>NZ_CP023271.1:370000-4622500 GCF_002966815.1 Stenotrophomonas sp. MYb57
TACGCGGTAGAGGAGCGTTCCGTAAGCCGTTGAAGGTGGATTGAGAAGTCTGCTGGAGGTATCGGAAGTGCGAATGCTGACATGAGTAACGATAATGCGGGTGAAAAACCCGCACGCCGAAAGCCCAAGGTTTCCTTGCGCAACGTTAATCGGCGCAGGGTGAGTCGGCCCCTAAGGCGAGGACGAAAGTCGTAGTCGATGGGAAGCAGGTTAATATTCCTGCACCTCGCGTAAGTGCGATGGAGGGACGGAGAAGGTTAGGCATACCGGGCGTTGGTTGTCCCGGGGAAAGGCGGTAGGTTTGGATCTTTGGCAAATCCGGGATCCTTTAAGACCGAGCACCGAGACGAGCCTTTATGGCGAAGTTGCTGATACCACGCTTCCAGGAAAAGCTCCTAAGCTTCAGCTTACGCAGACCGTACCGTAAACCGACACAGGTGGGTAGGATGAGAATTCTCAGGCGCTTGAGAGAACTCGGGTGAAGGAACTAGGCAACATGGCACCGTAACTTCGGGAGAAGGTGCACCCTTTTTGGTGGCTCGTGCGAGCTATAGCTGAAGAGGGTCGCAGTAACCAGGCCGCTGCGACTGTTTATCAAAAACACAGCACTCTGCAAACACGAAAGTGGACGTATAGGGTGTGACGCCTGCCCGGTGCTGGAAGGTTAATTGATGGGGTCAGCCGCAAGGCGAAGCTCTTGATCGAAGCCCCAGTAAACGGCGGCCGTAACTATAACGGTCCTAAGGTAGCGAAATTCCTTGTCGGGTAAGTTCCGACCTGCACGAATGGCGTAACGACAGCGGCGCTGTCTCCACCCGAGACTCAGTGAAATTGAAATCGCTGTGAAGATGCAGCGTTCCCGTGGCAAGACGGAAAGACCCCGTGAACCTTTACTATAGCTTTACACTGAACGTTGAGTTCGTCTGTGTAGGATAGGTGGGAGGCTATGAAACCATGGCGCTAGCTGTGGCGGAGCCATCCTTGAAATACCACCCTGTCGTGCTTGACGTTCTAACCTGGGCCCATTATCTGGGTCGGGGACCGTGTATGGTGGGTAGTTTGACTGGGGCGGTCTCCTCCTAAAGAGTAACGGAGGAGCTCGAAGGTACGCTCAGCGCGGTCGGACATCGCGCACTGTGTGCAAAGGCATAAGCGTGCTTGACTGCAAGATCGACGGATCAAGCAGGTAGGAAACTAGGACTTAGTGATCCGGTGGTTCTGTATGGAAGGGCCATCGCTCAACGGATAAAAGGTACTCCGGGGATAACAGGCTGATACCGCCCAAGAGTTCATATCGACGGCGGTGTTTGGCACCTCGATGTCGGCTCATCACATCCTGGGGCTGTAGTCGGTCCCAAGGGTATGGCTGTTCGCCATTTAAAGTGGTACGCGAGCTGGGTTCAGAACGTCGTGAGACAGTTCGGTCCCTATCTGCCATGGGCGTTGGAGATTTGAGAGGGGCTGCTCCTAGTACGAGAGGACCGGAGTGGACGAACCTCTGGTGTTCCGGTTGTCACGCCAGTGGCATTGCCGGGTAGCTATGTTCGGAAGCGATAACCGCTGAAAGCATCTAAGCGGGAAGCGCGCCTCAAGATGAGATCTCCCGGGGCACAAGCCCCCTGAAGGAACCATGTAGACTACGTGGTTGATAGGTCAGGTGTGTAAGTACAGCAATGTATTGAGCTAACTGATACTAATGATCCGAGAGGCTTGACCATATAACCTCAAGTTGCCTTGGCCGACATGACATGTCGATAGATCCAAGTGCACGCTACGTCACAAGACCAAACGAGAGGCAGGCGCTCAGGCGCGTCTCTTTGCATCGCTGGCATCACCATGCCCGCCCCCTGCAAAGACACGACGCCCAAGCGACACTCCAACCGCCTCCCTGGTGAAATTAGCGCTATGGAACCACCCGATCCCATCCCGAACTCGGAAGTGAAACGTAGCTGCGCCGATGGTAGTGTGGCCTAAGCCATGCGAGAGTAGGTCATCGCCAGGGTTTATACCCCGAAAACCCCGCTGCTCATGCAGCGGGGTTTTTTCTATTAAGTGAAGGCTCTGCTTTTTTGAGTTCCTTCCGCCCCAAGGGCAAGTACGCGAGCTGGCGCTGCAAGCGCTGCTGCAACCGTCTCCCTGGTGAAATTAGCGCTATGGAACCACCCGATCCCATCCCGAACTCGGAAGTGAAACGTAGCTGCGCCGATGGTAGTGTGGCCTAAGCCATGCGAGAGTAGGTCATCGCCAGGGTTTACATCCAAAAACCCCGCTGCTCACGCAGCGGGGTTTTTCTTTGCGCGCGAGAAACTGAAGGTAGTGCCGGCCGCTGGCCGGCAACCTCATGAACGTCACGCGGCTGCACGTGCCAGCCGGCCAGCGGCCGGCACTACCGGCGCCCAGCACTCACGCACAAAAAAAGCGGCGCCCAAGGGCGCCGCTTTCTTTGGAACTCAACGGCTGGGGGACTTACTTCGCCGCAGCGGCCGGTGCCTTGGCCTTCATCATCGTGTCGCGGGCAGCCTTGAACGGATTGCCTTCGTACCAGTTGGGCCAACGATCGCCGCCGGCCAGTTCCTTGCCGACGCCATACATCAGCTGCAGGTCCTCGACCGTGCCATCCAGCTTCCAGGTGGCCGGGTCATACTCGTCCTTCGGGCCGTGGTAACGGTTGGAACCGTAGTCCGCGGCCGCCTTGCGGCCAGCCTCGACACCGCCGTCGCGCAGGTCCTCACCGCCGTCGGCGTACAGCGCCGGCACACCCGCCTTGGCGAAGTTGAAGTGATCCGAACGGAAGTAGAAGCCGCTCTGCACCGAGGTCTCGCCGTGCAGGGTGCGATCCTGGGCTGCAGCCAGCGGCTTGAGGATGTCTTCCAGCTCCGAACTGCCGAAGCCGGTCACCGTCACGTCCTTGGCACGACCGGCCACCGACATCGCGTCGATGTTGATGACACCGGCGATCTTGTCCAGCGGGAAGGTCGGGTGGGCGACGTAGTACTTCGAACCCAGCAGGCCGGATTCTTCCAGGGTCACCGCCAGGAACACCACCGAACGTTCCGGCTTCGGTTCCTGATGGGCCATCGCTTCGGCCACCTCAAGAATGCCGGCCACGCCGGTCGCGTTGTCGACGGCACCGTTGTAGATGTTGTCGCCCTGTTCGCCCTCATGCTTGCCGAGGTGGTCCCAGTGCGCCATGTACAGCACGGCCTCATCGGCACGCTTGCTGCCAGGCAGCACGCCCACCACGTTGCGCGACTGCTTCTGCGCGACCTTGCTTTTCAGGTCCACCGAAGCGGTTGCCTTCAGCGGTACCGGCTTGAAGCCGGGCTTGCTGGCGTCCTTGTAGGCCTGGTCCAGATCCAGCCCGGCACCGGCGAACAGGGCCTTGGCCGCGTCGGCGCTCAACCAGCCCTGTACCGGCAGGCGCGGCTCCGCATCGTCCTTGGC
Source organism: Stenotrophomonas sp. MYb57 (assembly GCF_002966815.1). Classification (NCBI taxonomy): domain Bacteria; kingdom Pseudomonadati; phylum Pseudomonadota; class Gammaproteobacteria; order Lysobacterales; family Lysobacteraceae; genus Stenotrophomonas; species Stenotrophomonas sp. MYb57. Next base: position 373,445 of record NZ_CP023271.1, read on the forward strand.
CGGCAGGTCGTACTGCGGGCCGGCCCAGGAGTTCTTCACCACGTCCCAGCCGTACGAAGCGCCTGCCGTGTCATGGACGATCAGCGCGGCAGCAGCTCCCTTGCGCGCAGCTTCCTCGAACTTGTAGGTCCAGCGGCCGTAGTAGGTCATGCGCTTGCCGTCGAACAGCTTTTCGTCATCGACATGGAAGCCTGGGTCGTTGACGAACATGACCACCGTCTTGCCCTTCCAGTCCTGGCCGGCGTAATCGTTCCACTTCTGTTCCGGTGCATCCACGCCGTAGCCGACGAATACGAGGTCGCTGGCATCGACCTTCACTTCTGTCTGGCCGGTACGGGTGCCCACCACCATGTCGGTGCCGAACTTCAGTTCGCGGGTCTTGCCGCCCTGGGTGAGGGTGAGCACGGTCGATTCATCGGCCGTGGTCTCGGTCATCGGCACGTCCTGGAACCAGCTGTCGCCGTTGCCGGGCTGCAGGCCGATGCGCTGCATCTGGTCGCGGATGTAGTTGACCGTCAGTTCTTCGCCCTTGCTGCCGGGCGAGCGGCCTTCGAACTCGTCGGAGGCCAGGGTCTTCACCATCTCGGCGAAGTCGGCGGCGTTGATCGCCGCTGAGAAGGTGTGCGTGGCCGGCTTGGCGGCGCTGTCGACGCTGGGCGCCGGAGCCGGGGTGTCTTCGCCTTTGCAGGCGCTGAGCGCGGCCGCGGCGGCCAGGCACAGGAGGAGTTTGCGGGGCATCATCGGTTCCTGGAAACACAAGGGACGGCCACGCAGCACGCGCGGCCGGTAGCGGGGAGTATCGCCCAAGCCGCAGGCTCAGTCGGCCGGGGCGGTATCGGTATCGAAGGGGATCGGATCGGCGCCGGTGACCGGGCCGATCCGCGCACTGCGGTGGACGTACAGCACCACCTCGCGCTCGAACAGCAGGCTCCCGTTGACCACGGCATTCGGCCCGATGATGACCCGCGGCTTGCGACTGGCCGTCAGCGAGACGCTGAAGTTCGGCTTGCGCACATGCACGCCACCGCCGACCTGTGAGCCGATGCCGACGGTGATGTCGCCGTTGACGGTCTCCACGTCCTTGCGCACGCGGCTGCCGACCAGGCCGATGCCACCGTTGACGGTTTCCACGCCGCCTTCGATCTGGCTGCCCTGGTCGCTGAAGATGCTGCCGTTGACCGTGCTGACATCGCCGTGGGCCGTCACTTCGCGACCCAGGCGGATGCCGCCGTTGACGGTCTCGATGCTGCCCGTGCGCGCACGATCGGCGACCTTGACGCCGCCGTTGACGGTATCGATGCTGCCGGTTTCCACGCCTTCGCCGACACGGATGCCACCATTGACGGTGTCCAGCTTGCCGTAGCGCTGGCCCGGATCGGCGCTGATGCTGCCGTTGACCTTGCTCACGTCTGCCTGGGCCCAGGCCGGTCCACTGGCCAGCGCAATGCCCAACAGCAGCGGAATGGAGAGAGCTTTCATGGGAACCTCGTTGTTGTGCGGCTGGCAGGCCGCGTGCGGAGATGTCACCATTCCCTGCACGTCTCCGCATCTGCCTGAAGTCACTGGAAAGCCCTTGCGCAACAACGTCTTCCCCTCACGCCGGCATCACATCGCCACCCTGCGCGGTGGACGTTGCCTGTTGCTGGGAATGGCGCTGGCCCTGGCGCTGCCATTGCCGGGTGCGGCGCAGACCTCTTCGGCCCGCGAGGCCGAACGCAAGCTGCAGAAGCTGCGCACCGAACTGAAGGGCGTGGCGCAGGAGCGCCGGCAGATCGAGGGCCAGCGCGGACAGGCGTCGCAGCAGCTGCGCGAGGCCGATGAAAAGGTGGCACGCAGTGGTCGTGCGCTGGCCCAGACCGAATCGGCGCTGCGCGAGCAGACCCAAGCGCTGGCCCAGGCCGAACAGCGGCGCAATGCACTGCAGTCCAACCTGGAAAAGCAGAATCGCGAACTGGCCGGACTGCTGCGCGCGGCCTACCAGCTTGGCAACCACGCGCCGTTGAAGCTGCTGCTTTCGCAGGACACGGTGGCCGATGCCAACCGTGCCCTGGCCTATCACCGCTACCTGCAGCGCGAGCGCGCGCAGCGTATCACCACGCTGACGGCCGACCTCAAGGAACTGGAGACGCTGCAGGCACAGATCGCCCAGCGCCAACAGCAGTTGCAGGGCACTCACCGCGACCAGAAGCAGCAGGTCGCCACGCTCGCGTCGGACCGTCGCGAGCGTGCGCAGACCGTGGCTTCGCTGGAAGAGCGCTTCAAGGACAAGCGCGAGAAGGAACAGGCACTGGGCCAGGACGCCAAGGCACTGGAAACCTTGCTGGCCAACCTGCGCGCTGCCGCGGCCCGTGCCGAGGCCGAGCGCCGTGCCGCCGCCCGCAAGGCCGCTGCGGAGAAGGCCGCTGCCGAAAAGGCCGCACGCCAGGCCAAGGCCGAAGGCCGTCCGGCACCGGCAACCAAGATCCCGCCGGCCGTGGCGTCGGCACCAGCGCCCAAGGTGGGTGGCCTGGGCTGGCCACTGTCGGGCAATCTGCTGGCCCGCTATGGCGGCAAGCTGCCGGATGGCCGTACCAGCAGTGGCGTGTTGATCGGCGCCCCCGCCGGAAGCACCGTCACCGCCGTGGCCGACGGTACGGTGGTGTTCTCCGATTGGATGACCGGCTACGGCATGATCCTGATCGTCGACCATGGCAACGGCTACATGAGCCTGTACGCGCACAACGACACCCTGCTGAAGGATGCCGGTGCGCGGGTCAGCCGTGGCGATGCAGTGGCCAAGGTCGGCAACTCCGGTGGCCAGGGCGTGACGGCGCTGTACTTCGAACTGCGCCGCGGCGGGCAACCGGTCAATCCGGACAGCTGGCTGCAGCGGCGCTGAATTCCGCCTGGCCGCAGCAGGGCGGATTCAACGGGAATTTAGCCACGCTTCGCGCATAATCGGTGCATGTGCCTTGGGCACGATGCCATCGTCGACAGGAGTGATCCATGCGCGCAGCCCGTACCGCCACCCTCTTGCTGGCTCTGTTGCCGGCCCTGTCCTGGGCACAGCAGACCGCCCCCGTCCCGTTGAAGGAAACTCCCGGGAAGGCGGCCAGCAGCGAGGAGGCGGTGACCTCGAAGGTGCCGCTGGACGACATCCGGCGCTTCGTGGCCGTCTACAACGCGGTGCGCGCGGCCTACGTCGATCCGGTCGATGACAACAAGCTGATGCAGTCGGCTGTGCGTGGCCTGCTGCTCGACCTCGATCCGCACAGCACCTACTTCAACAAGGAGGATGCCGAGGCGTTCGACGAACAGGCCAATGGCGCCTATGAAGGCATCGGCGTGGAGCTGCAGCAGCAGCCGGACAACGCCAGCATGAAGGTGATCTCGCCGATCGACGACACGCCGGCGGCCAAGGCCGGCATCCTCGCCGGCGACCTGATCATCGCCATCGATGGCAAGCCGATCAGCGCGATCGATGCCAGCGAACCGCTGCGTGGCCCGGCGGGCAGCAAGGTGGTGCTGACCATCGTCCGCGACGGCAAGCCCAAGCCCTTCGACGTCAGCCTGACCCGGCAGACGATCCGCGTGACCAGCGTGCGCAGCCGCCTGCTGGAACCGGGCTATGGCTACATCCGCCTGAGCACGTTCCAGGCCGACACCGGCTCTGATTTCCAGAAGCACCTGCAGCAGCTGCAGAAGCAGTCCGGTGGCAACCTCAAGGGGCTGGTGCTGGATCTGCGCAGCAATCCGGGTGGTCTGCTGACCGCTGCGGTGCAGGTGGCCGATGACCTGCTCGACAAGGGCAACATCGTCAGCACCCGCGGCCGCATCAGCATCAGCGATGCACGCTTCGACGCAACCCCGGGCGACCTGCTGAAGGGCGCGCCAGTGGTGGTATTGGTCGATGCCGGTTCGGCCAGTGCATCGGAAGTGCTGGCCGGCGCACTGCGCGACAACAAGCGCGCGCGCGTGATCGGCAGCCGCACCTTCGGCAAGGGCTCGGTGCAGACCGTGCTGCCGCTGGACAACGGCGATTCGGTGAAGCTGACCACGGCGCGCTACTACACACCCAGCGGTAAATCGATCCAGGCCACCGGTATCGTGCCGGAAGTGGAACTGAAGGCAGCACCGCGTCCGGAAGACGAGGCATTGCCGGCCAGCCTGAGTGACTACAGTGAGGCGACGCTGCCGGGCCACCTGCGCGGTGACGAGGAAGGTACCGAGGGGTACCACGCAGGCGCCGTGTTGCCGGGCGATGGCCCGATCAACGATGCACTGGCCGAATTGAAGAGCCCGGGTTCGGTTGCGGCGCGCTTGAAGGCAGAAGCTGCGAAGGCCGAAGCGGACAGGGCAGCAAAGGCCGCCGCCAAGCCTGCACCGAAGGCGGAGCCCAAGGCTGAAGCAAAGCCGGAAGCCAAGCCCGAAGCCAAGCCTGCAGAGATCCCGGCCAAGCCTTGATTGCGTAGCGTCGAGCCATGCTCGACTGATGTGCGGACACCGCCCGAGCATGGCTCGGGCGTTTCGCAGAATGCAGCAAGCGGACGCTAGAACCCGTGCCGCTTGCGCAGACGCCGCGCGATCGCTGCGCGCACGTACATGCCGTACACCACGCCGAACACGAAGCCCCCGATGTGCGCCCACCAGGCGACCATGCCGAAGGTCGGGCCGATGTAGGCGAACACCACCTGCAGCGCCGCCCACACACCGATCAGCAGATAGGCCGGGGCCCGCACGAACTCCAGGAACAGCCCCAGCGGGATCACCACGCCCAGGCGCGCGCCGGGGAACAGCGCCAGATAGGCACCGATCAGCGCCGACACCGCACCGCTGGCGCCGATGATGATCTGGTCCGGGCTGCCCATGGTGTAGATCGCGACCAGGTTGGAGATCGCCCCGCCCACCAGGAACAGCAGCAGCAACCGCCACGGGCCCAGCACCCGCTCGGCCGGCAGGCCGAAGATCAGCAGGAACACCAGGTTGCCCAGCAGGTGCGACCAGTCGGCGTGCAGGAACAGGGCGGTGAACAGGCGCAGCACGCTGCCGTCCTGCAGCGTTGCCCACCAGTCCAGCGGGTGGGTCAGGCCGGTGGACAGGGCGCCCCAGTCCAGCCACAGGCTTCCGCGGGCATCGTCCGGGCGCGAGATCGACCACAGGAATGCCAGCCACAGTGCCGCAAACAGCACGGGTGTAGCCCAGCGCAGGGTCGCCTTCTTGCGCGAGGGGAGGGAGACAAACATGGCACTAGCCTAGCGTGCGGGCGCTTTTGGCGGGGAAGGAGCCTGTTCAGCTTTTGCGACGAAGAATGCGCCAGCGCTGTTATTGTTTCATTAACGGCTCTGGGTAATACTCGCATACGGCGTCGTATGTCGGGAGGGGAATCCGGCGCGCTTCGAAAGGCCATCCGGCCTGTCGGGCGCAGGCGCACTTAGAGCACCATCACCGCTTACCGGAGAGAGAACTACGATGCAAACTGCTTCTACCATTGCCCGCCTGACCCTGCTGGCCGTCGGCGTTGCCGGTGCGCTGGCCGCCGCCGACGCCAATGCCGCCGCCTTCCAGCTGAAGGAAAACAGCGCCAAGGGCCTGGGCCGCGCCTTCGCTGGTTCCACCTCTGCCGAAGGCGATGCCTCGGTGGTCGCCACCAACCCGGCCTCGATGCGCCTGCTGGAAGGCACCCAGATCCAGGGTGACGTCAGCGCCATCAGCTTCGGCGCCAAGTTCCGCGGCGAAGGCCGCTATGCCAACGGCGCTCCGATTTCCGGCGGCAACGGCGGCGACGCCGGCATGATCGCTCCGGTCCCGGCGGCGTACTTCCACGTGCCGTTCGGCGAGAAGGACAACATGCATTTCGGCGTGTCGCTGAGCGTGCCGTTCGGCTTCAAGACCGAATACGACCGCGACTGGGTTGGCCGCTACAACGGCGTCAAGACCGAACTGCAGGCCATCGACCTGGGCGCTGCGTTCTCCTATGACGTCAACCCGTACCTGTCGTTCGGTGCCTCGATCTTCGCCGAGCGCCTGAATGTCGACCTGACCAGCGCTGTCGATACCGGCACCGCGATCAATGCCACCGCCCAGCGCACCGCTGCTGCGCGCGTGCTGGCCGCCGGTGGCACCCAGGCCCAGGCTGCTGCTGCTTCGCAGGCTGCCGCTCGCCAGGCTGCCCAGCTCGGCTTCTCGCCGGGTACCGCTGATGGCTACCTGCGCATCAAGGGCGACGAAGTGTCCATCGGCTACACCCTGGGCATGACCGTCAGCCCAGTGGAAGGCACCAACATTGCCTTCAGCTACCGCTCGGAAGTGGAGCACAAGATTACCGACGGTGATGCCACCTTCGATGTCCCGCAGAACGCCGCTGCCTTCCTGGCCACCGCCGCCCCGGGCACCTTCATCGACAGCAAGGGCCGCGCCACCATCACCCTGCCGGCCAGCGCCAACGTCAGCGTGACCCATCGCGTGAACGACCAGTGGAAGATCATGGCCGACGTGTCGCGTACCGCCTGGAGCAAGTTCGACCAGGTGACCGTGGACTATTCGTCCAACCAGCCCGACAGCGTGCTGCCGTTCCACTACCGCGACACGACTTTCGCTTCGATCGGTACCGAGTACCGTTTGAACGAGCAGCTGACCCTGCGTGGCGGTCTGGCGTACGACCAGACCCCGACCACCGACGCCCACCGCGACGTGCGCGTGCCGGACACCACCCGCAAGTGGCTGTCGCTGGGTCTGACCTGGGCACCGTCGGAGAAGATGGAATACAGCGTGGGCTACACCCACCTGTTCACCAAGGATCCGAACGTCAACTCGACCTCGGCAACGGCCAACACCGTTACCGGCAAGTACAAGGTCACCGGCGACGTGCTGGCTGCGTCGATGCAGTACAAGTTCTGATTCCGGCGATTGCCTGAAGCAGTACGAAGGAGGTCCCGCGCAAGCGGGGCTTTCTTTTTTCCGGGGATCTGCATCCACGCATGGCGTGGATCTACGCGACAATGGCCTGATGGCCGATCGCCGATACCTGAAGAAGATGACCCGCTACTGGGCCGCCGAAGAGGCGAGGGCCACCGTGGCGCTGCAGGATGCGCTCGCATCGGAATGGTTCGACTACTGGCATACCCACTTGGACTGGAAGGGGCGTGGCAATCGCCACGGCAGTGATCGCACCGCCGTTGCCGCCGCGTTGCTGCGGCTGCTCGAGCGCGCGGTGGCCTGCAGGCGGCAGGACACCCAGTGCTGGGTGGTGTTGGCGCCGGATAGCGGCCAGAGCGCGCTGTTCCTGCATTCGCCGAATCCGCAGGGTACGCCTTGGCCGCATCCGTTCGATGGCGTGACCTGGGATATCGAAGCACCGGATTGGCTCGCGCCTGTGATGGCGCCGCACCATCAACTGGGCCGCTGGGGTAGCGCAGAGCCCCGGCTGCTGGTGCGCGTGCGCGCTTGATTTCCATCCACGCATGGCGTGGATCTACTGGCTCAATCCCGCGGGGCGTGGATCTACGCGACAATAGCGCGATGAACCTGTCCGACCCGAATTTCCAGCTGGAGCTGGCTGCCAACATCGCCGTTGCCGGCTCGATACTGCTGGCCGGCCGCAACAACGTGCATACGTGGTGGCTGGGCATCGTCGGCTGCGCGTTGTTCGCCGCGGTGTTCGAGCGCTCGCACCTGTACGCGGACATGGTCCTGCAGTTCTTCTTCGTGGTCATCAGCGTGTTCGGCTGGTGGCAGTGGCTGCGTGGTGACCATGGCGCGCCGTTGCCCATCACCCGCTTGCCAGCACGCGCGTGGAGCTGGCTGCTGCCGTTGGCGGTGCTGGCGACCTTCGGTTACGGCTGGATGCTGACCCGGCTGACCAATGCGTATGCGCCCTACATCGACTCGGCGGTGCTGGTGTTGAGCGTGATCGCACAGATCCTGATGATGCGGCGCAAGCTGGAATCGTGGTGGGTGTGGCTGCTGGTCAACACCATCGCGGTGCCGCTGTACTACAGCCGCGGGCTGCACCTGACCTCGATCCTGTATGCCGGTTTCTGGATCAACGCGCTGGTGGCGCTGCGTCACTGGCGGCACCTGATGCGCGCCGAAGCGGATACGGGCAGGGCGGCCGATGGCATTGCCTGAGCGGGTACCGCGCGGGTTGGTGGTCGGCAAGTTCTGCCCGCTGCACCTCGGCCACGAGCGCCTGATCGAATTTGCTTCTACACGCTGCACCCAGCTGCTGGTGATCGGGTGGTCTCAGCCGGGCTTTGCCGGCTACAGCGCGGCGCGTCGCGAGCGTTGGCTGCGCGCGCGCTTCCCGCAGGCGACGGTGGCGGTGCTGGATGATGCGCGGCTGGCGGCGTTGTGCAGGCAACAGGGTGTTCCCGTGCGTGCGCTGCCGCAGGACAAGGACAGTGAGCAGGTGCAACGCGCGTTCACCGCATGGCTGTGCGTGGCGCTGTTTGGCGGACCGGTCCAGGCTGTTTTCACCGGTGAAGACTACGGCGATGGTTTCGCTGCAGCCCTGGCGCAGCATTTCAATGCGCCGGTGCAGCACCATCGGCTGGAGCGTTCGACCGACATCGGTCAGGCCAGTGGTACCGAACTGCGCGCCGATCCGCATGCGCATCGACAGGGCCTGAGCCGGTCGGTCTATGCCGACCATGTGCAGCGGGTGGCCTTCATCGGCGGTGAGTCCACGGGCAAGAGCACGCTGGCGCGGGTGCTGGCCGAACGCCTGGGTACGGCATGGGTGCCGGAGTTCGGGCGTACGTTGTGGGAGCAGCAGGGCGGCGAGCTGCAGGCGCAGGATCTGCTGCGTATCGCTGCGACCCAGCCGCAGCACGAGCACCAGGCCGCGCAGCATGCATATCGCTGGGTGTTCTGCGATACCACGCCGTTGGTGACGCTGGGCTACAGCGGCTGGATGTTCGGCACTGCGCCCGAACCACTGCAGCGGGCCGCGGCGCGTGCGTACGACCTGCTGTTCCTGTGCGCCCCGGATATCCCGTTCGAGCAGGATGGGACGCGTGTGGGCGAGGAATTCCGCATGCAGCAACACGCGTGGTATCTGCAGCAGTTGCAGGCGCGTGGGATGGAATACGTGCTGCTGGAAGGTGACCTGGAAGCGCGTACCGCGCGCGTGCAGGCGGAGCTGGCAAAGCGTGCGGACAACCGGTTCAGTGTTCTTGCGTGATCGGCCAGCCGTTGCGATCTGGCATGGCTGTCCTCAGCATCCAGACCGGGAGGGCTCAAGTAGTGGCAAGTGCGACCAGCTATGACGGGTCTGCCTCCTGACGATGCGAAGGGGAGGCTTTAGCCTGATTTCCCTATGAATATCCCTTCACTTTCGCCGAGATCCGTGCGGCTTCGCTGTTCCCTCCTGCTCCTGCTTGTACCGGCTGCCAGCATCCCGGCCATGGCGGCAGCTGACTTTGCAGAGTGCTTCGTGCTCAAGCCGGGGGTTTCCTGGTCCAACGGTCAGTACAGCTTTTCCACGGCGACGGCCTCCTTCGGAGGTAAACCCAGCATGGTCGCGATTACCCACGGAGATGGAGTCAGGACCGCAGAGTACTTCGACCCTTCCGGTCGCGTACTTCTGGCGGAAATCCAGTACGGAATCGCAGGATTCGGCGGAGATCCTGCCAAGGCAGCGATAACCGACGAGTACGATGCCATGCCCACCTTCCCGCAGCGTGCCAAACCCGGAGAACAGTTCCATCGTTCTGGAAAGGGCGTACGTTTCCTGGCCTCAGAGCCTGGTGAAGCGCCAGAGGCAATCGAGTATCGGGGGATGTCCAACTTCACCTTCGTCGGTTTCGTTGATCTGGAGGCGACGGTCAACGGTGTGCCGCGAACGTTTGCCAACACCTGCCACCTGAAGGCGCAGGACGCCCAGCACACGATGGAGTACTGGTATGCACCGGGCTATGGTCCGGTCCGAAAGCGAGCCTTCTCCAACGGGACACGCTTGTTCGATGACACGATCAGGCGCATCACGGAAGAATGAGCACAAAAAACCCCGCTTTCGCGGGGTTTTTCGTTTACTGCATGACGCCTGGGATCAGTCGCCCAGGGTCAGCAGCGAGGCGTTGCCGCCGGCGGCGGTGGTGTTCACCGTCACCGTCTTTTCGGTGGCGAAGCGCAGCAGGTAGTGCGGGCCGCCGGCCTTGGGGCCGGTGCCGGACAGGCCCTGGCCGCCGAACGGCTGCACGCCGACCACCGCACCGATCTGGTTGCGGTTGACGTAGACGTTGCCGACGTGGACGCCGTTGCTGATGCGGTCGACGGTTTCGTCGATGCGCGAATGCACGCCCAGGGTCAGGCCATAGCCGGTGGCGTTGATCTGGTCGATCACCGCGTCGAGCTGGTCGCCCTTCCAGCGGATCACGTGCAGGACCGGCCCGAAGATTTCCTTCTGCAGCTGGCCCAGGTCCTTCAGTTCGTACGCACGCGGTGCGAAGAAGGTGCCGTTGGCCGCTTCGGCGGACAGTTCGGCCGCAGCGATCAGGCGCGCTTCGCGGTCCATGCGCGCGGCGTGGTCCTGCAGGATCTTCAGTGCATCGGCGTCGATCACCGGGCCGACGTCGGTGGACAGCAGACCGGGGTTGCCGACCTTCAGTTCCTTCATCGCACCGGCCAGCATGGTCATCACCTTGTCGGCGATGTCGTCCTGCACGAACAGCACGCGCGCGGCCGAGCAGCGCTGGCCGGCCGAGGTGAAGGCCGAACCGATGGCGTCCTTGACCAGCTGTTCCGGCAGTGCCGAGGAGTCGGCGATGAAGGCGTTCTGACCGCCGGTTTCGGCGATCAGCACGCCGATGGCGGCATCGCGTGCAGCCATCGCGCGGTTGATCGCACGGGCGGTGTCGGTGGAGCCGGTGAAGGCCACACCGGCCACGCGTGGGTCGGCGGTCAGCGCGGCACCGACGGTGGCGCCATCGCCCGGCAGGTACTGCACCACGTCAGCCGGCACGCCGGCATCGTGCAGCAGCTTCACTGCGTAGTAGCCGATCAGGTTGGTCTGCTCGGCCGGCTTGGCGATCACGCTATTGCCGGCGGCCAGTGCGGCAGCCACCTGGCCCAGGAAGATCGCCAGCGGGAAGTTCCACGGACTGATGCAGACGAACACGCCGCGGCCATGCAGCTGCAGTTCGTTGGATTCGCCGGTCGGGCTGGGCAGCTTCTCGGCGTGACTGAACTGCTCGCGCGCCTGCTTGGCGTAGTAGCGCAGGAAGTCCACGGCTTCGCGTACTTCGGCGATGCCGTCGGGCAGGCTCTTGCCGGCTTCCTTCACGCACAGCGCCATGAATTCGGGCATGCGCGCTTCGAGCTGGTCGGCGGCGTGCTCGAGGATGGCGGCGCGGCTGGCGGCCGGGGTGCGGTTCCAGGCCGGCTGTGCGGCCACGGCATTGGCCAGCGCCTTCTGCACGGTGGCGGCATCGGCGGCCTGCCACTGGCCGACCACTTCACGGGTGTCGGCCGGGTTGGTCACCGGCAGCGAGGCACCGGTCGGGTCCGCGCCCGGCACCAGCGGTGCGGCCTGCCAAGGCTTCACTGCAGCGTTGAGCTGCTCGGCCAAGGCGCGCAGTTCGTTGTCGTTGGCGAGGTTGGCGCCCATGGAATTCTTCCTGTCGTGGTTCTGGCTGCGCAGCAGGTCAACCGGCAGCGGGATCTTGGGATGCGGAATCGATTTGAACGAGGACACCATCTCGACCGGATCGCGGACCAGGTCGGCGATCGGCACGCGCTCGTCGGTGATGCGGTTGACGAAGCTGGAGTTGGCGCCGTTTTCCAGCAGGCGACGCACCAGGTACGGCAGCAGGTCTTCATGCGAACCGACCGGCGCGTACACGCGGCAGGGCAGGCCAAGGCGATCGGCCGGCACTACTTCGGCGTACAGGTCATCGCCCATGCCGTGCAGCTTCTGGTGCTCGTAGACGCCACCGTTGGCGATACTGCGCACTGCGGCGATGGTGTGTGCGTTGTGCGTGGCGAACATCGGGTAGATCGCGTCGGCATGGGTAAACAGACGCTTGGCACACGCCAGATAGGACACGTCGGTGTTCTGCTTGCGGGTGAACACCGGGTAGCCGGCATAGCCTTCGATCTGCGCGCGCTTGATCTCGGCGTCCCAGTAGGCACCCTTGACCAGGCGCACCTGCAGGCGACGACCGGCGCGACGCGCCATGTCGGCCAGGTGGTCGATCGTGTACGGCGTACGCTTCTGGTAAGCCTGCACGACCACGCCGAAACCATCCCAGCCGGCCAGCGAGGCATCGCCGAACACCTGCTCGATGATGTCCAGCGACAGTTCCAGGCGATCGGACTCTTCGGCGTCGACGGTGCAGCCGATGCCGTAGCTCTTGGCCAGCTGCGCCAGTTCCAGCACGCCGGGCACCAGGTCCTTCAGCACGCGCGCGCGCTTGGCGTGCTCGTAGCGCGGGTACAGCGCCGACAGCTTGATCGAGATGCCCGGTGCGTTGTTGACGTCGCCATCGGCACGGCCACCGCGCGCCTTGTGGTCACCACCGATGGCGTGGATCGCACGACGGTAGTCTTCCAGGTAACGCAGGGCGTCCTTCATGGTCAGCGCGCCTTCGCCGAGCATGTCGAACGAGTAGCGGTAGCTGGCGCTGTCGCCCTTGTGCGAGCGTGCCAGCGCTTCGCCGATGGTGCGGCCCATGACGAACTGGTGGCCCATGATCTTCATCGCCTGGCGCACGGCCAGGCGTACCACCGGCTCACCGACGCGGCCGACCAGGCGCTTGAACGCGCTGGGCGCATCGGCGCGGGTGGCGTCGTTCATCTGCACCAGCTTGCCGGTCAGCATCAGGCCCCAGGTGGAGGCGTTGACCAGCACCGAGTCGCTGCCGCCCAGGTGTTTTTCCCAGTCGGCATCGGCCAGCTTGTCGCGGATCAGCTTGTCGGCGGTCTCCTGGTCCGGAATGCGGAGCAGCGCCTCGGCCACGCACATCAGCAGCACGCCTTCCTCGCTGCCCAGGTCGTACTGGCGCATGAAGGCTTCGATCGCGCCCTGGTCCTTGGCGCGCACACGCACGCGGGCGACCAGGTCGGCGGCCAGCGCCTGCACCCGGGCCTGCTCGTCGGCCGGCAGGCGTGCCTGCGCCAGCAGTTCGCGCACATGGCTGGCCTCGTCCTTCAGCCAACCATCGGTAATGGCCTGGCGGAACGGGTTGGGGGACGCCGGCAGTTCCGGCGACAGCAGCGCCGAGTGACGCGGAGCGTCGCTGGCGGCAATGGGAGAGGAGGGTGCGTTCATGCCGGTCCGGCCAGTGGAAAACTTGGCGATTTTAATCATTTTTTCGACTTCAGGAAGGCCCGCGCAGCCACCTTCATGAATGCTGATAGCCCCTAGCGGTGGTGGATTCAGCGTGTTCAGCAAAGTCGGGCCGTTTTGTGCCGAATTCGTCATTCGTGCCGCTGGGCTCATGCTGTATTGCAGCATCGGAAAAAGTGTGAATGCACCCTTGCTACCGGCGAGAGGGCAGGGCTACCATCGAGACGTTTCCCGCGGCAGGAACGCGGTTGCGACATGATCGAGGTGCTTACAGCTCCGGATGGGTCAGGTACGCAGCTGCGACTGCGTCCCCCACGGGCGCTCGATGCCCGGCAGTTCGTCCTGTTGTTTGCTGTGTTGTCGGGAGTGATGTGGCTGGTGTCCGCCTTCGGGTGGGTGGCCGGCAACGCATTCGCCCCCCTGTTCGCGCTGCTGTACAGCCTGTTGCTGGCAGCTGCGTTGCGCGCGTTGTGGCGCAGTGGTGAACGGCAGGAGGAAATCCGGGTAGTGCCGGCGTGCGTGGAGGTCATCCCCGTGCCCGGTGGATCGCCGGTGTTCCGGGCTCATCCGCACTGGGTGCGCCTGCTCACCGACGACCAGAGGGTCCGGCTGGCATCCAGCGGCCGGCAGGTGGAGGTGGGGAGTTTCCTCGCGCCGGCCGAACGTCAAACGCTTGTTGAAACGCTTGAAGATTTGCTCGCCGCCAGCGATGGCGGCAACCGACGACGCTAAGGGTCTAGGCAATGAAGCAAAGCAGAGGGTGGGGCACGAAGTGCGTTGCAATGGCCGCTGCGATGGGGGCCCTGCTGTCGATGACGGGGACGGTGCTGGCCCAGGCGGCCGATCCAAAGCCGTGGCAGTTGAACATGGGCAAGGGGGTGACCCAGACCTCGCGCCTGGCCTGGGAATCGAACAACCTTTCGCTGATCGTCTGTACGGTGATCGGCGTGATCGTGTTCGGCGCGATGGCCTACGCGATGTTCAAGTTCCGCAAGTCCAAGGGTGCGGTCGCTGCCACCTTCAGCCACAACACCAAGGCCGAAGTCATCTGGACGGTGATCCCGGTGATCATCCTGGTGGTGATGGCGTGGCCGGCCACGGCCAACCTGATCAAGATGTACGACACCCGCGATGCCGAGATGACGGTCAAGGTCACCGGCTACCAGTGGATGTGGAAGTACGAGTACCTGGGCGAGAACGTGACCTTCACCAGCCGCCTGGACCGCGAGTCCGACCGCATGCGGCAGAGTGGCAAGGTACCGACACGCGAGAGCCATCCGCACTACCTGCTGGATGTCGACAACCGGCTGGTACTGCCGGTGGACACCAAGGTGCGCTTCGTCATCACCTCCGACGATGTGATCCACGCCTGGTGGGTGCCGGCGCTGGGCTGGAAGCAGGACGCCATTCCCGGCTTCATCAACGAAGCCTGGACCAGCATCGAGCAGCCCGGTGTCTACCGCGGCCAGTGCGCGGAGCTGTGCGGCAAGGACCATGGCTTCATGCCGATCGTGGTCGAGGCGGTGTCCAAGGAAGAATTCAAGCAGTGGCTGGCGCAGCGCAAACCCGCGCCTGCACCGGCAGCGCCTGCCGCGCCCGCCGAACCCACCGCACCTGCCAGTGAAACGCCGGCGCAGCCGGCGGCACCGGCAGCCGCCGAGGCCGGCAACGCGCCTGCGGCGGCGGCCAGCGGAGCCTGATGTAACTGCCCGCGGCCGTATCGCGGCTGCGGCGACAACCGATCCTGAGAGGTGTTTTGCAATGGCGCACTCGGCAGTTGGGCACGACGATCACCATCACCCGCAGAGCTTCTTCGAGCGTTGGTTCTTCTCGACCAACCACAAGGACATCGGCACGCTGTACCTGGGTTTCAGCTTCATCATGTTCGTCATCGGCGCGTTCATGAGCGTGCTGATCCGGCTGGAACTGGCCCAGCCCGGCATCCAGTACATCCGTCCGGAAATCTTCAACCAGCTGACCACCGTGCACGCGCTGGTGATGATCTTCGGCGGGGTGATGCCGGCCTTCGTCGGCCTGGCCAACTGGATGATCCCACTGCAGATCGGCGCGCCGGACATGGCGCTGCCGCGCATGAACAACTGGTCGTTCTGGCTGCTGCCGGTGGCCTTCAGCCTGCTGCTGCTGACCTTCCTGCTGCCCGGTGGCGCGCCGGCCGGTGGCTGGACGCTGTACCCGCCGCTGTCGCTGCAGGGCGGCTACAACGTGGCGTTCACCGTGTTCGCCATCCACGTGGCCGGCATCAGTTCGATCATGGGCGCGATCAACATCATCGCCACGGTGCTGAACATGCGCGCGCCCGGCATCGACCTGCTGAAGATGCCGATCTTCTGCTGGGCCTGGCTGATCACCGCGTTCCTGCTGATCGCGGTGATGCCGGTGCTGGCCGGTGCGGTGACGATGCTGCTGACCGACAAGTTCTTCGGCACCAGCTTCTTCAATGCGGCCGGTGGTGGTGACCCGGTGATGTTCCAGCACATCTTCTGGTTCTTCGGCCATCCCGAGGTCTACATCATGATCCTGCCCGCCTTCGGCGTGGTCAGCGAGATCATTCCGACCTTCAGCCGCAAGCCGCTGTTCGGCTACCAGGCGATGGTCTACGCCACTGCGGCGATCGCGTTCCTGTCGTTCATCGTCTGGGCCCACCACATGTTCACCGTGGGCATGCCGCTGGGCGGTGAGATCTACTTCATGTTCGCCACCATGCTGATCTCGATCCCGACCGGGGTGAAGGTGTTCAACTGGGTCAGCACGATGTGGCGCGGCTCGCTCACGTTTGAAGCCCCCATGCTGTGGTCGGTGGCGTTCGTCATCCTGTTCACCATCGGTGGGTTCTCCGGCCTGATGCTGGCGATCGTGGCCGCCGACTTCCAGTATCACGACACCTACTTCGTGGTCGCCCACTTCCACTACGTGCTGGTGACCGGCGCGGTGTTCGCGCTGATCGCGGCGGTGTACTACTGGTGGCCGAAGTGGACCGGGCGCATGTACAGCGAGAAGTGGGCCAAGGTGCACTTCTGGTGGTCGATCGTGTTCGTCAACCTGCTGTTCTTCCCGCAGCATTTCCTGGGCCTGGCCGGCATGCCGCGCCGCATCCCCGATTACTCGGTGGCGTTCGCCGACTGGAACCTGATCAGCTCGATCGGTGCGTTCGGCATGTTCGCCACGCCGTTCATGATGGCTGCGATCCTGCTGTCCTCGCTGCGCAATGGCGAGAAGGCCGAGGCCCGCTCCTGGGAAGGCGCGCGCGGTCTGGAGTGGACGCTGCCGTCGCCGGCACCGGCGCACACCTTCACCACGCCGCCGACCATCCGCCCGGGTGACCTGGCCCACGACGATATCGGTCATTGAGGTGATGCATGCATAACGAGAGCCCGATCACCCCGGCCAGAGCCGAGCCACGCGTGGCCGCAAGCGCATCGCCAGGCCTGCGGCCGGGCACCGCGCCGCTTTATGCGGAGCAGCGCCAGCGCGCCAAGCGCACCGCGTTGTGGGTGGGCGCGATCGCCGTGCTGGTGTACGTCGGCTTCATCCTCAGCGGCGTGATCGGTCGATGAGCGAAACACCGGCCACCGCTCCGTCACGCAGCGCCGGCCTGCCCCGCCTGATCGGCGTTGCGGTGGTGGTGTTTCTGCTGACGTTCTCGCTGGTACCGCTGTATCGCATCGCCTGCGAGAGGGTATTCGGCGTGCGCCTGGAACGTGGCCCGGGCAGCGAAGCCAGTACCGGTGCTGCCACCGGCAAGCGCACCGTGCGGGTGGAATTCGATGGTGGCGTCAATTCGCGGCTGCCGTGGTCGTTCCATCCCGAGCAGCTGACCATGGATGTGGTGCCTGGCGAGCTCAACGAGGCGCTGTACTTCGCCCGCAACGACAGCCAGCAGGCCGTGGTCGGCAGCGCGGTGCCTTCGGTGGCGCCGGCACGCGCGTCCGGGTTCTTCAGCAAGACCGAGTGCTTCTGCTTCACTGCGCAGACCCTGCAGGCCGGCGAAAAGCGTGACATGCCGGTGCGCTTCATCGTCGATCCGGACCTGCCGCCGGAAATCCGCACGATCACCTTGTCCTACACCTTCTACCGCAACGATGCGTTGTCCGATCGGCTGGCGCCCGCCGCCACGTCGGAAGGCGCCCACGCTGCTCCCTGACCCGGATACCGACCATGGCCCAGACACCTACCGACGCCAACGTGTACTTCGTCCCGGCCCAGAGCAAGTGGCCGTTCGTCGGTTCCATCGCGATGATGGTGACCATGGTCGGCGTGGCCAGTTGGCTCAATGACGCCAGCTGGGGCCGCTGGACGTTCTACATCGGCGTGGCGATGCTGGTGCTGACCCTGTTCTGGTGGTTCAGCGATGTGGTGCGCGAGTCGCAGGCAGGCAACTACAACCGGCAGGTGGATGGTTCGTTCCGGATGGGGATGGTCTGGTTCATCTTCTCCGAAGTGATGTTCTTCGGTGCCTTCTTCGGTGCCCTGTTCTACACCCGCCACCTCGGCCTGTCGTGGTTGAGCGGCGAAGGGCGCGGGGTGATGACCAACGAGCTGCTGTGGCAGGGCTACTCGGCCGGCTGGCCGACCAATGGCCCGGCAGCGATCGGTGGCGCGTTCCAGACGATCCCGGCCTGGGGCCTGCCGCTGATCAATACGCTGATCCTGCTGACCTCGGGCGTGACCCTGACCATCGCCCACCATGCGCTGAAGGCGGGCAACCGCCGCCAGCTGTTGATCTGGCTGGGCCTGACCGTGCTGCTCGGCTTGGGCTTCCTGACCCTGCAGGCCGAGGAGTACATCCACGCCTACAAGGAATTGAACCTGACGCTCGGCTCGGGCATCTACGGTTCGACCTTCTTCATGCTGACCGGCTTCCACGGCGCACACGTGCTGCTGGGAACGATCATGCTGATCGTGATGTGGCTGCGGTCGGCGAAGGGACACTTCACCCGCGACAACCATTTCGGCTTTGAAGCGGCCGCGTGGTACTGGCACTTCGTCGACGTGGTGTGGCTGATGCTGTTCCTGTTCGTCTACGTGCTTTGACCGCGCAGGCGTCGGCAGCGTCAGCCGCCGGCGCTGCCTGGTCTGATGGGGCGTCAGCCGCCGATGCCGTGCGGTTTGATCCAGCCCATGTAGATGCTGACGATCACCAGTACGATCAACGCCACCGACACTCCGATGCGGCGGGTCAGTGCATTGACCGTGCGCTTGGTCTGGCCGCGGTCCACCAGCAGGTAATACAGGCCGGCGCCCAGATTCCAGACGATGACGATCAGAAACGCGATTACCAGCAGGGTCTTCAGCGAATCACTCATGCGCGGCTCGAGGGCAGGGTGGATGTGCCTATCTGACCGCGTTTGCGCGGACTTGTCATGATGCGCCAGCACACGCGCCTGATCGGCTGGCTGATGGCGTTGCTGGCGATGGCCGGATTCACCGCGCTGGGGCTGTGGCAGCTGCAGCGGATGCAGACCAAGCAGGCGTTGCTGGATGCACAGGGGCCAGCTGTGGCGCAGGCGCTGCCGTTGGCGCAGGCGCTGGCGGCGCAGGGCGCGCTGCATGGCGTGGCCGATCACGGTCGCTTCCTGCCGGGCGTGGTGCTGCTGGACAACCAGACCCGCCACGGCCGCGCCGGAGTGAAGATCTATCGTCCGTTCCGCAGCGATGCGGGCAGCGTGTTGCTGGTGGACCTTGGCTGGCGCGCGCTGCCGCCGGACCGCAGGTTGCCGGTGGTGCCGGCACCGCCGTCGCCGGTGGCCGTGCGAGGCCTGTTGGCGCCGCCCCCTTCGTCCGGGCTGGCGCTGGGGCCGGCGTTCACTACCACCGATGTTGCAGGGCGCTGGCTGGCCAGTCGCCTTCCCGCCGATGGCCTGGCTGCGGCACTGGGCCTGCCATCGTTGCCCGAGCGCGTGCTGCGGCTGGACCCGGCGCTGCCGTTCGGCGATGAGCGCGATCTCGACCTGCTGCCGAACACGCTGCCGCCGCAGCGCCACCTGGGTTACGCCGTGCAGTGGTTCGGGCTGGCGCTGACCGTGCTGGTGGTGGCGCTGGTACTGGAATGGCGCAGAAGACGGCCCGTTGCCCGGTAGTGCCGGCCGCTGGCCGGCATCCCTTTCCCAACCATGAGAAAATGCCCTGCATGAACACTGCTACCTCCCCGCAGGCGCGCGGCAACGGCCGCCGGACCCTGGTGCTGCTGTTCGCCGTTTTCTTCGGGGCGATGGCGCTGGCCGCCCTCCTGCGTTTCTCCGGCTGGCAGCCAACCGCGCACCGCAATGCAGGGCAATTGCTGAAGCCGCCGGTGGATCTGCGCCAGCAACCGCCGACGCTGGCCAATGGCGCGGCCTACCCCTGGAACCCCGAGGCGCGCACATGGCGCCTGTTGGTGGCCCCGGCCGGAGCCTGCGACGCGCAGTGCGTCACTTTGTCGCAGGGACTGGGCAAGGTGTGGCAGCTGTTCGGCCATAACGCCGATAATGTCGAGATCCTGTGGCTGGGAACGCCACCGGCGTCGATCGCCTCGCTGCCCGCGCTGCGGCCGCTGGCCCCGTCGCCAGCCCTGCGCGCGGCGCTGCCTGGCGTCGATGATCCGGCGGGTCTGCCGGTCTACGTGATCGATCCGAACGGCTTCGTGATCATGCGTCATGCCCCCGGGAGCGATCTCGGCGGCCTGCGCAAGGACATGGCCACGTTGCTGAAACTGAAGTGAGTCCCGTTTGATGAGCCTTTCCGCGCGTCCGGCGCTGCACCGCAATTTCCACCGCCTGGCGTGGTTCGCCATGATCATGACCGCGAGCACGATCATGTTCGGTGCCTTCGTGCGCCTGTCCGATGCCGGCCTGAGCTGCCCGGACTGGCCGACCTGCTATGGGCAGGCGACCTGGCCGCAGCACGTGGAAGAGACCATCGGCCACCCGGCAGCGGAGATCCGTCCGCTGGAAACACACAAGGCCTGGCGTGAGCAGGTGCACCGCTTCCTGGCCGGCGCGCTCGGAATCGAGATCCTGACCCTGGCCCTGCTGGCCACGCGCAAGCGGCGTTTCGGAAGCACGGCGGTGGTCACCGCCTGCGTGCTGGTGGCCGCGGGCATACCGCTGTACATGATGGGCTGGCATGGAACCGCCAGCGCACTGGCGCTGGTCGGCGAGGCCATCCTGCTGATCGCGGCGCTGCGCTGGAGCAACATCGACCTGGCGCGCGCTGCGCTGCTGACGTTGGCGGTGGTGATCTTCCAGGCGCTGCTGGGCATGTGGACGGTGACCCTGCTGCTCAAGCCGATCGTGGTGATGGGTCATCTGCTGGGCGGCATGCTGATGTTCGGCCTGCTGGTGTGGATGGCCTGGCGTGCCACGCACATGCCGATCACCCTGGCTGAGGCGCCGAAGCTGAAGTGGCTGCTGCGCATTGGCGTGGCGGTGCTGGTCACCCAGATCGCGCTCGGTGGCTGGGTCAGCGCCAACTACGCGGCGCTGGCGTGCGGCGGCGGCAGCGCCTCGCTGGACAACTTCCCGCGCTGTGCCAACCAATGGTGGCCGCAGCACAACTTCGCCGAGGGCTTCACCCTGTGGCGCGGTATCGGCGTGGACTACGAAGGCGGCGTGCTCGACGGTGCCTCGCGCATCGCCATCCAGATGGCCCATCGCCTGTTTGCCATCGTCGTTGCCGTTTACCTGCTGTGGCTGGGCCTGCGCCTGTTCCGGCTGCCGAGCATGCGCGGCTGGGCTTCGGCCCTGGTCGCGCTGCTGGTGCTGCAGGTCACCCTCGGCATCCTCAACGTGAAGCTGGCGCTGCCGCTGGAAGTGGCAGTGGCGCACAACGGCGTTGCCGTTGCCCTGTTGTTTGTATTGGTCAGCCTGCTGGCCCGCCTGCGTGCCCCGGACTGATCCCATGTTTTCCAACTATCGCCAGTACTGGGACCTGACCAAGCCCAAGGTCGTTGCCCTTATCGTCTTCACCGCCCTGGTCGGCATGGTCCTGGCCATTCCCGGCGTGCCCAGCTGGGAGCAGGTGCGTGCCGGCCTGCTCGGCTTCCTCGGCATCTGGCTTGCCGCGTCCGCCGCTGCAGCCATCAACCAGCTGCTGGATGCGCACATCGACGCGCAGATGGCGCGCACCTCGTGGCGTCCGCTGGTGGTGGGCAAGGTCAAGCCGTGGCAGGTGCTGGTATTCGCCGGCGTGCTGATCGTGCTGTCGATGGCGATCCTGGTGCTGTGGGTGAACTGGATCACCGCGGTGCTGACCTTCGCCTCGCTGATCGGTTATGCGGTGATCTACACCGTCTACCTGAAACGTGCGACCTCGCAGAACATCGTCATCGGTGGTCTGGCCGGTGCGATGCCGCCGATGCTGGGGTGGGCGGCGGTAACCGGCATGCAGGGGCAGTCGGACTGGGCGTACTCGTCGCTGCTGGTGCTGATCATCTTCATCTGGACGCCGCCGCACTTCTGGGCGCTGGCGATCTTCCGTCGCGAGGATTACGCCAAGGCGGAAATCCCGATGCTGCCGGTCACCCATGGCGTGGTGCACACGCGCAAGCAGATCATGGCGTACTCGGTGGTGCTGGCGCTGGTCTGCCTGCTGCCGTACCTGGTTGGCATGAGCGGAGCGTTCTACCTGGGCGGGGCGATCGTGCTCAACGCGGTGTTCCTCTGGTACGCCTGGCGCATGCTCAACCCGCCGGACGAGCTGTTCTCGATGAAGATGTTCAGTTACTCCATCGTCTACCTGATGGCGCTGTTCGCCTTCCTGCTGGTGGACCACTGGATCCTGCCCTGGTTGTGACGGGGTGACGCCGCCGGGCATGGCCCGGCGCTACCTGTGAAACATCCACGCATGGCGTGGATCTACTTTTGTGGGCGCGGCCGACAGTAGATCCACGCCATGCGTGGATGGCTGTTCCACAGGTCAGGGCGCGCGCTTGGCATACCGTTGCGCGATCACCCCGCAGACGATCAGCTGGATCTGGTGATAGATCATCACCGGCAGCACGATCGCGCCGAGGCTGCCGCCAGCGAACAGCACCTTGGCGATCGGAACGCCGGTGGCCAGGCTCTTCTTCGAGCCGCAGAATACGATGGCGATCTCGTCTTCGCGGTTGAAGCGCAGGCGGCGGGCGATGAAGGTGATCAGCGGCATGGCGATGCCCAGCAGTACCGCCGCCACCACCGCCACCGCGAACAGTGACAGCAGCGGCGTCTTGCTCCACAACCCCTCGGTAACCGCTTCGCCGAATGCCGAGTACACCACCAGCAGGATCGTGGCCTGGTCGGTGTAGCGCAGCAGCGCGCGCTGCCTCTCAACCCAGCCGGCGATCCACGGGCGCAGCAGGTGGCCGGCCACGAAAGGCACCAGCAGCTGCAGCATGATGCCGCCGATGGCATGCAGCGGGTCGTGCACGCCGCCGGAGGTACCGGCCAGCGCGGTCAGCAGCAGGGGCGTGAGGAACACGCCGAGGATGCTCGACAGCGAAGCACTGCACACGGCCGCCGGCACGTTGCCGCGCGCCATCGAGGTGAACGCGATGGACGACTGCACGGTGGAGGGCAGGGTGCACAGGAACAGCACGCCCAGGTACAGCTCAGGCGTCAGCAGCCAGCCGGACAACGGCTTGAACAACAGCCCCAGCAGCGGGAACAGGATGAAGGTGCAGGCGAGGATCGTCAGGTGCAGGCGCCAGTGCAGCATGCCGCCGATGATCGATTCGCGCGGCAGGCGCGCGCCGTGCAGGAAGAACAGCGCGGCGATGGCGACGGTGGTGACATCGTCGAGCACCAGGGCGGCGGCGCCTTTCATCGGCAGCAGCGAGGCCAGGCCGACGGTGCACAGCAGGGCGAGGGTGAAGTTGTCCGGTCGCAGGCGCGACCACCAGCGGGTCATGGTGGATGGGCTCCTTGGTGCGGGGGGATTACCCCGGGAATCAGGGGGTGGGAGAAGGGATCGCCAGACGCTCGCGGGTGGCCGCTTCCAACGACTTCAGGCCGGCTCGCTGGCCCAGTTGCAGCGCCTGTTCCGGGCTGGCGTGTTCGTAGCGTGCGTTGACCAGGCCGAGCACGGCACCGGCGCGGTTGCCGGAAGCGCAGTGCAGCAGCACCGGCCCCTGGCTCTGCTGCAGCGCCTGGTGCACGGCGCGCAGGTTGGTGGCATCCAGGCCCTCGGCGCCGGCTACCGGGATGCGCACATAGCGCAGGCCGAGCGCTTCGGCCTCGCGTGTTTCATCGAAGCCGCGATCTTCATCGGGTTGGCGCAGGTCGATTACCGTGCGCACGCCTTGGGCAGCCAGTTCGTGCAGTTGCGCGGCCGTGGGCTGGCCACCGGCGTAGAGGCCGGGGCGGACTTCAGAAAGAACAGGGTCCGCAGCCCAGGCCGGCAGGATTGGGCAGAGCGACAACAACAGCAGGCAGGTCAGGCGCAGCAGCATGCTCTCTCCGGGGATGTGTTCTGCCGCTACAGGCGCAGATTGGCGCGCGCCTTCAGCAGCTCGCGCATCTCGTACTTGTCAGTATCGTCCAGACCCTGTTGTCGCTGCTTGGCGTTGAGGTCGTCGATCCGCTGGAACAGCAGCTGCTTCTCCAGCTGGCCGACCGCGTCATGCAGTTCCACCGTCCACATCGCTTCATCGCCCGCCAGCGTCTGCGCGGCCAAGGTGTGCAGCGAGGCCTGTTCTTCGCGGCCGTCGAAATGCTCCAGCAGGGCGCCGGTACTGATGTCCGGGCGCTGTTCGACCAGCCCCAGCAATTCCAGCAGCAGCTCAACGCCCGGCAGGCGCAGGCCCTGGAAGTGGTGCTTGCCGCCCAGGGTCAGGGCCAGCGACGGCTGCTGCAGCAGGACGGCGATCGCGCCACGCACCAGGCTGCGCTTGGCCGCCGGCTGGATCGTGCGCGGAGCGGCGCGTTGCGGCATCTGCGGCCGGCCCGCCTGCGCGTTGCCGCCCAGGCCGGTCAGCTGTGCCAACTGCTGCTTCATCAGGTCGCCGAAGGCACCATCGGGAATCTGCGCCAGCATCGGCTTGGCGCGCTCGGCCAGCCGTGCCTTGCCATCCAGCGTGCCCAGGTTGATCTCGCGGGTCAGCTCGTCGAAGAAGAACTGCGACAGCGGCGTGGCCTGCTTCAAGCGTTCGTCGAAGGCCTCGGCGCCTTCCTTGCGCACGATGCTGTCCGGGTCTTCGCCGTCGGGCAGGAACAGGAAGAAGGCCTGGCGGCCGTCCTTCATGCGTGGCAGCACCGATTCCAGCGCCTTCCAGCCGGCGCGGCGGCCGGCGGCGTCGCCGTCGAAGCAGAAGAACACGTCCGGCGCGTTGCGGAACAACAGTTCGGCGTGGTCCGGCGTGGTTGCCGTGCCCAGCGTCGCCACCGCCTGGGTGACGCCGAACTGGAACAGCGAGACCACGTCCATGTAGCCCTCGACCACGATCAAGCGCTCGATCTTCTGGTTGGCCTGGCGCACCTGCCACAGGCCGTACAGCTCGCGGCCCTTGTGGAACAGCGCGGTCTCGGGCGAGTTGAGGTACTTGGGGCCGTCATCCTTCTCGAACACGCGCCCGCCGAAGGCGATCACCCGGCCACGGCGGTCGAAGATCGGGAACATCACCCGGTCGCGGAACTTGTCGTAGACGTGGCCGCGGTCGTTCTTGGAGAACAGGCCAGCGCGGTCGAGCAGCTTCATCCGCCGCTCGTCCTTGCCCAGTGCGTCGCGCAGGCCGCTGTAGCCATCAGGCGCATAGCCGATCTGGAAGCGTGCGCGGTTCTCTTCATCCACGCCGCGGCCATCGAGGTAGCTGCGGGCTTTCTCGCTGCCCTCAAGGTTCTTCTGGAAGAACTTGGTTGCCGCGTCCAGCGCCGAATACAGCTCGCGACTATCATCCTGCTGCTGGGCGCTGCGCGGGTTCTCGCTGCGCGGCACTTCCATGCCGGCACGCTTGGCCAGTTCATCCACCGCGTCGAGGAATTCGAGGCGGTCGTAGTTCATCAGGAAGCTGATGGCCGTGCCGTGCGCGCCGCAGCCGAAGCAGTGATAGAACTGCTTGGTCGGCGAGACGGTGAAGGAGGCCGAGCGTTCGTCATGGAACGGGCAGCGCGCGGCGTACTCCTTGCCCTGGCGCTTCAACGGCACGCGGCTGCCCACCACCTCGACGATGTCGGAGCGGGCCAGCAGGTCGTCGATGAAAGCGTCGGGGATACGGGCCATGGGCAACGAGGCAGGGCGCGGCGGCAGCCACGCGGAAGGGGGGAAGTCAGTCCCCCTAGTTTACCCCTTGCCGGCCACGTTCCCGGGCGCGTTCGCCGCAGTGCCAGGGTCGATGCCGGCAGCCAGCAGATGATGGCGTGCGCGCAGGCGTTCATCGATCACCGCGGTCATCAGCGCGCCGACGAAGAAGACCACGGTGGCGTAGTAGATCCAGACCAGCGAGATCACCAGCGCACCCATCGAGCCGTAAGCGCTGCCCGGTGCGACGGTGGCGATGTACACGCCGATGCCATAGCGGCCGAGTGCGAACAGCGCCGAGGTGATGAGGCCGCCGATGAAGGCCTGGCGCCACGCCACGCGCCGGTCCGGCAGGTAGTGATACATGAAGGCGAAGCCGACCGCGTACAGCAGCAGGCTGGTCAGGTAGCCGATGGCCGGCAGGATCGAGGGCAGCTGCGCAAAGGCCACCTGCAGCACGGTGGTGGCGGTCATCGACAGGATCAGCAGGAAGCCCAGCGCCAGCACCACGCCGAAGGAGAACACGCGCTTGCGCAGCCAGGCCTTGATGCCCTCCAGGCGTTCGCCGCTGGTGCGGAAGATCAGGTTCAGTGCGTTCTGCAACTGGGCAAACACCGCAGTGGCGCCAACGAACAGCAACAGCGTGCTCCACAGCCCGGCCAGCGATCCGACGTCGGGCTGGTTGTCGGCATTCTTCAGCACGGTTTCGGCCACAGTCGCGGCACTGCTGCCGGCCACCGAGCTGATCTGGTCGACCAAGGCCTGCTGTGCCGGCGGATACAGCGAGGCGGTCAGCCACAGCAGCAGCACCAGCAGCGGCGCCATCGACAGCAGGGCATAGAAGGAAACCGAGGCGGCCTGGGTCAGCACGTCGATTTCGACGAAGCGCTTGACGACGGCCATCGGGAAACTGTCCTGCAGGCGCTTGATGTACTTGTGCAGGGACGCGGGGCCGCCGTGCGGCGCGCTGTCTTCGGGGGCGTGGGACGTTGGATCAACCATGCCGGAGTTGTAGCAGCACCACGTCGAAGACGCGGTGAAGCAGGTGCGCAGGAGCGCGTCCCGCAGTCCCTTCGCAGTGCGGAAGGGACCCGGGTCTGGCGTTGCTTACGACAGCGCCTGCTTGACCAGCTTGGATACCAGGCCCATGTCGGCCTGGCCGGCCAGCTTGGGCTTCAGCGCGCCCATCAGCTTGCCCATGTCGGCCGCGCTGCTGGCGCCGGTTTCGGCGATGGCCGCCTGGATGGCCGCGACGATCTCGGCTTCGCCCATCTTGGCCGGCAGGTAGGCTTCGATCACCACGATTTCGGCGCGCTCGATTGCCGCCAGGTCTTCGCGGTTGGCCGCTTCAAACTGGCTGACCGAGTCCTTGCGCTGCTTGACCATCTTGTCGAGCACCGCGATCACGGCGGTGTCGTCGAGCTCGATGCGCTCGTCGACTTCCTTCTGCTTGATGGCGGCGTTGATCAGGCGGATGACGCCCAGCTTGTGCTTCTCGCCGCCCTTCATGGCGGCCTTCATGTCTTCGGTGAGCTGCTGCTTCATGCTCATGACGAACCTCGTGGTGGTAGTGGGGCAGGGCGGATGCCCGGGCCCGGAAACGCAAAAAGCCGGCGACGCTCGCGCGTGCCGGCTTCGACTCCATCGCGGCAGGGAATGCCCACCGCAATGAAGATGCGTCCGATCAGTACAGGCGCTGACGCTTGGTAACGTCGCGCGACGAGCGGCGCAGCTGACGCTTCACAGCAGCGGCGGCCTTGCGCTTGCGCTCCTGGGTCGGCTTTTCGTAGAACTCGCGCTTGCGGGTTTCGGCCAGCACACCGGCCTTTTCGCAAGTGCGCTTGAAGCGGCGAAGAGCAAACTCAAAGGGTTCGTTCTCGCGGACTTTGACGCTGGGCATGGAATCTCCGGGACACAGTAGAACCGGGTCACGCCCGGCGAGCCGCACATTATAGTGGCGAATAAACAAACTGCAAGCCACAAATCCTGAATAGGGGCAAGTTGTTGGATTGCAGTGAGGCCTGCCAGTTCCCCGAGGGGTTGGCAGGGGCGTCATAATAGCAGGCATGCGAGTCCTTGGCATCGAATCTTCCTGTGACGAGACCGGCGTGGCGGTGTATGACACCGACCTGGCCGGCAGCGCTGCCCTGCGCGCCCATGCGGTCTACAGCCAGATCGCCCTGCACGCCGAGTACGGCGGTGTGGTGCCTGAACTGGCCAGCCGTGACCACGTGCGCAAGCTGCTGCCGTTGATCCGGCAGACGCTGGCCGAGGCCGGGCTTGGCGTGAACGACATCGACGGGGTGGCCTACACCGCCGGCCCCGGCCTGGTCGGGGCGCTGCTGGTGGGTGCCGGCGTGGCCCGGTCGCTGGCCTGGGCGCTGGAGGTCCCCGCCGTGGGCGTGCACCACATGGAAGGTCACCTGTTGGCGCCGCTGATGGAAGACGATCCGCCGCAGGCCCCGTTCGTGGCGCTGCTGGTGTCCGGTGGCCATACCCAGCTGGTGGCCGTCGATGCCATCGGCCAGTACCGGTTGCTGGGCGAAACCCTGGACGACGCCGCAGGCGAAGCCTTCGACAAGAGCGCCAAGATGATGGGCCTGCCGTACCCGGGCGGGCCGCAGCTGGCCGCGCTGGCCGAGCAGGGCACGCCGGGCGTCTACCGCTTCACGCGGCCGATGACTGATCGCCCGGGCCTGGATTTCAGCTTCTCCGGCCTGAAGACCCAGGTCCTGATGGCCTGGCGCGACAGCGACCAGAGCGAACAGACCCGCGCCGACATCGCCCGTGGCTTTGAAGACGCCGTGGTCGAGACCCTGTGCATCAAGTGCGAACGCGCGCTGGAAGCGGCCGGCACCAATGTGATCGTGGTGGCCGGCGGCGTGGGTGCGAACAAGCGCCTGCGCGCCCGCCTGCAGCAGATGGCCGAGCGCCTCGGCGGCCGCGCCTGCTTCCCGCGGCCGGCGTTGTGCACCGACAACGGCGCGATGATCGCCTTCGCCGGCGCGCTGCGCCTGCTGGCGGGCCAGCACAGCCCCCCGAAGGTGGACGTCACCCCGCGTTGGGACATGGCGACGCTGCCGGCGGTGTGAGCCCCGCAACCGGTAGCGCCGGGCCATGCCCGGCGGACGCATTATGGACGCCCTGCCAACGGCGAGGCCGCCAGCACCGTGGTGGCCCGTTCATGGCGCTGCAGCCATGCCAGCGTGTGCGGGCACCGGGCGTGGATCAGCCGCCCGATCGCGGCCAGGTCGGCGCCGATGTCGCGCTCAAGGATCGGTTCGTGGTGGGCGATGCGGTTGCGCAGTTGGCGGATGCGTCCGATGTCTGCGTGGATGGCTTTCCTGGTGACACTGGGATGGGCCGAAGGCGCATGGCGTAGAACACCGCTGAGTGCTGGTATCCACAGCGAAGCGTCGAAGCGGCAGGTGAAGAGCTGCTGCCAGAAAACCATCGGCAGGTTGGCGACGATCTCGGGCGTGTCGGTGGTACGGCCGGTGACCAGTTCCAGTGCGGTTCTCGCCGAAGCGGATGAAGATGCCGGCAACCTGCGTCGGAAGGCATCATTCCACGGCCATCGAGGCCCATGTTGCCGGGCCAGCGCCGATGCGGCTGCGTTGCGGATGACCACTTCGCACAGATGCACCGGCATCATCAGCGCACCGCACATCCGCATGTTCCACAGGTACAGGGATTCGGCGGTGACACCTGGGCTGCAGGCCGATGCAATTCTCTCGTAGGTCGACAGGCGCTCCGCTGACAGAGCGCGCCTCAATGCATCGTATGCAGCCATCGTGATGTGCGGTGGTGAAGGAAGGGTCGATGCTGGCCAGAGACGGCGGCGATCACCATCGGGGAACGCCGTTGCCTGCGTGCCTGATTTCCTGTGTTTCGGCTCGGACGAATTCCGTGAGTTGCTTTGTCGCAATTGGCCTTGACCGGCGATTGGGTCCTTGCCTAACCTCAGTGCCTGCGCCACCGGGACCCGCGGCTTGAGAAAGCTCCCCCCGGGGACAAAACGGTAGTACCAAAGGGCCCCGCTAGCAGGGCCCTTTGTCTTTTCCAGACCTTGCGAATGCCCGGCGCCCCGCCTCCGTTCCGGGCAGGCTCACTGCCGTCCCGTTACCATGGCCGCCTGTTTTCCGGCTGGTAACCGCAATGGACAAGGTTTTCATCGAAGGGCTGACGATCGACGCCCTGATCGGCATCTACGATTGGGAGCGGCGGATCCGCCAGGACCTGGTGTTCGATCTGGAGATGGGGTTCGACAACCGTCGCCCGGCCGCCAGCGATGACATTGCCCATACCCTGAACTACAAGGCGGTCAGCAAGCGCCTGGAGCAGTTCGTGCGCGAATCGGAGTTCGGCCTGGTGGAGACCCTGGCCGAGCGCTGCGCGCAGATCGTGCTGGACGAGTTCGACGTGAAGTGGCTGCGCCTGAAGCTGAGCAAGCCCGGGGCGGTGCGCGGTGCACGTGCGGTCGGCGTGATCATCGAACGCTCGCGGGACTGACACGCCGGTAGTGCCGGCCGTCGGCTGGCAACCCCCGGTAGTGCCGGCCGCTGGCCGGCAACCTCAACAGCAATGAAGAAGGAGACAACCGATGGTGGACGCAGTGGTGGCGGTACAGTGGCTGGAAAAGCTGCAGAACACACTGGAACCCTATCCTGGCGCCTACCTGGCGTTGATGATCTCGGCGCTGCTGGTTGCCGCCGGCCTGGCCAACTGGGTGACCAAGCGCATCCTGCTGCGCGGCCTGCGTCGCCTGCTCAACCGCATGCCCGGCGCCGATACCGGCCGCGGCAGCCATCTGATGCGGGTCATTTCGCGGCTGTCCAACGTGGTGCCCAGCCAGGTGATCGCCTCGGGCATCCGTATCGTGCCGGACCTGCCGCCGGGCCTGGTCGGCTTCATCATCGGTGCCTGCCAGGCGTGGGCGATCCTGACCGTGGTGCTGGCGCTGTCGCATGCGCTGGATGCGGCCAACGACCTGTACGAACGTCGCCCCGAGGCGCGCAACAAGCCGATCAAGGGGTACCTGCAGGTCGCCAAGATCATCATCTTCGTGATCGCCGGGCTGTCGATCGTTGCCACCCTCGCCGGTGTCGACCTGCGCTACCTGGTCACCGGCCTGGGCGCGGCCACCGCAGTACTGATGCTGATCTTCCAGGACACCATCCTGTCGCTGGTGGCCAGCGTGCAGATCAGTGGTGATGGGCGTATCCGTATCGGCGACTGGATCGAGATGCCCAGCCAGAATGCCGACGGCGATGTCATCGATATCGCCCTGCATACGGTGACGGTGCAGAACTTCGACAA
Source organism: Stenotrophomonas sp. MYb57 (assembly GCF_002966815.1). Classification (NCBI taxonomy): domain Bacteria; kingdom Pseudomonadati; phylum Pseudomonadota; class Gammaproteobacteria; order Lysobacterales; family Lysobacteraceae; genus Stenotrophomonas; species Stenotrophomonas sp. MYb57. The sequence continues at coordinate 404,238 of NZ_CP023271.1, forward strand.
GACCATCACCACCATCCCGACCAAGAAGCTGGTGACCGAGTCGTTCAAGAACTGGCGCGGCATGCAGGAGGCCGGTGGCCGCCGGATCAAGCGCGCGCTGTTCCTGGACCAGCACAGTGTGCGTTTCATGGAGGAGGACGACCTGGCCTTCCTCGGCCAGTTCGCCCTGCTGGGCGACTACCTGCGCGGCAAGCAGCAGGAGCTGGGCCAGTGGAACGGGCGCCTGCGCGAGCAGGGCGTGGCCGAGGTCAACAGCCGCCGGGTGACCAACCTGGGCACCTTCCGCGCCTACGTGGAGCGTTATCTGGCCAGCCACCCGGGCATCCATACCGATATGACCCTGCTGGTGCGCCAGCTGCAGCCGACCACCGAAGGCCTGCCGCTGGAGCTGTACTGCTTCACCCGCAGCACCGCCTGGGGCGAATACGAGGCGGTGCAGTCGGACATCTTCGACCACCTGCTGGCGATCCTGCCGGCCTTTGGCCTGCGGGTGTTCCAGGCGTCCAGCGACGCGATGTTGATGGCCGGGCAGCGCCAGTTGGCCGGCTCGGAGTAAGCTGCGATGCCGCCGGCCGGACCGTACGGATCCGGCTGGTGGCTGAAACTGAATGACGAAACCTCTCGCCAAATCGTCCGGGATCGCTAGAATGCCGGGCTTGTAAACGTTTTCATCAAGGACTGCCGGTGGCCTCCGATCGCATCGAATCCCTCATTGCCCAGATGACCGTCGAGGAAAAAGTCGGCCAGCTGGGTGTCTTCGCGGACATGGTCCGCCCGTTCGCCCCGGACGTGAACCCGGAAGCCAACGTGCGCAATGCCGACCAGGTGCTGCAGCAGGTGCGCGAGGGCAAGGTCGGCTCGCTGTTCAACGGTGTCGGCGCCGAGCTCGGCCGCCGCATCCAGCAGGTCGCCACCGAGGAGAGCCGCCTGGGCATCCCGGTGATCCTGGCGGCCGACGTCATCCACGGCATGCGCACGGTGTTCCCGATTCCGCTGGGCGAGGCCGCCAGCTTCGAGCCGGACCTGGCCGAGCGCACCGCGCGCGCCACTGCGGTTGAAGCTACCGCTGCCGGCCTGCACTGGACCTACGCACCGGCAGTGGACATCGCCCGTGACCAGCGCTGGGGCCGCGGTGCCGAAGGTGCCGGTGAGGACGTGGTACTGGGCTGTGCCTTCGCCGCTGCCCGCGTGCGTGGCTTCCAGGGCAGCGACCTGCGGGCCGCCGACTCGCTGCTGGCCACGCCCAAGCACTTCGCCGCCTATGGCGCGGTGATGGCCGGCATGGAATACAACATGGTGGACATTTCGCCGCAGACCCTGCGCGATGTGCACCTGCCGCCGTTCAAGGCGGCCTTCGACGCTGGCGCGATCACCGTGATGTCCTCGTTCAACGACATCAACGGCGTGCCGGCCAGCGCCAACGCCGAGCTGCTGACCGACATCCTGCGCGGTGAATGGAAGTTCCCGGGCGTGGTGATCTCCGACTACACCGCCGACATGGAACTGGTCGCGCACGGTTATGCCGCCGACGACCGCGATGCTACCGCCAAGGCGTTCACCGCCGGCCTGGACCTGAGCATGCAGAGCGGCTTCTACGCCGAGCACCTGCCGGGCCTGGTGGAGAGCGGCGAGGTGCCGATGAGCGTGCTGGATGAAGGCGTGCGCCGCATCCTGTGGCTGAAGGAAGCCATCGGCCTGTTCGACGACCCGTACCGTTCGCTGGACCCGGCGCGCGAAGCTGATACCTCCCATATCGCCGCCCATGACGAACTGTCGCGTGATGCCGCGCGCCGTTCGATCGTGCTGCTGAACAACCGCGACAACGTGCTGCCGCTGCAGAAGAACGGGCAGAAGATCGCGCTGATCGGTCCGTTCGTGCAGGACCGCGACAACATCGAAGGCTGCTGGACGCTGTTCGGCGACAAGCAGCGCTACGTGGATCTGGAAACCGGCGTGCGCGCGGCCATCGGCGATGACGCGCTGCTGGAAGTGGTGCCGGGATGCGAACTGGAAGCCGCCATTGCCGGTGGCACCGAGGCGGCCGTGGCCGCTGCGCTGCGCGCCGACGTGGTGGTGCTGGCGCTGGGCGAGCCGCAGCGTTACAGCGGCGAGGCGCAGTCGCGCGTGGAGATCACCCTGCCGCCGGCACAGCAGGCGCTGGCCGAAGCGGTGGCGATGACCGGCAAGCCGCTGGTGGTGCTGCTGCGCAATGGTCGCGCGCTGGCCCTGCAGGGCGCCGTGCGCAATGCGCATGCCGTTGCGATCACCTGGTACCTGGGCACGCAGACCGGCCATGCCGTGGCCGATGTGCTGTTCGGCGATTACAGCCCCTCCGGCCGCCTGCCGGTCAGCTTCCCGCAGGTGTCCGGCCAGCAGCCGTACTTCTACAACCACCCGCGCACCGGTCGCCCGGAACTGCCGACGATGTCGGAATTCAAGGCACGCTGGCGCGAGATTCCGAACGAGCCGTTGTACCCGTTCGGCCATGGCATCGGCTACACCACCTTCGCCTACGGCGTGCCGCAGCTGAGCACTGCGCGCGTCGGCTGGGACGACACCCTGACCGTGACCACCACGCTGACCAATACCGGCGGCGTGGCCGGCGAGGAAGTGGTGCAGCTGTACATCCACGACCGCGTGGCCAGCCGCGTGCGGCCGGTGCGCGAGCTGAAGGACTTCCGCAAGGTGGCCCTGCAGCCGGGCGAGTCGGCCGAGGTGGTGTTCACCCTGACCCGTGAACAGCTGGCATTCACCGGCCGCGACGGCGTGCTGCGTGCCGAGCCGGGCCTGTTCGACGTGTGGGTGTGCGCCTCGTCGATGGCTGGTGACGCGGTGCAGTTCGAACTGCTGAAGGCCTGATCGGTAGAGCATCCACGCATGGCGTGGATCTACTGGCAATGAGTAGCGCCGGGCCATCCCCGGCGTCCTCACCCATGGCGAACACGCCGGGCACCGCCCGGCGCTACCATCGGTGCCTGATCCGATGGAGACCGCGCATGCGCACGATGGCCTACCTTGTTCCTGTCCTGTTGCTGGCAGCGTGCTCGCAGCCGGCACCGCCGCCCGAACCTGCCGCCGATGCGCCTCCGCCGATGACGGGCGCGACGCCGGCCGAAGCGGCCGCCAGCACCACGCCCGATGCGGTCGCCGCGCCACAGGCTGCGGCGGAGCACGCCAAGGATGCGGCTGCGACGCCGGCCGATGCTGCCAACCCCGCAGCACCTGCGGCGGCAGACGACGCCCGCGCGCGCATCGAGACGCTGCTCGGCGATGCGGCGCAGTATGAAAAAGTATTCACTGCCTTCAAGACAGCAGTGGTCGGTGGCGATCGCGCGGCGGTGGTTGAAGAAGTGCGTTTCCCGCTGAACATCAGCGGTGGCAGGAAGATCACCGGGCCCGGTGAATTCCAGCGCAACTACGAAAAGATCATCACCCCGGCGGTGGTCAAGGCGGTGTCCGCGCAGGACTTCGGCACGGTGTTTGTCAACCAGCAGGGCGTGATGATCGGCGATGGCCAGGTCTGGCTGACCGGCGAGTGCCTGGACAAGGCCTGCACGCGCACCGAGGTGAAGGTCGGCACCATCCAGTAACGAAAACGGCCCCGTATGCAGGGCCGTTCCAGATCGGTAGTGCCGGCCGCTGGCCGGCAACCAGGGCTCCTGCAGGTGCCGGCCAGCAGCCGGCACCACCCGGCCGTCAGGCCTTCGGCGTGAGCTTCAGCAGCCGTGCCTTGCTGCCGTCTTCCAGCAGCCACAGCGCGCCGTCCGGGCCCTGTTCCACTTCGCGGATGCGCTCGCCCATGTTGAAGCGTTCGGCCTCGCGCGCGCTGTCGCCGTCGAAGGCAACCCGCACCAGCGAGGTGGACGACAGCCCGCCGATGAAGGCGCTGCCCTTCCACTGCGGGAACAGGCTGCCGCTGTAGAACATCAGGCCGGCCGGGGAAATCACCGGGTTCCAGGTCACCTTCGGTGCGGCAAACTCCGGGCGGGTGTCATGGTCGGGAATCGGACGGCCGTCGTAGTGGTCGCCGTTGGACACGATCGGATAGCCGTAGTTGGCACCGCGCACGATCAGGTTCAGCTCATCGCCGCCGGCCGGGCCCATCTCCTGCGCCCACAGCTTGCCATTGGCATCGAAGGCGATGCCCAGCACGTTGCGGTGGCCGAGCGACCACACCTGCGCGGCCACGCCGCCCTGCGAGGCGAACGGATTGTCGGCCGGCAGGCTGCCGTCGTCGTTGAGGCGGATGATCTTGCCCAGGTTGCCGCTCATGTCCTGCGCAGGATCGAACTTCTGCCGTTCGCTCGAACTGATCCACAGCTTGCCGTCCGGGCCGAAGGCCAGGCGGTGGCCGTAGTGGCCTTCGCCACTGACCTTCGGCGTCTGCCGCCAGATCACCTTCAGGTCCTTCAGCTGGCCGCCACCGTTGGCATCGAGGGCGAGGGTGGCACGGGCCACGGCCGCGCCGCGCGTGTCCAGCGTGCCTTCCTCGGCGTAGCTGACGTACACCACACGGTTGCGGGCGAAATCCGGATGCAGGATGACGTCACCGAACCCACCCTGGCCGCCGTAGGCGACCTTCGGCACACCGGTGATTTCATGTTTCTGGCCGCTGGCCAGGTCAAGGTGCTGCAGCTTGCCGCGCTTTTCGGTGACCAGCAGGCTGCCATCGGGCAGGAAGGTCATCGCCCACGGCTGGTCGAACCGGCTGACCTCGGTGGCGGTGAAGGGACGTTGGTCTGCGCTGGCCGCGGCGGTCGCCGGGGCCTTCTGGCCAGACGCGTCAGGGCCGGCCGCGTTGCAGGCGGTGGTGGCGAGGATCGGCAACAGGCCGAGGGCGAGCAGCAGGGGCGTGCGGGTCATGGGTATCTCCAGCGGAAGGGGATGCGGATGGCCAGGCTCTCCCTTGTATACCACCGGGGCGGTGACGGTCGTGGCCCGAAGGTCCTGCTCCCCCTGTGCGGCATGGCGCGGATCGTCTAGGGTGTTGTCGCCCGGGCAAAGCATTGCCCGCCTGTCTGCCAAGGACCTGCAATGAACGCACTCCTCATCCATCGACCCTCGCCCGCCTTCATCGCCGCCTCGTGGGTGGCCCTGCTGCTGGGCGCGGTGGCCTACCTGGTCGGCCTGTTCAATGCCGAGATGCCGCTGAACGAGAAGGGCTATTACCTGACCCTGCTGCTGTTCGGCCTGTTTGCAGCGGTATCGCTGCAGAAGAGCGTGCGTGACCGCGTCGAGGCCATTCCGGTGAGCGGCCTGTACTACGCGCTGTGCTGGTTCGCACTGCTGTCGGCGCTGTTGCTGCTGCTGGTCGGCCTGTGGAACGCCACTCTGGTGCTGAGCGAAAAGGGCTTCTACGGCATGGCGTTCGCGCTGTCGCTGTTTGGCGCGGTGGCGGTGCAGAAGAACACCCGTGACCTGATTGCCGCCAACGCGGCCGAGCCCAAGCGCGCTTCGTCGATCCCGCCGCTGCCGGAACAGGAATGACCGGCTGAGGTAGCGCCGAGCGCCTGCCCGGCCCAGGCCTGCAACGCAGAAGGCGCCGAGCAGGGGCTCGGCGCTACTGGGGCTGCATCAGTCAACTGCTGGAGGGGTCAACCGTGGCGCGTCAGCCGCGGATCGGCTACATGGGCTTCATCCCAACCGCGGCGGACAGCGGCGCGGGCCTGATCCCATTCCAGGCGGCTCTTGCCGCGCTCGGTCGCCCAGCGGGACTGCAACTCCGCTTCGACCTGTTCGTAGGCGCGGATCACCTGATCGGCGCGGGTTTCGTTGAAGCGTGCTGCGTGGCCGATCTGATAGGCCGGCTCGTAGTCATCGAACAGCAGGCTGGCGTCGTAATACGGTTCGGCGCTGTAGCGGTCGCGCCAGTAGTCGGAAATGGCCTCGCGCGGGGTGCTGTCTTCCGGCACGCGACCGGGGATCTGGTAATCGGGGCTCATGGACAGAAGGCTCCGTAGTGGACGAAGCCTGATCGTGCCCATCGGCCGGTTAACGCGCCGGACCGGCAGCGTGATCGGCAGGTCAATCAGCAGCGGCATCCTTGCGCGGCAGCTTGTAGATCACCGCGCCAACGGCGAAGGCGACCAGCGCTGCGACGATGTTCTGCCAGCTGGCACTGGCAAACAGGGCCACGCACAGCAGCAGGGCCAGCACCGGAATCAACGGGCCGCCGGGCAGCTTCAGCGCGCCGGGACGGTCGGCATAGCGCTTGGCCAGTACCAGCACTGCGGCGGCCGTGCCGATGTAGGCGAACAGGCGCGTGGTCATCGACAGCAGTGCCAGCTGCACGAACGACCCGGACAGCGCCAGACCGAGGGCGATCAGGCCCTGGCAGAAGATCGCCGCGGCCGGGGTACGGAAGCGCGGGTGCACCTGCGCCAGCACCTTCGGGCCGTAGCCATCGCGGGCCAGGGCGAACAGGAAGCGCGGGCCCATCATCATCGTGTTGCTGTTGGTGCCGAGGATGGAGATGGTCGCGCCCACGGTGAGGATCAGCGCCAGCGCCTCGCCGCCGAAGCTGGAGGCCGCATCGGCCAGTGGCGTGGCCGAGTTGGCCAGGCCGGGCAGCGTGCCCTGCGCCACGATCTGCACCGCCGCGTAGATCACGGTGACGGTGACGATCATGGTGATCAGCGCGAACGGGATGTCGCGGCGTGGGTTGCGGTACTCGCCGGCTGCGGCCGGAATGTTCTCGAACCCGGCATAGGCATACAGCAACAGCAGCGCCGCCTCGCCCATGCGCTGCAGGTCGTGCGGGTCCGGGCGCTGGCCGGAGAAGGCCAACTGCGGGTCGATGTAGAACGCGCCGATGGCCACGAACAACAGCAGCGGCAGCATCTTGCCGATCACCAGCACGATGCCGGTGCGGGCGGCCGAACGCACGCCGATGATGTTCACCCCGGTGAGGAAACCGAGCGAGACAACGATGATCGCGATACGGCCCATGCCTGCGCCTGCCCACGGCCAGAACCGCGCCACAGCGTCGGCCAGCGCATTGCTGAGCGCTGCGGCCGAGCTGATGCGGGTCAGCCAGATCATCCAGCCGATCTCGAAACCGGCGAAGCGGCCAAAGGCTTCGCGCGCGTACAGGTAGCTGCCACCAGGTTCATCGAAATAGCTGGCCGCCTGCGCGTAGCACAGCACCAGCAGGGCGACGACGATGCCGGCGGCGACCACGCCCCACAGGCTGAAGGGGCCGAGCAGGGCGACCGTGGCCGCCGGTAGCAGGTAGATGCCGCTGCCGACCACATCGTTGATGGACAGGCCGACGATCTGCCAGCGGCTGACCGCGCGCTGCAGTTGGGGTTCGTCGGCGGCGCTCAACGTACGGCTCCTTCAAGCGCGGGCAGCTTCCACTGTGCCTGCAGGCGCTGGTATTCGGCCCTTGGCAACAGGACGAAGCGTGGCGTGTCCTGCGGGCGCAGCCAGTCCAGCAACGCCTGCATGCGCACCTCTGGCATCGCAGTGCAGCCAGCGGTGGCCTCGCCGGGCTGGCGCCACAGATGGGCGAAGATGCAGCTGCCCTTGCCGGGTTGGTTGTCCGGGTTGTGCGCGATCACGAAGCCTTCCCGGTAACGCACGTCACCCTGGTTGTGCAGGTCCAGCCGCATCGGTTCGGTGGAACCGGCTATGGCGGCGCTGCCCACCTTCTTCGCATCGACGATGCGGTTGTAGAACGGCGATGCTGGCACGTCCATGCAGTAGCTGCTCTCGAGCATCGGCTGATAGGTCATTGCCGTGCCGGGCCGGGTGATGGCATAGCCGAACGCGCTGCCCAGCGCGAACACACCGGCCGGACTGCGGCCATCGCCTTCCTGTTTCTGCGGACCGTCGGTCTGGGCAGGATGCAGGCCCAGGCCCCAGGCACTGCCGGTGCGACCCAGCGCCACCGGGAAGGCTTGGCCGTGCCTGCGCCAGTGCTTGCCGTCGCGCACGAAGGCCTGCAGCTGGCCCTGCGTGCTGTCCCAGGTCTCGCTGGTAACCACGATCAGTTGGCGAGCGTTGTCCAGCGGGGCAGCGTGGAGAGCAGCTGCGGCAACGAGCAGCAGCGCGGCAGATGCAAGGCGGGCCAGCAGCAGGTTCATCGGGCGCTCCGGTCAGGAATCCAGCAGGTGGTCGATCCGTTCCAGGTTCACCGCCAGCTGCTGCTGGCGATCCGGATTGGCGTGGCAGAGCAGCACGAACAGGAAATCGAGCAGGGCATGCATGGCGCTACGGTACAGCAGCTGCGCCACCTGCGGCGCGCGGTCGTGCGCGCACACCACCAGTGCCGCATCGGCATGGGCACGCAGCGGGTTGGCGGTGTGGCGGGTGATCGACACCACCTTGCCGCCCATGTCCTGGAACTGGCGCGACAGCTGCGAAAGCTGTGGCAACTTGCCGAACTCGGAGAACATCAGCAGCACATCGCCCGGGCGCGCGGCGGACAGGTTGGCCAGCATCAGGATCGGATCGGTATGCGGCACCACCAGCAGGCCGAGCAGCGACAGCCGCATGGCGAATTCGCGCGCATACAGGCCGTCGTCACCGAGGCCATGCACAAACAGCTTGGGCGCGCCGTCGAGCAGCTGCACGATGCGCTCGATCTCCTCGCGTGGGTTGGCCTGGCGGGTTTCTTCCTCGGCCTGGGCCTTGCTGCGGCGCAGGGCGTCGCCCAGGCGCAGGTAGTCATCGCTGATGTCCGGTTCGGCGGGCGCCTGCTGTGGGTCGGCACCGGCGCGGGCGACGTCCTCGCCGATGGAATATTTCAGGTCCGGGTAGCCCTTGAAGCCGAGCTTCTGGCTGAACTTGACCACGCTGGACTGGCTGATGCCCAGCGCGCTGGCCAGCTGCTGCGAGGAGTAGTCGCGCAGCAGGTGCGCGTTGTCGAGGATGAAGTCGGCGATGCGGCGTTCGATGGCCGACATCTGCCCGCGCTCGGTGCGGATTTTCAGCAGGGGCGGCATGCGGGGCGTCCGGGCATGTGTAGGCGCGTTGCGGTTGGCGGCGTAGAGCAGAGTATGTGGTGGCTCGGGCGGGTGCCAGCCGCGAAGGGGGTACGGAGTGGGGCAAAAGCAGGAGCAAGGACATCCACGCATGGCGTGGATCTACCCGGAGCTGCAGTTGAGTCCGCCTTCAAGCGAGCCGAGCACCGCAGGTCCGGCGAGGGCGAAGAGGCGCGGGTGTCTGAGCGCAGCGAGTTCCGCGCCGTCCCTCGGCGGACCGAGGAGCGCAGGGCACCGGCGTGCGCAGCACGTCGGCTCGCGGCCGGCGGAGCGTTTCTTTTGGTTACTTTTCTTTTCGCGAAAAGAAAAGTAACGCCCGACCCAACGTCAGTTGTACGCCAAGCCAGCCGCAAGGCAGAAATCAACCCAGCATCTCCAACCCCCGCACTTCGGTGATGCCCAACCCCGGCACATCGCTGATGCTGATCTCCGACTCGTTGAAGCGCACCCCGCCGCTGACCGGATCGAACTGCCCCAGCGAGGGGCCATCCAGGTCGACCTTGGTGATCACATCGCTCTTGGCTACCGCCAGGTGCACCGCTGCAGCCACGCTGATGCTGGATTCGATCATGCAGCCGATCATGCACGGCACGCCGTAGATGCCGGCGATGTCGGCAATGCGGATTGCGTTGGACAGGCCACCGGTTTTCATCAGCTTGATGTTGATGATGTCGGCGGCGCGCTGCTGGATCAGGTCCATCACCTGGCTCGGGCTGAACACGCTCTCGTCGGCCATCACCGGGGTGTTGACCCGATCGGTCACGTACTTCAGGCCGCTGATGTCGGCGGCCTTGACCGGCTGCTCCAGCAGTTCCAGCACCACACCTGCATCTTCCAGCGTGCGCATCGCATGCACCGCCTGCTTGGCGGTCCAGCCCTGGTTGGCATCCAGGCGCAGCAGCGCGCGGCCTTCGACGGCGGCATGGATCGCCTTGACCCGCTCGATGTCCACGCCGATGTCCTTGCCGACCTTGATCTTCAGCGACTCGAAGCCGCGTTCGATCGCCGACAGCGAATCGGCCACCATCTTGTCGATGTAGTCCACGCTGATGGTGATGTCGGTGGTGATCACCGGGTCGCCACCACCGAGCATCTGGTACAGCGGCGCGCCATGCAGCTGCGCCCACAGGTCGTACAGGGCGATCTCCACCGCCGCCTTGGCGCTGGTGTTGCGCTCCATCGCGGTCTGCACCAGCGTGCACAGGCGGTTGAGGTTGACCACCTCCTGGCCGATCAGGCGCGGGGCGATGAAGTGCCGGATCGCTTCGATGATCGAGCCGTGGGTATCACCGGTGATCACCGCGGTGGCAGGCGCCTCGCCGTAGCCGGTGTGGCCGCTGTCGGTGCGGATCAGCACCACCACGTCCTCCACGGTTTCCACCGTGCGCAGCGCGGTCTTGAAAGGGGTCTTCAGCGGCACGCGCAGCATGCCCAGTTCGATGGCGGTGATCTTCATTCAGGGGTTCTTGGCACGCAGGCGTTGGATGTTGGTGATGCGATCGATGTAGCGGACGCTGTCGCTGGCCATCATCGGCTCCAGCGGGGTGACCGATACGCCATTGAGGTGGGCCTGCACACGCTTGCCGTCGGCGCCGAACCAGCTGCCGCCCGCGGTATCGTGGATCACCCAGGTGCGGCCATCGACGTGGCCGATGGCCATCATCACGTGGCCGGGGATGTAGACCAGGTCACCCACCTGCAGATCGGTGACGGCGCGGTCGCGCACGGCCTTGCCGTCCTTGGCGGTGAACGGCAAGCGGTCCAGCGCGGGACTGACCGCCTGTGCGCTGGTATTGCGTGGCAGCAGCACGCCGAAGCTGCGGTAGATCTCCGATACGAATCCACTGCAGTCGCGGGTGTCGTAGTCGTGGCCCCAGCCGTAGCGCTCGCCGAGGAACTTGAACGCTTGCTGCAGCAGCAGGCGCGGAGTCAGCGGCAGGTAGTCGGCGGCGGTCTCCTGCGAGCGCGGCAGCAGCGCCGGCACCAGCTTCAGGCGGCCATCGGCCTCGCGCACCGGCAGCTGCACCACCCACGAGGCGTGCGCTTGTTGCCCGTTCACTGGCTCGGCGGCGGGCCAGTCGGCCAACACCGGCAGGCGCACGCCCATGTCCAGCTGCAGGCGCGATACGCGCGGTTCTTCGGGTGTGTAGGCGGTGTGCGCTGTGGCGGCGGTGACGACGCGGTACGGGCCCTTCGCGCCGTAGCCGAGCACCGTGGCCTTGTCACCGCTGGCCACCGCGTCGGCTTCAATCCATGCGCTGTAGCGCTCGCTGTGCACGAACAGCCAGCGGCCGTCGGTGCTGCGGTGGACGACGGCAACCTTGTCGCCGGGGAACAGTGCCGACTCCTGGAAGCGGTCGATGTCGGTATCGCCGACGGTGCTGAAGACACGCTGGCGGGTGGGGAAGGTGCGCAGCGCGGCGCGCTTCACCACCAGGGCGTAGTCCGGCGACACCTGCGACGGAACTGCGTCGAGACCGAGGTTGGCTTCGATCGCGCTGCGCACGTCCGGTGCGATGGCGCGGCCCTTGTCGTCATACAGCGCCCGCGTGGGCCAGCTCGACAGCGCGCCGATGCTGTCACGCACCTGTGCCGTGCTGAGCTGCGCAGGCAGGGTGGCGATGTCCTGGATGTGCTTGTCCTGCGCGCGCATCCGTGCGTTCTGCGCCTCGATCTGCGCGCGGTCCAGGATAGGTGCGTCGGCATTGTCCAGCCGTGCCGCCCAGTAGTCCGCGGTGAGGTAGGCCTCGTGCAGGCCGATCACGTAAGGCAGCGGGGCGCCGGGGTCGGGTGCAGGCGTGGCCGCCTGGGTGAATGCGGGTGCGCCCAGCAGGCCCAGGGCCAGTGCCAAGGTCAACCGGTGCGGCCAGTGCCGACGCGGTTCGCGGGAAGCCAGGATCATGCGCTGCACACCCTCCTCGAATGCCTGTTGGAATATTTATTCCTTTCGGCCCCGAAAGCAAGAATAAATTATTGACCGGTCTTCCGGCCCGTGTTACACAGCCGTTACCACCCGCGCTTGGGAAGTGTCGCTGTGGATCCTGCCGTTCGCAAACCGTCTCTGCCTGCCGCTGCCGGCCTGTGTGCCGCGCTGCTGCTGTGGGCGTCGGCGGCACCGGCCGCGGATCCGCGCAGCGCCACTGATCGCGAACGGGAAACCCAGCTGATCGATCTGGTCGACAGCGGTCGTTTCAGCGATGCCGATGCGTTGCTGGCGACCGCTGGCGATGCTGCCGAAAGCGCGTTCCAGCGCGAGCGCATGCGCCGCATCAAACTGGATTTCTCCCTTGACCAAGCCGCAGCCAAAGCAGCGGTACGCCGCTGGATTCCCGACCTGACCGACGAGGAATTCGCGCGCTGGGACCAGCTTGGCCTGATCGAGCATCTCGACATCGATGGCACGCGCTGGTACTTCAAACGCGCACCATCGAACCTGTTCCTGCTCAGCGATGAAGCACGCGCACGCCGCCGCGCGGATGCGCCTATGCCGGCGCCGGGCCCCAACGAGGTGCTCAACGCGCATCACGCGCGCGTAGTTGCTGCCACCGAACAGAGCGGCACGGCATCCGTGCTGCCGCAGCGCATCGAATTCACCCAATCGTTGACGGTCAAGGCGGATGCCGTACCGGCCGGCGAAACCGTACGTGCCTGGATTCCGTACCCGCGCGAGATTCCCGGCCAGCAGGAGCGCGTGCAGTGGATCGGCAGTGCACCAGGCAAGGCTCGAGTCGCCCCGGCCAGCACCCAGCAGCGCACCGCCTACCTGCAAGCCAAGGCGGTGGCCGGGCAGCCGACGCACTTTGAAATCCGCTATGCGGTGACGATCTTCGCGCGCCACACGGCAATCGATGCGACGAAGGTGCAGGCCACGCCGGATGATCCAGCATTGAAGCCCTATCTGGCCGAGCAGCTGCCGCACGTGCGCTTCACGCCGGCGCTGAAGCTGTTCTCCGAGCAGGTGCTGCAGGGCGAGACACGCCCGTATGAAGTGGTACGCAAGCTGTTCGCCGCGGTCGACCGCATTCCATGGGCCGGTGCGCGCGAGTACTCGACCCTCAGCAACATCAGCGACTACGCGTTGCGCGCCGGTCATGCCGATTGCGGGCAGCAGACACTGCTGTTGATCGCCCTGCTGCGCATGAACGGCATTCCCGCGCGCTGGCAATCGGGCATGGTGTTCTCCGACGATGGCAGCGGCTACAACAACCTGCACGACTGGGGCCAGGTCTACCTGGCGCCCTATGGCTGGCTGCCGATGGATGTGACCACCGGCGCGTTGGCCAGCGACACGCCCGCGCTGCGTGACTTCTACCTCGGTGGCCTCGATGGCTACCGCATCGCCTTCAACGACGATTTCGGCCAGGCGTTCGTGCCGGCCAAACAGCACTACCGCTCGGAAACGGTCGACTCGCAGCGCGGCGAGGCCGAGTGGTCAGGCGGCAACGTGTACTTCGACCAATGGAGCTACGACTTCCAGTGGCGGGTACTGCCAGCCGGGCAACGCTAGCGCGACACACCACCCCACCACCATTCAATTCTTGCAGGAGAGAGCAGGGGATGAAGGCTTACAACATCAAGCGGGCGGCCTTGTGCGTCGCCCTCGGCGCGTGCATGGCCACGCTGGCGCCCAGCGCATTCGCACAGGACGGAGCCGTGGTCGGCCGCCTGACCAGCGATGCCGGACAGGTGCCTGCCGGTGCCACCGTTACCGTGCGCAACCCCGCCACTGGCTTTGTGCGTTCGGTGCAGGCCGACAGCAAGGGCAGCTACCGCATTCCGCTGTTGCCGGTCGGCACCTATGACATGGAGGTCAGCCTGCCGGGTGGTGCTGCCAGCCGCGTCGGCCAGGTCACCGTTAGCCTGGGCAGTGCAACCACGGTGAATGTGCCGCTGGGCGCGGTCAGCACGTTGGGCACCGTTGAAGTACGCGCGCCGCAGGTGGTGTCGATGGTGGACGTGAAGTCCACCGAGTCGGCCACGAACATCACCCGCGAGGAACTGTCGCGGCTGCCGGTGGACCGTGACATCACCGCGGTAGCGCTGCTGGCGCCTGGCGCGGTGAAGGGCAAGGGCTCGCTGGGTGGACAGGGCATCTCCTTCGGTGGTTCGTCGGTGGCGGAGAACACCGTCTACATCAACGGCCTGAACGTCACCGATTTCTACAACCGGGTCGGGTTCTCGTCGGTACCGTTCTCGTTCTACCAGGAGTTCCAGGTGAAGACCGGCGGCTACTCGGTGGAGTTCGGTCGCAGCACCGGCGGCGTCATCAACGCCGTCACCCGCTCGGGCAGCAACGACTTCAAGGCCGGTGCCGAACTGGTGTTCGAGCTGCGCGCTTGGCAGTCGCAGGCGCGCGACCGCTATGACGGCGACGGCAGCCGTTACATCACCGCCAGCCGTGACGACTACTCGCGCAGTGCGCTGAATGTGTTCGCCTCCGGTGCGCTGGTGCAGGACCGGCTGTTCTTCTTCGGCATGTACGAAGCGCGCGACTACACGCCCAATTCGACCAATGATGCCGGTACCGTGTTCAACCGGGGTACCGCCGATGATCCGTTCTGGGGCGGCAAGCTGGATTGGCAGATCACCGACAACCAGATGCTGTCGCTGTTCGGATTCTCCGACAAGAGCGATACCGTCACCGACGTCTATCGCTACGACCATGACACCGGCACTGTCGCAGCCGAGCGCAACAACCAGATCTACAACACGGTGGGCGGCAGGAACTGGTCGGGCACCTACAGTTGGCAGGTCAACAACGATCTGACCATGAAGCTGATGTATGGCGAGAACAAGCGCAACCGCACGCAGAGCTCGTTGATGGACGAGAACTGCAACCGCGTGTTCGATAACCGCACTGCCAGCCAGGGCGTGCCCTCCAACCTGCAGGGTGACCGCAGCTGCACCAGCAGCTCGCAGCTGGAGTCGGCGCTGGATACGCGCAAGGCCGCGCGCGCCGACTTTGAATGGTCCATCGGCAACCATCTGCTGCGCTTTGGCCTGGACCGCGAAGAAAACACCTCCGACTACGAGCGCGCCTATCCCGGTCCCGGTGGCCTGCGCTACGACATCTACTACCGCACGCCGGGCAGTTCACTCAACGGCGGCACCGTGCCCGCCAGCGGCCTGGTCGCGCGTACCCGCCGCTACGAAGTGGCCGGTTCGTTCGAGACCATCAACTCAGCCTACTACCTGGAAGACAACTGGCAGGTCACCCCGAACTTCCTGCTCAACATCGGCGCGCGCGTGGAAGGGTTCGACAACAAGGGCGGCGACGGCGACAGCTACATCAAGATCGACAACATGATCGCACCGCGCCTGGGCTTCGCCTGGGACGTTCGTGGTGATGGCACCACCAAGGTGTTCGGCAACCTGGGTCGTTACTACCTGCCGGTGGCCAACGTCATCAACATCAAGCAGGCCGGTGGCTTCCTCGATGAGCGCACCTGGTATGAGTTCCTGGGCTACACCGGCGCCGCCAACAACGTGCCGAACCTGGGCGGCCAGATCGGTCCGGTCGACAATTCGCAAGGCGATGGCAGCGTCCCGGACCTGCGCGCCGAAGTGAACCGGGACATGGATCCGGTCTACCAGGATGAGGCGATTCTAGGCTTCCAGCACATGCTGAGTGAATCGTGGTCGGTTGCCGCAAGCGTCACCTACCGGCGCCTGAGCAACGCCATCGATGACATGAACATCACCGCCACCGGCCAGTGTGGTGCGATCGACGGCGTCTGGATCATGGGAAACCCCGGGCGCACGAACACAGTCTGGGGGGACACCAATTGCGATGGCAGCAACGATGGCTGGATCGACATCGACACCTCCAAGGAAGGCTGGGCGTTGTATGACGACGACGGCAATTACGTGGGCCAACGCGGCTGGGTGAAGCCCAAGCGTGACTACAAGGCGCTGGAACTGCAGGTCGATCGCGCGTGGGATGGCAAGTGGGGCTTCAATGCCTCCTATACGCTGGCCTACGGCCGCGGCAACGCCGAAGGCCCGGTCAACTCCGATACCGACTTCGCCGACGCTGGCCGCACCGAGAACTTCGACAACCCATGGGTGAACTACCGCGGTTATGGCTATCTGGCCAATGACCGCCGCCATCAGTTCAAGTTCCGCGGCAGCTACGCGCTGACCGAGAATCTCAGCGTGGCCGCCACCCTGGGCGTGCAGTCGGGCAGCCCGATCACCCGCTTCGGTGCGGGCAATCCCTTCGACGACACCGACTTCCACAGCTATTACGTGTGTGTGTCCAACTGCCAGTCGACGGTCCCCTCCGAACGTGTGTTCGTGCATTCGCCGCGCGGTGGCGATGGCCGTACCCCGTGGACCTACGATCTGGACGTCAGCGTTTCTTACAAGGTGCCGATCCCCACTGACCTGCGCCTGAAGCTGGCGGTGTACAACGTGCTCAACCAGCAGCGCGTGGTCACCGTGGACCAGGACTACGAACCGCAGGACAGCATCGGCACGCCGAACCCGATGTATGGTTATGGCATGGGATTCCAGTCGCCGCGCTATGCGCAGTTGACGGTGACCTGGAATTATTGAGGATGCATCTGCGCGCCGCCCTGCGGGGCGGCGTGGCTTGATGAACGCCGTACCTGCCTGCGCGCTGCCTGACGGAGACTGACTTGCATCGTCTGTTGCTACTGGCTGCAGCACTGGCCAGCCCCGCCGCCCCAGCAGGGGCGGTGGACACCGCACGCCTTGACGCCGACATCGCCTTCGTGGGCCAGCACGAGCACCTGCCGGGGCTGGCGATGGCGGTGGTCGAGGATGGCCAGGTGGTCTATCGCCACGCCGAAGGCGCGCGCGGTGACGGCGGCCGCATCGACGAAGACACGCTGTTCAAGATCGCCTCCAACAGCAAGGCGATGACCGCCGCGCTGCTGGCCACGCTGGTGGAGCAGGGCAAGCTGCGCTGGGACGACCCGGTACGCCGCCACCTGCCGGCGTTCCGCATGCATGACCCCTGGGTGGGCGAACACCTGCAGGTGCGCGATCTGCTGATTCACAACAGTGGCCTCGGCCTGGGTGCCGGTGACCTGATGCTGTGGCCCGAGCCCAATGCCTTCACCCGCAGCGATGTCATCGCCGGGCTGGCACACCTGAAGCCAGTCACCAGTTTCCGCAGCGGCTACGCCTACGACAACCTGATGTACGTCGTTGCTGGTGAGGTGGCTGCGGCCGCCGGTGGCAAGCCGTATGAGCAGCTGATGCGCGAGCGGGTGTTTGAACCGTTGGGGATGACCCGTTGCCAGGTGGGCGCATGGTCGGTGAAGCAGGTCGGCAATGTCGCCCAACCGCATGTGCGTCGCGATGGCCGCAATGTGGTGGCCGGTGCCGATGGAACGCTCAGCCCCGATCTGACGTCGATGGCGGCCGGTGGCATCCGCTGTTCGCTGCGCGACATGACGCGCTGGATGCAGGTGCTGCTGGACCCGGCGCTGGCACCGGCGTGGTTGGGCGCCGAGCAACGCCGCATGCTGTGGACGCTGCACATGCCGATGCCGTTGGGCGAACGCCAACGCAAGTGGGACAACGCCCACTTCTATGGCTATGGGTTGGGCTGGCGGGTGTCGGACATGGACGGGCACTGGAAGGTCGCGCACACCGGTACGCTGTCGGGCATGTATTCCTCGCTGGCGCTGCTGCCGGATCGCAAGGTCGGTGTGGTGATGCTGATCAACGGCGAGGCCGAGGACGCGCGTACCGCGCTGATGCAGTCAACACTGAAACAGTTCACCGCGCCGGATGACGCGCAACCTGTGGGGTACTACCTGGCCGAGCTGAAGGCCGATCGGGCCGCGCGTGCCGCCACAGGAAGTCGTGCACCCTCTACCCGGGCTGCCCGACCGGCTGCAACCACCGATCTGGCGCATTGGCAGGGGCGTTACCGCGATCCCTGGCTTGGCCCCGCCTCGCTATGCCCCACCAGCAATCGCCTGCGCTTCAGCGTGGACAAATCGCCCGCGCTGCAGGCAACAGTGAAGCAGTTGGAAGGGCGCTGGCTGTTGCAGTGGGATACGCTGGAACCCGCGGCACAGGCGTGGCTGAATCCCGATGCAGGCACGCCGACGCTGGAACTGCGCGCCATCGATCCGGAGATCGACTTCAGCTATGACTTCCAGGACCTGCATTTCACTCGTACTGGCGATTGCCCTGGCAGCGGCGGCGCACGCCGCTGAGCCGCCGCGCATCTCGCCCGCCACCGACGTCACTGCGGCGGGACTGGTGGAGATCCGCACGCTGTCGCCGCGCATCGAGATGGACATCCGCTACGCCGGTGCCAACAACTTCACCGCTGCGCGCGTGCCCGGCTATGAGGCGCCCGCGTGTTATCTGCTGGCGCCGGTGGCAAAGGCGTTGGCCGCTGTGGAAACCGACCTGCGCGCGCAGGGCTTTGGCTTGCGTCTCTACGATTGCTATCGCCCGGTGCGCGCGGTACAGGCGTTCATGGCCTGGGTGAGTGATCCGCAGGAACAGTCGCGCAAGGCGCTGCAGTATCCGGATCTGGACAAGCCGCAGCTGCTGAGCGACGGCTACATCGCCGAGCGCTCCGGCCACAGCCGTGGTGCCACCGTGGATCTGGGCCTGCTGGATTGCCGCAGCGGGCGCTGTACGCCGATGGACATGGGCACCGATTTCGATTTCTTCGGCCCGCGCGCGCATACGCAGACGCCCGGCCTGAATGACGCACAGAAGGGCAACCGCCAGCAGCTGGTACAGGCGATGGCACGGCGAGGTTTCGCCAACTATTCGCAGGAGTGGTGGCACTACACGCTGCAGCCCGAGCCGGACTCCGGTACCGCCTACGACATGCCAGTGCGGTAAGGGGTTGTCGGCAGGGCTGCGCCCTGCACCCGCCGAATCGACGGCAACGGCAACAGCAACAGCAACAGCAACAGCGGGCATTCCGTGGGATGGCGGGGTGGGGCCGGTTGCGGGGGCCGCTGCAAGTACGTCCATGTAAGCTCGGTCGCCGCATCCATGCGGCTCACGCCCCCGCAACCGGACCCACCCCGCCTTCGACAGATTTCCGCGATCTGTCGGAATGGCTTGGCGTGCTCCTGGTGGGTGTCGACCTTGGTCGACACGTAGATCCACGCCACGCGTGGATGCTCTTCGTTCAATTGTCGAAATATTCGATTCGATGGAAATCCATCCACGCATGGCGTGGATCTACTGAAGCCGCCGGTACTCGTCTGGGGAAGAGCCCCCTGAGTCAGGGGGCGGCCGCGAAGCGGCGGGGGTGTGGAAGCTGGTAAGCGTGGGAGCGACAGCGCGTATGCGATGGCGCGTACCAGAGCGCAGCCCTGCCGATACCCCTTACACTGGCCGCCTTCTCCTGCGTCCCCGCCTGATGAACCTTCCCCTGCATTTCGGCCTGTTCGGTACGCTCGAGGCGGGTCTCATCGCCCTGCTGGTCGGCCTGCTGGTGTATTTCCTGTGGCACCACCTGTGCCGGGTGCTGCACTGGACCGTGGGCCATGCGATCGGCTGGTCGTGCGTGATCGCGGTGATCATCTCCGCCGGCATCGACGCCTGGAAGCTGTTCTACATGGGCATCGTGCGGCTGGAGTCGCCGCTGTATGCGCGCCTGTTCCTGTCCACCATCCACGATCCGAACGAACTGGGCAGCCGCGTGGTGCTGGAGATCGCCGGTGCGCTCTCCGGTGTTGCATTGGGATGGGTGTTGTTCAGTTCGCGGTCATCGGAAAAAACCGTCGACTGACGCAGGTTTTTCGTTCGCTGCCGGTTAAATCCTGCAGCGCTGAATGCTCGTCTTACTACCTGCTCACTTCGCACTAACCATCGCGCTAACGCATGCGTCTGCGCCAGTGGTTAACCATGCGTGTTCGAGGGAATCGCGGCGCAAAATCGATTCAGAAACGCGGTGGCAGGGTAGGTGCCGTGCGGAGACAACGACCGCGCACTACCACCCTTCAGGAGACACCCCAGATGACTATTCGCAACCGCAAGCCCCTGATCGCCCTGATCGTCGCCGCCGGCAGCGTGTTGGCCATCCCGGCGATGGCGCAGTCGGCCAAGCAGCAGGCCGCGCATGCACAGAACGAAGCGGCGCAGGCCCAGCAGGCGGCGGCACAGGCCGGCCAGGCGGCCGACCAGGCTACCGACGCGGCCGCAGCAGCCTCGGCGCAGGCCAACGGCGGTGGCCAGACGTGGGCCAGCATCGATACCGATGGCAACGGCACCATCAGCAAGAGCGAGTCGCAGGTGAATGCGGGCCTTGCGCAGGTGTTCGACCAGGCTGATGCCAACAAGGACGGCCAGTTGAGCGCCGACGAGTACAAGGCCTACGTGGCCGCCCAGCAGGCGGGTGCCGGCGCGGGTGGCACGGCCGCGGGCCAGGGTCGCTGATCCACGGTTGAATTCGGGACAACCGGTGCATGGGCAACCCGGGTGGCTTCGGCCACCCGGGTTTTTTTCGTCATCGCCGCGCCTGTATCCTAGGGCGATGAACACCTCCACGCCTGCGCCCTCGCGCGCCATCGGCCTGGTCGGTTTTGACGGTGACGACACGCTGTGGAAGAGCGAGGACTACTACCGCAAGGCCGAGCAGGATTACCTGGACCTGCTGTCGCGCTACATCGACGTCCACGACACCCAGACCGCCCGCCACCTGCTGGAAGTGCAGCAGCGCCACCTCGGCGTGTTCGGCTACGGGGTGAAGAGCATGACGCTGTCGATGATCGAAGCGGCCATCGAGATCACCTCGCAGCGGATCGAAGCCAAGGACATCCAGCGCATCCTCGACATCGGCCATGACACCCTGCGCCATCCGGTCGAACTGATCGACGGCGTACGCGAGTCGGTGGCGGCCATCGCCGCGCGGTACCCGGTGGTGCTGATCACCAAGGGCGACCTGTTCCACCAGGAAGCCAAGATCAAGGTCGCGGCGCTGGCGGACCTGTTCCCGCGCATCGAGATCGTGTCCGAGAAGGACCCAGAAACCTATGCCCGCGTGCTGGCCGAGTTCGACCTGCCGATGCAGCAGTTCGTGATGGTCGGCAATTCGCTGCGCTCGGACATCGAACCGGTGATCACCCTCGGCGGCTGGGGTATCCACACCCCGTACGCGGTGACCTGGGCGCACGAGACCCAGCACGGCGTGGCTGACGACGAACCACGCATGGTCAACGCCGATACCGCCTGGGACTGGCCGGCGGCGCTGGCGACGATCGAGGCCAAGGCCGCTGCCGCGGCCTGACACGGCGCGGCCGCTGCGGCAGAATCGAAGCATGAAACTGCCACTGCGCGCCCTGCTGTTGTCCCTGCTGCTGGCGCCGGCCATCGTGCTGGCGCAGCAGACCGCCGAACGTTCGGCGACCTATGAGGTGGATACCGGCGATGCCTGGGTCGACACCCAGCTGGCCGACATCAACCACTACGCCGAGCGTTACCCCGATGCCTTCCTCGACGAGGTATCGCGCTATGCCGGTGTACCGCGCGGTTACATCGCCGCGCTGGCCACCACCCACCGGTGGCAGGCCGGCGACATCTATTTCGCCTGTTTCTGGGCCAAGGCCAGTAGCCAGACCTGCCGCGACAGCGTGCGCGCCTTCAGCCAGGACCCCGAGGGCGGCTGGGCCGAGGTGGTGAAGCGGATGCCGGCCAAGCCGCAGAACCTGCACTACCGGGCCGTTCGCCACGCCATCGTGGCCAGTTACGAGCACTGGGATCGGCCGATCACCCTCGATGCCACGCTGAAGCGCCAGTTGAAGCAGTAGCGCCGGGCCACGCCCGGCGAGCGCGCAGCGCGGCCCTGGGATTCGCCGGGCATGGCCCGGCGCTACCGATGTTCTTCATGTTGCTCTGCGTATCGCCGCCGCCGCGCGCTCCGGCGACAATACGGGTCCGAGCTGTTCCCCGTTCCCGTAATCGAGTGACTGATGAGCGCCTCTTTCGTTTCGCCTGATGTGATCCGCCGCCTGTTCGCCCAGGCCATGTCCCGCATGTACCGCACCGAAGTGCCGTTGTACGGCACGCTGGTGGAACTGGTGGAGCGGATCAACACGCAGAACCTGGCGCAGGACCCGGCGCTGGCCGCGCAGCTGCTGCGCAACGACGAGCGTGCCCGCCTGGATGAAGAACGCCACGGCGCGATCCGCGTCGGTACCCCGCAGGAACTGGCAACCCTGCGCCGCCTGTTCGCGGTGATGGGCATGTACCCGGTGGGCTACTACGATCTGTCGGTGGCCGGCGTGCCGGTGCATTCCACCGCCTTCCGCCCGCTGACCGCCGCTGCGCTGGCACTGAACCCGTTCCGCGTGTTCACCTCGCTGCTGCGCCTGGAGCTGATCGAAGACGAGGCGCTACGCGCACAGTCGGCCGAGATCCTCGCCCGCCGCCGCATCTTCACCGACGACGCACTGGCGCTGATCGACCAGGCCGAGCGTGACGGTGGCCTGACCCAGGCCGATGCCGAGCGCTTCGTCGAACAGGCGCTGGAAACCTTCCGCTGGCATGGCGACGCCACCGTCGACCTGCCGACCTACCATGCCCTGCACAAGGCGCACCGGCTGGTGGCCGACGTGGTCAGCTTCCGTGGCCCGCACATCAACCACCTGACCCCGCGCACGCTGGACATCGACGCTGCGCAGGTGGCGATGATCGAGCACGGCATGGCCGCCAAGGCGGTGATCGAGGGCCCGCCGCGCCGCGCCTGCCCGATCCTGCTGCGGCAGACCAGCTTCAAGGCGCTGGAAGAGGCGGTGCACTTCCCGGGCAACGAAGGCGGCGACGCCGGTACCCATACCGCGCGCTTCGGCGAGATCGAGCAGCGTGGCCTGGCGCTGACCGCCAAGGGCCGCGCGCTGTACGACCAGCTGCTGACGCAGGCGCGCGATGCCGACGGCGCGGGCAGCACCGGTGGCGACTATGGGCAGCGCCTGCAGGCGGTGTTCGCCAGCTTCCCGGATGACCACGACACCCTGCGCCAGGAAGGCCTGGGGTATTACCGCTACCAGCTGACCGACGCTGGCCGCGCCGCGCCGGAGCGCGTGGCCGATCTGCCGGCCGAAGTGCTGGTTGCTGCGGGCCTGGCCACGGCCGATCCGATCGTCTACGAGGACTTCCTGCCGGTCAGCGCCGCAGGCATCTTCCAGTCGAACCTGGGCGGCGGTGAGCAGCGCGCGTACGCCGCCCATGCCAATCGCGAGGCCTTCGAACAGGCGCTGGGCGCGGCGGTGAACGATGAGTTCGAGATCTACGAGCGCATCCAGGCCGAATCGCTGGCGAGCCTGCGCACCTGATGCGGCACACCCGCCGGGCATGGCCCGGCGCTACCAAGGTGCGATGCGGAACACCGCCGGGCATGGCCCGGCGCTACCAAGTTGCGATGCGGGGTAGCGCCGGGCCATGCCCGGCGAACCGGCAATACTCAGGCTTTCATGGTGCCCGTATCCAGCCACCGCTGGTGCCACGACAGCGCCTCCGGCAGCAGGTGCGGGGTGTGCTTGCCGTAGCTCTCGCGGCTGGCGCGGTCGAAGTAGTCCTGCAGCTGCGCGCGGAAATCCGGGTGCGCGCAGTTGTCGATCAGCACCTGCGCGCGCTTGCGCGGGGTCAGGCCACGCAGATCGGCCAGGCCCTGTTCGGTCACGATCACCGACACGTCGTGCTCGGTGTGGTCGACATGGCTGGCCATCGGCACGATCGCCGAAATGGTGCCGTTCTTCGCCGTCGACGGGCTCAGGAACGCAGACAGGAAGCCATTGCGCGCGAAGTCGCCCGAACCGCCGATGCCGTTCATGATCCGCGTGCCCATCACGTGCGTGGAATTGACGTTGCCGTAGATGTCCACCTCGATCATGCCGTTCATGCCGATGCAGCCCAGGCGGCGCACCAGTTCCGGATGGTTGGAGATTTCCTGCGTGCGCATGATGATGCGCTCGCGGTAGAAATCGATGTTCTCCTTGAACGTCT
This sequence comes from Stenotrophomonas sp. MYb57, assembly GCF_002966815.1. Classification (NCBI taxonomy): domain Bacteria; kingdom Pseudomonadati; phylum Pseudomonadota; class Gammaproteobacteria; order Lysobacterales; family Lysobacteraceae; genus Stenotrophomonas; species Stenotrophomonas sp. MYb57. The sequence goes on from NZ_CP023271.1 coordinate 428,180, forward strand.
CGTTGGCCTGCGGGCTCAGTGCGAAGCCGGTGCACGAGGCATAGCTCAGCACGCCGTCGCGCAGCAGGTCGAGCATGCCGTCCTGGATCACTTCGGTGAACGCGGCCAGGTCGCGGAAACCACTCTTGGCCAGGCCGGCCAGCACCGCATTGGGGATGTTGCCCACGCCCGACTGCAGCGGCAGCAGGTTGGCCGGCAGGCGGCCGCGTTTCACTTCGTGCTGCAGGAACTCGATCAGGTGCGCGGCAATCTGCTCGCTGGTCGCATCGATCGGACTGAACGGGCTGTTTCGGTCCGGGCCATTGGTGCGCACCACGGCCACGATCTTGTCCGGGTCGCAGCGCAGCGCGGTCTCGCCGATGCGGTCGTTGGCATTGACCAGCGGAATCGGCTTGCGGTGCGGCGGCAGCGCGGTGCCGTAGTAGATGTCATGCATGCCGTCCACGCCGGCCGGCTGCCACTCGTTGACCTCGATGATCACCTTCTTGGCCAGGTCCAGCCAGGTCTTGTTGTTGCCCAGCGAGGTGGACGGCACCAGCGAGCCATCCTCGCGGATCGCCGAGACCTCGACCACGGCGGTATCGATCTCGCCGTAGAAGCCGAACCAGACGTGCTGGGCGACGTGGCTGAGGTGGATGTCGATGTAATCCAGCTTGCCCTCGTTGATGCGGTTGCGCGCATCCGGGTCGCTCTGGAACGGCATGCGCATGGCGATGCCATCGGCCTTGGCCAGCGCGCCATCGAGTTCCGGCGCGGTGGAGGCGCCGGTCATCAGGCTGATCTGGAAGGGCAGGCCCTGGGCATGCACCGATTCGATGCGGCGGGCCAGCTCAACGGGAACGGCCTTGGGGTAACCGGAGCCGGTAAAGCCGCTCATGGCCACGGTTTCACCGGGCTGGATCAGCGCGGCTGCGGCCTCGGCGGAGACCACGCGGTCACGAAGACGCGCGTTGGCGATGCGATCAACAGTCATGACGACAGCGTTTCTGGGGGGAATCCCGATTATCGGCCATCCCCTGCCGTACGGGGGGTTCTACCTTCGTGGAATGGTGTTTCCGGCAAGGCCTCTCCCATACCCGTCAGTTTTGTTTTGCAGTGCAGCGTGCAAAGTACTTTCGTACACCGCACGATGGCCCTGCATCCCGACGTGGGGGAGGGAGCAGAGCCCGCTGGCAGTTCGCTGCAAGCGGGCTTTTTTATTGCCTGTCGCCCAAGATGAATGCGCGGATTCCATTTTCGGTAGTGCCGGCCGCTGGCCGGCAACCCCAGCAACCTTCGGCGATATCGCAGCAAGCGGTCACAGCCCTTCGCCGTTGGCAAAGGGATGCGACCCCGCGAGAATCAGTGCATGACCCTCGCCCCCGCCGAATTGCCCGCCACCCTGCAGCCCCTCGTCCACCGCGCGCTGGCGCGCCTGGCCCAGGCAGTGCCCGATCCCATCCCGGCCGAACTGCAGCCGCTGCTGGTGCAGCTGGCCATCAGCAGCGACTTCGCCCTGGACACCCTGGTGCGCCAGCCCGGCCTGCTGGCGCAGCTGGCCGCGCCGGGCTGCCCGCCGCTGCCGGCGCCGGTGCTCGACCCGCTGCAGCCCAGCGACTGGCCGGCACAACTGCGACGCTGGCGCACGGCGATGTCCACCCGCTTGATCTGGCGCGACCTGGCCGGGCTGGATGACGTGCCGCAGACTCTGGCGGGCGCTACCGCGTTGGCCGAGGACTGCCTGCGCTTGGCGCTGGACGCCCTGCAGCAGGAGTTCGCCCAGCGCCACGGGGTGATCACCGATGACCACGGCCAACCGCAGCAGCTGGTGGTGTTCGGGCTGGGCAAGCTGGGCGGTGGCGAGCTCAACTTCAGTTCCGATGTCGATCTGGTCTACGCCTACGTGCAGGGCGGTGAATCCGACGGTCCGCGTGCGCTGGCGGCCGAAGAGTACTTCGCCCGCCTCGGCCAGCGCTTGGCCAAGCTGCTGGATGAAACCACCGTCGATGGCTTCAGCCATCGCGTCGACCTGCGCCTGCGCCCGTTCGGTAGCGCGGGCCGTGTCGCGCTGTCATTCGCTGCGATGGATCAGTACTTCCAGCGCGAAGGCCGTGACTGGGAGCGCTATGCCTGGTTGAAGGCGCGTGCGGTGGCGGGCGATATCGCCGCTGGCGAGGCCTGGCTGCAGACCCTGCGTCCGTTCGTGTACCGCCGCTACCTCGATTTCACCGCGCTCGACGGCCTGCGCGAGATGAAGGCGGCTATCACTGCAGAAGTCGCCCGGCGCGAGATGCACGACGACATCAAGCGCGGTGCCGGTGGCATCCGCGAGATCGAATTCCTGTGCCAAGCGCTGCAGCTCATTCGCGGTGGCCGTGAGCCGGTGCTGCGTGAGCGGCGGTTGCTGGTCGCGCTGGATGCCCTGGTGGCTGCGGGGCAGATCGCCCGCGATGATGGCGCCGCACTGCGCGAGGCCTATCTGTTCCTGCGCCGGCTGGAAAACCGCTTGCAGATGCTGCGCGATGCGCAGACCCATGTGCTGCCCAGCGATGCGCTGGATCGCGAGCGGATTGCCGTCGGCCTCGGCTATGCCGATTGGGATGCGCTGCGCGACGCACTGCGTGTGCAGCAGCAGCGCGTCAGTACCGAGTTCGGTGCGCTGCTGGCACCACGCAAGGGCCAGGCAGCGCCGGATGCGCTGGCCAACTACTGGCGCAGCCTGCCCGAAGGCAGCAACGCGCCGCTGCTGGCCGAGGCCGGTTTCCTCGATGCCAATGGCGCCGATCAGTCACTGCGCGATTTCGCCCAGGGCACGGGCGTGAAGTCGCTGTCCGATGCGGCGCGTGCGCGCCTGGACCGCGTACTGCCGGCACTGCTGCACGCCGCCACCCGTTCACCGCAGCCCGATGCCGCACTCAAGCGCGTGCTCGGCCTGCTGCAGGCAGTGCTGCGCCGTACCAGCTACCTGGCGCTGCTGGACGAACAGCCCAGCGCGCTCGCGCGACTGGTCGACGTGCTGGCACGCAGCGCGCTGCTGGCCGAGCGCCTGGCCGCGTATCCGCTGCTGCTGGACGAACTGCTGGACGTACGCGTGTCCGGGCCGATGCCCGACGCCGCCGGCATGCTGGCCGAATGCCGGCAGGTGCTGCCGGTGGAAGATCCCGAATCGCAGCTGCGCTGGCTCAATGAAACTCGCCTGGCGTTGAGCTTCCGCATGGCCATGGCCACGCTGGATGGCCGCCAGGGCGCGGTCGACAGCACCCGGCAACTGGCCGAACTGGCGCAGGCGGTAGTCATCACCGTGTTGGCGATGGCCGAGGCCGATATGCACGCCGCGCACGGCGCTATCGCCGGCGGCCGCTTCGCGATCATTGGTTACGGCAGCCTGGGCGGCCTGGAGCTGGGTTTCGGCTCGGATCTGGACCTGGTGTTCCTGCACGATCACCCGCCGGGTGTGGAAGCCAGTGACGGCGCGCGCCCGCTTGAGCCGGGCCGCTGGTATGCGCGCCTGGCCCAGAAGGTGATGGCGCTGCTGGCTGCGGTCACCGCCGCCGGCCGCCTGTACGACATCGACGTGCGCCTGCGTCCGGATGGTGGCAAGGGCTCGCTGGTGTCTTCGCTGGCCAGCTACACCGAGTACCAGCGCGATCGCGCATGGACCTGGGAGCACCAGGCGCTGGTGCGCGCACGCGGCGTGGCCGGCGATGCCAGCCTGCTGCAGGATTTCGAACAGGTACGTGCGCAGACCCTGGGTCGCGAACGTGATCGCGCAACGCTGTATGCCGATGTGGTGAAGATGCGCGGACGCATGCGCACCGAACTGGACCGCAGCGATGCCGCGCGACTCGATTTGAAGCAGGGCGCGGGTGGCGTGGTCGACCTGGAATTCCTGCTGCAGACCGGCGTGCTGGCATGCAGTGCGCAAATCCCTGCATTGCTGCAGCCGCGTGCCACGCCTGCATTGATCGACGCGCTGGCGGCGGCGGAGTTCCTGCCCGAAGCCACCGCACAGGCCCTGCATCGCGCGCATGCCACGCTGCTGGAGGTCGGGCTGGCCTGCACGCTGGATCGCCGGCCGCGCTTGGCACCGACGACGCCGGCCATCGAAGAGGCGTGTGCGGCGATCCGCGCCGCGTGCATCGCCGCGGAGCTGCCGTTCGCCTGAGTTCTTGCAATGGCGGTAGCAGCTTTGGGTAGGTGCCGACCGTGGCACCCACCAGATCAATGGTCTGGCGATGGCTTTTCATTGGTAGGTGCCGACCGTTGGTCGGCACAATCCCTCAGCTGCGATGAACCCTGAAGAAGCGTGCCGACCAACGGTCGGCACCCACCGGGTTCAGAGAGTGCGCCAACCAAGGTTGGCAGCTACCGGGTTCAGAGAGTGCGCCGACCAACGGTCGGCACCCACCGGGTTCAGAGAGTGTGCCAACCAAGGTTGGCATCCACCGGTGAGGCGGTCAGCCCGCTGTACGCAGCGGCGCCATCTTCCACAGCAGCGCGCGGAACGGGGCCAGCAGGCACACGCCGATCGCCAGCTTCACAGCCAGGTCGCCCGCCGCCCAGCTCACCCACGGCAGGGTGGAACCGGCGAAGGCGATCGACCAGAAGATCGTGGTGTCCACCGTGGCGCTGCAGGTGGTGGCCACCATCGGTGCGCGCCACCAGCTGCCGCGGCGCAGGCGATCGAATACGGTGATGTCCAGCAACTGGGCCACGATGAAGGCCGAGCACGAGGCGATCGCAATGCGCGGCGTCGCCACCCACACCGACAGCAGCACCGCCACCGCAAATCCGATCCACGCCACGCGGCGGGCCGGGCCCGGGCCGAAGCGGCGGTTGATCAGGTTGCTGACCAGAAAGGCCACCGGGTAGCTGAAAGCACCCCAGGTCAGCCAGTCATTGATCGGGTACTGCACCAGCACGTTGGACAGCAGCACCACCGCGCCCATGGCCAGCACCGCCAGCACCAGGGCGCGGGCGGTCAACGGGGCAAAAACAGGCGCAGGACGCACGGACATGGCGAGCCAGGGGACAAAAGGGATCGCCCATTATCCGCCCGGCCCGCCGCAAAGCCAAAAACGGCCGTTCAGTTTTACAGCTGCTCGCTCAGCGCGTCGCCGGCGGCATAGGCGGTCGGCACATAGGCCAGGGCCTTGCCGTCACTGTTCTTCACTGTCCAGCCGGCACCGGCATCGGTCGGGTCGAAGCGCACCTGCTGGCCGACCACGAAACCGGCCACCGGGTCTTCGCCCTCGATCGCCGGCCACTGCAGGGTGGCGGTCTGGTCGGCCTTGTCCGGCACCTGCAGCTGCACCTGGCGCTCGCCAGCGGCGGTGGTCGCCACCTGCTTCACTTCCATCGGCGGCAGCGGTACCGCAGGGGTGCGCTCGGCCACCCGGCCATTGCGCTCGCTGGCCTTGAACGGCGCCTTGGACAGCGCGGCCAGGCCCATCGAGGTGGCCAGCGGAACCGACACCACGATCAGCGAAGTGACCAGCACGCTGGCCTGGCCGCTGTTGATGTGCGGGGCGGCACCAGCGTGCACGGTCGGCACCGTCAGGGCCGAGAGCAGCAGGGCGGCGGCGGGGGCGCGCAGGGAACGAAGCATGGTGACCTCCTGGTCAGGGTGAAGGCAGCGGCTCAGCGCTGCGTATCGAAAATGTCGCGCGGACCGGTGGCTTCGGGCAGGTATTCCAGCGGCCGGCCCTGGTTGTCGCTCACCCGCCAGCCGTTGCCCGATTCAGCAGGCTCGAAATTCACGGTCTGGCCCACGTTGAACTGCACGGCCGGGTCACCGGGGCGCTTGGGCCATTGCATGGACGCGGTGTTCTGCGGGTTGGCGGGGTCCTGCAGCAGCACTTCACGGCGGCCATCGACGGTGGTGGAGATGGCGCTGACCTGCATCTGCGGCAGCGTCACCCGCGGGCCCTGGCCGGGGGGCATGCCCCCATCGTTGGTTTCCCCAGCCGCGGCTGCGCGCGCCCGTTCCACCATCGGCGCGGACATCTCCAGGCTCGGCCCCTCGGGCACGCTGTTCTGGATGATCACGATGCGGCGCTCGGCATGTGCCGGCGCTGCAGACAACAGGCTGCCGCACAGAAGCACGGCCAACGCGGAAAACTGCAGGTTGCGCATCATCTTCTCCTTGTCAGGTCAGGGCGCAGCGGCGGCAGTGTCGGCCGTCGCATGCGCAATGGTCAGTTCCTGCTGCAGCTGGCTGCGCTGGTGCAGGAAGTCGAATACCGATTCCACCGTCACCACCGAGTAGTTGCCGGAAATGCGTTCGCTGGCCGGATGGTCGGTGGTGGTGGCGTTGGCCACGAACAAGCGCGCACCCACGCGCTTGCCCAGGCCGATATGCAGCACGCTGGGCTGGTACTTCTGCGCGCGCAGCCATTGCTGTGCCTGTTCGCGCTTGACGATGACCGGGCCCCCTTCGGCCTGCGCCATCGCTGCGGCCAGCACTTCCAGGATCCACTGGTTGGAATTCTGGAAGTCGGTAGCGAACGGATAGGCCACCACGTTGTAGTTCGATTCGTGCAGCGCCTTGGGCTGGATCGCCGGCGCTGCCAGCATCCGCTTCAGTGCAGCCTGCAACGCCGGGGGCGGCACGCCGATGCGCAGATCGGTATGGGTGCCGCTTTCACCGACGAAATTGCCCAGGCCCTCGCGGTACAGCTGCGAGCTGTCGGTCTTGCAGCGGTTGAGCAGGTGCATCGCACGCCAGCGGCCGTCGTCCTCGCGCAGCAGGAAGGCCAGGTGGCTGTGGCGCAGGCCGTAGCGGCTCAGGTCCTGGCCGCCACGCGCGGCGATCACCACGTCCACGTCGGGCAGCGCATCCAGGCGCTCGGCCGTGGTCCACGCCACATCGAACATCGCCGCCTGCGCGGCCACGCTGGGGTAGCGCTCGCGGCAGGTGCCGCTGTCGGCCCATGCCGGCACGGTGGCCAGCAGGCCCATCGACAGCAGCAGGGCGCAGCGCAGGCGATGCAGACGTTCCATGTATACCGCTCCAGACGCGGGCAGGCCCGCGCGCCGATCATACCCGCATCGCTGGAATCAGCGCTCCACGCCCTTGCGCCGCAGTTCCTTGTCGCACGCATCGCTGATCGGCGCGATCGGCAACGGCGGGCGCTCGTTGCGCGGATTGCGCAGGGCCGGCTGCTCGCGGTAGGCATCCAGTTGCTGCTGGCAGGCGTGCGAGAGCGGGTCCAGTTCGGTAGGGGTGGTGGAGCAGGCGGCCAGCAGGGCCAGCGGCAGCAGAAGCAGGGTACGCATGGGGGACGTCCAGTCCGAGGGGGAGGCTGGACTCTAACCGCGCTGCGGGATCGAAATGTTCAAAAAACGCTGGAGGGGGTCGTGCCGGCCGCTGCCCGGCAACCCCATGATCTTCGGCCACGTGCACCTGGTTGCCGGCCAGCGGCCGGCACTACCGTGATGCCAGGCGCGCTTTGACCTCGGCGGCAATCCGCGTGGTTTCGCGCAGCGGTTCGATGCGGTCGTACTGCCAGTCCAGCCAACGCGGCTGCAGACGCCCGCGCTCGCGCAGCTGCTGCTGGAAGCGCGCCAACCGTCCCTGTGCGGTATCGGCCAGGGCCACCATCACCGGCATGCGGGTGGCGCTGGCCTCGGACAACAGGTTCACCGAATCGGGCGACACCACCACCCGGTTGGCCCAGCCGAGCAGGCCGGCATACGGGTTCACGCCATCGCCGCCATCGCCCCAGATCACATGCGGCAGATCGGCGAACTTCGCGCGCAGGATCTCGGCCAAGGCCGGCGGCGTGCGCCGCGACGTCGTCGCCAGCAGGCTGCCGCCCTCGCTGCGGATCTGCTCGGCCAATGCTTGGAACACATGCACCATCGCGGTTTCGTCCCACGGCGCCAGCGGCGTCGGGCCACCCACCAGCAGCGCGGTGCGCGGGCCGGGCAGGGTGCTGAAGCTGGCGAACGCCGCGCGGCCCCAGGCCAGCCAGTCATCGTCCACCGGGTTCAGGCTGCCGATCAGGGTCAGCACGTTGCTGCCGCGCAACGCGTCATGTTCGGGCACCACCACCACGTCCCAGTGGCGGGAACCGATGCGCGGGTCGAGGATCTGCACCACCTGGCTGCCGCGCGCACGCAGTACGCGCAGCGCGCCGGCGGCCTGGCGGCCACAGCCGATCGCCAGCGCGGGCGCATCGGCGGCGAGGGTTGCCAGGGCTTGGCCGTAGCCGTGCACATCACCGGGCAAGCGCCGCGGTGCCAGCCAGCGCCATGGCGCCCGGGGCTGCAGGATCAGGGGGCGGTGGGTGCCTTGGCGCAGCGCCGAGGCCAGCGCGACCGCCTGCCGGACATTGCCGGCACGGCCGTCGGTGACCGTCCAAGGCGCGCTCGATCGTTTCACCATTGGCATTAATTCGTTTCAGCCCTGCTGGGTGTTGCAACAGTCGCGACACTCTACACTGCGGATCGACGTTTCGCCCCGCGCCGCCCGCGGGCACAGACCTTAGCCGCCCTGGAGATCCACCGATGTCCCACGCGCTCGACGCTGCTGCACTGGACCAGTTGTTCCGCACTGCCCGTACCCAGAACGCCTTCCTCGACAAGCCGGTCGAAGACGCCCAGCTGCACGCCCTGTACGACCTGCTGAAGTGGGGCCCGACCGCCGCCAACGGCAGCCCGGCGCGCTTCGTGTTCGTGAAGTCGGCCGAAGCCAAGGCCAAGCTGGCCCCGGCCCTGTCCGAAGGCAACCACAACAAGACCCTGGCTGCCCCGGTCACCGTCATCGTGGCCTTCGACCAGGACTTCCACGAGAAGCTGCCGTACCTGTTCCCGCACACCGACGCCAAGGCCTGGTTCGACGGCCCGCGCGAAGGCCGCCATGAAGGCGCGTTCCGCAACGGCAGCCTGCAGGGCGCTTACCTGATCCTGGCCGCACGCGCGCTGGGCCTGGATGCCGGCCCGATGTCCGGCTTCGACAACGCCAAGGTCGACGAAGCCTTCTTCGCCGGCACCAGCATCAAGTCGAATTTCCTGGTCAACCTGGGGTACGGTGACGATTCGGGCCTGTTCCCCCGTCTGCCGCGCCTGTCCTTCGACGAAGCGGCGCGCATCGCGTAAGTCGCTGTATCGGTTTCGGGCCCGCCCGCCGTGGCGGGCCATTGCTGCACTATGTTCCCACCCTACGATCCGGAGAGTTCCTGAGATGAGCGCCACCCGTAAACTGCTGCTGCCGCTGGCCCTGACCCTGGCCATCGCCGCCTGCTCCAAGCCGGCCGACACCGCCGCCCCGGCGGCCGATGCTGCTGCCCCGGCCGCCACCGAACAGGCTGCCACCACCCCGGCCGCCGATGCCGCTGCTGCCGCCCCGGCTGCTGCCGCCATCACCATCGCCTCGGGCACCTACAAGCTCGACCCGACCCACACCGACGTGCTGGCGCAGTGGAGCCACTTCGGCTTCTCCAACCCGAGCGCGCACTTCGGCAACGCCGAAGGCACCCTGGTGTACGACGCCACCGACGTCACCAAGTCCACCGTGGAAGTGAAGCTGCCGCTGAGCGGCCTGAACAGCTTCACCGCCAAGTTCGACGAGCACCTGAAGAGCGCCGACTTCTTCGACGCTGCCAAGTTCCCGGCTGCCAGCTTCAAGAGCACCAAGGTTGAATCGGCCGGCACCAACAAGCTGACCGTTACCGGCGACCTGACCATCAAGGACATCACCAAGCCGGTCACCCTGGACGTCACCGTCAACGGCGGCGGCGAGCACCCGATGGCCAAGGTTCCGGCCGCCGGCTTCGATGCCACCACCACGATCAAGCGCAGCGATTTCGGCGTCGGCGCCTACGCCCCGAACGTCAGCGATGAAGTGAAGATCCGCATCACCACCGAAGCCACCGGCGAGAAGCCGGCGGCTTGATCCCTCCCGCTCACTCGTCGTGAGAAGGCAGAAGGCCCGCTGAAAAGCGGGCCTTCTTTTTTGGCTGCGTCCTGGACGGGTCGCTCGATTGCCTGATTGGCCGATTGCCGAATCAATTGGTGGCCCGATCGTCTGGTAGTGCCGGCCGCTGGCCGGCATCTGCATGCATCCAACTACACCGAGGTTGCCGGCCAGCCGCCGGCACTACCTGGTAGGTGCCGACCTCGGTTGGCGCACGAGCTCTCCGCAGGCCAACCAAGGTTGGCCACTACCGGGTACGGGCGCTCAGCGCAGCGTACCCAGCCACGCCGCCGACGCTTCGCTCGGGCTCTGCTTGGCCTTCACCGCCAACCCGCTTGCACGCACGAACGTCTGCGCCGCCTGCGCCACTACCTGGCGGGCGATCAGCGCGGCCTGCTTGGTCGTTGCCTGCTGCTTGCGCAGCTGCACGATATGCACCGACGGGCGACCCACCGGCGCGTACTTCTGGTCGCGGCGCAGGATGTCGGCCACCTGTGCCACTTCGTGTTCGGCCTGCAGGTAGCGGTGCTGTGCCTCGACCAGCTCACGCAGCGGTGCGCGCGCCGCTGCCGGGTCGGCAAAGGCGGACAGCGCTGCATCGCAGGCGGCATCATCAGTGAAGCGGGTACGCAGCGTGTCCACGCTGGCCAGGGTCAGTTTGGCCATGTGGGCCTCGTTGCTGCAGGAAAGGAGTGCGATTGTCGCATTGCTTGCCGGGTCGTGCCGGCCGCTGGCGGGCGACTGCGTGGGGGAGTGCGGACCAACGGTCCGCACCCACCGGCGGACCAACGGTCTGCACCCACCGGCTGGCCGACGGTCTGCACCCGCCGGCTGTCCAACAGTCTGCACCTGCCGGCGGCAGAGAGCAGCCGAGCATCGGGTCGCGGTTACCATGGCGGCCGCACTGAACCACGGAAGGCAACACCATGCAGGAAGCGCAGTACTGGCTTGGCGAATTCTGGACCGGCCTGAGCGTGCTCGATCTGATCGGCGGCAGCGTGCTGGGCACGCTGTTGGGGCTGGTGCTGGGCATCTTCGTCTGGCGCGGGCTGCATCGACGCGGTTGGCTGCGGCGGCAGCGGCGTTGGCACCACGGGCTGCTGGCCTCGTATGTGGTGCTGCTGCCGTTGCTTGTCGCGTTCTTCGGCCTGCAACTGGGCTTCACCGCCGGCGCGCACCGCGCGCTGTTCAAGCAGCTCGACCACTTCCAGCCGCACCTGCAGACGATGGTGGAAGGGTGGAGCAGTGGCTTCACCGCCTCGCTGGAAGACGAACGCATGCGTGCCGCGCTGCAGAGCCAGGGCACGGTGGGCGACGTTGCCGATTCGCTTGCCGCGATCTACCTGCGCGAGCATCCGCTGCCCGGCGTGGATCGTCTGGGTAACGGCCCGATGGCGCGCGGCGTGGGCTGGGTGATCGGCAAGGTGCGCGCCGGGTTGCTGCGCGCGATGGTGGAAGACACGCTGATCGACAAGGCCGGCACTGTGGGCCTGGAGCCGAAGATGGTGCGTGAGGCGCTGACCATGCGCATGGATGAGCTGCTGCATACGCGCGGCGTGCTGCGGCTGGTGAAGGCGCAGATCAACGGCATGATGCCGGGTGTGTACCTGGGGTTGCTGCTGCCGCTGGCGATCATCGCGCTGCTGCTGGCGCTGGAGATCTGGGCCGCGCATCGGTTCGGGTGGAAGGGTGGGGCTGCGCCCCGGTTGGTAGTGCCGGCCGCTGGCCGGCAATTGCAGGATGCCGCCGAAGGGTCATGAGGTTGCCGGCCAGCGGCCGGCACTACCCGTAGAAGAGCGTGCGGACCAACGGTCCGCACCTACCGTTTTGCGGTCAATCGCCGTCCTGTTCGTCCGGGTGCGCCTTCCAGTAACCGGTCGAGCGGATCCAGTCGCGCGGCACGCCCAGGTGGCCTTCGATGAACTTGCGCATCATCCGCGCGCGGCGCGATTCGGTGGCGATCCAGTAGAACGTATCGCCCTCGGGCACCTCGAAGTCGGTCAGCATGTCTTCCAGCAGCGTGCTGCTGGCGGCCGGGAAGCCGTTGCGCTCCAGCCAATGGATGCGCACGTTCTCGTACTGCGGCAGATCCTGGCGCTCGTCCTCGTCGGCCACCTCGATGTAGGCCTGCACCTGCGCGCCTTCGGGCAGCACGTCCAGCCAGCGGGCGATGGCCGGCAGCGCGGTCTCATCGCCAATCAGCACGTAGGCGTCATAGCTGTCGGCCACCACGAACGAGCCGCGTGGGCCGCCGATCACCAGCGTGTCGCCGGCCTGTGCGCGCTCGGCCCACGGCCCGGCAATGCCTTGGTCGTGCAGCACGAAGTCGATGGCCAGCTCACCGGTTTCGTGGTCCCACCAGCGCGGGGTGTAGTCGCGTGCCGGCGAAGGCTGCTTGCCCTCGGGGTAGCTGCGGCCCTCGGCGGTCAGCACCGGCAGCACCATCTCGCCGCTGGCGTTGGGGAAGAACAGCTTGATGTGGTCGTCGGCGCCGGGCGAATCGAAGCCGGCCAGGTCGTCGCCGCCCAGCACGATGCGGCGCATGTGCGGGGTGACGGTCTCGGTGCGCAGCACCGTCAGTTCACGGAAGCGCACATCCAGGCGCAGGCGCGAGTTGTGATGTTCGGTCATGGGGGTACCTGTTGGAAGGTCGCGCGGGGGCGCGCGGCATGGGGGAGACCTGGCTGGAATCAGTCTGGCTGGGTCGTTGAAAAGGGAGCAGGCGCGTTGTCGCCCTGGCCGTTGATCAGCGCCGAGGCACGCGACAGCAGGGCCGCCACCTGCTCGGCTTCGCCGTCGGCCCAGCGCCCGTGGTGGTGCACCAGCGCCCGCTTGAACTCGCGCAGCGCGGCGGCCAGCGGCGCCGGCAGCGAGGCCTTGGTGATCTCGCGGGCGCGGTCGAATGCGCGCCGTTGTGCCAATCGCACCTGGCTGCGCTGCACCTTCAGCTCGAACTCGCCGGCGGTGGTGATGCGGAACACACGACGGCCGTCCACCTCTTCCGACGCCACCCAGCCGGCCTGCTCGAAGCTGGCCAACAGCGGGTACATGGTGCCGGCGCTGGGGGTGTAGGCCTGCATGAACATGGTGCTGATGTGCTGCATCAGCTCGTAGCCGTGGCGCGGCTGCTCGCCGATCAGCGCCAGCACCAACAGGCGCAGGTCACCGCGGCTGAGCACGCGTGGCTGGCCGTTGCGGCGGGGTACCGCGGCATCGTCGGTGCGGCTGCGGGGTGAGGGGGATCGGCCCATTTCGATATATCGGTAACGTGTATTGCAAACGATATATCGATAGGCCAAGCGCGGCAAGCGGGATTCCGGCCACAACGCTTGCCGGATCGGGCCACGCAGCCAGGTGGCGCAAGGGATGCAGGGGAAAGATGCGCGCGGCGCAAGCCACCGTTGCGCGGCCTGACATCCGTATCGGGCCACGCAACGGCGCTGCGGGTTTCCGCCCCGGGCAGGGGCGCAGCAGACGAGCGGCGAACCGCGGGAAGGGGCCTGCTCGCGGCCAACCGTGCGCAGCTGCCTCGTCCGCGTCGAGAGGCGCGCGCGACACGTTGTCGCGGGTTCAGCGGCGCCCCGTCAGACAACGCCGACATGGCGCCCGCCTTGCCCCACAACGGTCATCCATGGCGGTAACACTGCGTCCTGCGCATGGGCGCAGCAGGCCGCAAGCGACAGCTGGCGCAGCCCTTGCAGGCAGCCACAGCGGCCTGTTGCAGCGCGTTGTCCCGCGGGTGGACGTCCCGGGACAGGCCTTGCAGACATGGGTGGCCTGCATCCATACGCCAGCGTAGCCAAGTGACGAAAGCCCTTGGTGCGCTACACTTTGCGGTCTAGAAATCTATCAACAGTCGCGCGCGTGCGTGCGGTAATGGGAGCGCTAATGAACTGGTTGAACGAGGTGCTGAACAACGACCCGAATCCTGTGGAAACCCAGGAATGGATCGAGTCGTTGAAGGCCGTTATTGATGTCGAGGGCCCCGAGCGCGCGCATCAGCTGCTGGAAGGCATGGTGGAACTGACCCGTCGTTCGGGTGCCTATCTGCCGTTCTCTCCCACTACCGAATACGTCAACACCATCGAGCCGCAGCTGGAGGCCAAGAGCCCAGGCAACGCCGAACTGGAATGGCGCATCCGTTCGATCATCCGCTGGAACGCGATGGCCACCGTGGTGCGCGCCAACCGCAAGCCGGGTGACCTGGGCGGCCACATCGCCTCGTTCGCCTCCGGCGCAACGCTGTACGACGTGGGCTTCAACCACTTCTGGCGCGCCCCCAGCGAAAGCCACCCGGGCGACCTGCTGTTCATCCAGGGCCACAGCGCCCCGGGCATCTACGCGCGTTCCTTCCTGGAAGGCCGCATCAGCGAAGAGCAGCTGGACAAGTTCCGCATGGAAGTGGACGGCGGCGGCCTGTCGTCGTACCCGCACCCGTGGCTGATGCCGGAATACTGGCAGACCCCGACCGTGTCGATGGGCCTGGGCCCGCTGGCCGCCATCTACCAGGCGCAGTTCATGCGCTACCTGGAAAACCGTGGCCTGATCGAGAAGTCCGACCGCAAGGTGTGGTGCTTCATCGGCGATGGCGAGAGCGACGAGCCGGAAACCCTGGGTGCCATCGCGCTGGCCGGCCGTGAAGGCCTGGACAACCTGATCTTCGTGGTGAACTGCAACCTGCAGCGCCTGGACGGCCCGGTGCGCGGCAACGGCAAGATCATCCAGGAACTGGAAGGCGTGTTCCGTGGCGGCGGCTGGAATGTCATCAAGCTGCTGTGGGGCGGTTACTGGGATGCCCTGCTGGCCAAGGACACCAATGGCGTCCTGAAGAAGCTGATGATGGAAACCGTCGACGGCGAATACCAGAACTGCAAGGCCTTCGGCGGCGCGTACACCCGCGAGCATTTCTTCGGCAAGTACCCGGAAACCGCTGCGATGGTGGCCGGTCTTTCCGACGACGACATCTGGCGCCTGAACCGTGGCGGCCACGACCCGCACAAGGTGTACGCCGCCTATCACCAGGCCGTGAACACCAAGGGCATGCCGACCGTCATCCTGGCCAAGACCGTGAAGGGTTACGGCATGGGCAGCGCCGGTGAGGCACTGAACCCGACCCACCAGACCAAGAAGCTGGACGACGAAGCGGTGCGCCACTTCCGCGACCGCTTCAACATTCCGGTGACCGACGCGCAGCTGGCCGACGGCCAGGTGCCGTTCTACCACCCGGGCCCGGATTCGCCGGAAGTGCAGTACCTGCAGGAACGCCGTGCATCGCTGGGTGGTTACCTGCCGCAGCGCCGCCGCAAGGCCGAAAAGAGCTTCAACGCACCGAAGCTGGAAAGCTACGAGCGCCTGCTCAAGAGCAGCGGCGAGCGCAGCTACTCCACCACCATGGCCTTCGTGCAGAGCCTGAACATCACCCTGCGCGACAAGGAACTGGGCCCGCACATCGTGCCGATCGTGGCCGACGAAGCCCGTACCTTCGGCATGGAAGGCCTGTTCCGCCAGATCGGCATCTACGCGCCGTTCGGCCAGAAGTACAAGCCGGTGGACGCCGACCAGCTGATGTTCTACCGCGAAGACCAGAGCGGCCAGGTGCTGCAGCAGGGCATCAGCGAGCCGGGTGCGATCAGCTCGTGGATGGCCGCCGGTACCAGCTACTCGGTCAGCAACGTGCCGATGCTGCCGTTCTACATCTACTACTCGATGTTCGGCTTCCAGCGCGTGGGCGACATCGCCTGGCAGGCAGCGGACATGCGTACCCGCGGCTTCCTGCTGGGTGGCACCGCCGGCCGCACCACGCTGAACGGTGAAGGCCTGCAGCACGAAGATGGCTTCAGCCATCTGGTGGCCGGTGGCATTCCGAACGTGCGTAGCTACGACCCGACCTTCGGCTTCGAAGTGACGGTGATCCTGCAGCACGGCACCAAGGCCATGATGGAAGATCAGATTGACGAGTACTACTACGTCACCCTGATGAACGAGAACTACACCCACCCGGAAATGCCGGAAGGCGCGGCCGAAGGCATCGTCAAGGGCATGTACCTGCTGACCGACGCCGGCAAGCCGAAGAAGGGCGAGCTGCGCGTGCAGCTGCTGGGTTCGGGCACCATCCTGCGCGAAGCCATTGCCGCGGCCGAGCTGCTGGACAAGGACTTCGGCGTGACCGCCGACATCTGGAGCTGCCCGAGCTTCAACGAACTGCGTCGCGATGGTTTCGACGTGGAGCGTGCCAACCGCCTGCATCCGGAAGGTGAGCAGCGCAAGGCCTACGTGACCGAGCTGCTGGAAGGCCGCCAGGGCCCGGCGATTGCTGCCACCGACTACGTGCGTGCGTATGCGGACCAGATCCGCGCGTTCGTGCCAATGTCGTACACCGTGCTGGGTACCGATGGTTTCGGCCGTTCGGATACGCGTGCGAACCTGCGTCGGTTCTTCGAGGTTGACCGGTACTACATCGCGCATGCCGCGATTGCGGCGCTGGCGAAGGACGGGAAGATGACCGCGAAGGATGTGGCCCGGGCGATCAAGCAGTACAAGATTGATCCTGAGAAGGCTAATCCTGTCGGGGTTTGATGAAGAGTTGCGGTTGAATGCAGAAAAGGGGAGCCTCGGCTTCCCTTTTCTGTGTCTAAGGTCCCGCACTTCCAGAATATATGCTGTGCGGTGGAATGAGAATTCGCTGCTTGGCACCTCAGTATTGATGAATCCATAACTGTCATTCTCAAAGGAGGAGAAGATGGTTTCAATCAGAACGGCGGAGGTGAGGGGTTGCCAGCTTGATTTGTACGGGGACTACCTAGGCGACAATCGGGTTACGCTAGTCACAGGTCCCAATGGAGCAGGTAAAACCCACCTGCTTACATCTATAGCGGCACGCATCAAAAATGATGACTTCTCTACCGGTCAGATTGACGGAACGGTCGCGAGGCTGATCTGCCAAACATACAGTCCTTTTTCCAGATTCTCGAGTAAAGGGGAAAGGGGGATGAGTGTGGTGAGCTCATATCGCGACGGGGCTGACGATCTGTCATTCTATATTCCGCTTGGAGTTACGGCTGACAAGGCGTTCAGACCGAGGAGGGTGACGATCGATGTCCTCGAGCGAGCAATAATAGGCGTAAGTCAGAGTGATGAGAGGGCTGAGCACTTCTTTACCTTCTTGAAGGCTGCTGGGTTTCTCGAAAAATGCGAGCTCGCCTTCAATTTCCTCCCAAAGGCGCAGCAGTTCCTTGAAGCACTAAAGAGGGATCCTCAACAAACCAGATGGTTGTTGGAGTCTACCGATGCGTTTGCGCCCCTGCGTGAACTAAAGCGCCAATGTGCTGGCGATGATTGGGGGGAACTCGCGAACGTTATCCAAACGTCCGTCGATACACTTGGTGAAACGGTTCGTAAGGGTACCTTTACAGTCCAGTTCGGCAGAGATGTAGCCAGCTCCTCGCTGACATTTGCGAGGTTCCAATCCCTAGCCGTACTCCGGCGCTTGAAACTTGTGAGGGTGTCAAAAGCGGCGGTATTTAGGGGGAGCGGCGAGGCTCTGAGTGTTGCATCGGCGAGCTCTGGTGAGCAGCAGCTTCTTTGCTCTCTGTTGGGCCTCGCCGGAACACTGAGGAACAATGCTGTGGTTCTCATAGATGAGCCGGAACTTAGTCTTCACCCCAAGTGGCAGATAGACTACGCAAAGCACATGGCTCAACTGATGAGTATTGTTAAAGATTGTCATGTAGTGATCGCGACCCACTCTCCGCTAATCGCTCAAGGGTTCTCAAGCTATGGGTGCAGGGTAACCAAGCTTGGTAGTGGCAGGCATGGTGAGTCGGCTGACCATCAATTTGGCTCCGTTGAGAAGATATTGGTCGATGTTTTTGAGTCGCCCGTTCCATCTAGCTTGTTCCTGGCGGATGAGATCATGCGTGCTATTTCAGAAGCCGAAGAACGTCCGGCGGCGGCAACGGATGCTATCGATCGTCTCAAGGTGCTTTCAAAAACATACAGCGGAAATTACGAAGATCAAAGCCTAATCAATGAAGCGATAAGGTTGATGAAGCAATGAACAATGGACTAGTTCGGCCGCCGAGCGGAATGGACATTGGGCTTAGTACTGCCAAATACTTTGCATTAGTCTGCGGACTTACTGATCGGGTCCACTGGGAGGCGCCTCCAGCGCACTTGGAGGCGGACCTGCAAGCATTAAAGGCGAGCCTCAAGGATCATTTCTACTACGGGCAAGCACGGCGCTGTTGCTACTGCGGCATTGAGTTGCCTAATAACAAGCTTGCATACCAGCTGGATCACGTAATATCCAGGAACGATAGGGCGGACTTCATGGTCTGCTTGCTGAACCTGGCCGTCGCCTGTGGACCTTGCAACGGGGCAAAATCTAAGAAGGCAGCATTGGCGACCGGGATTGTTGCGGCCGAACTTGCCGTGGTTCCTATGTCGTCGGAGGCGTACGCAATTGTTCATCCCCAGTTCGACGAGTGGGGTCTTCATCTGAGGTTGGACGAGTTCAATCGCGTGCTGCATCGAACGGAAAAGGGGCGGTGCACGATCAGTATCTGTAGAATTGATAAACTGAATGCGGCTAGGCTCTCCGACCATTTCGCAGTTGGGGATCGGCCAAAGGTCGTAGACCTCGTGGTAAGGGTTGGTTCGTACAAGCAAAAGGGTCGGAAGATTGCGGCAATCCAGTTGCTCGAGAAGCTCGCTGGGCGGGGATCGCATAGGGCGCGGGTAGCCGTTGGCAGAATCTCGCTTGAAGTGATGTAACGTCTGAAGGCCGTTAGGGGCGCAAACCGTCCACGGCACTCCAGTGCGAAATGCAATCAAGTGCGACTTGTAGAGGTGCCAAGCTTTTTTGCTCCTAAGCAGGGAGTGCATAAAGCAACGAGGAAGCACGGAATCTCGTGCGTTATCGATCCGCGTTCCAGTCTGTATGCCTACAGGAGCTGAGCCGTCTTGGGTGAGGTCGTGGTGCGCCGCGCTCAGCTTGCGGCAGAATTGGGGAAAACAGCGGTCCGCGGGCGGCGGCTAGCTCTTAGGCCTGGGGCCTGTCAAAATGTCGGTGACTGCATCTAGCTAGCCTCGTGTGGGGTGGGGCGGGGCAGTACAAGTTTGTGCACCTAAAGGAGCAGCTTAGGTCGCAGCGGCACGAGGCTCTCCATTAGAGGCCCATGACATGCCGCGGGGCGAGCTGGCGAGGCCTTCTAGGAAAGTAATTAGGTTGCGCCAAGGTTGCCCCTTGGCGGGACGATTGGGGACGACCTTGCAAAAGAAATTCTTGAGCGTAGTAGATCTGTTCGCAGGTTGTGGCGGCTTCGGCCTAGGGTTGGAGGAGGCTGGCTTTACTCCGATCTTTGTGAACGAGCTCAACGACGACGCACGTAGTACGTACCTGGTGAATCGGCGCCAGCGTTACGAGCACTTTCGTCATGAGATGGACGAATCCCGCTGGTTGAATCCGTTCAGCTCCTCCGATGCGCGGAAGATGACAAAGAAGTCCTATCTGGACGAGCTCGAGGGTCGCTTCCATTCAGCGTTCGGTATCTCCCACGGCGAAATTGACCTTGTCGTGGGAGGCCCTCCCTGTCAGGGCTTCTCGGGAATTGGACATCGGCGATCGTACGCGGTGGACAAGCACGATGTGCCCTCAAACCATCTATTCAAAGACATGGCGAGCATTGTTCGCCATTTGCAGCCAAAGGCTTTCGTCTTCGAGAACGTGCGCGGTCTGCTTACAAGCCGTTGGACGCCCGACGGTGAGAATGGCGAAATCTGGCACGCGGTGAAAAGGTCCTTTGCGAGGATCGGAAACTACAGGCTTGCATCTCAGCTGGTGCATGCAAAGGACTATGGGGTCGCCCAGAATCGGCCCAGAATCATGCTGGTCGGCATTCGAGAGGATATCGGCGGTGCCGCTACGCGCACCAATGAGGTCGACTTCATCGACGACACTGCGGTCGGCCTTGGATTTCTTCCCCGGCCAAGCGGTGGCGCCCCAGATCTGATCGATCTGTTAGGTGATCTAGTAGATCCGTCCCATTTCAATGGTGGGCGAACCGATGTATATCCAAGGCCTGCACTGACTGATGTCCAAATTCAGTTGCGGACAAATCTCGCGGGTAAGCTGTCGGGAGTGGGCGAGCCAGTCACTGATCACGAGTACAGCAAGCACAGCGAGCAAGTCCGGGCAAAGTTCCAGGCGATGATCAACCAAGAGCACTACATCGGTACTAAGAAGTTCGCGCAGCGCCTTTTGCCGGCGACTTGGGGGCGAAATGGACCCATGATTACTGCAACGTCTTTGCCCGACGATTACGTGCATTTCAAGCAGCCGCGGACTCTGACCGTGCGCGAGTGGGCACGTTTGCAGGGTTTCCCGGACTGGTATGAGTTCCGTGGTAAGCGCACCACCGGGGGAATCCGAAGGGCAGGGAATCCGCTGGAAGGAATTCACTTCCGCGAGCTGCCTAAGTACACCCAGATTGGCAACGCAGTACCAGTGCCGCTTGCACGCGCAATTGGTAACAACCTGGCCGGAATTCTACGCTGCGATGGTTAGGTTGCGATGATTCGTCGCTCTTCTATGGACTGAGGAACAGGGAATTATGGGAACTCTTAGTGTTGATGCCGAACGAGGCGGGGATGAAGAGTCAGTTCGAGATGGGGTCAACCGCCTACAAAGGCGCGCATTCGGCGGAGAGGACGTAGCCGTCAGGCCGAGCACCGAAGATGACATTTGGTGGCCCCGGGCTCCGCTGGTCCCTGGGGTGCAAGAGGCGATTGATAGATTTATCGCGAACAGCGCTGCGGACACTGCGTTTGAAGTGATATTCCTTGTCGGCGGCGCGGGCAATGGTAAGTCATTTGCGGCGAGGTATCTGGGAGACCAGCTGGGTCTCAAGAGCCATCCTTCCGATCCCCTCGCGCACCGGATCTACTCAGGCTCAATCAAGGGCGCTGAGTTCCATCTTTTGAATGACGCCACGATAGCCCCCAGTAAAGACTACGGGAATCAAGATGCCGCGCTTGCGGAGGATTTGGCTAAGTGGTGGAGTACCTCCAAAGACACTCCGGTACGCAGTTTCTGCTGCGTAAATCGAGGGATAATCTCTGACGAAATTCGTGCATTGCAACAGATGGCCGGCAGTGCGGATCTGCTCTCCCTCTCAATCCTGCGTTGGCTTGCCAATCCTCAGGAGGGCCATTTTGAAGCACTTGGCGCAGAGGATCTTTGCTCCCCGGGAGCCGACGGTGGGCACGCTGCCCACAATATCGAATTCAATTTGGACGGAAGGCGGATTCGTTTAATCGCACTGGCAGTTGACTCACATTCGCTCTTCGCACCCGATGGATCCGAGACATCCCGCGCTCAGGTACTTTTTAGTGAGCTGATTAGTCGATTCGACGCCGTTCGCGGTCATCGCCCAGAGCTCTGCCCTATTCGTGCAAACATTGAACAATGGCAGACAGGCGAGGGTATTCACGCTTGGCAGGAGTTGCTGTCGTCCGCTGAGATCGCGTCTGGTCGACTGTATAGCTACCGGGACGTATGGGGGGCGGCGGCCCTCTCCGTGCTAGGCCCGCGGGTTGACTACGGATCAGTGCATGGAGAGTTGCTTGATCATGTAGATGAGCTGCTCGGGGTGGCGGCCGGAAATGGGGAGCTGAGCATACGGCTAGCAGCGCTCGTCCGACTCTCTCGACTCAGGGCTCACAGCGCTCTGTTCCGAGCTCCATCGCCCATAGTCGGGGCGATGGGGACAGAGTACCCGCCCGCGACTCCAATTCACGCCGGACTCGCTCTTGTAGATCCCGCCGTATGGAGATCTACGGACTCGCGGTCGGTGGAGGCTGCCATGCAGCGTGTCGCGATGGGCGATCTCCCTAGTGGGGATGCTCTCGGCCTCCTCTCCGGTTCGCTGGCATGGTCTCCGTTCGACGCCTACCTCGAGGAGACGCTCTTGGAGTTCTTGGAATCCCCGGGCTGCGGAGATATCGAGCGCCGCAGGCTGGTCTCCTGGTACGGGGCTTACGTGGCAAGGTTAGTGGGCATCGGCACGAGTACCTACGGCAATGCGGAGATCATCAAGCAGTGGCGTAGGTGCAAGCGTAGCTGTGCGAACAAGCCGGTTGCCTTGCCGAGCGACCTGGAACGATCGATACGCTCATTGATCTTCCCGCAGCACCCAGATGGACCAGCGAACAGCATGCTGATGCCAGCATTCTCTGTCCGTGCCGAGCCCATTTCATCCTTGAAGGATCAGGTTCACCCCCGGCTTGTTGGGGTCGTGCCAATCAGTGCTGTATCCCTCAGGGTTCGTACGATGGGTGGGCGCCTACTCATTGAGTGCTATACCTCGGAAAATGCGGGCGTAATTGGACAGCTCGCACTCGACTTCGCGCTTCTGCGCGAGGCGCAGTCGTTTAGCGAGGATCGCTCTGGGCAAACGGAGTCTACGGCGTACATTGAGCCGCGAATTGAGCGCTGTAGGTCATCAAGCATCGCAGCAATTGACCATGCGCAGCAAACACTGGCAGTGGTCGCGAATGGAAGGCATGAGGAGCTTGCGATATGAGCAGCATCTACTTCCCCGAGCTGAAGCGGCCGCAATACCCGTCTAGTCCCGAGATCCTACTCTCAGCCTTGGCATGGTCGGTAGTTGAACGTCCATCCAGCGCTCCGGAGGCTGGCCTCATTTATGTTCGCAAGGAAAGCAAGGCGAAACGTGGCGTACAGATCCGACAGACAAAGCCTAAAGATGGCGATGAGCTAGCGAGCTTCACCGCCGCGTTGCTAAACGCTGGCGTACGAACGAAAGACGGTGGACTTCCTTCGCTCGTAGTCGATGCCATAGCAGACTCGCTGGTAGGCGTTAGGTCAGATAAAGGGGTTGGATACACCTCATCAGCGATTGGCCTTTGCGGTGCGCTCCTTCAAGACCCGATTGGCGGCCTCGGTGCGGCAAATCCTCCGAATTTCGCTAACCTGCTTAATACGATGTATGCGTTGGGGGGAGGGAGCGGTTCGGCCGCGGAGCGCTGGTTCGACGTTGCGTCTCACTATGCCGGTGATCCAGTGCTCAGTCGCATTGAGGAGGCTCTCGCGAGCACTTCTCTGTCGGAGTATCTTCCCCAGGGGTGGCCTCAGGCTAAGGCGGTCTTGGCTGAAGGAGCCAAATCAACGACTTTGCCGGATTGGTGGACGGCTGACGTCTTGAACCAGCAGCTTGGCACGCCCTTCTCTTGGTTCCGCAATAGCTGGGACAGATTGTGTTCCGAGCAGTGGTACACCGCGCTGTCGCCACGGAAGTGGTCAGCCTGGGCGGTGTGTGTGCTGCGCAATGCGCTTGGCTTCGCCTTTCTCTGGGAGGCAAACTTCTTCGCGGAGCTTGCCCGTGGAGTCCGAGATGGCAGTCGCGACGCCGCTAATGTGGCGCGACTCTCCTTGCTGCCAAGCCGGCCTTTAATCCCGTACCAAAAGGGCAGCATTGCCCAGATGGACGTCATGCCAAGCATGAGGCAGAGCCTGATTCATGGTTCGACCTGTCGCAAGGCAATCGAGGCTGTGCTGAAGGACGAGAAGGCAGGTTGCAAGCAGCTCGCTGACGTCATCACCCTGCTGCGAACCAAGCATTCGAATGAACTGAAGGAGCGGCTGGAGGTATTTGATGACTCGGGCACCACCAACCTTGTAGAGACAGTGAGGTACTCGCTGATCGCACGTACGGGATCTGACGTTCCCGACCACTATGCATTCCTCAGGCGAGTCAACCGCAACTTCACGCACGTATCGCCCGGACCCGAGTGGATCGTTGTCATGGCGGCAATGTCGTCGAGTTCACCAGGTAGTGAGCTTCGGTTGGGTGATGTGCAGCGGCAACTGGACGCGCTAGGCTTGAAACCGCGAATCGATTTCCTGCTGTCAGAGCTCGAACGCGCGGGTCTCTGCGCGGGCGCCGCTGACGGGGACGAGGGAATCGAGATCAATCTTGGAATCGGGGGGAAGTAACATGCCATTGATCGGCAAGGCCATTGCGATTGTCGCTGCAAAAATGGGCGGACAACTCATGCTTGAGTTGCCCGATGATCTGCCGCCTGACTTCATCAATGATGTCCTGCAGGGCGCGAATTCGACTTTCCACCAGGTGCCTAGTTTCGCGATGCTCGTGCACGAGAAAGTGGACGATCTCGTGGGAGTTGAGCCTCGAGTAGACTTCCGCGAGTTGGCGATGTATCGGCAAGGGCAGCATCTTGCGGTGACGTATGCCAGCAAGAATCGAGGTATGGCCACCTACAGTAGCGTCTATCCTCTTCTACTGAGTGCTGGATTCCCGTCTACTCAGTCCGGCGAGATCGGCGCAGGCGTCGCCACGCTTGTTGATCTGTCGGCCGCTATTGCAGCCGTGTTGCTAGAGCATTGCGCCGAACTGGAGATCGAGGTCGAGGAGCTAGATTCCGTAACGCAGGAGATCCTGAAGTTCTTGGCTGACGTCTACGAGATCACTAGCGGCGGTCAATCGAGCGTTGCTAAGGATTGGTGGATCCACGTCGAAAGCTGGGTGGATAATGTGATCGCCCATGCCCGTAATCGTGGGTCGGATACGGCCGCGTTCCTCTACGGCGCAGCCGGGCTGCCAAATCCTGGCCGCAAGAAGACGCTGGGCATCAAGCCAAAGAACTACGTCAAGATCTTGCAAGACCGATGGGTGGATGCTGATGGCATCAGTGCAGAACTTGCACGGCTGCAAACCGGGCTTGGGGAAGACCAAGAGACGAGTCCGCTCGACCGGATTGACTGGGCAGCGACGGTTGAGCACGCTCAGTACGATAGTGATTCGGCAGTAGCTAGAGTCGCGCTAGCCTCGCGAGCCGACCAGAAGTTGAAGACAGAAGGATGGGCCGCACTCGACCAGACCGCGTTCAGTGCGCCGGTGGTCGACGATCGTGCTCAACTCATCATCCAACGAACTGGGGTCCCATTGCCACGCCCGTTTCCGCAGTCTCCCCCGGTGCTGGTAGCGACGGCCGCTGATTTCCACGATGAAATCTCCCGTCAGTCCATCTATGTTGGGGTGGAGCTCGTTGTTCCCTTGGAGCAGGATAAAGAAATTCCTGATTCACTTAGGGATGGGAAGGGGGTTCCGCGAATTGAGGTGTCGGGCGTGGGTACTTGCCGAGCCTCACTTGAAGTCAAGAAATATGAGGTCACTGCAGGAACCATTACTCTGGTTGGCGATCTAACGCTAACCCCTAGCAAGGCAAAGCCAAACAGCTTGGCGATCACGGTGAAAGGTCCGGAGTACGTGCGGGCAGTAGAGCCGCTCATCTTGGTCCAGGTACGCCCGGACGAATGTCTTTTTTGGGCTAGAGAAGAGTCGGCTGGCCGAGGCCGTAGCCGCGCGCTTGGACCTTGGGTTTGTAAGGCCCGGGCAAACGAGTCGACGGTTGCGTTGATTAATAAACCGTCTCGGTACGAGATGTACGCCGCCTGGGGTAGCGATCTGGAGCTTAGTCAAACTGGCTGGTCGCTGGACGGCCAGCCGATGGAGTGTCTGGCGTGGGGTGGGACTAATGGCCAGTTCGCTAGTGCTATTGAGGACCTCACCTCCTCCGTGGACCTCAAGGCGAACTCCAACATCTGCTTCGCGCTAGACATTGCGTCCACCAGTAGTAGACCGATATCGCCCTTTACCGCAGCAGCGAGCGGTGCGCGACCCGCGACGGACAAGCTACTTGAACCCTCAGTTTTGGGCCAGCTCGAGCTGGAGATGCAGCATATCCTCACGGAGCTTGGGCCTTGGCATGCACTGGGAGCCATCTCCGCGACCACCTCCAAGCAGGCGGAAGCGTATGGCGGTTCAATTCCAGGGTGTAAGTCCGCAATTAGCCTACAGGATAGGCTGGATCTTTACCCAAGTGCCCCGAGTGGCGATCTCCTTAACCTGCCGGCGTACGCCTCTCTCAGAAACGCGTACCAAGATCTAGGCGTGTTCGAGCTAGTTACCACAATCGAGCAGCGAGAGCGATCTGGCGAGCTCACTGTCTCTCGGATTCCGCTTGATGCTCTCGACAAGAAGCGTGTGCACGCTGTTCTTGCCGCTTACTCAGTGCTTCTCCGATCCATAGCCGAACTTTCTGCATCGGATCAGTTCTGGGCACGGAATCCATTCAGTGCCGTTGCGTTCTCCGAGAAGAGCGGCCTTCAGAGCGCATCTGCGGTACTACTCAGCCCACTCCATCCCATTAGGCTTGCATGGGCGTGGAAGGTTCAGGTGGGTCTGAGAGAAGCATATGCTGACGGCGCCTTGCCCGCGGCTACGCTGTCCCTACTCGACGGAACGAATTTTCCTGCATTGGTGGCGGCACTGGACGTTTTCGATCAAGAGACCCCGTTCTTGCCCGTTCCCGTGGACGCGCGACCAAAGGATTTATACATCGGTTGGCACGTAAGCGTTCCGATCCTGGACGGGTCTCCAGTGATTCCTGACTGGTTGCAGGGTGAGCGGTTTCCGGCCGAGGGCCTGTCGACGCTGACTCCTTCGTCCATCTCGTCTGCGGTCGACGACTTTTTGCGTGTCTCTCCAGAAGTGCAGACACTGCAGATTGCCCTAACAAGCTCGACACAGTCCCGTAGATCCGCTGCAATGGACGAAGGGTTAATTGTAAAGCTGAAGGACCTCGCTGCTTCGAGCTCAGAGCTTGCAGGGGTAGCGGGGGTCACGATTAGAGACTCGAAGCACCGACTGGGTGATATTCCGGCGCTCGGCAGGCTCGACGAGGGTCTCCTTTCAGCGAGGCCGGGCTTCAATCTCACGTGGCGCTCCGCCCCAGATGGCGACACCAGCGAAAGCCATATCACGTTTGTTGAAGGTGGCGCCGCAAAGGCGGTGCTGGTTAAAGGCGGCCGCTCGCAGGGTTGGTTGCCGAGCCTTCCGTTGCGACGTACGCCCATCAGAAGAAGCCCCGGTCGATTCACCACACTGGACTACAGTCTTGAGCACAGTGACGAAACAGACTCTGATCTCTCTACCTTGTTGACCTGCTACGAAGGAGCTATGGGTGAGGCCTACATGGTCAACGTCATGGCGAACTTCGCAGTGGGTAAGGCAAATCCCAATTGGCTAGTCGCTGGAGACTTTGGGGTGGACCCCCAGGCACTCGCACTTGCTGCGTCCAGCCATGTCGGTGGTAGTTATGTTCTATGGGACTGGAGGCCAGCAACCACGGTAGGTGCATTCCGCGGTGAAGAGGCGCGGGTCCAGCCCTATTTCGTTCTCGCTAACGTCCCAGCCGCGCTCAGTGGAGCTATACGAGAGCGGCTTAAGCGTCTCAACCCTGCGGCGACGAACGGGGAGATCGATTCAAGGGCTCGGCTTCTGGTGTCAACTCTCGCGAGGCGAGCAATCGGTCTCAATACTTTGCTGTCAATCGGTCATCATCAGGCGACCGGGGCCATAGGGTTCTTCTTTGCCCTCAGATCGCTGCAGCGATGGGTAGATGAAGCGCCTCCAGGCGAGCTGCGGCTGATCGTGCCTGTAGACGCAGTGGATCCGTTCTTACGGGATACCGTTGGCTACGCGCGAGGTGACAGTAGGCGGCGCGCTGACTTGCTGGGAATAAGCGCGGTTGGCAGCGACGATGGCTTTTCGTGCGTCAACCTTATTCCAATTGAAATAAAACACTACGGCCTAGTTAAGTCCGAGGTCGAGACGGCGTTTCCAAAAGCCGGCGAGGAAAGCCTAAGGGAGCATGCCGAACAGCTGAGGGACTACAGCAAGCAGCTAGTGGAGCTGTGCTCAAACATCAGTTCGGCGGCAGGAAGCAAAGCGTCCATTCTTGGGCAACGTCTTCTGGCCGTGCTTGACGCCGGCCTTCAGCTGAATAGCAAGAGTAGCGAGCACGCAGTTGGCATCCTTCGTTCTGTAGCCGAAGGAAAGGCAAAATTCGCCACTGGCATGGGAATTCTGATTTGGTATCAGGCTTGGGCGAGGACCGAACAAGGCGAAAGCGCATCTTGGGATGAGTTTGGCGGAGAGTACGGTGACGAAGGCGATCGGCGAATTGAAGTTCGGATTGACCCTGCCGCGTACGATGCAGTGCTCTGGGGGGAGGAAGGCGGGGACGCTGAGTGCCATAAAGTTGTGGTAGCTGCTCTGGCACATTCAGTTGAAGACTTGTGCTCCCAGGGAACGAGTCCAAGTGAGCTTCAGACTGACGTGAAAGAGATGTCAGAGGGCAAACCTGCGCGTCTCGGTCAATCGAAAGTTAATCAGGACGTTGACTCTGGAGCAGATCCGGTTCTGAACTCGGACCCCGTTCACGCGCCGGAAGAGCTTGTCCCCGAGGTAGAGGCTGCAACCCCGCAATCATCTCCGTCCAATAAGATCGATCAGAAGACCCTCGAGCAGCGATATGACAAGCTGATTTCCTACTTGTCCGAGTTTCACGTAAAGGTTAACCGGCCAAAAGCCGAGTCGCCCTACAAGGAGGGCCCTGCTTTCGTTGAGTATGCGGTAGTTCCGGCGTACGGAGTCTCAGTGAGCAAGATTGAGGCGCAGGTCCAGAACCTGAAGTTGAGGATGCGCCTTGCTGCAGACATGCAACTTGGTTGCTCCACTCACAATGGCAATGTTGTCATCACAGTACCAAAGGCTGACTCTGAACGTTACTTCGTGGACGCCGAGGAAATGTGGAATAGGTGGCAACGACCCTCTAAGGGGTTCGCCGTTCCGGTGGGCGAGGACTCTTCGGGGGAGATCGTTGAAATTGACTTCTCCAGCTCAAACTCCCCCCATCTGCTAATGGCTGGTGTAACGGGAAGTGGTAAGTCCGAGGCTCTCCTGACCATCCTTCATGGTGCTGCACACTTCTATTCGCCAGAGGAGTTGAGGCTGAAATTGATCGATCCGAAGGGTACGGAGCTCAATTCATTGGAGGACCTTCCGCATACGGATGGCCCTATCGGCACTATGGCCGAGGATGCAATTGCATTGCTGGAGGAGGGCGTTCAGGAGATGGAGCGCCGATATGCCTTGTTCAAGTCGGCGTCTGGAAACGTGCGTAGCATTGCGGAGTACACTGCCTCCGGGAAGATGCTGCCGCGGTGGATCATAGTCTTGGACGAGTACGCGGATCTGACGAATGACGACGACGAGCGGAAGAAGGTCGAGTCGAATTTGAAGAGGATCTCCCAGAAGGCCAGGGCTGCGGGAATACACTTGATCGTCTCGACCCAGAAGCCAGTTGTGACCGTTGTTAATACCGTGGTTAAGGGCAACCTGCCAGGTAAGATCGCCCTAAGAGTGAATACGCTAGCCGAGAGTCGAGTTGTCTTGGACGAAGGCGGAGCGGAACAGCTCGTCGGCAAAGGAGACGCCCTCATTAAGACGGGTAGTGGAAAGATCCGTGTCCAATTTGCGAGGTACAGCCTCGATGCCTAGGTAAATAACGGGTCATTGCTGAGTGGCGCGCAGTAGGCGCGCCACCTTGGCGATTGACTTCTCACGAAGCGCGGGAGTGCTCAGGTGACACTCCCAGATCTTGAAAACCCTCCAGCCATCTTTCCGGAGTGCTCGGGCTACACGCACATCCCGCCTTCTGTTGTTCAGGAACTTCTCTTTCCAAAACGCAGAATTCGTCTGAGGAACGCGTCCTTGTTGGCAGCGGTGTGCGTGCCAAAAGCACCCATGCACGAAAATGACTGCGTGATACTTCGGAAGCACAATGTCCGGTTTGCCGGGCAAGGTTCGCGCGTGAAGTCGGAACCTGAATCCCAACTTGTGAAGGTCTCGCCTCACAGCCAATTCCGGCTTTGTGTCACTCCCCTTGATTAGAGACATGCGCTCGCTACGCAGCACTTTCGTCAATGTATCGGCCACCCTTCACCTCCCATATCGCGATGATTGGAGTATCCAGCTGGGGGCGTGAGGGGGCCGCATAATCGCTATCAACATGCCGTGGCTGGTGCAGCGATCCATGCGACGTCCCCACGAGATCGAGTAGCGAGCCGGTTTGGAGTCCAATCCTCAATGACAAGGTGATTGGACGTGAAGGAGCGCTTCACCGAAGAACAGATCATTTGCTTCCGCGCGAAGCTGAGGCCGGCATGCCCATCAAAGACCTGTGCCGCCAGCACGGCTGCAGCGAGTCATCGTACTACGTGTGCGCAGCAAGTTCGGCGGCATGAGCGTGCCCGGCGCCAAACGGCTCAAGGGCCTGAAAGCTGAGGACACGCGCCTAGAGAAACTACTGACAGGTCTTCACCAGCCGTGACTACACGCGGCTGGTGCGGAGCTACGGCCTGAAACAGGAATTCATTACACCCCACTGCCAGCAGCAGAACGGAATGGTGGAGCGCGTCATCCGGACACTCAAGGAGCAATGCGTGCATCGCCACCGCTTTGAGAGCCAAGTCGATGCCCTGCGGATCATTGGCGACTGGATTGGCTTCTACAACCAACAGCGCCCACATCAGGCGCTGAAGATGATGACCCCGGACGCGGCTTATGCCGCTACGTTAACCGCATGACCTGAGCAGAAACCGGTGGGTCATTACAGTCGAGGCGTCACTAGTTTCGATTCCGCCTCGACAGTCGGCCACGAGGCATCGCCTTGACGGCACCAAATGCCACTCACCAAACCTCCTGCGCAGGATCACACTTGCTACGCCACGCATCCTGCAGCAACCTCAGACCATCAAGGCCTCTCACACCACCACTGAAGGTAGTGATCAACAACTGCCCAGTCGTGTTGTCCACAACAATCGTCGGCTCGGCGCCAACACTCAACTCAAAGAACATTTCCCGGTCGTGGCCCAGGCTGATCGCGGCATCTCCCCCAGCCTCACGCGCAACGCATGCAGCCTCTGCCCGCAGATCAGCGAACTCAGCAGCAGACATCGCAGGAAATTCCTGGAACACAAGCCCAACCCCCGGCGGGCGCCCCTCCCCAAAGAGCGCGCCCAGCCCCGCACCTACCAGCGCAACAACAAACATCAACGTCCTCATCCGATCTCCTCCCTGCAAGCCCTGACGACAGCAAATGCGCCCCTGCGGCTGCTTGCCGGTCGCGCGCAACGTCACCTGCGATCAATGGCTGTTTGAAGGCCCGCGTCCCCACGCAGGCCGTCATACGGCTGACTGAAACGCCACCGCTACCCGTCAGTCTGCAACCGCCCCACCACCTGCGCGGTCAGCGCCACGCACGCCATCATCAGGCCCTCCATCACCCGATCCCCCAGGTACTCCTCGGGCGCGCCGTTCTGTCGAGTGCGCTCGGCCGCCAGCAGCACTTCCTGCACCACGCGCAGCCCGGCCAGCGCGCAATCGGCGTCGGCCAATTCCATGCAGCGTGCGGGCATCGGATGCCGCTCGGGCCAGGGCTGGCCGTCGGCGGCGGCGCCGCTGCCAACGCGGTGCAGCGTGGCAACAAAGGCGTTGGGGTCTGCGGTCGGTTCGCGCTCGGGCTCGGCCTTGGCCGGGTCGCGGGTAGCGTGCAAAGGGCGTAATTTCGGTGCGTTCATGGCAGTGCTCCGTGCAGTACAAACGGCAGCGCCACCGATAGAGGTGGCGGACGGTGCGTGGCTCGAAAACCGGTGAATACCTAAGCCGGCGGGCCCGAAGGCCCCCACGCACCGCCCGCCATTGAACGCGAACGGATTGCCAGCCGGCGCCACGCAGAGGTGACGCCGGCTGACAAGCGTAAAGCACTAGGTATTCAAATGGGTTTTCGAGGCCCGCGCCACCGGTGCTAGGTGGCACGCCAAGGTGTACCCGTGCAGCTGCGAAATGCCAAGAATCCGCAGGCCAGAAAGGCCGCAAGTGCTGACGCTTACGGCATTGTCGCATAGCCGCCGATGCAGGAAAGTCTTGCGCGACAAAGGTTCTGACGAATTCGATTGTGTTTGCCATTCGCAGGTCGAGAGCGGCGACGCGCAACAACACGACAGATCAATTACGACAGATTGACGCCGGGGCGAGCGTGCGAAGCAGCAGACGCGAAACCAGCGCGGGCATCTCAAGCACAAGAACTAAAGCAGTCTTGATTCATGGGGCGGGTCTGATGCACCGCCCCGGTCGCGGCCACAGCGCATCGTCGCGCTCCAGGTCGTAGTCGCTACCGAACGCCAGCGCCGCCTCGCGCGGCGGCAGGTCTGCGTAGCAGCCGAGCAGATAGTCGTCCATGCCGGCATCGCTATGGTCGATGGCAAACAGGTGAAGAAGTTCTTTGTCGAAGGCGTGCAGCCACTCGGTACTAAAGGCGGTCATGGGAGCCCGCAGCAGGGAAACGATTTGGAAACATCTCATACGCTCGTACAAGGCGGCCCCGCTCCAAGCTGGGGCCGCCGCCCATGTCGCACTTGGCCAAGATCAGCTGGTATGGCACGCCGCAGCGCAGGTCGCGCAGCCGTTCGACTGTCGGTACAACCTCTGTGCAGCAACAACAGCGGACCTGCAGCCGATATGCAGACCCAGGTCTTGGGTGGAATGGGCACGTGCAAGCCAATAACACCCCTGCTTGTGTACCTCATGGTCCCCGCTGGCCTGCGGTATCCTGTTCACAAAGTAGCGGTCCATTTACTACCCCCTACAAAATAAGCGCACCATTGCGCGTGATCGACTATGAACAGCCTCCGTCGCAAAACCTGAGATGGTGTGATGTTCATCGCAGCCTCTACCGGTGGGGCGGTGTATAAACGCAGTTGCTGTCAGGCAAGGCCTATTCAGGCTTGAGCCGAACTTGGGAGAACCGATGCGACAACAAGGAAGACTGCTGCTATGTATGGCCCTATGCACGGGAGCCTTGCTGTTGACCAGCTGCCAAGCGCCAACGAATCGGGCAACTGAGTCGCCTGGTTCTGGGGCCCTCACGGACATTGCGCCCTTTGTCCGCCAGCTACCGGTGCTGCCAATGTCAGAGCCCATGATGGTTGAGTTTGATTTGCAGCCTCCTCCCAAAAATGCTGACCCCACGTTGTTCCTGGGTATCCGCGTGAATGGAGAGGATGGCTTGAAGTCATTGGAGGCTGCGGAAGAAATTCGCAACTCGGGACTGAAGGCTCAGCTGTTGTTGAAGCGAGTAGATCTGAAAGGATCCGTCGCAGTGCCCCTGGTGGCGGTGGAATCATCTGTGGGCGCGCCCGCGAGGATTTCGGCAATTCCCGCGACCGGACACGTCGTCGGCGGATGGTTGGACGAGGTGGATACTTTGTCCATGCGCTCATCGGGCTTGGAGAGCGCAGAAAGCCATTACACGCACTTGGCGTTGGCCTGGGCCCAGAGCGTTCCGCCTGGGAAGTACCAGTTGAGCATTCGGCTGATCGACCCTCCCGCAAATTTGGTGTCAACCAAGGCCGAGCTTCTGGTCGCCTATCGACACAAATCAAAGTAGGAAATGTTCATGGATGATAAGTACACAGTTACTGTCTACGTGGCTGCGCCGGGCACGCCTCTTCTCGCTGGAGGGACGTCGGCTGCCGGCCACGTTTACTACTCTGTTGCGCACGGTAAGGAACAGACCAGCTTCGGATTCGCGCCCATTGAACACGGTGTTGTGACAGGGCCGGGCAAGGTGTATCTGAATGATGCGGAGCAGTACAAGGACCCCTTCTATCAACGCACGATGGAAGTCAGCAAGGAGCAGTACGAAAAGTTGAAGGAGTTCGGCGCGAAGCCCGGCGAGCACGGCTTCAACACCGACTACCACGGTGCAAGCAACAGCTGTATCGATTACACGTGGGGCGCGTTGAACCACGCTGGCTTACACCGTACCAACGCGATTTTCATGCAGGACAAGGATTTCCAGGGGGGGCTCAAGCCACTCAGTAACGTCGAGTACATCCGAAGCATACGTGCCCCGTTTCCCGAAAGTGAGCTGAATTCCGAGCATTACAACCGCATGCCGGATCGCAATTGGAAGCAGCGCCTCATCAGCGAAGAGGAATTGCCGGGGAAGGATCGTGACATGCTTGATTCAATCCGTAAGGGCGTTGCGAACGTTGATGAAAGACATGGCCGCTCTTATGACGAGACCAGTGAGCGTATCTCTGTAGGCTTGTTGGCTACCGCCAAGGAAAACGGGCTTGAGCGCGTCGATCATGTTGTATTGGGAAATACGCCAGCTGATGGCTCAGCACAGCGATTGTTCGTAGTGCAGGGAGAGCTCAACGACCCTGCGCAGGTGCGAGGCTCCATGACGGCAGAGGAAGCAGCCCGAACGCCAGTGGAGCAGTCGTTCGCCAAGGTGGAGCAGATTTCGCAAAGCCAGCAGGAACGCGCCTTGGCGGCACAGCAGGAGCCCGTGCTGGAGCAGAGCCGGGCACCCATGCAAATGGGCTGACCCGGGCCGAGTACTGCATGGTAGATCACAGTTTCGGGGGCTTCGGCCCCCGTGCTGCTTTTCTCTCCACCTGCCCGCGAACCCACCTATGCGATCATCCGGCCAGGACCGCAGTACCCAACAAGGCTGAGCAGGCATGGAGCAAGCAACACGCTACACGGTAACCCTCTTTCTAGCCGCCCCCGGCACCCCGCTGAACAGCGGCGGCAGCTCACCGCGCGGGCACATGTATTTCCAGACCGCGACAGGCGAAGAAGCACACAGCTATGGCTTCGCACCGCTGCGTCTGCCGCCCGATGAGGCCGCTGCCGGTGTGCAGTACGCCGAGGTCGTACACGACGATGCCGATGAGCACCGCGACCCGTACTACAGCCGCACCCTGGAAATCAGCGAAGAGCACTACGGCTGCCTGCGCGATTTCGCCGAGGAGCCGGCCGAGTTCGGCTTCGATGTGGATCGCCCGGCCACCATCAACCGCTGCAGCGATTTCGTCTGGGCCGCGCTGCACTATGCCGGCCTGCATTCGCAGCCGGTACCGCTGGACGGCGGCAGCAACCTGGGCGAGTTCGCGGTGCTGTTCAACCTGCCGGAAATCCAGTGCATCGCTGCGCCATTCCCGGCCAGCGAGCTGAATGGCGAACAGCACCACCCGATGCCCGAACGCGAGGCCGAGCTGCACCGCGAAGGCGGTCGCCCGAGCCACGAACCGCCGCCCAGCCCGATGGAAGTGGCCGGCACGCTGCTGGACCCCTCGCACCCGGACCACCGGCTGTTCGCGCAGCTGATCCAGAAGGTGGCCGAGCTGGACGCTGCACACGGGCGCACCTTCGACGACACCAGCCAGCGCATCAGCGCCAGCCTGCTGGTGCTGGCCAAGCAGAACAACCTGTCGCGCGTGGACCACGTGCTGCTCAGCCGGCCTACCAAGAGCAGCCACGAGGCGGAGAGCATCTTCATCGTGCAGGGCGACCGCGATGATCCGGGACACCGCCGCGCGAGCATCGCTACGGAAGTAGCGGCACAGACCGATGTGGCCGATTCGCTGCGGTTGAAGGAGCAGTGATGCGGGTGGTGCTTGCGGTTGTTGCGTCGGTGGTACTCGCCTTGCTGGTGGGCTGCGGCAGTACTTCGTCACCTGAAGCCCCGAAGCTGTTGACCCGGGCCGAGGCCGACGCACGGACCGTGGTGCCATTCACGCGAGGCGTGCGGTTGGACAAGGCGGGGCGCATCGTGGACGTGACCTTTGACTTGCCGCCTGCGGTACCTCCCGCGATTCCAAGTCTGAAGATCGGGTTCCGCCTGCAAGCACAGGAGGTCAAGCCACTGCTTGCCGAGGCCGAGCGGATAAGGGACGTCGGTGTCTCCGCGCGCGTTCGTCTGGAGTGCCTGGACGGCGACCACGCTACATCGGTGCGACTGATGACCACGGCCCCGGGAGGCCGCAGCATGGAACCTCTTCCGCCTGACGGCCACGTCGGCAAGTTGGTTCAGGGGAAAGTTGAAAGCGGGATGCTGATTGAGGCTGGACTGTACTCGCAGGATGTTTCCTACCACATGCTGCAACTGGCCGATGCGGGCCTGCTGGATGCCGGCAGATACCATTTGACCGTGGACCTGCTGGAGGATCGACCCCAGCTCAATGACATATCGGCCGAGCTTATTGTCGGCTTCCAACTACTGGGAAAATGAGAGATGCAGAAGGACACTGCAGAGCGTTTCACCGTCACGATCCATGTGGCTGCTCCAGGAACGCCTCGCTGGGGCGAAAGGGATTCCGTGCCAGTACGGCTCGAGAACTCGTCCGTGGGGCACATGTTCCTCACGATCGATGATGGCAGCGGACGCGATCCAAAAAGTTACGGATATACGCGCGCGCCCACGCCAACCAACCCGGACGCAGGTGAAGTTGATACCTACGACAATCTGGTCTATCGAAATCCGCGCTACGAGCGCACGATCGAAATCAGCAGGGAACAGTACGACAAGATCATGGAGTTCGCTGAAGCCCCGGAAAAGCACGGCTTCGACAAGAACAACTACAACCTGGTCACCAATGCCTGCACCGACTTCGCCTGGGGTGCGTTGAACCACGCTGGTCTGCGCCCGGTAGGACTGGCCGGTGAGATCAGGAACTACGAAGGCTCGATAAAGGTGTTGGACAACATACCCGCGATCAACGCTATCCCACAGCAGGTCAAGGACAGCGAGCTGGACAAGGTGAAGTGGAATGACATGCCGACGCAGACCTTCGGTCAGTGGTGGATTTCGCAGAATGGCGAGCGGACGCAGGATGCCCATCCCTTGAGCGGAACCCCCGCTGATCCATCCCACGCCGATCACACTCGCCTCAATCAGCTTCACCAGCAGGTGGCCGACCTCGGAGCCTTCGGCGCCCAGAACGGCAACGTCAGCGCCAGCCTCTTGGCGCTCTCCAAGGAGCAGCAGTTCACGCGCGTAGACGATGTGCTGCTCGGCGAGCGCCGTGGCGATGCCGCCCCCAACCTTTTCATCGTGCAGGGCGACCGCAGCGACCCGGCGCATCAGCGCGCCAGTCTGCCGGCAGACGTCGCCGCGCAGACGCCGGTGGCAGCCTCGTTCGAGCGCATCGAGCAACT
This sequence comes from Stenotrophomonas sp. MYb57, assembly GCF_002966815.1. Classification (NCBI taxonomy): domain Bacteria; kingdom Pseudomonadati; phylum Pseudomonadota; class Gammaproteobacteria; order Lysobacterales; family Lysobacteraceae; genus Stenotrophomonas; species Stenotrophomonas sp. MYb57. The sequence goes on from NZ_CP023271.1 coordinate 465,035, forward strand.
GGCGCAGGCACAGCCGCAGCGTGATGCCCAGCGTCAACAGGAAGAGCAGCAGCTGGCCCAGGCGCACGCCCCGCGCATGGTCTAGGCGTCCAGCGCCGAGCAGCGCGTCCGCCATGCATCCGCAGGCGGACGCCACGGCCCCTACCTGCTACCATTCCCGCGCTACCCAGCCAGCCCACCCCGCGCAGACAGATGCAGGGCCGGGCCGTCGAAGAACGGCCCCGCGAGCCAGGACACCCTCCGTGCCCATTGAAGGACGCTCGCATGATCCGCAATTCCCTTTTCCGTTCGGCCGCGCTGGCCGTCGCCGTGTCGCTGAGCCTCGGTGCCCCGACCGCCTTCGCCGCTGAAGCCGCCGCTGCCACCAGCCCCGCCACCGCCGTGCAGCGCCAGGCCATCGCCCAGGGCCTGTACGAGCTGGCTTACAGCCCCAAGCAGAACGCCGTGTTCGTTGCCTCGTCCGGTGGCTTCGGTGACAACGCCGGCCCGGCCCAGGTGCTGCGCCTGAACCCGACCACGTTGGCCGTGGAAACCCCCATCCCGCTGGAGCGCAAGGCGTTCGGCGTGGTGCTGGATGACGCCCACAACCGCCTGTACGTGGGCAACACCGTGGACCTGTCGGTAACCGTGGTCGACACCGCACAGAACAAGGCCATCGGCACCGTGCAGCTGATGGAGAAGAAGACCGGCAAGGACGGCAAGGCCGCCTACACCCACGACCTGCGCGAGCTGGTGGTCGACAGCGCCGCCAACCGCCTGTACGTGACCGGCCACAGCAGCCAGCCCGATGTGAGCAGCGTGCTGTTCGTGATCGATACCAACACCCTGAAGGTGCTCAACACCATTCCGGGCCTGGGCAATGCCAAGGCGCCGGGCCTGGCGTTGGATGCTGCCAACAAGCGCGTGTACACCAGCAATCTGCTCGCCGATCTGGTGGTGGTCGGCACCGACTCCAACAAGGTGGAGGCCCAGCACAAAATTGCCGCCGAGCAGCCGATGAACATCGCGCTGGACCCAGCCGGCAAGCGCCTGTTCGTGACCGACCAGGGCTCGGAAATGCTGCGGGGTTACCAGGCCAAGAGCAGCGGGCTGGTCAGCAAGCACCCGGGCCAGCGCGTGCTGGTGCTCGACCGCAGCAATGGCAAGGAACTGGCCAGCATCCCGACCGACGCCGGCCCGCTGGGCATCCTGCTGGATGCACCGCGCAAGCGCCTGTACGTGACCAACCGCGAAGCCGGGACGGTGACCGCGTACAACAGCGACAGCTACCAGAAGGTGGCGACCTACGCCGTGCCGACGCACCCGAACAGCCTGGCGCTGGATGCGAAGAACAACGTGCTGTACGTGAGCATCAAGAACGGCGAGAAGGATGCCAAGGGCTCGGACGAGAGCGTGGCGCGGATCCAGCTGTAAGGGATGATGCCGGGTCATGCCCGGCAGCTGGCTGCTGGAAAGAGGCAGGGCTTTTTGCCCTGCCTTTTTCTTTGCCCGGTTGCGGTCCCCACCGCCAACCCGCTAGGGTTGAAACCCATGGCAGGGAGCCAAAGGATCTGAACATGCTGGGTGTCCACCGCTGGCTGCGCGTTGGCCTGTTGATCATTGTGGCGGCGGTGCTGGGTGCTTGCACCAGCCCTGACCCTGCGCCACCCGAACCGCTGGATCTGGCACAGCCGATTGCGGCAGATCAGTCCGGTCAGGAAGCGCGTTTCGAATTCGCGATGAACGCGCGCAACTACATGCCACATCGCACCTATGCAGTGGAGCTGGAGTTGCGGCGCCAAGGACCGCAAAGGAGCGACGAGCCTGACGTGGGCACATTGAGGGTCCCGTTCGAGGTGAACCTGCAGCAATGGGCCGCTGATGCTTGGAAAGACGTTCCCACCTACGACAGCTACCAAGCCGGGGTGCTTAATGCAGGCGAGCCGCTTCCAGAATGGCATGCATCCAGCGAATGGCGCTATACGTCGCCGCACATGGGGAGTGATGGCCAATACACGCTGAGCCTGGTTGCTCTGCCGGTGGAGCCGGATACGCGCTATCGCGTACAGATTCGCACTGTTCAGGCCACGCCGGAGTTACAGCATTACTCGGCTCAGTTGCGGGTTCATGCAGCCCGGCCACCTGGCAAGTAATCAACCTCACCACGGGAAGGAACGAAGGATTAACTTATGGACAAGCCACGCTATACCGTAGAGATCGTTATCGCTGCACCTGGCACACCGCTGATCGACCCCAGGACGCACAAGCAGGCTGTCGACGCTGAGGGCATTCCGCAGACCTCCTCGCCCGGCCATATGTTCTACGTGCTGCATGCATCAGGCGAGCCCGCAAAGAGTTATGGATTTGCTCCCAAGGAGCACGGAAGCGTGAATGGCCCTGGCACCATCATGGACGATGACGCAAAGGTCTATAAAGACCCGCGCTACACCCGCACCCTCGAGATAAGCGAAGAGCAATACAAGAAGCTTGAGGCCTTCGGCTCGGATCCGGAGAAGTTCGGCTTCAGCAAGCACTACGAGGACGTGCGCCACAACTGCGTGGACTTCACCTGGGGAGCGCTGAACCACGCTGGCATCGAGCGGAAAAGAAGCATCGACGTGAATGCTTTTGGAGGTCCCGCAGGGCAGCTCTTTCCGGATGTCCGCATTCCCCTGGACAGCAAGGGCGCGGGCAAGGACGGTTTTCGCCCGCTGCGCAACATCCACGGCGTGGACAGCATCGAACCGCCGTTCCCGAACAGCGATCTCAATCGTACGAAGACCAACCCGATGCCCGAGCGCACGTGGAAGCATCGCTTGCTGAGCGAGAACGACGACATCGGTGAGCGCAGCGGTGAGCGGTTGGCCAACGACGCACGTGTACCGGGTGACACATTGCATCCGCTGGACCAGCGGGTGCGTGCGGCGCTGGGGGAAGCGGCCGAGCGCCAAGGGTTGCCGCCGGGACAGCAGCCCGAGCTGTTGGCGGGCCACCTGACGCGATTGGCGGTGCAGGGGGGCTACACCGAACGCGATACCTTGCAGGTGGCTTTCAGCAGTGGCGGTGCGGCGGACTCGCCGGGCTATGTCTTCCTGCAGCGCACGGGCGACACCGCCTCACCGGACCCTGCAGCGAACCGCCAGCGTCTTTCGCTGGCCGATGCCCAGCAGGGCACGGTTGAAGAGGTGTACCAGCAAGCCTGCGTGCAGCATCAGGGCCGTGAGTCCAGCCGCGTCGCGCAGGAAGATCTGCTGCAGCAGACGCAGCACGCTTAGCCCCGAATGGGCTGATACCGGCCCATGCGACAGGCGTCGACGGCATCGACGCCTGACGGCATTCACCCCATGCGATGCGCAGGGTTCTGCTGCTGATCCTGCGCCTGTGCATCCAGCGTCTGCTGCTCGGCCTGCACCGGCTGCTGTCCGCCCAGCCCCAGCTTCTGCAGTGACTGCTCGGCCGGCGTCTGCGCGGCCACGGCGGTCGGCAGCATCGCCCGCAGGTGCGCCGGGTTGGCCGGGTCGCCCTGCACCACGAAGATGTTGTGCCCGGCCGGGAGGTTGGCCGTGGCGTTGCTCACCACCACGTGGTCGGCGCGTTCCAGACCCTGTTCGCGGGCTTTGACGGCCAGGCTGGCGGCCACGTTCTCGCTGGTGGCGTCGAACGCACGGCCATGCTTCTCGTCCAGTGCGGCTACGTTCTGGCGGATCTGCTGGTGCAGGGAATCATCAGGGGTCATTGGGGGCTCCATGTGGCCGCTACCGTGTGGCCGGATGTGGCCAGTGTAAAACGGTCGCGGGCTGCGCCGGTAACCGCTTTGTTGCTAGCCTGTGGCCCGGGGCGCAGGGGATGGCGCCCGGCTGCAATGGGATGGAGGGAGAAGGTGGTGCACGGGGAGACAAACCGGATACGGGGGCAGGCGGCTGTGCGGTTGCTGCTGGGCATGGGGCTGTGGGCCTGCGCAGGTGCTGCGGCGGCTGACACGCCCGTGGCGGCGGACGATCCCGCTTGCCCTTCGCAGGACTTCACCCATTTCCTGCAACGCTTCGCCGACCCGGCCGATGACCGGGTGCGCCTGCGTTACACCTCCGACCCACTGGAGTACGAGGTGCCGATGCACACCGTGCGCGATGACCACGAGGGGCTGGCGCCCACACACATCGTGCTGGAGCAGGGTGCCGCGCGGTTGAAACGTTTCAGCTACCGCTACCTGGCCGCGTTCAATCTGTTCGTGCCCTCGCCGGTCAGCCGCGATCCGGCCGCGCTGGAGCGCATGCGCGCCGGCACCTACAACGCGCCCACACGCATCGAAGCGATCGATGACAACGGGCAGCGCGTGACCTTCGGCAGCGACGCCGAGCGCGACGCCTATACCTTCGCGCGCCGCTACGGCTGCTGGATGCTGACGCGCGCCAGCAACCTGCGCGACTGAGCGGGCGCTGCGGCGGTGATATTTATTTGTCTGCCGGGTGGTGGTCGTAACTGATAACCCGCTCGGCCTGCCATTGACCGTTCACGCGGCGCCAGACCTGGATGAAACGGGCCTGGCCGGTCCAGCGTTCAACGCCATCGGCGCCGCGCTCATGGAAGCGGTGATCGCCCATTTCCAGGGCGCGATCGTCGTGCAGCGGAAAGACCTGCAGTGAGCTCTCCACCAGCTCGCGCCGCAGGTGCCAGCCCCCCTTGCGCGCGTTGTCGCACAGGGTGGCCACGCTGCGGCGGAAGTCCTCGCGGCTGTTGGCGGACTTGCCGTCCTTGTCATGGAAGAACTCCATGTCTTCGGTGGTCATCGCGGCGGCCCTGTCGGCATCGCAGGCATCGAAGGCCACGGCGAACAGCTGCGTGTCGGCCGCGCGGATCTGCTCGCGCAGGGTGTCGCTGGCGGGGGAGGTGCCGGCGACGGCGGCGGCGAGCAGGGGCAGGGCGAGCAGCATGGCGTGGCTCCATTGAGGACCGGCGCAGACTGGCATGGGCGATGGCGCACGGTAACCGGGGCATGACGAAACCGGTGCAGGGCCCGACCAATGCCGTGCTGGCAGGTGCGAACCGATGTGCCGGCTGACCGGTGCCCGTGTACGCGATGTCATGGCCTGAGCCGGATCCATCACGGGCGGCTCCGGTGCGATTGCCTAGGCTGGGTTCCTCTTTCCCCCGGGAGTTCCCATGGCTACCTCCTCCGTCCGACTGCACATTGAAGACACCGGCGGCACCGGCCGCCCGGTCATCCTGATCCATGGCTGGCCGCTGTCTGCCGAATCCTGGAAGGCGCAGGTGCCGCTCCTGCGCGATGCCGGTTACCGGGTGATCAGTTACGACCGTCGCGGCTTCGGCCGCTCGGACAAGCCCGCCGATGGCTACGAGTACGACACCTTGGCCGCTGACCTGACCGGACTGATCGACGAGCGCGACCTGCGCGATGTCACCCTGGTCGGCTTCTCGATGGGCGGTGGCGAAGTGGCGCGCTACATCGCCAACCATGGTGAAGACCGCCTGCACAGCGTGGTGTTCGCTGCGGCCGTGCCGCCGTACCTGTTGAAGGGCGCGGACAATCCCGAAGGGCCGCTGACCCAGGAAAAGGCGGATGAGATGCGCCAGGGGCTGGAGAAGGACCGGGAGTCGTTCTTCGACGGCTTTACCCGCGATTTCTTCAGTGCCGACGGCAAGCTGATGGTCACCGAGGACGAGCGCCAGGCCGCCATCGCGCTTGCCCATCAATCTGACCAGACCGCTGCGCTGGGGTGCATGAAGGCGTTCGCCACCACCGATTTCCGTGCGGACCTGAAGAAGGTGACCGTACCGACGCTGGTGCTGCACGGTGACAGCGATGCGACGGTGCCGTTCGAAGGTTCAGGCAAGCGCACGCATGCGGCCATCGCCGGTAGCGATGTGGTGGTGCTGAAGAATGCGCCGCATGGCTGCAATACCAGCCACGCCGATGACTTCAATCTGGCGTTGCTGGAATTCCTGAAGAAGTAACACCGACTACGGCATCATCCGCACATGGCCACTGCCCGCACGCCGCCCTGGAAGAAGCCCAACCCGAAGGGCCAGAAGACGCAGCCGCTGACGGAGGCGCAGAAGGCGGCGGCGCGGCAGCGCGCAGAGGAGAACGGGCGCCGTTACCCGAACCTGGTGGACAACATGTGGGCGGCGAAACTGCCGCGCGGTTGAAGCCTTACTGGCTGTTGCGCCCCGGCCACGGCTGCCAACCCCATTCCCGCCATGGCGCGACGGTGCGCGGCTGTATCGTCAGCGTAACGTTGGACGATGCGCTGCACTTGTACAGTGCGTCGCGCAGCAGGGCCGCATCCACCGGCTGCGCCGTGGCCACCTGCAGCAGCGTGCCGCGGTGCCGCACCTGCACCGGCAGCACTCCGTGCACCTCGACCGGATTGCCGGTGCGGGCTCTGCGGTAGCGCATGGTGATGGGGCGGACAGTGCGGTGCAGCACAGGTGCGCAGGCGTCCAGCAGGTGCAGCTGCTGCTGCATGGGCGCGCGGACCTCGATGACGGTGGAGGGATATCCCAAGGTGCTCTCGACCAGCACCTGGAAGCGGGGGCCATCGGGCATCAGGTAGACGGTCAGGCCCACCGTGCCGATGAACGCCATTGCCGCGAGCAGGACCCAGCTGCGCGGTACCTTGGGTGGCACGGTGAAGCTCTGCAGATGCGGTCTGCGGCGACGTAGGCGGCGATAGCGTCGCTGTGCGGCGGGGCTGGGCAGCAGGCTTTCATCCGGCAGCGCAATCACGCGCGGCGGAAGGCGGGCCAGCCGCGCATTGATCACGCGTGCGCCGAGCATCGCAACCAACCCGCCAAGCAGAACCGGCAGCAGGGTACGCACGAGCAGATACAGCCCTACCATCGCCAGCTCTCCTGAAGGAGTGGACATGATCGCGCATCCTCCAAGGTCGTGTCGCATCTGCCAGCCGACAGCGGCCGTTGGCTTGGCTAGCATGCGCGTCACTCGCTGGGACTACGTCGATGACCGCCTTCACTGCCCGCCTCGGACGCTTCTTTGGCGCCGGCCTGATGTTGTTGCTGCTGCAGGTGCTGGCGCTGCTGTCGGTGGGCTTGGCCGCAGGCCATTTCCACCAGCGCGTGGCCCTGCTGCTGGAGCCCCTGTCTTTGGCCTGCGGCGGCGCCGATCCTGCTGCCCGGATGCTGGTTGCCGAGCAGCTGTTGGCACGTGCCGGCGCGCTGGACGACTGGCAGCCGCTGTGCTGGCTGCCGATGGCAACGCTGGTGCTGGCCCTGCTGGGTACGCTGCTGGTCTGCGTGCACTGGCTGCGCCATGTGGATGCACCGCTGCGCCGCAGCGCTTGGGGCCTGCTTGCCCTGCATGCGGCGACGCTGCTGCTGGCGAGCGTGATGCTTCGACTGTATGAGCATGTCTGGGCGGGCATCACCACTGCGCTGCCTGCAGCATGCATGACAGACCTGACACCAGACGGACATGCGCTCCCGTCCTCGATGCGGCGATGGCTGTTGCAGATCTTCGCCAGGGCCGACCTGATGCCGCCGCACGCGCCTGACGCGCTGGCGATCATCCTGTGTGGACTGCTGCTGGCCGCGATGGTGGTTGGGCTCTGGCTGTGGCGCACCACCTCGCAGCTGACCCGGTTCTGACGCCAGCGCGGGCCGCTGACTGGCATCGACCGGTGCTTCTGCGGCACGCTATGCGGATGAATACGGAAACTTCATTCAAGCAGACCAGCAAGTTCCTCAGCCTGGTGCTGCGCCATGAACCCGGGAAAATCGGGTTGATCCTGGACGGCCAAGGCTGGGCCAACGTCGACGAACTGCTGCAGAAGCTGGCTGCACACGGGCAGGCGCTCGACCGTGGCGGACTGCAGCACATCGTGGCGAGCTGCAACAAGCAACGCTTTGCACTGAGCGATGATGGCCAGCGTATCCGCGCAAACCAGGGGCATTCGGTCGCGGTCGATCTTGGACTGGTGCCGGTGGCGCCGCCGCAGTGGCTGTACCACGGCACGGTTTCGCGCTTCGTCGGCTCGATCCGCGAGCAGGGCCTGCATGCGGGCGAGCGCCATCACGTGCATCTGTCACTGGACCGGGAGACGGCCCACCAGGTCGGTGCTCGCCGCGGTGCGCCGGTGATCCTCAGCGTGCATGCCGGGCGCATGCATGCCGATGGGCACGTATTCCACCGCTCGGCCAATGGTGTCTGGTTGACCGACCACGTGCCGCCGCAGTACATCGCCGACTGACCCGCTCTGGCGCTGCGGCCGGGTCCACACTCGGCGGCAAGGGCCAATCGCGTTACAGTCGCTGCATCCTGGTCCCATGGATGTACCGATGCGTCTGTTCCTGCGTGCGTTGCCGTTGCTGTTGTTGTCATTGACTGTCCACGCTGCCGAAGTCGATCGGCGCATCGCGGTGACCATCGACGATCTGCCGTGGGCGCGCCTGGATGAGATCGTGCCGGCCGATCTGCAGGCACGCCATGCCGCACTGATGGCGCAGCTGCGCCAGGCCGATGTGCCGGTGGTGGGCTTCGTCAACGAAAACAAGCTGGAAGTGGATGGCCAGGTGCAGCCGGCGCGCGTGCAGATGCTGCGCGACTGGTTGGATGCCGGCTACGAACTCGGCAACCACACCTGGTCGCACATGGACCTCAACGCCAAAGGCGTAGCGGCATTCCAGCAGGACTTCCTGCGCGGCGAGCAGGTGCTGCGGCCGCTGCTGGCCGAGCGTGGGCAGACGCCGCAATGGATGCGCCACCCTTACCTGCGTGCGGGCCGTACGCCGGAAGACCGCGTGGCGATGGACGTGTTCTTCAAGCAGCACGGCTACCGCGTTGCGCCGGTGACGGTCGACAACGGTGAGTGGGTATGGGCCTTCGCCTATGCCAACGTGATGAACGAGCAGCCCGATTCACCGCAGCGCGAGGCGACGCTGGCGAGCCTGCGCAAGGGCTATGTGCCTTACATGCTGAACAAGGTGGATTACTACGAGCAGCAGTCACAGGCGCTGCTGGGGTATGCGGTGCCGCAGGTGTGGCTGATGCATGCCAACGAGCTCAACGCGGCGACGTTCGCCGAGCTGGTGGCGGCCACCAAGCGCCGTGGCTATCGCTTCGTGTCGCTGGAAGAAGCCGTGCGCGACCCCGCCTATGCGCGCGGCGCCGAGGGCTACAGTGGTCGCTATGGGCCGAGCTGGCTGCACCGCTGGGCGATGGCCGAGAACAAGCCCAAGGCGTTCTACGCCGGCGAGCCGGAAGTACCGAAGTGGGTGATGAAGCTGGCCAAGGTGGAAGGCGAGTGAGCCTCAGCGCTTGACGGCCAGCACGCCATCGAGCGCCAGCTCGGCCTTGAAGCCGGCCTTTTCCAGGCGCTTGGCCACTTCGCGCGGCACGTCGCGGCCGCTGGTCAGCTTGTTCGGCGCGCCGGTGTAGTGGAACAGGCGGCCACCCTTGCGGATGACGCGGGCGAGATGGTCGTAGAACACCTGCGAGTACAGTTCGCCGGCAATGCCGAAGCGCGGCGGGTCGTGCAGGATCGCATCGACGCTGTTGCTGGCGACCTGTTCGATCTGCTGCGAGACGTCGCCGTGGCTGAAGTGCAGGCGGCCGCCCGCGGCGGCTGAGTCAGGATCGGGCGACCACGGATTGAGCGTGCGCAGCCACATCACGTCGGCGTTCTTCTCGAACGAGCGGATCTGGCCGACGCCGGCCTCCAGTGCGCAGGCGGCGAAGTAGCCAAGCCCACCGCAGGTATCGAGGAGGCTTTTGCCCGCCGGGGCGACCAGCTCGACCTTGCGGCGCGCGTCCTCGAACGGCGACAGCTTGGAGGTCGGCAGCATCTTGATGCCGTCGATCTCGAAGGTCGGTGCGCCCCACTCGGTCGGCACCAGCTTGATCAGCGAGCCGCTGAAGCGGGAGATGGAGCAGAACTCCTCGCCATCCCAGTAGTACAGCGTGCGGTCCTTCAGCTTGCCCGGCCACGGATAGTGCTGGCCGCGGAAGGTGAAACCCTCGGCATCCAGCTGTACCGCCGCTTCGCTGCGGCCCAGATCGAGCGAGCCCGACCACTCGGTGGCGCCCTTGTCGTGGGCACGGCGCAGGATGTCAGCGCTGTCGCGGGTCAGCAGGGGGCCGGAGTAGTGGGGCACGGTGGGTAGCGGGAGGATTCGGGGGAGGGCATGGTACCGCAGGCGCTGTGCAGCCGAGCCGAACATGGGCGCGGCGCTACCGCAGGTCGGTGCAGCTGAATCCGTGGATGGTTCCCTCTCCTGAGATCATGTTGATGCCTCGTGAGGGGCGCATTCCCCGCAACGCGCACGAACGGCGATGGACATCCTGGGTGGCGCCTGGCTGCCGGTCGAAGTCGTAGCGCATGCTGCCGTCTTCCTGCAGCAGCCAGTGCACGGTTACGCGTTCGGCGCGTTGCCCCTCGATCTCCCAGTCGAAGGTACGCATCACCACGATCTCGCCATCAGCGGTCTCACGCACCTCGTCGTAAGCACCCTGGGTCTTTGCAACGATTGCGGCCAGCAGGAGAAGAACGGTCATCGGAATTCCTCCTCGAAACCGGCAGCGTGTGCCAGCGGCATCGCTGAGGCCATGGGAAGAATTGCAATGTGGCCGCTACTGGCACTTCACCGCATACACCGGCCCGGCGCCGATCAGCAGCAGCGCCATGTAGTCGCTGTCGCGTGCCCGGGCCTTCAGCGTGGCGCCGTCCTTGACGCGGAAGATGCCGAAGCCGCCGGCCATCCGGATCAGTGCGCTGTCGATCTGGTCGGCGTCGTCGCGGAAGTACTGCTGGATGTCGCTGCGGCTGGCTTTGTACAGCGCATTGGGTTCGCGCTGCCAGTGGCCATCGCGTTCGAACGAGACGAAGTATTGGCTTGCTTCCTTTTCGATGCGGAACTCGGCGGACTTGCGCGGGCTGGTGGCGAAGCAGCCGAGCATCGGGTCGGAGGAGAACGGCAGCTGGGTGTCGCCGGAACAGGCCACCAGCAGCAGGAGGGCACCGGGCAGCAGCAGGCGGAGCGTGCGCATGGGATGTCCCGACGGGGCAGGTGCGGCCAGTGTAGGCAGCACGCAGCCGTGGCCGGTACAGATTTTCGGCAAGAACCACCGCCCTGCTGGCGTCACGCGCTGCGGTGGATCTCCACGGTGACATGCACCAGTTCCTCGTGGATCGCCAGCGCCTGGCGCACGGTATCCGGATCGAGCGTGGCATCACTGGTGACCACGCTGGCGGCGACGGCGTACTTGCCGCGCCCCACCTGCCACACGTGCAGGTCGGCCAGGCGTGCCGGCCACGGACCCTGCTCGATCACTTCGCGTACCTCGGCCACCACCGGCGCATCCATCTGCGCGTCGAGCAGGATGCGGCCGCTGTCGCGCAGCAGGCCGATTGCCCAGACGGTGACCAGCACCGCGCCGACCAGGCCCATCACCGGATCCAGCCAGGTCAGGCCGAGCAGCTTGCCGCCCAGCAGGGCGACGATGGCCAGCACCGAGGTGGCGGCGTCGGCCAGCACGTGCACGTAGGCCGACCGCAGGTTGAGGTCGTGGCCGTGGGAATGGTCGTGATCGTGGTGACGACCATGATGATCGCCATGGTCGTGCCCGTGTCCATGGTGGTGATGGGCGTGGCCCGGACTGTCGTGCAGCCACCACGCGCACAGCAGGTTCACACCCAGGCCGACCGCGGCGATGGCGATGGCTTCGTTGTAGTGGATGGGCGCGGGCACCCACAGGCGTTCCAGCGATTGCACGGCCATCAGCGCGGCGACGCCGAGCAGGGCGATGGCGCTGGTATAGCCGGCCAGGATCTCGATCTTCCAGGTGCCGAAGGCGAAGCGCGGATCGTGCGCGTAGCGCCGTGCGCAGCGGTAGGCGAACACCGACAGGCCCAGTGCCAGCGCGTGCGAGCTCATGTGCCAGCCGTCGGCCAGCACGGCCATGGAGTTGAACCACCAGCCACCGACGATCTCCACCAGCATCATGCCGACGGTGAGCCACATCGCGCGGCGGGTGTTGCGTTCGGCCAGCGGATTGCCGTCGTCGAAGCGGTGCTCGTGGCGACGGGCGGCGGCGAGGGCGTCCAGGTGCATGGCGGCGGTCAGGCTTGGGTGGATACCCCCATAGGGTATATGATCCTGCCATGGCCCATGTACACAGAAATCGAAAGCAGCTGCTGACCCGGGTGCGCCGCATCGGCGGGCAGGTGGCGGCGCTGGAACAGGCATTGAACACGCCCGAGGGCGAGACAGGCGACTGCGCCGACGTGCTGGTGCAGGTGGCGGCCGTGCGTGGCGCTGCCCACAGCCTGCTGATGGAACTGCTGCACGAGCATCTGCAGGAACACGTGGTGGGCGCGGAAGACCCGGCGCAGCGGGCGGCCGAAGCCGAGGTGCTGGTGGAACTGCTGCGGCGTTACGGCAAATAGCTGGGTAGTGCCGGCCGCTGGCCGGCAACCTCATGACCTGCGGACGATGCCTGCAGTTGTCGGCCAGCGGCCGGCACTAGCTTCTGCGGTGCCGGTGCTGCGCGTTCCACAGGTGCGTGGCGGCCAGCAGCAGGCTGCCGGTGACCGTCAGCGGGGTCTCCCAGGCGTGCGAGGGCAGTGCCAGCGCCCCGGCCATCAACAGCGCCAAGCCCATGCCCGCGCTCAGCCATGCCAGCGCAGGCAGCGGCTGGCGGCGTTCGGCGCGCCACAGGGCAAAGCCGGTCATCGGCAGCGCGATGGCGACGAAGACCAGATGCACCCATTCCGCTTCGGCCCAGACGCCGAACAGCGGAAGCGCGGCCGCCAGCAGGGGCAGTGCCAGGCAATGCAGCAGGCACAGGCTGGACAGGGCGACGGCGCCGGCATCAAGCAGGGCGGCAGAGGGCGACTTCATGCGGGGAGGATTCCTTGCGCGACAATTGTTATACAGTAACACTTCCATTCCGCAGCCAGCCCGCTCCGACATGAACACTGTTTCCCGCGCCGACCGCCGCCTTCCGGTCACCGTGCTTTCCGGCTTCCTCGGTGCCGGCAAGACCACCCTGCTCAACCAGATCCTGCGCAACCGCGATGGCCTGCGGGTGGCGGTGATCGTCAACGACATGAGCGAGGTCAACATCGATGCGCAGCTGGTGCGCGATGGCGGCGCCGAACTGCGTCGCACCGAAGAGACGCTGGTGGAGTTCAGCAATGGCTGCATCTGCTGCACGCTGCGCGATGATCTGCTGCAGGAGGTCAGGCGTTTGGCCGACAGCGGCCGCTACGACTACCTGCTGATCGAATCGACGGGGATCGGCGAGCCGATGCCGGTGGCTGCCACCTTCGCGGTGCGCGATGAGCACGGCTTCAGCCTGAGCGATATCGCACGGCTGGACACGATGGTGACGGTGGTGGATGGCAGCGCCTTCCTGGCCGATTTCGGTTCGACACTGCGCCTGGCCGAGCGCGGTCAGCAGGCGGGGCCGGATGATGACCGTGGCGTGGTCGACCTGCTGTGCGAGCAGGTGGAATTCGCCGATGTGATCGTGGTCAGCAAGGTGGACCAGGTGGACGACGAAGTGCTGCAGGACACGCTGGCCGTGCTGCGCGGGTTGAACCGCGACGCGAAGCTGCTGCTGTCCCGCTTCGGCGATGTCCCGCTTGCCGAGCTGCTGGATACCGGTCGCTTCGACTTCGACCGCGCGCAGCAGGCCCCCGGTTGGGTGAAGGAACTGCGTGGCGAGCACATGCCGGAAACCGAGGAGTACGGCATCGGCAGCTTCGTCTATCGCTCACGGCGGCCGTTCCATCCCGCTCGCTTCGCGCGCACATTGCAGCACGGCATGCCCGGGGTGATCCGCAGCAAGGGCTGGTTCTGGCTGGCCAACCGCATGGACTGGGTGGGTGAGTTGAACAGTGTGGGCGCGGCCACACGCACCCAAGCGGCGGGCTTCTGGTATGCGGCGCGCGAGCGGGTGCGCGCCGGCCAGGAGGACACCACGCCGCTGCTGCCGCCAACACCGCTGCCTTACAGCGATCTGGGCTGGGCCCGGCAGCAGGCCGACTGCTGGAGCGCGCCGCTGCCGGATGCAGGGGAATTTCCGGACGCGGCCGCGCACTCGGCGATGGCAGGCCTGTGGCATCCGCTGTGGGGTGACCGCCGGCAGGAACTGGTGGTGATCGGCGTGCACATGGACGAGCGTTTGGTGCGCGCCACACTGGATGCGTGCCTGCTCAACGACACCGAGCTGCAGGCCGGGCCCTTGCTGTGGCAGCAGATGCCGCAGGCGTTCCCGGTGTGGAAGCGTTGATGCGTCTGCGCCACGCGTGGATGAGAGGCTGGCAGTAGATCCACGCCATGCGTGGATGAATGCCTGCAGGAGCCGAGCACCTGCTCGGCCCTACAACGCATCGCGCCACTGCCAACCTGCATCACCGACCTGCAGCACCTGCGTTGGCCGCAGGGCCTGCAGCAGGTGGGTGTCATGGCTGACCATCAGCAATGCGCCCGGCCACGCCGCCAGCAGTTCTTCCAGCGCCTGCAGCGCAGCAAGGTCCAGCGCGTTGCCCGGCTCGTCCAGCAACAGCAGCTGCGGGGCAGGATCGGCGTACAGCACGCTGGCCAGCGCACCCTTCACCCGCTCGCCATCGCTGAGGCTGCTGGCCGGGCGTTGGACGCGCTGCGCATCCAGGCCCAGCAGGGCAAGACGCGTACGCAGTTCACCCGCATCGGCCGCGGGATTCGCAGCGCGCACGGCATCGAGGATGCTCTGTTCACCTGCAAGCCCCAGCAGTTGCTGGTCGAGCAGGGCCAGCGGCGCATGCCGCTGCACCTGACCGCTGCGCGCCGCCAGCTGTCCGGCCAGTACGCGCAGCAAGGTCGACTTGCCGCTGCCGTTGTCGCCCACGACGGCGATGCGCTGGCCGCGCCGGATCTCCAGCTGCAGCGCCGCGTTGCAGCCATGCGGCAGCACCAGATCGTGCGCCTGCAGCAGGCGGGCCTGGCCACGCTCGCCTTCGCCACTGAACAACGCCAGTTCTGGTGCCACGTGTACTGCCGCAGCGGCGGCGCGCACCTGCGCTGCGCTGGCCTGCAGGCGATCACTCTGGATCTGCTGCGCACGGCCGTGGCTGGCTTCGGCGCGCTGCTTCTGCCGACCGAGCAGGATCGGTGCCTGGTTGGCCTCGCGCGCTTCGCGGTTGCCACGTGCCTGCCGCTGCTGCTGGCGCTCGTTCTGTTCGCGCGCGCTGCGTTGCTGCTGCCGGTGCTGGGCACGGGCATGCTCCAGCTGCGCGGCGGCGGCCTCGCGTTCGGCGGCGCGTGTGTCGGCATAGTGCTGCCACGGTCCGCCGTAACGATGCAGGCCGTGCGCGTCCAGTTCGACGATCTGCGCCATCTGCGCGAGCAGGCCACGGTCGTGGCTGATGGCCAGCAGGCCGCCCTGCCACTGCTGCAGCTGTGCGTACAGCTGGTGGCGATGACGGGCGTCGAGATGATTGCTCGGCTCGTCGAGGATCAGCCAGTCCGCGCCGCTGGCCCACGCGCCGGACAGCGCCACCTGCATCGCCTGGCCGCCACTGAGCCGGGAGGCGGGCTGCGCCGGATCAAGGTCGGCCGGCAACTGCATCGCCTGCCACTGCTGCTGCAGGCGTTCGCGCAGGTTCCAGTGGTCGCCCACGCAGGCGAAATCGGCTTCATCGATGCTGCCTGCTTCGATGCGCGCCAGTGCCGCCAGTTCGGCGCCGACGCCGGCCAGTTCACCCACCGTGCCACGTGGCGGATAGCCCGGCGTAGGCAACAGGAACACCTGGCCACTGCGGTGCACGCGGCCATCGTCGGGCGACAGCTGGCCGGCGAGCAGGCGCGCGAGCACGCTCTTGCCGGTGCCATTGGCGCCGACCAGCCCGGTGGCCACCGGTTCGAAGGAAAAGGACAGATCGGAAAACAACGGACGGCCATCGGCCAACCGATACGACACGCGATCGAGCGTGAGGGAATGCGAAGTCATGCGACCTCCATGGATGCCTGGTTCTCCCCTGCGCGCAGGGGCGGGAAGAGTCGGGCCGTCTAGTGCGAAGACGGCGGCATCACTGGCGCATTGGTCGCGAGCCTCGGTGGGGAATGAGCGCTCAGTATAGCGCCGCGAGCTGAATGGTCGCGGCCGTGGCGCGGGGTCAGGGCACCGTGTCCAGCCGTGCGCCGACGAATTCGATGAACACCCGCAGCTTCGGCAGCACGTGGCGGCCGGAGGGCCACAGCAGGTGGAAGATGCCGCAGGAATGCACGTGCTCTTCAAGCACGGTGACCAGCCGGCCATCGGCCAGTGCATCGCGCACCGAATGCACCGGCACGAACGCCAGGCCCCCGTCGCGCAGCGCCAGTGCCACCCGCGCTTCGATGGTGTTGGCGACCAGATGCACCGGCAGATCCTGTGCCGTTTCGCCTTCGGGCCAGAGGATCGGCCATGGCTCGAGCTTGCCGGTGCTGGGGAAGCGGTAGTGCAGCAGGCGGTGCTGCAGCAGGTCGGCCGGCGTGCGTGGAACGCCATGCCGTTGCAAGTACGCCGGCGATGCAACCACGCGGCGTGGGAACACCCCGAGGCGGCGTGCGGTGAGGCGTGAATCGCTGGGCTCGCCAACGCGCAGCACGGCGTCGAAGCCTTCCTCGATGACATCGACCAGGCGATCGCAGAAATCCAGCTCCAGCCGGATGTCCGGGTAGGCCGCCATGAATTCGGCCATCAGCGGCAGGGTCAGGTCGCCCACCAGCGGCAGGCTGATGCGCAGGGTGCCGCTGGGGGTTGCATGTTGCTGGGCCAGTTCGGTGCGTGCGGCATCGCGTTCGTCGAGGATGCGGCGGCAGCGTGCCAGGAACAGCTGGCCCTCGGCCGTGAGGGTGATGCTGCGCGTGCTGCGGTGGAACAGGCGCACGCCGAGTGCGTGTTCAAGCCGGGCCACGCACTTGCCGGCGGCCGAGGCGGAGATGCCCTGCACGCGGCCGGTGTCGACGAAGCTGCGGGTGTCCGCGGCGTGGACGAAGGTCTGCAGGTTGGCCAGGTTGTCGAGGACGGACATGGGGAAGGTCGCTGCGAAAGTGGGCAGGGTAGGGCGCGGCAGTCCGGCCCGCTGACGTGGCCCGCGCAACACTGCGGTGCGCGGGCCTGGAGGGTCGGTGCGGCCCAGTGGTTCCGGGCATCATGCCGATTGCGGACCTTGCGGTCCATGATGCACGGAGCCCCGCCCCGCTTTTTGCCGGCGCCGGAGCTGCCTACCGTGGCGGGCCTCTCCCCACGGATCACCCCGATGACACTCGCCCTTCCTGTTGATACCGCACCGGCACTGCCCGCGGTGAGCGCGCTGCTGCGGGCCGTGCATCCGCAGCGCCTGGTCGGTGCGGTGGTACTGGTGCGCGAGCACGGCGTGCTGCGCCACGCCAGTGCCAGTGGCCTGGCCGACCGTGAATCGAACACGCCGATGCGCCGCGACCACCTGTTCCGGCTGGCCTCGGTGAGCAAGCCGCTGCTGACCACGGTGATCCTGCGCCTGGTAGCCGAGGGGGGGCTGGACCTGGATGCGCCGGTGCAGCGCTGGTTGCCGGCGTTCCGCCCGGCACTGGCCGATGGCAGCCGCCCGCCGATCAGCCTGCGCCAGCTGCTCAGCCACAGCAGTGGGCTGGGCTACCGCTTCCTGGAAGCCGATGCCCAAGGGCCCTATGCCCAGGCGGGTGTGAGCGATGGCATGGACGCGAACCCGGTGACGCTGCAGCAGAACGTGCAGCGTATCGCGCAGGCGCCGCTGTTGTTCGCGCCGGGCAGCCAGTGGCTGTACTCACTGGGCGTGGATGTGGCGGGCGCCGTGGCTGAAGCGGCCACCGGCGAAAGGTTGCAGGTGTTGTTCGACCGGCTGCTGGCGCAGCCGCTGGGCCTGCGCGACACCGCGTTCGCCACCGCCGAGGGCGCTCGTCTGGCCACGCCGTATGTCAGTGACACGCCGCAGCCGCATCGGTTGCGGGAGGGCGAGGTGGTGCCTGCGTTCGAGGGCTCGGTGGGCATCGAGTACAGCGTGGCGCG
Source organism: Stenotrophomonas sp. MYb57 (assembly GCF_002966815.1). Lineage (NCBI taxonomy): Bacteria > Pseudomonadati > Pseudomonadota > Gammaproteobacteria > Lysobacterales > Lysobacteraceae > Stenotrophomonas > Stenotrophomonas sp. MYb57. The sequence goes on from NZ_CP023271.1 coordinate 483,045, forward strand.
GGCGACCGACTCACACCGCTATCCGTCGGCAGGCGCGGGGCTGGTGGGCAGTGCCGATGAGGTAATGGCCGTGCTGGAAGCGTTGCGCGATGTGCGCGCCTCGCAGCTGCTGCCGGACAGCTTGGTTGCACAGATGGGAACCCCGCAGGTCGGCGAGCTGGGACCGGTTGATCCGCCAGGTTGGGGCTTCGGCCTCGGCTTTGCGGTGCTGCGTGATGCAGCGGCCAGCGGCACACCGCAGACCGCAGGGACATGGCGTTGGGGCGGTGCTTACGGCCACAGCTGGTTCGTGGACCCGGCGCGTGGCCTGAGCGTGGTCGCGCTGACCAACACGCTGTACGAAGGCATGCATGGCGCGTTTGTCGATGAACTGCGCGATGCGGTGTACGCCGATCTGGAGACGGTGCGATGAGCGGCCACGCAATTGATGCAGGGGCTCCGGCGGGTGAAGCAACGCGCCTGCCGTGGCGCGGGCTGCTGGCACTGGCCGGTGGTGGCTTCATCACCCTGCTGACCGAAACGCTGCCAGCGGGCGTGCTGCGGCCGATGGGCGAAAGTCTCGGCGTCAGCGATGCGGCCGCAGGGCAGTTGGTGAGCGTGTATGCACTGGGCTCGGTGCTGGCTGCGTTGCCGATGACCGCGCTGACCCAGCGCCTGCCACGTCGTCCGCTGCTGCTGGCGGCGATTGCCGGCTTCATGGTGGTCAACACCGTGACCGCGCTGAGCCACGACTACGTGCTGACCCTGGTGGCGCGCTTCCTGGCGGGTGTGGGCGCGGGCCTGCTGTGGTCGCTGGTGGCCGGCTATGCGGCGCGCATGGTGGTGCCGGAACTGCAGGGAAGGGCGATCGCGGTAGCGATGATCGGCTCGCCGCTGGCGCTGTCGCTGGGAGTGCCGGCCGGCACCTTGCTGGGCCAGCAGATCGGGTGGCGCTGGGCGTTCGCGTTGATGAGCGTGTTGGCGGTGCTGCTGCTCGGCTACGCCCGATGGGCGCTGCCCGCGTTGCCGGCGGCCGGTGCAGGCCGGCGCATGTCGCTGGGCTCGGTCTGGCGCATGCCCGGCATCCGCAGCACGCTGCTGGTGATGGTGCTGTACGTGCTGGCGCACAACGTGCTGTACACCTACATCGAACCGTTGGCAGTGCAGGCCGGCGCCGGGGCGTGGCTGGACCGGCTGCTGCTGGCATTCGGCATCGCCGCGATCGTGGGTATCGCCATCGCCGGCTGGGGCGTGGACCGCCACCTGCGCGCGCTGGTGTGGGCCAGCGTGATCGGCTTCGTGATGGCGGTGGCTTCGCTGCTGCTGTGGCCAGGCGTGCCGGGCGTGCTGCTGCTGGTGACGATCCTGTGGGGCGTCGCGTTCGGTGCGGTACCCACCCTGTTCCAGACCGCCCTGGCGCGCCGCGCCGGTGCCGCCGCCGACCTGGCGCAGTCGATGCTGGTGACCGGCTGGAACCTGGCCATCGCCGCCGGCGGCGTCGGCGGCGGCCTGATGCTGCAGGCCAGCGGCGCCCAGCACCTGGCCTGGCTGCCGTTGCTGCTGCTGGTGGTGTGCGGCCTGTGGGTCTGGGCGCGGCCGAAGGCCTGGGCGTAGGCGTCGATCAAGGATGACGGGGTTGCCGGCCAGCGGCCGGCACTACCCCGGCCGAAGCTCAACAGCGTGCGCGAGCGCAGCGACCCGCTGTTGCTTTTCTCTTCTCTATTTACGTGGTGGAACGCCGCAGAGATCTGTCCCGGCCAGCCCACGAACCGCTCTTAGCGACCCACCACGAGGGGCGGCGCCGTTCGCCGGTTACTCCCCCGCCTGCTCGCGCTCGAACGGCACGCTGCGCGGATTCTGCATGTGCTCCCGCGCCGCGCCGTACTGCTGCTGGCGCTTGCGGTGAAAGGCGATGAACTCATCGCGCGGCAACGGCCGCGAGAACAGCCACCCTTGGCCGAACTGCACGTGCTGGCTGTGCAGGTAGGCCAGCTGCGCTTCGGTTTCCACGCCTTCGGCCACCACCCACAGGCCCAGCTCGCGGGCCATGCCGATGATGTGCGGCGTGACCGGGCTGGTCGCGCTTTCGGTGCCGATCGCATCGACGAAGGACTTGTCGATCTTCAGTGCATCCAGCGGCAGCTGCTGCAGGTACTGCAGGCTGGAATAGCCGACGCCGAAGTCATCGATCGCCACGCTGTGGCCCGCGCGCCGCGCCGCGGCCAGCATGGTGCGGGCACGGTCGATGTCGAGGAAACCATGTTCGGTGGCCTCCAACCAGATCTGCTGCGGCAGGATGCCGCTGCCGGCCATGCGCTGCGAGATCACCTTCAGCGCCCGTCCGCTGCTGATGTCCTCGGCCGCCAGGTTGATCGCGATGTGTGCACTGCGATCCTCGGCCAGCAGCTCACGCATGTCGGCAACCACGTTCTCGATCACCAGGTCGGTGATGGCGGCGATCATTCCGGCTTCTTCGGCCAAGGGAATGAACAGGTCCGGACGCACCTGCGTGCCGTCGGGGCGCTGCCAGCGCACCAGCGCCTCGGCGCCGACACAGATGCCGGTGTCCAGTTCGATGATGGGCTGGTAGTGCAGGTAGAGTTCGCGGCGGCGGATGGCGATGCCCAGTTCGCCGCGCATCGACAGCCGTCGTCGCGACAGCCAGATCACCAGGCCGGCACCGGCGGCGGCCATCAGCAGGCCCAAGGGCACGAACAGCCACGCCTGCTGCCGGAACGTGGCCGCCAGCGCGGTGCGCGGCGCCGTGGCGATCGCCAGCCATTCACCGCTGCGCGCGCTGGCATACAGGGTGTCGCGGTCCAGGCCTTCGCCGGGCTCACGCAGCAGGCGCTGCAGCAGCGCCTGGTCCATGCCATCCTGCTGGGTCAGCAGCCGTCCATCCGGACTTGCCAGGGCCAGCCGCACGTCCGGATCGACGATGACGTCGACGAAGCGCCGAGGGTCGACCAGCACGTCATAGGACCCGTACATCATGGACAGCATCGGCCGCCGGCCAGCCGCCTCGGGGCGCACGTTGACGGTGATGCCGGCACCATCGCTGGTGACGTGGTCCGGCGTGGGCTGGTCCACATCCTGCTGGAACGGCCCCCACGACGTGCAGCGCAGCTTGCCGCCCTCGAAGTAGCCCATCTGGTCCGACGACGGCGTGGTCATCACCAGGGTCTGCATGCGCTGGATGTGTTCGGCCCCGCAGGGCGGCAGCACGGTGGCCTCGGCCGACTTCAATGCCGCCAGTGCTTCCTGGTAGGACACTTCGGTACGGCGCAGGCTGCGCTCGGCGATGGCATGCAGCCGCTGCTGTTCGACACTTACGGCACGGTCCCAGGTGGCATAGACCATGACCGCGATCGGCACTGCAGCGGCCAGCACGGCCAGGACGGTGCCGCCGATGATGACCCGCAGTCGGCTCATGACCGGGGCTCCAGAGAGGTGTGCAGGGCTGGGCACATGGGCGGGGCCGGTCCTTGGGCGATGGCGGTATATGAACACGGCGCAGGGCTGGGCGGAATGGGACAAAGGCGGTAACGGGTCACATTGTGGTGAAAGTGACACTTGCTGACGGCCCTGGGCCGTCCGGCGCTGGCGTTGTGGCAGCGGGAGGACTACCGTCGAACGCTTCACCCGCCCCTTCCCGCGCCCATGACCGAGCCCGCCACGCCCCCCGAGCACCTGCGCCGCAGCCTGTCCAACCGCCACCTGCAACTGATCGCCATCGGCGGTGCCATCGGCACCGGCCTGTTCATGGGTTCGGGCAAGACCATCAGCCTGGCCGGCCCGTCCATCGTATTGGTCTACCTGATCATCGGCGCGATGCTGTTCTTCGTGATGCGGGCGATGGGCGAGTTGCTGCTGTCCAACCTGCAGTACAAATCCTTCATCGATTTCTCCACCGATCTGCTCGGGCCGTGGGCCGGGTTCTTCTGCGGGTGGACGTACTGGTTCTGCTGGATCGTCACCGCCATCGCCGACGTGATCGCCATCGCTGCCTATGCGCAGTTCTGGTTCCCGGGACTGGAAGCGTGGAAACCAGCCCTGGCCTGCGTGATGCTGCTGCTGTCGTTGAACCTGGTGACGGTGAAGCTGTTCGGCGAAATGGAGTTCTGGTTCGCGCTGATCAAGATCGTGGCGATCTGCGCGCTGATCATCACCGGTGCTGGACTGGTGGCCTGGGGCTTCACTTCGCCCAGCGGCCACACCGCATCGCTGTCGAACCTGTGGAATGACGGCGGCATGTTCCCGATGGGCCTGGTGGGTTTCTTCGCCGGTTTCCAGATCGCGGTGTTCGCCTTCGTCGGCATCGAGCTGGTGGGCACCACCGCTGCGGAAACGGCTGACCCGGAGCGCAACCTGCCCAAGGCGATCAACTCGATCCCCGTGCGCATCATCATCTTCTACGTGCTGGCGCTGATCGCGATCATGGCGGTGACCCCATGGCGCCAGGTGGTGCCGGACAAGAGCCCGTTCGTGCAGCTGTTCGTGCTGGCCGGCATTCCCGCCGCCGCCAGCCTGATCAACTTCGTGGTGCTGACCTCGGCCACGTCCTCGGCCAACAGCGGCATCTTCTCCACCAGCCGCATGCTGTACGGCCTGGCCGAGGAAGGCCACGCGCCACGTGGCCTGTCCAAGCTCTCGCGCGCTGCAGTGCCGGCACGGGGCCTGCTGTTTTCCTGCCTGTGCCTGCTGGGCGGCACCCTGCTGATCTACCTGATCCCCAACCTGGTGACCGCCTTCACCCTGGTGACGACCCTGGCGACGGTGTTGTTCATCTTCGTGTGGTCGCTGATCCTGGTGGCCTACATGGTCTACCGCCGCCGCTATCCCGAGCGCCACGCGGCCTCGATCTTCAAGATGCCCGGTGGCGTGGCGATGTGCTGGGCCTGCCTGCTGTTCTTCGCCGCCGTGCTGGTACTGCTGAGCCTGCAGGCCGACACCCGCCAGGCCCTGATGGCCAGCCCAGCGTGGTTCGTGCTGCTGGGCGCCGGTTATTGGCTGCGGCGGAAGATGGCGAGATAGTCAGCAAGACCCTCGCCAACAGATCCAACGGCCTCGGTGAGCCCCATCCACGCATGGGGCGTGGATCTACGTGTCGACCAAGGTCGACACCCACCAGCAGCCGCGGGAGATGGCGCAGTAGTCAGCAAGACCCTCGCCAACAGATCGAGCGGCCTCGGCGAGTCCCAACCACGCATGGCGTGGATCTACACGTGTCGACCAAGGTCGACACCCACCAGAAGCCGCGTGGTCGACATCCTTCAGCCGCCGCGGGAGATGGCGCAGTAGTCAGCAAGACCCTCGCCAACAGATCCAACGGCCCCGGTGAGTCCCATCCACGCATGGCGTGGATCTACACGTGTCGACCAAGGTCGACACCCACCAGAAGCCGCGTGGTCGACACCCATCAACAGCCGCATGGTCGACACCCACCAACAGCAGCACAGAACACCGTTCCCAGATCGCGGAAATCTGTCGAAGGCGGGGTGGGTTCGGTTGCGGGGGCGTGAGCCGCATGGATGCGGCGACCGAGCCTACATGGACGTATTCACGGCGTCCCCCGCAACCGGACCCACCCCGCCTACCTTCAGGAAACCAGCTTCTGCTGTTGCTTCGGCTGTTGCTGCGGCCGTTGCTTCTGCGGGTGCCGGGCGCCGCCCGGCCGAACCCCCATTCACTCAGTGTTAGCGGCCGCAGCCGGATCATCCCGCCGCCATGTCCCTCCGTCCCGCCCTCGTCGCGCTGTTGCTGCTGTCTGGCCTGTGGCCAGGGCTGGCCGCTGCGCGCACGGTCTACCGCTGCGTGCAGGGCAACACCGTCAGCCTGGCCACCGCACCGGAGCCCGGCTCGCGCTGCACGCCGAAGGAGATCGAGGACAGCGCCGTGCAGACCCCCAACCTGTGGGGCAACATGGGCGTGTTCAGTGGCGTGCTGTACGAGCGCGAGCAGGACGGCAAGCTTGTCTATTCCACCCGCAACCTGCCCGGCTCTCGGGTGTTCCTGAAGTTCACCGTGGCCACACCGCCGGGCGAACCGGCGCACGAAGGCCTGGGCAAGGTCGGCAAGCCCCAGCTGGCCCAGCACGCAAAACAGTTCAAGGCGGCGGCCAAGGCCACCGGCGTGGACGATGCCTGGTTGCGGGCGATCGCCCACGCCGAAAGCAATTTCGACGCGCTGGCGGTGTCCAGCAAGGGCGCGCAGGGCGTGATGCAGCTGATGCCGGACACCGCGCTGGAATACGGCGTGCGCGACCCGTTCTCGCCGCAGCAGTCCATCGACGGCGGCGCCCGCTATATGCGCGCGCTGCTGCGTCGCTACAACGGCGACCGTCCGCTGGCAGCGGCGGCCTACAACGCCGGCATCGGTGCGGTGGCGCGCTACAAGGGCGTGCCACCGTATGCCGAAACCCTGGCCTACGTGGACAAGGTGATGGCCCTGTATACGCGCTACCGCGAAGCGATGGGCGTCCGTATCGAAGTGCCGGCAAAATGACCGGCGATCAGCGCGATGTGGAAATGCTGTAGAGAGGGTAGCGCTCAATCCGGCCGACGCGGTTGATCGCGGCACGCACATCGGCACGCTGTTTCAGTTCGCGCCAGCGTTCGTCGGCCACCCGCTCCGCGGGCAGCGAGGGATACACGCGCATGTCCTGCAGGCTGAGCAGTGCGTCGGTGCGATCCTCTGCGGATTCCAGTTGGCTTATCAGCGCGGCTGCGGCGGCCTCCATGTCGCCTTCTTCAATCAGCAGCTCCATATGGATCTGGGGTGCGTCCTTGCGGTGGCTGACGATTTCCGCGCGGGCCGTCGCCGCTGCCGCCGGATCGTTGTTCTCGCGCGCATGCACGAAGGTCAGGTAGGCGCGCGCCGCCAGCCCGAAGGGCGACAGCCCGTCCATGCCGGCAAGCAGGGTGTCGCTCTCGCGTTCGTGGCCAGTGGCAGACAGCATGAAGGCCAGGTTCATGCGGTGCTCGGCCGCGTCCGGGCCAAGGGCACCGACCGCATCGGTCAGTCGTGCGGCCGCCACCGAGTCGTCGATGCGATCCAGCCGGCGCAGTGCCAGCGTGCGGTAGTCCAGCAGCCACGCCAGCCACGTTGCCTCCTGACCCGCAGGACGCTGGCCGGCACTGACCATCCGCGCCATGTCATCGGTGAACTGCACGATCTGCTCGTTCTCGCCCACCATCAGCTGGATGAAGCCGAACGCAGCCAGCTTGGCATTCAAGCGGCGGTCGAGCAGGCCCGACACGCGCAGGTCATCCAGCTTGCGCTGTGCCACCTGCTGGGGATCGAACCGCGGATCGCGGCGATCGACGTAGCGGTCGAAGCGCTTGTCGCTGCGCAATGCGATCACCTCCAACGGTGTATCGATGCGGGCAATCGTGGCAGCTGCCTCTGCGCTGTGGCCGTGCTCGACCTGCAATGTCGCCAGCACCAGCCAGAGGCCGGTGGGTTCAACGCCATCCCCCGTCCACTGGTTGTCGAACAGGCTCTTCAGCAGGGCCATGCGTTGAGCCGGCTGCGCACGCAGCGTGTACTGCAGGTAGCTGACGGTCTGCGTATCAACCTGCACGGGGGCATCTGCATGGGTGGCCGCTTGCAGCAGGTGGAGGGTTGCGGCGGCGGTATTGTCCTCGGCCAGTTCCACCGATACCAGGGTGGCCAGCGTGGGCGGGTCGTTCGGCAGCGCGGTCAGTGCCTGCTGCAGGTAGCGGCGGGCAACGCCGGGGGCATCCTGCATCAACGCGGTGGCACCGGCGATCTGCGCGTTGCGCCCACGCACGGCGGGCTCGAGACGGGCGAACAACGGATCGTCCATCAGCCGTTCGAACGCGATCATGGCACCCAGCATGTTGCCGCTGCCGGCCATCATCAACGCCGACTCCCACCGTTGCTGGTAGGCGGAAAAGGGGGTATCCGCAATCTCCTGCGCTGGCGCCTCGGGATGGGGCTCGACGGCGTGTGCAGATGCTGCCGCCAGCACGGTGAGCAGCAGGGCGGCGAGAGGCAGGGTAGGTCGGGACATGACGGCATCCATCCTTGGAAAGTGCGTTGATTTGAATGCGAAGTGCGTTGATTTGAACCCGCAAAGGGCTGCCACCACAAGCACCCTCGCATTTGCAGCGGCGCGGCCTTGGCAGCCGGGAGTGCAGCGACTATCGTCTGACCCTCTTCACGGTCTGGCAGGCGAACAGGAACGATGGCACGGCGGCATTGGATGGCGGCAGGCGTAGTGGTGGCAACAGCGGTGGCGCTGGCGGCAACCTGGTGGGAGTTCCCGGCATCGGGCCCGACAGTAGCGAGCGGCCCGGCCGCCACGCCGCTGGGCTGGACCGCACAGATCGAGCTGCTGGCCGGCGACGGTCATCCGGGTGATCGCGATGGCGCCTCGGCGCAGGCACGCTTTGCCGACCCCTACGCGCTGCTGGCCAGCGCCGATGGCAGCGTCTACTTCACCGATGCCGGTGACAACAACCGCATTCGCCGCCGCCTGCCCGATGGCCGTATTGAAACGGTAGCGGGGCAGAGCGAGGGTCGTGTTGATGGGCCTGCCCTGCAGGCAAGTTTCAACACGCCTTCGGGTATTGCCGCCGATGCGCAGGGCAACCTGTATGTGGCCGACACCGGCAATCATGCGATCCGGCGCGTCAGTACCGATGGACAGGTGATGACGCTGGCCGGTGGCCAGCAAGGCTTCGCCGATGGTCCTGCCGCGCAGGCGCGCTTCGATGGGCCGATGGGCATCGCCGTGGATGCGCAGGGACAGGTCTATGTGGCTGATACCTGGAATGACCGCATCCGGGTGATCGGTACCGATGGCAACGTGCGTACGTTGGCCGGCGGCGACCGCCCGGGCTTCGCCGATGCGCTTGGCGCTGACGCTCGTTTCGATACGCCGGTGGCGCTGGCCTTCGATGCGCACGGCGCACTGCTGGTGGCCGATCTGTTCAACAACGCAGTGCGTCGCGTCGGCACCGATGGCATGGTCAGCACCGTCGTTGGCCGCGGGGAGGTCATCAATGGCCCGCTGTCACTGGCCACCACGCATGACGGCGTGCTGTACGTGGGTGACCTGGATGGACGCATCGTGCAGGTGACCCCGCAGGGGCATCAGCTGGCACTGCTGGGCAATGACCGCCTGCCACGCCTGGCGCGCCCCAGCGGTCTGGCGGTGGAGGCCGACGGCACCCTGCTGGTAGCCGATTCCGCGGCTTATCGCCTGCATCGCCTGCGCCCGTTGCCGGTGGGTGAACTGCCCGCACCGGCGCTGGTGGGCCCGGCCTCGGATGCGGCGCTGCCGGACAGTGGCGGGCGCTGGCCACTGGCACCGCAGGATGGCTGGCACGAAGTGGTGGGCACGCTCGGCGAGGTGCGCGGCACCTTCCAGGGTGAGAGCCGCCACCACCTGCACGGCGGCTTCGATGTGCGCGGCGATGTCGGCCAGACCGTACTGGCGATCGCCGAGGGCAAGATCAGCAGCCCGATTGCCGCCTGGAGCCTGGGCGGACAGGCCGAAGGCCTGGCCGTGGACCGGTTGAAGTACATCCACATGCGCGTCGGTCGTACGCCACGCGGCGAACCGTTCGACGCGCGCTGGCAGCCGCTGTACGCCGAAGACGGCACGCTGGAGCGCATCCGCGTGCGCCGTGGTACACGCATCCACGTCGGCGACCGCCTGGGCAGCATCAACAACCAGGCGCACGTGCACCTGGCCGTGGGCAATGGCGGTTTCGAGACCAATGCGGTGGCGCTGGGGTTCAAGGGCTATGCCGACCACTTCGCGCCGCGCATCACGGATGTGGCGCTGCTGGACGACAACGACCAGCCACTGGCCGCCGGCAGCGATGGCGTGGTGATGCTGGCCCGGCAGGGACGCGGCGTGCAGATCGTGGTGGAAGCCTGGGACCAGGTGGACAACAACCTGCCACGTCGCCGGCTGGGGCCGTACCAGGTGGGCTACCAGATCCTCGATGCCGCTGGTCAGCCGCTGCAGGGCTACGAGCAGCCGCGCTGGAACATCGTCTTCAACCGCATGCCGCCGCAGAAGCAGGCGGTGAAAGTGGCTTACGCACCCGACAGCGGCATCACCGTGCATGGCAGCGCGGTCACCCGCTTCCGTTATCTGGTGACCAACACCGTGCGCGATGGGCTGATGGAAACCGGGCGCTGGCAGCCGGCGGCGTTGCCGCCGGGCGAGTACATCGTGCGTGCCAGTGCGCGCGACTACAGCGGCAACGAAGGCGTGGGCCCGCGCGACATCAGGGTACGGCTGCTGCCATAGCCGCGGCCGGGGCGCCGCAGCGTTCGCGCTCGGCGTCCATGTCTTCCAGCGGCCGCACCTCGATGCTGCCGAAGCGGGCCCACGGGAAGCCCTGGGCGATACGCATGGCCTCATCGCGGTCACGGGCGACGATCAGGTTGAAGCCGGCCAGCAGTTCGCGGGTTTCGGCGAAGGGGCCATCGAGTACCCGGCTGTGGCCATCGCGCACGCGCAGGGTCTGTGCTGATTCGATCGGCTGCAGTTTCTGCGCGGCCAGCAACGTGCCTTCGGCCTGCAGTTTGTCGGCATGGGCGAGGCAGTCGCGCATCAACGTATTGAAGTCGTCGATGGGCAGTGTGCGCAGCAGTGACGGGTCGATGTAGATCAGAAGCAGGTACTGCTGCATGGCGGAGTCCTGGCGGGGGCGGGGGTCCATGATCGCGCAGGTTTGCGCGGGGGCATGCTGCACTGCGAAAGGCAGAGCGGGAAGCGCGCCTTCGGCGGGGATCGGCGAACGGCGGGGCCCCTCCGTGGTGGGGTTGGTCGTGAAGAGCTGCATCTCTGCGGGTTGGCCGGGCAGGTGGGCTGCGCAGGGGACGCCGTGAATACGTCCTTGTAGGCTCGGGCGCGCCATCCATGGCGCTTACGCCCCTGCGCAACCCACCCGCCCGGCCACGGACAGGTTCCTGCGGCGTCCACCACGGGAAATCACAGGAAAAGGCAAACGCGGGTCGCTTCGCTCGCAAAGCGAAGGCTGCCAGCCAACCGCTTTTGCTGTTGCTGTTGCTTCTGCCTTTTTTCTTGATCTTCCCGTGGTGGTTCGGCCACCGGAATCTGTCTGGGGCTGGGCGGGTGGGGTTGGCGGGGTATCCGCGCCATGGATGGCGCGGCTAAGCCTCCAGGGACGGATTCACGGCGTCCCCGCCAATCCCACCCGCCCAGCCTTCACTCGGAAACCCAGCTTTCAGCGACCAACCAACCCCACCACGGAGGGGCCCCGCCGTTCGCCGATCCCCGCCGAAGGCGCGCTCTCCGCAGGAAAAATAATTTGCACGGCGGTGTCGATCCTCGCGCCCCTGGTTCGTTGTAAGAGGGAAGGGCACGCACCCGCAGCCCAGCGGAGACCGCAATGAAAGTGATGGTGATCGTCAAAGCCAACGCCGATTCCGAAGCCGGGCGCATGCCCAGCGAACAGGAACTGGCCACCATGGGCGCCTACAACGAACAACTGGTGGCCGCCGGCATCATGCTCGCCGGGGAAGGCCTGCATGCCACCCAGCGCGGCCGGCGCGTCCATTTCGGTGGTGGTACGCCCCGGGTCGAGAGCGGCCCGTTCGGCCCGGCTGGCGAGCAGATCGCCGGGTTCTGGCTGTGGGACGTGCGCTCGCTGGACGAGGCCACCGAATGGGCCAGCCGTGCGCCCTTCGGCGCGGGCGGTGCCCTCGAACTGCGCCCGTTGATCTCCGCCGAAGACTTCGGCGAAGCCTTCACCCCTGAATTACAGCAGCAGGAACAGCGTCTGCGTGAGCAGCTCGACCGTGCCTGAGCACGGCCGCGCATTCATCCCATCCTACGGAGCATTCCCATGAAACTGATTCCCTTCCTCGGCTTCAGCGGCCAGGCCCACGACGCAATGGCGTTCTATGCCAAGGCACTTGGCGGCCAGGTCACGTCGGAGATGAAGTACCGCGACATGCCGCCGTCCGACGGCTCGCCGGGCTGCAATGAAATGCCGGCCGACACCCTCGACCATGTGGCCCACAGCCAGCTGGAGATCGGCGCGGCGATCCTGATGGCAGCCGATGGTCCCGGCGGCGGCGAGGGTGGCTCGACCACCATCAACGTCGACGTGGACAGCATCGAAGAAGCCGAGCGCGTTTTCGCGGCGCTGGCCGAGGGTGGCCAGGTGCAGATGCCGATCGCCGAAACCTTCTGGGCCCACCGCTGGGGCATGTTGACCGACCGCTACGGCAAGCCGTGGATGGTCAACTGCATGAAGCAGCCCTGATTTTCCTTTTCTCCATCCATCGCAGGGAACCGCACCGATGAGTACACCGCAACCGCAGATGATCTTCGTCAACCTGCCCGTGCAGGATCTGGAAAAAGCCAAGGCGTTCTTCGCCGCGTTGGGCTACAGTTTCAACCCGGCCTTCACCGACGAGAACGCCGCCTGCATGGTGGTCAGCGAGAGCATCTTCGTGATGCTGCTGGTCAAGCCGTTCTTCCAGCAGTTCACCACCAAGGGCATCGCCGATGCGCATGCGCAGACCGAGGTGATCACCTGCCTGTCGGCTGACAGCCGCAAGGCGGTGGACGCCATGGTGGACAAGGCGCTGGCCGCCGGTGCCAGCGAACCGCAGCCGGCGCGCGACTACGGCTTCATGTACCAGCGCGGCTTCCAGGACCTGGATGGGCATCTCTGGGAAATCGCACACATGGACGGCGAGCCGGGCTGAGCGGCCGCCGCAGGGAGAATCCCCATGGCTTACGTGGATGCTTACGTATTGCCGTGCCCGCAGGACAAGGTGGCGGCCTATCGCCGCCTTGCCCGCCAGGCCGGCGCAGTGTGGAAGGACCATGGCGCGCTGCAGTACATGGAATGCGTGGCCGATGACGTGCAACCCGGGAAATCGACCTCGTTTCCGCAGGCGGTGAAGCTCAAGCCGGGCGAAACGGTGATCGTGGCCTTCGTGGTGTTCCGCACGCGTGCCGCGCGCGACCGCATCAACAAGAAGGTGATGGCCGACCCGCGGCTGGCGCATATCGGCCCGAAGGACATGCCGTTCGATACCAAGCGCATGTTCTGGGGCGGCTTCAAGCCGATCGTGGAAGCGTGAACGCCGGCGCTTGTGCGGGCCGGGCCCGCATGCTGTGATCGGCGCATGCACGAGCCCGCCCTGAGCCAGCGCCTGGACACCCTCTGGCGGATGGAATCGCCAGTGTTGATCGCGCGCCTGGCGCGCCTGCTCGGCGGCGATGTCGGTCGTGCCGAAGAGCTGGCCCAGGACACCTGGCTGGCCGCGCTGGAGCGTTGGCCGGTGCAGGGCATCCCGGACAATCCTGGAGCCTGGCTGATGACCACCGCGCGCAACCGTGCCATCGATGTGCTGCGCCAGCACCGTCGGGTGGCGCAGCAGCATGCGCAATGGGGAGAGGAACTGCATCCGGCCGCATTGCCCGCGCCGGACGACAGCCAGGCGCTGGAAGACGACATCGGCGATGACCTGCTGCGGCTGATGTTCGTGGCCTGCCATCCAGTCCTGCCTGCCGACGCGCGGGTAGCGCTGAGCCTGCGCCTGCTGGGCGGGCTGACCACGACCGAGATCGCCCGCGCGTTCCTGCAGCCGGAGCCGACCATCGCCCAGCGCATCGTGCGTGCCAAGCGCACGTTGGCGCAGAAGCAGATCCCCTACGAAGTGCCGCGTGCCGATGCATTGCCGGAGCGACTGGCCTCGGTGCTGGAGGCGATCTACCTGGTGTTCAACGAAGGCTATGCAGCCAGTGCGGGCGACGACTGGATGCGACCGGCGCTGTGCACCGAGGCGCTGCGGCTGGCGCGCATCCTCGCCCATCGCATGCCGGTGCCGCCGGTACTGGGTCTGTTGGCGCTGATGGAACTGCAGGCCTCGCGCGCGGCGGCACGGGTGGATGCGCAGGGTGCGCCGATCCTGCTGGACCAGCAGAACCGGGCGCGCTGGGACTGGCTGCAGATCGAACGCGGCCAGCAGGCACTGGCGCGTGCGGTGTCGGCGGGTGGCGGCGATGACCCCTATGTGCTGCAGGCGCGGATCGCTTTCTGCCATGCCAGTGCGCGGCGTGCCGAAGACACCGACTGGGCGCGCATCGCTGCACTGTATGCGCAGCTGCTGCAGGTGATGCCATCGCCGGTGGTGGCATTGAACCGGGTGGTGGCGGTGTCGCGCAGCGAAGGCGCGTTCGCGGCATGGGCACTGTTGCAGCCGCTGCTGGATGAGCCCCGCCTGCAGGGCTACGCACCGCTGATGGTGGTGCGCGGCGAACTGCTGCAGCAGCTGGGACGTGAGCAGGACGCGCGTGACGCATTCGCCTCGGCAGCGGCGTTGAGCCAGAACCAGGCAGAGCGGACCCTGCTGCGGCAACGGGCCGGCCTGCCGCAGGAAAATTGAAGCCGACAAGGTCAGCACTTGTCGGTTTGCCCCGGAGCGGCTATGTTTCGCGCCCAGCGGGCGTGTTCGCGCCTGTCATTCGTGTGTCGTGACCGAGGAGCGGTTGGATGTTTTCAAGGACGAAGAGCGCACCGCGCGCTTTTGCGCGCCTGCTTGCCTATGCCCTGTGCCTGGCCGTATGGCCGTTGGCCAGCCAGGCCGCAGACAAATCGCAGCAGGCCTACTGGGCCGGCTTTGCCTATACCGCTGACGCCGCCGCCGTACAGGCGACCACCCCGCATGCGCATGCCGTGCTGGAAAAGCGTGGCCTGATTCCGCTCAACCAGACCCTGGCACAGGCGCTCAAGCGCCGCGCACCGGCCAACCTGGAACTGATCGACCAGCCGGTGGCGATGCTCGATGGCACCACCAGCGCCGTGGTGCTGGCCGCTGCGCTGGACCGCGAGCTGGTATCGGTCGAACCGATCGGCGACCAGTACAAGGTGCTGGTGGAAGTGGCACTGCAGGCGCTGTTCTTCGATTTCCGCGAGCGCCAGGTGATCGCCTCCTATCCGCTTACCCTGCAGCGCATCGACGTGCAGGAGTACCGCCCGGACAGCGACGATATCGATGCGATCGTCGCCGATCTGCTGTACGGCGGTGCCGATACCAGCCTGTCGCAGGTGCTGGCCACCACCCTGGCCCAGGCCAAACTGCCGGAAGCGGCCACGCGTCGCCTGCAGGTGGGTGCGGTGACCTTGTCCGACGCCACGCTGGCCAAGCTGCCCGACCCGAAGTGGGCCGGTCCGCTGCGCGCCACGCTGGCACACGAACTGTCCAAGACGCTGTCGTCCAATACCGGTGTCGGCCTGCTGCCGCCGGCCTCGGGCCAGGCGATCGGCGGTGCCATGGCCGCGCGCTTTGCCGACGGCAAGGTCTACCAGCTGAAGATCCCCGAGGCCGACTACGTCATCAGCCTGCAGGTGGATGCGCTGAAGAACGGCGTCATCAGTGAAACGCCGGCGATGAAGACGATGCTGTTCGGCGCGTTCTTCACCGCCAAGGTCACCGAGCCGTTCTCCGGCAAGGTGTACTTCGAACAGCCGCTGCGCAAGGGCGCCACCAAGGTGGTGCCGGTCACGCAGTGGCAGGTCGACCAGTGGTCGGCCAGCTACGAAACCCTGCTGGCCGGCTTCGATGCCTTCGCCGGCGCCGCCGCCAAGCGCGCCGACTCGCGCGCCTGGCTGGACGAGCAGAAGCCCGGCGGACGCCCGCTGCAGCAACAGACCCAAGCCCTCCAGGAGTTGATCAAATCATGTCGCTGATGCGTACCATCCTGCTCATCCTCATCGCCCTGGCGGTGGCCTCGCCGGTCGCCGCGCAGACCGCCAGCTCGCGCGGTACCGGTTCGGCCAGCTACAGCCTGCGCCTGAGTGCCGATACCCGTGCGCAGGCCCTGAACAAGGCCAAGGCCAATGCACTGGAGGCGTACATCGCCGAATCCGGTGCGGCCAAGCTGCGCCTGTTCGAATCGCGTCGCGCCGAGTTCCTCGGTGAAATCGACCGCTACGTGCTCAGCGCCGTGCAGCTGTCGGACAACGAAGACAAGAAGGCCAAGACCTACAGCGTCACCGTCCGCGCCGAAATCAACACCACCCTGCTGCAGACCAAGCTGGACGCCGGTTCGGCCGTGGCCGGTGCCACCGCCGCACAGCGCTCGCTGCTGACCTTCCTGTTCATGGCGCGCTCGCAGGACACCGTGCAGTCGTTCCAGGACAAGGAGTACCGCCGCGTCGACGCCAGCAGCAGCTACAGCGAGAACACCCGTGAGGGCGACAGCTTCCGCGGCAACTCGGTCAGCACCAACGGCAGCATCAACCAGAACGGCTCGGTGTCGGTCACCAGCGGCGGCAGCACCACCGCCCGCAGCGACAACATCAGCTGGAAGGTGGCCAACGCCGCCGAAGTCAACACGGCCATGACCGGTGCCTTCAGCGCCGCCGGCTACGAAGTGGTTGAAGCCGAATACGTGGAAGGCGAGTCGCGCGGCCTGCTCAGCATCGAGCGCATCCGCAAGGACTTCAGCACCGGCAACGATCTCTCCGCGGCCACCCTGCGCGATACCGCCAACGGCATCCGTGCGGCGAACATCCCGTACATCGCCGTCGGTACCCTCGACGTCGGCATGCGCGACCGTGATCCGGCCAGCGGCAACACCCGCGTGTTCGTCACTGTCACCGGCAAGGTGCTGGACGTGACCGGTCGCTTCCCGCGCACCGTGTCGTCGGTGGGCCCGGTGCAGTTCTCCGGTACCGGCCCGAACGAAACCGTCGCCCGTACCAATGCACTGCAGCTGGCTGCCGAAAAGGCCGCCCAGCAGATGATCAACGAACTGAACGTCAAGGCGGTCCGCTGACGTTACCGCTGCGCTCGCCGGGCATGGCCCGGCGCTACCGGCCCTGGTGGGTGCCGAGCGTGCTCGGCACCGACCCGCTGCTATCCCCGATCCCGCGCGCCGCATTGCGGCCGTCTCTCCCAAAGGACTCTTCCATGATCCGTAATACCGCTCTCGTCGTGGCCATCGCGGCCGCCACCCTGTCGATGCCGGCCCACGCCCAGTTCGGCAAGCTGAAGGACCTGGCCGGTGGCGCCACCGGCAGCTCCAGCAGCAGCGCCAGCGCTGCCGCCCCGGACGAAGCCGCGCAGGAAGCGCTGGTCCGTCGTTTCGTCAGCTCGCAGTCGCACTCGCTGCAGGCACAGACCTCCTTCGCCCGTGCCTTCGGCCTGGCCGAGCAGGTGCAGCTGCTGGAAGCCGAGCGCCAGGCGCTGTCGTCCGGTTCGGTGAACGTCGATGCGATGAAGAAGTCGGTGTCGGTCAGCGAAGCCGCCCAGGCCGCCATCGACGAGCGCCAGGCCGCACAGCCGGAACTGAACGCTGAATCCAAGCAGCACTACGCCGAAGGCCTGGTCTCGCTGCTGGCCTCGGCTGCCGAAGCACAGAAGCTGAGCGGCGAAGCCAGCGGCTTTGCGGCCGGCATGAAGAACCTGGGCGCCACCCAGATGGCCACCGTTGGCCGCAAGCTGGCCGCCGGTGCCTGGGTTGCCAAGGAATCGCCGGGCTTCATCAAGGGCCTGTACGGCTCGACCAAGTCGGCTGTGACCTTCGCCAAGAAGAGCAAGGTGAAGGTGCCGTCCAACGCCGATTCGATGCTGGATTCGCTCTGATACGAGGCAGCTCCGCATGCGTACGACGACTCGATTGATCGGCCTGGGCCTGGCAGCGGCCCTGCTGGCAGCCTGCGGCAAGCAGGATGCACCGGCAGAAACCGCTCCGGCCAAGGACAAGGCTGCCAGTGCACTGGCCAGCAATGCGCCGGTGCAGGAAGCGCCCCTGCGTGGCACGCCGGATTTCGGCGGCACCACCCAGGTCGCGCGTGAAGCCGACGGTATCGGCAGCACCCCGGAACTGGCGGTGCTGGCGGCATTGCAGTCGGCCGTGGCCCAGGTCAACGGCGTACGCGTGGCCAGCCAGATGCAGAGCCTGCGCGCAGGCCTGCATGTGGACGTGGATGGTGAACACGTCGGCGATATCCGCGCCGACGCGTTCTCCCAGCAGATGATTGCCGGCTCGCAGGGCGCGGTGCTGGGCTATGAAATCCTCTCGCAGGATGAAGTGAGCCAGCTCGATGAAGAAACCATCGCCCGCGTGCGCGCCAGCGACGAAGGCTGGAGCTTCAAGGGGTCGGCCTCGGCCAGCGCTTCCGGCGAAGCCTCCGCCAAGGGCGGCTCGGCGTCGGCCAGCGTCAAGGAGAACTACGAAGAGCAGGTCAAGGTAGACGCCAAGCGCGGTGCCAGCTCCTTCGATTCGGATGTCACCCGGCGCAGCATGCGCAGTTACTGGAAGGTGCGTGTACGCGCGCAGATTGCCCAGTACCGCGCACCGGACGAAGAAGGCAAGCCGAAGATCGTGGTGGCCCTGCCGCGCACCAAGTCGGGCAGCTATGCCGTTGGCGATGGCCGGGTGAACGCCGACGAGGTCGCCCAGGCGATCCGCGCGCGGCTGTCCGACACGCTTACCCAGACCCAGCGTTTCATCGTGCTGGACCGCGAGTTCGGCGACGAACTGCAGGCCGAGATCGACCACATCAACAGTGGCAACGTGCGCCTGCAGGACACCGCGCGCGTTGGCCAGCAGCTGGCGACCGACCTGATCCTGATTCCGACCATCGAGCGGTTCGAGTACCCGCGCAGCGTGCGCAACCTGCGCATGTCCGATCGCCAGGTGACCTCGTATTCCGGTGGCGGCCGCATCACCCTGCGCCTGGTCAACGCCACCACCGGCCAGGTGGTGATGTCCGACAGCTTCGACCATCAGTTGGCCTCGACCGGCCCCAGCACGCTGCCGCGCGTGGTCAATGGCCGCAGCATGGCCGCCTCGATGATGGACTCGCTGTCCGGGCAGATCGGCAGCACGATCGTCACCACGCTGTTCCCGGTGTCGGTGGTGTCCGTCGATGGCGACCAGGTGGTGCTGAGCCAGGGCGGTGACACCGTGCAGGTCGGCCAGCGCTGGCAGGCCGTGCGCCTGGGCGAAGAGCTGAAGGACCCGCAGACCGGCCGTTCGCTCGGCCGTAGCGAGCATCCGTGCTGCACCATCCGCATCGACCGCGTTGCCGCGCAGACGTCCTACGGCACCCTGGAAGAGGGCGTCGACGCGATGCGCGGTGGTTTCCGCCCCGGCCAGATCGAACTGCGCCAGAAGCTGGGCAGCAAGCCCAAGGCCGCCGCCGGCGCAACCGCATCGGCCGCCCCGGCCGCCGCAGCGCGCCCGGCCAGCAAGCCGAAGCCCAAGCCCGCCGCCGCCCCGGCCGAAGACCCGAACTGGTAAGACACCTCGGTAATGCACAGATGGGGTCAGAGCCCTTTCCCGCCGGGAAAGGGATCTGACCCCTTCTTGTTGCGTGTCGACCAAGGTCGACACCTACCAAGAGCATCACAGAACGCCGTTCCGACAGATCGCAGAAATCTGTCCAAGGCGGGGAGGGTCCGGTTGCGGGAGTGTCCGCGGCATGGATGCCGCGGCCAAGGCCCCAAGGATGGGTTTACGGCGTCCCCCGCAGCCGGACCCTCCCCGCCATCCCACGGAATGCAGCTTCTGCTGTTGCTTGGGCTGTTGCTGTTGAGGTTGCCGGCCAGCGGCCGGCACTACCGCGGCTGCCGGGTGCAGGGCGCAGCCCTGCCGAACCTCTTACCCCTTACACTCCAGAACGATTTCCCTGCTGGAGAGAGCAATGAAGCGAGTAGTACTGGGCGTGCTGGCCCTGTCGGTGTCGAGCGCACTGATGGCGGCCACCCCGAAATTCGATGGCGCGCGGATCTCCGCCGACGTCAAGGAACTGGCCTCCGACGCCTACGAAGGCCGCTCCCCGGCCACCGCCGGCGAACAGAAGACCATCGCCTTCCTCAGCAAGCAGTTCGCCGACGCCGGCCTGCAGCCCGGCGGCGACCTGAAGGACGGCAAGCGCCTGTGGACCCAGGCCGTGCCGCTGCGCAAGGGCGACATCGTCGGCACCCCGCAGCTGTCGCTGCAGCAGGGCGGCAAGACCATCGCGCTGGAGCAGGGCAAGCAGATCGCCGTGCGTGCAGCCATGAACGGTGCGACCAGCGTGGACATCAGCAAGGCACCGCTGGTGTTCCTCGGTTACGGCGTAAAGGCGCCGGAGCGCAACTGGGACGACTTCAAGGGCGTGGACCTGAAGGGCAAGATCGCCGTCGTGCTGATCAACGACCCGGACTTCGAAACCGGCAAGGGCGACTTCGATGGCAAGGGCATGACCTGGTATGGCCGTTGGCCGTACAAGTACGAAGAAGGCGCACGCCAGGGCGCACTCGGTGTGCTGATCGTGCATGAGACCGCCCCGGCGTCGTATGGCTGGGCCACGGTGGCCGGCTCCAACACCAACACCATGTTCGACGTGGTGCGCGACAATCCGGCTGACAGCCATCCGCTGCTGGAAGGCTGGATCCAGCGCGATCTGGCAGTGGAACTGTTCCGCTCGGCCGGGCAGGATTTCGAGGCGCTGAAGAAGAAGGCGCAGCAGCGTGACTTCACCCCGGTGCCGCTGACCGGCGCCAGCCTGGATGCGAAGTACGCGGTGAAGACCGAAGTGATCACCTCGCACAACGTGGCCGCGCGCCTGGAAGGCAGCACGCATCCGGACGAGACCGTCATCTACAGCGCGCATTGGGACCACATCGGCGTGGGCGAGCCCGACGCACGCGGCGACCGCATCTTCAACGGCGCGCTGGACAACGCCAGCGGCACCGCCTCGCTGATCGAACTGGCACGCGGCTTCGCCAAGGCGCCGCGTCCGCAGCGTTCGGTCGTGTTCCTGGCGGTAACCGCCGAGGAGAAGGGCCTGCTGGGTTCGGAGTACTACGCAACGCACCCGCTGTACCCGCTGGAAAAGACCGTGGCGATGATCAACATGGACGGCATGGCGCCGTTCGGCCCGTCGCGCGATTTCGGCATCTACGGCGCGGCGCGCTTCGAGCTGCTGGACCAGCTGAAGGACGTGGCCAAGGGCTGGGACATCCGCTACACGCCGGACCCGAAGCCGGAAGCCGGCCTGTTCTTCCGCTCCGACCACTTCCCGTTCGCCAAGCGTGGCGTGCCCGCGCTGTCCTGGTCGGCCGGGCAGGACTGGGTGGACGGTGGCGTCGCGGCGGGCAAGAAGGCGTCCGAGGACTACACCGCCAAGCGTTACCACCAGCAGGGCGACGAGTGGCAGCCGGACTGGGTGTTTGCAGGCGCTGCGCGCGACCTGGAAGTGCTGTACACCCTGGGCAACCAGCTGGCCAATTCGCGCAGCTGGCCGAACTGGAGCAAGGACGAGGCGTTCCGCGCCGTCCGTGACGCCAGCGCCGACCAGCGCAGATAACGGAATGCGCCGGGCTCACCCGGCGCCTCCCCGGTTGCCGGCCGCTGGCCGGCAATCCGGTGATGCCTGGTAGTGCCGGCCGCTGGCCGGCAACCCGGTGATGTCTGGTAGTGCCGGCCGCTGGCCGGCAACCCGGTGATGTCTGGTAGTGCCGGCCGCTGGCCGGCAACCCGGTGATGCTTCCGGAAGCGATGGGGAGCCGGCCAGCGGCCGGCACTACCAGAACCGGTTCCATCCACCCTTTCCCGGCCTTCGTCGCACATCGCTTGTTTGCCCGAAGGGCCGCTCTATGCTCGGCTCACCCCTTCCACCAAGGCGCCGCCGTGATCGCCAGCTTCTCCCTCATCATCCGTCATCTGCTGGCCTGGGCCGCGGCGCTGTTCGTTGCCGGCATGGTCTGGAGTGGCATCTTCAGCGGCATGAACGACGGCCCAGGCTGGGTGTTCGGGCTGCTGGTGATGTTCCTGATGATTTCCGCGCTGGGCAGCGCGATCACCCACGTGCGCCGGGTCTGGCTGGTGGCCGGTCGCCTCGATGGCGCCACCTTGTCCGGCCGCCAGCGCCGGCAGATCGAACTGCCGATGGATGCCGGCCAGGCCTTCGCAGTGGTCGAGGCTGCCGTCGGCGAACTGCCGCGGGTGGAAGAGGTGGAGAGTTCTGCTGGCAGTCTGCAGGTACGTGCCTATGTGCGGCGCGTCGACCTGTGGAACGGCCGGCAACCGTCGCGCTGGAACCTGCCGGCGCGGCTGGCGATCAAACGCAACAGCGTGCTGGCCACGGTAACGCCGGGGCAGGGCACCAGCACCGTCACCCTGCTGTTCGAACCGGACGCCGGCTGGTGGGCCGATCTGCTGGCACTGGATGAAGGCAGCAACTATGAGAACGCCGAAGCGGTGACCCGTGCGATCAGCCGCCGCGTGGCCGACCAGCGCCGCGACGAGCAGGCCGCTGCCGAACAGACCCAGGTGGAAAAGGAACTGTCGGTCGCGCGCTTGAACCTGCTGCACGCGCAGGTCGAGCCGCACTTCCTGTACAACTCGCTGGCCAATGCACAGGTGCTGACCCGCACCGACCCGGCACGCGCCGAGCAGATGCTCGGCCACTTGATCCAGTACCTGCGCAGTTCGCTGCCGCAGGTGGATGAATCGGTTTCCACGCTGGGCGTGGAGCTGGAACGTACCCGCGCCTATCTGGAAATCCTGCGCATCCGCATGGGCGCACGGCTGGCGGTGGAAGTGCAGGTGCCCACCGAGCTGCACGAAGTGAAGATGCCGGCGATGGCGCTGCAGACCCTGGTCGAGAATGCGATCAAGCACGGCCTGGAGCCCAAGCCCGGCGGCGGCACGATCTGGATTCTCGCGCGTGGTTTCGATGACCATGTCACCGTGACGGTCGCCGACGATGGGCTCGGTTTCGGACAGGGCACCAGCGGCACCGGCATCGGCCTGAAGAACCTGCGCGAGCGCCTGCGGCTGACCTGCGGCGAGCAGGCCGGAGTGGCGATCGTGGCCAATTTCCCCAGTGGTGTAGCCGCTACCATGACCCTGCCGCAGTCGGCCAAGGAGCCCAGCCATGCCGCTTGAAGCGCTGATTGCCGAAGACGAGGAGCTGCTGCGGCACTCGCTGGTCGAGCAGCTCGGGCGGCTGTGGCCGGAGCTGAAGCTGGTGGCCGAATGCGAGGACGGTGCCAGTGCGCTGGAACAGCTGGCCGAGAAGCAGCCGGACATCGCCTTCCTCGACATCCGCATGCCCGGCATCAGCGGCATCGAAGTGGCGCGGTCATTGGCCGAACTGAGCCCGCGCACCCAGGTGGTGTTCGTCACCGCCTACGACCAGTACGCCATCGATGCCTTCGAGCAGGGCGCGATGGATTACCTGCTCAAGCCGGTCAGTGACGAACGGCTGCTGGCCACGCGCGATCGCATTCTTTCGCGGCTGCCATCCACGCGCCAGGACGATGCGGTGCTGGAGCGCCTGCTGCAGCGCCTGGGTGCAGGCCCGGCCGCCAACGACCGGCCGCCCCTGGCCTGGATCACCGCCAGCAACGGCCGCGATACGCAGCTGATCATGCTCGACGATGTGATCTATTTCCGTGCTGACAACAAGTACACCACCGTGGTCACTGCCGCCGGCGAAAGCCTGCTGCGCACACCGCTGCGCGAGCTGCTGGAAGTGCTCGATCCGCTGCACTTCCGCCAGGTACATCGCTCCACCATCGTCAACATGAAGGCGGTGGCAGCCGTCAGCCGCGACGATACCGGCCGTGGCGTGCTGCGCCTGCGCCAGCGTGCCGAGACCCTGGTGGTCAGCCAGCCGTTCATGAGCCTGTTCCGCGGCATGTAGCCGCAGCCATTGCCATCCACCGAGGAACGAACATGCGCCGTATCCTGCTTGTAGGTCTCGCCGTGCTGGCCATCGCCGGCTGCGAAAAGTCCAGCAACACGTCGATCACCCGCACCAATGCCAATGGCGTGGACACGCTGTACAGCAAGAGCACGGTGGTCGATGGCGTGGCGCGTTTCGAATGCATCGCCAGCAGCAGTGGCCAATGCCATTACCTGGTGCTGGCGCCGGGCTGCAGCACCGACACCGCTTGCGCGACGCCGCCGCTGCGCCGGTTCGCGGTGGCCGCAGGCAAGACCGAGCAGGTCAGTGGCCTGCCGAAGGACTTCCGCCAGTGCGTCAGCGACGTGCAGAAAGAACAATGCCACCGTGACTGAGCACGGTGGCATTGTGGCTCCCCCCGGATTGCGTTCGGCTCAGTAAGCCGGCTGCAGCGTCATGTCGTGATGGTGTTCGGTTTCACCGACATGATTCAGGCGACCCACCAGTTCGGAGTGCTGCTTCATGCGCCCGATCTCGGTCATGATGCGGATGTCCTCGTGGCGCAGCTCGCGCTTGGCGGTGACCGCCTGCTTGTAGTCCAGCACTTCCGGATAGTGTTCAGCCAGGTCCAGCGCTTCGGCCACGTGCTCGACGCTGTCGGCCTTGGAGGTGATGCGCGCGCGGCTGTTGAAGGCCTTCATCCAGCGTTCGAAGCCCGCTGTGCGGTCGAACATGTTGGCCATGAACCAGATCACGAACAGGATCGAGATCCACGAGCCGAACACCACGACCACGCGGGTGAAGGTGATGTGGTAATCGTCGCGCCACAGGTAATTGGTGATCAGGCCGAGGATCAGCAGCGAAGCTGCCTGCCATCCGACGATCGAAGTGATCAGCCATTGGCACTTGGCCTGGGCCAGCACCGCCACTTCATCGCGGATCTGCTGTTCGCTGAGGCTGCGCCAGTGCGCGACCTGTTTTTCGAACGGGCTGCTGTAGAGCTCGTTGTCGCGAAGCAGTAATCCCAAACCCTTGAACAAAGCAATCATGGCTGGCTCCTTGTGGAACGTGCGGCGATCTGCAGTGGACGGTGTGGCGGGTTCAGTTCTAGCACTTCCAGCGAGCGGTGCAATGGCCTCAAGGCCACGCGGCACAAGGGCTCAGCCTGAACAGGTGAATATTGTTGCGACGCAGCATTGCCCGCATGGCCTGCGACAGGATGTCGCAGGGTGAAATGTGCTGCGCGCGCACATGAAACCGACGCTGAGCGGATGGGCTCGCTGTGTCGGTCGTGATCGACCAGAATCGGGGTGGACCGCGCAGGACGTGGTCCGTCCCTCCGCCGATCTGGACCCGTGATGCCGCCGTTGCTGCACCGTCTTTCCCGCCCCGTCACCGCGCCGATCCGGCGCTGGGTCCTGGATGCGTTTCCGCGTGGCCAGAGCGGCATCGACTACGACCATCCACTGGGCGATCCCGGCTGGTTCGGGCCGAACAGCGTCACCTGGCGGATGCACGCTGAGCTGCCCTCGATGCTGGCCGGCGGTCTGTGTGCGCTGATGCTGCAGACGCTGCATCCGCGCGCGCTGGCCGGTGTCTACGATCATTCCAATTTCCGCCAGGACCTGGTCGGCCGCCTGCGCCGTACCACTGCTTTCGTGGCCGGCACCAGCTACGCGCCGGCGCGCGAGGTGGAAGCGCTGGTGGCCAAGGTGCGGCGCATCCACGCGCAGGTCCGCGGGCATACCGCGCAGGGTGAGCCGTATGCCGCCGATGATCCGCACCTGCTGACGTGGGTGCACGTGACCGAGGCCTACGGCTTCCTGCAGGGCTATCGTCGCTACGGGCGCGAGGTGCCTGCCGCGATTGCCGACCGCTATTACGACGAGTACCGCTGCGTGGCCGAAGCGCTGGGCGCGGTGGACGTACCACGCAGTGCAGCGGAAGTGGATGCGTATTTCTGCGCACGGCAGCCGGAGCTGGTGGTGGACGAACGCTCCCGCGAAGTGTTGCAGGTGCTGTCCGGCGTGCGCCTGCCGGTGCCGGTGCCCGGCCTGTCGCGCGAGATCTTCCTCGGTGCCGGTGCCGCGCTGCTGCCGGACTGGGCCGAGGGCATGCTCGAGCGCAGCACGCGCCAGCGTGCGCAGGCCGCAGCTTCGGCGAAGCTGATGCAGGGCATGGCGCCGCTGTTCCGCCGCGCGCTGCCCGACGGCCTGGCGAGCCGCGCCTGCGCCCGCGTGGGTGTGCCGGTGGAATCGTTGCGCGAGTGGCCGGCATTGCCCCGGTAGGCGCCGACCTTGGTTGGCGCGCCTTGCCGCGGTGCCCATCCATGCCACGTGTGGATGGCGAAAAACTGCCAACCGAGGTTGGCGTCTACCCATGGAAATAAAACGGGCGCCTTTCGGCGCCCGTCTGCGTTACATCACCACACCTTGACCCGCTTGTCCGGGGCCAGGTACAGCTTCTGGCCTTCCTTCACTTCAAACGCCGGGTACCAGGCGTCGATGTTGCGCACCGTCAACGCGCGGAACTGGCCCGGTGCATGCACGTCGGTCAGCAGCGAATTGCGCAGCGCCTGCTCGCGGCTCTTGCTGCGCCAGGCCTGGGCGAAGCCGAGGAAGAAGCGCTGGTCCGGGCTGAAACCTTCCAGGGTCTGGCCCGGCTTGCCCTGCAGCGACAGCTGGTAGGCGTCGTAGGCGGTACCCAGGCCGGCGACATCGGCGATGTTCTCGCCCAGCGTCAGCTTGCCGTTCACATGTACACCCGGGAACGGCTCGTAGCTGCTGAACTGCGCGGCCAGTGCATCGCCGGCTGCGTTGAACTGCTTGAGGTCTTCGGCCGTCCACCAGTTGTGCAGCTTGCCGGTGTCGTCGAACAACGCACCCGCGTTGTCGAAGCCATGGCTGATTTCGTGGCCGATCACCGCGCCGATCGCACCGTAGTTCACTGCGTCGTCGGCGGCACCGTCGAAGAACGGCGGCTGCAGGATCGCCGCCGGGAACACCAGGCGGTTTTCCAGCGGCACGTTCATCGCGTTGATGGTCTGCGGCAGCATCGCCCACTCGCTGTGGTCGACCGGCTTGCCCAGCTTGGCGATGTTGCGCTGGTACTCGAACAGCTCGGCGCGCTGCGCATTGCCCAGCGGATCATCACGACGGATGTCCAGGCCGGTGTAGTCGCGCCACTTGTCCGGATAGCCCATGCCCACGGTCAGGCCGGCCACCTTGGCCTTGGCGCTGGCCTTGGTCTGCGGTGACATCCAGGCCAGTGCATCGATGCGCTTGGCGAAGGCGGCGATGATGTTCTTGGCCATCTCGTCGGCACGTTCCTTGGTCTTCGCATCGAAGTGCTTTTCGACGTAACGCTTGCCGATGGCCTCGCCGACGGCATGGTTGGCGTCATCCACGGCACGCTTCCAGCGGTCGCTCTGCTGCGGCGTACCGCTCAGCGCGGTGCCGTGGAAGGCGAAGCGCGCATCGGCGAACTTCTTCGGCAGGTAGGCAGCGGCGCGGTCCAGCGCGTGGAAGGTCATGTAGTCCTTCCAGGCATCCAGCGGCTCGGTGGCCACCAGCTTGGACAGGCCGGCCACGGCCTTGGGCTGCCACACGATGAAGTCCTGCTGCTGGCCAAGCTTGGCGGCGTCCAGGAACGCGGCCCAGTCCATGCCCGGGGCCTTGGCGTTGAAGTCGGCCTGGGTCCAGGGGTTGGCGCCCTTGGTCACGTCATTGGTTTCTTCCTGCGTGGCATGCGCCTGGGCGATCTTCGTTTCCAGGGCGAGGATGCGCTGCGCCTTGCCGGCCGGGTCGGCCACGCCGGCCAGCTGCAGTACCTGCGCGATGTAGGCCTGGTACTGCTTGCGCAGGTCGGCCATGCGGCCACCGCCCAGGTAGAAATCGCGGTCCGGCATGCCCAGGCCGCCCTGCACCAGGTACGGCGCGGTACGGTCCGGCTGCAGCAGGTCCACCGACACCCACAGGCCGAACAGGCGGTCGGTATAGAAGTTGGTGGCATTGAGCAGGTCGACGTCGGCGCGCATGTCGCCGCCGAGGGCGCGGGCCAGGCCGGCCTTGTCGGCGATCGCATCGATGTTCTTCAGCTGCGGCTGCACCGGTGCCAGGCCGCGCTGCTCGATGCCGGCCTCGTCCATGTAGGCGGCGTAGTAGTCGCCGATCAGCTTGTCTTCGCCGCTGGCCTGGGCGTTGCCGGCAGCGCCTTCCAGGATCGCGCGGGTGTCGGCCTGGGTCTTCTCGGCAATCACGTTGAAGCTGCCGAAGCGCGAGCGGTCGGCCGGAATCTCAGTGTTCTTCACCCAGCTGCCGTTGGCGAAACCGAAGAAGTCGTCACCGGCGGCGATGCTGCGGTCCATGCCACTGGCATCGAAACCAAAACTGCCCAGCATCGGCTTGGCGGCAGCGGGTGTCGCCTCGGCCGGTGCGGCGGTGCCGGCGGCCGGATCGGCCGGGCGGTCGCAGGCGGCCAGGGACAGGCTGGCAACGATGGCCAGTGCCAGGGTGGGGCGGCGCAGCTTGGACATGGACTTCTCTTGCGGCGGAAAACTCCAAGTCTAATCCGCTGCGGGCCGGCTGGACGTGCTCGACAGGGCCAGCACTGTGCGTGATCTGGCTGAACACGCCGCAGCGATCTTCACGCGGTCACCGGCGTGGTGCATGCTGCGGGCTGGATGTCTGCAGCACCCGGGGGAGGGCGCATGCAGGACGGGTCGAGGCGTCAAGAATGGCGTCCGCCGGCCGTTGAGGTCGGGGATGTGGAGGAATCGTTCGCGCATGAAGCCAGCCGACTGCACAGGGAAGACCGACCGATGCCGGCGCTGAGACACGCGCTGGCCCGGCCGTTGCGTGCCATTACCTGGGGCGGCGTGGTGCTGGGCGTGCTGCTGGCGGCAGGGCTGGCCGCGATGCTGGCCAACGATTACCAGCGCCGGCTGGAAGCCGCGCAGCGGCAGAGCCGGGCGCTGGCGATAGGCAGCGAGCGCCTGCTGGCACTGGAGCTGCGCAACCTGGAACGGGCGATGGCCGGCATCGCTGCCGATGCGGCCGAGCTGTTCCGCACGGTGCCTGCGCAGGCGCCCGCGCTGCTGGACGCCGCCATAGCCGGCGTGCTGCGCCGGCACGCCGAACTGCACAGCATTGTCGTGCTCGATACCTATGGCCGCGCCCTGACCGCCGGCAAGGGCGACCTGCAGCTGCCACTGTGGACCGATCCGCAGCGAAGGGGGCAGGGCAGTGCGCTGTACATCGGGCCGCCGCAGCGTGCCAGCGACGGTGGCTGGGTGGTGCCGCTGGCGCTGCCGATGGCTGGCGATCGCTGGCTGCTGGCACGGCTGCGCTGCGGCGAACTGCAGCGGATCGTGGGCGGTCTCGATGTGGGGCCCAGTGGCCTGGCCTCGATCAGCGACGCCGATGGCTACATGCTGGCCCGTGTCCCCGATCCGCACGGCACCGTCGGCCGCCGTTACACGCTGCCGGCACGCACGCTGCTGGGCCGGCAGGCAGTGGTCGAGCTGGGCAGCATTCCCGGCGCGGTGGACCAGATACCGCGCATCTCCACCATCAGCACCCTTGAGCGCAGTCCATTGGCGGTGCAGGTCGGTCTGGCAAACGAAGATGTGCTGAAGCCGTGGTGGCCGTATCTGCAGGCGGCGATTGCCATCATGCTGGCCTACGTGGCGCTGCTGCTGGTGCTGCTGTATGCCGTGCGCCGCAGCACGCACCGGCAGCAGTCGATGGCCGAAGAACTGCGGACCGGCCATGCCGAGCTGCGCCTGGCCCATCAGGTGGGCCGCGTATGCACCTGGTATGTCGACGAAGACGCTGCGCTGCTGCGCTGGTCACCGCTGGCGCGCGAGATCTTCGGTGTGCAGACCGATGCGCTGCCGGTGGCCGAATTCTTCGCCCGCGTGCACCACGATGACAGCGCACGCATGCAGCAGGCCTTCGATCAGGCCTTCGCCGGCAACGCTGTACTCGACGAAGAATTCCGCCTGGTGCTGCCCGGCGGTGCCGTTCGCTGGGTTGCCGCGCGTGGCCAGCGGGTAGCGGTGGTCGATCGGCAGCGGCGCATGATCGGCGCACTGACCGACCTCAGCGAGCGCTACCAGGCACGCGAGCAGATGCGCCAGGTTGAACGCCGCTTCCGCCTGTTGTTCGATCGCAACCCCGCGCCGTTCTGGGTGTTCGATCCGGACACCTTGCGCTTCATCGAGGTCAACGAGGCCGCCGTGCAGCAGTACGGCTACAGCCGCGATGAATTCCTGGCGATGAGCATCCTCGACATCCGCCCACGCGAGGGCTGGGACGAGGTCAAGGGCGCGATCGCGCAGGTGCGCAGTGGTGAACTGCAGGACGCTGCGGTGCGCCTGCACCAGCGCAAGGATGGCACGGTGTTCGAAGTGCGCGTGCACCTGTCGCAACTGGATTTCGATGGCCAGCCCGCGTGCCTGGTGCTGGCCGAGGATGTCAGCGAGCGGCTGGCCTACGAGCGCGACCTGGCCTATCACGCACGCCACAACCCGGCCACCGGCCTGCTCAACGTGCGCGCACTGAGCGAACAGCTGGACGAGCAGGCCGGCGCCTACACCATCGCCTATGTGCAGCTGCGCGGGCTGCAGCTGGTGGCCGATACGCTGGGCCGCGAGATCGGTGATGCGGTCCTGCAGTCGATGGCCTCGCGCCTGGGCGGGCTGGGCGCGCGCTTCGGCCTGCTGGCGTTCCAGCCGGCGGAGGATTTCGTGCTGGCGATCGCGCCGGAACACAACACCCAGCGCGTGCTGGACGATCTGCTGCAGATCGTCTCGGCACCGATGCGCGGCCAGGATTCGCTGCACCAGTTCGAACCCCGCATTGGTGTGGCCGTACATGACGCCGATGCAGGCCACAGTGCCGAACAGGCGATCGGCATGGCCGCGCAGGCGGCGCACGCGGCCCGCGCCGAAGGCAACGTGGTGGCCTGGTTCGATGCGGCGGTGACCATACGCCTGGCCGACCGCCTGCGCCTGGCCGGGCGCATCCACGCGGCCATCGACAACGAATTCCAGCTGTACTTCCAGCCGATCCGGCACGCCAGCGATGGCAGCCCGGCGTCGCTGGAGGCGCTGCTGCGTTGGCCGCAGGCCGATGGCAGCTTCATCCCGCCCAGCGAGTTCATCCAGTTGTGCGAGGACACCGGCCTGATCCTGGCGTTGGGACGCTGGGTGATCCGCGCGGCAGCACAGGCGCAGCGGCGTCTGGTCGAAGCGGGGTGGGGCGAGCTGTCGATCGCGGTCAATGTGTCGGCGGTGCAGTTCTTCAACAGCGATCTGGTGGCCGAGTTCGCCCGCGCGCAGCAGGATTTCGGCCTGGCCCGTGGTGCGCTGCACGTGGAACTGACCGAGAGCAGCCTGATGCGCAAGCCGGCACAGGCGATGCAGACCATGCAGCGCCTGCACGAGCAGGGCATCCGCGTGTCGCTGGACGATTTCGGTACCGGCTACTCGAGCATGTCCTACCTGCAGCACCTGCCGCTGGACGTCCTGAAGATCGATCGCAGTTTTGTGGCCGACGTGGAGACCAATCCGCGCAACGCATCGATCTGCCGGGCACTGCTGTCGCTGGGCCACAGCATGGGGCTGACGATCATCGCCGAGGGCGTGGAAACGCCGGGGCAGCTGGACTGGCTGGCCGCGCATGGTTGCGACCAGGTGCAGGGCTACCTGCTGGGACGGCCGGCACCGCTGGAAAAGATCATCGCGCAGCTGGATGAGGTTGTCGCCTAGGCCGCGCTTCGCGCTCGCCGGGCATGGCCCGGCGCTACCGTGTCATGGGCGCGCTTCGCGCTTCGCCGGGCATGGCCCGGCGCTACCGTGTCATGGGCGCGCTTCGCGCTTCGCCGGGCATGGCCCGGCGCTACCGTGTCATGGGTGCGCTTCGCGCTTCGCCGGGCATGGCCCGGCGCTACCGTGTCATGGGCGCGCCGCGGGTAGCGCCGGGCCATGCCCGGCGGACGCACGCTTACACCCCGGTTTCCACCAGGTAGTCGATGAAGCTGCGCACCTTGGGGGCGAGATGGCTGCGGCTGGTGTAGACGGCGAAGATGCCGATCGGCTCAGCTTCCCATCCGGGCAGGATGCGCATCAGGCGGCCATCGGCCAGGGCCTCGTGCAACAGGAAGTCCGGCTGCAGGATCACGCCCATGCCGGCAATCGCCGCTTCGCGCAGGACGTCGCCATTGTTGGCGCGCAGCAGGGTGGTCACTGCAACCTTCACTTCGCCACCCGGTCCCTGCAGGGGCCAGTGGTCGCCGGCGGCCCAGTAGCTGTAGCCGAGGCAGGCGTGGGTCTGCAGATCCTCGGGGGCCTGCGGTGTTCCGTGTGCGGCCAGGTAGGCCGGTGCGGCACACAGGCTGATCCGCGATTGGCCCAGGCGCCGCGCGATCAGGCTCGGGCCCGGTTCGCGGGTGATGCGGATGGCCACGTCGTAGCCTTCTTCGACCATGTCCACCAGGCGGTCGGACAGCGCCAGGTCCAGTTCGACCTGTGGGAAGCGCTCGCGGTAACCGGCCAGCAACGGACCGAGGCGGGCGATGCCCCAGCTGACCGGTGCGTTGATGCGCAGCGTGCCGGACGGCTCCAGCGCCTGTGCGCCGATGCTGGCCTCAAGCGCATCGAACTCGGCCAGCAGGCGCACGCACTGCGCGTAGTAGGCGGCACCGGCGCTGGTCGGGCTGACCCGGCGGGTGGTGCGGTGGAGCAGGCGGGTGGACAGGCGCTTTTCCAGTGCGGCGACCTGGCGGGTGACACCGGCCGTGGACATGTCCAGCGCCTGTGCGGCGGCGCTGAAGCCGTTGCGTTCGACCACCGCGACGAACACGCGCATGGCATCCAGGGTGTCCATTGTTGCGCCTTATGAAATAAATACGGTCGATCCATCGTATTTATCGGCAATCGAGGGCGCAATAACCTGTGCCCTGTCCCAACCGAGGTGCCCAATGAACGCGACCCCCACTCCCCTGTCCCCGCTCGCCCCGTACGCCGCGACCCTGCTGCGGTTGGCCCTGGGCGTGTTGTTCCTGGTCCATGCGCTGACCAAACTGCTGGTGTTCACTCCGGCAGGTACCGCGGCCTTCTTCGAGTCGCTGGGCCTGCCCGGCGTGTTGGGCTACATCACCATCGCCGTTGAACTGGCGATTTCCGCAGCGCTGCTGCTCGGCATCTACGCGCGCTGGATCGGCCTGCTCGGTGTGCCGCTGCTGCTGGGCACCATCGTGACGGTGCACGGCGCCAACGGTTTCAGCTTCGCCAATGCTGGCGGTGGCTGGGAATACCCGGCGTTCTGGGCGCTGGCCCTGGTCGTGCTGTTCCTGCTGGGCGATGGCCGCTGGACCCTGCGCTCGCGCTGAACGTCCCCCGGCCCGCTGCCTGTTCCTGTCATTGGAGAAGATCATGTCCCGCCTGCCTTCGCTGTACATCTCCCACGGCTCGCCGATGACCGCCCTGCATCCGGGCCAGGTCGGCGTGCGGCTGGCCGAGCTGGCCCGCGACCTGCCAACGCCGCGTGCGATCGTCATCGCCTCGGCGCATTGGCTGGCCCGGCAGCCGCTGGTAGGCAACCATCCGCAGCCGCCCACCCTCCACGATTTCGGCGGCTTCCCACGCGAACTGTTCGCGCTGCAGTACCCGGCGCCCGGTGATCCGGCGTTGGCTGAAGAGGTGGCGGGCCGCATCGCCGCCGCCGGCCTGCCGGTGGCACTCGATCCGCAACGTGGCCTCGACCACGGCGCGTGGGTGCCGCTGCGCCTGCTGCACCCGCAGGCCGACATCCCGGTGGTGCCGGTGTCGATCCAGCCGATGCTGGGCCCGCAGCATCAGTTCGCGCTGGGCCGTGCGCTGGCGCCGCTGCGCGAACAGGGCGTGCTGCTGATCGGTTCGGGCAGCATCACCCACAACCTGCACGACTGGGGCCACTACCAGGACGGCAAGCAAGCGCCCTACGTGCGCCCTTTCATCGACTGGGTGGAGCAGCGGCTGGCCGCCAATGACCGCGATGCCCTGTTCGACTACCGCCGACAGGCACCGTTTGCCGAGCGCGCGCATCCCACCGATGAGCATCTGCTGCCGCTGTACTTTGCGATGGGTGCGGCGGGGGAGGGGGGCTTCGGTGCCAAGCGCATCGATGCGGGTGTCGATGCCGGCTTCCTGGCGATGGACCTCTATCGCTTCGATGGTGAGGACCGCGCTCAGGACGCGGCATGACCCCACCGCTGCTGCCAGGGCTGGAACGCCCTGCACAAGGACGCGTGCAAGGCCGGTTGGCAGTGGTGCATGACGACGTGGCCAGCACGCCGGCCTGGATCGGGCGGCGCTTGCTGTCGCGGTCCTGACGCGCATTCAGATGGCTGGGCGCAGTGGCGGCCTGCTGTGTTAAGTTTTTTCCCGTCCCCCGGCGCACTCCGGTTTTTCCGGCCCCACGCGCCGCTCCTGTGGAAGAAGCATGCACACCATCGAAGTCGTCCTGGCGATGCTGGTGGCCGTTGTCGCCAGCGGTTACCTGGTTCGCGTCCTGCCATTCTCGTTGCCGTTGCCGCTGGTGCAGATCGGCCTCGGCGCGGTGATCGCCGGCGTATTCAACCGCGGCCATGCACTGGAACCGGAAGTGTTCTTCCTGCTGTTCCTGCCGCCGCTGCTGTTCCTCGATGGCTGGCGCATTCCCAAGCAGGGCCTGTTCCGCGACAAGGGCGCGATCCTCGAACTGGCGTTCGGGCTGGTGGTGTTCACCGTGATCGGCGCGGGCCTGCTGATCCACTGGATGATTCCGGTGATGCCACTGGCGGTGTGTTTCGCGCTGGCCGCGATCGTGTCACCGACCGACCCGGTGGCGGTCGGCGCGATCGCTGCCAAGGCACCGATCCCCAAGCGCCTGATGCACATCCTGGAAGGCGAGTCGCTGCTCAACGATGCCTCCGGCCTGGTCTGCTTCCGCTTCGCGGTGGCGGCGGTGATGACCGGTACCTTCTCGTTGGCGACCGCCTCGCTGACCTTCGTGTGGGTGGCGGTGGCCGGCCTGGCCGTCGGCGTGGCGGTCACCCTGGGCGTGTCCACGTTCCAGCGCTGGCTGTGGCGCCGTTTCGGCGAAGAGCCGGGCGCGGCGATGCTGGTCAACCTGCTGATCCCGTTCGCGGCGTACCTGCTGGCCGAAGAGATCAATGCTTCGGGCATCCTCGCTGCGGTCGCAGCGGGTATTTCGATGAGCTACGTGGAAATGACCGGCCGTGTCTCCGGCAGCATGCGCGTGCAGCGCGCCGGCGTCTGGAACATGCTGCAGTTCAGCTTCAACGGCATCATGTTCGTGCTGCTGGGCGAGCAGCTGCCGGGCATCGTCGAACGCGCCACCACCACCATGAACGAGAGCGGCCACCAGAGCGCGTGGTGGCTGCTGGTGTACGTGCTGGTGATCAACGCGACGTTGATCGCGCTGCGCCTGCTGTGGGTGTGGCTGTCGCTGCGCTGGAACCTGCTGCGTGCGCGTCGCCGCGGCCTGGAGCGTGGCGAGGCACCGAACTGGCGCATCGTGGTGGCCACCTCGGTGGCGGGTGTGCGTGGTGCGATCACCTTGGCCGGCGTGCTGACGCTGCCATTGTTCCTGCCCGATGGCAGCCCGTTCCCGGCACGCGACCTGGTGATCTTCCTGGCTGCTGCGGTGATCCTGTGCTCGCTGGTCGGCGCCAGCGTGGCGCTGCCGCAGCTGTTGAAGGGCCTGCAGCTGCCGGCCGATTCGGGTGAGCGCAAGGAAGAGGATCTTGCCCGCAAGCTGTCCTCGAAGGCCGCGTTGGCGGGCGTGGAGCGCATGCGCCAGCAGCTGGTGCTGAACCAGAACACCGAGAACGTGCAGCTGTACAACGACGCCGCATCGCGGGTGAGCCTGCTGTATCAGCGGCATCTGGACCGCGACAACCCCGACGTGGACCCGGAGAAGGTGAACCGGATGGAGATGGGCTACCGCCAGCTGCGCAGCGCCGGCCTCAATGCCGAACGCGAGGAACTGTTCCGGCTGACCCGCCGCGGCGTGGTGTCGGACGAGATCGCACGGCGGTTGATCCGCAACCTCGACCTGCTGGAATCGCGCAAGCGCGAGTGAACGGTATGCCGACCGGGCTGCCGATCGGGGTCAGATCCCTTTCCGCAGGAAAGGGATCTGACCCCGCCCCGGGACGGCCGGTTACTCCGGCTTCTGTTCCAGGAAATACGCCTCGACCTTGCCCTTGACCTTGATGGTCATCGGATTGCCGCGACGGTCACGGGCCTTGCCGGCCTGCACGCGGATCCAGCCTTCGCTGACCGAGTATTCCTCGACGTTGTCGCGCTCGACATCGTTGAAGCGCACGCCGACGCCGCGCTCCAGGGCCTGCGCATCGTGGAAGGGGCTGGCCGGGTTGATCGCCAGGTGGTCGGGAGGGGTATCGCTCATCGCTTCATTCACAGTGACGGCCACCACGGCCGGCTTCAGCGGTACAGGATAAACCGTAGAATGCCCCCCTGCTCCCGAGGACGTTCCGCCATGCCTGACAACAGCGACTATTTCGACTTCGAGGAAGACGCCCACGATTTCGACGAGGACGACTTCGAGGCGCGGGTCTGGAACCTGCTTGTGCTGATCAACCCCGGTGACGAAGAGCTGGCCCTGCAGCAGTTCAACCGCTGGCGCGAGCATCTGTCCGAGGACGGCCAGCCGCTGGAGGCCGACAGCGACTGGCTGCCGGCGCTGTTCACGGCCATCGCCTGGCAGTCGGGCTTCGAGGTCGAGCGTGATGATTTCGATTCGCTGCAGTCGGCGGTGAACGAGCTGTCGGCGCGCTTCAACCTGCAGCTGGACTGGGGTGGCGACCTGGACGACGAGGATTTCGCCGCGGACCTGGATGGGGTGCAGCTGATGAGCACCGCCTTCGACCGCCTGCGCGAGCACAACTACACGCTGTGGAGCGTGGATGCCGGCAACGACGGCTTCAGTGGCTGGATGGCGCTTACCCGCGATGACGACGCCCTGCTGGCGCTGTGCTCGCTGCTGAACGTGGAAGTGCGCCTGGGCAGCGACCCGTTCTGAGATTCACCGGTAGCGCCGGGCCATGCCCGGCGGCTTCCCGCCGCGCTGCGCGCTCACCGGGCGCGGCCCGGTGCCACCTGTACCATCCTAGGGCTGGTACTGCGCCCTGGCGTTGGCGATCACCGCCTTCACCTGCGCCCGGTCCACATGCCGGGAGATGGCGACCGCACCCAGCGCGAGTGCCTGCGCACGCAGCTCGGCGGTGACATCGTAATGCGCCCCGCTGGCCTTGTTCTGGAAGGCCCGTGGAGGAATGCCGAGCTGCGCCGCCATCGCGTGCAGCTCGGCCAGGGTGTCGGCCATCAGGTGCGCCCAGCGCTGACCGCGCCAGGGATGCACCGCGTCATCGACGTAGACCGACACCGCCGCCGCCGGATCAGGCCTGCGGCTTGCCGTCGGCGTCGGCGGCCGGAGTGGCCTCGGCGTCGGCAGCGCCTTCGGCGCCGGCAGTGTCTGCAGCCGCTTCATCGGACGCTTCGCCTTCAGCGGCTGCATCTTCAGCCTGCTCGCTGGCGAACTCGGCCACCAGCTTGTCCAGGTACTCCTCGGCGGTCTGGCCCGCTTCTTCGGCCAAGGTATCGAGCAGCTTCTGCATCAGCTCGGAATATTCCAGGGTGACCTTGCGGCCTTCGGCTTCCTGCACGTTGGACAGGTGCTTGAGCATGGCCAGCATCGGCACCGGGTTGTCGGCGTTGCCCATGGTCTGGCCGCCGATGGCCAGCAGCCACTCGCGGCCCTGCAGGCCGATGGCGGCCACGGCCTGGCCGTCCTCGTTGACCAGCACGGCATGGTTCTGCACCTGCTGCTGGGCGTTCAGACGGAGGAACGGACGCTTGGTCTGCTGCTTCTTGCGCTTGTCGCGCTTGGCCTTGGACAACTTGGACATGGGGGTGTGATCACCTGGAGTCGGAAAGACCGCCATTGTAGCGGCCGCGCGTAGGTGGGGTCAGATCCCTTTCCATGGGAAAGGGATCTGACCCCGGTTCAGCGCTGTGCGGACCAGGGTCCGCACCCACGGATTACTTTCCTGACCCCTGCGCGGCCTGCACGTCCGGGTCCACGGTGGTTGCCGACAGGCCTACCTGCGGCCCGGCGCCGGCCAGCGCAGCTTCCTCGGCGGCCTTGGTCATCACCACGATGCTGATGCGGCGGTTGATCGGGTTCTGCGGATCGGCCTTGTCAAACAGCACCGACGAAGACAAGCCGACCACGCGGGTGATCTTGCTGTCTTCCAGGCCGCCATCGATCAGCGCGCGGCGCGCGGCATTGGCGCGGTCGGCGCTCAGTTCCCAGTTGCCGTAACCGCGTGCGGCCGAATAGGCGGTGATGTCGGTGTGGCCGGTCAGGCTGATCCGGTTCGGCACGTGGTTCAGGTACTCGGCCAGCTCGTGCAGGATCTGCTGGGTGTACGGCTTCAGGGTGGCGCTGCCGAGGTCGAACATCGGCCGGTTCTGCTTGTCCACGATCTGGATGCGCAGGCCTTCCGGGGTCAGGTCCAGCAGCAGCTGGTCCTTGAACGGTTCCAGCGCCTGGCTGCGGCTGATCGCTTCCTGCAGTTCCTTCATCAGCGCTTCCAGCTGCTGCTTGTCGCGCTGCTGCTCGTCCACCGGCTGCGGTATCGACTTCTGCTGGTTCTGGAAGGGATCGTTGCTGTTGCCGCGCGAAACATCGGTGGCGCCGCCGAGCTTGATCATCGAGGTGCTGGCACCGCCCGGCCCGGCCATGCCCGGCGCCGGCGTCGCGCTGGAGCCGACCAGCGGGCTGGGGTTGCGGAAGTACTCGGAAATGGCTGCGCGCTCGGGCTTGCTGGTGCTGGCCATCAGCCACAGCACCAGGAAGAAGGCCATCATCGCGGTCACGAAGTCGGCATAGGCCACCTTCCACGAACCGCCATGGTGGGCGGCGTGGCCGGCCTTCTTGACCCGGCGGACGATGACGGTGGGCTTGGTCTCGGCCATGGCTTACTTGACCGTCTTCAGGTGCTGCTCGAAGTCGGAGAACGCCGGGCGCACGTTCGACGGCAGCGTCTTGCGGGCGAA
The DNA here is from genome assembly GCF_002966815.1 of Stenotrophomonas sp. MYb57. Classification (NCBI taxonomy): domain Bacteria; kingdom Pseudomonadati; phylum Pseudomonadota; class Gammaproteobacteria; order Lysobacterales; family Lysobacteraceae; genus Stenotrophomonas; species Stenotrophomonas sp. MYb57. Next base: position 521,814 of record NZ_CP023271.1, read on the forward strand.
CTCCAGCGCGATCTTCGGGTTGTAGCCGCGCAGGCAGGCGAGCAGGGCGGTCTTCACCGACTCGTAGATGCGGCTGTCCTGCTCGGCACGGGCTTCCATCGCCGAGGCCATCGGGCCGACGAAGCCATAGCCAAGCAGGATGCCGAGGAAGGTGCCGACCAGCGCGCCGGCCACGTGGCCACCCACTTCGACGATGTCGCCGCCGATCGAGCCCATGGTGATGACGATGCCCAGCACTGCCGCCACGATGCCGAAACCGGGCAGGCCGTCGGCGACCTTGGTCAGCACCTGCGACGGCGCCATCGCTTCGGCGTGGTGCTTTTCCAGCTCCAGCTCCAGCAGTGGCTCCAGCTCATGCGGCTCGATGTTGCTGCCGATCATCAGGCGCAGGCAGTCGGTGATGAAGTCGATCAGGTGGTGGTCGGCCTGCACCTTCGGGTAGTTCCCGAACAGCGCGCTTTCGGCCGGGCGCTCGACATGGTCTTCCAGCGCCATGAAGCCTTCACGGCGGGCCTTGTTGAGCAGTTCGTAGACCAGACTGAGGACGTCGATGTAGTCCTGCTGCTTGTAGCGCGGGCCCTTGAACACGCCGACCATGGCCTGCAGCGTCTGCTTGACCGTCTTGGCCGGGGTGCCGACCAGGAACGCACCCAGCGCGGCACCGCCGATGATGACCAGTTCGTAGGGCTGCCACAGCGCCCCAAGGCGGCCGTGTGCGCCGAGGTAGCCGCCCAGCACGCTGATGATGACGACCAGGAATCCAACGATGATGAGCATGGCGCGACGCAAGGAGGGGGGATATCTCCTTGTCGGCCTGACACCGGTGTTTCTGAAGAGGGAATTCTGTGAAGTCGGTCAGCGGGGCCTTGCGGCGCGTGTCAGCCCGCCACGCCGGCCTCCGCGCCGCCACGCTGCAGCGGATCGGGCCACGGCTCGCCGTTGCCGGTGAATGAAAGTGAGACCGAGTTCAGGCAGTGGCGCTCGTAGGTGGGCGGCGGACCGTCCGGGAACACGTGGCCCAGATGGCTGCCACAGCGGGCGCAGGTGATCTCGGTGCGGACCATGCCATGGCTGGTGTCGCGGATCTCGCGCACGTGCGACGGGTCGAACGGGGCGAAGAAACTGGGCCAGCCGGTGCCCGAATCGAACTTGGTGCTGGAGCGGAACAAGGGCAGGGCGCACAGCCGGCAGCAGTAGACGCCCTCGCGCTTGTTGTCGAGGAATACCCCGCAGAACGGCGCCTCGGTGCCGTGCTGCAGCAGCACGCGGCGCTCCTCGGCGCTGAGCCCGGCGACCAGGGCGTCGGTCTGCGTGGCGGTGGGGGGCGTCAGATCGAAAGCGCTCATGCCGGCTCTCCGTGGGGTTGTGGCCTGGGATGCCAGCAGACGTGGGGGTGTCGGCACACGCTTGCAAGTGTGATGGCCGTTCATGGCCGGCACACAGGGGCAGGCGCAGGGTAAGGGTGGCCCACCCTGGAGCGCGCGATGAAACCCCGCCTAGTCCTGTTGCTGTCGGCCCTGTTGCCTCTGCTTGCCCAGGCGCAGGTTCCCACCGGCAGTCCGACCGCCACCCGCAGCAGCGCGACGGTGGCACCGCCGCCTGTCGCCCCGCGACCGCAGGCGTCGCGCCCGCAGCCGCAGGTGCTGCCCTCGCCGCAGCCGGCACAGCCGATCCGATCGACCGGCCCGGCCCAGGTGACCCCCACGCCCGCGCCGGCGCTGCCGGACAAGGTCTACGACCGCAACGGCCGCATCGTTCCCGGCGTCAAACCGGTCGGCCCCAACCGCGTGTTCGACTCGCGCACCGGCCGCTACTACGACAGCGTACCGACCGGCGACGGCCAGCAGATCAAGCGCTGACCCCAGCGCCCGCAACCAATCGCGCAACCCAAAGAGAGCGCAGCGACCCGCTGTCGCTCTTTTTTTTTTCTTTTTCCGTGGCTGGCGCCCGCATGAACCTGTCAGAGGCCGGGCGGGTGGGGTCAGGCGGGGTGTCCGCGGCATGGATGCCGCGGCCAAGCCCCCAGGGACGGGTTCACGGCGTCCCCGCCTGACCCCACCCGCCCGGCCCACTCGCAGCACCGCACCCGGCCCCAGCCACGAGGGGCTCAGCCGTTGGCAGGAAACCCGCCACCCACATGAACGCCGGAAAACAGCCCCTACCCTGCACACCCCGCATCACCCGTTTTTCGCCTGCGATTAACCGTGCCAGGACCACGGTGGACCTGCGCCGGCATCCCTGTCGTCGCGCTTCCCTCGTCCCCTTGGAATACGATCATGGCCAACCAGCAGAACCGTCATCCCGGCAAGGAACAGCAGGGCAAAACACCGCAGGAACAGCAGCGCCAGCAGCAACAGCAACAGCAGCCGAACGAGCAGCAGAAGAAGAATCCGCAACAGGGTTCCATGAAGAACCCGCAGCAGCGCTGATGCAGCCAGGGGCCAGAGCCCGCGTTGCGGGGTCTGGTCCCGCTGCCGCCGGTCGGTTCAATCCGGAATCGGCAGCGCCCAGGTCTCCTTGACCTCTTCCATCACGATGTAGCTCTTCGACTCACGCACATGTGGCAGGGTCAGCAGGGTGCTGCCCAGCAGCTTGCGATAGGACGCCATCTCGCTGATCCGTGCCTTCAGCAGGTAATCGAAATCGCCCGACACCAGATGGCATTCCAGCACGTTGGGCAGCTTCAGCGCCGAACGCCGGAACTCCTCGAAGATGTCGCCGGACTTGTAGGCCAGGCTGATCTCCACGAACACCAGCAGGCTTGCTTTCAGCGCGCTGGGGTCCAGGTGCGCGTGGTAGCCGGTGATCACCGCTTCGCGCTCCAGCCGGCGCACGCGCTCGGTGCACGGGGTGGTCGACAGGCCGACCCGTTCGCCCAGCTCGGTGAAGGAAATGCGGCCTTCGGCCTGCAGGATGCGCAGGATCTTGCGGTCGATCTTGTCCAGCTCGCGGGGACGGGTGGCCATGGGCGTCAAGCTCGGGGAATGAATCACAGGGAAATATCCTGACTGCATTGCTGAAATCAGGCAAATCATCTGGATACGGAAGAATATACTTCCCCGATTATGGCCCCTGCGCACGCAAATGCAGGGAATGATCGGGTTGGAGAATTCCCATGCGAGTCCTAGTCCTCGGCAGCGGCGTGATCGGCACCACCAGTGCCTGGTACCTGCGACAGGCCGGGTTTGAAGTCACGGTCGTCGACCGCCAGCCCGGTCCCGCGCTGGAAACCAGCTTCGCCAATGCCGGCCAGCTGTCATTCGGCTACACCTCGCCGTGGGCTGCCCCGGGCGTGCCGAAGAAGGCCATCGGCTGGCTGTTCGAAAAGCACGCACCGCTGGCGATCAAGCCGGGCATGGACCTGGCCCAGTACCGCTGGCTGTGGCAGATGCTGCGCAACTGCACCCACGAGCGCTACGCGATCAACAAGGCGCGCATGGTGCGCATGTCCGAGTACAGCCGCGACTGCCTGAACGAGCTGCGTGCGCAGATCGGCATCGATTTCGAAGGGCGCGACCTGGGCACCACCCAGCTGTTCCGCACCCAGCAGCAGCTGGATGCATCGGCGCAGGACATCGAGATCCTGGCCCAGTACGGTGTGCCGTACGAAGTGCTGGATCGCGCCGGCATCATCAAGGCCGAGCCTGCGCTGGCCCACGTTGATGGCCTGGTGGGTGCGCTGCGCCTGCCGCGCGACCAGACCGGCGATTGCCAGCTGTTCACCCGCCGCCTGGCGCAGATGGCGGCCGAAGCGGGGGTCGAGTTCCGTTACGACCAGGACATCACCGGCGTGGAATCCGACGGCGACCGCATCACCGGCGTGCGCATCGGCGGCAAGCTGGAAACCGCGGACCGCTTCGTGGTCGCACTGGGCAGCTATTCGCCGGGACTGGTCGCGCCGCTGGGCATGCGCCTGCCGGTGTATCCGCTGAAGGGCTATTCGCTGACCCTGCCGATCACCGACCCGGCGATGGCGCCCACCTCGACCATCCTCGATGAGAGCTACAAGGTGGCGGTGACCCGCTTCGACAACCGCATCCGCGTCGGTGGCATGGCCGAGGTGGCCGGTTTCGACCTGTCGCTGTCGCCGCGCCGCCGCGAGACGCTGGAGCTGGTGGTGCGCGACCTGTACCCGAAGGGCGGTGACCTGGCCAAGGCCGAGTTCTGGACCGGCCTGCGCCCGGCCACGCCGGACGGCACGCCGGTGATCGGCGCCACGCCGTTCCGCAACCTGTTCCTCAACACCGGCCACGGCACGCTGGGTTGGACCATGGCCTGCGGCTCGGGCCGCTACCTGGCCGACCTGATGAGCGCGCGCCAGCCGCAGATCAGCACCGAAGGCCTGGATATCTTCCGCTACGGCCAGTACCGCCACGCCCCGCAACATGAGAACCGCACATGCGTCCTGCCCGCGCGCTGATCGACCTGGGCGCACTGCGCAGCAACTATCGCCTGGCCCGTGAACTGGGCGGTGGCAAGGCGCTGGCGATCCTCAAGGCCGATGCCTATGGCCACGGTGCGGTGCGCTGTGCGCAGGCACTGGAAGGCGAGGCCGACGGCTTTGGCGTGGCCACCATCGAAGAAGCGCTGGAACTGCGCCAGGCCGGCATCCGTGCGCCGATCCTGCTGCTGGAAGGTATCTTCGAGCCCAGCGAAATGGCGCTGGTGGCCGAGCATGACCTGTGGTTCTCGGTCGGTTCGCCGTGGCAGCTGGAAGCGCTGGTCGCGTTCGACAGCCCGCGGCCGCTGACGGTGTGGCTGAAGCTGGACAGCGGCATGCACCGGCTGGGCCTGGACGTTCCCGGATTCCGCGCCGCGCACGCGCGTTTGTCTGCACTGCCGCAGGTGGCGCGCATCGTGATGATGACCCACCTGGCACGCGCCGATGAACTGGACAGCGAGCGTACCCGTGAGCAGGCCGCGACCTTCGTCGAGGCCATCGATGGTCTTGAAGGCGAGACCAGCATCTGCAATTCGCCGGCGCTGCTGGGCTGGCCGGACGTGCGCAGTGACTGGGTGCGCCCGGGCCTGATGCTGTACGGCGCCAATCCGCTGCCGGACAACAGTGAACTCACCGCGCGCCTGCGCCCGGTGATGACGATGCAGTCCAAGGTGTTCGCCGAGCGCTGGATCGAAGCCGGCGAGCCGGTCGGCTACGGTGCGCGCTTCGTGGCCAAGGCGCGCACACGCGTGGGCGTGGTCGCACTGGGCTATGCCGATGGTTATCCGCAGTTCGCCCCCAATGGCACGCCGGTGCTGATCGATGGCCAACCCGGTGGGCTGATCGGCCGCGTGTCGATGGACATGCTGACCGTGGACCTGACCGCGCATGCGCAGGCCGGTGTTGGCAGCGTGGTGGAACTGTGGGGTACGGCGCCGACGCTGTCCGAGCTGGCGCCGCGCTGCGGTGTCAGTGCCTACCAGCTGCCGTGCGGCGTCAAGCGCGTGGCACGCATCTACCAGGACTGACCGGCTCTGGTAGCTGCCGACCTTGGTCGGCGCTGTGGCTGCGTGTCGACCAAGGTCGACACCTACCGGATCGGATCAGCGCTGCGCACGGCTCTGGTAGCTGCCGACCTTGGTCGGCGCTGTGAATGTGTGCCGACCAAGGTCGACACCTACCGGATCGGATCAGACCCTGGTCGGCGCTGTGGCTGCGTGTCGGCCAAGGTCGACACCTACCGGGCAGCGGTAACGCGTGAGGTCAGCTGGCGCTTCACCCAGTCATCAATCAGGCGCTTTTCATAGCGCAGCGGATCGGTATCGCTCTTCAGGCCGATGTTGTGCAGGTAGCCGCTGTCGCTCAGGCGGGCGTCGCCTTCATCGATGATGCGCCCGCTGGCGTCCTTCAGCGTGTACTGCAGGGTGATCCGCGGCGGGTAGATGTCGCGCATGATCCGGATGTCGCGGCCACGCGGGCCGTGCCAGGGCTCGTAGTCGCCTGCGCGCTTGACGTCCACCAGGGTTACCTCCAGCGTCTGCCCGGCCTGCAGGGGCTTGGCGGCGCTGGTCTGCACGTAGCGTGCCAGCTGCTGCACCCAGTCCCCGCGTTCGGCCTCGAAGCGGTTGGTGCTCTGGCGGATCTCGGTGAACTTGGCCGGATCATTCCACTGCACGCTGACTGGGCCGTCGGCCTGTAGTGCGCGCGGCGCATCGGGCGCGGTTACCGTCCGCGGCGCGGCGGCCACGCTGCCCACGGCAAGCATGCCGGCCAGCAGCAGGGCGGTTGAAAGCGAACCTTTCATGGCGGTCTCCTGCGTCCCCGAAGCGGGGAGGATGATGATCTCGGATCGAGTGTGATCCCGCCGCGCGGCCGCAGCAATGGCCAGTAGCGTCAAATGCGTCAACAGTTGCCGCCAATTCATGGTCGTCAACCGTGACTGACGGCGCTTGACGCTGTGAATACGCACTCTGGAAGATGCTGTACCTCCATCCGGTCTTTTCCTCCCACGCCCTTGTCCACACTGCCGCCCCTCGTGGAGCGCTCACCCTTGATGGTGCCGACGCCCGAAACCGACCTGCACCATGGCGTGCTTGAGCGCATCCACGCAGGTTTCTGTGTGATCCAGGTGCTGTTCGATGGCGACGAGGCGATCGACTACCGCTTCCTCGAGGTCAACGATGCCTTCGAGCGCCACACCGGGCTGAAGGATGCCTGTGGCAAGCGCATGAGCACGCTGGAGCCACACCACGAAGGTGACTGGTTCCGGATCTACGGCGAAGTGGCGCGGACCGGGCGACCGGCCCAGTTCGAAATGGATGCCCGTGCTCTGGGGCGCACGTTCGCGGTGGATGCCGTTCGGGTTGGCCAGCCGGGCGAGGACAAGGTCGGCATCCTGTTCTTCGACGTGACCGCGCGCAAGCAGATGGAAGTGGAACTGGGCGAGAGCGAGGCCCGTTTCAGTGCGTTGGCCGATGGCCTGCCGATGCCGGTGTGGGTACTGGACGAGCGCGGCCACGCCCGCTTCGTCAACAGTGCCTTCAGCGAGTTCTTCGGCGGCGACGAGAACCGTGTGCCGGAAGATGTCTGGCGCGGCCTGGTGCATCCCGACGATGCGTCGGTATTTGAATACGAACTGCAGGAAGCACTGAAGGCGCAGCGTTCGATGCATGCGTTGGTGCGTGCGCGTCGTGCCGATGGGCAGTGGCGCTGGCTGGAAATGAACGCACGTCCGCGCTTCTCGCGGATGGGCCGTTTCATCGGCCTGGCCGGCAGCAGCCCGGATGTCACCGAGCGCCGCGAGATCGAACTGGCGCGCGAGGAACTGCTGCAGTCCGAGCGTGCCGCGCGCAGTGCGGCCGAAAACATGGCGCGGCTGAAGGATGAGTTCCTGGCCACGCTGTCGCACGAGCTGCGCACACCGCTGACCACGATCCTGGGCTGGAGTGAACTGCTGCTGCAGCGCGTGGATTCCACCAGCCCGCTGTACAAGGGCCTGGGCGTGATCGCCAACAGCGCGACCGCGCAGAAGCGGTTGATCTCGGACATGCTCGACCTCAGCAGCATGCTGCTGGGCAAGGTGCAGCTGGAAGTGGAAGTGCTGGACCTGCGCGACCAGTTGAACGAAGCGATGGGCGCACAGGAGCTGGTGGCCGAGGGCAAGGCGCTGGACGTCACCCTGCAGCTGCCGGCACAGCCCTGCCAGGTGCTGGGCGATGCCACCCGGCTGCAGCAGGTGTTCTGGAACCTGTTGTCCAACGCGATCAAGTTCACCCCGGCCGAAGGCCGCATCGACGTGCAGCTGCAGGCCGATGGCAACTATTGGACGATAACCGTGCGCGATACCGGCGACGGCATCGCGCCGGAGTTCCTGAACCATCTGTTCAGCCGCTTCCGCCAGGCCGACGGCACCACCACCCGCCGCCATGGCGGTCTGGGCCTGGGCCTGGCCATCGTGCAGCAGCTGGTCGAACTGCACGGCGGTTCGGTCAGCGCGGCCAGCGATGGCCACGGTCACGGCTCCACCTTCACCGTGCGCCTGCCGCAGCATCTGCCCGATGCCGAACGGCGTCCGCTGCGTGAGGTCGTCAGCGGTCCTATCCTGGAACCGATGGTGGTCGAGCCGTACCCGCTGCGCGGCCTGCATGTGCTGGCGGTGGAAGACCAGCCTGAAGTGCTGGAGTACCTGCGGCGCATGCTGGAAGAGCAGGGCGCGAGCGTGTCCGCCGCCAGTTCGGCGGGCGAAGCGCTGGCGCTGCTGGCCGACAATGGCCACCTGCAGTACCAGGTGCTGCTGACCGACATCGGCATGCCGGGCATGGATGGCTATGGCCTGGTAAGCACGTTGCGGCAGGACCTGGGCGTAGACGCGGCAGCGCTGCCGGCGGTAGCGGTGACTGCGCTGGCGCGTGCCGATGACCGTCGCCGTGCGTTGGCCTCGGGCTTCCAGGAGCATGTGGCCAAGCCGTATTCGGTGGCCCAGCTGGTGGGCGTGGTGCGGCGCGTGCAGGCCACGCGCGGGGACAGCCTGCTGCACTGAGCATTCACGGACGATCGGCGACCCTGCAGTTCAGGAGGTCGCCGATGTCCCGTATTGCTCCCCGTATCCATACTGATTCCGCGCAGATCGCGCGCCTGGAAGCCCTGTTGCCGCAGTTGCAGGGGGAAACCGAGGTGCAGCTGACCCTGCACGATGGTCGACGCCTGCTGGGCACGGTTGCGGTGCAGCCGACGCTGCAGCAGTACCGCAACGACGCCGGCGACGAAGGCAGCAATGGCCAGCTGCGGCTGGACGATCTTGATGCGCCGGTGCAGCAGCATCACGTGTGGCTGGATGAAATCGCCAGCATCCGCAGGTTGCCGCCGAGGCTCTGACGGCAACTGCAGATGGCTGCATCCACGCATGGCGTGGATCTACTGTAGAGCCACGCCACGCCATGCGTGGCTGCGATGGTCATTCGAACAGTAGAGCCACGCCATGCGTGGCTGCGATGGTCATTCGAACAGTAGAGCCACGCCATGCGTGGCTGCGATGGTCATTCGAACAGTAGAGCCACGCCATGCGTGGCTGCGGCGGTCAATGTTCGAACAGCGTTGCCGTCGCTTCGAACCTGCGCGCATACGCGCGCTCCTCGGCTACCCGGGTCACTTCATCGTCTGCCAGATCCGGCGCGCCATAGACGGCGTAGGCCACGCTGCCATCGGCGCCGTGGCCAACCTGGTGCAGGCGGTAGCGGGAATGGCCGCCGCCGGTGTCCTCCGGGTAATGCACGGGGGGATGGCTGCCTTCCAGGTCCATTTCACTGTTGTCGACGACACCTCCGACGAACAAGGCACGCATGCAGGATCTCCAGGGGTTGCGGGGGAGCTTCTACCCTGAACGCTGGCATGTTGCTGCGGCATCAAGGCAACGTTGAAGTTTCGCAAAGCGGTGGTCGGGGCCGGGCCGGACAAGCCGGTACAATGGACGGCCCTCACGCTTCCAGTACCCGCGCCGATGGCATCCAGCGACGACGCCCCCCTGCAGACCCTGTTCCTGCCGTTCTCCAGCGGCGCCCTGCGCTGGCCGGAGGGCCCGGTGGCCTTCCTGCGCGCCCGTGACGGCTGGCCACTGCGCGAGCAGGCCGGCGGCCGCGAAGTCGACTGCGAGCAGAGCTTCGCCCCGTTCGCGCAGCCGCTGCAGCAGGCCGCTGGCTGGACCGTCAGCGGGCAGCTGGATGATGTTGCCGGCCGCGGCCGTTACCCGCTGGTGCTGGTGCTGCCGCCGCGCCAGCGCGAGGAAGCCCGCGCGCTGTTCGCCCGCGCCCTGGCGCTGGTCGCCGAGGGTGGCCGCATCGTGGCCTGCCAGCACAACAACGAAGGTGCCCGCTCCGGCGAAGGCGACCTCAAGCAGCTGGCCGGCCTCGGCGGCAGCCTGACCAAGAACCACTGCCGCGTGTTCTGGACCGCTCCGCTGCAGGGCCAGCACGATGTGGACGTAGCCAAGCGCTGGGGCGCGCTGGACGCGGTGCGGCCGATCGTCGGCGGCCGTTTCCTCAGCCGTCCGGGCGTGTTCGCCTGGGACCGCATCGACCCGGCGTCGGCCCTGCTGGCCGAGCATCTGCCGGCCGACCTGGCCGGGCGTGCAGCTGACCTCGGTGCCGGTTACGGCTACCTGTCGCGTGAACTGCTGGAGCGCTGCCCGAAGATCACCGCGCTGGACCTGTACGAGGCCGAGAAGCGCGCGCTGGACCTGGCCGAACTCAATCTGGCGCCGCCACCGCGTCCCGTGCCGCTGCGCTTCCTGTGGCGCGACGTCACCGCCGGTATCGAGCCGGACTACGACGTCATCATCAGCAACCCGCCGTTCCACACGCCCTCGCGTGCGGATCGCCCGGACATCGGCCAGCGCTTCATCGCCGTGGCCGCGCAGGCGCTGCGCCCGGGTGGGCGCCTGTACGTGGTGGCCAACCGCCACCTGCCCTACGAGTACACGCTCAACGAGAGCTTCGGCGCGGTGCGCGTGGTTGCCGAGCGCGATGGCTTCAAGCTGGTCGAAGCGGTGAAGGGCAAGGGGAAGGGCCGGTGAAGCTGGTCAAGCACATCGCCAACCTCGGCTACGGCAGCCGCAAGCAGGTGCAGTGGATGTTCCGCGAAGGCCGCGTTACCGACGCCGACGGCGAGGTGCTCTACGCCGACGACCAGGTGGCGCATGAAGCGGTGCGGGTGGACGGCGAGCCACTGGACCCGCCGGTGGGCCTGTCGCTGGCGATGTACAAGCCGGCCGGCTACACCTGTTCGACCAAGGACAAGGGCCGCCTGATCTACGACCTGCTGCCGCCGCGCTTTCGCGACCGCGACCCGGTGCTGTCCACCGTCGGCCGTCTGGACCGTGAGACCAGCGGCCTGTTGCTGCTGACCGACGACGGCAACCTGCTGCATCGGATCATTTCGCCGAAGTCGAAGCTGCCCAAGGTCTACGAAGTGGAGCTGGCCGAAGACCTGCGTGGTGACGAGGTGGCGCTGTTTGCCAGCGGCACGCTGATGCTGGAAGCGGAGAAGACGCCCCTGCTGCCGGCTGAACTGCAGGTGCTCGGGCCGCGCAAGGCGCGCCTGGTACTGCACGAAGGCCGCTACCATCAGGTACGCCGCATGTTCGCTGCCGCAGGCAACCATGTGCAGGCACTGCATCGCAGCCGTGTTGGTGGCCTGGACCTGCAGGGACTGGCCGAAGGGCAATGGCGGCTGCTGACCTCCACCGATCTGGATACGTTGTTCGCTCCATGACCTCCATCGCTGCGCTGCCGTTCCTGCCCGACGCCGTCATCTTCGACATGGACGGCCTGATGATCGACAGCGAGCGTGTGTCGCTTGCATGCTGGAGCGAGGCGGCGGAGGAATTCGGCCTGCCCCTGGATGCCAGCTTCTTCGTGCGCATGGTCGGCCTTGGCGACCGCGACAGCCAGGCGCTGCTGCGCCAGCAGGGCATCGAAGACAGCATGATCGAGGCCATGGCCGCGCGTTGCCATGATCTGTACGAGGAGCGCACGCAGACCGGGCTGCCGCTGCGGCCGGGCATCCTGGAACTGCTGGAGTTGTTGAAGGCGCACGCGGTGCCGCGCGCGGTGGCGACCACTACGCGGCAGCCGCGGGCCAACCGCAAGCTGGCTGCAGCCGGGCTGCTGCCATACTTCGATGCGGTGATCACCAGTGGCGATGTGGCGCGGCCGAAGCCGGCGCCGGACATCTACCTGCTGGCCGCGCAGCGGCTGGGACAGGCGCCGGAACGTTGCCTGGCGCTGGAGGATTCGCCGGCCGGCACACGAGCCGCGCTGGCCGCAGGCATGACCGTGATCCAGGTACCGGACCTGGTGCATCCCGATGAAGAATTGCGCGCGCTCGGCCACCGCATCGTCGGCTCGCTGGTGGACGCGCACGCCTTGCTGCTGCCGCTGCTGCCGAGGTAACGGTGGGGGATGGTGGGTGATGGTGGGTGCCGACCGTTGGCCGGCACGCTTCACCGTTCTCGCCGCGCATGGCCCGGCGCTACCGCCCTGGTGGGTGCCGACCGTTGGTCGGCACGCTTCACCGTTCTCGCCGGGCATGGCCCGGCGCTACCGCTCTGGTGGGTGCCGACCGTTGGTCGGCACGCTTCACCGCTCTCGCCGGGCATGGTCCGGCGCTACCGCCCTGGTAGGTGCCAACCTTGGTTGGCACGCTTTCAGATCACACCCTGCCGAACACCAGCGCCGCGTTGGTGCCACCGAAGCCGAAGCTGTTGGACATCACCGTATCCAGCTTCTGCTCGCGGCTTTCGCGCAGGATCGGGAAGCCTTCCACCCTCGGGTCCAGCTCGCCGATGTTGGCCGAGCCGGCCACGAAGCCATCGCGCATCATCAGCAGGCAGTAGATCGCTTCATGCACGCTTGCAGCGCCCAGCGAATGGCCCGACAGCGCCTTGGTCGAGGACAGCGGCGGAATCGCATCGCCGAACACCTCGCGGATCGCACCCAGCTCGGTCACATCGCCCAGCGGGGTCGAGGTGCCGTGGGTGTTGAGGTAATCCAGCGGACGGTCGACGTTCTGCAGCGCCATCTTCATGCAGCGCACGGCGCCTTCGCCGGACGGCGCGACCATGTCGGCGCCATCGGAGGTCACGCCATAGCCGATCAGCTCGGCATGGATGTGCGCGCCACGTGCCACCGCGTGGTCGTAGTCTTCCAGCACCAGCATGCCGCCACCGCCGGCGATGACGAAGCCATCGCGGTCCTTGTCATACGGGCGCGAGGCGCTGGCGGGGGTGTCGTTGAAGCTGGTGGACAGTGCGCCCATTGCATCGAACATCACGCTCATCGACCAGTGCAGGTCTTCACCGCCGCCGGCGAACATGATGTCCTGCGCGCCGTGGCGGATGAGGTCGGCAGCCGCACCGATGCAGTGCGCCGAGGTCGCGCAGGCGGCCGACAGCGAGTAGCTGACACCCTTGATCTGGAATGCGGTGGCCAGGCAGGCCGACACGGTCGAGCACATCGTGCGCGGCACCATGTACGGACCCACCTTGCGCACGCCACGGCTGCGCAGCAGATCCACCGCACCCACCTGCCATTCGCTGGAGCCACCGCCGGAACCGGCGATCAGGCCGGTGCGCAGGCCACTGACCTGTTCCGGAGTCAGGCCCGCATCGGTGATGGCATCGGCCATCGCCAGGTAGGCGAAGGCAGCGGCATCGCTCATGAAGCGCTTCTGCTTGCGGTCGATCAGCGCATCCAGGTCGAGGTCGACGCGACCGCCGACCTGGCTGCGCAGGCCGGCTTCGGCGTGGTCGGCCAGCGCGGTGATGCCGGCGCGGCTTTCACGCAGGGCGGCCGAAACGGTATCCAGATCATTGCCGAGGCAGGACGTGATGCCCATGCCGGTGATGACGACGCGACGCATCAGAAGCTCCCGGTTTCGGTGAACAGGCCCACGCGCAGGTCGCGGGCGTTGTAGATCTCGCGGTCGTCCACGTACATGCGTGCGTCGGACTGGGCCATCACCAGCTTGCGGTTGATGACGCGGCTGATGTCGATCTCGTAGCGCACCAGCTTGGCATCAGGCAGCACCTGGCCGGTGAACTTCACTTCGCCGCAGCCCAGGGCGCGGCCCTTGCCGGGGGCACCCAGCCAGGTCAGGAAGAAGCCGGTCAGCTGCCACATGGCATCCAGGCCCAGGCAGCCGGGCATCACCGGGTCGCCGATGAAGTGGCAGCCGAAGAACCACAGGTCCGGGCGGATATCCAGTTCGGCGCGTACCATGCCCTTGCCATGCGGTCCGCCGTCCTCGCGGATTTCGGTGATGCGGTCGAACATCAGCATCGGGTCGTTGGGCAACCGGCCGGCGGCAGCGCCGAACAGTTCACCGCGTGCGCTGGCCAGCAGCTGGTCGCGGTTGAACGCGTGGAGACGAGTCATGGAAAGCGCAATCCTGGAAGCGAAAACAAGGCAACGAATTCCCGAGGATGCACGACGGATCAGGCGGATATCAAACCGCGTCTCCGTACGCGTGCGTAGTGTTTTCAGCTGAAACCACGCATCCCGTTGATGCACAACGACCATACTTCGGCGTCTGGACCGGTACGGTGCGGGTATCATGTGGGCCAACCATGAACGCACTGCGCAAGATCATCCACGTCGACATGGACGCCTTCTACGCGTCGGTGGAGCAGCGTGACGATCCGTCACTGCGCGGCAAGCCGGTGGTGGTGGCATGGCGCGGTGCGCGTTCAGTGGTGTGTGCCGCTTCGTACGAGGCGCGCGTGTTCGGCGTGCGTTCGGCGATGCCGGCACTGCGCGCCGAGCGCCTGTGCCCGGACGCGGTCTTCGTGCCACCGGACTTCGCGCGTTACAAAGCGGTGTCGCGCCACGTGCGCGAGATCTTCCTGCGCCATACCGACCTGGTCGAGCCGCTGTCCTTGGACGAGGCCTACCTGGACGTAACCGAGCCGAAGAGTGGCATCGAACTGGCCACCGACATCGCCCGCACCATCCGCGCGCAGATCCGCGAGGAAACCAACCTGACCGCTTCGGCCGGGATCGCGCCGAACAAGTTCCTGGCCAAGATCGCCTCGGACTGGCGCAAGCCCGACGGCCAGTTCGTGATTCCGCCACAGCGGGTGGACGCATTCCTGCTGCCGCTGCCGGTGAACCGCGTGCCCGGCGTGGGCAAGGTGATGGAAGGCAAGCTGGCGGCGCGCGGCATCGTCACCTGCGGCGACCTGCGGCAATGGACGCTGCCGGACCTGGAAGACGCCTTCGGCAGCTTCGGCCGCAGCCTGTACAACCGCGCACGTGGTGTCGACGAGCGGCCGGTGGAGCCTGACCAGCAGGTGCAGTCGATCTCTTCGGAGGACACCTTCGCCGAGGACCTGCTGCTGGAAGACCTGAGCGAGGCGATCGTGCAGCTGGCCGGGAAGACCTGGCAGGCCACGCGCAAGACCGAACGCATCGGCCACACCGTGGTGCTGAAACTGAAGACCGCGCAGTTCCGCATCCTCACCCGCAGCTTCACCCCCGAACGCCCGCCCGAGTCGATGGAAGAACTGCGCGACATCGCACTTTCATTGCGCGCCCGCGTAGATCTACCCGCCGACACCCGCTATCGGCTGGTCGGCGTCGGCCTCGGCGGCTTCCGCGAAAAGGAAGCCGTGGTGCAGGGCGAACTGTTCGAGCACACAACGAACGATTCCCCACGGACCTGATACATGTGTCGACCAAGGTCGACACCTACCAACAGCCGCGTGCCGACCAACGGTCAGCACCCACCAACAGCAGCGTGCCGACCAACGGTCAGCACCCACCAACAGCAGCGGGAACCTGTCGAAGGCGGGGTGGGTCCGGTTGCGGGGGTGTCCGCGGCATGGATGCCGCGGCCAAGCCCCCATGGACGGGTTTACGGCGTCCCCCGCAACCGGACCCACCCCGCCTACCCACGGAATGCCTGCTGTTGCTTTGGCTTTGAGGTTGCCGGCCAGCGGCCGGCACTACCGTTTCTGCGGGTGCAGGGCGCAGCCCTGCAAAAGAACCCCCCTACCTTACGGCCACTGCATCTCGCCCTTGGCCACCTTCGCACTCAACTCCAGCGACGCCACGCCCGCCAGCTGCGGATAGCGCGCCTGCATCGCCTTCACCAACGCAGCGCTGTCCTTGGCCTTGGCGGTTTCAACATCGAAGGCACGGATGTAATCCGCGGTGAAGCGCAACGCACTGGCATCCAGTGCTGCACCCTCCGCGTAATGGCCGGGCACCACCACCTTCGGCTTCAGCGCCTGCAGCTGCTGCAGCGTGCGCAGCCAATCGGCATGCGACTGCGGCGTCTGCGTATCGGCCATCCACACGTGCTCGCCGGCCACCACCGGAATGCCACCGACGATCGCGCGCAGCGACGGCACCCACAGCACGCTGCGGTCCGGCGTCGGGCCATCCAGGCCGATCAACGGCAGGCGCTGGCCTTCCAGCTGCAGTGCATCGCCTTCCAGCACCGCGGGCACCACGATGCGTGCGGGAGCATCAGCGCCCATCTTCGGCCCCCAGTACGCCAGCTTGCCGGCCTGGGACTCACGGATGTGCGCCACGGTCTGCGCGGTGGCGACGATGCGCGCCTGCGGGAACGCATCCTGCACGGTGGCCAGGCCGAAGTAATAGTCCGGATCGCCATGGCTGATGTAGATGGTGGTCAGCCGCTTGCCGCTGGCACGGATCTGCTCGACCAGCCGGCGTGCATCGCCGGCAGCAAACTGCGCGTTGACCAGGATCGCGTCGTTGCGCCCTTCGATCAGCACCGAGGACACCGAGAACATTGCCTGCGGTCCGGGATGGAAGGTCTGCAGGCGCAGCTGGGATTTGGCAGCGCTGGCGGGTGCAGGCGCGGCCGGTGCGGCCAGCAGTGGGGCGCTGGTGAAGCTGGCAGCCAGCGCGAGAGGAAGCAGCAGGGCAGCAGTACGCATGGGAGGTGTCCTTGGAGTGTCGAGCCGAGCGTTGGCTATGCCGGGCGTCCTTGCCCGGCCCCCTACGGGCCGTCGCAAGCGACGTTGGCAACGGCTCCTGCCGTTGCCTTCGGCTTTACAGGTGGGTAGCGCCGGGCCATGCCCGGCGGGCGGTCAGGCCGGCGAGTGCGTGATCAGTACGCCGCCGTGATGATCTGCCTGGGGTGCTTGTGCGCTTCCAGTTCGGCGACGAACGCGGCGCCGTAGTCGGCGTAGCTGATGCGGCTGTGGCCGCTGGCATCGGCGAGGAAGGCCTTGGGCTGCACGCGGTACTGCCCACGCTCTTCACCTGGGCCGATTTCGGCGGCCGGCGAGAAGAAGGTCCAGTCCAGGTCATCCACCGCCTGCAGGCGGTTGAACGCTTCACGGTGGGCAAGCGCGTAGGGCTTGTAGGCCTCCGGGAAGGTGGGGGTGTCGACCAGCTGCACGCCGGGGGCGACTTCCAGGCTGCCGGCACCGCCGACCACGACCAGGCGCGGCACGTTGGCCTTGCGGGCGGCGTTGGCCAGTTGTGCGGCAACCTCGCCGACGCGACCGATGTCGTCGCCCGGGCGCGGGCCGTAGGCGCTGGCCAGCACATCGTGGCCGGTGATGGCGGCGACCAGGGCGTCCTGGTCATCCAGCGAGGCGATGACCGGATGGGCACCGGCCAGCTCGGCCGGCAGGTCCTGCGCGCTGCGCACGATGACGGTCAGTTGATGGCCGTTGGCCAGCGCGTGGCGGGCGATCTGGCGGCCGATGTTGCCGGTGGCACCGACGAGGGCGATCTTCATGGCAGGACTCCGTGGGGTGGTGGCTGGGAATGGGGCCACTGTAGGCCGCTGCAGTCGCTCGAAAAACAGCGTATAACGCGCTTGTTTGTTGCATGGATCGAGCAGATGGACCGATTGACCGCCATGACCGTATTCGTCGAAGTTGCCGAGCGCGGCAGCCTGACCGCCGCCGCCGAGGTGCTGGACATGTCGCGGGCGATGGTCAGCCGCTACCTGGCCGAGGTGGAGGGCTGGCTGGGCGCGCGGCTGCTGCACCGGACCACGCGGCGGGTCAGCCTGACCGGGGCCGGTGAAGCCGCGCTGGCGCGTTTCCGGCAGATGCTGGCGATCGGCGAAGAACTGCAGGGTGAGCTGGCCAGCGACGATCCCGAGCCACACGGCACGCTGCGCATCACCGCCAGCGTGTCGTTCGGGCAGAGCCATCTGGCGCGTGCGGTGGCCGCCTTCGTGCAGCGCCATCCGGCCGCACGCATCGAACTGCTGCTGGTCGACCGCATGGTCAACCTGGTGGAGGAGCGCGTCGACCTGGCCGTGCGCATCGCGCGGCAGATCGATCCCAGCCTGATCGCACGTCGTTTGGCGATCTGCCGTTCGGTGCTGTGCGCGACGCCGGCCTACCTGCAGGCGCGTGGCACGCCGACCGCGCCCGAACACCTCGCCGTGCACAACTGCCTGACCCATCACTACGTCGGCAAAAGCCTGTGGCAGCTGCATCGCGAAGGGCGCTCGCTGTCGGTGGCGGTGGGCGGCAACATCAGTGCCAATGAAGCATCGCTGTTGCTGGAGGCGGTGCGCGCCAATGCCGGTATTGCCATGTTGCCGACCTACCAGGTCGCACCGTTGCTGCGCAGTGGTGAGCTGATCGAACTGCTGCCCGAGTACAGCCTGGACGAGCTGGGCATTCATGCCGTGTACGCCTCGCGCCGGCAACAGCCCGTTATCATGCGGCGATTCCTGGATTTCCTCGCCGAGTGCTTCGCCAGCCCGGCCTTCCAGGATCTGGACTGGCGCCCTTCGGGCAAGGAGAACACATGAACCATGGACAGGCGTTGATCGACCACAACCGTGCTGCCTGGGACCGCCAGGCCAGCGAGGTGCGCGAGTGGTCGCGACCGGTGGATGCCGAAACGATTGCCGCCGCACGCGAGGGACGCTGGCAGGTACACCTGACGCCGCGTGCGTTGCCGCTGGATTGGCTGGGCGATGTGCGTGGCAGGCGCATCCTGTGCCTGGCCTCGGCCGGTGGCCAACAGGCACCCGTGCTTGCCGCGGCAGGCGCTGAGGTGACCGTGTTCGATCTTTCCGACGGGCAGCTGGCGCAGGACCGCGCCGTCGCCGACCGCGACGGTCTGTCGCTGCGCACCGTGCAGGGTGACATGCGTGATCTGCAGGCCTTTGCCAGCGACAGCTTCGACGTGGTGTTCCATCCCATATCGAACCTGTACGTGCCCGACGTGCGTCCGGTGTGGGCCGAGTGCCGCCGGGTGCTGGCACGCGATGGCCTGCTGATGGCCAGCTTCTACAATCCGGTGGTGTTCGTTGCTGCGCGTGATGCACAGCTGAGCGAGCAGGGCCTGATCCGCCCGCAGTACTCGATTCCCTATTCCGACCTGGAAGACCTGGAGCCCGCCGCGCGCGAGGCCAAGCTGGCCCGTGGCGAAGCGCTGACATTCGGCCACAGCCTGGGGGATCTGATAGCAGGGCAGCTGGATGCCGGGTTCGTCATCGACCGCTTCATGGAAGACTGGCAGCCGCAGCCGCGCTTCCTGATCGACCGTTACCTGCCGACCTTCCTGGCCACCCGCGCACGCCGGATCGGCTGAAGACGCGGGCGTACAATGGACGGCCCCACGTTGCACGAGTGAGCCGTCCCTTGTCGTATCCCTATCCGCTGGTCGTGTTCGACCTCGATGGCACGCTGGTCGACAGCGCCGCCGATATCGCCGAAGCACTGAACCGCACGCTGGAAGACATCGGCCTGGCGCGCGTACCCGAAGCCACCGTGCTGGGCTGGATCGGCGACGGCGTGCGCCGGCTGGTCGAACAGGCCGTGCAGGCCGCCGGGCGTCAGATCGATCTGGCAGCGGTGATGCCGACCTTCATGGTCCATTACCGCGAATGCCTGCTGCGCAGCCCGCAGCTGTTCGCTGGCGTGGTGGACGCGCTGGCGCAGTTGCGCGCGTTGAACGTGCCGCTGGCCATCTGCACCAACAAGCCGGCCGCGCTGGTGCCGCCGTTGCTGCAGCACCTGGGCATCGCCGATGCCTTTGCGCTGGTGCTGGGCGGTGATTCGCTGCCGCAGCGCAAGCCCAGTGGTGAGCCGTTGCGGCATATCGCCGCGCACTTCGAACTGCCCGTCGATGCGTGCCTGATGGTTGGCGATTCGCTCACCGACTATCGTGCTGCCGAGGACGCCGGCATGCCGATCGCGCTGGTGCGCTACGGCTATCCGCGAGGACTGGACCTGGAAAACGCGCAGGCCGTCGCGGTAATCGACGACCTGCGTGAACTGCCGGGATTGGCTGCGGTATCGGCGACCTGACCCGCCGGTAGCGCCGGGCCATGCCCGGCGGCCCTTCGATCTGGCGCCCCGACGCCGGGCATGGCCCGGCGCTACCGCTTACCTGGGCTGGTAACGCACGCTCAGCTGATACTCGCGGCCTGGCTGGTTGAACCACGCCACGGTTTCGTACTCGCGGTCGAACACATTGGCCACCCGCGCCAGCACCGACCATGCCGGGGTCAGCGCGTATTCGGCGCGCAGATCCAGCGTGCCGTAGCCGCCGACCTTCACCGCGTTGGCGGCATCGTCGTAGCGCTTGCCCGCGCCCTGCACGGTCAGGCCGGTGCGGAAATCACCGAAACGGCGGTCGATGTCCAGGCGCGCGGTCTGCTGCGCACGGCGTGCCAGCCAGTTGTCGAACTGCGCGCTGCCGTTGGTGCGGTTGCGCGGGTCGGTGAAACTCAGCTGCGCGTTGATGTCGAAGCCGGCCACGGTGGCGCCGCCGGTCAATTCCGCACCGCGGATGCGTGCCTTTTCGACCTGCTGCATGCGGAAGGTGGCCGCGTCGTAGGTGATCAGGTCATCGATGCGGGTTTCGTACACGTCCAGGCCCCAGCGCCAGCCCTGGCCCTGCTGCGAGATGCCGAGGTTGGCACTCTTGGACTTTTCCGGGTCCAGCGTCGGCACGCCGCTCCACGGGTCGTACAGGTCGCTGAAGGTCGGTGCCTTGAACGCGGTGCCGTAGCTGGCGTTGACGCGCAGGCCGTGGCCCAGCTCCATCGCCCAGCCGAGGCTGCCGGTGGCATGGTTGCCGAACTGCTGGTTGTCATCATTGCGTGCGCTGGCCTGCAGCTGGTGACGGCCGAAGCGCGCCTGGTACTGCAGGAACACGCCGGTGTTGCGACGGCTGTCGACCAGGTAACCGGCGCTGCTGCCATCCAGGTTGTCCTCGCTCCAGTCCACGCCGGCGCTGAGCAGCTGGCCTTCGGCAATACCGATGTCGGCCTGCAGCGAAGCGCTGTCGCGGTGCGTCTGTGCGCTGCCGCGTGCACCGAAATCACCGAAGTTGTCGGACTCGTTGTCGCTGCGGCCGACGTTGGCGGTCAGCGTCAACTGCTCGGACGGGGTGTAGCGCACCTTGCCGGCCAGCACCTGCTGGCGGGTCTCGGAGTAGTTGTAGTAGCCGTCGTAGTGGTTCTTGCCGTCGGCACGCAGGGCGCTGCCTTCCACGGTCCACTGGTCGCTCAGGTTGTAACCACCGCGCAGGCTCTTGGACAGGTTGCGGTAGCCATCGCGGTCGGGTTCATCGGCAAAGCAGCCGGTGAACAGCGTGGCCGAACCGCGGCAGGCATCGATGCCATCCGAATGCTGGTAGGCGATGTCGGCGCCGAACCAGCCGCGTTCGGTGCCGCCACCGATGCCGCCGCTGGCTTCACGCAGGCCATTGCTGCCGCCGCCCAGCTGGAAGTGCGGAGCGAAATCACCCTGGTTGCGGCGGGTGAAGATCTGGATCACGCCGCCGATGGCGTCGGCACCGTACAGGCTGGACTGCGGGCCGCGCACGATTTCCACGCGCTCGATCTGTGCCAGCGGCAGATCCTGGTACATCGCCAGGCCGAGGTCGGCGCTGTTGATGCGCACGCCATCGACCAGCACCACGGTATGCGAGGAATTGGTGCCACGCAGGAACAGCGAGCTCTGCTTGCCCAGGCCACCGGCATTGGTCAGGTTGATGCCGGCGCGGCCCTGCAGCAGTTCCTGCAGGGAGGTGGCCTGGCTGGATTCGATCTGCGCGCGGTCGATCACCTGCGCAGGCGCAATGCTGTCCTGCAGGGCGATCGGAGTACGGGTAGCGGTGACCAGCACCTGGTCGAGGTCGGCGGCGCCATCATCGGCCAGGGCCAATGCAGGAAGTGCGGCCAGCACGGCCAGGGACAGCATTCGGGACTGCAGTTTCATCGGGGGACTCCAGGTGCCGCGCACGCCCGCGCAGCGAAGGGGAGGAGTCACAACAGGCAGGCACGCGCCGATGCCGCGGCCATCGCCACAGACATCCAGCGCCATGCCCACCGCATCGCGACCTGAGGCTTCCGGGCCGGTCTCCGGGCTCGCCGCCGGGTGGCCCGAGGCCACCGTCCAGGCGCCTTCCCATGCCTGCGGCACAGTGGCGGGTTGCCTGGAATTGACGTGCTTACCGTTGCGGGGGCAGCGCCGGCATGGCGTGTTGTCACGCGTCACCGGCTTCCCGTTTCAACCTGCCGGCAGGGCCGCAGGTCACCTGGAAGTGCGCGCAGTCTACGGCATCGCGGCCGGCCCGTAGCGTCGAACCCGCACGACTGAGCAGGCGCGGATGCACCTGCACGGTGCAGCAGACCTGCGCCAGCGCCTAGAATGCAGCTCGAATTATCGTGGTGCCGTTGCCGATGTCCGTCTGTTTTCCGCTGTTCCCGCGCCGCCCTGACTGGGCACGCGCATGATCCTCGACCTGGTCCGCCATGCCGGCAACGGTCGCGATGAGTTCCTCGATGGCCGCAGCGATCCGCCGCAGCTGGCCCGCCTGCCGCAGGAGCTGGTCGATGCCTATGCCGGGCAGTCGTGGGAACGGGTGATCAGTTCGCCGCGCCTGCGCTCGCTGCATACGGCGATGGCACTGGCCACACCGCGCGCGCTGGATGTTGAGGCCGACGAGGAGTGGGAAGAGCTGGATTTCGGCGACTGGGATGGCCAGTCATTGTTCGATCTGCCGGAAGAGGCGTTGGCCGCGTTCCACGCCGATCCGCACGCGTTTCCGCCGCCGCATGGCGAAAGCTGGGGCCACTTCGAACGGCGCATCGCACGCGCGCTGGATCGCCTGCTGGATGACGACGACCCGCCGCCGACGGTCGTGGTCAGCCACGGCGGCCCGCTGCGCATGGTGCTGTCGCTGGTGTGCGGCCTGCCGATGTCGCTGTGCTGGGCGCTGCGCATCGACCACGGCACGCGCCTGCGCGTGTGGGTCGAGCGCGGAGAAGTGGGGCTGGTGGGCGAGCTGCTGGAGCTGCAGCAACCCTGATCGGACGGTAGTGCCGGCCGCTGGCCGGCAACTGCACGATCTTCGCAACGTTCCTGAGGTTGCCGGCCAGCGGCCGGCACTACCAAACAGTCAATCCTCGTCGGCGCTTTCGGCCGTGCTTTCTTCGCCGTCGTCCTCGGCGTCGAAGCGCTGCTCATGCACCGGGCCCGAGGCCGGACCTGCCGCCTTCAGCGGATGCACGGCAATCCGCGCTTCGTAGTCCTGCACCAGCGCCGTACGCTGCGGCTCGCTCAATTCCTGCCAGTGGCAGTCCAGCAGCGCACCTTCCAGCGAATACAGCAGGTTGAGGCTGGGCTTGAAGCCGGCACGCTTGACCTTGACGAAGGCACCAACGGCACCGATCGCAACCAGGTCCTCACGGCTGCGCAGGCCCACCTGGCGCAGCCATGCCGCACTCTTCGGGCCGATGTTGCGCAGCTTGACCGCGCTCACGCCAACGCCCCGACGAACACCTCGGCGATGGCTTCCAGACCGGCCTGGTCCTCGGCATCGAAGCGGCCGACGACCGGGCTGTCGATATCGAACACGCCGATCAGCTCCCCACCGCGGAGCAACGGCACCACCAGTTCCGAGCGCGATGCGGCGTCGCAGGCGATATGGCCGGGGAAGGCGTCCACATCTTCGATCCGCTGGGTAACGCGCTGGCTGGCGGCCGCACCACACACGCCCTTGTCCAGCGGAATGCGTACGCAGGCCGGCAGGCCCTGGAACGGACCGACCACCAGTTCCTTGCCGTCGTACAGGTAGAAGCCCACCCAGTTCAGGTCGGGCAGGGCGTGGTAGACCAGTGCAGCGAGGTTGGCCGCATTGGCGATGCGGTCGGACTCGCCGTAGACCAGGCCACGGGCCTGTTCCAGCAGCTGGGCGTATTGTTCCGGCTTGCTGCCGGTGAGCGAGGCGTTGGCGAACATGGCCGCAGTCTAGCAAGCGTGCCGGGCCAGCGATAATGGGGCTCTGTTGCCCCGCTGGAGCCTGTGATGTCCCTGCCTGCCACGTTGCCGACGGCCCTGTTCGTCACCGGCACCGATACCGAGATCGGCAAGACCGCCGCCAGTACCGCGCTGCTGCACGCGCTGCGCCGGCGCGGCCTGCGCGCGGTGGGCATGAAGCCGGTGGCCAGCGGCAGCCATGACGCGGGGCAGGGGCTGCGCAACGACGACGCGCTGGCATTGCAGGCCGCCAGCCTGCCGGTGCCTGACTACGCCGATCTGAACCCCTACGCATTGCGCCAGCCGTTGGCGCCCGAACTGGCGGCCGCAGAAGATGGCGTTCGCATCGAACTGGCCCCGATCGTGGCGGCCTTCGAACGCCTGCGCGCACAGGCCGACGTGGTGGTGGTCGAAGGCGTGGGCGGCTGGCTGGCGCCGTTGTCGGCGCAGCTGGACCAGCTTGACCTGGTACGTGCGCTGCGGCTGCCGGTGGTGCTGGTGGTCGGCATGCGCCTGGGCTGCGTCAACCATGCGCGGTTGACCGCACACTCGCTGCAGGCCAGTGGCGTGGAGTGCCTGGGCTGGATCGGTAACCACATCGATCCGTCGATGCAGCGCCAGGATGAGAATTTCGCGACCTTGCAGCAGCGTCTGACGATGCCCTGCTGGGGCCGGCTGCCGCATCTGCCGGGCGCCGATGGTGAAGCGTTGAGCGCGTATCTGCACGACGACCACGGGTAGTGCCGGCCGCTGGCCGGCAACTGCACGCACTCACTACCTCGAGGTTGCCGGCCAGCGGCCGGCACTACCGTGTTGCCGCCACCAGCTCCCGTGCGATCGCACCCAACCGTTCCACCGCAGCGATGAAGCGCGCGTCCAGGGTCTGGCAGCACGACAACCGCAGGCAATGCCGGTAGCGCGCGCCACGCGAATACACCTGGCCCGGCATGAACACGATGTTCTCTGCCAATGCGCGCTCGAACAGCTCCCGGGTGTCTACGCCAGGCAGCTCCAGCCACAGCAGGAATCCTCCCTGCGGCTCGGTGGCGCAGGTGCCGGCCGGGAAATGTTCGGCCACCAGCTGCCGCAGGCGACCGACCTGTTCGCGGTACAACCGGCGCATGCGATGCAGGTGGTGCTCGTAGCTGCCCGCTTCCAGGTAGGCAGCCACCGCATCACCGAGCAGCTGCGGTTCGCCGCCGGTGGACTGGAATTTGAGCAGCGCGATGCGTTCGGCGAAGCGGCCGCCATCGAGCCAGCCGATGCGGTAGTCCGGTGCCAGCGTCTTCGAGAATCCACCGACCACCATCACCCAACCGTCGCGGTCGAACGCCTTCAGCAAGGGCGCCGGCGGCTCGCTGAACTGCAGTTCGGCATACACCGCGTCTTCGATCAGCGGCAGCTGGCGTGCGTTGACCAGTTCGGCCAGGCGCTGCTTGTCGGCGATCGGCATCGTGCAGCCCAGCGGGTTGTGCACGGTCGGCATCACCACCAGCGCCGCAAGAGGGGTGTGCTCCAGCAGTGCTTCCAGCGCATCCACGTCCAGGCCGCGCTGCGGATGGGTGGGCAGTTCGATCGGCTGCAGGCCCAGCGTGGTCAGCAGGGGATACAGGTTGAAGTACGAGGGCGCTTCGATGCCGACTGCATCGCCGGGCTGGGTGACCGCGCGCAGTGCCAGTTGCAGTGCTTCCATCGCACCATGGGTCAGCAGCAGGCGTTCGGGGTGGGTATGCAGGCCCATCCGCGGGCCACGCCGCACGATCTGCGCCAGCAGGCGTGGCGAACCATTGGGACGGGCGTAGGTCTCCACGGTCTGCTGGCCATGGCGAAGCACCTGCGCGGTGTGCCGGGCCAGCTGCGCACCCGGGTAGAACTGGCGCCCACGCGGGCCGGCAAAGGCGAGGTCGATCACGCCGGGGCGCCGCTGCGCTTCCAGCACCCGCGCCATCAGCACCTGCTGCAGCGGGGCGGTGGGCGCCGACGGCGCATCGCGCAGCGAGCGCTGCGGAACCGACAGTCGCGGCGCGACTTCGAAGCCGGCCTTGGGCCGCGGAATGACCAGACCGGCGTCTTCCAGCTGACGGTAGGCCGCGATCACCGTGTTCAGGCTGAGCTGGCGCTGCGATGCCATCTGCCGCAGCGACGGCAGCCGGCTGCCGACCGGCAGGCGCCCGCCGTGGATGGCTTCAGCCAGCTCGTCCGACAGCCGCTGGTAGCGGGGAGGAATCATCGTGGTGGCGTCTTCTGTATCCATCGACCCGGCCCGCATCTGGTTCTGTACCCATGATGCTGACGAGCCTAGCATGTCGTTGTCGGCCGGGCCTGATCGGGGCCGGGTCGACACTTCCCAAGCGCACGGCCCTGTGGCCGTGCGTCTTTTTCATGCCGTGGTGGCGGCCAGCGGGCGGCCCCACCATGGGGTGTCAGCGCATCGGCACCAACGCGGGATCGCGGCGATACAACGCCGGGAACTGCTTGCCCAGCGCGGTCAGCTTGGGCGCGTCGTAGTAGCGGA
Organism: Stenotrophomonas sp. MYb57; assembly: GCF_002966815.1. NCBI lineage: Bacteria > Pseudomonadati > Pseudomonadota > Gammaproteobacteria > Lysobacterales > Lysobacteraceae > Stenotrophomonas > Stenotrophomonas sp. MYb57. Next base: position 548,046 of record NZ_CP023271.1, read on the forward strand.
TGTACGCGGCCTGCGGGTAGTTGCTCATGTAGTTCTGGTGGTAACTCTCAGCCGGGTAGAAGCGCAGGCCGCTGCTCACCTGGGTCACGATCGGCGCGCGGTAGCTCCCCGCCTGGCCGAGCTGGCCGATGTACGCACGGCTTGCTGCCTGCTGGCGCGCGTCTTCGGCGAAGATCGCCGAGCGGTACTGGCTGCCATGATCGGGCCCCTGGCGGTTGAGCTGGGTCGGGTCGTGCACCACCGAGAAGAACACCTGCATCAACTGTCCATAGCTGACCTGGCGCGGGTCGTAGTCCACCTTCACCGCTTCGGCGTGGCCGGTGCGGCCGCCGCTGACGCGTTCATAGCGGGCGTCGGCGGCACTGCCTCCGATGTAACCGGACACCGCGTTGCTCACCCCTTTGACGTGCTGGAACACGCCCTGCACGCCCCAGAAACAACCGCCGGCGAAGACCACGCTGGCGTGACTGGCGTCATCGCGGAACGCCGCATCACCGCTGGGCGCAGGCAGGGCCTGCAGCTGTGCGGTGGGCTCGGCCGGGGCGGCGATCGCGCTGTGGTTCACCAGCAGCACACCCGCGACCAGCGCGGTGGCGACCAGGCCGGCGACGCCGGCGGCAATGCCCTGTTCGAAGGAGAGTTTCATCGTGTGCTCCCGGTTCAACCGAAGGTGAAGGCGTAGGCCTGCACGCCTGCGTCGAGGAATTCGATCTCGAAACGATGCGGACCGATCGTGCCGCGCTGGCGGATCAGCTGGTACAGGCGGTGCTCGTTGACGGTGCCGGTGCCATCGGCGGCCACGTCGGCGCCGGCATCGGCCGCGGGCAGTGGCTTGCCATCGAGCAGCACGCGGAAGCGCACCGGCTTGCCGTCCTCGCCCGGTGCCAGCACCAGATGCAGGTCGCGGGCGTGGAACTGGAACGCGATGCGGCCGCCGGCCTGCTGCAGTTGTGCAGCCTCATCGTTGACCCGCCACTGTCCGGACAGGCCCCATTGGTTCAGCGCCAGGGTGCACGGCAGCGTGTAGCCGAATGCTGCGTCGGCGCGCTGCCCGCCCGGCGAGGCGAACTGCTCGGCTCGTGCGTGGCCCAGGTAGGTTTCCGGCGAGCGCAGGTTGCCCATGTCGGCCTGCGTGGCCACGCCCTGCAGGTCAGCCGCGGCCGGATCAGCAGGCGGCGGCAGCTCGGTCTGCCCGGCTTCCACCAGCAGGCGGCGGATCACCTGTTCGGAGTGCGCGTAGTTGCCCTCGCCGAACTGATGCCCGCGGATGTTGCCCTGCGCATCGACGAAGTAGTGCGCCGGCCAGTAGCGGTTGTTGAACGCGCGCCAGATCGCATACTGGTTGTCGAGTGCGACCGGGTACTCGACCTTCAGCTGCTGCACGGCCTTCATCACGTTGCGCGGGTCGCGCTCGAACGCGAATTCCGGGGTGTGCACGCCGATCACCACCAGGCCATGGTCGCGGTAGCGCTGCGCCCATTCGTGCACGAACGGCATCGCACGCAGGCAGTTGATGCAGGAATAGGTCCAGAAGTCGATCAGCACGACCTTGCCATGCAGCTGCTCGCGGCTCAGCGGCGGGCTGTTGAGCCACCCGGTGGCGCCGTCCAGCGTGGGTAGCGTTCCTTCCACCGGCAGCGGCGCGCCTGCCTGGCCGGCTGCCATCATCATCATCGGTGGTGCTGCCGGCTGCGTGCCGGGCACGGCATCGAGCAGGCCCTGTTCGATGCGTGCGGTACTGACCGCGGACAGGCGGGTCAGCAGGCCGGTGTCCCAGCCCAGGCCGATCGCCACAACCGCCAGCAGCGCGGCCACGCCGAGCACCCGGCGCACCACATTGCCCAGGCCGAGCCGGGCCTGCAGTGCGCGGAACACACGGCCGCCCACCCACACCGCCAGCGCCAGTGCGGTGACGGCGCCCAGCGCGTAGGCCAGCAACAGCGAACTGGTGCCGACACTGGCGCCGTTCAGGGCGGCACCGGTCAGCACCAGGCCGAGAATCGGACCGGCGCAGGGGGCCCACAGCAGGCCAGTGGCGATGCCGATCAGCAGCGAGGTCCAGGCGCCGCCACGGCCAGCCGCATCCGCGGCGTCGGCACGTGCGCTCAGGCGCGCGCCGATGCGCTGGAACGGCGCCAGCAGGTGGTCGGCCAGGGTCGGCCACAGCAGCGCGATGGCGAACACCGCCATCAGTACCAATGCCACCCAGCGGCCGACCTGGTTGGCCTGCGCCACCCACTGGCTGCCGACCGCCGCCAGACTGGCGACCACGGTGAAGGTCAGTGCCATGCCCAGCAGCAGCGGCAGGGTACTGCGCAGGAAAGGACGATCAGCGCGTGCGAACACGAACGGCAGCACCGGCAGGATGCACGGGCTGAGCAGGGTCAGCACGCCGCCGAGATAGGCAAGGAGCAACAGCAGCATCATCAGACTCCAGAAGCAGGGGAAGAACCGACCGGCACGCGCCAGCCGCCAGCGGCGTCCTGTTGCGCAGTCCCGGGCATGAACGCCATCGCGGCGCCGTTCATGCAGTAGCGCAGTCCGGTCGGCCGCGGGCCGTCGTTGAACACATGGCCGAGATGGCCGCCACAGCGGCGGCAATGTGCTTCCACCCGCAACATGCCGAAGGTGGTGTCACGGTCCTCGCCGATGGCGTTGTGCAGCGGCGCCCAGAAGCTGGGCCAGCCGGTGTGGCTTTCGAACTTGGTGGACGAAGAGAACAGCGGCAACGCACAGCCGGCACAGGCGAACGTGCCCTGCCGATGTTCCTTGTTCAGCGGGCTACTCCAGGGGCGCTCGGTGGCCTGCTGGCGCAGCACGGCGTACTGCGCCGGGCTCAGCAGCCGGCGCCACTCGGCATCGCTGCGGACCACCTCGAACTGTCGCGCAGGCCGTGCCTCGGCAGCGGCCGGGGCCGCGCGGCTGCACGCGCCCAGGCCCAGCAGGCCGGCGGCGGTGACAGCACCGCCCAAGCCCAGCAGATGGCGGCGGGTGAGGGACATGGTGGACTCCGGGAAGGGGCGACGGGGCCATGCTGCGCCCCCTCCGGTCAACGAATCCTCACGCAGGATTCAATTTTTCGTGAGGTATCCACGTCGCTCCCGCGCCACAATGCGGGCAGCCTCCCCACTGGCCCGAAGCTGCCGATGTCCGCCAAACGTGTCCTGATCGTTGAAGACGATGCCCACATCGCCGACCTGCTGCGCATGCACCTGGGTGATGAGGGCTATGAAGTCGCACACGCCGCCAGCGGCGATGCTGGCCTGCGCCTGATCGAACAGGAAGGTCCGTGGGATGCACTGGTACTGGACGTGATGCTGCCGGGCGTGGACGGCCTGCAGGTCTGCCAGCGTGCACGCGCGATGGCGCGCTACGTGCCGATCATCATCATCAGCGCACGCGGCAGCGAAACCCAGCGCATCGTCGGCCTGGAACTGGGCGCGGACGACTACCTGGCCAAGCCGTTCTCGATGCCGGAGCTGGTGGCGCGCGTGCGTGCGCTGCTGCGCCGCGCCGAAGCCATGGCACAGAACGCGCGCATCGATGCCGGGGCGATCGAACTCGGGGGGCTGCGGCTGGACCCGGTCGCGCGTACTGCCGCCGTCGATGGCAATGCACTGGAACTGACCCCGCGTGAGTTCGAACTGCTGCTGTTCTTTGCCCGCCACCCGGACCAGGTGTTTGCGCGGATGGAACTGCTCAACCAGGTCTGGGGCTACCAGCACGATGGTTACGAGCACACGGTCAACACCCACATCAACCGCCTGCGCAGCAAGATCGAGACCGACCCGGGCAACCCGCGGCGCCTGCTGACGGTGTGGGGGCGCGGTTACAAACTGGTCGACCCGGCCGGGGTGGCCACATGATCAAGCCGAACCTGTGGCAGAAACTGGCGCTGGTGATGTCGGCGCTGATGCTGACGTGCTGCATGGCGCTGCTGGCCTGGCAGATGCGCACCAATACCCGGCATGAGCAGGAAGTGGTGCAGCGCCTGTCGCTTGGGTTGGCCGAGCACATCGCCCAGCGCAGCGAGCTGATGGACACCAGCGGCATGCGCGATGCGGCGGTGCGCGCATTGTTCGGCCAGCTGATGGCGGTCAACCCCAGTGTCGAGGTGTACCTGCTGGATGAGCAGGGTCGCATCCTCGGCCACGATGCGCCCAGCGGTCACCTGATGCGCAGCCGGGTGGACGTGGCACCGCTGCGACGCCTGCTGTCCGGTGCGCCGCTGCCGATCCTCGGTGACGATCCCCGCAGTGCCGATGGCCGCAAGGTGTTCAGTGTCGCGCCGCTGGTGGTGCAGGGGCGGCAGGCGGGTTACGTGTACGTGGTACTGGTGGGCGAACACCGGCAGATGCTGGCCGACGATCTGGCCGCCGGCAGCCAATGGCACACCACGCTCTGGTCGGTGCTGTTGATCGGCGGGCTGGGCCTGCTTGCCGGCCTGGTGGCCTTCTACTGGGTGACCCGGCCCCTGCGCCAGGTCACCCGGCGCATACAGGCCTTCGACATCGACGCTCCGACGCCACTGCCCGCGCCGGTACCGCTGCGCGCGGGTGAGCGCGATGAACTGAAGATCCTCGAACATGCCCATTCGCAGATGGCACAGCGGCTGGGCGAGCAGTGGCAGCAGCTTCGCCAGCAGGACCTGCAGCGCCGCGAACTGGTGGCCAACATCTCGCACGACCTGCGCACGCCGTTGTCCTCGCTGCACGGTTACCTGGAAACGCTGGCGCTGAAAGAAGCCACGCTGTCGCCGCAGGAGCGTCGTCGCTATCTCGGTATCGCGCTGGCGCAGAGCGCCAAGGTCGGCCGTCTGGCCCGGGCGTTGTTTGAACTGGCGCGGCTGGAGCACGGTGAAGTGCGGCTGGAGTGGGAAGTGTTCGCGCTGCCGGAACTGCTGCAGGACGTACTGCAGAAGTTCGAGCTGGCCGCGCAGGCACGTGGGCAGCGCCTGCACGCTGATTTCCCGCCGGGCCTGCCGCTGGTGCGCGCCGACCTGGGTCTTGTGGAGCGCGTGCTGACCAATCTGCTGGACAACGCGCTGCGGCATGCGCCGGACGGGGGCCGCGTGCAGGTGCAGCTGTCGGCGCTGCCCGACAGTGTGCAGGTGGCGGTACAGGACGATGGCCCTGGGGTGGCGCCAGCACTGCGTGGGCAACTGTTCCAGGCGCCGGCGGCACTGGGCGCGCGGCGTGGCGAGAACGGGGGGCTCGGCCTGCTGATCGTGCAGCGCATCGTGCAGTTGCATGGCCGCCGTATCGAACTGCGCGACAGCGAACAGGGCGCGCTGTTCGTGTTCGCCTTGCCGCGTGCCGATGCCGAGGCGAACTAGACGTTGTCTGCCGGTGGCGGGACACCGCTTTCCATCGGCAGCAGCAGCCGGATGCAGGCACCGCCGAGCACCGAATCGGCCACTTCCACGTGGCCGCGATGCTTGTCCGCCACCACCTGCACCAGCGCCAGGCCCAGCCCGAAGCCCGGGCTGGCCAGGTCCAGCCGCACGTAGGGCTGCAGCACCTGGCTGCGCAGTTCGACGGCGATGCCGGGGCCGTCGTCCTCCACCTGCAGGCACAGCCATCCCTCGTTGAGCGTGCTGACGATGCGGATCTGTCGGCGCGCATAGCGCAGCGCGTTGCCCAGCAGGTTGCGCAGCGCCAGTTCCAGCATGTGCCGGTTGACGTTGACCAGCCCTGCCGGTGACAGGTCCTGCTGCACCGGTATCGTCAGTGGTGCGAACTGCTCGACCACACCGCGTACCAGCGCGGCCAGTTGCAGGCGCTGGCGGGTGACCTGATGGCAGCGGCCGAGCGCGGCGTACTCGACACCCGCATCGGTCAGGTGCTGCAACCGGTCGATGTCGATGCGCAGGCCGGACAGCGCATCGCGCTGGGCGTCGTCCAGTCCGGTGTCTTCCAGGTCAGCCAGGCCGAAGCGCATGCGTGCCAGCGGCGTGCGTACTTCGTGCGCCACCGCCTGGGCCAGCACGCGCTGGCTGTCCAGCAGCAGCTGCAGCTGTTCGGCCATGTGGTTGAACGCCTTGGCCAATGGCCGCACCAGCGCGGTACCGGCGCGTGGCGCCCGGCTGTCGAGCTGGCCATCGCGCATCCGTCGTGCGGTCTGCGCCAGCTGCGAGACATCGCGCCACAACCGGTAGACCATCACGTACATCGGCAATGCCACCGCCACCATCAGGATCAGCAGGATGATGGCCACGCCGGAGGCTTCGCTGTCCTGCCAGCCTTCTTCGGGCAGGGCCTGGTCCAGCGGCCCCAGGATCAGCGCACTGCTGCTGTTGCCGACGCGCTGCAGGCTGCGCATGCTGTCCAGCTCGATCTGCACGTGTCCGTTGAGCAAGCCCTTGCGCTGTTTCGCCGGCAGTATCGCGGCAGCTTCGGTCAGCGGCATCAGCTGCAGCGGATAGGCGAAATCGCTGTCCAACTGTTGCGCCAGGGCTGGCCACTGCGCCGGCGGCGTTTCGGCGAAGCGATGTTGCAGCATGGCGTGCGGGCCGCGCATTTCCGCCTGCAGGCTGGCCTCGGTGCGGTCTTCCAGCAGCGCATCCCAGGCCCACAGCCCGAGCACGATCAGCAGCAGATGGGCGGTGAGGAAACCGATGCCGTAGCGCAGGAAGTGGAAGGCATGGCCACGCATGGCCGACGACGGATGCTTCATCCCCATGCCGATCGGCTGAACAGGTAACCACGGCCGCGCACGGTCTTGATCCGCTCGGGCTGCTCCGGGTTGTCGCCGAGCTTGCGCCGCAGGCGCGAGATGCGTGCGTCGATCGACCGATCCAGGCCATCGAAGGCGATGCCGCGCAGGCCACGCAGCAGCGCATCGCGGTCGAGGATCTGGCCCGCGTTGCCGGCCAGCAGGAACAGCAGGTCGAACTCGGCGGTGGTCAGCTCCAGCAGGCGGCCCTGCAGGTGCACGTTGCGGGTGGACGGGTCGATGCTCAGTTCACCGAAACGCAGGGCGCCATCGCGTGGCTCGACCCGGCGGTGGCGGCGCAGGTGGGCGCGCAGCCGGGCCAGCAGCACCCGTGGTTCGATCGGCTTGCCGATGTAGTCGTCGGCGCCCAGCTCCAGCCCCAGCACCTGGTCGATGTTGTCGGTGCGGGCGCTCAGCACGCAGATGATCCCGTCATAGTGGGGCCGGATCTGCCGACACACTTCGAAACCATCCTGGCCCGGCAGGCCGATGTCGAGCAGGACCAGCGCCGGCTTCTCGCTGAGGATCCGGGCGATCGCGCGCTGGCCGCAGCGTTCGTGGGCGACCTGGTAACCGTGGCGCTTCAGGTAGTCGCTGACCATCGTGCCCAGCCGAGCGTCGTCTTCAACCAGTACGATATCCAGCATCTACAAGGCCTCCGGGGTGCTTCCGTACCGCCGTGGCACGAGCGCGGCGATGCTATCCCAGCTGCCGGGCCGCTCGGGTCCAGGGAGCGGGCGCCATTCAGCCGGGGTTGCTGGCGCGCGGGCCGGGCCTCAGGCCGGGCAACGACTTGGCCGCACGGTAGCAATCGGGTTGTTACAAAACGTTACGCAAGCCGCGCCTGCGGTGACGGTCGCTGACAGCGCTACGACTGACGTGGCGCTCGGCGGGGCCGAGCATGGCAGCTCTCCCCATCCGCGTGCCGTCCTCATGCCGTCCGCCTCCTGTCCCGCGCTTTTCCTTGAATGCCCTTGCCATGGAGGCCAGCGATGAGCGGCGTGGTCGGGGCCTGGCTGCCGCCTGCCGACGATGAGCAGCTGCTGCAGCAGCTGGCGCCGATGCTGCGGGCGCTGCAGCAGCGCGGCCGCGGTCGCATCGGGTACTGGACCGATGCCGACGCAGGGCTGGCCCTCGGTCATTGCCGTGCGCCGACCGACATGCCGTTGCAGCCGCTCAGCTCCAGCTGCGGGCGCTACGTGCTGTGCCTGGATGGCCGCATCTACAACCGCGCGACCCTGCAGTCGCAGCTGCGCGACCTGCCACGCAGCTGCACCGATGCACGCCTGTTGCTGCAGGCCGTCGTCGAGTGGGGCGTGCAGCGTGCGCTGTCGCGCATCGAAGGGGCATTTGCGTTCAGCGTCTGGGACCGCCACGCACATGAGCTCTGGCTGGCGCGTGACCCGGTCGGCGAACGGCCGTTGTATTACGGCTGGTACCAGGGCCAGTTCCTGTTCGCTTCGGAGTTGAAGGCGCTGCAGGCCTTTGCCGGATTCGCTCCCAGCATCGACCAGGATGCATTGAGCCTGCTGCTGCGCCATGACTATGTGCCGGCGCCGCACACCATCTATCGCGGCATCCACAAGCTGGTGGCCGGGGCGATGCTGCGCGTGGACCTCAACGATCATGCCGCCGGCGGATCAACGCAGGCCACGCAGGGCGGCCATCGCTACTGGTGCGCGCGCGATGCGATGCAATCCGCGCTGCAGCAGCCGTTGCAGCCGGCGCCCAGCCTGGAGCAGGCCACCGACCAGTTGGAGGTGGTGCTGCAGCAGGCGATCGCCACGCGCATGCATTCACCCGTGGCCTGCGGTGCATTCCTGTCCGGTGGCACCGATTCGTCGCTGGTGGTGGCGATGATGCAGGCGCAGTCGGCGTTGCCGGTGGAAGCATGGACGGTGGGTTTCGACGACCCCGGTCACGACGAGAGCGACTGGGCCTCGCAGGTGGCCCGGCACCTGGGCGTGCATCACCACCTGCACAGGATGGACAGCCGGCAGGGCCTGGAACTGCTGCAACGCTTGCCGCAGGTCTGGTGCGAACCGTTCGCCGATGCCTCGCAGCTGCCCACCCTGCTGGCCAGCGAGCTGCTCGGCGCGCGCAAGCCGGTGGCGCTGACCGGCGACGGCGGCGACGAGCTGTTCTTCGGCCACCCCAGCTATGGCCGCGCGCTGCGCAATGCGCGCCTGTGCGGTGGCCTGCCGGACTGGGTACGTGATCTTGCACGGCGTGGCAGCAGCCGCTTGAACGTCGAGCGTGGTCGGCTTGGCGGTTGGCGCGCACTGGTGGCCGAGGTGGCCGCCAACGACGTGGAGGGGCATTACCTGCAGCGCGTCACCCGCTGGCGGCAACCGACCCAGGTGGTACTGGGGGCGCGCGAGCCGGCGACGATCTTCCACCAGCAGGACACCGCACTGCCGGCGGAAGCGCGCATCCAGCTGCTGGATTTCCGCATGGACCTGGCCGAGGGGATCCTTGCCAAGGTCGACCGTGCCGGCATGGCGGCCGGCGTGGAGACGCGCTCGCCGTTGCTGGACATGGAGGTCATACGCCTGGCCTGGCGCCTGCCGCAGCACTTGAAGTACCACGACGGTGAGCACAAGCGGATCCTCAAGCATCTGCTGGCGCGCTACCTGCCCGCGCCGCTGGTCTATCGCCCCAAGCGCGGTTTCGGCCCACCGATGGCACGCTGGCTGGCCGGCCCGCTGCGCGACTGGGCGGAAGCGTTGCTCGACCCGCAGCTGCTGCGCAACCAGGGATGCTTCGATGCGGTACGCGTGCGCGCGATCTGGGAGGCGTTCCTGCGCGGCGAGCGCAAATGGCATACGCACCTGTGGAACGTGTTGATGTTCCAGGCGTGGTACCAGCACTGGCACGGCAATCGCGGGCGCTGAGCGTGCCTTCGTGGCGCGCGGTCGATCCATTCTGCGCAGCGCAGGGCGGAGGCCCTTGCGTGCGAATGTCCTCCGGCGCCGGCCTGCGGCCACCGCCTCCCCCTTTACTTCGCACGCAAGGGCCTCCGCCCTGCGTGGGGAGATCTTCGGTGGCCTCAGGAAAGCAGCGATCTGCGCATCTGGTGCCGTAAGCCGAGCCTCGTCGGGGCAGGTAGGGGTCTGGGCAAAGTAAAGGAGGAGGTGACGGCCAATGGCCGGCGCCGGGGGACATTTGCCCAGACCTCTACCTGCCCCGGCGGGGCCCTTCAGATCGCAGAGACCCGGACGAAGACGCGCTCGAGAATCCAGACGTCAGACAAAAAAAGACCCGGCAGAGGGAGGGATCTGCCGGGTCCGGATTGCATGGGGGGAGGGACCCATGCAATGAGCGTGGGCGTCGCGCCGGTGCCTGTTGCCTGCCAGTCGCATCCGCCGTGCATTTGTATTGATGCAATGCAGCATACGCCGATCATGCGGCAATGCAACAAAAATCACGAAGGCGCCATCTCTGGCGCCTTGAGGCCTTTCAGATCAATGGGTTGATCAGGCGGCAGGGCCGCGGTAACGGCAGCCCGAGGTGCAGGTTTCGTGCACGGTGATCTCGCTCAATGCCGGCAGGGTGGGCTTGAGCTCGTTCCAGATCCACACGGCCAGGTTTTCGCTGGTCGGGTTCTCCAGGCCGGGGATGTCATTGAGGTAATGGTGGTCCAGGCGGTCGTAGATCGGCTGGAAAGCCGCCTTCACGTCACCGAAATCCATGATCCAGCCGGTCTGCGCGCCCGGCTCGCCCTCGACTTTCAGCTCCACCCGGAAGGAGTGGCCGTGCAGGCGCGCGCACTTGTGCCCCGGCGGCACGTTGGGGAGGCGGTGCGCCGCCTCGAGCATGAAGACTTTGAAGATTTCCATGGCGCGATTGTACGCCGCGGGCGGCCGATCAGCCCGGCTTTGCGTTGCCTTCCCGTGAAGAAATTCTTTCCATCCGGATGAAGAGATGATAGTTTCTCTTATATCCGTATGAAGAGATGTTATTGGCCGCACCCCGGCCAGGCATGGATTACTGCGGAACTTCCTTCGTCCTTCCACTACCTCCCCCACATCGTCATGCCCCAGCACACCCTGCTCGTGGCGGCCCTGGCCGTCGCTCTGGCCGCGCCTTTGTCTGCAGCCGCCGAAACCCCCGCCGACGCCAGCGGCGAAGCCAGCACCCTGGCTGCCGTGCGCGTCACCGGTTCCAACATCAAACGCGCCGATACCGAAGCCTCCAACCCGGTGCAGGTGATCGGACGCCAGCAGCTGGAACAGACCGGCAAGGCCACCGTGGCCGATGTGCTGCGCTCGATCTCGGCCAACACCGGCAATGCCAGCAACGAGACCACCAACAACGGTTGGGCCTCGGGCTCGGCCGGCATCGGCCTGCGCGGTCTTTCGCAGAAGAACACGCTGGTGCTGCTCAACGGCCGCCGCCTGGCCAACTACGGCTTCCCGGCCGGCGGCCTGTCGGACACTTTCGTCGATCTCAACGCGCTGCCGCTGGTGGCGGTCGAACGCATCGAAGTGCTCAAGGACGGTGCATCGGCGGTGTATGGCAGCGATGCGGTGGCCGGCGTGGTCAACATCATCACCCGGCAGAATTTCGAAGGCGCCGAGATCGGCGGCAGCTTCGGCGGCGCCGACCAGGGCGGCCTGCACGAGCAGAACCTGAAGTTCGTCGGTGGCCTGGGCGACATCGACAAGGACGGCTACAACATCCTCTTCAGCCTGCAGGGCTACAACCGCGAGCGACTGGACCAGGATGAGCGCAACCTGACCAAGAGCGGCATCTACAGCGACCAGCCCGGCGGCCGCTGGAACGGCTGGTCGGCCAAGGGTGCACGCTATCTGGTCAATGGCACCTCCGTGCCGATGCTCGATGCCAACGGCAACTGCCCCACCGGCACCACCCGCGTGGCCAGCGCGCCGATCGACGGCCTGGCCGGTGATACCTGCGGCTTCAACCAGGCCCCGTACACCACCCTGATTCCCTCCACCAAGCGCTACCAGGCCTACGCCAACGGCACGTTCCGCCTCGGCGACAACGTCGAAGCGTTCGGCGAAGTGCTGTACAGCCAGATCAAGAGTGCTGCCTGGTTCGGCAGCAGCCCGTTCTTCACCCTGGAAAGCGGTCGCTTCGCACTGAACGCGCAGACCGGCCTGGCCGAGCCGGTGTCGTCCAACCTGCCGGCCAGCAACCCGTACAACCCGTACGGCCGCGCGATCCCGATCGAATACACCTTCTTCGACCTCGGCGGCACCATCAAGACCAACCGGTCCACCGCCTATCGCGGTGTGTTCGGGCTGCGTGGCAACACCGAGAAGTGGGACTGGGAAGTGGCCGCGTTCGGCGCGCGCAGCAGCGAGCGCGAAACCGTCTCCGGCGGCTTCGCCAACCGCTGGGCACTGGCCAATGCACTGGCCACCGGCAGCTACAACCTGCTGAACCCTGCCGCGACGCCGCAGTCGGTGCGCGATTCGATCAACATCGCCACCCTGCGTCCGGCCGAGTCGGTGCTGCAGGGCATTGATGCGAAGATCTCCGGCAGTCTCGGCCACACCTGGGCCGGCGACATCGGGTTCGCCGCCGGTGCCGAATGGCGCCGCGAGAAGCTTGATTCGAACAACCCGTGGCAGATCGATGCCGGCCTGCAGGTGCGCCCGGCAATCGCCGAAGTGCATGGCGAGCGCAAGGTCAGCGCCGCCTACGCCGAGGTCAACGTGCCGCTGGCCTCGACCCTGGAACTGTCCGCCGCCGCCCGCGCCGATCATTACGATGATTTCGGCGACGCGTTCTCGCCCAAGCTCGGCCTGCGCTGGCAGCCGCTGGATTTCCTGCTGGTGCGTGCCTCCGCGTCGAAGGGCTTCCGTGCCCCGTCGCTGTCGGAGAACTCCAACAGCACCAGCATCGCCTACGGCAGCGTGGTCGACCCGCGTGATCCGGACGTGCCGGGCTCGCGGCAGAACCCGACCTTCTTCACCGTCGGCAACAGCGACCTGAAGCCGGAGCGCACCAAGAGCGTGAACTTCGGCGTGGTGCTGTCGCCATGGGCGAACACCAACCTGAGCATCGACTACTACCGTATCCAGCTGGACAACCTGGTCGGTACCAACAACACCCAGACCCTGGTCAACGACAACGTCGCCGATGCCGTGCAGCGCGATGAGCGCGGCAAGCTGCAGGCGGTCTACAACCGCTACCAGAACCTGAGCGAGCTGAAGACCTCGGGCATCGACGTCGAGCTGCGCCAGCGCATCCCGACCACCGCCTTCGGTGACTTCACCGTGACCTCGGCCTACACCCACGTTCGCGACTACCGGCGCCCGACCGTGGTCGGTGGCCCGCTGGTGGACTATGCCGGCAGCAATCTCGGCGCCACCCTGCCGAAGAACAAGGCCACCACCACCCTGGACTGGAAGTACAGCGACTACACCGCCGCGGTGACCTGGTACTACACCAGTGGCTACGACCAGAAGGCCAGCACCGCGGCCGCTGCGGTGCAGAGCCGCGTCGACGCCTACAACCAGTTCGATCTCTACCTGGGCTACACCGGCATCGAGAACCTGACCGTGTACGCCAAGGTGCAGAACCTGGGTGACAAGACGCCGCCGTACGACGCCTCGTTCCCGGGCATCCGCGCGCCGTACGACTTCAGCCAGTACGACCTGCGTGGCCGCTACTTCACGCTGGGCTTCGACTACCGCTTCTGATCCACCCGCCGCGGCCGGCCACCCTGTGTGGCCGGTCGTGTTGCCATGTTCCAGGGGAGTCACCGTGTCCTTCCACCGCCGTGCCGTTTTCCCGTTGTTGCTCGCCGTCGCCACCGCCGTATCGTTGCCGCCTGCGGTACATGCGCAGAGCGCCTATTTCTTCCCGCAGACCACCGATGCCGCGGCATTCGATACCGCCATTCCCACGCCGGAGCAGTTCCTCGGCTATCCGATCGGCAGCCGCTACACCCGCCATGACCAGCTGGTGGCTTACTTCCAGGAGCTGGCCAAGCACTCGGACAAGATCAGCGTGCGCGAGATCGGCCGCAGCTATGAGGGCCGACCGCTGCTGATCGCCACGGTCACTGCTGCAGGCAACCACGCGCGGCTGGAACAGATCCGCCAGCAGCACGCGACCCTGGCCGACCCGGCGCAGCCGCGCAGCGCTGCCGGTGACAGCCCGGTGGTGGTGTGGCTGGGCTACAGCGTGCACGGCAACGAGACCTCCAGTGGCGAAGCGGCGATGCTGACCGCCTACTACCTGGTGGCCAACCGCAGCGCGGAAACGCAGCAGTGGCTGCAGCAGGCAGTGGTGCTTTTCGACCCGGCGCAGAATCCCGACGGCCGCGATCGCGCCGCCAACTGGCACAACGCCTGGGCGTCCGACCCGGCCTCGGCCGATCCGGCCGACAAGGAGCACGTCGAACCGTTCCCGCAGGGCCGTACCAATCACTACTTCACCGATCTCAACCGCGATTGGCTGGCACTGACGCAGCAGGATTCGCGGCCGAAGGTGGCGCAGTTCCACCAGTGGTACCCGAACGTGCAGATCGACTTCCACGAAATGGGCAAGGACAGCACGTACTACTTCGAGCCATCGCCGAAGAGCATGCATAGTCCGTTGATCCCGGCAGCGTCGTACGAGTTCAACAAGACCCTGGCCAAGTACCACGCCCAGGCGCTCGATGCGCTGGGTTCGCTGTACTACACCGGTGAGAACTTCGACAATTTCTCGCCCGTGTACGGCTCGACCTATCCGGATTTCCACGGCGCGGTCGGCGTCACCGTGGAGCAGGCCAGCTCGCGCGGTCGCGTGCAGGAATCGGTGAATGGCCTGCTGACGTTCCCGTTCACCATCCGCAACCAGGTTGCCACCGGGTTGGGCACGGTGCGCGGTGCGGTGACCGAGCGCAGCGCGCTGTTCGATCTGCAGAAGAGTTTCTTCCAGAGCGCGCTGAAGCAGGCCGCACAACAGCCGGTGAAGAGCTTCGTGTTCGGCGACGCGCATGATCCAGCATTGACCCGACGCCTGCTGGAACTGCTGTTGCTGCACAGGATTGAAGTGCATGCACTGGACCGCGCCGTCAGCGTAGATGGCCAGCGTTTCGAAGCGGGCAGCGCCTACGTGGTGCCGGTGCAGCAGGCGCAGTTCCGCCTGGTCCATTCGATCTTCGCCGAGACCCCGCCGATCAAGGGCGACGTGTTCTACGGCAGCACCAGTTACGCGATCGCCCCGGCCTACGGCGTGGCTTTTGCCGGCAGCCGCAGCCGCATCGATGGCGGCGCCCGCGTGGCCGAGGTTCCCGCAGTGCAGGGCGGGCTGACCGGCGGTGAAGCGGGCTTCGCCTACGTGATCGACTGGCGCGACTACAACGCGGGCCGCGCACTGGCCGCCCTGCAGGCCAAGGGCTTGTCCACGCGTGCCACCTTCCAGCCGTTCACCGCGGCCACCGCACAAGGTGAGGTGGCCTTTGCCGGGGGCAGCATCGTGGTACCGGTGGCCGGGCAGCCGCTGCAGGGTGCGGCGTTGCAGGAGGCGGTCGCCGCCGCCGCGCGGGCCGCCGGTGTGCAGGTGCATGCGCTGGCCAGCGGTCGCAGCCGCGATGGCATCGACCTTGGCAGTGACGGCGTCAAGGCACTGCGCAAGCCCGCCGTCGCGCTGGTGATGGGCGAGGGCGTGGCAGCCACCGAAATCGGTTCGGCCTGGTTCCTGCTCGACCAGCAGCTGCGCCTGCCGGCCAGCAAGCTGGACCCGCAGCAGCTGGGCAAGGTATCTCTGGACCGCTACACCACGATCGTGCTGTCCGGCGGCACCTATGCCGGCATCGACGCGGCCGCGGTAGCGGCATTGAAGCGCTGGATCCAGGCCGGCGGGTCACTGGTCACCTATGGCAGCGCGTCGAAGTGGGCGATCGAACAGAAGCTTGCCGACGGCGAGAAGCTGGGCAAGGACGAGGAAGCAACAGACACCGCGCGCCGCGCCTTCGGTGACCAGCGCGATATCGCCGCGATCGAGCGTGTCAGCGGCAACATCCTCAGCGCCGACGTCGACCCCAGTCATCCTTTGGCGTTCGGCGTGCCGCGCCGGCAACTGGCGATCAACAAGGAGAACACGGTCATCCTGCAGCCGAGCACGAACGGGTTTTCCACGGTGGTGCGGATCGACGACACACCGCGGGTGAACGGGTATCTGTCCGAGCGCAACCGCAGTCGCGTGGCCGGCAGCGCATGGCTGCTGGTGTCAGCGCAGGGGCAGGGCAACGTGATCCTGTTTGCTGATGATCCGGCGCATCGCAAGTACTGGCATGGCACTGATCGGATGCTGATCAACGCGATCTTCTTCGGGAATCTGGTGAACCCGGCGAAAGCGCGAGGTTGAGGCGTTGCGCGCCGAGCTGACTCCGGAATTGGGAGCACGAATGGTTGCGCAGGACTGCGCACGCGAGCAAGGCGCCTACGTGCCTGCATGGATGTATTTGCAGCGTGCTTTGTACCGCCGCCGCCCCTCACCAACGGCTATGCACAACCATCCGCAAGCGCTGGAACCCACACGGTGGCCAACATCAAAAAGGGGACGACGCCTCGGCGTCGTCCCCGGTAAAACCCCTTGCGCAGCAGGAAAAGCCGCTAGAAGCTGGCGCGTACGCCGGCCCTGTACTCGGATGTGTCCTTGTCGAACTGGCCTTCCAGTACAACGCCCCAGGTATCGGTGATGTTCAACTGCCCACCCACCACGCCATACCAGCGGGCGTCCTGTCCGTCGCCGCCATTGGCGTAGCCGCCTTTGAGCCAGCCTTCGAGGTTGCCGGTCAACCTGCCGCGCACACCCACCATGCCCAGCACCTCATTGAACCGGGACGTCTGGCGGAACCTCTGATCGCCGACGCGATAGTCCGACTTCGCTGAACGGTGGTTCCAGGCGAACTCGCTTGTGAAGTCCACGCCGTCGCTGATCGGCGCGTGATATCCCAGGCCCAGGTACGGAACGTCGAGGGTGGTCTTCACCCGCGTAGCGCCTGCAGTGTCGCTTCCGCTGAGGTGTGACGCGCCGACGATCACATGGAACTGCGGTGTGACCGCGAACGAACCCCGCACATAGCCACCATCCATGGTGAAGTCACCTGCGCTGTCGGCATCCAGCTGCAGCCGGTTCCAGCCGCCCTCCACGTAGGTGTAGCTGAGCTCGTCGCCGGCCGACGCCAGCAGGGGCGTTGCAAGCAACAGGCTGGTTACCAGGAGCATATTGCGCATCGTTCAAGTCCTTATGGAGCGAGGGTGCGGAGCAACGCCGGCCCGTGCCACAGCAGGGGGCCGTGCAGGGGCCTGGAGGTCGCGGCATTCGATCAGAAGCTTGCGCGAACGCCGACGCGGTACTCGGCGAAGTCATCGTAGAACTGGCCTTCGGCAACCACGCCCCAGGTGCGGTTGAAGCTGACCTGGCCACCGATGGTGCCCGTCCAGGTGCCGTCAAAGTGGTTGTTGCCGTCGATGTAGCCCGCTTTGAGCCACGCTTCGGTCTTTGCCGACGGCTTGCCGCGCAGGCCGAAGTTACCCACGGCGGTGTTGACCGAGGTCTTGCTGGTGTAGCTCGCGCCGTCAGAGTGGACCTCACTTTTGCCCGAGCGGCGGTTCCACGCCAGGTCTGCGGTGAAGTCCAGCCGATCGCTTATCGGCATGTGGTAGCCGATGCCCAGATGGGGCTGGTCGAGTGTGGTCTTCACGCTGGAATAGGCGTAGCGGCTGGTGTCGGTCACGCGGGACCAGCCACCGAACACGTTGACCTGTTCGGCAATGGCGAACGAGCCACGAACATAGCCGCCATCGGCCTTTGGATCCTTGAGGGCGCTGGAGCTCATCTGCAGCTGGTTCCAGCCACCTTCCACGTAGGTGTAGCTCATGCCGTCGCCTGCGATGGCCGTCAGCGGAGCGCCGAGCAGCAACGTGGAGACCAGGAAAATCTTGCGCATCATGCGTGTCCTTTTGGTGTAGCGGTCCAGGCCGGGGCGTGCGTGGACGCGGACCGGCTGCGACATCATGTCGCCGCCCGAGTCTAGCCAAATTTCACGCGGCGAGAACGTTGCGCTGCGGCGCGGGAGTGGTGGGTATCGAGCCATTCAGGAAGCACGATGCACACGGAGCAAAAAAAAAGGGACGCAGCTTTCGCCGCGTCCCGCTGTGCATTGCAGGGCTCCGGCAATCAGCCGGCGCGACCGCCACCGCCACCCTGGCCGCGGCCACGACCGCCACCAGTATTGGCACCGCCACCGCGACGCTGGCCCTGACCGGCACCTGCGCCTGCGCGCTGCTGGCCGTTGCCGGCGCCCTCGCGGCGGCCACCGCCGGCCTTCTTCGGGCCTGCATGGGCATGACGCGGCGCATCGCCGTGCGGACGGCGCGCGTGGGTCTTGCGCGGCACGCGCTCGCCGGTATCGGCCTCGGCCTTGCCCGGAGCACTGTTGCCCCAGCGGATCGGCGTCTGCAGCTCGAAGCCCGGCACATCGCGGATGTCCATGTCGCGGCCGAGCAGGCGCACGATCGCGCGCAGCAGCTTCACTTCATCCTGCGCCACCAGCGAAATCGCTTCACCGGTCGCACCGTTGCGGCCGGTACGGCCAATACGGTGCACGTAGTCTTCGGCCACCATCGGCAGATCGAAGTTGATCACCTTCGGCAGCTCGTTGATGTCGATACCGCGCGCGGCGATATCGGTGGCCACCAGCACGGTGACACGGCCAGCCTTGAAGTCGCCGAGCGCACGCAGGCGCTGGCCCTGGCTCTTGTTGCCGTGGATCGCCGCGGTCTTGATGCCGGACTTTTCCAGGAACGCGGCCAGCTTGTCGCTGCCGTGCTTGGTGCGGGCAAACACCAGGGTCTGCTCGCGGCTGTCCTGCGCCAGCAGGTGCAGCAGCAGGTCGCGCTTGCGGCTGCCATCGACCGGATGCACCTTGTGGGTGATGGTCTCGGCGACGGTGTTCTTCGGCGTGACCTGGATCTGTTCCGGGTTGCGCATGAACTCCAGCGCCAACTGGCGGATGTTGTCCTCGAAGGTGGCCGAGAACAGCAGGGTCTGGCGGTTCTGCTTGGGCAGCTTGGCCAGGATGCGCTTGATCGAGGGCAGGAAGCCCATGTCCAGCATGCGGTCGGCTTCGTCCAGCACCAGCAGTTCAATGCCGGACAGGTCGATGCTGCGACGCTCCAGGTGGTCGATCAGGCGGCCCGGGCACGCCACCAGCAGGTCCACGCCGCGACGCAGGATGTCCAGCTGGTTGCCCATGCCGACACCGCCGTAGATGCAGGCGCTGGGGATGCGCAGGTACTTGCTGTAACCGCGCAGGCTGTCATGCACCTGGGTGGCCAGTTCGCGGGTCGGTGCCAGGATCAGCGCGCGCGGCTTGCGCGGGCCAGTGCGCACTTCCTGCGAAGCGGTGCCCAGGTGCTGCAGCAGCGGCAGGCCGAACGCAGCGGTCTTGCCGGTGCCGGTCTGTGCGCCGGCCAGCAGGTCGCGACCGGCCAGCACCAGCGGGATCGCCTGCTGCTGGATCGGGGTCGGGGTTTCGTAGCCCTGCTCGGCGAGCGCACGCAGCAGGAAGGGCGCAAGGCCCAGGGATTCAAAAGACATCGAGATTGCTCCAAGTACAGTTAACGCCTGTCCGAACGGACAGACGGGGGCAGATCAAACTGATCGGCTGACTCGGAGCGTTCCCGTGAACCGCGCTGCGAGAATTGGGTGCAGCCAACGCGAAGCGCAGGCTGGAATGCGTGACGAACGGCGTCGGAGTGGGGGCGGGCGATGGGGCGAACCCCGGTCGCCGGCGATCCCGGAGGGAAACGGACGGCCGCTGCAGACCCGCATAGTCTAACGGAAGGATGAGACCTGACGCAAAACAGGCTGTTCAGGTTGGGGGTTCGGCAGGGCTGCGCCCTGCACCCGCCGAAGCGGTAGTGCCGGCCGCTGGCCGGCAACCTCAACAGCAACAGCGGGCATACCGTGGGATGGCGGGGTGGGTCCGGTTGCGGGGGACGCCGTAAACCCGTCCTTGGGGGCTTGGCCGCGGCATCCATGCCGCGGACACCCCCGCAACCGGACCCACCCCGCCTTCGACAGTTTTCCGCGATCTGTCGGAATGGCATGGCCCGCTCCTGGTGGGTGACGACCTTGGTCGACACGGTAGATCCACGCCATGCGTGGATGCTCTTCGTTCAATTGTCGAAATATTCGATTTCGATGGAGATCAATCCACGCATGGCGTGGATCTACCGGAACGAATGCAACCGTCACCGGGAACCTGTCGAAGGCGGGGCGGTATGGGGCTGCAGGACCGTTGGCGCCATGGATGGCGCCATCGAGCCCCCATGGATGGGTTTACGGCGTGTCCTGCAGCCCCATACCGCCCCGCCCAACCCGCAGAAAACCCAGAGCCGGCTGTTGCAGTTGCTCCGGCCGCTGCTCTGGCTTGAAGCCGGTGCAGGGTGCAACCCTGCCGCCCCCCTCCTGCGGTAGGGTGAGGCGATGCCGCGCTGCAGCTTGGCTACGCTGCTTATTTGATTACACTTGAAACTTGTTTGCCCACGACTCCGGACACCCACCATGAAGCTTGGTTCCTTGAAGGAAGGCGGCCGCGACGGCACCCTGATCGTCGTCTCGCGTGACCTGCGCCACGGCGTGCGCGCCACCGGCATCGCCGCCACCCTGCAGTTGGCCCTGGAGGACTGGAGCCATCTGGCCCCGCGTCTGAATGCGCTGTATGAGTCGCTCAATGCCGGTGACGCCGATGGCGTGTTCGACCTGGACCCGCAGGCCCTGGCCGCGCCGATGCCGCGCGCCTATGAATTCGTTGATGGCAGCGCCTACCTGCCGCACGTCGAGCGCGTACGTCGCGCGCGCGGCGCCGAGGTCCCGGAGAGCTTCTACAGTGATCCGCTGATGTACCAGGCCACCAGCGCCGGTTTCCATGGCCCGCGCGATGCGGTCAAGGTGGTCAGCGAGGACTACGGCATCGACCTGGAAGCGGAGATCGTGGTGATCACCGACGACGTGCCGATGGCCGCCACCCCGGATCAGGCCGCCGGCCACATCCAGCTGATCGGCCTGGTCAACGACGTCTCGCTGCGCAACCTGATCCCGGGCGAACTGGCCAAGGGCTTCGGCTTCCTGCAGTCCAAGCCGCGCTCGGCGTTGTCGCCGGTGTTCGTCACTCCCGACGAACTGGGCGCTGCCTGGCAGGACAGCAAGGTGCACCTGCCGCTGCTGACCCACATCAACGGGACGTGGTTCGGTGCGCCGGAAGCGGGTGTCGACATGCAGTTCAACTTCGCCCAGCTGGTCGCGCACGCGGCGAAGACGCGCCCGCTCAGTGCCGGCACCATCGTCGGCTCGGGCACCATCGCCAACGAAGACACCAGCAAGGGTGCTTCGTGCTTCGCCGAACAGCGCGTGGTGGAAACCCTGCGCGACGGCAAGCCGAGCACGCCGTTCATGTCCTTCGGCGACGTGGTGCGCATCGAGATGCTCGATGCCGCCGGCAACAGCATCTTCGGTGCGATCGAGCAGCGCATCGAACAGGCGGCCAAGCCCTGAGCATGGAGGCGGCGATGGAGATTCCGGTCGACGACGGCATCGTGCTGTACACCTACTGGCGATCCAGCGCCGCCTACCGCGTGCGCATCGGCCTGGCCTTGAAAGGCCTGGCCTTCGAAGCACGACCGGTGCATCTGGTGCGCGAGGGCGGCGAGCAGCACCATGACGCCTATCGCGGGCTCAACCCGCAGCAGCTGGTGCCCACGCTGCTGCATGACGGCCACGTGCTGACCCAGTCGCTGGCGATCCTGGAGTATCTGGAAGAGCGGTTCCCGCAGGTGCCGCTGCTGCCGGCCGACGCCGCTGGCCGCGCACGGGTGCGGGCACTGGCGCAGCTGGTGGCCTGCGACATCCACCCGATCAACAACCTGCGGGTGATGCAGTACCTCGAGCGCGATCTGCAGTTGCCGGCCGATGCACGCACGCGGTGGACCCTGCACTGGATGGCCGAGGGCTTTGCCGCAATGGAAACGATGCTGGCCAACAGCGCTGACACCGGCACGTTCTGCCACGGTGACCGTCCGGGCCTGGCCGACATCTGCCTGTTGCCGCAGCTGTACAACGCCCATCGCTTCGGCCTGGACCTGGCGGAATACCCCACACTGCGCCGCATTGAAGCGGCCTGCCAGCAGCTGGATGCCTTCATCGCTGCACGCCCCGAAAACCAGGTCGACGCCGCCTGACGTCCCGCTGTGCTCGCCGGGCATGGCCTGGCGCTACCGGTCTCCGGCGCGCGGTAGCGCCGGGCCATGCCCGGTGGGCGCGGAATCGGCCGCCAGCAGTTGCCGCAGGTCATCGCGGAACAACCGGTAGGCGTCCTCGCGCCGCGTCTCATCCTTTTGCCGCAGTACCCAGGCAGGATGCACGGTGGCGTACCCCCGGGTGCCATCCTCGAGCGTGAGCCAGCGGCCACGGTCGCGCGTCAGGTTGAAGTCGCGACCAAATACGGACGAGGCCGCCGTGGCGCCGAGACAGACGATCACCTGCGGCTTCACCCGTGCGATCTCGCCCTGCAGCCACGGCCGGCAGGCATGCACATGGCGGCTCTCAGGGCGCTTATGCAGGCGCACCTTGCCTCGGCGCTCGTGATGGAAGTGCTTCACCGCGTTGGTCAGGTACAGGGCGCTGCGTTCGATGCCCAGCTCCTGCAGCGCACGGCCCAGCAGCTTGCCCGCCGGCCCGGCGAAGGGGCGCCCACTCAGGTCCTCGACATCACCGGGCTGTTCGCCCACCAGCATGATGCGTGCATCGGCACGACCTTCGCCGAACACGGTCTGGGTCGACGCTTCCCACAGCGGGCACTGCCGGCAGACGGCGGCCTGCTGGCGCAGCGCCTGCAGGCTGCCATTGTCCGCAGCGGCATCGGTTGCATCATTCGGCCGTGCGGGAATACGTCGCTGCGGTGCCTGTGCCGGTCGATCATGCATCTCCTGCACGCGGCCGGCTGCGTCGCGCACAAGGCCCGGCAACAGGTGCGCTTCGGGAAGATGCTTCCAGTAACGGGCGGGCATTTCCTGCTGCATCATCCGCGTGTTGAGCCGGGCCGGATTGAAGATGCTGGCGTAATAGGTCTGCCACAGCGTCTCACGGGCGTCTTCGGCGGGTGCATCGCGACGGCTGCCGCCATCACCGAACGAGAGTGCGCTGCCATCCCAGCGGACACTGCGCGCGGGGGTCAGGATCGCCCAGCGCATGCCGGCAAAACGGCGGGCGAAAAACGGCGCGACCCGGTCGACGATGTTGTGATCGGGCTCGAACCAGGCGATGAACGCATCGGTCTCGCCCGGCACCTCCCGGAAGCGCACGAAGGCCTTCATCTTGTGCATGTCGCGGCGCACCGCCTGCGCCAGCGCCATCAACCGCAGCACATCGGCGTCGGCCGGATTGGACAGCACCGTGCGTTCGCCATGCGCGATGCGCCACAGCAGGCGGTACAGCAGCGGCAGGCGCTGCGGATCGCGATGGCACAGGCAGGTAGCGGCCAGTTCGACGAAGTCGCGCGGCACGTTCGGGACGGTGGCGCCGTCGGGCAGTGGCGCCTGCTGCACCGCCGGCGCGTCCAGCAGCGACGCTTCGCTGCCCGTGATCCAGTCCAGCTGTTCCGGCAGCACGCGGCGCAGCAAGGCCTCACGCGCCGCACCGCGCCAGGCATCCAGCGACCACGGCGGGTCTACGCGCAGCGACCAGCGCTGCAGCTCAGGCAGCGGGCGTGGCATCGAACAGCGAGCCCTGGCGGGGTGGTGGCGCCAGCTTCGCGCGCAGCGCCGCCGGATCATCCAGCGCACTGCGCGGATGGTGGTCGGCCAGCTGCACGAACGGCAGCAGTTTGCTCATCGGCGCCTTCAGTCGTGCAACGTCGGCCACCCGCAGGCGACCGTGGCGGCGTGCCATCAGCACGCGCTTGACGTTGCGCACTCCCAGGCCCGGCACCCGCAGCAGCAGCTCCTTCGGCGCAAGGTTCAGGTCCACCGGGAAGCGTTCGGGATGGCGGATCGCCCAGGCCATCTTCGGATCGATGTCCAGATCCAGCATGCCGCCCTGGGTGGTGTCGGTGATCTCCTCCACGCCGTAGCCGTAGAAACGCAGCAGCCAGTCGGCCTGGTACAGACGGTGCTCGCGCTGCAGCGGAGGTGGCTGCAGCGGCAGCTGGCGGCTCGCATCGGGAATCGGGCTGAAGGCGGAGTAGTACACCCGGCGCATGCGGTAGTTGCCGTAGAGGCTGTCGGCACTGGTCAGGATCTGCTGGTCGCTGGCACCGTCGGCGCCGACGATCATCTGCGTGCTCTGCCCGGCGGGTGCAAAGCGGGGAGGGCGAGGACGCGCGCCGCGGCTGGAAACCGGTGCGATCACTGCCGGCGCCTTGCGGGCCTCCTTGGCTTCTTCGATGCGCCAGCGCAGTTCACCCATCGCGCCGCGGATCGATGTGCTGGTCTTTTCCGGGGCGAGGGTGGCCAGGCCCGCCTCGGTGGGCAGTTCGACATTGATCGACAGGCGATCGGCGTAACGACCCGCAGCGGCCAGAAGTTCTGGCGATGCCTCGGGGATCGTCTTCAGGTGGATGTAGCCGGCGTATCGGTGCTCCTCGCGCAGCCGGCGTGCCACCTCCACCATGCGCTCCATCGTGTAGTCCGCGTTGCGGATGATGCCGCTGGAAAGAAACAGCCCTTCGATGTAATTGCGCTTGTAGAAGTCCAGGGTGAGCGTGACCACCTCGTCCACGCTGAAACGCGCGCGCGGCACGTTGCTGGACACCCGGTTCACGCAATAGGCGCAGTCGTACACGCAGAAGTTGGTCAGCAGGATCTTCAGCAGCGACACGCAGCGGCCATCGGGCGTGTAGCTGTGGCAGATGCCCATGCCCTCGGTACTGCCGATGCCGCCGGAGGCGCGCGAATCGCGCTTGCCCGCACCACTGGAGGCGCAGGAGGCATCGTACTTGGCGGCATCTGCAAGGATAGCCAGCTTGCGTATGGTTTCCATTGAAGAAACCTACGCACGAGGGGTCTCATTGGATGAGACCGCCCCTTAACTCTTCAGGATTCCGCCGGGCATGGACCGGCGCTACCACCACGCGTCCGGTAGCGCCGGGCCATGCCTGGCGGGCGCGCCGTCAGAACCCGTGGGTAATGCTCGGCGCGCCGGCCGAGAAGTCCGCATACGGATCGTGCTCGCCGCTGCCGCCTTCTGACAGGCGGAACTTCAGCGCCAAGCCATCGCGCGAGTCGGCCGCGCGCAGTGCTTCTTCCTGATCGATGGTGCCGTTCTTGGCCAACCGGAACAGGCACTGGTCGAAGCTCTCCATGCCTTCTTCCAGCGAAGCCTCCATCGCCGCCTTGATCTCGTGTACCTGGCCGCGACGCAGCAGGTCGCGGATCATCGGCGTGTTGATCAGTACTTCGGTGGCCGGCAGGCGGCGCCCCTCCTTGTTCTTCACCAGACGCTGGCTGATCACCGCACGCAGGTTCAGCGCCAAGTTCATCAGCACGTTCTTGTGCGCGCTTTCCGGGAAGAAGTTGAGGATGCGCTCGATGGTCTGGTCGGCGTTGTTGGAGTGCAGGGTGGCCAAGCACAGGTGCCCGGTTTCGGCGAAGGCGATCGCCGCCTCCATCGTTTCGGCATCCAGGATCTCGCCGATCAGGATCACGTCCGGCGCTTCACGCATCGCGTTCTTCAGCGCATTGTGGAAGGCATGGGTATCGAGCCCGACCTCGCGCTGGTTGACGATGGACATCTTGTGCTTGTGCAGGTACTCGATCGGGTCCTCGATGGTGAGGATGTGACCGGTGGTGGTGCTGTTGCGATGGTCGATCATCGACGCCAGCGAGGTGGACTTGCCCGAGCCGGTGGACCCCACCACCAGCACCAGCCCACGCGGGGTCATGATGACGTCCTTCAGCACCTGCGGCAGGTTGAGCTCTTCGATGCTCGGAATCCGGCTGCGGATGGCGCGGATGACCATGCCCACTTCACCGCGCTGCTTGAACACGTTGACGCGGAAACGCCCGGCATCGGCCAGGGCGATGGCCATGTTGAGTTCCAGCTCGCGCTCGAACTGCGGCACCTGGCCCTCGTCCATCAGCGAGTAGGCGATCTTCTTCACCATTCCCGGCGGCAGGCCGGTATTGCCGAGCGGATACAGCTTGCCCTCGATCTTGATGTACACCGGCGCGCCGGTGGTCAAGAACATGTCCGAAGCGTTCTTTTCGGTCATCAGCTTCAGGAAGTAGCCGATATCCATTGCGAATTTTCCCCAACGAAGCTGCCGGTGCCCGTTGCAAGCACGGTACCGGCTTGACGACAATGGCCGCGAACCGACAACCGGTACGGCCTCCCCAATGAAACGACTTAGCTTCGCACGAATGCGCCACAGCCTGTATGTGATGGCGTTTGCATTCGCACTCTCTGCTCCCGCCTGGGCGCAGGATGGCGCGTTGGAACTGGCCCAGGCCCGGCAGGCGGTGGACAAGGCCACCCAGGCCGACGCCGACCAGTACGCCCCGGACCTGATCGGGTTGGCCCGCCAGGGGCTGGAGCAGGCCCAGCGTGCCGCCGGCGACCGCCGCGAGCGCAAGAACGCACCGGCGCTGGCCCTGCGTGCCACCGTTGACGCCGATCTGGCCCGTGCCCGCAGCGAGGAAGCCACGGCGACCGCACAGCTGCAGCTGCGCCGCAACGAGGTCAACCAGCTGCAGCGCCAGTTGTCGACCGGGGAGGACCGCCGATGAAGACGATTTCCGCGCTGACCCTGGCTACGCTGCTGGCCCTGCCGACGCTGGCACTGGCCGCTGACAACCCGATGGTGGGCCAGCTGAGCCAGCGCCTGATGGCGATCCAGGCCAATCCGGACACCGCCGAACTGGGCGCCTTCGAGCGCATGCAGGCGCAGCAGGCCATCGCCACCCTGGAGAAGGCCAAGCGCCGTGACCAGGAGCTGGCCACCTACCTGGCCGAGCGCCGGGTCGAGATCGCCGAGACCGCCGTGCGGGCTGCGCTGGCCGCGCGCGAGGTCGACCGCCTGGAGCGCACCCGCGGCGATCTGCTGATCGAGGCCAGCCGCCGCGATGCCGCCCGTGCCCGGCAGGAAGCCGAACAGCTGCGCATGCAGGCGCAGATGCAGGCAGAAGAGGCCGAACGCCTGCGCCAGGCGGCCGAGGCCGAGACCCTGGCCCGCCAGGATGCCGAGAACGCCCTGACCAGCGTGGCCGGCAAGCAGCAGCAGCGCCTCAGCTCGGCCCAGCAGAACGCGGCCAAGCTGGCCCGTGAGGAAGCCGAGCTGGTGTCCGGGCAGAAACTGCCGGGCTCGAAGTTCGATGGCCGCGGCGAGGTCTTCACCTTTGCCGGTGACGCGTTTGCGGCCGGGGCCTCGAGCCTGTCCGGTGGCGCCCGCAACCAGGCCAAGGCCCTGGCCGAGTACGTGAACATCGGCAAGAAGGGCAGGATCCGCATCGAAGCCTATGACAGCGCCAATGGCGTCGGCCAGAAGCGCGCCGAGGCACTGCGCGACGCGCTGGTGTCGGCCGGTGTCGCCAGCAGCCGGATCCAGGTGGCTGGGAAGAAGGCCGCCTCCACCCGGGCCCGCTCGGCCGAGGTCGTCATCGCGCCGTAATTGATTGATATTGTTTGTTTTTCGTTGTGTTGAGTATTCAGCCTGAACCCCGCCTCGGCGGGGTTCGGTCTTTTTGCCGCAGGGGCTTGAACCCCGTCCAGAGCAAGCGTAGGGTCAATTGTCCGGGACGCAATAACGCGGACCGGACGATGGGAGGGCCGGGCCGATGCAAGCAGGGCGCGAACCGCAGCAGATCGAAGTGCGCAGGCCAGTGCCGCACGTCGTTGTGGGCACCCATGTGGGCATCGACCGGCACTCCTCCATGAACAACGCCCCGTGCCTTGCGGCCGGGGCGTTCGTGTATCTGTCGAAGGAGGTCCATCATGTTTGAAGATCAGCCCCAGAGCGAGATCGACGCCCGTCGCGCGCGCGATCCGGAGTTCCGGGCACTCCATGACCAGCACCGCAAGTTGAACAAGAAGTGCATGGATGCGGAGTTGGGTGTACTCCCGATCGATGATGTCACCCTGGGTCGAATGAAGCGCGAGAAGCTGCTGGCCAAGCAACGCCTTCTGCGAATGTACGAAACACCGCTCGCAACCTCGTCCCCCACGCATTGACGCACCCCTGTCGTGCCCGGAATGGCATGACCTGGCCATCGATGGCCCTGCCAGGCTCTCCTGACCTGGCAACGCGGCGCCGCTGAACGCAGGCGTCGCGCCAAGGCACCACACGCGGTGGTGCCTTGGCCCCGCAGGCACGTCCCCCGATGCGGGCGGTACCGGTCTCCTCGTCGATCCGGGGCCGTCCGCATCCCCTTGGGCCGCCAGCCGAGCTGGTGGGTGCCGGAGGGGCCTGCGAGTGCCTGTGGGTGCCGACCGTTGGTCGGCACGCCCTACTCCTGACTTTCGTCGCCATCCATCGGATAATCACCGGTCCGGCCCTGTGTGGCGCGAACCGAAGTCCCCCGAATGCCCATCCATTCTTCCGTCCTCGAACTCATCGGCCAGACCCCTATCGTCAAGGCCCAGCGCCTGGATGCTGGCGTCTGCGAGCTCTACCTGAAGCTCGAAAGCGCCAACCCGGGCGGATCGATCAAGGATCGCATCGGCCTGTCGATGATCGAAGCGGCAGAGAAGCGCGGCGACCTCAAGCCCGGCGCCACCCTGGTGGAAGGCACCGCCGGCAATACCGGCCTGGGCCTGGCGCTGGTGGCCCAGCAGAAGGGCTACAAGCTGATCCTGGTGGTCCCGGACAAGATGAGCCGGGAAAAGATCTTCAACCTGAAGGCGATGGGTGCCGAAGTGCGCCTGACCCGCTCGGACGTGGCCAAGGGCCACCCGGAGTATTACCAGGACCTGGCCAAGACCATCGCCGAGCAGACCCCGGGCGCCTACTTCGTCAACCAGTTCGGCAACCCGGACAACCCGGCCGCGCATGAATTCGGCACCGGCCCGGAGATCCTCGAGCAGATGGATGGCGATCTGGATGCCATCGTGTTCGGCTGCGGCAGCTCCGGCACCATGACCGGCCTGTCGCGCGCCTTCGCCACGCTGTCGCCGAAGACCGAGCTGGTGCTGGCCGACCCGGTCGGCTCCATCCTGGCCGAGTACATCAACGACGGCGTGCTCAACGACAAGTCGGGCAGCTGGCTGGTGGAAGGCATCGGCGAGGATTTCCTGCCCTCGATCTCCGATTTCAGCCGTGTGAAGAAGGCCTACGCCATCACCGACGCGGAGAGCTTCCATACCGCGCGTGAGCTGCTGGGCAAGGAAGGCATCCTCGGTGGCTCCTCGACCGGCACCCTGCTGGCGGCGGCGCTGAAGTACTGCAAGGAGCAGACCACGCCGAAGAAAGTGCTGGTGCTGGTCTGCGACACCGGCAACAAGTACCTGTCGAAGATGTACAACGACTACTGGATGCTGGACAACGGCTTCCTTGAGCGCCCGCAGCACGGTGACCTGCGCGACCTGATCCTGCGCCCGTACGGCCAGCGCGACACCGTCGTGATCGGCCCGAACGACCTGCTGACCACCGCCTATCAGCGCATGAAGCTGTATGACGTGTCGCAGCTGCCGGTGCTGGACGGTGACCAGCTGGTCGGCATCGTCGACGAAAGCGACGTGCTGCTGCACGTCTACGGCGACGAAGCACGCTTCCGTGACCCGGTGGCCACCGCGATGGTCAGCAAGCTGGATCGCCTGGATGTGAAGTCGCCGATCGAGGCGCTGCTGCCGGTGTTCGACCGCGGCCAGGTGGCCATCGTGATGGACGGTGACACCTTCCTCGGCCTGATCACCCGCATCGACCTGCTGAATTACCTGCGTCGGCGCGTTCAGTAAGGCGTTTATCGCCGCAGATCGCTGCTGAATCCCGGTTTATCCGCGTCAAAGCTCGTTAAGGCCGCGCTGATAGACTCCCGCTCCTTCGACGGCGCCGGTCATCGGCGCCAATCAGGAAACGACATGTCCAACGCTTCTTCCCCGGACCGCGCGCTGGCGCTGGCCACCCTGGCCATCCATGGCGGCCAGTCGCCCGACCCGAGCACCGGCGCGGTGATGCCGCCGATCTACGCCACCTCGACCTATGCGCAGTCCAGCCCGGGCGAGCACCAGGGCTTCGAGTACTCGCGTACCCACAACCCGACCCGCTTCGCCTACGAGCGTTGCGTGGCCTCGCTGGAAGGCGGCACCCGTGGCTTCGCCTTCGCGTCGGGCATGGCTGCCAGCTCCACCGTGATCGAGCTGCTGGATGCTGGCAGCCACGTGGTGGCAATGGACGACATCTATGGCGGCAGCTTCCGCCTGTTCGAGCGCGTGCGCCGCCGCACCGCCGCACTGGACTTCAGCTTCGTCGACCTGACCGATCTGGCGGCCTTCGAAGCGGCAATCACCCCGAAGACCAAGATGGTGTGGATTGAAACTCCCACCAACCCGATGCTGAAGATCGTGGACATCGCCGCGGTCGCCGCCATCGCCAAGCGCCATGGCCTGATCGTAGTGGTCGACAACACCTTCGCCTCGCCGATGCTGCAGCGTCCGCTGGAGCTGGGCGCGGACCTGGTGCTGCATTCGGCCACCAAGTACCTCAACGGCCATTCGGACATGGTCGGTGGCATGGTCGTGGTCGGCGACAACGCCGAACTGGCCGAGCAGATGGCCTTCCTGCAGAACTCGGTGGGTGGCGTGCAGGGCCCGTTCGACAGCTTCCTCGCATTGCGTGGCCTGAAGACCCTGCCGCTGCGCATGAAGGCGCACTGCGCCAACGCGATGGCGCTTGCACAGTGGCTGGAAAAGCACCCGGCGGTGGAGAAGGTGATCTACCCGGGCCTGGCCTCGCACCCGCAGCATGAGCTGGCGGGCAAGCAGATGGCCGGCTACGGCGGCATCGTCTCGATCGTGCTGAAGGGTGGTTTCGAGGCGGCCAAGCGCTTCTGCGAGAAGACCGAACTGTTCACCCTGGCCGAGTCGCTGGGCGGGGTGGAAAGCCTGGTGAACCACCCGGCGGTGATGACGCATGCGTCGATCCCGGTGGCACGCCGCGAGCAGCTGGGCATCAGTGATGCACTGGTAAGGCTGAGCGTGGGTGTTGAGGACCTGGGGGATCTGCAGGTGGATCTTGAGCGGGCGCTGGCGAGTACTGCTGCGTGAATCCGATGACCGTGTCGTCCGCCAAGACCTCGGTTTCGCCGCTGGCGATGGTGCGCAGTTTTCTCGGCAACCGCGTCTTGATCTACCAGCTGGCCAAGCGCGAGGTCATCAGCCGCTACCGTGGCTCGTTGATGGGCCTGGCGTGGTCGTTCTTCAACCCGTTGCTGATGCTCGCCGTGTACACCTTCGTGTTCTCGGTGGTCTTCAATGCCCGATGGGGTGGTGATGTGGCACACAAGGGTGATTTCGCGATCATCCTGTTCGTTGGCATCCTCGTGCACGGCATCTTTGCGGAGTGCGTCAACCGCGCCCCCAGCCTGATTGTGGGCAATGCCAGCTACGTCAAACGCGTGGTGTTCCCCCTCGATACGCTGCCCTGGGTGGCGATGGGGGCGGCGTTGTTCCATGCGCTTGTGACCCTGGTGGTGCTGCTGCTTGCGCAGTTGCTGATCCGTGGCGTCCTGCCCTTGACCGCACTGTATTTCCCGTTGGTGGTGTTCCCGCTGGTGCTGTTTACGATGGGCCTGGCCTGGCTGTTGTCGGCGCTGGGCGTGTTCGTGCGCGACATCGGCCAGATGACCGGCATCTTCACCACTGTGCTGCTGTTCCTGGCGCCGGTGTTCTATCCAGTGAACGCACTGCCGGAAAACATGCGCAAGTGGATCTACTTGAATCCGCTGACGTTCATCATCGAACAGTCGCGGGAAGTGCTGATCTGGGGCAAGGCGCCCGATTTCATCGGCTTGGGCAAGTACGCCGTCTTCGCTGCTGTCGTCGCATGGCTTGGCTATGTCTGCTTCCACAAAATGCGCCGGGGGTTCGCCGATGTCATCTAATGGATCCACGCACGAACCGGACGATCTTGCGATCCGGGTGTCCGGTGTCACCAAGTGCTTCCAGGTGTACGCGCAGCCGCAGGACCGCCTCAAGCAGGCTGTCCTGCCGCGACTGTCGCGGCTGCTGGGACGCCCCGGCGGCATGTACTACCGCGAATTCTGGGCATTGAAGGGCGTCGATTTCGAGGTGCGCCGTGGTGACACGGTGGGTATCGTCGGCCGCAACGGCTCGGGCAAGTCGACGCTGCTGCAGATCATCTGCGGCACCCTGCAGCCAACCCACGGTGAAGTGACCGTGCGGGGCCGGGTGGCCGCACTGCTGGAGCTCGGTGCCGGCTTCAATCCGGAATTCACCGGGCGCGAGAATGTCTACATGAGCGCCTCGATCCTCGGCCTTTCGCGCGAGGAGATCGATCGCAAGTATGACGATATCGTGGCATTTGCCGATATCGGTGACTTCCTCGAACAGCCGGTCAAGACCTATTCCAGCGGCATGTACGTGCGCCTGGCATTCGCGGTGATCGCGCACGTCGATGCCGATATCCTGGTGATCGATGAGGCGCTGGCGGTTGGTGACGCGATCTTCGTGCAGAAATGCATGCGCTACCTGCGCAAGTTCCGCGAAAACGGCACGCTGCTGTTCGTCAGCCACGACACCTCTTCGGTGCTGAACTTCTGCCAGAGTGCCGTCTGGCTGGATCGCGGTGACATGCGCATGCATGGCACCGCGCAGGACACCTGCAACGCCTACATCGAATACTGCTCACAGGAAGTGTATGGCGACACCGTCAAGCTGCAGTCGCGCCAGGCCGCTGCCCGAGCCGCGGATGCACCTCCCGGCACGCCGGCGCCCGCACGCATCGAGAAGGACCTGAAGGTCGAGTTGTTCGACAACGTCGCCAATTCGGCCGGCTGGCAGTCCGGCGTGGCGAGCATCGATTCGGTCACCCTGTGCAACGAAGACGGTGAACCTTTCACTACCTTCGTCGGTGGCGAGCATGTGGTGCTGAAGATCCGCGCGACCGCACACGACCCGCTGACCAGCCCGCTGATCGGATTCTTCGTCAAGGATCGCCTGGGGCAATCGCTGTTCGGCGAACATACCTACACCTACATCCAACCGCCGATGGAAGTGGAGGGGGGGACCGGGTTGGAGGCGTCGTTCCGGTTCACCCTGCCACTGCTGCCCAACGGCGAGTACTCGATGACTGTCTCGATCGCCGAAGGCGACCCGTACACCAACACGCAGCATGCCTGGCTGCACGATGCTGTGTTGATCCGGGTGGCGTCGCCCACGCTCCGCTATGGTCTGGTCGGTATCCCGTTCGAGGAAGTGACCATGGTCCGTACCGGGGAGCCGCAGCGGATGGGAGAAGAGCCGTGACCGCCCCGCACACGCCGACAGTAACCGAGGCCCATGGTTTCATCCCCCCATTGACCAGTGATGACCCTCGAATCAGCGTCGGTCGATACACCTACGGTTCTCCGCAGCTGAAGGTGTGGTCGGAAGGTGAGCGCATCGAGATCGGTGCGTTCTGTTCGATCGCTGATGATGTAGTGATCTTTGGCGGGGGCGAGCACCGCCTGGATTGGGTGACCACCTATCCGTTGCGCATCGCGTTGAATTCCCCTGGCGCGGGCCACGACGGCCACCCGCATACCAAGGGCCCCACCCGCATCGGCAACGATGTCTGGATCGGGCATGGCGCGATGATCGTTTCCGGCGTCACCGTGGGCGATGGTGCATGCATTGGCGCAGGCGCCGTGGTTTCGCGTGATGTGCCTGCGTACGCGGTTGTCGCTGGCAATCCGGCGATGGTGGTGCGCAAGCGTCATGACGAGAAGACGATCGCCCGTTTGCAGGCGCTTGCCTGGTGGAACTGGCCGATCGACCGTATACGGTCCTTCGAGTCACTGCTCTGCAGTAGTGATGTTGAAGCGTTCATTGTCGCCGCCAGTGCATCCTGATTCCTTCAACCATTTCAAAGAACCCGGCTGTCCCATGAATGATTTTCCGCTGTCGAACAGCATGCTGATCTCCCCACGCGAGCTTTCGCTGAGCGCGTGGCTGGGTCACATTCCCTTTGCCTCATGGCTGGTCGAGCAGCTGCAGCCACAGTCGATCGTCGAACTTGGCACTCATCGTGGCTCCTCGTTCCTCGCGCTCTGCCAGGCGGTGCAGGAGCAGGGGCTGACCTCGCGGGTGTTTGCTGTCGATACCTGGGAGGGCGATGAGCACGCTGGCTACTATGGCGACGAGATCTACAACGAACTGCGCGAGTACCAGCAGCGCAACTATGCCGGCATTTCGGAAATGCTGCGGATGCGGTTCAACGAAGCCCTTCCTTACTTCGCAGAGGGCTCGATCGATCTGCTGCATGTCGATGGCCTGCACACCTACGATGCAGTTCGTGAGGACTTTGAAACCTGGTTGCCCAAGCTCTCCGACCGGGCGGTGGTGATCTTCCACGACACCTGTGTCCGCGAGCGCGGTTTCGGTGTCTGGCAGTACTGGAGCGAGATCAGCCAGCAGTACCCGGCGTTCGAGTTCACCCATACCCATGGCCTGGGTGTGCTGCTGGTCGGCAAGCAGCGTGTTCCTGCGTTGGCTGACCTGGCGGCGCGCGCCGCCACGGGCGCGTTTTCTCCCATCAATCGCCTTTTCGATACGCTGGGCAGCAATATCAAGCGCGCCGAAGAAGTGGAGCGGGTCAATGCCGGCTTGGTGGATGCACGCAACGAGGTCAATCGCCTCGGAACGCTGGGGCACGAGTTGCAGCAGCGTTGCCTGCAGCTGGAACAGGAAGTGCGCGACGGCCGGGAGCAGGTGCGACAGGCTGAGCAGCAGCTACAGCAGGTGCGGGAGCGGGCCGAGCAGAGTGCGGTGACGGCAGAGGACCTGAGCCGGATCGTTGCCGAGGAGCGTGCCAGGACGGTTGAGGACGTGCAGGCTGCACTGGGCCCACGACTGGATTCGCAGGCACGGTCGTTGGACAGGCTGCTGCAACCGTGGTGGCGCCGCTGATCGACATCCTGCCAACGGCCAGGATGTTACGTTGCAAATGCAGGGTGCTTGGTCTGTCAGGGGCAAGTAGAGGGCAAGCGCTCCGGCAATGAATTTTTTCCAGACCCATCAGCAGATTGGGTTGAACCGTTTTCTAGGGATGAACATGTCTACCGTCAAGCCGATCTGCTTCTATCTGCCGCAATACCATCCCGTCGCGGAAAACTCGGAGTGGTGGGGACCTGGCTTCACCGAGTGGACCAATGTTGCCAAGGGAAAGCCGAACTTCGTCGGCCACTACCAGCCCCATATTCCGCGCGAGCTGGGCTTCTATGACCTGCGGCTGATCGACAACATGCGGGCGCAGGCTGAGCTGGCCTCGCTGTATGGGATCCATGGGTTCTGCTTCTACTACTACTGGTTCGATGGTCGGCGCATCCTCGAGCTGCCGCTGGACAACTATCTCAAGAGTGACATCGAGTTCCCGTTCTGCGTGTGCTGGGCCAATGAGAACTGGACCCGCACCTGGGATGGCCTCGAGAAGGACGTACTGCTCGAGCAGAAGCATGGCGCCGATGAGGATCGGCGGTTCATGGAGGATATCCTGCCGCTGCTGAAGGATCGCCGCGCGATCAAGGTGGATGGCAAGCCCATGCTGCTGGTCTACCGCGCTGACCTGTTCCCGGATGCGAAGGAAACGGTCGCGCGCTGGCGCGAGGTGGCCCGCGAAAACGGTGTGGGCGAGATCCATCTGGTGGCAGTGCAGTTCTATGGCATCGTCGATCCGCGGGATTGGGGCTATGACGCAGCGGCCGAGTTCCCGCCGCATACGTTCATCGGTGCAGAGAACCGGCTGACGCGGCCGATCGACATCACCAACCCGGAGTTCCGTGGTGGTCTTGTTGACTACCGCAAGGTGGTCGCCCAGTCGATCAGCCGGCCCAAGCCCGACTTCCGCTGGTATCGAGGCATCGTGCCGGCTTGGGACAATACGGCGCGGCGCCAGCACACCTCGCACACGCTGGTTGACGCCTCTCCGTCGATCTATCAGTACTGGCTGCATCGTCTGGTCGAGTACACCCGCGTCAACAACGCGCCGGAAGACCAGATCCTGTTCATCAATGCCTGGAACGAATGGGGCGAGGGCTGCCACCTGGAGCCGGACCTCAAGCACGGGCTGGCCTACCTGGAAGCGACCCATGCGGCGCTGAACGGCGTGGGCAGTGACGAGGCACTGATGAAGGACGAGGCGCTGCTGCGCGCACTCGGTGGCGAGCGCATGAAGGCGCTCCTGGACGATCGCGAACGCCTGGTCAACGATGTGGTTCTGCTCTCTGCCGAGGTGCGCCGTACCAATCCACAGGGAATTTCCTCGGTTCCGAAGCCGGGCCTGCGGGCCTTCATCGGCCGGTGCCTGCGGCCTTTCCCCCGCCTGCGTTCCTTCGCGGTGCGCGCCTATCACGCGTGGCACGCATGAGTTCCATCCGTCGCGTTGCAGTTGTTGCCCACTTCGACGCCGAAGGCCGGTTGACTGACTTCACGCGCCGGTTGCTCGAAAACCTGCTGCGGCACGCAGAGCGTGTAGTGCTGGTGTCGACACGTCTCGACGCAGACCAGGCCGTGGGCCTGGACGAGCGCATCACGGTCATCGTCCGCGAGAACGTTGGATACGATTTCTACTCGTTCCGGACCGGTGTGCTGGCGGTAGAGGCATTGTATGCCTACGACGAGTTGATCATCGCCAATGACAGTGTGCTGATGATCGATCCCGAGGGCATGGATCGTGCCTTCGCGAAGATGCAGGGCGTGGAATGCGGTGCGTGGTCCATGACCGAGTCGCAGCAGGTCAGCCGACACCTGCAATCGTATTTCATGGTATTCCGCAAGGACGTTTTCTTCAGCCAGTACTTTCATCAGTTCTGGCGCGATGTGCGCGTGCTCGATGACAAGTGGGAGATCATTCTTTCCTATGAGATCGGGCTGACACAGTGGCTGCTGCATCATGGGGTGCGAATTGCCTCGGCTTTCCACGCCGATGCGGAAGGCATGCGCAAGTTGACCTCGCGGTTGAAGCGCAAGCGCGAGCAGGAGGCCGCGCCGAACAGCGTTGCGGCCCCGGGAGCCTTCGAAATCCAGCAGGCCAATCTTGTCCACTATCTGTGGGATGACCTGTACCGGCAGTTTGGATTCATCAAGACCGAAGTGCTGCGAGATGACCCCAACGGAGTGCAGGACGTTGGCCTGTCCAGCCTGATTGCCGACCCGGTGCGCCTGGCGCAGGTCGAGGACGAAGTGGCCAGGATGCGGGCCACCCGGATCAATTCGATGCCCCTGGTCACCCAGGCTCGCGAAGGGCTTTCGCAGGAAGAGCTGCAGCGCTATGGCGTTGGGGCCATTCCCGCGGACAGGCTGAAGGCTCGATTTGCCATCGTGCTCCACCTCTATCACCTGGATCTGGTCGAATCGATCCAGGGCTACATGAAGAACGTGATCGTCGATCATGATCTGTTCGTGTCCGTGAAGTCGGTGGCTGACCGCCGCGTCGCGGTGCGATTCTTCGAGGAGCGCGGGGTGCGTGCTTTCGTCTTCGTGCACCCGAACATCGGGCGGGACGTTGGTCCGTTCATCAGCCTGCTCAACAGCGGCCTGCTCGACCGTTACGACGCGGTCTGCAAGATCCATTCCAAGAAGAGCGTGTACCACGACGGTGGTGGGCAGTGGCGGGACGAGTTGATGAAGTCCCTGCTGGGCTCATCGCACACGGTGTTGAAGATCCTGCGCGCCTTCAAGCATGAGTCCAGCTGCGGCATCGTGGGTCCGGAGCACGCCTATGTCAGCAATGCCCGCTTCTGGGGAGGCAATGAGGAGCGACTTCGTCGGCTTGCTGCAGAAACCGGAATCGACGATGCCCGGATTCGGCTGGGATTCTTCGCCGGAACGATGTTCTGGTTCCGACCCGCGGCCCTGGATGCCTTGCGGGAGCGGGCATTGGCCTTGAGCGAATTCGACCCCGAAGCG
Organism: Stenotrophomonas sp. MYb57; assembly: GCF_002966815.1. Classification (NCBI taxonomy): domain Bacteria; kingdom Pseudomonadati; phylum Pseudomonadota; class Gammaproteobacteria; order Lysobacterales; family Lysobacteraceae; genus Stenotrophomonas; species Stenotrophomonas sp. MYb57. The sequence goes on from NZ_CP023271.1 coordinate 585,846, forward strand.
GGGCAGTTGGATGCCACTCTGGCGCACGTGATCGAGCGCCTGTTCGTGCTCTGGGTGGAGCAGGCGGGCTATTTCGCAGCGACCACCCGGAAGCCGGATGCTGCGCTGTGTCATGAAAATTACGCAAAGCAAGGTATATCTGTCCTTCCGACCTGAGCGTGCTACCGGACCTGAAGATGGATGACCAGCAGTGGTATGAGCGTCTCGTCCGTTCGATCCACGAGCCTACGGAGGGGTTGCCGGGGTTCCCGTCGGCCTACCAGCAGGAGGTCTTTGTTGGAAAGTCCAACGAGGCCGCGCTGGCCGAGGCCTTCCATTTCTATCAACAGGTGAAGGCCGGCAGCTATCCGTTGCGTCGAAACTCGCCGGTGCTGGACTTCGGTGTCGGTTGGGGGCGGATCCTGCGCTTCTTTCTTAATGATGTCGACTCGGCTTACCTGTACGGAGTGGACGTGGACCCCGAGATCCTCGAGGTGGCGCGCTCCACCGGCGTGGCAGGCAATCTCAGCTGTATCGGTCCCAATGCACCGCTGCCGCACAAGGATGGCCGCTTCGAGGTCATCTATGCATTCTCGGTGTTCTCACATCTTTCCGAGGCTTCGGCGAAGTTCTGGCTGGCCGAGTTGATGCGCGTCCTCAAGCCGGGCGGATCGTTGGTGATGACCACCACGACCGATCACTTCCTGGAACTCTGCGAGGCGTGCACGCACAAGCAAAGCGACCGCAACCAGTATGAAGAGGACTATGCGCAGATGTTCGCCGATCCGGCGGCTGCACGACGCCGCTACGCGGCGGGTGAGCATGTGTACGCCGCTGTAGCAGGTAATGCGGAAGTTCTGGAAGCGTCAAACTACGGGTGGGCCGCAATGCCGCCAGCGTTTGTGCAGAGGGAGATCGGGCACCTGGCCCTGTCGATCGACTTCGTCGACGATCCCAACGTGCTGCCGCAGGGCGTCTTCACCGTGCGCAAGCGCGCGTCAGTGGTGCAGCGCGCAGTGCGTAGACTGCGGGCCGTGGCCTCATCCTGACCTGCACAAGTCCGTGCCCCTGACAAGGGGGCGGTAGCGTCGTCGAACCGTGCCGAAGGCATGGCGGCACTCAATGGCTGCACGTGGCTGCAGGCGTCGCTCGTTTCCGAGCCACCCGCACACCTCATCGGCGCAATCGGCACTCAACCGTCGGAAGCGCCTCATTGCCCCCGCCGACCTGCCGTGGCGTCGTGCCGCCGGTTTGGGGGGAGAAGCCAATCCCCCCCGAGATGGCCAAGCTGAGCCGCAGCCTGACGATCAGCGCGGCGTGGCTGCCGTGGTCACTTGCTGCGGGCGGTTGAACCAGCGGGCGTATACGGTCTTACCCAGCCGGATGAAGGGCACCTCGATTAGGCGGTACGTGACATACGCGATCGCGACGGAGACCAGCATCGTGCCCGATACGGCAATCAGATAGGTCTTGGTGGTTGACCAGTCTTCGTGCCGCGCGAGCCTGTCATACCACGGGCGAAGCGCGTTGATCACCGGACCGTGGGCCAGGTAAAGCGAGTAGCTGACGGTGCCCAGGAACCGGGTCACGCGGTTGACCAGCAGTTTGATCGGATTGAGCGCCAGGCCGATGATCAGTGCCGAGTACCAGATGGCGGGCCACATGTAGGGGTGACCGGCGAAGATCCTGTCGTCGATCCATGAATTGCTGCGCGCAACGAAGATGCAGGCCGACACCAGAAGCAACAGCGTTCCCACCGACCTGTCCTCCGGCACCGGGTCGTTGGCAAGCCGGTTGACCAGCAGGAAATAGCACACCGCCCCCATCGCGAACACCGGCATGTCCTTGATGAACAACCACTGGTGATGGCTGCCTGCGGTTTCCGGATCCAGCGGCAGCAACGGCAGGACGAAGATCATCGCGAAGTACGCCAGCAGCGTGCCCAGCACCAGCGACCAGGCCTCCACGATGTTGCGGGTCTTGAAGTAAATCAGCGGGAAAATCGCGTAGAACAGCATCTCAACACCGATTGTCCAGCTCGCCATGACGATGCCGCTCTGGTTTCCAGGCACTAGGTTGAAGACAAAGAAGATGCTCTGGAGTACGGCTGCCGTTGTGATCGGCAGGTGGTAGACGTAGGTCATAAGCAGGCAGCTGATCACCAGCCAGACATAGAACAGCGGCGCGATGCGGAAGAAACGGTGGGTGAAGAAGGACACCATGGGCCGGGCTTCCTTCAGCCTGGCAGGCATGGTGAAAAACAGCGAGAAGCAGCTCACCACGAAGAACAGCATCACGCCGGTGCCACCCTGTGCCGTCACCCCCGCCAGCCATGCGGGCGCAGGTACACCGCCGACGTAGACCAAGTGGAAGAACACCACATAGGCAGCGGCAATGCCGCGCAGAGCGTCGAGGAAGTGAAGCCGACCGCCGGTGCGCGCGGCCTTGGCGGCCGGCGGGCGGGTAATCGCCTGCCGGGTGTCGGTGGTGGGCTGGCGCATCTAGGGTTCCCCTGGGGCAGGTCGTCGGTTTGACGCATCAGGGCCAAAGCCACCTGTGCGCCCGTGCCAAGTGGACAGAGGCACGGGACGCTACGGATGGCAGGTGTGCCTGGCGCAAGCGGTGGACTAGAAAAAACGGTGGACTACAAAAATCGGTGAATCTACGTGGGCACCGTCCTGGTGCGACCCAGGACGTTCATCGATACTCCGACGACGCCGGACGGCGATGTACGGCACTGGGGGATCGAATTGCCAGAGCGATTGTCTACGGTGGCCTGAGCGTGTCAATGCCCAAGGCACACGCGACGCGGGTCAAAGCGCCCACGCTGTCCATCCGCGTTTGCTCCGAGCCGGCCGCCTGGATCCACTTGGCCGCGACCACGGAGGCATTGCCACGAAGGGAAGCGGTGTGCAGGTGCCGCCGCGGGGTGCGCGTGTCGTCTGCAGGTGGGCGTGGTGCTCGCGGGCCGATCCCCAGCGGCCCAGGCGCAGGGAATGCTGGTCCGGGGCACCCCGATTAGCGAGAATGGCGGCGCTGATCAGGCGCAGACTCTTCCGGACACCAGGACACCATGGAAAACACGAACCCAGCGGGCCAGGCGGCCACTACCATGTGGGGGTGGGCCGCGAGCATCATCGCCTGCGTGCTTACCGTTCTGGTGCTGACCCCCTTCATGCCCGAAATGCCGATCGCCGGCGTCGACGGTTCATGGGCGTACGCCATGAACATCGCCACGGCCGAGCAGATGCGGTTCGGGAAAGACATCATCTTCACCTTCGGGCCGCTGGCGTCGGTATACACCAACGTCTACCACCCTGCTACCGATGGCTTGATGATCGGCGGGTCGTTGCTGATTTCCATCGCGATGTTCGCCGGGCTGTTCACCGCGGTGGCTCCGGGTCGCCGGGTCCTGTTACCACTGGTCCCGCTGTGCATCGGACTGGCCTGGCTGCCTGACTGGGACGGATGGCGTGACGCGGTGATGATGCTGCTTCCATTGCTGCTTCCCTTTGTCGTGGTTCGTGGCCGTGAGACTGGCCGCCTGTCGACCGGCACGATCTGCCTGCTTGCCATGGCGATCGGCATCCTGCCACTGGTGAAGGGCAACTTCGGCCTGATCGCCGCGGTGACGAGCCTGGTTGCGGTGATTCTGTGCTGGCCGGTCTCGCGGCGCTTGAGCATCGGCATCGTAGTGATCGAGATCGTGGCCTTGATCGCAGCCTGGTTGATCGCCGGACAGGCGCTTATCGACCTGCCGGGATACTTCATCGCGCAGTTGCCGATCATTTCCGGTTATACCGATGGCATGTCGACCTCCGCCGACGGCCGTCTGTGGGATCTGGCCGTCTTCATCACCGCCGGTGCGGTGATGGTAGGCGTTTCCGCGCTGGGCGGCCTGCGCGCACGCTGGTATGTCCCAGTTATAGTTGCGCTCTACCTGTTTGTGACCTTCAAGTCCGGCTTCGTACGACATGATCCACCGCACGCCTTCATTGCGTCCTCAGCACTGCTGCTGATTGGGCTGCTGCTGTACCTCATGCCGGGCAGCGAACATGGGCGGGGCGCCATGGCGCTTGGCGCAGGGATGCTTGGCTGGGTGTTGATCGCTTTTGCGATCCTGCCACCGGATCCGCTGGCGTCCCTGGCGCGTGTCGGTGAGGCGATCAGGATTCCCGCACAGGGTGTCTGGCTGCGGCTGACCGACGCTGACGCGCTTGAACAGCAGTACCAGCGCAGGCTCGCCGAGTTGGCCAATCGGCCTCCGTTTGCCGATCAGCAGGGGCAGGCCGACGTCTACCCGTGGGATCTCTCGCCTCTGCTTGCGTCCGGCATGACCTGGAAACCGCGTCCGATCCTGCAGAGCTATGCAGCATTTACGCCGTCCTTGATCACGGCCAATGCAGATCACCTGAAATCCACCCCGCCTTCCCGCGTCTACTTTGCCGTCTATCCGATCGATCAGCGCTATCCTGCGATGGAGGACGGCGCCAGTTGGCTTGATTTGCTGGGGAGCTACAGACCGAAAGCACTGGACGGCGGCTACGCGGTGCTTGAACAGCGAACGCCCGCAGCTGCGGCCTTGCAGCCCCGGCCGGCGGTGCAGGTCGCGGCGCGGCTTGGCGAGCGGATTGCCGTATCGGGCTGGGAGAACCCTGTTTGGGCGTCCATGGACATCAAGCCCACCTTGCTCGGCAAGATCTACGCCACGCTATACAAGGCACCGGAGTTGTCGCTGGAGGTGGTTTACGAGGACGGCAGTACGTCGGTCTATCGCATGATCGCTGCCATGGGCAGGCCGGGCTTCCTGCTCTCGCCGACCGTGACCGACGCCAACCAGTTCGTGGCACTGGGCTCGCACAGCCGTGGCGATTTGCTGAGCAAGCGCCGCGTGGTTGCGTTCGGTGTTCGTGGTCAACGCGGAACGCGGCTGATGTGGCGACCTGACTACCAGGTCACGTTCGCACGCCTGGACATTCCCGCTTCGGTGGAAACCGACGCCGTGCTGTCCGGATCCTGGAAGGAGGGCCTCCCTGCGGCCTCATATCCGGTCGGTGGCAACTGCAACATCGAAGATGTCGATGGTATCGGGGTCACGGGTGCGGCAATGGAGCGTCCTGGCCGCATGCTGTTCATTCGCGGCTGGGCAGCGCTGGATGGGGAGAAGGGCAAGCTCAGCCAGCGCACTTCGCTGCTGGCTGAAGGGCGCGATGGACGCGCCGTCGTGCTGCCGGTGCATCGTGTGTCCCGGCCTGACGTATCGAACTACTTCCACCAGCCCAGCCTTGAGTACGCCGGCTTCCACGCCTTCGTGGACCTGCGCCGGCTGCCGGAGGATGCCCAGATACGCGTCCTGCAGGACGATGGCAGCCGTTCGCTGGTCTGCCAGGCAGTGCTGACCCTGCATCGAATCGATGCGGACGCCCCGCTGCCGACGCAGTAGCGCGGCAGCTCGGGACGCTGCCGTTACGGTTGGCTGGCGGAGGGTGTGAACAGGGGCATGAGCTGCCCCAATACCAAGGCATGGCCTTCGCGGTTGGGGTGGTTGAATTGCGCCATCAGCTGGTGGCGGTCGCCACGGTAGTTCTGGAAGGCCGCAAGACTGTCGGCGACCGGAACATCGGTCAGCTCACCCAGGCGCCGGATCATCGCTGCCTGCGCCCCGAGCGGATCGCCGGCGCGGTCGGGCGCGGCCTGTTCGTCCCAGGTGGGCGTCAGCAGCACCGGGCATGCACCCGCCGCGCGTGCCTCCACGATCATCGCCGCCAGGTTCCGGGCCGAGGCCTGCAACGCCAGCCCCCGATCGTTCAGGCCGTAATCAATCAGCACCACGCGCGGCGCATGCGCCAGCGCATCCCGTGCAAACCGTTCGCGTCCCTGCTGGGAGTTCTCGCCCCCTGCGGCGGCGGTGATGACATTGAGGACCGCATGCGGATAGGCGTCGGCCAAGGCGTCTTCGAGCAGGCGGGGGTAGGCGTCGCGCTTGTGTACGGCAGGCGTGATGCCGAATCCGGCCGGTACGCTGTGTCCAAAGGCGATGATGTTCACAATCTTGTTGTCCGGCCAGGCCACCTGCAGGTCATGGACCACCGCTGCCAGGCAGTGTTTTCCGACGGGGGCAGTCGCCGTGACCGGCAAGGGTGCCGCCGTGGGCGCGGCAACTGGTTGGCAGCCGGTTGCCAGCAGGGTCAGCAGAAGCAGGGGACTGTATCGTTTCATTGGGGGCGCCGAGGCTGTTTATCGCCAATGTAGCCGGTGCCAGTGCAAAGCACCACGCTCCTCCTCGTCGCGCGCCGGCGCCCTCGCACCGTACAGTTCCGACGGATGCTCCGGTGGGATTACGGCTACAATTTGCCCCGAACCAAGTAGTGGTCTGCTGCCCGTCGCGCGCCTGCGCGGTATTGCCCAGGCCGTGCCGCAACGGTCAGAGGCAAGTGATGAACCAGACAGTGAAGGAAATCGTCGGCAAGCCCGATCGTGGTGAAGCAACAATGCCCCTCTGGGTGGTGTTGGGTTGCCTGGTGAGCTTCCTGCTTGTGGTCCTGATGATCACTCCGTTCAATCCGGCCATGCCGTTCGAGAGCCTCGACGGATCCTGGATCTACGCGATGAACCACGCCACGGCCGAGCATCTGCGCTTTGGCAGGGACATCATCTTCACCTTCGGGCCGCTGGCGTCGGTCTACACGACCATGTACCACCCCGCCACCGATGGTTTGATGTTGGCGGGATCCCTGCTCATCGCCGTAGCGTTCTTTGCCGGCATGTACGCCAGTACCCCACCCGGGCGGCGCATGTGGTTGCTGCTGCTGCCGGTGGTGCTTAGCCTGGGCGTGAGCCGCGACGTGGCATTCCTGTTCCTTCCGGTCCTGCTTTGCTGCGTCGTGGCGCGAGGGATCGAGCGCGGCAGGCCGTTCACCGCGACGGTCTGCCTGCTGGCAGCTGCCATGGCCGTCCTGCCGCTGGTGAAGGGAAACTTCAGCGTCATGGTCGGGCTGGCCACCGCGATGACGGTCCTGATGGGTTGGCGGGCGCATCGACGGACTGTATTGCTTGCCGTCGCCGTCCAGCTGCTGGTGATGCCGCTGGCATGGATGGCTTCGGGGCAGTCACTGCCTGACCTGCCGCGCTACTTCATCGCGCAGGCGCCGATCGTTTCCGGCTACACCGACGGCATGTCTGTCGTCGGCAACATGCATGAAATTCTCTATTTCCTGATGGCTGCTGCGTTGCTCCTGTGCCTGTCGCTGGTCGGCGGCATCCGCCGGTACTGGCACGTTACGGTACTGATCGCGGCCTATCTTTTCGTCACCTTCAAATCCGGATTCGTGCGCCACGACCTGCATGCGTTGACTGCAGCCGTGGCGCTGGCGATGGCGGGCGCTTTCCTGTGCCTGAGCCGCGCTGGCCGATGGAGTGTCCTTGCGCTGGTCATCGGTCTGGCCGGATGGGGGATGATCACCCGTCCCTACGCGTCCGTGTCCTGGGATGCCTCGACCACGCGCTTTGCACAGATGGTCCGCCAGCCGGTACTGGGACTGGTGACGCGCCTCCGCGATCCCGCTGCCCTGGATAATCAGTTCAAGGCGATTTCGGCAGCGTTCGGCTCGCGGCCGCCCTTTGCCGGGTACACAGGCACGGCCGATGTCTATCCGGTGGAGATCGCGCCGGTGATCGCGGCAGGGTCGATCTGGAAGCCGCGTCCGATCCTGCAGAGCTACTCGGCCTACACGCCCGTCCTCGCTCAGGCGAATGCCGATCACCTGCTCAAGGATCCGCCTTCGCGCATCTACTTCAAGCTGGATCCGATCGACCACCGCTACCCTTCGCTGGATGACGGCGCCAGTTGGCTGCCGATGCTCGGAAGCTATACGCCGGCTTCGCTGGAGAGCGGTTATGCCGTGCTGGAGCGTTCCAGGCAGCCGGCCGCAGCCCTGCAGCCGCGTGACGTGGAGCGGACCAGCGCCAAGGTGGGCCAGGAAGTTGTGGTGCCCGAAGGGAATGACCCGGTGTGGGTGACCATGGATATCCGGCCCACGTTTGCAGGCCGGCTCATGTCCACTTTGTACAAGTTGCCCAAGCTGTCGATCAAGATGCGTTATGAGAACGGTGATACCGCTGACTTCCGTCTGATAGCTGGCGCCACCCAGACGGGCTTCCTGTTGTCGCCGACGGTGGCAGATGCAAGGGACTTCATTGCGCTCGCCTCCAGCCAGCAGCAGGACATGCTGCACAAGCGAAAGGTAGTCGCATTCACGGTTTACGGTGACAGTGGAACACGGCGGCTGTGGAACGCGAGTTATCCTGTCACCTTCGGGCGGCTGGTGATTCCCGCCTCTGCCGAGGCGGACCGGATCCTCGCTGCCACGCCGGATCAGTCTCCCTAGCCGCTGGCGGGGAGGAGGGGCCTGACAGCCGGTTCACGACCGGAACGAGAGCCGCTTGTGGCCGATGTAGCTGGTGATGACCGGAACCATGACGCCGACTGCATGCCCGATGGTTTCGTTGTGGAAATCCACACGCAGCAGCGGCAACAGCCAACGCGCGACCAGCAGGCTGATCAGGATGGTCTGCACCAGGGCCGCCAGGTTGATTACGATGAACCACAGGACTTGATGGCGGAGCCGGTTGTTGGCCTGTTTGAACACGAAGGTCTTGTTGAGCGTGAACGCGGTGACGATGCCCAGCAGGTAGGCGATCAGGATGGATGGGACATAGCCCATCCAATGGCCCAGCGCGATTCGCGAACCGAAGTTGACGCCGGCGGCAAGGCCGCCCGCCAGCAGGAACGTCACGAACTGACGGGATGCAGCAGAAGACATCACCGGCCTGCAGCTCCCCGCGCGGCCAGCTTGGCCAGCGTGCTGCCCACCGCGATGCTTTCGTTGATGGAGCGGTCTTCGGGATAGTAGTACGCCGTATCGGCCATGTAGAAACCTTCCAGCGGCGTCTTCATCGGCGGCAGCATGTCCTGGAACCCGGGCGGGCAGATGGTCTGCGCGTACTCGTAGCGATGGCAGTGTGTTGCCTTGATCCACTCCGGCTTGAACGCCGGGTTGATCATCGGCAGGTAGCTGATCACCTCGTCGATGAGCTGCTGGTTGGTCCACTGCCACTTCGGATGGGTCTTGGGCATGTAGTACGGCGCATACACGATGTGCTCGCCCGGCCCCTTGCCCGGATTGAGGTTGCTGTACTCGATCAGGCCCGGAATGGTGATGCGGTCGTCGCTGATGTTCATCCAGAAGTTTTCGCTGACCGGCTGCGACAGCTTCAGGATCACGCAGGCCACCGGGATGTTCTCGATCGCAGCGACCTGGGCGGCGAACGCCTTGGGCAGACCGGGCACCAGCTTGGGTACGTACTGGATGGGTGCGGTGGATACCACGGTGTCGTAGGCGGTGTGCCCACCCGGCGTGCGGATGCCGGAGACCTTGCCGGCTTCGGAGGTGACCTCATCGATGGGCTGGCCGAGCAGAATGTTGCCGCCCAGGCGCTTGACCTCGGTCGCCATGCGCTCCAGCAGCACGGACGAGCCACCTTCCAGGTAGCCCATGCTTTCGTTGAACAGATTGCGTCGTGACAGCGCCACGCGCTTGATGCGGGTGCCGATCCACGATGCCGATAGATCGTTCTGGTACTCGAAGAACTTCAGTGCGAACGCCTTCTCCCACATCACCTTGTAGGCCTTCGGGCCGATCCAGCGGGTGATCCAGTCGCGGGCGTTCTCCTTGTCCAGCGCAGTCCAGTCCTTGATGCCCTTGGTGTGCATCACGTGCAGGGCATAGCGGACCTTGTCGATCAAGCCCAGATGCGGGAAGCCGAGCAGCGCGAACGGCGTGCCCCACTTGTGCAGCTTGCCTTCGTAGTAATAGCCCATCTTGGTGTCTGTCCAATGCAGGCGATCGGACAGCTTCATCTCATCGAGCAGCTTGAACAGTGGGTAGTCGGTCTTGCAGATGAAGTGGTAGTAGCGTTCGATGCGCAGGCCGTCGAAGTCGAAATCAGCCGACATCCCGCCAATGCGATCGTCGCGCTCGTAGATGTCTACCTGGTGGCCCTGCTTGAGCAGCTCAAGGGCCGCCATGAGGCCCATGGGGCCGCTGCCGATGATGGCGAAATTGCGCATTGGAATGTTTTCCGATTGTCTGTTGGGTCAACGCTGCAGCACGATGTGGCTGTAGCGCGGATCGGTATAGCTTTCGCGGATGGCAACTTCGAATGGGGTCTGGCGAACGCCGAACACGGCCTCGGTATCGACGCCCTTGAAGTCGTCTCCGGCGCTGAGCGCCTTCAACTGATCCGCGGTGAACGGCGGCTTGTTGCTGAACAGTGAGTAGGTGCGGAGCAGGAATGCGAAGAAGCCGATCGGGATGTGGACGATCAGTGTCCGCAGGTTCTTGACCCGTTTGATGGTGCGGATGATGTCTACGTAGTCCACGCGGGTGTGGCCCACGATGTCGAACACCTGGCCGTCCGGTTCGGTCTCGATGCACTTGGCGATGCAGCGGCAGAAGTCGCGCTCGTACAACGGCTGGCGCATGAACCTGCCATCTCCGGGAATCGGGAACACCGGCGTGCGCGCCATGAAGCGCGACAGCCAGCCCAGGTGCTTGGGATCGAACCAGCCGAACATCAGCGTAGGGCGCAGCACGCAGTGACGCTGGCCGCTGGCCACCACCATTTCTTCCTGCTCACGCTTGGTATTGGTGTAATCGTCCTTGGCCACGGAGTTCACCACCGAGGAGCTGATGTGCACCATGTAAGGAACACCAGCAGCCTTGCACGCAGCCAGTACGTGGCCGGTTGCGGTCAGGTTGTTGCGCACGAACAGGTCCGTGGTCTTGCCCGTGATCTGTGCGTGCAGCTGCACGACCAGGCGCGCGCCTTCGAAGGCATGAGCCCAGTCACCGGGCTCGGCGAGGTCGGCCAGGATCGTCTGAACGTCGGGGTGCAGGCCGCGCAGGATCTCCAGGTTGTGGGCGTGCTTGTCGATCGCCACCAACCGGGTGTAGCCCTGCTGCTTCATCTCGACGATGAGGTTCTGCCCCACCAGGCCTGCGGCGCCGGTCAGGACGATCTTGTCTTTCTTGTCTGCCATGGACGGATTCGGATACTCGTGAAGGGAGTCAGCGCGGCTTGTAGGCCACAACCAGGGCCTGTTTGCCCAGGATGTGCCAAGCCAGAGGAATCTTCAGGTACAGCGAGACCAGCCAGGGCGCCTGTGGCAGGCGGCTCTTGGTGGTGTAGGGCAAGAACTTCGGAATGACGACCCGTGGCTCTAGACCTGCCATCAGCACGCCTTCGACCAGGCTGCGGTCGCTCAGCGCAGTGTGATGGTCAAAATAGTCCCAGTACTCGTCGTACAGGAAGCGGATGTTTGGCTGCAGAATGATCGCACGGCCACCCGGTCTGAGCATGCGTGCGCTCTCGCGCAGGGTCTGCAGCACCAGATCCTTGGTCGGCAGGTGTTCCAGGAAGTTGCTCATGAACACGGCATCGACGCTTGCATCGGGGATCGACGCGACGGCCGTGCAGCTCTCGTTGATGATGCGCACGTCATCAGCGGCGAACTGGCGGACATCGGGGTTCAGGTCCACTGCAATCTTGCCGGCGGCCGGAATGTTGTTGATGAATTCGCAGTAGCCGGCACCGATATCGACTACGGTGTCCGACGGATTCACGAAACGATTGAAATACTGGCCGCACAGCACCTGCCAGATCCGATTCTTGTTGGCGAGCTCTTCCTTCGGGAAGCGGTGTTGGTAGAGAACGTCTAGATCGCGATCGATATCGGGCATGCGGGAGTTCCTTTCTCTCGGTGGGTCGGTATTCGGATCAGAGTGCAATGCGGCGGAAAACGAACTCGGGAATGTTCTTGATGATCATCATGATCGCCCACCAGAACCCTGGCAGGTAGGCCACGGCCTTGCGCTTGCCGATGGCCTTGAGGATCCCGCCGGCTACCTTGTCCGGCGTCGCCCACAGGGCGCCCTTTTTGAACGCGGCGGTCATGGGAGTGTCGACGAAGCCTGGCTTGATCACCAGCACATTGACGCCCGCCGGGCGCAAGCGCTGGCCCAGGCCGCTGAGGTAGGCGGTCACCGCTGCCTTGGCGCTGCCGTACAGATAATTGCTGGCGCGGCCACGGTCGCCGGCAACCGAGGAGATGACCGCCAGGGTGGCGCCAGGCTGCAGGCGCTGCGCAAGCGCCGCTGACAGTGCGATGGTGGACGTGCCGTTGGTGGCGAACTCGCGCAGCGACAGCTCGACCGAGGCGTCACAGGCGGCCTGGTCGGGCAGGGTGCCGTGCGCGATGAGCACGGTGTCGATACCGCCCAGCGCGTTCCAGGCCGCATCGAGCAGCGCGCCGTGGGCGGTCACATCGTTGACGTCGAGCACGCCATACTCGGCGCGCTGCGCACCGCGCACCCGCAGATCGGCGGCGATGGTGTCCAATCGGCCGGCATTGCGACCGACCAGATAGATTGCAGCCGCGCGGGCGGCATACAGGCGGGCGACGGCCTCGGCGATGGCCGAGGTGGCACCGATGATCAGGATCTTCTGCATGCTTACTCCATCACCCGGCGCCAGAAGCCGGATGAGAATCGGGGGTCGATGTAGCGGGAAAAGGCTTCCCAGGCTGGGAAAGCCTGGCGGAACAGGGCGCCTGACATGCGCGCATCCTTGGCTGGATAGACTGCGCCGCCCGCCTCACTGACGATGTGGTCCAGGCGGTCGAGCATCTTCAACAGCTCCGGGCCGTCATTGGGGAAGTCCAACGCCAGGGTGGTGCCTGGGCGGGGGAAGGACAGCATGCCCGGGGAGGGGCGATCACCGAATTCCTTCAGCACCGCCAGGAACGAGCCGCGCCCGCTGCGGGCGATCTCGGCCAGCAGGGCTGCGGTCGCGTCGCGGGCATTTTCCGGAGGCAGCACGCACTGGTGCTGCAGGAAGCCGCGCGGGCCATACATGCGGTTCCAGTGGTTGATGCCGTCCAGCGGGTAGAAATAGCTCTGGTAGTGCGAGACCGCGCGCGCGCGACGTGCCGGCTGCCGCCAGTAATACAGCGTATTGAACGGGCGCAGCGTCAGTCGGTTGACCAGCGACACCGGCGGTACCACCGGCATGCTGCGGCGCGGGGCCGAGCTGGGTGTAGCGGCCTGTGCATTGCCCGGTGCATGGTCCCCGCGCAGGAAATGCCCGCGGCCCAGGTGCTTGCCACGGGCCAGGCAGTCGATCCAGGCCACGGTGTACTCGAAGCCCTCAGCGGATTCCCGCGACAGGCTGAAGAATTCATCGAGGTTGTCGAAGCGGATCGATTCGGTCTCGATCCAGGGGCCGGGGACGCGCCGCAGCTGCAGCTCGGCCCAAGTGATGAAGCCTGTCAGGCCGAGGCCGCCCACGGTCGCTTCAAACACTCCGCTGGAGTCGCCAGGTGCCAGCTCCAGTCGCGTGCCGTCACTGCGCAGCAGCTGCAGCCGGCGGACATGATGGCCGAATGTGCCAGCACGATGATGGTTCTTGCCATGCACATCGTTGCCAATCGCTCCGCCCACAGTGGCATAGCGCGTGCCGGGCGTGACCGGCAGGAACCAGCCGTTGGGCAGGGCGATGTCGATGACGTCGGCCAGGGTTACCCCGGCTTCGCAGCGGACGATGCCGGTTGTCGGGTCGAACGTCATGAAGCGATCCAGCGCCCGGCTGGCCAGCAGGGTCCCATCCGGATTCAGGCAGCTGTCGCCGTAACTGCGGCCATTGCCGTGCGGCAGCACGCTGCCGTCGTCAGGCAGCGGCAGGCCATTCTGGCGATCGAGCACGGGGACGACGCGCTGCTGTACGCGCGGATAACGCCCCCAGGATGCGCCGCTGACCAGGGTCATATCGCGATCAGGACGATCAGCACGCACAGCGCGATGACGATCTGGCTGCCACGATCCATCGCCGCGAACACGATCGGGTCGTCGTGCATGTCACCACGATGGGAAACGATCCACATGCGGCTGATCCAGTACAGCAGGATCGGGCACAGCAGCCACAGCAGCTTGGGTTTGCTGTACAGCTCCAGGCTCTCCGGGCTGTTGATGTACAGCGCGAAGACCAGCACGCCGATGTAGCCGGCGGCCGCGCCGAGCGACTGCACCAATGGCAGATCGGCCACCGAGTAGCCGCGGCCGATGGCCATTTCCTTGCCATTGGCCAGCGCCGATGCCAGTTCGGTGTAGCGCTTGAGCATGGCGAGGCTGAGGAACACGAACATGGAGAATGCCAGCAGCCAGAACGAGAGCTCCGAGCCGATCGCCGCCGCGCCACCTATGATGCGCACGGTGTACAACGCGGCCAGCATCACCACGTCGATCATCACGATGCGCTTGAGCTTGAGCGAGTAGCTCAGGGTCATCACGTAGTAGCAGATCAGCACCAGTGCGAACTCCGCACTGCACACAAAGGCCAGCGCGAAGCCTGCCAGCGTGATCAAGGGCGCCAGCAGCAGGCCGTGCAGCAGGGGCAGCGTGCCCGCCGCGAACGGACGTTTGCGCTTGCGTGGATGCATGCGGTCCGGGGTGAGGTCGAGCAGGTCGTTGAGCAGATAGACACCTGACGCACACAGGCCGAAAGCCAGGAAGGCAACGCCGGCATCGGCGATGGAGGCTGGGTCCAGGAAGCGGTGCGCGGTCAGCAGCGGCACCAGCACCAGCAGGTTCTTCAGCCACTGGTAGACGCGCAGGGCCTTGATCCAGGTGAGCAGGTTGCCATTCTGCGCGGGCAGATGGGCCAGGACCTCGGTCTGCCGGGCCGCGTCCCGGGCCAGGGATACGCCGTTGTTGACCACGATCGCCCCCCCGGCGTGCGCCCAGACCTTGAGGTCGACCCGGCCGTTGCCCATGTAGTCGAAGCCGCGCTCGCCGAACCGTTCGGCCAGCGCCTGCCCCTTGTTGCTGCCGGACAGGTTGGTATGGCCGTCACTGGCCATGACTTCCTCGAACAGCCCCAGATGATCGGCGATGGGCTGTACCAGCAGCCGGTCCGACGCCGTGCACAGCACGCGCGGGCGCTGCGTGGTGGTGCGCAGGATCTCCAGCACGCGCTCGTCGTAGGGCAGCGTCTCAGCAGGCAGCTGCACCCGCGACGCCAGCTGGCGCTTCACGTAGGCCTTGCCGCGCAGCAGCCAGAAAGGAACCAGGAACAGGTAGAGCGGGTTGTGGGCAAGCAGCGCCAACAACGATTCGTACAGAATGTCCGAGCGGAGTAGGGTGCCGTCGAGGTCGACGCAGAGGGCGCGGGATGTGGTCACGTTCTGCATGTTTCCGCTTCAGCGAATCCAGTGGTGTCCATGGCGGTGAGCTTCAGTTTTCTTCAGATCGTCGATTATAGCGGGTAGCCTTGGTGGTCCCGCCTGACGTCCAGGAAGGGGCTGGCCGACGGGCGCCTCCGCGATGAGGAATGCCCACTGGCCCGGCCGGACCTGAGGCTCATGGCTTCGCATCGGTCAGAAGGCGCTTGAGGTCGAGGGGGCACCCCGGCGTACGCCGGGGGGCCGCCGATGGGTACTCGATGATGATGCAGGGGTGGGTTGTCCCATCTGGCTTCCGGGCCTCCCAGAAGCTGATACCCCCGCCCTCCCTTATTTCAAGAGAAAGGGGGCCTGTTGTATCCGGGGGCACGTCCATGTAGGCGTATGCGTTGTCCTCGATGTCCGGAAGCGCCAGCGTAGCCACGATCGACTGGGTCCCATCCGTACGGGGCACCGTCAGTACGGCTAGACCGGGGTTGCTGCGCGCGTAAGTTGCCAGTCGCAGGCCAATCCGTCGAGGCGCCTCATGGGGGGTGTCGGGGGCGCTGGCGGTGGCGATGGCGAAGCGATCCCCCTTGGAAACCGGGGGGCTCACGGAAAGATTATCGTCTGCCTGGGCAAGGACGCCGATTCCTGCCGCTACGTCCTTGCGGACGTAGTACTGCGTGTGAGGCAGGCGAATGTAATCGCGTGCCATCGCGTCGATGACGCATCCGCCGTAGCTCGCCCAGTCGTACTTTTCCCATACCTTCCATTCATCGAGCATGACAAGCTTGGGCCGGACCTTCTCGATGTCCATGCACGGATCGATGCGTATCCCAAGTACCGGGTGGTCCAGATACTGCCGCTGCCACGGAAGATAGAAGTAGTAGCCGGAGGCGGGCAGTCGGTCCGCCGCCACGTACTGGTAGTTCTGGAAGGAGTAAGCCAGGATCCTGTCGCCCGGGTCGGTGAGCTTTCGGGCGAGCTGGGCAAATTCGGTTGTTTCCGGAATCCTGCGATCGACCAGCAACTGGTCTTCCTTGGCGCCGCCAACAACGAGTCGCGCGGCCAGGATGCAGCACAGCACGAGCAGCAGACTGCGCTGGCGGGGGAGCCCGGCCGGGATCAGGTGCAGGAGCAGCAGCGGCATGGTGAGCGCGGCGTAGATATAGCTGAGGCCATGGATATCAAGCCCACGGATGAGCATCGAGCCCATTCCCAGTGCGATCAGGATCGCACGCCACGGGAACGCTGGTTGCTTGGCTGCCGCAGCCGTAAGAGCCGCCACGATGAGGCCCAACAGAAGTATCCCCGCCAGATCCGACGTTGCGCCGTGGAACGCATTGCCAATCAGCGCGAAAAGGCCATGTCCCTTGTTGTACTGAGGAAGGAGTATTGAGTTCAGGTAAATGTGGAAGGCGAGGTACCCCTTGATGGAGCCGGACCAGGCCAGAAAGGCGATATTGAACACCATGGCCGCGCCTGTCCCGCAAAGTACTTTCCGCCAGTTGTCCTTGTGCGTGGATGCGACAAGGAATGCCACTGCGGCCGGAATGTAGGTGATGGCAAGGAACGGTGTCGAGGCAACCAGCGCACTTCCGACAAGGGTTCTGGCCGTCCCGGGCTGCAGGCTTCCTGCCAGCTGCGGGAGCAGCCATGACGAGAAGGCCACGCTCAGCATGATTCCACAGAGCACCTGGTAGGAATAGGTGTGCCCGAACCCCGCAGGGAGCACTCCGGCATAGATGGCGGCAACCAGCAGCGTGTAAGTCACGCGCACGATTGCATGTGTGTTGCGGATAAGCGGAGAGAACAGCAATGCGGCAAGGGAAACGAGCTGCAACAGGGCAATCAAAGCGCGATGCGCGGCGATTGAATGGCCGCCAGCCCATTCAACCAACATGCCGGGGAGGAACGTCAGAGGGCCATGATGGTTGAATATCTCCCGATAGAGGCTGCTGCCGGCAACCATCATCTTCGCAGCAACGATGGTCTCGGTTTCGTCCGCAAATTCGGTGTAGTTGAGCAGTCTGAACTGGTAGGCCACCAGCGCTGCCATCGCGAGAGTAAAAACAACCCATGCAGCGATGGTCGCGGGATCGGCAAAACGGCCCCGAATTGCACGAATGATCATGGCTGGCGCTCGGTCGGTGGGTTGTAGCGACCGCAGATCGCCGCTAGCAGTACGCGCATGATCTGCAGATTTCCTCTGAAACTGCTGATCTTGGTGGGAACCTCTCCCTCGGGATAGCGTCTCGTCGTGGGCAGCTCCTGACAACGAAAACCCAGGCGAGGCGCGCGGTAC
The DNA here is from genome assembly GCF_002966815.1 of Stenotrophomonas sp. MYb57. Taxonomy (NCBI): domain Bacteria; kingdom Pseudomonadati; phylum Pseudomonadota; class Gammaproteobacteria; order Lysobacterales; family Lysobacteraceae; genus Stenotrophomonas; species Stenotrophomonas sp. MYb57. Next base: position 603,407 of record NZ_CP023271.1, read on the forward strand.
GAGAGATAGGCCAGCAGCTCGTAACCCTGGAAGACATCGCGGAACGGGTTGATGCGGGGATCCATGAGCAGTGCCCTGCTGTAGGCACGAAAGCCTTGTGTGGTATCTGTCCATCCGAAGCCGGAGAACAGACTCAGCAGTGGAGCATGGATCAAACGGATGGCAAAGTGGCGTGCAACCGGAGTATTCACCGCAACCCCGCCGGCGATGAAACGCGAAGCCTGTACGAAGTCGACTCCCCGCTTCAGGGAATCAATGAAGGAGGCGATGGGGGCGGGGTCATCCTTGTTGTTGCCGTCGATGGTAACGATGCCCTGGTACCCGGCGTCGAGGCAGAACGCGTAGGCGCAACGCAACTGGGCGCCGAGCTTGCCTGGACCGGTCTTGACCAGCAATGCAGTCACGCCATGGTCGCGCAGGAACTGCTCGGCCAGTGATCCGTCTGAGCTTCCGCCATCGACCACAATGACGTCCGCGATATCCGCAATGCCCATTTCATCCATGCCCGACAGCAGCGCACGGATGCGCTCTCCTTCGTTTATCACCGGAATCACGACGGCATGATCGTGGCGCTTGCTGCGCAGCAGCGTCTCCGTGAAGGTAGGCACCTGCCGGTGCTCGCTGTGTCCCGCAGGGCACGGGGGTGTGATGGGAGTGGTCATTGCGGAAGTCACTGTCGACGTTTCAGGGGGCGTGAACGGTAATCAGAACGACACCGGAGAGTATCAGTGCGATGCCTGCCACGGTGGTCCAAGGCATAGGCTCCCGGAATGCGATCACCGAAACGCAAGCGACCAGGGCAATGGCGCCTGCCGTGGAGATCGGATGGGCAACATTGAGCGGAAGGCGTGCCAATGACATGGAGTACAGCATGAAGGCGCCGCCGTAGAGGGCCAGGCCGGTCCAGAAGGGCCAGTTGCGCAGTGCCCCCATTGGGTCGGCAAGCGAGGGGAACTGCCGTGGCGCACTGACGGCAACCTTGATGAGGGCACTTGCACCCGCATTGCAGAGAATGCCGATGAACAGGATCAGCCACTTGTTCATGACAAGGCTCCGCGGTCCTGTGACCGATAGTGGCCAAGCGCGAATTCCAGAGACGCCCTGATTTCACGTTCACCGCCATCCGGGCGCAGCATCTCGATTGTCAGTGGAACATCGCCCAGATGCCGGCGTAACAGCGTGGCCATCGATGCATGATCGCTATCCCGCGTACCCAGAGGGGCCAGCCCTGGCTCGCTCAGGTGGACATGACCGATGATGTCGGCGTGCCGCCGCAGTAGTTCTGCAGGGTCTTCCTTGTTGATGAATATCGAGCCGGTGTCGAACTGCATCCTGACGTATGGGTGGCCTGTCAGGCGTACGACGTCGGCCGTGGATTCCGTGTGGGTCATGAAGTTGGCGCCATAGCATTCAGGATTGGGCTCAAGGCAGAGCGTGATGCCCTCCAGACGGGCAGATTCACCCAGGCGATGGAAGAACTCAGCACCTGCTTCATTTGCTCGCCTCAGGGGCAGGGATCCTCTGTCGCGATTGCGTGGCGAGCCAAAAACAGCGCGTGTTGCGCCCAGGCCGGATCCAATCCGGAACACGTGGCGAAGATGCTCAAGCATGTGCAGCTGGACATCGGCTGAAGCAAAGATATTCAAGCCTTCCGTGCCGAACAGCAGCGACTGCATCCCGATAATGTCGACGCCGATTGCTTCCCACGAGCGTCGGATCCTGGCAATTGCCGTGTCGCTGGCTTCTGCAGGTGCGGGAAAGTATTTGCTTGGAGCAACATCGATGTAGCGAATGCCGAGTTCGACAAGAAGTTGTCCGATCGCATCGTCCTCATCCGCGTTCCACGCAATATTGGAGATCGAGATGCTCATCAGGCGAGCCCCGAATCTGTTGGCTCAGTCTGATGATAAGCGCGGATGGCAGTCAGTACCGCGCGCCGGTCGTACTGATACCCAGGGCTTCCCCCTGCGCCAGCTGCGTGGCGACTGAGCATGTTGTAGCTTGCAGGAGCGTCGGAGATCGCGTTGTCGAACGGCAGATCGAACCCTTGCAGGGCCACTTCGCTGACACTGAGCGGGGCGCCAGTCAGATGCAGGAGATCGATGTCTTCTCGCCGAGCCGCCTGGATATCTGCATTGAGGTTGACCATCGGATAGAACTGGAACCGCCCACGGCTGTCGATGGCATGCACGTTGTTGTTGTTGTGCAGATCGAAAATGACGTTCTTGCGCAGGCCCGGGCCCACCAATCCGGGGAGACGGACGATCATCCTGGATCGAAACCGCGATTCCACGAACTCTTCAAGGCGCCGCCGGTGCAGCCCATACGGATGCAGTCCGTTGGTCGCAACCGGGGTAGATTCGTCGACGTCGGTCGGGTTGGCGAACACGTCCACTGTGCTGATCAGGACAAAGTGATCACAGACAATGGAATCGAGCGCTTTGATGAGTGCCTGGACGTTCTTCCAGTCGGCTTCCGGTTCGCGATTGGCGATCCATTTCTGCGCAGGTGCAGCCGAACAGACCACTGTGTCATAGGCCTGGGCGGCAACATCCGAGATGTTGCTTCTGTTGAACAGATGCTCGAACCGCGTCTGTCGCTTCAGGGTGGAGCCCACGAAGCCGGTGTGGCCAATGAGCGCGTGAGGCATGGAGTGCTCCTGGTGCCCGGATGACCGGACGGCTGTGCGATTCGGATGCGGTTGGCGGGAAGGGGCGAGCGGGTTGTGCTGTCCCTTGCTAGGGCGACGTATGGAAGGAAATCATATCCAGATGGCCGATTACGTCGTAGATGTTGTCAATCTTTCCGCCAAGTATCGTCGAGTACCCTGGCAGCTGGGGATATGACTCGAACAGGATCGGGCGACCATCGTCGCCTTCGTTCTTCACCAGGACCGTTTTGATTTCGAACAATGACTGCTGATACACGGCCTTCGAAATGCTCGGGAGATAGCGGGCGGCATCCCGGAGCATGTAATTGAATCGGCTTGAGCGTGCTTGGGATTCAAGCTCGGCGTAGGGATTGCGCGCCGGCGTGTCGATCCATGCCGTATGGGGCGTGTAGCGAACATGGGATAGTGTGCTGGAACGGCGCGCGGGGAAGGGCATGACGGAGAAGAACGGCCCGTCCATCACCGTGATGCCCAGCCCCTCCAGGGCGGGGGGGAGCTTGATCAACACCATCTCGGTGATTTCATGCTTGAGTGAGGCGTGGCTGTGTCCATGTGGGCCACTGATCAGGTTGAGCCCTGCATAGGTGCAGTTGAAGACCTGCCCAGCCACCATGGACGTTGTGGTTCTCCCGTCAACGCTGCGCATGCACACACGTACCGCGTCATTCTCCCTCTGCACGGCAGTCGCTTCGTGTCCCATGCTCAGGTGCACGCCGGCCCCCGCCAGTCTGGTTTCGAGCAACTGGCGAAGGCGCTCGGAGTCGAAGCTGTACTCCTGCGCGATGAAGGCTCGTTCGATCAGGTGCGGGTTGAACAACTTCGCCAGTGACGCGGGTGCCAGTTCCAGAGGTGCGTCAATCGTGCGACAGAAACGCACGAACTGGGCTGCGGTGACCTTTGAGTTGCGCCGAGCGATGGCATAAACCTTCAGGAAGTCGGAATGTACCGCCGAATCCCACTCCCGCATGAAACGGGGAAGGTTGACCCTGCTGCGATAGGCCGTGGTGAAGCTGCGCGGATAGTGGTAGCCGTTATGGACGCGCGCCTGGTTCGAAAACGAGGCGCGCTGCATCAATCGGGATTCACGTTCGATCAGAATGACCCTGGCCATCCCCCTCTCGCTGGCGAGATAGCTGGCGACCACGGCGCCATAGAAGCCTCCACCAATGACGATCGCATCGGCGTCCAGGGGCATGGTCTCAGGCACGCTTGGGCGGTCCAGCCAGGCTGGCAGCGCGTTCCACGTTCACGCGCTCAAGCCGTTCAAGGCGTGCGCTGGTGAACTCCTGGGCGACATGGAAAGACGGACCCTCGTTACTGAGGGTGGCCATGTGCAGGATGTACTCGCCCAGCACCAGCAGTACAAGGGAGATCAATAGGAACATCCCGGATTGCTGCAACGAAAGGCTGACCCAGCCCGGTTCGACGTCCGTCTTGAAGATTGCGATGGCCAGGACATAGAAGGAATAGAACAGGTTGGCCAGTGCGCCGAAGGTCGACAGCATGGTCACCAGTCGCATGGGGAGCCGGGTGCTCGACACCAGCAGGCGCATGCCTCGGTCGATGCTCTGTCCGAGCTTCTTTTCCGGGGCTGTTTTCGGCTCGTAACGGTAGGTCACGTTGGTCCGGGTAAAGCCTGCAGTAACCGGTAGCAGGCGATAGATGGCGGCTGGCCGCGGATGTTGCAGGATGTAGTTGACGACCTTCTTGCTCATCACCCTGTACGGTGGGGCCTCCGCGCCGGGGTCAACGCCATTGAGCCAACGGAACGCCCGGTTGAATACGGCATTGGCCAGCCGGTACGCGAGGCCCAGACGTGGGCGTGCCTGGTTGTTGGCGAACACCACGTCCGTCCCTGTGACTGCGGCCTCCAGCAACTTCGGGAGGACCGAAATATCGTCGGTCAGGGGGTCGAGAACGGCGATGAAATCGCCGAGCGCGCTTTCGATGCCTGCCCAGGCTGCCGTTTCCCAGGCAACGGTCTGGGTCAGTGCGTAGACCTGCAGATTGGGTAGGCCACCCTCGCGGGTGAGCTCTCGCAGCCGAGCCACACTCTCGTCGGTGGACCCATTGTCCACCACGACGAGTTCATAGTCGGTGGCCAGTGCGCCGAGGCTGGCTACGGTTTCCGTGAGCAATGACGCCATGTCTGCGCCGTGATTCCGCATCACGTACACGACGGAGATGAAGGCTGAAACGGATGCGGTCACGCCATCTCCTTGTGGGCGCAAATGTGGCTAATTGCATTGTAATTTGGCGATTATAGCCCTATCAGTGCACGCATCAGGGGGCATGCCGCTCAAGTGACAGCGGGCTTGCGCGCTTCCAGTACAACAGCCGCAACCATTCCCACCGCTACCGCCAGCCACAGGCTGGCCAGGCGTATCCCGATGGCCGCCGCCAGGGCCGTATCCAGGTCCGCACCGGATGCTGCCAGCATGAGCACGATCGCCGCTTCGGTGGTGCCCACGCCGCCGGGAACGAAGGAGAGGGCGCCAATCAGCATCGCCAGCGGGTAGATGGCCAATGCGTACTGCCAAGGCAGAACGATCCCCAGCGCGTGGCATAACCAGGCGAAGGCCGCCGAGGTGAGCAGCCAGGCCGCCAGGCCACAGGCGATGCTGGCTGCCGTCAGCCCCGGGCGCAACAACGGACGCAGCGAGGTTGTGCCATCAACCAGAAATCGCGCCAACCGGCGCAGCGGCCGGCCGGGGAGCCAAGCGACCAGCGCGATGGCTGCACGCTGCAGCGTGGCAATGCAGGCAACCATGCACAGGGCCAGCACCAGGCACAGCACGACGGTGGCGAGCACGCCAAAGAGGGGAATCAGGTGCGCCGCTCCCAAGCTCAGTGCGGTGATCACCAATAGATCCAGCGCGCGTTCGTAGATGAAGGTGGTCAGCGTGACCTGCGCGGGGACGCCCAGGCGAGAGAAATAGCGGATACGCAGCAGCTCGCCGGCCTTGCCGGGAGAGGCAGTGAATGCGAACCCGGCGAGATAGGCGAGCATGCCGGCGCGCCAGCCCGTAGGCTGGCCTTGCGATCGCAACAGCATGTGCCACCGCAGGTGGCGGAACCCATAACTGGCCAGGACCAGGGCAACGCAGCCACACAGGGGGAGTGCCAGCGCCTGCAGGCGGGTCAGGATCTGCTTGTCCCGGTCGATATACCACAGCCCCAGCAGGTAGATGCCGGCTACCAGGGTCAGCCAGGCCAGGGCCCGTCCGCGGCGGATCGGCCTGGCGGCGGTGGTGGAAAGCGTTTCGGACACGGGTGCGGCACCTTCTGCAGCGCCGGCAGGAAGGTCACGGCCGGACGGGGCGCGATCCTACCATCGCTGCTGCCAGCACCGTGCACGCTGGCAGCGGCGCCGATCTACTCGGTGTCTCCAATAACCAGATCCATGGCCTTGTAGCGGGCGATCAGCTCGGTACCCGCTTCGAAAGCGGCAACGTCGGCCTCGGGAACATTCGGGCGGGCGTAGACCAGGCCGTTGCGCGTGAGGTAGTACTCGTCCTTGCCCATGCTGGAGATCCGATCCAGCGCGCATTCCTCGAAGAACGTGCAGCCAAGAAACAGGGTATTGGCATTGCGGATGCCGAGCAGGCTCAACAGGGTGGGGGCGAAATCCAGTGAGTTCTTGTAGTCGGCGTTGATCTGGCGGTGTTCGACACCCTTCCAGTAGATCAACAGCGGAATCGGATCGATGAAGTAGCCGCCGACGTCCGGGTCGGCCTGCTGTGCCGGTGGGTCGGGAAAGGTCGAGTGATCGGCAGTGATTACCAGCACCGTGTTCTCGTGCAGGCGGCTGGCCATGAACCGCTGCAGGAAGACACCGATGTTGTGGTCGTAGGTATGGAATCGATTCAGTACCTGGTTTCGGCCATCACCGTACATCTGCTCGCCGTCCAGGAAGGCGTGCGTCTGGAAGTTGTAGGCTGCGGCGAAGAACGGCCTGTCACGGGGCTGTGCCTCCAGCTCATCCAGCATCGCGGTGAACAATTGCGGATCGGACAGGTATTTCGGGCGTTCTTCGTCGGGTGTGGTCCGCAGGTGCTTGTCGAACAGGTAGTCCCTGCCCAGCGTTGCGTCGAAGCCGAGCGTCTCGATCATGTTGTTGAGGAATGCCTGCTGCGACAGGAAGAACAGGCTGTGGTACCGATGCGAGTGCAGTACGTCGGGCAGGCTGGCGCGCGATATCGCGGTGATGTCGCGGGAGACATCACGCTGGCCAATTCCGCTGCCATCCTCATAGAAGCCATCGATTTCCTGGTGGCCGGACGTCAACTGACCGCGCAGGCCGCGGAAGGTGGCTGCCGTATGGTTGTAGTAGTTGCGCACCATCAATGACCCGCCGGCAAATCGATCCAGGTTCGGCATCAGGTCGGCGTAGGCTCCGCCATAGCTGCCCATCCAGCGTGCCGACATGCCTTCAGTGAACAGGACGATGACATTGGGGTGCTGTGGCAGACCGGCCGTCATCTCCTCGGGAAAGCCCTGATCGTAGACGGTGCGCCGGGAAAACTGCGCCCGCACAGCCGTGAGTTCGCTGCTGCTGAGTCGTGTCTGCGAGCTCATTCCCGCGTACATCATCATGGAATGAGCCAGTGAGGAGACCGGCGCTTCGCCGCGCGCAACGGCAATGCCGCGTGCCAGCGGCTGCTTGTGGATCATACCGGCGTAGGCGACAGCCAGGATGCCGACGCAGGCGAACGCGCTACGGAGGGAGTAGCGTGATCTGGTACCGCGGTATCCATAAGCGTGCGTCGCGAATGCGACGAGGTAGATGCCCAGCAAAGCGTAAATACCATTGAAGGCGATCAGGCCCGCAACCTCTCGATTGGCAAGCGCGATGGGCGGAATCAGGCCGCCAGAGATCCAGATCGAGTACATCTGGGCGATGTAGGCCGAGCCCAGCGCAACTGGAATCAATAGCGCAGCAGCCCTCGCGGCGCGTTTTCGAACATCCAGCGCAAGCTGCGTGATCAGTTCAATCAGTGCCAGCTCCAATGCGAACGTGGCCGCGATGTAGAGCAGATCCGGCAGAGCGAGAAAGGGGCGCATCCGAGCCAGGAGGACGCAGGAAAGCACAGCAGCAACGCAGGTTCCCCATGCGGGGAAACGCGGTTGGAAGGAAGAAAAAGTAACGCTCATCAGCTGTAAGGAAGAATCGCCGTGAATCCTTCCGCAGGCCTCTCTTGGAAAGGAAACGGAGACCAGGATTGCCTGCAGCGGTGATGCCCTCGGTGCTGATCAGGTATCCATGGCGGGCCGGATCATAGGGCTTTCTTCACATTATTTACACATCGATGTCCATGCGACCACGCTGCGAACAGGCGCCTGCCTGAAGCATCCCGATACACGCTGATTCGAAGCTGCGATGGTGCTTGCCGAGTCTGGCGAATGCAGTCTGAAAATGTGATCTGCTCGAGTATTCGGGAATAAAAAAGGCCGGAATCGACTGATTCCGGCCCTCTTTAATGGAACACTGTATTTCGACTTACAACGCCTTTTCCAGCTCCGGCAGGATCGCAAACAGATCCCCGACCAGGCCGATATCGGCAATTTCAAAGATCGGCGAATCCGCATCCTTGTTGATCGCCACGATCGTGCCGGCATCCTTGATGCCGGTCAGGTGCTGGATGGCGCCGCTGATGCCGACGGCCACATACAGCTCCGGCGAGATGATCTTGCCGGTCTGGCCGACCTGCAGGTCGCTCGGCACATAGCCGGCATCCACCGCAGCGCGCGAGGCACCCACGGCGGCGCCGAGCTTGTCAGCCAGCTGGAAGATCACCTTGAAGTTCTCTTCCGAACCCACGCCACGGCCACCGGAGACCACGCGCTTGGCGCTCTGCAGGTCCGGGCGGTCGCTGGCACCGGCGGCCAGGCCGACGAAGCGGGTGTGGCTCGGCAGGGCCGCATCGACGCCGGCGGCTTCAATGGCAGCGCTGCCGCTTTCGGCCGCTTCCGGCCACGATGCGGCACGCACGGTGGCGACCACGATCTGGTCGGACGGCACTTCGACGGTGATGATCGCGTTGCCGGCGTAGATCGGGCGCTTGAAGGTGTGGCTGCCTTCGACGGCCATCAGGTCGGAGACCTGGTTGACGCCGAGCAGGGCGGCCACGCACGGCATCAGGTCCTTGCCGAAGGTGGTCGACGGGCCGAACACGTGGGTGTAGCCCTTGGCCAGCTGCGCGATCTGCGGGGCCAGTACCTGGGCCAGCGCCTGCGCGTTGGCGGCATTGGCCACGGTCAGGACCTTGGCGACGCCGGCGATCTTGGCCGCTTCAGCCGCAACGGCGGTCGGGTCGGCGGCCAGCACCAGCACGTCGATGCTGGCGCCGGAAATGGCGGCGGCCGCGCTGACGGTCTTGGCGGTAGCGGCGTTGAGCTTGCCGTCGTGGTGCTCGGCGATGACGAGAATCCTGCTCATTACAGCAACCCCTTCTGCTTGAGTGCGGCAACCAGTTCGGCCGCGTCCTTGACCATCACGCCCTTGCTGCGCTTGGACGGTGCGGCGTACTGGGTGGTCTTGAAGGTGTCGGCGGCGTCCACGCCGAGGTCGGCCAGCTGCAGGGTTTCCAGCGGCTTGGCCTTGGCCTTCATGATGTCGGGCAGCTTGATGAAGCGCGGCTCGTTCAGGCGCAGGTCGGTGGTGACCACGGCCGGCAGGTCGACTTCCAGCGTTTCCAGGCCGGCATCGACTTCACGGGTTACCGTGGCCTTGCCGTCGGCAATGTCGAGCTTGCTGGCGAAGGTGGCCTGCGGACGCCCCCAGAGCGTGGCCAGCATCTGGCCGGTCTGGTTGGCGTCGTCGTCGATGGCCTGCTTGCCCAGGATCACCAGGTCCGGCTGTTCCTTCTCAACCAGCTTGAGCAGGGTGCGGGCGGCGGTCAGCGGCTGGATAGCCTGGTCGGTAACGACGTGAATGGCACGGTTTGCGCCCATGGCCAGGCCATTGCGCAGGTGCGCCTGGGCGTCGGCCGGGGCGATGGTGGCCACCACGACTTCGCTGGCGATGCCCTTGTCGCGCAGGCGCAGGGCCTCTTCCAGGGCGATTTCATCGAAGGGATTGGGAGACAGCTTGACGCCATCGGTGACCACGCCGGAGCCGTCCGGCTTGACCTGAATGCGGACGTTGTAGTCCACCACGCGCTTGTACGCGACGAGGATTTTCATCTGGTACGAGATCCTTGTAGTGCCGGTCGCTGGCCGGCTCGCATTTGCTGGAGAACGTCCGGTCCTGCAACAGCAACCGGTTCGGGGGTGGGACCCCGATTCTAGCTGGCTTGGGGCAACCATGCGAATGCGTATGGTCTACTTGTTTCCTGGTGCGATGCAGCAATCCAGTGGGCGCCAGTTCACCTGTGTGATCGCCCGCTACAGGAACTGCGTTGTATCCTTTCAAGTTGCATTGTCGGGGCCACGAGGGCCCTGTCCCGCGAATCATCATCAGGAGAACAGGTAGTGCCCACATGGCTTGTCACCGGCGGCGCCGGATTCATTGGCGGTAACTTCGTTCTCGAGGCCGTCGCACGCGGCGTCAAGGTCATCAACCTCGATGTGCTGACCTACGCCGGCAACCTGAAGACCCTGTCCAGCCTGGACGGCAATCCCAACCACGTGTTCGTCCAGGGTGACATCGGCGACAGCGCGCTGGTTTCACGCCTGCTGGCCGAGCACCAGCCCGATGCGGTGCTGAACTTCGCGGCCGAAAGCCACGTCGACCGTTCCATCGACGGCCCGGGCGCGTTCATCCAGACCAATGTCGTCGGCACTCTCGGCCTGCTCGAGGCTGTGCGCGATTACTGGAAGGCGCTGCCGGCCGATCAGGGCGTGGCCTTCCGCTTCCTGCATGTCTCCACCGACGAGGTGTACGGCACCCTGGGGGAGACCGGCAAGTTCAGCGAAACCACCCCGTATGCCCCGAACTCGCCGTACTCGGCGTCCAAGGCCGCCTCGGACCATCTGGTGCGTGCGTTCCACCATACCTACGGGCTGCCGGTGCTGACCACCAACTGCTCCAACAACTACGGTCCGTACCACTTCCCGGAGAAGCTGATCCCGCTGGTGATCGCCAAGGCGCTGGCCGGTGAGCCGCTGCCGGTGTACGGCGATGGCAAGCAGGTGCGTGATTGGCTGTTCGTGTCCGACCACTGCGAAGCGATCCGTACCGTGCTGACCAAGGGCCAGGTGGGCGAGACCTACAACGTCGGCGGCAACTCCGAAAAGCAGAACATCGAAGTGGTGCAGGCGATCTGCGCGCTGCTGGACCAGCGCCGCCCGCGTGCGGACGGCCAGCCGCGCAGCAGCCAGATCACCTACGTTGCCGACCGCCCGGGCCATGACCGCCGTTACGCGATCGATGCCTCGAAGCTGAAGAACGACCTGGGCTGGGAACCGGCCTACACCTTTGAACAGGGCATCGGCTTCACCGTCGACTGGTACCTGGACAACCAGGAATGGGTGAACGGCGTGCTCGACGGCAGCTACCGCCTGCAGCGCATCGGCACCGCGGCCTGAACCAAGGACACGACATGACCCAACGCAAGGGCATCATTCTCGCCGGCGGCTCCGGCACCCGGCTGTACCCGATCACCAAGGGCGTCAGCAAGCAGCTGCTGCCGGTGTATGACAAGCCGATGATCTATTACCCGCTCAGCGTGCTGATGCTGGCGGGCATCCGTGAAGTGCTGATCATCAATACCCCGCACGAACAGACCTTGTTCCAGCAGTTGCTGGGCGATGGCTCACAGTGGGGCATGGACATCCAGTACGCCGTGCAGCCGAGCCCTGATGGCCTGGCCCAGGCGTACCTGATCGGCCGCGATTTCGTGGCCGGCAAGCCGAGCTGCCTGGTGCTGGGTGACAACATCTTCCACGGCCATGGCCTGCGCGAGGTGCTGCGCAATGCCGATCAGCGCGACCACGGCGCGACGGTGTTCGGCTACTGGGTCAATGATCCGGAGCGTTACGGCGTTGCCGAGTTCGACAAGTCCGGAAAGGTGGTCGATCTGGTGGAGAAGCCGGAGAACCCGCGTTCCAACTATGCCGTGACCGGCCTGTATTTCTACGACGGCAATGCCAGCCACCATGCGGCCGAGCTGAAGCCGTCGCCGCGCGGCGAGCTGGAGATCACTGATCTGAACCAGCGCTACCTGCGTGAAGGCAACCTGCATCTGGAGGCGCTCGGCCGCGGCTACGCGTGGCTGGATACGGGTACCCACCAGTCGCTGCTGGAAGCGTCCAACTTCATCGAGACGATCCAGACCCGCCAGGGCCTGCAGGTCTGCTGCCCCGAGGAAATCGCCTTCGGCCAAGGCTGGATCAGCGCCGAGCAGTTGGAAGCGCTGGCTGCACCGCTGATCAAGAATGGCTACGGCCAGTACCTGCACAAGCTCGCCCTGCGTGGAGTCGTTCCGTGAAAGTGATTGAAACCAAGTTGCCCGGCTGCGTAGTGATCGAGCCGGCCGTGTTCGGCGATGCCCGTGGTTATTTCTTCGAAACCTGGAATGCCGAGCGCTTCGCAGCGCTGGGCCTGCCGGATCGCTTCGTGCAGAGCAATGTTTCCACCTCGGCGCAGGGCGTGCTGCGCGGCCTGCATTACCAGTGGCCGCGCCCGCAGGGCAAGCTGGTCAGCGTGCTGGAAGGCGAGGTCTACGACGTGGCTGTGGACATCCGCCGCGGTTCGCCGACCTTCGGTCAGTGGGAAGCGGTGGTGCTGAGCGCGGAAAACAAGAAGCAGTTCTGGATTCCGGAAGGTTTCGCGCATGGTTTCGCGGTGCTGTCCGAACGCGCGGTGTTCAGTTACCTGTGCACCGAGGTCTACCTCAAGGACTTCGATGCCGGCGTGCGCTGGAATGACGCCGATATCGGCGTGGACTGGCCGGTCAGTGCACCGACGCTGTCGGCCAAGGACGAGAACGCTCCCTTCCTGAAGGACATTGCTGAAGACCGCCTGCCGGTCTACGTGCCATGACCGTTCTGGTGTTCGGCGGCAACGGCCAGGTCGGCCAGGAGCTGCTGCGCGCGCTGGCACCGCTGGGCAAGGTGGTTGCGACCACCCGCAGCGGCGTCCTGCCCGATGGCAGCGCCTGCGAAACCGCCGATTTCGGCCAGCCTGACAGCCTGCCGGCGCTGCTTGACCGGCTGCAACCGTCGATCGTGGTCAATGCGGCCGCCTACACCGCCGTCGACCGTGCCGAACAGGAGGTCGACGCCGCCTTTGCGGCCAACGCGCAGGCGCCGGGCGTGATCGCGCGCTGGTGTGCGGCGCATGGGGTGCCGTTCGTGCATTACTCCACCGACTATGTGTTCGATGGTCAGGGCACGGCCCCGTACCGCGAGGATGAACCGACCGCGCCGCTGGGGGTCTATGGCACCAGCAAGCGTGATGGCGAAGACGCCGTGCGCGCTGCCGGCGGCCGTCATCTGATCTTCCGCACTGCATGGGTGTATGCCTCGCACGGCGCAAACTTCCTGCGCACGATGCTGCGGGTGGGCGCTGAGCGCGATCAGCTGCGTGTGGTGGCCGACCAGATCGGCACGCCGACGCCGGCGGCAATGATCGCGGATGTCACCGTGCAGGCGCTGCAGCATCCGGGCGCGCTGTCGGGAACGTGGCATCTGACGGCGTCGGGCCAGACCAGCTGGCATGGTTTTGCCGAAGCGATTTTCGCCGAAGCACTGGCGACGGGCGTGCTGGCCAAGGTGCCGGCCGTCGAGGCGATTCCCAGCTCCGAATATCCGACGCCGGCCAAGCGCCCGGCCTGGTCGGTGCTGGACAACCGTCGGTTGCAGCAGGATTTCGGCATCACGCTGCCGGCGTGGCAGGACGGCCTGTCGCGCGTGATCGGCGAGGTTGCTGCGGCCGGCGGCTGAGACAGTGCAGGCAACGGGGCGCGTCAGCGAACAGGTTTCGCGGCGCGCCTTTTTCTTTGACAGCTCCTGCAAATGGCTCCACCATCGCGCGGCGCATTCATCGACGAGAAGGAATTCATGAGCAGAGTGTCCGCTGCGCCCGCCGCAAGGAATGGACTGTCCCCGCTGGCTGTGGCCGCAGGTGTCGCAGCGATCGCGCTGCTGGTGCGCCTGCTTTACGTACAGTTCTTCAGCACCCCGATGCCCTTCTGGGACCAGTGGGATGGGGAAGGCGCCACTGCGCTGCAGCCCTGGTTGAACGGGACGCTGCAGTGGAGCACGTTGCTGACCCCGCACAACGAGCATCGCATCCTGCCGACCCGCCTGGTGGCGCTGCTGTCCTATCTGTTTACCGGACAATGGAACAACGTCTACGAAGCTCGCATCAGCGCTGTCGTGTTCTGCTTCATTCCTGCGATGCTGGTCTGGTACGCGCTGCGCGATGCTGCAACTGCCCGGGGGCGCACATTGCTGGTCGCCTTCGCGCTGCTGATGTCGATACTACCGTTCTCCTGGCAGAACTTCCTGGTCGGGTTCCAGAGCCAGTTCTACTTTCTGATCCTGTCCAGCGTCGTCGCTGTAGGACTGGTTGCGCGCCATCATCAGAGCATTCCCGCGTTGCTGGCGGCCATCGCGCTGAGTGTTTTGGCAGCCACCACTATGGCATCGGGCATGCTGACCAGTATTGCTGTCGGCATCACCTGCGTGGTCGCCTGCATGTGCCTGCCTGGCAGGCGTGCCCCCGCACTGTGCGCGACGGTGGTACTGGCCGTGCTGGCCGTCTTCGCTTACCGCGCGATCCCGGTCATCGACAGCCATGGCATGCTGCGTGCCCAGTCACTGGGAGAGCTGCTGCTGGCGGCGACCTACACGCTGGCATGGCCGGTGCGCTCGAACTGGGGAGTCGTCGTTGTCTGGTTACCCAGCGCGTTGATGATCACCCGGATGCTGCTGCGACGACAGGCGAGCAGGACCGATGTGGTGATGGCAGGCCTGTGCATCTGGACGGCACTGCAGGGTCTGGCAATTGCCTACGGCCGTGGTCACGAGACGCACGTACCCGCGTCGCGCTATACCGAATTGTTCGTTCCTGGCCTGTTTGGTACTGCTTGGTTTGCCTTGCAGTTGTGGGGCCTGTTGCCGCCATCGCGGATGCGGGCCGCCGCACGTACTGCAGTGGTGCTCTTCTCGCTGGTTGTGGTGGTTGCGCCGCTCACCCAGGTGGGCAAGGATTTTCGCAGGATCCGCACGTTCGCTGCCGATTGCCGTCTGCAGCAGGAGAATGCCATTCGCTATCTGGTTACAGGTGATCCCGCCGCGTTGGACGTAGGCGAGTTCGAACTGCCCTATCCGGATGCGGCCAAGCTGAAGGCTCAGCTGGATGATCCCAGGCTTCGCAAGATCCTGCCAGTGAAGCTCGATGCTCCAGGAACCGTCACGCATTGACGAGACAGGCGGGTCGTCGATGTCGGTCGCCCGCCGGCCTGTTCCGTGCTGTCAACTGCGCCCGTACGTATCCTCGAACCGCACGATGTCATCCTCGCCGAGGTAACTGCCGGACTGCACCTCGATCAGTTCCAGCGGCAGCTTGCCGGGGTTGCGCAGGCGATGGGTCACCCCCAGCGGGATGTAGGTGCTCTGGTTTTCGCTCAGCAGGATCACCTCGTCGCCACGGGTGACTTCGGCGGTGCCGCTGACCACGATCCAGTGCTCGGCACGGTGGTGGTGCATCTGCAGGCTCAGCGTACCGCCGGGCTTGACCGTGATCCGCTTGACCTGGAAACGCTCGCCGTTGTCGATTGAATCGTAGGCTCCCCACGGGCGGTAGACCTTGCGGTGCCAGGTCGCTTCGCTGCGGCCGTCAGCCTTCAGCTTCGCCACCACCGTCTTGACCTCCTGCATGCGGTCGGCCTTGCCGACCAGCACCGCGTCGTCGGTCTCGACCACGATCACATCATCCAGCCCGACCATCGCCACCAGGCGTTGGCCGTAGGCATAGGTGTTGCGGCAGTCGATGGCGATCACATCACCCTGGTGCGCATTGCCATCGCCGTCCTGCTGCGATACATCGCGCAGTGCGGTCCAGGAGCCGACATCGTTCCAGCCGGCATCCAACGGCACCACCACTGCATCGGCGGTCTTTTCCATCACGGCGTAATCGATCGAATCGGACGGCACGGCAGTGAATGCGTCCTTGTCCAACCGGGTGAAATCGGCATCGCGGCGTGCGCTCTGCCATGCGTCGCGGCAGGCCGACAACATGGCCGGCTGCAGGCGTTCCAGCTCCTGCAGGTAACGCGAGGCCTTGAACAGGAACATGCCGCTGTTCCAGTAGTACTGGCCGCTGGCCACGTAGCCGGTGGCGGTGTCCAGATCGGGCTTTTCGACGAAACGTTCAACCGCGCGCACGCCTTGGCCGTCGGCGGCCTTGATGTAGCCGTAGCCGGTCTCCGGGCCGGTCGGCACGATACCGAAAGTGACCAGCTTCCCGGCTTCAGCGGCGCCGGCAGCAGCCTGCACCGCAGCGCGGAACGCGGCTTCGTCGGTAATCACGTGGTCGGAGGGCAGTACCAGCAGCAGTGCATCGTTGCCATCGCGGGTCGCCTCAAGCGCGGCCACGGCAATGGCCGGGGCGGTGTTGCGGCCGACCGGCTCAAGGATGATCGCGGCCGGCTCGGCGCCGACCTGCTGCAGTTGTTCGGCTGCAACGAAGCGATGTTCCTCATTGGCAATGACCAGCGGGCCACGGCTGGCAATGGGCGCCACGCGCCGCCAGGTCGCCTGCAGCATCGTCAGCTCACCGGCCAAGGGCAGGAACTGCTTGGGATACGCTTCGCGCGAGAGCGGCCACAGACGGGTGCCGGAACCACCGGAGAGGATCACGGGCTGGACGGTGTTCATCGGAACATCTCCGCTCAGGCCTTCAACAGCGTGGCGATTTCATCGGTGCGTGCCTGCATCAGCGCCGCATCCCCACGCGATTCCACGTTCAAGCGCAGCAGCGGCTCGGTGTTGGAACTGCGCAGGTTGAAGCGCCAGTCGCCGAAGTCGGCACTGATGCCATCGGTATGGTCCAGCGCCGGCGACTGCGCGGCGAAGTGTTCCATCACGCGGGCCACGGACGCCTTCGCATCGCTGACCTTGAAGTTGATTTCGCCGCTGCACGGATAGGCGGCCATGCGGTCTTCAACCCAGTCGGCCAGCGAACGGCCGCTTTCGGAAATGAGCTGGGCGATCAGCAGCCAGGGGATCATGCCCGAGTCGGCATAGGCGAATTCGCGGAAGTAGTGATGGGCACTCATTTCGCCGCCATACACCGCGTCCTCTGCGCGCATCTTCTCCTTGATGAAGGCATGGCCGCTCTTGCACAGCACCGGCACACCACCCGCCTGTTCGACCATCTCCACGGTATTCCAGACCAGGCGTGGGTCATGCACGATCTTGCCACCCGGGTTACGGTCCAGCGCCGCCTTGGCCAGCAGGCCGACGAGGTAATAGCCCTCGATGAAGCGCCCGTTGTGGTCGAAGAAGAAGCAGCGGTCGAAATCGCCATCCCAGGCAATGCCGAAGTCGGCGCCGTGCTCGCGGACCGCCTCGGCCGTGGCAGCGCGGTTCTCCTGCAGCAGCGGATTGGGAATGCCGTTGGGGAAGCTGCCATCGGGTTCGTGGCAGATGCGGATGAACTCGAACGGCAGGTGCGGTGCGAGCAGGTCGACGATGGCGCCGGCGCCCCCATTGCCTGCGTTGACCACCAGCTTGAGGGGCTTGAGCTTGGTGCTGTCCACATAGGACAGCAGATGCTGGATGTAGGCGCTCTTGTCGTGCTCGCTGCGTTGGCCTGCGGTCGGCGGCTGCGGTATTGCGCTGTCGGCCGCCACGGCATCGGAGATCGCGAACAGGCCGGTATCGGAACTGATCGGCCGGGCGTTCTCCTTGACCAGCTTCATGCCGTTGTAGTCCATCGGGTTGTGGCTGGCGGTAACCATCACACCGCCCGCTGCACCGCGATGGTCGGTCTGGAAATAGACTTCCTCGGTGCCGCACAGGCCGATGTCGATCACTTCCCGGCCCGCGCCGCGCAGGCCGGCTGCCAGGGCATCCTGCAGCGCCGGACTGGTCAGGCGGACGTCGTGCCCCACCACCACTGGCCCGGGTGACAACTGATCGGCCAAGGCCACGCCGATCCGCCGGGCGAGGTCTTCGTTCAGTTCTTCCGGCACACGGCCGCGGATGTCATAAGCCTTGAAGGCGGGCAGGGGCATCGCTGGAATCCTTTGTCAGATCAGTTGGCTAGTGTAATCCCAGCCTTGTATGGGAATCGTTTCCATAGACCCAACGCTGCCTGACCGCCGAGTGGTCACGTGTGGGTGGCCCTGCGTCTGCCTGCCGCGCGTTTGGCCGGCGCGCCGGGCAGGGGAGACAGCAGGGCCTCAAGGTCGGCTGCGTCGAAACGTGGGCCTGTGCCGCCATTGCCCTCCAGGATCGCGTCGGCCAGGTCGGCCTTGCGCTGCTGCAGCTCGGCGATCCGTTCCTCGACGCTGCCGGCGGTGATCAGCTTGTAGACGAACACCGGCTGGTCCTGGCCGATGCGATGGGCACGGTCGGTGGCCTGGTTCTCGGCGGCCGGATTCCACCAGGGATCGAAGTGGATGACGGTGTCGGCAGCGGTCAGGTTCAGGCCCACGCCACCGGCCTTCAGGCTGATCAGGAACACGGGAACCTCGCCCTGCATGAAGCGCTGCACGGGCGTGACCCGGTCCTGGGTATCGCCGGTGAGCTGCACGTAGGGCAGGCTGAGTTCCCGCAGGGCCTGGCCGATCAACGCCAGCATGCCGGTGAACTGCGAGAACAGCAGGATGCGCCGCCCTTCCTCGACCATGGCAGGCAACATCTCGCGCAGCAAGTCCAGCTTGGCCGAACCGGCAGCGCGCGCGGGTGTCTCGCCTGGCAGCAGGCGCGGATCGCAGCAGACCTGGCGCAGCTTCAGCAACGCGTCCAGTACCACGATGTGATTGCGCGCCAGCCCGCTGCCGTTGATCGCATCGCGGACCTGCTTTTCCATCGCCACGCGCACGGCTTCGTACAGATCGCGCTGGGCGCCTTCCATTGCCACGGTGCGGGTGATGACCGTCTTCGGTGGAAGCTCGGAAGCGACCTGGTCCTTGCGCCGGCGCAGGATGAAAGGTCGCAGCCGCTGGGCCAGCAGCTGAGCACGCCGCTGGTCGCTGCCGCGTTCGATGGGATGGCGCCAGTGCTGGTTGAACTGTTTTTCGCTGCCGAGCAGGCCGGGCAGCAGGAAGTCGAACTGCGTCCACAGCTCGCCCAGATGGTTCTCCAGCGGGGTGCCGGTCAGGCACAGGCGATGACGCGCCTGCAGCGTGCGCAGCGTGGCCGCCGCGCGCGATCTGGGATTCTTCACCTGCTGTGCCTCATCCAGGATCAGCAGATGGTAGGAATGCGCCTGCAGCGCCGGTTCGTCGCGCCACAGCAGGGGATAGGTGGTGAGTATCAGATCATGGGCGGCAATGGCGTCGAACTGCGTGTCACGTGCGGGGCCGTGCAGGGTCAGTACACGCAGATCCGGGGTGAAGCGCGCCGCTTCGCTCTGCCAGTTGTGCAGCAATGAGGTTGGCACGACCACGAGCGCCGGCTTGTCCAGTCGGCCACTCTGCTTTTCAAGCAGCAGATGGGCCAAGGTCTGCAGTGTCTTGCCCAGGCCCATGTCATCAGCCAGCACGCCGCCCAGGCCCTGCTGGCGCAGGTACTGCAGCCATGACAGGCCTTCAAGCTGGTAGCTGCGCAGCGTCGCGCGCAACCCCTGGGGCGCTGGGACAGCGCTCATCGCCGGGGCGTCCAGCAGGCGCTGCACGCGTGCACGGGTATCGTTGCTGCTGTGCAGCCGTAACTGCGCAGCGTCCTGCAGGGCCTGCAGGCGTCCGCGATCATGCGCCTGCAGGCGCAGCGGTTGCCCACGGTCGCCGAACAGGTCCGCAAGCAGCGCGATCACCGGCTTCAGCCGCGCTGCCCGCAGGGCCAGACGTTCATTGTCTGCCGTCGTCAGCAATACGTTCTCGTCATCGCCAATCGCGTCCAGCTGGCCGCGCAGCCAGCGCGGATCGGACTGCAGTACGCCCTGCAGCAGCGGAACCAGCGCAATGCTGCGGCCATCGACATCGATGGTCAGGGCCAGGTCGAGCTCGTTGCCGTCGGCGGACACCGACCGGACATCCAGGTCGATGTCCTCCACCCGGGTGATGCGGTGGCGGAAGGCGTCGTCAGTCTCGATCTTCCAGCCCAGCGCTTCCAGCCGCAGCACGTCCTCCAGCAGGAAGCGGGTCCAGTCGAAACTGCGCAGCTCGAACAACGGGCCGCCGCCGTCCAGCACGATGCGCGGTTGCCGCTCGCGGTGCAGGTGGACGCTGTGCAGTTCAGCCTCGCGCCGAGCCTCCCCGGCCAGGTCACGTGGCAGCAGGTAGAGCTGGCCCTCGGCGTCGTGCACGAACAGCGAGGGGTCGTCGAGAAAACGCACGTGTTCGTCGTACTCGAACGCGACGGTGGCGACGTCGAGCCATTGCGAGGGGTCACGTTCGGTGAGCCAGGCAGGTCGGTATTCCATGCTGTGCAGATGCAGGATCGGTGTCATCGCCTGGATCTGCAGGGTAGGCAGTATCGGATCGGCGGCCGCACGCAGCGAACCCGGTTCACCCTCCAGTGAGTTCTGCAGTGCGGCCAGCAACACCGCGGCGACATGCTCGCAGTGCGTGCCAGCCGGGCAGGTGCAGCGACTCTGCAGGGGGCTGTGCGGGGTGCGGGCGCTGGCATCCAGGTCGATCGCCACCTGCCAGCCCTCGACCTGGGCGGTCAGCAGCGGTGACCGGTAGCGCAGCTCGCGCACTGCCGACACCTGGTGGTTGCCCTTTTCCAGCGTCCCGGCATCCAGCCAGCGGGACAGTTCCCCTCCGGTGAATACTTCGGCCATGCGTCGTCCTGTCCTCTCCATCTACAGCACGCGTTGCCAAGGGCACCGCAAGCGGGAAAGGGAACATTCTACGGATTGGCAGCCCGGCATGCCGGTTCATGCTGCGGCGCATCCCAGCCGGTAACGGGTGTGCCGCTAGAATGGCGGCATTCTCACCGGGTAGGGCAGTAGAGATGCAGCAATCAACTTCCAGCGGCACGCGCAGCAAGCGTTTCGCCTCTGCGGCGCAGGCCCTGCAGGGTGTGGTCGCCGATGGCCAGACCCTGGCCGTGGGGGGCTTCGGCCTGTGCGGCATTCCCGAGGCACTGATCGCCGCGTTGCGCGACAGTGGCGCCAAGGGCCTGACCGTGATCTCCAACAACGCCGGCGTCGATGGCTTCGGCCTGGGCCAGCTGCTGGAAACCCGGCAGATCAGCAAAATGATTTCGTCGTACGTGGGCGAGAACAAGGAATTCGAACGGCAGTTCCTGGCCGGCGAGCTGGAGCTGGAATTCAATCCGCAGGGCACCCTGGCCGAGCGCCTGCGTGCCGGCGGTGCGGGTATCCCGGCGTTCTTCACCGCCACCGGTTACGGCACCGTGGTCGCCGAGGGCAAGGAAACCCGCGAGTTCGATGGCAAGCACTATGTGATGGAAACCGCGCTGCGCGCCGACGTTGCCCTGGTCAAGGCCTGGAAGGCCGACGAGGCCGGCAACCTGGTGTTCCGCAAGACCGCGCGCAACTTCAACCCGGCCTGTGCAATGGCCGGCAAGGTCTGCATCGTGGAAGTGGAGGAGGTGGTGCCGGTCGGCAGCATCGATCCGGACCAGGTGCACCTGCCGGGCATCTACGTGCACCGCATCGTGCACAACCCCACCCCTGAAAAACGTATCGAACAGCGCACCATCCGTGCGGAGGGCAACTGACATGGCATGGACCCGCGATGAGATGGCCGCGCGCGCTGCGCGTGAACTGACCGATGGCGCCTACGTGAACCTGGGCATCGGCCTGCCGACGCTGGTGGCCAACCACATTCCCGAAGGCGTGGACGTGTGGCTGCAGTCGGAAAACGGCCTGCTGGGCATCGGTCCGTTCCCCACCGAGGCCGAGGTGGACGCAGACCTGATCAATGCCGGCAAGCAGACCGTCACCGCACGTGCGGGCGCCAGCTACTTCGGCAGCCATGACAGCTTTGCGATGATCCGCGGTGGCCACGTCAACCTCGCCATCCTCGGTGCGATGCAGGTGACCGACAAGGGCGACCTGGCCAACTGGATGGTGCCCGGAAAGATGGTCAAGGGCATGGGCGGTGCGATGGACCTGGTGGCCGGCGTGCAGCGCGTGGTGGTGCTGATGGAGCACACCGCCAGGAACGGCGAACACAAGATCCTGGCCGAATGCACGCTGCCGCTGACCGGTGTGGGCGTGGTCGACCGCATCATCACCGACCTGGCGGTATTCGATGTGACCGATGACGGCCTGGTGCTGGTGGAGACTGCAGCGGGTGTGGGTGATGATGAGTTGAAGGAAAAGACCGGCGTCGCGTTCGTGCGCGCCTGAGTCGTATCGTTCTCAGCGCCTACGGGCGAAGGGGTATTCCGTAGGCGCTGGAACGACCGCCGCCCCTGCCACCTGGGAGGTGTCACCGATTCGATATCCGGCCGCGATGACCACCGAGCCTGTGGCGCGCTCAATGGCATGTGCCAACGTGCCATCGATCTGACCGGCCTCGGGTTCGAAGGCGCTCGGCAGCAGGTGCGCGTCCAGCAGCGGGCGCAGCGCTTCCAGCCGGGCCCAGAACATGCTGCCGGAGGCGAACTGCGCGTCTGCCTTCAGACTGTCCAGCCCCAACTGCGCCCATAGGCGCTCCATTCTTGCGCTGTTGCCGCCCAGGTAGTCCGCCACCGGCAGCAGGTGGCCTGCAGGTGCCAGCAGTCCGATATCCGGATGGCCCTGCAGGTGGGCGAGATTCGCTGCAGCGCGTGAGGGACCAAGGAGGGCTTCCACCATGTCACGACGCCATTGGTCGCCGTTGTCACGGTGGGTCGAACGTTTGGTGTGCAGTTTCAGTACCAGCGATTCGTTCTCCTGCAGCAGGCGATCTGCCGCATGCAGGAACGGCAGGATGTCGCGACCTTGGTTGTCATGGCACCACACCTCCGCCTCCACCCCGTTGGCCAGGGCGATTGCCTGGACCTCCTGGTTCCGTTCGTGGCTGGTGGTGATGACAACACGTGCCTGCAACCGGCTGTCGAGCACCGCCTGCAGCAATTCCTGCAGCGTCTCCACATACCAGGCATGGATGACGATGCAGGGGCGTGCAGGTGGCGCGACCGGCGGCTGCAGGGCGCGACGGGTGGCATGTAGCCAGGCGTGTCCCAGTCGAGCATCGGGTTCCAGTACTGCGCTCTCGGCCCATTCGTTCCATGCGTTCACGAAGACCAGGCGCTGTGCGAGCGGCGTCTCGCGCAATCGTTCATGCACGGTGTCCCGCAGCCAGTCACCGTAGCCACGCGGCGAGGCATGCAGCAGTACGCGCCCTCGGCCTGGGCGCCGGGCTTCATTGTCCCAGCCCGGATTGACGCCCGGATACAACGGATACGCCGGCAGCGGCGCGCGACGCATCTGCGCGGCCAGTTCGCGCCAGTCGCGCACATCGCCTTCGTAACCGGGATTGAGCAGGAACTGCGTCGTGTTCAATTGTCGTGGTGCCGCGATGTTCGGCGGAAACTCGACCGCGGCGTCAAAGCCGATGTCGCGTGGGTCAGGCCGTTCGAAGCTCTGCACATAGGCCAGGTGAATCTCGCCGATGCCGTTGTCTCGGCACCACCTGCGCCAGCGCGTCGCAGTGGCCTTCGGGTCCGGCAGCAACTGCGGGCGATACAGCAGCAGGACAGGTCGCCCATCGACCTTCAATGCACGGGCATCGCGAAGGTAATCGGCAACATGGGCGATGAAGGCGAGGTCGTCTTCTTCGCTGTGCTGTTGGCCTATCAGCACGTCCTGGTTGCGCCCATCCCAGCGCCGGGTCCAGTTCTCGTTGGCCCAGCAGAGGCAGAATGGAAGGCTGATCGTGCTGTCAGCCAACCACTGACGCAATGGCTGCTCCATCAGTGTGCGGCCACTGAACCAGTAGAAATAGAAGCAGAACGCACCAATGCCATGGTCGGCGGCCAAGCGTGCCTGCGATCGCATGACGTCAGGCACGCGCAGGTCGTAGAAACCCAGATCGCCAGGCAGGCGAGGCTGGACGTGGCCTTCGAACTGGGGCAACGCACGACAGACGTTGCGCCATTCGGTGAAGCCCTTGCCCCACCAGGTATCGTTCTCGGTGAACGGATGGAACTGCGGCAGGTAGAAGGCGACCAGGGTTGCCGGCAACGTTGCGGGCAAAGGGGCATCCTGGGCTGGTACGTAGCCGATCGCGCGTTCATCGGCACGCTGCAGTGCGCGAGCGCCGTCGGTGGGTGCGCCAGTACGGCCACGCGGTGGCGCCGGACTCCAGCTGCCGATACTGTCTAGCCCTTTGTTGCGCAGGCGGTCACGCAGCGAAGCGGGCAACGGTACCGCGCGGAACAGGGCGCGCAAAACCGAAAAAGTCAGTTGCCGGGCACCGGATGCGGCATTGCTCATGGAAGAGACCTGGGACAGTGGGCGCAGAGCATCATTCGGGACCAGCAACGGGATGAGGGCCATTTTCCGGTAATCGGAGCTGCAACGGCAAATCGATCGGATGCTACCGTGACGCCATGCTGTTTTCCCCCGACCTGCCCGATGCGGACGTGCGCCACCTGCCGGGCTGGTTGCCGGCGGCTGCGGCTGATGCCCTGCAGCAAGCGCTGCAAGCCGAAATCCCCTGGGAAACCCACCGCATCCGCATGTTCGGCAACTGGGTGGATTCACCGCGGTTGAGCTGCTGGATCGGTGATCCGCAGGCGCGTTACCGCTATTCAGGCGCCGAGTTCATCCCGCATCCGTGGCCACCGTTGCTGCAGGAACTGCGCATCCGTCTGCAAGAACAGAGCGTCGGTCGATTCAACAGCGTACTGCTCAACCGCTATCGCGGCGGCACCGACTACATGGGCTGGCACAGCGATGACGAGCCCGAGCTGGGGCCGGCGCCGCTGATCGCTTCGTTGAGCCTCGGCGCAGCGCGGCGGTTCCTGCTGCGCGGCCGCGATGACACCACGCGCAAGGCGGAATTCCTGCTCGGTCATGGCGACCTGCTGCTGATGGGCGGCGCCACCCAGCGCCACTACCAGCACGCGCTGCCGAAGATGGCGCGGGTGCAGGGCGAACGCATCAACCTGACGTTCCGCTGGATCCATCCGCGTTGACCGGGGTTCGCCGGGCATGGCCCGGCGCTACCAGGAACAGGTGGCGGTAGCGCCGGGCCATGCCCGGCGTGCGAAACGGGCAACCTCAGCGCTTCAGCGCCTGCTTGTCATTCTGCCCGCTGGTCAGCGTCCAGCCCACCACGTCCTGCGCTACCTGCTGCAGGCCACGCTCGAACGCCGCTGCCACTGACGACACATCGGTGCTGCCCACCGGCTGCAACTGGCGGAAGGTGCGGTCGGCGACCACGCGCTGGTTGGTGACGTCGATCAGCTTGGCGTTGATCTCGATGACGACCGTCGGCGTTGCCTGGCCCTGGTAATCCGATTCGAAGCGACGGATGTCGGTGGACAGCTTGTAGTCGGCGCGGATGCCGGCGGCAACGCGGGCCACGCCGTGGATGCGGCCGGAATCCTCGAAGCCGCGCAGCAGGGTGTCTTCGATCATGTCGGTGGCCGGCTGCGCCCAGCTGGCGCCCTTGTAGATCTCCAGCTCCGAGGGCGTCGGCCGCACGTTGATGCGCGGGCTGTCGACCATGCGCGCGGCGCTGGGCTTGGCCAGCACCAGCTGCCAGTCGGCCTGCGGCCAGCTGGGGTCGACCTTGACCTGCACAGCCGGCGAATACAGGGTGACGGGATTTTTGTCGCCGCTGCCGAGGATCGAGCAGCCACCCAGCAGGGTGGCCAGCGACGCTGCCAGCAACAGGCGCGGAAGGGTGGTCGGGCTCATTTGGGTTCGAACTCCTTCGGGGCGTCGCGGCCGAGCAGGTACCGCGCGGGGTTGTTCTCGAGGCGGTCGCTGACCCGGCGCAGGTCGCGGATCAGGCCACGCAGTTCACCCAGGGTCGGGCCGAGCTGGCCCAGGCCGTCATTGGCGAAGCTGTTGATGGCGGCGCGGTTCTCGCCAAGGATCGAATCGGCATTGCCGGCCGCCGAATCAAGCTTGGCCAAGGTGGCGTCGAGCTTGTCGATGATGCCCGGCAGCTGCTGCACCAGGTTCTTGTCCAGGCGCTCGATGGTGCCGTTGGTGGTCTTCAGGGTGGCGTCCAGGCTGCGCGCGGCATCGCGCGCGCTGAGCAGCAGCGACTGCGTGCCCTGGTCGCGGTCGGCCAGGCCGCCACTGATGGTTTCCAGGTTGGCCAGGGTGGCGTTGATCGAGGCGACGTTGCGGTCGCTGAGGATCTGGTCCATGCGCTCGACGATGCGGTTGGCCACGTCGGTGATGTTCTGCAGCGCCGACGGCGTGGTCGGGATGATCGGTGCCGGATCCTTGTTGACCGTGGTCAGCGCCGGCGACTGCGGCGTGCCGCCGCTGAGCTGGATGATCGACGGGCCGGTCAGGCTGGTGATCGCCAGCTTGGCGCGGGTATCGGTCTTGACCGGCGTGGTCGAGTTCAGGCGGATGCGTGCGACCACCTGGCGCGGGTCATCCGGTACCAGGTTCAGTTCGGTGATCGAGCCCACCGCGATGCCGTTGTACTGCACCGGGCTGCCGACCGACAGGCCGGTCACCGCTTCGCGGAACACCACCCGGTATTCCTGCCAGGTGCGGTCGGAGGAGTACTTGGCGGCCCACAGGCCGAAGGCCAGCAGGGCAAGGCCGGTGATCAGGGTGAACGCGCCGATCAGCACGTAGTTGGCTTTTGTTTCCATGGCTCAGGCACTCTCGATCTGTTCGCCACGCGCAGCGCGCGCGCGGGGTCCGTGGAAGTATTCCTGGATCCACGGATGATCCAGTCTCTCGATTTCCGGCAGCGGCGCATTGGCCACCACCTTGCGGTCGGCGATGACCGCCACCCGGTCGCAGATCGCATACAGCGTGTCCAGGTCGTGGGTGATCAGGAACACGGTCAGCCCCAGCGCTTCCTGCAGGGTCTTGATCAGGCGGTCGAACGCCGCCGCACCGATCGGGTCCAGGCCGGCGGTGGGCTCATCCAGGAACAGCAGGGGTGGATCCAGCGCCAGCGCACGTGCCAGGCCGGCGCGCTTGCGCATGCCGCCGGACAGCTGCGAGGGCAGCTTGTTGATGGCATCGGCGGGCAGGCCGGCCAGTTTCACCTTCAGCAGTGCCAGCTCGTAATGCCAGCGCTCGGGCAGTTCGCGGTGGTGTTCCTTCAGTGGCACCTGCACGTTCTCGCCGACGGTCAGCGACGAGAACAGGGCGCCGTCCTGGAACAGCACGCCGGTGTTGCGCTCGATATGCAGGCGGCTCTCGGGATCGTCGGCGCGCGCATCGCGGCCGAGCACCTCGATCTGCCCTTCATCCGGCACGCGCAGCCCGAGGATCGAGCGCATCAGCACCGATTTGCCGGTACCCGAGCCGCCCACCACGCCAAGGATCTCGCCACGGCGCACGTCCAGGTCCAGCCCTTCATGCACGGTCTGGCTGCCAAAGCGGTTGACCAGCCCGCGCACGCGTATGGCCAGGTCGTGGCCGTCGTCGTCCTGCATGGGCACGTCTTCGTGGGTCGGATGCGTAGTCATGTCACCAGTCCATGTGCATGAACCACAACGCCGCGAAGGCGTCGATGATGATCACCAGCGAGATCGTCTGCACCACGCTGGAGGTGGTGCGTTCGCCGACCGACTGCGCGGTGCCTTCCACCTTCAGGCCTTCCAGGCAGCCGATCAGGCCGATCACCAGCGCGAACACCGGCGCCTTGGACAGGCCCACCAGCATGTGCCGCACTTCCATCGTTTCGTGCATGCGCGCGATGTACATCTGCGGCGGGATGTCCAGGTCGAACGCGCCGACGGTGATGCCGCCGGCCAGGCCAGCGACCATCGCGATGAAGGTCAGCAGCGGCAGGGTCAACAGCAGCGCGACCAGGCGCGGCAGTACCAGCAGGTCGATGGGATCGAGGCCCAGGGTGCGCATCGCATCGATTTCCTCGCGTGCCTTCATCGCACCGATCTGCGCGGTGAAGGCACTGGCGGTGCGGCCGGCCAGCACGATCGCGGTCAGCAGCACGGCGAATTCGCGCAGGAAGGCGATGTTCACCAGTTCGACCACATAGATCTCCGCACCGAAGTCGCGCAGGATGGTCGAACCGAGGAAGGCGATCACCGCGCCGACCAGATAGGACAGCAGCGCCACCAGCGGCACCGCATCCAACCCGACCTGTTCCATCTGGTGCACGGTCGCGGTCAGGCGGAAACGTCGAGGTTCCTTGACCAGGCGCGCACCCTTGACCAGGTTCTCGCCGAGGAAGCTGCACAGTGCCTTGATGTTGTGGCCGGTGGCATGGACGCTGACACCCAGCCGCTCCAGTGCCGCCAGTACGCCGAAGTCACGCTTCGGCTTCGGGCGGTCGTCGGCTACTTCCTCAATGGTGCACACCAGCGCCTGGTGGTCCGGGCGGAACTGCAACGCGTCTTCGCTGAGGTCAGCGCGATGGGCGACGCGCAGCACCTGCAGCACGCCGGCCGAGTCGAGCAGCTCGATGCCGGTGGCGTCGATGCCGGTCAGCTTGTCCGGAACGCCACGCAGCACTTCGGCCGCGGCCAGCGCGGTCTTCAGGGTCCAGTGGCCGGACAGCCGGATCAATCCCGGGTCCTGAGCGTCCTGTTCGAGCTGGGGGGCGTGGGTCGGGGTCATGGGGGCCATTCGGGTCGCAGCATAACCGTTCTGAATTGCACGTCGCGTCGAACCAGGATGAATTTCTCCAGCAGAGCCTGACGTAGGTAATACTACGGCGCATGTCCGCAGACGCTCACACGATCCCCACGCCCCAGGCCACCTACGCGCAGCGCGTGGCCTTCGTTTCCGAGATCGCCGGCCGCCTGCACAGCTACGGCACAACCGCCCAGCGCCTGGAAGCGGCGGTGGTTGCCTTGGCCCGGCAGCTCGATCTGGATTGTGAACCGTGGTCGAACCCCACCGGCATCATCCTCAGTTTCAGCGATCCGGCGCAGGCCATCGGCTCCAGCGACATCACCCGGGTGATCCGGCTGGCGCCCGGCGAGAACGACCTGCACAAGCTCAGCGTGGCTGACGGGATCGCCGAAGAAGTGGCCAATGGCCGCATGAGCATTGCCCAGGGCCACACCGCGCTGCGCCAGCTGGACAAGGATCCGGGCCGGCGCGGCAAGCTGCGCACCATCCTGTCCTTCACCCTCGGTGCGGCCGGCGTGGCGGGCATGTGGAAGCTGCCGTGGCTGGACATCGCCACCGCCGGCGTCATCGGCCTGTTGATCGGCCTGCTCGGCATGGTCACCGACAAGCGCCCGGCCAGCCGGGAAGCGGCCGAAGCGCTGGCGGCGCTGCTGGCCGGCCTGGTCGCCACCGTGGTTGCCACGTTCGTGGGTGCCCTGAATCTCAACACGGTGATCATCGCCTCGCTGGTGGTGCTGCTGCCGGGCATGTCACTGACCAATGCGGTCAATGAACTGGCCAGCCAGCACTGGGTGTCCGGCACCGCGCGCTTTGCCGGCGCGTTGACCACGATCATGAAGCTCAGTGTCGGCGCGATGATCGCGGTGACCCTGGCCGATGTGCTGGGGCTGGACCCGATGATCCGTGCCTCGCGGCCACAGGGGCCGTGGGTGGAGTGGGGCTCGCTGCTGACGGCGGCGTTCGCCTTCGCGATGTTGTTCAAGGCCAACCGCCGCGACTATCCGTGGGTGATCGCCGCCTCGGTGGCCGGCTACGCGATCTCCAAATTTGGTGGTCATGCCTGGGGTACGCCGGCCGGCATCTTCCTGTCGGCGATGCTGCTGACCGCCGGCGGCAACCTGTTCGGGCGCGTGGTCGGCCGCCCCGGTGCGATCATCCGCCTGCCGGGCATCATCATGATGGTGCCCGGCAGCACCAGCCTGCGCGGCGTGCTGACCCTGGTCCAGCAACAGGACGTGGGCGCCGGCCAGAGCGTGTTCCTGACCGTGTTGAACGTGGTGATGGCGCTGGTCGCCGGCCTGCTGTTCGGCAACCTGCTGATGCCGGCGCGCAAGACGCTGTGACCAGGCAGTAGCGCCGGGCCATGCCCGGCGGATCGGGAAACCAACCGCTGCGCTCGCCGGGCATGGCCCGGCGCTACCCCAAAAAAAACGCCGGCTTGTGCCGGCGTTTTTTATTCCTGCTGCAGACGGCCTCAGGCCTTCTTGATCAGGAAATCTTCCGGCTTCTTGCTGCCCTTGGCGGTCAGCTCGGCCATCCAGCGCGGCTGCTTGCCACGACCGGTCCAGGTTTCCTTCGGGTTGGCCGGGTTGCGGTACTTCGGCGCAACCTTGCCCAGCTTGCGGCCGGCAGCCTTGGACGGGGCCTTGGTGGTCTTGGCGACCTTGCGCGCGCGCGGTGCGGGTTCACCACCGAACAGTTCCTCGATGGTGTAACCCTCGGTCTTGGCCAGCTTGCTCAGCTGGGCACGAACCTTGGTGATCGGGCGACGCTTGGCGACGATGGTCTGCTGCTTCTTGGCTGTGCGGATCAATGCGCCCAGCTCACGTGCAGACAGGCCGGTCAGGTCGATGCTCATCAACGATTACTCCAGAAACTAATTTAGGGACAGGGACGAGCCGGTCCGTGGCGTCGCAGGACAGAGTAATGATGAATTAATCCCAGCACAAACAGTTGCGGTCACCGTCTGTCGGCTGGCTGGCCCGGTTGCGACCATTTTGACCGGATTATGTCCGTTGCGGTTTTCCCGGGTCGGCCAGCCGCTAAAAAAAGACCGGGGTATACCCCGGTCTTTTCCGATCAGCCCTGCAGGCGCTGCAGCAGGGTGGCCTTGTCCAGGCTCTCCGCTTCGGCCGCCCGACGCGAGCGGTACTCGAAGGTGCCTGCGGCCAGGCCGCGCTCGCTGACCACCACGCGGTGCGGGATGCCGATCAGTTCCATGTCGGCAAACATCGCGCCCGGGCGCAGGCCGCGGTCGTCCAGTGCGGCATCCAGGCCGGCATCACGCAGCTCCTGCAGCAGAGCTGCAGCTGCATCGGCCACGCCTGCGTCGCCCTTCGGATTGATCACGCAGACCACCACCTGCCACGGCGCCATCGCGTCGGGCCAGATGATGCCGGCGTCATCGTGGTTCTGCTCGATGGCTGCGGCGACCACACGCGAAATACCGATGCCGTAGCAGCCCATCGTCATTACCGCGGCCTTGCCATTCTCGTCCAGCACGGTGGCATCGAGCGCCTTCGCATAGGTGCGGCCCAGCTGGAACACGTGGCCGACTTCGATGCCGCGGGCGATTTTCAGTTCGCCGCCGTCCAGCGCACGATCACCGGCGCGCACGTTGCGGATATCGGCCACTTCCGGTTCGGCCAGGTCGCGGCCCCAGTTGACGCCGGCCAGATGGAAACCGGCCTCATTGGCACCGACGACGAAGTCGGACATCGCCGCCACTTCGCGATCGGCGACCACGCGGATCGGCTTGGCCGGGGCGACCGGACCAAGGAAGCCCGGCACGCTGCCGAGGTATTCGGCGATCTCTGCTTCGCTGGCAAAACGCTGCTCGTCCAGGCCAGCAACCTTGCCCAGTTTGATTTCGTTGACCTCGTGGTCGCCACGCACCAGCGCCAGCACGAACTGCTGTGCCTCGCCTTCGCCGGCGATCAGCGCCACCGACTTCACCGTACGCTGCAGATCGATGCCCAGCAGCGCGGCGACGTCTTCGCAGGTCTTCTGGGTCGGGGTCTCGACCTTGCGCAGCGCTTCGCTGGCCGCAGCACGCGCGGCCGGATCGGCGGCGATGGCCGCTTCCATGTTGGCCGCGTAGTCCGAACCGGTGGAGAACACCAGCGCGTCCTCACCGGAGTCGGCGATCACGTGGAATTCCTGCGAGGCGTCACCGCCGATCGCGCCGGAATCGGCCTGCACCATGCGGAAGTCCAGGCCCAGGCGGGTGAAGATGCGGCTGTAGGCCACCTTCATGTTTTCGTACTCACGCACGAGGTCTTCGTCGTGCAGGTGGAACGAGTAGGCGTCCTTCATCAGGAACTCGCGCGCGCGCATGACACCGAAGCGCGGACGGATCTCGTCGCGGAACTTGGTCTGGATCTGGTAGAAGTTCACCGGCAGCTGCTTGTAGCTGGACAGTTCGCTGCGCGCGAAATCGCAGGCCGCTTCTTCGGCGGTGGGGCTGTAGCAGAAGGTCTGTTCCTTGCGGTCCTTGATCTTCAGCAGCTGCGGGCCGAATTTCTGCCAGCGGCCGGTCTGCTCCCACAGTTCCTTCGGCTGGATGGTCGGGATCTGGAATTCCACGGCACCGGCGCGGTCCATTTCCTCGCGGACGATGCGTTCGACCTTGCGCAGCACGCGCAGGCCCAGCGGCGACCAGGTGTACAGGCCGGATGCGAGCTTGCGGATCATGCCCGCGCGCAGCATCAGCCGGTGGCTGGTCAGCTCGGCGTCGCTGGGGGTTTCCTTGGTGGTGTGCAGGTGGAACTGGGAGAGGCGCATCGTCGGCTTCGGATTACGGCAGAGATACCTATTCTGCCAGCCCGGCCGGGGGAGGGGTATCGGCCGGGCGGCGCCCGGCACCCGCAGAGGCAACGGCTGGAGCAACGGCAACGGCAACAGCGGGGTTGCTGTGGGATGGCGGGGTGGGTCCGGTTGCGGGGGACGCCGTAAACCCATCCGTGGGGGCTTGGCCGCGGCATCCATGCCGCGGACACCCCCGCAACCGGACCCACCCCGCCTTCGACAGATCTCCGCAATCTGTCGGGATGGCATGGCCTGCTCTTGGTGGGTGTCGACCTTGGTCGACAGTAGATCCACGCCATGCGTGGATGTTTTTCGTCCCGATTTCGAAATATTCGATTTCGATGGAGATGCATCCACGCATGGCGTGGATCAACCTACCGTCACCGGGAAACTGTCGAAGGCGGGGCGGTGTGGGTGGGCAGGACCGTTGGCGCCATGGATGGCGCCATCGAGCCCCCAGGGATGGGTTTACGGCGTGTCCTGCCCACCCACACCGCCCCGCCAAATCAAAGGAAAACCCAGGGCCGGCTGTTGCCGTTGCAGTTGAGGTTGCCGGCCAGCGGCCGGCACTACCGCGGGTGCCGGGCGCCGCCCGGCCGATCCCCCCTCATCCCGCCGGAGGGCAGTACGCCTTGATCGCCGCCTCGGCCAGGCCTTTCTGGGTGCCGCGTTGTTCGGCGGTGAGCGCGGCATCGGCCTTGCCGTCGCCATCGGTGTCCTGCATCACCGGGCCGCCACCCTCAAGCAGCGCCAGGTTGGCCCGAGCGGTAGTGCACTCCTTGGGCACCGGCACTGCACTGGCCGCCTCCACTTCTTCCGCCATCGGCGTCCTGGCCTGGGCACGGGTCTCATACTTTGCCCCGGCCGGCGGCGTTTCCGAATACTGGGTCACGCCCTTGGCATCCTTCCACTTGTAGACAGGGCCGGCCAGCGCAGTGGTACTGGCCAACAGCAGCAGGCAACCCAGGCAGGACAGGGCACGCATGGCAAACTCCGCAGAATGGGCGTAGAACGCCGATTGCAGCATTGGCGCCGAGCGCTGGCAAGTCGATTAAACTGGATTCCATGGACCCGATCACACCGCCGCCGCGCTCGCGCACGATTTACCTGCTGCCCAACCTGTTCACCACGGCTGGGCTGTTCTCTGGCTTCTACGCCATCATCGCCGCGGCCAACGGGGATTTCGTCAACGCCAGCATCGCCGTGTTCGTGGCGGCGGTGATGGATGGCCTCGATGGCCGTGTCGCGCGCCTGACCGGCACCAGCAGCGAGTTCGGCGTGCAGTACGACTCGCTGGCCGATCTGGTCAGCTTCGGCATGGCACCGGCCCTGGTGATGTATCACTGGTCCCTGTCGGAACTGAAATACGACGGTGAGCTGGTCGGTCGCCTGGGCTGGGCGGTGGCGTTCCTGTACGCCGCCTGCGCGGCGCTGCGCCTGGCGCGCTTCAATACCCAAGTGGCCGTTGTCGACAAGCGCTGGTTCGTTGGCCTGGCCAGCCCGGCTGCCGCCGGCCTGATGATGTCCTTCGTCTGGGCCTTCGCCGATGGCACGCTGGGCTGGAACGGCAACGAGCTGCGCTTCGTGGCGTTGGCGGTGACCCTGGTCGCCGCACTGTTGATGGTCAGCCGCATCCGCTTCTGGAGCTTCAAGGGCGGCGCGGCCAAGCAGGGCGCGCGCTCGGACCGTGTCCCGTTCCTGGTGCTGGCACTGGTGCCGATCGCCATCGCCATCGCGGTGATCGACCTGCCCCGCGTGCTGTTCGTCGTCGGCATCCTGTACGCCCTGTCAGGCCCGGTGATGTGGGGCGTGCAGCGCCTGCGCAAGAAGCCCGAGGCGGCGTGAGCCAGGACCTGCCCGTGTTGTGGTCCCCGGCCCAGCAGGCGTGGCTGCAGGCCATGGGCTACACCGTCTATCACGACGGCCAGTTGGCCGCCGAAATGGACGCGGCACTGCAGCTGAGCGTGGCTGAAGCCGCAGCATCGGCACCCGTGCCGGTCGAGGCGACGCGCACGGCTCCACCTTCGATGCAGCACGCACCCAGCCAGCGCGGCGCGGCGCCGGAACCTCGGCCCGAGCGCGCGCCACCACGCACTGCCGTGCCGGTGGCGGCGCCGGACACCGTACCGGCTGCGGCCCGTCCGCTGCCCACCGGCAACGCGCGCCAGCCGCTGGTGCGCCTGCCTGACCGCCTGCAGATCGCGCTGTTGCGTGCCTCGGGCTGCAATCCCAACGACCCCGCCACGCAGACGCTGATGGACAGCTGGCCGCTGGAGCAACTGCGTCGCGACCCCGCAGCCAAGCGCGCGTTGTGGCCGCAGCTGCGCGCGCTGCGCAAGGGCGGAACCGCATGAGCGCGGTCAGCCAGCCCGGACCGGTGGCGTTGCGTGCGCTGCGCGAGAGCGATCTCAACGCGGTGATGGCCATCGAAGTGCGTGGCTACCCCTATCCCTGGACCCGCGGCATTTTCCTGGATTGCCTGCGTGCCGGTTACCCCGGCCTGGCCATGGAGCGCGATGGCCTGTTGATCGGCTATGGCGTGCTCAGCCTCGCTGCCGATGAAGCCCATGTGCTGAACATCTGCATCGATCCGCTGGTGCAGTCGCGTGGGCTCGGCCGCCAGTTGCTGCGTGCGCTGGTCCGCCTGGCCGGTGATCGAGGCGCGCAGCGGGTGTTCCTGGAAGTGCGTCCGTCCAACGCCCCGGCGCTGGCGCTGTATCACAGCGAAGGCTTCAACGAGATCGGCCGGCGCCCTCGCTACTACCCTGCTGCGCAGGGGCGCGAAGATGCGCTGGTGATGGCGATCGAGCTGGTGGACGGCGAGCTGGAGACAATGCCGCCGCTGTAATGGGCGTCGCGTGGCCGCTGCGCTCGCCCGGCATGGCCCGGCGCTACCGATGCGTTGTTTACGCCAGCCGCAGCGCCAGCACGCCAGCCACGATCAATGCTGCCGCCACCCAGCGTGCACGCGGTACCCGCTCGCGCAGCAGGAACACCGAGATCAGCAGCGCGAACAGGATCGACGATTCGCGCAGCGCCGACACCATTGCCACCGGCACCTGGGTCATCGCCCACAGCGCCATCGCATACGAGGCAGTGGTACCGATGCCGCCGGCCACGCCCAGCGGCCAGTGCCGGCGCGCATACGCCAGCAGCTTGCCGCGCTGCCGATGCAGCGCCCACAACGGCAACGGAATGCCCGACAGCAGGAACAGCCACAACGTGTAGCTCAGCGCATTGCCGGACAGTCGCGCGCCCTGCGCATCGACCAGGGTGTAGGTGGCGATCATCGCCGCCGTCAGCAACGGCAGCCGCAGCTGGCCGCCACGTGCGCCGCGGGCCATGCACAGGATGCCGCCACTCACCAGGAGGACACCGAGCCAGGCCGACGGCGGCAGGCGTTCGCCGAGCACGGCGCCGGCCAGCGCAACGAGGATGGGCGCGCAACCACGCATCATCGGATACGCCAGGCTCATGTCGACCTGTTGGTAGCAGCGTGCGACCAATGCGTAGTAGGTCACCTGCAGCAGCGCCGAGACGGCCAGCCACGGCCAGCTTGCGGCGGTGGGCATGGGCAGCAGGGGCAGGGCGATGGCCGACAGCAGTGCAGCGCTGCCGGTGACCAGCACCGTGCCGAGAAACTTGTCCGGCCCGCGTTTGACGATCGCGTTCCAGCTGGCGTGCAGTGCGGCGGCGGCGAGGACCAGCAGGAAGATGGAAAGCGGCATCAAGCGATGATGCCACGCGTGGCAAAAGGAAACGCCGGGCATTGCCCGGCGTCGACCTCGAGAATGTGCCAACCAGGGTTGGTGCTTTGGTAGGTGCCAACCTTGGTTGGCACATCACAGCGGTGCGGACCAAGGTCCGCACCCACCCGGGAGGCGTTACAGCTTCGCGCGCTGTTCGCGCAGGCCGGCCAGCTGGTTGTTCCAGTCGACCAGGCGCACGCGTTCCTGCTCGATCACCGCCGGCGGAACCTTGTCGGAGAACTTGGCCAGCTTGGTCTCGCTCTTCTCCTGTTCGCCTTCCACGCGCTTGATCTCCTTGTCCAGGCGCGCGCGCTCGGCATCGAGATCAACCAGGCCTTCCAGCGGCACCAGCAGCTTCAGCTCACCGACGATCGCGGCGGCGGCCGGCGGCGCACTCTGTGCATCGGCCAGCCACTGGATGCTGTCCAGCTTCAGCAGGAACGACAGCGAGGCACTGAAG
Organism: Stenotrophomonas sp. MYb57; assembly: GCF_002966815.1. Lineage (NCBI taxonomy): Bacteria > Pseudomonadati > Pseudomonadota > Gammaproteobacteria > Lysobacterales > Lysobacteraceae > Stenotrophomonas > Stenotrophomonas sp. MYb57. Next base: position 639,928 of record NZ_CP023271.1, read on the forward strand.
CGCTCGATGCGCGCGCGATCCTGGCTCTGCCCGGCATGTTCCTGGCCGGCCAGCAGGCGCAGCGGCACCAGCCTGGACGGGGCGACGTTCAGCTCGCTGCGCACGCGGCGCACCGCACTGATCGCCGCCTTCAACCATTCCACGTCGGCCTCGGCCTGGGTGAAATCGCCCTCGAATTCGGCGGCGGTCGGGTACGGCCGCAGCGACAGCGTGGTTTCGGCCAGGCCCAGGCGCGGTGCCAGCTGCTGCCACAGCTGTTCGGTGATGAACGGAGTAAGCGGGTGCAGCAGGCGCAGCAGCGCTTCCAGCACGTACAGCAGGGTGTGGCGGGTGCTGTCGGCGTCGGCGGCATCGGCGCCGTTCAATGCCGGCTTGCTCAGCTCCAGGAACCAGTCGCAGAACGCGTTCCACGCGAACTCGTACAGGCACTGCGCCAGCAGGTCGAAGCGATAGGCGGCGAAATGGCCCTGCGCCTCGGCGGTGGTAGCGGCCAGGCGCGAGAGGATCCAGCGCTCGGCATCGGTCCGCGGCGTCGGCGCACCGGTGAACGCTGCACCTTCGGTGTTCATCAGGGTGAAGCGGCTGGCATTCCACAGCTTGTTGCAGAAATTCTTGTAGCCCTCGGCGCGGTTCATGTCGAACTTGATGTCGCGGCCATGGGTGGCCAGCGCGGCGATGGTGAAACGCAGCGCATCGGCACCATGGGCGGCGATGCCGTCCGGGAACTCCTTGCGCGTGGCCTTCTCGATCTTCTCGACCATGCGCGGCTGCATCAGCCCGCCGGTGCGCTTGGCCACCAGGTCATCGATGGTGATGCCGTCGATGATGTCCAGCGGGTCGAGCACGTTGCCCTTGCTCTTGGACATCTTCTGGCCCTGGCCGTCGCGGATCAGGCCGGTGAAGTAGACGTCCTTGAACGGGATCTTCCCGGTCAGGTTGTCGGTGGCCATGATCATGCGCGCCACCCAGAAGAAGATGATGTCGAAGCCGGTGATGAGCACCGACGACGGCAGGTAGCGGTCGAAACCGCGCTCGGCCATCGCTTGCTCGTTCGGCCAGCCCAGGGTGGAGAACGGCCACAGCTGCGAGGAGAACCAGGTCTCAAGCACGTCGCTTTCCTGGCTCAGCACGACGTCGCTGCCGAGATTGTTTTTCGCCCGCACTTCGTCTTCGCTGCGGCCCACGTAGCAGCTGCCGGTGGCGGCGTCGAACCACGCCGGAATGCGGTGGCCCCACCACAGCTGGCGGCTGATGCACCAATCCTGGATGTTGGTCATCCAGTGGCGGTAGGTGTTGATCCAGTTCGGCGGCACGAAGGAGATGCTGCCCGGCTTTCCATCGGTACCTTCGACCAGCTCCAGGCCACGCTTGGCCAGTTCGTCCATCTTCACGAACCACTGGTCGGTCAGGTACGGCTCGATCACCTGGCCGGTACGGTCGCCGCGCGGCACCTGCAGCTTGTGTGCCTTGGTCTCGACCAGGATGCCCAGGTCTTCCAGTTCAGCCAGCACGGCCTTGCGCGCGTCGTAACGGTCCAGCCCCTGGAAACGTTCCGGCGCGTTGTCGTTGATCGCGGCCACCGGCGTGAACAGGTTGATCATCGGCAGGCTGTGGCGCACGCCCACCTGGTAATCGTTGAAGTCATGCGCCGGGGTGACCTTGACCACGCCGGTACCGAACGCACGGTCCACGTAGTCATCAGCGATCACCGGCACGCGGCGGCCGGTCAGCGGCAGCACCACGCTCTTGCCGATCAGGTGCAGGTAACGCTCGTCTTCCGGATGCACCATCACCGCGGTGTCGCCCAGCAGGGTTTCCGGGCGGGTGGTGGCGACCACCAGGTAATCGCGGGTTTCGCGCAGGGTTTCGACGCCGTCGGCATCGCGCTCGACGTGCTCGTAGCTCAGGCCTTCATCCAGCTGGTAGGCGATCGACCACAGGAAGCCATCTTCCTCGGCGCTCTCCACTTCCAGGTCCGAGATCGCCGTCTTCAGCACCGGATCCCAGTTGACCAGGCGCTGGCCGCGGTAGATCAGGCCCTGTTCGTGCCAGCGCACGAAGGCTTCGATCACCGCTTCGGACGGCTGCGGGTCCATGGTGAAGGTGCTGCGCGACCAGTCGGCCGAGGTGCCCAGGCGGCGCATCTGCCGTTCGATGATGTCACCGGACTGCTGCTTCCACTCCCACACCTTGCCGATGAAGCCCTCGCGGCCCAGCGAATCGCGGGTCTCGCCGTTGCCTTCCAGCGCAAGGTTGCGGCTGACCACCATCTCGGTGGCGATGCCGGCGTGGTCGGTACCGACCTGCCACAACGTGTCGTAGCCGCGCATGCGGTGGTAGCGCACCAGCGCATCCATCAGGGTCTGCTGGAAGGCATGGCCCATGTGCAGGGTGCCGGTCACGTTCGGCGGCGGCAGCAGGATGGTGTACGGCTCGCCCTTGCCGGACGGCTTGAAATGGCCGGCCTTCTCCCAGGCCTCGTAGAGGTCGGTCTCGAAGGACTTCGGGTCGTAGCTGGAGGCGAGTTGGGTCATGCGGGGGAACCAGTCATCAAGGCGGGAAGGGAGATCAGCGCGACCCGAGGGTGCGCCGGATCTTCTGGTCGGTGTGGTACTGGCTGACCGAATAGGCAGCCCAGATCGCGGCGGGCAGCCAGCCGATCAGGGTGATCTGCAGGATCAGGCAGACGATGCCGGCAAACGGCCGGCCGATGGTGAAAAAGGACAGCCAGGGAAGAATCAGGGCGATCAGCAGGCGCATCAAGGGGTCCTCGCAGGGCTTACATGTCGTGCTTGTTCAGGTCGTAGCCGGCGGTCTTGTACTGGCGCCAGCGCTCGCGCAGTGGTTCGCGCGCTTCCGGATCGGCCGGGACCACTTCCAGCACGCGCTCGCACTGGCCCAGCCAGGGTTCGTCGCGCAGGTTGATCACCAGCGGCCGCACGGGGGCCTCGCCACCGGGCGGGGCGATCAGTACCAGGGCTTCTTCCTCGTCCACGTCCTCACCCACGATCTGGTGCGGAATGTAGGCATCGTCGTCGAATGACCAGAGAAGTTCGTCAAGTTCTTCGGCCTGGGCCTGGTCGCGGGCGAGGACCAGGGTGAACAACCCGGCGTCGTTGGCCTTGCGCGCCAGCTCGCAGACCAGGCGCAACGGCTCGGTCAGGAAACGGGGCTTGGCGATCAGGTAGAAGTCGGCGCGGGGCATGGCGGCATCCAGGTGAGGCAGGTGCCGATCCATGCCGGGTGGCGGCTGGACCGGCGAGGCCCCGGCCGGCGGTTGCCGGCCAGGGTCAGGTACAGCGTCAGGCGCGGGCGACCTGGTCCAGCAACCACTGGCTCAGCAGGCCGACCGGACGGCCGGTGGCCATGCCACGCTTGCCTTCATCGCTGGCCACGCCGGCGATGTCCAGATGGGCCCAGCGCTGGCCTTCGGCGAAGCGCGACAGGAAGCAGCCGGCGGTAATGGCACCGGCCCAGCGGCCGCCGATGTTGTAGACGTCGGCGAAGCTGGAATCCAGCATCGGCTGGTACTCGTCCCACAGCGGCAGGCGCCAGGCGCGGTCGAAGACCTGCTCGCCAGCGGCCAGCAGCTCGTTGGCCAGGTCGTCGTGCTTGCTCATCAGGCCTGCGGTCTGGTGGCCGAGGGCGACCATGCAGGCACCGGTCAGGGTGGCCACATCGACCAGCGCCTGCGGTTCGAAGCGCTGCGCGTAGGTCAGTGCGTCGCACAGGATCAGGCGGCCTTCGGCGTCGGTGTTGCCCACTTCGATGGTCTTGCCCGACATCGAGGTGATGACGTCGGACGGACGGTAGGCATTGCCGTCGATGGCGTTTTCCACCGCCGGGACCACCACCACAAGATTCAACGGCAGCTTGGCCTTGACCGCAGCGACGAAGGTGCCGATGACGTTGGCGCCACCGCACATGTCGTACTTCATCTCTTCGATGCCGCCCTGGGTCTTCAGGTTGACGCCACCGGTATCGAAGGTGATGCCCTTGCCGACCAGCACGTAGGGCTTGGCGGCGCCGCCATTGCTCCACTTCAGCACGACCAGGCGCGGGCGGTTGGCCGAGCCACGGGCCACGGCCAGCAGCGAGCCCATGCCCAGCGCTTCCATCTGGGTCTCGTCGAGGATCTCGGCTTCGGCACCGTCATGCTCGCCGGCGAATTTCACGCCCACTTCAGCCAGATAGGCCGGGGTGCAGTAGTTCGGCGGCAGGTTGCCCAGCTCGCGGGCGAACTCGACACCGGCGGCGATGGCCTGGCCCTGGGCCAGGGCCTGCGCGTCATCACCGGCGATGGCCAGCTGGGCCAGGCCGGCATCGTCGGCCTTCTTCTTGCCCAGGGTGGCGGTGTAGCGGTAGGCAGCGTGGTCGGCGGCGATCACTGCCTGGCGGATCGCCCAGGCCGCGTCGCGGTCCTTCACTGCCACTTCGGACAGGGTGAACAGTGCGCTGCGGGCAGCGCCGGCCTTCAGCGCGCGCACGGCATCGCCGACCGCCTTCAGGTACTGCGGCACGCCGAAGCGGGCGGCATCGCCGAGGCCGACCACCAGCACGCGCGGGGCGGTCACGCCCGGCAGGTCGTGCAGCAGGGTGGTGGCGCCGGTCTTGCCGGACAGGTCGCCGCGCTGGGCCAGGGCGGCCAGGCGGCCACCGCTTGCAGCATCCAGTGCCTGCGCGGACGCAGTCAGGGTATGGTCGGCATAGGCGCCGACGACGAGGCAGTCAACGGCGGCCGAAGCCGCAGCGAGGTGGTTCAGGGTGAATTCGAGAGCCATTGAGCAGATTCCATTGGCAAGTCCGTACAATCGCGGACCGTTTACGCCCAGACGCTAGACTGGGCGGCACCGCGAACGAACCTGAGAGTTTAAACCACCGCCCCATGTTGAAGCTCGACCGCTATCTATTGGGCGATTTCGTCCAGAGTTTCCTGGCTACCCTGATCGTCCTGCTGGTGGTCAGCGTGGGCGGCGTGCTGGTGGACATCCTCGGCAACATCGCCGACGGGCGGCTGCCGGCCAAGCTGCTGTTCTCGCAGCTGGGCCTGCAGTTCATCGTCTACATGCCGCTGATCCTGCCGCTGGCACTGATGCTGGGCCTGCTGCTGGCCATTGCCCGCCTCTACCGCGACTCGGAAATGGCGGTCATCACCGCCATCGGTGTCGGCCCCCGGCGCCTGCTCAAGCCCCTGCTGATGCTGGTGCTGCCGGTGATCGCGGTGGTCGGTGCCTGTTCGCTGTGGCTCGGCCCCTGGGCCGGGCGCACCGCCGAACAGATGGTCCAGGACGCCAACCGCAGCGTGCTGATGGCCGGCCTGGAGCCGGGCCGGTTCACCCCGCTGCCCAATGGCGGGGTGGTCTATGTCGCCTCGATCTCGCCCGATGGCAGCCAGCTGGGCCGGGTGTTCCTGCAGCGGCAGAAGGAGGATCGCCTTGAAGTGGTGTCCGCCGCCAGCGGCCGCATGTACTTCGAAGGCGCCCGCCAGCGTTTCCTCGAGCTGGATGATGGCCACCAGCTGGAAGGGCCGGCGGCTGGCGCACTGGACTACCGCCTGGCGACCTTCGCCCGCAACGACGTGGCGCTGCCCGACGGCAGTGAGGCCCGCAAGAGTGATGACCCCGAACTGATGCCGACCACCGCGCTGTTCGGTGACAAGCGCCCCGAGGCCCAGGCACAGCTGCACCGTCGCCTGGCGCCGCCGCTGATCGCACTGGCCTTTGCCCTGCTGACCGTGCCGCTGGGACGCAGTTCGCCGCGCCAGCAGCGCTATGGGCGGATGATGCTGGCCCTGATGGCCTACATGGTCGGTACCAACCTGATGTTCATCGGCAGTGGCTGGATCGCCAATGGCCAGATTCCGCCGGCGCTTGGCCTGTGGTGGCTGACCCTGCCGCTGCTGGCACTGGCGATCTGGATGTACGCGCGTGACGGCCGCATGGCCCGCCCGAAGGGAGCCCGCGCATGATGCTGCGACCGATGCGTTTCGATCTGTACCTGGGCCGGGCAGTGCTGGGTACCGTGCTGTTGACCTGGGCGGTGCTGGTGGGCCTGGACGTGCTGATGGCCTTCTCCGGTGAGTTCAAGGACATCGGCAAGAACGGCTATTCGTTGGGCCACGCTGCCGCCTGGGTGCTGTACACCGTGCCGCGCCGGGCCTACACGATGTTCCCGACCGCGGCGGTGATCGGCGCGCTGATGGGCCTGGGCCAGCTGGCCGCGACCTCGGAGCTGACGGCGCTGCGCGCGCTGGGCCTGTCGCGCAAGCGCCTGAGCGTGTCGGTGGCGATCGCCCTGTCGCTGCTGACCGGGCTGATGGTGATCAGCGCCGAGACCCTGGGGCCGTGGGGCCAGAACCGCGCCGATTCGCTGAAGATGAGTGCCAAGTGGGGCACCGACATGGCGGTGGCGCGTTACTCCGGCCTGTGGGCGCGTGAGGGTGACACCTTCCTCAACGCACAGAGTGGCGAGGAGCAGCTGGTCGGCGACAAGGGCACCCGGCTGATTCTGCGTGACGTGCGCCTGTACAAGATCGACGAAGAGGGTCGGATCGGTACGCTGACCCATGCGGCCACCGCCGAGCATGACAAGGATGGCTGGGTGTTGACCGGCGTGCGCCGTGACACCTTCGGCGAGCGCTCGGCAACGCGCCAGGAAGCGGCCCGTGAGCCGTGGAATTCCAAGCTGGATGCCGGCGCCCTGGCCACCGGCATCGCCAAGCCGCGCAACCTCAGCGTGTCCGAGCTGAGCACCAGCATCGCCTACCGCGAGCGCAACGGGCTGGATGCACGCGACTACGAGGATGTGTACTGGAGCCGCTGGTTCTATCCGTTGAATGTGCTGGCGCTGTGCCTGGCGGCGGTGCCGTTCGCGTTCGGTTCGCTGCGCAGTGGCGGCATGGGCAAGCGCTTGTTCCTGGGCATCCTGTTCGCGCTGGCGTTCTGGCTGCTGCAGCTGTTCTTCGGCCGCATGGCCGGTGCGCTCAAGTTCGACTACCGCATTGCCTATGCGCTGCCGCCGATCGTGATGCTGGCGGTGTCCGGGTTGTTGTTCCGGCGCAAATCGGGCTGATTCCGGTAGCGCCGGGCCATGCCCGGCGAAGGTGTGCGATATCCCGCGTCCGCCGGGCATGGCCCGGCGCTGCCAGGACAGGTCAGCGCTTCGGCATCCGCAGCAGCTGCGTGGCACTCGCGCGGTCGTGCCAGGTCAGCCGCTGGCGATCCACCAAGGCCCACCAGAAGCCCAATCCGCCCAGCAGCAACGACAGCGTGGCCACCGCGAAGCGCAGCCACAGCTGGCCGCGTCGCAACGGCGTGCCATCGCGTGATTCCAGCTTCAAGCGCCACGGGCGCATGCCCAGCGTCTGCCCACCGCGCCGCCAGCTGGCGGTGGCATACCACCCGGTCATGGCCCAGCACACCGCCCACAACAGCCATTGCCAGGCACTGAAAGGCGCGATGTTGTCGCGCTGCGCATGGCCGCTGAACGTATAGGCCAGGGTGAAGGCCGTGCCGGCCAGCATCCACAAGGCCAGCACCGGCAGCGCGTCATAGATCATCGCCAGCAGGCGCCACAGCAGCAGCGCGCGCGGGCGGGGCGTATCAGCGGCGACGTGGGCCGCATCGGTGGCGGGGCTCGACATGTGCCGAGCATACGCAATGCTGGCCGTGCCCGCAGTTGGCCTCGTATCCTGCGTGCATGGCCGTCACTTCCACCCCCGCCGAACGTCGTCAGCTGGTCCAGCAATTGCCCGAGCTGCGCGGCGAGGACAGCCAGCGCATCCAGCGTTTCCTCGATGCGATCTGGGCCGAGCACGGTCTGGCCCGCGCCACCCTGGACAGCTATCGCCGCGACCTTGAAGGCCTAGCGCGCTGGTGTGACGGGCGCGACGGTGGTCTGGCCGGTGTTGAACGCGCCGGTCTGTTCGATTACCTGGCCTGGCGCACCCGCCACAACTGGTCGCCGCGCAGCAACGCGCGGTTGCTGTCGGCGCTGCGCGCGTTCTTTGCCGATGCCGTGCGGCGTGGCGAACGCAGCGAGGATCCCAGCGCACTGCTGGACCCGCCGAAGCTGCCACGGCTGCTGCCCAAGGCACTGGCAGAGAGCCAGATCGACGCGCTGCTGGCGGCACCGGATATCGACAGTCCGCTCGGCCTGCGCGACCGCGCCATGCTGGAGCTGATGTATGCCGCCGGGCTGCGGGTGAGCGAGCTGGTGCTGTTGCCCGGCACGGCGGTGAACCTGCGCCAGGGCGTGCTGCGGGTGACCGGCAAGGGCAGCAAGGAACGCCTGGTGCCGCTGGGCGAGGAGTCGCAGTACTGGCTGGAACGCTACCTGCAGCAGTCGCGACCGCAGCTGGTGGGGAAGGGCAAGGTGCAGGCGCTGGCCGACGGGCAGACGCCGCTGTTCATCGAACCGGCGCTGCATGGCTTGACCCGCCAGGCGTTCTGGCACCTGGTCAAGCGCTATGCGGCGGTGGCCGGTATCGACCCGGCGCGGATCAGTCCGCATGGCCTGCGGCACAGTTTCGCCACCCACCTGCTGAACCGTGGCGCCGACCTGCGCGCGCTGCAGATGCTGCTGGGCCACAGCTCGCTGTCCACCACGCAGATCTACACGCTGGTCGCACGCGAACACCTGCAGAAACTGCACGCCCGCCATCATCCACGCGGCTGAACCCCTGCCGGGCCTGTGCGCGGCATCGCGGACCGCTCAGGATGGCTGTGTCAGAATCCGGGGTCTTCTTTCTGCTGCGGACTGCTCCATGCTCCGATTCGCCATCGCCGCCGTGTTCGGCGCGCTCAGCCTGAGTGCCTGCGCCCAGCCCGCCCCGTCCGCCGCAAAGGCCCCTGCTGCAGCGGCAGCCAAGGCCGGCCCTGCCGCCACGGCCAATGCTCCGGCCGAGCAGGCCGTGCGCAAGGCGCTGACCGAGCTCAACCCCGGCTTCCAGGTGGACTACATCGGTGCCGCGCCCTTCCCGGGCTTCCGTGAAGTGGTGGTCTCCGGCCAGCTGCTGTACGTCTCCGACGACGGCCGCTACCTGTTCCAGTCGCAGCCCTACGACACCCGCGCCAAGAGCCCGGCCAACAGCGAAGGCCTGCTGGGCTACCGTCGCGACCTGCTGGCCAAGGCCAACCATGGTGACCGCATCGTGTTCGCCGCGCCGAACGCGAAGTACACCATCAGCGTGTTCACCGACATCGAATGCGGCTACTGCCGCAAGCTGCACCAGGACATCGCCGAGCTCAACCGCAACGGCATCACCGTCGAATACCTGGCCTTCCCGCGCATGGGGCTGGGCAGCAAGGATTACACCGACATGATCTCGGTCTGGTGCGCGGCCGATCGCCGCCAGGCGCTGACCAATGCCAAGCGTGGTGGCACGGTGGCAGCGAAGAACTGCACCAACCCGGTGGCGATGCAGTACGCCCTGGGCCAGCAGTTGGGCGTGAATGGCACGCCGGCGATCTTCGCGCCCGATGGCACCCAGCTCGGCGGCTACCTGCCGCCGGCGCAGTTGCGTGCTGCGCTGGAGAAGCTGTCGGCCAAGCGCTGATTGAAACGCCGCCGGGCATGGCCCGGCGCTACCGTGGATGGGCGGGTAGCGACGGGCCATGCCCGGCGGATGCATCAGACAGAAAGCCGGGGACGCAGTGCGGCCCCGGCTCTTTTTTTTACTTCAACCCATCACTGACCGCCTTGGTCAGCGTGCCCTGCGCATCGTCGCCGCTGAACTCCCAGACGAACGCACCGCCCAGTCCCTGAGTCTTCACGTAGCCCATCTTGCGGGTGATGTTGGCCGGGGTATCGAAGCTCCACAGTGTGCTGCCGTTGTAGATCCAGGTGGCACCGGCGGTGTTGTCGGTGTAGCTCGGCCACGCCAGGTTCTTCAGCACCTTCCAGTCTTCAATGCCAGCCTCGTAGGTACCCGGTGCCGCACCGGTGGCGCTCTGGTACAGGCCGTTGTTGGCGTTGGTCACCCCGGTCCAGCCGCGCCCGTAGTAACCGATGCCCAGGTTGAGCTTGGCGGCGGGAACACCACGGCTGATGAAGGCCTCGATGGCGTCGTTGCTGTTGTACAGCTTCTGGTCGCCGGTGGACGGATCATTCGGCGAATCGAACAGCGCCGACTGGTGATTGGTCTTCGCATCCCACGCGCCGTGGAAGTCGTAGGTCATCACGTTGATGTAGTCCAGGTACGGGTGGTACGCGGCCGGATCGGTGACGCGGATCTTGTCGATGCCGGCGCCGACCGCCACCGTCAGCAGCAGGCCCGGGCGCACCGCATCGAGCTGGCGGCGGAATTCGGCCATCAGCGCGGTGAAGTTGGCGTTGTCCTCGGGCGTGCCGCAGGCGATACCGCAGGCCACCGGGTATTCCCAGTCGATGTCGATGCCATCGAACACCCCCAGCGCCGCACCGGGGCCACCGGCACCATCGGTCACCGGCAGATTGCCCTTGATGTAGGCGTCGATGCACGAAGCGACGAAGGCCTGGCGGTTGGCCGGTTGCGCCGCGCTGGAGAAGCCGCGCGACCAGGTCCAGCCACCCAGCGAGATCAGCACCTTCATGCCCGGGTACTTGGCCTTGAGCTGCTTGAGCTGGTTCCAGTTGCCGCGCAGCGGCTGGTCCCAGGTATCGGCGCTGCCGCTCACGCTTTCGCCGGCACCGAAGGCCTTGGTGTAGTCGGCGAAGGCATCGCCACCGGCTCCGCTGTTCGGATCCGACGCCTGGGTGACGCCCACTTCGCAGCGGTTGTTGCGCACGTTGCCGAAGGCGTAATTGATGTGGGTCAGGCGCGCGGCCGAACCGCTGCTGTCGATGTTCTTGACCCGGTAGTTGCGGCCGTAGATGCCCCACTGGGTGAAGTAACCGATGACCCGCTTGCCGGTGGTGCCACCGTCGCCGGCCAGGGTGCTGGCGGTCACTGCCGTGCCCTGTGCCGACGCATTGCCGGCGTTGTCGCGGGCACGCACGCGATAGCTGTAGCTGGTGGACGCAGTCAGGCCGCCATCGACATAGCTGGCGCTGGACGGCGAGCCGACCAGGCTGCCATTGCGGTACACGTCGTAGCCGGCCACGCCGCTGCCACCGGTGTTGTCGGTGGAGGGGCTCCAGCTCAGGGCGATGCTGTTGGCGGTGCGGGTGCCCACGGCCAGGCCGCCGGGCACGCTGGGCGCGGTGGTATCGCCACTGGCCGCGTTGACGGTGATGGTGATGGTCGCGGTGCTGGCGGTGGCGTTGTTGTTGTCGGTGGCGACCGCGCGCAGGGTGTGGCTGCCGGCGCTGGCGTTGGCCCAGCTGGCGCTGTACGGCGCGCTGGTGTCGATGCCCAGCGAATTGCCATCGCGGAAGAACTCGACCTTGCTGACGCTGCCGTCCGCATCACTGGCGTTGGCGGTCACGTTGACCGTGCTGCCGGCGCTGAAGGTGGCGCCGTTGGCCGGCGAGGTCAGGCTGACCACCGGCGGCTGGTTGGCCCCGCCGCCGTCGCAGGCGCCGAGGTTGGTGTAGTAGGGCGCCCCGGCCGGATGGTCTGGCGGCGCATTCCAGATGTCCTGGTTCGCCCGGTAGAGGACCCCTCCCTTCTGCAGGGTGTCGCCACTGCGGTAGATCTTGGCCTGGTCCCATTCGGCCACGCCGGCACAACTGGCGGCCTGGGCCAGGCCGGGCAGGGCGACCGCCCCGGCCAGGGCCAGCAACCAGGCCAGACGGCGCGGGCGACAGCGATGAAGGGAAGGGTGGGCACTGCGTACATCGGCACTCTGCACAAGCGGGTCGTACATGGTGTGTCTCCGATCGATGGTTGGCGCGCGGGCCAAGACGGCGCCGCACGTAACGCAGGGTCCGGACGTCGCCCGGGAAGGCGACGGAGGGGGCGGACGGAGGTACCTGGTGGCCGGGGAGAGAGTCCGGCGCCAGGTGGGGACAACGTTGTCATCAATTGCGTGGTCAATCCGTGAGCGAGTGCATGGTTCGGGGATTTGGCGGAGAGTGGCGCTGGCGCGCGGTCGGCAGCCATCGGCGGAGCCCCCTCGTGGCTGGGGTTGGTCGTTTACAGCGGATTTCTGGGGGTGGGCCGGGCGGGTGGGTTGCGCAGGGGACGCCGTGAATACGTCCCTGTAGGCTCGGGCGCGCCATCCATGGCGCTTACGCCCCTGCGCAACCCACCCGCCCGGCCACGGACAATTTCCTGCGGGCGCCAGCCACGAAAGACAGAACAGAAAATCAAGATCAAACGCCGATCGCTTCGCTCTCAGGCGTTTGATTTCCGCATTTCCCTGGTGGCCGGCCAGCGGCCGGCACGACCGGGAGCATCCACGCATGGCGTGGATCTACCGTGTCGACCAAGGTCGACACCTACCAACAGCAGCAGGGAACTGTCGAAGGCGGGGTGGGTCCGGTTGCGGGGGTGTCCGCGGCATGGATGCCGCGGCCAAGCCCCCAGGGATGGGTTTACGGCGTCCCCCGCAACCGGACCCACCCCGCCATCCCACGGAATGCCAGCTTCTGCTGTTGCTGTTGAGGGTGCCGGCCAGCGGCCGGCACTACCGCTTCGGCGGGTGCCGGGCGCCGCCCGGCCGAAGCCTATCCCCGCTTCCGGTACAATGTCGGGCCCGTTTCCCAACTACGGTTCCCCGGACATGATGGTCCTCGAGGGCGCGCCCGCCCTGTCGCCGTTCCGCCGCGAACGTCTTGAATCCCGCCTGCAGTCCATCGCTCCCTCCCTGCGCATCAGCGGTGCCTGGCACGTCTACTTCGTGCAGGCCGAGGGCACTGCCGCCCCCGACGTCGATACCCTGTGCCGCATCCTGGAAGCCCGCCCGCAGTCCGAGGCGGTTGCTGACGGTGCGGTCAGCCGCATCGTGGTGCCGCGCCTGGGCACGCTGTCGCCGTGGTCGAGCAAGGCCAGCGAGCTGGTCCGCGGTGCCGGCCAGCCGGTGAGCCGGGTCGAGCGTGGCCTGCGCATCGACGTGCAGGGCTGGCCGACAGACGCTGCCGCCCAGCAGGCGCTGGTCAAGGTGCTGCACGACCCGATGACGCAGTCGGTGCTGGAGCGCGTCGATCAGGGCCAGTCCCTGTTCTCGACCCCGGCCCGTGGCGAGCTGGAGCGCGTGCCGGTGGACCAGCTGGAGGCCGCCAACCAGCGCCTCGGCCTGGCCATGGCGCAGGACGAGATCGACTACCTGCGCGAGCGCTTCACCGCGCTGGGCCGCTCGCCGTCGGACGTGGAACTGATGATGTTCGCGCAGGCCAATTCCGAGCACTGCCGGCACAAGATCTTCAACGCCAGCTGGACCATCGACGGCCAGGAGCAGGACCGCTCGCTGTTCCGGATGATCAAGAACACCCACCAGCAGACCCCGCAGCACACGCTCAGCGCGTACAGCGACAACGCAGCGGTGATCGAAGGCCATCCGGCCTCGCGCTATCGCCCGGACCCGGCCAGCGGCGAGTACCGCCGCGAACCGCAGGTGCCCAGCGCGTTCCAGATCAAGGTGGAAACGCACAATCACCCGACCGCGATCGCGCCGTTCCCGGGCGCGTCGACCGGCGCTGGTGGTGAAATCCGCGACGAAGGTGCGACTGGTCGTGGCGGCAAGCCGAAGGCCGGCCTGAGCGGATTCTCGGTCTCGCACCTGCGCATTCCCGAGCTGCCGCAGCCGTGGGAAGCGCCGCGTGCGCTGAACCCGCGCATGGCCCCGGCGCTGGAGATCATGACCGACGGCCCGCTCGGCGGCGCCGCGTTCAACAACGAATTCGGCCGCCCGGCGCTGCTCGGCTACTTCCGCAGTTTCGAACTGCCGGAAGGCGCCGACCTGGTGCGCGCCTACGACAAGCCGATCATGCTGGCCGGTGGCCTCGGCGCCATCGATCGCGTGCAGGTCGACAAGATCCTGCTGCAGGACGGCGATGCCGTGATCGTGCTCGGCGGCCCGGCGATGCTGATCGGCCTCGGCGGCGGTGCCGCCAGTTCGGTCGCTTCCGGTGAGAGCGCCGAGGACCTGGACTTCGCCAGCGTGCAGCGCGACAACCCGGAAATGGAGCGTCGCTGCCAGGAGGTCATCGACCGCTGCGTGGCGATGGGCGCTGACAATCCGATCAAGTTCTTCCATGACGTCGGTGCCGGTGGCCTGTCCAACGCCATTCCCGAACTGCTGCACGATTCCGGCGTGGGCGGCATCATCGACCTGGGCAAGGTGCCCACCGACGATCCGTCGCTGTCGCCGATGCAGCTGTGGTGCAACGAGTCGCAGGAGCGCTACGTGCTCGGCGTGGCGCAGGAGCGCCTGGCCGAATTCGCCGCGCTGTGCGCTCGTGAGCGCTGCCCGTTCGCTGCGGTCGGTGTCGCCACCGCAGCCGAACACCTGGTGGTGGCCTATGGTGCCGTGCCGGGCAACATCCCGGCCGACGCGCCCATCGACCTGCCGATGGACGTACTGTTCGGCAAGCCGCCGAAGATGCACCGCGATACCGCGCACCCGCCGGCACCGCGCTGGCCGGCATTGAAGACCGGTGGCCTGGATCTGCAGGAAGCCGGTCTGCGCGTGCTCGCACACCCGACCGTGGCCTCCAAGAACTTCCTGGTCACCATCGGCGACCGCAGCGTGGGCGGCCTGACCGCGCGCGAGCAGATGGTCGGCCCGTGGCAGCTGCCGGTGGCCGACGTGGCGATCACCCTGGCCGATTTCGACGGCGTGGCCGGCGAGGCGATGGCACTGGGCGAACGCACGCCGCTGGCGCTGCTGGACGCGGCGGCCTCGGCCCGCATGGCCGTTGGCGAAGCACTGACCAACCTGTGCGCGGCCCCGGTCGATGCGCTGGATGAAGTCAAGTTGTCGGCGAACTGGATGGCTGCTGCCGGCCACCCGGGCGAAGACGCGCTGCTGTACGACGCGGTGAAGGCGGTGGGCATGGAACTGTGCCCGCAGCTGGACATCAGCATCCCGGTGGGCAAGGACTCGCTGTCGATGCAGGCGCAGTGGCACGACCAGGGGCAGGCGCACAAGAGCGTGTCGCCGGTGTCGCTGGTCATCACCGCGTTCGCGCCGGTGTCCGATGCGCGCCAGCAGTTGACCCCGCTGCTGGACCGCGATATCGACAGCGAGCTGTGGTTGATTGGCCTCGGTGCCGGCAAGCAGCGCCTGGGCGGTTCGATCCTGGCCCAGGTGCATGCCGACCACGGCGACCTGCCGGCCTTCGCCGGTGCCGCCCCGGACCTGGACGACCCGCAGCGCCTGCGTGGCTTCTTCGAGCTGATCCGCGATGCACGCCAGGCCGGCCTGCTGCGCGCGTACCACGACCGCAGCGACGGTGGTGCGTTCGCCGCGCTGTGCGAAATGGCCTTCACCTCGCGCCTGGGCCTGGACATCACCCTCGATGCCTGGGGCGATGACCCGTTCCGCAGCCTCTTCAATGAAGAGCTGGGCGCCGTTGTGCAGATCGCCCGCGAAGACCGCGCCGCGTTCGCCGACCTGGTCGAGCGCCATGCGCTGACCGAGTGCGCACAGCGCATCGCCAAGCCGACCACTGCGCCGGTGGTGCGGGTGTCGCTGGGTGGTGATTCGCTGGCCGAATGGCGCTGGGAAGCGCTGTTCGATGCCTGGTGGTCGGTCACCCACGCCATGCAGAAGCGCCGCGACAATCCGGCCAACGCCGATGCCGAGCGCGAGATCGCCCGCGCCTTTACCGCGCCGGGCCTGAAGCCGAAGTTGAGCTTCGATCCCAATGAGGATGTTGCCGCACCGTTCGTGCAGACCGGGGCGCGTCCGCGCGTTGCGATCCTGCGCGAACAGGGCGTCAACGGCCAGATCGAAATGGCCAACGCCTTCGAACGTGCCGGCTTCCGCGCGTTCGACGTGCACATGAGCGACCTCATCGAAGGCCGCGTGGCGCTGCAGGACTTCACCGGCCTGGTTGCCTGCGGCGGCTTCAGCTACGGCGACGTGCTCGGTGCCGGCCGCGGCTGGGCGACCTCGATCCTCGAGCGTACCGCGCTGCGCGATGCCTTCGCCGCGTTCTTCGCGCGCGAGGACAGCTTCGCCCTGGGCGTGTGCAACGGCTGCCAGATGATGAGCCAGCTGAAGGACATCATCCCCGGTGCCGAACACTGGCCGCAGTTCCGCCGCAACGCCAGCGAGCAGTTCGAAGCCCGCACCGCGCTGCTGGAAGTGGTGGAGTCGCCGTCGATCCTGCTGCGTGGCATGGCCGGGTCGCGCCTGCCGGTGGCGGTGGCACATGGCGAAGGACAAGCGGTGTTCGACAACGCCGTCGACCAGGCCACAGCCCGTGTCGCACTGCGCTACATCGATGGCAACGGCAACGTCGCCAGCCAGTACCCGCTGAACCCGAACGGCTCGCCCGACGGCATCACCGGCCTGACCAGCACCGACGGCCGGGTGACCATCATGATGCCGCACCCGGAGCGCACCCCGCGCGCGCTCAACCTGAGCTGGGCCCCGTCCGAGTGGCAGGGCGATTCACCGTGGATGCGCATGTTCCGCAACGCACGGGTGTGGTGCGGTTGATCGCACGCGCATTGCGCAGCTGACGATGCCATCGCGTATGGAGAACCCGCCGGGAAACCGGCGGGTTTTTCTTTGTCCATACGGAAACTCCTGAACTGGCCATCAGTTACATGCGTTTTCATAAGTGAGGATTTCCTCACGTGCGCCTAACAAAATGCGTACATAAACAAGTGAAACAGTGAACTGCTTCACGGCAATGGGTTTTGCTGCGTCAAACTCTTGACGATCCGCAAAGATGCCGTTAACACTTGACCCCCGTTTCAAATCTGTTCATCCCGCAGTAACCGCACGGCGCATGCGCTCGGTTTTCTGTCCCTGCGCGCCGTTCGGCAATACCCGCAGTAAATCACGCGAATAAACGCCCCCAGGGGACGTTGGGCCACGAAGGCTCGGCGGTGGCGTTGCTTTGCCCAAAACCAGTCCAATCAGGAGCCGTACCGATGAATCGGATTTATCGCAAGGTCTGGAACAAAGCATTGGGTCAGTTGGTGGTGGCCTCGGAACTGGCCTCTTCCAGCTCATCAGGCGGGGTCGTCGACCAGCGTCGCGGTGCGACCGATGCCGCGCCGGCACGACTGGCTGCAGCGCTGGCCTTGGCAATGGGACTGGGCATGACCGGCATCGCTGCGGCGCAGTCGGTCGAGATTGGGGGCAGCGCGAACTGCGTGGTGCTCAACAGCAAGGTGCTGGACAAGTGCGTGGTCGATGGCAGTGCCAGCGCCAAGGGCAGCAACGCGGTGGCGATTGGTGCGGGTACCAGCGCCACCGGCGCCAACAGCGTGGCGCTGGGCGCCGGTTCCAAGGCAACGCGCGCCAACACCGTTTCTGTCGGTGATGCCGGCAAGGAACGGCAGGTGACCAATGTCGCCGCCGGTACCGCCGCCACCGATGCGGTGAACAAGGCACAGCTGGATGCACAGGCGCGCGCCACGCAGGCCGCGCTTGCGCAGGCGGCGGCCGAGGGCAGCCGCTATTTCAAGGCCGATGGCGCTGGCGATGACAGCGACGCGGCAAAGATCGAAGGCCAGGGCGCCATCGCGGTCGGTAGTGGCAGCCAGTCGCTGGCCAACGCCACCACCGCGGTCGGCACCCAGGCGATTGCCGCAGGACTTGGTGCCAGTGCTTTCGGCCAGAACGCGCTCGCCTTTGGTGATGCCAGCGTAGTGGTCGGGCAGAGTGCGGCCGCCTTCGGCCTTGGCGATACGGCGGTAGGCGCAAGTGCCGTGGCCGCCAGCGAGAACGGCGCAGCCACCGCGTTGGGTGCACTGTCCGAAGCCAGCGCCGATGGCGCTACCGCGGTCGGCGCGGGTGCCGTGGCGATGGGCCCCGGCAGCACCTCGCTGGGCCGCGGTGCGACCGCCGCCAACGAAGCGTCGATTGCCGTCGGTGCGTTCAGCACGGCGGTGGGCGAATACAGCACCGCGCTGGGTTCCAATTCGGCGGCCGTGGCTACCGGCAGCGTGGCGCTGGGCGCCGGCTCGCTGGCCGACCGCGTCGATACCGTGTCGGTGGGTGCGGTCGACTACGGCCTGACCCGGCAGATCACCAGTGTTGCCGCCGGTACCGAAGACACCGATGCGGTCAACGTCGCTCAATTGAACGACGTGGCAGCGGTAGCCGATACCACCGCCAAGCGATTCCAGGCCACCGGCAGCAACAACAGCGATGCCGGTGCGTTGGCCGAGGGAGATGACGCGCTCGCCGCTGGCGAAGCCGCCAATGCGATCGGCAACGGCACGACCGCCGTCGGTGCAGGTGCGACCGCGGTCGCGCAGAACGCCACTGCGGTCGGCAACAACGCGCTTGCATCTGGCCAGAACAGCGCGGCCTTCGGCAACAACGCGCAGGCAGTCGGCCCGGGCAGCGTCGCCGTCGGCGGTGCTGCGGTGGATGCCGATGGCAATCCGCTGATCACCAGTGGTGGCCTGCCGGTAGAGACCGGCGCCACCAGTGCCGGGGTCGGTGGTACCGCCGTCGGCGCCAGCGCCGATGCCGGTGGTTTCGCAGCGTCGGCATATGGCGTGGGAGCCTATGCGGCAGGTGCGCAGTCGTCGGCGTTCGGTGCTGTTTCCAATGCCATCGGCGACTATTCCACCGCCGTCGGTACGCAGAGCAACGCTACCGGCACCAGCAGCGTGGCCATCGGTGGCCCGGCCGATCTGATCCCGGGCCTGGGCTTCTTCGTGCAGACCCAGGCCAGTGGCGAAGCGGCCACCGCCGTCGGTGCCGGTGCCATCGCCAGCGGCGACCAGGCCGTGGCCAATGGCAGCCTGACCGAGGCCTCCGGTGCCGAGTCGGTCGCAGTGGGCTACTTCGCCTATGCACCGGGCGAGAACGCCAGTGCGCTGGGCGCGCAGACCTGGGCCAGTGGCACGCAGAGCACCGCCGTCGGCTACTACGCCACTGCGCGTGGTGCCAACAGCGTTGCACTGGGCGCCAATTCCGAAGCGGTGCGCGCCAACAGCGTGGCCGTGGGCAGTGCCGGCAACGAGCGGCAGATCACCAGCGTGGCTGCCGGCAGCGAAGCTACCGACGCCGTGAACAAGGCACAGCTGGACGCCGTGGCCAGCACCGCCGACACCACCGCGCGCTTCTTCCAGGCGCAGCCGGAAAGCGGCAGCGATGCTGGCGCCTATGCAGAGGGCGAGGGTGCGGTAGCGGCGGGTTCGGCCAGCAACGCCATCGGTGCCGGCGCGCTGGCACAGGGCGCGGGCGCTGCGGCCATCGGCGCCGACAGCGTGGCACTGGGTCGCAATACCTTCGCCGACGGTGACGGTGCGGTAGCCGTGGGTGGCCTCGGCCAGGCCTACGACGAATACAACCAGCCGCTGCTGGATGAGCAGGGCAACCCGGTGCAGATCGGCACCACCGCCTCGGCCGGTTCCACCGCCGTCGGCAATGCCGCGCAGGCGACCGGTGCCAGCAGCAGCGCCTTCGGCAATGCGGCACAGGCCACCGGCGACAACAGTTTCGCGGCAGGCGGCAAGTCGCGCGCTACCGGCGGCTATGCCGTCGCCGTCGGCGACAGCGCCTTCGCCAAGGCCGATGACAGCACCGCCGTGGGTGGCTACAGCACTGCCAGCGAGGAAGGCGCCACCGCCTTCGGTGCCGGCGCGTGGGCCACCGGCCGCAATGCCTCGGCGTTTGGTCCGGCGGCATGGGCCAGCGCCAACGGTGCCACCTCCATCGGCTACAACAGCTGGGCCAACGGCACCAGTTCCACCGCCGTCGGCCGCGGCGCCTTCAGCTACGGCGACAACAGTGTTGCGCTGGGCTTCCAGGCACTGGGCAACAGCATCAACAGCATCGCCATCGGCACCAACACGGTGGCCGGCGGTGAAAGTGCGATCGCCTTGGGCGCGGGCAGCACGGCCAGTGGTAACAACGCGGTTGCACTGGGTGCCGGTTCGGTGGCCAGCCGCGACCGCAGCGTGTCAGTGGGCAGCGCGGGCAATGAGCGGCAGATCACCAGTGTGGCGGCCGGTACCCAGGCCACCGATGCGGTGAACAAGTCGCAGCTCGACGCGGTTGCAGCCAGTGCCGCGACCACCGGCAAGTACTTCCAGGCCAGCGGCAGTGCCGACAGCGACGCCGGTGCCTACGTGGAAGGTGACAACGCGCTGGCCGCGGGTGAATCGGCCAATGCCATCGGCAACGGCGCAACCGCCCTCGGCAGTGGCGCCAATGCACTGGCCGGCAACGCACAGGCCATCGGCTTCAATGCCCTGGCCAGCGCGGCCAATGCCAGCGCCATCGGTGCCAACGCACAGGCGACCGGCGAATACGCCACTGCTCATGGTGCCGAGAGCGAAGCCAGCGGCGAACAGAGTGCGGCCTTCGGCGCGGCCGCGGTGGCCAGCGGCGCTGGCAGCACCGCCAGCGGCGTGCTGTCCGAAGCCAGCGGCGAAGAAGCCGTGGCGGTGGGCTACTTCAGCAACGCCAGCGGTGAGGCCGCCACTGCGGTCGGCAGTGAAAGCGTGGCCAGTGGCACCGCTTCGGCAGCATTCGGCATTGGTGCCGAAGCGACCGGTGGCTACAGCACCGCCATCGGCGGTTACGCCAACGCCTCGGCATTCAACGCCACTGCCTTCGGCAACTTTGCCAACGCCTCCGGTTCCAACAGCGTCGCGCTTGGTGGCGATTCGGAAGCGTCCGGTGCCTACAGCACCGCCACCGGCCAGGGCAGCCTGGCTACCGGCACCAATGCCGTGGCCGTCGGTGGATCGTTGTTCGGCCTGCTGGCGACCGAAGCATCCGGCGACTATTCCACCGCGGTCGGTGGCGGCGCCTATGCGCCGGGCATCAACAGCACCGCGCTGGGCAATGCGGCTGAATCGCGCGGTGCCAACAGCGTGGCGCTGGGTGCCGATTCGATTGCCGACCGCGACAACACCGTGTCGGTCGGTGGCGGCGGCAACACCCGCCAGATCACCAACGTGGCCGCCGGTACCCAGGGTACCGATGCGGTGAACAAGGACCAGCTGGACGCGGTGGCCGCCGAAGGCGCAAAGACCAGCAAGTACTTCCAGGCCAGCGGCAGCGCCGACAGCGATGCCGGTGCCTACGTGGAAGGTGACAGCGCGCTGGCCGCCGGTGAGGCCGCCAATGCGATCGGCACCGGCGCCACCGCACTCGGCAGTGGTGCAACAGCGGTAGCGGCAAACGCTACGGCGGTAGGCTTCAACAGCCTGGCCAGCGGCGGCAGTGCGGCTGCGGTGGGCAACAACGCACAGGCGACGGGCGAAGACAGTGCGGCGCTCGGCAGCGGCGCGGTGGCCAGCGAAACCAGCACCACCGCAACCGGTGCAGGCGCGCAGGCGACGGCGGTGTACAGCACGGCCAACGGTGCCGAGGCGGTCGCCAGCGGTGCGCAGTCGCTGGCCAGTGGCTTCCGTTCGGCAGCCTCTGCAGACGGCACCACCGCAGTCGGCGGCTACAGCGAAGCCAGCGGTCGCCTCGGCTCGGCGCTGGGCTATGGCACCGTGGCCAGTGGTGCCAACAGCACCGCTGCCGGCGTGTTCGCTGCGGCGTCGGGCGCCAGCTCGGTGGCGATGGGTGATTCCAGCGAAGCCAGCGGCGATGAGAGCGTGGCCATTGGTGGCAGCACCTTCTTCGGCCTGGTGCCATCACGTGCCAGTGGCTACGGCGCAGCGGCGTTCGGTGCCGGTGCGTGGGCCACCGAGGACTACGCCACTGCAATCGGCTGGAATTCGTGGGCCGATGGCGCCGAGTCGACGGCACTGGGTGCCAGCGCTACCGCCAACGGTGCCAACAGCGTCGCCCTGGGCGCAGGCTCCAAGGCCGACCGTGACAACACGGTGGCCGTCGGCAGCGCCGGCAGCGAACGCCAGGTGACCCACGTGGCGGCTGGCACCGAAGGCACCGATGCGGTCAACAAGAACCAGCTCGATGCTGTCGCCGCAACGGCGGACAAGACCAGCAAGTACTTCCAGGCCAGCGGCAGCGCCGACAGCGATGCCGGTGCCTATGTGGAAGGCGACAACGCACTGGCTGCCGGTGAAGCGGCCAATGCGATCGGCAATGGCGCCACCGCGCTCGGCAGTGGTGCCACGGCCGTGGCCGCCAACGCGACCGCCGTGGGCATCAACTCACTGGCCACGGGCAGCAATGCGGCTGCGGTAGGCAGCAACGCGCAGGCCACCGGTGAAGACAGTGCCGCACTCGGCAACGGCGCGGTAGCCAGTGGCATCAGCGCCACCGCTACCGGCACCGCTGCACAGGCCAGCGGCGTCTACAGCACCGCCAACGGTGCGGAGGCCGTCGCCAGCGGTGCGCAGTCGCTGGCCAGCGGTTTCCGCAGTGCCGCTTCGGCCGATGGCACCACCGCCATCGGTGGCTACAGCGAAGCCAGCGGCCGCCTCGGCACTGCACTGGGCTACGGCTCGGCGGCGACCGGTGCCAACACCACGGCTGTCGGCTTCGGAGCGGCGGCAGCAGGCAGCGGCGCCGTCGCCGTCGGTCAGTCCAGCGAAGCCAGTGGCGCAGAGAGTGTCGCCATCGGCGGCAGCACCTTCTTCGGCCTGATCCCGTCGCGTGCCAGCGGTACCGGTGCGGCGGCCTTCGGTGCCGGTGCCTGGGCGACCGATGACTACGCCACCGCGATCGGCTGGAATGCATGGGCCGATGCGGCTGACAGCACCGCCCTGGGTGCCAGCGCGACCGCCAACGGTGTCAACAGTGTCGCCCTTGGTGCGGGCTCGAAGGCCGACCGTGACAACACGGTGGCCGTCGGCAGCGCGGGCGGTGAACGCCAGGTCACCCATGTTGCCGCCGGCACCGAGGCCACCGATGCAGTGAACAAGGGCCAGCTGGATGCCGTGGCCAGTGTCGCCGACAAGACCAGCAAGCACTTCCAGGCCAGCGGCAGTGCCGACAGCGACGCCGGTGCCTACGTCGAAGGTGACAATGCGCTGGCGGCCGGTGAAGCGGCCAATGCGATCGGCAATGGCGCCAGTGCGCTCGGCAGTGGTGCCACCGCGGTCGCGGCCAACGCCACCGCCGTCGGCTTCAATGCGCTGGCCAGTGGTGAAGACGGTGTGGCGATCGGCAGCAGCGCCAGCAGCACGGCCGGTGGCGCGATTTCCATCGGCGTGGAAAGCAGCAGCGCAGGCCCGGCCAGTGTGGCCCTCGGTGCGCAGTCCCAGGCGCAGGGCATCGGTGCGGTCGCCGTCGGCGGCATCGCCCAGGCCAACGGGCTGGCCGCAACGGCCGTCGGTTATGGCGCAACCGCTGATGGTCGCGAAGCCACCGCCGTCGGCAACTTCGCGTCGGCCAACGGCTGGCAGTCCACCGCCTACGGCGCCGGTGCCACGTCCGCCTTCTTCGGCACCGCGCTGGGCAGTGGCGCGCAGGCCGCCGAAGTGTCCACAGCCGTGGGCCAGGGCACCGTCGCGCAGATCGCCGGTGCTGGTTTCGGCGTGCAGGCGCGCGCCGGCCAGTTCGGTACCGCACTGGGCAACAATGCCACCACCGGGCTCAATGGCGTGGCGGTCGGCTTCAACGCGCTGGCCGGACAGGACGCCAACAGCGTTGGCACGGGCCAGCACACCACCGCGATCGGCAGCGAGGCATGGGCCACCGAGGACGGTGCCACCGTGGTCGGCTACAACAGCTATGCGCAGGCCACCAATGCCACCGTGCTGGGCAGCAATACCTGGACCACCAAGGACGCCGACAACAGCGTGGCGCTCGGTGCAGGTTCGCTGGCCGACCGTGCCAATGCGGTATCGGTGGGTGCGGCGCAGGAGTGGGTCGATGCTGCCGGGGTCAGCCACAGCGCGATCAACCGCCAGGTGACCAACGTGGCCGCCGGTACCCAGGCCAACGATGCGGTGAACAAGGGCCAGCTGGATGCGGTGGCCTCCACCGCCGACGCCACCAGCAGGCACTTCCGTGCCAACGGCAGCGGCACCGCCACTGCCAGCGGTACCAACGCAGTGGCGGTGGGCTCCAGTGCCACTGCCAGTGGCAACCGCAGCAATGCACTGGGCAGCAACGCCAGCGCCGTCGGCAACGCATCACTGGCCGTAGGCGCCAATGCCGCCGTTACCGGCAGCAACTCAGTGGCACTCGGTGCCGGCGCGCGTGCGGTGGATGCAAACGTGGTGTCGGTCGGCGGCGGCAACGGCACGGATGGTCCTGCTACGCGCCGCATCGTCAACGTTGCCGATGGCCGCATCGCCGCCGGCAGCAGCGACGCCGTGACCGGTTCACAGCTCAACGTCACCAACCAGCGCGTGGGTGCGGTGGAAACCCGGGTCGGTGATTTCGACTCGCGCATCGCCACCGTTGAAACCAGCGCGGCCAGCTCGGTCGGCTACGACGATGCCAGCCGTGACCGCCTGACCCTGGCCGGTATCCAGGGCACCACCATCGACAACGTCGGCGCCGGCAGCATCGCCTCCGGCAGCCGCCAGGCGATCAACGGTGGGCAGCTGTTCCAGTCGCTCAGCGATGCCGCCAGCTTCCTCGGCGGCGGTGCCAGCGTCGGCATGCAGGGCGTGTTCGTCGCGCCGAACTATGTGATCCAGGGGTCCACCTACAGCAACGTCGGCGACGCGCTGGGCGCACTGGACCGAAAGGTCAGCGAGATCGATCGTCGCACCGCCAGCGGCACGCGTTCCGGCGCGGCCAGCCTGCGTTCGATGGCCGCCCCGCTGGACGCAGACGCGTCCAACGTGGCCACGGCGTCGGCTGCCACCGACGCGAGCCTGGCTGATGGCGGATCGGCAACGGCCCGTGTGCAGGGCACGCCGACCGCCGCCAGCGCAGGCAGTGCTCAGCCAGCACTGGTCGCAGGCGGTGGCGTCAACGCCGTCGCGATGGGCGATGGCGCTGTCGCCAGTGGCGCATCGTCCACCGCTGTCGGCCAGGGCGCGAGTGCAACGGCGGCCAATGCGGTGGCGCTGGGCCAGGGCTCGGTTGCCGATCGCGCCAACACCGTCTCGGTCGGCAGTGAGGGCAACGAACGCCAGGTCACCAACGTGGCGGCCGGCACCACCGCAACCGATGCGGTCAACAAGGGCCAGCTGGATCGTGGCATCACCACCGCCAACAGCTATACCGACAGCCGCGTGCAGGCAGTCACCGACAGCTTCGATGTGTTCAAGGGCGAAGTTGATGGACGCCTGCGTCACATGGATCGCCGCATCGACCGCCAGGGCGCGATGAGCGCAGCGATGCTCAACATGGCCACCAGTGCCGCCGGCATCCGCACCCAGAACCGGGTCGGCGTCGGCATCGGTTTCCAGGGAGGCGAGTCGGCCATGTCGCTGGGCTACCAGCGTGCGATCAGCGATCGCGCCACGGTCACCGTCGGTGGTGCCTTCAGCAGTGATGACAGCTCGGTCGGCGTCGGTGCCGGCTTCGGCTGGTAAGTGCGCAACAACGTGCCGATGGGCAACCCATCGGCACGTCGAGCAGTGAGCGCCAAAGGGGCGTGGCATGGCAACCCTGGTGGGCCAGCCAGGGCAGTCGCAGGGAGTGATGGCCGTAGTGAGCTCCGTCCGTGCAACGGGCGGAGAAGGAAAGCTCAACCATGACCTTGAAGAGGATTTCGAACGTGACCAAGAAGCAGACCCTTCGCATCAATGTGCTGGCTGCCGCCGTGTTGTCGCTGACTGTCGGCGTCGGTGCGGCGCATGCGGCCAAGCCGGGCGTGGCCAAGGAACCGGCGCGCGTGGCCAGCACTGCCCAGCAGAGCGTGGACGGCATCATCGTGAAGTACCGCAACGGCACCGCGGCCGCCAGCGATCGTTCGACCAAGCTCTCGGTCGTGCAGTCGGCACTGTCGCGTGCCATCGTCAGCAGCGGCACCACCAGCCGTGCTGCGGCACTTTCCCCGCTGGTGGAGCGCAAGCTCGGTACCGGTGGCGACCTGATCCGCCTGAAGTCCCGGCTGGGCTCGGCCGACATGCAGAAGGTACTGGCTGAACTGAATGCCGATCCGTCGGTGCAGTACGCGGTGGCCAACGTGCGCCTGCAGCGCTCGGACCTGCGTGCCACCAATGCGCAGCCGGCACTGGTGCCCAACGATCCCAACTACGCGCAGTACCAGTGGAACTTCTTCAACGCCACCGGTGGTGTGAATGCACCGGCCGCGTGGGATCTCTCGCAGGGCGAGGGCATCGTGGTCGCCGTGCTCGATACCGGCATCCTGCCGGGCGTGCCGGATTTCGGCAGCAACCTGCTGGAAGGCTACGATTTCATCAGTGACAAGGAATCCTCGCGCCGCCCGAACGATGGCCGCGCACCGGGTGCCACCGACTACGGCGACTGGGTGGAAACGGCCAACGAGTGCTACACCGGTTCCGAACCGGAAGGCAGTTCCTGGCACGGCACGCACGTGGCCGGCACCATTGCCGAGGTGACCAACAACGGCAGTGCCTTGGCAGGCCTGGCCTACAAGGCCAAGGTGTTGCCGGTGCGCGTGCTGGGCAAGTGCGGCGGCACCCTGGCCGACATCAGCGACGCCATCACCTGGGCGTCGGGCGGCACCGTGCCGGGCATTCCGGCCAACACCAATCCGGCGGAAATCATCAACATGAGCCTGGGTGGTGGTGGCGCCTGCGATGCCGCCTACCAGGACGCGATCAACGGCGCCGTGTCGCGCGGCACCCTGGTGGTGGTCGCGGCCGGCAATGAAACCGACAACGCATCCAAGTACCGTCCGGCCAGCTGCAACAACGTGGTGGCGGTGGGTGCGACCCGTGTCACCGGTGGCATCACCTATTACTCCAACTACGGCACCGCGGTCGACCTGTCGGCCCCGGGCGGTGGCGGCAGTGTCGACGGCAACCCGAACGGCTACATCTGGCAGGTCGGTTCCAGTTCGGAAACCACCCCGGACGCCGGTGAGTGGGTGTTGATGGGCAAGGGCGGTACCTCGATGTCCTCGCCGCACGTTGCCGCGGTGGCTGCCATGGTGCAGAGCGCGCTGATCGCCAAGGGCAAGGAGCCGCTGGCGCCGGCCGCGCTGGAAACCCTGCTCAAGCAGTCGGCGCGCAAGTTCCCGGTGACCATCCCGGCGGCCACCCCGATCGGTACCGGCATCCTCGATGCCAAGGCCGCACTGGATGCTGCGCTGAAGGAGCCGTGCACCGAGAACTGCGAGCCGGAAGGCATTCCGCTGACCAACAAGGTGACCGTGGGCGGGCTGGCCGGTGCGGCCGCCAGCGAAACCGTCTATACCTTCGAAGCGGCCGCCGGCAAGACGCTGAGCGTGCTGACCTACGGCGGCAGCGGCAACGTGTCGGTGTACCTGGCGCAGGGCCGCGTGCCCACCGCGACCGACAACGATGCCAAGTCGACCCGCCCGGGCAATACCGAAACCGTGCGCGTGGCCAAGCCGGTGGCCGGTACCTACTATATCAAGGTGGTGGGTGAGGCCGCTTACAGCGGGGTGAGCATCCTGGCGACCCAGTAATAACCGACTGTCGTAAATGAACAAGCGGGGCCCGTCACCTGTGTGACGGGCCTCGTCTTTCTACGAAAGAAGAACCGGAGAGGGTGGAAACCACGGCTTAACTGCTAAAGTCGGGACGATCGACAGGAGAGTCATGTGAACGCGCTCGCTGCCACTGCCACCGACGACACTGAAGGCCGCATCCTCGATGCGCTGCTGGCACGTGGTCGGCTCAAGGAAGGAGATCTGGCACGTGCGCGGCCGCTGCATGCCGAGTCCGGTGGCAGCCTGCTTGGCCTGCTGGTACGGCTTGGGCTGGTGTCCGAACGTGACCAGGCGCAGGCCAGCGCCGATGTGCTGGGCCTGCCGCTGCTGGAAGGACGGCAGCTGCCTGAATCGCCACCGCAGGCGCTGGCCGAAGGCCTGCCGCTGTCGCTGCGCTTCCTCAAGCAATTCCACGTGTGCCCGCTGGCGCTGGATGAACACGGCGTGCAGCTGTGGTTGGCCGACGCCCACGATCCTTACCCGCAGCAGGCCGTGCAGTTGGCACTGGGTGTACCGGTCACGCCGCTGCTGGGCATGCGCGCGGAGATCGATGATCTGGTCGAGCGCTGGTTCGGCCAGGGCCGCAGTGCGATGGGCGCGATCGTGGAAACCGCCGATGGCGAGGGCGGCGCAGTGGACGATATCGAGCACCTGCGCGATCTCGCTTCCGAAGCGCCGGTGATCCGCCTGGTCAACCTGGTGATCCAGCGCGCGGTCGAACTGCGCGCGTCGGACATCCACGTAGAGCCGTTCGAAAACAGGTTGAAGGTGCGTTACCGCGTCGATGGCGTGCTGGTCGAAGGCGAGAGCCCGCCGGCCAACCTGACCGCCGCGGTGATCAGCCGCATCAAGATCATGGCCCGGCTCAACATCGCCGAGCGCCGCCTGCCGCAGGATGGCCGCATCATGCTGCGCGTGCAGGGCAAGGAACTGGACCTGCGTGTCAGCACGGTGCCCACCGCGCACGGCGAAAGCGTGGTGATGCGCCTGCTTGATCGCGAGACGGTGGTGTTCGACTTCCATCGGCTGGGCTTCACCGATGCCTTCCTGCCGCAGTTCCGCAAGGTGCTTGAACAGCCGCACGGCATCCTGCTGGTGACCGGCCCCACCGGGTCGGGCAAGACCACCACGCTGTACACCGCGCTGAGCCAGCTCAACACCGCCGACGTCAAGATCATCACCGTTGAAGATCCGGTCGAGTACCAGATCGAAGGCATCAACCAGATCCAGGCCAAGCCACAGATCGGGCTGGATTTCGCCAATGCGCTGCGCAGCATCGTGCGCCAGGATCCGGACATCATCATGATCGGCGAAATGCGCGACCTGGAAACCGCGCGCATCGCGATCCAGTCGGCGTTGACCGGCCACCTGGTGCTGTCCACGCTGCACACCAACAATGCCGCAGGCGGCATCACCCGCCTGCTCGACATGGGCGTGGAAGATTATCTGCTCACCTCCACCATCAACGGCATCCTGGCCCAGCGCCTGGTGCGCCGGCTGGAGCCGACCCACGCCGAACGCTACGAAGCCTCGCCGGAAGAGATCGAACGCTTCGACCTGCGCCGCCTGCAACCGGATGGAACGATCTACCTGTATCGCCCGAAGCCTTCGGCGCTGGCGCCGACCGGCTACCTGGGGCGCACCACCATCATGGAATTCCTGGTGATGAACGACGCGCTGCGCCGTGCGGTGATGCGTCGCGATGGCATGGGCGAGATCGAGCGCATCGCCCGCGAAGCCGGCATGCGCACCATGTACGAGGACGGCCTGAGCAAGGCCCTGAGCGGGCAGACGACCCTCGAGGAAGTCCTGCGCGTGACCGAGGAAGGCTGATGCGCGTGCAGGGACGACGCTGACATGCCGAACTACCGTTACAAGGCACTGAACCCACACGGTGAAGTGTTCGACGGACAGATGGAAGCGGCCAGCGAGGCCGAGCTGGTCGCGCGTCTGCAGGACCAGGGCCATCTGCCGATGGAAACGCAGCTGGCCGACGGGGGGGCGGTTGGCGGCAGCAGCCTGCGCGGCCTGTTCCGCCAGCGTCCGCTGCAGGGCGCGGCATTGCTGCAGTTCACCCAGCAGCTGGCCACCCTGCTCGGTGCCGGGCAGCCGCTGGACCGCGCGCTGTCGATCCTGCTCAGCCTGCCCGAAGACGAGCGCTCGCGCCGCGCGATCACTGACATCCGCGACGTGGTGCGTGGTGGCGCGCCGCTGTCGACTGCGCTGGAACGCCAGCACGGCCTGTTCTCGCGTCTATACGTGAACATGGTGCGCGCCGGCGAAGCCGGTGGCAGCCTGCACGACACGCTGCAACGCCTGGCCGACTACCTCGAACGCAGCCGTGCGCTGCAGGGCAAGGTGATCAACGCGCTGGTCTACCCGGCGATCCTGCTGGTGGTGGTGGGCGGTGCGCTGCTGTTCCTGCTGGGCTACGTGGTGCCGCAGTTCGCACAGATGTACGAAAGCCTGGACGTGGCGCTGCCATGGTTCACCAACCTGGTGCTGCAGCTGGGCCTGTTCGTGCGCGACTGGTGGGTGCTGTTGCTGGTGGTGCCGGGCGTGCTGCTGCTGTTGTTCGAACGCAAGGTGCGGCAGCCCGCGTTCCGTCTGGCGCTGGATGGCTGGCTGCTGCAGCGCCGGGGCATCGGCCGCCTGCTGGGCGAGCTGGAAACCGCGCGGCTGGCGCGCACCCTGGGGACACTGCTGCGCAACGGCGTGCCGCTGCTGGGGGCGCTGGGCATCGCCCGCAACGTGCTCGGCAACCGCGCCCTTGCCGCAGACCTGGAAACCGCCGCCGACGAGGTCAAGAACGGCACCGGCCTGTCGCTGGCGTTGTCGCGCGGCAAGCGTTTTCCCCGGCTGGCGCTGCAGATGATCCAGGTCGGCGAGGAGTCCGGCGCGCTCGATACCATGCTGCTGAAAGCTGCTGATACCTTCGAACAGGACAGCGCCCGCCGCATCGACCGCCTGCTGGCGGCGATGGTGCCGGCGATCACCCTGGTGCTGGCCTCGGTGGTCGGCGCGGTGATCGTAGCCGTGCTGGTGCCGTTGTACGACCTTACCAACGCCATCGGCTGACGATGGCCTCCTTCGCAACCCCGACATCCCGTACCTGAAAGGACCGACCATGATTGCTTCCCGTCGACCGATCCGCCTTTCCTTCACCGCCGCACGCCACCAGTCGGGCATGAGCCTGCTGGAGATCATCATCGTCATCGTGCTGATCGGCGCGGTGCTGACCCTGGTCGCCAGCCGCGTGCTCGGCGGCGCCGATCGTGGCAAGGCCAACATCGCCAAGGCGCAGGTGCAGACCGTTGCCTCCAAGGTCGACAACTACCAGATCGACACCGGCAAGCTGCCCGCCTCGCTCAACGACCTGGTGACCGCACCGGCCGGCGTCGGTGGCTGGCTGGGCCCGTATGCCAAGCCTGCCGACCTCAATGATCCGTGGGGCCACGCGCTGGAGTACCGCGCACCGGGCGAGGGCCAGGCGTATGAACTGATCAGCCTGGGCAAGGACGGCAAGGCTGGCGGCAGCAGCGTCGACGCTGATATCCGCTACCAGCCGTAAGCACGCATGCTGCTTTTCCTGCCGCGCCGGGTGTCACGCCCGCGCCTGCACGGCAGGCGCGCGGCGGGCCTGTCGCTGCTGGAAATGCTGCTGGTGATCGCGTTGATCGCGGCCATCGGCCTGATCACCGCCGCTGGCATGTCGCGCGGCTTTGCCGGCATGCAGCTGCGCAGTGCCGGCAAGGACATCGCCAACCAGCTGCGCATGGTGCGCGCGCAGGCCATTGCCCGCGGCGAACCGCAGCGCTTCGTGATCGAACCGGCGCAGCATCGTTGGCAGGGCGCCAGCCAGCGCCACGGTGAAGTGCCGGCCAAGCTGAAGGTGCAGTTCGAAGGTGCCGCGCAGTTGGCCACCGCGCCCGGCCAAGGCGTGATCGAATTCCATCCCGACGGCGGCTCCAGTGGCGGCCGCATCCGCCTGCAGCTGGAGAGCGCCGAGTGGCGCATCGATGTCGGCTGGTTGACCGGTGAAGTCCGTTCCGGACCGTGGCGGGCGCAATGAGGTCGCGCGCCCGTGGTTTTACCCTGCTGGAAGTGATCGTTGCCTTCGCCTTGCTCGGGCTGGCGCTGACGCTGTTGCTGGGCAGCCTGTCCGGCGGCGCGCGGCAGGTGCGCGACGCCGAGCTGCGCACGCGCGCGGTGCTGCACGCGCAGTCGTTGCTGGCCGCCGCCGGGGTGGAAGCACCGCTGCAGGCCGGCAGCCAGCAGGGCGAGTGGGAGCAGGGGCGTTATCACTGGCAGCTGCAGGTGCAGCCCTGGGCCGAGCCGCGCAGTGGTGCGCTGCCCGCAGCGCAGTCGCCGGGCGCACCCTGGCTGGCGGAACTGCAGCTGCAGGTGCGTTGGGGCGACAGTGAACGCGAGCAGTTGCGCTGGCGCAGCCTGCGTCTGTTGCCGCCCGCGCTGGAGAATGCGCGATGAGGCGCCGCGCACACGGCTTCACCCTGGTCGAAGTGATGCTGGCCACGGTGCTGCTGGCAGGCGGCCTGGCGCTGGCGTTCGCCAGCGTGCGCTCGGCGATGGCGATCAGCCAGCGCGGCGAGCAGATTGCCGCGCAGAGCGAACGCATGCGCGCAGTGCAGGCCCTGCTGCGGCGGCAGCTCGCCAGTGCCCTGCGCAGCCCGCTGGAAGTGCCCGATCCCACCCGCGAACCGGTGTTCTTCCAGGGTGACGATCAGGGCATGCAGTTCGTTGCCGACCTGCCGGGCTATCTCGGTCGTGGCGGCCCTTACCTGCATGCGCTGCAGGTGGATGGCGCAGCCGGCCACCGCCGCTTGCTGCTGGGGCTGGTGCTGCTGCAGGAAGGCGAGCGCATCGAAGAGAACCCGCCGCGCCCGCCCGAAGTGCTGGCGGAGGAGTTGAAGGACGTAAGGCTGCGCTACCGCGGTGTCGACGCCAGCAACGGGCAGCTGACCGAATGGTTGCCACGCTGGGAGGACACCCGACGCCTGCCATTGCTGGTGGAAGTACAGATCGTGCCGGCCAGGGGCACGCCGTGGCCGCCGCTGGTGGTGTCACTGCGGGCCGGTGGCAGCGGAGGTGCGCGATGAAGCGTCCACGTGGTGCCGCGCTGGTCCTGGTGCTGTGGTTGATCGCGCTGATGACCGCGCTGGTCGGCGCCTTTGCGCTCAGCGCACGGGTCGAACACCTGCAGCAGCGGGTGCTCGGTGACGACGCACGCGGCCAGGAGCGCGCCCGCGCCGGCCTGGAATACGCGTTGCTGCGGCTGCAGCCGGACCCGCAGCGTCCGCCGTGGCAGGCTGATGGCCGCGCCTATCGCTGGCAGTTCGACGACGCCCGCATCGAGATCCGGGTGCTGGACGAGAACGGCAAGATCAACCTCAACCTGGCCGATGCGGCCCTGCTGTCCGCATTCATGCAGGCACTGGGCGAGCCGGCAGAGAGCGCCAGGCAGCTGGCCGGTGCGATCATCGACTGGCGCGACGAAGACAGCCTGCTGCAGCCCGGTGGCGGTGCCGAGGCGCCGGAGTACGCCGCCGCAGGCCTGCCCTATGGCCCGCGCAACAAGCGCTTTGAAACCCTGGGCGAACTGCAGCGGGTGCTGGGGATGCGCGGGTCGCTGTATGCCGCGATGCTGCCGCACCTGACGCTCTACAGCAGGCAGGCGCGCCCGGATCCACGTTTCGCCAGTGGACCGGTGTTGACGGCATTGGGCCTGGATGCGGAACAACTGCTGGCGCAACGCGCCCAGCAGGAGCGTGACGGAGATAACGCTGCGGGTGCATCAGCGCTTGCCAGCGGCAGTGGCACCTATAGTATCGAGTCCCGCGCCACTGACGGCAGCGGACGCCTGTCGGTGCTGCAGGCGGTGGTACGCAACGGATCGGGCGGGGTGCCCGGCCGGACCTACACAGTGCTTCGCTGGGAGCAGGGAATGGCAGCAAGATGACGGCGTGGCAGGACAGTCTGCGGCAGGTGCAGGGCCAGATCGGCCCCGGTGCCGGCCGTTTCCTGCGCTGGTGGCGGCAGTCGTTGCTGGCCTGGGTGCCGATGCGTTGGCAATGGGCGCTGGGCTGGTCGCAGACCCGCCTGCTGCTGCAGTGCGAGGACGGGCAACTACAGGTCTGGCGTGAAACCGGCGACGGTCTCGAGCCCGTGGCCCGCCTGCCGTGGCCGCTGCAACCGGCGGACCTGGACCGCGTGCTGGAGCCGCGCCTGCGCAGCCTGCCACGGGTGTGGCTGCTGCCGGCCGGGCAGGTCCTGCGGCGCAATCTGCGTCTGCCTGCCGCAGCCGCTGACCGCCTGCGTGCGGTGGTCGGCTACGAGATCGACCGGCAGACACCGTTCGAAGCCAGCCAGGTCAGCTATGACATCCGTGAGCTGGGCAGTGCCGGCGAAGGCCTGCTGCAGGTGGAGCTGGTGGCCTGGCCGCTGCGCCAGCTGGATGACTGGCGCGCGCAGATCGGAGCGTGGGCCGACGTGCTGGCCGGTGTCGATGCGATCGATGCCCAGGGCCGCGCGCTGCAGGTCAACCTGCTGCCGCCCGCGCAGCGTCAGCAGCGACCGGACCCGATGCGGCGCTGGAATCTGCTGCTTGCCATGGCTGCGCTGGTGATGCTGGTGCTGGCGGCGATGCAGTTGCTGGACAACCGTCGTGACGCCGTCGATGCGCTGCGCGCAGACGTCGAGCGCAGCGCCCGCAGTGCGCGTGGCGTGGCCAGCGAACGCAGCCAGCTGCAGGCGCTGCTGGATGGAGCGGCGTTCCTGGAAACACAGCGCAACCAGCGCGCCAGTACCGTCGAAGTCTGGAACGAGCTGACCCGACGCCTGCCCGATGGCACCTACCTGGAAAAACTGGCGATCGAGAACAACAGCCTGCAGTTGATCGGCCTCAGCAGCGAAGCATCGCAGCTGGTCACGCTGCTGCAGGACGCGCCGCAGTGGCGCAAGGTCAACCTTACCGGCGTGCTGCAGGCTGACGGTGCCGCCAGTGGCCGCGACCGCTTCACCCTGACCGCCGAGCTGCACCCATTGCCTTCGGCGGCAGCGGCGCCGGCACCCGCCCCGACTGCAACCACGGAGGCGGCCAATGCCGATGCCAAGCGCACGCCGTGACCGCTGGCTGGCACTGGCACTGCTGTTGGCAGTGCTGGGCCTGGCCTACCTGCTGCTGGTGCACCCGTGGTTCACCCAGCCGCTGCTGGCGATCGATGCCGATGCCGCCGCCCTGCGCGAGCGCCAGCAGCGCGTGCAGGCGCAGCTGCAGCAGCAGCCGCAGATCGAACAGCGGCTGCGCGCAACCCGCGACGCCCTGCAGCAGCGCCCGGGGTTCCTGCAGGAAGCCACCGCCGAGGCCGCCGCGGCCGCGCTCGGCGCACGCCTGCAGGATGCGGTGGCGATGGCCAGTCCGGGCAACCGCAGCTGCACCATCAGCAACCGCACGCCGTTGAGCGACAACCGTCGCGATGCTGCGTTCGTGCGCGTGGCCATGCAGGTGCGCCTGCGCTGTGGCGTTGCCGAATTGGCCACCGTGCTGCACAGCCTGGAGACCGGCAGCCCGCGCCTGTTCGTGGACAACCTCAACCTGATCGCACAGCGCTTCCAGCAATCGCCCAACGAATCCGGCCTCGGCCTGGATGTGTCCTTCGAGCTGGCCGGCTACCTGTTGCCGGCGGCTGCTGCCGATCCCTCGACAGCACCCGTGGCCACGCCGCCTTCAGCGGCGCCGGCGGTGTCGCCGCCGGCACCTGTGCCGTCACCGGCGGAGCAGCCTGCCACCGATGCGCAGGAGGTGGCCGATGAAGCTTGAGCAGATCAGCCTGCGCACCGGGCTGTTGCTGGCGCTGGCCGGATGGGCCGCAGCGATCTGGCTGGCCACCGGCCTCGGTCTTGGCAGCCAGCTGCCCACGGTCAGTGCGGAGGGCGACGCCCAGGCCGCGCTGCCGGCGCTGCCCGTGCTGGCGCCCGAACGCATGGCCGGCGCAGACAGCTACAGCATGATCAGCGAACGGCCCCTGTTCGCCGAAGACCGCAAGCCGCGCCCGTACCTGCTGGGGGGCAGTGAAGCCGCCGCCAGTCCGGCACTGCGCCTGACCGGCGTGCTGATGACCGGCGACTTCAGCATGGCCACCTTCACCACCGAGCAGGGCCGGTCGCTGCGCCTGCGCCTCAACGGCGATGCAGTCGATGGCTGGCAGCTGGTGGCATTGGAACCGCGCCAGGCCACGGTGATCGGCTCCAGTGGCAGCCAGGTGCTGGAACTGGCCGTGTTCAATGGCCAGGGCGGTGAAGCGCCGACCGCGCTGCGCGGAGCCACTGGCACACCGCCTGTGCCTGGCGCGGTGGTTCCGCCGCCGCCACCGCAGCCAACGCCCAGCCAGACCCTGCCCACCCCCCGTGCCGCCGATGGCAACGTGGCTCCCGCCTCGCCTGCACCGGCCGCGGCCGCCGCACCCCCTGCAAACACCAACGGTCCCAGCGAAGCGCAGATGCAGGCCATCCGCGAACGCATCCAGGCCCGCCGCCGTCAGCTGCAGCAACAGCAGCAACAACCGTCGCCGCCCCCGGGCGATGGCACCAACCGATAGAGTGAATGCATGAATCTGCGTTTTCTTCCCTGGTCCTTCGCCCTGACGCTGCTGGTCGGCTGCAGCACCGTGTCGGCCCCGCATGTGCAACGCAACGGCAACCTGCAGCCCTCGGCCAGTGCCGGCCAGGCTGCCGTCGATGCGCAGACCGAAGCGGCCGATCAAGCCCAGGGGGCGCCGCAGGCGGTGATCCGCCGTGGCACCGGCACCATGATCAACCGCGAAGCCGCGCGCAAGCCGTCGCCCGCGCTGCATGCGGCCAGCTCCGGTGAGGCGACCTTCAACTTTGAAGGCGAGTCGGTGCACGCGGTGGTCAAGGCCATCCTCGGGGACATGCTCGGCCAGAACTACGTGATCGCCCCGGGGGTGCAGGGCACGGTGACGCTGGCCACGCCCAAGCCGGTATCGCCGGCACAGGCACTGAACCTGCTGGAGATGGTGCTGGGCTGGAACAACGCCCGCATGGTCTACAGCGGTGGCCGCTACAACATCGTCGCCGCCGACCAGGCACTGGCCGGCACCGTGGCGCCGAGCACTGCGCCGGCCTCCAGCGCACGCGGTTTTGAAGTGCGCGTGGTGCCGCTGCAGTTCATTTCCGCCACCGAGATGAAGAAGGTGCTGGAGCCCTATGCGCGGCCCAATGCCATCGTCAACGTCGACAGCGGCCGCAACGTGATCACCCTCGGCGGTACGCGTGCGGAACTGGAGAACTACCTGCATACCGTCGAGATCTTCGACGTCGACTGGCTTTCGGGCATGTCGGTGGGTGTATTCCCGATCCAGTCCGGCAAGGCCGAGCAGGTCGCGGCGGATCTGGAGAAGGTATTCGGCGAAGAGAGCAAGACGCCCAGCGCCGGCATGTTCCGTTTCCTGCCGCTGGAAAACGCCAATGCAGTGCTGGTGATCACCCCGCAGGTGCGCTACCTGGACCAGATCCAGCAGTGGCTGGACCGCATCGATACCGCCGGCGGCAGCGCGCGCCTGTTCTCGCATGAACTGCGATACATCAAGGCACGCGACCTGGCCGAACGCCTCAGCGAAGCCTTTGCCAGCAGCGGCAACCGCGGCGGCTCCGGCTCGGCATCGCTGGCGCCGGGTGCCATTCCCTCGCAGCTGGGCAGCGAGGGCGACCGCGGTATGGACGCGGGCAACAGCAGCAGTTTCAACAACCAGGTCGGTGGCGGCAGCAGCAGTGGTAGTGGCAGCAGCGCCGGCAGCCTGAACCTGCCGCAGCGCCAGTCGGGCAACGTCAGCATCAGCCTGGAAGTGGAAGGCGATCGTGTCGGCGTGTCGGCGGTGGAGGAAACCAACACGCTGCTGGTGCGTTCGACACCGCAGGCCTGGCGCTCGATCCGCGAGGTGATCGAAAAGCTGGACGTGATGCCGCTGCAGGTACACATCGAAGCGCAGGTGGCCGAAGTCGGGCTGACCGGCGACCTGAAGTACGGCGTCAACTGGTTCTTCGACAATGCCGTGGCGGGGCGCGCGCTGACCGGCGCGCTGTCCGGGTTGACCCTGCCAGCAGCGGCCGGCGGCTCCTGGAACACCTTCGCCGGTGCGGTGACCGGTACCGATGGCGCCGGCTGGGCGTTCACCGGGCACAACGGTGCAGCCGTGGTCAGTGCGCTGGACAAGGTCACCGACGTGCGCCTGCTGCAGACGCCCTCGGTGTTCGTGCGCAACAACGCCGAAGCCACCCTCAACGTCGGCGACAAGGTGCCGATCAACACCACCACGGTCAACACCGGCATCGGCACCAGCAGCTACAGCTCGGTGCAGTACATCGACACCGGCGTGATCCTCAAGGTGCGCCCGCGCGTCACCCGTGACGGTACGGTGTTCCTGGATATCGTGCAGGAGATCAGCAGCGCATCGGACGTGCCGGAGAACTGCAATCCGCAGGAGCGCAACTGCAATCCGCGCATCTCCACCAAGAAGCTGGCCACCGAGGCGGCGGTGCAGAGCGGGGACACCATCATGCTGGCCGGCCTGATCACCGATTCGGCCACCGATGGCAGCAGCGGCATTCCCGGCCTGAGCCGGATTCCGGTACTGGGCGCGCTGTTCGGCCAGAAGAGCCGCACCAGCCGTCGTTCGGAAGTGATCGTGCTGCTGACCCCGACCATCGTCCGCAACGGCCAGGAAGCCCGCACCCTGACCGATGAGTACAGCCAGCGCTTCCGCGCGATGGAACCGCTGAACCAGCCGCGCGCAAAGAAGTAAGGGGGGCGGCAGGGCTGCGCGCCCTGCACCTGCCGAAGCAACAGCAACAGCGACAGCGACGGCGGGTATTCCGTGGGATGGCGGGGCGGTGTCGGATTGCGGGGACGCCGCAAGTACGTCCCTGTAGGCTTGGCAGCCGCATCCATGCGGCTGACACCCCGCAATCCGACACCGCCCCGCCTTCGACAGTTTCCCGGTGGCCAGTAGATCCACGCCATGCGTGGATGAATCTCTGTCAGATTTCGAAGAATGGGGGCAGATCGGTTTTCCAAGGGGAAACGGATCTGACCCCATTCTTTTCGTTCCCGATACCTGCATGTGCCGGCCAGCGGCCGGCACTACCAGGAACAGGCCAGACAGGTCGCGGAAATCTGTCGAAGGCGGGGTGGGTCCGGTGGCGGGGGTGTCCGCGGCATGGATGCCGCGGCCAAGCCTCCAGGGATGGATTCACGGCGTCCCCCGCCACCGGACCCACCCCGCCATTCCCAGGAAGCCAGCTTTTGCCGTTGCCGTTGCTGTTGCCGTTGCTGCGGCCTCTGCGGGTGCCGGGTGCAACCCGGCCGACACCCACCCGATGCTACGCTGTGGCCACCGACAACCACGGAGGCGGGATGGGGGCGATCGTGTTGTTGCCGCTGGGCGTGGACGACGCGGTACTTGACCGCTGCCTGGCCGCGCTTGATGCCGGTACCGCAGCGGGAACATCGATCTGGCTGGCCGATGACGCACAGGCCGGGCCACGTGCACAGGCGGTGGTCGAACACTGGCTGGCACATACGCCGTTGCAGGCCGAATACACCCGCCGCGCGCGGCCGCTGGGCGAGGTTGCCCACCTGGACGAAATGCTGCGTGCCTGCGATGGCCTGGACGTGGCGGTGCTGGCCCCGGACAGCGTACCTGCGCCGGGATGGCTGCAGCAGCTGCAGGCCACGTTTGCACGCGACGCGGCCATTGCCACGGCCACGCCGTGGTGCAACGTGGGCGAAACCGCGGCGTGGCCGCGCTTGGGCGAGCTCAACCCCGAACCGGGCGACCCGGCGCTGTTGGCACATGTCTGCGCCGCACTGCCGAGCCTGCATCCTGAACTCCCTTCGGCGGTCACCCACGCCGTGCTGGTGCGCGCCAATGCTCGGCGGCGCGCCGGCGGCCTGGATGCAGAAAGCTACCTGGGCTGGAACGCGGCGCTGGTCGATCTGAGCCTGCGCATGGCTGGTCTCGGTTGGCGCAACGTGTTGTGCGAAAACGCCTTCGTCAGCCGTGCCAGTGAAGCACCCAGCCGCGACGGCGATCTGGAAGCACTGGCCGCGCGCTGGCCGGGCTGGGTACCGCGGCTGGCTGACTTCCTGATGCACGACCCGCTGCACACGCTGCGCCAGAACCTGCAGCACGGCCTGCAGCAGGCGATAATGCCGCGCGGGCAGGGCGACCTGTTCGTCCCGCCATCACCGTTGGAGCCGCCTGTTTGAATTCCGCCATTGCCGCCATCGTCGTCACCTACCAAAGCGGCAGCACCATTGATGCGTGCCTGTCGCGGCTGCGCCAGGCGCAGGACGTGGCCGAGATCCGGGTGGTCGACAATGGATCGCTGGATGACACCCTGGAAGTCGTGCAGCGCCACGCCAGCCACGATCCGCGTGTACGTTTCATCGCCAACCCGGACAACCCCGGTTTTGCCGCGGCCAACAACCAGGGCGTTGCCGATTCACGCAGCCCGTGGCTGGCCTTCATCAACCCCGACCTGATGGTCGAAGTCGATACGCTCGCCGCATTGCGTGACTGCGCCAATGCGGTGGGCGACAGTCTGCTGGGGGTGGAGCAGGTGGACGAGCAGGGCCAGGCCGATGAAGCGGTACGGCGCCGTGATCCGGACTTCCTTGCCATGCTGCGCTCACCCGGTCGTGGCGCGCGGTTGGCCATTGCCCGCGACCCGGCGCAGCCATTGCAGCAGGTGCCGGCGTTGTCCGGTGCGCTGCTGCTGATGCCGCGCGCCCTGTTTGATCGCATCGGCGGCTGGGATGCCGGCTACCGGCTGCACGCCGAAGACCTGGACTTGTGCCGCCGCGTGCGTGAGGCCGGTGGCGTGGTTGCCATCGCCAACGACCTGAAGGTGACCCACGTGCGGGGGGTGTCCAGCCGCTCGCGCCCGTTCTTCGTTGAATGGCACAAGCATCGCGGGCTATGGCGCTATTTCAGCAAATTCGAAGCGCCGCAGCGGTCGTTGCCGGTGCGGGTGGCGGTGTGGGGGGCGATCTGGGCCCATGCACTGGTGCAGGTGCCGAGGTTGCTGCGCAGGTCGCTGTAGCGCGCTGCCACAGGATCATCCACGCATGGCGTGGATCGACTGCAGAGCGCGTGAGGGCGCCACCTCCACCACGGACCCCGGTTCACCCGAACGGGCGCATAATTCCCCCATGCCTATCATCCAGTCCCTGCTCGACACCGACCTGTACAAGTTCACCATGATGCAGGCGGTGCTGCACCAGCACCCCGGCGCGCAGGTTCAATACCGTTTCAAATGCCGCACCCCCGGTATCGAGCTGGCCCGCTACATCGACCAGATCGATGAGGAGATCGACCACCTGTGCAGCCTGCGCTTCAGCAATGAAGAGCTGGATTACATGCGTGGCCTGCGCTTTGTGAAGCCCGATTTCGCCGACTTCCTCGGCCTGTTCCACCTGGACCGCAAATACATCCAGCTGCGCGCGTCGAAGACGGTGCCCGGCGAGATCGAACTGGACATCACCGGTCCGTGGCTGCACACGATCCTGTTCGAAGTGCCGCTGCTGGCGATCATCAACGAAGTCTGGTTCCGCAACACCACCACGGCGGATTTCGCCGAAGGCGAACGCCGCCTGCAGGCCAAGGCCGCGCTGCTGCGCGATACCCCTGGCTTCGAGCAGTGCCGCATCGCCGACTATGGCAGCCGCCGCCGCTACTCGCGCGATTGGCATGCCCGCCTGCTGCCGCTGCTGCGCGATGCGCTGGGCCCGCAGCTGGTCGGCACCAGCAACGTGCACTTCGCGCGCCTGTACGGCATGACGCCGCACGGCACCATGGCCCACGAGTACCTGCAGGCGTTCCAGGCACTGGGCCCGCGCCTGCGCGATTCGCAGGTGGCGGCGCTGGAGTCGTGGGCGCGCGAGTACCGCGGCGACCTTGGCATCGCCCTGTCCGACGTGGTCGGGCTGGATGCGTTCCTGCGCGACTTCGACATGTATTTCTGCAAGCTGTTCGACGGCGTGCGCCATGATTCCGGCGACCCGTTCGACTGGGGCGACCGCATGCTGGCCCACTTCCAGCTGCGCCGCGTCGACCCGCGCAGCAAGGTGCTGGTGTTCAGCGATGGGCTCGACATCACCAAGGTGATGCGCCTGTACGACTACTTCCGTGGCCGCTGCCAGGTGGCGTTCGGCGTGGGCACCCACCTGACCAACGATCTGGGGCCGACCCCACTGAACATCGTCATCAAGATGGTCCGCTGCAACGGCCAGCCGGTGGCCAAGCTCAGTGACTCGCCGGGCAAGAGCATGTGCGACGACCCGGGCTACCTGTCCTACCTGCGGCAAGTGTTCGAACTGCCGGATCCGGCCCAGGCCTGATCGCGGTCGGTCCGGGGCCGCACCGCGGCCCGTGGCTGCCTGCATGTGGTGCTTGCCGTACATCGCGGGTGGCAGTAATTGACCGTGCCTTGATGCCGCAAGCATCAGGATCGACGGTATGATGCGCCCACAACCACACGAATGTGACGTGCGTCATCAAATGAGTTCCCTTCGCTGCAGTATCCACCCTGCAAGTCTGCCAATGGACCCACCGATGGCCGCTGAAAGGAACAACGCGTGACGGCGCCCCATCTTGCCATTGCCGGCATGCCGGCCGAATTCGTCGAAATGCGCGGTGGCAGCGTGTACTGGGTCGTTGCTGCTGGCAGCGCGCCGGCCGATCTGCTCGGCGCCAGTGCGTTGATCGGCGCGGGCGATCTTGATGACGTAGTGCTGGCAACGCTGGGGCGCGGCGTCGAGCCGATGTTGTCTCTGCTGACGCCCGAACAGGGCCCTGCACGGGTGCACATGTTCCAGTGCTCGCACCAGGGCATGCAGTTGGCCCTGCGCGGCCTCGCCGAGGACTTGCCTCGCGCTTCAGGCGCCACA
The DNA here is from genome assembly GCF_002966815.1 of Stenotrophomonas sp. MYb57. NCBI lineage: Bacteria > Pseudomonadati > Pseudomonadota > Gammaproteobacteria > Lysobacterales > Lysobacteraceae > Stenotrophomonas > Stenotrophomonas sp. MYb57. The sequence goes on from NZ_CP023271.1 coordinate 682,412, forward strand.
ACGCGCATGTGCATCGTGCAGTTCCCCGTGGCTGCACTGGACGGTTGGGACGACGTGCGTTTGTCGCGCTGGTGCCAGCGCCTGCAGCAGTGGGCGCAGAACGCCGCGCAGGTCCTGCTGCTGCTCTGCCATGGCGAGGTGGCCACGCTCGCTCCGCGTCTGTTGCCCTTGAACCGGAGCTGCGCCGGTGTCGCCCAGTTGCATCCACACCGTGGTGCACTGCAGCTGTTGCTGCATTACTGGACCAACAGCCACGGCGTCGTCGCACAACGTGCCTTCACCGTTGAACAAGTCGAGCAGCGTCTGCAGCGCTTGGTCGACCCCGAGGTTGAAGCGCCGTCAGTGGCGGGCGAGGGCGGCAGCGACCGCGACCTGTTCCTGGCCCAGGCCGATGTACTGGAAGGTGCCCCGCCGTTGTCGTCGGCCTGGCGCCTGTATGAAGGCTGGGCTGGCCTGATGCCTGCCGCGCTGCAGGCACGCGAAGCCACGGTGGTGGTCGCCATCAGCGAAAACGCACAGGTCGACGCCCTGGCGCGATTGCTGCATCGCCTGCGGCGTGAGCGCGGCGATGCTGTGAAGCTGGTGGTACGTGAACTGCAACCCTGCCTGCGCTACGCCGATGAGCGGCTGTTGCTGCAGTGCGGCGGCAGCCTCGTGGTGCCTGCCCACACCCCTTTGCCGCGCCTGTTGACCCTGCTCGATACCGTGCAGCGGCAGCGTTGGCAGGGCCAGTTGGCTGACGATCCGGAACCGTTGATCCGTGCGCACCGGCCGCCGTCGATCAGTGGCCAGGTCAGTGCGTCGCGCTTCCGCCAGATCGCCAGTGAACGCATCGACCAGGACGGCAGCGCAGTGGAGAGTGCAGTGCTGGCATTGCAGCCGGTGGCTGGCCTGCGTGCCGAGCAGACGCTGCAGCAGCTGCGCATCCGCCGCCAGGGCGACCTGGCCTGCGTGTACCGCGGGCAGGTGCGCCTGTTCCTGTTCGGCTGTCGCCGCGATGCCATCGAACAGGCGCTGGGCAACCTGTTCCGGCTGCCCTGGCGCGAGCTGTTCGACGGTTACCAGCGGCTTGCCGAATACGATATCGCGGCGATGAACGCCAGCGGCAGCGATCCGGAGACGGAGCTGCTGCCGCAGCCTGCGGAACCCGCGCCGGTCGCAGTTGCGACGGTTGTAGCAGTGCCATTTGCAACGCCAACACCGTTGCGGCTGGGAGACGACACATGACCACCGACCAGCAGCTGTGGACGTTGATCGTCGCCTGCGCGGTATTGATGATTCCGTTCGGCGCGATGCTGGGCGTGCTGTGGCGAGGCCTGCGCCGACGCGTCGGCGGGTGGTTGCCGCCACGTCACCTGCGCCGGGCGGGCGTGCGCCAGCGCGCACCGCGGAGGCCGGCATGAGTCCGCAGGCATTGCCCGCATCGCCGTTCGCCTGGGCCGACCTGCGCGGCTGGAACCTGTACTTCCTGTCCAAGGTGGTGCTGGCCTGGATGGGTGCGCTGGACCTGAAGATCCTGCCCAACCTGCTGTTCCTCGGCGCGCTGCTGGTGCCGCTGCGCTGGCGCTGGGCGCGTATCGCGCGGACGGTGGTGGCTGTCCCCGTTGGCGTGGCGCTGTATTACCAGGACACCTGGTGGCCGCCGTTCCAGCGATTGCTGGCGCAGCCGGGCGTGCTCGACTTTTCTGCCGACTATTGGCTGGAACTGGCCCAGCGCTTCATCAACTGGCAGATGGTGGCGGTGCTGGCCCTGCTGCTGGTGGCCTATTACCTGCTGAAACCGTGGCTGCGCATCACCACCCTCAGCGTGGTGGGCATGCTCGGCATGGCGGTGGTTGCGCTGCCGCTGCCGGCAGACCTGGTCGCGCGACAGGGCCAGGCCGTGGCCGCTACCGGCAATACGGGCTCCGGTCGTGCGCCGCTGGCACCGGCCAGCAACGACAACCTCAACGCCTGGCTGGCAAGCTTCTACCAGCAGCAGTCAAGTTTGAAGACGGCCTTCCCGGCGCCGGCCAGCGGCGCGCCCTTCGACGTCATCATCCTCAACATCTGCTCGCTGGCCTGGAGCGACCTGGACGAAGTGGGGCTGCGCCAGAACAACCTGCTCGACCGCATGGACGTGGTCTTCGACGATTTCAATTCGGCAACCGCCTACAGCGGGCCGGCGGCCATCCGCCTGCTGCGCGCCAGCTGCGGGCAGACTTCGCACACCGCGCTGTTCGACCCGGTACCGGCCGAGTGCCAGCTGTTCTCCAACCTGCAGCGCCTCGGTTTCCAGAGCGAGCTGGCCATGAATCATGATGGCCATTTCGACGATTTCATCGGCGAGCTCTCCAAGTACGGCGGCCTGCAGGCCAAACCGATGGACATCAATCCACTGCCGCGCGCACTGGTGGCGTTCGACAAGTCACCGTTGCGTCGCGATGGCGACGTGCTGAACAGCTGGTTCAAGCAACGCCAGGCCGAATCCACCCAGCAGGTCGCGCTGTTCTACAACACGATCTCGCTGCACGACGGCAACCGCATCGTCGGCGCCGATGGTCGTGCCAACGCTGCCGACTACAAGGCGCGTGCGCAGATGGTGCTCGGTGACATGGCCGGCTTCGTCGACGCGGTGGAGAAGAGTGGGCGCCGCGCCATGATCGTGGTGGTACCCGAACACGGTGCCGCACTGCACGGCGATCGCATGCAGATCCCGGGCATGCGTGAAATTCCCAGCCCGTCGATCACCCACGTGCCGGTAGGCGTGAAGCTGGTCGGTATGGGGGCACCTGCTGCCGGCGGCCCGCGCCACATTCCCGAACCGAGCAGCTACCTGGCCATCTCCGAGCTGGTGGCACGGGTCTACGCGCTCAACGCGCAGTCGCCGCCGGCCGACCGTGACTGGGACAGCCTGCTGAAGGGGTTGCCGCGAACGCCATCGGTTTCCGAGAACGAAGGCGCCAAGGTCATCGACTACGACGGCAAGCCGTGGCTGCAGCTGCAGGGCAGCCAGACCTGGAGCCCTTACCCCGAGGACAAACGCTGATGGCTGCCGACATTCTTGCGGTGCCCACCACCCTGTCGGTCGAGGAAGACGACATCGACCTGCTGCGGCGCAGCCTGAACATGCCGGAGATGCCCTACGTGGACTTTTCGGCGCAGCGCGAGCGCGAGCAGGCGCTGGCGCGCTGGCCGCTGCTGGCGGAACTGGAGCAGCAGCGATGAACACGCTGTTGTCCCTGCAGGGCGTGCATGGCGGCACCGGGGTAACCACCGTGCTGGCAGCGCTGGGCCAGGCCCTGCATGCGCAGGGCCAGCGCGTGCTGCTGGTCGAATGCAGCCCGGACCAGATGCTTGGCCTGCACCTGGGCCTGCCCGCAAAGGAAGCGGGTGGCTGGGCGCGTGCCCAGCTTGACGGAGGCGACTGGCGCGCGGCGGCCTTCGCCTGCGCGCCTGGCCTGGCCGTGCTTCCCTATGGCCGCGTCGATGACGCTGAGGCACTGCAGGTAGAGCAGTGGCTGCAGGCGGCGCCGGCCACCTGGGCCGATCGCATGCCGCTGTTGGCGCCGCAGTTCGACTGGGTGATGTTCGACCTGCCGCAGCGGCTGCCTGCACACGTGGCTGCGATCAACCAGCATGCCGCTTGCACCTTGCCGCTCCGCCTGGCCTGTGTCGATCCGGCCAACCATGTGGCGCTGCAACGGCACAGTGCCGACGCGCGCCGTGTGCTGGCCAATCGCTACGATCCTGCTGTGCCGGTACAGCGCGACCTGATGCAGTTGTGGCTGCACTCGCATGCTGCGCGCCTGTTGCCGCAACCGCTGCATGAGGATGCGCGGGTACCGGCGGCGTTGGCCAGCAAGCAGCCGTTGGGCCGCTACGCGGCCGATTCGCTGGCCGCCGCTGATATCGATGGCCTCGCGCTGTGGTGCCTGGCCGAGTCTGCCCGGCGGCAGGCGGAGGGCGCGCACGGATGAGCGCGCGGGTGTACTACCTGCATTGGAGCCGCCTGCGTGATCGGGTACATGCGCCGTGGGCGACTTGCCTGGTGCTGTGGCTGCTGCAGGCCATCGGCTGGGCGTTCCTGCGCTTGGAAGCTCCGGCATGGCAGGCATTGGCGCCGCGCCTGCGCGGTGCCTTCCCGCAGTTGCAGGGTGACCGTCGCTGGCGCCCCGGCGATCCGATTCGCTTGCTGATCCAGGCGCTCTGGTTGTCGATCGTGCGCTTGGTGCCGCGCCCTTCGCAGCGCCGGCAACGCTTGGCGCGCGCGCGCCGGCAACGCATCGCCGAGCTGCGCGGTGCCGCCGGGCGTGGTCACCTGCGCTACGTGCGCGCAATGCGCGATGCACCCAACGAGGTCTGGAACAGCCGCTTCATGGCCTGGGCAAGCCAGCGCCTGCAGGGGCTGTCGCCGCGAACGCGCAATCTGCTGACGTTCCTGATCGGCCTGGTCACGCTGGGCCTGGCCGTGCTGTGCATCACCCAGCCGTTCACCTACTTCGCGCAGTTCGTGTTCGTGCTGCTGCTGTGGGTCATCGCCCTGCTGGTGCGGCGCATGCAGGGGCGCTACGCCACCCTGGTGCTGGTGGTGCTGTCGATCACCGTGTCCTGCCGCTACCTGTGGTGGCGCTATACGGCCACGTTGAACTGGAACAGCACCTTCGACCTGATCTGCGGGCTGGTGCTGTTGGCTGCGGAAACCTACTCGTGGCTGGTGCTGATGCTGGGGTATGTGCAGGTGGCCTGGCCGCTGCGCCGTCGCCCGGCGCCGCTGCCCGCCGATGTCCAGCAGTGGCCGACGGTGGATGTGCTCATTCCCACGTACAACGAAGACCTGGCCCTGGTGCGGCACACCGTGTACGCGGCGATGGGCCTGGACTGGCCGGCCGACAAGCTGCGCATCCACATTCTCGACGACGGCAGGCGCGAAGAGTTCCGCGCTTTCGCCGAACGTACCGGAGTGAACTACATCACCCGCACCGACAACCGACACGCCAAGGCGGGCAACCTCAATCACGCCCTGACCTTGATCGATGGCGAACTGGTGGCCATCTTCGACAGCGATCATCTGCCGGTGCGGTCGTTCCTGCAGGTCTCCTGCGGCTGGTTCCTGCGCGACCCGAAGCTGGCGCTGGTACAGACGCCGCACCACTTCTTCTCGGCCGATCCGTTCGAGCGCAACCTGCAGGTATTCCGCAGCGACCCCAACGAGGGCGAGTTGTTCTACGGTCTTGTGCAGGATGGCAACGACCTGTGGAACGCGGCCTTCTTCTGTGGCTCCTGCGCGGTGCTGCGGCGCGAGGCGATCGATGCCATTGGCGGCTTTGCCACCGAGACCGTCACCGAGGATGCGCATACTGCGCTGCGCCTGCATCGCAACGGTTGGAACTCGGCGTACCTGCGTATCCCGCAGGCGGCTGGCCTGGCCACCGACAGCCTGGGAGCGCATGTCAACCAGCGCATCCGCTGGGCGCGCGGCATGGTGCAGATCTTCCGCATCGACAATCCCCTGATCGGCAAGGGCCTGAGCCTGTTCCAGCGCTTCTGCTACGCCAACGCGATGCTGCACTTCCTCGCCGGCATTCCACGTCTGGTGTTCCTCACCGCGCCGCTGGCGTTCCTGCTGCTGCACGTTTACATCATCTATGCGCCAGCACTGGCCATCCTGTTGTTCGTGGTGCCGCACATGGCCCACGCCAGCCTTACCAACGCACGCATCCAGGGCAAGTATCGGCGGCCCTTCTGGGGCGAGGTCTACGAGACCGTGCTGGCCTGGTACATCGCACGGCCGACCACCATTGCGTTGTTCAGCCCGGGGCGCGGCAAGTTCAACGTCACTGACAAGGGCGGCACCCAGGCCGGTGACCGTTTCGACTGGCGTGTGGCACGGCCATACCTGGTGCTGGCGCTGTTGAACGTGCTGGGCCTGTGCTTTGCGGTCTGGCGCTTCATGCACGGCCCGGCTGATGAACGCGGCACCGTGGTCGTCAGCTCGCTGTGGGTGCTGTACAACCTGCTGATCATCGGTGGCGCGCTGGCCGTGGCCGCCGAGGTGCAGCAGGTGCGCCGCACCCATCGCGTGACGACACGCTTGCCGATGGCCCTGCAGGTTCCCGATGGTCGCCGCCTGCGTGGCGTCATGCAGGATTACTCCAACGACGGTGTCGGCATCGAGCTGGGCGACGACCCGCAGCTGCTTGAGGGGCAACCGGTGCAGGTGCTGCTGGGCCGGGGCCGCCGCGAGTTTGCGTTCCCCGCACGGGTGCAGCGCAGCGTCGGCCATCGCCTCGGCCTGCTGTTGACGTTCGAGAATGAACGCCAGCGCGTGGAATTTGCCCAGTGCACCTTCGCCCGCGCCGATGCGTGGCTCGACTGGCACGCCGGCTACCAGCCCAAGAGCCTGCCACGCAGCCTGTGGAGCGTGCTGGTGCTGGGTTGGCGCGGTTACCGGCGGATGGGCGACTTCACTCCGTTCGACCTTGACCGTCCCGCGCACTGGAACCGTCGCCTGCTGCGCTGGCTGGCCAGTTTCGCCCCGCAACGTCCGCTTCCATCCCACCCGGCTGACCCAGCCGCTGATCCAGGGCTTCGTCCATGAGCATTCCGTCCTCTCTGCGCTGGCTGCTGCTGCCTCTGCTGGCCTTGCCTGTGGCCTCGGGCAACAGTGCGCCGGCCCCGGCACGCATGCCGGCCACCGGTTCCACCCCGGACGCACCGGCTGCCCAGGTCGCCGTACCGACCCCGGTGGCGGCTGCAGCGGTTCCTGCGCAGCGCAGTGAAGCTGCACTGCCGCAGACCTGGGCAGGCAGTGCCTGGCCTTGGCAACGCGAAAGTACCTTCGCCCAGTTGGGTCGTCGCCAGGACACGCTGTTGTCGGGCGTGCGCAACGCGACCACCTTCGAATTCCAGGTGCGCCGCGACCGGCTCGCGCGCGAGGCCGAACTGGACCTGAGCTTCACACCGTCGCCGTCGCTGCTGCCGACCCTGTCGCACCTGCGGGTCTATCTCAACGATGCGTTGATGGGCGTGGTGCCGATCAGCAACGACCAGCTTGGCCGCCCGGTGCAGGCCAAGCTGCCGCTGGATGCGCGCCTGATCGCAGACTTCAACCAGGTGCGGCTGGAATTTGTCGGCCATTACACCGACATCTGCGAAGAACCCACCCACAGTTCGCTGTGGGTGAACCTGTCCAGCAACAGCACGCTGCGCCTGGGCGGACAGCTGCTGGCGATGCAGGATGACCTGGCCAACTTCCCGCTGCCGTTCTTCGATCCACGCGACACCGCGCGCCTGGAGCTGCCGGTGGTGTTCGGTGCCGCACCGACGTTGGCCCAGCAACGCGCCGGTGCCGTGATGGCCTCTTACTTCGGCAGCCTGGCCGGCTGGTGGCGGCAGGCGCGTTTCCCGGTCAGCTTCGGCCAACTGCCGGCGCAGGGGCATGCCGTGGTGCTGGCAGTCAATGGCAAGTTCCCGCCGGTGATCGCCAACCATGCACCGGTGAAGGGCCCGGTGGTCGAGCTGATGGCGCTGCCGGAGGATCCGCAGCGCAAGCTGCTGCTGGTGCTGGGCCGCAACGATGACGATCTGCAGAAGGCGGTGGCGGCGATGGCGGCGGGCAACGCGTTGTTCCGTGGCCGCCAGGTCAGCATCGACGAGGTCAAGCCGTTGGCCCCGCGCAAGCCGTACGATGCACCTAACTGGGTGCGCACCGACCGGGCCGTACGCTTGGCCGAACTGCTCGACTACCCGCAGCAGCTGCATGCAAACGGCGTGTCGCCGCAGCCGATCACGGTCAACCTCAACCTGCCGCCGGATCTTTTCATCTGGCGCAACCAGGGCATTCCGCTGAACCTGCGTTACCGCTACACGCCGCCGTTCGGCAGCGATGAATCGCGATTGGGCGTAGCAATCAACGACCAGTTCATTTCCAGCTTCCCTCTGGTGCGCCGCAACGGCAAGCAGGGTCTGGAGGAAATCCGCCTGCCGGTGCTGGCCGGCGACGCCGGTGCCGACGACGGCCGCCTGCTGATTCCCTCGCTCAAGCTGGGCGACCGCAACCAGCTGCGCTTTGATTTCAACTTTGCCAGCGTGATGGGCAGTGCCCAGCGCGACCACTGCCAGACCGTGCTGCCGCCGAACCTGCAGGCGGCGATCGAAGAAGATTCGACCATCGACTTCTCCGGTTTCCACCACTACATGGGCCTGCCGGACCTGTCCGCATTCGCGCTCAGCGGTTTCCCCTTCAGCCGCATGGCCGATCTGTCCGAGACGGTGGTGCTGGTGCCGGCAACGGCGAGCGAGTCGCAGGTCAGCCTGCTGTTGAACCTGGTGGGCGGCCTGGGCGTACAGACGGGGTACCCGGCCTATGGCCTGCGCCTGTCCGACGACTGGAAGCAGGCCAGCGCACTGGATGCCGACCTGCTGATGCTGGGTGCAATGCCGGCAGAGCTGCGCGGCAGCGATCAGTTGTCGCTGCTGATCGATGACCAGCGTACGCGCCTGCTCAATGGCCAGTCACCGTCGCCGCAGCTGGCGATGGAACAGGCCCGTCGCGGCAGCCGTGCCGGTGATCCGGCAGTTACCCAGGTGGCGGTCACCGCCGAAGCGCCCTTCGCGGCGATCATCGGCCTGCAGTCGCCGCATCACGCGCAGCGCAGCATCGTCTCGCTGGCGGCCAGCAATGCCGCCGACTACGGCCTGCTCGACGAAGCCCTCAGCGATACCGGCAAGCGCCAGGCGATCGCCGGTTCGGTGGCGATCCTGCGCAGTTCGGGCATCCACAGCCAGTTCGTCGGCGACCATTACTACGTTGGCGCGCTGCCGTGGTGGCTGCTGCTCTGGTACCACCTGGCCGACCATCCGGCACTGCTGGCGGTGCTGGCTACGGTGGTGGTGCTGATGGTGGCATTCCTGTTCTGGCGTGTGCTGCGCTGGGTGGCAGCCAAGCGGCTGGATCCGGGGCACTGATTGATGGTGCGTACGCCGCCGTCGCTGGTCGCCGCCTCCGGCCTGGTCCTGATCGGGCTGGCGGGCCCGTGCGCGGCGCAGGCGCTGCCAGCCACGCCCGGCGGCACTGTCGCCGAGCAGCGGCAATGGCTGCTGCAGCAGGTGCGCATCGGCGAGGCCAGCGGCCGTCAGGGGCTGATCGAAGATGCCCTGGCCCGGCTGCGCATGCTGGCACCGGACGACCGCAGCACCCTGGTGGCGATCCTGGAAGTGCAGCTGTCGCAGCAGAAGATGGAAGATGCCGATGCGACCCTGCAACGGCTGCGCCAGCTCGGCGCCGGCAGCCGCGAACTGGCCGCCGGTGAGCGCCTGTGGCGCGCCTATCGCGGCGACCTGCAGCAGGAACTGCAGCAGGCACGGCTGTTCGCCGCCGGTGGGCGCAGCGATGAAGCGTTGCTGATTTACCGCCGTCTGTTCAACGACGATCCACCGGGGCTGCAGCTGGGCCTGGAGTACTGGCGCCTGCGCGGCACGCAGGCCAGCGGGCGCGATGCCGCAATCCGCGAACTGACCGCGCTGGACCGCAGTTACCCCGGCAACACCACCCTGTTGCAGACACTGTCGCAGCTGTTGTTCGCAGCCGGGCGTGATGCCGATGCGCTGGCGGCGCTGCAGCGCATGGGGCGCAATCCGGAAGCGCGCGCGCTGGCGGCCGATGCCGAATGGGGCTACCTGCAGGACCAGCCTGCCGACGAGCGCAACGTGCGCCGCCTGCAGGAATTCATCACCCGCAACCCCACCTTCAGCGACATTGCGCTGGTGCGCCAACGCTATGCCGAACAGCACAAGCGGGTAAGCGATCCCTCCTGGCGCGCAGGCCTGCGTGGCCAGCAACTGCTCGACGCCGGTCGCAATGCAGAGGCCGAGCGCGCATTCCTGCAATCGCTGCGCGGCTATCCGCGCGAAGCGGAGTTCCTCGGTGGGCTGGGCATGGCCCTGATGCGGCAGGGGCGCCGCGAGCAGGCCATCGCCTATTTCCAGCGTGCCGTGCAGGCCACACCCGCGGGTGATACCAGCGACAGATGGCGCGACCTGATCACCAGCACCCGCTATTGGCTGCTGCTGGACCAGGCCGACACCGCGCTGGCCGCTGCCAGGCTCGATGATGCTCAGGCACTGTATTCGCAGGCGCGCCGGCAGCAGCCGCGCGAGATAAACGCCATCCTCGGCCTGGTCGATGTCGCGGTGGCGCGTGGCGACGATGAGGCCGCCGAGCGGCAGCTGCAGGCCGCGCGACGGATCGCCCCGCGCGATGCCAATGTGATCCGCAAGCTGGTGCAGCTGTATGGCCGTACCGACCCGCAGCGTCTGGAATCCTTCATCAACGCCTTGCCTGCAGCGCAGCGCACCCTGTACGCCGAAGACCTGCGCCAGCTGCAGATCAGCCGGCTGCGTGAGCGTCGTGAGCAGGCGTTGGCCGCTGGTGATGCCGATGCGGCCATCACGTTGGGGCGTGAGCTGCGCCGCGAACTGCCCGGCGATGCCTGGCTGGCGTATGCGCTGGGCAATGAACTGCGGACGGCCGGCAAGCTGGATGAAGCAGATGCGGTGGTTGCCGATATGGCCACGCGCAATGCCGGCATCGAAGCGCGTTACGCGCAGGCGCTGTACCTGTCCGGCTCCGATCGCCTGCCACAGGCGCTGGCCGTGCTTGAAGGCGTGCCGCGCGCGCAGTGGGACGATGACATGCGCGCCTTGTCAGAACGCCTGCAGCGCCAGCAGCTGATCGATCATCTGTGGGAGCTGCGCGCGCAAGGCCGGGAAGCAGAAGCCGTTGCCCTGCTGCAGCAACAGCCGCCCAGCGCGGACAACCAGCTGATCCTGGCCGAGTGGGCGCGCCTGCGTGATGATCATGCACAGGCGCTGCACTACTACCAGCAGGTGCTGGCGGTGCAACCGGACAATCTCGATGCGCAGTTGGGCCAGCTGCAGGCCTGGATCGGCACCGGCGACCTGGCCAGTGCCCGTCGGCAGATGCGCGACGCGCCCCCCGTGGTGGCCGATGATGCGATCGGCCAGCAACGCCAGTTGGCGACCATCTGGACCGACCTGCATGAAGACGCCAAGGCGCTGCAGATCCTGCGCGCGCTGCTTGCCCGCAAGAGCGGACCGGACGCCCAGTCCTGGCGCGATGCGGCGCGTCTTGTACGGCGCGAAGATCCGCAGCAGGCGCTGGACATGTACGCACGGGCGATGGCCGACAATGGCTTGATCGCACCGTCGCAGGCGCAGCCACGTGACAACCGCGCGTTGACCCTGGCCAGCCGCGAAACCGCCAGCGACGACTGGTTGCGGCGCAGCCTGCGCAGCGACGTGGAAACCCTGTACCAGCAGGAAAATCCGACGCTGACCGTGATGCAGGATTCCGGCCGTCGCAGCGACGGCACGCCTGGCATCTCGAAACTTGCACGCGATACCCGCATCGCCCATCTTGACGCACCGTTCGCCGGTGGCCTTGGCTGGGCGCGCATTGAACAGGTGCATTTCGATGCAGGCCGTTTCCAGACCGATGCCGACGGCGCCTACAGCGACGATTTCGGCAGCTGCGACCTGGGCCTGCTGCAGGCCGACGGCACGCGGATGCAGGCGCCGGGCTGCACCCGCTACGTACACCAGCGGCGCAGTTCGGGTGCCGGCTTTGCCGTGGGCTGGCGCACCCTGGATGATCGCTGGAATTTTGATATCGGCCATTCGCCGTCCAACTACGTGGTGGGCAACTGGCTGGGCGGCGTCACTCTCAATGGTGACCTCGGCCGGCTGGGCTGGGGAGCGACCGTATCGCGGCGGCCGATGACCAATTCGCTGCTGTCGCAGGCTGGTGCGATCGATCCACGCAGTGGTATTGCCTGGGGTGGTGTCACCGCCAATGGCGTGACCGTCAGCCTCGGCTATGACGAAGGTGGACGCAACGGCGTGTGGTCGAACTGGAGCTGGCACCAGCTGACCGGCCACAACGTGGTGGACAACACCCGCGCGCGGGCGATGGTTGGCTGGTACCACAAGCTGATCCAACGCCCGGACATGCGCCTGGATGTGGGAACCACCGCGATGTACTGGCGCTACCAGAAGGACCTGGGCGGCTATTCGCTGGGTCAGGGCGGCTACTACAGCCCGCAGCGCTATGCGTCGCTGAGCCTTCCGGTGGGCTTCGCCTGGCGCAACGACGACTGGTCGGTGCGCGTTGATGGTTCGGTCAGCGTCTCCAACGCACGCACCCGCTCGATCAGCCGCTTCCCCGACGAGGCCCTCATCCAGCGCGTGATCGCACAGCTGGAACCGCAGTACGGTCCGCTGCAACTGGACCCGGATGGCCTGTACACCACCGATGGCAGCAGTACCGGTACGGGCTATCGCCTGTACGCGGCAGTTGAGCGGCGTCTGGGTGATCACGTCGTGCTGGGTGCGGCCGGTACCCTGCAGCGCAGCCGCGATTTTTCGCCGAACACGTTCCAGTTGTACCTGCGCTATTCCTTCAAACCGTGGCAGGGCAACCTGCCGTTGCCCGTCTCTCCGCTGGTGCCGTATGGCGAATTCCGCTGACCTGCAACGCCGCCGTCTGCTGCAGGCGACAGTCCTGCTGCCGCTGCTGGGCAGCGCCGGCGTTCGCGCGGCCACCACAGCATCGCGTTGGCCGGCCTGGCAGGTGCTGCAGGACAGCAGCCTGAGCCGCGATGGGCGCATGATCGACCGCAGCCAGGACGATCAACGCAGCACATCGGAGGGCCAGTCCTATGCACTGTTCTTCGCGCTGGTCGACAACGATCCTGCACTGTTCGACCGCATCCTGGCCTGGACGCAGGACAATCTCGCAGGCGGTGACATGGCCGCGCGCCTGCCAGGCTGGTTGTGGGGGCAGGGCAAGGAAGGCTGGCGCCTGCTGGACGACAATCCTGCATCCGATTCGGACCTGTGGCTCGCCTACGCACTGCTGGAAGCTGCACGCCTGTGGCGCCGCCCCGCGCTGCAGGCCATCGCCGAAGGCATGCTGGCACAGGTGCGCGCGCGCGAAATCGTGCAGATACCCACGCTGGGGCCGATGCTGCTGCCGGGGCCGCAGGGATTCATCGAAGACGGCGCCACCCGGGTCAATCCGAGCTACCTGCCGCTGCCGTTGCTGCGGCGATTCGCAGCGGTTGATCGCAGCGGCCCCTGGCAGGCGCTGGCCGACAACACCGTGGCCCTGCTGCAGCAGACCAGTCCGCATGGGTTCGCGCCGGACTGGGCCGCGTGGAAGGACGGCAGCTTCATCGTCGATCCGGTGAAAGGGGCTGTGGGTGGCTACGACGCCATCCGCTGTTACACCTGGGCCGGCATGACTGCGCCGCGCGATCCCTTGTTCCGTCGCCAGCTCACCACTCTGTCCGGCCCTCTGCAGCGCCTGCGCAGCGGTGCGCCGATGTGGGAGAAAATCGACACGCGTACCGGCAAAGGGCAGGGCGAGGGCAACTACGGTTTCCGTGCCGCACTGCTGCCCTACCTGCTGGCACAGGGTGAAACATCCCGCGCCGCGGTGCTGCTTGAAAGCCTGCCCAGCGCCGAACAGCAGCGTGCTGGCGAGCCCGCGTACTATTCGCAGATGCTCACCCTGTTCGGTCGCGGCTGGGCGGAAGGCCGCTGGCGCTTCGCTGCCGACGGACGCCTGCAACCGCGCTGGTGATGCAACGGCCGGGCGATGCCCGGCGGGTCCATCAACAGGTGATCACTCCAGCGCGTAACGCAGCACGAACAGCACCGCCACCAGCCACACCGCCGGATGCACCTCGCGCCAGCGGCCGGTGCCGGCCTTCAGCGCGGCGTAGGCAATGAAGCCGAAGGCCAGGCCGTTGGCGATGGAATAGGTGAACGGCATCGCCAGCGCACACAGCGCGGCGGGTACGGATTCGGTCAGGTCGCTCCAGTCCACTTCCACCAGTTCGCGCAGCATCAGTCCGGCTACGAATAGCAGGGCCGGCGCGGTGGCATAGCCGGGCACCATCGCCGCCAGCGGCGAGAACAACAGCGCGGCCAGGAACAACGCAGCGACCACCAGTGCGGTCAAACCGGTACGGCCACCCACCTGCACGCCAGAGGCGCTTTCGGCGAAGGCGGTGGTGCTGCTGGTGCCCAGCAGCGAGCCGGCCACAATCGCCGTGCTGTCGGCCAGCAGCGCGCGGCCGAACCGCTTCTGCGCGCCCGGCAGTTTCAGCAGGCCGGCACGGCCGACCACGCCATACAGCGTGCCGGTGGCATCGAACACTTCCACCAGCACGAACACCAGCACCACCTGCAGCAGCACGGCGATCGGCGCGCCGCCGTTGTGGTGCAGCAGGCCAGGCAGGTCCAGCTGCAGGAAGGTCGGCGCCAGGCTCGGCGGCAACGACACCAGCCCGTGGTACTGCAGATCGCCCAACGCCCAGCCGGCCGCGGTCACCGCCAGGATGCCGATCAGGATCGCACCGCGCACACGCCGCGCTTCCAGGATCGCGATCAGCAGGAAGCCGCCCAGTGCCAGCAGCGGCGGCGCGGTATTGAGCGGGCCCAGCGCCACCAGCGTGTCCTCGTTGCCGATGATCACGCCGGATTTCTGCAGCGCGATGATGGCCAGGAACAGGCCGATGCCGGCCACGATCGCCGACCGCAACGACGCCGGAATGCCCGACACCAGCCACGCGCGCACGCCGGTCAGCGACAGCACCAGGAACACCAGGCCGGAAATGAACACCGCCGCCAGCGCCTGCTGCCAGGGCAGCCCGGCAGCGCCGACCACGGTGAAGGCGAAGAACGCATTCAAGCCCATGCCCGGGGCCATGCCCACCGGGAAGTTGGCCGCCAGCGCCATCACCACCGAGCCCAGCGCCGCGGCCAGGCAGGTGGCCACGAACACCGCCCCAGCATCCATGCCGGTGGTGCCCAGGATCTCGGGATTGACGAAGACGATGTAAGACATCGTCAGGAAGGTGGTGACACCGGCCAGCAGTTCGGTGCGCACGGTGGTGCCGTGCTGCTGCAGCTGGAACAGGCGTTCGAACAGGGACATCGCAGATCTCTCGTACCTGCACGCCCTGCCGCCCGAAGGACCGGCGGGTGCGTCGCCAGGCGGTTAGAAGTGGTAGTTCAACTTCAGCGTAACGCTGCTGTAGTTGGTATGGAAGCTGCGTCGCGCCGCAGCCGGGTAGTTGGGATCTTCCAGATAAACCGGGCTGGAGCCCAGATGGGTGTAACGGTACTCCGCACCCGCCGAAAGCTGGTCGCTGAAGCGGTACAGCACGCCCGCGCCGACGTTCGCGCCGGTGGATACATGGGACGCGCGGGTTTCGAATTCGGCCACGCGGCAGCCATTGGTGGCCTCCACCAGCGACTTGTCGCAGCCCAGCGAAAACTCCTGGCGGGCCACGCTCACGCCGGCGCTGACGTACGGCAGCCACTGGCCCGCCGCGTAACCCAGCGTCAGGTTGACTGCGCCCGAACGGGTCACCGCATCCTTGCCGTAGTAAGGGCTGTACTGGTGGTTATCGCGGTCCTTCCACTCCTGGTTGACGCTGCCGAAGGAAAGGGTGCCTTCGATCCCGGCAACCACATTGTTGTCGAACTGCCAGTTGCGGCCGGCCTGCAGCCCGCCAGCGAAGCCACGGATGCTTTTTTCAGAGGCATTGGCGTTGCTGCGGTCCTGGCTGTGGCCTTCGCCATGGCTGGCATGGGCACCCAGGTAGATGCCTTCCCAGTTCGCCGGCGCGGCCGCGGCAGTGCCCGACAGCAGCAGCGCTGCCGTGGTGGAGATCAGTGCTTTCATGGTGTTTTCCTACGAGGGGGATGAATCGGGTGCGTAGGAAAACCGAAGCATTGGGCCGGGAACATACAACGAGTTGCAAAGTACGGAGGATGCCGTGTGCGACAAGGAATCAACACTGCTTTACACGGGCAGCCTTCAGCCGGGTCGCGTTGAAGTGCGTCGCGAAGAGGTCAAAAGCGTCAACAAAAATCGATTGCGGCCCATGAAAGGCGAAAGGCCGCGCGAGCGCGGCCTTTCGTTCTTGCTTACTTCAGCGCCTTGAAGCGCAGGCGCTTCGGCGCAGCGTCGTCGCCCATGCGGCGGCGCTTGTCTTCTTCGTACTCGCGGTAGTTGCCCTGGAAGAACTCCACGTGCGAATCGCCTTCGAACGCCAGGATGTGGGTCGCGATGCGATCCAGGAACCAGCGGTCATGCGAAATGACGAAGGTGTTGCCCGGGAACTCCAGCAGCGCATCTTCCAGCGCACGCAGGGTTTCGATGTCCAGATCGTTGGACGGTTCGTCGAGCAGCAGCACGTTGCCACCCTGCAGCAGGGTCTTGGCCATGTGCAGGCGGCCACGCTCACCACCGGACAGCGAGCCGACCATCTTCTGCTGGTCCTGGCCCTTGAAGTTGAAGCGGCCGATGTAGGCGCGCGACTGGATCTCGATGCCGTTGATGTTGAGGATGTCCAGGCCGCCCGCGATTTCCTGGAACACGCTGTGGTTGCCTTCCAGCGCGTCGCGGCTCTGGTCCACGTAGGACAGCTGCACGGTCGGGCCGACCACGATCTCGCCGGTGTCCGGCTTTTCCTGGCCGGTGATCATCTTGAACAGGGTCGACTTACCGGCACCGTTGGGGCCGATGATGCCGACGATGGCGCCCGAGGGCACCAGGAAGTTCAGGTTGTCGAACAGCAGGCGGTCGCCGAACTTCTTGGAGACGTTCTTGAATTCCATCACCGCCTGGCCCAGGCGCTCGCCCGGCGGGATGAAGATTTCATTGGTCTCGTTGCGCTTCTGGTAATCGACCGACTGCAGCTCTTCCAGGCGGGCCAGACGGGCCTTGCCCTTGGTGCGGCCGCCCTTGGCGTTCTGGCGCGACCACTCCAGTTCCTTCTGGATCGCCTTCTGGCGAGCCTTTTCCTGGTTGTCTTCCTGCTTCAGGCGCTCATCCTTCTGGGTCAGCCAGTCGGTGTAGTTGCCCTTCCACGGAATGCCGCGGCCACGGTCCAGTTCCAGGATCCACTCGGCGGCGTTGTCCAGGAAGTAGCGATCATGGGTGACCGCCACGACGGTGCCGGTGTAGCGCGCCAGGAACTGTTCCAGCCATTCCACCGACTCGGCGTCGAGGTGGTTGGTCGGTTCGTCGAGCAGCAGCATGTCCGGCTTCTGCAGCAGCAGGCGGCACAGCGCCACGCGGCGCTTTTCACCACCGGACAGCTTGCCGACGATGGCATCCCACGGCGGCAGGCGCAGCGCATCGGCAGCCACGTCCAGCTGGTTTTCCAGCGTGTGCGCATCGCCGGCGGCGAGGATCGCCTCCAGGCGCTCCTGTTCCTTGGCCAGCGCGTCGAAATCGGCGCCTTCTTCGGCATAGGCGGCGTAGACCGCGTCCAGCGCAGCCTGTGCCTGCAGCACTTCGCCCACGCCTTCTTCAACCGCTTCACGCACGGTCTTGGTCGGGTCCAGCTCCGGTTCCTGCGCCAGGTAGCCAACCTTGATGCCGGCCTGCGGACGGGCTTCGCCCTCGAAATC
The DNA here is from genome assembly GCF_002966815.1 of Stenotrophomonas sp. MYb57. Lineage (NCBI taxonomy): Bacteria > Pseudomonadati > Pseudomonadota > Gammaproteobacteria > Lysobacterales > Lysobacteraceae > Stenotrophomonas > Stenotrophomonas sp. MYb57. The sequence goes on from NZ_CP023271.1 coordinate 699,905, forward strand.
GGTGTCCACGCCGGCCATGATCTTCAGCACGGTGGACTTGCCGGCGCCGTTCAGGCCCAGCAGGCCGATCTTCGCGCCCGGGAAGAAGGACAGCGAGATGTCCTTGATGATCTGCCGCTTGGGCGGGACCACCTTGGACACGCGGTTCATGGTGTAGATGTATTGCGAGGACATGAGGTCTCCGTAGGCGCGACCCTGCGCCCGGTCCGTCACGGGGAACTTCCCGTTGCGGCAGCGGGCACAGACTGAATGGAATACCCCCAATTATAGCCGGAACCGCTTACGCCCCGCGCCGTCCGCAGCGCCCGGGGCTGGCCGAGGACTGAATGGGCCGTCACAGTCCCGCAGCGGGAAGCGTTTCCAGCCGGAAACCGTTCAGATCGAATGCGCAATATGGGCTCACCACCCACCCAGCAGAGGTCTCCCATGCACATCCATCGACTCATGGCCGGCGCCGTGGCCTCTGTACTGGCGCTGGGCGCCATCGCCCCGGCCTTCGCCGACAACGACCACCGTGGTCGCGACCACGACCGCCGTGAATGGCGCGAAGATCGCCGCGAGTGGCGCCACGACCGTCGCGACTGGGAACGCGACCGCCGCGAAGCGCGCCGTGACTACCGCCACGACCGCCGCTACGACCATGGCTACTACCGCCCGGCACCGCCGCCGCCGCGCGTGGTCTACAGCCCGGGCTACCGGCCCGGCTATGGCTATGGCTGGCAGCGCGGCCACCGCTACCGCGATTACTACCGCGGCCCGATCTACGTGGTCAACGACTACCCGCGCTACCAGCTGCGCCGCCCGCCGTACGGCCACCACTGGATCCGCGATGACCGCGGCAACATGCTGCTGGTCGCCGTGGCAACCGGCATCATCGCCGACTACATCATCAACAACCGTTGATGCAGCGCCGGGGTCGGATCCCTTTCCAACGGAAAGGGCTCCGACCCGATCGGAAAAAAAGAAGGGCGCCGCAAGGCGCCCTTCTTCATTCAACCGGCCAACCTCCCGGTCAGAACGCCACCGACCAGTCCAGCTGCGCCCCCACATCGCGCTGGCCATCGCCACGGCGGCCCTGCATCTGCAGCGCCACGCGGCTGTTGTCGGTCGGGCTCACCGCCACGCCGAACTGGGCCAGCGCGCTGCGGCGGGCCAGCGGAGCACCGCTGATCGCAAAACCCTGCGTGCCTTCCACGAAGCGTGCATCGACCTGCGGCAGGCGATCGCCGCCCGCCACCTGCCAGCCCACGCGCGCGGTCAGCGCCGCACGATCACGCTGGCCACCGCTGATGTCCCAGTCCGCGCGCAGCGCAGCCAGGCCGGTGCGGTAACGTGCGCTGCCGCCGTTCCACTGCAGGGCACTGTGACCGCCGTGTTCCTGGCTGCCGTCGCTTTCCAGGCGCACCTGGGCCACTTCGATTTCCGGGGTCAGCTGCAGGCGCGCGCCGCCGAAGGTCCAGCCGGCACGCAGGAATGCGGTCGTGCCGGTGGCGTCCTCGCGGGCGGACAGGCCTTCGTCCAGGCGGGTGCCGACCTTTGCGGTGCGCGTGCTGTCGGTGCGGTAGTCGGCACGGCTGACACCGGCACGCAGGCTCAGGCCCTGCCAGCGGTACTGGCCGTACACGCCGTACTCGGTGCTGTCGGTTTCGCTGCGTGCATCGCGCTGGGCCAGGCGGCTGACCAGCTGCTGCTGGCCGGCGGCCACGCCCACTTCCAGCGATTCACCCAGGCGCCAGCCGGCACCGGCCATGACGCCGTGCTGCGACGAACGCAAGCCGGTGTTGTCCGCGCCGGCATCGGTGCGGCGCTGGCCGGCGTTGCCGCCGATCCAGGCGTGCACACCCGGGGCGATCTCGGCACCCATCGTGGCACCGTCCAGATGGCGGTCGATGCCCTCGTGCAGGAAGCGGTTCTGCAGCAGTGCGCCGCGGTGCGCGGCATGGATCTCACCGCTCAGGCTGTCGAAGGCCGGCACCACCTCGGCCAGGTCCAGCCGTACCACCGCCTCATACACGGCGTTGCCATTGCCCAGCGCTTCCACCGCGCCGGCCACCGCCTTCTGGTTGGGGTTCACCACCACATCGGGGAAGGCCAGATCGATATCCGGCATGGCGATATCGTTGCGGGCCAGGGTCAGGTAGACGTTGCTGGCGTCGTAGTCCAGCGTGGGGGTCAGGAAGGCCAGCGTACTGCTCACGCCGGAGAACGTGCCCTGCACGCCCTGCGCCGCGCTCAGGATGGTGTAGCGGGTGCGTGGCTGCCAGTCACCCTCGCTGGCGATGGCCACCGTGTTGCCACCCTGCAGCGTTGCGCCGCCGCCCACCTGCACGCGGTCGCCGGCGCCATCGGCGCCCAGATCCACCAGGTAGCGCGAGCCGTTCTCCATCAGCAGGCTGCCGGTCATCGACAGCATGCCGAAGGCCGTGGCCGAACCCGGTGCCAGGGTGGCGCCGTCGCGGATGACGACGTTGCCCAGCTGGCCGTCACCGCTCAGCTCGGTGCCAGTGCCCAGGTCGGCCAGGCCGCCCAGGCGGCCATGCACGTCAAGCGCGCCGGCCTGCACGCGCGTGGTACCGGTGAAGCCGCTGCTGTCGCCCGACAGGCTCAGCAGGCCCGCATCCAGCTTGACCACATCGCCCGCGCCGGACAGCACGTTGTTGAACAGGGTCTGGCCATTGCGCTGCAGCTGCAGTGTCGCGCCCGATGCCACGTCCACCGCGCCACGGATCGCACCGTTGCCAGCCAGCACAAGGGTGCCCTGTTCAATGCGGGTACCGCCGCTGTAGCTGTTGTTGGCATGGGTGGTCAGCGTGCCGCTGCCGGTCTTGCGCAGTGCGCCGGTGCCGGTCAGGCGGCCGCTGAACATCGCATCGACCTGGTCGGTGTCCACCGTGGCGACACCGTCCAGCGCCATTTCAACGTTGCTGGTGAAGGCCTTGCTGGTCAGGTGCAGGGTGCCATCGGCAATCAGCACGTTGGCCGTGCCGGCGCCCTGGTAGATCAGGCCGCCGGCCAGGTTCAACGTGCCCTGCGGACCAATGGTCAGCGAGCCACGGCTGCCGCTGGCGCCGGCCAGGCCCAGCGCGTCGTTGACCGTCAGCGCACCGCCGTCATACACCGACACGCTGCCGTTGCCCTGATTGCCGACGGTCAGGCGGCCCATGCTGGCCGAACTGCCAGCGTCGGCCACGCGGAAGCTGCCTTCGCCCTGCGTGCTCTCACCCACGCCCACGTTGCCTGCGGTCAGTGCGGCGCCGTCGAAGACATTCAGTTCGGCCACCGCGTTCTGGCCCACGGCGATGAAGCCGGTGGTGGCGGTGGTGCCCGCGCCGGTCAGCACCAGCACGCCATCGGGCACGCCCGGAGTGTGCCGCTGCTGGCCCAGCAGGGTGCTGCCCTGCACGGTCAGCGTGGCGCCGTCGGCGACGGTCATCGTGCCGGTGCCGGAAACGCCGATCAGCAGGTCACTGCTGTTCAACCAGCTCGAATCCTTGCCGGTCACCGTGGCTTCGCCGCGGGCCACGCTGCTGTAGCTGCCCAGACGGGCGACGCCGGTCTGGAAGCTGCCGCCGTTACGCACGTTCACCGTGCCCATGCCCTGCGCGCCCACGTGGATCTGGTCGGTGGCAAAGCGCGAATCCTTGTCGGACACGGTCAGCACGCCACTGCTGCCCATTTCCGAGGCCACCCACGTGCCCTGGGCGTTGATCACCTGGCCGCCATCAAGCACGTCCAGGAAGCCGCTGCCTTCATGGCCGACGCCGATGCTGTTGTTGCCGATCCACTGCGAACCGGCGCCGGTCACGGTGACCTTGCCGGTCGAGCCGGCCAGCGTCGCAATGAAGATGGCAGTGCTTTCCAGCACGCCGCCGTTCTGGATGAACAGCTCGCCGCTGCCGCCATGGCCGATGTCCACGCGCCACGAATCAGCCCTGATCGCATCCACCACGACCGGGGTCACGCTGTCGATGTAGGCGTGGTTCTCGACAGTCAGGTTCGGATCGCCGTTGCTCCACGCACCCGGCACATACCAGTTGCCATCGAGCTGGCTCGGATCGCGCACGGTGACCGTCGCAGCAATCGCCGTGGTGGGGCCGCTCATGGCCAGGCCGATCGCCAGGGCCAGCAGGCTGGTGGAAAGAGTACGGGAGGCGCCGGAAGTGCGACGCGGTGCCAGCGTCATTGCCGGCGAAGCTTGGTGCGAATGGGTCACGCGGATTTTCCCCTGTATGGACAGGGCGTATCGGCCGCGCAGGGGAGGGCTTTAGGTTTCTGAATATAAACAATTCAGAGTTGCAAGGAAGCGGGTCACACTTCCGGATATTCCGGGAATGGAGTCGCTGCCCAACACCGCTGCGGATTACACACGCAGGCGCGCCAGCACATCATGCCACAGCGCAATGCCCAAGCCCCTTCCGCTGCGGTCGCCCGGGCCCTTCAGCCCGCTTACAATCGCAGGCCCCGCTGTTCCCTCCCTGCCTGGAGTAACCGATGTTCCCGCGTGACGTCCGCATCGAAACCTACGATCCCGAACTGGCCAAGGCCATCGCCGCCGAAACCCAGCGCCAGGAAGACCACGTCGAGCTGATCGCCAGCGAGAACTACACCAGCCCGGCGGTGATGGAAGCCCAGGGCAGCCAGCTGACCAACAAGTACGCCGAAGGCTACCCGGGCAAGCGCTACTACGGTGGCTGCGAATACGTGGACATCGCCGAACAGCTGGCGATCGACCGCCTCAAGCAGCTGTTCGATGCGGACTACGCCAACGTGCAGCCGCACAGCGGTTCGCAGGCCAACCAGGCCGTGTACTTCGCGCTGCTGCAGCCGGGCGATACCATCCTCGGCATGAGCCTGGCCCACGGCGGCCACCTCACCCACGGCGCCAAGGTCAACGCCTCGGGCAAGCTGTTCAACGCCGTGCAATACGGCGTCAACGACCAGGGCCTGATCGATTACGACGAAGTCGAGCGCCTGGCCCTGGAGCACAAGCCGAAGATGGTCGTGGCCGGCTTCTCGGCCTACTCGCAGGTGATCGACTGGGCGCGCTTCCGCGCCATCGCCGACAAGGTCGGTGCCTACCTGTTCGTCGACATGGCCCACGTCGCCGGCCTGGTTGCTGCTGGCGTCTACCCGAGCCCGCTGGAACATGCGCACGTGGTCACCTCGACCACCCACAAGACCCTGCGCGGCCCGCGCGGCGGCATCATCGTCGCCAAGGGCGCCGACGAAGACCTGGTCAAGAAGCTGCAGTCGATCGTGTTCCCGGGCATCCAGGGCGGTCCGCTGATGCACGTCATCGCCGGCAAGGCCGTGGCCTTCAAGGAAGCGCTGGAGCCGGGCTTCAAGGCCTACCAGCAGCAGGTGGTGAAGAACGCGCAGGCGATGGCCAACACGCTCATCGAACGCGGCTACAAGATTGTCTCCGGCGGCACCCAGAACCACCTGATGCTGGTCGACATGATCGGCAAGGACGTGTCCGGCAAGGACGCGGAAGCCGCACTCGGCAAGGCCCATATCACCGTCAACAAGAACTCGGTGCCGAACGACCCGCGTTCGCCGTTCGTGACCTCGGGCCTGCGCCTGGGCACCCCGGCGGTGACCACCCGCGGTTACCTGGAACAGGACTGCGTGGACCTGGCCAACTGGATCGCCGACGTGCTCGACGCCCCGGCCGATGAGGCCGTGATCGCCCGCGTGCGTGATGCGGTCAGCGCGCAGTGCCGCAAGTACCCGGTCTACGGTTGATCGGGCACTGGGGTCGGAGCCCTTCCCTGCGGGAAGGGTTCTGACCCCGGCACCGGAGTACCCGCGCATGGATGAGCGCCGCCTCAGGTATCTCTATGCAGCCTTGGCTGTGCCGTTGGGCGCACCCAGCGTGCTGTTTGGTGGGGCGATGGCGGTACTGGCCATGGCCGGAAGCGTGCTTTCACTTGCCGACGGCACCGTCAACCTGCCCGGGCAGGCATTGATGCTGCTGTGGGGCCTGGCCGGACTCGCCGGTTGCATCGCTTGGCTGGACCTCAGTTGCGGATATTTGTTTGCAGGGCGCAGCGCACTGCATGCGCGCAGCCGGGCGCAGTGGGGCGCGCTGCTGCTTGGCATGCTGGCGGCGCTGCCGCTGTTGGGTATAGGGCTGTGGCTGGGCATCACCCACGGCAGCGAAGGCTTCGGTCTGCTGCTGATGGGACCGTCGTTGCTGGTTCCGGCCGGCATGCTCTGGTGGCTGCGACCACGCACGTGAAGCAAGCAGCCAGCAAGGAGATTCGAACGCATGGATGAGCGCCTGCACAAACGCCTGTACATCGCCCAATGCCTGCTGCTGGGGTTGCCTGCACTGGTGGCCGGTGGCGTCGTCGCCGGCTTCGGCATCTACACCTTCCTGACCCGCCACGGCCTGATGCGCGGCGACGAAGGCGCGGTGCTGTTGCTGTGGGCGCTGGCGGGTGTGATCGGCTTGCTGGCCTGGTTGTGGCTCAGCATCCGCTACCTGCGGCGCGGGCGCGATGGCCTGCGGCGCACCGCCCGTATTCCCTGGATCGGCTTGGCGCTGGGCGCCATGGCCGCGCTGGCGGTGATCGGCGTGGGGCTTTTCAGCTTGTTTGCCGGCAGCCCCTGGCAGGTACTGGGCTATCTGGTACTGGGCGTGCCGCTGCTGGTGCCGGCTGCGCATCTGGTGTGGTTGCGCTGGCGGCCTGTTCGCCTCCCGGGCACCTGACTTTTCAGACAAATTGCATGGTAGTGGGGAAGCATCATGCCTAACCTCCCAGCGGTCTTCATGATTGAGATATCCCATGAAACCATTGGTTCGCCTCACGCACGTCAGGCTGCGGTGGCATCTGTTGCTGGTTTCCATTCCTTTCGCATTGGTCGGCCTGGTGGCCGCATGCGCGCTTTTCATGGTGTGGCTCATCAGACCGCAGCCATCCGAGGCATTCCTGATGGCTGCCGCAAACTGGGCAGTCATGTCAGTCTGGAGCGCGTATGCAGCTGTGATGCTGGCCAATACCTGGCGGACTGCCGGTGCGGCCGGGCTGCATTTGCAGGCAAGCTGGCTGGAGGCTCTGCCCATTGTCTCTGGTTTCCAAGCCGGTGCCGCCGTGGCAATGCTGTTCACGGCCATTGGTTGGGAGCCAGCAGCGCTGATCTATGCTCCTTTCCTGATAATTTTCGGCGCTCCATGGGCCAGTTTGAGCTGGCATTTACGGCGGCTGGGCAGGCAACGGCAATCAGGCGGCCAAAGGGGAAGCGTGCCATCGGGTAGGGCGTACTGAAGTCTGTCTTACGTCATCTGAAGGGGTGGGTGTCCTGAAGGTGCTGGTTCTGCTCTGGGGAGCCCGGCACGGTAGCGCCCATGTGTTCTTCGTGGCGAGGACGGTCTGGCTGCTGCTCTCCGCCGTCGTGCCTGCCTGCGTCATTCTGATGTACGCGCTGTGCTTGAAGGCCCGGCCAGCGGGTCCGCCAGGCGGGCCTGGTCTACTGAAAATGCTGGTGGTGCGATCGGCCGCCTAAGGCGTGCCACTGGTGGTCATGGTCGACGCATTCCTTGGTTGCGCCAGTTCTTCATGCTGCTGGCCGCGCCATTTGGAGGCACCCTGCCTGAGCCTGGCCAGCCATATGTTGTGGAAAGCGACGTGCACCACCCCGCCTGAACAATCTGTGGATTTGCTGGTTTTCCCCTTCTCAGGTACCTTTGCGACGCTACCACGACCGTGGCAGCAGGTATTTCCCTGAGCCAGGCGTTCAATGCATTGCCCCTTCTGCCAGCATGCCGATACACGGGTCATCGACTCGCGCGTCTCCGAAGACGGCGCGACGATTCGCCGTCGGCGTGAGTGCGAGGCGTGCAACGAACGCTTCAGTACGCTTGAAACCGTTGAACTGAAGCTGCCGGCCATCGTCAAGAGCGATGGCACCCGCGAAGCATTCGATGCCCGCAAGGTCCGCGCCGGCTTTGATCGCGCGCTGCAGAAGCGTGCGGTGCCGGAAGAGAAGATCGAAGCGGCGGTACGCGCGGTGGTGCACCAGCTGCGCATCAGCGGCGAACGCGAAGTGCCGTCGATCAAAGTGGGCGAGTTCGTGATGAACGAACTGCGCAAGCTTGACCATGTCGGTTATGTGCGTTTCGCTTCGGTCTATCGCAGCTTCGAGGACGTGGCCGATTTCCGCGAAGAAATCGAGAAGCTCGAACGCGACCTGCCTTCCAGCACCGAGCAACTGCAACTGCTGGGCGATGTGATTGCCCTCACCAAGAAAAAGAAGGGCTGACGGCCTTTGCATCGGTAGCTGCCAACCTTGGTTGGCGCCGTACCGCCCATCCACGCATGGCGTGGATCTACTGGGTCTTGGTTGGCGCCGTACTGCCCATCCACGCATGGCGTGGATCTACTGGGCCCTTGGCTGGCATCGTGCTGACGGCGGTACCATGGCGACATGAGCATATCGTTCACCGTCCTTGACCACCTGCACATGGCCGCCGCATTGCGGCTTGCCGAACGCGGTGCCTATACCACCCGTCCCAATCCGATGGTCGGCTGCGTGATCGCCCATGGCGAGCGCGTGGTCGGCCAGGGCTGGCACCAGCGCGCTGGCGGCCCGCATGCCGAAGTATTCGCCTTGCGCGAGGCCGGCACCGAAGCGCGTGGTGCCACCGCCTACGTCACCCTGGAACCCTGCGCGCATTACGGCCGTACCCCGCCGTGCGCACTGGCGCTGATCGAAGCCGGCGTGTCGCGCGTGGTCGCGGCAATGCGCGACCCGTTCCCGAAAGTCGATGGCGGTGGCTTCGACCTGCTGCGTGACGCTGGCATCGAGGTCGCCGAGGGCTTGATGGCGGCACAGGCGCGGGAACTCAACAAGGGCTTCCTGTCGCGCGTGGAGCGCGGCCGTCCGTGGCTGCGGGTGAAGCTGGCCGCCAGCCTCGATGGCCGTACCGCGATGGCCGACGGCAGCTCGAAGTGGATCACCGGCCCCGCCGCTCGCGAAGATGTGCAGCACTGGCGCGCGCGCGCTGGCGCGATCCTCACCGGCGCCGACACCGTCATCGCCGACGACCCGATGCTGACCGTGCGCCTGGCTGACACTGAAGTCATGCCGCCCCTGCGCGTCGTCCTCGATTCCCGCCTGCGCTCGCTGGAATGCAGCCGTGTGCGCGAGGGTGGGGCGCCCACGCTGTACCTGCACGATGCAATGATCAGCCCGCCCGACGCCGCCGACGCGGCCTTTGCCAGCGTAGCCGTCCGCCACGGTCGCCTTGATCTGGGCGCGGTGTTGGCACTGCTGGCCGAGCGCGGCATCAACGAGGTGCACACCGAAGCCGGTGCAACGCTGGCCGGCGCGCTGGTGCGTGGTGGCTGGGTCGACGAACTGCTGATGTACCAGGCGCCAACACTGCTGGGCGACAGCGGCCGCCCGTTGCTGGCCGACCTCGGCATCGACGTGATGGACCAACAGCGCCGCCTGCGCGTGGTCGACCAGCGCCAGGTGGGTGAGGATCTGCGGTTGCTGCTGCGGGTGTAAGGCGAGACGTTCATCCACGCATGACGTGGATCTACCTTGCCCTGGTAGATGCCGACCTTGGTCGGCGCATTTGCTTCAAGTGCCCGGACACTCTGCCAGCGGAATCTGCACAGTTCAGAGGTATCCTCATCCACCCCGCGTGCGTCCCATACATCCAGCGGTAGCAGCCCCGCCAGCACCTGCAGGGTGTATGCCTGCTCGGGCGAGGGAGCAGCAGCAGATGTGTTCCACCACAGAACGCCCAGCAGGAAGCACAGGTGTCTCATCGGCGCTGCCAATCGACCGCTCGTTGCTCCTGCCGCCATCAGTGCGTCTGCTTGGATGATTCGTTGTCACGTTTGGCTCCGCGGATCACGTTGAAGCGAAACACCGCCTCGACGGCACCGCCCTCATCGCGACCGTTACGGTGTGCGGGCAGGTAACACCACTCCTGTGCGGCGTCCATCGCGGCAGCTTCCAGCAGGGCATTGCCACTGGACTGCACCACACGAACATCCAGAAGGCGGCCACCCGTGTCTACTTGCATCTGCAGGCGCACCATGCCGCTTTCGCGAGCCCTAACGGGAAAAACAACCTGGCGCGCAGCGCGGGTGGTGGGCTCGATCGAGACGCTGTCGCCGCGCTCGGTGAATACACTGCAATCGGCGCGTGCGGTGAAGGTCCGGGTCGGCGTTGAGGCAAAGCGCTGCAGGCAAGTCACAACGTCGTCGTCTTCCCTGCAACCTGGCTTCTCGGTCTGCAGGCGACTCTGGGTCTGCTCGGGCCCGACTCCGCCGGCGGGTGGCGGTGCGCATGCGCCCAGTCCGGCCAGCGCAGACAGAAGAACCGTGCTGCGCAGATTCACTCGGTCACCGACCCCGCAGGCGGCTCACTGCGATAGCCTTCCCACAGCGCACGGTTCCGTTCATGGGTTCCGCGGCAATAGGCAGCGGCCAGCTCCGGCCCCAGCGTTCTCACCTTTTCTTCCACGGCATCCTGCAGGGTGGTGCCACGCTGCAGTGGGCTATCCGGATCATAGCGTTCGGCGAACTTAAGTTGAGCATCCAACATCAGGTCGCATACGGGAATGCCCGAGTACGCGGTGACCGCTTCCGCCTCGATCCGCTCGTCCCATGCCTGGAAGGGCATCAGCTGTTTCAAGAGCTTCAGCCCAAGAAGGTCCATGTCGATACTGGCCCATGGTCCGTTGTCGCCAACGCGCGAGAATTCCGCTCGCGTCTCGTATCTGGTGTCAGGCGCATCGCGCAGAATGGCTGCATACGTTTGCAGGAATGCCTTGGCCCCCTCCAAGCTCTGCTCTCCTGAGCGATGTCGTGCCTTGGCGTCACGGTAGGCCCCAAACGCAGCGGAGACATCGGGAAGCACGCAGTGGTAGTCCACAATGCCGGCGCGGGAAGAAGTGCTCTCTTCAACTTTGTCGGCATGGCACTGAATGGTGTTTCGTCGCTCACCAATCTCGCTCGCGGCAGGCTCCTCGAATCCCGCTGCGAGGTTCTCGAACGCGTACAGCACATCTACGATACTGCTGACATCGGGATAGTCATTCGGATCTGCGGTACGCAGGCTGTTACGCAGAGCTGCTTTGGCGTTCTCATCATTCTGGGTAATGATGCGTGTGTAGGCATCGAAGGAGTCCTGCAGGGAAAGGGCAGCAGGCGCGGCGGTAGCGCAGAGGGGTGCGCAGAGCAGCAGGACAAGCGTCGGCTTGAACATGGTAGGACGTAGGCAGTCGGGACAATGGCGGATGATCTCGGCGATTGACGGCCACGTCCATGCAACTTGTCCGAAATTACTGGCGCGCTGGCATGTCCGTTGCGTCGGAGCAATTTGAAACTATTCGCATATACCAGTAGACGCCGATCAAGCACGGTAGTTGGTCGCATCTTTTCAGGTGACTACTTTGTTGCACTCAAGTCGAACCCTCGCGCTTCTGGGGCTGGCGTCCCTGAGTCTGGCCATCTCACCGGTCTGCATGGCTGATGAAGAAGGTGAAGCCCTCCGGTACGAGTTCACCGCCGAACAGGCCCAGCAAGTGTTGACGGCGGCTATCGAGTGCCGCGCATCCACGCACGCCCAGCTGGCTCTTTCCACGAACGTTTGGCCTGTGGTGCTGGGCGATAGCAGTCGTGCCGGTTCACCGTTTGAAGCGTGGACCGAAGTAAAACAGCCCAATAGCTCGCTGCACGAGATCGAGCTGCCGGTGCCGATTACTGTGTTCGGCCACGAAACGCAACGAATCGCGGTGCTGTCCGAGGCGACGATGGCTATTCTTGAGCGTATTTCTCTCGAAGACATTTCAAGCCAGCTGGACATGAAGCCCTTGAGCGCCACGGATGCCCCGCATATCCACTTGCGCGAGCTGTCGCTACGCAACAGTGGCGATGATGGATTCTACGTGCGCTCGCTTACCGCATCTCGCATTGCCAGCCACCCTGGCGCGGTGCTGGTGGGATGTGAAGAGCGCTACGGCACTCGCACGGAGCAACTGCGCCGGCGGGGCAAGGAACCCGATACCGCATTCGCACCCGGCGTCGACATAAACACGGAGCTGGACGCGGTGCTCACCTGCAAGGCCGACGCGCTGCGAAACTATACTGCGGGCTGGGCAGTGCTCATGGGGCCGCTATCCACTGACCCGCGCTTCAAGGGCTGGAAGAGCGGAGAGGATGATGAAGGCAATCGCTGGTGGACACCCCCAGCGCCGATTGCCATTGCCGGAATGCCGGTGTCGCGCTTTGTAAAGCTTGGCCAGACCCTGTATGCCGAGCTTGATGGTGACATCGCTCCAGCACTGGCAGAACGGTGGGATCTACCGCCCTACGATGGCTGGGACGATGTTGCATTCGTCGGCTTCTACGATACCGATGCCGCCGCCGATGGCTGGCTTGAAGATCGCGCACGCATCGCGCGCGCCTTTCGTCCCGGCAAGACTCTGCATGGCTGCGAGTACCAGCAGAATCGCCAGGAGTTCGGAAAAACCCCGGACGATGACGATGCGTAGCCAGCGAGGATATAGCTAGCTAGCGGCGCCGTCAGGCAGCGTCAGCAGCATCTGTATCCACTCGTGCATGGGCGGCAGGTCCTGCGGGACCCATGCACGCTCATCATTTTCGCGTGCCATGGTCACGCGGGTGTTGTAGGTTCGCTTCGGCGCCCGCTGCAGCAGATCCATCCACACCCGGATCCCGACGAGGTCATCGTGCGCCATCTGCTCGCGAAGTTCGGGCGCGGGTGTGCCGTCCGAAAGTGCTGCGTAATCGGGCATCTGACAGCTGTAATCGACGATCGAAATCTGGACGCCATCGCGATCGCTGCGCTTGCTGTCGGTGCTGCGGCAGCGCGTCTGCCGCAGTGCTTCGGCCATGATCGGCGACAGTTCGCGGCCCAGGTGCGTCTGCGCGTCATCTTCCGGTGCTTCGCCGATCATCATCCGCTCCACCGTCGCCTCCCAGCGCTCGCTGAGCGGTGGCATGTCGATCATGGCCGAGACCTGTGCTGCCGCCTCTTCATCGCCTTCCAGCAGGTAGCGCGCGAACAGATCGAAGCTCTCCTCGGGCGAGGGCATGGGCGTCTGCGCCCCCGCCGAGGTGGCGACGAACATCAAGGCAAGCATTGATGGCAGATGCAGGCGGTTGCGCACGTCAGCGATCCCCGCCGGGCGGGTGCTCGTTCCATTCGAAGAACGGCAGGAAGGCATCGGCCAGTGTCCCCATCAGCGGCGAGGGGTCTGCCCGCCAGCGACCGCCGTGATCGCGTTCGAAGGCCAGCGTGACATTCCGCTCCCGATCCGGCGCATCGGCGAGCAGTTGCGTGTACGCCGCCGCCAGTGTCGGCGCCATCTGTGGCGGGTGCGGGCCATTGAACGGCACCGGGTGTTGCCGGTACACGGGCAGCAGCGCCGCCAGATCCGGCAGGGCGCAACGGTAGTCCACCAGGGCACTGTCACCGTCAGGCCCGTGCGGGTACTGCACGCTGTCGGTCGTGCATCGCACCGAGGCCTGCCGCGCACGCAGCGCGGCCGCCGCCTGCGGCCAATCGGCCATTTCCGGTGCGTCGTCCAGGTGGCTCACACCGGCCAGGGCCGCAGCGATGGCCACACCCTTGTCGCCTTGCATGTACTGCGCCAACGCACGCTGTGCAGGCGCATCGCCGTGCACGATCACCTGTGCAAACAGATCGAATACCTGCGCGTCCGGAAATGCCGCAGAACCTGCCCGCGCACTACTGAAGGCCAGCAGCAGCGCTGCCAGCCCCCATGTCTTCAACACGGCCCTCTCAGGCGCATTCGTCGGTCCACATCATCTCGGCCATCGGACGCAGTGCCTTGCACTCCTGCGTCATTTCCTCGGCCGACATCACCTGCGTCTTGGCCTTCAACTCTTCGGTCATCGCATCCACACCGCTGATCTGGTCCGGTGCGATCTTCGCCACGCAGCTGCGGTGCTGCTGCAGCAGCAGATCGCAGGCCGGCACGCCGGTCACCTTCGGTGCCTTGGCTGCTTCAACGTCCTGCATCCAGCCATCGAACGGCGCCAGCGCATCCAGCACCGGGCCCACCAGATCATCGAAGTTGCTGCTGTACCAGTAGCCCTTGTCCTTGGCGGTGTACAGGGTGAGGGTGCCGGTCACGGCCTTGCGCGGGCCACTCTGCAGGGCCTGGGTATAGGCCTCGGTGAAGCGCGCGCGCGGAGCCTTGTCCTCACCCGTCAGGCTGGCCAGGAACAACGGCTGCACGCTGCCCAGGTCGGCCAGCTGGCAGCTGAAATCAACCTTGGCGATCTTCTGGTCGTCCACGAATTCGTTGTCTTCCACCGTGCTGCGCGTGGCACGGCACTGCGAGGCCTTCAGCGCCTTGGCGTACATCGCTTCCGCCGCTGCCGGATCGCCCTTCACTCCGGCCACGGCCAGCACCGTCTGCCACGGCTCGGCCAGGGCCTGGGCCATCATGCCCGGCACCGGCGTTACCGAATCCTGGCCGTCGAAGGCCGGCTTCAATGCATCGTTGAGCGTACGCGTGGCGGCGGCATCGTCTTCCAGCAATGCGCGTGCGTACAGATCGAAGGTCTGTTCGGGGCTCAGCTGCGCCGGGGCGGCCGCGGCGAACAACGGGGCGCACAGCAGTGCGGTGGCCAGCAGGCCGCGGATCGGGGTCTTCATGACGGTGTTCCTGTTCCAGAGGGCGGCAAGCCTAGCGCAATTGTCATTGCATTCGATGGCGTGCCGCAGCCAAGCGTATTGCGCGCGACGGCCAACAAAAAACGGGCCCCTTGCGGAGCCCGTTCGATCGCACGACGAGGATCGGGCAATCAGAAGCTGGCGCGCACGCCGGCCGAGTACTGGGTGACGTCGCGGTAGCCGGAGATCTCGCCCACCAGGCCCCAGGTCCGGGTGAAGTTGATCTGGCCGCCAACGGTGCCGACCCAGGTGCCCTTGAATTCGTTGCCGCCGTCCATGTAACCGGCCTTGATCCAGGCTTCGGTCATGCGCGAAGGCTTGCCACGCAGGCCCATGGTGGCGCGCACCAGGTTGGTGTGGTCCTTCACGCTGAAGCGGCCGTAATCCACGTCCTTGACGGTGATTTCAGCCTGCTGGCGGACCCAGGCGATGTCGGCCGTGTAGTCGACGCGGTCGCTGAAGGGCATGTGGTAACCGATGCCCAGCTCCGGCTGGTTCAGCTTGAGCTTCATCGAGCCGTAGTCGTAGTCGTACGACTTGCTGGCGTAGTTCCAGCCGCCGAACACGTGCACCTGCTCGGCCAGCGCGATCGAACCGCGCACGTAGCCACCATCAACCTTCGGGTCGTTGAACACGTCGTCGTCGGTCTTGACCTGGGTCCAGCCGCCTTCGACGTAGGTGTAGCTCAGGGCGTCGGCGGAGGCCGAGAACGGGGCAGCGGCCAGCAGGGCGGCCACGATCAGGATCTTGCGCATGGGAATTCCTGTGAATTTCAGTCCATTGGCGGCCCACCTGTGCGGCAGTCCGTGGCGACCTCATGTCGTCCGACCGCCGATTTTAATGAAAGTTTTACGAAATGCGAGCGACGGCCGTCACAGGCTCGGACGCGCCCGGGTGGGTTCAGAGCCCCTTCCTGCGGAAAGGGATCCGACCCCGGGGCATCCGGCCCCGTTCAGCCCTTGCTGTTACACTTGGCGGGCCGGTTCGCCGGTACACAAACGTCTTCAGGGCGGGGTGCAATTCCCCACCGGCGGTAGGTGCGCAAGCACGAGCCCGCGAGCGCCCCGGCCTTACCGTCGGGGGTCAGCAGATCCGGTCCAATGCCGGAGCCGACGGTCATAGTCCGGATGAAAGAAGACGGTGCCACAGGGCCTTTGCGGCCCTGCGCCCGCCTGTTTGCCTTGCGGCGTTTTTCGCTCACTTTTCGCGGAGAACGTTACTTGTTTACTGGAATCATCGAAGGCGTCGGCCGTCTGGCCGCACGCGAATCCATCGGCGGCGATGTCCGCTTCACCTTCAACGTCGGCAACCTGCCGTTCGACAACGTGCAGATGGGCGAGAGCATCGCCATCAACGGCGTCTGTCTCACCGTCATCGCGTTCGACGCCGGCAGCTTCCAGGCCGATGCGTCCACCGAGACCCTGGGCCTGACCACGCTCGGCCAACTGGCCGAAGGTGCGGTCATCAACCTCGAACGTGCCATGCGCCCGACCGACCGCCTTGGCGGCCATCTGGTCAGCGGCCACGTCGACGGCCTCGGCCAGGTCCTGTCCATCCATGAAGATGCGCGTGCCCAGCGCTGGCGTTTCGCCGCGCCGGCCGCCCTGCGCCGCTACATCGCCAAGAAGGGCTCGATCTGCGTGGACGGCGTCAGCCTCACCGTCAACGAAGTGGATGACGAAGGCTTTGAAGTGGCGCTGATCCCGCACACCGTGGCCAATACCGCGTTCTCCGCCACCGGCGTGGGCAGCGCGGTGAACCTGGAAATTGACCTGGTCGCTCGTTATGTCGAGCGGTTGATCGGAGTGCCGACCAACGGTCAGCACCCACAGGGAGATACCCCATGAACTTCGCCCCCATTCCCGACATCCTGGAAGACATCCGCCTCGGTCGCATGGTCGTCATCGTCGATGACGAAGACCGCGAGAACGAAGGCGACCTGATCATGGCCGCCGAGCTGGTCAAGGCCAGCGACATCAACTTCATGGTCACCCATGGCCGCGGCCTGGTGTGCCTGCCGCTCACCCGCACCCGCGCCGCCGACCTCGGCCTGGCGCCGATGGTGCAGGCTAATACCGCGCAGTTCCAGACCAACTTCACCGTCAGCATCGAAGCGGCCGAGGGCGTGACCACCGGCATCTCGGCACACGACCGCGCGCACACCATCCGCACCGCGGTGAAGCCCAATGCCAAGCCGTCGGACCTGCACCAGCCGGGCCACATCTTCCCGCTGATTGCCCAGCCCGGTGGCGTGCTGACCCGCGCCGGCCACACCGAAGCCGGCGTCGACCTGGCCATGCTGGCCGGGCTGGAACCGGCCGGCGTGCTGGTGGAGATCCTCAACCCGGACGGCAGCATGGCGCGCCGCCCGGAGCTGGAAGTGTTCGCCCGCGAGCACGGCCTGAAGATGGGCTCCATCGCCGACCTGATCGCCTATCGCCTGGCCACCGAAAAGACCGTCGAGCGCGTGGACGAGCGTGATATCGACACCGAGTTCGGCCCGTTCAAGCTGGTCACCTACCGCGACCGCATCGCCCACGACCTGCATTTCGCCCTGGTCCGCGGCACCCCGGATGCGGACACGCCCACCCTGGTGCGCGTGCAGGTGGAAAACCCGCTGGCCGACCTGCTGCACTGGCGCCGCGATGACTTCGGCGTGGCGGCCACCGATGCCCTGCGCGCGATCGCCGCCGAAGGCAGTGGCGTGATGGTGGTGCTGTCGGCCCCGCGCGACGGCGAAGCGCTGTTGGCCCGCCTGCGCCAGCAGCCGGCGCCGGTGGTGCCGGGCAAGGACAAGGATGTGGGCCAGTGGCGCCGCAACGGTGCCGGCGCGCAGATCCTGTCCGACCTGGGCCTGGGCAAGCTGCGCGTGCTGGGCACGCCCCGCCGCCAGATCGGACTGGCCGGGTACGGCCTGGAAGTGGTGGAGACGGTCACCCCGTAACCCGCTCGGTGTGCCGACCAACGGTCGGCACCCACAAAGGGGCGGCCCACTGCAGCTGGTGGGTGCCGACCGTTGGTCGGCACGCCCCGGGCCCCCGCCAGCCACGGTCGGGGCCCATCCACGGTAGAATTACCCCTTAATCGAATCCCAAGCCGCATATGAGCCACTACGAAGGCGATCTTCGCACTCCCGAATCGGCGCGCTTCGCCATCCTGGCCAGCCGCTGGAACGCCCGCATCACCGATGTGCTGGTTGCTGGCGCCCGCCAGAGCCTGGCCGGCAACGGCATTGCCGAAGCCAACATCGACGTGATCCGCGTGCCGGGTGCCTGGGAGCTGCCGCTGGTCGCCGCGCGCCTGGCCGCCGCCCACGAACACGCCGCCATCCTCACCCTGGGCTGCGTGATCCGTGGCGACACCCGCCACTACGAACACGTGGCCGACCGCTGTGCCGAAGGCCTGATGCGCGTGCAGCTGGACTTCGGCGTGCCGGTGCTGAACGGCGTGCTGGCCGTGGAACGCGTGGAAGATGCCGAGGCCCGCGCAGGCGGCAGCCACGGCAACAAGGGCGAGGAAGTCGCGCTCGCCGCATTGGAAATGGTCAACCTTCTGGAGCAGCTGCCATGAACAAGAACACCCAGGGCAAGCCCTCCGGTAAACCCGTCCGCCGCGATGGCATCGATCCGGTGCTGCGCTCGCGCGCGCGCCGTCGTGCCGTGCAGGCCATCTATGCCTGGCAGATCTCCGGCGGCAACGGCCAGTCGCTGATCGCCCAGTTCGCCCACGAACAGGCCCGCGAAATCGCCGACCTGGCGTACTTCGAAGCGCTGGTGCATGGCGTGCTCGACAACCGTCGCGACATCGACGAAGCCTTCGGCCCGTACCTGGACCGTGGCATCGACGAAGTGGACGCGATCGAACGCGCCGTGCTGCGCCTGGCCGGTTACGAACTGCGTTACCGCCTGGACGTGCCGTACCGCGTGGTGATCAACGAAGCCATCGAATCGGCCAAGCGCTTCGGTTCCGAACATGGCCACACCTACGTCAACGGCGTGCTGGATCGTGCCGCCGTGGAATGGCGCAAGGTCGAATCGGGTCACTGACCCACCTGTGGTAATGCCGGCCGCTGGCCGGCAACTGCAGGGATTCTGAGGTTGCCGGCCTGCGGCCGGCACTACCGCCCACCGCGCACGGCGCGGCACGTACAAACGCGGGAGCGCCCCATGTCCCTGGCCGAATTCGCCCTCATCGACCGCATCCGCGCCCGCACCGTCGAGCGCGACGACATCGTGCTCGGCATCGGCGATGACGCCGCGCTGCTGCAGCCGCGCCCGAACGAGCAACTGGTGGTCACCGCCGACACGCTCAACAGCGGCGTGCATTTCCCGGCCGAGACCCCGGCGTTCGACATCGGCTGGAAGACGCTGGCCGTCAACCTGTCCGACCTCGCCGCGATGGGCGCGCGCCCGGCCTGGTGCACGCTGGCGCTGTCGCTGCCCGAAGCCAGCGAAGACTGGATCGATGCCTTCGCCGATGGCTTCTTCGCCCTGGCCGACCAGCACGACATCGCCCTGATCGGCGGTGACACCACGCGTGGCCCGCTGTCGCTGTCGGTTACCGCGATGGGCCAGGTGTCACGCGGCCAGGCGCTGCGTCGTGATCGCGCACAGATTGGCGATGACATCTGGGTCAGCGGCACCCTCGGCGATGCTGCCGGTGCGCTGCGCCTGTGGCAGCAGGGCGCATTGAACGTCACCGCCGCCACCCTGCTGGCGGACTACGAAACCCTGCGCCTGCGCCTGCTGCGTCCCACCCCACGCGTCACCCTGGGCCTGCGCCTGCGTGCATTCGCGCATGCCGCCGTGGACATCTCCGATGGCCTGCTGGCCGACCTGGGCCACATCGCCGCACGCAGCGGCGTACGCGCCGAAGTCGACGCCGATGCATTGCCGATGTCGTCGGCACTGCGCGAACTGCTCGGCCGCGATGGCGCCCGTGACTGCGCGCTGCACGGCGGCGACGACTACGAACTGTGCTTCACCGCCGCCGCCGACCAGCGCGACGCGCTGCACTACGTCGCCGAATCGCTGGACGTGCCGATCACCCGCATCGGCCGCATCATGGAAGGGCAGGGCGTGCACACCGAAGGCCACGACGGCCCGAGCGGATACGAGCATTTCGCCTGACACATGAGAACGCCGGGCATGGCCCGGCGCTACCGTGCTGCTCTGGTAGGTGCCAACCTTGGTTGGCACGGATGTGTCAGGCCTTCGTGCCCACACTGCGTCGACCAAGGTCGACGCCCACCAACGCGGGGCACATCGGCGTTGCCCGGCGTAACCTTTAAACGTGCGGAACGGGTGCGCCAAAACGGTTGCCGCCCGGCGTGCTGGGCAGCAGCAGGAACACCAGCAGCACCAAGCCTGCAAACGGGACCATTGCCAACAGCAGCCACCAGCCCGAGCGATCGGTATCGTGCAGGCGACGAACGGTGGCAGCAATGCCGGGCAATGCGAAGGCCAGCCACATCACCAAGCTCAGCCCGCTCGATGCCAGGATGAGGCCCTGAGAACCGCTGTAGCCGGCATAGAAACTCACAATGTATAGCGGGATCGAAACGATCACGATGAACAGCTGGAACCACCAGAACTCGCTGCGGCTGGCACGGCCACTGAACTGTGCATAGCGCTTCAGTGGAGCCATCATCTTGTGCATCGGTACACTCCTTGGAAAGAAGCGCGCACTATCGGCTCCAGGGTGGATATGAGCCATAGAAATCATTGCGAATGAGAGCGGCATTCAATTCAAGCAGGCGCTCCCCCATAGACCTCAACGTGAGGCGCTCACGCCACCCGCAACTGCGTACGCGCCGAAGTCGATGCCGATGCATTGCCGATGTCGTCGGTACTGCGCGCTGCACTACGTCGCCGAATCGCTGGACGTGCCGATCACCCGCACCATGGAAGGGCAGGGCGTGCATACGGGAGTGCACGACGGCCCGAGCGGAGACGAGCACTTCGCCTGAGTGCGGCAGGGATTTGTGTCCTGTCGGTACGCGGCTGCGGGCAGGGGGCCTTGGTGGCCGGCCATGCTGGCAGCACGGGCGATGAGCATTTAGGAATCCTCCGAATTCGCCGCTGCGCGCTTCGGCTTACAACTATTTTCATAGCCGGGCGTTTGACGCGACGACACACTTCACGCTCCTGAAAACGAGCGGTCCCATGTCACGTGTCGTCCATGTCCTGCTGCTGTGTGCGCTGGCTTTTCCCAGCCACGCCAGCGCACCGCAGATCAATGTCGGCGTCCTCTTCGACTACCTGCAGCCCGGCAGCAGCAACCTGCTCAAACGCATCCGCAATACCGGCGCCGGCACCGCCTACGTCCGGGTGGAAGTGGCAGAGATCGTTTTCGATGCCGATGACAAGCCCGTCGAAGTTCCGGTGGATGCGCCATCGCTGGTGCGCAACGCGCCTGGGGCGCATGGGGTCATCGCCAGTCCCAGTCGCCTGATCATCGCAGGCAACGGCCAGCAGGCCACACGTCTGGTGTATCGGGGCCTGCGCGACGAGGAACGCTACTACCGCCTGCGCTTCGTGCCGGTGGCGCCCAGTGCCGAGGAATTCTCGCTCAGCGAGGAACAGGCACAGCAGGCCGCAGAGCTTTCCTCGGCCATCCGCGTGTTCACCGGCTTCGGCACCGTGCTGTTCATCGCGCCACAACACCCGCGCTATGACACCCGCATCGAGTCCGGCCAGATCCACAACCACGGCAACGCCACCATTGTTCTGGAAAACCTGCGCCAGTGCGAGCGGGCCAAGGTCGACGTCTGTACGCCCGGAATCATCGTGCACGTACGCCCCGGCCGCTCTCACGTGCTGGCGTCTGACGATACGCATTTCATCCGTTACGACCTGAAGGAGGGCGAACGCCAGCGCAGCATCGACAGCCGCCGCTGACCGTCCGTCCCCCACCAACGCCATTGTCCCGCCCGGGCCCGCCAGGAGTCCGATGGGACAGCTTTGCCCTTGTCCTGGCTTTTGTACCCACTCACCCAGGAGTATCTGAATGTCCTTCTTGAAACACGCGATGGTGGCTGCGGCAGTCCTGCTCATCACCCCGGCCGTCAGCTTTGCGGCTACCGAAACCAAATCGATCACCGTCAATGTGTCGGCTGACGTGCCCAACGTTGCCGGCCTGCAGGTGTCCACGCCGGACGGCTGGGAAGGCCTGCCGCAGAATCTGCCGTGGGATACCGCACGCCAGGTGCTCGGCGAACTGACCGGTCGCGTGATCAACGTGAAGTCGCCGGCTGCCATCACCGCCTATCTGTCTGCCCCGGCGCAGATGGCATCGGCCGCGGACGTCGTGGATCTGGCGGTGAAACTGGACAACGTGGTCGTGCCGGCAACGGCCGCCGCCAAGATCACCGTTGCCAACGCAGCCCAGGCCGCATCCGGCAAGTCTCTGGCCTTCGCCATCGCGCCTACCGAACCGGGCGGCGGTTACAAGCAGGGTACTTACGGCGGTCAGTTCCACATGATCTTCGAAAGCGACATCTGACGCCTGCCGAGCTCTGTGCCTTCCTGCCCCACCGCGCGTGCGGCAGGAGGGCCAATGTCATCTATGCGCCTCTCACACCTACCTCCGCGACCGATTCCGATGCGACTGGCTGTTGCCATTGCCGCCATGCTTGCTGCTGCCTCGGCGCAGGCGACCGCAGGCGCGCCAGACGCACAGGTCAGCCTGCTGGAGCAGCGCGACCGCATGCCTGCGGAGTTCCGCGAGCATCTGTTCGGCAATCCGCTGACCGTACGCGTGGAACTGGACGGGCAGTACCTGGGCGACGCCGAAGTACTGCTGCATGAAGACAACCGCGTACAGCTGATCGGCTTCGTCGAAAGCAACGACAGCCCGTGGCCGCAGAGCGAGCGCACGCGCTGGGCCGAGCAGCTGGCCGAACCGCTGCCGCTTGGCATATGCGCGCCGCAGTGCCGTGGCCTGGCCGCGCTGCACTACAGTCTGGCCAATTCGCTGCTGAGCCTGTTGACGCCGGCAACTGCCAGTGCGGAACAACGCAACATTGCCCTGCCGGCGTCCGGCAGCCATGGCTTGATCGTACGTAACAGCCTGGCCGTGCATGGCGGCCAGGACCAGCCGGCCAGCGCCCGTTACAGCGCTGAACTGAGTGGCAGCATCGGTCTGTGGAGCACGGTTGGCAGCTACCAGTACTACGCCCAACCCGGCAGCACGGAGCACTATCTCAGTGCGTTGTATGCACAACGCGAGCTCGGCGATCATTTCGTCCGCGCGGGCTATTTCCTGCCCACGTTCGAGGGCATCATCCGCCAGCCACGCGCGCCGGGTACGCAGAATGACACCGCGCTGGGGGTGATGTTCGGTTCGTCGGATGTACTGCTGGCCGATACGCGCAGCGCCAGCGTCTATCCGGTCTATGTCACCGCCAACCGCGAGGGTGTGGTGGAGATTCTGCGCGACGGCAACCTGCTGGCCACACAGGCCGTGAAGCCGGGCGTGCAGGAGATCGACACGCGTCGCCTGCCAGGCGGCATCTACGACGTGGTGCTGCGGGTCATTGAAGACGGCCAGGAGGCCTCGCGCGAAACCGCCTCGATCCACAAACCCAGCCGTTGGCGTGATCCCACCCGGCGCTGGCGCTACAGCGCGTTCGCCGGCCAGCAGCGCAGCCTGCTCGACAGCGATCGTTCAATGCAGGAAGGCGAGATCGCCGCCGGTGCCGTGGTCAACTACCTGCTGCACCCGCGCGCAGTGGCCGGTGCCACCGTGCAGCAGATCGGCACGCGCCGCGCCACCGGCCTGTCGATGGACTGGCAGGCCAGTGATCGCTTCAGCGCCTACACCAATTTCTACACCTCCAGCGATGCCGGGCGCGGCGTGGATCTGCAGGGACTGTATCGCTACCGTGCCGGTTCGGTGGTCGCCAACCACGCGCGCAGCTGGGCAGAGCAGCGTCATCGGCTGCCCGCCAGCGAGGGTGCGCCGCCACGTTGGGAAACCCGGGGAGGCTGGCAGGACACCACGGCCGTATCGATCACCCATCGCTTCAGTCACCGCGACAATGCCAGCCTGCGTGTGGCCCGCAGTTCCGGCTTCACCCGTGGCACCGGCATCGACGTTTCCTACGGTCGCCGCGAGACCCTGTTCGGCAGGCATGACGTCAACTGGCGTGTCTCGGCCTACGACCGTCCGGGCAGCCGCTTCACCCACTATCGCCGCCAGCGCGGCATCGATCTGACCGTCAGCGTGTCACTCGGCAGCGAGCGCCGCAGCTACAGCGGCAGCCTGGGCAGCCGGACCGGCGAAGCCGGCCAGCGCGACGGCTACGTCACCGCGGTCGCCACCCAGCGTGTGGATGGGAAGATCCTGCGCAGCGTCAATGGCATGGTCACAGCTGAACGCAGCGGCATTGGCGCCGGCGCCGGCGCCTATCTGCAGAGCCCACTGCTGGAAGGCGATGTGCAGCTGTATCGCGGTGCCGGTTCCGGCCACGTTGGCGGCAGCGCCAACCTGGACAGCACCTTGGTGATCGGGGGAGGACATGCTGCCGTGCTGGGCCAGGGACGCAGCGGCAGCGTGGACACCGGCATCATCGTCGACGTGCGCAGTGACTTCCCCGATATCACGCTGCGTGCCGACGATAGTCGTGGCGGTGGCGTGCAGCTGCGTCCGGGACGCAACTTCGTTCCGGTCACCGCCTATCGTGCGGGACAGGTGCAGTTCGACTTCGACGGCCGGCACGCACCTGCGGCGGCGCTGCAGCCGTCGACCATCAGCTACCACCTCAACAAGGGCGGCGTGGTGCACGCCACGGTGGATGTACTGCGCACCTTCACCGTGATGGGGCAGGTACTGGATGCCGATGGCAATGGCATGCGCGGGGTGCAGGTGATCAACCACGCCGGCCGCAGCGTCAGCCAGGAAGAAGGCTTCTTCACCCTTGAACTCAGCGCACGCGCGCCGGTGGTGGAGCTGCGCTACCCGAACCTGATCAGCTGTGTGCTGACCATGGAAGAGGGCCGTCATCCGCGCGAAGGCGATGTACTGATGGTGGGCGGCATCGGTTGTCCGCCGTCGGTGGTCGCGCACTAGCCCATTGTTCCGACGAACCAGGCAGGTCTAAAGCATGACTATTGGCATCCGGCTGTTCCCGTTGCTGGCCGTAATGGCGGCGTTGCCTGCCACCGCACAGGTGGTGGACGTCAACGTTACCGGCGAATTCAGGCCCAACGCCCTGGATCCGGGCGATACCGCATTCCGCAACACGACACCCCGGGGCAGCTTCTGCAACTGGAGGCCGGCCGAATGCGATAGAAACGGGGCGTATATCTTCGATCTAGGCAACCGCGAGTACTGGCGCAAGGAAGGGCCGAGCGACGACACGTCAAGGCGTGATACCACCTACATCCGCTTCCCGCCGCCGCGTACGATCACCCTGCAGGAGGTGTCGAGCGGACGCACCTTCGAGGCGACCATCAGCTTTGCGGCGCTGTCCATGCGCATCAACTTCGGTGGTGGCGCCGATCCCTGGTACCACGGCGTCAGTGGAGGTTGCACGGCCATCCGCGGCGCCGGTGGGGTTGGATTTTCGCTGGGTGGTTGGGCGGCGCGGACGCCAGCCAGCCCCACCGAGTGCTACAGCACCAACACGCGGTATGCCCGCACCTACTCCTACAGGAACGTGGGGCTCGGCATCCACGTCAACCTGCCCAATGCAATGACGCTGCAGGACGGCCGTTACGTGGCCCAGGAAACGTGGACCACCGGCGGCGCCGGGGCCGACATCGATCTGGGCGACAACATCACCGGTGTCGAGGCCGTGCGCATGAACTTCGTGTTCGATGTGATCCACGACTTCCAGGTGCGCTTCGCCACCGAGGCGCCGCGCGTACAGTTGGCGCCCGAAGGAGGCTGGTCGCCCTGGATCGATCATGGCACTGCGCCGGCGAGGCTGCGCCAGGAGCTGCCCTTTCATCTGACCACGTCGATGGACTTCAGCATGAAGCTGCGCTGCCAGCACCACGTCGGCGACCAGTGCGGTATTCATGATCCGCAGGCGGACAAGCAGGTGCCGGTGGAGGTGGACGTCACCCTTCCGGGCATGAACAACCTGCGCGATGGCCGCCCGGCGCAGAACACCGTACTGCTGGCCGATGACGGTCAGGCACCGCGCTTCACGCCCGATGGTTACCTGATGCAGCGCCGTTCGACCCTGCGCTTCACCGCCGGGCGTGACGCGGTGCTGGAGATGGTGAAGACACCGGGCTCGCGCTGGGAAGGAGACATGACCGTGTTGTTCGACGCCAATCCCTGAGCCTGGGGCAGGGATTGGCGTGGTCGAGGTGCCGCGGAAGCTGGCTACGCCGCCCGCAACTGCACATCCACATACTCGGCCAGCCCACGGCAGGCCAATAGCAGCCCTTCGCGCACGTCATCGCCCACCTGCTGGTCGGCATCGCCGTCCACGCGCACGCGCTCGATGGCGTGCAGCAGTTCCAGCAGCAAGGTCAGCCCGGCATTGGCGCGGTCGATGCGTGCCATCGCGAAACCAAAGCACTGCTTGCGTCCTTTGTCTGGCCAGGGCTGGCCATCGGCGGCGTCCACGTCGCGGATGCGCTGCAGGCAGCTGAGCAGGGTGATGCCTTCGTCGGCGTGGGCGCGCATCGTGCTGCCCAATGTGGTTTCCAGTGCTTTGGCCAGATCATCCGGCAGGCGTTCGACGGCGTCGCCCAGTGTGGCGAACAGATAGGGATAGAGCGAAGAAGTCATGGCGGCGTCCTTGAGTGTGAAGCAAGGGGCCGCCCTCGCGCTGGGCGAGGGCGGCGGACGGTGCGTGGTTGCAATACCGGAGGTTGATGTAGAAACGCCGGCGGGTACGAGACCCCCACGCACCGCCCGCCATAGGGCACGGACGGATTGCCTGCCGACGCCGCCCAACAAGGAAAGAGCGACGCCGACAGGCAAGCGTAAACAACACATCAACCTAACGGGATTGCAAGCCCGTGCCACCCGTTGTCGGTGGCGCGCCATGATGTGCATGCAGGTGCTGCTATACCAATCAGAAAAGTTTCAATTTCGAAAACATTGCAGACGCATATCGAACGCGCTGCGCAAAGCCGAGCACGCCTGCGCGTGCCAGTTGCGACATTTGTTGTGGAGCCGAGCGCATGCTCGGCGCTACAGAAAGCAGAACGGCGCCGGATCTCTCCGGCGCCGTTCGTGTTTACATCACCACTTGTAGGCGACGCTGAGGTTCGCCGTCGCTTCGCGGTAGCCACTGTCACCACGCATCACCCCGAACCCGCCCCATGCGCTCAGCCCGGAACGGAATTCCAGGCGCGCACCCGCGCTCAGTTCATAGCGGTTGCGCGGGATGCCGGCCTTCAGCACTTCGTCGTCGAAGCCGATGCCATTGCCGACACCATCGCGGTACCAGTTGGCCGCCAGATACGGGCTGACCGAGGCACCCGCCGCCGAGTGGCCTTCACCCTGCAGGCGCAGGCCAGCACGACCGGACAGGCCGCTGTTGCCCGCTGCGCGCACCACGGTGCCGTTGGTTTCGGTATGCACGTCGGTCTTCGCATCGGTGTAGACCAGTTGCAGTTCCGGCTGAAGGCTCAGCGTCGTGCTGCCGATCTGGCCGATGCCGAAGCGGTAACCGGCCTCCAGCGACGACTGCCAGAGATCCGAGTCGTAGCGCTCCTCGGCCAGGCCTTCGCCCTGCACGCGGTTGCGGAACTGGCCGCGCTGCACGCTGGCATCCACGTACATGGCATCGTTGGCCCAGTTGCCATACACGCCCAGCGCGCCGCCTTCCACCTTGCCGCGTGCGCTGAAACCAGTCACGTCCGAGCGCGAGGTGGCGCTGCTACGTGCAGCGGTACCCATCACGCCCACGCGGCCACGGCCGTCATCGAACACCCCCACGTCCGCACCCAGCTGCAGGCGCGAGCGGTCCACGCGCAGGTCGAGCTGGTCATCCACCGCACCCAGCTTGCTATGCGTGGCATCCACCCGGGCCCAGCCGCGGATGCCATCCGCCGCAGCGGCGCCGCCCTGGCGGTCGCGCCAGGTGTGGCGCAGCATCTGGTCCATGGCGAACTGGTTGGCCAGGTAGGCACCGGCTTCCGGGCGCAACACCGGCGGCGGCGGATCAACTGGATCAACTGGATCAACCGGGTCGATCGGCGTGCACTCCGGCAGGGTCGGATCGACCACGCACGGATCAGGGCCGGCGCCCGTCTGCGAGCGCAGATACCAGTTGCCGTTGGCGTCCTTCACCAGGAAGTACTCGTATTGCCCGCCCACGGCGCGGCCGACCAGGTCGAACTGCGCGTTCGACGCACCACCGATATCGATCAGCTCGATGCCGCGGTCGGTCTTGCCGCCAGCGCCGCCGGCATTGAGCACGCGCACGTTGGCCTGGCCGTTGGCATCGCCGTTGATGACCAGCTTGTCGGTCAGCGAGCTGTCATCGCCCAGGTGGGTGTTGAACAGCAGGGTGCCGCCCGTGCCATCGAAGCTGTCGACGGTAAGGGTGTTGAACGTGCTGGCATTGCCCAGTGCCACGGTGCCGGTGTTGCCCAGCGCGAGGTGGCCGACGTTGCTGTCGCCGGTCATCAGCCAGGTGCTGTCGCTGTCGATGCTGGCGCTGGTGACGTTGAGGAAACGGCCGTCGATCTGCGCCTTGTTGCGCAGGGCGACGTCGACCTTGGCGGTGGGGGCGCTGGCAAGGTCCAAGGTGACGTTGCCGGCCAAACGGGCGTCATCCACATTGAAGTTGACGTCGGTACGCGAGGTGACCACGCCGATGTCGCGGCCCACCAGCAGCAGGTTGCCATCGCCGCCGATCAGCTGCGCCCCATTGGCCACGGTGATGTCGTAGGTATTGTCAGCGGCTGCATTGACCCGGATGGCAGCGCCGCGACCAGATTGCAGGGTGGAGTTATCGATGTTCAGACGGAGGCGTTGATCCGGATTGACTTCGCCCCAGAGCACCGCGCCGATATTGGATGCATCCACACGCGAGCCGTTGACGATATCCATCTGCCCGAACTGGATCCGCACGCCAACGCCGTTGGCGACATCGCGGCTGGCGACTGGGGCGTCTTCCACGTAGATGGTGGTGTCGTTGATGGTCGCCTTGGGGCTGGCAACACCGACTCCTGTTGCCGAGCTTGCCAGGTCGACGCCGACCGAAAGGGCCTCGCCAGGGCGCAACGAGGCAGGGGTCACGGAGATCGAGCTCTGCCACAGGACGGCCTCCGTGGTGCCACCATTCAACCCGATGCCCCCAAAGATCCGGCTTCGGGCCAGAGCGAGATACGCCGAGTCGTTCAGCGTAATGGCTCTCTGACTGGTTCCACTACGGGTTACCACGGCCTCCCGGATGTTCAGCTCGGAGGTGTCGTCAGCCACGATCTGCAGCGTCTGCCCACCGTCCACCTGCAGGTACGAGCCATTGACCAGCGTCCAGGCCTCGACCGGGTCGCCTGCAGATACGTCGGCGCGCTGGTTGTCCAGATCACCGGCCAGCGCCATGCCGGCGGGGAAGGTTCCCAGGGCCAGCAGCAGGCCGCGTGCCAGCGGGCGCAGGGGCAGTGAGGTGGCTGCAGAAAGGAAGTGGCTCATGGATAGTGTCCTTTGCGAAGGAAATCGGTGGAGACGGCATCGACCCTTTGCCCCGCCCGTTCAGCCGGGTGACGTATACGCCTTCGATCTGTGAAAGCGGAGTGATCGGAGGGTCTTCTGCGAAGACATCTGTCTCTATTGGCCTCCAGTCTCCACTGCGCGCGTCGTGCCGCCCATGCAAATAGTTGTAAAGCTCGCTTAGCCCTGCGCGCGGTTCATCCGGCAGACACCCCTGTGGCCCAGCGCCGCACTCCATCTGCAACGCATTCGATATCCGTACGTAGGCTGTACGTGGAGCATGGGCCGCCGTTCCCAGGAGATACCCCCATGTCCCCCTCGCTTCCGCCGCGCCGCGCACTGCCGATCGCGCTGGCCATGATTCTCTGCACGTCCCTGCCTGCATTTGCGCAGCAGGTCATTGCCGATGGCGATGATCAGACGCCGGCAGCAGGCGATTATCAGACCAGTGAGCCGGTGGAGCCAGGCAACCCGGCTGGGCATGTATTCCACGCACTCAATGGCGGCACGATCGTGCCCGTTGGCGAAGTGAATCTGCGCACTGGAGGAATGCGTGCCGCCGCTGTACGCGTTGAAGGCGCAGGCAGCCATGTCGCCTTGACGGGTGGCAGCATCGTCACCACCGGCTACGGTGCTGCGGGTATTTCGATTGCCAGTGGAGGTTCTGCCGTGTTGACCGGTACCCGCATCGAGACCGAAGGCCAGGCCAGCGTCGGTGTCGGCCTTGAAGGTGGCGCGCTGGAGGCCAGCAACCTCTATTTCGTTGATCTTGCCCGGGGCGACGCTACGCAGCGCGGGTGACAAGGCCTTGCGTGCGGCCCACAGCTGGTCGCGCGCGGCCTTCCATCGCTACGTCCAGTGCGATCATAACGTTACCCTCGGCGGTGAACGTCAGTGCAGCATCGGCGTGATCAATGCGTGCCACCGCAATGCCAAAGCACTGCTTGCGTTCTTTGTCCGGCCACGGCTGACCATCGGCGGCGCCCACGTGGTGGATGCGCTGCAGGCAGCCGAGCTTGCAGCGGCGCTACAGAAAGCAGAAACCAGAACGGCGCCGGATCTCTCCGGCGCCGTTCGTGTTTACATCACCACTTGTAGGCGACGCTCAGGTTCGCCGTCGCTTCGCGGTAGCCACTGTCACCACGCATCACCCCAAACCCGCCCCATGCGCTCAGCCCGGAACGGAATTCCACGCGCGCACCCGCGCTCAGTTCATAGCGGTTGCGCGGGATGCCGGCCTTCAGCACTTCGTCGTCGAAGGCGATGCCATTGCCGGCACCATCGCGGTACCAGTTGGCCGCCAGATACGGGCTGACCGAGGCACCCGCCGCCGAGTGGCCTTCACCCTGCAGGCGCAGGCCAGCACGACCGGACAGGCCGCTGTCGCCCGCTGCACGCACCACGGTGCCGTTGGTTTCGGTATGCACGTCGGTCTTCGCGTCGGTGTAGACCAACTGCAGTTCCGGCTGCAGGCTCAGCGTCGTGCTGCCGATCTGGCCGATGCCGAAGCGGTAACCGGCTTCCACGGACGACTGCCAGATATCCGAGTCGTAGCGCTCCTCGGCCAGGCCTTCGCCCTGCACGCGGTTGCGGAACTGGCCGCGCTGCACGCTGGCATCCACATACAGCGCATCGGTGCTCCAGTTGCCATACACGCCCAGCGCGCCACCTTCCACCTTGCCGCGTGCGCTGTAGCCGGTCAGGTCCGAGCGCGAGGTGGCGCTGGACTGCGCGACGGTACCCATCACGCCCACGCGGCCACGACCGTTGTCGAACACCCCCACGTCCGCACCCAGCTGCAGGCGCGAGCGATCCACACGCAGGTCGAGCTGGTCATCCACCGCACCCAGCTTGCTCTGCGTGGCATCCACCCGGGCCCAGCCGCGGATGCCATCCGCCGCTGCGGCGCCGCCCTGGCGGTCGCGGTACTGATGGCGCAGCATCTGGTCCAGCGCGAACTGGTTGGCCAGGTAGGCGCCGGTTTCCGGGCGCAGAATCGGCGGCGGCGGCTCGATCGGGTCCACCGGGTCCACCGGGTCGATCGGCTTGCACTCGGGCAGGGTGGGATCGACCACGCACGGATCCGGGCCGGCGCCGGTCTGCGAACGCAGGTACCAGTTGCCGTTGGCGTCCTTCACCAGGAAGTACTCGTACTGCCCGCCCACGGCGCGGCCGACCAGGTCGAACTGCGCATTGGACGCACCGCCGATATCGATCAGCTCGATGCCGCGGTCGGTCTTGGCGCCAGCGCCGCCGGCATTGAGCACGCGCACATTGGCCTGGCCGTTGGCATCGCCGTTGATGACCAGCTTGTCGCTCAGCGAGGTGTCGTCACCCAGCTGGGTGTTGAACAGCAGGGTGCCGCCGTTGCCGGTGAATTCATCCACAGTGAGCGTGTTGAAGCTGCTGCCGCTGCCCAGTGCAACGGTGCCACCGGCACCCAGGGTGAGCGCGCCGACGTTGCTGTCGCCGGTCATCAGCCAGGTGCTGTCGCCACCGATGGTGGCACTGGTGACATTGATGAAACGGCCATCGATCTGCGCCTGGTTGCGCAGCGTGACATCGATGCTGGCCATTCCCACAAGCGCGGGGTCGAGGGAGATATCGCCGGAGAGCTTGGCGTTGTCGACCGCGAAGTTGACTGTGCTGAAGGACGTGGGCGGTCTGCCGGCCTCATCGCGCACCCGCAGCAGATGCCCATCGGCGCTTGACAGCTGCGAGCCATTGGCGATGCTGATGTCATAAGTTGCCTCACCGCCCGGCATCACGTGGATAGCTGCGCCTCGGCCGGACTGCAAGGTCGAGTTGTCGACGTTGAGCACGACGTGTCCGACCGCCGATCCGGCAAACAGGAACGCCGCGACATTGGCGCCAATCACGCGCGAACCATTGACAATGTCCAGACGGCCGTACCGCATGCGGACCCCCAACCCGCTATTGAACGGCTGGCTGAGGTCCGGGGCATCTTCCACCTGCACCAGCGTGCCATCCAGGCGGGCGGAGGCATCGGGCGCGCCACCACCGGCTAGTGGGGCCAGATCGACACCCACCGAGCGTCGGCGCGACGACGGCAGACTGGCCGCGGTCACTACGATGGAACTGTTCACCAGTTCTGCAGAGGCTCCGCCATTGAGGAGCAGCCCGCCGTTGACCAGATGGCTGTCGTTGGCCCGCAGTGTGGCGCCGTCGAAAAGCAGTATGGCATCATGATTGCGTGTTGAATCGCCAACAGGACGGGTTACGGTGGCGCCCGTGAGCACGACCTCCGAGCCGCTGTCGGCCCAGATGCTTGCGGTCTTGGCATTGCGGACCGCCAGCTTCGAGCCATTGACCAAGGTCCAGGCCTCAACCGGGTCGCCCTCAGTGACTTCCGCAGTCTGGTTGTCCAGATCCCCGGCGAATGCGGCAGGCAGCGGCGCGCCCGCCAAGGCGGACATCAGTGCCCACGCCAGCGCCTTGGGTACCGGCCGGCTGCTCTGAATCGGGAGAGTGTTCATCGGGGTGTCCTCTGTGTGGAAACGGTGCTACACGCAGCGTTGCCCGGGGTAAAGCCAGGGTTGGAAAGGCCAAAAGCACGTGATGCGGGGGTGAATGCATTCGTGCTGGTTGCGAAGGTGCGTGTCTCTTTCGGCCGCCAGTGTCGGCCCCGCTGCAGGGCCATCCCATGCAATTAGTTGTAAAGCCGGCCGGCCAGCAGCGCTTGGATACGATCGATTCAGGCACGCGATCGAACCTGCGGCGGAAGGTTGCAGGGCAATTTGCAATGCATTCGATGGTGGCAGTCCTGACCTGCCGCCACGATGGCGCCCTCTCTGTCGAGGTTTGCCATGCAGCGTTTCACCCCCCGCCACCACGCCTTGTCGCTGGCGCTGGCCAGTGTGTTCAGTACCGCATTTTCCGCCGCGTCCCAGCAGATCATCGCCGATGGTGATGACCTGACGCCGCCGGCCGGCGACTACCACACCACCGATCCGGTCGAGCCTGGCAACGCGTCCGGCTATGCGTTCTATGCCATCAACGGCGGAACCCTGGTGCCGGCCGGTGAGGTCAACCTGCGCACCGAAGGCCTGCGCGCGGCAGGTGCACGCGCGGAGGGCGCCGGCTCCCGCATTGAGCTGCAGCAGGGCAGTGTCCTGACCTCCGGTTACGGCGCCGCAGGGCTGTCTGCTGCCAATGGCGGCGTGATACAGGCGATCGGCACCCGTGTGCATACCCAGGGTGACGCGGCCAATGGCGCCGAGTCCATCGATGGAAGGCTGATGCTGGACCGGGTGAACATCACCACCGATGGCGGTGCGTCCCACGGGGTGTCGGTAAGCGGTGGTGCGGCGCAAGTTTCGGACAGCGTGATCGAAATCAACGGTAGAAGTTCCAGTGGTCTGGATCTTCGTGGCGGCACGCTGCAGGCCGAACGCGTACGTATCGACCTGGGCGGTAGCGGCACCGGCGTCTGGGTGCAGGGGGCAGCTGATGCCACCCTGCGGTCGGTGCAGATCAATGGCACGGGCGGAGGCGCCGGTGGGGTGCTGGTGGCGGCGGGTAGCAGGGCGGTGCTGGAGGATGTGGACATCGAGCTGAGCCATGAGCGTTCCGGTATAGGGCTGTATGTCGGTGGCGAAATCCAGATGCGGGGCGGCAGCGTCCATGCTCGCGGCGACGGCGCAAGTGCGGTCAGCTTTGAAACCGGTGGCGGCGGCACGCTGCTGCTGGACGGTGTAGATCTGTCCGGTCATTTCGGCATCAGCATGACCGAAGGTTCTGAGCTGACCCTGCGCAACAGCCAGTTGCTCAGCAACAGCATTGGCATCGACGTCAACCAGCCTGATGGCAAGGCCACGGTGGTTGGATCGGTCATCACCGCGCGTGATGGCAAAGGTGTGCAACTGATGAATGACGGTGAACTGGAGATTGAAAGTTCGCAGATCACTGCCGAAGGTGACCGCTGGCAGGCAGTGGCGTTGTACGGGGGAACGACGCGGATCGCGTCCAGCCGGCTGCGCACCCAAGGCCTCAATGGTCATGGCCTGTATGCCGAAGGTCGCCCTGGTGCTCGCCCGGTTGCGACTGCCAACCTGACCGACATCCTGACCGAAGGCGCCGGCGCCATCGGTGCCATTGCGCGCCTGGGCGGTACCGTGCACCTGGTCAACAGCGTGGTGCGCACTACCGGCGTCAACTCGCACGGCGTCTTGTCCGGTGGAGTCGGCGAGATGACGCTGGACCACACCCAGGTTTACGCAGAAGGCGAAGGCGCGTGGGCAGCGGTGATCAATGACAACGGCCGCATGCGCATCGACGGTAGCTCGCTGGTCAGTGCACAGCATGGCGGTGTGTGGCTGCGCAGCAGCCGTGACCCGGGACTGACCTTGACCAGCGGTGCGCTGGTGTCTGGCGGCAATGGCATTGCACTGGCGCTGGATGCGGCTGTGGCGGGGCGCTTCGATGTGCTGCTGGAAGAGCATGCGCAGATGATTGGCGACATCGTGATTACTCCGGAGGATGAGGATGCCGGCCTGGTGCCACAGTCCGATGTGCACGTAAGACTGACCGATGGCTCGCTGTGGCAGGGTTCTTCCGGCCTGGTGCAAACCATGGTCATTGAAGGCCGCAGCCATTGGACGCTGGTCGGTGACGCCGCGGTCAATGAACTGCAGGTGCTCAACAGCGGGCTGGCGTTGTCCGACGGCATCGGCCGCTTCAACACGCTTACCGTAGACGGCGACCTGCACAGCGAAGGTGCCACCTTCCTGTTCCAGGGCGCACTGGCGAGCGATGACAGTGCGATTGATCGCCTGCATGTGCGGGGGAATACCTCGGGTGATGCCAACATCGCGGTGAAGAACATCGGCGGTGTCGGCGCTCAGACGACCGATGGCATCCCGTTGATCGAAGTGGACGGTGCATCACTGGCGCGCTACGCGCTGGCCGGCCGCGCGGTGGGCGGTTCGTACGAGTACTTCCTGTTCCAGGGCGGTCTTGCCGATCCTTCCGACGGCAACTGGTACCTGCGCTCGGAATGGTTCGATGTGTGCCAGGACGATCCGACGGCGCCGGGCTGTGCGGTTGATCCAGGCCCGGACCCGGGCCCGGACCCGGGTGAGGGCGGGGACGGTGGCGAGGGCGTGGGGCCGGTGGACCCGATCCGGCCGCCGCCGGTGTTGCGCCCCGAGGCAGGTGCCTATCTTGCCAATCAGTCGGCCGCCATCAACATGTTTGCCCACCGCATGCATGAGCGCACCGGCGCCATCGGCAGCGAGCGCACTGCGTGGGCGCGCGTAGGCCGCAGCAATGCAGATTTCACTGCGGTGGGTGGTCAGCTGTCGGTGGACGGCAATACGTCGGTACTGCAGATCGGCAGCGACCTGCTGCGTCGGGGCAGCGCCGCCTTCGGGGTGATGTTGGGCAGTGGCCGCGCCGACAACCGCGTCGTTTCGGATCTGACCGGCTACACCGCTACCGGCCGCGTGCGTGGTAGTGCGCTGGGTGTTTATGGCACCTGGTTGCAGGACGCCGAGGGCGCTCACGGCGCCTATGTGGATGCGAACGTGCAGTACGGTCGTTTCGACAACCGGGTGCAGGGCATCGGCCTGGAGCCGGAGCAGTACGATTCGCGCACGATCAGCACGTCGTTGGAGGCGGGTTACACCTTCAGCGTCTGGCAGGGGGCGTCGAGCCAGCTGTACCTTCAGCCGCAGCTGCAATTGTCGTACGCGGAGTTCCGCGCCGATCGTCATGTGGAGCACAACGGCACGGTGATCGATCGTGCCGATGCCGGTGGCCTGAACGGACGCGTGGGCGTGCGCGTGTTCGGTGGCGGCACCGCGGCGGGCAGTGTGGTGCAGCCCTACCTGGGCGTGAACTGGCTGCGTGGCAGCGGCACCAGCGCGTTGCAGTTCAACGGTGACACGGTGGGCGCGGATGTGCCGCGCAACCGATACGAAGTGCAGGCCGGTGCCGAGCTGAAGCTGGGCCAGCGCTGGGGTGCATGGGGCGGCCTGAGCGTGCAGCGCGGCGACCACGGTTACCGCAACGTGGGCGGCCAGGTGGGCCTGCGCATGGCCTGGTAAGCGGGCGTGCAGCGGGGGGCGGATCCCATTGCCACGGCAATGGGCTCTGACCCCTGGCTGCTGCTGTAGCGCCGAGCCTACGCTCGGCTCATCGCGATCTGAACGAAGAGCAGCCGAGCATGGCTCGGCTCTACCATCGCGCTGAGTTGGGATCGGACATGAACGATGTCCACGTCTGTCGCGATTGTCCATTGAATGACTGCGCCAGCGCTGGCCATGCTGCCGGATCGCTCGCTGACGGTCGCCCGCATGCTTCACCCCGAACGCTCCCACAACGCTGCCATCGATGGCCTGCGTGCACTGGCCGTGCTGGCCGTCATCGTCTTCCATGCGAATGCGGCGTGGCTGCCCGGTGGTTTCACCGGTGTGGACCTGTTCTTCGTGGTCTCCGGCTTCGTGATCAGCCAATCGCTGGCTGCGCGTGCAGGCATGCCACTGGGCGCGCTGCTGCTCGATTTCTACCGGCGTCGCGTGCTGCGCCTGTTGCCGGCGCTGCTGGTGATGCTGATGGCCACCTTCGTGCTGTCGGCGCTGTTCATTCCCCGCGCCTGGCGCAACGAGCAGTTCGACCAGACCGGCTGGGCGGCGCTGGTGGGTTTCAGCAACGTGGTACTGGCCGGCCAGCAGGATGACTACTTCTCTCCCGGCGCGGAACTCAATCCGTTCCTGCACACCTGGACACTGGGCGTGGAGGAGCAGTTCTACCTGGTGTTCCCGCTGCTGTTCTTCGTCTGGTTGCGCGGCCGCGACCGCTGGCCGTGGTCGCGTGTGCTGTTGCCGGCGCTCACGGTGCTGTCGCTGGCGTGGGCGGCCTGGCAGGCGCAGACGGCCCCGGCGGCGGCGTTCTATATGCTGCCGTCGCGGTTCTGGGAACTGGCGGCCGGTGCGCTGTTGTACCAGTGGATGAGCGCGCGCGGTCCCGGCAAGCGCGGGGATGCGCTCGCACTGCCCGGCCTGGCCCTGCTGCTGGCGGGCGTACTTGTCGCGCCGCAACTGGCCATGCCGGTGCCGGGTGTGCTGGCCACGGTGGTCGGCACCCTGTTGCTGTTGGCGGCGGTAGCCGGGCATGGCCAATCGCGGGTCGGCCGCGCCCTGGGCTGGGCACCGCTGTCCTACTTGGGGCGCCTGTCGTATTCCCTGTACCTGTGGCATTGGCCACTGCTGGTGCTGCTGCGCTGGACCTACGGGCTGCAGGGCGCTGCGCTGTGGCTGTATCCGGTGCTGCTGCTGGCAGTGTCGGCCGCTTCCTACCATTACATTGAACGTCCGCTGCGCAGCGCGCTGCCGCTGTTGCGGATGGCGCCGGCGAAGGTGCTGGCGATGGCGCTGCCGGTGGTGGCGCTGTGCGGCGCCGGTGCCTGGGCGACGGTGGAGTATCACGAGCAGATTTCGCTCAGCGTCACCCGTGATGGCTACGCATGGCAGGCGCGTCGCTACCCGGCGTGGCGACCGCTGGAACCGGTGGGCGCACCGGCGCTTGAAGGGCGACGCCTGTTTGTTGTGGGCGACTCGCATGCGGCGGCCTACCGCACGATGACCAGCATGGTCGCGCGACAGACCGGGATGGAGATCCGCCAGGAGGATCGCGGCGGCTGCAGCTTCGTCAATCTGCTGCGGGCCAGCCCGGCCGACTGCCAGGACTTCATCGAGGACAGCCTGTCGGCCATCGAACGCGACGCGCGCCCGGGTGACATCGTGTTGCTGGCGGCGCTGCGCATGCCGGAGCTGCGAGGGTTCGACTGGCAGCAACAGGACGCACAGCAGATTTATCGGCAGTTGCTGGCCGAACGCACGCCCGCGCATGCGCAGGCGGCACATGATGAAGCCGAGCGTGTGCTGGGCCGCCTGCAGCGGTTGGGCGTGCACGTGGTCATCGATGCACCGCTGCCGCTGTTCAAGGCCGGGGCCTACCGCTGCTCGGACTGGTTCAACCGTCGCAATCCGGCGTGCGTCGGTGGCCTGAGCATGTCGCGCGCGGATCTGCAGATGCTGCGTGCACCGCAGATGGCGTTGCTGGCCGAGCTGGCCGCGCGTTACCCGTCATTGACCGTGTGGGATCCGCTGCCGCTGCTGTGCGGGCCGGATACCTGCTCGGCGGTGCAGGACGGTGAACCGCTGTTCTTCGACAACGATCACCTGAGCGGCCATGGCAACCGCGTGCTTTTGCCCAGCTTCCGGCAGACCCTGATCGATATTGCGGGCGACAATCCACTGTAGAGCCGAGCCCGCGCTTGCTGCTCTCCGTTCCGCTCGCGCAAGCCCGCGCGGAACGCGGCGAGCCGCGCATGGCTCAGCTCTGCCGCCCTCCGCGGCCTATGCCGGCGGCAGCACCTTGCCCGGGTTGAGGATGCCATCCGGATCCAGCGCGGCCTTGATCGCGCGCATCGCCGCCAGCGTTTCCGCGGTGAACGCCTTCGCCATGAAATCACGCTTGGCCAGGCCGATGCCGTGTTCGCCCGACAGCGTGCCACCCAGCGCCAGCGTCAGTTCGAAGATCTTCGGCAGCGCGGCATGCGCGCGTGCGTTCTCGTCGGCATCGTCCGGGTGGTACAGGATGTTGACGTGCAGGTTGCCGTTGCCGGCATGGCCGAAGGTGACGATGGTCAGCGAATAGTCGCGGGCCAGTACCTGCACGCCGGCCACCAGATCGGGGATGCGCGATACCGGTACCACTACGTCTTCGTTGATCTTGCCCGGGGCGACGCTGCGCAGCGCCGGTGACAAGGCCTTGCGTGCGGCCCACAGCTGGTCGCGCGCGCGGCCTTCCATTGCCACGTCCAGTGCGATCATGCCGTCACCTTCGGCGGCGGTCGCCAATGCCTGCAGCAGATAGGGCAGGGTGTCGTGGTCGCCATCGGCCTCGACCAGCAGCATCGCGCCTGCGTCGGGTACGTCGGCACCGTTGAGGCGCAGCAGCTCCAGGCTGCGTGCGTCCATGAATTCCAAGCGCGTGGGAACGACCGGCTGCGACATCAGCCGCGAGACGGCAGCGGCGGCCGCGTCGGCATCGCGGTACAGCACACGCAGCCCGGCCTGGCTGACCGGCAGCGGGGTCAGCTTCAGCGTGGCTTCCACGATCAGCGCCAGCGTGCCTTCGCTGCCGACCAGCAGGTGGGTGAGGTCATAGCCGGTGGCGTCCTTGGTGTAGGCACCGCCGCAGCGGATCACCTCGCCGGTACCTGTCACTGCTACCAGGCCCAGCACGTTGTCGCGGCTGGTGCCGTACTTCACCGCGCGCGGACCACCGGCATTGCAGGCGAGGTTGCCGCCGATGCTGCAGATCTCGGCGCTGGACGGGTCCGGTGCCCAGAACAGGCCGTGCGGTGCCAGCGCCTGCTGCAGCGTTCCGTTGAGTACGCCCGGCTGCACCACCGCGCAGCGGTCACCGGCGCGGATCTCGAGGATGCGGTCCATGCGGGTGAACGACAGCACGATGCTGCCGGGCACTGGCACGGCGGCGCCGGTGGTGCCGGTGCCCGCACCGCGCGCGACCAGGGCCACGCCATGCGCGCGGCAGGCACGCACCAGCGCCTGCACCTGTTCGATGTCGGCCGGCAGTGCCACCGCAGCCGGGCGCTGGTGGCGCCACGAGTTGTCCTGCGCGTTCGCCTCCAGTGCGCAGTCATCCATGCGCCAGCCGTCGCTGCCCAGCAGGGCGGACAGTTCGGCAACCAATGCGGAGGGCAGGGCAGTACTCATGACAGATCTCGTGGGGCAGCAGGGGCGGGGTGAATCAGTTTCCAGGCGATGACAGCGCCGGCCAGCGGCAGCCACACCCAGCGCAGTTCCGACAGCAGGGTGGCCAGGCCGCGCGCGCTGAAGAACTGCGGCGCGAACGGCGACACGCGGATCGGCCGCCAGGGTGCGAAGAAGCGGTGTTCGCTCCAGGGCCAGGCCAGCGCAACGCCAAGGCCGCCGGAGGTCAACGCATCCAGCAGCGGATGGCTGGCGGCGCAGACGAACACAAACGCTGCAGCTTGTACGGTAGATGCCAAGGTTGGCTTTGCCGTGGTAGGTGCCAACCTTGGTTGGCACAGCACCGCCAACCAAGGTTGGCGACTACCGGAGCTGAGCGGCGCCGACCCAGGTCGGCGGCTACCAAAGAACGCCAGCACCGCCGCCAACACGGCCAGCACCAGGGCGAACAGCAGCGAGTGGCTGGCGCCGCGATGGCCGAACGCATCGGCGTAGGGAATGTGCAGGGCAAACGCGAGTACATCGGCGTCGGGCAGCATCGCCGCGATCACGCCCGCGCCCAGCAGGCGCGGCGGAATGCGGCCGCGATCAGCAGCGCACCACAACGCCAGTGGCACCGCCGCGTGGGTGATGATCGAAGGCATCAGGCATCGGCTCCGGTAGCACCGGCCGCTGGCCGGCTACAGATCCGATGGGTAGTGCCGGCCGCTGGCCGGCAAAGGGTACCCATCAGCAATCATCCAACCGGAACGCATCGCGCAGCCAGTGCAGCTGCGGTGGTTCGCCCGTGGCTTCAACCACGTCGAAGCGGCAGGGCGCATTGGCCACGGCGGGGTGTTCCTGCAGGTACAGCTGCGCCGCGTGGATCAGGCGCCGGCATTTGCGCGGATCGACCGAGGCCGCGCCGCCACCGAAGTCCTGTCGCGCGCGGTAGCGCACTTCCACGAACACCACGGTGCCGGCGTCATCCATCACCAGGTCCAGTTCACCGCCGCGATAACGCACGTTGCGTGCGCGCGGCCGCAACCCGGCCTGCTGCAGATGCTGCTCGGCGGCGGCTTCCACCGCCGAGCCACGTTGCAGGTGCTCAGCGACCACCGGCGATCGGCATCGGCCGGCCACCGCTGAAGGTCGACCATGCCGGCTGGCGCAGGATGTTGCCGTTGCTGTCCAGGTACAGCGTGCCGGTGGCGCCGTCCAGGCCGCCTTCGGTGGCCAGCTTGTCCAGGTAGGCGCTGATCTTCCACGCATCGGCGCCGAAGGCGAACAGGCGGCTGGCGGCGCCGCGCGCGCTGGGCAGGGTCTGCGCGACCTGGGCAGCGGACGGCACGCCGGACACGCTGCGCACGTTCCAGGCTTCGTTCGGGTAGATGATGCCGTCCAGCGCCACGTCTTCTTCGACCTTGCCACTGCCGGTGGTCAGCTGCGAGGTACCCACGCGGGTGGCGCCACCGGCACCGGCCAGCGCCAGCTGCGGGGCCAGCAGGCGGGCCTGCGGTGCACGTACGGCCAGGAACACGGCATCGACCGCGCCGGCGTTGCGCACCTGCGCGCTGACATCCCCCACGGTTTCGCTGATGGCGATGGTGGCGGCGACGCTGCCGCCGCGCTGGGCGAAGCGCTGGGCGAAGGCGGCAGCGGCGCGGCGGCCGGTGTCGTCGCTGCTGTTGATCACCAGCGCCTTGCTGCGCTCGCGGCCACGCATGTATTCGGCGGCGACGATGCCGTCGTCCTCCGGTGCCAGCGAGAAACCGGCGCTGCCAGCGGGCGGTGCATCCTTGCCGCGGTTCAGGCCGAGCACCGGCACCGGCAGCTGCTGGCGGCCGTACACGGCATCCACCTCGTCGCGGCCGAGCGGGCCGACCACAAAGTCGGCGCCGGACGCCACGGCCTTGTCATACGCGGCCAGCGCACCGGCCGGGGTACCGGCGGTGTCGAAGAAGTTGACCTCCGGACGACGGCGGGTTTCACCGTAGTAGGCGCTGAGCAGGCCATCGCGCACCGGCTGTGCGGCAGTGGCCAGGCGACCACTGAGCGGCAGCAGCACGGCCAGCTTGGCCGGCGGGCGGTAGCCATCGCTCATCGCCGGCGGGCGCTTGCTGGTGTCGAACTGGGCAGCGCCATCGCGATCGAACGGGCGCGGCAGCGGCAGGCCACGGGCGATCAGTGCACGGCCTGCAAAGTTGTACAGCGGGTCATTGGCCGGCAAGGCGGCGGCGCGGCTGCGCAGGGTGGCATCGTCGAGGGTGCCGAGCAGGCCGGAGATGGCGGCCTGGTTTTCGCTGCGCGCGGTGCCGGTCAGGCCGGCATGCGCACGGGCGCGTTCGGTGGCGGCGCCAAAGGCATCGCCGGTGGCCTGCAGGGCACTGGCGCGGGCCAGCGACCAGCGCGTGCGCAGGCTCGGGTGCACGTTGTCGGCATGATCCTTCAGCAGGGCCAGTGCCTGCGCCGGCTGCTTGTCGGCCAGCGCCAGCTCGGCGCTGGCCAGCTGGTAACGCTGCAGGCTGGCGCCGGTCAGCTGGCGGGCGGTCACCTGGCCCAGCAGGCTGCGCGCGCGTGCGCTGTCGCCGGCCAGGTGCCAGGCCCAGGCCGCATCGGCCAGTGCGTTGCTGCGGGCGCCGCCACGCAGGGTCGCGGCCAGCGCTTCCAGTTGCAGGGCGGCGTCGCGCGGCTTGCCTTGTTCAATCAGCGCCAGCGCCTGGCTCTGGGCCGGCGATTCGGGCGTGCTGACGAGGCTGGTGGTGGCACAACCGGCCAGCAGCATCAACGACAGCGACAGGGCAGAGATGCGTGCGGCGGGCTTGTTCATGATCGGGTCCATGCGATGAGGGCAGCGGCCTTGGCCAGGTACACGCTAGGATTCTACCCTTGCCCCGTGAGTACCGCTGAAATGAGTGTCCCAACCCTGTATGTCGTCGCCACGCCGATCGGCAACCTGGCCGATCTGAGCCCGCGCGCGCAGGAGGTATTGCGTTCGGTGGCGGCCATCTGCGCCGAGGACACCCGCCGCAGTGGCCAGCTGCTGTCCCATTTCGGCATCCAGCAGCCGCTGGTGGCCCTGCACGAACACAACGAAGAGGCCCTGGCCCAGCGCCTGGTGGCGCGGCTGCAGGCGGGCGAGTCGCTGGCGCTGGTCAGCGATGCCGGCACCCCGCTGGTCAGCGATCCGGGCTTCCGGCTGGTGCGTGCCGCGCGTGCTGCCGGCATCAAGGTCAGCCCGATTCCCGGCGCCTGCGCGGCCATCGCTGCGCTGAGCGTCGCCGGCCTGCCCAGCGACCGCTTCAGTTTCGAGGGATTCCTGCCGGCCAAGGCCAGCGGCCGCCGCGATCGCCTGCAGGGGCTGGCCGGCGAAGTGCGCACGATGGTCTTCTACGAATCCTCGCACCGCATCACCGAGTCGTTGGCCGACATGGCGGCGATCTTTGGCGGCGAGCGCCCGGCTGTGCTCGCGCGCGAGCTGACCAAGCTGTTCGAGACCGTGCTGGATGGCGACCTGGCCGGGTTGCTGGCGCAGGTGGAAGCCGATGACAACCAGCGCAAGGGCGAGTTCGTGGTGATGGTGCAGGGCGCCGGTGACGATGCCGAGGCGCAGTTGGCTCATGGCCGGCACGTCTACGCCAAGCTGAGCGAGCACCTGCCGCCGTCGACCGCGGCCAAGCTGGCGGCCGAGTTGACCGGCGCACCGCGCAAGGCGTTGTACGGCAGTTGAGTGGGTGAAGGAGATCCACGCCATGCGCGGATGAAAACACCCCGGAGTGCAGTAGATCCACGCCATGCGTGGATGAAAACAGCCCGGAATGCAGTAGATCCACGCCATGCGTGGATGAAGTGGCCCTGGACAAGGATGAGGACGATGTCGGCAAAAGGACTTTCACTGGTGTTGGCTCTGGTCGTTTCCGCCCACGCGTGGGCGGGCGAGGAGATCGACCCATCGGATCTGGGGCGTGGCTTCACCGGCTA
The DNA here is from genome assembly GCF_002966815.1 of Stenotrophomonas sp. MYb57. Classification (NCBI taxonomy): domain Bacteria; kingdom Pseudomonadati; phylum Pseudomonadota; class Gammaproteobacteria; order Lysobacterales; family Lysobacteraceae; genus Stenotrophomonas; species Stenotrophomonas sp. MYb57. The sequence goes on from NZ_CP023271.1 coordinate 743,947, forward strand.
TGAGCTGTTCGATCCTGGCCTGGTGCAGTTGCGGCAGGGCCCGTATGTGGAAGGCAACCACGCGATCGTCATCTACACCGCCGCACGGGAGGCCGTGGACCTGGCCGAGGGCTGCCCGCAGGTGGACCCCGCTGCGCGCGAAGCGATCGAGCAGGCCTACCAGCAGATGGCGGCCAGCCAGCACCGGTATGTAAGTGCGCGCCAGTGGACGCGGCTGCGCGAGGCGCTGCACGGCAGCTACAAGCAGCCGCCGCTGCGTGGCGTGCTGGAATGTGGCGCGTTCGCCATGCAGGCCCCGCATTTCGATGAACGTATGGAGGGGCGCCTGCTCGCCCACACCGAGATGTCGCGCTCGGCCAAAGGTGCCGTCGATGAGCGCGCCGACGCGTTGCGGCCCGTGCTGGGGTTGGGGATGGCGGGAGGGACGCTGGTCAATCACGTGCTCAACGGCAGCAACGCCGAGCGGGCCGGCCTGAAGGCAAATGACGAGGTGCTGTCGGTGCAGGGCACCGCCGTGGCGACGACCTACGGCATCGAACAGGTCCTTCGCGCGTACGCGCCCGGTGATCGCATCCAGCTGAAGGTGCGCCGCACGGTGCTGGATCTGGCAACCGGGGCCTCGTCGCAGGAGCTGGATATCGGGCTGGTGCTCCAATCGCGGGCAGCGCTGCTGGCGCGTTGAGCCTGCAGGTGCGGTGCGCAGCCACGCGTGGCGTGGCTCTACTGCTGGGGCAGATGAACCGCACGCCGCAATCAAACCGGCAGGGCGGGCCCGCGTACGCTAGAATGCGCGCGGCGGAGTCGGCCAGACAGTCGCGTCATCCCTTCGGGGGTGCCGAGGAAAGTCCGGGCTCCATAGGGCAAGGTGCCAGGTAACGCCTGGGCGGCGCAAGCCGACGGAAAGTGCAACAGAAAGATACCGCCTACGTCTTCTTCGGAAGGCCGGTAAGGGTGAAATGGTGCGGTAAGAGCGCACCGCGAGTCTGGCAACAGACCGGTACGGCAAACCCCACCTGGAGCAAGACCAAATAGGGATCCATTGGCGCGGCCCGCGTTGGATCCGGGTAGGTTGCTTGAGCGTTGCGGCGACGTAACGCCTAGAGGAATGACTGTCCACGACAGAACCCGGCTTATCGGCCGGCTCCGCCCCTTCATTCCATCCACATCCATGCACGCAGGGTGTGGATCTACCCCATCCACGCATGGCGTGGATCTACCTATCGCCCTCCACGCAGGGTGTGTGGATCTGGTAGTGCCGGCCGCTGGCCGGCAACCGCGTGACATGCCCGAAGATGCAGAAGTTGCCGGCCAGCGGCCGGCACTACCGTTCCAGTCAGAAAATGACGTGACCCTGTCCGCTGGGTACGCCCTGCGGACCAAAGCGGCGCTCGTGGATTTCGCCGTGGCCGTTGCCATCAATCAGCAGCACGGTACTGGCGCGGGTGCCGTAATCGTCACCACGGATGAAGGCGGGGCTGAGCCAGCGTTCGCGTTCCAAGCCGATGCCGGTATCGGGCAGGTCGCTGTCGACCGGGCGATGTTCATCGGCCAGGGCATCCCACAGTGGGGTCAGGTCTGGGCTCAGGTCCGGGGTCAGATCCTTTTCCCGTTGGGAAAGGAATCTGACCCCGTCTTGCTCCAGCCACGCCGACAGCGCATCCATCAGCCGCCGGGTCTTCGGCCAGGGCGCATCAAGCGCGCCGTTGGACATGCCATGCACGCCCGGGCCAAGCGTCTGCCGTTCGGCCGGGTGGTTGCCCAGATACTCCAGGCTGTGGCCATCGGCCAGCAGCAGGTTGAACGGGGCATAGGCAGTGGAGATCCCGGCCAGGCGTTCTATATGTATGCCCGCCGGATCGCGGCCACGCAGGTAGTCGGCCACCAGGGCGCCACGCGATGGCCCGGTCTGGGAAGCCTGCGGATCGCGGACGTTGGTCACCACCGCCATCCGGCCGCCGGCACCCACCCCGGCCCAGCCGCCGCCCGAGCGCAGGTCGCGTCCGCCGATGACCGACGTCTCATCCTGCCAGGGGGCCAGGGCCGCGGTCGGGCGGGCGTGGAACTCATCACGGTTGCCGGCCATCACCAGCCGCCAGCGCGGGTGGTGCAACCAGCCAATAGCAAGCAGGCACATGGCGCCATTGTGCCCGGTTTGCGCAGTCCGACGTCGCTTTCGGCCCGTTCCGGATGAATGCGCAGCCCATGTTTCACGCGCCCTCCACACCCCTGAACTTCCGTTCAATCTCAAAAATTGAGACGGATCAGCAACTTGTGGATAAACCTTGAACAACTCTCTAAACATCGGCGCAAACCATTGATGCGGCTGGCGATTTCCCTGCTGAAAAGTTGTTGACAACCCTTGGGCCGCTGCTAAGGTGGGCATCAGAGGGAAATCCGGGTGTTTTGTGGATTTTCGTGGTTCAATGTTTCACCGGGCGAAGGATAAGGTGCAGGCGTCGTGTTCCAGGGCGAGACGGCCATCACAGTTGACGACAAAGGACGCATGGCGGTTCCCACCGCTCACCGCGACCTGGTTGCGCGCGTCAGCAACAACCGTCTCGTGTTGACCTACAACCCCTTCGAATCCGGCTGCCTGTGGCTGTACGCCGAGTCGGAATGGGAGCGGGTACGCGACGACGTCATGTCCAAACCCAACACACAGCGCGTCGTACGTCTGCTGCAGCAGAAGCTGGTCGGTTCAGCCGCCCACCTGGAGCTGGACGGCAACGGTCGCATCAGCATTCCCGCCAGCCACCGCGGTGCGGTGGGCATTGAGAAGAAGGCGGTATTGCTCGGTATGGGCGACAAATTCGAATTGTGGAGCGAGCAGGCGCATCGGGCCCTGATCCAGCAGACGTTGTCTGATGAGGATCTGGGTGATGGGTTGCTCGACCTGAAGTTGTGAGCCGGGGTGCCCGGATGCGCCCAGAAGCGCAGACCGGTCACCTTCCGGTGTCGCAGTCGCCGGCGGTGCATCTGCCGGTCCTGTACACCCAGGTCCTGGAAGGCCTGAGGGTGATCGAAAACGGACGTTATCTGGATGGCACGTTCGGTCGTGGCGGTCATGCACGTGGCGTGCTCACCCAGCTCGGTCCCGAGGGACGCCTGCTGGTCATGGACAAGGATCCGGAAGCCATTGCCGTTGCCGAGCGCGATTTCGCGCCGGACCCGCGCGTGTCGATCTTCCGTGGCAGCTTCGCCCAGCTGCTGCAGTGGAACGAGACCGCCGAAGGCCTGGATGGCGTGCTGTTCGACCTTGGCGTGTCCTCGCCGCAGCTGGATGTGGCCGAGCGTGGCTTCAGCTTCGGCAAGGACGGCCCGCTGGACATGCGCATGGACCCGGACAGTGGCGAAAGCGCTGCGCAGTGGATCAACCGCGTGGAAGATCGCGAGATCGCCGACGTGCTGTGGACCTACGGCGAAGAGCGGCAGAGCCGGCGCATCGCCCGCGCCATCGTGGCCCGCCGCGAAAAGCAGCCGTTCACCCGTACCGCCGAGCTGGCCGAACTGATCGCCTCGGTGATGCCGCGCGGCAAGGACAAGATCCATCCGGCCACGCGCAGCTTCCAGGCCATCCGCATCCACATCAACCGTGAACTGGCCGACCTCGAAGCCGGCCTGGACGCGGCGGTGGAGCGCCTGAAGCCCGGTGGCCGGCTGGCGGTGATCAGCTTCCACTCGCTGGAAGACCGCATCGTCAAGCAGTACATGAACCGCCTGGCCAAGGCACCGCCGGCCAACCGCCGGCTGCCCGAGGCGCAGGCCTTCGTGCCGACCCTGGACCTGATCGGCGGTGCCATCAAGGCCACCGACGAAGAGCTGGCGATGAACCCGCGCGCCCGCAGCGCCGTGCTGCGTGTGGCCCAGAAGCGGGAGGCCGATGCATGAGCCGGCTGCTGCTGATCATCCTGTTGGCCTGCACCGTGGCCTCGGCGATCGGCGTCGTGTTCGTGCGTCACCGTCACCGGCAGACGTTCATCGAGCTGTCGCGCGCCGAGCGTGCACGCGATGACCTGAACATCGAATTCGGCCGCCTGCAGCTGGAGCAGGCGACCCTGGCCGAAGCCAACCGCGTGGACAGCATCGCCCGCGAAAAGCTCGGCATGAAGTTCCCCGAAGCCGCCGACGTGGTGGTGGTGCGCCCATGAGCAAGACCGGCCGCAACCGTCCACGCAACGCCTTCAACCTGCGCCAGCGCCTGCGCTGGGTGGCCCTGGCGCTCGGCCTGTGCTCGGTATCGCTGGTGGGTCGTGCCGCCTACGTGCAGATCATCAACAGCGACTTCTACCAGCGCCAGGGCGAAGCGCGTTACCTGCGCGAACTGCCGATCAAGACTTCGCGCGGCATGATCACCGACCGCAACGGCGAGCCGTTGGCGGTGTCCACCCCGGTCGCCTCGATCTGGGTGAACCCGCAGGACCTGCTGCGTTCGCCCGAGCGCATCCCCGAGCTGGCACAGGCGGTGGGTATGTCGGTGGACGAGCTGAGCAGCCGCCTGTCGCAGAAGTCGGACAAGGAATTCATGTACCTGCGTCGCCGGATCAATCCGGACGAGGCAGAGCGCGTGGTCGCGCTGAAGATTCCGGGCGTGGCCGCGCAGCGCGAGTTCCGACGCTTCTACCCGCAGGGTGAAGCGATGGCACACGTGCTGGGCTTCACCAACATCGACGACCGCGGCCAGGAAGGCCTGGAGCTGGCATTCGACGAATGGCTGCGTGGCAAGCCCGGCGGCAAGCGGGTGATCCGCAACCGCAAGGGCGAGACGGTCGAAAGCGATCTGTTGCGTGCGGCCGAGCCGGGCAAGGATCTGACCCTCAGCATCGACCGCCGCATCCAGTACCTGGCCTTCAAGGAACTGCGCAACGCGCTGGTGGCCAACAAGGCGGCCGGCGGCTCGATGGTGATCATGGACGTGACCACCGGCGAGATCCTGGCCATGGTCAACCTGCCGACCTACAACCCGAACTCGCTCAACGGCGCGGTGCCGGACACGCGTCGCAACCGCGCGGTGACCGATCTGGTCGAGCCGGGTTCGACGATGAAGCCGCTGACCATCGCCACCGCGCTGCAGTCCGGGGTGGTGACCAAGGACACCATCATCGATACCAACCCGGGCTACATGCAGGTTGCCCGTTTCACCATCCGCGATGTGCCGCGCAACAACGGCGTGCTGAACGTCACCGGTGTGATCACCCGCAGCTCCAACATCGGCGCGGCCAAGATCGCCGCGAAGATGCCCGACCAGGTGTTCTACGACGGCGTGCGCCGTTTCGGCTACGGCTCGGTGCCGCACAGTGGCTTCCCCGGCGAGTCCGGCGGTGTCGTGCGGCGCCCCGCCAACTGGGACGGCGCGACCAAGACGACCATGTCCTACGGCTATGGCCTGAATGTCACGCCGCTGCAGATCGCCACCGCGTACTCGGCGCTGGCCAACGGCGGCAAGCTGATCGCGCCGACCTTCGTCAAGGGCCAGCGCAACGAAGGCCAGCAGATCATCGACGAGAACGTCGCCAAGCAGGTGGTGGCGATGATGGAAACGGTGGTCACCCAGGGCGGCGCCAAGCAGGCGGCGGTGCTGGGCTACCGCGTGGCCGGCAAGACCGGTACCGCGCGCAAGACCGGCCCCGGTGGCTACGAGCGCGGTCACTACAACGCGCTGTTCGCCGGCGTGGTGCCGGCCACCAATCCGCGTTTTGCCACCGTCATCGTCATCAACGATCCGCAGGGCGGCAAGTTCTACGGCGGCCTGGTGTCGGCGCCGGTCTATCACAACGTGATGGAAGGCACCCTGCGCCTGATGGACGTGCCGCTGGATGACCTGCAGTCGTGGCTGGCTGCCCAGCAGTCCGGAAAGATCGGGCATTCGGCCTCGGTGCTGCCGGTGCCGCCGGCCGAAGCCGCACTGCCGGTGGATGCCGCCGCTGAATTCGATGCCGCGCTGCCCAGCGCGCACCCCCATGTGCCGCCCGCCACGGGAGGCACGCAATGAGCCCTTCGATGTTGCTTTCGCAGTTGCTTCCGGACGTGGCCCTGGCGGGCCATGATCCCGTTCTGACCGGCCTGGTGCTGGACAGCCGTGCCGTGCGCCCCGGCAATGCCTTCGTTGCCATCGCCGGTTTCGGCGCGCATGGCCTGGGTTTTGTCGAGCAGGCGCGTGCTGCCGGTGCCGGCGCCATCCTGTTCGAAGCGCCGGCGCCTGCCGAGCTGCCTGCACCGGCCGATGCCATCGCCGTGCCGGACCTGCGCGCGCGTCTGGGGGCAATGGCCGACCAGTTCCATGGCGCGCCTTCGCGGGCGATGACCATGGTTGGCGTGACCGGCACCAACGGCAAGACCTCCACCGTGCAGCTGCTGGCCCAGGCCTGGCATCTGCTCGGTACGCCCAGTGGCAGTATCGGCACGTTGGGCGCCGGACTTTATGGTGCGGTCGAGCCGACCGGTTTCACCACCCCGCTGGTGCTGCAGATGCATGCGCTGCTGGCGCAGCTACGCGACGATGGCGCGCGCGCGGTGGCGATGGAAGTCAGCTCGCATGCGCTGGACCAGGGCCGCGTGGATGCGGTGCACTACGACGTGGCGGTGTTCACCAATCTCACCCGCGATCACCTTGACTACCACGGTGACATGGCCAGCTACGGCGCGGCCAAGGCGCGGCTGTTCCATCGCCCGGGCCTGAAGGCGGCGGTCATCAATCTTGACGATGCGTTCGGTCGCCAGCTGTTCGCCGGTCTGCCGGCGGGCGTGCAGGCCATTGGCCTGAGCTCGCGTGGTGCCGACGGTGCCAGCGTGCGCGCTGAAGCGCTGCAGCTGGACGGCCGCGGCATCGGTTTCGAACTGGTCATCGACGGCCAGCGCGCTGCAGTGCAGTCGCCGCTGCTGGGCCGCTTCAACGTGGACAACCTGTTGGCCGTGGCCGGCAGCCTGCATGCGCTGGGGCATCCGCTGCCGCGCATCGCCGAGGTGCTGTCGGCACTGCAGCCGATCCGTGGCCGCATGAACCGCCTGGGCGGCGAAGATGGCCTGCCGACCGTGGTGGTTGATTACGCACACACCCCCGACGCGCTGGAACAGGCGCTGGACAGCCTGCACGGCCACCTGCAGGGCACGCTGTTCTGCGTGTTCGGCTGCGGTGGCGAGCGCGATACCGGCAAGCGCCCGCAGATGGCTGCCATTGCCGAGCGCCTGGCCAACCAGGTCATCGTCACCGACGACAACCCGCGTGGCGAAGACGGCGACGTGATCGTGGCCGACATCCTGGCTGGCTTCACCGATGCCTCGGCCGTGACCGTGCAGCGCAACCGCGCGCGTGCGATCGGCCTGGCGGTGAAGCGCGCTGGTGCCGGCGACATCATCCTGATCGCCGGCAAGGGCCACGAGCCCTACCAGGAAGTGAATGGCGTGCGGCATGACTTCGACGACACCGAAGTGTCGGCTGCCGCGCTGGCTGCGAAGGCCGGTGTTCTAGCAGCCGAGACCGGGGAGGGCGCCGCATGAAGCGCACCCTGCTTTCGCTGATCGCGCACTGGGCCGGTGGCGAGATCCACGGCGACGACGTGGCCATCGACGCGGTCAGCAACGATACCCGCAGCCTTGGCCCGGGCAGCCTGTACGTGGCGCTGCGTGGCGAACGCTTCGACGGCCATGATTTTGCTGCCGACGCACAGGCACGTGGCGCCAGTGCATTGCTGGTCGAACGCCTGCTGCCGCTGGACCTGCCGCAGGTGCTGGTGGCCGACAGCGAGCGCGCGCTGGCGAAGATCGCCGCCGGCATGCAGCGCGACCGCGCGACCGAACTGTTCGCCATCACCGGCAGCAACGGCAAGACCAGCGTCAAGAGCCTGCTGCTGGCGATCCTGCAGCAGGTGGCCCAGCACGCGCACAAGGTGGTCTACGCCAACCCGGGCAACCGCAACAACGAGATCGGCCTGCCGCTGGCGGTGATCGACGCACCGGAAGATGCCGACTACGCCGTCTACGAGATGGGCGCCGGCAAGCCGGGCGACATCGCCTACCTGACCGACATCGCGCGCCCGCGCTATGCCCTGGTCAACAACATCGCCCCGGCCCACCTGGAGCGGATGGGCAGCCTGCTCGGCGTGGCGGTGACCAAGGGCGCGATCTACGCCGCGCTGCCTGCCGATGGCGTGGCCGTGATCAACGCCGACGATGCCTACGGGCGCTGGTTCGAACAGCATTTCATCGGTACCCCGGCACGTTGCCGGGTGCTGCGCTATGGCCTGGAACACACCGCCGACGTCACCGCGCGCGACATCCGCGCCGGTGCGCAGGGCAGCCGCTTCACCCTGGTCACGCCGATGGGCGAGGCGGGCGTGGTGCTGGGCCTGCCGGGCCGCCACAACATCAGCAATGCGCTGGCCGCCGCCAGCCTGGCGCTTGCCGCCGGCATCGAGCTGTCACTGGTGGCCACCGGCCTGGCGGAAGCGCAGCCAGTGCCGGGCCGCCAGATCGCCCATCAGCTGCACAACGGCGCGGTGCTGGTGGACGACAGCTACAACGCCAACCCTGGTTCGCTGGCCGCCGCCATCGACGCACTGGCCGCCGCCCCGGAAGAGGGCTGGCTGGTGCTGGGCGACATGCGCGAGCTGGGCGCCGACGCCGAGGCGCTGCATGCACAGGCGGGCATCCGCGCGCGTGCCGCCGGCCTCAAGCGCCTGTATGCGCTGGGCCCGCTCAGCGCCGCTGCCGCCGCTGCGTTTGGCGAGGGCGGACATCATTTCACCACCCATGACGCGCTGTCGCAGGCGCTGAAGGAAGCGCTGCACGCCGGCGTGCGCTGCCTGGTCAAGGGTTCCCGTGGCAGCGCCATGGACACGATTGTCAAAGCGCTGCTGGCGCAAGGAGAGGAATCCCCGCATGTTGTATGAACTGGCTCGATGGTTGCAGCAGTTGGAGAGCCTGTTCGGGCTGTTCAACTACCAGACGTTCCGCGCCATCCTTGCCGCGTTGACGGCGCTGTTCCTGTCGCTGTGGCTCGGCCCGGCGATGATCCGCAAGCTTGCCCAGTTCAAGGGCGGCCAGCCGATCCGGACCGATGGTCCGCAGACCCATTTCTCCAAGGCCGGCACGCCGACCATGGGTGGTTCGCTGATCCTGCTCACCGTCACCCTGTCGGTGCTGATGTGGGCCGACCTGCGCAACCGCTACGTGTGGCTGGTGCTGGCGGTGATGCTGTGCTTCGGCGCCATCGGCTGGTACGACGACTGGATCAAGATCGTCCGTCGCGACCCGAACGGCCTGAAGTCGCGCTGGAAGTACCTGCTGCAGTCGATCTTCGGCCTGGCTGCGGGCATCTTCCTGTTCCAGACCGCCGACGTACCGGCGGCGCTGACCTTCTACATCCCGATGTTCAAATCGGTGGCGCTGCCGCTGGCCGGCATCGGCTTCGTGGCCATTGCCTATTTCTGGATCGTCGGCTTCTCCAACGCGGTCAACCTGACCGACGGTCTGGACGGGCTGGCGATCATGCCGACGGTGCTGGTGGCCTGCGCGCTGGGCGTGTTCGCCTATGCCTCGGGCAACGCAGTGTTCGCCAACTACCTGCAGATCCCGCAGATTCCGGGCGCCGGTGAGCTGGTCATCATCTGTGCGGCGATCGCCGGCGCGGGGCTGGGCTTCCTGTGGTTCAACACCTATCCGGCCATGGTGTTCATGGGCGATATCGGCGCGCTGTCGCTGGGCGCGGTGCTGGGCACCATCGCGGTGATCACCCGCCAGGAACTGGTGCTGGTGATCATGGGCGGCGTGTTCGTCATCGAGACGCTGTCGGTGATGATCCAGGTCGCCTCGTTCAAGCTGACCGGCAAGCGCGTGTTCCGCATGGCGCCGATCCACCACCACTTCGAACTGAAGGGCTGGCCGGAGCCGCGCGTGATCGTGCGCTTCTGGATCATCTCCGTCGTGCTGGTGCTGATCGGCCTGGCCACGTTGAAGGTACGCTGATGAATGACCTGTCGCACCAGGCAACACGCCTTGAGGCCATCGGTGGCAGCTACGACAAGTGGCTGCTCGGCGCGATGATCGCGCTCACCGGGCTGGGCGTGGTGATGGTGGCGTCCAGCTCGATCGCGTTGATGAGCAGCCCGTTCTATTACCTCAACCGCCACCTGATCTTCCTGGCGGTCGGCATCGTGTTGGCCATCTTCGCCGCGCGTACCGAGCTGAAGACCATCGAGCAGTACAACCAGATGCTGCTGCTGGGCTGCTTCGCGCTGCTGGTGGTGGTGTTCGTGCCCGGCCTGGGCAGCAGCGTCAACGGTGCCCGCCGCTGGATCAACCTGGGCATCTCCAAGTTCCAGACGGTCGAAGCGGTGAAGGTGCTCTACATCGTCTGGCTGTCCAGCTACCTGGTGCGCTTCCGCGACGAGGTCAACGCGACCTGGCCGGCGATGCTCAAGCCGCTGGGCGTGGCCGGTGCGCTGGTGGTGCTGCTGCTGCTGCAGCCCGACTTCGGCTCGTCCACCCTGCTGCTGGCGATCACCGCCGGCATGCTGGTGCTGGGCGGGGTGAACATGCCGCGCATGTCGATGCCGGTGGTGATCGGCCTGGTCGGCATGAGCGCGCTGGCGATCATCGAGCCGTACCGCATGCGCCGCATCACCTCCTTCCTTGACCCGTGGGCCGACCAGCAGGGCGACGGCTACCAGCTGTCCAACGCGCTGATGGCGGTGGGCCGCGGCGAGTGGACCGGCGTTGGCCTGGGCAATTCGGTGCAGAAGCTGTACTACCTGCCCGAGGCGCACACCGACTTCATCTTCTCGGTCACCGCCGAGGAATTCGGCTTCCTGGGCACCTGCGTGATCGTGGCCCTGTACGCACTGCTGGTCGGCCGCACCTTCTGGCTGGGCATGCGCTGCGTGGAAATGAAGCGCCACTTCTCCGGCTACATCGCCTTCGGCATCGGCCTGTGGATCAGCATGCAGACCTTCGTTTCGATCGGCGTGAACCTGGGCATCCTGCCGACCAAGGGGCTGACCCTGCCGCTGATTTCGTCGGGTGGTTCGTCGGTGCTGATGACCTGCGTGGCGATGGGCCTGCTGCTGCGCGTGTCCTATGAACTGAAGCGCGCCGAGCGCCGCCAGGCCGTGCGCATGGGCGCCGCCGACGATGTTGCCGGGCCTGCCGCCGCCGAGCCTTCTGCTGCACCGGTGGCGAAGAACGTGCCGATGGCTGCCGAACCGGCCGCGGCCGAGCCGGCCGCCGTGCGTGGCACCAGCCGCCTGCAGTCGCGCGTCGAACCCACCTTCGGGAGGCTCGGATGAGCGCGGCCCAGAACAACAACCGGCCGGTGATGATCCTGGCCGGTGGTACCGGCGGGCACATCTTCCCGGGCCTGGCCGTGGCCCGCGTGCTGCGCGCGCGTGGCGTGCCGGTCACCTGGATGGGTGCCGATGGCGCCATGGAAACCCGCCTGGTGCCGCAGCACGACATCGCCATCGATACGCTGGCCATCACTGGCCTGCGTGGCAAGGGCAAGCTGGCTCTGCTGGCCGCGCCATGGCGCCTGATGCGCGCGCTGCGTGCGGCCGGCCTGATCATCCGTGATCGCCAGCCGCGTGCGGTGGTCGCCTTCGGTGGCTTCGCTTCCGGCCCCGGTGGCATGGCCGCGCGCCTGCACGGCCTGCCGCTGATCGTGCACGAACAGAACCGCGCGCCGGGCCTGACCAACCGCATCCTGTCGCGCTACGCGCGCCGCCTGCTGACCGGTTTCCCGGGCACCTTCGCTGCACGCGAAGAGTTCGTGGGCAATCCGGTGCGCGCCGAAATCGCCGCCGTCGCGCCGCCGCAGCAGCGGCTGGCCGATCGCAGCGGTCCGCTGCGCCTGCTGGTGCTGGGCGGCAGCCAGGGTGCCCGCGCGCTCAACAGTGGCGTGCCGCAGGCACTGGCCAGCCTGGGTGCGCAGGTGCCGGTGGTGGTGCGTCACCAGAGCGGCGAGAAGCTGCATGCCGAAGCGGTCGAGGCCTATGCCAAGGCCGGCGTGCAGGGCGAGGTCACACCGTTCATCGCCGACATGGCCGAAGCCTTCGCCTGGGCCGACCTGGTGGTGTGCCGTTCCGGCGCGTCCACGCTGGCCGAACTCTGCGCGGTCGGCATCGGCAGCGTGCTGGTGCCATTCCCCGCTGCTGTCGACGATCACCAGACCCGCAACGCGGAGTACCTGGTCGAGCGCGATGCAGCCGTATTGCTGAAGCAGGACGAAACGCTGGCAGACGGCATTGCCGCGCTGCTGCGTGATCTGTCCGAAAATCCCGCCCGCCGCATGCAGATGGCGCAAGCCGCGCGTGCCCTGGCCAAGGTCGATGCCGCCGAGCGCATCGCCGATATCATTCTCGAGGAAGCTGTATGAAGAAGGCACGCTCCAGCGCCTGCCCTGCGCGAGGCCGCGCATGATCCGCCGCCTGCATGACACCAACGATCTGGTGCGCGCGTTCCCGCGCGTGCATTTCGTCGGCATCGGCGGCACCGGCATGAGCGGCATCGCCGAAGTGATGCTGACGCTGGGCTACGAAGTGTCCGGTTCGGACAACGCCGACAACGTCGCGACCCGCCGCTTGGCCGGCCTGGGCGCGCGCATCATGCGCGGCCATTCCGCCGCCAACGTGCTGGGCACCGACTGCGTGGTGGTCTCCAGCGCGATCCGCGAAGACAACCCGGAGCTGATGGAAGCGCGCAGCCAGCGCATTCCGATCATGCCGCGCGCGGCGATGCTGGCCGAACTGATGCGCTTCCGTCGCGGCATCGCCGTGGCCGGCACCCACGGCAAGACCACCACCACCAGCCTGACCGCTGCGGTGCTGAGCGAGGGTGGGCTGGACCCGACCTTCGTGATCGGTGGCCAGCTGCTGGCGGCCGGTGCCAACGCCAAGCTCGGTGGTGGCCAGTGGCTGGTGGCCGAGGCCGACGAGAGCGACGGCAGCTTCCTGCGCCTGAATCCGTTGATGTCGATCATCACCAACATCGATTCCGATCATCTGGAGAACTACGGCAACGATTTCGCCCGCGTGCAGGCGGCGTTCGCCGAGTTCCTGCAGCGCCTGCCGTTCTACGGCCTGGCAGTGCTGTGCATCGACGATCCGGAAGTGGCCGCACTGGCCGCCAAGACCCCGCGCCACGTGATGAGCTACGGCATGAGCCCGCAGGCCGACGTGCGCGCCGAGAACGTGGTGCAGGAAGGTTCGCGCATGCGCTTCACCCTGCGCCTGCCGCAGGGCACCAGCCAGGAAGTGGTGCTGGCGCTGCCGGGCAAGCACAACGTGCTCAACGCGCTGGCCGCTGCGGCGGTCGGCTGGCAGCTGGGCGTGGCCCCGGACACGATCGCGCGTGCACTGGCCAGCTTCGCTGGCGTCGGTCGCCGCTTCAATGACCTGGGCGAAGTGACCACCGCCAGCGGTGCCAAGGTCCGCATCATCGACGACTACGGCCACCATCCGAGCGAGCTGGAAGCGGTGTTCGCCGCCGCGCGTGGCGGCTGGGCCGACAAGCGCCTGGTGGTCGCCTTCCAGCCGCACCGTTACAGCCGTACCCGCGATCAGTTCGACAAGTTCGCCGCAGTGCTGTCCAGTGTCGATGCACTGGTGCTGAGCGAGGTCTACCCGGCCGGTGAAGAGCCGATCGCCGGCGCCGATTCGCATGCGCTGGCCCGCGCCATCCGTGCGCGCGGCCGCAGCGAGCCGGTGGTGGTTGGCAAGGCATCCGAGCTGGCCACCGTGCTGCCGGACGTGCTGCAGGACGGTGACCTGCTGCTGATGATGGGTGCCGGCGACATCGGCGCCGTCGCCAGCCACATTGCCGTGGAAGGCTTCAAGGCGGAGGGCGAGGCGTGAGTACGCTGACCTTCCCGCCGCTGCGCAGCACCGACCCGGCCGTGTTCGGCCGCGTCGCCGTGCTGCTCGGTGGCAGCTCCAGCGAACGCGAAGTGTCGCTGGATTCGGGCCGCAACGTGCACGAAGCCCTGCAGTCGCGCGGCGTCGATGCCATCGCCATCGACGGCATTCCGGCGCTGGCCAAGGCGCTGGCGGCCGGCGGCATCGATCGCGTGTTCAACATCCTGCACGGCCACAACGGTGGCGGTGAGGACGGCATCGTACAGGGCCTGATGGAGGCCTTCGGCGTGCCGTACACCGGCTCCAACGTGCTGGGCTCGGCGTTGAGCATGGACAAGATCCGCACCAAGCAGGTGTGGCTGTCACTGGGCCTGCCGACCCCGCAGTACCGCGAAGTACACGGAGGTACGAGTGCCGCGGGAGGCAGGATGCCGGGAGCGGCCGAAAAGAATGTCCACGCGCTGGCGGCCGAGCTCGGCCTGCCGGTGGTGGTCAAGCCGGCCAACGAAGGTTCCAGCGTGGGCATCAGCCGGGTCACCGACGACGCCGGCCTGGACGAAGCCGTGGCCTTGGCCGCGCGCTACGACGGCCAGCTGCTGATGGAACAGATGGTGGTGGGCGACGAACTGACCGTGGCCATCCTCGGCGATGTCGCGCTGCCGTCGATCCGCATCGTGCCCAAGGGCCAGTGGTACGACTACAACGCCAAGTACATCGCCGAAGACACCCAGTACCTGTGCCCGGGCCTGGACGGTGATGACGAAGACGAGATCCGCCGCATCGCGCTGGCTGCCTTCCGCGCGGCCGGTTGCCGCGGCTGGGGTCGCGTCGACGTGATGCGTGACCGCACCAGCGGCCGCTTCTTCCTGCTGGAAGTGAACACCGCGCCGGGCATGACCAGCCACTCGCTGGTGCCCAAGGCGGCCGGGCAGGCCGGCATCAGCTTCGAAGAGCTGGTGTGGCGCGTGCTGGAACAGACCCTGGAGGCATCGCACGCATGAACGCGGTGCTGCGCATCTTCGTCTGGCTGTTGGCACTGTCGGTGGTTGCACTGCCGGTGGTGGCCGTGGTCAATGGCTGGGTCGGCGCTGAGCGCTGGCCGCTGGCGAAGCTGCGCGTGCACGGTGAGTTCAAGCGGGTGCCGCCGGAACAGCTGCAGCAGGTGCTGCTGCCGTATGCGCATGCCGGCTTCTTCGCGGTCAAGCTGCAGGACGCGCAGGACGCACTGGAAAAGCTGCCGTGGGTGGAAAGCGCGCAGGTGCGCAAGCAGTGGCCGGACGTGCTGGAAGTGACGCTGGTCGAGCACAAGCCGTTCGCGCGCTGGGGCGAAGATCGCCTGCTGTCCGAGCAGGGCAAGCTGTTCCCCACGCCTAAGAAGCTGGCCGACCTGCAGCTGCCCGAGCTGGATGGCCCGGACAGCCAGACCGAGGAAGTGGTCAAGCTGTACAACGATTCGCGCGCGCTGTTCGCGCCGGCAGGCGTCGACGTGCGCCGGCTGACGATGGACGCGCGCGGCAGCTGGTCGCTGCTGCTGAGCAACGGCACTGAAGTGGTGGTCGGCCGCGACGATGCCCGCTCGCGCCTGCAGCGCTTCGTGCGCGTGCTGCCGCAGCTGGCCAACCAGGCCGCGCCGATCGAGCGCGCCGACCTCCGATATACCAATGGTTTCACGCTGAGCTGGGGCACTCCGGCCGCCCCCGCCAATGCACCGGGCACCCCGGCAAGAAGGACGCAGGAAAGAACATGAATCGCAAGGGTGACAAATCGCTGATCGTCGGCCTGGATATCGGCACCTCCAAGGTGGTGGCGCTGGTGGGCGAGTATTCGCCGGGCAACCCGATCGAAGTGATCGGCATCGGCTCCCATGAGTCGCGCGGCCTCAAGCGCGGCGTGGTGGTGGATATCGAATCGACCGTGCAGTCGATCCAGCGTGCGGTCGAAGAAGCCGAGCTGATGGCCGGCTGCGAGATCCGCTCGGTGTACGCCTCCATTTCCGGCAACCACGTGCAGTGCAAGAACTCGCCCGGCATCGTGCCGATCCGCGACGGCGAAGTGACCTGGGGCGACCTGGATCGCGTGCTCGATGCGGCCAAGGCAGTGGCGATTCCGGCCGACCAGAAGATCCTGCATGCGATCCCGCGCGAGTACGTGCTGGATGATTCGCAGGAAGGCATCCGCAACCCCGTCGGCATGACCGGCGTGCGCCTGGAGGTGCATGCGCACCTGGTGGTGTGCGCGCAGTCGGCTGCGGCCAACATCAGCAAGTGCGTGCAGCGCTGCGGCCTGCAGGTGGACGACCTGGTGCTGTCCTCGCTGGCGTCCAGCGTGGCGGTGCTGACCGCCGACGAGCGCGAGCTGGGCGTGGTGCTGGTCGACATGGGCGCCGGCACCACCGACATCGCAGTGTTCGTGCAGGGCGCGATCTGCCACACCGCCTCGCTGCCGATTGCCGGCGACCACGTGACCAATGACATCGCGCACATGCTGCGCACGCCGACCCCGGAAGCCGAGCAGATCAAGGTGCGCTATGCATGCGCCCTGGCCCAGCTGGCCACCGCCGAGGAAAGCATCCAGGTGCCGTCGGTCGGCGATCGTCCGCCGCGCCGCATGCCGCGCCACGCGCTGGCGCAGGCCGTGCAGGGCCGCTACGAAGAGATCTTCGAAATGGTGCAGGCCGAACTGCGCCGCTCCGGCTTCGAGGAACTGGTGCGCGCCGGCATGGTGCTGACCGGTGGTGCCTCGAAGATGGAAGGCGTGGTCGAACTGGCCGAGGAAATGCTGCAGATGCCGGTACGCGTGGGCATCCCGCAGCACGTTACCGGCCTGGGCGAAGTGGTGGGCAACCCGGTGCATGCCACCGGCGTGGGCCTGCTGCTGATGGGCAGCCAGATCGAGCATCCGCGCCGGCCGTCGCTGCCGACCGGCCGCGCCGGAAGCATGTTCAAGAAACTCAAGACCTGGTTCCGCGGCGAATTCTGACGCGGCACCTGTACCACCCGGGCGCAGCCCGGCTGCAACACCGGCAACACGACGCTACACCGGCAACACACATAACCCACACAGCCGCAACGACGGCATGCAGCACGAAGGCAGGACGCCCGAACGCCCATGCAATCGAAAGCGGATACAACGAGGACACGGACATGGCGCATTTTGAACTGATCGAAAAGATGGCACCCAATGCGGTGATCAAGGTGGTTGGCGTGGGCGGCGGCGGCGGCAATGCCGTGGCGCACATGGTCAACTCGGCAGTGGATGGCGTGGAATTCATCACCGCCAACACCGACTCGCAGGCCATCAAGAATTGTGGTGCCAAGCTGCAGCTGCAGCTGGGTACCAATGTCACCAAGGGCCTGGGCGCAGGCGCGAATCCGGAAGTCGGCCGCCAAGCCGCGCTGGAAGACCGTGAGCGCATCATGGACGCGCTGCAGGGTGCAGACATGGTGTTCATCACCGCTGGCATGGGCGGTGGCACCGGTACCGGCGCTGCGCCGGTGGTGGCACAGCTGGCCAAGGAAATGGGCATCCTGACCGTGGCCGTGGTCACCAAGCCGTTCCCGTTCGAAGGCCGCCGCCGCATGCAGGTCGCGCTGAAGGGCATCGAAGAGCTGAGCCAGCACTGCGACTCGCTGATCACCATCCCCAACGAGAAGCTGATCACCGTGCTGGGTCGCAACGCGACCATGATCCAGGCCTTCCGTGCCGCCAACGACGTGCTGCAGGGCGCCGTGCAGGGCATCGCCGACCTGATCGTGCGTCCGGGCCTGATCAACGTCGACTTCGCCGACGTGCGCACCGTCATGTCCGAAATGGGCCTGGCGATGATGGGTACCGGTACCGCCCGCGGCGATGACCGCGCGCAGGCCGCGGCCGAGTCGGCCATCCAGAACCCGCTGCTGGACGATGTGAACCTGGCTGGCGCCAACGGCATCCTGGTCAACATCACCGCCGGTGCCGACTTCACCATGGCCGAGTTCGACGAGATCGGCCGCACCATCGACGGCTTCGCTTCGGAAGACGCGACCGTGGTGGTGGGTACCGTGCTCGATCCGGACATGCAGGACGAAGTGCGCGTGACCGTGGTCGCCACGGGCCTGAACCGCGTCTCGGCCAGCAAGACCCAGCGTCCGGGTGAGCGTGCACCGATCAAGCTGGTCCGCAACGCCACCACCGGCCAGCCGGAGTTCGGCGAGTTCGACAACGGCGGCGATGCGGTGTCCAAGGCCGTCGGCGGCATGGGCCTGGGCCTGCGTCGTGCCAGCAGCGACAGCGTGGCAGCTTCCACCCCGTCGGCTCCGGCCTCTTCGGCCCCGGCCGCGGCGGAACTGCCGAACGATTACCTGGACATCCCGGCGTTCCTGCGCCGCCAGGCGGACTGATCGACGCTGCCCGGGGCTTGTCCCCCCCGGGTTGCGCCACCATGTCCTGAAAACGCGGGCGCCGGGCCAGGATGGGCCCGGCCGCCCTGCTTCACGCGCGTCCCACCGGTGTTTCAGCCGGGGTAGGGGACCCTGCGTGTTAATCTACTGTGTCACTTCCGGTCGTCCCCCATGATCCAGCAACGCACCCTCAAGAACACGATCCGCGCCACCGGTGTAGGCCTGCACAGCGGCGACAAGGTCTACATGACCCTGCGCCCGGCGCCGGTCAACCATGGCATCGTGTTCCGGCGCGTGGACCTGGACCCGGTCGTGGAAGTGCCTGCGAAGGCGGAACTGGTCACCGAAGTGACCCTGTGCACCGGCCTGACCTGCAACGACGCCAAGATCCAGACCGTCGAGCACCTGATGTCGGCCCTGGCCGGCCTGGGTGTGGACAACATCATCGTCGAACTGTCCTCGGCCGAGCTGCCGATCATGGACGGTTCGTCCGGCCCGTTCGTGTTCCTGCTGCAGTCGGCAGGCATCGTCGAACAGGATGCGCCCAAGCGCTTCATCCGCGTGCTGAAGACCGTGGAAGTGACCGAGGGCGACAAGATGGCCCGCTTTACCCCGTACGAGGGGTACAAGCTGGGCTTCACCATTCAGTTCGACCACCCGATGATCCCGGCCAAGCAGTCGCGCCAGGAAATCGAGTTCTCGACGATGGCCTACACCAAGGAAATCTCCCGCGCGCGCACCTTCGGCTTCATGCGCGACCTGGAATACATGCGCGAGCGCAATCTCGGCCTCGGCGGTTCGATGGACAACGCCATCGTTCTCGACGAGTTCCGCGTGCTCAACGAAGACGGCCTGCGCTACGCCGACGAATTCGTGCGCCACAAGATTCTTGACGCGATCGGCGACCTCTATCTGGCCGGCGGCCAGGTGCTGGGTGCCTACGAGGGCTTCAAGTCCGGCCACGCGCTCAACAACAAGCTGGTGCGGGCGCTGATGGCCGATGCCACCGCCTGGGAATGGGTCACTTACGACTCGCCGGCCGTGCCGGACCCGGTGGTGTACGCCACACCGGCCTATGCCTGATCTCACAAGTTGTTGAATTTCAATGCAAAAACGCCGCCTTCCAGGGCGGCGTCTGCGTTTCCGGCGTTGTTTGACGCACTGGCGCAGTTGGTGACGCGACGGCCGGGCCGAGGTCACGGTTTTGTGAACCTGTTGGATCCGAAG
The DNA here is from genome assembly GCF_002966815.1 of Stenotrophomonas sp. MYb57. Lineage (NCBI taxonomy): Bacteria > Pseudomonadati > Pseudomonadota > Gammaproteobacteria > Lysobacterales > Lysobacteraceae > Stenotrophomonas > Stenotrophomonas sp. MYb57. Next base: position 763,394 of record NZ_CP023271.1, read on the forward strand.
CCTGAATTTAACGTTGTTTTAACAACAATCTAACGACTGGCCCACCGGGGCCAGCTAGGATGCGACCCGGCCCCCGAAATGTTTCACGCTGCGGTGACACGCGCGACGGGGAGTGGAGCAGGACGCTCCGCTGCTTTCAGGTTTCCCGCTTCGGTTTCGAAGGAAGGTCCTGCAGAGCTGCCAAGGCGTCGCGTAGCCCTTTGTGCGTGGCGGCTGAAACTGCGTGGGGTCCATTCCGGTTGTCGAGTGCTGGGGAGCGCGTGGGAGTGGGAGACGCAGTCTTGACGGTCACCTTGGTGGCCTTCAGCCCGATGGACCGGGCCGCGTCGAGCAACTGGGCTTCGGCAAGCCGCAACTTGGCATGCCAGACCGGGGACTCGACGAGAAAAACGAGGTGTTCCCCGTCCACATTGGCCAGCCGGCAACGGCTGCGCAGAGGTGGCGGCAACTGGGGGCGCAACTGACGGTCCAGCGCGTCGAGCCATAGGGCACGCCGCAGCGGGTTCCCGCTTTTGTCCGCCATCACTGCATCCAGGGCCGGTTTCGGTCGGGATGCGGGACGAACGCTGGATTTCGGCTCAGACATGAAAACTCACTGATGGCATTCAAAAAGATCGTAATCAAAACGCGTGAAGGACAGGCCAAATCGGCGCTCACGCGTTTGCGGTTCTACTTCGAGGACCGCCCCCGAGCCCTGCTGGGCAGCGTGCTCGGCGCAGGTTGCATTATCGGCCTTGCCGGTGGAATTGGCGTCAGCGCGCTCAATGACTCGCGCCTGCAGGCCAAGGTCGACCGCCAGGAGGCCGAACTGGCCAAGGTCCAGCGTGATGCGCAGACCCAGGTCAACGCGCTGGCTGCCCGCCTCGGCGAGCTGCAGGCACAGGCCACCCGCCTGAACGCCCTGGGCGAGCGACTGACCCAGATGGGCAAGCTGGAAGACGGCGAATTCGACTTCAACGAGACCCCCGGCCTCGGTGACGGCGATGCCGGCGGCCCGACCGCCGACATCCCGGTGAAGGACGTCAACGCCGACTTACAGGTGCTGGAGCAGCGCTTCGCTGCTTCAGGCCGCCAGTTGTCGGTGATGGAATCGCTGATGTTCGACCACCAGCTGCAGCAGAACGCCGTGCCTTCGCGCATGCCGATCCGCAACAGCTACGTCACCTCCGGCTTCGGTACCCGTGCCGACCCGTTCGGTCGCGGTGCCGCCACCCACAAGGGCATGGACTTCCACGCCCGCGTCGGTGACCCGGTGATGTCGGTGGCCGACGGCGTGGTCAGCTTCTCCGGGGTCAAGGGCGGCTACGGCAACGTGGTCGATGTGGACCACGGCAATGGCTACGTCACCCGCTACGCGCACAATTCGCGCCTGGTGGTGAAGGTCGGCGACCTCGTCCGTGCCGGCCAGGAAGTGGCCAAGGCCGGTTCCACCGGTCGTTCGACCGGCGCCCACGTGCACTTCGAGGTGTGGGAGAACGGCAACGTGGTCAACCCGCGCAAGTTCCTCGGCGATGGCGGCAATACCCCGGTCGGGCGCATCACCCGCGGCTGAATCGGGCCCCCGTACTCCGGGGGCGGTAGTGCCGGCCGCTGGCCGGCAACCTCATGATCTTCGGCAACATCGCGGATTGCCGGCCAGCGGCCGGCACTACCGGAATGTTCGGATGCCAATGCCGCCACAGGGTTGAAACCCCAGCGGCCCATCCCAAGCTACAATGGGTGTTGCCATCGACAGGGCGCCAGGCGCCCTGATTCGTTTGCGGCGGACGGATCCTTCCCGGAGCCGTGCGGCATTTCCATCCAACCCGGTTCCCTCAATGATCAACAGCCTGCTTACCCGCGTATTTGGCAGTCGTAATGAACGACAGCTGCGCCAGCTCAACCGCATCGTCGCCAAGATCAATGCGCTGGAGCCGGAGATCGAGAAGCTTTCCGACGAGCAGCTGCAGGCCAAGACGCCGGAATTCAAGCAGCGCATCGCCGGTGGTGAAGCCCTGGACAAGGTGTTGCCGGAAGCGTTCGCGGTCTGCCGCGAGGCCGGTCGCCGCGTGCTGGGCATGCGCCACTACGACGTGCAGCTGATCGGCGGCATGGTGCTTCACCTGGGCAAGATCGCAGAAATGCGCACCGGTGAAGGCAAGACCCTGGTGGCGACCCTGCCGGTGTACCTCAACGCGCTGGAAGGCAAGGGCGTGCACGTGGTCACCGTGAACGACTACCTGGCCCGCCGCGATGCCGCGCAGATGGGCAAGCTGTACAACTGGCTGGGCCTGAGCGTGGGCGTGGTCTACCCCGGCATGCCGCACAGCGACAAGCGCGAAGCCTATGGTTCGGACATCACCTACGGCACCAACAACGAATTCGGTTTCGACTACCTGCGCGACAACATGGCGCTGTCCAAGGCTGACCGCTACCAGCGCGGCCTGCACTACGCCATCGTCGACGAAGTCGACTCCATCCTGATCGACGAAGCGCGTACCCCGCTGATCATCTCCGGCCCGGCCGACGATTCCCCGGAGCTGTACATCCGCGTCAACCGCATCGTGCCGAACCTGGTCAAGCAGGAAGCGGAAGACGGCGAAGGCGACTTCTGGGTCGATGAGAAGGGCAAGCAGGTGCACCTGTCCGAAGCGGGCATGGAGCACGCCGAACAGCTGCTGGTGGAAGCGGGCATCCTCGATGCCGAGACCGAAGGCCTGTACGCGGCGCAGAACCTGACCGTGGTCCACCACCTCAACGCCGCCCTGCGCGCGCACGCCATCTACCAGCGCGATGTGGACTACATCGTGCGCGATGGCGAAGTGGTCATCGTCGACGAATTCACCGGCCGTACCCTGGCCGGCCGTCGCTGGTCCGATGGCCTGCACCAGGCGGTGGAAGCGAAGGAAGGCGTGCCGGTCCAGCGCGAGAACCAGACGCTGGCCAGCATCACCTTCCAGAACCTGTTCCGCATGTACAAGAAGCTGTCCGGCATGACCGGTACGGCCGATACCGAAGCGTTCGAATTCCAGAGCATCTATGGCCTGGAAGTGGTGGTGATCCCGACCAACCGCCCGACCATCCGCAAGGACAGCCCGGACCAGGTGTTCCTCAACCGCAAGGGCAAGTTCAATGCGGTGCTGGCCGACATCGAAGAGTGCGCCAAGCGCGGCCAGCCGGTGCTGGTGGGTACCACCTCGATCGAAACCTCGGAAATGCTGTCCGAGCACCTGCGCAAGGCGGGTGTGAAGCACGAAGTGCTCAACGCCAAGCAGCACGACCGCGAAGCGACCATCGTCGCCAACGCTGGTCGTCCGGCCGCCGTGACCATCGCCACCAACATGGCCGGTCGTGGTACCGACATCGTGCTGGGTGGTTCGCTGGAAGCGGAAATCCACGAGCTGGGCGAAGGCGCGACCGACGAGCAGAAGGCCGCGATCAAGGCCGAGTGGCAGAAGCGCCATGACGCGGTCAAGGCGGCCGGCGGCCTGCACATCGTCGGCACCGAACGCCACGAATCGCGTCGTATCGACAACCAGCTGCGTGGCCGTTCGGGCCGCCAGGGTGACCCGGGCTCGTCCCGTTTCTACCTGTCGCTGGAAGACAACCTGATGCGCATCTTCGCCTCCGACTGGGTGCAGAAGGCCATGCGCATGATGGGCATGAAGGAAGACGACGTCATCGAAGACCGCCTGGTCAGCCGCCAGATTGAAAAGGCGCAGCGCAAGGTCGAGGCCCACAACTTCGACATCCGCAAGAACCTGCTGGATTTCGACGACGTCAACAACGACCAGCGCAAGGTGATCTACGCCCAGCGCGACGAACTGCTGGACGCCGAGTCGGTGAAGGACAACGTCGATGGCATCCGCGACGACGTGATCTTCGACATCGTTGCCCGCTTCGTGCCGCCGAACTCGGTGGACGAGCAGTGGGACCTGCGTGGCCTGGAAGCCACCCTGCAGTCGGACTTCGGTGTGGACATGTCGCTGACCGATCTGGTCAAGTCGCACGAGGAGCTGGACGCCGAAGGCATCACCGCCAAGGTGCAGGAGCGCATCAACCAGCACTTCGCCGAGAAGGAAGCGGGTGTGGGCGAAGAGACCATGCGCGCGCTGGAGAAGCACGTGATGCTGACCGTGCTCGACCAGAGCTGGAAGGAGCACCTGGCGCGCATGGATTACCTGCGCCAGGGCATCTACCTGCGCGGTTATGCGCAGAAGCAGCCGAAGCAGGAATACAAGAAGGAAGCCTTCGAGCTGTTCTCGGACATGCTGGAAAACGTCAAGCGCGAAGTGGTGACCCTGCTGGCCCGCGTGCGCATCCGCAGCGACGAGGAAGTGCAGGCACTGGAAGCGGCCGAGCGCCAGCAGGTGGAAGCCCGCCTGAGCCAGTCGCAGTTCCAGCACCAGGACGCTGGCGGCTACGGCGCCGACGAAGAGGCGGCGCAGGTGGAGGCCGCCCAGCAGGGCGTGGCGCAGCTGCAGCGTGACGAGCCCAAGATCGGTCGCAACGATCCGTGCCCGTGCGGCAGCGGCAAGAAGTACAAGCATTGCCACGGCCAGCTGAGCTGACCCCGGAGAGCCCCGCGAAAGCGGGGCTTTCCTGTTCTGGGCCTTGAAGCGCCCGGCGATTGCGCCGGTGCCCCGCTTTTCGGCATGCTTCGGCCATGCCTTCCCCGAAACGATCGATCCACGTCGTAGCCGCCGTCATCACCGACGCCCGCGGCCGCATCCTGCTCAACCGCCGTACCGAAAGCCGCGACATGGCCGGCCTCTGGGAATTCCCGGGCGGCAAGCGCGAGCCCGGTGAGACCTCCGAACAGGCGCTGGTGCGCGAGCTGCACGAGGAGCTGGGCATCGAGGCAGAGGTGGGCGAGTGGATCATGGACGTGCCGCAGCGCTACCCGGACAAGGACCTGACCCTGGAAGTGCGCCACGTGCGCAGCTGGAAGGGCGCCCCGCGTGGACGCGAGGGCCAGGCCATCACCTGGGTGACGCCGGACAAGCTGGCCCGTTATTCAATGCCGCCGGCTGACCTGCCGGTGGTGGCCGCACTGCGCCAGCCGGACTGCTACCTGATCACCCCTGCGCCGGACATCGATGAGGGCGGCCTGCAGCGTTGGCACGGCCAGCTGCAGCAGGCGGTGGCTTCCGGGCAGCAACGCATCCAGCTGCGCCTGCCCGCCGAGCATCCGCAGCGTCAGGGCGTGATCGAGCAGGCCGTGCGCGCGCATCGGCGCGGTGTGCAGTGGCTGCTCAACCGCGATATCGAACTGGCGCGCACCCTCGGCGTTGGCGTGCACCTGGGCAGCGAGCAGCTGCAGTCGCTGCAGGAACGGCCGCTGCCGTCCGGGCAGCTGGTGGCCGCCTCCTGCCACGGGCTTGAGCAGCTGCTGGCCGCACAGCGGCTGGGCTGCGACTTCGCCGTGCTGGGGCCGGTGCAGGCCACTGCGAGCCATCCCGATGCAGTGCCATTGGGGTGGGAGGCCTTCGCCGCGCTGCGCGCCCAGGTCTCGCTGCCGATCTATGCGCTCGGCGGCATGACACCGCAGCATGTGGCCGAGGCGCGCCGGCATGGCGGGCAGGGTATCGCCGCCATCCGCGGACTATGGCCGGTGTAGCGCGATACACAGGGTCGGATCCCCGCGACGCGGGGCTCTGACCTCCTCGCTTGAATCCGGGGTCGGAGCCCCTTCCGCTGGAAGGGGATCCGACCCCTCACCGCAAGCAGTAGATCCACGCCATGCGTGGATGAGCAGACCCACGTCACGCAGCGACCAGTAGATCCACGCCATGCGTGGATGGCGGTTCAGCAGCACCCGCTCACAACGTAATCCAGAAACACCCATACTGCCGCCGCAGCCCAAGCACGGTCGCCGCACGCGTGGCGCTGCCCGGCAGGGTCTGCTCCAACCGCAACCCGATCGGATGGCGCCGTGCAGTCGGCATCGGCACCGTTTCCGAATCCTGTGAGGCGATGCCCTGGCCTTCATCCAGATCCTGCCGCGGATACACCGGCACCACGTCCACCAGCGGCCGCCGCACCACCGATTCCAGCTGGCCAAGAATCCGCTGCGCGCCGGCATCGGACACCGCGCCCCACAGGTACAGCGAAGAAAGCCGGTTCACATCACCGATGCTGACCGCCGTGTGCAAAGCCTGCACCAGTTCGCTCAGCCGGCGCGGGCAGCTGCTGCCGAGGCTGTCGCGTTGCAGGGTATTGCCGGAAGGCGCCGGCGGTGGCCGCCGGGACTGCGCGCCCAGACTGTCGCAGGGGCGGTCGGTATAGACACTTTGTCCCTGCGGATCGGTGCAGCGGTTCAAGCGCGTGGACTGCGCCTGCACACCGGCGCAGACACCGGGCAGCAGCAGGACCAGCAACAGGGACAGGACGAGCTTCATCGACGCAGCGTAGCGCCGATTGCGATAACGCAGCGTACTTTTCAGCCTTGCAGCAGCTTCAGTACCGAGACCGTCGGCTTGGCCAGGTTCAAGGTGTAGAAGTGCAGGCCCGGTGCGCCACCTTCGACCAGGCGCTGGCACAGCTTGGCCACCACTTCGGCGCCGAAGGCGCGCACCGATTCGGCGTCGTCACCGTAGGCCTGCATCTTGCGGCTGATCCAACGCGGGATTTCCGCACCGCACTGTTCGGAGAAACGGCGCAGCTGGCTGAAGTTGGAGATCGGCATGATGCCCGGGGTGATCGGCACCTGCACGCCGAGCCGCTGCACTTCGTCGACGAAGTGGAAGTAGGCGTCGGGATTGAAGAAGTACTGGGTGATGGCGGCATCGGCACCGGCGTCGACCTTGGCCTTGAAGTGCTTCAGGTCGAGCAGGGCGTCCTGCGCTTGCGGATGCGTTTCCGGATACGCGCCCACTTCGATGCGGAAGGCATCACCGTGCTCGGCACGGATGAAGGCGATCAGTTCGGAGGCATAGCGCATGTCGCCAGGAAAGCCCATGCCCGAGGGCAGGTCGCCGCGTAGTGCCACCAGGCGCCGGCAGCCGATGGCGCGGTAGAGCTTGAGCAGTTCGCGGATTTCCTGGCGGGTACCGCCGACGCAGGACAGGTGCGGTGCCGCGTCGAAGCCGTGGTGCTGGTTGAGATGGCGCACGGTCTCGGAGGTGTAGCTGAGGGTCGAGCCACCGGCGCCGAAGGTGCAGGACACGTACTCGGGGGCATAGGCCTTCAGCCTGGCCGCGGCACGGTCCAGCTGGGTGCGCTGTTCGTCGGTCTTGGGCGGATAGAACTCGAAGCTGATGGCGGTCATGGCACGGGCGGCGGCGGCGGGTTTGGGCCAGTATATCGCTCCATCAAGATGGATGTGTAAATATTGGTCTCAATCCGCAGGAAGCACGATCCGCTCCTTATGGAATGGCCAATGGTTTTCACACCATGGGCCACCCAAGTTACCAGCTGGCCTGACTCTCAGCGCTTTTCGACCTTGTTGCCATGCTCGGCAAACAGCGCATCGAGCTTGCTCCAGCTGAGTCGATAGCCCTTTTTCCCATCGGCGCGAAACCATACCGCAGACCCGTTGGACACCTTGAGCTCGCCGAACTTGTCGTCATCCTTGCGGACGGCGAATGACACATCAGCCTTTCCCAGTTCGCGGGAAGGCAGGGTGAAATGTACTTTATGGGTTGCCATGAGGATTTCGTCCTGAAATTGATGTCATCGACTTGCAGCTGATTTTCCAGCCACCGAAGTCATGGCGGCATGCGCTGGAATTTCTTGAGCGCTGATATGGCGGAACCAATGCGGGCAGAGAGCGTGCTAGGCAGACGCATTGCCGTGCCACCCGTTACCCTGACAGTCTGTTCCGGTCCGTAGTTCGCCATGTCCATCGTCCTCACCGATTTCGCCCGCCCCCGCCTGTTCCCGCGCGTACCGCGCGGCAACACCATCCAGGACTGCAGCGCCGAGCAGTTCCAGGCGCATCTCAACGCGCACCCGCCGCTGAAGGTGCTCGATGGCTATGCACCGTTCTGCAAGCTGTTCGTCTATGAAAACTGGACCAGCACGCGCTGCCTGACCGTGCCGGTCACCGACGCCAACCGGCACCTGCTGCGCAGCGGCTACGAGGCGCGCAACCGTGAGGAACTGCCGGTGCTGGTGCGCTGGTTCGAGGGCGTGGAATCGCCACGGGCCAATTACCTGGTGGTGATCCTGTACAGCGCCGAGCAGCTGGCCAAGGAAGGTTCACCCATCGATGCGGACTGGGGCATCGTCGGCTGCATCTATACCGCCGAGCCGGAAGAAGTGCCGATGGCGCCGATCACCATGATGCGCAATGCGCTGGGCGTGGAGGAGGGTGGTTCGGGCGTGCCGCTGGACCGCGAAGCCTATCAGCGCGCGGTGGCGTTCTGGGAGAACAACGCCAACTGGCGGCCGTGAGAACACAGCATCGCGATGCGCGTCAGCGCACTGCGATGTGAAATCCGCTGCGGCCACCGCGGGATACGATGCTGTTTCCATCACAGCAGGAAGCAACGATGACGATCAGAACGTGGATGCCGTTGGCGGTGGCGCTGGGCGCCTTGCTGGGTTCAGCCGAGAGTTCAGCCCAGCGTTACGATGCCAACGCCGCATGCGGTGGATTGAGCAACGCGGCATCGATCCAGGATGTGGGCGTCAGCAGCATGGAGGCGCGTGCCCAGCAAGGGCGCTGCACGCTGCACGTCGTGGCTGCGGATGCGGAAGCGCTGGTGCGCCAGCAACGCATGCTGGAAGCGGTGTCGATGGCGGTATGCAAGGCCGCTGCGGAACCGCAGCCGTCCGCGCAGCCGCTGTCACTGGTGCTGCGATTCCCTGCGCGCTGCCCGCTGTCGTCCAAGGCGACACTGTTCCCTGCGGCCAGCGGCAACTGGAGGCGTGAATTCCCCGAGTACCCCTCTGCGGCTGTACGTGACGGGTTGCAGGGCAAAGTGCAGCTGAAGGCGCTGGTGAACGGGGACGGCAGGATTGTCGCGGCAGTGGTACGCGTGTCCAGTGGTCACGCGGTGCTGGACGCGGCAGCGGCCAAGGGGCTCCGCTCGTGGGCCATGCAACGCGACGCGCAACAGCCCGCGTTGCCCGCCATGAGTGTGATGGACGTGCCGGTGACCTTTGCTCTCAACGAATGAAGGACGTGCTCTCCTGGCTTTCGTAGCGGGAGCCGGCACAACCAGGCTTGGCGTGGATCCGCCTTCGCAGTAGAGCCACGCCACGCGTGGCTTCAATCAAGGGCGAGCAAGGTCCACTCCCACCACGGGTAGTGGTACTCGCGGTCGGTGGCATCCCAGCGCTGGCCGCAGCAGGTGCAGGCCACCCGATGGCGGTCGCCCCAGCCATCCTCGGCCACGCCCTGTTCCAGCAGCCGCACATGCCCCTGCTCGATGAGCCGGCGTGGGTCGAAGAACAGGTAATCCGGATACAGCGCGCACAGGCAGCCTTTGCGCTCACGCCAATAACGCAGGCGGCGCAGTGCCGCTTGCAGGTGCACATCGTTGCTGACCAGCGCACCGCCAAGCTGCACGCCCTGGCAGGCCTGCTCGATCCCCTCGGTCTGCGGTGCCAGCGCATCCAGCGTCGTAGCGGTGAACAACCGCGCCAGGCGGCTGCTGGCGGCATGGATACGACTGGCATCGCGCGACAGCAGGTCCTGCAGCAGCACATCGGCCTGCGGGTCGTCCAGCCGCGGTGGCGGCGATGTGGACCAGGGCCAGCGCATCAACGGGGCCTGCCGATCGCGGCGTAGAGGCCGCCGGTCAGGTGCAGCAGGTCGGCCGGTGCCAGCTCCACTTCCAGGCCACGCCGTCCCGCGCTGACGTGCAGGGTGGGCAGTGCCTGCGCGCTGGCGTCGAGAAAACTGCGCAGGCGCTTCTTCTGCCCGAGCGGACTGATGCCGCCGACCAGATAGCCGGTTGCGCGCTGCGCGGCATCGACGGCGGCCATCTCGCACTTCTTGCAGCCGGCCGCCTCGGCCAGTGCTTTCAGATCAAGCTGGCCGGCCACCGGCACGATGGCAACGAGCAGTTCGTGCGTTTCGGTGCTGGCCAGCAGGGTCTTGAATACCTGTGCCGGGTCCAGGCCCAGCTTTTCGACGGCTTCGCCGCCATAGGATTCGGCATGGGCATCGTGCACGTAGCTGTGCACGGTATGGGCGATCTTCTCGCGCTTGAGCAGGTTGATGGCCGGGGTCATGGGCGTATCGTAGCGCTCCGCCCGGGCATTGCCTTGACCGAGGCTATTGCCGCGCCCTGCGATACTGCACGTCGGCTTTCCCTGGCTCCAGCATGCGCGCACCCGCTCACCTCCACGACCTGACCTTTGACACCGAAGTGGCAGCGGGCCCGTATCCACCGCAGGGTTTTCTGCCGATCGCCGAAGGCGCGTTGGGCAACGGCGATTGCTTCGGGCTGTACTGGCCATTGGGGCGCGAAGGCGCATTGCCGCTGGTCTGCGAGATGTTCCATGACGAGGGCAGGATGGTCTACAGCCATTCTTCGCTGGACGTGTTCGTGCACTGGTTGGGCATCAATCGCGCGCTGGACGAGGATGCGTGGGATGACGACGAGTGGGATCCGCGCGCGCATGATGTGGACGACGCAGACTCGCCTTTCCGGCTTGTCGAGTCGGCGCAGGGACATGTAGCAGCGGGCGAGCCCGCCGCTGCGATCCCACTGCTCGACGCCGCAACCGCGGCTTTTCCAGACCTGCAGAAGGGCTGGGCCATGCTCGCTGGCCAGCACATGCGGTTGCGCAATGCCGAGCTGGCGGTGCGCGCGGCGCGCTCGGCCGTGCTGGCCAACTGGGCCTTTGGCGTGCCCGAAGCAGGTGTGCTGCGCATCCTGAAATCGGCGCATGCTGGTGCGGATCCGGTGGTGGCGATGGCGCAGCAGATGGGCTTCGCCTTTGGCGGTGCCAGGAACAACCCGGACTATGCGTTGATGCAGGCCTGCATCGATCGGTGTTGGCAGATCGGCGATAGGGAGGCGGCACTACGGTTGTCGCACAACCGCTGTTACGTGATGGCCGCCGAGACGGTGTCATTCCAGGAGCGCGAGCGCTTTGATCTGCCCGCGTGGCAGCTTGCGTTCCGCGAACAGTGCCGCCTCGCCCTCGGCGACGACCGCCAGCGCATGCAGTAGAGTCACGCCGCGCGTGGATACCGAACCGGATGACAGGATCCACGCTGTGCGTGGATCCGATCCATCGCAGATCAGCGCGACAGCGGCTGCTGTGCCTGTGCCTGTTCCTGCGCCTGTCGTTGTGTCTGTTCGGCGTTCAACGCTTCGCTCTGGCGAGTGCTGGATGGCAGATTCTGGCTGACCGCCTGCGCAAGGTCGATGTAAGTGCGATGCGCTGCAGGATCGCCCAGCTGGCCCTGCACCGCGAATACACCCTGGCCGTCGGGGCGCGCCACCACGGTGTCCACCTGTGACATGCCGACAAGCTTGGACTCGTAGGCGACCTGTCCAGCGGCATTCTCCAGCTGGCCGCGGTCATGGAACAGCGGCGATAGTCCACCTTGGCTGCGCTGCTGTTCCAACGTTTCCAGCTTTTCCACGACCTGCTGGTAGCGCGGATTGTCGGCGTGCCCGGGCGTGGCCATGCTCGGTGCTGCTGATTCGGCCTGCTGATGCTGCTGGCTTGCCGCCTCCAGCGCACCCAAGGTGCCGCTGCCGGCTTTGCCGTCCACCGTCAGCTGATGATCGCGCTGGAACTGCTGGACCGCCTGCAGGGTGCCCGGGCCAAAGTGACCGTCGGCCACCAGCGGTGCACCGTCCTTGCCCGTGTAGCCGAGGTCGGCCAGCTTCTGCTGCATGGCCTGCACCTCATCGCCCTTTGCGCCGTTCACCAGCACGCCACTGCCAGCCGACGCACCGGGTGTGCTGGGCGAGCCGTGCGAGGGGGCATGGGTTGGGGTGATGCCCAGCTGGGTCATGGCCGTGTCGAAGCGTTGATCGCGGCTGGTCACGGCCGCAGGCGACTGGATGCCGAATTTGGTCGCATCGACGAAGGTCTGCACGTCGGCCCGGCTTGGTGGATCGCCGGCCTGGACGGTACCGCCCTGCAGCTTCTCCGCGTTGCCGGCCAGATAGCTGATGAACTGCGGGCCCATGCTGCCGAACTGGTTGTCATAGTCGGCCATGGCCAGCTGCAGTTCCGGGTTTGCCACGATGGCATCGGCGGCGGCCGGGTTGGTCGCACGCACCTTGGCGATGGCCTCGTCGACGCGCTCGATGGCGCTGTCCAGCTTGGCGTTGGTGAGCTGGTCGATGTTGGCCTGCGGAATGGCCTGCAGCTTGGCGTCGAGCGCGGCCAGCTGCTGTGTGCTCAGCCCCCCGTGCTGGGACAGCAGTTCGATGTCACCGTTGGTGAAACCGTTGTCGCGCAGGAAGCGCCTGGCCTGGGGGTTGCCGCCGACGTCGAACTGCACCAGGCCGAACGAATAGGCGCTGGTGCCCTCCTGGGCGTATGAAAAATGGTCCAGGTGGCGGGTGTTGCCGCCCAGTTCGGTGTTGAGGAACAGCGTGGACAGCTGTTCGCGGGTGAGAGTGGAATCCGTTGCCATGGTCATCGTCCTTCAATGAGGAAAAGGGAGCCGTGCCCGCCCGGCTGATGTCAGCCGGCGCAGTGCTGCTGGGTGAAGCCGAGCAGCTGGCGTGTGGCCTCGGTGCCGTAGGCAGCCGGTGCCGGTTCGATGGCGAACTGGCCGACCATCTGGTTGCTGCACACTTGCACGTTGCGCTTGCCGCTGGCTGTTTCCAGGGTGCAGTTGGCCGCCAGCAGGGCGTTGTGGCCGGCGCCGATGTTGGTTGCCGCCGTGCAGCCCAGCAGGCTGCCTTTTTGGCCGTTTTCACCCAGCAGCGTGTTGAAGGTCGCCAGCTGGCTGTTGGGGTCGCGCAGCACCAGCATGTCCACGCACTGCTGCTGGCCGTCGGGCACTTCGCAGGCGTCCTGGTCGACCAGACCGTCGCGCGTGGCCGACAGTACCTTGAGGCGGTCGGCAGATACCTGTTGCAGGCAGTGCGCGTCGCTGCACAGGTCGCGCGTGTGCTGGATCCAGCGCTGCTGCTCGGCCTGCAGCTTGGCCTTGCCGGCGGCATCAAGGGTTTGGCTTGCGGCGGCTTCGGCCTTGGCCAGCTCGCCTTCCTGCTTCAACAGGGCGGGGTCGTTGCAGATCAGGGTCTGCACCGGCGATGCCGGATTGGCGCAGGCGGTGCTGCCGGCGGCCGCTGCCGGGGCGCTGGCCGCCTTGCCGTCGGTGTTGGCCTGTTCGGTGGCGGCTGCAGGTGTCGTGGCCTGGGCTTCACCGGAGGGCGGGGTGCAGGCGGCCAGCAGGGCCACCCAGCACAGGGTCATGAGGGGCTTGATGGCCCGGGTCATACGTTCACTGCTGCGCTGCATGTCTATCCTTTGATGTCTGCGTCCTGGCGCATGGCCTGCGGGCGGCAGGCATGGGGCGAACCATGGAACGGGGGGGCCGTGGCGGCCACGCGGCGGGCTGGGCATTGCAACATCCCGCGCCGGGGCCGTTGGCGGGAACAGAGCGTAGCAAGCGACTGCTTAGGGCTCTGTGACAGGGCGCGCGGAACACGGCGGCGGGTGCCCGGATGCAGAACGGGCGCCCGAAGGCGCCCGTCCGTGTGCATCCGTTGCTGGGGTCAGAGCCCTTTCCTGCGGAAAGGGATCCGACCCCGCGCACGGCATCAGTAGCGGTAATGATCCGGCTTGAACGGACCTTCCACCGGCACGCCGATGTAGTCGGCCTGTTCCTGGCTCAGGGTGGTCAGCTTCACGCCGATCTTTTCCAGGTGCAGACGGGCCACTTCTTCGTCCAGCTTCTTCGGCAGCAGGTACACCTTGTTCTCGTAGGTGCCCTTGTTGGCCCACAGGTCGATCTGCGCCAGGGTCTGGTTGGCGAACGAGTTGGACATCACGAAGCTCGGGTGGCCAGTGGCGCAGCCCAGGTTGACCAGGCGGCCTTCGGCCAGCAGGAAGATCGCATTGCCGTTGGGGAAGATGTACTTGTCCACCTGCGGCTTGATGTTGACGTGCTTCACGCCCGGGAAGGCGACCAGCGCATCGACCTGGATCTCGTTGTCGAAGTGGCCGATGTTGCAGACGATGGCCTGATCCTTCATCGCGCTCAGGTGCTCGATGCGGATGATGTCCTTGTTGCCGGTGGTGGTGACGTACAGGTCGGCACGGCCCAGGGTGGATTCGATGGTGTTGACCTCGAAGCCTTCCATCGCCGCCTGCAGGGCGCAGATCGGATCGATCTCGGTGACCACCACGCGCGCGCCGTAGGCACGCAGCGACGCGGCGCAGCCCTTGCCGACGTCACCGTAGCCGCAGACCACGGCGACCTTGCCGGCCAGCATCACGTCCATCGCGCGCTTGAGGCCATCGGCCAGCGACTCGCGGCAGCCGTACAGGTTGTCGAACTTGCTCTTGGTGACCGAGTCGTTGACGTTGATTGCCGGGATCAGCAGGGTGCCGGCCTGGGCCAGCTGGTACAGGCGGTGCACACCGGTGGTGGTTTCTTCCGAAACGCCCTTCCAGTCCTTGACCACGCGGCCCCAGTAACCCGGGCGCTCCTTGGCCACGCGCTTGAGCAGGTTCTTGATGACCTGCTCTTCGTGCGAAGCGGCCTTTTCGTCGACCCAAGTGCTGCCGTTTTCCAGCTCGTAGCCCTTGTGGATCAGCAGAGTCACGTCACCGCCGTCGTCGACCACCAGCTCCGGGCCGGTCAGGGTGCCGTCGGGCAGGGTGAAGGTCAGCGCGTCCAGGGTGCAGTCCCAGTACTCTTCCAGCGACTCGCCCTTCCAGGCGAACACGGGGGTGCCGGTGGCGGCGATCGCCGCAGCGGCGTGGTCCTGGGTCGAGAAGATGTTGCACGAGGCCCAGCGCACGTCGGCGCCGATGTCCTTCAGGGTCTCGATCAGCACCGCGGTCTGGATGGTCATGTGCAGCGAGCCGGTCACGCGCACGCCCTTCAGCGGCAGCTCGGCCTGGTACTTGCGGCGGATGGACATCAGGCCCGGCATCTCGTGCTCGGCGATGTCCAGTTCCTTGCGGCCCCAGTCGGCCAGGGTGATGTCGCGGATCTTGTAGTCGCCTTCAGTGGAGAAGGTCTTGGCAACAGCATTCATGCAGTAGCTCCGGTTGTGGGCGAGCGGATGCTCGCATCTGGCCGGGCGCCGTTGTTGCAAAGCCACCTGGCCGAGCCTGGCCGGTCTCAGGGATCCGGTCGCAGCGCCCCTCGGCAGGGGAGGATGCCCATTATATCGCGCCTCCGCTGTGACACGGCGATGACCCAACCATCGGCAGATGGGCGCAGGTGCATGGCCTGTTAAGGTCGAGGGCTTCACGCAGCGAACAGGTGGAACAATGATGAGCACGCACGCACGCCGCAACCGGCGCTTGACTGGCCTGGTCCTGTCGATGGCACTGCTGGCGGTGGTCCCGCAGGCCTGGGCTGCGGCACCGCAGGCGGCCGCGGCGCAGGCGCAGGGCGTGGCCGGTTACGAGCTGCCCTCGGCCGCACTGCAGGCCGTGGTCGACGCGCCGCGGGCGCCGTCGCTGTACCTGTCGCCACGCCGCGATGTGGCCGCGCTGATGCAGATGCCGTCGCTGCCGTCGATCCAGGTGGTGGCACAGCCGGAGCTGAAGCTGGCCGGCCTGCGCATCAATCCGAAAACCTTCTCTGACAGCCGCTTCAGCTTCGGCCAGAAGCTGTGGCTGATGAATGTAGCCGACGGCAAGGAGCGGCAGATCAGCGGGTTGCCGGCCTCGCTGTCGATCGCCAGCCTGACGTGGTCGCCGGACCAGAAGTGGCTGGCCTTCAACCAGGTCGATGCCGCTACCGGGGCCAATGAGCTGTGGCTGGTGGACGTGGCTGGCGGCAGCGCCCGTCGCCTGGTCGCCGGCCTGAACACCGTTCTGGGCACTGGCTACCAGTGGTTGCCGGACAGCCGTGGCCTGGTGGTGTTCACCCGCCCGGCCAACCTTGGCGCCGCCCCGGCTGCAGATGGCATCCCGACCGGCCCGGCCGTGCAGCAGACCAGCCAGGGCGGTGGCGTGGTGTCCATCCGCACCTACCAGGACCTGCTGAAGAACGAGGCCGACGCGCGCCAGTTCGATTACTACGCCACCACCCAACCGATGGAAGTGGGGCTGGACGGGCAGAGCCGTGCCATCGGTGCGGCCGGCATCTTCATGGGTTTTGCGGTGTCGCCCGACGGCCGTTTCGTGCTCAGCCAGCCGTTGCAGCGTCCGTACTCCTACGTGGTGCCGCTGAGCAGCTTCCCGCGCCGAATCGAAGTGCTCGACCGCAGCACCGGCAAGCTGGTGCATACCGTGGCCGTACGGCCGCTGGTGGAAGGTCTGCCGACCGGCAACGATGCCGAAGTGACCGGCGTGCGTGACATCAGCTGGCGCGGCGATGCCGATGCCACCCTGGTCTGGGCCGAAGCGCAGGATGGTGGCGACCCGAACAGGGAAGCCAAGGTGCGCGATGCGGTGTTCATGCAGGCCGCACCGTTCGACACGCCGCCGGTGACCCTGGCCCAGCTCGGCAGCCGCTATGCAGGCATCAGCTGGGGCCGTGGCGACCTGGCCCTGCTCAACGAATCGTGGTGGAAGACCCGCCGCAGCAAGACCTGGCTGATCGCACCGGACAACGCCAGCGCCGATGCCAGGCTGCTGTGGGATCGCGACGCGCAGGACCGCTACGCCGATCCGGGCCGCCCGCTGATGGCCAGTGATGACCGCGGCCGCTCGCTGCTGCAGACCACCGCTGATGGCGGCAGCCTGTACCTGGCCGGTGCCGGTGCATCGCCGGAAGGCGACCGTCCGTTCGTTGATCGCTTTGACGTGGCCAGCGGCAAGGCAACCCGCCTGTTCCATTCGCAGGCACCGACCTACGCCGCGCCGGTAACGCTGCTGGATGCGCAGGCCAGTTCGCTGCTGATCAGCCGCGAGAGCCCGGACGAGCCGACCAACTTCTACGTGCAGTCGCTGGCCGACACCAACGCCGCACCGCGTGCGCTGACCCATTTCGCCCATCCGCTGCCGCAGCTGAAGGGCGTGCAGAAGGAGCAGATCCGCTACAAGCGCAAGGACGGCGTGGACCTGACCGCGACCCTGCTGCTGCCGCCGGGCTATGACCCCAAGCGCGATGGTCCGCGGCCGCTGCTGATGTGGGCCTACCCGGGTGAGTTCAAGAGCGCGGCGGCCGCCAGCCAGGTGACCGATTCGCCGTACCGCTTCAACGCGATCAGCTACTGGGGCCCGCAGGCGTTCCTGGCCAAGGGCTATGTGGTGCTGGCCAGCCCGTCGATGCCGATCATCGGCGAAGGCGACAAGGAACCCAACGACACCTACATCGAACAGCTGGTGGCCAATGCGCAGGCCGCAGTGGACGAGGTGGTGCGGCGTGGCGTGACCGACCGCGAGCACATCGCCATCGGTGGCCACTCCTACGGTGCGTTCATGACCGCCAACCTGCTCGCGCACACCCGCCTGTTCAAGGCCGGTATCGCGCGCAGCGGCGCCTACAACCGCACGCTCACCCCGTTTGGTTTCCAGGCCGAAGAGCGCAACTACTGGCAGGCGCAGGACGTGTACCAGAAGATGGCGCCGTTCAATTACGCCGACAGGATCAAGGATCCGATCCTCTTCATCCACGGCGTGGACGACAACAACTCGGGCACCTTCCCGATGCAGAGCGAACGCATGTTTGCCGCAGTGAAGGGGCTGGGCGGCACCGCCCGCCTGGTGATGCTGCCGAACGAGTCGCATGCCTACCGCGCACGCGAATCGATCATGACGATGCTGGCCGAAAGCGAGCGCTGGCTCGAGCAGAACCTCGGCCCGGTGCAGCAGGGCAAGGCCAAGAAGACGCGCTGACCAGTGCTGGTAGTGCCGGCCGCTGGCCGGCAACCTCATGGACCTGCGCAACGTGAGGTTGCCGGCCAGCGGCCGGCACTACCAGATGAAACCATTTTTGCATCGCAGCACGGCACGCGTTCTGGTTTAGGCTTGGGGTCTGGATCCGTTGACCGAGGCCTGTGCGTCGCCGATGAACGAGTACCGCAGCAGTATCGAATTCGCTTCCCCTGATCTTCCCTTGCGTGACGACGTGCGCCGTCTGGGTGCACTGGTCGGTGACCTGCTGGTCGAGCAGGTATCGGCTGCCTTTCTCGATGACGTCGAGGACGTGCGCACGCGTGCCATTGCCCGCCGCGAGAACCAGGCGCCGCTCTCCGAGCTGGCCGACGGCCTGGCCGGGCGTGAACCGCAACAGGCCGAGACCATGGTGCGCGCGTTCAGCACCTACTTCCAGGTGGTCAACATCGCCGAGCGCGTGCATCGCATCCGCCGCCGCCGCGACTACCAGCGCGCCGTTGCCGCCGCACCGCAACCCGATGGCCTGCAGGATGCCCTGCAGCAACTGAAGGCGCAGGGCGTTGGCCTGGACGAACTGGCGCAGTGGTTGCCACGCATCGATATCGAGCCGGTGTTCACCGCACACCCGACCGAAGCGGTGCGCCGCGCGCTGCTGGAGAAAGAGCAGCTGATGGTGGCCAGCCTGGTCGACAATCTCGACGGCCAGCGCACGCCGGGTGAAGCGGCCGCAGATGCCGCGCGTTTCCGCATGGCGTTGACCGCCTCGTGGCAGACCACCGATTCCTCGCCGGTGCGCCCGACCGTGGACGACGAACGCGAGCACGTCGGCTTCTATCTGGTGCAGGTGCTGTACCGGGTGATCCCGGTGCTGTACGAATCGCTGCAGCAGGCACTGCGCGATACCTATGGCGCGGAACTGCCGCTGCCGCGCCTGCTGCGTTTCGGCACGTGGGTGGGCGGCGACATGGACGGCAATCCCAATGTGGATGCGCACACCATCCGCAATACGCTGGATGCACAGCGCGTTGCCGTGCTGGGCCGTTACCAGAAGGAACTGCTGCAGCTGGCCAGCCTGCTCAGCCAATCCACCGAGCGGGTGGGGGTGAGTGATGCACTGCAGGCGCGTGTAGCGCATTACCAGCAGTTGCTGCCGCAGGTGCAGTCGCGGCCACGCCATGCCGACATGCCATATCGGTTGCTCAATGACCGCATGCGCGCACGCCTGCAGGCCACGCTGGATGATGCCGACGGCGCCTATGCCGGCCCGGACGAGCTGATCGACGACCTGCAGCTGATCCTCGACAGCCTGCGCGCGAACCGGGGCGAGCATGCCGGCGGCTTCGCGGTGCAGCGCCTGTTGTGGCGGGTGAAGACCTTCGGTTTCCATCTGGCGCGGCTGGATGTGCGCCAGGAATCGAGCGTGCATGCGCGCGCGCTGGCCGCAGTGCTGGGGGGCGATGCGGCATGGGACGCATTGGATACAGCGGGTCGCGCACGCCGGCTGGCACCGCATGCCAGTGGTGAAACACCATTGCCTGTTGGCGATGATGAGGGCAACCAGCGCTTGGATGCAGTGTTCGCGGCCTTGGCCGATGCCCGTGCGCGGCATGGTGGCGACGCGCTGGGCAGCTACATCATCTCGATGGCGCACGACCGTGGCGATGTGCTGGCGGTGCTGGCGCTGGCGCGTCGTGGCGGCCTGGTCGATGACGCCGGCCACGTGCCGCTGGATATCGCGCCGCTGTTCGAAACCGTGGACGACCTCAAGCGCGGCACCGCGACGCTGCGCGATCTGCTGGCCGATCCGGTGTACCGCGCGCACCTGCGTGCACGCGAGGACGTGCAGATGGTGATGCTCGGCTATTCGGACAGCAGCAAGGATGGTGGCATTGCCGCATCACGCTGGGGCCTGCAGCGCGCGCAGGTGGAGCTGCTGGAAGTGGCTGCCGAAGCGGGCCTGCGCCTGACCTTCTTCCATGGCCGCGGTGGCTCGATCAGCCGCGGTGGTGGCAAGACCACGCACGCGGTCGATGCCTCGCCACGCGGCAGCATCGATGGCCGCCTGCGGGTGACCGAGCAGGGCGAGGTGATCCACCGCAAGTACGGCATCCGCGCGCTGGCGCTGCGTTCGCTGGAGCAGGCCACCGGTGCGGTGCTGCGCGCCAGCCTGCGCCCGCGTGCCGCCGAACCGCGCGAGGATGATTGGCGGCCGGTGATGGACGTGGTCGCCGGTTCCAGCAGCGAGGTCTATCGGGCGTTCGTCGGCCAACCGCGTTTCATGGACTACTTCCGTACCGCCACGCCGATCGATGTGATTGAACGGATGACGCTGGGATCGCGGCCGTCGCGCCGGCTCGGCCAGGATGCGGCCTTGACCAACCTGCGCGCGATTCCGTGGGTGTTCGCCTGGAGCCAGGCGCGCGCGGTGATTCCGGGCTGGTATGGGGTCGGCAGCGGGCTGCAGGCGGCCGCCGACGCCGGCCATGAAGCCACGCTGCGTGAAATGGCGCGGGACTGGCCGTTCTTCCGCACGTTCCTGGACGACATCGCGATGGTGCTGTCCAAGGGGGATATCACCATCGCCGAACAGTTCTCGCGCCTGTCCGGCGAGCTGCACGATGCGTTCTTCCCGCAGGTCGAGCGCGAACTGGAGCTGACCCGGCACTGGCTGCTGGCGCTGATGGAGCAGCAGACCCTGCTGGACCACGACGCGCGGCTGGCGCTGTCGATCCGCCTGCGCAATCCCTATGTGGACCCGATCAGCGTGCTGCAGGTGGACCTGCTGCAGCGCTGGCGCGAAAGCGGACGCGAGGACGACGACCTGCTGCGTGCGCTGGTGGCCTGCGTGAATGGTGTCTCGCAGGGCGTGCAGAACACCGGCTGAAATGCATCTGCCGGGCATGGCCCGGCGAATTCGCAATGGTAGTGCCGGCCGCTGGCCGGCAACCTCGCAGCAGGCAGGCTACTGCAGTTGCCGGCCAGCGGCCGGCACTACCGGTTTGCCAGGTGCCGAGCCCGGTCGGCCCGCTTTCATTCTTCTGGTGACGGCGGATTGGACGCCAGCAGTTCCAGATGCCGCTGCTCCATTTCCTGCCGCAGCTGGCGGCGGATCAGCGCTGCGGCCTGCCGGCGCTTTTCATCCGAACTGGCCGGTTGCAGCGATGGAACCGGCGTCGGCCGGCCGTCCTCGTCCACCGCCACCATGGTGAAGAAGCAGCTGTTGGCGTGGCGCACGCTGCGCTTGAGGATGTCCTCGGCCACCACCTTGACGCCGATTTCCATCGACGAGGTACCGGTGTAGTTCACCGAGGCCAGGAAGGTGACCAGTTCGCCCACCGCGATCGGCTGGCGGAACACCACCTGGTCCACCGACAGGGTGACCACGTAGCGGCCGGCATAGCGGCTGGCGCAGGCATAGGCGACCTGGTCGAGCAGGCGCAGGATCGCGCCACCGTGGACCTTGCCGGAGAAATTGGCCATTTCCGGCGACATCAGCACGGTCATGGACAGCTGGTGGGATTTGAGTTCGGTCGACATGGGGCGATTGTATCGGCAACCACCGGCACTACCATCTGCCGGCCAGCGGCCGGCACCCTCATGATGTGCGCAAACCGATGCATGGTTGCCGGCCAGCGGCCGGCACTACCGAAAGCAGAAGGGCCGCTTGCGCGGCCCTTCGTGTTTCTTACTTCAGCTTCGCATCGGCGCGCAGGGCGGCGGCGCGATCGGTCTTCTCCCAGGAGAAGGCCGTGGCGTTGACGGTCTCGCCTTCGCCGTTGATGTAGCTGAACTCCTTCGGCTTGCGGCCGAAGTGGCCATAGGCCGCGGTCTGCTGGTACATCGGGTGGATCAGGTCCAGCATCTTGATGATGCCGTACGGGCGCAGGTCGAAGTGCTTGCGGATCAGCTTCTCGATCTTGTCGTCGCTGATCTTGCCGGTGCCGAAGGTGGTGACCGAGATCGAGGTCGGCTCAGCCACGCCGATGGCGTAGGAGACCTGCACTTCGCAACGGTCGGCCAGGCCGGCGGCAACCACGTTCTTGGCGACGTAGCGGGCAGCGTAGGCGGCCGAACGATCGACCTTGGACGGGTCCTTGCCGGAGAACGCGCCACCACCGTGACGGGCCCAGCCGCCGTAGGTGTCGACGATGATCTTGCGGCCGGTCAGGCCGCAGTCGCCCACCGGGCCGCCGATCTCGAACTTGCCGGTCGGGTTGATGTGGAACTTGGTGCCCTTGTGCAGCCACTTGGCCGGCAGCACCGGCTTGATGATCTCTTCGCGGACGGCCTCGATGAGGTCCTTCTGCTTGATGCCCGGGGCGTGCTGGGTCGACAGGACCACCGCGTCGATGGCCGAAACCACGCCGTTTTCATAGCGCAGGGTGACCTGGCTCTTGGCGTCCGGACGCAGCCAGGACAGCGGCGAGTTGCGCTTCTTGCGGATCTTGGCCTGCTGCTCGACCAGGCGGTGCGACAGGTGGATCGCCGCCGGCATGTAGCTGTCGGTTTCGTTGGTTGCATAGCCGAACATCAGGCCCTGGTCGCCAGCGCCCATTTCTTCCGGCTTCTTGCGGTCAACGCCCTGGGCGATGTGCGGGGACTGCTTGCCGATCAGGTTCAGCACGCCGCAGGTGGCGCCGTCGAAGCCGACGTCGGAGCTGTCATAGCCGATGTCCACGATGACCTTGCGGGTCAGCGCTTCCAGGTCGATCCAGGCGCTGGTGGTGATTTCGCCGGCAACGATGGCAACGCCGGTCTTGACCATGGTCTCGCAGGCCACGCGGGCGCGCTGGTCCTGGGTCAGGATCGCGTCCAGCACCGCATCGGAGATCTGGTCGGCAACCTTGTCCGGATGGCCTTCAGAGACCGACTCGGAGGTGAAGAGGTAGCTGGACATCAGGCTTAATATCCTTTGATTCGGATGGAAAGATGGGCGCGAATGATACACGGGGTGCGCCGCCTGTGCATTGTGAACCCGTATGGGTTGCCGGTGGTTAAGGTGTTGTGCCCGGCAGGGCAAGGCCTGGCGGGCATTGCGGGGGCATCGTGCACAGGCAGTGTTCCACTGGCGTGACCATTGCCGCCCCCGCCGGGACCGGATGTGCCAGCGCCTGCGCCGTCATCATTCTGCCGCCAAACCGCCATCTGGCTGCCGCCTGCCGGGCGCAGGCTCTCGGCCAACCCGGCCGCCGGGCAGGAGGGGATACGCCATGCAGGAACTCGAACAGCGTCTGCAGCAACGCTATCCCGACTGGTTCCATGGCCGTCGCGGCCAACTGGCCCGGCCCCTGCTGCGCAGCGTCGGACGCTGGTCGCGGCTGGACCGGATCGAGGCGTTCCTGCGCCGCAACGCCAACGTGCGCGGTTTCGACTTCGTCGCCGCCGGGCTGGAGTTCATCGAGGGTCGCTACCACGTGGACCCCGCCGCGCTGGCGCGGATCCCCGCCACCGGCCGCCTGTTGATCGTGGCCAACCACCCTTCCGGCGCGCTGGATGCGCTGGCGTTGCTGGATGCGGTTGGCCGCATCCGCCGTGACGTGCGGATCGTGGCCAACGATCTGCTGGGCGCGATCGGGCCGCTGCAGGACCTGCTGCTGCCGGTACGCATCCTCGGCGGCAAGGTCCAGCGCAGCAGCCTGCAGGCGGTGGAGCAGGCGCTGGCGGCCGAGCAGTGCGTGATCGTGTTCCCGGCCGGCGAGGTCTCGCGGCTGTCGCTGCTCGGCATCCGCGATGGCCGCTGGCAGCGGGGGTTTGTCCGCTTTGCCCGCGCCGCCGCCGCACCGGTATTGCCGGTGCGGGTGGAAGCGCGCAATTCGGCGCTGTTCTACGGCGCATCCACCCTGTTCAAGCCGGCCGGTACGGCACTGCTGGCACGGGAGATGTTCGCCCGCCGCGGCCGGCCGCTGCGGCTGCGCATCGGCGAACCGATGCAGCTGGGGCAGGGTGATCCCGGCGCGCAGCTGCTGGCGGTGCGCCGCGCGGTATATGCGCTGGGGCGCAGCACAGCGATTGCCGAAGGCTGCCCGGCAGGGCCCGAGCCGCTTGCCGCGCCGGTGCCGCCTGCACAGGTCGCCGCTGCGATTGCCGCCGCCACCGTGCTGGGGCAGACCGCCGATGGCAAACAGATCCTGCTGGCCAGCTGCACGGCCGATTCGCCGCTGCTGCACGAGCTGGGGCGGCTGCGCGAACTGACTTTCCGCCAGGTGGGCGAGGGCACTGGGCGCAGTCGCGACCTGGATGACTTCGACCTGCACTACCAGCACATCGTAATCTGGGACGGCACCGCGCAGCGCATCGCCGGTGCCTACCGGATCATGCGGGGCGCGCAGGCGCTGGCGCGCCGGGGCCTGGCCGGGCTCTACAGCGCTTCGCTGTTCCGCTATTCCGACGACGCCATTCCCCGCATTGCCGAAGGCCTGGAATTGGGACGCAGCTTCGTGGTGCCCGATTACTGGGGCAGCCGCAGCCTGGATTACCTGTGGCAGGGCATCGGCGCTTACCTGCAATGCCAGCCCGGCATCCGCTACCTGTTCGGTGCGGTGTCCATCAGCGCCGCGCTGCCACGCGATGCGCGGGAGCAGCTGGTGGCCTATTACCAGCGTTACTACGGCGCAGCCGATGGCCGGGTGCAGTCGAACCGGCCGTTCCAGTACTTCGCCGCGCCACCTTGCTTTGGTGAGATGGATGCGGCGGCTGCCTTCGACGTGCTCAAAGCCAATCTCGCCGCGCTCGGTACCGGTGTGCCCACCTTGTACCGGCAGTACACAGACCTGTGCGAACCCGGCGGTGCACGGTTCCTGGCGTTTGGCGTCGATCCGGATTTCAGCGACTCGATCGACGGCCTGATCGAAGTCGACCTGCACGCGATCCGGCCACACAAGCGCAAACGCTATCTGCGCGATGCGGGGATGCCGGCATGAGCACGCTGGCGAACCTGGCACCGCATCGTCGCGCCGTGTTCGTCTCCGATGTTCATCTCGGGTCGCGGCATTGCCACGCCACCGAGCTGGCGCGTTTCCTCGGCACCCTGCGCTGCGAGCGCCTGTATCTGGTCGGCGACATCATCGACCTGTGGTGGATGGCACACCGACGCGCCAACTGGCGGCAGTCGCACAGCGAGGTCATCCTGGCCCTGCACGCGCTGCGACGCGCCGGTACCGAGATCATCTACATCCCCGGCAACCACGACGCCTCGCTGCGCCAGGTGTGCGGCCTGATGCTGCCGGCGATGCAGGTGCGCCGCCGTGCGATCCACACCACCGCCGATGGCCGCCGGCTGCTGGTGGCGCATGGCGACGACTATGACGGTGTCACCCACTTCGGTGGCTTGCAGGAGCGGTTTGGTGATTGGCTGTACTACCGCATCCTCACCGGCAACCATCTGTTGAATGCGGTGCGGCGCCGACTCGGGATGCGCTACTGGTCACTGTCCGAATTCCTGAAACGGCAGAGTGGCGCCGCTGAACGCTACATCGAGCGCTTCGTGCAGGCCGGCCTGGACGATGTTCGCCGGCGAGGCCTGGATGGCATCATCTGTGGGCACATCCACCGCGCCGCACTGATCGAACGCGACGGTCTGGTCTACGCCAATGACGGCGACTGGGTGGAGAGCCTGACCGCGTTGGCCGAGGACCACGACGGCGCCATGCGGCTGCTGGACCACAACGGGCGGACGTTGGTGGAGCTGCCGGGAGCACGGTTGTCGCAGGCGGCGTGATTCACAGCTGCAGGGACAGGCCCACGCGCGGCTGCGGCCGCACTGGCAGCTGACTGACGCGCCGCCGGGCAGGAAACCGCCGCTGCACGGAGATCGCCAAGCCGCTAGCATCGGCCGATGGACTCATTGACCCAGATCGTTCTTGGCGGCGCCGTCGCTGCCGCCATCGCCCCGCCTGGACACCGCCGTGCCGCCCTGCTGGCCGGTGCCGCGCTCGGTACCCTGCCGGACCTGGATGCCCTCTGGCTGGGCTTTGCCGCCGCCGACCCGGTGGCGAACATGACCGACCATCGCAGCTTCAGCCATTCGCTGCTGGTGCTGCCGTGGGTGGCCGCGCTGATCTGGTGGCTGTTCAAGCGCTTCGGCAACGGCCGGGTGGCGCAATCACCGCTGCGCTGGTTCTGGGCGATCCAGCTGGCGCTGGTCACCCATCCGGTGCTGGATGCATTCACTGTCTACGGCACGCAGCTGTGGTGGCCGTTGCAGCCACATCCCGCGATGGGCTCGAGTGTCTTCATCATCGATCCCGGCTACACGGTGTGGCTGCTGCTGGGCTGCGTGCTGGCGTGGTTCGGCCGCGCGCGACCGTGGGTGGGCAAGGTGCTCTGCGTTTCGTTGCTGCTCAGCAGTGCGTACCTGGGCTGGGGACTGATCGCCAAGGCACAGGTCGACCGCGCCGCGCAGCAGAGCCTGGCCGCGATGGGCCTGGGCGACGCGCCGCGGTTCTCGGTGCCGATGCCGTTCAATACCCTGTTGTGGCGGGTCGTGGCGATGACCCCGAATGGCTACGTGGTCGCTGACCGCTCGCTGGTGGCCGACCGCGGGCCGATGCGTTTCGAGGGGCATCCGTCCAACGTGCAGGCCTTGCGCGAAGCGGCGGAAATTCCGGCAGTACGGCGCCTGCAGTGGTTCAACCGTGGCTTCATGCGCGCACAGGTGGTGCAGGGCAGGCTGGTGCTGAGCGACCTGCGCATGGGGCTGGAGCCGGACTACACCTTCAATTTCGCGGTGGCCGAGCAGGTTGACGGCCAGTGGCGCTCGATCGTGCCCGAACAGTTGCGGGTGGACTACAGCAGCCCGGCCGCGCGTGCCGATGCCGGCCGCCGGTTGTCGGCGATGTGGCAGCGCATCTGGCACGAACCGGAGGCGGCGGACGGCGCCGCCGCGCACCCGTAGATCCACGCCACGGCCCATCAGCACAGTAGATCCACGCCACGCGTGGATGGCGCAGTGCATCGACACCCAGTAGATCCACGCCATGCGTGGATGGCGCAGTGCATCGACACCCAGTAGATCCACGCCATGCGTGGATGGCGCAGTGCATCGACACCCAGTAGATCCACGCCATGCGTGGATGGCGTGTACCGCGGCCGCTCAATACACCGTTGCGCGGCCCTGCACGAACGAATAGAAGAACACCGCGTTCGGATCGTTCTGCACCAGCCGGAACTCGCGGCGCATGCCCTCCACCGTCTCTTCGTCCACCGTGCCGGCCTGCAGCAGCTGGTCGGCCGCCGACAACAGCAGCTGTTCCCAGAAAGCGATCATCGTCTTGCGACGTGCCGGTTCGCGGTTGTCCAGGTAGATGGTCTTGATCTCGGTGTGCACATCGCGGAAGCCACCGGCCAGCAGCAGGTTGCCCAGCTTGGCGCCGACGAACGGATCACCGCCGTGGTCGTACTGGAAATCGTTGAAGGCCATCCAGTAGCGCCAGATGTGCGGCGAATACGGATCAAGCAGGAACGAAGCATTCATCACCTCGGTGATGTAGACCGGCGAGCCCGGGGCCAACACGCGGCGTACTTCACTCAGCACGCGCGCCGGCGACGGCACGTGTTCCAGCACCCAGCACAGGAACGCCGCATCGAAGCTGCGCGCCTCGAAAGGCAGTTCGCCCGCATCGGCCTGCTGCAGGGTGTAGCGGTCGTTGCACCACGGCGTGCGCGCCAGGTTTTCGCGCGCGGTTTCCAGCTGGGCCTCGCTCAGGTCCACGCCGGTCACGTGCAGCTCGGGGAAGCGGCGCAGCAGGATCTCGGTCTGCGCGCCCACGCCACTGCCGACTTCCAGCAGGCGCTTTGCGCCGCTGTAATCGATCTGGCCGAAGATGCTCGTTTCCAGCAGGCGCGCCTGGGTCATCAGGCGCTGCTGCTCCGTGCCGGAGAACCCATGCAGGTAGGTCGGGGAAGAAATCGGCGGGGTCATGGGGGCGGGCTCAGGCAGCGGAAGACATCGCCGGTTCCCCGGCAATCAGGCGGTCGAAATAGTCGGTGGTCAGCGCGATCTGGCTGGCCGGATCTTCGGCGCGGTTGACCACCGCGCGGAACGCGGCATTCTCCGGCCGATCCTTGGCGTACCAGCCCAGGTGCTTGCGCGCGATGCGCACGCCCTGCGGTTCGCCGTAGAAATCGTGCAGCGCGTGCAGATGGCCGAGCAGGATGTCGCGCACTTCGGCCAGCGACGGCGGCGGCAGCTCCTCGCCGGTGGCCAGGTAATGCGCCACTTCGCGGAAGATCCACGGCCGGCCCTGTGCGGAGCGGCCGATCATCACCGCATCCACGCCGGTCTGCTGCAGGACGAAGGCGGCCTTCTGCGGCGAATCGATATCGCCGTTGGCGATCACCGGGATGCGCAGCGCGGCCTTGATCTCGCCGATCGTGGCGTACTCGGCCTGGCCGGTGTAATGCTGGTCGCGGGTACGGCCGTGCACCGCCAGCGCAGCGATGCCACTGTCTTCGGCGATGCGCGCGATGAGCGGGCCGTTGCGATGGTCGCAGTCCCAGCCGGTGCGGATCTTCAGCGTCACCGGCACGTCCACGGCATTGACCACCGCCTCGAGGATGCGCGCGACCAGCAGCTCGTCGCGCATCAGCGCCGAGCCCGCCCAGGCGTTGCACACCTTCTTGGCCGGGCAGCCCATGTTGATGTCGATGATCTGCGCGCCATGGTCGACGTTGTAGCGGGCGGCGTCGGCCAGCTGCTGCGGCTCTGTGCCGGCGATCTGCACGCTGATCGGCGCCGGTTCACCGGCATGGTCCATGCGGTGGATGGACTTGCGCGTGTTCCAGAAGCGCGGGTCGCTGATGGTCATTTCCGAGGCGGCCAGGCCCGCGCCCAGCCGTTTGCACAGCAGGCGGAAGGGTTTGTCGGTAACGCCGGCCATGGGCGCCAGCACGACGTTGGGGGCAATGGAGTACGGGCCGATCTGCATGCGCCCATTGTAGGGCGCCGCAGGCGCCCCGGCTGGGTTGGCGGCCCGCCGGTTCAGGCCGATCCGGACCGACCTCATGCCGGACGGGCATCAGCAGATGCTTGATGGTCGCTTCCGTCGCCCCCACGGGCCGGTCATGGTGGGCGGCTGGGCGGGCCGGCAAGGCGCATCCACGCATGGCGTGGATCTACTGTGCCCCGGCAGATCCACGCCATGCGTGGATGGGGCCATCGCACCCAGCACCCGGTAGATCCACGCCATGCGTGGATGGGGCCATCGCACCCAGCACCCGGTAGATCCACGCCATGCGTGGATGGGGCCATCGCACCCAGCCCAGTAGATCCACGCCATGCGTGGATGGGGCCTTGCCCATGAACGTGAAAAGGCCCGGGCATCTGCATGCCCGGGCCCGATCATCATCCCCACGGGGATGTCGCGTTACTTCACTTCGGCATCGGCCGGGGTGAAGCGCGGCATCGCCGCCGCTGCGCCTTCCTTCTCGGTCGAGCGACCGGCGAACTGGTTGGCAAAGCGCACGTGGCGGGCGAACGGAGCGTCCGGCACCTGTGCCATCGAGGCCACCAGCGCACCGTTGAAGGCATCGCCGGCACCGGTGGTGTCGATCGCCTGCACCTGTTCGGCACCCACGCGGTAGTACGGCTGGGTGTCGCCACGCAGGTGCTCGTCGGCATGCGACACGAACACGCCCACCGAGCCCAGGGTCACCACCACCGTGCCGTTGCCGACCAGCTTGCGGCACAGCGCGTGCAGGCTGGCACCGTCCAGCGCGGCGACGTCGTTGGCATCCACGCGCTCGCCGACATGACGGCCGAGCAGGGCGGCGAACTCGGTCTCGTTCGGGGTGATCACATCGGCCAGCTTCAGCAGGCCGATGCTCGACGGGGCGTCGGCCGGGGCGGCGTTGAGAACGGTGGTGACACCGGCCTCACGGGCCACGGCCAGGGCCGCTTCGATGGTCTGCACCGGCGATTCCAGCTGCACCAGCACCACTTTGGCGCCGGTCAGCAGGGCCTGCTGTTGCTGTACGAAGTCGGTGCTCAGCGCCGCGTTGGCACCCGGGCCGATGACGATGGTGTTGCGGCCACGGGCATCGACGTAGATGCCGGCGGTGCCGGTCGGCTCGCTGCTGGCTTCGGCGATCAGCGCGAAACCATCCTGCGCGGCCAGGTCACGGGCGGTGGCACCACCGGCGTCGTCGCCCAGCGCACACAGGAAGCTGGTGTCAGCGCCGGCACGGCAGGCGGCAACGGCCTGGTTGAAGCCCTTGCCACCGGGACCGGTGCTGTAGCGGCCGGCAATGGTCGCACCCGGTGCCGGCAGCGACTCGCACCGCCACACGTGATCGACATTGAAGGAACCGACGACAACGACACTGCTGCTCATAGGGAATCTGTTCTCGAAACTAGGGTTCAGCTGAAATGCGTCAGCACGCCGGCGATGGTAGCCGTCATGAAGGTGGCGATGGTACCGCCCAGCACCGCGCGCAGGCCGAACTTGGCCAGATCGTGGCGACGTTCCGGTGCCAACCCGCCGATGCCGCCAATCTGGATCGCGATCGAACTGAAATTGGCGAAGCCACACAGCGCGTAGGTGGCGATCAGGCGACCTTCGTCGGACAGGCTCATGCCCGGCACCTGGCCATTCACGATCTTCGACAGTTCGGTGTAGGCGACGAACTCGTTGATCACGACCTTCTGGCCGATCAGCGAACCGACGGTGGTGGCGTCGGCCCACGGGGTGCCGATCACCCAGGCGATCGGGGCCAGCACGTAGCCGAAGATGGTCGACAGGTCGGTCGGCTTGCCGATCGCAGCCGCCAGGCCGGTCACTTCACCGATCCAGGTCAGCGGCGCATTGAGCAGGGCGATCAGGGCGATGAAGGCCAGCAGCATCGCACCGATGTTCAGGGCCAGCTTCAGGCCGTCACCGGCGCCGGCGGCGGCGGCGTCGATGATGTTGCTGGAGGTCTTCTCCACTTCCATCTTGACCGTGCCGCGGGTCAGCGGGGTGCCGGTTTCCGGAATCAGCAGCTTGGCCACGACCAGGGTGGCCGGGGCCGCCATGATGCTGGCCGCCAGCAGGTGCTTGGCGTAGAACGCCTGCTGCACCGGATCGCCACCGCCCAGCATGCCCACGTACGCGGCAAGCACGCCGCCGGCGATATGGGCCATGCCGCCGATCATCATCGTCAGCAGTTCGGACTGGGTCATCTTGGCGATGTACGGACGCACCGTCAGCGGCGCCTCGGTCTGGCCGATGAACACGCTGGCGCAGACGCTGGTGGTTTCCGCACCGGACACGCGCATCACCTTGGTGATCGACCAGGCCATCACCCGTACGATCGCCTGCATGACGTTGAGGTGGTACATGACCCCCATCAGCGCCGAGAAGAAGATGATCGTCGGCAGCACCTGGAAGGCGAAGATGAAACCGTAGTTCTTGACGTCCATCAACGAGCCGAAGATGAACTTCGAACCTTCGTTGACGAAGCTCAGCACCTTCACGAAGCCCTGGCCCAGCGCATCGAACACGTCGCGCCCGCCCGGTACCAGGATCACCAGGGCCGCAAAGGCGATCTGCAGGGTGATGCCGGTGGCGACCAGCTTCCAGTCCACCGCGCGCTTGTTGTTGGAAAACAGCCAGGTGATGCCGATCAGCACCGCCAAACCGAACAGGCCGAAGCCGATCCTGCCCAAACCTTCGACCATCTGAGTGACTCCCCTGGGGCGTCGCGAAAAACGGGAAGCCTAGTGCAGGGCAGGGGCCGGAGCAAGGAAAAGCCGTCTGCGCGCGGCCATCGGCTCCGATCAGGCCAGCAACAGCAAGGGGTTGCGCCTGCCGGGACAGGTAGAATGGTGGCTTGATCCCGGCCCGTATGCGGGCCCGCAGCAGGAGAATCGCATGCTCTACCGTCGCCTTGGCTCCACCGGCCTGCCGATGTCCGCCCTGTCCTTCGGCGCCTGGGTGACCTTCGGCGACCAGGTGCCGCGCGACGAGGCGCGCAACCTGGTGGCGGCGGCCTGGGACCATGGCATCAACTTCTTCGACAACGCCGAGGGCTATGCCAACGGCCGCGCCGAGCAGGTGATGGGCGATGTGATGGCCGACCTGCGCCTGCCGCGCGATGGCTTCTGTGTGTCCAGCAAGGTGTTCTTCGGCAGTGCCAAGGATCCCCGGCCCACCCAGCGCGGCCTGTCGCGCAAGCATGTGACCGACGCCTGCCATGCTGCGCTCAAGCGCCTGCGGGTGGACTACCTGGACCTTTATTACTGTCATCGTCCGGATCCGGACGCGCCGATCGCTGAGACGGTGCATGCCATGGACACCCTGGTCCGGCAGGGCAAGGTGCTGTACTGGGGCACGTCGGAATGGTCGGCCAACCAGATCCAGGAGGCGGTGGACATCGCCGCGCGCCACAACCTGCAGGCGCCGTCGATGGAGCAGCCGCAGTACAACCTGCTGCACCGTCAGCGCGTGGAAGTGGAGTACGCGCCGCTGTATGCCACCGCCGGACTGGGCACCACGATCTTCTCGCCGCTGGCCTCGGGCCTGCTGAGCGGCAAGTACGACGATGGCGTGCCGGCCGATGCGCGCCTGGGCCGCGAAGGCATGGGCTGGCTGCAGGACCTGGTGCTGGGCGACAACGCCGATGAGCGTTTGGCCCGGGTGCGCCGCTTCAGTGCGGTGGCCCGCGAGCTGGGTCACGCCCCGGCCAGCCTGGCCATCGCCTGGTGCCTGCGCAATCCCAATGTTTCCAGCGTGATCCTCGGCGCCAGCCGGGTCAGCCAGCTGCTGCAGAACCTGCAGGCGCTGGACGTGCTGGCGCAGGTGGACGACGCCGGCTGGGCGCAGGTAGAAGCCGTATTCGCCTGAGGAACGGGCACAGGTGGCAGGGTCGAACCCACGCTCGGTCGGCCCTCCCGCGCCCAGTCGGACCCATTCCAATAGATGGTAGCTATCGAATTTTAGATTTCGATCATTAATTCCATCAATGAAGTTGAGAATGGTTGTTGATTGTCAACTGAGAATCATTATCATTTAACTCGTCCCTCGCACGAGTCCAGATGCTCATGAATGCTCAACCTGTACTGCTGCGCCCCGAAACGCTGACCCTCCGCGACCGCCCGGTGCGTGTCGTGCCGCCGGAAGAGGTCATCGACAGCGAAGCCCTGCTCAAGGGCCGTCGTGAAATCCTGATCCAGCACGGTGACCGCTTCTACCGTCTGCGTCATACCAGCAACGACAAGCTGATCCTGACCAAGTAACGCGGTCTGGTCGCCCGCCTCCCTCCCTCCTGTCGGCAGCGCCGGCAGGGTGGGCGACCCGTCCGCTCCTGCTCTCTCCCCCTCGGTCTACCGTTCATGCCTGTCTGGCGTGGCGGTGGCCGGGGGTTCCCCTGCCTGACCGAACGATGCCGATGACCCGCCCGACTGCCCTTTCCATTGCCCTGTGGATGGCTCTGCCGCTGTCCGCCCACGCTGCTGCCGATGCCGCGCCCGACGCGCGCGAGTTCGATCGCGTGCAGGTCACCGCCACCCGTACCGAACGTGCGGTCAGCGATGTCGCCGCCACCGTCGATGTGATCGACCGCGAGCAGATGGACCGGCAGCTGGTGCAGGACATCAAGGATCTGGTCCGCTACGAGCCGGGCCTGTCGGTCAGCCGCAGTGCCACCCGTTTCGGCCTCGGCAGCATCCGCATCCGTGGCCTGGATGGCAATCGCGTGCGCATCCAGACCGATGGCATCGCCATGCCGACCAGCTTCAACATCGGCTCGTTCTCCAACGCCAACCGCAACTTCACCGACCTGGACACGCTCAAGCGCGTGGAGATCGTGCGCGGCCCGGCCAGTTCGCTGTACGGCTCGGACGCACTTGGCGGCGTGGTTGCCTTCGTCACCAAGGATCCGGCTGATTACCTCAAGGACGGCAAGGACAGCTACGTCGGCCTGAAATTCGGCTACGACGGCGAGTGGAAGGGCCTGCTCGGCGGCGTCACCAGCGCCTTCGGTGGCGAACACTGGAGCGGCATGGTCAACATCAACCACCGCCAGGGCCAGGAAACCGACAACAAGGGCGATGTGCGCAGCAACGACAACACGCGCACCGCGGCCAACCCGCAGGACCGCGATGGTCGCAGCGGCCTGGCCAAGCTGGTCTATGCGCCCAGCGAAGACCAGCGTTTCCGTCTGACCGTGGAAGGCAACGAAGACAACACCGATACCGACGTGCTGTCCTCGATCGACCGCACCACCACCACCGGCATGAAGGCGCGCGACAAGCAGAACCGCACCCGCGTGTCCTTCGCCCACGAGATGGATGCGCTGGACAAGGGCTTCGCCGACAGCCTGCACTGGCAGGTCTACACGCAGGACAGCGAAACCAAGCAGCGCACCGATGAGGCGCGCGCCAACGGCAGCCGCCGCCATCGCCAGTTCAGTTTCGACCAGCGCGTCTATGGCCTGCAGGCGGTGTTCAACAAGGCCTTCAGCACCGGCAGCGTCGAACACGCGCTGACCTATGGCTTCGATGGCGCCCGCACCGAGATCCGCCAGAAGCGCGATGGCTACCAGGTCAGCAATCGTGGCGTGGTCAGCACGACGATCCTGCCCGACGCGTTCCCCGTGCGCGATTTCCCGATCAGCAAGACCACCGAGCTGGGCCTGTACGCGCAGGATGAAATGCGCCTGGCCGATGGCAGGCTGTCGTTGGTGCCGGGCGTGCGCGTGGACCGCTACGAACTGAAGCCGGACGTGGACAGCATCTTCGCCGAGGACAACCCCGGCGTGGCCGTGTCGGAGCTGAAGAAGACCAGCGTGTCGCCGAAGTTCGGCCTGGTCTATCGCTTCACCGACGAGTGGTCGCTGTTTGCCGGTTACTCGCGTGGTTTCCGCTCGCCGCCGTACAACGACGTCAACCTCGGCTTCACCAATTTCGCTTTCGGCTATACCGCCATTCCCAATCCGGACCTGAAGCCGGAAACCAGCGATGGCGTTGAGCTGGGCCTGCGCTTCCTGTCGCCGGCGGCGTACGTGAGCGTGAGCGGCTACTACAACGACTACAAGGACTTCATCGAGTCGCAGACGCTGGTGGGTACCAACCCGCAGGGCCTGATGGTGTTCCAGTCGCGCAACATCGCCGACGCACGCATCTACGGCGCCGAACTGAAGGCCGGCGTCGACTTCGGCCAGATCAGTCCCGCACTGCAGGGCTGGGCGCTGCGCAGTGCGGTGGCGTGGTCGCGCGGCGACAACAAGACCGAAGACACGCCACTGGATTCGGTCGATCCGCTGCGCGGCACCGTCGGCCTGATGTACGACACCGATACCTGGGGAGTTGAACTGGCAGGCACCTTCGTCAAGCGCAAGGACCGGCTGGCCAGCACCACCACCTATCGCCCGGCGGGCTATGGCGTGGCCGACCTGATGGCGCACTGGAACTTCGCCCCGGGCGCCACCTTCAACGTCGGTGTCTTCAACCTGGGTGACAAGCGTTACATCGACTGGTCCAACGTCGGCTCGACCCTGTCGGCCACCAGTACCGTTCTGGACCGCTATACCAGCCCCGGCCGCACCCTGTCGGCCAGCCTTGCCGTGTCCTGGTGATCCCATGAGCCGAGCCCTGTCCGCGCGTCGCCTGCCGTCCTCCCTGTCGCGTTCGTCGCTGCGGGCCTGGCCCGCGCCGGCACAGCTGGCAGCGCTCGGCACCGTGTTGTGCCTGTATCACGCCGATGGCAACGAGCTGGGCGGTTGGCGCCAGGCGGTATCGGTGCATGCCTGCCAGGGCGTGGACAGCGAGGGCCTGCGCGAAAGCCTGTGCTTCCTCGATGCACGTGGCCGTTGCGTGTGGCGCCTGTACCTGTTGCCGGACAGCGATTTCCTGGCCTGGGACCGGCTGGTGGCGACGCTGCCGCCGGGTCCTTCGCACGATAGCGATGGCAGCGTCGGTGAGCGCCTGTGGCGGCGCCTGGCCGGGCACTTGGGCGGACAACGCTGGCGTCTGTGCACGCTGCGCCTGCACGCCGCCGACGAGGGCCGGACCCTGGCCGCCAGCCTGTCCACGCTGTCGTCGCTCGGTGCCGCCACCGCGCGCCGCATCGCACGCATGGAAGGCGCCGAAGGCGAACTGGCGATCGACGACTGCTGCTGCGCCGACGCCGCACGCCGCCCTGCCGCGCGCGCTCCCGGCGACCTGCCGCTGGTACGGCTGTGACCTGATTGCGATGGATTGCCTGCCGGCCAGGATGGCCTTTCCACGAAACCTGCAACCCCGAAGGAAGACCCGATGAAGTTCCAGACAGCCAGCGTGATGGTGCTGCTCGCCGCCAGTGGCGCCGCCAGCGCGCAGCCCTCCGACATCGCCCGCGACCATGACAGCATCCTCGCCATGCAGGGTGAGTACACGGTGGATTTCGCCTTCGATGAGACCGTGCTGCTGAAGCCGGGCTACGAGCGCGCGCCGGCCATGCGCAGCGGTGGCAACGAAGTGGTGATCGTGGTCGAGGACACGCCGAAGCGCATCGTGCTGCAGCACCTGCTGCTGGACGAGAAGAGCGGCCACGTGACCAAGCACTGGCGGCAGGACTGGGTGTATGAAGCGCCGAACCGCTTCGAGTTCAGCGCCGACCAGACCTGGCAGGTGCGCACGATCGCGGCTGCAACCAACCAGGGCGCCTGGACCCAGTGCGTGTACGAAGTCAGCGATGCACCGCGCTACTGCGGCACCGGCACGTGGACCTACCTCAACAACGTGCCGACCTGGACCAGTGACATCAGCTGGCGGCCGCTGCCACGCCGCGAGTACACCAAGCGCAGCGATTACAACGCGCTGGCCGTGGTCAACCGCCACACCCTGACCCCGAACGGCTGGACCCACGAGCAGTTCAACACCAAGGTGCAGCGCAACGCGGATGGCAGCCAGGTGGAAATCGCCCGCGAATTCGGCTTCAACGACTACACCAGGACCACCGAGGTCGACTTCACCCCGGCGCGCGATTACTGGAAGGCCACCGCCGGTTACTGGAGCAAGGTGCGCCAGCGCTGGGACGGCTTCCTGACCCAGGCCCCGGGCGTGCACCTGAAGACCAAGCTCGACGGCATGGCGATGATCGTCCCGTTGTTCACCCAGGCCGAGGACGTGCAGGCCGGCAAGAAGGTGAAGGACGCGCAGATCGACGAAGTCTTTGCCAAGTACGTGGAAAAGGCGCCGAAGGAAGGTTGATCGGCGCGGTGCGGGTGCCGGATGCGCACTGCACTGGTGGGCGCCGAGCTTGCTCGGCACGCTCTCCGGCGGTGATTGCACCCGGCATCCACGCATGGCGTGGATCAACTTGCTTGCGCGGCGTGGATCTACCGGGATCATCGGCACTGCATCCACGCGTGGCGTGGATCTACTGGGACCATCGGCACTGCATCCACGCATGGCGTGGATCTACTGGGACCATCGGCACTGCATCCACGCATGGCGTGGATCTACCTGCTTGCGTGGCGTGGATCTACTGGGCTCGCTGGTAGATCCACGCCATGCGTGGATGCCCTTGCCACAGAACAGCGTCAGGCCTCGCGCAGCGCCAATGCCGGTGGCGTGTGCAGGATCCGCCGGGTCCCCAACCAGCCGGCCAGCAGGCTCAGCGCGATGCCGAGCAGGCCACCCAGCAGCAGGCCAGGCCACGGCGGCAGCAGCGGTAGTTCGAACACCTTCTGCGACACCGCAACGCCGATCACCGCTGCCGCGCCCACCGCCAGCAGCGCCGCCAGCGCGCCCAGCGCACCGAACTCGACCAGCACCGCGCCACGCAGCTGGCGCCGCGTCGCACCCAGCGTGCGCAGCACCGCGCTGTCATAGCGTCGCTCGCCCGCCGTTGCTTGCAGCGCCGCCAGCAGCACCAGCACGCCGGCCAGCAAGCTGAACACCATCACCAGCTGCACCGCCTGCGCCACCCGTTCCATCACATCGCGTACCTGCGAGATCACCGCATCCACGTCCAGCAGCGAGAGGTTGGGCTGCGCACGCACCAGGGCACCCAGTCCCGCCGATCGGCCGGCCGGGAGATGGAATGCCGACAGCAGGTTGTGCGGTGTATCGCCCACCGCGTTCGGGTTCAACAACACGAAGAAGTTCGGCCGGAAGGTATTCCAGTCGGCCTTGCGCACGCTGGTGACGCTGAACTCGCGCTGCTGCTCGCCCACCGCTATGGTGATGCGGTCACCGGGATACACGCCGTAGCGCTTGGCCCAGCCGATCTCCACGGATGCCTCCGCGGCGGTGCTGTCCGGCTTCCAGAACGTGCCGTTGACCAGCGTATTGGCCGGCGGGAACGTGCTGCGCCAACTGAAGTTCAGCGGCCGGTTCTCGTCATCGTCGTCGCGCTGTCCTTCACCCTGCGGCTGATTGTCGTCGGCCGGCGTGCGATCCACTCGCAGCGGCGGTTTGCCGTTGATCGCGATCAGGCGGCCGGTGGCGATGCTGGCATCGTGCGCACCCAGGCCCTGCAGGGTCGCCAGCACGCTGTCGCGCTGCTCGGGCTGGATGTTGATCAGGAAATAATTGGGCGTGTCCGCAGGCAGGCGCTCGCGCCACTGCTGCAGCAGGCCGGGGCCGATCACCGCCAGCAACAGCAGGGCGCACAGCGACAGTGACAGGCCCACCAGCTGCATCACCGCCAGCATCCGCCGCCGCGTCAGCGCTGCCAGGCCCAACCGCCAGTTGCCGTGCAGGCGGTGCTGCAGGCCACGCAGCAGCTGCAGCAGCAGGAACCCGACCACGCCCGCGGCCACCGCCAGCCCGGCCAGGCCACCCAGCACCCACAGCGCCAGTTTCAGATCGCCGGTGACCTGCACCGCCAGTACCAGGCTGGCCGCCAGCGCAGCCACATAGGCCAGCAGCGAGGCCGGCGGCAAGGCTGCGAACGAACGGTTGAGCACGCGCATCGGCGGCACGCCACGCAGGCGCAGCAGCGGTGGCAGTCCGAAGCCGAACAGCAGCAACAGGCCGATTCCCGCGCCGGTCAGCGCAGGCATGGCTTCGGGCAGCGGCAGGCGTTGCGGCACCAGGCTGCCCAGTACCTGCACCAGTCCTTCCTGTGCCGCCATGCCCAGGCCGATGCCGATCGCACACGCCGGCACCGCCAGCATCAGCAGCTGCAGGGCCAGGCCGGCCAGGATGTCGCGCTGGCGTGCACCCAGGCAGCGCAGGATCGCCACCTGGTCGATGCGACGCAGCGCGAACCGGTTGGCCGCCAGTGCGGTGGCAACGCCGGCCAGCAGCACCGCCAGCAGCGCGCTCAGGCCGAGGAAACGACCGGCCAGGTCGAAGGCCTGGCGCACACCGCGCTGGGTATCGTTCACGCTGAGCAGGCGCATGCCTTTTACCTGCGGCAGCAGCCATTGCCGGAATGACGCGATGTCGGCGGCAGGGCCGGCGAACATCACCCGGTAGTTGATGCGGCTGCCGGGGCCGAGCAGGCCGGTGCCTTCCACATCGGCGCGGTTGACCAGCAGGGTCGGCGACAGCGTCAGCAGGTCGCCACCGGCATCCGGTTCCGATTCGATGATGCCGGCGATGCGCAGCGTGCCCGCACCGAATTCCAGATCGTCGCCGGCCTCCAGGCCCAGTGCCTGCAGCAGGCGTGGGTCGGCATAGGCCTGGCCCTTGGCCGGCATTCCGGCATCGGCGATCAGCGCGCCGCCGGGCGTGGCACGCACGCGCAGCGCGCCGCGCAGGGGGTAGCCCGCTTCCACGGCCTTGATGCTGGCCATCTGGCTGGCATCGCCCTGGAACAGCACGCTGCCGAAGCTGGCCAGCCGCGTATGCGCCAGGCCGCGTCGCTGCGCCTCCTCAGCGAACGCGGCGGGCGGGTCATCGCGGCCGGCAACACCGAGGTCGCCGCCGAGCATTTCCGCCGCGCTGCCGGTCAATGCCAGGTTGACCCGGTTCACCAGCGTGCCCACCGCCGTCATCACCGCCACGCCCAGTACCAGGGCGGCGAACACGGTCAGCAGGTCACCTGCCAGGGCCTCGCGGCGCAGCGCGCGCCACGCATGCCGCAGCAGGTTCATGCGTCCACTCCATGTTCCACCGGCTGCAGGCGGCCGTTGTCGATGCGATGGATGTACTGGCAGCGCTGTGCCAGGCGCAGGTCGTGGGTGACCAGCACCAGCGTGGTACCGCTGCCGGCATTGAGTTCGAACAGCAGATCGCTGATGTGCTGGCCGGTGGCCTGGTCCAGTGAACCGGTGGGTTCGTCGGCGAACAGGATGCGCGGGCGGCTGACGAATGCCCGGGCAAGGGCGACACGCTGCTGCTCACCGCCGGACAACTGCCGCGGATAGTGGCGGGCGCGATGCGAGAGCCCGACCGCAGCCAGCACCTCGTCCACCCGCGTGCGGTCCTCGCGCCCGGCCAGTTCCAGCGGCAGCGCGATGTTCTCGGCCGCCGTCAGCGCCGGCAGCAGATGGAAGCTCTGGAAGACGAAGCCGACGTCGCGCGCGCGCAGTTGTGCACGCGCTTCTTCGTCCAGCGCTGTCAGATCCTGGCCCGCCAGCGCGATGCGGCCACGGCTGGGCAGGTCCAGCCCGGCCAGCAGGCCGAGCAGGGTGGTCTTGCCGGAACCAGAGGCGCCGACGATGGCCACGCTGGTGCCTTCATGGACGGTCAGGGTGATGTTGTCCAGTATGTGGACTTCACCCTCCGGGCCATGCACGGATTTGCCGACCTGGTCGACGGCGATGGCGACGGGCGCGCTGCGGGGGGACAGGCTGTCGATGAGGAGACTCCAATGCACAAGACGGAATGGAGCCGGCAAGCCGGCGCAATGATGATGCTGCTGCTAGGGTTGCTGCTGTTGCCGGCACTGGCGTGTGCCAAAGGTCCGGGCGGCGGTACCGTGCTGGTGCTCGGTGACAGCCTCAGTGCCGCCCACAATATCCCGGCCGATGCCGGCTGGGTCAGCCTGCTGCAGCAGCGGGTCAGGCAGCAGTCGAAAACCCCGCCGCGCATCGTCAACGCCAGCATGAGCGGGGAAACCACCGCTGGCGCGCTGACCCGCCTGCCGGGCCTGCTTGGCCGGGAGAAGCCCACGGTGGTGGTGATCGCCCTTGGTGGCAACGATGCGTTGCGCGGGCTGACCCCGGCGCAGGTGCAGGGCAACCTGGAAAAGATGGTGCAGGCCAGCCAGAAGGCCGGTGCCAAGGTGCTGCTGCTGGGCATCGACGTGCCGCCCAACTATGGGGCGGGCTACCGCCAGCGCCTGGCTGCGGCGTACCGGGCACTGGCCACGCAGTACAAGGTGCCGTTGCTGCCGTTCCTGCTGGAAGGCGTGGCCCTGCAGCCCGGCTTGATGCAGGCCGACGGCCTGCATCCCGCCGCCCAAGCGCAGCCGAAGGTGCTGGACAACGTCTGGCCGCTGCTGAAACCGCTGCTGTGAGCACGCCATCTTCTTTTCATTGACGCAACTTCACATCGCGTGCACCGTCGATCGGGCATGTTTCACAAAGCTGAAGAAAGAGGGATTCTCATGCGTCAGACGAAGGAGACTTCCGGCTTGGTGCTGGTGGTCGAAGACAACCGCAATATCTCCGAGATGATCGGTGAATACCTGGAAGGCCGTGGCTTCGAGGTCGACTATGCGCAGGATGGCCTGGACGGCTACCGTCTGGCTGCCGAGAACAGCTACGACGTCGTCGTGCTGGACCTCATGCTGCCGCGGCTGGATGGCATCGAAGTGTGCCGCCGGCTGCGCAACGATGCGCGCAAGTCGACCCCGGTGCTGATGCTGACCGCGCGCGACACGCTGGATGACAAGCTCACCGGGCTTGGCTTTGGTGCCGACGATTACCTGACCAAGCCGTTCGCGATCCAGGAACTGGAAGCCCGCCTGCGCGCGCTGATCCGCCGCGAACGTCGCCAGGTGGGTTCGGAAGTGCTCAAGGTCGCCGACCTGGTGCTCGATCCGGTCAGCATGCGTGCCACCCGTGCCGGCACCGAGCTGCAGTTGTCGCCGATCGGCCTGCGCCTGCTGACCATCCTGATGCGTGAATCGCCGCGTGTGGTCACCCGCCAGGAAATCGAGCGCGAGATCTGGGGCAACGGCCTGCCTGATTCGGACACGTTGCGCAGCCATCTGTACAACCTGCGCAAGATCATCGACAAGCCGTTCGATCGGCCGCTGCTGCACACCGTGCAGAGCGCGGGCTATCGCATCGCCGATATCGCCCAGCCGATGGCCTGATCGACGTCGTGCCGGTGTTGCAGCAGAACCGGCACGGCCGTGGTCGGCAGGGAAGGGGTGCACGTTCCGGATACCGGGTCGTCATCGTCCATGCACGATCACGGCACAGCGCGCTGCCTATAATCGCAGCGCTCTGACCGGGACACCGCAATGCCGCACGGCCTGCCGCGCAAGATCCGTATCGCTTTCATCCTGCAAGCCGTGCTGGCCAGCCTGGGTATCCTGCTGGGTGCCTGGCTGGTTTCGCTGGTGATCAAGCACAGCCTGGTGGGCGCTGCCCTGCGCGAAGAAGCGGCGTACTACTGGACACTGCACGAGGCCTCGCCCGTGCAGCCGCCACCCAATACCCAGAACATCCGTGGCTACCTGCTGGAACGCGGGCAGTCCAGCCTGTCACTGCCGGCCAACCTGCGCACGTTGGAACCGGGTTTCCACGAACTGCCCGACGACGATCAGCTGGTGCTGGTCGACGCCCGCGAAGAGGGACGCCTGTACCTGGTGTTCCTGCGCTCGCGCGCGGAGATGCTGGCGTTCTGGTTCGGCATCGTGCCGGTGCTGCTGACCCTGCTGGCGGTATATGGCGCCTCCTGGATCACCTACCGTGCCTCCAAACGCCTGGTATCGCCGGTGAACTGGCTGGCGCGCCGTGTCTCGCGCTGGGATCCGGGCCATCCGGAAGCGGCCGACCTGGAGCCGAACAAGCTGCCGGCGGACATGCAGGGCGAGACCCGGCAGCTGGCGGCGGCGCTGCATTCGCTGGCCAACCGGGTCACCGCGCACGTGGCGCGCGAGCGCAACTTCAC
This sequence comes from Stenotrophomonas sp. MYb57, assembly GCF_002966815.1. Taxonomy (NCBI): domain Bacteria; kingdom Pseudomonadati; phylum Pseudomonadota; class Gammaproteobacteria; order Lysobacterales; family Lysobacteraceae; genus Stenotrophomonas; species Stenotrophomonas sp. MYb57. The sequence continues at coordinate 806,250 of NZ_CP023271.1, forward strand.
CCGTGATGCCAGCCATGAACTGCGCACGCCGCTGACCGTCATCCGCGTGGCCAGCGACATGGCGCTGGGCGATGAAAGCCTGGAGCCGCGCCTGCGCCGCAGCCTGCAGCGCATCCAGCGTGCCGGGCGGGACATGGAAGCGGTGATCGATGCCTTCCTGATCCTGGCCCGTGAGGCCGACGTCGAGCCGCAGGTGGAGCTGTTCGACGTCAACGACATCGTCCGTTACGAAGTGGACAACGCCAACGAGCTGCTGGTGGGCCGGCCGCTGGCGGTGCACCTGCACAGCGACGCGGCCGTGCAGCTGCACGCACCGCCGCGGGTGCTGCAGGTGGTGGTCAGCAACCTGGTGCGCAACGCCTGCAGCTACACCGATGAAGGCCGCATCGACGTGCACGTACACAACGACCGGGTGGTGGTGAGCGATACCGGCATCGGCATGTCCGCTGACGCGCTGTCGCGTGCGTTCGAGCCGTTCTATCGTGCCGATCCCAGCCGACCGCAGGGCACCGGCCTGGGGCTGTCGATCGTGCGCCGCCTGTGTGACCGCTTCGGCTGGAAGGTCAGCCTGGCCAGCGAGCTGGGCAAGGGCACCGAGGCGACGGTGATTTTCCGCTGAGGACCGCTTGCCACCTCGGTAGTTGCCGACCTTGGTCGGCGCTTTCACTGGGATGCAGGTGGACGCATTCATGCCAACCACGGTTGGCAACTACCGGAGCACGCGCGTTGCCGCGGTAGTGCCGGCCGCTGGCCGGCAACCTCGGGATCAATCAGTTGCAGTTGACCTTCGGCGCCAGCGCCTTGGTCCAGATCGCATAGCCGGCCGGGGTCATGTGCAGCATGTCCTCGCGGAACAACGACGCATCGGGCTGGCCGTCGGCCCCGAGCATCGGTGTGTAGATGTCGGTGTAGCCGGTGTTGGGCAGCTTCGCCAACGCGGCCTTGATCTTCGCGTTGGCGTCGTTGATCGCCGGCAGCAGGTGCGCCCGCGATGGGCTGGGCTTGATGGAGACGTATTCCACCTTCGTCTTCGGCAGGTCGCGATGCACGCGCTGCACGAAGGCCACCACGTCATCGCGTACCTGGGTCGCACTGCGGCCGCTGTTGAGGTCGTTGTCGCCGGCGTAGAAGAACACCTTGCACGGCGCGTACGGCACGATGGCCTGGCCGGCGTACCAGGTGCTGTCGCGTACTTCCGAACCCCCGAAGCCGCGGTTGAACACCGGTTGCCCCGGGAAGTCCTCGGCCAGGCTGTCCCACATGCGGAAGGACGAGCTGCCGATGAACTCGATGCCACCACGCGGCGGCGGATTGGTCCGGTCGGCGGCGGCGAAGGCGGCGATGTCGGCCTCCCAGGCCACGTTGGAGACCTGCGCAGGGATCTGCGGCGACGCCGGCGGGCTCAGGGCCTGGGCCAGCGGCGCGGCCAGCAGGCCGAGCAGGATCAGGCAGGTGCGGGGACGGGTCATCAGGCACTCCGGCAGGGCAGGGGTATCCATCATAGAAGCTGGGCTGGCCCCGCGCTTGGCCGCGCTGGGCCGTTTGCGGGGTCGTTCGCAGGGCCTCGCGGCGGGGCGTGCGGGGTGCCATTGCCGCCCTTGTGGCAAAATGGGGGCTGTCTGCCTATCCCTGTGCACCCATGATTTCCTGCCGTGCGTCTGAGCGGTCGCTGCGCCGCGCCCCTGTTGCTGGATCCATCACCCGTGGCTGATCAGTTCGGCCACATGCCCCGCGGCCCGCGCCGCATCTTCCAGGCCGCCCGCTGGTCCTGGCAGGGCCTGCGTGCTGCCTGGCTGCACGAGTCCTCGTTCCGGCTGGAGGTCTACCTGCTGGTGCTGCTGACCCCGCTGGCGATCTGGCTGGGCCAGACCCCGGTGGAGCGCGCGCTGATGATCGGTTCGATGCTGCTGGTGCTGGCGATGGAGCTGGCCAATTCGGCCATCGAGGCGGTGATCGAGCGCTATGGCGCGGAAATCCACGAACTGGCCGGCCGCGCCAAGGACATGGGCTCGGCGGCGGTGTTCGTGCTGATGATGAACGTGCTGCTGTGCTGGGCCCTGGTGCTGGTGCCGCGGTTGTTCCCGGCCAGCGTCGGCTGATCCTTCTTCCTCCCCCTTGTTGAAGACTTCCCATGTCCCTTGAGCTTCTCGCCGATCCGAATGTCTGGTTGACCCTGTTCACCTTGAGCGCACTGGAAATCGTGCTCGGCATCGACAATCTGGTGTTCATCTCCATCGCCGTCAGCAAGCTGCCCGAAGAGCGCCGCCCGTTCGCGCGCCGCCTCGGCATCGCCGTGGCCTGCATCACCCGTATCGGCCTGCTGGTCTCGCTGGCGTACCTGGCGCACATGCAGGCAAACCTGTTCACCGTGGCCGGCATGGGCATCTCCATCCGCGACCTGGTGCTGATCGTCGGTGGCCTGTTCCTGATCATCAAGGGCTGGATGGAGATCAAGGAGATGATCACCGGTGGCGAGGACGAGGACCCGACCACCACTAAGACCTCGGCCGTGTTCGGCTACGTGATCGCGCAGATCGCGGTCATCGACATCGTGTTCTCGCTGGATTCGGTGATCACCGCCGTCGGCATCGCCGACCACGTGCCGGTGATGGTGGCTGCGATCCTGTTGTCGGTGGCGGTGATGCTGCTGGCGGCCAACCCGCTGGGCCGCTTCATCGATGCCAACCCGACCGTGAAGATGCTGGCCCTGGCCTTCATCCTGCTGATCGGCGCGGTGCTGATCCTGGACGGCCTGGACGTGCACGTGCCCAAGCCCTACATCTACGCCGCGATGGGCTTCTCGGTGCTGGTGGAGTGGCTGAACCTGCTGATGCGCCGCCGCGCACGCGAACACCACGTGCCGGGCGTCGGCGACTGGTAAGCAAGCGAGACAGAACCCCCGGCCCGGCCGGGGGTTCTGCGTTTCAGGCGCCGCTGCGCTCGCCGGGCATGGCCCGGCGCTACCGAAGCGTGGGCCATGCCCGGCGTGGCTTCTTCCCGCAATGCCGGCTTGCACCTTCCACTTGTGAATCGGGATCAACACTGTTTTCCCGCGTAGTGGCTTACTCCCGGCCGGCAAAGCGCGCAGGCTACGCGCTCATTTTCCACAGGGCCTGCCCCCACGCAGGCAATCCCCATGAATTCCAGAGCCGCATTGCTGGCCCTCGCCGTCGGCGCCTTCGCCATTGGCACCACCGAGTTCACGCCGATGGGCCTGCTGCCGGTCATCGCCAACGGAGTGGGCGTCAGCATCCCCACCGCCGGCATGCTGATCACCGCCTATGCGGTGGGCGTGATGCTGGGCGCACCGGTGATGACCCTGCTGATGGGACGCTTCGGCAAGCGCACCGCGCTGATGCTGCTGATGTCGATCTTCGTCATCGGCAACCTGCTGTCGGCGCTGGCCCCGAACTACGGCCTGCTGCTGCTGTCACGGCTGGTGACCAGTCTCAATCACGGTGCGTTCTTCGGCATCGGCGCGGTGGTCGCCGCCAGCCTGGTGCCGAAGGAGAAGCAGGCCGCGGCGGTGGCGACGATGTTCATGGGCCTGACCATCGCCAACATCGGTGGCGTGCCGCTGGCGACCTGGGTCGGCCAGCAGCTGGGCTGGCGCCTGGCCTTTGCCGGCACCGCCGTACTCGGTGTGGTTGCGATCACCGCGTTGGCCATGGCACTGCCGCCGTCGGCCGCGGGCGCGCGCCCGGATGTCCGGCGTGAACTGAAATCGATCATGCAGCCGCAGGTGCTGCTGGCGATGGCCACTACGGTGCTGGGTGCAGGTGCGATGTTCACCCTCTACACCTACGTGGCGCCGGTGCTGACTGAACTGACCGGTGCGTCGAATGCCTTCATCGCGCTGTCGCTGGCATTGATCGGCATCGGCTTTACCTTCGGCAACGGTATTGGCGGGCGCCTGGCCGACTGGTCGCTGGACGGCGCCACCCGGATCCTGCTGGCGGTACTTGCGGTGCTGATGTTCGTGCTGCCGCTGGCTTTCATGAGCCACGCGACTGCAGCGCTGGGTGTACTGCTGTTCGGTGCGGCGACCTTCGCGATCGTGCCGCCGTTGCAGATCCGGGTGATGCAGGCGGCCAGCGAGGCGCCGGGCCTGGCGTCGTCGATCAACGTCGGTGCGTTCAACCTCGGCAATGCACTGGGCGCGGCGCTGGGTGGTGCGGTGATCAGCCTGGGGCTGGGGTACGCGGCGATTCCGGTGGCCGGTGGGCTGCTGGCAGCGTCGGCACTGCTGCTGGCGTGGCTGGGGCGGGCACGCGCGCCGGTGGCTGAGGCCTGTTGAACGGTGTGGGGTTCCGGCAGGGCTTGCAGCCCTGCACCCGCAGAATCCAGAGCAACAGCAACAGCCTGCATTCCGTGGGTTGGCGGGGTGGGTCCGGTTGAGGGGGACGGCGTAAATACGTCCATGTAGCCTCGGTCGCGCCATCCATGGCGCTCACGCCCCCTCAACCGGACCCACCCCGCCTTCGACAGGTTCCTGCGATCTGTTGGAACCTGCTGCTGATGGTGGGTGCCGACCGTTGGTCGGCACGAATGCCCGGAGCATGGGCTTTCGCTTTTGCTCTTTTTTGATCTTCCCGCGGTGCGCAGGAAACCGTCCGTGGCCGGGAGGGTGGGTTGGCTGGGGGCGTGAGCCGCATGGATGCGGCGACCGAGCTTACATGGACGTACTTGCAGCGTCCCCCAGCCAACCCACCGTCCCGGCCCACCCGAGCTGGCTGGACCACACCGCGGAGGGGGCGGCGCCCGATGGCCGGCACTCTCCACACGTCCGTTAACACCGACCATGGCATGCTCGGCGCTCAGTCCACCCGGAGCCTTGGCCATGCGCCTGTTGACCCGCCTCATCCCATTATTGCTGCTGGCCTCCCTGCTGTCCGGCTGCGGCTACAACGCCATCCAGCAGAAGGACGAAGCGGTCAAGGCCAGCTGGTCCGAAGTGCTCAACCAGTACAAGCGCCGCGCCGACCTGGTGCCCAACCTGGTGCAGACCGTGAAAGGTTTCGCCAGCCAGGAAGAACGCGTGCTGACCGAAGTCACCAACGCCCGTTCGCGCGTTGGCCAGATCAACGTCAACGCCGACGATGAAGCCTCGCTCAAGCAGTTCCAGCAGGCCCAGGGCGAACTGGGCAGCGCGCTGTCGCGCCTGCTGGTGGTTACCGAGAACTACCCGGTGCTGAAGTCCGACCAGAACTTCCGCGACCTGCAGGCGCAGCTGGAAGGCACCGAGAACCGCATCACCGTTGCCCGTGGCCGCTACATCCAGCAGGTCCAGGACTACAACACCTACATCCGCTCGTTCCCGCAGCTGATCACCGCCAAGATCTTCGGCTACCAGCCCAAGCCGAACTTCACCGTGGAAAACGAAGCGCAGATCTCCAACGCGCCGGCGGTTGATTTCGGCAACGCGCCGCAGCAGCAGCCGGCCCCGGCTCCGGGCCACTGACCGATGCGCCTGGCCGCCACACTGCTGGCCCTGCTGCTGTGGCTGCCGATGACCGTGCAGGCGCAGACGCTGGCGCCGATTCCGGCGCTGGATTCGCCGGTGGTCGATACCACCGGCACCCTGGATGCCGCGCAGAAGCAGGCGCTGGTGCAGCAGGCGCTGGACCTGCAGCAGCGCAAGGGCAGCCAGATGCAGGTGCTGGTGGTGCCGACCACGCAGCCGGAAGACATCGCCCAGTACACCACCCGGGTGTTCGACCAGTGGCAGATCGGTCGCAAGGGCGTGGATGACGGCGTGCTGCTGGTTGTGGCCAAGGACGATCGGCGGGTGCGCATCGAACCGGGCTATGGCCTGGAAGGTGCGATTCCCGATGCGATCGCCAACCGGGTGATCCAGGAATACCTGGTGCCACGCTTCCGCGCCAATGACTACGCCGGCGGCATCACCGAGGCCACGGCGGTGCTGGTGAGGATCATCGACGGCGAAGCCCTGCCGGCGCCGGTCAGCAGCCAGCAGGGACGCGCCCCGGACGGGGGCGGTGATACCTGGATCCTGGCGTTGTTCATCGGCGTGTTCGCCGGCAGCATCCTGCGCGGCGTGTTCTCGCGGGTACCGCGTCCGCTGCGCGGCCTGCTGGGTGGTGCTGGAGCGGCGGTAGCCGCCTTCCTGTTCACTTCCACCTTGCTGGCCAGTGGCCTGGCCGGCGTGGTAGGCCTGGTGGTGGCGATGTTGTCCGGCCATCCGGGGCGTTTCGCCGGTGGTGGCGGTTGGGGCGGAGGTAGCTGGGGCGGCGGCGGCTTCGGCGGCGGGGGTGGGTTTGGCGGTGGCGGCGGCTGGGGCGGCGGTGGTGGCCGTTCCGGCGGCGGCGGCGCGTCGGGAGGCTGGTGATGATCCAACGTCTGTGCAGGCATCTGTTTTCGCCATCGGTACGGCGGGCGTTCCCGCCGGCCACGCTGCAGGCGATCACCGAGGCGATCGCCGCGGGCGAGCAGCGCCATGGCGGCCAGGTGATGTTTGCCGTGGAGGCCGATCTGCCACTGCATGCGCTGTGGCACAAGGTCACCCCGCGGCAGGCGGCCGAGCATGCCTTCGCGCGCCTGCGCACCTGGGATACCGCGCACAACAACGGCGTGCTGATCTACCTGCTGCTGGCCGACCACGCCATCGAGATCGTGGCCGACCGTGGACTGCAGGGGCGGGTCGCGCCCGAGCAGTGGCAGCGGGTCTGCACGCATCTGCGCGAAGGCCTGCGCGGCTCGCAGCCGGTGGCGGCGCTGCGCGATGCCATCGACGAGGTTTCCTCCCTGGTGGAAGGGCACTTTCCGGCCTCGGCACGGTCCGATCAGGACGGCCTGCCGGACACGCCGCAGATCCTGGGCTGAAGCCCGGCAATCGGGCGACGGCGGCCACGACGAGGCCGCTCCCGGGCGGCGCTAGAATATCGGCATCCCTGCAAGGCGCCCTTCATGATCTATTTCCACGACATCGACCCCATCGCCCTCTCGTTGGGACCGATCAAGGTGCACTGGTACGGCATCATGTACCTGCTCGGCTTCACCGCCGCCTGGCTGCTGGGGCGCAAGCGGATCGCCGACGGGCGCCTGCCGGGCGTCGACGCCAACGGCTTCTCCGACCTGCTGTTCTACGCCATGCTCGGCGTAGTGCTGGGCGGGCGCATCGGCTACATGCTGTTCTACGCGCTGGGCGATTTCCTGCACAACCCGCTGCTGCTGTTCAAGGTGTGGGATGGCGGCATGAGCTTCCACGGTGGCCTGCTCGGCGTGATCGCGGCCTGCTGGTGGTGGTCGCGCAAGCATGCGCTGCACTTCTTCGACACCATGGATTTCATGGCGCCACTGGTGCCGCTGGGCCTGGGCTTTGGCCGCATCGGCAACTTCATCGGCGCCGAGCTGTGGGGCAAGTACACCGACGGCAGCTGGGGCGTGGTGTTCCCGTCCGGCCTGCCGGCACCGTTGAACCAGCTCGACCACGCCACCCTGCAGTCGCAGTTCGCCAGCGGTGCGCTCAACCAGTTCGCGCGCCATCCGTCGCAGCTGTATGAAGCGCTGCTGGAAGGGCTGGTGATGTTCGCGGTGTTGTGGACGGTGTCGGCCAAGCCGCGCCATCGCTATCTCATTGGCGGCCTGTTCGCGCTGCTGTATGGCATCTTCCGCTTCGCCGTCGAGTTCGTGCGCATGCCCGACAACGGCGTCTACGTGGCCTTCGGCTGGCTGACCAAGGGCCAGATCCTGTGCGTGCCGCTGATCGCCTTCGGCCTGGTGCTGCTGGTGATGTCGCGCCGCGCGCCGGTGCTGCAGCCGCAGCCGCTGGTGACGGCGGAGGGCAGGGCATGAAGGCCTACCTGGACCTGCTCTCGCACGTGCTCGAACACGGCGCGGAGAAGAGCGACCGCACCGGTACCGGCACCCGCAGCGTGTTCGGCTGGCAGATGCGCTTCAACCTCAACGACGGCTTCCCGCTGGTCACCACCAAGAAGCTGCACCTGCGCTCGATCATCCACGAGCTGCTGTGGTTCCTGAAGGGCGATACCAACATCGGTTACCTCAAGGACAACCAGGTGCGCATCTGGGACGAGTGGGCCGACGAGAACGGCGACCTCGGCCCGGTGTACGGCAAGCAGTGGCGCAGCTGGGCCACGGCCGACGGCGGCCAGATCGACCAGATGCAGTGGCTGGTGGACGAGATCAAGCGTAATCCGGATTCGCGGCGGCTGGTGGTCAGTGCCTGGAACGTGGGCGAGCTCTCGCAGATGGCGTTGATGCCGTGCCACAACCTGTTCCAGTTCTACGTGGTCGACGGCAAGCTCAGCTGCCAGCTGTACCAGCGCAGTGGCGACATCTTCCTCGGCGTACCGTTCAACATCGCCAGCTACGCACTGCTGACCCACATGGTGGCGCAGGCCACCGGCCTGGGCGTCGGCGATTTCGTGCACACGCTGGGCGACGCGCACCTGTATTCGAACCACTTCGAGCAGGCCCGCGAGCAGCTGTCGCGTGAACCGCGCGCGCTGCCGACGCTGTGGTTGAACCCGGAGGTGACCGATCTGTTCGGCTTCCAGTTCGATGACATCCGCATTGATGGCTACGATCCGCATCCGGCGATCAAGGCGCCGGTGGCGGTATGAGCGCGCGCCCACGCGTTGCGGCGCTGCTGGCGTTGGCTGGCCTGGCGCCGCTGAGCCTGGTGCAGGCGGCGCCTGCAGACACCCTCGCATTGGCCCGGCAGGTCAACGAGCAGATCGTGCACAAGCACATGCGCGGGGAATTGCAGCGCTTCGTCCGGACGCTCGATGGCAGCGCGCCACTGCCCAGCGACATGCCGGCCGGCTGCCAGGCACAGGTGCGCGAAGCGGTGACCGGCATGTACGCGGCGATGGCCGAACACCTGAAGGCTGGCATCGAAGAACCCGCCTACCAGCATGAGCTTGAGCAGCGCCTGGCGGTGGTCTATTCCAGCAAGGAGCTGCAGGGATTCCTGGCGCGCAGCGGCAGCACCGACGTTGCCACGCTGTCCAGGGACATCCTGTCGGGACCGGGCCTGAAGGAGATCGAGGACGCGCAGATGGACAGGATCCTCGAAGGCCTGGACGAGAATTCCACGTCGAACCCGGCGCTGGCTGCGGCGCTGCGCGCGGCCAGTGCCGCCAACGAGGCCTGTACACGCCTGCAGATCGACGCCGGCTGAGGAGGCCGCACCATGAAACTTTCGATGATCGTTGCACTGGATCGCAATCGTGGCATCGGCCAGGGCAACGCCATGCCCTGGCACCTGCCGGACGACTTCAGGCACTTCAAGGCGTTGACCCTGGGCAAGCCGATCCTGATGGGGCGCAGGACCGCCGAATCGATTGGCCGCGTGCTGCCCGGCCGAACGAACCTGGTGCTGACCCGCAGCGGCCAGGTGCCGTTCGAGGGCATGCGCGCGGTGGCCTCGCTGGACGAGGCGAAAGCGATTGCAGAGGGCGAGGGTGCCAGCGAGCTGTGCATCATTGGTGGCGGCGAGATCTTCCGCCAGCTGCTGGACCAGGCCAGTGATCTGTACCTGACCTGGGTGGATGCCGAAGTACCGGCCGATACCCATTTCCCGGAGGTGGATGAGCGCCTCTGGCAGCAGGTGGCCAGTGAGCCGCACCCGGCCGATGAGCGTCACGCCTACGCGTTCCGCTTCGTGCATTACGTCCGCCGCTGAGCGCGGCGTCCTGTAGAGCCCGGCCGTGCTCGGCTCTACAGGATCGTTCTACGGCATCCGGTAGTGGCCGATGATGGTGTGCTGGAACAGCAGGTTCTCTTCCCGCGTACCGCGCGCGATGTTGTGCAGTACCAGCGGCGTGCCGTCGGCCAGGCGCCGGTCGGAAACGATGCCTACGTGCAGCAGGCCGTTGCCGTTGAGCTTCCAGGCCACGATGTCGCCGGCAGCGAAGTCGCTGGGAAGAGCACTGATCGGTTGCTGCCAGCCGTGGCGGTCAAACCAGCGCATCAGGTTGGGCACGCGCCGGTGGTCGATGTTCCGATCCGGTCGGGACAGGCCCCAGAGGGCCGGATAGGCGCTGAAATCAGCGCGCATGTCTTCGTTCACGCGGACCTGCAGGTCCAGCCCCTGCGTACGCAGAGCGCGGACCACCACGTCGGTGCATACGCCGCGATCAGCGGGCACGTCGCCACCGGGGTAGGCCAGTACCTGATAGGCAGGGTCGTAGCGGGTGGTGACGCCGACCTGTGCGCGTGCGGCAGCGACCAGCGGCGGCGAAGGTGCAGGCGCTGATGCAGGGGCGGCGGTAGCGTCGGCGCCGGCAGTCGCTGGCGACGATGAGGGCTGGCAGCCGCTGGCCAGGGCCAGCGTCAGCAGCAGCACCGTCCATGGTGCGCGGTTGCCGGGCGTCATGCCGAAGGAGGCGTTCCGTTGTTGTTGCCACCACCGCCACCACCACCGCGGCGGCGGCGGCGGCGCGGACCACGGTTGCCCGGGGCGCCAGCCGTTGCAGCGTTGCCGTTGCCCTGGCTGTTGTCCTTGCCTGACGTGCGCTCGTGTGCCAGTCGCGCGGGCGGCCGCGCGTTGGCGACCGGTGCCGGTACGTCGCGTCCCGGTACCTGCACCACGCGCAGCTCATCGGTGTCGAGCTGGATCGCGGTGAGCTTGCCACCCCACACGGCACCGGTGTCGATCGCGTGGATGCCCTGGGTGATGGTCAGGCCGAGCGCGGACCAGTGGCCGCAGACCACCTTCAGGTCGCGTTCGACCCGGCCCGGCACTTCGAACCAGGGATACAGCCCCTGTTCCTGGGTGCCCGGCGTGCCTTTGTCCTCGATGCCGATGCGGCCGCGCGAGGTGCAGTAGCGCATGCGCGTGAGCACGTTGATGATCGCCCGCGAGCGCTCGTAGCCGGTCAGGTTCGGCGCCCAGCTGGGCTTGTCGCCGTACATGTTGCGGAACAGCTTGCGGTAGCCGGCGCCGTGCAGCTGCACTTCCACTTCGGCCGCATGCTTCTCGGCCATCTGCGTGGTCCACTTCGGCGCAAGGCCGGCATGCACCATCATCCAGCCAAGCTCGCGGTCCACGTGCACCAGCTTCTGCAGGCGCAGCCAGTCCAGCAGCACATCGCGGTCTTCGGCCTGGACGATGCGCAGCAGGTCCGGGTTGACCTTGCGCTGCTCTTCCTCGGTGCGCGCACCGACGGCCAGCAGGGAAAGGTCGTGGTTGCCGAGCACCACCACGCTGTGTTCGCGCAGCGAATGCACCAGCCGCAGGGTTTCCAGTGACTGTCCACCGCGGTTGACCAGGTCGCCGCAGAACCACAGGGTGTCCTGCGCCGGATCGAACCGGATCTTCTCCAGCAGGCGCTGGGTTACGTCATAGCAGCCTTGCAGGTCGCCGATCGCCCATACACTCATCGTTCGGCCTCCGTGTCAGTGCAGGGTGCGCGGGATGGCCAGCACGAAGGGTGCGACCGGCGCGGCGAATTCGGTGCCGTCGTCGGCCACCATGTCGTAATGGCCCTGCATCGTGCCGTGCTCGGTGCCGAGCATGACACCTGAGGTGTAATGGAAGTCTTCACCCGGACGCAGTCGCGGCTGTTCGCCGATCACGCCATCGCCATCGACATGCTCGACGCGGCCATTGGCATCGGTGATGCGCCAGTGGCGTGCGACCAGGCGCGCGGCAACGCGGCCCTGGTTGTGGATGCGGATCGTATAGGCGAACGCATAACGACCGTCTTCCGGCGCGGATTGGTCGTCGAGGAAGCGCGGGGCGACTTCGACGGAGATGGCATAAACGTCAGCGTCTTCCATACCGGCAGTGTAATCAGGTGGCATTGGCCAAAGCGATGAATTCAGCCACGTCCAGCTGTTCGGCGCGGGCATCGGGGCGCACGCCGGCGGCCACGAACTGCTCGGCGCTGACCACGTTGTTCAGGGCATTGCGCAGGGTCTTGCGGCGTTGGCCGAATGCGGCCTTGACCACCTCGGCGAAGCGCTTGTGGTCCTTGATGTCGATGCTGGCCGGGTCGCGCGGTACCAGGCGCACTACGGCCGAATCGACCTTCGGCGGCGGCCTGAACGCACCCGGCGGCACCACGAACAGCGAGGTCACCTCGCAGTAGGCCTGCAGCATCACGCTGAGGCGGCCGAACACCTTGCTGCCGGGACCGGCAGCCATGCGGTCGACCACTTCCTTCTGCAGCATGAAGTGCATGTCCGAGACCACCGCAGCATGCTCCAGTGCATGGAACAGGATGGGCGAGGAGATGTTGTAGGGCAGGTTGCCGACCAGGCGGATCGGCTGTCCGTCGGCCAGCTCGGTGAAATCAACCCGCAGCACGTCGCGGTTGACGATGGTCAGTTCACCCAGGGGCTCGGCGGCGGCCGTCAACGGCGCGATCAGGTCGCGGTCGAACTCGATCACCGTCATCTTCGGGTGCACGCGCAGCAGCGGCAGGGTGATCGCACCCTGGCCCGGGCCGATCTCGACCAGGCGGTCGCCGTCCTTGGGATTGACCGCCATCACGATCTTGTCGATGTAGTAGCGGTCGGCAAGGAAGTGCTGGCCGAGCTGCTTCTTGGCCGGGGCGGAAAACACCGGGCCGGAGGGGGAATGCGGGGAAGTCATGTGCTCAGTGTACGTTGCCGCGCCAGCCGCGCACACAGCGTTGTGGCGGCCTGCAGGCTGGAAGGATCGGCGATGCCGCGGCCGGCAAGATCCAGCGCGGTGCCGTGGTCCACCGCCACGCGCGGATAGGGCAGGCCCAGGGTCAGGTTCACCGCCTGCTCGAAACCGGAGTACTTCAGCACCGGCAGGCCCTGGTCGTGGTACATGGCCAGCACGGTGTCGAAGCCGGCCAGCTTGGCCGGCAGGAACGCGGTATCGGCCGGCAGCGGACCGATCAGGTCCATGCCCTCGCTGCGCAGGCGCTGCAGCAGCGGGATGACCAGATCCAGTTCCTCGCGACCGAGGTGACCGTCTTCGCCGGCATGCGGGTTCAGGCCAAGCACGGCGATGCGCGGTGCGGCCAGGCCGAACTCGCGGCGCAGCGCGGCATGCACGGTGCGCAGGGTGTGTTCCAGGCCGGGCGCGGTGATCGCATCGGCAACCTCACGCAGCGGCAGGTGGGTCGTAGCCAGGGCAACGCGGACGATGTCGTTGGCCAGCATCATCACCACCTTCACCCCGGCCTGGTCGGCCAGCAGTTCGGTGGTGCCGCTGTAGGCGATGCCGCCCTGGTTGATCACCGCCTTGTGCACCGGGCCGGTCACCACGCCGTGCAGTTCACCGGACAGGCAGGCCTGGCCCGCACCGAGCAGGGCGCCGATCACCGCACCTGCGTTGGCAGGGTCGGTATGGCCGAAACGGCTGGGGGCGCTGTTGGCGACGGCGCGCAGGCGCAGATCGCCGGGGACGCGTGCGTGTGCGTCCTCGGGCAGCAGTTGCAGGGGCAGATCCAGCGCGGCTGCGGCCGCGCGCAGGGTGTCCGGATCGGCGAATGCCAGCAGCCGGCAATCATCGCGCGGCTGCTGGACCAGTCGGACACACAGTTCCGGGCCGATCCCGGCGGGCTCGCCCGGTACCAGAGCGAGCTCGGGGAGCATGGCTCAGGACTGCGGAGGCGTGGCGGTATTTTCCGCCCGGTCACCGCTGCGGAAGCTGACGTAGGCTTCGCCACGCAGCTCCTGCAGGAAGCGGTTGTACTCGTCTTCCAGCTTGCGGCGACCGATGGTCTCGCGGACCTGGGCGCGCTGGTTGTCACTGCCGACGTCGGTCTGGCGGGTGCCCACGCGCTGCACGATGTGCCAGCCCGCATCGGTGCGGAACGGCTGGCTTACGCCGCCGTCCTGGATGCCTGCCACCTGCTGGCCGAAGGCCGGGCCGAACGCGTCGGCCGGGAACCAGCCCAGATCGCCGCCCTGGCCCTTGCTGTTGGTGTCCTCGGACGATTCCTTGGCCACCTGCTGGAAGTCGGCGCCGCCGGCAATACGCGCACGCAGGGTGTCGATCTTGGCCTTGGCGGCGGCGTCGGACTGGGCATCGTCCACGCGCACCAGGATATGGCGGCCGTGGTACTCGGTGACCGTGTGGGTGCCTGCCGCCGCGCTGGCGTCACGCACTTCCACCAGCTTCAGCAGCTGGAAGCCGCTCGGGCCACGGATCGGGCCGACCACTTCGCCGGGCTTCATCTGCTGCATCGTCTGTGCGAACGCGGCCGGGATTTCATCCAGGGTGCGCCAGCCGAGGTCGCCGCCTTCCAGCGCATTGGGGCTGTCGGAATAGCGCACGGCCGCCGCATTGAAGTCCAGTTCGCCCTTGTCCAGCAGGGCCTTCACGCCATCAGCCTTCTTCTGGCCGGTGGCGATCTGCTCGGCGCTGGCACCGTCGGGCAGGGCGACCAGGATGTGTGCGAGGTGGAACTGGTTGCCGGCATCGGCCTGCTGCTTCAGGGCAGCATCGACCTCGCCTTCGCTGACGCTGATGCGGCTCTGCGCGAAGCTCTGGCGCAGGCGCTGCACGGTGATCTCGTCACGCACCGAGGCGCGGAAATCGTTGAAATCGATACCGTCACTGGCCAGGCGCTGGCGCAGGGCATCCAGGGTCGAGCCGTTCTGCTGGGCGATGGCATTCATCGCCTGGGTCAGTTCCTGGTCGCTGACACGGATGCCGCTGCCCTGGGCACGGGCCACCTGCAGCTTGACCAGCACCAGGCGCTCGAGCACCTGGCGGCTGAGCACGTCATCGGGCGGCAGCTGGGCCTCGCGGCCGGCGTACTGCGCCTTGATGTTGGCGATCGCACGCTGGAGCTCGCTCTGCAGGATCACGTCCTCATCGACGACAGCAGCGATGCGATCCAACGGCTGGGCCTCCTGCGCAAGAACCTGCAGGGGGGCGGACACGCTGGACACCGCCAGAAGCGATGCGAGGAGAACGGGGAAGCTCTTGGTCATGGGATCTGATTCGGATCGTAGTCATCGCGGGTCGCTCCGGTGTTGCTGGGCGGCACGAGATAGAGGTCGTCGCGGTTGTAGCCGAGGATAGCACGGCGCAAAGTGCGGTCCGTGTCCTGGCCGAGGGAGCTCAAGCCCTTGAGCACGAACTCGAGCTGGATGGAGTTGTTCATTTCGCCTTCGCGGTTGCGCACGTAGCGGCGGGCCACGGCGCGCACGGCCAGGCAGCAGCTGTCCCACTGTACGCCACCGATGATCTCCAGCGGTTCCTTGTCCTGGATCGAGTAGTAGTAGCGGCCGACCAGGCTCCAGCGCTCGTTCAGCGGGTACAGGAACGACAGGTCGGCCTGTTCCAGCAGGGTGCGGTCATGCTTGTTGGCGGTGGCCGGGGCGCCGGAATTGATGCGGTAACGGTAGGTCAGGTTGACCACGCCGTCGTTGGACATCAGGTAGCGGGCACGTACGCTGGCCAGATCCTCGCGCTTGTACTTGGGGTCCCACTGATAGGTGGCGCCCAGGGTCCAGCGGTCGTTGATCATGTAGTTGCCGTCGGCGATCCAGGCCGACTTGCCCTTTTCAACCGGCGCGCCACCGGGGACCACGCTCACCCGCGACTCGTCGAAGTACTGGATCTGGCCGATGGAGGCCGAGAAGCGTTCCTTGCCGGTGGTCTGGTCGATGAAGCGGGTACCCAGCGCCAGAGTCAGCTGGTTGGCGTCGTTCTGGCGATCGGCGCCGGTATAGCGCGAATCGCGGAACAGCTGGCCCCAGCTGAAGGTGAAGTCGCGGGTATCGAAGATCGGCAGCTCGTCCTGGTTGCGGTAGGGCGTGCGCAGGTAGAACAGGCGCGGTTCCAGGGTCTGCAGGAACGACTTGCCACCGATCTTCGTCTCACGGTCGAAGAACAGGCCGGCATCGAGGCTGGCGATCGGCAGGCTGCGGCTGGGCGAGGTATTTCCGCGAAGCTGTTCCGGAGTGGCCGTGTTCGGGTCGATGCCCTGCGAGACCAGGATGCTCCTGCGGGTGGCATCGGCCAGCCCGCGGTCCAGCTCGTAACCGGTGTAGCGGTAGGCCAGGGTCGGGGTGATGTACCAGGCCGCGCCGCTGATCGGGAACGACACATAGGGCTTCACATCCAGGCGCGAGCCACCATACATGCGCTGGGTCTGGCCGTTGCGCGTGTACTGCAGGTCGGGACCGGCCTCGGCGCCGTACTTGAAGTTGATGTCGTCGTGGGTGAAGCGCACGGCCTCGGCGTAGACGCCGGTCTCCAGCCACGGCAGCAGCTGCTTGTCCCAGTTGAAGTACAGGCGCGGCTGGCGGTTGTAGGCCAGGGCGCGCTCGTCGAGCGTGTAGTCGGTCAGCTGCCAGCGGTCGGCCATGATGCCGGCCGTCCAGTTCTCGCCGGTGCCGTACAGGCCGATGGTGCTCTGCAGGTTTGACGCGGTGACGCCCACCAGGCGATTGGCGAAGTCTTCCACGTAGCGCTCGTCGCTGACCCAGGCCAGGTTGGCGCGGGCCTGCCAGTGGCTGTCTACGTTGTGGTAGCCGCCGAACATCACCCGGCCGCGGTCGCGGTCGCGCAGTTTGTCGTTGGGCATGAACGCGGTCAGCAGTTCGCCGCGGCCGCCGTTGTAGAGGTAGCGGAACTCGTTGTCGAGCATCAGGCCGCGTTGGCTCATGTAACGCGGGGTCAACGTGTCGTCGTAGTTCGGCGCCAGGTTGAAGTAGATCGGCTGTGCGTAGTCGAAACCGTTGCGGCCGGACATGCCCAGCTGCGGGAACAGCAGGCCGGTCTTGCGCCGGTCATCGATCGGGAACTTGAAGTAGGGCGCCCACAGCACCGGCACCTTCCCGATCCGCAGCACCGCGTTGCGGGCGGTGCCGAAGCCTTCGTCGTTGTCGACTTCGATCTCCGGGGCGGTCAGCTTCCATACCGGCTGCGACGGGTCGCAGGTGGTGTAGGTGGAGCGGTGCATCTGCCCGACCGCGCCCTGCAGGTCGACCGATTCGGCTTCACCGTTGCCGCGGCGGGACACCAGCTGGTACTGGATGTCGGTGATCTTGTGGGTGTCGCTTTCCTGGTTGCCCTCGGCGCGCTTGGCGACCATCCGGATCGAGCCATCCTGGTAACGGACGTTGCCGTCGGCGACATAGTTGCCGCTTTCGGTATCGAAGCTGAGCTTGTCGGTGCCCACGAACTGGTCGCCCCGGCGCAGCGCCACGTTGCCCTGGTACTGCGGAACGGTGGTGGTGCCCAGCAGCTGGTCGCCCTCGATGTCGGTGGGCTGCTGTTCGCGCGCAGCGCTGGCGGCAGCCTTGTCCTGGCCGGGCACCGGGGTCGGTGCGTCGGTGAACGCAGGGATCACGTCGGTGGCCGGGCAAAGGCCCCAGTTGAGCGGCTTGTCATCAGCCCATGCCGGAAGGCAGACGGCGATGCTCAGGGGCAGGGGAAGCAGGCGGAGGGCTCGGCGCACGCGGTTCGGATTCGGGCGAAAACGGACGGTAGCTTGCCCCATCCCTTGCATAGGGGCAATGAAGGCCTCCCCGGATTGCCGGTTCGGGTTCATCCAGGCCCGTTGCCGGAGGGCGTGTCGATCAGTGCCTGCAGGTGGGCCACGCTGCACTCGGCCAAGGCCTGCAGGTCGTATCCTCCCTCCAGCATCGACACCACCCGGCCGGCGGCATGGCGGCGTGCCAGCGCGTGCAGTTCGCGGGTGATCCAGGCGAAATCGTCGGTCTCCAGCATCAGGTCGGCCTGCGGGTCGCGCAGGTGGGCGTCGAAGCCTGCCGAGATCAGCAGCAGCTGGGGGCGGAAGTCGTCGATCGCCGGCAGCATCTCGTCGGCCCAGACGTTGCGGAAGCGGAAGCCGCCACTGCCGGGCGGCAGCAGGATGTTCATCAGGTTGCCGGCGCCGCGGTCACGGCGCAGGCCGGACTCGGGGAACAGCCCGGCCTGGTGGGTGCTGTAGTAGGACACCCGTGCGTCGTGCTGGAAGATGTCCTGGGTGCCGTTGCCGTGGTGGACGTCGAAGTCGACCACTGCGATCCGCTCCAGACCGTGGCGGTCGCGGGCGTAGGCGGCGGCGATGGCGATGTTGTTGAGCAGGCAGAAGCCCATCGCGGTGCTGCTGGTGGCATGGTGGCCGGGCGGGCGCACCGCGCAGAAGGCCAGCGGATCCTCGCCCAGCATCACCGCATCGACGGCCGCGACACCTGCGCCGGCGGCGTGCACCGCGGCGCTGGCCGAGCCCGGCGAGGTCCAGGTGTCCATGTCCAGCTGGCGCAGCGGTGCGCTCTGCGGTTGCAGTACCAGATCCAGCAGCGCGCTGTCGTGGACCCGGGTCAGTTCACCGAACTTGGTCGGCGGCGCTTCGCGCCAATCCAGTTGGCCGGGGAAGGCCTCGTGCAGCGCGTCGAGCACCACCTGCAGGCGTTGCGGGCATTCAGGATGGCCAGGGCCCGGGTCGTGCAGCAGGCAGGCGGGATGGGTGAAGACCAGCACGGCGGCTCAGCGCTGGCGATGCTGTGGTTGCCACAGCGCTTCGCCGTGGCCATCGGCCCGTGCCAGCACCCGGGCCAGCACGAACAGCAGGTCTGACAGCCGGTTGAGGTACTGCAGCGCCTCGCTGCGTACCGGTTCCACGCGGGCCAGGGCAACCGTGTCGCGCTCGGCGCGGCGGACCACGGTGCGCGCCAGGTGGCAGCGCGCGGCGGCCTCGCCACCGGCCGGCAGGATGAACTCCTTCAGCATCGGCAGGTCGGCGTTGTAGTGGTCCAGCTGCTGCTCCAGCGCCGACACATCAGCGGCGTGGATCGCCGCATGGCCGGGAATGCACAGTTCGGCGCCCAGATCGAACAGCTGGTGCTGCAGGTGCACCACCAGCGCGCGGACGTCCTCCGGCAGCGGCACGGCCAACAACAGGCCGAGCGTGGCGTTGGCTTCATCGACGGTGCCATAGGACGCAACACGCAGGTCATCCTTGCCGACCCGGCTGCCGTCACCCAGGCCGGTGCTGCCGTCGTCGCCGGTGCGGGTGTAGATGCGCGAGAGGCGATGACCCATGGCGTGGCTCAGTGGTGGATGTCGCGGCGGGCCTGCAGGAGCTTGAGCACCTGCTCCACGGCCAGCTGCAGTGCGGCGGCCAGGGCCACGTAGATCGCGGTGGTGCGCAGGTAGGGGCCGAACCACTGGGCGTAGTTCTGTGCCCATCCGGCCACGGTCGGCTCGGCCACGTTCTGGCTGGTCCAGTAGAAACCGCCCTGCGCCAGCAGATGGCACAGCGCCACCGACGCCACCAGCAGCAAGGCACCCTTGCCCAGCACCGACCACTGCGCGCTGCGGTAGTTGCGGCCCAGCAACATGCCGCCGGCCCACATCGCGAAGTAGGCCGGCAACAGCAGCCAGTAGCCCGGCGATACGCAGTAGTGCTGCCAGAAGTCGAGGCCGCTGCTGCGGATCACGATCCAGTCGACCAGCACCGCGAACACCATCAGCAGCGGGAACGCCCAGCGGGTCCAGCGGGCGAGATAGAAGCCGCCGATGAAGAACACCGCCCAGGAGGCGTCCGGGATTGCCGCGAAGTGATTGACGCGGGTCGCCGCCAGCAACAGCACGAGCACTGACAGGACGAAGGCGCGGGGGGCGGAGTCGGACATGGCGGTGGGCCGGAGCGGATTCAGGTTTCATTCTAGCCCGGCGCGGCGCTTGGCGCAGGCGGGGCGGCGTGGGGCATGCCGGCGCGGCGAGCGCGTATCATGCGCCCATGAGTGAACGACATGACGTGCTGATCGTCGGTGGCGGTCTGGTGGGTGCCAGCCTGGCCATCGCCCTGGACCGCCTGGGCCGCGACGTGGGCCTGCTCGAAGCCAGCCCGGCCGGGGAACTGCCGGCGGTGTTCGACCAGCGCAACCTCAGTTTTGCCGCCGCCACGATCAACGCGCTGACCGCGCTGGGGGTCATGCAGAAGCTGTCGATGGCGCCCGGTCCGATCCGCCGCATCCATGTCAGCCGCGCCGGCGATTTCGGCCGTGTGCAGCTCGATGCCGCAGAGTACGACCGGCCATGGTTCGGCCAGGTGGTGGTGGCGCGTGATTTCGGCCAGGCGCTGGAAAGCCGGCTGCAGGAGTTGTCACGGCTGCGCCGCTACCGGCCGATGCGTTTCCTTGGCCTGGGCGAGGTGATTGACGGCTACCGCCAGGTGCGGGTGGCCGATGACAGTGGCGAGCGGGTGCTGCTGGCGCGGCTGGTGGTCGGTGCCGACGGCACCAGCAGCGGCGTGCGCGATGCGTTGGGCATCGACGTTGATCGCCACGACTTCCAGCAAACGCTGTTCGTGGCCCGCGTGCGCAGCCAGCGCGCGCCCGATGGCACCGCCTGGGAGCGTTTCACCGATACCGGCCCGACGGCGTTGCTGCCGCGTGGCGACCGCCATTTCGGCACCGTGCACGGGGTTGCCCGTGACCAGGCCGAGGCGGTGATGGCGCTGGATGACACCGCCTGGCTGCAGCGCCTGCAGCAGGCCATCGGCTGGCGGGCGGGCCGCCTGCTCGACTCCGGCCCGCGCAGTGCCTATCCGCTGATCCAGGTACTGGCGCGCACGCTGGTGGGGGAGCGCTCGGTGCTGCTGGGCAATGCCGCGCAGACCATCCACCCGCTGGGTGCGCAGGGTTTCAACCTCGGCCTGCGCGACGCATTGACGTTGGCCGAGCTGCTGGAAGTGGAGGGTGATGCCGGCAGCGATGAACTGTTGCGATCCTACGTGGACCGCCGCGAAGAAGATCGACGGCAGACGGTGGCGTTCTCCGGCGGTCTTGCCCGGCTGACCAGCAATCCGGCGCCGCTGCTGCGCCCCCTGCGCAGCCTGGGCCTGGTGGCCGCACAGCGCGCCTCGGTGCAGTCGATGCTGGTTGGTGGTGCGATGGGCTTCCGTGGCGATGTGCCGCGCCTGTGCCGTGGAGAAGCCGCATGAACCGGCGCGCACGCCTGGACGTGGCCATTGTGGGCGGCGGTGTGGTCGGCGCCGCCTGTGCGCTGGCGCTGGCCGATGCCGGCCTTGCCGTAACGCTGGTGGAAGGGCGTGAACCGGCACCATGGCAGGCCGCACAGCCGGATCTGCGGGTGTTCGCCTTCGCCGCCGACAACGTGCAGTTGCTTGAGCGTCTCGGCGTGTGGCCGACGATCGCGCAGGCGCGCGCCTGGCCGTACCGGCGCATGCAGGTGTGGGACGCGGCCGGTGGCGACGACCTGCTGTTCGACGCCGATCGCTTCGGCCGTCGCGAGCTGGGTTTCATCGTCGAGAACGGCTTGCTGCAGGATCGCCTGTGGGCGGCGCTGCCGGCAGCTGGCGTGGAGCTGCATTGCCCGGCGCGGGTGGAAGCGCTTGAACAGGACGAGCACGCTGTGCGCCTGCGCCTGGATGATGGCCGTCGCATCGAAGCCGCACTGGCGGTGGCTGCCGACGGCGCTGAATCGACCCTGCGCCGACTGGCCGGGATCGAGGTCGAGCGCCACGATTACCAGCAGCGCGGTGTAGTCGCCTATGTGGACAGCGAGCTGCCCAACCAGGCCACGGCCTGGCAGCGCTTCCTGCCGACCGGTCCGCTGGCGCTGTTGCCGGTGGCCGAGCGCCGCAGTTCCATCGTCTGGACGTTGCCCGACGACGAGGCCGCACGCGTACTGGCCCTGGACGAAGACGCATTCAATCGTGAACTGACCCGCGCTTTCGCCGCGCGCCTGGGTGAACTGCGGCTGGCCTCGCCGCGCGCAGCCTTCCCGCTGCGCCGGCAGCTGGCCCGCCACTACGTGGCCGGTCGCGTGCTCGCGCTGGGCGATGCCGCCCACGTGGTGCATCCGCTGGCCGGGCAGGGTGTCAATCTTGGCCTGCGCGATGTCGCCGCCCTGCAGCACTGGCTGGCGCCGTCGGCCGAACGGCGTGGACAACCCCGGTTGTCGCCGCAGCGCGTGCAGCGCTGGGCGCGTGAGCGTCGCAGCGACAACCAGATCGCCGCCTACAGCTTCGACGCGATCAACCGGCTGTTCTCCAACGACGAGATGCACCTGACCCTGGCGCGTGGCCGCGCGCTGGGCTGCGTAGGCAAGTGGCCGCCGCTGGTGCAGGCCTTCTGGAAGCGCGCCGCAGGGGTGTGACGGCGAGGCTCTGGTACATGCCAACCTTGGTTGGCGCGTCGATCGGGCACCCTCGGCCCAGCTGGAGTGAGAGCCTTCCGGCCTTGTGCCAACCAAGGTTGGCACCTACCAAAAGCGGGTCATGCCGGTCTGCAGCGAATCGCTTCTGTAGACGCCAACCTTGGTTGGCGCGCGAGCCCCGGATCATCCGCCGGTAGCGCCGGGCCATGCCCGGCGAGCGCGCAGCGCGGTTCACCGATCCCGCCGGGCGTGGCCCGGCGCTACCGGAATCGGGTCAATCGATCAGCCAACCGGCAAGGTCAGCGCGGTCCAGCTTGCCGCGACGCTTGCTGTCCAATGCGTTGAACTCATCGGAAAGCGCCGGATTGGCCAGTGCTTCGTCACGGCTGATGAAACCATCAGCGTTCACGTCCAGCTCGGCGAAATGGATGCGGTACTGGCCGACCACGCTGGCCGGCGCCAGCGAACGCACCGTTACCGGGGTTTCGCCCAGCGGCACCACGATGTCGACGCTGCCGGTCACGCGGCCGGCCGACAGCGACTGCTGGCGGACCACGCCACTGTCATCGCGCAGCGGGGCGCTCTGTGCCGGCTGCGGGCGCGCCGGTTGTGCCAGTGCCGGCGACGCCAGCACCGCGGTACACAGCAGCAGGGAAATGCGCGGGATGTTCATCAGCGCAGCGGCGACGCCAGCACCGTGATTTCCTCACGGTCGTGGTACAGCTGCTTGGCACGTACCACCAGCGGCTTGCCGGCCTGCTCCTGGAACAGGTCCAGGCACAGGCGGGTTTCGTCCCAGCGCTTCTTCATCGGCAGCTTCAGGTTGAAGATCGCGTGCCTGCACCACCCCTCGCGGAACCAGGTGGCCATGCGTTCGGCGACGCGACGCGGCTGCTCGACCATATCGCAGACCATCCAGTCCAGCGGCTGCTCCGGGTGCCAATGGAAGCCATCGGCGCGCAGGTGTTCGACCAGGCCGGTGTCCAGCACGTGCTGGCGCAGCGGGCCGTTGTCGATGCTCAGCACATGCACGTGCTGGCGGGTCAGCACCCAGGTCCAGCCGCCGGGTGCCGCGCCCAGGTCGGCCGCACGCATGCCCGGACGCACCAGCGCTTCGCGTTCTTCCGGGGCGAGCAGGGTCAGCAGCGCTTCATCCAGCTTCAATGCCGAACGCGAAGGCGCGTCGGGCAACAGCTTCAGGCGCGGAATGCCCAACGCCCAGGGTGCACTGTCGTCCGGGTTGGCCACGCAGATGAAGGCATGCGTGCCATCGACGAACACCACGTGCAGGCGCGGCAGGCGTGCGTTGGGTTTGTCGCTGAGTTTGCCGGCCTTGCGCAGCGCCGGGCGCAGGGCATTGCCGAAGGCACGCGCGAGCCCGGACAGCGGTTTGCCGGCATCCGAATCGGGATGCTCCACCCACAGATCACCGAAGCGCGGCGCATCGGCCAGCACGTCCAGCATGGGCGTGATGCGGTCGGCCGGGTCCAGCTGCGGCAGCTCGGCCAGCACCACCAGCTTCTGGCGGGCGAAGATCAGCTCGCGCCACGGCAGTCGCGGTGCAAGCGCTGCGGCTTCATCGCACATGAAGAGCACGTAGCCATCATTGCGCTGGGTACGGGCGTAACCGGCAAAACCGGCGGCGCCTGCGCGGAACTGCAGTTCGCCGGCCAGTTCGGGCTCGAAGCCCTGCCGGCACAGGCACAGCAGGCCGATGCCGGCCTCAGTAACGGGCGCCATCGCTTTCCCCATAGGTACGCAGCACGCTGCGCGCCGCATCGCGGTTCAGGCCCTGCACCACTTCGATGCCGCGCTTGTTGAGCTCGCCCACCCAGTCGGCCGGCAGCGGGCCTTCATCGAACGGGGTCAGTTCTTCCACGTCGGCCGAACTGGCGCCGATCAGCAGGCGGTCGATGCCGGCCCACACGGTGGCGCCGTAGCACTGGCAGCACGGCTGCGAGCTGGTGGCCAGGGTGATCGGCGACAGCACCGCGTTCAGGCGCGGGGTCTGCAGGCGCTGCTGGGCCAGCATGTAGGCCATGTTCTCGGCGTGCGCCAGCGAGGTCGAATGCGGCATCACCCGGTTCACGCCGGCAGCGATCACCTTGTCATCCGGCCCGAACACCACGGCGCCGAACGGGCCGCCACTGGCGTGGTCGACGTTCAGCCGCGACAGCTCGATCGCCAGCGCGACCTTGGCCTCGTCGCTCGGATATCGACGATCCAGGTCGATCTGGTCGTGGATCCAGGCGGGAAGGGTCAGGTGGACTTGCGCGTACAGCATCGCGGGGGTGCCTCGTTGGGAGTGAAAGGAACAGGTGCAACAGATGTCGGCGCGCAGTGTAGCGGCAGTGGCATGTACCGGGCGTGCGCGCTGGATTCAGGCCGCTGAGGGTGAGCCGGTGCGGATCACCACGTACTGCTTGCGGAATTCCAGCCCCGCCTGCGGCCAGCGCGCAGCATAGGCGCGCAGCAGCGGCAGGGCAGGGGCGAAGTCATGGCCGTTGACCCGGCAGTCGGCTTCGCACTGGCCCTGCTCGTCGCGCGAAGCGAACAGGCGGACGGCCAGGAAGTGATGAGCCTTCAGCAGATCGTCGAAGGCGTCGATGCTCCTGGTGAACAGGCAGCAGGGGCAGGAGCCGTGGTCGTCTTCGCTGCACGCAGCAGCGTCGTCCAGTTCGCGGGCGCGGTAATGGGCCAGCGGTCCCAGCACCACGGTGCGCTCGTGTTCCCGGCCGTCTTCGTTGGTCGGGTAGGTCAGTCCCATCATCGGCAGATCCGGTGCGTCTTCAGCGCCGATGGCGGCCTGCAGGGTCGCCAGATCCACCCGCACCCAGGTCTCGAAGCCGGACAGCAGGGATTCCTGTTCGGTTGCGCCATTGGCGTGCTGGTATTCGAACAGGCCATCGGCGAACAAGCCCGCGTGACGGGTCTCGATGACGGTGGAGGTCTGCCAGCCGCCGTTGTCGCGTTCGTTGCTGGCGACACCGTGCGGTGTCAGGTGCAGGCCACTGTCGAGCAGCAGTCCGTCGTCCTCGACGGTGCAGGCGATGTCACGGCCCAGCAGGACCTGTTGCAGCAGCGGCAGAAGTGCACTCGGGGCAGCGGACATGGCAGGGCCTGATGGGTAGGAAAGAACGGACGATGATGGCGGTATCCGCTGCACAGCGGCAGTGCGTGCCACGTGCGCAGCACGGCCGGGCCGCGTCCGCTGGTCGGCGATGCGGCTTCACGGGATGGGGCACTCGCCGGGATGACGCGGGCGCCTGTGCGGCGCCCGCGCAGGTGCTCAGGCCGACCAGGTGTCGCGCAGGGTCACGCTGCGATTGAACACGGGCTTGGCTGCGGTGTGGTCGCGGCGGTCGGCAACGAAGTAGCCGGTGCGCTCGAACTGGAACGACTGTTCCGGCGCCGCGGTGGCAGCCGCCGGCTCGACATAGCCGATGACGGTGCGACGTGATTCCGGATTGAGGTAATCGCGGTAGGTCTTGCCTTCCGATTCATCGTCCGGGTTCGGCACCGAGAACAGGCGGTCATACAGGCGGATCTCGGCCGGCACGCCGTGCACCGCGCTGACCCAGTGGATGGTGCCCTTGACCTTGCGGTTGGCGCCTTCCATGCCCGGACGCGACTCCGGATCCAGCCAGCCGCGCAGTTCGGTGATGGTGCCGTCGGCATCCTTGATCACTTCATCGCAGCGGATGATGCCGGCGCCGCGCAGGCGCACTTCGCCACCGGGAACCAGGCGCTTCCAGCCCTTCGGCGGCACTTCGGCAAAGTCCTCGCGGTCGATCCACACTTCACGTGCGAACGGCACTTCGCGGGTACCGAAGCTTTCGTCCTTCGGGTGGTTGCTGAAGGTCAGCTGCTCTTCGTGGCCGTCGGCCAGGTTGGTCAGCACCAGCTTGACCGGGTCGACCACGGCCATGCGGCGCGGCGCGGCGCTGTCCAGGTCTTCGCGCAACGCGCCTTCCAGCACGCTGAAATCGATCAGCGAATTCTGCTTGCTGATGCCCACGCGCTCGGCGAACAGGCGCATCGCCGCCGGCGTGTAGCCACGGCGACGCAGGCCCTGCAGGGTCGGCATGCGCGGGTCTTCCCAGCCGTCCACCAGCTGTTCGGTGACCAGCGCCATCAGCTTGCGCTTGCTCATCACCGTGTAGTTGATGTTCAAGCGCGAGAACTCGATCTGGCGCGGCTTGGCCGCTTCGCGCGGCAGGCCGGCGTCGACCAGCGGCTGGGTCAGCGCGTCATCGTGGGCGAAGTCGACGTTGTCCACGCACCAGTCGTACAGCGGGCGGTGGTCTTCGAACTCCAGCGTGCACAGCGAGTGGGTGATGCCTTCGATCGAATCGCCCAGTGCATGGGCGAAGTCGTACATCGGGTAGATCGGCCAGGCGTTGCCGGTGTTTTGGTGTTCGACGTGCTTGATGCGGTACAGGGCCGGATCACGCAGGTTGATGTTGCCGCTGGCCATGTCGATCTTGGCGCGCACGGTGCGCGCGCCATCGGGGAATTCACCGGCGCGCATGCGGCGGAACAGGTCCAGGTTTTCCTCGACGCTGCGGTCGCGCCACGGCGAGGGCCGGCCCGGTTCGGTCAGGGTGCCGCGGTAGGCGCGCACTTCCTCGGCCGACAGGTCACAGACGTAGGCCTTGCCGTCGGCGATCAGCTTCTCGGCGGCCAGGTAGTAGGCGTCGAAGTAATCCGACGCATGGCGCAGCTCGTTCCACTCAAAGCCCAGCCAGCGCACGTCGTCCTGGATCGCGGCCACGTACTCCGGGTCTTCCTTGGCCGGGTTGGTGTCGTCGAAACGCAGGTTGCAGACGCCGCCGAACTCGCCGGCGACGCCGAAGTTCAGGCAGATCGACTTGGCATGGCCGATGTGCAGGTAGCCGTTCGGCTCGGGCGGGAAGCGGGTCTTGATCGCCTGGTGCTTACCGCTGGCCAGGTCCTCGCGCACGATCTGGCGGATGAAATCGCGCTTCTCGTGGCTGTCGGCGGGGGTCTCGGGGCTGGCGGGGGTGTGCTCTGACATGAGTCGGCGAAAGAAAGGCAGAAAGATTGCCAGTCTAACGCTTACCGGGAAGGGCTGCCCGGGGGTGCCGCTACGCTCGCCGGGCATGGCCCGGCGCTACCATCCCGCACCGGTGCGCCGGGCCATGCCCGGCGAGCGCAGCGGCACCATTCAGCCCCCGGGCGTATGCTGGAATCCTGTCCCACGGAGCTGCCGCATGCACATCGTGTACAAGGCCGACAATCTGTTCGACGCCCACCTGGTCAAGCACGCGCTGGAAGACGCCGGCATCCCGGCGTTCGTGTTCGGCGAGTCGCTGCTGGGCGGCATGGGCGAGCTGCCGCTGTTCGGCGTGCTGCGGGTCGGTATCCCCGACGCCGCGCGGCCACAGGCCGAAGAGATCGTGGCGGCGCTGGACTTGGGCCACGCCGCAGACGCCCCCATTTCAGATGCCGACGACATTGCCGGGCTTCCGGCGTAGGAGCGCATCATGTTGGGAATCGGACAGGGCATCCTCGGCATCGGGGCCTTCAAGCAGCGCCTGCCGCGCCCGGAAGAGGCTTTGCCGGGCCGCGACCAGCCGCTGCCGTTGCACAGCAACCAGCACTTCGTGAACAGCCATCCGCTGAAGGACCGTTTCGCCGGCCTGCAGCAGATCCGCTTCGCGCTGGGCTGCTTCTGGGGCGCCGAGCGCAAATTCTGGAACGAGCCGGGCGTGTACAGCACCTCGGTGGGCTATGCCGGTGGAATCACCCCGAACCCCACCTATGAAGAGGTCTGCTCGGGCCTGACCGGCCACACCGAGGTGGTGCAGGTGGTGTTCGACCCGGCGGTTGTCAGCCTGGAGCGGCTGTTGCAGCTGTTCTGGGAAAGCCATGACCCGACCCAGGGCATGCGCCAGGGCAACGACACCGGCACCCAGTACCGTTCGGCGATCCACGCCACCGACGAGGCCCAGTACGCCGCGGCGCTGGCCAGTGGCGAGGCCTACCAGGCGCAGCTGGCTGCAGCGGGTTATGGCCCGATCACCACCGAGATCGTGTATCCGGCACCGACGTACTACTACGCCGAGGACTATCACCAGCAGTACCTGGCCAAGAATCCGAACGGCTACTGCGGCATCGGCGGTACCGGCGTGAGCTGCCCGATCGGGTTGGATGTGGAGGTGCCGCGCTGACGCGCGGTGGTCCGCCTGCGGCGGGCAGAAGCCAAAGCCAAAGCCAAAGCGGCTCTGGGTTTCTGTGGGTTGGGCGGGGTGGTGTGGGTTGGCAGGACACGCCGTGAACCCCCCTCCGGGGTCCAGCCCAGCCGCTGGCGGCTGTGCGTTCGGGCGCTTGCGAAGCAGTGCTTCGCAAGCAAAGCGCCCTCACCCATGGGGGCTCGATGGCGCCATCCATGGCGCCAACGGTCCTGCCAACCCACACCGCCCCGCCCCCGACCGTTTCCCGGTGACGGTGGGCAAGAGCATGGGCTACTGACGAACTGATGGAAAACAAAAAGGACGCGGCGTTCGCCGCGTCCTTTTTGTTTGTTTGTTTGCTTGTGAGCAAGCGCAGCGCGCGACCCGCTTCTGCTCTTCTTTTCTTTCTTCCGTGGCGGGCGGCCGCAGGAAACTGTCAGAGGTCGGGCGGGTTGGGTTCGCGGGAGTGTCCGCCGCATGGATGCGGCGGCCAAGCCTCCAGGGACGGATTCACGGCGTCTCCCGCGAACCCAACCCGCCCGGCCCAGCGCGGCTTTTGCTCATAGCCCCCCGCCACGAGGGGCTCAGCCGTTGGCTGGAATCACAGTTCCGAGCGAATGCGCTCGCGCAGCGCCTGCAGATCCTTGGCAAACGCATCGATACCGGTCGCCAGCTTCTCGGTCGCCATCGGATCGGCCGCCAGGTCGGCTGCGAACTTCGCCGCGTCGATCGGCGTCACCTGCACCGTTTCAGCGGCACCGGCCACCAGCTTGCGCGGCAGCGCGCCGTGGTCGGCGTCGAGCTTCTCCAGCAGGTCCGGCGAAATGGTCAGGCGGTCGCAGCCGGCCAGCGCTTCGATCTGCGCGGTCGAACGGAACGAGGCGCCCATCACCACGGTCGGCGAACCGCGGCGCTTGAATTCGGCATACACCCCACGCACGAACACCACGCCCGGGTCCTCGTCGATGTTCGCCGGGGTCTGGCCGTTGGCCACGTACCAGTCCAGGATGCGGCCGACGAACGGCGAGATCAGGAACGCACCGGCTTCGCTGCAGGCCAGCGCCTGGGTGGGGTTGAAGATCAGGGTCAAGTTGCAGTCGATGCCTTCGGCCTGCAGCACGCGCGCGGCTTCCACGCCTTCCCAGGTCGCAGCGATCTTGATCAGGATCTTCTCGCGCGGCACGCCGGCATCGGCGTACATCTGGATGAACTGACGGGCCTTGGCCACGGTCGCGGCGGTGTCGTGGGCCTGGTCGGCATCCACTTCGGTGGAGACGCGGCCCGGTACCAGCGTGCTCAGCAGCGCACCGACGCCGATGGTCAGGCGGTCGGCCACGGCGTGCACCACGGCCTCGCGGTCGCCGCCCTGCTGGCGGCCCCAGGCCAGTTCGCGTTCGATCAGTTCCGCATAGACCGGCAGGTCCAGCGCCTTCTTCACCAGGGTCGGATTGGTGGTGCAGTCCACCGGCTGCAGGCGCTTGATCGCCTCGTAGTCACCGGTATCGGCAACGACCACGGACAGTTCGCGCAGCTGGGACAGTTTGGACGGGGTACTCATTACGGCTCCTGGTGCGGGGATTGCAGGGAAACTGATCGCGCGCGGTTCGCAGCGCAGTTCAGGGACGGTCGTTGTGGACCGCGCTCACGCGCAGCCGCAGCTTGCGGCCGCCCGGGGCGGTCCAGTCGATGCTCTGGCCAACGGCCAGGCCAAGCAGGGCGCTGCCGACGGGCGCCAGCACGGACACCTTGCCTTCATCGACATTGGCTTCGCGGGGGAAGACCAGGGTCAGGACATGCTTCTCGCCCGACACTTCATCTTCGCACTCCACGCGCGAATGCATCATGACGATGCCTTCGGGAATCTGGTCTGGCGGCAACACGGTTGCGCGGTTGAGCTCGTCGGCAAGCGTGCGCGCGGCCGGCGTCTGGCTGTGTGCCGGGGATTCGAGCATGGCGTCCAGGCGGTCCATGTCGAGGGTGGAAACAGTGATCGACGGCGGAAGGCCGCTG
The DNA here is from genome assembly GCF_002966815.1 of Stenotrophomonas sp. MYb57. Classification (NCBI taxonomy): domain Bacteria; kingdom Pseudomonadati; phylum Pseudomonadota; class Gammaproteobacteria; order Lysobacterales; family Lysobacteraceae; genus Stenotrophomonas; species Stenotrophomonas sp. MYb57. The sequence goes on from NZ_CP023271.1 coordinate 836,517, forward strand.
GCGGTGTTCATGGTGACGCTCCTTGGTTGAAAGCCATGCAAAAGGCGGCACCTGCTGGCGCCGCCTGACTGTATTGTGGGGACAAATGCGGCCGGAATCGACTCCCGCCGGTTTCGATGCCCGGCTGCGGTGTCTCAGCCGTTCAGCACCGGCGTGGGCGGGGTGGCAGCATCGCCGCTTGGCGGGGCCAGCGCCTCCAGCGTGAACAGCGCATCGGGCAGGCGCTTGAACTGCTCGGCCAGCTCCATCAGGAACTCGTTCATTGCCGAGCTGCGCCGCCAGATCATGGCGATGCGACGGCTGGGACGGCCCTCGCCGACGAAGTCGAGCAGGCGGATGTTGTTCGAGCGCGGCACCGGCGGCTGTACCGACAGGCTGGGCAGCAGGGTGATGCCCACGTCGGCGGCGACCATCTGTCGCAGCGTTTCCAGGCTGGTAGCGCGGAATTCGGATTTTTCGTTGGCGCCGAACAGGCGACAGACTTCCAGCGCCTGGTCACGCAGGCAGTGGCCGTCTTCCAGCAGCAGCAGCTTCTGCGTGGCCAGTTCCTGTACGTCCAGATGCTCGCGCGTGGCCAGCGGGTGGCGGCCGGATACGGCCAGCAGGAACGGTTCCTCGAACAGGAATTCGGCGTGCAGCTGGTCGTCGATCACCGGCAGTGCCAACAGCGCGGCGTCGAGCCTGCCTTCGCGCAGGCGCTCCAGCAGCACATCGCTCTTTTCCTCCACCAGCAGCAGTTCCAGCTCGGGGAAGCGCGTGCGGATGCGCGGAATCACGTGCGGCAACAGATACGGGCCCAAGGTGGGGAAGATCCCCAGGCGCACCGTGCCCGCTTCGGGATCGCGGCTGCGTCGCGCCGCTTCCTTCAGCTGCTCCACTTCGGCCACGATCACCCGTGCCCGCGCGGCCGCTTCGTGGCCGGCGGGGGTCAACATCACCTTGCGCGGTGCGCGTTCCACCAGCGGCAGGCCCAGTTCCTCTTCCAGCTTGCGGATCTGGGTCGACAGCGTTGGCTGGCTGACGAAGCAGGAGGCGGCGGCCCGGCCGAAGTGCTTGTGATCGGCCAGGGCCACCAGGTATTTCAGGTCACGCAGGTTCATCCTCAGACCTCTCGGGGTACTGCACCGGCAGGGCGTGCCCAGCCGGTTGATGGTGCTCCCGATGGCCTGGGAACGTTGGATCAGGCCGCTTCGGCCACCGCACCGCTGCTCTTGGGAACCGAGGAGCGGATCAGGTGATCGAAAGCGCTCAGTGCGGCGGTCGAGCCGGCGCCCATCGCGATGATGATCTGCTTGTAGGGTACCGTCGTGCAATCGCCCGCGGCGAACACACCCGGCAGATTGGTCTGCCCGCGGTCATCGATGACGATCTCGCCACGCGGCGAAAGGGCCACGGTGTCCTTCAGCCATTCGGTGTTCGGCAGCAGGCCGATCTGCACGAAGATGCCTTCCAGTTCGACGCGATGGGAGTCGCCGCCGACACGGTCCTTGTAGACCAGGCCGGTGACGCGGCTGCCGTCGCCCAGCACTTCGGTGGTCTGCGCGCTGGTCAGCACGGTGACATTGGCCAGGCTGCGCAGCTTCTTCTGCAGCACTTCGTCGGCACGCAGGCTGGAATCGAACTCCAGCAGGGTCACATGCGACACGATGCCGGCCAGATCGATGGCCGCTTCAACGCCGGAATTGCCGCCACCGATCACCGCCACGCGCTTGCCCTTGAACAGCGGGCCATCGCAGTGCGGGCAGTACGCCACGCCCTTGTTGCGGTACTGGTCTTCGCCGGGCACGTTCATCTGCCGCCAGCGCGCGCCGGTGGACAGGATCACCGAGCGCGACTTCAACACCGCGCCGTTTTCCAGCTGCACCTGCACCAGGCCGTCTTCGCCGGCGGGCACCAGCGCACTGGCGCGCTGCAGGTCCATGATGTCGACTTCATACTCGCGCACATGCTGTTCCAGCGCCGTGGCCAGCTTCGGGCCTTCGGTCTCCTTCACCGAAATGAAGTTCTCGATCGCCATGGTGTCCAGCACCTGGCCACCGAAACGCTCGGCGGCGATGCCGGTACGGATGCCCTTGCGCGCGGCATAGATCGCCGCAGCAGCGCCGGCCGGGCCACCACCGACCACCAGCACGTCGAAGGCGTCCTTGGCGGCGATCTTCTCGGCATCGCGCTTGCTGGCGTTGGTGTCCAGCTTGGCCACGATCTGCTCCAGGGTCATGCGGCCCTGGTCGAACACCGCGCCGTTGAGGTAGACGGTCGGCACCGACATGATCTCGCGCTGCTCGACTTCCTCCTGGAACAGCGCGCCGTCGATGGCCACGTGCTGGATGCGCGGGTTGAGCACCGCGGCCAGGTTCAGTGCCTGCACCACGTCCGGGCAGTTCTGGCAGGACAGCGAGAAATAGGTTTCAAACCGGTAGTCGCCTTCCAGGTTCTGCACCTGCTCGATCAGCTCGGCAGTGGCCTTGGACGGATGCCCGCCGACCTGCAGCAGGGCCAGCACCAGCGAAGTGAACTCGTGGCCCATCGGCAGGCCGGCGAAGGTCAGGTGGATGTCCTGGCCCGGCGTGCCCAGGTCGAAGGACGGCACGCGGCCCTGGCCGTCGCGCAGCACCTGCAGCGAGATCTTGTCCGACAGGCTTTCCAGGGTCTGCAGCAGTTCCAGCATCTCCTGCGACTTGGCACCGTCGTCGGCATGCGCGGTGATCTGGATCGGGCGGGTCACGCGCTCCAGATAGGTCTTCAGCTGCGACTGCAGGTTGGCGTCCAACATGGTCTTCTCCTGGCTTCAGGCAAAACGGGGGCGTGGCACCGCTGTAGAAGGTAGCGGACCAGCGAGGGGGTAGGGGTGAACCCAAGAGGGCAGCGCGGACCTGTGGAAGGGGCGATGCGGGCGCGGCCGTCTTGGGTTCACCCCCACGCCGGCGATGTGGCCGGCACGGGGATGGGCGCGCCGCAGCGTGGGGCTGTGGCAGGCCGGTGCTGCTTTAGATCTTGCCGACCAGGTCCAGCGACGGGGTCAGGGTCTTCTCGCCTTCCTTCCACTTGGCCGGGCAGACCTGGTTCGGGTTGGCGGCGGTGAACTGGGCAGCCTTCAGCTTGCGCAGGGTCTCGGAGACGTCACGGGCGATCTCGTTGGAGTGGATCTCCAGGGTCTTGATCACGCCTTCCGGGTTGATGATGAAGGTGCCGCGCAGGGCCAGGCCTTCTTCTTCAATGTGCACGCCGAAAGCGCGGGTCAGCTGGTGGGTCGGGTCGGCCACCAGCGGGAACTGGGCCTTGCCGACGGCCGGCGAGGTTTCGTGCCAGACCTTGTGCGAGAACTCGGTGTCGGTGGTGACGATGTAGACCTCGGCGCCGGCCTTCTTGAACTCGGCGTAATGGTCAGCGGCGTCTTCGATCTCGGTCGGGCAGTTGAAGGTGAACGCTGCCGGCATGAAGATCAGGACCGACCACTGGCCCTTCAGGGTGCTGTCGGAGACCTTGATGAACTCGCCATTCTGGTAAGCGTTGGCTTGGAACGGCTGGATCTGGGTGTTGATCAGGGACATCGTTTTTCCTCTGGGTGAAGGGGAGTGGGTGAATCGACAGGACCTAGGTTACTGGTTCCATTTCGATAAGGACAATGCATTGATTACATCTATTTGATAGATGCAGTCTATTGATGTGCGCTGAGCCGGCAATGAATCAGGCCACCTGCATCCTGCAACCCGCTGTATGACAAGGGAAATCATCAGCGGCTGCGGAAACCGGTCGATAGGTCTCTCATATCCCACCGCAGCGAATCCCGCCCCAGCGAACCTGAACGGTATCCAGACTCTACAATTGCGGGCCCACCGCCCGCGCCAGTGCCTGCCATGCCCGCCGATTTCGAACCGTCCCTGCGCCAGGTCGTGGCCGACGCCAGCGGCCGCCTGGGGGGCGTAGAGGCCCGTCATGAAGCGGAGCTGCTGCTGCTGCATGTGCTGCAGCGACCGCGCAGCTGGTTGTTCGCGCACGCCACCGATCCACTGCCCGCCGCCGAGCAGGCCGCGTTCGAGGCCTTGCTGAGCCGGCGCCTGGCTGGCGAGCCGGTGGCCTACCTGACCGGCCGTCGTGGTTTCTGGACCCTCGATCTGGAAGTCGACCCCGCCACCCTGATTCCGCGCCCGGAAACCGAACTGCTGGTGGACCTGGCGCTGGAGCGCCTGCCGCCGGACCGTGCACTGCGGTTGGCCGATCTTGGCACCGGCAGCGGCGCGATTGCCTTAGCCCTGGCCAGCGAACGACCGCAGGCGCAGGTGCTGGCCACCGACGCCAGTTCCGCTGCGCTGGCGGTGGCGGCCCGCAACGCCGCGCGCCATGAGCTGGGCAACGTGCGTTTTGCTGAAGGTGGTCACGACTGGTACGCGCCGCTGCACGGTGAACGCTTCGACCTGATCGCCAGCAATCCTCCCTATATCGCCAGCGACGACCCGCACCTGCAGCAGGGCGACCTGCGCTTCGAGCCGGCCACGGCGCTGGCCTCGGGCGTTGATGGGCTGGACGACATCCGTCGCATCATCGTCGGCGGCGGCGACCACCTGCAGCCCGGCGGCTGGCTGCTGATCGAGCACGGCTGGGACCAGGGCGATGCCATCGGCGCGCTGTTCGAGCAGGCCGGCTACATCGACGTGCAGACCGTGCAGGACCTGGAGCAGCGCGACCGGGTCACCCTGGGCCGGCGACCGGCCTAGAATGGGGGTTCTCCTGCCAAGGGCAGGGCACCACCACGGAGCTGCAAGCATGCGTACGCTGTACCCCGCCATCACCCCTTACGACGTCGGCACCCTGAAGGTCGACGACCGCCACACGCTGTACTTCGAACAGTGCGGCAACCCGGACGGCAAGCCGGTGGTGATGCTGCATGGTGGGCCCGGCGGTGGCTGCAGCGACAAGATGCGCCAGTTCCACGACCCGGCCAAGTACCGCATCATCCTGTTCGACCAGCGCGGTGCCGGTCGTTCCACCCCGCACGCCGATCTGGTGGACAACACCACCTGGGACCTGGTGGCCGACATCGAGAAGCTGCGCGAGCACCTCAAGGTCGATCGCTGGCAGGTGTTCGGTGGCAGCTGGGGCTCGACCCTGGCGTTGGCCTATGCGCAGACCCATCCGCAGCGCGTGACCGAACTGGTGCTGCGCGGCATCTTCATGCTGCGCCGCTGGGAGCTGGAATGGTTCTACCAGGAAGGCGCCAACCGCCTGTTCCCGGATGCGTGGGAGCACTACCTCAAGCCGATTCCGGCGGTGGAACGCCACGACCTGATTTCCGCCTTCCATCGCCGCCTGACCAGCGAAGACGAAGCAACGCGCCTGGACGCGGCCAAGGCCTGGGCGGTGTGGGAAGGCGCGACCAGCTTCCTGCACGTGGACGACGACTTCATCAACAGCCATGAAGACCCGCACTTCGCGCTGGCGTTCGCCCGCATCGAGAACCACTACTTCGTCAACGGCGGTTTCTTCGAGGTGGAAGACCAGCTGCTGCGCGACGCGCACCGCATCGCCGACATCCCGGGCGTGATCGTGCACGGCCGCTACGACGTGGTCTGCCCGCTGGCCAATGCCTGGGACCTGACCAAGGTGTGGCCGAAGGCGAAGCTGGAGATCACCCCGGCCTCGGGGCATTCGGCGTTCGAAGCAGAGAACGTCGACGCGCTGGTGCGTGCCACCGATAGTTTCGCCTGATCGGGTGGTGGTAGTGCCGGCCGCTGGCCGGCAACGCCTTACCGGTAGCGCCGGGCCATGCCCGGCGGCTTTTGCGTTGAAACGCTCATCCACGCGCGGCGTGGATCTACCAATCCCCGGCCAACAACGCTTCGGCCAGCACCTGCAGTTTCGGTGAGTGCTGGCGCGAGGGCGGGTAGATCAACGACAGCGCGCGGCTGCGGCCTTCAAACGGCTGCAGCACGCGCTGCAGGCGGCCATCGGCCAACGCGTCGGCCACCGCGAAATCCATCACCTGCACGATGCCGATGCCCGCAATCGCTGCCTCCACCAACGGGTCGCCGCAGTCAAACACCATCCGCGTCGGCGGCGTGACCTCGCGCAGCTGCCCGTCCTGCAGGAACTGCCAGTCCACCAGCCGGCCGCTGCGCAGGTTGCGCACCGCCAGGCAGGCATGGTTCTGCAATGCCGCCACATTGGCCGGCTCACCCTGCGCGGCCAGGTAGGCCGGGCTGGCCACGGTCACCCAGCGCAGTGGCTTCAACGGACGCGCCACCATGCGCTGGTCGGCGATGGTGCCGGTGCGCAGGGCGGCGTCGAAGCCTTCCTCCACCAGATCCACCAGGCGGTCGCTGAGCACCGCTTCCACCTGCAGCTGCGGATGCTGCTGCAGCAACGGTCCCAGCAACGGCACCAGCACCTTGCGCCCGAACATCGACGGAGCGCTGATCTTCAACGTGCCCGATGGCGTGCAGGGGCGGTCGGCCAGCAGCCGCTCTGCGTCTTCCATCCCGCACAGCAACGGTCCCACCTGCTCGACGAACTGCTGGCCATCCGGGGTCAGCGCGACATTGCGCGTATTCCGCTGCAGCAGCTTTACCCCCAGCGAGGCTTCCAGCCGGCCGATCGCGCGTGACAGCCCGGACTGGCTCAAGCCGAGCTGGCCTGCGGCGACGGTGAAGCTGCGCGCCTCAGCCACCTGCACCAGCATGCGCACCGCGTTGAGGTCCATCGAGGATCCATTCATGCGGAAAATCATGACAGAAATCGCGCTGAGGGGGTTTATTGATTCAGCTGCATCAATGAGACTGCCGTCCCCCCTCCGAACCGGGCGCCGCATGCCTCCCCTGAAATACCCGCGCTGGGCGCTGACCCTGCTGGCCACCGCGCAGCTGATCATCGCTCTGGACGCCACCATCATCTTCGTCGCCCTGCACGACATGGGCCGCGCGCTGCAGATCAATGCGCAGCAGCTGCAGTGGGTGGTCAGCGCCTATACGGTGGCCTTTGGCGGCAGCCTGCTGCTGGGCGGGCGTGCGGCCGATCTGCTGGGCCGCCGCCGCTTCTACCGGCTGGGCATGCTGCTGTTCGCGCTGGCCTCGCTGCTGGGTGCGCTGGCGCCCAATGCCACGCTGCTGATCGTGGCACGTGCGGCGCAGGGCATCGGTGCGGCGCTGCTGTTTCCGGCCACCCTGGCCCTGATCAATACGCTGTATGCAGAAGGCCCGGTGCGCAACCGCGCGCTGGCAATCTGGAGCATGGCCAGTGCGGCGGGCCTCGCGCTGGGGACGCTGCTGGGCGGCGTGCTGACCCAGGCGTTCGGCTGGCCGGCGGTGCTGGCGGTGATCGTGCCGTTGGCCACGGCCTGTGCGGTCGCCGCGGGCGCGTGGCTGCCGGCCGATGGCCCGCGCGTGCGCGGCCGTTCCTTCGATCTGGCCGGTTGCCTCACCGTCACCGCCGGCGGCAGCCTGCTGGTCACCACCCTGGTGCAGGGGCCGGAATGGGGCTGGACCGCGCCGGCCACGCTCATCTGCCTGTTGCTGTCAGCCGTGCTGCTGACGGTGTTCGTACAGATCGAAAAGCGCAGCCGCGACCCGCTGATGCAGTTCGCGCTGCTGCGCCTGCCCGGCCTGCGTGCAGCACTCGGCCTGACCTTCGCGTTCATGAGCAGCTATGGCGTGCAGTACTACTTCCTGGCGCTGTACTTCCAGGATGGCTACGGCTGGAGCCCGCTGCAGGCCGGCATGGCCTTCCTGCTGCCGACGCTGGTGTGCACCTTCGGCATCCGCATTGCCGAGCGCATGCTGCAGCGCCGTTCGCCACGGCAGGTGCTGGCCTGGGGCTTCGCTGCCGGTGCCATCGGCATCACCGCAGTGGCGCTGGCGATGCCGCACGGCGCCAGCTACTGGCCGCTGCTGCCCGGCATCGTGGTGCTCAGCGTGGGCCAGGGCATGAGCTGGACGGCGATGTGGATCGTGGCCGGGCAGGGCGTGCCGGGGCCGCAGCAGGGTGTGGCGTCCGGCATGGCCGCTACCGCACAGCAGATCGGCGGCGCGTTGGGACTGGCAGTACTGGTGATGGTGGCCAACGCCGCACGCGGCACGCAGGCGGCAACCAGTCCTGATGCCCTGCAGGGCATGATCAATGCACAGTACGGCGCCGCGCTATTCGCCGCGCTCGGCGTGCTCATCGCGCTGGGCCTGCGTCCGGCACGGGTAGACTGCAGCTCTCCCGACGCGCTGCCCAACGACGCATGATTGCACTGCTTGATCTTCGCCAGACGCTGGACGCGTTTGCCGCCTGCAATGACGACCACGACGTATGGGCGTCGTTCGGCTGGGTGCATGCCAGCCAGGGCGATCTGCTGGCAGCGCGTTTCTGGTTGCCGGCAGATGAAGACGCCGCGTTCGATGATGACGGTGAGGTGCCCGAGGCCGTGCAACCGTTCCGGTCGATGGATGCGCTGATGCTGCGGTAGTGCCGGCCGCTGGCCGGCAACTGCAATGATCCAGCTATCCTGAGGTTGCCGGCCAGCGGCCGGCACTACCGATCCCGGGCAGATCTACATCATGCGTGGATGTACCGATTCCGGGTAGATCCACGCCATGCGTGGATGCGGTCATCCCAACGCCAACAACTGCGGCTGCAAGGCGCTGAAAATACGCGCCAGCCGCTCCGCCCATGCCTGCTGCCCGGCGGCATCGGCGATCAGGTCCTGGCGGATTTCCAGTTCCACATGCACCAGGCCGCGACCTTCGCCATGCACCGGCACCGCGTAGTCGCTGCTGCTGTTGACCGAATACGGTTCGTTGTCGCCCACCACCAGGTCGCCTTCATCGCGCAGTGCCTGCAGCAACGCGTGGGCAAAGCGTGTGTCCTGGTGGTACAGCACGCCGGCGTGCCAGGGGCGCTGCATGCCGTTCATCACCGGGGTGAAGCTGTGCATCATCACCAGCAGCGTCGGCCGTCCCGCATCGCGGCGCGCATCCAGTTCGGCATCGATGCGTGCATGGTAGGGCGCGTGGATCGCATCGATGCGCTGCTGCCGCTGTGCGGGCGACAGCCCGGCATTGCCCGGCACCAGGGTGTGGTCGCTGACCTCGGGAATCAGCGTGGGCGAAACCAACGGCCGGTTGCAGTCGATCAGCAGCCGCGAATAGGTCTGCTCGATCGCCCACGCATCCAGCCGCTCGGCCAGTGCACGGGTGGTGCCGCCGATGCCGATGTCCCAGCCGATATGCCGGTCCAGTTCGGCCTGCGGCAATCCAAGGTCGGCCAGTGCACGCGGCACCTGCTGGCCGGCATGGTCGGCCAGCAGCAGGAACGGTGAGGCACCCTGCGCACGGTGCACGCTGAAGATCGCCGGATCGTCGGCGCCCAGCAGTGCCGGCAGCGCGCGCAGGTCGGCGTCAGCCACGGGGCCGGCCGTCCAGGTGGTGCTCGATCATCCACAGGCCGGCCCACAGCTTGGCATCGGCTTCATAGCCTTCGGCCATTTTCTGCACCAGCCAGGCGGCCGCCTGCGTGCGCGGCACTTCATGCACGGTGATGTCCTCGCTCTCGTCGCCGCCGCCTTCGCCGATGCGGCGCAGGCCGGTGGCACGCACGAAGGCGATCTTCTCGCTGCTGGCACCGGAGGAGGTGGGGCCGATCATCAGCACTTCGGCGTGCTCGGCGGTCCAGCCGGTTTCCTCTTCCAGCTCGCGTACAGCGGAAACTTCGATGGACTCGCCCGCATCGATGTCGCCGACCAGCCCGGCCGGCATCTCGATGGTCGAGGCCTGCAGCGGCACGCGGAACTGCTCGACGAACAGCACCTTGTCCTCGGGAGTGACGGCAATGATGATCGCGGCCAGGCCGCCGGCGTGGGTGCGTTCGCTGTATTCCCAGCTGCCACGCACGACCATGCGCTGGTACTTGCCTTCGTAGACGACACGCGGTGCTTCGGTGTTGCGCTGGCTCATGCGGGCTCGCTGGAAGTAGGGACGGGGTCGGAAATGCCGGCGGCACTGAACAGCCGGCGGCGGGTCATGGGGCCGAAGCGCAGGGTCTGGCACAGGCCGCCGAGCAGCTCTGGATCGGCCGCCTGGCGCGGCATGCCGGGCTGGCAGCCTTCCAAGGGTGCGTCCAGGGCGATGGTGGTCAGCTGGCGCCAGAGCTGGGCGTGCTCGCGCTGCTCGCGCAGGCGCACGGCCATCTGGGCCGCGCCGCGCAGGCGCAGGAACGGCACTTCGTCCAGGCGTTCGTACAGCACGTCCATGCTGCCGAAATGGGCCAGCAGCACGGCCGCCGATTTGGCACCGACACCGCTGATGCCCGGAATGTTGTCGACCGCATCGCCGCACAGCGCCAGGTAATCGGCGATCTGGTGCGCGTGTACGCCGTGCCGGGCCTTGACCCCGGCCACGTCCCAGCGCTGGTTGCGTGCGTAATCCCATTGCTCGTCATGGTCGAGCAGCAGCTGAGACAGGTCCTTGTCGGCGGAAATGATCACGCCGCGATGGCTGCTGCGGTGGCCATGCAGGGCGCTGCCGATCAGGTCGTCGGCTTCGTAATCATGGTGGGCAAGCACCGCCAGGCCGAGCGCTGCGCACAACGCCTTGCAGTGCACGAACTGGCGCTTGAGCGCTTCCGGCGCCGGGTCCCGGTTGGCCTTGTAGGCCGGGTACAGGCGGTGGCGGAAGCCGCTGTCCAGTGCTTCGTCGAAGGCGATGGCGATGTGCCGGGGGCGTTCGCGCTCCAGCAGGTCCAGCAGGAAACGGGCGAAGCCGTGCACGGCGTTGGTCGGCCAGCCCTGGCTGTCCTGGAATTCGTCCGGCAGCGAATGCCAGGCGCGGAACACGTAGATGCTGGCGTCGACCAGGTACAGCGGCGGCGGTATCGCCACGGGAATCACGGCGTTCACTGGCCGGTCCAGTCCTGCAGCAGGGCCGCGGCATCGGGGCGCTCGCGCTCGGGGACTTCGGCCTTGGGCGTGCCGATGTGGATGAAGCCGGCAATGCCTTCGCCCTCGGCCAGCCCCAGGTGGGCGTGCACGGCAGGATCGAAGGCCATCCATGCGGTCAGCCACTGCGCGCCGAAGCCCAGCGCCTGTGCCGCCTGCAACAGAGCAAAGCACACACAGCCGGCGGTCATCAGCTGTTCCTGTGCCGGTACCTTCGGGTCCGGGCGGGGGCTGGCCACCACCACGATCACCAGCGGTGCATGGCTGAAGCGCTGGCGGTCCTTCTCGAACACGGCGTCGCCGGCATGCGGGTCGCGCTCACGGCTGCGCGCGGCCAGGAAGTCGCCCAGAGTGTGACGCGCATCGCCGGCGATCTTCAGGAAGCGGAACGGTACGCGCTTGCCGTGGTCGGGCACGCGGACCGCCGAGGTCAGCATCCGCTGCAGGGTGGCCGGGTCCGGTCCGGGCTCGCCCAGTTGCCGCGAGGGCACCGAGCGGCGGGCATCCAGGGCAAGCAGGGCGGCAGGGTCGGGCATGGAGTCTGAACCGGTCATCACGGGTCGCTGATTATAGTCGGGGAGGTAGATGACGCCGTTTGTGTCGCGTCAGACCCCTGAATAGCAAACTGTGATGAACATCATGCCACTGGCGGATCACGGAGCTCCGCTTCCCCTCGCCTCGCAGGCCCTGCACGGCTTACGATACGTAATATTGCCGGGCCGCCGTTCATGAGGTTTGAAGTGAGGACTGTTTCACTGTCCGCGATGGGCTGGGCGGCCTACCATCGAGGGACCGGTGCATGGGGTGTACCGGCCGTCGCGATGTCCATGATGTCTGTCGCACCAGAGAAGGTGGGGAGCCTTCCCGAATGATGAGCGCGCCCACTCCGATGGGATCGCCGGGCCGTGACCCGGCCCAGCTCCAGCTTGCCCGGGACATCGTCCTGCCGGCGTTGTGCCAGGCCTTTGGCGCGGCACTGGCCCGCTTCGACGATGCCCTGTTCGACCGTGCCGGCAATGCCGGCTCGTCGCAGTTGCTGTTCCTGGACGCGATGCGCGAGCTGCGCCGCCGCCGTGAGGAGATTGCCGGTGGCTTTGCCGGCCATCTTGGCCATGCCTGGGACGGTCTGGCTGCAGGCGAGCCGCTCTCTGCCGAGCTGACCCTGGCCGGGCAGGCCCAGGATGGCCTGAGCCTGGTGCCGGAACATGTACTGGAATCGCGGTTGGCGGTGCGCAACTTCGCCACCGTGCTGCTGCGCGACTTCAAGCCGGTGCTGGCGCGGCTCGACCGCCGCCTGGGCTGGCTGGGCGGGGGTATCGAACTCGACGCCGACCGTAACCCGATCAGCCCCGAGCATCTGGGCGTGGCCATCCACGAAGCCTTCGCCGGCTGCGAGCTGGCCCCGGAAGTACACCTGGTGCTGATCAAGCTGTGCGAGCGCGACCTGCGCGCGCCGGTGGGCCGCATCTACGAGAAGCTGGATGAGCACCTGGCTGCGGCCGGGGTGATGTCGCAGATGGGTGCCCCGCGCCGACCACTGGCGCCGGCCCCGGCGCAGCACGTTCCGCATGGCCTGGATGATCTGGTCGAGCAGCGCACGGTGCCGGGCGTTGACAACGAATTCAATGACGACGAACAGGCCGCGCCGGCCTGGGCGCAGCGTTTTGCCGCGCGCTGGTCGGAGCGTCGTGGCCACATGCAGCAGCATGCCGGTGGCGAAGAGAGCCCGTCCGGCGAAGCCTATTCCGGCCAGCAGGGCATGCTGCTGGAAGCCCTGCACGAACTGCTGCAGCAGACCCGCCACGTGCGCGACGACGCAACCTCTGCGGCGCAGGTCGCGGTCGGCCAGCATCGCCCGTTGAGCCAGCGCGAAATGATGTCGGTGCTGTCGCTGCTGCAGGCGACGCCCAGTGCGACCCTGCGTGCGGCGATCGGCGAGGACGGCGAATCGTTGGCGCAGCGGCTGAAGAGCGAAGTGCTGTCCAGCGCTACCCGGCTGGGCGTCGACCCGGGCCAGACCCGGCTGGACGCGCAGGACGAGGATGCGATCGACCTGGTCGGCATGCTGTTCGACGTGATGCTCGATGAGCGCGAACTGGAAGGCCGCTCGCGCGAGCTGATCGGCCGCCTGGTGGTTCCGTTCGTGAAGGTGGCGATGCTGGACCGCCGCATGTTCGTGCAGAAGACCCATCCGGCGCGCAAGCTGCTCAACTCGCTGGCCGAAGCCTGCGAGGGCAACACCGGCGAAAGCCAGGCCGAACGCATGCTGATGGCCAAGGTGGAGGAGATCATCGAGCGGCTGGTCGCCGAGTTCAACGAGAACCTGGCGATCTTCCTGACCCTGGAAGAAGAATTCCGCGATTTCCTGGTACAGCACCGCCGTCGCGTGGAAATCGCCGAGCGGCGGGCCGCCGAGACCCAGCGCGGCCAGGAAAAGCTGGAAATGGCCCGCACCCGTGCCGGTGCTGAACTGGACCGCCGCATCGGCGATGCCACCCTGCCGCCGGCCATCGCCGAGTTCCTGCGCCAGCCTTGGCAGCACCACCTGACCCTGGCGCTGCTGCGCGAGGGCGAGGAGGGTGCCTCGGTGGCCGAGGCGCTGACCCTGGCTGATGGCCTGCTTGAGGAAGTGGCCGAGGCCCGCCGGCAGATCGTCGGCAAGCCGTGGCTGCAGGCCTGGCAGCCGATGCTGGCCAAGGTGTTTGCCAGCGTCGGCGTGCATGGCGACGCAGCCACCGCAGCCATCGATGCGCTGCACGACACATTGCAGGGCATCGCCGAATCGCGACCGGAGCTGCAGCGCGCGTTGCCGGAGCTGCCGCAGGTGGTGCTGCCCGCGCCGCCGGCCCCGGAAACACCGGCAGTGGAACTGGGCGGTACCTTCAATACCGACGATTTCGACAATGCCGATGCCGACCGCTTCCGCCGGATGGAGATCGGCAACTGGCTGGACTTCGTCGACAAGGATGGCAAGGTGCAGGCGGGCAAACTGTCCTGGATCAGCCCGATTTCCTCGCGCCTGCTGTTCGTCAACCGTCGTGGCGTGCGCTTCTGCGTGGCCTCACCCGAAGAACTGGCGGTGATGGTGCGGCTGGGTCGCCTGCGTCCCCACATCGACGATGGCGCCTTCGACAGCGCCATGCAGGGCGTGCTCGACCGCCTCGACCCGGGTGGTGCGACGCTGCACTGAGCCACGTACGCCTGCTAGGATCGGACCCACTCACCGATCAGCGGGAATCTGCATGGCCGTGGCGTTGCTGGGGATCAAGGAGACCGCGCCGGGCGAACGACGCGTTGCGCTCACGCCGGAGACGGCGCGCAAGCTCGGTGCGCTGGGCATCACCGTGTGGTATCAGCCGGGTGCGGGCCAGACGGCCGGTTTCACCGATGCCGCCTACGACGACGCAGGTGCCCGCGCCTTCGACGCGGCCCGTTGGGCCGAGATCGACATCCTGCTGTGCGTGCAGGCACCACCGGCCGAGGTGCTGGCCCAGCTCAAGCCGGGCGCCAGTGTGGTCGGCCTGCTGACCCCGGCGGCCGACCCTGCGTTGGCCGCATTGGCCTCCGATGACCGCCTGCACCTGTTCCCGCTGCAGCAGTTGCCGCGCACCACGCGCGCACAGGCGATGGACGTACTCAGTTCGCAGGCCGGCATGGCCGGCTACAAGGCGGCATTGATTGCTGCCGAACGCGCGCCGCGCTTCTTCCCGATGCTGACCACTGCGGCCGGTACCGTGCGTCCAGCCAAGGTGCTGGTGATCGGCGCCGGTGTCGCCGGCCTGCAGGCCATTGCCACCTCACGCCGCCTGGGTGCGCAGGTGGAGGGCTTCGACGTGCGCCCGGAAACCCGCGAACAGATCCAGTCGCTCGGTGCGCGCTTCCTCGACCTGGGGGTGAGCGCGGTCGGCGAGGGCGGTTATGCGCGGGCGCTGACCGATGAAGAGCGTGGTGAACAGCAGCGCCGTCTTGGCGACCACCTGCGCAGCGTGGACGTGGTGATCTGCACTGCCGCGGTGCCGGGACGTCAGGCGCCGACGATCGTCACCGCCGCGATGGTCGAAGGCATGGCCGCCGGCAGCGTGATCGTCGATCTGGCCGCCGAGAGCGGTGGCAACTGCGCGTTGACCGAGCCCGGCCAATGCATCGAGCACCAGGGCGTGACCATCGATGGCCCGCTGGGCCTGGCCAGCCGGGGTGCCACCCAGGCCAGCGAGATGTATGCGCGCAACCTGATGAACTTCGTCGCGCTGTTCGTGCGCGACGGCCAGCTGGGCTTCGACTGGGAAGATGAGCTGCTGGCGAAAACGCGCTGGCAGGCCTGAGTCGGTAGCGCCGGGCCATGCCCGGCGAGCGCGGCGGCATCCGGTGAATCCGCGGGGCATGGCCCGGCGCTACCGCTTCGATAGGGGTTACCGCGGCTTCGCCGGCGGCGGGTTGTCCCGCACCCATTCCCTGCGTTCGTCTGCGGTCATCTGCGACCAGCGCTCGCGCATGGCATCGCGCTGGGCCGGACTGAGGTCACGCATCTGGCCGAACAACGCCCGGGCCTGCTCGCGCTGTTCCGGGCTCATGTGCTCGAAGCGGCGCAGGCCGCGGCGGGCCTTGTCGCGTTCTTCCGGGCTCATCGACTGCCAGCGCTGGCCGTGCGACAGCATGCGCTGGCGCTGCGCGGAATCGGCGCCGTTCCAGCGGTCACGCAGCGGGGCCAACAGCGCTTCGCGCTGGGCCGGGCTCAGCTGTTCCCAGTTGGGCAGCGGCGCGGCAGCTGGTGCCGGCCGCGCGGCAGGCGCCGGCGCGGTGGCCTGCGCCAGTGCCGATGCAGCGGGCAGCAGGGTCAGGGCGATCAGCAGGGGCAGGGAGGGGTATCGCAGCATGGTTCACTCCATCGCCAGGTCGTTGTCGCCCAGCCACAGGTACAGATCGGGATTCTCGTCGTACAGCACGCCATTGTCTTCTTCCGCAGCGACGATCGGCGTGCTGATCGGGCCCTGGTGATCGCCCGGGCCGACGAACTGGACGCCGATGCCCAGCGCGATCACCAGCGAACAGGCGCTGGCCAGCCACCAGCGCCAGCGACCGGCGTGCGCCGCACCGGCGCTGTGACGGGCACTGCGCAGGCGTGCCAGGGTGGCCGGCGACAGCGCCTGCAGCGACTGCGTGTGCAGGCTGCGCAGGGCGTCATCGGAAGGCAGGGGGCGGTTCACGGGTGCATCTCCAGTTGATTCTGCAGCGCCTGTCGGGCGCGCGCCAGATGGGTCTTTACCGCGCCTTCGCTGCAGCCCATGGCGCGGGCGGTGGTGGCCCCGTCCAGGTCCTGCAGCACGCGCAGGGTGAATGCCTCGCGCTGGCGGGCGGGCAGGTCGCGCAGTGCCTGCACCAGCTGCTGGTACTGCTGGCGCTGCTCGTGCGCCTGCGAAGGGTCCGGTGCGGGGTCGGCCCAGTCGATCTCGCCGCCATCGGCATCCTGGTTGTCGCGCCAGAACGGCAGGCGGAAACGGCGGCGGCGCTGCAGGTCGATCACGCGCCGGCGCAGGATGCTCCAGAACAACGGCGCCCACTCGGCGGCCGGCTTGTCGGCATAGTCCAGCATGCGCAGCAGCGCGTCCTGCACCGCATCCAGCGCGTCATCACGCTGGCGCAGGCCGGCCTCGGCGAAGCGGAAGGCGCGCGGCCCGACGCTGGCCAGGAATGCTTCCAGCGAGGCCGGAACGGCGTCGGCATCGGTGGTTGAGGGGACAGGGCTGCTCACCAGCACAGGGTACGGTTCCTCGGCAGGGGTCACCATCGACAACGCGTGAGCGCGGCCGTGGTTGACCGGGACGCGCGCAGGGTTCAGCCCATGGTTATGATGGGGCGACGAAGACAGAGCAGGAGCGTTGCCGGTGAGTGACGGGTTCGTGGCGCTGTACATCTTCATGCTGGCCGCCATTGCCGGCCACGTGATCATTTCCCGGGTCCCGGTGATCCTGCATACCCCGTTGATGTCGGGCTCCAACTTCATCCATGGCATCGTGCTGATCGGCGCGATGGTGGTGCTGGGGCACGCACAGACGCCGTTGGAGAAGGTGCTGGGGTTCCTTGCCGTGGTGCTCGGCGCCGGCAACGCCGCCGGCGGCTATGTGGTTACCGCGCGCATGCTGGAAATGTTCAAGCCGAGCGTGCGCAAGGCCGGCAACGATGAACCGAAGGAGCCGCAGGCTTGAACATCAGCACCGTCGAACTGCTCGATTGGCTGGTCAAGGCCAGCTACCTGGTTGCCGCCACCCTGTTCCTGCTCGGCCTGCAGCGCATGGCCTCGCCGATGACCGCAAGCAGCGGTATCCGCTGGGCGGGGCTGGGCATGCTGCTGGCCACGGTGGCGACCTTCTTCCTGCCCGAACTGCACAACGTGCCGCTGATCCTGGTGGCACTGCTGCTGGGGGCCGGCCTGGCCTGGTGGTCGGCGGGCAAGGTCGCCGTCACCGACATGCCGCAGATGGTCGCGCTGTACAACGGCATGGGCGGCGGCTCGGCGGCCGCCATCGGTGCGGTGGAACTGCTGCGCTATGCCTTCCTGGCCAACCGCGATACCACCCACTGGAGTGCGCAGGCGCTGGCCGATCTGGCCGCGCGGCAGCCGTCCGGCACGGTGCTGGTGCTGGCGGTGGTGGGCGCGGCGATCGGTGCGGTGTCGCTGTCCGGCTCGGTGATCGCCTGGGCCAAACTCGATGGTCGCCTCGACAAGCGCGTGACCTGGCCGGGCCAGCAGGTGATGAACCTGCTGGTGGCGCTGGCCGTGGTGGTGCTGGGCATCATCGCCGCCAGCACGCTCAGCACCTGGGCCATTGTCGCCTTCTTCGTGCTGGCCCTGGCGCTGGGCGTGTTGATGACGTTGCCGATTGGTGGCGCCGACATGCCGGTGGTGATCTCGCTGTACAACGCGTTCACCGGCCTGGCGGTGTCGTTCGAAGGCTACGTGCTGGGCAACGAGGCGCTGATCATCGCCGGCATGATGGTCGGTGCGGCCGGCATCCTGCTGACCCGGTTGATGGCCAAGGCGATGAACCGGCCGATCCGCAACGTGCTGTTCTCCAACTTCGGTGGTGGCGCCGGTGGTGAGGCGCAGGCGATTTCCGGTTCGCAGAAGCCCATCGAGGCGGCCGACGTGGCGGCGATGATGGGCTTTGCCGAACGCGTGGTGATCGTGCCCGGCTATGGCATGGCCGTGGCCCAGGCCCAGCACAAGATCTGGGAGCTGGCGCAGCGGCTGATCACGCGCGGGGTGAAGGTCAAGTTCGCCATCCACCCGGTGGCCGGGCGCATGCCCGGGCACATGAACGTGCTGCTGGCCGAAGCGGGGGTGCCGTACGACCTGATCGCGGACATGGACGACATCAATCCCGAGTTCGCCACTACCGACGTGGTGCTGGTGATCGGCGCCAACGACGTGGTCAACCCGGTGGCACGCACCGATCCGGCCAGTCCGATCTACGGCATGCCGGTACTGGACGTGGTCAATGCCCGCAACGTGGTGGTGATCAAGCGGGGCAAGGGCACCGGCTTTGCGGGTATCGAGAATGCGCTGTTCTACGCCGACAACACCCGCATGCTGTACGGCGATGGTGCCGAGGCGGCGGCGTCGCTGGTCAGCGAGCTGAAGGCGCTCGACGGCGGGCATTGAGGGTTGGGGTCGGATCCCTTTCCGCACGAAAGGGCTCTGACCCCGGATCCAACCACCCCATCCACGCATGGCGTGGATCTACCAGGGCATCACCGGCGCGATCAACGCGCCAGCCAGGCGCCTACGGCGACGCCCACCGCCAGCCACAGCCATTCGACCACGCCATTGGCCAGGGTGATCAGCGTCCAGGCCAGGTGCGGGCCCATCCGCAGCGAGGCGTCCCAGGGGTTCAGGCCCATCGAGCCGCCCATCCAGGCACTGGCGATCGCCCAGTTCGAGATCGCGGCCACCAGCAGCGTGCCCAGCACGACCAGGGCGATGCGCAGCTTGCCGGGACCGAGCGTGCCCAGACGCAGCATGAATACCAGTTCCAGGGCGGTCAGTACCGCCATCCAGCCGACCGGACGGCCGGTGAACAGGGCGATCAGCATCCAGGCGAGGGGGGCGGTGGCCAGCGCCAGCAACAACATGAAGGGCCAGAGCCAGGTAACGGTCCTGGCGCGTGCGGCATTGGAGGACATCGAAGCTCCTGAAGGTCGCCCACAGGATACTGTGGTTTGCCGCAGTGCACCGGCGAGGGCGGGGCGCCTACGCTAGAATGACCGCTTGCGTGGCTTATGCCGCAGCCCCATATCGGTCCCCATGTATTCCCGTAGCAGCGAACCTGTCCACTTCGAACGCGATTGCGAGGCCGTGATGGTCCCGCAGGGCGACACCGTGACCTTGCCCGCCGGCAGCTATGGGTACATCACCCAGGCGCTGGGCGGCAGTTATTCGGTGTTCGTCGAGGGCAATCTGTTCCGCATCGCCGGCAAGGATGGCGATGCCATCGGCAAGGAGGCGCCGGCACCGCTGGAACTGCCCGACGATGCCAGCGACGAGCAGGTCGAACAACTGGTCTGGCAGCAGCTGCGCACCTGTTTCGACCCGGAAATTCCGGTCAACATCGTCGAACTGGGCCTGGTCTACGAGGTGGAGATCAAGCACCTCGACGAAGGGCAGCGCGAGATCGACGTGAAGATGACCCTGACCGCGCCTGCGTGCGGCATGGGCGACATCCTGGTCGACGACGTGCGCAGCAAGCTTGAAATGATCCCGACGGTGGCCGAGGCCGACGTCGAGCTGGTCTTCGACCCGCCGTGGAACCAGCACATGATGTCCGAGGCCGCACGGCTCGAAACCGGCATGCTTTGACCCACGGCCCGCAGTGACGCGGGCCCGGCATTACCCGCAACCAGAACAGGAAATCTCCGGTGTCCCAGTCCATTCCCAGCTTCGCCGTCACCCGTTCGGACCACCCGCGCAGCGCTGAAGAGCGCGCCCAGATCCTGGAGAAGCCGGGCTTCGGCCTGCACTTCACCGACCACATGGTGGAAGTGCGCTGGGACAAGGATGCCGGCTGGCACAACGCCAACGTGCGCGCTTATGGTCCGCTGCAGCTGGACCCGGCCGCGGCCGTGCTGCACTACGGCCAGGAGATCTTCGAAGGCATCAAGGCCTACCGCCATGCCGATGGTTCGATCTGGACCTTCCGACCCGATGCCAACGGCCGTCGCCTGCAGCGTTCGGCGCAGCGCCTGGCGTTGCCGGAACTGCCGGTGGAGATCTTCGTCGAATCGCTGAAGCAGATGATCGCCGTCGACAGCGCCTGGGTGCCGTCGGCCGATGAGTCGAGCCTGTATTTCCGTCCGTTCATGATCGGCGATGAAGCGTTCCTTGGCGTGCGCGGCGCGCACAAGGCCGGCTACTACGTCATCGCCAGCCCGGCTGGCCCGTACTTCGCCAAGGGCGTCGCCCCGGTGTCGATCTGGCTGTCCACCGAGTACGCGCGTGCGGCCAAGGGCGGTACCGGTGCGGCCAAGTGCGGTGGCAACTACGCCGCGTCGCTGTTGCCGCAGCAGAAGGCGCAGGCACAGGGCTGCTCGCAGGTGCTGTTCCTGGACCCGGTCGAGGGCAAGTACCTGGAAGAACTGGGCGGCATGAACGTGTTCCTGGTCTACAAGGACGGCACGCTGGTCACGCCGGAACTGTCCGGCAGCATCCTCGAGGGCATCACCCGCGAGAGCATCCTGCAGCTGGCCCGCGACCGCGGCATGAAGGTCGAAGAGCGCAAGGTCACCATCGATGAGTGGAAGCAGGGCGTGACCTCCGGCGAGATCGCCGAAGTGTTCGCCTGCGGTACCGCTGCGGTGGTCACCCCGATCGGCCAGCTGAAGGGCGAAGGCTT
Source organism: Stenotrophomonas sp. MYb57 (assembly GCF_002966815.1). Classification (NCBI taxonomy): domain Bacteria; kingdom Pseudomonadati; phylum Pseudomonadota; class Gammaproteobacteria; order Lysobacterales; family Lysobacteraceae; genus Stenotrophomonas; species Stenotrophomonas sp. MYb57. The sequence continues at coordinate 857,313 of NZ_CP023271.1, forward strand.
CTCGGTGGGCGACATCAATGCGCCGGCTGGCGAAGTGACCATGTCACTGCGCAAGGAACTGACCGATATCCAGTACGGTCGCCTGCCGGACCGCCACGGCTGGCTGGTCAAGCTGGGCTGATCGCCCACGCGAACGCGTAGCGCCGGGTTACGCCCGGCCGCATCCCCGGAAAGCCCGTCCCCGCGACGGGCTTTCTGCGTTTCAGGCGTACCTCCGCCGGGCATGGCCCGGCGCTACCAGGATCAACGGCTCCCCCTGCGCGCGGCGATGCCCGGCGAATGTACGCGTACCACGGTAGCGTCGGGCCATGCCCGGCGGCTGTTCGCCGATGTCGGCAAAGACATGGTGGGACAGGACATTCCGCAGTCAGGTACGTGCAGCTGACGCGAAAGTTCCTTCACCTTCACAAACCCTCGACCCGGAAAGTCTCAGATCCAACATTTCATCTTGCTGAAAAGACGCTGAAAATCTTGTGGTGTCCGGTTTGAGCCACTAGCGTCATCAACACAGCGGATGGTCAGGGGAATCCGCTGGCTCGCCGGACCCGAACCTCGCCATCGCAAGCCAGCCCACGGTTCAGGCCGGTGCTTCTGCCGATTCCGGCATTCCTACCATTAGAAGGGAAATCCGATGTCCCAGGTAACGCAACCGCGTGTGCGTCGTGTGTGGGTGGTCCTTGGTGCGTCCGTCCTGTCATCGCTGCTGCTGGCCACGCCTGCGCTGGCCGGTGATGTCCAGCTCAGCGGCCTGCAGTCCGCGCCGACCCACCAGCGTTTCATCGTGAAGTACCGCGACGGCAGTGCGCCGGTGGCCAACACCACCGCGCTGGCCTCTTCGCTGAAGACGGCCGCTGCCGGCATCGCCAGCAGCCAGGGCCGCGCGCTGGGCCTGCAGCAGGTCCGCAGGCTTGCCGTCGGCTCCACCGTGGTCAGGACCGACCGTGCGCTGGACCAGGCCGAATCCGAGCTGCTGATGCGCAAGCTGGCCGCCGACCCGAACGTCGAATACGTCGAAGTCGACCAGATCATGCGCGCGACGCTGACCCCCAACGACACCCGTTTCAGCGAGCAATGGGGCTTCGGTACGTCCAACGCCTCGATCAACGTGCGTCCGGCCTGGGACAAGGCCACCGGCACCGGCGTGGTCGTGGCCGTGATCGATACCGGCATCACCAACCATGCCGACCTCAACGCCAACATCCTGCCCGGCTATGACTTCATCAGCGACGCGGCGATGGCGCGCGATGGCGGTGGCCGTGACAGCAATCCCAACGATGAGGGTGACTGGTACGGCGACAACGAGTGCCAGGCCGGTTATCCGGGCTCGAACTCCAGCTGGCATGGCACCCACGTGGCCGGCACGGTCGCTGCGGTGACCAACAACAGCACCGGCGTGGCCGGTACCGCGTTCAACGCCAAGGTCGTGCCGGTGCGCGTGCTCGGCAAGTGCGGCGGCTACACCTCCGACATCGCCGACGCGATCGTCTGGGCCTCCGGTGGCACGGTCAGCGGTGTGCCGGCCAACGCCAACCCGGCCGAAGTCATCAACATGTCGCTGGGCGGCGGCGGCAGCTGCTCGACCACTTACCAGAACGCGATCAACGGCGCGGTCGGCCGCGGCACCACCGTGGTGGTCGCTGCCGGCAACAGCAACACCAACGTCTCCAGCGCGGTACCGGCGAACTGCCCGAACGTGATCGCCGTGGCGGCCACCACCTCGGCGGGTGCGCGTGCCAGCTTCTCCAACTACGGCACCGGCATCGACATCTCCGCACCGGGCCAGAGCATCCTGTCCACCCTCAACAGCGGCACCACCACCCCGGGCAGCGCCAGCTATGCGTCCTACAACGGCACCTCGATGGCGGCACCGCACGTGGCGGGCGTGGTTGCACTGATGCAGTCGGTGGCACCGAGCCCGCTCAGCCCGGCGCAGGTGGAGAGCATCATCAAGAGCACCGCGCGTCCGCTGCCGGGTGCGTGCTCGGGTGGTTGCGGCGCCGGCATCATCGACGCCGATGCCGCGGTGACTGCCGCGATCAATGGCACCACGCCCAACCCGGGTGGCACCGTGCTGCAGAACAACGTACCGGTTACCGGCCTCGGCGCAGCCAGCGGCGCATCGCTCAGCTATACCGTCAACGTCCCGGCTGGCAGCACGCAGCTGCGCGTGGCGATCAGCGGCGGCAGCGGTGATGCCGACCTGTACCTGCGCCAGGGCAGTGCCCCGACCGACACCGTCTACACCTGCCGCCCGTACCTGAGCGGCAACAACGAGACCTGCACCGTCAACAGCCCCGCCGCCGGTACCTGGTACGTGCGGGTGAAGGCCTACAGCACCTTCTCGGGCGTGACCGTCAACGCCCAGTACTGAGCCCAAGCCCCTCTCCATGGGCACGCCCCGGCCTCGGCCGGGGCGTTTTTTTTAGGGGCGGCGAAGCGGAGAAAGCAATGTGCAGCAGTGCATTTGCTCTTGCTCTGCCCTTGACCTTGCTGGCCGCGCGCGATGATCTGTCAGGAGGGGGGGATCACCCCCTCAACCCAGCAGCAACCAAAACGCTGAACCCATCCGCGCGACAGCGCGCCTTCAATCCCTCAAACCGACTCGAACCGGTTCGCCGCCACGTTCTTGCGCACATGCTGCGGGTCGAAGATCCGGCCGTTCATTGCGATGAACACCCCCGCCGGCAGCGACTGCACCGCACCGATCGCACAGCCGATGTTGAACTCCGCATCCGAACCACGGAAACGCGCCGGGCTCAGCGCACCGGTCATCACGATGGTCTTGTCCGGGATCGTCGCCAGCACCTTGCCGGTCTGCACCATCGAATCGGTGCCGTGGGTCACCAGCACGTGGCGGGTGGGCTGCGCGGCGATCGTCGCGCGGATCAGCTCACGATCGTCGTCGTTGATGTGCAGCGAGTCCTTGCGCAGGATCGGAATCACGTTGAAACGGAACGTGACCCCCAGTTCGCGCAGGATCATGCCGATCTGCGGGTCGCCGATCTGGTAGTCCGACTTGTCGTCGAAATAGATCTTGTCGATCGTGCCACCGGTGGTGACGACCAGGAGCTCTTCCATCATGTGCATGCGCGAAACCAAGGCAGGTACAGCGGCGCGGGGCCGGGAACGCAGATGATACGGCCCACCGGGCGCAGCGTCAGCGCCGCCGCCCGAAACGGGCGCGCAGGCCGGGCAGGCTGGCCGAAAAGATCACCAGCAGCGCCAGCACGATTTCGATCAGTGCCAGCCAGCGGGTCTCGGGATGGCTCCAGGCGCTCATCACGCCGTGGCTGAACCAGCCCAGGGCCAGCACCGCCGCCCAGAACCCGGCCTTGCGCCAGCCCAGCCGCAGGGCGATGGCCAGCGCCAGCGGCGGCGCTGTGAACACCAGCTGGGTGGCCAGCCAGTGCCTGTCGTTGATGAACCAGCCGGCAAACAGCGCCGCCAGCCCCATCAGGGCCAGCAGCAGCACGGTGCGCGGCGCGGTGCTCATCGCGCCAGCCGCTGCGCGATGTCGGCCACGCGCCGGCCCAGCGCCCGCGCCAGTACCGCCTCGTCATCGGTGGGTTGCGGGTCGCCGGCGGCGCCGGCCACGTGGCTGGCGCCATACGGCGTGCCGCCACTGGTGGTGTGGCTCAGCGCCGGCTCGGTGAACGGAATGCCGACGATCAGGCAGCCGTGGTGCAGCAGCGGTACCTGCATCGACAGCAGGGTCGACTCCTGGCCGCCATGCATCGACGCAGTGGACGTGAACACCCCGGCCGGCTTGCCGGCCAGCGTGCCGTTCACCCATTCGGCGCCGAGGCCGTCAAGGAAATGCTTGACCGGCGCGGCCATGTTGCCGAAACGGGTAGGGCTGCCCAGCAGCAGTCCCTGGCACTCCGCCAGGTCCTGCACGCTTACATAGGGCGCGCCATCGTCGGGTACCGGCGGCTGCGCGGTCTGGGTAACGGCAGCCACCGGCGGCACCGTGCGCAGCCGCGCTGCCATGCCCGGAACCTCGCCGATGCCCCGCGCGATCTGGCGCGCCAGCCGTGCCACCGAACCGCCGCGGCTGTAGTACAGCACCAGGATTTCGCCCATCGCGCCCAGCTCTCCTCATCGTGTGGACGCCAGTATGGCTATCCTGCACCGATTCCGCATCGGGTACCCTTGCGCCGATGGAACCTTTGGATACGCTCAATTTGTGGATGGAACGCGCGCGGGATCGCGCACGCGCCGCCAGCTTCGGCCGCTTCCTGTGGCGCCGCTTCCTCGACGACCGCCTGTTCCAGGCCGCCGCCGCGCTGGCCTACACCACGGTGTTCGCGCTGGTGCCGTTGGCGATCGTGGTATTTGGCGTGCTCTCGGCCTTCCCGGTGTTCGATCGCTGGAGCGACCAGCTCAGCGACTACGTCTTCTCCAACTTCGTGCCCAATGCCGCGCGCGCTGCCGAAGGCTACCTGCGGCAGTTCTCGGCCAGCGCCGGCCAGCTCACTGCCGCCGGTTTCATCGCCCTGGTCATCTCGCTGCTGATCACCCTCAACAGTGTTGAAGAGACCTTCAACCAGATCTGGCGCGTCGGCAGCAGTCGGCCGCGGCTGACCCGCTTCCTGGTCTACTGGACGGTGCTGACTCTGGGAGCGATGCTCGCCGCTGCATCGCTGGCGGTGTCGGCGCGGGTGTTCGCGATGCCGTTGTTCGGCACGCAGGAGGGGCGCTGGCTGGCCGATCTCGCCTTGCGGCTGGCGCCGATCCTGATCGAATTCGTCTGCATCACCCTGATGTTCCGGGTGGTGCCACACCACACCGTGAAGTGGCGCCATGCGGTTCCGGGCGCGATTCTCGCCGCAGTGATCCTGGAGCTGGTGAAGTGGGGCATCGGCGCCTACCTGGGCAGCTTCCAGTCCTACCAGAAGCTGTATGGCACGGTGGCCTTCGTGCCGATCCTGCTGCTGTGGATCTACCTCTGCTGGGTGGCCGTGCTGCTGGGCGCGTCGTTGGCGTCGTCGATGGCGGCTTTCCGCTACCAGCCGGTGGAACTGCGCCTGCCGCAGGGCTACGAGTTCTATGGCCTGCTGCGCCTGCTCGGGCGCTTCCAGCATGCACGCGCCAAGGGCAGGGGCCTGGCCGACGACGAGATCCTGCGGCTGGAACCGATGCTGACCGACTCGCTGCTGCAGGACCTGGCCTGCCACCTGGAGGGCATCGGTCTGCTGCGCCGCGATGAGCGCGGCGAGTGGCTGCTGGCCCGCGACCTGGACCAGGTCAGCCTGGGCGATCTGTACGAATGCACGCAGCTGCGCATTCCGGTGGCCGAACAACACCTGCCTTACCGCGATGACAGCCTCGGCCGGGCCGCCTTGGCCGCACTGGATGAACTGCGCCTGCCGCTGCGTGAACGCCTCAAGCGTCGCGTCAGCGACATCTACCCTGATTCTGGAGACACCCCATGACCTGCAAGACCCCGTTGCTGCTGGCTGCGCTGCTGGCCCTGGCCGCCTGCAAACCCGCGCAGGAGCCGACCCCGGCCAGCAGCCAGCCGCCGGCACAGGCACCGACCCCGGCCGCGCCGGCGCCTGTGGAGGACACGCCCGCCGAGCGCGTTACTGCCGAGTTCCCGACGCTGAAGATGAAGGCGGTCGATGGCAGCGATTACGACCTGGCCGCGCATCGTGGCAAGTGGGTGGTGGTGAATTTCTGGGCGACCTGGTGCGCGCCCTGCCGCAAGGAAATGCCCGAGCTGTCGGCGTTGCATGCCATGCGCAGCAACATCGAAGTGGTTGGCCTGGCCTACGAGGACATCCAGACGCCGGAGATGCAGGCGTTCCTGACCAAGCATCCGGTGACCTACCCGATCGTGGTCGTCGATCCGTTCGACCCGCCGGCCGACTTCGCCACCCCGCGTGGCCTGCCGCTGACCCATCTGATCGACCCGCAGGGCAAGCTGGCCCACAGCTTCCTGGGCCCGGTCACCGCGGCGGACATCGAAAAGCAGATTGCTGCTGCCAAATAAGGGGAGGGGCAGGGCTGCGCCCTGCACCCACCGAAGCGGTAGTGCCGGCCGCTGGCCGGCAACCTCGACAGCAACAGCAACAGCAACAGCCGAAGCAACAGCAGAAGCAGGTTTCCTGTGGGGAGGCGGGGTGGGTCCGGTTGCGGGGGACGCCGTAAATACGTCCCTGTAGGCTCGGTCGCCGCATCCATGCGGCTCACGCCCCCGCAACCGGACCCACCCCGCCTTCGACAATTCTCCGCAAGCTGCGGGAATTACATGGCCTGCTCTTGGTGGGTGTCGAACTTGGTCGACACGTAGATCCACGCCATGCGTGGATGTTTTTCGTTCACTTGTCGAGATATTCGATTCCGATGGAGATTCATCCACGAATGAGGTGGATCAAATCAGACACCGGAAGTCTGTCAGAGGTGGGGCGGTGTCGGAGTGCGGGGTGTCAGCCGCATGGATGCGGCTGCCAAGCCTACAAGGAGGTACTTGCGGCGTCCCCGCAGTCCGACACCGCCCCGCCATCCCACGCAATGCCGCTTTTGCTGTTGCTTTGGCTGTTGCCTGAAAGCAGCAGGTGCAGGGCCGCAGGCCCTGCCGACCAACCCTACTCCTTGGCCGGAAAATCCTCGATCGGCTTCAGCACGCCGTAGTGCTCGCGATGCAGCTTGCCCTTCAGTTTCGGCAGCTCCGGCAAGGGCGCATCCACCCGTGTGTCCGGCAGCCGGTCCAGCAGGTTGCGGACAAGAGTCAGGCGACCCAGCCGCTGGTCGTTGAAATCCACCAGCGTCCACGGCGCACCGTCGCGATGGGTCGCGCGCAGCATCGCCTCGCGCGCTTCGGTGTACGCGCTGTACTTGCTGCGCGACTTCAGATCCACCGGCGACAGCTTCCACCCCTTCAACGGATCAAGATGGCGTTCGGCGAAACGCTTCTCCTGCTGCTCCTGGTCCACGCACAGCCAGTACTTGAACAGCAGGATGCCGTCATCCACCAGCAGCTGTTCGAACACCGGTGCCTGATGCAGGAACTGCTGGTACTCGGTCTCGCTGCAGTAGCCCATCACCCGTTCCACGCCCGCGCGGTTGTACCAGCTGCGGTCCATCAGCACGATCTCGCCGGCGGCCGGCAGATGCGTGGCGTAGCGCTGGAAATACCATTGCGTGGCTTCGCGGTCGGTGGGCTTGGGCAACGCCACCACCCTGCATTGGCGTGGGTTGAGGTGCTGGCTGATGGCCTGGATCGCACCGCCCTTGCCGGCGGTATCGCGTCCTTCGAACAGCACCAGCAGGCGTTGCCCGCTGTGCTGCACCCAGCGTGCCATCGCCGTCAGTTCCAGCTGCAGCGGCTGCAGCAGTTCGTCGTATTCCTTGCGCTTGAGCTTGGCCATCGTCATGCCACGCGGGAGGGAAGCCCGAGCGTAGCGCAGGGCGATGTCAGGGCGTGTCGAGGCCCTGCCAGCCCTGTTCGCGGGCCAGCTGCTGAAGCAGTGAGGACAGATCGCGCGCGAAGGCCGTCATGTCGAACAAGCCGCTGCGCTCGCGTGCCTGCGCCAGTTCGGCACGCAGGGCAGCCAGCGCGGCCGGGTCGTTGCCGAGTGCACTGGCGGTGGCGACGAAGGCCGCATCGTCGGCGACGTTCATGTGCTCCAGCCCCAGATGATGGTTGAGGCTGCCGGCCACGCGCGCGGCGAAGGTAGCGCCGGGGCAGGTCAGCACCGGGCAGCCGGCCCACAGTGCATCCGATGCGGTGGTGTGCGCGTTGTACGGGTTGGTGTCCAGGAACAGGTCGGCCAGCTGATAGCGGGCCAGATACTGCGGATGCGGCAGCTTGGCCATGAACACCAGGCGCGCCGGATCCAGTCCTGCAGCCTTGGCGGCGGAACGCAGCCTTGCATCGGCCTGGCCGGGGCCGGACAGCAGCCATAGCACGCTGCCAGGTACTGCCTGCAGCACCGCGAACGCACGGCCCATGCTGCGCGGGTTGAGTTTGTAACTGTTGTTGAAGCAGCAGAACACCGTGCCCTGCGCGGGCAGCCCACACGCCGCACGGTCCGGCGCCGGTTCCAGCACGCGGGTGTTGTCGGAGGGCTGGAACGCGCGCGGCAGGCGCAGCACGCGTTCGCTGTAGTGCGGTTCCAGCGAGGACGGCAGCGCGAAGTCGTCAGCGATCACTGCATCCAGCCACGATGCACCGGAGGTGCCGGGGTAGGCCAGCCAGTTCAACTGCAGCGGGGCAGGGCGCATCGCCAGCACTTCCGGCGTGCCGCCACCGCCCCAGCCGCGCAGGTCCAGCAGCAGGTCGATGCCCTGTGCACGGATGCGCGCGGCCGTATCGGCGTGGCGCAATCCCACCACGTCATGCAGCCGGGTGGCGGCCTGCAGGCGTTGGCGGATGCGGCTGCCATCGTCCGCGTTGAGCGCGAACAGATGCAGTTGCAGGGCCGGGTCGCGGCTCATCTGCTCCAGCAGCGCCACCGTCAGCAATCCGGTGGGATGGGCGCCGAAGCCGTTGGAAAGGAAGCCCACGCGAAGTGGGCCTCGTACGCGCAGCTTCGCCGGCGGCAGGGGCCGCACCGATGCCGCCACAGCGGCGGCGCGTGCACGCGCGCAGGCCAGCTGTTCGGCCGCGCTGGCGTCTTCGCTGAGAAACGCGAAGGGTTCTACTACGCCCTGGCCGGACACCAGTGCACCGCGCACCTGATCGGCCAGCGCATCCACGTCCTGCCAATCGCACAGGCGACGCTGCCAGGCGAGGCGCTGCGCGGCGATATACGGCTCATCGGGCATCAGTGCATGTGCGCGGCGATAGGCCGCTGATGCACCTTCGGCATCGTTGGCATCTTCCAGCGCGTGCCCCAGCCACAACGCGATGCCCGGGTGCTCCGGTGCCAGCGCCGAGGCCTGGCCCAGCAGCGTAGCGGCATCGGCATGCGCTCCTGCCATCCACGCCACCCGGCCGAGCCGTGCAAGCGCTTCAGGATGATTGGGCCGCAGCTGCAGTGCGCGCCGCGCGGCCTGCTCGCCGGCCGCGATATCGCCGGCTTCCAGTTCCAGGTCGGCCAGCATCACCCAGGCGACGAAGTCGCCGGGCTGGCGCGTGATCGCCTGCTGCAGTTGCTGCCGCTGCTGCCAGGCCGACATGCTGGTCAGCCCGCCGAAAGCTGGGCCAGGGCGTCGACCTGGTGCTCGTGGCTCAATCGCTGCAGCAGCGGATCGAGATCGCCGGCCAGTACGTTGGGCAGGTCGTACAGGGTCAGCCCTTCCACGCGGTGGTCGGTGATCCGGCCCTGCGGGAAGTTGTAGGTACGGATGCGCTGGCTGCGGTCGCCGCTGCCAACCTGCAGGCGCCGAGATTCGGCTTGCGCTGCGTCGTGGCGCTGGCGCTCGGCATCGAGCAGCTGCGCCTTCAGGCGTTTCATCGCCTTGTCCCGGTTGGCGTGCTGGCTGCGTTCGGTCTGGCACTCCACCACCACGCCGCTGGGCACGTGGGTGATGCGGATCGCCGATTCGGTCTTGTTGACGTGCTGGCCACCGGCGCCGGAGGAGCGGTAGGTATCAATCCTCAGGTCAGCCGGGTTGATGACGATCTCATCGACTTCGTCGGCTTCCGGGATGATCGCCACGGTGGCCGCCGAGGTGTGGATGCGGCCCTGCGATTCGGTGGCCGGCACGCGCTGCACGCGGTGGGTGCCCGATTCGAATTTCAGGCGCGAGAACGCGCCCCGGCCGACCACGCGCGCCACCACTTCCTTGTAACCGCCATGTTCGCCGGGGTTGTCCGATTCGATCTCGACCTTCCAGCCCTGTCGCTCGGCGTAGCGGGCATACATGCGGAACAGGTCGCCAGCGAAGATCGCCGCCTCGTCGCCGCCGGTGCCGGCGCGCACTTCCAGGAACAGGTTGCCTTCATCGCGCGGGTCGCGCGGCACCAGCAGCAGCGCCAGTTCCTGCTCCAGTTCCTGCAGGCGGGCCTGGGCGGCGGCGATCTCCTCGTCGGCCAGTTCGCGCAGGTCCGGATCGGTGCGCATGCTTTCGGCCGCAGCCAGGTCGGCCTTGGCACGCACTTCATCGGCCAGCGCGGTGGCGATCGGTTCGAGCTGGGAAAACTCACGCGAAAGATCGCGGAAGCGCGCGTTGTTGGCGACCACCTCCGGTTCGGCGAGCAGACGTTCCAGTTCTTCGCGGCGCTCGGCCAGCGCTTCCAACTTACGGCGCAGGGTCGGCGTCATCGGTTCTCACAGGTGGGTGGTGGTAACCCGGCGCAGCCGGGAACAGGCGCTCGGCGGCGCGGGTCAGGTCGGCGTCGCCGCTGAGCGCGGCCGCGCGCAGGGCGGCGGTCGGCGGGTGCAGCAGGCGGTTGGTCAATCCATGGGCAAGCAGTTCCAGCACTTCGTCGGCCGGCTTGCCGTTGGCCAGCTGCTGGCGCGCGCGCTCCAGCAGTTCGGCACGGGTGGCCTCGCCGAAGGCGCGCAGTTGCCGCAGCGGTGCCTGGTGGGCACTGGCCTGCAGGGTTTCGACGAAGCGCGAGACCTGCAGGTCGATGATCGTCTCCGCTTCGGCGGCCGCCTCGCGGCGGCTGCGGCGGTTGTCTTCCACCGCGCGCTCGAGGTCGTCCACGGTATACAGGAACGCATCGTTGAGACTGGCAACGTCGGCCTCGATGTCGCGCGGCACGGCCAGGTCGAACAGCAGCATCGGCTTGTGCCGGCGTGCGCGCAGGGCGTTGGCCACTGCAGCACGGTGGATCACCGGTTCGCGGGCGGCGGTGGCCGAGAACACTACATCGGCCTCGGCCAGGTGACGCTCCAGTTCGGTCAGCGGCAGCGCCACACCGCCATGGCGGCTGGCCAGTTCCTGCGCATGGGCGAGGGTGCGGTTGGCGATCAGCAGCCGCCGCACCTTGCCTTCGCTGAGGTGGCGTGCGGCCAGCTCGATGGTCTCGCCGGCGCCGACCAGCAGCACGGTGGAATCGTCAAGGCGTGCAAATGCGTTCTGCGCCAGGCGCACCGCTGCCGAGGCCACCGATACCGGGTTGGCACCGACCTGGGTATCGGTACGCGCGCGCTTGGCCACCGAGAACGTCTGCTGGAACAGGCGGTCCAGGCGTTGGCCGAGCAGGCCGTGGTCGCGCGCGGTCGACCAGGCGTCCTTCACCTGGCCCAGGATCTGCGGCTCACCCAGCACCATTGAATCCAGCCCCGTCGCCACCCGGAACAGGTGGCGCACGGCATCGGCATCGGCGTGCTGGTACAGGTAGCCCTGCAGGTCGCCGGCCTGGCTCTGCAGCCACTGGTCCAGCGCCTGCGCGGACTCTGCCACGGCATACAGTTCGGTGCGGTTGCAGGTGGACAGCAGCACCGCCTCGGCGATCTGCGGGGTATCGCGCAGCGAACCGAGCGCGCGCGGCAACGCGTCACCGGCGAAGGCTGCGCGTTCGCGCAGTTCCACCGGTGCGGTCTGGTGATTCAGTCCGAGCACCCACAGGGTCATTGTTCAGTTGCTTGCGATAAGCTGCTGGCCATTGGACGACATTTTAAGGCCCCGATGCCGACGATGCCCGCATTGATTCGCATCCCCAGTGTTCTGCTGCTGTCTCTGGTCTGTGCGCAGGCCCTGGCGGGGGTGCCCGCCAAGGCGCCTGCACGGCCTGCGGTGACTGAGGAACTGGCGCTGGAGCCGGTGCTGGCCGGCGAGTTCGCCCTGCAGGCCGGCAAGCTGGCCGAGGCCGCGCGCTGGTACCTGCAGGCGGCCCAGCAGACCGACGGCGACGCCGGCCTGGCCGAGCGGGCGACCCGTATCGCCATGCTGGCCAACGAAGATGGCGCCGCGGCCAAGGGCCTGGCCCTGTGGCAGCAGCGTGCGCCGCGCTCATTGGCGATGCGCAGCGCAGCCGGTGCGCTGGCGATGCGCCAGGGCGACGTGAAGGCTGCGCGCAGCGAGCTTCAGGCTTTGTTGCAGGACCCGGGGGATGAGGGCTGGAAGTTCGCCCTGGGCGCCTTGATCGGCGGTGGCCGCGATCCGGCCGTGCCGGCCCAGGTGCTGGGCGAGCTGGTCGATGCCAACGCCATTCCCCAGAAGATCGAGGCCTGGCAGGAGTTTGGACGCCTTGCACTGCGCATGGAGAAGCCCGAGCTGGCACGGCGCATGATCGATGAGGTGGTCAAGCGCTTCCCCGAGGAGCCACGCGTGGCGTTGCTGCGCGCCAGCCAGCTGCAGCAGGCCGGCCAGACCGACCAGGCGCTGTCGCTGCTGCATGGGGTGGAGCCGAAGACCCGTCAGGACCCGGATCTGCGCAACGCGGTGGCCATTGCCTATGACAGCCTCGGCCAGCCGGCAGCGGCCGAGCGCGTGCTGGCGGTCGGTCCCCAGGATGTGCAGACGTGGGGCATGCGCGCTTCGCTGCTGGCCAAGCAGGGCGACAAGGCCGCGCTGTCCAATCTGTACAACGAACTTTCTCGGCAGGCGGCCAAGCCGGACCCGGCGCAGCGCCTGTTGCTGGGCAAGATCGCCGAGTACCTCAAGCGCTACCCGGAGGCGGTCAACTGGTATCACAGCGTTCCTGGCGGCGATGAGCTGAATGAAGCGCGCCTGCGCGCGGCCAATGCGCAGGGTCTGGCGGGCCGGCAGTCGCTGGCGCTGGATGAAGTGCATGCCATCCAGTCCGATGCCAGCGTGGATGACGATGTGCGGCGCGATGCGTATCTGCTGGAAGCCGAGCTGCGCCAGCGCGCCGACGACCTTCCCGGCGAGATCGACGCACTGGCCCGTGGCCTGGCCGCGTATCCGGACGAAAACGGCCTGTTGTATGCCCGTGCGCTGGCCTGGGAGCGCCGCGATGACATCGCCCGTGCCGAGGCCGACCTGCGCAAGATCCTGGTGACCGAGCCGGAGAACGTGCCGGCATTGAACGCACTGGGCTACACCTTGGCCGACCGGACCGGTCGCTACCAGGAAGCGCTCGAACTGATCGACCGCGCGCGCGTGGCCGAACCGGACAACGCCGCCATCGTCGACAGTTATGGCTGGGTGCTGTATCGGCTGGGGCGCAACGCCGACGCGCTGGTACAGCTGCGCCGCGCCTGGACGCTGGCCAAGGACCCGGAAATCGCCGCCCACGTAGGCGAGGTGCTGTGGGTGCTGGGCAAGCACGATGAAGCCCGTCACTTCTTCGAGGAAGCGGCCAGGCTCGACCCTGAAAACCGCGCGCTGCTGCGCGCCCGCGAGAAATTCAATCCATGAGCGTTTCCACGATCCGGCCGTTGCTGCTGGTGGCCGTGACCCTGGCCCTGAGTGCCTGTACCACCGTTGGCCGGCAGAAAACGCCGGCGCCGGCCGTAGTCACCACCGTTTCCGCCGAAGCGACCGCCGCCGAGGCCGCACGCGTGGACGCGCTGCGATCGGCGTCGGAGTGGAATTTCCAGGGCCGGGTGGCGGTCAGCAAGGGCAAGGATGGTGGCAGCGGCCGCATCGACTGGAAACAGGAAGGCCAACGCTATGTCGTCGAACTGAGCGCGCCGGTCACCCGCCAGAGCTGGAAGTTGAGCGGTGATAGCCATCATGAAGCCGGCCGTCTGGAAGGACTGGCCGGTGGTCCGCGAGACGGTGAAGACGCGCAGGCCCTGTTGCTGGAAGCCACCGGCTGGGATATTCCGGTCAACCAGCTGCCGGACTGGGTACGCGGCCTGGTCGCCGGCGACAGCGCTGGGCCGGAAAAGATCGAGCGTGATGCCGATGGCCGTCCGCGGCGCATGCAGCAGATGGGGTGGGTGATCCAGTATCTGGACTGGTACCCGGCCGAAGCCGGACGTCCGGCCCTGCCGCGCAGGGTCGAGGCGGTCAATGGTGACGCCAAGGTGCGCCTGCTGGTCGACCAGTGGGGGCAGGGCGCGCCATGAACGCGCGGGTGGATGACGCGGGTTGGTCCTGGTGGCCGGCCCCGGCCAAGCTGAACCTGTTCCTGCATATCACCGGCCGCCGTGCCGACGGCTACCACGAGCTGCAGACCGTGTTCCGCCTGCTCGACTGGGGCGACCGGATCGGCCTGCGCCTGCGTGAAGACGGCCAGGTGCGGCGGCAGGGCGATGGCCTGGCCGGTGTCGCGGAGGTGGATGATCTGGCGGTTCGGGCAGCGCGGTTGCTCAAAGAGGTGGCGAATGTCGAGAAAGGTGTCGATATCGTCGTCGAAAAGCACGTTCCTGCGGGCGGCGGTTTCGGCGGCGGTTCGTCCGATGCGGCCACCGTGCTGGTGGTGCTGAACCGGCTCTGGGGCGCGGGGCTGGACGAAAATACGCTGGCGGCGCTGGGCTTGCGCCTCGGCGCCGATGTGCCGGTGTTCGTGCGTGGCCACAACGCCTGGGCCGAGGGGGTAGGCGAGCGGCTGCGGGCGATCACCCTGCCGCAGGCCTGGTATGTGGTCGTTGATCCGGGCGTTCATGTGCCGACCCCGCTGCTGTTCGCAGATCCGGATTTGACGCGCGACAGTCCACAGGCGAAAATAGAGGACTTCGCTTCCGGCTTGCTGGTCGGGAACGTGTTCGAACCGGTGCTGCGCCGCCGTGAGCCTGCCGTCGAGGCGGTGCTTGCTGCGTTGAGCGACATCGGCACGGCACGACTGACCGGTTCGGGAAGTGGTTGTTTCGTCGAGTTCGATTCGCAGGCTGCCGCCGAGCAGGGACGAGCGAAGTTGTCGAAGGAGTTGCGGGCAAGGGTGGCTGCGGGCGTTGCACGTTCGCCACTGCTGGATGCACTCGAGCAACACTGATTCATCAATGCAGGGGCGTCGCCAAGAGGCCCAAGGCACCAGGTTTTGATCCTGGCATTCGGAGGTTCGAATCCTCCCGCCCCTGCCAATGCGGCTGCGTCCGCGCCTTCCAGCGCATCACCTGCGCGGGACGTGGGAACAGCCGCGGTGTTGTCAGCAGCAGGGGCCGACGTGGTCCTTGCCGCTACCGGATCCCCGCCACTCGTCCCCGCCCGAGACAATCATGATGCAAGAGTCCCCGAACCTGCTGGTCTTTTCCGGCAACGCCAACAAACGTCTGGCGCAGAACATCTGCAAGGAACTGGGAGTCCGCCCGGGCAAGGCGCTGGTCTCGCACTTCTCCGATGGTGAAGTGCAGGTGGAAATCGAAGAGAACGTCCGCAAGCAGGACGTGTTCGTGATCCAGCCGACCTCGGCGCCGAGCGCGGAAAACCTGATGGAACTGCTGGTGCTGATCGACGCGCTCAAGCGCGCATCGGTGGCCAGCGTGACCGCCGTGGTGCCGTACTTCGGCTACTCGCGCCAGGATCGCCGCATGCGTTCCTCGCGCGTGCCGATCACCGCCAAGCTGGCGGCGAAGATGTTCAGCACCGCCGGCGCTGATCGCGTGCTGACCGTCGACCTGCACGCCGACCAGATCCAGGGTTTCTTCGATATTCCGGTCGACAACGTGTATGCCTCTCCGCTGCTGCTGGCCGACATCTGGCGCGCCTACGGCACCGAGAACCTGATCGTGGTGTCGCCGGACGTGGGCGGCGTGGTCCGCGCCCGTGCAGTGGCCAAGCGCCTGGATGACGCCGACCTGGCGATCATCGACAAGCGCCGTCCGCGCGCCAACGTCTCCACCGTGATGAACATCATCGGTGACGTCGAAGGCAAGACCTGCGTGATGGTCGATGACATCGTCGACACCGCCGGCACCCTGTGCGCCGCTGCTGCTGCCCTGAAGGCGCGCGGTGCGCTGAAGGTCGCC
This sequence comes from Stenotrophomonas sp. MYb57, assembly GCF_002966815.1. Lineage (NCBI taxonomy): Bacteria > Pseudomonadati > Pseudomonadota > Gammaproteobacteria > Lysobacterales > Lysobacteraceae > Stenotrophomonas > Stenotrophomonas sp. MYb57. The sequence continues at coordinate 873,032 of NZ_CP023271.1, forward strand.
GCCTACTGCACCCACGCGGTGCTGTCGGGCCCGGCGGTGGACAACATCACCAATTCCCAGCTCGATGAGCTGGTGGTGACCGATACCATCCCGCTGAAGGACGCCGCGCGGGTGTGCAGCAAGATCCGCCAGCTGAGCGTGGCGGAAATGCTGGCCGAAACGATGCGCCGCATCGCCTTCGGCGAGTCGGTCAGCTCGCTGTACGTGGATTGATTTTTCGTCCCCGCCGGCAACGGCAGGGACACACCGGGCGCTTCTGGTCGCGGAAGTGCCTTCAACCGCCAAGCCGCAAGGCAAGGCAACAACCGAGTAGTCGAAAATGTCGAAGACCCATGAAATCAAGGTCACCAAGCGTGAACTGCAGCGTAAGGGTGCGAGCCGCCGCCTGCGTACCGCTGGTGTGATCCCGGCGATCGTGTACGGCGGCAACGCCGAACCGGTCGCCATCAGCCTGGACCACAACGAAATCTGGCTGGCCCAGCAGAACGAGTGGTTCTATGCCTCGATCCTGGACCTGAACCTGGACGGCCAGGTGCAGAAGGTGCTGCTGCGTGACATGCAGCGCCATCCGTACAAGCAGCTGATCATGCACCTGGACTTCCTGCGCGTGAACGAGAACGAGAAGCTGACCGCTTCGGTTCCGCTGCACTTCATCAACGAAGACACCTCGCCGGCTGGCAAGGCTGCCGACGTCGTGGTCGCCCACGAACTGAAGGAAGTGGCCATCAGCTGCCTGCCGAAGGACCTGCCGGAGTCGATCGAAGTCGACCTGGGCGAGCTGAAGGCTGGCGACGTTGTGTACCTGTCGGACATCAAGCTGCCGAAGGGCGTGGAAATCCCGGCGCTGGCGCTGGGCAAGGACCACGACGACGCCATCGTCACTGCCAAGCACGGCAAGCAGGATGCTGCCGACGCTGAAGAAGCAGCGGCCGAGTAATACCCCGCGGCGCCTGTCCTTCGGGGCAGGCGCCGTATCTGGATGGAACGATGGCAGGATTGCGACTGATCGTCGGTCTGGGCAACCCCGGATCGGAGCACGCCCGGACCCGGCACAATGCCGGGTTTCATTTCGTTGAGGCCCTGGCTGAAAAAGCCGGTGCACGATGGAACGTGGACAGCAAGTTGTTTGGCGAGACCGCCAAGGTCGACATTGCCGGACAGACCGTGTGGCTGCTCAAGCCGGCCACCTTCATGAACCTCAGCGGCAAGTCGGTCACCGCCGCACAGCGGTTCTGGAAGATCGAGCCGGAGGACACCCTGCTGGCCCACGACGAACTGGACCTGGCGCCCGGCGTGGCGCGGTTGAAGTTCGACGGTGGCCACGGTGGACAGAACGGCCTGCGCGACACCATCCGCCTGCTCGGCCATGGCAGGTTCCATCGCCTGCGGGTGGGCATCGGCCATCCCGGACACAAGGACCGCGTGGTGGGCTGGGTGCTGGGACGCCCCTCCAAGGACGATGAAGTACTGATCTCCCGCGCCATCGACGATGCGATCGACGTGCTGCCGTTGGCGGTGCAGGGCGATTTCAGCGAAGCGATGAAGCGGCTGCACACCCCGCGCTGATCATGACCGACCCGCGTACTCCCTGCACCGTGTGTGGCGCCATGATCCTGCTGGCTACGGCGGCCCGGAACGATGGGCTCTGCATGCCGTGCGGGAATGGCACGCGGCAAAGCATGGAAATGGCGCGGGAACGAGATCGGGAAATTCGTGAAGAGCGCAAGCGCTTCGAGGAGTCTGCAGAGGGGCGGTATTGGCATTGGTTGATCGAGCAGGTCCACGGTGGCGGGTGTGGATTTGCGGGATTGTCGGTACACGATCAGCGTTACTTTGCGATCAACGCGCTCATCAGTGATGTCTATCGGGGAGGGCTTGACGCCTATTTCCACAATTCTGCTGGCGGTTACATCGCTGAAGCCCTTGCAGGGCTTGAGGAGATAGAGCGGCTTGACGTGCGCGACATCGTGCTGACGGCCCAGAGGCTGCTGTTTGGCAATGAGGCCATGGAAGATCATCATGCGCAGAGACGCCTGCAGATCTATCGTGCTGACGGGTATCTCGGCAATGAACTCGAAACAGCACTTGATGCGCTGGATGGGCGATTCTATGCACTAGTTGATGACGGCCAGCTCGAAGAACTGCTGAAAGCGTACGCAGAACGTCACAGGTTGTACGCCGCGTTCTAACGCGGGCTACTGGAAGGACGATTGGGGATTGAGGGCATGCCCACAGGCGAGCCTTGAATCCCGAATCATCCACTTACACTCAAACCCGGATTCAACCCATGGGTATCAAATGCGGCATCGTCGGCCTGCCCAACGTCGGCAAGTCGACCCTGTTCAACGCGCTGACCAAGGCGGGCATCGCCGCGGCGAACTTCCCGTTCTGCACCATCGAGCCCAACGTCGGCATCGTGCCGGTGCCGGATCCGCGCCTGAACGAGCTGGCGGCGATCATCAACCCGCAGAAGGTCATCCCGACCGCGGTGGAGTTCGTCGACATCGCCGGCCTGGTGGCCGGTGCGGCCAGTGGCGAAGGCCTGGGCAACAAGTTCCTGGCCCACATCCGCGAAGTGGATGCGATCACCCATGTGGTGCGCTGCTTCGAGAACGCTGACGTCATCCACGTCAACAACAAGGTCGACCCGATCTCGGACATCGACACCATCGATACCGAACTGGCCCTGGCAGACCTGGACAGCGTCGAGAAGGCACTGAACCGCGCCGAGCGTGCGGCCAAGGGCGGTGACAAGGACGCAGCGGCACGCAAGCCGGTGCTGGCCAAGCTGCAGGCCGCGCTGGCCGATGGCAAGGCCGGCCGTTCGGCGGGCCTGGACGAGGAAGAGAAGGCGCTGGTGCGCGATCTGTTCCTGCTGACCCTGAAGCCGGTGATGTACATCGCCAACGTGCTGGAAGACGGTTTCGAGAACAACCCGCACCTGGACGCCGTGCGCGCCCGTGCCGCCGAAGAAGGCGCGCAGGTGGTGCCGGTGTCGGCGGCGATCGAAGAAGAGCTGTCGCAGCTGGATGACGAAGACCGCGATACCTTCCTGGCCGACCTTGGCCTGACCGAGCCTGGCCTGAACCGTGTGATCAACGCGGCCTACAGCCTGCTCGGCCTGCAGACCTACTTCACTGCCGGTGTAAAGGAAGTCCGCGCGTGGACCGTGCGCAAGGGCGCCACCGCGCCGCAGGCTGCCGCGGTCATCCATACCGACTTCGAGAAGGGCTTCATCCGCGCCGAAACCATCGCGTATGACGACTTCATCAAGTACAAGGGCGAAGCCGGTGCGAAGGAAGCCGGTCGCCTGCGCCTGGAAGGCAAGGAATACCGCGTGCAGGAAGGTGACATCCTGCATTTCCGCTTCAACGTCTGATCGACGACGCAGCGCAGTGATTGTCCACGGGACCCCGCAATGCGGGGTCTTGTTGTATCGGGCGCCTGTCAGAAGGGGCGCACGAGCAGTGCCGCTGCGCGCTTCTGCTGCGGAAGCGCCAGCGCAGTGCTGCCGGTGGCCGTGGACAGAAATTCACCACGCCTTGAAACGCTTGCCGTGCAGGGCTCGCAGCTACTTGTCCACACCAAACCCCCACGGCTTTCCACGCGATGTGTGGAAAACCATCGAAGCGCCTGGACAAAAAACAGCCACACCCTGAAACGCTTGCGGCATAACGTTCAAGCCGGGTTGTCCACATCAAGTCCGCAGCGCTTTCCACCTGCTGTGTGGAAAACATGCACCTGCGGGCGCGGTGGATTGGTTGGATAAAAAATGACCAGAGCTGAAAACGCTTGTCGTGCGTGGCTCATGGCCACTTGTCCACATCCAACCCCCATCGATTTCCACGCGTGGTGTGGAAAACAACAAGGGGTCCGACGACGCATCGCCGGACCCCTCGCTGGGCTCACCCGTCGCAGCGCTTACCAGCGGTAAGAGACGCCCAGCTGGCCGCTGGTATCGCGGAAGCCCATGCCGCCGGTCTGGTGGCTGATCTCACCCCAGCCGCGCCAGCCGCCCGACAGATTCACCTGCACGCCGGCCTTGGCTTCGTAGATGTCACGCGGCAACTGCCGGCGCAGGCGTTCTCCGTCCACGGCGATGGTCGCGTCGTTGCCACCGGACCACCAGTTCACCGCGACGAACGGCTGTACCTGCCCCTGGCGCTGCGTCAGCGAACGCGTGTACAGGCGCAGTCCCACACGCGTGGTGGTGCTGTCCTTGTCGCGCCCTTCAACCACCGTGCCGTTGGCCTCGACCACGCGGTCGGCGTCGTAGCGGCTGTGGATCACCTGCAGCTGTGGCTCCAGGTAGACACCGCGCTGGGCCGTGCGCTGCACGGGCAGCACGTAGCCTGCCTCGGCCGAACCGGTCCAGCTGTGCGAACGATAGTGCTCCTTCTGCAGCCCTTCGCCCTGCACGCTGTTGCGGAAACGCCCGTGCTGCAGCCAGCCGTCCACATACGCACCGTGCTCCATCCGCGCGTCCTGCAACCAGGTCGCATACAGGCCCAGGCTGGTGCCGTTGACCACACCGTGCGCGGTGTAACCGGTCACCTGCGAGCGACTGTCATTGCGTGCCCGGCCATGGCCGGCCATCACACCTGCCTGCAGCTGGCCGCCGGCATTGGCTTCGAAGCGACGACCGATGCCCAGCAGCACGCTGTTGAGCTCGCTGTCCACATCCACCTGGTGGCCGCGGCTGCCGGGCGCGCTGCTGCGCACCTGTGCCCAAGCAATGGCGTCGCTGCCACCACCGGTCGCATCGGCAGGATCACCGCTGCGGTCGTACAGGCTGTGCCGGAACATGCCCAGCGCACTGCTCTGGTTGGCCATGTATACCGCCGGCTCCGGTCGCTCCACGCGCGGCGGTGCCGGCGGCAGTGGCGGATCGACCGGCGGAACTACCGGCGGATCGATCGGCGGGGCAGGCGGATCGATCGGCGGAGTCGGCGGATCAATCGGCGGATCGGGCGGTTCCGGCGGGTCGACCGGCGGGACGTATTCCGAGCGCAGGTACCAGTTGCCGTCATCCGGGGTGGAGACGCCGCCCTTGTACAGGAAGTAGTCGTAAGCGCCGGCCACCGCGCGTCCCTGCAGCGAGAACTGCGCATCGGACTGGCCGCCCACGCTGATCAGGCGGATGCCTTCGCTGGTCAGGGCACCGGCGCCCCCTGCGTTGCGCACGCTGACGGAGGCGGTGCCACTGCTGTTGCCCTGGATCACCAGCTGGTCACCCAGCGAGGCATCGTCGCCCAGCGCGCGGTTGAACAGCCAGTGGCCATCGTTGCCGACATAGTCGCCGGTGACGGTCAGGGTCTTGAAGTCGCCGGTGGTGGGGGCGACGAAGGCGATGGTACCGGCATGGTCCAGCGAGCCGACGCTGGAACTGGAACGCACGTTCCATTGGCTGCTGCCGTCCATCGCCAGCTGCGCGACCTGGTAGCCCGAATCGTTGCGCAGCGCGCCGTTGAACACGGTGCCGTTGCGCAGCGTCATCTGCACGTTGGCGGTGGCGCTGTCGACCACGACATCGCCGGTCAGGCGGCTGTTGTCGGCAGTGAACAGAATGTCTGCGGTGGCGACTGAACTTCCATCGGTGAACACCGTATCGCTCACCCGCAGCAGGCGGCCACCGTCGAGGTTGCCCTGCTGGCGCGCGACGACATCGGTGTTGTTGAGCGTGAGCTCGTGGTTGCTGCCCTGCAGCCACAACGCGGGGCCGTCCTGGGTCTGCAGGGTGCTGTTGTTGAACACCAAGCGGTCCCAATACGGCCCGAACACGGTGATGTAGGAGCGATAGACACCCGAATTCGTGCCCTGCGCATGGATGCTCAGGTTGTCGGCGGTGAGCTTGGCCGTGTTCATCTGCACGATGCCGAACGAGGATGCACCCAGTGTGGTGATCGAGCCTCCGTCCAGCTGCGCATCGGCCGTGCTGCCGCCAAGGAAGACGCCGCCACCGCCGGTGCCGTAGGTGGTGATGTCCAGGTTCTTGGCGCGGATGCGCGAGTAGGGCGTCGGCGGATTGCTGCCCGAGGCACGCAGGCCGTAGACACCATCGCCGTGGGTATCGATGCTGCCGCCGGTGATCGTGGCAGTACCACCCCAGACGTCCACGCCATGGCCGTAGCCGTTGTCGCCATAGGTGCTGAGCGTGGTATCGGTGAGGTCGGCCAGCGAGTCCGCGCCGGACAGCCAGATGCCGGAATAGCCGTCGCGCACGGTGAAGTGGGCACCGTTGGTGGTCAGCTTGGCCCAGCTGTTGACGTTGACGCCGTAGCCGCCGACGGTCTCGAAACGGCCGCCGGTGATATCGGCGGTGGAGTACACGCGGTTGCCACTGTTGCCGAGCAGGCGGATGCTGCTGCCGCTGCTGCTGGCACTGCCGCCCACGATCTGCAGCGTGCCACCGTTGTCGATGTCGAAGTAGCCGTTGACCACGTCCACGTCGCGCAGCGACAGCACGCTGCCGCTGCCGCCGGAGGACAGACGGCCGCTGTAGCCGCTGCTGGCTTCGTCGAAGGTCATCTTCAGCGATTCCAGCGACAGCAGCGCGCCACCCTCGGCGTACACTGCGCTGTTGGCACCGTTGTTGATCTCCGTACCGGTCACGTGCAGTTCGCTGCCACGCCCAGTGGAGTACAGAGCGTGCCCGCCGCTGCTGACACGGCCACCGTTCAACCACACCTTGCCGCCACCGGTGGCATTGACCGTGCCGTAGCCGGAGCCATTGCGGAAGGCATTGATGACCAGGTTGTTGGCGCGGATCACGCTCCCTGCACCGCTGGCGTTCAGCGCATAGCCGACGGTGGTGCTGCCGCTGCCGACCTGCAGGATGCCGCCCTCGAGCAGGACGCTGCCACCGGCGCTGGCAAGGATGCCGCTGCCGCCGCCGGTGCTCGAGATCCAGCTGCCGTTGACCGTAATGCTGCTGCCAACACCATTGGCCTCCAGCGCGTAGCCGCCCGCACTGTGCTGCAGGGTGTCGTCGGCCTCCAGCTGCAGGCTGCCACCATCGGTAACCTTCAACGGCCCCTGCAGTTCGGCCGCATGCACGGGCAGGGCGGCCCACAAGGCGCTGGCCAGCAGGCTGGGAATCAAGGGAAGGCGCGCCACGCGCGCGCAGGCGGGCGCACGGCGGCGCCGTGGGGGAGAGGCGTTCATGCTGTTGGATTCCTGTGGCAGGGCGCAGCGCGGCTGCGCGATCTGGCGCGGCAGGGCCGCGTCGCTGTGGAAACCGCGTGCGATGGCCGCTGCAGGCGCCATCCGGTTTCCCTCCCGCCGGTAACGCGATGACGATGGGACGTCGTCACCGTGGCGGGATGCATCCAGACTAGAAATCAGCCCTGTCCTATGGAATCAGGCGTTTCCTAAAGCACTTCGTGCCCGGCGCATGGGCCGGGCACGGTTCAGCGTTGTGGACGCCTCAGGCGAACAACGAGGCCTGCAGGCAGTACTCGATCAGCGCCTGGTCGCTGTCCACGCCCAGCTTGCGCATCGCGCTGATCTTCTGGGTGCTGACCGTCTTCGCGCTGCGCTGCAGTTGGCGGGCGATGTCTCCCACGCTCATGCCGCCGGTGAACAGGCGGATCACTTCCAGTTCCCGTGGAGAAAGGCGCGCCAGCACCACCGCGGCATCGGCCGGTTCCGCCGCGGCAACCGGCATCAGTCCGGGCGGGCGATAGATGCGGTCGGCCAGCACCGTGCGCAGCGCCTGCACCAGGCTGCCCAGACCGTGGCTCTTGAGCACCACGCCGCCCGCGCCAGCGGCATACATGGCTGCCACCAGCGAAGGGTTGGAGACCATCGTCAATACCAGTACATGCGTGTCCGGGAAGCTGCGGCGCAGGAACGAGATCAGCTTGATGCCATCGCCGAAGCTGTCACCACCGGGCATGCTGTAATCGGTGATCACCGCATGGGGCTGGGTGCTCGTCATCAGCTCGATCAGGGTCGCCGGATCGGCGGCCTCGCCGACCACGTCCAGGTCCAGTTCGCCGGCCAGGACATCGCGGATGCCGGCAAGCACGATCGGGTGGTCGTCAGCGATGAGGATGCGGGTGGTCATGGCAGTGTCGGGTTGCGGGAAGGTGAGGGGGCGGCGACGTGCGTCAATGGTTCCAGCAGCCGCTGCAGGCGCCGTTGGAAATGGTCGAGCGCCCCGGCCAGCGCAGGCAGCGTGTCGCCGTCGCCGATCTGCTGTTCGATCTGCTGGCCGTGTGCCACCAGTGCCGGTGCGCCGACGATCACCAGTGCGCCGCGGATGCGGTGCAGCACCTGTGCCACGCGTTCGGGCGAGGCATCGCCGATCGCCCGCTGCAGGCTGTCCAGGTCGGCCTGCATGGTCTGCACGAACAACGCCTGCATCTTTTCCGGAACCTGCAGCGGAGCATCGGCATCGTCGTCGCTGGGTTCGCTGTGCGGCCCGGCCGCAACCTGGATCAGCAGGCGCTGCAGTGCTGCCAGGGTGATCGGCTTGACCAGCACCCCCTGCATCCCTGCCTCGTGGCAGCGTTGCCGTTCGGCCGGGTCGGCGTTGGCGGTTGCGCCATGGATCGGTACGCCAACCCCACGCGCGCGCAATGCACGGGCCAGACCGTAACCGTCCAGTCCCGGCATGTTGAGGTCGGTCAACACCAGGGCAAAAGGACGCTGCGGCCAATAGCGCAGGGCCTCATTGCCGTCGCTGGCGACCACGGCGTGGCAGCCGAGCTGCTCCAGCTGGTCACGCAGGATCGCCTGGTTGATCGGGTTGTCTTCGGCGACCAGCACCTGCAGCCCGCCGAACCTGCGTGTCGCGGGCAGGCGCCCGTTGACCTCGGCGGGCAGTGCTCGCCCGGCTGCAGCCGCCAGCGCCATCACGATCGCATCCAGGCGATGCACGCCGACCTGCCAATGTCCCTGCACCTGTTGCGGCTGCATTCCGCCTTCGCGGCAGGCCACCACCTGCGGTCCACTCCACGCAGGCGCACCCTCGTCCAGCACAAGGTCGAGCATCACCGTGCCAGGGTCGACAAGCGCCGGTGCATCGTCGCGGTGCACGCTGGCCTGTGCGCCACGCTGCTGCAGCCGATCGCATATCGATTGTGCAAACTCGCGAACGCTGCCGCGAACCTGCACCGGCAGCCCTGCCGGCAACTGCGGTGAAGCCGCCTGCAGCGGATCGGGTATTGCCTCAGGCAGCGGCAGTTCGACCGAGAAACTGCTGCCCAGGCCGCTTTCGCTGACCACCCGCAGGTGGCCGTCCATCATCGCGGTCAGGTGTGCACAGATCGCCAGGCCCAGTCCGGTGCCACGCATGGCATCGGTGCCCGGGTTGGCCTGGAAGAACGGTTCGAACAGATGTGCCTGGTGCTCGCTGGCGATGCCGATGCCGGTATCGGCCACCTGCCAGCGCAGCCAGCAGCGATCATCGACGTGCTGTGCACCCAGGCGCACCACGACCCGACCGCTGTCGGTGAACTTCAGCGCATTGCTGATCAGGTTGTTGAGGATCTGGCGGATGCGCGCGGCATCACCATTGACCGCAGCCGGTACGTCCGGGTCGATGCAGGCGTAGAACTGCAGGCCCTTGTGTGCAGCGGCAGCGGCGTAGGAGTCCAGTGCGTCCTCGGTCAACCGCACCGGATCGAACGCGCCGGGTTCCAGGCTCAGCTGGTCGGCCTCGGCCTTGCTGACATCCAGGATGTCGCTGATCAGCTGCATCAATGTCGATGACGAGCGCTGGATCGTGTCCAGGTAGTCCTGCTGGCGCGCATCCAGCGGGGTCAGGCCAAGCAGTTCCAGCGTGCCGAGCACGCCGTACAGCGGGGTGCGTATTTCATGGCTCATGGTGGCCAGGAACTGGCTTTTGGCGCGGTTGGCCTGGTCGGCCGCGCGCCGTGCCTGCTGCAGCACCTGTTCGGCCTCGTGCTGGCTGCTGAGGTCGATGAACAGGCACAGCACGGCAGGTTCGCCGCGATAGCGCGCGGGCGTGGCGGTGATCAGCAGGTGGCGGTTGTCCGGCGTGGTGTAGGCCAGGCCGTCGCCCGTGGCAGTGCCGCCGGCGGCGAGCACACTGCGTCGCCAGGGCCCGTGCCAGCCACCCTCGTCGTGGTCTTCCCCCAACCACTGACGCGCCAGCGCGTTGTCCAGCAGCACGCGGCCATCGGTGCGACGCAGCAGGCACAATCCGATCGGTGCGTTGTCGAGGATGGTACGGCTGAAGGCTTCGCTTTCCAGCAACCGCGCATGGTTGCGGCGCAGTGGTTCGATCACCGAACGCCGGTAGGCACGCAGGATCAGCACGCCACCGGTGGCCAGCAGCAGTGCCACCACCATGCTGCCCAGCAGGGGCCCGCGCGGGTGCTGGAACACCTGTTGCCAGCCCACGTGATACACCGCCAGCCAGCCGTGTTCGCTGCGCATGCGGAACAGCAGGCCGTCCAATCCCGCGCGCCAGGACGTAGCGGCGCGGCTGGCATCGCTGGCATCACCGAGCAGCAGGCGGCCGTTGCCATCGAACAGTGACATCCGTTCGAACACCGGCGTACCCATCACCTGGCGGTAGTCATCGACGCGGCCGGGATCCAGCAGGCAGGCCACGGCGGCCAGTGACTCGTCCTCGTTCTCGCCCCACAGGCGGGCATCCTGCGGCGCGTGCGCGATGGCAAGCAGCCGGGTCTGGCCTTCGCGCCAGGCCACCGGTGTCCAGACCACGCTGCCGCGGCGCAGCGCTGGACGTTCGCGCAGGACCTGGTGGATGGCGGCCAGTGCCGGATGCAGGTGATGCGGGCTGCTCTGGCCCGGATCACCACGCGTTGTCTGGATCGGCGCAAGCAGGCCACGGCGGCCCTGGCCATCGACCAGCAGGCATTGCGGAGGCGGAAACCGGGAGGCCGCCCAGAAAGCGCCGTAGAAGCGCAGGAAGCGGTCGCCCAGTTCGTCCGCTGCCTGTGCCGAAGCGCCACTGTCGGCACCGATCCGGGCGAAACTGGCGAACAAGGGGCTGGGCGGCGCACGCGAGGCAGATTCGTCCACTGGCTGCCCGCGACTGCCTACGTCATGCAGGCGCCATTGCCGCAGGAAGCGGTCCTGTTCCTGCAGCGTGCCGTCCAGGCGACGGAAGTGATAGCGGATCTTGCTCTGTTCTTCGTTGAACAGCTGGCTGCCGGTGGACAGCAGCAGGCCGGCCTGCAGGGTTGCCAGCACCACCACGCCAATCAGCAGGGCATGTACGCGCAGGGAGCGGCGGGCGAGTCGGCGTACGGGAGCGGCCTCGGCCGGCATGGGCAGGTCTCGGAGCAGTAGGCGGTCGATGGCGGCCCGAAGGGCCCGGGGCACGGCCGGTACCGCCGCGCAGAGAGGATCGTCAATGACTCTTGATGGGATTGTGAAGCCTTTCAGCCTCGACTGTCAGCGCGATGCTGCACGGCTGCCGCGCGCGCCCTCATCCGGAGCATCTTCGTCCAGCAGTCGGGTGAAGTCGTCCGAGGGCAGCGCCTGCGAAATCAGGAAACCCTGTACCTGGTTGCAGCCGAGCTGGCGCAGCGCGGCCAGATCGGCATCGCTCTCCACGCCTTCGGCAACGATGGTCAGACCGAGCTGGTTGGCCAGCGCGATCACGGTGGTCAAGGTCAGGTGCAGGGCGGGATCGCGCGCGCAGCCGCTGACCAGCGCCCGATCGATCTTGACCTCGGTGAAGGGGGTGTTGACCAGGTTGTGCACCGAGCTCAGGCCTTGGCCGAAGTCGTCCTGGGCCAGGCCGAACCCCTTCATCCGCAACCGGCACGCGCCTGCATAGAAGTCGCTCACGTGGCGGGTGGTGCTGTTCTCCATCAGTTCGAAGCACAGGTCAGCCGGGTTGCCGCCGGCGGCCAGGGTCAATGCCAGCAGCTCATCGGGAAGATCGGACTGCTCCAGCAGATGCGGTGGCAGGTTGATCGATACCGGCACGCGGAATCCCTGGGAGCGCCAGCGCGCCTGCGCCTGGATGCTGGCGGTGAGCATCGCGCGCAGCAGTTCGCCCTCCAGGCCATGACGGCACAGTGCCGGCAGGAAGCTTCCAGGCGCCAGTGTTCCGAGCTGCGGATGGCGCCAGCGCACCAGTGCTTCGGCGGCAACCACGCGCCCGGACTGCAACGACTTCTTCGGCTGGAACCAGGCGGTCAGGCTGCCGTCGGCCAGCGCCTGCCGCAGCTGCACCGCGTCCGGCTCGGGTGTCAGCGCGGCCGGGCTGGTGCGCACGGCTGGCCGGGTCTGCGCCAGTGCATCGAGCAGCGCATCGACATCGCTGGCGGCGACCGGCTTGGCCAACAGCCCGACCACGTCCAGGCCCAGTGATTCAGCCATCAACCGTGCCGAACTCATCATCCGCCGCGAGGCTGCGCTGACCACGGCAAGCCGCGGCGGACGCGGCTGCGCGGCCAGTGCCTGGATGAACTGGATGCCATCCTGGCCGGGCATCAACAGATCGCTCACCACCAGGTCATAGGCCTGGCAGGCACACAGGGCGATAGCCGCATCGACGTCTTCGCAGGCGTCGACCTGCACGCCGGCGCGCGCGCTGAACAGATTGACGAGATAGCCGCGTTGGAACGGCTGGTCTTCCAGGATCAGGACACGGCGGGTCATGCAGGATCTCCTTGGCGAACGGCGGAAAGCGCCTGACGCAGGCGTGCGATGTCGATGGGTTTGCTCAGATAGCCCTGCATGCCACTGGCCAGGCAGCGCTCGCGTTCCTCGGCGGTAGCGTTGGCGGTGGCGCCGATCACCGGCAGCAGAACGCCCTCCGCCCGCAGCCGGCGCGCCAGGGTGTGGCCGTCCATGCGCGGCATGTTGATGTCGGTGACCACCAGGTCGAAGTCATGGGCCTGGCACAGCTGCAACGCCTCGACACCATCCTGCGCAAGCTCCACCTCGCAGCCCAGGGCCTGCAGCTGTTCGGCCAGGATCACCCGGTTGATGGGATTGTCTTCCACGGCCAGCACCCGCAGTCCCAGCGGGCCTGGCTGCACATCGCGCGCTGCGGTCGGCAGCGTTGCGCATTGCCGCTGCTGGCGTGCCACCGCCAAGGCGATCGAGGACATGCCATGCAGGGTGACCAGCAGCGCGCCATCGGCGGCAGGCGCCGGTTGGTCGCCACCATCGATCGAGGCCAGCACCCGCGGTCCCTGCCAGGCCAACGGCTGTTCCGCCTCGCCATCCATCAGGATCGCGCCGGCGTGGTCGAGCAGGGCAGGATCGCCCTGCAGCGGCTGCGCATTGGCACCCCAGCGGCGCAGCCAGCCACAGGCACTATCGACCAGCTCGCGATCGCGGCCGCGCACGTAGACCGGCGGTTCGGCCAGCAACGCGGGGCCATCCTCGGTCGCCGCCAGCACCGGCAAGGGCAGGCGCACGGTGAAACTGCTGCCCAGTCCCGGCTCGCTGACCACGCGCAGTTCGCCACTCATCAAGCGCACCAGGCGGTCGCTGATCGACAGGCCCAGCCCGGTGCCCTGCGCACTGGCAGCGCCACGGACCTGACGGAAGGGCTCGAACAGGCGTGCCTGTTCCTCGGTGGCGATGCCCACGCCGGTATCGGTGACCTGCCAGGCCAGCACGCTCGACTCGCCTTCGCGCTGCACCAGTCGTACGCGCAGCACCACCCGGCCATGCTCGGTGAACTTGATGGCATTGCTGAGCAGGTTGCCGAGCACCTGGCGGATCCGGTCGGCATCACCGAGCACCCGTGTCGGCAACCGGGGATCGGTGCAGACCAGTACCTGCAGGCCCTTGCGCGTCGCCGCAGCGGCGAAGCTGCGCAGCACGCTCTCGGTCAGCTCGCGCGGCGAGAACGATGCCGGCTCCAGGCTCAGCTGGCCCGACTCGATCTTGGACACATCCAGCACGTCGCTGATCAGTTGCAGCAGCACCGACGAGGAACTCTCGATGGTGCGCAGGTACTGTGACTGGCGCGCATCCAGGGGCGTGCGACCGAGCAGCTCCAGCGTGCCAAGCACTCCGTACAGCGGCGTGCGGATCTCATGGCTCATGGTCGCCAGGAACGCGCTCTTGGCCTGGTTGGCGGCGTCGGCCGCCTGCCGCGCCGAGGACAGCGCCGCCTGCGCCTGGCGATGGCGTGAGATGTCATGGAACACGCACAGCAGCACGTCGTCATCCTGGTAACGGCAGGCCGCATGCAGCACCTGCAGCTGGCGACCGTCGCGTGCGGTGAACTCCAGCCCGCGACCGCGTTCGCCGGCATGCCCGCGCCACGGTGCCTGCCAATCGCTGTCCGTGCCTTCCTCGCCCAGCCAGTCGCGCAGCAGCTGGTTGGACAGCAGCAGCTGGCGGTCGCTGCGGCGCAGGACACAGATGCCGACCGGCGCCAGGTCGATCACCGTGGAACTGAAATCCAGGCTTTCCAGCAGGCGCCGGTGCTGCAGCAGGGCCGGCTGGATCAACTGGCGGTCGACGCGATGCCGCAGCAGGCGCAGCGCGATGCCCGCCAGCAGCAGCAACGCACTGCTGATCAGCAGCGAGGTCGCCATGTCGCCGAGCAGCAGGCGTGGAGGCAGGTGATAGACCAGCCGCCAGCCGTCATTGCCTACGCCCTTCACCAAGGCCACGCCGCGTGGCAGGCCTGTGCTCCAGAGCACGCCGAAACTGTCGTCCTGGCGCTGCTGCAGTGCTTTCCAGCCTGCGCTGTCCAGGCGCGGAGCCAGGCTCGACAGGGCGGGCTGCCCGTCGCGGTCCAGCAGGGCGTAGCCGCCGATGCCCTGGCCATCGATCATGTCCGAGGCGGCCGCACTGTCCAGCAGCAGCATCAACCATTGGCCCGGTTGCGGTCCGGCCTGTACCGGTTGTGCCAGGGCGACCCCGGCGTCGCCCGCGCGCAGCCAGTACACCGGGTCGGTACCGGCAAGCGTGCCGCTGCGCTGCTGCAGTACATGCAGCGTGGGCAGGCCGGCGATGTCCACGTCGGCCTGGCCGCCGGCCAGCCAATGCGTTCCCTGCGCGTCGACCAGCAGCAGATGGGTCTGCAGGGTCTGCAGCGTGTGTTCTGCGCGCGGCGACAGCAGCAGGCGCTGGCCCGGCTTTCCACCCGGCCCGTCCAACGGCAGCTGGCGTACGCCCTCGCTGGACGGCGCCGACGGATCACCCACCACCACCGAATCGCCCAGATAGCGCAGCAGGGCCTCACGCTGGTCGAAGTAGATCTGCGCCCTGTACGCGGCGGCATTCATGTCGCGGCGGTGGCTGGAGATATCTTCGGTCAACGCGGTCAGCAGGTAGAAGCCGGTGGCGGCAGCCAGGCACAGGAACACGCACACCGTCAGCCAGCGCAGCAGCACCGAAGCGGTGGTCGGCGGTGCGACCAGGGGCAGGGAAGGGCGAGGGAATCGGAACATGCACCGATCCTAGGGAGGACGGTCACCCGCCCGGAATCAGCCATGTCCTAAAAAGCGGCGCGCCCGCCGTGGAGGCCGCCGTCGGCGGGGAACCGTTCAGGCTGGGGCAGCGGCAGGCGGTCAAAAAAAGACCCCCGCCGAAGCGGGGGTCTGTGGCGAGCCAGCAGCAGGGCGTCCTTACAGCGCGCTGCCACCGAACTTGTGGGTGTACTGCAGGTTGATGGTACGGCCGACGCTGTCGAACCAGGACACGTCGTAGTACGGGTACGCCGTATAGGTCTTGTCCTTCGGCGGCATCTTGTTGAACACATTGACCACCGACAGCGACAACCGCGAGTGATCGTCGAAGCGGTACTGCAGCGAAGCGTTGTAGCGGTAGGTCGCCTTGATCCACGGGCTGTCGCCGCTTTCCTCGTCGAACACCTGGTCGTAGCTGTCCGAGGTCGGCAGCTTGCCCAGGCGCGAGCCGTACACGGTGGCCGACCAGGCGTCCTTTTCCCAGGTCACGCTGACGCTGGTCTTGGTGCGGGGAATATCGAAGCCGCTGTTGATCGCGAACTGGTCTTCGGTCACATCGCCGGCATAGCGCTGGAAGTCATGCTTCTTCACCCAGGTGTGGGTGCCATTGAAGATGAAGTCGCCGATGCCGGTCTGCAGGCGGTAGCGCAGGCCGACGTCGATGCCGGAGGTGGACTCGCGCGCCACGTTGATCGGATTGACGTGCACACCGTACAGACGGCCGTCGGCGGTGCGGGTGATGCGGGCCAGGGCATCCACGCAGGTCGGCGAGCCGATGTCGGCGCTGCCCAGCCGGCAGTTCGCTTCGCTGGCCAGGATCGTACGCACGTCCATGTCCTGCACCTGGTCGCGCATGTCGATGTTGAACCAGTCGGCCGACAGGTCCAGGCCGGTGGCCGGCGACCACACGAAGCCCGCGCTCCAGGAGGTGCTGGTTTCCGGTTCCAGCTCGCGGTTGCCACTGCGGCTGCGGATCACGTTGCGCTCGTAATCCGCGCAATCATCGGCGGCGTCGGCGCGGCAGTTGTACAGATCTTCCGCGCTGGTCTCATCGTTGCCCGGGCCGGCGAACACATAGTGCAGGTCCGGCGCACGGAACGCGGTGCCGTACGAGCCGCGCACCAGCAGCGTGTCGATCGGGCGCCATTCCAGGCCGCCGCTCCAGGTCGCCTTGCCGATGGTGTGGCCCGAATAGCGATACTGGTCGTAACGGCCGGCCACGCTCAGGTTGACCGTCTCATGCAGCGGCATGCGCAGCTCGGCGGCAGTCGCCCAGCGGTTGCGCGAGCCCTTGCCGTCCGAATCCTTCCAGCTGTAGTAGTAATAGCCGGTCGCCAGCGGGTCCGGGTTGAGCGCGTAGGCCTGCTGGCCCACTTCCACCGTCGCGGCAAAGCCGGCATCGCCGCCAGGCAGGGTGAACAGCGCCCCATTGGTCAGGGTCAACGCAGCCGTCTCGGTGCGCGACTTCGGCGTATAGGTGGTGCGTGCGGCGATCGAATCGTACTCGGCACGGGTCAGCGGCCGGTACAGGCGCGACGGATCGGCGTTGTAGATCGGGAAGCCGTCCTCGTCCTCGCCCAGCTGCGGGCCCAGGAACAGGTCGTTGGCCTTGGATGCGATGATCTGCGCCCAGCTGATCCGCGACTGGTACTGCGAATGGCTCAGTGCTGCTTCGTAGTCCCAGTTGCCGGTCAGGTTGCCCTTGAAGCCGGTGGTCACGCTGAAGGTCTTCTGCGTGCTGCGCACCATCGCATTGTCCAGCCCGCCCATTTCCTCGGGCGAGAACTGGCGCTGCCAGAACTCGATCTCGCCGGTGGCTTCATTGTTGAAGTAACCCGACTCATCGCCGTCGGCGGCCATGCGGCCCCACTTGGTGACATCGCGCATCAGCGACATCGTGTGGTAGCCCAGCTGCACGTCGGCGAACCACTGCTGGCCGTTGTCGAAGTCGTAGCTGAGCGAGGCATAGCCGTTGGCGCCGCGGCGCTTGCTGAGGATCGTGCCGTAGCCGATCGAGCTGTCGCTGCCGCAGTAGTAGCCGTAGCGCGGACGGAACGCGCGGTAGGTGCTGCCCTGGTTCTGCCCGGCCAACGCCTCGCAGGTCGCCGCGCCCGGGTCCAGGTAGTCATCGTTGTAATCGGTGCGCAGGTAGGAACGACGGGCGATGCGCGCGCCTTCGGTCGGGCCGTCCTGCGTCGAGTCCTGGATGTCGCGGTCGTAGGCCCACAGCGGCGTCTGCGACTGCAGTTCGACGCTGTACACCGCGTTGAAGTTGCCGCTGCTGAAGCCGCTGGCCAGGCTCATGTCGAACGACTCACCACCGCCTTCGGTGGTGGTGCCCATGCGCATGTCGATGGTGGTGCCATCGGCCTTCTTCTTCAGGATGAAATTGACCACGCCGGCGATTGCATCCGAGCCGTAGATCGCCGACGCGCTGCCGGTCAGCACTTCAATGCGGTCGATCATGCCCAGCGGAATGTTGGACACATCGGTGAAGTTGCTGCGGCCCTTGAACGGCATCGGGAAGTCGGCGATGCGACGGCCGTTGACCAGCACCAGGGTGTGGTTCGGCCCCAACCCGCGCAGGTCGACCTGCTGCGCACCCGGCGAGAAATCGGCCCCTCCGGAGGACTGCTGGCTCTGCGTCTCACCGCCGTTCTGGGTCATCGCGCGCAGCACGTCCGGCACGGTGGTGAAGCCGCTGGAGCGGATCTGCTCTGCGTTGATGACAGTGATCGGCGCCGGTCCTTCCATCTGGGCGCGCGGGATGCGTGAGCCGGTCACCTGCACCGCATCCAGCTGTTGTACCGAAGAGGAAGCGGGAGTCTGTGCCGCCGCCGAAGCAGCAACGCCCATCAACGCCAGCTGGATCGACCACGCCATCGCCTGTCTACGCATGAGAAATTCTCGGAAGTAATGCCGGCCCACAGAGGAGGGGCCCTGTCCCCCATTCACATTTCAGGAATGGGCGCGCGCATTTAACGCCTTTTTCATGTCCTTGACTACTGGGAATATGTCTGGCAAAGAGTGAAAACGGTTGCAGGTCGTTTTTGTTCAGGGAGATCAAAATGCGACGCCTTCGCTACGGGCTGCGTGGCCCGCTCATCGCCTTGCTGCTGTCGGCGCTCTTCTGGTCATCGCCAGCGGCGGCACAGGAACTGATGGACCCGGGCTTCGCCTACTACGAAGTGGGCGATCTGGATGCACCGCGGCCTGGCCCGCGAGCCCCCGCGATGATGCTGATGGGCGGTGGCGAATGGGTGCCTGAAGCCTTCCAGTGGTGGCTGCGCCAGGCCGGCAATGGCCGTGTGCTGATCCTGCGCGCCTCCGGCACCGATGAGCTGCAGGACCGTCTGTACCGGGAGATTGGCGGCACCACCGCCGTGCAGACCCTGGTGTTCGACAACCGCCGCGGCGCCGATGACCCGGCCGTGCTGCGGGTCGTGGCCGCGGCCGATGCGATCTTCATCGCCGGCGGCGATCAGTCCCGTTACATCCGCTTCTGGAAGGGCACCGCGCTCAATCGCGCGCTGAATGCCCACGTGCGCGCCGGCAAGCCGATTGCCGGCACCAGCGCCGGGCTGGCCATCCTCGGCGGCTACGCCTATGGCGCACTGGATGGCGGCAGCATCGATTCGGCCAGCGCCATGGCCGACCCGATGGGCGAGGCGGTGACCCTGGACCGCGGCTTCCTGCAGTTGCCCTATCTGCAGCGGGTGGTCACCGACACCCACTTCGACAAGCGCGACCGTCTCGGTCGCCTGATCGTGTTCGTGGCTCGCGCCGCGCATGACAGCGGTGACCCGGACATGGTCGGCATCGGCGTCGACGAAGACACGGCCCTGTGCGTGGAGCCTGACGGCCAGGCCCAGGTTTACAGTGCCGACGGCGAAGGCAAGGTCTGGGTGGTCAGCCCCGGACGCGATGCCGACCGGCTGGTGGAAGGCGAACCGCTGCGCTTCCATGCGGTGCCGGTCACCGTGGTTGCCAGCGGCAGTCGCATGCGCCTGGACGACCTGCAGGCCGACGCGGCCTACCAGGCTTTGGCTGAAATCAGCGATGGCGAGATTGAAGTCGTCCGCCAATGATCCGGTAGCGCCGGGCCATGCCCGGCGGATGCCGTCGCGCTGTGCCTTCCACCGGGCATGGCCCGACGCTACCGTGCAATCCAATCCTTGTCCTGCTGGAGATCTGCTTCCATGAAACTGCGCCTGGCGCTGTCCGCGCTGTTGTCCCTGCCACTGCTGGCCCAGGCCGCACCCACCGCATCACCGCTGCTGGTCATCCACGGCGGTGCCGGGGTGGAGCGCAAGGATCTCTCCGCGGCAGAAGAACAGGCCGCGCGCGCTGCGCTGAAGGCGGCATTGCTGAAGGGCCATGCCGAACTTGCAGCCGGGCGTCCGGCACTGGCGGCGGTCACCGCGGCCATCACCGTGCTCGAGGATGATCCGACCTTCAACGCGGGCAAGGGCGCGGTGTTCACCCACGAAGGCCGCAATGAACTGGACGCGGCGGTGATGGATGGTGCCACCCAGGCGGCCGGAGCAGTGGCCGGCGTGCAGCGCGTGCGCAATCCGATCCTCCTGGCGCAGGCGGTGATGCAGAAGTCCAGGCACGTGATGATGGTGGGGCAGGGCGCCGAAGCCTTCGCCACCGAACAGGGCGTGACCCTGGTCGACCCCTCCTACTTCCGCACCGACAAGCGCTGGCAGCAGCTGCAGCGTGCATTGAAGGAAGAAGCGAGCGGGCAGGCGCATGCCGACCTGGAAACCGCAAAGCACTTCGGCACGGTCGGTGCGGTCGCCCTGGATGCACAGGGGCATCTTGCTGCAGGCACCTCCACTGGCGGCATGACCAACAAGCGCTATGGACGTGTCGGCGATTCGCCGATCATCGGTGCCGGCACCTGGGCCGATGCGCGTTGTGCGGTGTCAGGTACCGGTTGGGGCGAGTACTACATCCGTACCGCGGCAGCCCATGAGATCTGCGCGCGCATGCGCTACCTCGGTCAGTCGCCGGAACAGGCGGGCAAGGGCGTGATCAACGACGCGATTCCGCAGATGGGCGGCGACGGCGGGGCGATCGTGCTCTCTGCAGATGGAAAAGCGGCAGCGCCGTTCAACACCCAGGGCATGTATCGGGGCTGGATCGGGGCCGATGGCGTTGCCCATGTGGCCATCTTTGCCGACGAGACAATCGCGCTGCCTTGAGCAGACCCTTGCGTATCAAGGGGTTTGCGACGCGCGTGAAAAAAAGTGAAAAAAAGCGTTGACAGACCCCCGCTTCATCTCCAGAATTGCGGGCTCACCACCACACACCGCAACGCTTCGGCGGCACGGAATGGGGTGGTAAGGAGGGATACCCAAGCGGCCAACGGGGGCAGACTGTAAATCTGCTGGCTTACGCCTTCGGTGGTTCGAATCCACCTCCCTCCACCAGCTTCACGTTGTGGCACATTCCCGGTGCGGGAGTAGTTCAATGGTAGAACCTCAGCCTTCCAAGCTGATGGTGCGGGTTCGATTCCCGTCTCCCGCTCCATTGAATGAACTTTGAATATTATCGAGTTCATGCCATAATGCAAAACTCGCTCACATAGCTCAGTCGGTAGAGCACTTCCTTGGTAAGGAAGAGGTCGAAGGTTCGATTCCTTTTGTGAGCACCATCTTCAGCACCACACCAGACGAATTCGAGATAAGCAGCCATGGCCAAGGGTAAGTTCGAGCGCACCAAGCCGCACGTCAATGTCGGCACCATCGGTCACGTCGACCACGGCAAGACCACGCTGACCGCCGCACTGACCAAGATCGGTGCCGAGCGCTTTGGTGGCGAGTTCAAGGATTACTCCGCGATCGACGCCGCGCCGGAAGAAAAGGCACGTGGCATCACGATCTCGACCGCGCACGTCGAATACGAATCCACCGTTCGTCACTACGCCCACGTCGATTGCCCGGGCCATGCTGACTACGTCAAGAACATGATCACCGGTGCTGCCCAGATGGACGGCGCGATCCTGGTGTGCTCGGCCGCTGACGGCCCGATGCCGCAGACCCGCGAGCACATCCTGCTGTCGCGTCAGGTTGGCGTGCCGTACATCGTCGTGTTCCTGAACAAGGCCGACATGGTTGACGATGCCGAGCTGCTGGAACTGGTCGAAATGGAAGTCCGCGAGCTGCTGAGCAAGTACGACTTCCCGGGCGACGACACCCCGATCATCTCGGGTTCGGCCCGCCTGGCGCTGGAAGGCGACCAGAGCGACATCGGCGTGCCGGCCGTCATCAAGCTGGTCGAGGCGCTGGACACCTGGATCCCGACCCCGGAGCGTGACGTCGACAAGGCGTTCCTGATGCCGGTCGAAGACGTGTTCTCGATCTCGGGCCGCGGCACCGTGGTGACCGGTCGTATCGAGCGCGGCGTGATCAAGGTCGGCGAAGAAATCGAAATCGTCGGCATCCGTCCGGTGCAGAAGACCACCGTGACCGGCGTGGAAATGTTCCGCAAGCTGCTGGACCAGGGTCAGGCAGGCGACAACGCCGGTCTGCTGCTGCGCGGCACCAAGCGTGACGACGTCGAGCGTGGCCAGGTTCTGGCCAAGCCGGGTTCGATCAAGCCGCACACCAAGTTCGACGCCGAAGTGTACGTGCTGTCGAAGGATGAAGGCGGCCGTCACACCCCGTTCTTCAAGGGCTACCGTCCGCAGTTCTACTTCCGTACCACCGACATCACCGGTGCGGTCGAGCTGCCGGAAGGCGTCGAGATGGTGATGCCGGGCGACAACGTGAAGATGGTTGTCACCCTGATCAACCCGGTCGCCATGGACGCCGGCCTGCGCTTCGCCATCCGCGAAGGTGGCCGTACCGTCGGTGCTGGCGTGGTTGCCAACATCCTCGAGTAAGCCTGCATGCCGGCGGTCGCATAGCGCTGCCGGTCTGGCGAGTGGCGGGCCGGGAACCTCGGTCCGCCTTCGCCGTCTAAGGGAAGGCAAGTTTTCAACGTACGCCAGTAGCTCAATTGGCAGAGCAGCGGTCTCCAAAACCGCAGGTTGGGGGTTCGAGTCCCTCCTGGCGTGCCATCTGCCCACCTTACCGAGCGGCCCTGCCGCTAAAGCAGACACAGCCTGATGAATAGCAAGATCGAACATTCCAAGGACACCTCCGCGCAAGGCGGGGATATCGTCAAGTACGTCCTCGCATCGTTGCTGGTGCTGGCAGGTCTGTTCGTCTGGTTCTGGTTCTCCGCCGACTCCGGTCGCGCTGCCCAGCTGGGCGCGTGGGCGGGTCAGCTGCGTGCGTTGGCGGTCGTGGTCGGCCTGGTTGGCGGTATCGGCGTGTTCATGCTGACCGGCAAGGGGCGCGACACCCGCGAATTCCTCTCCGAGTCGCGCTTTGAACTGCGTAAAGTGGTTTGGCCGACCCGCCAGGAAGCCATTCGCATGACCTGGGTGGTGATTGTCGTCGTCCTGATTCTCAGCTTGCTGCTGGGCGGGTTCGACTTCTTCATCCAGAAACTGACTCAGTGGTTCCTGAGCCGCTAAGGAGAAATGCATGAAGCGTTGGTACGTCGTTCACGCCTATTCGGGCTTCGAGAAGTCGGTGGCGCAGGCTCTGCGCGATCGCATCGTCCGTGACGGCATGGAAGAGCGCTTCGGCGACGTCCTGGTTCCGACCGAGGAAGTGATCGAAATGCGCGCCGGCCAGAAGCGCCGTTCCGAGCGCAAGTTCTTCCCGGGTTACGTGCTGGTCCAGATCGAGACCCACGAAGAAGCCGGTATTCCGCGCATCGACAACGAAAGCTGGCATCTGGTCAAGGAAACCCCGCGCGTCATGGGCTTCATCGGCGGAACCGCTGATCGTCCGCTGCCGATCGCCGACTCCGAGGCCGAGGCGATCCTGAACCGTGTCCAGGAAGGCGTCGAGAAGCCGCGTCCGAAGGTGCTGTTCGAGCCGGGCCAGATGGTCCGCGTCACCGAGGGTCCGTTCAACGACTTCAATGGTGTCGTCGAAGAGGTCAATTACGAGAAGAGCCGTCTGCGCGTCTCGGTGTTGATCTTCGGTCGCGCCACCCCGGTCGAACTTGAGTTCGGTCAGGTCGAAAAGGCCGTCTGATCTGCATTCATCTGCCGCTTCAGGCATGTGAAGAAAAAACCTGATATGCTGCGCGGCTCCCGTTGGGAAGCTGGCGGGACGAGGCCACCGAAAGGTGGCCTTCGGCATGATTTCAAAACGCGATGCCGGGACGCGTGATTCCCGGTCCGATGGGGAGCCTGTTGTCGCAAGGCGCTAGCACCCGGAGAGTACTCACATGGCAAAGAAAGTTGTCGGTTATATCAAGCTGCAGGTGAAGGCCGGTCAGGCCAACCCCTCGCCGCCGGTCGGTCCTGCGCTGGGTCAGCGCGGCCTGAACATCATGGAATTCTGCAAGGCCTTCAATGCCGCCACGCAGAAGCTCGAGCCGGGTCTGCCGGTTCCGGTGATCATCACGGCCTATTCGGACCGTACGTTCACCTTCATCACCAAGAGCACTCCGGCCACCACCCTGCTGAAGAAGGCCGCTGGCATCTCGTCGGGCTCCAAGCGCCCGAACACCGAGAAGGTCGGCAAGGTCACCCGTAAGCAGCTGGAAGAGATCGCCAAGGCGAAGGAACCGGATCTGACTGCCGCCGACCTGGACGCCGCCGTGCGTACCATCGCTGGCTCTGCCCGTTCCATGGGCCTCGTGGTGGAGGGTTAAGAAGATGGCACAGACCAAGCGTGAGAAGGCCATCAAGGCCGCTATCGTTCCGGGCAAGGCATACGCCTTCGAGGACGCAATCAACATCCTGAAGACCGCCACCAAGGCCAAGTTCGTCGAGTCGATCGACGTTGCTGTGCGCCTGGGCGTCGACGCGAAGAAGTCCGACCAGCAGGTCCGTGGCTCCACCGTGCTGCCGGCTGGTACCGGCAAGTCGGTCCGCGTCGCTGTCTTCGCTCCGGCCGGTGCCAAGGCTGATGAAGCCCTGGCCGCTGGCGCCGAAGCCGTCGGTATGGACGACCTGGCCGAGAAGATGCAGGCCGGCGATCTGAACTACGACGTCGTGATCGCGACCCCGGACGCAATGCGCGTTGTCGGTAAGCTGGGTACCGTGCTGGGCCCGCGCGGCCTGATGCCGAACCCGAAGGTCGGCACCGTCTCCCCGAACCCGGGTGAGGCTGTGAAGAATGCCAAGTCGGGTCAGGTGCGTTACCGCACCGACAAGGCCGGCATCATCCACTGCACCATCGGCAAGGCCGACTTCGCCGAAGACGCGCTGAAGTCGAACCTGACCGCGCTGCTGCTGGACCTGATCAAGGCCAAGCCGGCCACCTCGAAGGGCACCTACCTGCAGAAGGTTTCGGTCAGCTCGACGATGGGCCCGGGCGTCACCGTCGACCAGTCGTCGCTGAGCCTGAAGTAATCGTTTCAAGCGGTCGCGGGTCCCTCGGGCCCCGCGACCGTGACATTTGAAGGCATCGCCGGCAACCCATCGCCGGTGGTAGCCGTCAAAGACCGCAGGTGCGGTCGTGGTATGTCGGCGACGGGCACGGAAGCTCGAATTGGCAGGGAGTCGCCGCCGAAGCAGCCATGACCGCTTAATCGATTCCCCGGAATCACCCTGCGTAGATGGTGCCCTTCTGGAGTTTTTCTGGTTCACGCACGTCTGGGATTTCCCAGGTTGGCCCACTCCAGGTCTAGAACGGCCCACCCCCGGAACATCATTCCGATGTTCCCGGCGTCCAGGACGGATGCTGCACAGGACCGCACACGGCAGGAGCCGTAAGCGGAGTTCAATTGGAGGAGTGCAATGGCTCTCAATCTGTCCCAGAAGCAAGAAGTAGTCGCGGAGCTGGCAGAAATTGCTGGTAAGGCACACTCCTTGATCGCAGCCGAATACGCTGGCACCACGGTCGCTCAGATGACCGCGATGCGTAAGCAGGCGCGTGAAACCGGCGTTTTCTTGAAAGTTGTCAAGAACACCCTGGCTTCGCGTGCCGTTGAAGGCACCGAGTTCGCATGTGCGCAGGACAAGCTGGTTGGTCCGCTGCTGTATGCGTTCTCGCTTGAGGAGCCCGGCGCTGCCGGTCGCCTGATCAAGGATGCCGCCAAGGGCAACGACAAGCTGCAGGCCAAGGTCGTCGCCATCGGTGGCGAAGTGTTCCCGGCAAGCCATGTCGACGTGTTGGCCTCGCTGCCGACCCGTGACCAGGCCCTGGCAATGCTGGCCCGCGTCCTGACCGAGCCGGTCACGATGTTCGCCCGCGCCATCAAGGCAATCGGCGACAAGCAGAATGGTGGCGACGTCGCCGCCGACGCTGCTGAACCGGCCGCCGAGACCGCCTGAGTTTCGACTAATCGTGGTTCCTGACGGAACCTCAATCCAGAAAAACATCCAAAGGTAATTATCATGTCCCTTACCAACGAACAGATCGTCGACGCCATCGCCGAGAAGTCCCTGATGGAAGTGATGGAGCTGGTCAAGGCCATCGAAGAGAAGTTCGGCGTCTCCGCCGCTGCTCCGGTCGCCGCTGCTGTGGCTGGCCCGGCTGCCGTCGTTGAAGAGCAGACCGAATTCGTCGTCACCCTGAAGACCGCTGGCGACAAGAAGGTCGAAGTCATCAAGGCCGTCCGCGCCATCACCGGCCTGGGCCTGAAGGAAGCGAAGGACCTGGCCGAAGCCGGCGGCGTCCTGAAGGACAACGCTTCGAAGGACGAAGCCGAGAAGATGAAGAAGGACCTGGAAGCTGCTGGCGCGACTGTCGAAGTCAAGTAAGCACTTCCATTGCGTCGCCATCGAAATCCGGCGATGCAGCCAAGGCTGGGGGCGTAAGCCCCCGGCCTTTGGTCGTTGTTGTAGGCCCGGCCAATCGTGGCGCGGTTCTACGGAAATACGGTGAAAAAGCCCAACACGGGCTGCGGTCAAACCCTGGCCGACCAGCGCAACGCGCGGCGGCGGGGGAGTGGATGCAGACGAGTTGGCAGTTGGAAGTAGCGGGAGAAGGCGTGCTGGTGCCGGCAATACCAGCGACTTCCAACTGACAATTTCAAGTTCCCTTCGGGTCGTGGGCGCACGACTCGCACAACAAGGTGGAAGACCTCATGACGTCCTATTCGTTCACCGAAAAAAAGCGTATCCGCAAGGATTTCGGCAAGCAGCGTTCGATTCTCGAAGTGCCGTTCCTGCTCGCCATCCAGGTGGATTCCTACCGTGAATTCCTGCAGGAAAACGTCGATCCGGCCAAGCGCACGGACCACGGCCTGCACGCTGCACTGAAGTCGGTCTTCCCGATCGCCAGCTACAGCGGCAATGCTGCCCTGGAATACGTCGGCTACAAGCTGGGCGATCCGGTCTTCGACGAGCGTGAGTGCCGTCAGCGTGGCATGAGCTACGGTGCGCCGCTGCGCGTGACCGTGCGCCTGGTGATCTACGACCGCGAGTCGTCGACCAAGGCCATCAAGTACGTGAAGGAGCAGGAGGTCTACCTCGGCGAAATCCCGCTGATGACCGACAACGGCACCTTCATCGTCAACGGCACCGAGCGCGTCATCGTCTCGCAGCTGCACCGCTCGCCGGGCGTGTTCTTCGACCACGACCGTGGCAAGACCCACAGCTCGGGCAAGCTGCTGTACAGCGCCCGCATCATTCCTTACCGCGGCTCCTGGCTGGACTTCGAGTTCGACCCGAAGGACGCGCTGTTCACCCGTATCGACCGTCGCCGCAAGCTGCCGGTGTCGATCCTGCTGCGTGCGCTTGGCTACAGCAACGAAGAGATGCTGGCCGAGTTCTTCGAGATCAACACCTTCCACATCAACCCGGATGAAGGCGTCCAGCTGGAGCTGGTGCCCGAGCGCCTGCGCGGCGAAACCCTGGGCTTCGACCTCGCCGACGGCGACAAGGTCATCGTGGAAGCCGGCAAGCGCATCACCGCGCGCCACATCAAGCAGCTGGAAGCCTCGGGCATCGCCGCCCTGGCCGTGCCGGACGACTACATCGTCGGCCGCATCCTGTCGCACGACGTGGTCGATGCCTCGACCGGCGAACTGCTGGCCCAGGCCAACGACGAAATCACCGACGAACAGCTGCAGGCCTTCCGCAAGGCCGGCGTCGATGCCGTGGGCACCCTGTGGGTGAACGACCTGGATCGTGGCCCGTACCTGTCCAACACCCTGCGCATCGATCCGACCAAGACCCAGCTGGAAGCCCTGGTCGAGATCTACCGCATGATGCGTCCGGGCGAGCCGCCGACCAAGGATGCCGCGCAGAACCTGTTCCACAACCTGTTCTTCACCTTCGAGCGCTACGACCTGTCCGCAGTCGGCCGCATGAAGTTCAACCGTCGCGTGGGCCGCAAGGAAACCACCGGCGAAGCCGTGCTGTACGACCGCAAGTACTACGGCGAGCGCAACGACGAAGAGTCCAAGCGCCTGGTTGCCGCACACGGCGACAGCTCGGACATCCTGGACGTGATCAAGGTCCTGACCGAGATCCGCAACGGTCGCGGCGTGGTCGATGACATCGATCACCTGGGCAACCGTCGCGTGCGTTCGGTCGGTGAAATGGCCGAGAACGTGTTCCGCGTGGGCCTGGTCCGCGTCGAGCGCGCGGTCAAGGAACGCCTGTCGATGGCGGAGTCGGAAGGCCTGACCCCGCAGGAGCTGATCAACGCCAAGCCGGTGGCTGCGGCGATCAAGGAATTCTTCGGCTCCTCGCAGCTGTCGCAGTTCATGGATCAGAACAACCCGCTGTCGGAAGTCACGCACAAGCGTCGCGTCTCGGCCCTGGGCCCGGGCGGCCTGACCCGTGAGCGCGCCGGCTTCGAAGTGCGCGACGTGCACCCGACCCATTACGGCCGCGTCTGCACCATCGAAACGCCGGAAGGCCCGAACATCGGCCTGATCAACTCGCTGGCCGTGTACGCCCGCACCAACCAGTACGGTTTCCTCGAGACCCCGTACCGCAAGGTCGTGGACGGCAAGGTCTTCGACGAAGTCGAGTTCCTGTCGGCCATCGAAGAAAACGAGTACGTCATCGCCCAGGCCAACGCCCTGACCGATGCCAACAGCGTGCTGACCGAGCAGTTCGTCCCCTGCCGTTACCAGGGCGAATCGCTGCTGAAGCCGCCGGCGGAAGTCCACTTCATGGACGTCTCGCCGATGCAGACCGTGTCGATCGCGGCCGCGCTGGTTCCGTTCCTGGAGCACGATGACGCCAACCGCGCACTGATGGGCGCCAACATGCAGCGTCAGGCCGTGCCGACCCTGCGTGCGCAGAAGCCGCTGGTCGGTACCGGCATCGAGCGCGCCGTGGCGCGTGACTCGGGCGTGACCGTGAACGCCCGTCGTGGTGGTGAGATCGTGCAGATCGACGCCGCCCGCATCGTGGTCAAGGTCAACGAAGCCGAGATCACCGACGCGTCCGACGCCGGCGTGGACATCTACAACCTGATCAAGTACACCCGCTCCAACCAGAACACCTGCATCAACCAGCGTCCGCTGGTGGAAGTGGGCAACGTGGTGGCGCGTGGCGACGTGCTGGCCGATGGTCCGTCCACCGACATCGGTGAACTGGCCCTGGGCCAGAACATGCTGATCGCCTTCATGCCGTGGAACGGCTACAACTTCGAAGACTCCATCCTGCTCTCCGAGCGCGTGGTGGAAGAGGATCGCTACACCACGATCCACATCGAAGAGCTGACCTGCGTTGCGCGTGACACCAAGCTGGGGCCGGAGGAAATCTCGGCCGACATCCCGAACGTTTCCGAGCAGGCGCTGAACCGCCTGGACGAAAGCGGCGTGGTGTACATCGGTGCCGAAGTCCGCGCCGGCGACATCATGGTCGGCAAGGTGACCCCGAAGGGCGAAAGCCAGCTGACCCCGGAAGAGAAGCTGCTGCGCGCGATCTTCGGCGAGAAGGCTTCGGACGTGAAGGACAGCTCGCTGCGCGTGCCCCCGGGCATGGACGGCACCGTCATCGACGTGCAGGTCTTCACCCGCGATGGCATCGAGAAGGACAAGCGCGCCCGTCAGATCGAAGAATCTGAAATCAAGCGCGTCAAGAAGGACTTCGACGACCAGTTCCGCATCCTGGAAGCAGCCATCTATGCCCGTCTGCGTTCGCAGATCGTCGGCAAGGTGGTCAACGGTGGCGCCGGCCTGAAGAAGGGCGACGTCATCTCCGACGCCTACCTGGATGGCCTGAAGAAGGCCGACTGGTTCGTGCTGCGCATGAAGGACGAGGACGCCGCCGAAGCCATCGAGCGCGCACAGAAGCAGATCCAGGCGCACGAGAAGGAATTCGAGCGTCGCTTCGCCGACAAGCGCGGCAAGATCACCGCTGGCGACGACCTCGCCCCGGGCGTGCTGAAGATGGTCAAGGTGTTCCTGGCAGTGAAGCGCCGCATCCAGCCGGGCGACAAGATGGCAGGCCGCCACGGCAACAAGGGTGTGGTGTCCAACGTGGTGCCGGTCGAGGACATGCCGTACATGGCCTCGGGCGAAACCGTGGACATCGTGCTGAACCCGCTGGGCGTGCCGTCGCGTATGAACATCGGGCAGATCCTGGAAGTGCACCTGGGCTGGGCAGCCAAGGGTCTGGGTCGCAAGATCCAGGCAATGCTGGAAGCCCAGGCCGCGGTCGCCGACCTGCGCAAGTTCCTGGACGACATCTACAACCACGATGACACCAACGTGGCCAACCGTGTCGACCTGTCGCAGTTCAGCGACGAGGAACTGCTGCGCCTGGCCCGCAACCTGTTCGACGGCGTGCCGATGGCAACGCCGGTGTTCGACGGTGCCACCGAAGCGGAAATCAAGCGCATGCTGGAACTGGCCGACCTGCCGAGCAGTGGCCAGACCCAGCTGTATGACGGCCGCACCGGTGAAGCCTTCGATCGCCACACCACCGTTGGCTACATGCACTACCTGAAGCTGAACCACCTGGTCGACGACAAGATGCACGCCCGTTCGACCGGTCCGTACTCGCTCGTCACCCAGCAGCCGCTGGGCGGCAAGGCGCAGTTCGGCGGCCAGCGCTTCGGTGAAATGGAAGTCTGGGCGCTGGAAGCCTACGGCGCGGCCTACACCCTGCAGGAAATGCTGACGGTGAAGTCCGATGACGTGCAGGGCCGCAACCAGATGTACAAGAACATCGTCGACGGTGAGCACGAGATGGTCGCGGGCATGCCGGAATCCTTCAACGTCCTGGTGAAGGAAATCCGCTCGCTGGCCATCAACATGGAACTGGAAGACAACTGATCCATGCCGGCGCGGCGGCCACCGCCGCCGCGCCGCTGGCAGTGAACTGAAAGCCCATCGACACAGCATTCCTCCTTCTGGAGAACACCATGAAAGACCTGCTCAACCTCTTCAACCAGCAGCGCCAGACGCTGGACTTCGACGCGATCAAGATCGCGCTGGCTTCGCCGGACCTGATCCGTTCGTGGTCCTTCGGCGAAGTGAAGAAGCCGGAAACCATCAACTACCGTACCTTCAAGCCGGAACGTGACGGCCTGTTCTGCGCCGCCATCTTCGGACCGGTCAAGGACTACGAGTGCCTGTGCGGCAAGTACAAGCGCATGAAGCACCGCGGCGTGGTCTGCGAGAAGTGCGGCACCGAAGTGACCCTGGCCAAGGTGCGTCGCGAGCGCATGGGCCACATCGACCTGGCCTCGCCGGTCGCGCACATCTGGTTCCTGAAGTCGCTGCCGTCGCGCATCGGCCTGATGCTGGACATGACCCTGCGCGATATCGAGCGCGTGCTGTACTTCGAAGCCTACGTGGTGACCGAGCCGGGCCTGACCGCCCTGGAGCGCCGCCAGCTGCTGACCGAAGAACAGTACCTGCAGGCCCGCCAGGAGCATGGCGACGACTTCGACGCCGCCATGGGCGCCGAGGCCGTGTACGAACTGCTGCGCACCATCGACCTGCAGTCGGAAATGACCCGCCTGCGCGAAGAGATCGCCAGCACCGGTTCGGAAACCAAGCTGAAGCGACTGACCAAGCGCATCAAGCTGATCGAAGCCTTCCTGGAATCGGGCAACCGTCCGGAGTGGATGGTCATGACCGTCCTGCCGGTGCTGCCGCCGGACCTGCGTCCGCTGGTTCCGCTGGATGGTGGCCGCTTCGCGACCTCCGATCTGAACGACCTGTACCGCCGTGTCATCAACCGCAACAACCGCCTGCGCCGCCTGCTCGAACTGAGCGCGCCGGACATCATCGTGCGCAATGAAAAGCGCATGCTGCAGGAATCGGTCGATGCGCTGCTGGACAACGGCCGTCGCGGCCGTGCCATCACCGGCACCAACAAGCGCCCGCTGAAGTCGCTGGCCGACATGATCAAGGGCAAGCAGGGTCGTTTCCGCCAGAACCTGCTCGGCAAGCGCGTCGACTACTCGGGCCGATCGGTCATCGTGGTCGGTCCGTACCTGCGCCTGCACCAGTGCGGCCTGCCGAAGAAGATGGCGCTCGAACTGTTCAAGCCGTTCGTGTTCGCCAAGCTGCAGCGTCGTGGCCTGGCCACCACCATCAAGGCCGCCAAGAAGCTGGTCGAGCGCGAAGAAGCCGAAGTCTGGGACATCCTGGAAGAGGTCATCCGCGAGCATCCGGTGATGCTGAACCGTGCGCCGACCCTGCACCGTCTGGGCATCCAGGCCTTCGAGCCGGTCCTGATCGAAGGCAAGGCCATCCAGCTGCACCCGCTGGTCTGCACCGCGTTCAACGCCGACTTCGACGGTGACCAGATGGCCGTCCACGTGCCGCTTTCGCTGGAAGCCCAGCTGGAAGCGCGTGCGCTGATGATGTCCACCAACAACATCCTGTCGCCGGCCAACGGCGAGCCGATCATCGTGCCGTCGCAGGACGTCGTGCTGGGTCTGTACTACATGACCCGCTCGCTGGAAAACAAGAAGGGCGAGGGCATGGCCTTCGCCAACATCGCCGAAGTCAAGCGCGCCTACGACAACCGCGTGGTGGAACTGCACGCGCGCGTCAAGGTCCGCATCACCGAGGTGGTGACCGACGAGGAAGGCAACAAGCAGAGCAAGACCTCGATCGTGGATACCACCATCGGTCGCGCCCTGCTGGCTGAAATCCTGCCGGAAGGCCTGCCGTTCGCGCTGGCCAACACCGAGCTGACCAAGAAGAACATCAGCCGCCTGATCAACTCCAGCTACCGCCAGCTGGGTCTGAAGGACACGGTCGTGTTCGCCGACAAGCTGATGTACACCGGCTTCGCCTACGCGACCCGCGCCGGCGTCTCGATCGGCATCGACGACATGCTGATCCCGGACGAGAAGAAGGGCATCCTCACCGAGGCCGAAGCCGAAGTGCTGGAAATCCAGGAGCAGTACCAGTCGGGCCTGGTCACCGCCGGCGAGCGCTACAACAAGGTGGTCGACATCTGGTCGCGCACCAATGAGCGCATCGCCAAGGCGATGATGGACACCATCGGTACCGAGAAGGTCATCAATGCCAAGGGTGAGACCATCGACCAGAAGTCGATGAACTCCCTGTACATCATGGCCGACTCCGGTGCACGAGGCAGCCAGGCGCAGATCCGTCAGCTGGCCGGCATGCGTGGCCTGATGGCCCGTCCCGATGGCTCGATCATCGAGACGCCCATCAAGGCGAACTTCCGCGAAGGCCTGAACGTGCAGGAGTACTTCAACTCCACCCACGGTGCCCGTAAGGGTCTGGCCGATACCGCGCTGAAGACCGCGAACTCGGGTTACCTGACCCGTCGTCTGGTCGACGTGGCGCAGGACGTGGTGATCACCGAGGTGGATTGCGGTACCACCGAAGGCCTGATCATGACCCCGATCGTTGAAGGCGGCGACGTGGTCGAGCCGTTGAAGGATCGCGTGCTGGGTCGCGTGGTTGCCGAGGACGTGTTCCTGCCGGGCAACGACGAAGATCCGATCGTCACCCGCAACACCCTGCTCGACGAAGCATGGGTCGCCAAGCTTGAAGAGGCCAGCGTGCAGACCATCAAGGTCCGCTCGACGATCTCCTGCGAATCGGCCTTCGGCGTCTGCGCTCGCTGCTACGGCCGCGATCTGGCCCGTGGCCACCTGGTCAACATCGGTGAAGCGGTCGGCGTCATCGCCGCGCAGTCCATCGGTGAGCCGGGTACCCAGCTGACCATGCGTACGTTCCACATCGGTGGTGCGGCATCGCGAGCTGCTGCGGTCGACAACATCACCGTCAAGACCACCGGCTCGGTCAAGTTCAGCAACCTCAAGTCGGTTGCCCATGCCAATGGCTCGCTGGTCGCGGTGTCGCGCTCGGGTGAAATGTCGGTGCTCGATGCGCACGGCCGTGAGCGTGAGCGTTACAAGCTGCCGTACGGTGCGACCATCACCTCCAAGGACGGTGATGCGGTCAAGGCTGGCCAGACCGTGGCCAACTGGGATCCGCATAACCATCCGATCGTTTCGGAAGTGGCCGGTTTCATCCGCTTCATCGACTTCGTCGACGGCATTACCGTCATCGAGAAGACCGATGAGCTGACCGGCCTGGCGTCGCGCGAAATCACCGACCCGAAGCGCCGCGGCGCCCAGGCGAAGGATCTGCGCCCGATCGTCCGCATCGTCGATGGCAAGGGCAACGACCTGTCGATTCCGGGCACCGACCTGCCGGCGCAGTACCTGCTGCCGCCGCGCTCGATCGTCAACCTGCAGGACGGCGCTGCCGTCGGCGTGGGTGACGTGGTTGCCAAGATCCCGCAGGAAGCGTCGAAGACCCGCGACATCACCGGTGGTCTGCCGCGCGTGGCCGATCTGTTCGAAGCCCGCAAGCCGAAGGATCCGGCAGTGCTGGCCGAGCGTTCGGGCATCATCAGCTTCGGCAAGGACACCAAGGGCAAGCAGCGCCTGATCATCAAGGACACCGATGGTTCGGAGCACGAAGAGCTGATTCCGAAGTACCGTCAGGTCATCGTGTTCGAAGGTGAGCACGTGACCAAGGGCGAAACCATCGTCGACGGCGAGCCGAGCCCGCAGGACATCCTGCGTCTGCTGGGCGTCGAGCCGCTGGCCGCCTACCTGGTCAAGGAAATCCAGGACGTGTACCGCCTGCAGGGCGTGAAGATCAACGACAAGCACATCGAGGTGATCACCCGCCAGATGCTGCGCAAGGTCGAGATCACCGATCAGGGCAGCAGCAAGTTCCTGAACGGCGAACAGGTCGAGCGCCAGCGCGTCATCGAGGAAAATGCACGCCTGACCACCCGCAACGAGCTGATTGCTCGCTTCGATCCGGTCCTGCTGGGCATCACCAAGGCATCGCTGGCTACCGAATCGTTCATCTCGGCTGCTTCCTTCCAGGAAACCACCCGCGTGCTGACCGAGGCTGCCGTCCGCGGCACCAAGGACAACCTGCGCGGCCTGAAGGAAAACGTGATCGTCGGCCGTCTGATTCCGGCCGGTACCGGTCTGACCTACCACGCCAACCGCCGCCGCAATGCGAGCGGGCTGACGGACTCGGAAATGCAGACCCTGGCCGGCACCCCGGCAGCTGCAGCCGCCGTGGCCGTGGCAGCACCGGAAGTGGTGGTGGAGTCGACCGACGCCGAGCAGGCCGAGGATTGATCGGCCGGTCCGGCTCAGGCCGGACCTCGATCGGGCAGGGGGCGGCCATCGGCCGGTCCCTGCTTCATGGTCCGGCTCCGTGTCGGACACGTATCACGCAGGACCCGCCTCGGCGGGATCTGCACTCGAGGGCCCAGGCCGCTGGTCTGTTCGCCGTCGATGAGGTAGGATGCCGCCCCGGCCCAGCGATGGGTCGGGCGACAACCTGAACGGGGGGCATGGAGAAGGCTCCCCTGTAACGGCCCTGGATCAGGGCTGGCTTGGCGTGTGCGCATTTGACCGCGTTTTCGCCAGGTTGCTACAATCGTCTGTCTCAGCAGGCCGGTCTTTCGCCTGCTCGCACATATCCGCATTCATGGCCGGTTTTTTTCGGCCTCTCTCAGAAGAACATACTGATGGCGACGATCAATCAGCTTGTCCGCAAGCCGCGGCAGGCAACCACTTATAAGAGCGCCTCGCCGGCTCTCGAAAAGTGCCCCCAGCGCCGTGGCGTCTGCACGCGCGTTTACACCACTACTCCGAAGAAGCCGAACTCGGCCCTTCGCAAGGTTGCCAAGGTTCGCCTGACCAACCAGGAAGAAGTGATTTCCTACATCGGCGGTGAAGGCCACAACCTGCAGGAGCACTCCGTGGTCCTGATCCGTGGCGGTCGCGTCAAGGATCTGCCGGGTGTGCGTTACCACACCGTTCGTGGTTCGCTCGACGCCTCCGGCGTTGCCAAGCGTCGCCAGGGCCGTTCCAAGTACGGCGCCAAGCGTCCGAAGAGCTAAGGGAAAGCACACATGTCTCGTAAAGGTAATACGCCGCAGCGCGCAGTCCTGCCGGATCCGAAGCACGGAAGCGAAACCATCGCCCGTTTCATCAACATGGTGATGCTGAGCGGCAAGAAGTCGGTCGCTGAAAAGATCGTCTATGGCGCCATGGACGTGATCGGTGAGAAGAACCCGAATTCCGTCGAGCTGGTTCAGAAGGCTCTGGAAAACGTGGCTCCGTCGGTCGAAGTCAAGTCCCGCCGCGTCGGTGGTGCCACCTACCAGGTGCCGGTCGAAGTGCGCGCCTCGCGCAAGATGGCTCTGGCCATGCGTTGGCTGATCGACTCCGCGCGCAAGCGTGGTGAGAACACCATGCCGAAGAAGCTGGCCGCTGAACTGATCGACGCCTCGGAAAACCGTGGCGGCGCCATCAAGAAGCGCGAAGAAACCCACCGCATGGCCGAAGCCAACAAGGCATTCGCCCACTACCGCTGGTGAGTTTGACGGCCTTGTAAAACAGGCAGGGCAGCACCATTTCGGTGCTGCCTCGCGGCCCCAGAAGGGCTGCGCCAATCCGAAGGCCGCCGAAAGGCGGCGTTCGGCCATCCGAAATCCAAGAAATCTGAGAGGCTCCCCGTGGCCCGTTCCACTCCCATCGAGCGTTACCGCAATTTCGGCATCATGGCCCACATCGATGCCGGCAAGACCACCACGTCCGAGCGCATCCTGTTCTACACCGGCAAGAGCCACAAGATCGGTGAAGTGCATGACGGCGCCGCCACCATGGACTGGATGGAGCAGGAGCAGGAGCGTGGCATCACGATCCAGTCCGCTGCGACCACCGCGTTCTGGAAGGGCATGGACAAGTCCCTGCCGGAGCACCGCTTCAACATCATCGACACCCCCGGGCACGTCGACTTCACCATCGAAGTGGAGCGCTCGCTGCGCGTGCTCGACGGTGCCGTCTTCGTGCTGTGTGCCGTCGGTGGCGTGCAGCCGCAGTCGGAAACCGTGTGGCGCCAGGCCAACCGTTACAAGGTGCCGCGCATCGCGTTCGTCAACAAGATGGACCGCACCGGCGCCAACTTCACCAAGGTCGTCGGCCAGCTGAAGGCGAAGCTGGGTGCCAAGGCCGTTCCGATGCAGCTGCCGATCGGCGCTGAGGAAGGCTTCAAGGGCGTCGTCGATCTGCTGAAGATGAAGGCCATCCATTGGGATGAGGCTTCGCAGGGCATGAAGTTCGAGTACAGCGATGTGCCGGCCGACCTGCTGGCTGAAGCGACCGAAGCCCGTACCTTCATGATCGAAGCGGCTGCCGAAGCCAGCGAAGAGCTGATGGACAAGTACCTGGGCGGCGATGAGCTGACCGAGGCCGAGATCATCGAAGCCCTGCGCGTGCGCACCCTGGCGACCGACATCGTGCCGATGTACTGCGGCTCGGCGTTCAAGAACAAGGGCGTGCAGGCCATGCTGGACGGCGTGATCCAGCTGCTGCCGTCGCCGATCGACGTGCCGGACGTGACCGGTACCGACGTCGACGATGAAACCAAGGAAATGAGCCGCAAGTCTGACGACAAGGCTCCCTTCTCGGCCCTGGCCTTCAAGATCATCACCGACCCGTTCGTCGGCGCGCTGACCTTCTTCCGTGTCTACTCGGGCACGTTGAATGCAGGCGACCAGCTGCTGAACTCGGTGAAGGGCAAGAAGGAGCGCATCGGCCGTATCCTGCAGATGCACTCCAACAACCGTGAAGAAATCAAGGAAGTGCTGGCAGGCGACATCGCCGCCGCCGTGGGCCTGAAGGACACCACCACCGGTGACACCCTGTGCTCCATGGATCAGCCGATCATCCTCGAGCGCATGGTGTTCCCGGAGCCGGTCATCTCGATGGCCGTCGAGCCGAAGACCAAGTCCGACCAGGAAAAGATGGGTCTCGCACTGGGTCGTCTGGCCCAGGAAGATCCGTCGTTCCGCGTCAAGACCGACGAAGAATCCGGCCAGACCATCATCTCGGGCATGGGCGAGCTGCACCTGGACATCATCGTTGACCGCATGAAGCGCGAGTTCAACGTTGAAGCCAACGTCGGCAAGCCGCAGGTGGCTTACCGCGAAACGATCACCCTGTCGGACGTGAAGTCGGACTACAAGCACGCCAAGCAGTCCGGTGGTAAGGGTCAGTACGGTCACGTCGTGATCGAGCTGTCGCCGATCACCGATGCCGATCGTGCAGATCCGAAGATCGCCGCGGGTATCAAGGACGACTTCCTGTTCATCAACGACATCACCGGTGGCGTGATTCCGAAGGAATTCATTCCGTCGATTGAAAAGGGTCTGCGCGAAACCATCACCAACGGTCCGCTGGCTGGCTTCCCGGTCGTGGACGTCAAGGTGAAGCTGGTGTTCGGCTCGTACCACGACGTCGACTCCTCGGAAATGGCGTTCAAGCTCGCTTCCTCGATGGCCTTCAAGGAAGGCTTCCGCAAGGCCAAGCCGGTCCTGCTGGAGCCCATCATGAAGGTCGAGATCGTGACCCCGGAGGATTACCAGGGTGACGTGATGGGCGACGTGAGCCGTCGTCGCGGCGTTCTGCAGGGTTCTGATACCACCGGTGACGGTTCGGCCAGCATCATCAACGCGATGATCCCGCTGGGCGAAATGTTTGGCTACGCGACCTCGCTGCGTTCGCAGACCCAGGGCCGCGCCACCTTCACGATGGAATTTGACCACTACGAGCCGGCGCCGAACAACATCGCCGACGAAGTCATGAAGAAGTCCTGAGCGTAACGCTCAGGTCCTCCAAACCACTTACGAACTAAAAGGTAGAACGAAATGGCAAAGGGTAAGTTCGAGCGCACCAAGCCGCACGTCAACGTCGGCACCATCGGTCACGTCGATCATGGCAAGACCACGCTGACCGCCGCACTGACCAAGATCGGTGCCGAGCGCTTCGGTGGCGAGTTCAAGGATTACTCCGCGATCGACGCCGCGCCGGAAGAAAAGGCGCGTGGCATCACGATCTCGACCGCGCACGTCGAGTACGAATCCACCGTTCGTCACTACGCCCACGTCGATTGCCCGGGCCATGCTGACTACGTCAAGAACATGATCACCGGTGCTGCCCAGATGGACGGCGCGATCCTGGTGTGCTCGGCCGCTGACGGCCCGATGCCGCAGACCCGCGAGCACATCCTGCTGTCGCGTCAGGTCGGCGTGCCGTACATCGTCGTGTTCCTGAACAAGGCCGACATGGTTGACGATGCCGAGCTGCTGGAACTGGTCGAAATGGAAGTCCGCGAGCTGCTGAGCAAGTACGACTTCCCGGGCGACGACACCCCGATCATCTCGGGTTCGGCCCGCCTGGCGCTGGAAGGCGACCAGAGCGACATCGGCGTGCCGGCCGTCATCAAGCTGGTTGAGGCGCTGGACACCTGGATCCCGACCCCGGAGCGTGACGTCGACAAGGCGTTCCTGATGCCGGTCGAAGACGTGTTCTCGATCTCGGGCCGTGGCACCGTGGTGACCGGTCGTATCGAGCGCGGCGTGATCAAGGTCGGCGAAGAAATCGAAATCGTCGGCATCCGTCCGGTGCAGAAGACCACCGTGACCGGCGTGGAAATGTTCCGCAAGCTGCTGGACCAGGGTCAGGCAGGCGACAACGCCGGTCTGCTGCTGCGCGGCACCAAGCGTGACGACGTCGAGCGTGGCCAGGTTCTGGCCAAGCCGGGTTCGATCAAGCCGCACACCAAGTTCGATGCCGAAGTGTACGTGCTGTCGAAGGACGAAGGCGGCCGTCACACCCCGTTCTTCAAGGGCTACCGTCCGCAGTTCTACTTCCGTACCACCGACATCACCGGTGCGGTCGAGCTGCCGGAAGGCGTCGAGATGGTGATGCCGGGCGACAACGTGAAGATGGTTGTCACCCTGATCAACCCGGTCGCCATGGACGCCGGCCTGCGCTTCGCAATCCGCGAAGGTGGCCGTACCGTCGGTGCTGGCGTGGTTGCCAACATCCTCGAGTAATCTGCTAGACTCTGCGCCCCGATGTTGCCTGGGTAGGGCATCGGGGCGTATCAAACGGGAAAGTAGGCACAGGATGTGCCTTGTGTTCCCCGGACCAGGAAGGGTCAATGCCATTCAGGCGGCGTCAACAGGAGACTGTTGACAGCTGCCTTGCGTGCCATTATGCTTCTCCGTCTGGGCAGGCCGGTTTCATGGGTCTGCCTATGCATTTGGGGTCTACGGATTGACCTTGTCGGCCTGCGGGAATGCGGGCCGTCTGTATTCAGGGATTTCATGGGGCAAAGCAACCCAGAGGCTTTGTCTGTCGCTCTTTTATCGAAGGAACCTACCGCCATGGCGGACCAAAAGATCCGGATCCGGCTGAAAGCGTTCGATCATCGTCTGATCGACCGTTCGGCCAGCGAGATCGTTGAGACGGCGAAGCGGACCGGCGCGCAAGTGCGTGGCCCGATCCCGCTGCCGACCAAGATCGAGCGTTACACCATCCTCGTCTCCCCGCACGTCGACAAGGACGCGCGTGACCAGTACGAGACCCGCACGCACAAGCGCGTGCTCGATATCGTTGACCCGAATGACAAGACCGTGGACGCGCTGATGAAGCTCGAACTGGCTGCCGGCGTCGACGTTCAGATCAAGCTGACCTGAGGACTACGACCATGACGAAGAAGTATTCGTTGGGCTTCGTGGGCCGCAAGGCTGGCATGAGCCGCGTGTTCACCGAAGATGGCCGTTCCATCCCGGTGACCCTGATCGAAGCAACCCCCAACCGCATCGCGCAGATCAAGACCGTCGAAACTGACGGCTACAGCGCCGTGCAGGTGACCGTCGGTGCGCGTCGCGCTGCCCTGGTCAACAAGCCGGAAGCCGGCCACTTCGCCAAGGCGAAAGTGGAAGCGGGCCGTGGCCTGTGGGAATTCCGCGTTGAAGACGCCCAGCTCGGCGATTTCGCCGTGGGTGGCGAAGTCAAGGCGGACATCTTTGAAGTCGGCCAGATCGTCGACGTCCAGGGTGTCACCAAGGGTAAGGGCTTCCAGGGCACCATCAAGCGCTACAACTTCCGTATGGGTGACGCTACCCACGGCAACTCGCTGTCGCATCGCGCGCCGGGTTCGCTGGGTCAGCGCCAGACGCCCGGCCGCGTGTTCCCGGGTAAGAAGATGTCCGGTCACATGGGCGCCGTGCAGCAGAGCACCCAGAACCTGGAAGTTGTCAAGGTCGACGTCGAACGCGGTCTGATCGCGGTTCGCGGCGCCGTTCCGGGCGCGGCGGGTGGCGACGTGATCGTCCGTCCGGCGAGCAAGGCATAAGGAGAGATGACGATGGAACTCGTTATCACGGGTAGCAATAACAAGGTCTCGGTCTCCGACGCCGTGTTCGGTCGCGATTTCAGCGAAGATCTGGTTCACCAGGTCGTCGTTGCTTACCGCAACGCCGGTCGCGCCGGCACCAAGGCGCAGAAGACTCGCTCCGAAGTGGCAGGTACCACCAAGAAGTCGAAGAAGCAG
The DNA here is from genome assembly GCF_002966815.1 of Stenotrophomonas sp. MYb57. Lineage (NCBI taxonomy): Bacteria > Pseudomonadati > Pseudomonadota > Gammaproteobacteria > Lysobacterales > Lysobacteraceae > Stenotrophomonas > Stenotrophomonas sp. MYb57. The sequence continues at coordinate 914,296 of NZ_CP023271.1, forward strand.
AAGGGCGGCGGCGCGCGTCATGGCGCACTGACGGCTCCGATCTTCGTCGGCGGCGGTGTCACCTTCGCGGCAAAGCCGCGCAGCTTCGAGCAGAAGGTCAATCGTAAGCAGTACCGTGCCGCCATGTGCGCGATCCTGTCCGAGCTGAACCGTCAGGGCCGTCTGACCATCGTGGAGTCCTTCGATGTCGAAGCGACCAACACGAAGGCTCTGATCGCCAAGCTGGCCGGCCTGGAAGTGGGCAAGCGCCCGCTGATCGTCACTGAAGAAGCCTCCGAGCACCTGTACCTGTCGGCTCGCAACATTCCCTACGTGGAAGTGCGTGACGTCCAGGGCCTGGATCCGGTGTCGCTGGTCGGTGCCGACACGGTCGTCATCACCGCTGACGCGGTCAAGAAGGTCGAGGAGTGGCTGGCATGAACAGCAACGAAAAAATCTTCAGCGTGCTGCTCGCCCCGCGTGTCTCCGAAAAGACCGCGCGCCTGCAGGAACTCTCCAATCAGTACGTCTTCGAAATTTCGAACGAAGCCACCAAGGCCGATGTAAAGGCCGCGGTTGAGCAGCTGTTCGACGTCAAGGTCGAAGCAGTCAACGTGGTCAACGTCAAGGGCAAGAACAAGTCCTTCCGTAACCGTGCTGGCCGCCGCGGCGATTGGCGCAAGGCGTACGTTCGCCTGGCCGACGGCCAGTCGATCGATGTAACGGCCAAGGCCTGAGGTACATCCCATGCCATTGATGAAATTCAAGCCCACTTCTCCCGGTCGCCGTTCGGCCGTGCGCGTGGTTACTCCCGACCTGCACAAGGGCGCTCCGCACGCTCCGCTGGTCGAGTCGCAGAGCCGTTCCGGTGGTCGTAACCACCACGGCCGCATCACCGTGCGTCACGTCGGTGGTGGCCACAAGCAGCACTACCGCCTGATTGACTTCAAGCGCAACAAGCTGGGCATCCCGGCGCGCGTGGAACGCATCGAATACGATCCGAACCGCACCGCGCACATCGCCCTGCTGTGCTACGTCGACGGCGAGCGTCGCTACATCATCGCCCCGAAGGGTCTGAAGGCTGGTGATCAGGTGATCGCTGGTTCGGATGCTCCGATCAAGGCGGGCAACACCCTGCCGCTGCGCAACATCCCGGTCGGTACCACCATCCACTGCATCGAGCTGAAGCCGGGCAAGGGCGCTCAGATCGCTCGCGCTGCAGGTGCTGCCGTGCAGCTGGTTGCTCGTGAAGGCATCTACGCCACCCTGCGCCTGCGCTCGGGTGAGATGCGCAAGGTTCCGGTTGAATGCTGCGCGACCATCGGCGAAGTCGGCAACGACGAGCACAGCCTGGAAAAGCTGGGCAAGGCCGGTGCCAAGCGCTGGCGCGGCGTCCGCCCGACCGTTCGTGGTGCTGCCATGAACCCGGTTGACCACCCGCACGGTGGTGGTGAGGCGAAGGCCGGCCAGGGTAACCCGCATCCGGTCACCCCGTGGGGTGTTCCGACCAAGGGTTACAAGACGCGCCATAACAAGCGCACTCAGCAGTTCATCGTCCGCGATCGTAGGGGCTAATCGACCATGGCACGTTCACTCAAGAAGGGCCCGTTTGTCGATCACCACCTGGTTGCTAAGGTGGCTGCCGCTGCGGGTAGCAAGCGTCCGATCAAGACCTGGTCGCGTCGTTCGATGATCCTGCCTGACATGGTAGGCGTCACCATTGCCGTGCATAACGGCAAGAACCACATCCCGGTTCTCGTCAACGAGAACATGGTCGGCCACAAGCTCGGCGAATTTGCCATCACCCGGACCTTCAAGGGTCACGGTGGTGACAAGAAGTCGGGCAAGTAAGGAGAGATGACAATGGAAGCGAAAGCCATCCTGCGCACCGCGCGCATCTCCCCGCAGAAGGCACGTCTGGTCGCTGACCAGGTGCGCGGTCTGCCGGCCGAGCGTGCCGTCAACCTGCTGAAGTTCTCGGACAAGAAGGCTGCCCACCTGATCAAGAAGGTGGTGGAGTCGGCTATTGCAAATGCCGAGAACAACCAGGGCGCCGACGTCGACGAGCTGAAGGTTCAGACCATCATGGTAGATGAAGGTCCGACCCTGAAGCGTTTCATGGCGCGGGCGAAAGGCCGCGGTACCCGCATCCTCAAGCGCACCAGCCACATCACTGTGGTTGTGGGCGCCGCCAAGTAAGCGGATAAGGAAAAGACCATGGGTCATAAAGTTCATCCGATTGGTATCCGCCTCGGCATTTCCAAGGACTGGAACTCCAAGTGGTACGCCAACAAGGCCGAGTTCGCTGGTTACCTGGCAGCCGACCTGAAAGTGCGCGAAATGCTGCGCAAGAAGCTGGCGCAGGCCGGCATCAGCAAGATCCTGATCGAGCGTCCGGCAAAGACCGCTCGCGTGACGATCCACACCGCCCGTCCGGGCGTGGTGATCGGCAAGCGCGGTGAGGACATCGAGAAGCTGCGCAAGGAAGTGAGCGAGATGATGGGCGTCCCGGCGCACATCAACGTCACCGAAGTGCGCAAGCCCGAGCTGGACGCACAGCTGGTTGCCGAATCGATCGCGCAGCAGCTGGAGCGTCGCATCATGTTCCGCCGCGCAATGAAGCGCTCGGTCGGCAACGCGATGCGCCTGGGTGCCCTGGGCATCAAGGTCAACGTGGGTGGCCGCCTCAACGGTGCAGAAATCGCCCGTTCGGAGTGGTACCGCGAAGGCCGCGTGCCGCTGCACACGCTGCGTGCCGACATCGACTACGGCTTCGCTGAAGCCAAGACGACCTACGGCATCATCGGCATCAAGGTCTGGATCTACAAGGGCGAGGTCTTCGATTTCTCCCAGGTTGGCCAGGAAAAGCAGGACGACACCCCGTCGCGCAACGATCGTCATGATCGCGGCGACCGCGGTGACCGTCAGCGCCCGGCTCGTGAAGCGAGGTAACGACAATGTTGCAACCCAAGCGAACCAAGTACCGCAAGGTGCACAAGGGCCGTAACGAAGGCCTCAGCTGGAGCGCAAACGCTGTCAGCTTTGGCGAGTACGGCCTGAAGGCAACCGCCCACGGTCAGCTGACCGCGCGTCAGATCGAAGCGGCTCGCCGTTCGATCAGCCGCTACGTGAAGCGCGGCGGCAAGATGTGGATCCGAGTGTTCCCCGACAAGCCCATCACCAAGAAGCCCATCGAAGTTCGAATGGGTTCGGGTAAGGGCAACGTGGAATACTGGGTGGCCCAGATCCAGCCCGGCCGCATGATCTATGAAATCGAGGGTGTTACCGAGGAAGTGGCACGCGAGGCGTTCCGCCTGGCCGCTGCCAAGCTCTCGGTCACCACCACTTTCGTGACCCGGACGGTGCGCTGATGGATATCAAAACTCTCCGTGAAAAGTCGGCTGACGACCTCAAGGCCCACCTGATCGACCTGCGTAAGGAACAGTTCTCTGTCCGTATGCAGCAGGTCACCGGCCAGCTGCCGAAGACACACGACATCCGCCGGGTGCGTCGCGAAATTGCTCGCGTCAAGACCCTGCTCGGCAGCACGAAGTAAGGATGGCCGCTATGAGCGACAATACTGAAAACAAAGCGCTGCGCACGGTCGAAGGCCGTGTCGTCAGCAACAAGATGGACAAGACGGTTACCGTCCTGGTCGAGCGTCAGGTCAAGCACGCACTGTACGGCAAGTACATCAAGCGCTCGACGAAGCTGCACGCCCACGATGCCGACAACGCCTGCAAGGAAGGCGATGTCGTCCGCGTGACCGAGATTGCTCCGATGTCCAAGACCAAGAACTGGCGCGTGGTGGAAGTCATCACGCGTGCGGCTGAATAAGGAGTCTGAATCATGATCCAGATGCAGAGCTACCTTGACGTCGCCGACAATTCTGGTGCCAAGCGAGTGATGTGCTTCAAGGTGCTGGGTGGTTCCAAGCGCCGTTACGCCGGCATCGGCGACATCATCAAGGTCACCGTGAAGGATGCGATTCCGCGCGGCAAGGTCAAGAAGGGTGAAGTGTATGACGCCGTCGTGGTGCGTACCCGCAAGGGTGTGCGTCGCGCCGACGGCTCGCTGATCCGCTTCGACGGCAACGCCGCCGTTCTGCTTAACAACAAGCAGGAGCCGATCGGGACCCGTATCTTCGGGCCGGTGACTCGTGAACTTCGTTCGGAGAAGTTCATGAAGATCGTCTCGCTCGCTCCCGAAGTGCTGTGAGCGACAGGAGATAATCATGGCTAACCGTATCAAGAAGGGCGACCAGGTTGTCGTCAACGCCGGCAAGGACAAGGGTAAGCAGGGCGAAGTCGTCCGCGTCGATGGCGACCGTCTGGTCGTCGCCAACGTGAACATCGTCAAGCGCCACACCAAGCCGAACCCGCAGGCAGGTGTTGCCGGCGGCGTGGTCGAGCGTGAAGCGTCGATCCATATCTCCAACGTGAATGTGCTGAACCCGGCTTCGGGCAAGGGCGAGCGCGTTGGCTTCAAGGTGCTGGAGGATGGACGCAAACTGCGTGTGTTCCGCTCCAGCGGTGAGGCGCTCGACGCCTGAGGAATGAGAAGATGACTTCCCGTCTCGAAAAGTTTTACAAGGAAGAAGTGGTGCCGGCGCTGATGAAGCAGTTCGGTTACACCAATTCCATGCAGGTGCCGAAGCTGGTCAAAGTCACCCTGAACATGGGTGTCGGCGAAGCGGCCACCAACAAGAAGATCCTGGAAAACGCCGTCGGCGACATGACCAAGATCTCGGGCCAGAAGCCGATCGTCACCAAGTCGCGTATCTCGGTGGCATCGTTCAAGATCCGTGATGGTTGGCCGATCGGCTGCAAGACCACGCTGCGTCGCCACAAGATGTACGAGTTCCTGGACCGCCTGATCAACATCTCGCTGCCGCGCGTGCGCGACTTCCGTGGTGTTTCCGGTCGTTCCTTCGACGGTCGCGGCAACTTCAACATGGGTGTGAAGGAACAGATCATCTTCCCGGAAATCGACTTCGACGCTGTCGACGCGATCCGCGGTATGGATATCGCCATCACCACCACTGCGAAGACCGACGCGGAAGCGAAGGCGCTGCTGGCAGCGTTCAAGTTCCCGTTCCGTAACTGATTCGTCGAGGAAACCGAAATGGCAAAGACCTCCATGGTCAACCGCGACATCAAGCGGAAGAAGCTGGCTGAAAAGTTCGCTGTCAAGCGTGCTGCTCTGAAGAAGATCGTGTCCTCCCCGGATGCGAGCTACGAAGAGAAGATCGAGGCCGCCACCAAGTTGTCGAAGCTGCCGCGCGATTCGTCGCCGAGCCGCCATCGCAACCGTTGCGAACTGTCTGGCCGCCCGCGTGGCGTGTACAGCAAGTTCGGCCTGGGTCGCAACAAGCTGCGTGAAGCCACCATGCGTGGCGACGTTCCGGGCCTGCGCAAGGCCAGCTGGTAACCCCAGCCGGTCCTGCCAGCGAGGGCTCCCCCCGGGGGGCTTCGCAGCCGGGGAGGGGAGGCGTTCAGCTTTCCCTCTGCAAAAAACCGAAGAGCCCGACGCAAGTCGGGCTCTTTTGGCGTATACTCCCGCGTCTTGCTCTGCGCAACGCGTAGGGGTAGGGGGCCTGGCCCGTTTCCAGGAGACAACAGATTTTCGCGAAAGCGGATATCGGTGCACTCAAAGGTACTCATATGAGCATGACTGATCCCATCGCCGACCTGCTGGTCCGCATCAAGAATGCGGCAGCGGTTGGCAAGCAGACGGTGAAAGCCCCGTCGTCCAAGATCAAGGTTGCGATCGCCCAGGTCCTGAAGGACGAGGGTTACATCGCCGACCTGCGCGTGACCGCGCTCGAGAACAACAAGTCCGAGCTGGAAATCGTGCTGAAGTATTTCGAAGGCAAGCCGGTCATCGCGACCCTGAAGCGCTTCTCGCGTTCGGGCCTGCGCCAGTACCGCGGCAAGAGCGAACTGCCGAAGGTCATGAACGGCCTGGGCATTTCCATCATTTCCACTTCCAAGGGCATCATGACTGATGCGCAGGCGCGCCAGTTGGGCGTCGGCGGCGAAGTCCTGTGCTTCGTGGCCTAAGGCGAAAGGAGTAGACCATGTCCCGTGTAGCCAAGAAGCCGATCGACCTGGGTAAGGTTGAACTGAACGTCCAGAACGACAGCGTCATCGCCAAGGGCCCGAAGGGCACCCTGTCGCTGGCCAAGCCGGCTGGCATCAACATCAATGTCGAAAACGGCGTTGCCACCCTGAGCACCGACAACGTGGAGCTGATCCCGCTGACCGGTACCGTCCGCGCCATCCTGTCCAACATGGTCAAGGGTGTTTCCGAAGGCTTCGAGCGCAAGCTTGAGCTGGTCGGCGTGGGTTACCGTGCCGCGATGCAGGGCAAGGACCTCAGCCTGTCGCTGGGTTACTCGCACCCGATCGTGTTCGTGGCGCCGGAAGGCATCACCATCACCACCCCGACCCAGACTGAAATCCTGGTGCAGGGCGCTGACAAGCAGGCCGTCGGTGAAGCTGCCGCCAAGATCCGTGCGTTCCGCAAGCCGGAGCCGTACAAGGGCAAGGGCGTGAAGTACTCCGACGAAGTCATCATTCGCAAGGAAGCCAAGAAGGCCTAATTAGGACCTTCCGCTTTCCAGGGAAAAAGATCATGAACAAGAACATCGCCCGCCTGCGTCGCGCCAAGTCGACCCGTGCCCACATCCGTGTGCTCGGTGTGGCCCGCCTGTCGGTGCTGCGCACCGGCCAGCACCTGTATGCACAGGTCTTCACCGCTGACGGCTCGAAGGTGCTGGCTGCCGCCAACACCACCCAGGCCGACATCAAGGAAGGCCTGAAGAACGGCAAGAACGCCGATGCCGCCGCCAAGGTTGGCCGCATCGTCGCTGAGCGTGCCAAGGCCGCCGGCGTCGAGAAGGTTGCCTTCGATCGTTCGGGTTACCGTTACCACGGCCGCATCAAGGCCCTGGCTGACGCTGCCCGCGAAGCCGGCCTGCAGTTCTAAGGGATCAGGGCAGGGGACTCCGGTCCCCATGCCCGCCTGCTCGCCAGCCTGAGTGAGGCTGGGCGGCGCCGCTCTTCTGCAGCGGCCCACCGCAACAACGCACCACTCCACAACCATAAGCGGCATCGAGCCGTACATAACCCAACAACCAAGGAATAAACATGGCAGAAGAACGTCAGCAGCGGGGTCGCGATCGCGACCGTAACCGCGAAGAGAAAGTCGATGACGGCATGATCGAAAAGCTGGTCGCGGTCAATCGCGTCAGCAAGACCGTCAAGGGTGGCCGTCAGTTCACCTTCACCGCCCTGACTGTTGTCGGCGACGGCGAAGGCAAGGTCGGTTTCGGTTATGGCAAGGCACGCGAAGTGCCGGTCGCCATCCAGAAGTCGATGGAGCAGGCTCGCAAGAACCAGGTCACCGTCGATCTGAACAACGGCACCCTGTGGCACACCATCAAGGATGGTCACGGCGCAGCGCGCGTGTTCATGCAGCCGGCTTCCGAAGGTACCGGCGTCATTGCCGGTGGTGCCATGCGCGCCGTGCTGGAAGCAGTTGGCGTGAAGAACGTGCTGGCCAAGGCCACCGGTTCGCGCAACCCGATCAACCTGGTGCGTGCCACCGTGAAGGGCCTGACTGCAGCGCAGTCGCCGGCTCGCATCGCGGCCAAGCGCGGCAAGAAGGTGGAGGATCTCAACCATGGCTAATGAAACCAACAAGACCGTCAAGGTCCGTCTGGTTCGCGGCCTGCGTGGTGCCCAGGCGCGTCATCGCCTGTCGGTGCGTGCGCTGGGTCTGGGCAAGCTCAACGATGTGCGTGAACTGAAGGACAGCCCGCAGGTTCGCGGTCTGATCAACAAGGTCCACTACCTCGTCAAGGTTGAGGAATAATCCAATGACCATGCATCTGAATGAATTGAGCCCGGCACCGGGCGCTCGTAAAGAGCGTACCCGCGTCGGTCGCGGTATCGGCTCCGGCCTGGGCAAGACCTGCGGCCGCGGCCACAAGGGTTCGTTTGCCCGTAAGGGTGGCGGCAAGATCAAGGCTGGCTTCGAAGGCGGCCAGACCCCCATGCAGCGTCGTCTGCCGAAGATCGGCTTCCGTTCGCCGATCGCCAAGGACACCGCTGAAGTGCTGCTGTACCAGCTGGACAAGCTGCCGGCCGGCGAGATCGACTTCGCTGTCCTGCGTGCTGCCAAGCTGGTCCCGAGCACTGCCAAGAAGGCCAAGGTCGTCGTCAAGGGCGAAGTGACCAAGGCGTTCACCCTGAAGGGTGTTGCTGCCACGGCCGGTGCCAAGGCTGCGATCGAAGCTGCCGGCGGCAGCGTAACGGAGTAAGAGAATCATGGCGCAAGCTGGCATCGGTAACCTCGCGGGCGGAATGGGCAAGTTCACTGAACTTCGCCAACGTTTGCTGTTCGTCGTCGGGGCTTTGATCGTCTATCGCATTGGCTGCTACGTGCCGGTGCCGGGCGTCAATCCCGATGCCATGCTTGCCATGATGCAACAGCAGGGCGGCGGCATCGTGGACATGTTCAACATGTTCTCGGGCGGCGCCCTGCACCGTTTCAGCATTTTCGCGCTGAACGTGATGCCATACATCTCGGCATCGATCGTGATGCAGCTGGCTGTGCACATCTTCCCCGCCTTGAAGGCGATGCAGAAGGAAGGTGAGTCCGGCCGCCGCAAGATCACCCAGTATTCGCGCATCGGCGCTGTGCTGCTCGCAGTGGTGCAGGGCGGTTCGATCGCGCTGGCGCTGCAGGGCCAGGTGTCGCCGACCGGTGCACCGGTCGTGTACATGCCGGGCATGGGCTTCGTGCTCACTGCCGTGGTCGCACTGACCGCCGGCACCATGTTCCTGATGTGGGTTGGTGAGCAGGTGACCGAGCGCGGCATCGGCAACGGCGTCTCGCTGATCATCTTCGCCGGTATCGTGGCGGGCCTGCCGGGTGCGGTCATCCACACCTTCGACGCCTACCGCGACGGCAACATCCAGTTCATCCAGCTGCTGCTGATCGCCATCGTCGTGCTCGCCTTCACCTTCTTCGTGGTGTTCGTCGAACGCGGTCAGCGCCGGATCACGGTGAACTACGCGCGCCGCCAGGGCGGTCGCAACGCGTACATGAACCAGACCTCGTTCCTGCCGCTGAAGCTGAACATGGCCGGCGTCATCCCGGCGATCTTCGCCTCGAGCCTGCTGGCCTTCCCGGCCACCCTGGCCATGTGGTCCGGCCAGGCTGCCAACCAGAGCACCTTTGGCCAGACCCTGCAGAAGGTCGCCAATGCCCTGGGTCCGGGCGAGCCGCTGCACATGATCGTGTTCGCTGCGCTGATCACCGGTTTCGCGTTCTTCTATACCGCGCTGGTGTTCAACTCGCAGGAAACCGCCGACAACCTGAAGAAGTCGGGCGCGCTGATTCCGGGCATCCGTCCGGGCAAGGCCACCGCCGACTACATCGACGGCGTGCTGACCCGACTGACTGCTGCCGGTTCGGCTTACCTGGTGATCGTCTGCCTGCTGCCGGAACTGATGCGCACGCAGCTGAACGCCTCGTTCTATTTCGGCGGTACTTCGCTGTTGATCGTGGTGGTGGTGGTGATGGACTTCATCGCCCAAGTGCAGGCGCACCTGATGTCCCACCAGTACGAGAGCCTGCTGAAGAAGGCCAACCTGAAGGGCGGCAACCGCGGCGGTTTTGCTCGCGGCTGATTAGCCTGTTATACTTTCGTCTTCCTGACGTGATGGTCCTCCGCTTCGCGGACTCTGGCCACACAAACGAAGGGCGGCCCCCGCAGCGGTTCCGGGTGGGGGTGTGATGAGGTGGTCCCGCGCTGGAGTAGCGCGGGCGGCCCGGGAGGCAACTCCAGGTCCAACCCCATCCGGCGCCGGAGCCTGGGCACACTCCCCGGGCCGGGTTCATGAAACCTCTGGTTTCACGGGCTTCCAAGTAAACCGGAACCTTGTTAGTATCACTGGTTCACTTTTTTGATCCATCCTGCCGGATCGGCGTGCCTTGAGCGCGCTGTCGGCCATCACTCAGCTGGAGAACCGCGTCATGGCGCGTATTGCAGGCGTCAACCTGCCAGCCCAGAAGCATGTCTGGGTCGGGTTGCAAAGCATTTACGGCATCGGCCGTACCCGTTCGAAGAAGGTCTGCGAAGTCGCAGGCGTCACTTCGACCACCAAGATCCGCGATCTGTCGGAGCCGGAAATCGAGCGCCTGCGCGCCGAAGTCGGCAAGTACATCGTGGAAGGCGATCTGCGCCGTGAAATCGGTATCGCGATCAAGCGCCTGATGGACCTGGGCTGCTACCGCGGCCTGCGTCACCGTCGCGGTCTGCCGCTGCGTGGCCAGCGCACCCGTACCAACGCCCGCACCCGCAAGGGCCCGCGCAAGGCGATCAGGAAGTAAGGGACATATAAATGGCTAAGCCTGCTGCTAAGACCAAGAAGAAGATCAAGCGCGTCGTCACCGACGGCGTTGCCCACGTCCACGCTTCGTTCAACAACACCATCGTGACCATCACCGACCGTCAGGGCAACGCTCTGTCGTGGGCGACCTCCGGTGGCGCTGGCTTCCGCGGTTCGCGCAAGTCGACCCCGTTCGCAGCCCAGGTGGCTGCCGAAAAGGCCGGTCGTGCTGCGCTGGACTACGGCGTGAAGTCGCTGGAAGTCCGCATCAAGGGTCCGGGTCCGGGCCGTGAGTCGGCCGTGCGTTCGTTGAACAACGTCGGCTACAAGATCACCAACATCATCGACGTGACGCCTATCCCGCACAACGGGTGCCGTCCGCCGAAGAAGCGTCGCGTCTAAAGGGAGCGATAAGAAATGGCTCGTTATATCGGTCCTACCTGTAAGCTCGCCCGTCGCGAAGGCGCCGACCTGTCCCTGAAGAGCCCGGCGCGTGCGCTGGACTCCAAGTGCAAGTTGGAGCAGAAGCCCGGCCAGCATGGCGCCACTGCCCGCAAGGGCAAGCTGTCCGACTACGCTACCCAGCTGCGTGAAAAGCAGAAGGTCAAGCGTATCTACGGTCTGCTGGAGCGTCAGTTCCGCAACTACTACAAGAAGGCCTCGACCAAGAAGGGCAACACCGGCGAGAACCTCCTGCAGCTGCTGGAAACCCGCCTGGACAACGTTGTCTACCGCATGGGCTTCGCCGTGACCCGTCCGGCTGCCCGTCAGCTGGTGTCGCACCGCGGCGTCACCGTGAATGGCAAGTCGGTCAACCTGGCCTCGTACCAGGTCAAGGCTGGCGACGCCATCGCCCTGTCTGAAAAGGCTGCCAAGCAGCTGCGCGTCCAGGAAGCCCTGACCGTCGCCGCCCAGCATGACCTGAGCCCGTCGTGGGTTGAAGTGGATTCCGGCAAGTTCTCCGGCATCTTCAAGGCTGTTCCGGATCGTTCGGATCTGCCTGCGGACATCAACGAAGCGCTGATCGTCGAGCTGTATTCGAAGTAATTCACATTGGAGAGCCCCCGGCGACGGCCGGGGGTTCACTAGGAGAACCCGCAACATGACGGTTACCGCCAACCAGGTTCTGCGTCCTCGCGGTCCGCAGATCGAACGCATTACCGACACCCGTGCAAAGGTCGTTATCGAACCTTTGGAGCGGGGTTACGGGCATACGCTGGGTAATGCCCTGCGTCGCGTGCTGCTGTCGTCCATCCCGGGCTTCGCCATCACGGAAGTCGAAATCGACGGCGTGTTGCATGAGTACACCACGGTCGAAGGTCTGCAGGAGGACGTGCTGGAAGTCCTGCTGAACCTGAAGGACGTGGCCATCCGTATGCACTCCGGCGACAACGCGACTCTGTCCCTGTCCAAGCAGGGTCCGGGCGTTGTCACCGCTGCCGACATCAAGGTCGACCACAATGTGGAGATCTTGAACGGCGACCACGTGATCTGCCACCTGACCAAGGACACGGCAGTGAACATGCGTCTGAAGATCGAGCGTGGTTTCGGCTATCAGCCGGCAGCTGCGCGTCGTCGTCCGGACGAAGAAACCCGTGCCATCGGCCGTCTGGTCCTGGATGCCTCGTTCTCGCCGGTCCGCCGTGTCGCCTATGCCGTGGAAGCGGCTCGTGTCGAACAGCGCACCGACCTGGACAAGCTGGTCATCGATATCGAGACCAACGGCACCATCGACGCCGAAGAAGCAGTGCGTACCGCTGCCGACATCCTCAGCGATCAGCTGTCGGTGTTCGGTGACTTCACCCATCGCGACCGCGGTGCGGCGAAGCCGGCCAACAACGGCGTGGATCCGGTGCTGCTGCGCCCGATCGACGATCTGGAGCTGACCGTGCGTTCGGCCAACTGCCTCAAGGCCGAGAGCATCTACTACATCGGCGATCTGATCCAGAAGACCGAAGTCGAGCTGCTGAAGACCCCGAACCTGGGTAAGAAGTCGCTCACCGAGATCAAGGAAGTGCTGGCCCAGCGTGGCCTGTCGCTCGGCATGAAGCTGGAGAACTGGCCGCCGGCCGGCGTCGCCAGCCACGGCATGCTGGGCTGATACCGCCTTTCTGCAAGACCGCATGGCCCCGTCGGCAACGACGGGGCCATTGCACCAAGGCAATACCGCCACGACGAACGAAGGTTCGCGGGCAGGTCGTCCAGGACGGATGGCCAGGACCAACCGCAGTCCGAGCAGCAGCGCCAGGAAGGCGACAACGATCCGCAAAGCCACATCATTAACCAAGGAATATCACCATGCGTCACCAGAAATCCGGCCGTAAGTTCAGCCGTACCAGCGCCCACCGCGAAGCGATGTTCAAGAACATGGCCGCCTCGCTGTTCAAGCACGAGCTGATCAAGACCACCCTGCCGAAGGCCAAGGAACTGCGCCGCGTCGCCGAGCCGCTGATCACCCTGGCCAAGGTCGACTCCGTCGCCAACCGTCGTCTGGCCTTTGCCCGCCTGCGCGACAACGAAGCCGTCGGCAACCTGTTCACCATCCTGGGCCCGCGCTACGCGAACCGTCCGGGCGGTTACCTGCGCCTGCTGAAGTGCGGCTTCCGCGCCGGCGACAACGCGCCGATGGCCTACGTTGAGCTGGTTGACCGTCCGGTCGTGGCTGAAGCCGTCGAAGAGTAATCGACGCGCGACACCCGTCATTCGGTGAAGAACCCGGCCTCGTGCCGGGTTTTTCCGTTTCTGGGCAACGGATGGAGATCCACGCCGGGCGTGGATGATCCCGCATGTTGCGGCGCGCGCGCCGGCGTGTTCCGACGGGCGCGACGTTGTGGCGGTTCGAACGGCGCGCACTCTCGGTTACGCTTGCGGTCCGTACTACACGAGCGTTGCCGATGAATCCTCTGCGCTGGCCTTTCCGCGCCCAGTTCCTGTTGGGCTTCCTGATCTGCGCGGGCCTGCTGGGCTACGCGATTTTCCTGCAGCTGAAGATGGGGCTGGAACCGTGTCCGCTGTGCATCTTCCAGCGCCTGGCGTTCGCGGCCCTGGGCCTGCTGTTCCTGATCGGCGCCCTGCATGGGCCGTCCAACCGTCCGGGGCGGGCGACCTACGGCATCCTCGCTTTCATCGCTGCCGCCGTGGGCGTGGGCATCGCCGCGCGCCATGTGTACGTGCAGATGCTGCCGCCGGAAATGGGGGCGACCTGTGGCCCGCCGCTGGCCTTCCTGCGCGAGACCATGGGGCCGCTGGAAGTGTTCCGCACCGTGCTGACCGGCACCGGCAACTGCGGCAACATCGACTGGACGTTCCTTGGTCTGACCATGCCGATGTGGTCGGGCGTGTGGTTCGTGCTGCTGGCGCTGTGGGCGCTGGTGGTGTCGCTGCGCAAGGTCAAGCACTGAGCCAGTCCGGAGCCACGCATGGCGTGGCTCTACTGTTTTCCGGTAGTGCCGGCCGCTGGCCGGCAGTCGGCGCTACCTCAAAAATCCTGCTGCAGGCTCAGATAGGCGCCGCGACGTGGTCCCCACTGCGGTGCGAACACGCCAATGCCGCCGCCATCGCGCAGCTGGTAGCTTCGGTCCAGTGTGTTGAGTACGGCCAGTTGCACATGCAGCGGATGACCGCTGTCGGCGTTGAAGTCATGCGCGGCGCTGAGATTGACCTGCAGGTACGACGGTAGTTCGCCGCCATTGGGCACGCCCTCGATGTCCGAACGCAGGCCGCTGCCATACACGTAGTTCGCACCTACCCGATTGTGGCCAGCGAACGCATAGCTGACGCCGCCGGAAGACGTCAGCTTCTGGTCGTGGTCCAGATGGATCCAGTTCTGTTGCACGTAGGCCAGTGCATCCGGATCGAGGTTGTACTGGCTGGTGATGACCTGGGTGCCCATGGCCTTGTTGTAGGCCGCGTTGAAGTACGCGCTGATCGGCCCGTTGCTGTAGTCGGCGCTGAACTCCAGACCATGGATGTGGCCGCGGCGATAGTTGAAGGTGGAATAGATGTAGGCGGCGCCGAACTGGCCTTCGTCCTGCAGGCGGTGCACGCGTCGGTCGTAGGCATCCAGGCCGAGGGTGAGGTGGTCGCCGACCTGCTGTGACACGCCGATATCGTAGTAGTCGCTGCGCTCGGACAACGGCGTGTTGCTGCCATCGGCGGGTTGCTGGTTGCTGGTGCCATCGAACAGGGCAAGATCGCTGCCGCCAACCAGTTCGCTGGCGGGCGGGGTGAAGTAGCGCGAATAGCCGGCGTGCACGGTAGTGCTGTCGCTGGCGTTCCAGACCACGCCCAGACGTGGGCTGAGCTGGCCCTCGGTGTGACCGAAGGCCTTGAAGCGGTCGCCGCGCAGGCCGTAATTGACGGTCCAGTCATCGCCGATCCGCCACTCGTCCTGCACGTACAAGGCTGCGGTGCTGGCGTGGAAGGCATTGCGGTCCGGGATCAGCTGCGGCGTGGTGCTCGTCTGCCGCCCATCGGCGTCGACCGGGAAGACCCAGCTGCTGTTGTTGGCGGCGGCGTGTTCGTAGTTGCCATACAGGCCATAACGCAGGGTGTGGTTGTCGCCCAGGGGGGTGGAGAAATCGGCCTGCAGGGTGTCGGCGCGGTTGCTGCGCCGGACCTGCGAGGCGACGCCGCTGAACACCAGGTCGCCCACGACGTCCGGATTGAAGGCCACATCGCTGTAGCGCTGGCCAGCCGAGAGCTGGTACGCGGTCTGGCCAAGCGTGCCCTGCAGCACCAGCATGCCGAAGCGGGTGGTCTCGCGCTGGGTTTCGTCCAGCTGGCTGGAATCGAAGGTGGTGGTGTCCAGGTAGCCGAACTGCGGGGTCTGTCCCGGGTTGACCGGGATCTGGAAGCGGTTGTTGGCAAAGCCGGCGAACACGCTCAGGCGGGTGCTGTCGTTGACCAGATAGGTCAGGTCGGCAAAGGCCTTCCCCTGGTGGGTGTCGTCATGCAGCGGCCTGCGTGCGCTGGTGGGGTTCTCCAGCCCGACCTCGTTCTGGTCGTAGTTGCCGGTCAGGAACCAGCTCCAGCGGCCCTGGTTGCCCCACCAGGAGGCGTTCGGGTTGACCTTGCCGAACGAACCGGCGGTGATGCCAGCGCTGCCGCCGTTGCCCAGCTCGGCGCCACTGCGGGTGGTGATATCGACCACCGCGGCGGTGCGTTCACCGAACTGCGCCGGCAGCGCACCATCCATCAGGCGGATGCTCTTGATGGTGCGGGCATCCAGGGTCTGGCCGAAGCCGGAGATCGATTCGGGCAGCAGTACGCCGTTGATGCGGTACTGCAGGTTGGCGTGGTCGCCGCGCACGTGCACGCCGCCGTAGGAGTCCTGGACCACGCCCGGGGCCTGCAGCAGCACCTGGCTGAGCGGGGCGGAGGCGCCCAGCGGCTGCTTCTGGATGTCCTCGGCGGTGATCTGGTACTGGCTGCTGCCGATGTCCGGTGACAGGGCGTTGCGGGCCTGGTCGAGCTGAGCACTGACGGTGACTACGTCGAGGTCCTTGACCGCAGCCGCGCTGGCATCAGTGTCGGCGGCAAGCGCGGGTTGGCTGGTGAGGATCAGGGCGAAGGTGATGGCGGTGGTGAGCAGGGAGGGCTTCATGGGAAATGGGCAGGGAAGGGGGAGGGGGCCGGTCCATGAGGGAGTGTTACTCCGTAACAACTGCGTGCCGATCATGCGCCTGTCCGGCGATGGCGACCATGCCGTTTCTGGCCGATCACACGGCCCCTTTCCACACCGTTCAGGCAGTCATGACCGGGCCCGGCCCTTTGCGCCAGCGGCTGGCTCTGCGACCATGACCGCCCCCCACCCCCGGATGTCCGTGATGAGCCTGTCCGCCGTTCCGCCCGCCCCCGATCCTGCCGCCATCGCTGCTGGCGCCACCTGGTCACCGGAGAGCTGGCGGGGCAAGACCGCGCTGCAGATGCCGACCTATCCCGATCCGGTGGCCCTGGATGCCGCGCTGCACGAGCTGAAGCGGCTGCCGCCGCTGGTGACCTCGTGGGAGATCCTGGCGCTGAAGCAGCAGCTGGCCGACGCCCAGGAAGGCAAGCGTTTCCTGTTGCAGGGCGGCGACTGCGCGGAGAATTTCAGCGACTGCGAATCGGGCACGATCTCCAACCGGTTGAAGGTGCTGCTGCAGATGAGCCTGGTGCTGGTGCACGGCCTGCGCCAGCCGGTGATCCGCGTCGGCCGTTTTGCCGGCCAGTACGCCAAGCCGCGCTCGGCCGATACCGAGACCCGCGACGGCGTGACCCTGCCCAGCTACCGCGGCGATGTGATCAATGCGCCGGCCTTCACCGAGGCGGCGCGTCTGCCCGACCCGAAGCGGATGCTGCAGGCCCACGCGCATTCGGCGATGACGATGAACTTCGTGCGGGCGCTGATCGATGGCGGCTTCGCCGATCTGCACCATCCCGAATACTGGAACCTGGAATGGGTGAGCCATTCGCCGTTGGCCGCCGAGTACCAGAAGATGGTGGCCTCGATCGGTGATGCCGTGCACTTCATGGAGACCCTGGCCGGGGCCCGCGTGCACAACCTCAACCGCATCGATTTCTACACCTCGCATGAAGCGCTGCTGCTGCCCTACGAGCAGGCGCTGACCCGGCAGGTGCCGCGCCAGCAGGGCTGGTTGAACCTGAGCACGCACTATCCGTGGATCGGCATGCGTACCGCCGCGCTGGATGGCGCGCACGTGGAGTACCTGCGCGGCGTGCGCAATCCGATCGCGATCAAGGTGGGGCCGTCGGTGACGCCGGACCAGTTGCTGCGCCTGATCGATGTGCTCAACCCGGATGACGAGCCGGGCCGCCTGAGCTTCATTCACCGCATGGGCGCGGCGCAGATCGCGCAGAAGCTGCCGCCGTTGCTGGATGCGGTCAAGCGCGATGGTCGTCGCGTGTTGTGGGTGTGCGATGCGATGCACGGCAATACCGAAAGCACCGCCAACGGCTTCAAGACGCGGCGCTTCGACAACGTGCGCGGCGAGGTCGAGATGTCCTTCGACCTGCATGCGGCCGCAGGCACCCGTCTGGGTGGCGTGCATCTGGAGCTGACCGGTGAGGATGTGACCGAATGCACCGGCGGTGCGCGCGAACTGACCGAACGTGACCTGGAACGCGCCTATCGTTCGACCGTCGACCCGCGATTGAACTACGAGCAGTCGCTGGAGATCGCGATGGCGATCGTGCGCAAGCAGGAGCAAGTGCGGTAAGTGTGTTTCGGCAGGGCTGCGCCCTGCACCTGCCGGATCAACGTCAACATCAACGTCAAAAGCGGGCTATCCGTGGGTTGGCGGGGCGGTGTCGGAGTGCGGGGACGCCGCAAGTACGTCCCTGTAGGCTCAGCCGCGCCATCCATGGCGCGGATGCCCCGCAATCCGACACCGCCCCGCCTTCGACAGTTGTCCGGTGTCTGATGGATTCACACCATGCGTGGATGAATCTCCATCGGAATCGAATATTTCGAATTGAATTTGAAGAGCATCCACGCATGGCGTGGATCTACGTGTCGACCAAGGTCGACACCCACCAGCAGCGGGGATCGCCACCCGCCAACAGCCGCGGGAAATTGTCGAAGGCGGGGAGGGGGCAGATGGCGGGGGCGTGAGCGCCATGGATGGCGCGACCGAGCTTACATGGACGTACTTGCAGCGTCCCCCGCCATCTGTCCCCTCCCCGCCATCCCACGGAATGCAGGCTTTTGCTGTTGCTGTTGCTGTTGAGGTTGAGGTTGAGGTTGCCGGCCAGCGGCCGGCACTACCGCGGGTGCAGGGCGCAGCCCTGCCGAACACCCCCGCCTACATTCTGCTTACGAACGACTGACATTGTGCTCATGGTGCATGGGCCACGCTGTAGCTCGGTGTTTACAGCGAGGATGCATGGTGGTCTGGCAACAGCTGCAGCAGTACCTGTGGCCGATCGGCAGCGCCCTGGTGGTTGGCGGCCTGGGGGCTTGGGCCGTACTGGCCCTGTACCGCCGCCTGCGCGGGCGTGACCGGCGCCGTGCGCGCATCGGCCGGGTGATCGGACCGCCGCTGGCCCTTGCACTGCCCGTGCTGTTGCTGGTGCCGGCGCTGCAGGCCACGCCATTGCCGGAACACACGCTCGATCAACTGCTGCGCGTGCTGCACATCGCCCTGACCGCCTGCTTCATCTGGTTGCTGGTGCGCGGCGTTGCGGCGGGTGAGCGGGCGATCCTGCGCAGCCATCCGATCGATGTCTCCGACAACCTCGAAGCGCGCCGCATCCAGACCCAGACGCGAGTGCTCAGCCGCGTGCTGATGGGCGGCATCATCGTGCTCGGTGCTTCGCTGGTGCTGCTGACCTTCCCGATGGTGCAGAAGATCGGCACCGCACTGTTGGCGTCGGCGGGACTGATCGGCCTGGTGGCGGGTATCGCCGCCAAACCGGTGTTCGGCAATCTGATCGCCGGCCTGCAGATCGCGGTGACCCAGCCGATCCGACTCGATGACGTGGTGATCGTCGAGGGCGAATGGGGGCGCATCGAAGAGATCGGCAGCAGCTACGTGGTAGTGCGCATCTGGGATGAGCGGCGGATGGTGGTACCGCTGACCTGGTTCATCGAGCACCCGTTCCAGAACTGGACACGACGCAGTGCCGACCTGCTCGGTACGGCGTTCCTGTGGCTGGACTACCGTGCGCCGATCGCGGCGATACGTGCCGAGCTGGAACGCATCTGCCAGGGCCAGCCGCTGTGGGATGGACGGGTGTGCGTGACGCAGGTGACCGAGACCAGCGAGCGCGCGATCCAGGTGCGGCTGCTGGTCAGTGCGCGCAGTTCCGGTGATGCGTTCGACCTGCGCTGCTTGGTGCGCGAACGCATGCTGGATTTCCTCGCACGCGAACATCCGCAATCGTTGCCGCAGGTGCGCGCGCGCCTGCAGCGGGACGATGAGCTGGATATGCCGCGGATGCGGCGTGCAGGCAGCGCCGATGTGCGTTCACCCGGTGCGGAGGATGGTGAGGCGGCCATCGCGCCGGCGGAGCCGCGCCCGGAATGGTAGCGCCGGGCGATGCCCGGCGGATTGCAGAGTGCCGCTGCGCTCGCCGGGCACGGCCCGGCGCTACCATCCATTGGGTCAGGGGTCGCCGGATTCGATCAAGGTATCGGTATCGAAGTGCGGTGGGCGCCGGGCGCGCGTGCGCTGCTCATACGCGTAGGCCATCTCGATCAACTTCGGCTCGCTCCAGGCCGTGCCCATGAACAACAGCCCCGCAGGCAGGCCATCGATCTGGCCCATCGGCACGCTCAGGCTGGGGTAGCCGGCGACGGCGGCGACGCTGTAGCTCTCGCCGGGGAAGTCATCGCCGGTGCTGCGCAGGGGCCAGGCCACACCGGTCGTCGGTGCGACCAGCGCATCCAGCTTCTGCGATGCCAGAATGGCGTCGATGCCTTCCGGGCCCGCCAGTCGCCGCGCATCGCTGCGCGCGCGGATGTAGACGGGATCGCCCAGGCCAGGAGTCGCCTGGGCTTCCAGCAGCAGCTCCTGGCCGAACAGGCCCAGTTCCTGGCCTTTGTGCGCCTCGTTGAAGGCGATCAGCCCGGCCAGGCTGCGCAGTGGCGCCTGGTAGGTGTTGAGGTAGCGCTCCAGACCCGCCTTGAATTCGTACAGCAGCACGATGCGCTCGGCATCGGCCCAGGCGCCCTGGTTGGGTAGTTCCACGGGTACCACCACGGCGCCGGCGCGGCGCAGTTCAGCGACAGCCTGTTCAACCAGCGGTGGCATCCCGCGATATTTCAGCAATGGTGTCTGCAGCAGGCCGATGCGCTTGCCGCGCAGGCCCTGCGGATCCAGCCGTGCGGTGTAGTCGTAGACTGCGCGGCCGGGCATGGTCGCAGTGGCGGGATCGGCGTCATCGCGGCCAGCGATGGCGGTCAGCACGGCGGCGGCGTCGGCGACGCTGCGGGTCATCGGGCCCGCGGTGTCCTGGCTGAAGGAGATCGGGATGATGCCTTCGCGGCTGACCAGGCCGACGGTCGGTTTCAGGCCGACCACGCCGTTGATCGCTGCGGGGCAGACGATGCTGCCATCGGTTTCAGTGCCGATGGCCACGCTGGCCAGGTTGGCGGCCACGGCCACAGCGCTGCCGCTGCTGGAGCCGCAGGGCGAATGACTGAGGCGGTAGGGATTGCGGGTCTGTCCGCCGCGCGCGCTCCAGCCGGAGATGGAGTCGTTGCCGCGGAAGTTGGCCCACTCGCTGAGGTTGGTCTTGCCCAGCACCACTGCGCCCGCTTCGCGCAGGCGGCGGACCAGGTAGGCATCGCCGGGGCGGAAGCCCTGCAGGGCCAGCGAGCCGGCACTGGTGGCCATCGGTGCGGCGTTGATGTTGTCCTTCAGCAGGATCGGGATGCCATGCAGGGGGCCGCGCAGGCGGCCGGCACGGCGCTCCTGGTCGCGCTGTGCGGCTTCCTTGAGGGCATCGGGGTTGAGTTCGATCACCGCGCGCAGGCGTGGCCCGGTGCGGTCCAGGGCAGCGATGCGCTTTAGGTAGGCGCCGGTCAGGGTGACGCTGTCGAGCTCACCGGCGACCATCCGCGCCTGCAGGTCGGAAACTTCGGTCTCGGCGTAGGCGAAGGGCACGTTGCTGCTACCCGGTTCGGCGGCGTGGGCGCTGGACGTAGCCGGGCTGCAGCCAGCGGCAAACACCGCAGGCAGTGCGGCGATCAGACAGGACAGGAGGGGCGGCAAGGACAGGCGCATGGGGCAGCTTCGACGGCTCCGATCCCCAGTGTAGCGGCTGCTCAGCGACGGCGCTTGCGCAGGTCGCGCGCCAGCACGTAGACGACGATCAGGTTGATCGCCAGCACCGTCCACGAGGCCCAGCCGGGATGGCGGACGATCGCGTAGATATCGAAGGGCAGATAGATGGAGGCGGTCAGGCAGCCCAGCCAGGAAGCCCATGCCTTGGCTTTCCAGAGGCCCCAGGCCTCGACCAGGTGCAGCAGGCCGTAGCCGATCATCGCCGCCGCAGCCAGGTGCACCGCGTCGGGACTGATTGCATTCAACAGCGAGGGCAGGGTGCCGTGATCCGGGTCCAGGCTGAAACGCCGGATCAGGGCATTGACGCCGTCGCGAAGCGGCTGCGGGCCGAGGATTTCCAGCCCGGTGGCCGCCAACAACGCCAGCATCGCCTTGCTCGCTTCGAGCAAGGCGATGACATGGAGGCCCGGATGCCGGTGTGGATCCGGGTTGTAGCCGTTCTGGCTCACGGTTCGCTGGATCAGCCGCCGCGCGAGTTCTTCTTGCGGTCGCTTTCGGTCAGGAACTTCTTGCGCAGACGGATCTCCTTCGGGGTGATCTCGACCAGCTCGTCGTCTTCGATGAAGTCCAGGGCCTGTTCCAGCGAGTACTTGATCGCCGGGGTCAGCTGGATCGCATCGTCCTTGCCCGAAGCACGCATGTTGGTCAGCGGCTTGGTCTTGATCGCGTTGACGGTCAGGTCGTTGTCCTTGGAGTGGATGCCGACCAGCTGACCTTCATACACGTTGTCGCCTTCAGCAGCGAACAGCTTGCCGCGTTCCTGCAGCGGGCCCAGCGAGTACGCGGGGGTGGTGCCCGGCGCATTGGCGATCATCACACCGTTGATGCGCTTGGCGATGGCGCCCTGTTCCTTCGGACCGTAATGGTCGAACACGTGGAACAGCAGGCCCGAGCCCTGGGTGAGGGTCTTGAACTCGTTCTGGAAGCCGATCAGGCCACGGGCCGGGATCTGGTATTCCAGGCGGACACGGCCCTTGCCGTCCGATTCCATGTTCTTCAGCTGGCCCTTGCGGGTGCCCAGCTTTTCCATCACGCCGCCCTGGTGGACTTCTTCGATGTCCACCACCAGCTGCTCGATCGGCTCCATGGCCTGGCCGTCGATCTGCTTGATGATCACTTCCGGGCGCGACACGGCCAGCTCGTAGCCTTCACGACGCATGTTCTCGATCAGCACCGACAGGTGCAGTTCGCCACGGCCGGAGACCAGGAACTTGTCGGCGTCTTCCAGCTGTTCGACCTTCAGGGCCACGTTGTGGACCTGCTCGCGGTCCAGGCGGTCCTTGATCTGGCGGCTGGTCAGGAACTTGCCACCGGACAGGTCCTTGTTGCCGGCGAACGGCGAGTTGTTGACCTGGAAGGTCATCGAGATGGTCGGCTCGTCGACGGTCAGTGCCGGCAGGGCTTCCGGGGTTTCCGGGTGGCACAGGGTGTCGGAGATGGTCAGCTCCGGAATACCGGAGATGGCGACGATGTCACCGGCTTCGGCGGTGTCCTGCTCGATGCGCTCCAGGCCCAGGAAGCCCAGCACCTGGGCGACCTTGCCGTTGCGCTTCTTGCCTTCACGGTCGATCACCGCGACCTGCATGTTCTTCTTCAGGGTGCCGCGCTGGATGCGGCCGATGCCGATCACGCCCACGAAGTTGTTGTAGTCCAGCTGGCTGATGCGCATCTGGAAGGGACCTTCCGGGTCCACTTCCGGCTTCGGCGCGTGCTGCATGATCGCTTCGTACAGCGGGGTCATGTCGCCGTCGCGCACGGTGTCTTCCAGGCCGGCGTAGCCGTTCAGGGCCGAGGCGTAGACGATCGGGAAGTCCAGCTGCTCATTGGTGGCGCCGAGCTTGTCGAACAGGTCGAAGACCTGGTCGATCACCCACTCCGGACGCGAGCCCGGACGGTCGACCTTGTTGACCACGACGATCGGCTTGAAGCCCATCGCGAAGGCCTTCTGGGTGACGAAGCGGGTCTGCGGCATCGGGCCGTCCATCGCGTCGACCAGGATCAGCACGGTGTCGACCATCGACAGCACGCGCTCGACCTCGCCGCCGAAGTCGGCGTGTCCGGGGGTGTCGACGATGTTGATCCGGTTCTTGATACCGGTCTTCTTGTCTTCCCAGGTGATGGCGGTGTTCTTGGCCAGGATGGTGATGCCGCGTTCCTTTTCCTGGTCGTTGCTGTCCATCACGCGCTCGGCGAGGACGGTACGCTCGGACAGGGTGCCGGACTGCTTCAGCAGCTGGTCGACCAGGGTGGTCTTGCCATGGTCGACGTGAGCGACGATGGCGATGTTGCGAAGGTTTTCGATGGACATACGAAAGGGGGCCAGTCGGCGCCGGATTTGGAAAAAGAAGTCCAACATTATACGTCGAACTTGACGATTGGCGAAAACCTGGATTTCAGGACTGCTGAGGCCCCCATTCAGCCTGCCCCCCGGCGCTGCCCGTCCGGAGGCTGAAGACCCTGCCTGCGCACATGGTCGAAGCCGCCCATGCCACGGGGGAGGTGTATCCTTATGGGGCTGATTACACACCCCGCATCCCAAGGATCTGCATGTCCCTCATCGCCACTTTCGACACCACCCAGGGCCCGATCAAGGTCGAGCTGTTCGCCGACAAGGCGCCGCTGACGGTCGCCAACTTCGTGAACCTGGTCAAGCGCGGCTTCTATGACGGCCTGATCTTCCACCGCGTGATCCCCGATTTCATGATCCAGGGCGGCTGCCCGCAGGGTCGTGGCACCGGCGGCCCGGGCTACAAGTTCGAAGACGAGAAGAATGGTGTGAAGCACCAGATCGGCTCGCTGTCGATGGCCAACGCCGGCCCGAACACCAATGGCAGCCAGTTCTTCATCACCCACATCAAGACCGATTGGCTGGACGGCAAGCACACTGTGTTCGGCCAGGTCCTGGAAGGCCAGGCGATCGTTGATTCGGTCAAGCAGGGCGACGTGATCCATTCGATCACCCTGGAAGGCGACACCGACGCCGTGCTCGCCGCCCAGGCAGAGCGCGTGGGTGAGTGGAACAAGATCCTCGCCGCCTGATCCAATACCCGGACGGCCCCCTGCACAGGGGGCCGTTTCCATGTTGCGGCCGCCCCGCCAGGCCTGTCCCCGCCCGCGCGGCCATCTCCCACAACGCTACTTAGCTTCTTAGCAGAGGAAATCCCCATGAAAGCACCTGTTCGTGTTGCCGTGACCGGCGCCGCCGGCCAGATCGGCTACGCCCTGCTGTTCCGTATCGCCTCCGGTGAAATGCTGGGCAAGGACCAGCCGGTCATCCTGCAGCTGCTGGAGCTGCCGGTCGACAAGGCCCAGGCCGCCCTGAAGGGCGTGATGATGGAACTGGAAGACTGCGCGTTCCCGCTGCTGGCCGGCATGGTCGGTACCGACGACGCTGAAGTCGCCTTCAAGGACGCCGACATCGCCCTGCTGGTCGGCGCACGTCCGCGCGGCCCGGGCATGGAGCGCAAGGATCTGCTGCTGGAAAACGCGAAGATCTTCACCGCCCAGGGCGCCGCACTGAACAAGGTCGCCAAGCGTGACGTGAAGGTGCTGGTGGTCGGCAACCCGGCCAACACCAACGCCTACATCGCCATGAAGTCGGCGCCGGACCTGAACCCGCGCAACTTCACCGCCATGCTGCGCCTGGACCACAACCGTGCGCTGAGCCAGCTGTCGACCAAGCTCGGCAAGCCGGTCGCCGGCATGGAGAAGCTGGTGGTGTGGGGCAATCACAGCCCGACCATGTACCCGGACTACCGTTTCGCCACCGCCGATGGTGCGTCGATCGCCGATGCGATCAACGACCAGGAGTGGAATGCCAACACCTTCATCCCGACCGTCGGCAAGCGCGGCGCGGCGATCATCGAAGCCCGCGGCTCGTCCTCGGCAGCTTCGGCGGCCAACGCAGCGATCGACCATGTGCGTGACTGGGTGCTGGGCAGCAACGGCAAGTGGGTCACCATGGGCGTGCCGTCCGACGGTTCCTACGGCATTCCGGAAGGCGTGATCTTCGGCTTCGCGGTCACCACCGAGAACGGCGAGTACACCCTGGTCAAGGATCTGCCGGTCGACGACTTCAGCCAGAAGTACATCGACAAGACCCTGGCCGAGCTGGAAGAAGAGCGCGCCGGCGTCGCCCACCTGCTGGGTTGATGCGGTCGGTGCCGGCACCCTGCCGGCACCTTTCCATCAGGGTAGGTACCGGCTGTTGGCCGGTACGCAGGAAACGGGGAGGCTTCGGCTTCCCCGTTTTCGTATGGAGTACCTGGCAACGACATGATCCTTCTGCATTACATCGACGACGCGCTGCTGGTGGCCGAGAAGCCGGCCGGCCTGCTGTCCGTGCCCGGCCGCTCGGCGGAGAACCAGGACTGCGTGGTCGCACGGCTGCAGGCGGTGTATGCCGATGCGCTGACCGTGCATCGCCTGGACCAGGTCACCTCTGGCCTGCTGCTGCACGCGCGCGGCAAGGACATGCAGGTAGCGCTGTCGATGCAGTTCGAGAAGCGCCAGGTGGGCAAGCGTTATGAAGCCATCGTGCAGGGACTGCTGGAAGGTGATGCCGGTGAAGTGGACCTGCCGCTGATCGTCGACTGGCCGAACCGGCCCAAGCAGATGGTCGACCACGAACGCGGCAAGCCGGCACTGACCCGATGGCGGGTACTGTCGCGTGACACCGAGGCGCAACGCACGCGCGTTGAACTGGAACCGGTCACCGGCCGCAGCCATCAGCTGCGCCTGCACATGGCCAGCCTGGGTCATCCGATCGTCGGCGACGTGCTGTATGGCGCAGAGGCCGCGCAGCGCGTGTGCCTGCATGCGCGGAAGCTGCAGTTCACTCACCCGGTGACGGGCGAGGCGCTCGCGTTCGAGTCTACGACCCCGTTCTAGAAGGGTAGGGTGTTCGGCAGGGCTGCGCCCTGCACCCTGCACCCGCGGTAGTGCCGGCCGCTGGCCGGCAACCTCAGCAGCAACAGCAGAAGCTGGCATTCCGTGGGATGGCGGGGCGGTGTCGGATTGCGGGGACGCCGCAAGTACGTCCCTGTAGGCTTGGCAGCCGCTTGCTCGTGTGCGCTGTCCTGCGCACACGGCAAGGCCGGGGTTGGGCGTCCTGCCCAACCCGCCCGAGGCATGCCTCGGGCCCATGCGGCTGACACCCCGCACTCCGACACCGCCCCACCTCTGACAGATTTCCGGCGTCTGATGGATCCACCTCATGCGTGGATGAATCTCCATCGGAATCGAATATTTCGACAATTGAACGAAGAGCATCCACGCATGGCGTGGATCTACGTGTCGACCAAGGTCGACAGCTACCAACAGCAGCCCAACAGCGGCGAGAGTTTGTCGAAGGCGGGGTGGGGCCGGTTGCGGGGGCGTGAGCGCCATGGATGGCGCGACCGAGCCTACATGGACGTATTCACGGCGTCCCCCGCAATCGGACCCACCCCGCCATCCCAAGGAATGCACGCTGTTGCTGTTGCCGTTGCCGTTGCTTCTGCGGGTGCAGGGCGCAGCCCTGCCGGCAACACACCCCCTACCAAGGTAGGGCGGCCCACGCGCCAGCGCCGGACTATGCTCGAAGCCATGACTTTGTCTGGGAGGGCTGCGTCATGAACTACGAGGAAACCTACCGCCGTTCGATCGACGAGCCGGAGGCATTCTGGGGCGAGGAAGCCAAGCGCATCCATTGGCACACGCCGCCGCAACAGGTGCTCGACTACAGCAACCCGCCGTTCCGGCGCTGGTTCGTGGGTGGTGAAACCAACCTCTGCTACAACGCCGTCGACCGGCATCTGGCCGACCGCCCGGACCAGCTCGCACTGGTCGCCATCTCCACCGAAACCAACAGCACCCGCGAAATCACCTATCGCCAGCTGTATCGCGAAGTGAACGACTTCGCCGCCGTGCTGAAGCACCTTGGCGTCGGCCACGGCGACCGCGTGGTGATCTACATGCCGAACATGGCCGAGGCCGTGTTCGCCATGCTTGCCTGTGCACGTATCGGTGCGGTGCACTCGGTGGTGTTCGGGGGCTTCGCTGCGCACAACCTCGCGCTGCGCATCGATGATGCCAAGCCGAAGCTGCTCATCGCTGCCGATGCCGGCATGCGTGGCGGCAAGCTCATTCCGTACAAGGCGATGGTCGATGCCGCCTGCGCCGAAGCCAGCAGTCCGCCGCCGCACGTGCTGATCGTTTCGCGCGGGCTGGACCCGGCCGAGCCACGCATCGAAGGGCGCGACGTCGAGTACGCCACCCTGCGTGCGCAGATCGGGCAGACCGATGTGCCGGTGCAATGGCTGGAATCGAGCGAGCCCAGCTACCTGCTGTACACCTCCGGCACCACCGGCAAGCCGAAGGGCGTGCAGCGCGATGTCGGTGGCTATGCGGTGGCGATGGCGCAGTCGATGCAGATCGTGTTCGACTGCAAGCCGGGACAGGTGATGTTCTCCACCTCCGATGTCGGCTGGGCCGTGGGCCATTCCTACAACGTGTATGGCCCGTTGATCGGCGGCTGCACCTCGCTGCTGTACGAAGGGCTGCCGACCAACCCCGATCCGGGCATCTGGTGGGCGCTGTGCGAGCAGTACAACGTGCGCACGATGTTCTCTTCGCCGACGGCGATCCGCGTGCTGAAGAAGCACGATGCCGATTTCATCCACCGCCACGACCTGGATGCGTTGAAGTATCTGTTCCTGGCCGGCGAGCCGCTGGACGAGCCGACCGCGCACTGGATCAGCGACGCGCTGGGCAAGCCGATCATCGACAACTACTGGCAGACCGAAACCGGTTGGCCGGCATTGACCCTGTTGCCTGGGCTGGACATGAAGCCGGTGCGGTTCGGCTCGCCCGGGTTCCCCAATCTCGGCTACCGGATGAAGGTGATCGACGAGAACACCGGTGAAGAGGTGGCTGCCGGGCAGAAGGGCGTGCTGGTGATGACGCCGCCGTTGCCGCCGGGCTGCATGAGCACGGTCTGGAATGACAACAGCCGCTTCCTGCAGAGCTACTTCAGCCACTTCAAGGAACTGCTGTACAGCTCGCTGGACTGGGCCATCCGCGATGACGATGGCTATACCTTCATCCTCGGCCGCACCGACGATGTGATCAACGTGGCCGGGCACCGTCTGGGCACGCGTGAGATCGAAGAGGCCATCTCCAGTCACCCGCGCGTGGCCGAGGCAGCGGTGATCGGGGTGAAGGACGAATTGAAGGGGCAGGTGCCGCTGGTGTTCGTCACCCTCAAGCAGGGGCTCGATGGCGAAGACCCGGCCGCAGTGGTGGCCGAGATGATGGCCACGGTGACCACCTCGCTGGGGGCGGTGGCGCGACCGGCGCACATCCATGTGGTCAACGCGCTGCCCAAGACCCGTTCGGGCAAGCTGCTGCGTCGCTCGCTGCAGGCATTGGCCGAGCAGCGCGACCCCGGCGACCTGTCGACGCTGGACGACCCGGGCGCGCTGGAAGAGATCCGCCGCGCGCTGGGGCGCTGATCGGGGTGGTAGCGCCGGGCCATGCCCGGCGAGCGCAAAGCGCGGAAAAGCCGCCAGGGATGGCCTGGCGCTACCCAGGCCTGCCAGGACATGCGCTAAGCTCCGCCTGTCATCGACCTGCAACACGCGGCACGCGCCGGGGAACGCGCGTGCCACCCGGGGATGGCGAACAGGGGGGCGCGCCCGCAAGGGCGTGCATGCGTATCGCATCGTGGGAAGGGGGAGCTATGGCACTGCTGCATGCCAAGACGGCCGCTGGCCGCCAGGAAATCGAAGATCGTGCCCGGCGCCTGCCGGCGGCGCTGCGTTCGATCCTGTTGATGGTTGACGGCCAGCGTGATGAAAGCGAACTGCGCGGCTTGTTTGAAGGACTGCGCGCGCCGCCGGATGCGCTGCAGCAGCTGGCTGCACTGGGCCTGATCGAAGTGGTCGGCGGCAGGGCCGAACCTGTACCGCAGCGCGGGCTGTGCAGCGGCCGTGAGCAGGATCCGGCGCTGTACCAGCAGTTGTACGACGCGATGAGCGATGCCGTGCGCCGCCATCTGGGCCTGAAAGGCTACTTCATGCAGTTGAAGATCGAGCGCTGTCCCGACGCGGTCGCCCTGGAAAAACTGTGCCCGGAAATGATCGCCGCGATCGGCAAGGCACGCAGCCCGGCGCTGGCCCAGCGCTGGTGGCAGGAGATCCAGATCTCGATGGCACCGGTCACTGCCGAGGTCGTGCCCGGCTGACGCGCGGGGTAAAGTGGTCCGCTCTTTTTCCGCCCAGGAGCCCCGCATGCAGGACGACACCGATACCCCCGGTTGGGATGCGATCAATGCCGCGCTGGCACCGCTGTACGCCGGCCAGGAGCCGCGTCACTTCGGTACCGCGCTGCCGTACACGCTGGGTGGCCAGGATCCGCTCGACGGCATCAGCGTCTACTGGGCCGAATCACCGGTTCCGCATTGGCACTACGTCACCTACGGTCTGTCAGAACTGTATGCAAAAGAGAGCAGTGATGCGGCCACCAGTGGCTATGGTTTCGAGCTGACGCTCCGCCTGGCTGCGGACAAGGGGGAGGATGCAGGCAGCACGCCGCCTGCGTGGCCGATGAACCTGCTGCAGAATCTGGCGCGCTATGTGTTCAGCAGCGGCAATGTGTTCGAGGATGGCCACCACCTCAACGCCAATGGCCCGATCGCGCTGGAGACCGACACCCGTCTCTGCCATCTGGCATTCGTTGCCGATCCGCAGCTGCCACCGCGGCACACCGCCAATGGACATTTGCAGTTCCTCCAGGTGGTGGGGCTGACCGACGAGGAAATGGACGCGATCAAGCGCTGGTCCACGCGCGGTGTCCTGCAGGTGCTTGAGGAAGCGATGCCGCTGTGGATCACCGATCTGCATCGCGGCAATCTGCTGGACGATCCGGCGCTGGCCGCGCGGGTGGAGGCCGGCAGCGAGCGTGAGGGATCCAGTACCGGCATGTTGTTCATCGAGACGCTGGACTGGCGGCAGACGGCGGGTATCACCACGCTGGTGCTGGGGGCCGGGCAGGTCGGCAGTGTGGGTGAGCTGCTGCCACTGCGCCTGCGCCACGGCAAGGCACTGACGCTGGTCAGCCGCGAACGGCAATGGGAGTTCATGCCGGCCACCGATGGCGCGGTCGCGGTCGAGGACGACAACGTGCGCTGGATACTGGATGAGGCGGCGTTGCAGGCCTGGCATGACGTGCGGCCGCAACGCGGGACCTACCCGGTGTCGAATACGTTGCAGGTTGAAGTGGTGCCGACGTTCCTGCGCGATGCGAAGGGCGAAGTGATCCGCGAAATCGGCTGACCGCGCCGATGGCACCAATGGGGTCGGAGCCGCCTGCTGCGCAGACGGATCCGACCCCGGTTCCATCAGGCCAGGCCTTCGGCCTTCAGCACCGCCTGCACGCCCGGATCGGCGTCCATGCGCGCCTTGTAGGCGGCCAGGTTGTCCAGGCCCGACAGGTCGACCTTGGCGCCGGCCGCCCAGCGCAGGGTGATGTAGAAGTAGGGATCGGCGAAGCTGCGGAAGCCGGCCAGCCACGGCTTGTCGGCCAGCTGCCTGTCGGCGGTCTCGAACAGGGCGCGCAGGCGCTTGTGCGCGGCGGCGCGGATCGCGTCGTACTGGCCTTCATCGGCGATGAACTTGCCCGGCGCGAACAGCGGCGAGAACGCCGGGTGCACGTCGGAGTTGACGAAGGCCAGCCAGCGGGTGGCTTCAGCGCGCTGGCGCGGGCTGCCATCGCCGCCGAGACCGGCCTGCGGGTAGCTGTCGGCGATGTAGCCCATGATCGCCGCGTTCTGCACCAGCACGAAGTCGCCATCGACGATCGCCGGTACCGCGCCGGCCGGATTGATCTTGAGGAATTCCGGACCCTTCAGGGTGTCCTTGTTCAGCAGTTCGACCTCGAACGGCTGGCCGGTCCACTGCAGGGCGATGTGGTCGGCGGTGGAACAGGCACCGGGCTTGCTGTACAGCTTCATGGGAACTCCAGGCGGGGTGTGGCGGGAAACCACCACTATCCCAGAGCCCAGCCGCACGCGGCAACGCTGCCACCGGCAACGGATTGTTACGACTGCCGGGGCTTGAGGTTCTGCACTTTGTAGAAGGTGTGATCGCCGATGGTGGCCACCTGGTAGGCGTTGCGCCAGTTCGGGCTGGCGATGGCCAGCGCAGCGAAGTGGCTGGCGCCAGGCACGATCTCGCGGCGCTCGCCGGCTGGCAGCGCCCAGTTGCGCTCGGCGTCGAAGGCCACGTCCATCGCCTCACTCCACGCCGCATCGTTGCCCAACTGGGTGCCGGGGGAGACGATGGTGGGGGCGAACTGCTTGCGCGCGGTCACCACCTGGCACATCGAGTCGCCCCACAGGCCACTGTCGAGGCGACGCAGGGCGACTTCGGCCACGGCCTGCTGGCCACGCAGGGTCTGGTCGCGGGCTTCCAGGTAAACGGTGGTGCTCAAACACAATGAATCAGCGGCCGGCTGCGGCAGCAACTGCGACAGCCAGAGAATCCAGGCCAGTTTCATATAACTCCTTGCTCCGTGTGGGACGCACCTGGCGGTTCCGGCAGCGCAGGCTGCTGGAGGCGGGGTACGACTTGGCGTCATGGGGAGGCGGCCATCGGGGCTGCCCCGTGGGCGGCCCCAAGAACACGATCGTGGATCGATCGGCGGGGTCCGCACCGGCTCACCGGAAACTGGCTGGTGAGCAGAAAGTCGGCGCAAGGTAGGGGGGGATTGCCGAACGCATCCTGAATCGTCCGGCTTGACATTCAGCTTGGGGGCCGGTGACGGAAATCACATTCCGGCCCCCATTCAGGTGTTCATCAGAGCGCGGCGGCGAGCCGGCTGCCCTGATCGATCGCACGTTTTGCATCGAGTTCGGCGGCCACATCTGCACCACCGATCAGGTGAGAGGCGATGCCTGCTGCCTGCAGTTCGGCCTGCAGCGCGCGCTGCGGTTCCTGGCCGGCACAGATCACCACGTGGTCGACCGGCAGCAGCTGTTCGCTGCCGTCCACGCGAATGCGCAGGCCCGCATCGTCCACGCCCAGGTACTCGACACCACCCAGCATGCGCACGCCCTTGGCCTTCAGCGTGGCGCGGTGGATCCAGCCGGTGGTCTTGCCCAGGCGTGCACCGGGCTTGCCGGCACTGCGCTGCAGCAGCCACAGCCTGCGCGGCGACGCCTCCACGGCCGGGCGGGCCAGTGCACCGCGGGCCTCGAAGGTGGCATCCACGCCCCATTCGGCCATCCAGCGCTGCGAGTCCAGCGATGGCGAGGGGCCGTCATGGGCAAGGAACTCGCCGACATCGAAGCCGATGCCACCGGCGCCGATGATGGCGGCGCTGGCACCCACCTCGACCCGGCCCAGCAGCACGTCCAGGTAGTTGACCACCTTGGCGTGGTCGGCACCGGGGAAGTCGACCTTGCGCGGCAGGATGCCGGTGGCCAGTACGACCTCGTCGAAGCCGGCCAGGCTGGCCGCGTCGGCACGGGTGCCCAGGCGCAGCTGCACGCCGGTCTCGCCCAGCTTGTGGCGGAAGTAGCGCAGGGTCTCGTGGAACTCTTCCTTGCCGGGAATGCGCTTGGCCACGTTGAACTGGCCACCGATCTCCTCGCTGGCGTCGAACAGGGTGACCTGGTGGCCGCGTTCGGCAGCGACCGTAGCGCAGGCCAGGCCGGCCGGGCCGGCGCCGACCACGGCCACCCGCTTCGGTGCGGTGGTCGGGGTGTAGACCAGCTCGGTCTCGTGGGCGGCACGCGGGTTGACCAGGCAACTGGCCAGCTTGTTTTC
Source organism: Stenotrophomonas sp. MYb57 (assembly GCF_002966815.1). Lineage (NCBI taxonomy): Bacteria > Pseudomonadati > Pseudomonadota > Gammaproteobacteria > Lysobacterales > Lysobacteraceae > Stenotrophomonas > Stenotrophomonas sp. MYb57. The sequence continues at coordinate 947,275 of NZ_CP023271.1, forward strand.
GAACACGTGGTCCAGGCAGGCCTGGTTGCAGGCGATGCAGGTGTTGATGGCTTCGGCGCGGCCGGCGCGGGCCTTGTTCGGCCACTGCGGGTCGGCCAGCAGCGGGCGTGCCAAGGACACCATGTCGGCACCGCCATCGGCGAGGATGCGTTCGGCGACCTCGGGCATGTTGATGCGGTTGGTCGCCACCAGCGGCAATGACACATGCGGCTTGAGCTTGGCGGTGACCGCGGCGAATGCGCCACGCGGTACCGAGGTGGCAATGGTCGGAATGCGCGCTTCATGCCAGCCGATGCCGGAATTGAGGATCGTCGCACCGGCGGCCTCGATGGCCTGGGCCTGCTGCACGATCTCTTCCCAGTTGCTGCCGTCTTCGACCAGGTCGACCAGCGACAGGCGGTAGATGATGATGAAATCCGGGCCGCAGGCTTCGCGGATGCGGCGCACGATCTCCACCGCGAAGCGCATGCGTTGTGCGGCATCACCGCCCCAGCGATCGTTGCGCTTGTTGGTGCGCGGGGCGATGAACTCGTTGATGAGGTAACCCTCCGAGCCCATCACTTCCACGCCGTCGTAGCCGGCTTCGCGGGCCAGCTTGGCGCTGCGTGCATAGTCGGCGATGTGCCGCTCGACGCCGCTGGCCGACAAGGCGCGCGGGGTGAACGGATTGATCGGCGCCTTCAGCTTCGACGGCGCTACCGACAGCGGGTGATAGGCGTAGCGCCCGGCATGCAGCAGCTGCAGGCAGATCTTCGCGCCGTGCTGGTGCGCGGCGGCGGTCAACTGCCGATGCGGGCGCACTTCCCAAGGCCAGGACAGCTTGCCGCCGAAAGGCTTGAGCCAGCCGACCACGTTCGGCGCGAAACCACCGGTGACGATCAGGCCGACGCCACCCTCGGCGCGCTCTGCGAAGTAGGCGGCCAGGCGCGGGAAGTCGCGTGCGCGGTCCTCCAGGCCGGTATGCATCGAGCCCATCAGCACCCGGTTGCGCAGCTGGGTGAAGCCCAGGTCCAGCGGGGCGAACAGGTGGGGGTAGGCGCTTTCGTTGGCTGGCGACATGTCGATACGCTTGCGTACGGAAGCGCGAAGGGTGCCGCGAAACGGCTCCCGGGGCAAGGGCTGCCTCGCTCGGTAGCGCCGGGCCATGCCCGGCCTACCGGTCAGCTCAGGGCGATTGCGGTTGCCGGCCAGCGGCCGGCACTACAGGTGCGCGGCCGATCCCGAACCAGCCAAGTGTGACCCCGCACAACGGTCCGATCAGCAACGCGAAGGCGAGCGTGCCGACGCCGACATTGCCGCCCAGCCACCACCCCAGCAGCAGCACGCTGCCTTCGATCAGGCTGCGCACCTTCCAGATCGGCCAGCCGGTGCGCGCGTGCAGTCCGGTCATCAGGCCATCGCGCGGGCCAGGGCCGAGCTTGGCGCCGATGTACAGGCCGGTGGCCAGCGCCACCAGCAGCATGCCGGCGCAGAACATCGCCACCTGCCAGCCGAGGCCGACGGCCGGGGGCAGCAGCCACAGTCCGAACTGGGCCGAAGGGCCGATCAGCATCACGTTGAGCACGGTACCGACACCTGGCTTCTGCCGCAGCGGCCACCACAGCAGCAGCACCAGCGCGCCGATCACGTTGGTGGCCAGGCCGAACGACAACGGGGTCTGTGCAGCAATGCCCTGCGACAGCACATCCCACGGCGCGACACCGATCGCGGCGCGGATCATCAGCGAGGCGCCGAAGCCGTAGAGGAACAGGCCGATGATCAGTTGCAGCAGGCGCAGGGGCAGGGCGGAGGGCATGACGGGCTCGGGGGAGGGGGATCTGTTTCCACCCTATCTCCGAAACAGGCCGTTCAATAGATACAGATGCCGGCCAATCCACTGCGACAGGCTGTGGGCGGTGAATCAGTCGTCCCAGCCGGCCAGCGCCAGCTTGCCGATGGTGCGGCCGCCGGCCAGACGCTGATGCGCGGCATCCAGGTTGGCCGCATTGATCGGGCCCAGCACTTCGCTCAGCGTGCCGCGCAACTGGCCCGCGTCGATCATGCTGGCGGCGCGGTTGAGGATGCGGTGCTGCTCAATGCGGTCGGCGGTCGCAAAGCGCGCGCGGGCGAACATGAATTCCCAATGGATGCCGATGCACTTGGCCTTGTAGGGATCGCCGATGCGCAGCGGGCCGCGGGGTTCCACGATCAGGCCTACATGTCCCTGTGGTGCCAGCAGCTGGCCCAGTTCGTCCCAGTAGTGATCGGTGTCGGCCAGGTTGAGTGCCACCTGCACTTCGTCGACGCCAAGCGCCTGCAGCTGCGGCAACAGGGGCTGGCGATGGTCGATGACATGCTGGGCGCCCATCCGCCGGCACCAGTCGATCGAGGCTTCACGCGAGGCGGTGGCAATGACCTCAAACCCCGCGTGGTGGGCCAGCTGGATCGCCATCGAGCCGACTCCGCCGGCACCACCGATCACCAGCAGGCGCTGGCCGGCGTGGCGGCGATCATCAAGCTGCAGGGGCATGCGCTGGAACAGCAGTTCCCAGGCAGTAAGGGTGGTCAGCGGCAGTGCGGCCGCTTCGGCGAAATCGAGGGTGGTCGGTTTGCGTGCCACCAGCCGCTCATCCACCAGCTGATACTGTGCATTGCAGCCAGGGCGGGTGACATCTCCTGCGTAGTAGACCTCGTCACCGGAGGCGAACAGGCTGGCCTCCTCGCCCATCGCTTCGACCACCCCTGCCGCGTCCCAGCCGAGAATGCGCGGGGTATCCAGCGACGCGGCCGACGTGGCTGCACGCAGCTTCCCGTCGACGGGATTGACGGAAAGTGCTTCGACGCGGATCAGCAGGTCACGGCCACGTGGCGGCTGCGGCGGTGGCAGCACCAGATCGCGCAGGGCAGGGGCGGAGTCACGGCACAGGGCGACGGCTTTCATTGCAGCTCCAGCTCGGTTCCTGTCTGCATCATAAGGTTCCTCACCTCGATGGGCGCGCGCTGAATCGCTTTGTGACAATCAGCGTCAAAACTGTCGCATCTGGCTCTTAAACTCTTCCAAACCCTTGTGGTGTGTGGGTCTTGCGGATTTTCATCATCCTGTATAGGGTTTCAACGTCGGGCCGGTAGCCGGTCGCGCACGACGCTTCACATGTTACGGGACTGTTAACATGACCTTCACCCGCCTGAGCATAATGTTCGCGGCGGTGGCGTGCTGAATCGGCTGTCTGAACATCGACGCAGTAGTGCTGGCCCATGCCTCTACCGGTTTCATACCCCCGAAATAGGAGCTGTACTCAATGAACAAGAAGATCCTTACTGCCGCGCTGCTGGGCGGTCTGGCTTTCGCCCAGGCTGCGTCGGCGCAGGAGTTCGATGACCGCTGGTACCTGACCGGTTCGGCCGGCTTCAACTTCCAGGACAACGACCGCCTGACCAACGACGCTCCGTTCGTGACCCTGGGTCTGGGCAAGTTCATCAGCCCGAACTGGTCGCTGGATGGTGAGCTGAACTACCAGAACCCGAACTTCGACGCCAACCAGGACAAGAACTGGTCGCAGTACGGCGTGTCGTTCGATCTGCGTCGCCACTTCATCAAGGAAGGCCGCGGCTGGAACCCCTACATCGTGGGCGGCCTGGGCTACCAGAAGTCGGAAGAAGAGTACAACCCGATCGCCGGTGGCCTGGCTGACCGCAAGGACGGCAACCTGGCTGCCAAGCTCGGCGTCGGCCTGCAGACCACCTTCGACAAGCGCGTTGCTGTCCGCGCCGAAGTGGCCTACCGCGCTGACTTCGACGACCAGAGCATCGCCGCGCGCGACGAAAGCTGGTTCGGCGACGTGCTGGCTTCGGTCGGCGTCGTGATCCCGCTGGGCCCGGCCCCGGTGGCTGCTGCTCCGGCTCCGGCTCCGGTTGCCCCGAGCTGCGCCGACCTGGATGACGACGGTGACGGCGTCAACAACTGCGACGACAAGTGCCCGAACTCGCAGCCGGGTCAGACCATCGGTCCGGACGGTTGCCCGGTGCCGGTCTCGATCGACCTGAAGGGCGTGAACTTCGACTTCGACAAGTCGAACCTGCGTCCGGACGCTGTGGCCATCCTGAGCGAAGCCACCGAGATCCTGAAGCGTTACCCGGATCTGCGCGTTGAAGTTGCCGGTCACACCGACTCGAAGGGTACCGACGCTTACAACCAGAAGCTGTCGGAGCGTCGTGCTACCGCGGTGTACAACTACCTGACCAAGAACGGCGTCGACGCTGGCCGTCTGGCCGGTCCGATCGGCTACGGCGAGAGCCGTCCGATTGCGCCGAACACCAACCCGGATGGTTCGGACAATCCGGAAGGTCGCGCCAAGAACCGTCGTACCGAGCTGAACGTCCAGAACTAAGTTCTGACGCTCTGCCAGTAAGACACAGCAGGACCCGGCTTCGGCCGGGTCTTGTTGTTTGTGCGGTCCGCAATGATGAATCAGCGCTGGAATGGTGACCGTTCGTCGGTAATTTGCTTATTAAACCAATGAGTTGCCGTATTCATTGAAAGTGGCGCTTGAAAGATGACGCGGCATTGCTAAACTCGCCGCGTCACTTCCTTTCGTGGATGCCCTCATGCTGCGCTCTGCATCGGCTGCCGTTCTGGCGCTGGCCCTGGTTCCTGCTGCTCACGCTGCGGTCGATTGCTCGGTCAACACCAGCGCTTCGCCGCTGCCGTTGCCGGCCACGGCCGTCGCCCCGGTGGCCGACGAGCTGTACATCCGCAGCAGCCAGCTGGGCATGTCCAGCGGCGTGCTGGGCAGCAGCTACGATCCGTCGCAGTCGCTGGACCAGGTGCTGCAGCGCTTGCGCATCGATGGCTGCCAGAACATCGCCAAGGCGATTCCGAGCGCGCCGGCGGTGAAGCCGAATGATCCGGCCGCGTACAAGCCGCAGACCGAGTTCGACAACACGCCGTGGCGCTTTGACATGAGCCAGAACGGCAAGCGCATGACCGCCGAAGAGTTCGACGCCTGGATGAAGGCGCGCGGCGTACGCGTGGTCAAGGCGCGTCCGGTTCCGGCAGCCACCCCGGCCGCAGCCGAAGTGCCGGCTGAGACCAAGCCGGTCGACAAGAAGTAAGCGCGGCGGGGAGCAGAGGCTTGCGCACGCGCCGCCCACCTGCCGCCCCCGCTGCCCGCTCCCACGCTGCGCGTGGGCGTGCGAATCCCCCTGCGGTTTCCGCTGGCGTGCGCCATGGCTTGGCGCGCGTGCTGTCCAAGGCGGGTGTGTGCTCGCGCAGCGAGGCCGCGCGCTGGATCGCTGATGGCCGCGTTCGTGTCGCCGGGCGCATCGTCCGTGATCCGGAATTCCCGATTGCCAGCCCGGCGCCACCGATCGAGGTCGACGGCCAGCCGATGGGCGCACCGCAACGTCTGTACCTGATGCTCAACAAACCGCGCGGGGTGGTCACCACCGTGCAGGATGAGCGTGGCCGCGACACCGTGTACCGCTGCTTCGATGGTGCCGGCCTGCCGTGGATCGCGCCGGTCGGTCGCCTGGACAAGGCCAGTGAAGGCCTGTTGCTGTTCAGCAATGATCCGCAGTGGGCTGCGCGCCTGACTGATCCGCAGACCGGCCCGCACAAGACCTACCACGTGCAGGTGGATCGCCTGCCTGACGAGGACACCCTGGCCGCGCTGCGCGCCGGTGTCGAAGACGAGGGCGAGTTCCTGCTTGCCTTGGCCGTGCGCGTGCTGCGCAGCGGCGACAAGACCGCCTGGCTGGAGGTGGTCCTCGACGAGGGCCGCAACCGCCATATCCGTCGCCTGCTGGCGGCCTTCGACCTGCAGGTGCTGCGCCTGGTCCGCGTTGCGATCGGAGAGCTCACGCTCGGCGATCTCGGCAAGGGCCAGTGGCGGGCGCTGGAGGTCAGCGACCGGCAGCGGCTGGGGGCCGCTGCACCGGGCTGAGTGATGCCCACGGCCGGCGCTTGCCGGCCACCGTTCCAGGCGTAGGGGGCGCCTGGTTGTCGAATGTCCAGAACGGAGCCTGCCATGTATCACCCGACCCTCAAGCAAACCCTGCGCTGTGCCAGCCTGTTGTTGCCGATCGTGCTGTTGACGGCCTGCGGCGGCCACAAGAAGGCGGCCAAGGCCGATCGCCCCGCCGAAACCCCGGTGGTTGAAGTGAAGACCCCGGAGCTGGATGGCCGCGGCAGCTATCGCTTCATGATGAGCAACGGCGACCAGAAGATGACCGCCGACCAGTTCGATGCCTGGATGAAAGCCAATGGCATCCGCGTTGCCAAGGGCAACGGGCAGGATGCTGCCGCCAAGCCGGTGGTGGTCGCCAGCAAGGACGAGCCCAAGGACAAGAAGAAAAAGAAGAAATAAGGCCTGGCAGGTGCCGACCTTGGTCGGCACGCCCTGATGGGTAGCGCCGGGCCCGTGCCCGGCGAGCGCATGGCGCGGCTATCGGGAAACCGCCGGGCATGGCCCGGCGTTATCCGTGGGTGATCAGCCCTTGATCACGCCCAGCTCGACACCGATGCGGGTGAATGCATCGATCGCGCGGTCCAGGTGCTCGCGGCTGTGCGCGGCGCTGATCTGGGTGCGGATGCGGGCCTGGCCCTTGGGCACCACCGGGAAGAAGAAGCCGATCGCATAGATGCCTTCTTCCAGCAGCCGCTCGGCGAATTTCTGCGCCAGCGGTGCGTCGTACAGCATCACTGGGCTGATCGGATGCACGCCGGGCTTCACGTCGAAGCCGGCAGCGGTCATCTTCTCGCGGAAGTAGGTGGTGTTGGCGGCCAGGGTGCTGCGCAGGTCATCGGCCGCGGCCAGCATCTCGAACGCCTTGATGCCGGCGGCGACCACGTGCGGCGGCAGCGAGTTGGAGAACAGGTACGGGCGCGAGCGCTGGCGCAGCAGCTCGATCACTTCGGCGCTGGCGCAGGTGAAGCCACCCAGTGCGCCGCCCATGGCCTTGCCCAGGGTGCCGGTGATGATGTCGATCTTCTCCAGCACGCCCTTGACCTCGGCCGAGCCGCGGCCCGTCGCGCCGAGGAAGCCGGTGGCATGGCATTCGTCGATGTGGACCAGCGCGTTGTACTTCTTCGCCAGCGCGGTGATTTCGTCCAGCGGCGCGATGAAGCCGTCCATCGAGAACACGCCGTCGGTGGTGATCAGCTTGGTCTTGCAGCCGGCCGCATCGGCGGCCTGCAGCTGCGCTTCCAGGTCGGCCATGTCGCAGTTGGCGTAGCGGAAGCGCTTGGCCTTGCACAGGCGCACGCCGTCGATGATCGAGGCATGGTTCAGTGCATCGGAAATGATCGCGTCGTTCTCGCCCAGCAGCGGTTCGAACAGGCCGCCGTTGGCGTCGAAGCAGGCCGCGTACAGGATGGTGTCCTGCTTGCCGAAGAAGTCGGCGATCTGTTTCTCCAGCTGCTTGTGCAGGTCCTGGGTGCCGCAGATGAAGCGCACCGATGCCATGCCGAAACCGTGGCTGTCCAGCGCGTCCTTCGCGGCCTGGATCAGGTCAGGATGGTCGGCCAGGCCGAGGTAGTTGTTGGCACAGAAGTTCAGCACCTTGCGGCCGTCTTCCAGGGTGATCTCGGCGGACTGCGGGCTGGTGATGATCCGCTCGGACTTGAACAGGCCCTGGGCGCGGATGGCGTCCAGTTCCTCAGCATAGTGGCGGGTCAGGGCGGAGGAGTCGGTCATGGCGTGGGCACGGCTCAGCACGGGGAAACCGCTGATTCTACCGGGCATCGACGGCTGCGGACCGGGCCGGATGGGGCACCGCCATGGCCGGCACATGTTGCATCGCAATAGCAAACGGGTTAAAAATTCGTGAACCGGGGCTGTCTGGCTCCGGTTGCTGCGCCCGCTGCAGATCCCCGCCTTCCACGCCACCGACCCCACCGGAGACGCTCATGAAGCACGCCCGTGCCTGCCTCGCCATTGCCGCCGCCCTGACCCTCGCGCCGTTCGCCGCCAGCGCCCAGGACAACGAATCTCCGTACAGCTGGAACGTCACCGCCGTCTCGGACTACCTGTTCCGTGGTGTGTCGCAGACCGATGAGGATCCGACCCTGCAGGCCGGCTTCACCTACACCAGCCCGGTTGGCCTGTATGCCGGTGTCTGGGGTTCGGGCGTGGACTTCGGTCCGGGCGATCCGAATACCGAGGTCGACTACCTTATCGGCTACGGCGTGGACGTGACCGAGCGCGTCAACTTCGACGTGCTGTTGAACCGTTACACCTACCTCAAGGCCAGCCACCAGAACTACAACGAGCTGATCACCACCACCACGCTGGACGACACCTACAAGCTGACGGTGGCCTACAGCAACGATGTGTGGAACAGCAGCACCGACGGCTGGTACTTCGGCCTGGGTGGCAGCTGGGGCCTGCCGAAGGACTTCACGCTCAACGCCAACGTCGGCCGCAGCACCTTCGAGGACGGTATCGCCAAGGACTACACCGACTGGAACGTCGGCGTCGCCCGCCAGTTCGGCCTGTTCAATGTCGGCCTGGGTTACTACGGCACCGATGGCAACGGCCGCGACAACTCCGGCAAGCTGGCCCACAGCCGGGTGATGCTGAGCGTGGCCGTAGGCAAGTAACGCCGCAGGCGTTACGGTAGGTGCCTGGCTTGCCTGGCACGCTTCACGAAAAAGGCGCCCAATGGGCGCCTTTTTCGATTCCGCAGCGTTCTTGATCCCATCTGGGGGAGAGCCCCCTTGTTGTTCAAGGGGGCGCGCCGACGGCGCGGGGATAAGGAAACCTGCGGGGGAATTGACCCGAAGAGTCAATTCCAGCTGAGGACCACCTTGCCGGCCTTGCCTTCTTCCATCAGGTCGAAGCCCTTCTGGAAGTCGTCGATCGGCAGCTGGTGGGTCATCACCTTGCCGAGCGGGAAGCCGGACAGCACCAGCTGGGTCATCTTGTACCAGGTCTCGTACATCTTGCGGCCGTAGATGCCCTGCACGGTCAGGCCCTTGAAGATGATCTTGTCCCAGTCGCAGCCGGCGCCCTTGGGCATGATGCCGAGCATGGCGATCTTGCCGCCGTGGTACATGCAGTCGAGCATGTCGTTGAACGCACGCGGGTTGCCGCTCATTTCCAGGCCCACGTCGAAGCCCTCCATGTGCAGTTCCTTCATCACGTCCTTCAGCGACGTGTTGGCGACGTTGACCACGCGGGTGGCGCCCATGTCGGCGGCCAGCTTCAGGCGGAAGTCGTTGACGTCGGTCACCACCACGTTGCGTGCACCGATATGCTTGCAGATGCCCGCCGCGATGATGCCGATCGGGCCGGCGCCGGTGATCAGCACGTCTTCGCCGATGACGTTGAATTCCAGCGCGCAGTGCGCGGCATTGCCGTACGGGTCGAAGAAGGCGGCCAGTTCGGACGGGATCTGGTCGGGAATCGGCCACAGGTTGCTGGCCGGCATCACCATGTATTCGGCGAACGCGCCGTTGACGTTGACGCCGATGCCGACGGTGTTCGGGCACAGGTGCGGACGACCGCCGCGGCAGTTGCGGCAGTGGCCGCAGACGATGTGGCCTTCGGCCGACACGCGCTGGCCGATCTCGTAGCCGGTCACGCCCGGGCCGATCTCTGCGATGCGGCCGACGAACTCATGGCCGATGGTCAGGCCCGGCTTGATCGTGCGCTGGCTCCATTCGTCCCACAGGTAGATATGCAGGTCGGTGCCGCAGATCGCGGTCTTTTCCAGCTTGATCAGGACCTGGTTGGGGCCCGGGGTCGGCACCGGAACCTCTTCCATCCAGATGCCCTTGGCCGCTTCGCGCTTGACCAGGGCCTTCATCGTTTGCTGCGCCATCGGGGTGGAACTCATCAGGGGGAAAGCGCGGATTATAGGGCGCCACGCAGAATTCCCATGCTGCGCTGCGGGCGCAGCGGTGGAACGAAAGCTGTGCGCAGGCGGGCGTTTCGAACAGCGCCACTGCGTTCGCCGGGCATGGCCCGGCGCTAACGGCAAATCGTGCGGGTAGCGCCGGGCCATGCCCGGCGGGCCGGGGCCCATGACTTCCGGGGTTCGGGCCGGGGCAGGGCGGCGGGCTACAATCGAGGGTTCCACTACCAGGGGCCGCTCCATGCGCTCGAACCTGCTTGCATTCTCCGTCGTCGCCAGCCTTGGGCTGGTCCAGGTCGCCCATGCCGCTGAAGGCATGTGGGTGCCGCAGCAGCTGCCGGAAATCGCCGGCCCGCTGCAGAAGGCCGGCCTCAAGCTGTCCCCGGAACAGCTGGCCAACCTGACCGGTGACCCGATGGGCGCGGTGGTCGCGCTGGGCGGCTGCACCGCCAGCTTCGTCTCCCCGCAGGGCCTGGTGGTCACCAACCACCACTGTGCCTATGGTGCGATCCAGCTGAACTCGACCGCACAGAAGAACCTGATCAAGGACGGCTTCAACGCGCCCAAGCTCAGCGATGAACTGAGTGCCGGCCCGAACGCCCGCGTGTTCGTGCTCGACCAGATCACCGACGTCACCGCCCAGGCCAAGGCGGCCATCGCCGGCGCCGGCAAGGACCCGCTGGCCCGCAGCCGTGCGCTGGACGCTTTCGACAAGGCCCAGGTCGCCGCGTGTGAAGCCGATGCCGGCTTCCGCTGCCGCCTGTATTCGTTCTCCGGCGGCAACACCTACCGCCTGTTCCGCAACCTGGAAATCAAGGACGTGCGCCTGGTCTATGCACCTCCGGGCAGCGTCGGCAAGTTCGGCGGTGACGTCGACAACTGGATGTGGCCGCGCCACACCGGTGATTTCTCGTTCTACCGTGCCTACGTCGGCAAGGATGGCAAGCCGGCCGCGTTCTCGGCCGACAATGTGCCGTACCAGCCCAAGCACTTCCTGAAGTTCGCCGATACGCCGCTCGGCGCCGACGACTTCGTGATGGTGGCCGGCTACCCGGGCCGCACCAACCGCTACGCGCTGGCCGGTGAGTTCAACGAGACCGCCAGCTTCACCTACCCGACCATCGCCCGCCACTACAACGCGGTGCTGAAGATGATCGCCGACGCTGGCAAGGCCGACGCCGACGTCAAGGTGAAGTACGCCGCCACCGCGGCCAGCATGAACAACGTGGCCAAGAACTACCTGGGCCAGCTGGAAGGCTTCAAGCGCATCGATGCCGCCGGCCAGAAGCAGGCCGAAGAAGCGGCGGTGCTGGCCTGGCTGAAGAAGCAGGGCGCTGCCGGCAAGCCGGCACTGGCTGCGCACGCGCAGCTGCTGCAGCACCTGGATACCAGCAAGTCGACGCGCGAGCGCGACCTGTTCGTCGGCCAGTTCAACAACACCTCCGCGGTGGGCGCGGCCATCACCCTGTACCGCCTGTCGATCGAGCGCAGCAAGCCCGACGCCGAGCGCGAAGCGGGTTACCAGGACCGCGACCTGACCACCATCGAGGGCAGCCTGAAGCAGATGGATCGCCGCTACGTGGCGAAGATGGACCAGCAGCTGCAGACCTACTGGCTGGACCAGTACGTGGCCCTGCCAGCCGCCCAGCGCGACAACGAGGTGCTGAACACGTGGTTGGCCGGCAGCGATGCCACTGCGGTGAAGTCGCTGGTGACCAAGCTGGGCGGCACCGGACTGGGCAGCCTGGACAACCGCCTGAAGTGGTTCAAGGCCGATCGCGCTGCGTTTGAAGCCAGCAATGATCCGGCCATCCAGTACGCGGTGGCCGTCATGCCGGCGCTGCTGAAGCAGGAAGAGCAGAAGAAGATCCGCGAGGGCGAATCGCTGACCGCTCGTCCGCTGTACCTGCAGGCCGTGGCCGACTACAAGAAGAGCCAGGGCGAGTTCGTCTATCCCGATGCCAACCTGTCGCTGCGCATCACCTTCGGCAACGTGATGGGCTATGGCAAGGACGGCGTGAAGTACACCCCGTTCACCACCCTGGAAGGTGTGGCGGCGAAGGAAACCGGTGAGGATCCGTTCGACTCGCCGAAGGCCCTGCTCGATGCGGTCAAGGCCAAGCGTTACGGCGGTCTGGAAGACAAGCGGATCGGTTCGGTACCGGTGAACTTCCTGTCCAACCTGGACATCACCGGCGGCAACTCCGGTTCGCCGGTGCTCGATGCCAACGGCAAGCTGGTCGGCCTGGCCTTCGACGGCAACTGGGAATCGGTCAGTTCCAACTGGGTGTTCGACCCGGTGATGACCCGCATGATCGCCGTCGACAGCCGCTACATGCAGTGGATCATGCAGGAAGTGGCGCCGGCGCCGCAGCTGCTGAAGGAACTGAACCTGGCGAAATGAACCGGTTGCGGTAGTGCCGGCCGCTGGCCGGCAACCTCGACCAGATAGCCGGAGTTTCTGAAACCCCGCGACGTCTGTCGCGGGGTTTTTTCATGCCCCGACCGGCCGGGTCCGCCGAACAGGTATCATCCCTGTTCCGCGCACTTCACAGGATGTGAACAATGCGCCGGAACTCCTCCCCCAAGGACCCCTTGTTCGCATGCGCATCCTGCTTGCCCGTCACGGCGAAACGCCGTGGAACGCCGAAGGCCGCTACCAGGGCCAGATCGACATCCCGCTTTCGCCCATCGGTGAGGCCCAGGCCCAGGCGCTTGGCGCCCGCCTGGCTTCGGTGGACATCACCCGCGCGGTGGCCTCGCCGCTGTCACGCGCCCAACGCACCGCGCAACTGGCCCTGGGTGCTGCACGCGCCGACATGCTGCTGACCGAGCAGGAGCTGCAGGAAATCGCCCACGGTGAGTGGGAAGGCCTGCTGGCCAGCGAAATCAACGAAAAAGACCCGTCGCGCCTGCAGGCGTGGCGCAATGAACCGGACACCGTGCTGATGCCCGGTGGCGAATCGCTGCGCCTGGTGCTGGAGCGCAGCTGGCGCGGCCTGGCCCGCGCCGCCGAAGGCCTTGGCGAACACGACACCCTGCTGGTGGTCGCCCACGATGCAGTCAACCGGGTGATCCTGTGCAAGGTGCTGGGCCTGCCGTTGTCGCGGCTGTGGACCTTCCGCCAGGCACCGACCACGCTCAACCTGCTTGAAGGCGCCGACCTGGACAGCCTGGAAGTGGTGCGCCTGAACGACTGCGCCCACCACACGCCGTTCTTCGGTGAAGCCAAGCACCGCGCACTCTGAATCTTCTGCCCTGAACCACCTGCACCTGTTGGAAGCCTTGCCGTGAAGAACACCCCGACCACTCTGGCCGAATGGCTGGACTACATTGAACGCCAGCATCCAGCCAGCATCGACATGGGACTGGAGCGCGTGCGCACCGTGGCCACCGCGATGGGCCTGGGCACGCCGGCCAGGCACACCATCGTGGTCGGTGGTACCAACGGCAAGGGTTCCACCGTCGCCTTCATCGAGGCCATCGCGCGTGCTGCGGGCTGGAAGGTCGGCGCGTACACCTCGCCGCACCTGCTGCGCTACAACGAGCGCGTGCGCATCGATGGCCAGGATGTCGATGACGCCGCACTGGTGGCCGCGTTCAACACGGTCGAGGCAGCGCGCGGTGATGTGACGCTGACCTACTTCGAGTACGGAACACTGGCCGCGCTGCAGTTGTTTGCCGATGCCGATCTTGATCTGGCCGTGCTGGAAGTGGGCCTCGGTGGCCGCCTGGATGCGGTCAACATCGTCGACGCCGACGTGGCGGTGATCACCACCGTGGACATCGATCACGCCGAATGGCTGGGCGAGGACCGCGAGGCCATCGGTGCCGAGAAGGCCGGCATCATCCGCGGCTGGAAGCCGGTGATCCTGGGCGAGACCGATCCGCCGTCGAGCGTGCTGGCGCGCGCCTACCTGGTGGGTGCCAATGCGATCCGCGGCGGCAGCGACTATTTCTACGAACCGATCGACGCGCAGCGTTGGCGCTGGCGCGATGTCGGCACCCGCTTGGAACTGCCGACGCCGACGCTGGCCGGGCCGATCCAGCTGGCCAACGCCGGTGCGGCGATCGCGGCGCTGCGCGCGTTGGACAGGCCGGTGCCGCGCGCGGCATGGGCCGCAGGCGTGGCAGCGGCGCGCATCGCCGGGCGCCTGCAGGCGTTCGAGCGCGATGGCGTGCAGGTTCGCGTCGATGTCGGCCACAACCCGCAGGCAGCCGGCCAGCTGGCGCGCGCGCTGAAGGCCGAGGCATCCCCCGGGCGCACCCTGGCGGTATACGCCGCGCTGCAGGACAAGGACGCCGTGGGCGTGGTGCAGGCCCTGCAGGAGGTGGTGAGCGACTGGACCCTGGCCGGGCTCGATGGCGCGCGTGGGCAGAGTGCGGCGGAACTGCAGGCACGGCTGGCAGATACTGCGGCAGCCACTGCGGCGCTGGCCGGCACGGTCGAACAGGCTATGGCGCAGGTGCTGGCCCGCGCCGAGCGCGGCGACCGGGTGCTGGTATTCGGTTCCTTCCATACCGCCGCCGCTGCGCTGCAATGGCTGCAGGCCCACGCCTGACCGCCGTTCAGCCATTACCGACGCCGTGCGGTCGCGCACCCGTATAATCGACCGCAACGTCCAGCCTGCCGCCTGCCCTACGTGGATACGCCCCTGAAACAGCGTCTGATTGGTGCCATCGTCCTGGTGGCCTTGGCCGTCATTTTCCTGCCGATGCTCGTCAAGGGCCCGGCCCCGGACAGCGGTGTCGCTTCTGTGCCGATCGCCGCGCCCGATGCGCCGGCCGATGGCCAGTTTGAAACCCGTGAACTGCCGCTGGTCGCACCGGCCGGTGGCGCCACCGGGTTGCAGAGTGGCCAGGCCCGCCCCGTCGAGGAGGCCGCCGCCCCGGCGGCACCGCCGACCGTGGACACCTCGCCAGCCGTCGCCGCAGGTAATTACGCGGTGACCTTCGGCGCCTACGGCAGCCAGGCCGACGCCGATGCAGTGATCGCCTACCTCAAGCGTTCGCAGCTTCCGGGCTTCATCGAGACCGCATCGATCAACGGTCGCCCGGCCTGGCGCGTTCGCGTTGGGCCGTATGCCGACCGTGCCCAGGCCGAAGCGGCCCGGCTGCAGGCGGTGAAGGTGCGTGCCGACGTGAAGGCAGAAGTCATCACGCTCGATGCGAAACCCTCCACCAGCGCACCGGTGGCAAGCACGCCGACGCCCCCGCCGAGCGCCAGTACTCCCGTCGCGGCGGCCACGCCGTCGGCGACCGGCAACCCGGTGCGCAGTGAAAGCCTGCCGCCGAGTACGCCGACCGCAGCAGCGCCGCCGGCCGCCAAGCCGGAGCCGGTCAAGCCGGTGGCCAAGCCGGAACCGAAGCCCGAGCCCAAGCCGGAAGCGACCGCCAGCAAGCCGGCCACGCCGCCGACCACGCCGGCCGCACCGGCCGCCAGCGGAGTGGGTTTTGCCGTACAGCTCGGCGCATTCGGCCAGGCCAACGATGCCAACGCCCTGCGCGACAAGGTGCGCGCGGCAGGCTTCAGCGCCTTCGTCGAGCAGGTTCGTACCGAAAAGGGCAGCCTGCACCGTGTCCGTGTCGGACCGGTCGCCAACCGCGCCGATGCTGAACAGTTGAAGGCGCAGGTCGCCGCCAAGGTCGGCGTGGCCGGCATGGTGCGACCGCACCCATGACCTGTACGCAGCCCCGTTGCCAGCGCCGCCGAAGGAGCGGGGCGCCATGATCGACGTGGTGCTGCTGATCGTGATCGCCGCCTCCACCCTGCTTGGGTTGCTGCGCGGCTTCGTGGGCATCGTCATCGGCACCGTATCGTGGCTGGTGGCCGCCTGGGCGGCCTTCGCCTTCGGCAATGACGCCGCACGCTGGTGGGCAGCACCGGCTGCGCCCGGCGGCGAGCATTTCATCGGCGGCTACCTCAGCGTCGGCATCGGCGTGATGGTCGTGGTCGCCGTGATCGGCATGGTCATCAAGGCCATCGTCCACCGCAACATGCTGGGCAGCCTGGACCGCCTGCTGGGCGGGGTCCTCGGTGCCGTGCGTGGCGGGCTGATCGCGGCCGTGCTGCTGTTGCTGGCCGGCTTCACTCCGCTTACCGCCGAACCCTCCTGGCGCGGCTCGGCGCTGCGCCCGGTGCTGAACCCGGCCGTGGCCTGGATGAACAGCAAGCTGCCGCAGTGGCAGGTGCCGGGCACCGACCTGCTGCCCAAGGCCTTGCCGATGGACGCGCTGTCCCCATCTGCGTTGATGGAGCTGGGCAAGAGCGCCGGCGCCGGAGTGGGCAAGCCGGGGGCGACAGGCGATAATGGCGTACTCGGTCAGATAGTGGCGGGCAGCGGATGGCTGCGGCCTGCGAAGGCGGAACAGGGCGAGGCATACGATCCGGCCGAAGTGCGCCCGGACGCCCCAGCACTACCGGGCAGCATCGAGCCGGACGACCCGGCCAATGTCGACCGCAGACGCGGCGACAACTCTGGCCAGGTACGGCCACCTTCCTTGTAACTGGGCACAGCCCAGCGGAGACCTCGCATCATGTGTGGCATCGTCGGAATCGTCGGCAACCAGAACGTCGCCGGGCAGTTGTATGACGGCTTGACCGTCCTCCAGCATCGCGGCCAGGACGCGGCGGGCATCGCCACCGTCAACGGCAGCCGCCTGCGGGTGCAGAAGGCCACCGGCCTGGTCCGCGATGTGTTCGATGCACGCACCATGTCCACCCTGGAAGGCAGCGTCGGCATCGCCCATGTGCGCTATCCGACCGCCGGTTCGGAAGGCATGGACGAGGCACAGCCGTTCTACGTCAATTCGCCGTACGGCATCGCGCTGGCCCACAACGGCAACCTGATCAACACCGAGGACCTGCGTCAGCAGGTGTTCGAGCAGGACCGACGCAACGTCAATACCGATTCGGACAGCGAAGTGCTGTTGAACGTGTTCGCCTACGAACTGGAACAGCAGCGCCAGCTCAGCCCGGAAGCCGCCATCCGCGCGGTTGCCGGCGTGCACCGCCGCTGCAAGGGCGGCTATGCGGTGGTCAGCGTGGTGCTGGGCCTGGGCCTGGTCGCTTTCCGCGATCCGCATGGCATCCGCCCGCTGGTGCTGGGCAAGCGCAGTCATGCCGAGGGTGACGAATACATCGTTGCCTCCGAGTCGGCCGCGCTGGACGTGCTGGGCTTCCAGCGCGTGCGTGACGTGCAGCCGGGCGAAGCACTGGTGATCACCGCGCGCGGCGAGTTGTTCTCGGAAATCTGCGCCGAGCCGGCCGAACACACCCCGTGCATCTTCGAGTACGTGTATTTCGCACGCCCCGATTCGATGATCGACAACGTGTCGGTGCACAAGGCGCGCATGCGCATGGGCATCAAGCTGGGCGAGAAGATCCTGCGCCTGCGCCCGGACCACGACATCGACACCATCATCCCGATCCCGGACACCTCGCGCGATGCCGCGCTGGAGATCTCCAACGTACTCGGGGTGAAGTACCGCGAAGGCTTCATCAAGAACCGTTACATCGGCCGCACGTTCATCATGCCGGGCCAGGGCGAACGGGTGAAGTCGGTGCGCCGCAAGCTCAACCCGATCCACCTGGAATTCCGCAACCGCGTGGTGCTGCTGGTGGACGACTCGATCGTGCGCGGCACCACCAGCCAGCAGATCGTGCAGATGGCGCGTGACGCCGGCGCACGCAAGGTCTACCTGGCCAGCGCCGCGCCGCCGGTGCGTTACCCGAACATCTACGGCATCGACATGCCGGCCGCTGAAGAGCTGGTCGCGCACAACCGCAGCATCGAGGAAATCGAAGCGCACCTGGGCTGTGACTGGCTGATCTACCAGGACATCGAAGACATGGAAGCGGCGGTGAGCGAAGGCAATCCGGCGCTGCGCAACTTCGATTCCTCGTGCTTCAACGGCCATTACCCGACGGGCATCGAGCCGGGCTACTTCGAACGCATCCAGCAGCTGCGTTCGGACGACGCCAAGCACAAGCGCCGCGCCTGAGGTCCATGCGGTGATCGGCGTGCCTGACGTCGGCGGCAATCTGCTGCGCGCCGCGCAGCAGTGCCTGGCCGAAGCCGATCCGCTGCGCAAGGTCGCACTGACCCAGGCCTACGCTGCCGCGTTCCGCGCCGGCCGCTTGAACGTACCGGCCGATGCACCGCCGGCCGATTCGATCCGCATGCCCGGCCGGCCGCCGCAGCTGGTGATGGTGCATCCGCGTGAAGTGCCCCGGCGCGGCCTGGGCGGGGTGGAAGGGCGTGCGGCGTTCATCCATGCCATCGCCCATATCGAGCTCAATGCGATCGATCTGGCCTGGGACGCGGTGTACCGCTTCCGCGGTCTGCCGGCTGCGTTCCATGCCGACTGGGTGAGCTGCGCCGACGACGAATCGCGCCACTTCATGCTGCTGCGCGAGCGCCTGCTGGCACATGGCCATGAGTACGCCGATTTCCCTGCGCACAACGGCCTGTGGGAAATGTGCGAGAAGACCGCGCACGACGGCCTGGCGCGCATGGCGCTGGTGCCGCGCGTGCTGGAAGCGCGCGGGCTGGACGTGACGCCGGGCATGATCGACAAGCTGCGCAACGTCGGCGATGGCGAAACCGCCGACGTGCTGGAGGTGATCCTGCGCGAGGAGGTTGCACATGTTGCCGCCGGATCGCGCTGGTTCCGCTGGTACTGCGAGCGCGCCGGCGTCGAGCCACGAGCGCGTTTCAAGGAACTGCTGGTCGAGTATGCCGGTGGCTACCTGCACGGACCGTTCAACATCGAGGCACGCCTGCTGGCCGGGTTCGATGCGGATGAGCTCGCCAACCTGGTCGAACAGGCGGGTTGAAGGAAAAGGGGACGGAGGGAATCAAGTCGTTTGTGCCACAAACGGCGTGATTCCCTCCGTCCCCTTTTTGGTTCTCATGCGTTCGGCAACACCACGCGTCTGCCATCCACCGTCGGCCGGTTGATGTAGAACAGCCCCGGCCCGGGGCGATACGGCAGCTCGCTGACACCGGCGTCGGCGGTGTAGGTCAGGGCGGTATCGCCCAGCGCATCGAAATTCCAGTGTGCGGACTGCATCAGGTAACGGCGGCGCAGCAACGCTTCCTGCGTCGGGGTCAACGGCTGGCCGGCAATCAGGCGGCGCGCGATCGGCTGCAGCGCGCCTGGCAGCTGCCAGCCCGCCACCTCGGCGGCGTCTGCGGTCCAGGTCACGCCGGCAGCGTTGGCGTGCTGCTGCATCACCTGCAGCGCAACCAGCTGGTAGCGCCAATCGATGCGCCGGTGCAGCACCACCGCAGCGGTGACGTACAGCACCGGCGACATCAGCACGCTGCGGCTGCCCGCGCGTCGCTGCTGCTGCCACTGGTGCCAGACATCGACCCACACTTCCTTCGGGTTCAACCCCAGCTGCTGCCGCCAGCGTTCGGCGTCGGCCTGTGCTTCAGCGTACGCGGTGGTCGCCTGCAGCAGTGCCAGGGGCGGTGTCTGGTAGTCCTCCACGCCAGGCCGGCGCAGTTGCTGCCGCCGCGGCCGGCTGAGCAGCTTGGGCCCTTCTTCCACCTGGTCGTAGCCACCACCGATGTTGGCGTGCACGCCGGGCAGTGCGATTTCGGGATGGGCTGGTGCCACCGTGGTCAGCGCATAGTGCTGGCGATGCTCGTCGCGCGCACTGAGCTGCAGCACGGCCTCGGCGATGCCTGCGGGCAGGGCGATGCGGGGGTGTTCGTCGGCGCGGCCGCCGTTGACGGCGACCACCGTGTCGAACAGGCCGATGAAGCGCAATATCGGCCGCGGCAGGGCGAAATCGGCGCTGCATGAAAGCCCCGCCTGCTGCAGCAGCTGTCGCCAGCGCGCGCCGTCCCATCCGCGCAGATGATTGGCCACATCACGCGCGGAGGCCGCGCCGCGCGAGTAGCCGAACAGATCCAGCTGCACGCTGTGCAGGGGCGCGCGCCACTGCGACGCAAGAGCCGTCAGTGCCGCCGGCAACAGCACCTGCAACGCACGCTGCACCTTCGCCTGCACGCCACTGGCGCCGATACCGAAGGCCAGGCCGATCAGGTCGTCTTCGGCATCATCGCGGGTGCCGACGCCTTCCACGTAGATCGCCAGCGAAGGTGTACTGCCGGGCGTGCGCCGGCTGTCCGGATACAACTGATGCAGGCGCGCGATGTTGGTGGCGCCGTTGTCGTAGCTGCTGGTCAACCGGCTCTGGTAGGTCGAATCATCATCAGCACGGAGCAGGGCGGGGCGCGGTCGCGGCACCTGCCGGTGGCCCTGCGCCAGGTTGTGTGCGTTGTTGCGGGTGCCATCGAAGAACAGGCCGATCCGCAGCAGGCCCGGATCAGCCGTCGTGTCACCGCTGTGCTGCGCTGGCGCCATGTGCATCCCCTGTCGTGGCCACGTCACGGTAGCGCGAAAGCCGTGTGTTGGCGAAGTGTACTGACGCTTTTGACCTGACTGAACGCAGATGCGGTCGATCACAGATCGCGATTTCCATTCCTCTCGTCTATTGAATTCACACGCCCTGCGCAGGCCTGATGGCCGGACCCGGCACCCCGGGTCGTGCTGCATCAACGCTGTCCACTTCACTTCAAGGAGCGACAAGATGATGTCCAGATCGATAGGTAAAGCGACAGGTGGTCTGTTGTTGGGATTGTCGGTAGCGGCGGCCGCCCATGCGGCGCCGCTGTTCGAGCCGGTCACCGTGCTCAGCCGTGCATCGGCCACCAGCGAGCCGGCACTGGGGCGATTGCTCGCCACCCCGTCCACCGCCGCCGTACAGGAAGTGCGTGTCGATGCTTCCGCCACCGCGCAGCCGCAGCTGGAATTCGAGCTGCTCGGGCAGAAGGTGCAGGCCGTTCGCAGCAAGGTCGAGGCGCTGCCCGATGGTGGCAGCATCTGGTACGGCCAGTTGCGCGCGCCGTCCGATCGCCTGCAGGCGGCCACGTCCAATGGCCAGGACGATCCGGGCAATTCGCTGATCCTGGTGCGCTCGGGCAATACCCTCACCGGCTCGATCCGCAAGGACGGCAAACTCTATCGTCTGCGTCCGCTGGGCAATCGCCACGTGCTGGTCGAGGTGGATGAATCGCGGATGCCGGCCGATCATCCGGCCGACTACAACCAGTTGCCGAAGATCGCCATGCCTGCCAATGATCGCCTCGGCACTGCGCAGGCCTCCTCAGGCAGCCCGGCGACCATCCGCGTGCTGGTGGTGGCAACCAACGCTGCAGTGACCGCCTATGGTGGCAACATGCAGTCGCTGGTGCAGTTGGCGGTTGCCGAATCCAACCAGGGTTACACCAACAGCAACGTAGGCCTCACCCTGCAGCTGGCCGGTTATGAAACCACCAACTACACCGAGTCCGGCAATTTCACCACCGACCTGTCGCGCTTCCGTGGTACCAGCGACGGCTACATGGACAGCATCCACACCAGCCGCAACAACACCGCCGCCGACGTCGGCGTACTGCTGATCAACAACACCAGTTACTGCGGACTGGCGTCGGGCATCGGTTCCACCGCATCGACCGCGTTTGCTGCGGTGTACTGGGATTGCGCCACCGGCTACTACTCGTTCGCCCATGAAATCGGCCACCTGCAGAGCGCACGGCACGACATCGCCAGTGATCCGAGCACGTCGCCGTATGCCTATGGCCATGGCTATCGTTATGAGCCGGCCAGCGGATCGCGCTGGCGCACGATCATGGCCTATGACTGCTCGGCCGGCTGCCCGCGGCTGAACTACTGGTCCAATCCGAACATCAGCTACAACGGCGTGCCGATGGGCATCGCCAGCAGTGCCGACAACCAGCGCGTGCTGGTCAATACCAAGGCCACCATCGCGGCCTTCCGCTGAGTCCAAGCGCCGACCAGGGTCGGCGTCTACCAGGGCGCGTGCACCTGCTCTGGTAGATGCCAACCTTGGTTGGCATCCTGTGATCCATCATGCGCGGCTGAGCGTATCCAGGGTCCAGCCGTTGACATCCACGCGCAGCACCGAACCCTGTTCGTACCAATCGCCCAGCACGATGCGGGTGCAGCTGCGTCCGCCGGCCTGCAGGGTGTGGATCGCCGGGCGATGGGTGTGGCCATGGATCATCGTGTCCACGCCGTGGCGCACGTAAGTGGCTTCCACTTCGGCCGGGGCCACGTCGGTGACTGTTTCGAACTGCGCACGGTCGCCCTGCTTCATTTCCGACTGGCGCGCCTGGCTGGCATCACGCGCCTTCTGCGCGAAGGCGATACGCGCTTCCAGCGGCTGCGACAGGAACTGCGCCTGGAAGACCGGGTCGCGGGTCTGGGCACGGAACTGCTGGTAGGGGATGTCATCGGTGCACAGCAGGTCACCGTGCTGCAGCAGCACCGGGCGGCCGTACAGCTCGATCATGCACGGGTCTGGCAGGATGCGCAGGCCGGCGCGGCGGGCATAGTCTTCGCCCAGCAGGAAGTCACGGTTGCCGCGGATGAAGAAGACCGGCACGCCGCTGTCGGACAGTACCTTCAGCGCATCGGCCACCGCGTCGGCTGCGGCCGAGGGGGTGTCATCGCCGATCCAGGCTTCGAACAGATCGCCGAGGATGTACAGCGCATCGGCGCCAGGCGCTTCCTCGCGCAGGAAGCGCAGGAACAGGTCGGTGATGGCCGGACGGCTGGGGTCCAGATGCAGATCGGAGATGAACAGCGTGGTCATGCGGACATTCTAGGGCATCACACCGGCAACGGCAGCCAGGCCAGGCTGGCCGAGGCCAGCAGTGCAGCGATGCCGGTGGCAGCCAGAACGTCGCTTGGGTAGTGCAGGCCCAGAACTACGCGCGACAGGCCCACGCCGAAGGTGAACGGCACCAGCAGCGGCGCCAGCCAAGGATAGTAGGCCAGCGCGACGATGGTGAACGACACCGCGTGCAGGGTATGGCCGGACGGGAAACTGAACTCATCCAGCGGCGCCACCCAGGCACGGATACGCAGGTCGGCCGCGTACGGCCGTGGCCGCCGGGTCCAGCGTTTCAGGCCCTTGTACAGCAGCAGCGCGGCCAGGCCGGTGGCGGCCATGTGCACTGATGCGCGCAGGCCGTCGAAGCCATCGATGAGCACCAGCGCGCCCATCAGCACATACCAGAACACGCCATCGCCGAGCCGGCTGATGATCGAAAAGACGCGCCGCACGCGGCGACGTCGGCAGTAGTGGTTGGCGCGGCGGCACAACCGGGCTTCGCGACCGGCCAGCAGCTCAAGCGGCGTGGTGCGCATGTCCGCTCCTCCGCGCGCTGGCCAGTTCCGCCAGCAGGCTTTCGAACTCCGCCACCACCTGCTGCGGGTGCAGCCGCTTCATCGCCCGTGCCGCGTTGCCACCCAACCCGCGGCGCTGGGCATCATCGGCAGCCAGTTGCACCGCTGCCTGCACGAACTGCTCGTCGTCATCCACTGCGGCACCGTTCTCGCCGTTGCGCAGGTACTCGCGGGCCGCGCCGTAGTCGAAAGCCACCGTGGCCAGGCCGCTTGCCATGCTTTCCAGGGTCACGTTGCCGAAGGTCTCGCTGCGGCTGGGGAACAGGAACAGATCGCCACTGGCGAAGTGTCGGGCCAGGGCATCGCCGCGCTGGATGCCGCAGAAGATGAAATCGGGATTCTCATGCGCCAGTTTCTCGCGCGCCGGGCCATCGCCGACCCAGATGAAACGCGCTTTCGGACGCACCTGCTGCAGCTTGCGGAAGGCCTTCACCGCCAGGCCGAGGTTCTTTTCGGCGGCGATGCGGCCAACGTAGATCGCCGCCAGGCCCGTGCCATCGATACCCCATTCCTCGCGCAGCGCCGGGTCGCGGCGTGACGGGTCGAACTGCTGGCTGTCGACCGCACGGGCGAGCAGGCGCACGCGCTCGAAGCCCTGGTCGCTCAGGAATTCCTGCAGTTCGCGGGTGGGCACCAGGGTCGCGTCGGCCTGGTTGTGGAAGCGGCGCATCCAGCGCATTGCCGCCGACTGCAGCCACGCCACGCCATAGTCGGGCAGGTATTCGTCGAAGCGGGTGTGGAATCCGGTAGCCACCGGAATGCCGAGGCGGCGCGCGGTGCGCAGTGCCGACCAGCCCAGCGGACCTTCGGTCGCCACGTAGACCGCATCGGGGCGCTGCTGTCGCCAGTGCCGGCCCAGCCGGATCGGTGCCGGCAGGCCGAAGCGCAGGCCAGGGTAGCGCGGCAAGGCCGCGCCCGGTACCAGCAGGGTGCCCGGCGCCGCATCCAGTGCTTCGCTGACCTGGCGCGGACGGATCAGGTCGACCTCGTGGCCGGCGGCGCGCAATCCCTGCTCCAGGCCCTGCACGGTCAGTGCGACGCCGTTGATCTCCGGCGGGTAGGTTTCGGTGACGATGGCATAGCGCATGGCGGGCCTCCGGTTTTACGCATGCTCGGGCCTGGCGATGTAGCCGACATGACCGCTTTGCGACAACGCGATGACGACCGGGCAAGGTGGTGCCTGCGCAGTTCAGCGGCACAAAAAAACCACGGCCCCGAAGGGCCGTGGTCGTGGTGTTGCGACAGCGCGAGGATCAGAAGCGCTGGGTGTACTTCATGTAGATGAAACGACCGATGTCATAGCCGCCGTAGTACGAGAAGACCGAGCGCGGCTTGGTGTACATGACCGGGCCCTGCTTGTCGAACACGTTGTTGGCGCCGACCGACACGGTGGCATCCCACGGCAGGTTGTAGCGGAACTGGACGTCGTGGAAGGTGACCGAACCACGCTCGTTGTAGTTGCGCGTGCCCTTGTACCAGGGAGCTGCAACGTTCAGGTCCGAGCACTCGTCGGCGTACTTGCCCGGGTTGACGCACTGTTCCTTGACGCTGGAATAGTAGCGTGCGGTCCAGCTGACGCCGAAGTTCTCCAGATCCCAGCCCACGGTCAGGTTCGAACGCACGCGGAAGCCGATGCCGGTGTTGGTGGCGATGCCGTTGTTGACGGTCGGCACGATCGTGCTGTCGTTGGACGAGCGGAAGACGTCCTTGGCCACGTAGGTGGTCGACCACGAGGTGCTCAGCTTGCCGTAGTCGGTATCCAGGCGGTACGTCAGGTCCATGTCGTAGCCTTCCGTTTCCATGAAGCCGGCATTGCGGTTGCCGAACTTCAGGCCGGTGACGATACCGGTGGTCGCGTTGCGGGTGAAGCGCGCGCAACGGTCGGCCAGGCCCTGCTCATAGCAGTCGATCAGGATCTGGTTCGGGCTGTCGTCGACGATGGTGTCGTCGATGCGGATCTTCCACCAGTCCAGCGAAACGTTGAAGTTGCTGATGAAGGTCGGGCTCCAGACCACGCCCAACGTGCGGCTGGTCGAGGTTTCCGGCTTCAGGTCCGGGTTCGAGCCGGAGGTGAACGGCGTCGGCGTAGCGGCGACGGAGCCTTCGGTCGGCTGGTTGCGGTTGTCCAGCTGGCGGAAGTTGGCCACATCGGCGATGTCACGTGCACAGCGGGCACGCACTTCGGCGCTGCTGCGGGCCGAGCCGTACTTGCTGTCACACGGGTCGGAGAAGTTGGCGAAAGTTTCCGAGCCGCCGCCGTACAGGTCGGAAATGGTCGGAGCGCGGAAGCCCTGTGCCCAGGTGCCACGCACCAGCAGCTGGTCGATCGGCTTCCACTTGAAGCCGAACTTGCTGTTGAGCGTATTGCCGAAGGTGTTGTAGTCCGAGAAGCGGGTCGCCGCGTTCAAGCTCAGCTCACGCGCACCCGGCAGGTCGGCCAGCACCGGCACGTTCAACTCCAGGTAGGCTTCCTTCACCTTGTACGACCCACCGGTCGGGCCGGCGGCCAGGTTGGTGGTGGCACCGGTCTGCGCCAGCGGGTCCGGTACGAACTTGCCGGTTTCCTCGCGGTTTTCGACGCCGAAGGCGAAGCCCAGGTCGCCGGCCGGCAGGGTGAACAGGCTGCCGCTGATGGTGGCGAAGGCGTTCTTGGAGGTGGTGCGGCCGGTTGCGTTCTCCGGCGGGAACAGCCAGTCCTGCAGGGCCTGGTTGTTGGTCATGCCATACGGGCTTTCCACGCCATAGGGAATCAACGGATTCCACGGCATGCAGTTGGCGATCGGCGCACCCGGCGCACCACACTCGACCTTGCCCGTTGCCGGGTTCAGGTAGGACTTGCCGGTAGCCTGTTCGACGCGGCCCTTGTGCAGGTTGCCGAAAGTGCTCTGGCGCAGTTCGTTCTTGTTGTACTGGTAGCCCACTTCCCAGTCGAAGTAGCGCTCACCGATGTCGAACGAGCCCTCGAACGCAGCCACGGCGCGGTAGGTCTTCAGCTCGCTGGTGCTGGTGCGCGGCACCTCCCACAGGCGGCGGTTCCAGCTCACCTCCGTGGGCTTGGCGTAACCGTGCTGGTTGCCGAACGGGTTGAAGTAGCTGTCCACCGACATGCCCTTGATCTTGGCGGTGGCGGTGTCGAACGGATAGCCGGCGGTGACGCGGGTCGAGGAGCGCTTGTTGTAGCCCAGCTCGGCCTTGAAACGGACGTTGTCGGTGATGTTGGCCGTGCCCGAGAAGTACAGCGAATCACGCTTGATCGGGTAGCTCAGGTGCATCTGTTCATTGGTGTTGCTGACATCACCGGTGAACGCGGTCGGATCGGTGAAGTGGTAGTTCGCCGGGTTGGTCGGGTCGGTGCCGCGGTTGAGCGCGTAGTCGCAACCGGCTGCCTTGGTGCAGCCCGGGCCGCCCTTCACGCCGTAGAACTGGCCCCACTGGCTGTTGGTGGTCCAGCCATCGGTCGGGTGGCGGTCAGTGTTGCCGTAACGGCTGAAGCCGCGGTCGCGCGCCCACACGGCCTTTTCTTCCGAGTGTTCGGCAGCGAAGGTGGCCGAGAAGCGGTCGTTGGACCAGCCGGCAACCACGTCGACGCGATCACGGGCGCCGTCGCCCTCGCTGTACTGGCCGTGGTAGACGTTGGCGGTGACGCCGTTGACGTTGGTGCGGGTGATGATGTTGATCACGCCGGCCATCGCGTCGGAACCGTAGATGGCCGAGGCGCCGTCCTTCAGCACTTCAATGCGTTCGACCGCAGACACGGGCAGGGTCGACACGTCCTGGTAGCCGGAGGTGCTGATGCCCAGGCGCTTGCCGTTGACCAGCACCAGCGTGCGCTGGGTGCCCAGGTTGCGCATGTTCACGTAGGTACCACCGGCATCCTCACCGGCCGACAGCACGTTGGCACGGCTGATGGTCGGGCTGCCCATCGCGGTCACGTTCTGCAGGATATCCGACACCGAGCTGAAGCCCTGGCGTTCGATGTCGGCGCGGGTCAGCGCCAGTACCGGCTGCGACGTTTCAACGTCCACCTGGCGGATACGCGAACCGGTGATCTCGATGCGGTCCAGGTTGGTCGGCGAAGCGGTGCTGCTGCTCTGGGCGAACGCCGGCAGCGCAGCCAGCGTCGCGGTGGTTGCCAGGGCGTAGCGGATGGCCTGCCCCAGTGCGGTGGTGCGTGAAGTCATGACGAGCTCTCTCTCTCGGGTCGTGCAAAGGACGCCAAAACGGGCGTCGAAGGAATCGGCCGGTCCATGACCGAGCCGATGACCCGATAGTAGTCTCGTTGGTTAATGCCCTGTAAAGAGCGTGTGTCGGTTTGTGTCGCTACACATCGCGTGGTTTCACGAAATGTGAACAAAAGCAGGGGTTTACGTGAAGACGCGGCAGGCACGGCCATCGCCAGCTGCTGCGTTGCAGCAGAAATTGGCGGTCGATTGCGCGAACTGTAACGAAATGTAATCGGGCGCCGGCCGGCGATCGGACGGCGTCCCGTCGCCCTGCTCAGACCACGAATGGACGGAACTGGATGCCGAGTCCAGCGATGCCCTCGGTCTCGCCGATCAGGTCGGCGCGCAGCAGCGGGCGCGCATCGATGAAGTCCTGCGGCACGATCAGCGACAGGCGGCTGTCGTCGGCAGTCAGTTCCAGCACCGGCAGCGGCGCGTCCTCATGCGCGCGGTTGAGCAGGACCGCCAGGCGCAGCAGGGCAGCCAGGCGCCGTGCGGTCAGCAGCAGGCGTTCGGGAATGGCATCGAAGGCGGTCTTGCTGATGCCGCGGCGGTGATTGCGCACCAGCGTCGCCAGCATCTGCTGTTCCTGCCGCGAGAAACCGGCGATATCCGAGTTTTCCAGCACGTAGCTGCCATGCACGTGGTAACCGCTGTGGGCGATCATCAGCCCCAGCTCATGCAGGCGTGCGGCCCAGCCGAGCATGCGTGCGTCATCGGCATCCAGCTTCCAGCGCTCCTGCACCTGCTCCAGCAACGACAGCGCGGTGTCCTGCACGCGGCCGGCCTGCACCGTATCGATGCCATAGCGATGGGTGAGGGCGGCCACCGATTCATCGCGCGGGTCGTTGTCGCCGGCACGGCCGAGGATGTCATAGAGGATGCCCTCGCGCATCGCGGCCTTGCTGACCAGCAGCTTCTGCAGGCCCAGCGCCTGGAAGGCGGCCTCCAGCACCAGGATGCCGCCGGCGATGATCGGGCGGCGATCGCTGGACAGGCCAGGCAGCACGATGTCGTCGATCTTCTTGGCCTTCAACAGCTCATCGCGGAGCTGCGGCAACGCCTCGGCGGTGATCGCACCCTTGCTCAGCTTCATCGTCGCGCAGATTTCGCTGATGGCCTTGTGGGTACCAGACGACCCCAGTGCCTCCTGCCAGCCGAGCGCGCGGTATTTGCTGGCGAAAGGCTGGAACTCCCGGCCAATCTCGGCCAGTGCGTCCTTCCAGCGCTTCTTGCTGAGTTTGCCGCCCGGGAAGAAGCGACGGGTGCTGGCGATGCAACCGGCCTGCAGGCTCTCGCGCTCCAGGGTCTGCATGCCCTTGCCGATGATGAACTCGGTAGAGCCGCCACCGATGTCGATCACCAGGCGATGCTGGTCGGGCTTGGGCGGTTGCGCATGGGCCACGCCCAGGTAGATCAGGCGCGCTTCCTCGCGGCCACTGACCACTTCGATGGCGTGCCCGAGCGCGGTTTCGGCCGGCATCAGGAACGCCTGCGGCGAGCGCAGCTGGCGCACGGTGTTGGTGGCCAGTGCACGCACGCGATGCGGCGGGACGTTGCGGATGCGCTGGCCGAAGCGGGCCAGGCACTCCAGCGCGCGCTGTCGCGCTGCTGCGGAGAGTCCGCCCTTGCCGTCCAGGCCGTCGGCCATGCGCACGGTTTCGCGCAGGCGGTCGATCACCCGCAGCTGGCCAAGCGTGTAACGCGCGATGACCATGTGGAAACTATTGGAGCCAAGGTCGATGGCGGCCAGCAGGTCGCCATCCTGCAATGCGGGCGGAGTCGTGGTGGTATGCGGCATGGGCGAATGTTAGCCGAAGGGGCGGTGAACTCGTCACCGCGCGGCCTTCACATTTTGGAGGGGGAGTGCGGCAGGGCTGCGCCCTGCACCCGCTGAAGCGGTAGTGCCGGCCGCTGGCCGGCAACCTCAACGTAACAGCAACAGCAACAGCAACAGCAACAGCTGGCTTCCTGTGGGATGGCGGGGTGGGTCCGGTTGCGGGGGACGCCGTAAACCCGTCCATGGGGGCTTGACCGCGGCATCCATGCCGCGGACACCCCCGCAACCGGACCCACCCCGCCTTTGACAGTTTTTCGCGATCTGTCGGAATGGCATGGCCTGCGCATGGTGGGTGTCGACCTTGGTCGACACGGTGGATCCACGCCATGCGTGGATGAATCCAAACGTGCCAACCGAGGTTGGCATCTATCGGATCAAAGGGCCTGCATATGTCGACCTTTGACAGGTTCACGCGGCTGTTGGTGGGTGTCGACCTTGGTCGACACGGTAGATCCACGCCATGCGTGGATGAATCCAAACGTGCCAACCGAGGTTGGCATCTATCGGATCAAAGGGCCTGCATATGTCGACCTTTGACAGGTTCACGCGGCTGTTGGTGGGTGTCGACCTTGGTCGACACGGTAGATCCACGCCATGCGTGGATGAATCCAAACGTGCCAACCAAGGTTGGCACCTACCTGGCCACCTACCGGGTCAGAGGCCCTGCATCAACGCCATCTGCGCCGAATGCGGGGCTTCGTCGTGGGCCGGTGCGCGCTTGTGGTAGATGCCTTCGGCATCCAGCTCCCAGGCGTTGAGGTTGTCGTCCAGGTAGTTCTGCAGCACCTCGCGGTACACCCGCTTGGCCAGCGCCGGGTCGAGAATCGGGAAGCAGGTTTCCACCCGGCGCAGCAGGTTGCGTTCCAGCCAGTCGGCGCTGGCGCAGTACAGCTCCGGTGCGCCGTCGTTGCCGAACCAGTAGACCCGGCTGTGTTCCAGGAAACGGCCGACGATCGAACGCACGCGGATGTTGTCCGACACGCCCGGTACGCCCGGGCGCAGGGTGCAGGCGCCACGGATGATCAGGTCGATCTGCACACCCGCCTGCGAGGCGGCGTACAGCGCACGGATCACCTGCGCTTCGTTGAGGGCGTTCATCTTGGCGATGATCCGCGCCGGTCGCCCGGCGGCGGCGATGCGCGTCTCGCGCTCGATCCTCGCCAGGATCCCGGTGTGCAGGGTGAAGGGCGACTGCAGCAGGCGCTTGAGCTTCATCTTCGACGCCAGCCCGGACAGCTGCTGGAACAGCAGGTGCACGTCGTTGCCGATGTCCGCATCGGCGGTGATCAGGCTCAGGTCGGTGTACGCGCGCGCGGTACCGCTGTGGTAGTTGCCGGTGCCCAGGTGCACGTAGCGGCGCAGCTTGCGGCCTTCGCGGCGCACGATCAGCAGCATCTTGGCGTGGGTCTTGTAGCCGACCACGCCGTACACCACCTGCACGCCGGCTTCCTGCAGCCGATCAGCCAGGCCCAGGTTGGCCTCTTCATCGAAGCGCGCGCGCAGCTCGACCACCACGGTCACGTCCTTGCCGGCGCGTGCTGCCTGGATCAGTGCATCGACGATCAATGAGTCCTTGCCGGTGCGATACAGGGTCTGCTTGATCGCCAGCACGTTCGGATCGAGCGCGGCCTGGCGGATCAGGTCGAGCACCGCCGCGAACGCGTCGAAGGGGTGGTGCAGCAGCAGGTCCTGGCGGGCCACGGTCTCGAAGATGCCGTCGCTGTCGCGCAGGGTGCGCGGGGTCATCGGCGGATACTTCAGGTCCGGCTGGGCGATCAGGTCGTACAGCTGGATGATGCGGTTGAGGTTGACCGGTCCGTCGATGCGGTACACCGCGTTCTCGGTCAGGCCGAAGTTCTGCAGCAGGGTACGTACGATGTCGCGCGGCATGTCGTGGGCGATCTCCAGCCGCACTGCAGGCCGGTAGCCGCGGTCCACCAGCTCATCGCGCAGGGCCAGCGCCAGGTTTTCCACTTCCTCTTCATCCACCACCAGCTCGGAGTTGCGGGTGACACGGAACTGATAGGCGCCCAGCACTTCCAGCCCCGGGAACAGCTCGTCCACGAAGGTGGACAGCACCGAGGACAGGAACACGAAATTCTGCGGGCCGCCGAGTTTTTCCGGCAGCTGGATGATCCGCGGCAGCGAACGCGGTGCGCGCACGATGGCCAGGTGGCCGCTGCGGCCGAACGCATCGGTGCCCTTCAGCACCACCACGATGTTCAGCGACTTGTTGAGGATCTTCGGGAACGGATGCACCGGATCCAGGCCCAGCGGCGACAGCACCGGCATGATCTCGTTGCGGAAATAGGCACGCAGCCAGCGCTTCTGGCGGTGGGTCCAGGAGTTGCGGCCGAGCACGCCGATACCGGCCTCCATCAGCGCCGGGCGCAGCGTCTGGTTCCAGCAGCGGTACTGCTGGTCCACCAGCTCGGCGGCGCGCTCGTGGATGGCATTGAGAATGGCCTGCGGGCTCATGCCGTCCGGTGCCGGCGGCAGGCCGAACTCCTGTGCATGACGGACCGCGGCGGCACGGATCTCGAAGAATTCATCCAGGTTCGTGCAGGAGATGCACATGAAGCGCAGGCGCTCCAGCAGCGGCACCTGCGGATCCATCGCCTGCGCCAGCACGCGGAAGTTGAAATCCAGCTGCGACAGTTCGCGGTTGATGTACAGCGCCGGGTCGCGCAACGGATCGCTGTCCGTGCTCACGGGGAGGGGGAGGGATCCGAGGCTGCTCATGGCGTCATTCTTCGAAGGAGGTCAGGGGGGCGGACTCACGCGGTCGCACGTGGTCGGCATCGAAATGGCAGGCGAACACCGAGCCCTTGCCGACCTCGCTGTCGATTTCCAGGCGTGCGTGGTGCAGACCGAGGATGTGCTTGACGATCGACAGGCCCAGGCCGGTGCCGCCGCTTTCGCGCGAGCGGCTGCTGGAGACGCGGTAGAAGCGTTCGGTCAGGCGGGGCAGGTGGGTGGCCGGAATGCCGTAGCCGGTATCGCGTACCGCCAGCACCACGCCGTCGCCCTCGCGGCGGAACTCCACCGCGATGCGGCCACCGGCCGGGGTGTAGCGCACCGCGTTGGTGACCAGGTTGGAGAACGCGCTGTGCAGTTCCTTGGTCGAGCCCTGCAGGTCCACGCCGGCCAGGTCGTCGATGCTGATCTGGTGCCGGCCCTGGCTGTGCGCTTCGGCTTCGCGGCGCAGGGTGGCCAGCATGGGCTGCATCGCCACCGTCTCGGCCTCGCTGTGTTCCTGCGATTCCAGCCGCGACAGGGTCAGCAGGTCCTCCACCAGCTGGGCCATGCGCTGGCTCTGCTTGCGCATTTCCTCCAGCATCGGTCCGGTTCCCGGGAAGTCCTCCGGGTCCATCATGTCCAGGTAGCCGTGGACCACGGTGAGCGGGGTGCGTAGCTCATGTGAAACGTTGGCCACGAAGTCGCGGCGTACCTGTTCCAGGCGCAGCAGCTTGCTGACGTCACGGGCGATCAACAGCCAGTAGTCGGACGAATAGGGAATCAGGCGCAGGTTCAGGCGAATCGCAGGATCGACCGGCGAGGGCACGTCCAGGATCGGTTCGGCATTGCGGCCACCGGCCAGCCAGTGGGCCAGCGGCATCGGCTGCAGGCGTTCGACCAAGGCCTCACCCAGGTCGCCCGGATGGTGCAGGCCGAGCAGGGCCGTGGCCGCTTCGTTGAACCACTGCACGCGCTGGCTGTTGCGGTCCAGCACCACCACGGCGTCGGGCAGCGCGGCCGCTGCAGCGCGATAGCTGCGCAGCATGTCCAGCAGTCGCCGCTTGCGCACGCGCATCTCGACCTGGTTGCGGTACAGCAGGCGGTCCAGCTCGTTCCAGACGCCGGTGCCTTCGGCGGCGGTGTCCCAGCGCTGGCGCGCGGTCAGCCGGCGCAGCACGCGGCGCAGCCGCCAGTAGTGCCAGACCAGCGTCGCCAGTGCCGCCAGCGCGATGCACAGCCACAGGTGGCCAGTGAACCAACCGACCAGACCGGCCAACAGCAACACGGTGGCCACGGTGGCCAGTGTCTTCAACCAGGCAGAGCGGATGTGGCGGGGCATTGCGGTCTCGTCGTGGGTTGCGGCGGTTCACGCAGGTGAACCGGAAGTTATAGCAGAGTTGCCGACGCCGGCACCGTGGGGTGCACGGCGCCGGCACGACGAGGCTCAGGTTGCGGTGGAGAAGCGGTAACCGGCGCCGCGCACGGTCTGCACCATGTTCTCGGCGTTGAACGGTTCCAGCGTCTTGCGCAGGCGGCGGATATGCACGTCGATGGTGCGTTCTTCCACATACACGCTGCCGCCCCACACGTGGTCCAGCAACTGCGCGCGGGTATACACGCGCTCGGGGTGGGTCATGAAGAAGTGCAGCAGGCGGTACTCGGTCGGGCCGATCGGCACCGGCTGGTCGTTGGCGAACACGCGATGGGCGGCACCGTCGATGCGGATCGCACCCACCGCCACGCTGCCGTCCTCGTCATCGTCGCGGGCGCGGCGCATGACCGCGCGGATACGCGCCAGCAGTTCGCGCGCCGAGAACGGCTTGACCACGTAGTCGTCGACACCGGCTTCGAGGCCGCCGACGCGGTCGTTCTCTTCGCCGCGCGCGGTCAGCATGATGATCGGCACTTCGCGGGTGAGGGTTTCCTTGCGCCAGCGCCGGGCCAGGTCCAGGCCGCTGGTGCCGGGCAGCATCCAGTCGAGCAGGATCAGGTCGGGGACGCGGTCGGCGATGGCGGTCTGGGCCTCGCGGGCGTCACCGGCGTGGACAGGTTCGTAATCGCCCTTGCGAAGGGCGAAAGCGACCATTTCGCGGATCGCGGGCTCGTCATCGACGATCAGGATGCGTTTCTGCACGAGGGCACCGTAGGGCTCAGTTACTGGAGTGGTGCCAGTAGACTACGGTTTGATGACATGTTTGTGACTGCCTGGCCGGCATCTGGCATTGCTGCCATCTGCCGGTCATGCCGCACTCAGCGGCGGTCCAGATCCGGGTCCTGCACGCCCTGCCGGCGCAGCTCGAGCACGGTGGGCGTGATCGACTCGATCCGCGCATCCACCCGGGCCCGACCGACATAGTCCAGCGCGGGGTTGCGCTTGAGTGCCTGCAGCTGCATCAGGGCCTGTTCCGGGCGCCCGCCCAGGAACGCCGCCTCGGCATAGGCCTCGCTGGCGCGGACGCTGTCGCCGGCCAGTTCACTGGCGCGGGCGTAGCGCTGCTGGAAGACCGGATCGTTACCGCTTTGCGACAGCAGGGGGCGCAGCATCGCCTGCGCGCGCTGGCCCGCGGCCTGGCCTCCCTGCTCGTTCAGGATCTCGGCGTAGGTCAGGGCCACCGGCCGGCTGTTGGGGTGTTCGTGCAGCAGCTGCTCGAAGCGCGCATTGGCCTGGGTGGATTGGCCGGTGCGCGACTCCGCTTCGGCCAGGGCCAGGGCGACCCACAGGCTGTCCGGGTGGGTCTTCAGCAGGTCGGTGAGGGTCTGCCGGGCCTGGCTGGCACCGCTGCGGCCACCGCGCATCGTGGCCAGCGCCTGGCCATAGCGCTGGGCGTCATCCAGGCCGTCCTTCTGCCTGCGCGCAAGATCGGCGTACTCGCGTTGCAGGTCGGCCGGGCTGTCGGCGCTGAGCACGCGCAGGCGCTCACGGGCCCAGTTGAAATCGCCACTGGCGCCGCGGCTGAGCTGGCCGATCGGAACCCGCAGCACGCTGCCGGGCAGCAGTGGGTTGATGCCGCGCAGCAGCGGATCGCCCAGGGTCGGGTCGGCGGGATCCACTCGCTCCTTGCGCTCGCCGCTGGGCGTGCGCGTGGTCAGCAGCACCGTGTCCTTCTTCATCTGTTCGGCGCGGGCCTTGGCCTCGCTAATGCGGGTGGTGTTGACCGGGTGGGTGCGCAGGAAGTCGGGAACGCTGTAGCCGCCATCGTTGCCGCGCATCGCCGAGGACATGCGTTCGAAGAAGCCGGCCATCGCATCCACGTCGTAGCCGCTGCGCGACAGCGTGCGGATGCCCAGCCGGTCGGCCTCCGATTCGTTGGAGCGGGTGTAGTCGATCTGCCGTTGCTGCATCAGGCCCATGCCCGAGCTGATCGCGGCCATGGTCGCGTTGCCCGAGGACGAACTGTTGCTGGCCTGGGCGGCAACCACCGCCGCCAGCATCCCCAGCAGGATCGGGATCTGGTCGCGCTGGGCGCGCTCGACCCCGCGCAGCACGTGCTGCTGGGTGACGTGGGCGATTTCGTGCGACAGCACCGCCGCCACCTCGTCCTCGCGCTCGGCCGTCAGCACCAGGCCGGCATTGACGCCGATATAGCCGCCGAGGGTGGCGAAGGCATTGATCTGGCGGTCTTTCATCACGAAGAACGTGTAGGGCTGGCGTGGCTGGTCACTGTTGGATCCGAGGCGGGTGCCCATGGTCTGCAGCCAGTCGTTGACCAGGGGATCGTCCAGCAGGTAGCCATAGTTGCGCAGTTCGCGCAGCATCATCGCGCCGTACTCGGCCTGCCGGGCCGGGGTCAGCAGTTCGCCCGCCGAGGAGCCGATGTCCGGCAGCTTCTCCTGGGCCTGCGCCAGCGGGGCGGCCAGGGCCAGGGTCAGGGCAGCGGTGAGCAGCAGGGGTCGCAAGCGGTCGGTCCTCGGGCAGGGTCGGCCCAGCGTGGCAGGGCAGGGGGCAACCATTCGTTAATCAATCCACAGTGTTGCGGGCGTGGCGTGGAAATTCCAGCGCACCGGTACCATATATGGACCGTCGATCCATCGTGGAGTTTCCCGTGACAGCCCAGTCCGCCGGCGCTACCCCCGCCATCACCATCTATTCCACCGCCGTCTGCCCGTACTGCGTGGCCGCCAAGAACTTCCTCAAGAGCAAGGGCCAGCAATGGACCGAGGTCCGCATCGACCTGGACCCGGTCGAGCGCGAGAAGATGATGGCCAAGACCCGACGCACCAGCGTCCCGCAGATCTTCGTGGGCGACGTCCACGTGGGTGGCTACGACGACATGATGGCCCTGCATCGTGAAGGCAAGCTCGAGCCGCTGCTGGCCGGGCAGGGCCAGGCATGAGCGCGGCCGACGACGGCGGCAAGGACCGGATCGCCGAGTTCACCGACTTCCGCAAGCGCATGAATGAACGCATCCTGGGCGAGCCGAACCAGGTGGTGCGCCGCTTCTTCGCGCTGGATACGCAGACCTACCAGGCCGGCGCGCTGGACGTGAAGACCAAGGAGCTGCTGGGCCTGGTGGCCTCGATGGTGCTGCGCTGCGACGACTGCATCAGCTACCACGTGGCCCAGTGCAAGGACGCCGGCGTCACCCGTGAGGAGTTCTTCGAGACCTTCTCGGTAGGTCTGGTGGTCGGCGGCTCGATCGTGATCCCGCACCTGCGCCGCGCGGTGGACTTCCTCGATCAGCTGGAAGGTGGCGCCGCCGCCCCGGCAGCGCACGAGCACTGAGCCTGGCCGCTACCGCGAACCGGGCCCTCTGGTAGTGCTGGCCGCTGGCCGGCATCTGGTGGACCCAAATCGGCAGAGGTTGCCGGCCAGCGGCCGGCACTACCCGGTAAATGCCTGCACCGGGGCCTTCCCCGCGATCCCGCAGCCCAGGAGCCCCCTTGTTGTTCAAGGGGGCGCGCCGCAGGCGCGGGGATAAGGAGGAATGCGCGGGCAATTCTGCCTGAGCCGGGGACTGGGACCATGGTCTATTTGGGACCTCGGCCCCGGCTCAGGCATAATTGCGGGTGAAACTTCCTTTGCGCCGGCGTTTCCGGGCACGTCCGGACGGCGTTTTTCCCCCTGTTCGGAACATCGATCAATGACGCAGAAAATTACGGTCATCCGCGGCGACGGCATTGGCCCGGAAATCATGGACGCCACCCTGTTCGTGCTCGACCAGCTCAACACTGGCCTGGAGTACGAAGACGCCGACGCCGGCCTGGTGGCCCTGGAGAAGCACGGCGATCTGATGCCGGCGGTGACCCTGGAATCGATCGCGCGCAACAAGGTCGCGCTGAAGAGCCCGCTGACCACCCCGGTCGGTGGCGGTTTCACCTCGATCAACGTCAGCCTGCGCCGCCACTTCGACCTGTACGCCAACGTGCGTCCGGCCCACACCTTCCCGAACACCAAGTCGCGTTTCGACAACGTCGACCTGATCACCGTTCGTGAGAACACCGAAGGTGCGTACCTGGCCGAAGGCCAGGAAGTGTCGGCCGACGGCGAGACCGCTTTCTCCGGCACCCGCATCACCCGCAAGGGCTCCGAGCGCATCGTGCGTTACGCCTTCGAGCTGGCCCGCAGTGTCGGCCGCAAGAAGGTCACCGCCGTGCACAAGGCCAACATCATCAAGTCGACCTCGGGCCTGTTCCTGGCCGTGGCGCGCGAAGTCGCCGCGCAGTACCCGGACATCGAGTTCCAGGAAATGATCGTCGACAACTGCTGCATGCAGCTGGTGATGCGTCCGGAACAGTTCGATGTGATCGTCACCACCAACCTGTTCGGTGACATCATTTCCGACCTGTGCGCCGGTCTGGTCGGTGGCCTGGGCCTGGCCCCGGGCGCCAACATCGGCAAGGACGCGGCGATCTTCGAAGCCGTGCACGGCACCGCGCCGGACATCGCCGGCCAGGGCAAGGCCAATCCGTGCGCCCTGCTGCTGGCGGCGGCACAGATGCTGGACCACGTCGGCCAGCCGGAAAACGCCGAGCGCCTGCGCAAGGCCATCGTCGCCACGATGGAAGCCAAGGATTCGCTGACCGGCGACCTCGGCGGCACCGGCAACACGATGGGCTTCGCCAAGGCGATCGCCAGCCGCCTGTAAGCGGCGGCTCGACTCCGATTGGATCCACAGCGGGGCGCCTTCGGGCGCCCCGCTGCGTTTCACCGGCCAGTAGATCCACGCCATGCGTGGATGGCGGCATCATCTGCAAGGAAAATGATCTGTGCGAAAACCGCACAGATTGTGTGCTCAACGGCGGCTGGTTCGTGCATTCAATGCTCCTCATCCTGTGCCCACTTTCCACCGCACAGGAGCTTGACCATGAACCTCACTGCTTTCGGCCTGGCCGGCCTGATCGGCATGGCTGCCACCGCCCCGGTTGTCGCCGCCGAGCCGGTCCACCCCACCATCCGCCATATGGCTGGCGCTGCGGCTGCCACCTCGCTCGACGCAGCGAAGACGGCCGTGCTGGTGATCGACTTCCAGAACGAGTACTTCGACGCCAGCGCCGCGCCCGGTTTCGCCGGTGGTCGCATGGTCATTCCCGATGGCGTGGCGGCCCTGCGGCAGACGCGTCGCGTGGTCGACTTCGCTGATGCCAACGGCAT
Source organism: Stenotrophomonas sp. MYb57 (assembly GCF_002966815.1). Classification (NCBI taxonomy): domain Bacteria; kingdom Pseudomonadati; phylum Pseudomonadota; class Gammaproteobacteria; order Lysobacterales; family Lysobacteraceae; genus Stenotrophomonas; species Stenotrophomonas sp. MYb57. Next base: position 985,793 of record NZ_CP023271.1, read on the forward strand.
CCGCGTGATCCATGTGCAGCACGTATTGCCGGCAGGCGCGCCGCTATTTGCAGAAGGCAGTGTCAACTCGGCATTCCACCGTGACATGCAACCGCGCAAGGGCGAGACCGTGGTGCAGAAGGACAACGTCAGCGTGTTCGCCGGTACCTCGGCAGCGGCACTGGACAAGGTGCTGGAGGATGCCGGTATCGACACCCTCATCGTCACCGGGCTGCAGACCCATGCCTGCGTTGCCGGTGCTGCACGCGATGCTGCTGCGGCGCCGCGCGGCTACCGGGTGATCGTGGCTTCCGATGCCTCTGCCAGCCGTGATCTGGATCTGGCCAATGGCGGGACCATCGGCCATCGCGCATTGCATGAGGCGTCGCTGGCGCAGATCGAGGATGCCTTTGGCGATGTGATGACCACCTCGGCGATTCTGGCCCTGCCGGTGCGCAAGGCAGGCAACGGCACTTGATAAGCTGGCGGGGTCCGCAGCCTGCGGGCCCCACCGACTGGAGCGCGCTGCCGATGGACCATTTCGCCGCCCTGCGAGCCCTGCGCGCGATCGTCGACGCCGGCAGTTTCACTGCCGCCGCCGAGCGGCTGGGTACCACCCATTCGGCGATGTCGCGGCAGCTGCGTCAACTTGAAGAGCACCTGCAGGTGCGGCTGCTGGATCGCAACAGCCGGCGGCTGTCGCTGACCGAGGCCGGGCGCGACTACTACCGCGAGGCGGTGGCGCTGCTTGACCGGCTGGAGGCCGCCGATGACCGTGCGCGGGCCGGCCAGGCCCAGCCCAGCGGGCGCGTGCGGGTCAGCGTGCCGCAGGTGGTCGCCAGCCAGGAGCTGCCGCATTGGCTGCCTGGCTTCCTGGCGCGCTATCGCCAGGTGGCGCTGGAACTGTCGGCCGACGATCAGCTGGTCGATGTGGTCGGCGGTGGCTTCGACCTCGCCCTGCGCATCGCACCGTCCCTGCCTGACAGTCAGCTGGTCGCCCGTGAACTGGCGCGATGCCCGCGCATCCTGGTTGCGGCACCGGCGTACCTCGCCCGGCAGGGACTGCCTCGACAGGTGGCCGACCTGCAGAACCACACCTTGTTGGGGTTCAACCCTGTTGCGGCGATGACGCCGTGGCAGCTGCACGGACCGCGCGGTGTCATCGCCAGCGTGGAAGCAGGCCAACGACTGCGCGTGGACGCCACGCCGGCACTGTATGCGGCCGTGCTGGCCGGCATGGGCATCAGTCTGTTCACCGCGCTTACGGTGCAGGAAGATCTTCGCGCCGGCCGCTTGATCCGTGTGCTTCCCAGCTGGCACGGTGGCACGCGCTGCTATTTCGCGCTGTATCCCCATGCGCGTGCGCTGGCGCCGAAGGTGCGCGCGCTGGTCGATCATCTCGCCACGCATTACGCTGCAGCGTCGGGTGCGGCAGGGTAAGTCGCACGGCAGTGGTGAGGAGTGGGGATGGAGCCGGTGTATCTGCTGGTCGCGCTGGGCGCGATCGTCGCGGGGTTCGTGCAGGGCCTGTCGGGATTCGCGTTCGGCATGGTCGCGATGTCGTTCTGGGCGTGGGGGCTGGATCCCCGGCTTGCGGCGACGCTGTCGGTGTTCGGCGCGCTGGTCGGCCAGTTGCTGGCGGTATTCACCGTGCGCCGTGGCTTCAACCTGCGCCTGCTGCTGCCGTTCGTGCTCGGTGGGTTGGCGGGCATTCCGCTTGGCGTGCTGGTGCTGCCGCAGCTGGACATGGCCTGGTTCAAGGCGCTGCTGGGAGGTTTCCTGGCGCTGTGGTGCCCGGTGATGCTGATGGCGCGTTCGTTGCCACCGGTCACCGTTGGCGGCCGGTTCGGCGACGCGCTGGCCGGCATGGCCGGTGGTGTGCTCAGTGGCATCGGTGGCTTCGCCGGGCCGATACCGACCCTGTGGAGCACGCTGCGGGGCTTCGGCAAGGACGAGCAGCGCGCGGTCATCCAGAACTTCAACCTGGCGATGCTGGCGGTGACCATGGCCACCTATGTCGGTACCGGCATGGTCACCCGGCAGATGCTGCCGTACTTCGCCATTGTCGCGCCGGCGATGCTGGTACCCACGCTGCTGGGGGCGAAGCTGTATATCGGTATCAGTGAGGCGCGTTTCCGGCAGATCGTCCTCGGCCTGCTGACCGCTTCCGGCATGGCCATGCTGGCCTCGTCGCTGCCGATCCTGCTGTCCCGTGGGGCGGCGGGATGAGGGGTCAGGTGGGCCGCAGCATGCGGAAGCGTTGATCGGCGGTGATCCGGAAGTAGTCGGCCGGTCCGCCACCGCGCAGGATGGTGTCGCTCGCTGCGGTGTCGTAGACGCCGTCGACGAGCAACCGCGTATCGATATGCACGGCGACCACTTCTCCCAGTACCAGCCAGCCATTGGTGTCATTGCCGACCGCATCACGCAGACGCACGATCTGCGTGCAGCGGCACTCCATGCTCACCGGGCTCTGCGCAACGCGCGGCGGTGCCACCTGCTCCGAGGCCAGTGGTGTCAGCCCTGCCAGGACGAACTCGTCCACGTCGGGCGCGACTGCGCGGCAGCTTTCGTTCATTGCCTGGGCCAGATCGAATGTGGCGAGGTTCCAGACGAACTCGCCGGTGGCTTCGATGTTGCGCAGCGAGTCCTTGCGGCCCTGGCTGCTGAAACCAATGATCGGCGGCGTGTAGTTGAACGCGTTGAAGAAGCTGTAGGGCGCCAGGTTCACATTGCTGTCGGCATCACGACTGGAGATCCAGCCGATGGGGCGCGGGCCGATGATGGCGTTGAACGGATCGTGTGGCAGGCGATGGCCATCGGCCGGGCGATAGCTGTGGAAGCGGGGAGGGATGGGGGCTGCCATGGGCGTATTTCCGCGGGAGTCGAGCGTGCTCGACGCTACAAAAAAGGCCGCGATCCCGACGGACCGCGGCCTTGTCGTTTACGGCATGGACTGGATCAGCGCTGCTGGATCTTCGACAGCAGGCGCAGGAACTCCACATACAGCCAGACCAGGGTCACCATCAGGCCGAATGCGCCATACCATTCCATGTACTTCGGCGCGCGCTGGGCCACGCCGGTTTCGATGAAGTCGAAATCCAGCACCAGGTTCAGCGCGGCCACGACCACCACGAACAGGCTGAAGGCGATGCCCAGCCAGCTGGCGTCATGGATCACCGGCACGTTGATGTTGAAGAAGCCCAGCACGAACGAGGCCAGGTACAGCAGGGCGATGCCGCCGGTGGCGGCGACCACGCCGAGCTTGAAGTTCTCGGTGGCCTTGATCAGGCCGCTGCGGTAGGCGAACAGCAGTGCGAACAGGGTGCCGAAGGTCAGCAGCACGGCCTGGAACACGATGCCCGGGAACTTCATGTTGAACACGGCCGAGATGGCACCCAGGAACAGGCCTTCCACCAGCGCATAGAGTGGTGCAGTGACCGGCGACCATTCCTTCTTGAACACGGTGATCAGGGCCAGCACCAGGCCACCGATCGCCCCGCCCATGGCGTACAGCTTGGCGCCGGCCATCACCTGGCCGTAGTCGTCCACGGTCTGGTTCCAGGCGAAGGCCGCGGTCAGCACGGTCAGCAGCAGCAGGAAGCCGGTCTTGTTGACGGTGCCATTGAGGGTCATGGCCTGGTCTGGGCTGGTCACCACCGAGCCACTGGCCAGATCGAGGAAGGTCGACTCGGAAAGAGCCGGGTTGCCGCTGCGCATGCGAAGTCTCCGTGCGAAAAGGGGGCGATTGGGCCATCCGGCCGCTGGCTGCGAGCATAGCCGATGACTGCGCAAGCCGTGGTCATGGCGGGGCAGGGCTGGGATTGCGCGTTGACAGTTCGCAGGGCGCTTGGCCACAATGGCCAGCTCCCCGGGTCCATGCCCGAGGGGATTGCAACACCGGGGTATAGCGCAGTCTGGTAGCGCGCCTGCTTTGGGAGCAGGATGTCGGGGGTTCGAATCCCTCTACCCCGACCAATCCCACGTCACGTCGGATTGGACGCCGTTCCGGTTCGGGCGCCCGTAGCTCAACTGGATAGAGCACCGGCCTTCTAAGCCGGCGGTTACAGGTTCGATTCCTGTCGGGCGCGCCATTGGCGCGACACCGGAACGTAGCTGGCGGATGTGAAGAAGTGCTTGCAAAAGCATGCAGACTCCACCAGAATATCGGACTCGCTTCGGCGGACCTGAACTTCGGTGACAGTCCTCGGGCAACGTATCAAGCGTCAGCGTCGGCAGCATTGGCGGTGAAGCGAAAGTTTCAGTGGTGGCTGTAGCTCAGTTGGTTAGAGTACCGGATTGTGATTCCGGTGGTCGGGGGTTCGAATCCCCTCAGCCACCCCACTGATTCAACCGCATCGGCATCGCCGAAACGGTATTGCAATAAACAGGTCGCCGGCTATAATGTGCGCCTGAGTTTCAAGGGCTGTTAGCTCAGTTGGTAGAGCAGTTGACTCTTAATCAATAGGTCCAAGGTTCGAATCCTTGACAGCCCACCAAGACAGAAGCCATCGGGTCCGCCCGGTGGCTTTTTTCTTCAAGATGTAACCCTTCGCGATGGATCGCCGGTTGCAGTGCTTGTTTCAACGACGTTGAAGAAAGTGCTTGCAACGCCCTCGCGGATCGGGTCATAATTCGCCCCCCCCGATTTCGGGCTGTTAGCTCAGTTGGTAGAGCAGTTGACTCTTAATCAATAGGTCCAAGGTTCGAATCCTTGACAGCCCACCAGACGAAAGCCACTTGGTCCGCCAAGTGGCTTTTTTCTTTATGTCTCCGTTGGCGTGGAGCCGGCTGGAGGATAGCCCCCTTGAGTCAAGGGGCGCGGCGAAGCCGGGGGGATGTGGGCGTTGGTGAGAGGGGCCCGCGCGGTGCGCAGCAGCGCGTGGGGCGGCAGCGCGAATGCGCAGCCGCGTCCCCAAGGTTCGAATCCTTGACAGCCCACCAGGCGAAAGCCACTTGGTCCGCCAAGTGGCTTTTTTCTTGCTTGCGGCAGCGTCGGTAGATCCACGCCATGCGTGGATGAAGGCCGCACGAAGCGCGCAGTCCACGCATCGCCTGGCTCTACTGAAGCACGGCTGAAATCAGCGTCACATGCGTCATCAGCATGTTCAATGCTGTGAGCTGCTTCTCACCGGTTGCTGCCGGCATCGCTCCCAATAGGTGTTCCGCGCCGAAGGCGCATGCATGAGGAGTGCTTCGATGACGTTCAACAAGAGCACGGGCGTGATGCTGTCCGGCCTGGTGGTGATCGCGCTGTCAGGCTGCAGGGCGGATGAGGCGGCTACCGCCGCTGCACCGGATTACGCGCGGACGGTCGAGCGATCTGCGGATGTCGACCACGTCGCTGCACAGCCGGTGGAGGGGCGCGACGCCGCGCAGTCGACCGGGGCGACAGGGGAGGCGCTGCCTGCTGGCGCGGTTGAAATGACGCGCTCCGCCGATGGCGCCACGCTGGAAACGCCCAGTGACGATGCGGCCGGCGTCCCTGCGGGCGAAACACCCGAGCCCGCGCCGGCCGCCAGCTGACCCGGATCGGCCTGGGGCGGGATGCGCCCAGGCCGACTCCAAAGGGCAATTTCCCTGTTCAGTTTTGTGGAAGCCTTCCGCTTTCCGCCCTCGCCTGCAACAATGAACACCTGAGCCGGCCACGCGAAAGTGGCGGAATTGGTAGACGCCCTGGATTTAGGTTCCAGTGCCGCAAGGCGTGGGGGTTCGAGTCCCCCCTTTCGCACCAGGCCGGCCCGTCCCCCGCCCAGTCGGGCATTCCGCGTCAACCCCTGCGCCCGGCCGTGCTGGCGGCGCCGCCCGAATTGGGCGAAACTAAAGGGCTGCGGCAAGCAGGCGCGTCATCGACGTCGTGTCCTTACAACCGTTTCATCCATCATCGAGCCGGGGGCCAGGGCGCCACCGGTGGCAGGAGTCAACATGCAAGCTTCGATTGAAACCATCGGCAACCTGGAACGCCGCCTGAGCTTCTCGCTGCCGGAAGACCGTCTGCAGAGCCACATCAACGGCCGCCTGGGCGAAATCGCCCGCACCACCCGCATCAAGGGTTTCCGTCCGGGCAAAGTGCCGGCCAAGGTGATCGAGCAGCGCTTCGGCGCGCAGGTCCGTGGCGAGGCGCTGGACGGCCTTCTGCGCGAAACCTTCGACGCCGCCGTGCGTGAGCACGACCTGCGCATCGTCGGCAGCCCGCGCATCGACAAGGGTGACGAGGGTGAGTTCTCCTTCGTGGCCACCGTCGAAGTGGTGCCGGACTTCGGTGACATCGACGTCAGCAAGCTGACCGTGGTGCGCCACACTGCCGAAATCACCGATGCCGACATCGACCAGATGATCGAGAACCTGCAGACGCAGCGTCGCAGCTGGTCGCCGGTTACCCGCGCCGCACAGGACGGCGATCTGGTCGCACTGGAAACCTGGTCGCAGGCCGGTGACGAGCGCCTGCCGGCAGAAGGCACCGAGAAGGGCAGCATCGTGCTCGGCCAGGGCATGATGTTCGAGACCATCGAGCAGGGCCTGGTCGGCATGGCCAAGGACGAAGAGAAGACCCTGGACGTCGAGTTCCCGGCTGACTGGCGCGTGCCGGCGCTGGCGGGCAAGACCGTGCAGGTCACCGTGAAGGTCAGCGACGTGTCCGAGCCGGTCGTGCCGGCCGTCGATGAAGCCTTCATCAAGAGCTTCGGCGTGAAGGGTGGCGACGTCGAGCAGTTCCGCAGCGACATCCGCGCCAACCTCGAGCGTGAGCTGAAGGGCGCACTGATGAACCGCCTGCGTCGTGAAGTCGGCGAGCAGCTGATCGCGGCCTATTCGTCGGTGGAAATGCCGCCGCGCCTGGTCGAGAACGAAGCCCGTGCCATGCTGGCCCAGCAGGTCGAGCAGATCCGCCGCAGTGGCCGCAACCCGGGCGAGATCCCGGCCGACGCCCACGAAGGCTTCAAGGACGCTGCTGCCAAGCGCGTGCTGGTCGGCCTGGTGGTCGGCGAAGTGGCCCGCAGCAACGACCTGCGCCTGGAGCCGAAGCGTCTGAATGAAACGATGCGTCTGATCGCCTCGACCTACGAAGAGCCGGAACAGGTCATTGAGATGTACCGCAACGACCCCCAGCTGATGTCTGGCCTGCAGAACCGCGTGATGGAAGAGCAGGTGATCGACTGGATCGCCGAGCGCGCCCAGCACACTGAAGAAAAGCTGTCGTTCCAGGACGCGATCCGCCAGTAATCCCTGGCGGATTGCCGGATACCCCGCGCCAGCCCTGGCGCGGGGGTGTTTCCCCCCAAGATAGGTACCTCACGAAATGGACAACCGAACCAAAGCCCTGAACATGGTTCCCATGGTGGTCGAGCAGACCAGCCGCGGCGAGCGTGCCTACGACATCTATTCGCGCCTGTTGAAGGAGCGCCTGATCTTCCTGGTTGGCCCGATCGACGATCACATGGCCAACGTGGTGGTGGCGCAGCTGCTGTTCCTGGAAGCGGAAAACCCGGAAAAGGACATCAGCATCTACATCAACTCGCCGGGTGGCGTGGTCACCGCCGGCATGGCGATCTACGACACCATGCAGTACATCAAGCCGGACGTGAGCACCATCTGCGTTGGCCAGGCCGCCTCGATGGGCGCGCTGCTGCTGGCGTCCGGTGCGGCGGGCAAGCGCTATGCGCTGCCGAACTCGCGGGTGATGATCCACCAGCCGCTGGGTGGCTTCCAGGGCCAGGCCACCGACATCGACATCCACGCACGCGAGATCCTGACCCTGCGTGCGCGCCTGAACGAAGTGCTGGCCAAGCACACCGGCCAGTCGCTGGAGACCATCGCGCGCGATACCGAGCGCGACAACTTCAAGAGCGCGGTCGATGCGGTCGCCTACGGCCTGGTCGACCAGGTCCTGGAGCGTCGTCCGGAAGAGTCGATCCAGGCCGGCTGACCGGCACTCACGGGGCCATGGCAGGCCCCGTTCCTGCAGGGTCGGGTGGACTGATGTCCCTCCGGCCCTGTGTTATTCTCGAATCGAACCCCCGTTCAGCGGGTGGGGTAACTGGGTAAGCGAAGCATGAGCGAAGACCGCCAAGGTCGTTCCACGGACACCGGCAAGATCCTCTACTGCTCTTTCTGCGGCAAGAGCCAGCATGAAGTGCGCAAGCTGATTGCCGGTCCGAGCGTGTTCATCTGTGATGAGTGCGTGGAGCTGTGCAACGACATCATCCGAGAGGAGCTTGAGGAGAAGGCGCAGTCGGCGCGCAGTTCGCTGCCCAAGCCGCGCGAGATCCTCGAGGTGCTCGACCAGTACGTGATCGGACAGAACCGCGCCAAGCGGACCCTGGCCGTGGCCGTGTACAACCATTACAAGCGCATCGAGAGCCGCCAGAAGAACGACGAAGTCGAGCTGGCGAAGTCGAACATCCTGCTGGTCGGTCCGACCGGTTCGGGCAAGACCCTGCTGGCCGAGACCCTGGCCCGCCTGCTCAACGTGCCGTTCACCATGGCCGACGCCACCACGCTGACCGAAGCCGGTTACGTGGGCGAGGACGTGGAGAACATCATCCAGAAGCTGCTGCAGAAGTGCGACTACGACGTCGAGAAGGCACAGCAGGGCATCGTCTACATCGATGAAATCGACAAGATCTCGCGCAAGAGCGAGAACCCGTCGATCACCCGCGATGTGTCCGGCGAAGGCGTGCAGCAGGCCCTGTTGAAGCTGATCGAAGGCACCGTGGCCAGCGTTCCGCCGCAGGGTGGGCGCAAGCATCCGCAGCAGGAATTCCTGCAGGTGGACACCAAGAACATCCTGTTCATCTGCGGCGGCGCGTTTGCCGGCCTGGACAAGGTGATCCAGCAGCGCTCCAACGACGCCGGTGGCATCGGTTTCGGCGCCAAGGTGAAGAGCAGCGAGCGCAAGCAGGAAGTGGGCAAGGTGCTGGCTGAAGTCGAGCCGGAAGACCTGATCAAGTTCGGCCTGATTCCCGAGTTCGTGGGCCGCCTGCCGGTGGTCGCGACCCTGGAAGAGCTGGACGAGCCGGCCCTGATCCGCATCCTGACCGAGCCGAAGAACGCCATCACCAAGCAGTTCAAGAAGCTGTTCGAGATGGAGAACGTCGAGCTGGAGTTCCGTCCGGACGCCTTGTCGGCCATCGCCAAGAAGGCGCTCAAGCGCAAGACCGGTGCCCGTGGCCTGCGCACCATCGTCGAATCGGTCCTGCTGGACACCATGTACGACCTGCCGTCGCAGGAAAACGTCAGCAAGGTTGTCGTGGATGAATCGGTGATCGAGCACAAGTCCGAGCCCTACCTGATCTACCAGACCCCGCCGGTCCCTGAACAGAAGGCCGCCGGCGCCGAATGATTCTTTCAACTTGTTGAATAGAAAGAATTTTCTCGGAACGTCTTGCATCTGAAAGCCGATGGCCCCATAACGGGGCCATCGGCTTTTTTTGTCTCCGGAAGATGCCCTCCCGGAGACGGTTTTCCCCTTCCCTGGAGCCCCCATGGCCCGTTCCCCAAGTGAGACCCTCGACCTGCCGGTCCTGCCGCTGCGCGACGTAGTGGTATTCCCGCACATGGTCATCCCGCTGTTCGTCGGCCGCGACAAGTCCATGCACGCGCTGGAACAGGCGATGGAAGCAGACAAGCGCATCCTGCTGCTGGCGCAGAAGTCGGCCGAGACCGATGACCCGCAGGCCGCCGACCTCTACCAGGTCGGCACCCTGGCGCAGGTCCTGCAGCTGCTGAAGCTGCCTGACGGCACCATCAAGGTGCTGGTCGAAGGCCTGTCGCGCGTGCAGGTGACCAGCGTCAGCGAACGCGATGGATCGCTGCACGGCCAGGCCGTGGAAATCGAGGCCGCCGATGCACGTGAGCCGCGCGAAATCGAGGCCATCGCCCGCTCGCTGATGTCGCTGTTCGAGCAGTACGTCAAGACCAACCGCAAGCTGCCGCCGGAACTGCTGCAGACCCTGGCCGGCATCGATGAGCCGACACGCCTGGCCGACACCATCGCCGCCCATATCAGCGTGCGGTTGTCGGACAAGCAGCGCCTGCTGGAAACGCTGGCGGTGGGCGAACGCCTGGAGATGCTGGTCGGCCTGGTCGACGGCGAGATCGACGTGCAGCAGATGGAAAAGCGCATCCGCGGCCGCGTGAAGTCGCAGATGGAAAAGAGCCAGCGCGAGTACTACCTCAACGAACAGATGAAGGCCATCCAGAAGGAACTGGGTGACCTGGACGATGCGCCGGGCGAACTGGAAGAGCTGGCGCGCAAGATCGCCGAAGCGGGCATGCCCAAGCCGGTGGAAGCCAAGGCGCGCAACGAGCTCAACAAGCTCAAGCAGATGTCGCCGATGTCTGCCGAAGCAGCGGTCGTGCGCAACTACCTGGAGTGGCTGCTGGGCGTGCCGTGGAAGAAGCGCAGCAAGGTGCGCAAGGACCTGAAGGCCGCGCAGGACACCCTCGATGCCGATCACTACGGCCTGGAGAAGGTCAAGGAACGCATCCTTGAATACCTGGCGGTGCAGTCGCGGGTGAAGCAGATGAAGGGTCCGATCCTGTGCCTGGTCGGGCCGCCGGGCGTGGGCAAGACCTCGCTGGGCCAGTCCATCGCCAAGGCCACCAACCGCAAGTTCGTGCGCATGTCGCTCGGCGGCGTGCGCGATGAAGCCGAGATCCGTGGCCACCGTCGTACCTATGTCGGTTCGATGCCGGGCCGCATCGTGCAGAACCTCAACAAGGTCGGCAGCAAGAACCCGCTGTTCGTGCTGGACGAGATCGACAAGATGTCGATGGACTTCCGTGGCGATCCGTCCTCGGCGCTGCTGGAAGTGCTCGATCCCGAGCAGAACAACGCGTTCAACGACCACTACCTGGAAGTGGACCTGGACCTGTCCGAAGTGATGTTCGTGGCGACCTCCAACTCGCTCAACATCCCCGGCCCGCTGCTGGACCGCATGGAAGTGATCCGCATCCCCGGTTACACCGAGGATGAGAAGCTCAACATCGCCACCCGTTACCTGTCGCCCAAGCAGATCAAGGCCAACGGCCTGAAGCCGGAAGAGCTGGAGATTGGCAGCGATGCCATCCAGGACATCGTGCGCTACTACACGCGCGAATCCGGCGTGCGCAACCTGGAACGCGAGATCGCCAAGATCTGCCGCAAGGTGGTGAAGGAAATCGCGCTGGGTGGGCCGCAGCCGGTGGCGAAGGCGAAGAAGGGCGCGCGCAAGTCCAAGGCGCTGGTGAGCGTGTCGAGCAAGAACCTGGACAAGTACCTGGGCGTGCGTCGCTTCGACTTCGGCCGTGCCGAAGAAGAGAACGAGATCGGCCTGGTCACGGGCCTGGCCTGGACCGAAGTCGGTGGCGATCTGCTGCAGATCGAATCGACGCTGGTACCGGGCAAGGGCCAGCTGATCCTGACCGGCCAGCTCGGCAACGTGATGAAGGAATCAGCGTCGGCGGCGTTGTCGGTGGTGCGTTCGCGTGCCGAGCGCTTCGGCATCGATGCGGACTTCCTGCAGAAGCACGACGTGCACCTGCATGTACCCGATGGTGCGACGCCGAAGGATGGCCCCAGTGCCGGTGCGGCAATGGTGACCTCGCTGGTGTCGATGCTGACCAAGGTCGCCGTGCGCGCCGATGTGGCGATGACCGGCGAAATCACCCTGCGTGGTCGCGTCACCGCGATCGGCGGCCTCAAGGAGAAGCTGCTGGCGGCCCTGCGCGGCGGAATCCGCACGGTGATCATCCCCGATGAGAACCGCAAGGATCTTGCTGACATTCCGGCCAACGTCACCCGCGACCTGGAGATCGTGCCGGTGAAGTACATCGAGGAAGTGCTCGATCTGGCCCTGGAACGTCCGCTGGCACCGAAGAAGACGCGCAAGAGTGCGCAGCGCGTCACGGTGCGCAGCAAGGCCAAACCGAGTGGAAACGCGCGCGTCAAGCATTGATGCGTCCTGTCGAAATGCTTGAAACCCGCGTCGTTGCTGGCTTTCCAGCTTGCGTGGGGGTAGGGCCGCTGGTATAAAAGCAGCACTCGCGAATGAGTGATCGCAGTCAGCGCTCACTGAATTCGGCGAACCGTTTCCACATGGCAACCGCATGCAGACGTCGTGCGGTTGCTTCCCTGTCGAATACGCGGAACCCACCGCCAAAGGAGTTGTAAAGAATGAACAAGACCGAATTGATCGATGCCGTTGCTGAAGCTGCCGACCTGACCAAGGCCGAGTCCAGCCGCGCTGTCGATGCCGTCGTTGCTGCCGTCACCAAGGCGCTGAAGGACGGCGATGCGGTCACCCTGGTTGGCTTCGGTACCTTCCAGGTCCGCGACCGTGCTGCCCGCACCGGCCGCAACCCGAAGACCGGCGACACCATCAAGATCGCTGCTTCGAAGAATCCGTCGTTCAAGGCTGGTAAGGCCCTGAAGGATGCTGTAAACTAAGCGGCTCGCTGGGGTGCTTAGCTCAGCGGTAGAGCGTCTCCTTTACACGGAGAGGGTCGGGGGTTCGAAACCCTCAGCACCCACCACAGCACCGCGGTAAGTTTGAAATGTGGAGCGGTAGTTCAGCTGGTTAGAATGCTGGCCTGTCACGCCGGAGGTCGCGGGTTCGAGTCCCGTCCGCTCCGCCATTTTCAACGAGGCCCCCGGCCGAAAAGCTGGGGGCCTTGTTTTCTCTCCAACCAACCGGTTGTAGAGAAAACAAAGAGGTCTGCAATACGGAGCGGTAGTTCAGCTGGTTAGAATGCTGGCCTGTCACGCCGGAGGTCGCGGGTTCGAGTCCCGTCCGCTCCGCCATTGCAAAACTCTTAAATCCTCGTGAAAAAACTTTGAAAAAAGTGTTCAGCGGGGTAGGTTTTCAGGAAGTCTTCGGATATACTGAGCGCCTGCAAAGTTTCAAGCGCGGAGCGGTAGTTCAGCTGGTTAGAATGCTGGCCTGTCACGCCGGAGGTCGCGGGTTCGAGTCCCGTCCGCTCCGCCAACTCTAAGAGCCCTCGACGCAAGTCGGGGGCTTTTTCTTTGCGCCGTTTTCTTCATTCGATGCGCGCGAACCTGTAGATCGCCTGGGCGGGATGGCGCCAGGCCCTGCTGCCACTGCTTTTGGTCCACGCCGCGAAGCGGGTTACACTGCCGGGCTCGCCAATCAAGCCTTGTGATTCCTCACCATGCTGCAGAAACTCCGCGACAAGACCTCAGGCTGGATCGTCACCGTGATCCTGGGGCTGCTGATGATTCCGTTCCTGTTCGTGATCGACAACAGCTACCTCGGTGGCGTCGGCGCACAGAACGTCGCCAAGGTTTCGGCACCGCCGACCTGGTGGCGCTCGGCACCGTCCTGGTGGCCGGTGCGCATGATGTGGCAGCACCATGAGATCAGTGCACAGGACTTCCGCACCCGTTTCGAGCAGGAACGCATGCGCGAACGCCAGCAGCAGGGCGAGAACTTCGACCCGCGCGCGTTCGAAAGCACCGAGAACAAGCTGGCCGTGCTCGACCAGTTGATCGACGAGCAGGTCGTGCGCCTGGTCGGTGAGCAGGCCGGTGTCGTGATTGGCGACGGCGCTGTGCGCGAATACATCACCACCATTCCGGGCTTCCTGGGCGCCGATGGCAAGTTCAGCGAAAGCAATTACCGTCTGGCCCTGGCCGGTGGCAATCCGCCGCGCACGCCGACCCAGTTCCAGGAACTGGTGCGTGAGAGCCTGCAGCAGTCGGTGATCCCGTCGGGCCTGCAGAATTCCGGCTTTGTTACCCAGGCCGAGACCGAGCGTCTGTTGAAGCTGCTGGGCGAGACCCGCGATGTCGAACTGGCCGCACTGCCGGAAGTTCCGGTGGATACCGCGCCGGTGACCGACGCGCAGATCAAGCAGTGGTACGACAGCCATGGCAAGGATTTCCGCCAGGCCGAATCGGTCTCGCTGGAATATGTCGAGCTCAATGGTGCCAACCTGCCGGCGCCGACTGCGGCCGACGAAGCGACCCTGCGCAAGCGCTATGAAGACGAGAAGGCCAAGTTCACCACGCCGGAACAGCGCCAGGCGGCGCACATCCTGATCACCGGCGACGGTGCTGAAGCCAAGGCCGCCAAGCTGGCTGTCGAAGCAAAGGCGGCAGGTGCCGACTTTGCCGCGCTGGCCAAGGCGAACTCGGAAGACCCCGGCTCCAAGGCGCAGGGCGGTGACCTGGGTTGGGTGGAGCGGGGCGCGATGGTCAAGCCGTTCGAAGATGCACTGTTTGGTGCCAAGGCGGGTGAGGTGATCGGCCCGGTCAAGACCGACTTCGGTTACCACATCATCAAGGTCGCAGCGGTTCGTGGCGGCCAGGGCAAGTCCTTCGAAGAAGTACGCGACACCTTGGCTGCCGAGCAGTTGAAGGCCGACGGCGAGCGCGGCTTCAACGATCTGGCGGGCCGCCTGGTCGATGCCATCAACAAGAGCCCGAGCGACCTGTCCGCGGCCGCCAAGGCGGTCGGCCTGTCGATGCAGACGCTGGGCCCGATCACGCGCACGACCGCCACCGGTATTGCCGCTGATCCGGCCGTGCTGCGTGCCGCCTTCTCCGACGTCCTGGTGCAGGACGGTACCGCCAGCGATCCGATCGCCCTGGGCGGCAGCAGCAACCACAGCGTGGTGATCCGCGTTGCCGCGCATACCCCGGAGCAGGCGCTGCCGCTGGACAAGGCGCGTGAGCAGGTGATCGCCGCGATCCGTGCCGACCGTCAGCGCCAGGCCGGTGACAAGGCCGCCGATGCCCTGCTGGCCAAGCTGAAGGCCGGCGCGACCCTGCAGTCGCTGGCTGCCAGCGAGAAGCTGCAGCTGAGCCCGATGCCGGGCCTGCCGCGCAGCCAGCCGGTGCCGACCCCGGAGATCAACCGTGCGATCTTCAGTGCGCCGCTGCCTGCCGAGGGCAAGCCGAGCTACGGCAAGGTCGATGTCAACGGCCATGCGCTGGTCTTCGCGGTGAACAAGGTCAACCCGGGCGACATCAAGGAAGTGACCGCCGAACAGCAGAAGCAGTTGAAGGACCAGCTGAGCCAGATCGACGGCATGGCTGCTGCCAAGGCCTACATCGAGGCGATGCGCAAGAAATTCTTGATCCAGACCACCGAAGCGAACCTGTAAGCCCTCCGGCGAGCAGGAACGAAAAGGCCCGGCATTGCCGGGCCTTTTTTGTTGTCGCAACCCTGATCGATCCGTGACCTGCGCGATGAGTACCGACCAAGGTCGGCCGCGACCAGAAGCGAAGCGACCTGCTCCTGCTCTTCATCTTCCAATCCGCGGGTGCCACCGGAATTTGTCCGCGGCCGGGCAGATGGGCTGTGCAGGGGCGTGAGCCGCATGGGCCCGAGGCATGCCTCGGGCGGGTTGGGCAGGACGCCCAACCCCGGTCTTGCCGTGTGCGCAGGACAGCGCACGCGAGCAGGCGGCGACCGAGCTTACAGGGGTGAGGGCGCTTTGCTTGCGAAGCACTGCTTCGCAAGCGCCCGAACGCACAGCCGCCAGCGGCTGGGCCGGGCCCCGGAGGGGGACTTTGCAGCGGCCCCTGCGCAGCCTATCTGCCCGGCCGCACACGAGCGATCAGGGCCACCCGCGAGGGGCTTCGCCGTTGGCCGGAAACCGCGCGTCAGCGCCGCACCGACCTCAGTCTTCGACGCGCAGTACCGCGCCTGGCTTCAGCACGCTGCTGCCGCTCAAGCCGTTCAGCGACAACAGCGCCTTCACCGGCATGCCGTAGCGGCGGGCGATGGTCCAGGCCGATTCACCGTTGCGCACGGTGTGGCGACGGTTGCGCGGGCGATCGGCAGCCGACGCGACCACCTTGGCCACCTGCGGGCTCGGCGCGGCGCTGGCGGTGCTGGCCACTGCGGTGGCAACGGCCGTGCTGGTGATGTCGGCAACGTCCGCGTTGGACGCCGAAACCGGGGCAAGTACGCGGGCGGTGCCCGACGGGCGGTTGCCGGCGGCCAGTGCCGGATTCAGGCGGGCGATCTTCGCCGGGTCCAGCGCGCGCTGGGCGGCCCACTGCTGGACGCTGGTGCCCGCCGGCAGGGTGTGGTCCTTCAGCACCGGTACGGTGCGGTCCAGCGAGGCCATCACGCCCGGCTGGTCTTCCACGTCTTCCAGCACGCAGGCCAGGGCATGCAGCTTCTCGACGTAGGCATGGGTGACCGGCGACAGCCCGGGCAGGCCGGCCGGCTTGGCGTTCTGCGCATTCATGCCGGCCTTGCGCATGGACTGCAGCACGCGGTATTCACCAGCGTTGTAGGCCATCGTGGCCAGGCGCCAGTCACCGCCGAACATGCCATGCAGGGTCTTCAGGTAGCGCACGGCGGCCTGGGTGGACTCCACTGCTGACAGTCGGCCGTCGTAGTTGTTGCTCATCGGTACGCGATGGTTGCGTGCCGTGGTGGCGATGAACTGCCACAGGCCGGTCGGGCCGCTGCCGTTGCGGGCATTGGGCCGGTAGCCACTTTCGACGAAGGGAATCAGGGCGAATTCGGTGGGCAGGTTGGCTTTGCGCAGCTCTTCGACCACATAGCCGAACAGCACCAGCGCGTCGTCATCCTGGTTGGCCAACCGCGAAGGCGCATGGGCGAACTGCTTCTGCCAGCGCGGGCTGGTGGCTTCGGCGTCACAGGTAGGTTCTGCAAGGCCGTCGCGGAAGCTGGAGAAGATCTCCTGGCCGTTACGTACCGATGCGGCCGGCAGCGTTGACGGATCCAGCGGCAGGGCCGAGGCGGCGGTCAGGTTCTGGCTGATGCCGGCGCCCAGCGATTGTGCGCCGGCAGTTCCGGCCAACCCCAGGACGAGACCCAGGGCCAGCGGCAGACTTCGGCGACTCATGCGCGGAAGCCGTCTTTCCAGTGCCGGAGACCGGCCATGACGTCGACGTCGTCCACGACTTCGCGCCCCAGGTGCGCCGACACGGCCGCGCGGATGGGCGCCGTGTGGGTACGCAGGAACGGATTGCAGGCAATTTCATCGGCCAGGGATACTGGCAGGGTGGAACGGTCATCGCGGCGCATGGCCAAAGCCTCCTCTTGGCGCTGCAACAAGGCAGCGTTGGCGGGGTCGACATGCCGCGCGAAGACGGCATTTGACACGGTGTACTCGTGAGCGCAACACAGCAGCAGTTGCGCGGGCAGGGCACCCAGCTTGCGCATCGATGCCAGCAGCTGGGACGGCGTACCTTCGAACAGGCGTCCACAGCCCAGGCTGAACAACGAATCTCCGCTGAAAAGCTGTTCAGCGGTGTGAAACGCGATGTGGCTGCGGGTGTGCCCGGGGACGGATAGTACGTGGAACATCCGGCCCAGTGCCTGAACACGTTCACCTTCACCGACCCGCTCGGTGGCCATCGGGATGCGCTCGTCGACCGGTGCGATCACGCGCACCCCGGGGAAACGCGCCTGCAGCGCCGGTACCCCGCCGATGTGATCGTCGTGGTGATGGGTGAGCAGGATGGTGTCCACGCGCACGCCTTGGGCAGCCAGCGCCAGTACCGGCGCAGCGTCGCCGGGATCGACGACCACGGCAGCACCGTCGTCGGCGATCAGCATCCAGATGTAATTGTCCGCAAATGCGGGCAGGGCAGTCAGTCGCATAGAATTGGACCATGCCCGCGCTGCAGAGCACCCGTCAAGCGAGCCAAGCCCCGTGGTTCGACAGTGAACCGGCGGAGGCCCTGCGCGTGCTCGAACGGCAGCTGCTGCTGCCGCAGCTGTCGCTGCTGCCGACCCGGCCCTGGTTGTGGATCGCCCCCAGCGCCGCCTGGCTGGCGGATGCGCAGCTGGGCGGTCGGGGCCTGCGCCTGCATCGCCAGGGCAGTGGTTACGCCGGCGATACCCGCTGTGCCCTGCCGTTGCCGCTGCCCAATGAGAGTGTCAACGCCATCGTGCTGCAGCATGTGACCGTCGGCGATGCCGACCATCTGCTGGACGAATGCGAGCGCGTGCTGATGCCCGGCGGCCATCTGTGGCTGACCAGCCTCAACCCGTTCAGCCCGTTCCGCACGCGCTGGCGCCAGCACGGGCTGGTGGTGCGCACGCCGCAGCGGATCCGCCAGCTGCTTGAGCGCCATGGGCTGGAATGCGAGGACATGCGTTACCTGGGGCCGATGTGGCAGGGTGCCGGCAGCCGCCGTCGCGGCGGCTGGGCCCCCCTGCGCGCGGCCTGCCTGTTCCACGCTGAAAAACGCACGCTGGCCCTGCCCGGGCCGACCCCGTTGCCCGTGCGCTGGCACGGCACCGTTGCTACCTGATCTGGAGTTGTATTGAAAACCATCGAAATCCACACCGACGGTTCCTGCCTCGGCAATCCCGGCCCCGGTGGCTGGGCGGCTCTGCTGCGCTACAAGGGGCACGAGCGCGAACTGAGCGGTGGTGAAGCGCATACCACCAACAATCGGATGGAGCTGATGGCGGCCATTTCCGGGCTGGAGTCGTTGACCGAGCCCTGTGAGATCGTCCTCTATACCGATTCGCAGTACGTACGGCAGGGCCTGACCCAGTGGCTGCCGGGCTGGATCCGCAAGAACTGGAAGACCGCCGGCGGTGACCCGGTGAAGAACCGTGAACTGTGGGAGCGCCTGCAGGCCGCCACGCTGCGGCACCAGATCGACTGGCGCTGGGTGAAAGGCCATTCCGGCGACCCGGACAATGAACGCGTGGATACCCTGGCCCGCAACGCCGCGATCCAGATCCGCGACGGCAGCCCGGTAAACTGAGCCCATGCGTCAGATCATCCTTGATACCGAAACCACCGGCCTGGAGTGGAAGAAGGGCAACCGCGTCGTCGAAATCGGCTGCGTCGAGTTGTTCAAGCGCCGCCCGACCGGCAATACCTATCACCAGTACCTGAAGCCGGACTGCGAATTCGAACAGGGTGCGCAGGAAGTGACCGGCCTGACCCTGGAATTCCTCGCCGACAAGCCGGAGTTCGCGCAGGTCGTGGAGGAGTTCCTGGCCTTCATCGATGGCGCCGAGCTGATCATCCACAACGCCGCGTTCGACCTGGGCTTCCTCGACAACGAGCTGTCCCTGCTCGGCGAGCAGTACGGCAAGATCACCGACCGCTGCACGGTGATCGATACCCTGGCGCTGGCGCGCGAGCGCTTCCCGGGCCAGCGCAACTCGCTCGACGCCCTGTGCAAGCGGCTGGGCGTGGACAACTCGCACCGCGCCCTGCATGGCGGTCTGCTGGATGCGCAGATCCTGGGTGATGTGTACATCGCGTTGACCTCGGGCCAGGAGGAGATCGGCTTCGGGCTGGGCGATGACGATGCCGGTGGCGCTGCGGCGTTGCAGGCGTTCGATGCGTCCAAGCTGCTGCCGCGGCCGCGCGTGGTGGCCACGCCGTCGGAGCAGGAAGCGCATGCGGCGCGTCTGGAACGGCTGCGCAAGAAGGCCGGCCACGCGTTGTGGGACGGCCCGAAGGTGGAAGAAGCCGCGAGCGCGTAGGCGCAGCGGTGGCGTGCGAAATGCAGCCACGCATGGCGTGGCTCTACTGTAGATCCACGCCATGCGTGGATGGCGTGGATCAGTGGCAGCGCACCAGGATCACGGTGATGTTGTCCGAGCCGCCGCCGTCGAGGGCGGAGGCGACCAGGCTGTCCACGCATTCCTGCGCGCTGGCGTCGTCGAAGGCGAGGGTGCGGGCGATGCCGCGGTCATCCACTTCCTCGGTCAGGCCATCACTGCACAGCAGCAACTGCATGCCCGGGCGCAGCTCGCCGCTGGTGGTCGCCACGTTCAGGTGTGCCGGGTCGGTGACGCCCAGTGCCTGGGTGACCACGTTGCGGTGGGGATGGGCGCGCGCCTGCTCGGCGGTCAGGTTGCCCTGCGCGACCAGTTCCTGCACCACGCTGTGGTCCTGGCTGAGCTGGGCAAGCTGGCCATCGCGCCACAGATAGGCGCGGCTGTCGCCGACCCAGGCCACTTCGTAACGGTTGCCCTGCACCCGTGCAGCGACCACGGTGGTGCCCATCGGCAGGCTGTCGTTGCGCCGGCGCGAGGCGCGGATGATCTCTTCGTCGGCGGTGCGGATCGCCTGCGCCAACGGCGCGCCACGGCGGATCTCACGCACGATGGTCTCGCGCGCCAGTGCGCTGGCCACCTCGCCGCAGGCGTGCCCGCCCATGCCGTCGGCTACCAGCCACAGGGCCAGCTCGCCGTCACCGTAATAGGTGTCCTCATTGAGCTCGCGGCGCAGGCCGGGGTGGGTGAGATGTCCGAATTCGATCATGGTGGGTGCTGGGCGAGGGGGTAATGCCGGGGAGAACGGCATCATCACGGCCAAGCGGACATCCGGCAAGCCATGCAGTCAGGAAAATTTCACTTCATTGGGCGCAATGACTTGTCGTCAGCCGCGCTTCCTCGTATGATGCGCGTCCCCGGTTCGCCGGGGAACATCTGGAGAGGTGGCAGAGCGGTTGAATGTACCTGACTCGAAATCAGGCAGGCGTTTATAGCGCCTCGGGGGTTCGAATCCCCCCCTCTCCGCCAGATTAAAAAAGAAGGGCTGCCGAAAGGCAGCCCTTCTTTTTTAATCTGGCGCGGGGATGCGACGACGCTTCGCGCGTCGCCCCAAACGTTGCGATGCAACGTTCGGCCCCCTCCCTTTGCCGGCCTTCCTGCGGATGCTTCAGTAGATCCACGCCATGCGTGGATGCTGTTCGCGTGCGGCGGGTTACCATGTACGTCATCACCTGCTGGAGCCGCCACGATGACCGCTGAAATCCTCGTCCCCGTTTCATTCGGCGAGCTGCTGGACAAGATCTCGATCCTGCAGATCAAGTCCGAGCGCATCAGTGACGAAGGCAAGCTGGCCAACGTACGCAAGGAGCTGTCCGCGCTGGAAACCACGTGGATGGCGCACCCGGCGGCAGTGAAGGACATCGCCAAGCTGCGCGCCGAGCTGAAGTCGGTCAACGAGCAGCTGTGGGAGATCGAGGACGACATCCGCCTGAAGGACAAGGCGCAGGCGTTCGATCAGGGGTTCATCGACCTGGCGCGCAGCGTGTACCTGCGCAACGACGAACGCGCACGCATCAAGAAGGCGATCAACCTGGCGCTGGGTTCGGCGTACGTGGAAGAGAAGTCCTACCAGGATTACACGCAGCGCGCGTAATCCCGGGCGGCCCGACGCAGTAGATCCACGCCATGCGTGGATGGATCTCCCGGGTTGCGGGACGGTGCGGACCAAGGTCCGCACCCAGTTGACAGCGCTCAGCTGCCCGACGTGCCACTCACCCCAGATGGTCGGCGACGTAACGCTCGAACGCGGCAATGCCGTCCTCGACGGTGATCAGTTCCATCACGTCGTCGAATTCG
This sequence comes from Stenotrophomonas sp. MYb57, assembly GCF_002966815.1. NCBI lineage: Bacteria > Pseudomonadati > Pseudomonadota > Gammaproteobacteria > Lysobacterales > Lysobacteraceae > Stenotrophomonas > Stenotrophomonas sp. MYb57. Next base: position 1,007,086 of record NZ_CP023271.1, read on the forward strand.
ATCTTGGTGCCCCACTTGAGGTCGGCTGCCTGCTTGCCCAGATACTTGCGCGCCGCGTCGTCGTAGCGGTCCGCGCAGTAGCGGCGGTCGGAATACGGGCCGCTGCGGTTCGGGTTGCTGGCCGCATGCAGGCCCAGCACCTTGGTACCCATTGCGTTGGCAATGTGCATCGGGCCAGAGTCCGGGGTCATCACCAGGTTGGCGCGGGCCAGCAGGGCCGGCAACTGCTTGAGCGTGTCCTTGCCGACCAGGTCCAGCGCCGGAACATCCAGCTGGGCCTGGATGGCGTCGGCCATGCTGCGCTCCAGTTCGCTGCGGCCGCCGCACAGCACGACCCGCCAACCGCGCGTGACGGCATGGTTGGCGACCTCGGCATAGCGGTCGGCGTACCAGTTGCGGCGCACGTGGCTGGAGCAGGGCGAGATCATCAGCACCGGCCGGCCATCGTCCTGCCATTGCGCAGCGGCCCAGTCATAGGCTGCCTGCGGCACGGCCAGGTCCCAGCTGACATCGGTCTGGCGCAGGCCCAGCGGCTCGCAGAAGCTGCCGATGGCGTCGAGCACATGGATGCCCGGGCGATCAGGGATGCGTTCGTTGATGAAGAGGCCGTGCAGATCCTTGGAGCGGCTGCGGTCGTACCCGATGCGGCGCTCGGCAGGAATGAAGGCGGACAGCACGTTGGCGCGGAACGCCACCTGCATCTGCAGCAGGGCCTCGAAACGCCCGGGTGGCAACTGCTTGCGCAGCTCCTTCACTCCGGCCATGCCGGTCTTCTTGTCGTAGGCGTGGAAGGTGACGCCCGGCAGGCCATCGAGCAGCTTCTGCCCGACCTTGTCGATGATCCAGTGGATCGGCGTGTCCGGGCGCGCGGCCTGCAGGGTGCGCACCAGCGGCACTACGTGGGTCACATCGCCAAGAGCGGACAGGCGCAGAAGACACAAGGAGGAGGACGCTGATGCCATGTGTTGTTAGACTCAAAGGAATGGTCGCATTCGACGCCAATGAAGCGCTGACGCCATGCCGCGAGGGTCGCGGCATCGGGGCCATTCTGTTCGACCGCGAGCGGCTGCGGCAAGCCGACATCGGTCTGTTCTCGCCACAGCACTGGGCCGGCAAGGCCCGGCCGGTGGGTGAGGGCGGCCGTGGCAGCGCCTGGTTCGTGGATGCGCCGTTCGGCGCCAGCGTACTGCGGCACTACCTGCGCGGGGGGCTGGCGGCCCGGATCAGCCACGACCAGTACATCTGGCGGGGGGCGGACCGGACCCGCAGCTTTGCCGAATTCCGGCTGATGCGCGCGCTGCGCGAGAAGAAGCTGCCGGTGCCCAGGCCGATTGCCGCCTTCTACATGCGTGAAGGCCTGCGCTACCGCGCCGCGATCCTGATGGAACGGATCGAAGGGGTGCGCTCGCTGGCCGACCGCGCACTGGTGGCCGGGCGCGGGGCGCCGTGGGAGGAAACCGGGCGGATGATCGCGCGCTTCCACCGTGCCGGGCTGGACCATGCCGATCTCAATGCGCACAACATCCTGTTCGATGGCAACGGCCATGGCTGGCTGATCGACTTCGATCGCGGGGTGATCCGCATCCCGGCCACGGCCTGGCGCGAGCGCAATCTCAAGCGCCTGCTGCGCTCGCTGGTCAAGCTGCGCGGTGAGCGCAGCGTGGAAGACGTGGAAAAAGACTACGCGCGCCTGCGTCGCGCCTATGACATGGCCTGGAACCGGGGCACCTGATGGACTGGTCGTTGCGTTTCCTCGGCGTCGGCAATGCGTCGGCGGTCGAGCTGGGTTCGCCGATGTCGGTGATCGAGCGCGATGGCCGGCCGTGGCTGACCATCGACTGCGGCGGCGAAGGCCTGACTGCCTTCAAGGCCCATTACGGGCATATGCCGCAGGCGCTGTTCGTCACCCATGTACACCTGGACCACGTGGCCGGTTTCGAACGGCTGTTCGTGGATACCTTCTTCAGCGCGCAGCGGCGCGGCAAGGTGCGCCTGTACGTGCCGGCCACGGTGGTGCCGCTGCTGCACAAGCGCATCGGCGATTACCCGAACGTGCTGGCCGAGGGCGGCGCCAACTTCTGGGATGCCTTCCAGCTGATCGTGGTGGGCGATGCGTTCTGGCACGAGGGCGTGCGCCTGGAGGTGTTCCCGGTGCGGCACCACTGGCCGGAGACGGCCTATGGCCTGCGCCTGCAGGGTGCGCTGACCTGGAGCGGCGACACCAGGCCGATTCCGGAAATGCTGGCGCGCTATGCCAGTGACAACGAACTGATCGCCCACGACTGCGGGTTGCACGGCAATCCTTCGCATACCGGGGTGGATGACCTGGAGCGCGAGTACAGCGCCGAGCTGCAGGCACGCATGATGCTGTACCACTACGCCAGCGTGGCCGATGGCCAGGCCCTGGCCGCGCGCGGGCACCGGGTGGCACAGCCGGGCCAGTGCGTTGTGCTGGCCGCACCGACGGCGCCGCACGTGCTGGCGCAGGATCCGCCGTGAGCAGCGCTGGCGCCGCCGCTTCACCGGCGCTGGCCGCAGAACTGGAGGGGCTGGAACGCGCACTGCATTGCCCGCAGGTGCGCGCAGACCATGAGCGTCTGGCGGCATTGCTGGATGAGGATTTCAATGAGATCGGCAGTTCCGGCCAGTGCTACGGCCGTGAGGCCGCGCTGGAAGAGATCCCGCTGGAGCGTGCGCAGGTGGTGATCGAGTCGGACCGGTACGCCGTGTGGATGCTGGCAGAGGGCTTGGCCCAGGTGCGTTACCGCAGTCGCTATCACGTCGATGACCAACCACAGCGCTGGGTGCTGCGCAGCTCGCTGTGGCGTCAGCATTCAACGGGCTGGCGGATGGTGTTCCATCAGGGTACGCCTGAGGCGCGGTAGCGCCGGGGCATGCCCGGCGAAGGGCGCCAACCAAGGCTGGCATCTACCGGAGCGGGGCTTCGCCGAAAAGGCGGTGGCCCCGCCGGCTGACCTCGGCGCCCGCGTCGATCGATACCGTTGCTGCCTTCCGGCCCTGGCGGAGTTTTCGACCTAGCGTCGCGAGGGGCCGACGGGGCCACCATAGAGACGTTGGCCGCCCGGAGGCGGCCGATTCACGGATCAGGGGAAGCAGCGCGTTGTGCGCCGGAGACCACAGCCGGACTGCACATCGGCTTACCGATGGCAGACGCGCATTCTAGCGCAGGCAGGTGCGTTGATGCCAGCTTCATGCACTGAATCCGATGTAACCCTGTGTCCCCAGCGTCGGCCGGTGGCTGCCGCCGTTGCTAGAATCCGGTCCCAGGAGGAACGACCTCCCCCGCATCGGGATTCAATGACCAGGACGGCCTGGCCCTACCAAAGGAGGGCTGTCATGGCCTGGATCTATCTGTTGTTTGCCGGCCTGCTGGAAATCGTCTGGGCCGTGTCGATGAAGCAGTCTGAAGGCTTCACCAAACTCACCCCCACCGTCATCACCATCGTCGGCATGATCGCCAGCTTCTGGCTGTTGGCCGTCGCCATGCGCAGCCTGCCGCTGGGCACCGCCTATACGATCTGGACCGGTATCGGCGCGGTCGGTGCTTTCGTGGTCGGCGTCGTGTTCCTGGGCGAGCAGGTCAGCCCGATGCGGATTGGCGCGGCGGTACTGATCGTCGCCGGCCTGGTGCTGATGAAACTCTCCAGCAGCTGAGGCCGGTTACGAATGCGGCGGGAATATGGATATTCCCGTTCTGCAGAAACAAGAGAATATGCATTTTCGGCAAAGTCGTGACGACTGCCGTGATTATTTGACGGCCATCATGAAAATAACGTGCCGGATTCACGTGGTGCTGGCGTTGACGGCCGCACAGTGCGCCCATTCGTCAAGCGAAACCGGGGAGTTTTCGCGCTGACGGACAGGCAGGCGCGCGCAGTTCCTGCAGCGCTTGCACGTGAAAGTGTGACTGTTTTTCAAGGTTGATACCGAAGGTCTTGTTCCCGGGTGGAGCAGGGCAGGACGACATCACCTCCAAAAAACCTGCCTGCTGTGCCACCGGTCATTTCATGGAGATTTACCGATGAACCGCATTTACCGTCTGGTTTTCAACCGTGCCCTGGGTGTGATGCAGGTGGCCTCGGAAATCACCCAGAATCCGACGGGAGGCGGTAAATCGGCAGGACGACACCTGCCGGGCCTGAAGGCGCATCGGCTGGCGCTGGCATTGACCGCTACATTGGCCAGCGGCTCGGCGTTTGCAGCCTGCACCACGGCCGGTGCGGTGATTACCTGCGATGGCGCGACGGACCAGAACAATCTTTCCAGTACCGCCAATGGCGTGACCCTGAACATCGCCACCGGCGCGGTGCTGAGCGTGCCGCCGGTACTGGGGGGCACTGCGGTGACGCTGTCCGGCAACGGCATCACGGTGAACAACCAGGGCACGATCGATCCCACCATCAACGGCGGCTTGAGCCTTGCGGCGGCAGGCATGGTGCTGGGCAACAACACTGCCGGTGGCAATACCATCAACGTCAACAACCAGGTGGGCGGCAGCATCAAGGGCCTGGTCAACATCGGTTCGATTCTTGGGTTTGGTGGACAGGCACTGGTCACGCAGAACGCTGCCGGTGGTGTCACCAACATCACCAATGACGGCACCGTGGACATGTCCATCCTCGGGGCGGGGCTGTTCACCACTGCCGACGCCGCTGCCATCGTCAGCTACGGCGGTGCGCAGACCAACCTCACCAACAGCGGCAGCATCACCGGCCGCATAGGTCTGGGCGGATCAACAGCGGGCAACCATGTGATCAACGCCGGCAGCATCACCGGCAGCGTGCACTTGGGCAACTCCACGACGACGGGAAACACGTTCACCGCCGTGTCCGGTTCAAGCGTCAACCGCGGCGTGCTGGCAACGGGCATTGCGGGCGTTCTGGGCACCGTAGGCGTGAATCTGGCCGCTGCCGGCATTGTCGATGGCGGTACCGGTGCCAGCGATCGCCTGCTGCTGCAGAACAGCGCTTCGGGCCCGGGCGCGGGTACCGGCGGGACGGTGACCAACCTCGTTTGGGGCAATTACACTGGATTCGAGAACCTGACCGTCAACAGTGGTACCTGGAATCTGCAAGGTGCCTGGACCGGAACCAGTGCCACGATCAACGATGGCTTGGTCAACTTCAACAACGCGGCGTCATTCGGTACCGGTACCTTCAACGTCAACGGCGGCGCCATCGCGGCGTCGGCGGGCGGGCTCACGCTTGCAAATTCCTTTGCGCTCAACACTGGCAGACTGACGTTGGGCGGCACCAACCCCTTCAGCTTGAGTGGTGTGCTGTCCGGTGCTGGCGGCCTGACCGTGACCAACACCGGTGTGGTCACGCTGGGCGGCGCGAATCTGTTCGGTGGTGGCGTCAACCTCAATGCTGGCGGCTTGCTGCTGGGCAACGCAGGTGCGCTGGGCAGCGGCAACCTGACGGTAGGTGGTGCCGCGTCGCTGGATACCAGCGGGGCCTTCAATCTCGCCAACAACATCGTCGTCAACGGTGGTGGCAGTCTGAATCTGGTCGGCACCAATGCGTTGACGTTGAACGGTGCGCTGTCTGGTGCCGGCAATCTGGTGAAGAACGGCGCCGGCACGCTCACCCTGGGCGGTGCAAACACGCTTACCGGCAATGTCTCGATCGCGGGCGGCGCGTTGGCGCTCGGTGCAGGCGGCAGCCTGTCACCGACCGCTGCGATCTCGCTCACGGCAGGCACGTCGCTGGACCTCACTGCCGCAGCCAACCAGACCGTCGGCTCGCTGTCCGGGCTTGGTGGAACGGTCAGCCTGGGCACTCGCACACTTACTCTAGGCGGTCTCGGCAATACCTCCTTCGCCGGCAACTTCACTGGCACTACCGGTGGCCTGGCCAAGGTCGGTACCGGAGTGCAGACACTGTCCGGCAGCAACAGCTTGACCGGTGGTTTTGCCCTGAATGGCGGCGGCCTGCTGCTCGGCAACAACGGTGCATTGGGAACGGGTGTGCTGAGCGTGGGCGGCGAGGTCACGCTGGATGGCACCACCGCAGCGCTCACCCTGGCCAACGACATCACGCTCGGCGCCGGTGGCTCGCTCGCGCTGCAGGGCGGCCAGCCCGTGGTGTTGAACGGGGTGATCTCCGGCGTCGGCAACATTGGCAAGAACGGCGCATCTCTGCTCACGTTGAACGGCACCAACACGTTCAGTGGCGGCCTCGTCGTCAACGGTGGCGGCCTGCTGCTGGGCAACAGCAGTGCGCTCGGTACCGGCCTGCTGGACATCAACAACGCTGCGACGCTGGATACCTCTTCAGCCCTGACCCTGGGCAATGACGTGATCATCGGCGCGGCAGGCTCGTTGAACGTGCTGGGTGGCAACGCGCTGACACTGGGCGGTGCGATTTCCGGTGGTGGCGGCCTGATAAAGAGCGGGGCTTCGACACTGACGCTCAACGGCGCCAATACCTTCACCGGTGGCTTGAACGTTGCTGCCGGCACGGTGGCGCTGGGCAGTGGTGGCAGCTTGGCCGCGACTGGCGCGGTCAGCCTGTCGGGGGCTGGGGCGGCGCTGGATCTTTCCCTGGGTGGTAACCAGACCATCGGTGCACTGTCCGGCGTGGCAGGTTCCACCGTGGCATTGGGCGGCAATACGCTCACCTTTGGTAGTGCGGCCGACCAGGTCTTCGCCGGTGTGATCAGTGGCGTCGGCGGAGGCCTGGTAAAGAACGGAAGTGGCGTACAGACGTTGACCGGCGCAAACACCTTCACCGGCGGCGTCGCGCTCAATGCTGGCGGTCTGCTGCTGGGCAACAGCGGTGCACTGGGCACCGGCGCGCTCAGCGTCAACGGTGCCGCGACGTTGGACGGCAGCTCTGCGCTGACCCTGGGCAACGCGGTCAACCTCGGTGCCGCACTGACCCTGGGCGGCAGCAACAACATCACCCTGACCGGCGACATCTCCGGCGTCGGCAGCCTGACCAAGAACGGCGCCTCGCTGTTGACCTTGAACGGCACCAATGGCTTCAGTGGTGGCCTCAACCTCAATGCCGGCAGCGTGCTGCTGGGCAGCAGTGCGGCGGCCGGCACCGGCGCGCTGAACATCGGCGGCAACGTGTCGCTGGACGCGGCGGTTGCGCTGAACCTGAGCAACAACGTGGCCTTGGGTACCGGTGCGATTCTTACGCTCCCCGGCAGCCAGAACATCACGCTGGGCGGCGTGGTGTCCGGCGACGGTGGCCTGGCGAAGAACGGCGCCACGGTGTTGACGCTCAACGGTGCCAATACCTTCGGTGGCGGCCTGAACCTGGCGGGCGGCGGCCTGTTGCTGGGCAACAGTGGAGCGCTGGGAACCGGTGCGCTGAACGTGGCTGCGAACGCCAGCCTGGATAACAGCATTGCGCTTGACCTGACCAATGCGGTCAACCTTGGCGCCGGCTCGGCACTGACGCTGATCGGCAGCAACGCACTCACGCTCGATGGCGTGATTTCCGGCACCGGCAGTCTGGTCAAGAACGGCGCTGGTACGTTGACCCTCGGCAACGCCAACGGCTTCAGTGGCGGCCTGGCGTTGAATGGCGGCAACCTGCAGTTGGGCAACGCTGGCGCTCTGGGAACGGGTGCGCTCAACGTCGGCGGCAATGCAACGCTGGATACTGCCGCCGCCTACACCGTAGGCAACGCGATCAACCTGGCCTCGGGCACGACGCTTGCCCTGCAGGGCAGCAATGCGCTGACGCTCGGCGGCGTGGTGTCCGGCAATGGTGCACTGGTCAAGAACGGTGCAGCCACACTGACCCTGGCCAATGCGAACACCTACGCCGGCAGCACCACGATCAATGCCGGAACCCTGGCGCTTGGCGCGGGCGGCAGCCTGGCTGTCGGGGGTGACGTCACCCTCGGCGGCGCTGGCGCGGGCTTCGATATATCGGCGGCAACCGGCAACCAGACCATCGGCGCGCTGAATGGCGTGGTCGGTTCGACGGTCGCGCTGGGAGGAAACTCGCTGACCTTTGGTACGGCAGCCGATGCGGTGTTCGATGGCGTGATCAGCGGAGGCGGTGGCCTGGTCAAGGTGGGCGCGGGCGTGCAGACGCTGTCCGCTGCCAACACCTTCGGCGGCGGCGTCAGCCTCAATGCCGGTGGCCTGCTGCTCGGCAATGACGCGGCACTGGGCAGTGGTGCGCTGACCGTGGGTGGCGCGGCCACCCTCGACACCAGCCTGGCGGCAACACTGGTCAACAACATCGCCCTCAATGCCGGCCTGACCGTGCTGGGCAGCAACGCGCTGACGCTCAACGGGGTGATCTCCGGCACCGGCAGCCTGACCAAGAATGGTGCTGCCACGCTGACCTTGAACGGCGTGAACACTTATACCGGCGGCACCAACGTCAACGCCGGCACGCTGGCCCTGGGAGCAGGTGCAAGCCTGGCCGCCAGCGGCATCGTCAACCTGGCAACCGGCGCTACGCTGGATCTCTCCGCGGGCAACGGTGCCCAGACCTTCGGCACCCTGACCGGTAGTGGCACGGTCAACCTGGGCGCGAACTCGATCACCGTCGGCGGACCGACCAACGGTGTCTTCAGCGGATCCATCGCCGGCACCGGCGGCCTGATCAAGGAGGGGACCGGTACTGAAACGCTGACCGGTACCAATACCTTCACCGGTGGCACCCTGATCAATGCGGGAACGCTGGCGATCGGTGCCGGTGGCAGCCTGGCGGCAACCGGTGCAGTCACGCTTTCCGCGCCGGGCACCGGCTTCGACATCTCCGCGGCCGGCAACCAGACCATCGGCGCGCTCAACGGCGTCGCCGGCAGCACCGTGGCGCTGGGCGGAAACACGCTGACCTTCGGCGGCGTTGGCAACGGGACCTTCGATGGCGTGATCGGTGGGACCGGCGGGCTGGTCAAGAACGGTACGGGCATCCAGACGTTGGGCGGCGCCAACGTCTTCGGTGGCGGGGTGGCACTCAATGGTGGCGGCCTGGTGGTGGGCAACAATGCCGCGCTGGGTACCGGCGCGCTGACCGTGGGCGCCAACGCATCGCTGGACAGCAGCATCGCTGCGAACCTCGGCAACGACATCGGCCTGCTGGCCGGTGCCACGCTCAACCTGCTTGGCAGCAATGCATTGACGCTGGGCGGGGCGGTCACCGGCGATGGTGGCCTGATCAAGAACGGCGCGGCGACGGTCACCCTGACCGGCAGCAACACCTTCACCGGCGGCACGGTCATCAACAGCGGCACGCTGGCGATCGGGGCGGGCGGCAGCCTGTCGCCGACCGGCGCGGTGAACCTGGCCGGTACCGGCACCTTCGACATCTCCGCCGGCGGCAACCAGAGCATCGGTTCGCTGGCGGGCGTGGCCGGCAGCACGGTGTCGTTGGGGGGCAGCAGCCTGACGCTGGGAGGTACCACCGACGCGACCTTCAACGGTGCCCTGACCGGCAGCGGTGGGCTGGTCAAGAATGGCAGCGGCGTGCAGACCCTCAACGGTGCCAGCACGTTCGGTGGCGGCGTCACCCTCAATGCGGGTGGCCTGGTGGTGGGCAACAATGCTGCGCTGGGAACCGGCACGTTGACGGTGGGGGGCGCTTCCACGCTTGATTCCAGCAGTGCGGTGACCTTGGCCAACAACGTGGTGCTCAACGCGGGCCTGACCGTACTTGGCAGCAACGATCTCACCCTCAACGGCAATCTGTCGGGGGCCGGCAGCTTGACCAAGGACGGCGTTGCTACCCTCACGTTGAACGGCACCAACACCTATACCGGCGGCACCTACATCAACGCGGGCACGCTCGCGCTCGGTGCCGGTGCCAGCCTCAGCGCAGGCGGTATCGTCAATCTGGCCACGGGTGCCACCTTCGATCTTTCGGCCGGCAGCGGCACGCAGGTATTCGGCACGCTGATCGGCAATGGCACGGTCAACCTCGGCGCGAACACGTTGACCATCGGCGATGCCACCAATGGTGTGTTCAGTGGTTCGATCGGCGGCACCGGTGGACTGATCAAGGAGGGCACCGGTACCGAAACATTGACCGGCACCAACACTTTCACGGGCGGCACCACCATCAACGCCGGCACGCTGGCGATCGGCGCCGGTGGCAGCCTGGCCGCAACCGGTGCAGTGAACCTGGCCAACGCCGGTACCGGTTTTGACATCTCCAGCGGTGGCAACCAGGCCATCGGTACATTGTCCGGCGTTGCCGGCAGCACGATCAGCCTTGGCGGCAACACACTGACCACCAACGCAGCGGGCAACAGCACCTTTGCCGGGGACATCAGTGGCGCCGGTGGCCTGGTCAAGAACGGTGCCGGCGTGCTCGGCCTCACCGGCAGCAACACCTTCGGTGGCGGAGTGGCGCTCAACGCCGGTGGTCTGTCGCTGGGCAGCAGTGGTGCCCTGGGCACCGGCACGCTGACCGTAGGCGGTGACGCCACGCTGGACGGCAGTGTGCCGCTGACCCTGGCCAACAACGTGCAGCTGGCAAGCGGCACGTTGACCCTGCTGGGGGGCACGCCGCTGACGCTGGACGGTGACATCGCCGGCAGTGGCAGCCTGCTCAAGGATGGTGCGGCGACGGTGACCCTGGGCGGCGCCAGCAGCTACACCGGCACCACGACGATCAACAGCGGCACCCTGGCGGTCGCCGCCGGTGGCAGCCTGTCCTCGGCCAGCACGGTGAACCTGGCCGGCGCCGGAACGCTGGACATCAGTGCGGCCGGCAACCAGGCCATTGGTGGCCTGGCCGGTGTTGCCAGCGGCAACGTGGTGCTCGGCGGTTCCACCCTGACCACCGGCGGCAGCAATGCCAGCACCACCTTCGGTGGCACCATCGGTGGCAGCGGTGGCCTGGTGCAGACCGGCACCGGCACGTTGACCCTGACCGGCAACAACACCTACACCGGTGGAACCACCATCAACGGTGGCAGCACCTTGCAGATCGGCAATGGCGGCGCGACCGGTGCGATCATCGGCGACGTGACCAACAACGGCGCACTGGTGGTCAACCTGTCGGGCAACACGACACTCGGTGGCACCGTCAGCGGCAGCGGTGGCCTGACCCAGGCCGGCAGCGGCACGCTGACGCTGACCGGCAACAATACCTATACCGGCGGCACCACCATCAATACCGGTGGCACCCTGCAGGTGGGCAATGGTGGTGCAACGGGGTCGATCATCGGCGACGTCGGCAACAACGGCAGCCTGGTGTTCAACGCGGGTGGCAACACTACGCTCGCGGGCGTGGTCAGCGGCAGCGGCGGTCTGACCCAGGCCGGTGCCGGCACGCTGACCTTGACCGGCAACAACACCTATACCGGCGGTACCACCATCAACACCGGCGGTACGCTGCAGGTGGGCAATGGTGGCGCCACGGGTGCGATCACCGGCAACGTCAGCAACAACGGCAGCCTGGTGTTCAACGTCGGCGGCAATACCACGCTTGGTGGCGTGGTCAGTGGCAGCGGCGGGTTGACCCAGGCCGGCAGCGGCACGCTGGTCCTTACCGGCAACAACACCTATACCGGTGGCACCACGATCAACACCGGCGGTACCGTGCAGATCGGCAACGGCGGCGCCAGCGGCGCGGTCACCGGCAACATCACCAACAACGGTGGCCTGGTGGTCAACACCGGCAGCACCACCACGCTGGGTGGCAGCATCAGTGGCGCGGGCAGCATCGTGCAGGCCGGCCCTGGCCTGCTCAACCTGGGCGGCAACAGTGGCGGATTCACCGGTACCGGTCAGGTCACCGGTGGTGGCCTGAATGTCACCGGCACCGTCGGTGGCCAATGGACCATCGGCAGCGGCACCACGTTGTCGGGTACCGGCACCATCGGCGGCAGCGCTGGCGGCGTCACCGTGAGCAGCGGCGGTGTGCTGTCGCCGGGCAACGGCCCGGGCAATGGCAGCAGTGGCGGCAACGGTACGGGGGCGATCACCGTGGGCGGCAACCTGACCCTGGCACCGGGCAGCACGCTGTCGGTCGACCTGGGCGCTACCGGCAGTGACGTGGTGCAGGTGGGCGGTAGCGCGAACATCGGTGGTGCATCGGTGGTGGTCAATGCCATCGACCCGAACACCAGCTACCAGCAGGGCCAGCAGTACACGATCATCAACGCAGGCGGCGGCGTCAGCGGGCAGTTCGTACCGCCCACCACCACCTCGGCGTTCCTCTCACTGAGCCCGGTCTACACAGCGAATGCCGCGCAGCTGAAGATCGATGTGAAGCAGACAGCGGCCTTCGTCACGGCTGCGCAGACCCGCAACCAGCTGGGCGTGGCATCGGCGCTGGACAGCCTGCCGCAGACCGGCGCGGCGCTGGGCCTGTACAACACGCTGCTGGCCTACGACACCGCCACCGCGCGCAACGCGTTCAACCAGCTCTCCGGTGAAGTGCATGCAGCCAGCCGTGCAGTGCTGCTGTACGACAACTACCTGGAAGAGGGCATCCGCCAGCGTCTCGGCAGCGAGTTGCCGACGGTGCGTGGCGAGCGTGCTTCGGCATGGCTGGCGGGTAGCGGCAAGGTGTTCAAGCAGGACGGCGATGGCAACGGTGACGAGATCCGTGCCAACCGCAATGCACTGATGGCCGGCGTCGATTGGAAGCTCGGCGAGCATGTGGTGCTGGGTGCGGCGGCGGGCAGCGAGCGGCTGGATACGCGGCTGTACGATCGCCAGTCGCGTGCACGCCTGCGTGGCAACACCTATGGACTGTATGCGCAGGGCGAGTGGAACAACGGATTTGCGGTCGGTGGCAGTGTGTCGCGCGGCGATTACCGCACGCGCACCACGCGTGAAGTGCCGCTGCTGGCACAGACGCTGCACAGCCGCCAGGATTCGGATGTCACCATCGCCCAGATCGAAGGCAGCTGGACCTGGACCCATGGCAGGACGCAACTGCAACCGTATGTGCAGTTCACCAAGCACTGGGTGGACAGCGATCGCGCGGTGGAGCAGGGCGGCAGCGCGGCGCTGGTGCTGGAGGGCGGCAAGGACACGCTCAATGTCAGCACCGTCGGCGTACGCGGCCGCTGGGATGTGGGCAGCGGCGAGCGCTATCCGGCACAGCTGACGGTCGGGCTGGGCTGGCAGCATGCGTCCGGTGACACCGACGTGGCCAGCCGGCAGAGCTTCGCCGTCGGTGGCACTGCGTTCGATGCCTACAGTGCCGTGATGGCGCGCAACGCACTGGTCAGCCAGGTCGGTGTGGCCGTCGGCCTGGGACGCAGCAGCCAGCTGTCGCTGTTCGTGCAGGGCCAGCATGGCGACGGTCGCAACGATATCGGTGGCCAGTTGAACCTGCGCGTCGGGTTCTGAGCCAGCGCGTGTCTTCGACGGATCCACGCCATGCGTGGATCCGTCGAGAGCCGGGTTACAGCACCCGCTGCATCTCCACGGCGTCGATTCCGGCACCGTGGCCATCGGCTACCACGCGTACCACCTGGAAGCCGAGGCCGGCATAGAAGCCCTGCGTGTGCTGGCTGGTGCTGAGCGTAATGCGCTGGATCGATGGGTCTGCTTCAGCCTGATGCAGGCGGGCCACTGCCAGCGCGCGTCCCAGCCCCTGTCTGTGGCGACTTCGTTCGACCATGCCCCAGCACAAGCTGGCGCTGCCATCGCCGCAGTGCCAGAGGCCGCCGCAGGCCACCACCTGGCCCTCGACCTCGATCACCTGGAAGGCGCGTGGCACGGCGTGTTCGTGCAGGAAGCGCTCGAAGTCACCCCGCTCTGCCGGTGCGAAGTAGGTGGGCACGTTGCTGTCGAAGATCGACAGGCAGGCGGTGAGGTCGGTGCAGCGGTAGGGGCGGGGTGTCATGAATGACTGTCATCGTGGTGGCGGGCACATTGTGCGCGAGGTCCGGACCATTGATGTCCGGATATGGCGAGCCCGGAAACCGGTCCGGACGCAGACTGCGGGTCCCCGTCATCAGGAGGTTCCATGTCCAACGTTCACCAGAACTTCGTTCAACTCCATCAACGCGCTGGTCTTTATGTGCTGCCCAACGTATGGGATGCCGGTGGCGCCCGCCTGGTCCAGCAGCTGGGAGCTGTCGCGGTGGGAACATCGAGTGCTGCCATGGCGTGGTCCTGCGGTTATGCCGATGGCGGTGCGCTGCCGGATACCGCGCTGCTGCAGCGGGTTTCAGAAATTGTTGGTGTGACCTCGCTGCCGGTCACGGTCGATATCGAGGACGGTTACAGCGATGTCCCCGATGCGATCGCTGAGCGGGTGCTGCGCCTGGTGGAGGTGGGTGCGGTAGGGATCAACATCGAAGACGGTGCCGGCAGCCCTGCGGCGCTGGTGGGCAAGATCACAGCCATCCGTTCGGCGCTGGGCGGACGATCGCTGTTCATCAATGCGCGCACCGATGTGTATCTGTGCGGCCTGGCTGAAGAGGATGAGGCGGTCAGGATGAGCATCGATCGGCTGCAGGCCTATGCACGTGCCGGTGCCGACGGCGGCTTCGTGCCCGGACTTCGCGCGCTGGACGAGGCTGCTGCAGTTGCCAGCGGCGTGTCGCTGCCTCTCAACCTGATGTGGCTGCCAGGGATGGCGCCGTTCGCTGCGCTGTCGCAGGCCGGTGTGCGGCGGCTCAGCGCTGGCCCGGCCTTGTTCATGCACGCATGGACAGCGATGGCCGCGGCGACCACGGATTTTCTCGGCGGAGTGATGGCGATGCCCGAGGGCGCACCGGGCTATGCGGCCTTGAACCAGCTGTTCAGCGACAGGTGAGGGCGCCAAGGCGGTGCGCGCCGACAGGCTCGACCACGGGCGGGTAGTCGATGCGACCGGGCCGAGGCATCCACGCATGGCGTGGATCTACTGCCGTAGCTGGAGGAACAAGCCCCTTTGTTGAGGGGCTGCCCCGACAGGGGCGGGGAGAGGCAGGCCAAGCGTGCGGAACGCGCGTCGCGTCCCCAGCCAGATAAATAAAAAAGGGCTGCTGTCCGGCTCTACCCCTGCAGGCCGTCGAACCTGGGCGGACGCGGTTCCTTCGGTCATCCACGCATGGCGTGGATCTACTGCCGTATCTGGGGGAACAAGCCCCTCTGTTGAGGGGCTGCCCCGACAGGGGCGGGGAGAGGCCGGCGAAGGGAGGGGCCCGAACGTTGCGCAGCAACGTTTGGGGCGAAGCGCGCGCAGCGCACTTCGCGTCCCCAGCCAGATAAATAAAAAAGGCCGCCCGAAGGGCAGCCTTTTTTATTTATCTGGCGGAGAGAGGGGGATTCGAACCCCCGAAGCGCGGTTTAGACGCTTACACACTTTCCAGGCGTGCTCCTTCAACCACTCGGACACCTCTCCGGATCCCTGCCATCGGCAAACGCCTCAGCAGGGGCGCAGATTCTAGCGGGCGCAGCGGCAGGACACAAGCACTGGTTTGCAGGGCGAGAGGGCTGGACAGGCGTGGCACAATGGAACATCCGATGGAAGACGGTGGCCTGATGTCCTATCTCGTCCTTGCCCGCAAGTGGCGTCCGAAGCGTTTTGCCGAGCTGGTGGGCCAGGAACACGTGGTCCGTGCGCTCAGCAATGCGCTCGACAGCGGCCGGGTCCACCATGCGTTCCTGTTCACCGGTACCCGCGGCGTGGGCAAGACCACGATCGCGCGCATCTTCGCCAAGTCGCTGAACTGCGAGCAGGGCACCAGTGCCGATCCCTGCGGCCAGTGTGCGGCCTGCCTGGACATCGACGCCGGTCGCTACATCGACCTGCTGGAAATCGATGCTGCGTCCAATACCGGCGTGGACGATGTGCGCGAGGTGATCGAGAACGCCCAGTACATGCCCTCGCGTGGCAAGTACAAGGTGTACCTGATCGACGAAGTGCACATGCTGTCCAAGGCCGCGTTCAATGCGCTTCTGAAGACGCTGGAAGAACCGCCGGAACATGTGAAGTTCCTGCTGGCCACCACCGACCCGCAGAAGCTGCCGGTCACCGTGCTCAGCCGCTGCCTGCAGTTCAACCTCAAACGCCTGGATGAAGACCAGATCCAGGGGCAGATGACCCGCATTCTCGCCGCCGAGGAGATCGAGTCGGATCCGACCGCTATCGTGCAGCTGGCCAAGGCCGCCGACGGCAGCCTGCGTGATGGCCTGTCGCTGCTCGACCAGGCCATTGCCTATGCCGGCGGTGCGCTGCGTGAGGATGTGGTGCGCACCATGCTGGGCACGGTCGACCGCACCCAGGTGGCGGCCATGCTCGATGCCCTGGCCGAGGGCGATGGCCCGCGCCTGCTGCAGGTGGTGGCGGCGCTGGCCGAGTTTTCGCCGGACTGGAGCGGGGTGCTCGATGCGCTGGCCGAGGGCCTGCACCGCATCCAGGTGCAGCAACTGGTGCCGGGCGCGTCCGCCGCTGCCGAGGGACTGGATGCCAGCGTGTTTGCTGAACGCCTGCGCCCGGAAGTGGTCCAGCTCTGGTATCAAATGGCCCTGAATGGTCGTCGCGATCTGCCATTGGCGCCCAGCCCGCGCGCCGGCTTTGAAATGGCCGTGCTGCGCATGTTGGCGTTCCGCCCTGCGGCTGCCGTGCCGTCGGTGCCGCGTACTCCGGAATCCTCCGGTGGCAGCGCACCGGCCGGTACGGGCCAGACCGGGGGCGGCCTTGCTGGCAGCCACGAAGGAGCTGCACCGGCCGCTGCTGCGGCACCAGAAGCCGCAGCGGTCACCCAGGCAATTGCGGCACCCGTGTTGGCGGAGGCGACCGCGCAGACGCCGAACCCGGCGCCACAGCGCGAACCCGAGCCGGAATCCGAGCCGACCCCGGAACCAGATCCGACCCCTGAACCTGAACCTGCTCCGATCAAGGAACCCGGGTCACCGCTGCCGATGAAGGCGCAGTTGGCTCCCGAGGCGGCCACGCCCAAGGCACCTGCCGAGGCAGACGACCTGCCGCCGTGGGCGACCGACGCGGCTGGCGCGCGCGATGAAGCGCTGGCGGCCGAGATGGCAACGCCCGACGCGGCCATGGTCGCGCCGTGGCACGAGCCGCCGGCGCCGGCTTCACCGCCGGTTGCAGAGGCTGTTGCCGCGCCGGAGCGTTCGTTCCGTGCCGAGGGTATCGACATCGCCCCGGCGCCGGTTGCGGCAAAGGAAAAAGCTTCGCCGGCAGGCAGTGTCAGTGACCTGGCCTGTGCCGAAGACTGGCTCGACCTGATCGCCAACAGTGGCCTCAGCGGTCCGTCGCGACAGCTTGCGGCCAATGCGGCCTTCATCAGTTGCCAGCATGGGGTCTTGAAACTGGGCCTTTCGCCCGGATTTGAATACCTGCGCTCCGAGCGCGCGCTGGCAGCGTTGGGCGAGGTGCTGGAAAAGTCCCTTGGTCACGCGCTGAAGATCGTGGTCGAAACCGTGGAAACCGAGCAGGTCCCGGCCGAGACCCTGCACCAGCGCGCCGACCGCCAGCGTGGCGAGCGGCAGCAGGCTGCCGAGGCCATTTTCATGGACGACCCGGAAGTCCAGCTGCTGATCCAGCAGCACGGCGCCCGGGTTGTTTCCGATTCCATCCGTTCTTTTGACGAGTAAGACGACATGCGCGGCAATATCGCCCAACTGATGCAGCAGGCCCAGAAGATGCAGGAAAACCTGCAGAAGGCCCAGGAAGAAATCGCCAAGATCGAAGTGACCGGCAGCGCCGGTGGCGGCATGGTCAGCGTTACCCTGACCGGCGCCAAGGAGTGCCGCAAGGTACGCATCGATCCGTCGCTGGCCAGTGATCCGGAAATGCTGGAAGACCTGATCGCCGCCGCCTTCAACGACGCATCGAACAAGATCGACGCCGAGTCGAAGTCGAAGATGGGTTCGGCCACTGCCGGCATGCAGCTGCCGCCGGGCATGAAGATGCCGTTCTGATGTCCGGCCTGGCACCCGCACTGCCGGGTGCCATGCACTGTGTAGCGTCGAGCGTGCTCGATTGCCCGCAACTTCCAGTCGAGCACGCTCGGCTCTACAGAACACGCCGCCGTGTCCGCACCCCTGCTTGAACAACTGATCGATGCACTGCGGGTGTTGCCTGGCGTAGGCCAGAAGACGGCCCAGCGCATGGCTTACCACCTGCTCGAACGCGAGCGCGAAGGTGGCAAACGCCTTGCCGAGACGCTGGCGCAGGCGGTTGAACGCATCGGTCACTGTGCGCAGTGCCGCGACTTCAGCGAAACCGAGCTGTGCCCGACCTGCGCCAATGGCAGCCGCGAGCGCAGCCAGCTGTGCGTGGTGGAATCGCCGGCTGACCGCCTGGCGATCGAGAACGCCACCGGCTATCGCGGCGTTTACTTCGTGCTGCAGGGGCGCCTGTCGCCGCTGGATGGCATCGGCCCGCGCGAGCTGGGTCTGGAGCAGCTGGAACAGCGCCTGGCCGAGGCGGAGGTGCAGGAACTGATCATTGCCACCAGCGCCACCGTCGAAGGCGAAGCTACCGCGCACTATCTCGCGCAGCTGGCGCGCGCCCGCCAAGTGCGGCCGAGTCGACTGGCCCAGGGCCTGCCCCTCGGCGGTGAGCTGGAGTACGTCGATCGCGGCACGCTGTCGCACGCGTTCGGCACCCGCAGCGAAGTGCGCGATTGAGTCGATGCCGGGCATGCCCCGGCGTTACCGGCCTACAATGCGGAAAACACCCCGCCGAGGCCGACCATGAGCAGCGAAACCCTCTTCAGCAAGATCATCCGTCGCGAGATCCCGGCCACCATCGTCTATGAAGACGACGACGTGCTGGCGTTCAAGGACATCGCACCGCAGGCGCCGGTGCACGTGCTGTTCATTCCGAAGAACGAGATCATTCCGACCCTGGATGACCTGCAGCCGTCGCAGGCGCACCTGATCGGCAAGCTGGCCCTGGCCGCCGCCGAATACGCGCGACGGGAAGGTTTCGCGCAGGACGGCTACCGCATCGTGATGAACTGCCGCGAAGATGCCGGGCAGACCGTGTTCCATATCCACATGCATCTGCTGGCTGGCGCGCCGCTGGGTCACTTCGGTACACCAGGGCGTTGAGGCGGCCATCCACGCATGGCGTGGATCTACTGTTGTTGGTGCGCTGTCGATCCACGCCTGGCGTGGATGAAAAAAGGCCGCCCGATGGGCGGCCTTGTGCATCGTGCGTACCGGGCCTGGACTACCACCAGCCCCAGCCGCGGTAACCGCCCCAGTACGGGCCATACGGGCCCGGGCCCCAAGGCCCGTAGGGGTAGGGCACCACATCGACCTGGCGCTGCTCCGGCCACAGGTAGATCACGTCGGCAGACAGCTTCGGCAGCCGGTAGTCGTAATCGCCGATACGGGTGTTGGCGTAGCCATCGATCTTGCCGATGAAGGTCACGTCGCGGCCGGCTTCGAACACGGCCGGATCGTAGAAGCCGGCGCGGCAGGCGATGAAGCGGCCGTCGCTGGCATCGGAAGAGGTGGTGTTCGGGCGGCCACTGCCGTTGAGCGGGCGCGAGATGATCTGGAAACAGGTCTCGCCCTGGCCGGGCTTGGTTTCGATGATCCGGCCACCCCATCGCACCGGCGTGCCGACCTGCTGGGTGGCAACCGAGTCGCGCGGGGAAACCAGGCTGAACTGTCCCTGCAGCGGCTTGGGGGCCGTGGCGCAGGCCGACAAGGCCAGGGCGGCCACGGCGGTGAGGAGGAACTTGGTATTCATGGGGAGGCTCCGGAAGTCGGGCGATGCCTGCGCAGGTCCCGCAATAATGGGGCGAGCTCGGTACAAGTGCCAGCGTAGCGTGCATCAGCGAAACGCTGGCTGAGTGTGATGAGAGCCGGGTCGGGGCGCAGTGCGTGGACCCGGCGGGCCCAGTGCAGGGCCGGTTCGTGCGGTTCGCGGCCCAGACCCAGCCGCACATAGCGCTGCCCCAGACGGTGCCAGGCGCGCAGCAGCGGGTCACGCTCGCGTTCGCCACGGGCCAGCAGCCATGCCATCCACGCCAGCGCCAGCAACGCGGCCATCACGAAGCCGGCCAGCAGCTGTCCAGGGCCGAGGTCGTCCAGCCCGAACGGTTGCAGCAACTGCTGCTGACGGCGCGCGTCGAACGACAGCACCAGTTCATTCCAGCCCCTGCGCATCCAGTCGCCGACCTGGCCCAGCTGCAGCCAGCGGTGCTGCAGGCCGGTGTCGGCCCCGGCCAGCAGGCGATCGTCGAGTGTGTCCAGGATGCGCTCGGGTGCTACTGCCGCTGTCGGATCGATGCGTACCCAGCCGCGTTGCGGCAGCCACACCTCAGCCCAGGCGTGGGCGTCCATCCGTCGCAGCACCCAGTAGTCGCCGATCGGGTTGCGCGTGCCGCCGGCGAACCCGGTGACCACCCGCGCGGGAATGCCGGCATTGCGCATCAGCACCACGAAGGCAGAGCTGAAATGCTGGCAGTAGCCGGCCTTGTAGTCGAACAGGAATGCATCGACCGGATCACGCCCGGCGGCCGGTGTTTCAAGCGTGTACGAGAAGTCCGCGGTGATCCACGCCAGGGCGCGACGGACCACGGCGTCGTCATCGTTTCCCGCTTCCTGCCGCCACTGTCGGGCCAGGTTTGCCGTGCGTGGGTTGAAGCCTTCGGGCAACTGCAGCGCAGCGCGACGCTGGTACGACGACAGCGTGGCATCGAAGCGCTGCGGCGGAGCCGAGTGCAGGCGCCACCGGCTCAGTGCGGACAATGCGCGGTCGCTGCTCAGGCTCAGGGCTGCATCCAGCCGGCTGCCCTCTGGTGCGGCAGTAGGGAGATCCAGCGCGACCAGCTGGCGACGGTCGGTGGGTTCGTAATCGATCTGATAGTCCCAGCCCTCCGTGCCGTGTTCCACGATGGCTGGCGGCAGACCTTCAGTACGGCGGTCGCGTCGCCAGACATGCCCATCGAACTGGGTCAGTACCGGCCCGCGCCAGTAGCGCTGTGCCGGCGCTGGAACCGCGCCGAAGAACTGCGCCCGCAGGGCCGGGGTGTCGTCGGCCATCAGGTCCAGCCACTTGTCCGGCTCCATCGTGTCCGACAGCCCCGGTGTGCCGACGGCGCGTTCGGGAATGCCCCACAGCGGCGTGGCCAACCGCGGGAACAGCCAGAAGCAGGCCAGCGCCAGCGGCAGGCCGATCAGCAGCAGGCGACCGACACCACGCAGCTGCGTGGTCAGCGGCGGCGGCGCACTGCGGCCTTCACCCTGCGCCAGGCGCTGCAGCGCAATCAGGGCGCTGACGCCGGCCAGCACGGCGAGCACGGTGGTCAGCGGCCCTTGGTCGAGCAGGAAGGCAGCAAACGGTGAAAACAGGGCAAAGCCGAGCAGGCTGCGTGCATCGCGCAGCGTGCGCAGCTCGCTGGACTTGATGGCCAGCATCGCCGCCAGCAGAGCGCAACCGGTATCCCGGCCGGGGCGCACTGCCCCCATCTGCCAGACGATGGCAGCAAGCATGCCCAGCACCAACAGTACCCGCACCGGCATCGGCAGCACGCCGCGCTGTGACAGTGCTGCGGTGACGAGCGCCGCCACGGCGATCAACGCGGCCAATGCGGTGGGCAGCTGCAGCAGCAGCGGCAACAAGGCCAGTGCGGCGCTGGCCAGCGTCCACGTGCGGGTGTTGCGGTCCAGCAGCAGGGTAGGCTCAGTCATGGGGAAGCAATGCCAGCGCGCGCAGGCACAGATGGTGGTGGCCGGCGCCCTGGCCGGGGCCAAGCGGTGGCTGCATCGGCAGCAGCAGCGTGTAGCGACGGCCTTCGCGCTCGGCGCTGTCCACCCAGCGTGCCAGCCGCGCGATGCGGGCCTCCTGGCCCAAGGGGGCCAGCGCGCGCCAGTCCAGCACGACCTCGATGCCTATCGGTTTTTCATACTCGCGTACCAGCAGCGTGTCGCGGCGCGCCGAATGTTTCCAGGCAATGCTGCGGGGTGGATCCCCGGCGCGATACGGGCGCAGCTGGTGCAGTTCCTCGCCGTTGGCATGGGCGCGGGTGTGCAGCGGATCGCTGCCCTGCTGCGGCAGCGGCGGTGCCTTCGCTTCGGCCAGCGGGTAGACCAGCAGGGGTTCTTCAGGCCACACCCATGACCACGCCCTGACCAGGCCAAGCGGCTGGGTGCTGGACAGGCGGATGCGTGGCAGTTCCAGCCAGCCACGGCGTTCGCTGGGTACTTCCAGCTCGGCTTCACCGCGGCCGTGGGCGGGCAGGTCGAGCCACACCTCGCTGTCGCCCAGTTGCAGGTGCAGGCCATGGCGCGCTCGCGGGTCGCGCAGCGACAGGTCCACGCGCAGGCGCAGCGGTTGCCCGGCCGGCACCGGCTCGGCGGAGATCGCATCGATCTGTACGCCCGACAGCTGCAGGTGTGCGGCGATGGTGCTGGCGATCGCGGCTGCGGCCAGCAGCAGCGCCAGCAACAGGGCCGGATTGTTGTTGTAATTCAGCGCGCCCAGCAGCATCGCGACCAGCAGGCAGGCCACAAACAGGCCGAAGCGGGTGGGCAGCACATAGATGCGCCGGCGGTCCAGCCGCTGCGGCAACGACTCGGGCGTACGCGGGCGTGCCAGCTGCAGCAGTCGCCGGGCATGTAATGCCATCTTCAATCGACCGCGACGGTCTGCAGGATCGCTCGTGCCAGCGCCGGCCCCGTGCTGGACTCGGCTTCGCCCACCAGGCGATGGCCCGCCACCGCCACGAACAGGGTCTGCACGTCTTCGGGCACGACGTGGCCACGGCCGAGCAGCAGCGCATGTGCCCTGGCGGCACGCAGCAGGGCCAGGCCGGCGCGCGGCGACAAGCCCACGCGTACGCCGGCGTGCTGGCGGCTGCGGGTCAGCAGAGCCTGCACGTAGTCCACCAGCGCATCGCTGACATGTACCTGGCCGACCGCTTCGCGCAGCGTGCGGACCTGGTTGTCGTCCAGCTGCGGCAGCGCGCGGGCGATCAGGTCGCGACGATCGCTGCCGCGCAGCAGTTCACGCTCGGCCTGCGCGCTGGGATAGCCCATCGCCAGCCGCAGCAGGAATCGATCCAGTTGCGAGTCGGGCAACGGGAAGGTGCCCGACAGATCCACCGGGTTCTGCGTAGCGATCACGAAGAACGGATCGGGCAGGGCATGTGTCTGACCGTCGAGGGTGACCTGCTGCTCGGCCATCGCTTCCAGCAGGGCGCTCTGCGTGCGCGGCGGCGCCCGGTTGATCTCGTCGGCCAGCAGCACGTGGGTGAACACCGGCCCGGGATGGAACTGGAACTGACGGCTGCCGGCGTCGTACACCGATACACCGAGCACGTCGGCAGGCAGCAGGTCGGAGGTGAACTGCACGCGCTGGAAGCTCAGTCCCAGGCTGCTGGCCAAGGCGTGGGCCAATGTGGTCTTGCCGAGACCAGGCAGGTCTTCGATCAGCAGATGGCCGCCAGAGAGCAGGGCCACGAAGGCCAGCCGCACCTCATGCACCTTGCCCAGCACCAGCGCGTTGACCTGGTCCTGCGCATTGCGCAGGGACTGACGCAGTTGATCGGTTAGCATGCTGGGCATGGGGGACGAAGCTGTCATGGTCGTCTCAAGTTCGGTAACCGGTCGATTCTATCCATACATCAATGCAGGGCGAACAGCGCGCACGTACGATTTTTCTCTGGTTATGGACGCTCGTCACAGCGGCCAAGCTGGTCGTGGCCGCACGCCTGCCGTTGTTCGTCGATGAGGCGTTCTACTGGCAGGAAGGCCAGCATCTGGCTGCGGCCTATTCGGATCTGCCGGGGCTGACAGCCTGGTTGACCCGGTTGGGTGTGGAGCTTGGCGGCCAGCACGTGCTTGCGCTGCGCCTGCCGTTCCTGGCCATCGGTGCACTGCTGCCGCTGCTGGTATCGCGCATTTCGGCGCGCTGGTTCGGCAATGTTGCCGGTTGGCAGGCCGGCAGCTTGACGCTGCTGATGCCGTTGTCGGCAACGCTGGGCCTGCTGGCCGTACCTGATGTGCCGATGGCACTGGCAGCCGTGCTGTGCCTGGACGCCGGCGCACGCCTGCTGCGCAGCGTCGACGCTTCCTCGGCGGTGAAGCTGGCGCTGGGCCTGCTGATCGGTGCGCTCAGCCACTATCGCTTCATCGGTGTGATCGGCGTCGGCTTCATTGCCCTGCTGGCGCTGCCGCAGGGCCGGCGCATGCTGGCCGATCCGCGCGTCTGGGTGGCCCTGGCCGTTGGCGTAGTGGCATGGCTGCCGCTGTTGGCCTGGAATGCCGACAATCATGATGCCGGACTGAAGTTCCAGGTGGTCGAGCGTCATCCGTGGGCGTTCGAGTGGCGCGGCCTGTGGTTCCTGGTGATCCAGCCGATGCTGGTGACGCCCATACTCTGCATCGCGATGTGGAAAGCTGCACTGGCCGGCACCCGCAGCGGCGGCGGCGCGCGCGTGCAGTGGCGCTATTTCGGCCTGGTCGGCGGCGTATCGACACTGGGTATCTTCGCGCTGGGCTTCTTCACCGACGTCGAGCGCATCAGCTTCCATTGGCCGCTGCCGGGCTACCTGGCCCTGCTGGTGGCGGTGCCGGTGATCCTCAACGGCTGGCCACGCTGGTTACGGCGTACCGGCTGGTGGCTGGCCGGGCTGGGCATGGTGCTGGCCTTCGGCTATTACCTGATGGCGTCCTCGTCATCGCTGCGCGAGCAGTTGGCCGGCGACAAGTACTACCCGCGCAACTTCGCCGGCTGGCAGCCGCTGGCTGCTGCGGTCCGCGAAGAACTGCAGCAGATGCCGGAAGGCAGCCGCGTGCTGGCCGGCAACTTCAAGGTGGGCGCCGAACTGGGCTTCCAGTTGGGCCGGGGTGACATCGACGTGCTGCCGCATCCGCTCAACGACAAGCACGGCCGCACCGCGCAGTTGGCGCAATGGGGCCAGGTGCATGAAGGTGCGCGCGAGGTGCCGATGCTGCTGGTGCTGTCGCCCAGCGATCAGCGTTTCCGCGATCTGCTCACCCGCTATCACGCCATCTGCGAACAGGTCGGGCCGCTGCCGCCACCGCGCGTGGTCAGCAACGATCACGGATTCCAGCGCTTCCTGCTGTTCCGCCTGCCGGTGCAGCGCGCGCAGGGCGCGTGCGTGACGCCTGCGCTGGCCTACCTGGACTCGCCGGCCAATGGAGACGTGGTGAACGGGACGCTGGCGATCAAGGGCTGGGCGTTCAAGGAGGGCGTTGGCCTGTCGCGGGTTGAAGTGCTGGTGGATGGTCGTTCGATCGGCGACGCCACCTATGGACGGGTGTTCGATATCCGCCACGCCTGGCCGGACAGCACCGATCCGCAACATCCGGCTGTCGGCTTCGACGCAACACTCGATACCACGACGCTGGCACCGGGAAAGCACTGGCTGGGCCTGCGCCTGCACGGTCGCGATGGCAGCGTGGAGCAGTGGCAGGAGCAGCCATTCGTGGTGGGCAAGCGCTGAGGCAGCGTGCCTCGTGCCGGGGTTACGGCACCGCGAATCCGGCCCTGCGCAGCAATCCGCACAGTGCGATCAGCGGCAGCCCGATCAGCGCCGTGGGGTCTTGGTTGTCGATGGCCTCGAACAGGCTGATGCCCAGGCCTTCGCACTTGAAGCTGCCGGCGCAGTCCAGCGGCTGCTCGATGGCCACGTAGCGGGCGATCTCCGGCGCCTGCAGCGCGCGGAAGCGCACCTGGGTCGAATCCATTGCCGAAAGTAATTCTCCGTCTCGGATGAGACTGACGGCCGTGTGGAAGCGCACCGTCTGCCCGGACATTGCCGCCAGCTGCGCGCAGGCCGCCTCGACCGTGCCCGGCTTGCCCAGCGGCTGACCGTTCAGGTCCGCCACCTGGTCCGAGCCGATCACCCAGCTACCGGGGTGGCGGGCGGCCACCTCGGCCGCCTTCGCGCTGGCCAGGCGTGCCGCCAGCGCCAGCGGCGCCTCGTCGGCCTCCCGAGTCTCATCCACCTGCGGGCGTGCGCAGTCGAAGGGCAGGCCCAGCCGATCCAGCAGATCGCGGCGGTAGCGGGAGGTGGAGGCCAGGACCAAGGCAGGCATGCGGGAATTCCGGGGGCGGGGCGCGGCAGTCTGGCCCGTGACCGCCAGCCACAGCAAGCCTTTCATGGCAGTCATTTGACACGCGACCTGCCGATCCTTAATATTCGGCGGCTTATGTCCGCGAACGTACCCGAAACGCTGGATGCCTGGCGGATGGTCGTAGCGCGAAGGCGCTTCGACGGTCAGGTTCCCCTGGCTGAATTGACTCGCCTGCAGGGGCTTGTCGCAGATACCGAAGGTGAGTGTAATTACTCGCTCGAATTCGGTCGCGACGAGATCTTGCGGGTATCCTATGTGGAACTGACCATCGATACCGCGTTGCCGCTGACCTGTCAGCGCAGCATGCAGCGTTTCCTGTTGCCGGTGAAGATGACCCAGAGGCTTGGCCTGATCCGCGAGGAAGACGAGGAATCGTCTTTGCCGGAAGAATACGAGCCGTTGCTGGTGCCGGAAGATGGCCAGCTGCGTCCGTTGGACCTGGTCGAGGACGAGTTGGTGCTGGCGGTGCCGGTGGTACCCCTGTCGCCGTACGGTGAGGCAGTCGACAAGGACTGGGCGCCGACCGAAGAAGAAATTGAAAAGGCCAATCCGTTCGCGGCGTTGGCGGCATTGAAGAAACAATAGCAGCCGGTTGTCGTCGGCGGCTGCGGCGAAAGCGAAAAGTGTGCTGGACGCTGGCGTCCTGTGCGACGAAACGACGAAGCAAAACGAACCGAGTTTGGAGCAATCCCATGGCTGTCCAGAAATCCCGTGTTACCCCGTCCCGTCGCGGCCAGCGTCGTTCGCATGACGCCCTGAGCGCCAAGCAGCTGTCGACCGACCCGACCACCGGCGAAGTGCATCTGCGTCACCACATCACTGCTGACGGTTTCTACCGCGGCAAGAAGGTCATCCAGACCAAGTCTTCGGCTGTCCAGGAAGACTGATGTGCCGGAAGGTCGCTGCCCGCTGGGCAGCGGCCTTCGCCTTCTTTCCCGGGCACGCCGGTGAACGGCGGCTCGTGCAACAGGAAACATGATGAGCAAGCGGATCTACTCGAGGATCGCGGGCACCGGTAGCTATTTGCCGGAAAAAGTCCTGACCAACGCCGACCTGGAAAAAATGGTCGAGACCTCGGACGAGTGGATCCAGACGCGCACCGGTATCCGTGAACGGCACATCGCTGCCGAAGGCGAAACCACCAGCGATCTCGGCTACCAGGCCGCGCTGCGTGCGATCGAAGCCGCTGGTATCGACGCTTCGCAGCTCGACATGATCGTGGTCGGTACGACCACTCCTGATCTGATCTTTCCCTCCACCGCGTGCCTGATCCAGGCCAAGCTCGGTGTGAGCGGCTGTCCCGCTTTCGACGTCAACGCGGCCTGTTCGGGCTTCGTGTTCGCGCTCAGCGTGGCTGACAAATTCATCCGCTCCGGTGATGCCCGCCATGTGCTGGTGATCGGCACGGAAACCCTGACCCGCATCGTCGATTGGGAAGACCGCACCACCTGCGTGCTGTTCGGTGATGGCGCGGGCGCCGTCGTGCTCAAGGCCGACGAAGAAACCGGCATCCTCAGCACCCACCTGCATTCGGATGGCAGCAAGAAAGAGCTGCTGTGGAATCCGGTCGGCGTCTCGGTCGGTTTCGGTGAAGGCAACAACGGTGGCGGCACCATCAACATGAAGGGCAACGACGTGTTCAAGTACGCCGTCAAGGCGCTGGACTCGGTCGTGGACGAAACCCTGGATGCCAACGGCCTGACCAAGTCCGACCTGGACTGGCTGATTCCGCACCAGGCCAACCTGCGCATCATTGAAGCCACCGCCAAGCGGCTGGAGATGTCGATGGACCAGGTCGTGGTCACCGTCGACAAGCATGGCAACACCTCGTCGGCCTCGGTGCCGCTGGCCCTGGATGCTGCTGTTCGTTCCGGCAGGGTCGAGCGCGGCCAGCTGTTGTTGCTGGAAGCGTTCGGTGGTGGCTTCACGTGGGGTTCGGCACTGCTGCGCTATTGATAGTGCCAGTTACGACAACGTGAAACCGTCGTTACGGCCCCTCTGGGGCCGTAATGCGTTAAAGGAGACTGTCATGGTTGAGCCCATCGTCATCGAAGGGCAGCGCGCCTGGCTGAAGCAGTACGGCGAAGGAAGCCGAGCAGTGGCCCTGGGCCTGCTCAATTTTGTTGCCCGCCGGTTCCATCTCGATGCCCTGCGCCCGCCGCCGCACCGCGGTGGCGACGCCGCGCGCGAAACCGAGGCCCGCCGGCTGGCGGAACTGCAGGCGCAGGGCGTGAACGTGCCCGCGGTGATCGGCAGCGGCCATGCCGCGCTAGTGATCGGCGACAACGGCAGCTCGTTCAATACCTGCCTGCGCGAAGCCGACGATGCAGGCCGCGATCGCCTCGTGGCCGCGGCAATGCAGGCCATTGCCGAAGCACACGCACGTGGCGCCTATTTCGGCCAGCCGTTGCCGCGCAACCTCACCTGGGATGGCCAGAACGTCGGTTTCATCGACTTCGAAGAAGATCCGCTGGAAGTCATGGATCTGGCCGAAGCGCAGGCGCGTGACTGGCTGATGTTCGGCTACGGCGTGGCCAAGTACTACGCTGACCGCCCCGAAAGCCTGCAGGCGATGATGGCCGAGGCGATGAACGGGGTGCAGGCACCGGTACGCGCGCATGTGCACGCCGTCAGCGGCCGTCTGCAGCGCCTGGCGCGGGTGTGCATGAAGCTGGGGCGCTCGGCGCGTGCGCTGGCCCACTCCATCTTCATCACCCACGGTGCCACCACGCTGGGCCTGCTGATGGTGGTCGGCCTGTGCATGGACTGGTTTGCCGACGGCGAGCTCGACATCCTGCAGCTGCTCTGCTGATCGCGGTCCGCCGGGCATGGCCCGGCGCTACCGGTAGCGCCGGGCCATGCCCGGCGGACCCCGTATCGCGGCACTGTCCATACGCCGTGCATACGCGCACGTACAGACGACACGGCATGTTCCCCCTTATCATGGCCCGCTTCGATTGCAACAAGCGGATGACCGCGTGACCGTATCCACCCTCGCTTTTGTCTTCCCCGGTCAGGGCTCGCAGTCTGTGGGCATGCTGGCCGAGCTGGCCGAACTGCACCCGCAGGTGCGTGAGGCCTTCACCGAGGCATCCGATGGTGCCGGCGTTGACCTGTGGGCGTTGTCCCAGGGCGGCCCGGAGGAAATGCTCAACCGTACCGAATACACCCAGCCTGCCCTGCTGGCCGCCAGCATCGGCGCGTGGCGCGCCTGGAGCGCCGTGGGCGGTCCGCGTCCGTCGGTTCTGGCGGGGCACAGCCTGGGTGAGTACACCGCCCTGGTCGCCGCTGGCGCCCTCAGCCTGCACGACGGTGCGCACCTGGTGCGCCTGCGCGGCCAGCTGATGCAGGACGCCGCTCCCGCAGGTGTCGGCGCCATGGCCGCCGTGCTCGGCGCTGAAGACCAGCTGGTGCTGGACGTCTGCGCAGAAGCTGCCGGCAGCCAAGTGGTCGTTCCGGCCAACTTCAACTCGCCGGGCCAGATCGTGATCGGCGGCGACGCTGCCGCGGTCGACCGCGCGCTGGCGCTGCTGGCCGAGAAGGGCGTGCGCAAGGCGGTCAAGCTGGCCGTCAGCGTGCCCTCGCACACCCCGCTGATGCGCGAAGCCGCCAACCGTCTGGCCGAAGTGATGGCCGGCCTGTCCTGGCAGCTGCCGCAGCTGCCGGTGGTGCAGAACGTCGACGCCAAGGTGCACGACGGTGTGGACGCGATCCGCGCCGCGCTGGTGCAGCAGCTGTACCAGCCCGTGCAGTGGACCGGCTGCGTGCAGGCGCTGGCCGCCCGTGGCGTCACCCGGATCGCCGAATGCGGCCCGGGCAAGGTGCTGACCGGTCTGGTCAAGCGCATCGACAAGGCCATCGACGGCCGTTCCCTGGCCACCCCGGGCGACTTCGAAACCGCCCGCGAGACGTGGTCGGCCTGATTGCCCCTGTTCCTGCCGACCGTGCCGGTGGCCGCTGCAAGCGGCGCGGGTGCGGCGGCCGCCCCAGCCTGAGGAAAACATCATGAGCAAGCCCCTGCAGGGTGAAATCGCACTGGTTACCGGTGCCAGCCGTGGCATTGGTGCCGCCATCGCCGATCTGCTGGCCGCCCAGGGCGCCACCGTCATCGGCACCGCCACCACCGATTCCGGCGCCGCCGCGATCGGCGAGCGCCTGGCTGCCCACGGCGGTCACGGCCGCGCGCTGAACGTCACCGACGCCGCTGCGCTCGATGCCGTGCTTGACGGTATCGCCAAGGAATTCGGCCCGATCTCGATCCTGGTCAACAACGCCGGGATCACCCGCGACAACCTGCTGATGCGCATGAAGGAAGATGATTGGGCGTCGATCATCGACACCAACCTGACCAGCGTGTTCCGTACCAGCAAGGCCGTCATGCGCGGCATGATGAAGGCGCGCAAGGGCCGCATCATCAACATCGCCTCGGTGGTGGGGGTGACCGGCAACGCCGGCCAGGCCAACTATGCCGCCGCCAAGGCCGGCATCATCGGTTTCTCCAAGTCGCTGGCCAAGGAAATCGGCTCGCGCGGGGTCACCGTCAACGTGGTCGCGCCGGGCTTCATCGACACCGACATGACCAAGGCGCTGCCGGAAGAAGCGCGTACCGCGCTGATCGGCGACATCGCCCTCGAACGCCTGGGTTCGCCGGAGGACATCGCCCATGCGGTGGCCTTCCTGGCCAGCCCGGCTGCCGGCTACATCACCGGCGAAACTCTCCATGTGAACGGCGGCATGTACATGCCGTAAGCAAGGGGCGCAGGGATCGCGCCGCAAGTGGTTGATCTGCGAGGATTTTTGCTGCAATGCAAGGTCACGCCGGTTTCCACTACACTATCCCACGGCCATCGCCTTTGATGGCGACCACTTTTGAACCACTACTCCATCTGGAGCGATATCCCATGAGCACCATCGAAGAACGCGTCAAGAAAATCGTCATCGAACAGCTTGGCGTCAAGGAAGAAGAAGTCACCAACAGCGCATCGTTCGTCGATGACCTGGGCGCTGACTCGCTGGACACCGTCGAGCTGGTGATGGCGCTGGAAGAAGAATTCGAGTGCGAGATCCCGGACGAAGAAGCCGAGAAGATCAGCACCGTGCAGGCTGCGATCACCTACATCACGGCCCACGTCAAGGCCTGATGCAGGACGTCAGTGCGCGTGCGGGCGTTGAGTCCGGCGCGCACGACACCCCATGGGGCCGCTGTTTGCGGCCCCGTGTGTTTGCGCACCACACCGAAGTAAACCGCGTTACCCGCAAAGAACGTTCGGGTCAGGAGAATCAGCAATGAAGCGTCGCGTCGTCGTAACCGGCCTGGGTATGGTCTCGCCGTTGGGCAATGATCTGGCCAGCAGCTGGGAAGGCATCACCCACGGTCGTTCGGGCATCGGTCCGCTGACCAACGTTTCTGATGCCTACCTGGAGCGGTTCACCACCAAGATCGCAGGTGAGGTCAAAGGCTTTGACATCACCGCCGACAACGAACTGTTCGGCAAGTACCGGGTCAGTGGCAAGGATGCCAAGAAGATGGACCCGTTCATCCATTACGGCCTCGGTGCCGCGTTCATGGCCCTGCATGATTCGGGCCTGGAGATCACCGACGCCAATGCCGACCGCATCGGCGCCATCGTTGGCGCTGGCATCGGCGGCCTGCTCGGCATCGAAGAGCAGACCATCGAATTCCACGAAGGGAAGAAGATCTCTCCCTTCTACGTGCCCAAGACCATCATCAACATGCTGCCGGGCCAGCTGAGCATCATCAGCGGCCTGAAGGGCCCGTCGTTCTCGGCGGTCTCGGCGTGCGCCACCTCCAACCATTCCATCGGCACCGCCATGCGCATGATCCAGTACGGCGATGCGGACGTGATGGTGGCCGGCGGTGCAGAGCGCGGCTCCTCGCCGACGGCGCTGGGCGGCTTCTGCGCGATGAAGGCGATGAGCACCCGCAACGATGCTCCGGAACAGGCCTCGCGCCCGTGGGACAAGGACCGTGACGGCTTCGTGCTGGGCGACGGCGCCGGCATCCTGATCCTGGAAGAGTACGAGCACGCCAAGGCGCGTGGCGCGAAGATCTATTGCGAGCTGGCCGGTTTCGGCGCCAGCTCCGACGCGTACCACATGACCGCGCCGAGCGAGAACGGCGAAGGCGCTGCGCGCTGCATGACCATGGCCATGAAGGACGCCGGTGTCACCCCGGAACAGGTCGGCTACCTCAACGCACATGGCACCTCGACCCCGCTGGGCGACCTCGGTGAGACCATGGCGATGAAGACCGCCTTCGGCGACCACGCCTACAAGATGATGGTCAGCTCCACCAAGTCGATGACCGGCCACCTGCTCGGCGCTGCCGGCGGCGTGGAAGCGATCTTCTCGGTGCTGGCAATGCGTGACAACGTGATTCCGCCGACCATCAACCTGCAGCAGCCGGGCGAAGGCTGCGACCTGGACTACGTGCCCAACGAAGCACGCCAGGCCAAGGTCGACGTGGTGATGTCGAATGGTTTTGGTTTCGGCGGCACCAACGGCACGCTGATCTTCAAGCGCGTCTGATCGCACCTGTAGGGTCGAGCCATGCTCGGCTCCGCCAACCACGAGGCCGCCGCAAGGCGGCTTCCGTGTATCCGTCTCCCGAACTGGCTGCCATGACCCACGCCCCGCTGATCCACCCGCTGCCGCACCCGATCGACCTGCTGGCCCTGCAGCAGCGCGACCCGGCGCGTTTCCCGCTGCTGATGGAGTCCACCGCCTCGGGCACTGCGCAGGGCCGCTGGAGCCTGCTGCTGGCCGCGCAGGGCGACACCCTGCAGCTGGACGCCGATGGCCAGGTGCGCGACCAGCACGGCGCGGTGCAGCCCGGCAGCTTCCTGCAGGCGCTGGACCACGCATGGCAGGCACAGCGATTGCCGCACGACGGCGGCCACGCGCTGCCGTTCCGCGGTGGCTGGGCGCTGATGCTCGATTACGAAGTGGCCAGCCAGGTCGAACCGGTGCTGCCGGCGCGCGCGCGCGATGACGGCCGGCCGACCGCACTTGCCCTGCGCTGCCCGGCCGCCGTGCTGCATGACCACCAGGCCGACGCCAGCGTCCTCATTGCCGAAGCGGGCGAGCAAGCGCTGCTGGACTCGCTGGTCGCGCTGGTAGCGGGTGAACTGCCGCCGGCCGGGCAGGGCTGGCAGCCGCCGCAGTCGGTCAGCGAAGACGAGCCGCAGCGCTTCACCGAGGGTGTGCGCCGAGTGATCGACTACCTGCGCGCCGGCGACGTGTTCCAGGTGAACCTGTCGCGGCGCTGGAGCGCGCACTTCGCAGCGCCGGTCAGCCCGCAGGCGCTGTACGCGCAGCTGCGGCGGGCCAATCCGGCGCCGTTTGCCGGCCTGTTCAGTGCGCACGGCCGGCATGTGGTCAGCTCGTCGCCGGAACGGCTGGTGTCGGTGCATGGCGGCCACGCGCAGACCCGCCCGATCGCCGGTACCCGTCCGCGCTTCGAGGGCGACGACGATGCCGCGCGCATCCAGGAACTGGTCGGCCATCCCAAGGAGCGCGCCGAGCACGTGATGCTGATCGACCTGGAGCGCAACGATCTGGGCCGCATCTGCCTGCCCGGCACGGTCGTGGTGGACGAGCTGATGACCGTGGAAAGCTACGCCCACGTGCACCACATCGTCAGCAACGTCAGCGGCCAGCTGCGCGCGGACGTCACCCCGGGCGAGGTGATCGCCGCGACCTTCCCCGGCGGCACCATCACCGGCTGCCCGAAGGTGCGCTGCATGCAGATCATCAGCGAACTGGAGCAGGTGCCACGCGGCGCGTACACCGGTGCGTTCGGCTGGCTGAACCGCGATGGCGACCTGGACCTGAACATCCTGATCCGCACCGCAGAAGTGGACGGCAACGAGGTCAGCTTCCGCACCGGAGCCGGCATCGTGGTCGATTCGGACCCGGACAAGGAACTGGACGAAACCCGGGCCAAGGCCCGCGGCCTGCTGCGGGCGCTGGGGCAGCAGGGCTGATCGATTGCCGCCGCCGGGCATGGCTTGTGGGTGCCGACCGTTGGTCGGCACGGATGCCCCCATGGCCGTTCATCCACGCATGGCGTGGATCTACTGGAGATGGCGGGTGGGTGCCGACCGTTGCTCGGCACGGACGCGTGCCCCCGGTCATGACCCCGCCCCACCGGCACGGTATCCTGCACGACGGAATCGAGTTCAGAGGTAGTCCATGGCGGGAGCCAAGCGCGGGTGTCTGTTGGTGGTAACGCTGCTGCTGGTGCTGGCCGCCATCGTGGCCGGCGCGGGCGCGTGGTTCTTCTACAAGCAGAGCCAGTTTGCCGACGTGCCGTTGACCCCCAGTGCGGACAGCGTGGTCATCGCCAGCGGCGATGGCATGAACAGCGTGCTGCGCAAGCTGCGCGAGGCCGGCGTGGACGAGGGCCAGGACACCCAGTGGCAGCTGCTGGCCCGCCAGCTGGACGCCGCCGGCAAGCTGAAGGTGGGCGAGTACGCACTGAGCAAGGACCTGACTCCGCGCGAGCTGCTGCTGCGCATGCGCGCGGGCAAGGTGCTGCAGCACCGCGTCACCATCATCGAAGGCTGGAACATCCGCCAGCTGCGCGCCGCGCTCAAGCGTGCCGATCCGCTGCTGCACACCACCGACACCCTCGATGACGCAGCACTGATGGACCGCCTCGGTTTCGCCGGCCAGCATCCGGAAGGCCGGTTCCTGCCGGAAACCTACGTCTACCAGCGCGGCGACAGCGACCTGGACGTGCTCAAGCGTGCCCACGGCGCGATGGAGAAGGCGCTGGACGAGGCCTGGGAAAGCCGCGCCCCGGATCTGCCGATCAATACGCCCTACGAGCTGCTGACGCTGGCGTCGATCATCGAAAAGGAAACCGCGCTGGCCAGCGAGCGACCGCAGATTGCCGGCGTGTTCATGCGCCGCCTGAAGATCGGCATGCGCCTGCAGACCGATCCGACCGTGATCTACGGCATCGGCGCGGCGTACGACGGCAACATCCGCCGCCGCGACCTGACCACCGATACGCCCTACAACACCTACACCCGCTCTGGCCTGACCCCGACCCCGATCGCCATGCCCAGCCGCGATGCGCTGATGGCCGCTGCACAACCGGCACCGGGCGATGCGCTGTACTTCGTCGCGGTGGGCGATGGCAGTGGCGCACACGTGTTCTCGCCCAGCCTGGACAAACACAACGCCGCCGTAGCCCGCTACCTGCAGAAGCTGCGCCAGCAACGCACCCAGGAGACTCCGGCGCAATGAGTTCCGCGCTGCTTCGCCATCCCCGTTTCGTCAGCCTGGAAGGCGGCGAGGGCGCGGGCAAGACCACCGCCATCAACGCCATCCGCGAGTGCCTGCGGCGCCACGGCCATGAGGTCGTGTTGACCCGCGAGCCCGGTGGCACGCCGCTGGCCGAGCGCATCCGCGGCCTGGTGCTGAAGCCCGATGCCGAGATTGCTGCCGAGCCGCTCAGTGCCGAGGCTGAGCTGCTGCTGGTGTTCGCCGCGCGCGCGCAGCATGTGCGCCAGGTGATCCAGCCGGCGCTGCAGCGCGGCGCCTACGTGCTCAGCGATCGTTTCACCGATTCCAGCTATGCCTACCAGGGCGGTGGCCGCGGCCTCGACCCGCAGTGGATCGCCGACCTGGAGCGCCGCGCCGTGGGCCTGCTGCCCGGCTTGACCCTGTTGTTGGATGTGGACGTGGCCGTCGGCCGTGCGCGTGCCAATGGCCGCGACCTGTGGCCGGACCGCATCGAAAGCGAGCAGGACGATTTCTTCCAGCGCGTGCGCGAAGTGTTCCGCGGCCGCGCACAGCAGGACCCGCAGCGTTTCGCGCTGGTTGATGCAGGCCAGGTGCAGGAGCGCGTGGCCGCCGATGTGGTTGCACGTGTCGAGCGCTGGCTGCAGCAAGGGGAGGGCGCATGAGTACGTTCTCGCCCTGGCAGCAGCGCGCGTTCGACCAGACCGTGGCCGCACTGGATGCAGATCGGCTGGGCCATGGCCTGCTGATCTGTGGCCCGGCCGGGCTGGGCAAGCGCGAAGTGGCCCTGGCGCTGGCCGACCACGTGCTGGCACGCGGGGATGCCTCGCATGCCACCCGCACCCGGCAGCTGATTGCCGCCGGCACGCATCCCGACCTGCAGCTGATCAGCTTCATTCCGAACAAGAGTGGCGACAAGCTGCGCACCGAGATCGTGATCGAGCAGGTGCGCGAGATCAGCAACAAGCTGGCGCTGACCCCGCAGTATGGCGTGGCGCAGGTGGTGATCGTCGACCCGGCCGATGCCATCAACCGTTCGGCCGCCAATGCGCTGCTGAAGACCTTGGAAGAACCGCAACCCGGGCGTTACCTGTGGTTGATCAGCAGCGACCCGGCGCGCCTGCCGCAGACCGTGCGCAGCCGCTGCCAGCGCCTGGAATTCAAGCTGCCGCCGCGCGAGGAAGCGCTGGCCTGGCTGCAGCAGCAGGGCCACAGCGACGCGGCCGCGCATGAGGCACTGGATGCAGCACGCGGCCATCCCGGGCAGGCCGACAACTGGCTGCGCGAAGATGGCCTGAGCCTGCGTCGCGAGGTCGGCCGCGAGCTGGAACAGCTGGCCGCCGGCAAGACCGGCGCAGTGGAGCTGGCGCAGAAGTGGTGCGCCGATGACAACGCGGCGCTGCGCCTGCGCTTCGCTGCCGACCTGGCGTTGGCCCAGGCCAGCACCGATGCCTTGACCACGCCGGAGCGATTGCACAAGCTTGCAGCCTGGTTCGATGCGGCCAACCGCACCCGAGACCTGCTGCGCACCACCGTGCGCGCAGACCTTGCGGTGGTCGAGTTGCTGCTGGCCTGGAACAAGGTGAACGAGCGGCCTGCCGCAAGGGGAAATCGATGAGTGCCAGCAACGCCCGCCAGGGCATCCTGTCCCTGGCAGTGAAGGACAAGGCCGCGCTGTACAGCGCGTACATGCCGTTCGTGAAGAATGGCGGCATCTTCGTGCCCACGCCCAAGCGTTATTTCCTGGGCGATGAGGTATTCCTGCTGCTGACCCTGCCCGATTCCAGCGAGCGCCTGCCGGTGGCCGGCAAGGTGATCTGGGTGACCCCGGCCGGTGCGCAGGGCAACCGCACCGCCGGCATCGGCGTGCAGCTGGCAGATGGCCAGGAAGGCGAGACGGTGCGCCACAAGATCGAAACGATCCTGGCCGGCCTGACCGGTTCGGACAAGCCGACGCATACGATGTGATTCCGGTAGCGCCGGGCCATGCCCGGCGGCCCCTGGAAACGCGCGTGAACACGAATGTGAAAACTGTTGACGGTCTCTGAAAAGCCCCTATAATGAGCGGCTCAGCAACACACCGGGCGGTTAGCTCAGCGGTAGAGCATTGCCTTCACACGGCAAGGGTCACAGGTTCGATCCCTGTACCGCCCACCATGTTGCAGAACGAAAAAAGCCTCCAGCGATGGGGGCTTTTTTGTTGCCCGCGATTTACCCGGGCTTGTTTGCCACCGCTGTGATCGCATCGCCGAGACCTGTCTGCGCGGCATGCGCGATCTGGCGCGCGGCCAGCAGCAGACCATTTCGATGGAAGTCGCCGATCTGCCCGTCGGTATTTCCGTCCACGCGTGCGCGCTCTGCCGCGTGCAGAAGATCGAGTACGGCGGTCAGTGCGGACAGTGAACGGCCGAGGGAGGCGGGGGTCTGTGCGTTGAGCATCTGCGTGGTGCGCGGCTGGCCGTCTTCGCCCTCTCCCCTGCGGATCGCATCCAGGAAGGTGAAGAACATCGGCTGCGCGGGAGGGAACTGCTGCTCCTTCAGTGCGCACTCGATCTCGCGTGCGAGGTCTTCGGGAACGTTGCTGGCGATGTCGCCGATCAGAGCGTGCAGGCGCGGAATGAGGACGGTGTTGTTGGTCATGGTGGAACCCTCACTGGCATAGGGCCACCTTCCAAAGAGAGGGTGGCGGACGGTGCGGGTTGGCGTGCCAAGGCAGAAAAGCTCACTGGGAGAAAAGGCCTGGCGGATCCTGCGATCCCCACACACCGCCCGCCATTGAAGGCAGTCGGTGCATTCTCATTGCTGCGATAGAAATCGCAGCATCCAGTGAGCCTGTTCGTTTATTCGAGACGCCAATCCCGGCCAAGGCAACCTGCCTCGGCCCGGCGATCATCGAGTCGAACAATCACACTGGTCTGTAAGGAAATTTCGCAACAGCACCCGGGCGTACCGCGTGTTCCCCGATCTGTGCGGGACAGCACCCGCACGCCGCGCAGCGCATCACTGATGGCGTCATCCACCGACCGCGCTGACCCTGCGCCTGGGGGCACCCTGCATGCACGAACGTGGCGATCACGTCACTCCGCGCGGCGCATGCCATCGATGGAAGCAGAGGGTTCCATCCGTGCGCTGTCCCGCCGGCCTCGGCGGGCGTAATCTCGGCCCATTGCCGCGCCCCCTCCCATCCCTGGAGTGCCACCATGCCGCTCGCCCGTATCGATCTTCGCAAAGGTAAATCCGTCGAGTACCGCCAGCGTGTCGGCGAAGCGATCTACCAGGCCATGCGCTCCGTCGGCGTGCCGGAAAACGATCGCTTCCAGATCTTCCAGGAGCACGACGCCGGCACGCTGGTGTACGACCCGGGTTACCTGGGCATCGCTCGCACCGATGATTTCATCTGCATCCAGATCACCTGGAACGATGGGCGCACGCTGGAGCAGAAGAAGGCGTTGTATGCCGGTATTGCCGATGGCCTGCACGCGGCGGTGGGTATCCGCCGCGAGGACGTGTTCATCAACCTGGTGGAAGTGAAGCGGGAGAACTGGTCGTTCGGTAATGGGGTGGCGCAGTACGTGAGTTGATGCGCGAAGAGCATCCACGCGTGGCGTGGATCTACTGCGAGCAGGGCAGGGGCTGGGAGGCCAATTCGCGCTTGGCGTGGATCTACACTTCGCTGCCCACCTGCGGGGTCTGCTTGACCGCTGCGCTGCTGGCCGCCTTCACGGCTTCGGCACTGTTGGGCTGCTCGCACTCGATACTGGTGCGATAGCCGTCGCTGCCGATGCTGTGCTCGGCGCGCTTGACCAGCCACTCGCCATCCACGCCATCGCGAAAGCCCTGCATGATCACCGTGGCCTCGGCCATCAGCGTCTCGCGGCCTGGAAGGCTGTAGCTCAGCGTACGCGTCTGCCGCGCCTGCTCGCGGTGCTTGGCGCGCGCTGCGGCTTCGGCGGTTTCGCGGTCGGCATAGGCCATGCGCAGGCGCACGATCGGCTCGCCGCTACCCACCTTCACTTCCTGGCGCTGCGCGCCACGCACATCGCGGTAGTAGGCGATGGTGGTGCCGGCATCGTCGCGGGCGGCGATGGTGACGCGGTAGCTGCTGCCATCGGCCGGCGTGAGGGTCACCTCCGGAATGCGCTCGCCACTGGCGGTGGTCGATTCGCCACGTTTGACCAGCATCAGCCGGCCGCCGCCCGGTTTGGCGATGGCGTCGTGCTGTTTGGCCAAGCGCAGCAGCAGGTTCATGTCCGACTCCTGCGATTGCACCGTCAGCGGCAGCACGATGGATGCCAGCGACGCACTTACCGCAGCGGTCAGGCCGTGTTCGGCGGCCATCCGCTTGACCATGTCGCCAATCGTCGTGCCTTTTTTCCACGTGCGCGTTTTCTGCGTCTGCAGATCGTTCTTGCCGCCTTTGCTGGTTTCAAACGGCGCGGCACGTGCGCGCAGGGTCATGCTGCCCGGATAGCCTGAAATCTCCACCTCGTCGCAGACGTACAGGCCCATGCGCCGCACTTCGCCGTCGTAGCCGATGAAGGCCTCCAGCTCCGCGCCCACCGGCGGCAGCTGGATCGGATCGTTCGGATCGTGATCGGCCAGCTGCAGCTCCAACGTGTCCGAGCTGTTGCCGGTCTCGTCGGTGATGCGCAGTGACTTGAAGCGCGACATGATCTTGTCGGTGATGTCCTGGCTGTTGGCCACCACGCGGAACGCAGGTGCGATGTTCAATCCCACAGCGATACTCCCTTGCGTTCCTTGGCGGGGCGCTGCACGTCCGGCAGGACAATCGCCACGCCAGCCGTGAGCACCGGGCCGCGCGCGGCCAGGCCGGGGTTGGCATCGAACACCGCGCGCAGGATCGCCGGCGATTGTTCGCCATAGTGCGCGTAGGCAACGCGGTCGACGACATCGCCATCGCGGGTGTTATACGTTCGTGCCATCGCTGTGCTTCCGGAGAGTGAGTGTGAAGTCCTGCTTCTGGATCTGGCTGTCGACGGTGAATTCGCTGGAGGTGACGTCGATTTTCTCGATGACCCACAGACCCAGGTTGCCGCCCTTGCCGGTCAGCAGACGCTGCGGTTTTCCCTGGCTGGCCAGCTTGCGCAGTTGCGACATCTCGTTGCCAGCGCCACGGAACAGCGGGTAGACAACGCCTGGCAGTGTCATTGTGGCCGAGCCCGGGCCGGTGTACTGCAGTGCAGGCATCTGCCCGACGCGATCCTGGGCCTGCCAGCGGAAATCGTTGGACTGCTGGATCTGCTGGAATACGGCCGTGTTGAGGCTGAACTTGAAGCCGCCCAGCATCAGCAGCACCGGCGCGTTGCCGGAATCATTGCCCTTGAATTGCGACAGCAGCTTGTCCACTGCGCCGGTTACGAACTCGCGCTTCATGCTTAGTTCCTGTCTCCCAGGGTGGCGCGGGCCTGCACGGCCTGCTGGTGCTGCAGCGCGTTGGCGGTACGCCGTGCCAGCGCCTCGCTGGATTCACCCGGTTGCTGGTGGATGGTGATGTTGTTGGTCTGTTGCTGCTGCACCGTGGTGGAGGTGCGTGCGGTGGCAGAGGAGGGCATCGGCGGTGCGGCGCGGCCTTGGGACGGCGCGGGCAATCCAGGTGCGCGGCGGTCCACGACGGCGCTGTGCAAACCGCCCACGGCAAGACGCACGGGTGGCATCGCGACCTTGCCATCCCTCACGGCGGCGTAGCCGGCGGCTGCGCCGTGGGCCACACCCACTGCCATACGCGCACCATCCACTGCTTTATCTTTGGCCATGCCCAGGGCGCTACCGACCTTGTCCATCACTCCGCCGACGAAGTTCATCAGCGGAGCCAGCTCGGCCATGATGTAGCCGATCGCCGCCGTTGCCTTTTCGGAGATCCAATCCCATACGCCGCCCAACGTGACGGAGATGAATCCAGCGACCGTACCGATGACATCACCGAGGAGGGAGATGGCTTCAACCACAACCCCGACTACCTGGATGACCAGACGGAAGTTGGCCAGCAACGCCGTGCCCACCAGCGAACCGATCTCCGCTACGCGCGAAAGTTCGTTGCCGGTGTACTGCGCGGGAGCCAGCATTTTGGAGAGCCAGTCCCATGCCTGGCCCAGCAGCCCGCCGACCGCTTCCCATGCCGGGCGCAGCGGCTCGACGGCGCGCATCAGTTCGCCCATGGCGGCGGTTCCTGCGCCGCTGAGGCCATCCCAGACGCCGCCGAGGAAGGCCTTGATCGGCTCCCAGTACTTGCGCACCAGCAGTGCGCCGGCGGTGATGGCGGCGATGGCGATGGCGATCGGACCGCCGCCGATGGCACCGACGGCGGTGGCGACCACGCGGAACCCCGATGCCAGGCGCATTGCCGTCGGACCGAACTGCCCCATCTGCGCCAGCAGACTGCCGCCGCGGAACAGCTCGAAGGCCTTCTGCACCGCCAGGATCGGGCCCTGCAGGAACGTCCACGCATAGCGCACGCCGAGTACTGCAGTGCGCATGCCCATCAGGCCGACCACGACCTGGGTGGTATTAGCGATCAGCTTCGGGTTTTCCTGCACGAACGACGCAACGCCGTTCAGCAGTTCGGTCAGCTTCACCGCCGCCTCACCCACGGCCGGCAGCAGCGCGGCACCGAAGGCCTTGGACAGGTTGTCGACGGCGATCTTCGCGCCTTCGATCTTTTCCGGGTCGGTCTGCAGCTTGGCCGCAAAGCCGCTGTCGGTGGTGCCCGCCGAGCTGTTGAGCGCCTTGTCGCGGATGCGGACGTACTCATCCCAGTTCTGGATCATCGGACGCACGAAGTTCTGCGCCTGTGCATCGCCGAACAGCTTGCCGATCTTCGCCTGGTCACCGGCGGTGGCCTGGATGATGGCCTGCATCGCCGCGTCGAACGGATTGCCACCGCTGCTCTGCGCTTCGCTGATGATCCTGCGCAGGTCCAGCTTGAAGCCTTTCTTGGCACGGGCCTGCAGGTCGGGCGAGAGGATGCTGGCCATGAAGCGTTGCATGTTGCCGGCCGCTTCGTCGGCACCACCGGCTCCTTGCCGGGCGACATCCAGCGCAGCGCCCATGGTGGCGGCGGCCGCGTTGCCGTGCATCTGCAGCGACTGGAATGCGCCGCCGAGCACCGGC
Organism: Stenotrophomonas sp. MYb57; assembly: GCF_002966815.1. NCBI lineage: Bacteria > Pseudomonadati > Pseudomonadota > Gammaproteobacteria > Lysobacterales > Lysobacteraceae > Stenotrophomonas > Stenotrophomonas sp. MYb57. Next base: position 1,049,471 of record NZ_CP023271.1, read on the forward strand.
AGTGCACCGGCCATGTCCTTCAGGCCCAGGCCACCGTTCCTGCCTGCCACCACCAGCACATCAAGCGCCGATTGCAGGCCGGCCGGATTGATCTTCAGTGCCTGCTGCAGTCCCGATGCGGCCAACGTGACATCGTCGATGCTCTCGCCGGTAGCGGTGGTGGTGCGGCCGATTGCACCCAGGCTGGACTGCGCGGTCTGCGCATCCAGGCCTGCGGCGACCAGCTGGCTGACTGCGCGCTGCAGCTCGCCCGCGCCCCGGTGGGTGCGGCTGGATTCGGCAAGGATGGTCTGGCCCAGCGCAGCGACCTGGGCGCGGGTCAGGTTGGCGGCGTTGCCGATGGCCTGGTTCTCGCGCGCGAAGCCGGCGGCATTCTCCACCGGTTTGGCCAGCGTGGTGATGGCGCTGCCGAGCATGCCGCGCGCATCGCCAAACGCCGAGCCCAGCTTTTCGCGCTTCTCAAGATTCGCCGTGCGCTTGTCTTCGATCCGCTGCAACGCTTCCTGGGAAGCGCGCAACGCATCGGCCTCGGCACGCATGCGGGCGAACTGGTTGCTCGACCTGCCCATGACATTGAGCTTGCGCTCGAGCTTGTCGGCCTCATCGCCAAGGCGCTTCAGGCCATCGTTGCTGAAGGACAATGCGTCCTGCAACGACCGGGAAACCGAGCCGCCGATCGTGATCGTTGTCGTTTGAACGTTACTCGCCATGTACCGGCAATCCCTGTATCCACCAGATGAACTTCGACACCCGCAGCGTCATGATTTCGCGCAGGCCCCAGCCGGTGTGGCCGGCCAGGGCGAGCGCTCCCTGCCTGATCTGCGGCAGGGTCAGGTGGTAAAAAGCGCGACGCCGGCCTGCAGGCGGGCGTAGTCGCGCAGCGGCATCCTGCGCACGTCATCCGGCGCGATCTCGCACAGGTTGGCGATCATGCGCACTTCGCGCTGGGCATCGGTGCCCTTGTCGTCCTGGTAGCGCTCCATGTCTTCCACGGTCGGTTCGCGCATGCGCAGCACGGCGGTGTCCACGCCGTTGACCTGGCGCGGGCGGGAGAGGGTGATTTCGGCATAGCCGTCGCGTTCGATGACGGTGTCGGCGGTGGTCTTGGTCTTGCTGGACATGGCTGTGTTCCCGGATGTCGATGGAGTTGCGGTGGATCCGGGGGCGCTGTGCGCCCCCGTGTACGTCGAAGCGGTGCCGGGAATCAGATGCCCAGGGCGCCGCGGATGCCGGCCAGTGCGTCCACGCCGCCCTGGCGGGCGATCATGTTGGTCACGTCGATCTCCTGCACGACCTGCACGCCATGGGTCAGCTTGTAGTAGCTCAGTGCCAGGGAGACCTTGACCGTGCCCTTTTCGCCGACCTTGGTTTCGCCGCGGTCGAGGGTCTTCACCTTGCCGCGCATGTTGTGCACGACCGAAGTGACCGAGCCATCATCGGCTTCCAGCGCCTCGCGGGCGGTGAAGCCGTACTCCTTGCTCTCGATGACGTGGAACTTGGACATGATCTCCGCGTCATCGGAGGCGAAGGTGACCTCGGCGGTCAGCTTGTCGTGGCCGAGCACGATCTCCGTCGGGGCGAGCATGCCGCCGGCCTGGAAGTCCTCGGTCTTCAGCGACAGCTTGGGGGCGGTGAAGGACATTACGCTGCCGGCAAAGCCCTTGCCGTCGACGTAGAAGTTGAAGTTCTTGCGGATCTTGCGCGCCATGCTTAGAAGATCTCCGAGACGTAGTTGTTGTTCATGTGCATGCGGAAGGTCAGCTGCTCACCCGGGTAGGTCGGGGTGAAGTCGAAGTCCCAGTAGAAGCGGCCATCGGCCACGCTGTCGGCTGCGTTCAGTTCCGGGTCGATCCAGCAGTTGCCGCCGAGGATCGCGCCCTGCGTCTTCAGGCCGCGCAGGAAGGCGTTGACACCCTCGCGCACGTCATCGACGTAGGTCTTGCTGATGCCGCGGTCGACGGCCCACAGGTGGGCAGCCTCCAGGCTGTCGGCGATGATGTCGGCGGTGCGTACCACGCACAGGAACTGCCATTTCGGATCGATGCTGGCGGTGCGGTTGCCCCACAGGCGGAAGCCACCTTCGCGGATGATGGTCGCCACGTTGGCCTGGTTCAGCAGGTTGGCGCGGCTGGTCGCATCGGACAGGCCGAAGTCGATCGCACGCGCAGTGCCGACGATGCCGTACAGCTCCTGGTTGGACGGAGATGCCCACCAGCCGCGTTCGTTGTCGCTGCGGGCGATGGCACCGGCCACGGCACCGGAGGCGTAACGGCTGACGATCGCTTCACCCTGCTGCACCAGCACGGCCGGATCGACCACGTAGACACGCTTGGAACCGGTCAGTGCGGTGGTGGTCTTGGCTGCATCGTCGTTGCTGTTCGGGCCATCCTTGATGATGATCGCGCGCAGCTTGTCGGCGATGGCGAGCAGCTCGACCACGACCGGGTTGGCCAGCACGGTGTCCGGACTGGCCGGATCGGCCGGGTGCAGGTGGGTGAAGCCCGGGGCGACCAGGATGCGCGGCTTCACGCCGACGATGGACTTGGCGGCGAGCAGTGCATGCACGCCGGAGTACGCGCCGGTCTGTGCGTTCACGCCGCCGAGCACGTTGGCCTGGGTGGCACTTTCATTGGCGCCGTTCTCGACGCGGATCACGACCACGACGGCCGACGACTGGTCGAAGATCGCATCCAGTGCGCCGGGCAGGGTGCCGGCTTCGGTGCCGGTCTTGGCCGACAGTTTGGCGGCCTGCGAGGGCGAGGTCACCAGGACAGGCGTGTTGATGGGGAAAGCGTCGGCGTCGGCCAGCGGCGCAGTGCCGACGATGCCGATGACGCTGGTGGATGCAACGGCGATCGAGCGCGCACCGGTGTCGATGTTGACGACCTGTACGCCGTGGAGAAATTCGGTCATTCGGAGAGGTTCCTCGGTGTGGTGGTGTGCCTGCAGATGCAGGCGACGGGTATATGTTCGGAAAATGCGGCCGCCGCGATAATTGCAGCGGTGGCCCGGTGATCGATCAGACCCAGCCGGAGGCGCTGACGCTGGCGCTGAAGCTGGAGACCTGCGGGCTGCCGCCGGCACGACGCAGGTGGACGTTGATGCTGGTGGAGGCACTTTCAAAACTGGTGGACCTGGCCGGCACACTGACGGACACGCCTGCAGACTGCGAAGACGCCAACGAGGCGAACGACGGTGCACTGTTGCTGAAGTACGCCGCTCCCTGGTTGCTCACGCTGAACTGCACGTCGTACTCGGACGCACTGGCGCCGGCCGGAAGCCAGCGGCCGGAGGCAACGACGGTGTTGCTGTTGTTGCCGCCACCGGTGACGCTTCGACGGATGCTGTAGTTGCCATCGGACAGCATGTCGATCGAGATCGATGCCGATGCCGAGCCGCTCGAGTTGGTCTTGGCGCTGTTGCCTGCCGAATAGCCCTGGCCATGGAACGGCAGGCGATAGCTGGCGCTGCCACGCGCCGCCCACAGGTTCGATACGTCCATGCCGCCAACGCGATAACCCACGTCACCACGTTTGCTGCCGTACTGGATGTGGGCGTAGCGACGGCTGAGGTCGGTGCCGCCCACGCGCAGGCCGCAATCCTGCGCGGTGGGACCTTCCACGTAGGGATCGAACAGGTCGTCGAAATCAACACCCGCCGAGCGATATCCGCTGGCCATGTCAGCGCTCCGCCTTCAGTGCGTGCACTTCTGCGGCCAGTTCCTGGATGGCTTTGGCCATGACCGGCAGCAGTTGGTCGAGCTTGACCGTGGCGACGCGTTCGCCGTTGAACTCGACACCTTCCAGGTTGACGGCCTCGGGTACGAGTTCGGCAAGCTGTTCGGCGACAAAGAAGAGACGACGGCGGCCGTCGCTGTTGTATTCCGGCTTGTAGTGACCGGTAGCCAGTTCCATGCGCTCGACGACAGCCAGGCCGTATTCGACCGATCCCCCGATGTCTTTGAGCTTGCGCGACGAACCGATGTCGAAGCCGCCGGTAGTGGTGAGCGCTCCGTTGCCGTTCAAGGTCATCAGGCCGCCCATGCTGCTCGGGTAGGTACTGATACCCCACTGCATGGTGCCGGCAGCCATCCACCAGCCACCCTGTATCGAGTTGTCCAGCATCCCAAAGCCACCGCCGAAGGAGCCTTCGGAGGTGAAGCCGAAACCGGTAATGCCCGTGCCGGGATTCGGGAATTCAGGCGAGGTGGTTACCTGCCCGGAATTGGACATGCGGATGCCACGTCGCATCGATGGGTTGTAGAAGTGAAAGCCGTTGCTGATCGCGTGCATTTCCGCGAAGCTGCTGCCGTCTCCGGTAACCGATTCGAGGGTTGTGCGAGGGAAGCCGTTCAGCGTCTGCGAGTGGAACCTGATGCCTGGCTGGGATTCGCCAGCTGCCCTGAACAGCGAAGGACCGTTGGCGAAGATGCCGGAATTGAAGGTGTGCCGTGTCCCGTAGTAGTTCATTGGCACGTAGGCATCAACAGCGGGGTTCGTGCCCATGATGCACGGGTAGCCGTCCCCGGAAATGGTGATGCGCACCTTGTTTCCGCTGGCCGGGCCAGCCGTGATGTGCGAGAGGTTCTTCAGCTCGCCGGTCATGGTGTCGCCAGACTTGTTTACCTTGCCTGCCGGATCGAAGTTTCCACTCGTCCAGATCGAGCCACCAGCACTCAACGTGGTGGTGTAACCACCGGCGGAATTGGCGAAGGTGAAGTTCGGGCCGTTCTTGAACAGGTACGAGCTAGCATCGCCCAGGACCAGCACGCCATCGTTGGCGACGCCGTTCCAGCCGTATGAGCGCAGCGAATTTCCGTTCACCGCGACGTGGCCGGTGAACGTGCCTCCGGTCTTGTCCATTTTGGTGTCCGGCACAAAGTTGCCGGCATGCCACATCGCAGAGCCGTTCCAGCGCGGGCTGTCGCCGTGCTTGATGGTGATTTCACTACTGGCCGCGCGATCATTGCTCCATACCCGCCACAGGCCTGCGTTGGCCCAGCCGCCGATGAAGGATTGCTCTGCACCCTGGGCGCCAAAGCCCACCAGCGGATACGTCCCGCCGACAAACTGCTGATCGGTGAAACTATTGGTTCCCTTGACCGCCTTGGCATCCAACACTCCCTGCAGCCCGGTCACATCCGCGATGACATGCTTGTGGCCGACAGTAGCGAAGTCACCCGCCAGGGCGAACGCGGATGCGTGCTTGCCATCCAGGGTATCGGCATCCAAGCCGTTGCCATGGCCAGTGTCCTTCAGTGCGGCACCCTTCAGCTCCAACGCGGTGCGTGCGGCGGCCGTGGTTGCGGCAGACAGCAAGGTCCTGGCCAGTGCAGTGGGCGCAGCAGCACCAAAGCGCTTGTCCGTGAATGCACGCAGGCCGCGCGGAGTCACCGCGCGCTGGGTGTCAGCCCCGTCTTCCGCCTCGTTGTTGGTGGCCAGCTCGACCACGCCCAGCACCTCGGTGGTGGCCGGCGGGTAGATGAACTCGGCGTTGCCGAACTGGATCTGCGTGATGTCCACGTCGGTGAAACGCACATCAGTGGCGAGCAGCAGCATCGATGCAGCCGACTTTTCCATGATCGGATCGATCTGGCCGTAAGTGGCGAACAGCGTGCCGTCAGCCAGGTACAGGCCGAATCCGCGCAGCGAATAGGCGGTGGCACTGTCGTCGCGGATGGTCACGTGCAGCGTGTCATCGCCCACGGCCTGGCCGCCGAAGGTCGCGACCCGCTTGATCTCGCCTGGCAGCGCGGTCAGGTCGCCCGAAGGTGCGAATGCCGTGGACGTCAGGCCGATCTGGGCGATCAGAACGGCATTGGTGCCGGTATTCGGCGGATTGACCAGCTTGGCGAAGCCGGCGTCGGTGATTTTCAAGCGCATGCGGGTTTTACTCTCCGATCAGTTGGATGCGGCGGAAGGCCGTGGCGTGTGCGGCTGCAAGCGCGCCGATTGCTGCGTCGGCCTGCATGCCCTGGGTGAAGGTGAAGTGTGATCGCACCGGCTTGGTGCGGGTGATCTCGCCAATGACGTCGTCGACGAACATCGCGGTGGCCGACGTGCCGCCCTGGTTGGCAATGGTCATCACCGCTTCGAAGGTGTGCGGCGGTCCCTTCGGCTGCAGCTGCCACCACTCGCGGATCAGCACCGAGCCACCGAACGCAGCAACCACATCGCGGACGCTGCCGGCGGTGCCCTTGCGGCGCTGGATGGCGATGGCGGCACGCACGCGGGCGCGCTTGACCGGTTCGGGCCAGTACGCCTTCCATTCGTCCACCGAGAGCGCCCATGCCAGCCAGGGCAGCAATGCGGCCGGACAGCGATCGGCATCCCACAGGGCGGTGATGTCCACCGGCAGTGGACGGGCAACAATTGCCTGCGACAGTGCGCGCTCGGCCTGGGAGGCATTGGGCGGCAGCAGGTTGGCTGAGGTCGGCACCCGGACCTGTGCGTCGCCGTCGATGATCACGCCAGGGGCAGGCGCGGTTGCGAGCGTGATCACGCCACCGCTGATGGAAACATCGTCCACGCGCCGGCGCCCCTGCCCATCCGTGCGATATACCGCTTGCAACGTTGCCAGCATGCCGCCGGGATGGCGGAATACCTGGTTCTTCCCATCAACCGCGCCACGCAGACGCGCATTTACCAAGCGCGTGGTGACCTCACTCATCGTTGCCACCATGCGCCAGCGTGACCGCGGTGCAGTACGTGGCCTGGGTGCGGTCCACCACCACGTCTGCGGCGGGGCTCTCGATCACCACGCGCTGTACGCCTTCGGCATGCAGTGCAGCGAACAGCCCGGAGCGGGTAACGTCGCGGCCAAGCCGATGCGATTCGACGATGTAGCGGTCCAGGCGCATGCGCGCTTCGGCCAGCACGACCTGTGAGTCGGGCCCAGCGAAGGTGTACAGCGTAGCGGCGACGGCGTAGTTGATGATGCTCGCCGGTTTCACCAGCACGTGATCGGTCAACGGGCGCACGTCATCCGCGCTCAGCTTCGCCTCGACCACATCGAGCAGGCCCTGGGTGGCGGTGCCGTCCGCTTCACGCGACAGCACCGACACCACCACTTCGCCAGGCGTGCTGCTGGTGGCGCTGGCGTCCAGCACGCGCGGATCCGCGCTTAGTGCATGGAATACATAGGCACCTTCCGGGCCTGCCACGCTGAAGCCCTCCGGCCCCAGCTGGATGCGGCGACGGAAGTCCTCGTCGTTTTCATAGCGGGGAGGGATGCCCTCCTGCGGCATGCCCGGATCGAGCTCCAGGCGTGCGATGCCGAAGAGTGCCGCCAGCTGATCCAGATCGCTGCCCACCGCGTAGGCGAGCATGACACCGCGCGCGGCATCGTTGACGCGCTGTCGATCGAGCAGGCGCAGGTAGGTGCAGACTTCGAGAATCTTGAAGGCGGGGTCCGACGGCAGCAGCGCGTCGAACGTGGGGTCCAGGGCCTGTAATGCCGTCAGCGACTCATCGAACATGGCTTCGAAATCGAGCACTTCGATGACCGCCGGGGCTGGCAGCTGGGAGAGATTGACACTGGTGAACGAGCCGGATGCCACGGTTAGCGAACCTCGATTCCTTCGATGGTGATGGCCTCGCCATCGGGCAGGTGGATCCCGGTTACTGCCAGGATCATCACGCCGGGGGCGGGGAGGGAGACGTCGACGTTCTCGACGTGAAGCCGCGGTTCCCATCGCGCGAGTGCGTCGACGGTGGCCGCGATCAGGTCCATGCGCAGGGAGCGGTTGGTCGGCGCATCGATCAGTTCGAAGATGCGCGAGCCGTACTCGCGACGCAGGACGCGGGAGCCAAGGGGTGTGGTGAGAACGTCACGCACGGACTGGTGCAGATGGGCCAGCCCATCCAGGGATTTGCCGGTGTTGGCGTCGATTCCTCGCATGGTCTCTATCGTCGTGGAGTACGGGTTTTCAGGGCATTGCAGCGATGGCCTATCACGGCTGTGCAGGCGTGGTGGGTGCGGTCGGGCCCTGGGCGGTGTGTTTGTGTGAATTCAGGCTGATGGCGCCGGCTTTGACGTCGGCCGATGTGCTGATGTCCTTGCCTGCTGTGATCGCACCGGTGACGTCCAGATCGCCGGTGGCCTTGAGCGTCGGCGTGTCGAGCAACACCGATTCGCTGGCATGCACTTCTGCGTTTGCGCAGTTGACGATGACCTTGCCGCTGCCGACGGTGATGGTCAGCGTGGTGGTTTGGCGGTCGTACTCGACGAGGCTGCCGTCGGCGTACTGCGTGCGCTGCAGCTGGCGCGTGTCGGCGGGTGCGGGAAAGCGGTCCTGGTACAGGCTGCCGAGCACCAGGGCCTGGCCGGGGTCGCCATACGGGCAGGCCAGCACCACCTGTTCACCCGGCTCCGGTGCGCACCAGCTGCGCACGCCGGGTCCCGCACGACGTTCCAGCCAGGGAATCCAACCGGTGAGCATGCCGTCGGCATCGACGCGCACGCGGCCGCCGGCTTCATCAAGTTCGCGCACGACGCCGATCATCAACAGGTTGCCGATCAGCCGGGCATGTTCGGCGCTCATGGCGTGTCCTCCGCGAGTGGCTGGTAGCGCCGCTCATGGGCGCGGCCGATCTCCGGTGCGAAGCTGTAGGACGCGTGCGGCACTACGCCATCGCCGTCCTCCCAGGCATTGCCGCCCAGCGCGATGGGCACTGACCATTCCACGATCCACGTGCGCAGGTCGGGCTGCGCCGCTGCGGCATCCTCTGGAAGCGCTGCGATTACCTCGATCGCGCCACTGGGCGCACCCGGAAAGCGGCCGAGCTGATGCAGCCAGGTGGCGAGGTTTACAGCGATCCGGCGCAGCTGCAGGGCAGAATCGGCTGCCGCGGACTGCACGCAGATGCGTGCTTCAAAGCGCAGCAGGGCCTGCAGTTGGCCGCTGCCATCATCGCTGTCCTTGCCGCGATCACAGCGAGTCATCGCCAGCAGGCAGGCGGGCGTGGGTGGCGCACCACTGTTGGCGTCGCGATAGAACTCGACGGTCGCGAAGTCCGCAAAGCGTGTTCGGATCGCCGCTTCGATGGCGGCGTGCAGCGCGTCGAAGGTGGAGGAAGGGGTATCGGTTGCCATGTCAGCTCATGCGATGAATGGAAGGAAGAACGCGACTGGCCGCAGCACGCGCTTTCTGCAAGCAGTGTTGCCATCGCCCGGGGCGCGGGACATTGCACGCGTGGCCGTGACTGGCCCGCTCAGTGCTCGTGTGGGCCGCTATGTCTGGTGTTGCCCGCGGGGATGCAACCGGCAGGCGTCAGCGGTGCTGCACCATTGATGGTGAAGCCGTGCTGGCTGCCGAGGCTGCACAGCAGGGCGCGCATCTGGTCGGCCAGTTCGTGGTACTGGCGCGCAACGGCAACGTGGTTGCGCAGCAGCGCATCGTCGTCGGCAGCCTGCAGATCGGGCAGTTCCTGCGGCGCGCGCAGTTGTGCCGGTGCAATGCTGAGGTCAGGGATGAAGAGGGCGGCCGGCATTGGCTTCGCGCCAGATGCGCACGAACTCAGCATCAGCATCGCCGCGGTCGCGGCCAGGAGTCTTGGCATGGGTCTCGATGTCCTGTTGCAGGGTGATGAACTGCTGGGTGCGCCCGGACTGCATGGCCAGGCGCTGTGATTCAGCCTGTGCACCGGCCTGTGCGTTGGTGTGGTCCTGCTGGCGCGCGACGAGCACGGTGTCGGCACGACTGGTCTCCTGCGTGGCCTGTACGCGGATGGCAGCGAGGTCCGCGCTGCGGTCGCGCAACTCCCAGCCCAGCCAGGTGCAACAGGCGTGGCTGGCAGCCAGGCCCAGCAGGGCGATGCGAAGCCTCAGCGGTATCGGCATCACTGCAGGAGCCCGCCAGCGGCGCGATAGGCGGCGCGCAGCGTTTCCAGCGCGTGCTCCTTCTGCCCGTAGCCGGCGCCCGGCAGCGACGCCCAGATGCGCCGGGCGGCGGCGACTGCAGCGTCAAAGCGGCCCAGGCGGATCAGGTCGTAGGCGCCGCACTGCTTGAGCAGCGCCACTGCCGCGCGGTCCTGCGAGACCGGGCCGAAGTCCGGCAGGTCCAGGCGTGCACGCAGGTCGTCCCAGGTGCTGCGCAGGAACTGGTAGCGGCCGGCGGCGCTGGACTTGATGCCGTAGCGCGGCAGCGACACCAGTACGCGTGGATGGTCGCGATGGTCATTGAACAGCTGGCCGCCGACGATCACGTCGTAACCGCGATCGCGGGAGCGCTGGCCGGGAATGTCGGTGCCTTCGGATACGGCCAGCATGTCCAGGAACGCGGCCACGTTGGCGCCGCCGAGGTCGCTCGCTGCTGCGGCGGTCATGCGGCTGCTCCCGACCGTTTGCGCACCAGGTCCAGCAGCGCATCGATCTGCACACTCTGCTGGGCGATCTGTGCGCGCAGGGCGCTGACTTCACCACGCAGCTGGCCGATCTCCTGGGCCATGGCCTCGCGTTCGTGCATCAGCCCATCGGCGCGTGTGCGTTCGGCAGACAGCTGTTCCTGCAGGGTGCGCAGGGTGTTGCTGGTGGCTTCATCGGCGGTGCGGTCGACCTTGGCCGATGACAGCCATTGCCGCAGCCACAACGAAACTGCGATCAATACCCCGGAGGTGCCGCCGAGGTACTTGGCCCAGTCCGGTACGCCGGCCAGCAGGTCGGTCTCGTTCATGCGCGCGCGTATCCCTTCAGCAGGGCCGGATGGACGGCCGGGACCGGGGTGGAACGGGCACCGCGCACGGCGCGCTTGATGGTGGTCTGCGATACGCCGAACTCCTGCGCGACGTGCTCGCGGGGCATGCCGCTGGCTACTGCCCGGGCGATCTGCTCGCGGCGCTCATGCGCACTGGCGGCGAAGCAGGACGCCAGGAACAGCAACTCACCGCCGAAGTGCGCGACGAGGCGCTGGGCTATCTCCAGGCCAAGAATGTCGATCAGTCGATGCTGATCGGGCAGGGTGGAGGGTACGTAGACGATGACGCGGTGGCGTCCGGTGGTGCTGGAGGTCGTCGGCGGCCATGCACGCACCAGCGTGAGGGCTGCGGATTCGCCGATGACCTCGGCAAGGGTCTGGATGCTGTCGGGCAGGGCGTTCATGGCAAGGTTGGTCAGTGGCATTGGTATCCACTGTTGCCATCCCGTCGATCACGTCAACACCTTGCATCTACTTTCGGGTCTTGCGACTGAAAGCATTCAGATGCGTGCGCGAGGACCGGCGAGTACCTGCATGCGCAGGTTTGCAATGAGGCCCTGCCATGCCATCCGGACTTGCCTGTGGTTTCGCTGGTTCTCCCGTACTCCTTGTCCTCACCTGCTGGAAACGGAGACAGGGCAATAGGGGACGGCAGGTACAGGGTGAGGACGGCCACGGTGTTGATGCTCGTGCCGGGCATTTGGGTGCCTGAAACGAAAAAGCCCCGGACGATGCCGGGGCTTCAGGACTGCACGTGGTGCTGGGTCAAAGGTCGAACACCAGGTTGCCGCCGGTCTTGCGCGGGATGTAGCCGGCATCACGCAGCCAGCGGGCTGCATTGACCTGGTCCATGCGCTTGACCGGGAAACGGTTGGCGAACATCAGGAAGCGTGCCACGGTGATCGACTCGCCCTTGCCCTTGAGCGCGGCCAGCGTCTCGATGAACCACGGAGCGGGCGGCTGCTGGCTGCCGGGGCGGGCGGTGGTACGTGCCTGCCTGGCGGCAGTGGCCTCGGGCTGGGCGCTGGCCAGCGAGCACAGCGAAATGAAGATCGCATCCAGACTCACGATGTCCTTGCCACCCTTGGGCTGCGACTTGAACAACGCGATGGCCTTCTGGCGTGTCGACGTGAACTGTTCGACCTCCATGACATTTCCTCTTTGCGAAAGCGGTTGGGGATGCAGGGTGACGGCAGGTGCCGTCATTGATGGGGGACGACCTTACATCATTTTCGCCGATGATGGGCCGGAACCTGCGTTATGGATGAGGAAGCAACGGTCCGGCCCGTCGCACGGCGGCGGCTGCGGCAGGCCGTTCAGATCACGCCACGGCACATCAACTGGTCCAGTGCCATGCGCACCAGATCGGCCGCGCTGCGGTCGTTGTGCAGCTCGAAATCGATCAGCGCGGCGGGCAGCGGCTGGCCGCCGGCATGCAGGTCCACGCTGTCGTGGCCGGGGCGGGTGATGCGGATCACAACGCCACCCTGACGGCGGATGGCGCGCGCCTCGTCAGCGGAATGGACATCGGGAACCAGGCCGCCTTCGGGCAGGCGCGAGAACAACGAGCGTACCCAGAGCTCCGGATGGACATGCTCGCGACGACATTCGGTGCTGGCACGTGGCCGCACCGGGCCATCGAAGGTGTCGCAGCGCAGGGCCAGCGCCGAGGCCAGGCCGTTGGCGAGGGTGTCCTTGCCCACGCCCTTGGCACCGGTGATGCCGATGTACAGTGGTGGCCGCGTCAGAGGGGCGGGGAGCAGCGGCACGCTGCCAAAGGCGGAACCGCAGCGGAATGCGGCCAGCGTGTCGGCGATCATGCGCTGGCTGCTGTCGAGCGAGGCGGGGATCATGCGGTAAGTACTCCTGGGGGAAGGCGCAGGCGCGGCGGCAGTCAGCAATCGCTGCCGGTGGTACTGCGGGCGCGCAGGATGCGCTGGGTGATGCGGCCACCGCGTGCTGCGGCGGCGATCGGGTCGAAGCACAGCATGGCCGTGGACGTGCGGCGGCCGGCGGCGAGGTGGTCGCGGATGGTCCGTTGCGATAGAACCGGCACGCGTTGATGGATCTGCTGCACGGTCAGCTGTTCGCCTTCGAAGGCGTGCAGGCGGGCGCGAGGCATGGCTGGGCTCCTGGAAGGTGGCGTGGCCGTTACCCATATCTTGCCTTTGCAGTCGCTTCTCGTCAACACCTTTCATCTACTGTCATCCATTTCCAGGGCGCGGGGCTGCTGCGTCCCATATCCGCAGCGCGGCCGCTGCCAGCCGATCGCGCTCGGCAAGGCCACGTGCTGCCTGCACGCGCTGAAGGTACTGCTGGCGGTGCCGGCGAGGCCCGATCTTCATCCTGCGTCCGCGCGCATCGATGCAGTGGTAACCGTCCAGCCCCAGCAGGTGTCGTGCCTCGCAGTCCAGGCGCCAGTCGGCGCTGCTGCTACCGACACTGCGTCCGTCGTGGGTCCAAGGCATCAGAACGGTCCGGCGGCGTGCTCGGCAACGCTGCGGCTGCGCGGTGGCATCAGCCACACTTTCGCCCGTTCCTTGCCGATCAGCCTGGTGCGTACCTCATGGCGCTTGACCACGTAGGCTGCCGCCTCGTTGACGTCACGGCGGCTGGGTTTGTCGATGCCCACTGCAATGGCGATCTCGGTGGCGCGATAGGGCACGCTGCGCTGCTCGGCAGGCAGCGACCAGTCGAAGTGACGGTCGATCAGTTCGGCAATCGGCGAGATCGGCTCGTGTTCGCTGTTGGTGGCGTTCAGCGCGTCCAGCTCATCACTCGCCAGATGCCAGGTTTCGCCGTTGCAATAGAGCGCATGCGCTTCGGCCCAGACCTGTTGCATGTCGATCCGGGCAGGCTCGCCCAGCGCCACGGCGTGCACGGTCCACCAGCGCGTATTGCCGGTGGCATCGCGCAGGAAGCGTTCGTCGTTGACACTGGCAAACAGGATCGTGCGCCGGGCATAGCGCGACTCGGTGCGTGCGTAGGGCCGCCGGATTTCATCATGGCTGCGGGAGATGAACGACTTCAATGCCGCGATATCGGTGCGGCGAAACGTGGCATCTACCTCGCCCAGCTCGACGATCCACTTGGAAATGACCTGCTTGACGCTGTCCTTGTTGGCGGGGTCGAGCACCACGCCGTCGGCGATCAGCTGCAGCTCGGCCGGTGCCAGCTGCCGCGCCCAGCGCGTCTTGCCCAGGTTCTGCTTCGACACGAAGGTCAGTACGCCGCGGGCGACCACGCCATCGGGCTCGAATGCGGCGGCAACGCCGGAGATCAACCAGCGTCGCATCAGGATCTCCTTCAGTACGCGGCCGTCGGCCATGCGTGTGGGCTGGGCTTCCTGCACTGTGTCGAAGAACGCCTGCAGGCGTGATTGCCCATCCCATGGCCGTGAGGTGATCCAGCTGGCGACCGGGTTGTACGGATTGGCCTCGGCCACCTGGCAAAGGTTGGTCTCGAAGCTGGCGACGGCCATGCCGGCGCGGTGCATGCAGTCCATCACTTCGCCGGCGGCAACCTCCTTGGCGTTGTCCACGGTGGTCTGCAGGCCGGGAACGAGGATTTCCAGATCCTTGCGGATGACGTTGTAGCGCACGATCACGCCGGTGCGCCGGCACAGTTCGGCCAGGTTGCGCGCGGTCGGCAACGGCCGGCCACGTGCGCTGCAGTCGGGGAACGGGGTGAAGGTGTCGAAAGCGGAGAGGTTGCCAGGCACCAGATAGCGCGCGGCGGCCACTGCCGGCGCCTCATCTTCCGTGGCCGCTTCATCGGCGGTGGCGGCAGGGGCCGGCATCAGTTGCGCACGCAGTGCCTCCAGACCTTCGCGCAGATGCAGGTCGTTGAAGTCGGTGGGGCGGTCATCCTCGTCATGCAGTACGGCGAACTTCGGCCATACCACGCGTGCGTCAATGTCCGCAGCGGCATGCGTTGCCTGGGTGACGCCGGGGTTGTCCAGCGGTTGCCGGGTCCATCGGTCATTGTCGGCGCAGATCACCAGGCTTGCGTCTGGCATGGCGGTGCGCCATGCGCGTGCGACTGCGGCCAGGTTGCCGGCGTCCCAGGCCACCACCACGCACCAGCCGGTCGCCTGATGGATGGAATCCGCCGTGGCGTAGCCCTCGGCGATGGCGATGGGCTGGCCGGACAGCGGCTTGCCGATGAGATGGAAGCAGCCTTGTTTGCGGCCGCCCGCCAGGAAGTCCTTGTCGCGACCGAGCGCCAGGTCCATGCGTGGAAAGATCGCCTGCAGCGAGACGATTCGGCCCGCGGTATTGGTCACCGGGACCAGCAGTGCGTTGTCGATGTGCCGGAACACCAGACCATCGCTGTTGCGCACCGGCCACGCCGCTACGCGCAGCCCGTGCGCCTGGATGCCCTTGCGCACAAGATACGGGTGGCTGGCATCGGCAGGCACTGCACGGTTCCACAGGACATTGGCCGCCTTGGCCGCCGCGTCCTCGCGTTCGCGCTGCTGTCTTTCCCGCTCCGCGCGGGCGGCATCCTGGCGCTGCCGGATCGCGCGTTGTTCGGCGGCGGTCAGGGAGGTCGGCGACTTCGCGCACCAGCCCTGGCGCAGGCCGGTACGCCAACTGCCGAACTCGCCGGCGGGCACGTCGTCGCCGAACAGCACGGCCCAGCCATTACGGGTGCCGCGGCGATCCCCTTCGACGTGGAAGCGTACCAGCGTGCCGTCCGCATTGAGTGCATCTCGGCCAAGCGCATCAGGCACGATGCCGTGTGCGTGCATGGCCTGCAGGAATGCGGGAACGATGTCCTGCACTGGGTGCGGTGTATGCATTCGGCGGGGTCCCCTTGAAGCGTGGTTCGGTTCACAGCGGCCGGTTGCGGCCAGGGTGCTGTGTGCTGCCCGTTGAACGCGGGACATGCGGCGGCTGCCCGGCGCAACGTGGCCAGTGGGTGATGGAAGGTGGTGACGTCATCATGGTGTCGGAGCGGGCTTGTTTTTGCAACACCTTTTGACACCTTGCATCCCCGGCCTCGCATGGCGTCCTTGTCAGCGAGGGATCTGGGATGACAGTCGCAGATCGTCCTCATCGCGACGATGCGTCGCAGCCGGCGAGAACGCATTTTCCGATGATGCCGTTGCCGTTCGATACGGCTCTTCGCCCTCTCTCAACGCCCAACCCGGGCGCCATGCACAAGGAGTCCGCATGTCTGAAAACGAACCCGATGAAGCAGGCCTGTCCGATGCCGTGCTGATGCCGCGCACGACGGTCGCGACGTTCTCAATCGGTGCGACCACCTCCCGGTAAAATACGACTGGCATGACGGACACCATCGACGAAGCGCAGGAACTGGAAGCGCGCCACCTGCAACGCGCCTTGGCCCAGCACGCAGTGCGGGCCGGCAACGTTGTTTCTCTCATACCTACTGGGGAATGTCACAACCCGGACTGCAGCGAAGACTTCGAAAACGATCCGGCCAGACTGTTCTGTGGGCCTGCCTGTGCCGAGCGTTTTGAAGCCATCCATCAACACCGCAACGCATAGGAACAGGGGACATGTCTCTGAACAGCAACGACGCTGGCTTCACCGAACGCATCGCCGGGGTATCGGCCGAGCTCGCCGTATTGATGAGCCTGGTGGAGCACCATATCCATCTGCAGTTGGCCGACCTGGCTGACTCCGGGGATGTGGATGCACAGGAGCGGTTCGCGGTAGCCGATCCGGAGCGCTGGTTGGAGAACGCCCGCAACAGCCTGCAGGCGGGCGTCATGTTCCTGGAACGCGCTGTGCAGCAACCGGCGCGGTTCTAGCGTTGCCGCCAGGGGAGGGAAGGGGGCGCTCACACCAGGCGCCCTTCCGTCCCTTTCTCGCGATATCGGCACAGGGCAAGGATCGGCATGTAGTCGCCTGCGACACGATGTCGCAGGACCGGGGTGGCAACCCTGAACGTGGTCCAAGGTTGGCCCCGGGCTCGTAGAATGGCTGGGTGCGCCGCTCCGTTCTCCACCGCCGGTTCCAGACCCTGGCATGGCTTGCCATGCTGTTGGTGCTGTTCGCGCCTCTGGTGAGCCGCTGGCTGGTACATGGGCACGTTGTTGCGTCTGCCGCACCGGTGGCGGTCATGGATCACGCCCTGCACGCGCAGCACGCGATGGAAGGGCATCACGACCACCACGCGATGGCAATGCAGCATGGCGAAGCGACACCGAAGCCGCCGGCCGATCCACACGCCGACCACGAGATGGGCGTGGACTGCGATTACTGCCTGATTGCCGGCAGGCTGATCACGCTGTTGGTGGCGGCGCTGCTGCTGATGATTCCGCTGGCACCGGTGTGCCGTGCGCTGCGCGGTGCGGTGCAGACGTTGCCGCAGCGGATCTGCGGCACGTTGGGCGCGCGCGGGCCACCGGTGCTGCTGGCCGTCTGAGCGCTTTGCGCACGCGCTGATTGATTTTCCCAGGTTGCCAGGCGTGGCCCGGCACTACCGCGTGCGCCTTTCTTTCTGCTGCCTCGCAGTGCGGGGCGGCCTTGCATGCCGTGAACAAATGAAGACAATCCCCAACCCTGCGCGTCTGTGCAGGGCCGCGCTGCCTGTGCTGTGTATGTCCCTCCTGCACACCATGCCCGCCCTTGCCGACGATGCGGCACCTCCGACAACCCTGGATACCGTCCGCGTGGTCGATACCCGCAGCGGTTCGCTGTCCTCCACCGCCAATACCGTTTCGGCGCTCGGGCTGAGCGTGCTGCAGACGCCGGCCAGCCTGACGGTGATTTCACGCGAGCAGCTGGAGCAGCGCGGCGATTCCAATCTCAACGACGCGATCACCCGCGCTGGCGCGATCAGTGCCATGCCCCATCCCGGCAACGGCCTGAGTGCGCTGTCCAGCCGTGGTTTCACCGATGGCGCCTCGGTGATGCGCCTGTATGACGGCCTGCGCCAGTACGGTGGTGTGGGCATCACCTTTCCGTTCGATACCTGGTCGATCGAGCGCATCGAGGTGCTGCGCGGGCCGGCCTCGGTCATCCACGGCGATGGCGCCATCGGCGGCGTGGTCAACATCGTGCCGAAGAAGCCTTCGCGCGGCGCCATCGAGAACGAGGTCAGCGTAACCCTGGGCAGTGAGGACACTGCGCGCCTGGGCTTCGGCAGTGGCGGTGCGCTCACGCCGGCGCTGGCCTACCGCGTGGATGTCAGCGGCAACTACAGCAGCGGGTGGGTCGATCGCGGCCAGAACGGCGATGCCACGTTCTCTGCTGCGCTGCTATGGCAGCCACGAACGGATCTGCAGTTCACGCTGACCCATGCGCAGGGCTACCAGAAGCCGATGCGCTACTTCGGTACGCCATTGATCGATGGGCGGCAGCTGGGCGCGCTGCGCCACGAGAACTACAACGTGGCCGACAGCGTGATCCGCTTCCGCGACCGCTGGACCCAGCTCGATGCGGCCTGGACGCCGAACGACAACGTGGAGTGGCGCACACGCGTCTACCAGATCGACAGCCAGCGCGACTGGCGCAATGCCGAGGCCTATGTCTACAACGGGCGCACCGGCCTGATCGACCGCTCCGGCAACACCCAGATCACCCACAACCAGGACCAGACCGGACTGACCTCCACGCTGCGCCTGCTGGGCAATGCAGGTGGGCTGCCGAACAGTTTCGCTGTCGGCTTCGATGCCAACCGTGCGCATTTCAAGCACATCAACAACACCTATGCGGGCAGCTCGGGGCCGGTGGATCCTTTCAACCCGGTGCCCGGTGGGTTCAGCAGCGATGCCCCCAACCTGCCGCGTTACCGCAACAGCGCCGAACAGGTCGCGTTGTTCGTGGAAGACCGGCTGGAACTGAGCGAGCGCTGGTCGGTGCTCGCGGGCTTGCGCCACGATCGCGCCACGATCGACCGCAATGACCTGGTCAGCGGCCAGCGTGCGTTCTCCAGGACCTACAACAGCACCGGCTGGCGCGCGGGCACGGTCTTCGCGCTGCAACCAACATTGACCCTCTATGCGCAGTACTCGCAGGCTGCCGACCCGGTCAGTGGTCTGTTGATGATCAGCCCGGCCAACGGCGTGTTCGATCTGGCCAAGGGCAAGCAGATCGAGGTTGGCATGAAGCAGGCCTTCGACGGAGGCGAGTGGACGCTGGCGGCCTATCGCATCCGCAAGACCGGCCTGCTGAGCCGTGACCCGTTGCAGCCCGACCGGCGGGTGCAGGTGGGGGCACAGACCTCAAAGGGAATCGAAGCTTCGTTGAACTGGAACTTCGCTCCACAGTGGTCGCTGGATGCCAACGCGACCGTGCTCAAGGCCGGGTTCGAGGATTTCCTGGAAGCCACCGGCACGCCGGCGGTGATCGTCTCGCGTGATGGCAACGTGCCGCCGAACGTGGCCGAGCGCCTGGCCCACGTCTGGTTGAGCTGGCAGTTCCAGCCCGACTGGAGCGTGGCCAGTGGCGTGCGTTACGTGGGCAAGCGCTATGCCGACAACGCCAACACGCTGCAGCTTCCGGGTTACGCCACCACCGACCTGGCCCTGACCTGGCAGGCCGCGCCGCGCACACGGCTGACCGCGCGCATGTTCAACGTGTTCGACAAGGCGTACTACGCCACGGCGTACTACACCAGCACGCAGTGGCTGCTGGGCGCAGACCGGCGCGTCGAGTTCAGCCTCGACCATCGCTTCTGAGGACGCAGGCCATGTCGTTGCGATCCACCGCCAAACGCTGGACCTACCTGACGCATCGCTGGCTGGGCATCGGCGGGTGCCTGCTGATGTTGCTGTGGTTCGTCAGCGGCATGGTGATGCTGTTCGTCGGCTACCCGAAGCTGACGCCAGCGGAGCGGTTGGCCGCGCTGCCCGCATTGGTCGACGCGCGCGGCTGGCAGGCACTTTCCGTGCTGCCGGAAGTGGTGCGACAGGCGCCTGAGCGGGTCGTGTTGACGACGCTGCGTGGCGAGCCCGCCTACGTGGTGCGCTCCGGCGCGAACGTGGGCGCGTGGTCGGTTCTTACCGGACAGGCATTGCCGCCGGTATCGGCGCAGTTGGCCGAGGTTTCCGCCGCGCAGTTCGCCGGCGGCCCTGCCTTCGTTGGCGCCATGCCGCTGGACGAAGACCGCTGGACGCATTCGCGCGCGCTGGATCCGCATCGACCGCTGTATCGCGTCGGCGTCGGCGGCGCACAGCCCGGTGATGTCTACGTGTCCTCGCGGACCGGCGAAGTCGTGCTGGATGCGCCGCGCCTGCAGCAGCGCTGGAACTATGTGGGTGCGTGGTTGCACTGGCTGTACTTCCTGCGTATGCAGTCGGTGGACCCGGTATGGACCTGGACGGTGATCGTGCTGTCGGCGCTGTGCACGGTGGCCGCGATCAGCGGGGTCGTGGTCGGCATCTGGCGCTGGCGGTTTCGCGGACAATACCGGTCGGGGTCGAAGACGCCGTACCAGGAGCCGTGGATGCGCTGGCATCACCTGATTGGCTTGATGGCGAGCGCATTCGTGTTCACCTGGATCTTCAGTGGGTTAATGTCGATGAATCCGCTGGGAGTGTTCAGCAGCTCTCGTGCCTCGTTTGACGTTGCGCGCTATCAGGGCGTGGTGCCGGTGGATACAGGTGTCATTGCGCAGCCGGCTGCGCTATTGGCTGCAGTGCACACGCCGCGGTTCGTGCCGGTCGAGATCCAGTGGCGACGCATCGGCGGTGAACTTTTCGCGGTGGTGCTGGATGGCAACGCCGATTCGCGCGTGGTCAGAGAGCGGGGCGGCGCACTGCAGGTGTCCAATGCGTTCGGTGCAGAATGGTTGCGGGGCAGGGTCGCGGCGATGTCCGACGCGCGGCTGCGCGGATTCACCATTCTGCAGGCGCCCGATGCCTACTTCTACCCACGCGCTGCAGAGGCGATGAACGGCGCCGCGGTACGTCGCTTTCCGGTGGCGATGGCTGATTTCGATGACGCTGAGGCAACCCGCGTCTATGTCGACCTGGCCACCGGCGATCTGCTGTTGACGCTGGGCAAGCGCGAGCGCGCAGGTCGCTGGCTGTTCTCCTTCCTGCACAGCTGGGACTTGCCGGCAATGCTGCGGCAGCACAGTGCGCGGCTGGTCGTGCTGCTGCTGCTCAGCCTGGCAGGCACCGCGTTATGTGCAACGGCAACCGTCATCGGCTACCGGCGGTTGCGCATGACATTCCGGCACAAGCGCCGCCATGCGCATCACGCCCGCAGCCAGCGCGTCGACACCGCCGCCAGCAACAGCGCCATCGCCACACCGACAAAGGCGGCGATGAGGCCGAAGTGATTGGCGGCGAAACCGATCAGCGCCGGGCCGGCAAGAATGCCGGCAAAGCCGAGGGTGGACACGGCGGTGATGGCGATCGCCCGCGGCATCCGGTTCTGGCTGCCAGCCAGCGAGAACAGCGCCGGTGCGATGGTGGCGCAGCCCAGGCCGGCCAGCACATAGCCGACCAACGACACCTGCCATGGCGTGACCAGGGTGAGCACCAGCACGCCGGCGCAGGCCAGCAGCGCACCGGTCAAGATCGCCCTCTGCCGGCCGATGCGCTCTACCAGGTTGTCTGTGCGTTAATGTGCAGTATCTGGCGTTGGTGGCGGCTCGTAGGGACGCCTGTACACACTGCGGCTGCAGCGCTGGTGAATCGCGCGCGAGTTGGTGCTGTCCATCGCCTTTCCAGCGCGGCATCATGGCAAGGCACCCGGCACGGAACCCTGCATGCCCTCCACTGTTCACCATAAGCTGCGCATCGGCGCCGATCAGTTCACCGGCCAGAAGGTGGTCGACCAGCAGTTCCTGGAATGCGATTTCTCCGGCGCTGACCTCACCGCCACCGAGTTCGTGAACTGCGTTTTCTACGATGCCGACACGCGCACCGGGTGCCGTTTCAGTGGTGCCACGTTGAAGGAAGCCAGCTTCTGCCAGTGCGACATCAGCATGTGCAATTTCAACTTCATCAAGGCGCTGGGGCTGGAAATCAGCGAATGCCGCGCACAGGGTGCCGATTTCAGCAACGCCAGTTTCATGAACCAGATCACCACGCGCAGCTGGTTCTGCAGTGCCTTCATCAAGAAGAGCAACCTGCGCTATGCCAACTTTTCGCGGGTGACGCTGGAGAAGTGCGAGCTGTGGGAGAACCGCTGGGACGGTGCCAACGTGAGCGGCGCCAGTTTTGCAGGGTCGGACCTGTCCGGCGGCCAGTTCGATGGCGTCGACTGGAATTCCGCCAACTTCACCGATTGCGACCTGACCAACTCCGAACTGGGCGAATTGGACCTGCGCAGCACCAACCTGCGTGGCGCCACGCTCGATGTGCAGCAGGTCGCGCTGCTGATGCAGCGGATCGGCATCACCGTGGTGCCATGAGCGTGCGTCGCGGCGCTATACCGGTGTGGCCGGCGCATGTGCCACCCAGCCCCTGAAGCTGAAGCCGGCGTAGAACAGTTCCACGCTCTCGAAGCCGGCCTCCTGCAGCAGCGCCACTTCCTGTTCGGGTGAGAGCAGCGGCAGGCGCTCGGCAATCGCCTCGATCGCGCGCTGTGTATCGGCACGTGGAATGCCGGAAGCCTCGGCGAACGCGGCGTAGCGCTGGAGCCAGCGATGCTTGCCGGCCGCGTCCTGCGACACGCTGTGGTGCGCCACCACCAACGGCGCACCTGCGCGCAGCCGTTGCCGCAGTTCGCGCAGGGTGTGCAGGCGCTGTTCAACGGTGAGGAAGTGCAGGGTCAGCAGGCAGGTGGCGCCGTCGAAGACGGTGCGCGGGGCATCGTCGATGTAGCCTTCCAGCAGCGTCACCTGGGCCATCAACGGCCCCAGGGTCTGTTCGGCCAGCGCGAGCATTGGCGCGGCAGGATCGACGCCGAGCATCCGCCATTGCGGGTGCGCTTCTGCGAAGGCCTTGAGTTCCAGGCCGCCGCCTGCGCCGAGCACCAGCACCTGGCCATCATCGGGTACGTGTTCGGCCAGCAGCAGGTGGCTCATCTGCTGCAGTCCGAGGAAACCGGGTACCTGCCGCAGCGGGCCCTCCGCGTAGCGGGCCACGGCGTGGGGATCGGAGAAGGACATCGGAAGGATTCCTGCGGCAATGGCGAACATCCACTTTACCGTGCTCGGCAAGTGTCGATTGCACAGTGGCCCGCCTTTGCTTAAGGTCTGCGCCTGCATGCATTGAAGAGATCGGGAATGGACCCTCGCAGCCCCGCGATGCCATCGGCGGAAGCCTTTGAACTGGCGCTGACAATGCTGGGACGGGGGGGCGTGGATGAGGAGCAGGCCGAGCGGGCGCTGCTCGCGCTCGGCAGCGAACACTGGCAGATGCGACGCCTGCTGGTGTGGTTGCCTGAAGCCTTCGCCATGGCCCTGATCGGTCATATGGAGCTGGGCGTGCAGCTGCCCGGTACCTTCACCGCCTCCGACGCACAAGGCGAGCTGCATGAACTGCCGCTCGACCGTGAGCCTGTATTCGCTGCCGGTCTCCAGCGCGCCCTGGCCATGTACCACGAAGAGCCACGCGCCGCGTTCCGGGCGATCTGCCAGCGCAGTTCGTCGCTCAATGCGATCGACAACGCCTTGAATACCGGCGCCGATCTGCGGGGCGCCGCGCTTTCGGGTCCGGAGCTTCTGGACATCCCGGCAGAGACCTACCTCGCCCATTGAGCCCGGGGTTTTCAGAGCGCGGGCTTCATCCCGTCTGCTTCCAGGCGATACAGGCCGGTCAATCGCCAGTCATCGTGTACGCGTCTGCAACGCCTTCCCAAGCACCTGCCAGATCTTCGGGTCCTGGCACTGCGACACATTGAAGCGCACGTAGTCGGCAGCGCGCTGCGACTGGCTGAAGGCATTGCCCGGCGCTACCACCACGCCTTCGCGCAGGCACTGCCTGGCCACCGCCGATGCATCGCGGCCATCGGGCAGCTGGCACCACAGGAACAGCCCTGCATCGGGTTGCAGCCATGGCGTGATGCCCAGCTTTTGCACCTGCCGCAGCGTGTGCTTGCGCACATCGGCCAGGCGCGTGCGCACCGCCTGCATGTGTCGGCGGTAGCCACTGTCGGTCAGTGCGATCTGCATCAGGTGCGCGGCCAAGTGCCCACCGCCGAAGCTGGTGGCCAGCTTCAGATCGGTCAGTGCCTCGATCCAGTCCGGGCGCGCGGCGATGTAGCCGCAGCGCGATGCCGCGGAAATGGTCTTTGAGAAACTGCCGACATGGATCACCCGCGACAATCCATCCAGCGCCGCCAGCCGCGGCGCCGGGCGCAGCTCGAAGTCGGCGAAGATGTCATCTTCGATGATGATCAGTTCGCTGTGTTCGGCCAGGCCCAGCAGGCGGTGTGCCGTGGTCGCCGACAGCACCGCGCCGGTCGGGTTGTGCAGCCCGGCGTTGGTGATGTACAGGCGTGGCGCGTGTTCCTGCAGCGCGCTGGCAAACACCTGCAGGTCCGGCCCAGTGTGCGTGTACGGTATGCCGATGGCCTGCACCTGATGGGCCTTCAACATCGCGTGGTAATTGAAATAGCTTGGGTCGTCGACCAGCACGCAGTCACCGGGCTTCAGCAGGAAGCGGCAGATCAGGTCGACCGCGTGCGTCCCCGATTCGGCCAGCAGCAACTGCTCCATCGACGCGTCGATGCCCAGCGTGGCCGCGCGTCGCTGCAGTGTCTGCCGCAATGCCGGCAGACCCAGCGGTCCTGCATAGTCCACCAGCTGCGCGGAGTCGGCGCGGGCCATGCGGCGCAGGCCGCGGCGCAGGCCATCGTGGTACAGCCAGTCGCTGGGCATCCAGCCGCAGCCAGGCTTGAGGTGTCCCGGCGGGGTTTCCAGCGATTGCCGTGATACCCACAGCGGGTCCACCGCGCGATCCAGCCGCGGTTCCATTTCCGCCAGCGCCAGTGGTGCCGCCGGGCCAGCCACGTAGAAGCCGGAGCCGGCGCGCGCGGCGATCACGCCTTCGGCGGCCAAGCGTTCGTAGGCCTCGACCACGGTGGACACGGAAACGCCCATCGCCGTGGCCTGCGCGCGCACCGAGGGCAGGCGGCTGCCCGGGCCATCCAGGCGCGAACTGATGCGGGAGCGGACGGCGTGGATGACGCTGTCGATGCGGCTGGGCGGTCGGGACATGCGCGTGACTGTAAGGGGATTGTGGGCAGTACAGTTACTTGTGACTGTACTGGATTGTAGCTGTGTATCGCCCGTGCCCGGTGGCCCAATGACGGGCACGGCCGGCCATTGCCCGGCATTTCTGGAGCAGGGTGTGGAACGGTCGGCAAGCGGGTGGATCAATGGCTTCATAGGTGTGGTGATCTTCGCCGGCTCGTTGCCGGCCACCCGCCTGGCAGTGATGGAGCTGGACGCCAGCTTCGTCACCGCCGCACGCGCCAGCATCGCCGCGTTGCTGGGGCTGGTGCTGCTGCTGGCATTGCGCCAGCCGCGCCCAGTCAGAAGCGATCTGCCCGGTCTGGTGCTGGTCAGCCTGGGCGTGGTGGTGGGCTTCCCGTTGCTGACCGCGCTTGCCCTGCGCCACGCCTCCTCGGCACATACCATCGTGTTCCTGGGCCTGTTGCCGCTGAGCACGGCGGTATTCGGCGTCCTGCGCGGCGGTGACCGGCCACGCCCGGCATTCTGGGTGTTCTCGCTGCTGGGCAGCGCCTGTGTGGTCGGCTACGCCGCGCGCAACGGCATCGAAGCCTCACTGCAGGCCGACCTGTTGATGCTGGCAGCGATCGTGGTGTGCGGACTTGGCTATGCCGAGGGCGGCCGCCTGGCCCGGCATCTGGGTGGCTGGCAGGTAATCAGCTGGGCATTGCTGCTGGCATTGCCGGTGATGCTGCCGCTGATGGTGGCGATGCGCCCGGCCTCGTTCACGGCGGTGGCCGCGTCGGCCTGGTGGGCGCTGGGGTACGTGGCGGTGTTCAGCATGCTGGTCGGTTTCCTGTTCTGGTATCGCGGCCTGGCCCAGGGCGGTATCGCTGCGGTCGGCCAGCTGCAGCTGCTGCAGCCGTTCTTCGGCCTGGCGCTGGCGGCGCTGCTGCTGCACGAGACCGTCAGCGCCGGCATGTTGCTGGTGACCGTGGCAGCGGTGATCTGCGTGGCCGGCGCCCGCCGCTTCAGCCGATGACGCGCGATAGCGTCGGCGTATCGTGGCGTGCCGCCAACAGTATTGGCCGGGGCCGGCGCGCTTGGTTGAAGCTGTGCCGATGAAACCCAATTCCAGTATCTCGTTCGAAGGCCAGGTGGGCCTGGTAACCGGTGCCGCCGGTGGCCTCGGCCTGGCCTACAGCCGCCTGCTGGCCCAGCGTGGCGCGCACGTGGTGATGCATGACGTGGGCGCCGCGACGGACGGCACGGGTACCGATCCGCAGCGCATCGCCCAAGCGGTGGCAGCACTGCATGCCCAGGGCCTGCCGGTCGAAGCCGCCAGCGGCCCCATCAACCAGCGCAGTGGCTGCCACGCGCTCGTGCAGGACATCCTGCAGCGGCATGGTCGCCTGGACTTCATCATCCACAACGCCGGCTGGGTGGCCTACGCCGGTATTGAAGTGGTGGAAGACGATGCGCTGGAGCAGATGCTGTGCCTGGCGGCGAAGACACCGCTGTGGCTGGCACAGGCGGCATGGCCTGCGATGCGTGCTGCCGGCGGCGGCCGCATCGTGCTGACCACCTCCGATCGCGCGCTGTACCCGCAGTATGCGCAGCGCGGCCTGTGCGGCTACGCGATGGCCAAGCTGGCTGCGCAGGGGCTGGTCAATGTGCTGGCCCTGGAAGGTGCCGAGCACGGCATCGTCGTCAACGCGGTGTCGCCGGTGGCCAAGACCCGCATGTGGGGCATCGACGGGGAACCGGATGAACTGCATCCAGAGGCGGTGGCACCCGGGGTCGCCTTCCTTGCCTCTACGCGGTGCCGGCAGGGTGGCTGGACCCTGCGGGCCAGCAACGGCCAGTTCCATGCATTGCGATTGCAGGAAGCCGAACACGTGGCCTATCCGCGCGACCTGCGTGCGGTGGCAGCGGACAGCATCGAATCGGTGGCCCTGCAGTGGCCGGTCATTGCACGGCCGAGTGTCGACGCGCGCGGTTGAACGCGTACCCTAGGCAGGTCTCCACCTGCCTGCGATGAAATGATCGATCTGCGCCTGCTCCGCCAGTTCGTGGCGGTGGCCGAAGAACTGCACTTCCATCGCGCTGCTGCACGCCTGCACATGTCGCAGCCGCCATTGACGGCGGCGATGCGGCGCCTGGAAGACGAGGTGGGTACCGGGCTGATCGTACGCGGCAACCGCACGCTGGGCCTGACCGCAGCGGGGCAGACGCTGCTGGTGGAGGCGCGTGCAACCCTGCAGCACGCCGAACAGGCGCTGCAGCGCACGCGGGAAGCGGCGGCAGGGCAGACCGGCAGCCTGCGTGTCGGCTACGTCGGCAGCGCACTCTATGGGCGCCTGCCGGCACTGATCCGCCAGTTCCGCCATGCGTTTGCGCAGGTGCAGCTGCATCTGCACGAAGCCACCTCGCGGCAGCAGCAACAGTGGCTGCGCGAGGGCCGCATCGACCTGGGCATCCTGATTCCGCCGATCATTTCCGCAGAGCTGCATCTGCAGGCGTTCGACCATGATCGACTGGCCATTGCCCTGCCGCGCGCGCATCGGTTGGCCGCACGGCCACGGCTGGATGTCGCCGCGCTGGTGGACGAGCCGTTCGTTTCATGGCCGTCGGCCGAAGGCATCGGCTTTCACGCGCAGGTGCTGGGCCTGTGTACTGCTGCCGGCTTCACGCCACGGGTCGTGCAGGAAGCGCAGGGCATGCACGCAGTGCTGTCGCTGGTGGCCGTGGAAGCGGGCGTGGCGATCGTGCCGGCCAGCATGGCCGGGTTCCGTCCCGAAGAAATCGTCTATCGACCACTGGATGGCGGCAACGCTGCGTTCGAGTTGCAGTTCTGCATGCGCCCGGAATCGCCTGCGCCGGTGCTGCAGAATTTCCTGGCGATGGCAGCGCAACCGGTGTCGTGATTGCCAGCTGAGCATCTGTGCTGCGTGCAGTGGTGCGACGCTGATCGGCGTCGTGCATGCCTGCGGAGTGTGACTCGTCCTGCAGTTCTGCCCTTGGAAATCGCACCTGCGGCAAGCCTGAGGCGCGGGCGCGGACAACCCCTACATACCGCCTCGGCGACAGCACTCAGCATGTCCCCGTCGGCCATCATCGGCCGGCTGGGATTGGCGTCCCACAATCAACTCTGGCACGTGATCGGCAGGCGCACGGATGGCGCCTGCGGATCTCGTGACCCGCTGTCCGTGGTGGGCGATGTGTGGGGATCACAATGATCCGCCGGTCAGTCCCAGAGTTGTCCGGTACGCCAACCCGCATCGCCCGCCGCCCGTTCGTGGTCAGCCACGAGTGCGCTGATGGCGCTTGCCTCGGGGGTGGCAATGCGCGTCGTGCATGGGGAGCGGCGGCGGGCGGTGCATCTGTCTGCTCAGCGGGGACGGGCGAACAGATGTTCGGCCGTGTAATCGATGAACACCCGCAAGCGCGCGCTGGGGTGGCGATTGCCCGGCCACAGCAGTGAGAATTGTCCGTGCTGCCGTTCCAGCATCGGCAGCACCTGCTGCAGCCGGCCATCGGCCAGTGCTTCGGCCGCCAGGAAATCAGGCATCCAGGCCACGCCCATGGCACCGATCGCCGCGGCCAGCAGCGCTTCCATGTTGTTGCAGGTCATTGCCGTAGCCAGAGCAGCGCCGGCATCGCCATTCACGCCGGGCAGGCTCCAGGGCTGCAGCGTGCCGGTGGTCGGGAAGCGGAAACGCACCGCCTGCAGTGAACGCAGTTCCGGCAGCGACTGTGGCCAGCCGTGTGTTCGCATGTACACCGGCGCTGCGCACAGCACGAAGTGGAAGCTGCCGAGGCGACGCGACATCAGGCTGGAATCGGCCAGTTCACCGCTGCGTATCACCGCATCCAGCCCTTCGCTGACTACATCCACGAGGCGGTCATTGAAATCAAGTTCCAACTGCACCTGCGGGTAGCGCTGCTGGAAGCCGGGCAGCACCGGCAGCAGAAAACGGTAGCCGATGGTGGGCAGGCCAATCCGCAGCAGGCCGCGCGGAGCGAATTGGCGTTGCGCAAGATCAGCCTGGGCCTCGGATAGTTCATCCAATGCCCGGCGGCAGCGCTGCAGCAGCAGGTCGCCTTCGTCGGTGAGGTGCATGCGGCGCGTGGTGCGGTGGAACAGTCGCGTACCCAGGTCCTGCTCCAGGCGGGCGATCCGCTTGCCCACTGCGGAAGCGGACAGGCCCAGCACCCGGGCGGCACCGACAATGCTGCCGGCCTCGGCGGTGCGGACGAAGGCCAGCAGTGCGGAAATGGAGTCCATGGCGGAATGATTGCGGAACATCTGGCTGTAATCAAACGCCTGCGGGCCTGTTTTTCCCGGATCGCGGCGTGTTCATCATCAATGGCCCCGTTTGCAGGAGGCCGCGATGGCCCGTTTTCTGACCGATTCCCACTCCGCGCAACGGCGCTGGGCCCTGTTGTCGGTGTGTCTGGCCGCGCTCGCGTTGCCATTGTCGTTCTCGGCCGGCGCTGTCGCGGTGCCGGTGTTGGCCATCCAGTTGGCCAGTTCGCCCGCTTCGCTGGCTTGGGTGACCAACGCCTTCATGCTCGGATTCGGCAGCCTGCTGTTGGCGGCAGGTGGGCTGGCGGACCGCTATGGGCGGCGCCGCCTGTTCCTGCTGGGCAGCGGCGGCTTCGCGTTGGCGACGATGTTCGTCTGCCTTGCGCCGGATCTGTTCTGGCTGGACCTGGCGCGCGGGTTGCAAGGCGTGGGCGCTGCGGCGGCATTGGCGTCGGGCAGCGCCGCGTTGGCGCAGGCGTGGCACGGCCAGGCCCGCACGCGCGTGTTTGCCCTGCTGGGCACGACCTTCGGTGCCGGCCTGGCGCTGGGGCCACTACTTGCAGGCGTACTGCTTGAGGCGCTGGGCTGGCGAAGCGTGTTTGCCGCCGGAGGTGTACTGGCTCTGCTGGCGTGCACGCTGGCAGCCCGCGTGCTGCCGGAGAGCCGCGGGCAGGCTGCGCAGCTGGACGTATCGGGCATGCTGGCTTTCAGCCTGACACTGAGCATGCTGACATTGGCGCTGTTGTGGCTGGGCGAATTCGGCCTGTACGCAGCGCGGGTGCGATGGGCATTGCTGGCGACCGTGTTGCTGGCGGCATCGTTCGTGCTGATCGAGCGCAGGCAGCCGGCGCCGTTGCTCGATCTTTCGCTGTTCGCACAGCGGGCATTCGTCGGTGTGCAGCTGCTGCCGGTGGCAACCTGCTTCGGCTACGTGGTGCTGCTGGTGGTCCTGCCGTTGCAGTTGCTGGGCGTGCATGGCCAGAGCGTCGCCACCGTTGGCGTGCAGATGCTGGCGCTGTCCGCGCCGATGCTGGTGCTGCCACTGCTGGCTGCGCGCTGGGCCGTCCGGCTGGGAAGCACGCGCCTGTGTGTGGCTGGGTTGCTGCTCTGCGCGCTGGGGCTGTATCTGCTGTCGCGGCAGGCGGCACATCCATTCCCGGCGCAATGGATCCCGCTGCTGGTGCTGATCGGTACAGGCACCGCATTGCCATGGGGCTTGATGGACGGGTTGTCGGTCAGCGTAGTGCCGGTGCAACGCGCGGGCATGGCGGCGGGAATCTTCGGCACGGTGCGGGTAGCGGGCGAGGGCATCGCACTTGCTGCGGTGACTGCATTGCTGGCGACGCTCATCGGTCAACGCCTGCCGGGCGCATCCGCTCCGGCAGTGGGCAAGGCCGCGGTTTATCTGGCTACCGGTGCGCTGCATTCGGCCCAGCCGCTGCTGCCTGGGTCAACGTCGCTGCAGTTGCAGCGCGCCAGCGGCGAAGCGCTGGCGCAGCTGCTGCACGTGTTGTCGGCGCTGACCGCCGGCAGCTCCCTGCTGCTGCATGTGCTGCTGCGGCGGTCGCCGGCCGTTGCCGTGCTCAGAACCGATAGCTGATGGTGCCGGTGACCACGCGCGGGTAGCCGGCGAAACAATCGCCGAAGGTGCGGCACGGCGCGTAGTAACGCTTGTCGGTGAGGTTGGTGATGTTCAAGGCCCAGGTCCAGTTGGTCACCTGCACTTCCACCAGCGCATCGGCCAGGGTGTAGCTGGGGGTGATGACGCGGCCGCCGTTGCCCAGCGACACCGTGTTGCCGACATGGCGGACACCCAGGCCGAGTTTCATTCGTGCGGCGTCATCCAGCTGGAAGCCCTTGGACACCCAGGCCGAGGCCAGGTCCTGCGGGGTGTCGTTCAGGCGTTCGCCCACTTCCAGTGCGAAGTTGCTGCGGCTGACTTCGGCTTCGTTGCGCGCGTAAGCCGCAGTGACCGTAAGGTCGTTGGCGAACTGGAACTGGCCCTCCAGCTCCACGCCCTTGGAACGGATCTGGCCGGTCTGGACCACGTTCAGCACGTTGTCCGGATCGTTGGTCTGCCGGTTGGTCTCGGTGATGCGGTAGGCGGCCAGGGTCAACAGCATGTTGCGGGCCGGCTGCCACTTGATGCCACCTTCGGCCTGGCGTCCGCGCATCGGCTTGAATGCATTGCCGAACAGATCCTGGCCGGATACCGGCAGGAACGATTCGCTGTAGCTCAGGTACGGCGATACGCCGCCGCCGACGTCGCCGATCAGGCCGGCACGGTAGGTAGTGGCATCGTCGGTCTGGCTGGGCTGGCCTTCGGTCTTCGAACGAGCATGGTCGCGACGCGCACCCAGCACCAGCGACACGCGATCAGCCCAGCGGATCTGGTCCTGCACATATACGCCCAGCTGGGAAGACTCCTGGTCCGGCTGGCGCTCCCAGCCACGTACGGTCGGGGCGGTCGATACCGGCGCGTAGACGTCGATGGGCGTGCCGGTGGCATCCAGCCGCTGCAGCTGCTCCTTGTACTGGCTGTAGTCCACGCCGGCCAGCAGCAGGTGCTGGAAGGCGCCCGTGGCGAAGTCGAACTGCACCGCGTTGTCGGCGCTGATCACCTGGATGTCCGGCTGCGTGCCGTAGGCGGTGCGGTTGACCACGCGCCGGTCGGCATCGATGAAGGGGTTTTCCGGATTGCTGTAGCTGTCCATATACAACTGCTGCAGGGTGGTCTTGCCGTCGATGTAGCGCACCGCCGAGCGCAGGCTGACCGCATCGTTGAAGCGATGATCGAACAGGGCAGTCAGGCTGTACACGCGCGAATCGATGCGGTCAAAACCGGCATCGCCGATGAAGGTGGTCGGATCCAGGCGGCGACCGGGCGCTGCGTGCAGGGTGGCGGCCAGCGGCAGGAACTGCTGGCTGGAGCCGGTCTTGTCGTGCTGGTAGCTGGCCAGCAGGGTCAACGTACTGCGTTCACCGCGCCAGCTGATCGAGGGTGCCAGATACACGCGGTCGTCCTTGAGGACATCGGTCTGCATGTTCGATTCGCGGACCAGACCGACCAAACGCCCGGCAACCGTGCCGTCGTCATTCAGCGCACCGCCGATGTCGCCCTGCAGCTGCCGACGATCGAAGCTGCCCAGCTGCAGGCCGACCTCACCGCTGGCGGCGCCGAAGGTCGGACGCTTGCTCATCGCGTTGATGATGCCGCCGGTGGCACCCGCTCCGTACAGCACCGATGACGGGCCGCGCAGCACTTCCACCCGTTCCAGGCCGTATACCTCCGGGCGTGCCAGCGGGCTGAAGCC
This sequence comes from Stenotrophomonas sp. MYb57, assembly GCF_002966815.1. NCBI lineage: Bacteria > Pseudomonadati > Pseudomonadota > Gammaproteobacteria > Lysobacterales > Lysobacteraceae > Stenotrophomonas > Stenotrophomonas sp. MYb57. The sequence goes on from NZ_CP023271.1 coordinate 1,081,836, forward strand.
GTAGCTGCGGCGCAGGCCATCCTGGTACTGCACCGGGTCCAGGCCACGTACCGAACTGGCGTCATTGCGGGTGTCCAGGCCCCAGGCGTCGGCGGTGACACCGGCGCTGTAGCGCAGCACTTCCTGCAGGTTGTGTGCGCCGCGATCGGTGAACAGCTGCTGGGTGACCACGCTGATCGCCTGCGGCGTCTCGGTCAGGGCGGTGTCGGTCTTGGTCGCGGTGCTGGCGCGCTCGGCCACCACGGTCACCTTGTCCAGGGTCCGGGCCGCAGTGCCGTCCTGGGCGTGGGCGATGGCCGACGCCAGCAGGGTGGGCAGGAACAGCGTGTACAGCAGCGGGCGGCGCGACGTCAGGGCGGGCATCGTGGGGAATCCGGGAAGGGCGGTGACGGCGGATTATCCGGATGCCTGCTTCCAAATACAAATGATTCCCAAATGCACTTGCCGGTGATGAGTCCGGCTTCAGGGCAGGCCGTCTGCGGCGCCCCGGATGCTCATCCAGGCGCCGCCGCCGGGCGCGCTGCCGGCGCGGACACGGAAGCCGTGCAGCCCGGCAATGGCGGCCACGATCGACAGCCCCAAGCCAAAGCCGGGCCCTTGCCCGGCACTGCTGCTGCCGCGGAAGAAGCGCTGGTAGATCAAGGTGCGGTCCTGCGGCGGGATGCCCGGCCCGTTGTCGATCACATCGATCCGGGGCGCGCCGTGGTCGTCCACCGCGCGCAGCAGGATGCGCCCGTGCGCAGGCGTGAACTGCAGGGCGTTGGACAGCAGGTTGGCCACCGCTTCGAACAGCAGTTCGCGGTCGCCGCGCAGCATGCCGATCTGCGGCGCCACCTGCAGCTGCAGATCCTGTTGCTTCTCTTCGGCCAACGGCAGGTAGAACTGGTGCAGCTCCTGCAACAGGTCGGCGATGTCGACCTCGTCGAAGGCCGAACGGCGCTGGTGGCTTTCCAGCTCGGACACGCGCAGCAGGGCCGCGAAGCGCGCCATCAGCATGTCGGTCTCCGCCAGCGCCTTGTCCAGCGGGTCCGCATGCGGGTCGTGCTCGTCCAGGCCCACGCGCATGCGGTAGAGGTGTGCACGCAGGCGCGTGAGCGGTGTGCGCAGGTCATGCGCGATGCTGTCGCACACGCCTTTGACCTCGGTCATCAGCTGTTCGATGCGTTCCAGCATGGCATTGACGATGCTCGACAGCCGATCGATCTCATCGCGTCGGTTGGATACCGGCAGGCGTTGCCCGAGGTCGCCGGCAATGATGCGGTTGGTGGCCGCTTCGATCTGCTGGATCCGCTTCAGTGGGCGCCGGCGCAGCAGATGCCAGCCCACCAGCCCGGGGATGACGGTCAGTGACACGCCCCACAGCAATGCATCGAGGATGATGCTGTTGACCGCCATCAGCTTGCCGTTCTGGCGCACGAACACCAGTGTCCGGCCATCCCGGGTCACCACGCCGAGCGCGCTGCCACCGCTCTCGTGGCGGCCATCGACCAGCGTCCAACCCGCTACCTGGTGCGAGTTGCCATCCAGCGGCAGTCCTTCGGGGATGGCCGTCAGCGGGCCCGCCATCGCCACGCCGGCCTTGTCGAACAGCCCGTACGTATACACCTGGTGCAGGTCGAAGCGCTGGCTGTCGCGCAGCGCGTCATCCAGCGCCGGGCCGTCGAAACTCATGAACAGATGGGCGCGCTGCTGCAGGCCCGATTCGGTCAGGTCGTTCAGGTAGTCCGAGATGCGCCAGTACATCACGCCCAGCAGCAGGCTGGACCAGGCCACGAACAGGATGCAGTACAGGCCCAGCAGGCGGCTGCTGGATGAGCGCCAATGGTCAGGACTGCGCGTCGAAGACATAACCGGTTCCACGTACGGTCAAGATCGGCTGCGGCCGGCCGGGTTGTTCGATGCGTTTGCGCACCCGGCCGATATGCACGTCGATCAGGTTGGTGCCCGGGTCGAAGTGGTAGCCCCAGACTTCCTGGAACAACATGGTGCGGGTGACCACCTGGCCGGCATTGCGGACCAGGAATTCCAGCAGCTTGAACTCGGTCGGCAGCAGGTTGATCTCCTGGCCGCCACGGCGCACCGAGCGGCTCATCAGGTCCAGTTCCAGGTCGCCGGCGCGCAGCACCTTGTCGCTGGCAGCGGCCTGGCCCTGGCGCCGGATCAGCACTTCCACGCGCGCGGCCATTTCATCGGAGGCGAAGGGCTTGGTCAGGTAGTCGTCGCCACCTGCGCGCAGGCCGCGCACGCGTTCATCCACGTCCGACAGCGCACTGATCATCAACACCGGCGTGGCGATGCCTTCATGGCGCAGCGTGGTGACCAGGGCCAGCCCGTCGATGCCGGGCAGCATGCGGTCCAGGGTGATCACCGCGTAGTCGCCTGAACGTGCCAGCGCCAGGCCACTGCTGCCGTCGCTGGCCAGATCCACCTCGAAGCCGTGGCTGCGCAGCTCGGTGGCGATTTCCTCCGCGGTGACAAGGTCGTCCTCGATGGTGAGTACGCGCGGCATGGGCCACTTTGCATATTGGGACCTGCGCATCCTCGCAACCACGGGTGTGCACTGCAAATGAAAAATGTTTCATGCGTTTTTCGCTGGATCGCAGCGCGCTGTCTTCTATATTCGGCGCCGAACGCTCCCCCCGCGCGTGGAACCTGCTGCCGATGACCCTTCCGTACTTCTCCCTGCCTGCCGCGGGCTGGCGCCGGCCGCTGCTGGTGCTTGCCCTGGCTACCCTGCTGGCCGGCTGCGGCAAGGACGCGCCCAAACCAGGCAAGGCGACGCCGGAAGTGACCGTGCTGACGCTGCAGAACCAGACGCTGGCGCTGCAGCAGGAACTGCCCGGACGCACCATTGCCTCGCAGGAATCGGATGTACGTCCGCAGGTGGACGGGGTGCTGGTGAAGCGCCTGTTCGAGCAGGGGCAGCTGGTGAAGGCCGGGCAGCCCCTGTTCCAGATCGAGCCGGCGCTGTACCAGGCCGCCCTGAACGAGGCGCAGGCCAACCTCAGGACCGCCGAAGCGGCCGCCGTGACCGCTCGCCTGCGGGCGCAGCGGATGCAGGCGCTGGGCAAGGACCAGCTGGCCGCGCGCCAGGACGTGGACGATGCCATCGCCAGTGGCCAGCAGGCGGCTGCGGCCGTGCAGGCTGCGCAGGCAGCGCGCGATACCGCCAGTACGCGGCTGGGTTTTGCCACGGTCACCGCACCGATTGCCGGTCGCATCGGGCGTGCGCTGTTCACCCCGGGGGCACTGGTGACATCCGCCCAGGCCGATCCGCTGGCGCGGATCCAGCAGGTCGACCCGATGAACGTGGACATCACCCAGTCCAGCAACGAGTACCTGGCGCTGCGTCGCGCCATTGCCGAGGGGGGCGTGCAGGCCAACAGCGCGCCGGTGCGGCTGCGCCTGTCCGATGGCACCGACTACCCGCTGCCGGGCACGCTGGAATTTGCCGACATCGATGTGCAGCAGGAGACCGGCAGCATCACCCTGCGCGCGCAGTTCCCCAACCCCGAGGGACAGCTGTTGCCGGGCATGTACGTGCGCGCGCAGGTAGGCCAGGGCACGCAGCAGCAGGCGTTGCTGGTACCGCAGTCGGCGGTGGACCGCAGTGCCAAGGGCGAGGCGCAGGCGTGGCTGGTCGACAAGGAGGGCAAGGCGCGGCTGCGTACCTTCCGCACTGCCCGCGCGGTGGGCAACCAGTGGCTGGTGCTTGATGGCATCAGCGCTGGCGAGCAGGTGGTGGTGGCGGGGGCGCAGGGCCTTGCCGACGGCATGCTGGTGCGGATGAAGACGGCGCCCGTGGCTGCGCCGGCCGGAAAGGACTGAGCGCATGCTGCCGCGCTTCTTCATCCACCGCCCTGTATTCGCCTGGGTACTGGCGATTTGCATCATGGCGTTCGGCACGATTGCGGTGACCCAGCTGCCGGTCGAGCAGTACCCGGACATCGCACCGCCGCAGGTCAACATCACCGCCAACTACACCGGCGCGTCTGCACAGACGGTGGAAGACAGCGTCACCCAGGTGATCGAACAGCAGATCAAGGGCATCGACCACCTGCTGTATTTTTCCTCCACCAGTTCGTCTTCGGGACAGGCGCGGATCACGGTCACCTTCGACCAGAGCGCCAACCCCGATATCGCCCAGGTACAGGTGCAGAACAGCGTAAACCAGGCCATCAACCGCCTGCCGCAGGAAGTGCAGCAGCAGGGCGTGACCGTGGCCAAGTCGCAGGGCGACTCGCTGATGGTGGTTTCGCTGTACGACACCAGCCGGCGCATGGAGCGGGTGGACGTTTCCGATTTCCTGGTCAGCAACGTGCAGGACCCGATCAGCCGCATTGCCGGCGTCGGCGAGATCAATGTGTTCGGTTCGGCCTATGCGATGCGGGTGTGGCTGGATCCGCACAAGCTGCGTGCCTACGACCTGATGCCGTCGGATGTGCGCAGCGCGATCCAGGCACAGAACACCCAGGTCACTGCCGGCGAGCTGGGGGCGTTGCCGTCCAGTGCGACGCAGAGCCTCAATGCCACCGTCACGGCGCAGTCGCGCCTGCAGACTCCGGAACAGTTCCGCGCGATCATCCTGCGCACGCTGCCCAGCGGCGCGGCGGTGCACCTGGGCGACGTGGCGCGGGTCGAGATCGGCGCGGAGAATTACCAGACCAGCAGCTTCCTCAACGGCTATCCGGCTGCGGGTTTCTCGGTGACCCTGGCCTCCGGCGCCAACGCGCTGGCCACTGCCGATGCAGTACGCGCGGAGCTTGAACGGCTGCGGCCTACGTTCCCGCCCGGGCTGCAGGTGGCCTATCCACGCGACAGCACGCCGTTCGTACGGGTCTCCATCGAAGGGGTCATCCACACCCTGATCGAGGCGATCGTACTGGTCGTGGTGGTGATGTTCCTGTTCCTGCAGAACCTGCGCGCCACCCTGATTCCCGCGATCACGGTGCCGGTGGTGCTGCTGGGTACCTTCGGCGTCCTTGCGGTGGCCGGTTTCACCATCAACACCCTGACGCTGTTTGCGATGGTGCTGGCCATCGGCCTGCTGGTCGATGACGCGATCGTGGTGGTGGAGAACGTGGAACGCATCATCCACGAAGAGCATCTGCCGCCACGCGAGGCAACCGAGAAGTCGATGGGCGAGATCACCGGTGCGCTGATCGGCATCACCGTGGTGCTCGGTGCGGTGTTCCTGCCGATGGCGCTGTTCGGCGGTTCCACCGGCATCATCTACCGGCAGTTCTCGATCACGATTGCATCGGCCATGGCGTTGTCGGCGCTGGTCGCGCTGACCCTGACACCGGCGCTGTGCGCGACCCTGCTCAAGCCCTCGTCGGCGCAGAAGCCACCGGGGCGCTTCTTCGCCGCGTTCAACCGTGGCGTCGAACGCAGCCAGTCGGCCTACCAGGGCAAGCTCGGTGGCGTGGTGTCACGTCCGCGGCGCTGGATGGCGTTCTATCTGCTGCTGGTGATCGCCATGATTGCCTTGTACGCGCGCATGCCCACCGGCTTCCTGCCGGTGGAGGACCAGGGCCAGGTGACCTTCCAGTTCTCCACGCCGGAAGGCACGCCGATGGCGCGCACCGAGGCGCTGGGCGAGCAGATCAGCCGTTACTTCATGGAGCACGAGAAGCAGAACCTGGACGTGGTGTTCGTGGTGGTCGGTCGTAACAACGCCGGTACCGGCCAGAATGCGGGGCAGGGCTTCCTGGCACTCAAGCCCTGGGACGAGCGCAAGGGCGACAACACCGCAGCGGCGATCATCGCGCGCGCCAATGCCTATTTCCGCAAGCTGCCCGATGCCAAGGTCAACGTGCTGGCGCCGCCGGCAGTGCGCGGCCTCGGGCAGTCCAGCGGTTTCGAACTGTGGCTGCAGGACACCAGCGCGGCCGGACGCGTAGCGTTGCAGGCCGCGCAGGAGCAGGTGGTACGCGCGGCCGGCGAAGACGACGGACTGACCTCCGTGCGATTGAACGGGCTGGGCGACAAGGCCGAGCTGCGGCTGGACATCGACCACGCCCAGGCCAGCGCGCTGGGCCTGGCACAGGCCGACATCAATTCCACGCTGTCTGCGGCCTGGGGTGGCAGCTACATCAATGATTTCCTGGATCGCGGCCGGGTCAAGCGTGTCTACATGCAGGGCGACCAGCCTTACCGCAGCGTGCCCGACGACATCGGCCAGTGGTACGTGCGCGGTGGCAACGGTCAGATGGCCTCGTTCGCCAGCTTTGCCAGCAGCCACTGGGCGCGTGGGCCGCAGCTTCAGCAGCGTTTCAACGGCCTGCCGGCGATGCAGATCCAGGGCAGCGCGGCCGAGGGGCGCAGCTCGGGTGAAGCGATGCAGCGCATGCAGGCGCTGGTGGCCGATCAACCCGGGTTCGATCTGCAATGGAGCGGGCTGTCCTATCAGGAACAACTGGCCAGCAACCAGACGCTGTACCTGTACGCCGCTTCGATTGCCTTCATCTTCCTGTGCCTGGCCGCGCTCTACGAGAGCTGGACGGTGCCGGTGGCGGTGGTGCTGGTGATTCCGCTGGGCGTGATCGGTACGGTGCTGGCGACCACGGCTGCGGGCTTCGTCAATGACATCTACTTCCAGGTGGGGTTGCTGACCACGATTGGATTGTCGGCAAAGAACGCGATCCTGATCGTGGAGTTCGCCGAAGCACGCTACCGCGCCGGCAGTTCAGCGGTGGAAGCGGCACTTCAGGGCGCGCGCCTGCGCCTGCGGCCGATCGTGATGACCTCGCTGGCCTTCGTGGCAGGCGTCATCCCGCTGGCGTTGGCCACCGGCGCCGGCGCGGTCAGCCGGCGTGAAATCGGCATGAGCGTGATCGGCGGCATGCTCTCCGGAACGGTGCTGGCGGTGGTGCTGGTGCCGCTGTTCTTCGTGCTGGTACGGCGGATGGGCAGGGCGCGGCCGGTGCACTGAGGGCAGGGGCGTCGGCTGTCACCTTCCTGCCGCAGCGCCATCACCCGGTCTTGGCCCGGGCGTCGGTAGGGTTGATCGTCCCCGTCCCCCACGGAGACCTGCCATGTGGTTGCTTGACCGACTCTGGCCCCCGCGCCCTGCGCTGCCCGCCGCGACGCTGCCGCCTGCAGCGGACCTGCCCGCGCGTCGAACGCCGTTGAAGCGTCCGTTGCGCGTCGGCCGGGCCAGCATGGCACCGTGGCAGAAGATCGCGCCGCCGCCCCGGCGCAGCCGCCACTAACCGGTGCGATCAGAGGGGTGGTTCACCCCGTCGCTGACCGGAACGGTTCCCAGCGCGAACGGATCGATGCCTTCCAGGCAGGCCACGTTGTAGCCGTACTGGTCCGGGTTGGAGCGGCGGCGATGGTGCGTGTAGATGCCACAGACGTCGCAGAAGTAGTGTTCGGCCACGTGCGTGTTGAACTGGTACAGGCGCAGATGGGCCTGGCCACGCACGATACGCAGCCCGTCTTCGGCCACGCTGGCGGCGATGGCGCCGCGGCGCCGGCACATCGAACAGTCGCAGCGGCGCGGGTCGACGATGCCCTCGGGCAGGTCCAGCAGCAGCTCGACGGTGCCGCAATGACAGCTGGCCCGATGCTGCGCCTGCACGGCGACGCCGGCCACGGTGGTAATGCCCATCCTCGCTCCCTGTACACCTTGGTGGACGCCAGTATGCGCCCGCCGGCGCCAGCCTGAACCGTCGTAGATGTCGCCGTGAGGCGGCTTGTGGCTAACTATGCCGCCCCGGGACCCCGACAGGATGCCAGTGAAAGCCGCAGGACGATGGATGACAGGATGTGTGATGGTGCTGCTGGCGCTGTGGGTGGCCGGTCTGCTGACCTACCAGATGCCCGGGCCAGGCTGGCTGGGCGTGACCGCGGCGATGCTGTGGCTGCTGGCCGCCGCCTGGGCGGCCTGGCAGGTGGCGCGCGGCCGTGGCACGCGCCGTCTGTGGGTGGCTTTTGCCGGCGCTCTGGCGCTGGCGGGGCTGTGGTGGCTGCTGCTGACCCCACGCCAGGACCGCGACTGGGCCGATGACGTGGCGCAGCGCCTGCACGTGGAATCCTTCGATGGCCGCCACGTGGTGCTGGACAACGTGCGCGATTTCACCTGGCGCACCGAGACCGACTACGACGCGCGCTGGGTGCGCCGCAGCTACGACCTGGACCAGCTGCGTTCGGCCGATCTGGTGCTGTCGTACTGGATGGGCCCGGCGATCGCCCACACCCTGGTCTCGTTCGGATTCGAGGACGGGCGCCATCTGGTGTTCTCGCTGGAAATCCGCAAGGAGCGTGGTGAATCGTTCTCGGCATTGGGCGGCTTCTTCCGCAAGTTCGAGATGACGCTGGTCGCGTCCGAAGAAACCGACATCATCCGCACGCGCACCAACGCGCGCGGCGAGGATGTCTACCTGTACCGCCTGCACGGCATGGACCGCAACCAGCTCAAGACCCTGTTTGCTGCCTACATCGACCAGGCACGCCAGCTTGATGCCACGCCCGGCTTCTACAACACGCTGACCAGCAACTGCACCACGATTGTCTTCGACCTGGCGCGGCATATCGCCCCGCGCCTGCCGCTGGACTACCGGTTGCTGGTCTCGGGCTACCTGGCCGAGTACGCGCAGGAGGTGGGCGCGCTCACGTCTGGCGTGCCGTACGCCGAACTGCATGCCAAGGGCCGCATCACCGAGCGCGCGCTGAAGATGGCACCCGACGATGATTTCTCCACCGTGATCCGCCAGGGCATCCCTGGCACCGAGCAGGACCCGCAGCAATGACCCCGATGATCCTGTTCCGCTGGCAGCGCGCGCTGCCGGCGTTGTTGGCTGCTTTCCTGCTGCTGGGCGGCAGCGGCTGCGCGATGGTCACCGTCAAGCAGGTGGCGTCCAGCGATTACCTGGTCAACAAGCGCGCCGATGTGCTCAACACCGGCAAGCTCAGCCCCGCCTCGCGCGAGACATTGAGTGCGGCCGGGCTGGACGAATCGCAGTGCGAGAAGGACTTCCTGGTCTGCCGCAGCACGCTGTTGATGACCGATGACCTCAACGTCGAGCAGCGGTTGTCGACGCTGTCCGAGCTGTGGGTGAAGGCCGCTCTGGCATTGACGCCGAAGAAGCAGGCGGCCAACGAACCGCCGATGAGCGATGCGGCGCTGGATGCGTGGCTGGAGGCGGCGCGCTATGGCTATGCCTATCTGTTCTACAGCGGGCGCTCGCCCTCCGATCGCGCGTTCGAGGATCGGCAGACGCAGGTACGCGATTACTACAACTATGCTGCCGAGAAGGCCGCCGTGGTGTTGTTCGCGCGTGCCCGTGCCGCAGCATTGGCCGGCGAGGACTACACCAAGCCGGTGTCGGCGGGCAGCTGGACGCTGGCTTCCGATTTCCAGCGCCTTTCATTGAAGAGCATCCCCAAGCAGCTGGTGCCGGCCGGTACCGTCAGCTTCGTCGGCATGCGCAGCACCTATCGCCGCGATGGCTTCGGCGCCGAGCTGGTGATGGTGATGGACCCGCCGAAGCTGGTGGTGCCTGCCGTCGCCGCGGAAGGGGCCAAGGCCGAAACGGCACAGGCGCAGGCCACCAAGGACGAGCAGGAGGAGGGCGTCCGCCGCGGACGCCGCCACCAGCACGATGATTCGGTGCCCGAGTACAGCGAGATGTCCTCGATCAACGTTACGGCATTGCTGCGTTTTGAAGGCAACACGCTGGAAGACGTGATGCGCACCCGCCAGGTGCTGCTGGATGGCTATTCGCCCGAGGCCACCGAGCGCATCACCCTGCATGGCGAAGAGGTGCCGCTGGCGGGCAACTTCACCGCCGCCTACGGTCTGTGGCTGGCGCAGAGCGGGTTCGCCACGCAGTCGCTGCGTACCTTGTTCGGCATGAGCGAGGGCATCGGCGAGCCGCACATCTACCTGATGCAGCCATGGGATCCGAACCGCCGCATCATCTTCATGCTGCATGGCCTGGGCAGCAGCCCGGAAGCGTGGGTGAACCTGGCCAACGAGATCATGGGTGACCCCGAACTGCGCCAGCAGTTCCAGGTGTGGCAGGTGTACTACCCGACCAATGCGCCGATCGCGCTGAACCGCTACGAGATCGCCAACGCATTCAACGACACGTTGCAGCACTTCGACCCCAACGGCAGCACGCGCGCCTCGAAGGACATGGTCTACATCGGCCACAGCATGGGTGGCGTGCTGGCGCGCCTGCTGGTCAGCGATTCCGGCGATGTACTGTGGAACGATCTGCTCGCCAACTACAACCTGAAGGGCGAACGCCTGAAGCGGGTGCAGTCCAAGCTGGGTCCGCTGCTGCACTTCAAGGCCGAACCGAACGTAGAGCGTGCGATCTTCATCGCCGCCCCGCACCAGGGCACGGACATCGCCGGCAACAAGGTCGGCCGCCTGATCGGCCGCCTGGTGCGCCTGCCGCTGACCATCCTCGGCAAGTTCGAGGATGTGTTCCTGGCACTGGCACAGGCCGAGCAGCAGGCGGATGGCACGGCCAAGCCGAAGATTCCCAACAGCATCGACAACCTCAAGGCCAGCGACCCGTTCGTGAAAGCCGCTGCGCAGCTGCCGATCACGCCGGGCCTGAAGTACCACTCCATCATCGCCCAGCGCAAACCGGAACTGCCGGTGGAGAAATCCGACGATGGGCTGGTGCCTTACTGGAGCTCGCACCTGCCGGGCGCGTTGTCGGAGAAGGTGATCATCTCCGGCCACAGCGTGCAGGAGACGCCGCAGGCAGTGCTGGAAGTGCGCCGCATCCTGCACCAGGACATCGATGAAGTGGGTACGGTGGCGAGGCCGTAACGGGACGCTCTCCGGAGCGTCTACACGCGACGTGCGATCACCGTGGCGAACACCGCCAGGCCCAGGGTGATGGCCAGGCACAGGATGTAACCGGTATGCGGGGCGCTTTCCACGAACAGTGCGAACAGCGCGCCGGATACCGCCAGTGCGGTGGTCACCGACAATGCTTCGCTCAACTGCAGGGCCGAGGTGTTCGCACCCTGTTCGTGTGGTGGTGACAGTGACAGCGTCAGCACCGACAGGCTGGCGTAGATCATGCCCATGCCGAAGCCGGTCAGTGTCCAGCCGACCAGGGCGACCGGCAGTGGCACCGCAGTGAACAGCACCGCCAGCGTCGCGCCGATGCCCACGGTCATCAGCGGTGTGCCCACGCGCAGCAGTTGCTGCCGCGACCAGCCGCGCTGCTGGTGACCCTGCAGCCACGAGCCGGTGAACCAGCCCAGCGCGCCCAGGCTCAGCACGGCACCGGCCCAGCTGGGTGACAGCCCACGCTCGCGCTGCAGCAGCAGGGGCAGGTAGGCCTCGCAGGCGAAGAACGCGGCAGCGGCCACACCACGCAATGCGATCACACTGGGCAGGCCACGGCGCAGGCGCAGGGTGCCGGCGGGCAACAGGCGATGCACGCAGAACAGCAGCGCCAGCATCGCCACGCTGATGCACAGCAGTGCAGGTACGCCCTGTTGTTGCCCGCCCAGATACAGCAGCAGGGCAGCCAGGGAGGCGCCGCTGGCCCAGCGCACGATGTTGCCGCGGCCATCATCGGCAACATCCGTGGCTGCAGCCTGCATGCGCGCCAGCGCCGGTCGCAGCAGCAGGCCGGCCGGTATCGCCAGCAGCGGCACCGCCAGGAACACCCAGCGCCAGCCAAGATGCTGCACGATCACACCGCTCAGCGCGGGGCCGATCATCGACGGCACCACCCAACCGGCAGAGAACGCGGCGAAGACCTTCGGCCGCAGATGCTCGGGATAGGTCCGGCCGACCATCACATACAGCGACACCGAAATGGCGCCTGCGCCCAGGCCCTGCAGCAGGCGTCCGGCCACCAGCATGCCCATGCGCAGGGCGAAGCCCGCCAGCAGCAGGCCCAGCACGAAGCAGGCCAGGCCCCACCATAGCGGGCGTGCGGGGCCGTGGCGGTCGGCCCAGCGGCCGGCCAGGGTCATGCCGATCACGCTGGTGGCCAAGGTGCCGCCGAAGGCCAACGCATACAAGCGCAGGCCGTCCAGGGCCTCGGCCACGGTCGGCATTGCTGCGGCCACCGCCAGTGCCTCGAAGGCATGCAGGGAGACCAGGGCGACCATGCCCAGGGTGGTGGCGCGGTAGCGCGCGGACAGGATGGAGGAATCGACCGGATCGGCCGTGGCAGCGGGGGAGGGCATCGGGTTCCTGCGGGGGCGGACGGGCCGCGCTTGTCATCTGGCGGCGATGGTAGCAGCATGCCACCTCAACCAAAGTTGAGGTCAATCGATGCTGGCACAGGACATGAGCGTCGGCGATGTCGCCCGTCGCAGCGGCGTGGCCGTCTCTGCGCTGCATTTCTACGAGCGCAAGGGATTGATCAGCAGCCTGCGCACGTCGGGTAACCAGCGCCGCTACGCCCGCGACGTGCTGCGCCGGCTGGCGGTGATCCGCGTGGCGCAACGCGTGGGCATGCCGCTGGAAGCGGTGGCACGTGCGTTCGAGAGCCTGCCTCAGGGGCGGGCGCCGACCAAGGCCGACTGGGCCAAGCTGTCGGCACGCTGGCAGGTGGAGCTGGAGGAACGCATCCACATGCTGCAGCTGCTGCGCGACGAGCTGACCGGCTGCATCGGCTGCGGTTGCCTGTCACTGAAGCGCTGCCGCCTGGCCAATCCGGATGACGTGCTCGGCGAGCGCGGCGACGGCCCGATGCGCTGGGGCTGACCGTGCTGGTGGGTGCCGAACCTGGTCGGCACGCTCGTTACCAGACGGTGATGGTTTCGCCGCTCTGGATGCCTTCTACCGCGCGCTGGAAGGCCAGTGCCGCGCGCTGTGCGGTCACCGCTTCGAAGCCGGGGAAGTAGGGGCCGTAGGCTTCCATCGATTCCACCAGCACGTTCGGGCTGACCACGTTGATGCGCAGCCCGCGCGGCAGCAGTTCCAGCGCCGCCGCCCGCACGAAACCTTCCAGCGCATGGTTGACGGCGGTGGCGTTGGCGCCATCGCGGATCGGCTGCGCGCTGACGATGCCGCTGGTCAGGGTGATCGAGCCGCCAGCGTTGAGATGGTGCTGCGCGGCCAGTGCAAGGCGTACCTGGCCGAGCAGCTTGTCCTGCAGGCCGACGTTGAACTGTTCGGGTGTCATCTGCTGCAACGGGCCGAAATGCAGCTTGCCGGTGGTGGAGATCACCGCATCGACCGGGCCGGTCTGCGCGAACAGTTCGCGCACGCTGGCGTCGTCGGTGAGGTCCACGCGCAGGCTGCCGCTGTGGCGGCCGGCAGCGAGGATGTCGTGCTGCTGGCCCAGGTGGCGGGCGACCGCCTGGCCGAGGGTGCCGCTGGCACCGACGAGAAGAATCTTCATGACAGCTCCTTGCGAGAGGGGATGGATGCAGTCTGCGCCGTCACCAGTTGGTTTGGTAAGCGGCGTATGATTCGCATATTCCTAACCATGGGTTTGCAATGGATACCTTGCGCTGCATGCAGGCCTTCGTCGCAGTGGCCGAGCACGGTAGTTTTTCCGCCGCCGCCAGCCACCTGCAGGTGTCGGCGGTGATGGTCGGCAAGTACATCCAGCAGCTGGAAGCGCACCTGGGCGCCGCGCTGCTGCAGCGGAACACCCGTCGCCAACGCCTGACCGAAGCCGGCACCGCCTACCTGGCCGGTTGCCGGCAGGTGCTGGAACAGGTGCAGCAGGCCGAGGCGGACGTGGCCGGGCTGCAGGTGCAGCCACGCGGGCTGTTGCGGGTCAGTGCGCCGACCACCTGGGGCAGCTGCGTGCTGGCTCCCGTGTTGAGCGAGCTGCTGCGGGCACAGCCGCTGCTGAACATCGAGCTGGACCTGAGCAATCGCCGCATCGACCTGATCGAGGATGGCTTCGATGCAGCCATCCGCGTCGGTCCGCTGCCGTCGCAGGAACTGGTGGCGCGGCCGCTGCCGCCGTATGCGATGAGTCTGTGTGCATCACCGTCGTACCTGCGCCGCCGTGGTACGCCGCGCACGCCCGCCGATCTTGAAGGACATGATTGCCTGAGCCACCTGGCCTGGCGCGGCGGTCACGGTTGGCAGCTGGCCAATGGCGAACAGGTCGATTGGGAAGCGCGGTTGACCAGCAATGACGGCTACGCGCTCCGCGAAGCAGCCGTGGCGGGCGCGGGCCTGGTGCTGCAGCCGACCGCGCTGCTTGCCGGCGAAATCGCAGCGGGACGATTGAAGCCACTGCTGCGCGACTATCTGCCCGAGCCACGGCCGATGCACCTGATCTACCTGCCCGACCGTCGCCCACGACCACGCCTGCAGTGTTTCGTTGATTTCGTCATGGCCAGGCTGGGCACGTAGATCCACGCATGCGTGGATGGCGGTGGGTGCCGACCGTTGGTCGGCACACCTGTTTCAATCATTGGCCGCAGACAGTTCCTGCCCACGCACCTGCGCGGCACGCAGTGCCTTTTCCACCAACGCTTCAAACCCACCTGCTTGGAAGCTTTCGATCGCCGCCTGGGTGGTGCCGTTGGGGGAGGTCACCCGGCGCCGCAGTTCGGCTGGGCTTTCCCCGGCTTCGTCCAGCATGCGCGAGGCGCCCAGCAGTGTCTGCACCACCAGCGTGCGCGCCGCTTCTGCAGGCAGGCCTTGTGCGATGCCGGCCGCTTCCATTGCTTCGGCCAGCAGGAACACATATGCCGGGCCACTGCCGGATACGGCGGTGACCGAATCCATCTGCGCTTCGTCGTCGATCCACACCGTGCGTCCCGCGCTGGCCAGCACGCGTTCGGCCTGCGCATGCTGCTGCGCATCCACCGCTGGCGTGGCATACAGGCCGGTGACCCCGGCACCGAGCAGGGCCGGGGTGTTGGGCATCGCGCGCACCACCGGCAGCGCGCCACCCAACCAGCGCTGCAGCTGCGGGCTGGTGATGCCGGCGGCGATCGAGATCACCAACGGCTCCTGTGCCTGCGCCAACACCTGCAGTGACTGGCAGACTTCGCGCAGCACCTGCGGTTTCACCGCCAGCAGCCACGTGTTGCCCTGCGCCGCCGCAGCGGCCGCGTTGTCGTGGGTCTGCACGCCAAAATCGGCAGCCAGCTTTTCGCGCAGTTCGGCCACCGGTTCGGCCACGTGGATGTGCGCGGCCGGCACGCCCTGCCGGATCAGGCCGGCAATCAGGCTGCGGGCCATGTTGCCGCCGCCGATGAAGGTGATGGAATCAGCTGCCATGGGAATCTCCTTGGAATCAGGCCGGGCGCGGACGCGCGCCGAACAGGGCGGTACCGATGCGCACCAGGGTGGCACCTTCGGCGATCGCTTCAGCGTAGTCGCTGCTCATGCCCATCGACAGGGTGTCCACCTGGGCATGAGCGGCAGCCAGCGCCTCGAAAAGTGTGCGCATGCGCACGAACGCGTCGCGCCGGCGCTCGGCGTCGGGCCACGGCGCAGGAATCGCCATCAGGCCGCGCAGGCGCAGGTTCGGCTCGGCGGCGATGGTTGCCGCCAGCGTGTCCACGTCGTCCGGCGCGCAGCCGTGCTTGCTCGACTCGTCATCGATGTTGACCTGGATGAGTACGTTCAGCGGGCCGCGTTCAGCGGGGCGGTAGCGGGCCAGCGCGGCGACCAGCTTGGGCCGGTCCACGCTCTGCACCCAGTCGAAGTGCGTGGCCACCGGTTCGGCCTTGTTCGACTGCAGGTGGCCGATCAGGTGCCATTCCAGGCCCAGCGGCTGCAGTTCCTGCATCTTGGCCAGCGCTTCCTGCACGTAGTTTTCGCCGAACGCGGTCTGGCCCTGCGCGGCAAGCGCAGCCACGGCCTCGGCCGGCTGGGTCTTGGACACCGCCAGCAGGCGCGGCGGTGGCCGCCCGGCGGCAGCGGCGGCGTTGTGCAGGTTGCTCAGGATCTGGGGCAGGGGAGTGGCCACGTAACGCGTTCCGTTCAATCAGGAGGCTATACTGCCGCCCGGGGAAAGATCCTTCCAGTCGAAGCCGTTATTGGGGAGTAGCCGCTCATGGATATCGCCGAGCTCTTGGCGTTTTCCGTAAAGAACAAAGCGTCCGACCTGCATCTGTCCGCAGGCCTGCCGCCGATGATCCGCGTGGACGGTGATGTTCGCCGGATCAACATTCCAGCCCTGGACCACAAGCAGGTCCACGCGCTGGTGTACGACATCATGTCCGACAAGCAGCGCCGCGATTACGAGGAATTCCTCGAAGTCGATTTCTCCTTCGAGATCCCGTCGCTGGCGCGCTTCCGTGTCAATGCGTTCAACCAGAACCGTGGCGCCGGTGCGGTGTTCCGTACCATTCCGTCCGAAGTGCTGACCCTGGAAGACCTGGCCTGCCCGCCGCTGTTCCGCGAGGTGATCCAGCAGCCGCAGGGCCTGATCCTGGTGACCGGCCCGACCGGTTCGGGCAAGTCGACCACGCTGGCGGCGATGATCGACTACATCAACAAGAACGAATACGGCCACATCCTCACCGTCGAGGATCCGATCGAATTCGTGCACACCTCGCAGAAGTGCCTGATCAACCAGCGCGAAGTGCACCGCGATACGCATGGCTTCAATGAAGCGCTGCGTTCGGCACTGCGTGAGGACCCGGACATCATCCTGGTCGGCGAACTGCGTGACCTGGAAACCATCCGCCTGGCGCTGACCGCCGCGGAAACCGGCCACCTGGTGTTCGGCACCCTGCACACCAGTTCGGCGGCCAAGACCATCGACCGCATCATCGACGTGTTCCCGGCCGGCGAAAAGCCGATGGTGCGCTCGATGCTGTCCGAATCACTGCGCGCGGTCATTTCGCAGGCGCTGCTGAAGAAGGTCGGCGGCGGTCGTACCGCTGCGTGGGAAATCATGGTCGGCACCCCGGCCATCCGCAACCTGATCCGCGAGGACAAGGTGGCGCAGATGTATTCGGCCATCCAGACCGGCCAGCAGTACGGCATGATGACCCTGGACCAGCACCTGCAGGACCTGGTCAAGCGCAGCCTGATCACCCGCAACCAGGCCCGCGAATACGCCAAGGACAAGCGTCTGTTCGAGTAAGGCGAGGCAATGGCGGGGCAGGGCGCGCGAATACGTCGCCGGCCCCGCGCTGTTTCCTCCACCGACCGATTCCTGGTACATGCCCCATTGGGAGCCCGCCGTGAACACCACCGCGACCACCATCGATTTCACCTCGTTCCTTAAGCTGATGGCGCACCAGCGCGCCTCGGACCTGTTCATCACTGCCGGCATGCCGCCGGCGATCAAGGTCAACGGCAAGATTTCGCCGATCACCCAGACGCCACTGACGCCGCAGCAGAGCCGCGACCTGGTGCTGAACGTGATGACGCCGGCGCAGCGCGAGGAATTCGAAAAGACCCACGAATGCAACTTCGCCATCGGCCTGTCCGGCGTCGGCCGCTTCCGCGTGAGCTGCTTCTACCAGCGCAACCAGGTCGGCATGGTGCTGCGTCGCATCGAGACGCGCATTCCCACCGTGGAAGAGCTGAGCCTGCCGCCGATCATCAAGACGCTGGCGATGACCAAGCGCGGCATCATCCTGTTCGTCGGCGCTACCGGTACCGGTAAATCAACCTCGCTGGCAGCGATGATCGGTTACCGCAACCAGAATTCGACCGGGCACATCATCACCATCGAAGATCCGATCGAATTCGTGCACAAGCACGAGGGCTGCATCATCACCCAGCGCGAAGTCGGCATCGATACCGACAGCTGGGAAGCCGCGCTGAAGAACACCCTGCGCCAGGCGCCGGATGTGATCATGATCGGCGAGGTGCGTACCCGCGAGGGCATGGACCACGCCATCGCCTTCGCTGAAACCGGTCACCTGGTGCTGTGCACGCTGCACGCCAACAACGCCAACCAGGCGATGGACCGCATCGTCAACTTCTTCCCGGAAGATCGCCGCAACCAGCTGTTGATGGATCTGTCGCTGAACCTGAAGGGCGTGGTCGCGCAGCAGTTGATTCCTTCGCCGGATGGCCGCTCGCGCAAGGTGGCGATGGAGATCCTGCTGGGCACGCCGCTGGTGCAGGACTACATCCGCGACGGTGAGATCCACAAGCTGAAGGAGCTGATGAAGGAATCGGTCCAGCTGGGCATGAAGACCTTCGACCAGAGCCTGTTCGAGCTGTACCAGGCCGGTGAGATCAGCTACGAGGACGCACTGCGCTACGCCGATTCCCAGAACGAGGTGCGCCTGCGCATCAAGCTCAGCCAGGGCGGCGATGCCCGCACCCTGTCGCAGGGGTTGGATGGCGTGGAGATTTCAGAGGTCCGGTAACGAAGGTGCCGCTGCCGGCGGCAGTGCGATGGATGGCAGGACGGCATTCATGAGATCCAGTCATGACCGACTGCCATCCAGGTCGTTCAATCCGCTGCCCCTGCAGGCGTATCGTCATCGCTCCCCTACTGGAGCACGACGATGCAGACACGTGAACTCGGCCGCAGCGGCCTGAAAGTCTCCGCCCTGGGCCTGGGCTGCATGGGCCTGAGCCACGGCTACGGTCCCGCCGTCGAGCAGAGCCAGGGCATCGCCCTGCTGCACGCCGCGGTCGAGCGCGGCGTGACCTTCTTCGACACCGCCGAAGTCTACGGACCGTATACCAACGAAGACCTGCTCGGCAGGGCGCTGGCACCGTACCGCGACAAGCTGGTGATCGCCACCAAGTTCGGCTTCAAGGACGCACGGGTCGACACCGGCCTGGACAGTCGTCCGGAGAACATCCGTGCGGTGGCCGAAGCCAGCCTCAAGCGCCTGCGCACCGACTACATCGACCTGTTCTACCAGCACCGCGTGGATCCGAACGTGCCGATCGAGGATGTGGCCGGCACCGTGCGTGACCTGATCGCCGAGGGCAAGGTGCGCCACTTCGGCTTGTCCGAAGCCAGCGCTGCCACGGTGCGTCGCGCGCATGCCGTGCAACCGGTGGCCGCAGTGCAGAGCGAGTACTCGCTGTGGTGGCGCGAACCGGAACGCGAACTGCTGCCGGCGCTGCAGGAACTCGGCATCGGCTTCGTGCCGTTCAGCCCGCTCGGTCGCGGCTTCCTGACTGGCGCAATCAACGCCGACACCACCTTCGCCGACAACGATTTCCGCAACACCGTGCCACGCTTCGAAGTGGAAGCGCGTCGCGCCAATCAAGCGCTGGTTGACCGCATCACCACGATCGCGGCGGCGCGGGGCGCCACCCCGGCACAGGTCGCGCTGGCCTGGCTGCTGGCGCAGGCACCGTGGATCGTGCCGATTCCGGGTACGACCAGGATCCATCGCCTGGAAGAGAACCTTGCCGCCGCCGACCTGCAGCTGTCTCCCGCCGAGCTGGAGCGCATCGCGCAGACGCTGCAGGAGATCGCCATCGTCGGCGAGCGCTACAACGCACAGCGTGCGGCACAGGCCAAGGGCTGATCGCAGTGGGCGCGGACTCTCGTCCTGTGGTGGGTGCGGACCGTTGATCCGCACGCCTCACCCCACCATCGGCCCGCGCAGCGCATCAAGCACCGTACGCATCGCCACGGTGACATGCCGGCGTGACGGGTAATACGCGTAGTAGCCATCGAAGTGCGGGCACCAGTCATCCAGTGTTGATTGCAGGCGGCCTTCCAGCAGGGCCGCCTGCACCTGGTCTTCGGGCAGCCAGGCCAGTCCGCTGCCGGCAAGCGCCGCAGCCCGCGTCATGCCCATTGTGTTGAAGGTCCACTGACCAGAGACGCGGATGCTCAGCTCGTTGCCATCCTGACCGAAATCCCACGGCATCAGGCCGCCATGGGTGGGCAGGCGCAGGGTGATGCAGTTGTGCGCGGCCAGATCGTGCGGATGCACCGGCGCCACGTGCTGGCGGAAGTACGACGGTGCCCCCACCACGCGCATGCGCAGCGGCGGACTGATCGGCAGCGCCACCATGTCGCGTGCCAGGCGCTCACCGAGACGGATGCCGATGTCGTAGCGCTCGGCGACGATGTCGGCCAAGCCGTAATCGGTGGTCAGCTCGACCTTCAGGTCCGGGTACTGCTGCAGCAGCGGCGCCAGCCTGGGCCAGGCCAGGTATTCGGCGGCGTGGCCGGTGGCGTTGATGCGGATGGTGCCTGCGGGGCGCTCGCGGTACTCGGCCAGCGCGGCCAGTTCGTCTTCGATCTCGGCCAGGCGCGGGGCCAGGGTTTCCAGCAGGCGGGCACCGGCCTCGGTGGTGGCGACACTGCGGGTGGTGCGGGTCAGCAGGCGCACGCCCAGTCGCTCTTCCAGCCCGCGCATGGCGTGACTGAGGGCGGACTGGGAGACGCCAAGCTGGGCAGCGGCCTTGGTGAAGCTGCCTTCGCGGGCAACGTGGACGAAGGCTTGCAGGTCGTTGAGGTTTTCACGCGGCATGAGGGGATGATACGGCCGGGCTGCGCCCGGCGCCCGCGGTAGTGCCGGCCGCTGGCCGGCAACCGCAACAGCACAGCCGGAGCAACAGCAACAGCGGGCTTCCTGTGGAGCGGCATGGCCTGCTCTTGGTGGGTGTCGACCTCGGTCGACACGTAGATCCACGCTATGCGTGGATGCGTGCCCGGTGTTGCCGGTGCTGGTCGGTTAATGCGCCATGTCGATTTGTGGTTCCGTGGTTCGTCGAATGGGTACTTTCCAAACAACAGGGAGCAGCACATGAGCACCGACAGCAAACCCAAGGGCCCGGCGTCCTATTTTCCTTCCATCGAGAAGACCTACGGGCAGCCGGTGGCGCATTGGCTGGGTCTGCTGGCGAAACGGCCGGGGCTGAAGCACATGGAACTGGTCAGCTTCCTGAAATCCGAGCACGGGCTGGGCCATGGCCATGCAAACGCCCTGGTCGCCCACCACCTGGCCACCCAGCGCTGAGACAACCGCTCCACCGAGCGCAGCGACCCGCTTCTGCTCTTCTTTTCTCTTTACGTGGCTGGACGCGCACGGAACCTGTCCAAGGCCGGGTGGGGTGAGGCTGCGGGGGTGTCCGCGGCATGGGCCCGAGGCATGCCTCGGGCGGGTTGGGCAGGACGCCCAACCCCGGTCTTGCCGTGTGCGCAGGACAGCGCACACGAGCAAGACGCGGCCAAGTCCCCAAGGACGGGTTCACGGCGTCCCCCGCGAACCCATCTCCCCCGGCCAAGCGCGGCTTTTGCTGTTGGTACACCAGCCACGAGGGGCTGCGCCGTTCGCCGCAACTCCCAACTGAACGATTTCATCTGCAACTGTCATGCAGATCGTGTCTAATACCGCTCCCCACCCGTAGTGCCCCCACCTGTATGTCCCTCCAATCCCATGGCCCGGCGCCGTGCGACGACGCTGACGGCCACCTGGTCACCGCTGGCCCGCTGACCCCGCCGCCCGATGTTGCCGGCACCCCCGCCGATGAGAAGGCGCTGCGCCACTCGGTCGCCGAGGACGTGCAGGGCATGGTGCTGGCCATGCTCGTGGCCTCACTGGGCCTGGCGATCTTCGCCAAGGGCGGGCTGATGATCGGCGGCATGGCCGGCATGGCCTTCCTGCTGCACTATTCGATGGGCTGGAACTTCGGCCTGGTGTTCGTGCTGGTCAACCTGCCGTTCTACTGGGTGGCCGTGCGCCGCATGGGCTGGGAATTCACCCTGAAGACGTTCGCAGCGGTCACTGCCTGCGGCCTGCTCACCGACATCCTGCCGCGCTGGGCGGACTTTTCGCATATCGCGCCGCTGTACTCGGCGCTGGTCGGTGGCGCGCTGTCCGGCCTGGGCATCCTGTTCTTCATCCGCCACCGCGCCAGCCTCGGCGGCATCGGCATTCTGGCGGTTTACCTGCAGCGCACCCGCGGCTGGAGCGCCGGCAAGGTGCAGATGTCCTTCGATGCGTGCCTGATGGTGGCCGCGTTCTTCGTGCTGTCGCCGTCGAAAGTGATGTACTCGGCCATCGGTGCGGTGGTGCTCAGCCTGGTGCTGATGTTCAACCACCGCCCGGGCCGCTACATGGGCGTCTGATTCCGCATTCGGCGGATCGCCTGCCCAGGCGCCACGCGCCCCGGTAGCGCCGGGCCATGCCCGGCGGATGCGCATCAGCCGCGCGCTGCCTGTACCCACGGCGGTGCCAGCTTCAGCAGCGTTGCATGCACCGGGCAGTCCTCGGCATGCGCGCCCGGCAGGTAGCCCAGGCTCATCAGGAACTCGCCGGTGATCTCGCCACCGGTGAAGCGGAACGTCTTCTTGAACAGCTTCACCCAGTCGGCCTTGCTGCGCGGATGGTGTGCGTCCAGCCAGGCGGCGAAACTGCCGTGGCTCTGGCGCAGCTGCTGGATCACCTGCGCGTTGTGAATCGCTGCCAGCACCTTCAAGCGGTTGCGGATGATGCCCGGGTCCGACAGCAGGCGCTCGATGTCCTGCTCGGCGTAGGCCGCCACGCGATCAACGTCGAACGCGTCATAGGCCGCGCGGAATCCCTCGCGCTTCTTCAGGATGGTCTCCCAGCTCAGGCCGGCCTGGTTGATCTCCAGCAGCAGGCGCTCGAACAGTTCACGCTCATCGCGCTGCGGGAAGCCATATTCATTGGCGTGGTAGTACTCGTGCACCGGATGGCCCGGGGCGATGCGGCAGTATCCGCTCATGGTGTGGCCGCCTCCGCGCGGTCGTCGCTGCGATCAATCTCCAGCTGGCCCGCCGCGCCGTCAAGCAGCAGCGTCGGCCAGCGCGGCGGCTGCATGGTCAGGCGGCCGTCGCGCAGGGCCTGCGGGGCCCCGTCCGAGGTGCGCTGGTCAACGTCCTGGAAGGAAACATCACCCTCCTTTCTCCAGCCAGCCGGTTCACGCACGTGCAGCTGGCAGCGCGGACCGCTGTACAGACTGGTCATGCACAGCAGCACGTCGTCTTCTCCATCGCCGTCCAGGTCACGGCGCAGGGTGACGCAGCGGTTGTCGCCGGTCTTGTCGTCGTCCAGGCAATCGCCCGCGTGCAAGCGACGGTCCAGTATCGCCTGCCACCAGTCATCGGCTGGCGAGGCGGTGCCCTTGGCCTGCACGATCCGTGACTTCAGGCTGGCCAGGTCGCGCACGCCATCATCGATGTCGTTATCCCAGCGTGACTCGCGCTTCTGCCGGGCCAGGGCCTGCACGATGATGCTGGAGGCGCGCGTGTCGGCCGCCAATGACGGTGCTTTCTGCAGCGTGCGCAGCGCCTGCACACCTCGACGGCCCAGCTCGAAACGCAGCTGATTTGCGGCGTCCGCAGTCATCAACGCCGGATCGGCGCGCAGGCGCTTCATCTGGCTGGCCAGGGTGATGCGCACCGGGTCGATCACCGGCGAGATGGCCAGCAGTGCGGTTGCCAGCACGGCCCAGCACATCCAGCGGTTGACCGGCTCAAGCCGATGCAGCCAACGCCCGTGCCGGCGCGGTGCGGCGAAGGCGTAGCCGATGGCATAGCCGGCAATCAGCACTGCGACCGCCACGCCCCAGAAGCGCGAGAGGGTCCAGCCGTACTGGCTGACCCGCAGGGACATCGCATACAGCGCCAGGCCGGCGTAGATCGGCAGTGCCAGCAGGCTGGCCTCGACCAGCCGGCGCAGCCATGCCGGGTAGGGCGGGGTGCCGTCGTCGTGCTGGTAGACCGCATTGGCCAGGCTGATCAGCAGCACCGCCAGCACCAGCAGCAGGCTGGCGGCCGAACGCGTGGCCCACAGCGGCGCCAGCCCGGTGAACGGCAGCGACAGCACGAACAGCACCGCGATGAACGACAGCAATGGCAGCAGGCCGCGGCAGATCGCGAAGAGCACCTGGCGGGTGATCTGCATCGCGCGATGCTGGGTGCGCCCGATCAGCACGCCGAAGCCTGCCAGCATGCCGGTGGCCAAGGCGATGAAGGCATCGCTGCCGAACAGGACGTGGAAGAAGTCGACCTTGACCATCCGGAACAGCGCCGCCCACAGCCACAGCAGCAGCCAGGTCAAGCCGGTGAACACCGCCGCCAGCACCAGGGTCAGCCCGTTCTGCCAGGCGCGTTCGAACAACGCGCCATAGTCGGCCCGCCAATGTCCGGCATGCAGGCGGAACTGCCACCACGGCAGGGCAATGAACGTGGCAACGGCCAGGCAGATCGAGAGCGGAACCTGCAGCACGGCCGCATACAGCGCGGTTTCTCCGCTCAGGTTCCAGGCGGTCCAGGCGGCCAGGGCGAGGACCAGCAACGAGGCCAACCCGGCGTGCAGCCACAGGCGCCAGGCCTTCAGATCGACCAGCGTCAAGGCCACTGCGGTGGGCACGGTCAATACCCAGGCATACCAGCAGTAGCGCCAGCCGATGTCCCGGAACGGCCATTGATCCGCCAGTTCCTGGGCCGCGAAAAGCATCAGCCCCTGCAGCAGTGCGATCAACACGATCATGCTGCGGGTGGGCCATGACAGCGTTGCATCCTGCTGCATCGGGTCGTCCTCCTTGCAAGAGCGCCATCCTAGCCCATCCCTTCGCGCCCGCATCCGGTCGCAGCGGTTAGAATGGCGCCCATGCCAGTAACGCCGACTTCCCTCGCCAATCACCTGCTCGTGGCGCTGCCGTCGCTGATCGACGCCACCTTCGCCCGCACCGTTGCGCTGATCTGCCAGCACGACGAGAACGGGGCAATGGGGGTGCTGGTCAACCAGCCGTCCGAGTACACCCTGGGCGAAGTGCTTGCGCAGATGGATATCGCTACCGGCGATGGCGTCCTGCAGGCGCGTCCGGTGCTCAATGGCGGACCGGTGCATCCCGAGCGTGGCTTCGTCATCCATGACGACGCGCGCGCGTGGGATTCCAGCCTCGTCGTCGGTGACGGCCTGTACCTGACCACCTCGCGTGACATCCTTGAGGCGATGGCGCGTGGCGAAGGCCCGGCCAATGCCGTGGTCACCCTGGGCTGCGCGGGCTGGAGTGCCGGCCAGCTGGAAAGCGAACTGTCCGAAAACAGCTGGCTGACCGTGCCGGCCGATGCCGAACTGGTGTTCCAGCTGCCGCTGGAACAGCGCTGGCAGGGCGCCGCGTCGCGCATTGGCGTCGATCTGTTCCGGCTGACCGATTACAGCGGCCATGTCTGAGCCGGCCCTCATCCGTCGCGATGGCACCGTACTCGGTTTCGATGTCGGCTCGCGCCGGATCGGCGTGGCGATCGGCAGTGCCTTCGCCGCGCATGCACGCGCGGTGGCCGTGGTCGATGTGCACGGCAATGGCCCCGACTGGGCGGCGATCGAACGCCTGCTCAAGGAATGGAAGCCCGATGGCCTGGTGGTCGGCGATCCGCTGACCCTGGACGGCCAGGACCAGCCCAACCGCAAGCGCGCGCAGGGCTTTGCCCGCCAGCTGCGGGAACGTTTCAAGCTGCCGGTGGTGATGATCGACGAGCGTTCCAGCTCGGTCGAGGCCGCCCGCCGCTTCGCCGTCGAGCGCGCCGAAGGGCGCAAGCGTCGCCGCGACGCGGCTGCGCTCGATGCCGTGGCTGCGGCGGTGATCATCGACCGCTGGTTGTCGTCGCCGGACGACGCCATTCCCATTCCCTGACGATACGAACCCCGCCATGACCGCCCAGCAACTCGATGACTCCGGCCGCCTGCGCCACCTGTTGACGCTTGAAGGTCTTCCCCGCGACACCCTGGTGCAACTGCTCGACCGCGCTGGTCAGATCCGCGATGCCGCGGTCGGCCGTGTCGGCAACAAGCGCCACGTGCTGGGCGGATCGGCGGTGTGCACGTTGTTCTTCGAACCTTCCACCCGTACCCGCAGCTCGTTCCATCTGGCGGCGCAGCGGCTGGGTGCGGACGTGCTGAACTTCGACGCCTCCACCTCGTCCACGCGCAAGGGCGAAACCGCCTGCGACACGCTGAAGAACCTGGAAGCGATGGGCGTGCGTGGTTTCGTCGTGCGCCACCCCGATGACGGCGCCGTGGCGGCGCTGGCTGCGGTGGCGGGCGAGGGCACCGCGCTGGTCAATGCCGGCGACGGCCGCAGCTCGCACCCGACCCAGGGCCTGCTGGACATGCTGACCCTGCGCCAGGCCAAGGGCCCGGACTTCTCGAAGATGAAGGTGGTGATCGTCGGTGACGTCAAGCACTCGCGCGTGGCCCGCACCGACCTGCATGCCCTGCGCACGCTGGGCGTGGGCGAGATCCGCGTATGTGGCCCGCAGTCGCTGCTGCCTGACGACGACACCCTCAAGGGCTGCGTGGTCGGTGATGATTTCGACGCGATGCTGGAAGGCGTCGACGCGCTGATGATGCTGCGCCTGCAGCGCGAGCGCATGGAAGAAGGCCTGGTGCCGTCGCTGGAGCAGTACCACGCACAGTACGGCCTGAACACCGCACGCCTGGCCCGCGCCGGCAAGGACGCAGCCGTGCTGCACCCGGGCCCGATCAACCGCGGCGTGGAAGTGACCGATGAAGTGGCCGACGGCCCGCAGTCGTGGGTGCTGCGCCAGGTCGCCAACGGCGTCGCCGTACGCATGGCCGTGCTGGAAACCCTGCTGGGTTGATTGCCTCCGATTGCTGCGTTGGTGGGTGCCAACCTGGGTTGGCAGGTGCACTGCTTTGGTAGATGCCAACCTTGGTTGGCACTATCCGTCCGTGCTGAATGCCTTTGGTCGATCACCCAAGGCCTCGAGCTCCCACTCGCACCATGCGTGCCGATACTGCCCCAACTGCGTCGTCAGACCCGCCCTGATCGGATTGCCCATCAGGTACATCGCATGCCGGTACAACGATTCGTCCGAGCGGATCGCATGATCGTGGTAGCAGGCCTGCCAGAAGCGCCCGCCCCTTCCCAATAACCGGTTTGCCTGCTGCGCCGTGCGCGATTTGAAGCGCTTCATGACGGTTTCCAGTGTTCCCGCGCGTAGTTCGAGCAGCCAGTGGATGTGATCGGGCATGACCACGTAGGCGATCGAGCGGGTGAAGCCTTCCTGATCCAGCCTCTGGAATTCCTGGATTGCCAGGGCTGCGGCAGCGTCGTTGGCGAACAGGGGCGCGCGACGATCCACGACGGTAGTCAGGATGTAGCTGAGACCGATGCTGGAGCGACGGCCGAGCAGGAGGCGGACGTTTTGCATGGCGCAAGCTTGGACGGACACGCTTGCGACGGACATCGGGGAATGGCTTGATCTTGGGTAGGCTGGTGCCAACCAAGGTTGGCATCTACCAGAAGGGGGCCAACCAAGGTTGGCCTCTACCGGAGCAAGCGCTCAGCGCTTCTGGGCGAACAGCCACGCCCACATCGCCGCGTCGGCGTAGGTGGCGTCCCAGGCGTTGTGGTTGCCTTCCGCGTACTCGGTATAGCGCACGTCGCGCGCGCCGGCGGTCTGGAACGCGGCATGCAGCCGGCGATCATCATCCGGTGGCACCACATCATCCAGCGCGCCGTGGAAGATCCAGATCGGGGTGCGCTGCAACCGTTGCGCGATCACCGCATAGGGATCCGCTTCGTTCGCCACCTGCTCGACGAACAGGGTAGGGCGTACCGCACGTGGTGCCAGCACCGCACCGCACACCGGCACGATCGCGGCAAAGCGCTTCGGATCGTCCAGCGCGATGTTCCAGCTGCCATAGCCGCCCATCGACATTCCGGTCAGGTACTGCCTTGCCGGGTCAGCGCCGAATTCGGCGATCGTGGCGTCCAGTGCCGCGATCGCCACCCGGTTGTTGCGGCCGCTCCATTCCTCGTCGCCGGGTACCTGCGGAAACACCGCCAGCGCGGGGAAGTCGGCCGCGTGCCGACGCAGGTACGGGCCAAGGCCTGCGTGGGTCTGCTTCACGCCATCGCCGCCGCGCTCGCCGGAGCCGTGCAGGAACAGCACCACCGGCAGCGGACCAGCTGCGCGCGCGGCGGCGGCCGGTATGAACACCTGGTAGTAGGCGGTGTCGCCGTCCACCTTCACCGCGCGTGCCTCGAAGTGGCCGCGGGCACCGGACGGCGTACTGGCACACCCGGTCAACATCAGCAGGGCCAGCAGCGGCAGCCAGCGCAGAAGCGATCGAAGCATGGCGGTTCCCATGAGGGCGATGTCGCCTCGATGGTAGTGCGCCGCGACCGGCCCGGCATCGTGCGCCGCATCACTGCGGGCGCGGGAAGCTGGCGATGATCTCCAGCTGCTCCTGTGCTTCGGCATTGCCGCCTGCGGCCGCGGCCTGCACCTGCGCCATGTCCGGGTGCAGCACCACCAGCAACGGGTTCTCGCACACCGGGCACACATACTCGGTGGCGTCCTCGTCCAGTTCCATCACCATTGCCCGCGAACTGCCTTTCCACTCGCAGGCGGCACAGGTGTGAAGCTGGTCGCGCCAACCCGGTGCAAAGTAGTTTTCGATCGTCGTTGCCATGGCAGTTCCAGTCAGTGCAGCAGGACCATGGTGGCCAGGCCGAGGAAAGTAAAGAAGCCCATCGAGTCGGTCACCGCTGTCAGGAAGATGCCGCTGGCCAGCGCCGGATCGAAGCCGAAGCGCTTCAGGCCCAGGGGCACCAGCACGCCGGCAAGCGCCGCGAACAACAGGTTGCAGGTCAGCGCGATGGCGATCACGGCCGAGAGTCCGGGCGAGTGGAACCAGGCGAGCACGATCAGGCCCAGCACCGAGCCGAGCACCACGCCATTGAGCAGGGCCACCCGCACTTCCTTCCACAGCAGCGTGCGTGCGTTGGAACTGCCGACCTGGCCCAGTGCCAGGCCGCGCACCATCAGCGCCAGTACCTGGGTGCCGGCGTTGCCGCCGAGGCCGGCGACGATCGGCATCAACACCGCCAGGGCGACCAGCTTGTCGATGGTGCCCTCGAAGTGGCCGACCACGCTGGAGGCCAGGAAGGCTGTGCACAGATTCACCGACAGCCACATCAAGCGGCGGCGCATCGCGCGCCAGACCGGGCTGAACAGGTCCTCGTCCTCGTCCAGGCCGGCGGCGCCCAGCGCCTGGTGCTCGGCCTGGCCACGGATGATGTCGACCACGTCATCGATGGTGATGCGGCCGATCAGGATGTTGTTGTCATCCACCACCGGCGCGGAGATCCAGTCATGGTCGGAGAACTGCCGCGCCACTTCCTGGTCGCTCTCGCCGACATCGATGGCAGGCTGCTCATCGTCGATCAGGCGGTTGATCGGGGTGGTGTCTTCGTGGGTCACCAGCGAGGCCAGCGACACCCGGCCCAGGTACTGGTGGCGGCGGCTGACCACGAACAGGTGATCGGTGTGGTCCGGCAGTTCGCCGCGCAGGCGCAGGTAGCGCAGCACCACATCGACGTTGACGTCGGCGCGTACCGTCACCACGTCCGGGTTCATCAGGCGGCCGGCGCTGTCCTCGGGGTAGGACAGCACCTGCTCCAGGCGCTCGCGGTTCTCGCGGTCCATCGACTTGAGGACTTCGTCGATGACCGTGTCCGGCAGGTCTTCGACCAGATCGGCCAGATCGTCGATGTCGAGGTCTTCGACCGCGGCGATGATTTCGTCCGGGTCCATGTCCGCGAGCAGGCTTTCGCGCACGTCGTCGCCGACGTGGACCAGCACCTCGCCATCGTCTTCCGGATCGACCAGGCCCCAGACGATCTCGCGTTTGCCCGGCGGCAGCGATTCGAGCAGGTTGCCGATCTCGGCCGGCGCCAGGGTATTGACCAGACGGCGTACCGGGCCCAGCCGACCGCTGTCCAGTGCATCGGACAGCATCCGCAACTGGCGCGCAGTCTTGTCGTGGCGTACGGCCTCAGCCATCGCAGCTCCCGCGGGATAAGAAAAGCCGCGATCCTGGCAAGGATGCGGCAACAGGGGTGTTCAGCGCGTCATTATCGCAAGGGGATGTTTCAGCGCATACCCCGCTGGCCACAGGCCACTGGGGTCCACGCATGCCACCTCATCCCCCGCCTGTCGGCGCGCTCCTTGAACAACAAGGGGCTGCTGCTCCAGACCGAATCCGCCGGGCATGGCCCGGCGCTACCAAAGGTGACACGCGGCGGTATCGCCGGGCCGTGCCCGGCGAGCGCGTAGCGCGGGGGTCAGGACGCGTCCGCCACAAGCGCCAGCCAGCGCTCGATGCCGCGGCGGTCACGCATGCCCAGCAGCTTCGGTGCGCGGGCGCGCAGGGCTCCCAGATCGGCATCACGGACAGCACGGCGTACTTCCAGCAGGGTGCCCGGGTGCAGGCTGAACTCGGTCAGGCCCAGTGCCAGCAGCAGCGGGGTCATCCGTGCGTCGCCGGCGATTTCGCCGCATACCGCCACCGGGATGCGATGGCGTGCGCCGGTCTCGATCACCATCTGCAGCAGGCGCAGCACGGCCGGATGCAGCGGCGAATACAGTTCGCCCAGTGCTTCGTTGTTGCGGTCGGCGGCCAGCAGGTACTGCACCAGATCGTTGGTGCCGATCGACAGGAAGTCGACCAGATCGATGAAGCTCTCCAGCGCCAGCGCGGCGGCGGGTACTTCGATCATCGCGCCCAGTGGCACGTGCTCGGCCACCATGTGGCCCTCGGCGCGCAGTTGCTCGCCCAGTTTCAGCATGCGCCGCCGTACCGCCAGCAGTTCGTCGCGGGTGCTGACCATGGGCACCAGCACGCGCAGCTTGCCGTAGGCCGAGGCACGCAGGATCGCGCGCATCTGGGTGTCGGCCACCTTGGGCCGGGCCAGCGACAGGCGCACGCCGCGCAGGCCCAGCGCCGGGTTTTCCTCGTTGCTCAGGGTCAGGCCGGTGCGGTCGGCCTTGTCTGCACCCAGGTCGAGGGTGCGGATGGTCACCGGCCGGCCACTCATGCCCAGCGCCGCATCGCGGTAGGTCTGGAACTGTTCTTCTTCGTCCGGCAGCTCGTTGCGCTGCAGGAACAGGAATTCGGTGCGGTACAGGCCCAGGCCGTGGGCGCCCAGCGCATGCGCCTGGGTCACATCTTCCAGCGATTCGGCGTTGGCCAGCAGTGCGATGTCGACCTGGTCGCGGGTGCGGCTGGGCTTGCTGCGCAGGCGGCCAAGCTCGCGCTGCTCGCGTGCGTGCTCCTTCAGGCGCGCCCGGTAATCACGCAGGTTGTCGGCCTGCGGGTTGACGGTGATGCTGCCGTCGGCGCCATCGATGATCAGCACGTCGCCGTCGATCACCTTGTTCAGCAGCTGCGGCACGCTGACGATCAACGGCAGGTGCAGGCTGCGGGCAAGGATCGCACTGTGCGAAAGCGCGCTGCCAGCGCTGGTGACGATGCCGACCACGCCGTGCGATTGCAGCTGGGCCAGCTCGGAAGGGGCGATGTTGTCGCAGACCAGGATTTCGCCGGCCAGGCCCTTCACCGCTGCGGGCCGTTCCGGCTGCAGGAACGCGTGGATGCGCCCGATCACATGGTCGAGGTCGTCCATGCGGCTCTTCAGGTAGGCATCGTCCATGCCGTCGAAGACTTTGGCCAGGCGGTCGCGCTGCAGGCGCAGTGCGTAGCCGGCACTGTAGGGGCCGCTGCGGATCAGTTCGTCCAGGCCGAACAGCAGTTCGGGATCGTCCAGCAGCAGTGCATGCAGGTCGAGGAACTCGCCCACTTCCTGGTTCAGCGCGCCATGCAGGCGCTGGCGCAGCTCGTGCATCTCCGTGCGCGCCGCGTCCACGGCGCGGTGCAGGCGTGCCAGCTCGGATTCAACCTGGGAGGGGGCGACGCGCTGTTCGGCCACTTCCAGTGCATGCGGCAGGCGCACGCGGGCGCGGCCCATTGCCGTGCCGCGGGCGGCGCCGTGGCCGGCCAGCAGCTGTACCGGCCGTTGGCCGGTAGGGGTTTGGCCGGCGCGCGCGCGCGGCACGCTCAGTTGTCCTCGTCGAAGCGACGCTCGAACAGGTCGACCACCGCATCCATCGCGGCGACTTCGTCTTCGCCGTTGATGCGGATGGTGACCGGCGTGCCTTGCCCGGCCGCCAGCAGCATCACGCCCATGATGCTCTTGGCGTTGATCTCACGGCCCTTGGCGGCCATGGTCACGTTGCAGCGGAACGGCGCCAGGGTCTGCACCAGCTTGGCGGTGGCCCGGGCATGCAGGCCCAGGCGGTTGCTCACAGTGAGTTCTCGTTCAAGCATCGTCGACTATCGCTCCATTACGGGTGCCCGCCGCCGCAGTGGCGGGCAGTTGATCCAGTCCCTGTTCCGGATAATTCATCACCCGCAGCAACATCGGCAGACTCAGCGCCGACACCCGGCGAACCGGGGTCCCCAACCGGGCCAGCTGCCCGGCAAGGTTGGCAGGGCTGGCGCCGTACAGGTCGGTCAGGATCAGCACGCCATCGCCCCCATCGACCCGCCGCAGAGCGGCCGAGGCGAGCGGGAGCAGAGCATCCAGGTCTGCGTCGAACGGTACTTCGAAAGCTTCGGTCTTCAGCGGCAACTGCCGCAGAAGCCGGGTCGCCACGTCGAGCAGGGCGATCCCGACCCCAGGATGTGTTACGAGGAGAATGCCACAGGTCATTACTGCACGTTAACAGGTCAAGGTGAATTGGCGATAGCAGCAGGAGAGGGGCACTGTGTCCCGTATTCAGCGTTGTTCGGGTCAGAGCCCTTTTTCGTTGAAAAAGGGATCCGACCCCATCCGTTTTTTCGATGCCTGACAGAGATTCATCCACGCATGGCGTGGATCTACCGTGTCGACCAAGGTCGACACCCACCAACAGCCAAACGACGATGCGCCGCTATCTGTCGAAGGCGGGGTGGGTCCGGTGTCGGGGGTGTCCGCGGCATGGATGCCGCGGCCAAGCCCCCAAGGATGGGTTTACGGCGTCCCCCGCCACCGGACCCACCCCGCCGTCCCACGTAATCCGGCTCTTGCCGTTGACGTTGCCGTGGTTTCTGCGGGTGCCGGGCGCAGCCCGGCCGACCCCCTCAATCCTGTTCGCGGTGGTACGTCGCCACGTCTTCCCAGCCCATCTCACGCGCATGGCGGGCCAGACGTTCGGCCAGGAACACCGAGCGGTGCTTGCCGCCGGTGCAACCGAAGGCCACCGTCACATAGCTGCGGGTGCCATCGCCCAGCTTGGGCAGCCAGGTATCCAGGAAATCCATCAGCTGCGCCAGGTAGCGCTGCACATCCGGCTGCGCCTCCAGGTAGTCGCGCACGCCGGGTTCGCGGCCGCTCAACGCACGCAGTTCCGGATCCCAATGCGGGTTGGGCAGCACGCGCGCGTCGAACACGAAGTCGGCCTCGGCCGGTACGCCACGCTTGTAGGCGAACGATTCGAACAGCAGCGACAGGCGGCTGGCATGGCCCATCGCAAATTCAGTGATGATCCGGCGCCGCAGCTGGTGCACGTTCAACGCACTGGTATCGATCACCGCATCGGCTTCGCGGCGCAGCGGCGCGATCAGCTCGCGCTCACGGGCAATCGCTTCGGGCAGCGACAGGCCCAGCTGGCTCAGCGGGTGCCGGCGGCGGGTGTCGGCGTAGCGCTTGAGCACCGTTTCATCGCTGGCCTCGAAAAACAGCACCTTGGCGTCGACGCCGGCATCGGTGGCCAGCTGCCGCCAGCTGGACAACTGGGTCAGGTCGCTCTGCCCACGCACGTCGATGCCCACTGCCAACCGGCGCGATGCCGCGCCGTCATGGTGGCTAAGCACATTGCGCACGAAATCCGGCAGCAGCTGGATCGGCAGGTTGTCCGAACAGTAGTAGTCCTGGTCCTCGAAGGTCTTCAGGGCGACGGATTTACCCGAGCCGGACAGGCCACTGACGATGATCAGGGTCGGGGCGGTGGGAATGACGGTGCTCATGGACGGGCTCTTCGAAGGACAGGGAGGTCAGGGCGTTCGCCGTTCCAGCAGGTTGCTGTGGCGGGCGATGAACATCGCCGCCGGGTCGATACCCTTGGTACGCAGAATGTGCAGGCGGGTGGCCGCCTCGGTCAGGACGGCCAGGTTGCGGCCGGGCATCACCGGCAGGGTGATCAGCGGCACGTCCAGGTCCAGCACGTGGCGCGTGCCCGAGTCGCCGGTCAGGCGCTCGTAACCATGGGGGGTGGGCTCGGTCATCGGCTTGGTCAGGTGGACGATCAGCCGAAGGTACTTGTTCTTCTTTACAGCGGTGTCGCCAAACATCTCGCGCACGTTCAGCACACCCAGGCCGCGCACTTCCAGCAGGTCCTGCAGCAGTTCCGGGCAGGTGCCATCCAGCACGTCGGGGGCGATCTGGGTGAACTCGGGGGCGTCGTCGGCCACCAGGCGGTGACCGCGGCTGAGCAGTTCCAGGGCCAGCTCGCTCTTGCCTGATCCCGCTTCACCGGTGATCAGCACGCCGATGGAGTAGATCTCCATGAACACGCCATGCAGGATCACCCGCGGCGCCAGCGTCCGGGCCAGGTGGTAGGACAGATGGTTGAGCAGTTCGTGGCCGCGCTTGGGTGACAACCACAGCGGCGTGCCGGATTCATCGGCGGCCGCGCGCAGGTCTTCCGGGCACGGCTGGTTGCGGGTCAGCACCAGCGCCAGCGGATGCGACTGCATGATCTTTTCGATGGTTTCCCAGCGCTGGCGTGGTTCCAGCGCGTCCAGCCAGGACAGTTCCTCGGTACCGAGGATCTGTACCTTGTTGGGATAGATCGCATTGAGATAGCCGGCCAGCGAAGGGCGTCGCGAGACCGTATTGCCGGCCTCCAGCTCGCGCTTCTCGCCGGATTTGCCCGCTGCCCAACGCAGGCCGAGCCGCTCTCGCTGCTGTTCGAACAGTTCGCGGGCAGTGATGCTGGTATTCATGCGGCGCTCGCCGGTGGGGTCAGGTCCAGGGCCTGGCGCAGCTCTCGTGCATCACCGGCCTCGCGCAACGCCTGGCGGATGCAGGGCGCGGAAAACAGCTCGGCCAGCTCGGACAGCAGCATCAGGTGTTGATGGGTGTAGTGGGCGGGAACGGCCATGGCGAACACCAGGTCCACCGGCTCGTCACCACCGAAATCGACCGGGGTCTGCAGACGCAGCAGCGCACCACGGGGACGATCCAGGGTCGGCGCACGACCATGCGGGATGGCGATGCCGTAGCCGATCGCGGTACTGCCCAACGCCTCGCGCTGGCACAGGTTGAGATAGATCTGTTCGGCGTTGGCCTGGCGGCAGGCCAGCAATCCGGCCGCGGCCTGCAGGACGCTGTCGCGGTCGGTGGCCGTGCAGAGCTGGGTCTGCACGGCCGCCAGGAGGTCAGTCAGGGGCATGTCTGCGGGGAGCGGTGGCGATCAGCCACCATTGTCGCCCACCGGCAGCGGTGCGTGCTGCTGTTTTTTCTCCTTGTGCTTGATCACCAGGCGGTCAAGCTTGTCCGCCAGCAGGTCGATCGCCGCATACATGGTCTGCGCATTGGCTTCAGCGTGCAGGGTCTGACCCGGAATATTGAGGCTGGCATCGACGTGGTGTTCAGTCTTCTGCAGCTTGAGCGTCACCCGCGCTTCGCAGTGCTGGTCGAAGTGTTTGCCGATCCGGGCCAGCTTCTCCTCTACATAGGACTGCAGGGCCGGGGTGACTTCGACATCTTTGCCAAACGTTTCGATGCGCATCGGGTTTCTCCTTTGATCGGAAGTGCCAATGAACCTCTCCGCCGGGCGCGGCGGCGCGTCAAACGATTCTGACTCTTTCGTGCGAGGCGGAGATGTTCATGGCCTCACGATACTTCGCCACGGTGCGGCGCGCTACTGGGATTCCCGACGATTTGAGCAGGTCAGCCAGCTTGGCGTCAGAAAGCGGCTTGCGTGGGTTCTCGTCATCGATCAGGCGCCGGATCATGGCCTGGATGGCGGTGCTGGACGCTTCGCCGCCGCCGTCGGTGTCGATGCCCGAAGCGAAGAAGGCGCGCAGCGGCAGGGTGCCGCGTGGCGTACGCACATGTTTGCGGGCGATCGCGCGCGATACGGTGGATTCGTGCAGGCCCAGTTCGCCGGCGATCTCGCGCAGGGTCAGCGGGCGCAATGCCTGTTCGCCGAATTCAAGGAAGCCGGCCTGCTGCTGGATCAGGCTTCGCACTACCCGCAACAGCGTCTCGCCTCGCGCCTGCAGGCCCTTCAGCAGCCAGCGCGCCTCCTGCAGCTGGCCGCGCAGATAACCGGCATCGGCGTCACCGCAGCGGCGGATCATCTGCTCGTAACCGCGGTGGATCACCAGCTTGGGGCCGGCATGGGCGGCCAGCGCGGCGCGCCAGATGCCGTTCTGCCGCCATACGACGACGTCGGGCACCACGTAGGTGTCCTGGGCGAGCGGGGCGATCTGGGTGCCGGGGCGCGGGTCCAGCGAGCGCAGCAGGGCCACGGCGGTCTCGACCTCGGCCAGCGGCTGTTTCAGCTGCTGGGCCAGGCCGGTCACGCCGGAGCGCGGCAGTTGTTCCAGTGGGCCGGCGGCAACCTGCCGGGCCAGGGCCAGGCACGGGGTATCAGCAGGAAGCACGTCCAGCTGCAGTTGCAGGCATTCGCCAAGGCTGCGTGCGGCCACGCCTACGGGGTCGAAGCGCTGGATCTGGTGCAGCACGGTCAGGATTTCGTCTTCACCGGCGTGGATCGCCGGCAACAGCGCTTCGGCGATGGCCGAGAGCGGCTCGCGCAGATAGCCGTCGTCTTCCAATGAATCGATCAGCGCGGCGCCGATGCTGCGGTCGCGCTTGGACAGGTGGGTCAGGTGCAGCTGCCACAGCAGGTGGTCGGCCAGGGTTTCGGTTTCGGCAACGCGTTCGGCGGCACTGCCGTTGTCGTCGTCGTCATCGAAACTACCGCCGCTGCCGCCACTACTCCAGTCCAGCTCGGCAGGCGCCCAGTCGTCGCCGCTGCTTTCAGCGTTGTCGGGCGGGGCGTCATTGTCGCCGCCCGCGTCCTCGCTGCTGCCGTCCTTGTCGACACCGGCGCCTTCGTCGCTGCTGTCCGACCAGTCCAGCAGCGGATTGCTCTCCACCGCCTGGGCGATTTCCAGCTCCAGCTCGATCGTGGACATCTGCAGCAGCTTGATCGCCTGCTGCAGCTGGGGCGTAAGCACCAGCTGCTGTCCCAACGATGTCTGCAGCCGAGTCTTCATGCCTGTGCCGAACGGAAGGGAGAGGGCCCGGCGGCCGCGGTTACAGCTTGAAGGAGTCCCCAAGGTAGACGCGACGCACGTCGGCATTGTCCAGGATCGCCTCGGGCGAGCCCTGGGCCAGTACGGTGCCCTCTGCGAGGATATACGCGCGGTCGCAGATTCCCAAGGTCTCGCGCACGTTGTGGTCGGTGATCAGCACACCGATGCCGCGTTGCTTGAGATGGGTGACGATGCGCTGGATTTCGCCGACCGAGATCGGGTCGACACCGGCGAAGGGTTCGTCGAGCAGGATCAGGCGCGGTTTGGCGGCCAGTGCACGGGCGATCTCGCAGCGACGGCGCTCACCACCGGACAGGCTGGCGCCGAGCTGTTCGGAAACATGCCCAAGCTGCAGTTCGTCGAGCAGGCTGTTCAGTTCGCGCTCGCGGCCCGCCGAATCCAGGTCCTCGCGCAGTTCCAGCACCAGGCGCAGGTTGTCGGCCACGGTCAGCTTGCGGAACACCGACGGTTCCTGCGGCAGGTAGCCCACGCCCTGCTTGGCGCGGGTGTACATCGGGTCGCCGGTGATGTCCTTGCCGTCCAGCACGATGCTGCCGGCATCGGCACCGACCAGGCCGACGATCATGTAGAAGCAGGTGGTCTTGCCGGCACCGTTGGGACCGAGCAGGCCAACCACTTCACCGGCGTCCAGGGTCAGCCCGAAGTCCTTGACGACTTCGCGCTGCTTGTAGCGTTTGCGCAGGCCAGTTGCGACGAGCATTACTTCTTGCCTCCAGCCGGAGCCGGAGCGGCAGCAGGCGTCTTGTTCTTCGGCGGAATCACGGTGCGCACGCGGCTGCCATCACCGCCGGAGTTCATTTCACCGCTGCGGGTGTTGTAGACCATGCGCTGGCCCGCATTGGTGCCGCGCGCGCTGGTGACCTTGTAGTTGCCGGTCAGGGTGATGATCTCGGTGGTGATGTCGTAGTCGATCCGGTCGGCCACCGCATCCATCCAGGTGCCATCGTCGAGCTGCTGTTTCATCTTGGCCTGCTTGCCGGTGAACACCGCACGCACGGCTTCGCCGCCCTTGAGGTAGATCTCCGCTTCGGACGAGCGCAGGTCCAGGGTGCCCTGGGTGATGATCACGCCACCGGACAGCACGGTCTTGCCATCACCGGTGAGGGTGCCGGACTGCGCACCGGAATCAATGTTCATCGCTTCGTTGCGGTCCGTCGACTTGGCAAAGGCGACAGCGGGGACAAGAAGACTGAGTGCGAGCACGGCTGCAAAGGGAATCTTCATCGGGGTCCGTTCTACCGGTGGTGGCCCTCCGGCGGGACCGGGGGCGGCGGGTGGGGGCTGCCGGCTTCGCGCCTGTCGGGAAGACGTCGCGGGCGGGCGGCGGAATCAGCGCTTGGGCGTGTAACGGCCCTTGGACTGGCTGAGGAAATGATACGTGTTGTTCTTCGAATCCACCTCGAACCCGACGCCGGACTGCTCCATGCCGGGCCGGGTCATGGTCACCAGGGCATCGGTGCGGGCGCGGTTGTCCTTCGGGAATACATCCAGGTGGTCGGTGCGGAAGGTGGTCGGGACCACGCCCGGGCCGGCCGGGCTGTCGCCGGCGACGTTGCCCCGCAGCTTCATCTCGTCGCCCTTGGCACTGAGCCAGCCGGTCTGGGCGCGCAGCGTCCAGTGCTTGCCATCCTTGTCGGGCATTTCGAACAGCGGCGTGGTGATGTTGAGCGTCTGGTCACCACGCTGGCGTTCCAGCAGGGGCGCGCGCAGGGTGGTCGATTCCTTGCCATGTTCGTCCAGGGCGACGATCTGGAAATCGTGCAGGATGTAGTCCACGCCGGCGTCCTGGCCTTCGACGGCAGGTGCCTTTTCGCGGTTGCGCAGCGCCGCCCAGCTGCTCAGCAGGGCCGCCAGCAGCAGGCCGACGCCGAGGATCATCCGCCAGTTCAGGGTGGGGGCATTCATGCGCCGAACCTCGCCAGCACGGCGTCCACGCGGCCCTGCGCGGCCAGCAGCACGTCGCACAGCTCGCGCGCGGCACCACGGCCTCCGTCGGCACGGGTGATCCAGTGCACGCGCTCGGCGATCCACGGATGGGCATTGGCCGGAGCCACCGCCAGGCCGACCGCGCCCAGTGGCGCCAGGTCGGGCAGGTCGTCACCCATGAAGGCCACCTGCTCCAGGCCGATGCCGTGCTGGGCGCACAGCGCCTGCACGCTGGCCAGCTTGTCGCCCACGGCAATCTGGGTGTCGATGCCCAGGTCGGCGCCGCGCTTGAGCGCGGACTGGCTGTTGCGCGCGGTGATCAGCACGGGGTGGATGCCGTGCTGCTGCAGCAGTTTCAGGCCCAGACCATCCTGCACGAAGTACGCCTTGCTCTCGTTGCCATCCTTGTCGTAGTACAGCCGACCGTCGGTGAGGGTGCCGTCCACGTCGAAGCAGGCCAGGCGGATACCGGCCGCAACGGCATGCAGGTGGGTGGGGAAGGCGGGCAGGGGGGACCAGGGCATCAGGGCATCGGACTCGGTGGTTGCGGGCTCGTTGGTACAGACTGAATGGGGTCTACGGACTGTCGGTTAAACCACCCGCGCCCGCAACAGGTCATGAATGTTCAGGGCGCCGACCGCGCGGCCCTGGCTGTCGACCACGATCAGGCCGGTGATCTTGTGGGTTTCCATCAGCCGCGCAGCCTCCACCGCCAGCTTGTCGGCGCTGATGGTGCGCGGTTGCCGGGTCATCACATCGGCGATCCTGGCGGTGCGCACGTCCAGGTCGGTGTCCAGGGCGCGGCGCAGGTCGCCGTCGGTGAACAGCCCGATCAGCACGCCCTGGTCGTCGACCACGGCGGTCATGCCCAGGCGCTTGCGGCTCATCTCCATCAGCGCTTCGCTGAGGCTGGCGCCGACATCGACCTTGGGCAGGTCCTCGCCGGTGTGCATGACGTCGGTGATGTGCAGCAGCAGGCGGCGGCCGAGGCTGCCGGCCGGGTGCGAACGGGCGAAATCGTCGGCGGTGAAGCCGCGTGCATCCAGCAGGGCCACCGCCAGCGCGTCACCCATCGCCAGCGAGGCGGTGGTGCTGGAGGTGGGCGCCAGCGCCAGCGGGCAGGCTTCGGCCGGCACGCTCACATCCAGGTGGAAATCGGCGGCGCTGGCCAGGCTCGACTGCGGGCGGCCGGTCATGGCGATCAGCACATTGCCTTGGCGCTTGAGCACCGGCAGCAGCATCAGCAGCTCATCCGATTCACCCGAATAGGACAGGGCCAACACCACGTCGTCCTCGGTGATCATGCCCAGGTCACCATGGCCGGCCTCGCCCGGGTGCACGTAGAACGCCGGGGTGCCGGTGGAGGCCAGGGTGGCGGCGATCTTCCGCGCGACATGGCCGGACTTGCCCATGCCGGTGGCGACTACCCGGCCGCGGCTGCCCAGGATCGCCCGGCAGGCCTGCTGGAAGGCATCGCCGAGGCGGTCGGCCACGGCGTCCAGCGCCTGCCGTTCGATCTCGAACACGCGCCGGCCACTGGCGACCAGGGCGGCAGGGTCGGCGGAACGGGGGGGCAACAGGGATTCGGCCATGCGGACGCCACGCAGCGGAAGTAGAATGGACGCACATTTTATTAGGAAAGCCCGTTGGACGCCGACACCATCCGCAATCTGATCGAAACCGGCCTGCCCGGCGCCCGCGCCGACGTGCAGGGTGACGATGGCGTGCATTTCGAAGCGACCGTGGTCAGCGAGGCCTTTGCCGGCAAGCTGCCGCTGGCCCGCCACCGGATGGTGTATGCCACTCTGGGTGACCTGATGGGCGGCGCGATCCACGCGCTCGCACTGAAAACCGTGACCCCGGCCGAAGCCGGCTGAACCGCAGAAGATCCCCAATACATGGCCAAGATCGTTGTGACCGGCGGCGCTGCGCTGCACGGTGAAGTAAGCATCTCCGGCGCCAAGAACGCCGTCCTCCCCATCCTGTGCGCGACCCTGCTGGCCGATGCGCCGGTGGAGATCACCAACGTGCCGCATCTGCACGATGTGGTCACCACGGT
The DNA here is from genome assembly GCF_002966815.1 of Stenotrophomonas sp. MYb57. Classification (NCBI taxonomy): domain Bacteria; kingdom Pseudomonadati; phylum Pseudomonadota; class Gammaproteobacteria; order Lysobacterales; family Lysobacteraceae; genus Stenotrophomonas; species Stenotrophomonas sp. MYb57. The sequence continues at coordinate 1,122,799 of NZ_CP023271.1, forward strand.
GAAGCTGCTGGGCGAACTGGGCGCGAACGTGACCATCGACCAGGGCACGCTGTCGCGTGGCAGCGCGATCGTGGTCGACCCGCGTCCGGTCAACCAGCATGTGGCTCCTTATGAGCTGGTCAGGACCATGCGCGCCTCGATCCTGGTGCTGGGCCCGCTGCTGGCCCGTTTCGGCGCCGCCGAAGTATCGCTGCCCGGCGGCTGCGCGATCGGTTCGCGCCCGGTCGACCAGCACATCAAGGGCCTGCAGGCACTCGGTGCCGACATCGTGGTCGAGAACGGCTTCATCAAGGCCACCGCCAAGCGCCTGAAGGGTGGCCACTTCACCTTCGACATGGTCAGCGTGACCGGTACCGAGAACGTGCTGATGGCCGCAGTGCTGGCCGAAGGCACCACCATCCTCGACAACGCGGCGATGGAACCGGAAGTCACCGACCTGGCGCATTGCCTGATCGCTCTCGGCGCGAAGATCGAAGGCCTGGGCACCGCCCGCCTGGTCATCGAAGGCGTCGAACGCCTGTCCGGTGGCCGCCATGAAGTGCTGCCCGACCGCATCGAAACCGGCACCTTCCTGGTGGCCGCAGCGATGACCGGTGGCAAGGTCACCGTCAACCGCGCGCGCCCGAACACCATGGACGCGGTGCTGGCCAAGCTGGTGGAAGCCGGCGCGACCATCGAGACCACCGAAGACAGCATCACCCTGGACATGCACGGCAAGCGGCCGAAGGCAGTCAACCTGACCACCGCGCCGTATCCGGCGTTCCCGACCGACATGCAGGCGCAGTTCATGGCGCTCAACTGCGTGGCCGACGGCGTGGGCGTGATCAATGAAACGATCTTCGAGAACCGTTTCATGCACGTCAACGAGCTGCTGCGCCTTGGCGCGGATGTGCAGGTGGAAGGCCACACGGCCATCGTGCGTGGTCACGAGCGCCTGAGCGGTGCACCGGTGATGGCAACCGACCTGCGCGCGTCAGCGTCGCTGATCCTGGCCGGCTTGATGGCCGATGGCGATACCACCATCGATCGCATCTACCACCTTGATCGCGGCTACGAAAACATCGAAGAAAAGCTGTCTTCGCTCGGCGCCACCATCCGGCGCGTAGCCGCATGATCCTGCGCGGCAGGTTCAGCCGTCGCCGCAAGGCGCTTCTGGTGCTGGTGCTGATCGTGCTGGCGTGGCTGGGCTATGCCTGGTACGCCAACATCGCCATCACCAAGGGCATCGAGCAGAAGGACATGGACTGGAATGGCGACGGCACGGTAACCCGTGAAGAGATCATCCAGTCGTTCTACGCGGTTGCGGTGAACGACAGCCAGGAGGGCAGCCGCCATTGCCGCACGTTCGTGCGCCGATCCACGGGCGAGCAGATCCGGGTCGACTGCCGCACCGAGTTCAAGCCGGCGGAAGAAACGAAGAAATGAAAAAACGCCCGCGAAAGCGGGCGTTTTTGTGTGCGGGGCGTGAATCCACGCTTGGCGTGGATCGACGTTGGGCGGTAGCGCCGGGCCATGCCCGGCGAGCGCGCAGCGCGTTCGGTCAGTTCATCGCCTTGATGGTCAGGTCCAGCGCATCGCGGCCGCTCTCACGCTGCAGCATGCGCGCCGGCACCGGGAACTCCGGCACGATCCAGGCGATCAGCTCCTTGTTGCCGTCGACGCGAGAGACCTTGGTGGCCTCGTAGCTCTTGCCGCCGACGGTGACCGATTCCTTGCCCACCACGCGGTAGGTCATGTTCTTGATACGGCCTTCGTCGACCATGCGATAGGTCAGCGGCTTGCCGGCGGCCAGGTCGCGGGCGATGGCCAGGTTGATCAGCAGCGCGTCCATGTCGCCGGCCCTCAGGGCGATCGGTCCGGCGCGGTCCGGCTTGATGTCGCCGGTCCAGGTGGCCTGGTTGCTGGTCCAGTTGTAGTTGGCCTGCACATTGCGCTTCTTCACCAGCAGCGCAGAGCGGTCCTGGCTGCTGAGCGGTCGCAACTGCCCGCGCACTTCCTCGAACACCGTGGTCTGGCTCAGGTCCGCCAGCTGGTTCTTGACCTGCAGGCTGTAACGCCACTTGTTGGTGCCTTCGCTGGCCAGGGTCATGCTGCCATTGGCCTGCATGCCCATGTAGCTGGCGAGGTAGTCGGCCTTGAACGGCTGCAGGGCCATGGCCGGCAGGCTGGCCACCGACAGTGCGGCAGCGGCGATCCAGGTCAGGGGGCGGGTCAGGGTGTTCATGCTCAGACTCCTTGGTATTCGATCAGGCGCAGATCGACGCGATCTTCGCCGTCTTCACGTTGCAGGATGCGCACCGGGGTGGGGACACCGTTGGCGATCCAGAGAATGGTTTCATTGTTGCCGCCGTTGGTGCGATACACCCGCAGCGCGTTGTAGGACAGGTCGCCGACCTCGACGTTCTCGGTCTGCGGCGCAGCCTGGTAATCGTGCTGGCGCACCTTGCCCATGTCGACGTAGCGATAGTGCATGGCCGCGCCGGGACGGGCGTCGCGCATGATCGCCAGGTTGATCAGCAACGCGCTCTGGTCGCCGGCCTGCAGTGGAATCGGCTGGGCGCGCTTCTTTTCCACGTCGCCGCTCCATTGCGCGGTACCGGCCTGCCAGTTGTAGGTGCCGACCGCCTTCTTGCCGAGGAACAGGCCCTTGCGCACCGTGCTCTGGCTGAGCGGCGCATACACACCGCTGCGCTCCTCGAACACCGTGCTCTGCTCGATGTTCAGGCCGAGCACGCTGGCAAAGCCGCGGCGGCCGACCACCTGCATGTCCACCCGCCACTGGCTGCCGCCGGTGTGGGTGACCTGCATGGTCGCATCGCCTGCTTCCTTGCCCTTGAAGAACGCCTGGTAGGTCGCGCTGAACGGCTGCAGCGGCGGCGGCTCCCAGGCCAGTGCAGGCAACACCGGCGGCGCCACCTCCGCAGGTGCCGGCGCAGCGGGCGCTGTTGCCTGGCCCCAGCCCGCACAGGCAAGGACGGCAAGCGGCAGCAGCAGAGTTGTACGCAGCAGGGACGTGGTCTTCATGGCCGACAGGAACCGCAGGAGGGGAGCAGGATGCCAGCCCCGCAGTCAGCGGGGCGTGTGCACGGGCGTTACCGGTTCAGGTTTCCGGCGGAATCTAGAGCCAAGGGGCTAAACAGGGGGTGACCGTCGAACATCGGCTGGCCTTCCCGTTCAGCCAGGCGGCCTGCACAGAGCAGTTCCAGGGTGGCGATCAGCAGCGGATGCTCCACCGCAAGCACGCGTTCGGCCAGGGTCTGCGCATCGTCGCCGGCAAGCACCGGAACCCGGGCCTGCGCCAGCACCGCGCCGGCATCCAGTTCCGGCACCACCAGGTGCACGCTGGCGCCGTGCTCGCTATCGCCGGCCTCAAGCGCCCGTGCATGGGTGTGCAGGCCCTTGTGCAGCGGCAGCAGCGAGGGGTGGATGTTGACCAGGCGGCCATTGAACCGCTGTACGAAATCGGCGCCCAGAATGCGCATGTAGCCGGCGCAGACGATCCAGTCCGGCGTGGATGCTGCCAGCGCATCACCCAGCGCCTGCTCGTAGGCGGCGCGGTTGCTGAATTCCTTCGGCGCATGCCCCCAGCGTCGATCCGTTGCCACCCGCTCCAGGGCGGTCGCATCGGGACGATCGGAGAACACGCCGACAATCTCGGCCTGCAGTCGCCCTGCCGCGATGGCGTCGACAATGGCCTGCAGGTTGCTGCCGCGCCCGGATGCCAGCACCGCGATTCGGCGGATGCTCATCGCACCACGCTCCGGCGTACCAGCGGCCACAGCAACAGGCTGCCCAGGGTCGCCAGCAGCATGTCCGCATGCGCGTCCCACATGTCGCCCTGCTGGCCGTTGTAGGCCTCAGCCGCTTCCGGCGACAGGGCAAGGGCGATGCCCCATTCCAGCCACTCATACACCAGGCTGGAACACATCACCGCCATCACCGCCAGGGTGAATGCCTGGCCGATGCGCAGCGCAGGCCAGGAATGTCGCGCCAACTGCAGCAATGCGGGGGTGAAGCAGACGCCATAGAGGAAGTGGATCAGGCGATCGAAGTGGTTGCGCTGCCAGCCAAAGACTGCGTCCGGCGACCACCCGAGCAGCGACTGCAGCCATGCGTCATACGGCACGTTGGAGTACAGCCAGCGCGCGGCCACGCAGTGGATGGCGATGAAGCCGCAGATGGCGATGAACGCGCCGTTGCCCAGCTGCCAGCGCCGGTCCACCCACCACAGGGCCAGCAGGCCGATCACCGTCAGCGAACTGTGCAGGGTCTGCTCGAGCGGCCACAGCGGATGGATCCAGGTGGCGGCGAAGATGCCCAGCACCGCGACCAGTGCGGCCTTCTTCGGTGCCGACAGGGAGTGGGTGGCGCGGTTGCGGGCGAGCGTGGAGGCAGCGGGCGTGGACATGTCGGGGCGATCAGCAGAAGAGACGGAACATGCGCTTGCCAGCTCAGACGCTGACGTGGTCGCCGCGGTCGAACAGGGCGGCGATCTCCGGCTTGCGCAGGAAATACACCGCGTAGGCGGTCAGGGCCATGCCCAGTGGGCCGGCCATCACCGCTGCCCAGACCGCGCCGCGACACCAGGCCAGGTGGCTGCGCTGGCCAAGCAGCCGCGCGGTGCGCAGCTGCAGGAAACCCAAGCCGATGGCCAGCAGCGACACCGCGGCGTACACCGTCGCCAGCACCGCGCCGTCGTCCATTCCGCGTTCGAAGGCGACGATGCCGACAAAGCCGAGGAAGACCAGCGCTGCCAGCCAATGGAAGCCGGCCAGCGCGTAGAACAGGATCTTCAGGTTGTGCAGGTGGCTTGCGGTCTGCAGGTCGGCCAGGGCCTGCCGTGGCAGCGGCGGTGGGTTCATTCCATCGCTCATGCCACACCCGCCTGGCCAGCGAAGGCGGCTTTCACCTGCGGGCGCAGCAGCACGACCAGGGTGAACACGCCGAGGATGGTGCCGATGGGGGTGAACAGGCACGCCAGCCCCGCCACGATCATGCACAGCAGGTAGCGGCGCTGCCGTGACAGGCAGCGGCCGGCATAGGCCACGAAGCCTGCCAGGGTAAGCCCGCCGAGCACGATGCAGACGCCCATCACGGTGAACAGCCAGCCGACGAACTGCTGCTCTTCCGGCGATGACGGTTCACCGCCGGACTTCATCGGCAGCGAGCCGGACAGCATGGCGATGCCCAGCACGATGTGCAGGACGAAGACCAGCGAGAACACCGCCATCAGGCCAGCGACCACATAATGGCCGATCGCCAGCTGGCGCAGCTGGGTGGCGTCCTGCGGGCCGAACACCGGCACGGCCGGGTTCGGCGGCAGCACCGGCGGAGCCGGCGGCGTCGACAAGGGAGGAGGTGCGTCCATGCGGGTTCCTTTGTCCAGTGGATCAGGCGATGTGGACGCGTTCGCCGCCCTGGGCGGTGACCACCTGGCCGATCGTCCAGTGCTCCAGGCCTTCCGCCTTGACCGCAGCGGATACGGCCTCGAGCTGTTCCGCAGCGACGATCAGCACGAAGCCGATGCCGCAGTTGAAGGTGCGCCACATCTCGCTGTCTGCCACCGCGCCTTCCTTCTGCAGCCACTGGAACACCGGCGGCAGGGTCCACGACGAGGCCTGGATGTCCAGGCCGAGGCCCTCGGGCACCACGCGGATGATGTTCTCGGTCAGGCCGCCACCGGTGATGTGGGCCATGCCGTGGATGGCATCGCCGTGCGACTTCAGCAGCGACAGGATCGGCTTGACGTAAAGGCGGGTGGGGGCCATCAGCGCATCGACCAGCTTGACCCCGCCTTCCAGTTCCAGCTCGGCCGGGCGGCCGGCGCGGTCATAGATGCGACGGACCAGCGAATAGCCGTTGGAGTGCGGGCCGGACGAGGCGATGCCGATCAGCACGTCGCCGGCGGCGACATTGGCGCCGTCCTTCAGTTCACTCTTTTCGACGGCCGCGACGGTGAAGCCGGCCAGGTCGTACTCGCCCGGCGCGTACATGTCGGGCATCTCGGCGGTTTCGCCGCCGATCAGGGCGCAGCCGGCCTCGGTGCAGCCATTGGCGATGCCGCCCACGACCGCGGCGGCGGTGTCGATGTCCAGCTTGCCGGTGGCGAAGTAGTCCAGGAAGAACAAGGGCTCGGCGCCCTGCACCAGCACGTCGTTCACGCACATGGCGACCAGGTCGATGCCGATCGTATCGTGGCGGTTCAGCTGGTGGGCCAGCTTCAGCTTGGTGCCGACGCCGTCGGTGCCCGACACCAGCACCGGCTCGCGGTACTTGTTGGACAGGTCGAACAGGGCGCCAAAGCCACCCAGGCCGCCCATCACCTCCGGACGGAAGCTGCGCTTGACCAGGGGCTTGATCCGCTCGACCAGTTCGTTGCCGGCGTCGATGTCGACACCCGCGTCACGGTAGGTGAGGGGAGAAGGGGCGGAAGACGGGCTGTTGGTCACGGGCGTCGGCGCTGGCAGGGGTTGAATCGCCGATTTTAACAGGCCGCATTGGCGCAAAGGCCGTATTCGGGCAACAATTCCCCCCGGATACGTCGAGCCAATGGATGTCCTGATGCGCCGCAGCCTGTTTTTGACCCTGCTCCTTGCGCTGTGCCTGCCGGTGGCCACGATGGCCCAGAGCGGCATGCGAACCGAGGGGGATGTTGCCACTGCCAGTGGTGCGTACGAGGCCGAAGTGCCCGTCAACAGCCAAGCCGAGGCTGACCGCAACGGTGCACTTGCCCGCGCGTTGAGCGTTGTACTGGGCAAATTGTCCGGCGATCGCAGCGTCATGTCGCGCCCCGGCGTGGCGCAGGCGTTGCGCAATGCCAAGGACTATGTGGCCAGCTACGACTACAAGCAGGACCAGAGCGTGGGCGCCAGCGGTGCGCCGAGCTTCCGTACCCTGCTGGTCGCGCGCTTCCGCGAGGATGACGTGGACGGGCTGGTGTCGGCCCTGGGCCTGCCGCTGTGGCCTCAGCCCCGGCCGAAGCCGGTGCTGTGGCTGGCCGTCGACGACGGCAGTGGTCCGCGCCTGGTCAGCGTGCAGCAGGCCAACGCTGCGCGGCCGCTGCTGAGCCGGGCCATCGAGCGCGGCTACAAGCTCGGCCTGCCCAGTGGTGGCGCCGCCGAGCAGGCCCTGGCCGGTGCCATCTGGCGCCAGGACAGCGCTGCTGTCGCCCGGGCCTCGTCGCGCTATTCGCCGCCGATGCAGCTGATCGGCAAGCTTTACCGCGCCAATGGCGGCTGGCAGGCGGACTGGGTGTTCGTCGACAACGGCCGTGAACTGAACAAGTGGACCAGCAAGGACGCCAACGCCATGCGCGCGATGGCCGCCGGTGCCGATGGCGCTGCCGACGCGCTGGTCAAGCGTTATGCCAAGGCCGGTGCGGCCACCGGCCAGGCGGGCACCTACCGCGTGGTGGTGACCGGCATCAACAGTGCCGACGAATACCTGCGCCTGGCCGCCGGCCTGCGTGAAGTGGCGGTGGTGCGCAACGTCACCCCGCTGCGCGCGACCGCCGACCACCTGGAACTGAATCTGGAAATGACCACCGGCCTGGCCGGCTTCAACCGCATGCTTGGCGACAATGGCGTGCTGGTGCCGTCGGCGACACTGCCGGCCCTGCCGACGCCGATCGACGATACGACCGGTGCGCCGGCACCGGCGCCGGTCAGCAATGAGTACCGCCTGCGATGATCCTGTCCCCGGAAGCGGAAATCGCGCAGTTCCTGCGGCGGCTGAAGTTCATCCTGCTGGCCGGCCTGATCGGCTGGGTCGTGTGGCTGCTGGCGCCGATCCTGACGCCATTCGTGCTGGCGCTGGCGCTGGCCTGGCTGGGCGATCCGCTGGTGGACCGCATCGAGGACACCGGCCGCTCGCGCATGACCGGCGTGGTGCTGGTGTTCGTGGCAATGGTGCTGGTGATCGTCGCGCTGCTGCTGGTGCTGGTGCCGATGATCGAGCGCCAGATCAGCACCCTGATCGCCGCGGCTCCGCAGGCGCAGGCTTGGCTGATGGAGAAGGGCATTCCCTGGTTCGAGCAGAAGACCGGGCTGGAAGTGATGCAGTGGATGGATCCGGACCGTGTGATCGAATGGGTGCGCAGCCATTGGCAGCAGGCCGGCGGATTCGCCACGACCTTCATGGGCTACGTATCGCGTTCGGGCTTCACGGTGGTCACCTGGGTGGTCAACCTGTTGCTGCTGCCGATCCTGGCGTTCTACTTCCTGCGTGACTGGGACAAGCTGGTCGAACGCGTGGCATCGGTGATCCCACGCAACCAGATCGGCACGATCACCACGCTGGCACGTGAATCCAACGAGGTGCTCGGTGCGTTCATCCGCGGGCAGTTCCTGGTGATGCTGGCGCTGGGCGTGATCTACGCCGGTGGCCTGTCGCTGGTCGGGCTCAAGCTGGGCCTGCTGATCGGCCTGATCGCCGGCCTGATCAGCTTCATTCCCTACCTGGGCGCGACCACCGGCATCCTGATGGCGATCGTGGCTGCGCTGGTACAGGCGCAGGGGTTCGACCTGAAACTGCTGATCCTGGTGGGCGTGGTGTTCACCGTTGGCCAGCTGCTGGAGAGCTACGTGCTGACCCCGCGCATCGTCGGCGACAAGATCGGCCTGCACCCGGTGGCGGTGATCTTCGCGGTGATGGCAGGCGGCCAGCTGTTCGGCTTCCTGGGCATGCTGCTGGCGCTGCCGGTGGCGGCGGTCAGCAATGTGCTGTTGCGCTATGCGCACCAGCGTTACCGCCAGAGTGAGCTGTACGCCGGCGAGAAGCCCGCGATCGTGCTTGATGGTGTGATCGACCAGCCCCATATCATCGTGCCTGGCAATGACAAGGGTCCGGAACTGAAGTGATTGGTGTGCCGCAACTTCCGCTGGCCCTGCATTACCCGCGGGACCAGCGGCTGGAAAGCTTCATCGGCGCGCCGGACGGCGCGCTGGCGCAGCTGCATGCCATCGCGGTAGGGGCCAGCCACGACTGGGTGTACCTGGAAGGCGCGGCCGGCACCGGCAAGACCCACCAGGCGCTGGCGATGTGCTCCAGCGCCGAGCAGGCGGGGCGCCTGCCGACCTATGTGCCGCTGGCCAGCGTGGTCGGCCGGGTGCGGGTGGCGCTGGAAGGGCTTGAGCAGCGCGAGCTGGTGGCGCTGGATGGCCTGGATGCGGTGGCAGGCAATCGTGAGGATGAAATCGCGCTGTTCGATTTCCACAACCGCGCGCGCGCTGCCGACGTGACGGTGCTGTACACCGCACAGAAGTCGCCGGGCGAACTGGGCTTGGTGCTGCCGGACCTGCGTTCGCGCCTGGGCCAATGCGTGCGCGTGCTGCTGCAGCCGTTGGACGAGGAAGGCCGCGCGGCGGTGCTGCGCGAGCGCGCGCTGCGCAGAGGGCTGGCGATCGACGAGGCCGCCATCGAGTGGCTGCTGTCGCACACCGGGCGCGAGCTGGGTGGGCTGATCACGCTGCTGGACTGGCTGGATCGCGAGTCGCTGGCGGCGAAGCGGCGGATCACCGTGCCGTTCCTGCGCCAGGTGCTGGAAGAAGGCCGTCCTCGTTACTGAGGGGTGTGGTTCGGCAGGGCTGCGCCCTGCACCCGCCGAAGCCAGGGCAACGTCAACGTCAACGTCAACAGCAAAAGCTCGCTATCCGTGGGATGGCGGGGTGGCTCAGGTTGCGGGGGACGGCGCAAGTACGTCCCTGTAGCCTCGGTCGCGCCATCCATGGCGCTCACGCCCCCGCAACCTGAGCCACCCCGCCTTCGACAGGTTCCCGCGATCTGCCGTGTCGGCGTTCTGCACTGCTGTTGGTGGGTGTCGACCTTGGTCGACACGTGTCTTGCTTGTAGTGGGTGACGACCGTTGGTCGTCACAAGAGCGAAGCGACCCGCTTCTGCGTTTCTTTTTTCTTTTTCGTGGCTGGACGCGCACGGAATTTGTCAGAGGTCGTTGGCGCCATGGATGGCGACAAGTAGATCCACGCCATGCGTGGATGAGACTTTCCCAGGAAGGACTGCCTTGGATCCGACGTTCTCTGCTTGTGGTGGGTGACGACCGTTGGTCGTCACCAGAGCGAAGCGACCCGCTTCTGCTTTTCCTTCTTTTCCGTGGCTGGACGCACACGCAGACTGTCAGAGGTCGGGCGGGTGGGCCATGCAGGGGCGTTGGCGCCATGGATGGCGCCATCGAGCTTACAGGGACGTACTTGCAGCGTCCCCTGCATGGCCCACCCGTCCGGCCAAGCACGGCTTTTGATTCAAGCGACCAACCACGAGGGGCTCAGCCGTTCGCGGTCAACTCCGCATCCAGCGCATGCAGGCGATCAACGGTCCCGACATCGGTCCAGCGCCCGCGATGATGCTGCCCCGTCATCAACCCCTGTGCCATGAAATGCTTCTGCAACGGCACCACCGAAAACTTCGGTGGCACACGCTCGCTGCCCGGTGCCTCACCGATCACCGCACGCCAATCGGCCACGATCGACGGACGATAGACGCCGATGCCCGCATAGGTCAGGCACGGGCCTTCGCGGTCATGGTGCAGCACACCGTGCGCGTCCAGCCGGTAGTCGCCAGCGGGGTGCTGCGCCGGGTTGTCGACCAGTACCAGATGCGCTTGGCCGGCCGGTTCACGCGGCAGCGTGGCGAAATCGAAATCGGTCCAGATATCGCCGTTCACTACCAGGAACGGATCGTCCCCCAGCGCCGGCAATGCATTGAGGATGCCGCCACCGGTTTCCAGCGGGGTATCGCCTTCGTGCATGAAATGCAGGCGCAGGCCCCACTGGCTGCCATCGCCCAATGCGGCCGGGAACTGCTCGGCGAGCCACGCGGTATTGATCACCACGTCGTGGATGCCGAGCGCAGCCAACCGCTCCAGATGCCACGCGATCAGGGGTTTGCCGGCCACTGCCAGCAGCGGCTTGGGCGTGTGCAGGGTGAGGGGGCGCATGCGCTCACCCAGGCCGGCGGCGAAAATCAGTGCCTTCATCGATGCGGCCTTCAGCGCTGCACGCGCATCGGCGCGGCCAACTCGGCCAGTGCCGGTTTGATCCGCGTTTCCAGCAACTGCTGCAGGGGCGCCAGCTCGCGGTAGCGCGGCAGCACTTCATCGAGGTAGGCGATGAAGCGCGGCGCATCGTCCAGGTAGTGGCCCTTGTTGTCGCGATAGCGCAGGCGGCAGAACAGGCCGAGGATCTTCACGTGGCGCTGGATGCCCATCCAGTCGGCATCGCGCAGGAAGGTGGCACGGTCGGGTACCGGCAGGCCGGCATCGCGTGCGCGCTGGTGATACTGCGCCAGCCATTCGTCCACGCGCTGCAGCGGCCAGCTCAGGAAGGCATCCTTGAACAGACTTACCGCGTCGTACGCGATCGGGCCACGCACCAGGTCCTGGAAATCCAGCACCGCCGGGCCGCCATCCACCGGCATCAGGTTGCGCGGCATGTAGTCGCGGTGGGTCATCAGCTGGGCCTGGCCCAGCGCGTTGTCCATCAGCCGACGGTGCACCAGCTGCAGGCCTTCGATCTCGCCGCAGTCCAGTTCAAGGCCAAGATGGCGTTGCAGGAACCACTCGTTGAACAGGCCAGCATCACGCTGCAGCAGTGCTTCGCCGAACTGGCCGAAATCGGCCGGCACCGGAATGGCCTGCAGGCGCAGCAGCTGATCGATGGATCGGCTGAACCACTCGTCGGCATTGCGTTCGTCGAGGATCTTCGCCAGCGTCGGGCCGCCCAGGTCTTCCAGCAGCAGGAAGCCGGCGTCGAGGTCCTGGGCAAGCAGGGCGGGCACGCGCAGGCCGTGATCGTGCAGCAGGCCGCGCATGCGCAGCCACGGCGTGGGGTCTTCCAGCCCCGGCGGGGCGTCCATCACGATGTGGCTGCCGCGCTGGCTGGTGGTGCGCCAGTAGCTGCGCATGCCGGCGTCGACCGAGGCGCGTTCGACCACGGTGTTGCTGTCGTCAAGCTGGGTACGGGCCCATTGCAGGCGCTGTGCGCTGCGCTGGGGATCAGAGGCGGGTTCGGTCATGCAGGCATATCCGGGCGCGCCGGGCGCGCCAACGTCGGGGCAGAATGGAAAAGGAGAGGGCGGCTCAGCGGCGGCCGCTGAACAGGCGCAGGATCGCCAGCACGACGACCGCACCCAGCACCGCGCCGAGGAAGCCGGCCGGTTCACCGGGCGCGTACCAGCCCATGTACTGGCCGAACCAGCCGGCCAGCAGCGCGCCGATGATGCCCAGCACGATGGTCAGCAGGCAGCCCATGCGGTTGTTGCCGGGCATGAAGAAGCGTCCCAGCAGGCCGACGAAGAAGCCGACCAGGATGATGTAGAGCCAGCTGGTGCTGCCAAACAGACCGTTCATGCGATCAGTGCTCTGGAAGGTTGGACGCAGCCTAGCAAGGCCGGGCTGCGTCCGTCACTGCGTGCTGGATCAGCAGCAGCCGTGGTCGCCGTGGCGGGTGCCGCTGTCGGCGGCTACCGGCGAACCGCTGGTCTCGCCACGCAGGCTGGCCGCGTAGTGCTCGCTGATCACCTTGGACACGCACGCGGTGACCTTCTTGCCCATCGGGATGTGCAGGAACTCGTTCGGGCCGTGGGCATTGGAGTGCGGGCCGAGCACGCCGGTGATCATGAACTGGGCGCCCGGGAACTTCTCGCCCAGCATGCCCATGAACGGGATCGAGCCGCCTTCACCCATGTACATCGCCGGCTTGCCGAAGAAGGTCTGGCTGGCATCGTCGATGGCCTTGGTCAGCCACGGTGCCATCGCCGGCGCGTTCCAGCCGGTGGAGGCCTTTTCCAGGTCCAGGGTGACCTGCGCGCCGTTCGGCGGATCGCGCAGCAGCGCTTCCTTCAGCAGCTCGCCGCAGGTCTTGCCATCGGCAGTGGGCGGCAGGCGCAGCGACAGCTTCACTGCGGTATGCGGGCGCAGCACGTTGCCGGCCGATTCCAGCGGCGGCATGCCGCCGATGCCGGTCACCGACAGCGCCGGGCGCCAGGTGCGGTTGAGCACCAGCTCGGTCAGGTCGTCGTTCATCGGCTTGAGGCCATCGACCAGCGGGAATTTCTCGAAGATCGCGGTGTCGACCACGTCGGCCGCACGCTTGGCCTGTTCCAGGCGCTCGGCCGGGATCTCCACGTTCATGCCGTCGATCAGGATGCGGCCGGTGTCCTGGTCCTCGATGCGCGACAGCAGCTGGCGCAGCAGGCGGAAGCTTGACGGCACCACGCCGGAGGCATCACCGGAGTGCACGCCTTCGTTGAGCACCTTCACCGAGAAGTTGCCGCCGGTCAGGCCGCGCAGCGAGGTGGTGCACCACAGCTGGTCGTAGTTGGCACAGCCCGAATCCAGGCAGACCACCAGCGACGGCTTGCCGATGCGGTCAGCCAGATGGTCCACGTAGGCCGGCAGGTCGTAGCTGCCCGACTCTTCACAGGCTTCGATCAGCACCACGCAGCGGGCATGCGGCAGGCCCTGGGCCTGCAGTGCCAGCACGGCGGCCAGCGAGCCGAAGATGGCGTAACCGTCATCGGCACCGCCACGGCCGTACAGCTTGTCGCCGCGCAGGACCGGGGTCCACGGGCCCAGGTCGTCGTCCCAGCCGGTCATCTCCGGCTGCTTGTCCAGGTGCCCGTAGAGCAGGATGGTGTCGTCGCCGGTTTCGGCGCCGGTAGCCGGAATTTCCAGCAGAATCAGCGGGGTACGGCCTTCCAGGCGCACCACTTCGACCTTCAGGCCGGGCAGGTCCTGGGCCTTGGCCCAGGTTTCCATCAGGGTGACCGCCTGCTCCATGTAGCCGTTCTGCACCCAGTTGGCGTCGAACATCGGCGACTTGTTGGGAATGCGGATGTAGTCGACCAACTGCGGGACGATTTCGCTGTCCCACTTGTCATTGACGAATTGGCCGAGCTTGGCGCTGTCCATCTGAAACTCCGGTTGCATGGCTGATCCGCCCATTCTACGCCTCGGCCAAGGGTAGGGTTTTCCCTACATCACGTCGGGTATTTGGCTGGCTTTTAGAAATCCGTGAACCCTATACGCTGTGTGCATGTGGTGACGGACACTGTTTCGACCGACGGGATTGCCGGTCGGGACGGTCAGAACCACAAGGAGATACACGTCGTGCCTTGGTTTGTCGTGTTAAGGGCGCTGGTGCTGGGAATGTGGATCGCGGGAGCGCAAGCTGCCGAGCCGATCGACATCAACCGGGCCGATGCCCAGGCGCTGCAGCAGGGATTGACGATGGTCGGGGCTACCAAGGCTGCGGCGATCGTCGAGCACCGGCGCAGACACGGCCCGTTTCACCGCGTCGAGGACCTGACGCAGGTGAAGGGGATAGGGACATCGATCGTCGAACGGAATCGACGACGGATCACCGTTGGCAACACGATGTTGCCTGCGGATCCGGTACCCGGATCGGTACCGGTGCGAACCGTACCCAGGCGCTGACAACAGGAATCGTCGGAATCTGCAGGATGCAGGTTCAATGGCTGCGGACAGGATGGCTGCAGCCGCCGACCGTCGCAGGGATGCGGCACCAATCACCAGGATGGTGGCATCACAGACCTGTGGAAGGGGCTGAGATACAAACAGGACAGACGCGGCCGCGTGCAGGACGCAACGCCGCCCCCGCTTCGCAGGATGCGAGGGGGTGGCAGCAGGCCGACAGGGACGTGACGATTGCCCGGTACGACACATGGCTGTGTCGCCGGGCAATTTCTTTTGGCGCGGCTGCGACGTGCCCATGGTGTACGGTGAGGTCTTCGCATGGAATGGAACCCGCTGGATGCACCTGCACCGTTTGACCTTGATGCTCGCCGTGGCCTTGGCACTGCCGTGCGCCGCACAGGCGGCCGCCCCCTCCAAGCCTGTCGTGGCCACGACTTCCGAAGTACGCGGGCCGACCGACCTCAAGCCGGGCGAGTACCTGTGGCATCCGGAAGTCTCGCCGGCCGGTCCGATCGTGCTGGTGGTGAGCCTGGATGAGCAACGGGCTTACGTGTACCGCAATGGCATTGCCATCGGCCTGACCACGATCAGCTCGGGCAAGACCGGCCATGAGACGCCGACCGGTGTGTTCACCATCCTGCAGAAGGACAAGGACCACCGCTCCAACCTCTACAACAGCGCACCCATGCCGTACATGCAGCGGCTGACCTGGGACGGCATCGCCCTTCACGGCGGCAGCCTGCCCGGGCATCCGGCCTCGCATGGCTGCGTGCGCCTGCCGCAGGCCTTCGCCCAGAAGCTGTTCAGCGAAACCAAGCGCGGCGATACGGTGGTCGTGGCCGATGCCAAGAGCGCGCCGATGACGCTGGCCTATCCGGCGGTGCTGGCGCCGGTGAATGCACGCGGCCAGGCCCTGCCGGAAGGCGAGGGCGGTGCTCCCGACAAGGCCTGGTGGGATGATGCGGCCGCACCCAGTGGCCAGGTCGGCATCCTGGTCAGCCTGCACGACCAGCGCTTGTACGTGCTGCGCGATGGCGTGATGATCGGTGAGTCGCCGCTGAAGGCCGACGCGCTGCCAGCGTTCCAGGGCACCACCCTGTTCGTGATGGGCCAGGGCTACAGCGATACGCCCAGCCCGCTTGATGCACAGCAGCGCCTGCACCAGTGGACGGCCTATCCGCTGCTCGGCCAGGACCGCGCCCAGGCCACGCCGGACCTGCTGGCCACGCCGTCGTTGCCGATGGCCCTGCCGGCCGATTTCGCCCGCCAGCTGTACCAGGTACTGGTGCCGGGCACGACCCTGCTGGTGACGTCGCTGCCGGCGGTGCGCCCAAGCGCGGCTGAATCGGGAATGCAGCCGGTCTTGGAATCAGAGCCGCCAGCGTCCACCCTCAAGGGATCCTGAGACCTCCCTACGTGCCCATGTCTGCTTCCCGCCTGTGCCGGCTGGCCGCCCTTGGTCTGCTGGCAACCACTGCCAGCGCCCCGGCCGGGGCACAGACGCCCATTGCCGCCATCAGCGCCGATGACCTCGCCGCGCAGCTGGCACGCACCGCGCCCAAGGCCGACCGTCGGGTTCTGCAGTTGGCTGCCCACGCCATGCGCTGCGCACTGCAGCGGCCGGAGCTGGGTGTCAGCAGTGAACGCCTGAGCGTGATCGATTACTCGCGGCCATCCACCGAGCCGCGGATGTGGGTCTTCGATCTCGCCCGCCAGCGGCTGTTGTTCGAGGAGTGGGTGGCGCACGGCCGCAACAGCGGCGAGAACCGCACCGAACATTTCTCCAACCGCGATGGCAGCTTCATGTCCAGCATCGGTGCGTTCACCGCGCAGGAAACCTACATGGGCGGCAACGGCTATTCGCTGCGCCTGGCAGGGTTGGAGCCGGGGTTCAACGATCGTGCACGCGAGCGCGCCATCGTCATCCACGGTGCGCCGTATGTGAATCCGTCCACTGCGCAGTTGCAGGGGCGGTTGGGGCGCAGTCTGGGCTGCCCGGCGGTGCGGTTGTCGGTGGCCAAGCCGCTGATCGACGCGCTGCGAGGCGGCACGATGGTGTTTGCGTACTACCCCGACAAGGACTGGCTCAAGCACTCACAGCTGCTGGGCGGCGATTGCGGTACGGCTGCGGGTCTTGCAACGCGTTGATGCGTTGCGGCGCGCGGCATGATGCAATGCGCGCATGAACATCGACTCCCTGTTGCAGACCCCGAGCCAGGTGATTTCCAGCCTGGACTACCGCCGCGAACGCTGGCGCAACGGCCTCGGCTGGACCCGCGAGATCCTGCGGTTGCCAGCGCAGGGCGATGATTGGGCGTTGCGCCTGTCGGTGGCCGAGATCGAGCAGGACGCCGCGTTTTCCGCATTCCCGGGCGTCGAGCGCGAACTGGTGCTGCTGCAGGGCAATGGCGTGCGCCTGCGTTTCGAGGACGGCCGCGTAGCCGAGGTGCTGCCACCGCATGGGCGCGTGCGTTTTGCCGGTGAAGCTGCGCTGCACGGCGAGCTGGTGGACGGCACCACCCACGATTTCAACCTGATGTGGAAGCGCGGACTGCTGCAGGCCGAGCTGCTGCATCGTCCACTGGTCGGGCCGATGTTCTTCTTCTGCGAGCCGGGCGTGGCCTGGGCCCTGCACCTGTTGGGCGGGCAGGCCACGTTCGGCGCGGACAGCGGATTGCCTGCGATGCAGGCCGGCGATACCGCGTGGTTGGCCGCCGGTGAGCGTCAGCGGCATGCATTGCAGGGCGGCGGCGAGTTGTTGGCGATACGGGTGAGCGCGGCGGGCGGCTGAGCCAGCGTCGGCGCTCGGAGGCAATCATCCACGCATGGCGTGGATGTACTGCAGCATGGTTGTCACCCTGGATCCGGGTAGATCCACGCCATGCGTGGATGCGGCAGCCGATATCGCAGGTGCGGACAAGGGATCGCCGCCAGCCGTTCAGTAGATCCACGCCATGCGTGGATGCGGCAACCGATATCGCAGGTGCGGACAAGGGATCGCCGCCAGCCGTTCAGTAGATCCACGCCATGCGTGGATGCAGCAGCCGATGCCGCAGAAGGGTGCGAACAAGGGATCGCCGCCAGCCGTTCAGTAGATCCACGCCATGCGTGGATGCAGCAGCCGATGCCGCAGAAGGGTGCGAACAAGGGATCGCCGCCAGCTGTTCAGTAGATCCACGCCATGCGTGGATACAGCAGCCGATATCGCAGGTGCGAACAAGGGATCGCCGCCAGCCGTTCAGTAGATCCACGCCATGCGTGGATGCAGCAGCCGATGCCGCAGAAGGGTGCGGACAAGGGATCGCCGCCAGCTGTTCAGTAGATCCACGCCATGCGTGGATGCAGCAGCCGATGCCGCAGCAGGGTGCCAACAAAAGTTCGCACCCACCAGGAGGCAATTCGCCCCAAACGTTCGCTCAATACACGTCGCGCCGGTAACGACCGGCCAGCAGCAGCGCTTCCTTGCCGTCGGCACCGAGCACCTGCTCGATCACCGCATCCACTGCCGGGGCCATGCCCTGCAGGCTGCCGCAGACCAGGATCGTCGCGCCGTCATCGACCCACTGCCGCAGCGTGGATGCTTCGGCCAGCAGGCGATCCTGCACGTAGCGATGTGCGCCGCCATCACGGCTGAACACCGTATCCAGGCGGGTCAGCCTGCCGTTGCCGAGCATCGCCTGCAGTTCATCGCCGAAGTGGAAGTCATGCGCGGCCGAGCGTTCGCCGAACAACAGCCAGGTGCGGGCACCGCCAATGCGTGCGCGTTCGTGCAGGTGCGCGCGCAGGCCGGCGATACCAGTGCCGTTGCCGATCAGCAGCAGTGGAACATCAGCGGCGACGCCATGGAAATTCTCGTTGCGGCGCAGGCGCATCTGTACCGGCCCGCCGATCGCGGCGTGGTCGCACAGCCAGCCACTGCCGATGCCCGGCGTGCCATCGGCACGCAGCTGCCGGCGCAGCAGCAGTTCCACCGCGCCGTCGTCCATCACCGAGGCGATGGAGTATTCGCGATGTGGCAGGGGCTGCAGTGCCGCCAACAGCCCAGGCAGATCGCCTGCTGCAACCAATGACGGCAGGTGCGAGCGCGCAACGCGGGCGAGCAGCGTAGTGCCGTCGTCCAACACGGTGTCCGCATCGAAGCCCTGCGTCTGCAGCCAGTCGCGCGTGTTCCGTTCGGCATGCTGCGGACCGACCTCGGCGATGTCACCGGCCTGCCACTGCGCGCCGCTGCCGGTCGGGGGCTGCAGGCGCAGCCAATAGACCGGACCACCGGCGCTGCCGGGGTTGAGGTGGGTACGCTGCAGCAGCGTCCACGGCTGGTACTCGGCCGGTGTCCAATCGGGAAGTTCGCTCGCGCCGCCGCCGAGTTGGCCAAGCAGTTGCTGCCAGTGGCGCAGGGCAGCTGGATCGGCGTTGTCGACTTCAATGGCATCGAACAGCGGATGTGCTCCGTGCTGGCGCAGCCAGTCGTGCAGCTGGTGGCCGAACGCGCAGAAATGCCCGTAGCTGCGATCACCCAGTGCGAGCACCCCGTACTGCACGTGGTGCAGCGGCGGCGGCGTGCTCATCACCTTGCGCAGGAAGGGCAGGGCGTGGTCGGGTGCATCGCCTTCGCCGGTGGTGCTGACGATGAACAGTACACGCGCGCTGCCCGCCAGCAGGGTGGCATCGACCTCATGCAGACCGCGCAGGCGCACCGGCATGCCGGCCGAGCGCAGAGCCTGCGCACTGCGCTCGGCCAGTTCGCGGGCGAAGCCGGTCTGGCTGGACCAGACCAGCAGCATCGGTGGGTTGCCGCCTTCGGGCGTGTCGTCGCGCGGACGGCTGCGCCACCACAGCACGCCACACGCCAGCAGATACAGCGCGGTGGCGGCCAGCGCGATGCCCCATTGCCGGGCCGGCGGTGCACCCTGCCACCACGCTTCGCCCAGGTGCAGACGCAGCAGTGCCCCGCCGATCACGGCCAGCAGGGCCAGTACCATGACGTTGCCAACGGTCGCGCGCGGGAAACGCATGCTCATGCAGCCTGCTCATCCAGCAGCTGCTGGAAGGCGCTGCTGAGGGTTTCGCGTGGGCCGGTGGTGGTGCGTTCCAGATAGCGCGCGGCCAACCCCTCGCGCTCTGCCAGCGCGATGCCTGCATCGCGGCCGAGTACGGTCAGCGCGGTGGCCCAGGCGTCAGCGTGCATCGCGTCGCTGGCGACCACGGTGACGGCGGCTGCGACCTGCCGTACCGGCGTGCCGCTGCGCGGGTCAAGGCTGTGGCTGTAGGCCACGTCATCGTCGTGATAGTGGTGCCAGCGATCGCCGGAGGTGGCCACCGCCTTTCCGTCCAGCGCCAGGACACGCGGTGGCGTATCGGTGTGGGCATCTTCTTCCGGCGCCGACTCCACCAGCACGCGCCACGGCTGGCCGTCCGGCTTGCGGCCGTAACCGGCCAGTTCCCCACCGACTTCAATCAGTGCGGCATCGACACCCTGGCCGCGCAGCCAGGCGGCGACGTGGTCGACGCCGAAGCCCTTGGCGATCGCCGAAAGATCCAGCTCCAGGCCACCGGGCTGCAGCAGCGCATCGTCCTGCCAGTGCAGGCGCTGCCAGCCGCAGCGTGCACGGGTTGCCTGCAACGTGGCGGCATCGGGTGCGCGCCGTGCGCCGGCATGGGCGCCGAAGCCCCACAGCGCCACCAGCGGGCCGACGGTGGGGTCGAACGCACCGCCGCTGGCTGCAGCGATGGCCTGCGCGCAGGCCAACACATGGCGTGTTTCGATGGGAAGCACGAGGTACTGACCTGCGTCGGCACGGTTGTAGCGGCTCAGGTCGGAACCCGCTTCCCAGGTGCTCATCTGCGCGACCACTTCATCCAGACGTGCCTGGATGCCAGCATGCAGTGGATGCAGGTCGCGCTGGCGCGGTACGACCAGTGACACGCTCCAGGTGGTGCCCATGGTGGTGCCGCCCAGCCGGGCGATGTCGAGTGCGGTAGAGGTCATGGGTATGCGTGGCAGGCTGCGATACCAGGGCGTGCCGGGTATCGCAGCGCTGTCTTTACTGCGGCAGCACTTCCAGCGTGGCGACGTAGCTGAGGCGGCGCTTGGCGGCCTGCTTGACCGAGGTCTTCTTGTCCTCGGTGCCGGTTTCCAGCCAGTACATGCCGGCTTCCGGCCAGGTCACCTTGATCTCGCCCTTGGCGTCGCTGGTCAGCTTCTGCTCGTCCTGCGCGTTGCGGTAGCGGGTGCCGCCGCGCACGATCTCGAACTCCAGGCCTGCGGTCGGCTTGCCGTCGACCAGTACGCGGAAGGTGGCTTCCTCGCCGGCGAACAGGTCGTTCGGGTGACCGACGGCCACCAGTTCGATGCCGCGGTTGGTCGGCTTCAGCGCGGTGTCGTTCGGCGCCCCGTTGGTGACGAAGGTCTCCACGCGGCCGACCGACTGGCTCACTTCCAGCTTCTTCGCATCCTTGGGCAGTTCGCCGAAGGTGGCGGCGGTACCGCGCCAGCGCTTGCGCTCGCCGTTCAGCTCATAGGTGGCCGACAGGCCGTCGTTGACCGAGGCGATGCGGTAGGTGCCCTGCTGCTTCAGCTCGACGTCGAACACGCTGCGGTACTTGCCGGTGGCCGCGTTCTGCGCCTGCACGGTGCTGCCATCCGGGGCGGTGATCACCACCGATTCCAGGCGCAGCGGCACGTGATTGAAGTAGAACAGGTCGTTGGAGACCGCACCGTCGACGGTGATCCACGGCGCGTTGCCGGCGATCACGGTCTGCGAGGGCAGCAGCCAGGCCTTGTGGGCCAGGGCAGAGAAGGGAAGGGCAGCGGCCAGAGCGGCGGCGAGGACGAGCGTGCGCTTCATGCGGAAGACTCCAGGATGATTGATGGGGTCAGAGCCCTTCCTGCGGAAGTGATCCGACCCCTGGGG
The DNA here is from genome assembly GCF_002966815.1 of Stenotrophomonas sp. MYb57. Lineage (NCBI taxonomy): Bacteria > Pseudomonadati > Pseudomonadota > Gammaproteobacteria > Lysobacterales > Lysobacteraceae > Stenotrophomonas > Stenotrophomonas sp. MYb57. The sequence goes on from NZ_CP023271.1 coordinate 1,144,162, forward strand.
TGCTGCGATGGGGTCGGATCCCTTTCCAGCGGAAAGGGCTCTGACCCCGGCTCAGGCAATTACGGTTTGACGGCGAGGGTGACCTGGCCCAGTTCGGTGGCGCCCTGCGCGCGACCGTTCTGTGCGGCGGTGGCCGGCCAGGTGAAGGGAATCTTCAGCAGTTCACGGCCGCCGACTTCGCGCACCGCTTCCACCACCAGGGTGTAGTTGCCCGGGGCCAGCTGCTTCAGTGCGGGCTGCTTGTCGTTGAACGACAGCGCGTGCTTGCCGGCCGGGCGGGTCGGGCCGGTCACGCCGTCCACCGGCACCTGCAGGGTGCGGCCGCTCTTGCGCCACCACTGGCGCAGGTCGGGCAGCCACTTGGTGCCATGGCCTTCGCTGTTGCTGGTCTGCTGGTACCAGACCGACAGGTTGGCGGCGACCTTCTGGTCGGCGCCTTCCAGCCACACCGCCACATACGGGCGGTGGTACTCGGCCACGTTGAGCTTGGGCACTTCGACGTTGATGTCGAGGGTGGTGGCGTAGGCCGGCGAGGTGGCCAGCAGGCCGCTGAGGGCGATGGTCAGGGTGACGCGCATGGGGCGGCTCCGGAAGAACGGATGGAAGTCACAGTGGAAGTCAGTGGATCAGCAGCAGGGCGATCAGCAGCGGGATCATCAGGCCCAGGCCGACCAGTGGCCAGGTCATGCGTCGCTGCCGCGCATGCAGGTGCAGCAGGAACAGGCCGGTGATGCAGAACACCAGGCAGGCCACGGCGAACACGTCCAGGAACCAGCCCCATGCGGGGCCGGCATTGCGGCCCTTGTGCAGGTCGTTGAGATAGGACACCGCGCCGCGCGAGGTGGATTCGTATTCCACCGTGCCGGTTTCGCGGTCGATGCTCAACCAGGCGTCGCCGCCGGGGCGTGGCAGTGACAGATAGATTTCCTCGGCCGACCATTCGGCGGGTCGACCGCCGATGGAGATGCCCAGCTGATCGTCGAGCCATTGCCGGGCCGGGCGCGGCAGTGGTGCATTGCCGTCCTCGCGGGAGCCCAGACCGCCGAGCAGTTCGGCCGGCAGTTCCAGGTGCTGGTTCTGCACCTGTGGCTTGGCTTCGATCTTCGCGGCATGGTTCAGCGTCAGACCGGTCACCGCGAACAGGAGCATGCCGATCAGGCAGACCGCAGAGCTGATCCAGTGCCACTGGTGCAGGGTACGCAGCCAGAAGCCGCGGCTCTGCTGCTGCTGCACGGTGGAAGATGCGGGACGGCTCACGGCACGGTTCGGGACGGATGAATACTGGCCATTACATCATTGATGAGAATTGCTCGCAATTAGATGTCGTTGTGTATCCCTGAAGGGGTAGTGCCGGCCGCTGGCCGGCAATCCCATGCCACCTGAAAACATCGCGCGGTCGCCGGCCAGCGGCCGGCACTACCACGGGTCGGTGGATCCACGCCATGCGTGGATGGAGAGGTGCCGACCAAGGTCGGCACCCACCAGAGCGACGATCAGAACTTCGCGTTGAGCGAGATCCAGTAGCTGCGGCGCTGGTCCTTGGTGGCGTAGTCGTCCACGCAGTTGTACTCGCTGGGGCTGGTCAGCAGGCACGACTGCGAGACGAAGTTCTTGTCGAACAGGTTGTTGACCCGCGCGTTGACCGTCAGCCACTGCGTGGCCTTCCAGCTACCACCGAGGTGGAAGAGGGTGTAGTCCTCGTAGTAACGGGTGTGACTGGCACCGGCGGCATCAAGGATCGTGTCGCGGTAGCGGTCGTAGCGGCCTTCGCCGATCAGCGACAGGCTGATGGCATCGTTGAGCTGCCAGTTGAGGCTGGCGTTGGCCATGTGCTTGGCCGGCATGGTGCCGGTGATCGGCAGGCCCTTGCCGGAACCGGCGGTCTGCTCGCTCTTGGTCCAGGTGTAGTTGCCGCGCAGCTGCAGGTTGTCCAGCAGGTCGACGTGGCCGGCCAGTTCTGCGCCACGTGTCTCGGCCTTGTCGATGTTCACGCTCTGGGTGAAGGTGCTGTAGCCCAGCGACGCCCAGCCCGGGCCGATGTCCACGCAGTAGCCACTGCCGGCCGGCGCGACTTCACAGTTGGGGAACGTGCCGCCGCTGGCGATCTTGTCTTCGAACTTGTTGATGAAACCGGCGACGTTGAAGCCCCAGCGCTGGCCCTCGTAATAGGCGGCCAGCTCGTAGTTGGTGCTGGTTTCCGGCTTCAGGTTCGGCGAGCCCACCAGCGGCAGCACGCCCTGGCCACCAAAGCCGGTGATGCCGGGGAACAGCTGGTCCGGACGCGGGGTCTTGTAGCCGGTGCTGACGCCACCCTTGAAGGTCCAGGCATCGGTGGCATTCCAGACCAGGTAGCCGCGCGGGCTGAGGTGGCTGCCGAAGATGTTGTGGTCGTCGTAGCGCAGGCCGAAGGTGGCGGTCAGGGTGTCGGTCAGCGACCAGTTGTCCTCGGCGAACAGCGCCCACATGCGGTGCTTCTGTTTGGTGTTGCTGCGGTAGCCGGCACCGTCCATGCCGAACACGCCGTCCACCATGTCGGTGTCGTTGTACTGGCCGCCCACGGTCAGCTTGTGCGCACCGAAGTCGAGGTCGAGCATCGTGTCCAGCACGTAGCCTTCCAGTTCCATGGTACGCAGCGGCCGCGGCAGGAACGCCTGCAGGCGTGCCTGTTCGCTGGTGTTGAGTGCGGCCAGGCCGTTGTTGCGGCCGGCGGCACAGTTGTTGGCGGCACCGGTGCGGCGGCAGACGTCGTTCCACAGGGTCTGCAGGCCGGCGCGCTCGTCCAGCGTCAGCGGCAGCGAGCGGCCGAGGTTGTTGCTCTTGCTGTGGGTCAGCGAAGTCTGCCAGGTGCCGAAGCTGTAGCGGCCTTGATGGGTCAGCGAGAGCTGGTCGCGCTCATAGCGCTGGTAGGCGGTGTAGCCCACGCGCGGCTGCACCACGCGGCGGGTGACGGTGCCGCTGCCATTCGGGTTCGGCACCACCGCGTTGCCCACGCGCCACAGGCTGGCCAGGCTGTCGAGGGTGCCGGTCTGGCCTTCGCTGTTGTCGTACTTCTGGCGTGAGACGTCGTAGTCCAGCCACAGTTCGTGGTCGTCGTTGACATGGAAGTTCAGGCGCACGCCGCTGTTCCAGTTGGTGTTGGCCACCGACTTGCCGCCGCCGCCGAAACCGATGCTGCGTTCCCACAGCGTGCCGTCGGGCAGGGTCAGTGCATCCCATTCGGGATTGGATGCCTTGGCGTCGTAGTAGCTGCCGCGCACGGCCAGGCCCAGGCGATCCTTGACCAGCGGGCCGCTCAGGTACAGATCGGTGCTGCGCGCGTCGCCGAACTGGTCGTCCTGCTGCACGGTGAAGCCCTGGGTGACCGCACCGTGCCAGCTGCCCTGGTTGCGGCGGGTGATGATGTTGATGACGCCGCCCATTGCATCCGAGCCGTACAGCGTGGACATCGGGCCACGCACCACTTCGATGCGCTCGATCGCATCCAGCGGCGGCAGGTAGGCGAACTGGCCACCACCGAAGTTGTTCGGATACAGCTGGCCGGCGTTGCTCTGGCGGCGACCGTCGATCAGCACCAGGGTGTACTCCGACGGCAGGCCGCGCATGGAGATGGTGGCGCGGCCGTTCTTGTCGGTGGCTTCCAGGCCGACGTCGATGCCTTCGACGTCGCGCAGGGCGTCGACCAGGCTGGTGTAAGGGCGCTTGCTCAGCTCTTCGCGGCTGACCACGCTGATGCTGGCCGGTGCATCGACTACCTTCTGCTCGAAACCGGAGGCGGTCACCACCACCTTGTCCAGCGTCTGCGGCGCGCCGCCGGCGGCACCATTGGCGTAGGCGGGCGCCGCGACCGCAGCCAGCACAGCGCTGGTCAACAGGTGGCGGGACAGGGACGAACGGACACGATGGCGCTGGGCCATGGCAGATACCTCGAAGGATGTAGGGCAGCGCGATGCAGGGCGCGGAACGCGCACGGCAGGGCAGGGATGGCCCGGTCAGGGGCGGCAGGGGCGAAACAGGCAGCGGCGAGCCGTCGCAACCGCGCAGGCGGTCACGGCGTGCCGTGGATCAGGCGAGCGGCGGCGCCTGGCCGCGTTGCTGGCGGCGCCCGGGCGCATCGGCCCAGGGCATGTCCGGTACGGCCAGCGGCCAGTGCGGACGCGCGCCGGAGGGAACCGACGCAGAGGGAACCAGATCAAGTTCGGTGCGCAGCCAGTGGCTGGCCAGCAACAGCGGCGGGATCGGCTTGTCCGTGGACTTGGCCGGTGCCGAGGCGCAGCGCCGCAGTTTGGCCGGCGCTTCTTCCTGCAAAGGGCCTTCGCCGCCGCGCTCTTCCAGCGGCTGCTGCAGCGCCTGGGGCGCGGCAGCGTGGGCGACCGGCAGCAGCGGCAGGGTGCCCAGCAACAGCGTCAACATCGCCACCCACGCCAGCAGGCTGGCCAGCGCAGGCCGACGGCCGCGCATGGCGGTGCCGAGCTGTACAAGCCGAAGCGGGCGAGGGCGGAACGGGCGACGCAAGCGGAGATCCCTGGCTGGCCGGAACATCCGGCGTCAACGGGGCGTGATTGTAATGAGACCCGTTAGCCGTTGCAAATGAGAATGATTGCCAAATTGCGACAGGGGTGGCCTGATCGGTTCAGACCTCGCTCCAGCGTCGCAGCAGGTTGTGGTACACGCCGGTCAGCTGCAGCACCGCATCGGCATCGCCATTGGTCTGCCGCAGGCGCTCGATGGAAGTATCCATCTCCCACAGCAGACGACGCTGCACATCGTCGCGGATCATGCTCTGCACCCAGAAGAACGATGCCACGCGCGCACCGCGGGTGACCGGATTGACCTTGTGCAGGCTGCTGGAGGGATACACGATCAGATCACCGGCCGGCAATTTCACTTCGTGCTCGCCGTAGGTATCACTGATGATCAGCTCACCGCCGTCGTACTCGTCCGGGTCGGACAGGAACAGCGTGCAGGAGATGTCCGAGCGCAGCTGCTCGCCGTTGGCCAGGTTCATCACCGCGCCATCGACGTGGAAGCCGTAGGTGCCGCCGCCGCTGTAGCGGTTGAAGCGCGGTGGCAGGTACTTCAAGGGCAGCGCGGCGCTGAAGAACAGCGGATGCCGTGCCAGGGCCACCAGAATGGTTTCGCCCAGTTCGCGGCGCAGCGGCGAAGCTTCAGGCAGCTGCTGGTTGTGCTTGGCCTGCGCGCCGAGGTGGCCGACGGTCTCGCGGCCATCGGTCCAGTCGGCTGCGTCGAGCCTGCTGCGGATGTCAGCCACCTGTCCGGCGCTGAGGATGTCGGGGATGTGCAGCAGCATGCGGAAGTCCTCAGCAAGCAGACGGTGCGACCAGCGCGCGCACCTGCGGGTAGGGTGAGGCGGCCAGCTCGGGCACGATATGTGCCATGAACGCGGGACTGCCGTGATGCAGCGCCAACTGCAGCCAGTGCACGGCCTGTTCGATCTCACCGGCCTGCAGAAGGATGGAGGCGTAGTTGGCCTGGCCGCGGAAATCGCCGGCCTCGGCCGCGCGCCGATACCAGCCCAGTGCAGCCTGCGGATCGCGACCGGTGTCCAATCCATCTTCCAGATGCCGGGCCAGCAGGTTCATCGATTTGGCGTGGCCCAGATGGGCCGCGCGGGTGTACAGCGCCAGTGCCTGTGCACGGTCCTGTGGTACGCCGCGGCCGGTGGCCAGCAGGTTGGCCAGGTTGTACAGGCCCCAGTCCAGTCCGGTGTCGGCGGCGCGCCGGTACCAGACCGCTGCGAGCGAAGGATTGGCGGTGGTGCCCTGGCCCAGCTCATGGCAGCGGCCAAGCATGTTCATCGCCATCGGCGCGCCGTTGTTGGCTGCAGTCTCGTACCAGAGCAGGGCCGCAGCAGCGTCCTGGGGCGTGCCTTTGCCTTCCATGTGCATCTGCGCCAGCAGCAGCTGCGCCTCCACCTGCCCGGCCTGTGCTGCATCGCGCACGCGCGCGAAGGCAGCCTGCGGGTCGTGCAGCAGCAGGTCGGTCAGGGCGTCGGAATCAAAGGGGATGTTGGAAGCCATGCGCGGAGTATCGCCGGAAACAAAAACGGCGGCAGGAGATCCTGCCGCCGCGTGGGTGCTGCGGGTTACATCAGAACTTCACGTTCAGTGCCAGGGTGGCCGAACGACCCGGGGCGATGCTCGCGTAGTGCGACGCGTAGGCCTTGGTGAAGTAGGTCTTGTCGGTCAGGTTCTGCACGTTCAACTGCAGGCTGATGTTGTCCTGGATCGCGTAGCTGGCCATCGCATCGAAGCGGGTGTAGCTGGGGATCCACTTGGTGTTGGCCACATCACCGTACTGCTTGTCGGAGTAGTTGGCGCCGGCGCCGACGGTCAGGCCGAACGGGAAGCGGTAGGTGGTCCACAGGGTGGCGCTGTGCTTGGCGGTGTTCGGGAACACGTTGCCGTTGTACGGCGAGGGCACGTAGATGTTGGACGGGCAGGTGCGGCCGGACACGGCGCAGACGAAGCCGTTGTCCTTCAGTTCCGAATCCAGGTAGGTGTAGCCGCCGTACAGGCTCCAGGCGTCGGTCAGCTGGCCGGTGAAGCCCAGTTCCACGCCGTTGATTTCCTTCTTGCCGGCGTTCTGGCTGGTGCCGTTGTCGACGGTCACGCGCGCGTTGTCCATCACGGTGTGGAAGATCGCCGCGGTCAGGTTCAGGCGGTTGTCGAACAGGTCCCACTTGGTACCCAGTTCGAGGTTCTTGGTGTCCTGCGGCTTGAGGTCGGCCACGGCCGCGCTGAGGCCATCGGAACCATCGCCACCGTCCATGCCCGGCGGGGTGGAGGAGGTGCCGTAGGACAGGTAGATGCTGCCGTTGGCGGTCGGCTTGAAGACAATGCCGGCCTGGTAGTTCAGGAAGTCATTGTCGTTGCGCACGCGGGTCGGCGCCTTGCCGGCCACCGGGGTGGTCAGGGTGGTGGAGAAGTCGTCGTAACGCAGGCCGACGTTGATCATCCACTGCGCGTTCAGTTCGATGGTGTCGAACAGGTAAGCGGACTTGGTCTTGGTGCGCTGCTCGACGTCCAGCGCCTTGTCGCTGCGGTACACCGCATGGGTGGCCGCCCACGGATCGTTCGGGTTCGGGTTGTCGAAGCTGGTGCAGTTGTAGCCGGTGGCCGCGCCGATGGTGGGGCACTTGCTGCTGTTGGTCAGCGGATTGTTGGTGCCCGGGGTCATCAGGTAGCTGCCTCGGGTCATCTTCTCGTCGCTGTATTCCGCGCCGGCGCTGTAGCTGTGCTTCAGTGCACCGGTCTGGAAGCTGCCGGTCAGGCTCAGCTGGTCGGCGAAGCTCTTGACGTCGACGGCGCGGCTGTTGGTACGGCGCCACAAGGTGCCGTAGTTGTTCGGGTTGCCCTGGCTGTCGTCCGGCTGGGTCCACAGGTAATCGTTGCTGGTGTTGCCCAGGCGCGCGATGTTGCGCAGCTTGTGGCTGCCGAAGTCGTAGCTGCCGTCCAGCGTGCTGATGTCGGCGCGGGTGCGCTGGAAATCGCGGTCCACCAGGCCGTAGTAGTTGTTGCGGTCGGGCACCATCGGGCGGCCGTCGACCCACTTCGACACCGGCGCGCCGTTCGGGTTGCCATACGGGAAGCCGCCTGCGTCGGGCAGGTCGTCGCTCTGCATGTGGTAGTGGCTGGCGATCAGCTGCGCCGGGCCGTTCAGGCCGAACGCGATCGACGGCGCGATGCCCCAGCGGCTGACGTTGGCCGCGTCACGACCGGCAATGTCCGACTCGTGCTTCATCAGGTTCAGGCGTGCGGCGATGCCATCGCCCAGCACGTAGTTGGCATCCACGGTGCCGCGTGCGTAGCTGTCGGTGCCGATGCCCATGCTGGCAGTGGTCTCGTTCTTCAGCTTCGGGGTCTTGCTGACCAGGTTGAGGCTGCCACCACCGGAGTCACGACCGCCGTAGGCCGAACTCGGGCCCTTGACCACTTCCACCTGCTCCAGGTCGAACACTTCGCGGGTCTGCGAACCGACGTCGCGCAGGCCATCGACAAACATGTTGCTCTGCGAGTCGAAGCCGCGGATGAAGGGGCGGTCACCGGTCGGGTTGCCGCCTTCGCCGGCGCCGAAGGTGATGCCCGGGACCATGCGCAGCGCATCCTGCAGGTTGGTCGCACCGGTTTCGGCGATCAGCTTCTCCGAGACGATCGAGACCGACTTCGGAGTGTCCAGCAGCGCGGCGGTGAACTTCGGCGAGGACGGGTTGAACCAGCTGCCGCGCACCTGGACCTTGTCCAGCTCGGTGGCCTTGCTGGCGCCGGCGTCGTCGGCGGCCTGCGCGGCCAGCGGCGCGAAGCCGGCGGCGAGGGTGGCGGTGGCCAGTACGGAAACGCGAGGTGCGTACTTGCGGGTCTTGATGTGGGTCATGGGTAGGTTGGCGATGGCTTGGATCGGGAATGAGCGAGAGCTGGCCAGCACGACTCAATGGCGCGATGGCGGCGGCGAGGTTCGGGCAGTGCCAGGCCATGCCTGGCGGCAGTTCAGACGAGGCGAGGCGCACGGCAATGGCCGCAGGGCGCCTCAGATGGCGTGCGGTGCCGGAGGTGCGTGGCCGGGATTCAGGCGCAGCGAGGGGTCGTGCCGCTGCCAGCGCAGGGCATCGGAGTGCCACAGCGGGATGTGGGCCACCAGCGCAGCACGCGGCGGCGCAGCGCCGGCACAGGGCGTGCTGCCCTCTCCGTCCAGCGGAGGCTCCGGGGCCGGCGCAGCGTGGTGGGGGCATTCGTCGCTGGAAGGAGCCGGCAGCGGAGCGGCCTGGTCCATATTGTCCAGATGCGCCTGCCAGCCGGCGTGGGTGGCGTGGCCGCCGCGCCCTTCGTGCAACGCCGACCAGCCCAGCAGCAGCGTCAGCAGCGCGGCCACAAGCAGCGGCCCCCCCTGACGGGCAAGCTGGCACAGCGTGGCAGTGGGCGCGGACGAAGCCATGGCGCAGGCGGAGGCGTTACGAAGATGTTACATAGGATAACATCAACGATAATGATTCGCATGTACGGGCGTGGCAGGCCACCCGGAACGGACCCGAAAGGCCCTGGCTGGGCCCTCAGGCTGTTTCAGTAGATCCACCCCATGGGTGGATGCCTTGAACTTCAATCGCGGTCGTCGCGGGTCCAGATGGCGTCGTGTTCGCGCTTCACCGGAAACTTCGGCACTGCGGTATAGGCCGGCGCACACAGGGCGCGGCCATCACGCACGTCGAAGCGCGCGCCATGCAGTACGCATTCAACGCTGCCCTCGGCGGTGTTGAACTCGCCCGAGGACAGCTCAAATTCCTCATGCGTGCACTGGTCTTCCAACGCGTAGAGCTCGCCGTCGAGGTTGAACACCACGATCGGTGTGCCGGTCACTTCGTCGAACACGCTCTTCATTTCGCCCGGCAGCAGTTCGGCGCCGGCACAGACAAAGGTCCAGGCCTCGCTCACGCGGTGGCTCCGGCCAGCGGCTTTTCCAGGATCTCGAAGCGCAGGTCGTCGCGCTTGGGGATGCCGAAACGTTCGTCACCATACGGGAACGGCTTCTTGATGCCGGTGCGCTGGTAACCGCGGCGCTCATAGAAGGCGATCAGTTCGTCGCGGATGTCGATCACGGTCATCTGCATCACCGGCACGTTCCATTCGCGTGCGGCGAGGGCTTCGGCCGCGTCCATCAACTGCTTGCCGACGCCGCCGCCCTGCTGGGCCGGGTCGACCGAGAACATGCCGAAGTAGCCCTTGCCGTCGACGTCGGCGACGTGGGCACAGGCCACGAGCTGGCCGTCGCGTTCAGCCAGCAGGATGGTCGAGCGCGGGCGGTCCAGGTCGCCCTGGATGCCTTCGGCATCGACGCGGGCGCCGTCCAGCAGGTCGGCTTCGGTGGTCCAGCCGACGCGGCTGGCGTCGCCGCGGTAGGCCGAGGTGACCAGGGTGATCAGGGCGGGGATGTCGGCCGACGTGGCGGCGCGGAAGGTCAGAGTGCTCATGGGGGCATTCTAGGTGGGGCGGGGGCGGGCGGGGAGCTTGCTGATTCGGCTGGCTTTGCCGAGTGTGTCGGATACGCCTTGTTGACATGATCTTCATTTTTCATTCATAAATGAAGCAATGCCCGCCCACCGCGTTCAAGCGTGTGGTTGTCTGCCGGAGTGGGCACCGTCCGATCTGATCATCGACAGTGGCGCGATGTGGGCGGGGCCCTCAAGGAAGGTCGATCCAGGGAGGATCTTCATGCAGTCACGGCTCATTGCTCATCCGCGCGCGGCAAACACCATCAAAGCCCTGCTTCTGACAGCACTGGCCTTCTGCGTACTGGCACCGGTTCCCGCCTCCGCCCAGCTCGTGCCTACCTGGCGCCAGGAGTACGACAAGCGCTTGAAGTACGGCGACCTGGTCGAGCCCTTGAAGGGCGAGATCTTTGGCGAGCAGGTCAACCTGTATGACGGTTCGATCAGCTTCAAGGCCACGGATATTTCGATACCGGGCAATGGCAGCTTGCCGATGACGCTGAGCCGAAGCTACAGCGACGGTGACGGCAGTAGCGAGAGCCCGTTCTCCGATTGGGGCCTGGATATTCCGTCATTGTCTGGTGTCTACGGCGACCTGCCGGAAACTGCTGCTGCCGGCTATTGGGCGCCGGCAGCACGCTGTTCGACGGTGGGTGCGCCACCTGCGCTCGAGGTCTGGAATCGCCGTCATACGCAGATCGTCAACTTCAATACGCATACGTTCTGGGACGGCGTGCGCCTTTCCCTGCCGGGGGGCGGCGGAGAGCCGGTGCTCGGGGGCAGCGGTGACCCGCGCCAGCCGCAGCCGCAGTTTGGCGAGCCTGCGCCCTGGAGCACGAAGGGAGGCTGGACGTTCAGTTGTTTGACTGCGTTGAAGAGCGGGCATCCGGGGCAGGGATTTCTTGGCCATGCACCGGATGGCACCAAATACTATTTCGATTGGATGGTCGCCAGGCCCAACACCGCCGCGACGTTGCAACCGTACGGGCCGGAAAGCAATGCGCTGCTCAATCGCAAGCGTGTGTTTCTGTACCCATCTCAAATCGTGGATCGATTCGGCAACTGGGTGCGCTATGAGTGGAGCGGCGATCGGTTGCTGCGCATGGTTGCCAACGATGGTCGGGAGATCAGCCTGGCCTATAACGCGAAGGGCTTGATCGCTTCTGCCACGACAGCAGGGCGTACGTGGACCTATGGCTACACCGAGGCAGATATCCTGAGGACGGTGACGCTGCCGGACGGAACCCAGTGGGTCTACAACCTGCCGCCGCTTTCAGTCACACATAAGTATGCCGACTACATCGGGCAGAACATCTGGGAGTACATGGATTATCCGGCAACGTGTTCTCGCATGAACAAGATCGTGCCTAGTGAGATTTCCATGACCGTCCAGCATCCTTCGGACGCCTTGGGAACCTTCCTGTTCCGGCCGTTCCGCCACGGGCGCAAGAACGTCTCTTTGGATTGCCAGACTTCCGGCGACAATCACTTGTTTGCTGATGGTTGGAACTACACGCCGATCTATCGTGACGCAATGTCCCTGGTGGCCAAGACCATCAGTGGTCCGGGGATGCCAACTGCGCAATGGACCTATCAGTACACCAATCTTGATGGCGCCTACGCGCAGGATCTCGGCGGCCCGGCGATTCCTCCGGGCCAGGCCGAACCGAAGGTCACCACCGAAACGCTGCCCGATGGTGTTGTGCGTGTGTATGAGTTCGGCAAGGAGGTGGCGTACAACGACGGTCTGCTGCTGTCGACCACCACGCGCTCGGGCGGCTCCGTCGTGCGCGTCGACCGCAACAACTACTATCCCGACGCCCAGCTTGACTCGGCGCCATTCCCGAAAGAAGCCGGCAAGGACTTCAAGTACGGTGCGAACGACCTCAAGGCACACTACAACAGGCCCGTGCAGTCCACCGTGGTGGAACAGGATAGCGTGCAGTTCACCCGCACGGTCCAGGCTTTCGATGCCTTTGCACGCGAGGTGAGCGTCGTCGAGGGCAATTCAGCCGGACAGGGCCGCGCCAGCACAACCACCTACTACGACAACCTGGCGCTATGGGTGAATGGCCAGTCAGCGCGCAGCGTAGTCAATGGTGTCGAGCAGTCACGCACCGAGTTCGACACGACCAATGCGTTGCCGCTGCGCGCTTATACCTTCGGCCGGTTGGCGCAGCAGGTGACCTACGCGGCTGATGGTACGGTGGCATCGGTTGCCGATGCCCGTGGCAACACCAGCCACCTGTCCGCGTGGAAGCGCGGTGTCCCGCAGCAGTTGCGGATGCCGGCCACGGCTGAATCTCCCAATGGGGCGACGCGCACCGTTGTGGTGGACGACAACGGCTGGATCACCTCGTTGACCGATGAAATCGGAGCAACCACCAGCTTCAGCTACGACAGCATGGGGCGCCTGCGCAGCCAGCAGTTCCCCGGTGGCGACACCGTGAGCTGGAATGCGGTCACCATGGACCTGCAGCGGTTGGGCGGGCCGCAGTTCGGCGTGCCGGCCGGCGCCTGGAAGCATTCACGAACCCAGGGCGGGCGACGGACCGATACCTATCTGGATGCCATGTTCCGCCCGGTGCTGGTCACTGAAAATGCAGACAACGCTCTCGATAGCGCAGTCGTGACCCGCTACGACACCACCGGCAAGACGGTGTTCGCGTCCTATCCGGTTCGCCAGCTTTCCGACATCAATGCGGCGTTTGACGGCACCACCACGCAGTACGACGCGCTGGGCCGACCGGTCATGGTCAGCCAGTCGTCCGAACTGGGTGCCTTGGTGACCCGCACCGAGTACGTGGGCAACCTGTCGGTGAAGGTGACCAATCCGCGCGGCCAGTCGACCACAACACGGCATCTGGCCTATGACCAGCCTAGCTACGACATGCCGCTGACGCTGCAGCACCCGGAAGGCGTAGTGACCGAGATCCAGCGCGACGCTCTCGGCAAGCCGCTGGCGATCACCCGTCGCAGCGCCGACGGCAGCCAGGCACTGACCCGCCGTTATGTCTATGACGATTACCAGCAACTCTGCAAGACCATCGAGCCGGAAACCGGGGCGACGGTGCAGGACTACGACGCCGCCGGCAATGTTCTGTGGTCGGCTGCCGGCACGGGCCTTGCCAGCAGCGCAGACTGCAACCGCAGCGAAGCACTCGCGACTGGCCGCGCCGTGCAGCGCACCTATGACGCTGCCAATCGACTGCTGGCGCTGACCTTCCCCGATGGCCGCGGCAACCAGACCTGGTCGTATACGCCGGATGGACTGCCCGCAGAAATCAGTACGCAGAACGATGCCGGCCGTCCGCTGGTCATCAATCGTTACCAGTACAACCATCGTCGGCTGCTCAGCAGCGAGACGCTGCAACATCCAGACTTCGGCAATCTGAGCCTGGCCTATGGCTACGATGGCAACGGCGCGCTTGCCAGCAACACCTACCCGGGCGGGCGCATCGTCAGCTATGCCCCGGACGCCCTCGGCCGCGCCACATCGGTGGGGGGCTATGCGAAGGAGGCCAGCTATTTTGCCAACGGCGCCTTGGCGCGCTTCGTATATGGCAACGGCATTGTCCATACGATGAGCCAGAATGCTCGCGGTCTTCCTGACCGAAGTCGCGATGCCACCGCTGCGGCCGCAGTGCTCGATGACAGCTACGACTACGATGCGGTTGGCAACGTGATGGCCATCTCTGATGGCTTGCCGGGTGCACCAGGCAATCGTGACATGGCCTATGACGGGCTGGATCGGCTGCGCTCGGTTACCGCGCCGGGCTTTGGCAACGCGCTGTATGAGTACGACGCACTGGACAACCTGCGCCGGGCCAAAGTCGGCAGCCGGGATCGCATGCATTATTTCGATCCGACCAATCGTCTGGTCAACGTTGTCGATACTGGCAGCAGCGCGACCGTTGTCGGTCTCGGCTATGACGTGCAGGGCAATCTTTCGATCCGCAATGGCCAGACGTTTGGTTTCGACTACGGCAACCGCCTGCGTACGGTGGGAACGACGGAGGCCTATCTGTATGACGCGCATGGACGCCGGTTGAAAGCCTGGAATAGCGAGTCGGGCGTCATCTACTCGTTCTATGACAATGGCGGCGTGCTGCGCTTCCAGCGCAATGAGCGCACGGGAAAGCAGACGGACTATCTGTACCTGTCCGGCAGTCTGGTGGCGCAGGTGCACGGCGAGGCTGCACCCAGTGTTCCTGCGCTGAGCGCCCCAGGCTACATCACCCAGGGCAGCGTCAACCTGACGTGGAGCCCGGCCGGTGGCGCCAACCGCTACGAACTGCAGCGCGCCCAGGCAGGTAACTGGAGCACGATTTTCGACGGCGCGGCGCAGGCATTCACCAGTAGCGGTCTGGTCACCGGCACCTATCAGTTCCGTGTGCGCGGGTGCCGCGTGGTCTGTGGCGAGTGGAGCAACACCGCCACGGTCGCCGTCGAGCTGCCGCCGGCTGCAGTGCCTGCGCTGAGCGTACCGGCAACTGCATTCAACGGCAGCTACAGCATCAGCTGGTCGGCCTCTGCCGGCGCAGAACGCTTTGAACTGGAGGAGAGTGCCAATGGCGGAGCCTGGACGCAGGTTCACAATACGGCGGGCCAATCCAAGGCATTCAGTGGCAAGCCGGCAGGCACTTTCAACTATCGTGTCCGTGCATGTAATCCGGTGGGGTGTACCGAATACAGCAATGGCGCCGCGGTGACGGTGGTCTACCCGCCTGTCGGTGCTCCTGGAGTATCAGCGCCGGCTCGATCGGCACCCGGCAGCATTGGCATCGGTTGGAACGGGATTGGTGGTGCCGACCGCTACATGCTGCAGGAAAGCACCAATGGCGGTGGCTGGGTGACGCTGGTGGATGCACACGTGGTGTCCTTTGCAACGCCCGCACGCGGAGTGGGTACTTATGCGTACCGCGTCGCCGCCTGCAACGGCGCGGGATGCGGGCCTTGGTCAGGATCTGCGACGGTTGCAGTGATCGGTGCGCCGACGATCGAGCCGGTGATCAACGCCCCAGGGCTGGTGAATGTGCCGCAGTACAGTCTCAGTTGGTCTGTGCCTGCCAACAGCGAAAGCTTCATCCTGGAGGAGAGCGCCAACGGCGGTGGATGGACCGTGGTGCATAACGGCGGTGCGAACAGCTTCGGCGCGGACCGCGCCAAGGGCAGCTATGCCTATCGCGTGCGTGCCTGCAACTTCGTGGGGTGCAGCCCTTACTCGGGCATCGTGACGGTAACGGTGGCACTTCCTCCAGGGACGCCCCATTTCTATCTGGCCGAATGGCTGACCACGCGCAAGGCGCCCTATCAGGTGCAGTGCTCGGTGGGGTGGAGCCAAATGGCCGACGCCACTGAGTACCAGCTTGAGAGTGGTGGCGGTGGCAAGCGTCTGTATACCGGGCCCAACGCCTATGTGAGTGCGAACGGCAATGCGTATTGTGCCGGCAACTATCGTGTGCGGGCCTGCAATGCAGGCGGTTGCTCGTCGTGGTCAGCCGACCATCCCGTCACCCGCGGTGTACTGAGCTGGGACTGAGCCATGAATGGAATCACTTCTTTACTAATTCGCGCAGCGCTTCTTGTGGTGACGATGCTGGCGTGTATTGCGCCGGCAGCAGCCCAGGAGGTGGTGGAGTATATCCACACTGACGCACTGGGCTCACCGGTGGCGATCACCGATGCCAGTGGAAATGTCATCGAGCGCACGGTATATGAACCGTATGGAGGCGTGGTCAACCGGCCGTGGAAGGATGGACCTGGGTACACCGGGCATGTGGTGGACTCGGGCACAGGTCTGAGCTACATGCAGCAGCGGTACTATGATGTGGAGACTGGGGCATTTCTATCAGTCGATCCAATAGCCTCATCAGTTGCTGCTTTTGGACGCTACGCGTACGCGCTGGGGAACCCGTATCGGTTCCTTGATCCGGATGGAAGGCAGCCCAAGGAAGCTCGGCAGGCTATTACCGGGAGCAAAATAAAAAATAATGGTATCGCCGCTGGAGTAAGGGTGGCGGCAATCGGAGGGGCTCTTCCGTCTGGTTTTACTAAGGAGAATGCGCAGGCTCGGTATGATGCTATGAAGGGTGTTGTCGATGCTACGAAGGGTAAGATGGAGTCAATTGCGAACGCAAATTCAGACGATGCTGCCAAGGTCTTTTCACAGGTTTATCAGAAATACTCTATTAGATTCGGATGGGAGGTGAGTGCGGAAATCGTGATGAAGAATAGCGGTGCTTTTCATCTTTCCGATATTGGGATTTCCGCTGATGTTCGTCGCGAAGACTGGTTGGGGGGCTCTGCTGGACGACCGTTGCTTGGAGGGATCAACATTCATACGCATCCAGTTCTGGATGGCTTCAAGACGGCGTACTCGCCGTTCTCATATGGTGATATTCAAACTTTCAGAACGTCCAAGTCCACAAATTACGTGTCCGATCCGTCGGGGGTGTATAAGATGAATTCGAGTGGTGAGTCGGAGATGATCAAATGAAGCAGATTGGGGTCGTGGCTTCTGCGGCGTTTCTTGCATTTCAGTTGGCAGCATGTCAAATGCCTGCAGAAGATCATGCGTCGCACAGAGTGAGCTGCGGTGAGACGGCGCAGAATGCGTGCAGGGTGACTTTCAGGGCGCTTGCAAGCGATGCTAGTGGATTCAATGGCCGCATGATTCGGATTGAAGGTTATCTTGCTGTTTCTCGGGATCTATTTGTCCTGAATTCAAGCAAGGAGTTTTATGAGGCAGGAGTGACCGACGAGACTTCTATCAGGATTAGAGGTCCGATGGATGTCCAGGAGCGCATCTTTCAAGAGCATGCTTACTCTTGGGTGTCAGTGATTGGAACCTTCAGGGATAGAGAAAAGACTGGAACAACTGAGGATCTATTGCTCGGGGAAATTTTCGCGCCTCTTGAAGTGCGTCCGTTGGGGTTGCCGGTCGAAGTTAAGCGCCAGACTTTCGGAGACGTGTTGCTTGATCTTGAGGATATCAAGTAACTTTCCACCTTTGCATTGATGATGGCGTGGCTGCCCCTGATGGCAGAACTCAGGGGGGGGGGCTTCTAGGTCGTCGCAGGAGTCGTCAGCAATGCGTCTGAAAGTACTGCTAAGAATAGGCGCGGCAATCTCTGCGGCTTGATTGATGCTTGAGGGCAGTAATGTGGATTCGAGAATGGAGGCGCAGGCTGCGGCATTCCTGGTGAGATTTCTTTGCATGACCAAGAGATATTGGCGTTATATGCTTATTCCAACTCCAAGGGTCCTTTGATGGCCTTTTGCAAATTGGTACTTGGTCCAGTGCTGTTTCTTGCTGCGGCAATGGATTGTTCGGCCCATGAAAAAATAGTGGGCGCGTTGATGTCTGTTTGTCGGTCATAAGTGCATATGTTTCCGCGTCTCGGGAATGGGCTGAGTATGTCTGCGTTGTCGTTCCTGAGGCTGGGGGTGGCGGGCTCCGTGGGTATGCTGTAATGCATCGCGCAGGCAAAGTTAAGGTGCCTTCCGAAGAGCTTAAGTCATTTCATGTTTACTTGGATTCAAAATGCAAGGCCGTGGTCGGTGAACTCGGGTGTCAGTGACGAGAGCCTGCCGTTGCGAATGGTCGTGTTTGCCGGTGCTCCTCGCAAAAGAAAAACGCCACGGTCTCCCGTGGCGTACGTATCTTTCCAGCGGTTACTGAAGCCTTACCCCAGCAACTTCCGCACCTTCGTCAACGCAGTCATGAACCGCTCGATCTCTTCATGCGTGTTGTAGAACGCCAGCGACGCACGGCAGGTCGCCGCCACGCCGTAGTACTGCAGCAGCGGATGCGCGCAGTGCTGGCCCGAGCGCACGGCCACACCCTCCAGATCCAGCAGGGTAGCCAGATCGTGCGCATGGGCGCCGTCGATCAGGAATGACACCACCGCCGCCTTTTCCGGTGCCTCGCCGATGATGCGCAGGCCGTCAACCCGGCGCAGCTCTTCGGTGAAGTGCGCCAGCAGCTCGGCTTCGCGCGCTTCCACGTGGTCCAGGCCGACGTTCTGCAGATAGTCCGCCGCCACGCCCAGGCCGATGAAGCCGGCGATGTTGGGGGTGCCGGCTTCGAACTTGTGCGGGGCGTCGTTGAACACGGTGCCGTCGAAGCTGACTTCCTTGATCATCTCGCCGCCGCCCAGGAACGGCGGCATGGCGTCCAGGTGCTCGCGACGCGCCCACAGCGCACCGGTGCCGGTCGGGCCGCACATCTTGTGGCCGGTGATGGCGTAGAAGTCGCAGCCGATCGCGGTGACGTCGACCTTGCGGTGCGGGGCGGCCTGCGAGCCGTCGACCACGGTGACGATGCCGCGCTTGCGCGCTTCGCGGCAGATCTCGCGGACCGGGTTGATGGTGCCGAGCACGTTGGAGACATGGGCCACGGCCAGCAGCTTGACCTCGGCGGTCATCGCCGCGCGCAGTGCGTCCAGGTCCAGCGCGCCGTCGGGAGTGATCTCGGCCACGCGGATGGTCGCGCCGGTGCGCTGGGCGACCAGCTGCCACGGCACGATGTTGGCGTGGTGTTCCATGCGCGACACCAGGATCACGTCGCCGGCCTTCAGCCGGGGCAGGGCCCAGGAGTAGGCAACCAGATTGATCGCGAAGGTGGTGCCGCTGCACAGCACCAGGTCGTTGCTGCGCACGTTGAGGAAACGGGCCAGCTTGTTGCGTGCGCCTTCGTAGGCGTCGGTGGCCTCGGTACCCAGCGCATGCACGGCACGGCTGACGTTGGCGTTGTAGCGGCGGTAGAACTCGTCCACCGCGCCGATCACCTGCACCGGCTTCTGGCCGGTGTTGGCGTTGTCGAAATAGACCAGCGGCTTGCCGTGCACTTCGCGCATCAGCAGCGGGAAGTCCAGGCGCACGCGTGCCCAGTCGGGGGCGTCGGCGGGTGCTTCGATCGGTCGCGGGGTGGACAGGTTCATGCCACGCCCGCCTCAGCCAGGGCCTTGTCCAGCCGGCGTGCCAGCTGTTCGCGCAGCGCTTCGGGCAGCACCCTCAGCGGCTCGTGGCAGAACGCGGCGCTCAGCAGCGCCTGCGCCTGGGCCTGCGGCAGGCCGCGCGAGCGCAGGTAGAACAGCGCGTTGGCGTCGAGCTGGCCGACGGTGGCACCGTGTGCGGCCTTCACTTCGTCGGCGTCGATCACCAGCGTCGGCTGGGTATCGATCTCGGCGTCGGCCGACAGCAGCAGGTTCTTGTTGGACAGGTTGGCGTCGGTGCCATCGGCACCGGCACGGATCTGGATGCCGCCATGGAACACCACGCGGCTGCGGTTGGCCGCCACGCCACGCCACTGCAGCTCGGCGCTGGTGTCGCGGGCGATGTGGTCGATGCCCAGGCGGGTATCGACGTGGCGGCGACCGTTGCCGAGCAGCACGCCATTGGCGGTCAGCTGGGCGTTGTCGCCTTCCAGGCGCACGTTCAGCTCATGGCGGCTGAGCGCGGCACCCAGCTCCAGGTCCACGCGGTGGTACTGCGCGTCCTTGGCCAGCACCGCGTCGGTACGCAGGAAGCTGGTCTGGCGCGCGCTGCCGGCCTGCACGCGGGCGTGCTTGAGCACCGCATCGCGGGCGACGTGGGCGTGCAGTACCGTGTTGTCCAGATGCGCCGAATCACCGACGCTGAAGCGGTGCTCGACCACGCCCAGGCTGGCGCCGGCACGCAGTTCGATCAGGTGGCGGTGGTGCCAGGCCAGATCGGTGTCGCCGGCCACGCTGGCGAATACCAGCTGCAGCGGCACCTCGACCTGCACGCCGTCGTCCACGCGCAGCACCACGCCTTCATCGGCGAGGGCGGCGTTGAGGCGGGCGAACACATCGTCGCTGCGATCGTAGCGGCGGCCGAGGAAGCGCACGGCGTCCTCGCCAGCGGCCAGTGCAGAGGACAACGTCTCCAGCTGCACGCCGGCCGGCAGGCCCTGCACGTCGCTCAGCGCGTCGTTGAGGCGGCCATTGACGAACACCAGGCGCGGTGCGGGGATGTCCTCCAGCGCGGCGGCATCCAGCAGCGCCGGGGCCAACGGTGCGGCCGCGAAGCTGCGACGCTCCAGCTGGCGCAGCGAGGTGTACTTCCAGGTTTCGCTGCGTGCGCCGGGCAGGCCGTCGCGCAGCACGCTGTCGAGCACTTCGCGGCGCGCATCGCTGCCGCAGAAGGCCTGGGCCATGGAATCGAGCAGGGCGCTCATCAGACCGCCGCCTCGGGCACGACCCGGTCCTTCAGGAAGTCATAGCCGTGCGCTTCCAGTTCCAGCGCCAGTTCCGGGCCGCCGCTCTTGACGATGCGGCCATCGGCCAGCACGTGCACGACGTCCGGCTTGATGTAGTCCAGCAGGCGCTGGTAGTGGGTGATGACCAGGAACGAGCGGTCGGCGCTGCGCAGCGCGTTGACGCCGTCGGCCACGCTCTTCAGCGCATCGATGTCCAGGCCCGAATCGGTTTCGTCCAGGATCGCCAGCTTCGGCTCGAGCACGGCCAGCTGGAAGATCTCGTTGCGCTTCTTCTCGCCACCGGAGAAGCCTTCGTTGACGCCACGGTGCAGCAGTTCGTCCTTCAGGTGCAGCACGGCCAGCTTCTGCCGCACCAGCTTGAGGAACTGCATGGAATCGAGCTCTTCCTCGCCGCGCGCCTTGCGCTGTGCATTCAGCGCGGCGCGCAGGAAGTAGGTGTTGTTCACGCCGGGGATTTCCACCGGGTACTGGAACGCCAGGAACAGGCCGGCAGCGGCGCGCGCTTCCGGGTCCTGGTCGAGCAGGTCGACGCCTTCGAACTGCACGCTGCCTTCGCTGACCTCATAGCCGTCGCGGCCAGCCAGGACATTGCCCAGGGTGGACTTGCCGGCGCCGTTGGGGCCCATGATGGCGTGCACCTGGCCGGGCTTCACTTCCAGGGACAGGCCCTTGAGGATTTCCTTGTCGCCGATGCGGGCGTGGAGGTTTTCGATCTTCAGCATGGTGGGGGTTTCCGTGGTGCGGGCCGTGGCCCGCCGGTAAAGAGAATGCGTTGTGCGAGGGCAGGGCGGGCGATCAGCCCACCGAACCTTCCAGCGAGACTTCCAGCAGCTTCTTGGCTTCCACCGCGAATTCCATCGGCAGTTCGCGGAACACCTGCTTGCAGAAGCCGTCGACGATCATCGACACCGCGTCTTCCTGGCTGATGCCACGGGCGCGGCAGTAGAACAGCTGGTCGTCGGAGATCTTCGAGGTGGTGGCCTCGTGCTCGACGGTGGCACCCGGGTTCTTCACCTCGATGTAGGGGAAGGTGTGGGCGCCGCACTGCTTGCCGATCAGCAGCGAATCGCACTGGGTGTAGTTGCGCGCGCCGTCTGCGTTGCGGTCGATCTTGACCAGGCCACGATAGGTGTTCTGGCCGCGGCCGGCACTGATGCCCTTGCTGATGATCTTGCTCTTGGTGCGCTTGCCGACGTGGATCATCTTGGTGCCGGTGTCGGCCTGCTGGCGATGGTGGGTCAGTGCCACCGAGTGGAACTCACCGACCGAGTCGTCGCCCAGCAGCACGCAGGACGGGTACTTCCAGGTGATCGCCGAGCCGGTCTCGACCTGGGTCCAGGTGACCTTGCTGCGCGCGCCACGGCATTCGGCACGCTTGGTGACGAAGTTGTAGATGCCGCCGACGCCGTTCTCATCGCCCGGGTACCAGTTCTGCACGGTGGAGTACTTGATCTCCGCATCGTCCAGCGTCACCAGCTCGACCACCGCCGCATGCAGCTGGTTCTCATCGCGCATCGGCGCGGTGCAGCCTTCCAGGTAGGACACGTACGCCTTCTCTTCGCAGATGATCAGCGTGCGCTCGAACTGGCCGGTGTGGCCGGCGTTGATGCGGAAGTAGGTGCTCAGTTCCATCGGGCAACGCACGCCCTTGGGAATGAACACGAAGCTGCCATCGGAGAACACCGCAGAGTTCAGCGCGGCGAAATAGTTGTCGCCGACCGGCACCACGGTGCCCAGGTACTGTTTGACCAGTTCCGGGTGCTCCTTGATGGCTTCGGACATCGAGCAGAACACGATGCCCTTTTCGGCCAGTTCCTTGCGGAAGGTGGTACCGACGGACACCGAGTCGAACACCGCGTCCACCGCTACGCCGGCCAGCTTGGCGCGCTCGTGCAGCGGCACGCCCAGCTTGTCGTAGGTGTCCAGCAGTTCCTTGGGCACGTCATCCAGCGAGGCGTACTTCGGGCCCTTCGGCGCGGAGTAGTAGCTGAGCGCCTGCAGGTCGATCGGGGCGATCTGCAGCTTGGCCCAGTTCGGCATCGGCATGGTCAGGAAGTGGCGGTAGGCGTCCAGGCGCCACTGCGTCATCCATTCCGGTTCTTCCTTCTTGGCCGACAGGGCGCGGATGGTGTCCTCGTCCAGGCCGGCGGGAAGGGAGTCCGACTCGATGTCCGTGATGAAGCCGGCCGAATACTTGCGGCCGAGCTGCTCATGGATCTCGCGGTTGGGGGTGTCGTCGCTGGCGACGGTTTCGATGGTTTCGGTGGCCATGGGGGGGGCTGCCTACGGATCAGGAGACGACGTCGACAGCGATGGTGCGGCGCTGTTCTTCGTCGACAAGGGGAAGAGGGGGCAGGATCTGCGCCAGGCTGACATCGCGCAGGGCCTCGGAGACCACGTCGTTGATCAGCCGCCAGCTGCTGCGCGCACCGCACTTGGGCGCCATGCCGCACTGGTGGTGGTCGTGGCTGCACTCGGTCAGGGCCAACGGCCCTTCCATGGCTTCAACCACTTCAAACAGCGAGATCTCGATCGATGGGCGGGTCAGCCGGTAGCCGCCGCGGACGCCGCGCAGGCCTTCGACCAGGCCGGCCTGGGCCAGTGGCTTGAGCACCTTGCTGACGGTGGGCGGCTCCAGACCGGTGAATTCGGCCAGCTCGGTGGCACTGAGCACCTCGCCCGGACGGGCGGCGAGCACGGTCAGTACGACGGTGGCGTAATCGGTGAGCTTGGTGACGCGCAACATGGGATGCGAGTGGTTCTTAAAGCGGACTGAAATTGTACGCTTTTATTCGCCGGCATCCAACCCGGCCATTCAGCGGGCGCTTGGGCCCGGCCGGAGGGCAGTCGCCAAGGGCCGCCATCGGGGCGACATGCTGCGGCATGGGGGTGATTTTCGCAATCACCCGGAATGGGCGAGAATCAACGTTCCTTCCGCTGCAAACGTCTCTTGCCGATGCCCAAGAAGATCCAAGCCCGCAAGTCCGCCATCCACGGCAACGGTGTGTTTTCCGTGGCCCCGATCAAGCAGGGCGAGCGCGTGATCCAGTACAAGGGCCTGCTGCGCAGCCACGGCGATGTCGATGCCGATGACAGTGGCGACGTGGAAAGCGGCCATACCTTCCTGTTCACCCTCAACGACGACTGGGTGATCGATGCCAACTACAAGGGCAACGACGCGCGCTGGATCAACCACAGCTGCGACCCCAACTGCGAGGCGGTGATCGAGGAAGACGAAGACGGTGACAGCCGCGGCGACAAGGTCTTCATCGAGGCGCTGCGCGATATCAAGGCGGGCGAAGAGCTGACGTACAACTACGGCATCACCCTGGCCGAGCGCCACACGGCCAAGCTGAAGAAGATCTGGGAGTGCCGCTGTGGCTCGCCCAAGTGCACCGGCACGATGCTGCAGCCCAAGCGCTGATCCGGTAGCGCCGGGCCATGCCCGGCGAGCGCGAAGCGCGGGCGGAACCAGAAGCCGCCGGGCACGGCCCGGCGCTACCCGGGCGATTCTCCACCTGCCGTGCACGTGAGGGTCACCGCCGTTCAAGGGCCACTCGGCCACCCTGTGCGCTCCCCCTTATCTGGAGCACGACATGGCACAGCGTCTACGCGGCAAACAGATCGCCATCCTCGCCACGCATGGTTTCGAGCAGTCCGAACTGATCGAGCCCAAGCACCTGCTGGAAGCGGAGGGCGCGCGCGTGAGCGTGGTGTCGCCGGCCAAGGAGGCGAGCATCAAGGGCTGGAAGGACAAGGACTGGGGCGATTCGGTCGCCGTGGATCAACCACTGGATGGCGCCGACGCCGGCCGTTTCGATGCGCTGGTGCTGCCCGGTGGCGTGATCAATCCGGATACCCTGCGCACCAACGAAGCAGTACTGGATTTCATCCGCAGCATGGCCGGTGCCGGCAAGCCGGTGGCGGCGATCTGCCACGGCCCCTGGCTGCTGATCAACAGCGGGCTGGCGGAGGGACACGAGGTCACCTCGTGGCCGTCGCTGCAGCAGGACCTGGCCAATGCCGGCGCGCGCTGGCGCGACGCAGAAGTGGTGGTGGACGGCAACCTGATCACCAGCCGCAAGCCCGATGACATTCCGGCCTTCAGCGAGGCGGTGGTTAAAGCGCTGGCGGCGTGATGTGGCGCTGGTAGTGCCGGCCGCTGGCCGGCACGTGCGTGAAAGGATTGCCGGCCAGCGGCCGGCACTACCTTATTTGCCGAGGATGCCCGCCGGCACCAGGTCGCCCAGGTTCTGGTTGAAGGTCACCACCAGCTTGCCGTTCTTCACCTGCGCCGACTGCACCTGCAGGGCACCGAGCAGGCCGGCCACGGCCGGGTCCAGCTTGTAGATCGGTTCGCGCTGGGCGTAGTCGCTCAGCCATGCGTTCAGCAGGCCACGGGTCCGTGAATCGAGACGGCCACCCTGGCTGGCCGGAGTAAAGTCATCCACGCTCGGCTGCTGCAGGTGGAAGCCCTGGGTCTGCGCGTCATAGCGCAGGCCACTGCTGAGCTTCACCGTACCCAGCTTGGCCGGGTTGCCGCCGGCGGTGGCCAGCGCCACGTCCATGCCCAGGTTCAAGCGCTCGCCTGCGGGCAGGCTCAGCTGCGGGTGGCTCATGGTCAGCGCGATCAGGCCGCCCAGCGCGTCCTGCGTGCGCGGGAAGCTGCCGTCCAGATACTGCTGCACGTCGCTGGCGCCAACCGCCAGTTCACGACCGGAGATCGAAGGGGCGGCCTGCGCACCGATCGCAGCAGCAATCAGCACGGTCGAGGCGGCTAGGCGGGTCATCAGGGAACGCAGGCGCATGGCGGTGACCGGAAGAAGGATCCAAGAGGCCTACAGAGTAGCTTTGCCCGCTGAATCGCGGGTACACACGGTTGCAACGGTTCAGTCCAGCGTTGGTTGCAGGCTGGCCGACTGGATCTGCCAGCTGCGGCCATCGGCGCTAGGCTGCACGCGGTACCAGCCGTGGTAGCGGAAGGTGCCGTTGGCGGTCACCGCGCGGATCTTCACTGGCACCTCCAGCAGGCGTGGCGGCTGCCCATCGTCGCGGGGCAACGCCACGTCACTGTCCAGGCGCAGGTTGCGCACGTCGGGCAGCAGGCGCAGCACGGCATCGTCGGCATGACGCGGGTCGGCGGGGGCATAGGCCCAGGCCGCATCGCTGCGCGATGTGTTGCGGTTGAGCAGATCCAGCATGTAGCGGTTGAGCATCGCTGCGGGCGTTTCGCTGCCGTTGGCAACGGCGCCATACAGCGGATCGATGGCGATCGCGTCAACGGTAGCGGCCTGCGGTGCCGCTTTCGTCGTTGGCACCGACGGGGCGGTTGTGGCGCCGCTCGCGTCGCGCTCGGCTGCATCGACCGGGGGCGCCGGGTTCGAACACCCCGCCACAAGCAGCGGGATCAACAAGGAAATAAAACCGCGCATGTCTGCCTCCTCCCCGAGGCAGCCTGGAAGGCGGCAGTGTAGAGGCCGGGGGCCGCTCAGCGCGAAGTGGTCAGCGCGAAGAGGGAAGCTGTTCCAGCGCGTCCAGCGCCGGCAGGACCTGCGCGGCGACCGCTGCCAGTGCATGGCCGTCGGTGTCGGCATGGCGCTGCACGATGTCACGCAGCAGCTGGGTGGCCACCACCAGGGTGGCACGTTCGTCACCGCTCAGGCCTGCCGTGCGCGGGGCCGATTCCAGCAGGCGCATCAGGTCGCGGCTGGCGCGGTGCTCCAGTTCGATGGTGCAGCGCCCGGTGCACTGGTGCCCGTCCTTTTCGATCGGGGTCACCGAGATCCGGTAGCGGGTGGAAGGGCTGGCCATGGGGGTGCTCGCGCTCGTGGGGAGGAATGGCACCACCATAGGCAAGGCGTCGGCCGGCGGCGATGGCCGGCGCTGCACGCAGTGTTCCACCCGGTTCGTTCCTGCGCTGGAAAAACAGCGGCGCGGCCATGGGCGGCGGGCCTGTGCGGGAAATTGCGTGGGCGCGGGAAACGCTGTGTTGCGGGGGCGCAGTGGACGGCATCCACGCATGGCGTGGATCTACGGCAGAGCGAGCGCGGATGCGCGGCAAAAAAAACGGGACGGCCAAGGCCGTCCCGTCAGGTATCCGCTGCAGGGCGCGCGCTTAGAGCGCAGCGTCCTTGAGCTTCTTCAGCGGGCGAACCTTGAGCTTGGTGGTGGCCGGCTTGGCGGCGAACCACTGCTCTTCCTTGGTGAACGGGTTGATGCCCTTGCGCTTCGGCTTGGCCGGCACATTGACGGTGGTGATCTTCAGCAGGCCCGGCAGGGTGAACGAGCCGGCGCCCTTCTTGTGCACCGAGGAAGCGACAGCGCCTTCCAGCGAGGCCAGCACAGCGCGGACGTCCTTGGCGACAACGCCGGAGACTTCAGCGATGTGTGCAACCAGGCCCGACTTGGTCAGCACTTCCTTGATCGGCTTCGGAGCGGCCGGCTTGGCGGCTACCTTCGTCGCGACTTTCTTCACTGCCTTCTTCGGGGCAGCCTTCTTAGCGGTCTTTGCCATGGTTTCCTGTTCCGTGAACGGTTGGTTGTTTGGTCGGCGCCGAACCCCGTCGGCAAGCGCAATGTAGGGCAACTCTTGGGCGCCGCCAATAGCCTGGAGCGCTGAAAGTGCATGTTTTTTCATATCCAGGCCGATTCAGTACATGGCCGGCAGTAGGGGGAGCGGGTGCGGTGGTGCGCTGCACCGCAGTGTCGGTGATTTCGACTGGATGGGCGAAATGACTGAAAACAAGGGGGAAATCGCCAGAGTGCTGGCGAAGAAGTGTCCAGTCGTTGGCTCGGGACAGGCGCGCCGCATGCGGCGGGGCGACGCAGGGCTAACGCGGCGCGTGCCAGGGTATTGGTTCATCACAGCCACAACGGAGCAGGACATGGGAATCTCGCGACACGCTACCGCGCATTGGGAAGGCGACCTGAAGTCGGGCAAGGGCCAGTTGAGCACGCCGCAGAGTGGTCTTCTGGACAAGACCCGCTACGGCTTCAACAGCCGTTTCGGTGATGAAAAGGGCACCAATCCCGAAGAGCTGATCGCCGCCGCGCACGCCGGATGTTTCACCATGGCGCTGTCGGCCAAGCTCGGCGAGGCAGGCTTTACCCCGACCTCGCTGGATACCGAAGCCAAGGTCGATCTGTCGATGGAAGGCGGCCCGCAGCTGTCGCAGATCCGGCTGGAAGTGAAGGCGGTTGTGCCGGGAATCGAGGCGACGCAGTTCCGCGCGATCGCTGATGACGCCAAGCAGAACTGCCCGGTTTCCAAGGCGCTGAGCGCGGTGCCGATCAGCCTGGAAGCCGAACTGGGCTGAGAAGGTAGTGCCGGCCGCTGGCCGGCAACCACATGAAACCGGGTATAAGGTGGCAGCCGGCCAGCGGCCGGCTCTACCGCCTTGCGTTCACCAATCGATGGTGCCGGAAATCACCGTCTGCACCTGGCCGCCGGACCAGACCTCGCCCTCTTCATCGACCAGCAGCGTCAGCCGCGCATCGTGGCCGACTTCGCGTCCCTGGCTGACGTCGAAGGGCTGGCGGCCGCGCGGAAGGGCGTCGCGCAGGTCCAGCCAGGCCGCCAGCACAGCGTTGGCTGCGCCAGAAGCGGCATCCTCGAAGCGGCGCCCATTGCCGACGAAAGCGCGCACGGCCAGGTCGTAACCTTCGCTGCCATCGGCAAAGGCATAGGCGAACACGCCCATGCTGTCGGTCGATTCAGCCAGCGTGGCGATCGCATCCCAGTCCGGGTGCAGGGCGCGCAACGCTGCCTCATCCGCGACCTCTACGACCCACCAGCTGCGGCCACCCTGCATGCGGGCCGGCGGCAGCGAACCCAGCGGCCAGGTGCGCAATGCGGCCTGCAGGCGTGGGTCATCGGTGGCGGCGATCTCGGCCAGCTGTGCACGGGGCGTGCGGATGGCGATGCGCTGCTGCGCGCCTTCGCCGGTCACGCGCAGTGGCAGCGCACCGGCGATGCCGTCCTGAACCAGTACCCCGTCGACCGGCATGGCCAGTCCGGCCTGCAGCACCGCGTGGGCGGTGCCGACGCTGGGATGGCCGGCGAACGGCACTTCCTTCTGCGGGCTGAACATGCGCAGCCGATAGCTGGTGCCGGCCGTCTGTGCCGGGAACACAAACGTCGTTTCGGGCAGGCGGGTCCAGCGGGCGATGGCCTGCATCGTCGCATCGTCCAGGCCTTCGGCATCGAGCACGACGGCCAGCGGATTGCCGGCGCCCGGGCGCGGGGAAAACACATCCAGCTGCAGGAAGCGGCGGGTGGTCATCGGGCAGGAACTCCAGGAAACAGGCGGCATAGGGTAACGCGGGGCCATGCCCCGCGAGCGCGCAGCGCGGCAGGCCGCCGGGCATGGCCCGGCGTTACCAGCGGATGTGGCCGTCGATCACCAGCTGCACCTGGCCGCCGATCCACACCGTGTCCTGCGCATCCACAGTGACCTGGACGCGGCCATCGCGGCCGACCTCGCGGCCCTGGCTGGCCACATAGGTCCGGTTCTCGCCGGGCAGGGCATTGCGCTGCCGAAGCCAGGCGCCGATGAGCGCATTGGCGCTGCCGGTCACCGGGTCTTCCGGCACGTTGGGCGCATCGGCGGGGCAGAACGCGCGCACCACCAGGTCGTGCCCGGTATCGGCTTCGAGCGCGAACACGGCGATGCCGAGCGCGTCGGTGGCAATGCTCCAGTCGCGCAGGGCCGCCATGTCCGGTGCCAGCGTGCGTACGGCCTCGGCGTCGCGCAGCGGCAGCAGCCACCAGCGCGGGCCGTTGTCCCACAGCTCGGCGCGCTGGCCCTCGGCGGCAGCGGCACGCAGAGTGTCAGGAATGTCGCCTGGCAGAGCCGGCAGCGGCCGTGCCACTGGGCTCGCCAGGCGGATGGTGGGCGCGTTGGCCGGCCCGGTGACCTGCACCGGCAGCAGGCCGGCCGCGCACTGCTGCACCAGGGCCCCGTCGCGTGGCTGCGCCAGGCCGCAGGTGACCGCAGCCCAGGCGGCGCCCACGCTGGGGTGCCCGGCGAAGGGCAGCTCGCTGGCAGGGGTGAAGATGCGCACGTGGTAGTCGGCGCCGGCAGCGGTGGGGCGAAGGAAGAACACGGTCTCGGACAGGTTCAGCCAGGCGGCCAGGGCCTGCATGCGGTCGGTGGACAGTCCATCCGCGTCGAACACGACACCGAGCGGGTTGCCGGTACCGGGCTGGTGGGCGAAGACATCGAGCTGCAGGTAGCGGTAGGCGGTCATTGACGGGTGTATTGGGCTTAGAATCGAAGGTTCCGCCCCCTCGGGCGGCTTCCCCACATTACACATAGCCTATCCATGTCAGCTTCCCCCCTTGTCGATCGTTGGATCGTACTGAAGTTCGGCGGCACCTCGGTGTCGCGTCGCCACCGCTGGGACACGATCGGGAAGCTGGCGAAAAAACGGGCCGAAGAGACCGGTTCGCGCGTTCTGGTGGTGGTTTCGGCGCTGTCCGGGGTCACCAATGAACTGACCGCGATTGCCGATGGCGCGCCGGACAGCCGCGATCGCGTGGCGGCGCTGGTCGAACGCCACCAGGCCTTCCTGGACGAGCTGGGGCTGGGCGCGGAGGTGCTGGCCGAGCGGCTGGCCGCGCTGCAGGGCCTGCTGGACGACCCGCGTGCGCCCAGCCGTCCTCTGGACTGGCAGGCCGAAGTGCTCGGCCAGGGTGAACTGCTGTCTTCCAGCCTGGGCGCGGCCTACCTGCGTGCCAGCGGCCTGGATTTCGGCTGGATGGATGCGCGCCAGTGGCTGGACGCGCTGCCGCCGCAGCCGAACCAGAGCGACTGGTCGCAGCGCCTGTCGGTGAACTGCCAGTGGCGCGCCGATGCGGAATGGGCGCAGCGCTTCCGCGCGCAGCCCACGCGCCTGCTGATCACCCAGGGGTTCATCTCGCGTCACGCCGACGGTGGCACTGCCATCCTCGGCCGCGGCGGCTCGGATACCTCGGCGGCATACTTCGGTGCGCTGCTCGGCGCCAGCCGCGTGGAGATCTGGACCGATGTGCCAGGCATGTTCAGCGCCAATCCCAAGGACGTGCCGGACGCGCGCCTGTTGACCCGCCTGGACTATTACGAAGCGCAGGAAATCGCCACCACCGGCGCCAAGGTGCTGCACCCGCGCTCGATCAAGCCGTGCCGCGATGCGGGCGTGCCGATGGCGATCCTCGATACCGAGCGTCCGGAGCTGCCGGGCACCAGCATCGACGGCAATGCCGCGCCGGTGCCCGGAGTGAAGGCAATCAGCCGTCGCAACGGCATCGTGCTGGTGTCGATGGAAGGCATCGGCATGTGGCAGCAGGTCGGCTTCCTCGCCGATGTATTCGGCCTGTTCAAGAAGCACGGCCTGTCGGTGGACCTGATCGGTTCGGCCGAGACCAACGTCACCGTATCGCTGGATCCGTCCGAGAACCTGGTCAACACCGATGTGCTGGCCGCGCTGTCGGCCGACCTGTCGCAGATCTGCAAGGTCAAGGTGATCGTGCCGTGCGCGGCGATCACCCTGGTCGGCCTGGGCATGCGCTCGCTGCTGCACAAGCTGTCGGACGTGTGGGCGACCTTCGGTCGTGAGCGCGTGCACATGATCTCGCAGTCGTCCAACGACCTGAACCTGACCTTCGTCATCGACGAAGCCGATGCCGATGGCCTGCTGCCGATCCTGCACGCCGAACTGATCGACAGCGGCGCGATGCCGGTGGAAGAGACCGAAGTGTTCGGCCCGCGCTGGCGCGAAATCGCCGGCACCGTGCGCCCGCGTGGTACGCCGTGGTGGCGTGGCCAGCGTGCGCACCTGCTGCAGCTGGCCGATGCCGGCACCCCGCGCTACGTCTACCACCTGCCGACGGTGCGGGCGCGTGCCCGCGCGCTGGCGGCGATCAAGCCGATCGACCAGCGTTATTACGCGATCAAGGCCAACAGCCATCCGGCCATCCTGCAGTTGCTGGAGGCCGAAGGTTTCGGCCTGGAGTGCGTGTCGCACGGTGAGCTGAAGCATGTGTTCCAGGCCATTCCGGAACTGTCGCCCAAGCGCGTGCTGTTCACCCCCAGCTTCTGCCCGCGCAGCGAGTACGAAGCGGCGTTCGCGCTGGGCGTGACCGTCACTGTCGACAACGTCGAAGCCCTGCAACGCTGGCCGGACCTGTTCCGCAACCGCGAACTGTGGCTGCGCGTGGACCTGGGCCGTGGCGAAGGCCATCACGCCAAGGTCCGCACCGGTGGCAAGGAATCCAAGTTCGGCCTGCCGATCGCGCGCGTGGACGAGTTCGTGCGCGCGGCCACCGAGCTGGGCACCCGCGTGGTCGGCCTGCATGCGCACCTTGGCAGCGGCGTGGAAACCGCCCAGCACTGGCGCCTGATGTGCGATGAGCTGGCTGGCTTCGCGCGCCGCATCGGCAGCGTGCACACCATCGACATCGGTGGTGGCCTGCCGATCCCGTACAGCGAGGAAGACGAGCCGTTCGACCTGGATGCCTGGGCCGAGGGCCTGGCCGAGGTCAAGGCGCTGCATCCGGCGTTCCGCCTGGCGATCGAGCCGGGCCGCTTCCTGGTGGCCGAGTCGGGCGTGCTGCTGACCCACGCCACCCAGGTGGTGGAGAAGGATGGCGTGCGCCGCGTCGGCCTGGATGCCGGCATGAACACGCTGATGCGCCCGGCCCTGTACGACGCCTGGCACGACATCGAGAACCTCAGCCGCCAGGGCGGTTACGCCGAAGCGGCGTTCGATGTGGTCGGCCCGATCTGCGAATCCAGCGATGTGTTCGGCAAGCGCCGCAAGCTGCCGGTGTCGACCGCGCCGGACGATGTGATGCTGATCGCCGACGCCGGTGCCTACGGCTATGTGATGTCCAACACCTACAACCAGCGGGCGATGCCGCGCGAAGACGTGATCGAATGATCGCCGCCTTCCGCGCCCTGCACCCGCCCACCGACACGTCCCGCGCCTGCGCGCGGGCACGTGCCTGACCGTGCTTGAACTGGATTCACCATGACTGCTTTCGATAAACACCAGGTTTCCCGCTTCCGTTTCGTCCGCTGCGAATTCGCCGCGGACACCGGCGTGGCCAAGCTGGTCTACGCCTTCGATGACGGCCCGGAAATGGTGGAAACCGTTACCGTGCCCGGCGCCCCGTTCGTGCTGGAACCGGCCCGTGCCGATGCCGTGCAGCGCGCGCTGCGGCTGCTGCACCTGATTGCCGGCGTGAGCTACTACAAGGCCGGCGTGCCCGATACGGTCAGCATCGACAGCTACAGCATCGATGCCGATACCGCAGCGCTGGTGGAGACCATCTACCTCAACGGCCTGGGCGAATTCGCCTACCGCAACGGCCTGAACCTGCGTGGGCGCTTCCGCCTGCCGGTGCAGGGCGAAACGGTGCAGGCACCGGTGCTGGGCCTGCAGGCGCATGCGCTGGTGGCCATCGGCGGTGGCAAGGATTCGCTGGTCAGCATCGAAGCGCTGCGCCGCGCCGGCGTGGACGAGACGGTGACCTGGATCGGGGGTTCGCAGTTGATCCGTGCCTGTGCCGAGCGCACCGGGCTGCCGACGTTGAACCTTGGCCGCGCGCTGGCGCCGGAGTTGTTCGAACTCAACCGCCAGGGCGCATGGAACGGGCACATCCCGGTCACTGCGGTGAACTCGGCGATCATGGTGCTGGCTGCGCTGCTGCAGGGCGTGGACCAGGTGGTGTTCTCCAACGAACGTTCGGCCAGCTACGGCAGCCAGATTCCGGGCACCGGCGAGGTCAACCACCAGTGGTCGAAGGGCTGGGCGTTCGAGCAGGCCTTCGGCATGTACGTGCAGAAGCAGGTGGCCGCTGATCTGCAGTACTACTCGCTGCTGCGGCCGATGTCGGAGCTTGCGGTGGCCCGCCAGTTCGCCAAGAGCGATTTCTACGACGCGCATTTCTCCAGCTGCAACCGCAACTTCCACATCCTTGGCGAGCGCCCGGTGAACCGTTGGTGCGGCGTCTGCCCGAAGTGCCACTTCGTTTTCCTGGCGCTGGCACCCTTCATGCCGAAGACCCGCCTGGTGCGCATCTTCGGCCGCAACCTGCTGGATGACATCGAGCAGGCTGGTGGCTTCGATGCGCTGCTGGAATTCCAGGACCACAAGCCGTTCGAATGCGTGGGCGAAGGCCGCGAATCGCGTGCGGCGATGGCCACCCTGGCGCAGCGCCCGGAGTGGAAGGAAGACGTGCTGGTGAAGCGCTTCTGCAATGAAATCCAGCCGCAGCTGGATGCGGCCGAGCTGGAGCTTGCACCGCTGATGCAGCTGCAGGGCGAACATCGTATTCCGGCGGCGCTGTGGGAACGGGTGCGTGAAGATTTCGCAGCTTGAAGGCAAGCGCGTAGCGCTGTGGGGCTGGGGACGTGAGGGGCGTGCTGCGTATGCGGTGCTGCGCGCGCGCCTGCCATCGCTTGGCCTGAGCCTGTTCTGCCCGGCCAGCGAGGTCGCGGCCGCGCGTGCGGAAACGCAGGGCGTGCTGGACGTGCGTGGTGAACCGTCGGCCGAGGCCTTGGCGGCATTCGAGGTGGTGATCAAGTCGCCGGGGATCAGCCCGTACCTGCCGATCGCGTTGGCGGCGGCGGAGCAGGGCACCCGCTTCATCGGCGGCACGGCGTTGTGGTTTGCCGAACATGCCGATGCCGATGGCTCCGTGCGCGACACGATCTGCGTGACCGGCACCAAGGGCAAAAGCACCACCACCGCGCTGGTCGCGCACCTGCTGCGCGCAGCGGGACATCGCACCGGCCTGGTCGGCAACATCGGCCTGCCACTGCTGGAAGTGCTGGACCCGCAACCGGCGCCTGCGTACTGGGCGGTGGAGCTGTCCAGCTACCAGACCGGCGAGGTCGCGCGCAGTGGTGCGCACCCGCAGGTGGCGGTGGTGCTGAACCTGTTCCCGGAACACCTGGACTGGCACGGCAGCGAACAGCGCTACATCGAAGACAAGCTGCAGCTGGTGACCGGGGCCGCGCCGCGCGTTGCCGTGCTCAATGCCGCAGACCCGCATCTGGCGGCGCTGTCGCTGCCCGGCAGCGAGGTGGTCTGGTTCAACCAGCCGCAGGGCTGGCACATGCGCGGTGACATCGTGCATCGCGGCGGGCAGGCGGTATTCGATACCCGCAATACGCCACTGCCGGGCCGCCACAACCGCGGCAACCTGTGCGCGGTGCTGGCCGCGCTGGAGGCGCTGGGCCTGGATGCCGTGGCGCTGGCGCCGGCGGTGCAGGATTTCCGGCCGCTGCCGAACCGCCTGCAACGCATCGGCCAGGCCGATGGCCTGACCTACGTCAACGATTCGATCAGCACCACGCCGCATGCCAGCCTGGCGGCGCTGGAGTGCTTTGCCGGCCAGCGCATCGCGTTGCTGGTGGGTGGGCATGATCGTGGCCTGGACTGGACTGATTTCATGCAGCACATGGCGCACGACGTGCCGCCGGTGGAGATCGTGACCATGGGCAGCAACGGCCCGCGCATCCACGCGATGCTGCAGCCGCTGGCCGACGCCGGCCGTTTCGGCCTGCATGCCGCTGCCGATCTGCCCGACGCGATGTCGCTGGCGCGTCGCGCACTGGGCGAACAGGGTGGGGTGGTGCTGCTGTCGCCGGGCGCGCCGAGCTATGGCGCCTACCGCGATTACGTTGCACGCGGGCGGCATTTCGCCGAGCTGGCCGGGTTCGACCCGGATACGATCAGCGCGATTCCGGGTATCGGAATCGCCTGACGGTCGTGCCGGCCGGTGGCCGGCAACCTGGGGATTTCATCCACGCATGGCGTGGATCTACTGGAGAGCCGAGCCCACGCCGGCTGCCGTCACCACGACGCGGTCAACGTTCCTCGTCGAGGAAGCTGTAGTCGCGGTCGATCAGCTGCTGCAGGTAGGCATCGAAGCTGGGGGCGATGACCGCGTAGCTGTCCGGGTCGTGCAGGTAGCGCACCACCTGTCCAACGCTGCCGCCGGGTGCGGGATCGAAATCCAGATACAGCATCGAGGTGCCGCCGTTGTTCATGCAGTGCGAGAAGCACAGGCGGCGGCTCATCGGCAGGTCGGCATCGATGCCGGCACCAAGGATCTCCGGTTCTTCTTCCAGCCATTCCTCGTAGATGGAACGGATGCTGTCGTCCCATTGCTGCTGGTCTTCGAAGATCTGCGCGATGGAGCGCAGGTAGTACGGGTAGTCGCCCACGTCCGAGCCCAGCATCAGCACGCAGACCTCGCCCTTCGGATAGTCGCGGAAGTGCGTGCCGTCCACGCGCGAAAGCAGCTCGACCAGGCTGTCGGGCACCTGCGGCCACTGCGCGCGCAGCCGTTGCAGGTCGGCCTCGCTGGCGCCTTCGGTCCACGCCCATTGCGGGGCATCGTCCTCGGGCAGCCGCGGGATCAATCCAGACAGAAAGCGATCAACAAGGTTCATGCAGAAAAGGGGACGGAGGGGATCAAGTCGTATCCAACCACACCTGCGTCACGCCGCCAATGCAGAATGCGACGCGGGAGGGGCGATTACGGCTTAATCCCCTCCGTCCCCTTTTTCTGGAGCAGGCGCATGAACCGTTGGCGTTGCGGCGTGGCGATGGTACTGGGGCTGGCAGCGATGCCAGCGTGGGCGGCGATGAAGACCCAGCCAGTGGAGTGGAAGCATCAGGGCACGACCTTCAGTGGCGTGCTGGTCTATGACGAGGGAGATGCTGACAAGCGTCCCGGCCTGGTGATGGTGCCGAACTGGAAGGGCGTGAACGAATCGGCCATCGAGAAGGCCAAGCAGCTGGCGGGCGATGACTACGTGGTGCTGGTGGCCGATGTGTACGGCAAGGGCGTGCGGCCGAAGACCGATGCCGAGGCCGGACCGGTGGCGACCAAGCTGCGCAATGACCGGCCGCTGCTGCGGGCGCGGGCGCTGGAGGCGGTCAACGTACTGAAGGCGCAGGCGGGCAAGGCACCGCTGGACGCCAGCCGGATCGGCGCAGTGGGCTTCTGCTTTGGCGGCACCACGGTGCTGGAACTGGCCCGCGCCGGCGCGCCGCTGGCGGGCGTGGTCAGCCTGCATGGCGGGCTCGGCTCCCCCTTGCCGGCGCAGGCCGGCGGCAGCCACCCGTCGGTGCTGGTGCTGAACGGCGCCGACGACAAGAGTGTGACCGCCGAGGATATTGGCAGTTTCCAGAAGGAAATGGATGCGGCCAAGGTGGACTGGGAGTTCACCAACTACAGCGGTGCGGTGCACTGCTTTGCCGAGCGCGATGCCAACAGCCCGCCGGGCTGCCAGTACAACGAACGCGCCGCCAAGCGTGCCTGGAAGGCACTGGATGAGTTCTTCGAGGAGCGGTTCGAGAGGCGTTGAAAAGGTGTGCCGACCAACGGTCGGCACCCACCCGCTGTTGCAGGTCCGTGTCCGCCGGGCATGGCCCGGCGCTACCAGATCGCGCGCGGTAGCGCCGGGCCGTGCCCGGCGAATCCATCAATGCGAACGCTGTACCGCGTAGCGGGCCAGGCCGCGCAGGGCGGCGACGGCATCGTTGTCGGCCAGGCCGTCAAGCGCCCGTTCGGCGGCCTCTGCATATTCCTCGGCACGACGGCGGCTGTATTCCAGACCTCCCGTGGCGTGGATCGCCGCCAGCACTTCCGGCATCGCCGAGGCGTCACCGTTCTGCACGATCGCGCGCAGGCGCTGGCGGGTGGCCTCATCGGAATGGGCCATGGCATGGATCAGCGGCAGCGTCGCCTTGCCTTCGGCCAGGTCGTCACCCAGGTTCTTGCCCAGCTCGTCGGCGTTGGCTGAATAATCCAGCACGTCATCGGCGATCTGGAAGGCGTAGCCCAGGTGCATGCCGTAGTCGTACAGGGCCTGCTGGGTGGCTTCATCGACACCACTGGCCAGTGCACCCAGGCGCGTGCCGGCGGCGAACAGCACCGCGGTCTTGCGCTCGATCACGCGCAGGTAGGCGGCTTCGTCGGTATCCGGGTTGTGCACGTGCAGCAGCTGCAGCACTTCGCCTTCGGCAATGCGGTTGGTGGTGTCGGCCAGGATCTGCATCACCGGCATCCGGTCCAGCTCGACCATCAGCTGGAAGCTGCGCGAGTACAGGAAGTCGCCCACCAGCACGCTGGGCGCGTTGCCCCACAGTGCATTGGCGGTGCTGCGGCCGCGGCGCAGGCTGGATTCGTCCACCACGTCGTCGTGCAGCAGGGTGGAGGTGTGGATGAACTCGATGATCGCTGCCAGCTGGTGGTGCTCGGGGCCGGAGCCGCCGACCGCATGGCCGGCCAGCATCACCAGCATCGGCCGCAGGCGTTTGCCGCCAGCGGAGATGATGTGGTCGGCGATCTGGTTGATCAGCACCACATCCGAGGACAGCCGGCGGCGGATCAGGGCATCGACGGCAGCCATGTCGGCTGCGGCAAGCGACTGGATCTGGGACAGGCCCAGGGCGGGACGGGTGTCTTCAGTGATGGTCATGCGATCAGGCTTTCAGGCTCATCCCTGATTATAGGCGTTGCCTGTGAATTGGGGAGGAAACCGGGGGCCAGGCCACCGCCGCGCGCCACCGGGCGTGGCGTCTGGCGTGAATACGTATGCAGGCAGCGCCATCGTCGTGGGCCGCCGCTAAGCTTGCGGGAGTTGGTTTTCGGCCCGCTTCCAGCGGGTCCCGCATGCCCGGAGGGGGGCTGTCGATGTCGCACTATCCATGGTGGCGCGGAGCCGTCATCTACCAGATCTACCCGCGCAGTTTCCTCGACGCCAACGGCGACGGGGTAGGCGACCTGCCCGGCATCATCCAGCGCCTGGACCATATCGCCGCGCTGGGCGTGGATGCGATCTGGATCTCGCCGTTCTTCCGATCGCCGATGGCCGACTTCGGCTATGACATCGCCGACTACCGCGATGTCGATCCGCTGTTCGGCAGCCTGGACGACTTCGACCGGCTGCTGGCCAAGGCCCACGGCCTGGGCCTGAAGGTGATGATCGACCAGGTACTCAGCCACACCTCGATCGAGCACGCCTGGTTCCGCGAGAGCCGCCAGGACCGCAGCAACCCGAAGGCGGACTGGTATGTGTGGGTGGATCCGCGCGAAGACGGCACGCCCCCCAACAACTGGCTGTCGCTGTTCGGCGGCGGTGCCTGGCAATGGGAGCCGCGCCGCGAGCAGTACTACCTGCACAACTTCCTGGTGGACCAGCCGGACCTGAATTTCCACCACCCGGAGGTGCAGCAGGCGACCCTGGACAACGTGCGCTTCTGGCTGGACCGGGGTGTGGATGGCTTCCGCCTGGATGCGATCAATTTCTGCTTCCACGACGCGCAGCTGCGCGACAACCCGCCCAAGCCGGCCGACAAGCGCGTCGGCCGCGGCTTCAGCGCGGACAACCCGTACGCCTACCAGTACCACTATTACAACAACACCCAGCCGGAGAACCTGCCGTTCCTGGAGCAGCTGCGCGCCCTGCTGGACCAGTACCCGGGGGCGGTGAGCCTGGGCGAGATCTCCTCGGAGGATTCGCTGGCGACCACCGCCGAATACACCCAGGATGGCCGCCTGCACATGGGCTACAGCTTCGAGCTGCTGGTCAACGATTACAGCGCGGCCTACATCCGCGACACCGTTTCGCGCCTGGAAGCGGCGATGACCGAAGGCTGGCCGTGCTGGGCGGTGTCCAACCACGATGTGGAGCGGGCGGTCAGCCGCTGGGGTGGCCATCCGGCCGACCCTCGCCTGGCGCGGATGCTGGTGGCGCTGCTGTGTTCACTGCGCGGTTCGGTCTGCCTGTACCAGGGCGAGGAACTGGGCCTGGCCGAGGCCGAAGTGCCGTTCGAGGCGCTGCAGGACCCGTATGGGATCACCTTCTGGCCCAACTTCAAGGGGCGCGACGGCTGCCGCACGCCGCTGCCGTGGATCGACGCGCCGCTGGCCGGCTTCACCACCGGCAAGCCGTGGCTGCCGATCCCGGCCGAGCACCAGGCGGCGGCCGTGGCGGTGCAGGCGCAGGATCCGCATTCGGTGCTGTCGGCCTTCCGCAGCTTCCTGGCCTGGCGCCGTACCCAGCCGGCCCTGCTGCACGGTGACATCCGGTTCCTGGACAGTGCCGAGCCAGTGCTGCTGTTCGAGCGTATGCTTGCAGATGAAACTCTCCTGCTGGCCTTCAACCTGTCGGCCGAAGCGGTGAGCCATCCGCTGCCGGCGGGCAACTGGCAACAGGTGGCTGTGCCGGGCCCGGATGCGGGGACGGTGCAGGGCAATGAACTGCAGCTGCCGCCGCGTGCGGTGTATTGCGCACGACGCAGCTGACCGATTTCTCCGGTGGCGGTACTTGCGGGGACGGGGCCGAAGCGCCCCGTCCCTTTTTTGTGGGCGCGGTTCCGGTGCAGGACATCCACGCATGGCGTGGATCTACCAGGGGGGTGCCGAATGGATGCCCGCCACGCATTGATTGCGATGCGGCGGGGGAGAACCACGGCATGCGTGGATGGGTGATGGATGCGACGGTAGATCCACGCCATGCGTGGATGGGGCCGTACCGATCACGCTTCACTGGCCATCGCGTTGTGCGCACAAAGGAAAACCCGCTGCCTGCGCAGCGGGTTTCCGGTCCTGTTCCCTGTGTCCTGTCGCCGGGCGTGGCCCGGCGCTACCGATGGCGGTACCGGCCAGCAGCCGGCACTACCGAGTCCGGGTCGCCGGGCATGGCCCGGCGCTACCTCAGAACTTGTAGTTCACGCCCAGCATGTAGGTGCGGCCCCACTCGATGTACTCCAGCGGGCGATCCTTGGTGCCGGCGTAGGTGCGGTACGGCTCGTTGGTCAGGTTGCTTCCCTGCAGCAGCAGGGTCAGCCCACGCAGGCTGCTGCTGTCGCTGAAGGTGTAGCTGACCTGCGCATCGGTCACGTTCTCGCCCACGACATAGCGCAGGGTGCGGTTGCCGTTGAAGTTGCCGATCTCGCCGATGAAGTCCGAACGGCGGCGCTGGCTCACGCGTGCTTCAAAGCCACTACGCTCGTAGTAGGCAGT
Source organism: Stenotrophomonas sp. MYb57 (assembly GCF_002966815.1). Taxonomy (NCBI): domain Bacteria; kingdom Pseudomonadati; phylum Pseudomonadota; class Gammaproteobacteria; order Lysobacterales; family Lysobacteraceae; genus Stenotrophomonas; species Stenotrophomonas sp. MYb57. The sequence goes on from NZ_CP023271.1 coordinate 1,184,434, forward strand.
GAAGTTGTACACGCGCTTGGACAGGCCGGGCAGGCTGATCGGGTCGGTGCCCACGCTGGATGCGCTTTCCGGATCCAGGATCTGGATGTCGCTCTTGTTGAAGGTCGCGCTGGCCTGCACGCCGAAGCCACGCAGGCTGTCGGTCAGCATTTCCAGCGGGAACGACGCGGTCAGCTCCAGGCCCTTCAGGGTGCCGCCCTTGCCGTTCACCGGGGTCGAGAACGTGCCGGTCGGCAGCACCGGCACCACCATGCCCGGCGGCGGCACATAGTCGCCCAGCAGGCCGGTGAAGTCGTAGTTGTCCACCGACTGGGTGTAGACGTAGCTCTTCAGGTCCTTGTAGAAGATCGCGGCGGCCACGTAGGCCTTCTCGCCGAAGTACTTCTCATAGGACAGGTCCAGCGCGGTGGCGCGCCACGGGTCCAGCAACGGGTTGCCGCCACTGCCGCCGGGGCGACCGGTACCGGTATCCACGCCGAACTCCAGGCCCGCGCGCATCTGGTCCACGCGCGGGCGCGCGACCTGCTTGGCTGCGGCAAAACGCAGGGTCTGCTCATGCGGGAACATGAAGGCCAGGTTCAAGCTGGGCAGCCAGTCGTTGTACTTGCGGCCGTCCGAGTAGGGCTGGATGTTGTTGCCGGCCGCCTGCGAGCTGTCCCAGTAGCGCGAGTCCGAGCTCTGGTCGGTGTGCTGCATCTGCACGCCGATATTGCCGCGTACGCCCACCACACCGATGTCGGTGTTGATGTTCAGGCGCGCCCAGGCGGTGGTGATCTTTTCCTGCACCGTCCACGACTTGGGAATCAGGTAGTCCAGGTTGTCGACCGGATTGAAGGTCATGTAGCGACCGACCGCGCCAGGCACGTTCCAGGCCGGGATGGTGCCCAGGCCGGCGAAGCCGAGGTTGACCGGGCGGTACTGCAGATCCGGTGCGATGTTGGCATCGCCCTGCGCGCCCAGCAGGATGTTGCCTTCGGACTGGGTCTTCACCTTGCGGCGGTCGGCATAGTTCACGCCGATATCCAGATCCGGTGCCCACGACGCCATTGCTTCGGGCAGGGCGATGGTCGCGGCCAGCTTGCCACCCTTCAGGCGGTCTTCCACCTTCGGCACCTTGCCGTAACCAGAACCGTAGATGGTGTTGGTCAGGAACAGCGCGTCCGGGTTGGAGTAGTTCAGGCCCGGGCTGATCTGCGAGAAGCCATCCTGGCGGAACTGCACACCGACCGTATCCAGCTGCGGCATCGGGGTCAGCTGCAGGTTGTTTTCCAGGTTCAGTTCGTCGCGGGTGGCCTTGGAATAGTTCAGGTCGGCAACCAGCTTGACGCTGCCGAAGGTGAACTCGTTGTTCCAGCCGAACGCATCGATCTTGTCCTTGCGCTTGTTGTACATGCCGCGTACCAGCGGGTACACGCCACTGGCGGTGCCACCGGTGAAGGTGCCATTGGCATTGACCTGCGGGTTGCTGACCAGCAGGCCCGGGGTGTAGTTGCCGTTGTAGTTGCTGAGGTTGAGCTCGAACTGGTTGGCGGTGTCGATCTGCTCTGCTTCGGTGTGGAACGCGTCGAAGGTGCTGGTCCAGCTGTTGTTCGGCCGAAACTGGATCGTGGCCATCACACCGTCGCGCTTGTTGTTGCCGGTGCGGCGCAGCGCCTTGATGCCGTCGGTGAAGTAGGTGCCAGCGGCAACACCGGGGCGGTTGCCGTTGGTGGTGTGCTCGGTGGTCCACGGCTCGTACAGGCCCACCTGGTTTTCCTGGATCGGCATGTCGCTGTGCGCGTAGCCGATGGCGATGCCGAGGGTCTTGTCCAGGAACTGGTCGATGTAGCTGGCGCTGAAGCGGTTGCCGTACGGGTCGGTGTCGGCGGCGCGGCCGAGCGAGCTCTTCTGGTAGCGGCCGCTGACGGCGATGACGCGGTCGGGGAAGCTGAGCGGACGTGCGGTCTGCATGTCGATGGTGCCCGACAGGCCCTGGCCGACCAGCGCTGCATCGGGGGTCTTGTACACGGTCACGCCGTTGACCAGCTCGGACGGATACTGGTCGAACTCGACGCCGCGGTTGTCGCCGGTGCTGACCACTTCACGCCCGTTGAGCAGGGTGGTGGCGAAATCCGGCGACAGGCCGCGCACGCTGATCACCTGCGCACGACCGGCCACACGCTGTGCGGCAAGGCCAGGCAGGCGCGAGATCGATTCGGCGATGCTGACGTCGGGCAGCTTGCCGATGTCCTCGGCGGAGATGGCTTCGACCACCGAGGTGGCGTCCTGCTTGGTGGCGATGGCGCTTTCGATGCCGCGACGGATGCCGGTGACCTGCACGGTGTCCAGGTTGGTGGCGGCGGTGCCGGTTGGCGGGGTTGCCGTGCTCTGCGTGGACTGCGCTGCTGCCAGCGATGGCGTCAGTACGACGGCCAACGCGATGCTCAGCGCACTGCGCTTGTGGTTCAACATTTTCCCCTCCCAGGCAATGTTGTAGTGCGATTCGTGGTCGTCCCGATGGTGTCGAGGACGTGCGACGCGGTGGCCGCTGTCGTCGCCGCTATGGTAGGCAGCGCGTTCTTCGTGGGAATCACCCTGCATACGTATTCAATGGCGTTTGCAGGGTTGTAATCGCTTCCAGATCATCATTCCGGTAGTGCCGGCCACTGGCCGGCAACCATCCACGTCGCAACGATGCCGGCCAGCGGCCGGCACTACCTGCGCATTCACAGCGGGGTGAAGCGGATGGCCTGTCCGCCGCCCGGCGCCAGCACCAGCGTGAGTGAATCGGTGCTGCTGACCTCGCGTGTTTCGCGCTTGAAGGCGAAGGGACTGGTGCGGAAATCCGCGCCATCGCCATCGCGGTAGACCTCGGCGCGGTAGCGCACGCCCGGCTCCAGGAAACCCAGCGACACCGGCAGCACGCGGCCGTTCTCGTCGGTGATGCTGCCCAGGAACCAGTCGCGGCTGTTGCGGTCGCGGCGCACGATCGTCACGTAGTCGCCGACCTCGCCATCGAGCACGCGGCTCTGCTCCCAGTCCACCGCCACGTCCTCGATGAAGCGGAACGCTTCGCGGTGCTGCAGGTAGTGCTCGGGCAGGTCGGCAGCCATCTGGATCGGGCTGTACAGCACCACATACAGGGCCAGCTGGCGGGCCAGCGTGCTGGGAATGGCCTGGCCGTGGCGGCCCTTCAGGCTGAGGATGCCGGGCGTGTAATCCATCGGCCCGGCCAGCATGCGGGTGAACACCAGGTTGACCTCATGTTCGGGCGGGTTCGGTGGCTGGCCCCAGGCGTTGTATTCCATGCCACGTGCGCCTTCGCGGGAAATCCAGTTCGGGTAGGTGCGGCGCAGGCCGGTGTCCTTGATCGGCTCGTGCGGGTTCACCGACAGGTGCCGACGGGCGGCTTCCTGCACCACCTTCAGGTGATGGCGGGCCATGAACTGCCCGTCGTGCCACTCGCGCCACAGCGGGCCGCCGGCCGGATTGCGGCGATCAACCTGGCCGTCGTCGCAGACGTAGCCGGTCTTGAACTGGTCCACGCCAAGCCGCGCATACAGATCCAGCGCAGCACCCAGCTGGTCTTCGTAGTGTTCGATCGCACAGCCGGTTTCATGATGTCCGACCAGGTGCACGCCCTTCTTCAGCCCGTACGCCGACAATGATTCGATGTCGAAATCCGGCGTGGCGCGGGTGAAGTCGAAGTCGTAACCGTTGCCGACCCAGTTGCCGTCCCAGCCTGGATTCCAGCCCTCCACCAGCACACCACGGAAGCCGTGCGCGGCGGCGAAATCGATCACCTTCCGCGTCTTTGCGGTGGTGGCCGCATGCTTCGGTCCGGTGGCCCAGCTCTCTTCATCCAGGTGCATCGACCACCACACGCCCAGATACTTGGCCGGTTTCACCCAGCTCACATCGCCCAGCGCATTGGGCTCGTTGAGGTTGAGGATCAGGTCGGACTCGACCAGGCCGCCGGCACGGTCGGCGATCTGCAGGGAGCGCCATGGCGTGGCGAAGGGCAGGGCGCGGCGCACCTTCCAGCCTTCGGCCGAAGGCGAAAGCTGGGCGCGCAGGCGCTGGCCCTCGGTGCGGCGCAGCCACATGCCCGCGTAGTCGACCAGTGCCGCCTCATGGATGGCCACGTGCAGGCCGTCGTGGCTGCGCAGGGTCATCGGCGTGTGCACCAGCGGCACTTCGCGCAGCGGGGTGCGCTGGTACAGGTATTCGTAATGGATCGGCTCGCCCGCGGGTATCCACCATGCGGTGGACTCCGGCGCGATGGCGAACTCGGTCAGCTCGTCATCGATGATCGCTTCGCGCAGGTTCGGTTGCTCGGGGAACACATAGCGGAAGCCCAGGCCGTCGTCGTAGACGCGGAACACCAGGTCCAGCCGGCGCTTGCTGCCGGTGCTTTCGGCCAGGTGCACGGTCAGTTCGTTGAAGCGGTTGCGGGTGAGCCGGCGCTCGCCCCAGGGCTGTTCCCAGCTGTCATCGACACTGCGCCGTTCCTGCGCCAGCAGGCTGAAGTCGCGGTCGAGGCGGCCATCGCGCAGTTCAAAACCCAGCTTCGAATCGGCCACCACGGTCTGGCCGAGGCGCTCGACGCGGTAGCGCGCGGTACCGCCGTCCAGCACCAGGCTGACCTTCAGCACCTTGTCCGGTGATTCGACGCTGGCGATCTGCGGTGCCGCCGCCTGTGCCAGCGTGGCCCATCCCAGCAGGGCCAGGCCGAAAGCGTGCGCGAACACTGCGCGTACCGTTGTGGGTGACGTCGGCATTTCCCCTCCCAAGGCGCCGTTGACAGACCCGGACCATAAGCCAGCCCGGCAGGCCTGCCGGTACTGCACGCCATGAATACGTATGCAGCTGGACGCAGTCGACAGCCCCGCGTCTACCATGGGGCCAGGGCACCTTGAGGGAGGTGCCGCGCCCGCACGCCGGCAACGGCAGTGCGGACCCACAACGGTGCAGAGAGGGAGGGAGGTCGACGGGCGCAAGCCGGTCTGCCGCTTCGATGCTGAAGATCATTTGCCTGACCGCTGCCCTGGGGGCAGCGCTGGGGACGACCGCGCACGCGGCCGACCTGACATTCGACGGCCGCCAGGCGCGCGCCGAATCCGCTGCCAAGGGCAGCTTCGTGCTGCATGCGCCGAAGGGTGAGGTGCGCATCGCCGCCGCGCCCATGCGCAGCCAGACCGGCAGCGTGATGTTCGATGCGCTGTTCGCGCTGGCCCAGCAGGAAATGGACCAGGACCGGGTGGATGCCATCCGCGATCCGGCCTTCGACGAAGGCCGTCCGGTACCGTGCGAGTGCTTCCAGACCGGCGCGCGCTGGCCGTATGTGTGGACGCGTGACGTCAGCTTTGCAGCCGATCTGGCGCTGGCGAAGCTGGACCCGAAGCGCACCCGTCAGTCGCTGCAGTTCAAGTTGTCGGCTGCGCGCGACGGGCATACGCCCGGCCTGTTCGTGGCCCAGGACACCGGCTCCGGTGGCAGCTGGCCGATCAGCAGCGACCGCGTGGTGTGGTTCCTCGCTGCCCGACACCTGCTGGATGATCCTGCGTTTGCCGAGCAGGTCTGGCAGGCCCTGCAGGGCACATTGGCGCAGGACCGGGCGATGGTCTTCGACGCGCAGGTGGGCCTGTATCGCGGCGAGACCTCGTTCCTTGACTGGCGCGAGCAGACCTATCCGGACTGGACGCGCGAGGACGTGCGCTTCATCGGTGATTCCTACGCGCTGTCCACCAACGTGCTGCATTACCAGGCGCTGCGCCTGGCGCAGCAGATGGCCGCGCAGCTGGGCGACGAGCGCAGCGAGCAGTACAGAGCCTGGGCCGATGCACTGGCGGTGCAGATCGACGCGCGCTTCTGGCGCGAAGACATGGGCCAGTACATGAGCTACATCGGCGAGGCGGCGCACCCGGTGCCGTACGCCAAGATCGATCTGCTCGGCCTGTCGCTGGGCATCCTCGCCGACGTGCTGCCCACTGAACGTGCGCGTCGTGCGCTGGCGGACTATCCGATGGGCGCTGCCGGCAGCCCGGTGGTGTGGCCGCAGGAAGCGAAGCAGCCGATCTACCACAACCGTGCGATCTGGCCGTTCGTCAGCGCGTACTCGCTGCGCGCGGCGCGCAAGGTGGACGATGCGCCGCGCATTGCTGCCGAGATCCGCTCGCTGATGCAAGGGGCGGCGCTGGCAGGTTCCAACATGGAAAACTACGAGCTGGTCAGCCAGGCCGTGCACGTGGACGAAGGCGCGTTGAGCGGGCCGGTGGTCAACTCCGAGCGCCAGCTGTGGTCGGTGGCCGGCTATCTGTCGATGGTCACCGAAGGCGTGTTCGGCGTGCAGGACGACGGTCGCGTGCAGCCCAAGCTGCCGGCCGAGCTGGTGCCGGAGCTGTTCGGAAAGCAGAAGCGGATCAGCCTGGAGGCGGGCGGCAAGCGCTATGTGCTGGAGCGCCCGAAGCAGGTGGGCGCTGGCTTGTTGATCGCGGGAAAAACGCGTACGCGCGGCACCACGACCACCGTGCAGCTGGTCGCTGCGCCGGCAGCCGTGAGCCGTGATGTGCCGCGTGCCGATGCCAATGCACGAGCACCGGCCACGCCGCTGGCACCGCAGGCAAAGCGCAGTGGCAAGGGCTGGTCGGTCGCGGTGGCTGCCGGCCAGGTCCTCTGGCAGGACGGTGTCGCGGCCACGGCCAGCAAGGGCCAGGTGCGCGTCGGCGATGATGGCCTGCAGCACTGCCTGAGCCTGACCCGGCGCGAAGGTGCGCTGGAATCCCTGCACAGCCCGATGGTCTGCGTCGGCCCGCAGCAGGTGCTGCGGGGCAGCCGGCAATGGCAGTTCAATGCAGCCAGGGCGGGCCACGTGCGCCTGCGCCTGCAGTACAGCAACCCGAACGGCCCGATCAACACCGGTGTGACCGCGGCGGTGAAGCAGCTGGCCGTGCAGTGCAAGGGCCAGCCTCCGCAGCGGCACACGGTAACGCTGCCGCACAGCGTGGCGGCGCAGGACTCGACCGCGGCAACCTTCGCGGTACCCAAAGGCCGCTGCACGGTGACGCTGGAAGAGGGCTTCAACATGAGCGCGCTGCAGCACTTCGCGCACTACACCGGCGGCAAGGGCGGGCGTGATGGCGTGCTGAACCAGGCCCAGGTGCAGGCGCTGAAGATTGCGCCGGTGGCGGCAGCAGAGGACGCACGATGAGCCGTCCTGCAAAGCCGCAGTTGTCGTTCTGGCAGATCTGGAACATGTGCTTTGGCTTCCTTGGCATCCAGTTCGGCTTTGCCCTGCAGAACGCCAACGCCAGCCGCATCTTCGAAACGCTGGGTGCAGACATGGACGCGGTGCCCGGACTGTGGATCGCCGCACCGCTGACCGGCCTGCTGGTGCAGCCGGTGATCGGCTACCTGTCCGACCGCACGTGGACACGCTGGGGACGGCGCCGCCCGTTCTTCATGATCGGCGCGGTGCTGACCACGCTGGCCCTGCTGGTGATGCCGAACTCGCCGACGCTGTGGATCGCGGCCGGCACGCTGTGGGTGCTGGACGCCTCGATCAATGTGTCGATGGAGCCGTTCCGCGCCTTCGTTGGCGACCAGCTGGCACCGCGGCAGCGCCCGGCCGGTTATGCGATGCAGAGCTTCTTCATCGGCGTCGGCGCGATCGTTGCCAGCTTCCTCCCCTTCATCCTGGCCCACTTCGGTGTTGCCAACACGGCAGCGGCGGGCGAGGTGCCCGATACCGTGCGCTATGCGTTCTACTTCGGCGCGGTGGTGCTGCTGGCGGCGATCACCTGGACGGTGGTCAGCACCCGTGAGTATTCGCCCGACGAGCTGGCCAGCTTCGATGACTCCGAACCACCGGCGCATCACGCCGGGACCGCGGTCACCGGGCCCGCGCCGTGGACGCAGGTTGCGCTGTGGCTCGGTCTCGGCGCGTTGCTGGCGGTACTGATCGCGTGGCGCCACGGCGACAAGATGCTGTACGTGCTGGCCGGCCTGTGCGCGGGTTACGGCGCACTGCTGGCGGCAGCGCGGGTACTACCGGGCACGCACATGCTGGCCGCCATCGTCGGCGACCTGCGCGCGATGCCGATCACCATGCGCCGGCTGGCCTGGGTGCAGTTCTTTTCCTGGTTCGCCCTGTTCGCGATGTGGATCTTCACCACGCGCGCAGTGGCCGGCATGCATTTCGGCTCCACCGATGTCGAATCGGCGGCCTACAACGAAGGTGCCAACTGGGTGGGCGTGCTGTTCGGTGCCTACAACGGTTTCGCCGCACTGGCCGCGCTGCTGATCCCGCCGATGGTGCGGGCGATCGGCCTGCGCTGGAGCCACCTGGTCAACCTGTGGCTGGGTGGGGCAGGGCTGATCTCGATGATGTTCATCGACGATCCGCAGTGGCTGCTGCTGTCGATGGTCGGCGTCGGCTTTGCCTGGGCCTCGATCCTGTCGCTGCCCTATGCGCTGCTGTCGGACAGCGTCCCGGCAGCGAAGATGGGCGTGTACATGGGCATCTTCAATTTCTTCATCGTGATCCCGCAGCTGGTCGCGGCCAGCGCGCTCGGTTTCGCCCTGCGTGCATGGCTGGGGGGCCAGCCGATGCATGTCCTGGTGCTGGGTGGCTGCAGTCTGTTGATTGCCGGTCTGTGCGTGTTGCGGGTTCCGTCCCGTCCGGAGGTGGTGTGATGCGTGTTGCCCTGTCTGCTGCTGTATCCCTTGTGCTGTTCGCTGGCCATGCCTCGGCTGCGCCACGCCCGGCCTATGTTGGTACCACCGAGCCGTTCGCCAGTGACGCGGTGTACTTCGTGGTCACCGACCGCTTCGTCAACGGCGATCCGTCCAACGACCATCGCGACCAGGGCGGCAAGCACCGTACCTTCGATATTCCGGTGCCATGCCCGGACAAGGTGGACGGCAACATCGGCTATCTCGGTGGCGATTTCCGTGGTGTGCTCGACAATGCCGACTACATCCGCAACCTCGGTTTCGGCGCGGTGTGGATCACGCCCATCGTCGACAACCCGGATGAAGCCTTCACCGGCAGCAAGCCGATCAGCTGTACCAGCACCCTGACCGACCGTGGCAAGACCGGCTACCACGGCTACTGGGGCATCAACTTCTACACGCTGGACGAGCACCTGCCGAGCAGGGACCTGGATTTTGCCGGGTTGACCAAGGGCCTGCACGGCGCCGGCCTGAAGGTGGTGCTGGACATCGTCGGCAACCATGGTTCGCCGGCTTGGACCATGCCCAAGCGGCAGCCGCAGTTCGGCCAGATCTTCGACAAGGACGGCAGGCTGATTGCCGACCACCAGAACCTGCCGCCACAGACGCTGGACCCGAAGCACAATCCGCTGCACGCGTTCTACAACAACATCGGCCCGGTCGACAGCAAGGACGGCTCGATCTTCGATGGCAACCTGGCCGAGCTGGGCGACTTCAACCAAGACAACCCGGCAGTGATGGACTACCTGGTGGGGGCGTACCTGCAGTGGACCGCGCAGGGTGTGGATGCGCTGCGCATCGACACCATCGGCTGGCTGCCGCATCCGTGGTGGCACGAGTTCGTCAACCGCATCCGCGCGCAGCACCCGGGCATGTTCATGTTCGGCGAAGCGTTCGACTACAACGCCGCCAGCATCGCCGAACACACCTGGCCGGCCAACGCCAATGTCAGCGTGCTCGACTTCCCGCTGCGCGGCGCGCTGGAGCAGGCCTTCGGCAGCGCCGGCAAGGGCTTTGAAACGCTGGCTGAGCCGCTGCACCTGACCGGTGGCCCGTACGCCAACCCGTATGAGCTGATGAGTTTCTACGACAACCACGACATGCCGCGCCTGCAGGCCAGCGACAGCGGCTTCATCGACGCGCACAACTGGTTGTTCACCGCGCGCGGCATTCCGGTGGTCTATTACGGATCGGAAACCGGCTTCATGCGCGGCCGTGCGGAGCACGCCGGCAACCGTGCCTACTTCGGCCAGCCGCGGGTGGATGCAGCCCCGCAGAGCCCGATCTTCGCCCCGCTACAGCGCATCGCCAAGCTGCGCGAGAGTACGCCGGCGTTGCAGCGCGGCCTGCAGGTGAACGAACGTCTGCAGGGCGATGAAGCGGTGTTCTTCCGTGTGCTGCAGCATGGCGACGTGGCGCAGACCGCGCTGGTGCTGCTGAACAAGGCCGATGCCGCGAAGACCTTCAGCGTGGACCGCTACCTGCAGCCCGGCCTCTGGCGCGACGCGCTGGACGGTGGCCAGGTGACGGTGAAGGGCAGCCTGAAGGCGGAGGTGCCGGCGCACGGGGTGAAGGTGTTTGTGCTGGATGCGGACGTGCAGCAGCCGGCCCTGCAGGCCGAACTGGACAAGGCCATGGCAGACCAGCTGGCGCGCGACCAGCGACTGAAGCGCTGACCGCGCAGTGACCAGCGGAAACGGTAGTGCCGGCCGCTGGCCGGCAGCCTCTTCGTCGTTGGAGCCAGTGCAGTTGCCGGCCAGCGGCCGGCACTACCTGGTGTGGCGGCATCCGGCACAATAGGCACCCCCTGATGCCGCGCCCGTACTGCCATGACCGACCTTGCCCCGCAGACTCCCATCGAAACCCTGCTCAAGGCCGCGATGGACGGAACAGTGCCGATCCGGGCATTCATGGAGGCCTTCGTTGCTTCCCAGGTGGTGCTGCTGACGGGCAGCCTGGTCACGCCCGATGGGAGTGGCTTCGATCCGCTGCTGTTCGACAAGCAGGGCACCCTGCACGTGGCCGTGTTCACCGATCCGGCGCGGGTGGGCATCTACAGCCAGCAGGCCGAGCATCAGGTCCGCTGGCTGATGCTGGACGTGCTGCGCCGCGTGCCGGGCGGCTACGGCGTGGTGATCAACCCGGGCACTACGCTGGGCTTCGAGATCTCGCCCAGCGGCGTCGGTGAGATCCTGAAGGACTTCTCGCAGGGCTGAGGTGCATATCGCCGGGGAGCCGATCCCATGCACGGTTGGATTGATTGCAACGATTTGCAGTGACTGCAGGGGTGAAGCATGCTTTCCTGAAGGACGATCAGGACAGCGAGGTTACCCATGGAGTTCAGGATGCTGGCGCCGGCGGCGCCGGAGTGCGAGCAGCTGGCGCAGTGGTATCACGCGCAGTGGGGAAAGGATGCAGGCTTCACTCTGGAAGATGAGCGTCTGCGGCTGCGCAAGCCCAAGGACGCGCAGGGATTCCCGCATCTGCTGGCGGCAATCGATGATGGGCAGGTGGTCGGCGCCGTGCAGCTCAAGCGCGGTGAGATGCCCGGTTTTCCCGAGTATGAGCACTGGCTGGGAAGCGTGTATGTGGCCGACAGCCAACGCGGGCGAGGGTTGGCCAGCACGCTTGTCGAACACGCAGTGAAGCAGGCCCGGTCGATGGGCATATCGCAGCTCTATCTGCAGACCGAGTCGCTGGACGGTGGTCTGTATGCGCGGTTGGGGTGGAAGCCCGTTGTCGAGTCCGACACGCGTGGCTTCCCGGTGCTGGTGATGGTCCGCGGGTTGAGCGCATGAGCACCGCCTCGGCCCGGCATTCCCGTCTTGCCCTGGTCTTCCTGATCGGCGCCATCGTCGCAGCCCTCATCGCCGCGCCATTGCTGAGCGCGGTCGGCATCGTGCAGTGGCCGGTGTTCGTCATCGCCTGGCTGATCAATCTTGGCGCGGCCTGGCATCTGGGCGTTTGGGCAGGGCTGCAGGGCCGTTCGGAGTTTGCCTTCATGTTGCTGGCTGCACTCGGCACCGTGGCGTCGATCGTGATCTACGTGCTGCTGGCGGTGCTGGGGCCGAAGGCCGGTTCGCAGGGCCCCGCAGCGTAGCCCAGGGCGTCAACCGGTCAGTACGGCATCCACGCCGCGCATGGATGCATTCCAGTAGATCCACGCCATGCGTGGATGCATCCCCGTAGATCCACGCCATGCGTGGATGCCGTAGGAGATCGGTGCCGGCCCGAAGGCCGGCACCGCCGCTCACATCACATCGTCACCTTGCGCCGGTTGTCTTCGCTCACCCGGTCGATCAGCTTGTTGTACGGATCGAAACCGGCCTCGTCCGGCTTGGCATCCACCGTCACCGTGATCGTCGGCGCTGCCGTGGTGATGTGATGGCGCTGCAGGTACAGCACCTTCTGGTCGCGTTCCTTGCCCGAGGGACCATTGGCGAACACACCGATCTCGACCCAGTCGTCCAGCGTGGCCGGCGTTTCCTTGCCCTGGCCATCGGCATGGACCTTGGCGGCGTGCAGCTTCAGGGTGACGTCGTAGCGGCCATCGGCACGCTTGCGCGCGCTGGCGGTCTCCAGCCGGTTGTCGTACAGCGTGATCTTCTCGAACAGATCGGTCAGCAGCTGCTGGCGGTCGGCCGGGGTCTCCGCACGCAGGTAGTCCAGCAGCTCCCGCGAGGTGGTGTACGGCGGCTGCTGGTAGCCCTTGTCCTGCAGGAAGCGCTGCAGGGCGCGGTTCAGCGCCTGTTCGCCGATTTCCTCACGCAGGCGGTAGAACACCAGCGAACCCTTGCGATAGTGGATGTACTGCTGGTTCTCCACCCGTTCCAGCGGCAGTTCCTCGATGCGCTCGCCGCCACGGCCGGCCAGATAGCGGTCCAGTTCGGTCTTCAGGAACTGGCGCATGTGCGCGCGGCCGTACTCCTTTTCCATCACCATCAGCGCCGAGTACTGCGACAGCGATTCGGACAGTACCGTGGCGCCCTGCACGTTGGCACCGATCACCTGGTGCGCCCACCACTGGTGTGCGATCTCATGCGCGGTGACGTAGAACACGTAGTCCACCTTGTCCGGGTCACGCAGGTCGGCGATGAAGCCGATCGACTCGGAGTAGGGGATGGTGTTGGCGAAGGACTGGGCAAAGCTCTGGTAGCCCGGGAACTCGATGATGCGCACCTGGCGGTGCTGGTAGGGCGTGAAGTTCGCCTCGTAGTAGGCCAGCGACTTCTGCACCGCCTCGATCATGCGGTCCACGTTGTAGGCATGGGCCGGGTCGAAGTACACCTCGATCGGAATGTCCTTGTACATGCCCTTCTTCATCTGCCAGCGCGCCGACAGATAGGCGTAGAAGTTGAGCATGGGCCGGTCCATCGCATAGCTGAAGCAGCGGCGGCCGTTCACGGTGGTCTCGTGCTGCAGGTAGCCCGGGGCCAGCGCGACCTGGTCCGGTGCGGTGCAGATGGTGGTACGGAAGTCCAGCCAGTCGGCGTCGTCGGAGATGTAGGTGTTGGCACGTGCTGCTTCATCCTCCAGCTTCGGCATGCGGGTCGGCTCACCCAGCCCGCGCTTGCGCCGTTCGTTGCGGTCCTCCAGCTCGCCGCGCGGGTCGTAGCCGAATGACGGCAGCAGGGTGCTGTTGAAGAACGTGCCGTTGTCCACGATGTTGCTGGGTGCCTGGCCGGCGGTGATGCCCTTGGGGCGTTGTTCGACGCGGAAATGCACCTGCCGCTGCTCGCCGGGTTGCAATGGCGTGGCCAGGCGGTAGATGCGGTAACCCAGGTCGACATCATGGAAGGCCAGGGTCTGCCCGCCCAGGTCGACCTTGACCAGATTGCGGTCATCGCCCATCGCGATGTGGATGTCACTGATCGGGGCAGCGTGGGTGTTGCGCACCGTCCAGTCGGCATCGATGACCATCGACTGGGTTTCCGGATGCAGGTCCACTCGGTTGTCGACGGCGATGATGCGCGGTTGCGGCAGGTTCCTGTACTTGGACAGCTCGCGCTCGTAGCGCACCTGCAGGTCGCGCTGCTGGTCGGGAGACAGGAATTCATTGCGGATGTTGGTGCTCCAGTACAACCATCCGCCGAGCGCGACAAAGCCGAGCAGGGATACGGCAAAGCCCGCGCCGGTAGGACCGCGCAGGCGGCGTGCCGCCAGCTTCAGCCGGTCACGCGCACTGGCGCCGACGCCGCGCACCCAGAACGCGGAGGCAAGGAACAGCAGCGCGGCCAGCAGCAGGCCCCAATAGGCCTGGAAGACCAGCTGCCCAGGCAGGAAGTGGCCGTAGCCGTTCATGTCCGAGTACGGGGCGTTGGGCCAGTTGCCGAAGTTGTACAGGTTCTGTGTGTAGTCCAGCAGGCCCAGCGCGACCTGCGCGATCATCACCACGATCAACAGCGCGTAGCCGAAGAACTTGTTGTTGGTCAGGACCTGCAGGACCAGCGCCATGCCGCCCATCAGCACATAGAACACCGAACCGAGGGCCAGCACCTTCAGGTACAGCAGCGGCTCCAGGTGGGTGTAGCCCTGCACCAGCTGCATGGCCATCGACACCACCGCACCGATGGCCTGGAAGCAGGCGACGATCACCACCAGGGTGGTCAGCCGGGCCAGCAGCGGTACCCAGTTGGGTACGGGCATGGCGTCGTTGACTTCGTTCAAGCGGACCGCGCGCTCCTTCCAGACCAGTTCGCCGGAATAGAACAGCACGATGATCACCAGCAGCCAGCTGTAGGCGCCCTGCAGGGCCGACAGCATTTCGGTGGTGACCGGCCAGATCGGCGTGCCATAGACCGCGCTCTGGTGCAGGGCGGCGGGGATGAAATTTGCCAGGCCCAGCACCAGCAGCACGATGAACGGCACCCCGCGCAGGACGCCGAGGGTGTCAAAGCGCACCTGGCGCACGAACTGGTGCCAGCCGGTTGCCGCGCTGAAGCGGGGGCGCACGCGCGGCGCGGTGATCGCCGCAGGTCGCGGCGCATCGGCGCTGGCCACGGCCTGGCGACGGCCCCAACGCCTGCGCCCACTGCCGGTACGCTCGGTGCGGAACAGAGCGAAGGTGGCGGCGAACAAGACGGCGGCCACCCCCAGCCACAGGGCACGGTTGGCCAGCAGGTAGCCCGCCACCTCGGGCAGGCGGGTGTTGCTCTGCTCGGCGGCCCAGTAGCGGACCGTGCGGCCGAGCGCGCGCATGCCCAGTGGCTCGGTCAGCGTGGCGACCCAGACGTTGTCGATATCGCTCAGCAGCGAGGCACTCACGCCATACAGCACGAAGTAGCCGACCAGGCCGATGTAGACCCACAGGATCGAGCGCGTCAGCGCCGCCAGCAGCGACAGCAGGGCGGTGGTGAACAACACGTTGGGCAGCACGATCCAGGTGAAGGCCCAGGCATAGCTGGCCAGCGAAACCGGGCCGACGCGGGCCTTGTCCACCCAGGGCATGAACGGCCCCAGGAAGATGCCCAGCGCGATGATCAGGTAGACCACCAGGCTGGCGCAGATCGCTGCCAGGATGCGTCCGGCCAGGTAGTCGCGGCGCTTGATCGGGCTTGCGAAGATCAGCTCCGAGGTGCCCAGCTCGAAGTCGCGCAGCAGTGCATTGCTGACGAACAGGGTGGACACCAGCATGCCCATCATGGTGAAGATGCCCATGAAGCGCGCGATGACGATCGGCGCATTGCTGTGCACGTTGTTGACGCCGCCGCCGATCTGTACGGCTTCGGAGGAGGCGGCGGCGAAGGCCAGCGCGGCGAACAGGAACGCCAGCAGCCACAGCAGCGGCGAACGCAGCTGCTCGCGCAGCTCGAAGCGGAAGAAGGTGAGGATCATGGTGTGCTCCGCTCAGGCTGCACGGGCACGCGCCTGCAGGCGCAGGCGCTGGAAGTACACATCCTCGAGATCGGGGGCCACTGCAGTGAAGCCATCACCGGGGTCGCTGGCGCTGTGCACGTGGATCACCGGGCGGCCGCCCACCAGGCGCGAGGACAGCACCGTGTAGCGCGCCTCGTGGTCGGCCAGTTCGGAAGGCTCCACCTGCTTGCGCCAGACCTGCTGCTGCAACGCCTCGATCGCATCGGTGGGGCGACCGGTCAGCAGCACCTGGCCCTTGTTCATGATCGCCATGGTGGGGCACAGGTCGGTCACGTCCTCGACGATGTGGGTGGACAGGATCACCGCCACGTTCTCGCCGATGGCCGCCAGCAGGTTGAGGAAGCGGTTGCGCTCTTCCGGATCAAGGCCGGCGGTGGGTTCGTCGACGATCACCAGGCGCGGGTCGCCCAACAGCGCCTGGGCGATACCGAAGCGCTGGCGCATGCCGCCGGAATAGGTGCCCAGCTTGCGCTTGCGCGCATCCCACAGGTTCACCTGCTGCAGCAGGCCATCGACCACCTCGCGGCGCTGACCGCGCTGGGTCAAGCCCTTCAGTACGGCAAAGTGCTCCAGCAGGTCCAGTGCGCTGACCTTCGGGTACACCCCGAAATCCTGCGGCAGGTAGCCCAGCCGGCGGCGCACGGCATCCTTGTCGCGCAGCACGTCGATCGGCGACTCACCCGGAATGCTCAGGGTGGCACTGCCGCTGTCGGCTTCCTGCAGGGTGGCCAGCGTGCGCATCAGCGAGGATTTCCCCGCGCCGTTGGGCCCGAGCAGGCCAAACATGCCGCGGGGAATATCCAGTGTGACCCCGTTCAACGCGTGTACGCCGTTGGCGTACGTCTTGGACAGCGAATCGATCTTCAGCATGCGACGTACACCTTTCCGTGTGTTGATCTGCTGTTTATCGCGCTGAACGGGGGCGGCGTCATGCCCCTTTGGTCATGGTGCCGTTGGCGGGCGGCCCAGCTCCCAGCACAGCAGCGCACCGTCCTCGGCATCCATGCGCTGGCCGGCCACGCAGAAACCGTTCCGGCGCAGCACAGCCTGCGAGGGCAGGTTGGCCACGGCGGTTTCCGCCTTCAGCATGTGTACGCGCGGGTCGGTCCACGCCCATTGCACGAACGCGGCCAGTGCGGCGCCGGCAAGCCCGCGTCCCTGGTGGGCCGGGGCGACGCCATAGCCGAGGGTGAGTACGCCGGCGCGCGGCGCGCAGGTCAGGGACAGCAGGCCAACCGTGTGGCCGGCCTCGACGATCCGCCATGCGGCTGGAGCAAAGCGGGGCTCGATGGAGGCGGTGAGGTCGGCCAGCATGGCGATCACATCGGGCGGGGCGACCGCTTCGTCAGCGGGATCGGTGCAGGACAGCAGAGCGCGCACGTCGTGCGCGGACGCGGGAATGAGCATGGGAACCTCGACAGGGAACTGCCCGGAAGGGCATTGCCGGTACGAGGGCAGGAGCGTGGGCCTCAGCCCAGGTGCAACGCGCCGTCCGCCGCCGTCACCGGTGCGGTGTGGGAAATGCTGGCGGAGGACAAAGGCCTTCTCCCGGAAGGGTGGATTGGTGCGTCGTGGCGCCAATCTAGCGCATCGCACGCCCGTCGGCACTGGCGTGCGGGCCCAGGGCCGGAACCGGCGCCAACGCCGTGAAGGCATTCTGAATGCGGATCTGGACTTGCGCTGGATCACACAATGCGTCGACAGGGGCGCCGATAGGCTTTCCCCCTCAAACGTCGACGTCGATGCAGGCACGCATGCGGATCACAACCGGAATTGAAGGACTGGACAGCATCATTGGCGGCGGGTTGCCGCAGGCGCGGCTGTACCTGCTTGAGGGGCCGCCGGGCTCCGGCAAGACCACGCTGTCCCTGCAGTTCCTGCTGGAAGGCCTGCGGCGCGGCGAGCGCTGCCTCTACATCACCCTGTCCGAGACGGCCGAGGAGCTGCGCGAAGTCGCGTTGGCGCACGGCTGGTCGCTGGACGGTCTGCACCTGTTCGAGCTGGGTTCGGCCGAAGGGGCGATGGGCAATGGCCGCCTGCAGTCGGTGCTGCATTCGTGGGAAATGGAGCTGGACGAGACGGTCAACCTGATCATGTCCAAGGTGGACAGCATCGGGCCGACCCGGGTGGTGTTCGATTCGTTGTCGGAACTGCGCCTGCTGGCGCAGGATTCGCTGCGCTATCGTCGGCAGATCCTCGCACTCAAGCAGTTCTTCGCGCCCAAGAGTGCGACGGTTTTCCTGGTGGACGACCTGACGTCCACCGGCGATGAGCGCGACGGCCAGCTGCACAGCCTGTGCCACGGCGTGGTCTCGCTGGAACGCCTGACCCTGGACTTCGGCCCTGCCCGGCGCCGCATGCAGGTGCAGAAGCTGCGGGGCGTCGATTTCGTTGCCGGCTACCACGACATGGTGATCCGTCGCGGTGGCGTGCAGATCTTCCCCCGCCTGATCGCCTCGGAACATCACGGACGGTTCGTCGGAACGCCCATCAGCAGCGGCGTGGCCGAGATCGACCGGCTGCTGGGCGGCGGTCCGCTGCGCGGTACCTCCACCCTGTTGACCGGCCCGGCCGGCAGCGGCAAGACCAACGTGGCGCTGCAGTATGTGTGGGCGGCCTGCGAGCGCGGCGAGCGCAGCTGCATCTTCGAGTTCGACGAGCGCGTGGGCACGCTGCTGGCACGCGCTTCGGCGCTGGATATCGATCTGGACAAGCATCTGCGCTCCGGCATGCTGGAGATCCTGCAGATCGACCCGGCCGAAGTGTCGCCCGGGGAGTTCTCCTGGAACCTGCGCAAGTCCGTGGAGGAGCGCAACTGCCGTGTGCTGGTGATCGACAGCCTCAACGGCTACGTGACCGCCATGCCGCAGGAAAAACAGCTGATGCTGCAGCTGCACGAGATGCTGTCCTACCTCAACCAGAAGGGTGTGGCGACCTTCATGATCAACCCGCAGCATGGGCTGGTCGGCACCATGTCCACCGGCAGCCTCAATGTGTCCTACATCGCTGATGCGGTGGTGCTGTTCAGATTCTTCGAAGCCAAGGGACGCATCCGCAAGGCGATCTCGGTGATCAAGAACCGCGGCGGTGCGCATGAAGACACCATCCGCGAACTGAAGATCGACGGGCGCGGCATCACGGTCAGTGCCGCATTGGCCGATTTCCAGGGCATCCTCACCGGCACGCCGGAGTTCGTCGGCGACAGCGCAGCGCTGCTGGGCCAGTCCGATGTCCGATAGCGATGAGGGCGGCACCGTTGTCCGTATCGTCGCTCCCTTCGGCCGTGATGCCGACAGCATCGCGGCGGTGCTGGCCGGCGCAGGGTTGAGGACAGGCATCGCGCCAAGCCTGGAAGTGCTGGCTGAGCAACTCGATGACTGCACCGGGCTGGTGGTGGTGACCCAGGAAGCGGTGGCACGCGGTAGCGAGGTACTGCTGCAGGCGCTGCAGCAGCAGCCGGCCTGGTCGGACATTCCGTTCATCCTGCTGCGCTCGGCGCGTTCCTACCGGCGTTCCACCCGTGAACCGTTGTTGCCCGGCTCGATCAACGTAGTGGAGATGGACCGGCCATTGGGCAGCATGTCGTTGCTCAGCGCTGTGCAGGGCGCGCTGCGCGCGCGTGGCAAGCAGTTCGTGGTGCGCGACCAGGTCGCCGCCTTGGCCGATGGCCGTGCGGCGCTGGCGCGCAGCGAGTCCGAGCTGCGCTTGATCGCCGATGCAATGCCGGTACTGATCGCATTCGTGGACCGCTCGCTGTGCTTCCGCTTCGCCAACAAGGCCTATGAAAACTGGTTCGAACTGG
This sequence comes from Stenotrophomonas sp. MYb57, assembly GCF_002966815.1. Lineage (NCBI taxonomy): Bacteria > Pseudomonadati > Pseudomonadota > Gammaproteobacteria > Lysobacterales > Lysobacteraceae > Stenotrophomonas > Stenotrophomonas sp. MYb57. The sequence goes on from NZ_CP023271.1 coordinate 1,203,824, forward strand.
CTACCGGCGAAGTGATCGGCACGCATGTGCGCGAGGTCATCGGCGAGACCGTATGGCAGCAGCGTCGCCCGGCGATGGAAGCCGCGTTGGCCGGTCGCGAGGCCATGTTCGAGATCGTCTGGCCACATCGCGTGTATGGGCGCCGGGACTGCGAAGTGCGTTACTCGCCGCGCCGCAATGGCGAGGGACGCATCGACGGCTTCCACGTGTTCGTCACCGATATCACCGCGGCCAAGCTGGCCCTTGCCAGCAGCCAACAGCACGCGCACGCGCTGGAGGCGATGGTGGCCGAGCGCACCCGTGAACTGGAAGCGCAGATGGCGGCGCGCGAGGCCAGCGACGCTGCATTGCGGCAGTCACAGAAGATGGAGGCGATCGGCCAGTTGACCGGCGGCATCGCCCACGATTTCAACAACATGCTGACCGGCATCCTGTCCGCGTTGGACATCGTCCGGCTGCGCCTGGACATGGGCCGGGTCGACGACCTCGAACGTTTTCTCGACACCGCCACCGCCTCGGCCCAGCGTGCCGCGGCACTGACCCAGCGCCTGCTGGCGTTCTCCCGGCGGCAGTCGCTGGATGCGCGTCCGGTGGAGCTCAACACGCTGCTGGTTTCGGTGCAGCACCTGCTGCACAGCACCCTGGGCGAGGCGGTGCGCATCCACGCCGAACCCTCGCCGCTGCCCTTGCACGCCACGCTGGATGCCAACCAGTTCGAGAGCGCGCTGCTGAACCTGGCCATCAACGCGCGTGATGCGATGCCGGACGGCGGCGATCTGACTCTGCGTGCCTCGTCGGTAAGCGTAAGGGAAGGCCAGTACACGGCCGTGCCTGCCGGTGACTACGCACTGGTGGAGGTGGCCGACACCGGTGCCGGCATGGCGCCGGAAGTGGTCGAGCGCGCCTTCGAGCCCTTCTTCACCACCAAGCCCATCGGCAAGGGAACGGGGCTGGGCATGTCGATGGTGTACGGCTTCATGCAGCAGTCCGGTGGCCACATCGCCATCCAGTCCAATGTCGGCGAGGGAACGACGGTGCTGCTGTTCATTCCGTTGTCGGAGGCCGTTGTGGAAGACGCGCCTGCACCTTCGCAGCCGATCCGGCGCGGCGCCGGCCAGTCCATCCTGGTGGTGGAGGATGACGAGCAGGTACGGATGCTGGTGACGGTGGTGCTGGAAGACCTGGGGTATCACGCGCAGGTGGTGGGTGATGCCGATGCGGCGATTCCCATCCTCACTTCGGCGCAGAGCATCGATCTGCTGGTCACCGATGTCGGGCTGCCGGGGCTCAACGGGCGACAGCTGGCGGAGATCGCGCGGCAAACGCGGCCAGCGCTGCCGATCCTGTTCATGACCGGCTATGCGGAAAAGGCACAGGAGCGCGCGGCCTTCCTCGATGAAGGCATGGCGATGATCGCCAAGCCCTTCCTGCTGGATGAGTTCAGCATGGCGGTACGCACGGCCATGCCGGGCGGCGCGTAGCGATGCAGGTCCTGTAGAGCCGGGCCATGCCCGGCTGTCGTCGGCCTTGCGTCCCACGCATGCATGCCGAGCATGGCCTGGCGCCACCGAAGGGCTACGTGCGCAGCGACGACTCGCGCACCACCAGCTTCACCGGAATGCTCTGGCCTTCCACCGGCTGCCGGCCGATCAGCGCCAGCAGCTTCTCCACCAGCAGCTGGCCGGCCTGCTTGGTGTCCTGCTGCACGGTGGTCAGCGGCGGCGACACCGAGGCTGCCAGCGGGATGTCATCGAAGCCGGTCACCGCCACGTCCTGCGGCACCCGCAGGCCCTGCTCGCGCAGCGCGCGCACCGCGCCGATGGCGATCAGGTCGCTGGCCGCGCAGACCGCATCGATGGAACGGTCCTGGGCCAGCAGTGACAGGCACGCCTCATGCCCGGAGGCCTCGGTGGTGATCGCATCGTGCTGCAGCGCCGGGTCGGCGGTCAGGCCATGCGCACGCAGCGCCTCCACGTGGCCGCGATAGCGCTCCTGGAATTCCGGGTAATGGCTGGAGGCATGGCCGAGGAAGGCGATGCGGCGGCAGCCCTGTTCCAGCAGGTGGGCGGTGATGTCATGCCCGCCCTGGAAGTTGTCGCTGCCGATCGACACCCCCGGCTGGCCGGGCAGGGCCGCGCCCCAGCGCACGAAGTGGGTGCCTTGTTCCACCAGCCGCTGCAGGCGGTCGCGCGACTGGTGGTAGTCGCCATAGCCCAGCAGGATGATGCCATCGGCCTTGTTGCTGTCTTCGTAATCGGCCTGCCAGTCGGTGGACAGCTGCTGGAAGGACACCAGCAGGTCCTGCCCATGCAGCGCGCAGGCACGGGTGATCGACCCCAGCATCGAGTGGAAGAACGGGTTGATCAGCGAGTCGTCGTTGGTCGGGTCCTCGAAGAACAGCAGGGCCAGCGTGCCGGCATTGCGCAGGCGCAGGCTGGAGGCATTCTTGTCGACCTTGTAGTTCAGCTCGCGGGCGATGCGCAGGATGCGCTCGCGGGTCTCGGCGTTGACCATCGGGCTGCCGCGCAGGGCCCGCGACACCGTGGGCTGGGAGACCCCGGCCAGGTGGGCGATGTCCAGGGAGGTGGCTTTGCCTTTGATGGTCATGGGGGCCGGCAGGGAAATGATCGGGGAATGATGCCATGGGGCGCCGATGGGCTGGCGCCGCGCGCCGGGGCAGGGCGCGCGCAGTGCCCTGCCCAGGGGGCTGCAGGCCGGATTCCGGCCATGGCCGGGGGCTTTCCCGACCCAGGTGTCGGCCGAGGGGATGGTAAGATGACCCGTTCTCGTATTCCCCCAAATTTCCCGGGGGCGACCCCAGCGCTCTGCACCCCCGCCCGGGGACGTGCTATCACTGGCGGCCTGCCCCTGGACAACGGACGAAGGTACCTATGGCGCGCGGCATCAACAAAGTCATCCTGGTCGGCAACCTCGGCAACGACCCGGACGTGAAGTACACCCAGAGCGGCATGGCGATCACCCGCATCAGCCTGGCTACCACCAGCGTCCGCAAGGACAAGGATGGCAACCAGCAGGAACGTACCGAATGGCACCGCGTGGTGTTCTTCGGCAAGCTCGGCGAGATCGCCGGCGAGTACCTGCGCAAGGGCAGCTCGGTGTACGTCGAAGGCAGCCTGCGTTACGACAAGTACACCGGCCAGGACGGCGTGGAGAAGTACTCCACCGACATCGTCGCTGACGAAATGCAGATGCTGGGCGGCCGCGGTGAAGGCGGCGGCGGTGGCGGCGGCGGTGGCAACTTCGCTGGCGGCGAGCGCCCGCAGCGCCAGCAGGCCCCGCGCCAGGAATACGGCGGCGGCGGCAACCAGCGTGGCGGCCAGGGCGGTGGTTACAACCAGGGCGGCAACCAGGGCGGCGGCTACGGCCAGCAGCGTCCGCAGCAGCAGCAGCCGCAGCAGTCGGCGCCGCCGATGGATGACTTCGCTGACGACGATATTCCGTTCTGATCGAACGCTCGTTCGCAGCAGAAAAGAAAGCCCCGCTCATGCGGGGCTTTCTTTTTCTGTGATTCCTGCGGAGTTGTGCCTCGCAGCATTGATTTTCGTGCACCGCGACTTGCAAACAGACAATTTCCTCCCCTATGGTGCAATCGATTGCATTGCCGTGAATCGTTGCGTTTGATACCGGTTGGGAGGCCGGCAGGTGGATGTCCATCCATTCGATCAGACCGGCCCCGGGCCTCACGCGGCGCGATGCGCTGCGCATGGCGGCCGCTGCGAGCCTTGGCTTGGGGGCGGCGGGCGTTCTGCCTGCGTTTGCCGCCACTGCGCCGCTCAAGGGCAACCTGAAGCACGCCGTGGCCCGCTGGACCTTCCCGCAGCTGTCGGTCGCCCAGCTCTGCGCGACGGTGAAGGACATCGGTTTTGCCGCGATCGACCTGGTCGGCCCGGAAGACTGGCCCACCCTGAAGGCCCATGGCGTATACAGCTCGATGTGCAACGGCGCGGAGCTGGGCCTTACCAAAGGCTTTGCCGGCCGTGAGTTCCACGACCAGCTGGTGGAGCGCTACACGCGGCATATCGACCTGGTGGCCGATGCCGGTTACCGCAACCTCATCTGCTTTTCCGGCAACCGCAACGGGATGGACCCGCAGGAGGGCATGGCCAATGCCGAGGCCGGCCTCAAGCGCATCCTCGGGCACGCCGAGAAACGTGGCGTGGTGCTCGTGATGGAGCTGCTGAACTCCAGGGTCGATCATCGCGACTACCTGTGCGACCACTCCGCCTGGGGCGTGGAGCTGTGCCAGCGGCTCGGCTCGGACAACTTCGGCCTGCTGTACGACATCTATCACATGCAGATCATGGAGGGCGACATCATCGCCACCATCGGCAGGCACCACGCCTGTTTCAAGCATTACCACACCGCGGGCGTGCCGGGCCGGCACGAGATCGGGGACCAGCAGGAACTCAATTACCCCGCCATCTGTCGCGCGATCCGCGACACCGGTTTCGATGGGTATCTGGCGCAGGAATTCATGCCTGCGGCACCGGATCCCGTCGGTTCGCTGCGCGAGGCCATCCGCCTCTGCGACGTATGAAACGATATCCACCAGGTGAGAGATCCATGGCAGACAATCATTACGACGCCATCGTTGTTGGCTCGGGAATCAGTGGCGGTTGGGCGGCGAAGGAACTGACCGAGAAGGGCCTGAAGGTCCTGATGCTGGAACGCGGACGCAACATCGAGCACGTCAAGGACTACGTCAACGCGATGAAGGAGCCGTGGGATTTCCCGCATCGCAACCGGCCTACACAGGCGATGAAGGCCGCCTTCCCGGTGCTGATGCGCGACTACGCGCTGGCCGAGAACCTGCAGGGCATGTGGGCCGACGAACAGGAATCGCCGTACATCGAGACCAAACGATTCGACTGGTTCCGCGGCTACCACGTGGGTGGCCGTTCGCTGATGTGGGGCCGTCAGAGCTATCGCTTCTCCGACCTGGATTTTGAGGCGAACCTGAAGGACGGCATCGCCACCGACTGGCCGATCCGCTACGCCGACATCGCACCCTGGTACGACCATGTCGAGAAGTTCGCCGGCATCGCCGGTACGCGCGAAGGGCTGGACGTGCTGCCGGACGGCGAGTTCCTGCCGCCGATCCCGTTGAACATCGTCGAAAAGGACGTGGCCGCGCGGATCAGGAAGGCCTTCGGCGGAACCCGGCACATGATCCACTCGCGCACGGCGAACATCACCAAGCCGATGCCTGAGCAGGGCCGCGTCAACTGCCAGTACCGCAACAAGTGCATCCTCGGCTGTCCCTTCGGTGCCTATTTCTCCACCCAGGCGGCGACACTGCCAGCGGCGATGAAGACCGGCAACCTGACCTTGCGGCCGTTCTCCATCGTCAAGGAAGTGCTCTACGACAAGGACCGCAAGCGAGCGCGGGGCGTGGAGATCATCGACGCAGAGACCGGCCAGACCTACCAGTACACGGCCAAGGTCATCTTCCTCAACGCCTCCTCCTTCAACTCGACCTGGCTGCTGATGAACTCGGCCACCGATGTGTGGGAGGGTGGGCTGGGCTCATCGTCGGGTGAGCTGGGACACAACGTGATGGACCATCATTTCGGCGCGGGTGCCTCCGGCCGGGTCGAAGGCTTTGAGGACAAGTACTACTTCGGCCGTCGTCCCTGCGGCTTCTACATTCCCCGCTTCCGCAACGTGGCCGCTGACAAGCGCGGCTACCTGCGCGGTTTCGGCTACCAGGGCGGTGCCAGCCGCACGGGGTGGTCGCGCGAGATCGCCGAGCTGAACATCGGTGCCGACCTGAAGGAGGCGCTGACCGTTCCTGGTGACTGGCGCATCGGCATGACCGGCTTTGGCGAAATGCTGCCGCACCACGACAACACGATCCGCCTGGACCGGGACCGCAAGGACAAGTGGGGACTGCCGGTGCTGGCGATGGATGTATCCATGCGCGCCAACGAACTGGCCATGCGCAAGGACATGGCCGCCGATGCCGCCGAGATGCTCGAGGCCGCCGGCGTCAAGGACGTGGAGATGCACGACAACGACTACGCCCCGGGCAAGGGCATCCATGAGATGGGGACCGCGCGCATGGGCCGTGACCGCAGAACGTCCGTGCTGAACCAGCACAACCAGGTCTGGGATGCGCCCAACGTCTATGTGACCGACGGTGCCTGCATGACCTCCAGCGCGTGCGTGAACCCGTCGCTGACCTACATGGCGCTGACCGCGCGGGCCGCCGACCACGCCGTGCGCGAACTGAAAGCGGGGAACCTCTGATGGACCGCCGCGAACTGCTGAAGATGATCGTCGCCGCCACCGGCGCGGCGATGATCGGCCTGCCTGCGCTCGGTCAGGCACAGGCTCCCGCCGCAGGGGCGAAGACGCGCTTCTCGGACGCGGATGTCGGCACGCTGGACGAGATCGCCGAGACCATCCTGCCGCGGACGAAAACGCCGGGGGCGAAAGACGCAGGCGCCGGTGCGTTCATGGCGACGTTCGTCAGCGACTGCTACACCGCCCGACAGCAGGCGACGTTCCGTGCTGGCCTGTCCGATATCGACAAACGCGCCGGCGGCCGCTTCGTTTCACTTGCGCCGCAGGCCCGCACTGAACTGCTGCGCGCGCTGGATGCAGAGGCCAGGAAGCACGCGGTCGAGGTGACCGAAACCGGCACCGCCGAGGCAGGAGAACCGATGCCGCATTACTTCACGATGTTCAAGCAGCTCACCATCTTCGGTTTCTTTACCTCGAAGGTTGGCGCGACCGAAGTGCTGCGTTACGTCGCCGTGCCGGGCCGCTACGACGGCGACCTGGCCTATGTTCCCGGCACGCCCGCATGGGGGACCAGCTGATGGATCACGCCATGAAGATCGCGCCGCTATTGATCGCCGCCGGCGTGCTCGCCGCGGCACCGGCGTTCGCGCAGGCCAACACCGAGCCCACGCGCGACCCGGCAAAGACCGAGGTGTGGACGCCCGTGCCTGCAACCGTGGCCACGCCGCCGGGCAAGGCGCCGTCCGACGCCATCGTGCTGTTCGATGGCAAGGATGCCTCCGCCTGGGAGTCGGAGCAGGGTGGGCGTGTGCCCTGGACCGTCGCCGACGGCGCCATGACCATCGTGCCGGGCAGCAAGGGCATCCGCACCAGGCAGCGCTTCTGCGACATCCAGCTGCATGTCGAGTGGCGCACACCTGTCGAGACCAAGGGTTTCGACGGCCAGAACCGGGGCAACAGCGGCATCTTCCTGCAGGAACTCTATGAGCTGCAGGTGCTGGACAGCTACAACAACCCGACCTATGCCAACGGCCAGGCCGGCTCCATCTACAAGCAGGCCATGCCGCTGGTGAACGCCTCGCGTGCACCGGGGCAGTGGCAGGCCTACGACATCCTCTGGAAGGCGCCGCGCTTCTCGCCGGGCGGCGGGCTCATCTCGCCCGCGCGCATCACCGTGCTGCACAACGGCGTGCTGGTGCAGGACGACACCGTGCTGGCGGGCAGGACCGAGTACATCGGCGCGCCCTCGTATTCGCCCCATGCGTGCGCGCCGCTCTACCTGCAGGAACATGATTCCAAGGTCAGCTACCGCAACATCTGGGTGCGCGAGCTGTAGCGGCACGCGGCCGGCGTGATCGCCGGCCGTCTACTTGGCCAAGTAGCTGGCGATGTCATCTATTTCCTGTTGCGACAGCTGGGAGAACGGCGGCATCAGTCCGCCGCCCTTCCTGATCTTGTCCTTGATCTGCGCGGCATCCAGGCGCTTGCCGATGTCGGTGAGCGCGGGGAATGCGCCCGGCATGCCGGCGCGATCCGCACCATGGCAGGCCGTGCAGTTCGCTGTGTAGAGCTTTGCGCCGGCTGCAGGGTCGTCCTTGGACCATGCCGTGGTTGCCAGCATCGCCGCACAGAGAATCACAGCCACTTTCAGCATCGTTTTCAATCAGGACTCCTTCGCGTACTAGCGCTGCGCGCTGGCTGGCAGGCGGGGGGACAGGTGTTCACGCAGGTAGTCCGCGCCGGTCTGGATGACCTTGGCCGGATCGCGTGGCTGGTCGTGCTCGAGGATGTACCAGTGCACGCCGGCCGCTGCGGCGGCTGGCAGGATCGCGCGCCAGTCCAGCACACCCTGGCCGACGGCAGCGAAGCCGCCCTCGTCTTCGGCGTGGCCCTTGGCTGCATTGTCCTTGGCGTGCACCGCGAACAGGTGGCCGCGGAACTTGCCGAGCATCACCGCCGGGTCCAGGCCTGCACGCGCGACCCAGGCCAGGTCCAGCTCGGTCTGCAGGTCCGGCCCGGCCGCTGCGAACAGCAGTTCCAGGCCGGTCCGGCCATTGAAGTCGACCAGTTCGAAGTCATGGTTGTGGTAGGCCAGGCGCATGCCCTTGGCCCGTACCTGCTTGGCGATCGCGCCCAGTTCCTTGCCCAGCGCGGTCCAGCCTGCGGCATCGGTCGGCCGATCCTTCGCGTCCAGGTAAGGCACCACCAGGGTGGTGTTGCCGATCGACCGGTTGAAGGCCACCACGCCGTCCAGGTCCTTGCGCAGCTCGGCCAGTTGCACGTGGGAGGAAATCGCCCTGATCGAATATCGGTCCAGCAACTGCTTGAGTTCGCTGGCGCTGACGCCCTGCGTGCCCACCGTTTCCACCGCATCCACGCCGGCGTCGTGGACGATCTTCAACTGCTGGTCGAGCGGGCCGGCGTTGCGCAGTGTGTACATCTGCACGGCGATGGGCTTGTGCGGGCTGGCGGCTTCGTGTGCCAGGACGGGCAGGGCAGCGAACAGCAGCAGGGCGAGGGTGGCAGTTCTGCGGGCAGGCGTGTTCATCATGAGATGCTCCCGGGGTTCAACCGATGGCGGTCCAGGCACGGGTCCTGGCCGAGGTGATGACGCGGTCGACGATCAGCGCCGAGCGCACGCCGTCTTCGAAGGTGGGCAGGCCATCCGGTCGCTCGCCTTCGATGGCGCGGTAGGTGTCGGCGACGAATGCCTCGAAGCAGTGGCCGTAGCCCTGCGCGTGCCCGGCCGGCAACAGCGATAGCCGGCGCTGTTCGGCACTGCCGGCGCCCGGCCCGCGCACGAAGACTTCCTCGCGCTGGTCGGGCTTGCCGATCCACAGCCGCTCGGCGTCTTCCTGGTTGAACGCCACACTGGCCCTGGCACCATCAATCTCGAACCAGAGGCGGTTGTGGCGTCCGGCCGATACCTGGCTGACCGTCAACGATGCCAGCGTCCCGGCGCCGGTACGGAACATCGCTGCGGCCACGTCCTCGCTGGTGACCGCCTGCATCGCGCCACCGGCCGCTGCTGTGGTGAAGCTCTGCCCGGTGTCGGTGCTGCGTTCGGCGATCACCGTGTCGAATGCCGCGCTGACCTCGGCGAAGCGCTCGCCGCTGACCCATTCCACCAGGTCGCACCAGTGCGAGCCGATGTCGGCGAACACGCGCGACGCGCCGCCCAGCGCCGGGTCCACGCGCCAGTTGTTGCTGGCCGGGTCCAGCAGCCAGTCCTGCAGGTAGCTGCCATGAATCAGGTGCAGCGGCCCCAGTTCGCCATGGGCGATGCGTGCGCGCGCCTCGCGGACCACCGGGTGGTAGCGGTAGACGAAGGGCACCGTGGCGACCAGCGCGTTGGCGGTAGCCAACGCCGCCAGCGCCCGGGCGTCCTCCAGCGTGGTGGCCAGCGGCTTCTCGCAGACCACGTGCTTGCCGGCTTCCAGTGCGGCCTGTGCCATGGGGCGGTGCAGGTGGTTGGGCGTGCATACGTGCACGACCTGCACCTGTGGATCGGCGACCACCTCCTCGATGTCCCGATAGGCACGCGGGACACCCCACGCCTGCGCCACGTCGCGTGCGCGCTGCGGAGAAGAGGCGGCCACGCCACGGATGTCGGCGCCCGCCAGCAGCGCCGCGCGACGGTGCACGGCACCGATCATTCCCGTGCCGACGATGGCGATTCCAGGCTTTGGCATCAGGTAGGGTCCTCAGGGCGTGGAAGGTGCGGCCGCAACCACTGGCCGGTCGCGGAAAAGCAGCAGGAAGGCGATCAGCACGAGCAGCGCGACCCCTGCCGGGAACAGCCAGATCTGCTGCCAGTCCGGACCGGCTGCAGTGGTGAAGTGCTCCACCACCGCGCCGGACAGGAACGTGCCGATCAGCATGCCCACGCCATACGTGGCCAGGGTGATGAATCCCTGCGCGCTGCTGCGCGCGGCCGGGCCGGCATGCGTATCGGTGTAGATCTGGCCGGTGACGAAGAAGAAGTCGTAGCAGATGCCGTGCAGCACGATGCCGATCACCAGCAGCGAGAAGCCGCCGCCCGCATCGCCAAAGGCGAACATGACGTAACGCACGACCCATGCGGCCATGCCCACCGCCAGCATCGTCTTCACCCCCAGGCGCACGAACAGGAACGGCATGGCCAGCATCAGCAGGACTTCGGAGACCTGTCCCAGCGACTGCAGGCCCGCCGCGCCGCGCACGCCCAGATCGTTGAGATACGGGTTGGTGAAGTTGTAGTAGAACGCCAGCGGGATGCAGATCGCGATGGACGCCAGGAAGAACACCAGGTACGAGCGTGACTTCAGCAGGCGCAGCGAATCCAGCCCCAGGATCTGTCCCAGGCCGGCGTCGCGCTGCCGTGCCAGCGGCGGGGTGTGCGGCAGGGTGAACGCATACAGGCCCAGCGCCAGCGACGCCATCGCCGCCATCCGGAAGGTCAGCTCGAGCCGATGCGCCTGTTCCCAGCCCAGCCAGCCGATCAGCACGCCTGCCACGATCCAGCCGACGCTGCCGGCCACCCGCACCAGCGGGAACTGTTTCTCGGGCGACTGCATGTGCCGCATCGCCACGCTGTTGGCCAATGCCAGCGTCGGCATGAACAGCAGCATGTAGCCCATGACGCAGGCGGAGAACATGCTGAAGCTGGTTGCGGTGGACGCCAGCCACATCAGCACTGCGCCAGCCAGGTGCAGGACCGCAAGGATGCGCTGCGCCGCGAAGTAGCGGTCAGCGATCAGGCCAATCAGGAAGGGCGCGACGATGGCACCGATGGACTGGCTGAGGAAGGCCGTCGCCACCTGGCTTGCGCTGGCCTGCAGCGGGCCCTGCACCAGATAGGTTCCGAGGGTGACGAACCATGCCCCCCAGATGAAGAACTGCAGAAACATCATCGCGCCCAAGCGCGACATGGTGTGCGTCATGGCTTGCCCTCCCAGGCAGTGATGTCTCAGATCCCGAGCATGCGGCGCAGTGATCCGGGATCGGTGCCGCTGTCGGCAAAGTCGTCGAAGGCGCGTCCGGTCACGCGGATGATGTGGTCGCGGATGAAGGTGGCTCCTTCCCGTGCACCGTCTTCCGGGTGCTTCAGGCAGCACTCCCATTCCAGCACTGCCCAGCCGGGGAAGTCGTACTGGGCGAATTTCGAGAAGATCGCCTTGAAGTCGATCTGGCCATCGCCGAGTGAACGGAACCGCCCCGGACGATCGATCCAGTCCTGGTAGCCGCCGTACACGCCACTGCTGGCACTGGGGTGATATTCCGCGTCCTTGACGTGGAAGATGCCGATGCGATCGTGGTAACGGTCGATGAAGCCGAGGTAGTCCATCTGCTGCAGCAGCAGGTGGCTGGGGTCGTACAGGATTTTCGCGCGGGGATGGTGGTCCACCACGTCGAGGAAGCGCTCGAAGGTCGCGCCGTCATGCAGGTCCTCGCCGGGATGGATCTCGAAGCACAGGTCCACGCCGCAGGCGTCAAAGGCATCCAGGATCGGGCGCCAGCGTCGGCCGAGTTCGGCGAAGGCTTCGTCCACCAGCCCGGGTGGCCGCTGCGGCCAGGGATAGAAGTATGGCCAGGCCAGTGCGCCGGAGAACGTGGCATGCGCGGTCAGCCCCAGGCGCTGGCTGGCCTTGGCGGCCAGCAGCAGCTGCTGCACCGCCCAGGCCTGGCGGGCGGCCGGATCGCCACGCTTGTCCGGCGGCGCGAATCCGTCGAACAGGCTGTCATAGGCCGGATGGACGGCAACCAGCTGCCCCTGCAGGTGGGTGGACAGCTCGGTGATCTGCAGGCCATGTCCGCCCAGCATGCCGCTGACGTCGTCGCAGTACGCCTGGCTGCGCGCCGCCTCGGCCAGATCGAACAGGTGGGGCGCGCTGGTCGGCACTTGTACGCCAGAATAGCCCAGCCCCGCGGCCCATCCGGCCAGCGTGTCCAGCCGATCAAAGGGAGGTGTGTCGCCGATGAACTGCGCCAGGAACAGCGCTGGACCCTTGAGCGTCTTCACGTTGATTCGCCCTCGATGCAATCGATTGCATTATCCTAGCAGGGGCATTCGAAAGACCCGTTGTGCACTGCACAGCGGAAGGAAGAGGTAACGCCATGGCCACCATCTACGACATCGCAAGGCACGTCGGCGTCTCCGCAGGCACGGTGTCGCGAGCGCTTTCCCGGCCGGACAAAGTGCTGCCGGCTACTCGCGCGCGCATCGAGCAGGCCGCTGCTGCGCTGGGCTACGTGCCCAACACGGTGGCCAGGACCCTCAAGACCCAGCGCAGCGGCAAGATCCTGGTCACCGTGCCGGACATCGCCAACCCGTTCTTCGCGCAGATCCTGCAGGGCGCGGAGGATGCGGCGCAGGCCGTTGGCTATGCCGTCCTGCTGGGCGACACCCAGAACCTGCCCGAGCGCGAGGAGCGCTACGCGCAGATGCTCCGGCGCAACGAGGCCGATGGTCTGATCGTGCTGGGGCATCGCCTGCCGCCGACGGCGCGCGAGATTGTCCAGCAACGAGGTACCGCTGCACCGGTGGTCAATGGCTGCGAGTTCGATCCCGCGCTGGGCATCCCCAGCGTCCACATCGACAACGCGGCCGCCGCGCGCGCTGTGATGGAGCACCTGTACGGACTGGGGCACGAGCGGATCGCTGTGGTGGGCGGACCGCCCGACAATCCCCTGCACACGCAACGGCTGGAAGGCGTGCGCGCCGCCGGCAGGGCGCGTGGCCGCCTGCGCAACCTCAGCGTCGTGCCGGGTGACTTTTCCGTGGAGTCCGGCCATGCGGCCGCGATGGCGCTGCTGCCGCCCGCAACCGCACCCACCGCGATCTTCTGCTTCAGCGACCAGATGGCGCTGGGTGCGTTGGCAGCCTGCCGGGATCTTGGCATCCGCGTGCCGGATGACGTCTCCATCGTCGGCTTCGACGACCTGGCGTCATCGCGTTACCTCACGCCTCCGTTGACGACCATCAGGCAACCGATGCGCGAGATCGGTGAGCGCGCGGTCAACCTGCTGCTCGCCATCATCGAACAGGTCGATGTACCGCTTCAGCAGACGCTGGATTTCAGCGTGATGCTGCGGGGTTCGACGGCCCCGCCCAAGGGTCGCTGAGGCAAGGGCAGGGCGGCGGGATGCCGCGCTTTGCCCGGCTCAGGGCTTGCCGCGCCTGGCGTCCACGCTGAAGCGGCCAGGCCCGCCGCAGGCCAGCAGCAGGAAGCCGCCGGCGATGGCCAGATTTTTCAGGAACATGATCTGCTGCACCGGGTCGGCGAGCTGGTGGTGGAAGATGAAGGCCGTGACCAGGCTGAAGGCGGCGAGCACCGCTGCCACTGCCCGGGTCTGGAAACCGAGCAGGATGCACAGGGCCGTGCCGATCTCGAACAGGATGGTCGGCCACAACAGGATGCCGGGAAGACCCATCGCGGCCATGTAGCCCTGTGTTGCCGCCGGGTCGGACAGCTTGCCCAGGCCCGATACCAGGAACAGCAGCATCAGCAACACGCGGGCGGCCAGCTTCGCAAGGGAGTGAAGTGATGTGTCCACGGCAACGTCCTCAGGGTGGGCAGGGCGGGGGATGATCAACAACCATGCAGGGCGGTATGCCCTTGCCCAACCGACCGGGGCGCTGCAGCAGGAGCTCCTGTCCGGCCATCGAATCCCATCACGGGTGAAGTGGATGTTGAGAGCGATGGCGCCGGCAGCTTGGGCGACCTGCGCGGTGCGTCCTTGCCTCAGCGCCGCTCGTACCAACCGCGCGATGCATTGACGATGCGCACCACCGACAGCATCACCGGTACTTCGATCAGCACGCCGACCACGGTCGCCAGCGCCGCGCCGGAATGCACGCCGAACAGGCCCACGGCGGTGGCCACGGCCAGTTCGAAGAAGTTGCTGGCGCCGATCAGCGCCGAGGGACCGGCCACGCAGTGGGCAACACCCAGGCGCCGGTTGAGCAGGTAGGCCAGCCCGGAGTTGAAGTAGACCTGGATCAGGATCGGCACCGCCAGGATGGCGATGACCAGCGGCTGCCGAACGATCTGCTCGCCCTGGAAGCCGAACAGCAGCACCAGCGTCAGCAGCAGGGCCAGCAGCGAGACCGGGCCCAGCGTCCGCAGCGCGGACTGCAGGCCAGCCTGGCCGCGACGGGCCAGCATCCAGCGCCGCAGCAGTGCGGCCACCAGCACCGGCGCGATGATGTACAGCGACACCGACAGCAGCAGCGTGTCCCACGGCACGCTGATCGCCGACAGGCCCAGCAGCAGCGCCACCACCGGTGCATAGGCCACCACCATGATCGCGTCGTTCAACGCCACCTGGCTGAGGGTGAAATTGGCATCGCCGCGGCACAGGTTGCTCCACACGAAGACCATCGCGGTGCAGGGCGCTGCTGCCAGCAGGATCAGCCCGGCGATGTAGCTGTCGATCTGCGCGGCGGGCAGCGCGTCGGCGAACACGTGGCGCAGGAAGAACCAACCCAGCAACGCCATCGAGAAAGGCTTGACTGCCCAGTTGATGAACAGCGTTACGCCGATGCCTTTCCAGTGCTGGCCGAGCTGGCGCATCGCACTGAAATCGACCCGCAGCAGCATCGGGATGATCATCAGCCAGATCAGCACCGCGATGGGCAGGTTGACCTTGGCCACCTCCGCCGACGCCAGCGCAGCGAATGGCTGCGGCAGCGCGTGGCCAAGCAGGGTGCCGGCCACGATGCACAGCGCCACCCACAGGGTCAGGTAACGCTCGAACAATCCCATCGGTGCCGGTGCGCTCACGCCTGGCCGTCCCCGGGCTGCACGAAACCAATGCGATCCAGCGCGTCTTTCAACGGCCCGCGGTCGGACCATGTGTCTGCGGGCAATGCCAGCAGGGCCAGCAACCGTGCCTTGACGATGGCATGGGCCTGCGCGAATGCAGCCGCCTTGTCCTCCGCGCTGCCATCCACGGCGGCCGGATCAGGCAGGCCCCAGTGCGCGCGCACGAAATCGCCGAACACCACCGGGCATGCCTCGGCGGCCGCGGCATCGCACACCGTGATCACCAGGTCCATCGGCGCGCCGTCGGCGAACTCGTCCCACGATTTGCTGCGCAGGCCTGCCGTTGCAATGCCCTCGGCCTGCAATTGCGCAAGTGCGAACGGATTGACCTCGCCGGTGGGCTGGCTGCCGGCGCTGAAGACCTCGAAGCGATGACCGGCCCACGCCCGCAGCGTGGCTTCGGCAAGGACGCTGCGGGCGGAATTGCCCGTGCACAGGAACAGGACGCGTTGGGTGGTCACGAAGCAGATCTCCGGTCAGCAGGCGCAATCAGGGGAGGTGGGGCTGCAGGCCGGATCGGGCGAGCCTGCGCAGCAGTTGTGGGTGAGGTAGTCGATCAGGCCGGTCATCGCGCTGAAGTTGGCGCGGTAGCAGACATTGCGGCCCTGGCTCTCGCTCTCGACCAGCCCGGCCTGCAGCAGCTCCTTCAGGTGGAAGCTGAGCGTGGCCGGCGGTACCTGCAGGGCGGCGGCGATGTCACCGGCCATGCGTCCGGACGGGCCGGCTTCGACCAGCAGCCGGAACGCGGCCAGGCGGGTGGCATGGCCGAGGGCGGTAAGGGCGGCGATTGCATTCTTCGTTTCCATATTTCTAGAATAGTCGAATGAATGAATCCATCGCAAGCGCCACCCTTCCGAATCTGGTCGAAGCCTCGCTTCCCCAGCCCGCCCCGACCCTGCTGGGCGCCGGCCGCGCACACCCGCCGCGGATCCTGCTGCTGTATGGCTCGCTGCGCCCGCAGTCGTTCAGCCGCAAGCTGGCGCTGGAGGCCGAGCGCCTACTGCACCACCTCGGCTGCGAGACCCGGGTGTTCGATCCGCATGGGTTGCCCATGCTCGACAGCGTCGGCGCCGATCACCCTGAAGTGCAGCGCCTGCGCACGTGGTCGCACTGGTCCGAAGGCCAGGTCTGGATCAGCCCGGAGCGCCACGGCACGGTCACCGGCGTGTTCAAGAACCAGATCGACTGGCTGCCGCTGGAAGACGGCAGCGTGCGCCCGACGCAGGGCAGGGCGCTGGCGGTGATGCAGGTCAGTGGCGGTTCGCAGTCGTTCAACACGGTCAACACGCTGCGCGTGCTGGGGCGGTGGATGCGCATGCTGACCATCCCCAACCAGTCTTCAGTGGCCAAGGCATGGCAGGAGTTCGACGAGAACGGGCGGATGAAGCCCTCGGCGTACTACGACCGGGTGGTGGATGTGATGGAGGAACTGGTCAAGTTCACCCTGCTCACGCGGGATCGTGCGGACTACCTGGTCGATCGCTACAGCGAGCGCAAAGGTGATCAGGAGGCCGCCGCATTGGCGCGTGCAGCAGAGGCGGTGGTCGCACGCTGACGGCACGCGACCGCCACAGGGACGCGCATGCGCGGGCGCATCACCTCAATCCACTACCATGGGCCACCCCATCAGGATGTGCCCCGATGTCCCTCGTCATCCCGACCCTGCCCAGGCCTCCCGCCGCACGCATCGCCGCCTGGCTGATGATGCTGCTGGGCATGTGGCTGGCACTGAAGCTTGGCCTGGTGGTGACCCTGCTGTCGGGCCTGCTGGTGTTCCAGCTGACCCATGTGCTGGCCTCCACCGTGGAAGGCAAGCTGCGTCCCGGCCGGGCGCGGGCGATCGCGGTGATCGTGTTGTCGGCGGTGATCATCAGCGTGCTGGTGCTGGCCGGTATCGGCGTGGCCTCGTTCTTCCGCAACGAGACCGGTGGCCCGGACGTGCTGTTGGCGCGGTTGATGGACATCCTCAACACCTCGCGCCACCAGGTGCCGGCCCTGCTGCAGCCCTACATTCCCGAGGATCTGACGGCGCTGCGCGCCGCCGTGAACGAATGGGCCGCCGAGCACCAGCGCCAGCTGGGCGTGGCCGGCACATCGGTGGTGCAGGTGGGCGTGCGGGTGCTGATCGGCATGGTGCTGGGCGCGATGATCGCGCTGTATGACGAACTGCCGCTGCCGAAGATGGGCCCGCTGGCGCAGGAGCTGATCGGCCGCACCAGCCGCCTGGCCACGGCGTTCCGCCAGGTGGTGTTCGCGCAGGTGAAGATCTCGCTGCTCAACACCGTGTTCACCGCCATCTTCCTGCTGGGCGTGCTGCCGTTGTTCGGCGTGCACCTGCCGTTGTCGAAGACGCTGGTGCTGATCACCTTCCTGGCGGGCCTGCTGCCGGTGGTGGGCAACATCATCTCCAACACCATCATCGCCATCGTCGCGCTGTCGGTGTCGTTCTACGTGGCCGTGGCTGCGCTGCTGTACCTGGTGGTGATCCACAAGCTGGAGTACTTCCTCAACGCGCGCATCGTCGGCGGCGAGATCCAGGCGCGCGCCTGGGAGCTGCTGCTGGCCATGCTGGTGATGGAGGCGGCCTTCGGCCTGCCCGGGCTGGTAGCCGCGCCGGTGTTCTACGCCTACGTGAAGCGCGAACTGGTGGACCAGCGCTGGATCTGACCTGCCTTCACCCGGGCAGAGCGCTACACTGATCCGCACGCCAGGGGATACATCGATGGGCCGCAGGGCATCGCCAAACGGACTGCAGACCTGGCTCTGGATCCTCGGTGGCCTGTTCGTGCTGTGCACGCTGCCGCTGATGGCCATCGCGCTGGTGCAGGGCACGCAGCGTTACACCGAAGCCGAGGCCAACCTGGTCAGCCTGCAGCAACTGCGGCAGACCTTCGAACTGGCCAATCTGGTGTCGGCCGAACGTGGACCGGCCAACAGCCTGCTCGGCGCCGACAGCACCGATGTGCAGGAGCAGCGCCGACTGGCCGCGCAGCTGGCGGTCGCACGGCAGCGGGTGGACGCAGCGACGCAGCACCTGCAGAGCGTGTTCCAGAACGACCCGCGGGTGGTGGACGAAACACCGCGCCTGCACGAAGCGCGGCGCCGGTTGCAGACTGCGCGCGCCGCGGTCGACCGGGTGGCCGCGCTGCCAAGAGGCGAGCGCTCGGCAGAGGAGGTGGAGCACGCGATCAACAACATGTTCGCGGTGTACGACCGGCTGCAGGCGCTGACCTCGGTGCAGATCAGCGATCTGGTCGCGGCTGATCGCGAAGCCGCGATTCCTGCCATGCAGGGGCAGATCCTGATCGACCTGCGCGAGCACGGTGGCCGCTTGGCATCCAACGTGATGGCGCCGCTGGCCGTGCCCGGCGCGTGGCGCGAGTCGCAGGTACGCGCCGCGCAGCAGACCGAGGGCCGCCTGTTGGAGCTGTGGCGATTGGCGGCCAGCCACGAATCGGTGTTCCGCAGCGAGCCGGCGCTGTCCCTGCACTGGGACATGGCGCGCCGGCAGTTCTTCGGCCAGTCGCTGCCGATGGTGGAACAGCTGATCGACGATGGCCGGCGCGGCGTACCGCCACCCTGGACGGCGGCCGAGTTCACCGCGCGCTACGTGCCCACCCTGCAATCGCTGGAAGCGCTGCGTGATGGCTACCTCGGCGTTTCGATCGCGCGCTTCCAGCACACCCGCAACAAGGAAGCGGTACGCCTGGCCGTGCTGGGTGCCACCGTGCTGGGTACGCTGCTGCTGCTTGCGCTGGCACTGCGCATCGCCCACGTGCAGATCCTGCGGCCGTTGCTGCAGGCGCAGGCGCAGGTGATCCAGATCGCCTCGGACACGCCGGGTGCAGAGCAGCATGCCACCCACCCGATGGCGGAAATGCAGCGCCTGTTCGATGCCATCGAGGTACTGCGGGCGAAGTCGCACCAGCGCTCGGCATTGACCCGTGAGCTGCGCGAGCTGGCCGATACCGATCAGCTGACCGGCCTGTTGAACCGGCGCTCGCTGGAGGAACGGGTACGGCAGCGGCGTGCCGAGGGAAGCACGCAGGCGGTGGTGATTCTGCTGGACGTGGACCATTTCAAGGCGATCAACGATGGCCAGGGGCATGCGGCCGGCGATGACGTGCTGGTGCAGGTGGCGCAGTTGCTGCGCAGCCATCTGCGCCGCAACGACAGCATCGCCCGTTATGGCGGCGAGGA
Organism: Stenotrophomonas sp. MYb57; assembly: GCF_002966815.1. NCBI lineage: Bacteria > Pseudomonadati > Pseudomonadota > Gammaproteobacteria > Lysobacterales > Lysobacteraceae > Stenotrophomonas > Stenotrophomonas sp. MYb57. Next base: position 1,223,098 of record NZ_CP023271.1, read on the forward strand.
ATTCCTGGTGCTGCTGGCCGATGGTGATCTGGCCAGTGGCCGGCGGTTGGCCGAGTCGCTGCGGGTGGCATTGCGTGCGCACGACATCGTGCTGGGCAGCCGTGACATCCTGCGGGTCACGGCCAGCTTCGGTGTTGCCCAGGGCGCGCTTGATCCGATTGGCTGGCACGCGCTGGTGCGCGCCGCCGACGCCGCCATGTACGAGGCCAAGGCGCTGGGCCGCGACCGGGTGCAGGTGTCCCCTGCTGGACGTGCGGCACGCTGAGGGCAGCCTCGTTCATCGCCAGCGCACGCGCTGCTGCCTAGACTGGCCACTCGCCCGTCCCAGGAGTACGCCATGACCCTGCGTTCCGTTGTGACTGCCACGCTGCTGGCGGGCCTGTTCGCTGGCTGCGCCAGCAGCACACCACGGCCCGATCCGGGCGCCGATGCGCCACGTCATCCGTCGATCGCCGCTGATGCCAGCCCGGTGCCTGCCTTCACCGGCGGGGGCGCCGGCTGGTCCATCGAGATCGCCTCCACCGGCAAGGGCAACCACGATGCCACGCTCACCGTTGCTGGCCGCAGCAGCGGTGGAACGCTGCGCTACCTCGGCCAGCCGGCCGGTGCGCCCAGTTCGTTGACGGTACTCAACGGTGAGCTGGGCAAGCAGCCCACCATCGTCGAGATCAAGCGCGAGCCCTGCCGCAACGCCGAAGGCGTGGATACGTCGGCCAGCGTGCAGGTGACTGTCGAGGGCCAACCACAACGCCGCGGCTGCGGCTTCCTGGCCGTGTACTGACTGGCACACGCATGATCCACATCCCTGTGCTGGAGACACCGCGCCTGCGCCTGCGCGCGCAATGCCTGGATGACTTCCCGGTGTATGCCGCGTTCCTGGCCTCGCCCCGTGCGCGCGGCATGGGCGGGCCGTTCGCTGAGGTCGCCGCGTGGGGGCAGTTCTGCCACGACCTGGCCAGCTGGCATCTGTTCGGCCACGGCGCGTTGATGATCGAGCGCCGCGACACGGGCGAGTGCATCGGCCAGGTCGGCATCAACCATGGCCCGCTGTTTCCGGAACAGGAACTGGGCTGGTTGCTGTATGCCGGGCAGGAAGGGCAGGGTTTCGCCAGCGAGGCGGCGGCGGCGCTGCGTGATTGGGCGTTCGTGGTGCGCGGATTGCCGACGCTGGTGAGCTACATGGCAGCAGACAACCACGCCTCGCAGGCAGTGGCGGTCCGCCTCGGCGGCGTGTTGGACGCGCAGGCGGTGCGCAGCGATCCGGATGACCTGGTGTTCCGCTATCCGCGCTGATGCGTGACGGTCACCGCGGCGCGGGCGCGCTGCACGCGGGAATGCCAACTGCGGCCACTGCGTGAAGAAGGCGCCAGCAGCCATCCACGCATCGGTCACCGCGTCGGGCAGACGCTGGACACCCATCTGTTGAAGGAACTGCCCATGACCACGCTCACCCTTCCCGAACTGGCCAAGAAAATGGCCGGCATCGATTTCACCATGCTGCAGACCCATGCCGGTGGCCAGATTGCTGGCCGCCCGATGAGCAACAACGGCGATGTGGACTACGACGGCGACAGCTGGTTCTTCACCATGGAAAACACCGACATGGTGCGCGAGATCAGCGCCGACCCGAACGTGGCGCTGGGCCTGACCGGCAGCAAGTCGCTGCTGGGCAAGCCACCGCTGTTCGTGCACGTGCAGGGCAGGGCAGCGCTGATCCGCGATCGCGCCACGATGGCCCAGCATTGGGTGAAGGACCTGGAGCGGTGGTTCGAGCAGGGCGTGGATACGCCGGGTCTGGTGCTGATCCACGTACACGCCAGCCGCATCCATTACTGGGATGGCGAGGACGAAGGCGAGATCGTGGTCTGATCGCGGGGGCCGCACAGGGCCCCTGCACATTGCTGCCGCAGCTCAGGAATGTACAGGCGTGCCGGACCACGCGGCCAGTTCCGGTGCCAGCGCATGTTCAACGGCGCGGCGCAGCAGTGCCGGGGCCACGTAATGGCGATGGGCGCTGTCGATCATGGCCATGTAGAAGCGGCCAAACGCATTGAGCGTCTGCACGCGCGAGCCCAGGCTGATCTGGACCTGGCCGTCCTCGCAGAACTGCACGCGCACGCTGCTGCGGAAGCGGAGATGGCGGTCGTCTGCGCCGAGCAGCACTTCGGCACACCGGTCTTCCGCATCTACTCGGGCATCCAGCACCGGGAAACGTCCGCCGAACACGCGGCTGCGATCGGTGGACAGCAGCGACGACACCGGGCAGCCCAGCGGCGAGGTGCGCAGACGCAGTGGTGCAACCAGACGATTGCGCAGGGCCATCAAGCGGCCGACGCCCGCCGGCGGGTTGCGCAGGAACCCGTCCAGTACGTCGGCCAGCAGGGCGGAGGCCGATCGATGGCGGGTCTGCCCGCCGTGCAGGGTCAGTGTGGTCGTGTCGTTGTAGTGACCGTGCGGCAGGGCGCTGGCGAGCATTCCCGCTGGAGGCGACGACGCGCTGCTGCAGACCGGGTACGCCGGCGTCGCCCGCTCCACGAATCCGCGCAGTGGCTCCAGGCTGAAGCGACGCAGCGGCCCCAGCAATGTGCGCGTCCGCGCACAGAGGTGTGCGCGCAGGCTGGGCGCCGCCGCCTGCAGTGACAGTTGCAGCAACGGCGTGGCGGCGAGTGTGGTTGCGCTGGGCCAGTGCGCTGCTGGCAGCACCTCGGTCAGGCTGGGAATGTCCGCGGCGTTTGCCTGTGCCAGTGCGCGCGCCTGCGCGCTCATTGCTCCGGCCAGTTCATTGCTGTGGCACGAGAGCGCGAACAGGGCAGGGTGGGCCGGACTGTTCGAGGCGAACTGGTGCCAGGTGCCACCACCAAAGCGCACGGTGAACAGGCAATCGGGCGGGATGCGGACACGACGCAGCGACCGCAGGAAGTGCGAGGGATCGTCCGCCAGCTGCTGATCGGATGCGCTGGCAAACCGCAGCTCGGCACCGGCACTGCCGGCGATGGCGGTGAACATGCGCGGCCCGGCATGGCGGTGGAAGGGATGGCCGCCGGCACCCACCACGAAGCTGTACAGCGATGACGGATCGCCGAGCTGCAGGTGCATGCCACCCAGCCGTGCCGAGGGCTCGTCCAGCGCATCGATGAAGGCCGGGTGGTGACGTTGGCGCTGGCTGGCATCGCTTACCAGCGCATCGCCGGCACCAATGCCAAGCTGCGCGATCAGGGTGACTTCCACCGGGCCACCACCGTCGTGTGCCGGAAGCTGGATACTCGGGAACGAACGGCTGGTGCGGGTCGAACCGGGCATCGCAGTGCTCCTCAGCGGGCGGGTGTCTTGCGGCGTGCGCGCGCTTCGCGCTTCAGCGGGCCGCCGACCGGACAGACTTCGGCAGCCCAGGAAAACAGCGTGTTGGCCAGGCGGTCGGGCACCTGCCGGAAGTACACGAACTGGCCGCGCTTCTCGCGTTCGATCAGGCCAGCGTCTTCCAGGATGCGCAGGTGGCTGGAGAGTGCCGGCTTGCTGAAATCGAAGCGCTCGGCCAGCTCGCCGGCGCTGAGTTCGCCGGCGCTGAGGTAGGCCAGGATCTGCCGGCGTGCGGTGGAGGCCAGGGCTTCGAAGATGCGGTCCATGGTTGCAGTTAACTAATTCGTTAACTGATGTTCTCCCTGGCGGCAGGTGATGTCAAGCGCAGGCGTGCCCGTTGCGTACTGCCTCCCGGCTTTGTCATCCTCCCCGCTGTTTTCCGTTCCGTGGAGTTCCGATGCGCCCTGCGCCCTGGCTGATCGCTGGCCTGCTGCTGCCGATCGTGGTGATGGCCCAGCCTGCGCGTGCGCCGAAGGCACCGGCGCAGGATCCCTTCAGCGAACTGTTCGACACTGCCTGCATGCAGCACATCGGCGCGCCGGCGCGGCTGCAGTCGCTGATGGATGCCAATGGCCTGACGCCGCTGCGGCCGGCCGAGGCCGCTACGCTGCTGCAGGGCCAGCCGGGCATGGCATGGATGGTGCCGTTGGCCAGTGGCCGCTACGCGGTCAGCTGGGCCGACGATGGCACCTGCACCGTGTATGCCGAGAAGGCCGACCCGGCGGTGGTGCAGAAGGGCTTCGCGCGGCTGATGCAGGCCGCACCGAAGCCGCTGCAGATCCGCTCGCTGCCCTCGCGCGGTCCATTGTCCGGCGACCAAGTGGCGATCCAGTACGGTTGGGCAACGCCGGGCGAAAGCAAGCTGCGCGTGCGCTTCCGGCTGGTCACCCGGCAGGCCGCCGAGGCGGGGGTGCAGGCGATGGCCTCGGCCTCGCCGGGCGAGGCTATGCGCGAACAGGCCGCGCCGCCTGCACCGGCACCCGCCCGGTAGCGCTGCCGGAGTACACGCGATTCAGCCAACAGCCCGGGGATGTGATATATCGTTTATCGATAAATCCACCCCGGGGCGGCAGGGCCGCTCCACATCGGAGGCTGCTTGACCGCTCGTCCCGCCCGCGCCCTTCCTGCGCGCGGCTTGTTCACCCTGGCCCAGACCGCCGTGCAGGCGGTGCGCGCGATGTGCTGGCTGGGCATCCTGGCCGCGCTGCTGGCGGTGCCGCTGGTGGCCTACGACCGCAGCTGGCTGCTGGACAGCGTGCACGACGCGCAGGCCGCGGCCGTGCACGGTTCGCATCTGTTCCTGCATTTCTGCGCGGGCCTGGCCGCCATCGTCGCGCTGCTGGTGCTGTGCCTGGTGTTCCTGCGCCACCTGGCGCGGCTGCTGCGTTCTGCGGCCAACGAACGCCCCTTCACCCATGCCAATGCCGTACGCCTGCAACGCATGGCCTGGCTGATGCTGGCGATGGAGGTGCTGTCCATCGTGATCGGTCTGTATGCCAGCTGGATGGGGCCGGACTTTGCGTGGATGGAAGTTGGCGGTGGCATGTCGATCACCGGCCTGGTGGCCGTGCTGATGCTGTTCGTGCTGGCGCGGGTGTTCACCGTTGGCGCAGCGATGCGCGACGATCTGGACGGTGTGATTTGATGGGCATGATCTGATGGCGATCGTCATCACCCTCGACCGCATGCTGCAGCAGCGCGGCATGACCTTGTCCGAGCTGGCCGGGCGCATCGACATCACCCTGGCCAACCTGTCGATCCTGAAGACCGGCAAGGCACGCGCAATCCGCTTTTCCACCCTCGATGCGATCTGCCGCGAACTGCAATGCAGCCCTGGCGACCTGCTCGGGCATGACCCTGCGCAGGCGCAGGATGCGGATTGAGCCTGGCTGCGCCGCACGCCTGCACCGCACCACTTTTCCCTTACTGACGAAACGGACCTGAAATGGAATGGTTGGCTGACCCCTCGATATGGATGGGCCTTGCAACCCTGGTCGTGCTGGAGATCGTTCTCGGCATCGACAACCTGGTGTTCATCGCGATCCTGGCCGACAAGCTGCCGCCGCACCAGCGCGACCGCGCGCGTGTGATCGGCCTGGCATTGGCGCTGCTGATGCGGCTGGTGCTGCTGGCTGCGTTGGCCTGGATCATGAAACTGACCGAACCACTGGTCACCTTGTTCGAGCACAGCTTCTCCGGCCGCGATCTGATCCTGCTCGGCGGCGGCCTGTTCCTGCTGTTCAAGGGCACCATGGAGCTGCACGAGCGGCTTGAAGGCCGCGAGCATCACGAGGACGGCAAGAAGGTCTATGCCAGCTTTGCGATGGTGGTGGCGCAGATCGTGGTGCTTGATGCGGTGTTCTCGCTGGATTCGGTGATCACCGCGGTCGGCATGGTCGACAACCTCGGCGTGATGTATGCGGCGGTGACCATCGCGATGGCGCTGATGCTGCTGGCCAGCAAGCCGCTGACCCGCTTCGTCAACAAGCACCCGACCGTGGTGGTGCTGTGCCTGGGCTTCCTGCTGATGATCGGTTTCAGCCTGGTGGCCGAGGGCCTGGGCTACAAGATTCCGAAGGGGTACCTGTACGCGGCCATCGCGTTCTCGATCCTGGTGGAAGCGTTCAACCAGTGGATACGTTTCAACCGCGAGCGCAACGAGCAGCGCCAGCCGTTCCGCCAGCGTACTGCCGATGCCGTGCTGCGGCTGCTGGGTGCGCGCCAGGCCAATGGCCACGATGAAGACGAAGCCGATGAGCGCGGCAGCACCGAAGAACGCCTGCAGCCCGCCGAGCACGAGATGATCCGCAGTGTGCTGGGCCTGGCCGACCGTCCGGTATCGAGCGTGATGACGGTGCGTGCCGACGTGCAGTGGATCGACATGGCGCGTGGTCACGACGATGTGGTCGCACGCCTGGTGGCGTCGCCGCATACACGGATGCTGGTGGGCGAGGGCGATCTGGACAGCCTGCGAGGCGTGGTGCAGAGCCGCGACCTGCTCGCCGACCTGCTGCAGGGCAAGCCACTGCAACTGGAAGGCAACCTGCGCGAGCCGCAGTACGTGCTGTCCAGCGCCAGTGCGTTGCAGGCCCTGGAGCTGATCCGCCAGCACCCGGTGCCGTTGGCGGTGGCGGTGGACGAGTACGGCAGCGTGGAAGGCCTGGTAACGGCCAACGACCTGCTGGCGGCGATCGCCGGTGATCTGGCCGATACCCAGGACGAGCGCTATGGCGTGGTTGCACAGGGCGAGGACTGCTGGGACGCCGACGGCGCGCTGACCCTGGACGACCTGCAGCGGCTGGCCGGCGTGTCGCTGCCGCGCAGCGCGGACTACATGACCATTTCCGGGCTGGTGCTGGAGCAACTGGGGCGCCTGCCCGACATCGGCGACACGCTGGAGGTGGCCGGTATCCGCATCACCGTGCTGGCGATGGAGAAGCGGCGCATCACGCGGTTGCGGGTGGAACGCCTGCCAGAAGCGTGACGATGTCGGGGCTGGGCCCATGCCCGGCTCTATCCATTGCCGTCTTCTGCCGTCACCATGGCGGGCCTGTTCGCCGTTCTGGATTGTCGTAGTGCTGAGTACGATTGGTTTTCTGATGGGCCTGTATGTGGCCTGGCGCCTGTTCTGGCCGCTGCGCCTGCCTGTCTGGTCGAAGGTGGTGCTGTCGGTGCTGCTGGTGGGCATTGCCGTGCAGCTGCGCATCGTCGCCAGCTTCTGGGGCACGATGGCCTCCCCGGAAATTCCGAAGATGGCCATTGCCACGCTGGCCACCGGTTCCACCGCCGTGCTGCTGCTGGCCCTGGCGTTGCTGGTGCTGGACGCCGGCCTGTTGGCCGCGCGCCTGCTGCGCGCACCGCGCGCCCTTTCCGTACTGCGCAGCAAGGCGCTGCGCCCGTCTGCCGCGGTGCTGACGCTGCTGCTCAGTGCCTTCGGTGTCAGCCAGGGCATGGCCGTACCCAAGCCACGGCAGATCGAGGTGGCCATCAGCGGCCTGCCGCAGGCCTTCGATGGCTACCGTGTGCTGCAGCTCACCGACATCCATGCCAGTCGCCTGCTGACCGGCGATTGGGTGCGCCAGGTCGTGGCTGCAAGCAACGCACTGCAACCGGATCTGGTGGTGATCACCGGCGACCTGATCGACGGCAGCGTGCAGGCGCGCCGCAACGATTACACCCCACTGGCGGACCTGCGTGCGCCGGACGGGGTGATCGCCATTACCGGCAATCACGAGTACTACGCGCAGTACAGCGAATGGATGCAGGCCTTCCGTGCACTGCACATGCAGGTGCTGGAAAACAGCCACACCCAGGTGCGCCGTGGCGGGGCAGCACTGACCATCGCCGGCGTCACCGACCCGGTCGCCGCACGCTATGGCCTGCCGCTGCCCGACCTGGAGGCCGCCCTGACCGGTGCCGACCCCAGCGCACCGGTGATCCTGCTCGACCATCGGCCACGCAATGCACGCGAGGCCGCTGCACGCGGGGTGAAGCTGCAGCTGTCCGGGCACACCCATGGCGGACAGATCATCGGCATGGACCAGCTGGTGAAGCGCGCCAACGGCGGCTTCGTCTCCGGTCGCTACGCGGTGGATGGCATGACGCTGTACGTGAGCAACGGTGCCGGCCTGTGGGCCGGGTTCCCGGCCCGCATCGGCGTACCGTCGGAGATTACGATGATCACCCTGCGCCGGGCGCCGTGATGCGGTGGGGTGTGGGATGGGGGATCGTGCAACGGCTCAGAGGATGAAGCCTCCATCGATGGTCAGGCTGCTGCCTGTCATGTAGCCCGCTTCCGGCCCCGCTACCCAACTGGCCAATGACGCGATCTCGGCAGGCTGGGCAATGCGGCCCAGGGGTACCCGCGCAGCAAGCTTTTCATCCAGCCCGGCGGTGATGTCGGTCGCAGTCGGGCCGGGTTGCAGGTTGTTGATGGTGATGCCGCTGGGGGCCAGCTCCAGCGCCAGCTCGCGCACCAGAGCGGCCACCGCCGCCTTGCTCATCGCATACAGGCTGCTGCCGGGCGAACCACTGCGCACGGCAGTGTTGCTGCCGATGGTGATGATGCGGCCACCGCCGGACAGATGCGGCAGGGCCGCCTGGATGGCCAGCACCACGCCACGTATGTTCACCGCCAGCAGCTGGTCCAGCGTAGGCAGATCCACGCTGTCGATCGGTGTATGCCGGTACAGGCCGGCATTGACCACCAGCACATCCAACCCACCGAAGGCCTGCGCAGCGGCGGCCACGGCCCGGCGCAACGCATCGGCATCGCTGCTGTCAGCCTGGAAGGCGAGCGCGCGGCCACCGTGCGCGCGGATGGCATCAAGCGATGCCTGCGCCCCATCGGGGCGCGAGACGTGGGTGATGGCGACGTCATGGCCATCAACGGCCAAGCGTTGCGCAATGGCCGCACCGATGCCGCGTGAGCCGCCGATGACCAGTGCACGGCGGCGAGAGGAAGAGACTGTCATGTTCAAACTCCGGTTGGGGATGATCAGGCCGCTGGCAGGGAAGGACGGGCGTGGGCGCTGCGGCGCAGCGACTGAGCACGTTTGGCGATCCAGCGGACCACGAAGGCGGTGAACAGCAGTGCCGAAGGCACCGCATACCAGAAGTTCGTGGGTACACGTTTGAAGTACGAATAGGTGAACACCGCCGCGATGACCCACATGCCGGTGACGTGCAGTCGCCGCCAGGCGGTTGGACCCATGCGCCGGGCGATGCTCCGGTGCGAGGTGATGGCCAGCGCCAGGATGGCCACGTAACCCATCGTTCCGGGAAGATTGGCAAGGGCGGAGCGCGCTGGCCAGAACGCCGGATTGAGGATGCCGAACGCGGTGATGGCGAAGGCATGCAGCAGATGCGAGAACGCAAACGACAGGCCGATGATGCGGCGTTCGCGCATCAGGAAGCGGGTGGTCGGCCCGGGCAGCAGGGTGGCAAATGACGATGCCGTAAACGCGGCCAGGAACAGCAGGAACGACGTGCGGGCAGTGACCCGGATCGCTGCGCGGCTGCCCTCGGCCAGATCCGGTTGCAGAGCGAAGGCTGCCAGCGCAAAGGCGATCAGGACTGCGGCGATGGCCATGAACAGGCGCCAGCCATGCAGCAAGGAAGTGTTGGAAACAGCCATGGTCAGACCTCGAATCAGATAGGGGTAGTGCCGGCCGCTGGCCGGCAATCTCAGAACCCGGTCAGCGTGACCAGCACGCCGGCCGCGCACAGTTCGCCCAGCAAGGGCGCGGCCACTACGCGCAGTGCATCGGTGGCCACGCCATGCGCCTCAGCCAGCGCCTGCCGGGCGTCGTCCACGCGCGCACCCTCGTTGCCAAATGACGACAACAGCGCATATGCAAGCGGTGCCAGTTCCTCGACCTGCAGGCGGTCGTCCGCCAGGCGACGCAGCAGCAGAAGTGTCGGCTCGCTGGCGGGCGCATCGTCCAGTCCGGCGTCCTCATGCACCGGCCACTGGTAGCCCAGTACCCGCACCAGCGGCGACAGCGCCAGCACGTCGCTGCCCGCAGGCATGGAGTGCAACGAATGCCCGGCGTCACGCGCTTCGATGTGCAGTGCCTGCTGCGTGCTCTCGTAGTGCGCCAGTTCCGCCGCCCAGCCGGGCAGCGCGAACGTGTCCTGCGCCGCCAGCCAGGCAGCGAACTCGCTGGCGATCTGCGGGAACAGCGGGGTGTGGCAGTCGTGGTACGCGTAGTAGTGCTCGACCAGGCCACGCCAGCGCGCTTCGCCCAGTTGTTGATGCAGGCGCGGCAGGCTGCCGGCCAGCAGGTTGTCCAGGCGGTCGATGCACAGGCGGCGGTAGATCGCCAGCCGCCATGCCGCGATGCCATCGGGTGCGGGCATCGAGGGATCGCGCACATGGTCGGCCCAGCGCCGCTGCAACGTGGCCAGGGACTCAGCCATGGGCCACCTCCGGCAACTCGGCGTCGGCCTGGGCCCTGCGGATCTGTTGCACTTCAGCCAGCAGTTCGGCCAGCGGCGGGAAATTGAAGTCGCGCTCCAGCAGGGTGGGGCGCACGCCGACGTGCGCATAGGCCTGGCGTAGCAGGGCCCAGACCACACCCTTCACCGGCGCGCCGTGGGTGTCGATCTTGAAGCCGTCGTCCTCGTCGAAGTGGCCAGCCACATGCAGGGAGGCCACGCGGTGGGCCGGCACGCGGCGCAGGAAATCGAAGGCGTCGTAGCCATTGTTGCAGGCGTTGACGAAGACATTGTTGACGTCCAGCAGCAGGTCGCAGTCGGCTTCGGCAAGCACGGCAGTGATGAACTCGATCTCGCTCATGTCGGCAGCGGGCACTGCGTAGTAGGAGATGTTCTCCACCGCGATACGACGCCCCAGGCTGTCCTGCACCTGGGCGATGCGACCGGCAACGTGGCGTACCGCCTCGGCGGTGAACGGCAGCGGCAGCAGGTCATAGAGGTGGCCCCCGGCGGCGCAGTAACTCAGGTGTTCGCTGTACAGCTGTACCTGGTGCAGGTCGAGAAAAGCGCGGGTCTGTTGCAGCAGCGTGCGGTCCAGTGGGTCCGGGCCACCCAGCGACAGCGAAAGACCGTGGCAGGTCAGGCGGTGGCGCTCGCTCAGCTGGCGCAGCGCGGCACCGTGTGCACCGCCGACGCCGATCCAGTTGTCCGGCGAGCATTCGAGGAAGTCGATGGCATCGGCCGGCATCGCCAGCAGTTCATCGATCAGGCCTCGGCGCAGGCCGAGGCCCGCACTGGCGGTAGGCAAAGGCAGGGACATGGTGGGTACTCCGGGATGAGGTGCCGCCACGAGGGCGGCACCGGGTGCGGGCAATCAGTCGGCAACGCGCGAGAACAGGCCCTTCGGCATCGGCTTGCCATTGGCGGTATAGACGCTGCGCAGGTAGTCGTGCGCTTCCTGCTCGCTGATGTAACCGTCGTGGTCGGTGTCGATGCGGTCGAATTCGGCGGCACGTTTGGCGGCCACGGCATTGAACTCGGCACGCGACACCTTTCCGTCGTGGTCACGGTCGGTCCGGGCAAACGAGGCGTCGCCGCACTTGCCTTCGCCGCACTGGCCCTCGGCTACCGTGGCCTTTCCGGCGGGCTTGCTGGTGGTGGCCTTGTTGGCGCCGCACTTGCCTTCACCGCACTTGCCTTCGGCGGCGGCGCTCATGGCCACGGCACTGATCGCCAGCGGCTGGATCGCGGCAGCCTGGCCGGCCAGCAGCAGGCCGCCGGCCAGGGCGATGCCGATGGCGCCGATGCGCGGCAGACGGGAAGCAGAGGTGTTATTGGTCGAGACGGACATGGTGATGACTCCTTGGGATGTGCACGCAGGGCGTGCGGGATGGACGCCGCTGGAAGGCGACGGAATGCGATGCGAGGAAGGGTGGGAGAGGGCGGAAGCGGATCAGGCGCTGCGGCGACGGCGCAGTACATGGGCCAGCAACAACGCGGCGCCGAGCAGGGCACCGCCGAAGCCGACGCCGGGCAGTAGTGCGGCGACCGGCAGCAGCAGCGCGATCAGGCTGCTGCCCCAGCCGAGGCCGTCATCGTCTGCGGCGGCGTGTTGCGGGCTGGCAAGCAGACGGTCCAGGCTGAGTGATCCAGCACCGTTGAGGATCAGCGGCAGCAGCATGGCCAGGAACAGCAGCGGCAGCTTGAAGTTGCCGTAGCCCTGGTCGGTGATCGCATAGCCTCGCCAGAGTTCATCCAGGCCGTTCCACTGGTCCGGCCAGTGCACGGCGGCGATGGCCACGATGGTGAGCACCCAGAAGATGTACGCCACCGAGCGCGTGGCCAGGCCCAGCAGCAGCATCACCGCGCCCACCAGCTCCAGCCAGGTGGCCAGCTGCCAGTTGAGCGAGGCGGGCAGGGTGGAGAAGGGGAACGGGAACCGGCCTTCCAGATCGGCGAACCAGTTCTGGCCGCCCAGCTTCTCGCGGCCGGATTCAAAGAATTCCCAGGCGAGCAGGGCGCGCAGGGCCAGCGGCGAAAGCCAGCGGCCCACGGCATCCAGGCGTGGGGTGTAGAGGGAGGAGGCGGTGCTGATCATGGGTGTGTCCTGCGGGCCGGTGGTCGATGGAGGCCATTTCGGGCCACGCAGGTATCGGCAACGTGTGCCGATGCCCGGGGTTTTGTCAGCGACTGTGGCTGCGGCAGGGGTTTCGTACAGTTGGATACAAAGACGCCGCATCGGGGGCGCATCGGCGCGTTGCGCGCCCGCGTGCGGGGAACGATATCCACCCGATGGCGCCGGGGCATGCCCAGCGGCCGAATGTATCCCACTGTAGGAACCCGCCGCCGCCCTACAGTCCGGTACAACTCGGCATCACAGCGAAACAGCAGCGATACACCGGCACGCGGAAATGGCCACTCCCAACACCGGAGTGCCACCCATGATCCGCACCACCCTGCTTGCCGCTGCCCTGGCCCTGGCCGGCGCCGCCACCCCCGCCTTCGCCGTGCAGGCCGATGCCGGCGCGCCGCCCACCATCATCCTGGTGCATGGCGCCTTCGCCGATGGCTCCAGCTGGAACAAGGTCATCGGCACCCTGCATGCCTGGAAGCTGCCGGCGGTGGCGGTACAGAATCCGCTCACCTCGCTGGCCGATGACGTTGCCGCTACCCGTCGCGCGATCGCTGCCGCGCCCGGCAAGGTGGTGCTGGTCGGCCACAGCTGGGGCGGCACGGTCATCACCGAAGCGGGCGACGATCCCAAGGTGCAGGCGCTGGTCTACGTGGCCGCGTTCGCACCGGATGTCGGCCAGTCCTCCGCGCAGCAGGGCGAAGGCTTCCCGGTCGGCCCCGGGCTGACCCGCCTGCAGGAGAAAGACGGTTACCTGACCCTGCCGGCCGATGCCATCGCCCAGGATTTCGCACCCGACGTGATGAAGAAGGCCGCCGCCCTGCTGTACAGCACGCAGGTGCCGTTGAAGGCCAGTGCGCTGGGTGAGGCCGTGACCACGGCGGCATGGCGCAGCAAGCCGAGCTGGTACGTGGTCAGCCGCGATGACCGCATGCTCTCGCCGCAGCTGCAGGTCGCCACCGCGCAGCGCATTGGCGCGCAGCTGCAGTCGATCGGCAGCAGCCATGTCTCGCTGCTCTCGCACCCCGCGCAGGTGGCCGACAGCATCCTGGAAGCTGCCGGTGTGAAGCCGGCCGAGCTGCCGCTGGCCGAGCAGGGGGGCTGAGCAATGGCCACGCTTCGTGCCTATACCGTGCCGCTGCTGCTGTCCCTGCTCGGCGCTGTTGCGCTGCTGCTTGCGTGGCCAAGCCCCGAAGCCGGTGCACAGACTGCCGAGGCCGCACCCGCTGCGGGATTCAGCGGCGGTGGGCCATGGCACAACAGCCCGCCGCTGACCCTGCAGCAGCTGCGCGGGCAGGTGGTGCTGGTCGAATTCTGGACCTACACCTGCAGCAACTGCCTCAACGTGGCGCCGTACGTTCACCAGTGGCATCGCCGATACGCGGAACAGGGCCTGCACGTGATCGGCGTGCACACCCCCGAATTCGCGTATGAAGGGCTGCCGGGAAACGTGCGCCGTGCGATCCACCGGCTGGATATCACCTGGCCGGTGGTGCAGGACAACCAGTACCGGATCTGGAACGCGTGGGGTAACCGTTTCTGGCCCGCGCTGTACCTGATCGACCGGCAGGGGCGGGTGGTCTACCGGCACTACGGTGAAGGCGACTATGCGCGTACCGAAAGCGAGATCCAGCGCCTGCTGGCCAGCCCCTGAGCCGCGCTACCATGGCCGCGTCGCGCGGCTTCGCCCCTGCCTCGATAGAGAATACGATGAACCACGTACCGCACATCCTTGTCGTCGACGATGACAGCGACATCCGCCAGATGCTGGCCGACTACCTGCAGCGCAACGGCCTGCGCGTCAGCCAGGCCGATGGTGGCCGCGCGATGCGCGCGCTGATGGACACCCATGCGGTGGACCTGGTGGTGCTGGATGTGATGATGCCCGGCGAGGATGGCCTGAGCCTGTGCCGCAACCTGCGGGCCGGCAAGCACCGCGCCGTGCCGGTGGTGCTGCTGACCGCCCGCGATGATGAGACCGACCGCATCATCGGCCTGGAAATGGGCGCCGATGATTACGTGACCAAACCGTTCTCCTCGCGCGAACTGCTGGCACGCATCAACGCGGTGATCCGCCGCACGCAGATGCTGCCGCCGAACCTGCAGGTGAGCGAAGCCGGCCGCCAGCTGGCCTTCGGCGAATGGCGCCTGGATACCACCGCCCGCCACCTGCTGGACGCGCAGGACACCGCCTATCCGCTCAGCGGCGCCGAGTTCCGGCTGCTGCGCGTGTTCCTTGACCACGCCAACCGTGTGCTCAGCCGCGACCAGCTGCTCAGCCTCACCCAGGGCCGCGATGCGGAGCTGTTCGACCGCTCGATCGACCTGCTGGTCAGCCGCGTGCGCCAGCGCCTGGGCGACGATGCGCGTGAGCCGACCTACATCAAGACCGTACGCAGCGAAGGCTATGTGTTCAGCGTGCCGGTGCAGTTGCTGGGGCCGGAGGAATGAACGCCGCGGCGCGCCGCCTGCCGTGGCCGCGCACGCTGTCGGCGCGGCTGCTGCTGTTGCTGCTGGGTGGGCTGACTCTGGCCCATGCGCTGTCGTTCGGCCTGCTGTTCTACGAGCGCTACCAGTCCACCCGCAGCATGATGCTGCGCAACCTCGACGAGGACGTAGCCGTGAGCGTGGCCTTGCTGGAGCGCTTGCCCGCCAGCGAGCGCGAAGCGTGGGTGCCGCGTCTGGAACGGCGAACCTACCGCTATCTGTTGCGCCCGGCCGCGGCCGGCCCTGCGCCGGAGACTGATCGTGCGCGACAGGTCACCAGCATCATCGATGACAGTCTGCGGCATCGATATCCGCTGCAGGCGCGGCAGGTCTCGCGTATGCCCGAGCGCTTCGAAGTGGAGCTGCGCCTGCACGACGGCACGCCGCTGACCATCGAGGTCACACCGTCCGGCCTGCCACTGGCACGCTGGTTACCGCTGGTGCTGATGGCGCAGCTGGCACTGCTGCTGCTGTGCGCATGGTTGGCGGTACGGCTGGCGATGCGGCCGTTGGCACAGCTGTCGCACGCGATGGAGCACCTGCAGCCCGGCCAGGACGGGCCGGCGCTGCCTGAAGACGGTCCAGCGGAGGTAGGCACCGCAGCAACGGCACTCAACGCACTGCAGGCCCGCATCCGGGGTCATGTCAGTGAACGCCTGCAGATCCTGGCGGCGATCTCGCACGATCTGCAGACGCCGATCACGCGGATGAAGCTGCGGGTGGAAACGCTGCCTGAAGACGCCACCCAGCAACGGCTGCTGGCCGACCTGGACCATCTGGGACAGCTGGTACGCGAAGGCGTGGCGTACGCGCGCAGCAGCCATGTGGCCAGTGGTGAGCCGGTGGCAATGGATCTGGCGGCATTCCTGTCCAGCGTGGTCGGCGATTACCAGGACGTGGGCAAGCCAGTCAGTGGTGGCGCCCCGAGCGGCCTGATCGTGCAGACGTGGCCGCAACCACTGCGGCGGGTGGTCGGCAATCTGGTCGACAACGCTTTGCGCTATGCCGGGAGCGCGGAGATTGATGCCGGTCGCGATGAGGTGGGCAGGGCGTGGATTCGGATTTCCGATCGTGGCCCCGGTATTCCCGAAGACCAGCTGCAGGCGGTGTTGGCGCCCTTCCATCGGCTGGAAAGCTCACGCAACCGGGATACCGGCGGTACCGGGCTCGGTCTGGCCATCGCCGTGCAGCTGGCGCAATCGCTCGGTGGTTCTCTACGGCTGCACAATCGCGAGGGCGGCGGTTTGCAGGCGCTGTTGCAGTTGCCGGCCTGAAGTCTGGCGGGGCAAGCCATCCACGCATGGCGTGGATCTACTGCATCGTCACCGCCTTCATGACACGCTGCGGCCATGAAGGAAAGCACGCAATGACCGCAGGACGGCAGCGCTCGATGTGGGTGGCCGGCCTGTCCACGGTGGTGGAGTGGTACGACTTCACCCTGTACCTGTACTTCGCCACGGTGCTGTCGCGGGTGTTCTTCGGCGGTGGCGAAGAGGCGATGCTGGTCACCCTGGCCGGGTTCGCGGTGTCCTACCTGATGCGTCCGCTCGGTGCGCTGTGCTTCGGCCACCTGGGTGACCGGCTCGGCCGGCGCTGGATGCTGCTGGCCTCGATGGCGTTGATGGCCGCGGCCATGCTGGCCACCGCGTTGCTGCCGACCGCGGCAACTGCCGGTGCGACTGCTGGCGTGCTGTTGCTGATCCTGCGCTGCGTGATGGCCTTCTCCGTGGGCGGCGAATACACAGGCGTGGTCGCCTATCTTCTGGAAAGCGCGCCGGCGCGACGACGGGGCCTAGTCACTTCATTGGCCTCGGCGGCCAGTGAAGTAGGTGCGTTGCTGGCGGTGGCGATCTCCGCGCTCACCGTGGCCCTGCTGCCTGCGCCGCAGCTGGACAGCTGGGGCTGGCGGATCCCGTTCTTGTTCGGCGCGGCGCTGGCACTGGTGATCCTGATCGCGCGTTCGGGCATGCACGAATCGCCGGAGTTCGAACGGCAGCGGCGCGAAGGCAGCATTCCGGCTACGCCGCTGCGGCACGTGCTGCGCAACCATCCTGGTGCGGTGGCGCGCACGTTCGCGATTTCCGCACTGGGTTCGATCACCTACTACGTGGGCATTACGTATGTGCCGGCGTTCCTGCACGCGCAGGGACACGATGAAGGTGATGCGCTGTGGCTGTCGACGATTGCGGCGGTGGCGGTGATCGCGATCACCCCGCTGTGCGGGGCGCTGTCCGATCGCTTCGGGCGGCGACCGCTGCTGCTGGGGCTGACGGTGCTGGCAGCGCTGCTGCCGCTGTCGATGTTTGGCTGGATGGCCTCTGCTGCGCCGTTGGGCATCGTGCTGGCAGCGGTGAGCCTTGCCTGTGTGGCCGGCGGTATCAGTGCGGTGGCGGCACCGGCTACGGCCGAGCAGTTCCCCGGCGAGGGCCGGGTCAGTGGGCTGGCGCTGGGGGTGACCATGGCCACCGCAGTGTTCGGCGGGGCGACGCCGTGGTTGGCGCAATGGTGGGTGGAACGCAGCGGTTGGGCGGCGGCGCCGGGGGCGATGATCGCGCTGGTGGCGGTGCTGGTGCTGCCGGTGCTGTGGACGCTGCCGGAGACCGTGCCGAAGACCCGCCCCGTGTCCCGGGGCGGGCAGTGAGCGCTTAGACCTTCAGGGTCTGCTCGATGTCGGCCAGCACCGCGGCCGCATCCACGCCGATGGCGATGGACTGCAGGACATGGCCGTCCCACACGCTGGGGCCGAAACCCATGCCTTCCGGCTTGGGAATGGTCATGCCACGGGCGACGCCGTCGGTGGCCACGCGCACGCTGGCGCGCTCGAACTGGAACAGCTCCGGGCGGGTCAGGGCGATGCAGGCGCAGCAGTCGTGCACGACCATGCCCTTGTGGCCGGCCTGCAGATAGAAGTCGACGTAGTCCTGCGACAGGGCGCGCACCAGTTCGGCATCGGCGCCGCCGATCGCGGCCAGCTTGTCCAGGCCGTCGCGGTTCATCTCGACGCGGGTGGTCACGTCCAGGCCGATCGCGGTGACCGGCCAGTGGGCGGTGAACACGATGTCGGCCGCTTCCGCGTCGCCCCAGATGTTGGCCTCGGCCGCCGGGGTGATGTTGCCGTTGACGTGGAACGCACCGCCCATCAGTACTACGCCACGCACCAGGCCGGCGATGTCCGGGGCCTGCTGCAGGGCCAGCGCCAGGTTGGTCATGCGGCCTACCGCCACCAGGGTCACTTCGCCCGGATGGGCGCGCACCAGGTCGATGATCAGCTGGTGGGCAGGACGGCTGTCGGCGGTTGCTTCCAGCGCTTCCGGCACCGGGTGGTTGCCCAGGCCGTTGTGGCCATGGATGTGCACCGGCCAGGCTTCCGGGGTGGCTTCGGGCTGCAGCGGGCCTTCGGCGCCGCGCGCGACCGGCGCGGACAGGCCCCAGGCCTGCTTCAGGTACAGCGCGTTGTGGGTGGTCGACTCCACCGAGGCATTGCCGAAGGTGGTGGTGACGCCGATCAGGTCGATCTGCGGGTGCTTGTGCAGGTACAGCAGCGCCAGCGCGTCGTCGACGCCCGGGTCGGTATCGAAAATGACTTTCAGCATGTTGTTGTTCTTCTTCTTCCGTGTGGTGCAGGGGGGCCGGCGGCCCCGAGGGCAGGCCGGCGCGCCCCACATTGTCCCATCTTCATGACAGGCAGGGCGAACCGGCGGCGGTGGTATCGTCTGCGGGCCCGAACCCGTCGCAAGGAGCTGCGCCATGCTGGCTGTGACCCTCGTCCTGATTGCCCTGGTACTGGGGCTGAACCTGGTGGCCAGCTTCGTGGTGCTGGGCCGCGACGACCTTCCCGCCAGCAGCCGCGCCGGGCAGCTGCTGGTGGTGTGGCTGCTGCCACTGGTCGGCGCGATCGTGTGCATGGCGATGGCCACCGCCGATGGTTCGCCCGCGCGGGGCGATGGCAGCAGCGGTGGACCGGCCGATTTCTCCGGGGGCTATTCCGGAGACAGCAACAGCCACCACAGCTACAGCAGTTCCGACTGCAGCAGTGGCGACAGCGGAGGGGGCGGAGACGGTGGCGGCTGCGGCGGAGGCGATTGAGGAGAGATTCCAGGTTGCCGGCCAGCGGCCGGCACTACCCGGACGTGACCTATCGAGGTTGCCGGCCAGCGGCCGGCACTACCGTGACCGGGCCTCGCCGGGGTAGTGCCGGCCGCTGGCCGGCAATCCCATGAGCTCAGCTTCCGCCTTCGGTCGGCAACGGCGCAGGCACGTTCAACAATCCGCCGTTGGCCACATACGCAGCCAAGGCCTGGCCCTGGCTGAGCAGGTGGCGTTCCATCGTGCGTTCGGCGGCTGCAGCATCGCGCTGGCGGAAGCAGTCCATCAGTTCGCGGTGTTCGGCCAGCGACTGCGCGGTGCGGCCCGGCGCCAGCAGCTGGCGGCCGCGATGCATCTTCAGGATGCGGTGCAGGTCGTGGGTGATGCGGATCAGCCACGGGTTGCCGGCGTAATGCTGCACTGTCTCGTGGATGAGGTAGTTGTTGCGGTAGTACTCGGCGATGTTGCCCTCGGCGGCGGCCGCTTCCATCGCCGCGTGCAGGTCCTCCAGCTGCTGCACGCCGGCGTCGTCGATGTGCTTGACCGCTTCATGCGCACATCGGCCTTCCAGCATCGCCATCACCGGGAACAGCTGGTTGAGGTCTTCCAGGGTCAGCCGGGTTACCCGTGCGCCGCGGCCGGCATCGATCTGCACCAGGCCTTCGGCGGCGAGCAGCTTCAACGCTTCGCGCAGGGGCGTACGGCTGATGGCCAGTTCCTCGCACAGCGCCGGCTCGTCGATCCACTCGCCCGGCGGCAGGCGGTAGTCGTAGATCCGCTCGCGCACGTGTTCGGCCACCTCCTCATACAGAGGGGCGCGCTTCTTCGGAGGACGCGGAGCGGGAGCGATGGTCATGCGGAAAGTGTAACGCCAGGTAGTGCCGGTCGCTGGCCGGCAACCCGTGATCGTTCGACGGATCCACGAGGTTGCCGGCCAGCGACCGGTACTACCGCAGGCATTTACATCCAGCCCGGCACCACGAACACCAGCCACGCCAGCAGCGGGCCGAATGCCACCACCAGGCCGCTGTAGACCAGGAAGCGGCGGAACAGCGTTTCGCGTTCTTCCTTCGCGGCCGAGGCCACCACCAGTGCGCCGTTGGTCGAGAACGGACTGACATCGACGATGGTGGAGGACACCGCCAGCGCGCAGATCACGCCAGCGGCACTGAGATGGCCCTGCATCAGGAATGGCACGGCCAGCGGAATGGTGGCGCCCAGCACCGCCGCCGACGAGGCGAATGCGGAGACGATGCCGCCCACGTAGCAGACCAGCAGCGCGCCCAGCAGCGGGATGCCGATGCTGGAGACGCCGTGGCCGATGAAGTCCACGGCACCGGCATGTTCCAGCACGCCGATGTAGGTGACCACGCCGCAGATCAGCAGCACGGTGGACCAGCTGATGCCGTCCACCGCACCCTTCTGGCTCTGCGGCGACAGCAGGGCCAGCACCACTGCAACGGTGATCGAAACCAGGCCGACGTTGAGGTTGTAGATCAGCGCGGCCACACCCAGGCCGAGCAGGCCGATCAGGGTGAACAAGCGCTCGCGGGTCAGGCCCACCGCATCCAGTGCCACCGGATCGTTGGACAGGGTGCCACCACCGGCTGCGACCAGCGCACCATGGCCTTCGATGGCGAACTGCCGCGACGAAGCCTGCGGGCCACCGGCCATCGCCAGCTCCGCGTTGCCCACCGTGCCCGCAGCAGTGATCGAACCGCGACGCAGCAGCGCGATGCCTCCGAAGGCGAAGAAGCAGATCGTGGCCATCATGAAGTTGAAGCCGAGGCTGGTCAGGAACACCGCCATTTCGGTGACCTCCAGCCCGGCCTTCTGCACCACGCCATTGGTGATGCTGCCGTACACGCTGATTGGCGAGAAGCCACCGGCCTGCGCGCCATGGATCACCAGCAGGCCCATCATCAACGGATTGATGTTGTACTGCTTGGCAAAGCGCAGCGCGACCGGGCCGATGATCGCAACCGCGGCCGGGCCCAGCGCGCCGAAGGCGGTCAGCACGGCGGTGATCACGAACATCACCCACGGGATGGCCACGATATGGCCGCGTACCGCTTTCACCGCCCAGTGCACCAGCAGGTCGATGGTGCCGTTCTTCTGCGCGATCGCGAACAGGTAGGTGATGCCGACCAGGGTCAGGAACAGGTCGCCCGGGAAGCCGGCGAGAACCTCCTTGCCCCCCATGTCGACCCAGAGCCCGCCGACGATGAAGGCCAGTGCGAAGGCGACGGCGCCCATGTTGATCGGCATCGCGGTGGCGACGATGAACATGATCACCAGACCGATGATCGTTGCAATTTGTGGAGTCATGCGCCCTCCCAGACACCTGATTCGCGTGTTGCACGGATGGAAGCCCGCCATCCCGGGGTATGGCCTGTTACGTACTGCGCGTTACGTACTGCTCAAACCCGTTATTGAAGCCGCTGCAGCGCGCTGCGGACCCACGCCGCCGCGCCGTCCAGGCTCTGGAATTCCTCGATCGCGCGTACCTCGCAGCACGGATAGGCCGGCGCGATCATGCGTGCCAGTGCGTTGCCCGGGCCCAGCTGCAGGAACACGCGCGCGCCGCGCTCGAAGGCCTGGCGCATCACCTGTGCCCATTCGATGGTCTGTGTCAGCTGCGCGGACAGCGTGTGCACCACCGCTGCGGTGTCGCGCACCGGCCGTGCGTCGATGCCGGCCAGCAGCGGCAGGCGCGGCGCGTGCAACGTGGTGGCCTGCAGTGCGGCGGCAAACGGTGCGACCGCCGCCGACAGCAGTGGCGTATGCGCCGGCACATGTACCGGCAGCACGCGCACCTCGGCACCCTGTGCGTGCGCGGCAGCGGCCAGCGCACGCAGTGCCGGCAGCGTGCCGCCAACGATGAAATGATCTGTGCCGTTGGCAATCGCCACGTGCGTGCCGTGGATTTCGCACAATGTCTGCACCGTCTGTCGATCCAGCCCCAGCATCGCCTGCATTCCGGCATCGACCGGACTGACGGCGTCCATGAATCGTGCACGCTGCGCCGACAGGGACAGGCAGGTGGTCACGTCGAAACTATCGGCGATGGCATGTGCCGCCAGTTCGCCGATGCTGTACCCGGCCACCACGATCGGGTCCGGCACGGCGCCGCGCAGGGCATGCCAGTGCGCGATGCTGGCGGCGCACAGCAGCGGCTGCGCCTGTGCGTTGTCGAAGCGGTCGTCGGCGGCCGCGGCCGCGAACACATCGCGCCCCAGCGCGTCGCTCGCCGCATCCAGTACCGCGCGTGCAGCGGCCATGCCGCGCACATGGTCGAACATCGCCGGATGCTGCGCACCCTGTCCGGGGCAGATCAGGGCCAGGCTCATGCGCCCTCCTGCTGCAGCAGGAACCAGGCGCAGGCCAGCAGATCGGCACTGCCACCCGGGCTGAGCCGACGCCTCACGAACGCATCGCCGATGGACTGCAGGCGCATGCGCCAGTCCGGCGCGAAGGCGCCACCCGCGGAAAGGAATGTGGCCGCTTGTTGTTGCGCCCAGCGCAGGCCCTCGGTACCGCCGCGATGCAGCAGGTTCAGATCGTCCACCTGTGCCACCAGCTGCATCAGCGTCTGGCACAACGCGGCGTCGCGCGGCAGGCCGCTGTCCAGCGCATGGCGCAGGGCAGGCAGGGCCAGCTCGCGCAGCACCGGGTAGCCGGCGGCAGCCTGTTCGCGTACGCCACAGACCCCATGACGCGCACGTGCGCGCTGTCCCGGGCTGTGCGGGTCCAGCGGCGCAGCGATGAGTGCGTCATTCCACTGCTGAACCGCCAGGCACACCTGCGCGCCCGACACGGCATGGCCATGCACGCGCCTGCGCTCAGCGGCGGCGGCCACCAGCAGGCCAAGGCTGAAGATCGCACCGCGATGGGTGTTGATGCCGGCGGTGGCGACCAGCATGGCCGCTTCAGCGGCAATACCGTGATCGCGCAGCACCGTGAAGGGGGCGCCGGCGGCACCGGCCCTGGCCACCGCCGTGAAGTAGTGGCGCAGGGCGAAAAGACTGCGCAGGAAAGTTCCGGCATCCATGTCGTCATGGCTGCCGCTGTCGAACGGGGTGACCAGGCCCGGCTTCGGGGCGCACGCCAGTTCGGCGTGCAGGCTGGCAATGGCCAGCCGTCCCAGGCGTGCGCTGTCGACCACCGCGTCGCGGGCCGGCGACGGCTTCGGGGCGGCGGTCATGCGATCGCCTCGCGCGTGGCGAACAGTGCATCACGCGCTTCCAATGCGGCTCCATCAAGGCGTTTCACCAGTACCTGGCGACTGCGGCCGGCAAGTTCGCGCCAGTTCACCGCGCCACCATCGGGCAGGCACAGCTCGCCATCAAGGCGATGCGGATGGCGGGTCTCCCATGCCAGCAACTGCGCGATCAGCGCCTCGGCCTGCGCGGCATCGGTCACCTGCCACAGCAGGTCGATGTCCGAACGCTCATGTATATAGGGCAGGGCGGTCAGCCATTGCCAGGCGAAGGCGCCGAACACACGGGCCGGCGCCAGTGCCTGCAGGTCGTGGAGTGATTCCTGCCACGGCTGTGGAACACCTGCGTCGCCTGCTGCCAGCAGCTCGCTCAACGCGGGGGGAGCGCGCATGTGCGCGACGTCGCACAGCGGTACGCGCAACGACACGCGCTGCTTGCCTTCGGCCGGTGGCAACGGAACGCCCAATCGCAGGCGCGTATCGGCATCATCCGCGGCACGACGCGCCACCACTGCAGGGAAGCCCTGCGCGAACCAGGCGGCAAGACGCGGCTCGTGCGCGGGCAGGTCGGCCCGCCAATCGGCATCGGCCGACAGCCAGACCAGCGTGTGCCGGGCCGGCCGCTCAGGCATTGCCCTGGCTCACAGCAGTGGCTACCTGCGCAGCCAGCGTACGGCCACCCCGTTCGGCGCCCAGTGCAGCGCGATGGTCACCGTCGACGGCTGCACGCAGTGCTTCAAGCAGGTGATGCGCCAGATCGCCATCCCACAGCGATTGCACTGCGCCCATCGCCACGTAGTTGTCCACGCCCGGTGCGAACACCGGCGAGGTCAGGCTGAGCGCCTGCAGTTTTTCCAACGGTTGCTTGGTCACCCGTGCCATCGCGCGCAGATCCATCACCCGCACCTGCGCATCGGGCAGGGCATGGATGAGGTCGGCCATCAGCCCGAACGACAGGAAGCCGCCGCTGACCGATTCGCCGTAGACCAGCGTGGCCAGGCGCGCGCCACGGCGGCGGGCCAGGTCCAGGGTCTGTGCGAGGTGGGCGAAGTAGCCGTTGATGCCCAGCAGTTCATCGCGGCGCGCCAGCCGCTGGCCGGCGGTATCGACCAGCATCACGATGGGACGCTGCGGATGAGCAGCGGTGCTGGCCAGCACGGTGTCGGCCAGCACCAGCGCGTGGTCCACACCGACTTCGATCCTGTCGGTGGTGCCGATGACCGTCACCTCACCGTCGTCGGTGGTCGCTGTGCCGGTCAGTACCGAATCGTTCACCGCGATCGTATGGCCACGCGGGAACAGTGCATCCAGCAGCGAATTCAATGGCAGGCTCATGGCAGGCTCCGCTGCGCAGTGGCGGCAAGGAAGGCATCGGTTTCCAGCAGCGCCAGACGTTCCGGGTCGGCAATGCCCTGGCGCGCCCAGATCTGCAGGCCATCGTTGCAGTCGCCCCACGCCTGTACGCGCGCCTTCAACGCGGCGTGGCGTGCCTGCAGCGCGGCCAGTGCCGCGTCGGGGTCGGCGCTGGCGGTGTCTGGCTGCAGCGCATCCGAGGCGGCCTCGGCGAACGCGCTGATCGCATCGGGCACCAGCACCTGCGCCTGGTCGATCAGGTAGCGGTGCTTGCCACCGGTCACCCGCCACACCAATGCGCGGTCGCGCGAATCGAATTCCTCCACGCCGCGCACGGTCTCGATCACTTCGGGGCCGGACAGCGACAGCCGTCCTTCTTCGGACATGATCACCGTGCTGCAGCAGCGGGCGACGATACCCATGCCACCGAAGGCGCCGTTGCCACTGCCGATCAGTGCCACCACCGGTACCCCGGCCGCCCGCGCGCCGAGCGTGGCGCGCATGATTTCGGAAATGGCGATCAATCCCGCATTGGCTTCATGCAGGCGCACACCGCCGGTATCGAGCAGCAGCAGCACGCCATCGGGATGGGTGTCCGCCGCGCGGCGCAGCAGGCCGGTCAACTTGGCGCCATGCACCTCACCCACGCCGCCACCCATGAATTCACCCTGCTGCGCGGCCACCAGCACGTGCTTGCCGTGCAGGTGTCCCTCACCGACGACGATGCCATCGTCGAAGGCGGCCGGCTGGTCCAGCTGCGCCAGATGCGGGCTGATGGCGCGCTGGGCTGGGCCGAGAAATTCGCGGAACGATCCTGCATCAAGCAGCCCGGCGATGCGCGCGCGGGCATCGGCTTCGTAATAGCTGGTGCGTTGTGCGAGCGTCATGGCTGGCCTCCGGCAAGCAGGGTCTCGACGGCCTGGTCCAGGCGCAGGCTGACCACCGCCGGTGTAGCGCCGGCATCGTTGATCGACACGCGTACATCGCGCAGGGGATGACGCTGGGCGAAGTCGGCGATCACCGCCTGCCAGACCGTGCCGAAGCCACGTGCAGCGGTGATGATGCGCACGGTCATCGCACCGTCCAGGTCGGCCGGTTCCAGCAGGATTTCCAGGTTGCCCGATGCCAGTACGCCCACCAGCACCGCATCGGTGGGGAAGCGCACGGGCGTCGTGCCGGCGAATCGATAGTCGAGGGTTTCCATGGCGTGGCCCTTACCAGTTGCGGAAGCGCTTGGGCGGGTCGTACAGACCGCCGGACCAGCGCACCAGGTCTTTCACCGAACGCGCGGCAAGAAGATCGCGGCTGGCATCGCGCACGTTGATGCCGAGATCGTCCGGGCGGCGGATCACTCCGCGGTCGCGCAGATTTTCCACCATGGCGCGGTCCCGTCCCCTGCCCACGGCGGTATAGCCGGCCACGCCGCGGATCGCCTGCTCGCGTTCTTCCGGGCTGCGGCACAGCAGCAGGTTGGCGATGCCTTCCTCGGTCAGCACATGGCTGACGTCGTCGCCGTAGATCATCACCGGCGGCAGCGGCATGCTCGCGCGCTCGGCCAGTTCCCAGGCATCGAGGCGGTTGACGAAGGCCGGCGCCATGTGCTCGCGGAAGGTTTCCACCATCTGCACCACCAGTTTGCGCCCGCGTGGCATCTCGCCGGGCCGCGCGGCCTGCTGGCCCGCCTTGATCCAGGCGTCGCTGGCATGGCGGCGGCCGCGTGCATCCGAACCCATGTTGGGTGCACCGCCAAAGCCGGCGATGCGGTCGCGCGTTGCGGTGGAGCTGTTGCCCTGCAGGTCGATCTGCAGGGTGGAGCCGATGAACATGTCGCAGGCATACAGCCCTGCGGTCTGCGAGAACGCGCGGTTGGAGCGCATCGAACCATCGGCGCCGGTGAAGAACACATCACCGCGCGCGGCGATGTACTTCTCCATGCCGAGTTCCGACCCGAACGAGTGCACGGATTTGACGAAACCCGATTCGATGGCTGGAATCAGGGCCGGGTGCGGATTGAGCGCCCAGTGCTGGCAGATCTTTCCCTTCAGCCCCAGCGACTCGGCGTAGGTCGGCAGCAGCAGTTCGATTGCTGCGGTATCGAAACCGATGCCATGGTTGAGCCGGTTCACCCCGTACTCGGCGTAGATGCCCTTGATCGCCATCATCGCCATCAGCACCTGGATCTCGGAGATCTGTGCCGGATCGCGGGTGAACAGCGGTTCGATATGGTTCGGGCGCGGCGCCTGCACCACGAAGTTGACCCAGTCGGCAGGAATATCGACGCGGGGGAGGGTGTCGACGATCTCGTTGACCTGGGCGATGACGATGCCGCCACCGAATGCGGTGGCCTCCACGATCACCGGCGTGTCTTCGGTGTTGGGGCCGGTGTAGAGATTGCCGTGGCGATCGGCAGCCTGCGCCGCGACCAGTGCCACACGCGGCGTGAGGTCGATGAAGTAGCGGCCGAACAGTTCCAGGTAGGTGTGGATGGCACCGATCTGGATGCGTCCTTCGGCCACCAGGTTGGCCAGCCGCACCGACTGCGGCCCGGAGAAGGAGAAGTCCAGCCTGGAGGCGATGCCGCGTTCGAACACATCCAGGTGCGAGGGCAGCGACAGCACCGACTGCACCATGTGCAGGTCATGCACCCGTGCCGGGTCGAGGTCGGCCAGCGTCTGGGCGAGGAAGTCGGCCTGCTTCTGGTTGTTGCCTTCCAGGCAGACCTTGTCGCCCGGCTCCAGCAGCGCGTGCAGCAGCTCGGCGACATCGCCAGCCGCCACCTCGTGGCCCCTGGCCCATGGCGCGGCGCGTTCCAGCCGCGCCTGGCGGCCCCGCTCCAGCGTGTCCCAACTCGGGTTCATCGACGGACTTCCGAATGACGTTGGAATAATTACGCCATAATTACGGAGGGGTGTGCAACCCGCAGTGCAGCAAAGAAAAGGCCCGCGCGAAGGCGGGCCCATTCAGGTGGGCCACGACCGTGGGTCGTGGCGGAGCGTCAGAAGCGTGCCGACCAACGGTCGGCACCCACCCCCAACAGTGGGCACCCATCCCCAACGGTCGGCACCCATCCCAAACAGTGGGCACCCCCCAATGGTCGGCACCCACCGTTCCCGGGTTGCTCAGAACTTCCAGCGCAGGCTGGCCGCTACGAAGCGCGGTTCGCCGTAGTTGTTGTAGTCCAGGTTGGCCCAGTAGGTCTTGTCCAGCGCGTTGCGCACGCTCAGCGTCGCCGTCCAGTTGTCGCTGATGCGGTAGTTGGCGTTGAACTGCACCAGCGCATACGCCGGCTGGTTCACCGTCACCGTGCCGCCGAGCGGGTAGGGGATGTTGTAGCCCTGCACCTTGCTCTGCCACTGCACGCCACCGCCTATGCTCAGGCGTTCCAGCGCGCCGCGCAGCTGCAGCTGGGTGTTGAGCTGCAGCAGGTTTTCGGCCGGATTGGCGTACAGCAGGTCGGTGGCCGCGCGGGTCACCTTGACGTGGGTATAGCCGGCATTGACTGTCCAGCCCGGCAGGATCTCGCCGTTGACGTCCACTTCCCAGCCGCGCGCCTTGGTGCCGTTGACGCCGATGTAGGCCGAGCTGCCGTCGCTGAGTGAGCCTTCCGGCACGCTCATGTCACGCACCGCGTAGTTGTCCTGCTTGGCTTCGAACACCGCCGCGTTGGCGGTCAAACGGCCGTCGAACCACTGCGTCTTCAGGCCCGCTTCCAGGTTGGAGCCCTGCACCGGCGCCAGCAGGTTCTCGTTGCGGTCCTTGTAGTTCTGCGGGTTGAAGATCTCGGTGTAGCTGGCATAGGCCGCCACGTTCGGGGTGATGTCATACACCAGGCCCACGTACGGGGTGATTTCATCGCTCACCTTGTACGCGCCGCTGGTGGCGGTGTAGGCACCGGCCGCGTTGTAGGCGCGGGTCTGGGTCTGCCAGCGGCTCAGGCGTGCGCCGGCGATCAGCGCCAGCGGATCGGCCAGGCGCAGGCGGGTGGCCAGGTAGAAGCCGCTCTGCGTGGTCTTGGCCACGCGGCGTGCGCCGGTGAGGGTGTAGGTCACTTCGGAGATGTCGCCATCCCAGGTGTGCACGTTGGGAATGTAGTAGCAGCGCTCGCTGCCGCAACGAGCCCAGTCGCGCGGATAGTTCAGCGCCAGCGTGTTGGTGGTGCCTTCCAGGTCGGCCCACTGCGCGCCCACGGTCACGTCGTGCTGCTGGCCCCACAGGTTGAAGGTGCCGGTCAGGTAGGCGTCGACGTTGCGGCGGGTGTCTTCCGAATCGCCGGCGGCGGTGCGCAGGTAGATGCCCGCGCCGGTCACCGGGTCGGGATTGCCGGTGCCGTACAGGCGCATGTTCTGCACGTTGCCACGCGTGTAGGCGGTGTTGATCTTCAGCAGCCAGTTGTCACCGAAGCGCTGCTCCAGGTTGGCGAACACCGTGCTGGTCTCGCGCTGCCAGTAGCTCCACTTCGGTGCCAGGTTGGTCGAGCGCGGCAGATGGGCGAAGTTGCCCTGGCTGTCGAAGAACGGCACGGTGCCCCAGGTCGAGCCCACCGGGTTGTTGTCCTGGGTCTGGTAGCCGACGGTCACCGTGGTGCTGTCGGTCACATCGCCTTCCAGCACGGCCATGCCGGCCATCTTGTTCTCTTTGTAGCGGTCGTAATAGAAATCGCGATCGGTGTAGGCGGCGACCACGCGGCTGCGGAAGCGGCCGTCGGCGGTCAGTGGTGCGGTCACGTCCGCTTCCATGCGGCGGTAGTCCCAGCTGCCGGCACTGACCGAGAACGAAGCGTCGAACTCCTTGCCCGGGCGCTTGCGCAGCAGGTTCACCGTGGCCGACGGCACACCCGCGCCGCTGAGCAGGCCGTTGGCGCCGCGGATCACTTCCACCCGGTCATAGAAGGCGGTGTCGTATTCCTGGTTGGTCGAGCCGCTGTAGGTGGGAATGCCATCCACCTGGAAATCGGTGATGGCAAAACCACGCGCGTAGTACAGCGGGCGCTGGGTGTCATAGAAGGACACGCTGACGCCGGTGACATTGCGCATCACGTCGTTGAGGCTGAACAGCGATTCGTCCTGCAGGCGCTGCAGGCCGATCACCGTGGACGACTGCGGCGTTTCCTGCAGGGTGATCGGCAGGCGGGTGGTGCTCGATGGCGGCGCGGACTGCTCGGCGCGCACGCTCACCCGGTCCAGGGTCTTGGCATCGGAGGCGTCGGCAGCGACCTCGGCCAATGCCGACGGCGCAGCCAGGGTGAGGCAGGACAGCAGGGCGGCGGGCAGCAGCGCACGGCGGGGCAGGCGGCTGGGGAAAATCTGGGTCATGGCGGGCTCGAAGCGTAGAGGCGGGGAAGGGGCGGCAACAGTCGTCCAGCACCCGGGGCGGCGGCTTCGGGCACGTCAGGTCCATCTGGGAGGGGCGCGGTCACTGCGCAGGATGCAAATGTAAATAATTCTTAACAACATTACAATTCGCGTCATTGTGCAGGGGCTTTCAGGCGCGCAGCAAGCGTCAGGGCGGGGTCGGATCCCATTGCCGCAGGCACTGGGCTCTGACCCTGCGAGGGGTCTCCCGGAACGGGTCAGAGCCCTCCCGTGCGGGAGGGATCCGCCCCGTCGCCGCCCGCAAACGCAGACGGCCACCCGAAGGTGGCCGTCCGCAGGCATCCGCCAAGCGCAGGCTTACAGCGCCTGCAGCTCTTCGTTGGCGTTGCGCTTTTCCTTGGCCGGGGCCGGCGCCGGCGCGGCCGTCGGTGCCAGTGCAGGCGTCGTACCTGCTTCCACCGGAACCTCCAGGTAGGGCAGGTGCAGGGTCTGGCTGGTCAACGTGCGGATCTCGTTGGTCAGCGCGGCACTTTCGTTGAGCTTGCGGCCGTACGAGGGAACGATCTCGCGCAGGCGGGCTTCCCAACCGGCCTTCATCTGTTCCGGGAAGGCCTTGGCCATCAGGTCCAGCATGATCGGCGGCGAGGTCGAAGCGCCCGGCGAGGCACCCAGCAGCGCAGCGAGGGTGTGGTCCTTGTCGGTCACGATCTCGGTACCGAACTGCAGCACCGCGCCCTTCAGCGGATCACGCTTGATGATCTGCACGCGCTGGCCGGCGGTGACCAGCTTCCAGTCGCCCGGCTTGGCATTGGGGAAGTACTTGACCAGTTCGGCCTGGCGATCGGCATCGTTCAGGCGCGCCTGGCCCATCAGGTACTGCACCAGGTCCAGGTTGTCCTTGCCCACTTCCAGCATCGGGCCGACGTTGTTGTGGTTGACCGACGAATACAGGTCCCACCACGAGCCGTGCTTGAGGAACTTGGTGCTGTACAGCGCGAACGGCCCGAACAGGACCACCGGCTTGCCATCCAGCTTGCGCGCATCCAGGTGCGGCACCGACATCGGCGGCGAACCGGTCTCGGCCATGCCATAGGCCTTCACGCCGTGCCGCGAGGTCACGTCCTGGCCCTGGAAGGCGAGGAACTGGCCGCCCACCGGGAAGCCGGCGTAGTCCTTCGATTCCGGGATGCCCGACATCTGCAGCAGCTTCAGCGCCGCGCCACCGGCACCGATGAACACGAAGCGGGCGTGGGTGGTCGATTCGGTGCCGGCCTTGAGGTCCTTCACCGTCACGTTCCAGCTCTTGTCCGCGTTCTGCCGCAGTGCGCTGACCTCGTGGTTGAGGTGCAGGCCGAAGTTCGGGCTGTGCTGCAGGCCGGCGGTCAGCTGGCGGGTGATGACGCCGAAGTTGACGTCGGTGCCCAGCGGCATCCACGTTGCGGCAACCTTCTGCTTCGGGTCGCGGCCTTCCATCAGCAGCGGTGCCCACTGCTTGATCTGCGCCGGGTCCTCGGAGTACTGCATGCCGTAGAACAGCGGGTTCTTCACCAGCGCCTGCTGGCGCTTGTGCAGGTAGGCGATGTTGTCATCGCCCCAGACGAAGCTCATGTGCGGGGTCGGGTTGATGAAGTCGCTGGGCTGGCTCAGCCGCCCTTCCTTCACCTGGTGCGACCAGAACTGGCGCGAGACTTCGAACGATTCGGCGATGCCGACCGCGCGCTTGGTCTCGATGCTGCCATCGGGCAGTTCCGGGGTGTAGTTCAGTTCGGCGAATGCCGAGTGGCCGGTGCCGGCGTTGTTCCAGCCGTCCGAGCTTTCACCGGCGACGCCGTCGAGACGCTCATAGACCTGGATGTTCCAGTCCGGCTGCAGTTCCTGCAGGTAGGTGGCCAGGGTGATGCTCATGATGCCGGCGCCGACCAGCACGACATCGACGGGCTTGTCGTTGTTCGCGGCGGGCACCGAGCGCTGGGTCAGCGGCCAGTACAGGAACAGCGCGGCCACCAGCAACAGCAGCACGAGCAGGGCGAGCAGGGCCTTGCCAAATTTCTTCATGGGGGCGGGATCGTTGGCGGGGAAGGGGGTCAGGATGCGCAAGAAACAGGGAAAGAGCGTGAAGAAACAACGCCTTGCAGCATTCCTGTGGCAATTTTAACCGCATCCGGTCCGATTTTGATGCAACGCAGCATCCGACGGCTCGTGGCACCCTCACCCGGTAGCGCCGGGCCACGCCCGGCGATGCCCCTCGATCACGCCAGCTCAAGGATCTCGTCACCGGCCTCATCGATCTCGCCGGTCGCCTTCCAGCCCAGGTGCCGGTAGAAGCCATGGGAACGCGAGTGCGGGTCGGCTGAGCAGGCCAGGAACAGGCGGCTGTGGCCGGCATCGCGGCTCAGGCTGACCACCTCCTGCAGCAGTTGCCGGCCGATGCCACGCTTCTCGAATTCCGGCAGCAGCGCCAGCACCAGCACCTCGCCGCTTTCGCGGTCGGCAAAGCAGTAGCCGGCCATCCGTTGGCCCTCCCAGGCGACGCGGCCAATCGAATCGCCATCGGCGATACCTGCGGCCCAGCTCTCTTCGGTGATGCCCAGCTCGGCCAGTTGCGCTGCACTGAA
Source organism: Stenotrophomonas sp. MYb57 (assembly GCF_002966815.1). Taxonomy (NCBI): domain Bacteria; kingdom Pseudomonadati; phylum Pseudomonadota; class Gammaproteobacteria; order Lysobacterales; family Lysobacteraceae; genus Stenotrophomonas; species Stenotrophomonas sp. MYb57. The sequence goes on from NZ_CP023271.1 coordinate 1,255,597, forward strand.
GGCGTTCTCGCGGGTACGCCCGCGCAGGTCGATGCAGGCGGCGGCGTCATCGGGACGGGCATTGCGGTAGTGGATCGTCATCTGGGAAACCTGCGGTCGAATGGAACCGGGCGATTGTGGCCGACGCCTATGGAGATTGGATGGAGACCGGCGGCGCTCCTCACTCACTGCCGATGGTGAAGTACTCCGCCGCGAAGTAGCCCAGTTGATAGGCCAGCGTCGCTGCGGCCAGCCCCAGTTGCGCGCGCGTGCTGCGCAGATGCCAGCCGAGTGCGGCGACGATGAGCATCAGCACCGTATGCAGGGGGTAGGCCTCGCCCAGCAGCCGCCATCGGCTTCCCCCTTTGATCGCGGTATCCACAAGATCCAGAAGGGTCAATATCGCGACCACCCCGAAGATCCAGCGTCGACGCTGCATCAGGTAGTTGCCGTAACTGCCGTACTCGCGCAGGTCTTCGGGAAACAGCAGCGCGCACAGCAGGAACCAGGTCGCGCAGTAGGTGATCACGAACAGATAGATTTCAAACGTCCAACGGTGTACCTCAACCAGGCGGAACTCCCACCACCAGAAGGTCACCAGCGATACCAGCGTCCACACCACCCAGCACAGGTGCAGCGCCGAACAGCCACGCCGCTGCGGGTGTTCGATGATCTGCGCCAGCCCCTTCAGCAGGGTGGTGATGGACAGGCCGAGGATGATCCCCATCACCACGCGGATATGCAGGAATACCGGTTCGGTTTCCATCGGTCAGCCCCCTCGTCGGTTGCACCGATGCTTGCATGAAAAGGGGGCGGAGGGGATCAAGGCGTTTGTAGCACAAGCGACTTGATCCTCTCCGTCCCCTCTTCAGCGCCTGCGCTGCACCAGTGCCGAGGCGGCGTCCAGCACTGCCCGGGTCAGCAGCGCCATCGTCTGCACGTCGCCTTTCCAGTGCTGCCAGTACAGCGGCACGTCTTCCCACGCGCGCTGTCGCACGTAGACCAGGCGCCCGGCGTCCAGATGGCGCTTGACCAGCGGCAGCGGGTTCATCGTCCAGCCCAGCCCGCCCAGATTGGCCTGCACGAAGGCGCGGGTGGAAGGAATCCACCACGTCGGCGCGGTGCTGGGCAGGTCGGCGCCGGCCATGCGCCGGGCAAAGCGCGACTGCATGTCGTCCTTGCGGTTGAACACCAGCACCGGTGCCTGCGCCAGCGCCTGTGCGGTCACGCCCTTGGCGAAGTGCTGCTCGCGGAACTCCGGCGTACAGGTGGCGGCGTAGCGGATGCTGCCCAGCGCGTGGATCTGGCAACCCTGCACCGGCTCGTCCAGGGTGGTCACGGCCCCCAGCACGGTGCCCTGGCGCAGCAGTTCGACGGTGTGGTCCTGGTCCTCCACCCGCAGGTCCAGGGTGGTGCCGGTGCCCTGCGCGAACTGCTGGGCGGCCTGTGGGAACCAGGTCTCCAGGCTGTCGTGGTTCACCGCTACGGGGATGCTGGCCTGCGGCAGGTCCTCGTCGGCCAAGCCCATCCGGTGCAGCGCGTCGTGCTCCAGCAGGGCGGTCTGCTCGGCCAGCTGCACCAGCAACTGGCCCTCGGCAGTCGCGGTCGCAGGCGTGCCGCGCTTGACCAGCAGGCGGCCGATGCGGTCTTCCAGTGCCTTGACCCGCTGCGAGATGGCCGAGGGGGTGACGTTGAGCGACTGCGCGGCACGGTCGAAGCTGCCTTCGCGGATCACCGCAGCCAGGGCCCGCAGCTGGGCATGGTCGATGCGCATGGCGATTAAGCTCCGCTAATGTTGGTTTAGTAAGTTTAGCTCGTCTTTTCTATGTTGCGGCGCGACAATGGCGCCCGTTCCGGTGCTGTCCGCCTTCGCGAGGCACCGCTCCCCCCAAGCAAGACAAGGTAGTGAATCCCATGTTCTCGGTCATCTCCGCCAGCACCGGCCTTGGTGCCTGGTTCAGTGGTGCGGCTACCGGCATCGGCCTGTTTGCCGTGGTCGGCGCCCAGAGCGCCTTCATCCTGCGCCAGGGCATCCTGCGCAAGCACATCGTGCCGGTTGTCGCCACCTGCGCGGCCATCGATGCAATCTTCATCTTCGCCAGCGTGGCCGGCCTGCGCACGCTCACCACCGCGCTGCCGTGGCTGACCACCGCCGTCCTCTGGACCGGTGTGGCCTTCCTGGCCTGGTATGCGATGAAGTCGGCACGCCGTGCGATCGCCGGTGGCGGTGGCATGGGCGAAGCCGACAGCGATGACGGCAGCCGTCGTGCGGTGCTGATGGCGGCAGTCGGCTTCTCGCTGATCAACCCGCACTTCTGGCTGGACATGATGGTGATCGGCTCCATCGCCGAGAACTTCGGCAATGCGCGCATGGCCTTCGCGGCCGGCGTGGTCACCGCCAGCTGCCTGTGGCTGACCGCGCAGGGCCTGGGCGCGCGCCTGCTTGCGCCGCTGTTCACCAAGCCCAGCACCTGGCGCGTGCTGGACGGCACCATCGCGGTGATCCTCAGCATCCTGGCCCTCACTCTGGCGGTGCGCGGGGTCCATTGACCCGGCGCACGCCCCCCGAACCCACGTCCTTACTCTCTCTCCAAGGTAGTGGCAACGACGGCACCGGCAACGGTGCCGTCGTTTTTTCTGCCCACTGGCGGCGCGGCCGCTTGCCTGCCTAGAATCGGCGAATCTGGACAGGGTGTCCGGGCAGGAAGGGGGAAGGATGCGCAGGACTGTACTTGCCGCGCTGTTGTGCGCGGTGGTGGGCGGGACGTCGGCGGGTACCGGCGGGGTGGACCTGGAGAAGTACCTGAAAGCGGAGTCGTTTTCGAACGTCAAGCTCTCGCCCGGCGGCGACTACGTTGCCGGCACCGTACCGCTGGACGATTCCACCGCGCTGGTCATCCTGCGCACGTCCGACCGCAAGCCTGCCGGCGTGTTCCGCCCGCAGGACAAGAACCACGCCAACACCTTTGAATGGGTGAGCAACGAGCGCCTGCTGGTCGGCCTGGCCGAGAAGCTTGGAGTACTCGATACGCCGCAGCCCACCGGTGAACTTTATGGGGTCAACGTTGATGGCAAGGGCGGGGAACTGCTGGTCGGCTACCGCGTGCAGGGGCGCGGGTTGGGCACGCGCATCCAGCCGAAGAAGGTGGAGGACGTCGCGGCCTTCCTCACCGACGAACTGGCGGGCGACGACCGGAATGTGCTGATCGCGGTATGGCCCTTCGCCGAGGACCCCTACACCCGGGTCGAGCGGCTTGACGTGGTCAGTGGGCGTCGCGTGCGCGTTTCCGGTTCACCCGTGCAGCGTGCCGATTTCACTACCGATCATCAGGGTGAAGTGCGCTTCGCCCACGGCGCAGCGTCGGACAACGTCAACAAGCTCTACTACCGCGCCGGGACCAATGCGCAGTGGTCGCTGGTCAATGACGAGTCGCTGAGCCACCGGATAGAAACCGCAATCGGCTTCTCCGAAGATGGCGCGCTGGCCTATCTGCAGGTCGAGCAGCCCACCGGGCCCGATGCCATCGTCAGCTGGAACCCTCAGACCGGCCAACGGCGCGAGGTGCTGCGCGATGGCGTGGTCGATCCCTACGCGATCATCTTCCGCCCGGGCACCCGCGTGCCGGTGGGCGCGCTGTTTGCCGGCGATGCACCGCGTACGCGGTTCTTCGATGAGAAGGGGGCCGATGCCCGTCAGTACCGCAGCCTTGAAGCGGCGTTCGGCGGCCCGGTGTTCATCACCTCCAGTACCCGCGATGGCGGCAAGGTGGTGGTGCAGACGTGGTCGGGCAGCAATCCCGGGGATTTCTACCTGTTCGACACCCGCGCAAAGGCGGCCGAGCATCTGCTCAGCCGCAGCGAATGGATCGACCCGAAACTGGCCGCCACCGTGCGTCCGTTCTCGCTGAAGGCGCGCGACGGACTGCCGCTGCACGGCTTCCTGACCCTGCCGCCGGGCAGCGAAGGGCGCAATCTGCCGTTGGTGGTGCTGCCGCACGGTGGCCCCATCGGCGTATTCGATGAGGGCAGCTACAGCAACGAGCCGCAGATGCTGGCAGCAGCAGGGTATGCCGTGTTGCAGGTCAACTTCCGTGGTTCGGCCAACTATGGCCGCGCGTTCACCCAGGCGGGTGCGAAGCAGTGGGGCGCGGCCATGCAGGACGATGTGACCGACGCCACCCGCTGGGCCATCGCAGAGGGCATCGCCGACAGCAACCGCATCTGCATCTATGGGGCCAGCTACGGTGCGTATGCCGCGATGATGGGGCCGATCCGCGAACCCGGACTGTACCAGTGCGCGGCCGGCTACGTCGGTGTGTACGACCTGCCGCTGATGTTCAGTGGTGAGGCACAGTTGAGCGATTCGGCCATCGCCTGGCAGCGCGAATGGGTAGGCGATCCGAAGACCCTGGGAGCCCGTTCGCCGGTGAACCTGGCCGCGCAGCTGAAAGTGCCGGTGTTCCTGGCCGCTGGCGGCGAAGACACGCGTGCGCCGATCAAGCACACCGAGCGCATGGAAGCAGCGCTGAAGGCGGCCGGCTCACCGGTGGAGAGCCTGTACTACCGCACCGAAGGGCACGGTTTCCACCGGCCTGAGCACCAGCGCGAGTACTACAGCAGGCTGCTGGCCTTCCTGTCACGCAGCCTTGGCGGTAACACCGCCAGCACCAGCGCGAGCGCAGGCGCGGACAAGGCGCCGTAAGGCAGGCGAGCCGCGGACCCGGTGCCGGGCAGGGGGATGCCCGGCTTCAAGGAGAACGTCATGAAACATGCAACGGTGCTGGCCGCATTGATGGCCATCTGCGGCGTGGGTGGGGCGGAGGCTGCGGAGGTTTCGCTGGACGGCTACGTACGTCGCGCGGAGTTCAATGACATCCAGCTCTCGCCCACCGGCGAGTACCTGGCCATGACCTTGCCACTGGACGGCGCAACTGCCGTGGCGGTGCTGCGTACCGACACGATGGAACTGGTCGGCAATTTCCGGCCGCCACGCAACAATCACGCCGCCGAGGTCGACTGGGTGAGTGACACCCGCCTGCTCATCGGCCTGGCCGAGAAATGGGGGCCACTGGACCAGCCACGGCCGACCGGCGAACTGTATGCCATCGATGCCAATGGCAAGCGCGGTGATCTGCTGGTCGGTTACCGTGCGCGCCCGGACGAGCCCGGCTTCGTGACCGGACGGGTGGCCGAGCAGGTGGCTGCATTCCTGGCCGATCCGCTGGCTGCCGACGAGCGCAACGTGTTGATCTCGCTGTGGCCATTTGCCAACGACACCAATACGCGGTTGGAACGGATGGATGTCATCACCGGGCGCCGCGTCCTGGTCTCGCGCTCGCCGGTGCAGCGCGCAACGTTCACCACCGACAATCAAGGCGAACTGCGCTTCGCCCACGGTGCCGCCGCCGACAACGTCAACAAGCTCTACTATCGCCAGGACCGCGATCAGTGGGCCCTGGTCAACGACGAAGGCAGCAGCCATCGCATCGAACGCCCGATCGGCTTCTCCGCCGATAATCGGCTGGCCTACCTGGTGGTGGAGCAGGCCCGCGGCCCCGATACGGTGGTCAGCTGGGATCCGGTCAGCGGAGAACGGCGTACGCTGCTGCAGGACGACACCGTCGACCCCACCCGCGTGGTCTACCAGCCCGGCACGCGCGTGCCGGTGGGTATCCAGTTCGTCGGCGCCGTCACGCGCACCGCCTTTTTTGATGAGCAGTCGCCGACCGCCAGCACCCAGCGCAGGCTTGAAAAGGCGTTTCCCGGGCAGGTCGTGAGCCTGCTCACCGGTACCCGCGACAACGCGCGCCTGCTGGTGAAGGTGAGCTCTGCGACCAATCCCGGCGACTATTTCCTGTACACCACCGCCACCCGCAACGCCGCGTTCCTCACCAGCCGCCATCGCTGGTTCGATCGTGACGGCGGTGCCAGCGTTCGCCCGGTCACCCTGGCCGCACGGGACGGCCTGCCGCTGCATGGCTTCCTTACCCTACCCAGGGGCAGTGATGGCCACAACCTGCCGATGGTGGTGGTCCCGCATGGTGGCCCGATCGGCGTGTTCGATGACGGTGGTTTCGAGCGCGAGAACCAGTTGCTGGCCGACGCCGGCTACGCGGTGCTGCAGGTCAACTTCCGCGGCTCGGGCAACTACGGCCGTGCACATACCCAGGCCGCTGCCCGGCAATGGGGCCGCGCGATGCAGGACGATGTGACCGACGCCACCCGCTGGGCGATCAGCCAAGGCATCGCCGACAGCGCACGCATCTGCATCTACGGTGCCAGCTACGGTGCGTACTCGGCCATGATGGGCGCTGTGCGCGAGCCGGGGCTGTACCGCTGCGCGGCAGGCTATGTGGGGGTGTACGACCTGCCGTTGATGTTCAAACGCGGCGACATCCAGGATCGCGCCTCCGGCGTGACCTATCTGCAGGAGTGGCTGGGTGATCCGGCCACGCTGGCGGCGGTGTCGCCGGTGAATCTTGCGGCGAGCATCAAGGTGCCCGTGCTGCTGGCCGCTGGTCGCGAAGATCTGCGTGCCCCGGTGCAGCACACCGAACGCATGGAAGCGGCATTGAAACAGGCCGGCGTGCCCGTGGAAGCGCTGTATTACCCGCGCGAGGGCCATGGCCTGTACGCCGAGGCCAACCAGCGCGACTACTACAGCCGATTGCTTGCCTTCCTGTCACGCAGCCTGGGCGGTAGCACGGCTGCCGCCGCGACGTCTTCCGACAAGGACAAGGCGCCTTGAGCTGACGGCGACGGGTGCATAGGCGCCCGTCGCCCAGTACTTCAGCGGAAGCGGTAGCCGAACTGAAGGTCAGCGCGGACATCGCTTTCACCCCACTGGCGCAGGCTGGACAGCTGCGCGCCGAAGCCCAGGTTCGATGCCTGGTAGTTCAGGCCCAGCTGCAGCCTGTGGTCGACGCCGCTGCGGCGTACGCCGGGCAGGGTGAAGGTATTGCCCGATGCGCCCAGCAGGTGCGCAGAGCGCGCCTGCTCGCGCAGTGCCATCGGTCGGCTGGCTGCCACGTCGGCCTGAAGGTGCCACTGCGCGCCGAGCGAGCGCTGGAACGCGCTGCCCACTTCCAGCTGCACGCCCTGCAGGCGGCCAGCGGCCACCGCCAAGCCGAAGCCGTTGGCGTGCTGTTCGTGGAAGGCGCCTTCACGCTGGTCGAAGGCGCTGGCCTTGATGCGCGGTTGCCACTGCACCTTGCCCAGTGCAGACGTCATGTCGAGCGTGGTGGCCAGCATCGTCCTGCCGATGCGGCGCTGGCTGTGCGCGGTCTCGCGGGTCTGGCCCCAGTCGAGCTGGCGCTGACCCTGCAACTGGTGTTGCTCATGGCCAAGCTGGTGGCGCAGCTGCAGCGCTCCCCACTGCTGGGCCAGACCGATGCCGGCGAACTGCGAGTGCAGCCGATCCTGCCCGCCGCCTGCGGACAGGTCACCCGACAGTGCCGCCGTGGCCAACTGCAGGATCCGGCCGCTACGCAGTTGCAGCGCCACCTGCATCGCGCCGCCATCGCCGCGCACGCCGTGCGCGTTGGCCTTGCCGCCGCCAAAGGCCAACGCACGCGATTGCCCAGCCGGTTGGGCCGCCAACTGCGACCACAGCGCATCGGCGTTGCTGGCCACTCGCAGCGCACTGCCTACCAGACTGGCACCGGACAGCTGCTGCAGCGCGTTCTGGAAGGTGTGCTGATCGGCCACTTCCAGGCTGTGGAAAAGCGCGTGGTTGCGGTATGCGTTCTCCAGCGCCGAGGCGATCTGCTGCTGGTCATCGCCGGCCAGCTCACGGTAGTTTCGGCGCTGCATGGTCACATCCACGTTGCCCTGCGCATCGCGTTCGGCGTGCGCGTGCCAGACCACGCTGGTGCTGCGGATGTTCTGCTCGCCGCCTTCGGCGCCGCTGACCACATCGTGCAGTACGATGTGCGAGGCATCGGTGCCGCGGGTGAAGCCGGTATCCACTGCAACGTCCTGCAGCTGTCCACCGTCATGCAACATCAGCCGGCCGGTGCTGCCATCGGCGTTGGTACCGACCGTGTAACCACCGATGCCGCGGGGCGCCTGCCAGCCAAGATCATCGCCCGGGCGGTCGGCGGCGGCCGTATCAGCATCGGCATGCAGGCCACTGCGCTGGCCGTACACGTTCACCACGCCATTGTTGATCAGCCGCCCGCTGCCGCCTGCGGCGATCTGGAAGGCGAACGAATCGGCGGCATGGATGTTGATCACGCCGCCGCGCCGGTTGTTCAGCGTTGCGCTGCCATCGGACTGCATGGCCACCATGCCGCGGCCCTGGTTGTCGGTGGCCGTGCCCAGATTGATCACGCCATCGTTGACAAGGGTGGCGCCACGCGCGCCGCGCATCGCCACCGCGCCATCGCCGGTGACGGTCAATGTGCCCTGGTTGAACAAGGTGGCGTACGCGCCTTCGGCGTGCAGCAGGGCACTGTTGCGTGCCGAACTCTGGATGCTGGCGCCGTTGCGGTTGACGGCATGGCTGGCTTGGCTGTCCGCCACCAGGCGAAGCACGCTGCCATGGTCGCCGTCGAGCTGGATATAGCCGCGGTTGTCGAGCACATCGATCGCATCGCGATCGGTACCCCACGCACCGGTCACTGCATCGAACAGCGCACTGCCGGCGGCCAGGTCGCGCGCCAGGATGCGGCCTTCATTCTCCACTTCGGCACGGTCGCGCAGGGCGAAGCTGGTGCCACTGATATCGAGCACGCCATTGCGGCCGTTGTCCAGGTCCGAATCCTGTGTGAAAGACCATTGGCCCCCCTGTACGTGCAGGACACTGTTGTTGTCGATCTCGGCTTCACCTGCTGCCTGCACGCGCGCGCCGATGAAGTCGGCCCGGCTGAAGTTCTCCAGGCTTCCATCGCCGGCGAGCTCGAGAGCGCCCTCGATGCGCAGCGCGCCATGGTTGTCCAGGTCCGCATCGCCATCGATGCGCAGGGTGCTGGTGTTTCCGACGGTCAGGCTGCCGGTATTGCGCAGTTCGCCTTCGCCTACGAGGTGCAGCGTGCCTGCCAGCAACTGCAGTTGCCCCTCGTTGCGGGCGCGCCCGGCGATACGGGTGGTGACCGGCTGATGCCAGTTCACCTGGGTGCCTGCAGCCGACAGCATCTGGTTGTTGCCGAACTGGCCGCCTTCCTGGCCGGGCGGCGCCGTGCCCCCGCCACCGCTGCCACCCTCACTGCCGCCACCGCCACCGCCACTGCCACCGGCTGCCGCAGCACCCAGGCCCACGGCCGCCAGGCCGCCCCACCACCAGCCGGAAATGCCGGTGTCGGAAGTGCAATGAACCTGGTCGGTGTCCTTGCAGGTGTCGGACGTGCTGTCCGCCATGGCCGGAACCGGGGCGAGCAGACAGGTCGAGATCAGCAGGGCCAGCGGGGTGCGGGCCAGAGGGGAAGAGCGCATGTGGGGAGGAGGGGGAGTCGAGGGAGGGCGCATCCTGCCTCCCCCTTCGCCTGCCGCACATGCAATTTGTACGAAAGTGCTGTCGCTTCCGTCGTAGCAATAGTGATTGACGCTGGGTGATGACGCTATTGGTCCTATTTCACCCCATGCATCATCCGCTTCAACAGCGGCGCAGCGATGAAGGCCAGCAACGCGCAGCCCAGGCCGATCCACATCAGCAGCCAGAACAGGTGCGCATAGGCGCCGGCCGCAGCGGCCATGTCCAGCGTTTCGCCTTCAGGTACGTCGATCGCCGCCAGCTTGCCGAACAGCGCGGCCAGCGTTTCGGAGAAGGCGGTCGCCAGGAACCAGGTGCCCATCATCAGGCTCATCACCCGTGGCACCGCCAGCTGGGTGACCGCCGACAGGCCGACCGGCGACAGGCACATCTCGCCGCTGGCCAGCAGGAAGTAGGCCAGCACCAGCCACCACACGCTGGCCATCTCGCCGGTGGCACCAACGTGCTGCGCGGCGAGCGCCAGCGGTACGAACGACAACGCACCGATCACCAGCCCCCAGGCCGACTTCACCGGCTTGCCCGGCTCCCAGCCACGGCGGTCCATCCAGGTCCACAACGCGGCGAAGGCCGGCGCCAGCAGCACCAGGAACAGGCCGCCGAGGTAGGTCAGCGAACCGGCGGTCTGCGGGATCACCAGGCAGTCGCGCACCAGCAGCACCAGCATCAGCGCAACGATGGCGATGAAGAACGTGCGCGGCGCGGACGAGCCGGGGCGACGCTCGGACAGGCGCGCGCTGACCACGAAGCCCAGCGGTGCCAGCAGCAGCGAGAGGATCGACCACGGAAGCGGTGAGCCTTCGCGGATCACCAGCGCCGGCACGATGTCCTTGGTCAGCAGGCGGTCGGTGAAGGTCACCCACGAACCATACGACTGCTCGTACATCGTGAAGAACACCAGCGCCATGAAGATCAGCACCATCAGCGCGACCATCTGCTGGCGCTGCACCGGCGTGCACTGGGTGCCGGTGAACCAGGCGAACCAGACCAGCACGCCGCCCAGCACCACCAGCATCAGCATCAGTGCCAGGCTGATTTCACCGCCAAGCGCGAAGGCACCGTTGCCGGCCGCCCACATCAGCCAGGCCACCGGCAGCACGCCGATCACCGCGCACAGGTAGATCAGCCATTCGCGCGGCAGGCCCAGCACCTTCTGCTTCAAGGTCGCCGGTTGCGGCGGCTCGGCGTGGCCCTGCAGGTATTTCTGGCCCCACAGGAACATCGCCAGGCCGGCCAGCATGCCGATGCCGGCCGCACCGAAGCCGTACTTCCAACCGTAGACCTCGCCCAGGAAACCGCACACCAGCGAAGAGAACAGGGCGCCCAGGTTGATGCCGGCATAGAACAGCGAGAAGCCCGAATCGCGGCGTGGATCGTCCTGCGGGTAGAGCTTGCCGACGATGGTGGAGATGTTCGGCTTGAGGAAGCCGACGCCCATGATGATCAGCGCCAGCGACAGGTAGGTCACGGCCAATGCCGAGGTGTCGCGCACTACTTCGCCGTTGACCCGGTATGCGGCGTGGCCCTCGAAGGCCATGCCGAGGTGGCCGAGCACCAGCAGGATGCCGCCGAACAGCACCGCCCGGCGCATGCCCAGCCAGCGGTCGGCCAACATGCCGCCGAACACCGGGATGCAGTACACCAGCCCGCCGTAGGCGCCGAGCAGGTCCAGCCCGGCCTTGTCGCCGAACAGGTGGTACTTGGTGAGGTACAGCAGCAGCAGCGCCTTCATGCCGTAGAAGGAGAAGCGCTCCCACATTTCGGTGAAGAAGCAGACGTAGACGCCCTTGGGATGGCCGAGGAAGTCGTCGGAAGCGATAGCAGTGGAATTCATCGCGGAATTATAGGCGTGCGCTGCAGGCGCGCGCCGGGTAGCACCGGGCCATGCCCGGCGGTCCTGCGCAACGCCGGGCATGGCCCGGCGCTACCGTTCACAGGTACCGCAGCCAGGCCAGGTCGCGTCGGCGCGCCTTGAACCGCGCGAACGCCCGCGTCGCTGGGTAGAGCACCACCGCCAGCGCGCAGGCCACCAGCAACAGGCCGGCCACCGAGTCCAGTGCATACAGGCAACCGTGGGTCGGGCCCCAGGTCTTCAGGGCCGCCAGGTACAGCAGCTTCAGCACGTACAGGTGCAGCAGATAGAAGAACATCGGCGCTGCGCCGATATCGGCCAGCGGGCGCAGCGCACGCGCCAGCGGCGGCCACTCGTACAGCCGCAACAGCAGCAGGCCCACGCCCAGGGTCAGCAGCAGGAACTGCAGCGAGGGCGGGTACTTGGTGATGTTGAACACGCTCATCCACGTGCGCAGCGTGGTCTGCTGGTACTGCCACGGCGTGTCGCCATAGCCGTTGGCGAAGCGCAGCAGGGCGAAGGCGGCCAGTGCGCCCAGCCCGGACCACAGCAGCCGCTGCCGGCGCTGCTGCGGGTCGCTGCCGACAGCGAACCACGGCGCCATCAGGTAGCCCAGCGCGATCACCCCGATCCACGGCAGCACGGGATAGGAGGTACGCAGGCTCAACGGCCCAGCCTCGATCCAGTCGCGCTGGTGCAGAACCTTCCACAGCACGGCCAGAGCGCCGTCGCCCTGCACCCGTACGCCGTCCAGCAGGTTGTGGCCGACCACCAGCGTCACCGCCAGAACGGCCAGCAGCGGCCGCGGCAGCCACAGCAGGCCGGCCAGCGCGATCATGCTCAGGCCGATCGCCCAGATCACCTGCAGGTACACCGTTTCCGGCGGCCACTGGAAGGTCCAGGCGACGTTGACCAGGGTCAGTTCCAGCACCACCAGGAACAGGCCGCGCTTGAGCAGGAACGCCGCAATGGCACGGCGTGGATCGGCATGGCGCTGGCCGTACAGCCAGGCCGACAGGCCGGTCAGCAGCACGAACACCGGCGCGCACAGGTGGGCCAGCAGGCGGCAGGCGAACAGGGCAGGGGACACGGTCGCCGCGTCCATCGGATCGCCGACCTGATGCTGCAGGAAGAACGTCTCGCGCACGTGGTCGAGCAGCATCAGCAGCATCACGGTGCCGCGCAGCTGGTCGATGGAGGCCAGCCGGGAGGAGAGAGGGGCCACGGGCGCTCAGGTCAATGGCGTGACAGGATATAACATAACAATAAACTGTTTCCAGCACGTGCTGACCGGTGTCGGCGAGCGCGCGCGTCGGCTCAGGGCAGGCAGACCGCAGGACTCCAGCCTAGAGCGTCGTCGTAGCGGACCTGGATCGCGTGCAGGCTGCCGTCGGCGTTCGCCTTCAGGCAGAATCGGGCGCTGTAGAACTGGGTGGCGCCGGTCCTGGTGGCCGACATCGAGACGTCGTACAGGCGTCCAGGCTTCAGCGGCATGGACGTTTGCCTTGCAACGGCGTTGGCTGGTACTTCTCCGTAGAGCACGCAGGCTCCGGGTGGAAGCGGGAGTGACGCGGGATAGGCAAACTCGAAAGACCATTGCTGCCGCAGCGGTGGAGTAATCGCGTCATACACCTCCACACCAAACACCTGCGGAGTCTCACCGATACGCTTGCGCTCTTTCTTGGGAAGCCCGAAACAGGGTTTGCCAGCGTGGTCGGTGACCTCGATCGCGCCAACGCGACTCCAGGCAGATGCGTGATCGCAAAGCGGCATCAGGCAGAACAGGGTCGCGATGGCCATGACTGGCGATGTGATCGGGCGGATCCGAAGTGCATTGTTCATAGGGCGGCTCAGCGTCATGCTCCAGATCGTGAACACGATGCATGGGCAGTTGAGACACTTCAAACTGTGTCGCCTGGAGCGCTGCGGTGGCGGCTGGCCTGGCCCATGCAGGGCAAGGAAACCGCGAGACCCGCTAGCTCCCTGGAATGTGCCTGATGCGCTTGATGCGTTGGCCGAGTTTGGCCAAAAGCAACTATCCCACTGGCCGTCGCGCCGCAACCCTCCCGAACCGCACTGGACTTGCTGCCCCCTGAACGCTAGCGTGACAGGGATTTTTTGCCAGCAGGGGCTTTCATGAACCATGACGCTGCGCCCAAGCAGCTCACTTTCCGCGCGGTGGTCCTGGCCATCGTGCTGGCGGTGGTGCTGTCGGCCGCAAACGCCTACCTCGGTCTGTTCGCAGGCCTGACCATCGCCACCGCGATTCCCGCCGCGGTCATTTCCATGGGCGTGCTGCGCCTGCTGGGGGGCGGTTCGATACTTGAGAACAACATCGTGCAGACCGGCGCTTCGGCCGGTTCGTCGATCGCCGCCGGTGTGATCTTCACCATCCCCGCGCTGGTGATCATGGGCTACTGGCCGGACTTCAAGTACTGGTGGGTGCTGGGCATCGCCGGTCTCGGTGGCCTGCTGGGCGTGCTGTTCTCGGTGCCGCTGCGCCGTTCGATGATCGTCGAAGATCCGCTTCCGTTCCCGGAAGGCAAGGCTGCGGCCGAAGTGCTCAAGGCCGGTGAGAACCCGGGCCCGGGCCTGAAGATCCTCGGCCTGTCGGCGGTGATCGGTGCGTTCGTGAAGCTGGCCGCGGAAAGCGGCATGCGCCTGATCCCAGACGCCTGGGCCACCTCGGCCTATGTCGGCAGCTCCAAGGTCACCGCCTTCATCGGCACCAACCTGTCGCCCGCACTGCTGGGCGTGGGGTACATCGTCGGCCTCAACGTCGGCATCGTGGTGGTGTCCGGCTCGATCCTGACCTGGCACATCGCCATCCCGATCTACCAGGCGTTCTTCATGAACACCGATCCGGCGCTGGCCGCCTCGATCGCCACCGCCTCGTCCACCGAAGCGGCGTTCGCCATCTGGGGTGCGAAGATGCGCTACCTCGGTGTCGGCGCGATGCTGATCGGCGGAATCTGGACCCTGATCTCGCTGCGCAAGTCGCTGCTCAACGGCGTCAAGAGTGGCTTTGCGGCCGCGCGCAAGAGCGGTGGCCCGGTGCTGGCGCACACCGAGCGCGACCTGCCGATGAAGTGGATGCTGGTGGCGCTGGTGGTGTTCACCCTGCCGCTGCTGGCGCTGTACCAGGCCATCGTCGGCCAGTGGCACGTGTCGATCCCGATGACCCTCATCATGATCGTCGCCGGCTTCCTGTTCGTTTCGGTGTCGGCCTACCTGGCCGGCCTGATCGGTTCGTCCAACAACCCGGTCTCGGGCATCACCATCTCCACCATCCTGTTCGCTTCGGCGGTGCTGGTGCTGCTGCTGGGCAAGGATGGCCTGCAGCCGGTCGGTGCCTTCGGTGCGCCGCTGGGTGCGGTGGCCGCGATCATGATCGGCGCGGTGGTGTGCTGTGCCGCCGCCGTCGGTGGCGACAACCTGCAGGACCTCAAGGCCGGCTACATCGTCGGTGCCACCCCGTGGAAGCAGCAGTTGATGCTGGGCATCGGCGCGTTCTCGTGCGCGCTGATCATGGCCCCGGTGCTGAACCTGCTGGCCACCGCCTACGGCATCGGCGTCAAGTCCGAGCTGCACCCGAATGCGCTGGCCGCACCGCAGGCCAACCTGATGGCCTCGGTGGCCAAGGGCCTGTTCGGTGGCGAGCTGCCGTGGACCTTCATCGGCATCGGTGCCGTGGTCGGTGCCGCCATCATCGCGTTCGACAGCTGGCTGAAGTCGCGCAACTCGCGTTTCCGCGTGCCGGTGCTGGCCGCGGCGATCGGCATCTACCTGCCGCTGGAACTGATGGTGCCGATCTTCCTCGGTGGCCTGATCTCCTACCTGGTCGAGCGCTTCCACAAGGTGCGCGCCGATGACGAAGAGGGCCGCGACCGCGTGCACAAGCCGGGCGTGCTGTTCGCTGCCGGCCTGATCACCGGCGAGGCGCTGATGGGTATCGCCATCGCCGTGCCGATCGTGGTCAGCAGCCGTGCCGACGTGCTGGCCGTGCCGTTCCACCTGCCGGCCGCGCAGTGGATCGGCCTGGCCGTGCTGTTCCTGGTCGGCTGGCTGATCTACCGCACCGGCAAGCGCGCCGTGGCATGACGCCCACGGGGTCGGATCCCTTCCCGCAGGGAAGGGCTCTGACCCCATGCTGGCAGCGTCTGGGGTCAGAGCCGATTCCCATGGAATCGGATCCGACCCCGACCTCCGACAAACCGCGCTACGGCGCGGTTTGCTTTTTCTGGCGGCAGCTCAGCCACGGCCATGACCGATGGCCTTGGCAGGCCCGGCCGCGCAGGCCTACCATCGGTTTTTTGCCGTCCTGCGGAGACCCCGATGAAACTGCGTCATGCCCTGCTGCCACTGAGCCTGCTGGCTGCCCTGCCCAGCGTCGCCGCTGCCCGTGGCCTGGAAGTCCGCGACATGGTGGCCATGGACCGCGTCTCCGCGCCGGTATTGACCGCCGACGGCGGCACCGTGGTGTTCGCCAAGCGCAGCACCGATGCCAACCTCAAGGCCAGCACCGCACTGTTCGCGCGCAACCTGCGCACCCGCGACGCGGCACCGCCGAAGCAGATCACGCCGGCTGGCTGGAACGTCAACTCTGCATCGCTGTCGGCCGATGGCCAGACCGTGTACTTCCTCAGCGCCAGGAACGGCAGCCAGCAGCTGTACGCACAGCCGATCAGTGGCGGCGCCCCGCGCCAGCTGACCGACTTCCCGGTGGACGTGGACAGCTACCACGTGTCGCCGCAGGACGACCGCATGCTGTTCAGCGCCGGCGTGTTCCAGGCCTGTGCCTCGGACCTGGCCTGCACCGAAAAGAAGCTGAAGGACGTGGAAGGCGCCAAGGCCAGCGGCAAGGTCTTCGATTCGCTGTTCGTGCGCCACTGGGATACCTGGAACGACGGCCGCCGCAACACCCTGTTCGTCGCCCCGTTGCCGGCAGCCAAGGCCGGTGCGGTCAAGGGCGCTTCGGCGCTGAGCGCGACCATCGACGGCGACGCTCCGTCCAAGCCGTTCGGTGGCAATGACGATTTCGCCTGGTCGCCGGATGGCAGCAGCGTGGTCGCCAGCATCCGCGTGGCCGGCAAGCAGGAGCCGTGGTCGACCAACTTCGACCTGTACCGCTTCGATGCCGCCGGCAAGCAGGCGCCGGTCAACCTGACCGCGTCCAACCCGGCCTGGGATGCCGGCCCGGTGTTCAGCGCCGACGGCAAGACCCTGTTCTACCGCGCGATGAAGCGCCCAGGCTTCGAGGCGGACCGCTTCGGCCTGATGGCGATGGACCTGGCCAGCGGCAAGACGCGCGAGATCGCGCCGCAGTGGGACCGTTCGGCCGGCGGCATCGCTCTGTCTGCAGACGGCGCCAGCATCTACACCACCGCCGACGACCTTGGCGAGCACCCGCTGTTCCAGATCGACGTGGCCAGCGGCAAGGCCACCAAGCTGATCGGCGATGGCAGCGTCACCGCCGTCGACGTGGCCGGCAACAGCGTGGCCATCACCCGCAACAGCCTGAAGAGCAACGACCAGGTGCTGGTCGGCCTGCTGCCTGCCGCAGGTGAGCCGATCGGCGCGCTGCGCGCGCTGACCCCGGCCGCTGGCGAAGTGCTGAAGGATGTGAGCTTCGGCGACTACGAGCAGTTCGAGTTCAAGGGCTGGAACAACGACACCGTGCACGGCTATGTGGTCAAGCCGCACAACTACCAGGAAGGCAAGTCCTACCCGGTTGCGTTCCTGATCCATGGCGGCCCGCAGGGCAGCTTCGGCAATGGCTGGAGCTACCGCTGGAACCCGCAGACGTACGCAGGCCAGGGCTACGCTGTGGTGATGATCGACTTCCACGGCTCCACCGGTTACGGCCAGGCCTTCACCGATGCGATCAGCCAGCACTGGGGTGACCGTCCGCTGGAAGACCTGCAGAAGGGCTGGAGCGCGGCGCTGAAGAAGTACGACTTCCTCAACGGTGACAAGGCCTGCGCACTGGGTGCCAGCTACGGCGGTTTCATGGTCAACTGGATCGCCGGCAACTGGAACAGCCCGTTCAAGTGCCTGGTCAACCATGACGGTGTGTTCGACCAGCGCATGATGGGCTATGCCACCGAAGAACTGTGGTTCACCGAGTGGGAGCAGGGCGGTACCCCGTACCAGAAGGCAGCGAACTACGAGAAGTTCAACCCGGTCAACCACGTGGCTGACTGGAAGAAGCCGATCCTGGTGATCCACGGCCAGCAGGACTTCCGCATTCCGGTCGAGCAGGGCCTGGCTGCATTCACCGCGGCCCAGCGCCAGGGCATCGAGTCGAAGTTCCTGTACTTCCCGGACGAGAACCACTGGGTGCTGAAGCCGAACAACAGCATCCTCTGGCATGACACCGTCAACGCCTGGCTGAAGCAGCACATCGGCGAGTAAGCGATACCGGCGCCGCCCTTGTGGCGGCGCGCGGCTTTCCGGTAGTGCCGGCCGCTGGCCGGCAACTGCACGTTGCGACCTACCTACATGGGGTTGCCGGCCAGCGGCCGGCACTACCTGGATGCCTGCATGCCCTCGACTGCCCTGATCCAGAACGACATCGTCGTCTTCGGCCTGATCGCCGCCACCCTTGGCGCCGTGTTCTGGACCGCTTCGCGCGAGCAGGGCCTGTGGAAGCGCTTCTATACCTTCGTGCCGGCGCTGCTGCTGTGCTATCTGCTGCCGGGCATCTACAACACGTTCGGCCTGATCGACGGGCAGAACACCAAGCTGTACAACCCGGTCGCGCGTGACATCCTGCTGCCGGCGGCGCTGATCCTGCTGACCCTGGCGGTGGACATCAAGGGCATCCTGCGGCTGGGGCCGAAGCTGGTGCTGATGTACCTGGGCGCCTCGGCCAGCATCATGCTGGGTGCGGTGGTCGCGTTCCTGGTCATGCGTGCCATCCATCCGGACACCGTCGCCGGTGATACCTGGGCCGGCATGGCGGCGCTGGCCGGCAGCTGGATCGGCGGCGGTGCCAACATGCTGGCCATGCGCGAAGTGTTCGATGTCAACGCGACCACGTTCGGCCAGTTCGCGGTGGTCGATGTGGGTGTTGGCTACGTGTGGATGGCGGCGTTGATCTTCATGGCTGGGCGCGCGGCGAAGATCGATGCGCGCAGCGGTGCCGATACCTCCGCCATCGACGAGCTGAAGGAGCGCATCGCACGCTTCCAGGCCGAGCACGAGCGGATTCCCAGCCTGACCGATCTGATGCTGATCGTGGCCGTGGCCTTCGGTGGCGTCGGCCTGGCCCACGCCATCGGCGCGCCGCTGGCGGCCTGGTTCAAGGTCCACGTCAGCTGGGCATCGCAGTTCAGCCTGGATGCGCCGTTCGTGTGGGTGGTGGTGCTGTCGACTACGCTCGGCCTGGGCCTCAGCTTCACCCGTGCACGTACGCTGGAAGGCGCGGGCGCCTCGCGCCTGGGCTCGCTGCTGCTGTACTTCCTGATCGCCTGCATCGGCATGCAGATGGATCTGCTGGCGTTGCTGGATCGCCCGTGGCTGTTCCTGCTCGGCATCATCTGGATCAGCGTGCACATCGTGCTGCTGTGGTGCCTGGGCAAGCTGTTGAAGGTGCCGTTCTTCTACTTCGCCATCGGTTCGCAGTCGAACATCGGCGGCCCGGCCTCGGCACCGGTGGTGGCCGCTGCGTTCCATCCGGCGTTGGCGCCGGTAGGCGTGCTGCTGGGCACGATGGGCTATGCCACCGGCACCTATCTGGCGTATGTGGTCGGCATCACCCTGCGCGCGCTGGCCACGTGACCCACGGTAGCGCCGGGCCATGCCCGGCGAACCCCATCGCGGCGGCGGATGTGCATGCCGCCGGGCATGGCCCGGCGCTACCGATGCGTTAAGCCACCGGCAAGCCGCGTTCGAGCAGCCAAGCCTTTGCGTCTTCGGCGTCCTGTTCAAACCACGCCTTCGTCGACCCCAACCGATACGTATACCCCCACGCATCCATGTCGGCCATCAGCCGCTCACTGCCGACACCGGGCAGGTGCCCGGCCAGCACGATCTGCAGGTAGCAGGTGGCGTCTTCTTCGGGCACCGAATCGGTGGCGTCGGTATGCACCTGCGCGCGCCGCTCCGGTGGCAGCACGATCAGGTGGCAGGCTTCGTGCAGCATCGAATGCACCGGCGTGTCATCGCGTACGTAGACGTCGCTGGCGATGATGCCCGCCTCGGGCTCGCCCCAGTAACTGCCCGGGATCGGCTCGCCGGCCGCAACGTGATGCAGGCGCAGCTCATGTGCAGCGAGCAGGCGCTGGGCATCGGCGAAGGCGATGTCGCCGACGCGGGTAACGTTCGGTTCGGGCGTGGTATCAGTCATGCGGGTCAGGCAGCCCCGCCCATGCAGGCACGGGCGGGGCAGGGGGTCAGGGTTTGTCCGGGCCTTCAGGCAGCGCCACGGAGATGTCCAGCACGTCGTGCTGGCCATCCTTGACCAGGTCCACCTTCACTGCATCGACGTCGATGTTGACGTACTTCTTGATCACTTCCAGCAGCTCGCGCTGCAGCAGCGGCAGGTAGTCGGGACCGCCACGGTGGCTGCGCTCCTGCGCGATGATGATCTGCAGGCGGTTCTTGGCGGTTTCGGCGGTGGTCTTCTTCGCTTTGAGGAAATCAAACAGGCCCATGCTTACCCTCCGAACAGCTTGCTGAAGAAGCCCTTCTTCTCGACGTTGGTGAAGCGCATCGGGCGTTCTTCGCCGAGGATGCGTGCGACGGCGTCGTCATAGGCCTGGCCGGCAGCGGATTCGCCATCCAGGATGACCGGCTCGCCCTTGTTGGAGGCATTGAGCACGTCGCCCGATTCGGGGATCACGCCGATCGCCTTCAGGCCAAGGACCTCCTCGACGTCGGCGATGCTGAGCATCTCGCCGCTTTCCACGCGCACCGGGGTGTAGCGGGTCAGCAGCAGGAAGGCCGGCACGTCCTGGCCGGATTCGGCCTTGTGGGTCTTCGAATCGAGCAGGCCGATGATGCGGTCCGAGTCGCGTACCGAGGACACTTCCGGGTTCACCACCACCACGGCGCGGTCGGCGAAGTACATCGCCAGGAAGGCGCCCTTCTCGATGCCGGCCGGGGAGTCGCAGATGATGTAGTCGAAGCCGTCGGCAGCCAGGTCCTTCAGGACCTTGCCCACGCCTTCCTGGGTCAGTGCATCCTTGTCGCGGGTCTGCGAGGCAGCCAGCACGAACAGGTTGTCGAAGCGCTTGTCCTTGATCAGGGCCTGCTTGAGGGTGGCTTCGCCGTGCACGACATTCACGAAGTCGTACACCACGCGGCGTTCGCAGCCCATGATCAGGTCGAGGTTGCGCAGGCCGACGTCGAAGTCGATCACCGCCACCTTCTTGCCACGCCTTGCCAGGCCGCAGGCCAGGCTTGCGCTGGAAGTGGTCTTGCCGACGCCGCCCTTGCCGGAGGTGACTACGATGATTTCAGCCAAAGGACTTCTCCTGATGATTCTGTTTGAGGTGCTGCATCAGTCCAGCGCAGCGATCTTGATCTGGTCCTGTTCCAGCCACACCTGCACGGCCTTGCCGCGCAGGGTTTCCGGTACATCGTCCAGTACCTTGTAGTGGCCTGCAATGGCGACCAGTTCCGCATGGAAATCACGGCAGAAAATGCGTGCCGCGGTGTTGCCCTGGGCCCCTGCCAGCGCACGGCCGCGCAGGGTTCCGTAGATATGGATGCTGCCATCGGCGATGACCTCGGCGCCGGCGCCGACGGTGGCCATCACGGTCAGGTCGCAGTTTTCCGCATACAGCTGCTGCCCCGAACGCACGTTGCCCAGCTGCATGCGGCCCGGCTGTGGCGCGGCGGCATCGGCAGCCTTGCCCATCGGCGTGGCCGGAGCCGGAGCCGGCGCGGCTTTCGCTTCGGCGCGTGCGGCACGGCGCGGTTCCGGTGCGGGTGCCGGCGGCGGGGCAGGTTCTGCCTCGGCGCGCTCGTACTGGGCGCGGAACTTGGCCAGCAGCGGCAGGCCGAGCTGCTGCGAGAGCAGGTCGACCGCACTGGTGCCATAGGCCAATGCCACCGGCAGTACGCCGGCACCGCGCAGGCCATCGACCAGCGCCTGCGCCGTTGCCACGTCGGGCACCTGGCTGAGGCCGCCGAAGTCCAGGATCACCGCTGCACGGCCGAACAGCTTCGGCGCACGGCTCACCCGTTCCTGCATTTCCTGCACGAGGCGTTCAACATCAAGGGTGCGGATGCGCAGGTTGGCGATGCCCACCTGGCCGATCTTCAGTTCACCGGCCTGTTCGTAATCGAAATTCACTGCCACGCTCAGGTCCCCGTCGACCGCTGTGCCTGCGCCGGCAGCTGCCGGTCGCGCGCCCATGCAACATCAGGCAGCTTGCCGCCATAGGTTTCATTCACCCACGGGAAGCTGCACAGTTCCTTGGCCAGCATGCTGGCGCGCACGTCCACCTGCGGCATGGTGTTCTGGCCCAGCTCGCGGAAGCCGAAGCTGCCGTGGAACAGCAGGGCGGCATCGGCGCCGTGGTCCAGGAACACTTCACAGGTCATCTGCGGGTAGCGCAGCTCGGCGAAGCTCTGGGCGTCGGCATAGAACGCACGGCCGACGCCACCACCGCGACGGCGGCTGGCGACCACGATGCGGTCGATATAGAAGAAGGGGGTGTCCAGGTGCTGCTTGAACCAGGCGAAATTGCTGCTGTCGTGCTGGCTGTCGCTGCCGAAGCCGATCAGGAAGCCGGCCAGGTTGCCGTCGCGCTCGGCGACGCGGAAATATTCAGCGGTTGCATAGAACAGGCGCAGGCGCTCGGCATCCAGGGGAAGGATGGCCAGGCCAGCATTGTTGTTCAAAGCCAGGACGGAATCGAGCTCGTGCTCGCGCACGTCGCGGATGACAATCGACATTGTGACTCCGTGGGGTAACGCGGTTGGTCCCATGTACGGACCCTGCGCATGATTATTGCATGCCCGGGGTGGGCTGCGGCATGAACAGGGGACCGCACCGAACATGACTTTATGCCCTTGGGCCCTGACGCGCACAGGCTACGATGGGCCATGCTGGCCCGACTCAACCACAATGCGATGCTGCGCTACTCCGGGTTGTTCACCTGGGGCACCGTCGGCCTTTGGCTTGCGATCTACCTGATCGATCCGGTGTCGCTGACACTGGAAAGCCTGGACGGCGAGGCCGGCTTCCGGATCATTCCCTGGGCCTCGGCCTACCTGGCCTTCGGCTTCGTGTACTGGGTGCTGACGCGCTCGCTGGGCGAAAGCCGGCCCGGCTTCTTCGACCATGCCGCGCTGATCCTGCTGACGGCCTGCGCGATCGGCGTGAGCTATTTCTCCGGCACCGCACTGGGCAGCATCCTGCTGATGGTGGTGGCCGGCCTGCTGCCCTGGCTGCTGGGCCCGCGCATCGGGGTGGTGTGGCTGGTGGCCAGCAACCTGGCCGTGCTGCCGGTCTACATCCAGCCGCTGGGCTTCCCGCCGGTCATCGCCGTGCTGCAGGCCGTCGGCTACATGGGTTTTTCCAGCTTCGTGTTCGTGATCGCGCTGGTGGCCCGCCGCCAGGCCGAGGCGCGTGAGGAGCAGCGCCGCCTGAACGCCGAGCTGCGCGCCACGCGTGCGCTGCTGGCCGAAAGCGCGCGGGTGAACGAGCGCACCCGCATTTCGCGCGAACTGCATGATCTGCTGGGCCACCAGCTGACCGCGTTGACCCTGAATCTGGAAGTGGCCGGCCACCTCGCCGAAGGGCAGGCGCTGGAGCACGTGAAGCGCTCACATGCCCTGGCCAAGCTGCTGCTGGGCAACGTGCGCGAGGTGGTCAGCCAGCTGCGCGAGACCGGCGCCATCGACCTGGCCGCTGCGCTGCGTCCGCTGACCGAGCACGTGCCGTCGCTGGACATCCAGCTGGAGATCGAGGAGCCGCTGAACGTGGAAGACCCGCAGCGGGCCCACGTGCTGCTGCGCTGCACCCAGGAGATCATCACCAACACGGTGCGCCATGCCGGCGCCCGCCACCTGTGGCTGCGGGTGTACCGTGAGGTCCCGGACCAGGTCGTGGTGGAAGCCCGCGACGACGGCGTCGGGGCGGAAACGGTCAATGTGGGCAATGGTTTGCGCGGCATGCGCGAACGCCTGCAACAATGTGGAGGCCAGCTGCAGGTGGAGACCCGCCCCGGCGAAGGCTTCCGGCTGCGGGCGACGGTACCGGCAACGGTGCTGGCGGCCCTTACCCAGGTTCCTGAAGGAGTGCGTTGATGATTCGCGTCTGCCTGGTCGACGACCAAACCCTGGTGCGGCAGGGGATCCGCTCGCTGCTGGCGCTCGACGACGGCATCGAAGTGGTGGCCGAGGCCGCCGATGGCCGCCAGGCGGTCGAGCTGATCCCGCAGATCCGTCCGGACGTGGTCCTGATGGACATGCGCATGCCGGTGATGTCCGGGCTGGAGGCGCTGCAGGTGCTGTCACGGCAGGAACAGCTGCCGCCGACCATCATCCTGACCACCTTCGACGATGACCAGCTGGTGCTGGCCGGGCTCAAGGCCGGTGCCAAGGGCTACCTGCTCAAGGACGTGACCCTGGCGCAGCTGGTCGGGGCGATCCGCACGGTGGCCGATGGCGGTTCACTGGTGCAGCCGGCGGTGACCCAGCGGCTGCTGTCCGGGCTGGAGCACATGCGCAACGACTTCGTCAGCCTGGACCGGCCCGACCCGCTGACCGACCGTGAGACCGAGATCCTGCGGCTGATGGCCAGCGGTTTCTCCAACAAGGAGATCGCCAATTCGCTGGGGGTCGCCGAGGGCACGATCAAGAACCATGTGTCCAACATCCTTTCCAAACTGGGCGTACGTGACCGTACGCGTGCAGTCCTGAAAGCGTTTGAACTCCAGTTGGTGTGAGGAAAATCCTTTAGCGACAAAGACTTGGCACGCAGTCTGGGCCCGGATTCAGGGTTGCCCCCCACTTGCCCCCTACATGCCGGGTACGCGGATGCGTTACCCTTCGAATTCTTTGTGCATACAAATGCGCAGCCGGCACGGAAACCGGTGCGCCAATCCCGATAACCAATGCCCGCGAAGCCTGCTAGGATTGGCGCTTCGCTTCAATCAACCCGGCCGTGGGATCGGCCCCGGAGACTCTCTGAATGACCCGTATTATCGAGTTCCTGATCGCCTTGGGGATCGTGGCTGGCCTGTTCGTCATCATTGGCGTCTGTCTGCCGGGCGAGCGTCACATCACCGAAAGCATCGAGACCAACCGCAAGATGACGATCGTGTACGACACGGTCAGCAGTCTGCGCCGCTTCAAGGACTGGAACCCGCTGGTACTGCGCGATCCCGCCGTTGAACTGAAGCTGTCCGGCCCGGCCTCCGGCGTCGGTGCCACTCTCGACTACACCTCCAAGGACCTGGGCACCGGTTCCTGGAAGGTGACCGAAGCCGAAGAGAACAAGCGTGTTGTTATCGCCATCGACGACGCCTCCAAGGGTCACGACAAGGTCAGCACCTTCACCCTGGAGCCGACCGGCAAGGGCGGTCGCAACGTCAAGATCACCCAGGACTACTCGGTGAAGTATGGCTTTGACCTGTTCGGTCGCTACGCAGGCCTGTATGTCAGCCGCCAGATCGGCGATGACATCAAGATGGGTCTGTCGCGCCTGGCGAACATGCTGGCCACCGTGCCGAATGTCGACTACCGCACTTCCGAAGCCCCGCTGACCGATCTGGGCATCGTCGATGTCCCGGCCGAAGACCTGCTGGTCGTCACCGCCGGTAATGTCGACCGTGGCCAGGATTCCATCACCAAGTCCATCAAGGACAACCAGGAGTGGATCAAGCGCGTGATCGAGGCCAATGGCCTGGAAGCCGCCGGTCCGCTGCGTATCATCACCACCGATTTCGGTGCTGAGAAGTACGCCTTCGACATCGCCCAGCCGGTGAAGAAGAAGGGTGCTGAAGGCGTGCCGGCCGAACAGCTGACCGTCAAGATCGACGGTGGCGCTCCGGTCAAGTACGTCCGCGTTGCTCCGCACCGTTCGGCGCATGCGGCCTACACCGGTCACATGGCAGGCCTGGACGTTGCCCGCAGCGCCCTGCGCGCCTGGGCCGTGACCTCGGGCAACGAAGTCATCGACCGTCCGTACGAAACCTGGAAGGACGGCGTGGACAAGTCGTTCACCCCGGAAGCGACGTACGACATCTACTGGGCCGTCAAGTAAGCCTCGGCTGACCCATGTAGTGCTGGACACGAAAACGCGCCGCTTCCTGCGGCGCGTTTTTTTTTCATCCCGAGCCCGGTGTCGGGCATTGCGCAAGGAGCTGTCATGTTCAATTCCGAACGACGCGCGCGTAAACCGTCGTTGCTGGCCTGCCTGGGGGCGCTGCTGGCAGCGGCCTCGATCGGTCTCTCGGCCTATGCCGCGCATGGCGTGTCCGATCCGCTGGCGCAGCAGCACCTGAACATGGCGGCGTTGTACGCCTTTGCCCACGGAGCGGTACTGGCCGCCCTCGGCCCGCGCGCGCAGGGCGCGATCGCGCATCTGGCGTTGTACGTGTTGCTGCTGGGCGTGCTGCTGTTCTCCGGCAGCCTGGTGGGCGGTGCGCTGTGGCAGTGGCCGACCCGGCTGGCGCCGGTAGGTGGCACCACGCTGATGGCCGGGTGGGTACTGCTGGCGATCAACGCGCTGCGGCGCTAGCCGCAACGCCCAAGCACTGGTAGCGCCGGGCCACGCCCGGCGTCGAGCGCAGCGACCCGCGTCTGCCTTTGCTTTTTTGTTTGTTCAATTCCGTGGCGGACGCACGCGGAAACTGTCCGTGGCCGGGAGGATGGGCGGCGCAGGGACGTAAGCGCCATGGATGGCGCGCCCGAGCTTACATGGACGTACTTGCAGCGGCCCCTGCGCCGCCACCCTCCCGGCCAGCCCGAGGACCGCAGTCGAGCAGCTGCCACGAGGGGCTCAGCCGTTGGCCGGTTTCCAGCACCAGTGCCACGGTTCGTAGACGATCCCATGCGGGTTGTCGCGCGGATAGCTCAGATGGAACCCGTGCGCCGCGGCATTGGCCTGCAGCCACGCAAACGCAGCCGTCGCCTCGAAGGTCTCCTCTGCCGGCGCATCCCCCGGTGTGCCGATGTCCAGCGCGTGACCACTGTGGTGTTCGCTGAAACCAGGGGCGGCATTGACCTTCAGGATCTGCGGCACGCTCTGCCCGCGCGCCAGCTTGCGTTCGAAAATGCCGAGCTGATACGCATGGCTGCGGAAGCCGGAGATCGCGTCCAGTGCAATTCCATCCCGGGCGGCATGCAGGCGCATCCGTCGCCAGCCCTGCGCGGCACCGCGGCGCAGCCACAACGGGCGGGCAAAGCGATCACGTCCGGCCCAGTGCAGCACGCACGGCTCGGCTTCCAGTGCCAGCCCGCTGTCGTGCGCATAGCGCTGTGCATCCAGGCCCAGCTGCTGCAGGCGCTGCTGCAGGCCAACCAGCGGCAGCCACTGGTCTTCCATTGCAGCGCCGAACGGTCGTGACCGTGCGCCATCCAGCAGGGCCAGCGCGTCCTCCACGCCGGGCTCGCGTGGCAGGCGCGGCACCAGCGAGTGCACACCGTGCGCCAGTACTGCCGCCAGGTAGCGGCCATCGCGCTTGCGCCGCAGTACCCATTGCGCGCGGGCCAGCAGGCGGGCGTCGAGATTGCTGCGCGCGCGCAGCAGCGGCGCAGGCCACAGTTCGACGGTCTCGGTATTGATCAACAGCGGAGTGGTGCGGTGCATCGATCCAGCTTACTGCCGTGGCGCCGTGGCGGCCACCTTGCGCAGCGCCTCGAGCAGGGCCTGCGGGCGCTCCAGGCTGAGCAGCAGGGTGCTGCCGCCGCGCACCGGAATCACCAGCGTGCGTGCGCGGTCGGTGACCAGGGCAAAGCCCTTGCCGCCGCCCTGCAGGCGGAAGTGCCCGGAGTAGAAGCCGGGCATGCTGTAGCCGTTGGTCTTGAAACGGATGCCATAGCGGCGATCACGGCTCAGGTCGACCACCTCGGCCTGGTCCAGCAGCAGGTCGGCCACCGGCGTGCGGCGACGGTACAAGGTTGAACGCACGTCCAGCACGTTGCCTGCCAGCTCCACCCGGCGACGGAAGAACGCCCAGCCCAGGCCGATGCCCATCAGCACGATCACCGCCAGGCTCCATGCCGCGCTGCCGCCCATCAGGAAGAACGGCGGCGACAGGGTGACCTCCATCCAGGGAGCCTCGCTGCGATTGTCGTGCAGCTGTGCCCACATGCCCACGCCCAGTACCGCCAGCAGTGGCAGCAGCACCCACAGCACCCGCAGCGAAGAACTCTCGGCAACCTCGAAGGGGCGTGCATCACTGCCGCTCATCGCTGCGCCTCCACCCAACGCGCAACGTCATCGATCAGCTGCCCATCGACGTGGCCCGGCTGTGCGTATTCCTTCAATGAACTGGGGCCGCTGCCGGCGATGCCGATGTGGTTGAGGGCAGGGTAGGCCTTCCATTGCACGTCCCGGCGATCGGCCAGGGTTTTTTTCCACAGTGCCCAATCCGTTTCCGGTACCTGGAAGTCGCGGCCCCCGTGCAGCATCAGCAGTGGTTTATTCAGCGCAACCGCGTCGCCGCGTGCGTTCACCGCTTCGATGCTTTTCCAGAACGTCTGCGGCACGCCCAGTGGCAGTTCGCTGGCTGGCACAAGAGTTTCGCTGCGGGCCGCGGCGATCTGCGCGTCGAGCTTGTCCAGGAACGCTTGTTCCGGGGCGCTGATCGAGCCGTCCAGCGACAGCAGGTAGCGGTTCTGCTCCGGCAGCAGTTCAAGCAATGTGCGCGCCGGCGCGGCCCACAGGATCGCGCCGCGCGCCTGTGGCCAGCGGCTGGCGATGCGCGGGGCGAGCATGCCGCCCTGGCTGTGGCCGAGCACGAAGATCCGCTTGCCGTCGATGCGTGGGTCCGCCGCCAACGCGCTCAACGCGGCGATGGCATCGTCGGTGGTCTCGTCATCAACGTTGAAGCTGCCGCTCTGGAAGTCCTGGGGGCGGGCATGGGTGCGCTTGTCGTAGCGCAGCACGGCGATGCCCTGGGCGGCCAAGCCGCGGGCGATGTCCAGGAACGGACGGTTGCCACCGATGGTTTCGTCGCGATCCTGTGGGCCGGAGCCGTGCACCAGCACTACGGCCGGGAACGGTCCTTTGCCCTTGGGCAGGGACAAGGTGCCGGGCAGCGCACCGCGTGCCTGTGGCACGCTGAAATCGGCTTCGCTGTAGTTCGCGTCGGCCGGCGGTGGCGCTGCCTTGGCGGCCGGGGCCGGGCGCAGCAGCAGGCCAGCCACTTGGTCCTGCCCGTTCACCGCCACCTGCGCGATCACCGCGCCACTGGCGAACTGCAACGGTACTTCCACCAGGTGCACGCCCTGCTGCTCACTGCTGTGCGCCGGGCCGCGCTGCTTCAGCTCACCCAGCGACTGCCACAGGCCCTGCAGCTTGTCGGCAGGCACAGCCGCGGCCATCTGCGGTGTCAGCATGGCCTCGGCATCGGCGGTGCGCCCTGCCTGCAGGTGATCGAGCAGGCGTGCTGCGACCTGCTGCGGTTCGCCAGCGGATGCACTGGCGGACAACAGGGCAAGGGAAACAGCAAGCAACGAGCGGCGTGCGCTCATGGTTACAGCTCCTTCTTGAAGACCAGCAGGGCCGGGCGCATTGGCGCCGGGACGATGATGTTGACCAGTTCCCAGCCCAGCTGGCCCTGGCGGCTCAGTTCGGCCTGGATGTCATCGGCCTTCTGCAGGCCCATCATGGATGTCTTGACCTCGACGGTCAGGTAGCTCCAGCGCTTGCTCATTCCTTGTCCTCCGGCGATGGCTTGGGTTTCGGCAGGCGGCCTGCCTTGCGCAGTGCGTCGCGCAGCACGTATTCGATCTGCGCGTTGAGGCTGCGCAGTTCATCGTCCGCCCAGCGCTGTGCGGCCGCCAGGACCTCGGCGTTGATGCGCAGCGGATAGGCTTTTTTCTCGCTCATGCAGACTCCTGGCGGGGCGGTGGGGCGCCCCGTTGCGAGGGTGGCTCAGTACAGCGAGCCGGTGTTGACGACCGGCTGCGTGCCGCGGTCCGAGCACAGCACGGTCAACAGGTTGCTGACCATGTGCGCCTTGCGCTCCTCGTCCAGCTGCACCACGCCGTTTTTCTGCAGCTCGGCCAGCGCCATCTCGACCATGCCGACCGCACCGGCGACGATGCGCGTGCGTGCGGCGATGACCGCATTGGCCTGCTGCCGCTGCAGCATCGCCTGGGCGATTTCAGCGGCGTAGGCGAGGTGGCTGATGCGCGCATCGATCACCTGCACGCCGGCATCGGCCAGGCGCTCGGCCAGTTCGTTCTTCAGGTGCTGGGAGATCTCGCTGGCATGGCTGCGCAGCGCCAGCTGGCCGTCCTCGTGCTGGTCATAGGGGTAGCTGGTGGCCATCGCGCGCAGCGCCGATTCGGACTGGATGTGCACGAAGCTCTCGTAGTCGTCCACGTTGTAGACCGCTTCGGAGGCATCGACCACCTGCCAGACGATCACCGCAGCGATCTCGATCGGGCTGCCGTCCAGCTCGTTGACCTTCAGCTTGCCGCTCTCGAAATTGCGCACGCGCTGGCTCACGCGTCGCTTGCTGAAGAAGGGATTGTTCCAGCGCAGGCCGTTGTCCTTGACGGTGCCGACGTACTTGCCGAACAGGCTGACCACCGCCGCCTGGTTGGGCTGCACGGTATACAGGCCGGCCAGCGCGACCAGCGCCAGCGCAGCGATCAGCAGGCCGGCCAGAATCAGCAGCACGTTGGGCGAACCGGTGCTGGCCTTCGCCGCGACCCCGGCCACGAACAGGGCGCCGCCGGCGAGGGCTACGACCAGGGACCCGGCGAGCGCGCCCAGGCCGTTGAGGGAGGACAGCGACTTCTCTTTCATGGCGGTACGTCCTTGAGGGTTCGAATTGAAGATATCAAAGTGATATCACATTCGGGCTACCGTTCGTCGGCTGGGCGTACCCAGGCACTGCGGCTGGACCGGCTAGAATGCCCACCCGCCTTCACATCGCTGCTGGAACCCCGCCATGGCCAAGCTTGGAACCCCGTTGTCCCCCTCCGCCACCCGTGTGCTGCTGCTGGGCTCGGGCGAACTTGGCAAGGAAGTGGCCATCGAACTGCAGCGACTGGGCGTGGAAGTGATCGCTGCCGACCGTTACGCCGATGCCCCGGCCATGCAGGTGGCACATCGTTCGCACGTGATCGACATGCTGGACGCGATGGCCCTGCGCCAGTTGATCGCCCAGGAGCAGCCGCACCTGGTGGTGCCCGAGATCGAGGCGATCCATACCGAGACCCTGGTGCAGCTGGAACAGGAGCAGGGCCTGCGGGTGATCCCGACCGCGCGCGCTGCGCGCCTGACCATGGACCGTGAGGGCATCCGCCGCCTGGCCGCCGAGACGCTGGGCCTGCCGACCTCGCCGTACCGCTTTGTCGACACCGAGGCCGAGTACCGCGCCGCCGTGGCGGCGATCGGCCTGCCGTGCGTGGTCAAGCCGGTGATGTCGTCCTCGGGCAAGGGCCAGAGCACGCTGCGCAGCGAGGCGGACATCGCCCCCGCATGGGAATACGCGCAGACCGGTGGCCGTGCCGGCGCCGGCCGCTGCATCGTCGAGGGTTTCATCGACTTCGATTACGAGATCACCCTGCTGACCGTACGTCACGCCGCCGGGACTTCGTTCTGCGCGCCGATCGGCCACCTGCAGAAGGAGGGCGACTATCGCGAAAGCTGGCAGCCGCAACCGATGTCGGACAACGCGCTGGCGCGTGCCGAGGAGATCTCGCGCGCGATCACCGATGATCTCGGTGGCTGGGGGCTGTTCGGCGTCGAACTGTTCGTGAAGGGCGACGAGGTGTGGTTCAGCGAAGTATCGCCGCGCCCGCACGACACCGGCCTGGTGACGCTGGTCTCGCAGGAGCTGAGCGAGTTCGCGCTGCATGCGCGGGCCATCCTCGGCCTGCCGATCCCGGTGATCCGCCAGAGTGGCCCATCGGCCTCGTGCGCGCTGCTGGCGCATGGCGAAGGCGTGCCGTACTTCAACAACGTGGCCGCCGCACTGCAGGTGCCGGACACCGCCGTGCGCCTGTTCGGCAAGCCGAGCGTGCATGGCCACCGCCGTGTGGGCGTGACCCTGGCGCGCGCGGAATCCATCGACGAAGCACGCGCCATCGCGCGTGACGCCGCCGAAGCGATCGGCGTCGAGCTGCGCTCGTAAAACGGTAGCGCCGGGCCATGCCCGGCGGCTTCCCATAGGGCGCGCGACGCGGCCGGAAAAGCCGCCGGGCATGGCCCGGCGCTACCGGTTTATTTCACATCCACCCATACCAGGTGGTGGTCGCTGCCATCGGCGATCTTCGCTTCGGCACTCTCATTGGCCGGCCAGAACACGCCGCTGCCGAGGTACTCGAAACCGACCGAGGGCAGCACGTAGTCCAGGCGCATGGTGCCGGACTTCGGGCCGAAATCGCCGGTGGCATGGAACGGTGCACCCTTGCGGGTGATGCCCTTGGCCGCATAGGCCAGGCTGGTCTGCTCGGCGCCGATGCTGCGTGGGGTGGGGTAGCGCAGCACGCGGGCGTTCTCGATCAGTTCGACGATCGCCTCGTGGCGGCCATCGCCATCGACCGGATCATTGTTGAGGTCGCCAAGAATGACAAAACGCGCATCCTGGGCCAGGCCGCCGCACTGGCCCTTGTCGTCGCACAGCCACGGCTTGTCACCCTGGGACAGGTATTCCTGCCACAGGCGCAGTTCGTCATGGTTGCGCGCGGCGTTGCGCTTTTCCGGGCCATCGAACACCGGCGGGGTCGGGTGCGAGACCAGTGCGTGGACCACGCCGGCCGGGGTCTTCACCGGTACATCCCAATGCGACTTCGACGACAGCCGCAGCTGCGACCAGACGGTGTCGTTGTAGAAGCTCTTGCCGGTGCGCGGATCGACCGGGCGGATCGCGCCGGGCATCGCACTCCACTTCAGCAGCTGGAAGCTGCGCACCTTGGCTTCGTCGATCGGGTAGCGCGACAGCACCAGCATGCCGTACTGGCCCGGGTGCAGGCCGTAGCCCCAGGCGTCGTTGCCGCGACCGCGGCCTTCGCCGCCGACCACGCCGTTGTTGTCCAGGTCCAGGCCACTGGGCACGCCGGTGTTCACCGGCGCCAGGTAGCGGTAGGCGAAGTGCAGCGGCTTGCCGCCACCCGGCTGGGCCACTTCCAGGTAGCGCTTCTGGAACAGGTCGGCGGCACGATGGGCGTCATCGAAGTCGAACTCGTTCAGCAGCACCAGGTCAGGGCGCGCCTGCTGCAGTACCGCGGCGATCTTGCGCGCATGTTCGCTGTCGCCTTCCAGTTCGGCGATCAGGCCGCCGGCTTCGTCCGAATACAGCGAGGTGTTGTAGGTGGCCAGGCGCAGCGCTGCAGACGGTTTTTCGGTCATCGCGGGGGACGTGGCGAAGGCGGGAGCGGCGGCGCCACAGAGCAGGGCCAGGCCGAGAATCAGGGGTTTGGCGTTCATGGGCCATATTGTGCACCTGGCCCGGTGTCAGTGGTTTGTCAGCGTCCGTCCAGTTCGTCATCGAAATCATGCCAGCGGCGGCCATCGTAGGCCTCCAGCGGGCGATAGCGCCGCTTGTAGTCCATCTTCTGGTGCTCGCGTATCCAGTAGCCCAGGTACAGATGTGGCAAGCCCTCGCGGCGGGCCCACTCCAGCTGCTGCAGGATCGCGAACGTGCCCAGCCCGCGCGCGGAATGGGCGGGGTCGAAGAAGGTATAGACCGCCGACAGCCCGTGCTCGGTCACATCGGTTACCGCCACGCCCAGCAGCTGGCTGGGCTGCCCGTCGTGGCCGGGCAGGCGCATTTCCATGAAGCGCGTGTGCGACCAGCTGCCGATCAGGAACTGTTCGAACTCGTGCGGGCCGTGGTCGTCCATACCGCCCTTGGCATGACGATGCACCAGGTAGCGGTGGTACAGCTCGAACAGATCCTCGCGTGGCATGGCCGCGGTGATGCGCACTTCCAGATCGGCATTGCGGGCGGCGCAGCGGCGCTGGCTGCGATCCGGGGCGAAGCGGGCCACCGGAATGCGCACAGCGACGCAGGCGTGGCAGTTCGCACAATGCGGGCGATAGACCAGATCACCGCTGCGTCGGAAGCCCCAGCTCAGGGCCAGCGGGTACAGCCCGCCGAGGCGACGGTCCTGCGGGTCCAGCACCAGGTCGCGTGCAACCCGGTCCGGCCAGTACCCGCAGGGGTGCTCGCCGGTCTGGAACAGTCGCAGTTCGTCGTCTCTGTCGCCGTGTCTCGCCATGGGCACAGCATAGCTCCAGCCTGTCGCAATGGCGGCGACTGTCCGCCGGATGAATGGAATGGGCGGCTGCGTCAACCGAGGTCGTGGTCAGGCGTTGTTGTCCTCCGAGGGTGAGGTGTTCACCCCGATGCCAATCCCATTCCCAGGAGTGACCCCATGATCCGTACCCCCCTGCTGCTGGCCCTGCTGCTCGGCACCTCCGCGACCGGTATTGCCTTGGCTGCCGACACCCCGGCTGCACCGGCGCAGCGTTCGGCCAAGCTGGATACCAATGGCGACGGCGTCATCGACCGCAGCGAAGCGGCGGCCAACCCGCGCCTGGCCGCAAAGTTCGACGAGCTGGACAAGAACAAGGACGGCAAGCTCTCGCGTGATGAGCTGCCGCGCTGGAAGCATGGCCGCCACGGTGGTCGCGGCGGCGAGCGCTGGGCCAAGCTGGACACGAACAAGGATGGCCGCATCAGCCGTGACGAAGCCAAGGCCGATCCGCGCCTGGCCGAGCGTTTCGACCAGCTCGACCTCAACAAGGATGGCTACCTGGACAAGGCCGACCGCGAGCTGCGCATGAAGCAGCATCGTGACGCCTGGTTCGCCGCAGCCGATACCAACAAGGATGGCCAGCTGAGCAAGGCGGAGTTCGACGCCGCCAAGGGCCCGATGCACGGTGGCCCGCGCCACGGCGGCCCGCGTGACGGCGCCGCGCCGAAGCCGCAGCGCTGATTTTCAGTGCAGTGATCGACGACAACGCCGGCGCACTGCCGGCGTTGTCCGTTACAGGCGGCCGCTGAGCGTCATCGTGTAGGCCAGGGCACCGATGACGATCAGGTTCACCGCCATCATGCCGGTCAGGCCGTACATGGATTCGTACTTCCAGTTGATCCCGTTACGCCCACGCCGGGCTGCATCACGCGCGAGCAGCGGCGCCATGATTCGCCGCAGCGTCACCAGGCACTGGTAGTTGACCACCACCAGGCCCAGTGCCAGCACCAGCAGCTGCGCCCACATCGGCGCCTGCAGCAGCACGGTGAACAGGATGGCCAGGCACCAGCCCAGGCTGGTGCCGGTGCTGAGGTTGACGAAGCGGCGGACCTGGACCTGCTCGGCACCGGTCTCTGCGTAGGACAGCAGGAAACGCCCTCCGAGATAGCTGCCGAGCGCGCCACCGACGACGCCACCGATGATCGCGGCCCAGCTTGACGCAGGCAGCATCTGCAGCTGGCCCAGCGTGGCGGTCAACGAGCCGAGCGCGGTGCCGCCGGCAGCGCTGGCGCCACCGAGGCCGAGCTTGCTGCCCCCCACGCCGACGCCGGTTCCCAGCAGGATCGCCGCGCTGGCGGTGCCGGGCGCGGCGATCATCACCATCGACACCACCGCCGTTGCGAACGCTGCACTCGGTGCGCTGCTGCGTGCGAATTCGCCGAAGCGCTGCAGCAGGCCCTCGCGCACCTGCGCACGGGCACGTGACAGGCGCTTGCGTACCGCCGCGTCGCTCAGCCCGAGCAGGTCGGCCACCTGCTGCGAATGCTGGCCCTCGCGGTAATACAACAGCAGGACTTCGCGGCTGTCGGCGGGCAGGGCAGAGATGATGTCTTCGGCAGCGATTTCCTCTTCCAGCCGCTGCAGGCGATCGGCCACGCCCGGGGTCGGATCCGCAGCCATGGTCAGCGCCACTTCGGCAGCCTCGCCGCTCAGCGGTCGGCCACGTTGTGCGCGCAGCCAGTCGCGGGCGAGGTTGCGGGTGATCTGCCGCAGCCAGGGTAGGAAGCTGCTCGCGCTGCGCAGCTGATGCAGCTGCTGCCAGCCCTTCACGAACGCTTCCTGGGCGATGTCCTCGCTGGCCTGGCGGTCGCCGGTGATGGCCAGGGCGATGGCGGTGACCGTGTTCTGGCAGGCCAGCACGATGCGGCCATAGGCATGCTGGCAACCGCTGCTGGCGGCGGGCAGTTCGCGTTCCAGGGTTTCGTCGATGCTTGCGGCGAAGATCGTCATGGCGGCGGGCTCCTGCAGGGATTGTGTCCCATGACGGAGGCGCGCGCCGAATGTGACCGGTTCGCGTCCCGGTAGCGCCGGGCCATGCCCGGCGGCGTTTCTGTCAGGCCGCTGCGCTCGCCGGGCATGGCCCGGCGCTACCTGCGCGTTACGTGGACGGCTGGATGCGGACCCGCACTTCCTCTTCTTCCGGCGGTGCCGGCGCGGTCGGCTGTGCTTGCTGCGGCTGTGCCTGCGGGGCGGGCACCGGCGCGGTTGGGGCAGGGGCACCGCGATGGCGCAGGCCGATCACCAGCGCCACCCCGGCGATCACCACCAGCAGGGCAATGCGGATGCGCCAGGCCCAGCCACGACCACCGGCACTTTCCTGCACATCATCGCGGAAGGCGAATTCGGCGGTCGGGTGGTCACGACGGGTGGTGTCGAGCAGGCGGGCGTCGCGCAGGATTTCGCGCGCACGCGGCTGGTCGTCGGCGCGCACGACCCACACCGCAGGGTAGGCGCCTGCATTGCCCAGGTCGGTATAGCTGAACTGACCCCGGCGACGGGTCTTGTACGAGCGTCCGTTGGTGACCTTCACCTGGATGTCGTGGCTGCGCAGGAGCTCGGCCACGCCTTCCACGGTTTCCACGCGCTGGCTGCTGAAAATCTGACGCATCGGTCAATCCTTGGCCGGCACGGCGGCCGCTGCTGCCTGGTCCGGAACCACGCGGATCAAGCCTTCCTGGGCGGTGCTGGCAACCAGCACGCCATCACGGGTGAAGAACTGGCCACGGGCCAGGCCGCGCGAATCCTGCGCACTGGGGCTGTCCAGCGAGTACAGCAGCCAATCGTCGGCGCGGAACGGGCGGTGGAACCAGATCGCGTGGTCCAGCGAGGCCATCTGCACGTGCGGATGGTAGTAGCTGATGCCGTGCGGGAAGGTCGCCGTGCCCAGCAGGTGGAAGTCCGACGCGTAGGCCAGCAGTGCCTGGTGCAGCTCGGGAGCATCGCCCACGCGCTCGCTCAGGCGCAGCCAGACCTGGTGGTAGGGCGGGCGCTTGGGCGGGTTCAGTTCATCGCGCGGATACACATGGCGGAACTCGAACGGACCGCCACGCGAGAGCCAGCGCTGCACCTTGATCGGCAAGCGCTCAAGCACCTCCGCCGGCAACGGCCGGTTCGGTTCGATGTCTTCCGGTTGCGGCACTTCGGGCATCTTGTGCTGGTGCTCGGCACCGGATTCGGCCTGCTGGAACGAGGCCGCGCAGAAGAAGATCACCTTGCCATGCTGGATCGCGGTCACCCGGCGCACCGAGAAGCTGCCGCCGTCGCGGGTACGGTCGACGTCGTAGACGATCGGATGGTCGATGTTGCCGGCGCGGAGGAAATAGGCGTGCAGCGAGTGCACATGGCGACCATTGTCGACCGTGGCCTGCGCGGCCGCCAGGGCCTGGCCCAGCACCTGCCCGCCGAACACGTACTTGGTACCGATGTCGCGGCTCTGGCCGCGGAACAGGTTGTCCTCCAGCCGCTCCAGGGTGAGCAGATCGATCAGCTCGGAGACGACGGGTTCGGGCATGTCGTTCAAGGGGGCGGCCACAGCGATGAAAGAGGGGGCGATTATACCGGTGTAGGCCGGATGCCCCATCTTCGGTAGTGCCGGCCGCTGGCCGGCATCCGCAGGCGTCCCGGAAGGATCGCCAGGCTGCC
Source organism: Stenotrophomonas sp. MYb57 (assembly GCF_002966815.1). Lineage (NCBI taxonomy): Bacteria > Pseudomonadati > Pseudomonadota > Gammaproteobacteria > Lysobacterales > Lysobacteraceae > Stenotrophomonas > Stenotrophomonas sp. MYb57. Next base: position 1,292,964 of record NZ_CP023271.1, read on the forward strand.
GGCCAGCGGCCGGCACTACCGTTTACTTGCCGAGACGCGCCGCCAGTGCCTGCAGTGCGTTCTGCGCATCCGGGGCGAACCAGGCCTCGACGAAGCGCTCGAGCTGGATCAGGTCCGGATGCAGGGCGTCGTGCAGCTCGGCGCGGGCGATGGCACGGGTCAGCAGCATCGGCTGCCGCGGCTGCTTCAGCAGGTCCTGCAGCCAGGCCACCGCACGGGCCGCCACCAGTTCGCCATCCACCAGTTCGTCGACCAGGCCGATCTGCAGCGCCTGTTCGGCCGGTACCAGCGCGCCGGTGGCCAGCAGCACGCTGGAGCGGTGCGCGCCCACCGCACGGCGCAACAGGCGCTGGATGCCTTCCGGTGCGATCAGGCCGACCTGCACTTCGTTCAGGCCGATGGCATACGGGCGCGCCGGATCGGCACTGCGTGCCATCACCCGGTAGTCGCAGCACAGGGCCAGCACGCAGCCGCCTGCCGGTGCATGGCCGGTGATCGCCGCAACCACCGGGATGCGGCTCTCGGCCAGCGTGCGTACCGCGCCGAAGAACGCGTTCCAGGTGTCCAGCAGCTTGTGCTTGTCATCGCCATGCGAGAGCAGGTGCGGCACGTCCATGCCGCCGGTGAAGATGCGCTCGCTGCCGGACAGCACGATGCCGTGCGCGTCCTCGGCCATCGCCAGTTCGATGGCATGGATCAACTGCCGGCACAGCTCGGTGTCCAGTGCATTGACCGGCGGCCGCGCCAGCCGCAGTTCGCGGATGGGGCCATGGTTGATCACCTCGATGAGCGTCGTCATGCTGCGGGTCTCGTTGCGAAGAAGGAACCTGGGCGATGATAACCAAACCATTCGTTGGCGTACTGTTGATGATGTGTGCGGGCGCAGCATCGGCGGCGGCCGCGGTGCCGGAGTGCGTCACCGTCTCGCAGGGCTGGGTACGTCTGCCGCCCAGCCCGACGGCGACGCCCATGACTGCCGGCTATGGCGTGATCCGCAACGGCTGCTCCACCGCGGTGACCATCATCGGTGCGCGCAGTGCGAGCTTCGGTGATGTGTCGTTGCACGAGACCCGGATCGTCGACGGGGTCAGTCGCATGCGTGCCGTCGAGCGCCTGCCATTGGCGCCGGGCGAACGCGCCGTGCTCAAGCCCGGCGGCCTGCACCTGATGTTGATGGACGGCAGGCGCGTATTGGAGGAGGGGCAGCCCGTGTGGCTGCAGGTGCAACTGGAGGGGGGCACCGAAGTCAGCACGGCCCTGATAGTGCGCAAGGCCGCGCCGTAACGCGGCGCTCGTTCCGCCGGGCATGGCCCGGCGCTACCCAGGCATCACCACCGAATCGACATCGGTAGCGCCGGGCCATGCCCGGCGAGCGCACAGCGCGGTGGGGCTTACGACCAGTCGTACGAGAACAGCACCGTGCGGCTTTCCGGCTCGTACAGCATCACGATCGCATCGGCACCGGTTGCACACCAGTTGTAGCCGGCCACTTCGGCCACGGCGAAGAACTTGTGGCCATCGCGGGTGATGATCGCGCGCTCGGCATCGTCCGGCGCATGCCGGTCGTCGGCAGCCTCGGTGAACGCCAGTGCGAAGGCGGCCGGAATCTCCGCGGTTTCGATCCAGTTGCCGGTCGATATCTGCCCGCCCAGCACATCGAGGTACGCCTGCTCGCCGGGCTCGCCGTCGCCATAGCGCGAATAGCTGGCCAGGCGTCCATGCTGCTGGAAGTACGCATGTGCCTTGCTGTAGCTCTCACGCATCTCCGTGATGTGCTCCAGCGCGTCTTTGTCCTGCATCTGGTCGCCGATGAAGTAGCCCTCCTCACCGAGAAAGCGCATGCGGTTGTCGGCGGTCAATTCAAAAGCGATCCAGTTGGTGCCGGTGAACGCGTTGTGGTGTTCTTCGGTGGTTTCACCGATGCAGCCGTCGTAGGGCTCGATCGGGCACAGCATCGTGGCCACGCTGCCGACCAGTTCCGGGCGCAGCACGCCGAGGTCGATCTTCAGCAGCGGCAGCAGATGCTGGCCAAGCCAAGCCTGGTCATCGGGGAATACGTCGGCGGGGAAGGGGACCATGCCGGGCAGCAGGTCTCGCAGTTCGGTCTGGTGGATCATGTCAGTCCTTTGATTGGAACGGTCGCGCCGGGCCATGCCCGGCGGGGAGAGTGCCGGCCAGCGGCCGGCACTACCTTCAGGTGGATGCGCTGCGGATCGCGTCCGGCAGCGGCGCGCTCTTGCCGGTCTGCGTGTCCATCCAGACCACCACCACGTTGCCGTCCGAATACAGCTTCGACTCGTCCTGCTGGTCGACGATGCGATGACCGATGGTCACGCTGCTGTTGCCCAGGCGCTCGACGAACAGCTCGACCAGGATGTCGTTGGGCCACACGATCGGCAACCGGTAGTTGACGTTGGTGGCGGCCACCACCGGTGCGATGCGGTCGGTCATCGACACGCCTTCCACGCCCAGCATCCAGCGCACGCGCGCCTCTTCCAGGTAGGAGATGTACTTGGCGTTGTTGACGTGGCCCATGCTGTCCATGTCACGCCAGCGCACGCTGATCGGAATGCGGGCCAGGATCTTGTGTTCGCTGCTCATCAGGCGTCCTTCTTCTTCTTGGTGCCGGCCGTGGCGGTCTTGCTGGCCTTGCCGGTGCTCTTGGCGGCGGCTGCCTTCTTCGCCGGCTTCTCGGGCTTCACCTTGCGCGGCGGGCGCGCATCGGGCTTGTTGGCCACGGCGGCGGGCTGGTCCGGTCGCGCGCTGGTGGACGGCAGCATCCGTGCGAGGAACTGGCCGGTATACGAATCCGGGCATGCGGCCACGTCTTCCGGCGTACCGGTCACCAAGATGGTGCCGCCGCGATGACCGCCTTCCGGACCCAGGTCGACGATCCAGTCTGCGGTCTTGATGACGTCCAGGTTGTGCTCGATCACCACCACCGTGTTGCCCTCGTCGCGCAGCTTGTGCAGCACGCCCAGCAGCGCCTCGATGTCGTGGAAGTGCAGGCCGGTGGTCGGCTCGTCGAGGATGTACAGGGTGCGGCCGGTATCGCGGCGCGACAGTTCCTTGGACAGCTTCACGCGCTGCGCTTCACCACCGGACAGCGTGGTCGCGCTCTGCCCCAGCTTGATGTAGCTCAGGCCGACATCAACCAGGGTCTCCAGCTTGCGGGCGATGGACGGGACCGGTTCGAACAGCTTCAGTGCATCTTCGACGGTCATTTCCAGCACGTCGTTGATGTTGAAGCCCTTGTACAGGATCTCCAGCGTTTCGCGGTTGTAGCGCTTGCCATGGCAGACGTCGCAGGGCACGTACACGTCAGGCAGGAAGTGCATCTCGACCTTGATCAGGCCATCGCCCTGGCAGGCCTCGCAGCGGCCGCCACGCACGTTGAAACTGAAGCGTCCCGGCGAATAGCCGCGCGCACGCGATTCGGGCACCTGTGCGAACAGCTCGCGCAGCGGAGTGAACAAGCCGGTGTAGGTGGCCGGGTTCGAGCGCGGGGTGCGGCCGATCGGCGACTGGTCGATGTCCACCACCTTGTCGAACAGGTCCAGGCCATCGATCTCCTTGTACGGCGCGATCGGGTGCGAGGCGCCGTTGATCTCGTTGGCAGCCAGCGAGAACAGGGTGTCGTTGATCAGGGTCGACTTGCCCGAGCCGGACACGCCGGTCACGCAGGTCAGCAGCCCCGCCGGGATGGCCAGGTCCACGCCCTTCAGGTTGTTGCCGGTGGCGCCACGCAGATGCAGCGTCATCTTCGGGTTCGGCTTGTGCCGGCGCGCCGGGATCTTGATCGCGCGCTTGCCCGACAGGTACTGGCCGGTCAGCGAACGCGGTGCATCGAGGAGGTCCTGCAGGCTGCCCTGGCCGACGATCTCGCCGCCATGCACGCCCGCGCCGGGACCGATGTCCAGCACGTAGTCGGCCAGTCGGATCGCGTCTTCGTCATGCTCGACCACGATCACCGTGTTGCCAAGGTCGCGCAGGCGGGTGAGGGTGCCCAGCAGGCGCTCGTTGTCGCGCTGGTGCAGGCCGATGGACGGCTCATCGAGCACGTACATCACGCCCACCAGACCAGCACCGATCTGGCTGGCCAGACGGATGCGCTGCGCCTCGCCACCGGACAGGGTGTCGGCCTTGCGCTCCAGGGTCAGGTAATCCAGGCCGACGTCGACCAGGAAGCCGAGGCGTTCGCCGATCTCCTTGACGATCTTCGCAGCGATCTCGCCACGCCAGCCCGGCAGGCTCAGTTCACTGAAGAACTTCAGCGCTTCGTCGATCGGCAGCACCACCAGTTCCGGCAGCGGTCGATCCGCCACGAACACGTTGCGTGCGGCCTTGTTCAGGCGCGCGCCGTTGCACTCGGGGCAGGCATGTTCGCTGATGTACTTGCCCAGCTCTTCCTGCACCGCCGCCGATTCGGTTTCCTTGTAGCGGCGTTCGAGGTTGGGAATGATGCCTTCGAAGCGGTGCTTGCGCTGGGTGCGGCCACCGGCCTCGGTGAAGTAGGTGAAGGTGATCGCGTCCTCGCCACTGCCGTACAGCACGGCCTGCTGCACCTTTGCCGGCAGCGAGTTCCACGCCGCGTCGGTGTCGAACTTGTAGTGCTTGGCCAGCGAGGCGATCAGCTGGAAGTAATAGGCGTTGCGGCGATCCCAGCCACGCACGGCACCGGCCGCCAGCGACAGCTCCGGATGCACCACCACGCGCGAGGGATCGAAGAACTCGGCCATGCCCAGCCCGTCGCAGCCGGGGCAGGCGCCCATCGGTGCGTTGAACGAGAACAGGCGCGGCTCCAGTTCCGGCAGCGAGTAGTCGCAGACCGGGCAGGAATACTTGGACGAGAACAGGGTAGGGGTCGCAGCGGCATCGTCCAGCGACTGCACCGACGCCATGCCATCACCCAGCTTCAGGGCAGTTTCGAAGCTCTCGGCCAGGCGCTGCTTGATGTCTTCGCGCGGGCGGAAGCGATCGATCACCGCTTCGATGGTGTGCTTCTGGCGCAGCGCCAGCGGCGGCACCGCGTCGATTTCGTACAGTTCGCCATCCACGCGTACACGCACGAAGCCCTGTGCGCGCAGCTGGTCGAACACCTGCGCGTGCTCGCCCTTGCGGTCGCGGATCACCGGCGCCAGCAGCATGTAGCGCTGTTCCGGGTCCAGCGTCAGCATATGGTCGACCATCTGGCTGACCGTCTGGGCTTCCAGCGGATAGCCGTGGTCGGGGCAACGCGGCGTGCCGACGCGTGCATACAGCAGGCGCAGGTAGTCGTAGATCTCGGTGATGGTGCCGACCGTCGAGCGCGGGTTGTGCGAGGTCGACTTCTGCTCGATCGAGATCGCCGGCGACAGGCCTTCGATGTGGTCCAGGTCCGGCTTTTCCATCACGCTCAGGAACTGCCGCGCGTACGCCGACAGGGACTCGACGTAACGCCGCTGACCCTCGGCATAGATGGTGTCGAACGCCAGCGACGACTTGCCCGAGCCGGACAGGCCGGTGATCACGATCAGTTTGTCGCGGGGCAGGTCGAGGTCGATGTTCTTGAGGTTGTGCGTCCGCGCGCCGCGGATGCGGATGAAATCCATCGCCATGGGGAATCCGGTTGTGGGGGCGTGGCTGGGCCGCCGGGCCAGCGATAGGGCGGCAATCGGTCAGCCTACCGAGGTGACCAGATGGGGGCAATGGGCGACAATGCCAGCCCGGTGTCTCACCCGGTGAGACCGCCTGTCAGGCAGGGGTCAGATCCCTTTTCACCGTGTGAAAAGGGATCTGACCCCTGCTTGGGGGCCCCCGGGCCGTTCAGGGGGTTGACTTGACCCGTCCGGGGCCCTCTGCGTACAATCCCGCTCCTGTCCGCCCTCGACGGCGGCAGTCCATAGACCACAATAACTACAGAGGAAGTCTGGTCATGTACGCAGTACTGGTCACCGGCGGTAAGCAATACCGCGTGGCGCAGGGCGAAAAGCTCCGCATTGAAAAGCTCGAAGTCGAAGTCGGCAGCGAGATCAAGTTCGACAACATCCTGCTGCTCGGCGACAGCGATGGCATCAAGATCGGCGACGCCCTGAGCGGCGCTGCGGTCACCGCCACCGTCCTGTCCCAGGGTCGTGCTGACAAGGTCCGGATCATCAAGTTCCGTCGCCGTAAGCACCACATGAAGCGCCAGGGTCACCGTCAGTACTACACCGAAATCGAGATCACCGGCATTGCCGGTGGCAGCAAGTAAGGAGATAGGTCATGGCACATAAAAAAGGCGTAGGCTCTTCGCGCAACGGTCGCGACTCCAACCCGAAGTACCTCGGCGTCAAGATCTTCGGCGGCCAGGCCATCGAAGCAGGCAACATCATCGTGCGTCAGCGCGGCACCCAGTTCCACCCGGGTACCGGCGTCGGCCTCGGCCGTGACCACACCCTGTTCGCCCTGACGGACGGCAAGGTGGAGTTCACCGTGAAGGGCCCGAAGAAGCGTCGCACCGTCAGCGTCGTCTCGGTCGAAGCCTGATAAGGCTGCGTCCGGCGCCCATGCCTCGGCATGGCCGTGCTGGATGAAGAGCTCGCTGCATGAAGAGCCCCGCTTCGGCGGGGCTTTTCGTTGGAATCAATGGTAAAACGGGCATCGCCCGGTTGTCGGCCAGCGGCCGGCACTACATCAAGGTGGCGGCGTGCATGCCGCGCCCATCGCAGGCATCGAAACAATGAAACTGGTAGACGAAGCAGAAATCGAAGTGTTCGCCGGCAACGGCGGCAACGGCTGCATTGGCTTCCGTCGCGAGAAGTTCATTCCGCTCGGCGGCCCGGACGGCGGCGACGGCGGTGCGGGCGGCAGCGTGTGGATCCGCGCCGACGAAAACCTCAACACCCTGGTCGACTTCCGCCATGACCGCATCTTCAAGGCGCAGCGCGGCGAGAACGGCATGGGCCGCCAGGCTTATGGCAAGGGTGGCGAAGACATGGTCATCACCGTGCCGGTCGGCACCGTGATCATCAACGTGGCCACCGATGAAATCATCGGCGACCTGACCCAGCATGGCGACCGCCTGCTGGTGGCCAAGGGCGGCCGCGGCGGCCTGGGCAACATGCATTTCAAGAGCTCCACCAACCGCTCGCCGCGCCAGGCGCTGCCGGGTGAGCCGGGTGAGGAGCGCACGCTGAAGCTGGAGCTGAAGCTGCTGGCCGATGTCGGCCTGCTGGGCTTCCCCAACGCCGGCAAGAGCACCCTGATCCGCGCCGTCTCTGCGGCAACGCCGAAGGTGGCCGATTACCCGTTCACCACGCTGTACCCGAACCTGGGTGTGGTGAAGGTGGAAAACTACCGCAGCTTCGTGATCGCCGATATTCCGGGCCTGATCGAAGGTGCTGCCGACGGTGCCGGCCTGGGCGCGCAGTTCCTGCGCCACCTGCAGCGCACCCGCCTGCTGCTGCATCTCGTCGACATTTCGCCGATGGAAGGTGGTGTGGAAGGTGTGTCGCCGGTCGAGCAGGTGCGTGCCATCGAGCGCGAACTGGAAAAGCACGATCCGGAGCTGCTGGCCAAGCCGCGCTGGCTGGTGCTGAACAAGGCCGACCTGATGTTCGAGGACGAGGCCAAGGCCGCTGCCGAGAAGATCGTCGCCGAGCTGGGCTGGAAGGAGCCGTGGTTCCTGGTGTCCGCACTGGGTCGTGAAGGCACCTTCCCGATCATGAGCCGGATCATGGCGTTCTTCGATCGCCAGAAGGAAGACGAGCTCGAGGCGGCACGCAACGCGCAGTAATGCCGTTGTGGTTCCCGCGAAAAACCCGGCTTCGGCCGGGTTTTTTGTTGGCGGCCGAATGGGGTCGGATCCCTTTTCCACAGGAAAAGGGATCCGACCCCGGACATCGGTAGCGCCGGGCGCCGGATTGCAGGCAACAAAAAACCCGGCCGAGGCCGGGCTTTTGCGTGCTGCCGGAGCCGGGGCTCCAGCAACCAACCGGATCAGGCGGCCTGGAGGGCCTTGATGCGGTCGTTCAGGCGGCTCTTGTGGCGAGCAGCCTTGTTCTTGTGGATCAGGCCACGCGCGCTGAAACGATCCAGGATCGGCTGGGCAACGGCGAAGGCGGCTTGAGCGCCGGCGGCATCGTTGGCGTCCAGCGCCTTGATCACTTTCTTGACAGCGGTGCGCAGCATCGAGCGCTGAGCCACGTTGCGCGCGTTGCGCACGACGGTCTGCTTGGCGCGCTTCTTGGCGGACTTGATATTGGCCACGGTGGTGGTTTCCTGAAAAATCGGTGTTATGGGAACAGCAAGCTAGCTAGTATGATGGCGTAAGAAATGTACGTCAAGTCGATTGTCAAGAGGGACGTTGAGTGAGTTCACCCAAGATGTTGCGGGGCCTGCTGTCGTTCAGCAGCATGACCATGGTCTCGCGGGTTCTCGGCCTGGTCCGGGACCAGGTGGTGACCTCGACCTTCGGCACCAACGCCATCACCGATGCTTTCTGGGTCGCCTTCAGGATACCCAATTTCCTGCGCCGGCTGTTCGCCGAGGGTTCCTTTGCCACCGCATTCGTGCCGGTGTTCACCGAGGTGAAGGAAACCCGCAGCCACGCCGAGCTGCGTGAACTGATGGCCCGCACCGCCGGCACCCTGGGCGGCGTGCTGATGCTGGTGACCGCGCTGGCGCTGATCTTCGCGCCGCAGCTGGCGTCGGTCTTCTCCAGTGGGGTGGACACCGACCCGGCCAAGCAGGGCCTGCTGATCGACCTGTTCCGCCTGACCTTCCCGTTCCTGCTGTTCGTCTCGCTGACGGCCCTGGCCGGCGGTGCGCTGAACAGTTTCCAGCGCTTCGCGATGCCGGCGCTGACGCCGGTCATCCTCAACCTGTGCATGATCGCCGGCGCGCTGTGGCTGGCGCCGCGGCTGGGTGGCACACCGGAAAAGCAGATCCTCGCCCTCGGCTGGGCGGTGCTGGCCGCCGGCCTGCTGCAGCTGCTGTTCCAGCTGCCTTCGTTGAAGGGCATCGACCTGCTGACCCTGCCGCGCTGGGGCTGGAACCATCCGGGCGTGCGCAAGGTGATGACGCTGATGGTGCCGACCCTGTTCGGCTCGTCGGTGGCGCAGATCAACCTGCTGCTGGACACCGTCATCGCCGCCAAGCTGACCGACGGTTCGCAGTCCTGGCTGTCGCTGGCCGATCGCTTCCTGGAGCTGCCGCTGGGTGTGTTCGGCGTGGCCCTGGGCACGGTGATCCTGCCGGCGCTGGCACGGCACCACGTCAGCACCGACCGCGAAGGCTTCTCGCGCTCGCTGGACTGGGGTCTGCGCATGACCCTGCTGATCTCGGTGCCAGCCATGCTGGGCCTGCTGCTGCTGGCCGAGCCGCTGATCTCCACGATCTTCCAGCACGGCCAGTTCACCGCCTTCGACACCCGCATGACGGCGCTGTCGGTGTACGGCCTGAGCTTCGGCCTGCCGGCGTTCGCGCTGCTGAAGGTGGTGCTGCCGGCGTTCTACGCGCGCCAGGACACCAGGACGCCGGTGCGCGCCGGCGTCGCCGCGCTGGTGGCCAACATGGTGTTCAACTTCGCCCTGCTGGCGGTGCTGTACCAGGTGATGGTGCCCGATGAGCTGAAGGCGCAGGGGGTGATGGCGGCGCTGGGCAAGCAGCCCGGCCTGCACCTGGCGCTGGGCATCGCCAGCGCGCTGTCCAGTTACCTGAACCTGGGGCTGCTCTGGTACTGGCTGGGCAAGACCGATGTCTACCAGCGGCGTCCGGGCTGGGGCGGCTACCTGCTGCGCCTGTTGCTGGCGTGCACGGCGATGGTCGGCGTGCTGCTGGCCCTGCTGTACTGGCTGCCGGGCTTCTCGTCGATGGGCGTGTGGGAACGGATCGGCGCGCTCGGCCTGCTGGTCGGCGGTGGCGGGCTGACCTATCTGCTTGCGATGGTGGCGATGGGCTTCCGTCCGCGCGACCTGCGTGGGCATTGATCGTGGCTCCCGGCGGCTATACTTCAGGGTTACACCATTGAAGGGGCGGGCTTCGGCCGGCCGGAACGAGAGTTGATGAGCAGGCTGTTCAGAAGCGTCGAGGGCGGGGAGCTGTTCCCCAACGGAAGCGTGGTCTGCATCGGTGCATTCGACGGCCTCCACCTGGGCCATCGTGCGCTGGTGCGGCACGCGGTCGCGCGTGCGCGCGCCTTGGGTGTGGCTGCGGTGGCGGTGGCCTTCGAGCCCTTGCCGCGTGAGTTCTTCGCCCAGGGTACGCCGCCGCCGCGGTTGACCCTGGCACGCAGCAAGGTCGAGATCCTGCACGAACTGGGCGTTGATGCGATCGGCCTGCTGCGCTTCGACGCGGCGATGGCGGCGATGCCCGCCGAAACCTTCGTGCGCCAGCTGCTGGCGCAGCGCCTGAACGCCCGCGAGGTCTGGATCGGGCCGGAGTTCTGTTTCGGCAACCGTCGCCGTGGCGATCTGGCCCTGCTGCAGGCGCTGGGCGCCGAGCTCGGTTTCAGCGCCGGCGAGATCGAAGCGGTCGACCTGCATGGTGACCGCATCTCCAGCACCCGTATCCGCCAGCTGCTGCAGGAAGGCGACTTCGCCCGCGTCGGCGACCTGCTCGGTCGCCCCTACTCGATCAGCGGGCGGGTCGTTCGCGGGCGCCAGCTCGGCCGTACGCTGGGCTTCCCCACCGCCAACCTGCGTTTCCCGAAGACCCCGGCACTGTCGGGCATCTACGCGACCTGGGTGCACGGGGTGTTCGACCAGCCGTGGCCGTCGGTGTCCAGTTTCGGCACCCGACCGACCGTGGACGGCGTGGAGCCGCTGCTGGAAGCGCACCTGTTCGATTTCCAGGGCGACCTGTACGGGCGCCACATCGAAGTCGAATTCGTTGCCAAACTGCGTGACGAAGAGAAATTCAACGATCTGGCGGCGCTGACCGACCAGATGCACCGCGACGCCGAACAGGCGCGTGCCATCCTTTCCGAACATAGATTGCGAGCCACTGCGTGAGCCAGGACTACAAGACCACCCTCAACCTGCCGGCCACCGAATTCCCGATGCGCGGCGACCTGCCCAAGCGCGAGCCGGGCATTCTGGCGCGCTGGGAAGAGCAGGGGCTCTACCAGCAGCTGCGCGACAACGCCGCCGGCCGCCCGCTGTTCGTGCTGCATGACGGCCCGCCGTACGCCAATGCGCGCATCCACCTGGGCCATGCGGTCAACAAGATCCTCAAGGACATCATCGTCAAGTCGCGCTACCTAGCCGGCTTCGATGCGCCCTATGTACCGGGCTGGGACTGCCATGGCCTGCCGATCGAAATCGCGGTGGAAAAGAAGTGGGGCAAGGTCGGGGTGAAGCTCGATGCGGTCGCGTTCCGGCAGAAGTGCCGCGAATTCGCCGAGGAGCAGATCGACATCCAGCGCGCCGACTTCAAGCGCCTGGGCGTCACCGGCGACTGGGACAACCCGTACAAGACCCTGAGCTTCGATTTCGAGGCCAACGAGATCCGCGCGCTGTCCAAGGTCATCGCCAACGGCCACCTGCTGCGCGGCGCCAAGCCGGTGTACTGGTGCTTCGATTGCGGTTCGGCGCTGGCCGAGGCCGAGATCGAATACCAGGAAAAGACCTCGCCGGCGATCGACGTGGCCTACACCGCGCGCGATGCGCAGGCCGTGGCGCAGGCGTTCGGCGTAAGCGTGCCGGCCGACGTGGAAGTGGCCGTGCCGATCTGGACCACCACCCCGTGGACGCTGCCGGCCTCGCTGGCGGTATCGCTGGGCGCGGACATCCGCTACGTGCTGGCCGAAGGCCCGGCGCACAACGGCAAGCGCCGTTGGCTGGTGCTGACCGCTGCACTGGCCGAGCGCTCGCTGCAGCGCTACGGCGTGGACGCGGTGGTGCTGCACGGTGAGGCCGAAGGTTCGGCGCTGGAAAACCAGCTGCTGGTCCATCCGTTCTACCCGGAGCGCGAGATCCTCGTGCTCAACGGCGAACACGTGTCCGACGAGGACGGTACCGGTGCGGTGCATACCGCTCCCGGCCACGGCCAGGAAGACTACGTGGTCAGCCAGAAGTACGGCCTGCTGGACAAGTACAACGCCGGCCAGGTGACCCCGGTTGACGGCCGTGGCGTATACCTGGAATCGACCCCGCCGGCAGGCGAGGTGGTGCTGGCGGGCCAGCACCTGTGGAAGGCGCAGGAGGCGATCGTGCAGGTGCTGCGCGACAGCGGCGCGCTGCTGGCCTTCGTCGAGATCCGCCACAGCTACCCGCACTGCTGGCGGCACAAGACGCCGGTGGTTTTCCGCGCCACCCCGCAGTGGTTCATCTCGATGGACAAGGCCAACCTGCGCAGCGATGCGCTGGCCGCCATCGACACCGTCGGCTGGTTCCCGACGTGGGGCAAGGCGCGCATCCAGAGCATGGTCGACGGCCGTCCGGACTGGACCATCTCGCGCCAGCGCACGTGGGGCGTGCCGATCGCACTGTTCACCCATCGCCAGACCGGCGAGATCCACCCGCGTTCGGTGGAGCTGATGCAGCAGGTGGCCGACCGCGTGCAGGCTGAAGGCATCGACGTGTGGTATTCGCTGGACGCGGCCGAACTGCTGGGCGATGAAGCGGCCGACTACGAGAAGGTCACCGACATCCTTGATGTCTGGTTCGACTCGGGCGTGACCCACGAAGCGGTGCTCGCTGCCCGTGGCTTCGGCAAGCCGGCCGACCTGTACCTGGAGGGTTCGGACCAGCATCGCGGCTGGTTCCAGTCCTCGCTGCTGACCGGCGTGGCCATCGACAAGCGCGCGCCGTACAAGCAGTGCCTCACCCACGGTTTCACCGTGGACGAGCACGGCCGCAAGATGTCCAAGTCGCTGGGCAACGGCATCGAGCCGCAGGAAATCATGAACAAGCTGGGCGCGGACATCCTGCGCCTGTGGATCGCCTCGGCCGACTACAGCAACGAGATGTCGCTGTCGCAGGAAATCCTCAAGCGCACCGCCGACGCCTACCGTCGCCTGCGCAACACCGCACGCTTCCTGCTGGGCAACCTGGACGGTTTCGATCCGGCCCAGCACCTGCGCCCGCTCGACGAGATGGTCGCGCTGGACCGCTGGATCGTGCATCGCGCCTGGGAACTGCAGGAGAAGATCAAGGCCGCGTATGACAACTACGACATGGCCGAGATCGTGCAGCTGCTGCTGAACTTCTGCAGCGTGGACCTGGGCTCGCTGTACCTGGACGTGACCAAGGACCGCCTGTACACGATGCCGACCGATTCGGATGGTCGTCGTTCGGCGCAGAGCGCGATGTACCACATCGCCGAAGCGTTCACCCGCTGGGTGGCGCCGATCCTGACCTTCACCGCCGATGAGCTGTGGGGGTATCTGCCGGGCGACCGTGCCGGCCACGTGCTGTTCACCACCTGGTGCGAGGGCCTGGCTCCGCTGCCGGCCGACGCACAGCTCAACGCGGTCGACTTCGACCAGCTGCTGGCCCTGCGCGAGCAGGTGGCCAAGGTGCTGGAGCCGATGCGCGCCAATGGTGCGATCGGCGCCGCGCTGGAAGCGGAGATCACCATCGCCGCCAGCGAAGAGCAGGCGACCCGCTGGCAGCCGCTGGCCGATGAACTGCGCTTCCTGTTCATCAGCGGTGACGTGCAGGTGCGTCCGGCGACCACCGACGAGGTGTTCGTCAGCGCGCAGCCGACGCAGAAAGCCAAGTGCGTGCGCTGCTGGCACCACCGTGCCGACGTCGGCAGCAATGCCGACCACCCGGAACTGTGCGGCCGCTGCGTGACCAACGTCGCCGGTGCCGGCGAAGTGCGGAGCTGGTTCTGATGGCCGCCGCGCGCCCGCATCCCAATGCGCTGATCTGGCTGCTGCTGTCGGCAGTCATCATCGGCCTGGACCAGTGGTCGAAGGCCTGGGTGCTGTCGAGCCTGCCGGAGTTCCAGCCGGTGGTGGTCATCGACGGCTTCTGGAACTGGTACCGCACCTACAACACCGGGGCAGCGTTCAGCTTCCTGAGCGATGCCGGTGGCTGGCAGAAGCACTTCTTCACCGTGCTGGCGATCGCCATCAGCGGCCTGATGGCCTGGTGGCTGCGCGCGACCGCCCGTGGCAACTGGAAGGCCGCCGTGCCGTACGCGCTGATCATCGGCGGTGCGATCGGCAACGTCATCGACCGCCAGGTGCATGGCCACGTGGTCGATTTCATCCAGTGGTACGTCGGCGAGCATGTCTGGCCGTCGTTCAACATCGCCGATTCGGCCATCGTGGTGGGTGCCGTCGGCATCGCCCTGTTCGGCCTGTTCGACGGCAAGTCCGCCAAAAAGGCGGATAATGCCAATCCGAAACCGTAAGCCGGCCGCTGCCGGGAGACTGAACTGATGGATGTGCTGCTCGCCAACCCGCGTGGATTCTGTGCCGGTGTCGATCGTGCGATCGAGATCGTCAAGCGCGCGATCGAAACGCTGGGCGCGCCCATCTATGTCCGCCATGAAGTGGTGCACAACCGCTTCGTGGTCGATGACCTGAAGCAGCGCGGCGCGATCTTCGTCGAAGAACTCGACGAAGTGCCGGACAACAACACGGTCATCTTCAGTGCCCATGGCGTGTCCCAGGCCGTGCGCCAGGAAGCGGAGCGGCGTGGCCTGAAAGTGTTCGACGCGACCTGTCCGCTGGTGACCAAGGTCCACTTCGAAGTCGCCCGCCACTGCCGTGCCGGCCGTGACGTCGTGCTGATCGGCCACGCCGGTCACCCGGAAGTGGAAGGCACCATGGGCCAGTGGAACCGCGAAGCGGGCACCGGCCAGATCTACCTGGTCGAGGACGTGGAGCAGGTGGCCACGTTGCACATCAACCAGCCGGAAAACTTCGCCTACACCACCCAGACCACGCTGTCGGTGGATGACACGCGCGGCATCATCGATGCGCTGCGCGAGCGCTACCCGGCGATGCAGGGGCCGAAGAACGACGACATCTGCTACGCCACGCAGAACCGCCAGGACGCCGTGCGCGACCTGGCCAAGCGCTGTGACCTGGTGCTGGTGGTCGGTTCGCCGAACAGCTCCAATTCCAACCGCCTGAGCGAGCTGGCCCGCCGTGAAGGCGTGGAGAGCTACCTGATCGACGGTGCACACGAGATCGACCCGGCCTGGGTGGTGGGCAAGCAGCATATCGGCGTGACCGCTGGTGCCTCGGCACCGCAGGTGCTGGTCGATGGCGTGCTGGCGCGTCTGGCCGAGCTGGGCGCGTCCGGTATCGGTGAGCTGGACGGCGAGCCGGAATCGATGGTGTTCGCGCTGCCGAAGGAACTGCGTCTGCGCCTGGTCGACTGAGTGTAGTGAGGGGCGACGGGGAAGGACGTTAATCGCTTCGGGTCAGGTAACGGTTTTGCATTCCCGGGCACATAAGAGTGCCCGGGGTGCGGTTCGTAAACGATTGAGAGATCGATTCGGCTAGCTTCTGTCCCTGAGCTGCGATCGTAGATTCCTTGCCTGCGCAAGTAGACGATTCACGCGCCTCTGGCGAATGTCACCTTTGGCGGCCTTCGATGCTTGCTCTAAACTTTCAATTGCTGCTTCGGCGTGCCTCACCGATGCGTCTGTAGACTTGTTTGCCGATGCCTTCTGAGCAAGGGAAACGTAGGCGCGCGCGAGAGCTTCGTGCCAATCGCAACTGTCCCCAATTTGCAGGTCAAGAGCCCCTCTTGCAATCTCGATTGCCTGTTCAAGACTGTTTCGCGCCATTTCGGTTTCGAACCAAAGATCGAATAGGATTTTCTTCCTTTGCCCAAGTTTGTACGCGGCGCTGAAAGCTTTGCTGGCATTGTCGTGATAGGGTGGTTCAAGATTTAGATTGAACCTTCCCTCTGCAAGCAATAGATCTGGATGGGGGGTTGATAGTTTCTTTTGCGCGTCAGAAATGGCCTTCACGGCGCCAGATGGGTCGCCCGAATTGAGTAGCGCTGTCGCATGAGAAATAGCTTGTCCGACGATTCCGGAGCGCTTGTTCATGCTAATTCCAACCGCATCTCTGCCAGCTCGACTAATGCCTGATCTAAGTGCGGCGTGATCTATCTCGAGTGACTGCTCTAGCTCCGAGACCAGTTTTGCAGTGTTTGGGTCTACTGTGTATCGAGCTTCGCGCCCTACTGACGGGGCTGAAATTAGAAACAGGCCAGTAAGTTCTTGCAATGCATCTCCAAGCGTTTGATCTGTGTAGCTAAGTGCTTGGGATAGTTCTGCATAACTTGGATTTCGAAGTACGCAAATCACGAAGAGAGTTCGTTTTGCATCTCGGCTAAGTTGCTGAACTTCGCGTAGTAGGGCAGCCTTCCTCGCTTCGATTCCTTTTTGTCCGCGCCACTGCTTAATCGCGTTTTCAAGCGGGAGGCCTCGCCTTTCTAGGCGAAGAAGTGAGTCCGTGAAAAGAGGGGAACCTCCGGTCACCTCTCGAATGTGATCTATTTTTGAGTCTTTCAGCTCTGGAAGTGAGTACTTGATTCGCATAACTTTTACGTACTCAAGGAACTCCGCTTCTGGTAATCCGTCTAATTTTAGTACGTTGTCCGGGGAGTATGAAAAATTGACGCGAGTAGTTATCAGTATTTTTGTATTTCCATTAACTCTCATTCCAAGCTCAAGTGCTCTCTGCTGATCCTCTGGTGTGAGTGAGTCAACATCATCCACCACGATGAAAGAGGAGTTGCTATTGCAGCTCGCAAGCGCCAGTTGTTGAATTTCCCTAGTGTCTAACTCTTCGAAATCACTATCGATGTTCCCGTGGGCGAGTGAGATAGACTTAAATAACGACTCGGCGCAAGAAAAGTCCGTTATTCTATCTTCCTGATACTTGTCTTGTTGAGCTATGAATTGGCGTTTCTTCGCCGTTAGCCAAATTACCTGGCTGAATGGTGTAACTCTCTGCTTGGCAATTTCCTGAGCGAAATGATAAGCAAGGCTTGTCTTTCCCAGTCCGCCTTCACCAGCAATCAATCTGACTCGCGAAAAGTCATCTTGCAGCCACATCCATAGATCGAGTAGATCTTCACTTCGGCCGATAAATTCTGAGCAAACGAGCGCGCGATCTGGAAGGCTGTTTTCTAGAGGAGGACGCGCAATGACCTCACTCGCAGGGAGATCAATGGACGGCGCGATGCGGGGGGAGTGCAGAAACTCGTAATCTTCAGGATGTGAGGCTGTTGCATTGTTGTCGATCCTTCGAAAAACAAGTTCACCCTTCTTAAAGCACAGTTTACCTGGGGATATTTCAGGGCCGTTTTTCTTGAAGTACACGGGGAGGGATTTTTCGGGTCGCTTTGCTACCCATGCCACTTCGGTGTGTTTTCCCTGAATGACAAGTGGTGATACCGTTATTCTAATGTCAGAATCTGTGTAGGTGCGACTTAGGTCCCGCAATCTTGCAGGGTTGATCGACCCAGGCTCAACGCCGCATGTCGCGAATTCTCGATCTTTTACTACCTCCTCAACTCCAAATACTATAAATCCACCGTAGGAATTATGAAGGGCTATCAAGTCCCGAACTACTTTTGCGTACTCGCCCGCGTCCGATGGTGCTTGCCGTTTGAAATCCAGTACTTCGCATTCCACGAAAGAACCTAGTTCTGCTTCACCATTGTTCGGTTCTGCAGCATGCAGCACGCCAGTGGAGGCGCACTTGTGTAGATGAAGAATAAGGTCTTGCATTGATCAGTCCTTTGGATCAGTGGCGTGATACTAGCTAAAATTGTGTGCTATCCGTCAATCCCATGACCTTTGGCCATGGGGCCACGTCCCCCACAGGCCTAGCATCGGGGAATCCTTCGCTGCTGGAAGTTGCCGATGAAAACCCGTGCCCTGGTGATGTCCGTGCTGTTCGCGCTGGCGGCTACGCCCGCGCTGGCGCAGACTCCGCCACCGGGTGATACCGCCGCCCCCGGCCTGCTGCGCATCGACGTCGATGCACGCGACCTGGCCCGGCGCATCTTCAAGGTGACTGCCACCGTACCGGCCAAGCCTGGCCCGATGACCCTGCTGTACCCGCAGTGGATTCCCGGCAACCATTCGCCCACCGGCCCGATCGACAAGCTGGCCGGCCTGCGCGTCACTGCCAACGGCAAGCCGCTGGCCTGGCAGCGCGACCAGTACAACGTGTACGCGTTCAAGGTGGATGTGCCGGCGGGCGTGAGCGAGATCGTCGCCCACTTCGATTTCCTGTCTTCGCAGGGCGGCAGCCAGGGCCGGGTGGTGATGACCCCGGAAATGCTCAACCTGCAGTGGAACGCCAACTCGCTGTATCCGGCCGGCGTGGACGCGCGCAACCTGCAGGCGCAGGCCAGCGTGACCCTGCCCAAGGGCTGGGCCTACGCGACCGCACTGGAAACCGCACGCCGCGATGGCGACACCGTGGTGTTCAAGCCGATTTCCTATGACCACCTGGTCGATTCGCCGCTGTTTGCCGGTGAACATCACCAGCGCATCGACCTCGACCCGGGCGCGAAGGCGCCGGTACATCTGAACGTGTTCGCCGACGATGCCAAATCGCTGAAGCCGACCGACGCGCAGCTGAAGGCGCACCGTGCGCTGGTGCAGCAGGCGGACAAGCTGTACGGCGCGCGCCACTACGACCACTACGAATTCCTGCTTGCGCTGACCGATCGCCTCGGCGGCATCGGCCTGGAGCACCATCGTTCCAGCGAGAACAGCGCCGACCCGGGCTACTTCACCGAGTGGGACAGCAACGCGTGGATGCGCGACCTGCTGCCGCATGAGTACACCCACTCGTGGAACGGCAAGTACCGTCGTGGTGCCGACCTGGCCACGGCCAACTTCAATACGCCGATGGGCGACAGCCTGTTGTGGGTGTACGAAGGGCAGACCCAGTTCTGGGGCCAGGTACTGGCCGCACGTTCGGGGCTGTGGTCCAGCGAGCAGGCGCGCGACATGCTGGCCAATGTGGCGGCCACCTATGATCGTGGTCGCCCGGGCCTGGCCTGGCGACCGCTGCAGGACACCACCAACGACCCGACCATCGCCCAGCGTCGCACCCTGCCGTACCGCAACTACCAGATGAGCGAGGACTACTACTCCGGCGGGCAGATGCTGTGGCTGGAGGTGGAGGGCAAGCTGCGTGGGCTGACCGGCAACCGGCGCAGCCTGGATGACTTCGCGCGTGCCTTCTTCGGCGTCGGCAACGGCGACTGGGACGTCAATCCGTACACCTTCGATGACGTAGTGGCGACCCTCAATGACATCGCGCCGTACGACTGGGCGAGCTTCCTGCGCCAGCGGCTGGACGGGCACGGATCGCTGACCGGTGGCCTGGAACTGGCGGGCTGGAAGCTGGTCTACCGCGATGCGCCCAACGAGGCCTACAAGGCGCAGGAAAAGCGCGCGAAGGCGGCGCTGTTGGCCTACTCGCTGGGAGCGACGGTGCTCGACAGTGGCGTGGTCGGTGACGTGGTCTGGGACAGCCCCGCGTTCAATGCCGGCCTGGCACCGGGCATGAAGGTGATCGCTGTTGGTGGCCGCGAATACAGCAGCCAGCGCTTGAAGGATGCGGTGGCTGCGGCCGCCACTGACAAGGCGCCGGTCACGCTGCTGGTCAAGCAGTTCGACCGCATCGACACGATGAAGATCGACTACCACGGCGGCCTGCAGTATCCGGTGCTGGAGCGCATCGCCGGCCGCCCGGATCGCCTTGCAGAGCTGTGGAAGGCACGATGAAGCTGCGCACGCGCGATGGGTTGATCCTGGTGGTGGCCGTGCTGGCCATCATCGGCGCCTACCTGGACGGCGACGGGCGCTGGCTGCACTGGTTGGCCAAACCGGCGACCACGCTGCTGACCGCCGCCATCGCCTGGCAGGCGCGGCCGCTGACGGATGCGTTCTACCGGCGTGCGGTGCTGGGCGGCATGCTGTTGTCCTGTGCAGGTGATATCGCGCTGATGCTGCCGATCGACGCGTTCGTGCCAGGCCTGGTGGCCTTTCTGCTGGCGCACCTGTGCTACATCGCCGCGTTCCGTGCCGGCCTGCGCGCGGGCCGCGGATTGCTCGCTGCCTTCTTGCTGCTTGCCGCATTTGCTTCCATCAACGTCACCGGCCTGTGGCCGCATCTACCGCTGCCGATGCGCGTTCCGGTGCTGGCCTATGTCGTGGTGCTGGCGCTGATGGCAGTGCTGGCACTGGCCCGCTACTGGAAGCGGCCACACGTCGACGCACTGGAAGCGGGCAGCGCGCGTTGGGCTGCCGCTGGCGCACTGCTGTTCGTGGCCAGTGATTCATTGCTGGCGTGGGATCGCTTCGGCGGTGGCCTGCCGATGGCCAGCCTGCTGGTGCTGTCCACCTACTACGCTGCGCAGTACGCCATCGCCCGCTCGGTGAGATAGCCCTTTTTCTACTGCAGGTTGCCCTTGGCGTCGTAGCGCAGGCGCACGGTCTGGCGGTCGCCGGCTACTTCATCCGGCAACCACACCAGCTTGCCGCCCTTGCGGATGACCACATACACATGGCCGACGTCGGCCGGCGAACGCACCAGGGCATTGCGCTGTTGCTGCAGGGCCTGCGTCACCCGTGGCACGGCATCGAAATCGATGTTGGCCAATGCAGTGCTGCTGCGGCGCAGGGTGATGGTCGGCGCGAACTGCTGCGGATTCACCGCATCGCCCTTGCGCCATTGTCCACGTTGGTAGTGATAACTATCCACGTGGCCCGGCTGCTGTGGATCGACCAGGTCGATGTCGATGCGGCCGTCGTCATGGAAGTGGATGCTGTGGAAAACGACCAGGCGTTCGCCGACCAGTCCGGGCATCGCCTCCAGCGCCTGCCGTGCCACCTGCAGGCGCTCGCTGTCGAGCAGCAGGTTCGGCCGCGTGCGCCTTGGCAGCGGCATCGGTTCGGGCGCCGCCCGTGGCGTTGCGATGGCCGCCGTTCGCAACGGTTGTTCCCATGGGTCTTGTTGCAACGCATCCGCAGGCACGGTCGATGCGGCGCCACGCAGGGTCGCGTTGACGGTCTGCAATGCGCCGCCTGCCGTGGCGGCACCGGCCAGGGCCAGCACCACCCCGGCGAACACAAGCGGCGTGGACACGGGCCGCTTCACGGCTGCTCCATGCGCACGCTTCGGCGATCATCCGGGTCGTAGAGGATGTCGACCTGCCCGCGCGGGATGTTGGCCAGTTCGAGCAGCGCAACGAAGCGGCGCACGCTGGCCTGCTGCACGTTGCCCTCGCGGTCGAGATATTCCAGCTTGAACTCGACCTGCGGTTGTTCGTTGACGTAGGTGCCGGTCTGGCGCACGTCGAGCACCTGCGCTTCGGCACCGATACCACGGTACTTGAGCGCTTCGCCGCGCGCGTCGATCTGCAGTGTGCCAGCCAGCAGGCGCGCCAGCAGACGCAGGCCGATCAGGTAGCCGCACAGCACCAGCGGGCAGACCAGCAGCGGATGGCCGAAGCCCAGGAACGTCCAGCCCAGTCCATCGCTCTGCAGGCGATAGGCCATGACGTACGCGGCAGCGACCACGACAATGCCGATCAGGCCGCCGATGCCGCGGCGCCACAGGCTGGCGCGGTCCAGTTCCGGTTGCGATCCTGCCAGCATCAGGTTGGGCGCGGGGCCGGGTGTGGGGCTGAGCAGCACCTCCAGCGGGTTGCCCACGGTGAAGCGCTGCAGCTGTGGCTTGCTGTCGACCACGACCAGCGTTTCGGTGATCGGGGTGCCGGACAGATTGTCGAAGGCCAGCTGCAGCCGCCACTGCGCGAAGCCGCGCACCTGCACGCCGGTCTGTTCGGCCTGCTCGATGCGTGCGCTGCGTGGCGTGCCGTCGGCCAGGATGCCGCGCACACGTTGCAACGCACGGGGTGGCGCCAGCAGCAGGTAATGCAGGAAGGCGTACAGCAGCACCAGCCATAGCGTCAGCGACGTCGCCAGCAGGGCCAGTGCCAGCCAGGGCGCGCTGCGGTCGCCCGCTTCCAGCGGCCAGCTGGTGCCGAAGTAGAGCAGGCAGGGGAAGGGCAGCGCGAAGAACAGCATGAGCGCGCCCAGGAACCAGAGGTAGGCTTTCATGACTCGCCTTCGACGCCGTGGAACAGGCGGCGTAGGGTACTACGCTCAACGGAATTGCAGGGTCAGCAGGAAGTAGCGCCCGAGTGGATCGTCCAGCCCGGGCATCTGCCCGCCGCTGCCGACCAGGTGGTTCACCGGCCGCGTATCAAGCAGGTTGTGCACGTCCAGTGCGGCAATCACGCGCGGGCTCAGCCGCCGCGCCAGATGCAGGTTCCAGCGCAGCTGTGCCGGGTTCATGCAACGGCCCTGGTCATGCTGCTCCTGCGCGCACGCTTCACCGGCCAGCCATGCGCGGGTGCGGCCGACGCGGTTGCCTCGCAGGGCGATGTCCCAGGACGGGTTCTGCCACTGTACGTTGAGGATGCCCGCGTTCGCCGGCGTGGCATGCCCGCGCAGGTCCACCGATTCGCCATGGCCGCGATCACGACGCAGCTCCTGCTGTTTCAACGCATCCAGCGAGAACAGCCACTGCCCGTTGCGGCCGGTATCCACCCTGTACTCGCCGCGCAATACCCAGTTGCGCGAGGTGGTGCGGCCGATGTTGTCGAATGACAGGCGAAGATCACGCAGGCGACCCTGCTCATCCAGCTCCCAGGTGCCGGGATTCCACAGGGCATCACTGGGTTGCAGGGCGAGGATCTCGTTGCGCAGTTCGACGATGTTGTGGGTCAGTGACAGCGAGAACGCATCATTAGGTGTCCAGCTGGCGGCCAGCGAGTGGCTGCGCGAGGTCTCGGCTTTCAGCCCGTCTTTCTCCGCCACCTCCACTTCCACCGCGCAGCCGCCATCGCGCAGCGGGCGCGCGCACGTCGGCAGGGACTCCGAGGCGGGCAGGCCATACAGGCCGAAGTAGCCCGGTGGCCGCCGGCGCTCGAAGATGCTGGGAGCGCGGTAGCCGCGGCCACTGGCCAGCAGGAACGACCAGTGCGGGCTGGGGCTCCAGCGCAGGCCGGCACGCGGCGAAAACGCAGTGTCACCGCCATCGCGGTCCAGTCGCGCGGCCACGTCCAGGCGCAGTGTCGGCGCCAACGGCAGGCCCACTTCGGCGTAAGCGGCGTTGCTCTGCCGCGACAGCCGGCGTTGCTCCATCGGCAGCCCCAGCGCCAGCTCGCCCTTGCCCAGCAGCGGATCGGGCAGCGAGGTCCAGCGCTCGCGGCGCAGATCGATACCGGTGGCCAGTTGTGCTGCACCGCCGGGCAGTGTCATCAGGGTGCGTTGCATGCCCCACCAGCCCTGCCACTGCTCGGTACGTCCGCGGTTGTGGATGGCCGGGAACAGCTCCTCTGCCAGCCCCGCCGGCAGGGTGGAAAATCCGGGCAGGAAGTCCAGCGTGCGTGCTGCTTCCAGCAGGCGTTCGCTGCGCACGGTGCCTTCGGTGCGCAGGTCCACCTGGCTGCGCTGCGCGCTGAGGCCAGCATCCCAACTGCGGCCGGCGCGCTCACGGCCCATGCCGAAACTGATGTCGCCTTCGGTGGCATGCACGCGCGGGCGCACTTCGCCGCCTTCCTGCAGGACCACGTTGAGGATCGCGCCACGGCTGAAATTGAGGGCGACGGCGGTCGGGCCCAGTTCAAAACGCTGGCGGTTGTGGCTGGCGCGTGCTTCCACGTAGGCGTAGCGTCCGTCACCGCGCTCGTGGCGATAACGCAGGTAGCCGGACAGTGTTTCCGACGCCGGTTGCAGTGAGCGCGGGCGTGCGTTGTCGAACCAGCAGCCGTCGTCTTCGCTCTGCAATGGCGGATGGCACTGCGTGGCCGGGTAGTAATCACCGTTGGGCATGATCAGCCCGATCGGGTACAGCGAGGTTTCCGCATGCCAGTCGCGCTGGTCACCGGCCACATGCTGCAGGCGATGCAGATCGATGCCGGCGAACCAGCGGTCGCCGCCTTCGCGCACGCCGCCCGTGGCCGCCTGCAGCCGGTACTGATCGCCATCACCGCGGCTGCTGGCACCCGATTGCAGCGTGGCTTCCGGTCCCTCGGCCTGGTCGCGCAGAATGATGTTGACCACGCCGGACATCGCATCGGCGCCGTAGATGGCCGAAGCACCGCCACGCACCAGCTCGATGCGCTCGACGAAGCTGAGCGGAATGCCTCCCAGATCGGTCAGCCCGCCTTCTTCCAGCGACACCATCGGATAACGCGGCAGGCGCCGGCCGTTGACCAGGAACAGGGTTGCGCGCGGGCCCATGCCGTCCAGGCTGGTGGTGGCGGCCGCGCCGACCGGCAGGTACAGCGAGTCGCCGCTGCGCGAGGTGCTCAATGGCGGATGGCCGTTCATGCCGGGCAGGTGGCGCAACAGGTCGAACAACGTGCCGTAGCCGCTGCGCAGGATGTCCTCGCGATCGATCACCGTTACCGGCAGCGTGGTCTGCACGGAGGTGCGCGGCAAGCGGCTGCCGGTGACATGGATCGGCGCCAGTTCCACCTGCACCGGCTTGGCTGGCGCGGGCGGCGGTGGCCGCCGTACCGGCTGCGCGATCACTGCGGGTGGGGCAGCGTGCCGGCGGACCACGAATCCGCCGCTGGGGGTCTGCAGGATGTTCACCGGCATGCCGGCGACGAGCTGCTTTAGTGCGGCGGCCGGCGCCAGCGGGCCGGCGACGCCGCCGGTGCGCAGGCCGGTCAATTCACGTGCGTCGAACACCAGGGCAATGCCACTCTGGCGTGCCCATTGCTGCAAGGCCGGCGGCAGGGCGCCGGGAGCGATACGGTAGTCGACCTGTCTGACGGCTTCTGCTGACGCCGCCGTTGCCGCCGCACCGGGCACCAGCACAACGCACAACAGGGCCTGCAGCAGACCCCAGCGCAGCACGTCCCACCGAAGCACGTCCCAACGAAGCACACCAGGCGCCGGCATCGGCCGCCGCCTCAGTAGGTGCGGCGCAGTTCCAGCGCGCCATCCGAGCGCGGCTGGCCAGCAATGGACCACCCCAGTTCCAGGGCGGAAAGCAGTTCATGCGCGTCGCCTGCACGGAAGGTGCCGCTGACCGCGAGGTCGGCGATATCCGGGTCGGCGACCACCAGTGGCGTGCTGCCATAGCGGTTCATGCGCTCGACCACAGTGGCCAGGGGCGTGCCGTCGAACACCAGCTTGCCCTGCGGCCAGGCCTCGGCGGCGGCAGTCGAGGACAGCTGCGGGCCGGGTTGGATCTTGCCGGAGGCCAGGACCTGCAGCTGCTGGCCCGGCGAGAGCGTGTGCTGCGCGCTGCCACTGGTGACTTCCACCACGCCTTCCAGCAGCGCGACCTCGACCCGGCCGTCAGCCAGGCGTTCAACCTGGAAGGTGGTGCCGATATCGCGGATCGAGCTGCCGCCGGCCTGCACCCGCAGCGAGCGCGATGACGGTTCGACCTGCAGCTGGATGCGACCGTGTTCCAGCGCCAGTTCGCGCTTGCGCCAGCCGAAGCGTGCGGTCAGCGTGGTGCCGGCGTCGAGCGTGGCGATGCTGCCATCGGCCAGGGTGCGCTGCTGCGGCAGCAGGCTGGCGTTGGCGTAGGTCAGCGGTGTGGGATTGCCATCGGTGTACAGCATCCAGCCCAGGCCAACGGCCAGGCACACGCCTGCAGCGGCGGCGACACCGGGCAGCCAGCGGCGCTGCGGCCGGCGTGCCGCACGCGCGGCGGCGGTGCGCAGCCACGGGTCGCTGGCCAGGCCGGCGCTGCGCTGGTGCAGCTTCTCGGCCTGCACCCACGCGCTGACATGTGCCGGATCCTCGGCCAACCAGTCCTCGAAGGACTGTCGTTCTTCGGCGCTGCAGTCGGGGGCGTCCAGCCGGGCCACCCAGGCGCTTGCGTGTTCAAAAAGCAACGTGTCATCCCTGTTGTCGTTGCGGATCATTCGGCATCTCCATCATTGTGGAGAGGATCGGGGCCCAGCTCCTTGCGCAGGCCCTGCAATGCACGGGCAATGTGTTTTTCCACGGTCTTGGCGGTGATGCCGCAATGCCGGGCGATCTGTGTATAGCTCATCCCGGTGATGCGGTTGAGCAGATACACCTCGCGGGCACGTTCGGGCAGCTTGAACAGTGCCTGGCGCAGCAGGGCGAGCATCTGCCCGGATTCTGCCTGACGCAGCGGATCAGGAGAAGCACTGGCGGCTTCTTCGTTTCCGTCGCGTTCGGTGAGCGACAGGTGGTTGCGCGATTGTGGCGAGCGCCCGCGGTCTGCCAGGCGGTTGCGGGCGATGCGGTACAGCAGCAGCCGCAGCTCCTCGGTGCCGTGCGCGCGGTAGCGGATCAGGCGCTCCATGCAGTCCTGGGCGATGTCCTCGGCATCCTCGGGGCCGACACCGCGGGCGCGCAGGAAAGCGCACAGCGGCGCGCGTTCCTCGCGCACGAATGCGATGAAGGCATCCGGAACCCCGGGCAGATCCGGCGCAGGACGGAGCAAAGGGGAGGGCGCGGACAGGGGAGGGCCTCGGACGACGATGACGGACGCGTCACCGAGTTTTACGCGACGGTGACCGGATGGGGAAGCCCACGTTTCTCCCGCATTTCCATTGTGAATGCATTCATGTTTTTTCTCGCCGTCGACTGGGGGCGTCGAGCCCGCTGCTGCGTTCTGCTTTCGACCCGCGTGGTGCGGGCGGAGAGAGAGAACGCAATGAAGCATTCGAAGTTGAGCATCGCCCTGGCAGGCCTGGTGGGTATCGCGACCCTGGGCCAGATGGATGACGTCATGGCAATGAATTATCACGTGCAGGGCGATCGCGTCGTGCTGAGTGGCGGTGTCACCGTCGCCGACGTCGTCGCGCTGCCGGCGCTGCTGGCCAAAGCGCAGGCCGAAGGCCGCCCGATCCGCGAAGTCGTGCTGCG
The DNA here is from genome assembly GCF_002966815.1 of Stenotrophomonas sp. MYb57. Classification (NCBI taxonomy): domain Bacteria; kingdom Pseudomonadati; phylum Pseudomonadota; class Gammaproteobacteria; order Lysobacterales; family Lysobacteraceae; genus Stenotrophomonas; species Stenotrophomonas sp. MYb57. The sequence continues at coordinate 1,319,811 of NZ_CP023271.1, forward strand.
CACCTCCAATGGTGGCGCGCTGATCGCGGGTGAGTGGCTGCAGGGCGTGATCCGCACCAACGGCCTGAACACCATCGTGTCCGGCCACTGCATCTCGTCCTGCTCGATCATGCAGTCCGGTGGCGTCGAACGTTACCTGGCCGGCGACCTGCCGCTGGTCGACTCGGTGCAGATCCACGCTGCCAGCAACAGTGGCAAGGTGATCTACACGCCGTCGCCGCGGATGACCGAGATCTACACCGGCAACTACGGCGGCGGCATGGACGCCGGCCTGCTGCACAAGGCCATGTACGAGGTGGTGCAGCCCAACGGCCTGCTGGTGTTCCGCGACCCGGCCCGGACCACCGGCGCTTCGGTCAGCTTCGATCCCGATGGCAGCGGCCGCAGGCTGGAGACCTTCCCCGGCCAGGACATCTACAGCAACAACATCATCACCGCCGCCGGTTACCGCGATCCGGGCGATACCCTGACGGTCACCGGCAATGTCAGCGGCGACATCAATCCAGGCTACCTGCGCACTGCGCGCCAGCTGCAGGCGTTCGTCGATGACGACTTCGCGCGCTGGAACGATACCGACTTCGCCACCACGTACATCAACTATGCGGTGAACATCTACAACCGCTCCAGCGCCGGCCCGAGCGGCATCGGCCCGGCTTCGGTGCAGGATTACCTCAACGATCCGGGTACAAAGCAGCTCCTTCTGGGCCAGCTGCGCCTGGATGAACTGGACGCTTCCACGCTGGGCAATTCGGCTGGCGTGATCCGCGTCGCCAAGGGCGGCACCTGGCGCACCGCCGAAACCACCGGCGCCGATTTCATGCTTGTGGAGAACGGCACCATCGCCCTGGAAGGCGGCGGGTTGCGCACTCCGGAGCTGCGCGTGCTGGCGGCCGGCATGGTGGTCGGCCACGGCGACATCGCCTCGGTTGCCACCGACTCGAGCGCACTGCTCAATGGCACCGGCCCGTCGTACCGCGAGGATGGCTTCAACCGCCTGCGCGTGTACGGCACCCTGATGCCGCGTGGTGGTGACCTGGTTACCCATGGCTACGTCAACATCATGCCGGGCGGCAAAGTGCTGTTCGACGTGACTGAAGCCGGCGGCTCCCAGGCCGGGCGCCTGCGTGTGGGCGACTTCTACGACAGCGGCGCCAACGAGGGGGCGCTGGTCATCTCGCCGGGCGCCCACCTTGAACTGAACGTGGCGCAGGGCTTCTACGCCGGCAACTACCAGCGTGAGCTGGTGAGCGGCCCGATCTACCAGGGCGGTTTCACCGATGCGGTGCGCCTGGGTGACACCGGCTATACGGCCAGCATCACCGACGGCGAGGTGTTCCGGCCGCGCCACAATTCGCTGCTGAGCTTCAACATCAACCAGACCGCCGAGGGCCTGTCGCTGACCGCCAACCCCGGCTTCGACCAGCTCGCGCAGCTTACCGGCAACAATGGCAACGATGGACTCGGTCGCGCGCTGGCTACTGCCGGCCAGCGCCAGGATGCCGGGCTGAAGCCGCTGCTGGGGGCGCTGCAGTTCGCTGACCGCGATGTGATCGCCCAGCAGGCCGGTGCACTGCGCGGTGATGGCCATGCCAGCCTGCGCCTGGCCGACAACGCGCTGGTTGGCAGCATCGGCAGCGTGGTGCAGCAGCACCAGGCCGCACGGCGCAGCGGCAGCGGTGATGCCGGTGGTTTGGCCGCACAGGCCGCGCAGGCGGCGTCAGCTCAGCCGGGCATGGCCAATGGCAGTCTGTTCAACCAGTTGGCGATGCATCTGGTGGAGCCGGCGGGGAGCGCTGGCGGCACGAGTTACGGCGGCGAAGCGCCGCGCAGCCATGGCCTCTGGGGCCGGGGCTTTGGCAGCCATGGCCGCATCAATGGCGAGGGCGGCGTGGCCGGCCTGAGCCATACCGTCGGCGGCATCGTGCTCGGTGCCGATACGCAGCTGGCCGATGACCGGGTGACGCTGGGCGTCAGCGTTGCCGCCGCGGACATGTCGACCAAGGGCCGCGATGGTTCCGGGTTCACCGGTGATGTGCGCGCGCTGGATGTGGGCGGCTACCTGGATGCCACCTACTCGCGTGGCTACCTCTCGGCCTCGGTGCGCTATACCGACCTGCGCCACGACACCCGCCGCAGCATCGACGGCATCGACGGCCTGCAGGGCCCGCTGCGTGCCAAGTACAACAACGATGCGATCTCGGCCCGGCTGGAGCACGGCTTCTCGTTCACCACCGCCAAGGGCGTGGTGATCCAGCCGCTGCTGCCGGTGGTCGATTACGCGCGCACCTCGGCCACCCGTTTCAATGAAGGGCAGGGTGCCGGCGCACTGGTGGGGCGTGGTGACAGCCTGGAAAGCATCCGCGTCGGCGCGGGCCTGCAGGTGTTCAAGACCTTCGAAGGCAACAACGGCGAGCGCATCACCCCGCGCGCGCGCGTGGTCTGGCAGAAGGAACTGGGCGACACCCAGGCCCGTTACAGCACCGGCTTCGCCGCTGCGCCGGACCTGGTGTTCGGTGCCAGCAGCCAGGCCGTGGGCGAGCAGGTGCTGGCCTGGAACCTGGGTGTGACCAGCCGCGCCACCGATCGCCTGTCGGTGATGGTCGACTACGTGGGCGAGCGCCGCGACGGCCAGCTGCAGAATGGCGTGATGCTGGGCTTGGGCTATACGTTCTAAGGCAGTGCCGGCACCGGCGGCCGTCGCCGCCGGTGCCATCCCCATCAGGGGGCGGGTGCGCTATGGTCGTGGCGGATTTCCGCGCAGGCCTTGCCATGCAGATCGCCGTTTTCAGTGCCCGTCCCTACGACCGCCGCTTTCTCGAGGAAGCCAACCAGCGCGAGGGGGCAGGGCAGGATTTCCAGTTCGTGTATTTCGACGCGGCGCTGGACGTGCACACCGCCGCGCTGGCACAGGACTGCGCCGCCGTTTGCGTGTTCGTCAACGACAGGCTCGATGCACCGGTGCTGCAGGCCCTGCATGCACTGGGCGTACGCGCGGTGCTGCTGCGCTGTGCCGGCTTCAACAATGTGGACCTGGCCAGCGCGAATGCGCTCGGCCTGTTCGTCGCCCGCGTGCCGGCCTACTCGCCGGAAGCGGTGGCCGAGCACGCACTGGCGCTGGTGATGACCCTCAACCGGCACACCCATCGCGCCTACAACCGCGTGCGTGAGGGCAACTTCATGCTGGATGGCCTGCTCGGCCACACCCTGCATGGCAAGACCGTGGGCATCGTCGGTACTGGCAAGATCGGGTTGGCCACCGCGCGCATCTTCCGTGGCATGGGCTGCACCGTGCTGGGACACGATCCGTATCCCTCGCCGGCGTTCGCCGGGATCGGCGCGATGGTTGAACTGGACGAGCTGCTCTCGCGCTCGGACATCGTCTCGCTGCATTGCCCGTTGACCCCGGATACCCAGCACCTGATCGACGACGGCTCGCTGGCGCGGATGAAGCCCGGCGCGATGCTGGTCAACACTTCGCGTGGCGGCCTGGTCGATACCCATGCGGTCATCCGTGCGCTGAAGTCGCGCCGGCTGGGCCATCTGGCCATCGACGTCTACGAGCAGGAAAGCGCGCTGTTCTTCCAGGACCTGTCGGGCGAGATCATCGACGATGAGGCGTTCCAGCGCCTGATGTCCTTCCCCAACGTACTGGTGACCGGCCACCAGGGCTTCTTCACCGTGGAGGCGCTGCAGGAGATCTCGGCGATCACGCTGGGCAACCTGGCCGATTTCGCGGCGGGGCGGGAGTGCGGCAACCGGGTGGCGGCGGGTTGAGAGCCCGGGCGGGCGGGCGTTTGACGGCAATCGTCACGACCGCATTGACCGCAGGGGCAGGGCGACCGTAAAATTGCCTGCTTCGCCGGAATAGCTCAGTTGGTAGAGCGGCGCATTCGTAATGCGTAGGTCGTAGGTTCGATTCCTATTTCCGGCACCATGTACATCAAGCACTTAGGCCGCCTTCGGGCGGCCTGAGTGCTTTTCAGGGATGCGCACGGACACGGTTTGAGCACGAATGCTCACTTCCCGTGTGACTTCTTGCCTTTGCGCGCCTTCGCTGAAGAATTTCCGCCGCGCAGATCCAGGTACTCGGCAAGTAGGTTCTGCGGTGCAATTCCAAGCGCCTCGGCAAATTCGACCAGCTCTACGGCGTCAATGCGCCTCTCACCGCGCTCGCACTTCGAGACGAAAGTCTGTGTGTTGCCCAAGCGGCTCGCCAAATCGACCTGCGACACTCCCGCACGCTTACGAGCCGCTTTGAGAACGGCTAGCAGAAGTTGGTAGTCAGCGTTGTGGGTCGATTGAGGCATCGTGCGATGACTTGATGGTCAACACACGTTAAAGTTCGGATTCGAATAGTCCAAAATGGACTATTTCATCAAAAGCCGAAGGAAGCATATGAAGCGGATAGGGGTTCTTCTGATCGTCTTGGTTGGCGTGGCTTGGATCGGGTCGAAAGCTGTGCCGGGCAGAGATCCCTCTGTCGCGGCTGCGCCCTCAGCAGTGGCCAATGCACCAGCCATACAGACGCGCGAATCCGAAGCGCGCCCAGCCGGATCCACAGCCCCTTTGACGGTGGCGGAGAAGAAGGCACAGCAGGAGAAATGGTTCGGCGCAGAGACGATCATCTCAGCCAAACGCGCCGTCAGGCGCGAGCTGGAGGATCCGGCCTCCGCGCATTTTGTGGACGTGCGGGCAAACTACACTGAAGCGTTCGGCGTGGTCGCCTGCGGCCGGATCAACGCCAAGAACAAGTTCGGTGGCTATAGCGGCTACAGGCGATTCATCAGCGGTGGAAGAAGTGTCATCCTGGAGGGGCGAGACAACATCGGTGACGCTTGGGCTGGCGCCTGCCTTTAATGCGATTGCCCTTAAACGAGAAGGCCACCATGAAGGCGGCCTTTTCTAGTCCAAGGCAGGGCAGCCCCCTGTTGGAATTTTCGAAATTCTAACTCAAAGAGAGTTTGGCGGTTTTAAAGAGCTCCATACTTCTTCAGAAGCGCTAGCTGCTTTTCAAGCTTTTCGGTGTCGAGACTCGCATCTAGCTGGACGTTTACGGTAAACACCGCACGCGGTGCGGAGCCTTCAGGTGCCCTTTTAGCTGGCGCGCCGTCCTCCTGCTCTACGAGAGTGTATTCGTCATCGATCAATCCTTGCTCAATGGGCGCTCCCGCGCCTTCCAAGTTGGATTCGCCCGATTCCTCGCTTTCCACGAGTCCTGCCGCAGCAGCGGAGCTCAATTCCTCGGCAGTAAGGTGTCGGAACAATTCGCCCTCTGTACGAACCAGTTCCGCGGTAATCATTGTGGATAAATATATTCCAACGCATGCCTCAGTTTCATCCGGATGAACCTTCAGCTCGGCTGCACGTTGCCTCAGTTTGGCACGGCTCACGGCATCCCCGTGAAACGTTTCCGAAAGCCTCTTGAAGATATTTGGTCTTAACGCACTGTCACGATAAAGGGCGATGGCTTCTTCGGTTGGAGCGGCGGCGATCTTCTTTGCCAATGAACTTGCGGAAAAATCCTTCTTATTGTCGCCATCTAAAAGTCCGTACTGTTTCAGTGCAGAGGCGCGCACTGCTCCTGTCCCGCCTTTTGCTCCGACGACTCCCGAATAAACGACGTCCTGAGAAATTCTCGCGACATGGGTTTTGGTAACTAGCTTCTTGGCGTACTTCAACGCATCTTCAAGGCTGACCCGGGGGAAAACTGATCCTCCTTTGCGCCCGCCTTTGGGCATAACCTTCTTTTTTGGTTCGTTCATACGTCTTTCCTGAGGTCCGCGAGCAGCTTGTCAATTCCTGCTTTATAGGAGTGCGAGAAATCGGCGTAGAGCTTGTCCGAAATGATCGGCGGCATGTCCGTGTCATCGAGCTTCAGTGGCAGGATGTGAACATTGCGGCGCTGAACTTCTGTGACAAGTGCGTTGTTTAGTTCCTTCTTAACCCAGGGCGAGTTGATGGAGTTGTGGCTGATCGCGATTAGGAAATAGTCCGACTCGGCTAGGCCCTGTGCGATAGCCTCTGGGATGGAATCACCAATTCGTATGCGTTGCTCGTCGAGCCAAACGTCTATGCCGGCTGCAGTCAGGTCAGCGGCGAGCTGCCGAACAAATGGTTTGTCCGCAGAGCTATGTGAAAGGAATGCGATGCGCTTACCCTTCTCTGATTGATGGCGCTCTTCCTTCTTTGCTTCCGCGTCGTCGAGCAGGTCTTCCGCAATAAGATTAGGCTTCAATGCTCCGATAGACTGCGCCCACTCTAGTAATGGATTGAGATCGGAAGCATTGAATGGCACGATTCCAGCAAGAGTCGCTGCCTTTCTGAGCGCTACCTCAACCTTGTCGCCAAGCAGCATGAATTGCCGGACACTTGTGAGAAGTGGCAGGCGCACCAGAGCCTCTTTTACAACGGCCTGTTTTTGGTCTTGAGACCCTTTATATGGATACGGCAGTTGAAGTACGTAGCCCTTGCCAACGGAATCGACTAGGCCAAGCTGGGCAGCGTTCTTCAGCAGCTTCCCTGCAGTTCGCGGGTCGATGCTGGCGAATTGCGCAATCTCCGCTGCAGTGGGAGAGTCCATCCAAGCGATTGCATCGAGTACCACGAATAAAGGGTCGAGCTTTGCCGCTTCGAAACGCTGAGAAGACGCAGCGCGGTTTACGGACTTCTTAACTTTTGGAGTGGCCTTCTTGGCCGGAATTTTGGTCGCCATTTAACCTATTTATCACACCTGTGAACGGAGTCCAACTTTTTGACGAGTTGCCTACTGACTCCACTCCGCATGGTCCGGTTGGCGGAGTAGATCACTGTTGCGTTGGCACGACTGTCCCGTGCGGTGGCGGAACGGGCTGAGATCCCGAATCATCTGGGTTGGATGCTCGTAGGCCGTCTCTGCGAGGCTTTTGACGCGACTGCGTCCCGACTCCTATTTCCCCAACTTCACTTGATGACCGCAGACGGGCCGTCCCTAGACGCCTTGCCGTCGATCTGCTCGTTGACGATGCCGGCGGCTTGCTCCATTCGGGCGACGATCGCGGATTTAGGGACGAACGTCTTGAAGCTTGCACGCTTACTGGCGAACTTCGCCTCACCTCGGGTGTCTCTGGCAAATCGGGCGGCGCAGACGAAATTGTTGGTATCAGCGCAAGAGTTGTCCGGGTACAGTGTGGTTAATCGGGCTGCTGACCAGATCAGCCCGAGGATCGTCGGCAAAGGCTATGGCGATCAGAAGTGCTTTCGGTGGCAAGAACAGCCGAGGCCAGCCCAGCATGACGAACTGAGCAGCCCATCTCTGCGACGCACAGCAGACCCAGTCCCCCGGTGGCACCGCCTCCGTGGGAGCCCTGGAGATGGAGCACGCCTGTGACTACCCCCGAACCCAAGATGCTCACCCCCGAGGAGCTGACCGAACTACACGCCCTCCCTGACGAGGCGATGGTCAAGCCCGAGGAGGCCGCAGCGTTGCTGCGGCTCAAGCGCGCCACGTTGGCGTGGTACCGCAGCCACGGCGGCGGCCCGAAGTGCGTCCGCGTCGGACCGAAGTTGATCCGGTACCGCATGGGCGACCTGCGCGAATACGCCAATGGCCAGCCGATGAGCGAGGGCGTCCGGCGCGCCGCGACGGCGATGCTCGCCGCCCGCACCGCAAATGCGGAGGGCTGACCGATGGCCGTGAATGAAAACGCCCACGGCGTGCGAGACCGTGGGCGCAGGGGTGCAACCGACCGGGAGAGTGAGCTGTCCAGGACTCACGGGATCAATGATGCCGCGGGGCACGCCGAGGCGACGCCATCATTTGAGGCTGCGGCCGGATACCGCAGCGTCCGACTCGACCTGATTCCCCTGCGCCGCCGCGAAAAGATGCCCGCCGACAAGCGCTGGCAGCAACGCGGCTACGACCAAGCGGAGGTACTGGAGCGCGCGAGGCGCGACGGTCTGAACTTGGGCGTGCGCCTGCCCGCCGACTTGGTCGTGGTGGACGTGGACCCACGCAACTTCCCCGCTGGGCGCGACAGCCTGGCCGAGCTGGCTGCGGCGTTCGGTCTGCCGCTCTCGTCGGCACCGCACGTATTCACCGGCAACCTGAAGCACCCCGGCCACCACTTCTACTTCCGCAAGCCCGCGGGCGCCGTGATGCTGGACAGCCTGGACGGCTTCGAGGGCGTGGAGTTCAAGTCGCTGGGCCGCCAGGTCGTCGCGGCCGGCTCGGTGCACCCGACAGGCGGCCTGTACCGCTGGGCGCCCGACTCGCCGCCGCTGCACAAGATGCCGGACCTGCCCGCGCGGTTGGTCGAGGCGGCGCGCAGGCCGGAGAGGAAGCGGGGCACTGGCGCAGGCGAGATCACCGCCGAGCAGCTCGCTACGTCGCTGGAGCATCTGGACCCGACGGACTTCCGGGAGCACGACGCGTGGCGCGAGCTGATGATGGCCTGCCACCACGCCACCGACGGCACGGGCCGTCAGGAGTTCATCGACTGGTCCACCTCCGACCCGAAGTTCGCGGACCACGAGTGGATCGTCGGTCGTCGTTGGGACTCGCTACACGCCGACCGCGACGACGCGGTGACCATCGCCACGCTGCGCAGGCGCCTCAGCGAGGCCGGGGCCGACATCGCACCACCCGACGCTACCGACGACTTCGACGTGTGGGACGAGGTCGAGCTGATCGAGCCACGTACCCGCAGGCGCTTCCTCAACGTGAACGACCTGAAGGCGCTGCCGCCGCCGCGTTGGCTCGTGCCCGGCCTGCTGGTGGAGGACAGCGTCGCGGCCATCTACGGCGCGCCCGAATCGGGCAAGTCGTTCCTTGCGCTAGACATCGCGATGGCCGTCGCGGGCGGTGTGGACTGGCACGGCCGCAGGGTCACCGACGGCGGCGTCCTGTACGTCGCGGCTGAGGGCGCGTCCGGCCTCGGCAAGCGCGTCCGCGCGTGGGAAATCGATCGCGGCATCGACGTGGGCAAGTTCCCGCTCTGGCTGGACCACGGTGAGATCAACCTGGCCGCCGAGCGCGACGGCGGCGTGCGCGCCTTCGTCAGCGACGTGGTCGAGGAACTCGGGACGCTGCGCCTGGTCGTCATCGACACCCTGAACCAGACGGCAGCAGGCGCCGACGAGAACTCGGCGAAGGACATGGGGCGCTACATCGCCAGCATGAAGCGCATCCGCGATGAGACGGGCGCGACCATCGTGGTCGTGCACCACTCCGGCAAGGACCCCGGCAAGGGCATGCGCGGCAGCTCGTCTCTGCTCGGGGCCATGGACACCACGGTCGAGGTGATCCGCGACAGGCAAATGCGCGCCATCACCGTGACCGTGCACAAGCAGAAGGACGCGGAGCGCGAGCCACCGATGCGATTCAACTTGGAGCGCGTGGACCTGCCGGGGGATCCAGATTGGAACGGCAGGCCGCCCTCGTCTCTCGTGCTCCGTCCGACCGTGATGGTCGATGCGACCTCCGACTTCGGGGGCGAGGCGACGCCAGACGACGGACTCACTGCCCTGGCGTGCGAGCTGGGCGCATCGGGCGGGACGGTGAAGGCGTCCGAGCTGCTCGACGCCGCTTCCAAGCGCCTGGGAATAAGCAAGAGCTCGGCGCAGCGAGCGGTGACGGACAAGATTCCCGAGGGGCGCATCGACGCCGTGCGCGCAAGCTGGGATGGCCGCCACTTCTGGCTGTGGTGCGAGCGCGTCGGCAAGCACGCCACGGCGCCGAAGGTGGTGCACGTCGAGGTCGCGTCATGAACGCCCGCGAAGTCTCCTGAAGTCTGATTCTGAAGTCTCGAGACTTCGGAGACTTCGCGGCGTCCTGAAGTCTGAAGTCTGTTCCGAGTCAGCAGCTTATGCGGCCAGTCGATTCGAAGACTTCGGACGAGATTTCGGCCACGGCAGACGAGGCTTCGCAGCTTTCACTTTCTTAAGAAAGTGAAAGCGAAGTCTGCCCGGACTCTGATTCTTGAATAACCACACAAACAGTGAGCGCGTGGACGGATGCGTCAAACCTTGTGTGCCGTGTCCCTCGCGCGCGAGGCGAACAGACCGAGCCGTCCCGCCGATGTGCGTCACCTAATCAGACATGAGAGGATCAACGCCCTCTAAGCCCTTGATTCAATTGCTTGAATGATGGCATGCCTGCGCGCGTAAGCACGACACGATCACAACGTAAGCCTCTTTCACGCCAGAGACCACCGCCGTGCTTTCCATCCCGAACACCTTCACGCCCGAGCGTCGGGAGCTGTTCTTCCAGGTGCTGGAAGACACGTGCTCGCCCAAGCAGGCCGCTGCAGCGGCGGGCATCAGTAGGCAGACGGCCTTCTACCACAAGGCCAACGACATCGAGTTCCGCACCCGGTGGGAGAAGGCAGTCGAGGTCGCCCTGGACTCCCTCTTGGACGAGGCGTACAGGCGCGCCGCGCTCGGCTACGAGGAACCCGTGATTCACCAGGGGCGCCTCGCCACCACCGCTGACCCGGCGACCGGCGAAGAAAGGCCGCTCACCGTTAGGAAGCACAGCGACAGGCTCTTGGAGGTGCTGCTTAAGTTCCGCTACGGAGAGCAGATGGCGGACAGGCTGCGCGTCAAGGTTGAGGACACCGGCCTGTCGGCCGACGCGCTGCTCCAGATGCCCGCCGACGAGCGCGCGCAGCTGGTGGCGTTGCTTTTCAAGTACAACGCGGCACGGCCGCAAGAGGGATGCGATGAGTGAGAATCTGAGCGTGGACGAGGTAGTGCAGCGTGCCGTCCAGATTGACGCAATGCTGGACGCGATCAATGACACCTCGCCCGATGCGATCCAAGCGATGGGTGGGCGTGACGCCTTAGCCCGACGAAGCGAGATGACCTGCATTGGTCCAGTGCCGCGACTAGACGCCGAGAGCTGGGAGCGCATGTCGCAAGAATACGAGGGGCGGCGCGAGCATTGCAGCGTCAACCGCGGGCACTAACTCCCGCGATTGATTTTAACAAAGCCTCAGGCGCCCGCTTTCCTCGCCCTTGGTACGGCGACCTTGGCAGCCTTCTTGACGGCCTTCTTCGCTGCCTTCTTCTCGACCTTCTTCGCTGCGACTTCGTCGAAGAACGCGAGAAGCTCCTTCCAATTCACTTGGACGCCGTTGCCGGACTTGGTCTTGCCCTTACACCACTCGACCTTACCCCGGCCTAGGCGCAAATCACCCAAACGTGTTTCGTCATTCTCGTACACGTCGAACGTGACGCCATTGTTGCCCAGCTCCATGTTGACGCTCATATCCTTGATTTTGACCTTCATTCCATTGCCCCTGTGATTGTCGTTCAGGAAGCCTAACACGGGGTTAGAGGGTGAAGCGATGCCAAGCCCATGAATTACAAACCGCAGTGACGACGGCAGCTTCGAGGGAAACACGTCCGGGAAACAATGGCGTTCGCGCCCAGCGCTCCGCGACACATTGCAGGCATCCGGTCAGCGCATTGGCGCGCAGACCACCCCACGGCTGGGGACGCGCTCGTGACAGGCGACCGGAGGACCGACCTCACAGGAGCCAACGAGCCATGAAGATCACCCTCAGCGATACCCCCCTCCTCAGCACCCAGCAGATCGGCGAGCTCGCCTCGACCCTGGACCTGCTGCACAAGCGCACTCTCGTCGCGATCGAGCGGCTGAACAAGGACATCGGGACTCGCAAGCAGCAGATCGCTGCGCGCTGGAAGACCGCTCCCGGCATCGGGGCGGGCGAAGTTGCCCGCTTCGCCGAGCACGAGACCGTCGCCACCATCCGCGAGATCAAGGACAACTCCAAGGCCGAGCTGGACAAGATCCTCAAGGACGCTGGTGCCCCGCACGCCCAGCTGATCGGCCAGCGCCAGTTCTACGACTCCCCGCCGAAGGTCCTGGCCCGCGCGGCCCTGGGCGACCCCAGGCGCACCGAGTACCTCCAGCAGCTCCAGCACGCCGGCCCCGCCGAGCTCGGCCACATGGCCCAGGTCGCCGTCGGCACGCGCAACGTCGCCCTGGCGTCCGCCGTGCTGTCCCTGATCGACCGCATGCCCTCCAAGGATCGCCCGGTCGGCCCGGTCGAGCTGGCGTCGGCGATGAAGCAGGACGACTTCCTGAAGGTGCAGGAGTACATCAAGCTGGGCGATGCGCGCCTACAAGGCATCTTGGTCGCCATCCGCGCTTGGAACGCCGGCAAGTCCAACCCCCTCGGCTCGATCCAGCTCGCCATGCGCGAGCGCGACATCGACCACGACCTGATCGGGGGCGGCGATGAATAAGCAAGCCCACTATGCGGCCGACCACCCCGTGGCGATCGCGCTCACCGGCGTGGCCGTCGCCCTGCGGACCGGTGGCGACCTGCTCGACGCCTTGGCCGAGCAGGCCGAAGCCGCTGGCGTCCGCCCGTATTCCGACTACTTCGACGACGCGGCGCGCCTAGCTGGGATACCTTACTGTCGCGCATTGGACCTGTACGTGGACCGCGAGACCAAGCACCGGGCCGACCGGCTGGGATATGGGCAGGCGCACCTAGCGCTCTGTTGACCGGGCAAGCGCGGCCGAAGCGGTGGTTGCGTAACAGTGTGATGGGTGCTCCGGCCGTGTTTCGAGGGGGATGTCCTGAGGGCATCCCCTTGTTTTTCATGCACTTAGGGGCCTTCGCGCCCCTGCGGCCGGTTAGGGGGACACTTGTCTGAGCTTTGCGGCGAGTGAAGACTTGAGCGCAAGCATTCCTTCCGAGTTTGGCAAGTACTTTAATACGCGGTGATGCTTGATATCGAATGGCACGTCATCGAGGGATTGCGAAATCGGAATAACGTGCTTCCCGAGAGTATGGGCAATACCTGTTTCATACATGACGTTCGGGTTCTTTCCGCTGAAGTCGACAACAACCACATGGGCGCGGAAGATGAGATTGAACACATCTTGAATTATGGTGCTCTCTTCCCAAATGTCATCCGCCCGCAGACACCGACGACCTGTTTCTTGGCAGGCGGCGGATATGGCATCGTGTACGGGAGAAAACGCGGCGCCGAACGGCATCATTGCAGTAACGAGGTCTGACTCAACTTCAGCCTGAGGTACCGCGAATACACTTGGGGCGAATGTGATCTTGCGCTCCGAGGGTTTGGCAGAAATGAATACTGACTCGCCTGGAAATCTTGTTTCCAAGTATTCCTCAATGATGTTCAGTGCCGGTGGGTTCTGATGGGCTATAGCCGAAAGAACTACTAACGCGTTTCCAGCATAGTCTTCGTCTCCCCACGCTAGGCTGCGTAGAAGTCGGGAGTGCCCTTTGATGATCCCCGACGCACCTGTCAGTAAGCCAATCTCCTCCCAATTCCCAGCGTCAAAATTGGAGACTACCCTACCTCGAAGGTCGATGATCCTATGGCCGCTAGCTAAGTCCATTTCCGTGCTTCCTCGGGAGTTGGTCGCCATTCTGAGGCTATTCACTTGGTTTCGCGAGCCGATCCCCTCTCCATACTGCAGAGATCTTCTGCTTGCGCTAGCCGGACTCAGATGAGAAGAAAAGGTAAGGGGGGGGCTCCCGGGCCGAGGGGAACGCGACCTAATGCCTACGTGCCCACCAACACGTAGGAGAGCCCATGAAGCTGGAAGAGATGCCCATCAAAGAGCTGCTCGCGCTGCACAACCGTATCGCCGACAAGCCCGCAGGACCCAAGACTTTCGCGACTCGCGCCAAGCTCGTCGCCCGGATAGAGCAGGTCGCGGCTGACAAGAGCCTCGATCTGAGCTCGCCCGGGCGGCCGAAGAAGCCCGCGGCGGCCGAGCAGCGCACAGACCCAAAGGCTGACGCCGCCGAGGCGCCCGAGGCTGCTGAGAAGAAGCCGCGCGGACTCGGCGTCGGTGTGTTCGCACGCGCGATCCTGATGGACCCGGCCGGCCATCCGCACGCGCTGATCGCGGAGATGGTCAACGCCCAGGTCGAGGGCGCGGCAGCCACTGCCAAGTCGGTGCGCTGGTACGCCAACGACATGCGCAAAAGGGGCGTCAAGGTGCCGCCGCGTCAGAAGCGCCACGCCGCAGAGATGGACGAGGAGCAGTCGGCCGAGGCGCTGCGCACCGTGCGGGTGGTCGAGTCCGCGCCATCCGATGGCTGACGCCGTTCTCCCGCTGTGCACGAGAAAGGGCTACCTTCACGGTGGCCCTTTCTTTTCATGCGCTTGTGCGCGATCGCGTCCCGACGGTGGATCAGGCAGCCATTCTTTCCGGATTGCCGTCGGCAACCTTGTAGCAGTCGTACCGCAGAACCGCGCGCTCCCACACGTGCTGCGCCAAATGCTCGGAGCCCTCGAAGAGCCGCAGGTAGGCGGCCAGCGCTTCAACTGGCCACTGTTCTCCGAACGACCTGCATAGCTCGACGTAGGGCGCGTATGTCCAGTAGGCGTCGAACCCTGCATCCGCGCGCTCGGCTCCAATGTCTTTCCGCACGCTTGCCTGAAGTTCCGCGCAGAACTGGTCGTAGGCATGCAAATCCTGAGTCTGAACCCCGATCATCGGTAGGAGCCTCCAAGCGGACACCACCCTGAGGCCTTCAGTACGCATGAGGTCGTTGCCGAGGAGAATCACTATCTCCCGGACAGCGAGCGCTTGCCCGTCCTTGGCACGGACTACATCGATAACGGTATTCATCTTCTCCTCCTGGATTGGTTCCATTGACGCCGGGCGTACCGCGGCTTCACCGCGGGACAGGGACCAGTCTCGTTTGCCGATTTCTGCGCGTCCATCAACGTTGATAGACACTAGGCGGCATCGCATTCGTTTGTTGACGGCGCATCCGTGGGCGTGGCTCCGAGGCGTGGGGGCCATTCGCCCTCGGCCCACGTAAGGCCGAGCTGTTCGAGGATGTAGCGCGATGCCGTCTCTTGGTGCTTGCGCAGGTGCTCGGGTCCGACGTGGATGTAGCCCATCGTGACGTTGCTCGCCGCGTGGTTGAGCAGGTACTTCAGCTCAAGCAGCGGGACGCCTGCCTGCACCGCCAACGTTGCGAACGTGTGCCGCAGGGCGTGCCCCGTCAGGCCGACTAGCTCGTGCTGCGCCACCTCGGCGACGTGGCCCGACTTCGACTCGGCAGGGAACAGCCACGGCGTCTTTCGGTGGAATCGCGGGTTCGCCTCGACGCGGTGGGCGAGCAGGTCGGCGAGCGGCCCGGACAGGGGCAGGTCGAATGCCCGGGTCGATCCACCCTTGGGCTTGGGCACGTGCAGGCGTCCGGTGGCGAGGTCTAGGTCGGAGATGCGCGCCTCGCAGGCCGAAGTGCGGCGCATGCCGGTGAGCGCCATGAACAGGTGCAGGTCGCGGCGCACCGGGTGGAGGCCGAGCACTGCCTTGCCCCATGCCTTGAGCCTGTCCGTCGGGGCGTCCACCTTGCGACGCCGCAGCCCGTGATAGTCCACGTTCCCGCAGGGATTTGGCGGTAGGTCCGGGTGCTCGCGCAGGCCGCGGTTGTACACCGCCCGGAAGATGCGGAAGGCGTTGTCCGCTGAGGGCGCGCCGTGCCGATCGGTGATGCGGCGGTGCCTGTCGCGCACGCCCGAACGGTCCGCGCCCAGCTCAGCTAGCGGGCGGTCGAGCCAGTCGGATAGGTACTGCTCGCAGTTGTAGCGGTAGTCGTCCTTGGTCCTCGGCGACAGAGGCCTGGCCGCCAGGTGGAGGTCGAGCGCATCCCGCAACGTGATGCCGCGCGCCCGTGCCCTGCGGCGCTCCTCGTTCGGGTTGGTGCCGCCGCGCATGCCGACCAGCGTCTGTCGGGCGGCGTCTCGGGCCTGCTTGGCGTCCATCGCCGGGTGGTCGCCCAGCTTCGTCCTGACCTGCCGGCCGTTGACGAGGGACTGCACGTAGAAGCTGCGTTTGGTGGGGGTGACGATGAGGTAGAACCCCCTCATCTCGGTGTCGGCGTACAGGACCGACTTGCCCGGATCGGGCTTCGACGCCCTCTCGACGAGGGACTGGGTGATCTTCGACTTCATGCTGGCTCCGTGGGTGGTGGGGCCACGGCACGGACACGGTTTCGCACCACAAGATGCCGTGCTCAGACGTGCCGTAAGTGCCCCTGAAGCCTCATTAGGTCGCGGTTTTCCCTTGCTGTAAGCGCGTTTAGGCCATCTGATACCAAATCATGGCAACATGCGCGCGCAGCGATTCGTAATGCGTAGGTCGTAGGTTCGATTCCTATTTCCGGCACCAGTTTCAGCAAAAGCCCCGGCCTTGGCCGGGGCTTTTTTGTGTTCCGGTAGCGCCGGGCCACGTCCGGCGGAACGCGTGGTCCCCCAGTAGTGCCAGCCCATGGCTGGCAGCCCGCGATTTCTGAACCTCGCGGTTTGCTGGCCCCGCCGACTTCTCAGGAGCTTAGCTCCTAGCGCTGTTCCTGACCCGGAAACTGCAGCCGGCCATTCCTGTGCTATGACCCAGCCTTGCTTCAAGGCTCTTTCAGGGATTGGAAGAATGCGCAGGTTAGGGGGGACTGCAGGCGGTGTGTCGACCCGCTTCAGGTGATTTGAAGATCGAATTCGGAAGCTGGGTGCTTTAGGCACCTGACGGTGCTGCGTGCTGTTGACTGGCGTTGGCCTGTCGCCATTCGCACTCGCCCAGACGACTGTCACGTACATTCCCTCGGTTCGGTTGTTGCCGAGAGCGATGCCAATGGCAACGTGATCAAGCGCTATGACTACGAGCCCTATGGGGCCGTAGCCGGTGGTCAGGTCACGGACGGACCGGGGTATACCGGGCATGTGAGCGACTCGGCTACCGGGCTGAGTTACATGCAGCAGCGGTACATGAATCCGCAGCTGGGTGTGTTCCTGTCTGTGGATCCGGTGACGGCTTACGAAAATCCAATTGGTATGTTCAACCGCTACAGATACGCATCAGGGAACCCTTACCGATATACGGATCCTGACGGCCGCTGCGATACATCTTTCTGCCAGTTCTGGGGAGGGGTTGGACGCGCGGTCGGCGATGCTGCCTACAGCATCGGCCGGAATGCTGGCCCTAGCGTGTACGGCACTGTAGATATGTCCCGAACGCGGGAGCTAAATGGCGGCCCATTGTTTGGTGCACCGGCGAGCCAAATAGGTCAAGGTGGCTACAAATTCGGCTCTGCACTAAAGGTTGCGGAAGGAATGCGGGGCGCTGGCCAGGCAGCCGGAGGGCTCGCCACGGCCGAAGCTCGATTGGCGAACAGTGCACTGGTAGTGCGAGGCGGCTCCGGGCAGGGGGCAAATTCAGCGGCCGGGATTGGGAAGGGTACGGGCCAGCATCCAGCAGGCCCCTTCAGTTTCTCCGCAGAGAGTGCAAATGGATCGTCGTTCTGCCAACACTGTGCAGCAATGTAACTCACAATCAGGTTGGTGCTACCACGGTTGGGCAGGTGAGGGTCGCGGGAGGTGATGTCATCTCGACGGACGGGGTCTCGCCGACGCACGCCACAGTTGTGGGGCTTGAGTCGGAGGCAGCCAGTCGATTGTTTTCCCCTACAGTATCCAATCCGGTTCCGGCCGTTGAAAGGTTGCAGAGGCCATAGATGTCTGAGCTCAGAATATTTGTCGACTTCTACAATAGATATTTTGATGGTTTCCTGAGGCTCAACCTTACGGGGACGCTGGAGGATCTGGGAAGAGAGCATCTGGTTCTCGAAGAAGGGATGCCCTTTACAGGATCAGACGGTGATCTCACTGCTAAGATCATCGTTGTTGCGCCTGGGATAGAAGGCATATGGCGCGGGAGGATCGTTGATGGTTCTTGGGAGGAGGGTGCATAAATGGGTGCCCGTTGTTGGTTAGGTTGGGAGATGCTCGCTGCCTGATCGGGGGAAGCAAGAGCCAGGCACAAATGACAGGCCAGTCAACTTTCCTCCGGATCCTGCCCAAGGAGGGCGTTCTTAGTGGACGGTGAAAGCTACGATCTTCTGGCTGGAATCGTGGGAACAGGACTTCTAGGGGCTGCTGGCGATTTGGACCCCTGGGCTGTTGGATCGCTACTGGTCGCGTGAAATCAGTGTGCTTTCGGCTATCGATTCCGACAGTGCTTCCTATCTTTCACAACACGATTCAGAGGCTCTTGAACGTGCATCAGCTTGGATTGCAAGGAATCATGTCATTTCCGGGTATATGTCACAGCATCACTTGAGCTTGGTTCGATGGCTGTTTGAGAATGGCCATGTTGATCGGATCGGTCTGTTGAGTCTGTTGGCGCTGCTTTCACTTGGACCGCTGGATGAGGCAGGATTGGAGATCGCTTTGCTCTCCAAAGACACGTTGGACGAAGGACGGCTGGGCTATTGCGTCGAAGTTCTGTCGAGGGGTGCTGTTGAATCGACGAATGCTGGGTCGCAGGTTCGATTCCTGTTTCCGGTACCCGTGGTTTGTAATGAAAGGCCCCGGCCTCGGTCGGGGCTTTTTGTTTGGCCGGCACGGCTCCCAGTCGGCCCTCGCCCCTGGACCTCCAGCTCCCCCTATAATCGTCCCCGCAGATCACCTGCACCGGTTCACCCGCACGGAGGCTTCCCATCATGTCCATTGCTGCAATCCCCGATGTTTCGCTGGTCGACAACAGTGAGCAGCGCACGCCGCTGATCCTGGTGCTGGACTGTTCCGGCAGCATGAGCGGTGGCCCCATCGAGCAGTTGAACGCGGGCCTGAAGCTGCTGGAGCAGGAGCTGAAAGCCGATGTGATCGCGGCCAAGCGTGTGCGCGTGCTGCTGGTCGAGTACGGCGGCATGGACAACGCGGCCATCAGCGGTGACTGGTGCGATGCGATGGATTTCGCCGCGCCCACGCTGTCGGCCAATGGCACCACGCCGACTGGCGCGGCCGTGGAAGTGGCGCTGCAGGAGATTGAAGACGAGAAGGCGCGCTTCCGCCAGGCCGGCGTTGCCTACACCCGGCCGTGGCTGTTCCTGATGTCCGATGGACAGCCCACGGACGCCTGGGAAGCGGTGGCCGAGCAGTGCCGCGAGGCCGAGCAGCAGAACAAGGTGGCGGTGTTCCCGATCGCCGTCGGTAATGCCGACATGAGCGTGCTGGGTCAGTTCAGCCGCAATGGCGAGCGCGGCGTGAAGCGCCTGCAGGGCCTGCAGTTCAAGGAACTGTTCCTGTGGCTGAGCGCCAGCATGCGGGTGGTCTCCAATTCGACGCCCGGTGGCCAGGTGCAATTGCCGGCCACCGACAGCTGGTCACAAGTGCCGGTCTGACCATGGCCTGGCGCGTGATGGCCGCATCGGCCACGGGACGGTCCCATCTGGACCGCGGGCAGCCCTGCCAGGACGCCTATGCGTCGGTGCAGGTGGGGCAGACATTGGTCGCGGTGGTCTGCGATGGCGCAGGCTCCGCATCGCACAGCGATGTGGGCGCCCGGCATGTATCCAGTAGCGTGGCGTCGTTGGTTACCGGGTCCGCGCAGCTCGGCGCCGATCCACTGGCACTGCCGGTGGACGCGCTGCGCAGCATCATCGAAACCGCTGTCGACGATGCGCGCGGGCAGCTGGCGATGCTTGCGCTGAGCCAGGGCCTGAAGCTATCCGACCATGCCTGCACGCTGGTAGGGGCGGTCGCTACACGCGATGGAGGGTGGTTCTTCCATGTGGGCGATGGCGTGGCCGCCTGTGCGTTCAGCAATGAATCGCCCGATGCGGTATCGCTGCCTGCCAATGGTGAGTACGCCAACGAAACCTGGTTCGTGACCGGTGGCAACTGGCGCGAGCAGCTGCGGTTGACCCGCTTCGAAGGGGCCATCGATGCGCTGGTGCTGATGTCCGACGGCGTGCAGCCGTTTGCGATGTCGCGCGCGGGCGACAGCCTGTTCCAACCGTTCATCGCACCGGTGATCCGTTATCTGGCCGGCGTGGACGAGACCCACGGCAGCCAGGCGTTGCATGCGACGCTGGCCGACCCGCGCACCGATCAGATCACCGGCGACGACAAGACGTTGCTGGTCGCGCTGCCGGCCTGAGCACATGCCCGGGCGCAGCGGCGAAAAGGTCTACGACGCGCAGCGCAGGCCGCTCACCCTGGAGCGGCTGCTCAAGAGTGGCGGTGCGGGCAGCGTGTTCACCCTCAAGGAGCGGCCGCGCGAAGTGGCCAAGCTCTACCATTCGGACAAGGACGCGCGCGTCTATGAGCGCAAGCTGCAGGCGATGCTGGAGCTGCAGCCGGATCTGCCGCCGATGGAAGGGCAGGGGGCCGACCAGGTACAGATTGCCTGGCCGATGACCCTGCTGCGGGACCGAAGGGGGCGCTTCATCGGCTTCACCATGCCGATCCTGGATCTGTCGGCCACCAGCGATCTGGAACATGTGCTGCAGGAGCGGCAGGCGCGTGCCGAGGGCCTGCCCACCGGATTGGGCGCGAAGATGACCCTGGCCGCCAACCTGGCGGTGATGCTGGCCGCGCTGCACCGGCGGCAGCACTATGTGGTCGACCTCAAGCCGCTGAACGTGCGGTTCTATCGCAGCACCTTGTTCATCGCGATGCTCGATTGCGATGGTTTCAGCATCCAGGGCAAGGGCGAGCGCTTCCCGGCCGGGCAGGTCACCACCGATTATCTGGCGTCCGAGTTCCAGCAGCCGGGGGTGAAGCCGGGCCAGGAGGAGGCGCAGGATCGATTCGCGCTGGCGGTGATGGTGTTCCAGCTGCTCAATTCCGGCCTGCATCCGTATGCGGGCCGGCCGCAGGGGGCGACGGTGCCCAGTGACCTGCCGGCACGCATCGCCGCCAACCTGTACCCCTACGCGCGTGGCAAGCCGCATCCGCGGATGCTGCCCTCGCCGGTCAGCGGCCATGAGATGTTTCCGCCGGCGCTGCGCGACATGTTTGATCGTGCGTTCTCGGCGCAGGCGCGGCGGAGGCCTTCGGCGCAGGAATGGGCCACGCTGCTGCTGGACTACGCACGGCGCAACGCCGGTCAGCTGGTGGCGTGCGGCAAGGACGCGGCCCACCAGCATTTTGTCGGCATGCCCTGTGCCGCCTGCGCCCGCGCGGAACTGCTGGCCGGCAGCGCACGCGCGGCGCAGACCCGTAGGCGGCAGAAACCGAACAAGGCCCGCAAGCAGCGTGCACGCACCGCCGCGCGCGTCGCCCAGGCGCAGCCGGTCGCCGCGCAGGCGTCGGCGGCCAGCGGCGTTCCCGGCGTGATGTCGCGGGTGACGATGGCGGTGATCGGCACGCTGCTGCTGGGCTGGGTGATGGGCTGGGGCATGCCGGCCTACCGCCGCTACAGCGCGCTGGTGGACCCGGGCATCTGGGATGGCGTGGGGCTGGCCGTGCAGATGGCCATGCTGGCGATCGCGATCCTGCTGTTCATCCTGTTCGTGCCGATGCTGATCATGAGCAAGCGCCCATGAAGCTGCTGGGTGTACTGGCCGTGCTGTTGCTGGCGCTGATCGGGATGGCGCCGTTCTGGGGCGACCTCGGCGTGCTGGTCTACGGCTCGATCGGCTGGCTCGGACGAGTGCTGTCGAGCGGCGTGTTGAGTGATGGCAGGGCGGCGTTGCGTGCTGCGCTGCTGATCGGCGGAGCGGTGTCGGTGCTGTCATTCCTGCGCGTAGCGGTGCAGGACCGGGCCGTGGACTATCTGATCGCGTCGGTGATGTTCGGCTTCCTCTCTTTCGTCGTCTTCATCGTCACCGGCATTTCCGGGGATGGCGCTACGGGCACCGGAAGCGGTCAACAGGGGCCGAGCTCGGTACTGGTCGGCGAGGATCGCACTGCGGTTCCGCGCTGGTACTCGCGCGGTCATTTCGAGCGGGAAATGCTCAACAAGGTGCACGAAACCGCGCGCACAGCTGCCCGTGGCGATCTGCCGCGTACGCAGGCGCTGATGCAGGAGCTGGATCTGTGGGCGCGCAATGGCCCCGTGCTGCGCGAAGACCGCACCGAGTACGAGCGCCTGCGCGCGGCGTACAACGAGACCATCGAGACCCTTGCCGCCCGGTCCGGCCGCCGCACGCAAAGGACGGCGGGGCTGGCCAGCGATGCGGGCGCGATGGTGGACCGGCTGACGGCGGAGGAAGCGCGCGAGCTGGAGCTGAAGCAGGTCGAGCTGCTGCAGCAGATGTGGAAGCTCTCGCCATCGAGCACCTCGGTTGCGATGCGCCTGCTGGCGACGGATCTGCAGGAGCTGGCGATCCGCTCACGGTGGTCGCCGCGCAAGCCGTTCGACCGTGAGGGCGACGCGGCACTGGAAGAGCGCCTGTGGCGCATCCACGGCACGCAGGAGGTGTTGTTTGCCTATGCACCGCTGGAGGAGCGTCTGTGGAATGCCTACGCTTCGACGATGGTCGACACGGACGAAGAGCTGGCGCTGGGCGCGCTGGTGATTGCCGGACTGATCGACCGCAGTGACAAGAACGCTTCGTCCGATCCCGCCCGGTTCGACGTGAACACGCTGCTGCTTGGCAGCGACGTGTTCATGCTCTCGACGCTGCTGGCCAGTGCGTCCGAAGACCGCATGGAGATCCTGACGGCGCGCGCGACACTGCTGCTGGGCGATGACGATCGGCAGGCGAAGGCAGGCAAAGGCAATGCGCCGGACGCCGCCGACACCGCCGCAGACCCCGCTGGCCCGGCGGTCTCGGAGCCTTCGCCGCCGGCGGTCCCGAAAGCGGACACCGCCAGGCAGGCGCAACGCGCGATGCCGCCAGCGGGGATGCTGGTCGATCGCAAGGGCCTGGCGTTGCGTACGTCACCCTCTCTGCCGCCGTCGTCGCCACCAGCAGAGTATGGGCAGGTGCTGGTCGACCTGCCCGCCGCCGGCTTCAAGGACCTGCGCCATGGCATCCCGCTGCGCGCACCTGTGGAGGCCGACACCATGGTGACCCTGCAGGTGGATGTCTGGCAGACCGGCGTGGTTACGGCTGTGCTGGTGGAAGGCAGCAGTGGCAGCGCCCAGCTGGATGAGGCCGCGCGCCGGGGCGCACGCACCTGGCTCAGCGCGTCGAAGGTGCCCACAGGCGGCGAGCGCAGGCAGGTGACGGTCGTGTTCAAAGCGCCTGTCGCCGCCACGCCGCCGGCGGTGACCGTGGACGCACCAGCGCCGACGGCCATGGACCCGCCGCCGCCGCAGCTGGATCCCGAGCAGGCGCTGGGCGCGCAGTTGGCGGCGATGACGCGCCGGCATCCCCCGCGTTATCCGCGTGGTGACGGGGAGACGGTGCTGGAAGGCAGCGTCGAGCTGCTGATCACCATGTCAGCCGAGGGGCGCGTGCTCGATGTGACCGTGGACCGCAGCAGCGGACATCCTGCGCTGGATCGCGCCGCCCGTGAGGCTGCACTGCAATGGCACGTCACCCCCCGGCGGCCGGTGACCACGGTCAAGCAGATCACCCTGCGTCTCCCGGTGCAGTTCGAGGGCGGCTGACGGATCAGCCCGGGACGCGGCCGTCACCGCGGCCGTCACCGCGCCCGTACCGGTTGCCGCAGCACCGTTTTCAGGCGAGCAGGCTCTACCTTGCGTGGGTCGCCCAGGTAGATCTCATGATGCGGCCCGGCGAAGGTCAGCCCCTGTGCCGGCATGATCCGTTCATGCAGTTCGGCCAGTGTCGGGCCCTCGTCATCGTAGGCGCCTACATGCAGCGTCTGCAGGCACAGGCCTTCCTCGTAAAGCGCCAGGCGCAGGCTCTGCGGCGCGGTACCACGCTTGTTCGATGCCTTGGCAACCGCTTCGCTGAAACGCAGAACGTCGACGTCCAGCGGTGTGCGGATCATCATCGTCCAGCGCCACGCGTACTTGCGCCGTGCCACGAAGCTGGACGGGTCGTCGGCCCACCACAGTCCCTCCAGCGGCGGCACCACGTAGTCCCGTCCTTCGGTCTTCATCGCGAACTTCAGTGCGTAGCTGACCGAGTACAGCCACTCCACCGCATCGCGATAGGCCGGCGCCTGGTTCGGATCACCCTGGCCATCGACCATCACGAAGGACATCGGCGGCACCTCGATCCGTATGAACGAGCCGACCGGTGGCCGGTACAGCGCCTTGTCCTGCGTCTTGAAGTCGATCTTCGCTGGCGTGGCGGCGGACCGGGTCATTGCGCGGCTCCGTTGGCAGGCCCCTTCAGCTCCACCGTGTTGCCGTCCGGATCCTTGAAGTACAACGACAATCCGTCGCCCTCGGCACCGAAGTTGACTTCGGCCGGCGCCGGCACCGGTACGCCGTGGGCGGCCAGGTGGGCGACCAGCGCCGCTTCGTCGAAGGGGTGCACGCGCAGGCACAGGTGGTCGACGTTGCGCCCTTCGCTGCCCGCTCCGCTGCCGCCGTGGCGACCGAGCGTGCCGTCCAGGCTGATCAGGTCGATCATCGATGCGCCCGCGCGCAGGTGCACCAGACCCAGGTGCTCGCGCCGCCGCACCACCGCGCAGCCCAGCACCTGGCCATAGAAGGCTTCGCTGCGGGCCAGATCGCGCACCCTCAGCACCAGGTGGTCGATGCGTTCAACGCTGAAGGGTCTGTCCATGCCGGATTCCTCGAAGAAAGGGGAGTCACAACTTGCTGAACCTGTTCAGTCGACTGTGCCGAACGAGGGGCCTCGTCGTCCTCGTGGCCGATGCTACGCTGCCGTCCCCGCGCGTTCTGCCTGCCGCAATGGCGCGGTGCGACAACGTGTCGCATCCAGATCCGGGCCTTTCCTGCGCCTGATCATTGTCAATGCCTTTCTTAAATGGTGGGTGACGGCCTAAAATTGAAAGGCTGACTCGACCCCACCTCACCTGCCTGTCTTCTGGACGGGTGGGCCCGGCTTTGGCCGGTGCGGGCAGGACGGGGAACGGCATTCCCTCGCAATTGGATCGACCGATGATTCCGTTGAAAACCCTTGGGCGCTGGTTGCGCCCGGGCCTGCTGCTCGCATTGCTGGTGATGCTCACCGGCTGCGATGCCGTGGCCATCCTCAGTCCGAAGGGCCAGATCGGCCAGGATGAAAAGACACTGCTGATCACGGCCACCGTGCTCATGCTGCTGGTCGTCATCCCGGTCATCATCATGACCCTGACCTTCGCGTGGAAGTATCGCGCCTCCAACACCAAGGCCCGCTACGAGCCGAAGTGGTCCCACTCGACGGCGATCGAGGTGGTGGTGTGGTCGATCCCCTGCATGATCGTGCTGGTCCTGGCGGTGCTGACCTGGCGGTCCTCGCACGCGCTGGATCCGTACAAGCCCCTGGAATCGGACGTCAAGCCGGTCACCATCCAGGCGATCTCGCTGGACTGGAAGTGGCTGTTCATCTATCCGGAAGAGAAGGTCGCGGTCGTCAACGAGATCAAGTTCCCGGTCAACACCCCGCTGAACTTCGAGATCACCTCCGATACGGTGATGAATGCGTTCTTCATCCCGCACCTGGGCAGCATGATCTATTCGATGGCGGCGATGGAGACCAAGCTCCACCTGATCGCCAACGAGACCGGTGAATTCCCGGGCATGTCCTCGCACTACAGCGGTGCAGGCTTCGCCAAGATGCATTTCACTGCCTACTCGGTCACCGATGCGCAGTACCGCCAGTGGCTGGACCAGGTCCGTGCCGGCGAGCAGAGCCTGGACAAGGCCTCGTTCAAGGCGCTGGGTGAAGCGAAGAATTCCGAGTGGTACCCGGTCACCTACTTCGGCAAGGTTGAAGACAACCTGTTCGACTGGGTCATCGCCAAGCACATGGGCGACAACAAGCACTACGGCATGAAGCATTCCCATGCGGGTGCGGCTGCTGCCGATGCGTCCAGCCATGAAGCGCACGAGGGGCACGCCCCGAGCGACGCGCATGATGCCAAGGAATCCGGGAAGAACCTGGATGCCACCGAAGAACACGAACACGCTGGCCATGAAGGCCACATGGGTTCGGGAGAATGAACATGTTGGGAAAACTCTCTCTTGAGTCGATCCCCCACGATCCAATCGTGCTGACCACCCTGGTCGGTGCGGTGCTGGGTGGCCTGGGCGTGATGGCCCTGATCACCAAGTTCAAGCTGTGGGGCTATCTGTGGAAGGAGTGGTTCACCTCGGTGGATCACAAGAAGATCGGCGTGATGTACATCATCGTCGCCTTCGTCATGCTGCTGCGCGGTTTCTCCGACGCGATCATGATGCGTACCCAGCAGGCCATCGCCGTCGGCGGGTCCGAGGGTTACCTGCCGCCGCACCACTACGACCAGATCTTCACCGCCCACGGCGTGATCATGATCTTCTTCGTGGCGATGCCGCTGATCACCGGCCTGATGAACCTGGCCGTGCCGCTGCAGATCGGTGCGCGCGACGTCGCGTTCCCGTTCGTGAACTCGCTCAGCTTCTGGCTGTTCGTGTCCGGTGCGGTGCTGATCATGCTGTCGCTGTGGATCGGTGAATTCGCCGCCACCGGCTGGCTGGCGTTCCCGCCATTGTCGGGCATCGAGTACAGCAACAATGTAGGTATGGACTACTACATATGGGGACTACAGGTGGCGGGTCTGGGTACCACGTTGAGTGGTATCAACTTCTTCATCACCATCCTCAAGATGCGCACCCCGAGCATGAAGCTCATGCAGATGCCGGTCTTCACCTGGACCGCTCTGGTGACCAACGTGCTGATCGTCGCCGCCTTCCCGGTGCTGACCATCACTCTGGTGCTGCTGACCCTGGACCGTTACCTGGGTACGCACTTCTTCACCAATGACGGTGGCGGCAACGCCATGCTGTACATCAACCTGATCTGGATCTGGGGCCACCCGGAAGTCTATATCCTGGTGCTGCCGGCCTTCGGCGTGTTCTCCGAGGTCATCGCGACCTTCTCGCGCAAGGCCCTGTTCGGCTACAAGGGCATGGTCTACGCCACCGCCTGCATCGGCGTGCTGTCGTTCATCGTGTGGCTGCACCACTTCTTCACCATGGGCTCGGGTGCCAACGTCAATGCCTTCTTCGGCATCACGACGATGATCATCTCCATCCCCACCGGCGTGAAGATCTTCAACTGGCTGTTCACCATGTTCCGCGGTCGCGTGCAGTTCACCACGCCCGTGCTGTGGACCATCGGCTTCATGGTCACCTTCACCATCGGCGGCATGACCGGCGTGATGCTGGCGATCCCGGCCATCGACTTCGTGCTGCACAACAGCCTGTTCCTGATCGCCCACTTCCACAACGTCATCATCGGCGGCGTGGTGTTCG
This sequence comes from Stenotrophomonas sp. MYb57, assembly GCF_002966815.1. Lineage (NCBI taxonomy): Bacteria > Pseudomonadati > Pseudomonadota > Gammaproteobacteria > Lysobacterales > Lysobacteraceae > Stenotrophomonas > Stenotrophomonas sp. MYb57. Next base: position 1,346,923 of record NZ_CP023271.1, read on the forward strand.
GCATGTTCGCCGGCATCACCTACTGGTGGCCGAAGATGTTCGGCTTCCGCCTCAACGAGTTCTGGGGCAAGTGCGCGTTCTGGTGCTGGTTCATCGGCTTCTATGTGACCTTCATGCCGATGTACGTGCTGGGCTTCATGGGCATGACCCGTCGTCTGCAGAGCACCGTCAACCCGGCCTACGAGCCGTTCCTGCTGGTGGCCGCTGTGGGCGCCTTCATCGTGGGTGCCGGCATCCTGTGCCAGATCATCCAGGTGGCCGTGTCGATCCGCGACCGCAAGAAGACCGCCGACCTGACCGGCGACCCGTGGGATGCCCGTACGCTTGAGTGGGAAACCTCTTCGCCGCCGGCCTTCTACAACTTCGGCACCCTGCCGGAAGTCACCGAGCTGGACGATTTCTGGGAGCGCAAGCAGCGTGGTGAAGCCTGGCCGAAGCCAGCCAAGTACACCGACATCCACATGCCGCGCAACACCGGCACCGGCGTTGTCATCGGCGCCTTCAGCCTGGTGTTCGGCTTTGCGATGATCTGGCACATCTGGTGGCTGGCCATCATCGGCTTCGTCGGCATGATCGCCACGTTCATCTACCGCACCTTCGACCAGGACGTGGACTACTGGGTCCCGGCTGCCGAGGTGGAACGCATCGAGAACGAACACCGCAAGCACCTGGAAGCCCAGGGCCTGGTGAAGTCGGAGCTGAAGGCATGAGCACCAATACCTCGACCCTGAGCCACGGGCACGCCGCACACGCGGCGGCCCATGGCCATGACGACCACGAGCACCACGACACCGGCGGCAACACCGTCTTCGGTTTCTGGGTGTACCTGATGAGCGACTGCCTCATCTTCGCCTCGCTGTTTGCCACCTACGTGGTGCTGGCCGGCGGCACTGATGGCGGCCCCGGCGCGAAGGACCTGTTCGAGCTGCCGTTCGTGGCGTGGGAAACCGCGCTGCTGCTGACCTCGTCGCTGACCTTCGGCCTGGGCATGATCTCCATGCACCGCAAGCAGGTCGGCCAGATGTTCCTGTGGCTGGGCATCACCTGGCTGCTGGGCTTCGGCTTCATGTGCATGGAAGTCTATGAATTCCAGCACCTGATCCATCAGGGCTACGGTCCGGACCGCAGTGCGTTCCTGTCGGCGTTCTTCGCCCTGGTCGGTACCCACGGCCTGCACGTCAGCGCCGGCCTGCTGTGGCTGCTGGTGATGTTCGTGCAGCTGAAGAAGTACGGCCTGACCCCGACCAACAAGACCCGCATGGCGTGCCTGAGCCTGTTCTGGCACTTCCTGGACCTGATCTGGATCGGCGTGTTCTCCGTCGTCTACCTCAATGGAGCGCTGTAATGGCACATGACAACCATGCACACGACCACGCCGCCGGCGGCGAAAGCCACGGCACCGTGAAGTCGTACCTGATCGGCTTCGTGCTGGCGGTGGTGCTGACCGTCATCCCGTTCTACATGGTGATGTCGGGTGATTTCTCGCGCACCGTCAACGGTGTGGTGATCGCCATCACCGCGGTGCTGCAGATGCTGGTCCACCTGGTGTTCTTCCTGCACCTGGACCGCTCGTCGGAGAGCCGCTGGAACGTCAACGCTGCGGCCTTCACCGTGGTGGTGATCGGCATCATCGTGGTCGGTACCCTGTGGGTCATGCACAACATGAACGTGCACATGATGCACTGACGTCTTCGCGACGTTGCCACGCAGAAAGGCCGCCCCCGGGCGGCCTTTCTGTTTGTTGCGCGATCGCGGGGAACGCATCCACGCATGGCGTGGATCTACCGATCACCGCGAAGTCCCTGCACAGTAGATCCACGCCATGCGTGGATGCGGTTGCCGTTCAATGCACCGGAGGAAGCAGTAGATCCACGCCATGCGTGGATGCAGTTGCCGTTCAATGCATCCGGGGTACGCAGTAGATCCACGCCATGCGTGGATGCAGTTGCCGTTCAATGCATCCGGGGTATGCAGTAGATCCACGCCATGCGTGGATGCGGTTGCCGTTCAATGCACCGGAGGAAGCAGTAGATCCACGCCATGCGTGGATGCGGTTGCCGTTCAATGCATCCGGGGTATGCAATAGATCCACGCCATGCGTGGATGCGGTTGCCGCTCACCCCACCTTGCGCAGGAATTCCTCGGCCTCCATCGGCCGCCCCAGGTGGTAACCCTGCAGCTGGTCGCAGCCCAGCTCGCTCAGGTAATCGCGCTGGGCCTGGGTCTCCACGCCCTCGGCCACCACCTGCAGCTGCAGGGTACGGCCCAGCGCGATGATCGAGGACACGATGGCGGAATCTTCGTCATTGCGTTCAAGGTCATGCACGAACGCCCGGTCGATCTTCAGCTCGGTAGCCGGCATGCGCTTGAGGTACAGCAGGCTGGAATAGCCGGTACCGAAATCATCGATGGCGATGTGCACGCCCATCGCGGTCAGATCGTTGAGGATCGCCAGGCTGGCCTCGACATCCTTCATCGCCGTGGTTTCGGTGATCTCCAGGGTCAGCCGCGCCGGGTCGATGCGATGCCGCTGCAGGACCGAACGCACGCTTTCAAGCAGGGCCGGCGAGGCGAACTGCAGCGGCGACAGGTTCACCGCCATCGTCCAATGGCTGTGTCCGCCGTCATGCCAGGCGCGCAGCTGCGCGCACGCCTGGTCCAGCACCCAGTCGCCGATCGGCAGGATCAGGCCGCTGCGCTCGGCGATGGGAATGAACACGTCCGGCGCCAGCAGGCCCAGTTCCGGGTGCTGCCAGCGCAGCAGCGCCTCGGCGCCGGTGGCCGGTGCATCGGCCGCCGGGAATTTCGGCTGGTAGTGCAGCAGCAGCTCGTTGCGCGCGATCGCCTTGCGCAGGTCCTGCAGCAGCCGCAGCTGGCGGTTGGCACTGAGCTGCATCGAGGGAATGAAGAAGGTGTAGCCGTTCCGGCCGGTTTCCTTGGTGTGGTACATCGCCGCATCGGCATGTGCCATCAACTCGCGTTCGTCGCTGGCATCGTCCGGATACAGGGCAATGCCCAGGCTGGCGGTAACCTGCAGTTCGGCAGCGTCCAGCACGAACGGTTCACCGGCCGCGGCGATCACCCGCTCGGCGACCACCGCCGCATCATCAGGTGCATCGATGGCCAGCACGATCACGAACTCGTCGCCGCCGAGGCGGGCGAGGGTGTCCTGCGGGCGCAGCTGCGCGCCCAGGCGCTGGGCCACCGCGACCAGCAGGCGGTCACCCAGCTGGTGGCCATAGGCATCGTTGACGGCCTTGAAGCCATCCAGGTCGCAGAACATCACCGCCACCGACTGCTGGCGGCGTTGCGCCTTCTCGATGGCCTGCTCGATGCGATCCTGCAGCAGCATGCGGTTCGGCAGCTGGGTCAGCGGATCGTGCAGTGCGGCCTGGATCAGCTTGTCGTTGGCGTGCGCCAGGGAATCGGCCAGCAGGCCGGTGCGCACGCGCATCTGGCGGTCGAACAACGAGGCCACCAGGGCGATGCCGAGCGTGGCCAGGGTGGTCACGATCACCAGCACTGCCAGCCAGCGGGGATCGATGCCGCCGCTGCCGATGGCGCCGCAGACGCTGCCTGGCGGGAAGCGCGCGGCGGCCATGCCGGTGTAGTGCATGCCGACGATGGCCAGGCCCATCACCAGCGACGCCAGCATCCGCAGGCGCACCGTGTTGCGCTGTTCCACGCGCAGCCGGAAGGCAATCCACAACGCTGCACCGGCGGCAGCGATGGCCACTGCGATCGACGCGGCAAACCAGCCGGGGTGGTAATCGATACCGGGCTGCATGCGCATGGCGGCCATGCCCAGGTAGTGCATGGCGGCGATACCCAGTCCCATCAGCACCGCACCCGCGGCCAGCCGCTGCAACGGCAGGCTGGGGCGCGACACCAGCCACAGCGCATAGGCCGACGCGCCGATCGACACCGCCAGCGAATACAGGGTGATCGCCAGGTCGTAACCGACCGGAACCGGCAGCTTGAAGGCCAGCATCGCGATGAAGTGCATCGACCAGATGCCCAGGCCCATCGCGGCGGCACCGCCGGCCAGCCACCAGCGGGCGACCCGGCCCTGGGCCGTGGCCAGGCGGCCGGCCATATCCAGCGCGGTATACGATGCCAGCATGGCCACCAGCAACGAGATGGCGACCAGGCTCTGACTGTAACTACCAGTCATGTTGAATCCAGAGGAGGAGGGAGGGGCGCCCGCAAGGCGCACGCCCGCCACCGCTATCGGCACCGACGGGTGGGACTTGAGTGGTCGCAGCAGCTGCGACCCGGCTCGGCTATCCTGCCACGCTCGTTGCCCCTGCAGGAAATCTCCGATGGCCAAAGCCCGCACCGCGTATGTCTGCAATGAATGCGGCGCCGAATACAGCAAGTGGCAAGGCCAGTGCACCGAGTGCAATGCCTGGAACTCGCTGTCGGAAATCGTCCTTGAGAGCGCTGCGGCGGCCAAGGCGCCCGCCTCGCGCCGTGCCGGCTGGGCGGGCAAGATCGACCCGCCGAAGATCACCGCACTGAAGGACGTGGCGCAGACCGAACACAACCGGGTCAGCACCGGCATCGGTGAATTCGACCGCGTGCTCGGCGGCGGCCTGGTCGAGGGCGCGGTGGTGCTGGTCGGTGGTGATCCGGGCATCGGCAAATCCACCCTGCTGCTGCAGGCGGTGGCGAAGATGGCTGCGGTCCTGCCGGTGCTCTACGTCACCGGTGAAGAATCACTGGCCCAGGTCGCCGGCCGCGCGCATCGGCTGGAGCTGCCGCTGGAGGGCGTCAACGCGCTGGCCGAGACCGGTGTCGAATCCATCCTGCAGCACGCCACCAAGAGTGGGCCGCGGCTGATCGTGGCCGATTCGGTACAGACCCTCTGGACCGAGACGCTGACCGCCGCGCCCGGTTCGGTCAGCCAGGTGCGCGAGAGTGCCGCACGGCTGGTGCGTTTCGCCAAGGAAACCGGAACCGCCGTGTTTCTGGTCGGCCATGTGACCAAGGAAGGCGGCATCGCCGGCCCGCGCGTGCTGGAGCACATGGTCGATGCCGTGCTGTATTTCGAGGGCGAGAGTGGCAGCCGCTTCCGCCTGCTGCGCGCGTTCAAGAACCGCTTTGGTGCGGTCAACGAGCTGGGCGTGTTCGCGATGGGCGACAAGGGCCTGAAGGAGGTCTCCAATCCGTCGGCGATCTTCCTTTCCGGTGCCAGCACGCACCAGCCGGGCAGCTGCGTGATGGTTACCCGCGAGGGCACCCGGCCGCTGCTGGTGGAAGTGCAGGCGCTGGTCGACGCCTCGCCGCTGTCCAATCCGCGCCGCGTGGCGGTGGGGCTGGAGCAGAACCGCCTGGCCATGCTGCTGGCGGTGCTGCATCGGCATGGCGGCGTGCTGGTCGGCGACCAGGACGTGTTCGTCAACGTGGTCGGCGGCATCCGCGTGCAGGAGACCGCCGCCGACCTGCCGGTGCTGCTGGCGGTGCTGTCCTCGCTGCAGGACCGTCCGCTGGCCGAGAAGACCATCGCATTCGGCGAAGTCGGCCTGTCCGGTGAGATCCGGCCGGTGCCCAACGGCGAGGACCGCCTGCGCGAGGCGGCGACCCACGGTTTCAAGCGCGCCATCGTGCCCAAGGCCAATGCCCCCAAGGGCGGCTCGGTGAAGGGCATGGAAGTGATCGCGGTCGAACGCCTGTCCGAGGCAATCGACGCGGCGTGACCGGGGTCGGGTCCGTGCTCGGACCTGCAGATGCGGCCGACGGCACAGCAGCGGTCAGCCAGCCTGTGCTAGTTTTCCCGGCTCGACGAAGGCGCCCCCTGGCGCCTTTCCGTGGCAAGGAGTAATCGTTTACATGCAGGACCCGATGTTCAGCACCCCCGCCGCCGAAATCCGCCGCGCCGGGGTCGATCTCAATGGACTGATGACGGTGCTGGGCAAGCACCTGTATTCCACGCCGATGGTGGCGCTGCGCGAGCTTGTGCAGAACGCGCACGATTCGATCATCCGTCGCCGTATCGAGCAGCCCGGCATCCAGAGTGTGTCGCGCATCGACGTGCAGGTCGATGTCGCCGCCGGCGTGCTGCGCATCACCGATACCGGTGCCGGCCTGACCCGGCAGGAAATCCACGATTACCTGGCCACGGTCGGTGTCGGTTACACCCGGGGCCTGCGCCAGGACGGCGAGGACGATGAAGGCCTGATCGGCATGTTTGGCCTGGGTTTCCTGTCGGCCTTCGTATTGGCGCGCCGTGTCAGCGTGCGCACCACCTCCTACCAGGCGCCGCAGCTGGGCCACCTGTACGTGTCCAGCAACGCCGAGCAGTACACCGTCAGCGAAGTGCCGGCGCGCGCGATCGGCACCGAGGTCGAGCTGGAGCTGCATCCGGACTTCCTGCCGCTGGCCAACGAAGCGCGCCTGCACGAGGTGCTGGGCCGCTACTGCGCGCTGCTGTCCGAGCCGATCTTCATCGGTGCGGCGACGGCCGCGATCAATCCCGAACCGCCGCCGTGGCGCGGGCAGGGTGACGTCGCCCTGCATCCGGTGCAGGCACGCCGCCAGGCGCAGCAGTTCGCGGCCCGTTTCGAACACGATTTCGAGCCCATCGTGACGATGCCGGTGCAGCCCGATGGCAGCAGCGACGCCGTTGGCATGCTCTGGGTGCAGGACGGTGCTACCTACGGCACCAGCGACAACCGCAACCTGTCGGTGTTCGTGCGCGGCATGCTGCTGGACGACGATGCACGCGACCTGCTGCCGCCTTGGGCCGGTTTCATCGGCGGGGTGATCGAATCGTCGAAGCTGACCCCGACCGCCAGCCGCGAGGACCTGCAGCGCGATGACCACTATCGCGCCGTGCAGCACGCCCTGTTGGAAGCGCTGATCGATGGCCTGGCCGACGTCGCCCGGCAGCAGCCCGAAGCCTGGCGCCGCGTGCTCAGCCGCCACAATGAAGCCCTGCTGGGCGCGGCGCTGTGCGATGAGCGCCTGTTCGACCTGCTGCTGGAACACGTGCGGGTGCCGACTTCGCAGGGTGACCTGCCGGCCAGCGCGTTGCCGGCGCGCGGCGCAGTGCATGTGATCCTCGACAACGGTGGTGGCTTCGAGGAAATGCTGTTCCGCGCGATGGGCGTGCCGGTCGCGCATGGTCATCGCTACGCGGTGGTGCCGTTCCTGCGGCGCTGGGCCCAGGCCAAGGGCCTGCGCCTGGTCGAACTGGGTACCGAGCAGGGCAACCGCGCACTGTTCCGCACCGACGACAGCCTTGACGATACGCAGCTGGCCTGGCTGCGCGAACACCTGGGCGACGGCGAACAGCTGCTGCCGGCGCGGTTCAGCCCCGAGGCGCTGCCGGTGGTGGTGGTGCCCGACCGCGAGGCCGAACTGAAGCAGCGCCTGGAAGACGACGAGAACGACAAGCGCGTATCGATGGCGGCACTGCGGCTGGCGCGCCAGTTCACCGCGCGCATCGAGGCGCGTGCGCCGTCGCGGCTGTACCTCAACCTGGACAATCCAGCGGTGCAGGCGTTGCTGCAGGCCCAGCGCGAGGGCCACCCGCAGGCCGGGGCGGCAGCGCGCCTGCTGCGCTCGCTGAAGATCATCGTGTCCGCACAGGGCCGGCCGCTGCAGCAGAGCGCGGCGACGCCGGGCCCCGATCTCAATGGTGCATTTACCGACATTGCCGGTGCCCTGCAGCAGATGCTGCGCTGAGCACCGCTACCCCCTCTCATCCAGCCTTCGCTAGACAGGAGCATTACCCCCATGGATATCTGGAACTGGGTCGAAAAACTGCAGGAAGACCTGCGCCAGGCAGGCCAGGCGCAGAACGCCCACCTGCTGACCCGCCTTGCCGATGAAGTCAGTGAACTGCAGGTCGACCGCGTCGATGCACTGCTGCCCGAAGCGCGCGCGCTGGGCAAGGCGCTGGACAACCCCTGGGTCGACGTCTATGTCGGCCATTGGGCGCTGCGCAACCGCGTCGGCAACCGCGTGGAAGGCGAAAGTGCGCTGGGCGAGTCGGTGGCGCTGTTCGAGCGCGCACACCGTGCCGATACCCTGGACTGCCCGCAGTCGATCTGCGTCACCCAGGATCTTGCCGCCTGCTACGGCAACATCGATGGTCCGGGCTGGGTGCCCGAACGCATCGAGGTCTGCGACGAGACGCTGGGCCGCATCGACCCGAGCTGGGCCTGCTTCCAGTGCCTGAGCTGCGAGAAGGCCGACGCGCTGCTGGACGACGGCCGCGGCCAGGACGCGCTGGATTACCTGCAGGTGCAGGCGGCGGCGATCCAGGCGCGCGGCAAGGAAGTGTTCGACAGCTTCCCTGAAATGCAGATCAAGATCCTGCTGGCCAGCGGCCGTGCGCAGGAAGCGCTGGCGCTGATCGAGAAGCGCGAAGCCGAAGTGGCCGCTGCGGGCGAATACGAGCCTGCCAACTGCACGGTGCCGCGCCGGCTGTCCAAGGCCTGGGCACTGGCCCAGCTGGGGCGCGATGAAGAGGCGCTGCAGCAGCTGGTGCCATGGAGCGAGCTGACGCCGAATCACTGGCGGTTGTGGGCCAATACCGCTTCGACACTGTGCAGCCGTGATGCCGCCCGCAACACCTGGGATCTGGGAACGCGCTTCAACACGATCATCGAGCACTTCGCCGCTGTCGGCGCGCATCGCCTGGTGATCGAGATCGCCGCGTTGAGCCTGGAGCTGGCCCTGCAGCGCGGTGCACGCTGGGTGGCGCAGCGCCAGCTGGGTCTGGCCCGCACCCATCTGGCGCAACTGCGCCAGGACCGCGGCGCTGCCGCGCTGGTGGCCGGTCTGGCGGCACGCATCGAAGCGCTGCCGCAGATGGCGCCGCTGCCGGTGCCTGCCGCTGAGCTGCTGGCGTGGCTGGAAGCGCAGGGCGAACAGAACCAGTCGCGCGATCCCGAGCGCGAAGCGCAGTGGCTGCTGCAGGCGCACGCCGAGCGGCCGGACGACGGCGCGCTGGCCGAGGTCGCCGCCTCGGCGCTGCACGCATGTGGCGCGAAGACGGAAGCGCAGGCGCTGCTGTGGGACTTCGTGCGCGGCCACGCGCAGGAAGACGGCGCGGCGGCCTTCACGCTGATGCGTTGGCTGGCCGAGCAGGGCGATGATGATGGCCTGCGCAGGCTGGCCGCGACCTACCGCGACAGCGTGCCGGTGTTCGCGCACTGGTGCGAGGTGCAGCGTGCACGGCGTGCGTCCGACTGGCCAGCGCTGGAGCAGGCCGCGCAGGCATTGCTGGCGTTGTCGCCGGAATCGAACGGCGCACGCGGTACGCTTGCCCGCATGTACATGGAGACCGGCCGCTTCAGCGAAGCGCAGGCCTGCTATGCGCAGCTGGTGGAACTGCTGGAAGAGCCCAGTGCCGCGCATTGGGACCATATGAGTGCGGCCAGTGCGGCGCGCGACTGGGATGCGGTGCGCCGCTCGGCGGCAGCAATCGGCATGGAACTGTCCAGCCAGCAGGGCGTGGTCGAAGAGCCCTGGGGCTGGGTGATCATCCGCAGCGAAGAAGGCGGCGAGCCGATGGAGTACTACGCCCGCCGCAGCGGCCCGGTGACCGCGCGCATCGTCGAGAACGCACCGGCCAACCGCGCGCAGCAGGTGGGAGACTGGGTGGTGTTCGACGCCGGCCTGGTACACCCCGCACCAGAGGACGAAGCGGAGCGCGAGCACTTCATTCCGACCTATGCGCAGGTGCATGTGCTGGAGCGGGGTGGTTTCGCGCGCAGCTGGCTGGTCGACGGCGCGCATCCGGGCGAGGAGGCATGGAACGCTTTCGTGGAGGCAGCCGAGGCACAGGGCTGGAAGGTGTGGTCGCACAGCCGTGCGGACTACACCGTGACCGATCCGGACGCGGAAGACGGGACGTTGCCGGGCCTGTTGTTCACCGTCGCCCAGCCGCAGGACCATGCGCCGCTGGCGCTGCACCGCTTCCTGCAGCAGGCCACGGCGGATTGGGCACATCCACACTGCTGGCTGCGCCTGGCCGAGGCCTGCGACCAGGACCGCCAGCCGCATCTGGACGCGATCGAACGGTACGGGTTGTAATCCCTGCCGCGCTGCGCGTTCGCCGGGCATGGCCCGGCGCTACCGGGCAACACGCATGGGTAGCGCCGGGCCATGCCCGGCGTCCTTCCACCACCAAGGAACTGGATATGCGAAAGACAGGGATGTGGGTGATCATCGGCCTGCTGCTGGCCCCCACCGTGCAGGCCGCGCCGGCCTGCCAGCAACCGGCTGACGTGGCGCGGGCCTTCTTCGAAGCGACCACCGGCAAGGGCGACCTGCTGGAGCCGCCGCAGGCACTGGCCAGTGCGGCGTTTGCCAAGGCGCTGCACGGCGAGCGTGCCTGCCAGGTGCGCGAAGAGGGCATCTGCACGCTCGATTCCGATCCGTGGCTGGACGCGCAGGACGGGGAGATCGACAGCCCGGTGCGCTACAGCTGGAAGCAGGCCTCGGCCACGGCCGGCCAGGTCGAAATGCGCTATCCGGTCTGGGGCAAGGCCTACGTGACCCGCGTGCCGATGGTGCGCAAAGGGGAGGGCTGCTGGCAGGTCGACGACATCCTCACCAACAGCGGTCGCTCGGTGCGCAGGATCCTGGCCCAACCGCTGCCCTGAGCATCCGGGGCATCCACGCATGGCGTGGATCTACCGTGCTCCGATTGCCGGCCGCTGGCCGGCACGACCAGGTGATGTTGGGGTGGGTGCCGACCGTTGGTCGGCACGCCTCTAGCGCGAATGCCCGAACACCAGCTCGATCACGAACTGGCTGCCGAAGAACGCCAGCAGCAGCAACAGCATCGCCGTCAGCGTCCAATGCACGGCCTTCGTGCCGCGCCAGCCATAGCGGCGGCGGCCGATCAGCAGCACGCCGAACACGATCCACGACAGCACGCTCAGCACCGTCTTGTGCACCAGCTTCTGCGCCAGCAGGTCGTCGACGAACAGCACGCCGGTAACCAGGGTCAGGGTCAGCAGGGCGAAGCCGACGGTGATCACCCTGAACAGCAGCGATTCCAGATCGGCCATCGGCGGCAGCGCACGCAGCCACGGACGGAATTCACGGCGCCGCAGCGCACGCTCCTGCAGCCACAGCATGATCGCCAGCAGCGCGGCGATGCTCAGCGTGGCGTAGGCCAGCAGTGCCAGCCAGGCGTGGCTGGCCAGGCGCCAGCCCAGCACCTTGCTCGGTTCATGGCCATAGCCGTGGTAGACCACCAGCAGCAGCGCGGCCAGCGGGAACACCACCACGCCCAGGGTGGACATGCGCCCGCGCGCGCCCACCAGCGAGGTCAGCCAGGCCATTCCCAGGCCGACCAGCGACAACGCGGCGAAGAAGTGCATGTCCGGGCCGCCGGTCGTGCGCATCGCCACCAGCACGTGGTAACCGCCATGCAGCAGCATCGCCGGCAGCGCAGGCCACAGCCAGGCGGGCGAGGTCACCCCGTCGTTGCGACCAAGGGCGCGCACCAGCAGGGCGCTGGCGGCCAGGTAGAGCAGGACGGCGATGAGAACGATTGTCATCGTTGAAGTTTCGCATACCCCCGCGGTGCTGGCGACGGGCGTGGCGTCGCAGTCCGGGGAGCGCGATGGACCCGTTATACTGTGGGCCTTATTGTCCCCCGCTTTCAGACAGGTTGCGCCGCATGTTCGAGTCCCTGACCCAGCGCCTTTCCGGCACCATCGAGCGCCTGCGCGGCCGTGGCCGCCTGACCGAAGAGAACATCCGCGAGGCGACCCGCGAGGTCCGCATCGCGCTGCTTGAAGCCGACGTCGCGCTGCCGGTGGTGCAGGCCCTGATCGAACGCATCAAGGTGCGTGCGGTCGGCCAGGAAGTGCTGAAGTCGCTGACCCCGGGCCAGGCCCTGATCAAGGTCGTGCGCGACGAGCTGACCGCGGTGATGGGCGCCGAAGCCAGCGACCTGAACCTCAACGTTCCCGCGCCGGCCATCATCCTGATGGCGGGCCTGCAGGGCGCCGGCAAGACCACCACGGTCGGCAAGCTGGCCAAGCACCTGAAGGAAAAGCGCAAGAAGAAGGTGATGGTGGTCTCGGCCGACGTCTACCGTCCGGCGGCGATCGAGCAGCTGAAGACGCTGGCTGACCAGGTGGGCGTGCTGTTCTTCCCGTCCAGCGCCGAGCAGAAACCGGAGGCCATCGTCCGCGCCGCCATCGATGACGCGCGCAAGTCGTTCGTCGACGTGCTGCTGGTCGATACCGCCGGCCGCCTGGCCATCGACGAAGCGATGATGGCCGAGATCAAGGCCCTGCACGCTGCGGTCAACCCGGCTGAAACGCTGTTCGTGGTCGATGCCATGACCGGCCAGGACGCGGCCAATACCGCCAAGGCCTTCGGTGATGCGTTGCCGCTGACCGGCGTTGTCCTGACCAAGACCGACGGTGACGCCCGTGGCGGCGCCGCGCTGAGCGTGCGCTACATCACCGGCAAGCCGATCAAGTTCGTCGGTGTCAGCGAAAAGCCGGAAGGCCTGGACGTGTTCCACCCGGACCGTATCGCCAGCCGCATCCTCGACATGGGCGACGTGCTGTCGCTGGTCGAGCAGGTCGAGCAGCAGGTCGACAAGGACAAGGCGCAGAAGCTGGCCGAGAAGGTCGCCAAGGGCAAGAAGTTCGATCTGAACGACATGCGCGACCAGCTCGAGCAGATGCAGAACATGGGCGGCATCGGCGGCCTGATGGACAAGCTGCCGGGCCTGGGCCAGATTCCCGAGCACCTCAAGCAGCAGGTCAGCCAGGGCAAGGAAGTGCCGCGCATGATCGCCATCATCGGCTCGATGACCAAGAAGGAACGGCGCAACCCGAACCTGCTCAATGGCTCGCGTCGCGCCCGCATCGCAAAGGGCTCGGGCGTGACCCCGGCCGACGTCAACAAGCTCATGAAGCAGTACATGCAGATGGAAAAGATGATGAGCAAGATGGCCGGTGGCGGCATGAAGGGCATGATGCGCAGCATGAAGGGCATGATGGGCGCCATGGGCGGCCGTGGCATGCCGTTCCGCTGAGCGCGCGCTGTATCGAACGCTTGAACAACCCGCGGAATCAATCAAAGGAATGTGCATGAACAAGTCGATCGTGGTGATGGCGCTGGCCCTGGGCCTGGTTGCCTGCAAGGACGACACCTCCGTGTCGCAGAAGGCCGGTAGTGCCATCAGTGGTACCGCTGCCGATTTCGTCGCCGGGCTGGGCGAGGGCGTGGACAAGCGCATGAACGTGACGCTGCAGGCCGATCCGGGCCTGGCCGCGCAGGGCCTCACCGTCACCCTCGGCAAGAGCCGTGGCATGGGCTCCAAGGACGCGGCGGTGTACGTGGTGGCCGACAAGGCCTTCAAGGGCAAGCTGGTGGCGCGTGCGCTGGATGCCGAGGGCACCGAGATCGGTCGCGCCAGCGCCGAGGAAGAGTTCGCCGCTGATGACGCGCGCTACGTGACGTTCAAGTTCAACGAAGAAATGGACAGCCAGCTGGTCCGCACCTACGCGGTGTCTGCACGCTGAGCCGGGCGGGAGCGGATCGCCCGGGGCGACGCTCCCGTCCACAGTGTCTGGCGTATGCTGGCAGCGACTCCTCCCACAGGTGCGTCGCGTGAGCCTTTCGCCGATTCTCGAACGCGCCGACGATTTCTGTCGGCGTTTTTCATTGCAGCTGCCGATCCTGCTGGCACCGATGGCCGGTGCCTGTCCGGTTCCCCTTTCCGCCGCGCTGGCCAACGCCGGCAGCATGGGCGCGATGGGGGCCGTGTTGTCGCCGGCGGCGGATATCGGTCGCTGGATGCAGGACTTCCGTGCAGCGTCCAGCGGGCCGGCGCAGGTGAACCTGTGGTTGCCCGATCCCGCGCCGGTGCGCGATGTGGCCGCCGAGGCCGCCACGCGTGCGTTCCTGGGCCAGTGGGGGCCGGAGGTTGCGGCCAGCGCAGCGGATGCCACGCCTGCCGATTTCGAGGAGCAGTTCAGGGCGCTGCTGGCGGCACGGCCGGCGGTGGCCTCGACCATCATGGGCGTGCTGTCGCCGCGTCATGTGCAGCAGTTGAAGGATGCGGGCATCGCCTGGATCGCCTGCGCTACGACGCTGGCCGAAGCGCGCGCTGCGCAGGACGCGGGTGCTGACGCGGTGGTCGCGCAGGGCGCCGAAGCCGGCGGCCATCGCGGCGCCTTCGATCCGATGCGTGCAGAGCAGCAGCTGGTCGGCCTGTTCGCACTGCTGCCGCGGCTGGCGGACAACCTGAGTATTCCGGTGATCGCTGCGGGCGGAATCGGCGACGGTCGCGGCATTGCTGCTGCCTTGATGCTCGGGGCCAGCGCCGTGCAGATCGGCACGGCCTTCCTGCGCACACCCGAAGCAGCGGTGGCGCCGGCATGGGCCGATGCGTTGGCCCGCAGCGAACCCGAAGACACCTGGCCGACGCGCGCGTTCAGTGGGCGCCTTGGCCGTGGCCTGGCGACTGCCTACGTGCGTGCAGCTGCTGCCGAGGGCGCACCCGCGCCGCGCCCGTACCCGGTGCAGCGTGGCCTGACCGGACCGATGCGCAAGCAGGCCACGCAGGAAAACCGGCTTGCTGCGATGCAGGCCTGGGCCGGGCAGTCGGCGTGGATGGCACCGGCAGCGCCGGCCGCCGACGTGCTGCGTGGCATGTGGGAACAGGCGCAGGCGCTGCTGCGATGACGGTGACCTGCAACGGCGCAACGGCGCGGGCCGAAGACCTGCTGCCGGCGCTGACCAACTACGGCCACTTCACCTCGTTGCAGGTGCGCGGCAACGCGGTGCAGGGTCTTGATCTGCATCTGCAGCGGCTGGCCAAGGCAACGCAGGAACTGTTCGGCAGCCGGCTCGATATCGCGCAGGTGCAGGCGTGGATGGCGCAGGCGCTGCAACAGGCCGGCCAGGTCGACGCATCGATGCGGGTCACCGTGTTCTCGCGCCGTTTCGATTTCCGTGAGCCACTGGCAAGCGTGCCGGTGGATGTACTGGTTGCCGTCTCCGCGCCGGTCGCGCTGACCGCGCCGAAACGCGTACGCAGCGCGACATGGCAGCGAGAGCTGCCGCAGATCAAGCATGTCGGTACGTTTGGCCTGTTCGCCCAGCGCCGTGCCGCGTTGGCAGCGGGTTTCGACGATGCGCTGTTCGTGACTGCCGACGGCCAGATCAGCGAGGGCACGACCTGGAACCTGGCCGTGCATGACGGCGAACACCTGATCTGGCCACAGGCGCCTGCGCTGCGGGGAACCGCTGAAGCGCTGCTGCAGGCGGGCTGGGTGGGCCCACAGCAGACCCGGCCGTTGCGGCTGGATGAGCTGGCCGGCATGCGGGCGGCTTTCGCCTGCAACGCCAGCGGGTTGTGGGCGCTGGACGCCATCGACGGTCAGGTGCTGCCGGGTTCGCAGGCCCTGGCCGAACAGGGCAGGGCGGTGTTGGCCCGGGTGCCCTGGCAGTCGCTTTCCTGAATGGAACCGTTGGAGTCAGAACCCTTTTGCTCGGTAAAAGGGATCTGACCCCGGGGTAGACGCCCGGGGTTGGCTCGGCCGGACTCTGCCGCTATAATCGCCCGCTTACCGCGCCATCCTGGCGACTGGGCAATAGGAAAAAACCACCATGGTCAAGATTCGACTGACCCGCGGCGGCGCCAAGAAGCGTCCGTTCTACCACATCATCGTCACCGACGTCCGCAGCGCCCGCGACGGCCGCAACATCGAGCGCGTTGGCTTCTACAACCCGGTTGCACAGGGCGGCGAGAAGCGCATCGAGCTGGACCTGGCCCGCGTTGACCATTGGGTCAAGAACGGCGCCCAGCCGACCGAGAAAGTTCGCAACCTGATCAAGGAAGCGAGCAAGTCCCAGGCCGCTGCGGCCTGATCCTGACGGGCCGCGCCCTGGTGCGGCCCATCTGATTGAACGCAGATGAAAGATAACGAGCGCCGCATCCTGCTTGGCAGGATTGTCGGCGCTTTTGGTGTGCGCGGCGAAATAAAGCTCGAGTCCTGGACCGAGCCGCGTTCCGCTATTTTCCGTTACCAACCGTGGATCCTGCGCAGCCCCAACGGGCAGGAATCGACGCTTGAAGGCGCCCGTGGCCGGGATACCGGCAAGCATCTGGTGGCCCGTTTCCCGGGCATCGAGGATCGCGACACGGTCGAGGCGATGCATGGCACCGAGGTCTTCGTGGCCCGAAGTGCGCTGCCGCCGCCCAATGCCGACGAGTATTACTGGGTCGATCTGGAGGGCCTGGATGTGAAGACCGTCGAAGGCGTTGCCCTCGGCCAGGTCTCGCACCTGTTCAGTACCGGCGCCAACGATGTGGTGGTCGTACGCGGTGACCGCGAGCGGATGATTCCGTTCGTCGTGCCGGAGTTCGTCAAATCCGTCGACTTCGAGGCCAATCTGGTCGTGGTCGACTGGGACCCCGAGTTCTGAGTGTGAGCATGCGTTTCGACGTCATCACCCTGTTCCCCGATTTCCTCGCCCAGTCCGCTGGGCTGGGTGTGGTCGGCCGTGCGCAGGAAAAGGGATTGTTCAGCCTGCATGGCTGGAATCCCCGTGATTACGCCGAGGGCAACTACCGCCGGGTGGACGATCGTCCGTTCGGCGGTGGCCCGGGCATGGTGATGCTGATCGAGCCGCTGCAGGCGTGCCTGCAGGCGATCCGTGAGGCCGATCCGACGCCTGCGCGGGTGATTCATCTCAGCCCGCAGGGCGCGCCGTTGACCCAGGCCAAGGTGCGGGAACTGGCGGCATTGCCGCGCATGGTCCTGCTCTGCGGCCGCTATGAAGGCATCGACGAGCGCTTCCTGGCCGCCAATGTCGATGAGGAGATTTCCCTCGGCGACTATGTGCTGTCCGGCGGCGAGCTGGGGGCGGCGGTCATCATCGACGCGGTGGCCCGGCTGCAGGAAGGCGCCTTGAATGACGCCGAATCCGCGGCGCAGGACAGTTTCGAGGGCGACCTCGGCCTGCTCGACTGCCCGCATTACAGCCAGCCGGCCCAGCATCCGCTGGGGGACGTGCCGGACGTGCTGCGCTCGGGCAACCATGCCGCCATCGCCGCCTGGCGCCGGCAGCAGTCGTTGATCCGTACCGCACAGCGGCGCCCGGACCTGCTGGATGAACAGGCGCTGGGCAAGGCCGACCGCAAGCTGCTGGCCCTGGCCCGCCAGGTCCCGGCGGAAAAGGGCAAGGTCTAGCGCCAGCCCTGCTTTATCGGCTATCATGGCCAATTACGCCGGCCCCGGCCGGTGCGCAGTACCCAAAACAAACGTGCAGCACAGTCCGGTGACTGCATGAGCCCACGCTGTCGAATGACACGCCCACCCGAACAATGAATCGGTGTAACCCATGAGCAAGCTGAACAAGTCCATCGTCGCGGAATTCGAATCCGCCCAGATCACCCGCGAACTGCCGCAGTTCAGCCAGGGCGACACCATTGTCGTCAACGTGAAGGTGAAGGAAGGTACCCGCGAGCGCGTGCAGGCCTATGAAGGCGTTGTCATCGCGACCAAGAACGGCGGCCTGAACTCCTCGTTCACCGTGCGCAAGATCTCGCACGGCTACGGCGTCGAGCGCGTGTTCCAGACCCACAGCGCCATCATCGACTCGGTCGAAGTGAAGCGTCGTGGTAAGGTCCGCGCCGGCAAGCTGTACTACCTGCGTGGCCTGGAAGGCAAGGCTGCCCGCATCAAGGAAGATCTGGCTGCTGCTGCTGCCGCCAAGGCTGCCCGTCTGGCAACCAAGGGCTGATAAACAACTTCGGTTGTTGCCGCGACGGCCGCCTTCGGGCGGCCGTTTGCGTTTGTGCTGCCGCCTCGTTAGTTTCAGTGGATGGATGAGACCGACCATCGATACCCGGCGGACATCCAGGTGGCGCTGCGCTTCCTGGACCGTTCCGGGGTGCCACGGAGGGAAGCGGCCCCCTTGCTGCACCGCATGCTGTGGCGGCTGGGTGTCGCGCTTCCGCCGCCGATACTGGCCGGTTTCCTGACCAATACGCTCCTGCAGGGCCTGCTGTTTGGCCTGTTTTGGACGGTACTGATGTGGCTGCTGTTGTGGCAGGGCAGGGCCCCGGCGCTGGAACTGCTGTTGCTTGCCGGGGTGGCGGCAGGCGTGATGTTCGGCCTGGTGATGGCCACCCTGATGTGGTTCCTGCGCGGGGCCCGCAAGCTGCCCACCTGGCGGCAGTTCCGCAGCAGCCTCTGAGACCATGGCGCAGTGCGCCGTGACCGCTGCCGGGCGGCGGCGTACGCTCGGGCCTTCGACCCTCATGGCCCCTGCGATGCCCGCCAAGCGACCTGCCAGCAGTGCCGCGCCGAAGCTGCTGTCCGGCGGTAACCCGCAGATCGCCAAGGGTGAGGGCGATGCGCCCGTGCAGGCTTATATCGCTGCCATGCCGGACTGGAAACGGGCCGTTGGTGAGCGTCTGGACGCCCTGATCGAACAGGCCGTGCCCGGCGTGCACAAGGCAGTGAAATGGAACTCGCCGATGTACGGCGTTGCTGCCGGCGAGGGCTGGTTCCTCAGCTTCCATTGCTTCGCCCGCTACATCAAGGTCGCGTTCTTCCGCGGCGCGCTGTTGCAGCCTGTTCCGCCTGAACCGTCCAAGAGCGCCGACACGCGCTACCTGCACATCCTTGAGGACGAGCCGCTGGACGAGGCGCGGTTCCTCGACTGGGTGCGGCAGGCCAGCCAGCTGCCTGGCGAACGCATGTAATCCCCCAGGTTCTTTCCCCGAACGAGACCACGCGATGGCCACGCAGAAGTCCGATCCCGCAGATGCCGCTCTCCCCGCTGCCGCCCTGATTGACGCCCGCATCGCCGAGCTCGCTGATTGGCGCGGCGACATCCTCGCCCGTGTGCGCGCGCTGATCCACGAGGCGCTGCCGGACGTGGAGGAAACCTGGAAATGGCGCGGCACACCGGTGTGGGAACACAACGGCATCCTGTGCACCGGCGAAACCTACAAGCAGGCGGTGAAGCTGACCTTCGCCCACGGCGCCGCGTTGCCGGACCCGAAGTGCCTGTTCAATGCCAGCCTGGAAGGCGGCACACGCCGCGCGATCGACATCCACGAAGGCGGCATGCCCAACGCCGCGGCGCTGAAAGCACTGCTGCGCGCCGCCGCCAGGCACAACGCGGAAAAGAAAAAACGGTAGTGCCGGCCGCTGGCCGGCAACTGCGCGATGTTTGCGACGTCCATGGGGTTGCCGGCCAGCGGCCGGCACTACCGGTGCATGACCGGTGCATGACCGGTGCGTGTTCAACGCGGTGGAATGGTTTCCAGCGCCGCATCCGGGTCGGCCACCGGCGAAGGCGGACAAGCGGGAATCTCCGAGGGCGTGGCGAGTTCTTCGGCATGCACCGGTGTACTGATCATCTTCGCCTTGCGCCAGCCACCCCAGCGGTAATACGCCAGCGACAGCAGCATCGACACCAGCGAGCCGGCCGGGAAACTCCACCAGATCGCATCGGCGCCCCAGTACGGCTGCAGGAATTCGGCGAACGGCACGCGCACGCCCCACAGCGACGCGGCCAGGATCAGCAGCGGCGGCAGCACCGCGCCGGTGGAGCGCACCACGCCGGAGATCACGAAGCTGACGCCGAAGAACAGGAACGAACCGATCACGATGTGGTTCAGGTGCCGCGCGATCTGCAGCGACTCGCTGCCCTGCGGCAGGAACAAGGCCAGCGAATACTGGTCCAGCAGCACCAGCGGCAGGATCAACGCGCCGGTCAACAGGAAGTTGAACGCGATGCCCTGGCGTGCGGTACCGCGCACGCGATCCCAGCGCTGCGCACCGACATTCTGCGCGGCCATCGACGAACACGCCGCACCGATCGCCATCGCCGGCATCTGCACGTAGTTCCACAGCTGCAGCGATGCACCGTAGGCTGCGCCGGTGTCGGTACCGTACTGGTTGACCATGGTCATCAGCATGATCACCGACAGCGAGATCAGCACCATCTGCAGGCCCATCGGCACGCCCTTGACCACCAGCGCGCGCAGGATGGTCATGTCCAGCTTGAACAGGTGCATGTCGGCGCGGCCCAGCCACAGCGTGTGCCGCTTGTGCCGCATGTACAGCAGCAGGCCGGCCAGCGACAGCGTCTGCGACACCAGCGTGGCCCACGCCGAGCCGGCGATGCCCAGTTCCGGGAACGGCCCCATGCCGAAGATCAGCACCGGGTTCAGGGCGATGTCCAGCACCACCGAGACCAGCAGGAAGCGGAAGGGCGTGCGCGAATCGCCGGCACCGCGCAGCGCCGCACTGAGGAAGGCGAAGGCGTACAGCGTTGGCATCGCCAGGAAGATGATGCGCAGGTAGGCCTCGGCCAACGGCAGCGAGGCGGCGGGCGTGCCCATCGCCGCCAGCAGCGGGTGGGCCAGGAACCAGCCGGCGATGGCGATGATCACCGACAGGCCGATGAAGAACGTGGCGCTGGTGCCGACCACGCGTCGTGCCTGGGCGATGTCGCGCGCACCGATGGCCTGGCCGATCAGGATGGTCGAGGCCATGCCGAAGCCGAACACCGAACCGATCAGGAAGAACATGATGTTGTTGGCGTTCGCGGTCGCGGTCAGTGCCGCTTCGCCAAGGAAGCGCCCCACCCATACCGCATTCACCGAGCCGTTCAGCGACTGCGCGATGTTGCCTGCCAGGATCGGCAGCGCAAACAGCAGCAGGTTGCGGCCGATCGGGCCGGAGGTCAGGTCAAGCGGCGCTTTGGCCATGGAGTGGTGATCGATTCCCGGGAGGCGCACACTAGCATCAAGCCGGTTTGCAGGATGTGGCAATGCATCAACCACAACAGGCGATGCGGATGATCGTGGCGGCCTTGATCGCAGCGGCACTGGCCGCATGTTCGTCGGGTGACCGGCTGGGCGATGCCCAGGTGCGGCCGACCGACCGCCCCGAGTGCCTGGTCGGCAGCCAGCGCCAGGACCTGGCGGCCGGCACGCCGGCATTGATCGGGGGCAGCGGCTGCCGCATCGACCCCGACAATCCGCGCCCCCTGAACAAGCGAACGGAGTAGTCCCCACCGATGTCCGAGCTTTCCCCGTTGGCGCCCAGCGTCCGTCTGGACATCTGGTTGTGGGCGGCCCGCTTCTTCAAGACCCGCAGCCTGGCCAAACAGGCGATCGAGACCGGCAAGGTATCCGTGGCCGGGCAGCGTCCGAAATCCTCGCGCGCAGTGCGCGTGGGAGAGCAGCTGCTGGTCGATCGCGGTGAAGAACACTTCGAGATCCAGGTGCTGGGCCTGAGCGACCAGCGCGGTCCGGCGCCGGTGGCGCAGCAGTTGTATGCCGAGAGCGAAGCCTCCAAGGCCCGCCGCGCCGAACAGCGTGCGCTGCGCATTGCCGCGCGTGATGGCTACCAGGCACCGGAGCACAAGCCGGACAAGCGCGCACGCCGGTTGATCCGCGCATTGGGTGATATCGACGCCCTGTGACGGCGCCGCCCGGGCGCTGGTAGTCGCCCACCTCGGTGGGCGTTGCGCCATGTGCCGACCAAGGTCGGCATCTACCGGGTAAAGACCCCGCAGCAGTGTCTGGTAGTCGCCCACCTCGGTGGGCGCCGTGCCATGTGCCGACCAAGGTCTGCATCTACCGGGTAAAGACCCCGCAGCAGAGTCTGGTAGTCGCCCACCTCGGTGGGCGTTGCGCCATGTGCCGACCAGGGTCGGCATCCACCGGGTAAAGGCCCCGCAGCGGTGTCAGGTAGTCGCCCACCTCGGTGGGCGTTGCGCCATGTGCCGACCAAGGTCGGCATCTACCGGGTAAAGACCCCGCAGCGGGGTCGGGTAGTCGCCCACCTTGGTGGGCGCAGTGCCATGTGCCGACCAAAGTTGGCACCTACCATATCCGGTCAACCGTGCAGGTCGTAGCGATCCAGCTCCATCACCCGGGTCCAGGCGGCGATGAAATCCTGCACGAACTTCTTCTCGCCATCGGCGCTGGCGTAGACCTCGGCCAGGGCGCGCAGCACGGCGTTGGAGCCGAACACCAGGTCGGCACGGGTGCCGGTCCAGCGCGCAGCGCCATCGCTGCGGCCGCGGCCTTCATAGCTTTCGCGACCGGTCGCCTTCCAGGTGGTGCCCATGTCCAGCAGGTTGACGAAGAAGTCGTTGCTCAGCGTGCCGGGACGGCTGGTGAACACGCCGTGCCTGCCACCGTCGGCATTGGCACCGAGTACGCGCAGGCCACCGACCAGGGCGGTCATTTCCGGTGCGGTGAGGGTCAGCAGCTGAGCCTTGTCGATCAGCAGCGCCTCACCCGGCACGCTGTAAGCGCCCTTGAGGTAGTTGCGGAAACCATCGGCAGCCGGTTCCAGCACCGCGAACGATTCGACGTCGGTCTGTTCCTGGCTTGCATCGGTGCGGCCCGGAGTGAACGGCACGCTAAGGTCATGGCCGCCGGCCTTCGCTGCCTGCTCGATGCCGACGCCACCGGCCAGCACGATCAGGTCGGCCAGCGACACCTGCTTGCTGCCCGCGCCGTTGAACTCGGCCTGGACCTTTTCCAGCGCGGCCAGCACCTTGGCCAGCTGCTGCGGCTGGTTCACCGCCCAGTCCTTCTGCGGTGCCAGGCGCACGCGTGCACCATTGGCGCCACCGCGCTTGTCCGAACCGCGGAAGGTCGAGGCCGAGGCCCACGCCGTGGACACCAGCTCGGCCACGCTCAGGCCGGTCGCTGCGATCTTCTGCTTCAGCGCGGCGATGTCCTTGGCGTCGATCAACGGGTGCTTGGCTTCCGGCACCGGGTCCTGCCAGATGAATTCCTCGGCCGGATTCTCCGGGCCGAGATAGCGCGCACGTGGGCCCATGTCGCGATGGGTCAGCTTGAACCAGGCGCGGGCGAAGGCATCGGCGAACGCCTGCGGATCAGCAAGGAATTTCCGCGAGATCTTTTCGTAGGCCGGGTCCATGCGCAGCGACAGGTCGGTGGTCAGCATGGTCGGGCGGTGCTTTTTCGACGGATCGTGCGCATCGGGAATCACTGCGTCCGCATTCTTGGCGACCCACTGGTGCGCGCCGGCCGGGCTCTTGCTCAGCTCCCATTCGTTGCCGAACAGGATCTCGAAGAAGTCGTGGCTCCACTGCGCGGGGGTGCGGGTCCAGGTGACTTCCAGGCCGCTGGTGATGGTGTCGCCGCCCTTGCCACTGCCGAAGCTGTTGGCCCAGCCCAGGCCCTGGCTTTCCAGGCCCGCTGCTTCCGGTTCCTTGCCGACGTTGTCGGCCGGGCCGGCACCATGGGTCTTGCCGAAACTGTGGCCACCGGCGATCAGGGCGACGGTTTCCTCATCGTCCATCGCCATGCGGCCGAAGGTGTCGCGGATGTCATGCGCGGCCAGCACCGGATCGGGATTGCCATCCGGGCCTTCCGGGTTCACATAGATCAGGCCCATCTGTACCGCGGCCAGCGGGTTTTCCAGTTTGCGCGAGTGCACATCGCCATCAGCGTCGTCATCGGACACCAGCACGCCGTGGTCCTCCTGCACGCCCTCCGAGCCGTGCTTGTAACGTACGTCGCCACCGAGCCAGGTGGTCTCGCGGCCCCAGTACACGTCCTGGTCCGGCTCCCAGGTATCGGGACGGCCGCCGGCAAAGCCGAGCGTCTTGAAGCCCATCGATTCCAGTGCGACGTTGCCGGTCAGGATCAGCAGGTCGGCCCAGGAAATGGCCTGGCCATATTTCTGCTTGATCGGCCACAGCAGGCGCCGTGCCTTGTCCAGGCTGACGTTGTCGGGCCAGCTGTTGAGCGGAGCGAAGCGCTGCTGGCCGCGGCCACCACCACCACGGCCGTCATCGATGCGGTAGGTGCCGGCGCTGTGCCAGGCCATGCGGATGAACAGGCCGCCGTAGTGGCCGAAGTCGGCTGGCCACCAGTCCTGCGAGTCGGTCATCAACGCCTTCAGGTCGGCCTTCAGAGCGCTGTAGTCCAGCCCGTTGAAGGCCTTGGCGTAGTCGAAGCCCGCATCAAGGGGATTGGAGCGCGTGGAGTGCTGGTTGAGCAGATCCACGCGCAGCTGGTTCGGCCACCAGTCGCGGTTGGTCGTCGCATCACCGACGACGGCATGGTTGAACGGGCACTTCGCTTCGCTTTTCATGGGTCTCTACCTGTGGGCTGGCGAATGAGGGAATCAGATCGCTTACCCACCATAGGCATCGCCTAATGATGGGTAAATTCGATTGATTCAACCGATGCGATAGTGGCCGCCTATGGCAGGCAGCGCTTGCATCGTTGTGCGCGATCAGCGCTTGAGCAGGCCCGCGCCGAGCTTGAACAGATCGCTGGCGCCGAACTGGCCATCGCCGTCCTGATCGAGCGCACCGCCGAGCAGGCTGCCGATGCCGCCGCCGGATTGCTGTGCTTCCTGCCCCAGGGCCTGGCTGAGCTGGCCGGCGTTGCCGCTCTGGGCAAACCGCTGGGCCAGGAACGACATGACGATGGGGGCCAGGATCGCCAACAGCTGGCTGGACCTGCCGCTGTCCAGGCCGGTCTTCTGGCCCAGCACTTCGGCCGCCTGCGAGGTCTGCCCACCGAACACGTGGCCGAGGATGCCGGCACCGTTGGTGGCGTTGCCGCCGCCACCGCCCATCACCGCGCCGAGGATGCTGCCGATGTCGAAACCGCTGCCAGCACCGCCACCGCCGCCCGAACCGAGGTGGTCGCGCTGCAGGGCATTGAGCAGGGACTGCGCACCCTGCGGCTCGCTGGCGTTCTGGCCCATCGCGCCGAGCAGCAGCGGCAGCGCGCTGCCGACGGCCTGGGTAGCCTGGCTGCTGTCCAGGCCGAGCTGCTGCGAGACCTGCTGCAGGCCTTGGCCCTGCTGCAGCTGCTGGAAGAGGGATGCAGCAAGGGATTCGGTGTTCATGGCGGTCTCCGGTCTGTGAAGGACGAACCGCCCGAGCATAACGCCGTGTACACGACGGCAATGCGAAGGCTTCATGGCGGGCGTCCGCCGGGCAGGGCCGGCGGAACCTGCGGCCTGCCTTACAGCAGCGCCTTCAACCGGTACAGCGCTTCCAGTGCCTGCTTCGGGGTCAGCTCGTCCGGGTCGATCGCGGCCAGCGCCTCCTGCGCCTTGTTCGGCGGAGCGGCAAACAGCCCGAACTGCTGCGGGGCATCCAGCGCCTGCGGGGCGAGTTCGGCGGCATGGCTTTCGCCGCCGCGCTGTTCCAGTTCGGCCAGGCGTCGGCGCGCCTGTGCCACGGTGGCACGCGGCAGACCGGCCAGGGCAGCCACCTGCAGGCCGAAGCTGCGGTTGGCCGGACCGTCCTTCACTGCATGCATGAACACCAGTGCTTCGCCGTGCTCGACGGCATCCAGATGCACGTTGGCGACGCCGCTGCGGCCGCCTTCGTGCTGTTCGTCGGCCAGCGCGGTCAGTTCGAAGTAATGGGTCGCAAACAGCGTGTAACAGCGGTTTTCGTAGGCGAGGTGGCGCGCTACCGCGTCGGCCAGGGCCAGGCCGTCGTAGGTGGACGTGCCGCGGCCGATCTCGTCCATCAGCACCAGCGAATGCGCGGTGGCGTGATGCAGGATGTAGCTGGTTTCGGCCATCTCGACCATGAAGGTCGACTGCCCGCGGGCAAGGTCATCGCCTGCGCCGATGCGGGTCAGGATGCGGTCGATCGGGCCGATCAGCGCACGGCTGGCCGGCACGAAGCTGCCGATGTGGGCCAGCAGCACGATCAGCGCGTTCTGCCGCATGTAGGTCGATTTACCGCCCATGTTCGGGCCGGTGATGACCAGCATGCGACGGTCCGGGTGCAGGTCCAGGTCGTTGGGCTCGAACGGCTGGTCACGCACCGCTTCCACCACCGGATGGCGGCCGCGCTCGATCTTCAGGCACGGCTCGGCCTGCAGCTCCGGGCGCGCCCAGTCCAGCGCCTGCGCACGTTCGGCGAAGGCGGCCAGCACGTCCAGTTCGCTGAGTGCGGCAGCACACTGCTTGAGCGGCTCCAGCTGGGTGCCCAGCGTGTCCAGCAGCTGCTCGTACAGGTACTTTTCGCGCGACAGCGAACGGTCGCGGGCGGACAGCACCTTGTCTTCGAACGCCTTCAGTTCTTCGGTGATGTAGCGCTCGGCGTTGGTCAGTGTCTGCCGGCGGGTGTAGTGCACCGGCGCACGGTCGGACTGGCCCTTGCTGATTTCGATGTAGTAGCCATGCACACGGTTGTAGCCGACCTTCAGGGTGGCGATGCCGCTGCTCTCGCGCTCGCGCTGCTCCAGGTCGACCAGGAACTGGTCGGCGTGGGTCGACAGGCGGCGCAGCTCATCCAGCTCGGCGTCGAAGCCATCGGCCAGCACGCCACCATCGCTGAGCTTGAGCGGCGGCATGTCGGCGATCGCGCTGGCCAGCAGGTGGGCGCATTCGTCGTGTTCGCCGAGCGCGGCGTGCAGGGTCTGCAGGCGCGGTGAATCCAGCGGTGCCAGCACCTCGCGTACGGCCGGCAGCAGGCCGAGGCCATCGCGCAGGGTGGAGAAGTCGCGCGGCCGTGCCGAGCGCAGGGCAACGCGGGTGAGGATGCGTTCAAGGTCGCCGAGGCGGCGGAACTGTTCGCGGATATCTGCGTCCGCGCCACGGTCGATCAGTGTTTCCACCGCGTGGTGGCGCTGCACCAGCACCTCGCGCAGGCGCAGCGGCCGATGCAGCCAGCGGCGCAGCAGGCGGCCGCCCATCGGCGTCACCGTGCTGTCGAGCACGCCGAGCAGGGTATTGCGGGTATCGCCGTCGACGCGGGTGTCCAGCTCCAGATGGCGCCGCGTTGCCGCGTTCATCGCGATCGCTTCGCCGGCGGTTTCCATCGAGATGGACGTAAGGTGCGGCAGGCGCTGCTTCTGGGTTTCCTCGACATAGCCGAGCAGGGCGCCGGCAGCGGCCGTGGCGCGCGGCTTGTCGTCGATGCCGAAGCCGCTCAGGTCATGCAGCTTGAAGAAGTTCAGCAGCTGGCGGCGACCACTGTCGGCGTCGAACAGCCATGGTGCGCGGCGACGCACGCCGCTGCGCTGGCGCAGGAACTCCGGCCAGTTCTCCTCATCCGGCACCAGCAGTTCGGCCGGCTCCAGGCGCGCGAGTTCGGCTTCCAGCGCGTCATCGGTGTCCACTTCGTTGACCAGGAAACGGCCGCCGGCCAGGTCGGCCCAGGCCAGGCCATAGCCGCTCTTGTTGCGCGACAGGGCCATCAGCAGGGTGTCGCGACGCTCGTCCAGCAGCGCTTCGTCGGTGACCGTGCCGGGGGTGACGATGCGCACCACCTTGCGTTCGACCAGCCCCTTGGCCAGTGCCGGGTCGCCGATCTGTTCACAGATCGCCACCGATTCGCCCAGCGCGACCAGTCGTGCCAGGTAACCCTCGTAGGCGTGCACCGGCACGCCGGCCATCGGAATCGGTGCACCACCGGAGCTGCCGCGCTGGGTCAGGGTGATGTCGAGCAGGCGCGCGGCCTTGCGCGCGTCGTCGTAGAACAGCTCGTAGAAGTCGCCCATGCGGAAGAACAGCAGCAGGTCCGGATAGTCGGACTTGGCTGCGAAGAACTGCTTCATGAGCGGGGTATGCTCTGCCGCGCTTCCGGATTCCTGCTGCTTTTCAATTTTTGACATATTAATCAATACTTTAAGTGATCTGTTTGACAGCAACTGTGGACGAGTAGGGACATCTGTTCCCGTCTTTGGACAGTCACCTGTAGCGCCAAAGTAGCGCCCTAGGATAACGTCCAGCGAAACAGGGTCCACCCGGAGCTACACGATGGAAAACAAGGCCTCTCGACGTCTGGCGCTCACGGCGACCATGGTCAAAGAGCAGCTGTCCTTCACGCGCGTGCCGGAGGTCAACGCCGACGGCAAGATCGTCAAGTTTGCCCCGAATACGGATCAGAAGCGCTATGTGGTGTTCGACAGCCACCGAGATGCGCCGGTTGGCTTTGGGGTGGCGGTGAACAGAACCGGGATGAGCTACATCTTGCAGCGGCGCATCGGTGCCCGTGTGCTCAAAGCGACCTTGGGGAACTGCCGGGACATCACCCTTGCCAAGGCCCGCGAAGACGCCAAGGTTGCTTTGGCCTCCATGCAAGCTAGTGGTAAAACGCCCGCCCAGGCCAAGCAAATCGACAAGGACGAGATCCGGGTAAGCCTGATGACGGTTGAGGCGTGCTTTGCGCTCTATCGCCGTCACCTCATCGAGCGGGCAAGGCCAGCCAAGGACAGCAGTCTTCGGGGGCTGGAATATGCGGAGAAGCGGCTCGGCCGGGCTGAGGTGGATCTGTTGGATCTGCCTATCGGTGACCTGGTCAACGAACAGCGGATCTTGGACGCGTTTGACGAAATCGCCAAGGGCAAGCGCCATCTGGCCGAGGGGACCAAGCGGGCGAATGCCACAACCACGGCGTTTGATAAGCCAACCGTCACCACCGCAGAGCTGACTTTCCGTTGGGCCAGTCGCGCCGTGGGCTACTGCATGGATCGGGAAAAGCGCATTGCCGCCAACGCGGGCCGGTCGCCTTCGCTGCAGATCAATCCCTTTACGGTGCTTCACCAAGAAGGGCGCTACCGAACGCGCGAGCAGTTGGAGGCGGACTATGAAGCAAGCCAGGCCCGCAACCCGATGCAGCTTCGCGACGGCTCACTGGGGCGCTTCTTGACGGCGCTTTGGGAGCGGCGAAAGGTTGATAACTACCGCACGGCGTGTGACTACCTGCTTTTGACGCTTCTTTGGGGCGCCAGGCGGGGTGAGGCGGCCCCGTTGAAATGGCGCCACCGGATCGATAAGCGAGATCTTTCGATCAGCTCTTGGGTGGATTTGGAAGGGGGGTGGGTGTCTTTTGCCAATACGAAGAATGGCTCTACCCACACGCTTCCGATTGCGCCAGGCGCCAAGCGCATTTTGACCCTGCGCGAGGAGACGTCTCGGAAGAGTCAGTCTCCTTGGGTCTTCCCCGCACGGAGCAGCAGGGCGGTTCAGGGCCACTACTTGGATAGCAAGGCAATCTTGCAGGGCCTGAAAAAGGCCGGCGAGATCGAAGCGCTTCGGACCCACGACCTGCGCCGAACCTTTGCTACAGTGGCCGAAGAAGTGGCTTCGTATGCGGTGGTGAAGCGGCTTCTCAATCACCGTAACAGTCGGGACGTTACCGGCCGATATACAAAGGTGGACGATGCGCGGCTACTGGAAGAGATGACCCGGATTGAAAGGGTTATCCTCGGTGCAGATCCTCTGGTGGCTTCAATGCTTCTTTGATCCTACTGATCTAAATCGGAGAGAGGTTGATGGCAAAGGGAAGAGCCAGATTGTGGGAAGACTCGATTGTCGTTGCGCTGCGTGATATGCAATGGATGAATTACCTGAATACCGAGAAGTCCAAGAGACTAGGTGATGGTGATCCGCGCCTTAGGGGAGTTGTCCCCCCAGGCTTCGCTAAGCTGGACGGGAACGCAGAATCAAGGATTGGTGACGTCACACTGCTGACCGAGGATGAGCGGTTCTTCATCTTTGAGGTCAAGTCCGAGCGTGTGCGAATTCGAGACGAGTGGCGCAAGGGCGAAGCGTTTAAGCCGAAGAAGGTCTATCGGAGGCTCAGCGCGCTGGTAAACGATGTCAACAACGAGGGCTTGGGCAAGTCCGCCAGAAACTTGGAGCTCTCGCTTCGTGGTCACTACTTCGTCTATTTCAACGCAGCTGAAAGCAATGATGGCGTCGCGGGAACGATTTTTGCGGAGCCCTATATCACTGGGTCCATAGCGCACCGGACGGATGCGGAGAAGCTTGTAAGTCAGACGATGCGCCCTCTTCGTGAGATGAAGATTGGCGTAGTTATAAAAGAAAAGCTACTCGGGCGTGCTCGACTAGATTTCCTGTTCAACCACTTCGCAGAGATTTCAATAGGTCGCGGCGACTATGGGAAAAAGCACAATGTTGGCCTCGACAAAGATGAGTTCAGTGAATACGTTAACTTTTTGTGTCACAGAAGTAGTCATGAAAGTCATAAGTCGAGAGTTTCTGAGGATGAGTCGGAGGGCACTGGGGAATGGAAGGATGACGAGGAATGGACGGCTAGTCCCGAGCCGCTCCACATGATCATGCTGTCGAGCTCGGGCGCATTCTTTCGCGTCGTTTCCGACACCAACCACCTTGCGTATCTACTGGATCTGAAAGAACGACCAGCGCCAGCGGTAAAGAAGAGCATGTCGAATGTCGCAATGGTGAAGCCCGCCTATCCCGCTCAAAATGGATCTTCGTAGGGGTCTGACGCACCTAGTGGAAAGTTATGCGGGAATTGCCAAGAGGGCTCGAGGAGCGCTTGGCTCCATCTTTTGTTGCAAGTGGCCAAGGCCCGGTCAGCCTCTTCGCAAGCTTCCTGTTGATCAAGCCTATGAAGCGATGCCAGGTAGGCCTTAATCCAGAATTCCTTCTGGCTCATTTCTTCGTGAGCGGGGACGTAACGCAAGGTTCGCATAAATTCTCCTTGATTATTTGGCTACTCTGTTTAAGGGACTATTTGTCAATGTCAAGGATGTTGCGGCGACGGACAAGGAAGCATCGTGAACGAAAGCAATGACATCCCATTCCGATTGACCCAGATTGCGCAAAAGCGCCTGACCGCTGAGCAGCTCGCGGAAGTGCGCCGCCGTTTGGAAGAGCGCCCCGAAGACGCCGACTTCAATGCTGTCGAGGCGGCGATATATGTGGGAAGAAGCACCAAGACTTTGAAGCGCGCGATCGATGCGGGAGTCGGACCGGCCAGGGCGAAGAACCCTGACGCCAGTGGCCTTTACGCAACCAATCGCCACACGCGCTACCGTAAGGGCGACCTAGATGCGTGGCGTTCGAGCCTGATTGGCTTTGCGGTCGAGTTCCAGCGATTCGACGACCTGACCTCTGATGCGCCTTGGATCGTCACAAGCGAGGGAAAGATCTGGGGACACATCTTGGATGCCGAGAGCGTCGATGACGTCCTGCGTGCGCTGAGTGATGAAGCGGTTGTCCTTGCCCCTCTCAACGAAGCACTGAGAGAGGCGTGGGCAAACATGCCTGCCCGTCGTCTTTACGAACGGGTTGTCGATGATCTTTGGGCGCAGGAGCGTGCCGCCATCAAAGCCGCAGGGGAGCGTGACGAACTTCGTTCGGAGCTGAGCACGGGATCAGAAGGGCCACGATGAGCAAGAGAAGGTGGCAGACGCAGTTTTCTCGGCGCCGCAAGAAGAATTTTTGACCAGCTTAGTAAGGAGTTTACTGCTCTTTGGGCCTTGACGAATTCGATTATGGCGATACGTTGGAAGGATGAGTAATAAGAACAGAGAGCAGTTCTATCGAGGACTTAAGAAAGCGATCCATGAGGGCGATTTGACCACGGTCGTATCTCTCTGCGAGAAGCAAAAGGATGTAGACGAGGCAGCTCGAAACGCCATCGTATTGGCGATCAGGCTGGATCGTGACAAGGTCATTGAGCAGCTCCTACCGCTGCTGACGGGCTCCTGGCAGAGCGAACCATTGAATGAGGCGGCTAAAGCAGGCAAGACGGAGTGGGCGGAAAGAATAAGCCAGTTCTGCAGCGTCGAAAGCGGAGATGCGCTTATCCTCGCAGCCAGGCATGGGCATGTTGAAACGGTCAAGCTGCTTATGCGCTCTTGCAGCCCTTTGGCGGGCGACTCGCAAGCGCTATATGAGGCCTCACTTCATGGCCACGCCGATGTCGTCTTCCAATTGGTTTTATTCTCGGATGCTAAGGCTAGGGGAAGTCGAGCACTGATCGCGGCCTGCAGGGCAGGTCATCTGGAAGTGGTCAAGCACCTTCTACCGTTCTCGTCCAAGGTCCAATGCGCGCAGCGGGGATTTGAAGCTGCGGCAGAGCATAACCATGAGGCCGTGATCAAGTTCCTGATCGGGGCCGGACTTCCCGATCCGGAGGACACGTATAGCTTGGGGTTGAACATTGCAGCCGCTAGGGGGCATGCCCCCTTGGTCCGAACTCTGCTTTGGGCCATTGTCCGAACCGGCTTTGCGCCGCGCGACTTCGGCCAGGAGGCCTTATTCGTTGCCGCCAAGAATGGTCATGCCGAGGTGGTGAAATCGGTAATGGAATTTGCGCATAAAACTGCTTATCCCGAAGTGGCCCTATACGCTGCATTGCTCGGCGCACACGATGCGGTGGCTGATCTGTTGGTTCGCCGGGTCAATCTGGATCACGTGCGTGAGCTGATCTCAGACGAGGTCGTTGAGGTGAGGCTCGATCGATCAATCGCGAAGGCTGGTGCCGCAGCGCAGAACAAAGAACTGCGATTCAACGAGAAGAGTCGGGAAAGAGAGTGTGAGGCGGCGGCCGGAGGTCATCCTAAGAAGCCGCATCCTGCGCGCCGGATATGATGCGAGCTTCAAGCATACTTTGCGCAGAGCCGGAGTGGCGTTGGGTCACGGGAGATCGAACTAATGACACTGATTAGCAATCAAGACAGCTTGGAGGAGGGATTTATTCGCTCTGCCCTAGAGATCATCGCCAACCCTGGCAAAAGGTCGGTCATCATTGCGCGATCAGACCATCAAGCGGTCCGTGAGCTCTTGGATCAGGCGCCGGGCGGTACGCGCTTTACGCAGTCAATGGCTGAGTTCTACTTGGCCATTCCACGGCGGCAATTCGAAGCTCTAAAGCGCACGCATCTCAACCCGTTCGCCCACGCCGCTGGTCGTCCGAAGATGATCAGCAAGGGCGAGCTTTTGACTTGGTTCGGCCGAATGAATAAGTCCGTGCACGCCATTGCAGGCGAACTGGAAGGACGTCTTGGCAGAGCGGCTAACGGAACGCCATTTATTGTCATGCGGGACGCCAGCAAAAAGATCAATCGCATCATCTCGCATGTCGGCATCACAACCCTGGACATAGACGCGATTGAAGAGGCCTTTGCACGCGGCGCAAGGATCGCGGCGCTTGGCGTTGATCAAGCGTTGATGCTGCCTTGGGCTGACCTTGCCGAGAAGCGCCTATGGCGACAGGCGTATCGGATCCATATCGACCGATCTCATGCAGAAATGGTAGCGCTCTTGGATAGGCAGGAGCTCGATGAAGCCACGGTCACAGCGCCTGAATCGATCGTCAGCTAGACGGTACGGTTCCGTACTCGATGGTCTAAGGAACTCATTGTAACTTTGTTTCCGAAGCCGGGCAGGGTGCTCGGCAAGGAGAAATCACATGAAGTACGAAGTTGAGTTCAATGGCTTTGCGCAGTGCGCGCACTACTTGGAAGTCGAAGCCGAAAGCCCAGAAGAAGCCTTGAAGATGGCCAAGGAGGCGATCCTGTCGGACGCGTCGTTTGCCGTCGAGGAGTGGGTGAATGAGCCCACAATCGAGAGCTTGAGCGAAGATGGCATGCTCATTGCCAGCAACTACGAGTTGGATATCGCTAACGTGGAAGACTACGAATGACAGCGGGGATTTTTGCGTAAAGGTTTCAAGCGTTGGACTGACAATTCACGCCTTCGCAGCATAAGTCTCCTGCGAATTCCTCTCCTGGTAGCTCACAGCCGAGGGCTAAAAACCTGCCGCGCACGTTGACAGTTTAGAGCGTTCATCTAACGTGGATGAATGGATCAAGTTTCGAACTCTGATAGATCAGCAACCCCGTCTGATTCTGAGAATAACCAAGACGAGGAAGAACGCCGCCATCTGTTGATTGCGGTGTTGAGAGGTGACAGCTCTGCTGTGACGCTGGCGCTGGCATCGCTGTCGGATGGGAGGAGCGCGCAGCACGCGTTGAGAGTGGCCGCAGGTTTAGGTCATGCCGAGATCGCTTCGATGATCATCCGACGTGCTCTTCCCGATGTTGCCGATGCCCTGGATGGGGCATTGGCAGCGGCGATCAACGACAGTCAAACTGCGACCGTCCGTCAATTGTTTTTCGAGGCATCACGGTTCGCTCAGCCGCCTGCACTGGTGAAGTCCCTCTATGCCGCTGGAACTGTCGGTGCTGTAGATGTCATCGATAAGATCATGTTGTCGTGTCGCCCGTCGAACAAATCGCTTGTCACCGCTTTTCGTCTGGCGCTGGTCGAGAAAAGGTGGCCGGCTGCCGTGCATATCTTCGATGGGGGCGATGCCAGGCTGTTTGATCGGCGGATAACCGAAGCCGATCGGAGATGCATGGATACCTATCGGGCCCTTCGGCGGTCGGACGTTGCCCGGGACGAGTTGGATCTGTGCACCAAACCGCTGGCACCGAAGCGTAAGCTGCCACAGCGGAGAATTTGAGCAGTTTCATGGGCGCGTAAGCACGACCTGGGGCGATATAGCGCACTTTCCGCACATTCCGTATTGCGCGCCCGAACGTATCCATTGCGTTCGATCAAGATCGGCAGCGGGCGACAGCCGCCCGCTCAGCGCTGTTGGATATAGTGAGTGAAGAGCGGCTGCTGGTGGCCGGCATGCACTTGGGTGAGCTGGGCTTCGCGCGTATCAGCTGCCCCACAAAGGGTTAAGAAATCAATATGAACGATGACCGAGCTTGATAGAAGATATCAACGCCGCGTTTCCACGAACGGACGGACGGCTGACGGCTTTCGCCGCCACCCTACGGACGTGGGAGGGGGGGGCGCCCGATTCTTTAGAAATAGTAGGCCGCAGAGAAAGCCACAATATCTGTGCCGACGTCATACTTTCCTTGCAGCGTGCTCCGTTGCCGACACCAGCGATGCCTCCGGCTCGTCGAGGAAGAGATGGGTGTAGCCAAAGCTGTGTTCGGCTGACTCGGACGCTCGATAGGTCGCGCCCAAGGAAACCCACTGGCGGTCGGTGTCCGGCACGCGGACATCACGGGTGTCGTCGGTGACCGGGCTTTGGTCTGTGGCCAAGCCCGCGCGAAGCGTCAGCTTGTCGTTATAGCCATACTCTGCCCCGATCGGGGCGAAGGTCGTATCCCGATAGCCGAAGTCCAAAGCCCGTGTAGGCTGGGCCGACTCGAAGTCCAGTCGCGCTTCTGCGAACTCGAACCAGCCTGTTCGGATGACGTCGGCCATGACCGTCCAGCGATCATTGACTTGATGACTGATGCTGTCCGTCAGCGTGGCGGGAAGATTGAGCGCTTCTTCCGCCGTCATGAGCTGCCCCAATGGACGGGATAAGTGATGATTCAGAATAGCGAGAGCTGTAAGTGTCTGATTGTAAATTGCTTTCCGTTTTTTGGCTAAGGTGGTCCACCCGTGCTGGACGCTCGTAAGTGGTTGATAGTAATCCTGAATTGTGATTTACAGCACTGTTTGAATGAACTATGATCACCGTTCCTGCACAAAAGGAAGTCGGACATGGATTACCCGCTTAACGAAGGCAGTATCGACGCCCTGGCCACGGGGGCCGAGGCGGAAGTAAACTTGGCGGCAGTGTCCAGCGCGGCGCTTACTCGTTTGGTTGAAGAGGTTCGCAACAACGACGTGGCCATGGGTGGCTATGATCGGGTGCATAATCGGCATAACAGATGAGCTCGTCGACTGCCCAAGTCGACACAGTTCTGTTGAAAGTAGCTAGTAGGTGCAACATCGATTGCACCTACTGCTATGTCTACAACATGGGGGACGAAGGCTGGCGTGGGATGCCTGCCCTGATGAGTGACGCCACCGTCGAC
The DNA here is from genome assembly GCF_002966815.1 of Stenotrophomonas sp. MYb57. NCBI lineage: Bacteria > Pseudomonadati > Pseudomonadota > Gammaproteobacteria > Lysobacterales > Lysobacteraceae > Stenotrophomonas > Stenotrophomonas sp. MYb57. Next base: position 1,382,528 of record NZ_CP023271.1, read on the forward strand.
GCACTTTGTCAGCGCCTCTCAGAACTGGCGCGAGCCCAGTCACGCAAGTTCGCCATCGTGCTTCACGGCGGCGAGCCGATGATGATGGGGCCACGGCGGTTGAAAAAGCTGTTGATCGCGTTGAGGGGCGTCCTTTCCAGCGATTACCCCATCGCCATCCAGTCCAACGGGCTCCTGCTAACTAAGGAAGTCTTAGACGTCTGCGATGAGGCGGACGTGTCGTTGTCCATCAGCATCGACGGGCCCGAAGAGGTCCATGATCGCTTTAGGGTGGGGAAGAAGGGGCAAGGGACGCATGGTCAGACCCGAGCCGGGATCACTTTGCTGAAGGCCCATCCATCCACGGAGCGTCTGTTCTCGGGGGTCTTGGCAGTCATCGACCCTGGATCTTCTCCTGCCGAGGTCTATGCCTATCTGACGTCGCTCGGGTCGCCGTCGATCGACTTTTTGTATCGGGACGGCAACCACTCCGTTCTCCCCTACGGCAAGGCGGCGGCGCAGTCGGTCGAGTATGGCCGCTGGCTGGAAGTGGTGTTGGATCGATACCTTGCTGACCCGAATCCGCCGAAGATTCGCTTCCTGGACGATCTCATCAAGCTTGTGCTTGGCGGGAAGGGCGTCAAGGAAGGCTTGGGGGAAATGGACTATGGGATCCTGATCGTCGACACCGATGGTAGCATCACCAAAAACGACACGCTCAAGAGCACTCAGCCGGGCGGGGACCGGTTCGAGCAGGCGTGGTCCGTGTATACGCATCGCTTCTCCGAAGTGGTGCGAAGCGAGGAGTTCGCTCGTTACCACGAAATCCAGCGCCCAACGGCGTCGAAATGTTGTTCGTGCGCCGAGTTGTCCGTGTGCGGAGGCGGCATGCCGCTTCATCGGTGGAGCCAAGCCGACGGCCTCAACAACCCTTCCGTCTATTGCGCGGACCAGTTGCATATCATCGGTTCCATCAGAAATAGGCTAAGGAGCGAGGGGCTAACCGCGTGAGAGGGTTCTTGGAAACTGCGGCTCCGCTTGAGCGTGACCCTTTTGAGCATTTGTCCGTCCCTCACGTGCTGGGCGAGGCGGGTAGCGAGGCTGTGCTGGCTTGGTTTGAAACCTCCGCCCCTTGGCGCCTGAAGGTTGAAAGCTTTTACGAGCAGTATGAGTTCAGCATGCTGGATTGCGAGCTGCCTCCCATCATCGATGCGCTGGTGGGAGGCAACATCGTCCAAGGCGTGCGCTCGAAGGTGGAGGCCGTCTTCGGCACCCGCTTGGATGAGCGTTGTGATGTGACGGCCCACAAGCTGGTGCGGGGGCAGCGGATACGCATCCACAACGATTACATCCCTGGCCAAGAGACACATCGGGTCTTGGTTCAACTCAATCGTGGGTGGGTCGACGAGAACGGGGGGATCTTGATGCTGTTTGCATCGGAGGACGCTTCCGATCTCGTCAAAGCGTTTCGCCCGCAGCACGACACCGGCTTTGCATTTGCTATCGGCCCCACCTCACACCACGCCGTGACGCCCATCGTGTCAGGGGATCGCTTCACGCTGGTGTTCTCGTTCTATGCGCGACATGACTGACGCGGTCGTTGCCCAGGTTACGCTCGCCCTGTCTTCCCCACAGCCCTGCTGGATGCCGGGGCTGGCTGAACGGCTTGTCCAGTCGTGGCACGAAGCATCCCGAACTGAGCCCTCGAGTTACGGGACGTCCCGCTTTGTCGGCGGCCCCAGCTGCCGTCCCTCGTGGACCCAGGAGCTCAGGGCGAATGGCAAGGCGCTGACCTGCTTGGAGGTGATGGCCTCGGCCGTCGAGGATCGTTACAGCGCGAACGGTCTGAGTTTCCTTTCCACTGAAGAGGTGGTTGGCATGCCAAAGGGAGTATTTTACGAGGCGCTAAGCGCTGCATCGATGCCGGCGACCTTGCTTGCCTGCGTCATCAAGCTGGCGAAGACGACCCACCTGCTTCGATCAGCTGGCGAGGGCATGGATGTCAGTCACAGCGATCCCGCGCTTCCCTTCAGTGTGTTCGTGTCCACGCCTGCGCCCCAAGAGCGGTTTACAGCGTTGCGCTTGGCTGAGAGCTTTGTTCACGAATCCATGCACTTACAGCTATCGCTGATAGAGCGCGTCATCCCCATGGTCCGCGACAACGAGACAACCTACCACTCCCCCTGGCGTGACGGGCATCGACCGGTGGGAGGGGTGCTGCACGGGCTCTATGTCTTCGCGGCCATCCATGAGTGGTTGACGCTTCGCGGCCCGAACTGCACGTACGCAGAGCAGCGGTTGCCGGAGATTTCCAGCGAAGTCGAGCAACTGGAGAGCTTCCCCGAAGAGGACGGGCTGACGCAGACCGGCGCTCAATTTGCGCGCCGAATGGTCGATTCGGTCCTCGTCGCCGCAGTGTAACGGCGGGAACTCTTCTCTGTAGTGCTCGCTGCTGCGATTGACCTCGGCTCGGTTCAAGGGGAGGGCGCTTGGGCAATGCTATGAAGAGGTGGGAACCTTCGTTGTGTTTGATGGAGAACGATGTAAGTGGCTCGATTCTCTCCAAGGAAGGGGAGCTTGGCTCACTGGACTGGACGCGGTCACTCTATGGTTGGCTTGTGGCCGTTGCAGCTGATGAGACTGAGGGGGCTCTGATCGTTACTCCTACCCAGTGGAGCTGCGGCAATGAAAGACGGCATTTACCATGTTCGTTTCTCGTCGAGCACGTAGGGAGTGAGCGAGGGCATCGCTGTATTTAAAGGGGAGAGCGACAACGACGGCGATTCCGGCTACACGTATTCGGGATCTAAGCGGGCTGAAGGCCCGGGGTTTTTGGAAAAACTAACCATCAAGCGCTGGGATCCGGGCTCTGAATCCGTGTTTGGTGGACTCGACCAGTTCGAGCTCGAGTTCCGGGGCGATGCAACGGCATCCGGCTCTAGTGCCAAGGGCAGCATCGTTGGGCGCTCTGAAGCCGCCTTGGTAGTGGAGGGGTGCTACTTGGCTCCTGCGGCCTAAGCGTCAGCAACGAGAAGGCCCCCAGCTTGGGGGCCTTCTTTGATCCGGCGGCATTGCCTAGGCTTGGTCGGTTGTGCCCAAAGCGCCACAAAAGTAGTGGGCAGCCCCCTTAGGAGAGCGAAGACCCAAGACGCTCCAGCATGCTCAAGCGCGTCGTGCTCCACCACCAACTGAACCTTCTAGATGGACGGCCCGGACGGCCCGGACGTGCTGACGATAGTGTCCGGCTTTCGCCCGACGGCCGTCTCATTGGCATCTACTCAGAAGCATTCGGTAGGGGCCAAGCTTTTGCTTGTCCCTGAACACAACCTGGTGCTGGCAAGTCGCGGCTCCGCCCAGTCTTTCATGAGGATCTACGGAGCTGTGCCTTCTGGCAAGCTTTCGCGCCGACTTCACTATGGAGCAGTTGATGGCCGAGCTAGGCCTAGTCATGGACCGTCTTTGGCCGAACTATGTTCAGGCCGCTGCGGAACTAGGGTTGGCGCGCGACAGCCTGCCTGTCGCGCTTGTTCTGGGCGGCTGGTCACAGAAGAGCAGTCAGATGATGGCGACGGCCTATGCAAGCATGATGATGGTGGTGCGGCCAGAGTGCAGCCGCGGGAGGGCGGCTTGGCGTCGCCTGGGGAGCCACTGCGCAGGCATCTAGACAGCTTCGCACTTGCTGCCGTGCTGGAAGCGGGTCGGCTGCAGGCGGCCTACCTCAACGGGAGCGTCGGTCGGACCGTCGCAGGCGGTCGTCCTCTGGTCGGAGTCTTGCAGAAAAGGCAAGCATCCGTCACAAATGTGGGTGCGCTCTGACCGCGAATGGGCTCCCCTTCTGAGGGTCGGCCCCTAAGCAAACGCGCGGTTTCTACCGAGCTCTGCGACAAGTGGCGTCATCGACGTTTGCTTTGAGTGGGTTATAACCAGCTCCGTTCGCATTGCGGAGAGCCAGCAACATACTGGTGAGCGACCTGCGGTTGTGAGGATGCGCGGGAAGAACGGGCAAGTCATACCCGATGCCCCCAGTGGAGCTCGATGTGTCATTTGTGCCGAGGAGTAGGGCAGTGGGGCGGGGATGTCTGGACCGCGGCACAGCGTAAACGTGGAGCTACTGCACGCTCTGGATCGGGGCGCTCTGGACAAGGGTTGCAACTCAGTGCGTTGGGGCTTGAGGATGGACCCAGGGAAAGGTGCACCGCTCCTCACGGTGCACCGTGGTGTCCTAGAACGTTGTCGGAAGCCCCTTGATGTAGCGGTGCTCATCTGGGTGGGTTAGCACCCAGCGATGATCTTCAGGCAGGTCACAAATTGATCTCACCTCTTCAAGATACCTTGTGCGGATCCAACTGTACTTCTGGATAACGTCAGGCGCTTTCGACGTCAAGCCTTTCTTTATGAGGTTAGCAACTTTTCCGAGGTATCGCGGGAACAGTTCGCTGTCCCCGCCGATGGTGTGCACGACTCCATTCCAGGTCAGATAGTCAATGTAGTAAAGCCCGTCAGAATCCTGCTTGAGATACTTTGCGATATAGTCTGCTTCTTCATCGCCATCATGATGCGGAGCTGGTGCCCCCTTGGCGACGTCAAGCAGTCCTTCACTGATGAGGACTCTGGGGAAGATCGCGCACTTGGATTCAAGTTCGTAGACTTCCACCATCGCGGGGCCGAGCAAGTATTGCTCCGTGTGAATCAGGTCGCCGATCGCAATGGCGCCCCTGACTAAGAAGCCCCGCTCGACAAGCCTGACAAGTGCAAAGCCAATTTCACTCACGAGGTCGAATGCGGCGGACGGCTCGTCGCAGCGATATGAAATCACAATCGAGTCGGAGAACTGCGTGACGACCTTTGATTTAAGGGATTCTCTTGAGCCCCCCATGTCTTTGATGATGGAGATTGCATCAATGACATCTGCGATCCGCTTTTCATCTGTGACTGTTTCCTGGATTATATTCTTGAATCCCAGAAAATCTAAGAATAGGATGAAGCGCTGTTCATAGGTGGGTTTGAAATCAGACGTCTTTCCCTGGGGCATTGCATTATATCCTTGATGATGCTGCGTTCTGCTCGAATTCGTCGAGCTCGAAAGGTACTGCTAAATTTAGTTCTCGCTGGCCGCGACAGTGAGCGACAGCGAAGGAGCTTGTTCAAGAGTGCTCGCGCTTGCCACCCCATCGGACACGTAGGCGGCAGCTAAACCAGGAGCCGACTCTAAGGTGCATGACCAAGTGAGGGGACCTTGTTCTGCTCGCCCTGGTGAGCGCCGCGCTGCCCACGCCGCGCAAGCGCTCAAGTAGTCGCACGGCGGCGGCGTGGCGCTGCACGTAAATGAAGAAGAGGCTAGCTGCTGCCATCAATGCTGCGGTAAGGGAGAACGCGACGCGCTGTTCTCGCACAGCGGCTTCTAAGGCAGCAAGGAGTGACGGATCTTGCCAGATGCGGCAAAGGATGACCTTGTCTTCACTGTTGAAGCGGGGATCTGAAGTGGCGGATGGTTTCTTTCGGCTAGAGGGGCCGTTAGGCGGCAACCCAGCAGCGGGCATTTCGCTCAACGGGCAATCGGTCTTCCTGATAAATGCAGGATTTCCGGAGAACGTGGTCCGCGCAAGTTGGGCTTGCTCCTTCCCTAGCCAGATCCAGGTATCTGTCTCCTTGAGCGTGGCAAGCAGCCTGCTTTCGGTGGCGCCCAAGGCGAAGATGATCATAAGCGCCCAGCACAAGACCATCCCCAAGAAGCTTAGCCACACGGCAATGCTGTGCGGTCGCTTATTAGCGATGATGGTGAACGTCTCCGTATCGAACGCGGTCCCAGCAAGGCCGATTTGACGAAGTGGGACATTTAGAGAATGTGCTCTTCCGATGATCCGCTTGGCGTCTTTGACCGTGTGGGCGCGAACTCCATAGGTCAACTCTAGGACAGACAGGGCCGAGCTCTCAGCGAGGGCTTGTTTCATGAAGCGGTCCTCAATGTCATCACGGCTTATGAATAGTCGTAGCAGCCGATGTTTGAGAGGGTGTAGCGAGCCCGCGAGCCAACAGATGAGCCCCGCCGCTAGAGCCAATCCGATGAAGGTTAGCCACACGGGCTCCATCGTATATACGCTTTCCCACTTCATGCTCACATTCCATTGAGGCAGTGCTATTGCTGCAGATTTGACTATCGGCACCGCGGCCGCAATCTTTAGTTTCCTTTGCCATCGACGCATAGTGATCGCGGTTGACAACAAACAAACGAGTCCTAGTCTGAGCCCGGGACAGTGATTAATGGGCATGCCGCGCTTCCACGGCCAGCTCATCATCCAGTACGTGATGCCTGCCGAGCGCCGGTGACGATCAATGTATGCTCGTTGAGGTCCAAGTCAGGAATTTTAGCACTGCCTAGAAGGAGCTCTGGCTCCGGAGAGAGCGTTGCAGGTCGGGCGGGCTGCTTCCTTCTGTGGCGCTCTACTTGTGTCACGGGACGAAACAAACTCGAGTTCCCCTTTGACATACCGTTCTAAAAGTACAAGTAGGGGTTGCGGCACTTTTCCGCCGTCGCGCGTTACCTGACCGACCACCGACTGGACAATGCATCGACGGGCATGGGATTCCCTCGCTGTCAAAGGCAAGTCGCAGGGGATAAAGCGGGGGTTGAGGGGGCACGATTTCGTCATGGCCTCAACATAGCTGGAGATGACGTTCTGTCAAATCGCCATATTTGCCGTTAATGCAAAGCATTCTGAGCGACAGCAGGGGCGAGGGCACCGAGGACAGATCTTTACGTCCAGGGTGCCGCTTGTCAGTAACCGATTTGAGTCACAGAGTTAGGTCGGGGCGGCTTCGACCAGGGGCGTTGGGAAAGCCGGTCCGATTACGTTCCTCGTGGCGTCGTTTAACGGCTATTGACAACGGCGCTCGCCGCACTCAATCTCCGCGACCGGGACACGCGCGCTCACTGTGAAGCCGCGCAACAGGGATGACATGTCACACGGAAATGCGACGCTGTCGGTCGTGGGCGAGGGGCGAGGGGCGAGGGTGAGGAGATTAGCTTGGCGTTACGCGGGCTGGTTCTGCTCGCTCAGTTTCATGGAATTGCAGCGGATGGCGGCCAGTTGGCGCACGAATGCGCGTCCTCTAGTGCCGGTTTCGATAAAATCGTACTGTGCTGCTCGTTCGTCGGGTGGGCTAGAAGGCCACGATGAGCGGGCCAAGGTGATCGATTGATGATGCTATGCGCGGCGGTGTCGGGCATCGTGCAGCAGCTGGCGGTCCACATCGAGGAAGTGCGGATTTGTCTCAGCGCGGGCATGAACCTCGGTGCTGGGATCAGTCGGAAAACGTCGACTCATCGCTCGCCTGGTAAGTCTGTTGCAGCGGCACACTGCGGAATTCCTGTGCGAGCGCTGAGCTTTCTCGTCACTCCTTAAGTAGAACTCCGATATGTATGAAGGCATGGATTCTGAGTGGCAACAGCGTGTTGCCCAATGGAAGGCCGTATCCGCGCAGTTCAAAGTCAGTGTGTACCTAAGCACTGCAACTGCGATCGTCGCTGACTGCCTAGCTCGATGGTCCACATCGCCCGGTATGCTTGGTGATGCTTGGGGCGTGGGACCAAGGGTGATGATCTACGTAGCGTTGTTGTATGCGGTGGTCCTGCCTGTGTTGCTGGTCAGAATCTTCGCTGCATTGCGCGAGTACACGGTGCCGACGCGCGCGTTGGGCGATCGCCTACTTTTCGCTGTGCTTGCAGTCGCGACTCTGCCATTGATCATTGCGCTGCCCATATTGCTATTGGTGATGGGACCTCAGGCCGTCGGAAGTGCTCATGCCGCCTATATGCTGTTCGCAATGAGCCTGCCAGGGATGGCGTTGGGCGGAAGCGTGCTGGCTTACGCAGCGGCTCTTGCCGTCTGGATGTTGTTCGGGGGAATGCGACGCATGATGTCCACACGCGGTTGAACTTCAACTTTGTTCCAATGCACGGATACGCGATCTGAAATTGCGGCGAAGCAGAAGTGAAGTTGCATGCTACATGTAGCTTGTCAGACGGCCTCGCCAATGCTCCCGCTGGATCATCTCGGAAAAACCCGGCCGATACGCCGGTTCTGCACGTACACCAGAATAACTATGGTTGACTAGAGGATCGATCTGCACTGGACACTCCCATGCATCTGTTTCGCATCCTGATGACACTTCTGCTGGTGGTCACGGTCGCCTGCCAAGGACCTCACGAGCAATCGTCCATGCACGAAGCCTTGCGCCCATATATGAACCAGCCCGGTGCCGAGCCCGCTGGAGGCAATGCCTTGGCCGTCTATCTCTCCGCTGACGACGGCCGCGTTTTGGTTGGCGCAGCACGAGCTGGCGTTTCTGCGACGTCACGCATTCGACTGTTGGTCCGGGCGGGGCGCGTCCCTGATGCCTATACACGAGACGAGAAGGGCGCTCGTGTAACAGATGAAGGCGAGGGATTTGTCCGCTATTTCCAACCAGGTGATGCTTTTGCGCTGGGAATCGTCCGTTTTGATGGCCCCGAAGGGCGGCGGGTTCACGCGAGGCAAAGCAGTGGTGAAATGCCGGGCGAAGGGAACTATTTGGCAGAAATTCAGCTCCAGGGGATTTACTTGGAGTACCTCTACACTGCCCGCAACAATTCCGATCATCTGCGGGCAGCCGAAATCGTTTCGCGATGGTTTATTAAATTAAGTGAAAGGTAGTCAGCCTGTCCTGCGATGCAATGCAGGACGAGAAGCTTGGCGTGGTGTTTCTGGTTCGGGTGAAGCTGGATAAGTCCCTGCTGCGGCTCGACGGGTCTCGACGCAAGTATGAGCGCTGGCATGAACCTCAGCGCCGGGATCAACACCGCAATCGGCGGCTGATTGACCAACTGTTAAGCCCGCTGCAACAACACACCGCAGAATCGCTGCGCTCCCGGCACTACACCTACCTAGGAAAGCGTGCATGTTCGAAGGCCCGGATCCAGATCAGCAGCGGCGGGACGCGCAATGGCAGAAGGTTTCTCGTCTGTTCAAGACGTCCATGTGGCTGAGCGTATGCCTTGCACTGGCAGCAGAAGCGATCCATCGCCTGCCGATGGTCAAGCAGCTGATAGACGGTGAACGCGCTGACGACGCGCGTGCATGGGTCTACGTGGCTCTGATGTACCTGGTGTCTGTGCCCCTGCTTTTTCTTCGGATACGTCGTGCGCTGTCCGGGTTCAAGCCGCCCGACAATGGCCTGTCCACCCGGGTGTTTGTCGCAACCGGAGGCGCCCTGATCTGCATTGGCCTCATCCTGCTGCCGCTTATCGTTCTTGAGTGGGGCCCCAGCGCCGCACCGAGGGGACAGAGCCTCTATCAGCTCCTTTCAGGAAATGTGCTCGGCACGGCGCTGGTTGGCGGAGTGCTCGGCTATGGCGCAGCCCTGGCCGCATGGATGCTTTTCTGCGGCGTGCCCAAGGTTGTTCTGCGGTAGCGGCTGGGCACGCTTGGCTTGCACCGTCACGGCTGCCCGCGCTGAGTAGGGAAGCGCCAGGTGATTGCGTGGGCGCAGAGCCGCCGCGGCCCCGCGATTCATTGCATCAAAGCGCTCCTGCGATCGCCGTTTGTTGCATCGGCCCTTCTTGGGCTGACACGTCCGCTATGTCAAACGCGGACGCCCGAGGATTAGTCATGGCGCTCGGTTTCGAACGCATGAGTCTCGGTACGCTCGCCGACGAAGCGAAGTGACCATCGGTGCTGATCGTTGTCTCGATGTGTCCACAGCAGCCACCGCGTTCCCAGAAGTGATCAACCAGGCGACTTGAGAGCGCTCTCTTGGGAGGGGCCGAAATACCCATCCTGGGCAGGCGGGCTGGGGCGCACCTTCGTCGAGATCGATGTATCACGGATAGACCTTCGCGGTCTTGCACAAACGCGCTCTGAACTGGCCGCGCACGTAAGGCGTTGGCGTCACAGCGGGTCGATAAAGGGCGAGCGCGTGAATTTGGGTTTGCCGGACAAGCTCCTGCGATTTATGGATGTAGTTCTCTTGGAGAACCGGGACCTTCTTGCTCACAGAGTGGCCGGTGATGAGGGCGATGTGCTCCTCTCTCACTCCTTTGGCGTCGAGCTCCGTGGCAAGCGTATGGCGAAACGCATGGAAGCCAATCCCCTTGGCAAAGCCCAGTCCTTTAAGATACGCGGCGAATTGATTGACCAGCCCTTGCCCATAATGCGCATTGCTTTCTCCCGTCATTCGATTGGCGCCCGCGGATAGATGGGGGAACAGCCGTGGGTGCCCGAAAGCCTTGATGTCGGCCAAATAGTCAAGGAAGCCGGCTTTGAGGAGCTCAGGGTGGATAGGGATCTTGCGAATGGCGCTTGCCCCCTTAAGGCTTTGCCGGCTCCTCTGGCCGGTGCTTTTAGCAAGATCAGCATCGGCGGTCTTTTGGATAGAAAAGCACCAAGTCCCATCTTCTTGGATGACATCGCTCACTTTAAGCTGGGCTACCTCATTGACGCGAGCGCCCGTGTAAAGCCCGATCCACACTCCCCAAAAACGATGCGGATATTTTTTGGCCCAAGGCAAGAACGTTGTGGGGTTAAAGATCTTCTGAACATCCGCAGCCGTCAGGAGGCGATCAGCCTGGGCAGTGTCTTTAATGAGATCTTCTTTGGCCGGTTTGAAAGCCTCCATGGGCGAGTGGGGGATCGCTCGGGCGCGTGCCAAGGTGTTGAAGAACGAGGACAGCAATCGTCTGTGAAGCTCTAACGTAGCGTTAGCAGGTTGCGCGCGACCGGATGCTTGACCTATGCGGACCAAAGCTTCAACAGACAGTCCGCGATAGGCCGTGTTTGTCAGGAAGTCCTTCGGTGCCCAACGCAGCACCTCCCACATTTGATAGATGTGCGTGTGGTCAATGCGCGCAATGGAGATGTCGCCGCACGTAAGCTTTAAGATATCGAGCGTTTTGCGATAAGCGCCGATGGTCGTGCGGCGATTGTTCTGCCGGCCCTTGTCCAGCAAGAAGTCCTCCACTTCTGCCGAGAGAAGGCGGGCTGGTGTCGCTACGGGCAGGGGCTCTGGGTATCGGGTGCCGCACCTGCGCCGGCGGCGCATCCGTTCGACGTGGTCGTAGGTCGCCTGGATAAGTTCTTGGAGGTGCAAAGCACCGGCGCGGTCCTGAACTTGGATGTTGTTGAACTCGGCTTTGCCGATCCGGATACTTTGGATGACGAGCTGGCCTGTTGGATTATTGAAATACTGACTAAGGATTGGGGAGGCGGGAGAGGGCATTGCTTTTCCGTTATTGAAGACATCTAACGGATAAGGCGGCGTCGGAATCTGTCAACGCTAAAAAACGCACAAAATAGTGACGCATCGATTGCCTAAGGCAGCTCGCATCCCGATGCGCTTTTGAGAACAGTTGCTCGCCATAATTAATGTTACTTTTTTAGCGTAATCTCATGTGTAGCAAAGCGATGCGGCCGTGCAGTCCTCTCAAAACCATCTATGCGCATGTAGTGTTTAAAAGTAACAAAAGCCAGATAAATGAGACTTATATCTCAGCGTTAAAATGAACGCAGGGTAAATGGCGGGAATTTGCCTAAAGTAAATCTACTTAAGAAGGCAGTTAGGCAATCTGAAATTAGTCGCCTCAAGGCGAGCGAGAGTCGCGGCGTTGGCCGTGCTATTTTGAGACATAACAAGCGGAAAAAGCCGGCGGCCTGCGGTGTTTCCTGGGCAGCTTGACTCGGGCCCAAGGCGTAAACGTCTGACCTGTGCACCCCCCCTCAAGTTGCGGAGAGGGCATGTTGACAGGCATTGATCAGACGCTAGGTTAGGTAGGGGAGCACACCATGACCTACGCTGTCTTTGAACAATGCCATTGGACGCCTGATCTTCTGCCCCTCATCAGGGGTCATACGGTCGATATGCGATTGCTCTCGCGGAACTCTAGGGTGCATGTCAGGACTCTAATCTCGCCCGCGGCCCGCTGTATAGCCAACGACCAGTTCGATACGCCTGTACGGGCCGTCAGACGGCGTGATCTCGCGGCGCTCATTAAGATGCTTGACCAATTGCATGAGGCTGCCCGCTGTGATCGGGCGCTCACCGAGGCCTGCGAGAGAGGTTTCCTGGGGGGTGTACGAGTGCTTATAGGCCGAGCGAGCACGTCTTGGAGGATGGAGCACGGGTTTCTCTTGGCCGCCGAGAGAGGTCACACGCGCGTGGCTTTGTTTCTACTTCGTCAAGGACTGTCAGATATCGCTCGATTTTGCTCGAGAGGAGCTGCACTGGCATTTCCGTGGGGCCATCGCACGACGGCAAGAGCTCTGGTGCGCGTTGCTCTGTCCACACAGTCGGATGATCATCGCGCCTTTATGAGTCTGCTTTCGATAACGAACAGGACGGGCGATGCTCACCTAAGCCAAGCGATCCTTGAGAGGGCACTGATCCCCGATGCGGAATACGCGATGCGAGCAGCGCTCTTGAACGGTCAGTGGGAGTGCGCCCTCGTAACCTGGAACTATCTCAACGAAAAGGGTAAAGCAGACACCGAGCGATACTACGAGCGGCAGTTGGCCCAGATGCAAGCGTGGCACGAGCGCTTAGTGCTCGCACAAAGCCAAGCTCACGCTGACCTGGCAATGCCATCTATCCGCCGAATTTAGGCTTTCGCTGGGCAGTTGCAGAAGATGCATATTTTCTTGCCAACTCGTCATCAAGCCATGAACGATGCAGAACAGTCGCAAATTGGGAGAATGCCTCGGAAATCAAGCTAGGATTCATCTGGCGTGCGCTCTCCAAGGGTAGCCAATCGGCCGAAGCTATCAAGGTCTCGTAATCACGTAACCCCAAGGATGCCAAGTCCCCCTCAGCGAGTAATGGGGCTTCCTCGTCGGATTTGCCAAGGCTCAGTTGGCCTGAAATGAAGGTCAAGGTTTCCGCCACTTCCGCCGTGCCTTCTCCGCTACGCCCCGTGATAAGCCAGGAGATCGTGAGCGCGGTCTGGAACGCTGTGTAGTTCCAGACCAGCATTTTTGTTGAACGAAGCTGATAGGGCCGATCCAGCGGAAAGTGCAGGATAGATTGCACTTCATCGATGCGCTCGGTTTGCTCCGGAGTGAACATGCTTGCATCCTTTCTAGGCTAATCCAGAACCCCGAGCATACAGTGGCCACGCGTTGGCTGCTCAGGCGCACAGACCAGAAGGGAATGGTGCGATTGATTGGGGATTGGGTGCGCCTCAGAGCGGCGTTGCCTTGAGATGGCAAGTGCGTGGCTTCGCGGCAGGACGTTGGCTTTCACGCTAGGAAGCGGCAGGGGTGCTTCCATTCCGGATGCCAGGAGGTATAAATCGGCTCTTCTTACACGGCGAGCCCATGCTGTCTTGGCTTGGAAGGGCGCCGTCAGTGAGCGTTTGCAGCTGGGAGCTGTTCCCGCTCACAAGGGCTAGCATCAGTTTTACTGCGGCCTTTTCGCAACCGGGACGATCTCGTTAAGCTCGCCGAGAACAGCATGCCCGAGGTCTGGGTCAAAATCTCCAGCAATCATTACCATAATTTGGACCACCATCATCGCAATGGCTTCAGCGTGATTTAGCACCTCGATGATGAGCTCCGGCGGGAACGCGGGGCCGACGCTCTCCCCCTGCGTATAGGCACCAACCATCTGGCTTCCTGCGTGCGTAAAGCTATGGAACTTGTCCCAAGCATTTGCGTGCTGTTTGCTAAACAAAGGGAACTCATCAAAGGGCGGGACCTGTTCGATCTGTTCGGCGAGATTGACCTTGGGGAGCTTATCTTTGGTGACGAACGTTTGGACTTGGTCGTCCGTGGCGCAGAGTGCAATCCAGGCGCCTCGTTTGAGTGCCTCATTCATTGGCCGAAGTAGTGCAAATGCTGATCCGGACAGTTCGATGCCATGGTGATAGAGGAGCGAATTGATGCTCGCAGCGTGATCGAATGAGACCCTGAGCAGCGTCCATGCCACAATATATTTGTCTGGCAGCCCAGCTGGCAGGCTAAGCCGGTTGGCGAGCACGCCTGCGGCATTCAAGGTTCCCGCAGTTCTCTTGGCGTAGTCTTGGATGGGAGTAGGGGGATTGCTAGGACTGTTCATTTCACCGCCTAAGTTCTTATCGGAAGGGGAAGTCACCGCGCCCCGGACGGCAAGCTCTGCGTCCTCGCGATCCGGTATTCCAGTATTGCCCGGGTTGCCGGGTTGTGCTTCGAGCCGGCCAGCTCGCCGGCGCAGCTGCTTGACGTTACCCGGCTCCCCGCCGCTCAGTTCCCGGGGCCCGGCTGTTTGCTTCGGTCCCTTACCAGGGTGTCGGCGGGCTGCCCCGGCCTGTGTAATTTTCGTTAAAATGGCTACTATTGCGGGGATGCTTGACGTCGAATGCTCAGGGGGAGCGCACATGTCCATTCACAGGCTGATACTTCTGCTCGGTTCCGTCGCCCTGCCGTTCACTGCGGCTGGTTCCCAGCTGTTCGCTGTAACTCCCAGCGGTATGCCGGAGGCGGTGTTCCCAAGCAAGGCGTCGGTGGCGGTTTCGCGCTTGTCGAGCAAATGCATGGACGTCCAGTGGACGGTCGTAAGCAGCAGCGATACAGAGGTTGTTTGCGAGTCGCCATTAAGCACCGGCCAATCCATCATGGGACAGATGCTGCTCGGGAACAGCTACTCCACACCGCCACGGCGTTTCTTCCGCTTTAACGTCAGTGAGATTTCCGGAGTATCGCGCGTCCAGGTGTCGGGTTGGCTGGAGACCCAGATGGCTTTCGGCCAGATGCAGCGTGCTCCTTTCTCCGGGGCGGATTTCCATAACAGCATCATGAACTTCCTAGTCAGCGCTGGAGGCTCGTTTCCCGCAGGAACGACGTTCCCTAACCACGCCATGCTAGGAATCTTCGGGCAAGTCGCTCCGCGCGGCAGGCACGCGGGCTACGTGGTGAGTGACGTGACGCCGGGTGCAGCTGCGGACCGAGCGGGCGTCAAGGCAGGAGACGTCATTACCTCAGTGGCCGGAAAGAAGTTCAAGACCGAAAGTGACTTCTTGGACGGCTTGGAAAAAGCCGCCAAGGCACCGACCTATCAGCTCGATGTGACGCGCAGCGACTCTCCACTCACGTTCACCGTCGAACGTGACTACCGACCCGCGGCTACTCAGGCCTTCAACGCGGTAGAGGAGCCCGCAGATGCAACGGCCCCTGTTGCAAAACCCATATCGGTCGCTGACGAACTGGCGAAGCTCTTGAAGCTAAAGGAACAGGGCATCTTGACCCAAGCCGAGTTCGACGCTCAAAAGAGCAAGCTGTTGAGCCAATGAGCGTGCAGCGTGGCTGGTTCGATGTTTAGCGACGCAGCCTCTTTGCCACGGGGCTCGGCCCATGGGAGAGTGCGGTCTGCTTCGGTCACTAAGCTCGGTCCATTGGGCCGGCGCCAGTGGGCGTTCCTGGTGTGCGCGCCCTTTGCTGTGAATTTCAAGAGCGCGCCGCCAAGCTATACAGCGTCGTTAGCTGGCACTGGCCAGTCCACGACTGGTGGAGGGACAAAGAACGGATGACTCCCCGGCAGGTTATCGGATATAAATGAAGCATTCTTATCTGACAGAGTAACCCTATGGCCCTGACCACCCTCAAATCGCTTGATGCTGAAATCAAACAGCTTGAGGCCCAGAAAAAGCTGGTTGAGAAACGCGACGGAGAGGTGCCTAAAGCGCTTGCCGTGCTCCAGCGATATGCGAAGGTCCTTACCACTGCGCAGCGTCGCCAAGTCGCGAAGCTCATTGGGGGGACGATTGACGTCAAGCCGGTACGCGCGGCCAAGTCTGCGGCTGGACTTTTGAAGGGCCGCAAGCTCGGAAAAGTCGCCGCCAAGTATCGGCTTCCGAGCGGTGAGACATGGGCTGGCCGTGGTCTGACTCCGAAGGCTTTCACTACCTGGGCCAAGTCAGCCGAGGGCAAGGCTTGGTCCCTGGCCAACTCTGGTGCCAAGTTTCCGCCTGCCGACAGCGCAGTGAAGAAGGCGCCGACCAAGGCAGTTAAGAAGGCGAGCAAGGCGATGCCGGCCCGGAAGGTGATCAAGAAGTCCCCGAAGAAAGACGCAAGGAAGGCGGTGAAGAAGGCTTGATCGTGCGCGGTCTGTTCCCTAGGAAGAAGAGCCGACTCTCGTCCCAAGGCAAAGCCATCGCGGCTGCCCACGTTCTGCTGGACAGTGCCGAAGGCCGCTTGGACGAGAAGGCAGCGGGCAGGCGCCTGCGTGAGCAAGTCGGGCTCCAGTGGTCCTTTCTGACTTGCATCCAATACCTGTCAGGGCAGGAGGCGTTGGTCGCGCTCAAGGCGATGCCAAACGACTGGATGGAGAACGGCCGTACGAAGCCACACCTTCTGGCTGCGGCGATCCTGGCCGCACATACCGTGTCCAATGTGCGCTCCGACGGCACCTCGCTCTGTGCTAGCTACTTGGCTCAGGAACTGAAGGGCAAGACAGTTGAGCAATGGCTGGCCGAGAGGTCGGACATCGAACAGCGGCGAGTCGGTCGGTCTTTGTCTGAGTGATGGCGCCGTGGCAGGCGCACTTCGCCCGTTCCTGCATTCAAATCCTGGAAGCAGGCCATTGGCGGTGCGAGAGGGTCGATGTTAAGAAGCCTGTGCCTCACCGTCGGTATCCTGCAATTTGGAAGTGACAGCTTTTGCAATTGCATTCAGCTCAATCAGAATAGCTGTTCCGTTCGTTTCACGCAGCCAATCGGGCAGTTTTCGTCGCTCCTCGCCTTCGAACACGATGAAGTCATGGTATGGCGGCCAGCACATCACCAGGGCGTTTTCCTTAAGAGCACCTTCACGAAATAGGGGGCGCATTTTCTCATTGGAGACTACCGAGTTGGCCTGATCGAACGTAAGTCCCATGTCTATGAGCTGCTTCGCCAGATGCATGAGGCAAAGATCCGTGAAGCCAAAGCGCTTCCATGTTGCTCGAACAACGCTCAGGTCTGGCGCGGGCGCGTTCTTTCCCACGAACGGAGGCATGACGCCGCTGCCGCCCAGCAAGCCGCGTTTCAGGTAGCTGCGTAGCCCTTCGTAGCCAATACCCACGATCTTTGCGGCTCGAGAGGTGGTGACAGTCGATCCCATGGGTTTCCCTAAAATGGTGTAGTCAAGGCCGATAATGGCCCCTCTCTGGGATCGGTGTCAACAGGACCGAAATATTGGTTTCCCCCATATGGTCCGAGAACCTCTCTTGCTGGAGGTGCTGCCGTGCTGGGGGTTTGCCATGACTATGCAAGCAGTGAGGATTCGATTTTGTCCAACCGCGCCCGAAGCTTGTCAGACAAATCTGACAGGGTGTTGCCGTGCCACCCGATTGTGACGCCGTGAAGGAGATGCGAAGATCCAGAGGCATCTGAGTGCTTCGCGCCCCATAGGTCGGAAGCTGCTTTTGCTTCTGGATGAGATGGAGGGCGAGAAAAGCGTGCGCATGGTTAGTCACGGTGGTCGAGATCGCGTGAAGTGAACATGCGTATAACTGACCGACAAGGAGAGTTTGCAATGGCGAATCCGGATTTCTACGTGTCTGCTGTCAACTACAACAGCGATGAAACCCACATCGCTAAACTGAGAGTTCATGAGGTTAAGGTGGGGTCGACCACCTTGCAGCCCGCTCAAGAGCTGACGCGCCCTAAGGTGATCGAGCTAATCGAGAAAGGGAAGAGCTTCACCACGATCTTTAAGAAGGCAGATGGGAACTGGGGTGTCGGCGCACCGCTTCAGATCACTCCCGTGACGACAAAGTATCTTAAGACAAAGAATGATCAGACCACCAAGGATAACTTGGAAAACCTGCCTTCCTTCTAAGTTGGCAGTGAAAGTGGATGGCCTCGTCGGTGTGGCGGGGCCATGACACTCTTGCGTTATTTAACAAGTCTGATGATGAAGGATTGCCTCTCAGCTCCTTCGTATTAATTTGGCTGATGAGCGTGCATGCATCTTTGATCCAAGCTTCTCCTCAAGCATTAAAATAAAAATTGAAGCTGTCCTAAATTTTGTATATTCAAGTGTATAGGGAATTGGAGGTCGTGACTTCGGGCGCCCGCAATCAAACGTTTGGGATCGCACTTAGAGGCTTATATGACGCCCAGTCTGATACTTGAGATACAACCAGCCCGTCGTCAGCATCGATATGCTGGCGAAGGTGGTCTCGAATGACCGTGCAAGATGAGTTGTTGTGCGTCAGCACCCAGACTGATTCAAGAACTCTCTTTGCCCCGATTCCAGTAAGTGCCACGTAAAGATCTTGATAGTTTCGCTGCTTGCGTAAATCGTAATTTACAAAATAAAGCGCCATAGTCATCTCCTGGAACGCGTTTTAAACACTTGTTGACCAATTACGATTAAGCGATTCAGCCGCAATGGCCCAAAAAAGGGCCGCTAGTCCCTCACGCGTATCCTTCCCTTGGCGTCCTCAATGCCATGTTTACCCCGCCTGATCGCCACCATGCGCCCATCACGGCCCTGTAACCCGTGTGCACCGTTCGGAATTGCGACCATTCGGCCGTCTCGGCCTTCAAGCCCGTGGCCCCCGGGTGGAATGGCAGTCATTCGCCCATCCCTGCCTTGCAATCCATGGCCGCCGTTCGGGATCGCGACCATGCGTCCATCTCTGCCTTGAAGGCCGTGGCCGCCTGGGCCGATGGCAACCATGCGGCCGTCTCTCCCTTGCAATCCATGTCCTCCTTTGACTATCGCTACCATGTGACCATCTTGGCCTTGGAGGCCATGCCCCCCATCCGGTATGCTGATAGAAACGCCGTCTCTTCCTTTGAGTTTATGAGGCATAAGGCTCTCCAATCTGAGGCTGCCGTTTGGCGGGGGGGGGGCGCTTTCTCGATGGGTGGGAAGGCGCAAGGTGAGGTATTATCGAGCGCAGTTCGATGTTAGACCCGGGAGGCGCCTCAAGCAAGTCTGGCTATAGTTCTATAGTTAAAGCGGTAAAAATGTGTAGTTTTCTCTACGCCATTCCTTGGTCACCTTGGTCGAGCAATGCTGAGGCCCGGCTCGCGGCGCTGGCCTTTGTAAGTCGTCGTCGGTAAAGTCCATCTGACACTGTCCTCCTTTCCCTGCGCATAGTTGGACAGTTATTAAGACACGTCAATCCGTGTAAAGTTTTTCCACGGATTGAAAATGGTAACTCCATGCTGTTTCGAGTGAATGGTGTATGGGCCGAGAAATCTATCTTGGTGGACTTGCGATCCCGTGGAACTCGGTTGCATGAATGACTTCTCCGACATTGCCCCATTGCAGCTCCCCCAGCGGAAGGTGCAGCGGCTCTTGGGCCGGTGCCTTCTGCGCATTCAACAGTACGAACGGTTGATCAAAGCCATCGTGGCGCACCATGAGATCTGTGGGCCCGTATCGTCCCTGGATGCAATTCGGTCCGCTCGTATTGCTGATGCGTCAACAAAGAGCCTAGGGCTCTTGGTCGGGAAACTTGTAGGGTCCTATTTGGTCCATGGCTCTGGTTGCGACACCGACCTGGCCGATCCTGATTCTGGCGAGGTCGCAACGGTTCGAATGCAGCTCCGGCTTGAAATGGGCGCTGAGGACTTTGAGCGGACCCAAGCGGATCTCAAAGATCTGGTAAGGCTCCGGAACGACTTGGTCCATCACTTCATCGATCAGCACGACATTTGGACTGTGCCGGGCTGTGCGCGCGCCGAGCAAGCGTTGCTCACCGCCTACTCTCGTATTGATCATCATTTCGAACAGTTGCGCAGCTGGGCTGAGCATATGGAGCAAGCGCGCCAGCTGGCTGCCGAGTTCGTCCAGTCTGAGGTCTTCCGCGACCTGGTGATCAACGGTATTGCCCCCGATGGCTCAGTTGACTGGCCCAGTTCAGGCATCGTTCGACTGCTTAGAGAGGCGATGTCTGAGTTGTCCGTGGATGGTTGGACATCCATCGCCAGCGCTGAGCGCTTTATTCAGGCGCGAGATCCCGAACAGTTGCCAGTGAAGTACGGATGCCGCACCTTGAAGCAGGTCGTGCATCAATCCCGATTATTTGAGCTTCAATATAGGGAGCGGGGCGGCAGACGAGAGGCGCACTTTAAAGATCGTGCGCGCAGATCGTCTTGATCAGGTCCTTCGAATCGCCTTGGCGTTCATCGACTGGCGAATAGTCCACGGTTGCCAATTACTTTTTGAGCTTCAACTGCCGGGCATTGTGCCCGTCGAGCATGAGACGAGGCTTTATGGGGTCGTTCACTCGATGGATTGGAGGACCAAGCCCGGGCCATGCGCCGTAACGAGCTCTACTCGTAGGCTCTTCCGGCCGACGATCACGGCTAGCAAGGGGCGCTTGTCTTTGCGGTCGTT
Organism: Stenotrophomonas sp. MYb57; assembly: GCF_002966815.1. Lineage (NCBI taxonomy): Bacteria > Pseudomonadati > Pseudomonadota > Gammaproteobacteria > Lysobacterales > Lysobacteraceae > Stenotrophomonas > Stenotrophomonas sp. MYb57. The sequence continues at coordinate 1,402,843 of NZ_CP023271.1, forward strand.
CGCTAAACGTCGCCACTCAGAACGATCCAGCGAGGAAGGCGTAGGGTGATCTTCGGGATGCGTATGCCACTCCCCAAGATAGCGAACGGTGCCGTGACTTGCCTTCCATCGGGCCAGAGCTATGCCAGCATGTCCAAGAGGCGTTCGTTCAAACAGGTATCGAAAGCGCCTGTCCCATTTCGTCGGTGCCGTTGCTTCATCGATCAGCAAGTGGACGCCATGGACAGTCCCCAGCAGCAGTCCACCTGCTTCGCAGTCTGTGTCGCGGTGCTGAATGTGGTTGTTGAACACGTCAAGTGTGGATGCAGAGAAGCTCAGCAGCATCTTGCGATCGGGGCTGCCCCAGGAACTCATGAACGGCATATTGGGCACTCTGCATCCCTTTGAAGGTCACAATCTGCGGCGGCGGCAGTTTGGGTCGTATCCAGAACTCTGGTGCGCAGCGTGGGCGACGATTTGCCATTGACCCAGTCGAGCACCAAGTCCATGGCCAGGCTGGCCGCCTGCACGGAAACAGAGGCGGGGAAGGGCACATAGAGGCCCTCGCAGCCATGTCCTGCCAGAAGCAAGGGCACGTCCCCGACCACTGAACGAAGTTCACCCCGCCGATTGCCGTGCCACAGGCATCGATAACAGCCTGCGCTGACGTCTTCCGTCCGGATCATCGCTCGGACGGCAGTCCCCGGGCCCTCAATCCATGCAGAGATCATGGGAACGGTGCGAGGTGTCGTATCGCAGAGCCAGTGGCCCAGTGACTCCTCGCCAGTTGCGTCGATCAACAGGTCAAAATCATCGAGCACAACCTGCCGAGCATCTGTTTGGATGGCCTCAACTTCAATCCCAGGAGCGAGGCGTTGAAGTTCATCGACCATGGCAACAGCCTTGTTTTTCAGCAGATGTGAAAAACCCAGGCGATGCCGACCCAAATTCTGAGGGAGCAACTTGTCAAAGTCGACCAGCGTCAACTTGCCGCCAACTGTGCCAACGCCCGCCTTGCAGAGCATCTCCGCGAGATAGCCGCCGATTGTGCCGCATCCAATCAGTCCGACGCGTTTTCCAGCGAGGGTCTTCATCCTAGGAATGTTGCGCTGAGCCAGGTACTGGTCATCGATGCGCATTGCGGTCAGGAGCAGCACTTTAAGGCCAAAGGTGGTGTCTCGTCGGTCCGCGAGCTTGACCTTCACCTTGCTGCGTTCATAGATGACAGCAAAACCGTAGGTCAAGAGCGGCGAGTCGATGAAGATGAGGATGCAGATCCGCTTCTCTCGTTCACCCTGCTGGATGCGTTCATGGATCTTGCGACGGCAACTCCGATCAAGCTGACTTTGCCACTCCAAGATGTCATTGACGGTCTTAGGGGGCCACGATCGGGAGTTGGGGCGTGGCATTGCGGTCGTCTTGATTCGATACGTAGGTGGTGGGCTTTTCGTCACCTTCAAACCAAGAAGATCGATCTTCTTTGTGGTGCGCTCAACGCTATCGGTGATGAACCAATGCAAGCCGTCGTCGCCTTCTGCGATCAAGCAGTGCTGGCGTCCGGGGATATCCCCGAGGACGTCGAACAAGCAGTAAGGTCCATTCCAATAGGCGAAAAATTCCTCCACAAGATCCTCGACCAGCTCACCTTTTGTGATTTGGGAAAGCACACGGTCGGCCTGGTCCAAGCACGCAATCGTTTGGCCCACTGGGTCGAAAATGTTGAGGACGATGGAGCCTGGGCCGATGTAGCAAAGATCCCCGTAGGTGCCAATGTGGGGCACCGCAGCCGGGAAGTGTTTTGGAATGTCCAGTAAGCGAACACGAGGAAGTGCAAAGAAGTCAGGATCCAGCGCAACTTCGCAGCGGATACCTTGTTCGGATGCGTTCCGGGCGAGCTCACCGGTCAAGGTGAACCACCCGTCCGCATCCTTCCCTGAGTAATGGAAGCCCCTTTCTTTGAGGGCTTCAATGACTTCGCTGGCCCGCGCCCGCTTCATCCAGCCTTCGTCCTGCCAACAAGCTCACTCGGGCCTGCCGAGGGGGCGGTAGCTAAGATGGTCGCCTTAACGCTGCTGACCTTCACGCGGTCAGGCTCATCGGGGAAGCGCGATCCGAATTCCTTGCGCAGCCACGAGCATGCTTGCGCGGCGTTAGATGCGTCGATCGAGCCGCGCAGGGCAACCTCCAAGGCTTCAAACGCCTTGGCGGCCTCTTCAACCCCGTCCTTACCAAGGCGGGCGGTGAAAGACTCGGACGACTCAACTGGGTTGCTAACGCCGTCGCGCAGTCGATCCGGCAGGGAAGAGACCACATCTAGAAGTGCAAGGTCATCTCGACGCTCCCGCTTCTCAAACAACGGCGCCGCCGCTGCCATGAGCAGAATGGAGGAGGGGCCTTTGGTCGGCCAGTGCCAGTCTCGGAACGCTTTCAAGTAGCGAACCACGCGCTGGAATTGCTCACCCTTTTCCTCGACCTCGTTCAGAAACCAAGCCTTGATAGGCCTCGGATCAGAGGCAACCCAATCATCGACACCATGCGCAAGGAGAACCTTGTCTTTGGGCAGTGCCGACCAGGCGTCACGCTCGGCCTTGATAGCAGCCTCAGCAATGGAATCAAGGGCGTAGTGCTCCATCGTTGCTTTGGCGAGGGAGGTGAACTCTTCGTCAGGAATGGCGTAGAGCGGAACATCGATATGGGCGTGCTCGGCGATCACCATGCGAATGCACGTAGGCTTTTCCGTGAGCTCCCAACCCATACGCTCGGCGAGCGGTGCAAGGGCTTCTTTCGCGGCATTGAAGAACACGCGGGCCGCAATGCTTGGCCTTTTGGTCTCAGATACAAAGCTCAGCGGAAGGTAGCAGCCGTCATCCAGGTCCGCCTGTTGAGGCGGCTGCGCCGGGGCATTGATCGTCTTGTAGGCCCACGAGCCTTGAGTGAAGAAGCGCGGTTCCGGGACGTCTTTGGTGTAGCCGCGATCGCGGAGCACCCGGGGGATGCCGGCGCGGAGGCAGTTCCGAACCTCAACACGGGCGTCGGAAATCACAGAGCGCTGGGCGATGGTGAGATCAAGCGCCTCGCGCAGGCACGAGTTGCCTTCAACAGTGGTGTGGAACAGTGAGCTCAGGTCTAGCATGATGCCTCCGGCGCATTCTTGTTGGGGCCGTGATAGAAGATGGGGCTCGGAGCATAGTGGTTCCGGAAGGGCAGGAAATCTGCATCTCCCAATGCCCTCTGGGCCGCATGAACGCCACGATCGCGCAGCGTGTTGGTCGCGCCGATAGACACGCGATCAAGGGCCTTAACGTCCCGGCTTTGGTCGGGCGTAGCCTGGTCATCGATCTGGTAATACTGCTTGCCCAGTGATTGCTTGAGCATGTAGTCGACCGACGATTCTTGGGCAGAGATCACAAGGTCAAACAATCCTCCCCCCCATCGGCCAAAGCCTCGATCCAGGTCCGCCCCGCCGCGAACGGTGGCGCCGATCGTCATGGTTCCAATGGACAGCACACGGATGATCGCCTGTGGGTCAGGCGCCAAGAACGTTCTGATCTCATGCAGCCCAAACAGACCAGGTGCGTTACCAACCAGCCCGCCGTCTGCATAAACGCCTCGACTATTGCGCGAGAGTGGGAAGTAGACAGGCGCAGCTGCGGTTGCTAGGGCTACGTCCACCACCGACATGTGGTGATCGAGCTCAAAGGAAGGGTGGTGGGGCGTCTTGAAGAACTGACCGCGGCCGGTAGAGTAGTTCACCGCTGGAATGAGGACGCGATGTTTAAGGTCGCCGATCAAAGCGTCGCCAAATCGGTCTTGAAGCACGCCTTTGAGCCCGGCCGAATCGTGCTTTGCCTTCAACCAGAACCCGAGCAGCCGGCGACGTAGACTGCGGCAGCCAAAGATCTTGCTGCCGTGGTCCTCAAAGAGTCCTTTAAGCTCAGCAGCGGGGATATCCGCTGCCAAGCCCAGGGCCAGCATCCCCCCTGCCGACGTGCCGCAGATCAGGTCAAAGTGCGAGGCAATCGGTCTGCCCATCACCTTTTCGAGCTCTGCAAGAACCGTGGCGGTGTAGAGGCCGCGATAACCGCCCCCAGAGAGGGCGAGCACATGGTAGGTAGGAGGGGCGCTGACCATTGCCGTTAGCCCTCCGGCGGGTAGGAGTCGGGGCCGTGGCTGTCCTTGTCCCGGATCTGGCCGTTCGGGCGGTGGATCACCAGCTCTGACTCCTGGTTGCGTGCAATCTCGCGCGCAGCATCGATGGCCTGCTGCTGAGTGTCGTGCAGTGAGGTGGCGCGCTGATTGCCAGCGCCCTTGACCGCCCAGCCGTCTTGGTGGGGAACAACATGTTGGTTCTTGCCTGCCATTTCACAGCTCCTTGATCAGGTTAAACAGCACTTTTGGTGTCTCTAGTTGCAGTTGCCTCGGGAAAAGCGATGGCGCACAATCTGTTGCTCGTCCAGACAACACTCTTGGCGAGAGGCACTCAAGCCCGAACGGCCGGGAGTGTTGTCTGGATGGACAACACCCTATCAGGGTCAAAACCGAGATGCAAGTCTCATTTATGAAGTCCCCCAAGGGCGGGGGAAGGTTGTAAGCGCCCTTCGAAGACCAGGAGTAAGCAATGCCGCAAACAGGCTTAGGCCTTGCCTTAAAAACCCTACGTGAGCGAACGACCATGTCTTTGCGCCGGCTAGGCGAGCTTTCGTCAATCGATCACGCGTATGTGCATCGGTTGGAGACCGGTGAGAAGACCAGTCCGTCCCCCGATCTTGTAGACAAGCTGTTGAGCGTGCTCAAACCTGAGGAGCGGGATGGAGCCATGGTGTCGTGGCTTGTGGATCATCCTGATGCGGACCCCAAGCTCGTTGAATTTGTGCTAAAAGACCCAACAATCAGTGTCGAAGTATTCTCAGCAGCAGCGGGCATGAGACACAGGGGCACAGCTAGGCCAGATCCGGCTCTGCTGATATCCAGAGTTCAAAGAGCATTTCAGGACGACGACGAGGACGAGTAGCCATGGATGAGGTTGCTGTTAGGCAGAAAGCGAGATCATTCATTGCTCGGATTGATCTGACGACGATTCGCGATGATCTGTCTCCTTACCTGACGGCGGCCAACGCCAAGCTACGAACCGAAGAGCTTGGCGTTGGTGAGTCTGGCTTCACGGTCACAAAGGCTAGCGGTCGAAGCATCGTGACTGTAAACAGCCAGGAGACCAGAGAGCGGCAACGCTTCACGATCTGCCATGAAGTTGCCCACATCGTCCTTGGGTTGCCTTCATCGCATGAAGAGGTTCCTGCCTGGTCCTATGCCAAGCGGCACATCAACGAAATTGCCTGTGACACGTTCGCGTCCGAGCTCTTGATGCCATACCAGCTCTGGCTTGCACGCGTCCCCAAAGAAGAGCCATCGATTGACGTTGTTCAAGAGATGGCTGAGTACTTTGGCACGTCATTCCCAGCCGCAGCATCTCGCTACGCGAGCCTCAGCGAGCGGCCCTGCGCGTTTGTGACGATGGAGCGCGGAGGTGTCAGATACGCGGCGCGATCGACGCCGCTGAGGCAGGTCGGCGCGTGGATTTCGCCTAGATCAACCATCCCATCAGGTTCGGTAGCCCATAGGCTCCGAGGGGCAGGAAAGAGCGCGTCAGAGTCCGGCGATGTCTCCCAAGATATCTGGTTCGACAACTGGGAGAGGGGCCTGGAACTGACGGAAATCAGTCGCCATTTCGCGGGCTCGGACACCACGACCTCACTTCTATGGTTCGACGCTGATGAACTTCCGACCAGAGAGGTTGATCGTTTTGGGGCGCGGGTCGATGAGGAAGAGGCGCTCTCAGAGCTCACCGGTGAGCTGTCATGGTCCAAGCTAGATCGTCGTCGCTGATCAGGTTTCAATAAAGAGAAGCCAGAACTACTTACGCCAATCCTATCGGCTTAACAATAACGAACACTGCACGTCAGTGGACTCAATTGTGGAGCTGGAACGCAGCTATCGCGCTCTGGTCGGCGCAAGTGAACTCTTCGCGGTAGTTCAAGATTGTTTAATGAATAGATCCACTTAATTTCAACGGAAATGCAATGTCTGATGTGCTCCATAAGTGTGTCCTGACGATTCGTCGTCACTTAACGAGGCTGACAGCCTGGTCGATCGCAAGGCACATCAAGCTGATCCGGAGAATTGCCTACAGACAGGGTGAAAGAGAAGGTCTGAAGGCGGGCTGGTTGGCCGGGAAAGAAGAGGGATTCAATGAAGGTCGGCTTGTCTACGAAGTGGTTGAGGCTCTTCCTTTAGAGCCAAAACCCGTTGATCAGGGCCTATATGGGCCGGCACGATTAGGTGACTCGGCAACAGCGGCCCGGATGCGACAAGACGTAGCAGCCAAGGTGAGGGCAGGCCTCATCAAATCGCCGACTGATGAGCAATGGGAGATGATTCTTACGGATCATCCTGCAACCTGCGTGTCAGCTGGCGCTGGGTCTGGGAAGTCAACAACGTTGGTCCTGCGTGTCATTTACATGCTGGAATATCTTAAAATCCCAGATCAAGAGCTTACCGTGATTTCCTTCACGGTTAACTCGTGCGCGGAGTTGCGGAAGAAGTTGATCGAAACCCTCGGCCTTTGGCGTGCCGGAGTGAGTAGTGCTGATTGGCAGCGGTGGGCTAAGGACCGGGTTCGTACCTTTCATTCCTTGCTCTACCACATGGCAAAGAGCGAGCTGCCAGGCAGATCGTTCTTCGAGCTATTGAAGAAGACCGAATCGGATAAATTATCCGAAAGTGATTCTGGTGGCGACATCGACAACCCAGCAAGCGGCATGAGGCTTGGCGAGGTGCAGGTCTCATTTCTAGCGGAGGCATATCGTACTTTATTTCGATCAGATGAGACGTTTCGCAATTCCGTGATCGAAATCCTGAAGGTCGAGCTTTGCACTAAGGCAAAAAAGTCCGCTGAGGTGATCAAGCCCGGCCTAGTCTATTACTCAGGTCTTAGGGACCTTGAAGTGGTAGAGAAGTGCAGCGATTCTTGGCGTGGCAGTGGCTGGCCGTTTGATGGCATCGTGGACGAGCCGGTTGAACTTGCGACGGTTGAAGGCGGACATAAGTTTTATGCCAATGGCTACCACCGGGATACGCTGCTTCCTATCGTATTGGGTTTCGCGCCGAGCCTTAGCCAAACGCAGAAGGAGGCACAAGTAGGGTCGGGTAAGGGGGCTATTGGCTTCGCAGCAGCTCTCGCCAGCCGGAACCGAATTCTTGCGAATTATGCTGCGCGTGAATACATCCACATAAAAGATGCGGCTGGTGTTGCTGCTTATCAGGGCTGGGCAGAGTACGCGGCAGGTTCGGTAGAGATTTCGCCAAATTCTAATGTACCGATGTTCAAGGTCAAGCTCCAGGGCGAAAAGACGTCTTCGATGATTTACGAGGCTCTCTTTGCTCAAGGATCATTTATTGAGACGCTTGGGTGGGAGGTGACCGACTTGCTCGATAAGCTGCCCTCCCGCCAACATATAGATACCACGGCGAACTTCTATCATGCTCTTGGGCGGTTCTGGCCGCACCTCAATAGTCACTTGGGGAAAAGCAAAGTTCATACGTTTAATCGTGCGTTCTTAGCGCTTACCCGCACATCTGGGAAGGGAGGGTGGTCTCCGCAGAGCCCGTCTGCGATGCGACATCTTCTAGTGGACGAGTTCCAAGACATCTCGCCTCTTATCGTTGCTTGGCTTAAGGAAGCTCAAAGAAGCTTGCTTGTAAGGGATCAGGTCAAGGGCGTTAGCATCATGGCCATTGGAGATGATTGGCAATCAATCTATGGTTGGCGAGGAAGCGCGCCACAGCTCTTCATTGACTTTGACAAACACTTCCCAGTTCATGGTGATTTGGGTTCGACAAAGCAGCTATTGTTCAAAACGAACTTTCGTTCAGTGGACTTGATTGTTTCAGATGCAGCACGCTTGCTGGGGCGGGTGGAAAAGAAGGTTGAGAAAGATAGCGTGGCAGTGTTGCAGGCACAGCTCGGAGATCACGGCGTGAAGCTCTCTACCTACGGGGACCCTAAGAAATCGATGAGCGTCGAGGAGTCTGCAAAGAGGCTCTTGCCTTTTATCAACGCTGAATACAATGCGGCTGCCTCTGCGAAGGGCGCTAAGCCTGAGTTGCTTATCGTCATGACCCGGCGCGGAAATCTCCGAAATGTCCTGGCAAAGGAGTTGCCCGCAAAGAAGTTTGTAGGACTGAAGGTCTGCACTTACCACCAAGCCAAGGGCTTAGAAGCCGACACTGCGATCCTCATTGAAGACTGTGTGGTGGAAGAGTCGCACACGTTGCGGAACATGTTGTATGCAGCAAGTGGGATGTATGGCGGCTACACCTATGACGCAGCTTCAAGAGATGAGGCAATGCGCTTGGCGTACGTCGGCGTAACACGAGGTAGGCGAAAGGTCTTCTGGAAGGTTCCAACGCTTCTGCCCGATGGGGCTGCGGCTACTTATAAGCTGAACTAGTCATTTGCAACCGATGAAGACTCCGAAGCTGAGCGGCTTCGTCTATGTCCCAAAGGAAGTTTAAAGTGACGCAGGGATTAAGATCGAGCACATGTTCGAGCCACCGCCGTATCTCTGCTAGATCTATAGATGTGTCTAGGGGCACGCCTTCATGCCAATTGTCTTGAAGCCTCTCTACAGCAGCGCGGATCGAGTATCTGATGTATTTACGGTACATCCATTTATGCGATTTAAGGGTGGGGCGCTGAAGGCCAATCATGTGGGGATACATGCTATGAAGCCAGCGGGCTAGGTGATGCTGCCGCGCAGGAGATGACCAGAATGCCTCGGCTGCGGCTAAGGTGTGCCCGGGGTTTCTCGCGGACACGATACTGAGGGCAAGAAGGCTGCCCTGCTCCGAGAGAGATAGGGATCGATCGTCTATCCATTGACGTTCGTGCTGCCTGCTGCGAAGAGCAGTGAAAGAGGCGAGATTGAACATGGCTTTGCTTGTTGAGTTTGACTGAAGCTAAGCCAACGGATCTTGCTGTCAATAGATATTGAGTATCGAGTGCCGTCTTGCAGTTAGAGAGTGCGTTGAGGGTGTGTCAATCGAGCGCATGTGGATTGCGGTGCTTTGCATTTTCCCTGTCTACTCATCAGTCCTGGTCAGATTTTCGCAGTTGATCGGTCACGCAAATTAATCCCTCTTTAGGCAACGAAAGTGCTTAGAAATAGCGTATTTCAAGCTATTGCGCTTCCTGAATCTTGAGTCATAACCAATGGACCAAGACAGAGGAAGCTTCATGACTATCGAACACACGCGCATCAAAACGTACAGCCGAGCTAGGGGCCATTCCGCCCTCGCCGCCGCCGCCTACCGAGGCGGATTTTTGCTCATTGACCCCAAATCGGGTCTCAAGCATGACTACCGAGGGCGAGGTGGGATCATTCAGGCGTGCTGCTTGGCACCGCCAGGTTCGCCTGCTTGGGTTAATGACCCGCAACGCCTCTGGGCGGCGGCTGAAGCGGCAGAGCGTCGCCGGAACAGCACCGTCTGCCGCGACTTCACCATTGCCTTGCCGCACGAGCTCGATGACCGCGAGCGTTGGGACCTTGTTCTCGACATTTCGCATGCACTGATCGAGAGATACGGCTTTGCGCTACAAGCGAGCCATCACCGGCCAACCAAGGACGATCCTCGCTACTTCTACGCCCACGTTCTGGTGACGACGAGGCGCATGGAAGCCTCTGGGCTGGCAGCCAAGACGCGCGTCCTAGACGGAAGAATCAACGGTTATGGTGAGGTGCTCTGGATTCGAGCAATGATCTCTGGACGCATAAATGCGCATCTCGGTCTAGGCGAGCCCCAGATTGAGCCCAATCCCGAGAGCCTGGCCAAGCGCCTCAAATTGCGTCGTGGAGAGAGCAATCTTGGCGACGGGCACGCGGGCTTTGAGCAACTCCTGGATCGCTATCGCAAGGAAGGCAAGCTTCTGCCCGTCCCAGCTGGCCATACGGCTGAGCGGGCGCGGGGCGAACAATCCAGGGCGTTTCCTGCGGTTGCCGGCACTGCTGCTCACGCGATCCCGTACAGCCCTGCCGCTCTACCGGTCGGTTTAGACATCAATGAAGGTAAGGGCGGCGAAGCTCAGTCAACAGGTCTGGCAGAGCCACCGCGCCCTCAAGATAGGCATTGAGGGCATTAGCCATATGCTGGTCTACGCCGAAGCCAGCAGCCTGCTGATCAGCAATCCAGGCTTCTACGTGATCGTGGCGCCGTTGAGCTTCCTGTTCGTCCAGGAGCGCCGGTGAGCGGGGCAAGTCTTGTTTCATGCGAAGAATCCGAGTTGTGGCTTGCTCTGATTCCTAGCACAAAGGCTTCTGCCGTCAAGTCCTGCTAGTCGCGATGGCGAACTTGCTACAGCGTCGCTCCATCATTGATTGCTTGGTTCAAGAGCTCATACCAGCGGTTCATGTCACTCTCCCGGTAGAACTTGATCGTCCACACGGGGTGATCAGCATCGCGAACGCTAAGCGTCAGCGTGCCTTGGCGCTTGGAGTTGTGCCAGTGCTTTTCCCACGTGCGGACATCGCTCAGCGTGTAGATCTTCGTTGCCCGAGTCGTGCGGAGCTTGATCCGGGAGCGGGCCATAGACAGCGCCAAGGCGCTATTGCTATAGAGGTAGGATTGGTCGAACTCCGCCGCGAACGCTGCTTGGTCACTGCGCGACCTGAGAGTCCTGACCACACCGACCGCGACAAGTGCGCCAGCGCCCAGGACGAGCAAAAGGAAGAATGTGCCGACAGTCATTTGAGCTCCTCGGATGCAAGGGGGCGGTTAAGGGATGAGCGGACTACTGGACCCGGCCAGTGATCTTCCAGGTGTCACCAATTTCGGTGAAGGTGTAGACGCCATCCATCTGGTTCCCAAAGTCGCGATCCATCGCCATCACCTGGCTCGAAACGGCGCAGTTGTAGCTCGGGGTGCCCTCGGCTTTCGCGCATTTTCCGCTCTCAAACTTCCTGATCTTGGCTTTGTCGTTGCTGTTGTCTTTAACGTATTGCAAGAAAGCGTTCTGCCGTTCGTCTTGAGACGGGCCGCTTCCAGAGCAAGCGACAAGGCAGGCGGTCAACACGCCAACGACGGCCACACGGAGCTTCAACATGACGGGTCCTTTCAGTGCGATGGGGCTATGCCAGAGCCCTGGGGTTGCGGCCAGGCCAAGAATACGATAAACGTAGTATACGGGCAACGTAATTTACGACGAACGTAGCTTACGTTCATCCTTGAGAGCATGAATGCTCCCAACGCCCCCAGTGTCCGTGTCGTCTTCGCCGCTCGCTTGAAGGAGCGGCGGCAAGCTAGCGGGCTCAGTCAAAAGGCCTTAGGAGTGGCGATGGGACTGCCAGAAGATGTGGCCGGGGTTCGGATCAACAGATACGAACGCGCGGTACACGATTGCGACAGCGATACCGCCCAGAAGCTTGCGAAGGCGCTTGGGGTGTCTGTGGCATATCTCTACGCTGAGACCGATGAACTCGCCGAGTTGATTCAAGAGTTCACTCGCCTGCCCGTGTCGGAGCAGCGGGCGATCGTGCAGGAGCTAAAGAAACGATCTGCCAAGCGCTGACGCGACAAGTGACACCGTCAGACACCTAGTGGCGAGCTGCCTCGCGCGCGTGCGGGCTTAGATCGATATGCCTGGCAGGCAAAAAATGGCCGGCGTCAAGTTTAATTTGCAAAGGGCGATACGCCATAAGCTCATACAGGACAAGAACTTAGAGCGCTTCTCGCGTCCATTGCTTGCTACCCATTTGCGACCTGGGAGCCACATAGGAGCAAGGCCATCGCGGGTCTGGGCGTGTCTGGGCGTGCCTGGTGGGGGCCATTCGTCGAGCACATCGTGCCACGGACGGCTACGCTACGGCACAGCACGCCCAAGCGCGACATCAATTTCCGATGTGAAGAATCCGACGATCAATCACTCACATCTGACGCAGTCAAAAGCACTTTGAGTGAATCGTGCAAAAGATCGTTCCGGATATCCAAATGTGGCTGCATCACCGCCTCGAACCATTCATGGAATGTAGCCAGCCGCCGCGAACGCTGGCGGCGGTGAGGGTAGAGCAAGGACACTGGCATCGGGGCAGCGCGGCAAGTCGGCATGACCTCCACCAGTTGGCCTGAGTCGAGCAGGTGCTGGACGTCGAAGCGTGGGATCTGGATCAGCCCCAGCCCAGCGAGGCAACAAGCAATGTAGCTTTCGGCATTGTTCACGATTACCCGGCTGGGCACGTCGAGCAATTGCTCGCTGCCGTTGCTGGATAGATATTCCCATGGCAATTCCCGGCCCGACTTCGGTGATGCATACCCCACGGTCCAATGTCCATCAGGCAGCTCGGCTAGTTGCTGTGGCTCTCCATGTTCGCTCAGATAGGCTGGGCTCGCGCAATTGATCAAGGCGATGTTACCCAGTGGCCGCACCACGAGACTACTGTCGTGCAGTGCGCCAATGCGTATGGCGCAGTCCACCCCTTCCTGCACCAAGTCAATCGCACGGTCGGTTGAACCAAGAATCAGCTGAAGCCGGGGATGACGACGCAGCAAGCCAGGGAGCGCCGGGGCAATGACACGACGAGCGATACGGCTGGGCGCATCGATGATGAGTCGGCCGGAGACTTGGCGCTGGCTGGCTTGGAATAGTTGGTTGATTTCCTCGACTTCGGCCAGCAGTGGGCGCACGCGATCGAGCAACTGCTCCCCGTCGGGCGTCAGCCGCACTTGCCGTGTCGTCCGGTGCAGCAGACGCACGGATAGTTGCGTCTCCAGTTGCTGGATGGCCGCAGACACCGAGGCGCGTGGAACCTCCAACGCATGAGCCGCCTTGATGAAACTGCCCATCTCAGCCACCTGGGCGAATACGCGGTACTGGTCGAATCTATCCATGCATCTTGCCCTGTCGATGATCCGGAAGTCAGCCTGCAAAGCCTCCCTGATCCAAGAAGTCCTGCTCTGCGTCGGTCGTACGCCTTCCCAGCAACCAATTACGATGCGGAAAACGGCCAAAACGCTCAATGATGGCCGCGTGTCCCAGCGCATGATCGACCCAAGGATGGCCCAATGCCCGGTTCAGTTCCACGGAGAGGCGCTGGTCGTCCAGGTCCTCCGAATGCGCGAACGGCAAGTAGAAGAATAGTCGCAATTCCGGTCGTACCCTGCTGTCCAGATCTGCGTCAAGCGCCCAGCGTGCGATACGCCGTGCGTGTGCATCGGTCACATACATGCGGGCAGTGCCCCGGAAGGCATTGCGCGGAAATTGATCCAGCAGAACCAGCAGCGCCAAGGCTCCCTCGGACGTGCCCGCCCATTCATCATGTTCGCACCGCGCCGCCGAAAGATAGAGGTCGAAAAAGCGCTCGTGAAAGCGCCGGTCAAAATTGGGATCGTGGCTGAACCAATCCGCCTGGGCCGCCCGCCAGAAACGCACAACTTCTGCAGCATCCTCTGCAACGCTACGCGCTCGCGCAAGGGCATGCACCCGCGCCCGCTTGTATCCCAACGCGCCGCTCACTGCGCGACTTTTCTGCGGCGCGCCCGAAGCAGACGCCCCTCCCAGAAGCTCACTACCAGTACGACTACGGTTGTGAGCCAACCGATAACCAGCAAATCTGCGGCAAAGGCCACCGGCACGAGTGCCAGCAGCATCAGAACTCCGGCCAGGTGCGATACCGGCAATGCGCCATAGACGACTCGCTTATAAATGGCGCTGCCCAACAGATAGATCGCCGGCCCTGCGAGCAGGACGGCGACCTGAGCTGTGGCCGGATATGCATGGGGATGGGCCAGCACCAGATCGTTACCGACTGCGGAAGCGACGACGCCTACGATCAGGATGGCGTGGATGTAGTGAAAGTACGCGCCGATGCGGCCCGGATCGTCCGAACGCGTGATGGCTGCGGTTGCGTCTTTGCTCGACGTACCGAAGTACAGCCACCACATGGCCAAGGTGCCGACGAAGGTTGCCAGCAGCGCCAGCACCACCGGCACATCCCAGTTGGCAGCATCAGCGAGTGTTGCGCCGCTGGCGAGGACCGTTTCGCCCAAGGCCACGATCACGAAAAGCTGGCAGCGCTCGGCCAAGTGGCCGCCTTCGATCGTCCATTCCTGCGTGCGGGAGCGCCCCATCCCCGGCAAGGCAAAGCCGAACATCGGGGAAACGTACTCGCAAAGAACGGCGACCAGCCACAGCAACGCACGCATCTCATGCTGCGCCAGGGCCCCGGCGATCCAGAATACCGCCGAGATCGATACCCAGCCAAGCATGCGGCGGTAGTTTGGCGCTAGCGGATGCCTGGCGGGCAGTTGCAGCGCGATGAAAGCCGTTCGCCCGACCTGCATCCCCACATAAGCGCCTGCGAACATCAGTCCGCGGTCGGAAAATGCCATCGGAATGCTGGCCGCCATGACCAGCCCAAGCAGCATAGTCGCGAACATCATGCCCCGGATGCGGGGCGTTTCAGGGTCGAACCAGTTGGTAACCCAGCAGGTATATTGCCAACCCAGCCAGACTGCGAACCACAGGATCAGCGTCTCAACCACACCGTTGACTGTGAGGTTGTGCAGAAGTTCATGGCTGAGCTGAGTCACCGCAAATACGTAGACCAAGTCGAAGAACAACTCTTCGTAGGTCACGCGCGCGTGATGGCTATCGCGATGGCGTAGTAACCGATGTTCCGAACCCGGCCTGCTGGACATGGCTGTCACCTTGTTCTTCACGAATGTGAGAGGCGCCAGATCGCGATGCCGGCAATAGCGGCGGGTACCGCGAAGACCAGCAGCAGGATGGGAAGCTCATCGCGTACGCTGTAGCCTGCGTATGCGACGCCCACCCACATATTGACACCTGCCACCACCAGCCAAGCCGGTACGAAGACCTTGGCTGCGAGCGCCATGCCAGCGACGTTCGCGCCCCAGAGCCAGCCGAACAAGACGAAAACGCCCAGCAAGACCAGCCCCCCGGCCATCACCATCAGTACGTGCATGTTCAATCTCCCGGTGCCTCATTGACTGCGTAACGAACGAAAGAAGGCAAATAGCGGTTGGCCACGTAAAGGCCCTGATGCTCAGGCAAAGACGCTGAGGCTGCTGGCGATGTCCTTGCCGGCATAAGGCGGGAACACATCCAACTCGAAGTCAGGATTACCGATCAGCATCGCCTTGGTATTGCTGAGTGCGTCGAAGCCGGCCTTGCCGTAGTACTTACCCATGCCGCTGTAACCTACGCCGCCAAACGGGAGGGCGTCGATCCAGCAGTGGAGGTTGGTCTGGTTGACGCAGCCTCCACCAAAGGACAGGCTGCCCAGCACATAGTCGATGTTCGCCTGGTTCTTGCTGAAAATGTAGGCGGCGAGCGATTTCGGCTTGCGTTTCATGATGCCCACGATTTCTTTCAGGTCCGAGTAAGGCAGCACCGGCAACACCGGGCCGAAGACCTCCTGCTGCATCGCCGGATCGTCCCAGGCCGACGGGTAGAGCACGGTCGGCTCAACGTACCGGCCGGGCACATCGAAGCGCCCGCCATGCACCACTTTGTCGAGCAGGATGTACGAGGCGACGCGCTGCGCGTCGTGCTCGCTGATCATGCGGGCGAAATCGGGGCTCTGCTGCGGGTCGGTGCCGTACATCTTGACGATGGCAGCCTTCAGTTTGGCGATGAACGCCTCGGCGACGCTTTCGTGCACGTACACATAACCGGGCGCGATGCACCACTGGCCGGAGATCGCGTTGTGCCCCCAGGCGATGCGATCCGCCGCGATGTCGAGGTTGGCGGTCTCATCAACGATGGTCGGGTTCTGGCCGCCCAGTTCCAGGATCACGGGTGTCAGGTTCTCGGCCGCCGCGCGCATCACGATCTTGCCGACCGCCGAACTGCCGGTGAAGAAGATGAAGTCGAAGGGCAGTTCCAGCAGTGCGCTGATCTCCTCGCGCCCGCCGGTGACGATAGCCACGTTTTCCGGCTCGAAGTACTGCGGCACGAACTTCTGGAACAGCGCAGCCGTGGCCGGCGTGGTGTTGGCGGGCTTCAGCACCACCGGGTTGCCCGCCGCCAGTGCCGCGATGGCCGGATCGAGCAGTAGCAGGATGGGCGCGTTGAACGGGCCGATCACCAGCGTGGGGCCGTAGGGCTCTTTCAGGATCAGGCCGCTGTTGCCGGTCGCCTCCAGCCCCTCAGGAATGGCCACCCGCTGTGGCGCCATCAGCTTTTTGAGATTTTCGCGGTAGTACTTGATGTTGCCCAGCGGCACGGTGATTTCGAACAACTGCTCGAACGACGGCTTGCCGAAGTCCTGGTACAGCGCGGCGCAGAATTCCTCCTGGCGCTCGCGCAGCATCCGCTCCAGACGGTCCAGCTGATCGATACGCCACTCGTAAGACTTGGTGGCGTCGGTCAGGAAGATTGCTTTCTGGGCATCCAGGATGCCTTGGAACTTGTTCGCCATTTCGGTGGACCTATTCGTCGAGGGCTTCGAGTACCAGTTCGGCGGTGAGCCCGCTGCTGTACTGCTGCTGCCCGGTAATCAGGCGACCGTCACGAATGGCGAACGGCTCATTCGCGCCCCGGCAGAGGTAGGTGGTGCCCTCGATTCCGGTCGCTTCGCTCTGGATGGTGTAGTCATTGAGCTTCATGCCGAAGGCCTGGTTGACGACTTCTTCTTCGTCGTCGGTGAAGCCGGTCCACTTCTTGCCCTCAGCCAGCAGCTTGCCGTTGGACAGGCGGGTCCAGAGCAGCAGGGAGGAGCCGTGGCAGATCAAGGTGACGATCTTTCCCTTCTCGTAGAAGTCGGCGATCAGTTTGTGCAGCGCCGGATCGTCCTTGAACGTCAGCAGCGGACCTCCGCCACCGGCGACCCAGACCGCGTCGTAGTCGTCCACGTTCACCGCGCGGGTCGACAGAGTGTTCTTCAGCAGCGAGCCAAACTTGGCGTGGTGCACGAAGCCCAGGGTGATCAGGTCGTCGGCATACGCCCCGTTGGGCGTGCGTGGATCGCTGTGCGTGTCGATCATGACCTCGCCGCCCTTCGGGGACGCCAGGTCCACCTGATGCCCGGCTTCCGTGAACATCAGGAAGGCGCGTGTCATTTCTTCGCCGAAGAACCCCACCGGAAAGCCCTTGAGCTGGGCGGTGTTGGAGACGATCGACAGGATGCGGCGCGGCTTGCGTTTGACGCCGATGCGCGTTTCTACTTTCAGGTCTGATGCGGCCATGCTTGTTTCCTCCTCAAGGTCGAATGGTGTATGCACCATACGGAGATCCCGCACGGACATGCCTTCGCTTCGACCCGATCAGTTGATCGGTGACACGATGCCGCCATTGATGTAGCTGGTGGTGCCCGTCATCCAGCGTGCTTCCGGCGACACCAGGAACAGCGCAAGCCCGGTGATGTCGGCGATGTTGCCCAGCCCGCCGTCGATCGACATCGACTTGAGCCAGCCGATGTTCTCGTTGGATTCGGCCGGGTAGAAGAATGAGGTGTCCAGGGGACCTGGCGCAATGCAGTTGACGGTGATCCCGCGCCCACCCAGCTCCTTGGCCAGCGACTTGCTGAAGTGTTCCAGCGGGGCCTTGCTGCCGGCATAGCCCGCATAGGTGGGCGCAAAGGCCGCGACCATGGTGGTGACGAAACTGAGAATGCGGCCCTCGTCCGCGAGCTTTGTCGAGGCCTCCTTCAGCAGGAAGAAGGCGGCCTTGGCATTGACGTTGAACAGCTCGTCGAACTCCGCTTCCTCGAATTCAGCGAGCGGCTTGCGGATGATCTTGCCTGCGGTGTTGATGAGGATGTCGACCTTGCCGAACTTGGCGATCGCGGCATCGAACAAGGCCGTGGCCTGGGCGGGTTTGGTGAGGTCGGCCTGGACGGTCAGCGACTCCTGGCCATGTCCACGTACGGATGCAGCCACTTCTTCGGCCTGTGTCTTCTTGGAAGCCGAGTTGTAGTGGACCACGACGTCGGCGCCTTCCTGCGCCAGCAACTCGGCGAGTGCCTTGCCTACATTGGCCGAGGCGCCCACGACGATCGCTGTCTTGCCAACGAATCGGCGTGCGCCGGTGCTGGTGGCCGACGGAAATGTCTTAAGGACTTCTTGATGCGTGATGGCAACCATTTGGAAACACCTCCCCAGTAGCAACTATTTGATCCCTCACTGGGATTCGCTCGAAGCGGCACCACAGCGGCGAGCCTGGATGCTTACTTGGTGGTGTATCCACCATTGATGAGGATAGTCTGGCCAGTGATCCACCAACCATCGCTCACTAGATGGCGGATAAAGGGCACCACGTCCTCGATGTCAGTCAGGCCGGTCTTGCTGAACGGTGAAAGCGCCGCAGCCGTCTTGTGGTAGGCCACTGCATCGGCACCCTCAGCCGGATAGAAGAATGGCGTGTCCATCGGGCCTGGGCCGACCGCCGTCACCGAAATGCCACGTTCCCCGAACTCCTTGGAGGCCGCACGGGTGTAATGCTCCACCGGCGCCTTGGTGCCAGCGTAGGCCGCATAGAACGGCGTGAAAGCGCCGAGCAGCGACGTTACTACGGTGCAGATCTTGCCGTTGTCGTTGAGGTTCTTTCCGGCTTCCTTGAGAAAGAAGAAGGCGGTCTTGGAATTGACGGCCGTCATCTCGTCGTACTCGGCTTCGCTGATCGCAGCCATGGGCTTCTTGAGCACCTTGCCAACGGTATTGATGGCGATGTCGGGCTTGCCGACGGCAGCGATGGCATCGGCGAACAGTTTTTCGACGGCACCGGCCGTTGTCAGGTCGCCTTGCAGTGCCACCGCTTGCGCACCACTGGCCTGCACTGCGGCGACAGTCGCGTCGGCATCCGACTTGGACGCGGCGCTGTTGTAGTGGATCGCGACGGCCTTGGCGCCCTGCGCAGCCAGATCGCGAGCAATCAGGCCGCCGAGGTTCTTGGCGCCGCCGGCGATGAGAACAACTTTGCCTTGGATGGAGTGGTCTGCCATGGGAAATTACCTTCACGGGTCGATGGAGGATCAAGCTTAGGCTGCTACATCCAATGCGATAAAGCAGCATTGACTGGATGGATAATCCAGAAAAACAGTCCAATCTCTATCCATTGTGCAGCGTGATAACCAACGGAAAGCTACGACTATTGGCGGTCAGGTTGCGCGGTGCCGACCGCTCCGGATTGATGCGTGACTCCAATAGGACACCTCTCCTCCGTGTCTGCAACGGCCACGACGCCCATGGCAACCGCAGCTACTAAATGATGTATGACCTGCCCGAACATGCTTGCCTCGATGCCGTCCTGCAACACCTCCAAGCGCAAGTACCCCCCGCTAGCGATTGCGACGGTGCCAATCGTCGAGGCTCAGAACTCAGGCATCGTAAGTAAGGCGGCGCCCCTTGCCAGAATCCACCCCCCGCTTCCGAGACAGTGTCCGATTCCCTAGAGGACACGCTGGCGAAGACAGACACAGCCGCCTACATGCAAATGCGTATCATTTGTGGTTATGATAAATTCCAAGCAAGAACTGCGGGGAATATCGGGCGGCAGTACCCAAAGCTCCCCGGAAGCAAATTTGTTGGCGACTTACCGGGCGTGAGCCGAGATTTTTTAGAGGGATGTGAACAGCTGAATCGCGGCAAGCAGCATGTATGCCTCCAGCTTGCGCGGCCTAAGACAGAGCTTCGGCTTGCCATTCGTCCTACCCGAGATTCCGAGCACAACCGGGTGTGCTGCTTCACGCGCTGTGCAAATCGAAAATCAAGAACTTTCAAAACACGAGCCTACCCATGCCCGCTCAGCACTTGTCTCAAGTAAAACTCACCCGCAACCTGCTGAACGCCGGTGTCGTCGCCGGCCCGCTTGCCATCTGCACAGGCTTCGCCCAGGCCATGTTACGTGATGGATTTGATCTCCATCGTCACGCCAGCAGTCAACTAGCACTCGGCGAATTCGGCTGGATCCAATCACTGAATTTTGTCTTTGCTGGCGCGCTAACGCTGACCTTCGCAGTCGGCACGCGCCGGGTGTTGAGAGGAACGCCAGGTGGCTTCTGGGCGCCACTCCTTTTGGCTGTGTTCGCGGTTACCCATATACTGGTTGGCCTGTTCCCTACAGATCCCGCGTTCGGGTTCCCCCCCGGCCCGGATACCCCGTTGGGCTTGCCGCCCTATAACCAAGTCAGCCCGCACGGGGTACTGCATGCGGTCTTCGCAAGCATAGGCTTCATTGCGCTGACGACAGCCGCTTTCGTGCTCGCATGGCATTTCGGCAGAAGTAACTGGGTTTGGTTAGTGGCGTCGTTGTGCATCAGTGCGGTCACGATTGGCGTCGGGGTCTACGCCGCCGTTTGGGAGGCGCAACACACCGATCCGGCGGTCCGGGCAACGGCTCAGTTCGACTTCCTTCCGATGTGGGCAAGCTTACCGCTGATATGGAGCTATCTGACAGCACTTGCATGGAAGCTGCGGCAATTCAGTGCAGGGCGGGATGAAGCCCTCAACTGAGGAAAAAGGCTTCGTATGAATTTTGGACTCCCCAGCCCTCTCCATCTTCTGGCTGGACAGCGCCTTTTGAGAAGCCGGCCTGGTCCCGATCTCGGAAGAAATAGACGCAAACTGATCCGCATGATGAATTGCATATTCCAGAAGTTCGATGACCTGCTGGGGCCGTTCGCGGGATGCATAGGCAACAAATGCCACCAAGTAGAAGCACGCGGTCAGCATGACTGGTGCCCACAGGAAGATATTGCTGCCTTCCTTGAGCAATGTGGAGGCGGAAATCGATGCTGCAGCCAGCGCAGGGAAAAGACCCAACTTGCGCAGATCGCCCGCGGCGACGGAGATACGCCCGTCAAAAGAAGACCAGCGATGGCGATACTGCAGCAGACCATAGGCTAGTGCTGCTTTGTCGAACGCCCACAGTTTGTTGAGTACATCGGCGTCTTCCTGGAGATCGCGCTCCAACGCGGCCAGCATAGCGGCGAAGGGCTTTTTCCGATGTCGCCAGAGGATGGGGGCCAAGCCAATGGTGATCGTAGCCAAGTAAGTGATTGCGAGCGAAAGGTGAAGCACATAGACGCCAAGCAGGATGCTTCGAAACCCCGCAGTTGGTGTCCCGTACCGCTCCCAGACGATCAATCCAAGAAAGATCGCGATAGCCCCAAGAAGCCCTCGCATGGACCATCGCTCCAGACGTTGCGCCATCTTCCCGGGCGTGAACGCACTAATCCTCGTCCTAGGGCGGGTCATATCCTCGAGCAGCTTAAATAGCGCAGTGAGCGTCTGGGATTCGAGCATTCATGTTTTCGCCAATAGGTTTGAGGACAAGGTTCTTCTCGTTTGACAACGGCAGATCCCCAAACTTCTTTAGCGTGCGCAGTCTGCGAAGTGCGACCGACTATTCTGGAGTACAGGGCATCAGACCAAGGTAGCGTCCGCGTCGTTGGCCGACGATCCCCCATGACGTCGGCGGCCGAGCGCTCAGATCTAGCTTTGAGCACTCGCCTTTTCACGTGGTCGGCGCTGGATAGTGCTATCGCCTATCCAGGCGCCTTATCTAGAGCCGGGCACCTGTCCGCGAACCTAGTGACATGTGAGCTCAATCGAGACGTATTGACCCGCGCAAGCGCGCGTTGATCCGATCCACCAGCCACAGGAGACTTCCGCGTACTATGCCGTGAAGTCGGGCTTGATGGCTCCGGTAGAGCAAGATGTGACTCATCTGCGCCAAGCGCCCGCGCAACGTCGCGCCCTTGAGTAGACCGAACTTTCCCAGCGAGGCGTACGCATCGTATTCGCCCAGCGACACCAAAGCGCCGAGATCTCGGTGCACGAAATCCGGTGGTGATGAACCACGTTCGATCACGCGGGGCAAATTGCGGATGAGGTACTGGGCATGTTGGTGAGCCACCTGCGCGGTCGGAGGCAGAGGGCGTTCGCTGCCGGGCAACGTCAAGCTTGAGCAGTCCCCCACGGCATAGATCCTTGGGTCCAACGTCGTCTGCAGTGTGGGTCGCACCAGGAGTTGGTTAACAGCGTTGACTTCCAAACCCGCAAGGTCAGCCAAGAGGCCTGGCGCTTTCACCCCAGCCGCCCAAATCTTCAACGATGCTTCCAACCTACTCCCATCTCCCAGCACGAAGCCATCGGCATCTACCGCACCGACCCGAGTATCCGTGCGTACTCGTACGCCCAATTGCTCTAGCCGGTTGCGAGTGGAGTCCGAGATGTCCTTGGGAAAGGCCGCCAATAGCCGTGGACCACTCTCAATCAAGCTGATCGAAATGCGCGACACAAGGTCATGGGCGCCATAGGAGGCCGCCGTCTCTGCCAACTGCACGAGTTCAGCAGCCAGTTCGACACCGGTCGCACCTCCGCCGACGATTCCGATAGACAACTGTGCATCCTGAGCCACGCACTGAAGGATCCGCAGCCGGACCTCCTTGTTGAATGCATCGGCCTGTTCACGTGAGTCGATACGGTAGCAGTGGTCTGCGGCGCCGCGAGTCCTGAAATCGTTGGTCTGGCTGCCAACGGCAATAACCAGTGTGTCGTACTCCAACGTGCGCTCGGGAATAAGCAACCGTCCGTCGTCGGCATACACCGCAGCAATCTGCAGCTCACGTCGTTCGCGATGCAGCCCGCCAAGTTCGCCAGGCTGGTAGACAAATCCAGCATCTCTGGCTTGCGCCAGATAGGGCGTCTGTTGCTGCGACACGTCGCGGGTGCCGGCAGCGATCATGTGCAACATTGGCTTCCAGACGTGGGCCGAGTCCCGATCGACCAGTGTGATGGTGGGCGCGCGGGAGCGGCGCCAGCGTCGCGCCAACGTGCTGGCGATCTCCAGTCCCGCGACGCCGCCTCCGACGATGACGAGCCGATGTGTTACCCGA
Organism: Stenotrophomonas sp. MYb57; assembly: GCF_002966815.1. Classification (NCBI taxonomy): domain Bacteria; kingdom Pseudomonadati; phylum Pseudomonadota; class Gammaproteobacteria; order Lysobacterales; family Lysobacteraceae; genus Stenotrophomonas; species Stenotrophomonas sp. MYb57. Next base: position 1,425,729 of record NZ_CP023271.1, read on the forward strand.
TGGTCGGTCATGGCCGGACCCCGGAGAATGTTGGAACGCGGCCCAGCCCAGAGGTGGCAGTGTGCCGCAAGTGCGTCCCGTTGCCGCGCCATCGCGACGGTGCAGCTATGCCTGGCACCACGCGAGGCAAATGCGCCGCGGCCGTAGACCTCAAACGTTCCGAGGCTGCGATCGCGCGCCTTGAGCACGCATGTGATGCGTCGAAGGCATTTCCAGGTGGCGTGGAAGTTGGGCCATTAAGTGGCCGATCGAGCATGGCTTGGGGTACATCCGGGCTGAGTTCGCGAGCGCGACGCCGCTGATCGGGATCGGCGCGTTCCCGAAGCCCGATCTCCACGATGTACAGCTTGGGAGGGCTTCCACCAGCAACCATATCGTACGCCGTGAGGTCCGCCGCCAGCGGGAATATGCAAGCGCCGACAGGACCGGCTGCACAGTGACTATCGTCGAGTTTCTGCATCTGCATCCTCACCTTATCGCGGCACGATTTCCGCCGGGGCGGCGCGCGGCACACCAGCGGCCCCCGCCGGGCCAGCGATGGAAGTGACTGGCTGCTGCGCAACCCAGCCAATGACCTGCTCGGCCAGCGCGTCAGAAGCCGCGCTAAACGCGGCGATGACGTCGGCTTCGCGCTTACTGATGACAGTGCGCTCCACTTCAAAACGTCGACTCGCCCCCTTTCCTGGCTGACCGTGGTCGTCCAATCGGAGATCCAACCGTATGGCCACGACAGAGGCGTTGCCGCGTTGCTCGAACTGGAACGCCTGGAGCGTGCCGACTAGGTTCCGCTCCGAGCCAAAGCTCGAGCTGTCCACACGTACGGCTTGCCTTGCGTCGTGGATGAAGGCTTCGGTAAGCCGATCGCGAAGCAATACGGGGGCATTGTCGGCCCAGCGCAGACCTGCCCAGGCGGCCAACCGTCCGTCCGGCTGGGCGATGATGACGCGGTCCGAATCGAGCACCCGGCTGCTGACAGGCGTATGGATAACAAGGACGGGCCGTTGAGGCTGCGCCTGCGCGCTGGGCGCCGTGTACGTCGACCGCGGCAGTGACAACTGATACGTGGCTGCCGGCTCCTGCTTATAGAGCAGACTGCAGCCCGGTAGCGTTGCCAGCAACAGCAGCGCTGCTAGTGCGGCCGGGCGCTTACGGAGGGCGTCATTCATGGTTTGGTTTCCTCGATATTGTCGCCGCCCAGCAAGTAGCCGGCAGGGTTGCGATCCAAGCGGCGTAGGACAGTGTTGAGATTGGATAGAGAGAGTCGCAGTTCGTTCATGGCCGGGCCCGCACTCGCCAAGCCTTGGTCAAGGGAAGCCTCGTTGCGCTGTAATACGGACTCAATTCGTGCTGAGCTGCGCTCCAGCGACGCCATGGCCTCTCGTGTGCTCGCCAGCGCCGGACGCCCTTCCTCATTCAGAATCGATTGAGCGTCACCGATCACCGCATTGGCTTTACGCAATGCGGCGGTTGATTCCTGGCTTGCCTCGGTCAGATTGTTGACCAGAGCGGCGAGCTCGGAGCGCTGTTCAGCAATGGCGCTCGAAGTGCTCTCCAGATTGACCAAGGTTCGATGGATCAGCGCCACATTCTCTGGGGAGAACACGTCATGCGTTCGTCGCAAAATTCCATTGACCGTAGTCATGGTGTTGCCATCGCCGGACACCAGCGAGGCCAGTGCAGAGCGCGGCGCCAGAATCAATGGCTCTTCACCATCTTTCCTGGATAGAAGAGGGACATTCGGGCCACCGTCGCTCAGCTGAATCACGGCGGCACCGGTGATGCCCGTGACGACTAGCTCCGCGCGAGTGTCCTGGCGGATCGCGATCGATGTGTCGACGCGAACGCGTGCGATGGCGCGGCGCGGGTCTTCCGGCAGTAGAGAAAGCGCAACGATCTCGCCCACAGTAATGCCGCTGTATTGCACAGGGCTGCCGATAGACAGACCTATTACCGGTTCGTCAAACATCACCCGGTAGTAATGGAATTCACGATCGGAGCGAACTCCGCCTAGCCACAGCGCGACGCCAAACCCGACTGCGACGAGGAAAAGGACGAAGATGCCAATGGTGATGTGGCGTGCATGGGTTTCCATGTTTCACAGGACCTTATTAGTTAAATTGCGACCGCCCCGCACTGCTTCATGCATTTGCGATGGCGCCCAGACGTCTGGGACAAAGATGTTCATGGGAGGAGGCCTCGTGCAGTAAAAGCGGGTTCGGGTTTCATGCGCATCATTGAATCGACGGCTGTTGATGTGTACGGCGCGCGTGCGCCATGCCAATACGCAAACCAAGCCTGGAACATCAGAATGTTCCACAGGTGGGTATGCCACTTACGTTCACCGCGTAGAAACGCCTCCCACAGTGCCCGGACCTTGACCACGTCCAAGTGGCCGTGCTGACGCAATAGACGTGGGTCCAGAAGCGCCTCGGCCCATTCACGTAATGGACCCGCTAGCCACTTGGCCATTGGGGGGCCAAAGCCACGCTTGGGGCGATACACAAGCTGATCTGGCAAGTAACGTGCGAGTAGGTGTTTGAGAATGCGCTTGTACTCGCCACCACCACACTTCAGGTGGTGGGGCAAGCCCCAAGCCAAACGTGCGACATCCATGTCCAAAAGAGGTGAGCACGTCTGGACGCCGCTGGCGCTCGCGGCTCGGGCGACCTTGACCAAGATGCCCTCCGACAGCACCATGCGGAAATCCAGGAGTTGAATTCGTGCCTCGTCCGACATCCCCACGGCACGCTGATCGAATGCGGTAGGCGGCTCTTTCGCACCTACAACCACACCTGCCGGATCGCGCCAGCGCGAAACACGCTGCAAGTAATGACCTTCGACGCCATCTGCGGTCATTTCCGCCAGTACCGCTCGCCACCCGCCCAAGCGCCCGCGCTCGACATCAAGATGGTTTGCGCTTTGTCGCGCCAGCGCACGCGCCCAGTCGGGGAGCCCGGCACACCAACGTGCGTTGCGCAAGGCGCGGCCGTAACTGGGATGACCAAAGAAGAGCTCGTCACCGCCATCGCCGGTGAAGGCGACCTTCTTGTGCTCTCCAAGCAGTTGACTTGCCAGGAGCGTTGGAATCTGCGAGGAGTCCGCAAATGGCTCGCACCACACTTGCGGAACACGATCGAGAATATCGCGCGCTTGGTTGGCATCGATGCGATGGCTATGATTGTGAGCGCCCAAGTGACGCGCGACCTGCGAAGCCCACTTGCTTTCATCATGGCCGGGATCATCAAACCCGACAGTCCAGGTGTCGACCGGTGTAGACGACTGCTGCTGCATTAGCGCCACTATTAGCGACGAGTCGGTTCCGCCGGACAAAAACGCGCCACACGTCAAGGGCGAGTGCATACGACTGGAGACCGCCTGGCGCAGCGTAGATTCCAAAGATTCAGTGGCATGCTCTAGCGACGGCACAATCGATGATTGTTCTTTCAGCGCCTCCTTCATTTCCTCCTGCGCGGACCAATAGCTTCGGCCGCCCTGTATGGCCTGCATTGACCCACGCGCCGCGTGGTCTCTCATCCCGATACGCAGGAGTGCGCCAGCCATCAACTTATGGATACCAATGTAGATGGTGTGCGGTGCCGGCACATAGTCGTGGCGCAGTAGGAGACAAAGCGCGTCTTGGTCGATCGCCGGCATAAATTCCGGGGAAGCTTGTAACGCCTTTAGTTCCGAACCGAAACGCAAGGTGCTTCCGTGCCACCCATAATACAGAGAGCGCTCGCCCACCGGGTCCCGTGCCAGCCACAACTCACGCTGGTGGTTATCCCACACTGCCAGGGCGAAGGCTCCCTCGCAGCACTCGATCGCCCGTTCTACACCCCAGTGGCTAACGGCTTGAAGCAGTAGCTGCTCGTCACTGCTCCTGCGAGGCACGTCGCCGAGCCAGTCCTTCAGGCGAGCGCGGTTAGATATGCGTCCGTCAAGGCACAGCGTATAGCGTCCACATAGAGATTCCATTGGCTGCCGTGATGCCATTTCGACCGCTCGACAATGGCCCAGGATCAGTCCGGCGTCGGTGTCGGCCCAGTACGCACTGCGGCTTCCAACCTCGTGCTGCAGCGCCCATAGCATCGGCGACACCTGTTGCAAGAGCGCGTCTTCGGCCATGGGCTCGGCCCATAGTCCAACCAGGCCAGTCATTAGCCCATACTCCCGTTCGTAGCGCCTGCTGCTGCACGGCCCCGAGGACCATGGAAGTACGACTGAATCCAGGGGTGGTCATAGCCTTCTACGGCCTGGATGCGATCGTTGACCAGCACGCGGCGACTGGCCAGAACGGCCACGCGGTCGCAGATGGTGTAGAGCGAGTCGAGATCGTGGGTCACTATGAACACCGTCAACCCCAGTGCATTGCGTAGGGTCAGGATCAGCTGATCGAACGCAGCGGCGCCAATTGGGTCCAAGCCCGCCGTGGGCTCGTCTAGAAAGAGGATCTCCGCGTCCAAAGCGAGGGCGCGCGCTAAGGCTGCACGCTTGATCATGCCGCCGGACAGTGAGGAGGGGGACTTGTCTGCCGCATCTGGTGGCAGACCAGCGAGTGCAAGCTTGCTTCGTGCGAGATGTTCAGCCTGCGCGCGAGGCAATCCTGCGTGCTCGATCAGTGGAAGCGCGACGTTCTCAATCACGCTTAGCGACGAGTACAACGCACCCTTCTGGAACAAAATTCCAAAGCGGCGTTCCAGCTGCGTGCGCGCGGGGCCCTGAAGCTGCAGTATGTCCTGGCCTTGAATGCGTACGACGCCGGCTTTGGGCTGCTGAAGCCCGACGATGCTGCGAAGCAGAACCGACTTGCCAGTGCCGGAGCCACCGACCACCCCGAGTATCTCGCCGCGTCGTACGTCCAGATCCAGGCCCTGGTGCACCTGTTGTCCACCGAACCGGTTCTCCAGCCCCCGCACTTCAATTGCGTGGGGCGTCGTTCCTTGCTCCATGCCGCTCACCATTTCATTTCCATGAAGAACAACGCCGCCAGTGCGTCGAGCAGGATTACTACGAAGATCGACTGCACAACGCTCGATGTGGTGTGGTCGCCAACCGATTGCGCGCTACCGGCAACCTTGAATCCCTCATGGCAGCCAATCGCAGCGATCATCACGGCGAAGAATGGCGCCTTGCTCAGTCCGACCAGGAAATGCTGAACTTCGATCTTGTCCTGCACGATGGCGAGGAACTGAGATAGGGAGATGTCCAGACTGAACACGCAGACCGCAGCACCACCGGCGATGCCCGCCAGCACACCAACCAGACTCAGAAGCGGTAGCGAGATAAGTAGAGCGAGCACTCGCGGCAGAACCAGTAGTTCAATCGGGTTGAGGCCGCCTGAGCGCAGCGCATCGATCTCCTCATTGGCCTTCATGGAACCCAGTTGCGCGGTATAGGAACTGGCTGTGCGGCCCGCGATCAAGATGGCGGGCAACAAGACCCCGAACTCACGCATGAAGGCAAAGGCCACCAGGTGCACAGCGAAAATGCTGGCACCGAAGTTGGCCAACACGGTCGCACCGAGGAAGGCGACGACCGTCCCCACCATGAAACTCAGCAAAGCAACAATGGGGATGGCATCAACCGCTACGCGTTGAATCTGTGCCACCACAGCGGTCAGGCGCCAGCGCCGTGGATACGGGACGATAGCCAGCCAGGTTTCAAGAATCTGTCCGACGAAGCCTGCAAGCCCGAGGAAGCTGTTGAAGCCCCGCTCGGCCATGGCGCCAACACGCTCTAAGCCGCGCCGAAGTGCCGGGATGGACTCGGCGTTCTCGGGCGTTGAGATCTGCTGAGCTTCCGCCGCGTCCGCGAGCGTCTCCAACAGTGCACGGCGTTCTGGTGACAGACCCTCGTCCGAGCCAACATGAGTACGCACTAGATCTGCGCCGAGCATCTCTACTAGCAGCGCGGCACCGGCAGTATCAAGCCTTCGGATATTTGCCCAGTCCAAGATCGAAATCGCGGACTGACCAGAATTCTCCACACGCAGGCTGGCGACCATCTTGGACAACTTTCCATAGTGTTCAATCGTCCAATCGCCGCCGGCTGTCCACGCCGCAGGCCCTAGCGCCTTGGCTGAGCGACGAAGCCATGCTTCAGTCATGGGATGTTCTCCAGGCTATGGCACAGCGACGGCCACCAGTTTGGCGAGAGATTGCAATCAAGCAACTCATACGGTCGCTCCCTCCTGCGTCGACTTGCCACGCACGCGCAGCGAGAACAGCAAGTCGTACAGGATCGGAATCAGACCCAGTGTCACGAGCGTGCCAAGTGCAAGCCCGCCGATCATGGAGATCGCCATACTGGTCCAAAGTGGCCCGCCAAATAGCATCAGGGGAACCAGGCCAACGATGCACGTCAGCTTGGTCATCACGATCGGGCGTAGTCGCATCACTGCCGCTGAGATCACCGCCTCACGCCGTGGCAGGCCTGAAGCCAGCTCTGCCTCGATTCGCTCCAGCAGCAGAACCGCGTTGTTGACAATGATTCCTGCCAGGGCCAGCAAGCCGAAGGTCGCAATGAAGCCGAATGGCTGCCCAGTCAGCAACAACGCAAGCGCCGCTCCAATCAGCACGAAGGGTACGCTTGCCACAACGATGAACAACTTGCGGAACGAGTTGAACTGCCACACGAAGAGCAACAGGATCATGATCAGTGCATGCGGCATGAACTGGAGCAATGACTGGTTCGCCTCTGCCGAGTCCTCGATCTCGCCGCCGAGCTCAATGCGATAGCCCGGAGGCAGCTTAATCTCATCAATCTTGGGGGTGACTGCAGCGACGATCTCGTTGGCAGTCAGGGTTGGATGTCGGCCAGTTACGGTCAGCGTGCGTACCAGGTTGCGGCGCATGATCGTTGACGGCTCTGTTGCCGTGGAGACCGACGCGATCGCGGACAGTGGCAGCGGTTGACCGCCTGCGCTCGGATAGACCAGGGTGTCTGCCGGAGTTCCGGTGGCGTTTCGCTCTCTGGCATCGCCTCGCAGTACGATCGGGGCGGCGACACCATTGTCGCGAATCAGCGATGCTTGTACGCCGCTGTATCGCAACTGCAACGCGTTTGCGACGTCATCGCTACTGATGCCTGCTCGACGAGCCTTGAGCTGGTCGACCTCAATAACGTAACGCGGTACACGAGACATCCAGTCGTCATAGACGTCCTGCATGCCGTCCACGCCGCGCAAGGCTACGGCAATGCGTTCGCCGACGTCACGCAATACCGTCTCGTCAGGACCGACCACGCGGTAGACGGCTACGCCAGCCTCGGTCGCACCCAACGGGAAGCGTTTGGGCTCGGCGCGTGCCTGCGGGAACGTCTCCAGCATGTGACGGCGGGCGCGATTGATCACCTGTTCGATGTCTGTGCCCGGTGCAACGCTGATTGTGAAATAGGCGATATTGGCGCCCGGCAATGGTGGGTTCAGGCCCAGAACGATGCGCGGACCGCCGTCGGCGACGTAGCCGATGCTATCGGTCACTTCCGGGTTGATCTTGGCGTCGGCAAACCAGCGGCTCATCGCTTGAACCGTACGCAGCGTTTCCCGCGAGTCGCTTCCTGGTTGCAGCACCACCGGCATCTGGAACTGCAGCCGGTCGGACTTAGGCAGGAAATTGTAGGGAATAGAAGCCAGCACAACTGCGGCGGCAACAAGCAATGCCAACATGCTGCCAATGAACAGCGCCTTGTGATCCAGGACGCGAGTGATGATCCCACGGTATCCGCGATAGAAGCGGGAGTCGTACTGTCCTGCACTCTCATCATGGCCGGCATGCACTTTGGCAAAGTGAAGACACAGCAACGGCGTGACCGTGATGCTCAGCAGCCAAGAGCCGAGCAGCGTCAGGCCGAGCACCATCGGAAGCGAGCGCAAGTACTCGTTAGTCGCGGTTTGTCCGATAAAGAAGGGCGAGAATGCCAGTACGATCACCAACGATGAGGTGAGCAGCGGTATCGCCAACGTCCGCCCAGCCTCGATGCACGCATGACGGCGCTCCTCACCGCATGCCAGTCGGCGTTCGATGTCCTCGGCGATGACGATGCCGTTATCGACGAGCAGGCCCAAGGCCATGATGATGGCGGCGATCGAAACTGTCTGCAGCTCTACGCCCAAGGCGCGCATGGCGATCAGGCCGCCGAGAATGGTCAACGGGACGATTGCGCCGACGATCAGGCCCGTGCGCCAGCCCAAGAAGAGCATGACCACGATCATGACGATCATGATCGTCTCGCCCATCACCTGGTGCATGCGACCCATCTCGCGTGCGACCACATCCGCCTGGAACGTGACCACGTGTTGCTCGAAGCCCGCCGGCAGCTGCTGCGCAGTCTCCTCAAGCTTCGCGCGCAACTGCGCGCCGAAGTCGCCGATGTTGTAGCCCGGCGCCATCGAGACTGCAACCACGACCGCCGGCATGCCTTGATATACCGCAGCGGCCTCAGGCGGGTCAGCAGGCGTCACCTCAATACGGGCCAATTGGCCCAGTGGCACCTGACGTGTACCGGACGCACCCGTGGCCGACACCAAGAATCGGCGCAGGTCTTCTGCGCTGCGAAGCTCGCCGGAGGTTGCCGCTGTCATCGCCATGCCCGAAGCCGACACCAACCCGCCTGGGGCGACCACGTTCTGTGCTTGCAGCTGCTGCATCACCGCTGACGGTGTGAGGCCAGCCTCAACCAAGCGCCCGCGGTCGAACGACACATAGACGCGGTCCTCCTGCAGGCCGTAGAAGGTGACCCGTTCTACCGCGGACAGCGTATGTAGCTGTGCGCGCATCTCGCGCAGCGGCTCACGCATCTCGCTCATACTGTAGCCCGGCGCCGTGACCGCAATTGAAGCCACCGCTACACGTCCAAAGTCGTCGTCGACGAAGGGACCAAACGTGCCCACCGGCAATGCCTGGCCGGCCTCGGCCGATTTGGCTCGTACCCGCTGCCACAGTGCCGGCAGGTCCTTAACATGGTCGTAGGCGGTCAACTGGATAGTCGCGCTGCCTGGACGCACGGTGGTCACGATCTTCTTCAGGCTGCCTATCTCACGCAACCGCTCCTCGACCGGCTTGGCCAGCAGGCGCTCAACCTGTTCACTGGGCATGCCAGGATGAGAAATCATCACCAGCGCATCGCGGATTGTGACGGTGGGTTCTTCCTGCGAGGGGAAGCCGAGGAAGGTGACGATGCCGCCAACCAACAGCATCAGCGCCGCGAATAGCGTCAGGCGGCTAGCGCTTAGAGCCGAACGGGTTACGTTCATGGACGCCCCGCATCATTCAGATGAGACGCGGCGCGCAAAGGCAGCACCGCTTGACCATCGCTGAGGAAGGCGCCGCCTGCTGCAACTACTTGTTCACCCGACCGCAATCCTGAGGTGACCCGTATGCGCTCACCCTCTATCGGGCCAAGCTTGACGGGGCGGCGGACCACAGTGCCCGCTTTGGCATCGTAGACGAACACCGCATCCTTGCCCTGCTGCGCGATCACTGCCGGCAACGGTACGGACAGATCGTTCTCGGACGCACCAGACAGCGACAGCATCAGGCTGTCGCCGCTGCGCAACGGTATCGAAGCTTCGGCCACGTCAAAGATCGCCTGGACACTGGCGCCGCCTTCGAGCCGTGAGGAAACGCTTCGCAAGCGCAGCGTAAACGCTGCGGCATTCGCGTCAGCGCGGCTCGCTTGGACCAGTGACCCTGGAGTGAGGCCCTGCGCAATGGCTGCCGGCAGCGTCGCAACTGCCTGCGGCTGGCCTTGCCCTTCGACCTGCACCACGACCTGCCCGGCCGCGGCGTCAGCCTGCGGCTGCAGTAGCCGAGCGACCACACTGCCGTCAAAAGGCGCACGCAGTTCACTCTGGCGTAGTGCACGAGCTGCGAGGGCACGATCAGATTCGGCCACACGCAGCTGAGACTGCGCCGAGTCGTGAGCTACCTGGGCGCTGGTTAGGCTCGCCTGCGAGACCACGCCATCTTCGAACATCGCTTGTTGCTGCTGCAGTTGGATTTGCCGCTCTTTTGCCTGACCGGTCGCAGCGCGCAGATTCGCCTCAGCCTGAGTGAGGCGCAGCCGTGCCGGCTCGGCATCCAAGCTTGCCAACACCTGGCCCTTGCGTACACGGTCGCCTACGTCGACTGCAATTTCGGCAATGCGGCCACCATTCTCGAAGGCAAGGTCCGCCCGATGCTCCTGGCGTAGCGTCGCAACGAAGCGGGACGCTGCGTCTGCGGAGCCCGCTCCGATGGCCTCCAGCTTCACAGATCGCGGCTGCGCAGGTGCTGCAGCATCGGGACTGCACGCCGACAGCATCAATGCTGCGGCCAGCAGGCCAACGGGATAGAGGGAACGTGCAATATGCATGGACATACCTCCGGCCGCTTGCGCGCCGGTCAGATAATAGGAAGGAGTGCGCTGTGCAGTGGGCCTACTGGCTTGGCCCGGCATTGGCGGTAAGCGGTGAGTCATTGGTTGGGTTCTCTCTTAAAGCCGGGCGGGCAACTCGACGCCGTAGAACGCTCTGAACAGCGCGATCCGGCTCAACGCGAGATCGCGCTGGCTCTGCAGGTGTTCGAGGCCGATCTGCGTGGCCTCGACGCGGTTTGCCAGCAAGTTCTGGCGGTCCTCTAGCCCGCGGGTCACGCGTCGCTCGGCGCGTTCAATGCGCAATGACGCCAGGCGATCCTGCTCTCGCAGATTCGCTTCGGACACGGCAAAGGTTGCGCGGGCATCAAGGGAGTCAGCGACCTCTCGGAATGCGGCTTCTATGCTTCGCTCGTAGTCGACTACACCGGCCTGCTTGCGGGTCCAGGCCAGGTCGAGGTTGGCTTTGTTGCGGCCGAAGTCGAAGATTGGCAACACCAACTGGGGGACAAAGGACCAGGTACGACTGCCGGACTTGAACAGGTCACCCAACGAATCGCTGGCGCTGCCAATCGAGGTGCTAAGGCGAATCGAAGGGAAGAAGGCAGCACGAGCCGCGCCGATGTCGGCATTGGCCGCGCGCAGTTCAGCCTCGGCCTGGCGGATATCGGGACGCTGCAGCAACACCGTGGAATCTAGCTCGCGCAGCGCTGCGACCGTGTCGGGCGCGACCGAGGATGCCAGCGGACCGGGCTCCACGTCAGTGCTGAATCCGGTGAGCAATTGCAGCGCCCGCCGGGCGGCGGCAACGTCATCGGCGCCGCGCAGCTCGGCAACCTGGGCCTGTTCGGTACGAGCGCGCCGGCGGTCCAGCTCGTCGCGAGCAATTAGCCCGACCGATTCCTGAGCTTTCGCCATCACAAGCAACGCTGCGCTATCGGCATGAGCCGCCTGCAAGCGCTCGTACGCCTGTGTCGTCGCGCAGAGCAGTACGTAGGCCCGAAGCACTTCGGCGAATAGGGCACCGCGTGCCGCCTCCTGCCCAGCCTCGCTGGCCAGATAGCGCTGACGGGCCGAGTCGGAGAGCGACTTCAACCGCCCGAAAACATCAAGCTCGTAATTGCTGATCGCAACGCCTGCGCGCGTCAGATCCTGTTGATAGCGTTCGCGTAGCGCGGGGTTGTCGAAGCCCTGCTGCGTCTGTTGCGCCTCTACCCCTATCGCGGGCAGTCGTGCCGAGCGCTCAATACGGTACTGCGCCCGAGCCTGCTCCACCCGCAACGCGGCAGTGCGGTAGTCGGCGTTGTGTGCCAAGGCACGGGACATCAGCGGGATCAAGTCCCGATCTGGGGTCAGCGCCAGTAGGAAGTCGCGCTCTTGCGCCGTTAACGCCGGGGCTGGGGAAGCCTCTGAAGCTGGGGCAGCGTCAGCACTGGCCTGCCCGAACGTCACGGGCACCACGTGCGGCGGCCGCTCATAGCGGGGCGCCATTGAACACCCAGCTAAGAGCGGTACGATTAGCAAGGGGGCGATCGACCAAGCTAGGAGATCGCGAGATGATTTTGGCGGCATGCGTTCTGTCCAGCGTGTTACAAGAGTCGCTGTAGGTTGCCACCCGGAATTGAAGAGGAGCTTCGGGTTTCTTTTGGATTTGATTAAGAACGGCCATTTCGCGCCCGGCGCGATCTCCTGGACCACGCAAAAGCGAGCGAAGTCACTATGTCCCAACAGAAGATACTGGTCGTCGAGGACGACCTGGAGAGTGCCAGCATCTTGGATGCGTACCTGCGCAAGGACGGTTTCCAGGTCGCCATGGCCCACGATGGTGCCCAAGGCCTGCAGCTACACGCGCAGTGGCGGCCGGACTTGGTGCTGCTCGATGTGATGCTGCCTAAGATCAGCGGAACCGATGTTCTTTCGGCGATCCGCCGCGTCAGCGACACACCGGTGATCATGGTCACTGCGATCGGCGACGAACCCGATAAACTCGGCGCCCTGCGCTACGGAGCCGACGATTACATCGTTAAGCCCTATAGCCCCAAAGAAGTGGTGGTGCGAGTGCATGCGGTGCTCCGCCGTGCACGCCCCTCGCAGCGCGCGGACGGCCTGCTGCGTCATGGTAGCGTCGTTGTCGATACTGGCGCAGTCCAGGCCTGCGTTGAAGATGCGTCCGGACACCCGATTCCGCTCAACCTGACACCTGCTGAATTCAATCTGCTCGCCAAGCTACTGAATACGCCATTCAAGGCGTTTACTCGTCACGAGTTGCTGGATGCCTGCTTGCCGGAGAGCGACGCACTGGAACGATCAGTCGATGTGCACATTCACAATCTGCGCCGCAAGCTCGAACAGCACGGTGTTAACGGCGTGCTAGTGACCGTCCGCGGCTTCGGATACCGTTTCCAATGAAACTACTTGCGGCAATGAGGCTCTGGCGACATCCCGGCTCGCTGTGGTGGTGGTTCGGCCTGCGTATGAGCGCGCTGGCAGTTGGCACCGTCTTGGTAATAGCCGTCGGCATGTGGGCGTACTTCGACATTACGGACGCGCTGGCATTGCGGCAAGCTCCTGAGGAAACTCGACAGGAGATTAAGCAACTGCGGGAAGACCCCCGGGGTAATGAGACCCGTTTATGGACGCTACTGGAGCGATACTACAATATAAAGCGCCTCAGTCCCGGCCTCACCAATCCAGACTGGCTCATGCTGGCCGTCATGGTCATCATTTCTATTCCAATCGTGATTCTGCTCGGGATGTGGATATCTCGTCCACTGTCGCGACAGTTCGTTCTTATCGCCGAGGCGGCGCGCAGGGTCAGCGAAGGTCATTTCGGCAACCGAGTCAGCGCGGTCGTCGCTACTCCGGGCGAGCTAGCAGATCTTGTGCGCAACTTCAACGACATGACCATGCGACTGCAACAGTACGAGCGCGAAGTCCGCGATTCCAGCGCGATGTTGGCGCATGAATTGAGAACCCCGCTCAATGCAGCAATGGGACGCATCCAAGGCATGATGGACGAGGTTTTCCCAATGGAACAGGACCAACTGGGGGCCGTGCTTCGCCAACTGGTGCAGATCAACCGGCTGGTGGGCGACCTGCATCTGGTCTCATTAGCACGCGCGGGTCAATTGCCGCTTGAACTGGACAGCTTTCCACTCGATGAAGTGATCGTCGAACGGCTGGAATGGGCAGCGGCCGATCTAGCGCAAGCGGGAATCCGGCCGGTGGTGTCGAATGCGACCCGTATCTGGCTATATGCGGATCGCGACCGTATTGGTCAAGTCCTGACGATCTTGATCGATAATGTTCTGCGCTACGCAGTGCGCGGCAAGGTTTTAGAAATCGATGCCTACAGCGCGTCGTCGGGCACGGTGATTACCGTCGCAGACCGTGGGCCTGGGGTCGCAGAAGCCTATCTTCCCAACATGCAGGATCGCTTCTGGCGCGCGGAAACTTCGCGCGCCCGGCACTCCGGTGGTAGTGGCCTAGGTCTGGCGATCGCCGCGGCTGTGTGCCGGGCGCATGGTGGCGAGCTGGAATGCGGCAACCGCAGCCAAGGCGGGTTGATCGTCAGTGTGCATCTCCCCGACCGAGCATCCGGGTAGGCAGGTTCAGGTGTTCGTTGTTCCGACATTCGGAAGGCCAACGTTTCGGCAACTTGAGCCGAGGCACGAATCCGGAAAGGTGTATTGCCGAAATGGGCCGCAATTGCTGCACCTACACTAATCTTCTCGACAAGGAAGAACGGTGGTCAGCCCCTGGACCACCAGCCTTCTTGTGCGTTGATCGAGTCAGCGTCGATAGCTGCCAGTTGAGAGCCTGTTGCACCCCTGATCCTGGCCATGCAACGCTGATTGACAGGGCTGTAGACAGCGGTAATTCACGAACCTCATGACCAGTCTCGCTGGGATCAACGCGGCAGTGCGGCGGATCCGGACTGGGTGGCTGGGCGCTAGGAAATTTCAACCTCGACCGCAATAGCCTTCAGAAGGCTAGAGCTTTGGTAGACAAACCTCAGTTCATGGCCGATGTGGGATGCCGCGTCATGCTTGAGTGCTATCCGTGGCGTCAACTTCGGCTATGGCTTCGAAATTTCTTGAGCAGCTCAGAACCGGCACGCGACAGGTCATCAGGGGCGAGCTCCTTAATGGAATCCAAAACATATCCAAAAGAAATCTTCAAACCTAGCCGGCATGATCCATACCGGCCCGTTGCGTTGACACAAGCGCGAGGCGATGCCTTTTGTACGGCCAGCCTATGACTGCTGCAGGTCAATCTGAGAGGGGCCTCGCCACTTGGTTGCTTTTGATTTAGTCGCGTTGGCATGGCAAGAGGATCAAGGCTATGCCAATTCGCAAGGCACACCTGAACATCGGACTTATATGGAACGGGCAAATTTGAAGAATCGTGCTTTCATTCTCGCGCTCGCCATCATTACGCTGGTGTTCGGCTGGCTGCTGCGGCCCTTCTATGCTGCGATTTTCTGGGCCGCCGCGTTGGCAATCTTGTTCTGGCCGATCTATGAACGCATCCTGTCCTGGATGCCGCGAAAACCTGGGACGGCGTCGCTGCTCTCTCTACTGACGTGCATGCTGCTTCTGGTGGTGCCCCTGGTCCTTATCGCGGCATCTGCCGCGCAGGAGATCGGGCAGCTCTACGAACGCTTTCTGAGCGACGGGGGAAGTGGTCTTGAAGCACGTATGGAACGCATTGCGGATGGCGCTCCACCGTGGTTATGGCAGGGATTAGAACGTTTGGGCCTCGGCCCGTTTGATAGCGTCCGCGGTCAGGCGATCCGGGCCTTCGAGCAACTATTGCAGTTCCTTGCCTCACATGCCGTGGCGTTCGGTCAAGACACCTTGCAGCTCTTGGCGAACTTCGTTCTGATGCTCTATCTGCTCTTCTTCGCATTCCGGGACGGGACTCTGCTAACCGAGCGGCTTCGCGACACGCTTCCCCTCGATCGCAGTTATCTGGGCGAGTTGGGCCACCGGTTCGAAACCATGATCAAAGCCACAATCAAAGGCAACCTGATGGTCGCTGGCATCCAAGGCGCAATCGGCGGCATCTTGTTCTGGGCATTGGGCATCCAGGGCGCGGTCCTTTGGGGCGTAGTAATGGCAGTTCTCTCGCTGGTGCCAGTGTTGGGAGCATGGCTCGTCTGGGGACCTGTAGCGCTGTACTTGCTGGCCACGGGCGCCGTGTTCAAAGCCGCGGTCATGGCCCTGATCGGTGCAGGTGTGATCGGACTAATCGACAACCTGTTGCGTCCAATCCTGGTCGGCAAAGAGGCACGCATGCCGGATTATTTGGTGCTGCTGTCTACCCTCGGGGGGTTGTCATTGTTCGGATTGACCGGTTTCGTTGCCGGTCCGGTCGTAGCGGCGATGTTCATGGCAATTTGGTCTCTGTCTGTTGGAGAAAAAAACGGACAGGAGCGAGAAGCCCTGTCGGTGCCTCTAGTGCCAAGCGACGGATAAGGCAAGGGCAAAGACAGAGGCGTCGCCGATATCGGCGACCAGTGGGAACTGGTGAACTAGGAAGCGCGCCGCTCGTCTTGCACTAGTCCTAGGTTCGCTAGCAACCAGACAGCCAAGGATGCGCTGGCTTTTTCATACGGCCCGGCGATACGAGGCTGGAAACCAACATCTCGAAAGTTCTCTTTTGCAGATGGCACCGGACTTCACCAATGGCAAGGAAGACAAAGCAAGCTTCGCAGCTAACGTGCGCCCAGGTGCTTGATGCTGCTAGTTGGTGCTTTCGCATACAGGGAATCTACAGAACTACCATTTCCGCGATAGCGAATCGCGCGGGCGTCTCGCGCGGGGCCGTGTACTGGCATTTCCAGAATAAGGAACAGTTGCTCGCAGCTGTACTCGATCGAGGCCATGTGCCGATCTTGGAGCGCCTTATGGATGTAACCCGGGCCTCCGCGCCGGTATTGCCCGCACTGCGCGCCTGTATGGTGCAACTTGCCTTGGATGTTCAAAGTACACCACACATGCGCGAGGCACTGGAGATCATCTTCCGACACGGCGATTTTGCTGGGGAATGTATGCCGCCTTGGCCCCCTCAACAGGAAATGATCGGACGCACAAACGGGGTGCTAAGGGTCGTATTCGCTCGAGCGGCGCTGGCCGGTGAATTGCCAATTGCAGCAAGTCACCAAGCGGCGCTCCTGACAGGCTTTGCCTTTTTTCAAACGCTTCGGAATTGCGTGATCGCAGACGCCAGGGCCGTGTCGAGGCCAAGCAGTATCGAGGGGCTTGATCTGCTCTTCGCATGGATAAGCGCCCAGATTAGGGGGGCAGAGGCCGATTGATCGCGATATGGCGTTGAGGCCTCGGGCTGCGCCATGAAGTGCACTAGCTTCCCCCACTGACTGGATGGCTGGACGCTAACTACTCTGGGATCGTCGAAATTCGCGATCCGCGTCTATGAACGCCTGCAGCATATGCGGGACAAGCGTTGCCGCATCAACGGCCTCTCCGTACGCCTGCGAATGGAGAGCGGCGTAGCGGTCAAGATCTGCCTTAAGGCTGGCCGGGCACGAAAACGTGACTTTCACGCCCGCGGTTGATGGCAGGACATAGGGGCAGCGCTCCCGGCGCGGCGCCGTCGAAAGCAGCCGATAGGCTTCCTCGCTCATGGGCTTGGAAATGCCGCCGACCTTGCTGTCGGGCCACACCACGCGCCGGTTCTCGAAGTCCAGCCAGCTCCATTCGAGCGGGCAGATTTCGGAGCGCCGGGCGGCGAACTCGAATTGCAGGCGGATCGCCAGTGGGATGACGTAGTTCTCCAGCCCTTCCGCCTCCAGCTTCTCCAGATGGCGGAAGATCCGCACCATTTCCTCGTCCACGATGAGCCGGGTTTCCTTGCCCGGCGGGTACATCGGGACGTGGCGGCACGGATTCGTGCCGTCCGGGCGGTAGCCCCACACTTCGGCCAGGTTGAACATCTTGCGCAGCACGCCGAAGGTCTTGTTCGCCTCGGTCGGCTTGTAGGCCAGCTTGAGTGCGGAGTACGGCCATTGCAGACTGGATCGCTTGCAGAGCATCCTCGGCACCCTTGGAGGTGGTCCTATAAAGCGACAGAGTGCCGTCGTTCTCAGTGCACAGGCGATGCCAAAAGGTGTGTTTGATCCGCGTCAATTCGCGATCGCGATGGCTCAGGCGTCGGTTGTAATCGTCAACACGGTTCGAAACGACATCGATTGCCTCGCGCACAGCTGTCAGGAGCGATTGGCTTGGTTGCAGCTCGAAAGCGCCTTGGGGAGACAAGACCTTACTCGCCATTCTCTGCGCGTTGTCATTGAGCAGGCGACTTGCATTGGACCAGGCAAGTTCTAACTTTTGGTTTTCCGAAGCGAAGGGTTCCGTTTCGATAAGGTGCGCAATGGCTTGATCAAGGCTGGCAACACTTGCGGCGTAGTTCTCAGCAAGGAGCGTCGCTCAGGCGACACGCCTGTCGAAGCTCGCATCAAAGAGCTTGGCAAGCTCCTCAGGGAAGTCGTGGGGAAGACTTTGCTGGCAGAAGGGACACTGATCTTGGCTATGATCGAGATAGGGGCGACCCTGGTTGACCCAGTCGAGGTTGCCAATGTCCCTAATGAGAGCCGCAAGGGCACTGTCGCTGGACCCGACGATTGGCTCTGTCCATATCTCATCTTGCTCGGTTCTGCCAAAGCTTGGCAGTTCAATCTCAATCCGAGGCTTGTGAGCGGTGTGACTGTCCCCAAGCTCACTTAAGGACTGAGCGAGCTCATCGAAAGAGGGCAGATCGCCCTCGTAAGGGGGCGATGCTTTGGTTTGGAGCGCGTCGAAGAACTTCTGCTTGGAGTGTCCGTAAGGCAACCAAGGCTTGAAGGGACCATCTTTCAGAGCCGTGTAGGTCTTCCAAGCCGCGCCAAGGGCCGTTTCGAGAGCCGCGGACTTCTCTTTTTCGCGCACCTGGCTCTGCTCGGTGAGGCCATCGCGCTGCGCGCGCCAACTCTCAAGCTCTTGCTCGAGGCTTTCGGCGGCTTCCAATGCTGACGACTCAGGATCGCCAATGGTGAAGATGCCTGGAACATCACTGCGGTTGCGGAAATGGGTCTCAATAAAGCGCTCGTTGTAGACCAAATACTCATATCTAGCGTCGGCAGGGTAAGTGGTCACCGAACAGCCGGAGATGGGCTCCTGGCCTGACGAACAACTTTGGACAACCTGCCCAATGGCCGACTTGCCGGCACCATTGAGGCCATAGAAGAATGCAACGCGCTTGTCCGGTGCGAAATCGATCGCTGTGACGACACTTGGATCAAAGCTTCTAAAATTCTGGATGGCGATCTTTCTGATCATTGCTCTCTCTCAAAGAGGTCGGCCGTTCCCTAGGCCTAGACTGCGACCACCGACGGCCACAGCATACGCATCATACCGCCGCCGGACCTTGCGATTGAGTGGCTCGCTGACAGATCCAGATTGCAGGCAATCAATATTTGTTAATGAACCATTCATGCGGGCGTGGGCCGATACATAGCGCGGTGGTCGTTGCTCTGCGGGCCAGGTTAGACGCCTGATTGTGCCAATGTCGCATATGGGTATTGGGGCAATGCAAGAGCGCACTGATGGAATTTTCGATTCTCGAAATTCCGTGCGCTGCCTGCCGGCAGTGCGGAGGCCGCTGGCCTCCTCGTGTCTCGCTCCGCGAGTCACAATGCGACGCGAAACCCTGTGATTTCGCGCACGAAATCGCCGGTGCCGTGAAGGCCTAGACGAATAACGCAAATGGCCTTTTGTTGGCTTCTCCAAAAATGAATAGGAGAAGTCGTGGCAATTTATCACTCACATATGAAGTCGTTCGGAAGAGGCAAGGGCGACAGCTCGGTGGCCGCCGCAGCTTATCGGGCAGGCTTTGACCTGGTCGATGAAGCAACGGGCCTGTCGCACTCTTATTCGCGCCGGCACGGCGTTGATCACGCCCAGATGCTCGCCCCGCACGGCTCGCCGGCCTGGTGCCTGGACACGCAAAAGTTCTGGAACGCCAATGAGGCCGCTGAGACCCGCAAGAACGCCTTGGTGGCTCGTGAGGTTGAAGTCGCCCTGCCACAGAGCCTAGATCAAGCGCAACGCAAGGCATTGGCTCTGGACCTGGGGCAGCTCTTGGTCGATCGCTATAAGGTCGCCGTCTTGGTGGCGATTCACACGCCTAGTCGAAATGGGGACCAGCGCAATCATCACGTGCATCTCTTGATGTCTGCACGGCAAATCGGACCCCAAGGTTTTGGCCGACGAGCGGGAGCCGTTTTCGATGGGCGCCAAGGGGAGGGCAGCAAGGCCGTTAAGGAGCTGCGCCTGGCGATTGCAGCCACCATCAACAGGTATCTCGACATCGCTGGTATTCAAAAACGGGTTGATCCCCGAAAGTTGAAGACCCAGGCGCGAGAAGCGGCACTAAAGGGCAACTTTGAACTTGCGAGGGAGTTGACGCGCACGCCAGGCAGGCACAATGGGAAGGTCAAGACAGCCCTAGAGCGAAAGAGCCGCCTGACTTGGTCTGTCCAGGGCCTTGGCGGCAAAGATGCGGCGATGAAGCTTGTTGCCACCATCTCGGCACACCAAGCAGCACTGATAAACGATCCGGACGTGCCGGAGGGTCATAGCCACGCCGCTGCCTTGCGCGATCAAGCAAAAGCGGCCGGGCTCAGGCCGCAGCAGGCCGGGGAGGGACATCCACGTGATGTCGTTAAGCGGGTGAAGGAGCATCTTTTGGATCGCCGACCCGTCGCCGCGCGGAGCTTCGATCAATACAGCCGGCAAACCCTACATCTCAGTCGAGTGCAGCGGATCACGAGAGCATCAGGACGCGATGCCGAGGTCCTGAATGCAGAAGCCAAGCTCATTGAAGATTGGCTTGAAGCACAGCGAGAAGTTGCGCAGGACTCATTGGAGCTCCTTCGTAGCGTCCCCGGAATCCAAATTGAGCCGGAGTTCCAGCTCGCTCATGCCAGCATCTTGTGTCGGCGTGTCGATGACTACGCAGGCAAAGCGTTCACTTTTGAAGATACGGAAGTGCTTGCCCGTTCCTTGGCCAAGTATGCGCACATGATGGCGCGGCCGCATCGGGCGCGAATGGCGCTCTTGGATGCTCAAGCGAAGCTATCGGAGCATCTCGATGAGCCTAAGACGCAAGCAGCGACGCGTGCTCGTCAGCGGGTCTACCGCGCGAAGACGCATGTTTCGCCCCGAATTGCTGCCATCCAGCAGTGGCGTATTGACCAAGCCAGGAAACGCATGACTGAGGCAAAGGATGTGTTGGACAAGCACTTCATGGATCCGAGCGCGGCAACCGTCTCAAGTAGTTCACACCCGGATATCGATCCACCACCAGCCCGCGCCGACGAAGCCGGGAACTGGGAGCATAAGATGCGAGGACGGCGGCCAACGTTCTAATCGGCTTGGAAAAACACAGGCAAAAAAGATCCCCGTCGCCGGGGATCTTTGCGTCTGACTTTTATCCCGGATAAGCGGGGAACTTCTCGTCAGGGTGCTTGGACTTCCACTCTTTATAGGCGGCCGTGCCTTCCCAGGCAGCAAATGACCTCGGCGTGCGACCTCGGCCTGACCAAGTCTCTTGGGTGTGAGGCAGCCAATACTTGGCTGCGACGGCCTTCTTGGGGCCAGCACTCTTTGTTGGCTGACCGGTGCTCGCCGCGAGTGAGGACGAAATCTCAGCCCTTTGCTTGGCGTTGAAGTTCTTGGCGTATTGACTGATGAGGCTCACGATCTCCGCGTGAGCATCAGAGGTCTGCTCTTGGCGCAGCTGAGCCTCCTGTGCATCAAGTGCTTGGAGCTCGTCTTGAAGCTTCTGCTTCGCGGAAAGAATGGAATCGAGCGTCGGTTTGGTCATGCGTTGTGAGCCTTTTGAAAGGTTGCGATTGATTTGGGGACCTTAGAGGGTATCTGAGAGAGCCGATATCACGCTGAGCCTTGAGGGCGCTAAAAGCATAGCGCTCTGGCTTCACCTGCAAAGCGAGCTATAGAAGCCTTGCAAAGGCGTGTATCAGGTTCTTCAGTATCGGGGCGATTATTGCATGGCAAAGCACTAGCGCGCGGAAGCCCAGTGCCCATGCTTTGCCAGACCTGCGGGGAGCTCGGTCGCTCCGGCCGCCTCGCTTTTTTGGGGGCGGTATGTAGGATCATCGCCTCATTGGATTGGGTCTCCCGCCAATACTCAGCCTGGACGCTCAGACAGGGTGCATCTTTCAGAAGCTCAACGATTGGATGAGCTGCCGGCGATCACTATCATTGTTGGCAGGCAATCCGATGCTGTTTTCATTTGCAACGGCTTCAAGAAGCCTGTCGACTTCACAAGATAGGGTTAGCAAAGCGCTGAACTTGGCTGGGCTATCAAAGATGAGTCGCGTCCCATCCGGCACAAGCAGGAGCTTCGCGTAATCGGGATGGTGATACAGATAGTCGAGGTGGCGTTGAGTCTCTGCCAAGATGGCAAGCTCATACCAATACCCATTCCGTAGAGCGGTCATGTCAGCATGGAACATGATGCCGGCAAGATCGAAGCTCGGGAGCGCAATGTCTCGATCCGCGTCCGCTTTGATGTTCTTGATGAGTCGGATCGCTTTCTTTAGCGAGCCCATAGCCACAAGGTCACGATCCGAAACTTCCTTGATGTGCTTGAACGGATAGTTTGTCATCGTGGCATTGGCCTTCCTGTCCAAGATGATGACCCCCCGATCATGCAACGCCCCACTGCGCTGGTAATCAGCTGAGTCATACCAATGGGAAGGCACAACATCGACTGATCGGGCAAGGGAGCCGCCTGAGATCTTGATCGCTTTGCTTCCTTGTGTATCTACCGTTGCAGCCCGAAACGCGTTTTTAAGCGCCGGCTCTTCTTCCGCGCGTAGATCTTTGAGCTGCTGCAAAGAGGTCAAGGTTGTGGGGTAGTAAGCGCCCGAGGACGCACGCAGGCCGCACGGGTCGTAGCTTAGGAACTGGGCAGTGATCAGCGTTAGGAGATCCACATCGCTAACGCCGCGAATGTGTACGTTGAGTGGCACGGATCCTTGCAGGTGGAATTCGAGATTGAAGCCTGCGATACGTTTTTCTAGCTGGTTTGCCACGCGCATGGCTGTCTCAGTGCTTATGCGGGTGTAGTCCGCATCCACTTCCTGCATGGCGCCCAGCGCGTAGCGCGTATTGGGCTTGTCGGCTGCTTTGGTTTCCCAGCTTTCTTGTTTGGCGATCTTGCCGAAATAGTCAGCAAGCGCAGCACTGTCTTGCGCCAGAAGATCCAAGCGGTCGTCGCCACGGCGTCGTGATTTCAGTGCCGAAAGCCGATCGTTAACAGTCCGTGCCATTATTGCCTCCTGAGGGTGAGTGTGCCCGACGAGTGACGACCGTCACCGTTGAAATAGTCCCCCGTGCCTGTCTTCAAGTCTTTGGCAAAGATCAATTTTGCAAAGCCACGATGGGCGCTGAGCTCCGTCTGGCCAGGCTTCGGTTCATTCCGGTAGCTGTAAAGGAGCACGAATCCTTCGATGGCGTCAGACACCAGTCCAGCAACATCACTGTTGGACTTGGACAAGCCGGCATCGAGGTGGATGCGCACCTTGTCCCAATCTTGGGTGATCGTCATCGTTCCCTGCCAATCAACGGCGAGCGAGTCAGGACGTGGAAAAGGATGGCCCTCGCAGATCCAAGTGCCCGAAAGATCGGCAACCTTCAACCAACCGGCAACAATTGGCATACGCCAGATCCAGCGGCGGAAGATCAAGTAGAGGACGGCGTAGACGGTGCCCGCACCAATCAGAGAGAGGATAACGGGCGGCAGATTTGTGCTGAGCCCAAACTCCTTTGCAAGGTCGACTGCTTGAAGGAGCGCCCAGACCAAGAGCCCTGAAACGACCGAAGCCGTCCGTGCAAGATATTTCCCAATGTCCGCCCGATTGACCCCGCCCCGCACCACATACTCATGATCCATTTGAGTCCCCTGACTGTGCATAACTTCACCATATCGGGTAATTGTCGCAAGAGGTGCGACCGAGCGCGTTCTAAGCGAGGCCGATAGGCCGGGCAAGGGGAATGCGCTTTGACTGAGTGGAAGGCTCCGGATGAAGCCACGGACATCCAGCATGCTCCGCACCAAGAGCTAGGAACGGGGGACTGGCGGGCACTCTCGCGAAGGACCGACTTGGTCAGGGTAGCGCTGTCGAACGTAGAGCCCGGCGCCTGATGTAGCGGTGGTGTAGCGCCAGCCTTAAATGAGGCGTCGTTTTCTGCGCAATCTAGAGAAAAAACAAGGCTTTGCTGAGCCTACGTGCTTAATGCTTCATGAGCGGGGTGTGTTCGGCGGACTTGTCTTTGGACATGGGACTCGTGGATCAGGGGCGTCCGCTCGCGCCGGAGGGCAGCGGGGCGGAGCCGGTACAGGGTTGTCCATGGTAACTGGTCGCGGCAGGGGGGACGCTTTTGCCGGGGGCGTGGCACGTGTCGCAGGTGAACAGCTGCGGTGGCGCTTGCGACTTTCAATGGTTGTGCGGGAGGCTCGGGCGATGAGCAATTGCGAGTGAAAAGGTCGTTGCCGGCGCCAGCCTGCTGGTGCTGGGTGAATCCGCGTTATGGGTCACAGCTTTCGGAGGGATGTCCGGCGGAGGGTGGATCGCCGCAATCGGGCGGTCAAACGGAGTCATGCATGTTCCTTCGGGTGTTGCTTGCGATATTTCTGGCCTGCACCGCGGGTCTTTCCCTGGCGGCAGAGGCGGCGCCTTCGAATGACCTGCACCACCTTGCGTTGCGGGTGCTGCACGACGGGGTCCCCGCGTTCTCGCCCCGGCTGAGCGTGCGGCAGGGGCGCACGGCGACCGTCGCGCTGGAGGGCAGGCATGGGCAACGCTACAGCCTGGTGGTCGACATTGCCGAAGCGGAGGCCATCGTCGGCGAAGCGGGTGCAGACCTGCAGTGGAGCCTGTGGCAGGACGGGACGCTGCTGCAGGAGGGCGCATTGACGATCTCTCCGGCGATGGTGCAGGCGGCGGCACTGGAGGGGCGGCCGCTGGGTGTCCGCAAGCGTGGGCTGGGCGGGGGACAGGTCCACGTCCAGGTGCTGGACTATTCGGCGGAGGCGTCGCCCTCGGAAGGAGATGGCAGGGCGACTGCCTGTGCCATCGCCTCGCCAACGGCAACCGCTCGCGATAAGGGATGTTGTGCAGCGAAGTGCCAGGATGGCAGCGGACAGTCGCTCAAGTGCTGTGGTGCAAGCTCCTGCTGTGCATGTGGTACCTGTTGCCACGTTCCTTGATGGTCGTCGGCAGCAGGCGTGGCAGCCTCAGGCCTGTACCAGGGTGATGTCCGGGTGGCTGGCGAAGATCTCCATCACGATGTCGAAGTAGGTCTGCCCCTCGCCACGTTGCAGGGCGTCCAGCTGGCGGCCGATGGTTTCGGCATTGAACGTACCCGGCTGCCGCAGCTTGTCTTCCAGCCACGCGCGCGTGGCCTCCAATCCCAGTGCCTCTCGGCTGCGGTCGATGTCGCGCCAGACCAGCGTGGCGGTTTCGTGCCCGGCCAGCGCGCCATAACCGCCGTACAGCAGATCGTCCAGCCCATCGAGACTGGGCCCGAGCTGCCAGGCTTCGCCGGCCATGAATACCCGGTTGATCTCCGCATAGAGGCTGGGGATATCAACAATGGCGGTGCCATTGATCTGCAGGAATACGGTCATGCGCCGACTGTAGCGTGGGCCGGCGAAAGGCGTTGTGCTGAACGCCGTTGCTTTGCGACGTGGCGCGCGCCCACGCATACTCTGGATCTCTGCCTGCGGTGTTCTGTCCCGTAGTCCTGGGCATTTGAAAATTTCCCTATAGAAATCCTTCGGGCGGCCGATAGCCTATGCGCCACTTCGCGTCGGGCGCGGTGGCATGCCGTTGCATACCCCCGGCGAACCTCGATTCAAGCCATCGGGTTGGCCCTTCTCCTTTCCGGGAGCAGGACCGCTGACGCGTGGCATCAACACGTGGAATTGATTGTGCAAGCAAGGAAGATGTCTGTGCGCGGTGCGCGCCGCAGTGGTGGAGGGTTGGTGCTTCTGGGCATGGCCTTCAGTGTTGCTGCCCAGCAGGTGGGTGACCCGGGCGCGCAGGAGCTGCTGCGCCAGCAGGAACGAGAACGCGTGCTGCGCGAGCAGCAGGAAAGCCGGCCCGATGTACGCCTGGAGAGCAGCCAGGGTGAACAGGGGGAGCGCCTGCCGACGCAGGAGCAGCCCTGCGTGCGCATTGATCGCATCGTGCTGGACGGCGAGGGTGCCAAGGACTTCCAGTGGGCATTGGCCGCAGCCGATCCACGCGAAGATCCCGCCAGCGGCCGCTGCCTGGGCACTGAAGGCATCAACGTGGTGATGAAGCGCGTGCAGAACGCGATCATCGCGCGTGGCTATGTCACCACCCGCGTGCTGTCGGCACCGCAGGATCTGAATACCGGCACGCTGACACTGTCGGTGGTGCCCGGGCGATTCCGCGAGGCGGTGTTCACCGAGGCGGATGGGCGGCATCCGGCCATCGCCAATGCGCTGCCGATCCGCAGTGGCGGCCTGTTGAACCTGCGCGACATCGAGCAGGGGCTGGAGAACCTGCAGCGCGTGCCCACCGTCACTGCTGACATCAAGATCGCACCTGCAGACGGCGAAGGCGCCGCGCCCGGGCAGAGCGACCTGAACATCGACTGGAAACAGCGTTCGCCGGTGCGTGCCAGCCTGACCCTGGACGATGCAGGCAGCCAGGGCACCGGCAAGCTGCAGGCCAACGCCACGCTGTCGTTGGACAACCCGCTGGGCCTGAACGAGCTGTTCTACGTCAGCGCGGGGCGCGGCGTGTTCAATGGCAAAGGCAAGGACACCAACAGCTGGACCGCGCACTACGACGTGCCCTACGGCTACTGGCTGTTCGGCGCCACGGCCAGTGCCTACGAATACAGCCAGACCGTGGTGGGCGCGTACGAAAGCTATGACTACAGCGGCCGCAGCGGCAACGCCGAGGCACGCGTGGATCGCCTGCTGCTGCGCAATGCCAAGACCAAGCTGGGCATCTACGGCCGCGGCTGGCAGCGCACGTCGAAGAACTACATCGACGATACCGAGATCGAGGTGCAGCGTCGCCGTACCTCGGGCTGGGAGCTCGGCCTGACCCACAAGCAGTTCATCGGTGCGGCCACGCTTGATGCCACGCTGGCATACCGGCGCGGCACCGGCGCCTTCCATGCACTGCGCTCCCCGGAAGAGATGGCCCAGGCGTGGGATCCAAGCCTGCCGTTGGAAGGCACCTCGCGGATGAAGCTGATCACCGCTGACGCGCAGTTCAGCGTGCCGTTCCAGCTGGGCAAGCAGCGCCTGCGCTACACCGCTGCCTGGCGCGCGCAGTGGAACCGCACACCATTGTCGCCCCAGGATCGCTTTGCGATCGGCGGCCGCTACACGGTGCGTGGCTTCGATGGCGAAAGCTCGCTCAGCGGCGAGCGTGGCTGGTCGCTGCGCAACGATCTGTCGCTGGGTATCGGCGGCGGCCAGGAGTTCTACGTCGCCGCCGACTACGGCCGCATCGGCGGGCCATCGGCGCAATGGCAATCCGGCCGGGATCTGGCCGGCATGGCATTGGGCCTGCGCGGCGGCTGGCAGCAGCTTTCCTGGGACGGTTTCGTGGGCTCGGCCCTGCACAAGCCCTCCAACTTCCCGACTGACTACACCACCTTCGGCTTCAGCCTGGCGTGGCGCTACTGATCTGGCACAAGGATTCGTGAAATGAACAGCATCTATCGCCTGGTTTTCAACCGCGCGCTGCGCGTGTGGCAGGTCGCTTCGGAACTGGTGAAAGGCGGTGGCGGCCTGGTCGGCCAGCTCGCCGGCCGGCAGACGGCAGCCGTGTCGCCGCTCGGCTTCGCGCTGATGTGCGCGTTGGGATGGGTCAGCCTGGCGCCCGTGGTTGCAGCGCAATCGGTCGGCCACATCGTGTCCGATCCCAACGCGCCCGGCCGTGAGCGGCCCACCGTGGTCACCGCGCCGAACGGTGTGCCGATGGTCAACATCACCACGCCATCGGCCGGTGGTGTTTCGCGCAACCGTTACTCGCAGTTCGATGTCGGCCGCGAGGGCGTGATCCTCAACAACGCGCGTGGCCAGGTGCAGACGCAGCTGGGTGGCTGGGTGCAGGGCAATCCGTGGCTCGCCACCGGCAGCGCCCGGGTCATCCTCAACGAGGTCAACGGCCCGGCCAGCCGGCTCAATGGATACGTGGAAGTGGCCGGACAGCGCGCCGAGGTGATCATCGCCAATCCTGCCGGCATCCAGGTCAACGGTGGCGGTTTCCTCAATGCCAGCCGCGTCACGCTCACCACCGGCACGCCGGTGTTCAGCGGCAGCGGTTCGCTGGAAGGTTATCGGGTCAGTGGTGGGGCAATCGAGGTCAACGGCGATGGCCTCGATGCCAGCCGCGCCGACTACACCGACCTGATCACCCGATCGCTGAAGGTCAACGCCGGCATCTGGGCCAATCAGCTGCAGGCGACCCTCGGCAACAACGTGGTCAGTGCCGACCACAGCCAGGTCAACGCTGCGGCGGCCAGCGGTGAAGCGCCGACCTTCGCGCTGGACGTGGGCGCGCTGGGCGGCATGTTCGCCAACAAGATCTGGCTGGTCGGCAATGAACACGGCGTGGGCGTGCGCAATGCCGGCAGCATCGGTGCCCAGGCCGGCGAACTCGTGGTCACGGTGGATGGCCGGCTGGAGAACACCGGCGCGCTGCAGTCACTGCAGAACGTGCGCGTGCAGGCGAGCGGCGATCTGGCCAATGCCGGCACCATCGCTGCCACGCATGAAGCTGCGATCACCTCCGGTGGCACGCTGGACAACAGCGGCGGCAAGCTCAATGCACAGCGCCTGCAGCTGCAGGCACAGGCCCTGCGCAACCGTGGCGGTGCCATCGAGCAGACCGGCGTGCAGGCGTTGAGCCTCACCGCAGGCAGCGTGAGCAATCGCAGCGAAGGCCTGATCGGTGCGCTGGATGCGGTGGCGTCGGGCGGCTCCGGCGGTACCCCCAGTGGCACCTCGCCGGGAAGCGGCGGAACGCCAGGTACCGGTGCGCCCGGAACCGGCACGCCCGGTACGGGTACACCGGGTACACCGGGTACCGGCACTGGCGGCGGTACGCCGGTGACGCCGGCTGTTCCGTTGGCCGCCGGTGTGCTGGACATCGCTGGCACGCTCGACAACGACGGCGGCAGCATCAGCAACGGCGGTCGTATATCGCTGGTTGCGGGCAATGGCCTGGACAACAGCGGAGGCCGCCTTGGTGTGGCCTCGCTGCGCGCCACGGGCGATCTGAACAACGATGGCGGCACACTGCAGGTGCACGGTGACGCTGCGCTGCAGCTGGGCACGCTGTCCAACCAGAAGGGCGCGCTGAGTGTGGCCGGTGCGCTGCAGCTGCAGACACAGTCGCTGGACAACCGGGCAGGCGAGCTGCGCCATGCCGGCAGTGCCGAGTCGGCCTGGACAGTGCAAGGCGCGTTCAACAACGAGGGCGGCCTGCTGGCGACCAATGCCGAGCGCCTGACGCTGGGGGCAGCTCGGGTCTTCAACGCCGGTGGCCGCATCGAGCATGCCGGTAACGGCGGCCTGTTGCTGACCACGGGCGACTGGACCGGTGCCGGCGGTCGCCTGAGCACGCTCGGTCGCCTGGACTGGACGGTGGGCAATGCGGACGTGCGCAATGGCACGCTCACTGCAGCGCAGTTCCAGATCGCCGCCGGCACGCTGGACAACCGCGGTGGCAACCTGCTGTCGCTGGGCAACCAGGACAGCATGCTGCGCGCCGGTACGCTGGACAACAGTGCCGGTGGTACCGTGGCCGGCAATGGCGAGCTGACCGTCTCGGCGGGGACGCTGGACAACAGCAAGGGCCTGCTGCAGCAGGCCGGCAACGGCGCGTTGCGTGTACATGCCGATACGCTGCGTGGCAGCGAAGGCCGCCTGCTCAGCAACGGCGACCTGTCGCTGACCGGTGGCCAGCTGGATGTGAGTGGCGGCACCACCTCGGCGCAGAGCGTGCAGATCCAGGCCGACGGCCTGCGCAACGCCGGTGGCCAGATCGTGTCGCTCGGCAATTCCGAGTTGGCGCTGGATGTACGTGGCACCTTCGACAACCAAGGCGGGCAGGTGCTTGGCAACGCGGGCCTGCGCATCGATGCGGGCCGCATCGACAACCAGAAGGGCACGCTGCAGTCGGCCGGTAGCCAGGGCGCGACACTGACCGTGCGCGACGAACTGGACAACGGCGCCGGTGCGATCTCTGGCAATGGCCAGTTGCAGCTGCACGTCGGCAGCCTGCTCAACCAGGGCGGCAAGGTGCTTGCGGCGGGGAACGGCCTGTTGCAGGTGCAGGCCCGCGAAGTGCTGGACAACAGCAACGGCGGCCGCCTGGCCGGCACGGGCGACGTGCTGCTGCAGGCGGCGCGGCTGGACAACCGCAGCGGTGCAATCGAGCACGCCGGCAGCGGCACGCTGCAGATCCGTGCCGATGCGCTGCAGGGCGCGGGGGGCCGGATTCTCAGCCAGTCGGCGCTGACGCTTGGGGGGGGCGAGCTGGTACTGGGTGCCGGCAGCACCACCCAGGCCGAGCGCATCGCGATCAATGCCGAACGCCTGGACAACGCCGGCGGCAACCTCAGCGCCACCGGCAGCGATGCACTGCAGTTGCGCGTGGCACAGACCGTGGACAACAGCGGCGGCACGATCGCAGGCAACGGCGCCCTGGATGTGCGGGCCGGTGAACTGCTCAACCGCAAGGGCACGCTCAGTGCTGCCGGTGCAGCCGACAGCACGTTGCAGGTCAACGGTACGCTGGACAACCATGAAGGCACCATCGCCAGCAATGCCAACCGGCTGACCCTCACTGCCGCACAGCTGGACAATACCGCCGGTGCCATCCGCCAGGCCGGCAACCAGGGCCTGGATATCACCACGGCCCGCCTGGATGGCAGCAAGGGCACGCTGGTCTCTGCGGCTACGCTGACCCTGCGCGCGGATGAGGTAGACCATCGCGACGCAACGCTGGGGGCTGACCGCTTCGACCTCGAGGCCGGAACGCTGGACAACACCGGCGGCCGCATCATCGCAAGTGGCGAGGGTGCCAGCCGCATCCATGCCACCACGCTGGGCAATGCCGGCGGTACGCTGGCCAGCAATGGTGACCTGACGCTGCAGGCGCAGACGCTGGACAACAGCGCAGGCAAGATCCAGCACGCCGGCAGCGGCCAGTTGCAGGTGCTCGCACAGACCCTGCTGGGTGCGGGTGGCAGCGTGCTCAGCAATGGCACGTTGGTGCTGGAGGGCAAGACCCTCGATCTGTCGAAGGCGACCACCTCGGCGCGCCGCATCGACCTCACTGCCGATAGCCTGACCACGGCCGGCGGTGCGCTCACTGCAACCGGCGAAGAGGCACTGCGCCTGCGTGTGCAGGGGATGCTGGACAATCGCGGCGGGTCGCTGGCCAGTAATGGTGTGCTCGACGTTGCCGCGCAGCAGCTGATCAATGCGCAGGGCACCCTGCAGGGCGCCGGCAGCGGCCGTTCCACCCTGGCCATCGGCCAGGCACTGGACAACCAGAGCGGGCGCATCCTGCTGGGTGGCGCGGGCACGATCAATGCCGCCAGCCTCGACAACCTCGGCGGTACTGTCCATGCCGGCGGCAGCGAACTGGTGCTGGGCATCGACGGTCGTCTCGACAACGGCAGCCAGGGCCTGCTGTCCAGCACTGGTTCGATGACGCTGGACGCTGCCAGCCTCGACAACCGGCACGGCACGGTGGTGGCAGGCAAGGACCTGCTGCTGACCACGGTTGCAGGCGTGGACAACAGCGATGGCGCGATGCAGGCCGGCGAGCTGCTGCAGCTGCAGGCCACTGGCCTCGACAACCAGCGCGGCACGCTGCTGGGGGGGCGGCTGACCGTCGATACCCGCGGCCAACGGCTGGACAACAGCGCAGGTACGCTGGGTACGCAGAAGGGTGCGCTGACCGTGCACAGTGGCGCGCTGCTCAACCAGGGCGGCCGGGTGCAGTCGGCCGCCGATCTCCGCATCGATACCGCAGGGCAGACCATCGACAACCGGGACACCGCCAGCAGTGGTGGCCTGTTGGCGGCGGGCACACTGCAGCTGGACGCTGGTGCGCTGGACAACCGAGGTGGCACGCTGAACGCACAGGGCGATGCGCGGCTGGTGCTGGCCAGTGCCGACAACAGCGCCGGCGGTACGCTTGCCAGCGCGGCGGGCCTGTCGCTGCAGGCGACGACGCTGGCCAACGGCGCCGGGCGCGTGCAGGCCGGGCGCAATCTCGACCTGACCCTGAGCGGGCACCTGGACAACACTGCCGGCGCGATCGCCGCCGGCCAGTTGCTGACCCTCACCGCAGCCAGCGTCGACAACCGCAACACCCGCGGCGGAGATGGCACCCGCGGCCTGCAGGCAGGCCAGCTGCAGTTCGGAACGCAGTGGCTGGACAACAGCCAGGGACAGATCGTCACCGATGGCGGCGCGCGGTTGCAGGTCAACGGCCAGCTGCAGAACAACGGGGGTGTCATCACCACCGGCGGCAACCTCGACAGCAGTGCCGACAGTGTTGCCAACAGTGGCGGCCTGCTGCGGGCCGATGGCAGCCAGACCCTGGTGGCACGCGCGCTCAGCGAGGACGGCCAGGTACACGCCCAGCGCGACTTGAGCCTGACCCTGCAGCAGGGCCTGAGCAACCGAGGTGAATGGGTGGCCAACGGCACGCTGGCCCTGCATCTGTCCGGCGACCTGGACAACCAGGGCGTACTGCGTGGCGGCAACCTCGATCTCAACGCGCAGAACATCACCAACGCGGCCAACGGCGAGATCTCCAGCGAAGGCATAACCCATCTCAATGCACGCGGCCAGCTGACCAATCGCGGCCTGATCGACGGCAAGGTGACCCACCTCGAAGCCGACGTGCTGGACAACCTTGGCACCGGCCGCATCTATGGCGACCACGTGGCGATCTCGGCCGGCGTGCTGAAGAACCATGCCGAGGATGCCAACGGTGCCACCCGCGTCGGCACCGTGGCCGCGCGCGAGCGCCTGGACCTGGGCGTGCGCGAACTGCAGAACACCGGCAAGGGCCTGATCTACAGCGGCGGCGACGCGGCCATCGGTGGATCGCTGGGGGCTGATCGCATTGCTGCGGGCACGGCCGGCAGGATCGACAACATCGGTTCGATCATTGATGTGAGCGGCAACCTGGCGATCGATGCGGGCGTGATCAACAACATCCGTGAGAACGTGGTCATCACCCAGACCACCACGGTGAACGCGCCGGTGCGCATGGATCGTCCTGCATGGTGGCGCAACGGCAAGAACGGCACCGAGAACATCCGCAGTACCAGCCACTACATCGCCCAGGAGGTCTATTACCTCAACCCGGCCGATATCCTGGAAGATACGCCGCACATCACCCCCGACGGCTTCACCGTACACCGGGCGGTGGTGCGCCTTACCGCGCAGACCAGCGCGTACTTCTTTGGACGTGGCGGCCTGTATGCCGCGCTGGGTGAGCGTTCGCGCCTCAACCTGCAGGATGGCACCGTGGTGCTGTACTACGTAGGGCGTCAGGACAACCAGGCCAACCCGGACCAGGCCGGCAGTGGCGCCGACGATCCCTTTGCCGAGCTGACCCATCTGCACCCGGATTCGCCGGCATTCCGCTATGTCGATGACAAGCTGACCTATTCACCGGCCTATGGCACCTGCACCACCAACTGCGTGCAGCTGTGGACCTACAAGGACTATGCCCCGGATCAGCACCTGACCAATCCGCGCGGTTCCGGCGGCAACAACGTCAGCAGCAACGAGCAGTACCGCATCGCCACGCAGACGGTGACCGAGGATATTCTGGGGCCAGGCGTAGGCGCCGATGCGGTCATCCGCTCCGGTGGTGCAATGCGATTGCGTACCGATGATCTGCGCAATCACTACGGCAGCATCGCCGCCGGCGGCAATCTCGACATCGTTGGCCTGGGTGGCACCGCCAAGGTGGAGAACCTGGCTGCGACGCTGTATCGCACCCATGCTTTCAACAACGTGGGGCATACCTTCTCCGGCGACCTCGTCACCTGGAGCAACCCGGCGATCTCCGAAGTGACCGGGAAGATCGGCGGCAGCATCACCAGCGGCGGCACCCTGACCATCGACGTTGGCGATCTCAGCAACCTCAACCAGGGGCGCAACGCACCCAACGTGCAGGATGGCGCGGCAATGGCCAACCTCAACGCGCAGGGGCCGAAGACGCTGCCGGACGGCCCTGGCCATAACGGTGCGCAGGGACCGGGCCACAGCGGAGGGACGGGGGCGGAACGCGCGCTGGCGCAGGCGGCCGATGCCGCCGGCACGCAGCAGGGCGGCACGGTCGGGGGCATCGCCGGCAATGGCGCCGCATCCGGTTCGCGCGTGGTCGCCGCCGCCGGCGGCTCGCCGGACCGCATCGCGATGGGCGCGCCGGACACCCGCGCACCCACGGCCAGCCTGTTCAACGTCAACCGCAACGGTGGCAACTATCTGGTTGAAACCGATCCGCGCTTCACCGACCACAAGACGTGGCTGAGCTCGGACCACCTGCTGGGGCAGATGGGCTACTCGCCCGATACCGTGCAGAAGCGGCTGGGTGACGGCTACTACGAACAGAAGCTGGTGCGCGAGCAGATCGGCGAGCTGACCGGCCGCCGCTTCCTGGACGGCTACGCCAGCGATGAGGCGCAGTACCGCGCGCTGCTGGAAGCCGGCGCTACCGTGGCCAGCGAATGGGGCCTGCGCCCGGGCGTGGCGCTAACCGAGGCGCAGATGGCGCAGCTGACCAGTGACATTGTCTGGCTCGTCGAGCAGACCGTGACCTTGGCCGACGGCAGTACCACCACCGCACTGGTGCCGCAGGTCTACCTGCGCCTGCGTCCGGGTGACCTGGATGGGCAGGGCGCACTGCTGGCCGGTGCCAATGTCGATATCAAACTGGCCAATGGCCTGGTCAACACCGGTGACATCGCTGGCCGCAAGCTGGTGACCATCGATGCCGGCAACATCGAACACCTGGGCGGCAGCATCTCCGGCCAATACGTCGGGTTGGCGTCGGACAAGGACATCCGCATTGCCGGTGCATCCGTGACGGCGACCGATGCGCTGTCGGTGCAGGCGGCGGGCAATATCACGGTGGCCTCCACGGTGGAAACACAGCGGGGCGATGGTACCTACCAATACGAGACCAACCGCATCGATCGCGTTGCCGGCCTGTATGTGACCAACCCCAGCGGCGACGGCATGTTGTCGGTGGTGGCCGGCGGTGACATCAGCCTGCAGGCCGCGCAGATCCGCAATGCCGGCACCGATGGTCTTACCCAGTTGGCGGCAGGGGGGAATCTGGATGTCGGCGCCATTGCGCTGGACGAGCGCCGCGATGCCACCTTCGATGACCGCAACCACCAGCGCAGCAACAAGACAACGCACGCTGCCACGTCGGTACAGGGTGGTGGCGATGTAGTGCTGGCTGCTGGCAAGGACATCAACCTGGCCGCCGCGCAGATCAAGGCCGGTGGTGGACTGGCGCTGCAGGCCGGTGGTGACATCAACAGCCAGGCATTGGTGGACAGTGCGAGCCGCGACTTCGCCAATGCGGGCAAGCGCAGCTCGCTGCAGGTCAGTCAGAGTGATGAAACTGTGCGGGGCAGCACGCTGCAGGCAGGGGACAATCTGCTGCTGAGCGCTGGCCGCGACGTGAACCTGACCGCCGCACTGGTCGACAGCAGCGATGGCGCAGTCAGCGTAGTGGCTGGCCGCGACGTGAATCTGCTCTCGGCCAACGAGACGCACGACTACAGCCTGGACAGCTACGAGAAGAAAAAGAAGACGCTCTCCAGCACCACCACCACGCGCAGCGTCGACAACAGCGACAGCTATGCCATCGGCACGGCGATCCAGGGCGAGAGCATCAACATCACTGCCGGTCGCGATCTGACCGCGGTCGGTGCGGTGGTCGATGCCACTGGCAACGTGATTCTGGGAGCGGGCAACAATGTACTGATCACCGCCGTAGAGGACCATCACAGCAGTGAGTCCAGCGAGAGCAAAAAGAAATCCGGCATTACCGGAGGCTTTGGCAACGGCGTGGCGTCGGTGGGCTACAGCAGCGCGAAGAACAGCAGCACCAGCGCCGAGCAGTCCACCACCCAGGTCGGCTCGGCCATCGCCTCACGCGAAGGTAATGTGCTGATCAATGCCGGCAACCAGCTGACCATTGCCGCTTCGGACGTCGCCGCTGGCGAGAACCTGACGCTGGTGGGCAAGGACATCGCGCTGCTGGCGCGGCAGGACACCACGGACAGCCAATCCAGCCAGGCGAGCAAGTCCAGCGGCTTCTCGGTGGGCGTGACCTACGACCCGACCAAGGCCTACCGCAGCGCCCGCGACTCGACCACCGACGGCATGGCCGACAGTGGCTCGGCGATGGGGCGGATCACCCGCACCGCTGAAGGTGCGGCCTCCGGCCTGCGTGCAGCCACCACGTCGACCGTGGTGACCGCCGGCAGCCAGCGGTCCAACAGCGAGCAGAGCCATTCGACCAGTGACGCGCGTGTCAGCCAGCTGGCTGCCGGTGGCGATCTTACGCTGATTGCCAACGGAGGCTCGATCCTCAGCCAGGGCACGCAGATGTCGGCCGAGGGCAATGCCGTGCTGCTGGCCACCAAGGACATCGTGTTCGACGTTGCCCACAACACCGAGCGCAGCGACAGCAGCAGCCGGGGCAAGGGCTGGGGCCTGGCC
This sequence comes from Stenotrophomonas sp. MYb57, assembly GCF_002966815.1. Lineage (NCBI taxonomy): Bacteria > Pseudomonadati > Pseudomonadota > Gammaproteobacteria > Lysobacterales > Lysobacteraceae > Stenotrophomonas > Stenotrophomonas sp. MYb57. The sequence continues at coordinate 1,461,945 of NZ_CP023271.1, forward strand.
AACGACACCAGTGGCCTGCCGTTTGGCACCAACAACTCGCAGAGCGACGGCAGCGGTAGCAGCGACACCATCACCGGCACTCAGTTGTCGGTGGGAGGTGGCGTGCGCATGGCCACCACCGAAGGCAACATCAGCCTGACCGCGGCCAACATCGCCGCCGAGAAGGACGTGAACATCCGTGCGGCCGGTGATCTGCTGGTGCGTAGCGGGCAGGACACGGTCAGCAACGCCAATACGTCGGACAGCAAGGCGATCGGCTCGGTGCAGATTTCCGATACCGAAAAGTTCTCCGGCTGGCACCGCGAGCAGCACCAGGACGACAGCGCGCAGGTGTCACAGGTGGCCAGCAGCATCGGCAGCCTGGGCGGCAACGTGAACCTGACGGCTGGCGGCAAGTACACGCAGACGGCCAGCAACGTGGTGGCCGCCAAGGACGTGAACATCACTGCCGCCGAGATCGAGCTGCTGACCGCCGATGAAAGCGGTCATTACTCGCAGAGCGACAAGGACCTGAAGATCGGCGTGTTCGCACGGGTGAAGTCGCCGCTGATCGACCTGATCAACAACGTGGACGCGGCCCGTCAGTCCGATGACCGCCTGCAGAAGATGCAGGGCATGGCCGCCGGCGCCAACGCGTATCAAGCGGCCAGTGCGATCAGGGGGCTCGCCAGCGATGGCGTGACGGGCAGCGGCGAGCTGTTCCGTGCCGAGGCCGGCATCGGCTTCAAGACGGCCAACAGCAGTGCCGATGGCAGCAGCACGGTCTCGCGCGGCTCGACCATCCAGGGCGGCGGCAACGTCAACCTGACCAGCACCACGGGCGACATCCACGTGGTGCAGGGCAACCTGAGCGCGGGCAACACGCTCAGCCTGGATTCGGCCGGCGACATCCTGCTGGAAGCGGGCAAGGCACACGTGGCAGACCGCAGCAAGAGCAGCAATGCCGGCGCCGAAGTGGGCGTTGGCGTTGTCGTGGGCGCGCAGACGGGCGTGTATGTGTATGCCGAAGCCAGCGTGGGCAGCAGCAAGTCGAACTCGGACAGCAACACCTGGCAGAACACCACGCTGACCGGCCAAAACATCTCGCTGAAGGCCGAGGGTGACACCACGTTGCGTGGCGCGACCGCCACGGCCGACCGCATCGACGTCAAGACCGGCGGCACGCTGACGATCGAATCGCTGCAGGACATTGCCGAGAGCATGTCCAGGAACAGCCAGGTGGGTGGGCGCGTGCAGGTGGCCTTCGGTAATGCGTGGAATGCCGATGGCTACGCCAGCGCAGGCAAGGCAGAGGGCAGCTACCAGGGCGTGGGCCAGCAGAGTGGCTTGTTTGCCGGCAACGGTGGCTATCGCGTGGATGCTGGACACGTGAATCTGATTGGCGGCGCGATTTCCAGCACCAACGCGGCCAACAGTGAACTGACCGCACAGACGCTGACCTTCAGCGATCTGCAGAACCAGATGGACTACTCGGCCAGCTCCGGCAGCATCAGCGGTGGTGCGGGCGGGCAGATGAAGGGTTGGGACCCGAAGGCGGGCACTACCGCCCCCCGCGGTGGCCCAGGCATGTCGATGACGGAGAACGGCAGCGACAGCAGTTCAACGCTTGCGACGCTGACCGAAGGCAACATCACCATCGGTGGCAAGCAGACCACGGCGGCGGAGCTGGGTATCAATACCGATGCCAGTGCAGCGCATCGTGCGCTGGAGGCGATGCCTGATGCCACCAAGCTGCTGGCGGACCAGCAGGCGATGGCGGGAGCGATAGGGACGGTGGTTTCCACGAGCCAGCAGATCGCCAACGACATTGGCAGTGCTGGAGCGAACAAGATCACTGACAAGTATCGGGAAGGGCTGAGCGTCGAAGAACGCCGGGTATTTGATGACCTTACTTCGGACGAGCAGTTCAATCGTCTGGTGGCGTTCGATCCCACCTATCCCGAAGCGTTGGTGACCCAGCAGAAGTGGGCCCCCGATGGCGTCTATGGCCGCGCGCTGGGTGCGGTCACCACCGCGTTGGTCGGTGGCGTGGCCGGGCAGGGCTTGGGCCAGCTGGGCTCCAATGCGTTGGCGCCGTATGCGGCGGAACTGATCGGCAAGACGTTCGACCCGAACAAGCAGAGCGCGGTCCCCAGTGAGGCCATGCAGATGCTGTCGCACGCACTGCTGGGAGCGTTGTTGGCGGAGGCCAATGGTGGCTCGGCGGGGAGTGGGGCGCTGGCGGCGGGTGGGGGTGAGCTGGCAGCGAAGTTCCTTGGCGACTATTACGCCAAACAGAATGGCGGGCAGTTGACTCCCGAGCAGGAGCAGCAGGTCAAGGCGCTGGGTCAGGCCGTGGGCGCACTTGCAGGGGGCATCGGTGGTGACGGCGTGATGGGGGCGGCGTTGGGGGCGACGATCGCGAAGAACGCCGTCGAGAACAATTACCTCAACCACGCCGAGCGCATGCAGTACCTCAACGCGATGCTTAGCTGTGCCAAGGAGGGCAAGAGCTGCGCGGAAGAGAAGCAGCTTGCCGCGCTGTCAGATGCGCGCAACAGCGCGCTGATCGCCGCATGCAAGGGGGCGTCGGACTCGCCCGCCTGCAAGGCCGAGCAGACCAAGCTGGGTGACGCGTACTGGTCGCTGTCGATGAACGAGTCCACATACATCAAGTGGATCAAGGACAACGGCGCAGAACTGGCTGCAGCCGCAATGAAGAATGGTAATAGCGGACAAATTGCCGGTGATTTGCTTACGCACACTTCTGGATTGGACGCGCGCTACAAGCTCACCTGCGCAGAAGCGGGGCGGTGCGATCCTTTCACCACCGGATTTCTCTTCCTCAACGGAAGAGGACAAGAGTCTATTGACAATGCTCTGCTGAATCTGGTGTTCAACCAAGGCGGACAGATTGCGGGCGCGGGCACCAATGTGGGCGGCTTGGTGATGGATGTTGCCAACATGAACATCTACAACAAGGTCATCAACGAAGTCAAAGGGTCAATCGCTGACTACCAGAGGGCTCAGGAAATTGGCGGTTGGGGCGTATTGAAGGAGAAGGGGGCAGGCGTCTGGTCCGGAGTTTCTGGCTACTTTGGCGACGGTTGGGACGCGGCAACCTACCAGCTTGGCTTCAATCAGAAGTGGAACCTGGCGGACGTCGCCGGCAATGGCTTCATCAAGGGCGACATGGGGCTTGATGCAGCTCTGGCGCTGGTCAGCATGGGCGATATCGCGGCGTTGAGGGCTGCTGCCAAAGCACAGAAGCTTGTGGCTGTCGAGAACAGAATTGCGAGTTCGGGGGGGGCAACTGCTAGGCCAGTGGAGGGAGCGGGAGGCAAGGCTGGTGTCGTGGATAGTCGAACCGGCGAGACTGTCGGCAAGCTGGAGCCAGGTAATCCTGAAAGCTCAAGCACCCCGCGCTTTGGCGATAGAACGTTGATTGATCAAGGGCAGCTGCCGACTTGCGGTCCGACATCGTGCGCCATGGTGCTCGATACAGCCGGGAAGACGGTGGATGTAGGAGCGATCATTTCGCAATCTAACGTCACCCAGCGGGGAACCACTATGCCAGTGCTTGCCCAGGTTCTAAGAAACAATGGACTTGGCGCGACAAGAGCAATGCGGGTTACCATCGAAGAGCTTGCAGAGGCGACTGCAAATGGCAATCCAGCAATCGTCCGGATGAGTTTGGATCGTGGCGGGCATGCAGTCGTCGTAGATGGTGTCACGATGCGGAATGGACAGTATGTAGTTGCAATTCGTGATCCCGCTATGGGTAGGCAGTACTTTACTCCGATTGATGAGTTCAAGAGAAAATTCTCTGGTGAAGCTATTTTCACTAAAAAGTAGGTGATTTCATGAGCAAGGTTATTGATTTGTTTTCCTGTGACGACAATTCGGATTTTTTCAATAAGAATGCAGTTGTCAGTGGTTACTTGGTTATTCGAGGTCGGGAGTGCTTTCTTGTAGGTGAGTCGCGGTATCCATTTCCTGATTCCCGTGTTGAAATCTATTGCCCGGGCCTGGAGGCTTCGCTTGACAGCGTTGTAGGGGGGTGGGTTGGTGGGGTGGCTTCGTATTTTGATGAAGTTACTATTCATGGAGTTGTGGGGCCGGGCACGACGTGCAGGGATGTGGCGTCCATTTCAAAGATATCTAAGATCGCTCTCATTCGTGACGAGTGTGAATACGAGATCATCCCTGACGTAGGTGTGTAACAGCCAGGAGGGTGGCCGCGTGCAGGTGGCGTTCGGCAACGCCTGAAATGCTGACGGCTATGCCAGCGCGGGCAAGGCCGAGGGCAGCTACCGGCGGCACGCTGACGATCGAATCGCTGCAGGACATTGCCGAGAGCATGTCCAGGAACAGCCAGGTGGGTGGGCGCGTGCAGGTGGCCTTCGGTAATGCGTGGAATGCCGATGGCTATGCCAGCGCAGGCAAGGCCGAGGGCAGCTACCAGGGCGTGGGCCAGCAGAGTGGCTTGTTTGCCGGCAACGGTGGCTATCACGTGGATGCTGGACACGTGAACCTGATTGGCGGCGCGATTTCCAGTACCAACGCGGCCAACAGTGAACTGACCGCACAGACGCTGACCTTCAGCGACCTGCAGAACCAGATGGACTACTCGGCCAGCTCCGGCAGCATCAGCGGTGGCGCAGGCGGGCAGATGAAGGGTTGGGACCCGAAGGCAGGCACTACCGTCCCCCGCGGTGGCCCAGGCATGTCGATGACGGAGAACGGCAGCGACAGCAGTTCAACGCTTGCGACGCTGACCGAAGGCAACATCACCATCGGTGGCAAGCAGACCACGGCGGCGGAGCTGGGTATCAATACCGATGCCAGTGCAGCGCATCGTGCGCTGGAGGCGATGCCGGATGCCAGCAAGTTACTCGCCGATCAGCAGGCGATGGCGGCTGCTGCGGGGACGGTGCTTTCAACCAGCAGACAGATTTCTGGGGACCTTGCCTCCCGCGCTCAGGCCGATGCTGCGAACGCCTATGACGGCTTTGTGGAATCACTTGAGGGACAGGATCTCGCCGACTTCCAAGCACTTGATGCGAAGGGAGAGCAGAATTACGTTCTCAGCCATAGTGCAGACTACCGCAACTTCTATAGATCCCAGCTCCAGTGGGGGATCGGCGGGGACTACAGCCGGGCCTTGGGCGCCGTCACTACGGCTCTTATAGGCGGCGCGTCCGGCCAAGGCGCCAGCCAAATCGTAGGCAATGCACTTGCCCCATACGCTGCGCAGTTGATCGGAGAAAAATTCGACGCCAGCCACGGTAGCGATCCCAATGCCGTAGCCCAGGCACTGTCACATGCGTTGCTTGGTGCAGTTCTGGCAGAGCTCAACGGCGGCTCGGCGTCAGTGGGGGCGGTGGCCGGAGCCGGTGGAGAGATCGCTGCAGGTGTGCTGATGCAGGCGTTCCCTTACGCGGACAAGGAAACGATTTCGGCGCTATCTCAGGCGGTTGGAGCGCTGGCGGGTGGCGCGGCGGGGGGCGATCTTGCACAGATCGCTCTCAACATGGGGATCAGCAAAAATGCCGTGGAAAATAATCGACTTCTAAACGTAATAGAGCTGGCCCGCATCAAGGAGTTGAGCAACGGCGACGTCGTTCGTGAAGCTGAGCTCACAGCAGCAGCGTGTGCTCTCGTCAAATGTTCAGCTGGGTTCGCGGAAGGCAGTGTTGAGAGGGCCGAGTGGGCAGCCATCGAAGCGTTGGGTTCGACCCCGGAGGCGCTGGACGATCGCCAGTGGCTGAAGGTGCAGGTACAGCCAGGCTGTCTGTATACGGCGGGCAATGGAGTAGCAACCCAGGAACAATTGTTCGACTATGCCTTTACGGATTACTTGTTCGACTGGGGCTCGAGAAATCAGGCTGGAGTACGTGCGTTCGGTGGCCTGCAGGCGGTTGGCGGAGCGGCGCAAGCGGCTGGTGGCATTGCGGTATCACCATCGTGCGCCTCGATAATTGGTTGTGTGGGCGCCGGTTTTCTGATTGCAAGCGGCTATGACAATGCGGTAGCCGGGACCAATACGTTGTTTACCGGCAAGCCCACCGCGACTTGGGGCGGTCAGGCATTCCAAGCGGCTGGAATTTCGCCAGATGTGGCAGAGCTGCTGTATGCCTTATCTCAAGTTGGCGCTGCGTCGGCAGTCTCGATCCCGAAGGCTGGACCGCGTCCCAGTACTCCTGCACCGACTGAATCTCACGCTGTTGAACCCCCTGGCAGGCAAGTTCCGGTTCCTAGAATTGATGTTACTAACGAGTTCTTGGTCAATAAATCCGGTAGGGGAACTACGCTCAGGTATGGTGACCCTGATGGTGTTGCGGGCCTGATCGTTAATGTGGATCGCTCGGGTGTACTCGGTTTCGACATCCGTTCTGCGGTCGATCATCCTTTGTATCAAGCTTCAGGGACTGATATGTTTGCTAGCGCCATGCGTCGTCTGGCTAAAGAGGGGGTGGAGGTAAACAAGGTCCGAGGCGCATGGGTGGGCGGTACTGATAGTGTTAATGCTGATGAATATTTGAGGAATGTTGCAAATGGCATGTCGAAGGAGGGTGCGACTATGAATGCGTGGACAGGCCGAATTGCGCAGAAGTATGGTTATAAAAATGTTGAAAAAATTGAAGAGGTAGGATCGGTTGCTTATGTCGCATTTGGAAAATAAACTATTTACTGGCATCCTCTCTGGTGATGCGCCGAGTCGCGTACTAAACGCCGTCCTTGTTCGTCGCCCTGATCTGGATAAGTATGATTTGGCCAATTTATTATTGGTTGAGTATGATTTGTTGGATGGCAAGATTCTCCCGTTAGTTTGGAATTGGAGGAGTGTCAGGTCAGTTAGAGGGATTGGCGACGAGGAATTTGATCGTGCTGTCATTGAGCATATGAGAATTGCCGGTTACGATATCTAATTTGTAGCGGTGATTTTGGCGAGGTGGCTATCTGGGTTGAGTTGATGTAGTTCTGCGCAATGAGGTGGGTGCTGAGGCGGATATTGGGTTTATTGCCAGTCGCACTAAAGAAGTGCAGCAAAATTATTTAGTTACAAGGCTGGAGATCTGAATGCGGGATATCCTGTGAGAGGCAGGTGGTGATGGCCCGATTGCCAGATGATTTGCGGAGTAGTTTGGTGCTGCTGCTTGCTGCGGTAGCTCCTGATGACGGTGGCAGGGGTGTTATTGAGGCGCTGCTGCAATGGATGGCAAAGTGCGGAAACGAGGTCCGCAGAGAGCCGTTCCTGAGTTATGGGTTTAATTCGATCGCGGATATGACGGGGCGTGCAAGCGAATATCCTCTTGCAGACATCAGTGAGGCGGATGTTGATCGTATATCTTCGCGAGCGTCCCGTCTGGCAAATGCGAGTGATGAAGTGATTGCTCAATTTGTTCGCGACTTGATGGAGGAGTTGATTGCAGTTGAGTTTGATCGGGTCTGCTGCCGCTGTGGCGAGACATATATGCGAGCGTACATTGGAGTGTCCAGGTCTTTGCCTGCATTCCAATGTGACACTTGCGGATATGGCGAATTCTTGGATGGATCGTCGCTGAGTGGAGAGAGTTTGAAGTTTATCAGCTTGAAAGAAATGGACGCCTATGGGCTTCATTCTTGAGCGGCGGGCTGGCCCCTTCTGCGCGCCTGGATTGAGGATTGGGAGCCGCCGGGAAAAATGAGGCTGACTCGGAGTGGCTCCTCTAAGCTGTTGAAGGCGGAGGGTGACACACCCTGCGTGGCGCGGCCGCGGCGGCTGACCGCATCAACGTCAAGACGGGCGACACGCTGACCATCGAATCGCTGCAGGACATAGCCGAGAGCATGTCCAAGAACAGCCAAGTGGGCGGCAGCGTGCAGGTGGCCTTCGGCAATGCCTGGAATGCCGACGGTTACGTCAGTGCCGGCAATGCCGAGGGCAGCTACCAGAGCGTGGTGGCGGCGCAGCCACTGCATATCCAGTTTACGGGGTTAAATAGTATGGCGATGAGCGCAATTTTGTTTCCGTACTGGGATGGTGAGGAATATGTCATCTCAAATGATGAAAAGATTGGCGATGCAGAGCCGGTTACATATGGGCAAGGGTGCGGTGTCGGAGAGATCGCAGCTTGGTTGGATGGAGATTTTGGGTTTCTTGGGGTGGGTAGTGAACAACGCGTGCGGAAGGTATTCGAATCCACAGCCCCCAATGCCGAAGAGGGTGGTTGCGTTCACTATGGAGAAGGGCATGCCGTACTACGCTTCGGAGACCTATTCTTGGTCATCTCTCGGTGGAGCAGGGGCAACTCAGCGCTTTTGACCAAGGCTCAGATTCTATCCGTTCTGGATCTCTATTATTCTTTCCGAAGCGTTAATTTGCGAAGGAAAGAACGCCCGCCCGTTCCATTTGAGTTTGAGTATGACGCGGAGGGTGAAGAGGCTGTTCGTCGGTTTGAAATCGCCGGAGGGGATGTCTCAATGCTTGATAATGATTTCTGAACTCAGCAGCGAGGGCGAAGGCGGGTATGGAGAGTGATATGGAAGTCGGCCTTGTACATGGCAGTGCCTTCGAAGTCGAGGTTCTTGTTGGTCGCAACAGGCCTCATGCGGAGTTGACCGAGGGGCCTGTCTGGAGCAGGGTAGAGTCCGGAGTCAAGTCCGTGTTTGCCAGAGGTGGTTGTGTGAGATTGCGCCTCTTGGTGCCTCCTGGTGGCTACATTCGGAAGATAAGCATGGACGCAAATCCTGGTTGCTACCGGCTGTTTGTATTCACCTCTTCAGAGGATAGGAAGTTCGAAATTCTGGAATGGTGGGAATCAGGAAATGGGGGGGCAAAGGGGGCTTGTAAAGTTTGATGACGATCTGTGGGACGCTCGAAAGGTGAGTCGTGATGTCGATGTTGCGTTAAGTTTGTTTCGAGAGTTTTATACTCAAGGGGATCTCTTCGGCGGGTTTGCTGGCTTCAGGTCATCTTGGGACCCGCAGCGATAGGTTGGGCTAGGATTGGGTGTGCTCCAAGGGAACATTTTAGTTTCTGCAGGACGTCGCCGAGAGCATGTCCAGGAACTGCCAGTGGGGTGGGCGTGTGCAGCTGGCCTTCGTGCAACGCCGATGGCTGCACCAGCGGCAGCACCGGGAAATGGGGCGATAGGATGGATTCTTAGCCGGCAAACGCTGTGGCCCTGTTGACGCAAGGGGTGTGAAGCTGAAACCGTGCATTGCGCGCCGGAAGCTTTGCCAGATGCAAGCAAGGTGCTGGACCGGCAAATGATTGCCGCTGAAGATGTGGTGATTTCTATCAATAGTCAGTGCTCCGGGATTTTTCGCCCGCGCTCAAACGCGTGCATCGAAGGGCTATGACGGCCTTGGACGAGAGGATTAGGCGCAATTGGCTGGAAAGATTGATTTCTACATGGAAGTTGAGGTGGTGGACGCCCGCTTGACCTTCTTTGGAAAGCGTCGCGTTGTGCTTGGTATCAGTAGGGAGGCCGGGATCATCAAAGGCTATGCTGTATGGATTCTGGCTTCTTTCAGATGCTCCTTTCAGATTGGTTTGGACCTCGCCTGAAGGGGATATTTGGACCTGACTCGTGCAATTGTTATGTTGGATGGGGCATCTTGATGAATCTTCTGGAGTTAAGGGTTTCCATTCTTGGTGAGTTGCGGTGAGTGATCAATTATTCGGGTCGTGGGCGGATCGGGATGATCCTGATTGGGTCGTATTTGCATATTTTGATTGGATCTATGGGGCTGGTCTGTTTGTGCAGATGCTGGAGTGTCTGACGAAACGTTGGGGCTTTGGGACCGACGATGTTGACTGCAGTTTTCCTGATTTGAACGGATTTGACGCGGACGATCACTACTGTGGCGTGCAATTTGCATATGGAATTCTGTGCGACCCCAACGTGGTGATTGTCAGTGATGAAGATTTCTCCATCTATTTGTCTATGGCATGCTCCAGGTATGTGAAAGAGAATCCTGAATCTGCTGATCAGGTGCGTTCAATGATGCTTCTCAAAGAGCATGTGTGAATTGTTTGCTAATGGATTATTCAAGTGTCCAGTAACGCGCTAAACCATCGCGGCATTGCTCGCCGCGCCTTCCGCAGCAGCTTCACCCTGGGGGCAACTATCGCCACAGCGAGTCTGGCACTCACTTCACATCCCGCGCTGGCTGCCGAATCCGGCTCCGAGGGCGTCGCCTGGGGCGCAACCCAGGCCCAGCTGAAAGAAGCACTGGGCGAGCGATTGGGTACGCGAGCCTGCCCTGAGGAACAGCAAGAAGAGCCGGAATTGAAACGATACGCCAGAGCCTGCGGCTCTTACATCGAGGATTACACCATCGACGGCATCTCCTTCGTGGCGTTCTTCGGTCTTCGCGGAATCGAGGGGCCGCTGAGCGCTGTCTATCTCGATCGCGCCGCGACGGTAACCAACGAGCAGATCAAGGCAGGTAAAGGTGCGGAATTCAGGTGCAACCGGGTGAAGAAGGTGCTGGCAGAACGGTATGGCCGGCCTGAAAGGGTAAGCGAGACGTCTGCGCGTCCGCGCGATAAACCTGCGGTGCTGCTGACCGAATGGGTGCGTGGTGATACGACGATAACCCTCACTGAGACGATTGTCTCCGAGGCCCGCGGTCAGCAGTACTACCTCAGTGTCGTCTACGCGCCGAAAACCGAAGTGCCGGAAGGTCGCTGACCTTCCTCAGCCTTTCGAACGATTATCAATGGTGTCTTGTTTTTGGATGAAGAATCAGTGCGAATGAAGATCGAGCCCACTTTCGGTAGTGCAGAGGGTGGCGCGGAGCGAGACGCAGACTCGGCCGCTGACGAGTCAAGTGAAAAGAGTGCGCTGGCGATTGTGGTTGGGGACCGGTTCTCCACCTATTGCCATTTCTGGAGGCTGGACGACGCAGCCGGCAGGGCGCCGAGACGGTGGCATTGGCCGGCGTTCCTGTTTTCATCATTGTGGTTCTTCTTCCGACGCATGCCTGTATGGGGCACGATCTGGTTCATCGTTCCGCCTTTGGCGATGACCACGTTCACTCAGATGGGTCTGCCATGGTTCGCGGTAGTCGTCTTCGTGGTCTGCCGCGTGCTTGCCGGAATTCTGGCGAATTCCCTGTACCTGTCTCATTGCCGGAGGATTGCCCGCAAGGTGCTTGCCGGGCATGGAGGCGCGCATCGGCGGCGTGCCGAACTGCAGAAGGCCGGTGGTGTCAGCTACACCGCTCTGGTGATCGCCTTGGCGGTAACGGCCTCACAGAACACCCTGATCAATCTGGCAGTTCGTTCGATGCCGAAGGCAGCGCCCAGGCAGTCTTCACTGCACCTGCCGGCGAACCGGCCGGACCCGGATCTCGAATATGCGGAGAGGGAGGTGTACCAGGAGGAGCTGGGTGCGATCGCGATGACGGCGTGGCCGGCGGGTGTCCCAACGGACAACAATGTCTGCATTGTCGAGCTACGTCTGACGCCACCGGGTACCGTGCTGGATGCCAATGTTCTGGAGCCTTGCACGCTGGACGAAGCACAGTGTGAGATGATGTTGGGCAAAATCAGGCGCACGGACTTTACGATCGAGGGGAAGATGCGGTTCTTCACCCGGCGTACCGTCATCGGCTTGCGTGGCTGATTCCCCGCCACGGGCCTGAGTTCCTCACGGTGAGATTCTGCTTGAACGCATTTATGTTAATGCGGCGTTGTTTCAATAAATGTGCTTAAAGTTTCCCCGGGTCGTGCCGCCACCGATATAGGGCCACGATCAAGGGAATTGAGATGCTCGCCTTACGCAACCTCCGTGTGGGATCCCGGCTTTCCGCCGGCTTCGGTCTGCTATTGCTGTTCATCCTGGCCATTGTCGGCCTGGTGTTGTACGGAAACCATCTGAAGTCCGCCCAGTTCGAGAAAGTGGTGGGCGTGAACATGGTCAAGATGCGGTTGTTGAACGACATGCTCGATACCAACAATGCGGTGCTGATGCATCGTCGCCTGATGGTGATCAAGCGCGGCGAGGAGTTCGACAAGGATTACCAGCGGGCGCAGGAACTGAGCCGCACCTACGACGGTATCTGGGACAAGTACGTCAAGATTCCCCGCGATGCCACCGGAGATACGCTGGTGGCGCAGATCGCGGCGGCACGCAAGGCCACCGACATCTCCACTCAACAATTGCACGAGCGGATGAAGGCCGGCGACTACGACGGTGCAGCCACCGAGCTGCTGGCCGAGCACGGTCTGGCCACGGCCTGGAATGGAGCGATTTCCAGCCTGCTGCGGCACCAGGAAACCCTGACCGAACGCAGCCGTGAGGAATACCGCGCCACGGAAGCGTGGACGGGAACCCTGTCCATCGCTTTTGGTGTGCTCAGCCTGATTCTCGGCGCACTGGCCGCGTGGGCGATCACCCGCAGCCTGACCCGCCCCTTGGCGGGCGCGGTGAAGCTGGCCGATGGCATCGCCAACGGCCGCCTGGACAACGTCATCGATGCTTCGGGCAATGACGAGGTGACCCAGTTGCTGAAGTCCATGCAACGCATGCAGGGGCAGCTGCAGGCGGTGATGGCCGCGCAGGGCGAGATGGCGCGGCAGCACGATGATGGCAGCCTGGGTTATCGCATGGACGAGAGCGCCTTCCCCGGCGACTACGGGCGCATGGTGCATGACACCAACGCGCTGGTGGGCTCGCACGTGCAGGTGCAGAACCGCTTGATCGAGGTGATGAAGCACTACGCACGCGGCGACCTGTCGGTGGACATGGATCGCCTGCCGGGCGAGAAGGCGGCGATCACCCAGGCCATGGACGAGACCAAATCGAGTCTGTCGGCCATCAACGGCGAGATCCGCAGGCTGGCCACGGCCGCGGCCGCGGGCGACTTCAGCCTGCGTGGCGACGAAACACGCTTCGAGCATGATTTCGGCGACATGGTGACCGGGCTGAACCGGTTGATGCAGACCACGGACGAGAACCTGGTGCAGGTGTCGAGCCTGCTACAGGCGATCTCGCGCGGCGATCTGACCGTACGCATGCAGGGCGACTTCCACGGCGTGTTCGCCCGCATGCGCGACGACTGCAACGCGACCGTCGAGCAGCTGACCCAGATCGTCGGCCGCATCCAGGCCAGTGCATCCAGCATCAACCTGGCAGCGGGGGAAATCGCCTCGGGCAATACCGATCTGTCGCGGCGTACCGAGCAGCAGGCGGCCAACCTGGAAGAAACGGCAGCGTCGATGGAGGAGCTGACCTCCACGGTGAAGCAGAACGCCGAACATGCGCGCCAGGCCAACCAGCTGGCGATCGGTGCACATGGGGTGGCCTCACAGGGCGGCGAGGTGGTCGGCCAGGTGGTGACCACCATGAGCGCCATCGAAGCGTCGTCGAAGAAGATCGCCGAGATCATCAGCGTGATCGATGGCATCGCTTTCCAGACCAACATCCTGGCGCTCAACGCCGCCGTGGAAGCGGCACGTGCGGGTGAGCAGGGCAGGGGCTTTGCGGTGGTGGCCAGCGAGGTGCGCACATTGGCACAGCGCTCGGCGGGTGCGGCCAAGGAGATCAAGGGCCTGATCGAGGAGTCGGTGGGCAAGGTGTCCGACGGCTCGGCGCTGGTGCGTCAGGCCGGCACGACGATGGGCGAGATTGTCGCCTCGGTGCAGCGGGTGACCGACATCATGGCGGAGATCTCTGCAGCCTCGCAGGAGCAGAGCTCGGGCATCGAGCAGGTCAACCAGACCGTGATGCAGATGGACGAGACCACCCAGCAGAACGCCGCGCTGGTGGAAGAGGCCAGCGCTGCTGCGCGGTCGATGGAAGAACAGGCAAACCTGCTGGCCGAAGCGGTGTCGGTGTTCCGCACCGGCGCTTCGGTGGCGGCGGCAGCGGTCCGTCCGATGTTGGCAGCGGTCGCTGCAAGCGTGCCGCCGGTGCGTCGCGTGACCGGGGTGCCGCTGCGGAATGCCCCGTCGCTCGCTGCCAACACGGGTGGGTGGGAAGAGTTCTAAGCCGGGTGGGAGACGGCGCCCATCGCGATGCTGGTCGCGATGGGCGCATTTTTGTTTCCTGAACCGATGATGGCCGTTGAGCGCCTGGAGACGTGGATTTCACCTTCAGTTGCCACGTGCAGGCAGACACTTGCGCCATACCGGAGCACAGGAGATGGCCATGAAGACCTCGACCCGATTGATGGTGCTGGGCACCCTGCTGGCGGCCTCGTCCGTTGCTGGCGCACAGAATTACGGCCCGCGTGATGAAGGGCGCAAGTTCAACGATGGCAGCCGCGTGGTCTGCAAGAACGTGGAAGTGCAGCGCAATACCCGCGATCCCAACCGCATCACCGGTACCGCTACGGGCGCCGTGGTCGGTGGCCTGCTGGGCAACCAGGTAGGCGGCGGCAATGGCAAGAAGCTGGCGACTGTCGCCGGTGCCGTGGCAGGCGGTGCAGCTGGGCGGCAGATCCAGGGCAACCATCAGCAGAAGACCGGTGACCGTGTGGTCGAGCGCCGTTGTGAGCGCGTCTATCGCTGATCCCTCCATGCGATAACCCCTTCCACACTGCTGTACCGCGAACGCCGGCCCTGTGCCGGCGTTCTTCGTTTCCGGACCCGTTCCGTGGGGCAGGGCGCATGCCTATACTGCGCCGACCTCCAGGGATGAATCGCCAGTGAACAAGTCGAGCGCTGTAGACCGTCGGGAACCGTCCGATGTTGCTGATGCAATGCCTCGCACGACAGCCAGCTACTCCCGCGTGCGTGACCGCACCGACGAGCTGGAGCTGTTCATTTCCGGCCTGCTCGCCTTCGCACTGCTCGCCGTGCCGGGCTACCTGTTCGATGCGTGGGCGCGCAGCAGCCTGCATACCGAAGGTGTCTATTTCCAGGCGCTGTGGTTCGCCTTCAGCATCGGCGTCGGCATGTGCTACGTGCTGGCGGTGGCCTTGATCATCCACTTGGCCGTGCGCGGCTACTGGATCGGCCTGATCGGCCTGAAATCGCACTTCCCCAACGGTATCGACTGGGATCGGTTGACGATGCTGGGGCCGTTCTCACGCGCGTTCCTGCAGCAGCGCGACGGCGGCCTCGACGGCACCATTGAACGCGCGGACCGGCTTGCCACCATGCTGTTCTCGACCACGCTGTTGTGCGTGCAGACCCTGGCTGGCACGCTGGTGGTAGCCATTGTCTCGCTTGGCGTGGCGATGGCCATCGGCGCCGCCTTCGGCGATGTCGATCGCATCACGCTGGGAATCGTTGCGGTGTTGATGCTCTGTCTGCTCGGTCTGGCGATGGTGCCGATGCTGCTGGAAAAGTCGATCGCGCGGCGTCGCGCGCGGGGCCTGGACACGGCACGGCAGGAGAAGCGACTGCAGTCGGTGCTGGCTGGCCTGCAGCGGGTACCCATGCTGCGCCTGCTGCAGACCATGCAGTGGACCCTGCAGAGCAACCTGCGCGGCCGCTCGTTCACGGTGATCTATATTTCGGCGGTGATGCTGGCGATGGTGCTCGCCGCCCTGCAGGTCTATGGCTCGATGACGTTCTCGCTGTTCAACCGCTACAGCGTGCTGACCGAGGAGGCAGTGAACCACGGCATGCTGGGCGCGCACTACGAATCGCTGCGCTCGGCGCACGACCAGTTGCTGCCTTATCCGATGATTCCGGCCGATACCATCAGTGCATCGCGGTTGCGCCTGTTCATTCCCCATCGCCCGCAGCGTGACAACCCGGTGGCGCGACAGCGCTGCGCCGGTGGTGCACGCAACGAAGCGCAGGGCGCACTGGCCGCGACAGCAGCGGTGAACTGCATGGCCACGCTGTGGACGGTGCAGCTCGACGGCGGCAAGGTCGACCTGCACGATTTCGTGCCGATGGAACGCCGCGACCTGGACATGCGCGGGCTGGTGGGCTATCTCCCGATGGCGGACCTGAAGCCGGGCCGGCATGACCTGCGACTGGTCTGGAACGTGGACGGCGGCGAACGCGGCCCCAGCCGTCGTCGCGAATACAGCATCCCGTTCTGGTACGCGCCAGACCCGTAAAAGGGGACGGAGGGCATTAAGTCGATTTCTCCCTCTCCGTGCCAGCTACGACTTAATCCCCTTCGTCCCGTTTGGGCTGTGCAGACGCCAGAGGGCGAGGCCGCCGTACAGCGCCAGCAGCACGGCCAGGGTGATCAGTTCGTGGCTGACCTCGGCCAGGCTGGCGTCCATCTGGTTAAGGCGCACCATCAGGTTGATGCCGGAGGTGGTCGGCAGCAGTTGCGCCAGCCACACCAGCGGGCGCGGGGTCATCACCGCCGGCCACGACAGGCTGGCCAGGAAGAACAGCGGGATCGAGGTAGCGATGATGTACTGGAAGGCGCGTTCGCGCGTGCGGAAGAAGCTGCCGACGAACAGGCCGAACGCCACCGTGACAGCGATGAACAGGGTGCCGCCGAGCAGCTGGCCGAGCGGGTTGCCGCCACGCGGATAGTCCTGCACCCAGGCGGTGAAGCCGGCGTACCAGAACAGCCCGAACAGCCCGATCAGGCCGAAACCGAGGGCCATGCCGGTCAGGGTAGGCAGGTCGAACTGCAGGCGCCGGCCCAGCACCAGCCGGCGGCCACCGAGCAGCACGCCGATGCCCATCAGCAGCGTCTGGTGCACGATCAGTTCGGCCACGCCGGGGACGATCGCGCTGCCATAGCCTTCCTGCGTGTTGAACAAGGGTCGTTGCACGAGGGTGACCGGTGGTGCCTGTGGCGCGCCCATGAACGCGGCCTGGGTGACAGCCGCTTCACGGCCGAACGCTCCCAGCGCATCGGCCACGCTGCCCAGTACCCAGCTGGCTCGGCCAAGATAGGCGCCGTTGCCGAGCAGCACCAGTTTGGCCGGATGCCCGCGCAGGATGTCGCGTTCCAGGTTGGCCGGGATCAGCACGATACCTTCGGCATGGCCGGCCTCCAGCTGTGCGCGCGCTTCCTGCAGGTCGGCCGGTTGCCCGACCACATGGGCCACGCGCAGCGAATCGAGCTTGCGCAGCAGCTCGCGGCTGGTCGCGCTGTGGTCTTCATCGACCACCAGCACGGGCAGGTTGCCGGCCACCTGATGGCGATAGGCGGCGGGGTAGAAGAACGAGTACAGAATCACCGCGCCGACCATCACCACGATCGCGTAGCGATCGCAGAGCACGGCCAACAGGGTCTGTCGCAGGCTGTGCCAGATCCGGCTCATGCGCCTGCCCCGGCCGGTTGCGCGGCCTGCGGCGTGCGCGCGAACGCCAGCAGGCGCCAGCCGCCGATGCCGCCAGCAACCGCGATCATCAGCAGCAGCGTGGCCAGCGGCCATAGCGATACCGCCAACGGCGAGCCGATGAACTGCTGCTGGGTCTGCAGCTTGATGTAGGCGCTGAGCGGCAGCAGCAGGTGCCAGACGCGGGTGAACAACGGTGCGTCGATCACCGGGAACGTGGCGCTGGAGAACGCCAGCGCGGTGCCGATGCTCAAGCCCACCGCGGACAGGGCGGTGCCCATGTCGCGGGTAACGCCAACGAAGAACAGGGCATAGGCCGCGGTGGCCAGGTAGAACAGCGGCTGTGCGAGCAGCAGCAGAAGCACGCTGCCAGCGATGCCGTCGCCACGCAGCCAGGCCAGGTAGGCCGCGCCCAGCGCGCCGTACAACGAGAACAGCAGCACGTAGGGCAGCACCTTGCCGGCAATGGCCGACCATGGTGCATGGCCCAGCCAGGCGGGCAGGGTACCGTCGCGGATCTCACGGCCGAGGCTGCCGGCCACGGCCAGCGCCAGTACCAGCGACAGTACCGCCGGGAAGATCAGTGGCAGCAGGAACAGCTCGTAGCTGCGCGCCGGATTGAACAGGATGTCCGACTGCACCGCGATGGGGGCGGCACGCAGCTTGCCCGGCCCGACCTGCAGGCCGATGCGTTCGCGCAGCAACCGCGCGTTCCACGCAGAGACCGCGTCGCCGATATCCCGCGCGGCGGACTGGCCGGTGGTCATGTAGGTGGCGTTGTAATAGGAAAACACCGTGCCCTGCCGGCCGCGAAGCGCCTGGCGGGTCACATCGCGCGGCACCAGCACCACCGCGAACACCTCCAGCCGACGCAGCTGCGCGCGCGCCTCATCCATATCGACCGGTTGGCTTGCGATGCGCACGCCGGGGCTGGCGTCGAGCATGCGCAGCAGCAGGCGGCTGTCGCTGCTGTGGTCAAGGTCGACCACGGCAATCGGCACATCGCGCATCACCGATGCGGAGAACATCCAGGCCATCACCACCAGCATCAACAGTGGCAGCACGGTGACCAGCGCCAGGTCCGCACGGCTGCTGCGCAACCGGCGCAGTTCGCGCTGCCATGAGCTGCCGAAGCTGCTGCGGCTGGTGTTCAGTGCTGCGGCCATGCGAACAGCACGCTCATGCCGGGGCGGAAGCCCTCGATGCGGCGTACCGGGCGCACCCGCACTTCGAAGCTGCGCACGTCATAGCCCGATGACTGGCGGGTCGTGCGCCAGGTGGCGTAGTCGCCTGCGGGATTGATGAAGTAGACCTCGAACTCACCGTCCTTGCCGAGTGCCGGCACGCTGCCCTGCAGCTTGCTGCCGACCTTCAGGCCCTGCATCTGCGATTCGCGCAGGTTCATCGACACCCACATGCGGTCGATGTCGACCAGGGTGAACACCGGGTAGCCGGCTGGTACCAGTTCGCCCGGGTCGGCCATGCGCTTGTTGATCTCGCCGGCCACCGGCGCGCGGCCTTCCACTTCAACGCGCGCGGCGTTGACCTCCGCCACCGCGCCCTGGGCCTGCTGCACCTGGCCCTGCGCGGCACGCTTGTCCTGTTCGCGCGCGCCGATCAACGCCATGTCGTACTGGGCGCGTGCGGCGCGGGCCAGTTCGCGCGAGCTGGTGGCCTGGGCCGCCGCTTCATCGCGCTTCTGCCGGGTCATCACCCCTTCGTTGAACAGGTTCTGCACGCGCCGGTAGGTGGCATCGGCAAGGGTCGCACCGGCCTCGGCGCGCTTCCAGTTGGCTTCGGCTGCGCGGATGTCTTCGCTGCGTGCGCCTTCGGCAGCCTTGTCGGCCACCGCCTGCGCCGCAGCCAGTGCGCCATGTGCCTGCTGTTCCTTGGCTGCTACTTCGGGGCTGTCGAGCAGGAACAGCACCTGCCCGGCCTGCACGCGATCGCCCTCGCGGACCTTCAGTTCGGCCACGCGCGCGGTGATCTTGGCCGACACGTTGAGGGTGTCGGCGTCGGCCATGCCCTGGATCTGGTCGGCGGGGCTGCGCCAGGCCAGCCACAGGCCCAGCACCACCGCCACCAGCAGCACCACCAGCAGAATCGGCCCCAGCCGGCGCTTGCCCGGGGGCGTCGTTGCTTCGTCGTGCAACACATCACTCATGATCAATTACCTCGTCTGCACGCCGCCGATGGTCTTCGAAGCGGTCCATCTGTCCACTCACCTCAAGCAACTGCGCCAAGGCGATATCGTATTGGTAGGCGGCCTGCGCACGTTCGACGCGGGCACCGCCAAGACCGAGCCGTGCGTCGATCACGTCCAGCGAGGTGGCCTGGCCTTCGCGGAAGGCCAGCTCCTGCAGGCGCAGGTTCTCGTCGGCCTGGGCGATGCTGCTGTCCAGCAGCACGAACTGCTGGCGTGCGGTTTCCAGCTCGTTCCAGGCCTTGCGCACACCCAGCGCGACCTGGTTCTCGGCCTCGCGCAGGCCGGCCTCGGCCTGTTCCTGCTGCGCGCGTGCCGCACTGATCTGTGCCGGCCGTGAGTTCGGCGACAGGAACGTGTACTTCAGGCCGATGCCGAACGCCCAGTCCGGATCGGTCAGCATTTCGTCGCGGCGCCGGAAGTCGTACTGGCCGAACAGGAATACCGTTGGCTTCAGCTTGGCCTGCTGCACGCGCACGCCCTGTTCGGCCTGCGCCACGATCGCCCGCAGGCGGGCGATCTGCGGCTGCCGTGCCTGCGCGGTGCGCTCGAAGCTGGCGACCGGTTCCAGCGGCGCGCGCTGCACGAACAGCGGCGACAGCGGCTGCACATCGCCGCCACTGCGCAACAGCGTGGCCAGCGCAGCCTTCAGCGTGGCCAGATCATTGAGCGTCTTCTGATACTCGCGCTCGGCCTTGTCGCGGGCGACGGTGGCCTGCAGGCGCTGCGCACGCGTGGCGAAGCCTTCGCGTTCCAGCTTCTCCGCATCGGACAGGTGGCGGTTCAAACCATCGCGCACGTCGCGGCGCACGACCACTGCCTGTTCGGCCAAGCGCTGACCGAAGTAGGCCTGGGCCAGTTGC
This sequence comes from Stenotrophomonas sp. MYb57, assembly GCF_002966815.1. NCBI lineage: Bacteria > Pseudomonadati > Pseudomonadota > Gammaproteobacteria > Lysobacterales > Lysobacteraceae > Stenotrophomonas > Stenotrophomonas sp. MYb57. The sequence continues at coordinate 1,482,198 of NZ_CP023271.1, forward strand.
ACGGTCAGCGACTGCCGCTGCGCTTCGCGCTCGGCGCTGGCCTGTTCGCTGGCCGCGCCGGCAGCACGCTGCGCGGCCGGGATCAGGCCGCCGGTGTACAGCGGCAGCACCGCAGTGACCACCGGCCGTGTGCGCCAGTCGCGCTCGGTGAACGACAGCGGTGAGTCGATGCCAAAGGCTTCGGCCACCGGCGCCAGCGAGCCCAGCGGCAGGGTCAGTGTCTTCTGGAACTGCAGCCGCCGCACTTCGCCGGTGATCTCCGGCAGGCGCAGCAGGCGGGTGGCCTCGTGCAGGTCTTCCTTGTTGCGCACGCCGGCATCAGCAGCGGCCAGCGCGTCGGAGACCTGCTCCAGACGCTGCCGCGCCTGTTCCCATTCCAGTGCAGGAGGCGCGCTGGTCTGTGCCGCTGCAGCCAGCGGCAGGCTGGCCAGCAAGGCCAGGCCGGCAGCGCCGAGCGCGCGATGCATCCTTGTCCGTGGGCAGCTCAGGCGCATGCCGTTCCTGTAGTGAAGAAGTGGGCAAACGGTAGTGGTCCGCGCGTGAAGCCGGGGTCTGCGGTGGTCTGGATCATGCTCTTTTCAACGTAGGGTATTGCCCGCGGCGGTACGCAGCGCGTGGGTGATGTGTTGCAACGTGCTCGAACGCACGGCGGCATGCTGCCAGAACAAGGGTACGTCGAGCCAGCGACGCGGTTCCAGCACCACTATCTGTCCGGCCTCTGCCGCTGGCGTGACCAGGGCCTCCGGTGCCAGGCACCAGCCCAGCCCACGCGCGGCAGCATCGACGAAGCCGGTGGAGGAGGGCAGGTAGTGTACGGGCGGTTGCATTCGCGCGCGGGTGAGCCTGCGCAGGAAACGCCATTGCAGTTCATCCTTGCGGTTGAATACGATCATCGGCGCCGAGGCCAATGCTTCGGCCTGCATGCCCGCGCTGAAGTGGCGGCGCGCAAATGCCGGTGAGGCGATGGCGCGGTAGCGCATCGCGCCCAGCGGATGCACGTTGCAACCCTTCAGCGGCCTGCGTTCGGCGGTGACCGCGCCAAGCACGCTGCCAGTGCGCAGCAGTTCCAGGGTGTGGTCCTGGTCGTCCATGCGCAGGTCGAACAGGTAGCCGTGGCGCTGGTGCAGCTCGGCGATGGCGGCGACGAACCAGGTGTCCAGCGAATCGTCGTTGACCGCCAGCGGAATCGGCGTACGGGTGGCATCGCTGCCGCGTTCCGGCAGCAGTTCGGCAAGCGCTTCGGCCTGCAGTGCCTGCATCGGCCGCACCCGCCGCAGCAGCACTTCGCCGGCAGCGGTAGGCCGGCACGGGGACTGGCGCACCACCAGCACTTGGCCCAGCCGGTCCTCAAGCGCCTTGATCCGTTGCGACAACGCCGACGGGCTGATCGACAGGCGGCGTGCGGCGGCCTCGAAGCTGCCTTCTTCGAGCACGGCGGTGAAGGCGCTCAACTGCGGATGTACCAGGTCCACGCGGTGCCTCTTCAGTTTTTCTGCACAGGATAAAGAAAAACCAGCTGGCCTTAACGAGCCCGTTGGTCGCATCCTGCGCCTCTTTTTAAGGTGGAGAGCGTCGGATGTGGATTGCTGCGGCCCTGGCCGGTCTGTTTGCAGGTGCTGGCCTGATCATCGCCATCGGCGCGCAGAACGCCTTCGTGCTGCGCCAGGGGCTGCAGCGCCGCTACGTGGGCATGGTGGTACTGGCCTGCATGGGCGCGGACATCGCGCTGATCCTGGCCGGCGTTGGCGGCATGGGGGCGCTGGTGCTGCAGTGGCCGTTGCTGTTGCAGGTGCTGCGCTTCGGCGGGGCCGCCTTCCTGCTGTGCTATGGACTGCAGGCTGGGCTGCGCGCGTGGCGCGGTGGCAGCGCGCTGGCCGCGGCCGATGCCAGTGGTGGCAGCCGGCGGCAGGTGCTGCTGGCCTGCCTGGCGTTCACCCTGCTCAACCCGCACGTGTACCTGGATACGATGGTGCTGCTGGGCAGCCTGTCCACGCGCTATCCGGGTGACCTGCGTTGGGTGTTCGCAGCGGGCGCCTGCGTGGCCAGCGTGCTCTGGTTCTGCGGGCTGGGGTTCGGCGCACGGTTGCTGCAGCCGGTGTTCCGCAACGCGGCAGCATGGCGGTTGCTGGATGCAGGCGTGGCGGCCTTCATGCTGTGCCTTGCGCTGCTGTTGCTGCTGCGCCCGCTCTAGGCCGCATCCACCACGCACAACGGGGTTTCACCAGGGCGCAGGGTCAGCACGCGCACGCCGCTGCCGGTCACGGCCACGGTGTGCTCGAACTGCGCCGACAGCTTGCCGTCACGGGTATACACCGGCCATTCGTCGGGCTGCTGGCGGATGGCAGGCTTGCCCTGATTGAGCATCGGCTCGATGGTGAACACCATGCCTTCCTGCAGCTCCATGCCGGTGCCGGCATGGCCGTAATGCAGGATCTGCGGTTCCTCGTGCATCTCCTGGCCGATACCGTGGCCGCAGTACTCCTTGACCACGCTGTAGCCGTGGCTGCGGGCGTGGCGGGCAATGGCGTGGCCGATATCGCCCAGGCGCGCGCCGGGCCGCACGGCGGCGATGCCTTTCCACATGGCCTGGTAGGTCACCTGCACCAGCTTGCGCGCGGCGTAGTCGGCATCACCCACAACATACGTGGTGCTGGAATCGGCAATGTAGCCGTTCTTCTCCAGCGTGATGTCGAGGTTGACGATCTGGCCACTACGCAGCACGTCATCGGCCGACGGCATGCCGTGGCAGATGACGTTGTCGATCGAGGCATTGAGCACGTACGGGAACCCGTACTGCCCCTTGCTGGCGGGCCGTGCCTGCAGCTCGTCGACGATCATCCGCTCGACGATGTCGTTGATCTCCAGCGTGCTGCGGCCCTGCAGGGGCAGGGCGTCGAGCATGGCGAAGACCTGCGCCAGCAGTCGTCCGGACTCGGCCAGGCGGTCGATCTCGTCGGGGCGCTTGATCATGGCCATCGGCTCAGGCCCGCCCGGGGGCAAGCAGCTGCGGCTGCACACCGGCGGCGCGCAGTTCACTGGCGACGACGTCCTGGAAGCTCAGGGTCGGGTTCATCTCGCACAGCATGCCGACCCGGATCCAGAACGTGGCCTGGGCGTTGATCGAGCGGTTGGAGACGGTGCAGGCACGGCGCAGCTGGTCGTGCAGGGTGTCATCGATGTTGACGATGCCCATGGGCGTTCTCGATTGGGAATATATGAAGCGTATACGAAGCGTATATTCCCGTTCAAGCGCGTGGCATTCAGCCAGCGTCGGTGGCGAAGCGCAGGCGGTTGCCGTCCGGGTCGACGATCAGCATCTCGCGGCTTCCCCAGTCGGTATCGTGTGGCGGCTGCTCGATGGGTACTCCCGCAGCGCTGAACGCGCGGTGCAGGCCATCGACGTCGGTGACGATGAAATACACCGCACCGCCCACCTCGCAGTCGCCGGTGTGTTCGGTCAGGAAGATCGTCTGGCCTTCGCGGGTGAGCTGGGCGAACAGCGGGAAGCCGGGTTCGAAGCGGTGCTCCCAGTCGACGATGAAGCCCAGGCCCTGCACGTAGAAGGGCAGGCTGGTATCGGCATGGCGCATGCGCAGCTGCGGGATGACGGTCTGGGGCATGGCGGCGGCTCCGGGGGCAGACGTCCAGTGTAGTGCCGGCCGCTGGCCGGCGTCCTCGTGAGCCCGGGAACAATGAGGTTGCCGGCCAACGGCCGGCACTACCCCCGCTCAGCAGGCCATCGGAACGGCGGCCATCGCCGCCAACAGTTCGCGGTTCACCTGCTGGTGCTGCTGCTGCCATGCCGGAAGATCATCGGCGCTGACGTCGGGTTGCCCATCCAGCGATGACAACCAACGCTTGAAACGGCTCTGGTAGTTGGCAAGTGACACCTCGCCGGTGATGTCGCTGCCCACCAGTCCACCGGTGCGCAGGGCCTCGATCACCATCAGTGCGTGTTCAAGCTGGAAGCGGCCCTGGTCCCAGTTGCTGCGCGCAACATCTTCAGCGAACACGTCCTTGTCGATCGACAGGTAGGTCGGTTGAGGGGCCTGCGCCTGTTCGGCGGCGAACGCGGCGACCAGGGCCTCGGGATGGTCGAAGCGGCGGAAGGCAGCTGCCATGCCCACGCGGCTGGCCCAGCCCACATCCACATCCATGCACCAGTAGGTCAGCCGCCGCCCCAGCAGCGGCCGCCAGTGGTTTTCCCACGCATGGCCCAGGCCGATATCGGCGGAGGTGATGCCCAGCACATGCACATGCGATACCTGCGGCAATGCGGCGGCAGCATTGACCCAGGAACCGCAGTGCATGCCGAAGGGAAAGCGCATGTTGTCCGGATGGTTGTCCAGCACCACCAGCTGGAACGGGGCACGCGTGTGCAGGTGCTGCAGCAGCGGCAGGCTGAGATGGTGGAAGTCGCCGCTGCCGAGCATGACCGTGCCGAGCTGTGCCGGCAGCGGTCGAAGAACTTCACCGGCAAAGCGTGACAGCGTGGCGTTGCGGCAGGCAAAGCGCAGCGGGTCATGCCAGTGCTGCAGCGCAAGCGTGCGTGCCTGTGGCAATGGCAGTACGCCACCATCGAGGTCGAGGATCAGCGGCGGACGCAGTTGCATCGGTCAGCCTCCTCCATCCGGCTCAGCCTGCAGGTGCGGGGCCAGCCTGCGCAGGACGGCGCGCAGCAGCGGCGAACGCGCATGCACCGCGTGTACGGAGGAGGTGAAGCGGGCACCCAGTTCGGCCTTGATGCGTGAATCGGTCCAGCCGGCAACGTAGTGGCTGAGGCCGTGCTGCAACGCGTATTCCAGGTTGTGCATCCAGCTGACCGAGTACAGGTTGTGGTCGCGCGACTGCGGATAGGACAGGCCGATGTACTTGTCCACCAGCTTGCCGGCATGCACGTAGCACAGGTTCCAGCCGATCAGCTCGCCGTTGTGGCGGTAAAGGAACAAGCGCCCCTGTCCCTGCGTGTCTGCCAGCAGGTGCTGGAAGAAGGGTAGCTCGAGCCGGTCGAAATGCACGGCGCTCTGTGCATACACCTGCAGGTACAGCGCATGCAGTTCGGCCTGCAGCCGCGGTTCGGCAAGGGCAGGGTCACCGGTGGCGATGCAGTCGATCTGCAGGTTGCTGCGTGAGCGCAGCTTGCGCCGGATGTTCTTGCGACGCGCTGCGGACAGGCGAGCCAGATAGGCGTCGATGCAATCGAAATCGATCGCCACCCATGCCAGCGGCATGCCTTCCAGCGGGATGAAACCGCGTGCTTCCAGCGCCTGCAGGAAGGCGTGGCTGTGTGCGTTGGCGGCATCGTCCAGCAAGGGCGAATTGATCGCCAGATCCTTGACCACCAGCAGCCGGCTGTCACCGACGCCATGGCGCAGCACGTCGTCGGCCAGTGCAGCCGCCGACACATGCGCCGGCAGCGGTGTGTACTCGGTGCTGGTGGCACCGATGAACCGCGTCTGCCAGGTCAGCCACGGCCGCCACAGGCGCGACAGCGGCAGCCCCAGCAGGCGCGAGCGCAGTGCATCGTCCAGGGTTGTGGTCAGATCCAATGGCGCACGGAAACTGGGCAGGCCGCTGGGCAGGCGGCTGGCATCGAACCCCAGGGGAGGGTGGGCCAGGAAGCCCTCCAGCAGCGCGGCCGGTTCCAGCGCGGTGCTGGATACACGCGGGATCATGTCCATGCGGGGCACGGGAACCGGCAGCGCATTCCCGCTCAGCCCTTGGCCTTGGTCAGCAGCTGGTCCAGCAGGGTGATCGCCAGGTCGATCTCTTCGTAGCTGATGTTCAACGAGGGCGCGAAGGTGATCACGTTCTTGTACCAGCCACCCACATCGAGCACGAGGCCCATGCGCTTGCCGTCGTGCAGCAGGTCGCCGGCCAGGCCGATGTCGACCATGCGATCCAGCAGTTCACGGTTCGGGGTGAAGCCATCGGCGGCGCAGATTTCCGCACGCAGTGCCAGGCCGAGGCCATCGACATCGCCGATTTCCGGATGGCGCTTCTGCAGGCCGCGCAGGCCGTCGAGGAAGTAGGCCCCCTTCTCCGGCACGGTGCGCTCGTAGTCCATCTCCTTGCCCAGCTTCAGCACTTCCAGGCCCAGGCGCGTGCCCAGCGGATTGGAGTTGAAGGTGGAGTGGGTGGAGCCCGGCGGGAACACGGTCGGGTTGATCAGCTCTTCGCGCGCCCACAGGCCCGACAACGGGTTGAGGCCATTGGTCAGCGCCTTGCCGAACACCAGCACGTCCGGGGTGACATCGAAGTGTTCGATGGCCCACAGCTTGCCGGTGCGCCAGAAGCCCATCTGGATCTCGTCGACGACCATCAGGATGCCGTACTTGTCCAGCACGCGCTTGAGGCCCTTGAAGAAGTTGCGCGGCGGAATGACGTAGCCGCCGGTGCCCTGGATCGGCTCGACGTAGAACGCGGCGTACTCGGCCTGGCCGACCTTGGGGTCCCACACGCCGTTGTACTCGCTTTCGAACAGGCGCTCGAACTGGTGCACGCAGTGGTCGGAGTACTCGTCCGGGGTCATGCCCTTCGGGCGACGGAACGGATACGGGAACGGGATGAACATCGCGCGTTCGCCGAAATGGCCGTAGCGGCGGCGGTAGCGGTAGCTGGAGGTGATCGACGAGGCGCCGAGGGTGCGGCCGTGGTAGCCGCCTTCGAAGGCGAACATCAGGCTCTTGCCGTTGCGCGCGTTGCGGACGATCTTCAGCGAATCCTCCACCGCCTGCGCACCACCGACGTTGAAGTGCACGCGGCCATCGAGGCCGAACTTCTCGTGCATGTCCACCGCGATGGTCTTGGCCAGCTGCACGCGCGTGGGGTGCAGATACTGGCTGGCGACCTGCGGCAGGGTGTCGATCTGGTCCTTCAGCGCATTGTTCAGGCGCTGGTTGGCGTAACCGAAGTTGCAGGCCGAGTACCACATCTGCAGATCGAGATAGGGGGTTCCGGCGGCATCGAACATGTAGCTGCCTTCGCAGCGCTGGAAGATCTTCGGCGGATCAACGTAGTGCACGGTGTCGCCGAAGGAGCTGTAGCGGGCTTCGTCTGCCAGCAGCTGTGCATCGGTGATGGCGGCATCGGCGTTCTTGTCAAAAATATTCATCGGTTCGGTTCCGGAGAGGGCATTCAAAGGAAGCAACGGGCGGAGCGATCAGGCGGTGGCGAGCAGCCGCGGAAGCGAGGGCTGAAGCAGGCTGCCGTCGAGCAGGCGCGGCAGCAGCGCAGTAGCGTCGTGGAAGGTGTCGATGGCGGCGTGGGGAATGCCGGCGTCGGTGCAATGGGCAATCAGGCGGCGCTTGGCGAACACGAAATCGGCGTGTTCGGACACGCAGAAATCCGAGGCGCCGTCACCGATCATCAGCACGCGGGGAGCTTCGTCAGCACGCGCTTGCGCCGCGCAGGTGCACTTGCAGGTGCCGCTGCGGCAGCCTTCGGCCTGGTACGGAGATTCAAGCTGCCAATGGCCGTCAGACCAGCGCAGGTGGTTGGCCACCACAGGCAGCGGCGGCAGGCCGTGGTTGGCGAGGATGCGATGGATTGCATAGTCCAGGCCGTCGCTGACGATGCGCAGTGGCAGGCCCAACGCCTGCGCGCGTTTGACGAAAGCGGCGAAGCCCGGATCGATCCGTACCTGGTCCAGGTGTGCATCGAGGGTGGCCGGATCAAGCTTCAGCAGGCGGACCTGGCCCTGCATGCATTCACGCGAACCGATCTCGCCCGAGCGCCACTGGTCTTCCAGCTGCTGCCAACCGGGCTGGCCGAAGTTTTCCAGCAGTGAATCGATGACGTCCTCGAGGCTGATGGTGCCATCGAAGTCACACAGGATGCTCCATTGCATGGGCAGCTCCGTCGATGAAGAGAGGCCTTGGCACGATGCCGGCGACGGGGCCAATGTAGGCAGGCCGTCTTTCTCGTTCCTTTCCACCTGAAAGCCCGAACGGAGGCACTCGGGAAGCGTTCAGCCAGTGAGCGCGAAGCAGGCTTTGCTCGCCTTCAGCCTCTACTGGCCAGCCAGTACCTTCACGATCTCGCAGCTGTCTTCGTGGGTCAGCCAGGGGCTGTTGCCCACGGTCAGGGAGCGGGCGGCGAAGTCGCGGGCATTGGGTACGTCCGCGTCTGCGACGACGCCTCGCAGATAGGCATAGTCCGGCAGGGCGTGGATGAACATGCGGCTGACACCCAGGCCGCGCTGCCACAGCGATGAAAGCGCTTTGTCACGCGCACGTTCGCTGGGCAGCAGCAGCATCAGCATCGGCCAGGTGCCAAGAGTGCCAGGCATCCCGTCCACCACTTCAACGGCAGGCAGCGATTCCAGCTGCACGCGCAACTGCAGCGCGCGCAGGCGGGCGGCCTGCAGGAAGGCGGGCAGGCGCTGTGCAGCGTGTGCCCCGACGTTCTGCCGCCAGCGGCTGACGCGATGCTGCGGAATAGCCAACGGAAACACATCACCCACCGCAGCTTCCAGATCGCCACGGCGCAGGGCACGCCGCAGCGGATTTCCATACACCAGCGACAGCAGGGAAGGGCGGTAGCAGGCCGCCAGGCCCAGCAGCTGCAGGCTGCGGGTCAGCTCCCAGCGGGGGTTGAAGGGCGTGTGTCCTGCGGCCTGCTCGATCAATGCCGCACGCAGTTCTTCATCACGTGTCAGCAGCAGGCCGCCCTCATGCAGGCTCAGGCCTTTGCCGGCGGCCAGGCTGAAGAAGCCGATGTCGCCGCGCAGGCCGACGCTGTTGCCGGCCACGCGTGCACCCAGTGCCTGTGCAGCGTCCTCGATCACCCACGCACCGACGCGGTGCGCAATGGCACATGCGCGATCAACATCAGCGATGCGCCCGCCCAGATGCGTGGGAATGATCGCCAGCGTGCGTGCATCGGCTGCGGCGTGCAGCGCGATCGGGTCGAAATCGAAATGGTCGCGGCGGGTATCGCACAGGTGTATGCGCAGGCCGAGGCTGTGCACGGCAATCGGTACCAGCGGACAGGTATAGGCCGGCAGGATCACCGTATCGCGCTGCGGCGCGCGCCTGCGCAGGGTGCGCAGGGCGATCAGCAGGGCATGGGTACCCGAGCAGGTCAGCTGCAGCGGCGGCGTGCCCAGCTGCACGGCCAGAATCGTGCACAGGTCGCCGCCGCCGGGAAGGAAATCGCTGGCCTGCAGGGGCAGCCCAGCGGTGGGAGGCAACTCGCGCGACAGCAGGCTCACGGGGCTGCTTCGGTAACAGCATGCGGATCATCCGCCTCGGCGCGGCCCAGGCAGATGATGCCGGCCACGATCAGCACCGCACCGATCAGGTGATGCAGCGTCAACGGTTCGTGCAGCAGCCACGCCGACAGCAGCAGCACGCTGATCACTTCCAGGTGCGAGGCCGCGAACGCAGGGCCGATCGGCGCGTGCCGCAGCAGGCTCATCCAAGTGAAGAACGCGCCGACGTAACCGAGCATCGCGCCGTATACCCAAGGCTGTGACAGCACGCGCAGCAGCCATGCGCTGTTGGCCTCGACCGGCAGCGCGGCGTCGCCGGCATACTTGAAGCACAGCTGGGCCAGGGTGTCGAAGGCCATCAGCAGCGGGAAGCCGACCAGGTACAGCCGCCTCATGTTCCGGCTCCGACCACGGCAACGCCGGCGCTGACCAGCAGCATGCCGGTCACCCGCAACGGCGTCAGCCGCTCGCGGAACAGGATGCGGCCGGCCACCATCAGCGCGACGATGTTGATCGAGCCGAGCAGCACGCCCTGCGACAACGGCACCAGCGACAGGAAGGCGATCCAGGCGACGAATTCAAGCACGTAGCAGGCGATGCCCAGCCACAGCCAGGGACGGCCGAACATGTGTTTCCAGCGCTGCAGGCCTTCGCCATCCTGCGGGTCGCTGGCGGCAGCCTTGAAGGCCAACTGGCCGCCGGTATCGAGCACCACGTTGACCAGCCACAGCAGCGTCGCAAGCGATCCCATCTCAGGCGACCGCCTGCAGCACGCCCGCACGTTCGCCGATGTCGCTGAAGAAGCGCGCGCTGCGGCGGATCACCTCGCGCCGTTCGCGATCGATGGTGATCATGTGGTAGCTGTCTTCCAGTACAACCAGTTCGGTCGGTCCGCTGACGCGCGAGATCACCAGTTCGGCATTGCCCATGCTGGCCACGTCGTCCTCGCGGGCATGCATCACCAGGCATGGTGCCGTGACCTGATGCAGGTGACGGCGCGTCCAGGCGCTCAGTGCACGCATTTCGGCCAAGGCATGCCACGGGTTGCCTGGCAGGCCGGCAGCGGCACTGTCACCAGAGAGCATGGCGGCGCTGACCTGCGCACGCAGGCGCTCGTCGCGCAGGCCGTACGGCGGCTCTTCCATGAACATGCGGTCGCGGCCGATGCCCAGGCGCTTGAACCACGGCAGCAGGAACGAGAAGCGTGCGACCGCCGGAATGTTCCAGCCGTCGTAGCGGAAGGTGGCGCCGTACACCCCCACGCCGGAGACCCAGTCCGGACGCCGCGCGGCCAGCGCCAGCGCCAGTACCGCCCCCATCGACAGGCCGCCGACGAACAGCTGGTCGACCTTGCCACGCAGGTCCGCCGCCGCGTCTTCCACGCCCTGGTACCACTGTTCCCAGCGGGTCTGCAGCAGGTCTTCGACGCTGCCGCAGTGACCCGGCAGCTGCACGCCATGCACGCTGAAGCCCGCGTTGTTCAGCCCTTTGCCCAGCATGCGCATTTCGGCGGGCGTGCCGGTCAGGCCATGGATCAGCAGGACACCCTGCGGGCCACCGGGAAGAAAGAACTCATGGGATGCAGGCACCAGTCGGCTCCAGCGCGGCAGTCGGGAAGGTCAGCATCGCAAGCGCGATTTTCGGCAACCTTTCAACGGTTCGTCTGGATCAAGGGCCCTTCAGCAACGGTATGGTGATGGACACCTTCAGGCCACCGCCGGGACGGTTGAGGTAGCCCAGGCGTCCGCCCAGGTGCTCGACGGCCTCATGGGCGATGGCCAGGCCCAGGCCGGTGCCGCTGGCTGCAGTGCCGGGCGCACGGAAGAAGCGCTCCCCCAGCCGCGACATCACGTCCTCGGGCACGCCCGGGCCATTGTCTTCGACGTACAGCTCGACATCGTTGTCGTCCAGGGCCTGCACGCCGACGGTGACGGTCGCATCCGCGCCGGCGTAGCGCAGGGCGTTGTCGATAAGATTGTCCAGCGCCTCGTGCAGCAGTGCGCCGTTGCCCAGTATCCGCACCGGCTGCTGCGGACCCAGGTAGCCCAGGTCGATGCCATCGCGGATCGCTTCGGGCACGCGCATGCCCACCCATTGCGGCACCAGCTCGGACACATCCAGCGCCTCCACCGTCTCCGGCACGGTCTGTGCCCGGCTCAACGCCAGCAGCTGGGTGCTGACGCGAGCGGTGCGCTGGTTGAGCCGGCGGATGTTCTGCAGCGCTTCGCGCACGGTCTCTGGATCGCCGTGCGCCAGTGCCTGGTCCACGTGCAGTGCCATGCCCGCCAACGGCGAGCGCAACTGGTGGGCGGCGTCGGCAATGAAGCGGTTCTGCAGCGTGATCATTTCCGCCTGCCGCGCGAACAGGCCATCGATGGTGCTGATCAGGGGCTGGATTTCCTCGGGCACGTCCGCGTCGGAAATCGGTGCCAGCTCGCCGCGGCGCTGGGCCAGGCGCGAGGTCAGCGGGGTCAGGATACGCAGGCCGTGGGTGACGCCGAACCAGACCAGCGCGGCCATTCCCAGCGCCAGCATGGCCATCAGCGGAATGACGATCATCAGGATTTCGCGCGCACGCTGGCGACGGTCGGCCATGCTTTCGGCCACGGTCACTGCCAGCTGGTCCTGCGGATCGTTCATCGCCTGGGTGCAGACCGTCGACATGCGCACCTGCTGGCCGTTCAACTCACCTTCGTACAGCGCCGGGTGCGTGCCGCTGCAGTCCTGCGAGGGCGCATAGGCGCTGAAATCTGCGTTGCCGGCGATGGTGCCCAAGCGGCTGCTGTCGACGTTGAAGTAGCGATGACCGTCGGGGTCGTACTCGATCAGAAAACGTGCCTGCGGAGACAGGTCGCTGCTGACCGGCATCGTGCTGAGCATCTGTGCGAACGACACGGTGTCATCGGTCAGGTTGCGGTCGTGGATGCGGTTGGAGTAGTCCAGCGCCACGTAGTAGGCCAGCAGCGTGTTGAAGGTCAGCAGGCCCAGCATCGGCAACGCCAGGAAGGCGAGCAGGCGCCGGCGCAGGCTGGGCGGTCCGCTGATCACGCGCTGGCGTCTTCCAGCATGTAGCCCAGCCCGCGCACCGTGCGGATGCCCATGCCACCCGGCTGCAGCTTGCGGCGCAGACGGTGCAGGGCGATGTCCAGGCCGTTGTCGGTCAGGTCCTGGCCCCAGTCGCACAAGGCCTCCACCAGCTGCGCGCGCGAGACGATGCGCTCGGCACGCACCGCCAGGGCGGACAGCAGGCCGAATTCGCGCGCGGTCAGTTCCAGCGTCTGCTCGTCTATCCACACACGGTGACCGGTCAGGTCCAGGCGCAGGCGGCCGATGCGCAGGTCGGGGTTGCCGTTGCTGGTGACCCGGCGCAGCTGTGCGCGCACGCGTGCTTCGAATTCGTCCAGCGCGAAGGGCTTGACCAGGTAGTCGTCGGCTCCCAGGTCGAGCACGCGCACGCGCTCGGCCAGGCCATCGCGTGCGGTGACCACCAGCACGGCCAGGCCATCGCCGCGCTGGCGCAACCGCTGCAGCACATCGCGGCCGTCCAGCTGGGGCAGGCCCAGGTCCAGCACCAGCAGCGCGTACTGGGTGGAGTTCAGGGCTGCATCGGCATGCGCGCCGTTGTCCACGTGGTCGACCACGTGGCCCTGCCGGCGCATCGAGGCGCACAGGCCAGAGGCGATGTCCGGGTCGTCTTCTGCGATGAGTACGCGCATGCGCGGGGCTCCTGGGGGCGGATGGGCCGCCCGCTGGACAGGGCGGGCCTCTCGGCTGCCGAGGGTAGCGGCAAACGGGGTGGAGGTGGCAGGCGTGAGGGGGCCAGGCGCACCCGGCGCTGGCCCTTCGTTCAGTCCTGCAGGCCAGGCTGGCCCTTGGCCAGCGGCACCCGCGATCCGTCCAGCAGGCCGCGGCTGAGCTTGCCGTCCTCGATGAACAGCAGTTCGCCGTTCTCGCCATTCTTGATGCTGCTGTCGATGGCAATCACGCGGCCGTCGTGGAAGCTGCTGACGTGTGGCATCGAGGTGTGGCCGACCACGATGCGCTTGAGCTGGAGACGGTCGAGCACCGCCTGTACGCCCTGGCTGTCCAGGCGCCCGTCGAAGTAGCCGCGGTACCAGATCGGGCTGGTCTTGCCGTCGTACAACGGTGCGGTGGCGGGGTCTGCCTTCACCTCGGCCTTGGGAATGCCCAGCGAGGCCTGGTAGGCGGCATTGGTGTGGGCCGGGTCCAATGCCATCTGCACCGCTTCGGGCGAGATGCCGCCATGCAGGAACAGGGTATCGCCGATCTGCAGCAGCACCGGCCGCGTGCGCAGCCACTGGCCGATCACCGAGTCGGCACCATACAGCTGCGGATAGCTGCGACCGAGCAGCTGCGCGCTGCGCAGGTATTTCGGATTGACGTAACGCAGGTCGTCGTACAGCACCATGGTCTCGTGGTTGCCGAGCACGAAATGCACCGCGCCACCGGCGGCCGCCGCCTGCTGCTGCAGGCCATACAGCAGCCAGAACGCTTCGGTCACCTGCGGGCCGCGATCGAACACGTCGCCGGCGATCACCAGCGTATCCGTGCCCAGTGCCCAGCGGTCCTGCGTGTCGATCACCCGGTTGGCGCGCAGCAGGCGGACCAGCAGCGCGTACTGGCCGTGGATGTCGGACACGGCGACGATGCGCGGCACGGCCGGCAGTACCGATGCCGACGGCGCGTTCGGCGGAAGCACATGCACCGCATGCGGGTAGCCGCAGCGCGCGGCAACCTCAGTGTCATCGGTGCCGGCCTGCACGCTGTGGGTTTCCACCTGGTCCTGGCAGATCCACTGCGCTTTCAGCTGCGCGCCCTCACGGAACAGATAAGGGCCGTCGCTGTCCACGTGCTCTGCAGGTGCTGCCACGTCGCGGGCAGAGGCCGGTGGTGCGGCCAGCAGCAGGACCAGTGGCAGCAGGATCGACAGGGTTCGGGCGTGGTTCGGCATCGGCGGCATCCAGCGGCAGGAGACGAGCGATGCTAACCGCCCACGGACGCCACCGGTGTGCGCGAACGGGCGGATCAGGCCCGGCCGCCTTCCCCCTTGAGCTTGCGCACGCGGGTATCGGCGGCGCGCACGGGCTGGCCGTCACGGCCATGGGGTTGCATGTAGGGCAGTGGCCGGCGGCTGCTGGATTCGATCAGTTGCGAGTGCGCTTCGCCAGCAGCGAAGCAATGCCGTTCTCCCCATTGGCGCAGGGCCACCAGCAGCGGAAACAGGTCCTGGCCGGCCGCGGTCAGCACATAGTCGTGGTAGGCGCTGCCATCGGCGGCGGGCTGCTGCACCAGCAGCCCCGCCTCGACCAGGCGCCGCAGGCGGTCGCTGAGGATGTTGCGCGCCGCGCCCAGGCTGCGCTGGAAATCGCCAAAGCGACTGACGCCATCGAAGGCATCGCGGATGACCAGCAATGCCCAGCGGTCGCCGAGCAGATCGGCGCTGCGGGCCACGGGGCAGGGGCTGTTGGCGTACATGGCGGACTCCCTCGATTGTGGTTGCAGTTTAAAACCAGTGGCGCTACCGTGCACCTGGTTTCAAAATGCAACCACACTGATGATGCCTTCGCTGTCCCGCCCCGTGCTGGGCCTACTCGCCATTGCTGCCGGTGCCAGCGTGGCCAATGTCTATTTCGCGCAGCCGCTGCTGGAGCGCCTGGCCCACGATTTCGCCCTGGATGCCGCCGTGGCCGGTGCAGTGCTGGCTGCCACCCAGGCCGGCAGCGTGCTGGCCCTGCTCGGGCTGCTGCCGTTGGCCGACCGTGGCGACCGCCGTCGACTGCTGCGGGTGCAACTGCTGGCGCTGGTGGTGGCGCTGCTATGGCTGGCCGCCGCCCGCAGTACCGCGTGGTTGCTGTCGGGCATGCTGCTGGCGGGTCTGCTGGGTACCGCGCTCACCCAGGGACTGATCGCCTACGCCGCCAACCTCGCTGCACCGGGGCAACGCGGGCGGGTGGTCGGCATGGTCCAGGGCGGCGTGTTCATCGGCCTGCTGTCGGCACGCGTGGTCTCAGGTGCGGTAGCCGCCGTAGCGGGATGGCGCGCGGTGTACCTGCTGTCGGCATTGCTGATAGCGGCGCTGGCACTGCTGCTGTGGCGGCGCCTGCCGCACGTGCCGGTGCCCGCAATGCCGCCGTCGTGGCGCAACCTGCTGCGTTCGATGGCCGATATGCTGCGGCAGGATCGCGCGCTGCGCGAACGGGGGCCGCTGGCATTGTTCCTGTTTGCCGGTCTCAACGTGTTCTGGGCCGCGGTGCCACTGCCGTTGTCGGCGCCGCCGTTGAACTGGTCGACCGCCGCCATCGGCGCGCTGGGCCTGGCCGGCATCATCGGCGCACTACTGGCAGCGCGGGTCGGGCATTGGATGGATCGTGGCCTTGCCCACCGGGTGAGCCTGGGGGCACTGCTGCTGATGCTGGTCGCCTGGGTGCCGTTGCTGGGCCTGCCGTACTCGCTGGCCCTGTTGCTGCTGGGCGTAGTGGTGCTGGATCTGGGCGGGCAGGCGTTGCATGTGTCCAACCAGGCCCTGCTGCTGCGTGCACCGGCCGAACAGCATGGACGCCTGGTGGCGCTGTACATGCTGTTCTATGCCGTGGGCAGCGGTGTGGGGGCTGCGGCAGGCACCTGGACGCAGGCGCGCCATGGGTGGCCGGCGGTGTGCGCGCTGGGCGCGGGCATCGCGCTGCTCGCACTGACGTGGTGGGCGACGTGGCGCATACCGCGCAAGGACGCTGCGTAGCGTCGAGACCGTCCGACGCCACGTCACGCGCGCTGCAGGCTCAACGTTGCAGCGCGCGTCGTCCCGGAGCTTCCGGCAGTGCGTCGTCGGCCACCACCACCCGGTTGCGGCCCTGTCGCTTGGCGGCATACATCGCCGCGTCGGCGCGCGCCATCAGCCGCTCGTAATCGGGATGCCCATCGTGTCCGGCCACGCCGATGCTCGCGGTCAGCGCCAGCGTCTGTCCGTTGGGCAGGGGTATCGGCGACTGTGCGATCTGTCGGCGCAGGCTTTCGGCGATCACCTCCGCCTGTGACTCGCTTGCCGCCACCAGCACCACCACGAACTCCTCGCCGCCGTAGCGGAACAGGTAGTCGCTGCCTCGGGTCTGCTGGCCGAGCAGGGCTGCGACGTGCTGCAGCGCGCGGTCGCCGGCGTCATGACCGTGGCCATCGTTGATCGCCTTGAAATGGTCCAGGTCCAGCAGCAACAACGAGAACGGCGTGTGGTTGCGCGTGGACAACTCGATCTCACGGCGCAGCACGGTCGGCAGGAAGCGCCGGTTGAGCAGGTTGGTCAACGCATCGCTGCCCGCATCCAGTTCACCGATGCGTTCGAACAGCAGGGTCATCAGGTTGCGGATGGTGGCCAGGTCTTCGCGGATCATCGGCAGGGCGGTCAGCCGCCGTGCCGGATCTTCATCGGTGGCGCGCTGCAGGCGGCTGTCGATGCGTGCCATCAGCTGGCCCACCTGCTGCGTCTCGCTGCTTTCGCCGAAGCTGGGAATGCCCTTGTGGGTGAACCAGAGGCCGAATTCCGAGCTCGCCAGACTGGCGTTGTCGGCACCGGTCGCATGGCCGGCGAGGGTGTACAGCAGGCTGTTTTCCCAATCCAGCAGCAGGGCGCGCTGGCGCTCGCGCTCGGTGCTGACGTTCTGCACCAGCGAGAACAGCCGGTACGCCGCATCGGTGCGCGAAGAGCGCTCACGGGCGTGCGTATAGGCCAGCGTCATGCCTTCCATGGCGATGTCCATGATCGCGCTGAGGCAATCGATGGCGGCGAAGGCGGTGTCGTTGTCAGCGGCATCGGCGCGCAGGCGGATGAACAGCTCGTGCTTGAGTACGCGCGCACCGCGGGCCACCAGGTCCACCGGAATACCGACCCGTGCGTGCACATCGCCGATCACGCGTTGTGCGGCGACGGTAGCGGCAATGCCATCCGCATCGGTGGTCAGCAGCTGGGCCAGCCAACGCTGCATCGCCGGTTGCAGGCGCTGCTTGACCTGTTCGTGGGACAGGAAGCGGCGCGCACGCGTGTCCTGCAGCAGCACTTCGTAGAAGCGCTGCGCCAGCGTCGGCGGTGCATCGGCGGCCACGGCATGCAGCAGCGCGGCGGCGGCGGGGCCGGCCAGCAGCAGACACTGCTGCCAGGCCTGAGCCAGCGGTTGGCTGGCTTCGTCCAGTTGGGGTGTATCCACGTCGATCTCTAACGGCGCACAACAGACCACGGTATCGGCCGCAGCTGTCGACGGTTGATGGCAGGGAAGCCGGCCAGTTTAAGCGCCATGCAGGCCGAAAAACGCGGATGAAGCACATGCCGGCCGATGCCGCAATGCGTTGACGCATTTGAGAATCACTCGCATTTATGAAAAAATGACGGCAGGAACCGACCTGCAGGCATCCCGCAGTGATCGTTCCGCCTCCCCCGTCGCCGCCTCGTGCCCTATGCCAGAGGCTTCCGTTGCCCTGCCAGAAGGTTCAGAACATGCCTGCAAACACTCTTTCACCGCGCCCGCTGGCGCTCGCCGTCGCTGCACTGCTGGCCACCGCTGCCGTCACCGCCCATGCGGAAACCGATGCCACCGATATCGACACCGTGCATGTCACTGCCTCGCAGATCGCGCGGCAGGCGCTGGGCACCTCCACCATCACCGCCGAGGACATCGCCAAGCGGCCGCCGGTCAACGACATCGCCGAACTGCTGCGGACGATGCCCGGCGTCAATCTGACCGGCAACAGTGCATCGGGCCAGTACGGCAACAACCGGCAGATCGATCTGCGCGGCATGGGGCCGGAAAACACCCTGATCCTGATCGACGGCAAGCGCGTGGGTGCGCGCGACGCGGTGCGCATGGGCCGCAGTGGCGAGCGCAACACGCGCGGCGATACCAACTGGGTGCCGGCGGAAATGATCGAACGCATCGAAGTGCTGCGTGGCCCGGCAGCGGCGCGCTATGGCTCGGGTGCCTCCGGTGGCGTGGTCAACATCATCACCAAGCGCCCGACCGGCGACCTGACCGGTGCGGTCGACCTGTACGGACTGGTGCCCGAACACAGTGCCGAGGGCGGCAGCGAGCGCCTCGGCCTGCAGCTGAGCGGGCCGATGACCGACACGCTGTCGTTCCGGTTGTACGGCAACCTCAACAAGACCGATGCCGATTCGCTGGATCTCAACCGCGACTTCGCCACCGGTGCCAATGCGGTACCGCCGGCGGGCCGCGAAGGCGTCAAGAACCGCGACGTCAACGCGCTGCTGCGTTGGGACGTGACCGCCAACCAGGTGGTCGAGTTCGAGGCCGGTACCAGCCGCCAGGGCAACATCTATGCCGGCGATCGTGCGGTCAGTACCACTGGTACCTCCACCGGTGTCGACCTGGCCGCGCTGGCCGAGCAGCAGGCCGAGACCAACCGCATGTATCGCACCACCGGCGCGATCACCCATCGCGGACGCTGGGGCGATGTCAGCTCGCGGCTGACGGCAGCGGTGGAAGGGGTCAACAATTCGCGCATCAACGAAGGCCTGGCCGGCGGCCCGGAAGGCAGCTTCAATGGCGCCGACTGGTCGACCTCGCGCCTGCGCAACTACCAGCTGGACGGCGAGGTCAGCTTCCCGACCACTCTCGGCGGTGCCGAGAACGTGTGGACGCTGGGCTTCGAGTACCTCGACAGCCGACTGACCGATCCCTATTCGATGAGCCAGTCCAGCAGCAGCGGTGGCGGCATTCCGGGTCTTTCGGCCGATCGTGCACGCGGCAAGTCCGATGCACAGACCACCGCCGTCTACGTGGAAGACAACATCTACCTCGGTGAGCGCTGGATCGTGACCCCGGGCCTGCGTTTCGACCATCACAGCCAGTTCGGCAACAACACCAGTCCGAGCCTCAACGCGCAGTTCCGGCTCAACAGTGACTGGGTGGTCAAGGGCGGCATCGCACGCGCGTTCAAGGCGCCGAACCTGTACCAGTCCAACCCGGACTATCTGTATTACACCCGTGGCAACGGCTGCCCGAACGCGTTGCCGAGCCTGGGCGCCGGCTGCTACATGCAGGGCAATGCGGATCTCAAGGCAGAGACCAGCCTGAACAAGGAACTGGGCGTGGAGTGGGCACCGCAGAGCGGCTGGCAGGCCTCGTTGACCTATTTCCACAATGACTACAAGGACAAGATCCAGGCCGGTTACACCCAGATCGGCCTGACGGCCGACCGCAAGGGCCGCATCTTCCGCTGGGAGAACGCACCCAAGGCCATCGTGCAGGGGCTCGAGGGCAACCTGGTGATCCCGCTGCTGGGCGAGCAGGGCGACCGCCTGAAGTGGAGCAACAACTTCACCTACATGGTGGAGAACGAAAACAAGAGCACCGGCCAGCCGCTGTCGGTGATTCCCAAGTACACCGTCAACACCATGCTGGACTGGCAGGCCACCGAGCAGCTGTCGCTGCTGCTGACCGGCACCTTCTACGGCAAGCAGGAACCGGCCACGGCCAACATCAACAACGATCCGCGCTGCACCGCCAACTGCGATGCGTCCACCGTGCTGCAGACCCGCGGCGCGTACAACGTCTGGGGCGTGAGCGCGCGCTACAAGGTGACCGACACGGTCAGCGTGGGCTTCGGCGTCAACAACCTGGCCGACAAGCGCCTGTTCCGCGAGGCCAACAGCAGTGACGCCGGTGCGGCGACCTACAACGAACCCGGCCGCGCGTACTGGGCCAGTCTGCGTTTCGGCTTCTGATCATCAGGCGGTGGTGCCGGCCGTCGGCCGGCACCCTCCCGCTTCGCGCCAGCCGTGCATGCCTGCAATGTTATAAACACCGTGATAGTTTCCCGACACCCGCCGGCGTAGCCTGACTCCCATCGCTAAGGAGCTGTTGCCATGGGTCACGACCACGATCACCTGCCATCCGAGATCCGCCACGAGAAACCCTTGTGGTGGGCGCTCGGCCTGACCTCCACCTTCCTTGTCGTGGAGGTGGTCGGTGCGTTCTGGACCAACAGTCTGGCACTGCTGTCCGATGCCGCGCACATGGCTACCGACACCCTGGCGCTGATGATCGCGCTGGTGGCCGTGCGGCTGAGCCGGCGCCCGCCGGACGCGCGCCGCACCTACGGTTATGCACGTCTTGAAGCACTGGGCGCGATGATCAACGGCGCAATGCTGTTCGTGGTTGCCGGCTACATCCTGTGGGAAGCCATCGGTCGCTTCCGCCAACCGCAGGAGATCGCCTCCACCGGCATGCTGGTGATTGCAGCGGTCGGCCTGGTGATCAACATGATCTCCATGCGCCTGCTGCAGGCCGGCAGCGGCGAGAGCCTCAACGTGAAGGGCGCCTACCTGGAAGTGTGGGCCGACATGCTCGGCTCGGTGGCGGTGATCGCCGGCGCGCTGTTGATCCAATGGACCGGCTGGAAGCCGATCGACCCGATCCTGGCCGTTCTGATCGGTTTGTGGGTGCTGCCGCGCACGTATGTGCTGATGCGCGAGGCCATCAACGTGCTGCTGGAAGGCGTGCCCAAGGGCATGGACGTGGCCAGGGTCCGCGACCGCCTGTCCGACCACGACGCAGTGCTGGACGTGCATGACCTGCACGTATGGGCGCTGGCGTCCAGCACGCCGGCACTGACCGCGCACATCGTGATGCGCGAAGGCGACGACGCCGACCGCCTGCGGCGCGAACTCGGTGATCGCCTGCACGATGATTTCGGTATCGAACACGTGACCCTGCAGATCGAAGCCGACCACTGCGGCGAAGCCTGTGGCCAGCCGTCGGCGACGAAGGACGACGATCACGCCGGGCACGATCATGCAGCTGCCGATGCGC
The DNA here is from genome assembly GCF_002966815.1 of Stenotrophomonas sp. MYb57. NCBI lineage: Bacteria > Pseudomonadati > Pseudomonadota > Gammaproteobacteria > Lysobacterales > Lysobacteraceae > Stenotrophomonas > Stenotrophomonas sp. MYb57. The sequence goes on from NZ_CP023271.1 coordinate 1,503,246, forward strand.
AGGGCCATCGCGGTCACGTGCATCGCTGAAGCGGGTGTGGCGGCCGGTGCCCGGCGCTACCTCTGTTCGTCGCGCCGCGAGGCCAGCCGATCCGCCAGCCGGGTCGGCTCGGGCAGGCGATAGCCGCGCAGCGTGCGCTGCACCCAGGCCAGCGCGGTATCGGCACTGACCCGATGCCCGCCGGCGACGAACAGCGGCTTGCAGCGCAGCTTGCTGCGCAACACCCAGCCGAGCTGCTCGCCGCCGTCCAGCAACGGCGTGTGCGCGCCGGCCTCAGGGTCGGGCTCCATGAAGCGGCCCACCAGCTTCGATTTGGCCACGCCGATGCTCGGTAGGTCGGTCACCACGCCCAGGTGTGCGGCAATGCCCAGCCGGCGCGGATGGCTGATGCCATGGCCATCGACGAACACCAGGTCCGGTGCGCGCGGCAGCAACGCCAACGCAGCCAGCAGCGCCGGCAGTTCGCGGAAGCTGAGCAGGCCCGGGATATAGGGCATCACGGTGGGGATGCGGGCGATTTCCTGCGCCACCGGCTGCAGGGTGTCCGCGTCGAGCAACACGGCCGCAGCGCGGGTGATCGCGCCGTCTTCCTCGAAGCCGACATCCAGCCCGGCCAGCCAGCGCACGGTAGCGGGCAGCCGGTCCTGCCGCTGCACGCGGGTCGCCAGCTGCTTCTGCTGTTCGCGGGCGGCGCTGACGTTGCCTTCCCAGCGCCCGGGGTCGATCAGTGTATTCATCGGCCACAGGATGACATCCACACCGCCACGGCGCGGTGAGCGGGCGCCGGGGCTACAATGGCCGCCTGCCTTTCCTCGCGTTGGAGACCCTGCAGTGACCCGTAAACTCGTACTGTTGCGCCATGGCCAGAGCCAGTGGAACCTGGACAACCGCTTCACCGGCTGGGTCGATGTCGACCTGACCGAGCAGGGGCGCCGGGAAGCGGCTGCCGCCGGCCGCCTGATGCGCGAGGAAGGCCTGCAGTTCGACGTCGCCCACACCTCCGTGCTCAAGCGCGCCATCCACACCCTGCAGGGTGCGTTGGCCGAGCTGGAGCAGGACTGGCTGCCGGTGAACAAGTCCTGGCGCCTCAACGAGCGCCACTACGGTGGCCTGCAGGGCCTGGACAAGGCCGAGACCGCCGCCAAGCATGGCGAGGACCAGGTCAAGGTGTGGCGCCGTTCGTACGACATCCCGCCGCCGGCGATGGACCTGGAAGATCCGGGCCACCCGATCCACGACCGCCGCTATGCCGGGCTGGATCGCAACGCGCTGCCGGGCACCGAATCGCTGGCCACGACGCTCGACCGCGTGCTGCCGTACTGGCACGACGCCATCGCGCCGCAGTTGAAGGATGGCAAGACCGTGCTGGTCACCGCCCACGGCAACTCGCTGCGCGCGCTGTACAAGTACCTCAACAACGTCTCGCGCGAGGAAATCCTCGAGCTGAACATCCCGACCGGCATTCCGCTGCTGTTCGAGTTGAACGACGACCTCACCGTGAAGTCGTTCCGTTACCTGGGTGATCCGGAAGCGGCGCGCAAGGCCGCCGAAGCCGTGGCCAACCAGGGCAAGGCGCGGTAGATACCCACCGTTGGTGGGTATTCCCCTGCTGGGTGTGTGCGGACCAACGGTCCGCACCTACCCGGTTGCGACCACGGGCGTTCCCCTGTGACCTTTGGCCGGTCCCCACCATCGCCGCAGCGGCTACGCTGGACGATTCGCCGTTGGAGACACGCCATGAATGTCCGCAATCTGGTCCCGCTGGGCCTGACCATCGCCATCGCCGCTTCGCTCGCCGCCTGTGGCAAGAACGAGACCGCGCCCGCTGCCGACGCCGCCAAGCCGGCGTTCGACCAGTCGCAGATCAAGACCGCGCTGATCAGCCTCAACAGCGCCGATCTGGATCCGTCCATCGCCGCGTGTACCGACCTCAACGGCTTCGTCAACAGCAAGTGGCTGAAGGCCAACCCGGTGCCGGGCGACCAGACCACCTGGGGCAGCTTCGAAATCCTGCGCGAGCGCTCGCTGGAAGTGCAGCACGCGCTGGTGCAGCAGGCCGCCGCCAGCCAGGCCAAGGCCGGCTCGGTGGAAGCCAAGATCGGTGACATCTGGAAGACCGGCAACGACGAAGCGAAGATCGAGGCCGCCGGCCTGGCGCCACTGCAGCCGACGCTGGACAAGATCGGCGCGCTGAACGACACCACCGCGATCACCCAGTACCTGCGCGACAGCCAGGCGCAGGGCCAGGGCGTGCTGTTCTCGCTGTTCGCCAATGCCGATTACAAGGATTCGGCCAACGTCATCGCTTACGTCGGCCAGGGCGGCCTGGGCCTGCCGGAGAAGGGCTACTACTTCGACGACGCGCAGGCCAAGATCCGCGACGCCTACGTGGCCTACATCGCGCAGGTGCTGACGCTGTCCGGCGTGGACGCGGCGCAGGCTGCCGAACAGGCCAAGGCGGTGATGGCGTTCGAGACCCGCCTGGCCAAGGCCTCGATGTCGCGCATCGAAATGCGTGACCCGGCCAAGCGCTACAACCCGCTCAGCGCCGCCGACGCGGACAAGCTGACCCCGAACTTCAGCTGGACCGCGCTGTTTGACACCCTGAAGGTGCCGGCCGCGCAGAAGTTCTCGCTGGCCCAGCCGGGCTTCTTCAGCGAAATGGACAAGATGCTGGCCGACGTGCCGGCCGCCACCTGGCAGTCCTACCTGCGCTTCCACACCATCGACGACGCCTCGCCGTACCTGAGCAGCCAGTTCGAGAAGGCCAACTTCGAGTTCTACGGCAAGACCCTGCGCGGCCAGCAGGAAATGCAGCCGCGCTGGAAGCGCGTGCTGGAGTCGGTGAACGGCGGCATGGGCGAAGCCCTCGGCCAGCTGTACGTGGACGCGGTGTTCCCGGCCGAATCGAAGGAGGCCATGCAGCACCTGGTGCAGAACCTGTCGGTGGCGCTGAAGGCGCGCCTGGAGCAGCTGCCGTGGATGGGCGAGGAAACCAGGAAGAAGGCACTGGAAAAGTGGGCCAGCTTCACCCCGAAGATCGGTTACCCGGACAAGTGGCGTGAGTGGACGGGCCTGCAGACCAACGGTGACAGCTACCTGGGCAACATGCAGGCAGCGCGTGCGTTCAACTACCGCTACATGCTGGACAAGGTCGGCAAGCCGGTGGACAAGACCGAGTGGGGCATGACCCCGCAGACCGTCAATGCCTATTACAACGCCACCAAGAACGAGATCGTGTTCCCGGCGGCGATCCTGCAGGCACCCTTCTTCGATGCCAAGGCCGATCCGGCGCTGAACTACGGTGGCATCGGTGCGGTCATCGGCCACGAGATGATGCACGGCTACGACGACTCGGGCAGCCAGTTCGCCGCCAACGGCAACTTCGACAACTGGTGGACCGACAGCGACCGCAAGGCCTTCACCGAACGCACCGACCAGCTGGTCGCACAGTTCGACGGCTATGAATCGGTGCCGGGCGTGTTCGTGAAGGGCAAGCTGACCCTGGGCGAGAACATCGGTGATCTGGGTGGCCTGACCGTGGCCTACGATGCCCTGCAGATGGCGCTGAAGGAGAACCCGAAGGCGAACGTCGAGGTGGACGGTCACAGCCAGGACCAGCGCTTCTTCATGAACTGGGCCACCGTGTGGCGTCGCAACTTCACCGACGGTGAGCTGCGCGTGCGCCTGAACACCGATCCGCATGCACCGGCGAACTTCCGTGCCAACGGCGCGCCGTCGAACATGCCGTCCTATGCCGCCGCGTTCCAGTGCAAGGCCGGCGATGCGATGGTGCGTGCGGACGACAAGCGCGTGGTGATCTGGTAAGCGGTCGCCGGTAACGCGTGAAGCAGAAGGCCCGGCGAATGCCGGGCCTTCTCGTTGCAGTCGGCTAGAACAGGCGGCAGATCAGCCCGGGCATTTCAGGTACTGAGACAATGTGGCCTGCCATGCGCTGGCCGGGTCGAAGCCTGGCACCAGGCCACCGCCCTTGCCGGTGAAATTGGACATGCCATGGGCCAGCATGTAGGTCGGGGTGTACGAGGGCGGCCCCATGCGCTTGCTGAAGGTGCAGATGCCAGCGACGTAGGCTGGCGCCTTGTCGGGGCTCAGCTGCGCCTTCAATGCGCTGTCGAAGCGACCGAGATTCTCCTCGCCCATGGCCGAACCGGCCATCGCCTTGAGCGCGTTGTAGGCACCGTGTCCCGTCTCGTCTGCGACGCGCTGGCGATCGAAATGGGCGAACACGCCGGCGATGTTGTAGAGATCGATGGCGTCCTGCATGCGTCCATCCTGCACGCAGCGGGGCAGGGCATTCATCAGGGTGGCAGGTGAGGTGCCAGCGGTGACCTGGTTGCGCGACAGGCATGCGGCGGCTGGCGCGGTGCCATCCTGCTGGGCCTGCGCGAATGGCGCCAGGGCCAACAGCAACAGGCCCAGCGGTGCGGCGATACGGGTGTTTCCTTTCATGGGTGATGCTCCTCGTAAGCAGGGCCGTCTGCGGCCGACCCTCAGCTTGCGGGGATCGCCGCGGCTGCGCAAGCGAGGTGCCGTCCAGCCGGTGAAGGCTCAGGCCAGCGCCGGCTCGTTCCTGAGCATGCCGTGGAAACGCTGCAGCACGTAGGGATCGATCAGGCCACCGGCCTGCTCATCGAGGATCCGCAGCACCGTCTCGTGCTCCATCGCCGCGCGGTAAGGGCGCACGCTGGTCATTGCATCGTAGGCATCGGCAATGGTGACGATGCGGGCGCCGAGCGGAATGGCCTCGCCGTGCAGGCCGTCGGGATAGCCGCTGCCATCGAACGCTTCATGATGGGCACGGATCAGTCGCGCGACCGGCGCGGCATCACTGCGGCCGGTGGCCAGGAAAATGTGCTCGCCGCGCACCGGGTGCTCGCGCATGATCGCGCGCTCTTCGTCGCTGTGCCGGCGCGGGCTCAGCAGTACCTCGTCGGGGATGCCGATCTTGCCGATGTCGTGGAAGCGTGCGGCCAGGCCGACCTGCGCACAGGCGTCCTCATCCAGGTCGCAGTGCAGGGCAAGGTGCTGCGCAAGAAGGCCCACGCGGTCACAGTGGTGGCGGGTATAGGCATCACGCATCTGCAGCGACATCGACAGGGCGTCGATCAGGCAGGCCTGCGCGTGCAGGAGGTCGGGAGGTCTGGGCTGGGGCATCGGAACTGGCGGCGCGGCGAAGCTGCGCAGAAAACGGAAAGGCCCGCGAGAGCGGGCCGGGGCGGCGCATAGGGTACCCGCATCGGTGTCACGCGGGGGGCATCGACGGTCCCGCGTGGGGCTGTGCGTTCAGTCGCATGCAGCATTTGGCCCCGGCGGCATCGCAACCGGGGCTGCGCGGATCAGCCGGTGGTCTGCAGGTGGATGCGATGGGCTTTGGCGAAGGCATCCTGCGCGTCGCTCAGGGTCTGCATGTCTCCGTCCATTCTGGTCACGGCCTCGTCCAGCGTCTGCAGCAGCGGGGTGACCTGTTCTTCGCTGTAGCCATCGGGCAGGGCGGCCAGCTGTTCCATCACGGCGAACATGTGTTCGGTGCTCTTCAGGGAATCGAGCAGGTTCTGGTGCAGTGCGTCGGCGTCCTTGCCATGGGTGAACTGCTGGACGAAGACCAGCCGGTCGGCGATTTCCTTGTGCGCGTTCTTCAGGCCGAAGCGATGCTGCTGCATGCTCTTGCCGTCCTGCAGCGACGCATGGAAGGACTCGCCGTTCGGGCCGTTGGTCCATTGCTCGACCATGCTGACCGTGCCGTTCCAGCTGGCGACATTCTCATGCAGGTAATCGCGGTTGCTCATGCCGCTGTGGCAGGCCGCAAGCAGGCCCAGGCTGGTGGCGAGCAGAAGGGGGGCGAAACGATTCACGGCAACACTCCTTGTCGCGGGCGCAGGAAACGGAAAGGGTGCCGGTCTGCCGCCCGCGGCGGACCGGCACCCTGCAGATCGATCAGCGCAGGGCCAGGGTCAACAGCAGTGCCCGCGCGGCATTGAAGCGGTCTTCGGGCAGCGGCAGCGGATGCTTGACGCGCAGCTTGTCCGGACCGTCCATGGCATAGAGGTTCGGTTGTTTCTGGATCAGCTGGATCACCGCCATCGGATCGATGTTCGGCTTGGATTCGAACACGATGCGGCCACCGTTCTCGCCCAGGTCCAGCTTGCGGATGCCCAGCGAGCTGGCCTGCAGCTTCAGCTCGGCAATGGCGAACAGGTTCTTGGCCGCATCCGGCAGCAGGCCGAAGCGGTCGATCATCTCCACCTGCAGTTCGCGCAGCGCATCGCTGTCGCGCGCGCTGGAAATGCGCTTGTACAGCGTCAGGCGGGTGTGCACGTCCGGCAGGTAGTCGTCCGGAATCAGCGCCGGCACGTGCAGCTCGACCTCGGCGCCCCGCGCTTCTTCGCCGGCATCGATGTCGGGCAGATGGCCCTGCTTGATGCTGCGCACTGCGCGTTCCAGCAGTTCGGTGTACAGGCTGAAGCCGACTTCGGCCATCTGCCCGCTCTGGTCCTCGCCCAGCAGTTCGCCGGCGCCGCGGATTTCCAGATCGTGGGTGGCCAGGGTGAAGCCGGCACCCAGTTCGTCCATCGAGGCGATCGCTTCCAGGCGCTTTTCCGCATCCGGCGTGATCGAGCGACGGTCGGGCACGACCAGGTAGGCATAGGCGCGGTGGTGCGATCGACCGACGCGGCCACGCAGCTGGTGCAGCTGGGCCAGGCCGAAGCGGTCGGCACGGTTGATGATGATGGTGTTGGCGTTGGGGATGTCGATGCCCGATTCGATGATCGTGGTCGACAGCAGCACGTTGAAGCGCTGCTTCTGGAAGTCCAGCATCACCTTTTCCAGCTCGCGCTCGGGCATCTGCCCATGGGCGATGCCGATGCGCGCTTCGGGCACCAGCTCGGACAGCTCGCGCTGCATGCGGCCGATGCTCTCCACGTCGTTGTGCAGGAAATACAGCTGGCCACCGCGTGCCAGCTCGCGCTGGAAGGCCTCGCGCAGCAGCGCGTTGTCCCACTGGGTGATGAAGGTCTGCACCGCCAGCCGGTTCGGCGGCGGGGTGGCGATGATCGACAGGTCGCGCAGGCCGGCCATGGCCATGTTCAGCGTACGCGGAATCGGCGTAGCGGTCAGGGTCAGCAGGTGCACGTTGGCGCGCAGTGCCTTCAGCGCCTCCTTCTGGCGCACGCCGAAGCGCTGCTCCTCGTCGACGACGACCATGCCCAGGTCCTTGAACTTCACGTCCGGCTGCAGCAGGCGATGGGTACCGACGATGACGTCGATGGTGCCGGCGGCGACCTTTTCCAGCTCGGCCTTGATCTCCTTGGTGCTCTTGAAGCGCGACAGCACCTCGACCTTCATCGGATAGTCGGCGAAGCGGTCGCGGAAATTGCGGTAATGCTGTTCGGCCAGCAGCGTGGTCGGCACCAGCACCGCCACCTGCTTGCCAGCGCTGGCGGCAGCGAACGCGGCACGCACGGCAACTTCGGTCTTGCCGAAGCCCACGTCGCCACAGACCACGCGGTCCATCGGCTGGCTGCTGGCCAGGTCACGCAGGGTGGCGTCGATGGCGGCCAGCTGGTCCGGTGTTTCCTCGAACGGGAAACCGGCGGCGAACGGCTCGTACATCGCGCGGTCCACCTGCAGTGCCAGTCCGGCACGCGCCTGGCGGCGGGCCTGGATCTCCAGCAGTTCGGCGGCCACATCGCGCACCTTCTCGGCGGCCTTGCGCTTGGCCTTGCTCCACTGCTCGCCTCCCAGCGAATGCAGTGGCGCGGTTTCGGCGGACGCGCCGGAATAGCGGCTGATCAGGTGCAGCTGTGCGACCGGCACGTACAGGCGGTCGCCCTTGGCGTACTCGATTTCGAGGAACTCGCCGGGCATGCCGCCGACGTCCATCGCGATCAGTCCGCGGTAGCGGCCGACGCCATGGTCCTCGTGCACGATCGGCGCGCCTTCGGTCAGCTCGCCCAGATCGCGGATGATTGCTTCCGGCTCTCGTCCGGCGCGGCGCGTGCGACGGGTGCTGCCGGCGCGCTCGGGGAACAGCTGGCGTTCGGTCAGCACCGCGATGTGCGGCACATCCAGGGCGAAGCCGTCTTCCAGCGGCGCCACGGCAATGGCGAAGCGTTCGTCGCTGGCCAGGAAGGACAGCAGATCGGCCACCACCGGTGGCTTCAGCTCGGCGGCCTGCAGCACTTCCAGCAGGGCCTCGCGACGGCCCGGCGAATCGGCGGCGATCAGCACCCGGCCAGGGTAATGGCCAAGGAAGGATTTCAGCGCGTCACCGGCCGGTGCTTCACGCGCGGCCACCGGCAGCGGCGGCAACGACTGGTCGCCCAGCGCATGCGCCTCGGCGATGCGGGCGTGATCGGCAGCCCATACTTCGATGCGCGGTGCGTCGTTCAAACGCTCGCGCAGCAGGTCCGGCGACAGGTACAGCGCCGACGGTGGCAGCAGCGGCCGTTCAACGTCATGGCGGCGTTGCTCGTAGCGCTCGCCGGTCTGCGTCCAGAACGTCTCTGCCGCTTCAGCGGCGCCCACGCAGACGACCGGCAGGCTGCCGGCAGGCAGGTAGTCGAACAGGGTGGCGGTGCGCTCGAAGAACAGCGGCAGGTAGTACTCGATGCCGGCCGGGGCCAGGCCCGATTTCAGGTCCTGGTACAGCGAGCTGCGTCGGGTATCGACGTCGAAGCGCTCGCGCAGGGTCGCCAGCACCCGGGCGATGCTGGCGTCGTCCATCGGTACTTCGCGGCCGGGCAGCATGTGCACCGCCTCGACCTTGTCCAGCGAGCGCTGGCTTTCCGGATCGAACGCACGGATCGAATCGATGTCCTCGTCCAGCAGTTCCACCCGCAGCGGCTCATCGGCGCCCATCGGGTAGACGTCAAGCAGGCCGCCACGCACGGCGAAATCACCCGGGTCCATCACCTGCGGCACGTTGCGGTAGCCGGCGCTTTCCAGGCGACGCTTCTCCGCTTCCAGGTCCAGGCGCTGGCCGACTTCAAGATTGAAGCTGCCGCCGATGACATAGCTGCGGGGAGCCAGCTGCTGCAGCAGGGTCTGCACCGGCACCACCACCAGGCCGCGCTTCAGCGTGGGCAGGCGGTGCAGGGCCGACAGGCGCTGCGAAATGATGTCCGGGTGCGGGCTGAAGCGATCGTAGGGCAGCGTCTCCCAGTCCGGGAACGCCACCACCGGCAGGCTCGGGTCGCCTCCCAGCAGGGTATGCAGATCCGCTTCGATCTGGTTGGCACCGTGGTTGTCACGGGCGACCACCAGCAGCGGTGCGTCATGCGTGCGCGCTGCCTGGGCCAGATACCAGGCCAGGGCAGTGGGCGAGGCGGGGGCGCGCCACCAGGCGCGAAGCTGGCCGGCACGTGGCAGCGGCGGGGCGGGGTATTGAGTACGCGACATGAACCGCGGATTTTAGCAGAAGCCCCTGCCAGGCCCATGATCGTTACGTGACCGGGGTAGCGCCGGGCCATGCCCGGCGAGCGCAGCGGTCGGATCAACATCGCCGGGCAGGGCCCGGCGCTGCCGTCAGTTGTCCAGTTCCAGCACCATCCGCACCAGGCCTTCGGCCCCGTTCGGATGGGGGACCGGCTTGAAGCCCAGCGAGGCGGCCAGCTGCTTCATCGGCTCGTTCTCGGCGGCGACATCGCCATACAGGCGGTCCAGGTACTTGCCGCGGCCCCATTTCACCAGCTTGCGCATCAGCTGGCGGCCCAGGCCCTGGCCGATCAGGAAGCGGCTGATCAGGATCGCGTACTCGGCTTCCCGGGTACCGGGGATGATCGAGGCACGGGCCACCGCGCCGACCACGGCCTCACCGGCCGGCAGCGACTCGGCGGCGACCAGGGTGATCTCGGTCTTCGGGTTGGGATGGGTCAGGCGCTGGGTGGTTTCCGGTGACAGCTCGGTCACCGATTGCAGGAAACGGTCGCGGATTTCTTCCGGCCCGAACAGGCTGAAGGCGGCCTGCAGCGGCGCGCCATCTTCGGGGCGGATGGGGCGGATCAGCAGCTCGTGGCCGCTGGGAGCCTTGAAGATCTCATGCCAGGGCGGCATGCGGTTGCGAGTGGCCATACCGGGTGATTCCTTGGTGGTCCATCGATTGTGTCATCACCGGGGCTGCATTCCGTGAACGAAAGGCTCACGGTCGTACAGCCTCGTGAAGGCCCCTATTCGGCCGTCTTCAGCCAGTCCAGGCGGGTGCTGGCACCGGGCTCGCCCAGATGCTGGCGCAGGGCCGGCAGGGCCGGGCCGACCACGCGGTCGAACTGCCAGGGGGCATTGAGCACCAGCATGCCGCTGCCGTTGAGGCGCAGCGGGGAGTCGTCCGGGCGGACCAGGAACTCGATGGTCATCGCCGACTTCACCGGCAGTGCGGTGGCCTTGCGCAGGAAATGCAGGATGGTGCGGCGCTGCTTGATCGGGAACCAGACCGCACAGGTGGCCTGCGGCCAGCGCGCCAAGGTCTCGGCCAGCGCGGCAAGGATCGCCTGGTACTCGGCGTCCTGGGCTTCGTAGGGCGGGTCGATCAGGACCAGACCGCGGCCGATCTTGGCACCGTTGGACTTGGGCGGCAGCAGCGAGCGCAGCAGCGCATAGCCGTCACCGGGGTGCACGCCGACGCGGCTGTCATGGGCGAACAGGGTCTTCAGCGAAGCGGCCTCATCCTCCTGCAGCTCGCACACCGCCATGCGGTCCTGCGGGCGCATGGCCTGCGCGCTGAGCAGCGGCGAGCCGGGGTAGGCGATCATCGCGCCGACCGGATTGTCGGCCTGCACCGCCTTGAGGTAGCGCTCGACCACCTCGGGCAGCTTGGGCTGGGCCATCAGCCGCATGACCCCGGATTCGACTTCCAGGGTCTTGCGGCTTTCTTCGCTGGCCAGCAGGTAACGGCCGGCACCGCCGTGGGTGTCGAGCACGAAGAACGGGCTGTCCTTGCGCTTGAAGCTGTCGATCAGGGCCAGCTGCACGATGTGCTTGAGGACATCGGCGTGGTTGCCGGCGTGGAAGGCGTGGCGATAGTTCATGGGCGGCAGTGTACGGGGCAAGGGCCGCAGCGGCTATGCTGCGCGCCATGACAGCCCCTGTTACCCATGTCCTGGTGGTCGAAGACGAAGCGGCCATCGCCGAAACCGTGCTCTATGCGCTGCGCAGCGAAGGCTACGCTGCCAGCCATTGCCTGCTGGGCGGGCAGGCGCTGCAGCAGCTGCAGGCCGGCGATATCGACCTGGTGGTGCTGGATGTCGGCCTGCCGGACCTCAGTGGTTTCGAGGTCTGCCGCCGGCTGCGGGCCCTGACGGGGCCGGTGGCGCAGGTGCCGGTGATCTTCCTGACCGCCCGCAACGACGAACTCGACCGCGTACTGGGCCTGGAGCTGGGGGCGGACGACTACATGGCCAAGCCGTTCTCGCCGCGCGAGCTGGTGGCGCGGGTGCGTGCCCGGCTGCGGCGTGCCACGCCCGCTGCGGTGGCGCCGTCCGTCGAGAGCGGCTGGCAGGAACACGGTGCCTTCGCCATCGATCGCGATGGCCGCCGCATCCGCTTCCAGGGCCATGCGCTGGACCTGACCCGCTACGAATATGCGTTGCTGGAGGCGCTGCTGCAGCGCCCCGGCGCGATCCTCAGCCGTGCCCAGTTGATGGACCGTGGCTGGGACAGCGCCGCCGACAGCGCCGACCGCACCGTCGACACCCACGTCAAGACGCTGCGCGCCAAGCTGCGTGCGGCCGGCGCCAGCGGTGAGCCGATCCGCACCCATCGCGGCCTCGGCTACGCCCTGGAGGTCTGACGCGTGCGTCTGGTCCTGAAACTGTTCCTGGGCTTCTTCCTGATCGTTGGCATCGCCGCGTTCTTCGTGATGCGCGTGTTCGTCAACGAAGTGAAGCCGGGCGTGCGCCAGGCGATGGAATCGACCCTGGTGGATGCGGCCAACGTGCTGGCGGAAATGGCCGCCGCCGACGTCAAGGCCGGCACCATCCGCAACGGCACCTTCACCCGCAACCTGGCCAAGGCCCGGCAGCGCGACCTGAAGGCGATGGTCTGGCGCTTCCCCAAGCGTGCGCTGGACTACCGGGTGACGATCACCGACGCCAAGGGCATCGTGATCTACGATTCGCTGGGCCGCGACGTGGGCCGCGACAATTCGCGCTGGAACGATGTCTACCGCACCCTGCGCGGCGAATACGGTGCGCGCTCCAGCCCGGAAACGCCGGGCGATGACAGCAACACGGTGATGCACGTAGCCGCGCCGGTGTACGACCCGGCTGATGGCAGCACGCTGATCGGCGTGCTCAGCCTGGCCCAGCCCAACCGCAGCATCGATCCGTTCATCGCCGCCAGCCAGCGCGCCATCATCGAGCGCGGTGCGTGGCTGATCGGTCTGTCGGCGCTGGTGGGCGTGCTGGTGACGATGTGGCTGACCAACGGCCTGGGCCAGCTCAGCCGCTATGCGCGCGCGGTCAGCGCCGGTGAACCGGTGCCGCCGCCGAAGCGGCGCAGCGACGAGATCGGCGATCTTGGCCAGGCGCTGGAGACCATGCGGCGAAAGCTGGAAGGCAAGGCGTACGTCGAGCAGTACGTGCAATCGCTGACCCACGAGATGAAAAGCCCGTTGGCGGCGATCCGCGGTGCCGCCGAACTGCTGCAGGAGCCGATGGCCGACGCCGACCGTGCGCATTTCGCACGCAGCATCGTCGACCAGCAGGAACGGCTCACAGAAACCATCGACAAGCTGCTGGCGCTGGCCGAGGTCGAGCAGCACGGCTGGTTGCAGACCCGTGATCCGATCGCCTTGCCGGTGCTGCTGCAGGAAGCCGCGGCGGCGGCGCAGGTGCGCGCGCAGGCCGCAGGTGTCCAGCTGCATATCGAGCAGGTCCCCGACCTGCGCGTGCAGGGCGATGGCTATCTGCTGCGGCAAGCGCTGCACAACCTGATCGACAACGCCATTGCGTTCTCGCCGCCCGGGGCACAGGTGCAACTGGATGCCCAACTGGACGGGCAGGGCGTACGCCTGCAGGTTGCCGACCGTGGCGCGGGCATTCCCGACTACGCACGCGAGCGCGTGTTCGAGCGCTTCTATTCGCTGGCCCGACCCGGCACCGGCCGCCGCAGTTCCGGCCTCGGCCTGCCCTTCGTGCAGGAAGTGGTGCGCCTGCATGACGGCCGCGCCAGCCTGCAGCCGCGCGAAGGCGGCGGCACCGTGGCCAGCCTGTGGCTGCCGCTGGCGATACCGGGCCAACGTCTGCGGCGCTGACTTCACACCCGCTTCAAATTCGCCACAAACCCTGCTCACCGCAGCCGTCCATCCTGCAGTCCTCTCCAACGAGGACGGACGATGAAATCCCTGAAGATGCTGCTGCGGTTCGCCATTGTCGGCGGCCTGATCCTGCTGCTGCTGATCCCGCTGTTCCTGATCCGCAGCGTCATCACCGAGCGCAGCGCCTATCGCGAAGAGGCCTACTCGCGGGTGGCCGAAAGCCGTGCCGGTACCCAGCGCGTGGTCGGGCCGGTGCGCGTGGTGCCGTGGTCCAAGCGCGAGCAGGTGGAAGTGGTCGATGCGCAGGGCAACAAGAAGACCGAGCTGCAGACCACCCAGGGTTACTGGTTGCAGCCGCCGGCCACCCTGCAGATCAGTGGCGAGCTGCTGCCCAGCCAGCGCTCGGTCGGCTTGTTCAAGGTGCCGGTGTACAGCTGGAATGGCCAGCTCAAGGCGACCTTCAGCGAGGACGACTACCCGGAGCACGATGGCATGACCTATGGCGAGGCCTACATCGCGCTGGGCGTGTCCGATGCACGTGGCCTGGTTGGTACGCCGAACCTGCGGGTTGATGGACAGCAGGTCAAGCTGCTGCCGGGCGTGGCCGGCGCATCCGCACTGGGACGTGGGCTGCATGCACCGATCACGGGCATCGCCCGCACCGGAGGCACCCTGGCGGCCAGCAGCGTGGAACTGGAACTGCAGCTCGATGGCAGCCGCTCGCTGTCGGTGGTGCCGGTGGGCGATGACAACCAGATCGCGCTGCGGTCAAGCTGGCCGCACCCGTCGTTTGCCGGTGCGTTCCTGCCGAACGAGCGGCGTGTGGATGCACAGGGCTTCGATGCACGCTGGGCAGTGTCCTCGCTGGCATCGGACGCACAGCAGCGACTGCGCGAGGGCGATGACCTGGATGCGCAGGCGGTGCAGGTTTCGCTGGTCGACCCGGTCGATACCTATACCCAGGCCGACCGCGCGTCCAAGTACGGCGTGCTGTTCGTGGTGCTGACGTTCGTTGGTTTCATCCTGTTCGAACTGATCAAGTCGCTGCGCATCCATCCGCTGCAGTACCTGATGGTCGGCCTGGCGCTGGCGATCTTCTTCCTGCTGCTGATCAGCCTGTCCGAGCACATCGCCTTCTGGCAGGCCTACCTGGTTTCCGCGCTGGCCTGCATCAGCCTGCAGGCGGTGTACCTGGCCAATGTGCTGGGTCACTGGAAGCGGGGCCTGGGCTTCGCCGCGATGCTGACGGTGCTGTACGGCGCGCTGTATGGGCTGCTGGTCTCGGAAAACAATGCACTGCTGATGGGCTCGCTGCTGCTGTTCGTGATCCTCGCGCTGGCGATGTGGGTGACCCGTCGGGTTGACTGGTACGCCCTGGCCGAGCAGAAGTAAGGAGCACGCCATGGGCTGGCGCCAAGGATTGCAGCAACGGGCACGACAGGGCATTCCCGCGCTGTTGGAGGTGGATGCACTGCTGCAGGCCCATGGGGTACTGGCGGCCTTGCCGGGGGCACGGATCGCGCCCGGCCTGGTCCGCTTCCAGCTGGCCGCCATTACCTGCGAAGGATTGCAGCGGCGCGGGCTGGACTGGTTGCGGGAGGCGCGGCACGGACGCGGCGCGCTCGCCGGCAAGGTGCCCCGTTACCGGCCATGGAAGGCCGGGGCCGCGGCATTGTCGGAGATCGGCATCGACGGGTTGCCGGCAGACTGGCCGGAACATGCGGCGGTGTTTGGTTGCAGCAGCATCGACCAGCGGCACTGGCTGCTGCTGTTGCCCGAACGCGCGCAGCTGTGGCTGGGGTGGAAGGGGTGACAGCGGAAGGCCCATCCACGCGTGGCGTGGTTCTAAGGGGCCTCTGGTGGGTGCGGACCTTGGTCCGCACCGCTCTTCGGTGGGAAGGCGCCATCCACGCATGGCGTGGATCTAGCAGATGCCCATGACCGATGGGACGGGGGCCGGGCGCCCCGGCTGGCTAGACTCGAGCGGATGATGATCAAGCCGAAGGGCAGGGGTGCGGCGTGTTGACGTGGAGCGGGCTGAAGTGGGGCGTGCTGGCAGTAGCGCTGGCGATGGGTGGCAATGCGGTGGCGCAGCAGCGCGAGCCGGTGGACCTGGACATGGTCGGCAAGATCCGCCAGCAGGCGTTCCACAAGTCGCAGGTGATGGATACCTTCAGCTACCTCACAGAACGCATCGGGCCGCGCCTGACCAATTCGCCGGCGATGGGGCGTGCCAACGCCTGGACCCGCGGCAAGTTCAGCGAATGGAAGCTGGACAATGTCCATGACGAAGCCTTCGACGAATTCGGCCGTGGCTGGGAATTCACCTCGGCCAGCGTGGAGATGCTGGGCGATCGCGTGCAGCCACTGCATGCGCTGCCCAAGGCGTGGACGCCGGGCACCAATGGCCCGGTCGAGGGCGACCTGGTGCAGGTGGACATCAAGAAGCCCGAGGACATCGAGAAATATCGCGGCAAGCTGCGTGGAAAGATCCTGCTGCTGGGCGAGGCACGCGAATACAAGCGCGGCACCGACGCCGATTCGCACCGGCACGACGCCACCTCGCTGGAAGGCCTGCAGGAATTCACCCTGCCCAAGGACAAGGACGTGGCCGCCGACCGCGCCAAGCGGGTGAAGGAATACCAGGAGAAGCAGGCGCTGGCGGCGAAGGTCAACGCATTCTTCGTTGAAGAAGGCGCGCTGGCCTCGATCAGCATCAGCAGCTGGGACAACGGCATCATCCGCGTGGCCGGTGGCGGCTCGCGCAAGGCCGGTGAAGCGGTCGGCATTCCCGAACTGGCGATGATCGCCGAGCACTTCAATCCGCTGGTACGCGCGCTGGAAGCCAAGCAGAGCGTGCGCCTGCGCGTGGATGTGGCTGCACGCTTCACCGACGAGGCCGACCAGCCCGGCTACAACACCCTGGCCGAGATCCGTGGCAGCAGCAGGCCGGACGAGGTGGTGATGATCGGCGCGCACCTGGATTCCTGGCACAGCGGCACCGGCGCGGCCGACAACGCCGCCGGCGTGGCGGTGATGATGGAGGCCATGCGCATCCTCAAGGCCAGCGGCGCCAAGCCCAAGCGCACCATCCGGGTTGCGCTGTGGAGTGGCGAGGAACAGGGACTGATCGGTTCGCAGGCGTACGTGGCCAAGCACTTCGGTCGATTCCCCGAGCCCACCGACCCGGCGCAGAAGGCGCTGCCGGCCTCGCTGCGTGAACCGACCGGTGCCCTGCAGAAGACCCGCGACTACGGCAAGTTCCAGGTCTACTTCAACATGGACAACGGCTCGGGCCGCTTCCGTGGCATCTACGCACAGGAAAACCTGGCGGCGATGCCGATCTTCGAAGCCTGGCTCGCCCCGTTCCATGACGTGGGTGCAACCACCGTGGCCACCCGCAACACCGGCAGCACCGACCACATCAGCTTCGACCGCATCGGCCTGCCGGGCTTCCAGTTCATCCAGGACAAGCTGGACTATTTCAGCAACGTCCACCACAGCCACCTGGACACCTGGGACCACGCCGAACCGGAAGACCTGAAGCAGGCCGCGGCCATCGTTGCCTCCTTCGCCTACCACGCTGCCATGCGCGAGCAGCCGTTCCCGCGCAAGCCCGAGCCCTGAAAAAGGCACGGAGGGGATCAAGTCGTGTTTCCCCTCCATTGCCCGAGCGTCTCCGCAGATGCGGCAATAGCGACTTGATCCCCTCCGTCCCCTTTTTCCGCAGGGGGCGGAGGGCTGGTAAAATCGGGGGATACCCGTTCCTCGAGCCCTCCATGACCTGCCGCACCCGCTTCGCCCCCAGTCCCACCGGCTACCTGCATATCGGTGGCGCCCGCACCGCGCTGTACTGCTGGCTGGAGGCCCGCCATCGTGGCGGCGAGTTCGTGCTGCGCATCGAGGACACCGACCGTGAACGCAGCACCCAGGGCGCGATCGATGCGATCCTGGAGGCGATGGAGTGGCTGGGCCTGGACTACGACGAAGGCCCGTTCTACCAGACAGAGCGCGTCGCCCGGTACAAGGAAGTGGCCGAGCAGCTGATCGCCGACGGCAAGGCGTACTACGCCTACGAAACCCGCGAAGAGCTGGACGCCATGCGCGAGGCCGCGATGGCCAGGCAGGAAAAGCCGCGCTACAACGGCGCTGCCCGCGAGCAGGGCCTGCCGTACAGGGACGACCCGAACCGCGTCATCCGCTTCAAGAACCCGCTTGAAGGCACGGTGGTGTTCGATGATCTGATCAAGGGCCGCATCGAGATCGCCAACAGCGAGCTGGATGACATGGTCATCTTCCGTCCGGACGGCTACCCCACCTACAACTTCGCGGTGGTGGTGGACGACTGGGACATGAAGATCTCCGAAGTCATCCGTGGCGACGACCACATCAACAACACCCCGCGCCAGATCAACCTGTACGAAGGCATCGGCGCACCGGTGCCGAAGTTCGGCCACATGCCGATGATCCTGGACGAGCAGGGCGCCAAGCTGTCCAAGCGCACCGGCGCGGCCGACGTGATGCAGTACAAGGACGCCGGCTACCTGCCTGATGCACTGCTGAGCTATCTGGCTCGTCTGGGCTGGTCGCACGGTGACCAGGAACTGTTCAGCCGCCAGGAACTGATCGACCTGTTCGATGTGAAGGACTGCAATTCCAAGGCCTCGCGCCTGGACATGGCCAAGCTGGGCTGGGTCAACCAGCACTTCCTGAAGACCGAGGAGCCGGCCGCGATCGTGCCGCACCTGGTCTACCAGCTGCAGAAGCTGGGCCTGGATGTGGCCGCTGGCCCGGCGCCGGTGGACGTGGTGATCGCCCTCCGCGAGCGCGTGCAGACCCTGAAGGAAATGGCCGAGAAGGCCGTGGTCTGGTACCAGCCGCTGAACGAATACGATGAAGCGGCCGTGGCCAAGCACTTCAAGGCCGGTGCGGAACTGCCGCTGGGCAAGGCCCGCGAGCTGCTGGCGGCCCTGCCGGAGTGGACCGCCGAGGCCGTTGGCGTGGCCCTGCACGATGCAGCCGCCGCGCTGGAAATGGGCATGGGCAAGGTCGCCCAGCCGCTGCGCGTGGCCATCACCGGCACCCAGGTCAGCCCTGACATTTCCCATACCGTGTACCTGGCCGGCCGCGAGCAGGCCTTGAAACGCATCGATGTGGCCATCACCAAGGTAGCAACGGCCTGAGCCCTGCGGCCCACGCCCGAACTGGAGAACGCGCATGTCCGCCAAAACCGCCTGTACGGCCCCGCACCACCATGTCCACGACGCTTCGGATTTCGTGGCGGTGGTCGAGCGTGTCTCGCGCGAGCGCGGGCTGCGCCTTACCCCCATCCGCGCCAACGTGCTCAAGCTGATCGCCGAGGCCGGCAAGCCGGTCAAGGCCTACGAGCTGCTGGAGTGGGTGCGCAACGGCAAGGGTGTGGGCGCTGACGCCCCGCCCACCGTGTACCGCGCGCTCGACTTCCTCATGGCCAATGGCTTCGTGCACAAGCTGGAATCGGTCAATGCCTTCGTGGCCTGCCACCACCCCAGCAGTGCGGCCCATTCGGTGCCGTTCCTGATCTGCAACAGCTGCCACAGCGCGGTGGAACTGGAAGACCGCGAGATCGTGACCCAGCTCGAAAAGCGGGCCAAGGAGCTCGGCTTCCAACCGCAGGCACAGACATTGGAAGTACACGGACTCTGCGCCCGCTGCGCAGGCTGATGCGAGGGTAGTGCCGGCCACTGGCCGGCTTCCTCGGGATTGGGGTCAGATCCCTTTGCCAGTGGCAAAGGGATCTGACCCCATTTCATAACAATGCAGCCGAGCATGGAGCATGGCTCGACTCCACCGGGCCGGCGCCCTAGTCCATCGGCTTGGTCGCGGTATCCACCCGCACGATCACCGACATGCCCGGCCGCAACCGCGCCGCCAGTTCCTGGTCCCCGTTGATCGAGATACGCACCGGCAGCCGCTGCACCACCTTGGTGAAATTGCCGCTGGCATTGTCCGGGCGCAGCACGCTGAACTCCGATCCGGTGGCCGGCGCGATCTGCTCCACCCGTCCGCGCAGCACCTGGCCCTGGAACGCATCCACCGAGAACGAGGCGGGCTGCCCGATCTTCATCTGCCAGGTCTGGCCTTCCTTGTAGTTGGCCACCACCCACAATGCGTCGGGCACCAGGAACAGCAGCTGCGAACCGGCCGCCACGTACTGCCCCACGCGCACGCTGGCCTCGCTGATCTGCCCATCGCGCGGCGCATGGATCACCGTATTGGCCAGGTCGATGCGGGCCAGCTCAAGCTGTGCCTGCGCGCTTTCCACCTGCGCTTCCAGGCTCTTGCGCGAGACCTGGGTCGAGACCAGGGTTTCTTCGGCGATGCGGATCTGCGCCTGCGACTGCTGCACGCTGGCCTGCGCCGAGGCCTGGCTGGTGCGGAACTTGTCGCGGTCGTTGATGGACACCAGCTGCTGCGCCGCCAGTTCCTCGTAGCGCTTGGCCTCGTTGCGGGAGCGCTGCAGCTCGGCCTGGCCGGCCGACAGCGTGGCCCGCGCCGCAGCAATCTGCGCGCGGTTCTGCGCCTGCGACTGGTCCGAATTGGCCAGGGCCGCGCGCGCGCTGTCCAACGTGGCCTGCGCCTGCGCCACCCGCTGCGCGTAGATGCGGTCGTCGATGCGCAGCAGCGGCTCGCCCTGCTTCACGTGCTGGAAGTCCTTCACCAGCACGTCGGTCACATAGCCGTTCACCTGCGGCGCCATCACCGTGATCTGACCGCGCACGTAGGCGTTGTCGGTCACCATCACGGTGCTG
The DNA here is from genome assembly GCF_002966815.1 of Stenotrophomonas sp. MYb57. Lineage (NCBI taxonomy): Bacteria > Pseudomonadati > Pseudomonadota > Gammaproteobacteria > Lysobacterales > Lysobacteraceae > Stenotrophomonas > Stenotrophomonas sp. MYb57. Next base: position 1,523,310 of record NZ_CP023271.1, read on the forward strand.
GTGAACGGCCACAGGTGCCAGGCGCGCAGGATCAGCGCGATGCCCAGCAGGGCCACCACCACCATCACCACCACGCTGCGCGAACTCGGCTTGAGGTACTTCGGCGCGGCGGCGGGCGCGGCAGGCGTCGCCGCCGGTGCCGCATCGGTGGGCGGCGGCGGGGTGACGTTCTCGGCAGCGTCGGTGTCGTCTGGACGGGGCGGGACGGGAGGCATGACGGTGGACTCAGCGCGGTGCCGCGGTCGCAGCCGCAGCGGGGGAGGAAGGATGGCGCTTGCGCCATTGTTTGCGTACGGCGGTACGCAGCGACAGCAGCAGCAACCAGCACAGGAAACCGATTGCCAGCCAACCGCTCAGGGTGAACACATCGTTGAAGCCTCGCACGTTGGCTTCGCGGCGGGTGGTCTGCGCCAGCTGCGCGCTGCCCTGGGCACTGCGCAGCACCGGGTCGGTGATCTGCGCTGCGTACAGCTGCTGCTGGATGCGCAGGCGCTGTGCCACCACCGGGTCGGCTGGATCGAGCTGGCTGGTCAGCGCGCTGGAATACAGCTGCTCGCGATGCAGCTGGAACGTTCCCAGTACGGCCGAGCCGGCCAGTCCGCCCAGCGTCTGCGTGATCGACAATGTCACCAGGAAGGTGATCATGTGGTCCACGCCTTGTTTCAACGCGGCGGAAATGCCGAGCATGATCAACGGGCCCATGAACATGCCGGCGCCCACCGACGCCAGGAACTGGCTGATGTAGAAGTCGTGCGGGCGATCCAGGCTGGTGCGGTGCTGGTCGAAGAACGCGGCGGCACCCAGCAGCAGGATCGCCATCAGCAGCTGCGCAATCAGGCGCTTCGGGCCGAAGGTCAGTGACGCACCGGCGATGCCGGTGACCACGCCGGCCAGGATCACCACGAACAGCGGCCGCATCTGGTCCGGTCCCATGCCCAGCGTGCGCATCAGGTTGACCACGCCGTAGGACTGTTCAGTGGTCAGGAAGCGGATCAGGAAGGCGCCGACGATGAAGTGCATCACCGGCAGGGTCGACAGCCAACGGATCTGCAGCAGCGGGTTGCGCCGGTAGTGTTCGATGATCAGTGCGGTGGTGGTCAGCACGATGGAGGCGATCAGCGCCCAGCCCAGCCACGGCGTGTTCAACCACCAGCGCGTGTAGCCCTGGGCCAGCACCACCACCAGCAGGGCGACGGCAGGCGCGAGCAGGGCAAAGGTGAGGAAATCCAGCGGTTCGAAGGCCTTGACCTGGATGCCCGGCGGCAGCTTCAGCACGACCACGGCGGCAAACGCGCACAGCGCCAGCCCTGCTTCGAACGAATACAGCTGGTGCCATTGGCCGGTATCGACCAGGCCGGGCGAGACGATCCAGGCAATCGGCACCGCCAGCTGCGACAGGCCGACGCCGATCACCAGCAGGTTGCCGGTGAATCGCCGTGGCAGCGCCTGCAGCATGTACAGCGTCCCCAGCGTCGAGCAGGCCGCGCCGGCGAAACCGCTGGCGGCGCGGGTCAGCATGGTGGTCTCGAAACTGCCGACGAACAGGTGCAGCACCGCCAGCGCCGCGTACAGCCCCAGGCCGATCTCGGCAAACAGGCGGATGCCGTATTGCTGGCGGAACTTGAAGGCCAGCAGGTTGGCGGTCACGTTGACCATGGCGTAGGCAGCCACCAGCCAGCTGCCCTGGGTGGGGGTGAGCGCAAGCTGCCCCTGCAGGAAGGGCAGGTTGGCCGTTACCAGCGCGTTGCCAAGGCCGCCGGTGATGGCCACCAGCAGCGACACCAGTGCATAGGCTGCACGCCGATAAGGCGGGTGCCAGGGCATCGATGCCGAACCGGGCATGGTCGGCTTCTCGTGCTCCTCCCAATCCGGAACCGGCTTGAGGTACGGCTGCACCATCAGCGTTCCCCGCTGGCTGCTCCCTGGAGTCCCCCGCGCAGCAGCTGCAGGGCACGCCCGGCCAGCTGGGCGCGCTCATCGCGGGTCTTGCCGCGCAGGGCCGCCCCCAGCATGCCCGAGATCAGTGAAATATCCGTCTTCTCCAGGTCGGGCCGGCACAGGCCAGCGGCCTTGGCGCGGGCGATGGGGGCTTCCAGCAGGTCGCGCACGGTCTCGCGTGCGGTGCGCATGGCTGGCACGTCCGAATCGACCGCGCGCCAGTAATCGGCCAGTGCCGGCGAATCAACGATGCGCTGGGCCATGCCTTCGAACACCTCGAACAGGGCGTCGTCGCGGTCGCCAAGCTGCTCGACCTGGCGGCGGATGCGGTCGACCGTGCGCTGCAGCAGCGCCTGGATCAGCGCGGTGCGGTCAGGGAAATTCCGATACAGGGTGGCGCGGCCGACTTCGGCACGCTCGACCACCAGGTCCAGCGGCGCGGTGACGCCGTGTTGGCCGAACACATGGTCGGCAGCATCGAGGATGAGGGCTCGGCGGGCAGCGGCATCGGCACGTTGGGTGGTCATGGCTTCATTTTCGGACACAAATGTCCGGATGGCGAGAGACAGATGGCGACGGGATTGTCCGCTTGTTGTCGTACGCACATCTTTGTGACGGATGCGTGATGGTCCCTGCCGGAACGAAGACCGAAGTTCGAATGCTCCCTCAGGATGCAGTAGATCCACGCCATGCGTGGATGAAAAGCTGGCGCAGAAGGGATCTGGCTAGTGGCTGACTGATCCGCTTATCGAGTTTTCTTCCTGCTCTTGATGAAAGCGATGAACTCCTTCTTATGGCCCTCGAAGACACGACGACCGTATTTCCTGTACTGCGGCTCGAACAGTGTGTAGGCCGCATCCAGATTGCCGGACTCGAACTGGATGGTGGCTGCGAGTTCGTCCATGTATTCCTCCGATGCCTCGCCTTGCCCGTAAATGGCTCTGGCTACTTTCAGCCATTCCTCGGCCTTCTCAAACTGGGCGGTATCGCGATAGAACACCGCTATTCCGCGAGAGGCGCTCTGGCTGTAGTCATACGAAGATTTCGGCATCGGGATCATCTCCCAGCTTTCCAGAAAGTGATGCTCCGCCTCCGCAATATCACCCGTCAACCACGCGGTCCTTCCGCGCTGGGCTGCGGCGAGGAAACGCGCCTCCAGATCGGCGTCAAGGCTCAAGCCCACGTTGAAATCCTCCTTCAGTTCGTTTGCTAAATCGAATTCTGAAAGAGTTTAGCCAAGGGGCAGGAAGTGATGCCGTGGCGACATGTCGATTTCACAAATGCAGGTCACATACGACAAAAGAGGGGGCCATCCGGCCCCCTCCAGCTTCATTGCGATGATGTGTATCAATCAGAAGAACGCGCGGATCCCGAAGGCGACACCACGACCCGGCAGCGGCGAGTAATCCTTCAGCAGCGAGGTATGCGGACGCACTTCGCGGTTGGTCAGGTTGCTGCCATCCAGGAACAACTCGTAGCTGTTGCTGTCGCTGCGGTCCCAGCGGTAGGCCAGGTGCGCATCGACCAGGGTGTAGCCGTTGCTCGGCTCCTCGTTCTGCGCAACGTCCTTCTGCCGGCTGTAACGCACCGCGCCCACCGAGGCACGCCAGCCATCCTTCGCCCAGCGCAGGTCGGCGCCGACACGGGCCGGGGCGATGCGCGGCAGGTAACCGGTGTTGGCCAGTTCCACGCTGTAGTTGTGGTTGTGGTCACCGTGCGGCACGGCGATGTCCAGGGTGCGGCTGCCGTTGCCGTCCAGCTTGGCCTGCACGTAGTCGCCGAACACGCGCAGGTCCCAATCACCGGCGCCGCCTTCGAACAGGTGCACCAGCGCTTCGGCTTCGGCGCCCTTGAACACCGCGTCCTGCTGGGTCCAGGTGCGCACCGGCAGGCTCTCGGTGATGCCGGTGTCGGCCAGGTAGATGAAGTCCTTGAACCTGGTCTGGTAGATCGCGGCAGAGAAGTCCAGGCGCTCGCTGTGGGTGTGGATGCCCAGTTCAATGCGTTGGCCGCGCTCGGTCTTCAGGTTGGCATCACCGATTTCCAGCGAACGGGTGGCGATGTGCGCACCGGCGGCGTACAGCTCCTCATTGGTCGGTGCACGCTCGGAGCTGTCCACGCCGATGCGCAGGTCGACCGCGTCGTTGAGCTTCCAGATACCGGCGGCCGACAGGTTGGTGGCGTCGAACTTGCGGCGGCGGTAGTCGCCGGTCGGGTCCAGCTTGACCTGGTCGTGGCGACCGCCCAGTTCAAGCTTGAACGGGCCGAACTGCTTTTCCTGCAGAACGAACAGGCCGATGTTCTTGGTTCCGGTATCGGGCACGAACGCTTCTTCGCCCTTGGCGCCGAAATCGCTGTTGCCGAACTGCAGGCCGAAGGCGCCGTCCCAGCCGCCGATCTGCTGCTGCACCGCTTCCAGGCGGCCTTCGATGCCGCGGTTGGTGAAGCGGGTGGACGGCGTGCCAGCTTCCAGCTCCACGTGTTCGTAGTCGGTGTAGGCCACGCGCGCGTTGACGTTCTTCAGGAACGATACCGGGTTGTAGATGCCGGCCTTGGTCTCGAAACGGTTCTGCACCATGTCGATGCGCACGTCGTGCTCTTCACCTTCCTCCTCCTCGCCATGGTCGTGGTCGTGACCATGGTCGTGGCCATCGCCGTCGGCATGCACGTGGGCGCCGTTGGGGATGCCGTAGTTGGTGCGGTAGGTGCTGGCCGAGGCGCCGAAGTAGCCGCCTTCGCCCAGCCAGGTGGCGCCGACGCCACCGGCGCGGGTACGGATGGAACTGTTGTCCAGGCGGCCGCGACGCGGCTCTTCGCCTTCCTCGCCCGCGTGGTCGTGGTCATCGTGGTGGTCTTCCAGGCCGTCGATCACCGCGTAGCCGGGAATGCGGAAATCATCGCCATTGCGCACCAGACCATCCACGTGCAGCACGACATTGCCGCTCACGCCGTCCAGGCGGAACATGCCGCTGCGTTCGTCGTTGACCGAATTGCCACGCAGCTCGGCACGGCCGCTGAGCGGACGATCCGGCAGTTCGCGCGCAATGCGCCCATCGACCACGTTCACCGCACCGCCGATCGCGCCGCTGCCGAACAGCAGGGTAGCCGGGCCTTTCAGTACTTCGATCTGGTCGGCCAGGAACGGCTCGATGCTGGTGGCATGGTCGGCGCTGACGGTGGAGGCGTCCATGTTGCCCATGCCGTTGGACAGCACGGCCACGCGCGGACCTTCCTGGCCACGGATGATCGGGCGGCCGACGCCGGGGCCGAAGAAGGTGCTCTGCACGCCGGGCAGCTTGGCGACGGTGTCACCGAGGGTGCCGGCCTTCTGCTCATCCAGGCGCTCACCGGCCAGCACTTCGACCGGGCGCGCCAGCGATTCGGCATCACCCTGCAGCGGCGATGCCGTGACCTGTACCGAGGACAGCTCGGTCAGGTGGCGGTCACGATGCGAATCATCGTCGGAGGCCGCAAAGGCGACGGAGGGCAGCAGCGCAGCAAGCGCCAGGGCCAGGGAATGCGGCTTGAGGCGAGGGTGACGGGAGGGCATGGGCGGTCCTTTGTTACATTGTATCAATCGGGTGGCGCACGAATCCCGTCGGCGGGACAGGGGGAGGGGAACCGTGCGGGTCGGGAAACGATGTTATATTATTCCATAACGATTCGCCGCCCTGCTGGAAGTCATGCCCTTGCCCTCACGCCTGCGCCACCTGCTCGATCGCTTCGGCGCCACCGGTTCGATGCTGTGCGCGGTGCACTGCGCGGTCATTCCGCTGCTGCTGGCCGCTGCCCCCTCGCTTGGCCTGTCCTTCTGGCTCAGCGATGGCGTGGAGAAGGCGCTGGTGGTGTTCGTGACCCTGCTGGGCTTGTTCAGCCTGGTCTGGGGCTATCGGCGGCACGGTGCGCTGCGTGCGCTGGCGTTCCTGATTCCCGGCCTGGTCGCGTTGTGGGCCGGCGTGCTGTACGACCCGCTGCACCACAACGCGGTGCCGCATGCGGTGGTGATGACCTTGGGCGGCTTGCTGGTCGGCATCGCACACCTGGTCAACCTGCGCCTGAACCACGGCCACGTGCATGACGCCAGCTGCGCGCACTAGGCGCTCCGTGGTAGGCTTTCTGATCGTGCGCGGGGGCGCCCAGCAAGGCGGCCCCGCCGAACCCGTGTCAGTACGGGGTAACCAGATTTCACATTTGAGGAGTTGAAGACATGGGTAAGGGTGACCGCAAGACCGCCAAGGGCAAGCGCTACAACGCCAGCTACGGCAACGCCCGTTCGCACACCGCGAGCAAGGTCGCCGTAGGCGCCGCCGCCCCGGTTGCCAAGAAGACCGTGGCCAAGGCTCCGGCGAAGAAGGCTGTGGCCAAGAAGGCAGTGGCCAAGGCCGGCTGATCCGCCGACCGACCGCTCCAAAGAAAAACGCGGCGCTCGGCGCCGCGTTTTTTTTTGGCCATGGCCAAGGCATGGCGCCGCGATCAGCGCAGGGTTTTCTGCAGCGTCTGCGCGTTGCCATCGTTGGCCGCTTCCGGCACCTGCAGCAGGTGTGCCAGCAGCGGGTAGACGTCGACATTGTCGAAACCGTCGATCACCAGGCCTTGCCGGAATGAAGGGCCACGGGCGACGAACACCGCGCGCATCGACGGCAACGCGTTGTCGTAGCCATGTGAGCCGCGATCGGCGTGCTCGCGCTTGGCGATCTTCTCGCGCGTCAGCGCGTCCCAGCCTTCATCCATCTGGCAGACGATGGCTGGCACGCGCGGATGGGTGCCGTAATGCCAGCGGGCCGGAAGGTTCTCCTTCTTCCAGCATTCGTAGTGTGCGTGGCGACCGAGCAGGGCACGCTCGGCCTCTGCTTCGCGTCCCACCACCGGCGCGAAGCCGACCGACTGGCCTGCGCTGACGTTGCGCGCGATGGCAGGGTCAACCATCGATTCGAGGGCGATCACCTGGCCCTCCGGCACCGACGCCATGCCGTGATCGGAGACCACGATCACGTTGGTGCTGTCGGCCAGGCCGTGCTGCTGCAGGCCATCGAGCACCTGGCCGATGACCTGGTCGGCATGCACGATGGCCTCGGTGTACTGCCTGGATTCGGGGCCAAAGTTGTGGCCGGCCTTGTCCACGTGCTCCATGTACAGCGTGGTCAGGCGCGGCGCATCGGCATCGGTCTGCGACAGCCAGTCGAGCACCGTCTGCGCACGCTGCTCCAGCGGTTCCTTGGCATCATAAATGCGCCACTGGCTGGGCCGTGTGCCCTGGATCTCGGCTTCGCTGCCCGGCCATGAGGTGGTGGCGGTGCGCACACCGACCTTCTCGGCACCGACCCAGATCGGTTCGCCGCCCCACCATCCGCTGGTGGTCACCGCAGCGCGGTCGTGCAGCGCGAAGCGACCGAGCGCGGCATCGTCCATGCTGTTGTTGATGATGCCGTGGTGGTCCGGACGCAGGCCGGTGACCAGTGTGTAGTGGTTGGGGAAGGTGAGCGAGGGATAGGAGGGCGTCATCCAGCGCGCACGCACACCACCGTCGATGATCCGCTGAAGGTTCGGGGTTAGGCCGCGATCCAACGCATCGGCGCGCAGGCCGTCGATGGAGATCAGCAGCAGCTTCGGCGGGCTGGCGGGCGGCGTATTCGCCTCCGCAGCAGGTGCAGCGATGGTTGTCGAAGGCGAAGGCGTGGTGGTGCATGCGGCCAGGGGCAGCAGCAGCGCCAGCGTGCAGGTCAGGCGTACGGAAGTCATCCGGCCATGATAATCCGCAGCAATGACGTACCCAAGACACGCCATCGCGCCTGTGGCGCGCTGGCGTGTCCACGCATTTCACCTTATCCCCGCGCCTTTGAACAACAAGGGGGGCTCTTCTCAAGACAGATTACGGATGCTTCCATCCACGCATGGCGTGGATCTACCGGAACGAATCAAGCCGTCACCGGGAACCTGTCGAAGGCGGGGCGGTGTCGGATTGCGGGGTGTCCGCGGCATGGATGCCGCGGCCAAGCCTACAAGGACGTACTTGCGGCGACCCCGCAATCCGACACCGCCCCGACCACCCACGGATAGCCCGCTTTGGACGTTGATGTTGACGTTGACGTTGCTCTGGCTTGTAGCGGGTGCAGGGCGCAGCCCTGCCTCCAACCCTCATGCAAACAGCGGTGCCTGTCGCTGCTCCAGCCGCAACAACGCTGCCTTGGTTTCCAGGCCACCACCGAAGCCGGTCAACGTACCGTTGCTGCCGATCACGCGATGGCACGGCAGCACGATCGGCAACGGATTGCGGCCATTGGCCGCGCCGACCGCACGGGTCGCCGTCGGCTGACCCAGCTGCTGCGCCAGCTGCAGGTAGCTCCAGGTCTGGCCGAAGGGAATCAACGCCAGCGCGTGCCAGACGCGCAGTTGGAACGGCGTGCCATGCGGTGCCAGCGCCAGGTCGAAACCGCTGCGCTCACCGTGCAGGTACTGCAGCAACTGTTCGCGCGCCTCCGGCAATGCGCCGGGCGCGTAATGCCAGTGCTCGCGGCCGCGCGCAGGATGGCGGTTTTCCGGGAACAGAACGTGGGCCAGGCCATTCTCATCCCCGGCGATGGTCAGTTCACCAATCGGTGTATCGAAGCGATCGAACAAGAGGTTCATGAGGGTTCTCCAACGAAAGTGCCGGACAGGTGCCACAGATGCAGCACGGCATAGGCGCGCCATGGGCGCCATGATTGCGAACGGGCCTCGGTGGCGCGTTCGCTGAGGCGCTGGCCCTGCGCGTGGCCCAGCACCTGCTGCAGCACCAGGTCACCGGCGGGGAAGGCATCAGGCTGGCCGAGCCCGCGCAGGGCAATGTACTGCGCCGTCCACGGGCCGATGCCGGGCAGGGCCACGCAGCGGGCGACGAATTCCTCCAGTGCCTGCCCCGGCCCGAAGTCCAGCTGGCCGCTGGCGCAGGCTGCGGCGAGGGCGCGCACGGTGGCGGCGCGGCTGCGTGGCAGGCCGATCGATTCCAGCGGCGCGTCGGCCAGTACGTCCGGCGCTGGAAACTGACGGTCGAATTCGGACGGCATGCCGGGCAGGTGCGCACCGTAGGCATCGACCAGCCGGCGCGCGAACGTGGTGGCCGCGGCCACGCTGACCTGCTGGCCCAGTACCGCGCGCACGCCCACCTCGAAGCCGTCCCATCCGCCTGGCACGCGCAGGCCGGGGCGCTCGGCGATGCCGCGCGCCAACAGCGGTTCATCGCCCAGCGCTGCGTGCACCTGCTGCAGGTCGGCGTCCAGGTCGAACACACGGCGCACGCGGCGCACGATGTCCGGAATCAGGCGTGGGTCGACCGCGCCCAGTTGCAGGCGCAGCTCGGGCCGCTTCGGGTCGGCGGTGACGCGCAGCAGGGCGGGGCGCTCGGCTGTGCCCAGCACGCGCTGGTAACTGTCTTCACCGATCAGCTCGATGCCGGGCAGGCTGCGCTTGCGCAGGAAGGCCAGCATGCGGGGGAAATCCAGCGGCGGTCGATAGCCCAGGCGCAGCACCAGCCCGCCATCGTCGGCGGCCAGGGGGTGGTGTTGGCGGCGCAGTTCGGTAGGCGCCATGCCGCAGCCCTGCAGGAATGCCGTATTGAAGCGGCGCAGGCTGTTGTAACCAGCGGCCAGTGCCACGTCGGTCACCGGCAGCGTGGTTTCGGTCAGCAGCTGCTTGGCCAGCAGCAGGCGATGGGTCGCGTGGATCTGCCCTGGCGTTGCGCCCAGCCGTTCGACGAACAGGCGTTGCAGCTGGCGTGCGCTGAGGCCGATCTTTCCCGCCAGCTCGGCCACCGGCTGGTCCTGCAGGAAGCCAGCATGGATCAGCGCCAGGGCACGCTGCACGGCCTGTCCGGCCAGCGCCTGTTGTGCCAGCGGGGCCAGCTCGGGGCGACAGCGCAGGCAGGGGCGATAGCCGGCGGACGCAGCGGCCGCTGCCGTGGGGAAATAGGTGATGTTGCGCGGCTTCGGTGGTGGCGCCGGGCACACCGGCCGGCAGTAGATGCCGGTGCTGCGCACGGCGGTGAAGAACACGCCGTCGAAGCGTGCATCACGGGCCAGGCGGGCGCGATCGCAGGCGGCAGTATCGAGGGCGAGTGCGGTATCCATGGCGCCAGTCTAGGCGCCTGCGGGCGGTAGTACTCGCCATATTCGGACATGGATGCTGGAGGGGCTTGGCCGGGCTGCGCCCGGCACCCGCGGAGGCCTTCAAGCCAGGGCAGCAGCAAGGGCAACAGCAACAGCAACGTCAAAAGCAACGTCGAAAGCTGGCTTTCCGTCAGTTGGCGGGGTGGGTCCGGTTGCGGGGGACGCTGCAAGTACGTCCCTGTAAGCTCGGTCGCGCCATCCATGGCGCTCACGCCCCCGCAACCGGACCCACCCCGCCTTCGACAGACTTCCGCGAACTGTCGAGATGGCATGGCCTGCTCTTGGTGGATGTCGACCTTGGTCGACATGGTGGATCCACGCAATGTTGTGTGGGATGTCGGATGTCGCTGGGACGGGAAATGACAGGGTCGGAGGGTCAGAACAGGTTCAGTGGCGGGCGCTGAATGCGCGTCGTGGACGGGTAGACTGTGGTTCTTGCCTGTCTGAATCCGGTTGCCCGATGTCCGCCAAACTCCGCTGGTTGCCCCTGTTATTCCTGGCCCTGGCGGGCTGTAGCCAGTTGGAGAACCCCGGCAACGTCACCGCTGCCGACAAGGCCACGCGGGCCCCGGCCAGTGATGGTGAAAACATGGTGTCGATCAATGCCGCCGATGCGCCGCCACCACCGGCACAGGCGCGCAGCCGGGCTGATCGGCCCTGGCCGCAGGCGCAGCTGGAAAACGGCAAGGCCTGGGTCAGCTGCACCACCGATTACGCCGGCGACGGCGGCGATGGCATTGAACTGGAAGGCCTGCAGCGCGAACAGCTGAAGCAGGCGCTGGCGCCGTGCGCCGAGCGTGGCCTGCTGCGCGTGCGCTACAACGGCAAGATCAACCCCGGGTTTGCCGAGATGATGTGGCGGCTGGCCGTGGTCGCCGACGAGCTGCAGATCCACAAGCGCATCCTGGATCTGGATTCCAGCGGTGGCCAGGTGGAATCGGCCATCGTTGCCGGCGACAGCATCGGCGAATCCGGCTGGACCATCTGGGTGCGCGAGGGCTCGATCTGCCACAGCGCCTGCGTGTTCGTGCTGGCTGCCGGCGACAACCGGCTGTTGACCGGCAAGGTCGGCATCCACCGCATGATGCGCATCAGTTCCAAGGCCACTTCGCGCGCGGAACTCAACCGCGAGCTGCACGAGGTCTATGACAACGTGAAGGATTATCTGCAGCGCAATGGCGTGGCGGTGGGTGTGGCCGACCTGATGATGACCGTGCCCAACCGCAGCCTGCGCCTGCTGACGGCCGAAGAGCTTCGCCAGTACGGCCTGGACGGGACCAACGCCGTGCAGGACGACCTGGAACGGATCAAGCAGATGCGTACCTGCGGCGACGACTTCGTGCAGCGCAAGGATGCGTTCCTGGTGGCGTTCGACCAGCAGTGCAAGCGCGACGGAGCCGACATGGAATCGATCAACAGCTGTGGCCAGTCGCTGAAGCAGCGCTTCGGCTTCCCCGACCCGGTGTGCCCGGAGGAAAGCCCGCTGTCGGAGATCGACGTGGCTACGCTACCCCCGGCACCGCCGGAGCAGCCGCCGGTGGCCGAGCAGCTGCCCGCGGCATCGGCGGCACCGGCGGCGCAGGCCGAGGCGGGCGCGGTGGAAGGCAGCGTCCAGGCGCGCTGACGGCCCACTCACTGCGCTGGCGTAGACTGCGGTTCTTTCCATCGAACCGGCGGTGTCCATGAAGCGCGTGCTCCTGCTGCTGTCCTTGTTGCCCCTGGCTGCACTGGCGCAAACGCCGGCGCCGGCCACGCCCGCACCGGCCCCGGCTCGCCCCGCGCCGAGCGCACCGACGGCCGCGAAGCCGGCCACTGCTGCCGCGCCGGCGTTGAGCCCGGCCCAGCAGGCGCAGGTGCAGAAACAGGACGCGGAAATGGGCAGTGCCGCATTGAAGGCCGCGCAACTGGTCGACGCCAATCGGGCCGGTGAGCTGTGGGACGGCGCCTCGGCGGTTGCCCGCCGCGCAGTGCCCAAGGCGGCCTTCGTCAGCCAGCTTGCCGCAGACCGCACGCGTCTTGGCGCGCTGGCCGGGCGTGGCCAGCCGACCATCACCCGCGTGAAATACGCTGCAGGTGCTGCCGTGCCCGAGGGCCTGTACATCAACGTCAGCTTCCCGACCCGTTTCGCCAACAGCGCGCAGCCGGTACGCGAGCTGGTGTCGTTCCGCTTCGACGAAGACCAGACCTGGCGCCTGGCCGGCTACAGCCTGCGCGCATCCAGCCCCTGACGGAGATCGACGATGGCCACCGAACTGACGATGCTGGCGTGGGCGATGCTGCTGGGTTTCGTCTACATCTTTGCCGCCTCCACCGTGGTCACCCGCGAGCGCGGGATGAAATGGAATGCCTCCGCACGTGACGACTCGTCCAAGCCGCTGAGTCCACTGGCTGGACGACTGCAGCGGGCGCAATCCAACTTCTTCGAGACCTTCCCGTTCTTCGCCGCCGCTGCGATTGCGGTGGTGCTGGCCGGGCGTGGCAGCGACACCACCGCGCTGGCGGCGCAGGTCTACTTCTGGGCACGCGTTGTCTACCTGCCGCTGTACGCAGCCGGCGTGCCCTATGTGCGCAGCCTGGTCTGGCTGGTGTCGATCGTGGCGATCCTGGCGATGGTGTTCGCGCTGCTGTGACGCGCAGCTGATCCAGATCAAGGCCGGTCAGGCACGCAGCGCTATGCTGGCCGCGACTGGATCAACGGCAGGAGGCGCGCATGCGCAGGATGGACGTGGTGGTGGTCGGCGCCGGACCGGCCGGGCTGTGCTTTGCGCGCGCGCTGGCCAGCACTGGCCTGCAGGTGGGGCTGGTCGAGGCACAGCCGCGCCAGGCCCTGGCAGAGGCGGCCTTCGACGGCCGCGAAATCGCCCTGACCCATGCCTCGCGGCAAAGCCTGGAACAGCTTGGCCTGTGGCAGCGCCTGCCCGAAGCCGAGGTTGCCGAACTGCGCGACGCGCGGGTACTGAACGGAGGTTCGCCCTTCGCGCTGACCTTCGCCAGCAGCCAAGTCGATGGCCAGCCGCTGGGCTGGCTGGTGCCCAACCATCTGATCCGCCGCGCGGCCTGGCAGGCGGTGCAGGGCCAGGCCGGGCTGGAATTGTTTGATGGCCGCAAGGTGCAGGCGGTACGCGCCGACAGCCAGGGCCACGTGGTGCGTCTGGACGATGGCAGCGAGCTGCATGCGCGGCTGCTGGTATGTGCCGACAGTCGCTTCTCCGGCACCCGCCGCATGCTCGGCATCGGTGCGCAGATGCGTGACTTCGGCAAATCGATGCTGGTCTGCAGGATGCAGGTCGAGCGCGATCACCACCACACGGCGTGGGAGTGGTTCGGCTATGGCCGCACGATGGCGCTGCTGCCGCTCAACGAAGGCCAGGCATCGGCGGTGATCACCCTGCCGCCGCGGCAGATCGAAGCGCTGCTGGCGATGGATGAGATCGCGTTCGGGGAGGCCATCAGCGGCTTCTTCGAACACCGCCTGGGACGCATGCAGCCGGTGGCCACGCCACAGGCCTATCCCTTGGTCGGGGTGTATGCGCACCGCTTTGTCGGCGAACGTTCGGCACTGATCGGTGATGCCGCAGTGGGCATGCACCCGGTCACCGCACACGGTTTCAACCTGGGCCTGGCCAGCGCGCAGCGGCTGGCGCAGGGCATCGCCGAGCAGCAGCGGCGTGGAGCGGACATCGCCGCGGCCGGCATGCTGGGCCGCTACCAGCGGGGGCATCGGCTGGCGGCGCGGCCGCTGTATGAAGCGACCAATGCGATTGCCAGCCTGTATACCGACGACCGCCGTCCGGCGCGCCTGTTGCGGGCGGCCGGGTTGCGGGTGGCGCAGGGGGTGGCACCGTTCCGGCAGTTGATTGCCGCCCACCTGACCCAGCGCGTGGCCTGACGGCCAAGCGGTGACTTACGCGGCGGCCAGGACGCGGATCTGGCTGTCGTTGAACTCGACCACCTGGCCTGCGCGGATCTTGCAGGCCTTGCGCAGCTCGACCTCGCCATCGACCAGCACCAGGCCTTCGCTGATGACCATCTTGGCTTCGCCGCCGCTGGTGACCAGGTCGGCCAGCTTCAGCAACTGCTTGAGTTCGACGTAATCGCCGTCGAGATCGAATTCGAGGATCTGCATGGAGCGGGTTTCCTGGGGCAGGCGCTGCAGGACAGGGCCCGCGGCGGTAAAATGGGCGCCTATTGTGCGCCACGGCGGGCCGTAACGGCATGCCGTTGGCTTCCTGTACACCTTGTTCAGGCACAGTGCGGTATCATTCCGCTCTGAGCGAGTAAAACCTCAGCTCCAACCGAGCAGCGCCAGGGCACGCGATAAGAAGGGCGCCCAAAGCGCGGAATCCCCCTTTTTTTTCGCCTGCCATGCTCGTGGCAGTGCCTTCGGAGTTCCCCATGTCCCAAGAAACCCAAGCGCAGCTGCAGTTCGCGCAGCTCGGCCTGTCCGATTCTGTCATGCAGGCTGTCACTGCCATCGGCTACGAAACGCCGTCGCCGATCCAGGCTGCCACCATCCCGGCGATGCTGGAAGGCCGCGACGTGCTGGGCCAGGCCCAGACCGGTACCGGCAAGACCGCGGCCTTCGCGCTGCCGGTGCTGTCCAACATCGACCTGCAGCAGATCAAGCCGCAGGCCCTGGTGCTGGCCCCGACCCGCGAGCTGGCCATCCAGGTTGCCGAGGCGTTCCAGTCCTATTCCTCCAAGATCCCCGGTTTCCGCGTGCTGCCGGTGTACGGCGGCCAGCCGTACGGCCAGCAGCTGACGGCCCTGCGCCGCGGCGTGCACATCGTGGTCGGTACCCCCGGCCGCGTCATCGACCATCTGAACCGCAGCACGCTGGACCTGTCCGAGCTGAAGACGCTGGTGCTGGACGAAGCCGATGAAATGCTGCGCATGGGCTTCATCGACGACGTCGAAGCGGTGCTGAAGAAGCTGCCGGAGAAGCGCCAGGTGGCGCTGTTCTCGGCCACCATGCCGCCGGCCATCCGTCGTATCGCGCAGACCTACCTGAAGGACCCGGTCGAAGTCACCATCGCGACCAAGACCACCACCTCGGCCAACATCCGCCAGCGCTACTGGTGGGTGAGCGGCATGCACAAGCTGGACGCGCTGACCCGCATCCTCGAAGTCGAGCCGTTCGACGCGATGATCGTCTTCGCGCGCACCAAGGCCGGCACCGAAGAACTGGCCAGCAAGCTGCAGGCCCGTGGCCTGGCCGCTGCCGCCATCAACGGTGACATGCAGCAGGCCCAGCGTGAGCGCACCATCGCCATGCTGAAGGAAGGCAAGCTGGACATCCTGGTCGCCACCGACGTGGCCGCTCGTGGACTGGACGTGGAACGCATCAGCCACGTGCTGAACTACGACATCCCGTACGACACCGAAAGCTACGTTCACCGCATCGGCCGTACCGGCCGCGCCGGCCGCAGCGGTGAAGCAATCCTGTTCGCCACCCCGCGCGAAAAGGGCATGCTGCGCCAGATCGAGCGTGCGACCCGCCAGCCGATCGAAGAAATGCAGCTGCCGAGCGTGGAAGCGGTCAACGACAACCGCATCAACAAGTTCACCTCGCGCATCACCGAGACGCTGGGCCAGGGCGGCCTGGACTTCTACCGCCAGCTGCTGGAGCGTTTCGAGTCCGAACAGAACGTGCCGGCCATCGAAGTGGCCGCCGCACTGGCGAAGATGATGCAGGGCGATACCCCGTTCCTGCTGCAGCCGCCGGTGCGTGCACCGCGCGAAGAACGTGCGCCGCGCGAGCGTTTCGAGCGCACCGAGCGCCCGGAACGTGGCGACCGCAACGAGCGCGGCCCGCGCTTCGAGCGTGGCCCGCGTCGTGACGATGCCGAGGGTGGCTTCGAGCAGCGCCCGCGCCGTGACGTGCCGCCGCGCGGTGCACCGGAGCAGGGCATGGAGACCTACCGCATTTCGGTCGGCCACCAGCATGGCGTGAAGCCGGCCAACATCGTCGGCGCCATCGCCAATGAAGCCGGCCTGGAAAGCCGCTTCATCGGTCGTATCGACATCCACGACGACTTCTCGCTGCTGGATCTGCCGGCACAGATGCCGTCGGACGTGCTGACCCACCTGCAGAAGGTCTGGGTGTCCGGCCAGCAGCTGCAGATGCGCCCGTTGGCCGCCGGTGAAGAGGTCAATCCGGCGCCGCGTCCGTTCAAGCCGCGCTTCGACAAGCGTGGTCCGGGTGGTCCGGGTGGCCCGGGAGCTCCGCGCCGCAGCGGTCCGGGTGGCCCCGGCGGCGACCGCGACAGCCGTCCGCCGCGTCGTGATGGCTTCAACAAGCCACGTGGCCCGCGCAGCTTCTAAGCCGCGCTGAAGTAGACGAACAACGCCAGCCTCCGGGCTGGCGTTGTTGTTTGCATGGCGCCAGGGCGGCCCGGCCGCCGCTGCCGATCACCGGCCGGGTCCGGTTTCGCATGGCCCACACATCTGCGGTTCTAGGCTGGCGCGGTTCCGTAGGAGATTGTCACCGCAGCACATTCGGGGGATCCAGGATGGGTAGAAGTGGCATGGACCAACAGCGTCGACGGGTACCGATGACCCGCGGGCTGGGACTGCGATTTGCGCTGTTGACGGGCATGGCGATCGGCTTGGTCGCGCTGTCGGCTGTGATCCAGGAGCTGCAGGCGGCATCGACCGCATGGATCGCAGGGCAGGGCTACTGGTCGCGGGGGCAGCAGGACGCCACCGCAGCGCTCAGCCGTTACCTGGCGCGTGGCCATCTGCAGGATCTGCAGGATGCCCAACGGGCACTGCAGGTTCCGTTGGGTGACCTGCAGGCCCGCAAGGCGCTGGAGCAACCCGAACCGGACGAGGCGACAGCCCGCGCCGGTTTTCTGCGTGGGGGCAATGCCCGCGCCGACATTCCGCGGCTGATCTTCTCGTTCCGCCATGCGCGCAACGTCGGAGCCTTCCGCGAAGCCACCTGGTTGTGGCGGCAGACCGACGCAAACCTGCTGGCCATGCAGTCGCTGGCGGAGGAACTGCAACGGCGCCATGGCTCCGGACCGCTGGACGAGGCGACCGTGGATGACTACCTGCATCGGCTGCGTGGCATCGACCACCAGCTGCGCGGGCAGGCGCAGGCGTTCTCGCAGGCACTGCTGCGCATGGCCCGCGCGGTGCGCATCGCGACCCTGGCCGTGGGCGGCCTGTCGGTCCTGCTGATCAGCCTGATGGCGGTGGCCCTGGCGCGGCGGGTGGGCAAGGACCTGACCGAGCATGAGAGCCGCTTCCGGGCTGCCTTCTACCAAGCCAACGTCGGCATGCTCAAGCTGGATGCCGGCGGCCGGGTGGTGGAGGCCAACCAGGCGATGGCCGACATTCTCGACCATCGTCGGGACGTGCTGCTGCAGATGTCGCTGGCCGAGCTGCTGATGGAGGGCGAGCTGGTGATCGATGAGAGTGGCCACATCGACTGGGAGCGCCAGCTGCGACCGGGCGAGCTGCGCTTCCGGCGCCGCGATGGCAGCCTGGTGTGGGGGCGCTGGAGTGGTACCGGCGTGCGCACCGCCAGCGGCCGCCTGTCGGTGTTCGCCATCGTCGAGGATGTCAGCCAGAACCATGCCCTGGCACGTGAGATAGAGCACCACGCCAGCCATGACCCCCTGACCGGGCTGATCAATCGTCGGGAGATCGAGCGCCTGCTGGAAAAATCGCTGCTGCAGGTCCGCTCCGACGGTGGGACCCATGCCCTGGGCTACATCAACCTGGACCACTTCAAGCTGGTCAACGACAGCTTCGGCCACGCGGCCGGCGACCAGATGCTGCGCAGTTTCGCCGAGTACCTGGTCGGCGCGGTGCGCGATGGCGACTGGGTCGGCCGCCTGGGGGCGGACGAGTTCGCGGTGTTCCTTGCCCGCGCCAACCAGGATGAAGCCAAGCGCGTGCTGCAGCGGCTGATCCGCAACCTGGGCCAGGCCACGTTCCCGGTCAGCGAGGGCAGCCCCCAGTTGAGCTGCAGTGTCGGCGTGGTCGAAGTGACAGCCGAGGCGCCGGACGTGAACTGGTTGATGAGCGCGGCCGACAGCGCGTGCTATGCGGCCAAGCAGGCCGGTCGCAACCGCGTGCATTGCTTCAACGAAAACCGGCTGGCGCTGGAGGAGCGACGGCTGGAGGCCGAACGCCTGCAGGGCGTCAGTCGCGCCATGGCCGAGAACCGGATGCTGTTGTATGCGCAGCGCATCGCCAAGGTCGGCGATCCGTCCTACCTGCACTACGAGGTGCTGGTGCGCATGCGTGACAGTGAAGGCGTACTGCACCTGCCGGGCCAGTTCATGCCTGCGGTGGAGCGCTACGGCATGGCGGTGGTGCTGGACCGGCACGTGCTCGGCCTGCTGTTCCGCCACTTGCAGGTGTGCCCGGCGCACGTACGGCAGCTGGGCCTGTGCAACGTCAATGTATCGGCCCAGTCGATCGCCGAGCCGGGATTCCTTGCCTTCGTCTGTGACCTGCTGGAGCGCAACCGCGCGCTGGCGTCCAAGCTCTGTTTCGAGATCACCGAAACCGCGGCCATCGGTAACCTGAGCCAGGCGCGTGCCTTCATCGACGCGGTCAAGGCGCGCGGCTGCCGGGTGGCGCTGGACGATTTCGGCTCGGGCCTGTCCTCGTTCGGTTATCTGCGGCAGCTGTCGGCGGACATGCTGAAGATCGATGGGGCATTCGTACGCGACATGGACACCGATCCGGTCAGCCGTGCCAGCGTGCGCGCGATCAGCGAGCTGGGCCGCGAACTGCAGATGGAGGTGGTGGCCGAGTGGGTGGAGACCACCGAAATTGCCGAGGCGCTGGCCGGGATGGGCGTGCAGGGGCTGCAGGGTTATGCCATCGAACGGCCGCAGCCGCTGGAACGGCTGACCCTGGCTGACCTGCGACCGATGCGGTTGGCCGGTACGCAGGGGCCATCGGCTGTCGGCTGAAGGTGCTGCGGTCGGGCGACGCCCGGCACCCGTGTAGTGCCGGCCGCTGGCCGGCAACCTCAACGGCAACAGCATCAGCTGCATTCCGTGGGATGGCGGGGTGGGTCCGGTTGCGGGGGACGCCGCAAGTACGTCCCTGTAGGCTCGGTCGCGCCATCCATGGCGCTCACGCCCCCGCAACCGGACCCACCCCGCCTTCGACAGATTCCGGCTGCTGTTGGTGGGTGTCGACCTTGGTCGACACGTAGATCCACGCCATGCGTGGATGACATCCAATCCATTCATTGATTTCGAAACGGTATGAACATCCATCCACGCACGGCGTGGATCTACCAGATGGCGGGACACTGTCAGGGGTGGGGCGGTATGGGCAGGCAGGACCGTTGGCGCCATGGGCCCGAGGCATGCCCTCGGGCGGGTTGGGCAGGACGCCCAACCCCGGTCTTGCCGTGTGCGCAGGACGGCGCACACGAGCAAGGCGCCATCGAGCCCCCATGGATGGGTTTACGGCGTGTCCTGCCTGCCCATACCGCCCCGCCCACCTCGGTAGCCGCTTTCGCTGTTGCTTCGGCTCGGGCCTCTGCGGGTGCCGGGCGGCAGCCCGGGCCAATACCCCCGCCACTTTGGTCTACACATCGGTGGTGCATTCCGCTGCGATAATGCCGCCAGGGGCGACGCGCAATGGGCGCGGACGTAAGCAGGAACAGGACGTGGCGTGGGCGGCAGGCAGGTGCGTTTGGAAACAGGGGCGGTGCTTGTCCTGCTGCTGGTGTGGTTGGCGTTGCCGTGGCTGGGCCACGCGCGCAGCGTCGACGCTGGCCGCGATTACCTTCTGGTCGGCACCGCGACAGCCGAACCTACGCCACATCGCGCGTGCACGCCGGAGATGCTGGCCGGGCCGCGCCAGCAGACACGGGTGAATGCCCCGCCAGAAGGCTGGTCCGGCGAGCCGCAGGCGCTGGATGTCTTCAACATCTTTGCCGGCGAAGTGCGGCTGCAGCACGGTGATCGTGAGATCTGCGGCAACATGCAGGATGCGCGCACCCGCGATTCGCGCTTTCGTGCGGGCATCGGCATGGTGGCGGTACCCGCTGCCGGCAGCCACGAACCCTTCCTGGTCTCCTGGCAGACGCCGCTGAAGGCGCGCTGGGTTCCCACATTGCAGCTGGGTGCGCCCAGCCCGGTGCAGCAGAACGACACTGCCCGGCTGCTGGTGCGCGCCGCATGCATCGCCGTGGCAATCGCGCTGGCGCTGTCGGCGCTGATGGCCTACCTGACCACCCGCGACCGCAGCTTCCTGATGTATATCGGTGCCACCCTGGTGCTGGTGCTGTGGCAGTCGATCCTTGGCGGCCTCAGCGGCTATCCCGAGCCCTGGCTGCGCGTCGGCGGGCGCGGTGACTGGTGGCTGCTGGCGCTGACGGCAGCGACCCAGGCCCTGGTGTTGCCGGCGCTGTGGCGCCTGAACGGCGGTGACCGCGTGCTGCCACGTTCGCGCGCGGGCCAGCAACTGGTGTTGTGGTCCCTGCTCACGCTGGCGGCACTGGTGCCGTGGTTGCAGCGCGATGGACTGGTCGTGGTCGCACAGGTCCTGCAGTGGAGCTTCATTGCCGGCTGCGCGCTGTCGTTGGCGATGGGCATCTGGGCCCGGTTGCGCGGCGATGTCTGGTCGCTGGCCGGACTGGCCGCACTGGCGCCGATGCTGGTGCTGATCGTGGCCGACGCCGCCAGCGCGCATTGGTTGATGGAATACCGGGTGGAGGCCCTGCAGCTGGCGGTCACCTGGCTGCTGATGATGGCGGCCTATGCGCTCAACCTGCGCCTGGGCCGGCTGCGCCAGCAGCGCGATGAAATGCGCCAGCTCGCCGAGACCGACATGCTGACCGGCCTGCCCAACCGCCGTGCCGGCCTGCAGCAGCTGGCCCAGCATCTGCAGGGCGGCGAGCGTGAGAGGGGGCCGCTGGTGATCGGCTTCCTCGATATCGATCTGTTCAAGGACATCAATGATCGCCATGGCCACGAGATCGGCGACCAGGTGCTGGTGGCCGTGGCCCGCGCGCTTCGCGCCGCTGTCCGCAGCGAGGACCAGGTGGTGCGGATGGGGGGCGAGGAGTTCCTGCTGCTGTTGCCGGGCATGCCGCGTGAGGTTGCGGCCACCCGCCTGGAACGCCTGCGCCAGCGCATCACCGAGACCTGCCGGGACCTGCAGGTGCCCGCTCTGGAGGTGACCGCGAGCATCGGCATGGCACAGTGGCGACCGGCCGAAGATGACCTGGCCGCGCTGCTGCGGCGCGCCGACCACGCCATGTACGTAGCCAAGCGCAGTGGCCGCAACCGGGTGTTCGATGGCGAAACCGAAGATCCGTTGACCACGGCATGAGGCGGGAAGGGCGGTGATGCCGGATAATGGGGCGATGACCAGCCGACTCAACAAATACATCGCCGACACCGGCTTCTGCTCCCGACGCGAGGCCGATCGCCTGATCGCCGCCCGCCGGGTCACCGTCAATGGCCATGCCGCCGGCACCGGCGCGGTGGTCGGCGAGGATGACAAGGTGCTGGTCGACGGCCAGCCCCTGCGCGTGCGCACTGCCCGCAAGCCGGGCGCCCGCCGCCACGTGTACATCGTGCTGAACAAGCCGGTGGGCGTGACCTGCACCACCGAAAGCACGGTGAAGGGCAACATCGTCGACTTCGTCGGCCATGAACAGCGCATCTTCCCGATCGGCCGCCTGGACAAGGAGTCCGAAGGCCTGATCCTGATGACCAGCAACGGCGACATCGTCAACCAGATCCTGCGCGCCGAGAACGGCCACCAGAAGGAATACCTGGTGGCAGTGAACAAGCCGGTCACCGACGAATTCCTGCGCGCGATGGCCCGTGGCGTGCGCATCCATGACCAGATGACGCTGCCGTGCAAGACCTCGCGGATCGCCAAGTTCGGTTTCCGCATCATCCTGCAGCAGGGCCTGAACCGGCAGATCCGGCTGATGGCGGCCGAGTTCGGCTACCGCGTGACCCAGCTGCGCCGCGTACGTATCGACAACGTCAAGATCGGTGCACTGAAGCCGGGCCAGTGGCGCAACCTGACCGAGCAGGAGCTTCACGGCCTGTTGCCGCAGCAGCAGGACTGGTAAGCAACGGCCGGTAGTGCCGGCCGCTGGCCGGCAACTGCACGGTGCTGGCAATGAACATCAGGGAGCCGACCAACGGCCGGCACTACCGGAATGCAGATTGGCCGCCCGCATCCGCTAGACTTTGCGGCGCCCTGCCGGAACGTGACGCTGCATGATCAAGCCCGACAAGCCCGCCAACGAAGCGCTGCGCCTGGAGGCGCTGTACCGCTACCGGATCCTCGATTCCGAGCGCGAACGCTCGTTCGATGACCTGGTGGCCATCGCCAAGGCGGTGTGTGGCACGACCATGGCGGCCGTGACCCTGATCGACGTCGAGCGCCAGTGGTTCAAGTCGATGCAGGGCATCGCCGCGACCGAGAACCTGCGCAGCGAGTCGATGTGTGGCCACGCGATCCTGCAGCCGCAGGAAATCATGGTGGTTGAGGATGCATTGCAGGACGTCCGCTTCCACGACAATCCGGTGGTGACCGGCGACCCGCATGTGCGCTTCTATGCCGGTGCGCCGTTGATCAGCAGCGACGGCCTGCCGCTGGGAACCCTGTGCGTGTTCGACGCGCGGCCGCAGCAGCTGGCGACCGACAAGGCCGAAGCGCTGGCCGCGCTGTCGCGGCAGGTGATGGTGGTGATGGAGCTGCGCCGTTTCGCCCTGGATATCCAGCGGCACATGCTTGAGCGCAACGATTACGAACGCCTGCTGTCGGAGTATCACGATGTGCTGCTGGCCCAGAATGCCGATCTGGCCGAACAGAGCCGTACCGACGCCCTGACCGGCCTACCCAACCGGCGGGCACTGGCAGCAGCGCTGGACGAGGCGGTGATTGCCGTCGATGGCCGCGACCGGCAGACCTGCGTGGCCCTGCTGGACATCGATCATTTCAAGCACATCAATGATTTCCAGGGCCACGCGACCGGCGACCGGGTGCTGGCCGAACTGGGGGCGCTGCTGCGCTCGCACTTCGCCGGTGGAGGTCTGGCCGCGCGCTATGGCGGCGAGGAATTCGTGGCACTGATGCCGGACGCTGACCTGCGTACCGCCGAACTGCAATGCGAGTTCCTGCGGGTAGCCGTGTCCAACCTGCCGCTGGGCTTCCCGGTGACCATCAGCATCGGTGTGGCACAGCACCAGCCCGGTGAAACGTCTGACCAGACCCTGGCCCGTGCCGATGCCGCGCTGTACCGGGCCAAGGGCGCCGGCCGCAACCGGGTGGAAGTGGCGCCCTGACCGCCCGCGCGGCTGCGGTGGATCCACGCGATGCGTGGATGGCCCGGGCCTTTGCGTGCAGTCGCAGCCATTGCGATACCCGTACGGCACCCTCAACGTCTCACCGCAAGGACGTCGACCATGCTGCAGACCCTGGCCATCGCCAATTACCGATCGCTGCATGCGCTGGTGCTGCCGATGCAGCGGCTCAACGTGGTCACCGGCGACAACGGCAGTGGCAAATCCAGCCTGTACCGCGCGCTGCGCCTGCTGGCGGAAACCGCGCAGGGCGGTGTTGCAGCGGTACTGGCGCGGGAGGGTGGATTGGGCTCGGCGCTGTGGGCCGGTCCGGAAAAGATCGACCGCCGCGTGCTGGCCGGGGAGATCCCGCTGCAGGGCGGGCCGCGCCAGGAATCGGTGGGGCTCAAGCTGGGCTTCGCCACCGATGAATTCGGCTACGCCATCGACCTCGGATATCCGCCACCGAGCCGATCAGCTTTCGCGCTGGACCCGCAGATCAAGGCTGAAGCGATCTGGGCAGGGCCGTTCCTGCGCAGCGCCAATCTGCTGGTCGACCGCCGCGGTGCGCTGGTGCGGCAGCGGCACGCACGCGGCTGGGACCTGGTGGACGACCGTCTTTCGCTGTTCGACAGCCTGTTCACCCAAGTGGGCGATCCACAGCGCATGCCGGAAGCCATCACCTTGCGCGAGTACATCCGCCGTTGGCGCTTCTACGACCACTTCCGCAGCGATGCCGATGCACCGGCGCGACAGCCGGCGATGGCGACCCGTACCCCGGTGCTGCACCACGACGGCCGCGACCTCGCCGCCGCCTGGGTGACGATCCTGGAAATCGGCGATCCGCAGGCGCTGGCACGGACGATCGAGGATGCATTTCCGGGAGCGACGGTCAGCTTCGAGGAACTGGATGGCCGACTCGCGCTGCGCTTCCACCAGCCCGGTCTGCTGCGGCCATTGTCGATGGCCGAATTGTCCGACGGCACGCTGCGGTTCCTGTTGCTGGCCGCGGCCCTGCACACGCCACGGCCGCCGCCGCTGCTGGTGCTCAACGAGCCGGAGACCAGCCTGCATCCGGACCTGCTGCCGGCGCTTGCACGGTTGATCATCGCCGCCAGTGCACGCAGCCAGGTCTGGGTGGTATCGCACGCCACGCGCTTGATTGCCGCGCTGGAACAGGCACCGCAGTGCCATTCAATGCACCTGCACAAGGAACACGGGCGTACGCTGCTGAGCGGGCAGGGCCTGCTGGATGCACCGGCCTGGCATTGGCCGCAGCGCTGAGACGGGTGCCGGGAAGATCCACGCAATGCGCGGACGCGCTCAATCGGCGATGTTGCGCGCTTCGGATGTTCCGAGGATTTCCGGATGCTGCACGCGCTTGCGGCGGTTGAGCAGCGGATGCAGGAACACGGCACCGACGATGATCGCCACGCCCAGGTAGAACCACGGGGTGACTTCATGCTGCTCGCGCAGCAGCACCACGGCCAGCAACACGGCGTAGACCGGTTCCAGGTTGGTGACCAGCTGCACGGTGTAGGCGCTGAGGTGGCGCAGCGCGACCAGGGCCAGGGCGAACGGCAGCAGCGTGCAGACACCGGCCAGCACCAGCAGCAGGATGCCGTCGTGCAGGTCGGGAACGATCCACAACGGGCTGGCCAGCGCTGGCAGCAGGTACGGCATCAGCGGTGCCAGCAGGGTCAGGGTGAGCGTGCCCGCGCCCAGCTCCAGCGCGGTCACCGTCAGCGGATCGGCATGGCTGACCATGCGCTTGTTGAGCGAGCCGAACACTGCCACCAGCAGGGCCGAGAGCGCGCCGATCAACACGCCCAGGCGCATGCCGTCGGGCACGCCGCCCACCACCAGCGCCACACCGGGCAGCACGGCCAGGCCGAAGGCCAGTTCGCGCAGCTGGAAGGGACGCTTGGCCACCCAGGGCTCGATGATCGAGGTGAACACCGGTGCCAGGGCGATGCAGGTGGCGGCAACCGAGGCATTGGCCAGCTTCACCGCGCCGTAGAAGGTCAGCCAATGCAGGGCCACCAGCGCGCCGATACCGGCATAGCCGGCGACCAGCCGCAGCGGCAACGTGCGCAACCCGCGCCAGACCCGCGGCAGCAACGCCAGCATCGCCACCACCAGCAGCATCCGCCACCACACCAGCGGCAGCGCCGGCAGGGTGATCAACTTGCCGAGGATGGCGGTGACGCCCCACAGCAGGACACAGAAGTGGATCTGCCAAAGCGCTTTGCGGGTGTCGGGTGTGCTCATCGACGTATTGTGAGGCAAGCCGCATCGGCGGGCGATGCCTGTGGCATGCTCGCGGCGTTGCCACGAGGGAGCCGTGCATGCCTGCTGCCCGTTTTCTTCTGCTGCGCGGCTGGGTGCTGTTGACCGCGCTGGTCGCGGCAGCATCGCTGCTGCTGCAGTTTGCCCTGCTGATGCGCGGCATCGGCGCCAGCCTGGGACCCGGCGTGGCGAGCCTGCGCTTCTTCAGCTACTTCACCATCCTCAGCAATCTGGCCGTGTGCCTGGGCTGCCTCTGGCTCTGCAGCGGCCGCGCACTGCGACCTACGGTAGCCGCCACCCTGGCACTGTGCATCGGCGTCACCGGCCTGATCTATCTGCTGGCGCTGCAGGGGCTGTGGCAGCCAACTGGCCTGCAATGGTGGGCCGATGCCGGCTTGCACTACGTGGTGCCGCTGCTGTATCTGGCCGGTTGGGCGGGGCTGCTGCCACATGGTGGCCTGCGCTGGCGTGCGTTGGGTGTGGTGCTGCTGGTGCCGCTGGCCTACCTGGGCTGGGCGATGCTCACGGCCTCGTGGCTGGGCAGCGCACCGTATCCGTTCCTGGAAGTACAGCGGATCGGTTCGCGTGCATTCGGCCTCAGCGTGCTGCGCGTCGGCGGGGTGTTCGTGCTGGGCTGGACACTGCTGTGGGCAGTGGACCGCTGGCGCCGTCGATGACCCG
Organism: Stenotrophomonas sp. MYb57; assembly: GCF_002966815.1. Classification (NCBI taxonomy): domain Bacteria; kingdom Pseudomonadati; phylum Pseudomonadota; class Gammaproteobacteria; order Lysobacterales; family Lysobacteraceae; genus Stenotrophomonas; species Stenotrophomonas sp. MYb57. The sequence continues at coordinate 1,549,651 of NZ_CP023271.1, forward strand.
CTGCAGTGCCATCGCCGCCGCCGGATTGCGCACCTTGCCGGCGCCGATGCACAGCAGGTAGACCTCGCGCGGCGCGGCCGGGGACGGTGCGGCCAGGCAGGGCAGGTCGTCCACCGCCTCACCCCGGGCCCAGCACCGCGCGCGCGTGGCCCAGCGCTGCTGCATCGGCTGGGGAAGACCTTCGGCCAGTCGGGCCTGGCTGCGTTTGATCCGTGCATAGACGAAGCCCGCGGTGATGTCGCCATGCAGTGGCGATTCGTCGCTGTCTTCGATCACCAGGGCCACGCCATGCCGGCGCGCCGCTTCCACCAGTTCCGGCCCATGGACGCTGGCGTTGCGCACCTCCAACGCATGCTGCAACCCCGTGCCATCCAGCTGCCTGGGCAGCTGTGCCATGAAGGCATCCAGTGCCGCGGCATCGGCCGGGTGCTGCGGGTCGAACTGCCAGAGCAACGGGCCCAGCCGGTCGCCCAGCGCGACGGCCGCCTGCAGGAACGCGCTGGCCGCCTCGATCGTGGACGACAGGTCGCGACGCTGCACCAGATGACGCGGGGCCTTCATCGAGAACCGGAAACCTTCCGGCGTCTGCGCTGCCCACTGCGCGCACTGGGCCGCTGTCGGGGTGCGGTAGAAGGTGCCGTTGATCTCGATGCAGCGCAACGCACGACTGGCATAGGCCAGCTCTTCGCGCTGGATCAGCCCTGGCGGATAGAAGGCGCCACCACGCCATTGCGGGAACACCCAGCCGCCGATACCGCAGCGGACCGGCGCCGCAGACGCTTGCCGTGCCGTCATTGCGTGTGTTCCGCCCGCCACGGATCGTAACTGCCGAACCACCACAGGTAGCCTTCCGGGTCGGCGCAGGCATAGCCACGTCCACCGTAGGCCTGGTCGGCAATGTCGATGACGATGCGCGCACCGGCAGCCGTGGCCCGGGCATAGTGGGCGTCGACATCGGTGACGATCACGCAGGGACTCTGGGTCTGCCGGCCGCCGACTTCATCGGGCATCACCGCCAGCTTGGCCCATTCGCCGCTGTTGCTGGCAGATCCGAGCATGATCATGCCCTGGCCGAATACCAGCTGCGCGTGATGCACCGTATCGCCGTCGGCATAAACGGCCTGCGCGTGGAAACCGAACGCGCGCTGCAGCCAGTCGATGGCCGCCAGCGCATCGCGGTAACGCAGGCACGGAATGATGGTGGAGCCGTTGCTGCTCTGGCCGTTCGCACCCATGACACCCCTCCTATGGCACAGGGCAGGCTGCACCCGTGGCCGTTACCATCGCGCGAAACCCCGGTGACGGCCTGCACATGGCCGCTACCCCTGTTCGGAGATGGTGCTGGATGAAAACCTGGATCGGAGGAGCCGTGCTGCTTGCGTGCACGACCATGGCCAATGCGGCGACCCCGCAGCAGCTGCAGGACCTGGATGCGACCGTGGAGCGCGTGCGCGCGCAGTTCGACGTGCCCGGTATCGCCGTGGCCGTGGTCAAGGACGGGCAGGTGGTGCTGGAACGCGGCTGGGGCGTGCGTGAGCTGGGCAAGCCGGCGCCGGTCGAGGCCGATACCCTGTTCGCCATCGCCTCCAACACCAAGGCCTTCACTGCCACCTCGCTGAACCTGCTGGCCGAGGACGGCAAGCTGAAGATGGACGACAAGGTGATCGACCACCTGCCATCGTTCCGCATGTCCGATCCGTTCGTGACCGGGCAGATGACGATCCGAGACCTGCTTTCCCACCGCAGTGGCCTGAGCCTGGGCGCAGGCGACCTGCTGTTCTGGCCGACCACCTCCTACAGCAATGCCGAAGTCGTACAGCGCCTCGGCCAGGTGCCGCTGAAGGGCGGTTTCCGCGAGCGCTATGCCTACGACAACATCCTGTATGCAGTCGCCCAGCAGGTGATCGAGCACGTCTCGGGCATGAGCTACCAGCAGTTCCTGCAGACACGCATCTTCGACAAGGTCGGCATGGCCGGCACGCGCTACAACGCCGATCACCTCAAGGCCGGCGACAATGCTGCGGTCGGCCACGCCAAGTACGATTTCAAGGACCTGCGCACCGTTGCACCGTTGACCTGGTCGAACAATGCCGGTGCCGGTGGCATCTATTCCAGTGCCCACGACATGGCGCGCTGGATGCAGGTGCAGCTGGCCGAAGGCAAGCTGGCCGATGGCACTGCGCTGTTCACCGCCAAGAGCCAGCAGCAGATGTGGCAGATGATCACGCCGCAGACGATCCCGGCGCCGAGCGTGCCGGAGCTGGCACCGGCGCGGGCCAACTTCGCCGGCTATGGCGAGGGCTGGAGCCTGAGCGACTATCGCGGGCAGAAGCTGGTCTGGCACACCGGTGGCTGGCCGGGCATGGTTTCGCGGCTGACCCTGGTGCCGGGCGAGAAGCTGGGCGTGGTGGTGCTGACCAACCAGGAAGTGGGTGCGGCCTTCAATGCGATCACGCTGAGCGTGCTCGATGCCTACCTTGGCGGTGAAAAGCACGACTGGGTGGATGCCTATGCCAAGGGCGTGGCCAAGGGCCAGGACAAGGCCGACGAATCGTGGGCCAAGCACCAGGCCGAGCGTGACAAGGGCAGCAGGCCGTCGTTGCCGCTGGCCGGGTATGCGGCCACCTACCGCGACCGCTGGTATGGCGACATGGTGGTGACGGCGGAAGGCAAGGGCCTGCGCCTGCGCTTTGCGAAGACCGCACAGCTGAGCGGCCGCCTGGAGCACTGGCAGCACGACACCTTCATCGTGCGCTGGGACGACCGCTCGCTCAATGCCGATGCGTTCGTCAATTTCAGCCTGGACCCGGACGGAAAAGTGCGCGAGGTGCGCATGCAGCCGATCTCGGACCTGACCGATTTCAGCTTTGATTTCCAGGACCTGCTGTTCACGCCGGTGAAATGACGCCGCCGGGCGCGGCGCTACCGTTTGGCCGAGCGGACGGGTAGCGCCGGACCACGTCCGGCGAGCGCGTAGCGCGGTTGCAGGCGATCCGCCGGGCATGGCCCGGCGCTACCCGGAACCGGTGGTGATCGTCGGCCGGCGTACACACGCGGCGTGGGATACTCCGCCGGCTATCGATGGCGAGGGAATGCGATGTTCCGTTGGTTTGAATCCCTGATTCCGGTGTTTCCGCCCATTGACGGGCGCATGCCGCCGCGCACCGTGGTGCCGTTCTACCTGCACTACCTGCGGCCGGTGTGGCCGGTGCTGCTGGCCACCCTGGTCGCCGGCCTGCTGCTGGCGCTGGTGGAAGTGGCGATGTTCGATTTCCTCGGTCGCATCGTCGACATGGTTGCCGAGCAGCCCGGCGCGGACTTCTTCCAGCGCCATGCCGATACCCTCGGCTGGATGCTGTTCATCACCGTCATCGCGCGCCCGATCCTGGTCGGCCTGCACAACCTGCTGGTCAACCAGGCCATCGTGCCGGGGCTGAGCAATCGATCGCGCTGGCTGATGCACAACTACGTGGTGCGGCAGAGCCTGAGCTTCTTCCAGAACGACTTCGCCGGCAGCATGGCCAACCGGGTGATGCAGACCGGTACCTCGCTGCGCGAGTCGGCGGTGCAGATGGTCGATTCGCTGTGGTACATCGTGGTCTATACCGGCACCGCGCTGTACCTGTTCGCGCAGGCCGACTGGCGGTTGATGGTGCCGCTGATCCTGTGGCTGCTGGCCTACGTGGTGATCATGATCTACTTCGTGCCGCGCGCGAAGGAACGGGCCTGGATCGCCTCGGAGGCGCGCTCCAAGGCGATGGGACGCATCGTCGATGGCTACACCAACATTCCCACGCTGAAGCTGTTCGCCCATGGCGGCCGCGAGCAGGCCTACGTTGCCGATTCGATCCAGGAGCTGGCGGTCAAGCACCGCGCGCAGACCCGGATCACCACCGGCATGGACCTGACCATCGCCATCGTCAATGGTTTCCTCATCGCCGGCACCTGTGGCCTGGCACTGTGGCTGTGGAACGGCGGACACATCACCGTCGGCGCGATCACCCTGGCAACCGGCCTGGTGATCCGCATCCACAACATGTCCGGCTGGATCATGTGGACCATCAACGGCATCTTCGAAGACATCGGTACCGTGCAGGATGGCATCACCACCATCGCCCAGCCGCTGACCGTGCAGGACCGCGAGGATGCGGTGCCGCTGCAGGTGACTCGTGGCGGTGTGCACTTCCAGGATGTCCATTTCCACTACGGCAAGAAGGGCGGCGTGATCGCCGGCCTGGACCTGGTGGTGAAGCCGGGCGAGAAGATCGGACTGGTCGGCCCCTCCGGTGCCGGCAAGTCGACGCTGGTGAACGTACTGCTGCGGCTGTACGACCTGGAAAGCGGGCGCATCCTGATCGATGATCAGGACATCGCCTACGTCACCCAGGAAAGCCTGCGCCAGCAGATCGGCGTGGTCACCCAGGACACCTCGCTGCTGCACCGTTCGATTCGCGACAACCTGCTGTACGGCCGTCCCGATGCGACCGACGCGCAGCTGCGCGCGGCCGTGGCCAAGGCGCGCGCGGAGGCCTTCATCGACACGCTGGTCGACGGGGAAGGGCGTCGTGGCTACGACGCACACGTCGGCGAGCGCGGGGTGAAGCTGTCCGGTGGCCAGCGCCAGCGCATCGCCATTGCCCGTGTGCTGCTGAAGGACGCCCCGATCCTGGTGCTGGACGAGGCGACCTCGGCACTGGACTCGGAAGTGGAAGCGGCCATCCAGGACAACCTGGACGAGCTGATGGGCGGCAAGACGGTGATCGCGATCGCCCATCGCCTGTCGACCATCGCGCGCATGGACCGGCTGGTGGTGATGGACCAGGGCCGCATCGTCGAGACCGGTAGCCATGCCGAGCTGATCGAGGCCGGTGGACTGTACGCGCGGTTGTGGGCACGGCAGACCGGTGGTTTTGTAGCCGCGGAGCAATGACCAACACCGCACGGTGGATGCGCAACAGTAGATCCACGCCATGCGTGGATGCTGTGCCACACGGATAAAGAAACGGCCCGGGTTTCCCCGGGCCGTTCCCATTCAACTCACACCCGATCCCTCACTCGATCGGCTGGTCCAGCATCAGCTGGCGTGCGAAGCGCACCGGCGGTGCGCCGTAGGACAGCATCTGGTCGTGGTAGGCCTTCAGGTTGAACTTGTCACCCAGCTTGTCCTGCATCGCCTTGCGGGTGTCGAAGTGTTCCTGCGCACCGACGAAGTAGGTCGGCAGCTGAGCCGAGGTCAGCTGCGCACGCACCCACTTGCCCGAGGCTTCGCTTTCCTGCTGGAAGGCGTCGTGGGTCATCAGGTGCATCGCCTTCTCGCGATCCCAGTTGTCCACGTGCACACCCTGGTCGAGGATCGCGTTGGAAATCGTGCGCAGGTAGAACTTCAGCTGCACCAGGTGGAACAGCGGGTCGTTGTTGAGGTACCCCTGCTCCTGCATCATGCGCTCGGTGTAGACCGCCCAGCCTTCGGCGAACAGGCCCGAGCGCAGCACCGCGCGCAGGGTGGAGGGGAACTTGGCCGAATGCCAGCCTTCCAGATAGTGTCCCGGGGTGCCCTCGTGGATGCTGAGCAGGTGGATCATGCGCGAGTTGTATTCGCGCAGGAACGAATCAACCTGCTTGTCGTTCCAGTCGTCCGGAATCGGCGAAACCGCGTAGAAGGTCTTCAGGTTCTTGTCCAGCGGGCCCGGCGAATCGCAATAGGCCACGGCCACGCCACGCTGGAATTCCGGCATCAGGATGATGTCCACCGGCGCGTCGGGCAGGGTCATCAGGTCGTGCTCGCGGACGAACGCAGTGGACTGCTCCAGTGCGGCCTTGGCGTCGTCGACCACCTTGTCGCGCGCCGGCTTGTCAGCGTAGGCCAGCTCCAGCGCGGCCTCGATCGCCTTCTGCTGCTGTTCGTCGGTCGGCTGCGCCGGCATTTCCGGTGCGCCCGGCTTGTCCTTCAGCACGGTCTGCGCGATGCCGTACATGTCCTCGCGCACGCGCTTGAGTTCGGCGCGTGCACGCTCACCGATCTCCTGCCGCGACAGCGAGGAATTCAGCGCGAACTTGAGCTTCTGGTCGTACTTTTCCGCACCGATGCGGAAGTCGCCCTTGGCGTTCGGCACCAGGGTCTTGTCCAGCCAGGTCTGCTGTTCGTCCACGGCCTTCTTCAGGCCGTTGATGGCGGCCTGCAGGCGCTGCTGGTCGGCCTGCGGCAGCTCGCCGATGTGCGGGGTGATGAAGGTATCGACGATGCTGAGGATGCCCTTGTTCTGCTTGGCCACCGTCTCGGCATGGATCTTCGGCACGCGTGCCGGATCCAGGTTTTCGCGGGCCTGGGCGAAGATCGCCGGCAGTTTCTCCATGCGCGCGGTGGCGGCCTTCAGGCGCTCGGGCAACGGCGCGAACTCGCGTGCCATCAGGCCGTAGATCGCGCTGCCGGCAACGCCGTTGTACAGCTGCGGATCCCACTTGCCGGACTGCATGACCTCGGCATTCCAGATTTCCGACTGCAGCTGGTTGCGCAGGATCGCTGCATCCACCTGGTTTTCGCGGCCCAGCTTGGCCACCTCGATCTTGTCCAGCTCGCCCAGCAGGCCCTTGTAGGCGTCCACGGTCTTCTGCTGGCCAGCCGCGCTCAGGTCGTCGATCTCGCTGTCATAGCGGTGGTCGCCGATCTGGGTGGCGCTGACCGGGGACAGCTGCATCCAGGTATCCAGGGCACGCTTGGACAGGTCGGCGAAGGCGGCGTCGACCGCCGCATCTCCGGCCTGTTGGCTGGCGGCCGGGGTGGAACCGTTGGTCGGGGCATCGGCCGGCTGGCAACCGGCGAGGGCGGCGACGAGGGCGAGGGCAAGAAGATGCGGGCGCATCGGCATTCCTGTACGGGGTCAATCCTCGAGCATAGGCCCCCGGGGCTGCTTTGTCCCCGTGCCATAGGATTACCATGGGCGCATACAAGGACTCTCCAGCGGAGCGCGGGACATGGAATACCAGGGAAGCTGCCATTGCGGCAGGATCGCATTCACCGTGCAGGCCGACGCCCCCATCAAGGACGTCATCGACTGCAACTGCTCGATGTGCCGCCGCCGCGGCAGCCTGCTCTGGTTCGCCCCGCGCGAGGCGTTCCAGCTGGGCACCGATATCGCCGACGTGGCGACCTACCAGTTCAACACCCATAACATCGATCACCATCACTGCCGCGAGTGCGGCACCGCGCCGTACAGCGAGGCGGTGGATCCGCGCAGCGGCCTGCCGATGGTGGCGATCAACGTGCGCTGCCTGCCACAGGTGGAGCTGGGTGGGCTGTCGATCACCGCGTTCGACGGAGCCTCGCGATGACGGCGGGGCGCGCGTGGACGCGCGTGATGATCGTGCCGGCATTGCTGCTGGCGCTGGCGGCCTGTGCCAAGAACGGTGAGCGAGCGCAGGAGGCCGGCGCAGTCGCTGCCGATGCCGATGCCGCTGTCGCTTCGCCGGAAGGCGCTTTCCTGGCCTACGAGCACGATGTGCAGGTGCAGCTGGAAGCAGCGCAGATCGCCCCGCGCATCCAGCAGGTCGCACAGGCGTGCCAGAACGCGAAGTTCGGTGAGTGCGCGGTGCTGCAGGTGGATCAGCGCAGTGGCGAACAGCCCAGTGGCGAAGTCAAGGTACGCATCGCGCCGAAGGGCGTGGAATCGCTGATCGGCCTGGCCGGCGAGGGCGGCAAGCTGCAGGCGCGCAACACGCGTGCCGAGGACCTGGCCCAGCAGGTGGCCGACACCGCGCTGACCAAGGCTCGGCTGGAGAAGGAGCACGCGCGGCTGCTGTCCTACCAGGACCGCGGCGATCTGAAGATCGAGGATCTGATGGCGATCACCACGCGCCTGTCGGAGATCGAGGCGGGGGTGGAGCAGGCCACCAAGGATGCCGCCCAGCAGCGCAGGCGCATCGATACCCAGCTGGTGACGATGCATTTCGACACCACCTCGGGCCAGCGCAGCCGCAGCGAGATCGGCGAAGCGTTGAGCGAGTCGGGCAGCATCCTCAGCACCAGCGTGGCATTCCTGATCCGTGCTGCGGCGGCATTGCTGCCGGTGGGTCTGGTGGCGCTGGTGATGGCCTGGATCGTCCGTGCGCTGATCCGTCGCCGACGCCGCAAGCCCTGATCGAACCGCGCCGCGTATTCGCCGGGCATGGCCCGGCGCTACTGGCACAGACGGCGCATGGCCGGCGTTACCGTGGTGCCTCGAGCATCGGGTAGCGCCGGGCCATGCCCGGCGGACGCTCAGCCTTCGTCGGTCTCGTATTCGACGAACACATCCAGTTCCAGCGCCAGTTCCTGCACCGCATCGCGTACTTTCTGCGCGGTGCTCTCGTTGCCTACTTCCACTTCCAGTTCGTGGGTGCCCGGGCCGATGTCGTCGGACAGGCCGGCCGAGCTGGAATCATCGTCATCCATGTGCGGCATCAGGTCGTCGGTCTCTTCGACGTGTTCGATGCCTTCCAGGCCGAGCAGCAGGTCGCTGATCGCGCGGGCATCATCTTCGGTTCCGGTAATTCTCAGTCGCAGCAGGGCCATGGCGGAAGCACGTTGTGGGGTTCGCCTGCAGCCTAGCCAGCGCTGGGCAAAGATCGGGTGAGGGCGCAGTCAGCCGGGTGTGCTCGGGCGGCCCAGCAGGCTGTCCGGCAACGCCGGCACCGGCGTGCGCTCATCCGCTGCCTGGCCCAGCAGCCAGTCGATGAACAGTCGTGCGGCGGGGCTGGGCGGCCGCCCTTCGGCATGCACCACGTAATAAGCATAGCGTGCCTTCAGTGCAGGGCCAGGCAGGCGTACCAGCTCATAGCGCTGCAGGTACGGCTGGGCGACGTGGGTGCGCGCCAGCACCGCGCCCATGCCGTACACCGCCGCGCGCATCGCATCGGTACTGTCGGCAAAGGTGTGCATTGCCGGCAGCGGTGACGGCGGACGCACGCCGGCATGGCGGAACCAATCGCGCCAGCCTTGTGGTGACAGATCGCTCAGCAGCGGCAGCTCGGCGATGCGTGCCGGGTCCTGCAGTGCTTCGACTCCCGGCAGCGCCGGGGACGCGACGGGAAACAGGTTGTCGTCCATCAGGTGCTGCGCGTGCAGTCCGGGCCATTGGCCCAGTCCGTAGCGGATGCCGACCTCCGGGCCGTTCTCGTCGTAACGGTCCAGGCCACTGCCGGTGTGCAGCTCGATGCGGATGTGTGGATGGGCCTGGGTGAAACGCGGTAGCCGTGGCAGCAGCCAGCAGTACGACAGCGAGCGCAGCGTCGCGATCCGCAGCGGCACGCTGTCCGCGTCCGGCTGCAGATGGTGGGCGACGGCAGCGACATCGGTGAACGCCGCGCTGGCGGCGTCGGCCAACTGCCGGCCTTCGGCGGTCAGGCGTACCCCGCGTGCATGGCGCAGGAACAGGCGCGTGGCCAGCACCTCTTCCAGGCGTCGCACATGGTGGCTGACCGCGCTGGCGGTCAGATGCAGTTCCTGCGCGGCCTGGGCGAAGTTCTGATGGCGCGCAGCGACCGCGAAAACGGCCAGGGCGGGAAGCAGGGAAGGGCGTAGCAGCATGTCCAGCCTCAAACCATATTTGTGGCTGGCAGCGATACTACGCGCTTGTGCAGCGGGCGTCTGCGGCTGATCCTGTGTGGCCGGAACAGCGCCACGATGACGAACGGACAGAGCACATGAATGCGATACCCCAAGCGACCGAGCGTGATTGGCGCACACCGCTGGAATTGACCCTGCTCGGCGCGATCTGGGGCTGCTCGTTCCTGTTCATGCGGGTGGCGGTGCCTTCATTCGGGCCGTTCGCCCTGGTCGAGGTACGGCTGGTGCTGGGCGCACTGGTGTTGCTGCCGTTCCTGTGGCGCGCACGCGCGCAGTTCCCACCGCGCCGCTGGTTGTGGTTGGCGCCGATCGGCCTGGTCAATTCGGCGTTGCCGTTCGTGCTGTTCGCGTACGCCGCAGAGCGTGCGCCGGCTGCGATCGGTGCGATCTGCAATGCGATGACGGTGCTGTTTGCCGCACTGATCGCCTTCCTGTTCTTCGGCGAGAAGATCGGGGTGCGCCGTGCCGGCGCGCTGCTGGTGGGTTTTGCCGGCGTGGTGGTGCTGGCCACGGCCAAGATCTCGGGGCTGAGCATCGGCACGGCCGTACTTGCCGGTGCCGCCGCCTCGCTGCTGTACGGCTTGGGCGTGAACCTGGTGAAGCGGCACATGACCGGTCTGCCCTCGGCTGCGGCCGCCGCTGCCACGTTGTCGTGCGCCTCATTGTGGTTGTTGCCGATGGCGCTCACGCATCTGCCGCAGGGTCCGATTCCGGGCAAGGCATGGGGCGCGGCGATCGCGCTGGGCGTGGTCTGCACCGGATTCGCCTTCCTGATGTTCTATCGCCTGATCGGCCGCATCGGCCCGTCGCGCGCGTCAACGGTGACCTACCTGGTTCCGCTGTTCGGCGCTGCGTTCGCCTGGCTGTTCCTGGGCGAGCCGGTGACGCTGCAGATGCTGATTGCGGGTGCGTTGATTCTCGGTAGCGTGGCGGTGAGTCAGAAGGGCTGAGGGCGCCGACGCAGCGTCGTCCGACACACTGGTAGTGCCGGGCGCTGCCCGGCAGCCTTTTCCCGCGCCTGCGGGGAGGCGTCACTTTCTTTGCTCGTGCAAAGAAAGTAACCAAAGAAACACGCCGCCAGGTCGCGAGCCGGTGCTGCGCACCGGTGCCCTGCGCTCCTCGGCCCGTCGAGGGGCGGCGCGCAGAAGTCAGCCGACTAACAGTCGGCTCTACAGGACATCGGCGCCTCTTTGCCCTCGCCGGACCTGCGGTGCTCGGCTCGCTCAAGGCGGACTGGAAGGTCAAGACCAACAGCAAGAGCATCCACGCATGGCGTGGATCTACTGGGTGCAGCTGCGGCCTTTGATCTGGGTCCGCCTTGAGCGAGCCGAGCATCGCAGGGGACCGACGTGCGAAGCACGGCGGCTCGCGACCGGCGGAGCGTTTCTTTTGGTTACTTTTCTTTGCGTACAAAGAAAAGTAACGCCCATGAACAATGAAGCACCTTCAGCACGCGTCACGCGAGGAAAGCATCACCGCACCGGCACCGGAATATTGCACAGGTCGATATGCCCGGCCGGGCGCTTGTAGAAATCATCCACGCGGTTGCGCCGCGCTTCGACGGTATCGGCGAAGGTCTTCGAGTCGGTGCGCAGCACCTGGATCGGCGTGCGCTCAGCCGCGGGTATGTCGCTGACGCGACGGATCGACACGATCGGTGTGCGCAGCTTCGGGTCGGCGTAGAAGCCCATCGGTGCCGGTCCGCGCGGGATCGCGCTGAGCAGTTCCATGCCCTTCAGCACGCGGCCGACCAGGGTGATGTTGCGGTCCAGCTGGCGCGGCGATTGGCCAGTCACCACGTAGAGTTCTGCACCGATGCTGCTGTCTTCCTCGTTGCTGCGGCCCGCACCCAGCATGCCGTAGCAGTGCGCCAGCCAGGCCTTGCCGGCCTGCGGGTCCTGGCCGACCGGGAAGCCGTCGACGAAGCCGGTCTGTGCTGCCCATCCATCGCGGTCGGGTAGCACGCTCACCTTCAGGCCGGCGCTGGCACGCTCGAACTCGGCCGGCAGCTTGCGCTGCGCGCTGCCGAACGGCTTGGCCTTGGCGGCATCGTCGGCGTCGGCATCGCCGAACTGCACCACGAAGTTGTCCTGCGAACGGTAGATGCTGGTGCCGTCCCAGAAGTGTTCGTGGGCGAAGGTCTGGATGTTGGCGACATGGCGCGGGGCGAACTGCGGCGCCAGCTCGATGATCACCCGCCCGGCCGGCAGATCCATGTACAGCAGGTTGGCCGGGTCCGGCGTGCGCCAGTCGCTGGCCGCGGAGGCATCGAGGATCTGCTGCGGGCTGCGGTAGGGCGTGGCTGCGCTGGCCATTGCGGGCAGCAGGCAGGCCAGGGCAAGGGCGGTCAGGGCAAGGCGTCGACGGTGCGGCATGGGATCCCCGGAACATGAACGAGGTCTCGATTCTGCGCGAGAGTGCGTGCCTGCGCCACGGTCGCGTGCTGGCCGTGTCCATGTACGTGCGGCACGATGGTCATTCTCCTTAATGGAAGCAGATGATGTTGATACCGCATCCGGAGGCCCCCGAAGCAGCACTGAGCGCCAGAATCGACCAGATCCTGAAGGCGTTCGTCGATGAAGGGGGGAATCGTGTGCATTGGTTGCAGACGTTGTCGCCACGTGGGCTGTTCGATCTTGATGAGCGTCGGCGCAGTTGGTGGGCTGCCAACGATGATGGCCTGCTCGCCTGCCTGAAAGCCTGTGCAGCGGCGCCGGTTACTGTGCAGACGGCGGCACTGTTCCTTGCGGGCTCGGATGGCAATGGCCGCACACGTGAGGCCGCGTTGCAGATGATGCGCTCGGTGCCCAGCCATTTGACGTTGTCCTGTGCCTTGCTCCGCTGCAATGACTGGGTGGCCGAAGTGCGTGCGGCGGCGCAGGATTGCGTGATGTCCCTGCTCGGGCAGTGCGCGGTGCAGCACGTACTGGCGGCCTGGCCGGTCGCCGTGCGCCTGCGCCATTCCCAGCGCGTTGACCGGGCGTGGCTCGAGGGCACCCTGTTCGCCTGGTTGTCATCGCCCTCCAGCCGCATAGTGCTTGAAGGACTGCTGGGCCATCCCGACGCACGCACCCGGCTGATGGCCTACGCCGTCGCCCTGCACAGTCATCCGGATCGGGCAGCGTTGCGCGTGCGCGCGATTCTGGACAGTGATCCCCACATCTCGCACCTGGCACTTGCCGATCTTCTGCACCACGGTGAGCCTGCGGATGTCGAGGCGAAGTGCGCGCTGGCATTGTCCGCGCCTGCGAGCGGGGTACGTAGTGCCGCGTTGCGTGCGCTGGTCGAGCGCGAGGTGGCCGGCTTGGATGCGCACATCGAAACCGCGGCATTCGACCGTTCGAGAGGCGTGCGCCGGTTGGCGATGTGGCTGCTCCAGCAGCGGCAGGCCACGCCGGCCATCGCGTTGTGGCGAGACGAGCTCAAGCACCGTCGACGCGCGCGATGGCGCGAAGCATTGGAAGCGCTGGCCGATCACGCCGAGGCAGAGGATATGCCTGCATTGCGCGCCTTGTTGCCCCAGGTATCGGCGCGCCATCAGCGCAACTGCCTGCGCGGCTGGGTGCGGGCCGAGGGCGGTGCCCGTCTGGCATTGCTGCGCGAGGCACTGGAAAAGCCGGGGCGGACCGTGAATGCGTTGCTGGCCAGCGCCACCGTGCTATGGGCGGCAGAGCTGGACCCGCCGCGCCTGCTCGCCTTCTGCCACGACGGTCCTTCGCCGGTGGCACAGGCTGGCCTGCTCGGGCAGCTGACCCGGCTGCCCTTGTGGCAACACCTCGACCTGCTGCTGGATGCGGTACCGCAGCGCGAGGATGAACGTGCCTGGCACCTGCGGCTCGTGCATGGCTGGCTTCGGGTGAGCGGGCAGTACTCGCCGCTCGGGGCCGCCCGTCGGCAGGCGCTGCTCAGCCGGCTTGAAGAGGGCAGGCACGCTTTGCCGCAGAACGTTGCGGCCCAAGTGCGGGCGGCCGTCCATCATGCCTGAAGGCCCCTTTCCGCACGGCAGGATGACTAACGACACATTCGCTATACCGAACTTCGCACTACTGTGGACTTCAACGTAGTGGAGTGCCGGTCATGTCCGAGGACGATGTCCACCTGAAGAAGTTCCAGAAGGAGCTCAGCGCCGGCACCGTGTCGCTGGCCCTGCTCGCAGTGCTGGCCCGCGCCGGTGAGCCGCTGTACGGCTACCTGATCGCCAAGGAGCTGGAACGGGTGGGCGAGGGCGTGCTCAGTGGCAAGCAGAGCGCGCTGTACCCGGTGCTGCGCAACCTGGAGGGCGCCGGCCTGCTGGAGAGCCATGTGGAGCCGTCCAGCAGCGGGCCGCCGCGCCGCTACTACCGCATCAACGCGCGTGGCCGGGAGGTGCTGCAGCAATGGCGCCAGGCCTGGCGCGACACCCGTGATTCCGTCGATTCCGTGTTGGAGGGGGTACCGCAATGAACGACCTGGACCTGGCAGGCAACCGTCTGCCCAGCACCATCCCGCAGTACCTGGCGCAGCTGCGTGCCGCGCTGGACGGTGCCGATCCGGCGATGGTGCAGGACGCCCTGTACGACGCCGAGGAATACCTGCGCTCTGAGCTGGCGGCGCAACCCGGCCGCAGCGAAGCCGAGGTCATCGCCGATGTCGCCGGCAGCTACGGTGCACCGGACGAGGTGGCGGAGATCTATCGCGAAACCGAGCTCACGGTGAACCGCGCGCTGCGCACGCCGCGGGCTGACACGGGCCCGGTGCTGCGTGCAGCGGCCGAGGCCAGCGGTGCTGCACCGGCGGCACAGCCCGCAGCGCCCGTGCAACGCTCGCTGCTGGCGCGTTTCTTCGGCGTAGTGACGGACCCGCACACCTACGGCGCGCTGTTCTACATGCTGTTGTCGCTGGCCACCGGCATCTTCTTCTTCACCTGGGTGGTCACCGGTCTGTCGCTGTCGCTGGGCCTGCTGATCCTGATCATCGGCGTCCCGCTGACGGTGCTGTTCTTCGGCTCCGTGCGTGGACTGGCGTTGCTGGAAGGGCGGCTGGTGGAAGCGCTGCTGGGCGAGCGCATGCCGCGCCGGCCGCAGTACACCGACCGCAGCCGCAGCTGGCTGCAGCGTATCGGCGACATGTTCACCGATGGCCGCACCTGGCTGACCCTGCTGTACTTCGTGCTGATGCTGCCGCTGGGCATCATCTACTTCACCATCGCGGTGACCCTGCTGTCGCTGTCGCTGGGCTTGATCTGGGCACCGGTGGCGGCGATCTTCAGCGGCGACATCCCCGGCATCTACATCAACGACGTGAACGTGCTGCCGATGGCAGCCTCGCCGCTGGTGGCGATCGTGGTAGCAGCGATGGGTGTGTTGCTGCTGCTGCTGACGATGCACCTGGCACGCGGCATCGGCAAGCTGCACGGCATGCTGGCCAAGAACCTGCTGGTGCGCTTGTAAGGCAGCGATCTGTTCTCTGGTGGGTGCCGACCTCGGTCGGCACTTCGCCATGGTAGGTGCCAACCTTGGTTGGCACGAACCATCAGGTGTCAGTGCGCTTGAAAGAGCGCCAACCAAGGTTGGCATCTACCAAAAGCGCCAACCAAGGTTGGCATCCACCAGGGGCGTGCTACCCCGCCTTGCGGCGCAGCGGGGTGACGTTGCTCTTCTTCTTCGTGGCCTTCGCTGCCGGGGCTTCGGCATGCGCGGCGAAGAAGTCACGCACCTTCGGGTACACCACCTCGCGCCAGCGGCGGCCGCTGAAGATGCCGTAATGGCCTGCACCATCCACGATGAAGTGTTCACGGCGTTCGGCCGGTATACCGCTGCACAGTGCCTGCGCCGCTTCGGTCTGGCCGAGGCCGGCGATATCGTCCAGCTCGCCTTCGATGCTCAGCAGCGCGGTATCGCGGATTGCCGACGGGTCGACCTTTTCGCCGTTGACCACCCACTCGCCACGCGGCAGCAGGAAGTCCTGGAACACCACGGAGATGGTGTCCAGGTAGTACTTGGCCGGCATGTCCAGCACCGCGTTGTACTCGTCGTAGAAGCGACGGTGCGCGTCGGCATCTTCCAGGTCGCCCTTCACCAGGTCGGTGTAGAAATCCCAGTGCGAGCTGAAGTGGCGGCTGGGATTCATCGACAGGAAGCCGGCGTGCTGCAGGAAACCGGGATACACGCGGCGGCCGGCACCGGGATAGCTGGCCGGTACGGTGTGGATGACGTTGTTCTCGAACCACGACAACGGGTTCTGCGTGGCCAGGTTGTTGACCGCGGTCGGGCTGCAGCGCGCGTCGATCGGGCCACCCATCATCACCAGCGTGCGCGGCGTCGGTTCGCCGCGGCTGGCCATCAATGAAACCGCGGCCAGCACCGGTACGGTCGGCTGGCAGACACTCACCACGTGCAGGCGCTCCACGCCAAGATGGCGGATGAACTCCTGGATGTAGGCGATGTAGTCGTCCAGCCCGAACTCACCCTCGCTGCCGGGCACCATGCGCGCGTCCACCCAGTCGGTCACGTACACGCGGTGGTCGCGCAGCAGCGTGCGCACGGTATCGCGCAGCAGCGTGGCGTGATGGCCCGACAACGGCGCCACCACCAGCACGAACGGCTGGTTGAGCATGGTGTGCAGCTGGTCGGCTTCATTGCTGTGGCGCTTGAAGCGCAGCAGCTTGCAGAACGGCTTGCTGAGTTCCTCGTGCACCACGATCGGCACGCGCTCGCCCTCGACCTCGATTTCGTTGATGCCCCATTCGGGCTTCTCGTAATCCTTGCCGATGCGATGGAACAGCTCATTGACCGCCGCCAGACGATCAGCGCCGGGCATCTGCGACCACCAGTGCCCCTGGTTGGCGAAGAACTTGGCGTTGGCCTGGGCCTGGTGCACCCAGGGGGCGAGCAGGTTGCGGGTCAGTTCGTGCAGTTGATAGAGCATGCCGACCGAATATGTATGGTCTTATGTTGCCGCGCAGCATAGCGCATCCGACTGTCCCGGACGTTAAGCAGACTCACTGCCCGTATTCAGCGGGCCGCCTGTTCCAGCGCAGTCGCTTCAGTGGCCAGCGCTGGCCCCAGCCAGAGGTGGGAGCCGACTGCCTGCAGGCCTTGCCGGGTCAGCTCGCGCCGGTACCAACGGGCCGGGCGCGACTGGAAGCCGTCATGGTCGCCCTCGAATTCATCTTCGGCGGCAAAGGTCTCCAGGAAGGCCACCCCTGCGGTCAGTTCGGCCAGCCCGGCCAGGCCCGCGCGCAGTTCGCGGTTGGGCACGTAATGCATCACGTCCGAACAGACCAGCAGGTCGACCGGGGCGCAGGGGCGCAGCCAAGCGAAATCGCCGAAGCTGGCCAGGTGCAGGTTGCGGGTCCGGCCGTAGCGGCGCACAGCGTACTCGCTGCTGTCGAAACCGAGGTATTCGACCTTCGGACGCAGTTTCAGCAGCGGTGCGCGCCACGCACCTTCGCCGCAGCCGATATCCAGCACGCTGCGGATCGGTCGTTCCAGGTAGTACTCGGCCGTCGCCACGGCGAGGGCGACCTTGCGCGCCAGGCGCGCGCTGCCGCCGATGTCGGCGTGCCGGTACCAGCGCTGGAAGTAGGCGGCGTCGTAGGTCTTGTCCATGGCGGTCCGGTGCAGTCGTGAAATCGGCGCCTATCGTACGGCGTTGCAGCACGTCATGCGTCGATGTGTCGCGGCGGTTGCACGTGAGGTGGCCTCGTCAGCGCATGCGAGAATGGCGGACATCCACGCCAGCCGCCGGAGCGAGCGCATGCAGAGCTATTACTGGGTCAAGACCTTCCACATCGTGTTCGTGGTGGCATGGATGGCCACGGTGTTCTACCTGCCGCGCATCCTGGTGAACCTGTCCGAGACCGCGGGGCAGCCGGCGGTGGTCGAGCGCCTGCAGCTGATGGGCATGCGCCTGTATCGCTTCGGCCATTCGATGTTCGGCCTGGCGTTCGTGCTCGGCCTGGTGCTGTGGCTGGGCTACAAGGTGATTCCGGATTTCCCGACCATGGTCGCCCCGGGTGGCGCGGGATGGCTGCACGCCAAGCTGGGCCTGGTGGTGGTGCTGCTGGCGTACTTCATCTGGATCGGGCGGCTGCTGAAAGGCGTGGCCAAGGGCAGGGCGCTGCCGTCGTCGCGCGCGCTGCGCTGGATCAACGAGATCCCGCTGCTGGCCTTCATCCCGATCGTCTGGCTGGTGCTGGCCAAGCCGTTCTGAGATCTGGAGCTCTCGAACATGTCACTTTCTTGCTCGTGCAAGAAAGTAACCAAAGAACACGTCGCCAGGTCGCGAGCCGGTGCTACGCACCGGTGCCCTGTGCTTCTCGGTGAATCAGGGGACGGCGCCGAACTCGCTGCGCTCAGACATCGGCGCCTCTACGCCCCTGATTCCCCTGCGATGCTCGGCTCGCTAAAAGGCGGACCCAACGTCAAACGCCACACCTGCACCCAGTAGATCCACGCCATGCGTGGATGCTTTTCGCTCTGCTTTCCCAATCCGCCTTCAAGCGAGCCGAGCACCGGAGGTCCGGCAAGGGCGTAGAGGCGCGGATGTTTGAGCGTAGCGAGTTCCGCGCCGTCCCTTGGCGGACTGAGGAGCGCAGGGAACCGGTGTGCAGAGCACACCGGCTCGCGGCTGGCGGAGCGTTTCTTTTGGTTACTTTTCTTTTCGCGAAAAGAAAAGTAACGCCTCGAGCAGAGGCTCAGGCCGCTTCGTAAGTACCGTAGCTGCGCAGGCGCTTGTAGCGCTGGTCCAGCAGCTCTTCGGTGGACAGCGCATCCAGCGCGTCCAGCTCGTTCAGCAGCACGGCCTTCAGTCGCTTGGCCATCTGCGTCGGGTTGCGATGGGCGCCGCCGGTCGGCTCGCGCACGACCTTGTCGACCAGGCCCAAGCCCTTCAGGCGCGGCGCGGTCAGGCCCAGCTGCTCGGCAGCATCCTTGGCCTTGCCGGCATCCTTCCACAGGATCGAAGCACAGCCTTCCGGGGTGATGGTCGAGTACACCGCGTATTCCAGCATCACGGTACGGTCGCCCACGCCCAGCGCCAGTGCGCCGCCCGAGCCGCCTTCACCGATCACGGTGCAGATGATCGGCACCTTCAGTTCGGCCATTTCGATCAGGTTGCGCGCGATCGCTTCGGACTGGCCGCGCGACTCGGCATCGATGCCCGGCCAGGCGCCGGCGGTGTCGATCAGGGTCAGCACCGGCAGGCCGAAACGCTCGGCCATCTTCATCAGGCGCAGCGCCTTGCGGTAGCCCTCGGGCTTGGGCATGCCGAAGTTGCGCTTGATCTTTTCCTTGGTGTCGCGGCCCTTCTGGTGGCCGATGACCATCACCGAGCGGCCATTGATGCGGGCCAGGCCGCCCATGATCGCCTTGTCGTCGGCGAAGGCACGGTCGCCGGCCAGTTCCTGGAACTCATCGCAGATGATGCGGATGTAGTCGGCGGTGTACGGGCGCGACGGATGGCGGGCCAGCTGCAGCACCTGCCACGAGGTCAGGTTGCGGAAGATCTGTGCGGTGCGCACGCGCAGCTTGTCCTGCAGCGCATGCACTTCGGCCTCGACATTGACCGCCGGCCCGGCACTGGCGTTGCGCAGTTCCTGGATCTTGGCTTCCAGGTCGGCGATGGGTTGCTCGAAGTCGAGGTAGTTCGGATTCATCGGAAGCCGTCGTGTAAAGAAGAGGGGAATTCTAGCCGAATGCGCAGGAACGGCCCGTACGCCTTCGTCTGGAAGCCGACGGTAGCGCAGTGGGGGCCGGCGGCGCCAGTCGGTCCGCCGGCCGCCGGTTCAGGGCAGGACCAGCGCGCTGCGGGCCATTTCGGTACTGCGGATCGTCACGAAGTCGTTGTAGGCCTGGTTGGCCGCCACCGGCAGCTTCGCGCCGAGCGTCATGGTGGCCTGGGTGAAGGCCATCTGCGCCCGGAAGTCTTCCTTGCGCAGGGCCTTCTGCTCGCTGGCCGTGGTGGCCTTCAGCCAGCGGGCATAGATGTCGCGCACCGGACCGGCATGGGCCTCGAAGGCCGGGTCCAGCGCGGGCAGCGCCGGCGCCGGTTCCAGCGTGTAGGCCGGGGCCACGTAGCCGGCGGGCTGCTCGCGCTTGTAGGCACCGGGTTCGCCCATGCTGGCCTCGATGTAGGTGATGAATTCCGGCGCGGTGAAGATCTTGGTGCTGATCCGGCCGCCGGTCGAGTCCACGTGCGCAACCACCTGCTCCTCGGGGAACGGCTCGCGCACGCCGAAGTTCCAGGTCTTGTCGATGAACAGGCCGTGGTGCTTTTCGAACGGCCCCTTGAACTCGACGCCGCCCAGCTCGATGCCCAGGCCGCTGACGCCGAAGTTCTTCAGCTTGTCCTCGCCGGTCACATAGATCTCGCGCGCCGTCACGTACTCGCTGAGGCTGGGATTGATCAGGCCGCCGCGGCCGTCGGCGTAGACGATGAAGCGCACATCGCCCAGGCGGTCGGTATGCAGGTGATGCTCACCGGCAGCCAGGCTGATCGGTCGCGACGCGTGCGCGGCCACCGGCAGGTCCTTGCCATCGATGCTGATCGCCAGCGGCGCATCGGTCGGGTTGTCGATCTCGAAATCGACCTTGGAGGAACAGCCGGCCAGCGCGAGCGCGGCCATCATCGGCAACAGCAGGTTCTTCATTACGGGCAATCGTCCTTGACGTATGCAGTGGGAAAGCGGAAACGGGGTGGGGCCAGCCTCAGCTGGCCCATGGCGGGCTGTAGCGCACCTTCAGCGTGCGCACTGCCGGTTCGGCGCGCAGCGCCTCCATCAGCTTGGAATCGACGCGCACCGCGCTCTGCCCGGAAACATCGAGCATGCCGGCGATGCCGCCATCGGGGCCCTTCAGCAGCAGGTCCAGGCGCAGGGGCGTGCGGCCGGGGCGATGGCGGTCGAGCAGGGCGTCGATGCGCTCCCACACCGGCCGCTGATGGCGCAGGTCCAGCCGCAGCGACAGGCGCGTGGCGTAGTTCGCACAGACCTCGTCGAAGTCCCAGCACTGGCGGATGCGCAGTGCGAAGCCGCCATTGAATTCGTCTTCGCGCAGGCCGCCCTTGACCACCAGGATACGGTCCTTGGTCATCAGGTGGCCGAACTCGGCCATGGCATCGGAGAACGCGCTGCATTCGACGCGGCCACGGCCATCTTCCAATTGGATGAAGATCTGGCTCTCGCCCTTGCGGCGCACGCCGACCACCTGGCCGGCAAGCACGGTCTGTACTTCCGGACGCCAGCGCTTCTCGCCGCCACCACTGTTGCTGTTGGCGCTCCAGATCTTTTCCACCGAGCCGAGGTCGGTACCGACCAGATCGCGCACGTCATCGCGCCACGGGTCGAACGGGTGGCCGCTGAGGTAGAAGCCCAGCGTGTCGCGCTCGCCGTTGAGGCGCTGCAGCAACGGCCATTCGTCGGTTTCCTGCAGCTCCAGGTGGATGGCCTGTACGCCCGGCTCGGGGCCGCCGAACAGCGAGTTCTGGCCGGACGCACGCTCGCGCGCCATCTGTTCGGTGGCCTTGATCACTTCCGGCAGCTGCAGCATCAGCGAGGCACGGTTGTGGCCCAACTCATCCAGCGCACCGCAGTTGATCATTGCTTCCAGCGTGCGCCGGTTGAGCTTGGCCGAACCGATGCGGGTGCAGAAATCGAGCAGATCGGTGTAGTCGCCGCCGCGAAGGCGTTCCTCCACCACCGCTTCGCAGGCACCCTGGCCGACGCCCTTGATCGCCCCCAGGCCGTACTGGATCGTGTCCGGCGTGGACGCTTCAAACATGAAGGCGGACTGGTTCACCTTCGGCGGCAGCACGGTCAGGCCGAGGTTGCGTACCTCGTCCAGGAAGCCGACCACCTTTTCGGTGTTGTCCATGTCCGAAGACAGCGTCGCGGCCATGAACTCGGCCGGGTAATGGCGCTTGAGCCAGGCCGTCTGGTAACTCACCAGCGCGTAGGCGGCGGCGTGCGACTTGTTGAAGCCGTAGCCGGCGAACTTCTCCATCAGGTCGAAGATCGCATCGGCCTTGGCTTCGCCGACGCCGTCCTTGGCCGCACCTTCGCGGAAGATCTCGCGGTGCTTGGCCATTTCCGCCGGCACCTTCTTGCCCATCGCACGGCGCAGCAGGTCGGCGCCGCCCAGCGAGTAGCCGCCGACGATCTGCGCCATCTGCATCACCTGCTCCTGGTACACCATGATGCCGTAGGTGTCGCGCAGGATGCGCTCGGTGCGCGGATCGGGATACTCCACGTCTTCGCGCCCGTGCTTGCGGTCGACGAAGGAGGGAATCAGGTCCATCGGGCCGGGTCGGTACAGCGACACCAGCGCGATCAGGTCTTCGAAACGGTCGGGCTTGGCGTCCTTCAGCAGGCGGCGCATGCCCGAGGATTCGAACTGGAACACCGCGCCGGTATTGCCCGAGGCGAAGATGTCCTTGTAGGTGGGCGCATCGTCCAGCGGCAGCTGGGTGATGTCCACCGGCGGAATGCCGGCGCGCTCGTGGCGCTTGTTGATCGCCTTCACCGCCCAGTCGATGATCGTCAGCGTGCGCAGGCCGAGGAAGTCGAACTTCACCAGGCCGACTTCTTCAACGTCGTTCTTGTCGAACTGGGTGACCGGATTCTTGCCGCGGCCATCTTCATCGTGTTCGGCGAACAGCGGGCAGAACTCGCTCAACGGCTCGGGCGCGATCACCACGCCACCGGCGTGCTTGCCGGCGTTGCGGGTCAGGTCCTCCAGCTGCCGTGCCAGGTCGATCAGGTCGCGGACGTCGTCCTCGCTCTGGTAGCGCTGGATCAGCTCGGGCGAAGCCATCTCGCTGTCCTTGCCCTCACCCATCGCATCCTTGAGCGAGATGCCGAGGATGTTCGGGATCAGCTTGGCTACGCCGTCGACCAGGCCGTAGGGGAAGCCGAGCACGCGGCCGGAGTCGCGCACCACCGCCTTGGCCGCCATCGTGCCGTAGGTGATGATCTGGCTGACCCGCTCGCGGCCATATTTGCGCGCAACGTAGTCGATGACCTCGTCGCGGCGGTCCATGCAGAAGTCGATGTCGAAGTCGGGCATCGACACGCGTTCGGGGTTGAGGAAGCGCTCGAACAGCAGGTTGTACGGCAGCGGGTCCAGATCGGTGATCTGCAGTGCCCACGCCACCAGCGAACCCGCACCCGAACCACGGCCCGGGCCGATCGGAATGCCCTGCGCCTTGCCCCACTGGATGAAGTCGGCCACGATCAGGAAGTAGCCGGGGAAGCCCATCTTGATGATGGTGTCCAGCTCGAACTCGAGGCGGTCGCTGTAATCCTGCGCGGTCATGCCGGGCGCGATGGGATTCTTCTCCAGGCGCGCCGCCAGGCCCTTGCGCGACTCGCTGCGGATCCAGCTGTCCAGCGTCTCCTCGTCGGGCACCGGATAGTCGGGCAGGAAGTAGGTGCCCAGGCGCATCTCGATGTTGCAGCGCTCGGCCAGCGCCAGCGTGTTGTCGATCGCATCGGGGATGTCGGCGAACAGCGCGCACATCTCTTCGGCCGACTTCAGATACTGCTGATCGCTGTACTCGCGTGGGCGCTTGGGGTCATCCAGCACGCGGCCGGTGGAGATGCACACGCGGGCTTCGTGCGCGCTGAAATCGGACGGTGACAGGAAGCGTACGTCGTTGCTGGCGATCACCGGCAGGCCACGCTGGCCGGCGGCCATCAGCGCGAACTGGTTGAAGCTCTCTTCGCCATCGCGGCCGGTGCGGGTCAGCTCCAGGTGCAGGCCGTCGCCGAACACGCGCTGCCAGTCGGCCAGCTGCTGCTCGGCCAGATCGTGCTTGCCATCCAGGGCCAGGCGCCCGGCCAGACTGTCACGGCCGGCCAGGGCGAACAGGTTGGCGTTGCCGGCCTTCAGCCAGTCCGGATGCACCGCCACGCCGCCCTCGGGGCGATGGCCTTCCATCCATGCCCGGGTCAGCAGACGCGACAGGCTCAGGTAGCCCTCGCGGTCGCGGCACAGCAGGGTCATCCGCCACGGGTCCTGGCCTTCTTCGGCGATCATCACGTCGGCGCCGGCGATGGGCTTGATGCCCACGCCTTCGGCGGCCTTGTAGAACTTGACCAGGGCGAACAGGTTGTTGAGGTCGGTCACCGCCAGCGCAGGCAGGCCGAGTTCGACCGAGCGCGACAGCAGGTTGGCCTGCTTGGCCTTCTTCGGGTCAGCCTGGTCCGGCTTGGCCGGCACGCGGATGGTGGAGTCCGCCAGCGAGAACTCGGTGTGGACGTGGAGATGTACGAAGCGGGAGTTGGACATGCCGGACCAGGTTGGAGCGCGCAGGCCCCGGGTGCAGACGCGGGAATCGTCGCCGGGGTCGGGAAGCGCTGGAGTGCCCGGTCAGGGTAGCGAGGGCAGGGGGTTGCGACAAGGACTTGACGGTGCGCGATATCGCCAATGCCGCCGGGCATGGCACGGTGCTACCGGGGGCGTTCATGTTGCCGTGGTAGCGCCGGGCCATGCCCGGCGAACGTTCAGGCGATCGCGATGGCGGCCGCCACAGCCGGCGGCGCCTCCAGGCACTCGCGCACCGGGGCGAAGCTGCGCCGGTGCTCCGCGCACGGGCCGTGTTCACGCAGGGCGGCCAGATGCGCCGGGGTGCCGTAGCCCTTGTGCTGGTCGAAGCCGTACTGCGGGTGGCATGCGTGCAGGTCCAGCATGTAGCGGTCGCGCGAGACCTTGGCCAGGATCGAGGCCGCCATGATCGCGCGGTCGATGCCATCGCCGCCGACCAGCGCCTGCGCCGGCAGTACCAGCCCCTTGGGTACCACGTTGCCGTCGATGCGGGCGAAGCCGGCCACGTGGGCTACCGCCGCGACCACATCGCGCATGCCCTGCAGCGTGGCTTGATAGATGTTCAGGCGATCGATGGCTTCCACGTCCACCAGCACCACGTGCCAGGCCAGGGCGCGGTCGAGGATGCGGTCATGCAGCTGCTCGCGGCGGGCTGCGGTCAGCTGCTTGGAATCATCCAGGCCGTTCAGTCGTGGCCGCTGTGGATCGAACACCACTGCTGCCACCGCGACGGGGCCGGCCAGCGGTCCGCGTCCGGCTTCGTCGACACCGGCGATGCGGTGGCCGGGGTCGATCACCGCGGCACCATCGAACAGCGCCAGGCTGGCGGCTGCGGCGTGGCGGCGGCTCATGCCTTTTCCTGGCCGCGCACCAGCAGCTCGCCAACGGCATCGGCTGCGCGCGCCGATGCATTGCGGCGCAGGCGTTCATGCAGGCGCGCGTAGGTGCCCTGCAGGTCGGCGATCCGCTGCGGATGGTCGAACCACTGCTGGATGGCGGCGGCCAGTTTTTCCGGCGTGCAGTCGTGCTGCATCAGCTCTGGCGCCAGGTCCTGGCCGGCCAGGATGTTGGGCAGGGCGAAGCGGTCGACCTTGATCAACCCCAGCGCCTTCACCAGGCGGTACGTCAGTTCGTTGACCCGGTAGCCGACCACCATCGGGCGCTTCACCAGCATCGCCTCCAGGGTGGCGGTACCGGAGGCCAGCACCACCACGTCGGCGGCGATCATCGCGTTGCGTGCCTGGCCGTCCAGTACATGCGAATAGGCCA
Source organism: Stenotrophomonas sp. MYb57 (assembly GCF_002966815.1). Taxonomy (NCBI): domain Bacteria; kingdom Pseudomonadati; phylum Pseudomonadota; class Gammaproteobacteria; order Lysobacterales; family Lysobacteraceae; genus Stenotrophomonas; species Stenotrophomonas sp. MYb57. The sequence continues at coordinate 1,574,824 of NZ_CP023271.1, forward strand.
CCGGCAGCGCCGAGCGTGACAGCTGCTCTTCGATCAGCCGCCGGCAGGCCGCATTGGCCGCCGGCACCACCACGTGCAGGCCGGGAATGCGCTCGGATACCTGCCAGGCGGCCTCGAAGAAGGCTTCGCCGAGCTTGGATATCTCGCCCAGGCGGCTGCCGGGAAGCACGGCCAGCACCTTGGCCGAGGCGGGCAGGCCGAGCTCGATCCGGGCCGCTTCCCGGTCGACGTGCAGCGGGATGTCATCGGCCATCGGATGGCCGACGAAGCGCGCGTCGATGCCGTGTTTGGCGTAGATCGGCGGTTCCATCGGGAACAGGCACAGCACCAGGTCGGCGCTGCTGCCGATCTTCTCGGCACGCTTCTCGCGCCATGCCCACACCGAAGGGCTGACGTAGTGCACGGTGCGCACGCCACGCTGTTTCAGCCAGCGTTCGATACCCAGATTGAAGTCCGGAGCGTCGATGCCGATGAACACATCCGGTTGCCACTCCAGCGCACGCTGGCGGAAGGCCGAGCGCAGCTTGAGCAGCCGCGGCAGATGGCGCAGGACTTCGGTCAGGCCCATTACCGCCAGTTCGCTGGCATCGTGCCAGGTCTGGCAGCCGGCGCTGCGCATGGCATCGCCGCCGATGCCGGCGAATTCGGCATGCGGGAAGCGGGCCTTCAGTTCGCGCACCAGGCCTGCGCCGAGCAGGTCGCCGGAGGCTTCACCGGCGACCAGGGCGATCCGCAACGGGCGCTCGCTGAGCACCCGGTGTGCAGGCACGCTACCGGCCATCGAGGCCAGCGAAATCACCTCGGCGCCGGCCGGCGCCTGGCCGGTCGTGCTGCTCATCGCAGCAGGTGCCTCTCGGTGTGCTCGATGAAGTCCAGCATCGACTTGACGTCGTCACTGTCGCGCGCCTGCTCGGCCAGCTGTGCCTTGGCTTCGGCCAGCGGCAGGCCCGCCACGTACAGCGTGCGGTAGGCACGCTTGATGGCGGTGATGCGCTCGGGATCGAAGCCGCGACGCTTCAGGCCCTCGCTGTTGATGCCGCGCGGGCGGCCCAGCGAGTCGGTGCCGACCATGGTGAACGGCGGGACGTCGCCATTGGTCAGCGCGCCCATGCCGAGGAAGGCATGTGCACCGATGCGGCAGAACTGGTGCGCACCAGCGAAGCCGCTGATGATCACGTAGTCACCCACGGTCACGTGCCCGGCCAGGGTGGTGTTGTTGGAGAACACGCAGAAGTTGCCGACGTGGCAATCGTGGGCCACGTGCGTGTAGGCCAGCATCCAGTTGTCATCGCCGATGGTGGTGATGCCACCGCCGCCGCCAGTGCCACGGTTGAGGGTGACGAACTCGCGGAACACGTTGCGGTCGCCGATCACCAGTTCGGTGCGTTCACCGCCGTACTTCTTGTCCTGCGGTTCGCCGCCGACCGCGACATGGCCGATGAAACGGTTGTCGCGGCCGATCCGGGTCGGGCCATGGATGCTGCAGTGCGGACCGACCTCGGTGCCGGCACCGATCTCGACGTCCGGCCCGATGATCGTGAACGCGCCCACGCGGACATCGTCGGCCAGGCGCGCCGACGGATCGATCACGGCAGTGGGGTGGATCAGGGGGGCGTTGTCGCTCATCTCGGACCTCCAGCCAGCGTCATTCACGGGTGCCGGCGCACAGCACCTCGGCGCAGGCGACGACTTCGCCGTCGACCTTGGCCACACAGTCGTACACGGCCATGTTGCGGATCACGCGCTTGATCTCCACGTGCATCTCCAGCACGTCACCGGGCACCACCTGCTTGGTGAAGCGGGCCTTGTCGACCTTGACCATGTAGAACAGCTTGGACTGCGCATCGCGGCCCAGCGTCAACTGGGTCAGCACGCCACCGGCCTGGGCCATGGCTTCGATGATCAGTACGCCGGGCATGATCGGCTGGCCCGGGAAGTGGCCCTGGAAGAACGGCTCGTTGATGCTGACGTTCTTGGTCGCGACGATCGTGCGCTTCTCGTAGTCGATCGACACCACCTTGTCCACCAGCAGGAACGGGTAGCGGTGCGGAAGCAGCGTCTGGATCTGCGCCATGTCCGGCAGGGTCTGGGTGTGGCTCATTCTTTCTCCTTGCTCACAGACAGGATGCGACGGGCCAGTGCATCGAGCTGCTTGAAGCGCGCGGCATTCTTGCGCCACGTGCGGTTGTCGGTCAGGGGCGTGCCGGAGGAATACTCGCCCGGCTCGGTGATGGAGTTGCGGACCACCGATTTGCCGGTGATCACGACCTTGTCGCAGATTTCAAGATGACCGACGACGCCAACGGCGCCGCCGAGCAGGCAGTAACGGCCGATCTTGGCGCTGCCGGCAATGCCGGTGCAGCCTGCGATGGCCGAGTGGGCGCCGATCTGCACGTTGTGTGCGATCTGCACCAGGTTGTCCAGGCGGACGTCCTCGGCCAGCACGGTGTCTTCCAGCGCGCCCCGGTCGACACAGGTGTTGGCGCCGATCTCGCAGTCGTCGCCGATGCGCACGCCGCCAAGCTGCGGCACCTTGATCCATTTGCCAGCGTCCATGGCCAGGCCGAAGCCATCGGCGCCCAGCACGGCGCCGGGATGGATGCGCACGCGCTTGCCCAGCTTGACGCGGGTGACCAGGGTGACGCGGGCGATCAGTTCACAGCCGCTGTCGAGGGTGCAGTCTTCGCCGATGATGCTGCCGGCGCCGATGATGCAGTTCTCGCCGATGACGCTGCGTGCGCCGATGGTGACGAACGGACCGACGTGGGCGCTGGCGGCGACCTGCGCCTGCGGGTCGATCACTGCGCTGGGATGGATGCCCGGCGGGCGGGTCGGGGCGATGTCGAACAGCGCGCCGATCTTGGCAAAGGTGGTGTAGGGGTCCTTGGCAACCAGCGCGGTGCCGGGAGCCGCGTCGGCATCCTCGGCGCGCAGCACCACAATGCCGGCCTGGCTGTCGGCCAGCTGGGCGCGGTAGCGCGGATTGGCAAGGAAGGTCAGCTGGCCGGCACCGGCATGGGCGAGGGTGGCCACGCCATGGATGGCGGTGCCTGGGTCGCCATGGACCTGCAGGCCGAACTGATCGGCGAGTTGCTGGGCGGTGTAGGTAGGAGTATTCACGGCGGGAGTTTAACGTGTGACGCCATTGCGGTCATGCGGGAGCAAAAGCCGGCGCCTGGCTGATCCGTGGGGCGATGGCGCAGGGGGCTGCCCAGGACACGCCGTAAACCCATCCCTGGGGGCTCGATGGCGCCATCCATGGCGCCAACGGTCCTGGTCAGCCCCCTGCGCCATAGCCGGATAGTCTTCCGCGCGCGAGCGGATCCAACGTCCACAGTCGGCTGCAGCACCGAGCCATACTCGGCTCACCGGGCGTCAGCGTGAGCTTCAATAACGAAAACGCCGGGCAATGCCCGGCGATTCAAGACCCGTCTGGTGGAGAGCCCCCCTTTGTTAAGGGGGGCGCGCCAACGGCGCGGGGGATAGGGAGCAGGATAGGCCCCGCGGTTTGCATCGCAAACCGTGGGAACGTTTGGGGGCCAGTTAGAACTGGCCACCAAACGTAAATTGCAGACGTTCGATCTCGTCGCCGTCCTTCTTCTTCAGCGGGAACGCATAGCTGATCGAGATCGGGCCGACCGGGGCGCGCCACAGCAGGGCTACACCAGTGGAGACGCGCAGCTCGTTGGCCTTGAAGTTGTCGGTGCCGTTGTAGACGTTGCCGAAGTCGACGAAGGCCGACACACGGGCCGACGGGCTGTCGAACAGGCGCGGGAAGTAGGCTTCGACCGAACCGACGGTCTTCAGCGAACCACCCAGCGGCTGGCCGTTCGGGTAGCCGTTGGTGACTTCGCGCGGGCCGAGCGTGTTGTCCTCGAAGCCACGAACCGAGTTGGTACCACCGGCGTAGAAGTTCTCGTAGAACGGCAGGCCCGACGCGGTCACCGAGCGCAGGTTGCCATCCTTGTCCGGCACCATCGCGGTCTTGTCATTGCCATAGCTGTCGCCGTAGCCAACTTCCGCGCGGGTGTTGATGACCAGCGAGGGGATGATCGGCCAGTACTTGCTGATCTGGTAGTTCAGCTTGTAGTACTCGACGGTCGAGCCGGGCAGCGTGGTTTCCAGGCCCACGCGCTGGTAGGTACCGCGGGTCGGCATGAAGTAGTCGTTGCGCGAGTCGCGGGCCCAGCCCAGCTCAGTGCGCCAGGAGTGGAACGTGCGGCGCCCGATCACATTGATGTAGTCGATGATGGACTGCGGGGTCGAGCCCGCGTACGTGGTGATCTGGTTGCTGTCGATGCCGAACATCAGCGAGACGGTGTCGGTCTCGGTGATCGGCACGCCGAATACCACCTGCGCCGAACCGTTGGTGCTGTTGTACTGCGCGGTGTTGAAGTCGGAGTAGTCCAGTTCGCGCCAGGACAGGTTGTAACCCAGCGAGACGCCGTCATCGGTGAAGTACGGGTTGGTGTAGCTGAAGCCGTAGCGCTGCAGGTAGCTGCTGCGCGAAGCTTCGACCGACACGCGGTTGCCGCCGCCCAGGAAGTTGTTCTGCGACAGCTGCACCGAGGTGGTCATGCCGTAGGACTGCGAATAGCCCAGGCCGAACACGAAGCTGCCCGAGGTGGTTTCCTTGACGTTGTAGACGACGTCGACCTGGTCGTTGCTGCCGCTGACGGGCGGGGTTTCCACTTCCACCGCCTCGAAGTAACCCAGGCGCTGCAGGCGGATCTTGGAACGGTCGATCGCGGCCTGCGAGTACCAGCTGTTCTCGAACTGGCGCATTTCGCGGCGCATCACCTCATCGGAGGTGCGGGTATTGCCCTTGAAGATGATGCGGCGGACGGTCACGCGCGGGCCGGGCACGACCTGCATGTTGACCGCCACGGTCTGCTCGGCGCGGTTGGTGGTCGGAATCGGGTTCACCTTGGCGAAGGCATAACCGATGTTGGACAGCGAGTTGGTGATCGAGTCGGAGCTGAATTCCAGCAGGGCACGCGAGAACGTGTCGCCGGACTTCTGCACGACCATGCGCTCGACGTCTTCCTGCGGCAGGATCGTATCGCCGCTGACCTTGATCTCGGAGATCTTGTACTGGTCGCCTTCGGTCACGCCGGCGGTGATGAACATGTCGCGCTTGTCGGGGCTGATCGACACCTGCGTCGAGTCGATGCTGAAGTCGACATAGCCGCGGTCCAGGTACCAGGAGTTGAGCTTTTCCAGGTCGCCGGACAGCTTTTCCTTGGAGTACTGGTCGTCACGGCGGTACCACGACGCCCAGTTGTGCTCCTTGGACTCCCAGTACTCCAGGATGTCCTTGCTGTCGTACTTCTCGGTGCCGACGATGTTGACGTGGCGGATCTTGGCCGCCTTGCCTTCCTTGATCGCGATGGCGATGTCGACGCGATTACGGTCCAGCGGGCTCACGGTCGGGGTGATGTCGACGGTGTATTTGCCACGATCGTTGTACTGGCGGCGAAGTTCCTGGGTCACGCGATCCAGGCTCAGGCGATCGAAGGTGCCGCCTTCGGTCAGGCCGATGTCGGACAGGCCCTTGAGCAGCTGGTCGGACTTGATGTCCTTGTTGCCGGTGACGGTCAGCTTGTTGATCGCCGGACGTTCCTTGACGGTCACCACCAGGATGCTGCCCTGGCGATCCAGCTGCACGTCTTCGAAGAAGCCGGTCTTGTACAGGGCGCGGATGGTCTCGCCGACCTTGCTGTCGGTGACGGTCTCGCCACGCTCGACCGGCAGGTAGGTGAACACCGTACCGGAGCTGATGCGCTGCAGGCCGTCGACGCGGATGTCGCTGACAGTGAAGGGCTCGGCTGCCTGGGCCAGGGCGGGAGCGCCGGTGACGGCGGCGAGGGCGAGGGCCAGCAGGCGGCGATTGGGGAGTCGCGTCATGTCACGTCCGGTAGGAAGGTCGATTTCATTGGTAAGGGATGCCGACGCTGTAGACGGCAAAAACATGGAAAAGTTCATCGCGGGACCAGGCCGAGGATGTCGTTGTAGAACGCCAATCCCATCAGCCCGGCCAGCAACGCCAGGCCGATGTATTGGCCGGCGGCGACGGCACGCTCGCTCAGCGGGCTGCCCTTGACCAACTCGATAAGGTAATACAGCAGGTGGCCGCCGTCCAAGATGGGGATCGGCAGCAGGTTGATGATGCACAGGCTCAGCGACAGCAGGGCGAGGAACTGGATGAACCAGTCCACGCCGCGTTTGGCCGAAATATTGGCGACCCGGGCAATGGTGACCGGGCCGGAAACGTTCTGCAGCGAGGCTTTGCCGGTCACGATCCGGCCCATCATGGCCAATGAATCGGCGGCCATCCTGCCGGTTTCGCGCACCGCGACCGTGACCGACTGCAGCGGGCCGAACTTGAGCAGGGTGTCGTAGGCGGGGCTGTAGCTCTGGGCAAAGCCGGCGCCGATCTGCCAGATGGGCTGGCCCTTGCCGTCCTTGCCCTGGCGCGGGGTGATCTCCAGCGCCAGGCGCTCGCCACCACGCAGCACCTCGATCATCGCCGGGCCACCGCGGCGGCCGAGGCTGCCCACTTCGCTGATGGCCTGCTCGACGCTGTCGATGCGCTGGCCGTCGATCGCCACGATCAGATCGCCGGCCTGCAGGTGACCCTCTGCAGCCGAACCCTTCACGATGTTGTCCACCAGCGGCGGCTGCAGCCACGCACGCCAGTACACGCCGGCCAGGATCGGAACCCGGCGTTCATCGAAACCGGCCGGCAGCTGCGACAGCGGCAGGGTGCGCGAGCGCAGCTGGTCTGCGGGGTCGAGCACCTGCAGGGTCACATCGCGACGGTCCATCGCCGCCGCGGTCAGGGCCATGCTGGCCTCACCCAGGGTGATCACATCGCGGCCGTCCACGCGCAGCAGGCGGTCACCACTGCCGAGCCCGGCCGTGGCGGCCATGCCGGTAGCGCGGCCGACGGTTGCCGAATAGTCCTGCTTGCCGATCACGAACATCGCCCACAGCAGCAGGATGCACAGCAGCAGGTTGGCGATCGGGCCGGCCGCGACGATGGCGATGCGCTGCCACACGGTCTTGTGGTTGAAGGCCTGGCCGCGCTCGTGCGGATGGACCTCGACTTCGCGTTCGTCGAGGAATTTCACATAGCCGCCCAGCGGGATGGCGGCTATGGCGAACTCGGTGCCATGGCGGTCGCGGCGCGACCACAGCGGACGGCCGAAGCCCACCGAGAAGCGCAGCACCTTGACCCCGCACAGGCGCCCGACCCAGTAGTGCCCGAATTCGTGGAAGGTGACCAGCAGCCCAAGGCTGACGATCATCCACCAGACCGATCCGATGAAGTCAGTCATGCAGGTTCACATTGGCGGACACGGGCGGCGGCGTCATACGGGATGGGTGCGCTGTTCAGGTGGCGGCGATGGCGTTCAGGGTCAGCTGGCGGGCCCGCTGGTCGGCGGACAACAGAACCTCAAGTGTATCGGCTGGTTCGGTCGGCAGTGTTGAAAGAGCGTTAGCAACCAGCGTCGGAATGGTCAGGAAGCCTATGCGGCCCTGAAGAAACGCTGAAACAGCCTCTTCGTTGGCGGCGTTCAGCACCGCCGGGGCGGTGCCACCTGCGCGCATCGCTTGCCACGCCAAGGCCAGGCAGGGGAAGGCGTCGGTGTCGGGGGCCTCGAAATCCAGCCGGCCCTGGGCGAGCAGGTCCAGCCCGGACACGCCCGATTCGATCCGTTGCGGCCAGCCCAGGCCTACGGCCAGGGTGGTGCGCATGTCCGGCAGGCCCATCTGCGCCAGCGTGGAGCCGTCAACGAACTCCACCAGTGAATGCACCAGGCTCTGCGGGTGTACCAGCACCTCGATGCGTTCGCCGGGGATGCCGAACAGGTGGTGGGCCTCGATGACCTCCAGGCCTTTGTTCATCAACGTCGCCGAATCGACCGAGATCTTCGGCCCCATCGACCACTTCGGATGCGCCACGGCTTGGGCCGGGGTGACCTGCTGCAGTTCGGCGCGGCTGCGCCCGCGGAATGGGCCACCCGAGGCGGTCAGCAGGATGCGGCGCACGCCGGCACCGTCGAGGCTGGCATCCCGTGAACGCAGGCACTGGAAGATCGCACTGTGCTCGCTGTCGATCGGGATGATCTCGGCGCCGGCACGTTCGGCGGTACGGGTCAGCAGTTCGCCGGCCAGTACCAGCGATTCCTTGTTGGCCAGCAGGATGCGTTTGCCGGCCGCGGCGGCGGCCAGGGTCGAGGACAGGCCGGCGGCGCCGACGATCGCGGCAACCACGGTGTCGCAGGCGTCGCTGGCCGCCAGCTGGTCCAGCGCGGCATGGCCGGCATGGGCCTGGGTGGCCAGGCCGGCTTCGCGCAGGCCGTCGCGCAGTTCGGCATACAGGGTTTCATCGGCGATCACCGCATGCGCGGGCCGGTGCTGCCGGCACAGGGCCAGCAGCGCCTGTACCTGGCGGCCGGCGGCAAGCACGGTGGCCTGGTACCGCAGCGGATGGCGGGCGATCACGTCAAGCGTGGAGGCACCAATCGAGCCGGTGGCGCCGAATACGGCGACCCGGCGCAGGTCTGCAGCAGCTTCCATGGTCAGAACCCGAAAATTTCCTTGCCCAGTGCGAACACCGGGATGGCCGCCAGCACGCCGTCGACGCGGTCGAGCACGCCGCCGTGGCCGGGGATCAGGTGGCCTGAATCCTTGGCGCCGGCATGGCGCTTGATCAGGCTTTCGAACAGGTCGCCCAGTACCGAGGCGAATACGGCCACCACCGAGGTAACCAGCAGGCCGGGCAGGTGCGCGGCATCGATGCCGGCCAGCCAGCCCAGGCCGACGGCCACCGCAACGCCGGCGATCAGCCCGCCGACGAGGCCTTCCCAGGTCTTGTTCGGGCTGATCCGCGGTGCCAGCTTGTGCTTGCCGAAGTGACGGCCAGCGAAGTAGGCGCCCGAATCAGCGGCCCAGACCAGTGCCAGTGCGGCCAGCAGCCACAGGTGGCCCTGATGGCCGGGCGGGTCGCCGCCGGCATGGATCAGTACCAGTGCAGCCCACGCCGGCACGATGGCCAGGGTGCCGGCCAGCAGCTTGAGGATGCGCGCCGGACTGCCAGGCTGCGCGCCGAAGTTGAAGAAGCGCAGCCACACCAGCGCGCCCAGCCACCACGCCACGCCCACCAGGGTCGCGATCTGGAACAGCACCAGGGTGCCGGCATCGGCCCACACCAGCAGCACCATCAGCACCAGGTTGAGAACCAGCAGCACGGTGCGGGCGAGGGTGTCTTCGACGTCGGCCAGCTTCAGCCATTCCCACAGGCCGATCAGCAGCACGGCAGCGGCGGCGGCGGCCAGCCATTGCGTGGGCAGCAACAGGATCGCCGCAATGGCGACCGGCGCCATGATCAGCGCGGCGAGGACTCGGGTCTTGGTCATGGGCTGGACGTCTCGGTGGCCAGGGCGGCGATCTGGGCGCTGGTCAGGCCGAAGCGGCGCTCACGGCTGGCGTAGGCATCCAGCGCCAGCTGCAGCTGCGCGGCATCGAAATCCGGCCACAGCGCTTCGGTGAACCACAGCTCGGTATACGCCAGCTGCCACAGCAGGAAATTGCTGATGCGGGTATCGCCGCCGGTGCGGATGAACAGGTCCGGTGGCGGCAGGTCGGCCAGGGCCACCTGTCGCCCCAGCAGGGATTCGTCGATCTGCTCGGGAAGCAGGCGGCCGGCTGCAACTTCAACAGCCAGTGCGCGTGCGGCACGGGCGATGTCCTGACGGCCACCATAGCTGGCGGCGATCGACAGGGTCAGGGCGCGGTTGTCAGCGGTGCGCTGTTCGGCCAGCTGCATGCGGCTGACCAGGGCAGCACCGAAGCGCTCGCGTTCGCCGATGAAGCGCACGCGCACGCCGCGCCGATGCAGCTCGTCCACTTCGCGGTCGAGCGCGCCGAGGAACAGCTTCATCAACGCATCGACTTCTTCCTGCGGCCGGCCCCAGTTCTCGCTGGAGAACGCGAACAGGGTCAGCGCCGGAATGCCCAGTTCCAGGCAGCGCTCGATGGTGCGGTTTACCGCGCGCGCGCCGGCTCGATGGCCGATCACGCGGGGGCGACGGCGCTGCTGTGCCCAACGCCCGTTGCCATCCATGATGATGGCGACGTGGCGCGGGAGGGCGGACGGCAGGGGAGGCGGGACTGAAGGCATCGACTTCAGACCGACATCAGTTCCTTTTCCTTGTCGGCGACGACCTTGTCGATATCCTTGATGTTGGCATCGGTCAACTTCTGGATATCGTCTTCGCCGCGCTTCTTGTCGTCTTCGCTGATCGCCTTGTCCTTAAGCAGCTTGGCGATTTCCTTGTTCGCATCCTGGCGGATGTTGCGCACGGCGATCTTGGCGCCTTCGCCTTCCTTCTGTACCTGCTTGGCCAGTTCCTTGCGGCGCTCTTCGGTCGGCGGCGGCAGGTTGACGCGGATCGAGGTGCCGATGGTGTTCGGGGTCAGCTCGATGTTGTACAGGCCCTTTTCGATCTCCTTGATCATGCTCTTGTCGAAGGGCGTGACCAGCAGGGAGTGGGCGTCGGCGTTGGAGACGGACGCTACCTGGTTCAGCGGCGTGCTGGCGTTGCCGTAAGCATTGACCGTGACACGGTCCAGCAGGGCCGGCGTTGCGCGGCCGGTGCGGATCGAAGTGAGGGTGTGCTTAAGAGCGTCGATGCTCTTGGCCATGCGCGTCTGCGCGTTGTTCTTGATGTCGTTGAGCATCGCCAGGGTCCTGGATGTAACTGGAATCGGGCGATTATAGGCGAATACGGGACGCCGCCGGGCCTGAATCGGCCCGGAGGTCGCCTTGCGCTCAGCCTCAGGCCGGATCGCGGCCCTGGACGAGGGTGCCGATGTTCTCGCCGTGCAGGATCTTCAGCAGCTCGCCCGGCTGGCCCATGTCGAACACGCGCATCGGCAGGTCGCTGTCACGGGCCAGGGCGAAGGCGGCGGTATCCATCACTTCCAGGCCACGGCGGATCACTTCGTCGTAGCTCAGGCTGTCGAAGCGGACAGCGTCGCTGTACTTGTTCGGATCCTTGTCGTACACGCCATCGACCTTGGTTGCCTTCAGCAGCAGGTCGGCGCCGATCTCGATCGCGCGCAGGGCGGCGCCCGAGTCGGTGGTGAAGAACGGGCTGCCGACGCCAGCGGCGAAGATCACCAGGCGGCCCTTTTCCAGGTGGCGGATGGCGCGGCGGCGGATGTAGTCCTCGCACACGTCGTTGATCTTGATCGCGCTCATCACGCGGGCCTTTGCGCCCACTTTCTCCAGCGCATCCTGCATGGCCAGCGCGTTGATGACCGTGGCCAGCATGCCCATCTGGTCGCCGGTGACGCGGTCCATGCCGCCAGCGGCCAGGCCAGCACCGCGGAAGATGTTGCCACCACCGATGACCAGGGCGACTTCGGCGCCGGCCTGCTGGGCCTCGACGACTTCACGGGCCAGGCGGTTGATGATCTTGGGGTCGATGCCGTAGTCCTCATCTCCCATCAGCGCCTCCCCGGAAAGTTTCAACAGGATGCGGCGATAGGCGAGCTTGGACATAGGGACCTCGGGTGCGTGGAAATCGCGGGCGATTCTACGCGCAAGCGGCGCGCGGCCAAAGCGTTTTGTGCACTGCGGCGCAAAATACCGGTGTGCCCCGTGCATCCGGGGCGCACCATTCAGCCCAGCTCGGCGCCAGCGGTGGCAGACAGTTCATCATGCCCCAGTTCGCCGGGAGAGCGTGCGATGACCCGGTTGCGACCCAGGTTCTTGGAGCGGTAGAGCACGTCATCGGCGGCGCGCAGCAGGTCCTGCACGCCGGCAAAGCGCTCGTAGCCGCCCTGGGTGGCCACGCCGGCCGAGAAGGTGATGAACAGCGGGCCACCTTCCAGTTCCGCCATCGGGGTGGCGACGATGTTCGCCAGTACCCGGCGGATCACGTCCAGGGCCACCGATTCACTGGTATTGGGCAGCAGCGCGACGAACTCCTCGCCGCCGAAGCGGGCCACGGTGTCGCTGTTGCGCAGCTGCCCCTGCAGCTTGCCGGCAAAGGCGCGCAGCACCTCGTCGCCGGTCAGGTGGCCGTGCGCATCGTTGATCTTCTTGAAATCGTCCAGGTCGATGAAGGCCACCGACAACGGCCAGCCATGGCGGCCGGCGCGCAGGAATTCCTGTTCCAGCACGGCTTCGAGCTGGCGGCGGTTGAGGACGCCGGTCAACGCGTCGCGATGGGCCTGGTCGGCCAGGCGCTTGGCGCGGGCCTCGAATTCATCGGCGCGACGGCGGGCCTGGTCGGCATCCTGCAGTTCGCGCAGGTTGCGCAGGGTGGCCAGTTCCTGGGCGTGGTCGATCAGTTCACGCACGCGTGCCGGCGAGTTCAGGCCGTTTTCGAACAGGCTGGCGATGTCCGGCAGCGCTTCGCTGATCCGCGCCAGCACCTGGTCGAAGCGGGCGCTGTCCATCTGCAGGCGGTCGTGGACCTGCTGCAGGGCGCGTTCGCGTGCGCCATCGGCGTCTTCATCCAGCCAGATGTCGGCGACCGCGCCAGACAGCTGTACGCAGGCCTGGAACGGATTTTCGGCGGTGCCTTCGTCTTCGCTGTGGCGGATGCTGTCCACCAGGTAGCGCGGCAGGCCCCACTCCTCGGCCACCCATGCACCGACGTCGGCGTGGCTGCAGCCGAGTTCCTGGCGCTCGCGCGCGATCAGGTCGGGATTGTCGCGCGCTTCGCGCAGCAAGGGCAGGTAGCGTTCGGATTCGGCCTGGGCCAGGCACAGCACGCCCATGTCCTGCAGCAGTCCGGCCAGCATCAGCTCCTCCAGCCTGCGCAGGCCGCGCGCTTGGCCGAGCTGGCTGGCCGCCAGCGCGCTGAGGATGCTGCGCTTCCAGGCGCGTTGGCGCAGATCGTGGTCGGCGCCGCCTTTGCCGGTCAGGCCCTGGGTGACAGTGAAGCCCAGGGCGAGGCTGATCGTAGCGTTGAGCCCGAGCATGGTCAGCGCCTGGCCGAGGTTCTCGATCCGGCGCCGGCTGGCATACAGCGGTGAATTGGCGATACGCAGCATGCGCGCACTCAGCGCCATGTCGATGGCGATGATGTCCGCAGCGGTTGCGATGTCCGCCTCCGGGTCCTGGGCCAGTTCGATGATGCGCAGGGCAATACCGGGCGGCGAGGGGAGGTTGCGGCAAAGCGCCAGTGCAGCTGTCAGCTCGGGAGGCATGTCGGGTCGTTCAATTCCATTAGGACAAGAATACCTAGGAATGCATCACAGTCTGCGAATTTCGTTCCTGTTATGTGACTGCAGGTTCCCTTTGCCGAGTATCGGCTTGATTCGCTTGCAACGCAAAGGTGTCGGTGTGCGTACCAACGGTGCGCACCCACAGATTCGGCCACCCACAGGTGAAGGGCGCCCGCAGGCCCACCGGCATAAAAAAAGAGCCGCGGTTTCCCGCGGCTCCTTCTGGTTTCATTACAGCCGTGAGGCTGGAATCAGACCTGCATCGCCTTGGCAACTTCGGCGGCGTAGTCTTCCACCACCTTCTCGATGCCTTCGCCAACGACCAGCAGCTGGAAGCCAGCCACGTCGGCGCCGGCGGCCTTGACCACCTGCTCGACGGTCTTGTCGCCGTCCAGAACGTAGCTCTGGCCGTACAGGGTCACTTCGCTGACGATCTTGTTGATCTTGCCGCTGATGATCTTTTCCAGGATGTCGGCCGGCTTGGACTTGTCCTTCTCGGACATCTTGGCCAGTTCGATTTCCTTTTCCTTTTCCACGAACTCGGCCGGCACATCGGCAGCCTTGTTGTGCGGCGGCTTCAGCGCGGCCACGTGCATGGCCAGGCCGCGAGCCAGTTCGGCGTCGCCGCCGATCAGGTCGACCAGCACGCCGACCTTGCCGTTGGTGTGGACGTAGGAACCGACGTTGCCAGTGGTGTCCAGCTTGACCAGGCGACGGATCTGGATGTTCTCACCCAGGGTCTGCACGGCGGTCGCGCGGGTTTCTTCGACGGTCTGGCCGGTCGGCAGGGTGGCCGACTTCAGGGCTTCCACGTCGGCGGCGCCCGATGCCAGTGCAGCGGCAGCGACGGAATCGACGAAGTTCTTGAAGTTGATGTCGTTGGCGACGAAGTCGGTTTCCGAGTTGATCTCGACCAGCACGGCCTTGCCGCCGTCCTGGGCCAGGCCCAGACGACCTTCGGCGGCCACGCGGTCAGCCTTCTTGTCGGCCTTGGCAGCGCCGGACTTGCGCAGCGCTTCAGCAGCGGCGTCGATGTTGCCGCCGGCCTCGGTGAGCGCCTTCTTGCATTCCATCATGCCGGCGCCAGTGCGCTCGCGCAGTTCCTTGACCAGGGAAGCAGTGATTTCCACGGGATTACCTCACGAAAGAAAGGGGTTGGGCCGGCATGGTGGCCGGCCCGTGTGACAGTTTCCTGTCGTCGCGCCATCGGCAGCGGACAGGAAAGGTGGGCGCGTGGCGCCCACCGGGGCCTGGATCAGGCCTGGGCTTCGCCCTTGTCGGCAGCAGCCTTCTTGGCCGGAGCGCGGCGAGCCGGCTTGCCTTCTTCGGCCGGAGCGTCGGCGAACTCTTCTTCACGGACGGTGGCAGCGTGCGGTGCAGCAGCCTTGCCTTCCAGCACGGCGTCAGCAGCGGCGCGTGCGTACAGCTGCACGGCACGGATGGCGTCGTCGTTGCCCGGGATCGCGTAATCCACCAGCTCCGGGTTGTAGTTGGTATCGACGACGGCGATCACCGGGATGCCGAGCTTCTTGGCTTCCTTGATGGCGATGTCTTCGTGGCCGATATCGATGACGAAGATCGCGTCCGGCAGACGGTTCATGTCCTTGATGCCGCCCAGTGAGGCTTCCAGCTTGTCGCGCTCGCGACGCAGGCCCAGCACTTCGTGCTTGACCAGCTTCTCGAAGGTGCCGTCGGATTCACCGGCTTCCAGTTCCTTCAGGCGGGCAACCGACTGCTTGACGGTACGGAAGTTGGTCAGGGTGCCGCCCAGCCAACGCTGGTTCATGAACGGCATGCCGCAACGCTCGGCTTCTTCGCGGATCGACTCACGCGCGCTGCGCTTGGTGCCCAGGAACAGGATGGTGCCGCGCTTCTGGGCAACCGACGAGATGAAGTTCATCGCGTCGTTGAACAGCGGGACGGTCTTTTCCAGGTTGATGATGTGGATCTTGCCGCGGGCGCCGAAGATGTACGGAGCCATTTTCGGGTTCCAGTAGCGGGTCTGGTGGCCGAAGTGGACGCCGGCTTCCAGCATCTGACGCATGGTGACCTGGGGCATTGCAGAACTCCTGATGGGGAACCGGCGATTCCGCCCGCGGGATAGGTATGCGGGACGCGTGGAAGCACTGAAGGTTCCGGGGTTGGGCTTCCCTGTTGCCTCCGTGGCCGAACTCCTTGCGGAGCACCCCGGCACGGATGGGGGCAGCAGGTGTGGATTCACCGGTGACGTCCGGTGTGGACGGTGTCCCGCGCACGGGGCGGCAGGACATCCGGGCAATTATAGCCCGCTTGGCTGGCTCGCTGCAATTGCGGGTGCCCGCGCCGCCAGGATGACCTCCGTTCCGTCCTGCAGGCGGGCATGGAACCTGCCGCCTGCATAGCCATCGGCGCGCGGCGGCAGCTGCCATTGGCGCTGGCGCGCCGCCAGTACGTAGCCGGCAAGACCGGGCAACAGCAGGCTGCGCTGGCCGCCAGCCGTCTCATAGGCAAGGTCGCTCAAGCGCGCGTGCCGGGTGCCACTGTTTAACAGTCTCAGCATGAATTGCGACCCGTTGACCGCCAGCTCTGCCTGCAGGCAGGGGGACGCTGGGCCGACCGGTTCGCTGCGGAACAGGGGCAGTGAATAGCGCGGCATGGCCGGTTCTGCCGGTGCCAGGATGATACGGAATGCCTGTTCAGCGGCCACAGGCGCGGACGACGCCGGCAGCAACCACACGCGCTGGCGGGCGCCGGCCGGCAGGTCCAGCAGGGTCGGACTGGCCAGCACCTGCCCGCTGCGCTGCAGGTGTTCGGCGCCCGGTTGCTGGTCCCACGCCCAGATCTGCACCTGGCCGCGCCAATGCCCGGGGCCAGGATTGTGCAGCCACAGCTCGGTCCGCCCCTGCGCAGCCGGCAGGTGCAGCGTGGTCGGCATCAGGTCCAGCGCCTGCAAGGGCATGGGCAGCAGTGCCATCAACAGGGGCAGCAGCCGGCGCATCAGTAGTAAGTGGTGGGCGGTTCGGGCAGCGAATGCCCCTGTTCGTCCTGCGCTGGCGGGGCCAGTTCACGGACCTGGGGCGGCAGGTGACCGCCGTCGCTGTGCTGCTGTGGCACCGGGCAACGTGGGCCGCCCTCCGTGCCGACGCAGCCTTCAACCACGGTCAGGCGGATCTGCATTGGGACGGGCGCCGGGTCGGCCCACGCTGTCGTGCTGGCGATGGACATCACTCCGATCAGTACTGCCCGAACCACCTGCGATCCACCGTGTTGTCGACTTGATGCGCGGTATCGGCCGACAGGGGGAATTCTGTAGAGCGGGCTCCCATCAGTAGGTGATCGTCACCTGCACCAGGTCGTTGTAGGTGCCCGCCGGAGGCTGTCCGGCAACGGGAGGCACACGCCCGAATATGTTCAGTGTCTGCGCGCTGCCAGTGCCGACGCCGCTGAAGGTGTCCACGGTGAGCGTATTGCCCCAGCGCTGGCTGCGCGCAGCGTCCCGGTACAGCTCGTAGGTCAGGTAATAGCTGTTGCCGCCGATGGTGGTGCGCATGCGCCGGGTGGTGGTAAGGGCCGGGTTGTTCTGACCGTTGTTCAGGCCGACCTGGTAGGCGGTGCGCTTGAGGCAGGTCAGGGTGAGGGTGGCGGTCTGGTCGATGTTGGCGGGAATGCCGCCGGTGACGTTGCCGAAATTCATGGTGGTGGTGAGGTAGCTGCCGCATTGCGGCAGCACGGTGGCAGTGGCATTGAAGGTGAAGGCATTGCTGGCGGTGTTGGTGCCGGTAGCGCCGCCATTGCAGGTGGCCGGTACGGTGGCGGTGCCCAGCAGCACCTCGTTCCAGGCCCAGGTGAGCACCACGTTGGCCCCGGTGAAGGTGCTGCTGTAGTTGCCGGAGGCCAGCACCTGGTTGGCCGGGATCTGTGCGAACAACTGCGTGGTACGGCTGCCGGAGCCGCCGATCAGCGGCACGTTGTAGGTCATCGTCAGCTCCTGTGCGGGAGGTGTGCCGCGGGGTGCCAGGCCGGTGACTTCGCTGTAGTTGGCGACGTTGTAGATCTGGAAATTGAGCGGATCACTGCTGCCGTTGACCATTGTCCGCCACGGCGAAGTACTGGTGCCGCCGGTGCCATTGCCCAGGCCGATGCAGACGCGGATGCCGGTGGTGGCGATCAGGCTGAGTGCGGCGGTGGAGCAGTTCACGGTGATGTTCAAGGTGCCGGGGGTGGCGCCTGCCGCACCGCTGCTGACGTTGCCGAAGGGCAGCAGCGCGTCGGCGGTGGCGGTGCAGGTCGCGGCCGCGCGTGTCGGTGCACTGGCGATCAGGCCGGCCAGAAGCAGCAGGCCGAGCAGCAGCATCCTCATGGCGCAACCTCCGGCACGCATTGCAGCGGGGCCGGGCGCGCGCTGGCCCCGACGGCGACCACCTGCGGTGCCGGCACGCGGACCCGGCACTGGCCACCGCTGCTGGTGATGTACAGCACGCTGCCGGGTGCAACGTCCTCCAGGTACAGCAGGCCGTCGTAGCCGACGGTGGCCTGGCGGCCATCGGGCAGCTGCACTTCGCTGCCCACCTCCAGCGGTTGCCCCCGCATGTCCTGCAGGATCAGCCGCAATGACGCGCGCGAACGCAGGTTGAAGGTCAGGCCGGTGCCGGCGCGCTGGCGGGGTGTCACCCAGTCCTCGATGCGATCAGCGCGCATGTCCGCCGGCAGGTCCAGGGTGTCGATGGAGACGCGGTTGCGCTGCCAGGACAGCAGCGGGCTGATCAGCAGCAGGCCACGCTCGTCGGTGGCACCGATCAGGCGGTTCTCAAGCCGCACCGGCACACCGCCAACGCCATTCGTGCTGACCACGGCGAAGGCATCGGCGACTTCGCGGGCGGCGAAGGTGTGCCCGGCCATCCACACCAGGCTGCCGCTGGCGCTGCCATAGGCGTAGTTGAGGCCCGCCTGGCGGGAGGCACCGAAGGCGTAGCGGCCGACATCGTTGAGGATGCCGACTTCGGCCAGGCCGCCGCTGCCGCCGTCGCCGTGGCGGACCTGCGCGCGCCAACCGATACCGCCTGCGCTGCCGTCGCCCGGGACCGGCTGGGTGACATCGGCGACCCAGCTCTGGCGGTCGCCATTGCGCTGGCTGGACAGGCTGGCCTGGCGGTTGTTGCCCAGGCTTGCGGTCAGCGACAGGTAGACGCTGCGGTCATCACTGTCGTCCAGGTTCTGGTTGACCGACAGGTAGGCCGACCAGCGCGGGCTCCAGCTGCGTGACCAGAACAGGCTGGCATAACGGTTGTCATCGCCATCGGGGTAGCGCAGGCGAAGGTAACTGGCGCTGAGGGTGCCCAGGCGCAACAGGTCCAGGCCGACCGTGGCCTGCTCGCTGATGCTGGGCGGCAGGTTGGCCTGCAGCGCGCCCAGGTCGCGGTAGTCGCCGTGGCTGCGCACGCTGCGCAGGTTGAAATTGAAGCGCCGGTTGTTCCAGCTGTACCCCAGCGCCCACTGTCCGCCCTGCAGGCCCTGGTAGCGGCTGTGGGCATAGGCGGCATTGAGCACGCCGGCGCCGCCCAGCAGCCACCACCCACCCACGCCGGCCTGGGCCAGGCCGCCGCCGCCCTCGGCATGTGCTTCGCCGGTGAATGTGTCGCTGACGCCGCCGCGCCAGCTGGCGCTTGCCACGGTACGGTCGTCGTAGGCGAAGGAGCGTTCGCCGAACTGCTCGCGCAGCTGGCCGACGCCGAGCGACCAGTCCGACAGACCCTTGGCCAGCAGCTGCTGGGTGCCGTAGAAGCTGAAATCCAGGGTCTGCATGCGGCCGAAGGCATCGGTAACCACCACTTGCGCGCTGCCGGTACCGCTGATGCCCGGCTGCGCCGCCAGCTGGAACGGCCCGACCGGTACCTGGCCGCTGTATTGGCGCAGGCCATCGACATACAGCTCGACCGTCGATGGCACCGCCGCCTGGCCGAGGAAGGCCGGGGTGGGGGTGAGGACGCGATACGGCTGCAGCCCGTAATTGCGCCCGATCTGCAGGCCGCCCAGGCGTACCGGCCGGCTCCAGTCGACAAAGCCGCTGTAGAAGTCGCCAACCTCCAGGGTCAGCGCCTTGTCCGGGAAATCCAGTGTCCAGCGCGTATCAAGGCGTACGCTTTCGCTGCGCCAGTGGCGGTCTCCGGTCTGGTAGCGACGGCTGACGGCGGTGTTCTCGAAGGTACCGGTACCGATGCCGAACACTCGCAGTTCAGAGCTCAGGGTAAGGTTGCCGAGGCTGTCGACACGGCTGCCGTACAGGTCGTAATTGAGCAGGACGCCGGGCGAGGCGCTGCCGCGGGAAGCGCGGACCTGCGGGCGGCTGAGCACGGTCGTGGGCAGGGTCAACTGGTCCAGCGGCACGTCCAGCGCGAGGGTCTGCAGGTGCGCGTCATAGCGCACCACCGCACCGCTGATCTGGTCGAGGTACACCGGGGCATCGCCGCTGGCGTTGAAGCCAAGCTGGCGCAGGATTTCGGGGCTGGCCTGCAGGCGGCCACGGTTGTCGGTGAAGGGCAGCAGGCCGCGCGGCGTGCTGTTGAGGGTCACGTCCAGGTACAGCGTCTGGTTGGCCGTGAGTGGGGTTGGTGGCGGCAGCAGGGCATCGGCGGAGACCCCGGAGACATCGGCTGCATGAGCCGCCGGGGACAGGGCCGCACCGAGCGCTGCGCTCATCAGCGCCTCAGCGAGCCGGTGGTGGCGGCAGCGACGTCTGTTCCGACTCGCCATTGAGCTTGGCCGTGATCTGGTCGTTGTCGCGGTCGATCGCCGTGCGCTCCAGCGGCCAGCGCATGACCTGGCCGGGCAGCACATAGCCCAGCAGGCCGGGATGGACGATGCGCGGCCGCTCCGGGCTGCCCAGGGCGAGGTCGGCGATCTGCGCATAGCTGTTGCCGGTATTGCCTACTTCCACGCCGTTGCGACCGTCGTCCAGCCGGACCAGGCGGGCGTGCAGCTGCGGTGCCAGCCGGCTGCCAGCGCCGGGTTGCACGAATACCGGGATGGAATAGCGCAGCACGAACTGCATGCCTTCGATGCGCGTGGCCAGATCGGGCACCTCGTCGACGATCAACCGGTAGTACTGCTGCGCAGCTGGTGCGTCGGCCACGGCGCGCATGACCCGTACCAGCTGCTGCTGGCCGGCGGCCAACTCCTGCATCGGTGGCGTGGCCAGCAGGTCTTCGGTGGGCAGCAGCTGTTCGTTGCCGTCCTGCTGCACCCAACGGAATACCCGGACCTGCAGCTTCACCGGCGAGGTGCCGCTGTTGGTCAACCACAGTTCGCCGGCGCGCTGGCGTGCCTCCAGCTGCAGGCTGGTGGGCGCGACCTGCAGGCTGGTCGCCGAGGCCGCGGAGACCCAAAGAAGCAGGCTGAGAACGAGCAGCGCCACGCCGGTGGCGCGCCACGGGCGGGATCCGGCCATGCGGGCGTGCTCCATCAATAGGTGATCGTGGCGGTAACGGTATCCAGGTAGTTGCCGGTCGCAGCGTTGGCCGTGCTCAGGTTGAGGATCTGGCCGTAGACGATGTAGGGCACCGCCAGGCCGGTGCCGATACCGGCCTGGGTGTTGGTGCCCGTGGTGGCGCCCCACACCAGGGTATGCGCGGCATCCTGGTAGAGCTGGTAGCCCACGTAGTTGTTGGCCGTCACTGCTGCGTTGGTGTTCTTCATCCGCCGCGTGGTGACGTCATTGGCCGTACCGGCATTGGCACCGGCGTTGAGCGAGATGGTGTACGGGGTCAGCGCCGAACACTGTGCGGTTACGGTGCCCTGGCCCAGGGTCGGGGTGGCGGTGGTGGAGGCGGCGGTACCGAAGTCGACGTTGGTGGCGGCGGCCGCAGTGATGGTGCAGGCCTTGGTGACCACCAGGGTGACGTTGAACGTAGTGGTGTCGGCGGCGGCGGCCGGGCCAGCCACCAGCAGGGCCAAGGCCCAAGCCCAAGGGGAACGAACGGTGGATCGCATGGACAACCTCCCTGACCCGAAGGTCCGTTGAACAGCGCGAAGTCGGCACGTTCGGCGCCGATTTGACGACAGTGGGGCCAGCGTAGGCACCGCAAGTGTCTGTATTCCGTGAGAAACAGGCGATCGAAAGGGTGTGGCCCATCACGCTTTCACGTTCCTTGCCGGATCCGTGCATGCCCCGGATCGCCAGTTGGGTGGCGTTCGTTCAGATTGCGGCCGGATCGGCGATAATGGGAGCCATGAGCGTGAATATCAAAACCCCGCAGGAAATCGAGATGATGCGCATCGCCGGCCGCCTGGCCAGCGAAGTGCTCGACATCGTCACCCCCCACGTCAAGCCCGGTGTCACGACCGAGGAACTGGACCGCATCTGCCACGACCACATCGTGAACGTGCAGGGCGCCATTCCGGCCAACGTCGGCTACCGCGGCTTCCCCAAGACCGTGTGCACCTCGGTCAACAATGTCATCTGCCACGGCATTCCCAGCGAAGGGAAGGTCCTCAAGGATGGCGACATCATCAATATCGACGTCACCGTCATCAAGGACGGCTGGCATGGCGACACCAGCCGCATGTACTTCGTCGGCACCCCGTCGGTGATGGCCAAGCGCCTGGTCGACGCCACCTATGAAGCGATGTGGCGCGGCATCCGCGCGGTGCGTCCGGGCGCAACCCTGGGCGACGTCGGCCATGCGATCCAGAGCTACGCCGAAGGCGAGCGTTTCAGCGTGGTGCGCGAGTACTGCGGCCACGGCATCGGCAAGGTCTACCACGATGAGCCGCAGGTGGTGCATTACGGCCGTCCGGGCCAGGGCCTGGTGCTGCAGCCGGGCATGACCTTCACCATCGAGCCGATGATCAACGAGGGCACCCGCTACAACAAGGTGCTGCCCGATGGCTGGACCGTGGTGACCAAGGACCGCAAGCTGTCGGCACAGTGGGAGCACATGATCGCCGTCACCGAGACCGGCGTGGACGTGCTGACCCTGTCGCCGGGCGAGTCGCAGGTCTCCTGACGATGCTGCCGGCGAGTTCGCTGCTGGACACGCCGGCCGCGTCGCTCAACGACCCGGACTGGGCTGCTGCCGCGCGCGACGCGCTGCAGCAGGCCGATACGCGCCTGTACCGCCGCTTCGACCAGGGCGACAACATCGAGCGCCTGCTGGCATTGCGCGCGCGCGCGGCCGATCACCTGATCCGCCATGCGTGGCAGCGCTGCCTGCCGGCCGACAGTGGCCTGTCGCTGTTTGCGGTCGGTGGCTATGGGCGCGGTGAACTGTTCCCGCGCTCGGACATCGACCTGCTGGTGTTCGGCGATCCGCAGGCGCAGCTGGCCCATGAGGAAGCGCTCGCTCGCCTGTTCGCGCTGCTGTGGGATTGCGGCCTGGCGGTCAGCCACGCGGTGCGTTCGGGCGGGCAGTGCAGCGAGGCTGCGGCCGACCAGACCGTGCTGACGGCGTTGATCGAAGCGCGCCCGCTGATGGCCGATGAGGCGGCGCGGCGTGCGCTGCGTGCGGCAGTGGATGACCGCGAGCTGTGGACGCCGCGTGCGTTCTTCCTGGCCAAGCTGGAAGAACTGCGCAACCGCCACCAGCGTTTCGGCGACACCGCCGACAACCTGGAGCCGGACCTGAAGGATGGCCCCGGCGGCCTGCGCGATCTCAACACGCTGGGCTGGATGGCGCTGCGTGCGTTTGGCGTGCGCGATCTGGAAGCGCTGGTCGGCCTGGGCCACCTGGGCGCTGACGAGGCCGCGGCGCTGAAGCGCGAACGTGCGGTGCTGGCGCGACTGCGCTTCGGCCTGCACCTGGTGGCGCGACGCCCGGAAGAGCGCCTGCGCTTCGATTACCAGAAGACCCTGGCCGCGCGCCTGGGCTTTGAAGACGACGCCGAGAGCCTGGGCGTCGAGAAGATGATGCAGGGCTTCTACCGCGCCGCTTCGGTGGTGCGGCGGATCAGTGATCGTCTGCTGCAGCGTTTCGAGGAACAGTTCGATGGCGAGGCACAGCCTGAGCCGCTGACCGTGGGGTTCGCGCTGCGCCGTGGCTACCTGGCGGCCAACGATGCCGACTGGCCGAATGCTGACATCGGCCAGGTCTTCGCGTTGTTCGCCAGTTGGGCGAACAATCCGCAGATCCGTGGCCTGCATTCGTTGACTGCGCGCGCGCTGGCCGAATCGCTGCCGTTGCTGCCTGCCTATGACCAGGCAGACCCTGATGCGCGCGAACAGTTCATGGCCCTGCTGCGTGGCCAGCGCCCGGTCGACACGCTTTCGCGCATGGCGCGGCTGGGCGTGCTCGGGCAGTGGATTCCCGCATTCGCCCAGGTCAGCGGGCGCATGCAGTTCGACCTGTTCCATGTCTACACCGTCGACCAGCACACGCTGATGGTCCTGCGCAACATGGGGCTGTTCGCCAGCAGTCGCGCCGATGAACGTTTCTCCATCGCCCACGAAGTCTGGCCGCGCCTGCGCAAGCCCGAACTGCTGCTGCTGGCCGGCCTGTTCCACGACATCGCCAAGGGGCGCGGCGGCGATCATTCCGAACTGGGCGCGGTCGATGCACGGGCGTTCTGCCACGCGCAGGGGCTGAGTGGTTCGGATACCGAACTGGTGGCCTGGCTGGTCGAACAGCACCTGCGGATGTCGGTGACCGCGCAGAAGCAGGACATCGCCGATGCGGACGTGATCCATCGCTTCGCGACCCTGGTCGGCAGCCGCGACCGCCTGGATTACCTCTATCTGCTGACCTGCGCCGACATCGCCGGCACCAGCCCGAAGTTGTGGAACGCGTGGAAGGACCGGCTGCTGGCCGATCTGTATTTCGCTACCCGCCGCGCGCTGCGCGAGGGCCTGGAGCATCCGGTGCCGGCCGCCGAGCGCGTGGCCGAAGCGCGCGACAGCGTGCGTGCGCTGGTGCGAGAGCAGGGATACGACGATGCCACCATCGACCGCCAGTTCGCGGTGATGCCTGACGAAGGTTTCATCCGCCTGCGCCCGGAACAGCTGGCCTGGCAGGCTGCCGCACTGGTGCCGATCAAGCAGGGCCAGACGCTGGTGAAGGTACGCCGGATCAGCGTTGACGACCCGGCGCTGGAAGTGTTCGTGCACTCGCCGGACCGTGATGGCCTGTTTGCCGCGATCGTGATGACCCTGGACCGCAAGGGTTACGGCATCCACCGCGCACGCGTGCTGGATGGTCCGTCCGAGACGATTTTCGATAATTTTGAAGTCAGCCCGGCCGATACGTTTGCCGATGGCAGCAGCGCCAACCTGGAAGCTGCACTGCGCGAGGCGCTCAGTGGCGACCTTGCGCGGCTGCGTCCCTCGCGCCGGGTGGTGCCACGCCAGCTGCGCCACTTCCGTTTCGCCCCACGCATCGAGTTCCGCGATGAACCCGGCGCGACCCGCTTTGCCCTGGTCGCGCCCGACCGCCCCGGCCTGCTGGCCGACGTGGCGTTCGTGCTGCGCAACCAGGGACTGCGCGTGCAGGACGCGCGCATTGCCACATTCGGCGAACGCGCCGAAGACACCTTCGTGATCAGTGACGAACACGACCTCCCCCTGACTGAATCCGCCCGGCAGCAGCTGCATGACGCAATGCTGGCCTGCCTGGACCCTGATCGAAACGCCGGAGACCCCGCCTGATGGCCACCAAGCCTGCAAAGAAGACTGCCGCGACTGCCAAGAGCGCTGCGGCCAGAAAGACTACTGCCGCTGCCCCGGCTGCGAAGAAAGCGGCACAACAGCCGAAGGCGGGCCAGACCGCAGCGGTGAAGAAGGCCGCCGTGCCGAAACAGGCTGCAGCGAAGAAGGCGCCGGCAAAGAAGGTCCCGGCCAAGACCGCTGAAGCTGCGCGCGCCGAGAACATCGCACGCAAGTCGCTGCGCAAGCCGGCCGGGCCGGGCGTGGAAGAACTGAAGTTCGGCATCGAAAGCGCCTTCGAGCGCCGCGCCACGCTGACCCTGCACGAACTGGAAGGCTCGACCCGGCCGCTGGTCAACCGCGTGATCGATGGCCTGGAAAGCGGCGAGTTCCGCGTCGCCGAACCCGATGGCCATGGTGGCTGGAAGGTCAACGAATGGCTGAAGAAGGCGGTGCTGCTGTATTTCCGCGTCAACGACATGGCCGTGGTCGATGCACGCCCGGCACCGTTCTGGGACAAGGTCGAATCGCGCTTTGCCGGCTATGACGAGGCGAAGTTCCGCCGTGGCGGCGTGCGCGTGGTGCCGGGTGCGATCGCCCGTCGCGGCACGTATTTCGGCAAGGACGTGGTGCTGATGCCGAGCTTCACCAACATCGGTGCCTACGTCGGCGAAGGCACCATGGTCGACACCTGGGCCACCGTCGGTTCCTGCGCGCAGATCGGCCAGCACTGCCACCTGTCCGGTGGTGCCGGCATCGGTGGCGTGCTCGAGCCGCTGCAGGCCAGCCCGACCATCATCGAAGACCATTGCTTCATCGGCGCGCGTTCGGAAGTGGTGGAAGGCGTGGTCGTCGGCCATCACAGCGTGATCGGCATGGGCGTGTTCCTCAGCCAGAGCACCCGCATCTACAACCGCGCCACCGGCGAAATCAGCTACGGCTACATTCCCCCGTACAGCGTGGTGGTGTCCGGCTCGCTGCCGAGCAAGGACGGTACCCACTCGCTGTACTGCGCGGTGATCGTCAAGCAGGTCGATGCCCGCACCCGCAGCAAGACCAGCGTCAACGACCTGCTGCGCGGCCTGGCCGACTGACGGGGCCGCACGCATGAGCACCACCGTCTACGGTCTGAAGAACTGCGATACCTGCAAGAAGGCGACCAAGTGGCTGGACCGCTTCGGCGTGCCGTACACCTTCGTCGACTACCGCGACAACAAACCCAGCCCGGAAACGCTGCTGGAATGGGCCGCCCAGCTGGGTGGCCTGGCGGCGATGGTCAACCGGTCCTCCACCACCTGGCGGCAGCTGCCGGACAACCGCAAGGCCGCCGATTCGGAGGCGGAATGGAAGCTGCTGCTGCGCGAGTACCCGCAGTTGATCAAGCGGCCGCTGGTGGTGACTGCCGACGGCAAGGTCAGCCAGGGTTTCAGCGACAACGGTTTCAAGGCGCGCTTCGGCGTGGGCGGCGCGTGAGCGCCGTCCTCGACCTGGCCTGCGATCTGATTGCACGGCCGTCGGTGACCCCGGACGATGCCGGTTGCCAGGAACTGATCGGCCAGCGTCTGCAGGCGGCCGGTTTCACCTGTGAGCACCTGCGGCTGGGCGAGGTCGACAACCTGTGGGCCACGCACGGCAGCGGCGCGCCGGTGTTGGTCTTGCTGGGCCATACCGATGTGGTGCCGCCGGGCCCGCGCGAGGCGTGGCAGAGCGATCCGTTCGCGCCACAGATCCGCGATGGCGTGCTGTACGGTCGCGGCACCGCCGACATGAAGGGCAGCGTGGCCGCGTTCGTGATCGCTGCCGAACAGTTCGTTGCGGCCCATCCGCAGCACACCGGCACGCTGGCGGTGCTGCTGACCAGCGATGAGGAAGGCGATGCGATCGATGGCGTGCGCCATGTCGCGCGGCTGTTCGCCGAGCGTGGCCAGCGCATCGACTGGTGCATCACCGGCGAGCCGTCCTCCACCGCCACGCTGGGTGACCTGCTGCGCGTGGGACGTCGCGGCAGCCTGTCGGCCAAGCTGCGCGTGCAGGGCGTGCAGGGCCACGTGGCCTACCCGGACAAGGCGCGCAATCCGATTCATCTTGCCGCGCCCATGCTGGCCGAACTGAGCGCACGGCGCTGGGACGAGGGCTATGAGAGCTTCCCGTCGACCAGCCTGCAGATCTCCAACATCCATGCCGGCACCGGTGCCAACAACGTGATTCCCGGTGAGCTGGAGGTGGATTTCAACATCCGCTACAACCCGCACTGGGATGCAGCGAAGCTGGAAGCGGACATCACCGCGCTGCTGGACCGCCATGGCCTGCAGTACACGCTGAAGTGGCACCGCAGTGGCGAGCCGTTCTACACCCCGGAAGGTACGTTGCGTGCAGCGGCGCGCGCGGTACTGGCCGAGCACACCGGTCGCGCACCGGAAGAGAGCACCGGTGGTGGCACCTCCGATGCGCGCTTCATCGCACCCCTGGGCGCGCAGTGCATCGAAGTCGGCCCGGTCAACGCCAGCATCCACCAGGTGGATGAGAACGTGCGCGTGGACGAGCTGGAAGCACTGCCGGGGCTGTACCAGCGACTGGTGGAGCGGTTGCTGGTGTGATCCGCGTCGCCGGGCATGGCCCGGCGCTACCGGGTGAGCGTGCGGATGCTGGTGTGATCCGCGTCGCCGGGCATGGCCCGGCGCTACCGGGGTGAGCGTGCGGTTGCTGGTGTGATCCGCGTCGCCGGGCATGGCCCGGCGCCACCGGGGTGAGCGTGCGGATGATCGTGGGTAGCGCCGGGCCATGCCCGGCGAGCGCAGCGGCGCGCGTTACTCCGAAAAACTGAAGAACGGCGGTTCGACCGCTTTCTTCCAGTAGCTCGGCGCCGCCATGTAGAACTGCTGTGCTTCCGCCTTGGCAAACCAGGCCGCAGCAGCGTCAGGGTTCTTCTCCACGCCCGGCGCACTGCGGCCCAGCAGCAGCCCGGCGAAGTACTGGCCGAACACATTGCCCTTCTCGCCGGCGCGCTGGTACAGCTGCAGCGCACGCGCCGGATCGCGCGGCAGTCCCACGCCCTTCTCCAGCAGCGCGCCCAGGTCTACCTGCGCTTCGGCATCGCCGCGCTCGGCGCGACGCTGGATCTGCGCAACCAGCGGATGCACGCTGTCGCCCTGCGCGGCCACCGCATCCGGCAGTCGCGACGATGAACTCGGGTAGCGCTGGTAGATCATTCCGCGCAGGTCCCAGCGCAGCGCCTGTTGCGCGTCGCCACGCTGGCGATAGGCCTTGGCGAGTTCGTAGAACGCATAGGGATTGCCGTGATAGGCCGCCGCCAGATAGGCGCGTTCGCCACGCCGCCAGGACGCGCGCAGCACCGGCGCAGGATTGATGTGGGGGCTGTCGGCATACTGCAGCGTGCCGGAGATCCAGATCCGGCCCAGGGCTTTTTCCGCCTTGGTGTTGTGGAAGGTCCAGGGGGTGACCGCTGCGGCACGCTCGTAATAGGCGATGGCGCGCGGATCGTTGAAGCGCTCGAAGGTTTCCGCGGTATCAAAGGCCCCCTCGAAGCTGCCGTCGGTTCCGCGTTGTTCCAAGCTCTGCTGCTGAGCCGGCGGAAGGGGCGAGGGTGGGGGCAGGGTCTGGCAGGCGGCCAGGCCCAGGCAGATCAGCGCGGCCAGAGCCGCGTTACGTCCGTTGCGGTGTTGCATTTCCATTGCACGTTTCACGGCGGGCCATTATGCGCTCTGCGGAGTGGTTGCCAACGCAACGGTTGCGCCGTGCCGGAAAGCGGGGTAGGGTCGGTGCCATGTCGATCCGCCTGGCCACCGCCGTCAACAACACCAACCGCAATAATCTGCGTGCGAATAATCGTGCGCGGCCGATGCGGGACTGCGCCCTGGGTAGATAGACAGCAACATACGCCCGGACACCAGAAAACCCGCATCGGCCGATGCGGGTTTTTTTGTGCCCGGGCGCAGCCCCACCCGGGCCTGGATGGCCGGTCGAACACCTTCCCCCCGTGTACTTCCCCACAACAGGAGTTCCACCCATGTGTTCGATCTTCGGTATTTTCGGCCTGCAGGCCGGTGACGATCTTCCTTCCCTGCGCCGCCATGCGCTGGAGCTGTCGCAGCGCCAGCGTCATCGTGGCCCGGACTGGAGCGGTGTGTACCTGGACGAGGGCGCGCTGCTGGTGCACGAGCGCCTGGCCATCGTCGATCCGGCAGGCGGCTCGCAGCCGCTGCTGTCCGAAGACGGGCAGCTGGCGCTGGCGGTCAACGGCGAGATCTACAACCACCAGCAGCTCAAGGCCGGACTTGCCCAGGCCTATGCCTTCCAGACCGGCTCGGACTGCGAGGTGATCAACGCGCTGTACCGCCAGGGCGGGTCGCCGGCGCAGTGGCTGGAGCAGCTCAACGGCATCTTCGCTTTCGCTTTGTGGGATCGCAGTGCGGGTCGTGTGCTGGTCGCGCGCGACCCGGTCGGCGTGGTGCCGCTGTACTGGGGCCATGATGCGCAGGGGCGGTTGCGCGTCGCCTCTGAAATGAAGGCGTTGGTCGATACCTGCGCCGACGTCGCCCAGTTCCCGCCCGGCCATTACTACGACAGCGCCAGCGGTGAGCTGGTGCGCTACTACCAGCAGCCGTGGCGCGAGTACGACGACGTGCAGGGCCGCTCGGCCGATCTCGCCGAGCTGCGCCAGGCCTTCGAACATGCGGTCGAACGCCAGTTGATGAGTGACGTGCCGTACGGCGTGCTGCTGTCGGGCGGGCTGGATTCGTCGCTGGTTGCCGCCGTGGCAGCACGTTATGCGCGTCGTCGCATCGAAGATGGCGGGCAGAGCGAAGCGTGGTGGCCGCGCCTGCATTCGTTCGCCATCGGCCTGAAGGGCTCGCCGGATCTGGCCGCTGCTGCGGTGGCCGCCGAAGCACTGGGCACGGTCCACCACGGCTTCGAATACACCTTCGAAGAAGGCCTGGACGTGCTGCCGGAGGTGATCCGCCATATTGAAACCTACGACGTCACCACCATCCGCGCCTCCACGCCGATGTTCCTGCTGGCGCGCCGGATCAAGGCGATGGGGGTGAAGATGGTGCTGTCCGGCGAAGGCAGCGACGAGATCTTCGGCGGCTATCTGTACTTCCACAAGGCGCCGGACGCGCGCGAATTCCACCAGGAACTGGTGCGCAAGCTCGACGCCCTGCACAACTACGATTGCCTGCGCGCCAACAAGTCGATGATGGCCTGGGGCGTGGAGCCGCGCGTGCCGTTCCTGGACCGCGAGTTCCTCGACGTGGCGATGCGATTCGATGCCGCGCACAAGATGGTCGGCGCCGGTTTTGGTGGTCGCCGCATCGAGAAGGCGGTACTGCGCGAAGCCTTCCAGGGCTACCTGCCGGACAGCATCCTGTGGCGGCAGAAAGAGCAGTTCAGCGATGGCGTCGGCTATGGCTGGATCGATGGCCTGAAGGCGCACGCCGAAGCACAGGTCAGCGACCGCGTGTTGGCTGCGGCCGACAAGCGCTTCCCGCACAACCCGCCGCAGACCAAGGAGGCGTACTACTACCGTCACCTGTTCGAGCAGTTCTTCCCCAGCCATGCGGCGGCTGAAACCGTGCCGGGCGGCAAGTCGATCGCCTGTTCCTCGCCGGCAGCGATCGCCTGGGATGCCAGCTTCGCCGCCGCCGCCGACCCGTCGGGCCGCGCCATCGCCGGCGTGCACGAGCAGGCGTTGGCCTGATCGGCCGCGCCGAGCGGCAGCCACACGGGGAGCGCCGGGCCATGCCCGGCGAGCCCTGCAGCGCATGGGCGGCGAGGGACGTATCATCAGCCCCCTGCACATTGGGGAATGTTCATGGACGTACAGACCGGAGGTCCCGTGAGGCCGACGAAGTGGGCTTGGCGCTACCTGGTGTGGGCCGGCGTGCCGCTGCTGGTCGGCCTGCTGCTGGCCCGCTATGCGGGCCCCGGGCTACCGACGGTGGCCAGCAAGGCCGAAGACGTGGTCGGCAGTGACTGGGCACATCACCTGGCCTCGCCGCTCGGCCTGTTCCTGCTGCAGCTGCTGGTGCTGCTGCTGGTCGCCAAGGGCGCCGGCGCGCTGTTGAAGCGTTTCGGCCAGCCGGCCGTGATCGGCGAAATGGCCGCCGGCCTGATGATGGGGCCGCTGTTGCTGGGCAGCCTGCTGCCGCAGGTGCACGGTGCACTGTTCCCGGCCGCTTCGCTCGGGCCGCTGGGCATGCTCAGCCAGCTGGGTGTGCTGATGTTCCTGCTGGTAGCCGGCGCCGAGCTTGATCTGGGCGCGCTGCGTGGGCGTCGTCGCTTCGCGTTTACCGTCAGCCACGCAGGCATCGCGGTGCCGTTCGTGCTTGGTGTGGTCCTGGCCATCTGGCTGTATCCGCAGCATGGACCGCAGGGCGTGAGCTTCACCGCGTTCGCGCTGTTCGTCGGCATTTCGATGAGCATCACCGCTTTCCCGGTACTGCTGCGCATCCTCGCTGATCGCGGCATCACCCACACCCCGCTGGGGCAGACCGCCATCGCCTGCGCGGCGCTGGGCGATGCGACCGCATGGTGCCTGCTGGCGCTGATCGTGGCGGCAGCGCAGGCCACCGGCTGGTTGCCGGCCAGCCTCAACCTGCTGTGCGTGGTGGCGTTCATCGCGCTGATGCTGGGACTGGTGAAGCCGTGGTTCGCCCGCCAGACCATCGCGCCGGGTCGCGAAGGGCGCTGGCTGCTGGGCATCCTGCTGCTGTCGCTGGCCAGTGCGCTGGTCACCGAAGTGCTCGGCATCCATGCGCTGTTCGGCGCCTTCGCTGCAGGCGTGGCGGTGTCGTCCAACGCGCAGCTGCGGCACCTGCTGGTGGCCAGGGTCGAACCGTTCGCGGTGACGCTGCTGCTGCCGCTGTTCTTCGCCATGACCGGCCTGCGCATGCGCGCCGACGCGTTGCACAGCAGCGACATTCTGCTGTGCGTGGTGGTGATCGCCGTGGCCACGGTGGGCAAGCTGCTGGGCACCTGGAGCGCGGCGCGCAGTACCGGCATGGCCTCGCGCGAAGCGTGGCGACTGGGTGCACTGATGAATACCCGCGGGTTGATGGAGCTGATCGTGCTCAACCTCGGCTACGAGCTGGGCCTGCTGGGCGACCGCCTGTTTGCGGTGCTGGTGATCATGGCACTGGTGACGACCGCGATGACCGGGCCGCTGTTGAACCTGATCGAGCGCCGCCACCTCCGTTAATGGGGTCGTTAATGGGGTCAGATCCCTTTTCCACAGGAAAAGGGATCTGACCCCGGGCATCATGCCGTGGCCGGCCAGCGCTATCGCGCCGGTAGCAGTGTCAACGTGTGCTGCGCCTTGCCGGGCAGGAACGGGGTGGGACGGCCGTGCACCCAGTCCTCATGTCCGGCGCCCCAGTACGGCGACAGCGGATGGCCGCTCTGCCCACCCGGCATGTGCACGATGCCATCGGCCTCGTGTCCGGGCGAGACCACCATGCGCTGCGAGGCGCCGAACGCCGGCGTCTGTACACGCGGCATGTCACGGTCGCCGGGCAGGGGATCGGCCGGCATGCACAACCAGCGGCTGGCGAAGGCGGGCAGGGCGCGCGCGACCGGATGGCAGATCGCTGCGGTATTGCGCTCGCCCCAGCTGCGGTGCGCCAGCGGCCCCTGCGCGGACAGCTCCGCTTCGGTACGGCGCGCCGCATCGGCCAGCAGCGCATCCCAGTTCGTGTACGCGGGCGGCAGCAGGTTGGCCGGGCGCTGCTGCAGCATCGGCCAGGCCACGCCTTCCAGCTGCGCCAGTCGCGGTGCCAGGAAATCCTCGCCCAGCGGTGCCCGGGCCGGTGCCAGCAGCGCATCGGTCAACGTGTCGAGTACCTGTGTGCGGAACTCGCGCACCACCCGGTAGCTGACCGAATCGATCGCGGCGCGTCCGTCCCAATGGCTGCTGGCCGTGCTCAACCGCTTCAGTGCCGGATCGTCGCTGTGCTCGACCACCTGGTGCAGCAGCACCCACCAGCGCTGCAGGAACACCGCGCGGTCGTCGAGCTGGATCGCCAGCAGGTCGTGCTCGTCGAAATGCTCCTGCGTGGCCAGCAGGTCGCGGATCTGCCGTCCGCGCGCGCCGAGGTCGTAGCCGCCATTGCCGACCGTGGCCAGCGTCGCCTCGTCCACCACGCGGCTGTTGGCCGTCCACAGCCGATGCGAGGCGGGGTCGACCAGGCTCGGCGCGGCGTCGCTGCGGATCGGCCACGGCGCGCAGCCCGGGTTGCGGTGATTGTCATTGAAGCCCAGCGGTGTACAGCCCGGGCCACGGTCAGGCCGCGCGCCGATCAGGCGCCACGCGATACGCCCGCTGCGGTCGCCGATCACCAGATTCTGCGCGGGAATGCCGGCATGGTCGGCAATCTGCAGGGCCTGGTCCAGGTCGGCGGCCCGTGCCATGTCGGCGAAGTCCATGCGCACCGCGCCCGGCAACTGCGCGACCCAGCGCAGGGCGTCGCCGCTGCCATCGGCGTGGGTGTGCAGGATCGGTCCCCACGCGGTTTCGCGTACCGGGAAACGCACGTCGGCACCGCCGGCAACGACGATCCGTTCCTCGTGCACGGTCACTGCAGCGTCCCCTGGCTCGGTGCGGAAGTCGGCAGTGTCGATGTAGCTGTTGGTGAAGCCCCAGGCCACGTGGCCGTTGCTGCCGACAATCACCGCCGGCACGCCCGGCAGCGAGAATCCGCTGACGTCGACCTGGCCACCCGCGGCCTGTGGATCGGGGTAGCGCAGGCGCACACGGAACCACAGGCTGGGAGCGCGCAGGCCCAGGTGCATGTCGTCGGCGACGATCGCACGGCCATCGGCGGTCAGCGCGCCGGCCACGGCGAAATTGTTGCTGCCGACCGCGTCGGCATCCTCGGCAGCCGCGCCGGTCGCGGCCTTCAGCGTGCGCAGGTCCAGCTGGCTGGCATCAGGCAGGGGGGCGTTGCCACGGGCAGCGCCGGCCAGCGGCGCATCCCACTCGCTGCCGTCGTGCGCCAGCAGCGCATACAGTGCCGGTGGCACCACCGCGCGGATGCGCTCCAGGGCGAGTTCGGACTGGTTGCTGGGGTCCTGCAGGTCGGCGTACATGGCCAGGCCTGCCAGCACGCTGTCGCTGGCCCGCCAGGGTTGGGGCGCCTGCCGCAGCAGCAGATAGGCCCATGGCCGCACCGCCAGGCTGCCCAGGCCCTGGTTGACCCCGTCCACATAGGCGCGCACGGCCGCAGGGTCGCTGCCCAGTGCGTCCTGCAGATGGGCCTCGGTACGCGCGCGCAGGCGGTGTACGCGCATGCGCTTGTCGGCTTCGATCGCCTTCGCCCCGAACAACGCGGACAGTTCACCCGCGGCACTGCGCCGCATCAGGTCCATTTCGAAATAACGTTCCTGCGCGTGAACACGGCCGAGCGCCAGCAGGGCATCAGCCTTGTTGCCGGCGGTGATGGTGACCACCCCCAGCGCATCGCGCTCCACGGTGACCTTGGTGGCCAGCCCGGGCAACGGGCGCTCGCCGTCCAGTTCGGCCAGGCTGCCGCGCAGCAGCAACCACAGGACCAGCACCGCGAGCAGCACGATTGCCACCAGCACACCCAGAATCCACCGCCACGTACGACGCATTGCAGGTCCTTTCCGAGCAGGTCGGCCGATTGTAGCCGCAGGCGCAACTGCGACTGATTCCGATTAGATCACCGTATTTCCAGATGGGGCACCATGGGCGCCATCGATTCACAGGAGCTCCCCCCATGAAAGGCAACCCGGACGTCATCGCCTGCCTGAAGGAACTGCTGCGCGGCGAACTCGCCGCCCGCGACCAGTACTTCATCCACTCCCGCCGCTACGAGGACCAGGGCCTGTTCGCGCTGTACGAACGCCTGAACCACGAGATGGAGGAAGAGACCCAGCATGCCGACGCGCTGCTGCGCCGGATCCTGTTCCTGGGCGGCGACCCGGACATGCGCCCGCATGCCACCGAGCCCGGCAAGACCGTGGAGGAGATGCTGCGCAAGGACCTGGACACCGAATACGCGGTGCGCAACAACCTCGCCGCCGGCATGAAGCTGTGCGAGGAGAAGGGCGACTACGTGAGCCGCGACATGCTGCTGGCGCAGTTGAAGGACACCGAGGAAGACCACGCCTGGTGGCTGGAGCAGCAGCTGGGCCTGATCAAGCGCATCGGCCTGGAGCTGTACCAGCTGAGCAAGATCGACGGCAGCGGCGCCCCGGCGCACTGACCCCGATTGTCGTAGCGCCGGGTCATGCCCGGCTCTACCAGGAGCGCAAAGCAACGTCGCCCGCCAGCACCGGAGCACCGCCAGCCAGCCTTCGCCCGCCAGCTGCTCCACCGCCCGCCAGCCGACAAACAAAGAAGCCGGGGAATGCCCCGGCTTTTTTGTGTCTGATGCTCCGATCCCGGTAGCGCCGGGCCATGCCCGGCGGGTTCCCGGTTGCCGGGCAAGGCGTGTCAACCAAGGTTGACACCTACCGTCACTCGACCGACAACCCTTCCACCTTCTGCCAGCCACGCGGCAGCAGATGGCCACGGGTGGCGCGAGCGCCCAGATAGGCGTCGAGTTCGTTGAACTTCAAGCCCATGGTGCGCTGGCCACTGCGGACCTGCAGGGTCTGGCCCGGGCTGATTGCCACGATGGCGACCACCCGTTCGGTGGCGAGCTTGGCCTTGGGGATCTCGATGATCTTGTTGCCCTTGCCCTTGTCCAGTTCCGGCAGGTCGTTGGCGGCGATCGCCAGCAGGTTGCCCGAACTGGTCACCGCGACGATACGGTCGGTAGCGACGTTGGCCACCACCGATGGGGTCAGTACCGACGAGCCCGCCGACAGGTTCAGCATCGCCTTGCCGGCCTTGTTGCGACCGATCAGGTTCTCGAAACGGGTGACGAAACCATAGCCGTGGGTCGAGGCCAGCACGAAGCGGGTATCCGGTTCGGCGCTGGCCAGGGTCACGAAGCTGGTGCCTGCGGCCGGCGAGAAGCGGCCGGTCAGCGGCTCACCGTTGCCGCGTGCCGAGGGCAGGGTATGCACCGGCGTGGAGTAGGCGCGGCCTTCGCTGTCCAGGAACGCGACCTGCTGGGTGCTGCGCGCACGCACTGCACCCTGCAGCGCATCGCCATCGCGGTAGGACAGGGTCGAGGCATCGATGTCGTGGCCCTTGGCGGCGCGGATCCAGCCCTTCTCGGACATCACCACCGTCATCGGCTCGCTCGGTACCAGCTCGGTCTCGTCGATGGCCTGCGCGGCCTGGCGCTGCACCAGCGGCGAGCGGCGCTCGTCGCCGAACTTCTTCGCATCGGCCTGCAGCTCGTCGCGGATCAGCTTCTTCAGCTTGGCCTTGCTGTCGAGGATGGCGATGATCTTGTCGCGCTCCTTGGCCAGTTCGTCCTGCTCGCCGCGGATCTTCATTTCTTCCAGGCGGGCCAGCTGCTTCAGCTTGGTTTCCAGGATGTACTCGGCCTGGTCTTCGGACAGGCCGAAGCGTGCGATCAGCGCCGCCTTCGGTTCGTCCTCGGTACGGATGATGTGGATCACCTCGTCCAGGTTGAGGAACGCCACCAGCAGGCCTTCCAACAGGTGCAGGCGACGCTCGACCTTCTGCAGGCGGTGCTGCAGGCGGCGGGTGACGGTGCTGCTGCGGAATGCCAGCCATTCGCTGAGCAGCGTCTTCAGGTTCTTCACCTGCGGACGGCCGTCCAGCCCGATCACGTTGAGGTTGACGCGGTAGCTGCGCTCCATGTCGGTGGTGGCGAACAGGTGCCCCATCAACTGCTCGGCGTCGACGCGGTTCGAGCGCGGCACCAGTACCACGCGCACCGGGTTGGCATGGTCGGACTCATCGCGGATGTCTTCCAGCCACGGCAGCTTCTTGGCGCGCATCTGTGCGGCGATCTGCTCGATCACCTTCGACGGCGACACCTGGAACGGCAACGCGGTGACCACCACGTTGTGCGCTTCCTTGATGTAGGTGGCACGCGCACGCACGCTGCCGTTGCCGGTCTCGTACATGTTCCGCAGATCGTTGGCCGGGGTGATGATCTCGGCGTTGGACGGATAATCCGGACCCTTCACGTGCTCGCACAGGTCGCGCACGCTGGCATCCGGATCGTCCAGCAGGTGCAGCAGCGCGCTGACGATCTCGTTGAGGTTGTGCGGCGGCACATCGGTGGCCATGCCCACGGCGATGCCGGTGGTGCCGTTCAGCAGCAGATGCGGCAGGCGTGCCGGCATCCAGGTCGGTTCCTGCAGGGTGCCGTCGAAGTTCGGTGCCCAGTCGGTGGTGCCCTGGCCCAGTTCGCCCAGCAGTACTTCGGCGATCGGGGTCAGCTTGGATTCGGTGTAACGCATCGCCGCGAACGACTTCGGATCGTCGCTGGAACCGAAGTTGCCCTGGCCTTCGATCAGCGGATAACGGTACGAGAACGGCTGTGCCATCAGCACCAGCGCTTCGTAGCACGCGCTGTCGCCATGCGGGTGGTATTTACCGATGACGTCACCGACGGTGCGCGCGGACTTCTTCGGCTTGGACGCGGCATTCAGGCCCAGCTCGCTCATCGAATAGATGATGCGGCGCTGCACGGGCTTCAGGCCGTCGCCAATGAACGGCAGGGCGCGATCCAGGACCACGTACATCGAGTAGTCGAGGTAGGCGCGTTCGGCGTACTCGCGCAGCGGCAGTTGTTCGAAACCGTGGAACACGGGGCGGGCAAGATCGGTCATGCGGCGTTGTTACCTATGTCGGGAGGCGGTGACGGCGGTCGCCGCTCTCAATCCAGTGATTATCCGGATGCGGCGGGGGATGCCAAGCCGCGTGCAGGGTCAAGGCCCGGTTCCAGGCCGTGGCCGGCCCGTGCCAGGTAGCGTCCGGGCGGTAGCCCGAAGTGTCGCCGGAACACGGTGACGAAGGCGCTGGCGCTGCTGAAGCCCAGTGCGTGGGCGATATCGGCCACGCTGCGGCCCTCGCTGAGCTGCC
This sequence comes from Stenotrophomonas sp. MYb57, assembly GCF_002966815.1. NCBI lineage: Bacteria > Pseudomonadati > Pseudomonadota > Gammaproteobacteria > Lysobacterales > Lysobacteraceae > Stenotrophomonas > Stenotrophomonas sp. MYb57. Next base: position 1,612,677 of record NZ_CP023271.1, read on the forward strand.
GCAGCGCCTCGGCCAACCGCGCCTGCTGGCGCCATTGCGCGAAGCTGAGGGTGGTCTCGTCGCGGAAATGGCGGGTCAGGCTGCGCGGCGACAGGCCGGCCCAATGCGCCCACTGCGCCAGGCCGCGCTCGTCGGCCGGGTCGGCCAGCAGCTGCGAGGCGATCTTCAGCAGGCGCCGGTCGCGCGGCATCGGCAGGTGCATGCGCTGGCGCGGCGCGGCGCGTATCTCGTCCAGCAGCACGTTGATGATGTGCTGCCGTTCGCTGGTGCTTTCGTAGTCCTGCGGCCAGTCACAGATGCGTTCGGCCACTGCCTGCGCCAACCGCGAGATGCCCAGCACGCACGGGTCGGCGGGCAGTTCGGCGCACAGCGGTGCGGCCAGCACCATGCCCCAGCCGCGCAGGGGGCCATCGATGTGGACCGTATGCGGCTCGGCCGGCGGCATCCAGCCCGCCGAACCTGGCGCCAGCGACCAGGTGCCATGGGAGGTGCGGGTGGTCAGCAGGCCGCGTTCGACGCAGATCAGCTGCGCGCGGACGTGGTGATGCCAGTCCACTTCGCGGGCCAGCCCCTGCGGGCTGTCGAAGCGGAAGGCGATGACCGGTGGGCCGTCATTGCGCTCGAACCAGTCCAGTGCTTCTTCGCGCAGCAGGGTGGCAGGGCCGGGTTCGCCCGCCTTCACGTGGGTCGGGGGTGGCTTGAATGTGACATTCATTGGCTGGATTGTACTACCGGGCCAGTTGGGAGCGCCATTAAGGTGGCGCCTTCACCTGATCCAGCCCACTGCTGCAACACAGCATTTGATGCCAGATCGAATATTTCCATTGAGAAATATTTTTTTTGGAAGAGAATGCTCCCCCATGATCTGTCCTGCAACCACTCCCCCCAGCTTCGGCCTGCTGCTGCGCCAGGTGCGCGACGGCCTGGTCCGCCAGCTCGACGCGTCCATGGCCGAAGAAGACCTCGGCATCGGCTTCACCCACTACATCGGGCTGAAGGTGCTCTCGAACATGGCGCCGTGCACGGCCAACGAGCTGGCCCAGGCCATCGACCAGGTGCCCAGCGCGGTCACCCGCCTGCTGGACAAGCTGGAAGCGCTCGGTTGCGTGCGCCGTGAGCCGCATACGCAGGACCGGCGTGCACTGCAGATCGTATTGACCGATGAAGGCCGCGCGCTGTGGGCGCGGTTGAAGCTGCGCGGCGACGCGGTGATGGATTACGCCCTGCGCGATCTGTCCGCCGACGAACGCACGCAGCTGCTGTCCCTCCTGACCCGAATCCGCGATTCCCTGACAACCCCATGAACCCGATCCCGCATCCCACTCTCCGCCGCTCCGGGCGCGCGCTGCTGGTTTCAGCGCTGGCCCTGGCCTTGGCCGCCTGCGCAAGCAGCCGTGGCCTTGACCCGCAGGGCCACGTGCTCGACGTGGACAGCCTGCACAGCGAACGTACCCTGGCCGACAGCGACCTGAGCGCAGCCGGTTTTCCTGCCCAGGACTGGTGGAAGGCACTGGGCGATGCGCAACTGGATGCGCTGATCGCCGAAGGCCTGGCCGGCCATCCGAGCCTGGACGCCGCCGACGCGCGCCTGCGCCAGGCACAGTCGCAGGTCGGCACCGCGCGCGCCGATCGCCTGCCCAGCCTCTCCGTGTCCGGTGGCTACACCGGCCTGCGCCTGCCCGAATCGATGGCTGGCGATGAAATCGGCGGCCACTACGCTGGCAGCAGCCAGATCGCGTTCGACTTCAGCTACGGCATCGACCTGTGGGGCGGCAAGCGCGCCGCCTGGGAGGCTGCCGTGGATGGCGCCCACGCCGCCACCGTCGAGGCCCAGGCCGCGCGCCTGAACCTGTCCACCGGCATCGCCCAGGCCTATACCGACCTGGCCTACGCCTGGCAGCTCAACGACGTGGCCGAAGAAGAACTGGCGCGCTCGCAGAAGTCGCTGCAGCTGACCCGGCAGCGTCGTAGTGCCGGCATCGACAGCGACCTGCAGGTGCGCCAGGCCGAAGCCCGCGTGCCGGCCGCACAGCAGCAGTTGCTGGCGGCGCAGCAGCGCATCGATGCCGGGCGCACGGCGCTGGCCGCGCTGGTCGGCAAGGGCCCGGACCGCGGCCTGTCGATCGAACGCCCGCGGGCCATGAACCCGCTGGCCCTGCAGCTGCCGGGCGTGGTGCCCAGTGAACTGCTCGGCCGTCGCCCCGACATCGTCGCCGCGCGCTGGCGGGTGGAAGCGGCCGACAAGCAGATCAAGGTCGCCAAGACCCGGTTCTACCCGAGCCTCAACCTGACCGCGCTGGCCGGCGTGGTCGCACCGAATGTCGGCGACCTGCTGCAGAGCAGTTCCAGTTTCGCCTACATCGGCCCGGCGCTGAGCCTGCCGATCTTCGAAGGCGGCAAGCTGCGGGCCAACCTGGCCAACACCGATGCGCAGTACGACCTGGCCGTGGCGAACTACAACCAGGCGGTGCTCGATGCACTGCGCGACGTGGCCGACCAGGTCAACGCGGTGCGCTCACTGGCGCAGCAGGCGCAGTCGCAGCAGCAGGCGGTGGATACCGCACGCGCTGCGTTCGACCTGGCCCAGCAGCGCTATCGCGCTGGCATCGGCAGCTACCTGGACGTGTTGACCGCGCAGTCCACCCTGCTGCAGTCGCAGCAGCAGCTGGCCGGCCTGCAGTCGCAGCAGCTGCAGACCTCGGTGCGCCTGAGCAAGGCGCTCGGCGGTGGTTTCCAGCCCAGTGACGCTGATGCCGCACCGCTTGCTTCCCATTCCGATTCCTCGCATTCCTGAAGACGCCTGCCATGAGCCAGACCCAAGACACTGCGGCCCCCGCCGCCCCCAACCGCCGCGGCAAGCTGTTGCGCGGCCTGTTCGTGATCGTCGTGCTGCTGCTGGCGGCACTGGCGCTGTGGTACTTCATGTTCGGCCGTTGGTTCGAAGAGACCGACGACGCCTACGTGCAGGGCAACCAGGTGCAGATCACCCCGCTGGTGGCCGGTACCGTGGTCGCCATCAACGCCGATGACGGCATGCGCGTGGAGCGCGGCCAGCTGCTGGTGCAGCTGGACCCGGCCGATACCTCGGTGGCCCTGCAGCAGGCCGAAGCCAACCTGGCCAAGACCGTGCGCCAGACCCGCGGCCTGTACCGCAGCGTCGAAGGTGCGCAGGCGGACTTGAACGCACGCCAGGTGACCCTGAAGCGCGTGCGCGACGACTTCGCACGCCGCAAGGGCCTGGCCGCCACCGGCGCCATCTCCAACGAAGAACTGGCCCACGCCCGCGATGAGCTGGCAGCTGCCGAAGCGGCCGTGGCCGGTTCGCGCGAGACCGTCGAGCGCAACCGCGCACTGGTTGATGACACCGTGATCGCCACCCAGCCGGATGTGCAGGCTGCCGCCGCGCAGCTGCGCCAGGCCTTCCTCAACAATGCACGTTCGGGCATCGTCGCGCCGGTCACCGGCTATGTCGCCCGTCGTTCGGTGCAGGTCGGCCAGCGCGTGCAGCCGGGCAATGCGCTGATGGCGGTGGTGCCGACCGAGCAGATGTGGGTCGAAGCCAACTTCAAGGAAACCCAGCTGCGGCACATGCGCCTGGGCCAGGAAGTGGAGCTGAAGTCGGACCTGTATGCCGGCGACGTCAAGTACAAGGGCCGCATCGACAGCCTGGGCCTGGGCACCGGCTCGGCGTTCTCGCTGCTGCCGGCGCAGAATGCCAGCGGCAACTGGATCAAGATCGTGCAGCGCGTGCCGGTGCGCATCGCCATCGATGCCAAGCAGCTGGCGGAACACCCGCTGCGCATCGGCCTGTCGATGAAGGCCGAGGTGAGCCTGCGCGACCAGAAGGGCGAAGTGCTGCCGAGCGCAGCCGCCAAGGGCACGGTGTTCGACACCGACGTGTATGCCAAGCAGCTGCACGATGCCGATGAGGTGATCCACACGATCATCCAGGGCAACCTGCCGCAGCAGTCCAAGGCGAGCTGAGGTCGGCCATGTCCGCACAAGCTCCAGCTGCGCCCGGCTCTCCGGGCGCACCGGCGGCGCCGGGTGCGGCCGCTGGATTCCTGCCACCCAGTGTGGCCCTGTGCACCGTGGGCCTGGCGATGGCCTCGTTCATGCAGGTGCTCGACACCACCATCGCCAACGTCTCGCTGCCGACCATCGCCGGTAATCTTGGCGCCAGTTCGCAGCAGGCGACGTGGGTCATCACCTCGTTCGCGGTCAGCACCGCGATCGCGCTGCCGCTGACCGGCTGGCTCAGCCGTCGCTTCGGCGAGCGCAAGCTGTTCGTGTGGGCCACGCTGGCCTTCGTGATCACCTCGCTGCTGTGCGGCCTGGCCCAGAGCATGGGCATGCTGGTGCTGTCGCGTGCGCTGCAGGGCTTCGTCGCCGGCCCGATGTACCCGATCACCCAGTCGCTGCTGGTCTCGATCTATCCACGGGAGAAACGCGGGCAGGCGCTGGCGCTGTTGGCGATGATCACCGTGGTGGCGCCGATCTGCGGGCCGATCCTCGGTGGCTGGATCACCGACAACTACAGCTGGGAATGGATCTTCCTGATCAACGTGCCGCTGGGCATCTTCGCTGCGCTGGTGGTGGGCAACCAGTTGAAGGGTCGCCCGGAGCACGTCGAGAAGCCGAAGATGGACTACGTCGGCCTGGTCACCCTGGTGATCGGCGTGGGCGCATTGCAGCTGGTACTCGACCTGGGCAACGACGAAGACTGGTTCTCGTCGATGAAGATCGTGGTACTGGCCTGCGTTGCCGTGGTGGCGCTGACCGTGTTCCTGATCTGGGAGCTGACCGACAAGGACCCGATCGTCGACCTGAAGCTGTTCCGGCACCGCAACTTCCGTGCCGGTACGCTGGCGATGGTGGTGGCCTACGCGGCGTTCTTCAGCGTGGCCCTGCTGATTCCGCAGTGGCTGCAGCGCGACATGGGCTACACCGCGATCTGGGCCGGTCTGGCAACAGCCCCGATCGGTGTACTGCCGGTGATCATGACCCCGTTCGTGGGCAAGTACGCATCGCGTTTCGACATGCGCATGCTGGCCACCATCGCGTTCGTGGTGCTGTCGATGACCAGCTTCCTGCGTTCGGGTTTCAACCTGCAGGTGGACTTCCATCATGTGGCCGGCGTGCAGCTGATCATGGGCATCGGCGTGGCGCTGTTCTTCATGCCGGTGCTGCAGATCCTGCTGTCGGACCTGGATGGTCGTGAGATCGCGGCCGGTTCGGGCCTGGCCACGTTCCTGCGTACGCTGGGCGGCAGCTTCGCGGCGTCGCTGACCACCTGGCTGTGGGCACGTCGCACGCAGGTGCATCACGCGGACCTGACCGAACACATTTCGGCCTATCAGCCGGGCATGCAGGACCAGGTGGCGGCGATGGGGCAGGGCGACCTGCAACATGGCGCGGCGGTGCTGAACAACATGATCAACCACCAGGCATCGCAGATGGGCTTCAACGACATCTTCTTCCTGCTGGGCTGGATCTTCCTGGCGATCATCTCGTTCCTGTGGCTGGCCAAGCCGCCCTTCGGTGCGGGCGCGGGTGCCGCCGCCGGTGGCGGGCACTGATCGATCGCTGTTGCTGAAAAACAAAACCCCGCCGGAAGGCGGGGTTTTTGTTTGCAGCGCATCCACGCATGCATGCGAATTCCAGTAGATCCACGCCATGCGTGGATGGACGCGCGTGATCCCGGCAAACGCTGGACATGAAAAAACCCGCTTGCGCGGGTTTGATCATTGTCTGAGTCATGGTGCCCAGGAGAGGACTCGAACCTCCACGAAGTTGCCCCCGCTAGCACCTGAAGCTAGTGCGTCTACCAATTCCGCCACCTGGGCGACTCAGGAGGAGAATTTTGCAGGAAGGCTGGATATGTGTCAACACCATTTCACACATTTTTTTCTGCACCGGCTTCCGCGTCCACATCCAGATGCAGCAGCAGGCTGCGCATCGGTGGCGAGAGCGATTTCCAGTCGGCGAACGCGGCGCACAGCCGGCGTTGTGCCCATGCGTTGCCGAGTGCAACGGCGACGATGCCGGTGGCCCGCCGATGTTGCCGCGCGATCGTGCGCGGCGCGATGCCCACGCCGATGCCATGGCCCACCATCGTGCACAGGCCTTCAAAGGTCTTCATGCGGATGCGCACGTCGAGCGTGCGTCCGGCCTCTGCCGCCAGCTCTTCGATATAGGTCTGCAGCGCATTGCCGTCGGCCAGGGCAACGAAGGTCTCGCCCAGCACATCGCTGAAGTCGAGCGAGCGCCGCGCGGCGAAGCGGTGGCCGGCCGGCAGCAGCGTCATCAGCGGGTCTTCGGCAACGACATGGCGGTGCAGACCATCGGCGGGAACGGCATCACTGATGATGCCGGCCTCTGCCTGGCCGGCGCGGATCGCGCGCACGACTTCATTGCTGGTGCGTTCGTGCAGTTCCACGCGCAGGCGAGGGCGCTCTGCCAGCCATGGGGCCAGCCGCGCGGGCAGGTAGTTGGTCAATGCCGCGGTGTTGGCGTACAGGTGCAGCGTGCCGCGCGCACCGTGGGCGAACGCCTGCAGTTCGCCGCGCAGCTGCGCCTGCTGCTGCAGGATCAATCGCGCGTGATGGGCCAGTGCGGCACCCGCTTCGGTGAGGCTGATGCCGCGCGGGTGACGGGTCAGCAGCGCGGTGCCAGCGTCGGTTTCGATGGCGCGCAGGCGTTCGCTGGCCGATCCCAGTGCCAGATTCGCCTCCACCGCGCCGGCGGTGATGCTGCCGGCTTCGGCCACCGCCAGGAACAGGCGCAGATCGGCAATGTCCAGGCGCATGTCGTTTGCTCCGCTCGGCCCTGCCTTCGGCTGGTCCGAAGGCGCAGGCGGGAAGACCGCATTGTGCGCGCCTGCGGCGCCGGCTCCAATGGCGGCATGAACGAGACGACATACTTCTATGGGTTGCTGGTGGTGGTGTTCGTGCTGGCCGGGGTGGTCAAGGGCGTGACCGGCATGGGCCTGCCGACGGTGGCGATGGGACTGCTGGGCGGCGCGTTGTCGCCGGTGGCGGCGGCCTCGATGCTGTTCATTCCCACCTTCGTCACCAATGCCTGGCAGTTGCTGTCCGGGCCATCACTGGGCCGCACCCTGCGGCGGCTGTGGCCGATGATGCTGGCCGTGGTGGTGGTGACGCTGGGCTCGGCCGCGCTGCTGGTACGGGTGGATCGTGATGCCTCGCGCGCCGCGTTGGGCGTGGCGCTGGTGGTGTATGCGCTGTACGCACTGGTGGCGCCGGTGTTCCGCGTACCGCAGCGGCGCGAGCGCTGGCTGGGGCCGCTGGTCGGGGCGGTGTCCGGCGTGGTCACCGGCGCCACCGGCGTGTTCGTCATGCCAGCGGTGCCGTACCTGCAGTCGCTGGGCTTGCAGCGCGAGGAGCTGGTGCAGGCACTGGGCCTGGCGTTCACCGTCTCGACGATCTCGCTGACCACCGGGCTGGTGCTCAACGGGGCGTTTGGCGTGCAGCAGCTGGGGTTGAGCGCGCTGGCAGTGCTGCCGGCGCTGCTGGGCATGTGGCTGGGGCAGGTGATCCGCCAGCGCATCAGTGCGCGCGTGTTCCGTGCCTGCTTCCTCGGCTTCCTGCTGTTGCTGGGCCTGGAGCTGATGCTGCGTTCGTGGTGGTGATGCCGACCGGACGCCAGACAAGAAAAAACCCGCTTTCGCGGGTGTTTTTCATTCTCGACATGGTGCCCAGGAGAGGACTCGAACCTCCACGAAGTTGCCCCCGCTAGCACCTGAAGCTAGTGCGTCTACCAATTCCGCCACCTGGGCGTCGAGGAGGAGAATTATGGGGTGCCGTGACGGAGGTGTCAACACCCTTTGCGGATCCGTGGTCGGGTCCTGTTTCGCATGCGAAACAGGCTCTGCCCCATGGGTCTCGCGCTGGGGTCAGAGCCCTTTCCCGTGGAAAGGGATCCGACCCCACTGCCGGTGCGGCAGCCGGATTACAGGCAAAAAAAATCCTCGCCGAAGCGAGGAGTTTTTTCGTTGGTGCCCAGAAGAGGACTCGAACCTCCACGGTTTTACCCGCTAGTACCTGAAACTAGTGCGTCTACCAATTCCGCCATCTGGGCGTTCCAGAGGCGCAATTGTGAAGATGAACCCGGGGCCTGTCAACGATTTCCTGAAAATTCTTAATGGGGGTTCTTCAACGTGTTTGCTGACCCGTTCTGCACGCCCACAGCGGCTACCATGGAGGGCGATGACTACCAAAAAACCAAGCAAGGGCGGGAGCAAGTCCCGCAGTGAAGCCCCCAACAAGGGCACCAAGCAGGGCACTGCCCGCAACAACAAGCCGGGCAAGCCGTTGCCGGGCTGGCTCCCCGCACTGGCCGAAGGCGGTGCACCGCCTCCAGGACGTGGCCGCCGCAACGCCGAGCCGCCGGGCCCGGCAATGGGTCGCAAGCTGCCACCGGCGGGCAAGGTGATCGATGATCCCTACGCTTCCCGCGAAGCGGAAAAGTACGAACAACCCATTGCCAGCCGCGAGGCCATCCTGGCCCTGCTGGAACGCTGCGAAGGGCCGCAGACGGCTGAGGAACTCGGCGCGCGCCTGGGCCTGACCGCACCGGACCGTGCCGAAGCGCTGTCGCGCCGGCTTGGCGCCATGGTCCGCGACGGCCAGCTGGTGCAGAACCGCCGCGGCGGCTTCGCGCCCATCCAGACGTTGAACCTGGTCACCGGCGTGGTGATCGCCAATCCGGAAGGGTTCGGCTTCCTGCGCCCGGTCGAGGGCGGTGACGATCTGTTCCTGCCGCCCTATGAAATGCGCAAGGTGATGCACGGCGACAAGGTGCTGGCACGTGTCACCGGCATTGACCACCGCGGCCGTCGCGAAGGCAGCATCGCCCGCGTTCTCGAGCGCGGCATGACGCGCCTGATCGGCCGCTTCAGCGTCGAGATGGGCATCAACTACGTGGTGCCCGATGACAAGCGCATCCAGCGCAACGTGCAGGTGCCGCCGGACCAGACCGGCGGCGCGAACGATGGCCAGCTGGTCGTCTGCGAACTGACCCAGGCACCGGACAGCCGCCGTCCGCCGATCGGTCGCATCATCGCCGTGCTCGGCGACAAGCTGACTGCCTCGCTGGTGGTGGAAACCGCGATCCACGGCCACGAGCTGCCGTTCGAGTTCCCGCAGGAGGTGCTGGACGAAGCCGCGTCGGTACCGCTGGTGGTCGAGCCGGCGATGATCGGCGGCCGCGTCGACCTGCGCAGCACGCCGCTGGTGACCATCGATGGCGAGGACGCCAAGGACTTCGACGACGCGGTGTACTGCGAGCCCAACGCCGATGGCTTCCGCCTGGTGGTGGCCATTGCCGATGTCTCCAACTATGTCCGTCCCGGCACGCCGCTGGACGATGAAGCACAGAAGCGCGCCACCTCGGTGTACTTCCCGGGCTTCGTGGTGCCGATGCTGCCGGAAACGCTGTCCAACGGTATCTGCTCGCTGATGCCGAAGGTCGACCGCATGTGCTTCGTCTGCGACATGCAGATCGACCGCGAGGGCCAGGTGACCGGCTCGCGCTTCTACGAAGCGGTGATGAATTCGCATGCGCGCCTGACCTACACCCAGGTGTGGCAGGCGGTGGGCGAGGACGATGCCGGTGCGAAGGCCTTCATCGGCGACCTGCTGCCGCAGGTGCAGCGCCTGCACCAGCTGTACAAGGTGCTGTCCAAGGCGCGCAGCAAGCGTGGCGCGATCGAGTTTGAAAGCAGCGAAGTCCGCTTCGTGCTCGACAACCGCGGTGAAGTCACCCAGGCCGGCATGCTGGTGCGCAACGATGCGCACAAGCTGATCGAGGAATGCATGATCGCGGCCAACGTGGAGGCGGCCAAGTACCTGCTGTCGCGCCACGTGCCCGCGCCTTACCGCGTGCACGAGAAGCCGCCGGAGACCAAGTACGCCGATCTGCTGGAATTCCTCAAGGAGTTCAAGCTGAGCCTGCCGCCGTGGTCGAAGGTGCGCCCAGGTGATTACACCAAGCTGCTGAAGAAGATCCGCGACCGTCCCGATGCCACGCTGCTGGAATCGGTGCTGCTGCGCAGCCAGAGCCTGGCCGTGTACAGCCCGGACAACAACGGCCATTTCGGCTTGGCGCTGGAAGCGTACGCGCACTTCACCTCGCCGATCCGTCGTTACCCGGATCTGCTGGTGCACCGTGCGATCAAGCATGCGCTGTCGGGCAAGCCGCTGGACAAGTTCACCTACACCGCCCGCGAGATGGCAGCACTGGCACTGCAGTGTTCCGAGCGTGAGCGTCGCGCCGATGAGGCCGAACGCGAAGTGGATGAGCGTTACCGCGCGGCGTGGATGGAAAAACACGTCGGTGGCCAGTTCGACGGCGTGATCAGCGGCGTGACCAGCTTCGGCCTGTTCGTGGAGTTGGCCGACTCGAAGGTTCAGGGCCTGGTGCACGTGACCCAGTTGCCGCAGGACTATTACAAGTTCGACGCGACCCGCAAGACGCTGACCGGCGAGCGCCGCGGCAGCAGTTACCGGCTGGGTGACCAGGTGCGCATCCTGGTGCTGAAGGCCAGCATGGAAGAGCGCAAGATCGACTTCCGCCTGGTCGAGCACAAGGGCGAGGAAGAGGAAGCAGGCCCGGCCCCGCTGCCCGAGCGCGGCAAGCCAGCCAAGCGCGCGAAGAAGAAGTACTGAAAGGTGTGCCGACCAACGGTCGGCACCCACCTCACCCGGTAGGTGCCAACCGTTGGTTGGCACGACGTTTCGGAGGAAAGCGGCAATGCAGGGCCAACCCGAGTACAGCGGCGGCTGCCAGTGCGGCGCGATCCGCTTCCAGGCGCGGGGCGAGCTGACCGACAGCTCGATCTGCCACTGCCGGATGTGCCAGAAGGCCTTCGGCGCCTACTACGCGCCGCTGGTGTCGGTGCGCGGTGTGCAGTTCAGCTGGACCCGTGGCCAACCGCGCTATTTCCAGTCGTCCAACGTAGTGCGGCGCGGCTTCTGCGCCGACTGCGGCACGCCGTTGACCTATGAAGCCCCCGATGGCGTGGCGGTGGCCGCCGGTGCGTTCGACCAGCCTGAACGACTGCCGCCGACCCTTCAGTACGGCGTCGAGCGCAAGCTGCCCTTCGTCGATGGGCTGGGCCGGCTGCCGGCACGCCGTACGGAACAGGACATGGCCGCGCTGGAATTCCTGGCCACGGTCGTTTCCCACCAGCATCCCGACCACGACACCCCGCACTGGCCGCCGCGCACGCGCGGGTAGCGCCGGGCCTTGCCCGGCGGGGGCGACGGACAACGGTCGCCGGGCATGGCCCGGCGCTGCCGGCCAGCCGCCGCAGCGCCGCGTCCGCCGATGCTCTACCATAGCCACCCCCTTTCCGGTCCTGCCCGCATGAGCAAGAACAGCCAGTGGATCGTCGGCGTCAACGCCGTCGCCTCCTCCATCGAGAACGACGCCGAGAACGTCCGCGAAGTGCTGGTCGAGGCCGGTGCGAAGAACCCGCGCCTGGTCGAAATCGAGGAAAACGCCCGCCGCAAGGGCATCGACGTGCGCAAGGTCAACAGCCAGGCGCTGGACGGCGTGGGCGGTTCGGTGCGCCACCAGGGCGTGGCTGCACGCTATGCCGCCGCCCGCACCTACAACGAGAACGAGCTGGAAGGCCTGGTCACGGCTGCGGAAGGCAAGGCCCTGCTGCTGGTGCTGGACGAGGTGCAGGACCCGCACAATCTCGGCGCCTGCCTGCGTTCGGCCGCCGCTGCCGGCGCTACCGCCGTGATCATTCCCAAGGACAAGTCGGCCACGGTCAACGCCACCGTGCGCAAGACCTCGGCCGGCGCTGCCGACCTTATTCCGGTGGTGGCGGTGACCAACCTGTCGCGCTGCCTGAAGGACCTGCAGAAGCAGGGCGTGTGGATCTACGGCCTGGCCGGTGAGGCGACTGCGTCGCTGTACCAGCTGGACCTGAAGGGCAACATCGCCCTGGTGCTGGGCGGCGAAGCCGACGGCCTGCGCCGACTGACCCGCGAAAACTGCGATGGCCTGGTCAAGATTCCGATGCCGGGCGAGATCGAGAGCCTGAACGTCTCGGTTGCTGCCGGCGTCAGCCTGTTCGAGGCCGTGCGCCAGCGCGGTTGATCGACAGCTGCGGAGACCCGATCGGGGTCAGATCCCTTTCCCACGGGAAAGGGATCTGACCCTTTTTTCTGATCCGCCGTGTCGACCAAGGGCGACACCTACCGGGCAGGCGGTAGTCGCCAACCTTGGTTGGCGCTCCGGATGCCTTACCCCGCGCTGCCTCCCAGCGCCTTGAACAGCGTCACGTCGTTGTTCAACTGGCTCTGCCGCACCCGTGCCAGTGACAGTTCCGCGTCGCGCCGGGTCTGCTGTGCTTCCAGCCAGGTGCGCAGATCGGTGGCGCCCACGCGATAGCGCACTTCCTGCGCACGTTCCACTTCCACCGCTTCATCGTAGGACGCCTGCGACGCGGTTACCTGGCGCAGCAGCTGCTCGCGTGCGGACAAGGCGTTGTCCACCTCCGACAGCGCGGTGTACAGCGTCTTGCGGAAGTTGGTGGCGGCGATCTGGTAGTTGGTGCCGGCCACGTCCGTATCCAGCTGCGCGCGCTGCAGGTTGAGGAAGGGCAGCGACAGCCCAGCCCCCAGCGTCGCCACCGGATTGCGCAGCACATCGCCCAGCGAGGTGGCGCTGGAACCCAGGCTGCCGGTAAGACTCAGTGTCGGGTAGTACTGGGTGGCGGTCACCCGGATCGTCTTCAGGCTGTTGCGCAGCCGCAGTTCGGCCGCGCGCAGGTCGGGCCGGCGGCCGAGCAGGTCGGCGGGCAGGCCTTCGGCAATGCTCGGGCTCTGCGCCTCCAGCAGGTTCTGCGGTTCGTCGTGCTGCGGCCACGGCGTGCCATCCAGCAGCACGGTCAGCGCGTTGCGCACCTCCACCCGCTGTTGTTCCAGCGCGCTCTGCGCCGAACGCTGCGACTGCAGGTTCTGCAGTGCCTGGCGTACTTCCAGGCGCGAAACCGCACCGGCATCGAAGCGCGCCTGTACCAGTTCGTGCGTGCGCTGCAGCCGCTCAAGGTTGGCCTGGCCGGTGGCGATGGACTGGTTGAGGTAGGCCAGTGCCCAGTACTGGTTGATGACATCGCCGATCACCAGCAGGGCGGTGTTCTGCCGGTCTTCTTCGCTGGCGTTGGCCTCCCAGCGGGCGATGTCGCGCTGGCTGCGCAGGCGGCCCCACAGATCGATTTCCCACCCCAGCGACACGCCGGTGGAATAGCTGCGGCGCCAGTCGTCGGCCTGGTCGGTGGCGCGGCTGCCGCTGCCGCTCACGCCGGACGACGAAGGCTGCGGCCACAGCGCGTTGCTGGCCAGCCCGGCCTGCAGGCGTGCACGCTGCACCGCCAGCCCGGCCGCACCGAGGTCGCTGTTGGCGGCAAGCGCCTGCGCGACGAGGCGGTCGAGGCGCTCGTCGCCGAAGCCGGTCCACCAGTTGTCCTGGCGGACGTCACGGGCCGGGGTGTCCAGGCCGCTGCGCGGGTCGTCGGCCGGTGCGTTGAGGGTCGCATCGCCACGACCATAGTTGGCGGCAACGCTGGGGTCTTCGACCGGATAGCGGCCCACGGAAGCGCATGCGGAGAGTGCAAGCAGCACGGCGCCGGACAGCAGCAGGCGCGAGGGAGCGGGGAAGGGCAGTCGGGTCATCATCTTCATTCGCGGGCCAGGGCCTCCACCGGGTCGAGCTGGGCGGCACTGCGTGCCGGCAGGAAGCCGAACGCCACGCCGATCAGGGTCGAGCAGGCGAAGGCGGCAATGATGGAAGCGGTGGAGAACAGCACCTGGAAATCGCTGGCGAACCGGCCGATCAACACGCCCATCAGCAGTGCCAGGCCGATGCCGAGCAATCCGCCGAGCAGGCACACCAGCACCGCTTCGATCAGGAACTGCTGGCGGATGTCGCTCTGCCGCGCCCCCACCGCCATGCGCACGCCGATCTCGCGGGTACGCTCGGTCACCGAGACCAGCATGATGTTCATCACGCCGATGCCACCGACCAGCAGCGCGATGGCGGCGATGGCGCCGATCAGCAGGGTCATCGTGCGCGTGGTCTGTTCGATGGTGTCGCGGATCTCGGCGCTGTTGCTGAGGAAGAAGTCCTCGGTGCCGTGGCGCATGGTCAGCAGCCGGGTGATCGCTTCCTGCGCCGCATCCATCGGCGTTTCATCGTTCACCCGCACGGTGATGCTGGAAACGTGGCTCTGCCCGAGCATGCGCGACATCACCGTGGTGTAGGGCACGAACACGCTCAGGCTGGTGCTGCCGCCGAAACCGAAGCTCTGCTTCTTGGCCACGCCGACCACGCGCACCGGCACGTTGCCAAGCAGGATCACCTGGCCGATCGGGTCGCTGTCGGGGAAGAACTGGGTCCGGGTGTTCTCATCGATCACCGCCACCTGGCCCAGCCCCTTCACCGCGTCGGTGTCGAAGAAGCTGCCGCTGAGCAGGCTCACGCCCTTCACCCGGAAGTACTGCTCGCCGACGCCGCTGATCTGCGCGGTGGCCGACTGGTTGCGGTAGCGCGCGGTGACCGAACTGGACACGCTGGGGGTGGCGCTGTCGACGTAGCTCTGCCGTGACAGGGCATCGGCATCGCTGGCCTTGAGGGTCTGCACCCGCGCCGAGCGCATGTCGCCGAAGCCGCGACCGGGGTAGACGTCGATGGTGTTGGTACCCAGCGCGCTGATGTTCTGCAGGATCTGCTGCTGCGAACCGTTGCCCAGTGCCACCACCGAGACCACCGAAGCGATGCCGATGATGATGCCGAGCATGGTCAGGAAGGTACGCAGGCGATGGGCGTTCATCGCCAGCAGGGCCATCCGGAACGCTTCGGTGAAGCGGTCGCGGGCGGCCTGCCAGCTGCTGCCATGGGCCACGCCGGTGCTCGGCTCGCGTTGCGCACGGTAGCTGGGCGCGGCCGGATTGGCACGGTCGGCGATGATCTCGCCGTCGCGGATCTCGATGATGCGCTGTGCGTGCTCGGCCACGCTCATGTCGTGGGTGACGATGATGATGGTGTGGCCTTCGGCATGCAGTTCGCCGAGGATGGCCATCACCTCTTCGCCGGATTTCGTGTCCAGGGCGCCGGTCGGTTCGTCGGCCAGGATCACCTCGCCACCGTTCATCAACGCGCGCGCGATCGACACGCGCTGCTGCTGGCCACCGGACAGCTGCCCGGGTTTGTGGTGCATGCGGTCGGCCAGGCCCAGCCGTTGCAGCAGCTGCTCGGCACGGGCTGTGCGCACCGGGCCGGGGCTGCCGGCATACACCGCCGGCACGGCCACATTGCCGCGTGCGTCGAGATCACCCAGCAGGTGGTAGCGCTGGAAGATGAAACCGAAGTGCTCGCGGCGCAGCTCGGCCAGCTCGTCGGGCGCCATTTTCCCGGTCTCGCGGCCCGCCACCTGGTAGCTGCCACGGGTCGGGCGGTCCAGGCAGCCGAGGATGTTCATCAACGTGGACTTGCCCGATCCGGACTGGCCGACGATCGCCACCATCTCGCCGGCATGGATGTCCAGGTTGACGTCGCGCAGCACGGCGATGACATCCTCGCCGGCCGGGAATTCGCGTCGCAGGTCGCGCAGGCGCAGCAGTGGCGCCGTCATGCTCATCGGCGCCCCATGCCCGGGCCGCCGACCCGCATCTGCATGCCGCCACGGTTGCCGCCGCCAGCGGCTGCCGCAGCGCCGCCTTCGCCGACCACCACGCGCTCGCCTTCCTTCAGGCCGGACAGGACCTCGACGTTGGCGCCGTTGTTGATGCCGACCTTGATCTTGCGCGGCTGCGGCTGGCCCTTGTCATCGACCACCCGCACGATGCGCTCGCCATCGCGCGACTTCGGTCCCAGTGCCACGGCCGGCACCATCAGCACGCCCTTGGCCTGCTTGAGCAGCACCGATACCTGTGCGGTCATGTCGATGCGCAGGGTGCCATCGGGGTTTTCGACGTCGAACAACGCGTTGTAGTAAACCGCGCTGCTGGAGCTGGAACTGGACGAGCTGCTGGAACTGGACGAGCTTTCGTTGGCGATCGACGCCGGTGCCGGATTGATCTGCCGCAGCGTGGCGTGGTACTTGCGGTCCGGGTCACCCAGCGTGGTGAAGTACACCGGCATGCCAGCCTTGATCTTGACCACGTCGGCCTCGGACACCTCGGCATTGACAGTCACTACGTCCAGCCGTGCCAGCATCACGATGGTCGGCGCGGTCTGGTTGGCGTTCACCGTGCGGCCTTCCTCGGCCACCACCGCCACCACGGTGCCGTCCATCGGCGCGACAATGCGGGTATAGGCCAGGTTGGCACGGGCAGTGCCCAGTTCGGTTTCGCGGCCCTTGATCTGCGCCTCGTAGGACTGCAGCTGCGCACGCGCAGTCTTCAGCTGGGCCTCGGCGGCGTCGTATTCCTGACGCGAGGTGGCTTCGGCAGCCAGCATCTGCTGCTGGCGTGCGAACTCCAGTTCGGCCTGGCGCAGGGTGGCCTGCTGCACTGCGCGCTGCGCGGTCACCTGGTCCAGCGAGGCCTGCGCGTTGAGCACCTGGTTCTGCTGGGTGGTGGCGTCGATCTCGGCGATCAGGTCGCCTTCCTTCACCGTATCGCCCAGCTGCACCTTCAGCGACTTGATCTGGCCGGAGGCCTGCGCGCCGACGCTGACCAGCTTGTAGGCGTCGATCACGCCGGTGGCTTCCACCGTCTGCTCGATGTCGCCGCGGCTGACCGGGGTGGTCGCCAGCGCCGGTGCGGCAGGCTTGCGCAGCAGCCACCAGGCGGATACAGCGGCGATCAGGACAATCAGGGCGATCAACATCAGGCGACCCTTGCGGGTCGCGGGCAACAGGCGGGAGATCACGTGGCGGCTTCACTCTGGGGGCCGCAGTGGCGGCGTTGGTGGGCATTGTGAAGATCGAGCGACGCTGTGCTCAATCCTCGGGGTGTGTCTCTATGTAACACTGTCTGCGAGACTGCGTATCGGCAGGTATCCCGCACTGCGGGGGATACAGTGGTACGCATTGGCCTGGATGCGGTTCAGCTGCCGACACGGGATGATTCGCGACATGGAGACTGAAAACCCGATGCACCGTTTGCTGATCGTCGATGACGACAACGATATCCGCACCCTGCTGGCCGAGCAGCTCGGCCGTGCTGGCTACCAGGTCAGCACCGCCGCCGATGGCACCAGCATGCGCCAGCTGCTGGAACGCGAACACGTGGACCTGATCGTGCTCGACCTCAACTTGCCGCGCGAGGATGGCCTGACCCTGTGCCGCGACCTTCGCGCGCGCTCGAACACGCCGGTGATCATGCTCACCGCGCGCGCCGAGCCGATCGACCGCGTACTCGGCCTGGAAATGGGCGCCGACGACTACCTGGCCAAGCCGTTCGAGCCGCGTGAACTGCTGGCGCGCATCCGCAACGTGCTGCGACGTACCGAAGCGCTGCCGGCCAACCTGGAACCGCTGGCGGTGCGCCGTGCGCGTTTCTCACGCTGGATCTTCGACCTGGAGCATCGCCACCTGGTCGATCCGGACGGGCGCGTGGTGGTGCTGTCCGGCGCCGAATTCCGCCTGCTGCGGGTGTTCATCGCCCATGCCAACAAGGTGCTCTCGCGCGAGCAGCTGGTGGCCCTCAGCAGCGGCCGCAACTACGAAGCGCAGGACCGGGCGATCGACCTGCAGGTCAGCCGGCTGCGCAACAAGCTGGCCGATGATGGTGGCCCCGATGGCCTGATCAAGACCGTGCGCAACGAAGGCTACGTGCTGGCCTCGGCCGTCAACCTGGAATAAGCCGCGATGAAGCGCCTGCGCCACTTCCTGTCCTCGATGGTCGGACGGCTGTTCGTGATCCTGCTGCTGGGCATGAGCGTGGCCGCGATCGGCGCGACCATGCTGGCCAGTTCCAAGCGGCAGCAGGAATTCGAGCGGCAGAACCTGAACCGCATCGCCGACCGCCTGCAGGGCTACATCAACCTGCTCGACGGCAACCCGGAGCTGCGCGAGCGGCTGCTGGAGATCGGTGGCCCCAGCGTGCGGGCACTGCAGCCCGGCGCGCGCATCGGGCGGGCCGACAAGGCGCTGATGGAAGTACTGGAAGACCGCCCGGGCCCGGTGTCGCGGGCGCATGTGCACTTCGCCTCGTTCCGTTCGTGCATTCCCAAGCTGCAGGACCTGCTGCCGCCACCGCCGCCGGGCCACCGCAAGCCGCCACACGAACGCGATCCCACCTTCATCCCGCCCAAGTGCCGGGCGGTGGACGTGGTGCTCAACGACGGCACGTTGCTGAAGCTCGCCCTGGATTCGCCGGCGATCGCGCACAACGGCATCCTCGCCGTGGACCCGCTGTTCCTGACCCTGCTGGTACTGGCCATTGCCGTGCTGGCCTACGTGGTTGCACGCATGGCCAGTGCGCCGCTGCAGGAGCTGGCGGCCGCCGCCGAGGACCTGGGCGATGACCTGCAGCGGGCACCTTTACCGCTGCGCGGGCCGCGTGAGGTGCAGCGCGCCGCCGAAGCCTTCAATGCCATGCAGCATCGGCTGCAGCGCCACCTGGCCGAACGTACGCAGATGCTGGCGGCGATCACCCACGACCTGCAGACGCCGCTGACCCGGCTGCGCCTGCGCCTGGAAAACGTGACCGACGAGACCCTGCGCGAGCGCCTGATCGGCGACCTGGCTGCGATGCAGGCACTGGTACGCGAGGGCCTTGAACTTGCCCGAAGTGCGGAGAGTGCCGAACAGCGCGCCGCGCTGGACCTGGATTCGCTGCTGGAGAGCATCGTCGAGGACACCGCCGAGGACGGCGCCGACGTCGTCTTTGAAGGCCGCAGCGGCGCGGTGCTGATGCTGCGCCCGCTGGCGATGCATCGCCTGTTCTCCAACCTGGTGGACAACGCGGTGATGTATGCGCAACGCGCCCGGGTACGTGTCGAGCGCGGCGAGGGCACGATCACGGTGGTCATCGCCGATGATGGCCCCGGGCTGGCCGATGACCAGCTGGAAGCGGTGTTCGACCCGTTCGTGCGGGTGGAGACATCCCGTTCGCGCGAGACCGGCGGTGCCGGCCTGGGCCTGACCATCGCCCGCGCGCTGGCCGAGAAGGACGGGGGGCGCCTGTGGTTGCGCAACCGCCCCGAAGGTGGGCTGGAAGCGGTGGTGCAGTGGTCGACCAGCGCCGAGGCGCGCTAGCGGCATCGATCCCGGACCCGGCCCGGTTGCGCCGGGCGGCCCGGGCGCGGTGACGCCGGTGACAGGGTTTGCCCTATCATCTGCGTACTTCCCCATTCTTCGTCCGATGAGCCTGCCTGTTCCTGCCGGCATGCCGCCCTGCGCGGTGCGGCTGTCCCTGTTCGCGTCTGCTGCCGCCACCGGCATCCGCAGCTGGCCGCCGCCGCTGCGCTGATGGGCGGACAGGGGGCGGGCAGGCGCCGGGCGGGGCGCCACGCGGAGAACATCGGTCGCCTGCTGCGGGTGGGTGTGCTGTGGCTGTTGCTGGCGATTGCCACGCCACTGGCCGCGCAGAGTGGCGCGCCGCCGTTGCGCGACTACGCCATCGACGTGTGGACCTCGCGCAATGGTCTGCCGCACAACTCGCTGCGCGACATCGCGCAGACCCCGGAAGGCCACCTGTGGTTCGCCACCTGGGAAGGCCTGGTGCGCTACAACGGCCTGGATTTCACCGTGTTCGACCGCAGCACCCGGCCGGGGCTGCGCGACAACGGCATCGGCGCGCTGCTGGTCGACCCGCAGGGCGGTCTGTGGATCAGCGATTCGCGCGGCAATGTCAGCCACCGCGGCAGCGACGGCCAGTGGCGGGTCTGGGAACATCAACCGGATACGCCGCAGGTGCTGATCCAGTCCATGCAGATGGACAGCCAAGGGCGCCTGTGGCTGTTGTACGAGGGCAAGGGCATTGGCTATCTGACCCCGGACAAGGGCATCGTCTACCAGCGCCCGCCGCCGGACCTGCCGTTGGCGATGAGTTTCACCAAGATGGCGGTCGACGCGCAGGACCGGGTCTGGATCGGCACCCTCGACGGCCTGGTGCTGCGCGACACCGCCGGCGTACTGCAGCGCGCGCCAGCAGCGTGGGGCGTGGACAAGGGCCTGTCGTGGCCCTATCGCGCACCCG
Organism: Stenotrophomonas sp. MYb57; assembly: GCF_002966815.1. Lineage (NCBI taxonomy): Bacteria > Pseudomonadati > Pseudomonadota > Gammaproteobacteria > Lysobacterales > Lysobacteraceae > Stenotrophomonas > Stenotrophomonas sp. MYb57. Next base: position 1,632,860 of record NZ_CP023271.1, read on the forward strand.
ATGGCACGCTGTGGATCGTCGCGGGCGAGCGCCTGTACCGGGTGGAGGATGATCGCCTGGTGCTGGTGCACCGGCTGCCTGGCCAGCTGCATTTGACCGCCATGCTGCAGGACCGCCATGGCGACCTGTGGCTGGGCACCGAGAACCAAGGGCTGCTGCGCATCTCGGCACATGGCCTGGAGCGCCTGCCGGCGGGTCTGAACCTGCCCGGCGGGCGCGTGGTCAGCCTGCGCGAAGACGCCGAGGGCAGCATCTGGGTGGGTGCCAATGGCGGCCTGTACCGCCTGCGCGAAACCCTGTTCAGCAGTTACACCGAACGCGATGGCCTCAGCGGCGACTACGTGCGCACGGTGCTCGAAGACCGGGACCGCCACCTGTGGGTGGGCAGCGCCAGCGGCCTGGACCTGCAGACCGCCGACGGTCGATTCCGTGCGATACCGCTGCACAACCGCGGTGGCAAGGCGCCTTCGGTGCTGAGCCTGGCGCAGGATGCCGGCGGCGATCTGTGGGTGGGCACCTTCGGCGACGGCATCTACCGCTTGCACGCCGATGGACGGCTTCGCCACAACTACGCGGCGGCCGATGGCCTGCCTGGCGGCAACATCCGTGCGATCAGCATCGCGCCTGACGGCGTGGTCTGGGCGGGGACGCAGAAGGGCGTGGTCCGCATCGAGGGTGACCAGGTAACCGTGCCCACCGTTGCTGGCATGCCGGGAGGCCTGACCACCGCGCTGGAACACGATCACCAGGGAAATCTGTGGATCGGCACCATTGAAGGCGTCCGCGTGCTGCGCGGTGACCGGGTGCAGTCGATCGACCTGGCGCCGCTGGGCGGGGGGCGCAGCGTGTTCGGCTTCCACCAGATCGGCGATGCGATGTGGATCAGCAGTGACCGTGGGCTGTACCGCTGGCAGGCGGGGACGCTGGCACGGGTGGGCCTGGAGCAGGGCATGCCGGTGGACGCGGTGTTCCAGCTGGTGCCCGACCGACTGGGCAACGTGTGGATCAGCAGCAACCGCGGAGTACTGCGCACCGACATGGCCACGCTCAACGCCGTGGCCGACGGACGCGCGCCGCGGGTCACGGTGGAGCGTTACAACGAAATCGATGGCATGGCCAATGCGCAGGCCAACGGCAGCTCCGGTCCCTCGGCGATCCTGCGCCAGGACGGCACGTTCTGGGTGGTGACCGCCGGCGGCTTGAGCACGGTCGATCCGCAGCGGCTGCAGCGTTTCCGTGAACGTCCCGCACCGCCTGCGGCAATCGAGAACGTACAGGTCGACGGTGCGCCGGTGCACTGGGAAGGCCCCGAGCGCAACCTGATTCCCGGTGGGCGACGGCTTGCGGTGAGCTACGTGGGCCTGAGCTACCTGATGTCCGACCGCATCCGCTACCGCACACGGCTGGAGGGGCTGGACAACGGCTGGGTGGAACGTGGCCCGCAGCGCAGCGTGGAATTCGTCGGCCTGCCGCCGGGTGATTACACGCTGCACGTGGCCGCCGCGCACCCGGGTGGCAGTTGGGGGCATCAGGAAGCGGTGTGGAGCTTTACTGTCGAGCCGTTCTGGTGGCAGCGGCACAGCGTGCAGGCGCTGATCGGGCTTGTGCTGCTGTCCGCGCTGGTGGCGCTGTACCGCTTCCTGCTGCAGCAGTACAAGGCCAGCAACCTGCGCCTGGCACGGCGCGTGGACGAGGCCACCTTCGACCTGCAGGCGCAGACCGTGCACCTGCAGGCGCTGAACCAGGAGAAGACCGAGCTGGCCGAGCGCCTGGCGCGGCAGGCCGAGGCGTTCGAACGGCAGGCCCGCGAAGACGCGCTGACCCGGCTGGCCAACCGTCGTGGCTTCGACGAGGCGCTGGCCCGCGACTTCGCCCGCGCCCAGCGCAGCGGCCATCCGCTGTGCCTGGTGGTGCTGGACATCGACCACTTCAAGGACGTCAACGACCAGCACAGCCACAGCATCGGTGATGCGGTACTGGTGGAAGTGGCCCAGGTGATCGCCGCCGCCAGCCGCGATTCGGATCTGCCGGCACGCACCGGCGGCGAAGAATTCGCGCTGCTGCTCAATGACACCCGGCTGGAGGAGGCGGCGCAGCTGTGCGCGCGCCTGCGTGGCCTGTTCCATGACCACCCGGACTGGGCCGGCATCCCCGGCCTGCGGGTGACCTTCAGCGCCGGCCTGGTGGAACTGGACGGCGACGACCGCACCCCGGCACTGCTGTACCAGCGCGCCGACCGCGCGTTGTACCGTGCGAAGAGTGACGGCCGGGATCGCACGAGCATCGGTTGATCCACTGCAAAGCATCCACGCATGGCGTGGATCTACTGGCATTGCCGTACCAATCGGCGTGCCGACCAACGGTCGGCACCCACCAAAAAGGTGACTCACCACAGCCCTAGCCGGCAGGACCCATCGAGCGCAGCGACCCGCTGTTGCTCCCGCTTTTCTGATCTTTCCGTGGCGCCCGGGAAACTGTCCGTGGCCGGGCGGGTGGGCTGCGCAGGGGCGTGAGCCGCATGGATGCGGCGACCGAGCTTACAGGGATGTACTTGCAGCGTCCCCTGCGCAGTCCACCCGCCCGGCCTGCCCAGGAATCGCTGTCAGCCCGCCACGAGGGGCTCCGCCGTTGGCTGCTTCACCGCGGCCAGGCGTTGGCGATCGTGCAGAACAACCGCGCCGTCTGCTCGGTGTCATACACCGCGCTGTGCGCCTCGTTGGCGTCCCAGCCCAGCCCGGCCGCCGTGGCTGCGCGTGCCAGCACCGTCTGGCCATAGGCAATGCCCGCCAAGGTGACCGTGTCGAACACGCTGAAGGGGTGGAACGGGTTGCGCTTGTGCCCGGTACGGGCCACTGCGGCGTTGACGAAGCCGAGATCGAAATGCGCGTTGTGGCCGACCAGGATCGCGCGCTGGCAGCCGTACTTCTTCATCGCTGCACGCACCGGAGTGAAGACGTGGTCCAACGCCGCCTTCTCTTCCTTGGCCAGCCGGAACGGGTGGTCGAGGATGATGCCGGTCACTTCCAGCGACTTCGGGTCGATCTCCAGCCCCTCGGCCGGCACCACATGGGCGCTGGCGGTCTGGCCAGGGTAGAGCAGGCCGTTCTCGTCCATCTCGATCGGCACGGCGGCGATTTCCAGCAGCGCGTTGCGCTGGCTGTCGAAGCCGCCGGTTTCAACATCCACCACCACCGGCAGGAAGCCGCGGAAGCGTTGTGACATCGCGCGCTGCGCCTGGGGTACGTCGGAAACAGGGAGGGCGGCAGGTGCGGAAGTGGGGTCGGTCATGTACGGATTCTAGCAGAGCGACCCTGAGCGCCCGGGATCCCGGTAGGTGCCAGCCTTGGTTGGCACCCTGCGCGCCGACCAAGGTCGGCATCTACCGGACCGCGCGACGTGCGCCGACCCTGAGCGCCCGGGATCCAGGTAGGTGCCAACCTTGGTTGGCACCCTGCGCGCCGACCAAGGACGGCGTCTACCGGAGCGCAGGCCGCGCCGTGGGGCCCGACGGACACCACCGCGCCAGCACCGCATCCACGCTCAGGCGCCCAGCACCGGTGAACAGCAGCGGCAACAGCATCGCCATGAACAGCAGCGGCAGTTTGAAGTTGCCAAAGCCCTGATCGCTGATCGCATAGCCCATCGCCAGATCGCCCAGCGAGCTCCATTCGGCCGGCCAGTGCACCGCGTACGTTGCCACAGCCGTCAGCACCAGCAGGCTGGCGGCGGCAACGCGAGTGCCGAAGCCCAACAGCAGGCACGCTGCGCCCACCAGTTCGAACCAGGTGGCCAATTGCCAGTTCAGCGCAGCGGGCAGCTGGTCGAACGGAAACGGGAAAGCATCCTGCAGATCGGCGAACCAGTTCTGCCCGTGCAGCTTCTCGCGCCCGGATTCGAAGAATTCCCAGGCAAGCAGCAGGCGCAGGCCAAGCGGGGCCAACCACGGGGCGAAACGGTCCAGCTGGCCGCGTGCGGCGGCCAGGGTCGGGGTCTTCATCGGTGTATCTCCTGGAAGGGGCGTCAGGGTGAAGCGGGGAGCGGACCGATCACGCCAGCACGCAGGAACTGCTGCAGCAGGTGCGCGCCAGGGGCGGCCAATGTCCCAGGATCGAGGTGGTGCAGGGCGGCCAGTTGCTGCAGCTGTTGTTGGCCGGTGGTGCCGGGGGACTCGCCGATCAGGGTCAGCAGATGCACTGCGAGGCTGGTCAGGGTGGCAAATCGCACCGCGCCATCAGCGTCGCGCCGCACCAGCAGGCCGGTGGGCTCTGCCGGTGGTTGCGACGGTGCATCTTCGCTACCCAGCTGATGCACCGGCCAGCGGTACAGCAGCGGCCAGGCCAGCGGTGAGCGGCGCAGCGGCACCTGCAGCGGATCGATGTTGCCCGGTTCCGGCAGCGGATCGGCCTGCAGCTGGTACAGCGCGGTCTCCACCCACTCGTAGTGGGCCAGTTCGGCAAGCGCCGGATGCGGCAGCTCCGGCTGCACCTGCAGCCACTGCACGAACTCGGCAGCCAGTTCGGTGAACAACGGAGTGTGGCAATGGTGGCTGGCGAAATAGTGGCGCACCAGTGCACTCCAGTCCGGTTCGCCCAGCAGGCGCACGCAGACCGGGAAGCCATTGCTCAACAATCCCAGCAGATTATTGAACAGCAGGCGTTCGTACACGGCCACCCGACGTGGGTCCATGCCGGGCGGCGCCGGTACCTGCGCCGGGTCGCGCAGGTGCGCGGTGAACGCGTGCTGCTGCGCACGCAGGCGTTCGGGGGCGTCAGCCATGGGCGGCTTCGGCATGCGCGGCCTGCAGGCGGTGGATGGTCTGCAGTTCGCCCCGCAGCTCGGCGTAGGGCGGGAAATTGAAGTCGCGTTCGAGCAGGGTAGGGCGTGGGCCGATGCGGGCGTAGGTGCGTGCCAGCAGGTCCCATACCGGGTCGATCACCGGGCTGCCGTGGGTGTCGATCTTCAGGTCCGGCGCCTCGTCCAGGTGCCCGGCCACGTGCAGGCAGACGATGCGTTGTGCGGGCAGGCCGGCGATGAAGGCATCGGCGTCGTAGCCGTGGTTGCAGGCATTGACGTAGACGTTGTTGACGTCCAGCAGCAGGTCGCAGTCGGCCTCGGCCAGCACGGCAGTGGTGAAGGCCAGTTCGTCCATCGTCGGGTCCGGCGCCAGGTAGTACGACACGTTTTCCACGGCGATGCGGCGGCCGAGAATGTCCTGCACCCGCGCGATGCGGGCAGCGGTGTGGCGTACCGCTTCATCGGTGAATGGAATCGGCAGCAGGTCGTAGAGGTGGCCCTCGTCGCTGCAGTAGCTCAGGTGTTCGCTGTACAGCGGCACTTGATGCTGGTGCAGAAACGCACCCACCTGCGCCAGCAGCTGGGTATCCAGGGGCGCACTGCCGCCCAACGACAACGACAGGCCGTGGCAGCTCAGCGGATGGCGCGCCGCCAGTTCGGCCAACGCGTCTCCCGCGGGACCACCGACACCGATCCAGTTCTCCGGCGCGCATTCGAGGAAATCGAAATCGCCGGCCGGTGCACCGCGCAGGTCCTGCAGCAGGGCACGGCGCAGGCCCAGGCCCACGGCCGCCGCAGGAAGCGGCGACCGCGGGTGGACGACGCCGGCGCGGACGTCAGTGCTTGCCACCGCACTTGCCTTCGCCGCACTTGCCTTCGGCCGACTTCTTGTCACCGCCGGTCTTGGCCTTGGTGTCCGCACCGGCCGCTGCCTTGCCCTTGTCGCCGCCGCACTTGCCTTCAGCACTCTTGCCGTCGGCGCCACACTTGCCTTCGGCATGCTTGGCCGCATCGGCGGATTTTGCATCGGTCGCCTTCGCGTCGGTGGCCTTGGCCGCCTGGCCGGCCACCAGGTAGCCCTGGGCGAGGTCGGTCATGCTCAGGGCCGAGGCGGAGGCGGTCATGCCGAGGCCTGCGGCCAGGGCGGTGGCGGTCAGCAGGGACAGCGTCTTGTTGGAGGTGCTCATCGGTCGTGCTCCTGGGTGGTGGGCGGGTGCCCGTGGTGAAGCGATGGTGCAGCGATCCTACTCAACGAATCCTCGCCGGGAATTCAAATTTTCGTGAGAAGTATTGCAGCGCCAACAAAAAGGCCGCTGTCACGAGGACAGCGGCCACCCTGGAGTCGAATCCGGTGTTGCAGTGCAGTATCAGATATCGCCCGCGCTGGAGGTCTCGTCGCGCTTCTGGCGCGGCGGCAGCGGCTGTTCGCCGTGCACCAGGAACCACACGTTCTCGGCGATGTTGGTGGCATGGTCGCCCACGCGCTCCAGGTTCTTGGCCATGAACAGCAGGTGGGTGCACGGGGTGATGTTGCGCGGGTCTTCCATCATGTAGGTCAGCAGCTCGCGGAACAGCGCGGTGTACTGCGCATCCAGGCGGGCGTCGTCCTCGCGCAGTTCCAGCGCGGCATCGGCGTCGTTGTCGCGGTAGGCGGCGATGGCGCGGCGGACCTGCTGTGCGGCCAGGCGGCCGAGGGCGCGCAGGCCCTGGATCTGCGGCAGCGGCGGCACCTTGCCCAGCGCGATCGAGCGCTTGGCGACGTTGGCCGCGTAGTCGCCGATGCGTTCGATATCGGCCGGAATGCGCAGGCCGGCGAGGATCTCGCGCAGGTCGCGGGCCATCGGGCCACGCAGCGCCAGGCGCATCACGTCGTGGCTGATCTGCTGTTCCAGCGAATCGATCGCTTCGTCGTTGGCGATGATGCGATGGGCGGCGTTCTCATCGCGCTTTTCGATGACGTCCATCGACGCCTCCAGCTGGGCGACGGCCATCTCGCCCATGCGCACGATCTCGGCCACCAGGCGCTGCTGCTCTTCGTCGTAGCTTTTGACGATGTGGTCGTTGGGAAGGTTCATGTTCTGCAATCCAGGTAGAGCCAGGCAGGCCTGGCTGGGACAGGTGACGAAGCGTCAGCGCCGATCAGCCGAACCGGCCGGTGATGTAATCCTCGGTCTGCTGCTTGGACGGCTGCGAGAAGATCACTTCGGTGCGGTCGTGTTCGATCAGGTCGCCCAGGTACATGAAGGCGGTGTAATCGGACACGCGCGCGGCCTGCTGCATGTTGTGGGTGACGATCACGATGGTGTACTCGTGCTTGAGCTCTTCCACCAGCTGCTCGATGCGGCTGGTGGAAATCGGGTCCAGCGCCGAGGTCGGCTCGTCCAGCAGCAGCACCGACGGGCGCAGTGCCACCGCACGGGCGATGCACAGACGCTGCTGCTGGCCACCGGACAGACCCAGCGCGCTCTGGTTGAGCTTGTCCTTCACTTCGTCCCACAGCGCGCCCTGGCGCAGCGCGTGCTCGACACGGTCGGCCATGTCCGCCTTGGACAGCTTCTCGTGGTGGCGGATGCCGTAGGCCACGTTCTCGAAGATGGTCATCGGGAACGGCACCGGCTTCTGGAACACCATGCCGACCTTGCTGCGCAGGCGGTTCATCGGGTACTTCGGCGACAGGATGTTCTCGCCGTCGAGGATCACCTCACCGCGCGCTTCCAGCTTCGGATACAGCGCGTAGATGCGGTTGAAGATGCGCAGCAGGGTCGACTTGCCGCAACCGGAGGGACCGATCAGCGCGGTCACGCGCTTTTCCGGGATCTCCAGGTTGATGCCCTTCAGGGCGTGGAACTTGTCGTAGTAGAAGTCCAGTCCACGCGCGGCGAGCTTGACCGGGGCCGGAGCGTGCAGGTTCTCGTGCGAGGCCGGCACGACGATGCGCTGCATCGGCACGGCGTTGGAAAGGTCGTTCATGGCGGTATCCACGGAAAGGTCAGTCATGGGAGATACGGTTGCGCAGCAGGATGCCGCGCGCAGAGAGGCTGACCAGCAGCACGAACACGGTCAGCACCAGCGCGCCGGCCCAGGCCAGCACCTGCCAGGATTCGTACGGGCTGCCGGCGAACTGGTTCATCACCACCGGCACCGAGGCCATCGGCTGGAACACGTTGCTGTTCCAGTACTGGTTGCCGAAGGCGGTGAACAGCAGCGGTGCGGTCTCGCCGGAAATGCGGGCCAGCGCCAGCAGGATGCCGGTGATGATGCCGGCCGAGGCACTGCGGTACAGCACCTGCACAATCACCTTCCACTGCGGAATGCCCAGCGAAAGCGCGGCTTCGCGCATCTGCGAAGGCACCAGGCGCAGCATCTCGTCGGTGGTACGCACCACCACCGGCAGCACGATGAAGGCCAGCGACAGTGCACCGGCGAAGGCGGAGAAGCTGCCGCCGGTCTGCATCACGTACAGGGTGTAGACGAACAGGCCCAGCACGATGGACGGGGCCGACAGCAGGATGTCGTTGACGAAGCGGACCACGGTGCCGGCCTTGCGGGCGTTGCCGTACTCGGCCAGCCAGGTGCCGGCCAGCACACCCAGCGGGGTGCCGATGCCGATTGCCAGCGCACACATCACCGCACTGCCGAAGAAGGCGTTGGCCAGGCCGCCTTCCTGCATCGGCGGCGGTGTCATCTTGGTGAACAGATCCAGGTTGATGCCGGCCAGGCCCTTGGAGGCCAGGGTGAACAGGATCCAGCCGAGGAAGAACAGGCCGAACAGCGCGGTGGCGCAGGACATCGCGATGGCGATGACATTGCCGATGCGGCGGCGCAGGTACAGGGAGTCAGCGGTGCTGGACATCAGTTGCCCTCCTTGCGGGACAGGCGCATCAGCATCAGGCGGGCGATGGCGAGCACCACGAAGGTGACGATGAAGAGGACGAAGCCGAGCAGCAGCAACGCCGAGCGGTAGGTTTCAGTGGCTTCGCCGAAGTCGTTGGCGATCAGTGCGGCGATGGTGGTGCCCGGTTCCAGCAGCGACGGCGACAGGCGCACGCTGTTGCCGATCACGAAGGCCACCGCCATCGTCTCGCCCAGTGCGCGGCCGAGGCCGAGGAACACGCCACCGATCACCGCCGAGCGGGTGTAGGGCAGCACGATGTCCCAGCTCACTTCCCACTTGGTGGAGCCCAGCGCGTAGGCCGATTCCTTCAGGCGGGTCGGCACGGTCAGGAACACTTCGCGCATCACCGAGGAGATGAACGGGATGACCATGATCGCCAGCACGAAGCCGGCGGTGAGCATGCCGATGCCCAGCGGCGGGCCCTGGAACACCGGGCCGATGATCGGCCATTCGCCCAGGGTTTCGTTGAGGAACGGGGTGACGTACTCGGTCATCACCGGCACCAGCACGAACAGGCCCCACATGCCGTAGATGATCGAGGGAATGCCCGCCAGCAGTTCGATGGCGGTGCCGACCGGACCACGCAGCCAGCGCGGTGCCACTTCGGTGAGGAAGAAGGCGATGCCGAAGCTGACCGGTACGGCGATGACCATCGCGATCAGCGCGGTGACCAGGGTGCCGTAGATCGGGGCGAGGGCGCCGAACTTGTTTTCGACCGGATTCCAGTCGGAGGAGAAGAAGAAGCTCAGGCCCTGCACCTGCAGGGCATGGCGACCGCCCCACAGCATCGACAGTGCGGCGCAGGCCAGCGCGATCAGGACGAAGATGACGGTGCCGACCAGCACCCATCGGAACAGTTTGTCGTTGCGGGCATCACGCGTGTCACGCGTGGACGGGGCGGCTACAGGCTGGGCGATGGCATTCATGGGGACGGCAGGGCCAGGAAGGGGCGGGGCAGCACGATGTGCAGGAGACGGTGCCCGCACGTGGCGGGCACCGTCGGGTCCATCACTTCAGTTCGGTCGCCCAGTAGGCTTCGATCTGCTTGACCAGCTCGGCCGGCAGCGGCACGTAGTGCAGTTCGTTGGCCTGGGTCTGGCCGCTTTCGAAGGCCCATTTGAAGAAGGCCAGCGCATCCTGGTTGCGCTTGGCATCCTTCGGCTTCTTCTGCATCAGCATGAAGTTGGTGGCGGTGATCGGCCACGCCTGCTCGCCCGGGGCGTTGGTGATGACCAGGTTGAAGTCCTTGGCGCTGGCCCAGTCGGCGCTGGCGGCAGCGGCGGCGAAGGTTTCAGCGTTCGGCTGCACCCAGGTGCCGGCCGCGTTCTGCAGCGAGGTGTACGGCATCGCGTTCTGCAGGGCATAGGCCAGTTCGACGTAGCCGATCGAGCCCTTGATCTGCTTCACGTAGGAAGCAACGCCTTCATTGCCCTTGCCACCCACGCCGTCCGGCCACTGCACCGAGGTGCCTTCGCCGACCTTGCTCTTCCACTCCGGGCTGACCTTGGACAGGTAGTTGGAGAAGTTGAAGGTGGTGCCCGAACCATCCGAACGGTGGACGATGGTGATCTTGCCGTCCGGCAGGGTCACGCCCGGGTTGGCGGCGACGATGGCCGGGTCGTTCCAGGTCTTGACCTTGCCCAGGAAGATGTCGGCGAGCAGGGCGCCACTGAGGCGCAGCTTGCCGGCTTCCAGGCCGTCGATGTTGACCACCGGCACCACGCCGCCGATGGCCGACGGGAACTGGGCCAGGCCGGCCTGGGCCAGCTCGTCGCTGCTCAGCGGCTTGTCGGACGAACCGAAATCAACGGTGCCGGCCTTGATCTGGGCGATGCCACCACCGGAACCGATCGACTGGTAGTTGATCTTCGCGCCGGTGGCGGTGTTGTAGTCGGCCGACCACTTGGACACCAGCGGGAAGATGAAGGAGGCGCCGGCACCGGAGACCTCAGCGGTCACCTTGTCGCCGGCAGCGGCCGGAGCAGCGGCGCCGTCAGCGGCTGGCTGCTGTGCGGCCTGCTTGTCGCCACCGCAGGCAGACAGGCCCAGGGCGATGGCCAGGGAAAGGGCGGCAAGGCTGGCCGAGTGCAGTTTCATGGTCACTCCATAGCGGGGTAGAGCCGACGGTGTCGGCGGATGCGGCTATGAAATGATGTTTTTGTTACAGCCGTATGACGTCCATGACAGAGGTGTCCTGGATCACGTTCTGGCAAGGGTTTCGCGGGATTCACGGTTGGCTGCCGGGTCGGCTGACGACGCCAACTGCGCTTCTGCGCGGTCCCCAGCGTGGCGGAGGGCCGGGCAACCGTTGCCCCCGCTCCTTGCCTCCCATGACCCCACCGCGCCCCCGATGAACCATCAGGCGGCGTTGGGCCGAGCCTGCAAGGAGGTACTTGCGGCGTGTCCTGCGCAGCCCGGCCCATCGCCGCTATGCCACATTCGAGGAGGCGCAGCGCCTTTCATGACCAACCGCAACAGACAACCCTGCAAAAAAGAAGAGCGCCGGGCCCCGAAGGATCCAGCGCCCGGTGGGGCCGGCGGGGGAGAGAGGACCCGCCGGCCCCGTTCCTGCGGGGGAACGCCTTGCAACGAACTCAATACTTCAGGTTCTGCGTCCAGTAGGTCTCGATCTGGCGCACCAGCGCGTCCGGCAGCGGCACGTAGTCCAGCTGCTTGGCCTGCGCATCGCCATTCTTGTAGACCCAGCGGAAGAACTCCTGCGTGGCCTTGGCGCCCGCTACGTTCTTCGGCTGCTTGCGCACCAGGATGAAGTTGGTGGCGGTGATCGGCCATGCATCAGCGCCCGGGGCGTTGGTCATCACCAGGTAGAAGTCACGGGCGTTGGCCCAGTCGGCGCTGGCCGCAGCGGCCGAGAACGAGGCATCCGACGGCTGCACGATCTTGCCGGCCGCGTTCTTCATCGCCGCGTAGGACATCTTGTTCTGCAGCGCGTAGGACAGTTCGACATAGCCGATGCCGCCCTTGATCTGCTTCACGTAGGCAGCAACGCCTTCGTTGCCCTTGCCGCCGATGCCGGCCGGCCACTGTACCGAAGTGCCTTCACCGACCTTGCTCTTCCACTCCGGGCTGACCTTGGACAGGTAGTTGACGAAGTTGAAGGTGGTGCCCGAGCCGTCCGAACGATGAACGATCGTGATCTTGCCGCTGGGCAGGGTCAGGCCACTGTTGAGGGCGGCGATGGCCGGGTCGTTCCAGGTGGTGATCTTGCCCAGGAAGATGTTGGCCAAGGTCGGGCCGTCAAGCTTCAGCGCGCCGGGGGCGACGCCAGCAACATTGATCACCGGCACCACGCCACCGATCACCGACGGGAACTGGGCCAGGCCGGCGGCAGCCAGCTCTTCCGGCTTCAGCGGCGCGTCGGATGAACCGAAGTCCACGGTCGCTGCCTTGATCTGGGCGATACCACCGCCGGAACCGATCGACTGGTAGTTGACCTTCTTGCCGGTGGCGGTGCTGTAGTCGGCCGACCACTTGGACATCACCGGGTAGATGAACGAGGCGCCCGCGCCGGTGACATCGGCGGCGTTGGCGGCGAACACGGACGACGCGGCCAGAATGGCGACGGCGGCGCGCGACTTGAAGGCGTGGATCACGGGAGAGACTCCTGGGGTGGTCGAGGGGCGGCTGCCCGACGTTTCGGTGCACATTCCATAACGGTTCCATGACACGCCCGCGTCTGTCATATGACGCGAACGTGACAGCCGTCATGGCGGTGCCCAAGCCCGCCCTTCAGAGCCCGCGCAGCGCCTCCGGAACGGCATAGCGACCGTCGCGGGGCTGCAGTGTCCAGCGCTGTACGGGTGCCGTCGTGTCGGTGGCATGGCAGTCGTCACCGGCGGCGACGCTGATCGTATCGGTGCGTTTTTCGCGCACCACGATCGGCGCCAGGCCAGCGGCATTGGCACTGCCCATCTCCAGCGTGCGCTCGAAGCGGCTGAACTCGCCGGCGCAACGCGTATCCCATTCGCCGCGACTGCCACTGACGGCCAGCGGGGCAAGCACCCGGCGCAACTGCCGGCCCTCGCGTACGAACAACTGCAGTTCGGTCTGCGCGAACGGGTTGGGGCCTGAGCTGCCGCTGTAGTCCATGCGCACGCCGAACGCGCGGGTGGCGGGGTCCAACTGCCAGCGTGCCGTGTCCAGGCGAAGTCCGGTAAAGCGCAGCGCATCACTGCTGACCGCGTCGGCCACGCGGGTCCAGGCCAGCGGCTGGCCACTGGCGGTATCGACCAGCAACAGGTCCAGGTCGCCACCGCGCACGTCTTCCGAGGCAGGGGCGGTCCATTGCGCGACGGCCAGCAGGGTCGTGCCGGGCTGTGCGGGCCACGCGCGGCAGGCCGTGCTGTCCGCATCGGTGAAACGTGCCGTGACCGACAGGGCGCCGGCCGGCAACTGCCGATACGCGGCCTCGCGCACGGCATCCGCATCGTCACAGGCGAACGCAGTGGCGGGCAGGGCAGCGAGCAGGACACCGCCAAGCAGGCGGCGCAGGCGGAGCGAAGAAGGCATCCCGAAGGTCCTTGTCGACAGGGCAGGGCATCATCGCGCGGCCACCGCCTGCCCACAACGACGAAGGCACGGCCTGGGCCGTGCCTTCGTTCGAACGCGTGCTTCCGGTATTACCAGAAGAACTGCGCGCGGGCTTCCAGGATGTTCGGATCGTCGTTGACGAAGCCGCGGGCGGTCGAGCTGTACTTCTTGCTGTCGACCATCACGTAGTTGAGCATCAGCTTGAAGTTCGAGCGCCAGTACCAGTTCGCGCCGACGGTCCAGATGTCCATCTTGCCGCCGAGCACGCCATCGACGATCGGCGGACGGCCGGCCACCGGATTGGCGGCGAGGTTGCCGTCGTTCAGATCCATGTGGTCATAGCGCACGCCCAGCTGCCACTGGCCGCCGGCCGGGTTGTTCGGCAGGCCGGTACCCGGAGTGCCACCCTTGTAGCTCCAGCTTTCGCCGGTGACATTCCACACGCCGCTGACGTAGTAGCCGTCGGTGGTGTAGTTGTCATGGGCGTAACGCTTGGCCTTGCTGGTGTAGTACTCGGCCTGCGCCTTGAACGGGCCCTGGAAGTACATCGCTTCGGCGCCGATGGTGCTGACGCGGTCGGTGTCGGTCATGTTGCCGCCATCGACCAGGCGCGCGGTGGCCAGGTCGGCGTTCGGGCGGGCACGGACGCGCAGGGTGTCTGCGTCGGTGTCGTAGTCGACGTAGCTCAGGCCGAAGTGCAGGACCTGGCCCTTCTCGTTGATCGGGGCCCAGGTGCCACGTGCGCCGTAGCCGCTGCCGTGGGCCAGGTTGCGGGTCAGTTCGCGGCCGAAGGCGCTGGCGGTGACCGACCAGTTGTCCTGGCCGTAGCTGTAGGCACCGCCCAGGCGACGGGCGACAGCGTAGGTGTTGGTGACCGCAGCCTTGGAGATGAAGTCGTTGTTCTTGGTGCTGGACAGTTCTTCCAGGCTGTTGGGCTGCTTGAACTGGCCGACCTGGATGAAGTGGTTGGCGTTGCCCAGCAGCTTGTACTTCACGTTGGTGTCGAGGAACTTGTCGGCCTTGGCGTCGTAGCCCACGACCCATTCCACGTTGCCCGGGCCCTTGCCCTTCAGCACCAGCTCGGCGCGACGCAGTTCGAATTCGCTGTTCTTGCCGTTGCCGGCGTCACCGCCGTTGAGGTCCACGACGTCATTGTCGTACCAGTTGCCGTCGGCCTGGACCAGGCCTTCGAAGGTGATTTCCGAACCGCCGATCACATCGATGGCGACTTCGGCGTGGGCGGCCGGCACGTACAGCGCAGCAGCCACGGCGATCGTCAGGAGCTGGTGATGCAGTTTCATGGAGAGGAGCCTTGCAGGCAGGTGGGAAGATGCGCGCAGGCTAAAACGTGAAGATTGCGTAAATGTGACAGTTCGCGCACGGCGGCGATCCGCCGCAGGCCCCGTCACGGCTGGGCCTGCCATTGAAACCGGTTACGTATGACGCGCGGATTGCGCCCCGGTTGCAGTAGATCCACGCCATGCGTGGATGGCGCCGTCACTCCGCGGGGGTCTTGTCCTTGAACCGGCACAGGTCGGCAATCACGCAGCCCGGGCAATCCGGTTTGCGCGCTTTGCACACGTACCGGCCGTGCAGGATCAGCCAGTGGTGCGCGTCGAGCAGGAACTCGGCGGGAATCGCTTTGACCAGTCGATCTTCGACTTCGCGCACGTTCTTTCCGGGCGCAAGTCCAGTGCGGTTGGCGACACGGAAGATGTGCGTGTCCACCGCCATCACCGGTTCGCCGAAGGCGGTGTTGAGCACCACGTTGGCGGTCTTGCGGCCGACACCGGGCAGGGCTTCCAGTGCGTCGCGATCGCGTGGCACTTCGCCACCGTGCTTCTCAAGAAGCAGCGCGCAGGTGGCGATCACGTTCTTCGCCTTGGCGTTGAACAGACCGATGGTGGCGATGTACTTCTTCAGTCCCTCTTCGCCCAGCGCGAGGATCTTCGCCGGCGTGTTGGCAACCGGGAACAGGCGTCGGGTGGCCTTGTTGACGCCGACGTCGGTGGCCTGTGCAGACAGCGCGACCGCCACCAGCAGTTCGAACGGCGAGCTGTATTCCAGCTCGGTCTTCGGATGCGGGTTGAGCTCGCGCAGGCGGGTGAACATTTCCACCACGTCGGCACGCGGCATCGTACCGCCGCGGCGCGCAGGTGCGCGCGCGGTCTTCTTCGCGGTCGCCATTACTGCTCCTTGCCGGCGGCGCGGGCCTTGGCCCGGGCGAGGATGGCGGCCGCGGCGGCAGGCAGGGCGGGTTTGACGTCCGGTGCCGGCGCGGGCGTCCGGCGCGCATCACGCTCGGCCTCGCGGCGGGCCAGGCGCACGGCGCGTGCGCGGAAGCGTTCGCGCGCCGCCCATGCACGCTGCAGTTGCAACTGCATCTGGCACAGGCGGTCGGGCAGGTCCGGATGATCGGGCAGCAGCCGCTCATCGCCAGGCCGCACCACGTAGTCCATCAGTCCAGCCTGCAGCGCACCATCGGGATCGTCTGCCTGGACCCGGGCGAACAGCAGCACGGGGTTGGGTCGGGATGCCATGGCGTCAGCGGTTCTGGAAGGCGGGGGGGCGGCGCTGCAGGAAGGCGCTGGTGCCTTCGCGCATGTCCTCGGTGGCGAACAGCAGGCCGAACTGCGCACTTTCGTATTCCAGGCCGGCTTCCAGGCTGCATTCGCCGCCCACGTGCACCGCGTCGAGCAGGCCACGCAGCGCCAGCGGCGCCGACTGTGCCAGCTGCCGGGCCAGGGCCTGCACGCGGGCGTCGAGCTCGGTGGCGGGCACCACTTCGTTGACGATGCCCAGGGCCAGCGCGCGTGCGGAGTCGATCGGGGTGCCCAGCAGGCACAGTTCCAGCGTGGCCGCACGGCCACACAGGCGCAGCAGGCGCTGGCTGCCGCCGAAGCCGGGAATCAGGCCGAGGTTGATCTCCGGCTGGCCGACTTTGGCCGAATCGGCGGCGATGCGCAGATGGCAGGCCATGGCCAGTTCCAGCCCGCCGCCCAGCGCAAATCCGTTCACCCGGGCGATCACCGGCTTGGGCATGCGTTCGATGCGGCGCATCAGGGCCTGGCCGAGCAGGGAGAAATCACGTCCCTGAACCGCGCTCAAGGTGTTCATTTCCGCGATGTCGGCCCCGGCCACGAACGCCTTGGGGCCAGCCCCGGTCAGCACCACCACCCGTACCGCCGGGTCGGCGGCGGCGTCGCCAAACGCCTCGGCCAGGGCCTGCAGGGTGGCGGCATTGAGGGCGTTGAGCTTGTCCGGGCGTTGCACGGTAATGGTGCGGACGGCGCCATCATCGCTGACGTCGACCGGGTGGGGAGCGGGGGCCTCGACCACGGGAAACTCCTGGAACGTTAAAAAAAAGTGAGATTGAACTCTGTAAACGCAGACAGGTCATAGCCTGCGTGGTGAGTAGCGGTTACACGTTGTGGCCGTTATCCTAACCCGTCGCCTCAGGGCGGCGCAGAACGTCCCTGAGTTACCACCCCTGGAGAACTGTTTGATGAAGTTGCGTTCTATCGCGGTCGCCGTCGCGGCCCTGGCCCTGACGGG
Source organism: Stenotrophomonas sp. MYb57 (assembly GCF_002966815.1). Classification (NCBI taxonomy): domain Bacteria; kingdom Pseudomonadati; phylum Pseudomonadota; class Gammaproteobacteria; order Lysobacterales; family Lysobacteraceae; genus Stenotrophomonas; species Stenotrophomonas sp. MYb57. The sequence continues at coordinate 1,649,655 of NZ_CP023271.1, forward strand.
CAATGCCTTCGCCCAGGACATCGCGTCCGAGAAGGGCAAGCTGAGCTACTACTTCGGTTACGACTACGGCAACAATCTGGCGGAGCTGACCGGTCGCGGTGAGCAGCTGGACATCAACTCGGTGGTGAAGGGCCTGCAGGACGCCTACGCCAAGAAGCAGCCGGCCATTACCGCCGAGCAGCTGAAGCCGGCCGTTGAAGCGTTCCAGAAGCGCGAGCAGGGCCGTGCCCAGGCCGCCAAGGCCGAGTACGAAAAGGCTGCTGCCGAAAACAAGACCAAGAGCGATCAGTTCATGGCGCAGAACAAGGCAAAGGCGGGCGTGCAGACCCTGCCGAGCGGCGTTCAGTACCGTGTGATCGAAGCCGGCAAGGGTGCCAAGCCGACCCAGGCCAGCACCGTGCAGCTGGAAGTGGCCGGTCCGTTCCCGTACGGCCAGCGCCCGACCGAAGCCCGTCCGGCTCAGCAGATTCCGTCGATCAAGGTCAGCGAAGTCGAAATGAAGGCCATGCGTGAGACCCTGCTGCAGATGCCGGCAGGCTCGAAGTGGGAAGTCTCGCTGCCGCCGGATCAGGCCTACGGCGCCGACCCGCGCACCCCGTTCCCGCCGAACGTGGCTGTGCAGTTCGAGATCAAGCTGATCAGCGTCAAGTAAGAAGAAACAGCGTCAACATCAACGCGCCGGTGAACCCACCGGCGCGTTTTTGTTTCTGCACCACGCTGCAGCCGTGCGGGGCCCATCCCAAATTCAGCCCATTCGCGCTACTGTTGACCGGTGCAAATAATGGAAGAAACGGCGCGTGCTGTCGCAAGCCCCTGCATCAACGTCTGCAAGCTGGATCGCAACCGGCTCTGCGCCGGGTGCGGGCGGCATATCGACGAAATCGCACGGTGGTCGTCGATGAGCGACAGTGAACGCAGCCACATCCTGCAGCGTGTGCTGCCCCTGCGCCAACAGCTGCAGCAGTCGCTGCGAGGGTCGTTGGCCGATCATGAGCGGCTGCTGCGCGCGCTGCATCCGCTGGCCGAACCGCCGGCAGGTGACGGCTGGAACCGCAGTGAACTGGATGACTTGCTGCCTCCGGGCCCACCGGTCGAGGCGGCGGTGCTGGCTGGCATCGTGCCGCGCGCCAACGGTGCGCAGGTGATCCTGACCCGGCGTACCGAAACCCTGCGGCAACATGGTGGCCAGGTTGGCTTCCCCGGCGGCCGTACCGAGCCCGATGATCGCGATGCGCTGGCTGCCGCATTGCGCGAAAGCCAGGAAGAAATCGCGTTGGCGCCGACACAGGTGCAGGCACTGGGATATCTCGATCCGTTCGTGACCATCACCGGCTATCGCGTGACCCCGGTGGTGGCAGTGATCGATCCGGATTTCGTGGCGGTCCCGCAGCCCAGCGAAGTGGCCGAGGTGTTCGAAGTGCCGCTGGACTATCTGATGGCCGCCGACAACCTGCGCCAGGTAGAAATCAACCATCGTGGCCGCGTCCGCCATGTCCTTGAATATGGCTGGCCCGGCCAGCGCATCTGGGGCGCCACCGCGGCCATCCTGTACAACCTGCGTCGCCGCCTGGAGCAAGTGCAATGAAGCCGATCGACCCGCCGTGGACCACCCTTGTCGATGTTGCGACCCTGGCTGCGGCCTTGGGCGATGGGGTACGCGTGGTCGATGCCCGCGCGACCGCCAGTACCGTGCGCGTGGTCGACGCGCGTGCATCGCTGGCCGACCCGCAGGCGGGCAACGGACTCTACGCGCAGGGACACATTCCCGGCGCAGTGCATGCCGATCTCAACCGCGACCTGTCCGATCTGACGCGGGTGGGCCATGGCCGCCACCCGTTGCCCGACAGCGATGCGTTCGCCGCACGAGTGGGGCAATGGGGCATCGGCACCGACACGCAGGTGGTGGTGTATGACGGCAGCGATGGCAGCATGGCCGCCGCGCGCCTGTGGTGGCTGCTGCGCCTGATCGGGCATGCGAACGTGGCCGTACTCGACGGCGGCATCGCCGCCTGGCAGGCCGCCGGCCAGCCGCTGGCGACCGGCAGCAGCGAGGTCACCGCGTTGCCCGCGTATCCGGGGCGCTTCGATGGCAGCCAGGTTGCCAGCGCGGACGAGATCGAATCACGCCTCAAGCATGCACCGGGCTGGCTGGTCGATGCCCGCGCGGGCGAGCGGTTCCGCGGTGAGGTGGAGCCGCTGGACCCGGTCGCCGGCCATGTGCCGGGCGCGGTCAATCGCCCGTTTGCGTTGAACGTGCTGGACGGCCGCCTGCGCGATGCACAGGAACTGCGTGCCGAGCTGCAGGGCGTGATCGGCAACCAGGACCCGCAACGCGTGGTGCTGATGTGCGGCTCGGGCGTGACCGCCTGCCACCTGCTGCTGGCGATGGAAAGCGCGGGCCTGTCCGGCGCACGCATCTACGCGGACTCATGGAGTGGCTGGGTCAGCGACAGCAGCCGCCCGGTCGCCACCGGCGCCTGAGCAAAGCGGGTTGGTCGATTTGACGTTCATCCACGCATGGCGTGGATCTACGTGTCGACCAGGGTCGACACCTACCAACAGCCGCGGGACCCACCCCGCCATCCCGCGGATACCCAGCGTTTGCTGTTGCTTCGGCTGTTGCCTCTGCGGGTGCAGGGCGCAGCCCTGCCCATCATCCCAACCCCTGCAACGGCACCTTCGCCAGCACCCGCGCCCACGGGAACAACGGGCCCGGATCACGCTTGCGCGCCACGGTCACCGCCGGGTCGTCACTGGCCGGCACCTGCTCCAGGTCCAACTGGTCATGTCCGGCAATCCGCCGCAGCGACGGGTAACGAGCCACCAGTGCCTGCAGCAGCTGTTCCAGCGCCAGCAGCTGCGCTTCGGTGTACGGCTCGTCCATCGCCTGGTGGCGGCTGTCGAGCCAGTGCGGGTAGCGCCCCGAATTGACCAGTTCGATGCCCACGGTATCGGCATTCATGCCGCGCACGTGGTGGGCGATGCGCTCCGGCGCCACGTACTGCACCACGCTGCCGTCGCGGTCGATGTAGAAATGCCCGCTGTTGCCTGCGCCGCTGTCGTACAGCACGCGCTCGCCGTACTCCCGGGCGGTCGCCAGGTCGGGCAGTTCGGTGCAGTGGATCACCACCATCGTCAGGCTGGATGGATCGCGCAGTGGCAGGCGGTCGTGGTAGGGCAACGGCTGCAGCTGCAGGCCGGGCAGGAGCGGTTTGGGCATGCGGCGATGCTAGCATTGCCGGATGAAACTGCCTTCCCTTCTGCTGTCGATCCGCTCCGTGGGAGCGCACGCATGAGCCGCGGTCACTGCATCCTGTCCCACGGCTTCGAGAGCGGCCCGGAGGCGACCAAGGTCACCGCGCTGGCCGAAGTCGCCGAGCGACTGGGCTGGACCCATGAGCGCCCCGATTACACCGACCTGGACGCGATGAGCCAGGTCAGCCGCGTTGGCGATGTGCGCACCCGCCTGCAACGCCTGATCGAGCGCACGGCCGCTGCCGCTGCGCAGGGGCCGGTGGTGCTGGCCGGCTCCAGCCTGGGCGCCTACATCTCTGCCATCGCCTCGCTGCAGGTGCCGGTGGCCGGCCTGTTCCTGATGGTGCCGCCCACCACCATGGGCCCGATGCCGGCGCTGGATGCCGCGCCGGTGCCGACCACGGTGGTGCAGGCCTGGCATGACGAGGTGGTGCCGGCCGCCGGAGTCATCGCCTGGGCGCAGGCGCGCTCGGCGCAGCTGCTGCTGGTGGACGATGGCCATCGCCTGGAGCACCACGTGGAAGCCTCTGCGCAGGCCTTCGAGCGCCTGCTGCGGCAGCTGTGAAGCCCGGGCGCACGGCGCGCCCGCCCGCTTTGACTACAATGGCAGCCCCGCCGCCCCCGGCGCGGGCCTGCCGGCCGTGTCCACGGCCCTCCCTTCCGAATGGCCCGGCCCCCTGCCGTGCCTGACCACCTGCGAACCGATCTCGTGAAATTTTTTGTCTCCTGCGCCAAGGGCCTGGAATACCTGCTTGCCGATGAGCTGTCGGCCCTGGGCCTGGAAAAGGCCACCGCCACCATCGCCGGCGTCAACGCCGATGGCGAACTGGAGCAGGCGCTGCGGATCGTGATGTGGTCGCGGCTGGCCAGCCGCGTGCTGTGGCCGATCGACGAATTCGAATGCCCGGACGAGCAGGCGCTGTACGACGGCGTGCGTGCGCTGCCGTGGCACGAACACATCAAGCCGGAGATGACCCTGGCGGTGGACGCGCATGTGTCCGGCGACAAGATCACCCATGCCCGTTTCGCCGCGCAGCGGATCAAGGACGCCATCGTCGACCGCATGCGTGACGAAGGGCTGGAGCGCCCTTCGGTCAACACCGACCTGCCGGACGTGCGCGTCAACCTGTCGCTGCGCAAGGGCCGCGCCTCGCTGTCGATCGACCTCGGCGGCGGCCCGCTGCATCGCCGCGGCTGGCGCGGTGCGGCGCATGACGCGCCGTTGAAGGAAAACCTGGCTGCCGCGCTGCTGATGCGCGCGCAGTGGCCGCGCCTGCACGCTGCCGGTGGCGGCCTGCTGGACCCGATGTGCGGCAGCGGCACCCTGCTGATCGAAGGCGCGCTGATGGCGGCCGATGTCGCCCCCGGCCTGATGCGCCATGGCAGCCTGCCGCCGAGCCGCTGGCTGGGCTTCGACAAGGCCGCCTGGAAAACCATCCAGAGCGAAGCGCGTGATCGCGAAGCGGCCGGCCTTGCCGCGCTGAAGCCGGTCATCCACGGCAGCGACATCGACCCGGTGGCGATCCAGGCCGCGCGCGAGAACGCCGAAGTTGCCGGCGTCGCCCATGCCATCCGCTTCACCCGCGCCGATGTGGCTGAGCTCCCCACCCCGGAGCAGGAGATCGGCGCGGTGGTCTGCAACCCGCCGTATGACGAGCGCCTGGCCGCCGATCCGGCGCTGTACCGCAAGCTGGGCAATGCCCTGCAGAAGGCCGTGCCGCAGTGGCGCGCCAGCCTGCTGTGCGGCAATGACGAACTGGCCTTCGCCACCGGCCTGCGTGCGGGCAAGAAGTACCAGATGTTCAATGGTGCGCTGGAATGCGCACTGATCGTCTGCGATCCGATCGCGGTGCCGGGCCGTGACCCGGCACAGGTGCGCGAGCTGAGCGAAGGCGCGCAGATGGTGGCCAACCGCCTGCGCAAGAACCTGAAGAAGTTCAAGAGCTGGCGCGCGCGCGAAGGCATCACCTGTTTCCGCGCCTACGATGCCGATCTGCCGGAATACGCAGCGGCCATCGACGTGTACGAGGAAGATGGCGGCCAGCGCCGCACGTTCCTGCATGTGCAGGAATACGCTGCACCCGCTGCGATTCCCGAGAACGACGTGCGCCGCCGCCGCAATGAACTGCTGGCCGCTGCGCGCGAGGTGTTCGGTGTGCCGCCGGAACAGGTATCGATGAAATCGCGTGAACGTGGCAAGGGCGGCAGCAAGTACGGCCGTTTCGAGCAGCGCGAGGAGTTCCTCGTGGTGCGCGAGAACAACGCGCTGCTGCAGGTGAACCTGTTCGACTATCTCGATACCGGTCTGTTCCTCGACCATCGCCCGCTGCGCCGGCTGATGGCCGAGCAGGCGCGCGGCAAGCGCTTCCTCAACCTGTTCTGCTACACCGGCGTGGCCAGCGTGCAGGCGGCGGTGGCCGGTGCGGCCAGCACCACCAGCGTCGACCTGTCGGCCACCTACCTGCAGTGGTGCTACGACAACCTGGCCCTGAACGGGCAGGGCGGCAATCAGCACCTGCTGGTGCAGGCCGATGCGATGGCCTGGCTGGAAGGCGATCGCGGCCAGTACGACGTGATCTTCTGCGACCCGCCGACGTTCTCCAACTCGGCCCGCGCCGAGGACTTCGACGTACAGCGCGAGCAGGTGAAGATGCTGCGTGCGGCCGTCGCGCGACTGGCGCCGGGTGGCGTGCTGTACTTCTCCAACAACTTCCGCCGCTTCAAGCTGGAAGAGAACGCCATCGCTGAATTCGCCCAGTGCCGCGAGATCAGCGCCAGCACCATCGGCCCGGATTTCGAGCGCAACGCGCGCATCCATCGTGCGTGGGAGCTGAAGCGCCTGGCGTGACGCGTCGCCGGGCATGGCCCGGCGCTACCCACGTGCGCGCAGAACGGTAGCGCCGGGCCATGCCCGGCGAGCGTGGGTCCGGTAGATCCACGCCATGCGTGGATGCGGTCCACCTCACGGGTTACAACAGCGCCACCACCAGCCCGATCACCGGCAACGCGATCGCCAGCGGCGCGATCCATTTCGGCCGGTACGGGTACAGCGCGAACGCCAGCACGATTCCACCCAGGGTGAGCGCGCCTAGCCACAGCACCGGGCCCATCGCCCAGCCGTGGTCGACCACGCACAGTGCGAAAGCCACCGTCAGCAGTACCCAGCCCAGCACCCGCCATTGCGTGCGCCGTGCCGGTGATGCCGCGGATTTGCCGTGCAGTTCCTGCTGGTGCTTTTCCATCGCCAGCGACAGCGCGGTGAACGCCGTGAACGACAACCCCAGTACCAGCAGCATCATGCGCTGGCCTCCGCTTCCACTGCATCGGCCGGTGCCCTCGTCGCTGCAGCGGCCGCCGCGCGTTTCTTCTTCTCGGCGGCAGTCAGCGGCGGCGTCCAGCGCTGCATGCGCCAGCCGCACAGGGCCAGCATGACGCCGAAGGCGATCATCGACAGGTCGAAACCGGCCAATGCCCAGTCACCGTTGAACAAGGTGACGCCCAGGTGCGCGTGGGTGGTCAGCGCGTTCACTACCGGAATCAGCGCGAACGCGGCCGCGCCGATGTACAGCTGCCACGCCCACATCATCCGCTTGGGCCAGATGAAGGCTGCCAGCAGCGAGGCGCCCCACGCGTAGAAGAACACGTTCGCTTCGGCGTTGGAGCGCTCGGCCAGGCCCAGCGGCAGCAGCCGGTTGCCCCAGAAATAGGCGGCAAAGGCGATCGGCAGACCGGCCACGGCGCCGATGTTCAGTGCATCGACCAGGCGCAGGCCGAAGCCGGTGCGACCGCTCTTGGCATGCTTCGGCCGCTCCTTCACCGCCCACAGCACCACGCCGCTGGCCACCATCAGGCAGCCGGTCAGGCCGGACAGGAAGAACAACGCGCGCAGGCCCCAATCGGCAAAGCGGGCCAGGTGCAGGCCATACAGCACGCCACGGGTGGCGGTGGCGCCACCGGAAGGCGGCGTTTCCTGCAGCAGCGCGCCAGTGACCATGTCATAGCGCAGCGCCGGGGTATCGATGGACAGGCGTTTGCCATCGCGCTGGCGGATGTCGATCACCGCATTGGCGGCACCGGGATTGGCAACGCTGAAACCGGCGACCTCGGTGCCGTGCCAATGCGTGCGGGCACTGTCCAGCAGCTGCCGCAGCGGCAGGGGGGCTGCCTTGCCTTCGGCGGGCGCGGTGACCTCGGGCAGGCCACCAAAGGCCTCCGCGTAGAACGCATCCTGGTCGGTGCCGTAGGCCACGTTCACTCCCCACGGCAGGTACATGATCATCAACGTGACGATGCCGGTGTAGGTGATCATCGCGTGGTAAGGCAGGGCCATCACCGCGCTGACGTTGTGGAAGTCCAGCCAGGAACGCAGGCCCTTGTCCTTCCGGAAGGTGAAGAAGTCCTTGAAGATCTTCTTGTGGGTGATCACGCCGGTGATGATGGCCACCAGCATGAACATCGCGCAGAAGCCCACCAGGTAGCGCGCCCACAACACGGGAATGTAGTGCAGGTCGAAATGCAGGCGGTAGAAGAAGTCGCCGCCACGGGTCTCGCGGGCCTTCAGCTCGGTGCCGGTGTTCGGGTCCAGGGTGGCATCACCGAAGGCGCCGCGTCGGCCCTTGCTGGGGTCGGCCAGCTCGGCCGGCAACCGCCAGAACATCTGCATGGCCGGATTGCGTGGCTGCGGCAGGGTGACGAACCAGCTCTCGGCCTGCGGTGCGTTGGCCAGCAGGTAGTCGGCCGCGCGCTGCGCCGCTTCGTCGGTGCTGACCGTGCTGCGCGGCAGCTCCGGGCGCATCCAGCGGCTGATTTCCTCGCGGTAGTAGCTGGCGGTGCCGGCCATGAAGATCAGCAGCAGCAGCCAGCCGACCAGCAGTCCGGTCCAGGTATGCAGCCAGGCCATGGATTGGCGGAATCCATTCTTCATGCCCACGCTCCCAGCAGGCGCGAAATGCCGGCCAACAGCAGGGTGGGGGCGAGAATGCCGACCCAGGCACGCAGCGCACTGCGTGTGGCGAACGCCCACAGCGCGGCGCAGGCGGCGACCAGGATCGCCAGCAACATGCCGGTCAGCACGGCCTGGCCGCGCGCGCCCGGCAGCGCCAGCGCACAGAACACCGTGGTCATCGAGGCAAGCGCGTAGCCGCCGAAGATGGCGGCAAGGGATCGGGACAGCACGCCCCATCGCGGGTTGGCGAAGAAGGTGCTGAGGCGGGGGCTGGCGGTTGCGGGCGAGCGGTCCACGGCGGTCCTGCAGGTTGAATGAAGAGAAGGCCGGCGCACCGAGGCGCGCCGGGGTTGGCCATCCGTGGCCGGGTGCCGGTCGCAGAACCGGCACCATCCATCAGGTCATCAGAGTTTCCAGCGCAGCGTCACGCTGACGTTGCGGGGTTCGCCCCAGTACACGCCCTGGTAGAAGCCGACGTTGTTGTAGTACTTCTTGTCCAGCAGGTTGCTGATGTTGAGCTGGGCGCTGAAGTTCTCGTTGAAGCGGTAGCCACCGGCCAGGTTCAGCAGGTAGAACGCGTCCTGGGTGATGCGCGCACTTTCGGTGCGGCCGGTGGTCAGGTAGTCGGCCGTCGGCTTGGTGCTGTTGTTCCAGATGCGGCTCTGCCAGGTCACGCCACCGCCCAGCCAGAAGCGGCCTTCGATGCCGCCCGGCCGCCAGCTGGTGTTGAGGCGGAAGGTTTCCTGCGGGGTGGTGGTCCGTTGCAGCACACCCGCGGCGTTGCGGATCCGGGTACGGGCGAAACCGGCCGAGATATTCCACTGCTCGCCGATGCTGCCCTGGGTTTCCAGTTCCCAACCCTTCACCTTGTTGCCCTTGCCGGTCGAGCGATAGGCCTGGCCGCCATCGGGCAGCGAGTTCAGCGGCACTGAATCATCGATCTCGGCCACGTTGTCCTGCTTGCCTTCAAACACGGCGGCCGAGGCGTTCAGCAGGCCACCGAAGAATTCAGCCTTGACGCCAGCCTCGTACATGTCGCCGACCACCGGCTCAAGGTAGTTGCCGTTGCGGTCGCGGTAGTTCTGCGGCTTGAAGATGTCGGTGTAGCTGACATAACCGCTGAACATCGAATTGAAGTCGTAGACGAGGCCGGCGTACGGGGTCAGCGTGTCGTCGGGCTTGTAGCCGGTGCGGGTGGTGCGGTTGCGGTTGCCGTTGGTGTCGTAGCCGTAGCCCCACTGGCGGGTTTCCCAGCTGCCATAGCGGGCGCCGACCACGGCCAGCAGCGGGTCGGCCAGGCGCAGGCGCGCGGCGATGTAGGCGGCGCGCTGGCGCAGCTCGTTTTCCGAGGAAAGACGGCCGTAGCGTGTCACCGGCAGGACCGGCACCTTGCCGGTCCAGTTGCGCCAGTCGGGAACCTGCATGTAGCCCGGTGCGCTGGTGTCGAAGCTGGTCGCTTCGGATTCGCCCTTGCGCACGGACTGGCCCAGCCCGAACACCAGTTCATGCTCGCGGCCGAACAGCTGGAACGGGCCGCCGACGTTGACGTCGAACACGTCCATCGTGCTGTGTTCGTTGAAGTGCGAGACGTAGGCGGTGACGCCGGTGCCGTCCGCGCGCGGGTAGCCGGCTGCGCCGTACCAGACGCTGCCATCGGTATCACGCACGGCATGGCTGACGTTGCCCTTCAGCGACCAGCCGCTGCCCAGCTGCTGTTCGAGGCGGGCGAAGGTGGTCTTTTCAATGATCGGCCATTCGCTCCACGACGCCGACAGATTGGTCGAGCGCGGCAGGTTGGCCGGGTTGCCGTCAGCACCCCAGTAAGGCACCACGCCCCAGGTCACGCCCGTGGTGTGCGGTGACTGGTATTCATAGCCCAGCTCGAACAGGGTGCTGTCGGTCAGGTCGGCCTGGACGATGCCGTAGAACACGTCCTTGTCGAGCTTGTAGACATCGCGGAACGAATCGCTCTGCTGCTTGGCCGCGACCACGCGTGCGCGGATGCGCCCGTCCCACGCCACGGGACCGCCCAGATCGGCTTCCAGGCGCTGGTTGCCCCAGCGCCCCACGGTCAGGTTGCTGCTCATCTGGAAGGTGTCGGTGGGGCGCTTGCGCACCATGCTGATGGTGCCGGACGGATCACCGGCACCCGTGGTCAGGCCGGTGGCGCCGCGGATCACTTCGATGCGTTCGTAGATGACGTTGTCGGTGTTGGTCTTGATCGACCCACCGAAGGTGTTGAGCATCCCGTCGATCTGGAAGTTCTCGATCGTGTAGCCACGCGAAACATAGCTGATGCGCTCGCTGTCGGTGACCGACACGCTGACCCCGGTGACCTGGCCCATCACGTCGGACAACGAGAACAGCCCCATGTCATCCAGCCGTTGCCGGGTGATGACGGTGACCGACTGCGGCGTCTCGCGCAGCGACAGATCCAGCTTGGTCGCGCTGCGGGTGTTCTTCACCGTGTAGCCGTTTGCGATCTCGCCGTCAGCGGTCACCTTCACCGTGTCCAGCGTGCGCGCATCGGCAGCGAGCGGTGCATCGGCGTGGGCCAGCGGAGCGATCATCACAGCGGTCAGGGCCAGGGCCAGCAGGGTTGGGCGGGGAGTAATCAGGGGAGAAGCCATCGGTGCGATTCCATGCAGGACAAAAAACAGGCGATGGCAAACGCACCCATGGCGGCCATGCGCTCCGCGCACGTCACCCAGCGTGATTCCCATCGACGGCGCGCCACCTGCGGCAGGCAGGCGACCCAGTGGTCGGGGGATGTACACGGGCGAAGGGGCGGGTGGGCGCGTGCTTCCGTGCCCCGCTTGGCTAAGCGTACAACCGATCAGTAAATGATAGGCATTCGCATTTCGTTAAGCAAGTGTGACAGCCCCATTCGTCCCCGAACATGTGGATCCAGGCAGATCGAGGGAAACGGTCGAAGGCGGGGCGCTGTGGGTTTGCGGGGTGTGAGCCGCATGGATGCGGCGACCAAGCCCCCAGGGATGGGTTCACGGCGGCCCCGCAAACCCACAGCGCCCTGCCATCCCGCAGGAAACCAGCTGTGGCTGTTGCTCTGGCTCCGGCCTCTGCGGGTGCCGGGCGCAGCCCGGCCGGGAACCCCCCTCAGAACCGGAACAGCACCGTAGCCGCATGCAGCAGCAGCCCGATCAGCCCACCCACCAGGGTGCCGTTGAAGCGGATGAACTGCAGGTCGCGGCCCACGCTCAGTTCCAGCTGCTCGACCAGATGACGTTCGTCCCAGCTCTTCACCGTCTGCGCGATATGGGTGGTGACGCCCTCGCGCAGGCGCCCGGTGAGCCGCTGCGCGCCTTCCAGCAGGTGCTGGTTCAATGCCTCGCGCAACGCCGGGTCCGATTGCAGGCTGTCACCCAGCGAAGCCAGGCTGCGCTGCAGATGACCGACCAGTGCCGAATCCTCGCGCTGCAGATCGCCGCGCAGGCTGGCATGGATGCGCGACCACAGGCCCTGCACGTAGTCCTGCAGGGCAGGGTGGTCGATCATTTCCTGCTTGAGCTGCTCGATGCGCTCGGCCAGTGCCGGGTCTTCGCGCAGGCGCTGCACGTAGTTGCCCAGCCATTGTTCGTAGTCCTGGCGCAGCGGGTGCTGCGGCTCGGCCAGCACCTGCTGCAGCTCCTCAAGCACCGCGCGCGCCAGGCGTTCGGCAAGGCTGTCGCCGATCTCATCGATCGGCTTGACCCAGTTCACCGTGCTCGACAGCGTCGGCCATTCGCGCTGGATGTAGCGCACGATCAGCTGCGAGGCGCGTTCCTTCACTTCCGGCTGCTCCAGCCAACGCCCCAGCCGTTGCAGGCCTTCGTCCAGCACCCGCTGGTGGCGGCCATCGGCGGTCAGCAGGCCCAGCAGTTCGCCGGCGGTGGCCGCGGCGTTCCACTGCCGCAGCTGCTGCACCACGAAGCTGTGCAGCTGCCGCCGCACCGCAGCTTCATCGAAGAAGTCCAGCGCCTGCAGCGCCCAGCCACGGGCCATGTCGGCCAGCATCCGTGAACGCGCGGGATCGGCCAGCCAGCTGCCGAGGCGGCTGGCTGGATCGAATACCTGCAGCTTGGCCAGCAGCACCGTCGGTTCCAGGAACTGGTCACGCACGAACAGGGCCAGGCTGTCGCCGATGCGTTCCTTGCTACGCGGAATGATCGCCGTATGCGGAATCGGCAGGCCCATCGGCCGCCGGAACAGGGCAACCACCGCGAACCAATCGGCGAGCGCGCCAACCGCGGCGGCCTCGCAGAAGGCCGAGACCCAAGCCCAGATGCCACGCTCGCCCTGCCAGTGGCTGACCGCGAAACCGGCCAGCATCAGCAGCAGCAGGCCAAGGGCGAGGGTTTTCAGGCGCCGCAGCTGGGCGCGGCGCGGATCGATGGCAGACGTCATGCCCGAAGTCTACCCGCAGGCCGGTGAGTACCCGGTAGTGCCGGCCGCTGGCCGGCAACCCATGGACGTTGGAAGCACCTTGCAGCTGCCGGCCAGCGGCCGGCACTACCGGGGGATGCTCAGAGCGTTTCCAGCTGCCTGCGCAGATGGGCCAGCTGTGCGCGCAGGGTGTCGTTCTCGCGGGTCAGGGCAACCACGCGGCGGCGCAGCGCCGGGGCATCCTCGCCAAGCTGCTCCAGTGCGGCCAGCACCTCGGCATCGCGGCTGGCGATCTCATCCTCGTTGGCCTCTTCGAAGTCCATTTCCGCCGACTCCGGTTCAGGCTTCGGCGCACGCGGCTTGCGCTTGGACTCACGCACGCGCTTTGCAGCCTGCTTCAGTTCATCCTTGCCACCGGCAGCCGCCGCGCGCTGCTCTTCTTCCGGCAGGTCGGCCACGGCGGCGGCGGCGCTGATCGAGATCATGCCGGCCTTCACCGCTTCCACCACCTCGGCCGCAGCCTGGGCGTGGATGCGCTCGATCATGCCCACCTGGCTGGTGCTCAGCTTGGCTTCGCGGGCCAGTTCGGCGCGGCTGATCTTCGGCGCCGGTTCCCACGGCGGGCTGTCTTCGCCGGCCTCGTCGGCAGGCTCGGCGGTGCCGTCGCTTTCGCGCTGCAGCTGCGCCTGTTCGACCTGCTTGCGCGCGGACAGGATGTCGCGCTTGCGCAGGGCCAGCACGCCGCGCTGGAAATCGGAAACGCTGCGCCGGCCCAGGTGCTGCTCGATCATCCACAGGTGCACGTCTTCCATGCTCTGGAAGCGGGTGTTCTGCACGGTGTTGAACGGTAGTCCATGCTTCTGGCAGATGCCGAAGCGGTTGTGTCCATCCACCAGTACGTCGCCCCACAGTACCAGCGCATCACGGCAGCCTTCGGCGAGGATGCTGCGCTCCAGCGCCTCGTGTTCGTCGGCGGTGAGCGGGTCGATGTAGGCCTTGAGTTCTTCTTTGACGACGATGTTCATGGGCACGGCAACAGGCAGGAGCGGAACCGCCCATTGTACCTGCTCGCCAGCACCGCCCTGGCCTCAGGCGGTGGCCCGGATCATCTCGCCCAGGGTGCCGGTGATCTGGTCGATCTGTGCCTTGTCCACGATCAGCGGCGGTGACAACGCGATGATGTCGCCGGTGCAGCGCACCAGCAGGCGCCCGTCGTGGAAGCAGCGGCGGAACACCTCGTAGCCACGGCTGCCGGGGGCATCCTTGCGCGGTGCCAGCTCCACCGCACCGACCAGGCCGAAGTTGCGGATGTCGATCACGTTCGGCAACCCCTGCAGGGCGTGCAGGCGCTCCTGCCAGTACTCGCCCAGCTCGATGGCGCGCTCGAACAGCCGTTCCTCGGCGTAAATATCCAGCGTGGCCAATGCCGCCGCACAGGCCAAGGGGTGGCCCGAATAGGTATAGCCATGGAACAGCTCGATGGCCTGTGGTGGACCCTGCATGAAGCTGGCATGCACGCTGTCGCCGACCAGCACGCCTCCCAGCGGCACCGCGCCGTTGCTGGCGCCCTTGGCGAAGGTCAACAGGTCCGGGATGACCCCGAAACGCTGCGCGGCGAACGCCATGCCAACCCGGCCGAAGCCGGTGATGACCTCATCGAACACCAGCAGGATGCCGTGCTGGTCGCAGATCTCGCGCAGTCGTTGCAGATAGCCCGGCGCCGGCAGGATCACCCCGGCCGAGCCGGCGATGGGTTCAACGAACACCGCGGCAATGGTGGACGGATCGTGCAGGGCGATCAGCCGTTCCAGATCGTCGGCCAGCTCGGCGCCCTGGCGTGGCAGGCCCTTGCTGAACGCATTGCGTGACAGGTCCAGGGTATGCCGCAGGTAGTCCACGCCGCCGAGCTGCAGTCCGAACTGGCGGCGGTTGTTGGGCAGCCCGCCCAGTGCCATGCCGCCGAAGCCGACCCCGTGGTAGGCCTTCTCGCGGCTGATGAAGCGCGTGCGCTGTCCCTCGCCGCGCAGGCGGTGGTGGGCCAGCACGATCTTCATCGCTGAATCCACTGCCTCCGAACCCGAGCTGGTGAAGAACACGTGGTTCAACCCGGCCGGGGCCAGTGCCGCCAGCCGCTGCGCGAGGGCGAAGGCCGGCGGCGAACCCATCTGGAAGGCCGGCGAGTAATCGAGGGTGGCGGCCTGCTCGGCGATCGCGTCGACGATGCGTCGGCGGGCGTGCCCTGCATTGCAGCACCACAGGCCAGCGGTGCCATCGAGGATGGCGCGCCCATCCACGTCCTCGTAGTGCATGCCCTCGGCACGTACCAGCATGCGCGGCGCGCCCTTGTACTGGCGGTTGGCAGTGAACGGCATCCAGTACGCGTCCAGTGAATCGGGGCGCTGGGTGGCCAGGTCGTGCAGGTCGCTTGCAGGGGTTTTCATGCCGGCTCCGTCGGGTCCGATGGTTGCGACTCTAGCGCAGCCGCGTCACGGTTCTGTCGGCAGGCATGGCCCGGCGCTACCGTTCGGGCCTCGACCTTGTGGCAGCGCCGGGCCATGCCCGGCGAGCGCGCAGCGCGGTCGATCACGGTGGGGTCGCGGCCGCGCCGGTATAAACGAGGATCGTTGATTGCTGGAGCGACCCATGGCCGACTTCCCCGACCGCAGCCACTGGCAGGCCCTGCGCAGCCGCGTGGCGATTCCTGCGCAAGCGTTCATCGATGGCCGCTACGTGGATGCCGCCAGCGGCGCGCGCTTTGATTGCATCAGCCCGATCAACGGGCGCGTACTGGGTGCGGTGGCCGACTGTGATGCGCAGGACGTCGAGCGTGCGGTGGCCTCGGCGCGCCGCACGTTCGAGGCAGGCCACTGGTCGCAGGCCAGCCCCGCCCATCGCAAGCGCGTGCTGCTGGCGCTGGCCGCGCTGGTGGAGACGCACGCCGATGAGCTGGCCCTGCTGGAAACGCTGGACATGGGCAAGCCGATCCGCGATGCGCGTCGCATCGATCTTCCCGGCGTGGTGCGCTGCCTGACCTGGACCGCTGAAGCGGTGGACAAGCTGTACGGTGAAATCGCCCCCACCGGTCCGCACGAGCTGGGCCTGGTCACGCGCGAGGCCGCAGGCGTGGTGGCGGCCATCGTGCCGTGGAATTTTCCGCTGCTGATGGCGTGCTGGAAGATCGCGCCGGCATTGGCGATGGGAAATTCAGTAGTGCTGAAACCCTCCGAGCGCTCGCCACTGAGTGCGTTGCGGCTGGCCGCACTGGCGGCCGAAGCGGGATTGCCGGACGGCGTGCTCAACGTGCTGCCCGGTCACGGCTCACGCGTGGGCGAGCCGCTGGCCCTGCACATGGACGTGGATGTGCTGGCCTTCACCGGCTCCACCGCTACCGGCGCCAGGCTGCTCGAATACGCGGGGCGCTCCAACCTCAAGCGGGTCTGGCTGGAATGCGGTGGCAAGAGCCCGCACGTGGTGTTCGCCGATGCGCCGGACCTGGATGCGGCCGCCAAGGGCGTGGCGCAGGGCATCTTCTTCAACCAGGGCGAAGTCTGCACCGCCGGTTCGCGGTTGCTGGTGCAGCGTTCGATCCGCGATGACTTCGTGCACCAGGTGATCGCCTACGGCCAACGCATGCAGCCCCGCCATCCACTGGAGGCCGATGCACCGATGGGCGCGCTGGTCGATGCCGCGCACGTCGACAAGGTACTGGCCGACATCGCCCGGGCCGAAGCCGATGGCGCGCGCCTGCTGCTGGGCGGCCAGCGTGCCGAGGTGGAGGCGGGTGGTTGCTATGTGCAGCCGACGGTGTTCGACCAGGTACGCCCGGAACAGGCATTGGCCCGCGAGGAAGTGTTCGGTCCGGTGCTGGCCGTGCTCGGCTTCGATGACGAAGCCGAGGCTGTGCGCTTGGCCAACGACAGTCGCTATGGACTGGCCGCCGGCCTGTGGACGCGGGATCTTGGACGCGCCCATCGCGTAGCCCGCCAACTGCGCGCGGGCAGCGTGTGGGTGAACGGCTGGGACGGCGGTGACATGACGGCACCGTTCGGTGGCTACAAGCAGTCCGGCAACGGTCGCGACAAGTCGCTGCACGCCTTCGACAAGTACAGCGAGATCAAGGCCACCTGGATCCAGCTGTAGACCGCGCTACCGGCAGCTTGCACTGACCTGCAGCACCGCCTCGCGCAGCAACTGCCGGTCCACTTCCTCCACTGCGTTCTGGAAGTAGTGCATGTCCTGCTGGCCCAGCGTGCACGGGTCAACCATGTAGCCCGGTGGCCAGGTGCCGAGCATCTGGGCAACACCCTGCAGGATCTGCTCGGGCGTCATTTGCCGGTGGATCCGGAAAGGTGGGCGACGGGGCGCGAACGCCGCATGCACCTCACGGCGGCCGATCAGCTTTGCGGCCACACCCTCGGCAGTGATGCCATCGCCACCATCGATGCTGCCAGCCGGCAGCCTCAGATTCAGTGGTTGGTTGCGCGCAGCCGCGCTGCGTTGCCGATCGACATGCGCTGAGCGCTGCTTGGCCTGCGCAGTAGGAAGCGCGGGGGCGTGCGGAACCTGGTGCGGCGCAGCCGCCGGCCGTGATGCATCGACAACCAGACGGCTCATCGGCGGCGCTTCCGGCGGCAGCCAACGCAGGCTGATCCGCGAATTGTCGTGTGCGATCAAGGCGATGCGCCCCGCATGCAACAGCCACCACAGCATCAGCAGATGCACCAGCAGCACCACCAGCCATGCAGCCAGGCGAGGCAGCAGCGGGGAATCGGAGCACGACTGCGGGGCGGCAGAACCCATCGGTGAAGCATCCATGCAGGGACCGGTGGTGCAGCGTAGCGGCCCCCGGGAAAGAATTCGTTGGCGTCGGTGTCGCCTGAAACCATTGCCCCGGCGGGGCGGCCAAGCGTGGCAGAATCGGTCGATCCGCCGTTACCCGCCTTGCCGATGTCGACGATCACCGCTGCCGCGCCACCCGTGAATTCTCCCCGCCGTGTCCTGCTGGCCAGCCTGATCGGCACCACCATCGAGTTCTTCGACTTCTACATCTACGCCACCGCCGCGGTGCTGGTGTTCCCGCACCTGTTCTTCCCGGAAAGCAGCGACCAGGCCGCCTTGCTGCAGTCCCTGGCCACCTTCGCGGTGGCGTTCATCGCACGCCCGGTGGGCTCGGCGGTGTTTGGTCACTTCGGGGACCGTATCGGCCGCAAGGCCACCCTGGTGGCCGCGCTGCTGACCATGGGCCTGTCCACGGTCGCCATCGGCCTGCTGCCCACCCATGCGCAGATCGGCCTGTGGGCGCCGGCACTGCTGGCGCTGTGCCGCTTCGGCCAAGGCCTGGGCCTGGGCGGCGAATGGGGTGGGGCGGTGCTGCTGGCCACCGAGAATGCGCCGCCGGGCAAGCGCGCCTGGTACGGCATGTTCCCGCAGCTGGGTGCACCGATCGGCTTCCTGCTGTCAGCCGGCATCTTTCTGCTGCTCGGTCGCTTTCTGGGCCAGGACGATTTCCTGCAATGGGGCTGGCGCATTCCGTTCGTTGCCAGCGCGCTGCTGGTCGGCCTTGGCCTGTGGGTGCGGCTGAACATCCACGAGACACCGGATTTCAAGCGCGCGCTGGAGCGCAAGGCGCCGGTGCGCCTGCCGATGTGGACGGTGCTGCGCGACCATCCGCTGCCGATGCTGCTGGGCACGCTGGGTGCATTCGCCACCTTCGTGCTGTTCTACCTGATGACGGTGTTCAGCCTCGGCCATGGCACCGCCGTGCTCGGCTACAGCCGCGAGCAGTTCCTGCTGATGCAGATGGTGGCGATGCTGTTCTTCGCCGCCGGCATCCCGCTGTCGGCGCGCTACGGTGATCGCTGGGGAACGCGCCGCACGATGGCCATCGCCAGCCTGCTGATCATCGGCTTCGGTGTGCTGTTCGCGCCGTTGTTCCAGGCCGGCAGCCCGTGGCTGGTACTGACGTTCCTGTGCCTGGGCCTGTTCCTGATGGGGCTGACCTACGGCCCGTGCGGCACGTTCCTGGCCGAAATCTATCCGGTGGAAGTGCGCTACACCGGTGCCTCGCTGTCGTTCAACCTGGCCGGCATTCTGGGCGCAGCCCCGGCGCCGTACCTGGCGACCTGGCTGGCCGAGCGTTATGGGCTGGTCGCGGTCGGCTACTACCTGTGCCTGACCGCAGTGATCACTCTGTGCGCGCTGCTCGCCCTGCAGCGCCGCCAGCGCTGATCAGCCGAAGAAGCGCTTGAGCGTGCGGCCCAGCCAGCCGCCGCTCTGGTGCTCGCGGGCAAACTGGTTCAGGTGCTGCTTGACCTGTTCGGCATAGGCCTGGTCGTCGCCGCGGATGTGGTTGAACAGCCAGCGCGAGAGCATGGTGCGCAACTCGTCACTGATGTCCTCACCGGCCTGGAAGCGCATGCGGTATTCCGATACCCGTTTGATGAAGACCTCATGCACACGCTTGTGCGCGGCACAGAACGGGTAGCCTGCCTCCTCCATCAGCTCTTCTTCGAATGCGAAGTGCGACATGGTGTAGTCCACCACCTCGTCGATCACTTCGCCCACCGCTGCCCGCTGCAGGCTGGTCTGCGCCACGTGCAGGTGGTTGAGCATTTCGATGATGCGGCGGTGTTGCTGATCGATCACATCGATGCCGATGTTCAGATCGTCCTGCCAGACCAGTAGTGCCATCCCCGGCTCCCCTTCATGCTGATGTCGGGGCCGACTGTAGAGGCGCCGCCCACGGGGGGCGTTGATCTGGATCAAGGCATGCCAGTCAGGACAGCGCAGCCTCGCGCGGGCGCAGCGGGCTGGCCACCGTGGTGCAGCTGACCCGGTTGCGGCCTCCGGCCTTGGCCAGGTACAGCTGGCGATCGGCCTCGGAAATCAGCCGGTGCAGCGCATCACGCTGCGGCCGCAGGCAGCACAGGCCGATGCTGACCGTCATGCGCAGCGTGGCACTGCCGATGTCCACTTCCAGCGCGGCGATGCGCTGGCGCAGCTCCTCGAAATAGAGCAGGGCTTCGTCCTGTTCCATGTCCGGCACCAGCAGGCAGAACTCCTCGCCGCCGAAGCGCGCGATCAGGTCCTGGCTTCGCGCGTGGTCGCCGACAGCACGGGCTACCGCACGCAGCGCATCGTCACCCGCTTCGTGGCCGTGGGTGTCGTTGATGTGCTTGAAATGGTCGATGTCGATCATCGCCACCGCCACGCACTGGCCATGCAGCTGCAGTTGCGGCAGCTGGCGCTGGCTCTGTTCCAGGAAGCAGCGGCGGTTGGGCAGGCCGGTGAGGAAATCGCGGGTGGCGAGGTCCTGCAGCGTGCCGATCAGTTCCAGCTGGTCCACATTCTGCGAGACACGGCAGAAGAACTCTTCACGCGAGAAGGGTTTGCGCAGGAAGTCATTGGCGCCGTTCTTCAGGAAGCGCGGAATCAGCGACGCGTCGGTATTGCCGGAAATGCCGATCACCGCCACCTTGTCGCGCGAGCGCAGGGTACGCAGGCGGCGGGTGAACTCCACGCCCTGCATGCCCGGCATTTCCTGGTCGACCACGGCCAGGCGGATCGCCGGGTGCGCCTCGATCGCTGCCAGGCCTTCGCTGCCATCGGCCGCCTCGTACACCTCATGACCGTACATGCGCAGCAGGGCGGCGGCATAGCCGCGTGCGGACGGCGAGTCGTCCACCACCAGCGCGGCGATGCGCCGGTTGCGTTCCAGGCGCTGCACCAGCCAGACCAGATAGTCGATGCTGCCCGGAGTGTTCTTCAGCACGTAATCGATGATCTGCTGCTGCAGCACGCGCTTGCGCAGGTCCTCGTCGTACACACCGCTGACCACCACGGTCGGCAGGTTGCGCTTGAGGAAGAACTCGACCACCGCGTCGCGGTCGCCATCGGCCAGCACCAGCCCGGTCAGCACCAGGAACCAGCCGCCTTCTTCACTGAGCAGGCGATCGGCTTCGGCCAGCGAGCTGGCCACCACCACCGGCAGCTCCAGGCGCTGTTCGATGGCTTCGCGCAGCATGCCGGTGAAGGCACGGGAATTTTCCACCAGCAGGATGCGCTGCGGCAGCGGATCGGCCAGGTCGCCATCGACAGCGGCCTGCGGCAGGACGGGCATGATGCGGTGGCTCACGTGGGAGGGCTCGGCACCGATAGCGGCGGTTTCAGGTGCAACTTTAGCCGCGCAGGATAACCGGCACGCAGCGGGTGTGTCAGGCCGACGTTGGAATCTGCGGCTGCACACTGGAAATCGAGTCGTATACCGCAAGGCGGAGCCGATTGCTGCGGCAATGTACCGCGCCACCGTAGGCCTGAATCCGTCCGCTCAGGCGCTCGACGGCCTGGTGGGTCGTGTCAGTGGACAGCGCACAGCCACGGTCCAGCAGTGCGACGACCGCGACGATGCCACGGCGGCTACCGGCCGTGCCACACCGGGTCCGTACACAGATCTGGCCCGCCTCCAGTTCCAGCAGCAGCGAGACCGCCTCGATCAGGGTGCGGTAGATCACCAATTGCAGGTCCACATTCAGGATGAACGGGTTTCCGGTCAACCTGGGTCGATTGACCCGGTGGGTATTGCTCCAGATCCCGTACGCGCCACCGCCTTGCAACGCGACATACAGCCCGACCTGTTCCAGTCCAGTGGGGTAGACCAGGCTGGCTTGTTCCCGGAACAGTCGTGAATGCACGGACGATGCATGGTGCAGGCTGTTTGCAACCGCGTGGTGACCCTGGGACTTCAGCCAGCTGACCATCTCGCTGAGCGAACTGTCCATGCCCTCACTCAGATGCTTGAGACGGATGGCCCGCTCGCGTAGCTCACGCTCGCTGGTCTGGTGGGAGCTGCGTGTCAGGCGCAACGTGGTTTCCTCTGCCAAGCCTCGGGACCGGGCGCGTTGATGGTGATAGCTGATGCTGGATCCCAGCGCGAGCAGAGCGACACTCATCACCGCCATGTTCTGTTGGGTAGCGAACGTGCCCAGGTCGAAGGAGGAGGGGAGGCCAGTGCTGGGCGTCGCGGCATGAAGCGGCAGGTTCAACAGCGGAATTGCAATGGCTGCACCACGCCAACCATGCATGAAGGTCAGGGCGATGGCGGGCAGGGCCGCTATCAGTACAAGGTGTGTGCGGGCGACATGGGCGCTGCTGCCTGTCAGCTGCATACCCAAGCCCAGTATCAGCATCAACAGGATCGCCACAGCGGTGGGCGCGACAAGGCGGGTGCGCCAGCTGGGATCTGCGTGCCGCAGGCCCCACAGGAAGGCCAGCGGGACCAGGGTGATGATGGTGGCAAAGTGGCCAAAGATTGCCCGATCGACCGCGTCCAGCAGGTTGCTGGGCGGCGGATTCGTCCAGAGGGCATACGAAATGCCCAGATTAAGACCCGGGACGAACAGCGCTGTGCAGAACGACAACGACAGCAGCCAGAGGCCGGTGGCGGCCTCGGATGGTGTTCTCATCCGATGCAGATAGATCACCAGCATCGCCATCGGCATCAGCAGGGTCGATGCCAGGATGACCCAGTCCAAGCCGTAGGTATCGATCATGGGAAGGCGCAGCTTGGCGAAGTAGATGTACTCGCCGAGCAACAGATAGGGCCACAGGCGCATCGGGACGATCAGCAGCGCAGCCGCCCGGATACCTGCTGGCAGGAAGAACTGGTCCAGCGAGAACTGGCGCGAGACGAGGCAGCTGGCAGCGTAGACGGCGGCCAGCGCAAGTCCGACCGGTCGAATGCGGAAGCTCACCTCGAAGGCATTCTTCAAACGGTCCAGAAAAGCCTCCCTTGCCATCGCTAAGCTACCGCCGACCCGGTAATGAACACTATCCATGGATGAGTGCAGACGCAATCGGCACCATGTTTTCCCGCCAAGGAAATAGGGCCGGCGGGCGTCGGGTGCACATATGGGACTAAATCGTCCGGATTATTCAGCCCTCACTGTGTTGGGGCTGGAAGACGTTACTATCGCTGCGAAGTTGTTTGCTCTCACCCCGACCAGGAGGTCATTGTGCGATCCATGATTGTTGGTGTGGTAACCAGTGCAGCAGTGTTTGTCGCAGCTCCAGCATTCGCGAGTGATAGAGGAGGCGGTGACTACCACGGAAAACCCTTGGCAAGTGCCGCAGTTTCGACGGAGGGCCTTGGTGAGACCCATCCCGCCGCTGCAGACATCAGCGCCGATCCCGCGTTGCAGGTGTACGCTTTCCAGCGCGATGGCGTGGTCTATCTGCAGGTCAACGATCTGGCCGGGCAGGTAAAGGTGATCATCGGCAACGCCGGTGATGCCTACTTCGCATTGCCCGCAGGCAAGTCTGCGGCGCGTGTTTCGCTTCCCGGTCAGCGACTCACTGTTCCGGGTGCGGCACGGCGTTTCGAGGTATATCGTGCGCAGGATGTGGTGCTGGTGCGGTACGCGAGCAGCGATGGCGACATCTGGTCCATTGAAGCACCGTAGTACTCGGCTTCAAGATGCTGGACGTGCAGGCGGCTGAAGCCGCTTGCACGTTTTAGCCTCAAAACCGATGGCGGTACATGCATGCTCCGGAATCAGAAGCCGGCGGGGCCTGTCAATCACGCCTTCGCGCGTGAGGCATCCGCTTCGAATCCCGAAATGCTGTTTCTTCCATTTGACGTGAAAACTTCCAGAGGGGCGGCCGTGCCCGTTTCCTTCATTGCCAGCATGATGCGATTCCGGGTGCATTTCAGTGCGCCCCCGTAGGCCAGCGTTCTCCCGGCCAAACGTTCCATGGCTGCGGCGACAGTTGCGTCGGAGAGGTGTCGCTGTTGATCCAGCAAGGAAACCGTCATCAGGATTCCACGATGCGAACCGATACGTCCGCAGCGTGCCCGCACGTGGATCTGCCCTGCTTCACCCTGGATCAGCAATGACACCGCGTCGATCACCGTGCGGTAGGCGGCTAGTTGCAGGCCGACGCTGAGTTGGCAGGGGTCGCCAAGCAGCGCCGGATTGGCGACACGGGCCGTCTTCTCCCACGCTTCGCGGACGCCTCCTGCCCTCAATGCAACATAGAGCCCGAGGTGCTCCAGAGCCGTCGGATAGATCATGCTTGTCTGCTCGCGCAGCTGGCGCGAATGGATCGACGCCACATGCACAAGACTCTCCGCAATCGAAAGATGGCCCTGAGCGGAAAGCCAGTTGATCACCTCGTCAAGCGCGTGATCAATGCCATCACCCAGCCTCCTTAGATGCAACGCACGTTCGCGAAGGTCAAGCTCACTGGCGACATGTGAGCTCCGCGCGAGTCTTATGGCATTTCTCTCCCCGATCTCCCTGAGTCGATAACGCCGATAGTAGTGGGTGATCCGGGAGCCAAGTATGAGCAGCGCTGCGCCGGTGACGGCCATGATCTGCTGGGTAGCGAATGACGCAGGGTCGAACGACTCCGGGTGAGTGGCGGGTGTGGTCAGACCGATGATCATGTTCAGGGTCGGCACGCCGATGGCGGCGCCCCGCCATCCATACACGCATGTCAGAAGGACCGCAGGAAGTGCCATGAGAAGTTGCAGAGACACTTTCGTCGTCACTGCATCAGCTGGCACATCCGCAGCTGACAGGCCGAGCACGACCATCAGTGCGAGGGCCCCCGCCATCTGCGCGACGTCACGCTTCCGCACCTGTACTTCGGCCTTCCCTCGAGACCAGAGCAGCACAAGTGGCGCGAACGTCAGGATACCGATGAAGTCACCCACCACCAGGCGGACGATGCCGGTCAATAGGGGGAAATCGGGTGGTGTCGGCCAGAGGAAATTTGCAAGAAGCAGGTTGATCAGCGTGACGGATATTGCGGCGAATGCGGCAACCGATATGAGCCAGGCATTCTTTACTGCCGAGATCACGTTGCGGTGAAGATGGACGATCGTCATGACGACCGGCATCTGGAATGCCGAGCCAAGAATGACCCACGTCAATCCGTACCGATCGATCATCGGCACGCGCATCTGCGCGAAGTAGGCATACTCGCCCAGCAGGAGATAAGGCCAAAGCCGAGGTGGGCAGAGCAGTACCGCAGCAACGCGTACGCCGGCGGGAAGATAGAACTGATCAAGCGAGAGCTGCCGTGTGGCCCAGCAGGCAATCGCGTACAGCACAGCCAAGGCAAGTCCTGCCGGATGGATGCGCAACTTCAGCTGCAGGCCTTCATTCCACCAGTTCAATCGCACTACCCCTTCACAGTACGTTCCCTGTCAGCATCCATTCGCCGCGGGACCCGGTTCTTAGCGACGGTATCGACACGCGTTCGATTATGCAATCGCCTCAGCGCTCGGCCCGGCAAGTGAGAAAGTCATCACAGGAATACCGGCGGCGACGAGTTTCACAGTTTTCGGCGGGCGGTAGATTCAGCTCGCTTCCTGATCAGCTCACCACAACGCATCCCGCAGCTTGTACCAGGACATGGCCGCCACCAGCAGCGGCATGCGCAGCAGGCGTCCGCCGGGGAAGGGGGCATGGCGCAGGCGCTGGAACACGTCCAGCCGCTCGCTCTGGCCAACGATGGCTTCGGCGATCACTTCACCGGCCAGCCCGGCCGCTGCCACGCCGTGGCCGGAGAAGCCCTGCGCGAAGTACACATTCCCATCCAGCCGGCCCCAGTGCGGGGCACGGTTGCGGGTGATGTCCACATAACCGCCCCAGACCTGCTGCAGCGGGATGTCGGCCAGTTGCGGGAACACCTCGTGCATGCGCCGCTGCATCACCCGGTGCAGGCCCGGCGGCGGCAGCGCGGAATAGCTGGCGCGGCCACCGAACAGCAGGCGGTGGTCATGGCTGAGCCGGAAATAGTCCAGCGCCCAGGCCGTATCGGAGACCGCCATGTTGTTGCCGATCAGGGCACGGGCGCGCTCGGCCCCCAGCGGTGCGCTGGCGCCGATATACGTACCGACCGGCATGATGCGCCGCTCGAGCTCAGGCACCAGCCCCTGCAGCAGGGCGTTGCCGGCCACCACCAGCTGCGGAGCGCGCACGCTGCCGTGGTCGGTATGCAGCACCGCATGTGCGCCGCGTTGAATGCGCGTCACCGGCGATTGTTCGTGGATGACCACCCCGGCTGCGCGCGCGGCATCGGCCAGCCCGCGGGCGTAGGCCAGCGGATGCAGGTGGGCGCTGAGCGGGTCGAACATCGCCGCGCGGTAGCGCGGACTGTCCAGTTGCCCACGCAGGGTATCGCGCTCCCACCACTGCATCGGGTAATCGTAATGTCGCTGCAGGTGTTCGCAGTTGGCGCGCAGGTCGCGCTCGTGGCGTGCGCGGATGGCAACGCTGGCGTGGCCCTCCACCCAATGGCACTCGATGCCATGCTGGTCGATGCGCGCGCGCATCGCCTGTACCGCCTCGCGCGACCAGTCGAACAGGCGGCGCGCATCCTCGTGGCCGAGCTGGCGTTCCAGCTCGTCCACTTCGCAGCCGTAGCCAACCAGCGCCTGGCCACCATTGCGGCCCGAGGCTCCCCAGCCGATCCGCTGCGCTTCCAGCACCACCACCCGCTGGCCGCGCAGGGCCAGTTCCAGTGCTGCGGTGAGGCCGGTATAGCCGGCGCCCAGTATCGCCACATCGGCATGCAGTTCACCGCGCAACGGCGGCAATGCGGGCGGTTCGGGCAGGCTGCTGGCGTACCAGCTGGGCGGGAAGGCGGCGCTCACCGGCGGCCTCGCAGAAGCGGGAAAGGGCGTCGGAGCGGAGGAGGACGGTCGGGCTTCACGCCGATAGTTTGGCCCAAGCCGGGCGCCCGTGGTGTGAGGGCAGCGGCTTGCCGATGCCGATGCCGGGCGCGTACCTTGATGCCACGCCAAGGAGTTTCCCCATGCGCCGCCTGCCCTGGGTGGGCCTGCCCACCGACAGCACCGTGCTCGGCCATCATCGTTTCGCGGTGGCCGGGGAAAAATATGTGCGTGCGTTGGTTGACGCTGCGCAGGCAACACCGCTGGTGCTGCCGAGTGTGCAGCCGCCGCTGCCGGCGCGCGATTGGCTGCAGGGCCTGGATGGCCTGCTGCTGACCGGCGCGGTCAGCAACATCGAGCCGCAGCATTACGAAGGGGGGCGCACCTGGAACGGCAACCGGCATGACCCGGCGCGCGACGCCACTGCGTTCGCGCTGCTGCGCGAGGCGCTGGCGATGGATCTACCCGTGCTGGCGATCTGCCGCGGATTCCAGGAATTGAATGTGGCGCTCGGTGGCACGCTGCATCCGCAGGTGCATGCGGTGCCTGGCCTGGCAGACCATCGCGAAGATCCACAGGCGCCGGTGGAGGTGCAGTATGGGCCGGCCCACGCGATCACCCTGGCCGATGGGGGGTGGCTGGCGCAGTGGTGTGCCGCCGATCGGGTGCAGGTCAATTCCGTGCACGGGCAGGGCATCGCGCAGGTGGCCGACGGCCTGCAGATCGAGGCCTGGGCCGATGATGGCCTGGTTGAAGCAGCACGCAGCCCGCGCCATCGATTCGTGCTCGGCGTACAGTGGCACCCGGAGTGGTGTGTCATGCAGACGCCGTTCTATCACGCTATTTTCCGTGCGTTCGGCCAAGCTTGCCGGCAGCACCAACAGAATCGACTGGAATCCCCATGAGTTCCCGAACGCGCCCGCGCAAGACGGCCACGCCCCCGCCCCCGCAGGAAAGCAGCCTGCTGCGCTGGCTGAAGGAGCGGCGCATCACCGAGGTCGAATGCCTGGTTCCGGACATCACCGGCAATGCGCGCGGCAAGATCATCCCGGCCGACAAGTTTTCGCACGATTACGGCACGCGCCTGCCCGAAGGCATCTTCGCGACCACCGTCACCGGCGAATTTCCGGACGATTACTACGACCTGACCTCGCCGTCGGACTCGGACATGATCCTGCGCCCCGACCCGGACACCGTGCGCATGGTGCCGTGGGCGACCGACCCGACCGCGCAGGTCATCCATGACTGCTACACCAAGAACGGCGAGCCACACGAACTGGCCCCGCGCAACGTGCTGCGCCGGGTGCTGGATGCCTATACCGAGCTCGGCCTGCGGCCGGTGGTCGCGCCCGAGCTGGAATTCTTCCTGGTGCAGAAGAACACCGATCCGGATTTTCCGCTGCTGCCACCGGCGGGTCGCTCCGGCCGCCCGGAAACGGCGCGGCAGTCGTACTCGATCGACGCGGTCAATGAGTTCGATCCGATCCTCGACCTGATGTACGACTACTGCGATGCGATGAAGCTGGACGTGGATACGCTGATCCACGAATCCGGCGCGGCGCAGCTGGAGGTCAACTTCACCCACGCCAATGCGATGGATCTGGCCGACCAGGTGTTCCTGTTCAAGCGCACCATGCGCGAATCGGCGATGCGCCATGGGGTGTATGCCACCTTCCTGGCCAAGCCGATGGAGAACGAACCGGGCAGTGCGATGCACATCCACCAGAGCCTGCTGCGCATCAGCGATGGCCAGAACGTGTTCACCGGCGAGCACGGTGGTGAGGATTTCAGTCCGCTGTTCGCCCATTACCTGGCCGGCCTGCAGAAATATGTGCCGATGGCCATGGCGTTCTTTGCGCCGAACGTGAATTCCTACCGGCGCCTGGTGTTCGGTGAGGTCTCGCCTAGCAACGTGCACTGGGGCTTCGACAACCGCACCTGCGGCCTGCGGGTGCCGCTGGATACGCCGGAGAACATGCGGGTGGAAAGCCGCTTTGCCGGCTCCGACGCCAACCCTTACCTGGCGATGGCCGCGACCCTGGCCTGCGGGCTGCTCGGCATCCGTGAGCGCCTGGCGCCGGATGCGCCGGTGACCGGCAGCGCCAAGGAACTGGGCTACGACCTGCCGCGTTCGCTGGGTGAAGCGCTGGACGGGCTGGAGCAGTGCAGCGAGCTGCAGGCGCTGCTCGGCGAGCGCTTCTGCCGCGCCTACACCTCGGTCAAGCGCAAGGAATACGAGACCTTCTTCCGCGTGATCAGTTCGTGGGAGCGCGAGTTCCTGCTGCTGAACGTGTGAAGGCCGCGAATAGAAAAATCCCTCGCCGGGGGGTAGGCTGGCACCCGTCGCCGGCCCGGCCGGCCCCCCTTTCCGCATTCTGGAGCACCCGATGAAGCTGCGTATCCTCACGCTCGGCCTGGCCTCCGCCATGCTTTCCGCCTGTGGCGGCGGCAACGGCGGCGGACAGGACAGCCAGGTCCTGAACGTCTACAACTACAGCGACTACATCGCCGAAGACACCATCTCCAACTTCGAGAAGCAGAGCGGGATCAAGGTCACCTACGATGTGTTCGACAGTGACGAGATGGTCGAGACCAAGCTGCTGGCCGGCAACAGCGGCTACGACGTGGTGGTGCCGACGCTGAACTTCTTCGGCCGGCAGATCCAGGCCGGCGTGTTCCTGCCGCTGGACAAGTCGAAGATCCCGAACCTGGCCAATCTCGACCCGGCGGTGATGAAGCGCATCGCCACCCAGGATCCGGGCAACCAGTACGGTGTGCCGTACATGATCGGCACCACCGGCATCGGCTACAACGTGGACATGCTGAAGGAGCGTTTCGGTGGCAGCGCCGACATCGCCAACAGCTGGGACCTGGTGTTCAAGCCGGAAAACATCAGCAAGATGAAGGACTGCGGCGTGACCATCCTGGACACGCCGGCGGACATGATTCCGATCGCGCTGCACTACCTGGGCCTGGACCCGCACAGCGGCGATCCGGCCGACCTGCAGAAGGCGGCGGACCTGCTGAAGTCGATCCGCCCGTACGTGCAGAACTTCCACTCCTCGCAGTACGTGGGCTCGCTGGCCAACGGCGGCACCTGCCTGGTGGTGGGCTGGTCGGGTGACATCATCCAGGCCCGCGACCGTGCGGCCGAGGCCAGCAATGGCGTGCACGTGGCCTATTCGATCCCGAAGGAAGGCGCGCCGCAGTGGTTCGACATGCTGGCCATCCCGAAGGATGCCAAGCATCCGGAAGCGGCCTACGCGTTCATCAACTATCTGCTGGAACCGAAGGTGGCCGCGGCCAACACCAACTTCATCCACTACGGCAACCCGGTGCCGACCGCGACCCCGCTGGTGGACGAGGCGATCCGCACCGACCCGACCATCTATCCGCCGGCCGACGTGGCCGCGAAGATGTTCACCTATTCGATCAACACGCCGGAGACCGACAAGCTCTACACCCGGCTGTGGACCGAGGTGAAGACCGGCAGGTAAGCGGTCCTGCCCGCTGGAAGAAAGTGGTAGCGCCGGGCCATGCCCGGCGGATGGCCTCAGCCCTTCCCGGAAGCTGCACCACCGGCCCGGCCAAGGTGCCACAGGATGGCAGGCAACAGGTCGCGCGCATCGCGACCGCCGTTGCACAGGAATGATGAGCTCATCCGCTGCAGGTTGTGCATGCCGATGAAGAACAGACCAGGCTGCGGGGAGACACCGAACTCGCCGAGCGGGTAGCCGTGTTCGTCCAGCACGCCGTCCACATGCAGCCACGGCCATTCGGCGACGAAGCCCGTGGCGAGGACAACCGAGCGTATGCCGGCAGCGTTCAGATCCAGTTCGCGCGGCGAGGCGTCCGGCTCCCAGTGCAGGTAGACCTCTTCGGGAATGTAGCGGGCATCATCAGTGCGCGGTTCGGGCCGCGTGTCGTAGTACCCGCTTGCCAGTGAATCGAGATAGGCGTACTCGGCCCGAGTCGCCTCGACCGCCGTGCGCAGCTGTGGGCGGACATCGGCGAAGCGGGCGATGTCCGCGTCGAAGCCCTGCAGGCGGCCCAGCAGTGTGATGCCCTCGCGATGCATCGACAGCAGGCTGATCGAGCTGCCCAGGCCTGCGCGTCCCTTGCCGGAAATCAGCGGGAACTCTGCGGTCCGGGCCTTGCGCAGCGCGTCCGGCTCCCCAGCGAGCACCCCGGCCGATTCACTCACATGCTGGTGGATGCGTCCGGCCATGTCCCACCAGGTCATCGAATCCTTGCCGCGCAGCCGGCGCGTATGCGAATGGCGCTCGGCCAGCGACCAATACACGGTGCGGCCGCTGGCGCGGAGGTCCTGGGCGATCTGCGCGCCGGACTGGCCGCCGCCGATGACCAGCACCGCGCCGTCGGGAAGCTGCCGGCAATTGCGGTAGTTGCTGGAGTGCAGTACCGCCAGCGCCGGCCCGGGCGCAAAGGGAACGCGGGGCATCCGGGGACGGCCGTATTCACCGGTGGCCACCACCACCGCAGCGGCCTGGATCGGTCCGCGGCTGGATTCGATGGCGTAGCCGCCCGCCTTGGGCGTGACACGCAGGACCGCGCAGCCTTCTTGGATCGGCAGTGACCTTTCGCTGGCGTAGTCGCGGAGCCGCTGGATCACTTCCGGTGCGGCCATGAAGCCCTCCGGGTCGTCGCCCGCATAGGCGTGGCCATGCAGGGCAATCGTCGCGTTGGCGGTGTTGGTCTGGAAGGAATCCCAGCGCCGCCGCCAGCTGGCGCCCACGGTTTCCGCCTCCAGTACGCGATGCGCGACGCCGGCCTCCTGCAGGACCGCGCTGAGTGACAGCCCGGCCTGGCCGGCGCCGATGATGGCCACCTCCAGCCGATCAGCTGACGAGGGCTGGGGGGCGGGTGGGGCGAAGACAGAAGTGTCTGCGGATGTCACGCGTGTTCGTCCATGGTCGGCCTCGATCCTGGGGATTGCGACGGGGTAGTGGCGGGCGATCAAGGCTCCCGGTTCTGAAAAACGTTGCAGATTCGGCGCGGCACCCGCAGGCCAAGGCGGAAACACCAGGCAACGGCCACGCAGGGGGGCGCGTGTTGCGCCTGGAGTGCGCCATTTGCGGGCCAAACCCGACACCGGTCCGGTACTCCAGGACGGCCAGCGGCGCCTTCCCGCCCGCCGTCGTCATATCCCCATCGGCCCCCGGCCGGTAGAATGGCGGCCGCTGTCCACCGCCCGCTCCCGGAGCCCCCATGCCCGTTGAAGCCCAGCCGGAAGCCGCCGTCGTCGAAGCGACCGGTGTGCCCGGCTATCTCTCCATTCGTGATCTGCGCAAGGAATTCGATGGCTTCGTCGCCGTCGACGACGTCAACCTGGACGTCCGCAAGGGCGAGATATTCGCGCTGCTCGGTGGCTCCGGCAGTGGCAAGTCGACCCTGCTGCGCTGCCTGGGCGGCTTCGAGACACCCACCAAGGGCAGCATCACCGTCGATGGCCAGCGGATGGATGCGCTGCCGCCGTACCAGCGGCCGGTCAACATGATGTTCCAGTCCTATGCGCTGTTCCCGCACATGACCGTGGAGCAGAACATCGCCTTCGGCCTGAAGCAGGACGGACTCGGCCGCGAGGCCATCGCCAAGCGCGTGGGCGAGATGCTCGACCTGGTGCAGATGGGCCATCTTGGCAAGCGCAAGCCGCACCAGCTGTCCGGCGGCCAGCAGCAGCGCGTGGCGCTGGCGCGGTCGCTGGCCAAGGGGCCCAAGCTGCTGCTGCTGGACGAACCGATGGGCGCGCTGGACAAGAAGCTGCGCTCGCAGATGCAACTGGAGCTGGTCAGCATCATCGAGTCGTCGGGCGTGACCTGCGTGATGGTCACCCACGACCAGGAAGAGGCGATGACCATGGCCACCCGCATCGCGGTGATGGACGCCGGCTGGATCCAGCAGGTCGGCAAGCCCGACGAGGTCTACGAGCAGCCGGCCAACCGCTTCGTTGCCGAGTTCATCGGTTCGGTCAACCTGTTCGACGGGGTGATCGACGAGGACCTGCCCGAATACGTGACCGTGCGTTCGCCGCTGTTCCCGGCGCCGGTCTACATCGCCCACGGCATCACCTGCTACGAAGGGCAGCCGGTCGCGTTCGCGCTGCGCCCGGAGAAGGTGATGATCGGCAAGGACGAGCCGGAAGGGCACACCAACAAGGCGCAGGGCGTGATCGAGGACATTGCCTACTTCGGCAGCCATTCGGTCTACCACGTGCGCCTGCCCAGCGGCGCCAAGGTGCTGGCCAACTTCGCCAACTCGCAGCGCTGGGCCAGCGATGGCCTGACCTGGGGTGACGAGGTGTGGGTGCACTGGCGCGACAACGACGGCGTGGTGCTGACCTCATGAGCGCCGCCGGCCTGAAGCGCTGGCTGCCGGGGCTGCGTGCCACGGTGATCGGCATTCCGTACCTGTGGCTGCTGCTGTTCTTCGCCGTGCCGTTCCTGATCGTGCTGATGATCAGTTTCTCGCACAGCCGGGTCGGCTCGCCGCCGTACACCTGGCTGCTGCAGTACGTCGATGGCGGGCTCTCGCTCAAGCTCAACCTCGAGAACTACCTGGCGCTGTTCCGCGATTCGATCTATGCGCAGGCGTTCCTGAGCTCGATCAAGATTGCCGCGATCTCGACCTTCCTCACCCTGCTGATCGGCTATCCGATGGCCTACGCCATCGCCCGCCTGTCGCCGGCCGCGCGCAACGTGGCGATGATGCTGGTGGTGCTGCCGTCCTGGACCTCGTTCCTGATCCGCGTCTACGCATGGAAAGCGATCCTGGACCGCAACGGCCTGCTCGACCAGTTCCTGCAGTACACCGGCCTGCAGTCGCTGATGACCTCGATGGGCCTGCCGAAACTGCAGCTGATCGACACCCCGACCGCGGCCTACATCGGCATCGTGTACTGCTATCTGCCGTTCATGGTGCTGCCGCTGTACGCCAACCTGGTCAAGCATGACCACCGACTGCTGGAAGCAGCCTACGACCTCGGCGCCAAGCCGTGGCAGGCGTTCCTGCGCATCACCCTGCCGCTGTCGAAGGCGGGCATCATCGCTGGCTGCATGCTGGTGATGATCCCGGCGATCGGCGAATTCGTGATCCCGGAAATGCTGGGTGGCTCGGAAACCCTGATGGTCGGTCGCCAGCTGTGGAACGAGTTCTTCAACAACCGCAACTGGCCGGGCGCCTCGGCGATGGCAGTGGCGATGATCCTGTTGCTGCTGGTGCCGATCCTGCTGTTCAACCGATCCCAGCAGCGGTTGCTGGAAGGGAAGCAGGCATGAGCCCGCGTTCTGCCAAGGGCCTGGGCCTGGGCGTGCTGCTGCTCGGCTTCGCTTTCCTGTACCTGCCGATCCTGCTGTTGATGTTCTATTCGTTCAACAGCTCGCGGCTGGCCATGGTCTGGGCCGGGTTCTCCACCCGTGCCTACAGCGACCTGTTTGCCGACCGCGCGCTGATGGATGCGATGTGGACCAGCCTGGTGGTCGCGTTCTGGACCGCCTGTACCGCCACCGTGCTCGGCACGCTGGCGGCGATGGTGATGACCCGCTTCAAGCGTTTCCGCGGCAAGCCGTTCTTCGGTGCGCTGGTGACCGCGCCGCTGGTGATGCCGGACGTGATCCTCGGTTTCTCGCTGATGGCGCTGCTGGCCTCGATGGGCGCGATACCGGGCTTCCCGGCGCGTGGCCTGGCCACCATCTGGATCGCCCACGTCACCTTCACCCTGTGCTTCGTCACCGTGGTGGTGTCCTCGCGCCTGCAGGAGATGGACCTGTCGCTGGAAGAAGCGGCGATGGATCTCGGCGCGAGCCGGCTGACCGTGTTCACCCGCATCACCCTGCCGATCATCGCCCCGGCGCTGGTGGCCGGTTGGCTGCTGGCGTTCACCTTGTCGCTGGATGACGTGGTGGTGGCCAGCTTCGTTGCCACGCCGGGCTCGACCACGCTGCCGATGAAGGTGTTCGCCTCGGTACGCATGGGCATCAGCCCGAAGATCAATGCGCTGGCCACGCTGCTGGTGTCTGCAGTATCCATTGCTGCGGTGATCGGCTGGTACATCAATGCGCGTGCGGAGAAGCGACGCCAGCGCGACCTGCAGCTGGCCCGCCAGGACAACGGCTGAGCCGGCAACATCCGGCTCACGGCGGCCGGCGCACAATGGGGGTCTACCTGATGGAGACCCCCCATGACCGTCGAGATCATCAACCCGGCCACCGGCCAGGTGACCTACCGCCATGAGCTGATGGATGCCGCTGCCATCGAGCAGCGCCTGCAGGCCGCAGCCGAGGCGTTCCCACGCTGGGCCGAGCGCTCGCTGCAGGATCGCGGGGCGATCCTCAAGCAGATTGCCGGCCAGCTGCGTGCGCGCCGCGATGACCTGCAGCAGGCCATGACCAGCGAGATGGGCAAGCTGAAGGCCGAGGCCCTGGCCGAAGTGGAAAAGTGCGCGACCACCTGTGAGTTCTATGCCGACCATGCCGCCGACTATCTGAAGCCGCAGCTGATCGATACCGAGGCCCAGCGCAGTTACGTGCGCTATGAACCGATCGGCTGCGTGTTCGCGGTGATGCCGTGGAATTTCCCGATCTGGCAGGTGTTCCGCTTCCTGGCCCCGGCGTTCATGGCCGGCAACGTGGCGCTGCTCAAGCACGCCAGCAACGTGCCGCAGTGCGCCGACCTGATCCTGGCGGTGTGCCGCGATGGCGGCCTGCCGGACGGTGTGTTCGACGTGCTGCACATCGACAACGACCAGGCTGCCGACGTACTGCGCGATGCACGGGTGAAGGCAGTCACCCTGACCGGCAGCGAGCGGGCAGGGCGCTCCATCGCGTCCAACGCTGGCAGCCAGTTGAAGAAGTCGGTGATGGAGCTGGGCGGCAGCGACGCCTTCGTGGTGCTCGATGATGCCGACCTGGACAAGGCGGTTGCCGCCGCGGTGAAGTCGCGCTTCGACAACAGTGGCCAGACCTGCATTGCCGCCAAGCGCTTCATTGTGGTTGAAGCGGTGGCCGATGAATTCACCCGGCGCTTCGTCGAAGCCGCAGGCGAGCGTCAGTACGGCGACCCGAACGAGCGCGGCACCACACTGGCGCCGATGGCCCGTGCCGACCTGCGCGACGAACTGCACAAGCAGGTGCAGGCCAGCGTCGCCAAAGGCGCGCGGGTGCTGATCGGCGGCGAACCGATTGCCGGTTCGCACGCGGGTTACCCGGCCAGCGTGCTCGACCAGGTAGGGCCGGGCATGCCCGCCTATGACGAAGAACTGTTCGGGCCGGTCGCTGCGGTCATCCGGGTCAAGGATGAAGCCGAAGCGCTGCGTGTGGCCAACGACACCCGCTTCGGCCTCGGCGGCAGCGTGTGGACGCGTGACCCGGTGCGTGGCGAGTCCTTCGCCCAGCGCATGGAATGCGGCGCGGCCTTCGTCAACGCCATCGTCAAGAGCGATGCGCGGTTGCCGTTCGGCGGCAGCAAGGAATCAGGTTTTGGCCGTGAACTGGCCGACCACGGCATCCATGAGTTCATGAACATCAAGACCATCTACGTGGCTTGATGATCACCCAATGCGCCACGACAGGTACGCCAGGTGTCGACCGTCGTGGCCTACCGGTCCGGTGGGTATCGACGGTTGGTGGCCTACCGGTTCGGTGGGTATCGACCGTTGGTCGATACGCCCTACAGCCACTTCACCCGCTTGAACAGCCGGTACAGGCCAACGCAGATGCCACCGACAGCGACGATCATCAGCGGATAGGCCCACGGCTGGTTCAATTCCGGCATGTGGCTGAAATTCATGCCATACCAGCTGGTGATCAGCGTCGGTGCGGCCAGCAGCGCGGCCCAGGCACCCAGCCGCTTCACCGTCTCACCCTGCGCCAGCGTCACCAGTGACAGGTTCACGCTCAGGGCCGTGCCCAGCATTTCGCGCAGCGTGTCGATGACATCGCTGATGCGTACCGCATGGTCGTGCACGTCGCGGATATACAGCTTCACTTCGTCCGGGAACAGCTCGCCCTGGTACCGACGCAGCTGTGCCAGTACATCCTGCAGTGGCGCCACCGCCATCCGCATCTTGTTCAACTCGCGCTTGAGCTCATACAGGCGCACCACCGTGCTGCGCTTGTAGCTGTCGGCAAAGATGTCCTTCTCCAGCAGTTCCAGGGTGTCGCGGAAGCGGTTGGTGATGGGCAGGTAATTGTCGACCACGAAGTCGGCCACGGCGTACAGGCAGTACGAGGGGCCCATTTTCAGCAGCTGTGGTTCGCGCTCCACGCGCGCGCGCACCGGTGCGTACGAGAGCGAGGCGCCATGGCGAACGGTCACCAGGAACCGTGGGCCGAGGAAGGCGTGGGTCTCGCCGTACTGGATGCGCTCGTCAACCATCTGCGCGGTGGTCACCACCACGAACAACGAGTTGCCGTAGGCCTCCACCTTGGGGCGCTGGTGCGCGTTGCGCGCATCTTCGACGGCCAGGTCGTGCAGGCAGAATTCTTCCTGCAGCTTCAGCAGCACGTCTTCGTTCGGATCGTACAGGCCGACCCAGACGAAACCATTGTTGCTGGCGATGACATCGCTGATGGCATCCAGGCTGATGTCGTGGCGTTTGCCGTCGTCATCGTAGTGGACGCAGTTGATGACGCAGGTGGGATTGGCTGCGGCGGAGGCGGCAGCAGGGGCGGGCAGTGGGGCGGGCAATGACATGCCCGCCATCGTGCGTCAGTGCTGCGTTTCCGACAAGTGAGGACGGCGCCCCAGCACCCAGGCCAGCGCCGCGTGGACCGGCAGCAGCAGCACGATCCACTGCACGTTGTACTGCGCCTGCAGGCTCAGCCAGTGCAGCACCAGCGCAGCCACCGCCTGCACCGCTACCAGCCACAGCACGATCCTGAACATGCGGCCGGGCACGCGCCGCCGCAGCAGGCTGATCGCCCCCGGCAACAGCAGCACGCACAGCGGCGACAGCAGCAGCAGGTTGCGGTTGGCCCAGGCAGCGTAGTGCGTGCTGAAACCCCACAGGAACACCAGCAGGCCACCGGCGATGGTGCACAGCAGCCATAGCGGCAAGGCCAGGCCGGCCAGCAGGCGCGTACGCCTGCGCAGCGCCAGCACGCCCACCGCAATCACCAGGCCACACAGCAGCCACGGCCACCAGTGGCGCGCGAATTCCTTCGGTTCGGGATCGATGCGGTGCGGCAGCAGTTCCTGCTCGGACTGCACCAGCGGGCGGCCGTCGCTGTTGCGGGCCTGCCGCAGGGCATCGGCCAGGCGCATCGGCACGAAGGCTTCCTGCCAGCGCGACAGCGGCTGGTCGGCAAACGGGCCCAGGCCGATATCGAAGCCCAGCCACATCCACGGGGCCGGGGACGCCAGCCGTACCGACTCGCTGCGATAGGTGTTGCCACGCGAACGGCCCGACAGCTGTGAATGCAGCCCGCCGCCCAGTGCCTTGTCCAGCGTGTCGCGCACCATCGTCGCGCAGTTGGCGGTGTAGTAATCGTAGTGGTAGCGCGCGTTTTCCGGCTTGGCCCGTTCGGCCAGGTCGGCGGCCAGCGAGCGTGCCTGGTCAGGGGTGATATCCAGCCACTGCACGCTGGCACCGCGGCCGGTCTCGTCGTAGTACGACAGGTCCTGCTGCAGTGGCAGCGCCACCAGGTAATACATCATGTCGCCACGCACGAAGCGGCCGATGAAATCCTGTTCGGACGGATCGAAGTAGCCGAAGTTGTACGAGATCGTCTCGCCGCTCACCGGGTCCAGCACGACGATGGCATCGTGGCCGAAGCGCTCGAAGAACACGGTGCCGGGCTGCATGGTGACCACACCGACGCGCGGGGCAGGGGCATCACTGGCCGTCGAAACGGCCGGTGGCGCCGCCTGCGCGAACGCGGTCAGTGGCAGGGTCGTGGCCAGCACGCAAAGTGCCAGCCACACCGTCAGGATCAGGCCACGGTGCTTCAAGCGTCGTCCTGCGCGTCCGGTGCCAGCACCGTTACATGGAAGGCCTGGACCCGGCGCGCATCGGCGCGGGCTACGCGGAACATGAAACGGTCCAGCGCCAGTTCGTCACCGACTTCCGGCAGATGGCCCACCGCTTCGGTCACCAGGCCACCGATGGTGTCGTAGTCCTCATCGGAGAAGGTGGCACCGAAGCGCTCGTTGAAATCGCCGATCGGCGTCAGTGCATCCACGACGTACTGGCCATCGGCCTGGATGGCGATCTGCGCCGAGAAGTCCTCGGCTTCGTCGTGCTCGTCGTCGATCTCGCCGACGATCTGCTCCAGCACGTCCTCGATGGTGACCAGGCCGGCGACACCGCCGTACTCGTCCACCACGATCGCCATGTGGTTGCGCGACAGGCGGAATTCCTTCAGCAGCACGTTGAGCTTCTTCGCTTCCGGAATCAGCACCGCCGGGCGCAGCAGTTCACGCACGTTGCCCGGACCGTTGTCGGCAACCACGCCGCGCAGCAGGTCCTTGGCCAGCAACACGCCAAGGATGTCGTCCTTGTTCTCGCCATGCACCGGAAAGCGCGAATGGCCGGACTCGACCACCTGCTTCATCAGCTCCAGGAAGGGCGCCTCGACCGGCAGCGAGACCATCTGCGAACGCGAGATCATCACGTCGCCCACGGTCAGCTCGGCCACCGAAATGGCACCTTCCATCATCTTCAGGGTATCTGCGGCGATCAACCCTTCTTCCTGCGCGGTGTGCAGGACAGCGACCAGCTCGTCGCGGGTGTGGGGTTCGCCGGAAAAAGCAGACGTCAGGCGTTCAAGCCAGCCGCGCTTCTTTTCACTGTGCTCCACGGAGGAGCTACTACTGTCGTCTTCTGACATCTCTGGAAAAAAGGCACCCGGCAGGCCGGGCGATGACCCAAGTCTAGCAGGATGTGGGGGCCTGTCAGTGACCGTCGGCCGCCGGGGCGGTGGCGGCCGGGCCCTCTTCCTCGGCCGGCAGGTCCAGGCTGTAGGTGCAGCCGGCCAGGGTCCTGCCCGGGTGACTGGCGACGGTGGATACGCTGAGGATGATCGACTCGATCTGCGCCTCCCCGGTCTTCGGGTCGGTCACATCGCGGCTGACCAGCTCGCGCCCGGCCATGAACTTGCCGTCCTGGTCGTAGCCGATCTCCAGGGCCAGCTGCTTGGCCAGCGGCCGCGGATCGGCCTGGTCGAGCACGGCCATGATGCTGGCGCCGGCCACGGCCACACGCTCGGTCTGCTGGCCGAACACGGTGATCGGGCTGGCCAGGCGGTACTCGCTCATGAACTGGTTGCCCTGCGGCAGCGGCTGCAGGCCATGCGCCACGGCCTTCAGCGGATCGGCCAGCAGCGGTGCCAGCGCGGCGTGCTCGGCCACGCCCTGGCGGCATTCGATCAGCGCAGGCAGGTCCAGTGGCGCGGCGGAAGCGGTTGGGGCGACGACCAGCAACATGGGCAGGAGACGCAGCGGTGACATGGCGGGAGCACCCCGTCGGCAGGATGGAAGCGGTGCATGGTAACGACGATGCAGGCGGGCGGCGAGCAGGGAGCGTGGGTCAGGGTGGGTAGCGTTGACTGGAGGCGGGCTGCCAGCGGACCCTGACCGGGAAGCCCAATTGCGCTTCCAGGTGATCACGAACGGTGGTCACCGTTGCCCGGGACTCATGGCCCTCTTCCACATCCAGCACCAGCTCGCCGGTTCTGACGTCCAACGCCAGAGCGTCCAGGTGCGGGATCTGACTGCGGATCCAGGGGTGTTGCGCCCGCATGCGGCGCTGCATCTCCGCCTCCGTCAGCGCAGCGCCGGTGCGGAAGTGCACGTACTGCGGGCCATCTGCGCCGCCATGTACCTCATCTGCTACCGGTTCATCACCGGTCAGTCGCACCACGACATGCCAGCCCGGATCGTTGTCCACCCAGATACCCGCCAGCCGCGCCGCGTGCCTGGCTTCCAGGCGCTCGATCAGCGCCCGTTGCTGGGCGGTGGCGACGGTGTTGCGGGTGTCCTGCTCGCTGCTGCCGAAAAAAGCGCGCAGCTCGGCGACCTTGGCACTGATGTCGGCCTCACTGTCACTGGCGGGAAACGGTGAGGGCCGGTCAGGATCGGGCATCAGGCCTGCCCCGGACTGCAGCAGGGTGGAGAGCAATAGTGCGGACATCAAGGTCATTGGTGCTCCCGAGGCAGCATCACCCGTTGCAAAGGGCGGTGTCAGCCCTGCGGTGTCCGGTGCAGCAGCGCCCGCACACGTCGTACCGAACGATTGGCCACAGTGCGCAACGCCATCGCCGGCAGGGTCAGCATCGCCGAGAGCAGTGCCACGTGGACCAGTTGCATCACCGCGCGGACCGCAACCGGCAGTGCACCCGGTTCCAGCAGCCACTCCGGCAGATTCGTGCTCGCCAGGTGGATGGTGCTCATGTACACCACAGCGAGCAGGAACAGCGCCCACAGCTGCGCACGCGTTGCGTAAAAGAACGGCAGGCTTCCGCTTGCGCGCCCGAGGCGCTGCTGCAGGACCACGCGCCAGCTCACCGGTGCGGAGAGCGCGCCGATCAGGATCAGCACCATCGCGGTCATCCAGATCGCCGACGTACTGCTCACCGGCCCATTGCCGCTGAGCAGGTGCGGCCCGACCACACCCACGGCTACGCCTGCCAGCAGGCTGGTGGGCGACAACAGGGCCAGCGTGCCCAGCAGCCAGTGCCGGCCGTCGGGGTGGTTGGCGCTGACGCGGCGCACCACGTTGGCGGTCACGACCAGCAGCAGGGAGAAGATCGCACCTCCGGCCAGCAGCGGCCCCATGTCGCCCATCATCATCCATGTCTCCGGGAAGGTTGCAGGCGCAGGATAGCGCTGTCCCCGGCTCAGCGCTCGCCCGCGTACGGGTCGTCGATGCCGAGCTCGGCCAGGATTTCGCGCTCCAGCTGTTCCATCGCCTCGGCTTCCTTGTCGTCCTCGTGGTCCCAGCCAAGCAGGTGCAGCACGCCGTGCACGGTCAGGTGCGCGTAGTGGGCGTTGAGCACTTTGCCCTGCTCCCCGGCTTCACGCGCCACCACCGGTGCGCAGATCACCAGGTCGCCCAGCAGCGGGAACTTGACGCCCTTGGGCAGGCCTTCCGGCACGTCGGCCGGGAAGCTCAGCACGTTGGTGGCGTAGTCCTTGCCCCGGTAGTGCCGGTTCAACGACTGGCCTTCCTTGCTGTCGACCACGCGGATGGCCAGGTCGGCCTCGCGGATGCGGCCCTTCAGCGCAGCCGCCACCCACTTGCGGAAGCTGACGGCCGAGGGCAGCCCGGCACGGGGCAGGGCGTAGTTGACGGCGACATCCAGTCGTACGGGACCACGGGTCATGGAGTCGCTCCAGGTTGGATCTCATGCAGGTCGCGGCGGTCGTAGGCACTGACGATGCGCGCCACCAGCGGGTGGCGGACCACGTCGCGGGCTTCGAAGAAGGTGAAGCTGACGCCCTCCACGTCGCGCAGCACGTCGATCGCATCGCGCAGGCCGGACTTCACGTGCTTGGGCAGGTCGGTCTGGGTCAGGTCGCCGGTGACCACGGCGGTGGAACCGAAGCCCAGGCGGGTCAGGAACATCTTCATCTGTTCGATGGTGGTGTTCTGCGCTTCGTCCAGGATCACGAACGCATCGTTGAGCGTGCGGCCGCGCATGTAGGCCAGCGGCGCGATCTCGATGACGTTCTTTTCCAGCAGCTTGAGCACCTTTTCCACGCCCAGCATTTCATACAGGGCGTCGTACAGTGGGCGCAGGTACGGGTCGACCTTCTGGCTCAGGTCGCCGGGCAGGAAGCCCAGCTTCTCGCCGGCCTCGACCGCCGGACGCACCAGGATCAGGCGCTGTACGCGTGATTCGTTCAGTGCTTCCACCGCGCTGGCCACGGCCAGGAAGGTCTTGCCGGTACCGGCCGGGCCGATGCCGAAGTTGATGTCGTGGCTGACGATCTGGTGCAGGTAGCGGCTCTGGTTGGAACCCCGCCCGCGCACGGTTCCGCGCTTGACCTTGATCGCCACGTCCTGCGCTTCATAGGAGCGGTCGGCGATCTGTTCGATGTTGGCCGCGTTCAGCCGCAGGTGAATGGCGTGGTTGTCGAAGGTGGTCTCGGCGGCTTCTTCGTACAGCGCCTCGATCAGTTTCTGCGCCTCGGCGCTGGCCTCGGCCGGGCCGCTGATGCGGAACACGAAGCCGCGGTTGGCGATTTCCACGCCAAGCTTCAGTTCGATCTGGCGAAGGTGGCCGTCGAACGGGCCGCACAGGTTGGCCAGCTGCGCGTTGTCTTCCGGCGACAGGGTGAAGTCTCGATGCTCGATGCTTTTCATTGCTTGGGGTGGGGCGGGGTCGCCGTCCACCGCGATGGAGTCAGGGACGACAAGGGTAACGCGCAAGCCGGCATGACGACAGTTCTCCACACCGGGTGTGGACCGGCGCCGAAGAAACCTGTGGATAGACCTTCGCAGGGCTTGTGCCACAAGGAAGATGATGCCGTGGTGAAAATTGTGCCAGTGCCTGCAGGGTTTTCCACATGCGGTGTGGACGGTGTTGCCACGAACCTGTGGATAGGTGGCAGCGAGCCTTGCGGCAGTGGCCTTGGCAGCGACTGATCAATTATTGGCCAGCGCTGATCTGGATCATTGCGGGTGCACAGGGGGCATGGCACCGTGGCGCCATCGCAGGAGGTGGCGCATGGCCGTGGGCACGTGGGTGCGCAGGATGGGGTTGCTGGGCAGCTGCCTGCTGGCGGGGTGCGGCGAAGCACCACCAGCAGCACTGGGTACGCTTGAATGGGACCGGATCAGCGTGCCCGCACCGGCGGCTGAAGTGATCAGTACCGTTGACGTGCGCGAGGGGCAGGCGGTCAAGGCGGGCGCGCTGCTGATGCGCCTGGACCCTGTCCGTGGCGCAGCCCAGCTCGACGCCGCACAGGCCGAAACGGCCCGCGCGCAGGCACAGCTCGAGGAACTGCAGGTGGGCCCGCGTGCGGAGCAGATCGCCCAGGCGCAGGCACAGCTCACCGC
Source organism: Stenotrophomonas sp. MYb57 (assembly GCF_002966815.1). Lineage (NCBI taxonomy): Bacteria > Pseudomonadati > Pseudomonadota > Gammaproteobacteria > Lysobacterales > Lysobacteraceae > Stenotrophomonas > Stenotrophomonas sp. MYb57. The sequence goes on from NZ_CP023271.1 coordinate 1,692,933, forward strand.
GCTGCGCGCGCAGGCGGCGGAAGCCACCGCTTACTACCGCCGGGTGCAACCGCTGGCCCGTCAGCGGTTGGTGGCTGCCGCTGATCTGGACCGGGCCCGCGCGGCCGCCGACAACGCCGTGGCCAGCGTGCGTGCTGCCGAACAGGCGTGGCTGCAGCTGCAGCGCGGCAACCGTCGTGAGGACATCGCCCAGGGCCAGGCCGCCTCCAGGGCGACACAGGCACAGGAGGTCGTGCAGGCCGTCAACCTGCAGAAGCTGCAGCTGCGCGCGCCGCGCGATGGCGTGGTCGATGCGTTGCCCTACAGGCAAGGCGACCAGGCACCGATCGGTGCACCGTTGGTGGTGATGCTGGTGGGCGAACGGCCGTATGCACGCGTGTACCTGCCGCAGCCGTTGCGCCTGCAGGTGAAGGTCGGGCAGGCCGCGCTGGTGCAGCTGGACGGCGCCAACACCGTACTGAAAGGGCATGTGCGGTCGATCCGCAGCGAACCTTCCTTTACCCCCTATTACGCGTTGACTGGTGATGACGTCTCGCGGTTGAGCTACCTGGCCGAGATCGAGATCGACGACAGTGCCGACATGCAGGCGCTGCCCGCCGGGCTGCCGGTGCAGGTGCGCTTCTGAACCCGGTCGATGACATCGCCGTGCGTGCGCGGGGCCTGAGCCGCCGTTTCGGCGACCTGCTGGCGGTGGACAACGTCGATCTGCAGGTGCCGCGTGGGCAGGTATACGGTTTCCTCGGCCCGAACGGCTCGGGCAAATCGACCACCATCCGCATGCTGTGCGGGCTGCTTGAGCCGAGCGCGGGCGAGATCGACGTGCTGGGCCTGGCGATCCCGGCGCAGGCCGAGGCGTTGCGCCGCCGCATCGGCTACATGACCCAGCGTTTTTCGTTGTACGAAGACCTGTCGGTGCGGGAGAACCTGGAATTCCTTGCCGCCATCCAGGATCTGCCACGCGCGCAGGCGCGGCAACGGGTCGATGCGCTGCTGCTGCAGTATCGCCTGCAGGACCGCCAGGTGCAGTTGGCCGGCACCCTCAGTGGTGGGCAGAAGCAGCGGCTGGCGCTGGCCGGTGCGGTGATCCATGCGCCGGAACTGCTGTTCCTGGATGAGCCGACCAGTGCGGTCGATCCCGAGTCGCGTCGCGACTTCTGGGAGGCGCTGTTCGAACTCGCCGATGCCGGCACCACGGTGCTGGTGTCCACCCACTACATGGACGAGGCCGAACGCTGCCACCGGCTGGCGATCCTTGATCGCGGTGCCCTGGTAGCCGATGGCACGCCGGCCGAACTGTGCGCGCAGCTGCAGGGTCGCACCCTGGCCGTCACCACCGCGCAACCCCGGCAGGCCAGCCGCGCGCTGGCGGCGCTGCCGGGCGTGCTCAGCGTGGCGCAGATCGGCACCGAGCTGCGTGTGCTGTGCAGTGAGGGCGCGGCCGATACCGCCGTGCTGGCGCAGGCCCTTGCCACCGCCGATCCGCAGGCCAGCATCGAACCGGTGGCGCCCAACCTGGAAGACGTCTTCGTTTCCGCTACCCGTGGCCGCGGCCGGGAGCCGGCGGCATGAGCCTGCGACGGCTGTGGGCGATCATGCTCAAGGAGCTGCGCCAGCTGCGCCGCGACCGGATCACCCTGGCGATGATCATCGGCATCCCGGTGATGCAGCTGCTGCTGTTCGGCTATGCGATCAACCTCAACCTGCGGCACCTGGATGCCGGCATCGCCGACCAGGCCAACAGTGCGGCTTCTCGCGCGCTGGTGCAGGACATGGTCGCCACCGGTGTGATCGCCCCGCGCGCACAGGCCTATACGCCCGACCAGCTGATGGAGGCGTTGCGACGGGGCCGGATCAGCGTGGGTATCGTGATTCCCGCCGATTTCGAACGACGCCGCTACGAAGGCCGCGAAGCGGTGCAGGTACTGGTCGATGGCAGCGACACGGTGGTGCAGAGTGCGGCGATCCAGTTGGCGCAGGTACCGCTGGACACGCGGCCGACCAGCAACACACGGCCGCTGCGCGAGGGCAGCATCGCCGGCGGGCCGGTGAGTGTCATCAGCTTCTATAACCCGCAACGACGGTCAGCGGTGAACATCGTGCCCGGCCTGATCGGAGTGATCCTGACCATGACCCTGGTGATGTTCACTGCAGTGGCGGTGGTACGCGAGCGCGAACGCGGCAACATGGAGCTGCTGATCGCCACGCCGGTATCGCGCAGCGAACTGATGGTCGGCAAGGTATTGCCATACGCAGCGATCGGTCTGCTGCAGACCACCCTGGTGCTGCTGCTGGGCACGTGGTTGTTCGAGGTCCCGATCCGCGGCAGCCTGCTGGATGTCTATCTTGCCGCCGTGCTGCTGGTGCTGGCCAACCTGGCGCTGGGCCTGTTGATTTCAACCCGGGCGCGTTCGCAGTTCCAGGCCATGCAGATGACCCTGTTCCTGTTCCTGCCCTCCATCCTGCTGTCGGGCTTCATGTTCCCGTTCGCCGGCATGCCCCGGCCGGTGCAGTGGCTGGCTGAAGTATTGCCGCTGACCCATTTCCTGCGCCTGGTACGCGGCATCATGCTGCGCGGGGCTTCGCTGTGGGAGCTGTGGCCGGACGCGCTGGCGCTGCTGGTGTTCATCGTGGCGATGATGACCCTGGCCATCCTGCGCTTCCGCAAACGCCTGGATTGAAGCACGCCGACCAACGGTCGGCATCCACCCCGGTAGGTGCCGACCGCTGGCCGGCATCAATTGCGGTGGGTGCCGACCGTTGGTCGGCACGCCTCAATCCCTCGGTGGGTGCCGACCGTTGGTCGGCACACCTTATTCCCTCGGTGGGTGCCGACCGTTGGTCGGCACTCCTCAATTCCTCGGTGGGTGCCGACCGTTGGTCGGCACGCCTCAATTCCTCGGTGGGTGCCGACCGTTGGTCGGCACACCTTATTCCGTCACCACGCGCCCGCGCAGCGAGTTGGTCATCGCTTCCGTGATCACCACGTCCACGAACTGGCCGATCAGGCGCGGGTGCGCCGGGAAGTTCACCGAACGCATGTTCTCGGTCTTGCCGGTCAGCTCGTTGGGGTTCTTGCGCGAGGGGCCTTCCACCAGCACGGTCTGTACGCTGCCGACCATCTTTTCGGAGATCTGCGCGGCATGCGCGTTGATCCGTTCCTGCAGCCGCGACAGGCGCGCATGCTTTTCCGCGTCGCTGATCGTGTCTTCCAGATCTGCAGCCGGCGTGCCCGGGCGACGCGAATAGATGAAGGAAAAGCTGTGGTCGAAGCCGATATCCTCGATCAGCTTCATGGTCTTCTCGAAATCAGCATCCGTCTCGCCAGGAAAACCGACGATGAAGTCCGAACTGATCGAGATATCGGGGCGCACTGCACGCAGCTTGCGGATCTTCGACTTGAATTCCAGTGCGGTATAACCGCGCTTCATCGCTGACAGCACGCGGTCGCTGCCTGCCTGCACCGGCAGGTGCAGGAAGTTGGCCAGCTGCGGCACGTCGCGGAACGCGTCGATCAACGAATCGCTGAACTCCAGCGGATGCGAGGTGGTGAAGCGGATGCGACCGATGCCGTCGATCTCGGCGATGGTGCGGATCAGCAGGCCCAGGTCGGCGAGCTCGCCGTCACCATAGGGGCCACGGTAGGCGTTGACGTTCTGGCCGAGCAGGTTGATCTCGCGCACGCCCTGTGTCGCAAGCTGTGCCACTTCCACCACCACGTCTTCGAACGGGCGGCTGACTTCGGTGCCACGCGTGTAGGGCACCACGCAGAACGAACAGTACTTGGAGCAGCCTTCCATGATCGACACGAACGCCGATGCGCCATCAGCACGCGGTTCGGGCATGCGATCGAACTTCTCGATTTCCGGGAAGCTGATGTCCACCTGCGGGCGCTGCTGCTCGCGACGGGCGCGGATCAGTTCCGGCAGGCGGTGCAGTGTCTGCGGGCCGAACACCAGGTCGACGAACGGCGCACGCTTGATGATCGCCTCGCCTTCCTGCGACGCCACGCAACCGCCTACGCCGATGATGACCTCGCGGCCCTGGTTCTTCAGGCTCTTCCAGATGCCCAGCTGGCTGAACACCTTCTCCTGCGCCTTTTCGCGGATCGAGCAGGTATTGACCAGGATGACGTCGGCGTCTTCCGGGCGATCGGTCAGTTCCAGGCCATCGCTGGCGGCGAGCACGTCGGCCATCTTGGCCGAGTCGTACTCGTTCATCTGGCAACCGTGGGTCTTGATGTACAGCTTGCCCTTCACCTGGTCGGGCTTGCGCGGACCAGAGGGCAGGGCAACGAGCGGAGTGCCGCCCTGGGCGGCGGGCGGAAAGACGTCTGGCGTCCCGGTCATGGCGCTTAATCCATTCGGGTGGCGGGAAAGGGGGCGATTCTACCCGCATCCCAGGGCGTGCGCCCGGCGCAACGCCGGCGGCGCCGCGCTGGGCGCTCGCGGGGCATGGCCCCGCGCTACCTGCATCCCGTCCCGTTCTGTAGCGCCGGGCCCGTGCCCGGCGAGTGCTCTTACGCCGCGATCAGCTCCGCATCGATCTGCCGCGAACGATCAAACGCGGTCATCGCGCTCATCCTTTCGATGTAGGCGGCCGTCGCCGGTGCTGGCTGCACCAGGCCGAACGCACTGGTCCATGCCAGCGCATTGCCCCACAGCACGTCGGCCGCACTCATCACCTCGCCCAGCAGGTACGGTCCCTGCGCCAGCTGCGCTTCGATCACCTGCAGCACCGTATCGGCATCGTTGTAGGGCGACATCGCATGCGGCGGCGGATCGCGGCGCATCGCCCGGTCGATCATCGCCGGCTCGAAACAGGCGCCATAGAAGGCCATCCAGCGCAGGTAAGGGCCGCGCAGGGCGTCGCCGATCGGCGGTGCCAGCCCGGCTTCCGGGTACAGGTCGGCCAGGTACAGGTAGATCGCCACCTGCTCGGTCACCAAGGCGCCGTTGTGGACGATGGCCGGCACCTTGCCCATCGGGTTGATAGCCAGATAGGCCGGGGCCAGGTTGGCACCGGCCTTCAGGTCCAGCACCTGCATGCGGTAGTCGGCGCCCAGCGCTTCGAGCAGGGCGACAGCGCCGCTCGAGCGTGAACGGGCGGCGTGGTAGAGGGTGATCTGGCGTGACGTCATGGCATTGCTCCCTGCAGGTGGTGGTGAAGTGGGGCCCATGCTGGGGCACAATTGCGGACGACTTCTGTCCGCGATCCGTCATGCGCCATACCGCCCATCGCCTGCTTCGCCTGATTTCCCTGCTGCAGGCCCGCCGTCACTGGTCCGGCGCCGAGCTGGCCGAGCGCATGGGCGTGGACCGGCGCAGCATCCGTCGCGATGTCGAGCGCCTGCGTGAGCTGGGGTATCCGGTACAGGCCTCGGCCGGTGTAGGTGGCGGCTACCGGCTGGGCGCCGGTGCGCCGGTGCTGCCGATGCTGCTGGATGAGGAGGAGGCCACCACACTGGCGATTGCCCTGCGCGCGGCGTCGGCCACGGTGTCCGGCATCGACGACACCGCACGCGGCCTGCTGTCCAAGCTCGACCCGCTGGTGCCCGCGCGTCGCCGCCAGCAGGCCGGCGAAGTACATGCCGCCACCGCAACCCTGTCCGACCTGCCGTCCACCGACGCGCGCCTGCTCGGGCGACTGGCCCAGCATTGCCGGCAGGCCGCGCGGCTGGCCTTCGAATACCGCAGCGCGCAGGACGCGGTGACGCAACGCGAAGTCGAGGCCCAGCACCTGGTCAACTACGGACGGCGCTGGTATCTGCTGGCCTGGGACCTGGGGCGGCAGGAGTGGCGCACGCTGCGCGTGGACCGGATGGGCGCAGTGCGTTCGCTGCCAGAGCCTGGCCTGCATCGGCGCACTCCGGCGCCACCGGATGTGATGGTGCGGCAGGCGGTCAGCCAGGCGCCGTTCGCGCTGCAGGCCGTCCTGCGCCTGGCCGGCAGCGAGGCGGAGCTGACCGGGCGCATTCCGCCCTGGTGCGGTGTGCTGGAGGCCGACGGGCCAGAACATTGCCTGTTGCGGATGGGCGCGGAGAGCCGCGGCATGATGCTGGCGCAGATCCTCAGCCTGGATCGCCTGCCGGTGGCGGTGTGGACCACGCCGGCCGAGCTGCGCGAGGAGCTGGCCCAGCGCCTGGCCGGGCTTGGCCAGGTCCTGGCCGTGCCCGCCGTCACGGTCTGAGCCGGCGCCCTTGGCAAGCCGCAGCGAAGCTGGGACACTCGCGGCCATGAAGGGGAGACTGGGGATAACGGCGATCATCATCGCTGCGCTGACCGCTGCGCCGGCCAGCGCCGGTACCCTGTACAAGTGCCTCGGCGCCGACGGTGTCACCAGCTATGTCAGCAAGCGGGTGGCCGGTGCCCAATGCAGCACCATCAGCTACACCCGCAGCGCGGGCAGGGCAGCGCGCGCTCCCGTTGCCACGCCGGCGCCGGCGCCGCTACCAGCACCTGCGGCACCTGCTGCAGTGGTGGCCAGCGCCGAGCGTAATCCGGTCGCGGTCGCCGCCGCTGCGGCCAGTCCCGCTGTCGCAGCGATCCCGGCACCCGCAACGACCTCTACGCCGGCCAGTCCACGCGGCGGCAGGATGGTCAGCGGACAGGTCTATTCGTACATGCAGGACGGGGTGCGCCACTACACCAGCGCACGCCCGACCCAGGTCGCCAACCTCGGCCCGGTGCGGACCATCCGCTACAGTTTCATGGAGCGCTGTTACGCCTGTGGGGTCAATCCGCGCGTCGATTTCGGCAGCGTGCGCCTGAACACCACGGCCTTCCAGAGCGAGATCACCGCGGCCGCACGCGAATTCGGGGTGGAAGAGGCCGTGGTACGCGCGATCATCCATGCCGAGTCGGCCTACAACCCGACCGCACTCAGCCGTGCTGGCGCCCAGGGCCTGATGCAGCTGATGCCGCCCACCGCCGCGCGCTTCGGCGTCAGCGATTCCTACGACGCGGGGCAGAACATCCGTGGCGGTGTGCAGTATCTGGCGTGGCTGTTGAAGCGTTTCAATGGAGACCTGACCCTGGCCGCTGCCGGCTACAACGCGGGCGAGGGCGCGGTCGATCGCCATCGCGGCGTGCCGCCCTACAGCGAGACCCAGTATTACGTGCGCCGGGTCGGCCAGCTGGCCGAGCGCTATCGCACGGTGCTGAGCAAGCAGTAGGTGCCGATCGTTGGTCGGCCCACCGTTAACAGGTAGGTGCCGACTGTCAGTCGGCCCACCTTTGAACAGGTAGTGCCGGCCGCTGGCCGGCAACCCCGCAAACTATGTTGTTGCAATGCGTTGTGTGGCGCGCAACGGTTCCGCTACACTCGACCGAGATTCAATGCGGCTCTGGCCCCCACCGGAACCGCTGGCAGCCTTAAAGCTACCTAATCAATATCGGAGTGCCGGATGGCCAACGATGGGGTACACGATCCAGTCAACACCGGACGTCGGCGTTTTCTTACTGCCACCACAGCCGTGGTGGGCGCCGTCGGCGTCGGATTCACCGCAGTTCCTTTCATCAAATCCTGGAACCCCAGTGCCCGCGCCAAGCTTGCCGGCGCACCGGTGGTGGCCGACATCAGCGCCCTGCAGGAAGGCCAACGCCTGATCGTGGAATGGCGTGGCCAGCCGATCTGGATCGTCAAACGGTCCAAGGCGATCCTTGACGCGCTGCATGGGCTGGATGGCCGCTTGAAGGACCCCGAGTCCGGCGAGAAGGACCAGCAGCCGGAGTACGTGCTCAAGCAGAACCCGGAGCTGCGCTCGATCAAGCCCGAGATCTCGGTGCTGGTCGGTCTCTGCACGCACCTGGGCTGTTCGCCGGAAATGGTGGGTGAAATCCGCCCCGAGCCCTACGACCCCCAATGGAAGGGCGGCTATTTCTGCCCCTGCCACAAGTCGCGCTTCGACATGTCCGGCCGCGTCTTCAAGGACGTGCCCGCACCCATCAACCTGAAGGTGCCCGCGCACCACTACCAGGACGACAACACCATCATCATCGGTGTCGATCCGCAGGGGGCTGCCTGATGTCCAACATCCTCAGCCGTACCGCCACCGGCGTGGCCGACTGGGTCAATGCCCGCGCGCCGGGGTTGATGCCGATCTACCGCAAGCACGTCAGCGAGTACTACGCGCCGAAGAACTTCAACATCTGGTACTACTTCGGCTCGCTGGCGCTGCTGGTGCTGGTCAACCAGATCGTCACCGGCATCTTCCTGACAATGCACTACAAGACGAATGCCGCCGAAGCATTCGCCTCCATCGAATACATCATGCGTGACGTGGAGTGGGGCTGGCTGATCCGCTACATGCACTCCACCGGTGCCTCGCTGTTCTTCATCGTGGTCTACCTGCACATGTTCCGCGGGCTGCTGTATGGCAGCTACCAGAAGCCACGCGAACTGGTGTGGATCCTGGGCATGCTGATCTACCTGGTGTTGATGGCCGAAGCCTTCATGGGTTACGTGCTGCCGTGGGGCCAGATGTCGTTCTGGGGCGCCAAGGTGATCATCTCGCTGTTCGGCGCCATTCCGGTGATCGGCAACGGCCTGACCGAATGGATCATGGGCGATTACCTGCCCAGCGACGCCACGCTCAACCGGTTCTTCGCACTGCACGTGATCGCGCTGCCGCTGGTCCTGCTGCTGCTGGTGGTGCTGCACCTGGGCGCGCTGCATGAAGTGGGATCGAACAATCCCGATGGCGTGGAGATCAAGAAGGGCCCGAAGGGCAACCGCTGGTCGCCGAACGCGCCGACCGACGGCATCCCGTTCCATCCCTACTACACACTCAAGGACGGCGTCGGTGCGGGCTTCCTGCTGATCATCGCGGCCTTCATCATCTTCTTCGCACCGGCCTTCGGTGGCCTGTTCCTGGAACACGACAACTTCACCGAAGCCAATCGCCTGGTCACCCCCGAGCACATCAAGCCGGTCTGGTACTACACGCCGTACTACGCGATGTTGCGGGTGGTGCCGAACAAACTGGGTGGCGTGATCGTGATGTTCTCGGCCATCGCCATCCTGTTCCTGGTGCCCTGGCTGGACCGGGCCAAGGTCAAGTCCTACCGCTACCGCGGCTGGCTGTCGCGCGGCCTGCTGGGCATGTTCGTGGTGTGCTTTGCGTGGCTGATGGTGATCGGTTCCGGTCCTGGTACCGATGCACACGAGACCTATGTCGGGCGGGTGCTGACCTTCCTGTACTTCGCCTTCTTCATCACCATGCCGATATGGACAAGGCTGGACAAGACCAAGCCGGTACCGGAAAGGGTGACCACGCATGACTGAGCGCTGGATGGTCCGGCTGGCCCTGGCGGCCGCCCTGATGCTGGGCAGTACCCTGGCCATGGCCGCCGAGGGCGGCACCAAGCTCCTGCAGGCCGGTAACGACCTGGGTGACCGGGCGTCGCTGCAGCGCGGCGCCCAGTTGTACATGAACTACTGCAGTGGCTGTCATGCACTGAAGTACCTGCGCTATTCGCGGATGGGCGAGGACCTGGGGCTGAGCGAGGAAGAGGTGATGAACAACCTCAACTTCACCGGCTCGGCGATCGGCGATCCGGTGCCGGTGGCGATGCCCAAGGAGCAGGCCGAAAAGTGGTTCGGCAAGATGCCGCCGGACCTGAGCCTGATTTCCCGGGTGCGCGGCAGCGACTGGATCTACACCTACCTGAAGTCGTTCTACCTGGACAGCAGCCGCCCGCTGGGCTGGAACAATGCGCTGTTTGCCAACGCATCCATGCCCAATCCGTTGTGGGAGATGCAGGGCCTGCAGCATGCGGTACATGGCAAGGCCGAAGCAGCGGGCATGGACCCGCCGGTGACGGGCCTGCGCATCGAGCGCCCGGGTTCGGTCGATGCGGCGCAGTACGACCAGGCCGTGCGCGACATCACCAACTTCCTTGAATACGCCGGCGAGCCGGCCGCGCTGAAGCGGCAGCAGCTCGGTGTCTGGGTGATCCTGTTCCTGGCCCTGCTGACCTTCCTGGTGTACCTGTTGAAGAAGGAATACTGGAAGGACGTGCACTGATCCAGGGCCGGCCATCGCAACGGGCCTATTGGCTTTTGTGATGGTCGGTTGCACACTCGGGGAGGAGTCGACCGTCAGCACGGTGCTGGCGGCGCCGATACGGCAGGCGGTCTCCTGTCGTAGGAGAGCCTTTGATGGCGGCGAGCGTACGCATGCGCAATACACTGACGCTGTTTTCCTCGAACGACGATGTACTGTGCCACCGTGTGCGCCTGGTGTTGGCGGCCAAGGGCGTGAGTTTCGACTTCGTACCGGTGGATCCACAGAACCCGCCGGAAGATCTGATCGATCTCAATCCGTACCACTCGGTGCCGACCCTGGTCGAGCGCGAGCTGGTGCTGTATGCCGCGTCGGTGGTCAGCGAGTATCTGGACGAGCGCTATCCGCATCCGCCGCTGATGCCGGTCGACCCGCTGTCGCGCGCGCGCATCCGCCTGGCCATGCTGCGTATCGAACACGACTGGGTGCCGCAGGTGCAGGCGATCCAGCTGGGCAACAAGACCCAGGCCGAGGCAGGGCGCAAGCGGCTGAAGGAACTGTTGACGGCCTCGCTGCCGTTGTTCAAGGCCAGCAAGTTCTTCCTCAACCCGGAAATGAGCCTGGCCGACTGCGCGATGGCGCCGATCATCTGGCGCCTGCAGTCGCTGGATGTGCCGTTGCCGAAGGACGGCAAGGCGATCGAGGACTATGGCAACCGGATCTTCCGCCACCCCGGGTTCGTCCGCAGCCTGACCGATCAGGAAAAGAAACTGCGCGATCTGCCGGGCTGATCCGCCATCCGCTTTCCCGTCTGCACGCCGACCGGCGTGCAGGCGATCCGCCCCGGCCGGGGCGTCGGGCGCTACACTTCACGCATGACCGAAGACTTCTTCCACATGACCAGCCACCGACCGTACCTGTTGCGGGCCCTGGTGGAATGGATCAATGACAACCAGCTGACGCCGCACATCCTGGTCGACGCCGGCGTTCCCGGCGTGCAGGTTCCGCCTTCAGCCATCAAGGATGGCCGGGTGGTGCTCAACATCGCCGAACGCGCGGTGGTACGGCTGGTGATCGACAACGAGTCGGTGAGCTTCTCGGCGCGCTTCTCCGGCACCAGCTATCCGGTGCAGGTGCCGATCAGCGCTGTGCTGGCGGTATATGCCCGCGAAACCGGGCAGGGCATGGCCCTGCCGGATGACATTCCCGGTGGCGAGCCGGCGCCGGCCAGTGATGAGCTGCTGCACGACGATGAGCAGACGCCGCCGGACGACACGCCGCCCGCTGGTCCGCCGCCGAAAGGCCGTCCGACGCTGCGCGTGGTCAAGTAATGGTGGGGCCGACCGTTGGTCGGCACACCTTCAGCCCCTACACATCCTCGGCCTCTTCGTTGTCCGCACGGATCTGGCTGATCCGTGCCGCGCCCGGGCCGGTAAATGAAACCAGCTGGTCGCCGCGCAGCACCATGCGGCCGACATGGCGGTCGATGCCGTCGTAGGAATACTCGAACTTGAAGGTGCGTTCGAAGCCGAGCCGTCCGTCTTCCCCGCGCGACAGGCGCAGGCCCGTGGCGTGCACCGCCTGGTCCAGCCACTGCACATCAGCGGCACGGCAGGCGTTGCGGCCCAGCTCGATCGCACGTTCGGCGGCCGAACGCGCTGCGTTCCAGAAGAAGTAGACGATACCGCCGGCAATGAGCAGGAACAGCAGGGTGGGCATGGCATCAGCCGTCAGGTGTCGATCCGCCAAAGATGGCGACGAATGGCGAACGGATCAAGCGGCATCTGCTCAGCGATTGTTGCCAGGCTCCGTTGTCGGCTGCAGCGGCACCGGTGTCGGCGCAGCGGGTATCGCCGGCGGAAGCGGTGCGACCCGCGGCGCAGTGGCATTCAACTGCAGCAGCGCGGCCCAATCCTGCCGGTTGAAGCTGCATTCGTCCTCACGGCCCGGTGTGCAGGTCGGGTCGATGCCGGTTGTGTCGCGCTCGCGCGGCGGCGGCAGCTTGATCGTGCCGGTGCGATCCAGTTGCAGCAGGCGCATCGCCACGGTGTTCATGACATTGCCGCCCACCAGGTAGAGCGTCTGGTCGCCACCGAGGTTGGCTGCCACCACCACTTCGCAATGCGATTTCCAATGGCCGACCGAGCCGTTGCCCAGGGCCTGCACCAATCCGCTGTAACTGAGCGTGCTGCTGCGGTCGCGCAGGAAGCACAGCAGATCGCCCGGCGCAGGCTTGGCGGTGGCCGGGTCCACCAGGCGGTAGGGCACGCCGGAAGGGCCTGCCTGGTAGGCGGCGCGGATGTAGTCGATATGGCGTGGGGAAGTACTGAAGCCGGGTACGCCGGCACGCACCATCACCCAGGAAATGAAGGCCGCCGACCACGGATTGTCGATCAGGAAGGCGCGGCAATCGCTGTCGGTGTAACGCGTGCCCAGCGGCGCCAGGCAGCTGCTGGCGCCGGGCTGGCTGCCCAGCGCGTTGAGCGTGCCGCTTTCGCGCCAGTAGCCGGTGACCCGTTGCCAGGCGATCAGGCCGTTGTCGGCCAGATGATCGCCTTCGGCCTCGGTGACACTGAGGCTGGCGGCGCGGCCGTCACGGTCGATGAAGGGGCGATACCAGAGCCGATGTTCGTTGCAGGCGGTGTTGCGGATGGCGACCGCCAATGGGCTCAGGCCGAAACGCGGTGGGACATCGCAGGCTTCGACAGCGGCGGCCGAGAAAGGCGTCGCGGCCAGCAGCAGGCAGGCAGGCAAGAGCATCCGGCGCATGCGCGGCTCCTGTGGGGGATGGCCGCAGCGTCGCAGCGCCGTTGTGAACGCCGGGTGTGAGAACGGTAGTGCCGGCCGCTGGCCGGCAACATCACGATCCGCGAATCCACCCTCAACCCGGTGGCGGACCCAGTTTCAACGACAGGTCGATTGCCTGCACGTGTTTGGTCAGGCCGCCGATGGAAATGCAGTCCACGCCATCTTCGGCGATCGAGCGCAGGCCGCCGAGGCCGACGCTGCCGGACACCTCCAGTGGAATGCGGCCTTCGGTGATGCGCACCGCTTCGCGCCGCAGTTCCGGGCTGAAGTCGTCCAGGAGGATGCGTTCACAGCCGGCTTCCAGCGCCTGCCGCAGCTGTTCCAGGTCCTCGACCTCGACCACCAACGGCAGCTGTGGCCATTGCTGGCGGGCGGCCGACACAGCGGCAGCCAGTGAACCGGCCGCGCGGATGTGGTTCTCCTTCAGCATCACCGTGTCGTACAGGCCGAAGCGGTGGTTGTCGCCACCCCCGCACCGCACCGCGTATTTCTGCGCCAGGCGCAGGCCGGGCAGGGTCTTGCGGGTATCAAGGATGCGCGTGCCTGTACCTTCCACCGCAGCCACGTAGCGGGCCGTGGTGGTGGCAGTGCCGGACAGGGTCTGCAGGAAATTCAGCGAAGTGCGTTCGGCGCTGACCAGGCTGCGGCTGCGCCCATGCAGCAGGGCCAGCACGGTGCCGGCGCTGACGCTGTCGCCTTCGGCCACCCGCCACTCGATCTGTACGTCCGCATCGAGTGCGCGATGGGTGGCATCGAACCACGCACGGCCCGCGATCACCGCATCCTGCTTGCACAGCAGGTAGGCGCTGTCGGGCTGATCGGGCAGCAGGGCGGCGGTGACGTCACCGCTGCCCAGGTCCTCGGCCAACGCGCGGGCGACATCGGCCGCGACGACGGCTGGATCCGGCGTCGGCAGCGCGCTCATGCGGCCGGGAAGTCGGCGATCTGTGCGGTCGGGATGGCTTCTTCGGCCAGCAGCACCGGGATGCCGTCGTCGACGCGGAACACCTGCTTGCGGTCGCGGGTGACCAGGGCTTCGCGCAGCGGCTGCGTCAGCGGGTTGCCATCGGCGCGGTTGACGGAACCGGTGGCGATCGCCCGGTTGAGGGCTTCCAGGCCCTTGCCATCCAGCAGGGACAGGGGCTGGCGGGTGTCGGGCGATACCAGCAGGTCGAGCAGCTTGCGATCCATGGTTCTTCGTCTTGCGTGGAAGATGGCTAGAATACGTCTTTAAGGCAGGTGACGGCCAATGACCCCCAACCCGATCGCGCCGCTTGTCGGCATCGTCATGGGTTCCCGCTCCGACTGGGAAACCATGCAGCACGCCGCCCAGAAGCTTGAAGCTCTGGGTGTTCCGTTCGAAGTGAAGGTGGTGTCCGCGCATCGGACGCCGGATGTGTTGTTCAGTTATGCCGAGCAGGCCGGTTCGCGCGGGCTGCGCGCGATCATCGCCGGCGCCGGCGGTGCCGCGCATCTGCCGGGCATGATCGCGGCCAAGACCGCGGTGCCGGTGCTGGGCGTGCCGGTGCAGTCCAAGGCCCTCAACGGCATGGATTCGCTGCTGTCGATCGTGCAGATGCCGGCCGGCATCCCGGTCGCCACCTTCGCCATCGGCAATGCCGGTGCGTCCAATGCCGCACTGTTTGCCGCCGCGATGCTGGCCAGCGACCAGCCGGCCATCGGCCAGGCGCTGGACAGCTTCCGCGCGCGCCAGACCGAAGACGTGATGGCCCACGACGATCCGCGCCAATGAGCCTGACCGTCGGCATCCTCGGCGGCGGCCAGCTCGCCCGCATGATGGTCCTGGCCGGTGCGCCGCTGGGACTGCGCTTCGAACTGTATGATCCGGCGGCCGACGCCTGCAGTGGCCCGCTGGCACCGCTCACCGTGGGTGCCTTCGATGATCGCCAGGCACTGGCGGACTTCGCCGCCAAAGTCGATGTGATCACCTTCGATTTCGAGAACGTGCCGGCAGACAGCGCGCAATGGCTGGCCGACCGTGTGCCGGTCTACCCGCCGCCGTCGGCGCTGGCGGTGGCCCAGGACCGGTTGAGCGAGAAGACCCTGTTCCAGCAGCTGGGCATTCCGCTGCCGGCCTTCGCCGATATCCGCAGCCGCGACGAGCTGGCTGCCAGGGCCGCCGAATTCGGCCTGCCGTGCATCCTCAAGACCCGCCGCCTGGGCTACGACGGCAAGGGTCAGTTCCGCCTGCGCAGCGAAGCGGACATCGATGCGGCATGGCAGGCTCTGGGCGCGCAGGTCGAGCGCACCGGCCTGATCCTCGAGGGCTTTGTCGCCTTCCAGCGCGAAGTCAGCGTGGTTGCCGTGCGCGGCCGCGATGGCAGCTTCCAGGCCTGGCCGGTCACCGGCAACTGGCATGTCGACGGCGTGCTGTCGGCCAGCGTCGCACCGGCGGTGCTGTCCGCTGCCGAGCACGAAGCAGCGATCGGCTATGCCCGCCGTGTTGCCGAACACCTGCAGTACGTGGGTGTGTTCGCGCTGGAACTGTTCTGCCGCGACGGTGAACTGCTGGCCAACGAGATGGCACCGCGCGTGCACAATTCCGGGCACTGGACCATCGAAGGCAGCGAAACCTCCCAGTTCGAGAACCACCTGCGTGCGGTGCTCGGCCTGCCGCTGGGCAGTACCCGCATGCTCGGCCATGCCTGCATGCTGAACTGGCTGGGGGCAATGCCCGACCCGACGCCGGTGCTGCAGCAGGCCAGTGGCCATTGGCACGATTACGGCAAGGAATCGCGTGACGGCCGCAAGGTGGGTCACGCCACCCTGCGTGATGATGATGCCGATGCACTGGCCGATGCGCTGGAGCAGGTAGGCCTGGAGCTCGACCGCCAGGCCCAGGTGGCCCCCGCGGTACACGCGCTGCGTAACGGCTGACCAAGGTGATGCCGGCCGTCGGCCGGCAGGCGCCGCTGAACCCGGTAGTGCCGGCCGCTGGCCGGCGACGCCCAGCAAGGTGGGCATCTACCAGAGCAACGCCCACCAAGGTGGGCATCTACCAGAGCGGGGCCGACCAGGATGGGCATTCACCACGGCCAGGCGTGATGCCGGTAGCGCCGGGCCATGCCCGGCGGATACGGATGCCCGTCGGTCTCAGCGCAGCTGGCTCTCGGCGAATTCCCAGTTCACCAGTTGCCAGAATGCTTCCAGATAGCGTGCACGATCATTCTGGTAGTCGGTGTAGTACGCGTGCTCCCAGACATCGCAGCAGAGCAGCGGCGTGCTGTCGCCGGTCAGCGGCGTACCCGCATTGCGGGTGGCCTGCAGGCCGAGCTGCCCGCCGGGGTGCTGCACCAGCCACACCCAGCCGGAGCCGAACAGGCCAAGCGCGGTTCGATTGAACTCTTCGCGCAGGCGCTGGCCGTCGCCGAACTGGCGCTTGACCAGTTCGCCCAGGCGGCCCTGCGGCTCGCCACCGCCGCGCGGGCGCAGGCACTGCCAGTAGAAGCCGTGGTTCCACGCCTGGGCGGCGGCATCGAACAGCGCGCCCTGGGCGTGGCGGACAATGTCCTCCAGTGTGGCTTCTTCCCATTCGGTGCCGACAATGGCGGCATTGACCGCCTCGATGTAGGCGCGATGGTGGCGACCGTGATGCAGTTCCACGGTCTGTGCCGACAGGTGCGGCTGCAGGGACGAGGGCAGGTAGGGCAGGGCGGGCAGTTCGACGGGCATGGACAGGTTCGTGGCCAGGGGGCGGCGGCAGCCGGTACCATCGGCTTACAATGGCGGCTACCGTGGGCAGTCTAGCCGACCATCGCGGTTGGTTCGTCCGGCGAAGCAAGGAGTGAGGTGTGGCGGTAATGCAGCAAATCCAGGCCGAGGTGGATCGTTACCCGCTCGTGCTGTTCATGAAGGGCACCCCGCAGTACCCCATGTGCGGCTATTCCAGCCGCGCCGTGCAGGCGCTGATGGCCGCAGGCGCCGTCGCACTGCGCACGGTCAATGTGCTGGAAGAGCCGGAGATCCGCGCCAATCTGCCGCGCTTCTCCAATCTGCCCACCTTCCCGCAGCTGTTCATCAACGGCGAGTTGATCGGCGGCTGTGACATCGTCATGGAACTGTTCGAAGCCGGCGAGCTCAAGCGCATCGTCGAAGAGGCTGCGCAGGGATGAGCGCCTGGCCATCGACGTCACCGGCAGACGGGGCGCTTGATGGCCGCCCGTTGCAGGACCGTGTGGTGCTCATTGCCGGTGCGGGCGGCGGGCTCGGCAGCGCTGCCGCTGTTGCTGCCGCTGAGGCGGGGGCGACCGTGGTCCTGCTGGGGCGCAAGCCACGAAGGCTGGACCGGGTCTACGCCCAAGTGCAGGCGGTTGGGCCGGAGCCCCTGTTGTACCCGTTGGACCTGGAAGGTGCCGGTCCCGACGACTATGCCGAACTGGCCCAGGCGGTGGCGCAGGAGCTGGGGCGCCTTGATGGCCTGCTGGTCTGCGCGGCCCACTTTCCCGGCCTGACCCCGTTCGAGCTGGCCGACCCGGCCAGCTTCGCCCGCGCCGTGCACGTCACCCTGACCGCTCCGGCCTGGCTGGCCCAGGCCTGCCTGCCGTTGCTGCGCCAGCGTGAAGACGCGGCGCTGGTATTCACCGTGGATGCCCCTGAGCGGGTGGGGCAGGCGTACTGGGGCGGCTACGGTGTCGCCCAGCACGGCCTGCGCGGGCTGATCGGCAGCCTGCATGACGAGCTGGCCCGCAGCCCGGTGCGGGTGAGTGGCCTGTATCCCGGCCCCTTGCGTACCGCCCTGCGTGCGCGGGCCTATTCGATCGACCAGGACCCGGCCGCATGCGGCCCCGAGGCCGCCGCTGCAGCGGCCGTGACCCTGTTGTCCGCCGCCGGACTTGCGTGGCGCGGGCAGGTGCTCGATGCGGGCAATCCGCCATCGACGAGTGAAGACGTTCGTAAAGCGGAATGAAGATTCCGTCACGATAGCGTTGCGATCTGGTGCCGTTTGTCGCACAACCGTCACATTGAAAGCGTAGCGTGTTAATCTAGTGTTAACCGTTGCGGCAGCTGCCGTTCACGGTAGGGAACCCCAGATAAATGTCCGAACAGCCGCCCGCAAGGCTGCTTGGATGCGCTTTTTTTCCGCCATCGCCAACTCGCATCGAGGCTACCGAACAATGACTCACCCATTCCGGATGTCCAAGCTCACCCTTGGTCTCGTGGCTGCGCTCGCCGCCGCTCCCGCCTTCGCCCAGAGCACCTCTGCCGGTGTCGGCGGCCAGGTCGTGTCCAATGCGGGCGCGCCTGTTGCTGGTGCTGAAGTCACCATCACCCACACCGAATCGGGCACCGTTTCGCGTGCGACCACCGATGCGTCGGGTCGTTACAACGCGCGCGGCCTGCGCGTGGGTGGTCCGTACACCATCACCATCACCAAGCCGGGTGAGGGCACCAAGACCGAAGAGGGCGTGTACCTCAACCTGAACCAGGTCAACACGGTCAACGCCAACCTGGCCGGCGATGTCGCCGCCACCAATCTGGATGCCGTCCAGGTCGTGGCTGCCGCAGTGGGCAGCGACCTGTTCAGCGCCTACAAGATGGGCACCGGCACCAACGTCAACCGCGAAACGCTGGAGTCGCTGCCGTCGGTGAACCGCAACATCCAGGATTACATCCGCCTCGATCCGCGCATCTCGCAGGTCAGCAAGGCCGACGGTGCGATCTCGGTCGGTGGCCAGAACACCCGTTACAACGCGATCCGCATCGACGGCATCGGTGCCGGCGATCCGTTCGGCCTGGAATCCAACAACCTGCCGACCGAGCGTCAGCCGGTGTCGATGGATGCGATCCAGGAAATCAACATCGACATCGCCAACTACGACACCACCATTGCCGGCGGTACGGGCGCGGTGATCAATGCGGTGACCAAGTCGGGTACCAACAACTTCGGCGGCACCGTGTATTACGCGTACCGCGACAAGGACATGGTCCGCAAGAACCTGGACGATGTCCGCTTCAACGGTTTTGATGACGAAAAGACCTACGGCATGACCTTCGGCGGCCCGATCGTCAAGGACAAGCTGTTCTTCTTCGCCAACTACGAAAAGATGGAGCGTTCGGCCCCGGGCGTCAGCCTGACCGATTCGCCGTACGGCAAGGGCACCATCACCGATGCCGACATCACCCGCGCGCAGCAGATCGCGACCGGTTACGGCTTCGACGCAGGTTCGCTCAACGCCCCGGCCAACAAGACCGAGGTCGAAGAGTACGCGCTGAAGATCGACTGGAACATCAACGAGAACCACCGTGCCGCGGTGCGTTACAACAAGCTCGAGCAAAATGTTGTCCGCTTCCCGCAGATCAGCAACAGCGCGGTTTCGCTGAGCACCTTCTGGTACCAGCAGCCGAAGACCTATGAATCCTGGATGGGCGAGCTGTTCAGCGACTGGTCCGAGAATTTCTCGACCGAGTTCAAGATCTCGCACAAGGAATACACCTCGGTCCGTACCACGCCGTCGAGCCTGCCGCAGATCCAGATCCGTGGTTTTGGCGCCAGCGGCAATGACTCGCTGTACTTCGGTACCGAGCAGAACTCGCACGTCAACGCGGTCGAGAGCAAGGAGCTGAGCGCCTTCGGTGCCGCCACCTGGTACGTCGGCGACCACACCGTCAAGTTCGGCTTCGACTACTCCGACAACGACCTGCTGAACTACTACGGTCGTAACGTCAACGGCGCGTATGTGTTCAACAACCTCAGCGATTTCGCTGCAGGTCGCGTCAACCAGTACGTTGTGCGTGCGCCGCGCGCCGGCGGCAGCTACGACGACATCCCGGCCAAGTACACGCTGAAGAACACCGGCCTGTTCATCCAGGACAGCTGGGCCATCAACAGCAACCTGACCGTGCAGGCCGGCGTCCGCGTCGACATGCCGGACTTCGGCACGCAGAAGCTGTACAACCCGCGCATCATGGAACTGTACGGCTACGACAACACCCAGCTGCCTGACAGCAAGCTGGTGCAGCCGCGCTTCGGCTTCAACTACACCTTCGACAGCGATCGTCCGACCCAGCTGCGCGGTGGTGTGGGCCTGTTCGGGGGCGCTGCTCCGAACGTGTGGCTGGCAGGTGCCTACCAGAACACCGGCCTGAACTACACCGAGTACACCGTTCGTAACCAGACCGGCATTTTCACCCCGAACACCAATCCGCCGTACATCCCGGCTGCGGGTGCCGGTGCTCGTCAGAACGTGGACATCGCTGCGCCTGACCTGAAGCTGCCGTCGGTGTGGAAGTCCAACATCGCCTTCGATCACGAGCTGCCGTGGTATGGCATCGTTGCGTCGGCTGAGTTCCTGTACACCAAGGTCAAGAGCGCGATCTACTTCGAGCGCCTGGACCTGTACAACGCTTCGGGCGTTGCAGCGACCCGCATCGGCCAGGATGGTCGCGAGCTGTACTGGAATCCGGCGGGCTACACGCCGTGCGCCGGCGCCAACTGCTCCATCCGTGAAGGCAGCAACGGTGCGGGCGGCAAGTTCAATCGTCCCTCTGACATGGGCGACGTGCTGCTCATGAAGAACACCGACAAGGGCAGCAGCCGCCAGTTCACCGCCGGTCTGAACAAGCCGCTGACCGAGAACTGGGGCTGGTCGCTGGCCTACACCTACACCGCCGCGAAGGAAGTCAGCCCGCTGACCAGCTCGCAGAACACCTCCAACTGGGGCAGCACCCTGATCGGTACCGCCAACGAGAACGTGGCCTATGATTCGCGCTACGCGATCAAGGACCGCGTGACCGGTTCGATCAACTGGAAGAAGGCGTTCTTCGGCAACTACAACACCACCGTGGGCCTGTTCTACGAAGGTCGTTCGGGTCGTCCGTTCAGCTACATCTACTACAACGACATGAACGGCGATGCCGCCGCCACCACTGGCGCCGGTTACTTCAACGACCTGTTCTACGTGCCGAATGGCCCGGGCGACGTCAAGTTCACCGGCGGTGCGGCGATGGAGAAGGCCTTCTTCGACTGGCTTGCCGCCAACCCGCAGCTGGAGAAGTACCGCGGCGAGATTGCTCCGGCAAACGCCTTCCGTACCAAGTGGGTCAACAGCTTCGACCTGCACATCGCCCAGGAATTCCCGGGCTTCGTGAAGGAGCACAAGGGTGAGCTGGCGCTGGACATCATGAATGTCGGCAACCTGCTCAACAAGAAGTGGGGCCGTATTGAAGATTACGGTTTCAACTCCACCTCCCGCGTGGCCAGCTACGCGGGTATCGATCCGGCAACCGGCAAGTACATCTACAACTTCACCGGCGCCACCGATACCCCGACCATCCAGGAAAACAACAACGACAAGGGCAACACCGGTGTGTCGCGCTGGTCGATGCAGCTGACCCTGAAGTACAAGTTCTGATCCGTCAGAGCCTGATGCAGTAAAGGGAGACGGCCGGGGAAACCCGGCCGTTTTCCGTTCAGGCGAAAGTCCTTGCGGGAGGTTGTGCATCGGCGTAGCATCCAGACACGTGCGCGGCGCAGATGCCGCCGAAGCGGTCCCGGAGCGGCGAACGCGGGACGCACCTATCCAACGGTCGGGCTTCCCGGCCGTTTTGCTTTTTAAGGGGGCGGCAGTACAGTCGGACACCTTAAAGGAAGCAGAAAAGTGGATATGACAACGAATGAAAAGGCAGCGCGGACGCTGCCGGTGCAGGACGCGCGGATCTACCCGCGTGGTGGCCTGGATGTGCTGTCGCGGGCCGAGGTTGCGCGCCTGCGCGACGCCTCCAGTGGTGGCATGCACGAGCTGCTGCGCCGCTGCGCGCTGGCCGTGCTGACCAGTGGCAGTGCCTCCGATGATCCGCGCGCCGCGCGCGATCTTTACCCCGATTTTGACATCCAGGTCGCACAGCAGGATCGCGGCGTGCGCATCGACCTGGCCAATGCGCCGGCGATGGCGTTCGTCGATGGCGAGATCATCCGCGGCGTGGCCGAGCTGCTGTTCGCGGTGGTCCGTGACCTGGCGTACATGGCCATCGAGATGGGCCCGGCCTACGCGGCCGAGCTGGAGTCGTCCGAGGGCATCACCAATGCGGTGTTCGGGCTGCTGCGCAACGCACGCATCCTCAACCCGGGTGACCCGAACCTGGTGGTCTGCTGGGGCGGCCACTCGATTTCGCGCGACGAGTACCTGTATACCAAGCAGGTCGGTTACGAGCTGGGCCTGCGCGGCCTGGACATCTGTACCGGCTGCGGCCCGGGCGCGATGAAGGGCCCGATGAAGGGCGCCACCATCGCCCACGCCAAGCAGCGCCGGACCGTGACGCGCTACATCGGCCTGACCGAGCCGGGCATCATCGCCGCCGAGTCGCCGAACCCGATCGTCAACCACCTGGTGATCATGCCGGACATCGAGAAGCGCCTTGAGGCCTTCGTCCGCATCGGCCACGGCATCATCGTGTTCGCCGGTGGCGTGGGTACCGCCGAAGAGATCCTGTACCTGCTCGGCATCCTGCTGCGCGAGGAGAACAAGGACCTGCCGTTCCCGCTGATCCTGACCGGCCCGACCGTCGCTGCGCCGTACTTCGAGCAGATCGACCGTTTCATCCGCCTGACCCTGGGCGACGCCGCGGCCGAGCGCTACGAAATCGTCATCGGCGACCCGGTGGCGGTGGCCAAGAAGATGTCGGCCGGCATCAAGCGCGTGCGTGAGCATCGCCTGGCGCAGAAGGATTCGTTCTTCTTCAACTGGTCCATCGAGATTCCGTGGGAATACCAGCAGCCGTTCGTGCCGACCCACGAGGCGATGGCGGCGCTGGACCTGCACCACGGGCGTGCGCCGCATGCGCTGGCAGCCGACCTGCGCCGGGCCTTCTCGGGCATCGTCGCCGGCAACGTGAAGGAAGACGGCATGCGCCGCATCGAGGAGTTCGGGCCGTTCCAGATCCATGGCGACCCCGACATGATGCAGGCCCTGGACGCGCTGCTGCGTGCCTTCGTCGAGCAGCGCCGGATGAAGATCTCCGGCGAATACCAGCCCTGCTACCAGGTGCTGGCGTAAGCGAGGCGAGGGTGGCTGGACGGCGCGGCGGGGACCGCGCCGGACCGGTGGGGGAGGGCGGGATGTCAAGGCTTTGACGCCCGTCGCCCGGATCTGACCGTTCATCCTGCCGCCGCTTGCCGGCGGCAGGCCGGTGCGCCATCGTGGCCACCAACACGCTGGGGAGCGTCCAATGTCTTTGCGCCGGTCCAATGGCTTCACGCTGGTCGAGTTGGTAGTCACCATTGCCGTGCTGGCAATTCTGGTGACCACGGCATTTCCTGCCTTCCAGGGCCTGATCCGTTCCAACCGGGTCGCCGCTGGTCACAACGAACTGATCGGACTGGTCAACCTGGCGCGAAGCGACGCGGTGCGCAACAACCAGGGCGGTGGTGTCTGTGGCAGCAGCAACGGAACCAGCTGCGATGGCAACTGGTCGGCTGGCATGCTGGCTTTCAGTGACGCTTCCAGCAACAGTGCGACCTCGGGTAACGGCCAGTTCGACACGGGTGAGACCGTCCTGCGCTTCACCCAGGTCAGCCCCGGCATGGTCGCGACCGGCCCACAGGCATTGATCGCCTTCGACGCCCGTGGCCGCCGCCGCGCCGCCGGAGACCAGGCCATCACCCTGCGGCCGGAGAAATGCGGCAAGGACCCATTGATGAGCACGGTCACCATCAACGCCTCCGGCCAGGCCAGCAGCAGCAAGGGACCCTGCCCATGAAGAACCGCTCTCCGTTCAATGCCCGGCGCCACCATGGTGGCTTCAGCCTGCTGGAAGTGCTGATCGCGATGGTCGTGCTGGCCTTCGGTCTGTTGGGCTTCGCCCTGCTGCAGACCATGAACGTGCGCTACGTGCAGAGCTCCAACTACCGCACCCAAGCGACCAACCTGGCGTACGACCTGACCGAGCAGATGCGCAGCAACCGCTACCAGGCCGCGTGGTACTCCACTGCAACCTTCTCCGCGGGCAGCAGGAGTGCCACCGGCGTCTGCGCCCGGCCGGTCGCTGCGGTCACCATCGCGCAGAACGTGGCCGCCTGGCAGTGCAAGGTGGTCAAGGCGCTGGGCGACAACGCCGCCGCTACGGTCACCGTCAACAACGGTGTGGCCACCGTGGCGATCACCTGGGCCGATGAGCGCTGGAACGCCAAGAGCCCGGATACGCCGACCACCTTCGCCCTGCAGACACAGCTATGACCCTTCCGCAGTCCCCACGGTTCCGGCAGGCCGGCCTGTCGCTGATCGAGTTGATGGTGTCCATGGTCATCGGCCTGTTGCTGATGCTGGGCGTCATCCAGATCTTCATTGCCTCGCAGGCCGCGTCGCGGCTGTCCGAAGGCGTGGCGCGCGCGCAGGAGAATGGTCGCTTCGCACTCGACTTCCTCGAGCGGGACATCCGCATGGCGGGCCACACCGGCTGCGTCAACGACCAGGCGCACATGACGCTGGGGCTGGGGGAGCCGCACTACAACCTCGGCGCCGCCACCGGCAGCGGCAGTCCGTTGGACTTCAGTGTGGCGGTGCAGGGGTACGAAGCACCCAATACCGGGCCGACGGCGACGCTGGCGGTGGGCAAGGGCAGCGTGCCCACTGGGCTGCCAGGGGCGATCGCCAGCCTCAATCCGGCACCGATGCCAGGCAGCGACATCCTGGTGCTGCGTTTTCTCGCCCCGGAAGGCGTGCCGGTACTCGGCGTGGCCGGCTCGAAACTGACTGTGGACGCGACCCGTTGGCAGCGCCTTACCGGCGGCGGCGTGGCGTCACCGACGCTGTTCGGCGTGGCCAACTGCGAGTCGGTTGACTTCTTCGGCGGCACCACCAGCGCCGGTACCATCACCGCGTCCGGCGTGGATCTGTCGCGCTATGCGCCGCAGCCGGAGCCTACGGTGGTCTATCGCGCTGAATCGTTGGTCTACTACATCGGCAATGGCGCCAGCGGTCCCGGTCTGCGCCGTGCACGGGCCAATTCGGCCGGCGCCTACGCCATCAACGAAGAGCTGGTGGAAGGCATCGAGAACATGCAGGTACTGTTCGGCCTGGATACCACCACCAACATCTCCACCTCGACGCCGCCGGTGGGCAACATCACCACCCTCAATACGGCCTCGGCAGTTACCACTCAGGCCAACGCGACCGGTGCCAATCAATGGCGACGGGTTGGCCAGGTACAGGTAGGGCTGATCGCCCGAAGCCCGTCTTCGGCATCGGCGTCCAAGCCGAAGGACGCCGCCGCCAAGCTGGGTGTGCTGGGGATGACCTACGACCAGGATGGTGTCACCGATGGGCGCTACCGCACTTCCTATGAAGTGAGCATCGCCTTGCGCAATCGACTGTTCGGAAACTGACCATGCGCCCTATCCCGACCGTGCGTCGCCCAGGCCGCCGCCCGCCACAGTTGCCGCAGCAGCAGCGTGGCGTGGTGCTGTACGTGGCACTGATCATGCTCCTGCTGCTTGCTCTGATCGGCATCGCCGGCATGCAGGTGGCGGGCATGCAGGAAAAGATGGCCTCCAACTATCGCGCCGCCAACCGATCCTTCCAGAACTCCGAGGCGGTGGTCCGCAACGCCGAGCGCGCAGCCGAAGCGATCCTCGACCGCAAGGACCTGCCGTCGGGCAGCCTCATCAGCTCGAGCTCGATCAGCTACGACTGTGAAGATCAGTTCGACGCGATCGCTTGGGCGCAGAAGCAGACGGTTGCCTCGGTGCCCAGCGTCAACGTGCGTCGCATCGACAAGTGTGGTGGCCCCGGTGGAAATGCCATCGACGAAGGACTACCGGACGATCAGGCGACCGGCACCTACCAGATCACGGCCTTCGCCGCCGACGATCCGGCCAACCCGACCTCGTCGTCGGTGGTCGATACCATTTTCAAGCTCTGAGGACGCGGCGATGGCTACGCGTAGAACCCAATGGATGGCTGCCGGATCGGCGGTCGTGGTCGCCGGTCTGGCGGTGGTCGCCTACAACCTGACTGCCGCGCAGGCACAGGGCGTGCTGGCCCAGGCGCCGCTCAACAACCAGGTGCAGACGCCACCGGCTTTCATCATGGCGGTGGACGATTCCGGCTCGATGACCTTCCAGACCCAGTTCCCGGGCCAGGACGGCGAAGGTTGCTGGGACAGCAACCGGCAGAGCTTCTTCGACCGCAACGGCAACATCAACACCTCTGGCAGCTGCGATTATTTCTATGTCCTGCCGGGCGCCAGGATCAACAACTACTACGGTATCCCGCCGCTTGATTCGCTGGGTTTTGCGCGCTCTTCTTCGTACAACCCGACCTATTTCAATCCCGCGGTGAACTACGGGCCATGGGTTGATGGTACCGGCGCACCGTACCCGAACGCAGCATTGGATGCGACGAAAATCGATCCCCGCAATACCGACACCGTGGCACTGGCGGGTAACTACTACACTACGGCCGCCAGTAACAGTTTCCGAATGCAGAACGGCATGGTGATTCCCGCCAATACGCCGTTCCGCTATGGCAACAGCAACTACAACCTCAACTACGATTACACCTGGAACAATGGTGCGGCAACGGTCTACATGCAGTATTGGCCTGCTACGTTCTTCACCCCCTGGACTTCCGACAGCGATCCCTATCCGCAGCTGGACGGCGCGGCCAATGCGTACTCAGGGGTTGATCGCACAAAGGTGAACAACGCTTGCGGCAGCGGCTGCGCGCTGTGGAAATACACGATCAAGCCGGGCAACACCGCAGCACTGCAGAATTTTGCGAACTGGTACTCGTACTATGGAAACCGCAACCGCGCGATGATCGCTGGCATGACGCGCTCCTTGGCCGACGTCAATAATCTCCGCGTGGGTTACTTCCGTATCAATCAGTACAGCAGTTACAACAGTGGCACCGACAACAACAAGCGCCTAGCCATGCGTGACATGGCGGTGCCCAACGACAAAGCGGCGCTGTACACGGATATGATCGCGCTTACCGCCAGTGGTGGTACGCCCAACCGTTTCGCCGTCGATGCGGCGGCCCTGCAGTTCACCCGCATCGATTCGGCTGCGCCGGTTCAGCTGGCCTGCCAGAAGAACGCTGTGATGCTGTTCACCGACGGCTTCAGCAACCAGGGCGGACCCAGCACCGCCGGCAACGCCGATGGCGCCATGGGCACTCCGTTCAGTGATGGCAACTTCAACACCATGGCCGACATTGTCAGCCAGTATTACAACGACCGATCTGGTCAACCGCCGTTGCGCGCGGACCTGCTGGCGGGCCAGGTGCCGGTGGTAAATGCGTGCAAGGCCGGCAACCCGGACAAGCGACTGGACTGCCAGACCAATCTGCACCTGAATTTCTACGGGGTTACCCTCGGCGCGCGTGGCAACCTGTTCAATCCCGACCTGAAACAGGACGCCTACACCGACGCCTCCGTGTACAACAACTGGCCGGCCCGTCAGGACGATGACCGCAGCACCGTCGATGATATCTGGCACGCCGCGGTCAATACCCGTGGCGAGTACATCAATGCGCGGACGCCGGAGGAAATCACCACCGCGATGCGTCGTGTCCTGTCAGCGGTGACCAGCGGTGCCTCGCCGTCCGGCGGCGTGGGCTCCAGTGGTGCGCGCATTGGTGCCGGCTCGATCTCGGTGGCTCCCAGCTATGAGATCGCCAATGAAGGTACCGACTGGTTCAGCCGCCTGACGGCCAGCACGCTGTCGGTCGACCAGAAGACGCGCGCCGTGATCTCCACGCCGATATGGGAGGCCAGCGCACAGCTGCCGGCGCCCACGTCGCGCTCTGTGTATTTCACCAAGAACGGCGCTACGAGCAAGTTCAGCGGTGCGAACGTCACTCTGGACGACCTGTGCACCAAGCCCGCCACGCTGTATCCGGGTATGTCCCGTTGCAACAAGGCCGAGCTGGAGAAGCTGGGTGCCAACGCCGCTTCGGCGGTGAACTATCTGCTGGGCGACACCAGCGGCGAAAAGCGCAGCGGTGGCGCACTGCGCGATCGCACCACGCGGCTGGGTGACATCGTGACCTCCAGCCCGGTGGTCAGCGCGCCGATCGACGACTACGGCTACCGGCGCTTCAGCGGCGACCTGGGTAGCAGCTACGGCCTGTATCTGGATGGCAAGGCCAAGTCGGCCAAGTACATGGTCTACGTGGGTGCCAACGATGGCATGCTGCATGCTTTCAATGGTGGCATCAACGCCAAAGGCGAGGTGCTAGGCGGTGGTGGTAGTGAGGACTTCGCTTATATCCCGGCCACCGCGTTGGGGCACATGGGCAACCTGCTGTTCCCCTACAACTCGACCGATCTGAACGATCAGAAATTCGACCATCGCTACTACGTCGATGGCCAGATCGCGGTGGGCGACAGCTACTACGGCCGCAACTGGCATACCACCCTGGTCGGCGCAGCCGGCGCAGGTGGACGCAGCGTTTTCGCGCTCGACGTGACGGCGGGAACCACTTTTGGTGCCGGCAGCAAGTTGTGGGAAATCAGTGATCTGGACAACAGCCTGCCGGAAGCTGTGCGCAAGAACATCGGTCACGTGCTGGGCAAGCCGGTCATCGTGCCGGTGCTGGAGAACGGCGCGCCGGTGTGGAAGGCGATCTTCGGCAATGGCTTCAACAGTGCCAACCAGAAGGCGGTGCTGTTCATGGTCGACATCGGCACCGGTACGCCGCGGGTGACCATGATCGAAGCGGTGGAAGCGGCGGCCCCGGCGGGCAACAATGGGCTGGGCAGTATCGTGGTGGTTGACCGCTGGGGCGGCAGCAAGCAGAACGAACGTCGTCGTGATGGTTATTCCGATACCGTCTACGGCACCGACCAGAAGGGCGCAGTCTGGAAGTTCGATCTGCGCGATACCTCCAGCAGCCTGACCACGCCGCTGTTCACTACGCGCTCCTACACCGAAGGTGGTCGCACCCTGCGCCAGCCGATCACCGGTGGCATCACCGCAGGCAATGGTGCCACCGGCGGCGTGATGCTGTACTTCGGCAGTGGCAGCTTCTCCTTCGTCGGTGATCCGACCGATACTTCCTTGCAGAGCCTGTATGCAGTCAATGACACGGTGAACGGTCCGGTCACCGGTACGCTGACCCGCGCCAGCCTGACATCAGGTGCGGTCAGTACCACCGGTGATCAGCGCATGCTGTCGCAGGGGGCTCCACCCAGCAATGCGCGCGGCTGGTACATCGACCTGCCGGCCGGCGAACGCTTCGTCGGCAACCCGACCCTCTCCAATGGCATCGTCTACATGCCGACCTATGTGCCGATGGTGGGAAGCACAGGCTGCGCTTCATCGGGCAACAACTGGTTGTTCGGCCTGCAGGCATTGACCGGCAGCGGTGCGCTGGGCCGTGCGACGATCAATTCACCCGATGGTGTGCAGGTGGCATCCGGTACGGCGGCGCTGAAAATCAATTCGACCGGCGCCAGCGGCGGTGTGGTGCGTGACATCAAGGCCGGTGCGTTGTCGCGTGACACGCCACCGAACATGGTGCCGGGCACGCCGGGGGGAGAAAATCCACCCGCGCCGCCAACCCCGGCCTGCGTGCAGCCAATCAACAAGGGCGATGAAACGCTCTACGTTCCCTATCCGTGCGGCCGCCAATCGTGGAGACAGATCCAGTGAGCAAGCCCTCTTTTTCCCCTCGCTCGCTGCGCTCGGCTGCCCAAGGCTTCACGCTGATCGAACTGATGATCGTGGTCATCGTCGTCGGTATCCTGGCCGCTGTGGCCTATCCCAACTACTCCGAGCACGTGCGCAAGTCGCGCCGTGCAGCAGCAAAGGCGGAAATGGTGGAGTATGCGCAGCGCGCCGAGCGTCACCACACGCTGAACAACAGCTACGCCTCGTTCACCTTCAGTGAAACCAACAGCACCAAGATAAATTCGCCCCGTGAGGGTGGGGCCACGATGTATGCGGTAACCATCGTGCCGACCGCCACGGCCTACACCATTACGGCAGTGCCGCAGGGCAACCAGGCCAAGGACAAGTGCGGCACGCTGACCCTCAACCAGGCGGGCGTGAAGACCCCGGCCAACTCCGGTAGCCTGACCTGCTGGTGAGTGGTTTCAACGGAGGCTTGCATCGTCGCGGATGAGCATCTAGAATGCGCCTCCCCGCCCGAATAGCTCAGCCGGTTAGAGCACTTGACTGTTAATCAGGGGGTCGTTGGTTCGAGTCCAACTTCGGGCGCCAGATCCTGCAGAAGCCGCGAGAAATCGCGGCTTCTGCTTTTCTGCGTCAGCGCCGCCTCAGCTCAGAATGGGCAAGGGGCCCGGTTTCGTTGGCGGGCCGAGCGGGTACGGCCGACGTTGTTGACGATCACCGCGCTGTGCAGCTCCGCTCCCACGCAGATGCTTACCGTCAGTGTGTTGCCGCCACTACGCCCGTCGCCTTGGAATCGCAGGTACTTGCGGCCTTCAGTGCTGTCGACGCGTATCCGCGGAGATCTCGTTCCGCCCATGAACTGACGCGGGCTTGCCTCTTCGGCCGCGTTGGGTGATCGGTCCGCCTGGATCAACCAGCCGCGGGCCCAGTCGGCATCACAGCCGGTTCCATCGATGCTTGGACATACGGTGACCGCGCGGCGATGGGTGATGGCCATGGCGCGGGCGGTGTTGAACACCGATACCAGCCGCATGCGGGTGGTGTCCGCTCGGCTGCGTTCCAAAGGCTGTACCAGCGCAGGCAATGCCACGGCGACGAGTATTGCCAGCAACGCCACGGCGGCGGCGAGCTCGACAAGGGTGAGGCCCGGAAGATGCCTGTGGCAGGGGGGCGGGAAAGGCATGGGATGCGCTCCAGTGGGGGAGGTCCCAACCTGCGCCTTGATACCCAGTTGCAACCATCAGCCTGACCCCCACCTTTGAGGGGGGCTTCCCCTCAGCCGACCGTCACCGGACGCCCCCTATACTTACCTTCCCCGAGACCTGGCAACACCATGAGCGACAGTTTTCAACTTGTCTCGCCGTATTCGCCGGCGGGAGACCAGCCCGATGCCATCGCCAAGCTGACCAGCAATTTCGAGGCCGGCGTCGCCAAGCAGACCCTGCTGGGCGTCACCGGCTCGGGCAAGACCTACACCATCGCCAACGTCATCCAGCAGGTGCAGAAGCCGACGCTGATCATGGCGCCGAACAAGACCCTGGCAGCGCAGCTGTACGGTGAGTTCAAGGCGTTCTTCCCGCACAACGCGGTGGAGTACTTCGTCAGCTATTACGATTACTACCAGCCGGAAGCCTACGTGCCGTCGTCGGACACCTTCATCGAGAAGGACAGTTCGATCAACGAGCACATCGAACAGATGCGGCTGGCGGCGACCAAGACCCTGCTGTCACGGCCGGATGCGATCGTGGTGGCGACCGTGTCGGCCATCTACGGCCTGGGTGCGCCGGAAGACTACCTGTCGCTGCGCCTGATCCTGTCCAAGGGCGAGCGCATCGACCAGCGCGACCTGATCAATCACCTGACCCAGCTGCAGTACACGCGCAACGAATACGAGCTGCAGCGCGGTACCTTCCGCGTGCGCGGTGAAGTGATCGACGTGTTCCCGGCGGAGTCGGACAGTGAGGCCCTGCGCATCGAACTGTTCGATGGCGAGGTGGAAAAGATCACGATGTTCGATCCGCTCACCGGCGAGACCATGCGCAACCTCATGCGCTTCACCGTGTATCCGAAGACCCACTACGCGACTACGCGTGAACGGGTGCTGGCGGCGGTGGAAACCATCAAGGTCGAGCTGAAGGAGCGGTTGGAGCAGCTGTACGCGCAGAACAAGCTGGTCGAGGCGCAGCGCCTGGCCCAGCGCACCCAGTTCGACCTCGAAATGATGGCCGAAGTCGGTTTCTGCAACGGCATCGAGAACTACTCGCGGCATTTGACCGGCAAGAACGCGGGCGAGCCGCCGCCGACCCTGTTCGATTACCTGCCGGCTGATGCGCTGCTGGTGATCGACGAATCGCACGTGACCATTCCGCAGATCGGTGCCATGTTCAAGGGTGACCGGTCGCGCAAGGAAACCCTGGTCGAGTTCGGCTTCCGCCTGCCGTCAGCGCTGGACAACCGTCCGCTGCGCTTCGAGGAGTGGGAGGCGCGCTGCCCGCGCAGCATCTATGTGTCGGCGACACCGGGTCCGTATGAATTCCGCGAGGCCGGAGAGGACATGGCCGAGCTGGTCGTGCGCCCGACCGGGCTGATCGACCCCGTGGTGGAGATCCGCCCGGTCGGCACCCAGGTCGATGACCTGATGAGCGAGGCCAACGAGCGGATCAAGGCCGGTGACCGCGTGCTGGTCACCACCCTGACCAAGCGCATGGCCGAAAACCTCACCGAGTACCTGACCGAGCACGGCATCCGCGTGCGCTACCTGCACTCGGACATCGATACCGTTGAACGCGTGGAGATCATCCGTGACCTGCGTCTGGGCAAGTTCGATGTGCTGGTCGGCATCAACCTGCTGCGCGAGGGGCTGGACATGCCCGAGGTCTCGCTGGTGGCGATCCTGGATGCGGACAAGGAGGGCTTCCTGCGCTCGACCGGCTCGTTGATCCAGACCATCGGCCGTGCGGCGCGCAACGTGCGTGGCAAGGCCATCCTGTACGCGGACAAGATCACCCGTTCGATGCAGGCAGCGATCGATGAGACCGACCGCCGCCGCACCAAGCAGGTCGAGTACAACCTGGAGCACGGCATCACTCCGCGCTCCGTGGCGCGGCCGATCGTCGACGTGCTGGAGGGCGCACGCTCGGACGCCGCCGAGAAGGAGTCCCGCAAGGGCAAGGGCAAAGGCCGTTCCGGGGTGGCAGAGGACACGATCGACTACCGTTCGCTCAGTCCGGCGCAGCTGGCCGCTCGCCTCAAGGCCCTGGAGCAGCGGATGTACCAGCATGCCAAGGACCTGGAATTCGAGGATGCCGCCCGGGTGCGCGACCAGATCAGGCAGCTGAAGGAAGCCAGCCTGGGCTGAACGCGGTAATGCGGCTTTTCTTCACAAAAGTATTGCGCTTGCCGGTCGTCGTCCGTAATATACGCGGCCTGCACCGACGCAATCGCGGCGCTGCAGAAGCAACAAACGGGCGGTTAGCTCAGCGGTAGAGCACTACCTTGACATGGTAGGGGTCACAGGTTCGAACCCTGTACCGCCCACCACGAAGTCCCCCAGGGGGCTGTCGTGAGCATGAAAAGCCCGGCCCTGGCGCCGGGTTTTTACGTAGAAGCAGCAGCCTGCGGGCTGCACGGAATATTTGGGCGGTTAGCTCAGCGGTAGAGCACTACCTTGACATGGTAGGGGTCACAGGTTCGAACCCTGTACCGCCCACCACCGGTTCCCGGCATGGCCGGAGCAGCGGTGGAAACGATGAAAGCCGGCTCTGGGCCGGTTTTTTTGTGCCTGCGATCCGCGCTCGTTCCAGCCTGGCCGGCTGCTGCCAGCGTCAACCGCGTTGCTCGACACTGGCGCTGCGCTGCAGCTGCCAATGACCATTCACGCGCTGCCACAGTTGCAGCATTCCCCGGGCGTGCGATTGCCCGCGCTGTATACCGTCGGCATCAAAGTGCACGCG
Organism: Stenotrophomonas sp. MYb57; assembly: GCF_002966815.1. Lineage (NCBI taxonomy): Bacteria > Pseudomonadati > Pseudomonadota > Gammaproteobacteria > Lysobacterales > Lysobacteraceae > Stenotrophomonas > Stenotrophomonas sp. MYb57. The sequence goes on from NZ_CP023271.1 coordinate 1,726,291, forward strand.
AGCGTGGGCCACCTGCAGTACGCGATCCGCACTCAGGCGCAGGATCTGCACGCTCTGGCTGTCCGTCTGGCCGTACGTGGCAGGCGCGCGGACGGCACGTTGGGCATCGGCCTGCAGGATCTGCATCCGCAGCGAATCGCTTCCGGTACCGCCGTCGCGGTTGCACAGACCGGCCATCAACAGCAGCAGGGCAAGCATCGGCATGGCACGGTGCTCCGGAGAAGGGAGCCCAGCGTTGCACTGCGGCCTGCGCTGTGAAACCGGTATCCGACGAAGACCGCAAAAGTGCGCGCCAACCAGAGCCAGCAAGGATGAATCCGTGCCCGGCCGGGGCGGCGGCAGAACACGATAATGAAAAAGGGCCGGGCCACCCGTGAAGGCAGTCCGGCCCGTTTGCCCGTAAGTGACCCCGTTGGCCGGGAAGCCTGGGCTCAGGTCACGACGTGGCTGGAACCATCAGGCGGGCTCAGAGCGGATCGCAGCACAGGCGAGGGCCGGACCAATGCCCTGAGCCGCCATACGGACAGCCCGGGGTGAATTCACAGCCCGGTGCGAACCCGGCCTTGGCCGGAGTGGCGAAGGCCTGCGCGGCACCGAATGACATGGCGGCCACCACGACGAGGCCGGCAATGGACGAGAACAGCTTCTTCTTTCCGATCATCTGTATCTCCTTTGCAGCGCTTCGAGGCGGGTTACATGGGGTCGCAGCAGACCAGCAGGCCGTGGGAGCCTGCGTTGCCATAGGGGCAGCTCGGATGTTCCTTGCAGCCCGGCGCGAAGCCGGTCTTCACCGGAGTGGCGAAGGCCTGCGCGGCACCGAATGACATGGCGGCCACGACAACGATGCCGGCAATGGACGAGAACAGCTTCTTCTTTCCGATCATGTGTATCTCCTTGGAATGGCGATGGAACATGAAGTCACCGCGTGCGGGGCGGTGTCGAAGCGGGATCAGTTGGCGACGCAGCAGATGCGCGTGCCGCCGGCGCGGCCATTGCCGCCGAACATGCATCCGGGGGTATCCACGCAACCCGGTGCAAAGCCGGTCTTCACCGGTGTGGCGAAGGCCTGTGCGGCCCCGAATGACATTGCAGCAACGATGACGATACCGGCGACGGACGAGAACAGCGTTTTCTTCCCGATCATGTGTATCTCCTTCAGTTGGTGTGGCTTCCCGGATTCATTGCGTTGGCGACGGCCTGCACCGTCCCGGTGTCGAGCTGGCCGACATGCTTGTAGGCGATGCTGCCATCTGCGGCCAGCACCATCAGCATCGGTGTCAGCGTGGCGCGGTAGCGCTTGGAGACTTCGCCCTGATCGTCGACGGCGATCGGAAACGCCAGCGCGTGCTTGCCTGCGTAGTCGGCAAGCTGGTCGTACGGTGGCAGGCCCACGCCCACCAGCTCGGCACTGCCTCGCGCAGCCGCGATCTGCTGCAGTTGTGGCACCGAGGCCAGGCAGTAACGGCAGGCGGTAGAGAAGAAGTAGAGGATCTGCGGCACGCCGCGCGCGCCACCGATATCGACATGGGTCTGCTGCGTCGTCCGCAGGGTCAATAGTTCAGGCCGGGTGCCGTTGGCAAGACCATGCGCGTCCAGCTGCGTCTGCTGCAGCTGCGCCGCCATCTGTTCGTTGACCTGCCGCAACTGGCGGTTCTGCCAGGAGAGCATGATGACCAGTGCGGCCAGCAGCAGGGCGACTACGGGAAACAGTGCACGCTTGAGCATCGATCATCCTTGAACGCCGCGTTGCATCGACCATACCGGAAACAGCAACAGGAATGTCAAGCTTTTGTATCATCGGTGACGCAGTTCCCAAACCTCAGGACGCCACCATGAGTGACCATGCTCCCGTTTCCCGGCCTAACCCGATCATCGAACTGCTGTTCGGCGGCAACATGCTGGAAGGCACCTTCAAGGCCGTGATCTGGGTCGCACTGCTGTCTGCGGTGCTGGCCTGGACGACCTTCCGCTGACGGGACGCTCAGGCCGCAGTGAAGGCCTGGCGCAGGCTGCGCAGCGTCGCCTGGCGATATTCGGCCGCACACGGCTCGCCCATTTCCAGCTCCTGCAGGCGCAGGCCGACCAGGGTCATCGACAGTGCGTATCCGCGCGCAGCATCGGCAGCGCGTGACAGGCCAAGTGCACGTCGGGTCAACGCGTCCACATGATCCATGTCCGGCAGCAGGCCCAGGTAGGCGCGCTCGGCGCTGTCCAGATCCGGCGCGCGCAGGATCGCGTTGGCATCGGCGGTGGGGGTGACAGCGGCCATGCGGGATCCTTGTTGTCCGTGGGGCGGATGCAGGTTCGGTCAGAACGCGCGCATCAGCGAGATGAAAGCGGAGGTCTGGCTGCTGCGCCGTGCCATCGGGCTGTCTTCGACGGCATCACCGAACCACTGGTTGGCGACGACGCCAGTTGCGCGCCATTTCGTACCCAGGGGCGTGCTGACCGCGATCTGCAGGCTCGGCGAGGTGGCACTGCCGGGCTTGTAGGCCGCCAGCCCGGAGCGCAGTGCTTCCTCGTCGCTGATGCCGTAGTAGTAGTCGAGCAGGCGGGCGCTGGAATGCACCACGCCCACGCGCGGCACCCAGGTGAAGCGGCCGGCCTGGATCGGATAGCTGTAATGCAGGCTGGATTCAACGCCGCCGCCGTGTCCGCTCACCTCGCGCTTCACGCTGGCCGCCACCGCGCCCCAGTCGGCGCTGTAGTCGGCATTGATGCCAACCATCGCCGACATCTGCCGGCTGTGCAGGCGGCGCAGCTGCGGATCGTTCACGTCGTCGGTCTTGAAGCGCAACGTGTAGGGCGTCGCCACCGCCGACAGGCGCAGGCCGTCGGCCTTGTAGAGGTTCATGCCAAGCGAACCGGGGCTGGCAAAGAATCGCTTGCCCTGCCAGGACAGCGCCGGCAGCACCAGCGGCTTGTCGTCATAGTGCGCGTAGGCGCCAGTGGTCGCGCCGAAGGTGATGCCGGCCTGTACCCCCGGAGCCTGTTCCTGCGCGGTGGCCAGCAGCGGCGTGGAGAGAGCGACGGTGCACAGCAGGGGGCGCAGCAGGGCGGGGGACAGTGAGGTCATCGAAGTAGTGCGTTGCAGGGATGGCGATGCATGCTGCGCGCGCAACATTGTCGGAACATTGCGCAGGCGCAATCTGCTGGCATCGCCGCCAGCTGCACGCCGAAGGCACTATGATCGGCACCGTTTCCGGTTGCCGAGCCCCCGATGCGCATTCTCCTGGTCGAAGATGACCCCGATCTCTCGCGAGCCCTGCAGTCCGGGCTTGAGCGCCAGGGTGTGGTCGCCGACGTGGTCGGCAGCCTGGCCGAGGCTGCGCTCGCCCTGCGTGAGCCGGTGCATCAGCTGATGCTGCTCGATCGGCAGCTGCCCGATGGTGATGGCGTGGGCTTCGTGGCGACTGCCCGTGCGCTGCGGCCGAACCTGGCGGTGATCATGCTCACTGCCAAGGGTGGGCTGTCGGACAAGGTGGAGGGGCTGGATGTCGGTGCCGATGACTACCTGGTCAAGCCGGTGGCGATCGAAGAGCTGATGGCGCGCATCCGCGCCGTCTCGCGTCGACCGTCGGCGATGGTGACCCCCCGGTTGCGGCTGGGCCGGCTGGAGTTCGATTTCGAATCGCTGCAGGCGCAGGTGGATGGCCAGCCAGTCGCACTGCCGCGGCGGCAGGTGCTGGTGCTGCAGGCGCTGGCGATGCGGCAGGGGCGCACGGTCACCCGCAGTGCGCTGGAAGCGGCGGTGTACGGATTCGATGATGAGATCCAGTCCAATGCGCTCGATGCGCACATTTCAAAGCTGCGCAAGGCGCTGCAGCAGGCCGGGGCAGGCGTGGAGATCCACGTGATCCGCGGCGTCGGCTACCTGCTGGCGGAGGCCTGAGATGGCACGACCGATCCGTTCGATCACCCTTGGACTGGCGTGGCGGCTGTTCCTGGCGCAGGCCTTCACGGTGTTGTTCGCCGTCGTCGCGCTGATCCTGACCTGGGGCGACAAGGACACCTGGGGCATGGACATGTTCATGGCCGAGAGCGCAGCCAATGCGGTGCACAGCGAAGGCGGCCGTCTGGTGCTGGACGAAGCACGCTGGCAGAAGCTCGATGCGCGTGCCGGTGGCAACCTGTGGTTCGCGGCGGTGGACGATCGCGGTGCATGGCTGCAGCGCGGCACGCTGCCTGCCATCCACGCGCCGCTGCTGGCCCGCCTGCCGACACTGGGTGCCACCGAGCTGGGATCGCTGGTACCGCCGTACCTGGATGTGGCGCGGGTGATGATCCGCAACGAAGACGGCCGCCGCATCACGGTGATGGTGGGCGGGGCGCCGAAGGGCGGCCTGCTGGATGGCGCATTGATGGTGCTGCGGCTGATCGGCCTGTGGTTCTTCCTGCCGTTGATCGTGGTCACGCTGCTGGTGATGCCGACGGTGATCCATCGCGCCATGCGTGGCGTGCGCCGGTCCGCGCAGCAGGCCAAGGAGCTGGATATCGGCCAGCCCGGTGCGCGCCTGGACGCGCAGCTGGTATCGACCGAGGTCGCGCCTCTGGTCGAAGCGTTCAACGATGCGATCGACAAGGTGCAGCAGGGCTACGCAGCACGCGATAAATTCCTGGCCGACGCCGCACATGAGCTGCGGGTACCGATTGCGGTGGTACAGGCGCGCTTGTCGCAGTTGCCGCAGGGGGAGCTCAAATCGCAGCTGCTGACCGATGTCGCCCGTCTCGGCAACGTCGCCGAGCACCTGCTCGACCTGCAGCGCCTGGACCGGAACGTCGCAGCCTTGCAGCGCCTGGACCTGGCGCATGTCGTGCGCGAAGCGGCCGCCGACCTTGCGCCTCTGGTCGTTGGTGCCGGCTACGGCTTTGAAGTGGATGCGCCGGAGACGCCTGTATGGATCCATGGCGATGGCCTCGCCCTGGGGCGGGTGATCGCCAACCTGGTGCACAACGCCATCGTCCATGGCGGCGGGCGCGGCACCATCTGCGTGCGTCTGGACCGGCAGGGCCTGCTTGAAGTCAGCGACCAGGGCGCCGGCGTGCCGGTCGGTGACCGCGAGGCGATCTTCGAGCCGTTCCACCGCCTGCGTGCTGCTGGCAGTGGCAGCGGCCTCGGCCTGCATCTGGTCAAGGAGATCGTGCAGCACCACGGCGGCACGGTGAGCGTGGGCGAGGCCGTTGGGGGTGGGGCGAGCTTCCGGGTCAACTTCCACCGCGGCAGCGTGCGTCGCTAGCCGGGCGCTGACAACGCCACACGGTGTTGCCTGATGGCTGGGTGAGGCCGCGCCTCGGCACGCTGTGTCGATGGCAGCCGATCGGACCTTGTCGCCCTTGTTTGGCCCCGCGTGCGCTGCCGCTCTGGTTGCCGGTGCGTTGGTCTGCGTGCTGCTGCCGGTGTTGCCACCGCTGTGGGCTTCTGTTGCGGCGACCGTCGTGGCCGCGTTGGGCTGGGTGTTGCGCTGGCGCGGACGCGCGGCGGCTGCGTTGTTGTTCGGCTTGGCCTGGACTTGCTGCCACGGGTATTGGGCAATGCAGACGCAGCTGCCGGCCGGTTCTGCTGCGCAGGATGTGCTCGTCCGGGGGCAGGTCATCGATCTGCCGAAGGAAACGCCTGCACACACCCGCTTCGAATTCCGGGTGGATGCGTCCGATGCGATGCCGACGCTGCGTGGAAAGCGGCTGCAGGTGCTCTGGCACGCGCCCCGGGGTGGGCCGACCGACGCCGGGGTTGATCAGAGACGTCGCCTTCACGCCGGGGCGGATTGGCAGTTGTCGCTGCGCGTGCGACCACCACGTTCACGCATCAATCCGGGGGGCTTCGATGGCGAGCGGCATGCGCTGCTGCGTGGGCTGGCAGGGAACGCCAGCGTGCGCGACTCGAGTTCCACGCGACAGCTGCGCCCTGCGCATGGTCTACCTGCGTGGCGCGAGCGCACCAGTGCCGCCATTGCCAGGCAGATCGCACACCCGTCGGCGCGGTTCATCCAGGCCTTGGCACTGGGCGATACGCGTGGCCTGTCCGACGTCGATTGGGCACAGTTGCGCGCGCTGGGCCTGACCCATCTGATCGCCATCTCCGGCTTCCATGTCGGCCTGGTCGCGGGCTTCGCCGCATTGCTGTGTTCTGCGCTCTGGCGATCCTGGCCGGGGCTTGCCCGGTTCTGGCCACGACCGCAGGCGGCGGCCTGTGCGGCGGCGGTGGCAGCAGCCGGCTATGCCGTTGTTGCAGGCAGCGAGCTGCCGACCGTGCGTACCGCGCTGATGATCGCGGTGCTGGCCCTGGCGCGCGTCGCCCGCCGTCCGGTGACGGTCGCGCAGGGGCTGGCGCTGGCCGCGCTGGCGATGCTGCTGCCGGCACCGCTGTCGGTGCTGTCTGCGGGCTTCTGGCTCAGTTTCGGTGGGGTGCTGTGGTTGCTGTGGTGCCTGCCGCACGGGCGGCCGAAGGGGTTCGCCGCGATGCTGCGTGGCGCTCTGGCAGGGCAGGGGGTGGCCAGCGTCGCTCTGCTGCCGCTGGCGGTGGCACTGTTCGGTGGCAGCGCACGGCTGGGGCCGCTGGTGAACCTGCCGATCATTCCGCTGTGGAGCCTGCTGGTGGTGCCTCTGGCTCTGCTGGGAACCGCTCTGGAGGCCCTGCGCACCGGGGCAGGGCAGTGGCCTTGGCGCACGGCTGCCTGGGTGTTCGAGGCCAGTTGGCAGCTGCTGCAACCCTTGGCCGAGCACCCACAGGCGATGTGGTGGCTGGCGCAGGCGCCGGCCTGGGCGTTGCCGGCGGCCTTGCTGGGGGTGTTCTGGTGGCTGTTGCCACGCGGTGCCGGGGCCGGGCTTGCCGGTTCTCTGCTGTGCCTGCCGTTGCTGTGGCCGGCACGGTCGGGGCCGCAGCAGGGTGAGCTGGAACTGGTGGTGCACGATGTCGGCCAGGGCGCGGCGGTGCTGCTGCGGACCGCCCAGCACGCACTCTGGTATGACGTCGGCCCGCCAGCCGGCAGCGAGGGCGAGGAGCGGATGCTGCTGCCGACGTTGCGGGCGTTGGGACAGGAGCCACCGGCACGGGTGATGATCAGTCACGACCATCTGGACCACAGCGGCAACCTCGCCGCGCTGCGCCGGCAACTGCCGGGACTGGATGTACTGGCTCCACCGGGCAGTGCGATTGCGACGGCCGGCAGCTGCCAACAGGGCCTGCGCTGGCAATGGGACGGGGTCGATTTCCACGTGCTGCATCCGCCCGCCGCGTTCCCTGCCGTTGGCGGGAAGGGCGCCGACAACGAAGCCAGTTGCGTGCTGCGGGTTGCTGGCGCGCACGGGGTAGTGCTGCTGCCCGGTGACATCGGCCGGCAAGGCGAACAGGCGCTGCTGGCGGGCGCTGCCGATATGCTGCGTGCGGACGTGGTGCTGGTGCCCCATCACGGCAGCGGAGGCAGTTCCACGCCGGACTGGGTGAAGGCGGTGGCGCCGCGGCTGGCGCTGGTCTCGGCCGGGCACCGGAACCACTTTGGCCACCCGAAACGTGACGTGGTGCGGCGCTGGCAGGCGGCGGGCGCCGAAGTGCTGTCCACCGCCGAGTCCGGCGCGATCCGCGTATGGCTTGGCGCACAAGGCCTGCAGCTGCGTGAACAGCGTATCCACGCCGCCCGGTGGTGGGATGCCGCTGGGCGAGCGCGGTCGGCTGCTATCCTATCGCCGATCGAACAAGCGGCCGCTGGGCCGGAGGGTTGAAACGTGTGGGAACTGGTCAAGGCCGGTGGCTGGCCGATGGTGCCGCTGCTGCTGTTGGGCGTACTGGCTTTGGCGATCGTCCTGGAGCGTTTCTGGTCCTTGCGGCGTAACGAGGTGCTGCCGCCTGGCCTGGGCCAGGAGGTGCGCAACTGGGCCGCGCGCGGCAAGCTGGACCCGGCGCACCTGCAGACCCTGCGTGCCAATTCACCGTTGGGTGCCCTGCTGGCCGCCGCGCTGGAAGCGCGCAACCGCCCGCGCGACCAGATCCGCGAGCGCATCGAGGACACCGGTCGCCATCTGGTGCACCGCATGGAGCGTTTCCTCAACGCGCTGGGCACCATCGCCTCGGCCGGCCCGTTGCTGGGCCTGCTGGGCACCGTGGTCGGCATGATCCAGATGTTCCTGGGCATCCTCGACCACGGCGTGGGTGATGTGAACCAGCTTGCCGGCGGTATCGGCAAGGCACTGGTGTGCACCGCCACCGGCATGATCGTGGCGATCCCGGCGCTGATGTTCCACCGCTTCTTCAAGGGCCGCATCCACGGCTACGTGGTGGAGATGGAGCAGGAAGCCAGCGCGCTGCTGGATACGCTGGACGGTCGCCCCGGGGTGATGACCCCGGCCCCCGCTGCGCGCGCGTCTTCCGCCGCTACGGCAAAGGCCTGATCGATGCGTATCGGCAACGACCGGTCCCAGGATGAGCCGCATATCGACCTGGTGCCGCTGATCGACGTCATCCTGGTGCTGATCATCTTCTTCGTGGTCACCACCACCTTCGACGCGCGATCGACCCTGCAGGTGCAGCTGCCGACCGCCAGCCAGCAGCAGACCAACGAGCCGCCGCGCTCGCTGAGCGTGCTGATCAACGCTGACGGCCGCTACTTCGTCAACGATCAGGAAGTGCTGCGCAGCGACGTCGAGTCGGTCAAGCAGACCATTGCGGCCGTCGCCGGCAGCGACCGCGAACAGACCGTGCTGCTGCGTGCCGACGCGCGCACTCCCTACCAGGCCGTGGTCACCGCGCAGGACGCGCTGGGCCAGCTCGGCTTCCGTCGTATCGCCATTGCAACAGCGCCAGAGGTGCGTCCATGAGTTCCCATCACGCGCCAGTGTGGCCGATCTACAAACGTCTGCTGGGCTATACCCGCACCTACTGGGTGTTCATGATCGGCGCGGTCATCGCGATGGTGGTCGAAGCTCTGGCCGGCTATCACTTCACCAAGCTGATGGAGCCGCTGGTCAACCGCGGGTTCGTCAACCCCGAGCCGCGCATGGCGGTGATCCTGCCGCTGACCATTCTCGGCCTGTTCCTGATGCGCAGCGTGGCCACCTGGGTCAGCGACTACACGCTGGCCAAGACCGGCCGCAGCGTGGTCCGCGACCTGCGTGAACAGGTGCTGCAGAAGTACCTGCACCTGCCGTCCTCGCATTTCGATGCCGAGGCGACGCCGGTGATGGTCAGCCGCCTGAACTTCGACACCGAACAGGTCACCCAGGCCAGTGCCGACGCGCTGAAGACCGTGGTGGCCGATACCCTGACCATCATCGCCATGCTGGCGGTGATGCTGCAGATGAGCGTCAAGGTGACCCTGGCGATGCTGGTGGTGGTGCCGCTGATCGGCGTGATCGTGTCCTACGTGGGCAAGCGCTACCGGCGCATCAGCCGCGGCATCCAGGACGGCATGGGCACCATGGCGCAGACTGCCGAGCAGTCGCTGGCTGCGCAGCAGGAAGTGAAGGTGCATGGCACCCAGCAGCACGAGATCTCGCGCTACTCGCGCCTGGCCAACCGCATGCTGGCGCTGAACATGAAGGTGGAAGTGACCCGCGCGGCGGCCTCCAGCGTGGTCCAGTTCCTGGCGGCGCTGGCGCTGGCAGTCATCGTCTGGGTGTCCACCCGCGAGGCACTGGCCGGCAAGCTCAATGCGGGCCAGTTCATGGGCCTGATGACGTCGATGATGGCCATCATTCCGTCGCTGCGGCGGCTGACCAGCGTGCAGACTTCGATCTCGCGCGGTGTGGCTGCGGCCGAGCGCCTGTTCGGCATCATCGACATGCCGGTCGAGCGCGACGAGGGCAAGCACGCGGTGCAGCGCGTACGCGGCGAACTGGCCTTCGAGCACGTCATGCTGCGTTACCGTGAAGACAGTGGCATCGCCCTGGACGACATCAGCTTCGTTGCCAGGCCGGGCACGGTCACCGCCATCGTCGGTCGTTCCGGCAGCGGCAAGACCAGCCTGATCCGGCTGGTGCCGCGCTTCTACGAACCCAACGGTGGCCGCATCCTGCTCGACGGCGTTGCCCTGGATGAGTATCCGTTGGCCGATCTGCGCCGGCAGGTGGCCATCGTCGGCCAGAAGGTCATGCTGTTCGACGACACCATCGCGGCCAACATCGCCTACGGCATGGATGCCACCGACGAGCAGATCCGTGCAGCTGCCGAGGCGGCCAATGCCTGGGAGTTCATCGCACGCATGCCGCAGCAGTTGCAGACGCCGGTAGGCGAGAATGGCGCGCTGCTGTCCGGCGGCCAGCGCCAGCGCCTGGCGATCGCCCGCGCGATCCTGCGCGATGCACCGATCCTGATCCTGGACGAGGCCACCGCGGCGCTGGACAACGAATCCGAGCGCCTGGTGCAGGATGCGCTGCAGCGCTTGATGCCCGAGCGCACCACGCTGGTGATCGCGCATCGCCTGTCGACCATCGAGCATGCCGACCAGGTGCTGGTGATGGACCATGGCCGCATCGTTGAACGCGGCACCCACCAGGAGCTGCTGTCGATGGGCGGCCTGTACCAGCACCTGCACAACATGCAGTTCCGCGAAAGGCAGGACTGATGGCGGGCAAAGGTACCCAGACCCCGCCGTACTGGTACGACGGCAGCCCGGCTCCGTGGCCGATGCGACTGCTGGCGCCGCTGTATGCCGGCGTCACCGCGCTGCGCCGGCGCCTGTACCGGCGTGGCTGGCGCAAGCGCCATGCGCTGGCGGTGCCGGTCATCGTGGTCGGCAACATCACCGCCGGCGGCACCGGCAAGACGCCGCTGACCATCGCCCTGGTCGAGCGCCTGCGGGCCGCGGGCTGGAAGCCCGGTGTCGCCAGCCGTGGCTACGGTCGTGAGCAAGCGGACAAGGCACGTTGGGTGGAAGCCGATACGCCGACCGCCCTGGGGGGCGACGAGCCGGTGCTGATCGCCTGGAAAACCGGCGTGCCGGTACGCGTGGACAGTGACCGCGTGGCAGCGGGCAAGGCGTTGATCGCCGCCGGCTGCGATGTGATCGTCTGCGATGACGGCCTGCAGCACTACCGGCTGGCGCGCGACATCGAGATCGAGGTGGTTGATGCCCAGCGCCGCTATGGCAATGGCCGGATGATTCCCGCCGGCCCGCTACGCGAGCCGGTCAGCCGCGCAGCGGAATGCGATTTCCGGGTGGTCAACCTGGGCCAGGCAGATGGAGCGACGGCTGCCCAGGCCTGTGGCTTCGGCCAATGGCCGATGGCCCTGCACATCGACAGTGCACAGCCGCTGGCCGGCGGGCGCGCACGTCCCCTTTCGTACTTCGCGGGCCAGCGCGTGCATGCCGTGGCCGGCATCGCCCATCCGCAACGCTTCTTCGACATGCTGCGCGCGCGTGCGATCGGCGTGGTGCCGCACGCCTTCGCCGACCATCATGCCTACCAGCCGCAGGATCTGTCCTTTGGCAGCCAGTTGCCGGTGCTGATGACCGAAAAGGATGCCGTGAAGTGCCGCGCGTTCGCCAATGACTGGCAGTACGCGGTGCCGCTGCGTGCCGAGATGCCTGCTGCTTTCTGGATCGCGTTGACCGATCGCCTGGACAAGCTGCGACCGAACTGAGGGGCCGTGCGGCGCTTGCAAATGCACGCCGCCGGCCGCATTCCTGCTGTATCGCGCCTGCCGAGTACCGCCCGCATGACCGACTTCGTTGTTGCCATCCCGGCCCGCTATGCCGCTTCGCGGCTGCCGGGCAAGCCGCTGCGCCTGCTGGGCGGAGAACCCATGGTGCTGCATGTGGCGCGCCGCGCGCTGCAGGCCGGCGCAGGTGAGGTATGGGTCGCGACCGACGACCAGCGCATTGCCGACGCATTGTCCGGCCTGGCGGAAGTGAAAGTGGCGATGACCGCTGCCTCGCATGCCTCGGGTACCGATCGCCTGGCCGAGTGCGCGCGCATTGCGGGCTGGTCCGATGACACCGTGGTGGTCAACCTGCAGGGCGATGAACCGTTCGCGCCGGCTGCCGGCATCCGCGCCGTGGCCGAGGCACTGGTGGCGGGCAGCGCACCGATGTCGACCCTGGCCACGCCGGTCGAGGATGCCCACACGTTGTTCGACCCCAACGTGGTCAAGCTGGTGCGCAACGTGCGCAACGAGGCCCTGTACTTCAGCCGTGCGCCCATCGCCTGGCATCGCGATGGCTTCGCCCGCAGCCGCGACACCCTGCCCGAAGGCCATCAGTGGCTGCGCCACATCGGCATCTATGGCTACCGTGCCGGTTTCCTGCAGCAGTTCGCCTCGATGCGGCCGGGCACGCTGGAACAGGTGGAATCGCTGGAGCAGTTGCGCGTGCTGGAAGCGGGCTACCCAATTGCCGTGGCGATCTCGCCCGAACCCTTCCCGCCGGGCATCGACACCCCTGAAGACCTGCAGCGCGCCGAAACACTGCTGCAGGCGATGGCCGCGCGATGAGGCTGCTGGTCGTCTGCCTCGGCAACATCTGCCGCTCGCCGATGGCCGAAGGCGCGCTGCGTGCCCGCCTGGATGCCTCGGCGCTGGCTGGGCGGGTACAGGTCGATTCGGCCGGTACCGGCGACTGGCACGTGGGCCAGCCACCCGACCGGCGTGCCATTGCATGCGCGGCCGGACACGGGGTGGACCTTGGCGGCCTGCGCGCGCGGCAGTTGCAGCGGCAGGACTTCGACGCTTTCGACTGGATCCTGTGCGCCGACGAGGCCAACCTGCGTGACGCCGCACGCCTCGCCACTGCCACCCAGCGCGAGCGCCTGGCGCTGTACCTGCCGTGGTCGGGCGGACAGGGCGAACGTGCGATTCCCGATCCCTATACCGGTGGCAGCGATCATTTCGAACAGGTCTGGTCGCTGGTCGACGCTGCTGCCGAACGCACCGTGGCACGCCTGTTGCATCACGCCGACTCCGGCATAATCGGGTCATGAACATCCAGCCCGTCCCGGACCTGCCCGAGTTCGCCGCCTGGCTCAATGCCGCGCCCTGCACCCTGACCGAACTGCGTGGCCGGCCGGTCGCGCTGTTGTTCGTCAACGCGGCTTCCGCATGGAGCGCGCAACGGCTGGCCGAGTTCAGCCAGTGGCTGTCACGCCACCCCGGCAAGCTGCAACCTCTGGTGCTGCAGGTGCCGCGCTTCGACTTCGAGCGTGATGCCACGGCTGCGCTGAAACTGCTGCGCCGCCAGGGCCTGACCATGCCGGTGCTGCTTGATGCCGATTGGGATGGCTGGCGCCGCTTCGGCGTCAGCGCCTGGCCGACCATGGTGCTGCTGGACGCGCAGGGTCGCGAACAGCAGCGCTTGATCGGCCAGGGCGTGCCCGGCGAGCTGGAGCGGGCCCTGAATGCCCTCTGCGAGGGTGCGCCGTCGGCCCCTTCGCGTGGCGGCAGCGAGCTGCACCCCGAACCCCGCCAGGCGCTGCGATTCCCGATGGGTCTGGCGGTGAACCAGGAACGGTTGTACATCGCCGACAGCGGCCACCACCGCATCCTGGAATGCAGTCATGGCGGCCGCGTGCTGCGTCAGTTCGGCTTGGGTACCGCCGACTTCATGGACGGCAACCTCGCCGAAGCCGCTTTCCACCGGCCGCAGGCGCTGGCCTTGGAGCGCGAGTCGCTGTACGTGGCGGACACCGGCAACCATGCCGTGCGCCGCATCAACCTGCTGACCGGCCTGGTCGACACCCTGTGTGGCAACGGCCGTCCGGGCGCCCCCGTGGAAGGGCCGGTGACGCAGCCACGGCAGGTGGCGCTGGATCATCCGGTTGGCCTGGCCATCGCCGAAAACCAGCTGCACGTCGCCATGGCCGGCGACAACCGCATCTGGAGCTACCACCTCGGCCAGCGCAGCCTGCAGTGGCGCGCCGGCAGCGGCGCCATCGACGAGCGCGATGGCAGTGGCCATCTGGCCGCGTTCGCCCAGCCCACCGCCGTGGCCGTGGTCCAGCAGGTGCTGTACGTGGCCGATGCGCTGGGCTCTTCGATCCGTTCATTGCAGTTGCGCGGTGACCTGGTGCAGACCCTGGTCGGGCAGGGCACCTGGCGTTTCGGCGAGGACGATGGCCCGCGTGCGCAGGCCAGCCTGCAGTTCCCGCAGGCGATCGCATTGAGCCCGGATGCCCCGTTGTTGTGGATCGCCGATACCGGCAATGGCCGCCTGCGCACGTTGCGCCTGGGCGGCGGCGAACTGACCACCCAGCCCTTGCCGCGGCGCCTGCATGGCCCGGCAGGCCTGGCCGTCGGTGCCGGCGCGGTGTGGATCGCCGAAACCGATTCCCACACCGTACTGCGCCTGGACCCTGACAGCGGCGTGCTCAGCGAAGTGCCGATCAGCGAATGACCGTTGTTCCTGTCCCGACCTTCGATGGCAAGGCATTCGCGGCCCAGCTGAGTACCGCCCCGGGCGTGTACCGCATGTACGCGGCCGACGACACGCTGTTGTACGTCGGCAAGGCCCGCGCGCTGCGCAACCGCGTGGGCAGCTATTTCAACGGCAGTCCGAAGAACGCGCGCATCATGTCGATGCTCTCGCAGATCGTGCGCATGGACGTGACCGTAACGCGCTCGGAAGCCGAAGCGCTGCTGCTGGAAAACCAGCTGATCAAGTCGCTGTCGCCGCGCTACAACGTGTCCCTGCGCGACGACAAGACCTATCCGCATGTGCTGCTGACCCGCGAAGACTGGCCGCGCATCGCCCTGCATCGTGGTCCACGTGCCATTCCCGGGCGCTATTTCGGGCCGTATCCCGGCGTCACCGCGGTGCGCGAGACGCTGAACCTGATGCACAAGCTGTTCAAGCTGCGCAGCTGCGAGGACAGCGTGTTCCGTAACCGCTCGCGGCCCTGCCTGCAGTATCAGATCGGACGCTGCAGCGCGCCGTGCGTGGAACTGGTGCCAGCAGCGGACTACGCCGAGTCGGTGCGCCGCGCGGCGATGTTCCTGGAAGGCAAGAGCGATGAGCTGACCCGGGAGCTCGGCGAGCAGATGCAGGCGGCCAGCGAAGCGCTGGAATTCGAGCAGGCCGCGCGACTGCGCGATCTGATTACTTCATTGCGCAGCATGCAGACCCGCCAGTACGTGGACGGCCGCGCGGCCGACCTCGACGTACTGGCGGTGGCCATGCAGGGCTCGCAGGCCTGCGTGATGCTGCTGGCCTTCCGTGATGGCCGCAACCTGGGCACCCGCCCGTTCTTTCCCCGCACCAACGGCGAGGAAAGCCCGGATGAAGTGCTGGCGGCCTTTGTCTCGCAGTACTACATCGAATTCGAGCCGCCGCGCGAGATCCTGCTTGACCGCGAAATTCCCGATGCCGATCTGATCGGTTCTGCGCTGTCGGCCTCGGCCGAGCGCAAGGTGCAGTTGAAATGGAACGTCCGCGGCGAGCGCGCCGGCTACCTGGAACTGGCCAGCCGCAACGCACAGTTGACCCTGGCCACCGAGATCAACAGCCGCACCGCGCAGCACGCGCGCAGCGAAGCGCTGCGGGTGATGCTGGGGCTGGCCGAACCGGTAAAGCGGGTGGAGTGCTTCGACATCAGCCACACCATGGGCGAAGCCACCGTGGCCTCCTGTGTGGTGTTCGATGCTGCCGGCCCGGTGCGCGCGCAGTATCGCCGTTTCAACATCAGTGGCATCGAGCCGGGCGATGATTACGCCGCGATGCGCCAGGCGATCGACCGCCGCTTCCGCCGCGCGGTGGAGGAGCAGGGCGTGCTGCCGGATGTGCTGCTGATCGACGGTGGCGCCGGCCAGCTGGCACAGGCCCAGGCGGCGCTGGCTGATCTGGGCGTGGAAGACGTGCTGCTGGTCGGCGTGGCCAAAGGCGTGGAACGCCGTGCCGGCCACGAAGCGCTGGTGATGCCCGATGGCCGCGAACTGCGCCCGGGTGCGGCCGATCCCGCTCTGCAGTTCATCCAGCAGGTGCGCGATGAAGCACACCGCTTCGCCATCACTGGCCATCGCGGGCGCCGGCAGAAGGCCCGGATGACCAGCAAACTGGAAGACATCCCCGGCATCGGGCCGCGACGGCGCGCCAGCCTGCTGAAGCATTTTGGCGGTCTGGTCGGCCTGAAAGCAGCCGGAGAAGCGGAAATTGCCAAGGTCGAAGGCATCAATGACGCCCTCGCAGCGCGCATCTACGCTAACCTGCACGGGTTGGCCGCGCCGGATCCGGCCGAGTAGAGAGAGAATAAAGCCGCATGACGTTGACCCTGCCCACCTGGCTGACCCTGTTGCGGATCGTGATGATCCCGGTGCTGGTGCTGGTGTTCTACCTGCCCTACACCTGGACCAACTTCGCATCGGCGGCGATCTTCGGCCTGGCCGCGATCACCGACTGGCTCGATGGCTGGATCGCGCGCCGTTACGGCCTGGAGTCGGCGTTCGGCGCCTTCCTCGACCCGGTGGCGGACAAGCTGATGGTGGCGGTGGCCCTGTTCCTCATCGTGCAGGGTCATCCGACCCCGTGGATGGCGTTCTGGGCGGCGGTGATCGTCGGCCGCGAGATCGCGGTGTCGGCGCTGCGCGAGTGGATGGCCGAACTCGGCCAGCGTGCCAAGGTGCGGGTGGCGATGATCGGCAAGGTCAAGACCACCGCGCAGATGGTCGCGCTGCTGTGCCTGCTGTATTCGGTGGCGCCGAACGTTCCGGTCGACGACATCTGGATGGGCCCGCCGGTATTCCATATCGGTGACTGGACCCTGGCCATTGCCGCGGTGCTGACCCTGTGGTCGGGCCTGCAGTACCTGCACGCCGCCTGGCCCAGCCTGCGTGACGACGAGCGCGCCGCGCGCGAGCGTTCGCGGCAGAAGAAGCTGGGCAACTGAGCACCGGGGTCGGATCCCTTTCCGCAGGAAAGGGCTCTGACCCCATCGCTGCCATCATCCACGCATGGCGTGGATCTACTGGGCATGCGTGCACTGTGTGGGGCTTCGCGTGATCCCTCATCCACGCATGGCGTGGATCGCCTGGAATGTGTCCTGCGGTAGATCCACGCCATGCGTGGATGACGCATTTCATGACCTCTCGAACTGCCTGAAAAAAAGGCCTTGACGCGTTGCGCAGAACAGGTAGAATTTCGCCTCCCAAGCGGGAATAGCTCAGTTGGTAGAGCGCAACCTTGCCAAGGTTGAGGTCGCGAGTTCGAGTCTCGTTTCCCGCTCCAGATTCAAGAAATGCGCTCCCGAAAGGGAGCGTTTTTCGTTTGGCCGGAGCGGCTTCATCCCCACTTCACCGCCACTCCATCGCCTCACCATGTGCCGATCCGACGCTGTGCTCCCGGATCCAGCAAGGCGAAGCAGCAATGCCATGTTTTTCCCCTGCCAACGACTACGACGTGGTCATCGTCGGCGCCAGCTTTGGTGGTGCCGCCTGCGCACTTGCCGCCGCTCAGTACGGCCTGCGCGTCTGCGTGCTCGAGCGCAAGGCCGACCCTGGCGAACGCCTGCACACCACCGGTATCGTGGTGAAGGAGGCGATGGAACAGACCTGGCTGGGGCGCATGCCCGATCATCTCGTGCAACGCGTCGCACGCGTGCGCCTGTATGCGCCGAACCTGCACAACGTGCTGCTGACCGCGCCGGGTTACTACTTCCTCACCACCGATACGCCGAACCTGATGCGCTGGCTGGCCAGCGAACTGCGTGCCAGTGGCGTGGACCTGCGGCTGCAGCAGTCGTTCACCGACGCCTGCCGCGACGGCGACGCGTGGCAGGTTGAAGGGGTGGGGCGCACGGCCTATCTGGTCGGCGCTGATGGCGCACGATCACGTGTTGCCCAGCGTACCGGCCTGGGCCAGGTGCGCGACAATCTGTATGGCGTCGAGCGCGAGTTTGCCGGCGTGCAGCTGCCGCAAGGCGATGCCTTGCACTGCTTTGTCAGCCGCCGGTTCGCACCCGGCTACATCGGCTGGGCCGCGCAGAATCCCACCGGCGTGCAGGTGGGATTGGCGCTGCGGCATGATCCCGCACATGCACGCGCGCCGGATATCGAGGGATTCCTTGAACACGTGCGCGACGTTGTGGGACTTCCGCACTCGGCCCAGGTTGCCGGCACCCGCGCGGGCCTGGTGCCCTGCGGGTTGCCGGATGGCCCGATCACTGCGCCGGGCGTGATCCTGACCGGTGATGCGGCAGGTGTCGTCTCGCCGCTGTCGGCCGGCGGCATCCACTCGTCATGGCGGCATGGCTGGGCGGTCGGTGATGCGATCGGGTTGCACCGGCGCGGCAAGGGGCCGGCCGCAGAGCAGGTGGCGCGTCAGGCCGCCCCCACCTTTCACCGCAAGCGCATGCTGCGCTGGGCAATGGACCACCTGCAGCGGGACTGGCCGGTCAATGCGCTGCTGCGTACCAGCCCGATGCGCCGGCTGGCCGAGCAGATCTACTTCCATCGGCGGGGCGTGCGGATGTGATCCTGAAGCTGAACGCTGCTTCATGAGGGGGCAGCAGAATCCTGTTGACGCCGTGCAGCAATCCCGACACAATAGCGCTCCTTCGACGAAGGTCGAACGGAATCTGCGGGAATAGCTCAGTTGGTAGAGCGCAACCTTGCCAAGGTTGAGGTCGCGAGTTCGAGTCTCGTTTCCCGCTCCAGATTCAGAAAAGCGCTCCCGCAAGGGGGCGTTTTTCGTTTGCGCACCGGCAAGGGATTGCGATTGCGATTGCGCTAGCGCGGGCTGCCTCGGCCCGCACCGCACCAGGTTCGCACGTCCGCACGATCGAAGCCGGCGCAGGCGTTCTTGCGCGTGATGTACAGATACGGGGCGTCGGCCTGGTAGGTGAAGTGGTAGTAATAGCTCCGGTCCTGGCCGTACAACCAGTAGTTCGACGAGCCCTCGTTGATCACGTAGGGCTCGAAGGAAAAGATCGACGACTGCGCGGGAATGAAGTTGCTGCGGTCCATCAGCAGCATGGCCGCGTTCGACGCCAACGAAGTGGTCAGGCAGATCGCCGTCGTACCCACGATGAGCACGGTCGCGAAGATGCCGAGCGTGCGGCGAAGGGCGGATTTCAAGCGTATGGCCTGCCGGTGGAAGCGTTCAGGACAATGTGCCGCAGCGCCCGCGGACAGTCCAGCGTTCAGCTTGGCGGCGCCGATGAAAGGCTGTGGAAAGGCCGAGGGTTCGCAATGCATGCACCGCACACGCGCTGTAACGCACCTCCGACCGATTCTCCATGTCCACTCCACAATCGCGGCGTAGCCTCCTCGGCTTCTCTCTCCACGAAGGCGGGCGGGTGGCCAGTCGCATCACTTTCCCGGCAGCGTTCGCGCAACGGAATGCCGTCGTCCCACGCATCGTCCTGGGTACCTGGGCGCTGCTGACCAGCATGATGCTGGTGGGCTGCATGTCGGTGCCGGTTCCCGATCTGCCTGATCGCGTGCCAGCAGTCTGGAGTCAGACCGCGGCAGGGCAGGGCGTAGCGGTCGATGCGCGGCAGTGGTGGAAGGTGCTGGCCGATGCGCGCTTGAACGCGCTGGTGGACGAGGCCGTCGCCGGCAATCTGGACCTGCGCCAGGCCACCCTGCGGTTGCAGGCGGTACGCCTGGTGTCGGGCACCTCCGATGCGCGCTTCCGTCCGGAAATCTCCGCCAGTGCCAAGCAGGTGCAGGACGCCGCCGCAGTCGACACGTACTTCCACGCCGGCGTTGAAGCGATCTGGGATCTTGGCCTGTTTGGCGCAGCGGAGAGTGCCCGTCTGAGCGCGCAGGCGGCCAACGGAAATGCCGAAGCACTGCGCGATGCGGCGCAGGTGGCGGTCATCGCTGATGTGGTGCGCAGCTACCTGGATCTTTCCGTCGCGCAGGCGCAGGTGGATCTGCTGGGCAGGCAGCAGGCCGTTGACGCACGTGGCGAGCAACTGGGCCTGGTACGGCAGCGCCTGCATCTGGACGAGCCCGGTGAACTGGATCGCCTGCGCGCGCGGCGGGCGGCCACGCGCGCGGCCATTGCGCAGGCGAATGAAAACGCGGGCAACGCCTCGCGCGCGTTGGCACTGCTGCTGGGTCGCGATGGTCCGGATCCGGCCTGGAATGCCTACCGCACGCCACCGCAGTTGAGCGCCTTCACCCTGCAGCAGGTACCCGCCGATCTGCTGCGCCATCGCCCGCAGATCCTGCTGGCCGAGGCCGATGTGCTGCAGGCTGCCGCCGAAAAGGGCAGTGCACGCGCGTCGATGTTCCCGAAACTGAGCCTGGGCGGTTCCATCCTGTACGCCTACAACCTGACCCAGAACGCTCGCTCCAACTCTGATTCCAGCCCATCGATCGGTCCCTACATCGATATCCCTCTGTGGGATTGGGGCCAACGTCGCGCGCGCTATCAATCCGACGACAAGCAGCTGGATGCAGCCTTGCTGGGATATCGCAAGGCAGTGCTGCAGGGCGTGGCGGAAGTGGAGGGTGCACTGGGCAGCCTTGCCCGCCAGGACAGCAGCATCCAGTCGCTGCAGGTGGCCGACGAAGCAGCCCGGCAGCAGGTCGTACGACAGGCCCGGCAGGTGCAGCTTGGTCTTTCCAGTGAGTTCGACGGGTTGGAAACCCAGCGTGCCGCGCTGTCCGCGAAGGCCGACCTGATCGGCGCGCAGGGTGCTCGCGTACTTGCATTCGCATCGCTCTATCGGGCAGTGGGCGGTGCTCCCTTGCCAGCCGAGCCTGAAGGCGACGCGCAATGATCGCGCTTGCCCGCAAGACCCTGGTTTACGAGTGGCGCCGTTTCCTGCCGGTAGTGCTCGCCATGTGTTTCGCCGGCGTGCTGCTGATCGTGCAGGCGGCGCTGGTGCTGGGCATCTTCGGCACCGCCGCGATCTACGTGAAGGCGTCCAGCGCCGATGTCTGGGCGGGCTTTGCCGGCACGCAGAGCGTGAACTACGGTCATGCGATCAGTGCGGATGTAGAGAATCGCCTGCGGATGGACCCGGATGTCACCCGCGTCGAACCCTACGAGTGGGTCGATGGCGAGTGGCGCTCCAGCGCACAGGGTGCCGGCAACGTGTCGGTGTATCTGTCCGGCATCTCCACGGCAGGCGACGCGATGATGTTCTCGCGCATCCTGTCGCCCGATCTGCGTGCCCGGTTGCGCGAACCCGGTGCGGTGATCGTCGACAGCGCGGACCTGGATACGCTGGGCGTCGATCTGCACCGCAACCGCGCGTGGATCAATGGCAAGGCCGTGCGTGTGGTTGCCGCGCAACCCGGCCTGCGTGGCCTTGGCGGCGTCAACGTGCTGGCGTCTTTGGATACCGCGCGTGCCATCGCCGGAACCGATCCGCATGAAGGCAGCACCTATTTCGTGGCGGGCACGCGCTCACCGGAGCTGGCCGCGCGCGTGCGCGATCGCCTCAGTGCATCGACGGGCCGCGCCACACCCGTCGAGTTCTGGACAGCGCCGGAGTTCGCCAGTCGTTCGCAGCAGTACTGGCTGTTCGATACCGGCGCCGGCATCGCAGTGCTGTTCATGGCGGTCATCGTCTGCTTCGTCGGCGCGGTGATCACCAACCAGTCGTTTGCCGCGGTGGTGGCCGGGTCGGTACGCGAGTACGCCACCCTCAATGCGCTCGGCGCAGGCCGCTACGCGCTGGCCCGTGTGGTGTTCGAACAGGCCGTGCTGATCGGTGGTGTCGGCATGCTGCTGGCCGCAGCCTTCAGCGCGGTGGTGCTGATGGCCGCGCAGACCCAGCGCGTACCGGTACAGCTCACGCCGACGGTGGTTCTTGGCTGCGTGGCGCTGGTCGCGGTGATGGCCATGCTGTCGAGCATCATGGCGGTGCGCAGCGTCGTCCGTTCCGATCCATCGCTGCTGTTGCGTTGAGGGGCCACCGATGACGAATGCTCCCATCGCGATCCCGACCCTGCGTGCCGACGCACTCGAAAAGGGCTTCGTGTCCGGCGATGTGCATGTGCCCGTGCTGCGTGGCCTGTCGCTGGACATCTATCCCGGCGAATTGACCCTGGTATCGGGCCCCTCCGGCTGCGGCAAGAGCACGCTGCTGTCGCTGATGTCCGGGCTCTCAACGCCTGATGGCGGTCGCGTGCATGCGCTTGGCCAGGACGTCAGCCACATGACCCGCAGCGAGGTGGAGCGCTTCCGTCTGCACCACGTCGGTTTCGTGTTCCAGGGCTTCAACCTGTTCCCGGCGCTGACGGCGCTGGAGCAGGTGCAGCTGCCATTGGGCTATCGCGGCATGCGCAACCGCGACAGCGAGCCGTTGGCGCGGCAGGCGCTGGACGAAGTCGGCCTCTCGCACCGCAGCCACATGCGCCCGGCACAGCTGTCCGGCGGCGAGAAGCAGCGCGTAGCCGTCGCCCGTGCGTTCGCCAAGTCACCCACGCTGATCTTCGCCGATGAGCCCACCAGCGCACTGGACGCCGAGAACGGCCAGCGCGTGATCGACATCCTGCACCGCTATGCACGCGCGCATCAGGCCACGGTGTTGTGTGTAAGCCACGATCCACGCCTGATCCGCCATGCGGATCGGGTGATCGCCATGGAAGACGGCACGGTCCGCGATGACCGCCGCCAGAACAAAACCGTAGAGCCCAGCCCATGACCAGAATGCCGCCGTTGTTCTCCCTCAGCTTCTCCTTGGGCGCGGCATTGCTGCTGGGTGCCTGCAGCAAGGATGCACCCGTACCCGCGCAGCCGACCGCTGCCACGGCCGCCAGCGCGGACAACGTCGCCGTCGCGCGCGGCATCATCGATGTGGAAGGCGGGCTGATTGCACTGGTACCAGCGATGGATGGTTCGGTCAGCACCGCGCCGGTGAAGGAAGGAGCGGTGGTGCGCAAGGGCGATGTCCTGCTCACCCTGGATGGCGCACTGCTTGAACAGGAGGTGGGCATGGCCAATGCCGATCTCGCGCTGGCCACCGATCGGCTGAAGGGCAGCCAGGCGCAGCTGCGCGAACTGGAGCGCAACGCCACCCGCCTGGCCACCGGCGCCAGTGAAGGCGTGTCGTCCAGCCAGCAGGCCGACGCAGCCAGGCAGCAGCTGGCCGGCGTCCGCGCCGATGTGGATGTGGCCGGAGCGCAGGTCGACATGGCCCAGCACAAGCTGGAGCACGCCAGGCTCAAGCTGCGACAGATGTCGCTGACCGTACCGGATGCCGGCACCGTGGTCGGCCAGGTGCCGGGCGTGGGTGCGTTCGTGCAGGCCGGCAAGCCGGCGATGTCACTGTTGCCGGCGCGACCGTTGCAGGTGCGTGCCGAGCTGAGTGCGGCCTACGCCGATGCCGTGCAGGTTGGCATGCGTGCGACGGTGGTGATCGATAGCGATGGCGCAGAGGGCAAGCCACTGCCGGTGGCACGCGTGGTCCGCATCAGCCCGGTGTTCGCGCAGGCACGATTGCCCGAGGACGCAGGGCGCGGCGTCGCCAAGGTGGTGGAGTGCGTGCTGGAATTCGATAGCGCCGCCAAGGCGCGCGTCGGCCAGCATGTGCGGGTGGAGTTCCACAGGTAGGGGCGTGCTTCGCTAGGGATGTGCGCGTCGGGTCTGTTTCCCGGTCAGCGCCCGCCACGCACTGGCCAGCGACACCACGCACAGCGCCAGCAGCACAGCCAGGTCGAGCAGCAGCAGGCACAGCAGATGCATGCCCTGCACCGGTGCCTGGTGCAGGGCAGCGGCCAGCCACGGGAACGACCAGGCCAGCAGCAGCACCAGGGCGATCAGCAGTCGCAGCCACGGGCGCCCTGGTTTCCAGGGGCGCACGATCAGCACGGTGACCACCAGTTCCGCTCCGGCCAGTACAGCGAACTGGATGACCGCGCCGGTGGGGTAGGGCAGGGTTGCGCCTTCGAAGTGGCGCAGCATCCAGTAGTCCGGGGTGAAGCCCGCATTGATCAGTGCAGCAATCACCGCAAGCCAGGCCAGGGCGACAAGGCTCCAGCACAGGCGGGCTAAACGGGGTCTCGTGGGCGGGTTCATCGGTGCTGCGGACTGTTGACGGCGTGAAGGAATTTGGACACAATAGCGCTCCTTCGACGCAGGTCGGAGAATCTGCGGGAATAGCTCAGTTGGTAGAGCGCAACCTTGCCAAGGTTGAGGTCGCGAGTTCGAGTCTCGTTTCCCGCTCCAGATTGCACAGGGCCCCGGTTGGGGCCTTGTTTTTCTCCCGCCACGGCAAGGCGGGGCACGTTGAGCCACAAGGCTCTTCGCGCAGTCAGAAAAGTGAAAACTGTTGTGAAATGGCTGGTGTGTGTCCCGGGCTTCCGGTACCATGACGGCTTATGCGGGAATAGCTCAGTTGGTAGAGCGCAACCTTGCCAAGGTTGAGGTCGCGAGTTCGAGTCTCGTTTCCCGCTCCATGTTTCGACAGGCCCCATCGCGGGGTTTTGTCATGTCAGGGGCGTCGTTCCTGATCGCAGTACGTTGGCCTCATGGCAGAGTGGCTATGCACCGGATTGCAAATCCGTTTACAGCGGTTCGATTCCGCTTGAGGCCTCCAATTGAAAAGCCCTGACTCCGGTCAGGGCTTTTTTCTTTGTGCGGACCCCTGGCGCCAGCAGGGGTACCAAACTGCACATGCGACCCGGCGGGACCGGCTGCTAACGTCGCCGCACTTCTCTTCAGCGGTGGTGACTGCAGTGCGGAACCTGGCCATCCAGCAGGCGGTGTACGTTCCCCTCGGCGCCATGCTGGCGCTGATCGCTTTTGCATTCACCGTGCCCGGCTACCACCCGCTCTCCCAGCATCTCAGCGAGCTGGGCCTGATGCCGGGGCTGCCAGCCAAGGCGGTGCAGGTCGGCGCGGTGGTCAGTGGCTCGGCCATCATCGTCTTCAGCCTTGCATTGCTCGCGCAAGGTCGCCGTTTCGCGCTCACGGTGCTCACCTCCATCCTGTTCGGGGTGTCCATGGTCAGCAATGGCGTCTTCACCACGGGCAGCCCGCTGCATGGCCTCTATGGCATCGGCATCTTCTCGATCCTGACCCCGCTGCTGTTCCTGGCCGAGCTGGGCCCTGCTGCGTCGACGCGGATGGCCTGGATTGCGCGTGCCATCTCGCTGCTGGGGATGGCCTATCTGTGGCTGATGCTTTCCGGATTCGACCCGGAGCCCTATCGCGGCCTCACCCAGCGCATCGCGCTGCTGCCGGCGTTCGGCTGGTACACCTTCGCCGCGCTGGAGCTGAGTCGATCCCGGCGCTGATTGGCCTGGCGCGGTGGCATTTGCCCGCAGGTACGATCAGTCGTAGCGTATGGCCAAACGGGGCCGCAGGGCCCGGGACAGGAGGTCTGGCATGAACATGAAATCTGGCATCGTCCTGGCATTGCTGCTGGTCGCGCCGCTGGCATCGGCACAGGTCTACAAGTGCAAGGGTGCGTCCGGTGAAACCACCTATTCACAGCATCCGTGCGGTGCCGGCGCAGAACCGATGAAGCTGCGCTCCAACCGCGCCGCAGCGGAATCGGCTGGCGAGCTTGCCAACCGCACCGCAGTCTATCGCACTGCCGAATTGAATGACGCCGGCATTGTCGAGCGCAACTGCCTGCAGAGCGAGCAGTCGCGCATCTACGGCCCGCTGGAATCGCGCAGTCAGGCGGTCAATCAGCAGGTGGCCGATCTGAACCGGCAGCTGGCTGCAGCGAGCAGCAATCTCGCCGGCGCCACCAGCGAATCCGGCATCCGTGCGCAGATTTCCAGTCTGCAGCAGTCGTTGAGTTCTGAACGGACCTCGGCCGACAGCCAGATGACGACAGCCCGCGAGCGCTGCTCGACTGCGCGTCGCGACCGCGAAAAGGAGGTTCGCGAGAAGTACTCCAACGCGCCAGCGTCTTCTCCCTGATGCAGCTGTCATGCAGTCAGCGGCAAAGGATCGTCAGCGCGGAAATTGCGCGCCACCGGCGTGGTGGTGCCCACATAGTGGCGGAACAGGTAGATCAACGGTGCCCAGCGCTGCACGTCGATGTGCTGGGTTCCGGCAACGGTGATCGCCTCGTGCGCATGCACCCGGCAGATCCGTCCTTCGATGATCATGAAGCCCTGATCCTGCGTTCCGCTGGGCCGGTGCGAGGCGAGCAGCGTGACCTCCACCTGCAGCGGGCATTCGGCAATCGCCGGCGGTGCCACCTGCACCGAATCGACGCGGCTGAAGCCGCCCAGTGCGAACTTGTCAGGCACATGCACGTACCCCATGGCACGCTTCGATTCCGGCACCGGGGTGCGGGCGGTGGCGCGGGCGATGGCTTCAACCTGCGCCGCCTGCGTGGCATCTGCGAAGTTCAGTACGCATTCGCCGCGTGCCAGAAGGTTGCTGCAGCCTTGGCCCTGTTCGCCGATACCGAGCACCACGCGGTCGCCCAGCGCCCAGAATGATGAAAGCGGACTGATGTTCGCACTGCCGTCTTCATTCAACGTGGTCATCAGCACCACCGGTGTTCCCGGGTAGAGCACGGAGGGGGTGATGCAGCGGCGCTGGAAGTCTTCCGGTGGCATGCCTGAGCTCGTGGGGTGCGGGCGATGACTGTGCCCTGTGCAGGGGCGCGCATGCTTCGATCCGGGTCGAACGATGCGCGGAAAGCGGCATGCCACAATGCGGCCATGGTCCAGACTTCCCGCTCCTTCATCCATGTCGGCACGCTGGTCGGTGACCACGCACGCGCGGCCATGCTGTTGACGTTGATGGATGGCCGGGCGCACACGGCGTCCGAGCTGGCCGGCGTGGCTGGCATCTCGCCGCAGACGGCAAGCAGTCATCTACGGCGGTTGCTCGACGGCGGCATCCTGGCCGTGGAGGTGCAGGGACGCCACCGCTATCACCGGATTGCCTCGACCGAGGTCGCCGACATGCTGGAAGGCATCCTGCGTTTCAGCGATCAACGGCCACCGCTTTCTCCACGAGCGGTACGAGTTGATGCCGGCTTCCGCCGGGCGCGCACCTGCTACCGGCACCTGGCGGGTGAATACGCCGTCGCCATCTGCGACCACCTGCTGACCATCGGGGCGATCTCCACGGCTGCAGACCATTGGCAGATGACGTCCCATGGCGCCGCCATCCTGCGCGCGGTGGGTCAGCCGCTGGAAGCGTTGATCGCGCGATCGCCACAGGTGACGCCCGCGCGATACTGCCGCGGCTGCCTGGACTGCACCGAGCGGCGCCCTCACATGGCCGGCATGGTGGGTGAAGCACTGCTGGAGAGTTTCCTGCAGAACCACTGGCTGCGTCGCCTCGCGGGGCGGCGCGACCTGCAGGTCACCCCTGCGGGGCAAGAGGCATTCCGCAGGCTGTTCGACGTACGCGCCTGAAGCCCGCCGCGCGCCGCCGGCAGTCTCAGCCGGCCACGACATTGCGACGGGGTATGGTCGGAGTCCTGGTCTTCGGGAGCAGCAATGGCAGGCAAGGACATGAGGGGCCGCATGCACGATGCGGCTAGTCGGCAATGAGCAGGTCAACCGCAGATGTGCGCTGGCTTACTTTCCGGCTGAAGAACGGGCAGTCCATCGGCCCCGATCAACTGAAGGATGGCTGGGTCGTCGCCTCGGAGAGCCGTCATTGTGATGTGCGCCGGGAGAGTATCGAGGGCGCTGGCGTGGTCTATGCCCTGTACGGCCCGCCGGATCTTCCGTCTCCGCGCCGCGCCGAACTGCGCATGCGCGACTTCCTCATGCGCTCCGGCTACACCTTCACCATGGGTACGCTCGGCCACTGATGCGGTCGGCTGCTCAGAAGGGAGCCGCGGCTGCCTTCAACGCCTCGACCACCTGTGAATCCGCAAAGCCGCAGTGGCCTTCGCCCACCGCAGGCAGTACGCGCGGCAATGGCGTGGCGCCAGCGTGCTCGGCCAGCTGCGGATACACCGCCTGCATGCGCGGCACGATGCTCGGGTCGTTGTTGTTGAACTGGATCACCAGCGGTCGCTTGAGCGCGCCGGTCAACGCCAGCTTTTCGCGCACGTATCGCTGTGCCGGCGCAGCAGGTGCCAGCCGCTGCACGCCCGCGTTGAACGCCTTGTCGTCACCGAATCCGCGGTAGACGGTCGTAACGTTGCCGACCGGCATGCCGCCGGCGCGCGTGGCCAGTTCGTGCAGGATCATCGCGTGCAGGCTGATCGTGCCCGGCAATGCCTCCACGCTTACCTGCAGCCGTGCAGCCAGTTGCGCAGCCACGGCCGGCCGGGTCTGAAGCGCGACGGCGATGCCTTGATAGAGCTCCATCTGCGGCAGTGCCGCAGCTTCTGCCGATGCCAGGCCCTGCCGGGGCAGTCCCTTGGGCTCGGGGTAGAAATAGTCGAACGCCACCAGGGTGGTCAGCAGGTCGTTGGCCAGTTGTTCGCCGGGCAGGTTGGCGCCGCACAGCGACACGCCACCAGCGTAGTGCCGTGGCAGGCGTTCGAGGGTGGCGATGGCCACCGCACCGCCCATCGAAAAGCCGAGAATCCAGGTGCGACGCACGTCCTTCAATTCGGACACGGCGTGCGCGCGCAGGCGTTCCATGTCCACGATCGCATCTGCCACTGCCCAGCCCTGGCTGGCATAGGCGCTCTGCGCCACGGCATAGCCCGCTGCAAGCAGGCTGGCGGTGCTGTCGTTGGCCGGCATCGGTGATGGCTGCGGCACGCCGACCGGTTCATAGCCATGCGCCAGCATCACCAGTTCGCCGTTCCAGCCGGCGGGCACGTCCAGGCGCCAGCGCGCGCCCTGCAGCTCACCGCTGGAGGTGCGTGACGGGGCGGGCGGCGCGGCGGCCTGCGACACGTGCGGAAGCAGCAGGACCAGTGCCAGGACCAGCCGGTGGAAGGTTCGCATCATGGTCTTTGCCCTGGCCGGTGCGGTCTGCGCGGAAGGTGCCGCCTGTATAGCGCTGCCCCTGCACGGTGGCTAGCCCCTGACGCAATGCAATCGAATTCGATACGATCTGCCGTATCTGCTCCCTTCCATTTGATTTGGGGTCCCGCCATGGTCGATCGCCTCGCCATCCTGCTCGAACGCTTCGCGGTCACCGCCTCGGTGTTCCATGCCGGCGCGCTGTGCGGCATCAACAGCCTGGAGGCCGAAGGCGACGCCGGCCAGCTGCACCTGGTGCGGCGCGGTCCGTTGCAGGTCAGTCATGGCACGCAGACGGTGCAGGTCGACGTTCCCAGCCTGCTGCTGTATCCGCGCCCGCTGCCGCATCGCTTCCACACCGATGCCCAGCACGGCGCGGACATGGCCTGCGCCAACCTCCATTTCGAGGGCGGCAGGCTCAACCCGATCAGTGCCGCGCTGCCCGATTTCATCTGCCTGCCGTTGGCCGAACTGTATGGCGGCCATGCCGCCCTGGAGCTGTTGTTCGAGGAGGCATTCGAGCAGCGCTGCGGTCGCACGGTGATGGTCAACCGCCTGTTCGAGGTGGTGATGATCCAAGTGCTGCGGCAGTTGATGGAGGGGGGCGAGATGCGCGGCGGCCTGTTCGCCGGGCTTGGCCATCCACGGCTGCGGTTGGCGCTGGTGGCCATGCACGAGGCACCCGCCCAGGCCTGGACACTGGAAGATCTGGCCGACGTTGCAGGCATGTCGCGCAGCGTGTTCGCCGCCAGTTTCCGCGACGCCATGGGAACCACGCCCGGGCAGTATCTGCAGGGCTGGCGGGTAGGCCTGGCGCAGCAGGCGTTGCGGCAGGGGCGACCGTTGAAACGGATCGCCGACGAGGTTGGCTATGGCAGCGAGGCCGCGTTGTCGCGGGCGTTCAAGGCGCACACCGGGCAATCGCCACGGCAGTGGCGCGGACAGGCGCGCGCTGCTGCCGGCTGACTGTTACCCCAGCGCGAGCCGGGTCAGCTTCATGCCGGCGAACAGCCCGGCCAAGCCCAGGGCTACCGAGCCGCCGGCGTACAGTGCGGCCAGGCCATGCTGGCCCCGCTGCAGCAGCAGGCCGGTTTCCAGCGAGAAGGTGGAGAACGTGGTGTAGCCACCAAGAATGCCGGTGGCCAGCAGCAGGCGCAGTTGCGGCGAAGCGCCGTTGCGCAGCGCAAACGCCTCCACCACCACGCCCATCAGCACGGCGCCGCTGATGTTGACCAGGAACGTCGACCAGGGCCAGGTGCTGCCGGCGGCCACGCGGGCGCCGATCAGATTGCAGGCATGGCGCAGGCAGGCGCCGACACCGCCGCCCAGGAATACCAGCACATAGTTGTTGAACGTCTGCATTGCTTGCCTCGAGTGCGTGTTCGCAGGTTCGACGGCGGACGCAATGGCGGGCACGGCCTGCCATCGACGAACGCCGGGTTCGTCTCAGCAGGAGCCATCAGCCATCTCAGGCGGTTATCGGGGGAGCCCCATCCCCATCGACGGCCATGCTACCAGCCCGCGATGGGTCAGGGCAGGGCAGTCATCACCACGCGTGCGACCTTGCCGCGGCTGACGCCCTCCATCAGCAGGTCATGGGCCATCAACCCCAGCGTGGCCTCGCGACGGTAGCCCACCTCAAGTCCGCGCTCGTCAAGGATGTGGGCGACCAGCTCATAGGCCGCTTGCCAGACATCCAGATGGGCTTCGCTGGGCATGTGCATGTAGGCCGTGCCGCGCTCGCCGACTCCCCGTCCCAGCGGGCCAAAGAGCAGCTCGCGTGGGTCCAGCTTCACCGCATCGGCAATGCGGAACAGCTGTTCGGCTTTCACGTGGTTGGCCTTGACGTGGTCGTTGAGCCAGTTGCTGACCGTTGCCGTCGTCGTTTCGGCGGCACGCGCCAGGTCGGCAGGGCGTGCATGCCCGGCGTCCTTCATGGCGACCGCGAGTCGTTGTCCAAGAGTATTCATCTATGCAAGCCAGCTTAACGCGTGGAAGCGAAAGAGGCCTTGGCGCAAGAATAAGTTTGATGATGAAAGGGATCGAAAATGGACGAATTCTGGAGCAAGCGGCAGGTCCGCACGCGGCTGGGCTTTTCCACCGACGCAGAGCTCGCCAGGTTGTTTGGAATCAGCAGATCCGCTGTCTCGCAATGGCCCAGAGGCTTTCCCATCCCGCCGCTCAGGCGCTACATCCTGCAGCAGCGATACCCTGCGTTGTTCCCGATGGATGACGACTCGCACGACGAAACCGCATGAGATGCGTCGATGGTTGTCGCAGACAAGCCGCCAAGATCGATTTGCTAAGTATGCTTAGCAACATAGATAGAATCGATCGACGTGTCCCCAGCGATGGTCCGATCTGTGATGGATACCTTGGTTCGCCGGCTGGCTTTGTCGACATCGGCACGGACGTTTCTGATCCCGGTCGCTACGGCCTTTCATGAACGATTAATAATTTCAATCGCGAAAGTCGCGGCCTGTAATTGACGTGTCGTGAAATCTATGACTAATTGGCATCAACCGGCTGTGAAGGCCGGGAGTCTTTCAGTAGCTCGCAAGTGAATCGGTCGACCGTCAACGATGCAGAACAAGTCCAACGGAGGTCGTATGGAATACGGCATGCATGGCTTGGCTGAACGGGTACGCCGCGAACTGGAAGCCAGTTATCACAAACACGGATGCGGCCCGGCGTTCTGGGATACCTACCAGCAGGTGCTTGATCGTCTGGTTCCGCAGGGGACCGGGCGAACCGATGTCACCAATGAAATGGCGCTGATCATCGAACAACTGGGCATCGTCCGCCGCGCCCAGCTGGTACCGCCGCGCCCGGGCGATCCGGGCTGATTCAGAGCAGGCGCCAAGCGCCGCACACCAGCAGCACCAGCAGCAACGAAGCCAGGGCCGTGGTGCGGGGGCGCCACCACCGGCGCGGCTGGCCTGCCATCACCTGTGGGCTGCAGTAGCGCACCAGGCTTGGGCCGAAACCGGCCTGATGCTGCTGCTGCGTGCACGCTTCCAAGCAGGCACCGCAGGCCAGGCAGTCGGCCTGTGGGCCATGGCGGATGTCCAGCTGCATCGGGCACGCGCGCACGCAGGCCATGCAATCGAGGCAGTCGCCCAGCCGATCCGCGCTGAAGGTGGGCATCGGTCCGGCCAGCAGCGGATGCGCGGCACGGAAGACATAGTCCTGCGCGGTGGTGGGGTCGAGCAGGCCGCGACCGCGGCCGAGCACGCCGCCCAATGCCGGCGGGCGGGCGCCGCGCGGCTCGCCGCGGCGTGGGTCATACAACATGCGCGGGGTGTGCGGGTCGGTCAGCAACGGCTGCATGCGCGCGAACGGACAAAGTGATCGGCACACCTGCTCGCGCAGGAACCCGGCATTGCCCCACGTGGCGCCGGCATAGAACAGCACCCAGAAGGTCTCCCAGCCACTCCATGCGCCATCGAACGCGCCGGTGACCAGTTCGCGGATCGGGCTGAACAGCCCGACGAACGTGATCCCGGTCCACAGCGACAGCAGCAACCAGGCCAGCTGGGTGGCCGGCCGCGCCAGCTTCGCCGGCAGCACGCGGGCCAATGCCTGCGCGATCCCGTCGAACGCTCGTGTCCATAGCGTCTGCGGGCAGGCATGTCCGCACCACACGCGACCAGCCAAGTGGGTGAGCAGGGCCAGACCCACCGCCATCACCGCCAGCAGCCCCAGCAACACACCGATGTCATCCGGCCACAGGGTCCAGGCGAACAGGTCGAAGCGGCGCGCGTTGAGGTCCAGCAGCAGGGCCTGGCGTCCATCCCACTGCAGCCACGGCAGCGCATGGAACAGGACCAGCAACGCAAGGCCCAGGGTGCGGCGCCAACGCCATGCGCGCAGGGGCGAGGATGCGGTGATGCTCATCCCAGCGGCAGCTCCTCATCCTCTTCGTCCGGCATCGGCCGCAGCAGGTAGCCGGTCACCGCGCTGGAAAGTGCGGTGACCGCCCAGAACATGAAGAAGCCTGCGGTGTAGCCCAGCTCACGGCTGATGGCCGTACCCGGGAAGCTGATCGCCTGCAGCCGCAGTGGATCGACGAAGGCGAAGAACACCACGCAGGCCAGGCCGGCGGCGATGAAGCTGGGCCACAGGACTGCACCCCAATGCTGGATACGCCGCTGGCGGCTGGAAGTCGGTGTGTTCATGCGGGTTCGGGTTGAAGAAGAGGGCGGCGCGTATACTTCGCCGTGGTTGGCGCAGCATCCGCAGGGCATGCTTCCTGCAAGCGTGCCAGCCTAGGTGCGCCGCAGTGCGCTGACATTGATCTGGATCAACAGCGGTGGTGACGGCATGCGGCACACTGCCGATCCGCACTTGGTGCCCTGATGAACGCAACGCCCACGACTGCCCTTCCCATTGCTTCGCCAGAGTTGTGCAGCGAGGAGGAAGTGACCCGGTTGGTCCATGATTTCTATGCGCGCGTGCGTGAAGAGGAGCGTCTGGGGCCGGTATTCGAAGGGCATGTGCGCGACTGGCCGGAACACCTGGCCCAGCTCGTCGATTTCTGGTCGGCGATGCTGCGCGGGACCCGCAGGTTCAAGGGCTCGCCGATGTCCAAGCACATGGCCATCGATCTGGAAAAGGATCTGTTCGACCGCTGGCTGGTGCTGTTCCACATCACCACGGCCGAATGCAACAACCCGCCCATGCAGGCGCTGGCCGACGATGTGGCCGCCCGCATCGCCGACACCTTCTGGCGCCGCTACCAGATGCTGCGCTGGCCGCAGGTCATGCTGCCGGTGCTGGGCGTGTCCACCAAGGATTGATCTGGGTCAAGGCGCACCGGCAGGCTTAGGGCGATGCTGGCGCCATGGACACGTTCTCTCCCGCTGCCGGTGGCCTGGCCTGGACCTTCGATCCCGATCTGCTGCGACGGCATGACCGTCCCGGCCCGCGCTACACCTCCTATCCCACCGCGCCGCACTTCCATGACGGCTTCGATGCACCCGCGCTGCGCCAGGCGATCGCCGACAGCAACCCGTTGGCGCGCGCGTTGTCGTTGTACGTCCACGTGCCATTCTGCTCCAGCCCCTGCTTCTACTGTGGCTGCAACCGGGTGATCACCCGCGACCGCGGGCGTGGCCACAGTTACGTGTCACGCGTGCTGGCCGAGGCGGACCTGCTGGCACCGCAGTTCGCCGATGGTCGTGAAGTGATCCAGCTGCACCTCGGCGGTGGTACGCCGAATTTCCTCGATGCCGATGCGATGACCTCACTCGTCGAGGGCCTGCGCCGCCGCTTCGATTTCAGCGGTTCGTCGCAGCGTGATTTTTCCATCGAACTGGACCCGCGTTTCATCGACACCAGCGATGTGGCGATGCTGGCCCGGCTGGGCTTCAACCGCGCCAGCCTGGGCGTGCAGGATTTCGACCCGCAGGTGCAGGAATCGAT
Organism: Stenotrophomonas sp. MYb57; assembly: GCF_002966815.1. Lineage (NCBI taxonomy): Bacteria > Pseudomonadati > Pseudomonadota > Gammaproteobacteria > Lysobacterales > Lysobacteraceae > Stenotrophomonas > Stenotrophomonas sp. MYb57. Next base: position 1,760,444 of record NZ_CP023271.1, read on the forward strand.
CAACCGCGTGCAGGGCGTACGGCAGACGCTGGATATCCTGCGTGCGTGCCGCGACAGCGGCATGCGTTCGGTCAACGTCGATCTGATCTACGGCCTGCCAGGGCAGAGTCTGCAGGGCTTCGGCCGCACCCTGGAACTGGTGCTGGCGCTGCGTCCGGATCGACTGGCGGTGTATGGCTATGCGCATCTTCCGCACCTGTTCCGCGCGCAGCGGCAGATCGACGAAAGCCGGATGCCTTCGCCGGAAGACAAGCTGGCGCTGCTGGGCCTGGCGGTGGAGCGCCTGTCCGCAGCCGGCTACCAGTACATCGGCATGGACCACTTCGCATTGCCGGAAGAAGATCTGTCCCGTGCCCAGCGCGCCGGCCAGCTGCATCGCAACTTCATGGGCTACACCACCCACGCAGACACCGATCTGCTCGGCCTTGGCGTAAGTGCGATCAGTCACATCGGTGCCACCTACAGCCAGAATCCGCGTGACCTGCCGTCGTGGGAGAGCGCGGTGGACCAGGGACAGCTGCCGGTCTGGCGCGGCGTCGCACTCAGTGCCGACGACCAGCTGCGCGCCGAGCTGATCCAGCAGTTGATGTGCCAGGGTGAGGTGGATGGAATGTCACTGGCCCAGCGCCACGGCATTGATTTCGAGACCTACTTCGCCGAAGACCTGCAGGCCGTGCAGCGCCTGCAGCAGGATGGCCTGGCCGAGTACCGCGATGGCGTGGTGCGTGCCAGCGAGCCCGGGCGGCCGTTGCTGCGCCTGCTGGCGATGTGCTTCGATCCCTATCTGCGCGCTGCGCAGGAGCAGCCGCGTTACTCGCGGGCCATCTGAGCGCGGGTCTCAGCGCTTGCCGACGCCGCGTTCGGGGTGGCGAGCGGCCATGCCACCACTGGAGGTGGTGCTCCAGTTGCCGCTCAGATCGCGCACGCTGGTGGTGTAGGAGCCGTCGCTGTACTCGGTGCGCCACCTGCCGCTCAGGTCACGCTTGCTGACCGAGTAGCTGCCGTCACTGTACTGGGTGCGGATGTTGCCGCTCAGGTCAGTGCTGCTGTTGGAGTAGCTGCCATCGCTGTGGGTGGTGCGCTTGCGGCCACTCAGATCGGTGGTGGTGGTCGAACGGCTGCCGTTTGCGCCAAGGCCGAAGCAGGAGCGGGCGCCGCTACTGCGTGATGGCCATGACCGTCGAATGCTCCTGGGCGCCGCTGCTGGCCGTGTCAGCGGAAATGGCACCGTCCTGCCCGTCGAAAAGTGGGCCGTCGATCCTATCCCGTTCCGAAACCAGGGTGATGGTCTCGCGGTCAGCCACCGCCGCCGTCATGGTGGGCTCGCCGGATGAGTACCGCTGGATCGATCGCGCGCTTTCGGACCTCTACCGGCAGAACATGGTACGCGCTCTGGTGGTGCTCGAGGAGTTCACCGGCAGAGGCAGCCAGGCTAAGCGGGCGGAGGCGGTCGCAAAGAAGCTCGGGGGGAGCGTTCACCAAGTGGCAGTACCGGAAGGAACTGGACAAGGGGATGGCGTTTATGGAGGCAAGGCGCATATGAGAAATCTGATGCTGGCCCAGGCCGCCCGTGATGCTGTGTACCTGTGCACCGCCTGTGGCAAGGACGGAATTGTGCGCATCAGCGTGACTCGAAACCCCGAGGTCAGCATCCGCCGCAGACGCAATGTGGTTGCCGCGCAGTGGGCGTGGGTCGGGAGCGAATCAAGGGCGAAGCTGCTGGTGCGTCGGCTCCGCCGTGAGTGGGATGCGCGCTACGTTGTAGGGGAGGGCTACCGCTTCGACTACGCCGTCGGGGTTGCTGAGTTCCGGGAAGGGCTCAACCTGGCCTTTCGTGAAGTAGTGCAGGCCACCGGTCAGTGGGAGAAGCATGGGCCTGAGTCATTGCTGGTGCGAGGAGGACTAGCCGCGGCCGACACCAGGCGCCGCGCACTTAACCTGTGATAATCAGGCGACCACATGCAAGGAGCAGGCGGCGATGGCTGGATTCCGCACGATCATCATGTTCACCACATGGGCAATCGCGTTTGCCTGGGGCATCGGCTGGCTGTCGTGGCCATGGCTGACCGTTTGCTTTCTGCTGGGATGGGCGAGGGGTGTTCTGTTCGCCGGTGAACGCATCCCCGACGGCGACTTTCAGAATTTGTCGGATGGGGAATTCCGAGGGTCTTCCCGGTTAGTTTGGGCCAGTACCCTGCTGACCATCCTTCCCATCGCTATATGGGGCGGCATTGGCAAGCTGTTGGCCTGGGCCATTGCGTGATGCTCTTTGTAACCGCTTCCTATGGGGGAGGCGGTTTCGCTAGGCAATTGATTTCAATGCACTGCTGAAAACTATGCAGCCTCAGCGAAGGGCCGGTTGGTACTTGCTGTTGGCCACGCCATTAAGGATCGCAGTCGCGGTCTTGGCGAACGCGTCTTCCACCGTGCGGGCAATGTTGTCTGGCAGACCCGCCTCGACCAAGCGCGAGGGGATCTGGCCCCGGCCGATCTCGAAATTAGTCCGGAGTATCTCTTGCATTTCCGCTGGCTCGTTCTTGCGGGGGCTGCCGATCAGGGCGAACAGCGCACGCTCCCGGGCAATGTCGCGACCGATGGATCGAGCGATTCTGGATTGATCTTCCATGTTCAAGCGAGGTTCTCCGCTGTTGGGTGAACTGACATCGTATCGCCGGGATGATGCAAATAGAGCTTGACCGTTGGCAATGGGCAGGTATGGCTCTAGCCAAGGTGGGGAGAGTCCCATCCAAGCGGCTCGCCAATCGGTGGGTCGTTCGCGTGTGGGGTATGTTCGGCTGGGTAATGCGCACTCAGACGTTGGAATGAGGTCCATGCGGGCACGGGTTTGGCGGTAGGAAAATCCCTACATGGCTACGTGGGTGGTTCCTGTAATCTTCACGAATCTCAGTAATTGAGAATCAGGGGGAATACAATGACTCGTCGCAAAGCTCCAAAGAACCTCAGTCTGTATCGGGCGGTCTACGTCCCGAACGCTAGAACCCTTCAGCAGTACTTGAATGCAGCATGCGAGGCTATTGCCTCGTTGGATCAACGTGAGGTCGCCCATCCGTCATTGGGGACATTGCGGATCAACCATCACATGATGGAAAGGGATGGCCTGTTCGTCCATCTGATAGCAAAGGTGACAGGGGAGTCAGCGTCCACGGTGACGGAAGTGCGAGGAGCTCGCAACGACAACGAGGCATTGCTTCCACCTCCAGCGAACCGTTCATTTAAGAATGCGGATCTGTTCGCCTTGATCAGAGGGAATCATCTGACCATATGTACAGATGGTGTGCGAGTTCCTGCCTTTGAGTATTACCTGAAGAGCTTCCTTCCGCAGGCTGGGCAGTCGAACAACTCCGTGATGTTCGAGATAAAGAACGTACAGAACGCGGGTGCTGTGGCGATTCTGCAGCGCGGCGGAGTTAAAGAAATTAAGCTCACGGGTACTCTATTCAACGCGACTGTCGAGAGACTGCAGGATGGGGTGGGCCCACTTCATTCGCTGTCAGGCGTTGTAAAGAACCTCAAAGATCAGTTGGCATCGGTCTTTGAAAAGGATGACAGCGACGATTTGGCTGAACACGCTGATCAGCTTCAGGTTGAAGTTGTTGTTAAGGCGCGTGGTGGGTCAAGAGCAGAGGAAGTTGTTCTGCAGAAGATGGAGAGCGTCGGAATTGAGCTTCTCGATGACCTAGACAACGATGTCGGCTATCAGATAAAGACGAACAACAACAAGACAATCACACCTGGTGAGATGGTCATTCACTATCCTGTTGTCCTAGAGCGTGGCGAATCTTCCAACTCGCTGTATCGGGGCGATGTCTTCGACAAGCTAGTTGAAGCAATGGCTAAGTTTGAACGCGAAGGTGACTTGGAACTTTGAGGGTTGCAATGGGCAAGATCGATAAAGATCGCTTGAGATTCGGCGGACTGTCGCTTGTCCTTAGCGGCCTCGTCGCGTGGAAGTTTCAGCCGCTAATCCATGGGAACACGGATGCGTTGAACACAATCGTCACCGTGTTTTCGATTCTTGCCGGCTTCTTGGTCGCCGTCATCACAATAGTTGGTGACGGGGTGCTCTTGGGTCGGGCAAGCTGGCGACGCGATGAGCAAGCCATATCCGGAGTGAGAAGGCGTCTGACGCGCCACAAATTGATGTTCCAGATCTATCTGGTAGTTCTGGCATTGGTGTTTGCCATTCAGCTGCACGGGAAGAGTACTGATTGGATGCCGTGGTGCGAACGGCTAATGCTCTTCTTGGCGAGCTTTGCTTTCTTGGCATCCTTGACCCTGCCTGGTCAGATATTCCAAGAGCGGATAAAGAAGCTTGAATCGCAGCGTGGGCCCCTGCCTCAGAGGCTTCAAGAGGCGTTGAAGGGTGAGTCGAAGCCGTCAGAGAAGGAGTGATTCCTATACTTTGGCGATAGGCAAACTTCGTCCCAAGTTCATGACGTAATCAAGGTGAAGCTCTCGGTATCAACCGGGAGCTTTTCTTTTTTGGAGACGCCATGGCGCAGATCACTCCCCAACAGGCTGGCGGCGTGAACGTCGTGGCCTTTCTCGACATGCTGGCGTGGTCCGAGAGGACCGACAACGGCAAGCAGCCGACCAGAGACCATGGCTATGACGTGATCGTCGGTGGCCAACTGTTCAAGGGCTACACCGATCACCCGCGTGTCCAGGTGGATCTACCCAAGCTGGGTATCCAGTCAACCGCCGCCGGCCGCGACCAGCTGCTGCGCCACTATTACGACGCCTACCGGAAGACGCTGGACCTGAGAGACTTCTCGCCCCTGAGCCAGGACCTGATCGCACTCCAGCAGATCCGTGAGCGCTGTGCACTGCCGCTGATTCAAGCGGGAAGGATCGCGGAGGCCATCAAGCAAGTCAGCAACAGCTGGGCAAGCCTGCCCGGTGCGGGCTACGGCCAGCACGAGCACAAGCTGGCCGACCTGCTAGCGGCGTACCGCAAGGCCGGCGGGACGGTGGCGCCATGAACGGGGTTGGACGTGGCCTGGCAAGCCATCGGCACGGCCGTCGGCGGCCTGATGGTCGGCGCCGATGGTGTAGCGCTGTGGTGGCGCAAGCAGTTCGTAGAGACCGCCGGAGAAGGGGCCGAGGTCAACGTGATCCAGCTGATGCGCGAGTAAGTGACCCGGCTGGGCGAACGGGTTGGGCGGATGGAAGCAAGGGAGCTGCGCTTGATCCGCCATATCTACCGACTCGAAGGACTGATGCGTGCGGCTGGCATTGAGCCGCCGCCGTTTGACCCGGATAGCGACACGATCGGGCGGGAGGTTCCGAATGAGCCGCATCGCCATCGTTGTTGTCGGCATCGGCCTCTGGTCTGCGGCCATGTTCGGAGCTGGATGGACTTGGAGTGGTGACCGAGCAGAGGGGAGTGAAGCCAACCAGCGCGCAGCCGGGGCCGTGGCCGTGGTCGACCAGGTGAACCATGCCCGGGCCGCCGAACACCGCCAGGCCGACAGCCTGGCCACCATCGGAGCGAAGCATGAAGAAGACCGCGCTGCGGCCGAGGCCGTCCCTGCCGCTGTTGTGGCTGATCTGCGCAATGGCAATCTCCGGTTGCGCCGGCAGTGGGCTGCGTGTGAAACCAGGCGCGTGTCCGAGTCCGCAGCCAGCACCGCCGAACGTGATGCGCTCGCCGAACTACGAGCAAAGGGTCAGGGAGATCTTGTTCGAGTCGGCCGAGATGCAGACGACCAGCTCAGAGCGTGCCAATCCGTGATACTTCTCAATTCGGCACATTGACAGCTCTTTCCCGTGCACCTAAAACGGGCTGACTGCTGATGGAGTCTCCATGAAGGAAGAAGTTGACGTTATTGAAATTGAGTGGCACCCAAAGCTACTTGTGAGGGTCACAGGAGTGGACTGGGACTACTCAGTGGATGAGATTCCCGAGCCATGCAGACAGAGGGCGGCGTTCTATTGCATATATGGCGCGCACCCCGTCTATGGCGGAGACGTGCTGCTTTACATCGGCGAAACAAAGTCGTCCCCTGGCAAGATGAGGGATGTGGCAAAGCGAATCGCAGAGCATCTCGCTGGTAGATTCCAGAACCTCACAAACCTCAGCTTCACGTTAGGAGTCGCAGATGAAGACTTAGGCGCTGAGAGGGTTAGGGCGGTTGAGTCAGTTCTGATCTCGGCTCACAAGCCTGCGCTCAACCGCCAGAGTATCGATTCGGCGATCCCCTCCGCTGCAAACTTGCTGATCCGGAACTACGGATTCATCAGGTCACTGATGACAGAGCTTTCTGGTGCTTATTGGTGCGACTAAGGTGCACCTTAGATTGGATTTCATGGCCCTGGTAAATCAGGGCCTTTTTGTGGGTGGACCTTCAATGCAACGTGGGAAGAACGGTGGCCATCTGGCGCTGGGTCGGCTGAAGACCGGCGAGATGAACAAGACAGAGCCGTCTCCGCCAACAGGCCATTGTCGAGCCCAAACGCCGCTATCAGGTCAGCCTCCTCGGTGGGCGACACGCGCCGTGCCCGGCCCTTGGGCTGCTGGGGCCAGCGCACATCTGACATCGGGTTCTGCTTGATCCACTTCCATTCCCGGCGCGCAGTCTCAAACACGGACCGCATCAGGTTCATTTCGCGAGCAACCGTCCCAGGCTTGACCTGCTTAAGCCTTCCATCTCGCCAAGCGATGATGTCCGGACTGTCGATTGCCGCGATACGTCGGTCCAAGAGTGGCAGAGATCTTTCCCAGGCGGCGATGCGGACCGACTCCCACCGTTCGCCAGCTCGCTTAGGCGCCTCTTCCTTCACGTAGCGGCGCATGGCCTCGCGTAGCGATTGTCGGGGAGCTTCCCGCCACGCAACTCGGCCTCGCGCTCGAGGGCCCACTTCGCAGCTTCCTGCTTTGTGTGTTTGGTGGTGGAGTCGCGAACGCCTGCCACAAACACCTGCACGCGCCACTTGTTCCTTGATCGTTGGATGCTGGCCATGGCCGCATCATATGGGGGAATTTTGGGGAGAGTAGCCGGGCAAGTCCGGGTGAATCGGGCTTGGCGCGGATTCTCGTGGCAGTCTAAGTGGCTGATTTTGTGCCGATTCGTGGTGAATCGTTGCGAGCACGTAGGCTCCCCAAAACATGCGGTGGTGCCCGGAGCCGGAATCGAACCGGCATGGGGTTGCCCCCGGCGGATTTTAAGTCCGATGCGTCTACCAGTTTCGCCATCCGGGCCTGCAGCGCGCGCCGATTGTAACGGAATCGCCGCCGCTGCCGCCGGCTAACGCGGCTTTTACGCAACCGGGCGCGGCGCTGGGTACAGTCCGCCAACGTTCCCGGGAATGGCGATATGCGTGCACGTGGCAGGCGATGGATCGGATGCAGTGCCGTGCTGGGGCTGATGCTGGCGATCGGCCCGGTCGCCGCGCAGCAGGGGCCTGCGCCCACCGGGGCGGTGGTGGACATGGCGACGGTGCAGGTGACCGGCGAACAACCCGGCCCCGGCCTCTGGAAGGTCACCGCTCCACAGGGGAATGTGTTGTGGATCCTGGGCACGGTCTCGCCGTTGCCGAGCGGTGTGCAATGGCGCTCCGACGAAGTCGAGCGGACCATTGCCAGCGTCGACCATGTGCTGGGCGATCCGGGTTTCGCCCTCGATGCGAAGATCGGTGTGTTCAAGGGCCTGACCCTGCTGCCACTGGCATTGAAGACCGCGCGCGATCCGCAGGGGCGCACGCTTGACCAGATCCTGCCGCCGGCAACGCACGCGCGCTGGCTCGGCCTGAAACAGACCTACCTGGGCAATGACCGTGGCGTGGAAAAGGACCGTCCGCTGGTGGCCTCCGGCCGCTTGTACCAGGCCTTCCTCAAGCGCAACGGCCTGCGCGATGGCAAGCAGGTCAAGGAAGCACTCGGGCGCGCGTACAAGGCGCACGATCTGAAGCCGGAAGACGTGCAGGTCAAGCTGAAGGTCGACGACATCCGTGGCACGTTGAAGGAGCTACAGGCCACCGAAGTCGATGACCGCGCGTGTTTCGAACGCACGCTCGACACGGTGGAATTCCAGGCACCGGTGCTGCGCGAGCGCGCCAACGCCTGGGCGCTGGGGGATGTCGCGGCACTGCGCCGGCTGTCGGGTTCGGCGATGGCCCAGACCTGCCGCGAACTGCTGCAGGATTCGGCCTTCGTGCGTCGGCGCGGCTGGAGCGATATGCCGCAGCAGGTACGCACGCGCTGGCTGCAGGGCGTGGATGCCGCGCTGAGCCGTCATCCAGGCACCTTCGCGACGGTGCCGGTCAGCCTGCTGCTGGGCGAGGGCTATCTGGATGCGCTGGTGCAACGCGGTTATCAGGTCGAGTCGCCGCCGGAATAGCCAACGCTTGAAGTCCTCGTGCTTCCTGTCATATTCCTCTGCACTCAGGAGGGGAGTGATGGACATGCCGTTGCATGCGTACGCTTATGTCAGCACGGCCAGGGAGGGACTGGACGTGCCCGAGCTCGATGCATTGCTGGCCGATGCGACCGCGTTCAACCGCATGGCCGGGGTGACCGGGGCGTTGATGTTCGATGGCAGCCGTTTCCTGCAGTACATCGAAGGCCCACGGGATGGGCTGGCTTCGGTGCACGCGCGGATCGGCAACGCGCGTCGCCACGGCAGCATCATCCAGCTTGCCGCAGGCCCGATCCCGAGCCGCTGGTTCCCGCGCTGGACGATGGCCAACCGGCACGTGGATGCGGCGACGCTGGGCAGCATCGTGGCGGCCCCGTGGCATGGTTTCAGTCTGGGGCAGGAGCCCCCGGATCATGGCTTCTGCCTGTTGTTGCGGGCCTGGACGGGGCGGCACGGCGAACTCGAGCCGGCTGCCGTCAGCCTCGGATCCTGATCCGGGCGTGGTCTGGCGCCGCTGCCGCGGTTAACCTTGTCGGCACGTTTGCCTGCTCCCGGATCCTCGCATGACCCAGTGGACACCATCGCCGCCTGTTGGACGCCGCGCATGAGTGCGCCGATCGGCGCAGCACAGAGCCCGTCCCCGGCCATCATCGGCCTGGGATATGTCGGGCTGCCGTTGGCAGTGGCGTTCGGCCACCAGCTGCCCACCCTGGGGTACGACATCGACGCTGCGCGCATCGCTGAACTGGCCGGTGGGCAGGACCATACGCTGGAAATGGAGCCGGACGAACTGGCCAGCGCGTCGCTGCTGCGTTACAGCAGCGATCCGGCGCAGCTCGACGCCTGCAACGTCTACATCGTCACCGTGCCCACGCCGATCGATGCCTACGAGCAGCCTGATCTGGAGCCTTTGCGCTCGGCGACGCGACTGATCGCCAGCCATCTGCGCGCCGGCGATCTGGTGATCTACGAATCCACCGTCTACCCGGGTACCACCGAAGAAGTCTGCGTGCCGCTGCTGGAACAGGGCTCGGGGCTGCGCTTCAACGAGGATTTCTACTGCGGCTACAGTCCCGAGCGGGTCAGCCCGGGTGACCGCCAGCGGCGCCTGGCCGACATCCGCAAGATCACCTCCGGTTCAACGCCGGACGTGGCTGCGGTGGTCGATGGCCTGTACCAGCGGATCATCACCGCCGGTACGTTCCCGGTGCCGTCGATGCGGGTCGCCGAAGCGGCCAAGGTGGTGGAGAACATCCAGCGCGACGTCAACATCGCGCTGGTCAACGAGTTGGCCCTGATCTTCGATCGCCTCGGCATCGACACCCAGGATGTGCTCGACGCCGCAGGCAGCAAATGGAACTTCCTGCCGTTCCGGCCGGGGCTGGTGGGAGGCCACTGCATCGGCGTGGACCCGTACTACCTGCTGCACAAGTCCGAAAGCATGGGCTACCACCCCGACCTCATCCACACCGCCCGGCAGGTCAACAACCGGGTGGGCGAGCATGTGGCCAAACGCGTGCTGGCGATGCTCGCCGAGCGTGGCCGCATGCCAGCGCACTCGCGCATCCTGGTGCTGGGCGTGACCTTCAAGGAGGACTGCCCGGACCTGCGCAACAGCCGCGCGCTGGAACTGGCCCAGCGGCTGGCCGGCAGCGGCGCGCAGGTGGACGTCAGCGATCCGTGGGTGGGGCCAGCTGCCATGGCGGACGAGGGCGTGAACTGGCTGGCCGAGCCGGTGCCCGGCAGCTACGACGCGGTGGTGCTGGCGGTGGCGCATGAGAGCTTCAAGGCGATGGACGATGCCCATATCCGCAGCCTGTTGGCGCCCGGTGGGCTGGTCTATGACGTGAAGTCCGCCTGGCCGCGCAGCGTGGTCGACGATCGCCTGTAGGTGCATGCGCGGTAGACTCGGGGCAGTTGCAACCGAGGAACGCCATGCACCGGTATATCGTCTACCTGCTCGCCATCCTGATGTTTCCGATCTGCCTGTGGCTGGCCACGATCTGGCCGGCCTGGTACTGGGGCGTCGGCATTACAGCTGCGATGGTGGCGCTGGGGACCTGGGACCTGCTGCAGAAGCGCAGCACCCTGCGCCGCAACTATCCGGTGATGGCGCACTTCCGTTATGGCCTGGAATCGATCGGCCCGGAGATCCGCCAGTACTTCGTGCAGAGCGATCTGGAGGATGTGCCGTTCTCGCGGCAGCAGCGCGCGCTGATCTACCAGCGCGCCAAGAACCAGATGGACACGGTGCCCTTCGGTACCCTGCGCAGCACATATGCGGTGGACTACGAATGGATCAACCATTCGCTGGCGCCGACCACCATCGCCAAGCATGATTTCCGCGTGCTGATCGGTCCGAACTGTGCCAAGCCCTATTCGGCCAGCGTGTTCAACATCTCGGCGATGAGTTTCGGTTCGCTGTCGGCCAATGCGATCCGCGCATTGAACGAAGGCGCACGCCTGGGGGGGTTCTACCACGATACCGGCGAAGGCTCGATTTCGCCGTATCACCGTGAGATGGGCGGTGACCTGGTCTGGGAGATCGGCTCGGGCTACTTCGGGTGCCGTGACGAAAAGGGCGGCTTCAGCGAGGAACGCTTCGTTGCCAATGCCAACCACGATCAGGTGAAGATGATCGAGATCAAGCTGTCGCAGGGCGCCAAGCCCGGCCATGGCGGGGTGCTGCCGGCGCCGAAGGTGACCGCCGAGATCTCGGTGACGCGTGGCGTGCCGATGGGCGTGGACTGCGTGTCGCCATCGCGCCATTCGGCGTTCTCCACGCCGGTTGAACTGCTGCAGTTCGTGGCCCGCCTGCGTGAACTGTCCGGTGGCAAGCCGGTTGGTTTCAAGCTGGCCATCGGCCACCCGTGGGAATGGTTCGGCATTGCCAAGGCGATGCACGAGACCGGTCTGCTGCCTGATTTCATCGTCGTCGATGGCGCCGAAGGCGGTACCGGCGCGGCACCGGCCGAATTCGTCGATCACGTGGGGGTGCCGATGCACGAAGCGTTGCTGCTGGTGCACAACACCCTGGTCGGCCTGGACCTGCGCGAGCACATCCGTATCGGCGCTGCCGGCAAGATCACCAGCGCGTTCGATATCGCCCGCACCATTGCGATGGGCGCCGACTGGTGCAATGCAGGGCGCGGTTTCATGTTCGCGCTGGGCTGCATCCAGTCGCTCAGCTGCCATACCGACAAGTGCCCGACCGGCATCGCGACCCAGGATCCGGCACGCTGGAAGCATCTGGATGCACCGGACAAGGCCACGCGCGTGTACAGCTTCCACGAGCACACCCTGCACGCGCTGAAGGAGTTGCTGTGCGCGGCGGGCTTGAACGATCCGGCCGAGCTCGGGCCGGAACACATTCTGCGGCGGGTGTCGCCGGTCGAGATCCGTTCGCTGGCCTCGCTGTATCGCTACCTGGAACCGGGCGAGCTGCTGCACAAGGTGCCCGACCACGCGGTGTTCCATTCGTTCTGGGCGGACGCACGCAGCGATTCGTTCCAGCCGCCACCGAAGATCCAGGCGCTGCGGGCCAGCAAGTCGCGATGACCCCGCGTTGCAGGACCGAGCCCATGCTCGACTGCACGAAAACCATCCATGCAAGGAGGCTGCATGCAGTTCAGGACGGGTACCGACGATGATGTGGGCACGCTGTGGGCCCTGCGAACGCGCTGCGTACGTGAGCTGTGCAGCAGCCACTATCCGCCGGAGGTGATTGCACCCTGGTCGGCATCGCCGCCGCCGGTGCAGTATTCGCGGCTGCTGGGGCAGGGCGGCTGCGTCGTAGCCGAGGATGACCGGGGCAATGTGCTGGGGTTCGGTGTGTTCGATGCCGAGGGCAACGAGATCGATGCGCTGTTCGTCGATCCGGATCGGGGCGGGCAGGGTATCGGCCAGGCGCTGATGCAGCGGTTGCTGGCCCTGGCCGACCCGACGCGGGAGGTGGTGCTGTCGGCCTCGCTCAACGCCGTGCCGTTCTACCAGCGGCAGGGCTTCGTCGCCGAGCGCGAGGAACTGTATCCGCATCCCAGTGGCGTGGCATTGGCGTCGGTGAAGATGCGCCGGCCGGGGTGAAATTTCCGGCGCTATCGCGCGTTGATCAATGCGTGGCCAACCACGCGGTCACGCCCTCTGCCGCACGCAGTCCGCTGGCATAGCACGCCGTCAACAGGTAGCCGCCGGTCGGTGCTTCCCAGTCCAGCATCTCTCCGGCGCAGAACACGCCGGGCAAGGCACGCAGCATCAGGCCCTCGTCCAGCGCGTCCAGGCGCACGCCGCCGGCCGTGCTGATCACCTCGGCCATCGGCCGCGGGCGCAGCAGGCGCAGTGGCAGGCGCTTCAACGTGGCGATCACCGCGGCCAGATCGTTGCCAGCATCCTTGCCCAGTGTTTCGAACACCAGTGCGGTCTTCACTGCGTCCAGTCCAGCCTGGCGACGCAGGTGCTCGCCGAAGCTTCGCCCCTTGCGCGGTTGCGAAAGGTCGGCCAGCAGCCGTGCCTCGTCGCGGCCCGGAACCAGGTCCAGCCACAGCGTGGCGTGGCCGTCGCGGTTGAGGGTTTCGCGCAGATCGGCCGACAGGGCGTAGATCAGGCTGCCTTCGATACCGTACTCGCTGGCCACGCACTCCCCTTGCAGGGTGTGCGGCTCACCGTCGAGGCCATGCCAATGTGCGACGACCGGCTTCAGTGGTGCGCCAGCATGGCGTTGCGCGAAGAACGGCGTCCATGCAACGTCGAATCCGCAGTTGGCCGATTGCAGCGGCGCGATATCCACGGCGCGGGCCTGCAACGCCGGAACCCAGGCACCGTCACTGCCCAGCTGTGGCCAGCTTCCGCCGCCCAGTGCCAGTACGGTCGCATCGGCGCGCACCTCCAGTTCGCCGTTGTCGGTGGCAAAACGCAGTGCGCCGTCGTCGCTCCAGCCCAGCCAGCGATGGTTGACGTGCAGGCGCACGCCCTGTTCCTTCAGCCGGCGGACCCAGCCGCGCAGCAACGGTGCCGCCTTGCGGTCGACCGGGAACACCCGGCCGGAACTGCCGACGTAGGTTTCCACGCCGAAGCCAGCGGCCCAGTCGCGCAGCGCCTGCGCGTCGAAACCATCCAGCCAGCGGCCGACGCGGGTGGCCTGCTCGCGGTAGCGGCTGTCGAACAGTGGACGTGGGTCGGAATGGGTGAGGTTGAGCCCACCCTTGCCGGCGATCAGGAATTTGCGGCCCGGCGAGCCCTTGGCCTCGTACAGATCGACATCCAGGCCTGCCGCGCGCAGCCGCTCGGCGGCAAACAACCCGGCCGGGCCGCCGCCGATGACGGCGATGCGGCGCGGCGGGCGGACGTCACTGTTGGACATTGAGCAGCTCGACGTCGAACACCAGCGACGAACCTGCCGGAATCGGGCCGACCTGGCGGTCGCCATAGCCGAATTCCGGCGGAATCATCAGCGTGCGCTTGCCGCCGACCTTCATGCCGGCGACGCCTTCATCCCAACCGCGGATGACCTGGCCTGCGCCCAGTGTGAAGGTGAACGGCTCGCCGCGCTCGACCGAACTGTCGAAGGTCTTGCCGTGCTTGTTGTCGGCGCGCTCGTCGTAGATCCAGCCGGTGTAATGCACGCTGACCTTCTGGCCCGGCACGGCCTCGGCACCGCTGCCCGGCTGGGTGTCGATGCGCTCGAACGTGGCAATGGTGCCTCCCGGCGGCGGGCCGGACGGCTCCGACGAGCAACCAACGGCGGCGAGGGACAGCAGCAGGGGAAGCAGCAGGCGGCGCATCAGGCGTCTCCAGGGGCGATGAGTCGAGGGCGGCAAGGTTAGCGCATCGGCGCCGGGTATCATGGTGGCATGGCAAAACTCCTGCTCAATCTGCGCAATGTCGGCAACGACGAATATGCCGATGTCTGCACGCTGCTGGACCAGCACGGCATCGCCTGGTACCGCACCGAACCCAGTCCGTGGGGCATCTCCAATGGTGGCCTGTGGCTGCGCGAGGATGCCGACCAGCCGCGTGCCAAGGCGCTGATGGCCGACTACCAGGCGGCCCGTGGCGTGCGGGTCCGTGCCGAGCGCGAACAGGCCCTGCGCGACGGCACTGCCGAGACCTTTGGCAGCCTGTTGCGCCGCCGCCCTGTGTTCGTGGTGCTGGTGCTGCTGGGCATGGCGGTGGCGGCGGCACTGGTGCTGCTGCCGTTCATGCTGCTGCGGGGGTAGGGGGTTCGGCCGGGTTGCACCCGGCACCCGCAGAGGCAACGGCAACAGCAACAGCGGGCGTTCCGTCGTGGGCGGGGCGGTGTGGGCAGGCGGGGGACGGCAAAAGCTGCTCCTGCGTGCCTCGTAGAGCGCCATCCATGGCGCTCTGCGCCCCCGCCTGCCCACACCGCCCCGCCTCTGACAGTTTCCCGTGATCTGCTGGGTCGACCCCTCTGCTGCGCAACGGGCTCCGCCCCGTGAATCTGTCGACGGGGCCGGGAGGCGCTAAAATGGCGGGATGATCGCCAATACCGCTGCCTATCATTTCGCCGTCATCGACGTCCCCCAGGCCCTGTGCGACCAGCTGCAGGCGCGTGCCGAGGCGTCCGGCCTGCAGGGGACGATCCTGGTGGCGGGCGAGGGGCTGAACCTGTTCCTGGCGGGTGCGCCGTCCGCGATCGATGGCTTCTACGCGGAACTGCGTGCTGATGCGCGCTTCGCCGATATGCGGGTCAAGACCAGCTTCAGCGAGCACCAGCCGTTCGCGCGGCTGAAGGCCAAGGTCAAGGACGAGATCATCAGCTTCCGTCGTGACGATGGCCAACCGCTGGACTACCCGCGCGCGCCGGCCATCGATCCTGCCACCGTGCAGCGTTGGCTGCGGCAGGGGCATGATGATGCTGGCAAGCGCGTGGTGATGCTCGATACGCGCAACCTGCAGGAGATCCAGTACGGCACCTTCAAGGATGCGCTGGTACTGCCCATCCACAAGTTCACCGATCTGCCCGAGGCGCTGGCGCCCCATCGTGAAGCGCTGAAGGACAGCACCGTGGTCAGTTTCTGCACCGGTGGCATCCGCTGCGAGAAGGCAGCGCTGTGGATGCTCAACGACGGCATGGACAACGTGCTGCAGCTCGATGGCGGCATCCTCGGTTACTTCGAGGAAGTGGGCGGTGAGGGCTACGAAGGTCGTTGTTTTGTGTTCGACGAACGGGTGGCGCTGGATGCCGAACTGAAGCCGTTGGTGGACGAGCCGTTGCCCGAGCCACGCCCCAGCGCGTTCTGACCCTTCCACATTGGCCTGCGGGCCTGAACCGGCCAGGCAGGAATCAGCGTCCCGCCACCGGCACTGGCCGTGGGGGCAGGGCGACCCCATCAAACGGGGATCTTGTGACGGAAAACCGCCTGATGATCCCGTTGTCGATTCTCGACCTGGCCCCGGTCTGCGAGGGCAGCGATACCACTGCCGCCTTTGCCAACATGCTTGAGCTCGCCCAGCATGCCGATGCGCTGGGCTACCGCCGCTACTGGCTTGCCGAACACCACAACATGCCTGGCATCGCCAGTGCCGCCACGGCGGTGCTGATCGGCCATGTGGCCGGTGGCACCCAACGCATCCGCGTCGGCGCCGGCGGCATCATGCTGCCCAACCATGCGCCGCTGCAGGTGGCAGAGCAGTTCGGCACCCTGGCCTCGCTGTACCCCGATCGCATCGACCTGGGCCTGGGCCGCGCGCCGGGTACCGACCAGCCGACCGCCCGCGCCCTGCGCCGCTATTTCGACAGCGCCGACCAGTTTCCGCAGGACGTACGCGAACTGCTGCATTACTTCGAACCGGTGCAACCCGGCCAGGCGGTGCAGGCCGTACCCGGCGGCGGCCTGCGGGTGCCGACCTGGATCCTCGGTTCCAGCCTGTTCGGCGCACGCATGGCCGCCTCGATGGGCCTGCCGTATGCATTCGCCTCGCACTTCGCCCCCGATTCCATGGATGAAGCGCTTGCGGTGTATCGCCGCGAATTCCGCCCTTCGGCCACGCTCAAGCAGCCGCACGCGATGCTGGCGTTGAACGTGGTGGCCAGTGACAGCGAGGCCGAATCGCGGCGGTTGTTCACCAGCCAGCAGCAGAGCTTCGTCAACCTGCGTCGCGGCCGTCCGGGCAAGATTCCGGCGCCGATCGATGACATCGAAGCGTTCTGGGAACCCCACGAGAAGCTGGGCGTGGAGCGGGCGCTGGCGTGCACCGTGCTGGGTGATCCGCAGCAGGTCGCCGATGGCATTGCGGCGTTCGTCGAACGCCATCAGCCCGACGAACTGATGCTTACCGCCAACCTGTACGACCACCGCGCGCGTCTTCGCTCGTTCGAGCTGGCAATGCACGCCTGGCACGCCCGCCACGCGGGCTGAACAATTGCGTCACGGCAATTTGCGGTGCGGACGCGTCTGATGGGGACTCCCACTTCCGGAGTCCCCCATGGACGAATCGCGTACCGAGCACATTGCCCAGCTGGCTGAACTGATCAAGGACGTGGAGGTGGCGATGTTCACCACCCGTGGTGTCGATGGACGCCTCTACAGCCGTCCGCTCGGCACCCAGCAGGTCGCCTTCGATGGCGACCTGTGGTTCGCCACTGCGGCCGACAGCCCGAAGGTGGCCGAGATCGCGCTCGACCCGCGGGTCAACGTGGCCTATGCCTCGCCATCGAAGAATACGTATGTGTCGGTAGCCGGCGTGGCACGGATCATCGACGACCGCGCGAAGGTCGAAGAGCTGTGGTCGCCGGCGATGAAGCTGTTCTTCCCGGGCGGCCCGGATGACCCGAGCCTGCGCTTGATCCACGTGCGTGCAGAGACCGCCGAGTACTGGGACGGACCGGGCACGCTGCTCGGCTCGGCGTTGAGTTTCGTGTTGTCGGCGGTGCAGGATGAGCCGGCACGGTTGGGCGACAACGGATTCATCGATCTGCGTTGATTGCAGTAACCCGCCGGGCATGTCCCGGCGCTACCGGGCGGGGCTCAGGGTAGCGCCGGGCCATGCCCGGCGAGCGCAGCGGCAGGCGCTCAGAACCAGCGCTGGAACAGGTCGACGGTGTAGCCCACCAGCTGCCCGGAACTGAAGCCGAAGAAAGCGATCGCCACCAGCGCAGCCACCCAGTTGAACAACATCAGCGCGCCGTCGCGTTCAAGCAGGGCCAGCGCGAACAGCAGCAACTGGAAGCCGAACAGATAGTTGGTGAACGGAATCGGCAACGACAGCAGCAGGCCCAGCAGCACCAGCAGCAGGCCGCTGAAGGCGTGGGCGGGGGCCGGGGTCAGCAGTTGCGGCATGCGCGGCTTGAGCATGCGGTCGAGGCGGCGCAGGGCACCATCGATGCGATCCAGGAACCGGTGCATGGTGCCGCGCTTCGGCCCGCGACGGGCAATGAAGCCGGGCAGCCAGGGCCGGCGCATGCAGAACAGCATCTGCAGGCCGATCAGGATCACCAACGGACCGCTGACTGCGCCGCCCAGCCCCGGGATGGGGATGAAGGCCGGCAGGATGGCGACGAACAGGAATACACCAAAGGCACTCTGCTGCAGATCCTGCAGGATCTGCCCCAGCTTCATGTGCTGGGCCGGGTCACCGAAGGCGAACATCGCCAGCAGGGTCCGGATGCCCTCGTTGCGGTACTCCGGCGATGCAGCGCCGGGGCCGGCGTCAGGCGGTGAGCTCATCGGCCTGCTCGTCGGACAGGGTGCGAAGCAGCAGTTTGTCCACGCGCGCACCGTCCAGATCGACCACCTCGAAGCGCCAGCCGGCCCAGTCGAAGTACTCGCCCGCGTGCGGGATGCGGCCGAAGAAGTGGATGCACATGCCGGCCAGGGTGTAGTAATCGCCATCCTCGGCGTCGGGCAGGTCGTTGCTGCCGATCAGCTCGCGCAGGTCCTCGATCGGCAGTGAGCCGTCCACCAGCAGCGAGCCGTCCTCACGGGTCACCACCAGCGCGTCCTCGTCGGCATTTTCCGTTGCCTGCAGGCGGCCGACCACCGCGCCCATCAAATCGCTGATGGTTACCAGGCCCTGGATCTCGCCGTACTCGTCCACCACCAGCGCCATCGACTGCTGTTCTTCGCGGAAGATCTCCAGCAGCTTCATCGCATGGGTGGATTCGGAGACGTACAGTGGTTCGCGCAACGTCTGGAACAGCGCGTTGTCGCCGCGTGCCATCCGCGTGGCCAGCGATTTCAGCTCAAGCACGCCGACCACGTCCATGTCGTTGTCGCGGTACACCGGGTACCGCGAGAACTCGTGCTCGGCCATGATCTCCAGGTTCTTGTCCAGGCCACCCAGCGTATCCAGCCAGGCGATCCGGTTGCGCGGGGTCATCAGGCTGTCGGCGGTACGGTCGCCCAGGCGCATCACGCGGTTCATCATGTCGCGCTCGTGGCTGTCGATCACGCCGGCCTCGTGGCTCTCGGCCACCAGCATGCGGATCTCCTCTTCGGTCACCGACGCGACCTCGTCCTTGCCCAGGCCGAACAGGCGCAGCACCAGCTGGGTGGTCTTGGACAGCAGCCAGACGAAGGGGAAGGCCAGCTTGGCCAGCCAGCTCATCGGCAGCGCCACCAGGCCGGCGATGTCCTCCGAGCGGGTCAAGGCCAGGCGCTTGGGCACCAGTTCGCCGAAGATCAGCGTGATGAAGGTGATGAAGGTGACCGCAAGGGCCTTGCCGATGCCGCCGGCGTAGGCGAAGCCCGGCATCAGCCCCTGGATCCAGCCGCCGATGGCTTCACCCAGTGCCTCGCCGCCGAGGAAGCCGGTCAGCACACCGATCACGGTGATGCCGATCTGGACGGTGGACAGGAAGGCTTCCGGCTTCTCCGACAGCTCCAGGGCCTTGGCCGCGCGCTTGGAGGTGCCGGCCAGCTGCTTCAGCCGGCTCTTGCGCGAGGTCATGACCGACATCTCGGACATGGCAAAGAAGCCGTTCAGCAGAACAAGCGCGAAAACAATCAGGATCATTTCAAACACGGGCATCGTCCCCGGTTGGTGGCAGGGAGGGCGGGTGCTTGCGATGGCGGCAGGCGCTCAGGAACGGGGTCCGGCGCGGCGCTGGGGGATAAGGGTCGTCGTCCATAAGGTGCGCCCGAAGGCGCGCTGGCATCTTAGCAAAGGGCCGTGGCTGGGTGGCAAATGCCTGTTCAGTTTTGGGCGTCCCGACCCCCGGAAAGGGGCAGGGATACCCGTGATGGTCATCTAGCCGTCATAATTCGCACTGGTGCCGTCCTTCCCGCGACGGCTGACAGGTTTCTCAATGTTCTCTCTGCAGACCATTTTCGGTTCCGGCAAACAGTTCTACACCCTGCTCGATGAGGCTGCCGTCGCGGCTTCCGATGCCGCCAAGGCACTGCATTCGATGCTGCGCGACGCCGATCGCCAGCCCGCCCTGGATGCCTTCAAGCTGGCCCGTCTGCGCGAACGCGCGGCTTCGGACAAGATCAGCCAGGCGCTGGTGGACAGCTTCATGACCCCGATCGAGCGCGAAGACATCGAAGCGCTGGGCTCGGCCCTGTACAAGATTCCCAAGCAGATCGAGAAGTTCGCCGATCGCTATTCGCTGGCCACCACCCACCTGGAACACATCGACTTCGCGCCGCGCGCGGCGATGCTGGAGCAGGCCGCTGGCGTAGTGGTGGAGATGGTCGCCGACCTGCGCCACATGAACCTGGACCGGATGACCGCGCTCAACGAGCGCCTGCGCTCGCTGGAAAACGAGGCCGACCGTCTGATGCTCGAGCTGTACCGCGACATCTACTCCGGTCGCTTGGACAACCTGCAGATGTTCCTGCTCAAGGAATTCTTCGAGATCCTGGAAAAGGCCATCGACCGCTGCCGCGAGGCCGGTGTGGTGGCGTACCAGATCGTGTTGAAGAACAGCTGACGGGCCGGTACCGATGCTCACCCTAGTCCTGGTGGTGATCCTGGCCGCGCTCGTCTTCGAGTTCATCAACGGCTTCCACGATACCGCCAACTCCATCGCTACCGTGGTGGCAACCAAAGTACTGTCGCCCGGTTGGGCGGTGATGCTTGCCGCCTTCATGAACCTCATCGGTGCCCTGACCGGCACCGCGGTCGCACTGACCATCGCGTCGGGCCTGCTCAACACCAACGTGGTCGACGTGACCCCGCAGGTGATCCTGTGCGCGCTGCTCGGCGGCATCATCTGGAACCTGATCACCTGGTGGAAGGGCCTGCCGTCCTCGTCCTCGCACGCGTTGATCGGTGGCCTGTGCGGCGCCGGCCTGGCTGCGGCCCACAACAACTGGGACGCGCTGATCTGGTCCGAACGGCTCGGCAGCTGGGCGCAGAACAAGGGCCTGCTGTGGAAGGTGTTCGTGCCGATGATCACCTCGCCGATCGCCGGCTTCCTGCTCGGCATCGCAGTGATGGTGCTGTTGTGGGCACTGATCGCAGGCCTGGCCAAGATCGGCGGCGCGATCGGCCGGCTGGCACGTCCGCGCATCGTCAATGCGTTCTTCGGCAAGGCACAGATCGCTTCGGCGGCCTACATGGGCTTTGCCCATGGCCACAACGATGCGCAGAAGACCATGGGCATCATCGCGATGACCCTGATCGGTGCCGAGGCGACCGGCGCGTTGAACGACCTGCCGTCGTGGCTGGCCTTCATGCATCCGGACGCGCACGCCGGCGACGGCATCGCCATGTGGATCGTGCTGACCTGTGCGGTGGTGATGGCCGCCGGTACCGCCTCGGGCGGCTGGAAGATCATCAAGACCCTGGGCCACAAGATGGTCAAGCTGCACCCGATCCACGGCTTCGCTGCGGAAACCAGCTCGGCCACCGTGCTGACCCTGGCGGCGCACTTCGGCATGCCGGTATCGACCACCCACAGCATCTCCACCGCGATCATGGGCGTAGGCTTCGCCAAGAACCCGCGTTCGCTGCGCCTGGGCGTGATCGAACGCATCGTCTGGGCCTGGATCCTGACCATCCCGGCGGCAGGCGGCTGCGCCTACCTGATCCTGAAGCTGTTCGAGCTGCTCGGCTGGACCTGATGCCAGGAGCCTTGGGATCAGAGCCCTTTCCCTGCAGGAAAAGGATCTGACCCCGGAAAACAAAAAGCCCGCCGGATTCCGGCGGGCTTTTTCATTTCATGAAGCATCCGGTTTCCGTTATCCACGCATGGCGTGGATCTACAGTGTCGACCAAGGTCGACACCTACCAACAGCAGCAGGAAGTCGACACCCACCAACAGCAGCCGGAACCCGTCGAAGGCGGGGTGGGTCCGGTTGCGGGGGTGTCCGCGGCATGGATGCCGCGGCCAAGCCCCCAAGGGTGAGGGCGCTTTGCTTGCGAAGCACTGCTTCGCAAGCGCCCGAACGCACAGCCGCCAGCGGCTGGGCCGGTCTGGGGGTTTACGGCGTCCCCCGCAACCGGCCCCCCCCGCCAACCCACGGAAAGCCCGCTTTTGACGTTGCCGTTGCCGTTGCCGTCGATTCTGCGGGTGCCGGGCCGCAGGCCCGGCCGACAACCCCTCAATTGCGCTGGAACAACGCCTGCACATCCCTGCGGAACGCCGCCTGGCTGTCAGCCCGGCTGTAGAACATGTGCCCGCCCGGATAGCTGCGCACCTGCACGCGGTCCGGGTTGCTGCCCATCGCCGGCATCTGGTCCACGGTCAGGATCGAGCCCATGAACGGGCAGGACAGGTCATTCCAGCCGTGCACGATCAGCACCTGCAGATGCGGGTCGATCGCCACGGCCTGGCGCAGCTGGGTCACCGCGCCCTCGCGCAGGTCACCATTGCGATCCCACAGACGGTTCACGTCGTAGTTCAGTGCCTGGTAGCGCGCATCCACCTTCCAGCCGACCTCGCGGGTGACGAAGTCGACCATCGCGGTGGTGGTCGGGGCGATGATGCTGTCCAGCAGCGGATCGTTGGCGCGCTGCTCCGGATCGTTCGGGAACGGATCGAACGCAGTGACGTTGGAGTCGTAGCGGCTGCCCAGCGTGCCCTTGTCGCGGAACACTTCGCGCAGGTAGGCCTGGGTTTCCAGGCGACCGCCGGCGCGGCGCACGAACTGCGGGTCCAGGCCGGTCAACTCGGCCACCCGGCGCAGCATCGCCTCGGTCGCCTGCGGATCGCTGCGGCCCTTCATCAACGCGGTGGCGTAGTCGCCGCGGGTGTACTCGACCACCTCGCGCATCGCCGCGTCGGTCAGCTTGCCCTGGCGTTCCAGGTGCGCGGCAGCGATCGACGGCAGGGTCTGCATCCACGCCATCGGCGAGACATCGGCGTTGTCTTCCAGGGTCGGGCTCAGGTAAGGCGACACCAGCACCAGGCCGTTCATCGCCACGCCCAGGCGCGTCTGCAGGAAGTGGGTGATGCGCGGGCCGCGATAGCCGCCATAGCTCTCGCCGGTCAGGTACTTGCGCGAGGCCATGCGCTGGTTGCGCAGCAGCCAGTCGTAGATCGTGCGCGAGAGGTACTCGACATCGGCACTGGGCGTATACAGCTGTTTCTTCGCTTCCTCATCGCCGATGCGGGCGCGGCTGAAGCCGGTACCGACCGGATCGATGAACACCAGGTCGGTGAAGTCCAGCCAGGTGCCGGGATTGTCGTGCAGCTTCGCCGGCGCCGATGCGCTGTCGCCTTCCGAACCGAAGGTCACCACCTTCGGGCCGATGGCGCCCAGGTTGAGGTACACAGAAGATGCGCCGGGGCCGCCATTGAGCGCGAAGGTCACCGGCCGGTCCTTGCCCGGCATCGTGTAGGCGGTGAACACCACATCGGCGATCACCTTGCCCTTCGCATCGCGTACCGGCAGGGTGCCGACGGTGGCGGTGTAGTCGAGGGTGCGCCCAGCCAGGCGCATGCTCTGGCGAGCCGACGCATCGGCCGGCAGGGGAGTGGCTTCGGTCTTTTCTTCTTTCGTTTCGGAGGCGCCGTCAGCAGCAGGCGCGGCCAGCACGCAGGCGGGGGCGATCAGCAGGCCGACGCAGAGCGCGGCAGAGTGCAGCAGAAACTTCATGGCACCGGAACGGCAGCGGAAGGGACCCCGATGCTAGGGCGGGGTGCCGCGCACCGTATGTGTCCAAAGGCATGGGCCGGCTTTGTGGCCTGATCCGGTCAAGCGACGGTGGCTGAGCGCACCGCGTCGTCGGCCAGCAGTCCGTACACGGCCGAGTCGGCCAGTTCACCCTGGATACGCCAACGCTGCCGCAGCAGGCCTTCGCGGTGGAAGCCCAGGCGTTCGAGCACGTGTGCCGAGGCGTGGTTGCGTGGATCGATCTCCGCTTCCACCCGGTGCAGTTGCAGGGTGTTGAACAGATAGGCCAGCACCTGCTGCAGCGCTTCATGCATGTAGCCGTGGCCCTGCCTGCCAGGTGCCAGCAGATAGCCGATTTCCGCGCGCGCCGCATCCCGATCCAGGGCAAACACCACGCATATGCCCAGCAGGGGGCCGTCCACCGATTCGCGCAGGGCCAGCTTCAACTGCGTACCGGTGGCCTGTGCAGCCAGGTCGTCGTCGATCTGCGCGCGTGCTTCGGCCGGACGCGTCCACGCCGGGTGGTTCCACCAGTGCATCACGTCCGGGTCGGACTGCAGGGCGAACAGGGCCGCGGCGTCATCGCGGCGAATGGGGCTCAGCACCAGGCGCGCGCTGTGCAGCGGCAGCCCGGGGAACAGCAGTGAGTTGGCGGGCAATGGGGTCGTCCACGCGGATGAACGCGCATTATGGACCCGCAGGGTTTGCCGATGGCGGCCGATCCAACGGCCCGGTAGTGCCGGCCGCTGGCCGGCAACCCAGGTATCCCGCTGGTTCACGAAAAGCAGCCGGTCAGCGGCCGGCACTACCGGGAATCAGACTTCCAGCGAAGCCAGATCGCCCTTGCTCTCCAGCCAGCCCTTGCGGTCAGACGCGCGCTTCTTGGCCAGCAGCATGTCCATCAGTGAATGGGTCTGCTCGCCATCGTCAATGGTCAACTGCACCAGGCGACGGGTGTCCGGATGGATGGTGGATTCACGCAGCTGCGGCGGATTCATCTCGCCCAAGCCCTTGAAGCGGGTCACGTTGATCGCGCCCTTGATCTTCTCGCGTTCGATCTTGTCCAGCATCGAGCGCTTTTCTTCCTCATCCAGGGCGTAGAACACCTGCTTGCCCACGTCGATGCGGAACAGCGGCGGCATCGCCACGAACACGTGGCCGGCATCGACCAGCGCCGGGAAGTGCTTCAGGAACAGTGCGGTCAGCAGCGTTGCGATATGCAGGCCGTCGGAGTCGGCGTCGGCCAGGATGATCACCTTGCCGTAGCGCAGGCCGCTGATGTCTTCCTTGCCCGGGTCACAGCCGATGGCCACTGCCAGGTTGTGCACTTCCTCCGAGGCCAGCACGCTGTTGGAGGACACTTCCCAGGTGTTGAGGATCTTGCCGCGCAGCGGCAGGATCGCCTGGAAATCCTTGTCGCGGGCCTGTTTGGCGCTGCCGCCTGCCGAGTCGCCCTCGACCAGGAACAGTTCGGTGCGCGACAGGTCCTGGCTGATGCAGTCGGCCAGCTTGCCGGGCAGGGCAGGGCCCTGGGTGACCTTCTTGCGGACGACCAGCTTCTCGGTCTTCAGGCGCGCACTGGCGCGCTCGATGGCGATCTGCGCGATCTTCTCGCCCAGCTCCACGTTCTGGTTCAGCAGCAGGCTGAACGCATCGTGCGCGGCGCCTTCGACAAAACCGGCTGCCTGGCGCGAGGACAGGCGTTCCTTGGTCTGGCCGCTGAACTGCGGGTCGGTCATCTTCAGTGACAGCACGAACGACACGCGGTCCCACACGTCTTCCGGGGCCAGCTTGACGCCGCGCGGCAGCAGGTTGCGGAAGTCGCAGAACTCGCGCAGCGCTTCGGTCAGGCCGGTGCGCAGGCCGTTGGCGTGGGTGCCATGTTGTGCGGTGGGAATCAGGTTGACGTAGCTTTCCTGCACCAGCTCGCCTTCCGGCAGCCAGGCCACGGCCCAGTCCACGATCTCGGTGTCTTTCTTCAGGTTGCCCACGAACAGATCAGCCGGCAGCGACTCGCGATCGCCCAGCTCCAGCTTCAGGTAATCGCGCAGGCCGTCTTCGTAGTACCAGGTGTCGACCTCGCCGGTGGCTTCGTCTGTCAGCTTGACGGTCAGGCCCGGGCACAGCACGGCCTTGGCGCGCAGCAGGTGCTTGAGCGCACGCACGGCGAACTTGGGCGTATCGAAGTACTTCGGGTCCGGCCAGAAGCGCAGGCGGGTGCCGGTGTTCTTCTTGCCGACGCTGCCGACCACTTCCAGCGGCGAGGCGCGGTCGCCGTTGCGGAAGGTGATGCGGTGTTCGGCACCTTCGCGCTTGATGTGGATTTCCACCAGGGTCGACAGCGCATTGACCACGCTGACGCCGACGCCATGCAGGCCGCCGGAGAAGGTGTAGTTGTTGTTGTTGAACTTGCCGCCGGCATGCAGGCGGGTAAGGATCAGCTCGACGCCCGGGATCTTCTCTTCCGGATGGATGTCCACCGGCATGCCGCGGCCGTCATCGCTGACCTCCACGCTGCCGTCCTTGAACAGGGTGATCTCGATCGAGCGGGCATGGCCGGCGAGGGCCTCGTCCACCGAGTTGTCGATCACTTCCTGCGCCAGGTGGTTCGGGCGCGCGGTGTCGGTATACATGCCGGGGCGGCGCTTGACCGGGTCAAGGCCGGACAGGACTTCAATATCGGCGGCGTTATAGCGGGCGTTCATCTGTCTTCGAAAGCGTGGAGCGACGGGCAAGTGTGCGGTCTGGACCGGGAATTTGCACGCCTGCGGTTCAGCCTCGTTGGCGGGGAGGGGGTAAAATGGCAACCGCTGGAACCGAACACCGGCGCCCCCCACATCCGAGCCATACCGCGAGGAGGAGTCCATGAAGAAGTTGCTGACCATTGCGATCCTGGCTGCCGCCGCTGTTGCAGTGCCGATGGTGCTGGCGCAGAACGCCGGCCAGCCTGCTCCGCAGCAGGGTGACCAGGCCGACAAGGCGCAGTCCGAAGCCGAGGCCAAGGCCAAGCGCCGCGCGCAGGCCAATGCCGAGATGAAGGCCAAGGGCCAGCCGGTGCCGCAGCAGGAAGAAGAGGAAGAGGCACGCAAGAAGAAGTAATTCTTCTGCCCCTCCGAGGCCCTTGCCACAAGGGTTTCCCCCTCGAACGCCCCGCCCAGCGGGGCGTTTCTTTTTGCCGATGGCGCCATCTGCCCCTTGGGTTGGCGGCCATCTATCTGTAAACTATGGCTTTCCGGGAGTAAGTGCGTGTCCACCATTTGCGAATGGGCTGGCACGGCCAAGCGTGGCCTCCAGCAAAGCGGGTCGCAGGTGACGGTCGAAGTGACCGGCACGGCCGCCCCGACCTCGCAGGGTGGTTCCCCGCTGGCGCATTGCGCTGGCCGGGCCCGCACCTCCCTCGCTGCTCCAGCGAACCGGAAAACCCCCTTTCTGCTCCACGCCCGCCCCCCGGGCAGGCGTGGCGCTGCCGTTTTCCATTTCCAGACAGGATGCTTGCAGCCATGACTCCCTTGATTTTCGTAACCGGCGGCGTGGTGTCCTCGCTCGGCAAAGGTATTGCCGCCGCGTCACTGGCCGCCATTCTCGAAGCGCGTGGCCTGAAGGTCACGATGATGAAGCTCGATCCGTACATCAACGTCGACCCGGGCACCATGAGCCCGTTCCAGCACGGTGAGGTGTATGTCACCGACGACGGCGCCGAAACCGATCTCGACCTGGGACACTACGAGCGCTTCGTGCGCACCCGCCTGAGCCGCAAGAACTCGGTCACCACCGGTCGCATCTATGAGGAAGTGATCCGCAAGGAGCGCCGTGGCGACTACCTGGGCGCGACCGTGCAGGTCATTCCGCACATCACCGACGAGATCCGTCGCTGCATGGACGAAGCCACCGAGGGCTTCGACGTGGCCCTGGTGGAGATCGGCGGCACCGTCGGCGACATCGAATCGCTGCCGTTCCTGGAGGCGATCCGCCAGGTGCGCACCGAGCGTGGCCCGGAAAAGGCACTGTTCATGCACCTCACCCTGGTGCCGTACATCGCTGCGGCGGGTGAGCTGAAGACCAAGCCGACCCAGCACTCGGTGAAGGAACTGCGCTCGATCGGCATCCAGCCGGACGTGCTGCTGTGCCGTTCGGAACAGCCGGTACCGGATTCGGAGCGTCGCAAGATCGCCCAGTTCACCAACGTCTCCGAGCGCGCGGTGATCAGCGTGCCCGACGTCGATGTGCTGTACCGCATTCCGATGGGCCTGCACGCACAGGGCCTGGACGAGATCGTCATCAACCAGCTGAAGCTGGCCGACAAGGCCGGCCCGGCCGACCTGTCGATGTGGGAAGACGCCGTCGATGCCACCCTGCATCCGCTGGATGCGGTGACCATCGCGGTGGTCGGCAAGTACATCGACCACCAGGACGCCTACAAGTCGGTCGGCGAAGCGCTCAAGCACGGTGGCCTGCGCCAGCGCACCAAGGTCACCCTGAAGTGGCTGGAAGCGCAGGACCTGGAAGGCAGCGACATGTCCGCGCTGGCCGATGTCGACGGCATCCTGGTGCCGGGTGGTTTCGGCGACCGTGGCTTCGAAGGCAAGGTGCTCACCTCGCAGTACGCCCGTGAGCACAAGGTGCCGTACTTCGGCATCTGCTACGGCATGCAGGCTGCGGTGGTCGACTACGCGCGCCACGTGGTGGGCCTGGAAGACGCCAACAGCACCGAGAACGATCGCCAGTCGCCGAACCCGGTGATCGGCCTGATCACCGAATGGCGCACTGCCACCGGCGACGTGGAAAAGCGTGACGACAAGAGTGACCTGGGCGGCACCATGCGCCTGGGCCTGCAGGAGCAGCGCCTGAAGCCGGGCACGCTGGCCCGCGAACTGTACGGCAAGGACGTGGTCGCCGAGCGCCACCGCCACCGTTACGAGTTCAACAACCGCTACCGCACCCAGCTGGAAGACGCCGGCCTGGTGATCGCCGGCAAGTCGATGGACGACACCCTGGTGGAAGTGGTTGAACTGCCGCGCGACCAGCATCCGTGGTTCCTGGCCTGCCAGGCGCACCCGGAATTCCTGTCCACCCCGCGTGACGGCCACCCGCTGTTCATTGGCTTCATCCGTGCCGCGCGCGAGCGCAAGGCCGGTGGCAAGCTGCTGCAGGAAGTGCGCGCCTGACTTGTCATGGGGGCCGCCGGCCCCCATCTTGCTCGCTTCAACCCCAGCGCACCGGCACTGCCGGTGTAGCGGACAACAAGGAAACGCCATGAAACTGTGTGGATTCGAGGTCGGGCTGGACCAGCCCCTGTTCCTGATCGCCGGCCCCTGCGTGATCGAGTCGATGCAGCTGCAGCTGGATACCGCCGGCAAGCTGAAGGAAGTGACCGACAGGCTCGGTGTGAACTTCATCTTCAAGTCCAGCTTCGACAAGGCCAACCGCACCTCCGGCACGGCCTTCCGTGGCCCGGGCATGGAAGAGGGCCTGAAGGTGCTGGCCGAGGTCAAGAAGCAGATCGGCGTGCCGGTGCTGACCGATGTGCACGAATACACCCCGATGGATGAAGTAGCCTCGGTGGTGGACGTGCTGCAGACCCCGGCGTTCCTGGTCCGCCAGACCGACTTCATCCGCAAGGTGTGCTCGGCCGGCAAGCCGGTCAACATCAAGAAGGGCCAGTTCCTGGCGCCGTGGGACATGAAGCCTGTCGTCGAGAAGGCCAAGGCCACCGGCAACGAGCAGATCATGGTCTGCGAGCGTGGCGCCAGTTTCGGCTACAACAACCTGGTCAGCGACATGCGTTCGCTCGCGGTGATGCGCGATACCGGCTGCCCGGTGGTGTTCGACGCCACCCATTCGGTGCAGTTGCCGGGCGGGCAGGGCACCAGTTCCGGCGGCCAGCGCGAGCATGTGCCGGTGCTGGCGCGTGCCGCTGTTGCCGTGGGCATTTCCGGCCTGTTCGCCGAAACCCATCCGGACCCGTCCAAGGCGCTGTCCGACGGCCCCAACGCGTGGCCGCTGGACCAGATGGAAGCCCTGCTCGAGACCCTGATGGAGCTCGACGCGGTGACCAAGAAGCACGGCTTCTCGCGCTTCGCGTGAGCCAGCACCCGCAGGCGGCGCTGGAGATCCAGCGTCGTCGCCGGCGCTGGCGGCAGTGGCCGTGGGGCCCGATTGCACTCGGCCTGGCATTGCTGTCGGTGTCCGGTGTATTCGCCATCGGCATGCTGTTCGGTGCCGGCATGCGCCCGTCGAGTGCCGGCGGTCCGGTAGTGAACCTGATGCCCTTCGTCATCGCCCTGGCGGTGGCCGAAGTGCTGACCATATCCGCAGGGTTTTTCGCCGCGGTGCTCGGCTGGCGCCTGAACCGGGGCAGGGTTACCGCTGCGCTGGCGATGGTCGTGCTGTCGCTGTGGGCGGGCATCCTGCTGCACGATCTTCTTTGATGAATACGATGCCTGAACCCTCGCGCAGCTGGCCGTGGGGCCTGATCGCCCTGTTGATGTCGGTGCTCGCCTGGGGCGGCTTGCTCGTGGGCGTGCTGGCCTTCGCCGCCAGCTTCCGTCCGCCGGGGGATGGCAGCAACGGCGTGCAGGCCACGCAGTACTGGATGCTGGGCGCGCTGGTCACGCTGGTGCTGTCCTTCGTGGGCAGCCTGGTGGCGATGGTGATGGCCTGGCGACGTCGGCGCGGGCCGGTGTGCGCGGCCATTGCCGGTGCCCTGCTGGTGATGCTGGTGTCGCTGCTGCTGATCGTGATCGGGTCCAGCTGGGGCTGATGCCCATCACGCCATTTGGCAAGTGAGGGGTAGCCGGGGATAATCACGCGGCATTCGCTTTTGTCGCCCCCTCTCCAAACAGGTAACCGGCCCGACCATGAGTACGATCCGCAGCATCCATGCCCGTGAAATCCTCGACAGCCGTGGCAACCCCACGCTGGAAGCCGAAGTCACCCTGGAGGACGGTTCGTTCGGTCGCGCCGCGGTTCCCTCCGGCGCATCGACCGGCACCAAGGAAGCGGTGGAGCTGCGTGACGGCGACAAGACCCGTTACCTCGGCAAGGGCGTGCGCAAGGCCGTCGACAACGTCAACGGCGCCATCGCCAACGCACTGAAGGGCTTCGAGGCTACCGACCAGGCCGGCCTGGACCGTCGCCTGATCGATCTGGATGGCACCGAGAACAAGGGCCGCCTGGGTGCCAACGCACTGCTGGGTGTTTCCATGGCCGCCGCGCACGCCGCCGCTGCCTCCAGCAAGCAGGCACTGTGGCAGTACCTGGCCGGCAAGACCGGCGCGACCCCGTCGCTGCCGGTGCCGATGATGAACATCATCAACGGCGGCGCGCACGCCGACAACAACGTCGATTTCCAGGAGTTCATGGTGCTGCCGGTCGGCTTCACCTCGTTCTCCGAAGCGCTGCGTGCCGGTACCGAAATCTTCCATTCGCTGAAGTCGGTGCTGAAGGGCCACGGCCTGAGCACGGCGGTGGGCGACGAAGGCGGCTTCGCGCCGGACTTCCGCAGCAACGTCGAAGCGCTGGACACCATCCTCGAAGCCATCGGCAAGGCCGGCTACACCGCCGGTGAAGACGTGCTGCTGGGCCTGGACGTGGCCTCCAGCGAATTCTTCGAGAACGGCAAGTACAACCTGGTCGGCGAGAACAAGCGACTGACCTCCGAGCAGTTCGTCGACTTCCTGGCTGACTGGGCCGCGCAGTACCCGATCATCACCATCGAAGACGGCCTGGCCGAGAACGACTGGGCGGGCTGGAAGCTGCTGACCGATCGCATCGGCAAGAAGGTGCAGCTGGTCGGCGACGATCTGTTCGTCACCAATCCGAAGATCTTCCAGGAAGGCATTGATTCGGGCACCGCCAACGCGATCCTGATCAAGGTCAACCAGATCGGTACCCTCAGCGAAACGCTGGAAGCGATCGCCATGGCCGACCGTGCCGGTTACGCCGCCGTGGTCTCGCACCGTTCGGGTGAAACCGAGGACACCACCATCGCCGACATTGCGGTGGCGACCACCGCCACCCAGATCAAGACCGGCTCGCTGTGCCGCAGCGATCGCGTGGCCAAGTACAACCAGCTGCTGCGCATCGAGGAAGCCCTCGGCGCCGGCGCGCGTTACGCTGGTCGTGACGCGTTCGTGTCGCTGAAGCGCTGAGCCGATGCGCGACTGGCGCTGGCTGCTGTTGTTGCTGGCCCTGCTGCTGGCATGGCTGCAGTACCGTTTCTGGTTCGGCCCGGGCAATTCGGGTGAAGTGATGATGCTCGAAGCCCAGGTCGCCAACCAGGAGCGGGACAATGACGGTCTGCAGCAGCGCAACGATGCGCTTGCTGCCGAAGTGAAGGACCTCAAGGAAGGCCAGTCCGCCATCGAAGAGCGCGCGCGCAGCGAGCTGGGCATGATCAAGCCCGGCGAGAAGTTCTATCGCGTCGTGGAAGATGCACCGACGCGCCCGGCGCAGCCTGCGCCGGTTGCGGCCCCGGCCGGTGACCATCCGGCGGACGTGCCATGAGCGCGGCGATCTGGGTGGTTGTTCCGGCCGCAGGGCGCGGCACGCGTTTTGGTGCGCCGTTGCCCAAGCAGTACCTGCAGGCGGGCGGGCAGACCCTGCTCGCCCACACCCTGGACGCACTGCTGGCGCACCCGGCCGTGGCCGGGGCGATGGTGGTGATCGGTGCGGACGATGCCGACTGGCCGGGCTGGAGCGAATGGGCCGGAAAGCCGGTGCTGACCTGCACCGGTGGCGCCACCCGCGCCGCCTCGGTGCTGGCGGGGCTGCAGGCCCTGCCGGACAGCGTGCGTGCCGATGAATTCGTGCTGGTGCATGACGCGGCGCGTCCGAACCTGTCGCAGGCCGATCTTGGCCGCCTGCTGGAAGTGGGCCGCACCGATCCGGTCGGCGCCATCCTGGCTGCGCCGGTACGCGACACGCTCAAGCGTGCTGGTGATGATGGTGGCATCGACGGCACCGAGCCACGTGAGCGCCTGTGGCGTGCACTGACGCCGCAGCTGTTCCGCCGCCACCAGTTGATCCGCGCACTGTCCGAGGCCGCTGCCGCCGGTGTCGATGTGACCGACGATGCCATGGCCATGGAGCGCCAGGGCCAGCGCCCGCTGCTGGTGGAAGGCAGCGAGGACAACTTCAAGGTCACCACGCCGGCCGATCTCGATCGTTTCGAATTCGTACTCTCCCGCCGCGCCGGCTGACCGCCCGCGCGGCCCTGCTGCAAGGGCTGCATCCATGAGCACCTCCCCGTTCCCGCCCGTCCGTATCGGCCAGGGCTACGACGTCCATGCCTTCGGTGAAGGCGACCACATCATGCTCGGTGGCATCGCGGTGCCGCACAGCTGCGGCGTGCTTGCGCACAGCGACGGCGACGTCATCCTGCACGCGTTGTGCGACGCCATGCTCGGTGCGATCGCGCTGGGCGACATCGGCCAGCACTTCCCGCCCACTGACGACCGCTGGAAGGGCGCGGACAGCAGCGAATTCGTGCGCCATTGCGATGGCCTGCTGCGCGAGCGCGGCTGGCGTGTCGGCAACACCGACATCACCGTGATCTGCGAACGGCCCAAGGTCGGCCCGCATGCGCTGGCCATGCGCGAGCGCATCGGTGAACTGTTGCAGCTGCCGTTGGATGCGGTGAGCGTCAAGGCCACCACGTCCGAGAAGCTGGGCTTCACCGGCCGTGGCGAAGGCATCGCTGCGCAGGCGGTCGTGCTGCTGGTGGCCGCATGATCCCGTTGCCGCTCGCGTTCGGTGCACCGCTGCTGCAGGCGCGCATCCGCACCACGCCGGAAGATTTCCAGGTCGATGAGCTGCCCGCTTTCGAAGCGACCGGTGAAGGCGAGCATCTGCTGCTGCATATCCGCAAGCGTGGCGCCAATACGGTGCACGTGGCCAAGGTACTGGCCAAGTGGGCAGGCCTGCCGGAAATGGCGGTCAGCTATGCCGGCATGAAGGACCGCAACGCGGTCACCACCCAGCGTTTCAGCGTACATCTGCCCAAGCGCGTCGCGCCCGATCTGGCCGAGCTGGCCAGTGACGAGATTGAGGTGATCGACTCCACCTGGCACAACCGCAAGCTGCAGCGCGGTGCGCTGGCGGGCAACCGCTTCAGGCTGGTGCTACGCGATGTGCAGGGTGACGCGGCGGCAATCGACGAGCGCCTGCAGCAGATCGCCGCGCGTGGCCTGCCGAACTGGTTCGGCGAGCAGCGCTTCGGTCGTGATGGCGGCAATGTGCCGGCCGCGTTGGCGATGTTCGGTGGCCGGCGCATGCGCAAGGACCAGCGTTCGCTGCTGTTGTCGGCGGCGCGTTCGGCCTTGTTCAACCGCGTGCTCGCTGCACGCGTGGAGCAGGGCAGCTGGGACCAGCCGCTGCAGGGCGAAGTGTGGATGCTTGATGGCAGCCGCAGTGTGTTCGGCCCCGAGCCCTACAGCGACGTGCTGGCCGAGCGCCTGGCACGTTTCGACATCCACCCCAGTGCTCCGTTGTGGGGCGAGGGTGAGCTGCGCAGCAGCGACGCCGCCCGTGAGCTGGAACTGGCAGCGCTGGATGATGACGAATCAAAGGCGCTGCGCGCCGGCCTGGAAGAGGCGCGGCTGAAGCAGGAGCGGCGCGCGCTGCGGCTGCGTCCAGCGCTGCTGCAGCACCAGTGGCTGGCCGCTGACGTACTGGAGTTGTCCTTCGCGCTGCCGCCAGGCTGCTATGCCACCGCGGTCCTGCACGAGCTCGGCCCGGTCGAAGACGCGTCGCAGGCCTGACGGAAATGGTGGCGGAGGCGAAGAGCATCCACGCATGGCGTGGATCCACTTTCCTCCGCCCGCCACAGTAGATCCACGCCATGCGTGGACGGGCCGTCAGTAGATCCACGCCACGCGTGGATGGGCCGTCAGTAGATCCACGCCATGCGTGGACGGGCCGTCAGTAGATCCACGCCATGCGTGGACGGGCCGTCAGTAGATCCACGCCAAGCGTGGATGAATCCCACCGGCAGAACGTCAGCGCCGCGCCAGCAGCACCAGCATGGCGCCGGTCCCGCCTTGCCCGGTCGGGGCGGAATGGAACGCCAGCACGTCGTTGCGCAGGCGCAGCAGGCGGTCCACCAGGTTCTTCAGCACCGGCGCACTGCCATCGGACTGCAGGCCCTTGCCGTGGATGATGCGCACGCAGCCGTACTCGTGGGCGTGCGCCTCCAGCAGGAACTGGCGAAGCATCATCTCGGCCTGCGCGGCGGTGGCGCCGTGCAGGTCCAGTTCGTCCTGCACCGAGTACTGTCCGCGCTTCAAGCGCTGGAACAGGCGTGGCGGCAGGTTGTCGCGCCGGTAGCTGGCAACGTCGCCCGCTTCCAGCGGGGCGTTGTCGCGCAGCAGCCGGGCGAACTCACCGGCGGCTTCTGCGTCGTCGCGCTCGGCCATGCGCGCACGCGGCCTGGGCCGCGGCGCAGCAGGCGCGGGCTCCACTTCCTTGCGCAGCGGCGTCACTTCGCCGATGGCTGCCCGGAACAATGCAGCCGGATCTTCGTCTTCAGGGTGCGACATGCGCACAGGGTAAACCGCCTGCGCGGGTCTGCCTATGACCGTTCGATGTCGGCCGTGACCGCAGACAGGGTAGGACCCAGCGCCCGCTTGCGGCACAATAGTCGGCGCACTTGCGGAGCTGCCGCCTCCCTGGAGGAGACGGGCCGGCTTCGCCCACGTTGCAAGGTGACGGGATCGAATTCTTGGAAAATCAAGCGGTTAAATCGAAGATGCGCATCCTGGTCAGCAATGATGACGGTGTCGACGCGGCGGGCATCCGGATGCTTGCATCCGTGCTGCGCGAGGCCGGGCACGAAGTCACGGTGGTCGCACCCGACCGCGATCGCTCCGGCGCCAGCAATTCGCTGACCCTGGATCTGCCGATCCGGCTCAAGCGCATCGACCACTACACCGTGTCGGTGGCCGGCACGCCCACCGACTGCGTGCACCTTGCGCTGACCGGCCTGCTCGAATTCGAGCCTGACATTGTCGTGTCCGGTATCAACAATGCCGCCAACCTCGGCGACGACGTGATCTATTCCGGCACCGTCTCGGCGGCGATGGAAGGTCGTTTCCTCGGCCTGCCTGCAGTGGCGGTGTCACTGGTGACCCGTAACCACGACCCCAGGCATTTCGAGACGGCGGCGCGTGCTGCGGTGGAGATCGTTGCCCGCCTCAAGGCCGATCCGCTGCCTGCCGACACCATCCTCAACGTCAATGTGCCGGACCTGCCGTGGAGCGAGGTCAAGGGCTTCGAAGTCACCCGCCTGGGCAACCGTCATCGCGCCGAGGGCTGCATCGCGCAGAAAGACCCGCGCGGCAACGAGGTGTACTGGATCGGTCCGGCCGGCCGCGAGCAGGACTCCGGCCCGGGCACCGATTTCCATGCGGTGCGCACCGGCCACATTTCGATCACCCCGATCCAGGTTGACCTGACCCGCTACCAGGCACTGGAAAAGGTCGCCAGCTGGGTCGGCGGCCTCAGCGCCGCGCTGGACCGGCCGGCATGAGCCCACGCCTGCGCCTGCAGCCGGAAGCAGTCGGCATCGGCATGACATCGCAGCGCGTGCGCGACCGCCTGGTCGACCGCCTGCGCGAAGCCGGCATCGTCGACGAGTCGACGCTGAACGCGATCCGGGTGGTGCCGCGCCATCTGTTCATCGATGAGGCCCTGGCCTCGCGCGCGTATGAAGACACCGCGCTGCCGATCGGCCACGGCCAGACCATTTCCCAGCCGTGGGTGGTGGCGCGGATGACCGAGGCCGTGCTGCAGGTGGCGCCGAAGAAGGTGCTCGAAGTGGGTACCGGCTCCGGCTATCAGGCCGCCGTGCTTGGTGCGCTGGGGCTGGAGGTCTATACCGTCGAGCGCATCGGTGACCTGCTGCGGCAGGCGCGCAAGCGGTTCCGCGCGCTGGGCATGAACATCCGCACCAAGCACGACGACGGCCGCGTGGGCTGGGCCGAGCATGGCCCGTTCGACGCCATCGTGGTTACCGCCGCCGCACCGGCACTGGTCGATGCGCTGGTTGAGCAGCTGGCTGCAGGTGGCCGTCTGGTCGCCCCGGTCGGTGGCGCCGGCGCACAGTCGCTGGTGCAGCTCGACCGCAAGGACGACGGCAGCATCGAACAACGCGTGCTGGCGCCGGTCACCTTCGTGCCGCTGCTGTCTGGCATGCTCGATTGAATCCACGGAGCAGGGTTGCATGAAGATTTTCGGGCCGCTGTACGAGCGGGCAATGAAGTGGGCTGCGCATGAGCGCGCGCCGACTTATCTGATGGTGCTGAGCTTTTTCGAAGCCATCATCTTCCCGGTGATGCCGGAAGTGATGCTGGCGCCGATGTGCGTGGCCCAGCCCAAGCGCGGCTGGTGGTTCGCCACCCTCAGCCTGGCTGGCTCGATGGTCGGCGCGCTGATCGGCTACGCGCTGGGCCACTATGCATTCGAAGCGGTCAAGCCGGTGTTCGAGGCGCTGGGCATGCTGCCGGCGATCGAGCAGGGCATTGCTACCGTGCAGGCCAAGATGGTGGAGTCGCCTTGGGCGGTGTTCACTTTCCTGGTGCTGGGCGGCTTCATGCCGATTCCGATGAAGGTCTTCACGTGGGCATCGGGTATCGTCGGCGTGCCGATGCCGCAGTACCTGTTGAGCATGTTGATCGGTCGTGGCAAGCGCGTTTTCGTGCTGGCTGCGGTCATCCGTATCGGTGGTGCGCGCGCCGAAGCAGCGCTGCGCCGATGGATTGAACCGCTGGGCTGGATCGCCACCGCGTTGGTGGTGGTGCTGATCGCCTGGCTTGTATGGAGGTCGAAGTTCGCATGAGTGCAGATCGTCTGAGCAAGGGAGTGCGCATCGGCGCGCTGGCGTTGCTGGTATCCACCCTGGCCGCCTGTGGCACCGCCACCGTGGTCCGGCCCAGTGGCGGCGGCAGTGGCGTCAGCACGCCGAAGACGTCGGTGCCCAAGCCGGGGCAGACGGTGGTCGTGCGCAAGGGCGACACCATCTATGCGCTGGCCCGCATCCACGACATCACGCCGGCCGACCTGATCGCCTGGAACAACCTGGACAACCCGTCGACCATTTACCCGGGGCAGGTGATCCGCCTGTATCCGGCCGGTTCCGGTGGCGGTCGTGCGCCGACCACCGTGGTCACCGCGCCGCGTCCGGCTGGCAGCACGTCTGGCGGCAGTACCGCGCCGACGCCGGGTCCGGCCGGTCCGGTCAAGAGCAACATCGCCTGGCGCTGGCCGGCCGATGGCGCAGTCGTGGGCCGCTACGTGGCCGGCGACGCAACCAAGCAGGGCGTGGACATCGCCGGCACCAGCGGCGCGCCGGTGAAGGCCACGGCCAATGGCGTGGTGGTGTATTCCGGCGCCGGCCTGGTCGGCTATGGCGAGCTGATCATCATCAAGCACAGCGACCAGTGGCTGTCGGCCTATGGCCACAACCGCAAGCGCCTGGTCAATGAAGGGCAGAGCGTGAAGGCCGGCGAGCAGATCGCCGAGATGGGCCGTACCGGCGCCAACCGGGACATGCTGCACTTCGAGATCCGCTACAACGGCAAGCCGGTCGACCCGCAGCAATATCTGCCGGCGAAGTAACCGGCCGCTCTTTCTCCGGGCGGATCCCCGGCCCGGCGCAGCGCGCCGGGCGTTCGCCAAGGGCGCGTCCCATGGGCCGCAAGCGCCCTCGGCTCACCCGCTACAACGGCAAGCCGGTCGACCCGCAGCAGTATCTGCCGGCGCGCTAGCGCGGGCAGATACGGGTAGCGCCGGGCCATGCCCGGCGGCTGTACGCCGCAATGCAGCACTGCCCGAGCATGGGCTCGGACGCTTACATATGCGCAACGTGTGTTTCAGGTGGCGCCGGGCCATGCCCGGCGACCTCGGGCCTCAGCCTTCCAGGATGAAGGCGGCCGCCACCTTGCGGCCTTCGCCGGCAAGGATGTTGAAGGTGCGTGCGGCAGCCGGATTGTTCATCACTTCCAGTCCGATGCCGCGCGACAGGCAGGCGGCCATGACAACCGCCGGCGGGAACGCCTGGCGCTCTCCGGTGCCGAGCAGTATCAACGCCGGCTTCAGTGCCAGGATCGGCTCCAGGTCAGCCACCTGCAGCGCCGCGACATCGGTCACCGGCCACTGTTCAACCAGCTGGTCCGGGGTCAGGAAGAAGCTGTTGCCCAGAACGCGATCATTCACCCGTGCCGAGCGACCGTCAGCGGCGCGCAGGCTGTAGGCGTAGTCGGGCAGTTCGTGGTTCAGCTGCATGGCAGGGTCCGATCAGCCGCGCGGCAGCACGATCTGGCGGTGTTCCTTGCTCGGGCGATACAGCACGGCCACATGGCCGATACGCTGCACCAGCGCACTGTCGGTGGCCTGCACGATCTCGCCGATCATCACGTCGCGGGCGTCACGGTCTTCGGCGGCAACCTTCACCTTGACCAGTTCGTGGCGTTCCAGCACTTCGTTCAGCTCGGTCAGGAAGGCCGGAGTGACGCCCTTGCCGCCGGTCTGCAGCAGGGCCTTCAGGTCGTGGGCTTGGCCGCGCAGGAAACGGGTCTGGGAAGGGGTCAAGGCAGTGGGCATGCAGAAAACACGGTTGAATGGGACGATCAGGGTATCATGGCGACCCCATCAGCCCCTATTTCCAATGGCTAC
The DNA here is from genome assembly GCF_002966815.1 of Stenotrophomonas sp. MYb57. Classification (NCBI taxonomy): domain Bacteria; kingdom Pseudomonadati; phylum Pseudomonadota; class Gammaproteobacteria; order Lysobacterales; family Lysobacteraceae; genus Stenotrophomonas; species Stenotrophomonas sp. MYb57. The sequence continues at coordinate 1,799,511 of NZ_CP023271.1, forward strand.
CCGCAGCAAAAGCAGCCAGCGCTGGCTCAAGGAACACTTCTCCGATCCCTTCGTAAAGAAGGCCCAGGCCGAAGGCATGCGCTCCCGTGCGGCCTACAAGCTTGAAGAACTGCTCGAACGTGACCGCCTGCTGAAGCCGCACATGGTGGTGGTCGACCTCGGCGCGGCCCCAGGTGGTTGGTCTCAGCAGGTGCGGAGACAGATCGGCGATACCGGCCGCGTGCTGGCCCTGGACATCCTGGACATGCCGCCGCTGGCCGGCGTGGAGTTCCTTCACGGTGACTTCAGGGAAGAAACCGTCCTATCGCAGTTTGAAGCCATGCTCGGGGATCAGCCGGTAGACCTTGTGCTGTCGGACATGGCCCCCAATAAGAGTGGTGTGGACGCGGTCGACCAGCCGCGGATGATGCACCTGGCGGAGCTGGCCATGGATTTTGCCGACAACCACCTCAAGACTGGTGGGGCGTTCCTGATCAAGCTGTTCCAGGGCGAAGGCTTTGACGACTACGTGCGCGACATGCGCCGCCGGTACGACAAGGTCTCCATCCGCAAGCCGGAAGCCTCGCGCAAGCGCTCTCCCGAGGTGTATGCCTTGGGTCAGGGAAAACGCGCCCACATGAAGTAAGCTCGACCCCGTAAGTTCGACCCCAACGCAACGCCAGCACTAAGAGGAACACCGGAGCCAATGAGGATGAACGACTTGACCAAGAACCTCCTGCTATGGGTGGTCGTCGCCGTCGTGCTGATGGTGGTCTTCCAGAGCTTCTCGCCCAAGACCTCGGGGGCCGGGGCGCAGGGCGCTTCGTACTCGCAGTTCCTGGACCAGGTGGACACCGGCAACGTGCAGAAGGTCGCCTTCGGCGGCGATACGCGCGGCGGTACCAGCCAGATCACCTACACCACCCGTGGTGGACAGTCGTCCACCATCACCGCGCCGTTCGATCGCGACCTGATCAACGTGCTGCGCACCAAGAACGTCGAGATCGTGCAGGAAGAGCCGTCCAGCGGCATCTCCCTCGGCGCGATCCTGATGAATTTCCTGCCGGTCATCCTGATCATCGGCTTCTGGCTGTTCATCATGCGGCAGATGCAGGGCGGTGGCGGCGGTGCCAAGGGCGCAATGTCCTTCGGCAAGTCGCGCGCCAAGCTGCAGGGCGAAGACCAGATCAAGGTCACCTTCGCCGACGTTGCCGGTTGCGACGAGGCCAAGGAAGAAGTCGGCGAACTGGTCGATTTCCTGCGTGACCCGTCCAAGTTCACCAAGCTCGGCGGCAAGATCCCGCGCGGCGTGCTGATGGTCGGCCCTCCGGGTACCGGCAAGACGCTGCTGGCCAAGGCCATCGCCGGTGAAGCCAAGGTGCCGTTCTTCTCGATCTCCGGCTCGGACTTCGTGGAAATGTTCGTCGGCGTCGGCGCCAGCCGAGTGCGCGACATGTTCGAGCAGGCCAAGAAGCACGCGCCGTGCATCATCTTCATCGATGAAATCGACGCCGTCGGTCGCCACCGTGGTGCCGGCTTGGGCGGCGGTCATGACGAGCGCGAGCAGACCCTGAACCAGCTGCTGGTCGAGATGGACGGTTTCGAAGGCGGCGAAGGCGTGATCGTGATCGCCGCCACCAACCGTCCGGACGTGCTGGACCCGGCGCTGCTGCGTCCGGGCCGCTTCGACCGCCAGGTGGTGGTCGGTCTGCCGGACGTGAAGGGCCGCGAGCACATCCTCAAGGTGCACATGCGCAAGCTGCCGCTGGCCGACGATGTCGTGCCGATGGTGATCGCGCGTGGTACGCCGGGCTTCTCCGGCGCCGACCTCGCCAACCTCTGCAACGAGGCCGCCCTGTTCGCCGCCCGTGGCAACGAGAAGGAGGTCCGCATGGACCACTTTGATCGTGCCCGCGACAAGATCCTGATGGGTGCCGAGCGCCGCTCGATGGCCATGAGCGAGGAGGAGAAGACCCTCACCGCCTACCATGAAGCCGGCCATGCCATCGTTGGCCGCCTGGTGCCGGAACATGACCCGGTCTACAAGGTCACGATCATTCCGCGCGGCCGTGCGCTGGGCGTGACCATGTACCTGCCGGAAGGCGACAAGTACTCGATGAACCGCGTGGCGATCCAGTCGCAGCTGTGCTCGCTGTACGGTGGCCGCGTGGCGGAAGAACTGATCTTCGGTACCGACAAGGTCACCACCGGCGCTTCCAATGACATCGAGCGTGCCACCAAGATGGCCCGCAACATGGTCACCAAGTGGGGCCTGTCCGAGCAGCTCGGCCCGATCGCCTATGGCGAAGAGGACGATGAGGTGTTCCTGGGCCGTTCGGTGACCCAGCACAAGAGCGTGTCCAACGACACTGCCCGTCGCATCGACGAGGAAGTGCGCAACATCCTCGACAAGGCGTACGCCCGCACCACCGAGCTGCTGACCGAGAACATCGACAAGCTGCATACGATGTCGCAGCTGCTGCTGCAGTACGAAACCATCGATGCGCCGCAGATCGACGCGATCATGGAAGGTCGTGATCCGCCGCCGCCGATGGGCTGGAACAAGTCCAACAAGGATGGCGGCAACAACGACAAGGGCGGCGATGCCCGTCCGTTGCCCCCGATCGCCGGTCCGGCCGAATCGATCTGACGGCCTGCCGTACGCAATGCAAGACGAGGCCGGGGCAACCCGGCCTTGTTGTTTCCGGGCCCCGGCCCATCCGATCCTGACAGTCCGCTGGAGTCCGCATGTCCGCCCCCAAGCCTGAACCGATTTCCCACACCGCCGAGATGGTGATCGCCACCGTAGTCGGCGTCGCTGTCGGCCTGACCGTGGACAATCTGCTGCTGGGCTGTGGCGTGGGTATCGCGGTGGGTATCCTGCTGAGCATCATCAAGACGCTGTACGTGGACCGGAAGCGTCGCCGGCAGCGGTGAGGTTTGCCGGCGGGGCGGCGCCCTGCACCCGCCGAAGCGGTAGTGCCGGCCGCTGGCCGGCAACCTCAACAGCAAAAGCAACTGCGGCATTCTGTGGGATGGCGGGGTGGGTCCGGTTGCGGGGGGCGCTGCAAGTACGTCCATGTAAGCTCGGTCGCCGCATCCATGCGGCTCACGCCCCCGCAATCGGACCCACCCCGCCTTCGACAGTTTCCCGGTGGCCGGTAGATCCACGCCATGCGTGGATGAATCTCCATCGGAATCGAATATCTCGACAATTGAACGAAGAGCATCCACGCACGGCGTGGATCTACGTGTCGACCAAGGTCGACACCTACCAACAGCAGCCCAGCAGCAGCAGGAAATTGTCGGAGGCGGGTCGGTGTCGGATTGCAGGGTGTCCGCGGCATGGATGCCGCGGCCAAGCCTACACGGACGTACTTGCGGCGTCCCCGCAATCCGACACCGTCCCGCCATCCCACGGATAGCCCGCTGTTGCCGCTGTTGCTGTTGTTGAGCTTGCCGGCCAGCGGCCGGCACTACCGCTTCGGCGGGTGCAGGGCGCAGCCCTGCCGCCTTAAACTAACCTTCGTTGCCCGCAGGATCTGCCATGTTCGACATCTCGCCCCAGCTCGATTGCGCCGGCCGCATCCTGCGCCTCGACCGTGCCCGGGTCATGGGTATCGTCAACGTCACCCCGGATTCGTTCTCCGATGGTGGTGCCCATGACACCACCGAGGCGGCGGTCGCGCATGGCCTGAAGCTGGTGGAGGAGGGCGCCGACCTGCTCGACATCGGCGGCGAATCGACCCGTCCGGGCGCGGCGCCGGTGTCGATCGACGAGGAACTGCGTCGCGTCGTGCCGGTCATCGAGCAGCTGGCAGCGCGCACGACGGTGCCGATCAGCATCGATACCTTCAAGCCGGAGGTGATGCGTGCCGCGGTTGCTGCAGGCGCCGGGATGATCAACGACATCTTCGGCCTGCGCCAGGACGGTGCGCTGCAGGCGGCGGCGGACGCAGGCGTGCCGGTGGTGCTGATGCACATGCAAGGCGAACCAGGTCACATGCAGGCCGACCCGCAGTACGACGATGTGGTCGCCGAGGTCCATGGCTTCCTGGTGCAGCGGCTGTTCGCCGCGGAGATGGCCGGCATCGCCAAGAAGAATCTGGTGATCGACCTCGGCTTCGGCTTCGGCAAGACCACGGCCCACAACATGACGCTGCTGGCCCGCTCGGAGCGTTTCCTTGAACTGGGCGTGCCGATGCTGGCCGGGCTGTCGCGCAAGCGCAGCCTGGGCGAGCTGACCGGTCGTCAGTCGCCGGCAGAGCGTGTCGCTGCGTCGGTGGCCGCACACCTGATCGCCGTGCAGCGCGGCGCCCGTATCGTGCGCGTGCACGATGTGGCAGCGACGGTCGATGCATTGAAGGTCTGGCAGGCGGTCGAGGCGGTACCTGCCGTGCGGGTGGACGCCAAGCCGACCCTCCGCTGGCCGGACGAAGACTGATGGCAGTGGATCAGCGGCCGCTGGCGATCGCCGTGATGGGGCCGACCGCCAGCGGCAAGACCGCGACCGCGATCGCGCTGGCGCAGCAGCTGGACGGTGAAATCGTCAGCGTTGATTCGGCGCTGGTCTATCGCGGACTGGATATCGGGTCGGCCAAGCCCGATGCGGCCGAGCGCGCGCAGGCACCGCACCACCTGCTGGACCTGCGCGATCCCTGGCAGACTTATTCCGCCGCCGAGTTCGCCGCCGACGCCGCCCGCGTGGTGGCCGACATCGTCGCCCGTGGCAAGACTCCGATCCTGGCCGGCGGCACGGGCCTGTACTTCCGGGCGCTGTTGCAGGGTCTGTCGCCGATGCCGGAGGCCGACCCGGCGATGCGTGCCGTGCTGAGCGCCGAGGCCGCCGAGCGAGGCTGGGCGGCGCTGCACGCCGAACTGGCCGCCGTTGACCCCGCCGCCGCAGCACGCATCCATGCCACCGACCCGCAACGCATCCAGCGGGCGCTGGAGGTCTACCGGCTGACCGGCACGCCGATCAGTGAATGGCAGCGCCGCCCCGGGGTGGCCCCGTTGCCTGTGCGCACGTTGAAGCTGATTCTGGCGCCGCGCGACCGCGCCGTCCTGCACCAGCGCATCGAGGCCCGCTTTGACGCCATGCTCGCGCAGGGCTTCCTCGACGAAGTGCGCGCCCTGCGTGCATTGCCGGAAATGCGGGCGGTGGCCGCACCGCTGGACCTGCCCGCCGTCCGCGCGGTGGGGTATCGCCAGGCCTGGGAGTACCTGGACGGGGACGGGGACGCGGCCCGCTTCCGGGACAAGTCCATTTTCGCCACCCGGCAACTGGCCAAGCGCCAGCTTACCTGGCTGCGCGGCGAGCTTGATGCGCGCTGGTTCGACCCCCATGTGGATGGGGAGCGCCTCGCAGGCGCGGTGTCGACCTTCGTTGCACGCTGAACCGACGCTGGCCGTGTACCATCATGGGCCGGCAAGCGGCTCGGGGGCCGCGGCAACCGCCGGCTACCAATAAGAACAATAATCAGGAGTGTGCAATGTCCAAGGGGCAATCGCTGCAGGATCCTTTCTTGAATGCACTGCGGCGCGAGCGCGTGCCGGTTTCGGTGTACCTGGTCAACGGCATCAAGCTGCAGGGCACGATCGAATCGTTCGATCAGTTCGTGGTCCTGCTGCGCAACACCGTCAGCCAGATGGTCTACAAGCACGCCATTTCCACCGTGGTGCCGGCGCGCAACGTCAAGGTCGGCCCGGGTGGTGGGTACGTGCAATCAGGTGAGGATGGTCAGGCGGGTGATGAAGCAGACGAATGATGTTGGAGCGGTGAATGTTTGACCGCTCGAAAAAGGGCGAACACGCCCTGTTGATCCAGCCGCATTTCGGCAAGCTGGAAGACGATGTGCTGGAAGAATTCGGTGATCTGGCCCGCTCGGCCGGGGCCAGCATCGCGGTGACCATCACCGCGCGGCTGGATCGCCCCAACCCGTCGACCCTGATCGGCAGCGGCAAGCTGGATGAGATCAAGGCCGCCGCCGAAGCCACCGGCGCAGACCTGATCCTGGTCAACCACGCGTTGAGCCCGGGCCAGGAGCGCAATCTGGAGCGTTTCCTCGAGCGCCGGGTGATCGACCGTACCGGTCTGATCCTGGACATCTTTGCCCAGCGTGCGCGCAGCCATGAAGGCAAACTGCAGGTCGAGCTGGCCCAGCTGCGCCATATGTCGACACGGCTGGTGCGCGGCTGGACCCATCTGGAGCGCCAGCGTGGTGGTTCGATCGGCCTGCGAGGCCCGGGTGAAACCCAGCTGGAAACCGATCGTCGCCTGCTGCAGAAGCGGGTTGAACAGCTGCAGAAGCGGCTGGAAAAAGTCGAAGTACAGCGCACCCAGATGCGTCGTGCGCGTGTGCGCAGCGAACTGCCGCGCGTCGCCCTGGTGGGCTACACCAATGCCGGCAAATCGACCTTGTTCAATGCGATGACCGGCGCCGAGGCCTATGCGGCCGACCAGTTGTTCGCCACCCTGGATCCGACCGTACGCCGGATCGCCGTGCCCGGTGGCAACGTCGTGCTGGCCGATACGGTTGGTTTCGTACGCGACCTGCCGCATGACCTGGTGGCGGCCTTCCGCTCGACCCTGTCTGAAGCGCGGGAAGCGGATTTCCTGCTGCACCTTGTCGATGCCGCCGATCCGCACCGCGAGGAGCGCATCGCCCAGGTCGACGAAGTGCTGACCGCCGTCGGTGCCGGCGACCTTCCGCAGTTGCTGGTGTTCAACAAGATCGACCGCATCGAGGGTGCCGACGTGCGCCACGACGGCCAGGACGGCGTGCCGGATGAATCGCGGCGTGAGCGGGTGTGGATTTCCGCACGCGACGGGCAGGGCATCGAGCTGTTGCAGGCCGTACTCGGCAAGCGGTTGGGTCTGCAGCACGTCACCGGCGAGTTGCGCCTGCCACCCAGTGCCGGCCGCCTTCGCGCTCGCCTGCACCAATTGGAAGTGGTGCGCAGTGAAGAGGCTGATGAAGAAGGCTGGCTGTTGCAGGTCGATCTTCCCATCGCCGAGGCCGAGAAGCTGGCGGCCAGCGCCGATGGCGAGCCGATCCGGGCCCTGCTGCCGGAGAAGCTGCCCGAATGGTGAGGCAGTGCCGGCCGTTGGCCGGCATGTCCTGCGGCCGCGACACCACCCTGCCATCTGCGGTACAACGTGCAGGTTCTTCACTTTTCAGCTACCCCGATGGCCTTCCCGACCGACGCCGAACTCAATGCCCAGGCCGCTGCGCTGGGCCAGCGCCTGCAACAGGCTTCGCTGCAGCTGGTGACTGCTGAAAGCTGCAGCGGCGGCTGGATCGCCAAGTGCATGACCGACATCGCCGGTTCCTCGGCGTTCTTCGACTGCGGCATGGTGGTCTACAGCTACGAAGCCAAGCAGCGCCTGCTCGGCGTGCGCGCGCAGACGCTGGAGCAATTCGGTGCGGTCAGCCGCGAAGCCGTGCTGGAGATGGTCTCCGGGGCGCTGGTCAATTCCGGTGCCGGCATCGCGGTGGCGGTGACCGGTATCGCAGGGCCGGGCGGTGGCAGCCCGGACAAGCCGGTCGGCAGTGTCTGGATCGGCTGGAAGCGCCGTGGTGGCTATGCCCGGGCCGAACTGTTCCAGTTCGATGGTGACCGTGAAGCCATCCGCCGGCAGACCGTAGCGGCGGCATTGCACGGCATCGACGCCCAGCTGTGACATGCTGCTCCGGCAATCAACCGGAGTAGGCAACGATGTGGGAGACGCTGGGCACCGTCCGTGACCTTGGCCGGCTGCAGGAAATTGCCGCCGTCCTGATCCGCTACGGCTTCGGCGACGTCGTGCGGCGCATCGGCCTGGCCACGGTACTGGAACGTGCCGGCCGCCTGCTGCACTGGAACGAGGAGCGGCAGGAAATGCTGCGGATGACCGCGCCGGTACGCGTGCGCAGCGCCCTGCAGGATCTCGGGCCGACGTTCGTGAAGCTGGGCCAGGTGCTCGCCACCCGCGTCGACCTGCTGCCGCCGGACTGGATCGCCGAACTCTCCGAGTTGCAGAACGCCGTCCCGGCATTGCCCTACGAGAAGATCCGCGAACAGCTCGAGGCCGACCTCGGTGCGTCTCCGTCGCAGGTGTTTGCCTTCCTTGATGAAACCCCGATGGCCGCAGCTTCGTTGGCCCAGGCCCATCGGGCGCGGTTGCGTGATGGCCGCGAAGTGGTGCTGAAGGTGCGTCGCCCTGGTATCCGTGACGTGGTTGAAGCCGATCTGCGTTTGCTGGCACGGCTGGCCGAAATCGTTGAGGCACGGCTGCCGGATCTGCGCCGCTACCGGCCCGCCGAGGTGGTGCAGCAGTTCACCGTGTCGCTGCGCCGCGAGCTGGATTTTGCCGCGGAGTGCCGCAACGCCGAGCGCATCGCGCGCAACTTCGAGGGCCGTGACGACATCCTGATTCCGGCGGTGCACTGGCAATGGACCTGCGAAAGCCTGAATGTCCAGGATTTCGTCGACGGCATTGCCGGACGTGATCTGGCCGGTGTCGATGCGGCCGGCATCGACCGCCGTGAACTGGCCCGGCGTGGCGCCGACATCGTATTGAAGATGGTGCTGGAGGACGGCAGTTTCCATGCCGATCCGCACCCGGGCAACATCATCTACCTGCGCGACGGCCGCATCGGCGTGATCGATTTCGGCATGGTCGGCGCGTTGTCGGAGGTGCGTCGCTTCCAGGTCGCGCAGCTGCTGCATGGTCTGGTCGAACAGGATCCGCAGGGCGTGGCCGATGTGTTGCTGGACTGGGCCGGTGGCGTGGAAGTGGACGAGAACCGGTTGCAGCACGACATCAGCCTGTTCGTCGACCAGTACCGCGGCGTGCCGCTGAAGGACCTGCGCATCGGCCAGATGCTGGGCGACATCACCCAGCTGCTGCGCAGCTACAACCTGACCCTGCCGGCAGACTTGGCGCTGATGATCAAGGCCTTCCTGACGCTGGAGGGCATGGGCCGCCAGCTCGACCCGGATTTCGACATGGCCAGCGCCGCGCGCCCGTTCCTGGAGCGGGTGGTACTGCAGCGCTATGCGCCGCGGGCGCTGTTCAAGCGTGGCCGACGCAGCCTGCTCGGCATGATCGACTTCGCCGGTGATTTGCCGCGGGACCTGCGCAAGCTGGTCCAGGCGGCGCGCCGTGGCCGGCTGCAGCTGAAGGTCGAGACCAACGCGCTGCAGGGCTTCGGCGACCAGGTCAACCGCGCCGCGAACCGGCTGGTGATGGGGATCGTCACGGCAGCCTTGATCATCGGTTCCTCGATCGTGATGCACAGCGTAGGAGGCGTTTCCAGCCGTTGGCTGCTGGCGCTGGGCGTGTGCGGTTTCATCGGCGCAGGGTTCTGCGGGGTGTGGATCCTGTTCTCGATCTGGAGAAGCGGCAAGCACACGTAGTGTGCTTGCCGCGGGTCGGCTGCTTTTGCCTTTGCCGCCCCCAACCAGCCACGCCGCATTGCCGGTAGCGCCGGGCCATGGCCGGCGGCTTTCGCTCCTGCCGGAACCGCCCTCGGCACTTGCAGTCCTGGATGTTAGTAGTAATACTACTAACCATGGACCTGACCGACACCCAGCAGGCGATCCTGCAGTTGATCGCCGAGCGTATCGAGAGCGAAGGCGCACCCCCTTCGCAGACTGAAATCGCGCGTGCCTTCGGCTTCAAGGGCGTACGCGCAGCGCAGTATCACCTGGAGGCGCTGGAGCAGGCCGGGGCGATCCGTCGCGTGCCGGGCCAGGCCCGCGGCATCCGTCTGGTGCAGGCACCGCCGGTGGAGAAGCTCGCCGAGCCGGGCCTGCCCGACAGCGTCCTGCGTCTGCCGATCCTGGGTCGGGTTGCTGCGGGTCTGCCGATCGGCGCCGACATCGGCTCGGATGATTTCGTGGTGCTGGACCGGGTGTTCTTCTCGCCGGCACCGGACTACCTGCTGAAAGTGCAGGGCGATTCGATGATCGACGAAGGCATCTTCGATGGCGACCTGATCGGTGTGCACCGCACCCGCGATGCCCATTCCGGGCAGATCGTGGTGGCCCGCATCGATGACGAGATCACCGTCAAGCTGCTGAAGATCGCCAAGGATCGCATCCGCCTGCTGCCGCGCAATCCCGATTACAAGCCGATTGATGTGCTTCCGGACCAGGATTTCTCGATCGAGGGCCTGTACTGCGGGCTGCTGCGACCAAACCGTTGACGATTCATCCTGCAATTCCCGCGGTCTTTTGTGGCGATTCTCTGGTTCTGCTGAGGTTGGTACGGATGTCCGATAATTTTTTTCCGAACGCCGGGCAGAATCTCAGCCTGTGCGATACGCCAGCCTTAAAGTGAACCCATGGCCAAGAAGACTTCCAAAGACAGCACCTCCAACGACGTGACCTCTGCAAGGACCAATCCGATGGACGAGAACAAGAAGCGCGCCCTCGCTGCAGCTCTGGGCCAGATCGAAAAGCAGTTCGGCAAGGGCTCGGTGATGCGCATGGGCGACCGCGTGGTCGAGCCCGTCGAGGCGATCCCGACCGGTTCTCTGATGCTGGATATCGCATTGGGCATTGGTGGCCTGCCCAAGGGCCGCGTGGTGGAAATCTACGGTCCGGAATCCTCCGGCAAGACCACGTTGACCCTGCAGGCCATCGCCGAGTGCCAGAAGCTGGGTGGCACCGCCGCCTTCATCGATGCCGAGCACGCGCTGGACCCGATCTACGCAGGCAAGCTGGGCGTCAATGTCGACGATCTGCTGCTGTCGCAGCCAGATACCGGTGAGCAGGCGCTTGAAATCGCCGACATGCTGGTGCGCTCCGGTTCGGTGGACATCCTGGTGGTCGACTCGGTCGCCGCGTTGACCCCCAAGGCTGAAATCGAAGGTGAGATGGGCGACCAGTTGCCGGGTCTGCAGGCGCGTCTGATGAGCCAGGCGCTGCGCAAGCTGACCGGCAACATCAAGCGCTCGAACACCCTGGTGGTGTTCATCAACCAGCTGCGCATGAAGATCGGCGTGATGATGCCGGGCCAGAGCCCGGAAGTGACCACCGGCGGCAACGCGCTGAAGTTCTATGCCTCGGTGCGCCTGGACATCCGCCGTATCGGCGCGATCAAGAAGGGCGACGAGATCATCGGCAACCAGACCAAGATCAAGGTCGTCAAGAACAAGCTGGCGCCCCCGTTCAAGCAGGTCATCACCGAGATCCTGTACGGCGAAGGCATCAGCCGCGAAGGCGAGCTGATCGATATGGGTGTCGAAGCCAAGCTGGTCGAGAAGGCCGGTGCCTGGTACAGCTACGGGGAAGAGCGCATCGGCCAGGGCAAGGACAACGCCCGTGGCTATCTGCGCGACAACCCGCAGGTTGCCGCCAAGCTTGAGGCTGAGCTGCGCGAGAAGTTCCAGCCGACCGAAGCCGTCCGTGAGGAAGGCGAAGACGAAGGCGACGACGAGTAAAGGCTTGCTGTGGGGCAGGGCGGCGCCGTCAGTGACGTCGCCCTGTCCTGCAGATTCGGTTTCCCCGACGGGGGACGCGCCAGGGACGGCGCATTTGATTGAAGGCGAGAATGAACGATTCCGACGCCCCGGCACCCGGCCGTAAGCGCCGCGTACGCGAACAGACGCCTGTCCAGCGCGCCTTGGGCCTGCTGGTCCGTCGTGAGCACTCGCGCAAGGAGCTGACCCGCAAGCTGACGTCCCGGGGCATCGAGGACGAGGCTGCGCAGGCGGCGGTCGACAAGCTGACCGAGGCAGGTTGGCAGGACGACACCCGGTTTGCCGAGAATCTGGTGCGCATGCGCGCCAATACGGGTTATGGCCCCATCCATGTACGTGCCGAGCTGGGAACCCACGGGCTGGACAGCGAGCAGATCACTGCTGCGATGGATACCTTCGAGGGCGACTGGACGGAGAATGCCCGGGATCTGGTCCGTCGCCGCTTTGGTGAGGCCGGTCCGCAGGACCTCGCGCAGCGCCGCAAGGCCGCCGATCTGCTGGCCCGCCGGGGCTTCGATGGCGACAGCATCCGCCGCGCGACCCGCTACGATCCGGACGACTGAGACTGATGGCGCCGGGCCTGATACCCTTTGGGGTTTCGGCGGTCCGTTCGACCCTGGCCACTGCGGCCGGCGGCACGGGCCCCGGCCCGCAGACTGCCAGCCCCCATGAACGCATCCGCCAAATTCACGACATCCCAGATCCGCAGCGACTTCCTTGAATTCTTCAAGGGCAAAGGCCACACCATCGTGCCGTCGGCGCCGCTGGTGCCGGGCAACGATCCGACCCTGCTGTTCACCAACTCCGGCATGGTGCAGTTCAAGGACGTGTTCCTGGGCGCGGAAAAGCGCAGCTACGTGCGCGCGGCCGACGTCCAGCGCTGCCTGCGTGCCGGTGGCAAGCACAACGATCTCGACCAGGTGGGCTACACCGCCCGCCATCACACCTTCTTCGAAATGCTGGGCAACTGGTCCTTCGGCGATTACTTCAAGAAGGATGCGATCGCCTGGGCCTGGGAGCTGTTGACCCAGGTCTGGAAGCTGCCGGCCGAGCGCCTGCTGGTCACGGTCTACCAGACCGACGACGAGGCCTACGCACTGTGGCGCGACATGATCGGCATTCCGGAAGACCGGATCGTCCGCATCGGCGACAACAAGGGCGCGCCGTTCGCCTCGGACAACTTCTGGCAGATGGCCGATACCGGTCCCTGCGGTCCGTGCACCGAGATCTTCTACGATCACGGCGACCATATCGCCGGTGGCCCGCCGGGCTCGCCGGACGAGGACGGTGACCGTTTCATCGAGATCTGGAACCTGGTCTTCATGCAGTTCGATCGCCAGCAGGACGGCACGCTGATGCCGCTGCCGGCACCATGCGTGGACACCGGCATGGGCCTGGAACGCCTGGCCGCGATCCTGCAGCACGTGCATACCAACTACGAGATCGACCTGTTCCAGGCGCTGATCCGCAAGGCATCGGAGCTGACCGGCACCGCTGATCTGGAAAACAAGTCGCTGCGCGTGATCGCCGACCACATCCGCGCCTGTTCGTTCCTGATCGTCGATGGCGTGCTGCCGTCCAACGAAGGCCGCGGCTACGTGCTGCGCCGGATCATCCGCCGCGCACTGCGACACGGCTGGATGCTGGGCGTGCGCCAGCCGTTCTTCAGCAAGCTGGTGCCGACCCTGGTCGAGCAGATGGGCGAGGCCTACCCGGAACTGCCGGCACAGGCCGATACCGTGGTGCGTGCCCTGCAGGCAGAAGAAGAGCGTTTCGCCGAGACGCTGGACTCGGGCATGAAGATCTTCGACGACGTTGCGGCCAAGGTCAGCAATGGCGTGATCCCGGGCGTGGACGCGTTCCGCCTGTACGACACCTACGGCTTCCCGCTCGACCTGACCCAGGACATCGCCCGCGAGCGTGACCTGACCGTGGACATCGACGGCTTCAACGCCGCGATGGAGACGCAGCGCGAGACCGCGCGTGCCGCCGGCAAGTTCGGCGGTGGCGTGACGCTGTCGGCCGATCTGGTCGCCACGCTCAAGCCGACTGTCTTCCTGGGCTATGACCGCCTGCAGGCCGACGGCCTCGGCGTGGTCGCGATCCTCAAGGATGGCCGCCCGGTGGAAGCTGCCCAGGCCGGTGACGAGGTCATCGTGCTGACCAACCAGACCCCGTTCTACGCCGAGTCCGGCGGCCAGGTCGGCGACACCGGCACCTTGTCCGCTGCCGGCGTACAGCTGCAGGTGAGCGATACCCAGAAGTTCGCGGGCCAGTTCCATGGCCACGTCGGCAAGATCACCCAGGGCAGCCTGAAGATCGGTGACGTGCTGTCCGGCCAGGTCGATGGCGAGCGCCGTGGCGCCACCATCCTCAACCACTCGGCGACCCACCTGCTGCATGCTGCCCTGCGCGAAGTGCTTGGCACCCACGTGCAGCAGAAGGGCTCGCTGGTGGCGCCGGACCGCCTGCGCTTCGACTTCTCGCATTTCCAGCCGATCAGCGCCGAGGAACTGGCGATCATCGAGCGCAAGGTCAACCAGCAGGTGCGCGCCAACAACGCCGCCGAAGTGCACAACATGGGCATGCAGGAAGCGCTGGACTTCGGCGCGATGGCCCTGTTCGGCGAGAAGTACGGCGAGAACGTGCGCGTGCTGAAGATGGGCGACTACTCCACCGAGCTGTGTGGTGGCACCCACGTCAACCGGACCGGTGACATCGGTCTGTTCAAGATCACCTCCGAAGGCGGTGTCTCGGCCGGTGTGCGTCGTATCGAGGCCGTCACCGGCCAGGGCGCGCTGGACTACGTGGATGCCGAGGAGGCCCGTCTGGCCGAGGCCGCCGAGCTGCTGGGTGGCAGTGCTGTCGACGTGGTCGAAAAGATCCGTGCGCTGGGCCTGCGCCAGAAGCAGCTGGAGCGCGAGCTGGAGGCCGTGAAGGCCAAGGTAGCCGCCGGCGCCACCGCCGACCTGTCCGGCCAGGCCGTCGAGGTCGCCGGTGTGAAGGTTCTGGCTGTCCGCCTGGAAGGCTTCGACGCCAAGGCCCTGCGCGATGCCATGGACCGCCTGAAGCAGCAGCTGGGCGACGCGGTGATCGTGCTGGCCGGTGCCCAGGACGGCAAGGCGGCCTTGGTCGCGGGCGTGAACGGCAGTGCAATGGGCAAGGTCAAGGCCGGGGAACTGTTGTCCCATATCGCCGGTCAGATCGGGGGCAAGGGCGGCGGACGCCCGGACCTCGCCCAGGGTGGTGGCGAGGACGGGCCCGCCCTTGCTACCGCGCTGGCTGCGGTCGTCGAATGGGTCAGCCCCCGCCTGTGATGAATCCCTGCCGTCCCCCTCCTTGTAGGAGCGGGACGGCTGACGGTACCATTGCGAATCTTTTCCCTTTGTCGTGGGCGCGCTTCTTGACGGAGCGTCAAGCCGGTGGGGGATACCCTTCCACACGGTTCCATGGAGACTTAAAAAAATGTTGATCCTGACTCGCCGCGTCGGCGAAACCCTGATGATCGGTGACTCGGTGAGCGTCACCGTGCTTGGCGTCAAGGGTAACCAGGTGCGTATCGGCATCACTGCGCCGAAGGACGTCGCCGTGCATCGCGAAGAGATCTACCAGCGCATCCAGCGTGGTGACGAAGCCGGCAGCACCGGTGGTGAAAATTCTGCGGAATAAGGCTTTACCTTCGCGCGTGATTAACGTTATGATTCACGCCCCGCTGAGGTGCAACGCACCAGACGCGGAGAAAACCCCGGAGCGATGCCCGAGCGGCTGAAGGGGCTCCCCTGCTAAGGGAGTATAGGGTCAAAAGCTCTATCGAGGGTTCGAATCCCTCTCGCTCCGCCAGATGCAAAAGAACGCCCGCAGATCCTCGATCTGCGGGCGTTTTCTTTGTGCGTCGCGTTGACCTGCGGCCCACGATCGCGGTGCTAGGTTCGCACCATGACCGCCGAGCGGACCCCGCCGATGACCAGTGCGAAGAAGGCCACCTTCCTGCAGCGACGTCTGGCGTTTCGGTGACGGCAGGATGGCTACGCTCCGGGCCTTTGTTGTCGACCCCGGATCAGCTGCCTGATGCAGCCAGCGCCAGCCAAGGCCCGGCCAACGGGCCGCAGCTGGGTATGATCGACGCACCATGACGCCGCCTGATTCCCCGCAGGACCCGCTGCAGCGCTTCCATCCCGCGACGCAGACCTGGTTCCGTGCCGCGTTCGACGCCTCCACGCCGGTGCAGGATCAGGCCTGGTCGTCGATCGGTGCCGGGCAACATACCCTGGTCATCGCGCCAACCGGATCGGGCAAGACACTTGCCGCATTCCTGCATGCCATCGACCAGCTGTTCGCCGAGCGTGATCGGCAAGCGCGCGCAGCGCCGTTGGCCAAGCCGGTGCGGCGAACCCGCGTGCTTTACCTGTCGCCGATCAAGGCGCTGGGCAGCGACGTGCAGCGCAACCTGCAGGTGCCGCTGCAGGGCATCACCGACGAGCGCGCCCGACGCGGCGAGCCGGCGGTGCAGCTGACCGTCGCATTGCGTACCGGCGATACCTCCAGCAGTGAACGTGCAGGCCTGGTGCGGCGGCCGCCGGACATCCTGATCACTACGCCCGAGTCGCTGTACCTGATGCTGACCTCGCAGGCACGCGAGATCCTGCGCGATGTGCAGACCGTCATCCTCGATGAAATCCATGCAGTGGCCGGTAGCAAACGCGGTTCGCATCTTTCGCTGAGCCTGGAACGGCTGGATGCGCTGCTGCACGAACCGGCGCAGCGCATCGGCCTGTCGGCCACGGTGCGGCCGGTCGACGAGGTGGCGGCGTTCCTGGGCGGCGACCGCCCGGTGAGCGTGGTCCAACCCGGCTCGGCGCGGCAGCTGCAGATGCGCATCGTTGTGCCGGTGGAAGACATGTCCAGCCTGGCTACGCAGGGCACGCCCGGGGAGCGCGACGGCGGCGCGCGGATCGGCTCGATCTGGCCGCACGTGGAGGCAAGCATTCTCGACAACGTGCTGCGCCATCGCTCGACGATTGTCTTTGCCAATTCGCGTGGCGTAGCCGAAAAGCTGACCGCACGCCTGAACGAGCTGCACGCCGGACGCAGTGGCGAAGACGGCGCAATCCGTGGCGATTCGGGTAGCGGGTTGGCCTATGGCTCTTTCACCGGCAGTACGGTCAACCGGGTCTCCGCTGCGCCGGCACTGATTGCACGCGCGCATCACGGATCGGTCTCCAAGGAGCAGCGCGGCGAGATCGAGCAGGCGCTGAAATCGGGTGCACTGCGCTGCGTGGTGGCCACGTCCAGCCTGGAGCTGGGGATCGACATGGGGCTGGTCGACCTGGTGATCCAGGTGGCCGCGCCGCCGTCGGTGGCCAGCGCCCTGCAGCGCGTCGGTCGCGCCGGCCACCAGGTGGGCGGCATGTCCCGCGGTCTGGTGTATCCGCGTACGCGGCGCGACTTGATCGATGCCGCCGTGGTGGTGGACAGCATGCTGGCCGGACGCATCGAGGCCATCGCTCCGCCGCGCAACCCGCTTGATGTGCTGGCCCAGCAGACGGTGGCGGCGGTGGCGATGGAGCCGTGGCAGGCCGATGCCTGGTATGCGCGGGTACGCCGTGCCGCGCCGTACCGCTCACTCCCGCGCAGTGCCTTCGACGCCGTGCTGGACATGCTTACCGGCCGCTATCCGTCCGAGGATTTCGCCGGCTTCCGGCCGCGGCTGGTATGGAACCGGCAGAGCGGTGAGCTCAGCGCTCGCCCTGGTGCGAAGCAACTGGCAGTTACCAGCGGCGGCACCATTCCCGACCGTGGCATGTACAGCGTGGTGCTGCCTGAAGGAGAAGAGCGGGCCGGATCGCGCCGCGTCGGTGAGCTGGACGAGGAGATGGTCCACGAGTCGCGGGTGAATGATGTGATCACGCTGGGCGCGACCTCATGGCGGATCGACCAGATCACCCACGATCAGGTGGTGGTGACGCCTGCACCCGGACGTTCGGCGCGCCTGCCGTTCTGGCGTGGCGAAGGTGTCGGCCGCCCTGCCGAACTGGGACAGGCCATCGGCGCGTTTCTCGCCGCGTTGGAGGCGCACATCGACAGCAGTGACACCCCGGCGAAGGCGCTGCACGCACGCCTGCAGGCCAGTGGCCTGGACGCCAACGCGATCAGCAACATGCTCGGCCTGGTCGCCGAGCAGCGGCAGGCCACGGGCGTGCTGCCCACCGATCTGCGCCTGGTGGTGGAACGCTGCCGCGACGAGCTGGGCGACTGGCGGGTGATGCTGCATTCGCCGTATGGCCGCCGCGTGCATGATCCGTGGGCATTGGCGGTGGCAGCACGATTGCGCGAGCGCTGGGGCATCGACCCGGCCGTGGTCGCCAGCGACGATGGCATCATCGCGCGGATTCCCGACAGTACCGGGCGCGTTCCGGGGGCGGACATGTTCGTGTTCGAACCGGAACGGTTGCGCCGCACGATCACCGCGGCGGTCGGCCATTCGGCACTGTTCGCGGCGCGCTTCCGCGAGTGTGCCTCGCGCGCACTGCTGTTGCCGCGTCGCACGCCGGGGCGTCGATCGCCGCTGTGGCAGCAGCGCCTGCGCGCCGGCCAGTTGCTGGAAATCGCGCAGGCCCATGCGGAGTTCCCGATCCTGATCGAGACCGCCCGCGAGTGCCTGCAGGATGTCTACGACCTGGATGCGCTGGACGCGCTGATGCAACGCGTTCAACGCGGCCAGGTGCAGTTGCTGGACGTCGCGACCGAGGTGCCTTCGCCGTTCGCGGCCAATCTGCTGTTCGGCTATGTCGCCGAGTTCATGTATGAGGCGGACGTGCCGCTGGCCGAGCGCCGCGCCTCGGTGCTGTCACTGGACAGTGGCCTGCTCGCCGAGCTGCTGGGCCAGGTAGACCTGGGCGAACTGCTGGATGCGGGGGTGGTCGATCAGGTTGAACGTGAACTGCAGCGGTTGGAACCTGCGCGCAGGGCCCATGGCATGGAAGGCGTGTCCGACCTGCTGCGCGAGCTGGGACCGTTGCCTGCATCGGACCTGGCGCTGCGCCTGTCCGATCCGGAATTCGTGGAAGTGCACCTGGCAGCGCTGCAGGCGCAGCAGCGCGCCATCCCGGCTTCAATTGCCGGCCACACGCAGTGGGTCGCCGTGGAGGACGCCGCACGTGTGCGCGATGCGTTGGGTACGGCGCTGCCGGGCGGGCTGCCCGGGGTGTTTCTTGCAGGCATGCCCGATCCCCTCGGCGATCTGCTGGCCCGCCACGCACGTACGCATGCGCCCTTCACCAGCAGCGCGCTGGCCAAGCGGTTCGGGCTGGGTGTGGCGGTGGTCGACGGCGCGCTGGAAAGGCTGCAGGAGCAGGGGCGGGTGCTGCGTGGCAATTTCGGCGCAGCGCGGCGACAGCAGGGAAATGAGCGGGTGCATCCGTCGCCGGACGTAGTGCACGAATGGGTCAGCGAAGATGTGTTGCAGCGTCTGCGCCTGCGTTCGCTGCAGGCCGCACGTGAAGCCACCCGGCCGGTGCCACCGGCAGCCTATGTGCGCCTGCTGCTGGAGGGGCAGGGGGTGTTGCTGGAGGGCGGCGCCGGGCATGCCCGCAATGGTGCCGTTGCGGCCATGCTTGAGGGCAGCGACGGCGTTGCCCGTGTGGTCGAGCAGCTGGCGGGGTTGCCGCTGCCGGTTTCGGTCTGGGAACACCAGGTCCTGCCGGCCCGGGTGCGCGACTACGCACCGGCCCTGCTTGATGAGGTGCTGGCGACCGGCATGGTGCTGTGGGCCGGGCACGGGCGGCTGGGTGACGACGACGGCCTGGTATCGCTGCACCTGCAGGACCATGCCGCTGAAACGTTGCCGCTGCTGCCGGAAGCGGATCCGGCGCTGCGTACACCGATGCAGGACGCCATCGTGCAGGTCCTGGCCGATGGCGGTGCCTACTTCGCGCGGCAGCTGGCCACACAGGTGCAGTCACGCCTGGCCGGCAGTGCAGCGGCGGCCGAGGACTTCCAGCTGGCGCTATGGCAGCTGGCCTGG
This sequence comes from Stenotrophomonas sp. MYb57, assembly GCF_002966815.1. NCBI lineage: Bacteria > Pseudomonadati > Pseudomonadota > Gammaproteobacteria > Lysobacterales > Lysobacteraceae > Stenotrophomonas > Stenotrophomonas sp. MYb57. Next base: position 1,818,984 of record NZ_CP023271.1, read on the forward strand.
AGGGGCGAAGTGAGCAGCGACCTGTGGTCGCCGTTACGGGCCCTGGCCGGTGTACGCCAGCAGCGGGCGCGCGTTGCGTCGGCCTCGCGGCACACGCGGGGTTTCCGCTTCATGCCGATGCTGGACGCGCGGGCCACGGCGCTGGACCCGGCCATTGCCAGCGGGCCGACCCTGGCGGGGCGATGGTCGTTGCTGCCCCGCGAGCGCAGCAACGACACCGTGCGGGCGCTGGCGCTGGGCGAAAGCCTGCTTGATCGCTACCGGGTGGTGACCCGGGCGGCGGCAATGACCGAAGCGGTAACCGGTGGGTTCCCTGCACTGCAGCCTGTCTATCGAGGCATGGAAGATGCCGGGCAGGTCCTGCGCGGCCGCTTCGTGGCGGGGCTGGGCGGAGCACAGTTTGCAGAGCGCGGCACCATCGACCATCTGCGCGAGCTGTCCGAGCGTGTGCCGCGGGAGCTGTCGGTCGTCGCGCTGTCAGCGCTGGATCCGGCCAATCCCTTCGGCAGCCTGCTGCCGTGGCCGCAGCCAGTGGCCGGTGCACGTCCGCTGCGGCGTTCCGGCGCGATGGTGGTGATCGGCAACGGCCGGTTGCTGCTGTACCTGGCGCAGGGCGGGCGGCAACTGTCCAGCTGGATCGAGGGCGGGGCAGAGGATGCGGCCAATACTCTGGTTGCCGCTGCACAGGCCCTGGCGGTGGCATTGCGCCGGGGGCGGCGCCTGTCCTTCACCCTGGAACGGATCAATGATGTGCCGGTGCATCGCGGCGCGCTGGTGGACGCGCTGCGGGCCGCAGGCTTCAGCAACGAGCCGCGCGGGCTGGGATGGAACGGCTGAGCGCGGTGGAATCACCTCGATGAATGCTCACCCCGTGGGGCCTGGCCCCGGATCGGACTGCCGGACTGTGATGCAGTTCGTTACGCGCCTGCCCCGGTGGCTGCAGAGTCCGGGTAGTGTGGCCATCGTGCACGTTGCGCAGACGGTTCTTCACTCGACAGGAGACTCACATGAAGCTGTTTTCTGCTGTGCTGCTGTCCCTTCTTTCGCTGCAGGCATCGACGGCGCAGGCGGCCGACGCTCTGCCTTCGCCCCTGCTCGGCCGCTGGTCGCTGGAGATCGCCACTTCCGCTCTTCCTGAGGCGCAGCGGCCGCAACAGGTCGTGCTGGAATTCAAGGATGCCGGTGCGGGCAGGTGGAGCTCGCACGTGGATATCGTCCTGCATGACGGCAAGACCATGAAATCCGACGGTACGCTGGCGCTGGATGGCACGCCTGCGGCGCTGACCGGCAGCTACGGCGCCAACCAGGCAACGCTGAAACTGCCGGCGCCGAACACGCTGGTGATGCAGCTGGTCGATCATGGCGCGCCGGCGTCCACCCGCGTGTACACGGTGGCCGCCGATCGTTCAACGATGACCGAGACCAAGGCCTTCTTCGGCCATGACGGCACGCCGATCCTGCAGACCAACCTGTTCAAGCGGTTGCCGTAGTGATGTGATGCAGCGGCACCCACAGAAGCGTGCTCTGCGGGTGCCGTTGCTGTTCTGTCATGCTGCGGCGGGATCGCGCTTGCCGGTGTCGATGCCGTACCGGTCGATCGCCTGCTGCAGCAGGCCCCGTTCCACATGCCCGTCATCGGCCAGGGCCTTCAGTGCCGCCAGTACGATGAAGTGACGATCGACTTCGAAGAACGTGCGCAGCGATTCGCGAGTATCCGAGCGGCCAAAGCCATCGGTGCCGAGTGCGATGAAGCGCCGGTCGTTGATGAAGGGGCGGATCTGGTCGCCGACGATCTTCATGTAGTCGGTCGCCACCACCACCGGGCCGGCATGGTCCTGCAGGCACTGCTGCACGTAGGGAACGCGCGGCTCGTCGGCCGGATGCAGCAGGTTCCAGCGCTCGGCAGCCAGGCCATCACGGCGCAGTTCGGTCAGGCTGGTGGCACTCCAGACATCGCTTGCGATGGCGAAATCCTGCTGCAGCAGATCGGCGGCTGCCAGCACCTCGCGCAGGATCGAGCCACTGCCCATCAGCTGCACGCGAGGCTGTGCCGTGCTGTCGGCAGCAGCGGGACGCAGCATATGGAGCCCCTTCAGGATGCCGGCTTCGGCGCCGTCAGGCAGGGCAGGGTGCGGGTAGTTCTCGTTGAGCAGGGTGATGTAGTAGTAGATGTCTTCCTGGTCCACATACATGCGGCGTAGGCCGTCGTGGATGATCACTGCCAGTTCGAAGTTGTAGGTCGGGTCGTAGGACACGCAGCTTGGAATCACCGAGGACAGCACGTGGCTGTGGCCATCGTCGTGCTGCAGGCCTTCGCCCATCAGGGTAGTGCGGCCGGAGGTGGCGCCAAGCAGGAAGCCACGGGTGCGCGCGTCGGCCGCTGCCCAGGCCAGGTCACCGACGCGCTGCAGGCCGAACATCGAATAGAAGATGTAGAACGGAATCGTGGCCAGGCCGTGGTTGCTGTACGCGGTGCCCGCTGCGATCCACGAACAGATAGCGCCGGATTCGTTGATGCCTTCCTGCAGGATCTGGCCGTCCTTGGACTCCTTGTAATAGCTCAGCTGGCCGGCGTCCTGCGGGGTGTACAGCTGGCCCAGGAAGGAATGGATGCCGATCTGGCGGAACAGCCCTTCCATGCCGAAGGTACGCGATTCATCGGGCACGATCGGGATCACCAGCCTGCCCAGTTCGGGATCCTTGAGCAGGGTGGTGAGGATGCGTACGAAGCCCATGGTGGTGGATTGGCCACGATCACCGCTGCCCTGCAACTGCACGTTGAACGTGGACAGCGGCGGCAGCGGCAACGGATCGACCTGGGTCAGCCGTGCCGGCAGCTGGCCGCCCTGCGCCTGGCGACGCTGCGCGAAGTAGAGCGCCTCGGCGCTGCCCGGTTGCGGGCGCAGGTAGGGCATCTCTTCCAGCTGCCCGTCGCTGACCGGCAGGTCGAAGCGGTCACGGAACGCACGCACCGCGTCGGCGCTCATCTTCTTCAGCTGGTGGTTGATGTTCTGGCCTTCGCCGGCCTCGCCCATGCCGAAGCCCTTCACCGTCTTGGCCAGCACCACGCTCGGGCGACCGCTGGTGTTCACCGCCTGCTGGTAGGCGGCGAATACCTTCTGCGGATCGTGGCCGCCGCGTGCCAGTGCCCAGATCTCGTCGTCGCTCATGTCCGCCACCAGCGCCAGCAGTTCCGGGTAGCGCCCGAAGAAGTGCTCGCGCACGTAGGCGCCGCTCTGCGACTTGAAGGTCTGATAGTCACCATCCACGCACTCCATCATGCGCTGGCGCAGCAGCCCGCTGTGATCGCGTGCCAGCAGCTCGTCCCAACCGCTGCCCCAGATCACCTTGATCACGTTCCAGCCGGCGGCGCGGAAGGTGCCTTCCAGTTCCTGGATCACCTTGGCGTTGCCACGCACCGGTCCGTCCAGACGTTGCAGGTTGCAGTTGACCACGAACACCAGGTTGTCCAGGCGCTCGCGCCCGGCCAGCGAAATGGCCGCCAGCGATTCGGGCTGGTCCATTTCGCCGTCACCAAGGAAGGCCCAGACCTTGCGGCCCTGGTGCTGCTTCAGCCCCCGGTATTCCAGGTAGCGCATGTAGCGGGCTTGATAGGCCGCCGTCAGCGGGCCCAGGCCCATCGACACAGTGGGAAACTGCCAGAACCCGGGCATCAGCCGCGGGTGCGGATACGAGGACAGGCCCTCGCGTCCGGCTTCGCGGCGGAATTTGTCCATCTGCTCGGCACTGATGCGGCCTTCCACGTACGCCCGGCCGTAGATGCCCGGGGCCGAATGACCCTGGATGTAGATCATGTCGCCGTCGAAGGTTTCGGTCCGTCCACGGAAGAAGTGATCGAAGCCCACGTCATACATTACTGCTGCGGACTGGTAGGTGGCGATGTGGCCACCGACATTGGAATGCCTGCCGGCACGCAGCACCATCACCATGGCGTTCCAGCGGATCATCGCGTTCAACCGCCGCTCAATGGCCAGGTCACCCGGGTAGGCGGGCTGGCGTTCGGGGGGAATCGTGTTGGTGTAGGCGGTCCACGCGCGGGTGTGCAGGTCGCCATGCTGCTGCACATCGAGTGCATCGAGCTGGTCCAGCAGATAGTGCGCGCGGGGGCGGCCGCCGGCCTCGATCACCGCCTGCAGGGACTCGCGCCATTCGCGGGTTTCCTGCGGATCGGCGTCGAGAGGGAAGTGTGCCTGGTTCATGCTGCGTCTCCAGAGAGCGCCGGTTCTGCACCTGCACGGCACCGCCGGCAGGGCGACAGCTCTGGAGCGGAGTCGCGCCGGCAGGTCCGTGGCGCGGGGGCGGCCGTGGTGGCTGCCGAGGAGACAAGCGTAGGCGCCGTATCGGCTGACCGGTAGACGGGCGACGATTGGATCTGCGCGAACCTTCGCTTGGCCATGCGGCGTTGCAATGCGGATGTCATCGTTGGTGTGCACCCTGCTGGGTTTTCCAGCCTCGGGGTGGTTGGTCGGTTGTGAACAGCGTCAGGATCTGGGAGAAGAGCTACGCCTTGCGGCGCCGCCTGCTGCGTGGCTTCTTCCTTCGGCGTGGTTCACAGGCTGCCGATGCCGAGGACCTGGCCCAGGAGGTCTACCTGCGGCTGCTGCGCAGTACCGGAGAAGATGCCCAGGCGATCGAGAACCCCGAAGCCTATCTGTTCGCGGTGGCGGCCAACCTGGCGCGTGAACAGGCACGCTCGCGCTCCGGCCTGCCACAGATCGAGGACGTCGACCTGCTGGCCGAGGTACTGCGCAGCGAGGAGGACATCGAAGCTGATTTCGAGCGGGCGCAGCGCTGGAGCGGAATCCGCGGCGCCATCGCGCAACTGCCGCCGACAACGCGGCGGGTGATGGAGCTGCACTATCGCGATGGGCTGGATTGCCGGCAGGTGGGAGCACAGCTGGATGTGTCGGTGCACATGGTGCGCAAGCACATCGGCAAGGGACTGGATGCCTGCAGGAAGGCGCTTGGCGCCGGGAAGGATGGATGAACCGGCAGGAGCCTGCAGCGATGGATGACGAGGTGGCCGAGCAGGCCGCGCACTGGTTCCTGTGCAACCGCGAGGGTGACCTGAGCGCCGCTCAGCGCATCGAGTTCATGGCATGGATGAAGCGCTCTCCCGAACACATACGCGCGTACCTGCATGTCCTGCACGTGCACCGGCAGGTAGGCGCGGTGATGGTGGCGTACGGACAGGAGCAGGGGGACAGGGCCGCGTTGCCGGAGCTGCCGGCAACGGCGAAAGTCGTGCCGTTGTTTGCCGTACCGGTGCCCGTGCCGCGCGCCGTGGTCGCATCGCGATCACGCCGACCACTCTGGAGGCGGGTGGCTGCGGTGGCCTGCTGCCTGTTGCTGGTGGCCGGACTGGTGCCGTGGCTGATGCCTCGCGAACAGATGCTGATCGCCGGCCACGGGCAACTGCGTGAGGTGATGCTGGCTGACCGGACGCAGGTGCGCCTGAACGCAGACAGCCGTCTGCGGGTGAACATCGGCTGGTTCAGCCGTCGGGTGGAACTGCTGAGCGGCGAGGCCACGTTCGATATCGCAGCGGATCGCCGGCCGTTCGAGGTGCAGGTTGGCGATCTGCGGATCCGCGACATCGGCACCGTGTTCGATGTCTCGCGTCGTTTGCAGAGCACGCGCATCGGTGTGGTGTCCGGCGAAGTGGAGGTCTGGACCGCCGGCAGCGGGCAACGACGGCTGGCGCAGCTGCCTGCCGGGAAGGTGGTCCAGGTCGATCACCGCAGCCATGCGGTGCAGCCATTGGAAATACCGATGTCCATGCTGCTGGACTGGCAGCAGCGCCGGGTGTCGTTCCGCGATGAGCGGCTGGACGAGGTGGCGGCTGCCTTCAACCGCCACAACCAGGTACAGGTGCGGCTGACCGATGACGCGGCGCGCGCGGCGCGCCTGTCAGGCAGCCTGGAGGCGCACCGGGTCGCAGCGCTGCAGGCATTCCTGCAGCGGGACGCACGCTTCGTCATCCGCCGCGAAGCGGACACGGTGTGGGTGTCCAGCCGTTGATCGCGGTTCGGCGAAGGGTTGTCAGAAAAAATTCATCGAATCGGCGTTCTCCACCTCCGCCGATGCCGGCTCTTACTTGGGAGAAGCCGCCGTCGCATGCCGACGCGGTACCAGCAGTCCTCTCTCCTCCAAGGAACCGTGATGCGCAAGAAGCTCTATCTGTCGGTGGTACTGGCCTTGTCTCCCTGTCTGGGTGCGCATGCACAGGCGGCGTCGGCCAATGGGCTTGAGACCCGGGTCACCGCAGCGATCGCCGCGCAGCCGCTGAGCCAGGCATTGGAGCAGCTGTCACGCAGTTCGGGCGTGCAGTTCCTGTATGCCGGCGCGGGTGCTGCACCCATGGCGGGCGCGGTACCGCGAGGAGCCACCGTCAAGCAGGCGCTGGACACGCTTCTGGCCGGCACCGGCCTGCGCTACACGGTGGTGGACGGCAACGTGATCGCCATCGACGCGGCACCGGTCTCGCGGGAAAGCCGGCAGGCCGCACCGGCATCGCGCCCACCGGAAGCGGTGGTGGCCCCGACCCTGGGCACGGTCAAGGTGATCGCCGCCCATGAGGTCATCGACCAGAAGAAGACCTCGCCGGTGATCAAGGATTCGGTGATCTACGACGAGATGGACAGCTATGGCGATGAGACGCTGGCCGAGAGCCTGATGGCCGCGCCCGGCCTGAGTGCGGTGGAAGATGCGGGCGAGCCGCGTTACGTGACCGTGCGCGGCGTGCAGGCCAATCTCAACTACACGACCATCGACGGCATCGCGATCGCAAGCGTGGGCGGCAGTGGCTCCGGCGAGCGCATGAACAACCTGCAGCTGATTCCCAGCGACATCGGCACCCGCACCGACATCTACAAGAGCTTCAGCGCCGAGCAGGCACCGGATGCCATCGGTGGTGTGATCGACATCATCAGCCGCAGCGCCTTTGACCGCTCCGGCAAGTACGTGTTCGCCGACGTGGCCGGCATCCATTCCACGGCCGAGACCAATGTGGGGCGCAGCGCGGGGGGCGACCACAAGACCCTGGGTCACTTCGGCAAGAGCGCCAAAGCGGTGTTCTCCAATCAGTTCGGCGGCGATGATCAGTTCGGCATCGTCGCGGTCGCGCGCTACGAACAGCGCTCGCGCAACAGCGTCAAGCGCTGGGTGGAATCGAACTACTACTACAACGATGCCGGCAAGTACCTCACCGATGGAACCACCGGCCCCGAAGAGGCGAAAGGCTGGAACGGCCTGCGCGCGCCGGGCAACTTCAGCACCGGCACCTACACCAACTACATCACCAACTTCGGTGGCTCGGCCAAGCTGGAATGGAAGCCATCGGACGACCCGTTCTATGCCTCGCTGCTGCTGTACTCGTACCGGTTCTACGAGAACTCGACGATGAACAAGACCGATCTGTATGGCAACGCCAAGTTCCCGGTACGCAACCAGAGCGAGGACGGCGGCACCACCCAGATCAACAGCATCTACATCAAGAACCGCCACGACCGCTGGGACCGCAGCAACCGCGGTGCGATCGCCAGTTTCAACTGGGATATCGGTGACCTCTCGCGGCTGACCCTGCGTGCCGGCCACACCGAAGAGACCTTCCACAACAACCAGGTCTACTGGGGCGTGCGCGCCTACCCGAGCAACCTGTTCGTTGACTATGCCAACGACAGCCATGGTTTTCCGAACGCCGTGGGTGTTTCCGATTCCAGCCTGCTGACCAGCTCGGCGTTCAAGCTCAATCCGGCGCAGGCCTATATCTCGCCGCGCGACGCCAAGGAAAGCATCGACAACCTGCGCGCCGACTTCAGCTACAACATCGATGCCGATGCACGCGGTTTCGGTCTGGCTGCCGGTGCCGAGTATCGCCACCTGAAGATCTGGCAGGACATCGATTTCGATTACTACAAGACCAGCGCGACCTTGAATGACTATCTGTACCCGGGTTCGACCCTGCTTGGCAGCGTTCCCGGTTTCCCGTTGATCGACAACCGCAAGTGGCATGACGCGCTGTACCCGAAGCTGGGCAATAACGATGCGGCGTACCCGAATGCCGACTTCACCAGCGATTACAAGTACGTGGAAGACATTGCCAACGCCTACGTGTCGGCGCATTACGCCTGGGACCGGCTGCTGCTGATCGGCGGCCTGCGCTACGACCACACCACCTTCGATGCGTTCAGCCCGTTCAGTGAGGATGGTGGCACCACCTACACATCGGCATTCCGCAAGAGCAGTGGCGGCTACAACAACCTGCTGCCGTCGCTGAACGCCACCTTCAAGCTGAGCGAAGACCAGCGCCTGAGGTTCTCCGCCAGCCGCACGCTGGGCCGGCCGACGCCCAGCAACATCGCCCAGGCCACCAGCACCAGCTGCGGCGACGACGAGCTGGGCGGAGGCTTCTGCACCATCAAGCAGGGCAATGCCTCGCTGCAGCCGCGCCGCTCGACCAACCTCGATCTTGCCTGGGACCTGTACTTCAACGGCAACAACGGCCTGGTCTCGGTGGCGTTGTTCGACAAGGTCATCAAGGACGACATCTATACCCTGACCACGTTCGAGAACGTCGGCGACATCCGCTACCGGATCACCCAGCCGATGAACACCGATGAGTCGACGCTGCGCGGTGTCGAGTTCGCGGTAGCCAACCGCAACCTGCAGTGGGGCCGCCACCGCTTCGACATGTACCTCAATGCCACCCGCCTGGACGGGCAGACCAACTACCGCATCAGCGACGGCAGCGAGCGCCGCCTGGACCGCCTGCTGTACCAGCCGGACTGGTCGGTGAACGGCTCGGTGATCTGGCGCATGCCATGGAAGAGCTCGCAGCTGCGCGTATCCGGCACCTACCGCAGCCGGATGCTGGTCGACTTCGGCGATACCCAGTGGCTGGATTCGTACTACGACCCGTACATGACCTTCAACCTGGCCTTCAGCCACAAGGTCAGCAAGCACGTGACGCTGAAGTACGAGGCCAAGAACCTGTTCAACACCCAGCCGACCTACAGCACCGGTCCGAACGGGCGCTTCCGCACCGAGATCGATGACTACGGCCGCTTCTTCTACTTCCACATCATCTACAACTGAAGGCGACCGTCTTGGATACGATCAATCGCAGGCGTTTCCTTGCCCTGTCCGGACTTTCCGCATTGGGTGCGTGGGCGGGAACGGCCCGCGCGCTGGCCGCGCAGAACGATGTGGCAGCGCTGAATCCGCGCAACCTGCTCGCATCGCCGCGCTTTGCCAGTACGCCGTTCACTCTCGGCGTGGCGTCGGGTGATCCGTCGGCCGACGGCGTGGTGCTGTGGACGCGGCTGGCCACCGAGCCACTGGTGTTCGGTGGCGGCATGCCAACCCGGCCGATGGCGGTGGCATGGCAGCTGGCCGCCGACGAGAGCATGCGCACCGTGGTGCGGCAGGGCACCGCGCTGGCCCACCCCGAGCTTGGCCATGCGCTGCACGTGGAACTGGACGGCCTGCTGCCGGGGCGGCCGTACTGGTACCGCTTCACCGTGGGAGGCCATGCCAGTGCGATTGGCCGCACCCGCACCCTGCCTGCGGCCAACGCACGGGTCGACCGCGTGCGCTTCGCGGTGGCCGGTTGCCAGCACTACGAGGAGGGGCACTACAGTGCATGGCGGCACATTGCCGAGGAGCCGCTCGACTTCGTGTTCCATTACGGCGATTACATCTACGAGGGCGAAAGCCAGCCTGGCGTGCGCAGGATGAACGGCCAGCCGTTCACCAACCTGCGCAACCATGTTGGCCCGCAGACCTACACGCTCGACGACTATCGCCGGCGCTACGCGCAGTACAGGACCGATACGGACCTGCAGGCCGCGCACGCCGCGTCGCCGTGGTTCGTCACGTTCGATGACCATGAAGTGGACAACAACTGGGCCGGCGCCGAGGACCAGGACGGCACGCCCAGTGAATTGTTCCTGCTGCGCCGCGCACAGGCATTCCAGGCGTACTACGAGAACATGCCGCTGCGTGCTTCGTCGTTCCCGCGCGACGGCCATATGCAGATGTACCGGCGCGCGCGCTATGGCACGCTGCTGGACCTGCACCTGCTCGATACCCGCCAGTACCGCAGCAAGCAGGTGGACATCGCGCAGCGCGGGCAGGTGGAATCTCCCGAACGCAGCATTGTTGGCGCAAGGCAGGAGCAATGGCTGTTCGACGGCCTGGCCGACGCCGCGCCGCGCTGGCACACCATCGCCCACCAGGTTTCGCTGGGCAACTACCTGCGCGAGAAGGACGGCGTGGTGCAGGCCTCCGACGACCAGTGGTCCGGTTATCTGTCCAGCCGTCGCCGCCTGCTCGATCACATCCAGAAGGTGGGCTTCGGCAACGTGGTAACCGCCTGTGGCGATGCGCACCGCCACTATGCCAGCGACCTGGTGCAGGACAATGCCGATTCCGGGGTGATTTCCAGTGAGTTCCTGGCCACTTCGATCACGTCGGGCGCGGACGGGCAGGGCGTGGATGCCTATGCAGAGAACCAGTTGCGGCACAGTCCGCACCTGAAGGCGACGACGGACAAGCGTGGTTATGTGCTGTGCGACGTCACCCGTGATGCCTGGATCGGTGACATGAAGACGCTCGATACGGTCATGCAGCCGAACGGCGCGCTGCAGAGCTGGAAGCGCTATGCCGTGGAGCATGGCCGGCCGGGGTTGCAGGAGGCCTGAGCGGGATGTCCCACCCTGTGGAGCCGAGCACGCGCCCGGCTCCACAGAATCACTTTCAGCCGTGATCGAAGCGCAGCGGTTCGCTGCCCATGGCAGGGTCGCTGGTGCCAGGCCGGCCGTCTTCGGCACGTCCGGCGAGGCGTTGCTCGACGCCCTGCGAGCGCACGATCAGGTCGTACCAGCCTGCGGTTGGTGCGGGATCCCAGGCCAGTACGGTTTCCGCGCCGGCCACCAGCTGCAGTTCGCGGGTGGGCATGTGGCCGGCGTAGGCGCCGGCCTGCACCTGGACCTTCCGCGCTGAAGGCGATGGATTGCGCAGTGTCAGGCGCATCTGGCCGTCCGCGCGCTCCACGTGCGCGTGCAGCGGCGCGAGCGTGCCATCGCCGCGATAATGGCGATGGAATCCACTCGGTCCCAGCAGCCAGAGATCGTAACGACCCTGCGCATCCAGCGGCCAGCGATCCTGCAGCGGGGCACCCGGTACCACGGTGTAACGGCGCGGAACGGCGTCCAGGCGCAGGCGGTCGTAGACATGCAGCACGGCCGCGGCGCCATCGCTGGCCAGCTGCAGGGTAAGACCAGCGCCATCCACCGATGTGGCCTGTACCTGCGGCCGATAGGGTAGTGCCCGTGCAGGACGTACGCCTGGCTCCTGGCGGGCCGGATGCAGGCCATCGGGCAGCGCGGGCACGGTACGGCCGGGCAGGGCGGCGGCGCGCGCGGCGACAGCGGTGACATCGGGCAGCGCCTTGGCGAAGGGGCGGGTGTCGCGCTGGGCGAAGTCGAAGGCGTTGCTCAGATCACCGCAGACCGCACGCCGCCACGGCGAGATGTCCGGCGCGGCGACGCCGAAGCGGCGCTCGATCAGACGCAACACCGACGTGTGGTCGTACACCTGCGAGTCGACCCAGCCGCCGCGGCTCCACGGTGAAATCACATACAACGGTACGCGCGGGCCAAGCCCATAGGGGCGCCCAAGCAGCTCGGCGGCATCGTATTTCTCGTCGCCTGGTGCCGGGTGGCGGTGGTATTCGCCCTCGGTGCTGACCGCCGACGCACCGGCCCAGCCGGCACCAAGCGGGGAAGGCGGTGCCGGTGGCGGCACATGGTCGAAGAAGCCATCGTTCTCATCGAACATCAGCAGCAGGGCGGTACGGCTCCACACCTCTGGATCGGCGGTCAGTGCATCCAGCAGGCGCGCGGTATAGGCGGCGCCCTGCGCGGGGCTGGACGGACCGGGGTGCTCGCTGCCGGCTGCGTCGGCAATGATGAAACTGACCTGCGGCAGGCGGCCGCTGATCGCGTCCTCGCGCAGCTGCGCCAAGCCACGGGTACTGACGCCGCGCGCGCGCAGCTCCGGGTCATGCCCCGGGGCGCCGCGGTACGCCTGGCGGAAGGTCTCAAACCCGGCAAGCGGGTTGTCGGTGAAGTTGTCGGCCATGTCCTGGTAGATCTGCCAGGACACGCCGGCCTGCTGCAGCCGCTCGACATAGCTGGCCCAGCGGTACGAGTCCGGATGGCCGCCCAGCTCGGGGAAATTGTCGTGCGAATTGGCGATCACCGGGCCGCCTGCCTGGCCCTGGGCGTCGTTGTGGCCGGTCCACAGGAACACGCGGTTCGGGTTGGTGCCGGCCTGCATCGCGCAGTGGTAGGCATCGCACAGCGTGAACGCATCGGCCAGGGCGAACTGGAACGGCATGTCGCTGCGCTGGAAGTAGCCCATCGAATGGTTCTGCTTGGCCTTGGGCCAGTGCGCCATGCGCCCGTGGTCCCACGCCTGCTGTGCATCAGGCCAGGTGTGGGGCGTGCCTTCCACCCGCATGTAGCCGAAGTGCGCAGCGGTATCCAACGGGAAGGGGGCGATGGCGCGTTGTCCGCTGGCGTCGGGCTGCAGCCACAGGCTGCGCGGGCGGTCGCCACCGGGCAGCGGCGATGCCGGGGCAACGAAACGGTCACCGAAGCCACGCACGCCCGGCAACGTGCCGAAGTAGTGGTCGAACGAGCGGTTCTCCTGCATGAACACCACGATGTGCTGCAGGTCCTGCAGGCTGCGCGTGCGCGAAGCAGGGGCGATCGCTGCTGCCCGGGCGATGCTGGGCAGCAGCGGCGAAAGGCCGGCGGCGACGCCGGCCTGCAACAGTCGGCGTCGGCCGGTATCAGTCACAGGGTCACACTCACAGGTCCACGCGGAAGGAGATGCCGACGGTGCGCGGGGCGCCGATGAAGGCGTTGTCGCGGCCGTCCACCCCTGCAAGATAACGCTTGTCGGTCAGGTTGCTCACCACCAGGTTGGCGCCCATGCCCTTCAGGCGCGGCGACAGGCCCTGCAGGTCGAAGCCGATGTTGGCGCTGAACACGGTGGCCGAGGGCAGCTTGTTGACGTTGGCCGCATCCAGGTAGCGTTCGCCCAGGTAGCGGCCGGACAGGCCGAAGTTCCAGTTCTCACCCTGCCAGTCGGCCGACACCACCAGGATCTGCTCCGGCTGGCCGATCACCTTGGCGCCATCGACGATGCCCAGCTGCGTGTCGCGCGCGTCGTTGCCGCTGCCCAGGTACTTGGAACGGTTGTAGGTGTAGGCCGCATTGATGCGCCAGCCATTGTCCCAGCCGTAGCCGAAGGCCGCTTCCAGGCCGTTGCTCTCCACGCCGCCGAAGTTCTCGTAGACGCCATCGGTCTCGCCGAGGTAGTCGATGCCGCTGACCAGGCCGGCCGGCAGGTAGACGATGCGGTTGTCGAACTTGATGTTGTACAGGGTGACCGAGGCGGTCAGCGGCCAGCGGCTGATGCGCATGCCCAGTTCGATGTTGTCGGCGGTCTCCGGTTCGACGTTGCGGAAGCGCTGGGGATCGGTTTCACCCAGCACGCCGGATGGGATCGCGGCGAAGTTCTGCGAGTAGCCGGCGAACAGTTCCAAGCCCTCCACGCCCGGGGCCCAGGTGAAGCCGGTGGACAGCAGCGGATCGGACTTCGAGTCGGACTTCACATTCTCGGCGGCGCCGATCACGCGGCGGCGGGACTGGTCGACGAAGAACTGCTTTACGCCCAGGCGCGCGCTGAACGGGCCGAAGCGGGCCACGTCCTCGACGTAGTACATCTGCTCATCGACCTTGTACTTGTCCTCGAACTGCACCCAGTAGGGCTGGTGGTCGAAGGCGATGTCCTGGCCGACGTTGAGCAGGCGGTGCCAATCGCGGCGCACGGAACGGTCCAGCTTCTCCACCCACAGCCCGCCGCGTACGGTGTTGTCGATGGCACCAAAGGTCTGCCGCCATTCGACGTCGGCGGTCACGCCCACGCGATCGTTGTCGTAGTGGGAATGGCGGTAGGACTGCGCGCCCTGCACGTTGCCGGCGTAGCAGTTGGGGTCGTACTCGGCGCTGAAGCCGAGTCGCGGCGTGCAGCTGGCCAGGCGCTGGGCGGAACTGCCGTCGGGGTTCACGAAGTAGATCTGGCCGCGGTTGCTGCCACCGTAGACCGTCCTGCCGCCGAGGTACTCCGATTGCGGGCGACCGGCACCGTCGTCGTTGACGTCGGCCAGGTACGGCGGCAGCCAGTCACCGCGACCCTGCATGCGGTGCCCGTAGGCGGCCATCGAGGCCTTGAAACCGTTGCCGCCATCGAAGGCTGCGCGCAGGTAGCCGAACGTGTTCTCGCGCAGTGCGCGCGAACCGGAACGGTAGTTCTGGTCCAGATACGGAATGCCGGTCAGGGTGCCGACCAGTCCGTCGCGGTCGGGGTTGGTGGCGAACCCTTTCGGCGAAACGCTGGTGTACTCCGGCTCGTCGGCATCGTTGTAGGACAGGTAGCCGGTCAGGGTCCAGCGGTCCAGCTCGGTGATGAACTTGCCGGCGATGTTGTCGTTGCTGGTGTGGCCGGTGCCGTCGATCCAGTCATGCACGCGCGCCGACGATGCGCTGATCCACGCGCGGGTGTGTCCTGCAAGCAGGCCGGTGTCGTAGCGCACGTAGTACTTGCGCGCTTCATTGTCACCGGCACCCACCACCATGCGCAGTCGCTGTTCGTGCAGCGGGTCGCTGGTGAGGAAGTTCAGGGTGCCACCGAGTGCTTCGTTCGAGCGCGAGGAGATATCGGCCGTACCCTGGCTCACTTCCACCGTTTCCAGGTCGAGCGTGTCGATGTAGCGGTTGGCCAGCGAGCCGCCGCCATAACCGGAACCACCATTGGGCAGGCCATCGATGGTGGTGCCGATCTGCTGGGTGTCGCGGTTGGTGACAAAGCCGCGCATGCTGATCTGCGTGCCCCACACCGAGGAGCCGGTGGCATCGGCTTCGCTGACGACCACGCCGGGCACTTCGTTGAGCGCGCCATTGACGCTGCTCAACACGGTCTGCCGGTTCAACGTTTCCTGGCGCACCGAGGTCTTGGCATAACTGGTGGCCTGGCCGATCACCTGTACCTGGTCCAGGGTCCGCGCGTCGGCGCTTCGCGTATCGGCCACATCGCCCTGCGGTGCTTCAGCCAGGGCATTCAGTGCGGGAGCAATCAGCAGGGCAAGCAGCGAGATACGGGGAAAGCGCGCAATCGTTCGCATCGAAACCGGACCTTCAAGGGAGGAAAGTCCGGGAGTGTCGGCAGCGCCGATGACATGGCGGTGACGCGCAGATGCAGGGAGTGTGTTGTGTGACGGCCGGCAAGACCGGGGCATTGCTCAGTAGCGCGCGTCCTTCGGTTTCGGATCGCGCGGCCAGTCCTTGGCCTTGCCGGCGAAGTCCGGGCGCGGCTGGTTGATGAAGTAGCTGGCGATATCCACCGCGTCCTGGTCGGGCATCACCTGCTGGCCCAGTGGCGGTTCACGGGTCGTTGCCGGCGGCATGTTGTGCTTGACGAAGCCTGCGGCCTTGTACAGCCGCGCCATGCCGGCACCGATGTTGAAGCTGCGCTCGCCCCACAACGGCGGGAACGCGATATCGCCGCTGGCGTCGCGCCGGCCTTCGCCGTTGTCGCCGTGGCAGGCGGCGCACTGCGCGGCATACAGCGCCTGTCCACGTATCGGGTCCGGTGTCAGCGTGCTGTCGATCGGCCCTTCGCTGGGCGCGGCCACGCGCGCACCCTCCGGTACCGGGCGGCTCAGCCACGCCATGTATTCCAGCATCGCACGCATCTCCGGCGCGTCCTTGGCCAGCGGTTTGCCGTTCATCGAACGCTGCAGGCAACCGTTGATGCGCTCGGCCAGGCCGATTTCCCTGCCCGGTCGCGGCATGTAGCGCGGGTAGCTGCCGCCTCCGGTGTTCAAGTAGTGGTTGCCGAACGGTCGCTTGCCCTCGGCCATGTGGCACGAATTGCAGTTCAGATCGTTGCCGACGTTGTCCGGCAGAAGGCGTGCGGTCTCGTTGAGCAGGCGACGGCCGAACATCACCGCGTCGGCGTTGCCGAGGCTGGCGATCTCCTCGGCACTGGGCACGTGGTACTGGCCCACCACCTGGCCGTGGCTGTCGAGGATGTCCAGAGTCCTCGCGACTTCCGCGTCCAGGTCCGGGTACAGGTGCTGGTACAGCAGCGTGCCAGCACCGGCCAGCAGCACCGCAACGACCGCGCTGGCGATCAACACTGTCGAACGCTTCTTCAAACGCCTCATTGCGCCGTCTCCTGCGGGACCACATGCGCCGGCTTGTCACGCACCACCCGGCGCATGCGCGCTACGTCCAGTTCAGTGACCGCGCTGGCCTGGTTGCCCCAGCTGTTGCGGATGAAGGTGAGGATGTCGGCGAGCTGCGCATTGGGCAGCTGCTCGAAGCCCGGCATGGTGAATGCCATGCGGTCATGCGCGGTATGTGGCGTGCGCCCGCCGGTCAGGGTTACCTGCACCAGCGAGCTGGGATCATCGGCGAACACGATGGAGTTGCCCGCCAGGGCTGGGTAGACCCGTGGCATGCCGCGGCCATCTGCGCGATGGCAGGCCTGGCAGTGTTCGGCGTAGGCCAGCGAACCGGCCACCCGGTAGTCGCCGCCGCGCAGTGCGGCGGTAGTGGTGTCGGTGCCCGGCGTCCACTGCGCGCTGCGCCCTTCGCGGGCCGGCAGCTGCTTCAGGTACCGCGCCATCGCCAGCAGATCGGCGTCGGACAGGTACTGCGTGCTGTGCTCGACCACATCGGCCATGCCGCCAAAAGCCGCGGAGCGATCGGTGCGGCCGGTGCGCAGGAACTCGACGATTTCGGCTTCGCTCCAGCTGGCCAGGCCGGTCTGTTCATTGCGCAGGTTCTTCGCGTACCAGCCTTCCAGCACCGAGCCGGACAGGAACTGGCGGCTGCCATCGTCGGCCATCGCCTTTTCCTGGAAGGCCAGCCCGCGCGGGGTATGGCACGCGCCGCAATGGGCCAGGCCTTCAACCAGTTCGGCGCCGCGCTGCTGGCCGGCATCCAGGGTGGGATCAGGGCTGAAGCTGCGCGGGCGTGCGAACAGCAGCTGCCACCAGGCAAGCGGCCAGCGCATGTTTGCCGGCCACGGAATCGTGCTGTCGGCGTTGTCCTGCCGGACCGGCTGCACCGCACCCATGAAGTAGGCATACAGCGCCTTGATCTCGGCATCGCTGGCGATCACGTACGAGGCGTAGGGCATGGCCGGATACAGCGGCTGGCCGTCATGGCGGATGCCACGCCGCACCGCGCGCTCGAAATCGGCGTAGTCGTATGCGCCGATGCCGGTCTCCGTGTCCGGTGTGATGTTGGTCGAGTACAGCGTGCCCATCGGGGTCTGCATGCCAAGGCCACCGGCGAACGGCCTGCCGCCCGGTGCGGTATGGCAGGCGGCGCAGTCGGCAGCACGCGACAGGTACCGGCCCTGCTCGATCAGGGCCGGGTCGTGGATGTCGACCTCGGCCTGTTGCGGTGGGGCGAACCAGTACGGTGTACTGCGGGCGATGCCGTAAGCGGCGGCCAAGGTGGCGGCCAGGGCAATGGCGAGCTTGAACGGGGTGCGCATGCCGGCACTGTGGCCATTCGTGCGATGGCGTTCATTGATCCGGATCAATGCTTTCGCCGGTCGCGACATTGTGACAAGCTGAATCGATCCTGCGCTGTCATCAACCCGTCATCCAGCTGCGATAGATGGCGCCGGGCGTGGCCGCTAACCTGCCACGCTGTCGCACTTTTCCCTTGACTGCCCATGAAGCGCCTGCTGCTGCTTTTGCTGGCGTGCGCCGGCCTGTGGCTGGCTGCATGCTCTTCCTCGATGACGGCCTCGTCCACCTCGCTCAGCGATCGTCTGATCGCGCCCGGTGGCGTCTCGACCCTGCTTGATCAACCGCGTATCGCCGCAGCTGTGGCCGCGCTGCCGAACCGGCATGGCTTCGCCCCGGGCCGTGATGGCGTGCCGATCTTCTGGCGTGCTTTCGATGCGGGCGACTACGGTGCGCGCTACCACTACCTGCCGCAGCAGCACCAGAACGGCCTGCCGCTGGATACCGGGTTGAGCCTGTCCGTACCGCAGCCGTTCCGCGCGCAGGCGCCGCGCGGCACTGTGGTGCTGCTGCACGGCTGGATGATGAACGGTGATTCGATGCTGCCATGGTCGCTGCAGCTGGCCGAGTCGGGCTACCGCGTGATCACCCTGGACCTGCGCAACCATGGCCAGTCCGGCGCCGGTCCCTCCGGCTACGGCACCTACGAGTCGGACGATGTTGTGGATGTCATCGCCGAACTGCGCGCGCGCGGCGAAGTGACCGGCCCGCTGTACCTGTTCGGTGTTTCCTACGGCGCTGCCACCGCATTGTTCACCGCCGACAAGCTGGGCGACCAGGTCGCCGGCGTGGTGGCGATGGAATCGTTCGCCAATGCCGGGGTTGCGATCCGCACCATGATTCCGCATCTGATGGCCCTGCAGCCGGAAGGGTTGAAGGCACAGGCCATCGCTTCGTATGCACGCTGGCGCTACGGCAGCCAGGACATCAACCAGGTGGTGGCCGCCGCCAGCCGCCGCATCGACGTGGATCTGGACAAGGTGGATGTTGCCCGCGCGCTGGCCGATACCCGCGCCTGCGTGCTGCTGCTGCACGGGCAGGGCGACCAGCACATTCCGGTCAGCCAAGGCCGCGCGTTGGCGCAGGCCAATCCGCGTGCGCACTACATCGAGATGCGCGGCGAAGATCACATCACCCTGCCGCTGCGGCTGGACCTGCTGGCCGGGGTGGTCGATGACTGGATGGCGCGCGACGAGCACCATCCGAAAGCCGCGTGTCCGGCACCGCAGTTGCCGGCCCAGGCCGAATGGCTGGTGCATGGCGTCGACACACCCGCAAAAACCCCAGCACGCGGCTGAGCTTCAGGGCAGGCGGCGGGCCAGCGAACGTGCAGATGCCGCTACACCCAGCAGCATCGCTGCCACGCACAGGAAGGCAAAGCCCAGGCTGGTGGCATGGGCGAGCGCGCCGATCGCTGCGGGGCCTGCAAGAATGCCGGCATAGCCCAGCGTGGTGACTGCGGTGATCGCAATGCTCTCCGGCATCGCGCGCTGCTGGCCCGCCATCGAGAACAGGGCGGGCACGATGTTGGCGCAGCCCAGGCCCACCAGCACGTAGCCGACCAGCGCCATGGCGAAGGAGGGCACCAGCGTGGCCAGCGCGAAACCGGCCGCAGCGGTGATGCCGCCGATGACGATGGTACGGGTGCGGCCAAGGCGCTCGACGATGCCATCGCCGAACAGGCGCATCGCCGTCATCGCCAGCGTGAACACGGCAAAACCGGCGCCGGCCTGGTCGCGCGGCACGTGGCGTATTTCGGCCAGGAACACCGCGCTCCAGTCCAGCATCGAACCCTCGGCCAGGAACACCACGAAGGCGAGCACGCTGATGAACAGCACCACGCCGTGCGGCAGGGCCAGCATCGGGCCGTCATGCAGAATGCGCTGCGGGCGCCAGTGCGGTGCCGACAACAGGGCCACCAGCAGCATCGCCGCCACGGCAACCAATGACGCCAGCCACAGGGGCGTGCCGAGAACCAGCAGACCGGTCATGCAGCCGGCGCCGATGAAGCCGCCGATGCTGTAGAACGCGTGGAAGCCGGACATCATCGGCCGCCCTGCATCGCGCTCGACGGCCACCGCCTGCATGTTCATCGTGCAGTCCATCGCCCCCACACCCGCGCCGAACACGAATAGCGTTGCTCCCAGTGCCAGCGGCGTGGGGGCGAGCGTCAGCAGTGGCAGGGCGAGCAGGATCAAGGCCGTGGTCGCGATCATCAACCGGCGCGAGCCCAGGCGCGCGGTCAACGCACCGGCCAGTGGCATCGCCAGCAGCGAGCCGAGGCCAAGGCACAGCAGCAGCCCGCCCAGGCTGGCGTCGGACAACCCGGCCTTGGCCTTGGCGAAGGGCACCATCGGTGCCCAGGCAGCGGTGGCAAAGCCAGGAATGAAGAACGCAGCGCGGGTCGCGTGCTGCTGGGCGCGGGGAGAAGAGGGCGTCATGCGCGAGGAAGGCTCCAGAAGATCCTCTTCATGAAAACGTTTTCAGAAGCCATCGGCAAGTGCCATGGATGACATCGGGCGACGCATACGAATGCAGTGGTCCGGATGCGTCACCGTTGATTAACGCCATCAGTGGAGAGTAGCCCGACGGTCGGCATTCCGCCCGGCCGCCGCCGGAGATCAGCGCATGAGCACCACACCGACCATCCTCCTCGTCCATGGGTTCTGGGGCGGGGCCGCACACTGGGGCAAGGTCATCCTGGAGCTGCACCGCAAGGGCCACGACCAGGTGAAGGCGGTCGAACTGCCGCTGACCTCGCTGGTCAACGACGCCGAGCGGACGCGCAGGATGATCCGCCAGATCGATGGCCCGGTCGTACTGGTCGGGCACTCCTACGGAGGCGCGGTGATCACCGAAGCCGGCAACCAGCCGAATGTGCAGGCGCTGGTCTACATCGCCGCATTCGCGCCGGACAGTGGTGAGAGCCCCGGTGGCATCACCCAGCAACACCTGCCCGAAGCAGCACCGAACCTCGCCCCGGACAGCGATGGCTATCTGTGGCTGCGTGCCGACAAGTTCCATGAGAGCTTCTGCCAGGACCTCAGTGCCGACGAAGGCTGGGTGATGGCGGTGACCCAGAAGGCGCCGCTGGCCAGTACCTTCGGCGATGCGATCAGCGATCCCGCGTGGAAGCACAAGCCGAGCTGGTACCAGCTTTCCAGCCAGGACCGGATGATCGCGCCACAGAACCAGAAGGCCATGGCCGAACGCATGCAGCCCAAGCGCCTGCTGCAGCTGGAGGCAAGCCATGCCTCGCTGGCCTCGCATCCCTCCGAAGTGGCAGCACTGATCCTGGAGGCCGTGGCTGCCGTCGACGGCTGACTAGCGCCAGGCAGAAGTCCCTGGTCAGGCACTGGCGCCACCCCACGACAGCGGGGGCGGAGGAGAGTAAACTCCTGCGCCGGCGGCCCTTGGCCGCATTCCCCCCTTCCCCTCGAGCCGCCGCCAGAGGATCCCACCCCTTCGTGGAGGTCCCGTCGTGTCGTCTGTGCCTGTTCGTTTTTCCGTGCTGTCCCTGCGTCGCCGCCCATTGGCGAAGGCCCTTGCCAATGGTCTTCTGCTGACCACACTGGCCACTGCAGGCGCCGCCTCGGCGCAATCGGCGCCGGCTGAAGAAGAGGGCAAGACGCCCTCGCAGACGCTGCAGACCGTACAGGTCACCGCCAACCAGCTGGGCACCATCACCGAGGGCAGCGGCGCGTACACGCCGGGTACCATCGCCACCGCCACCCGCCTGGTGCTGACCCCGCGGCAGACCCCGCAGACCATCAGCGTGATCACCCGTGCGCAGATGGACGACTTCGGTCTGGATGGCATCGATGACGTGATGCGGGTGACCCCGGGCATCAGCATCGTCACCTACGACAGTGAGCGCACCGAGTACTACGCACGTGGTTTTGCCGTGCAGAACTTCCAGTACGACGGCATTCCGATGTCACGCGACTCGGCGTACTCGGCCGGCAATACGCTCAGCGATACCGCGATCTACGACCGCATCGAAGTGCTCAAGGGCGCCACCGGCCTGCTGACCGGCATGGGCGACCCCGGCGCGACCATCAACCTGGTGCGCAAGAAGCCGGGCAAGGAATTTGCTGGCAGTGCGACGCTGGGCGTCGGCCGCTGGGACGACTACCGTGCCGAAGTCGATGTCGGCGGACCGTTGACCGCCGATGGCCGCGTGCGCGGGCGCGCGGTAGGTGCCTGGCAGGACAAGCATTCCAATCTGGATTTCTACCAGCGCACCAGCAAGGTCGGCTATGCCGTGCTGGAAGCCGATCTGGGCGAACGCACGCTGCTGACAGTCGGTGGCGACGTGCTGGAGAGCGATCCCAAGGGCTCGACCTGGGGCGGTATTCCGCTGCTGGACAGCCAGGGCAATTTCAACGACATGCCGCGCTCGTTCAACAACGGCACCCACTGGAGCGGTTGGCGCCAGTACGTGCGCACCGGCTTTGCCACGCTGGAACATACGTTCGACAACGACTGGGTAGCCAAGCTGCAGCTCAACCATCAGGTCAACGGCTACGATGCGGCACTGGCCGGTGCGGCCGGTGGCAATCCCGATCCGGTCACCGGCGAAGGCGTCTCGTTGTGGCTGGGCAAGTACGTCGGCAAGACGGTCAGCAACGCGGCCGACTTCTATCTGAGCGGCAATTTCGGCCTGTTCGGTCGCCAGCATGAACTGGTGGTCGGCGGCAGTGCCTCGCGCAAGCGCTGGACCAACACCGGCTATTCGCCGCAGCCCGGGTACCCGACCGCCGTTGCCGACTACAACAGCTGGAAGGGTGACATCCCGGAACCGGAATGGCAGCGCGGTTATGGCAACAATGAGGTGACCCGCGAGAACGGCCTGTACGTGGTCGGTCGCTTCGACGTGGCCGACCCGTTGAAGGTGATCGTCGGCAGCCGCCTGGCCAGCTACCGTTCGCCGCAGACGCGCGAGACCGGCGTGTTCGTGCCTTATGCCGGCGTGGTCTACGACCTTGGCCAGCACTATTCGGTGTATGCCAGCTACAGCACCATCTTCAAGCCGCACAGCGAACGCGATGAACAGGGCAAGGCACTGGATCCGCTGGAAGGCCGCAGCTATGAAATGGGCCTGAAGGCGGAGTTCCTCGACGGCCGCTTCAATGCCAGCGCGGCACTGTTCCAGCTCGACCAGGACAATTTCGCCCAGCCTACAGGCGGCAAAACGCCCAACGGAGAAGACGCCTATCGCGCACTGATGGGCGTACGCACCAAGGGCTACGAACTGGAGATGTCCGGGCAGTTGGCCGAGGGCTGGCAGGTGCAGGGTGGCTTTGCGCACAAGATCGCCCGCCAGGCCGGCAGCAAGGTGACCACGCTGGAGCCGGAAAACCAGTTCAGCCTGCACACCAGCTACCGCCTGCGCGGCGACTGGCAGGGCCTGACTGTCGGTGGCGGTGCGCGCTGGCAGGACTCCACGTTCGGCGACATCACCAACCCGGCCAGTGGCACGTCGGTGGTTCATCGCACCCAGCCGTACTGGCTGCTGGATGCCATGGCCCGGTACCAGTTCAACGATCGCCTGTCGGCCACGGTCAACGTCAACAACCTGCTGGACAAGCGCTATTACACGATCTTCAGCTGGTACAGCACCTACACCTGGGGCGAGCCGCGCAACGTGCGGCTGGCAGTGACGTACAAGTTCTGATCGCGTTGCAACAGGACATGCCCGCGATGCCGGATGGCATCGCGGGCATGCTGGTTACAGCTTCAGGTCGAACACCAGCACTTCGGCGTCGTTGCCGTTTTCCAGGGTCAGCTGTGCCTCGTCGCTGACCTGCAGTGCGTCACCCGCTTCCAGGGTGATGCCGTTGACCTGCAGCTGGCCACGCGCCACCTGCACATACGCGCCGCGGCCGGCAGCCAGGGCGTGGTGCAGCTTCTGCTCGCCATCGAGGATGGTGGCGAAGATGCGCGCATCCTGATGGATGTGCAGCGAACCATCGGCGCCATCCGGCGAGGCGATCAGGCGCAGCTGGCCGCGCTTGCTCTCCGGCGTGAAGTGGGTCTCCTCATACGACGGCGCGATGTTCTCGGCCTCCGGGAAGATCCAGATCTGCAGGAAATGCACCGGATCGCTGGCCGAATGATTGAACTCGCTGTGGCTGACGCCGCTGCCTGCGCTCATGCGCTGCACGTCGCCGTAGCGCAGCACCGAACCGGTGCCCATCGAGTCCTTGTGTTCCAGCGCGCCGCCCAGCACGTAGGAGACGATCTCCATGTTGCTGTGGCTGTGGGTGCCGAAACCCTGGCCGCCGATCACCTTGTCTTCGTTGATGACCCGCAGCGGGCCGAAGCTCACATAGCGGGGGTCGTAGTAGCTGGCGAACGAGAAGGTATGGCGCGAGGACAGCCAGCCATGCTCGGCCAGGCCACGGGTAGCGCTCTTGCGGATCTGCAGCATGATGGAATCTCCTTGTTCGATGGTTTCGATGGTTTCGATGGGGCGGGGTGGGCGGGTAGCCGCTGTGTTTCCCCGTTGAAGAGAAGTATCCGCTTGCACCTTGGGTTTGAAAAACGGATAGTTTTGACAGCCATCATCGAAAATTTCGAATGCTCAAGCTCAGCCTCGATGCCCTGCAGATCCTGGACGCGATCGACCGCCGAGGCTCCTTTGCCGGCGCCGGCAAGGCCCTGCACAAGGTGCCTTCGACCATTTCCTACACCGTGGCCAAGCTGGAAGAGGATCTGGGGGTGCAGCTGTTCGACCGGATCGGCCCGCGGGCAGAGCCGACCGAGGCCGGGCGCGCGCTGCTGGAGGAGGGCAGGCACCTGCTGCGTGCGGCCCGGGAGCTCGAGCTGCGGGTGCGGCGGGTGGCCTCGGGCTGGGAGGCGGAATTGACCCTGGCGGTGGATTCGGTGTTTCCGACCTGGCTGCTGGGGCCGGATATCGCCGCGTTCCGCGAGGTGGCGGCGCCCACTCGGCTGCGCCTGTTTGGCGAAGCACTGTCCGGTACCTGGGAAGCGCTGCTGGACCGGCGCGCCGACCTGTTGGTCGCGGCTCCCGGTGAGGGTCCCAGTGGCGGGGGCTACGTGGTCGAGCCGCTGGGCAGCGTTGATTTTGTGTTTGCGGTGGCGCCCGGGCATCCGCTGGCGTCCGTACCGGGTGTGCTGGGCCGCGAGCAGTTGGCGCCGTATTGCGCGATCGCCGTGTCCGACTCGGCGCGGCGGCTGCTGCCACGAACGGTGGGGCTGTTGATGGGCCAGGAGACGTTGACCGTGCCGGACATGGCCAGCAAGTTGAAGCTGCAGTGCCAGGGGCTGGGATTCGGCTTCCTGCCCGAGCCCTGCGCGCGCGCGGCGGTGGCGCGCGGCCAGCTGGTGATCCGCGAGGTCGAGGAGCACAAGCCGGAAGAGACCTTCTGGCTAGCCTGGCGCACCGGTGAAGATGGCGCGGCCCTGCGCTGGTGGCGCGAGCGCCTGCGGCGGCCGGAACTGCTGGCGCAATGGTGGCAGGCGATGGCAGAGGGGTAGGGTTCGGCAGGGCTGCGCCCTGCACCTGCAGTAGTGCCGGCCGCTGGCCGGCAACCTCAACAGCAGCAGCAGCAGCAACAGCAACAGCAACAGCAACAGCAACAGCAACAGCAACAGCAACAGCAACAGCTGGCATTCTGTGGGGAGGCGGGGTGGGTCCGGTTGCGGGAGACGCCGTAAACCCGTCCATGGGGGCTTGGCCGCGGCATCCATGCCGCGGACACTCCCGCAACCGGACCCACCCCGCCTTCGACAGATTTTCGCGATCTGCCGGAATGGCATGGGGTCAGATCCGTTTTCCTGCGGAAAACGGATCTGACCCCGAGTTGAAATCGAATATTTCGAAATAGGAAGGAAGAGCATCCACGCATGGCGTGGATCTACTGCAGATCGCGGTGATCTGTCAGGGGCGGGGCGGTATGGGTAGGCAGGACCGTTGGCGCCATGGATGGCGCCATCGAGCCCCCATGGATGGGTTTACGGCGTGTCCTGCCTATCCATACCGCCCCGCCATCCCACGGAATGCCAGCTGTTGCTGTTGCTGTTGCTGTTGCTTGCGCAGTGGCTTCTGCAGGTGCAGGGCGCAGCCCTGCCAAAAAACACACATAAAAAAACAGCAGGCCGAGGCCTGCTGTTTCGGTGTAATGGTGCGCCCGGAGAGATTCGAACTCCCGACCGCCTGGTTCGTAGCCAGGTACTCTATCCAACTGAGCTACGGGCGCCAATTACATAAACTTGTTGTGTTGATCGTGTGTGGTGCGCCCGGAGAGATTCGAACTCCCGACCGCCTGGTTCGTAGCCAGGTACTCTATCCAACTGAGCTACGGGCGCGCGGTACACAATCAAATTTTACTGCACTTCCAGCGGCGGATGCTGAAGGTCTGTCGAGTGGTGCGCCCGGAGAGATTCGAACTCCCGACCGCCTGGTTCGTAGCCAGGTACTCTATCCAACTGAGCTACGGGCGCCCTGCGACAGGAGCGGAATTATGCGGATGTCGGCGCGAGTCGTCAACGCTTTTGTGAAAATTTTCACCCAACTGAATGAAAAACGCCTCTGCGACAGCCTCCGGGTGTTTCATCCACGCGAAGTGATCGGCCTGCGTACCCAGCTCCTGCGCAGAAAGCACCCGTAATTCCGAGGCGACATTCGGCAGTTTCGCCAGCAGCGCCTGCATTGATCCGCTCGGCGCCAGCCAATCGTCTTCCATCAGCACCGCCTGCGCACTGCCGTGCACGCGCGCCATCTGCGCATCCAGGTCCTCGTCCATGGCTGCGGCGGCGTAGTGATTGCTCAGCCCTACGCGTGCCCAGTCGGCGATCAGTCCGCGTGCTTCGGTGCCGCCGAAACCGAGCCGGCGCCCGTGCAGCACGCCCTGGCGCCGCGCGATCCACGGCAGGAAGCGATAGAACAGTGGCAGCAGCCAACCGCGTGGTGGCGGGAACGTGCGCCAGAACGGTGTGCCGCTGGCGGCCAGCCACAATCGATCGAACGCCTGTGGCCGTCGTCCGGCGTGCACGCAGGCCAGCTGCCCGCCCAAGCTGTGGCCACCGATGATCCATGGCAGTACCTCCTGCGCGTCATCGGCATCGGCGAGCAGGGCCTGGCTGGCCGGCAGATCGTGGTCGAGAATCTGCCGGTAGCCCCAATCCTGGCTGCGCGACGGGCGCAGCGAACTGCTGCCATTGCCACGCCATTCGTGCAGGTAGACCGCCACGCCCCTGGCTGCAAGTGCCTGCGCCAGTGGTACGTAGTGGCGCGCGGCCACGCCCAGCGCCGGCAGCCACAACAGCCGTGCCAGCGGCTGTGCGGGCACGCAGGCGATCACGTCGAAACGGTGGCCATCGCCGCTGTTCACGGTGAGCGCGCGTGGCGAATCGCTCATGCGTGGGGCGCCGCGCCGAAGTGGTCCAGTACCAGCACCTCGCTGCGGCCGGGCGCATAGCCCTGCTGCAATCCGCGCGCTACGTAGTCGATGCCGGCTTCGCAGGCATTGGCCAGGCTCAGCCCGTTGCAGAGCTGCGCGGCGATGGCCGAGGCCAGCGTGCAGCCGGTGCCATGCGCATCCAGTGGCAGGCGGGCATGGATGAATTCTTCGCTGCTGACGCCGTCGAAGTAGCGGTCGACCACGCGGTTGCCTTCGTGCAGGTGCCCCCCCTTCAACAGCACTGCACCGGCGCCCAGATCAAGGAGCGAGGCGGCGGCCCGCTCTGCATCGTTGCCATTGGCGATGCTGCGGCCGACCAGCAGCTCCGCTTCGGGTGCATTGGGGGTGACCAGGGTGGCCAGTGGCAGCAGCCGTTGACGCATTGCCTGCAGCGCGCTGTCCTCCAGCAGGCGCGCACCGCTGGTGGCCACCATCACCGGGTCGAGCACCACGTGCGGTGGTCGATGGCGTTCCAGTGCATCGGCCACCGCGTGGATCACCTCGGCGTTGGCCAGCATGCCCAGCTTCACCGCGTGGATGTCGAAGTCGTCGAAGCAGGCTTCGATCTGCGCGCGCAGGAAGTCGATCGGTGGCACGTGCACGGCGCGGACGCCGCGGGTGTTCTGCGCGGTCAGTGCGGCAATCACCGACAGCCCATGCACGCGATGCGCGGCGAAGGCCTTCAGGTCGGCCTGGATGCCGGCGCCGCCGCCGGAGTCGGAGCCAGCGATGGTCAGGGCGGAAACAGGGGTGGTCGGGCTCATGCAGCGATTGTGCCGTGCTGCCTTGCCAGGGGGTAGTGCCGGCCGGGCTGCGCCCGGCACCGGCACAAGCAACAGCAACACCTGGAGCAACGGCGGCATGTGGAGGGATGCGGGGCGGTGTGGGCCTGCAGGACACGCCGTAGACCCGTCCGTGGGGGCTCGATGGCGCCATCCATGGCGCCAACGGTCCTGCATCCCCACACCGCCCCGCATCTGACGGCTTCCTGCGCAGTAGATCCACGCCATGCGTGGATATCGCGGAAAAGATCGGATGGACAACGTAGATCCACGCAATGCGTGGATGACGCCATGCTCAACGCCGCCAGCGCGCCCACTGCTGGTAGGACACATAGCCCAGCCCGGTCAGGCCGGTCAGCAGGGCAGGGGCCAGCAGGGCGTCGTATTGCCAGCGCACGAACAGCCAGGCGCCGATCACGCCGCCAGCAAGGAAGCCGCTGATGATCAGGCCGCTCAGGGTCAGGCGTCGTACCTGCAGCGGCAGTCCGCGCAGCAGGTGGCCGAGGCCGATGCCGAGATCGGTGAACATGCCGCTGAGATGAGTGGTGCGTACGACGGCACCACTGAAGGTGGTGGCCATCGCATTCTGCAGTCCGCAGGCCATCGCGGCCGCCAATGCGCCCCATATCTGATGCTGCTTGAACAGCGGAATGGCCGCCAGCAGCAACAGCGATTCCAATGCCAGCGCCACGCCGTAGCGCCGGCCGAGCTGCAGTGCGCTGTCCTGGATCAGCAGTCCGCTGACCATCGCGCCCAGCGAAAACGCGATCAGCAGCCCCCACAAATGGCCGACCGCGCGCCAGTCACCTTGCGCCAGTGCCATGCCAAGCTGGCTGGTGCTGCCGGTCATGTGGCTGACCGCCTGGTGTTCAAAACCGAGGAAGCCAACCACATTGACCATGCCGGCCACGCACGACAGGGCGACCGCGCCGATCCAGACCCAGGTGGGCAGGCGGATTCCCATGGCAGGCCCCTCAGGGCCCGCCGAAGCCGCCGTTGAACTGCAGCTCGCTGAAGGTCCCGCTGGCCGGGTCGAAGACCGCGCCCCAGAACTGCGCGCCGCCATCGCAGACCCGCACCGCTTCGCGGGCGGGCCGGAGGCTGTTGTTTTCAGGCAGATGGAACGCGTTGATGTAGATCACCTGCTTTCCGTCCAGCTCGATGCCGACGTACTGGCGATCGAAATCCAGCACGTGCGGCACCTGGGCTTCCAGCGATGCCAGCTTCGCTTCCAGCTGGTCCACCTGCTGCCGGCTCGGTGCCCAGTAGCCGCTGACCCGCCCGGCCTCGCGGCCGGGGCTGGGGCGCGAGCAGGTGTCGAGCACCTGCGCGGCGATGATCGGGCGGGTGACCACCCAGGACTGGCCACTGCGTTCTGTGGTCGGCACGCTGGCCGGTCCCTGCGTGGTCGCGCAGGCACCGAGCAGCGTGGCAATGGCGACCGCCAGCGATGGCAGCAGCAGACGGGTGCAGCGGTTCACAACACCTCCGAGGCGTAATCGGCCAGCCGCGAGCGTTCACCGCGACGCAGCGTGATGTGCGCGCTGTGCGGCCAGTTCTTGAAGCGGTCCACGGCGTACGTCAGGCCCGACGTGGTTTCGGTCAGGTACGGGGTGTCGATCTGTTCGACGTTGCCCAGGCAGACGATCTTGGTTCCGGGACCGGCACGGGTGA
Organism: Stenotrophomonas sp. MYb57; assembly: GCF_002966815.1. Classification (NCBI taxonomy): domain Bacteria; kingdom Pseudomonadati; phylum Pseudomonadota; class Gammaproteobacteria; order Lysobacterales; family Lysobacteraceae; genus Stenotrophomonas; species Stenotrophomonas sp. MYb57. The sequence goes on from NZ_CP023271.1 coordinate 1,848,569, forward strand.
TCAGCGTCTTCATCTGCTTGGGGGTCAGGTTCTGCGCCTCGTCCAGGATCAGGTAACGCGACAGGAACGTACGGCCGCGCATGAAGTTCATCGAGCGGATCTTGATGCGGCTGGCGAGCAGGTCGTTGGTGGCCTGGCGGCCCCAGGTGCCGCCTTCCTGGTTGTGCGTCAGCACTTCCAGGTTGTCGGTCAGCGCGCCCATCCACGGCGTCATCTTCTCTTCCTCGGTACCGGGCAGGAAGCCGATGTCCTCGCCGACGCTGACCGTGGCGCGGGTCATGATGATCTCGCGGTAGCGCTGCTGGTCCATCGTCTGCGCCAGGCCGGCGGCCAGTGCCAGCAGGGTCTTGCCGGTGCCGGCGGTACCGAGCAGGGTGACGAAGTCGATCTCCGGATCCATCAGTGCGTTGAGTGCGAAGTTCTGCTCGCGGTTGCGCGCGCTGATGCCCCACACGGCATGGCTGCCGTGGCGGAAGTCATCGACCAGCGACAACACCACCTTGCCATCGCCGACGATCCTGCTGACGCGCAGCTCGACTTCGTCTTCGCCCGGCAGGTACACGTACTGGTTCGGGTACCACTCTTCGCCGTCCTGGGCGAGGATTTCGTAGTGCGTGCGGCCCTTGTCGCTCCAGCTGCGCAGATCCTCGCCGTGGCGCTTCCAGAAGTCTTCCGGCAGCTCGGTGGCGCCGGTGTAGAGCAGGCTGAAATCGTCCAGCGCGCGGTCGTTCTCGTAGTCTTCCGAGACGATGCCGGCGATGGCCGCCTTGATGCGCAGGTTGATGTCCTTGGAGACGAACACCACCGGGATCTCCGGTGTTTCTTCCTTCAGCGCCAGGATCGCGCCGAGGATGGCGTTGTCCGGGATGACCTTGCCAAAGCTCTTGCCCGCGTCGAAATGGCTGGTCTGGAAGCGCAGCAGGCCCACGCTCTGCTTGCCGCGCAGCTGCAGGCCCTGCGGCCGCTGCAGCGGAATGCCCTCGGCCAGGTTGTCCAGGCCCGAAGCCTGCACCAGTTCGTTGAGGAAGCGGCTGACCTGGCGGGCATTGCGGCTCGCTTCGGTCGTGCCCTTCTTGCCGTTGTCCAGCTCCTCGATCACCTGCATGGGCAGGTAGACATCGTGCTCCTCGAATTTGAACAGCGCGGTGGGATCGTGCATCAGCACGTTGGTATCCAGCACGTAGATGCGCTTGCCTCGGGTCATCATCGGTTCCTGGTTACGGACAGGGAAAAACCACCACGGCCTGCTGCAGGGCAGGGTGGTGGCGGACAAAGTGGGCGATGGGACTCACTTGGACTGATTGGCCTTCAGTTCGGCGAGGACGGCGTCGGCATGGCCGGCGACCTTGACCTTGCGCCATGACTGCACGATGCGGCTGTCGGGGGAAATCAGGAAGGTGCTGCGCTCGATGCCACGTACCTGCTTGCCGTACATGTTCTTCATCTTGATCACGTCGAAGGCGCTGCACAGCGCTTCGTCGGCATCACTGACCAGCGGGAACGCGAAGCCCTGCTTGGCACAGAAGTTGTCGTGGGATTTCACCGAGTCGCGGGAGACGCCAAGCACGACCGCGCCCGCCTTCTGGAAGTCGGGCAGCAGTGCGTTGAAGTCGATGCCCTCGGTGGTGCAGCCCGGGGTGCTGTCCTTGGGGTAGAAGTACAGCACCAGCCACTGGCCGGCGTAATCGCCGAGGGTGGCCTGGGCGCCGCCGGACAGCGCCAGCGGCAGGGAAAGGGTGGTGCTGTCCAGGGTATCGCCGTTGTTCATGAGGTCCTTCTGTCGAGCCTGGGTTCTTTCTACGACAATTGCATGAAACGCCACGCGCCCGTGAGGAGCGCGCGAAGAATCAGGGTTTCAATCAGAACTTCATCGGGTCCATGATCGCGTCCAGGTTCAAGTGGTCGCAGAACTCGAGGAAATCATCGCGCAGGGCGGCGATATGCATGTTGGCCGGTACGCCGATGGTGACCTGTGCGCTGAACATTTCCGCACCGGTCTGCATGGCGCGGTAGCGCGTGCTCTGCAGGGTCTCGATGGTGATGCCCTGGCGGTCGAAGAAATCGGCCAGCTGGAACAGGATGCCCGGCTTGTCGGCGGCGATCACCTCGACGATGTACGGCAGCAGGTTGGACTGCGCCTGCTTGGCTTCGGTGCGATACCACACCAGCTTCAGGCCTTCCTCGCGCTCGAGCCGGGTCAGCATCGCTTCCAGCTTGGCGACCGAATCCCAGGAGCCGGTGGCCAGCGCGGTCACCGAGACATCGCGGCCCACGGTGGCCAGGCGTGCATCCACCAGATTGCACCCGCTGTCGGCGATGCGGCGGGTGACGGACAACAGGGGGGACTCCGGATGCGTCGTATAGGCGTTGATCAGGAGGTGGTTTTCGCTCGGCGCTGGGCGCGGGGTGGTGTCGGTCAAGGCGATTCCGGGTAATGCATGCGTTAGTCTGAATGCCCGCCAGAGGCGGGGATCCACCGGTGTCCAGCATACTTGCCCGTGCTTTCGCGCCGCAAGTAACATTCAGAACGCCCGCGCCCTTCCGTGGCGGACGTTTTCCCTCCCCAGCCAAGAGCAACACGTCCTTGTCCCTTTCCGGCCTCATCACCGCGCTGGCGACCCCCTTCCGGGCCGACGGCGCACTCGACCCCGACGGTTGGCAGCGCCTGCTGCACCTGCAGCTGGAGGGCGGCGTCCAAGGCGTTGTCGTTGCCGGCTCCACCGGCGAGGCAGCCACCCTGTCCGATGCGGAGTACGACCAGCTGCTGGCCAGCGCGGTCGAACGCATCGCCGGCCGCGTTCCGGTCCTGGCCGGTACCGGCCTGTCCGGCACCGCCAAGACCATCGAACAGACCCGCCGTGCTGCCGCGCTTGGCGCCACCCACGCGCTGGTGGTCACCCCGCCGTACGTGCGGCCGACCCAGGCTGGCCTGATCGCGCATTACCGCGCGGTCGCCGACCAGGCCGGAGTGCCGGTGGTGCTGTACAACGTGCCCGGCCGCACCGGCTGCGACATGCTGCCGGAGACCGTGGCCGAGCTCGCCAGCCATCCGAACATCGTCGGCATCAAGGAAGCGGTGGGCGACACCGGCCGCGTGCGGGCACTGCTGGACCTGCGCAGCCCGACCTTTGCTGTGCTGACCGGCGATGACGGCACGGCCGCACGTTCGATCCAGGCCGGCATGGACGGTCTGATCTCGGTCGGTTCCAACGTGCTGCCCGGCGCCTATCGCCGGATGTGCGACCTGGCCGCTGCCCGCGACCACGAAGCCGTTGAATCCTGGGACGCTCGCCTGCAGCCGTTCCATGACTTCTGCGGTGTCGAATCCAACCCGATTCCGGTCAAGGCGCTGTTGCGTCGGATCGGCATCGGTCACGATCTGCGCCTGCCGCTGCTGCCGCTTTCGGCCGCACACGCGCCTGCCGCCGACCATCTCGCCGGCGATATCGCCGCCCTCGAAGCCCTTTCCAGCCACTGACCTTCCGTCTTGGTCTGATCCAGGAGATTCACATGCGCCAATCCGTTTCCGCCGTCCGCGTGCTGTCCTTCGCGCTCCTTGCCGTGGCCACCGCAGCCGGCACCACCGGTTGCTTCAAGCGTGGCGTCAAGGGCGACTACGCTCTGGCCCCGGAAGTGCGTCCGCTGGAAGTGCCGCCGGACCTGAACCTGCCGGCAGGCGCCGGCAACAACCAGGTACCGACCCTGAGCTCGGCGACCAAGCCGGCCACCCCGGCCGCCGCCACCCCCGCCGTCAGCGCCACCGGTTTCACCATTGCCGGCAGCAAGGATGAAGCCTTCGCCAAGGTCGGTACCGCGCTGGAAGGCGTGGAAGGCCTGACCATCGCCACGCGCGCGCAGCTGCTGGGTTCGTACGACGTGGCCTATGAAGGCAGCAACTTCCTGGTCCGTGTGGTCGCCGTCGACGCTGGTGCCTACATCTCCGCGGTCGACCCGCGTGGCCTGCCGGCCACCGCCGAAGCCCCGGTGAAGCTGATTGCCGCGCTGAAGGCCAAGCTGGCCCCGTGATGGCCGGTTGGGCGGGTGCGGACCCTGCGGGTTCGCACCTGCCGTGGTAGAGGCCGACCCTGGTCGGCGCCTTTGTGCCAACCAAGGTTGGCAGCTACCAGGGCCAGGGCCAGAACGGAAAAGGGCGCCCTGGGCGCCCTTTTCATTGCCTGCGGGTTCGCACCTGCCGTGGTAGAGGCCGACCTTGGTCGGCGCTTTTGTGCCAACCAAGGTTGGCAGCTACCAGGGCCAGAACAGGAAAGGGCGCCCTGGGCGCCCTTTTCATTGCCTGCGGGTTCGCACCTGCCGTGGTAGAGGCCGGCCCTGGTCGGCGCCTTTGTGCCAAGCAAGGTTGGCAGCTACCAGGGTCAGGGCCAGAACGGAAAAGGGCGCCCTGGGCGCCCTTTTCATTGCCTGCTGGTTGGTACCCGTCGTGGTAGGGACCGACCTTGGTCGGCGCCTTTGCGCCAACCAAGGTTGGCAGCTACCACGGCCATGGTGCCTGCGCCTCAGCGCTCCAGCAGCTTCAGCTTGTCCGGCTTGCCATCCCACTCACCGGCGTCGGCCGGCGGGTCCTTGCGCACGGTCAGCACCGGCCATTCCTTCGCCAGTTCTGCATTGAGGGCGACGAAACCTTCCTGGCCGGCGGGAACATCGTCTTCCGGGAAGATCGCGTTGACCGGGCACTCGGGTTCGCAGAGGGTGCAGTCAATGCACTCGTCCGGGTCGATCACCAGGAAGTTCGGGCCTTCGTGGAAGCAATCCACGGGACACACTTCCACGCAATCGGTGTGTTTGCACTTGATGCAGTTTTCGGTGACGACAAATGGCATGGGTAGAGGGCGAATCGCTTTCTGAACCTGCCAATTCTAGAACAGGTTGGCCCCCGGTGTCGGTTGCCGTGTGAAAGTGGGGCGGATGGGCGGCCCGGAGGCCCATTTGGCGGCGTGCCCGCCCTGTGCGACGCTGCCAGGGCCGCCGGCCCGCTTCGGTCGGCCCCCTTCCTTGCAGGATCCTTCATGTCGCCAGTCCAGCCCGGTGCCGCCTCCAACGGCGGTGAGAACACTGCCTTCATCGTCCTGATCAGTTGCGCCGCCACCCTCGGCGGGTTCCTGTTCGGCTTCGATAGTGGCGTCATCAATGGCACCGTCGATGGCCTGCGCCAGGCCTTCAACTCCAGCGAGGCCGCGCTCGGCTTCGAGGTCGCCTCGATGCTGCTGGGGTGCGCGATCGGCGCGTTCGTGGCCGGTTGGCTTGGCGATCGGCTGGGACGTCGCGGCGTGCTGATCGTGGCGGCCGTGATGTTCCTGGTGTCGGCGCTGGGCGCCGGCGCTGCACATGCCTCCTGGTTGTTCGTCTGCGCACGCGTGCTCGGCGGGTTCGCTGTCGGTGCGGCCAGCGTGATGTCGCCGGCCTACATCGCCGAAGTCGCCTCTGCGCGCTATCGCGGCCGGCTGGCGACCGTGCAGCAGATGGCGATCATCTGCGGCCTGTTCGCAGCGTTCCTCAGCAACTATCTGCTGGCCCGGGCGGCGGGTGCGTCGACCGAGCCGCTCTGGCTGGGGCAGGAAGCCTGGCGCTGGATGTTCTGGATGCAGGCACTGCCGTCGCTGCTGTTCCTGCTGTTGTTGCTGGTGATCCCGGAAAGCCCGCGCTTCCTGGTGATGAAGGGCCGGCAGGCGCAGGCGAGGGCGGTGCTTGGCCGGTTGTACGGCGAACGTGCCGCGGTGAACAAGCAGGCCGAGATCGAAGCCAGCCTGGCCCAGGACCAGCACAAGCCGCGATTCGGCGACCTGGTCAACAAGGCCACCGGCAAGCTGCGCCCCATCGTCTGGGTCGGCATCGGCCTGGCGATGTTCCAGCAGCTGGTCGGCATCAATGTGGTGTTCTATTACGGCGCGGTGCTGTGGCAGGCGGTGGGTTTCTCGGAAAGCGATGCGCTGCTGATCAACGTCCTGTCCGGTGCGCTGAGCATCGGCGCCTGCCTGCTGACGGTGGTGCTGATCGATCGCATCGGCCGCAAGCCGCTGCTGTGGGTCGGTTCGGTCGGCATGTCGGTGGCCCTGGTGCTGATGGTGGTGGCCTTCGCCAGCGGCAGCCTGGCCGAGGGGCGCCTGCAGCTGTCCGACGGCATGGGCCGGTTGGCGCTGGTAGCGGCCAACGTCTATGTGGTGTTCTTCAACATGTCGTGGGGCCCGGTGATGTGGGTGATGCTGGGCGAGATGTTCCCGAACCAGATCCGCGGCCCGGCGTTGGCCGTGGCCGGTGCGGCGCAGTGGACCTCGAATTTCGCGATCACCGTGACCTTCCCGATGCTGCTGGCCGGCATCGGCCTGGCCGGTGCGTACGGCATCTACACCGTGGCCGCGATCCTCTCGATCATCTTCGTCGTCCGCTACGTGCGCGAGACCAAGGGCAAAGAGCTGGAGCAGATGGAAGGCTGATGGCTTGGCCTGAGTTTCAGCGCCTCCCTGTTCCGAGGGGAGGCGGCAGGCCAGCCGCTCCAGGACACGCCGTATACCCATCCATGGGGGCTCGATGGCGCCATCCATGGCGCCAACGGTCCTGGAGCGGCTGGCCTGCCGCCTCTCGACAGATCGCGGGTGGCGGACACACGCAAGCGCGTCCGGGCTGATCTGCTGCGGAGGAGCGAGGCTGTTCTTGATCTTGCCGCCGGCGCGGGAATTGTCAGGAGGGGGCGGGCCACCCTGTCCTGGACCGTTGGCGCCATGGATGGCGCCATCGAGCACCATGGATGGGCTTTTGCGTGTCCAGGACAGGGTGGCCCGCTCCCTCCCTCGCAGGAACAAGGAGGCGCTCAAGCGACCAGTCCCGTCGGCGACACGATTCCGGAATACAGAAAAGCCCGCACAAGGCGGGCTTTTTCGGTTCCTGCTGCGGCGACTGGTGCTCCCTAGGGGACTCGAACCCCTGTTTTAGCCTTGAGAGGGCCACGTCCTAACCACTAGACGAAGGGAGCAGTGTGTCGCTGCCGGTGCAGGAGCGCTAGTATATGCACCTCGATGCCATTGGGCAATCCCGAAACTTCAACCGGAAGCGCCAACATCATTTCCTCTGCTACATCACCGTTCAGCCTGCGCGTCATCCCGCGCGACCAGCACACGATCTCCCGCAAGGACATCAGCCCGAACGCTTTGCGCGTGCTTTATCGACTGCGCGATGCCGGCTTCGGCGCCTACCTTGTCGGCGGCGCGGTGCGCGATCTGCTGGTCAATGGCCAACCCAAGGATTTCGACGTGGCCACCGATGCCACGCCCGAACAGGTCAAGCAGTTGTTCCGCAACTGCCGCCTGATCGGCCGCCGTTTCCGCCTGGCCCATGTTGTGTTCGGCCGCGAGATCATCGAAGTCGCCACCTTCCGTGCCAACATCGATGACGGCAGCGGCGACCGCGAGATGGAAAACGGCATGCTCGTGCGCGACAACGTGTACGGCAGCATCGAAGACGACGCCATCCGCCGCGACTTCACCTGCAATGCCCTGTATTACGCCATCGAGGACTTCTCGGTGCGTGACTACACCGGCGGCTTCGAAGACGTGCAGGCACGCCTGATGAAGCTCATCGGCGACCCGGTGCAGCGTTACCAGGAAGACCCGGTGCGCATGCTGCGTGCGGTCCGCCTGGCGGCCAAGCTCGGCTTCCAGATCGAAGAGGGCACTGCCGCACCAATCCCGCAGCTGGCCGGCCTGCTCAACGAGGCCGCACCGGCGCGCCTGTTCGAGGAAGTCCTGAAGCTGTTCCTGTCCGGGCATGGCGTTGCCAGCTTCGAAGGACTGGAACGCTACGGCCTGTTCGACGTGCTGTTCCCGGAAAGCGCCAAGGCGCTGAAGTCGAACCGCACCGGCGCGCTGCGTCGCATGCTGGTCGAGGGCCTGGCCAACACCGATGCACGCGTGGCCAATGACGAGCCCGTGTCGCCGGCGTTCCTGTTCGCGCTGTTGCTGTGGCCGGCTTACTGCCGCGCACAGGCAACGCTGCTCAAGCAGGGCGTCGCACCGGAAGAGGCACAGCGTCGTGCCGCCGACCGTGTCACCGTGCAGCAGCTGAGCACCATTGCATTGCCGCGCCGTTTCTCGCTGCCGATGCAGGAGATCTGGCTGCTGCAGGCGCGCTTCAGTTCGCGCCAGCGCAAGCGCGTGATGCGCACGCTCAGCCACCCCCGTTTCCGTGCCGCCTTCGATTTCCTGGCCCTGCGCCAGGTGGCATCGGCAGAGCACGAAGCCGACGTCGCGTTCTGGCGCGAAGCGCAGGCGCAGTCCGGGCATGAGCTGGATTCGTCGCTGGATTCCCTGCACAGCGATGCCGGCGATGAGGAGGGTGGAGCGCCGCGCAAGCGTCGTCGTCGCCGTCGTCGTCCCGATGGCGCAGCTGCCGGTGCTGCCGAGTAATCCATGACCGGTGCCTGGATCGGGCTGGGCGCCAATCTTGGCGACGCAGCCAACACCGTCCGCGCGGCCATTGCCGCGCTGGACGAGCTGCCCGGAACCCGGCTGACGCAGGCCTCGCGGTTGTACGCGACGCCGGCATGGGGCAACGAGGACCAGCCACCGTTCGTCAACGCAGTGGCCTCGGTCGACACCGATCTGCCCGCCGTAGAGCTGCTGCAGGCCATGCTCGCGCTGGAGCAGCGCTTCGGCCGCGTACGTGATCCCGCCGTGCACTGGGGGCCGCGTGCGCTGGATCTGGACCTGCTGCTGTTCGGCGAGCTGGTGCTGGACCTGCCCGAGCTGAAGGTGCCGCATCCCTACCTGCACGAGCGTGCGTTCGTGTTGGTGCCATTGGCCGAAATCGCCGCCGATCTGGCCATTCCCGGCCACGGTCGCGTACGGGATGCAGTGATGCGGGTGGATGCCTGCGGGATCGCGCCGTTAGGGTGATAATGCCCGGGTTATCTCCCCCGGTTATCAGCACATGAGCACCCACGCAGACAGCAAGCCCTGGACCGTTCCCGCCCTGGCCGAGGCCAAGCGCAATGGCCAGAAGCTGGTCATGTTGACCGCCTACGACGCAGGCTTTGCCCGCACCTTCGATGCCAATGGCGTCGACCTGATCCTGATCGGCGATTCGCTGGGCATGGTCGTGCAGGGGCACGATTCGACCCTGCCGGTGACCGTCGCCGACATGGTCTATCACACGCGCGCAGTCGCCCGCGTGCTGCAGCGTGCGCTGCTGATCGCCGACCTGCCGTTCGGCGCCGATGCCACCCCGGAACGCGCGCTGGATGCTTCGCTGCAGCTGCTGCAGGCGGGTGCGGAGATGGTCAAGATCGAAGGCGCCGGCTTCAAGGTCGACATCATCCGCTACCTGGTCGAGCGCGAGATCCCGGTGTGTTCGCACCTGGGCCTGACCCCGCAGTCGGTGCTGCGCCTGGGTGGCTTCAAGATCCAGGGCCGTGGCGATGCCGCGCGCCAGCTGGTGGACGATGCCAAGGCCGTGGCTGAAGCCGGTGCCAGCATCATGGTGCTCGAATGCGTACCGACCCCGGTTGCCGCCGCCGTCACCGCCGCGGTGCCGGTGCCGACCATCGGTATCGGTGCCGGTCCGCAGTGCGACGGCCAGGTGCTGGTGCTGCACGATTTCCTCGGCCTGGACAGCGGCCACCGTCGCCCGAAGTTCGTCAAGGACTTCCTGGCTGAAGGCGGTTCGGTGGCCGGCGCCACCCGTGCCTACGCCGATGCCGTGCGCGATGGCAGCTTCCCCGACGAAGAACACGCGTACGCCCAATGATCCAGACCTTCAACGAACTCGGTGCGCTGCGCGCGCAGATCGCGCAGTGGAAGGGCGAGGGCCTGCGCGTGGCGCTGGTGCCGACCATGGGCAACCTGCATGGCGGGCACCACGCGCTGGTCACCCTGGCAAAGCAGTACGCCGACAAGGTGGTGGCCAGCATCTTCGTCAACCCGACACAGTTCGGGCCGAACGAGGATTTCAGTCGCTATCCGCGCACCCCCGAAGCCGATGTGGCCGGGCTGGAGCAGGTGGGCTGCGATGCGGTGTGGCTGCCCAGCGTCGAAGCGATGTACCCGCTGGGCGTGGACAAGACCACGCAGATGCATGCGCCTGGCGTCAGCGAGGTGCTGGAAGGCGCCAGCCGCCCGGGCCATTTCGATGGCGTGTGCACGGTGGTGGCGCGGCTGTTCCTGCAGGTACAGCCGGATGTGGCCGTGTTCGGCCGCAAGGACTACCAGCAGCTGGCGGTCATCAAGCAGATGGTGGCCGAGCTGTCGTTCCCGATCCAGATCGTCGGTGCCGAGATCGTGCGCGATGAGGATGGCCTGGCCAAGAGCTCGCGCAACCAATACCTCAGCGCCGAGCAGCGCCCCTTGGCGACCACCCTTCACCGCACCCTGCTGGGCATGCGCGAAGGCTATGTGGCCGGGCACGCGCGTGAACGCATCGAGGCCGACGCCGTCGCTGCGCTGCAGGCAGCGGGCTTCCAGGTGGATTACGCGGTACTGCGCACTCCGGAGCTGGCCGAGCCGAGTTTCGATGGCGGCGGCCGCGTGGCCCTGATCGCCGCGCGCCTGGGCACCACCCGGTTGATCGACAACCTGGAGTTCTGAACCGCCCCGCGCGGTTGTGCAGGGCGCCCGCAGCGGGCGCCCGTGTTCGCCGGACAAGGATGACCTGCCGATATGACCTCGTTTCCAGCCAGCCCCGGCCGCCGCGCCGTGGCGGCGATCCTGGCGGTGTTCGCCGCCGCGCTGCTGCCTTCGCTGGTGATCGGTGGCCTGATTGCCGGTCTCAGTCTCGGCCAGGAAGTGGCCACGGCCGCGCTGGCGGCCGCATTGATGTTCGTGCTGGCCTTCGCCCACGCCGTGGCGGTGCTGCTGCCGATGGGCCTGATCCTGCTGTCTTCCGGCCGCCTGCGCTGGGTCTGGTTCGCGCTGGTCGGGGCAGAGCTGGGCGCGCTGGCCATGGCCACCTGTGCCTGGCCCGACGGCTCTGGCGGCGCTCTGATGAGCCCGCTGTCCTCTGCGGGCAACTTCGACTGGGCCAGCTATGCCTTCTCGGTACTGGTGGCGGCCGGATTCGGCCTGATGGCCGGACTGGCGTTCCATGCCGTGTTCCGGGCCGTGCTGGCCGGTGCCGCGGCGCCATCGCCGGGCGCGCAGCAGCGCACCGGCTGAACGGTCTTCAGCATCCTGCGGCCGCTACCTGACGGTTGCCGCGTGGGTGCTAGAATCCGCTCTTTCCTTTGCCGTTGCAGCGCCCCCATGCACCTGTCCCTGCTCAAGACCAAGATCCACCGCGCCACCGTCACCCATTCCGAGCTGAACTACGAAGGCTCCATCGCCATCGATGACAACCTGCTGGCTGCCACCGGCATCCGTGAGTTCGAGCAGGTGCACATCTGGGACGTGACCAACGGTGCGCGCTTCTCGACCTATGCGATCCGCGCCGAAGCCGGCAGCGGCGTCGTCTCGCTCAATGGTGGCGCCGCGCGCCACGTGCAGGTCGGTGACATCATCATCATTGCCGCCTTCGCCAGCATGACCGAGCAGGAAGCCGACAGCTTCAAGCCGAAGCTGGTGTACGTGGATGGCAACAACCAGATTTCCCACACCAACGACACGATCCCGACCCAGGCCGCATGACAACGAACAACGGATTCGACTCGCTGCATTCCCACGCCCAGCGCCTGAAGGGCGCAAGCATTCCCGGCCTGCTCGCCGCCGAACCCGGCCGTGTACAGGACCTGGCGCTGCGGGTCGGTCCGTTGTATGTCAACTTCGCCCGGCAGAAATACGATGCCGCAGCGTTGCAGGCGCTGTTGGCGCTGGCTGCCGAACGTGATGTCGGCGGCGCCATCACGCGCCTGTTCCGTGGCGAGCAGGTCAACCTGACCGAAGGCCGCGCTGCGCTGCATACCGCGTTGCGCGGTGATGTAGTCGATGCGCCGGTGGCGGCCGAGGCCTATGCCACCGCGCGCGGCATCCGCCAGCGCATGGGCGTGCTGGTGCGCGCGCTGGAAGACAGCGGCGTGACCGATGTGGTCAGCGTCGGCATTGGCGGTTCCGATCTCGGCCCGCGACTGGTCGCCGATGCGCTGCGACCGGTCACAGGCGCACGCCTGCGCGTGCATTTCGTGTCGAACGTGGACGGCGCCGCCATGCAGCGCACGCTGGCCACGCTGGATCCGGCGAAGACCGCCGGCATCCTCATTTCCAAGACCTTTGGTACCCAGGAAACCCTGCTCAACGGCCAGATCCTGCATGACTGGCTGGGCGGCAGCGACCGTCTGTACGCGGTCAGCGCCAATCCGGAACGCGCCGCCAAGGCCTTCGCCATTGCCGCCGATCGTGTGCTGCCGATGTGGGACTGGGTGGGCGGCCGCTATTCGCTGTGGTCGGCCGTCGGTTTCCCGATCGCACTGGCCATCGGCTTCGAGCGCTTCGAGCAGCTGCTGGAAGGTGCCGCGCAGATGGATGCGCATGCACTGGACGCGCCGTTGGAGCGCAACCTGCCGGTGCTGCACGGCCTGACCGACATCTGGAACCGCAATCTGCTGGGCCACGCCACGCATGCGGTGATGACCTACGACCAGCGCCTGGCGCTGCTGCCGGCCTATCTGCAGCAGCTGGTGATGGAAAGCCTGGGCAAGCGCGTGCAGCGCGATGGCCAGCCGGTCACCACCGACACCGTGCCGGTGTGGTGGGGCGGTGCGGGCACCGATGTGCAGCACAGCTTCTTCCAGGCGCTGCACCAGGGCACCAGCATCATCCCGGCCGATTTCATCGGCTGCGTGCACAACGATGATCCGTATACGGTCAACCACCAGGCGCTGATGGCCAACCTGCTGGCGCAGACCGAAGCACTGGCCAACGGCCAGGGCAGCGACGATCCGCACCGCGATTACCCGGGCGGCCGCCCGAGCACGATGATCCTGCTCGACGCGCTCACCCCGCAGGCGCTGGGCGCCTTGATCGCGATGTACGAGCACGCGGTGTACGTGCAGTCGGTGATCTGGAACATCAACGCTTTCGACCAGTTCGGTGTCGAACTGGGCAAGCAGCTGGCCAGTGGCCTGCTGCCGGCCCTGCAGGGCGAGGATGTCCAGATCAATGATCCGCTGACCCGTGAGCTGCTGGCTCAGCTGAAGGGCTGAGCGCGGCGCGCCGGATGCGTGCGTCGATGCACTGGCGCGACCTCGTTCGACGAAGGCAGCCCGGGGTGTGGGCGGGTCTGCACCTGACCGTGCAGGCCCCCGTGCGCCCTGCGCTTCTGGTTTCGGTCTGCCCGCCGGACCGGATACGGGTGGGTACCGAGGAACGCCCCATGTTGTGGGCGAGGGTGGAGCCCGACTATTTCGGTGTGGACCTGCTTCGCAGCGCCTCCCGGGCCTCGCCGGCGACCATTCCACCGATCACGGCTGCCGAGGTGCGGGCGTTGCATTCGGATGATCCGGTGCGGACTGCCGCAGCGTGGGCACGTCATTTCGCACAGGCCCTTACCCGTTCGGATCGATCTCCGCTGGCCCAGGGCGAATGGCTGCTGCAGCCGACGCTGCATGGCCTGGAGCGTGCGCGGATGCCGCTCACGCTCGCGTCAGATGCGCTGGCCCGACCGGCGGTGGATATCTTGGACTGGTCGAGCGTGACGCACGGCGAATGCCTGCCTCCCGTCCTGCTGCGGGCACCGTCTCTGGCCACGGCTGGGCGGGTCAAGGCCTGGGCCAGGCAGGCCCGGGCAGGATCACTGCCACCGGTGCTGCTGATGTGGGTCAGTGGCCTGCAGGCACACGTGGTGCTGGACGGACACGACCGGCTGCAGGCAGCCGTGCAGGAGGGCGCAGATGTGCCGGCGCTGGTTCTGCTGCGTCATGGCGAGCGGTGCGTGGATGAGCAGGGCCTGGCGCGCGCTGACATCATCGTCGAGCGGTCTGGCGGCGCGGACATGACAGTCGAGGCCCGCAACCGGCTGCTGCTCGATCTGTATAGCCCTGCGCGCGACGTCCTGCCCAGTCGGGCTGATCTGATGCGTGGTGGGGTGGATCAATGGGTTGCAGAAGTGGACGCCGAGGCCAGGCAGGGCGAGGATGTCCAGATCAATGATCCGCTGACCCGTGAGCTGCTGGCGCAGCTGAAGGGCTGACGCGGGCGGGGAATGCCGCCGGGCATGGCCCGGCGCTACCCTTCGTCATGCCGGTAGCGCCGGGCCATGCCCGGCGAATACGACGACGCATCACCGGCTCGGATCGCGTTCCGGGCTCGGCCGCTTGGCCAGCTTGCGCTGCAGCGAACGCCGGTGCATGCCGAGCAGCCGCGCGGCCGCCGACACATTGCCGCCGGTTTCATGCATCGCCTGCTGGATGTGTTCCCACTGCAGGCGGCTGATCGGGGTCATCGCATCGGGCACTTCCATCTCGCCGTCATCGGCCGGGCCATCGTCTTCCTCGCCCAGCGCACGCAGGATCATCGGCACCGTCGATGGTTTCGGCAGGTAGTCGTCGGCGCCCAGCTTGATCGCCTCCACTGCGGTGGCGATGCTGGCATAGCCGGTCACCAGCAGGATCCGCATATCCGCGCGCAGCGCGCGCAACGGCTGTATCAGGGCCAGGCCGGAATCGCTGCCCAGCTTCAGATCGATCAGCGCGAACGCCGGCGGATGCTGGCGGGCCAGTGCCAGCGCGCTGGCGGCATCCTGTGCGGTCTGCGTCTCCAGCCCTTTGCGGGCCAGGCTGCGCTGCAGGGTGCGCAGGTAGAGTTCGTCGTCGTCGACCAGCAGGCCAAGGGTGGAAGCAGTCATGGTCATTCCTCGCGGGGGGCCAACGGCAGGCGGAAGCCGACGCGGCTACCGGCCCCTTGGGCCGGGCGCATCCACATCTCGCCGTCCAGGCGTTCGATGGTGGCATGGGACAGGGCAAGACCGACGCCCATGCCTTCACTCTTGCTGCTGCCGAACAGCTTGCCCGGCAGCACGGCGGCGCGGGCGTTGAAGCCATGGCCGTAGTCGCGCACTTCGCCGATCAGGTCGTCGCCTTCGATGCGCAGGCTGAGATCGACGCGCGGTCGGCCGGCCTGCTCGCCGGCATCGGCCGCGTTGTTCAGCAGCACCATCAGCAGGTGGCCGACGCCCGGGTCCAGCGGCAGGCGCAGCGGTGCGTCGTCGTTGCGATGCAGGTCGATGGTCGGGCGCACCAGCCGCCATTGCTCCAGCACCTGCTGGGCCGTGGAGTGGGCGCGCCCGGGGCCGTCATTGGAGGCCGGCGCGGCCAGGGCCAGCACGCGCTCCCGGCACTGCACCAGCAGTTCGCGCAGGGTTTCCATGTCCTCGCGCACTTCCGGTTCTTCGCTGCGTTCGGCCACGTCGTCGGCGAGCAGGGTCATCGTCGCCAGCGGCGTGTTCAGTTCGTGCGCCACCGAGGCTGCATGCGTGGCCAGGGCGACGATGCCCTCGTTGCGCGCGAAGCGTTCGCGCAGTGCCGACAGTTCCAGCTCGCGCTCGCGCAGCGCGATCGCCAGCCGGGTAGAGAAGATCAGTACGACCGCAGCGGACAGCAGGAAGGTGGCGATCACGCCCCAGCGATTGAGGTCCAGTGCGTTGAAATAGCCCGCCGGCAGCGGTTGCCCGAACAGTCCGCTGGCGGCGTAGCCCAGCAGGCAGGCGCTGGCCACGGCCAGTGCCCAGCGCAGGGGCAGGGCGAAGGCCGCCAGGGCGATCAGGATCAGGAACAGCGAGCCGAACGGATTGGCGATGCCACCGCTCCAGCTGACCATCCAGGTGAGGATGATCACGTCCACCAGGATGTGGCCGAAGGCGGTCAGCGGTGCGGTATCGGCCGGCTCCGGGCGCAGCTGCGTATACAGGTTGAATACGGCGAGCACGGCCACGCCCGACCACAGCGGCAGTTGCGGCAAGGGCAGTCCCAGCACCCAGGTCGCAACCAGGATGGTGGCCGCCTGGCCAGCCACGGCCAACCAGCGCAGGCTGCACAGGGTTCGGAGAAACGGGGCGTCGGGACCGGTCATTCGCGCCCATCGTATGCGTTCGCGGGGGCGGCTGCCTGCGACAATCGGCCGCAGCCGGACTGTCGCCTGAATGCGACACACCCGGAAGGTCGGGGCGGGCGTTAGAATGCCCGCATGCATGACGCCGTCACCCGCCCTACAGCCCCCTCCGATGCCACTTCCTGGCCCCGTCGCCTGACCCAAGCGGTCCAGATCGGTGGAGTCACCGTGGGCGGTGGCAAGCCGGTCGTGGTGCAGTCGATGACCAATACCGACACGTCCGATGTGGCGTCCAGCGTCAAGCAGGTCGCTGAGCTCTGGCGTGCCGGCTCGGAAATGGTGCGCCTGACCGTCAACACGGTCGAAGCGGCCGCGGCGATCCCGCGCATCGTCGACAAGCTGGCGATGATGGGCATCGACGTGCCGCTGATCGGCGACTTCCACTACAACGGCCACCAGCTGCTGACGGCCGAGCCGGCCTGCGCCGAAGCACTGGCCAAGTACCGCATCAACCCGGGCAACGTAGGCTTCGGCAAGAAGAAGGACCTGCAGTTCGCGCAGCTGATCGAGTTCGCCATCCGCTACAACAAGCCGGTGCGCATCGGCGCCAACTGGGGCTCGCTGGACCAGGCCCTGGCGGCGAAGCTGATGGACGAGAACAACCATCGCGAACAGCCCTGGGACGCCGGCCGCGTGCTGCGCGAGGCGCTGATCCGTTCGGCGCTGGATTCGGCCGAGCAGGCCGTGGACATCGGCCTGCCGCGCGATCGCATCATCCTGTCGGCCAAGGTCAGCGGCGTGCAGGAGCTGATCGCGGTCTACCGCGACCTGGCCCAGCGTTCGGACTTCGCCCTGCATCTGGGCCTGACCGAAGCCGGTATCGGCAGCAAGGGCATCGTCGCCTCGGCGGCGGCGCTCAGCGTGCTGCTGCAGGAAGGCATCGGCGACACCATCCGCATTTCGCTGACGCCCGAACCGGGCCAGTCGCGCACGCAGGAAGTGATCGTCGCCCAGGAACTGCTGCAGACCACCGGCCAGCGCGCCTTCACTCCGCTGGTCACGGCGTGTCCGGGCTGCGGCCGTACCACCTCCGAATTCTTCCAGGAGCTGGCCAAGGTGGTGCAGAACCACGTGCGCGAAAAGATGCCGCTGTGGAAGATCCAGCACCCGGGTGCGGAGAACATGACCCTGGCGGTGATGGGCTGCGTGGTCAACGGGCCGGGTGAGTCGCGGCATGCCAACATCGGCATCTCGCTGCCGGGCACCGGTGAAGCACCGTCGGCACCGGTGTTCGTCGATGGCGAGAAGAAGGTGACCCTGCGTGGCGAGAACATCGCCCAGGAATTCGTCGCCCTGATCGATGATTACGTTGAACGCACCTATGTCCGAAGCGCCGGGTAAGCCGACGATCCTCGCTGCACCGGAGCCCGCCTCCGGCTTCCGCCACTGGATGGCGCGCAATGCCTGGCGGCTGCTGCTGCTGTTTGCCGGCGTGCTGCTGCCGCTGGCCGGATTCGTCGCCCTGGCCGACGAGGTGCACGAGTTCGAATCCTTCCATTTCGATGCGCCGCTGCTGTGGCAGATGCACGGCCTGCATTCGCCGTGGCTGGACCATGTGTTCGTGCTGCTGTCGAAGCTGGGCTACGAGTGGTTCCTGATCCCGGCCGATGTGCTGATTGTCGGTGCACTGGCCTGGCACCGGCGTTGGCGTGAAGCGACCTTCGTGGCCGTGAGCTTCGTAGGGTCGGCGCTGCTCAACATGGGCAGCAAGCACTTCTTCCAGCGCGACCGGCCCAGCCTGTGGGAATCGATCGCGCCGGAATCCACGTTCAGTTTCCCCAGTGGCCACGCGATGGGCTCGATGACCCTGGCGGTCACCCTGGTGCTGCTGGCCTGGAATACCCGCTGGCGCTGGCCGGTGCTGCTGCTGGCGCCGTCGTTCAGCCTGCTGGTAAGCGTTTCCCGGGTCTATCTGGGGGTGCATTACCCCTCGGACATCCTCGCCGGGTGGTGTGCAGCGCTGGTTTGGGTGGTAGGGTGCTATCTGGTCATGTTCAGCCGCCGTCATCCATGGCGACGGCACGGTTCGCCGCCAGCGACGGCCAGCGAAGCGATCACGCAAGGGGAGTGACGTGGATGCCCTCCCAAGGGCGTCTACCTGAGGGACGGGTTGTTTCGTTGTAACGGGTTCTGCAGGGCAAGGGGCACGATCAGTGCGTGAAGAATGTGATGCGCAAGGCAGAACGCCGGAATTGCGCAACATCCGCGCTTGCAGTGGTCAGGTGCTCCTGCCTAGGTTGACCCGTATTGGCCGCATTCGAAGAGGTACGTGAATGACGATTCGAGTCTACCTGGTGGATGACCATGCGTTGGTCCGCACCGGGATGAAAATGATACTGTCGAGTGAAACCGACATTGAAGTGGTGGGCGAGGCCGAAACGGGCGAAGACGCGCTGCCCGCGATCCGCCAGCTGCAACCGGACGTGGTGCTGTGTGATCTGCACCTGCCCGGCGTGAGCGGGATGGAAGTAACCGAGCGCATCGTTCGTGGCCACCGCAGCACGCGGGTGGTGATCGTGTCGGTGCTGGAAGACGGTCCGCTGCCCAAGCGCCTGCTCGAGGCCGGCGCCGCCGGTTACATCGGCAAGGGCTGCGATGCGCAGGAACTGCTGCGTGCGGTGCGCGACGTGGCCGCCGGACGACGTTACCTGGGCACGAGCATCGCGCAGAACCTGGCGTTGTCCACCGTGGAAGGCAACGGCTCGCCGTTCGACAACCTGTCGCCGCGTGAGCTGGAAGTGGCATTGCTGCTGACCCAGGGCCTGCGCCAGGAAGATATCGCCCGTCGTCTGAGCCTGAGCGCGAAGACGGTCAACACGCACAAGGCGCGGTTGTTCGAGAAGATGGGAATCCACGACAACATCGCGTTGGCGCGGATGGCCAGCCAGTACGGGCTGGTGGATCCGGCACGGCCGCTGTAAGGATTTCAGCCATCGGCTGAGCCCCTCGCGGTGGTGCGGCGGAGTTCGTGGGGTTGGCCCTGCGGAGGGATCGCGCAGGGGACGCCGTGAATCCATCCCTGGAGGCTCGGGCGCGCCATCCATGGCGCTTACGCCCCTGCGCGATCCCTCCGCAGGGCCACGGACAGGTTCCGTGCGCTGCCACCGCGGAATGAAGAAGGGAACGGAAGGAGCGGGTCGCGCGCTTTGCGCGCTTGGGGGCGGATCCCTTTCCCGGCGGGAAAGGGCTCTCACCCCGCAGTGCGTCAGTGACCGCGTACGCGCTTGACGATCTTCGCGGCCTGCGCGGCGCTTTCGCGCACCTTGTCCCACTGGCCGGCGTCGATCCAGTTGCCCGGCACCATCCACGAGCCACCGATGCAGACCACGTTCTTCTGCTCCAGGTACTCGGCGGCGGTGTTCTCGGTGATGCCACCGGTCGGGCACAGCTTGAGGTCGGCGATCGGGCCGGCTACGCCCTTGATCATCGCCAGGCCGCCCACGGCGGTGGCCGGGAACAGCTTGCACACGCGGAAACCGCGCGCGTAGAGCGCCAGCAGTTCGGTCGGCGTCGCCGCACCCGGTACCACCGGCAGCGGTGCCGCAGCCAACGCATCGGCCAGCACCGGCGGCGTGCCCGGGGTCACCAGGAAATCGGCGCCCGCATCGATCGACTGCTGCATCTGCTCCACCGTCAGCACCGTACCGGCGCCGACCACCACATCCGGCAGCTCACGCTTGAGCATCGCCAGCGCTTCCATCGCCACCGGCGTACGCAGCGTCAGCTCGATCGCCGGCAATCCGCCTTCCAGCAGCGCCGCGCTGACCGCACGTGCCTGGTCCAGCGTATGAATCGTCACCACCGGCAGGATGCCGGCCGCATGCAACAGCTCCGCCGCCCGCACCTGATGTTGTTCGATACCCATAGCTCTGCTTCTGCCTTTGCTTTCGCTCTAGTTGTGCTTTCAATGATCACTTCGCGGCGTATCGGCGCCGGAAACTGTGATGCGGCGGAGGGCAGGGCGTCGCCACGACCGTTCGCGCCATGGATGGCGCGATCGAGCCTACAGGGATGTATTTACGGCGTGTCCTGGCGACGGCCTGCCCTTCGCCGCCCCCTGGAAACCAACCGCCGCCACATACCCGCAACGCGCTTCAATCCCTCAGGCGTCCTTCGCCTCATGCGGCGCCGCCGCCGCCGCAGCATCGTGCCCCAGCTCATACTCCGCGTCGTAGTCCCACGGCCCACCGTCAGCCGCCGCCGGACCGCACGAAATCGAGATCGCGCCCTGATCGGCCGGACCCACCACGCGCCGGTTGATCGCGAACAGGTTGCGGCCCAGGTCATTGGCGGCCGGCGCCGTATTCGGCGCATGTGTACGCGCGGCCCATTCGGCTGCGTCCACCAGCACTTCAAGCGTGCCAGCCTCACCATCCAGGCGGATGATGTCGCCCTCGCGCACCTTGCCCAGCGGACCACCGCGTGCAGCTTCCGGCGTCACGTGGATGGCGGCGGGAATCTTGCCCGACGCACCGGACAGGCGACCATCGGTGACCAGCGCCACGCGCCGGCCCTGGTTCTGCAGCAGGCCCAGTAGCGGCGCCAGCGAATGCAGTTCCGGCATGCCGTTCGCGCGCGGACCCTGGTAACGCACCACCGCCACGAAATGCTCGGGCAGCAGGCCGCCGGCGTGCAGCTTGTTCAGCACCTGCGGCGCATCAACCACCACGGCCGGCGCTTCGATGGTGCGGTACTGCGGCTTCACTGCCGACAGTTTGATCAGCGACTTGCCGAGGTTGCCGCGCAGCAGGCGCAGGCCGCCCTGGCTCTCGAACGGGTTGTCGACACCGCGCACCACTTCTTCATCGGCGCTGCGTTCCAGGCCCGGCAGGTACACCAGCTTGCCATCGCGCAGCTGCGGCTCGCGCGCGTAGTCGGCCATGCCGCCACGGGCAACGCTGACCAGATCGCCATGCATCAGGCCGGCCTTGATCAGTTCACCGAACACGAACGCCGGGCCACCCGCTGCAGCGAAGCGGTTCACGTCGGCCTCGCCGTTCGGATAGACGCGCGCCAGCAGCGGGATCAGCTGCGACAGCTCGTCAAAGTCGTCCCAGGTCAGCACGATGCCGGCCGCACGTGCCACCGCGATCCAGTGGATGGTGTGGTTGGTCGAGCCGCCGGTGGCCATCAGCGCGATGATCGCGTTGATGATCGCGCGCTCGTCGATGATCCGGCCCAGCGGACGGAAGTCGTCGCCCAGCGCGGTGATGTCCAGTGCGCGCTCGGTGGCCTCACGGGTCAGCGTATCGCGCAGCGCCGTGTCCGGATTGACGAACGATGCGCCCGGCAGCTGCACGCCCATCGCTTCCAGCAGCACCTGGTTGGAATTGGCGGTGCCGTAGAAGGTGCAGGTGCCCGCGCCGTGGTAGGACGCCGATTCGGCTTCCAGCAGTTCTTCGCGAGTGGCTTCGCCGGCGGCGTAGCGCTCGCGCACTTCGGCCTTCTGCTTGTTGGGAATGCCCGGCGTCATCGGGCCTGCCGGCACGAACACCGCCGGAAGGTGGCCGAAGGCGAGGGCGCCGATCAGCAGGCCCGGCACGATCTTGTCGCACACACCGAGGTACACGGTGGTATCGAACATGTCGTGGCTGAGCCCGATCGCGGTGGCCTGGGCAATGACATCGCGCGAGAACAGCGACAGCTCCATGCCGCCGCGGCCCTGGGTGACGCCGTCGCACATCGCCGGCACAGCGCCGGCGACCTGTGCCGTCGCGCCCAGTTCGCGGGCCACCGCACGGATCTGTTCGGGATAGGTCTCGAACGGCTGGTGCGCCGACAGCATGTCGTTGTAGGCGGTGATGATGCCCAGGTTGGCCGTCACGCCGCCGCGCAGGCGGCTCTTGTCGGTGCCGCCACAGGCGGCGAAACCGTGGGCGAGGTTGCCGCAGCTGAGGCGGCTGCGGAACGGGCCATCGCGCAGGGAGGCGTCGATCGCTGCCAGATAGGCGGCGCGCGAAGCGGCGCTGCGGCGGATGACGCGCTCAGTGATGGCTTGCAGTTGCGGATGGAGGCTCATTGGCTACCGGCGTTCGAGGTGGCGAGAGGCAAGCGGCAGCAGGGCGCCGCCGCCGACATCAATCAGCCCAGTGGACGCGCAGGCGCGCGCCTTCGAGGTTGATCGCGTTGAGGATCGGATACTGCTGCGGGTCGTTGCTGTCCAATGCCTGGCGCAGCACCTGCAGCTTCTGCTTGCCGCGCAGCAGCAGCAGGCGCTGGCGGCACTGGCCGAGGCCGCGCGGGGTCAGGGTGATGCGCAGCGGCCACTGGTTGGCACCGGGGCATCCGGTGGCATCCAGCGCGGCGTACGGCAGGGTGCTTTCCAGCGCGCGGGTCAGGTCCTTCGAGCCCGGGAACAGCGAGGCGGTATGGCCGTCGTTGCCCATGCCCAGTGCGACCAGGCTTGGCGCCTGGCTGTGCTGGGCCTGCAGGTTGGCGGTATACACGCATTCGGGCAGCGGCTTGCCGATCCGCACCAGCGGATCGAAGTGCGCACCTTCGGCACGCGTGAGCAGGTTCTCGCGCACCAGCCACGCATTGCTGTCGCGATCCTGCGGCGACAACCAGCGCTCGTCGGCCAGGCTCACTTCAACGCGGTCCCAATGCACGTCCAGCTCGGCCAGCGCCTGGTATACCGGGGCCGGCGTAGTACCGCCGGACAGCAGGATGCGTGCGCGGCCCAGTTCGGTGATGTCGTGGTTGATCGCCTGCGCCATTTCGGCTGCAACCGCTTCGATCCAGCCATCGGCATCGCCATGGTTGATGAAGTCGATACGGTCGTCCTGGAAGATGGGGGTCATGCGGCAACTCCTGGTGCGTCACGTTCGGCGTCGGCAGCATAGGCAGCGGCGCCCAGCAGTCCGGCGTGGGGATGCATCACGGCCAGCGACGGCACCCGCGCCATGATCGAAGAGAACCGGCCCTTGTGTTCGAAGCGCTGGCGGAAACCGGAGTGCTGCAATGAATCGAGCATCTTCGGAGTCAGCCCACCGGTCAGGAACACACCATCCCAGGCGCCCTGGGTCAGCACCAGATCACCGGCAATGGCGCCGAACACCGCGCAGAACACATCCACGGTACGCATCGCCTGTGGATCGCCGTGCAGGGCGCGGGCGGTCACGTCCACCGGTTGCAGTTGGCCCGGGTCGATACCCGCCATCTCGCAGATTGCGCGATGGATGTTGACCAGGCCGGGGCCGCAGATCAGCCGCTCGTTGGAGACGCGCCCGAACTGCTCGGACAGGATCTCCAGGATGCGGATCTCTTCAGGCGTTCCCGGCGGGAAGCTGACATGGCCGCCCTCGGTTTCCAGCGGGTAACAGCGGCCGTGGCGAAGGATCAGGCCGCCGACGCCGAGGCCGGTACCTGGGCCGATCACTGCGTAGTTGCGCGGCTGACCCGGCTTGCCCGGAACCCAGGCGGCACCGCCGACCTGGACCACGTCATCGGGATGCAGCAGCGAAATCGCCATCGCCTGCGCGGCGAAGTCGTTGATCAGGTGCAGTTCGTTGAAACCAAGCATCGCGGCCGTGCGGCTGCGCGAGATCACCCACGGATGGTTGGTGATGCGGGCTTCGTCACCATCGACACGACCGGCGACTGCGAACACGCCACGGCTTGCGGTGGCGCCGATCTGCTCCAGATGGTGGCGCGCGGCATCACCCAGCGACGGGAACTCCGCCACGGCGTACTCGCGGATGCTCTCTTTCAGCAGCGGGGCGTCCTGCGAGATGTCGGCAAGGGCGAAGCGGGCATTGGTACCACCGATGTCGGCGACCAGCACGGGCTGCGAGCTGGCACTCATTCCGACGCTCCGCTATCTGGCGCATCCACGCCCTGCGGCAGGAAGTCGACCGCGTTGGCCGGGCCCCACTGGCCGGCAGGGTAGGGTTCCAGCGGCAGGTTGGCCGCCTTCCAGGCATCGGCAACGCTGTCGATCCAGGCCCAGGCGGCACGCACTTCGTCATCGCGCACGAACAGGGTGTGGTTGCCGTTGAAGGCGTCCAGGAACAGGCGCTCGTAGGCGATACGGCGATGCAGGCCGGTCGGCACCGACAGCTCCAGCTCCAGCGGCTGCAGTTCCAGCGCGCCCCATTCCGGCCCGGCCAGGCTGCTCATCAGGCCCAGTTCGATGTTCTCCTGCGGCTGCAGCTGGAACACCAGGCGGTTCGGTGCGGCCTGCGCACGCTGCGGACGCTCGAACAACCAATGCGTGACCGGCTTGAGTGTCACCACCACGCGGGTGGTGCGCTCGGGCAGGCGCTTGCCGGTGACCAGGTGGAACGGCACGCCGCTCCAGCGCCAGTTGTCGATGTGCGCGGTGACACCGGCGAAGGTCTCCACGTCGCTGCCTTCCGGCGGCTGGTAGGCCTGTGCGGGCTGGCCGTTGATGCTGCCGGCGGTATAGCGGCCGCGCACGCTGTCACGCGCGGCGTGCTTGGCATCCAGCGGGCGCAGTGCGCGCAGCACCTTGACCTTCTCATCGCGGATGCGGTCGGCTTCCAGCGACGCCGGCGGCTCCATCGCCACCATGCACAGCAGCTGCAGGATGTGGCTCTGCACCATGTCGCGCAGGGCGCCTGAGCGCGCGTAGTAGGCATCGCGGCCATCCACGCCTTCGCTTTCGGCGACCAGGATGTGCACCGATTCGATGTAATTGCGGTTCCACACCGCTTCCAGCAGCGTGTTGCCGAAGCGCAGCGCGATCAGGTTCTGTACCGCTGCCTTGCCCAGGTAGTGATCGAGGCGGAACACGCGGTCTTCGTCGATCCACTGGCCGATGGTGGTGATGATCTCCTCGGCGCTTTCGCTGTCGCTGCCGATCGGCTTCTCCAGCATCAGGCGCGCGGGTGCGGCCAGCGCGCCGCCCTTGGCCAGGCCCTCGCAGGTGGAGATGTACAGGCCCGGGGGGATCGCCAGGTAGCTCACGCAGCGGCGGTCGACCAGGTCGGACACGGCAGCGGCGACCGAGTCGACGTCGCGCAGGTCCACCGAGCGGTAGTCGATGCGGCGCAGCAGGGAGGCGATGTCCTCCTGGCTGGCCATCGGCATCGCCTGCTGCAGGCGCGGGCGCAGGATGTCATGGAAGGCTTCGGTGTCGTGGCCCGACAGGGCCAGCGCACGAATGCGGAAATCCTCCGGCAGCAGGCCGTCGCCGAGCAGGCGCAGCAGCGAAGGGAACAGGTAGCGCTGGGCCAGATCACCTGTGGCACCAAACAGGAAGAGTGTGTCGTGCATCGCTCGAGTTTCAGATCCGGGTGACATCGTTGTCAATCGCTTCATGGCTGGGTTCGGGGGACATCCGCGCAACTGCCTGTCCGAGGCTCATCTGGATCGGTTTTCCGGCTTGCCGGAGCACCGTTCCAATCGAAACCACTACAGCGGCAACCCTTCGTTCGGTCGACGATGCAGGTCGGCGCGCACCGACTGTCGGATAGTGCCACGTGAAAACGTTTACATGGCAGAATGGGCAACTGTATTCGATTGCAGTGGTCGCCGTCATGCGGCAACCGCGCAATCATCACTGCCATCGGGAGGGCCGAGGCAGTCCCAAAAGACAGCCCGGCGTCGGGCGGACTGGATGAGTGAAATGGCAAAAGTGCAGTTGCAGGGTGTGCGCAAGGTCTACGACAACGGCCAGGTTGCAGTGAAGGACGCCACCTTCGAAGTCGCCGACGGCGAGTTGATGGTGCTGGTCGGTCCGTCGGGGTGTGGCAAGTCGACCCTGTTGCGGATGGTGGCCGGGCTGGAAGAGATCAGCGGCGGCACGTTGACCATCGGTGATCGCGTGGTCAACGACGTGGCGCCGAAGGATCGCGACATCGCGATGGTGTTCCAGAGTTACGCGCTGTATCCGCACATGACCGTGGCCGAGAACCTGGCCTTTGGCCTGAAGCTGCGCGGGCACGACAAGGCGACCATCGACAAGCGCATCAGCGAAGCCGCGCAGACGCTGGGGCTGACCGACATGATGGACAAGTTGCCCAAGGCGATGTCCGGTGGCCAGCGCCAGCGCGTTGCATTGGGCCGTGCGCTGGTGCGTGAGCCGGCGGTGTTCCTGTTGGACGAGCCGCTGTCCAACCTGGATGCCAAGCTGCGCCACAGCGTGCGCACCGAGATCGCGCAGCTGCACCGCAAGCTGGGCACCACCATGATCTACGTGACCCACGATCAGGTCGAGGCGATGACCCTGGGCCAGCGCATCGTGGTGCTGAAGGACGGCATCATCCAGCAGATCGATACGCCGATGGCGCTGTACGACCGCCCGGCCAACCTGTTCGTGGCCGGCTTCCTCGGCAGCCCGGCGATGAACGTGCTGCGCGGCACGCTGCAGGGCGACGCCGGTGGCGTGACCGTGGTCGATGGCCAGTGGCGTGCTCCGCTGGGGCAGGCGACGATCGATCCGGCGTGGCTGCAGAAGCCGATCGCCGTGGGCGTGCGTCCCGAGCACCTGCAGCCGGCAGGTAGCGAAGACACGCATGCGTTCACCGCGCGCATCGAAGGCATCGAGCCAGTCGGCAACGAGATCTTCGTCAACATGAGCAGCGGCCAGCACGCGCTGACCATGCGCGTGGCGCCGCAGTCGCTGCCGGGCGTGGGCGAGGACATCCGGGTGGCGATCCACCCGCAGGGCCTGCATTTCTTCAACCCGGAAACCGGCGAGCGCCTGTAACCGGTAGTGCCGGCCGCTGGCCGGCAACCTCAACCCGGCGTGGTTGCCGACCAGTGGCCGGCACTACCTTCCTTCGCCGAAGGCGTGCGGACCAACGGTCCGCACCCACCGTGATCCCCAGTAGATCCACGCCATGCGTGGATGACATGCGTGGATGAAATGCCGGATCGGCGGTTCAGCGCGCCAGGCCGTCCAGCAGCGGCATCCGCTGCGCGACCGCGTTGCCCACCTGCAGTTCGCTGTCGCCGGTCTCCAGCGGCAGCACAGCCAGTGCCAGATCGCCGGCCACGCTGGCCAGGGTGCCGAGCGCGACCCCGTCCTGCTGCACGCCATCGCCTGCCTGCGCAGGTGCAGCGGTATGCAGCAGCTGCACCGCGCGCTTGGCCTTGCCGAGGAAATGGGTGCGCGCGACGATTTCCTGGCCGGGGTAGCAGCCCTTCTTCACGCTGTAGCCATTGAGGCGGTCCAGGCCCAGCTGCTGCGGGGTCCACACCTCGCGCTGGCTCTCTGCCAAGCGTGGCAGGCCAAAGCGCAGGTCGGCCTGGCGCCAGGCCAGGGCGAAGGCGGCATCTTCGGCTTCGTCGCTGGCCGGGAAGGCCTCGACCGGGCCGATGCGCAAAGTACGGGGAAGTGCGTCGCTGCCCAGATCCAGCTCCCAACCCTGACTGCCGACCAGCGCGATGGCGGCGCCAGCGGCGGCTTCCGGCGCAGTAAAGGCACCGGCCACGGCAAGGTCTGCATGCACCTGCAGTTTCACTTTGCGGCGGAACACGAAGCGCTGCAGTTGCGACGCAATCGCATCGGCATCGCCGTCGGCGAGCAGCAGAAGCACATGGTCATCGGCCAGCCGCAGCAGCTGGAACACCGCCAGGGTGCGGCCCTTGGCGCTCAGCCACGCGCTCCACTGCCAGTGCAGCAGGGGCAGGGCGGTCACGTCGCTGCTGAACTGGGCATGGGCAAAAGCCACTGCATCCACGCCCTGCAGGCTCAGCAATTGATGGCCGGGCAGGCGCGGATATGCGACGAAAGCAGGGGGAAGGTTGTCAGGCACGTGAACGAGGTCTAAAATTTGTGCGTTGCGAGACCCATCATGATAGGCCAAACAACCCCCACTCCCGACGCCGAAGCTGAAGCCCCGCTGGTTCCCCCGGTCCCTGTGCCCGTGGAACAACCAGAGGTGGAAGAGGAATTCGGTGGCCGCGGCGGACTTGATCCGGTGCGGTATGGCGATTGGGAAAAAAACGGACGCTGCATCGATTTTTGATCAGCATTGAGCCAACGCGGCCTTATGCCGCCCAGCCGAGACAACGAGCCCAGCGAATGGCGACCAGACAACGTCCCCTTTCTCCGCACCTTCAGGTGTATCGCTGGCAGATTCAGATGGCCACCTCGATCCTGCATCGAGCCACTGGCGTCTTTCTGTCTGTTGGTGCCCTCATCATCGCCGGAGGCCTGTTGGCTCTGATGATGGGGCCCGAATCCTGGAACTGCTTCACCGGCCATGCCGGGGCCTGGTATGGCCGCGTGTTCCTGTTCGCGTGGACATGGTCGTTCGCCTATCACCTGTGCAATGGCATCCGCCATATCGTGCAGGACTTCGCGATCGGATTCCGCATTGCCACCTTCATCCGCAGCAGCTGGATGTCGGTGATCGGCAGCCTGCTGATCACCCTGGCGGTGTGGGCCTATGTGCTGTTCGGAGGTGCCGCATGAGCAAGTTCCGTACCCCGTTGAAGGGCGTGCGCGGTCTCGGTTCGGCCAAGACCGGCACCGAGCACTTCGTGCATCAGCGGCTGACCGCCGCCGCGCTGGTGGTGCTGGGCATCTGGTTCCTGGTGTTCGTGCTGGGCCTGCTGGGCTCGGATTACGTGACCGCCACCGCCGCGATCGCCAAGCCGTGGAACGCCGTTCCGCTGATCGGCCTGCTGATCGCCATGTTCTGGCATGCCCAGCTCGGCCTGCAGGTCGTGCTGGAGGACTACATCCACGAATCGCTGCTGGCCCTGGTGCTGCAGACCGCGGTGAAGTTCGTTGCCGTGCTCGGCATGATCGTCAGTGTGTTTGCGGTGGGCCGCATCGCCCTCGGCGTTGCCTGAGCCCAGGCGCCAAGACAGGAATCCAGACTAGATGTCCGCTTACAAGATTACCGAACACAAGTACGACATGGTCGTGGTGGGCGCCGGCGGCGCCGGCCTGCGCGCCACGTTCGGCCTGGCCGCCAAGGGCCTGCAGACCGTGTGCCTGACCAAGGTCTTCCCGACCCGTTCGCACACCGTTGCTGCCCAGGGCGGTATCTCCGCCGCGCTCGGCAACATGGGCGAGGACGACTGGCGTTACCACTTCTTCGACACCATCAAGGGGTCGGACTGGCTGGGCGACCAGGACGCCATCGAGTACATGTGCCGTGAAGCGATTCCGGCGATCATCGAGCTCGAGCACTACGGCGTGCCGTTCAGCCGCACCGCCGAAGGCAAGATCTACCAGCGTCCGTTCGGTGGCATGACCACCCAGTACGGCGAAGGCCCGGCGGCGCAGCGTACCTGCGCGGCGGCCGACCGTACCGGCCACGCGATGCTGCACACGCTGTACCAGCAGTCGCTGAAGCACGACGCACGCTTCATGATCGAGTACTTCGCACTCGACCTGATCTTCGATGACGAAGGTGCCTGCCGTGGTGTGCTGGCGCTGGACATGTCCGACGGCACGCTGCACCTGTTCCGCGCCCAGGGCGTGGTGCTGGCCACCGGCGGCTACGGCCGCGCCTACTTCAGCGCCACCTCGGCGCACACCTGCACCGGCGACGGTGGCGGCCTGGCCATGCGCGCCGGCATCGCCATGCAGGACATGGAGTTCGTGCAGTTCCATCCGACCGGCATCTACGGCGCCGGCTGCCTGATCACCGAGGGTGTCCGCGGTGAAGGCGGCATCCTGCGCAACAGCAGCGGCGAGCGCTTCATGGAGCGTTACGCACCGCACTACAAGGACCTGGCTTCGCGCGACGTGGTCAGCCGTTCGATGACCATCGAGATCCGCGAAGGCCGTGGCGTGGGCGAGCACAAGGACCACATCCTGCTCGACCTGACCCACCTCGGCCCGGGCGTGATCGACGACAAGCTGCCGGGCATCGCCGAGAGCGCGCGCATCTTCGCCGGCGTCGACGTGCACAAGCAGCCGATCCCGGTGATTCCGACCGTGCACTACAACATGGGCGGCATCCCGACCAACTACCACGGTGAAGTGGTGCGCAAGGACGGCGAGAACCCCGATGCGGTCGTGCCGGGCCTGTACGCCATCGGCGAAGCGGCCTGCGTTTCGGTGCACGGTGCCAACCGCCTGGGTTCGAATTCGCTGCTGGACCTGGTGGTGTTCGGGCGTGCGGTGGCCAACCGTTGCGCGGCGACGATCACCCCGGGCGCGGCGCACAAGACCCTGCCGGCCGACGCCTGCGACAAGGCGCTGGGCCTGCTGGACAAGCTGCGTCACGCCAACGGCGATACCCCGACTTCGGTCATCCGCGATCGCATGCAGCGCACCATGCAGGCCGACGCGGCGGTCTTCCGTACCAGCCAGACGCTGAAGGAAGGCTGCGAGAAGATGGACAAGATCTTCGATTCGTTCCAGGACGTGAAGGTCTCCGACCGTTCGCTGGTCTGGAACTCGGACCTGATCGAGACCTACGAGCTGAACAACCTGCTGCTGAATGCAGTGGCGACGATCAACTCGGCCGAGCAGCGCAAGGAAAGCCGCGGCGCGCACGCGCACGAGGACTTCCCGGACCGCGACGACGTCAATTGGCAGAAGCACACCCTGGTCAGCGTGGACGAGAAGGGCAAGTGCAGCTTCGACTACCGTCCGGTGCACATGTACACGTTGACTGATGACGTGTCCGTGGTGCCGCCGAAGCCGCGCGTGTACTGATCCGACCCCGCCTAACATGCAATCCGCGCCCTCGGGCGCGGGCCGCCTGAGCCAACGAGAGCAGCCATGGCCGAGTTTTCACTCCCCAAGAATTCCAAGATCACGAAGGGCAAGCACTTCCCCGCCAAGACCGGCGGCAAGAACGTGCGCACCTTCAAGATCTACCGCTGGAGTCCGGACGACGACAGCAATCCGCGCACCGACACCTATGACGTCGATCTGGACGCCTGCGGCCCGATGGTCCTGGACGCGCTGATCAAGATCAAGAACGAGATCGACCCGACCCTGACCTTCCGCCGCTCGTGCCGCGAAGGCATCTGTGGTTCGTGCGCGATGAACATCGACGGCACCAACACCCTGGCCTGCACCCGAGCCATCTCGGACTGCGGCAAGAAGGAAGTGCCGATCTACCCGCTGCCGCACATGAACGTGGTCAAGGATCTGGTTCCGGACCTGACCCACTTCTACGCGCAGTACGCCTCGATCAAGCCGTGGATCCGCACCCAGACCCCGGCACCGCCGGACCGTGAGCGCCTGCAGTCGCCGGAAGACCGCAAGAAGCTCGATGGCCTGTACGAGTGCATCCTGTGCGCGTGCTGCTCGACCAGCTGCCCGAGCTACTGGTGGAACGGCGAGCGTTACCTGGGCCCGGCGATCCTGCTGCAGGCCTACCGCTGGATCATCGATTCGCGCGACGAGGACACCGGTGCGCGCCTGGACGATCTGGAAGATCCGTTCAAGCTGTACCGCTGCCACACCATCATGAACTGCGCCCGGACCTGTCCGAAGGGCCTGAACCCGGCCCTGGCGATCGCCGAGATCAAGAAGCTGATGATGGAACGCCGCGCCTGATACGGTGCCGGGTAGTTGCATGACCCCAGCAGAGCCACGCCATGCGTGGCTTTGCTGTATCTGGAGAGACACGATGGAAGAAGATGTTCTGCTGAAGAAGCTGCGCTGGCGTTGCCGGCGCGGCATGCGCGAACTGGACCAGTTGTTCGGTCGCTACCTGGACCGCGAATGGAGCAGTGCACCGACCGAAGAGCGCGAGGTTTTCCTGTTCCTGCTCGATTGCGAGGACGATAAGTTGTGGCGTTGGTTCATGGGCTACGAGGCCTGTCCACATGCGCACGCCGTCCCCCTCATGCACAAGATCCTCGCCCTCAAGCCTTGAGTGGCGCCCGTCGCGGCTGCAGGCCGGCGCCCAGCTGGCGGTACTGCTGGCCGCGCCGTGGCTGCTGCATGCTTCGGATCTGCCATCCGCGCATCTGCTTCCGGCGTTGATCGGGGTCTGGGCGCTTGGCCTGGCTGAGCTGGCCTGGCGCCTGCGGCGGCGCCCTGTCGTGCTGCAGCTGCCGCCCCTGCCAGAGCTGCTGCGGCTGGACGGCGGCGATATTGCCGAGCCGCGGCTGGTGGTGCGCGGGCCCTGGCTGCTGCTGCACTGGCGCGAGGGCTGGCGTCGCAGGCGCCTGTTGTTCTGGCCGGACGTGCTTGATCGCGCACAACGACGTGAACTGCGACTGGCCGTGGCCGCACGAAGCGTTTCCCGTCGGCCCCGGTCGGTGGCACCATAGGCTGAATCGACTGGCGTGCCTGCATGTTCAAACCCATTCCCGTGGCCATTGGCCTGCGCTATCTGCGCGCCAAGCGCCGCAACGGCTTCATCTCCTTCATTTCGATGGCATCGATCCTGGGCATCGCGCTCGGGGTGACGGTGCTGATCACCACATTGGCGGTCATGAGCGGTTTCCAGAAGGAAATCCGCAGCCGCCTGCTGCAGATGACCGCACACACCACCATCAGCCGCGACGGCGAACCGATGCCGGACTGGATGCGCGTGGTCGATGTGGCCAACAAGGATCCGCGCGTGGCCGGTGCTGCGCCGTATATCGAGATCCAGTCGATGATCAGCGGCCCGCGCGTGCAGGGTGCGATCATCCAGGGCATCGACCCGGCACTGGAACCGAAGGTGTCGGTGATCGACAAGAAGGTCACCAAGGGCAGCTACGGCAGCCTGACCCCGGGCAGCTTCAACCTGTTGCTGGGCAAGGAACTGGCCGTCTGGCTGGGCGTGGACGTCGGTGACCAGGTGCTGGTGACCTTCGCGGAAGTGCAGGGCACGCCAGCGGGCGCGGTGCCGCGGATGAAGCGCTTCACCGTCAGCGGAATCTTCGAGGCCGGTTACAACGAGGTCGATCGCGGTGTGGGTTTTGCCAACATGAAAGACCTGGAGCGCGTACTGCGTTCCGATGGCGCCACCGGCGTGCGCCTGAAACTGCATGACATGGACCGCTCGCTGGAGGTGGGCGTGGACCTGGCGCAGAACCTCGGCGGTGCCTATCGGGTCAGCGACTGGACCCAGCAGAACGCCAACCTGTACCACTCGCTGCGCATGGAAAAAGTGGTGATGGGCATCCTGCTCTCGCTGATCATCGCCATGGGCGCGTTCAACCTGGTGTCCTCGCAGGTGATGCTGGTGACCGACAAGCAGGCCGACATCGCGATCCTGCGCACCCTCGGCCTGACCCCGGGCGGGGTGATGCAGGTGTTCATGGTGCAGGGCTCGCTGATCGGCATCTTCGGCACCCTTGCCGGCCTGATCGGCGGCATCACCCTGACCTTGAACCTGGAACGCATCCTCGGCGCCATCGAGTCGGTGTTCAACGTCAAGCTGCTGCCGGAGGATGTGTACTACATCACCGGCCTGCCGACCGACATGCAGACCAGCGACATCGTGGTGATCACCCTGGTCGCGCTGCTGATGAGCTTCCTGGCCACTCTCTATCCCGCCTGGCGGGCAGCACGCACCCAGCCGGCGGAGGCCCTGCGCTATGAATAAGGTCTTCAACCGCGGCGATGAAGTGATCCGTGCCGAAGGGCTGGGCAAGACCTACGCCGAAGGGCGCATGCAGACACCGGTGTTCGACGGGCTGGACCTGACGGTGACTGCAGGTGAGACGGTTGCGATCATCGGTGCCTCCGGTGCCGGCAAGAGCACGCTGCTGCACCTGCTGGGCGGGCTGGATACGCCCACCGCTGGCGAGGTCTATGTCACCGGCCAGCGCATGTCGGCGCTGTCGGACACCTCGCGCGGCCTGCTGCGCAACCAGGCGCTGGGTTTCGTCTATCAGTTCCACCACCTGCTGCCGGAATTCACCGCGCTGGAAAACGTGATGATGCCGGTGATGCTGGCCGGTACCGCGGTGGCCGAGGCCAGCACGCGTGCGACTGCGCTGCTGGAATCGGTCGGCCTCGGCCATCGCCTGGACCACAAGCCCGGCGAACTGTCCGGTGGCGAACGCCAGCGTGCTGCGGTGGCGCGCGCGTTGGTCAATCACCCGGCCTGCGTGCTGGGCGACGAGCCGACCGGAAACCTGGATGACCGCACGGCTGCGACTGTGTTCGAGCTGATGCTGGAGCTCAACCGTGCGCGGCATACCAGCCTGGTGCTGGTGACCCATGACCGCTCGCTGGCACGGCGTCTGGACCGGGTGCTGGAGCTGCGCGAAGGGCGCCTGCACGCGCTGGCCCACGCCGACGTCTGAGCGGCCGGCCAAGCGCCAACCAAGGTTGGCGACTACCGGATTCGATGCAGGGCCTGGTCGGCTGGGGGCCGCCGACCAACGGCTGAACCAGGCTGCCGGCCGTTGCGCCGGCACCACCCCGGCGGGTGCATGATCGGCACAGTTCCCCCGTGGAGATGGCCATGAAGACCCCACTGTTGATCGCCGGGCTGTGCCTGGCCCTGGCTGGCTGTGCCACCACCGGCCGCCTGGGCAGTGCCGAGAAGCTGGAGCTGTATCGTGCCCACGCCGGCGCACCGCAGAAGGACATGCAGTTCTTCGGCAGCCTCAATGGCTGGACCGAGCTGGGCGACAGTGCGCTGGCGGTCTGGACGCGTCCGAGCGAGGCCTACCTGCTGGAATTGAATGGTCCCTGCCAGGATCTGCCGTATGCGACCGCCATCGGCCTGACCAGCCGGATGAACCGCGTCTCGGCGCCGTTCGACAAGGTGCTGGTACGTGACCCGACCGCTGGCCCGCGCATGCCGTGCTTCATCAAGACCATACGCAAGCTCGACGTGAAGGCGCTACGCGCCTCCGAGCAGGAGCTGCGCCAGGCGCAGGTGCAGGAGCGCGAGGAATCCGCGAAGTAGGGCGGTAGCGCCGGGCCATGCCCGGCGGATGGCTGGACGCCGGGCATGGCCCGGCGCTACCGGCAGGTCAGGCTTCCGGGGTGAACCCGGCGGGCTTCTCCGCGTCCTTCTCGAACAGGAACTTCACCAGCTCCGTCTCCAGGAAGGCGCGATGCTCCGGCTTTCGCGGGGAAAGGCGGTTCTCGTTGATCAGCATGGTCTGGTGTGCCAGCCATGCGGTCCACGCCGGCTTGCCGATGTGGTTGAACACACGCTGGCCCAGTTCGCCCGGGTAAGGCACGAAGTCCAGGCCCTCGGCATCGCGTTGTTCGTACTGGCAGAAGACGGTTCGGGGCATGGCACTCACTCGTGGTTGCGGGATTTTGCGGAAGTTCGCTTCGGGCTCTTGATGGGCGCGCCCTCAAGCAGTTTGCGGATGGGGGCAGGCAAGCCCAGTGCAGGCAGTTCGGCGGCGCCAACCCAGCGCAGCGTGGGTTCTTCCACGCGCAGGCCGCGCACCTGCCGTGACAATACCTGCAGGTGCAGT
This sequence comes from Stenotrophomonas sp. MYb57, assembly GCF_002966815.1. Classification (NCBI taxonomy): domain Bacteria; kingdom Pseudomonadati; phylum Pseudomonadota; class Gammaproteobacteria; order Lysobacterales; family Lysobacteraceae; genus Stenotrophomonas; species Stenotrophomonas sp. MYb57. The sequence goes on from NZ_CP023271.1 coordinate 1,883,878, forward strand.
TTGTAGTGGCTGAAGGTGTGCTGCAGCACTGGCAGTTCCTCGGCATCTTCCAGCGAACCATCGACGTGGACGTCGAACCAGTCCTGCAGCTCGCTGCCCGCATCGGCCTGGGGAAGCGTCCACAACTGTGCCCAGATGCCGGTGTCCGGCCGCTTCTGCAGCAGTACGCGCTGCTGCTTGTCGCGCAACAGCAGGGCCACCGCCTCGCGTTCGGGCAGCGTCTTGCTTGGCTTTGCGGTTGGCAGCTCGGCGGTGCGGCCTTCGCGACGTGCCACGCAATCGGCCTGCAGCGGACAGATCACGCAGGCCGGTCTGGACCGGCTGCAGACCGTGGCACCGAGGTCCATCTGCGCCTGGGTGTAGTCGGCCATGCGTCCAGCCGGCACCTGGGCGACCTGCGCTTCGGCGATGGCCCACAGCTGCTTTTCGATGGCGGGCAGGCCAGGGAAGCCTTCGACGCCGTGATAGCGGCTGAGCACGCGCTTGACGTTGCCATCGAGGATCGCGAACGGGTCGTTCCAGGCCTGGCTGAGGATCGCGCCGGCGGTGCTGCGGCCGATGCCGGGCAGATCGTGCAGGGCATCGAAATCACGCGGCAGGTCGCCGCCGTGCTCGACGACGCAGCGCTTGGCGGCGGCGTGCAGATTGCGTGCACGGGCGTAGTAGCCCAGGCCGGCCCACTGCGCCATCACCGCGTCGTTGCTGGCGGCGGCAAGGTCGGGCAGGGTGGGGAAGTGCTGCAGGAAACGGTGGAAGTACGGAATGACCGTGGCCACCTGAGTCTGCTGCAGCATGATCTCCGACAACCACACCCGGTACGGGCTGCGCGGATGCTGCCAGGGCAGGTCGTGGCGGCCGTGGCCGTCGAACCAGTGCAGCAGGCGGGCAACGAAGCCGTGCTCAGGGGCGGACGTGGCGCTGGCGTTCGGCTGGCGGGGCATCGGTACTCCAGGGGGCAGCCACCCATGGGGTGGCTCTACTACGGCAGCGGCCGGTCACCCATGGGGTGGCTCCACCGGGCTGCAGTAGAGCCACGCCATGCGTGGATGCGGGCGCGTCAGGCAGTGCCCAATGCTTCGGGCAACAGGGCGTCGACGAAGGCTTCCGGATCGAACACGCGCAGGTCCTCCGGGCGCTCGCCGATGCCAGCGAAACGGATCGGAATGCCGAACTCGCGGGCCAGCGCGAACACCACGCCGCCCTTGGCGGTACCGTCCAGCTTGGTCACCACCAGGCCGGTTACCTTGACCGCGGCATTGAACTGGCGCAGCTGCGAAAGCGCGTTCTGGCCGGTGGTGCCGTCGATCACCATCAGCACTTCGTGCGGCGCGTTCTCGTCGATCTTGCCGAGCACGCGGCGGATCTTGCCCAGCTCGTTCATCAGCCCGGACTGGGTGTGCAGGCGGCCTGCGGTATCGGCGATCAGCACCGAGGTGCCGCGGGCCTTGCCGGCCTGCAGCGCATCGTAGGCCACCGAGGCGGCATCAGCGTTCTGCCCCTGCGCGACCACGGCCACGCCGTTGCGCTCGCCCCAGATCTGCAGCTGGGCGACGGCGGCGGCGCGGAAGGTATCACCAGCGGCCAGCATCAGGCTGTGGCCCTCGTCCTTGAAACGCTTGGCCAGCTTGCCGATGGTGGTGGTCTTGCCGACGCCGTTGACGCCCACGGTCAGCACCACGAAGGGCTTGGCGTTGCGGTCGATGATCAGCGGCTTGGATACCGGCTGCAGGATCGCGATCAGGTCCGCGCGCAGTGCCGCCAGCAGGGCATTGGCATCGATGAACTCGCGCGCCTTCATGCGCTTGCGCAGGTCGGCGATCAGGTCGGTGGTGGCGGCAACGCCAACGTCGGCGGTCAGCAGCGCGGTCTCGATCTCGTCCAGCAGGTCGTCATCGAGCTTGGGGTTGCGCGAGAACAGGCCGCCGAAACTGCGGGCGAACGCACTGTTGCGCAGGCGCTCGCGCCAGCCGGGCTTGCCCGCCGCAGCAGCCGGGGCATCGACCAGTACCGGCAGGTCGGCGGCGGGGGCGGCTGGTTCCTGCGCCGGGATGACCGGGGCCAGCGGGGCGAGCACCGCGGCGGCGGCGGCCGCTTCGGCTTCGAAGTTCTCCGGCGCCAGCACGCGGGCGGGCGCGGCTTCGGGGATGGTTTCCTGCGCCGTCTGCAGTGGTGCTTGCGGGGCCGGCGCGGTTGACGTTGCGGGCGCAACGACCTCGGGCGTGGCAGCTGGCACAGGCGCTTCCACCATCGGCGGGGCTACCGGTGCGGCCGGGGCCTGCTCGGGTGGCGCGGCCGACGGGAATGCCGCCGCCAGCTCTTCAGCCGAGTAGTGCTGGGTCTTGGGCGCGTCCGGTGTGGCGGCGTTCTGGGGCTTCTTGCGGCGGAAAAAACTGAGCATTGGCAAAAGGCGCTGAAATCAGAGGGATATGCTACCACCCGGGCCTGTATGGCCGGCGTGGACTCAAGGTCGCAGCTACGCGGCCGTTAACCGGTCCGGAGGGCTGCGTTGGGTGGCCTGGGAGACCGCCGATGAACGATGTGACAGGTGTTGCGCTCAGCGGGATGCGTGCGGCCCAGCAGGGCGTGCAGGTGGCCGCGCACAATGTGGCCAACCTGGCGACCCCGGATGCGCCACGACTGCAGCTGCAGCGCGATGCCGCAGCGCAGGGCGGGGTGGACACCCGCGTGACGTCCCATGGCGACACCGATCCGACCGCACCGCTGGGCGATCTGTTGGCTGCCAAGGCCGAGGTGGTGGCCTTCGCTGCCAATGCCGCGCTGATCCGCCGCGAGGACCAGATGCTGGGCTCGCTGCTGGATCGGCAGGCCTGATCCGACCGCATCTGGGACGGGTCTGATCCGACCGGCTCCGGGACGGGCTTGATCCGACCGGCTCTGGTGCGTGCCTGATCCGACCGGCTCTGGTAGGTGCCAACCTTGGTTGGCACGCTTTTGCAGTCAAGCCATGCTCGGCAGCTTTTCAAGCGCCAACCAAGGTTGGCATCTACCAGGCCAACAACAGCGCCAACCAAGGTTGGCATCTACCAGGCCAACAGCAGCGCCAACCAAGGTTGGCACCCACCAAGCCGGGCGACCCCGGCATCGGTCAGGCCGACAGCTCCAGCAGCAGCTTGTTCAGACGGGCCACATAGGCACCCGGGTCCTTCAGGCTGTCGCCGGCGGCCAGTGCGGCCTGGTCGAACAGCACCCGGCCCAGGTCGTCGAAACGTGCGCCATCGGCTTCGGCATCCAGCTTGGCGATCAGCGGATGACCCGGGTTGATCTCCAGTACCGGCTTGCTGTCGGGCACCTTCCGGCCGCTGGCTTCCAGGATCTGGCGCATCTGCAGGCCCAGGTCCTGTTCGCCGATGGCCAGCACCGCCGGCGAATCGGTCAGGCGGTGCGACACGCGCACTTCGGCCACGTCATCGCCGAGCACGTTCTTCAGGCGCTCGACCAGGCCCTGCTTGTCCTTGGCTGCGGCTTCCTGCTCCTGCTTGTCCGCTTCGCTCTCCAGCGCGCCCAGGTCGAGGTCGCCGCGGGCGATGTCGACGAAGCCCTTGCCGTCGAAATCGGTCAGGTACCCCATCAGCCACTCGTCGATGCGATCGGTCAGCAGCAGGACTTCGATGCCCTTCTTGCGGAACACTTCCAGGTGCGGGCTGTTGCGCACCTGGCTGTAGCTCTCGCCGGTCAGGTAATAGATCTTGTCCTGGCCTTCGGCCATGCGGCCGATGTAGTCGGCCAACGAGACGGTCTGCGCATCGGCCTCGCCACGGGTGGAAGCGAAGCGCAGCAGGCCGGCGACCTTCTCACGGTTGTTGTAGTCCTCGGCCGGGCCTTCCTTCAGCACCTGGCCGAATTCCCTCCAGAACGTGGCGTACTGCTCGGGCTTGTCGCTGGACAGCTTCTCCAGCATGTCCAGCGAACGCTTGGTCAGCGCGGCCTTCATCGAATCAATGACCGGGCCGGACTGCAGGATCTCGCGCGAGACATTCAGCGACAGGTCGTTGGAATCGACCACGCCCTTGATGAAGCGCAGGTACAGCGGCAGGAACTGCTCGGCCTGGTCCATCACGAACACGCGCTGCACGTACAGCTTCAGGCCCTTGGGCGCATCGCGGTGGTACAGGTCGAACGGCGCGCGGCCCGGCACGTACAGCAGCGAGGTGTACTCCAGCTTGCCTTCGACCTTGTTGTGGCTCCACGCCAGCGGGTCGCTGTGGTCGTGGGCGACGTGCTTGTAGAACTCGGTGTACTCCGCATCGCTGATCTCGGTGCGCGGGCGGGTCCACAGCGCGCTGGCGCGGTTGACGGTTTCCCATTCGATCGCGGCGCCTTCTTCGCCGCCTTCCTTGGGCATCTGGATCGGCAGGCCGATGTGGTCGGAGTACTTCTTGAGGATGCTGCGCAGGCGCCAGCCGTCGGCGAAGTCGTGCTCGCCGTCCTTCAGGTGCAGGACGATGCGGGTGCCGCGCTCGGCCTTGTCGATGGTGGCGACATCGAAATCGCCTTCGCCACGCGAGGTCCAGCGCACGCCTTCATTGGCGGCCAGGCCTGCGCGGCGCGAAGTGACTTCCACTTCGTCGGCGACGATGAAGGCGCTGTAGAAGCCGACGCCGAACTGGCCGATCAGCTGCGAGTCCTTCTTCTGGTCGCCGGACAGCTGGCGCAGGAAGTCGCCGGTGCCGGACTTGGCGATGGTGCCGAGGTGGGTGATGGCATCGGCGCGGCTCATGCCGATCCCGTTGTCTTCGATGGTGATGGTGTGGGCGGCCGGATCGAAGCTGACGCGCACGCGCAGCTCGCTGTCGCCTTCCAGCAGCTCAGGCTGGGTCAGGGCTTCGAAGCGCAGCTTGTCGGCGGCGTCGGCGGCATTGGAGACCAGCTCGCGGAGGAAGATCTCCTTGTTGGAGTACAGCGAGTGGATCATCAGCTGCAGCAGCTGCTTGACTTCGGTCTGGAAGCCAAGGGTTTCGGTCTGGGTCGTCTCGGTCATCGGGTAGGGCTCCATGTGCGGTGCCGCGCAAGCGCGTGCGGCCTCGCCAAGGGGTAGGGGTGATTGTCCCGAAATCAAGGGGTTGGTCGGCCGGGCTGCGCCCGGCACCCGCCGAGGCCAAAGCAACAGCAACAGCAACAGCAACAGCGGGCATTCCGTGGGATGGCGGGGCACTGTGGGTTTGCGGGGACGCCGTAAACCCGTCCATGGGGGCTTGGTCGCGGCATCCATGCCGCTCACACCCCGCAAACCCACAGTGCCCCGCCTTCGACAGATCGTCGCGATCTGCAGTAGATCCACGCCATGCGTGGATGAAATCTCTCAGATATCGAAATCCCCCAAGAGCCGTTTGACAGATCGCAGGAAACTGTCGAAGGCGGGGTGGGTCCGGTTGAGGGGGCGTGAGCCGCATGGATGCGGCGACCGAGCTTACATGGACGTACTTGCAGCGTCCCCCTCAACGGGACCCACCCCGCCAACCCACAGGAAACCAGCTTTTGACGTTGCTTCGGCCTCTGCGGGTGCCGGGCGCAGCCCGTCCGAACTACAATCCCGCTCATGCTGAAATTCTCGAATGAACCTCGCCAGGGGCGCCTGTGAGCGGCCGCGGTGGCAACGAAGGCCAGGTGCGCATCATCGGTGGGCGCTGGCGCAATACCCGACTGCCGGTTCCGACCCTGCCGGGCCTGCGGCCCAGCAGCGACCGCGTGCGTGAGACCCTGTTCAACTGGTTGATGCCCAAGCTGGGCGGGGCGCGCGTGCTGGACCTGTTCGCCGGCAGCGGCGCGCTGGGGCTGGAGGCGGTCTCCCGGGGGGCCGCGCATGCCACCCTGGTCGAGCGCGACCCGCAGCTCGCGCGCAACCTGTCGGCGGCCGTGGCCAGACTGCAGGCGGGTGACGTCGTGACGGTCGCCCAGGCCGATGCGCTGCGCTGGCTGCAGGCCGCGCCGGCACAGCAGGCGGATCTGGTGTTCATCGACCCGCCGTTCGCCGATGGCCTGTGGCAGGACGTGCTGGCCCAGCTGCCGCGGCACCTGGCCGCCGATGCCTGGCTGTACCTGGAATCGCCGGCCAGCCACGTGCCGGTGCTGCCCCCGGAATGGCTGCTGCACCGCGATGGCGGCACCCGCGAGGTGCGCTTTGCCCTGTACCGCCGCGCCGCTGCTACACTTTGACCTCATCTGAACATCTGCTACCGCCCATGACCGTGGCCAACCGCCGCATCGCCGTCTATCCCGGCACGTTCGACCCCATCACCAATGGTCATATCGACCTGGTGAGCCGGGCCGCGCCGCTGTTTGAAAAGGTCGTGGTGGGCGTGGCGCAGAGCCCCTCGAAGGGACCGGCCCTGCCGCTGGAACAGCGCGTGCAGCTGGCGCGTGGCGCCCTGGGCCACCACAGCAACGTCGAGGTCATCGGCTTCGATACGCTGCTGGCCCATTTTGTACGTTCGGTGCAGGGCGGTGTGCTGCTGCGCGGGCTGCGCGCGGTGTCCGACTTCGAGTACGAATTCCAGATGGCGAGCATGAACCGCCACCTGATTCCGGAGGTCGAGACCCTGTTCCTGACCCCCGCCGAGCAGCACAGCTTCATCTCGTCCTCGCTGGTCCGCGAGATCGCACGCCTGGGTGGCGATGTGTCCGGCTTCGTGCCGGCCGCCGTGCTCGAGGCGCTGCGCAAGGTCCGCGAAGCGAAGTCGGCCCAGTCGTAAGCCCTGGCCAGCAGTAGATCCTTTAGCACCACGCATTCCATTACGCACACCAACACGCAACATTCCGGGAGGAAACCCATGAACAACACCATGCGCGCGATGCTGATCGCTTCGTTTGCCCTGGCTTTCACCGCCTGCAAGAAGGAAGAAGCCGCTCCGGTCGACGAAGCCAAGCAGGCGCTGGTCGCGCCGGCCAAGGAAGACGACGCAGGCTGGAAGAAGTACCTGCAGGAAGTGGCCATCCAGAACATGGGCAACATCACCAACAGCCCGTTCCTGTACTACCTGTCGCCGGAATCGGATCCGGACTTCCAGGCCAAGTACGAGCGCCAGACCGAAAGCGCGACCCAGGCCGTGGCCCGTGGCGTGCAGCCGGGCAACATGCTGGCCTTCGGTTCGTCGGCCTCGGGCAAGATGGCTGACATGATCCAGACCGTGTTCAAGGATGTCTCGCCGGATTCGATGAAGGGCGTGCGCGTCGTCTTCATCGGCCAGTCCGCCGACAACGCCCGCGTGCAGGCCGTGGTCCAGCCGACCGGGGCCGAGTACATTTTCGTCGAAGCCAAGTAAGACCGAGCCGAGGCGGTCGTGCTTCGGCACGGCCCGGGCGGCGCCCTGCGATGGGCGCCGCTGATGACCTGACCGGCCCGCGCGCCCGCGCAGGCCGGTCCTTGTCCCAAGGCGCGGGCGTGGAGTATCGCCATGTCGCTGAAAATCAATGAGCTCTGCGTCAACTGCGACGTATGCGAGCCGGCCTGCCCGAACCAGGCCATCACGATGGGTGAAACCATCTACGTGATCGACCCCGCCCGCTGTACCGAGTGCGTGGGCCATTTCGACGAACCGCAGTGCGTGGTCGTCTGCCCGGTCGAATGCATCGACCCCGATCCGGACATCGTCGAAACCGAAATCGAGCTGCTGGCCAAGTTGCGCCAACTGCAGCACGATCATCCCGAACTCTATGCGGAGCCCCCATCCGAATGAAGTCGTTCGCCCGCCCCCTGTTGCTGCTCGGCCTGCTGCTGAGTTCCGTCGCCTGGGCTGATGCCCCGGTCCGTGCCGAGCGCCCCGATGGCGCGGCCATCGCCAGCGGTCACGCCCTGGCCACCCAGGCCGGTGTCGACATCCTGGCCCAGGGCGGCAACGCCTTCGACGCGGCGGTGGCGGTGTCTTCGACCCTGGCAGTGGTCGAGCCGATCAGCTCCGGCCTCGGTGGCGGCGGCTTTTTCCTGCTGCATGATGCGGCCACCGGCAAGGACGTGATGCTGGACGCGCGCGAGACCGCGCCGGCCGCGGCCACGCCGCAGGCCTTCCTCGACAAGAAGGGTGACCTGGACCGCGACCGCTCGGTCAACGGCCCGTGGTCGGCCGGCATTCCGGGCCTGCCGGCGGCGCTGGTCGAACTGTCGGCCAAGCACGGCAAGCTGCCGCTGTCAGCGTCGTTGCAGCCGGCGATCCGCATCGCGCGTGAAGGCTTCCCGGTGTACGACCGCATGGCCAAGGGCTATGCCTCGCGCCGTGAAGTGATGGAGCGTTATCCCGGTACGCGCGAGGTCTACCTGCGCAATGGCAAGCCGATCGCCACCGGTGACCTGTTCAAGCAGCCGGAACTGGCGCAGACCCTGGAGCGCCTGGCGGCCGGTGGCTTCGACGGCTTCTACAAGGGCCAGACCGGCAAGCTGCTGCTGGCCGGCGTGAAGCAGGCGGGCGGCAAGTGGACCGCCGAAGAGCTGGCCGGCTACCGCGTCAAGCAGCGCGCGCCGATCGTCTTCAACTACAACGGCTGGAAGATCACCACCGCACCGCCGCCGTCCTCCGGTGGCATCGCCCTGGCCAGCATGCTGCAGATCCTGGAAGGCTGGGACATCAAGCAGATGGATGCCGCGCACCGCACCCATCTGGTGGTCGAGTCGATGCGTCGTGCCTACCGTGACCGCACCTTCTTCCTCGGCGATCCGGATTTCGTGCAGATCCCGCAGAAGGTGCTGGCCAGCAAGGATTACGCGCAGGGCCTGCGCGCAACCATCCACCCGGAAAAGGCGACCCCCAGCGACCTGCTGTCGGGCAACCCGACGCCGCTGGAGGATGACGAGACCACCCATTTCTCGATCATCGACCGTGATGGCAACCGTGTCGGTGCCACCCAGACCGTCAACCTGCTGTACGGCTCCGGCCTGATTCCGAAGGGCACCGGCGTGCTGCTGAACAACGAGATGGACGACTTCGCGCTGAAGCCGGGAACGCCCAATGCCTTTGGCGTGATGGGCTACGCGGCCAACGCGCCGAAGCCGGGCAAGCGCATGCTCAGCTCGATGACGCCCACCTTCATGGAAAACGACGACAAGGTGATCGTGCTGGGCACGCCCGGCGGCAGCCGCATCATCACCATGGTGCTGCTGGGTATCCTGGGCTACGACGCTGGCCTGGATGCGCAGCAGGTCGCCGCGCTGCCGCGCTACCACCACCAGTGGCTGCCGGACCTGATCGAGGCGGAAAGCAATGCTTTCGACGCTGGCACCATCAAGCAGCTGCAGGCGATGGGCCACAAGATCGACCTGCCGGGCGAGGTCGCTGCCGGCGGCCGCGGCTCCAGCCACGTGTGGGGCAACCTGCAGACGGTGGAGTGGGACCGCAAGGCCAACAAACTGTTTGGCGGCAGTGACCCGCGCAACCCGGTCGGCAGTGCCCAGATTGTGCCGGCTCCCTGATCCGGCGGCAGCGCCGGGCCATGCCCGGCGGACGCAAACCTGAGAACCCCGCCCGCAACGGCGGGGTTTTTCATTTTCCCACTAGCGATTATTTAACGAGCGGCCACCGATAATTGCGTCATGAAACTATGGTCGATCCGCGGTAATACCCAACGCCTGGATGGCGGTGCAATGTTCGGCAACGCGCCGCGCGCGTTGTGGGAAAAGTGGGCAGCACCGGATGAGCTCAACCGCATCGAGCTGGCCTGTCGTGCGTTGTTGGCGAGCCCGCTGGAAGGCAAGACGGTGCTGTTCGAAACCGGCATCGGTGCGTTCTTCGAGCCGCGCATGCGCGAGCGCTATGGCGTGCAGGAAAGCCAGCATGTGCTGATCGATTCGCTGCGCGAAGCCGGCTTCGAGCACGAAGACATCGACGTGGTGGTGCTCAGCCATCTGCACTTCGACCACGCCGGCGGCCTGTTGGCCGCGTGGCACGAAGGCCGTGAACCGGAACTGCTGTTCCCCAATGCGACGTACGTGGTCGGTGCGCAGCATTGGCAGCGCGCGCTGCAGCCGCACCCGCGCGATCGCGCCAGCTTCATTCCAGAACTGCCGGGCCTGCTGCAGGCCAGTGGCCGCCTGGAAGTGGTGGACGGCGAGTATTCGAAGGTGCTCGGCCACAGCGTGCGTTTCAGTTACAGCGACGGGCACACGCCGGGGCTGATGCTGGCCGAGATCGTCGGGCAGGCACGCGCAGGCGAGGGGGCGCACGGCGGCGTGGTGTTCTGCGCCGATCTGATTCCGGGTCGCTCGTGGGTGCACGTGCCGATCACCATGGGGTACGACCGCAACGCCGAGCTGCTGATCGACGAGAAGCGACAGTTCCTGGAAGACAAGCTGGCGCGCAACGTGCATCTGTTCTTCACCCATGATCCGCAGGTGGCGCTGGCGCAGGTCGGGCGGGATGAGAAGGGACGTTTCGTGACGCTGCATGAGCAGGGCGAACTGAAGGCGCGCGCGCTGGGGTGAGGTTTGCCGGCAGGGCTGCGCCCTGCACCTGCCGAATCAACGGCAACAGCAACAGCGGGCTATCCGTGGGTGGCGGGGCGGTGTCGGATGGCGGGGACGCCGCAAGTACGTCCTTGTAGGCTTGGCAGCCGCATCCATGCGGCTGACACCCCGCAATCCGACACCGCCCCGCCTTCGACAGTTTTCCGGTGACGGATGGGACACCCGGTGGATCTTTCGGGGTCCGATCCCGTTGCTGCGCAATGGGCTCTGACCCCATTCGACGGACAGGTTCCAAGTGACGGTCAGTAGATCCACGCCATGCGTGGATGGGGCCTTTCTTCGCTGTTTTTACGAAGCCTTGAGGCAGCTGCTCATGAAGGTCTTGCGGGCGTCGCCGGCGAGCTTTTGGGTGGCGGCGTTTGCGTTGCACTTCTTCATGCGCTCCTGCGGCGTGGCAGGGGTTGCCGGTGCGGCTGCGTGCGAGCTCAGGCATGCGCTCTGCGCGGACTTGTAGGCGTCGCCTTTCAGCCCTTTGTTCTTTGCCGAACAGTCGGCCATGCGCTGCTGCTGTGGGGTGGCTGCGTTGGCGGAAATCGGGAGGCCGACCAGCAGGGCGGCGGCGAGCAGCAAAGAGGCTTTCATGGTGGCTCCAGGGCAGGGCGGGTGCGCGGAGCATTCGCCCGTTGCCGCAAAGCCGGCGTGAAGGTGCCTGGAGCAGGTGGAGCACTTCCTTTCGAAAGCGCTCCGACCCGGTCGATCTCAGCCCACGCGGGTACCGAAGATGCGGTCGCCGGCATCACCCAGACCCGGCAGGATGTAGCCCTTGTCGTTGAGCTGCGCATCGATCGCGGCGGTGTAGATCTCCACGTCCGGGTGCACGGCTTTCACCGCTTCGATGCCCTCAGGTGCGGCAACCAGGAAGATGCCCTTGATCCGGCGAGCGCCGGCGCGCTTGAGCATGTCGATGGTGGCGATCAGGGTGCCGCCGGTGGCCAGCATCGGGTCGAGGATCAGCGCGTCGCGCTCTTCCAGGCGGCCGGTCAGGCGCTCGAAGTAAGGCACCGGCTGCAGGGTTTCCTCATCGCGCTGCAGGCCGACTACGCTGACACGGGCGGCCGGGATCAGCGACAGCACGCCGCTGAGCATGCCCAGGCCGGCGCGCAGGATCGGCACCACGGTGATCTTGGCGCCGGCGATGCGCTGCACGGTGACCGGGCCGGACCAGCCCGGCAGGGTGTGCGGCTCGGTTTCCAGGTCGGCGGTGGCCTCGTAGGCCAGCAGCGTGCCCAGTTCGTTGGCCAGTTCGCGGAAATCCTTGGTGCTGAGAGCGGCGTTGCGCATCAGGCCGATCTTGTGCTGCACCAGCGGGTGGCGCACTTCGACGATCTTCATGGGAGGGTCTGGCAGAAGGGGAGGCCCCCATTTTAAGCGGAATGCGCGGTGGTGCCGAGCCGGGTCCGGCAGGCCAGGCTCCACCGGTGTCATGCCCATGCAACCTGCCGGACATACCGTGCTGACCCAATCTTTACACCGTTGGGGATAGCTGTGCAGAAGAAGAACACGTTGGGCCTGGCAATCAGCCTCTCGCTGCTGGTGACGGCCAGCCCGTCGGTGCTGGCGGCCGAAAACGCTGCCGCTGCCGTGGCAGGGGGTGCCGCCGCAGCGACCGATCTGGACCGCATCGAAGTGCGTGCACAGCTGGAATCGCAGGTACGCGCAGTCGACCTGAAGCGCAGCAGCGATGCCATCGAAGACGCCGTGTCCTCCGACGCGCTGGGTCAGTACCCGGACAAGAACGTGGCCGAGTCGCTGCAGCGCCTGCCGGGCATCAGCGTGACCCGCGACCAGGGGGAAGGCCGGTTCGTGGTGGTGCGTGGCCTGGATGCCAACCTCAACAGCGTCAGCGTCGACGGCATCGCCATCGGCACCCCGGAAGATTCCAGCCGCGCGGCGCCGCTGGATGTGATTCCGTCCGATTCGACCGAGCGCCTGCGCGTGGTCAAGTCGCCCACCCCGGACATGCCGGGCGACGCCATCGGCGGCGCGATCCTGGTTGAATCGGCCTCGGCCTTCGATCGTGACGGCCGCAGCCTGCGTGGCAAGATCGAAGCCAGCCACCAGCAGCTGTCCGGCGAAACCAGCCCGAAGGCGGCCTTCAACTACAGCGAAGTGTTCAACGACTCCTTCGGCGTCGCGCTGGGCGTGAACTACCAGAAGCGCACGTTCGAATCGGACAACACCGAAGTGGAGTACGACGGGGAAGACGATGCCGCACCGGGCGACGTCACCGCGATCAACCTGCAGCACCGCAAGTATGAGATCGAGCGCAAGCGCATCGGCGCCAACCTCAACCTGGACTGGCGCCCGAACGAGGACAGCAAGTACTACCTGCGTGCGCTGTACAGCCAGTTCGATGATGCCGAAACCCGCCAGCGGGTGATCTTCAACTTCGATGACGCGAAGATGGTGAAGACCGGTACCGACCAGTACCGGTTGGACGGCATGCCGAAGGATTCCATCGACAGGCGCATGCGCTACCGCACCAAGGAAGAGAACACCTTTGCGGCCAGCCTGGGCGGCGAGAACACGCTGACCAACGCCGTGGTCGATTACAAGGTTGGTTTCACCCGCACCGAAGAGCGGGTGAACGATGAAATGGAGGCGCGCTTCAAGCTCAACGGCAAGGCCTTCAACGGTACGCTGGACCAGAGCAGTCGAATGCCCAGCTACAGCTTCGACAATCCGCAGTGGCTGGACAACGCGAACTACGCGTTCGACCGCTTCGTGATTTCACCCAAGCAGGTGAACGACAAGGAGCACAGCGCACAGGTCAACGTCCGCTTCGACGGCGACAGCAGCAGCATCAAGTTCGGCCTGCTGGGGCGCTGGCGCGACCGCGACGTCAACGTCGACGAAAGCGAACTGCGCGTCGGCCCGAAGGTTGCCCTGTCCAGCTGGACCACCGGCTCCCCGGATCACCGCCACGGCACCCTGGGTGACGGCATGGAGTCGGACGCGATGCGCGCGTACTGGGCGGCCAACCGTGGCCAGTTCAGTGCCCGTCCGCAGGATGTCGGCGCCAACGCGATGACCTCGCTGGAAGAAGACTACACCGCCAGTGAAGACATCTTCGCCAGCTACGCCATGGGGACCTGGGATGTCGGTGCGCTGCGCATCATCGGTGGCGTGCGTGTGGAGAACACCCGCTTCAAGGCCGAGGGCAACCGGGTCGATGTGGCGGCCAACGGCCGCAGCTACACCGTAACCCCGCGCGTGGCCAACAGCAGCTATACCAACGTACTGCCGGGCCTGCACCTGCGCTACGACGCAGCCGATGACTGGGTGCTGCGCGCCTCGGCCAACAAGACCGTTTCGCGCCCGTCCTTCGGCGATATCTCGCCGCGCGTCGGCTACAGCCGCGGCGACGAGGAAGTGCGCCTGGGCAATCCTGAGCTGGACCCGTACGAGTCGAAGAACATCGACCTGTCGGTGGAGAAGTACCTCGGCAGCACCGGCATCGTTTCGCTAGGTCTGTTCCACAAGTCCATCGACGGCTATATCGTCGAGACGGTGCGCACCAATGATCCGGCCTACGGTGGTTTCGACGTGACCCAGCCGATCAATGGCCGCAAAGCCACCGTGCGTGGTGCGGAGCTGAACTGGCAGCAGCAGCTGGCCTTCCTGCCCGCCGGCCTGGACGGCCTGCTGGTGGGCGCCAGCGGCACCTGGCTGGATACCCGATTCGACGCTGGCATCGAGGATCGCGCCGGTGAGGATTTCACCCTGCCGCGTGCCTCCAAGCACGTGTACAGCGCCCACATCGGCTATGAAAAGTACGGCCTGAGCACTCGTCTGGCGGCGGTGTACCGCAGCGAGTACCTGGACAGCATCGGCAAGGGCCGTGCGTTCGACATCTACGTCGCGCCCAACACCCAGCTCGACTTCTCGCTGGACTACAAGTTCAACGCGAACGTGAGCGTGTACTTTGAAGCGCAGAACCTGCTGGACAAGCCCCTGGAGCTCTACCAGGGCACGCGCTCGCGCACCCTGCAGATGGAAGAGTATGGCCGCACCTACGCCGTGGGCCTGAAGGTGGCGCTGTGATGGCGCGTTGCATGACCCTGATGGCGGCCTCGCTGGCAGCCGTTCTTGCCGCCGGCTGCACGCCGGCCGCGGACAAGGCGCCGGCAGCGGCTGCAGCGACCGGCGCTGTGGCACCGGTCGAGCGCAACGTGGCGACCATCGCCGAGGCCTTCCTGACCCCGATGACCCCGGCCGACAACATCGATTCGCCCGCGTCCTGGCAGGCCCCGGATGGCAAGACCTGGCTGATCGCCACGGCCAAGGCCACCGACAAGCTGGTGGTCTACGATGGCAGCAACGGCCAGCACCTGCGCGACGTCGGCAGCACCGGCACCGGCCTGGGCCAGTTCGATCGTCCCAACGGCATCGCGGTGATCGATGACCTGCTGTGGATCGTCGAGCGCGACAACCACCGTGTGCAGGTGCTTTCGCTGCCGGACTTCACTCCGTTGGCCACCTTCGGTGCCGACGATCTGCGCAAGCCCTACGGCCTGTGGGTGGACCGCCGTGCCGATGGCTACAGCGTCTACGTCACCGACTCCTGGGACAACGGCGAGGACGCACAGGGCAAGGACATCCTGCCGCCGCTGGCTGAGCTGGACAAGCGCGTGCGCCAGTACCACGTGTCCCGCGATGGCACGAAGGTGCAGGCAACACTGTCGGCCAGCATCGGTGATACCAGCGAAGCCGGCGCGTTGCGTGTGGTCGAATCGATCTGGGGAGATCCGGCCAATGATCGCCTGCTGATCGCCGAAGAGGACGAAAGCTACGCCAGCGAATTCAAGGTCTATACCCTGGCGGGGCGCTTCACCGGCACCACCTTCGGCCGCGACGTGTTCAAGGCGCAGGCCGAAGGCGTGATGCTGCGCACCTGCGGCAAGGACGGCTGGTGGATCACCACCGAGCAGGGCAAGCAGCGCAGCGTGTTCCATCTGTTCGACCGCCATACGCTGAAGCCGGTGGGTGCGTTCCAGGGCAATACCGTGGCCAACACCGATGGCATCTGGATGATGCAGCAGCCGACGCCACGGTTCCCGCACGGTGCCCTGTATGCGGTGCACGATGACCAGGGTGTGGTGGCCTTCGACTGGGAGAGCATCGCCAAGCAGTTGGCCCTGCCGCTGGAGTGTGGCTCGTGAGCGCGCGTTTGGTGCGCCTGCTTGCGATCGGGCTGCTGCTGGCATTGCCATCGATGGCGATGGCTGCAGCCGAGCCCAATACGCAGGTGCCGTCGGGCAGCCGCTACTACGCGGCCACACCGGTGCCGGACCGCATCGTTGCCTCTCCATCGGTCGACCCCAGCCACGGATTCGCAGTGGCCTGGCGCACCGATGGCAGCGTGCAGTCGCCGCTGCTGGAAATCGCACGGGCCGACGATTCGCCGGCCATCGAGGGCATCGTCCAGGTGCGCGCGAAGACCCAGGTGCTGCAGACCGAGAACGGCTTTTCGCATCATCATCGCGCCGACATCGATGGTTTGCAGCCGGACACCCTGTATGTCTACCGCGTACAGGGCAATGGCAGCTGGAGCGCGTGGAACCAGCTGCGTACGCTGGCCGCTGCCGACCAGCCGCTGACCCTGCTGTATTTCGGCGATACCCAGAACAAGAACGTCAGCCATGTAAGCCGTGTGGTGCGGGCCGCACAGAAGGCCGCGCCGGATGCACGGATCAGTCTGTTTGCCGGCGACCTGGTCAGCGGTGGCGACAACATGGACGACAGCGAATGGGGCGAATGGTTCGCCGCCACCAGCTGGCTGGCACAGGAGACGCTGGTGGCGCCGGCGATCGGCAACCACGAGTACTTCGAGGAATTCGAGGACACGCCACAGGAGCGCCGCGTGCTGGGCCGCCATTGGCCGGTGACCTTCGCCCTGCCGGGCAACGGTGCCAGCGCGGCGGCGGGTACCAGCTACTGGTTCGACGCACAGGGCGTGCGCGTGGCCGTGGTCGATGGCACCTCGGCGCTGGATCTGGGTACCGCCAAGGCGCAGGCACAGTGGTTGGACAAGGTGCTGGCCGGCAACCGGCAGCCGTGGACGATCGTGCTGCTGCACCAGCCGTTCTATTCGCCGCGCGAGGGCCGCGAGAATGCTGCCCTGCGCAAGGTGCTGCTGCCGGTGGTGCGCCGTCACAAGGTGGATCTGGTACTGCAGGGGCATGACCATACCTACGGCCGTCGCGGCGAAGGGCAGGCGGCAACACCGCAGTACGTTGTGACAGTGGCTGGACCGAAGCAGTACCGCCTGTCGGACGAAGCACGCAGGACGATGGACCCCGTGGGCGAAGACACCCAGCTGTTCCAGGTGTTGCGCATCGATCCGCAGCGCCTTCGCTACGAGGCCCGCACGGTGACCGGGCGCCTGTACGACGCCTTCGAGCTGAAGCGCGATGACAATGGCGGCAAGCAACGGGTGGAGCAGCGAGAGGGACGGATCACGCCGCGTGACTGCGCGCGTGCCCAGACCGCCAAGGGCCGCACCGACCGGTGCTGGGAGTGAGGAACGACCGATGAGCACGCGCCCGCGCCTCGTTCCGATGGCCGCCATTGCCGTTGCCCTGCTGCTGGTGGTGGGCGCGGTGGCTGCTGCCGATACCGTACTGCACCCGTTCCTGGCCGCTCAGCCGGAGCAGGTGCCGCAGGAAAGAACGACGGACGGGTGATCAGTGAAGCGATGCAGCAGTCCAGAAGTGGATCCATGCCACGCGTGGATTGAACCTTTCCGTGCACCATCCGCGCATGCCGTGGCTCTACTGCATCGCGTCCAGGAACAGTTCTGCTTCATCCGTGCTGCCCAGCACCACAGCGACAGCGCGCAGCGCCGCTTCGCGATGAACCGGACGGATCCCGCCATCATCGTCATCGCTGTACAGATCCTCATCGGCATCTAGGTAAACGCTGCCGGCCGCAGCCAACGCGGCCATCAGGGTCGGCACGTCGGCGGCGAACCCGCCGGCGTCCCAGTGGCCCGCACCATGACGGGCGAACAGTACGCGGCCATCGTCGATGTCGAGGGTGAGGGGATCGGCGCCACGGTCGGCGATCACCAGCCACTGCGGCGGCCAGTCGCTGGTCGGTTCGCCATCGTTGCCGTTCCAGCGATAGCCTGCCTGGTAGGCCCACAGGCGCTGCAAGGGCGGTATCCACACCTCAAGGCCTGGAATGGTGATGCCGCAGGGGCCTTTTGCAGGATTGAATACCTCGCCGAACGGGCCGACGTGTGCGTAGAATCCGGCCAGCACGTCCGGCAGCGGGAACGGCCCCTGCCACGCGTCGGCGGATTGCGGTTGCAAGGGGCCGAAGCGGGCAAACGTGGCGCGAAGATCATCCATGACGAGGGCCGGGCGGAAGCGGAAGAGCGCGCAGCCTAGCAGAGCCGGTCGCACGCATCGCCTTCACCGTCACTGGCTATCATGGCCGCCCAGCAACTGAGAGGCAGTGCACGTGTCGGTAGCGTTGGTATGGTTCCGTCGGGACCTGCGGTTGCAGGACAATCCGGCGCTGCAGGCGGCGCTGGAAGCGGGTCACGATGTGGTGCCGGTGTACATCCACGCGCCGCACGAAGAGGGCGAGTGGGCGCCGGGCGCGGCCTCCAATGCGTGGCGCCATCGTTCGCTGGCGGCACTGGATGCCGGCCTGCGTGCACGGGGTTCATCGCTGGTGCTGCGTGCCGGTGACAGCCTGCCTTCCCTGCTGGAGCTGGTGCAGCAGACCGGCGCCGAAGCGGTGTACTGGAACCGCAAGTACGAACCGGCCACGCAACCGCGCGATGCCGCCATCAAACGCACACTGCGCGAGCAGGGCATAGATGCGCAGAGCTGCAACGGCAGCCTGCTGTTCGAGCCCTGGGACATCGCCACCCAGCAGGGGCAGCCCTACAAGGTATTCACTCCGTACTGGCGCAACGTACTCAGCCACTGGCGTTTGCCCGCCTTGCGGGCCGCACCGGAGACGCTGCCGGCGCATACGGTCGACAGCCTCGCGCTGGATACGCTGCAGCTGGCGCCCACGCTTCACTGGGATACCGGGTTCTGGGAACACTGGCAGCCGGGCGAGACCGGTGCGCTCGAGGCGTTGTCCGTGTTCGAGGATGGTGCGCTGCGCGGCTATCGCGAGCAGCGCGACCTGCCGGATCGGGTCGGTACCTCGCGGCTGTCGCCGCACCTGCATTTCGGCGAAATCGCGCCGTGGCGCATCGCCCACGCGCTGGAAGGCCTGCGCAGTGCCGGTACCGATGCTGACATCGATGGCTACCTGCGCCAGCTTGGCTGGCGTGACTTTGCCCATCACCTGCTGCACCACTTCCCGAAGACGCCCACCGACAACCTCAATCCACGCTTCGATCGCTTCCCGTGGGCCAGCCCCAGTGCCGCCCAGCTGCACGACTGGCAGCGCGGCAATACCGGCATCCCCATCGTCGATGCTGGCCTGCGCGAGCTCTGGCATACCGGCTACATGCACAACCGGGTGCGGATGATCGTTGCCAGCTACCTGTGCAAGCACCTGCGTGCGCATTGGCTGCACGGTGCGCGCTGGTTCTGGGACACGCTGGTGGATGCCGACCTGGCCAACAACACGATGGGCTGGCAGTGGGTGGCCGGCACCGGTGCAGACGCGGCTCCGTATTTCCGCGTGTTCAATCCCGTCACACAGGCCGAGAAGTTCGATCCGCAGGCGCGCTACATCAGCCGCTGGGTGCCTGAGCTGGCGGCGCTGCCGGTGAAAGCGCGGTTCGCTCCATGGCAGCATCCGCACCTGCTGGCCGAACGCGCGCCGGGCTACCCACGCACGCCGCTGGTGGACCTCGCCGCTGGCCGGGATGCCGCTCTGGCCGCCTACCGTCAGTCGGCAGCGGGGTAAAGCGCTGGCTGAGCGGTCCAGACAGCTAGCTGAACACGCCCCTGTCGACCGGCGTGATCATCATCCCGACATCGCGTCCGGCTGTTTATCCTCGTTGCCGCCCGCAAGCCGCCGGCCCGACCGGAAACCAAGGAGAACACCATGATCCGCAACACCACCCGCAACGTCGCACTGGCCCTGATGAGTGCGGCCGTCCTGTCGGCCTGCGCCACCGGCGGCTCCTATGTGCAGAGTGATCCGTACGGCAACCCGACCGAGCAGCAGAACCGCACCGGCCGCAATGCCCTGATCGGTACCGCCATCGGCGTGGCCGCGGGCCTGCTGTCCGGCGACAGCGCGACCGAGCGTCGCCAGCATGCGCTGATCGGCGCGGGCATCGGCGCACTCAGTGGCGCCGCGGTGGGCCAGTATCAGGATCGCCAGGAGCGCGCGCTGCGCGAGCGCACCGCCAACACCGGCATCGACGTCGAGCGCCAGGGCGACAACATCATGCTGAACCTGCCCGACGGCATCACCTTCGACTTCGGCAAGTCGGCACTGAAGCCGCAGTTCTACGGCTCGCTCAATGGCGTTGCCGGCACCCTGCGCGATTACAACCAGACCATGATCGAAGTGGTCGGCCACACCGACAGCATCGGCAGCGACGCGGTCAACAACCGCCTGTCCAAGGAGCGTGCTGATTCGGTTGCGCAGTACCTGATTGGCCAGGGCGTGCAGAGCGTGCGCATCGAAACCCTGGGCGCGGGCAAGTCCTATCCGATCGCTGACAACAGCACCGATGCCGGCCGTGCCAAGAACCGCCGCGTCGAGATCCGCGTGATTCCTCTCAAGCAATAACGCGCAGCGTTATTGCTGTTCCGGCGCAGCCGGAACGAAAATGCCGCCCTTGCAGGCGGCATTTTCTGTAGGTGCCGAGCTTGCTCGGCACGCCGATAGCCCATGTGGAGAGCCGTGCCGACCAAGGTCGGCATCTACCGGCGCCGATCCAGGAGCAGGGTACAGGCGGCATCGTTACAGCTTACGCCGCCGAAGCAGCCACCTTCTCCAGGATCCGCTTGCCGCTGCTCGCCAGCGCCGCTTCTTCCTGTTCCTGCTGCTGCCGCGCCAGCTTCGCACCGGGGCACTGCGCCAGCATGTAGTTGGCGTCGAAGTTGAGCTTCTCCACCAGGAAGTCGACGAACGCGCGCACCTTCGGCGACACCAGCCGGCCACCGGCGAACACCGCGTTGAAATCCACTTCCGGACCGGTCCAGCCGGCCAGAACGCGGCGCACCATGCCCGACTCGACGAACGGCTTGGCCATCACGTCGCCGGTCAGCAGCAGACCTTCGCCACACACCAGCGCGCCATTCAGCGCAGACATGTCGTTGGCCGTCATCAGCGGCGTCACCGGGAAGTCGCGCAGCTCGCCACCGTTCTCGCCCAGCTGCCAGGTGAAGCGTGGCGAATTGCCGGTGTGGTACGGCTTGCGCATGGCCAGGATGCGGTGGAACTGCAGCTCTTCCGGATGCAGCGGTTCGCCGTAGCGCTCGATGTAGGCCGGGCTGGCGAATACCTGCGTGCGCAGGCTGCCGAGCTTGCGCGCCACCAGGTTGGAATCGGGCAGGGCACCCACGCGCAGGGCAAGATCGGCCTCACCGGCGATCAGGTCCAGCTTCTCGTTGCCCATGTGCATGTCCAGGCGGATCTCCGGGTACTGCGCATGGAACTGGCCCAGCAGCGGTGCGATCCAGGTGATGCCGATCGAATAGGGCACGGTGAAGCGCAACCATCCGCGTGGACCAGACTGCAGCTGGCTGACCGCGCTTTCGGCTTCTTCAAGTTCGCGCGCGATGCGCTGGCAATGCTCGTGATAGATCGAGCCGGCTTCGGTGAGGCCGAGGCGGCGCGTGGTCCGGTGCAGCAGGCGCGCACCGAGGCGCGTTTCCAGTTCCTGCACTTTGCGGCTGACCGTGGTCTTGGGCAGGCCGAGCGATTTGGCAGCCGCGATGAAGCTGCCTTGCTCGACCACTTTGACGAAGATCAGCGTCTCGTTGAGATCGTGGGACATGGTCAGGGATCCTGGACGTCGGGGATGGGGCAATCGTGACAGAACGATTGGACCGGGGACGGGATGATTATTCCCCTTAATCAGGACTAATCAAGTAGGGGTTTGAGGTCTATCGTGGCGCCATTCGCTAATTGGAGCCCGTCCGCCATGAGCCTGCGCAACATTCTTGCCCGCTTCCGGATTGCCGGCCAGAACGCCCTGGACCTGGCAATGACCGTTGAATCCCGTCCCAGCTCCTTGGTTAACAAGGATTTTCGGGAGTTTACCGCGCCCATGCGTCAGCAGCGTGGCGGTGCCTTGCACCTTGCTTCACACAAGGGTGACCGACTGCGCCGAATCGGGACTATCCCGGATTTGGGAGGAAATGTCCCGTGAATGGGATTCTGACGCCCGAGGTCCTGGTTCTCGGCGGCACCGGTGCCGTGGGCCAGGGTGTGGTCGGCGCATTGCTGGAGGCCGGCAGCCCCGTGCTGGTGGTCGGCCGCGATCCCGGCCGCCTGGCGGCGTTGCACGAGCAGTTCGCTGATGAGCCGGGCCTGCAGACGATGCTGGGCTCGCTCAGCGACGACAGTTCGGCACGTGCGCTGGCCGAACGCGTGGCGCAGCGCCCGCGCCCGCTGGCAGCGGTGGTTGCCGCGATGGGCGGCCCGTACAACCGTGGCCGCGTGGTCGAGCGTGGCGGTGACGCCCTGTCGGCGGCATTGCAGGCGGACCTGATGCCGCATGTGCACGCGGTGCACCACCTGCTGCCGCTGCTGCAGGACAACGTGCACGCCCGCCGCTACGTGATGATCGGCAGCCCGGCCGGGCTCAAGCCCTGGGCAGGCTATGGCGAGACCTCGATCACCACCGCCGCGCTGCGCATGTACGCGCAGGTGGTGCACCAGGAAGCGCAAGCCGTAGGCGTACGCGCGCAGATGCTGGAAGTGTGCAGTCCGGTCTGCACGCCGGCCAACGCTGCCAACGCCTGTATTGAATGGCCGAGTTCACTGCTGGTCGGTCGCCGCGTGGTGTCCCTGCTCGACGGGTGCCGCGACAACCGCGCAATCGTCCGTTGCGACAGCAGTGATGCCGAACTGCCACGCGGCCTGCTGCACCTGGAAATACCGCCGCTATGGCGCGACACCGCAGGCGTTGCTTGACCTCGACTTTGGTTGAGGTCGCAGGATACGCCGCCGAAAGTTGATAGCAATTCTCAAATAGCTGTACCACCCCTCCGTACGGATGCATGCCATGACTTCCCCCAATACCACTCCACATCGTTTCGGTCATCGCATCGCGATGGCTGGCGTGTCGATCCTCGCCGCCGCCGTCCTGGCGGCCTGCAGCGGTGGCCATGCCGAAGAAGCCGGCGCGCCGCCCCCGCCGCAGGTCTCAGCTGCCCCCGTGCTGCTCAAGCAGGTCAGCCAGTGGGACGAGTTCAGCGGTCGCGTCGAGGCCGTGCAGAGCGTCGAGCTGCGCCCGCGCGTGTCCGGCTACATCGACAAGGTCAACTACGTTGAAGGCGAAGAAGTGAAGAAGGGCGCCGTCCTGTTCACCATCGATGCCCGCAGCTACCAGGCCGAGTACGACCGCGCCAACGCCGAACTGGCCCGTGCGCGTACCCAGGCGGTGCTGGCCCGCAGCGAGTCCGAGCGTGCCAAGCGCCTGGCCGAACAGCAGGCGATTTCCACCGAGACCGCCGAACAGCGTCGTGCGGCCGCCGACCAGTCCGGTGCGGCGGTGCAGGCTGCGCAGGCAGCGGTGGATGCCGCCCGCCTCAACCTGGAGTTCACCAAGGTGCGTGCGCCGATCGACGGCCGTGCCGGCCGGGCGATGGTCACCGCCGGCAACCTGGTGACCGCCGGCGACAGCGCCAGCGTGCTGACCACGCTGGTCTCGCTGGATACGGTGTTCGTGTACTTCGATGCCGACGAAAGCACCTTCCTCCGCTACGCGCAGATGGCACGCAAGGGCGAGCGCCCGAGCGAGCGCGACAGCGAGCTGCCGGTGAAGATCGGCCTGTCCGGTGAAGAAGGCTACCCGCACTCGGGCAAGGTCGACTTCCTCGACAACCAGGTGACCCGCAGCACCGGCACCATCCGCGTCCGCGCGCTGCTGGACAACGCCGATCGCCAGTTCACCCCGGGCCTGTTCGCCCGCGTGCAGCTGCTCGGCAGCGGCCAGTTCCAGGCCATGCTGATCGACGACAAGGCCGTGCTGACCGACCAGGACCGCAAGTACGTCTATGTGGTTGACAAGGATGGCAAGGCCCAGCGCCGTGACATCCGCCTCGGCCGCACCGCCGAAGGCCTGCGCATCGTCGAGCAGGGCCTGGCCGCCGGTGACAAGGTGATCATCGATGGCGTGCAGAAGGTCTTCATGCCCGGTATGCCGGTGCAGGCGAAGGCGGTGGCGATGCAGCCCACCGCTGCGCCGGCGCCGGGTCGCGATGCAACTGCCGCACTGAACCACTGATCCGCCGGCTCCTGATCCGCGTCCCCGCTTAGCTGCCGGTGCCAGCGGCAGCCGTCACTGCCTTCGCCAGATTGGCGAGGGGCAGGGCGGCTGTTGCCCGCCGACGGCCTTTTCCAGGATTCTTCCATGGACTTTTCCCGTTTCTTCATCGACAGGCCGATCTTCGCGGCGGTGCTGTCGATCGTGATCTTCGCCGCAGGCCTGATCTCGATTCCGATGCTGCCCATCGGTGAGTACCCCGAAGTGGTGCCGCCGTCGGTGGTCGTACGCACGGTCTACCCGGGCGCCAACCCGAAGGTGATCGCCGAAACCGTGGCCACCCCGCTGGAGGAGGCCATCAACGGCGTTGAGGGCATGATCTACCTCAAGTCGGTGGCCGGTTCCGACGGCGTGCTGCAGATGACCATCACCTTCCGCCCGGGCACCGACCCGGACGAAGCGGCGGTGAAGGTGCAGAACCGCGTTGCCCAGGCCCAGGCGCGACTGCCCGAGGACGTGCGCCGGCAAGGCGTGACCACCCAGAAGCAGTCGCCCACCTTCCTGATGGTGGTGCACCTGACCTCGCCCAACGGCAAGTACGACACCCTGTACCTGCGCAACTACGCCCGCCTGCACGTCAAGGATGCGCTGGCACGTATCCAGGGCGTGGGCGACGCACAGATCTTCGGCGGTGGTGACTATGCCATGCGCGCCTGGCTGGACCCGGACAAGGTTGCCGCGCGCGGCCTGACCGCCAGCGATGTGGTGCGCGCCATGCGCGAGCAGAACGTGCAGGTCTCGGCCGGCCAGCTCGGCGCCGAGCCGATGCCCAACAGCCAGTTCCTGACCCTGATCAATGCCCAGGGCCGCCTGCGCAGCGAGCAGGAGTTCGGTGACATCGTGCTCAAGAGCGGCACCGACGGTGAAGTGGTGCGGCTGGCGGACGTGGCCCGTGTCGAACTGGGTGCCGGTGACTACACGCTGCGCTCGCAGCTGGACGGCAAGAACGCGGTGGGTATCGGTATCTTCCAGGCCCCCGGCGCCAATGCGTTGGAAATCCGCGATGCGGTGATGGCCAGCATGGATGAGATGCAGAAGACCATGCCGGCCGACGTGAAGTACGAAGCGGTGTATGACACCACCATCTTCGTGCGCGACTCGATCAAGGCCGTGGTCTCCACCCTGCTGGAAGCCATCGCGCTGGTGGTGCTGGTGGTGATCCTGTTCCTGCAGACCTGGCGTGCTTCGATCATCCCGCTCATCGCGGTGCCGGTGTCGATCGTCGGTACGTTCGGCGCGCTGTACCTGCTGGGCTTCTCGATCAACACGCTGAGCCTGTTCGGCCTGGTGCTGGCGATCGGCATCGTGGTCGATGACGCGATCGTGGTGGTGGAAAACGTTGAGCGCAACATCGAAGAAGGCTTGACCCCGCTGGCCGCTGCGCATCAGGCGATGCGCGAAGTGTCCGGGCCGATCATCGCCATCGCGCTGGTGCTGTGTGCGGTGTTCGTGCCGATGGCGTTCCTGTCGGGCGTCACCGGTCAGTTCTACAAGCAGTTCGCGGTCACCATCGCCATCTCCACGGTGATCTCGGCGATCAACTCGCTGACCCTGTCGCCGGCCCTGGCGGCCCGCCTGCTCAAGCCGCATGGCGCGCCGAAGGATGCCCCGACCCGCATCATCGACCGTCTGTTCGGCTGGGTGTTCCGTCCGTTCAACCGCTTCTTCAAGTCCAGCTCGGAAAAGTACGAGCGTGGCGTGTCGAAGATCCTCGGTCGTCGTGGTGCGGTGTTCGTGGTGTATGCGGTGCTGCTGGTCGGTACCGGCTTCATCTTCAAGCTGGTGCCGCCGGGCTTCATTCCGACCCAGGACAAGCTGTACCTGATCGCCGGCGTGAAGCTGCCGGAGGGTTCGTCGATCGCGCGTACCGATGAAATGCTGCGCAAGGTCGCCAAGATCGCCCAGGAAACCGACGGTGTGGCTCACACCATTTCGTTCCCGGGCCTGAATGCCCTGCAGTTCACCAACACGCCCAACACCGGTGTTGCGTTCATTCCGCTCAAGCCGTTCAGTGAGCGCCATGGCCGCACCGCGGCGCAGATCAATGCGGAGATCAACCAGAAGATCGCAGGCCTGCAGGAAGGGTTCGCCTTCGCCATGATGCCGCCGCCGATCCTCGGCCTCGGTAACGGCAACGGCTACCAGATGTTCATCCAGGACCGTGGCAACCTCGGCTATGGCGCATTGCAGAACGCGGTGCAGTCGATGCAGGGTGCGGTTGCACAGACCCCGGGCATGGCCTTCCCGATCACCAGCTACCAGGCCAACGTGCCGCAGCTGGATGCCGAGGTGGACCGTGTCAAGGCGAAGGCCCAGGGCGTACAGCTGACCGAGTTGTTCGATACGCTGCAGACCTACCTGGGTTCGGCCTACGTCAACGACTTCAACCAGTTCGGACGTACCTGGCAGGTGATCGCGCAGGCCGATGGCCAGTTCCGTGACAGCGTCGAAGACATCGGCAAGCTGCGGACCCGCAACGACCGTGGCGAGATGGTGCCGATCGGCTCGATGGTCACCGTCAAGGAAACCTACGGTCCGGACCCGGTGCTGCGCTTCAACGGCTACCCAGCCGCTGACCTGGCCGGTGAAGCCGACCCGCGTGTGCTGTCCTCGGCCGAAGCGATGAACAACCTCACCGCCATCGCCGCCAAGGTGCTGCCGGTGGGCATGGCTACCGAATGGACCGACCTGAGCTACCAGCAGGCGACCCAGGGCAAGGCGGCCTTCATCGTGTTCCCGGTGGCGATCATGCTCGCCTTCCTGGTGCTGGCCGCGCTGTACGAAAGCTGGTCGCTGCCGCTGGCGGTGATCCTGATCGTGCCGATGACCCTGCTGTCCGCGCTGTTCGGCGTGTGGATGACCGGCGGCGACAACAACGTGTTCGTGCAGGTCGGCCTGGTGGTGCTGATGGGTCTGGCGTGCAAGAACGCGATCCTGATCGTCGAGTTCGCCAGAGAGCTGGAAATGGGCGGCAAGGGCATCGTCGAAGCGGCACTGGAAGCCTGCCGCCTGCGTCTGCGCCCGATCGTGATGACCTCCATCGCCTTCATCGCCGGCACCGTGCCGCTGGTGCTGTCGCATGGCGCTGGCGCAGAAGTGCGCTCGGTGACCGGCATCACGGTGTTCGCCGGCATGCTGGGCGTGACCCTGTTCGGCCTGTTCCTGACCCCGGTGTTCTACGTGGCACTGCGCAAGTTCGTCACCCGCAACGGTGGTGGCCAGCTGGTGCAGCACGGCGAGCCGACCATCCACCACTGACATGGAAAACAGCGGCGCCGGCAATCACCGGCGCCCGCTTCCCCCTACCAAGGCAACGAATCCATGAACACCTATCAGAACAAGATCGCGCTGGTCACCGGCGCAACCCGCGGCATTGGCCTGGAAACCGTGCGACAGCTGGCACAGGCCGGCGTGCACACGCTGCTGGCCGGGCGCAAGCGCGAAACCGCAGTGGAACTGGCGTTGAAGCTGCAGGCCGAGGGCCTGCCGGTGGAAGCGCTGCAGCTGGACGTCAATGATGGCGCCAGCATCGCCGAGGCGGTCGAGCAGGTGCGTCAGCGCCATGGTCGTCTGGACATCCTGGTCAACAACGCCGGCATCATGATCGAGAACCCAGCGCAACTGCCGTCGGAGCAGTCGCTGGACACCTGGCGTCGCACGTTCGAGACCAACGTGTATGCGCTGGTGGCGGTGACCCAGGCCTTCCTGCCGCTGATCAAGCAGGCCAAGTCCGGCCGCATCGTCAACGTCTCCAGCATGCTCGGCTCGCAGACCCTGCATGCCGATCCGACCTCGGGCATCTACGACTTCAAGATCCCGGCCTACAACGCGTCCAAGGCCGCGGTGAACAGCTGGACCCTGGCCCTGGCCCATGAACTGCGCAGTACGCCGATCAAGGTCAACACCGTGCACCCCGGTTACGTGAAAACCGATATGAACGGTGGCAACGGCGAGATCGAAATCGCCGAGGGCGCGCGTTCCAGCGTGCAGATGGCGCTGATCGGCGAGTCCGGCGCCAGCGGCAGCTTCACCTACCTGGGCGAGGTGCTGCCATGGTGATCCGCACCCTGGCGATGGCCGTCTCCAGCCTGGTGCTGGCGGGCTGTGTCAGCGTCGGCCCCAACTACAAGGCACCGGTGCAGGAGCCCGTCGTCCTGCAGGGTGCACAGCAGCCGGTCTTCAGCACCGCCTCGCCGGTGGCCAGCTGGTGGGCGCAGTTCGATGACCCCGTGCTTGAAGAACTGGTGCACGGCGCGCTGTCGGACAACCTGGACCTGCGCGTGGCTGTCGCCCGTGTCAGCCAGGCCCGTGCCGTGTTTGTCGAGAGCCGCTTCGACCAGGCGCCACACGTTACCGCTGGCGGCAGCTACGACCGCCGCAAGCAACCCGATCCGCAGCTGGGTGGGCAGCGGGTGTTCAGTGAAAGCTACCAGCTCGGCTTCGATGCGGGCTGGGAGCTGGATCTGTTCGGCCGCAAGCGCCGTGCTGCAGAGGCTGCGCGTGCCGACCTGGACGCCGAGCAGGCCAACCTTGCCGACGCGCAGGTGCTGATCGCTGCCGAAGTGGCACGCAACTACTTCGAACTGCGTGGCACCCAGAAGCGCATCGCGGTGGCCCAGCGCACCCTGGTCAACCTGCGCGATACGCAGCGGCTGACCGAGGCGCGCTGGGAACTGGGTGCCGGCAGCGAACTGGACGTGCAGAGCAGCCGCGCACGGTTGAAGGCCATCGAGGCCGACATCCCGCTGCTGGAAGTGGCCGAGACGCAGTCGCGCAACCGGTTGGCTGTCCTGTTTGGCCAGCGTCCGGAAGTGCTGACCGCCATGCTGGCGCCGCACGAAGTGCCGGCGTTTGCCAAGGCACTGCCGCTGGGTGATACCCGCGAACTGCTGCGCCAGCGTGCCGACGTGCGCGTGGCCGAGCGTCGCCTGGCTGCCGCCACCGCGCGTGTCGGCGTGGCCACGGCCGATCTGTTCCCGCGGTTGTCGCTGTCCGGCTTCGTCGGCTTCCTTGGCGGCGATGCCAGTGGCCTGGTCAACGGCAACAACAAGGCCTGGTCGCTGACCCCGTCGTTGAGCTGGGCGGCATTCGACTTCGGCACGGTCAAGGCACGCCTGCGTGCCAGCAAGGCCGAGGCCGAGGGCGTGGCCGCGCAGTACGAACAGGCGGTGCTGCTGGCGCTGGAGGACACTGAAAACGCGTTGACCCGCTACTCCAAGCAGCAGGCACGGTTGGCCATCGTGGTCGAGCAGGCGCAGGCGGCGCGGCGTGCCGAATCGCTGGCGCAGATCCGCTACCGCGAAGGGTCGGAGGACTTCCTGACCCTGCTGGACGCGCAGCGCACGCAGCTGGTGGCCGATGATGCACTGGCGGCCGCCGAATCAGAGGTCAATGTCAGTGTCGTGGGTGTGTACAAGGCACTCGGTGGCTGGGGCCAGTCACCGCAGGCGCCGAGCGTGGCGCAGGCGCGCTGAGCGACAGGGGACGGAAGCATCTGCTTCCGTCCCTTTTTTCATCATGGCCAGTGGTTGGCCGGAGCATCGTGATCACGCATGCGCACGATGCAGAATCGATGACCGGTGGGCGCTTCCATCACCCACCAGCGTTTGACGAAACCGACCCGGCGGGCACCGAGTTTTTCCAGCCTTTCGGCTTCGGCGTCGATGTCGTCGCTTTCGATATCCAGATGCACCCGCGACGGGTGAACGACCCGCTGCACCTCCACGTTCAATCCCGCCGGCGCGCCCGTCAGATCGGCATACTCTGCGTCGCCTTCAGCACGGGCGGGCTCGGCCTGCAGGCCCAGCGCTGCGGCCCAGAAGCGCGCGCTGTCTGCGGCGGGCGTGTCCTGGCAATCGATGATGAACCCGGCCAGTCGGCTGCGATGGGTCATGCGTTGTCTCCGCTCAACGAGGATGCTGGCAGGGTAGCGCGTGGGCCGCCGTGGACGTTCTCGCCGCTGTGACGTTTCTGACTCTGCCGGAAGTGCCGCCCGCCGTGTAACTAGTGGGGAAAAACCACGGGAGGACAGGACATGGGCGAACAGAAGCAATCGGCGCAACGGACGCTGCTCGGTGATCCCGGCTTGCCGGGGGCCGGGCTGTCGGTCGGCGTGGTGGTGTTGCTGGTACTGGCAGCGATGGCCGCGGTGATCGGCTTCGTGCGCCTGCCTGATTCAATGCTGGGTGTTGGCCTTGTCGGCATTGCGGTGTTCCTTGCCGTCGGCGCGCGCATCTGCCAGGCGCGCGACCAGCACCAGGCGCTGTACCGCCTGCTGGGCAAGCGACCGTAGCCGTAGCGACGGTCGCCGCATTGCTCAGTGTTTCGGCCAGTCCAGCTCAACCACCAGCGGGAAGTGGTCGGAGGGCAGTACGCCGTCGATGCGGCGGTCATCGGTCAGGAAGCTGCGCGCGTGGAAGCCACGTACCAGCACCCAGTCCAGCTCGGCGGTCGCCGTTCCTGTGAAGTTGTGGAAGGTCAGGCGCGGACCCTGCGGCGACTTGACCTGGCGACGGGTGTCCTGAAGCACCCGGGTGAAGGCCTGATAGGTGCCGCCGCCGGGCTCGCTGTTGAAATCACCGGTCAGTACCACCGGCAGGTCGGAAGGCAGCGCGGCCACGCGCGTGGCAATCAGTTCGGCTCCCTTGATCCGGCGCGGCTCGTCCTCGTCGCGGTAGGGCAGGTGGGTGTTCATGAGGTAGAAGCGACGGCCATCATCCAGGCGGCGGAACACGGCCCAGGTGACCATGCGCGGGAACAGGTTGCCCCAGCTGATGCTGCCTGCGACCTCGGGCGTATCGGACAGCCAGAAATTGCCTGACTCTTCCACCGCCAGCACCTTGCTGTCGTAGAACACGCCCATGTGTTCGTCGCCACTGCCACCGCGGCGGCCTTCGCCGAACCAGCGATAGTCGGGCAGATGTTCGGCCAGGTAATTGGCCTGCTCCAGCACCAGCTCCTGGGTGCCGATCACCGCCGGATGCGCCTGCTGGATCACCTTGACCATGGCATCGCGGCGGTCTTCCCAGCGCTTGCCAGGGTCGGTGTCGGCAGGGGTGCGTACGTTGAAGGACATCACCTTCAACGGCGCGGGCGAGGCTGCCCAGGTGGCGGCGGGCAGTGCAAAAGCCAGGAGTGCGCAGAGCGCGGACGTGCGGAAGCGAGACAACATCGTGGAATCCCTCCATTCCATGAAAGCGGTTTCATGGAGGATGCCATGGAAGGCGAGGGCAGCGGTATGCCGGGATGGGCGGCTGCAAGGGCCGGGCGGACGGCGTGCGACCGCCCGGCCGATACCGCTGGGGGATCAGGGGTCGTACATCATCCCGTTCTCGTCGCGGTTGTAGTGGTCGCTGGCCACGCGGGTGCCATCGTCATAGACCACGTACAGCGTGCAACGCTGGTGGATGCCGAAGCCGGCCCGGAAGGGCACGCACTCTTCCTGCAGCCCGACTTCTTCGGCGGCATTTGCCGGCGCTGAAGGCACCAGCGCGGCAAGCGCCAGCACGGCACCGAATGAACACGCGAACAGTTTCTTGTGCAGCATCATCGATCACACTCCTTGTAGTCGTAGTCGGTGTTCAATCCAGATCAGTCCGCCGGGAGGTACCACTGGCCGTTCTGGTCGATCCAGTACACCGACGTGAAAACGGTGCCATCTGCCAGCGTGCGGGTAACTGTGCAGCGTTGATGCACAAGGTTTGGCCCCAGTCTTACGGGCACGCAATCGGTCGTCGATCCGGGAGACCCGGCCGCGTGGCTGCTCGCCGGTACCACACTGCCCACTGCCAACATCAATGCGGCCATCGAGGCCAGTTGCAGTTTCATAAGCATCATCCTTGCTTTCTGCAATCGCGCACATGCGCCTGGCCTGTTTAACATGCGACCGCAGTAGCCGGAAGTGCCGCGCCTGCGCTCAGTCCCCGATCTCACCGCGCCGGCTTGCCGCGCGCACTGCCTGCGCCGTGGTCGCCACGCCCAGCCGCTGGCGTGCTCTGCGCAGGTGGTTTTCCACCGTGCGTGTGGACAGCCCCAAAGTCGCAGCAATATCGGCCTGGCGACGACCAGCGGCAACCCAGCGCAGGACCTCACGCTCGCGGGCGCTGAGGGTGCCGGCAGGCACAACCGCCGGGGCGACAGACAGCCGATGCGCCATACGGAAGGCGGCGGTGCCAATCAGCTCCAGCAGCAACCGTGCCGATGGAGATGCGTCGATCGTGCGTCCTCCCCAGCTGACTGCCCCTTCCAGGCCGGTCACACCGAACACCGGCACCTGCAGGCCGTGCAGTCCTTCGCCGCGCGGTTGCCGCACGACCTGGTAGCGCTCGCCGCGCACGCCCTGCTGCTTGCTCCAGAAGAACGGCGCATCGCTGTCCAGCACATGGCGATTGACCGGGCACGCATGCAGGTAGTGCGCCACGCCACTGCTGGCGCCCTCGCCGAACCAATCGCCATCGATCCAGTACAGGCGCTGCGCGCCTCGGTCCAGATCGGTGCCGGTAGCGAACATCAGCGTGCGGTCATAACCCAGCGGCGCGCCGACGCCGCGCAGTACGGTACCGATGGCTGCCAGCGAACGTGCACGTTCCAGCACCAGCAATGACTGCACGACGGTATCCATGCCGGTCAGCGTGCGGCCAACGCATCCAGCAGGGTGCGCGCAGCCAGCTTGCCCAACGCATTGCCCGCCAGCGGGCTGTCGCCGGTCAACAGCAGGCGGTCCTGCATCACGCTGCCATCGATGCCCTCGTTGACGATCTGCACGCCCTGCTGGGCCAGGCGCTCACCGAAGAACCACGGCAGTTGACCAGGCATGTAGCCGATATCCGGGGTCTGCCGGTCCATCGCATCGGGGAAGGCGCAGATCCGATGCCCGCGGAACAATGAACCGCCACCGGCTTCATCCACGCCAGCCGCCAGCAGCGCGGCAGGGCCGTGACAGAGGGTGATGATGTGACGTTGATTGTCCACCGCCCACTGCAGGGTGGCCTTCACCGCGCGGCTTTCCGGCAGGCCGATCAACGCACCGTGACCGCCGGGAATGAACACCGCGGCATAGTCCGAACCGGCATCGAGGGCGGCCGCCACGTCGTCCAGGTGCAGAGGCTGGCGGAAGCGGGGTTCGTAGTGTTCGTACAGGCCGCCGATCTCGCGGTCTTCGCGTGGGAACGCCCACCATTCAAACTTCACCGGGTTGCCCGACAGCGTCGCCACGTCGATGTCGAAACCGGCCTTGTGCAGGTGATACATCGGCAGCAGCGTCTCCACCGGATGGTTGCCGGTCGAGAACAGGTGGCCGTTGGCGGTCGGCAGATAACGTTCGTCGGCGGCGATCATCAGCACTTTCCAGCGTCCGTCACGGCGGGCATCGGGATAGTCCGCGCCGGACAGATCGGTGGTTGCCGAAGTGAACTGGGACAGCGAGTACGGCGACGGGAAAAACGCATCCCGCTCGGCCGGATCGGGGCTGGGCTGACGGCTGGGTTCTGACGTGTTCATGCGGACCTCCTGCGGAAGAGAGTGGTCACCTTAGCCAGAGCGATGCGTACGCACGATGAGGGATTTCCCCCAATGCGATCAGGCAGGGTGCGCTTGCTGAAGCCGCTGGTAGGCGTCGTCCAGCATTGCCAGGAAAGCCTGTCGCTGCGCGGCATCAAGTACCACCGCGCGTTCGAACGCATCCACGCTCGCACTCCAGTCCGCCAGTGTGTCGTCGTTGTAGAGGGCCTGATGCCGTTCCCATGCTCCGCCTGCCTTCAGGTACAGCCACTTGTCGAACAGGTGCAGCGGGCTGCCGTTGTCCAGTTGCAGGGGGCGGGTGGTCCTGGTGTGGGCCAGCACGCTGCGCAGCGCAGGTGAATCGTGAAGCTGGCCTGCCCAGACGTGGTTGCCAAGATGTTGCTCGGCAAAGCGCAGGATCGCCTGGTGATCATCCTCCAGCCCGGCCTCGTAGAGTGCCTGCGGCACCCGCAGGTGCCGGCGATCGAACAGCCACTTCAGTACCAGCGTTGCCGCCTGCGGGGTGGTGTTGTGTTCATTGCCAGGGTCGAAATCATGATGGCCGATGAACTCGCGGTCCTCATGCAGATTGAGCTGGATGGTGTCCACGCGCTGCCTGCGCTTGCAGAACCAGAGCTTGATGTCGACGTCCCCGGTAAGCGGCTTTTCAAAGTAGGCGGTGTCGCCGAATTCTTCCAAACGGCCGTTGAAGTACGCCAGGCAGTCCTGGAGCGTGGCTGATGGCTGCACGTATCCGTCCCAGAAGCCTTCGGGCTTTGGCGGGTTGCCCTTTGGCCGGCGACTGAACAGGGTGGCGGACTTGAAGTGGCTCAGCAGGCTGCCACGCGCTCCGACGGTGGGCGGATAGAAGCGATCATTGATGATGTCGAAGGCAAAGTAGAACTCCATGTCGTGGAGCTTGTCCTTGACCGATTTCTGCCCCTGGTTCGCGCTGATCGTGGTCGGGGGCTTGCCGATGCCGTGCTGCGCGAACCATGCCTGCAGATGAGCATCCGAGCCCTTGCTGCCGAGCAGCTCGACCAGTGTTGAGATATGCATTCCATTGCCTCGTTGTCGGTGGCCCGGACGGGAAAGCGCGGGCCATGGTTGCTTTAAGTCGTGCGCTACTTCGCCGGCAGAGGATGAGCCTCCATGTCCTCATGCAGGATGCGGCGAAGTTCGACGATGGCCGGCGTGGCTTCCTGCACGCTGTGACCGGACACGATCACCTTTTCCGAGACGGCCTTCGGCAGATGCGAGCTCCAGTAGGGAACCAGTCCATCGTCGGTCTTTTCAAGCGGGCCTTCGGCCTGGGTCCGCGCGATGATCGAGTGGTAACGCACCTTCGGCGATATCGGCAGATCGGCCACGGCCTTGACGAAGGCATCGTCCTTGTCCAGGTTCTGGATGCTGTTCATCTGGTAGCCGTGCTTGTCATCGTTGCGCTCGACCTTGCCGTCGTTTGCCAATGTCGCGACATCCTCCAGCACGGTCAGCGGCAGGCGCACAAAGCGGCCGAGCCAGCGCCCCAGGCGCGTGCCGGCAACATCGGTGCCGCGATGGGGGGTAGCGATGAACACCACCCGTGAGATTTCCGGTTCCGGCTGGAATGTGAGCACTGGCGCGCCCTTCGTACGCAGCAGTTCGCGCTGCGCTGGGGTCATCTGCGCAGTCGCCAGCAGGGTGTCGACCAGATGGTCGCCGGAGGAGGACACCATCAGCCGCGAAATCACCCCGCCCATGCTGTGCGCGACCACCACCATGTCGCGCGATGCGAGCGCCTTGCCGGTTGGGTCGAAGTGCTGCAGTGCCTCATGCAGGATCCGCCGGATCTCATCGTGGCTGAGGGCGATCGGCATGTTGGTCGGGTAGTAGAACTGCCAGATCTGGAAGTCGCCGCGGATCTCATCGTCACGCATCAGTTCGTTGGCCACGTTGACCCACGCCTCCGGGCTGCTGGCCAGGCCATGGATCATCAGCAGCACGCGGCGGTCCGGATCGTACGGCTGCATCATGAACAGATGCGGCTTGTCGATGCCGCCCTTGCCGCCGAACAGCGTACGCAGCGATTGCCGGCTGAAGTTGGAGCGGGCCAGCCACAGCGCGTAACCGGCGGTGAAGTTCGCCGCCAGTGGCACCTGTTCGCCGTGCAGTTCCACCACCGCTACCTGGTAGGGGTCGTGGATCTCCAGTTCCGGCTCGTCGTCGTGCAGCACTTCCCACAGGTTGTTGCCGGAAAAACGCAGCAGCACGGTCATTGACGGCGACGGCATCTCGCTCCAGTCGCGCTCGGCCGTCGTTGCGGTACCAGCGGCGGCGGCCGCCAGGCCGGTGCTGGCCGGGTCTGCCATCACCGCCACCAGTTCGGCGCCAAAGCCATCGCGGCGATGCACGCTGCGCAGGGTGCCGGTGAAGGACATCGATGCGGCCGGTACCAGTTCCAGCGGCTCGCGGGTGTCCGCTGCCGGGCCATCGTCGGCAGGCGCCAGTACGAAGGTCCAGCGTCCCAGCTGGAACCGCCCGTTGTCGTTGCGCACCTGCTTGCTCGAATAGGCTTCGAACAGCAGCACGGCTGATTCCTGCACGGCCAGGTTGTAGTAGTCGCGCACCTGGGTCTGGCGGTCTTCGAAACCACGCTGGTTGGCGGTGCGTTCGGTGAAGAACAGATATGCATAGGATTGCCGCGCGATCTGCATCCACGCATCCAGGCGCGGCTGGAAGGTCGGGTCAGGCGGGGCGGTCGCGGCCTTGCTGCGGGCCACCGACGCCGACTCGCGCTTCGGCGCCGGCATCGTCATCGCGTACTGCACCCACAGTTCGGCCAGCGCCGAGCGCTTGTCTTCCTCGCGCACGACGATGCTGCCCTCCATCGCCTCGATGCAGGGCAGGCCGGGCTTGGCACAGGCGCCCTCGTCCAGGCCAGCCACGCGCAGGGTCTCCATGGTGGCCGCGCTGAGCTTGCCGCTGGTGAGGATGTCACCGCGCTTGAGCGCGATGTACTGTCCTGGCGTGACCGTGCCCACCTGCACCGATGGGCCGAACTGACGCAGCGTCGCACACCCGCTCAGGGCGAGCAGGGCAACGAGGACGAA
This sequence comes from Stenotrophomonas sp. MYb57, assembly GCF_002966815.1. Lineage (NCBI taxonomy): Bacteria > Pseudomonadati > Pseudomonadota > Gammaproteobacteria > Lysobacterales > Lysobacteraceae > Stenotrophomonas > Stenotrophomonas sp. MYb57. The sequence goes on from NZ_CP023271.1 coordinate 1,920,365, forward strand.
GGTGGTGCGGATGACGCCGATGCCTGTTCTTTCCATGTGAACTCCCTGCGCTGGCGCCACTCTAGCGGCAGGCGTGTCAACGCGGAAGCAGGCCTGCGGTGGCGCCGGACCGTGCCCGGCGAACCCCGCCTGTCAGCCGGTCTCCCCGCAGATCATCCCTCGATCAGGCAGGTCACCGCAGCCGAATAACCTTCGTAGTCGTCACCGGCACCCACATGCAGCGTGTGCGTGGCATCAATCTTCTTGAGGTAGGAAGGCGCTTCGGTTTCGGCCGCGTCGTTGACCGTCGTCACTCCCCAGGATCGGGCCAAACGCTGGTGATCGACGCCCTGCAGATACACGTGCAGGCTCTTGTAGGGCTTGGAAATGCTCACATCCGCGCTGGCTACGGTGCCTCCGAACAGCGCCACCGGCTTGCCCTTGGGCTCGAACACGCTGCCGGGGTCGCGGCTCAGGCCGGCGGCATGGAATGCCTGCTCCACCTGCGCTTCAGTGAAATCGGAACCCGCCTTGCAGGCCAGCAGAGTTTCCAGCGCGGTGGTGCTGGTTGCCGGAGGTGCGGCAACAGCGGCGGTTGTCAAGAGCAGTCCCAGCATCAGGGCGATAAGCGGCTTGTTCATTGCAGATCCTTCTGTATGTCGCGGAGCAGCGGAGGCGCCGGCACCAAGTCCGGGAAGACAGGCTGAAGTGTGGGGCAGGGCAGCGTTGTCGGCTAGGCCCCCTCGCTGGGCTGCCAAGCGATTCTCCGATCAAGGGCATCCAAGGCCAGTTGCGCCCACTGGCGGACCTCTTCCAACGGATGCTGCAGCTCAGCCCGCAGGGTCGGGCTGACCGTGCTGTCGCCTGATTCGCCGAGCAGTTCCAGCACCTTTCCGCGCGAGTAACCATCATCCACGGCCGGCAGCCGGGCAAGCAGGTGCGGCACCGCAATGGCCGCGGCCGGGCGAAGACCCCAATAGGCGTCTTCGAAGGTTGCCGGATCATGATCCAGGATCTGGTCGAGCCAGGAGACAACGTCGATTCTGTCGAGATCCATGGCAGCCCCTCCCGTAGCCAAGGATTACACCATCTGCACGCCAGAGTCGTCGGTTTCCACTGTGATCATTTCCACCAGTGCCCATAGGCCGGTGAACAACACGCCGATCAAGAGCCAGCCCAACAACAGCGTGATCAGTAGTTGGCAGACCGCGCGTCCGTGGTAACCGGCATAGAAGTTGTGGACGCCGAAAATGCCCAGGAACAAGGCGAGCAGGATGTAGATGGCACGGTTCCTGGCGGTAGGCGGGGATTGCGATACCGGTGCCGCATAGACAGCGTCGCTTGGCTGCTGAGAGGCCGGTGGGGCAGCTGCATCGCAGGTCGGGCAGAGCGCCGTATCGCTGCGTGCCTTGCAGTTGCATTCGGAGCTGTTCATCAACGCCACGGTGCTTCTCCTTGTCGAGGCAGCGGTTCTGGACCTGATGCGGCCAACAAAAAAGCCAGACCCCAATCGACGGGAGATCTGGCTTTTCGTGCCCCGAAGGGCGGTACAAATGGTGGAGGTGGGCGGAATTGAACCGCCGTCCGAAGGCACTCCATCCCCAGCACTACATGCTTAGCTCACCGTTGAATCTCATCCCCGAGCAGCACGGTGTGCAAAGCGCACCCGGGAACCAGCCTGTTGTGTTCTTGTGCCGGACTGACAGGCAGCCGCCCAGCGCGATTCCATGATAATGACTCTACGCTGCGAGCATGGACACAAGCAGTTTCGAGGCTCCGCCTAAGTCGGCAGAAGGTCACGCACCGCAGTTTTTAGGCTGCGAGAGCGACCGGAGCGTAGTTGTCGTCGTTGGCAACTAGAGTTTTGCAGCTGGATTTACGAGGAAAGCTACCCCCTCGGCATGCGCCAGGCGACTTCACAACCCCCGTCGAAACCAATGCACCCCCGGTTTCTTCAAGTTCTGCAAGGTACGAGGCCTGTTCCGTGTCGCCACGGTCAGTACCTGCCCAACGCTGCGCATGCTACGCCAAAAAACCTGAACAGTCACCCGCTTCCGCAGGTCGCTTGTTAGCATCGGCGGTTCCGATAGTCGCCCAGGGAATGGACCGCATGCAGCTCGAAATCGCCGTGACCGACGCCCCCAGCCCGCAAGCACTGGAGCTGATTGCTGATGGCTTGGATCAGTTCAATCTGCAGGCGGCCGGCCATGCCGATCGACGCACCTTGGCCGTGCTGGCCACCGATCCGGCCAGCGGCGAAGTGGTGGGTGGCTTGAGCGGGCGCACCTCGCTGGGCCTGTTGTTCATCGACCTGTTCTACTTGCCGCCCGCACAGCGGGGTAATGGCCTGGGGTCGCAGATGCTTGCCGCTGCCGAAGAGGAAGCGCGCCGGCGCGGCTGCCGTTCCGCCGTGCTCTACACCATCAGCTTCCAGGCGCCGGACTTCTATGTGAAGCATGGCTGGACCGTATTCGGCCAGGTCCCGTGCGATCCACCGGGGACCAGTCGCGTGTTCCTCAGCAAGGATCTCCGCGCGGCGTGAATGGCAGGCGTCGGCCGGTCGCCACGCCAATCCGCAACATGTTGTAGAGCGTCCGTCATAGCGGATTGCTAACGTCGTGGGCACGAATTTGCGACACACTGGCTACGACCATTCCAGCCAGAACAGATACGGAGACGGCCGGTGACCGAAGCAATGCAACAGCGCAGCCTGCGTCAGCTGGTTGGCCCGGTAGGGGCCGATTACCAGCGGCGGGCATTGCCGCCCGGCTGGGTCTGGGCGGTGCTGGCGGTGTTGTTGGCTGCAACCTGGGCAACCGAGTTGCCGGCCACGGCTGCAGCTGCGCTGATCGCCAGTGCGGTGGTGGTGCATTGGCCTCGGCGTGGCCGCTTCCATTGGCTGGGCTGGCGGCTGCCGGCCCTGGCGGTACTGGCCGCACTCCTGTGGGGTCCGGATGTGCTGTCACAGTGGTTCGAACATGGCCTGGCCTTGACCCTGATGTCGCTGGCCAGTCTCAGTATTGGCGTGCACGTGTGGCAGTCGCGGCAACTGGCGCGGCAGCTGCAGGCCTCCGCCGACGCGCTGGACGACGCCCAGTTGCTGGCCCTGCTGCCCGTCGACGCCGCGCGGCTGGCGCAGCAGTGGCGTGCCGGTGATGATCGCCATGCCCCGGAGCTGTCGGTGGTGATGCACCTGGCGGTGATGCACGCGGCGCTGTCACCGCGTCTGCGCGGGCAGGGCATGCTGGCGGGTTGAGTCGTTGCCCGAAACGGTGAGCGATGCCCCGCGCTTGGGCAGTCTGGCGCAGTCCTTCGAAAGCCGACGGAGGTGCCGTGGGCTAAAGGCCTGGCAGCACCTTGCGCAGATAGATCCGCTCGTGGCCCGGCGGGCAGTCGGGGAGCCGCCCGAACACTTCATAGCCCTGTCGCAGGTAGAAGTGTTCGGCCTGCCAGTCGAAGGTGTCGAGCATCACCCCGCACGCACCAACGTCACGGGCCTGGGTCTCGGCATCCGCCAACAGGCGCTGGCCGATGCCACGCCCGCGAAGTTCCGGGTCGACCCACAGGACATGCACCTGCAGCCAACCTGCGCAGACATCGGCAAGCAGTCCGCCCCGCAGTTCACCTTGTTCATCGCGCCAGGCCAGCCGGACCGGCACGTCTTCGAAGTTGAAGCCGCTGCTGGCGCGGTTGAACGCAGACAACCGCGCGCACAGCTCACGCGCGTCTTCAGCATTGGCCGCCGCAGGAGCGTCGGCGCGCTCCATCAGGCGTCGCGGTTGCCGCGACGCATTACCCGCTGCTTCTCGATCGCCCAGTCACGATCCTTGGCGGCATCGCGCTTGTCGTGGGTCTGCTTGCCCTTGGCCAGCGCCACTTCCAGCTTGATCTTGTTCTTGCTCCAGTACATGGCGGTGGGCACGATCGTGTAGCCATCACGCTCGACCTTGCCAACCAGCTTGTCGATCTCGCTCCGGTGCAGCAGCAGCTTGCGCTCGCGCCGGTCGTTGGCCACCACGTGGGTGGAGGCCTGGATCAGCGGGGTGATCTGCGCGCCGATCAGGAAGATCTCGCCGTCCTTCACATAGGCGTAGGCGTCGACGATGTTGCCGCGGCCAGCGCGGATCGACTTCACTTCCCAGCCCTGCAGGGCCAGGCCGGCTTCGAAGCGGTCTTCGATGTGGTACTCGTGACGGGCACGCTTGTTCAACGCGATGGTCTTGTTGGCCGTCGCGCTCTTTGCTTTATCCTTGCCGGTGTTCTTGCTCATTTCCGTATTGTCTCCGATTCGGGCCCGCCCGGTCGATTGCCGAAGCGTCCTGTATTCATGCCTACTATCCGCCGCAGTGCCCTGGTCGAACATTCGGCCGCGCGCATGTTCGATCTGGTCAACGACGTCCAGGCCTATCCGCGCCGCTTCCGCTGGTGCTCCGACGCCCGCATCCTCGAGCAGGGCGAAGACCGGCTGGTTGCTCGCCTGGACCTGGGCCTGGGTTCGTTCAGCACCTGGTTCCAGACCGAAAACACCCTGCAACGCCCGCACAGCATCGACATGCAGCTGCGCGAGGGGCCGTTCAAGCAACTGCACGGCCGCTGGGAATTCCACGCCCTGGCGGAAGATGCCTGCAAGGTCACCCTCACCCTGGACTTCGAGCCGAGTTCACGCCTGCTGGGTCCGGCGCTGGCCATCGGCTTCCAGGGATTGGCCGATCGCATGGTCAACGATTTCGTCCGCGTTGCCGACGAGGGCTGAACGATGATCGAGGTCGAGGTCGTGCTGGCCTGGCCACAACAGGTGCTGTCGCGCCGGCTGCAGCTGGAGGAGGGGGCGACCGTGGCTGATGCCGTGGCAGCGGCCCGGCTCGAAGGCAGTGCCGACTGTCCTGCCGCCGCCGTGCATGGCGTGCTGGCGCAGCCGCATCAGGTGCTGCTGGATGGTGATCGCGTGGAGCTGCTGCGTGGCCTGCAGGCCGACCCGAAGGACAACCGCCGGCGACGCGCGCGCGGCGGTTGATCCCCAAGGCCCGTCCGGAGGACGGGCAGGGTGGCTCAGCGGCCGCCCTTCTTCTTCTTGTCCTTCGGCAGATTGCGGCCGAACTGGCGCACGGTCTGCTGGGCAAGGGCCTTGTCGTTGGCCGGGAAGTAATCGCCTTCCCAGCGGGTGACCACATCATTTTCGAAGTACACGACGAAATTCTTCACGTCGGTACGGCCCAGGCGGTTCACGCGCTCGGTCGAGGTGTAGTCCCAACGCTGGGCGTGGAACGGATCCGGCACCGACGGGGTGCCCAGCAGGGCAGTGACCTGCTGCTTGCTCTGCCCGACCTGCAGTTTGGCAACGGCATCTTCCCGGATCAGGTTGCCCTGGTAGATGGGTTGCTTGTAGATGATGCCGCACCCGGTGGTGGACAAGGCGACGGCGGCGACCAACAGGAGATTGCGCATCGGGACTGGCGGTTGGGGAAATCAATCCGATGATACACTCCCGGCGTGCCACCGCGACCCAATCCGAGGCAGCTGGCGCTAAATCGCCAATGAACGGAGACCTATGGAAACCCACGACCTGCGTAAAGTCGGCCTGAAGGTGACCCATCCGCGGATGCGGATCCTGGCGCTGCTCGAGCAGCGCAATGCCCAGCACCACATGACCGCCGAAGACATCTACCGCCAGCTGCTGGAGCATGGCGACGAGATCGGCCTGGCCACGGTGTACCGGGTGCTGACCCAGTTCGAGGCCGCCGGCCTCGTGCTCAAGCACAATTTCGAAGGCGGCCAGGCCGTCTACGAACTCGACCGCGGCGGCCACCACGACCACATGGTCGATGTGGACAGCGGCAAGATCATCGAGTTCGAAAGTACCGAGATCGAAGACCTGCAGCGCAAGATCGCTGCCGATCACGGCTACGAGCTGGAAGAGCACTCGCTGGTGCTGTACGTGCGCAAGAAGCGCAAGTAAGCCCCGCAGCCAGCTGATTGCGACGAAACCCCGGGCATGCCCGGGGTTTTTGTTTGTCTGGCCTCAGCGTCGCGGTAGATCCACGCCCTGCGTGGATGGCCCAATCAGGACGTCCAGATCCACCGCCTCGGCCATCGCCCGGTTCCCCGCATCGCCCGGGTGCAGGTGGTCGCCGGAGTCGTAGGCAGCCGCCATCCGTGAGGGGTCGACCGGATCGCGCAGGGCCGCGTCGAGGTCGATCACCGCGTCGAACGGGCTGTCCGTGCGCAGCCAGGCGTTGAGCTGCTGGCGCAGGGCGTCCTTGTCCGCGGCGTAGTAGTCGTCCAGCGGGGTGCCGGGCAGGGCGCCGGCAAACGGGGTCAGGGTCGCGCCGAGGATGCGCAGGCCGCGTGCGTGGGCGCGCTGGGCCAGGTCGCGGTAGCCGGCCTGCAGCTCGGCCAGGCTGGGCCGGGCCTGCGCGCGGGCAAAGGCCGTGCCCGGCCAGCTGATGTCGTTGATGCCGATCAGCACGATCACGCTGGCGACACCGGGCTGGTCGAGCACGTCACGCTGGAAACGCTTGCGGGCCGATTCGCCCATGCCATCGCGCAGCAGGCGACCGCCGGATATGCCGGCATTGACCACCGCTACACCTTCTGGTGCCAGCCGCGCGGCGAGGTGATCGGTCCAGCGCTGGTCCTGGTCGAGGCTGGCGGTGGCGCCATCGGTGATTGAATCGCCGATCACCACCACGCTGCGCGCGATGGCCGGGGCCTCGACGTCGATAGCCGACAGGAGCAGGCGGGCCGTGGTGCTGCTGGCGTCCCGCAGCGCGGGCCCTTGATGCTGGTCGCCCGGCGCAATCCAACTGGTCTGCCGTCCTTCCCAATGGAAGGTCTGCAGCGGCGTGCGGTCGGGCAGGTAAACGCTGACCTGCACCGCCTGCCGATCAGCGGTGGGAAGGGGGAGCGGATCGCTCAGGCGGTCCTGCCCGGGCGCAATCACGACCCCGGGCTGGCCGTCGAAGCGCAGCGGCTGCGGCGTGTCCCCGGTATGGGCGGCGATGCTGGCAGCGCCGATCCGCAAAGGTTGGGTGCCGTAGACATTGCTCAGCCGGACCCGCAGGCGCGACCCGCCCAGGCTGACGCGAGCGCTCTGGCGAAAGGTCTGGTCCTGCAGTTGGCCGGGAATGAGGGTAGGAAACAGGAAATCGCCGCCCCACACCGGCTGCGGGCTGGCTTGCCAGCTGGCGACCCAGTGCGGGGCAGGTGACGCGGCGGCGGCGCCGGACAGGACAAGCAGGGCGGTGGCGGTCAGTTGGCTCAGGCGATTCATCGGGATGACCCGGTGGGAGGGACGACCATGGTGCGTCCAGGGTCATCTGTGACCTAGACTGCGCATGGACAATCATCTGTGAATCGAATTCATTGGCATGGCACGCACCGACATCAACCGATCCGGCGAACTGGAAGTGTTCGTACGGGTGATCGAAACCGGCGGCTTTTCCGCCGCCGCCCGCAGCCTGGAGATGACACCGTCGGCGGTCAGCAAGCTGGTTGCGCGGCTGGAACAACGGCTGGGCACGCGTCTGCTGCAGCGCTCCACCCGCCAGTTGCAGCTGACCCCGGAGGGCTGCGCGTTCTATGAGCGCGGCCTGCGGGTGCTGGCCGATCTGGAAGAGGCCGAACGCTGTGCCAGCGCCCACGCCGAGCCACGCGGGCGGCTGCGGGTCAATGCCAACGTGCCGTTCGGCCAGCATTTCCTGCTGCCGCTGCTACCGGAATTCCTGCAGCGTCATCCGCAGGTCGGTGTGGACCTGACGCTGACCGACGAGGTGATCGATCTGCTGGAGCAGCGCACGGACGTGGCGGTGCGGGCCGGTCCGTTGAAGAGTTCCAGCCTGGTCGCGCGCCGGCTGGGTGCAACGCGGATGATGATCGTGGCGGCACCGGCCTATGCGGCACGACACGGACTGCCGGCCAATGCCGATGCGCTGCTGGCGCACAACCGGTTGGATATCGGCCATGCACGGTCGGTGCAGGGCTGGCCGCTGCTTCAGGATGGCCAGCAGCAGCGGGTGCTGCCGAGCGGGAATGCGCGCGCCAGCAATGGCGACGCGCTGCGTCAGCTGGTGCTGGGTGGGCTGGGCCTGGCCCGGCTGGCGGCGTTCCAGGTGCAGGCCGATATTGCGGCAGGCCGGTTGCTGCCCGTGCTGGAGGACGCCAACCCGGGCGACCTGGAAGAGGTGCACGCGGTGTTCCTGGGGCAGGGGGGCTACCTGCCGCTGCGGGTGCGCGCGTTCCTTGATTTCCTGGTGGAGAACGTTGATTTGACGCAGCCGCGGGGGTAGCGCCGGCCGCCGGCCGGCAGCGTCATGACTTCGTCCACGTGCGTCGGGTTGCCGGCCAGCGGCCGGCACTACCAGGCGTCAGGCCTGCAGTAGATCCACGCCATGCGTGGATGAATGCCCGCGATTCACGCGCGCCAACAGGCGTGCAGGGGCCTATACCTGCAGCAGCTTGCGCGCGGCGGCGCGGGCTTCCTTGCTCACTTCCACGCCACCCAGCATGCGCGCCAGCTCTTCCTCGCGGGCCTTTGCGTCGAGCTTCTCCACCGCGCTCTGGGTCATGCCTTCCACCGGTGCCTTGCTGACCCGGTAATGGGCGTGGCCCTTGGAGGCGACCTGCGGCAGATGGGTCACGCACAGCACCTGGCGCTTTTCGCCGAGGGCGCGCAGCTTCTGGCCGACGATATCGGCCACCGCGCCACCGATGCCGGAGTCGACTTCGTCGAACACCATGGTCGGCACTGCATCCAGGTCGAGCGCGGCCACTTCGATGGCCAGCGAAATACGTGACAGCTCGCCACCGGAAGCGACCTTGCGCAGCGCACGCGGTGGCTGGCCGGCATTGGCAGCCACCAGGAACTCGACGCGCTCGGCGCCCTGCGGGTCCGGCTTGCCGTTGTCCTGCGGCTCCAGCTCGATCAGGAACTGACCGCCGCCCATGCCCAGCTCGGCAATGATGCCGGTGGTGGTGGCCGACAGCTCGGCAGCAGCGGTGCGGCGGCTGGCGGTCAGTGCTGCGGCCTCGACACGCCAGGCCGCTGCGGCCTTTTCAATTTCGCCGGCCAGACGCTGCAGGCGCTCGTCGGCGCCGCGCAGCTGTTCCACTTCGGCGTGCATGCGCTCACGCTGCGCACCCAGCTCATCCATCGGCACGCGGTGCTTGCGGGCCAGGTCGTGCAGGCGGCCGAGGCGGCGCTCGTTCTCCTCGAACTGGTCCGGATCGGCGTCCAGGTCGTCATGCACCCGGTCGAGCAGGGCCAGCGCCTCGTGCAGCTGGATGGAGGCGCTGTCGATCAGGGCATCGACGTCGCCCAGGCGCGGGTCATGTTCGGCCACCCTGGCCAGTTCATGCCGCACCTGCTGCAGCTGATCCAGCGCCGAGTGGCCTTCGTCGCCGTTGAGCTGGTCCGAAGCTGCCTGGCAGGCGGCCAACAGGGCGCTGGCATGCGCCTGACGGCGATGGCTGGCGCCGAGCGCGGTGATCGACTCCGGCTCCAGATCCTCACGGTCCAGTTCACGCAGCTGATGTTCGAGGAAGCCGATGCGGTCACTCACGTCGCCCTGTTGCGAAAGTGCCAGGGATTCATCGACCAGCGCCTGCCAGGTGGCGGCAGCGCGGCGCACCTGGCGGCGTTCGCTTTCGTTGCGGGCATAGGCGTCCAGCAGGGCCAGCTGCGACGGGCGCGTCAGCAGGGCCTGCTGCTCATGCTGGCCATGGATTTCCACCAGCAGGCCGGCGAGGTCGGCCAGCTGCGCCAGGGTGACCGGGCGACCGTTGATCCACGAGCGCGAGCCGCCGTCGGCGCGGATCACGCGGCGCAGCTGGCATTGGTCTTCATCGTCCAGCTCATTGCTGGCCAGCCACTGGCGGGCGGCCTGCAGCTGGTCCAGCGCGAATTCGGCCGACAGTTCGGCCCGGGCCGCGCCATGGCGGACCACGCCGCTGTCGGCGCGCAGGCCGGACAGGAAGCCCAGAGCGTCGACCATCAGCGACTTGCCCGCGCCGGTCTCGCCTGAAACCACGGTCATGCCCGGCCCGAACTCCAGTTCGGTGGCGCGGACGACGGCGAAATCCTTGATTGAAAGATGTCTGAGCATGGGTAAGGGGGTGTCTGCAGCCGCGCAACGCTAGCACGCGCGGCGGGGTCGTCCAATGACTTGCCAAGGGGATGCGTCGCCATTATCTAATGTCCCTGTCTCACAGGTTGATTCCATGCACGGTTCTCCCGACCAACTTGCCCCGCGCGCGCGGCACCTGCTGCGCACGCTGATCGCGCGCTACATCCAGGATGGCGAGCCCGTGGGTTCGCAGACGCTGGCGCGCGTGGCCGGCCTGGAGGTCAGTCCGGCCACCATCCGCAACATCCTCGGTGACCTGGAAGACCTGGGCCTGCTGGCCTCGCCGCATACGTCGGCGGGCCGGATTCCGACCGCGCATGGCTACCGGGTGTTCGTCGACAGCCTGTTGCAGATGCAGCCGCCGGGCGAAGGGGAGCTGGCCCGACTGCGTCAGGAGCTGGCCGGAGGCGGCAGTACCCAGGCGCTGCTCGGCAGTGCGTCGGAGCTGCTGTCGGCGATGAGCCACTTCGTTGGCGTGGTCAGCGCGCCGCGCCGCGAGCAGTTCGCCTTCCGCCAGATCGATTTCGTGGCGCTGGACGGGCGCCGGGTGCTGGCGATCCTGGTGTTTGCCGACAATGAAGTGCAGAACCGGGTGATCGAGACGCGCCAGGACTTCGCACCGGGGCAGCTGGAGCAGGTGGCCAACTACCTCAATGCCCACTTTGCCGGGCTGCCCCTGGCCGAGATCCGTACCCGCCTGCTGCTGGAGCTGCGCGACGCCCGTTCCGAGCTGGAACAGGTGCTGGCGCACAGCGTCGAGCTGGCCGAGCAGGCCTTGCAGCCGCCGGCCGACGACATGCTGGTGGCCGGCCAGACGCGTCTGATGGGGGTGCAGGACCTGTCCGACCTGGAGCGCCTGCGCGAGCTGTTCGAGCTGTTTTCCAGCAAGCGCGAGATCCTGCAGCTGCTGGAGCGGACCATCCAGGCCCCCGGCGTGCGCATCTTCATCGGCGAGGAAACCGGCGTGGTACCCCTGCAGGGCGTCTCGCTGGTCACCGCGCCGTACACCGCCAACGGCCAGGTACTGGGCGTGCTGGGCGTGATCGGGCCGAAGCGGATGGCCTATGACCGCATGATTCCGCTGGTCCAGGCCACCGCCGATGTGCTCGGCGCGGCCTTTTCGCCGGGCGGGCGAACTCCGGGTGCATCGGACGCTTGAAACGCAGCATCCCGCCCACACTAGGGTGGGTGGAGGCGGAGAGTGACCGCCAGGGACCCAGACATGAATCAAGATCAGCCAGACATCGCCGCCCAGCAGGCCGCCGCCGACGCAGCTGCCGCCGAGGGCGTCAACGAACAGATCGAACAGCTCCGTGCCGAAGTGGAGCAGGTCAAGGCCGAAGCGCTGCGTGAGCGCGCCGACCTCGACAACCAGCGCAAGCGCGTGGCCCGCGACATCGAACAGGCGCGCAAGTTCGCCAACGAGAAGCTGCTGGGCGAACTGCTGCCGGTATTCGACAGCCTCGATGCCGGCCTCAAGGCCGCCGGCGACGATGCCCATCCGCTTCGCGAGGGCCTGGAGCTGACCTACAAGCAGCTGCTGAAGGTCGCTGGTGACAACGGCCTGGTGCTGCTGGACCCGACCGGGCAGCCGTTCAACCCGGAACACCACCAGGCGATCAGCCAGGTCGCTGCCCCCGGCGCCGCCCCGGGCAGCGTGGTGACCGTGTTCCAGAAGGGCTACCTGCTCAACGAGCGCCTGCTGCGGCCGGCGCTGGTGGTGGTTGCCGCCGATTGACCGCGGGCGCCGGGCCTGGCCTGGCGCGGGTTTTCCCGCCGCGACCGGGGCATCGGCACGACCGACGCTGAACGTGTTGGGCGAACGGAAACACAGCGTTCGGGGGATGGCTTGAATGTTCCACGAGCCTCCCCCACATCCCATTCATCCACCGGCCGAACGGCCGGACTGACAAAAACAACATCCTTCAAGGAGTCTCCCCCATGGGCAAGATCATTGGTATCGACCTCGGCACCACCAACTCGTGCGTGGCGATCATGGACGGCGGCAAGGCCCGCGTCATCGAAAATTCGGAAGGCGATCGCACCACCCCGTCGATCGTCGCCTACACCAAGGACGGCGAAGTCCTGGTCGGTGCCTCGGCCAAGCGCCAGGCCGTGACCAACCCGAAGAACACCTTCTACGCGGTGAAGCGCCTGATCGGCCGCAAGTTCACCGACGCCGAAGTGCAGAAGGACATCGCGCACGTCCCGTACAGCATCCTGGCCCATGACAATGGTGATGCCTGGGTGGCCACCAGCGATGCCAAGAAGATGGCACCGCAGGAAATCTCGGCCAAGGTGCTGGAGAAGATGAAGAAGACCGCCGAGGACTTCCTCGGTGAGAAGGTCACCGAAGCGGTCATCACCGTGCCGGCCTACTTCAACGACAGCCAGCGCCAGGCAACCAAGGACGCTGGCCGCATCGCCGGCCTGGACGTCAAGCGCATCATCAACGAGCCGACCGCGGCCGCGCTGGCCTATGGCCTGGACAAGGGCGACAACAAGGATCGCAAGATCGTTGTGTACGACCTGGGCGGCGGCACCTTCGACGTCTCGGTGATCGAGATCGCCAATGTCGACGGCGAGAAGCAGTTCGAAGTGCTGGCCACCAACGGCGACACCTTCCTGGGTGGCGAAGACTTCGACAACCGCGTCATCGAGTACCTGGTTGAAGAGTTCAACAAGGACCAGGGCATCGACCTGCGCAAGGATCCGCTGGCCCTGCAGCGCCTGAAGGATGCTGCCGAGCGCGCCAAGATCGAGCTGTCCAGCGCCCAGCAGACCGAAGTGAACCTGCCGTACGTCACCGCTGACGCGTCGGGTCCGAAGCACCTGAACATCAAGCTGACCCGCGCCAAGCTGGAATCGCTGGTGGAAGAGCTGATCAGGAAGTCGATCGAGCCGTGCCGCGTTGCGTTGAATGACGCCGGCCTGCGTTCGAGCGACATCAGCGAAGTGATCCTGGTCGGCGGCCAGACCCGCATGCCGAAGGTGCAGCAGGCTGTCACCGAGTTCTTCGGCAAGGAACCGCGCAAGGACGTCAACCCGGACGAAGCCGTGGCACTGGGTGCTGCGATCCAGGGCGGCGTGCTCGGCGGCGACGTCAAGGATGTGCTGCTGCTGGACGTGACCCCGCTGTCGCTGGGCATCGAAACCATGGGCGGTGTGTTCACCAAGATCATCGAAAAGAACACCACCATTCCGACCAAGGCCTCGCAGGTGTTCTCCACCGCCGAGGACAACCAGTCGGCCGTGACCGTGCACGTGCTGCAGGGTGAGCGCGAACAGGCCCGCTTCAACAAGTCGCTGGCCAAGTTCGACCTGTCCGGCATCGAGCCGGCCCCGCGCGGCCTGCCGCAGGTGGAAGTGTCCTTCGACATCGACGCCAACGGCATCCTGCACGTGTCGGCCAAGGACAAGAAGACCAACAAGGAACAGAAGGTCGAGATCAAGGCCGGTTCGGGTCTGTCCGAGGAAGAGATCGCACGCATGGTCGCCGACGCGGAAGCCAACCGCGAAGAAGACAAGAAGTTCCAGGAGCTGGTGCAGGCCCGCAACCAGGCCGATGCCCTGATCCACGGCACCCGCAGCGCGATCACCGAGCACGGCAGCAAGGTTGGTGGCGAAGTGATCGGCAAGGTGGAAGCGGCCCTGGCCGATCTGGAAACCGCGATGAAGGGTGACGACAAGGCACAGATCGAAGCCAAGTCGAAGGTGCTGGAAGAAGCTGGCCAGTCGCTGTTCGCTGCGGCTTCGGCCGACCAGGGCGGTGCCGCCCCGGGTGCCGACGCCGGCAATGCGGGCAAGGCGCAGGATGACGTGGTGGACGCCGAGTTCACCGAAGTCAAGGACGACAAGAAGTCCTGATCCGGACCGACACGGGACGCTGGTTGCCAGCGTCCCGTTGTCGTACCAGGGTCCTGACCGCCCTCTGGCGTGTCGGGGCGCCCGACGCAAGAGCGGACCTGGTTCCGCTCTTCCGCTTTGACGAATCCCGACTTTCCGGAATGCGATCCACGATATGAGCAAGCGCGATTACTACGAAGTGCTGGGCGTTGCCCGCACCGCCACCGACGAAGAACTGAAGAAGTCCTACCGCCGTTGCGCGATGAAGTTCCACCCGGACCGCAACCCGGGCGATGCGGCGGCCGAAGCCTCCTTCAAGGAGTGCAAGGAAGCCTACGAAGTCCTGTCCGACGGCAACAAGCGCCGCATGTACGACAGCCATGGCCATGCCGCGTTCGAACACGGCATGGGCGGTGGTGGCGGTGGTCCGGGCGGCCCGGACATGAACGATATTTTCGGCGACATCTTCGGCAACATCTTTGGTGGTGCCGGCGGTGGTGGCCCGCGCCAGGCGCGTCGCGGCGCCGACATCGGTTACGTGATGGAGCTGGACCTGGAAGAAGCGGTGCGTGGCGTCGAGCGTCGCATCGAGATTCCGACCCTGGCCGAATGCGGCGACTGCGATGGCAGCGGCTCGGAAGACGGCAAGGTCGAGACCTGCAACGTCTGCCATGGTCGTGGCCAGGTGCGCATCCAGCGCGGCATCTTCGCCATGCAGCAGGCCTGCCACAACTGTGGTGGCCGTGGCCAGATCATCGCCAAGCCCTGCAAGACCTGCCACGGCAACGGCCGTGTCGAAGAAGACAAGGTGCTGTCGGTGAAGGTGCCGGCGGGCGTGGATACCGGCGACCGCATCCGCCTGGCGGGTGAGGGCGAGGCCGGCCCTGCGGGGACGCCACCGGGCGATCTGTACGTGGAAGTGCGCGTGCGCGAGCACCACATCTTCCAGCGCGACGGCGACGACCTGCACTGCGAAGTGCCGATCCGCATTTCGCAGGCCGCACTGGGCGATACCGTGCGCGTGGCCACCCTCGGTGGCGAAGCGGAAATCCGTATCCCGGCCGAGACCCAGACCGGCAAGCTGTTCCGCCTGCGCGGCAAGGGCGTGCGTTCGGTGCGCAGCCGCAGCGAGGGTGACCTGTACTGCCGCGTGGTAGTGGAGACGCCGGTCAACCTCACCAGCGACCAGCGCAAACTGCTTGAGCAGTTCGAAGCCACCTTCAACGGCGAGGATGCGCGCAAGCATTCGCCGAAGTCGGCGACCTTCATCGACGGCGTCAAGGGCTTCTGGGATCGGATGACGTCCTGATCCCTTGAGGGAAATGTTGAACGACAGCGCCGGGCCATGCCCGGCGTTTTCGTTTCCGGCGCAGCAGATCCGCGCCATGCGTGAACGCGGTGCAACGGATCAACGGAAGAATGCCGCCGGCGTCTGCCCCAGCTGGCGCTTGAACATGCTGGTGAATGCACTGGGGCTGTCGTAGCCCATCGCCAGCGCCACATCGATCACCTTCTCGCCGCGGGCCAGCCGTTCCATCGCGGCCAGCAGGCGCGCCTGCTGCCGCCACTGGCCGAAGGTCATGCCCAGTTCGCTGGCGAAGTGGCGCTGGATGGTTTTCACGTCGATCGCCAACGCCTGCGCCCAGTCCTGCAGGGTCGCCTCGTCGCCGGGATGTTTCTGGATGTGTTGGCAGATCCTGTGCAGGCGCGGGTCGACGGGCTCGGGCAGGTGCAACGGCAGTACGTCCATGCGGTGCAGTTCGTCGAGCATCAGCCGCACCACGCGGCCATCGCGGCTGTCTTCTTCATGCGGTCCGTCGATCAGGATGGCTGCCTGCAGCAGTTCGCGCAGCAGGGGGGCCACCTGCACGGCGAAGGGCTCGGCGGGCAGCTGCGGGGCGAATGACGGTTCGATGTACAGGCTGCGCATGTGCACCTCGGCGATGCAGTCCACCGCATGCGCCATGCCCGCCGGCATCCAGATGGCGCGGGTGGAGGGCACCACCCAGCGGCCGACCTCCGAGCGCACCACCATCAGCCCGGACATGGAATAGACCAGCTGGTGCCGCCGGTGCTTGTGCGCCGCGATGTGGGTGCCGGCGCGGTAGTCGCGTGCGCGGCAGGTGACCGGGCGATGCACCGGCACCTCGTTCCACGGCGCGGTTTCGCGGATGGGGCAGGGGGTGTCCTTTTTGCGATAGGCCATGACCAGAACGCGGCAGAAGGGAGCGGGTGGCCACCGTAGCATGCACGGCTCGCCCCCATCCTGACCGTGCGCAATGTCGACTCTGGCTTCTCCCGCCGTATCCGCCCGCCCCGTATCGCCAGGAGTGCTGGCGGCAATCTCCAGCTCGCACATGGTCAACGACATGATGCAGTCGCTGATCCTGGCCATCTATCCGGTGATCAAGGGCGGCTTCAATCTCAGCTTCACCCAGATCGGCCTGATCACGCTGACCTACCAGCTCACCGCCTCGATCTTCCAGCCGCTGGTCGGCCTTGCCACCGACCGCCGGCCGGCCCCGTACTCGCTGCCGATCGGCATGGCCTCGACCTTGTGCGGCATGCTGCTGCTCGGCTTTGCGCCCAACTACGCGATGGTGCTGCTGGCCGCCGCGCTGGTCGGCATCGGTTCGGCCATCTTCCATCCGGAAGCCTCGCGCATCGCACGCCTCGCCTCCGGCGGCCGTCATGGCCTGGCGCAGTCGGTATTCCAGGTGGGAGGCAACTTCGGCACGGCGCTGGGGCCGCTGATCGCCGCAGCGGTGATCGTGCCTTATGGCCAGCATTCCGCATCGTGGTTTGCCGGTGCAGCGTTGATCGGCATTGCCCTGCTGACCTATGTCGGTCGCTGGTACTCGCTGCATCTGGGCGTCCCCCGGCCAGCAGCCCACGGTGTGACTGCCGCGCGCCATCCGCCGCGCACGATCGCCCGGGTGCTGGCCATCCTGCTGGTGCTGATCTTCAGCAAGTACTTCTACATGGCCAGCATCGGCAGCTACTTCACCTTCTACCTGATGCATCATTTCGGCATTCCGGTGGCGCAGGCGCAGCTGCATCTGTTCGCCTTCCTGGTGGCGTCCGCCGCGGGTGGATTCTTCGGCGGTCCGCTGGGCGATCGTATCGGTCGCAAGCCGATCATCTGGGCCTCGATCCTGGGCGTGGCACCGTTCGCGCTGATGCTGCCGCATGCCGACCTGCTGTGGACGACGGTGCTGGCGGTGCTGATCGGCTTCGTGCTGTCTTCGGCCTTCTCCGCGATCGTGGTCTATGCGCAGGAAATGATGCCGCACCGCATTGGCATGGTGTCCGGGTTGTTCTTTGGCTTTGCCTTCGGCATGGGCGGCCTCGGCGCAGCGGTGCTCGGTCTGCTGGCTGACAAGACCAGCATCGAATTCGTCTACCAGCTGACCGCGTTCCTGCCGTTGCTGGGCATCGTCGCGGCCTGGCTGCCGCCGTCCAGGCCTGCTGCGCACTGAGGGGTGTTCTTCGGCAGGGCTGCGCCCTGCACCTGCAGATGCCAGAGCAACGGCAACGGCAACGGCAGAAGCGTGCATTTCGTGGGATGGCGGGGTGGGTCCGGTTGCGGGGGACGCCGTGAATCCATCCCTGGAGGCTTGGCCGCGGCATCCATGCCGCGGACACCCCCGCAACCGGACCCACCCCGCCTTCGACAGATCTCCGCAATCTGTCGGGATGGCATGACTTGCTGTTAGTGAGTGTCGACCTAGGTCGACACGTCGTGGATGCTCTTCGATTCGAATTCGAAATATTCGATTCCGATGGAGATTCATCCACGCATGTCGTGGCTCCATCACCATCCGTCACCGGGAAACTGTCGAGGGCGGGGCGGTATGGGGCTGCAGGACCGTTGGCGCCATGGATGGCGCCATCGAGCCCCCATGGATGGGTTTACGGCGTGTCCTGCAGCCTCATGCCGCCCCGCCAAACCAGAGAAAAGCCAGAGCCGGCTGTTGCTGTTGCCTCGGCTTTGGCTGTGGCTGTTGCCTCTGCAGGTGCAGGGCGCACCCCTGCCGAAAACCCCCTTGGGCGTAGAATGCGGGCATGAGCGAATCCCTCGACAACCACCTGGTCCACGGCCGCCGCCAGCGGCCCGACGGCCCTTCGCCGATCGATGTCATTTCGGTCCAATCACAACTGGTCTACGGCCATGCCGGCAACAGCGCCGCGCTGCCCCCGATGCGTGCGCTCGGCGTGCGCGTGGCCTCGATCCCGACCACGCTGCTGAGCAATGCGCCGTTCTACGAGACCACCCGTGGCCGTGTGCTGCCCAGCGACTGGTTCGCCGATCTGCTGCTCGGCACGCATGAACGGGGTCTTCCGCAGCGGGCGAAGATGCTGGTCTCCGGTTACTTCGGCAGCGCTGCCAACGGTGCGGCCTTTGCTGATTGGCTGGACGAGATCCTGCCGGCATGTCCGCAGCTGCGCTACTGCCTGGACCCGGTGATCGGCGATACCCACACTGGCCCCTACGTGGAGCCGGGACTGGAAGCGATCTTCGCTGAGCGCCTGCTGCCGCATGCATGGCTGGTTACCCCGAATGCCTTCGAACTCGGTCGCCTGACCGGCATGCCGGCGCTGGCCGAAGCCGATGCCATTGCTGCTTCGCGCGCGCTGCTGGCACGGGGGCCGCAGTGGGTGCTGGCACACAGCGTCGGCGGCAATCCGGGCGAGCTGGTGACGCTGGCTGTGGGGCGCGAGGAAACCTGGCGCTGGACCTCGCCGCTGCTGCCGGTGGATGTGGCAGGCACCGGCGATGTGCTGATGTCGCTGATGGTGTCCTTCCTGTTGCGTGGTGAGCCGATGCAGATGGCCATCTCGCGGGCCATCGCCGGCACCCATGCGGCGCTGGAGGCGACCCTGGCCCACGGCTTCGAAGAGTTCGACGTGATCGCGGCCGCACCGGCGGCACTGGCCGACGGCATGCGCTTCCGCGCCGAACGGCTGGCATGAGCGATCTGCACGAACGCACGCCGCGCACGGTCGGCATCGTCGGCAGTGCCGGCGCCTATGGACGCTGGCTGACCCGGTTCTTCGAACAGCACATGCAGGTGCGTGTGATCGGCCACGATCCGGCCGATCCGGGTTCGCATGCGCCGGAGCAGTTGCTGGAACAGGCCGACGTGTTGGTGTTCTCCGCACCGATCCGGCACACGTCCACGTTGATCGCCGAGTACGCGCGCCTGTCGGCGGGCCGCGAGCAGGAACGCTTGTGGCTGGATGTGACCTCGGTGAAGGAAGCGCCGGTGCAGGCGATGCTGGCCTCGTGCGCCGAAGTGGTGGGCCTGCATCCGATGACGGCGCCGCCCAAGGCGCCGACCCTGAAGGGCCGGGTGATGGTGGTCTGCGAGGCCAGGCTGCTGCATTGGCGTCCCTGGGTCGACGCGTTGTGCCTGGCACTGCAGGCCGAATGCGTACGCGCCACCCCGCAGCACCATGACCAGATGATGGCGCTGGTGCAGGCGATGGTGCATGCGACCCACTTGGCCCAGGCAGGTGTGCTGCGCGAGTACCAGCCGCAGCTGGGCACGCTGGCGGCGATGCTGCCGTATCGATCGGCCTCGTTCGAACTGGATACGGCGATCATCTCGCGCATCCTGTCGTTGAATCCGGCGATCTACGAAGACATCCAGTTCGGCAATCCCTATGTGGCGCCGATGCTGCAACGCCTGATCGGCCAGCTGCAGACGCTGCAGGTACAGGTGGGGCAGGGCGACGACGCTGCGCGGGGCGCGTTCCGCGATCACCTGCTGGAGGCCAACAGGAGTGCCTTCGGCGATCAGGCCCTGGCTGCGGGCAACTACACCTTCGAGCGCGTCGGCTATCTGCTGGCCGACCTGACGGAGCGCAATGCACTGTCGGTGCATCTGCCTGAAGACCGCGCCGGTTCGTTGCGTGAGCTGCTGAACGTGTTCGAGCAGCATGGCATCAGCCTCGCCTCTATCCACTCCTCGCGCACGCCTGCCGGCGAAGTGCATTTCCGCATCGGTTTCGTGGCCGGGAGTGAGCCAGGGGCTATCGCGGCAGCCGCGGCCGAAGTGGATGCCAGCGGGATCGGCCGGGTACTGGCGTAACGCCATTCATCCACAGGGCGTGTGGATGGCTTCTGCGCAAACATGTGGATAACCGGCGGCAGGCCTTGGCGTGCAATGCTGTCAAGATGGTTGGTCAAAAAATGACCAACCTTTTTTCTGTCCGGAACAGCAGTAGAGCCGGGGCATGCCCGGCTCTGCGGTGGATCGCTAGATCGACAACCTGACCTCGCCGCCGCTGGTGGTGAACTCGCGGCCGTTGCGTACCAGCTGGCGCCCGTCATCAAGCTCATAACGCGGCGTCGCTTCGGAGCCATGCCCACTGCCGCTGGCCTCGGGCTTGAACTCGATGATGATGTGGCTTTCGCCATTGCTGTCGACAGCAGGGAACTGACGGAACGACATGCCTGGCCTCCTTCAGTGGTTCTTCGCTACGCCGCCAGAGTGATCCGGCCGGTGTTAGCCGGCCGTCATCAATCGATGAACTGCAGGCGTGCAAGCTCCGCATACAGGCCGCCTTCAGCCAGCAGCTGCGTATGCGTGCCTTCGGCCACGATACGGCCATGGTCCATCACCACGATGCGGTCGGCCTTCAGCACGGTCGCCAGCCGATGGGCGATGACCACCGTGGTGCGCCCCGCCATCAAGCGTTCCAGCGCCTGCTGCACGCCATGTTCGCTCTGTGCATCCAGCGCGCTGGTGGCTTCGTCGAGCAGCAGGATCGGTGCGTCCTTCAGCAAGGCACGGGCGATCGCCACGCGCTGCTGCTGGCCACCGGACAGGCGGGCACCGCGCTCGCCCAGTTCGCTGTCGTAGCCCTCTGGCAGCGCACGCAGGAAGGCGTCGGCCTCGGCGGCACGGGCTGCGTCCTCCACCTCGGCGTCACTGGCCTCCAGCCGACCATAGCGGATGTTGTCGCGTGCGCTGGAGGCGAACAATGTCGGCTGCTGCGGCACCAGCGCCAGCTGCGCGCGAAGCTCGGCCGGATCGACCTCACGCACATCGATGCCGTCCACGCAGATGCGGCCGCTTGCCGGATCGTGGAAGCGCAGCAGCATCGACAGCACCGTGCTCTTGCCGGCGCCTGACGGGCCGACCAAGGCGACGGTTTCACCCGGCCGCACGTGCAGGTTGAAATGGTCCAGCGCGGCCTGGTCCGGTCGCTGCGGGTAGTTGAACACCACGTCGTCGAAATGGATCTCGCCACGCAGCGGCTGTGGCAGCGCACGCGGCTTGTCCGGCGCACGGATCTCGATGTCTTCCTGCAGCAGCTCGCCGATGCGGCCCATGCCGCCGGATGCGCGCTGCAGTTCGTTCCACACTTCGGCCAGCGCACCGACCGAACCACCACCGATCAGTGCGTACAGCACGAACTGGCCCAACGTACCGGCGCTGAGCCGCCCGTCGATGACGTCGTGCGCGCCCAGCCACAACACCCCGACAATCGCACCGAACACCAGCAGGATGGCGCTGGCGGTCACCAGCGACTGCGCGCCGATGCGCCGGCGCGCGGCACGGATCGCATCGCCCAGCGCATGGTCGAATCGGCCGCGTTCATAGGGCTCGCGCGCATGCGCTTGCACGGTGCGCACCGCGCCCAGCGTTTCGCTGGCCAGGCTGTTGGCATCGGCAATGCGGTCCTGGCTGCTGCGCGCGATGGTACGCAGCTTGCGCGCGCCGATGATGATCGGCAGCACTGCCAGCGGGATGCCGAGCAGCGACCAGGCGGCCAGCCGCGGACTGGTGACGAACAGCATCGCCAGGCTGCCGACCACGGTGACACTGCTGCGCAGCGCCACGGACATGGTCGAGCCGACCACGCTGCGCAGCAGTTCGCTGTCGGCGGTCAGGCGCGAAACCAGCTCGCCGCTGCGGCTGCGGTCGTGGAAGCCGGCGCCGAGCTGGATCAGGTGCGCGTACAGCCGGCTGCGCAGATCCGCCACGACCTTCTCGCCGAGTAGCGAAACAAAGTAGAAGCGCGCCGCCGTCGCCAACGCCAGCACCACAGCGACCAGCATCAGCAATGCAAAGGCACGGTTGATCTGGCCCCCGCTGCTGAAGCCGTGGTCGATCATCTGCTTCACCGCCGGCGGCAGGCTCAGGGTCGCCGCTGAAGAAACGGCCAGGGCCAGCAGCCAGGCGCTGAACAATCCGCTGTGGCGGCGCACGAACGGCCACAGTGTGCGCAGGCTGCCGAGGCGGCGCAGCGGCGGGGAGGCCGGGTCGGTCGCCGGTGCGTCCTTGTCAGTCATCGAGGGGGGCATCTTGGATACGGATACGATCACGGGTGGCGTCGCGCAGGCGGATTTTCAATGCGTCGACCTGGTCTGCGGGCAATTCCACCCGCAATCTCACGCCATTGGCATCGAACTGTTCATCGCGCTTTTCGGCCGCGTGGGCCGGCAGGGCCGCATGCAGCGCGCCCAGGTCCTCGAATCCAGCCACCAGCTGCAGCCGCGCCATCGCCACCAGTGGCAGGCGCGGCGCGGTGCGCAGGCATTCGGCAGCGGCGCCGCCGTAAGCCCGGACCAGGCCACCGGCGCCCAGCTTGATGCCGCCGAACCAGCGGGTGACCACCACCATCACCCGGTCGAATCCCTGGCCATCGATGGCGGCCAGGATCGGGCGGCCTGCGGTGCCGGCGGGCTCGCCGTCATCGCTGGAGCGATAGTCCTGGCCGTGCCGGTAGGCCCAGCAGTTGTGGGTCGCATCGGCTACCGATACGTCCTGCAGAAATGCCATCGCCGCAGACGCGCTCTCGATCGGCGCGGCATGCGCGATGAAGCGGCTGTGCTTGACGTCCAGGGTGTGGTTGACCGGTTGGGCGAGGGTGTCGGGCATTCCCTTCATTCTACGGGCTTGCCGCCGACGTGCCTCAGTCGTCCAGCAACGGTCGCACATCCTTTGGCAGGCGCGCCTCTGGATAGGTCTGCAGATAACGCTCCAGGCTCGCCCGGGCCAGGTCGCGCTGGCCGGCGTCGCGGCGCTCGCGGATCTTCTGCAGCCATTGCCGGCGTGGCAGCCGGGCATCGGCCTGCACTTCGGCCTGTACCGCGTCCGCGCTGAGGTTCGCGTCGCTTGCGCGGCGCATGACGCCAGGCGCGGTTCTGCCGGCCGCGTCCTGCTTGGCCGCGGTGAGCGCGACGCGGTCTTCGGCCGTGGCCTGTGCGGAGGACATTGATTCGGCCGCCGCCGCAGTGGCCTTGCGCGCCCTCATCGTCGCGGCAGGGGCCGCAGGCGCAGGTGCCGAATAGGCTTCGGCCGCGGGGGGCGCTGCCGCTGGCATCGGAGGCGGCGCAAACGCTGTGTCGGCTGCAGGCGCAGGTGGCGGTGCCGGCGCCATCATCGGAGCAGGTGCCTGCCGGGGTGCGGCAGGCGCGGGTTTCACCACCTCCGCGATGGTCGGTGCCGGTGCCGGTGCCGGTGCTGCCTTGGCCGCCGCAGGTGCCGGTGCTGGGGTCGGTGCTGGGGCCGGTGCAGGTACCGGTGCGGCTTCGGTAGCAGCGACATCGGCGGCCGCGCTGTCGTAGGCCATGCCTTCGGCGCTCGCATCGGCCGCCATTTCCTGTGCAGCCGGCGCGGTGGCAACTGCCTCGGCAGGGGCCGAGGGCGGCTCTGGACGCATCTGCCAGGCGATGCCAACGGCGAACACCGTCGATGCGGCCACGCCGAACACGGCCGGCCAGCGGCGGCGCGGGCGCGGCGTGCGCGGTGCCACCGGCGCTGGGACCGCCTCGCGTGCTGGCGTCTCCACGGCCGCACGCGCAGCGGCGAGGATCGCCGCATCCAGTGCCGGCGGAGGGCCCTGTTCGGTGCGGCGCCCAAGCAGGCGTGCCAGTTCGCGTTCTTCCGGCGTCAGTGCATCGTCTCGGTTCATGCGTTCAGTCCCGCACGCAGCTTGTCCATCGCATAGCGCAGCCGTGATTTCACGGTTTCCCGGCCAACGCCGGTGATCTGGCCGATCTCCTCCAGGCTCAGTTCCTGTTCCAGCCGCAGCTGCAGCACTTCGCGCTGTTCTGCGGGCAGTTCTTCCATCGCCAGCTGGATGCGGCGACGTTGCTCGAATTCGGACAATTCCGCTTCCGGTGTCTGCCCATCTTCCAGCGCGGCCAAGCGCAGATCGGCATCGGCCGGTGCAGGGGGGCGATGGCGGGCGGCGCGCCAGTGGTCGTTCAGGCGGTTGTGGGCGATGCGGAACAGCCAGGTGCTGAAGGCGGCATCGGCCTGCCAGCCTGCACGCGCGCTGATCACCCGCTGCCAGACGTCCTGGAACATCTCCTCGGCCAGCGCGGTGTCGCGCAGCTGCCGCAGCAGGAAGCCGAACAGGCGCTTGCGATGACGGGCATACAGGCTTTCGAACGCGTGCACTTCACCGGCGGCCCAGGCCAGCATCAAGGCTTCATCGGTTGGCAGGGCGCTGGCATCCACGCCGTACAGGGTAAGCCCTGCAGGCGGTGGCGCATAGCCAGCGATGGGGTGGGACAGGGCGACAGTCACGGCAGGAACCGGGAGGGGATCGAAAGGAAAAACGCCCGAGGGCACGTTTCGGGGTTGCCGGGCTTCCATTGCCCCCCGGGTGGCGCGTTATGCTCGGTAATTCAGGGGAGGCGGCGCTCAGGCGGCGCCAAGAGAACGTCATTTGTCCACCGAAGCCGACCGCGCGCTGGAAGCGTCAAACAACGAGCCTGTGCTGAGCGCAGCGCTGGTGCGCGCGCTGCATGCGCTGTTGCCGGAAACGGCGATCGTGCGCGTCGGCTGGGACGATCCGCAGCTCGGCAGCGGGCAGGGCGGTTGGCCGATCGGCGGTGGCGAGGAGGACATCTGGCAGCCGCTGGCCGACCACGCCGAAGGCCGCCACGGCTGGGAATACGACGGCGCCCGGCTGCTGCTGTCGGTACGCGGCGCGACGCCTTCCCCGGCCTGGTGGGGGCTGGCCCGGCAGGCCATGGAGCTGGCCCTGCAGCGGGGCCGCCAGGCGGGGCAGATCAAGGCGCTGGAAGAAGCTGAGCGGTTGCAGCAGGCCCTGTTCCAGATTGCCGACCTGGCCGGTGCCGACCTGGAAATGAGCGAGATGCTGCGCCACGTGCATGGCGTGCTGGGCACGCTGATGTACGCGCAGAACTGCTACATCGTCGAGTATGACGATGCCCGCCGGCAGATCCGCTTCCTGTACTTCGCCGACCAGGTCGATGACTTCGTCGCCGATCCGGCGCAGGGCTACGACATCGACCAGATGCCGCGCAGCCTGACAGTGGCGCTGCTGCGGCATGGCCGGCCGTTGAGCGGGCCTTCGCGCGAACTGCTGGCGCGGGTAGACCAGGAGCACGACCCGCAGCGCGGCCCGGAGAGCCTGGACTGGCTGGGCGTGCCGATGCTGCGCGATGGCCGGGTGTGTGGTGCGATCGTGGTGCAGAGCTACGAGCATGCCGACCGCTACGGCGAGGCCGAACGGGCCCTGCTGGGTTTTGTCGCCCAGCACGTGCAGACCGCCATGGACCGCCGCCAGGCGCAGGTGCGGCTGGAGCAGCAGGTGGAACGGCGCACGCAGGAGCTGCAGCGCGCCAATCTCAGCCTGCAGGATGAAGTGGCCGAGCGCCGCCGCGCCGAGCAGTTGCAGACCGCGCTGTACAACATCGCCGAAATGGCGATGTCGGCCGACAGCCTGGCGCAGTTCTACGGGCAGGTGCACGGCGTGGTCGGGCGCTTGCTGGATGCGCGCAATTTCTATATCGCGCTGGTCAATGCCGAGGGCGATGGGCTGGATTTCGTCTATTCGGTCGACGAGCACAACGCGAGTCGTGCACCGCGCGCGTTCAGTCGTGGCCTGACCGAGTATGTGGTCCGCCATCGTCGGCCCCTGCTGGCCTCGCGTGCGCAGATCGATGCGCTGCTGGAAACCGGCGAGGTGCGCGAATCCGGCGCACGTTCGCAGTGCTGGCTCGGCGTGCCGTTGCTGCGCGACGACGAAGTGGTCGGTGCGATCGTGGTGCAGAGTTATACCGAGCAGATCGCCTTCAGCGTGCATGACCAGCGCCTGCTGATCTTCGTTGCGCAGAACATCGGCACCGGTCTTGCGCGCCAGCGCGACCAGCAACGACTGCGCTCGGCGCATGCCGAGCTGGAAAAGCGGGTGGAGGAGCGCACCCGCGAGCTGGGCGAGGTGAACGAAAAGCTGCTGGGCCAGATCGGCGAGCGCCTGCGCGCCGAGCAGCGACTGACCCACCAGGCGATGCACGACGCGCTGACCGGACTGCCCAATCGCCTGCACCTGCTGGACAGGCTGCAGGATGCGCTGGCGCTGGCCCGGCGCGAAGGTGGCCCGGTGTTCGCGGTGCTGTTCCTGGACCTTGACCGCTTCAAGCTGGTCAACGACAGCATCGGTCACGCCGCCGGCGATCGCATGCTGGTGGAAGTAGCCAAGCGCATCGTGTCCATGGCCGGCGACAATGATGTGGTGGCGCGCCTGGGCGGTGATGAGTTCGCCGTGCTGCTGCACTGTCCGGAGGGGCTGGCGCAGGCACTGGATTTCGGCCAGCGGCTGTTGCTGGCGCTGCAGGAATCGATGTGGATCGCCGGTCGCGAGCTGTTCCCCTCAGGCAGCCTGGGCATCGCCTTGTGGAACCCGCGCTATCGCACCGGCGAGGAACTGCTGCGCGACGCCGATGCGGCGATGTACCGGGCCAAGGCCCAGGGCCACGACCGCTGCTCGATCTTCGATGAGGAGATGCGCGAGCAGGCGCTGCGCAGCCTGGATCTCGAGGCCGACCTGCGGCGGGCGATCAACAACCGTGATTTCGTACCGTTCTACCAGCCGATCGTGCGCCTCTCCGACGGCGAGGTGGTCGGCCACGAGGCCCTGCTGCGCTGGAAGCACGAGCGCCGTGGACTGCTGCTGCCGGGCGCGTTCCTGGAACTGGGCGAGGAAAGTGGCCTGATCGAACAGGTCGACTGGCTGATCTATGAGCAGGTCATTGCCGGCCTTGCCGACGGCGGGCGTGGCTATGTGTCGGTCAACGTGTCGCCACGGCATTTCCGCTCCGCCGAGTTCAGCGGGCGCCTGTATGGCCTGCTGGAGGCGAGCAACGCGGACCCGCGGCGGCTGCGCCTGGAGATCACTGAGGTCGCGCTGCTCGACGACGGTCCACACACGCTGCGCATCCTGAAGGGCCTGCGTGAACGTGGCATCCAGGTGCAGCTGGATGATTTCGGAACGGGTTTCTCGGCGCTGTCCTACCTGCACCGTTTCCCGATCAGCACGTTGAAGATCGACCAGAGCTTCATTGCCGGCCTGCACGGCCCAGAGGCACAGAGCACGCGCGCGCTGGTCGAAGGCGTGCTGTCACTGGCACGCACGCTGGGCATCGAGACGATCGGCGAAGGCATCGAGACCGAGGCGCAGCGTGACACGCTGTTCGAGCTCGGCTGCGACTACGGCCAGGGCTACCTGCTGGGCCGGCCGGCACCGTGGACGCGCGCGGCAGCCTGAGCCACCGCGCACGTAGTCTTCAACGCAGCGCCGCGCGGCGCTTCTCGTCGATCCACTTCGAGGCCTGGGCCGGCTGGTAGTCCTTCATCCAGGCCAGCATCTCCTCGATGTCCGAGCCGTACCACAGGTCCTGGCGCTGCTCGGGGTGCAGGAAGCGCTCTTCCACCATGCGATCGATCATGCCGATCAGCGGCGCATAGAAGCCGTCCACATCAAGGAACGCGCAGGGCTTGTTGCCGATGCCAAGCTGGCGCCAGGTCAGCATCTCGAAGATCTCTTCCATGGTGCCGAAGCCGCCGGGCAGGGCGACGAAGCCATCGGACAGATCGAACATGCGCGACTTGCGCTCATGCATCGAACCGACGATCTCCAGTTCGGTCAGGCCGCGATGGGCCACTTCCCAGTCGGCCAGCTGGCGCGGAATCACGCCGGTGACCTCACCGCCGGCGGCGAGCACGGCATTGGCCACGGTACCCATCAGACCGACATTGCCGCCGCCGTACACCAGGCGCATGCCGTCGCGGGCGATGCGATCGCCCAGCGCGATGGCGCGTTCGGTGTAGACCGGCTTGCTGCCAGCGTTGGAACCGCAGTACACACAGATCGACTTCATGGATCTTCCTGTCTTGGCCGGAAACGAAAACGCCCCGCGGTCAACCAGTGAAGCCGGTCGCAGGGCGGGGTGTCCGGGCAATTATGAGGCTTTGCCGTTGTTCTCTGTAGCGCCGGGCCATGCCCGGCGGCATTTCGTTCAGATCACGGCCAGCCCTTCAGCCGGGCAGCGCCCGGCTCTACGAGGGTCTGGGATTACGCAGCGGCCGCCTGTTCGCGGCGCGGCCCTTCACGCAGCGCACGGCCCACCATGCCTACCAGCAGGTCCAGCTCGCTGCTGTCCATGCCGAAGTGCGGGGTGAAGCGCAGCGAGTTCTCGCCACCATGGATCACGTTGATGCCGTGCTGGCGCAGCCATTCTTCGGTGGAATTGGCGCCATAGCACTTGAACTGCGGGGCCAGTTCGCAGGAGAACAACAGGCCGGTGCCCTGCACCTTGGTGATCAGGCCGCCCAGTTCGTTCTTCAGCTGCTCCAGCTTGCGCACGGCCTCGGCACCGCGCTCGGCGATGTTGGCGCGGACCTGCGGGGTCAACTGGGCCAGGGTGGCGCAGGCCACGTCCAGCGCACGCGGATTGCTGGTCATGGTGTTGCCGTAGATGCCCTTGCGGTACAGCTGCGCGGCGTGCTCGGTCACGGCCAGCACCGACAGCGGATACTGCGCAGCGTTCAGTGCCTTGGAGTAGGTTTCCATGTCCGGCGCGTCCAGGCCTTCGAAGCCGGGATAGTCGACCACCGACAGAACACCGTGGGCGCGCAGGCCGGCCTGGATCGAGTCCAGCAGCAGCAGGCTGCCGTGGGCGCGGGTCAGTTCGCGGGCCAGCGCATAGAACGCCGGCGGCACGGAGCGGCCCGGGTCACCTTCGCCCATCACCGGTTCCAGGAACACCGCTTCGATGAACCAGTTGTTGTGCGCGGCATCCTCGAACACCTTGCGCAGGCCGGCCTCGTCGTACGGGGCGACGGTGATCACCGTCTCCTCGCCACGGTAGCTGGCCAGGTGCTGCATGTAGGTCTTGCGGCTGGAATCGGAATACAGCGCCGGTCGGTCGGTGCGGCCGTGGAAGCTGCCCTTGATGACCACGCGCTTGATTGCCGCACCGGCATGGCGGGCACCCGGGTCGGTCTGCAGCTTGGCGTTGACGTCGGCGATGCGTGCGGCCAGCCCAACCGCTTCAGAGCCGGAATTCAGGCACATGAAGCGCGTGAACGGGCAGCCGCCACGACGGTGGCCGATCTCGGCCCGCAGGGCGGTGATGAAGCGCTGCTGGGACAGGCTGGGGGTCATGATGTTGGCCATCACCTGCGGCCGTGACATCGCCTCCATGACGGCGTCCGGGGTGTGGCCGAAGCCCAGCATGCCGTAGCCGCCCGCGTCGTACAGCACCGCGCCTTTCAGGGTGACCACCCACGGACCGCGCGCGGCCAGCGCCACGTACGGGGTCACCGCATCATCGGCGTAGAAATTGACGAAGCCGTCCTGCATGGCATCGATCTGCGCCTGCTCATCCTGTGCCAGCAGCGGCCCCAGCTCAGCCTGCACGCGCGCGAATTCGGCAGCAGCGGCATCGACCGCGGCGACCAGCTGCGGGTGGTTGGCGGCGAGGGCGGTCAGGGTTGCGTCATCCAGGCCGTTGGTGAGGCGGGTGCCGGGCTGGGCGCGGAGGGGGGCGAGGCGTTCGATGAAGCTCATTGCAGATCTCCTGAAACGTTGGGTCGCACGGGCCTTCAAAAGCAAAACGCGCGTCTTCACGCGCGCTTGGGGCGGGCTCGTGCAGCGGACTTCCTCGTCGATGCTAGCACTTGTTTTTTTGCGCGATAACCCCGCAAAAGACTGCTGCATAGCAGCATTTTGCGCGACGTTCGGGTGCGCCCGTGCCGGCTCGCAGACGCTGGCCGTACAATGCGCGCCATTGTCGACCTGTTGCCGTCCACTGCCTTGAAGAAGTCCGATTTCCATTACGAACTGCCGGCCGAACTGATCGCCCAGGCCCCCTTGGCCGAACGCTCTGCGAGCCGCCTGCTGCTGGTGCCGCCGGCGCCGGCTGCCTTCACCGACCTGCAGGTGCGCGACCTGCCATCTCTGCTGCAACCGGGCGACCTGCTGGTGTTCAACGACACCCGGGTGATTCCGGCGCGCCTGTTCGGGCAGAAGGCCAGCGGTGGCCGGGTGGAGATCCTGATCGAACGCCTGCTCGGCGGCCAGCAGGCGCGGGCCCAGGTCGGTGCCAGCAAGTCGCCGAAGGCCGGCAGCCGCATCGCCCTGGATGCCGGTGGCGAAGCTGAAGTAATGGGCCGCGACGGCGAGTTCTACGTGCTGCAGTTCCATGTGCCGGAATCACTGGAACAGTGGCTGCTGCATGCTGGCCGCTTGCCGTTGCCGCCCTACATCCAGCGCGAGCCCGGTGTGGACGACCGCGAGCGCTATCAGACCGTGTTCGCGCGCGAAGTGGGCGCCGTGGCGGCACCGACCGCCGGCCTGCATTTCGACGAGCCGCTGCTGGCCGCGCTGAAAGAGAAGGGCGTGGACTTCGGCCACGTCACCCTGCACGTGGGCGCGGGCACCTTCCAGCCGGTACGCGCCGATGACCTGAAGGACCACGTCATGCACCGCGAGTGGCTGAACGTCGGTGCCGAGCTGGTGCAGCAGGTACGACGCACGCGTGCGGCCGGTGGCCGGGTGATCGGCGTCGGCACGACCGTGGTGCGTGCGCTGGAAAGTGCGATGCGTGAGGGGGAGTTGCTGCCGTTCGCGGGCGAAACGCAGATCTTCATCACCCCGGGCTACCGGATCCGCAGCGTCGACGCGATGGTGACCAATTTCCACCTGCCGGAAAGCACGCTGCTGATGATGATCTCCGCGTTTGCCGGCAAGGATCGCGTGTTCGAGGCCTACCAGCACGCGATCAAGCAGCGCTACCGCTTCTTCAGCTACGGCGACGCGATGCTGCTGTTCCCGCAGGCGGGGTAGGGCTGAGGTGGGTAGCGCCGGTCCATGCCCGGAGAGGCGCAGTTGCGGGTCATCCGCCGGGCATGGCCCGGCGCTACCGGAGCAGGAAAGGCGGTTTTGGGAGACAATGGGCGACTATTTGCCCGAACGACCGCTCCATGTCCCGATTGCAGTTCCAGCTCCAGACCCGTGATGGCCGCGCCCGCCGTGGCCGCCTGACCTTCCCGCGTGGCACGGTGGAAACGCCGGCCTTCATGCCGGTGGGGACCTATGGCTCGGTCAAGGGGATCCTGCCGGACCAGGTGCGTGCGCTGGGCGCCGAGATCATCCTCGGCAACACCTTCCACCTGTACCTGCGGCCGGGCCTGGACATCATCGCCGACCACGGCGGCCTGCATGGCTTCTGCCGCTGGGATGGCCCGATCCTGACCGACTCCGGCGGCTTCCAGGTGTTCTCGCTGGCCCACCGCCGCAAGATCACCGAGCAGGGCGTGACCTTCGCCTCGCCGACCGACGGTGCCCGGGTGTTCCTGGGCCCGGAGGAGAGCATGAAGATCCAGAAGGTGCTCGATTCGGACGTGGTGATGATCTTCGACGAGTGCACGCCGTACCCGGCCACCGAGGACGTCGCCCGCCGGTCGATGGAACTGAGCCTGCGCTGGGCCCAGCGCAGCCGCAACGCGCATGACGAGCTGGGCAACGATGCGGCCCTGTTCGGCATTGTCCAGGGCGGGGTGCATACCGACCTGCGCAGCCGTTCGGCCGAGGCCCTGCAGGGGATCGGCTTCGACGGCTATGCCATTGGCGGCCTGGCCGTGGGCGAGCCGGAAGACGAGCGCAACGCCATGCTCGACCATCTGGACCCGGAGCTGCCGGCCGACCGTCCGCGCTACCTGATGGGCGTTGGCCGCCCTGAAGACCTGGTCGAGGGTGTCGCCCGCGGCGTGGACATGTTCGATTGCGTGATGCCGACCCGCAATGCGCGCAACGGCCACTATTTCACCTCGTTTGGCACCGTCCGCATCCGCAATTCGCAGTACGCGCGGGACATGGACCCGATCGAGCCGGGCTGTGGCTGCGTGGCCTGTGCCGGCGGCTATACCCGCTCGTACCTGCGCCATCTGGACCGCTGCAACGAGATGCTGGCGCCGATGCTGGGCACCCAGCACAACCTCTTCTATTACGAAAAACTGATGGCCGACATCCGCGCGGCCATCGAGGCGGGAACCTTCCTGGCCTTCCGCGAGTCCTTCTACGCAGCACGCGGGGCGGTAGCGCCGCCCCTGTAAACCCGCAGCACCCCCTGCCAAACGGCCCAAGGACGAACGCCCGGGGCCGTGGCATACTTCAAGGCTGACCCAGATCCGCGGTCGACACCTCGTGCCCGTGAAACGGCCGAAGCGCCGCCCAACCAAAGGACCAACGATGAACCTGCTTGCCTTCCTGATTCCCGCCGCCCACGCCCAGGCCGCTGGCGGCCAACCGCAGGGCATGGGCCTGACCACGCTGCTGTTCCCGATCATCCTGATCGCCATCATGTACTTCCTGATGATCCGCCCGCAGATGAAGCGGCAGAAGGAGCACAAGGCCATGCTGGAGAAGATCAAGCGCGGCGACGAAGTGCTGACCAACGGCGGCATCGCCGGCAAGGTCACCGATATCGGCGACAACTTCGTCACCGTCGAAGTGGCCGAGAACGTGCGCATCCGCGTGCAGAAGGGCGCTGTCGGCAGCGTGCTGCCGACCGGCACCCTGGATTCGGCCAAGTAAGCCACTCCCTTTCTGAAGCACAACCGCGGCGCCGGGGATGGCGCCGCGCGGGACCCAAGCAATGCTCGAATTTCCACGCTGGAAGTACGTCGTCATCGTGATCGTACTGGCGCTCAGCACGCTGTACGCACTGCCCAACATCTACCAGAAGGACCCGGCCATCCAGATCACCGCCAACCGTAGCGGGCAGATCGACGATGCGCTGCGCGACCGTGTGCTGGCCGACCTGAAAAAGGCCGGTGTCACCACGATCGGTGCAGAGAAGGAAGGGGACAGCCTGATCGTCCGCCTGTCGGACCTGAAGTCGCAGTCTGCCGCCAGCGATGCGCTGCGTGACAGCGTGGGCGAGAACTACACGGTTGCCCTGAACCTGGCCTCGACCGTGCCGGACTGGCTGGCCAAGCTCGGCGGCCGCCCGATGGTGCTGGGCCTGGACCTGCAGGGCGGCGTGCACTTCGTGCTGCAGGTCGACCAGAAAGCCGCGCTGGACAAGCGCCTGGACGCCTACACCGAGGACGTGCGCAGCACCCTGCGTGATGCGCGCATCGCCTACCAGTCGGTCGAGCGTCGTGCCGACAACACCATCGTCGCCAACCTGAGCCCCTCGGCCGGCGAAGACGCCGGTACCCGAGCCCGCGCCGCGCTGGCCAAGGCGCAGCCGACCCTCGGCTATGACGTCAGTGGCAACCGCATCACGGTCTCCATTCCGGAAGCGGAGATCACGCAGATCGCCAACGGCGCCATCGAGCAGAACATCAACACCCTGCGCAACCGCGTGAACCAGCTCGGCGTGTCCGAGCCGATCATCCAGCGCCAGGGTGCTGATCGCGTGGTGGTGCAGCTGCCGGGCGTGCAGGACACGGCCGAAGCCAAGCGCATGATCGGTGCCACCGCCACCCTGGAATACCGGGCCGTGGTGGAAGGCAACGCGCAGGACGCCATCGCGTCGGGTCGCATTCCGCCGGAAGCGAAGGTCTACCAGCGCCGTGACAACGGCGGCCCGGTGCTGCTGAACAAGCGCGTGATCGTCACCGGTGACCAGATGGTGGCCGCGCAGGCGGTGACCGACTCCACCAGCGGCACCCCGGCAGTCAGCGTGACGCTGAACAACGTCGGTGGCCAGCGCATGTTCGACTTCACCAGCGCGAACGTGAACAAGCCGATGGCGGTGGTCTACACCGAGCGCGTGCCGACCGTGACCGTCGTCGACGGTGAGGAAGTGCGTGGCTTCAAGGTCAACGAGGAAGTCATCTCGGTGGCCAACATCAACGGCGTGTTCGGCAAGAACTTCCAGACCACCGGTCTGCAGAAGAAGGAAGCCGAGGACCTGGCCAAGCTGCTGAAGTCGGGCTCGCTGGCTGCGCCGATGGACTTCGTCGAAGAGCGCGTGGTCGGCCCGAGCCTGGGCGCGGAGAACGTCAAGAACGGCATCACCGCGGTGGTCTACGCGTTCATGTTCACCCTGGTGTTCTTCACCATCTACTACCGCATGTTCGGTCTGATCACCTCGATCGCGATGCTGTTCAACCTGCTGATCGTGGTGGCGGTGATGTCGCTGTTCGGCGCGACCATGACCTTGCCGGGCTTCGCCGGCCTGGCCTTGTCGGTCGGTCTGTCGGTCGACGCCAACGTGCTGATCAACGAGCGTATCCGTGAAGAACTGCGTGCCGGCGTGCCGGGCAAGACCGCGATCGTGACCGGTTACGAGCGCGCGTCGGGCACCATCCTCGACGCCAACCTGACCGGCCTGATCGTCGGTGTGGCGCTGTTCGCATTCGGTACCGGTCCGCTGAAGGGCTTCGCGCTGACCATGATCATCGGTATTTTCGCTTCCATGTTCACCGCGATCACCGTATCGCGTGCACTGGCGACGCTGATCTACGGCCGTCGCAAGAAGCTCCAGAACGTGGCCATCTGACGGGACGACACGCACATGAAACTGTTTCCGCTGCACATCCTCCCGAACGATACCAAGATCGACTTCATGCGCTGGCGCCATGTCGCGATGGTCGTCACGATCATCGTGTTCCTGGCCTCGATCGGCATCATCGGCTTCAAGGGCTTCAACTACGCTCTGGACTTCACCGGCGGCACCCTGATCGAAGCCCGCTTCGAACACGCGGTGGATGTCGAGGACGTCCGCAGCAAACTTGAGCAGAACGGCTTCGATGGCGCCCAGGTACAGAGCGTCGGTGGCAACACCGACCTGCTGATCCGCCTGGCCCCGCACGGTGAGCACGCTCCGGGTACCGGCGGCGCTTCGGCCGAGGACAAGGCGACTGCCGCGGCCGTGGTCAAGGCGGTCTCTTCGGCTGACAACCAGGCCACCGTGCTGCGCAACGAGTTCGTTGGCCCGCAGATCGGCAAGGACCTGGCGATGAATGGCCTGTACGCCACCATCTTCATGCTGGCCGGCTTCCTGATCTACATCGCGGTGCGTTTCGAATGGAAGTTCGCGGTCACCGCGAGCATCGTGGCGATGTTCGACCTGATCGTGACGGTGGCCTACGTGTCGCTGCTGGGCCGTGAGTTCGACCTGACCGTGCTGGCCGGCCTGCTGTCGGTGATGGGCTTTGCGATCAACGACATCATCGTGGTGTTCGACCGCGTACGCGAAAACTTCCGCAGCCTGCGCGTGGAGCCGATGGAAGTGCTGAACCGTTCGATCAACCAGACGCTGTCGCGTACGGTGATCACCGCGGTGATGTTCTTCCTGTCCGCACTGGCCCTGTACCTGTACGGCGGCAGCTCGATGGAAGGCCTGGCCGAGACGCACATGATCGGTGCGGTGATCGTGGTGCTGTCCTCGATCCTGGTGGCGGTGCCGATGCTGACGGTCGGCGCGCTGCGCGTGACCAAGCAGGACCTGCTGCCCAAGGCCAAGGACGTCGAGGCCCTGGCGCGCCGTCCGTAAGCATCTGCTGCACGCAGTACACAGAGAACCCCGCGCAAGCGGGGTTTTTTGTTGGCAGGGCTGCGCCCTGCACCCGCCGAGGCAGGAGCAACGTCAACGTCCAAAGCGGAGCTGGCTTTCTGCTGGCTGGGCGGGGCCATGTGGGTTGGCAGGACACGCCGTAAACCCGTCCATGGGGGCTCGATGGCGCCATCCATGGCGCCAACGGTCCTGCCAACCCACATGGCCCCACCCCCGACAGATTCCTGCGGCTGTTGGTAGGCGTCGACCTTGGTCCACACATCTGTCAGATATCGAATGAACTCATCCGTGTCGACCAAGGTCGACACCTACCAGGGCCGGACGCTGTTCCAACAGATCGCGGGTAACTGTCGAAGGCGGGGTGGGTCCGGTTGAGGGGGCGTGAGCCGCATGGATGCGGCGACCGAGCTTACATGGACGTACTTGCAGCGTCCCCCTCAACCGGACCCACCCCGCCAACCCACAGGAACCCAGCTTCTGCCGTTGACGTTGCCTCTGCGGGTGCAGGGTGCAACCCTGCAAAAAGAAACCCACCCTACGCCGCCGTCGGTTGTGCAATCTTCCCCCGCGCACTACGATCCTGCGGTTCGCGCGCACGCGCGCGCCACGTATTCCTGCTGAGCGCCCCGCGCGCCGCACCTGCCAACCCGAGGTCTTCATGGTCATCAAACCGCGCGTCCGCGGCTTCATCTGCGTCACCACCCACCCGACCGGCTGCGACGCCGCCGTCAAGCAGCAGATCGACTACATCCGTGCGCGCCCGCCGATCCAGAACGGCCCCAAGCGCGTGCTGGTGATCGGCGCCTCGACCGGCTATGGCCTGGCCGCGCGCATCACTGCCGCCTTCGGCAGTGGCGCGGCAACCCTGGGCATCTTCTTCGAGCGCCCGGGCAGTGAAACCAAGCCGGGCACGGCGGGCTGGTACAACTCGGCGGCGTTCCACAAGTACGCCGACGAAGCGGGTCTGTATGCCAAGAGCATCAACGGCGATGCGTTCTCCGATGAGGTGAAGGCCAAGACCATCGAGATGATCAAGGCCGATCTCGGCCAGGTCGACCAGGTGGTCTACAGCCTGGCTGCACCGCGCCGCAAGCATCCCAAGACGGGCGAGATCATCAGCTCCACGCTGAAGCCGATCGGCGAGCCGATCACCCTGCGTGGCCTGGATACCGACAAGGAAGTGCTGACCGAAACCCACCTGCAGCCGGCCACCCCGGAAGAAATCGCCGGCACCGTCGCGGTGATGGGCGGCGAGGACTGGCAGATGTGGATCGACGCGCTGGCCGATGCCGGCGTGCTGGCCAACGGCTGCACCACCACGGCCTTCACCTATGTGGGCGAAGAGATCACCCAGGCGATCTACTGGAACGGCTCCATCGGTGCTGCCAAGAAGGATCTGGACGACAAGGTGCTGGGGCTGCGCGAGAAGCTGGCCAGGATCGGCGGCGATGCGCGCGTGTCGGTGTTGAAGGCGGTGGTGACCCAGGCCAGCTCGGCCATTCCGACCATGCCGCTGTACCTGTCGCTGCTGTTCAAGGTGATGAAGGAAAAGGGCACCCACGAAGGCTGCATCGAGCAGCTCGACGTGCTGTACGACATCCTGTACGGCGCCAAGGCCGATGGCGTGGCGGTCGATCGCCTGCGCCACGACCTGGTCGATGGCGATGGCCATACCGTTGCGCTGATCGATGAGGAAGGCCGCCTGCGCGCCGACTACAAGGAAATGGCCGCTGACGTGCAGGGCAAGGTGCTGGCGCTGTGGCCGCAGGTGACCAACGAGAACCTGTACGAGATCAGTGACCTGGCCGGCTACAAGGCCGATTTCCTGCGCCTGTTCGGTTTCGGTGTCGAAGGCGTCGACTACGAAGCCGACGTCAATCCGGACGTGAAGATCGACAACCTGGTCGATCTGACCTGATCAGCGGAAAAGGCCGGCGCAAGCCGGCCTTCTTCATGGGTAGCGCCGGGCCATGCCCGGCGAGCGCAGCGGTCTGCGGGCCACCCGCCGGGCATGGCCCGGCGCTACCGGTGGGGTGTCAGCCGAACTCGAAGTTCATCGCCGGCGCTGCCGGGCCGACGAAATCGCCCTGCACGTAGTCCACGCCGGCACTGAACAGCAGTGTCATCGAGTTGGCGTCGCTGACGAATTCGGCGATGGTGCGGATGCCCGCTTCCTGCGCGCGTGCGGTTATCTGGCTGACCCGGTCGATGTTCTCGCGGGTGGCGGCCAGGTCGCTGGTGAAGCCGCGATCAAGCTTGAGGAACTGCGGCTGGAAGTGGGCCAGCAGCTGGAACGAGTCCAGGCCCGAGCCGAACTGCTCCAGGCCGATCCGGCAGCCGAGCGGTGCCACTTCCGCCAGGAACTGCTGGGCACTGCGCAGGTGGGTGAACACCTTCGATTCCGGTGCATGCAGCCACAGGCGTTCGCCCGGCACGCCGTGCGCCTGCAGCTGCTGGCGCAGCGTGGCGATCATCTTCGGATCATCGAACGATTCCGGCGTGACCTTCACCAGCACCTGGGTGGGATGACCCTCGCGGGCACGCGCGCCCAGCACCGCGATTGCCTGCGACACGACCCAGCAGTTGATGTCCGCCAGCAGGCCATGTTCTTCGGCAATGCCGAGGAAGGCGGTCGGGCTCAGCAGTTCTCCGTTGTGTTCCAGCCGCAGGTAGGCTTCATACAGCTCCAGCGACTCGCCCTGAAGGTTCAGCACCGGCTGGTAATGCAACTGGAAGCCATCGCCTGCCAGGGCTTCGCGGATACGTGCGACCCAGCGCTGCACGCGCTCTTCCTCCACGCGATCAACAGCGGCCGGGTCGAAGATGCGGCAGGTATTGCCGAGGGCGGCTGCGGCCTGCGTGCATTCGCTGGCGCGCGCCAGCACCTGGCCGATGCTGGCGATCTTCTCGCCCACCTGCACCCCGCCAATGCTGACGGTCACCGTGGCCGAGCGCGCGCCGATGCTGAAGACGTGTGCGGCGTAGGCTTCGCGGATGCGCTCGGCCAGTGCCACGGTCTGCGCATAGGGGCCGGACTGCAGTACGGCGAAACTGTGTTCGCCGAAACGGGCCAGCTGCGCATCGTCGCCAACGACGTCGGCCAGCAGGGCGGCGAGGGCGCCGATCAGGGCGTCGGCCGAGGCCAGTCCGATATCCGGGAGCAGGCGCGCGTAGTGGTCCGGTTCGACCATCAGCAGGCCGAACTGGCCTTCGCTGCGCCCGGCCTGGGCAACCGCGTCCTCGACCTGCAGCATGAAGGTGGGGCGGTTGAGCAGGCCGGTGACCTGGTCGCGCTGGCGCAGGTCCTCGACCTCGCGCGCCAGCTCCGGGTCGAATTCCATGCGCCGGCGGAACACCACCTGCAGGCAGGATTCACCCTCGTAGGTGGCTGCGGTAAATTCCATCGTCGCCGGGAAGGCGCTGCCGTCCTGGTGGCGGGCGTCCAGCTGGTACTGCGGCGGCGGTGCTTCGCCGCGGCTGAGTGACTTCAGCAGCTGCTTGAAATCATCCACGTGCTGGGCGGCAACCATGTCCAGCAACGAGATGCCTTCGACCTCCTCGAAATCCTCGTAACCGAACATTTCCAGGTAGGCGTCGTTTGCGCGGATATGCATGCCTTCGTGGACATAGGCAATCGGCTCGCGCGAAGAGGCGATCAGCGCGTCGCAGCGACGCTCGGTCTCGCGCATCTGCGCTTCGATCCGGCGCAGGCCGCGGCGCGCCTGCAGGTCGACCCACTGGTCGCGGACCACCGCCAGCAGGTGTTCGGCGCGCTGGCGCAGGGCGAGGGCGCGAACCCCGTTGCTGCTGGCCTGTACCAGTTCGTCCTCGTCGATGCGTTCGGCCAGCAGCACCAGCGGGATGTCCTTGCCGCTGGCGGCGATGTGCTGGGCCACCAGTGGCAGCGGAATGCTCTGCGAGGGCGCAGCCAGCACCAGGTCGATCGCCTGGCTGGCCAGCACCTGCGACAGCTCGGCCGAGTCCTGCGGGCGCCATGGGCGCACGGCGATGCCGCTGTTGCGCAGGGTGCTGACGATGGCTTCGGCGTTCTCGCCGCTGTCATCGACGATCAGCAGGCGGATGGTGATGTCGTTCGCGTTCTGCATGCACTGCTCCCCAATCTGCAAATCTAGATACACGATGCGTGGCGGCGCGTCCATGCGCGCAACGGTTGCGTGCATGGAACGGCGATGCGGTTCACACCACGCCGCCGGCCGCGTGCCCGCTGGCCCAGGCCCACTGGAAGTTGTAGCCGCCCAGCCAGCCGGTCACGTCCAGCACCTCGCCGACGAAATGCAGGCCGGGTACGCGCTTGGATTCCAGCGTCGAGGAAGAGACCTCGTTGGTATCGACGCCGCCCAGGGTGACTTCGGCGGTGCGGTAGCCCTCGGTGCCGCTGGCCACCAGTGGGAACGCTGAAAGCACCTGTGCGGCCTTGCGCAGGTCCGGCTCGTCCAGCTGGCGTACCGGGCGGTCGGGCAGCCAGTGCTCGCACAGGCGCTGCGCCAGCCGCTTGGGCAGCACATCGCCCAGCACCGTGCGCAGTTCCGCGGCGGGGCGTTCGCGTTTCATCTGGCGCAGCCATTCGGCGGCATCCTGGCCGGGCAGCAGATCCAGCGACAGCGCGTCGCCGGGCTGCCAGAACGAGGAAATCTGCAGGATGGCCGGGCCACTGACGCCGCGATGGGTCAGCAGCATGAAGTTGCGGAAGCGGGCGCCGTTGCTGCTGGCCTCGACCGGCAGCGCGACGCCGCTGAGCTCGGCCAGGCGCTCCTGGTGGGTGCCGCTGAGGGTCAACGGCACCAGGCCGGCGCGGGTGGGCAGCACCTGGTGGCCGAACTGGCGCGCGATCTCATAGCCGAATCCGGTTGCACCCAGGCTGGGAATGGACAGGCCGCCGGTGGCGACCACCAGCGAGGCGCAATGGAACAGGCCGTGCGTGGTGTGCACGCGGAAGCCGTCAGTGCCGTGCTCGATGCGCTCCACGCTGCACTGCGTGCGGATCTGCACGCCGGCCTGCTGGCATTCGTCCACCAGCATCTTCACGATCTGCTTGGACGAGACATCGCAGAACAGCTGGCCCAGTTCCTTCTCGTGATAGGCGATGCCGTGGCGCTCGACCATCTCGATGAAGTGGTAGGGCGAGTAACGCGCCAGTGCCGACTTGCAGAAATGCGGATTGGCCGACAGGAAGTTGGCCGGGGTGGTGCCGGTGTTGGTGAAGTTGCAGCGGCCACCGCCGGACATCAGGATCTTCTTGCCGATCTTGTTGGCGTGGTCGATCACCTGCACATGCCGGCCTCGCTGGCCCGCCGTGATCGCGGTCATCAGCCCGGCAGCGCCGGCACCGATCACCAGTACGTCGCAGCGGATCGTGCTCATGCTTTGGCGCGCTTTCGCCAGTTGGGGATCACGTCCAGCTGCATCTGATCGTTGAGCAGCTGCACTTCGGCATCCTGGATCAGCACGCTCCAGCGCATCGCACGCTGGATCTGCTGGCCCCACAGATCGACGAAGCCGCCGTCCAGATCGACCACCGACAGGTTGTCGAAGCGGGCCAGGCCCTTGCCCTGCTTCTGCCACCAGATGTCCGATGCATTGCCACCGTAGTTGACCACCTGCACCTGCCGGCTGCGGTTGCTGGCCTTGCGGATGCGCGACTCGTCCGGATGGCCGAGGTCGATCCACTGCAGGATGTCGCCGGTGTAGTCGTGTTCCCACAGGTCCGGCTCGTCGTCGGTGCTCAGGCCGCGGCCGAATTCCAGGCGGTCGCCAGCGTTCAGCGCGAAGGCGAGCAGGCGCACCATCAGGCGTTCGTCGGTTTCGGACGGATGCTGGGCCAGGGTCAGGTTGTGGGTCGCGTAGTAGCCGCGATCCATGTCGCTGATCTGCAGTTCGGCCTTGCGGATGGTGGCGGTGAGGGCCATGGAGATCCAGAGGGGTAAAGACCGTCAATGATAGAGGTTTGCCCCGGGGGTGTCCGGTATGGGGGTGTCGGCAGGGCATGATCGGTGGCACGCTGGCCGCCCTGATGCTTCTGGCGTGTCCTGTCGTATGTCCCTTTCACGTCCGCGCCGCCTGCAGAGCGATGGCGCCCCGATCGCGCCATGACCACGCCCAGCCGACTGCAGCTGCCGCCCGGTGACTGGAATTCCCTGCTGGACGGCCTGTGCGCGCGCTTCCCGCGCATCGACCGGCTGCAATGGGAGAGTCGCTTCGCACGCGGGCGGATACAGGACGCACAGGGCAGGGCGCTGGCACCGGACATGCCGTGGCAGGTGGGGCTGGAGATCCGCTACTTCCGTGAAGTGGCCGATGAGCCGGTGATTCCCTTCGAAGAGAACATCCTGCATCACGACGCGCACCTGCTGGTGGCCGACAAGCCGCACTTCCTGCCGACCGCGCCGGCCGGTGCTTTTGTGCGCCAGACCCTGCTGGCGCGCCTGGTCGAGCGCACCGGCAACCTCGACCTGGTGCCGTTGCACCGGCTGGACCGGCTGACGGCCGGCCTGGTGCTGTTTTCCACCCAGCCGCAAACGCGCGACGCGTACCAGAGGCTGTTTCGTGAGCGCCGCATCGAGAAGACCTACGAGGCGCTGGCGCCGGCCTTGCCGGACCTGCGGTTTCCGCTGGAGCGGCATAGCCGGCTGCAGCCGGGGGAACCGTTCTTCCGCATGGCTGAAGTTCCCGGCGAGCCGAATGCGCTGACCCGTGTCGAGGTCATTGATGCGCACGGTCCGGTCTGGCGCTACCGGCTTGCGCCCGAGTCCGGGCGCAAGCATCAGCTGCGCGTCCATATGGCCGCGCTCGGGGCGCCGATCCTGGGGGACGAGCTCTATCCGCAGCTGCACGTGCGGCCAGAGGGTGCGGCCGAGCCGCCGTTGCAGCTGCTGGCGCAGGTGTTGGCCTTCGATGATCCGTTGACCGGCCAGCGACGCAGCTTCCGCAGCACGCGCACCTTGTGCGCTCCCGGCTGACGCACAGCCGGATTCACCTGCCCGGTCGTCGCGCCAGCCAGCGGTCCAGCTCGGCAGCGAACAACTGGCGGTCGCGCGCGCCGAGCGGCGGTGGCCCGCCGGTCTGGACGCCGGCGCCACGCAGTTCTTCCATGAAATTGCGCATCGACAGCCGCTCGGCCATGTTGTTGGGGGTGTACAGCTGGCCGCGCGGGTTCAGGGCCACGCCCTTCCTCTCCAGCACCAGGGCCGCCAAGGGGATGTCCTGGGTGACCACCAGGTCGCCGGCAGCCATCCGTTCGACAATGGCGCTGTCAGCCACATCCAGTCCCTGCGGAACCTGGATGGAGCG
The DNA here is from genome assembly GCF_002966815.1 of Stenotrophomonas sp. MYb57. NCBI lineage: Bacteria > Pseudomonadati > Pseudomonadota > Gammaproteobacteria > Lysobacterales > Lysobacteraceae > Stenotrophomonas > Stenotrophomonas sp. MYb57. Next base: position 1,963,424 of record NZ_CP023271.1, read on the forward strand.
CAGCCAGCGCGAAGGCGGGGTGCGGATCCACTGGTTGGCGACCAGGGTCAGCTCCACGCCGACCCGTTCAGCTGCGCGGAACAGGATGTCGCGGATGACAACAGGGCAGGCGTCTGCGTCCACCCAGATGCGGGGGAGCAGGGGTTCAGCTCGGGTTTCAGCTTCAGTCATTTACCCAGTGTAGGGTAGGAAAAACCTGAATGGGGACCCGGGTTTAGCCTCGATCTGGTGCAACCCCTTGCCCTGTCTAGGGGCGGGCCGTTTGACGCTGAATATCATGGCTATCGCTTTTTGCTCAAAACACGCGTATCGTCTGGCCCACTGTGTTTGCTAGGGTCACCGTGAATCGTGGCCTGGTGCAGTTGATCTCACGATCCGCTCATCGATCCGCTTTACCAACGCCTGCAACTCAGTCTCGGCCCCGATACCCGGTGGCTGCGATTTTTTTCAACATGTGTTTCAGGAGTTAGTAAATATGTCTGATCGTCAGACCGGCACTGTCAAGTGGTTCAACGACGCCAAGGGCTTCGGCTTCATCACCCCGGAAAGCGGCCCGGACCTGTTCGTGCATTTCCGCGCGATCCAGGGCACCGGCTTCAAGACCCTGCAGGAAGGCCAGAAGGTTACCTTCGTCGCCGTCCAGGGCCAGAAGGGTATGCAGGCTGACCAGGTGCAGGCGGTCTAATCCGTCTGCTACCGTTTGGTAGCCAGAACGCCGGGAGCGAAAGCTCCCGGCGTTTTTCGTTTGCGTCGCACGACGGGTTCAACCCGCAGCCAGCGCCCGCTCCAGCAGCTGGGTTATTTCCTGGTACTCGGCGCGTTCGGCTGCCGGAATGCGCGATAGGATCTCGCGCAGGACATCAACCACCTCCGGACCCACCGGCACTTCCATCCATTGCAGGTGATAGGCCGCCAGTATCCGGCTGTCGTCATCGCTGGAATGGAGCTGACTGAACAGCAGCGGCAAGGCTTCGGGCCTCATGCATTCACCCAGCGCGTCGGTGCAGCGTTGCTGCCAGAACGCGGGCTGCGCTGCGATCATCTTCTGCAGGCGCTGCCAATCGTGCGCTTCGAATCTGCGCAGGACGCCCTTGGCAACGTGCTCGCAGATGTACTGCGTCCAGTTGTGGTCCTCGGATTGCCCGAGGTAACCAAGCAGTGCATCGAACGGCGGGGTGTCCATGCTGGCAGGCCTTCCACGGCCAGGCAGGGTAGCAGACACCTGCGTGCACCAGACCGCGCTACCATCGGGCACCTTTCTGCGGAAGCCGCCCATGCGCATCGTCCATCATCTGGAAAATTCCCGTTCGCTTCGCGTGCTGTGGATGCTGGAAGAGCTGGGGCTGGACTACGAACTGCGCCGCTACCCGCGCGACCCGAAGACCCTGCTGGCGCCGCCGGAACTGCGCCAGGTGCATCCGCTGGGCAAGGCGCCGGTGCTGCAGGATGGCGACCTCATCCTGGCCGAATCCGGCGCCATCCTCGACTACCTGGTTGACCGCTACGACGTGCATCGCCAGCTGTCGCCGTCGCCGGTACCGGCCGAAGGCAAAGAGCGCATCGATTACCGCTACTGGCTGCACTATGCCGAAGGTTCGGCCATGCCGCCGATGCTGCTGACCCTGGTGATCAGCCGCATCCGCAGCGCGCCGATGCCGTTCTTCGCGCGGCCGATCGCCCGCAGCATCGCCGACAAGGCCGAGCGCGGTTTCATCGGCCCGCAGCGACGCCTGCATCTGGACTGGATGGAACGGCGCCTGGCCGAAAGCCCGTGGTTTGCAGGCGAACGCTTCACCGCTGCGGACATCCAGATGAGCTTCCCGATCCAGGCGGCGGCCGCACGCGGCGGCGGGCTGGACGACAAGCCGGCGTTGCGTGGCTTCCTCAAGCGCATCGGCGAGCGTCCGGCCTACCGGCGCGCCGAGGCGCACGGCGGGGCATTGCAGGCCTTGCGCGGCGATTGAGGATGGCCGTCGCCGCCCCCATGCTTTGCCCATGGATACCACTGCCCCCCAGTTCGACAACCGCCTGCTGAATCTGCTGCCGGGCGATCCCGAGTCCGGTCCGCGCCGGCGCGAAGTGCTGGGTGCGGCCTGGTCGTCGGTAATGCCGACGCCTGTCGCAGCGCCGGTGCTGCTGGCGTGGTCGCCGGAGGTTGCCGGGATGCTGGGGTTCGATCCTGCGCAGGTCGATGACGAAGGCTTCGCCGAGGTGTTCGGCGGCAACGCGTTGTATGCGGGCATGCAGCCGTGGGCGGCCAACTATGGGGGCCATCAGTTCGGCCATTGGGCCGGTCAGCTCGGTGATGGCCGCGCCATCTCGCTGGGCGAGGTGATCGCCCCCGATGGCCGGCACTGGGAGCTTCAGCTGAAGGGTGCCGGGCCGACGCCGTATTCGCGCGGCGCCGACGGCCGTGCGGTGCTGCGCTCGTCGATCCGTGAATTCCTGTGCAGCGAGGCCATGCATCACCTGGGTGTGCCGACCACGCGCGCCCTGTCGCTGGTCGGCACCGGCGAAGACGTGGTGCGCGACATGTTCTACGACGGTCATCCGCGCGCGGAACCTGGCGCGATCGTCTGCCGGGTATCGCCCTCGTTCCTGCGCTTTGGTTCGTTTGAACTGCCTGCTTCACGTGGCGAGACCGCACTGCTGAAGCAACTGGTCGAGGCGTGCATCGCCCGCGATTTCCCGGAACTGACGGGGCAGGGCGAAGCGCTGTATGGCGACTGGTTCGCACAGATCGCCGTGCGCACCGCAGAGATGATCGCGCACTGGATGCGCGTGGGCTTCGTGCATGGGGTGATGAACACCGACAACCTCTCCGTGCTCGGCGTGACGCTGGACTATGGCCCCTATGGCTGGGTCGAAGACTTCGACCCGGACTGGACCCCGAACACCACCGATGCGCAGGGACGCCGCTATCGTTTCGGCACCCAGCCGCAGGTGGCGTACTGGAATCTCAACCGGCTTGCGCAGGCGCTGTCGCCGTTGTTCGCCGACGTGCAGCCGCTGCAGGCAGGGCTGGCCGCTTACCAGGCGACCTTTGTCGCCTGCACCCGTCGCGATGTTGCGGCCAAGCTGGGGCTGGCCGCGGCCGACGATGCCGATCTGCAGCTTTACCAGCGCTGGCAGCAGCTGATGCAGGACGGCGGCATGGACATGACCCTGGCATGGCGTGCGTTGATGCGCATCGATGCCAACACACCCGATGCAAGCGTATTGGCCGAGGTCTTCTACGACGCCGAGCGCCAGCACGCGGTGCAGGAACCTCTGCAGCAGTGGTTGCAGGAGTACGCGGCGCGGCTGCGTGCCGATCCGCTGCCGGCAGCCGAGCGTGTCGCGAAGATGGGTGCGGCCAATCCACTGTATGTGCTGCGCAACTGGCTGGCACAGGAAGCGATCGACCGCGCCGAGCAGGGCGACCTGGGCGGTGTGCATGCCCTGCAGGACGTACTGCGTGATCCGTACACCGAACGCCCGGGGCTGGAGAATTACGCCGGCAAGCGGCCGGCGTGGGCTGACGACCGCGCAGGCTGTTCGATGCTTTCCTGCAGTTCGTAGGGTTTTCTTTTGCAGGGCTGCGCCCTGCACCCGCCGAGGCCGGAGCAACAGCAACAGCAACAGCAACAGCAACGTCGGGATTCCGAGGGATGGCAGGGCACTGTGGGTTTGCGGGGGCGCCGTGAATCCTTCCATGGAGGCTTGGTCGCGGCATCCATGCCGCTCACACCCCGCAAACCCACAGTGCCCCGCCTTCGATAGTTGGCCGCGATCTGCCGGATCTGCCCCCGATCTGTTTCGAGATCTGTTGCTCTGGCTCCAGGCAGGTGCAGGGCTGCAAGCCCTGCAAACACCCCGCCTACAACGATGGTAGTACCCGTTCAGTGCGATATTCGCACACACAGTCGATTACCGCACTTGAATGGTGCAGTGCGATAAACCTACTTTCATTTCCGCAGTTTCATAGCAGTCCAAGCGATCCACCCCTGGCGGGGCGAGGGCAGCAGCCGGTCCGGTGCTGATGCCAGGTGCAGGGGGAAGGCCGCCGGATTTTCCTTCCTCTGCGCGGAGTGATCGCATGCGCCGTCGTCTGTCCATTGTTTCCCTGTCCCTGCTTGCCCTGCTGCCGTCGCTGGCGCTGGCCTACCAGGCCGAACCGCCGCGCGAAGCACTGCAGGTGCTGCGCGTGGACCGCTACGCCGACGACGCCAACGCCGGCTCGCTGCGCTGGGCGATCACCACTGCCAATGCGGCGCCGGGTCGCTACCGCATCGAGATCGCGGCCGTGGGCGCTGCGCCTTACGTCATCACGCCGGCCACTCCGCTGCCGGAGATCAAGGGGCCGGTGCAGATCATCGGCACGTCCTGGGAACGCGATGGCCAGTACGTCGCCATCGATGGCTCGGCCTACGTGACCGGCACCGGTACCGATGCCTGCCCAGGCGCCGAGCCGGGCCAGTCCGGCACCAACGTGCGCACCACCACGCTGCCGGGCCTGGTCCTGCGCGATACCCAGGGCGTGGAGCTGGCCGGCCTGGAGATCCGCAATTTCTGCATCGGCGTGCTGGTCAACCGCTCCAGCCACAACGAGATCCATGACAACCGCATCGTCGCCAACAAGGGCGGCGCCGGCATCATGCTCACCGGTGATGACGGCAAGGGCCAGTCCACCGCCGCCACCACCGTGCACAACCGCATCGTGCGCAACGTATTCCTCGATAACGGCGACGGCCTGGAGTTGACCCGCGGCGCGGCCTGGAACCTGGTGGCCGACAACCTGTTCCAATCCACCAGGGCCAACCCGGAACCTTCGCAGGGCATCGAGATCCTGTGGGGCAACGACAACAGCGTGGTCCACAACCGCTTCGTCGATTACTCCGATGGCCTGCAGATCAACTGGGGTAACCGCAACTACATCGCGGCAAACACCTTCACCGGCAATTCGCTGGGCCTGAGCATCACCGGCAGCGGCAACGTGGTCGACGGCAACACCATCACCGGCAATGGCATCGGCATCGGCGTGCGCCCGCAGCCGGTCAGTGCGCCGAACCGCTTCACCGGCAACCGCATCTACGGCAACGGTCTGCCGATCGAGCGCTGCGAAGCCGGCGGCGCCTGTGTGAAGGGCCAGCCGCGTGGCGCCATCGTGTTCGGTGTGCCGGGCCTGGAGCACGCCAGCTTCGTCGGCTCCCGTGGCCGTGGCGTGGACAACGATGCGTCCAAGCGTGCGCGCATCTGCACCGCTGCCGGCCAGGCTGGCTGCCAGCCACTGCCGAATCTCGGCCAGGCCGCGCCGCAGCTGACCGCAGTGCAGGGCAAGGGTGCGCAGCGCCTGCTCACCGGTCGTTTCCAGGGCGTGCCTGATGCCCGCTACCAGGTGGAAGTTTTCGGCAACCGGGCCGCCACCGGCAACGAGGCCGAGTGGGTGCTGGGCAGTGTGGAAGCACGTACCGACGCGCAGGGGCAGGGCAGCTTCACCTTCCCGCTCGGTGCAGGGACCGACGCTGCCGCTGCCGGCAGCCTGACCGCCACGATTACCTCGGCGCAGGGCGCCACCTCCCCGCTGAGTGCGCCGCTGTCGCTGCGCTGATCACCTCCACGAGACCGCGATCATGAATCCTGCGAAACCTGTTTCCCTGGGCCTGCTGGCCGCCCTGCTGCTGCCAGCCGTGGCCAGCGCGCAGTCCAGCAACCGCTACGAAGGCAAGACGCTTACCGGCGACTGGGGCGGCACCCGCACCGAACTGTTCGAGCGCGGCATTGCCTTCCGCGGCGACTACGTGGGCGAGGCCATGGGCGTGGTCGATGGTGGCTACGGCGAAACCGGCGCGCGCTATGCGCAGCAGGTGCGGGTGGGCGTGGACCTGGACATGGGCAAGCTGGCCGGCTGGGACGGCGGTGCGTTCCACTTCACCCTCAACGATCGTCGTGGCCGCAGCACCTCGGTGGACTTCGTCGGCAACCGCTTCCCGATCCAGGAGGCGTATGGCGGCCAGTACACGCGGCTGACCGAGCTGAGCTACGACCAGACCTTCAATGCGGGCCGGTCGTACTACAAGCTGGGGTACTACGCGATGGGCAACCAGTTCGGCCTGCACAGCCTGCTGACCCACTTCGTCAACGCCGCATTCTGCGCCCACCCGCTGGCGATGTCCGGCAACAGCGGCTGGTACAACTATCCGATGGCACGCTGGGGCGGTGAGTTCGCCCAGCAGATCAGCCCGGCGGTGAACGTGCGCACGGGTTGGTTCCAGGTCAACCCGAACCTGGGCGGCAACATCGAACGCAACGCATTCCGTCCGTTCGTTTCGGGCACCACCGGCTCGCTGTTTCCGGTGGAGGTGACCTGGACGCCGGCCAAGGGCAGCCGCTACGCCGGCGTCTACAAGTTCGGTGGCTACTACGACACGTCGCGCGTGGACAAGCGCGGCCTCGATACCTCGCCGACCACCGGGCGCCACGGCGCCTACGTGCTGGCCGAACAGCGTCTGACCCAGGAATCGGCCGACCCGAGCCGCGGCCTGACCGCCTTCGCGCAGTACATGGTGTCCGACACCGATACCGCGCAGATCAAGCGCTGGTACGCGCTGGGCGGCGTCTACCAGGGCATCGGCGCCCGTGCGCAGGACAGCATCGCGCTGGGCTACGTCGGCGCTGACATCAATGACCGCCTGGTCGATGCGCGGCGCGCCACGTTGGCCGCCGGGGGCGTGCCCACCGATTCGCCGCTGTACAACCTCAGCCAGGCCGAGGAGCTGTTCGAGCTGTCCTACAGCTTCCAGGTGAACCCCTGGCTGATGATCCGCCCGGACGTGCAGTACATCGTCAACCCGGGCACGTTCAATTACAGCGGTACCGACAACGCCTGGGCCGTGGGTGTCCAGGCCAAGGTGACCTTCTGATGGCCGCGCGCTCCTTCCATGCTGTGGTGACTGCGATGAAAACTCCGCTCGCTTCCATTGTCCTCGCCGGCGTGCTCGCCTCCTCCCCCTTGCTGGCCCTGGCCGCGCCGCCACCGGCGGTGCTGCAGGTCGGCCAACTACGCATCGGCGAGGGCAGCCCGCGCACCATCGTACCGATTACCGGTGCCACCGCGGATGTCGCTCTGCAGCAGGCCGCGGCGATCGCCGCCAGCAGATCCACCGACATCGCCGAGTGGCGCATCGACTACCTGGACATCGCCACCGATGGCAAGGCGCTGGTCGCGCTGGGCAAGCGCATCCAGGCCACGCTGGGGGGCAAGCCGGCCATCGTGACCTTCCGCACGAAGGCCGAAGGGGGCGCCAAGCCGATCAGCGATGCCGACTACGGCAAGCTCTACGCTGCGCTGCTGCGCGGTGGTGTCGCCCAGCTGATCGACGTGGAGATGTTCCGCGATCCGAAGGTGGTGCAGGCGCTGGTGGCGCAGGCCCACAAGGCTGGCGTGAAAGTGGTGATGTCCAGCCATGACTTCCACGCCACGCCACCGCGCGAGGAAATCGTCGCACGCCTGCTCAAGCAGCAGGCCCTTGGCGCGGACGTGCTGAAGATCGCGGTGATGCCGCGCGACGCTGGCGATGTGCTGGCATTGCTCGATGCCACCTGGCAGGTGCGCCAGCAGAGCGACAAGCCGCTGCTGACCATGTCGATGGGCGGCACCGGCGTGGTTTCGCGCCTGGCCGGCGAAACCTTCGGCCAGGCCCTGACCTTCGGCATGATCGGCACCCCGTCGGCGCCAGGCCAGGTCGAGGCTGAGCGCCTCCAGGACGTCCTGCAGGTCATTCATGCATCCAGCCAGGCCGGTCACTGAGACCTTCCCCGCCGGACGTTCCACCGCACCACGCTGTTGCAGGAAACCGCACCATGAGCCACGCCTCCGCCGCCGCACCGTCGCTTGTCCTTGAACGGATGAGTCCCTTCCAGTGGACCGCCATCGCCATCTGCGTGCTGTTGAACATGCTTGATGGCTTCGATGTGATGGTCATGGCCTTCACCGCGCCGCATGTTTCGGCGGACTGGGCGCTGTCGGGCAAGGTACTGGGGCTGATGCTCAGTGCCGGGCTGGTCGGCATGGCGCTGGGTTCGTTCCTGCTGGCACCGCTGGCCGACCGCTGGGGGCGGCGGCCGATGATCGTCTGCTGCCTGCTGATCCTCACCAGTGGCATGGCGCTGTCCGCGCTGGCCGCCGACGCCTGGCAGCTGGGTGCGCTGCGCGTGTACACCGGCATCGGCATCGGCGGCATGCTGGCCGGTGTGGGGGTGATCACCGCCGAGTACGCCAACGCCAAGTGGCGCAGCACCGCAGTCGCGCTGCAGGCCACCGGCTACCCGATCGGTGCGACCGCTGGCGGTCTGCTGGCTGCGTGGATGCTGGAGCACTGGGCCTGGCACAGCGTGTTCCTGGTCGGCGCAGCGGCATCGCTGCTGTGCATTCCGCTGGTGCTCAAATGCCTGCCCGAATCGCTGGATTTCCTGGTCGCGCGTCGCCCGGCCAATGCCTTGCCACGCTTGAACGCGCTGCTCTCGCGCATGCGCTTGCCAGAGCTGCAGGCGCTGCCGCCAGCGCCGGTGCGCGACGGCCAGCGCCAGGGTTATGCCGCGCTGTTCGTGGGTGACCTGCGTCGCGTCGCGCTGCTGATCGCGCTGGCGTTCTTCCTGCACATGTTCGCGTTCTATTTCGTGCTGAGCTGGACGCCGAAGCTGCTGGTCTCGGCCGGCGTGTCGGCGCAGCAGGGCATCACCGGTGGCGTGCTGTTGAACCTGGGCGGCATCGTTGGCGGCAGCCTGTTCGGCTGGCTGGCCTCGCGCTGGTCGCTGTCCAGGCTGACGGCCGGCGCGCTGCTGCTGGCGATGGTTTCGATGCTGGGCTTTGCGGCCTTCAGCACGCAGCTGGGCGTGGCCTTCCCGCTGGCCTTCGTGATCGGTGCGGCACTGTTCGCAGCGATGGCCGGCCTGTATGCGGCCGCGCCGGTGGTGTTCGCCGCCGAAGTGCGGACCACCGGCCTGGGTTGGGCCATCGGCATCGGCCGGGTTGGCGCGATCCTCTCGCCACTCACGGTGGGTGTTCTGGTCGATGGTGGCTGGCAGCCGTCCTCGTTGTACGTGCTGTGCGCTGCGCCGCTGCTGCTGGCGGCATGGGCGTGCCTCGGCCTGCGCGTGGGCGTGGGTCAGAACCGGCGTTGAACCGATGGCCGGAGCACGTCACTCAATGTGCGATTATCGAATCGAATGGCCGAATATCGCATTGACCGGGCGACGTGCCATGGCGACCATGTCCGGGTCATGTTTTCCCTTCGCAGTGGCCCTGCAGCGTGGCGGTGATGACCGCCGGCAGGCAGGGCAAGGAGCAATGCAGTGATCGACAAGAGCGTAGCCAGCGTGGAAGCAGCGGTGGCCGATATCCATGATGGCGCGACCGTGATGATCGGCGGCTTTGGCACTGCCGGCATGCCCGACGAGCTGATCGATGCGCTCATTGCACAGGGTGCGCGCGAGCTGACCATCATCAACAACAATGCCGGCAACGGCGATACCGGCCTGGCTGCGCTGATCAAGCACAAGCGCGTGCGCCGCATCGTCTGCTCCTTCCCGCGCCAGGCCGATTCGCAGCACTTCGACGCGGCCTACCGCGCCGGCGAGATCGAACTGGAGCTGGTGCCGCAGGGCAACCTGGCCGCGCGCATCCATGCGGCAGGTTCCGGGCTGGGCGCGGTCTTCACGCCCACCGGTTATGGCACCGAGCTGGCCCAGGGCAAGGAAACGCGCGAGATCGACGGTCGTCACTACGTGCTCGAGTACCCGCTGCATGCCGATTTCGCGCTGATCAAGGCCGACCGCGGCGATCGCTGGGGCAACCTGGTGTATCGCCGGACTGCACGCAACTTCGGCCCGCTGATGGCGATGGCCGCACGCTGCACCATCGTGCAGGTGCGTGAGGTTGTGCCGCTGGGCGAACTGGACCCGGAGGCCGTGGTGACCCCCGGCATCTTCGTGCAGCGCGTGGTGCCGGTGGCCGCAGAAGGAGTGCAGGCATGAACAAGCTCAGCCGCGAACAGATGGCCGCGCGCGTGGCGCGCGATATTCCCGAAGGGGCCTACGTCAACCTGGGCATCGGCCTGCCGACCACGGTGGCCAACTTCCTGCCGGCGGACAAGGAGATACTGCTGCAGTCGGAAAACGGCCTGCTGGGCATGGGCCCGGCACCGGCGCCCGGCAAGGAAGACCCGGACCTGATCAATGCCGGCAAGCAGCCGGTTACCCTGCTGACCGGTGGCTGCTATTTCCACCACGCCGATTCGTTCGCGATGATGCGTGGCGGCCACCTCGACATCTGCGTGCTCGGTGCCTTCCAGGTCTCGGCGCACGGTGACCTGGCCAACTGGAGCACCGGTGCCTCCGATGCGATTCCCGCCGTGGGCGGTGCAATGGACCTGGCCATCGGGGCCAAGCAGGTGTTCGTGATGATGGACCTGTTTACCAAGCAGGGTGAAAGCAAGTTGGTGGCCGAATGCAGCTATCCGCTGACCGGCCTGCGCTGCGTGTCGCGCGTATATACCGATGTGGCGGTGTTCGACCTTGGCGCCGACGGCGCGACCGTGCTGGAAATGGTCGAGGGCGTGGACATCGATCAACTGCGTGAACTGACCGGCCTGCCGCTGGCACTGGCCGAGGGAGCCTGATATGCCCCTGCACGAGACCTATATCGTCGATGGCATCCGCACCCCGATCGGCCGCTACGGCGGCGCGTTGTCCGGTGTGCGCGCCGACGACCTCGGCGCGATTCCGCTGAAGGCACTGCTGGCGCGCCACCCGCAGCTGGACCCGGCGCTGGTGGAGGACGTCTACCTGGGCTGCGCCAACCAGGCCGGTGAGGACAACCGCAACGTCGCCCGCATGAGCCTGCTGCTGGCCGGCCTGCCGGGGAGCGTGCCCGGCAGCACGATCAACCGCCTGTGCGGTTCGGGCCTGGATGCGATCGGCACTGTGGCCCGAGGCATTGCTGCCGGCGAGCTCGGCCTGGCCATTGCCGGCGGCGTCGAATCGATGTCGCGCGCGCCGTTCGTGATGGGCAAGGCAACCTCGCCGTTTGCCCGTGACCAGCAGATCGAAGACACCACCATGGGCTGGCGTTTCATCAACCCGCGCCTGCGTGAACTGCACGGCGTGGAGACCATGGGCCAGACCGCCGAGAACGTGGCTGAGCGCTACGGCGTCAGCCGCGAGGACCAGGATGCGTTCGCCCTGCGCAGCCAGCAGCGAACGGCCGCCGCGCAGGCGCGCGGCTTCTTCGACGGAGAGATCGTGGAGGTGGACGTACCGGGCCGCAAACGCGGCGAAACCGTGACCGTCGACCGCGATGAACACCCGCGCGGCGATACCACCGCCGAAGCACTGGCCAAGCTGAAGCCGCTGTTCCGCCAGCCGGGCACGGTGACCGCCGGCAACGCCTCGGGCATCAACGATGGTGCCGCCGCGCTGCTGCTCGCCTCCGGTGCGCAGGTGCAGGCGCTGGGCCTGACCCCGCGCGCGCGCATCCTCGGCTTTGCCAGTGCCGGCGTGGAGCCGGCGATCATGGGCATGGGCCCGGTGCCGGCCAGCCAGAAGCTGATGGCACGGCTGGGCCTGGCCATCGCCGATTTCGATGCCATCGAACTGAACGAGGCCTTCGCCTCGCAGGGGCTGGCCTGCATGCGCCAGCTGGGCCTGGCCGACGATGCCGCGCACGTGAACCCCAACGGTGGTGCCATCGCGCTGGGCCACCCGCTGGGCATGAGCGGCGCGCGCCTGGCGCTGACCCTGCTGCGCCAGCTGGAGGCCAGCGGTGGCCGCCGTGGCCTGGCCACGATGTGCATCGGCGTGGGGCAGGGCGTGGCCCTGGCCATCGAGCGCGTGTGAACCATCCCCTGATTCCGTAATCTCAAGACAGCTGCGGCTTCCGGGCCGCTCGCCAACAGGAGTACGCCATGAGCGATCCCACCCCACTGCGCGGCTACCGCAAGCCGTACCCCGGCAGCCAGCCGCCGCGCATCCACCTGCCGTATGCCTCCACCGCGCTGCGTGGCCCGGGAACCGACCCGATCGCGATCCCGGTGACGCTCTCGGAAGTGACCGGCCCGAGCATCAACCGCATCACCCTCGGTGAGCATGCCGCCGACCTGACCGCCGGCTTCCCCGGCCAGCCGCAGGGTGAGCGCATCATCGTCAGCGGCCGCGTGCTGGACGAGAACGGCCGCCCGGTGCGCAACACCGTTGTGGAGGTGTGGCAGTGCAACGCCGCCGGCCGTTACCTGCACAAGGGCGACCAGCACGACGCGCCGCTGGATCCGAACTTCCAGGGCACCGGCCAGGTGCTGACCGACAGCGAAGGCCGCTACCGCTTCACCACCATCAAACCGGGCGCGTACCCGTGGCGCAATCACTACAACGCCTGGCGCCCGGCACACATCCACTTCTCGCTGCATGGCGAAGGCATCGGCCAGCGCCTGGTCACGCAGATGTATTTCCCCAATGATCCGCTGCTGGCGTTCGATCCGATCTACAACTGCGTGGACGACGCCAAGGCGCGGGAGCGCATGGTGTCCTCGTTCGATTGGGAAAACACCGCCAACGAATTCGCACTGGGCTACCGTTTCGACATCGTGCTGCGCGGTCGCAAGATGACCGTCTGGGAGTAACACCATGAGTTTCCAATCCACTCCATGGCAGACCGTGGGCCCGTACTACCGTCTGGGCCTGGAACCGCTGTACCGCACCGACATCGCCCCGGCCACCGCGCAGGGTGAGCGCGTGGAAGTGCAGGGCCAGGTGTTCGATGGCAATGGCGTGCCGGTGTCCGATGCCGTGCTGGAAATCTGGCAGGCCGACGCGCAGGGCATCTATGCCCATGGCGAAGACCCGCGCCGGGACGACCACGACCCGGCCTTCGACGGCTGGGGCCGCGTGCCCACCGACGACCAGGGCCGCTTCGCCTTCACCACCGTCAAGCCGGGCCGCGTGCCGGGCCTGCGTGGCGAGCCGCAGGCGCCGCACCTGGTGGTGCTGGTGTTCATGCGCGGCCTGCTGCAGGCCACCCGTGCACGCATCTACTTCAGTGACGAAGCCAGCAACGCCGAGGACGGCATCCTCGCGCTGGTGCCGGCCGAACGCCGCCACACCCTGGTCGCACAGGCGCAGGGCAAGGGCCTGTACCACTGGGACGTGCGCATGCAGGGCCCGGACGAGACGGTGTTCTTCGCATACTGATCGCGGCGCGCCCGACGCGCCTTCCGGCCACTCCACGCCCGCGTGCGGCGGGCGCGGGTAAGCTGTGATTACCCAGGATGGACTGCACCGATGAGCCACTTCCCAACGCTGCTGGGCGGTCTGTTCGGCGACCCCGCCGTCGACGCCGTGTTCCGCGATGAAGCACGCCTGCAGGCGATGCTCGATGTCGAACGCGCTCTGGCGCGCGCGCAGGTGCAGTGCGGGGTGATTCCCGCAGCCGCGCTGGCACCGATCGAAGCGGCCTGCAGTGCCGATCTGTATTCGTTGCCGGCGCTGTCGGCAGCCACCGCACTGGCTGGCAATCCGGCCATTCCACTGGTCAAGGCACTCACCGCGCAGGTCAAGGCGAACGATGCCGAGGCCGCGCGCTGGGTGCACTGGGGCGCCACCAGCCAGGACATCATCGATACCGGCGCGGTGCTGCAGCTGCGCGCGGCAGTCAGCCAGGTGCAGGCGCGCCTGCGCGTGCTGTGCATGGCGCTGGCGCGGCTGGCCGAGGCCGAGCGCGGCACCGGGCTGCCCGGACGCACGCTGCTGCAACACGCAGTGCCGGTGACCTTCGGCCTGAAGGCGGCCGGTTGGCTCGACGCCCTGCAGCGCAGCCAGCGCAGGCTGGATGCGTTGGCCGCAGACACGCTGGTGCTGCAGTTCGGCGGTGCCGCCGGCACCCTGGCCTCGCTGCAGACGCGCGGGCTGGACGTGGCCGAAGCCCTGGCTGCCGAGCTGCAGTTGCCGCTGCCGGCATTGCCCTGGCACACCGCGCGTGACCGCATTGCCGAGTTCGGCAGCGTGTTCGCACTGCTGACCGGCAGCCTCGGCAAGATCGCCACCGACATCGTGCTGCTGATGCAGTCCGAGGTGGCCGAAGCCTTCGAGCCGGCGGGCGAGGGCAAGGGCGGTTCCTCGGCAATGCCGCACAAGCGCAATCCGGTGGGCTGCGTGGCCGCCATTGCCGCCGCCACGCGCGTACCGGGCCTGCTGTCCACGCTGTTCACTGCCATGCCGCAGCCGCACGAGCGCGCAGCAGGCCAATGGCACGCCGAATGGGACACCGTGCCGGAGATCGTGCGCCTGTGTGCGGGCAGCCTGGCCCAGGTGGATTTGGTGGTGCAGGGCCTGCAGCTGGACCGCGAGCGCATGCGCCAGCACCTGGACAGTCAAGGCGGCCTGCTTTACGCCGAAGCCGTTGCGGTCACCCTGGGCGAGAGCATCGGCAAGCCGGCCGCACATGCCCTGGTGGAGCAAGCGGCCAGGCAGGCGCTTGCGCAATCGCAGCACCTGCGCGTGGTGCTGGGGCAGATGCCCGAAGTCACCGCGCAGCTTTCCGCCGCACAACTGGATGCCCTGTTCGCCGCAGACAGCTGGCGCGGCATGGCCGATACCTGGATCGACCGCGTGCTCGCGCGCGGCTGATCCTACGTTCAACGCTGGAGCACGCATGCCATTCCTCGACCTTCCGCAGCATCGCCTGCACTACCAGACCGAGGGCCGCGCCGACGGTCAGTGGCTGACCTTCTGCAATTCTCTGGGTACCGACCTGGGCATGTGGCAGCCGCAGGTGGATGCACTCGCCTCGCAGTACCGCATCCTGCGCTATGACCGTCGCGGCCATGGCCAGTCCAGCACGCCGCCGGGGCTGTACAGCGTGGCCGAACTGGGCGCTGATGTGCTGGCCCTGTGGGACCACCTCGGCATCGCGCGCAGCCATTTCTGCGGGCTGTCGATCGGTGGCCTGACCGGGCAGTGGCTGGGCGTGCATGCTGGCAATCGCCTGCGCACGCTCACGGTGGCTGCCACCGCAGCGAAGATCGGCACGCTGGACGGCTGGCAGGCGCGCATCGCCCAGGTCCAGCACGATGGCCTGTTGCCGCTGGTCGATGGCACCCGCGAACGCTGGTTCACCGCCGCTTTCGCGCAGACCCATGCCAGCCAGGTGGAAGACATCCTGCAGCGCTTCCTCGCCACCAGCGTGGCTGGCTATGCCGGCTGCTGCAACGCCGTGGGCACGGCCGACTTCCGTGATGCGCTGGGCCGCATTGGCGTGCCGCTGCTGGCCATTGCCGGAAATGACGACCCGGTGTGCGCTCCGTCCGAGCTGCAGGCAATCGCCGACGGCGTGGCCCATGGCCACCATGCCGCCGTGCCGGGCCGCCACATCTGCAACTTGGAATCGCCGCAGGCGTTCACCTCCGCACTGGCCGCGCATCTTTCGGCGCAGCACTGATCCCGCACAACAGGTAGACCACGATGGACGAACAGGAACGCTACGAAGCCGGCCTTGCGGTGCGCCGCCAGGTACTGGGTGAGGCACACGTCGAACGCTCGCTGCAGGCGCGCACCGAGTTCACCAACGAATTCCAGGAATTCATCACGCGCACGGCGTGGGGCACGGTGTGGACGCGCGAGGGCCTGCCGCGGCATACGCGCTCGCTGCTGACCATCGTGATGATGGTGGCGCTGGGCCATGACGAGGAGTTCAAGCTGCATATCCGTGCCGCCCGCAACAACGGGGTGACGCCGGAGGAGATCAAGGAAGCGCTGCTGCAGGCCGCGATCTACTGTGGCGTGCCCGCGGCCAACCATGCATTCGCGCTGGCCAAGCCGATCCTGGAAGAGCAGTCCGCAGAGCGCTGACGCCGAACATCCGCCGGGCATGGCCCGGCGCTACCAGAGCGCGGTCCCGGACGCGCCGGGCCATGCCCGGCGGCTGTACCTCAATTCAACAACGTCCCCAGCCGCTGTGCGGCTTCGCGCAGGCGCGGCAACAGCTGGGTCTGCATCACGCCCAGGCCGATACGGCCCGCCTGGGTGCCGATGTTCAGCGCGGCCACGACATCGCCGCTGCGCGAACGCACTGGCACGGCGATCGAGCGCAGGCCGATCTCCAGTTCCTGGTCGACCAGCGACGCGCCTTCGCGGCGCACCTTTTCCAGCAGGTCGAGGAAGTCATCCATGCGGGTGACCGTGCGTTCAGTGCGCGGCCGCAACGGGTTGCGTTCCAGGTAGCCTTCCAGCGTGTCGCGCGGCAACGAGGCCAGCAGCACGCGGCCCATCGAGGTGCAGTAGGCCGGCAGGCGGCTGCCTGCGCGCAGGCCGATCGACATGATGCGTACGGTTTCCGCGCGCGCCACGTACAGGATGTCATCGCCATCGAGCACGCCCAGCGAGCAGGATTCGTGCACGGCATCGCGCAGGGCATCCAGCACCGGTTGTGCAGCAGCGGTCATCGACGACGACGCGACATAGGCGCCGCCCATGCCCAGCACGCGCGGCAGCAGCACGAAGCCGCGGCCCTGTTCACCCACGTAGCCGAGCTTTTCCAGCGTGTACAGCACGCGCCGTACCGCTGCGCGGGAAATGCCGGTATCGCTGCTGATCTGCGACATCGTCACTTCGCGCGGGTGCTGCGAGAACACGCTCAGCACGGCCAGGCCGCGGCCGAGCGACGTCATGAAGTCCGGATCGCCCTGGTTGTCCTGGATCTGCTGCATCAGCTCATGGGCCAGGCCACGATCCTGCGGTGGGGCAGGGGGGCGCTTGGGTCGACGGCTGGGAGGAACGGCAGGCATGGCAGCAGCTTTCATCGGGTTCGACCTCGCATGGTAAGGGCTCGAACCAGCAACCGGTACCCACGCGGCGCAGCCTGCGAGGCTGCGCCGCGTGGCGCCGGTCACTTGCGCTCGGGCAGCGCGTAGGCGATCACGTAGTCGCCACGGTCCGGTGACTGGCGTGCGCCACCGGCGGAAATCACCACGTACTGGCGACCGGTCTTCGGCGACACGTAGGTCATCGGCGTGCCCTGGCTGCCAACCGGCATGCGGGCCTTCCACACTTCCTCGCCGGT
Source organism: Stenotrophomonas sp. MYb57 (assembly GCF_002966815.1). Lineage (NCBI taxonomy): Bacteria > Pseudomonadati > Pseudomonadota > Gammaproteobacteria > Lysobacterales > Lysobacteraceae > Stenotrophomonas > Stenotrophomonas sp. MYb57. The sequence goes on from NZ_CP023271.1 coordinate 1,980,510, forward strand.
GCGGCTGTCATAGGCGCGAAGGTAGTAATCCTGCGTACCGGCGAAGAACAGCAGGCCCGACTGCGTGGCCAGCGAACCGCCCAGGGTCGGCATGCCGATCGGAATCGGCAGGCCCATCTTGATGCCCATCGGCCCGGTGTCCTTCACCGTGCCCACCGGCACCTGCCAGACCAGCTGGCGGGTGGCCAGGTTGATCGCCGACATCGTGCCGAACGGCGGTTTCTGGCAGGGAATGCCCAGCTTGGACAGGAAGCGGTCGCGCAGCGAGCCGTACGGCGTGCCGGTCTGCGAGGCCGCACCCATTTCCACGCCACCGTCGCCGCTGGTCATCTGCGCGCGCGGGATCAGCTTGGTCCACAGGCCCAGGCGCATGTCATTGACGAACAGGTAGCCGGTGGTGGGGTCGACCGAGGCGCTGCCCCAGTTCATGCCACCCAGCGAACCGGGCCACTGCAGCGCGAGGTCTTCGCCCGGCGGCGTGTACATGCCGTCGTAGCGGAACTGCTTGAACTGGATGCGGCACAGCATCTGGTCGATCGGGGTGGCGCCCCACATGTCCGACTCGGTCAGCGTCTGCGCGCCGATCTGCGGCAGGCCCACCGACAGCGGCTGGGTGGCGGCATAGCGTTCGCCCTGCGCATTGCCCTGCGGCGCGGGGATGTTGCGCACTTCGCTGATCGGCACGCCGGTCTGGCGATTGAGCATGAAGATCTGCCCGGCCTTGGTGATCTGCAGCAGGGCCGGCAGCGTGCCGCCCTTGCCGTCGGGCACATCGGTCAGGGTCGGCTGCGCGGGCAGGTCGTAGTCCCACAGGTCGTGGTGCACGGTCTGGTAGACCCAGCGCTCCTTGCCGGTGGCCACGTCCAGCGCAACCACCGCCGAACTGTACTTGTCATCCTGCGGGGTGCGCTCGCCGGCCCACTGGTCAGGGGTGGTGTTGCCGGTGGGCAGGTAGACCAAGCCCAGTTGCGGGTCGTAGGCCATCGAGGTCCACACGTTCGGCGTGGCGCGCGTGTAGTGGATCGACGGATCCAGCGGCACGTCCGGGGTTTCCTTGGAAAGATCCCAGACCCAGGCCAGCGCGCCGGTGCGCACGTTGTAGGCACGCACCACGCCGGACGGCTCACCCACTTCGATGTTGTCGGCCACGCGGCCACCGACCACGATCAGTTCGCCGGCCACCAACGGTGCGGCGGTGAGGGTGTAGAAGCCCGGCTTGATCTCGCCCATGCCGGCCTTCAGGTCGACCACGCCGTTGCTGCCGAAGTCCGGGCACAGCGCGCCGGTCTTCGCATCCAGCGCGAACAAGCGCGCATCGATGGAGGTCATCAGGATGCGCTTCTCGCACAGCGCCGGGCCCGTGCTGGCCGTTTCGGCGGCCGGCAGCGGCGCAGGTGCCGGAGCGGCTGCATCTGCCGCAGACGGTGCCGTGGTTGCGTCGAAATAGCCCAGACCGCGGCAGCGCTGCCAGTTCGGCGCGGTGGCCTTGGGGTCGAAGGCCCAGCGCTGCTTGCCGGAATCGGCATCGATGGCGATCACCTGGTTGTGCGGGGTGCACAGGAACAGGGTGTCGCCGATCTGCAGCGGGGTGTTCTGGTCCTCGGCACCGAAACCGTTGCTTTCCGGCACATCGCCGGTGCGCGCCGTCCAGGCAACCTGCAGTTCCTTCACGTTGGCCGGGGTGATCTGGTCCAGCGCGGCAAAGCGGGTGCCGGCGGTGGTGTTGCCCCAGTGCATCCAGTCGCGCTGTTCAGCGCCCTTGGCCACCGGCACCACCGGCGGCGTGGTGCCCTGCGCGGTCTGTACCGGGCGCGGCTGGAACGCCGACACCGCAGTGCCCAGCAGGCCAACCAGCAGCACGGCGGCCACGCCATAGGCCCCGCGACCGGCAACCTGGCCTCGGCTGCGGCGCAGCACCGGCCACGCCAGGGCGACCAGAAGGGCCAGCACCGCCGGCATCACCAGCCGCGATACCAGCGGCCAGAAATTCCAGCCGGCATCCACCAGTGCCCACAGCAGCGTGGCCAGGAAGGCCAGGCCGTACAGCAGCGCACCGTTCGGCCGGCGCATCGCCAGCACTACGCCGGCTACCGCCGACACCGCACCCATCAGCAGGAAATACCAACTGCCCCCCAGCTGCACCAGGCGTACACCGCCGACCAGCAGAGCCAGGCCGAACAGGGTCACCAGGATGCCGAGCAGGACCACCAGCACACGGCACAGGGCCGGAACTCTCGTCGTCTCGTCCACGTTGCATGAACCTCATTGCGAAAAACCCGCGCGGAGGCGGGGAAAGCCCCGCGCGCGCCAGGCGTGGCGGGGGCCAACGGCATCCCGGGCGGCTGCGGGCCGTGACGGCGGGCAGGCGTCGGCCTGCTTATGACGCAGGCTGGGTGAATGACCGGTTAGGGCGATTATCGCACGCGTGTGCGATTTTGGCGTGATGCGCCACGGCGCCATCGGTGGAACGCAGCGGCGCAGTGGTGCCGGGAACGGGCAGGGCACGGGCGAACCGGTTACCCTATGCCGCCATACAAGCTGGTAGCTGCAATGACCGACGCCACCGTGGCCGTCCCCGCCTGGGCCTCGCGCCTGCGCGACATCGCTGATTTCCCGAAGCCGGGCATCCTGTTCAAGGACATCATGCCGCTGCTCGCTCACAGCGAGGACTTCCGTGGCGCGATCGTGGCGATGGCCGATCGCTGGCGCGATCAGAAGCTGGACGCGGTGGTCGGCATCGAATCGCGCGGCTTCATCCTCGGTGCGGCCATGGCGCTGGAACTGGGCGTGGGCTTCGTGCCGGTGCGCAAGCCGGGCAAGCTGCCGGGCAAGGTGCTGCGCGAGGAATACACGCTGGAATACCGCAGCGACTGCATTGAAGTGCATGCCGACGCGCTGCCGGCCGGTGCGCGCGTAGCGATCATCGACGACGTGCTGGCAACCGGCGGTACGCTGGTTGCTGCGTTGTCGCTGGTGCGCCGCCTGGGCGTGGACGTGGTCGGCGCCGGCGTGCTGGTCGAGCTGGACGGCCTGGGCGGCCGTGGCCGCTGGGAAGCGGATCTGCCGCTGCACACCGAACTGGTGTTCTGATTGCGTCGCCGGGCATGGCCCGGCGCTACCCACGGCAAGCAGGTAGCGCCGGGCCATGCCCGGCGGATGTCCTGCCCGTTACATCATCCGCACGCGGAAACGACGGCCCTTGATCTTGCCCGCTTCCAGCTTCGCCACCGCCTTGTTGACCTGCTCGCGGGCGATCGCCACGTAGGAACGGGTCGGGAAGATCGCGATCTTGCCGATGAACTTGGCCGACAGGCCGGCATCGCCGGTGAGGGCGCCGAGGATGTCGCCTGCGCGCAGCTTGTCGGTCTTGCCGCCATCGATGCGCAGGGTGCGCATCGCCGCCTGCGGCAGCTCGGCCGGGCGCGACGTCGCCAGCGGCGTCTTCTGCCAATCCAGCGGCTCGCCGCGCTGTGCTTCGATGGCGTCGGCGCGGTTCTTTTCGCGGCCCGCCACCAGACTGATCGCCAAGCCACTGGCGCCGGCACGACCGGTACGGCCGACACGGTGCTGGTAGCTCTCGACGTCGGTCGGCAGCTCGTAGTTGATCACCGCGGCCAGTTCTTCCACATCCAGCCCGCGTGCGGCGACGTCGCTGGCAACCAGCACGTTGCAGCTGCGGTTGGCCAGGCGCAGCAGCACTTCCTCGCGGTCGCGCTGTTCCATGTCGCCATGCAGGGCGAGCGCGGAGAAGCCGAACTGCTGCAGCGAGTTGGCCACTTCGTCCACGTCCTTGCGGGTGTTGCAGAACACCACGGCCGATTCGGGCGTGTACTTCAGCAGCAGGCCGGCCAGTGCCTTCTGCCGGTGTGCCGGTTCGACTTCGCAGAACAGGTGGCGGATGGCCGGGGCCTGGTCGGCGCCTTCCACGGTCACTTCCACGGCATCGCGCAGCAGGTCGCGGGCCATGGCGCGGATGGTGTCGGGGAAGGTTGCCGAGAACAGCAGGCTCTGGCGATCGCGGTGGGTACGGCCGGCGATCTCACGGATCGGTTCCTCGAAGCCCATATCGAGCATACGGTCGGCTTCATCCAGCACCAGCGTGCGCACGGCGCCCAGATTCAGTGCGCGCTTGCGCGCCAGTTCCTGCACGCGGCCGGGCGTGCCGACCACTACGTGCGGGTCGTGGCTTTCCAGCGACGCCAGCTGCGGGCCCAGCGGCGTGCCGCCGGTCAGCAGCAGCAGCTTCAGGTTGGGGATGCCGGTGGCCAGCTTGCGGATCTGCTTGGCCACCTGGTCGGCCAGCTCGCGGGTGGGGCACAGCACCAGCGCCTGTACGCGGATCAGGCTGGTGTCGATGGATTGCAGCAGGCCAAGACCGAAGGCGGCGGTCTTGCCGCTGCCGGTCGGGGCCTGGGCGATCACATCGCGGCCATCAAGGATGGCGGGCAGGCTCTGCGCCTGGATCGGCGTGAGGGTGGTGTAGCCGAGGGCATCCAGGCCGGGCTGCAGGGCCGGGCTCAGCGGCAGGGTCGAGAAATCAGTCATGGCGCATTGTACCTGCGCGCGCGCCCGGTCCCGCCGTCGTTCACGATTGTGGGGGCGCCCGGTAGCGGGCGACCTTGGTCGGCACCTTGGCCGAACGTTCCCTCAACCCAGCCCGATGACCACCAGCCGCGCAGCCATCGCCTGCAACTGCTCCGGGGTGGCCGGTTTTCCAGCGACCCGGGGCTCCAGCAGCAGCTGGTGGAACCACGGGTTGGCGTGCCGCGTGTCGACGTCGAACGAACAGGTCGCCTGCACGCCCACCACTGCTTGAACGATCTCGACCAGCGTGTCTTCGGCTTCATCGACATTGCCCCGCCCATATCGATCATCCAGCAGGCGCAGCGGGATCTGCAGCAGGGCGGCGGAGACTGGCATGCCTCAAGTCTAACGATCCACGTTGCCCTCAGCCCAGCACCGCCAGCACACCCTGGTGGATCGCCAGGCCACCCAGCAGCAACCAGGCGAACAGGATCGATGCCAGCAGCAGCGGCTTCAACCCGGCCTGGCGCAGCGCAGACACATGGGTGGTCAGGCCCAGCGCGGCCATCGCCATGGCCAGCAGCACGGTATCCAGCTGCACCAGCCCGGCCTGCACACCCACCGGCAGCAGATGCAGCGAGTTGAGCCCGGCAACCGCCACGAAACCGAACGCGAACCACGGCACCACGATCCGGGCCTTGCCACCGTCCGCCGCCGCCTTGCCACCACGGGCCAGCCACAGCGACAGTGCGATCAGGAACGGTGCCAGCAGCATCACCCGCACCATCTTGGTGATGACCGCGGTATCGGCGGCTGACTCGCCCACCGCACGTCCGGCAGCCACCACCTGTGCCACTTCATGCACGGTGGCGCCGGTGAACAGGCCGTACTGCCGCGCGTCCATTGGAAGCCAGGCGTGCGACTGCACCAGCGCATACAGCGCCGGGTACAGGAACATGGCCAGCGTGCCGAACACCACCACCGTCGATACCGCCACCGTCACCTGCGCAGCGCGGCCGCGCACCACCGGCTCTGCGGCCATCACCGCCGCTGCACCGCAGATCGCGCTGCCGGCACCGATCAGCATGGCGGCCTCGCGCTCCATCCTGAACACCCGTACACCCAGCCAGCACGCCAGGCCGAAGGTGCTCGCCACCACCAGCACGTCCATCAGCACGCCGGCGACGCCGACGTGGCCGATGTCCTGGAAGGTCAGCCGCAGGCCGTACAGCACGATGCCCGCACGCAGCAGCCAGTGCTTGGAGAAGCCCACGCCCGCCGCGCTGGCGGGGGCCAGTCGCGGGTACACGGTGTTGCCGACCACGATGCCGGCGACGATGGCGACGGTCAGCGCACTCAGGCCATGCGCCTGCAGCCAGGGCAGCTCGGCCAGGTACAGCGACGCCGCCGCCACCAGGCCGACCAGCAGCAGGCCGGGCAGGCGCAGTTGCCAGCGCTGGCGCAGGGCGGGCAGGGACCAGGGGGACAGGGCAGGCGCGTTCATGGCGGGTGGGATGCGGGAGAGAGGCGTACAGCCTGCATCCATGCGATTGACCCGTAAAACGAATAATATCGGTGAAACCTACCCATAACACAGGTAACGGACATGCGCCTGACGCTCCGCCAGCTGCAGGTCTTCGTTGCCATCGCCGACCAGGGCAGCACCACCGCCGCAGGCCAGGCCATCGCGCTTTCCCAGTCCGCCAGCAGCGCGGCCCTGCAGGAGCTGGAAGCGCACTTCGGCACGCCGCTGTTCGACCGCATCGGCCGTCGCCTGGCGTTGAACGGCCACGGCCGGGCCTTGCTGGAGCCGGCGCGCGCGCTGTTGGTCAATGCCGCCGATCTGGAGCGGCAATTGGCGGCGGGCGGTGACCCGTCCCAAGGCGCGCCGCTGCGGCTGGTGTTGGCGGCCAGCACCACCATCGGCAACTACCTGCTGCCGCCGCGTATCGCCGAGCTGCTGCGGCAGGCACCGCAGGCCGAGGTCGATCTGCGCATCGACAACAGCGCAGGCGTGGTGGCGGCCGTTCAACGGCTGGACGTGGATGCAGGACTGATCGAAGGCCCATGCCACGAACGCGGGCTGCAGGTGACCGCCTGGCAGCAGGACCCGCTGGTGATCGTCGCCGCCGCGGATGCGCCCCCGCGCTGGTCGCTGCATGAACTGCGCGCAGCGCGCTGGCTGCTGCGCGAACCCGGCTCAGGCACCCGCGAGGCTGTCGAACAGGCATTGCTGCCGCATCTGCGTGGCTTCGCCCAGACCCTGCAGCTGGGCAATACCGAAGCCATCAAGCAAGCCGCCATCGCCGGCCTCGGCCTGGCCTGCCTCTCGCGCCATGCCCTGGAAGAACCCTTGGCCCTCGGCCGCCTGCGCATCCTTCAAACGCCATTGCCGGCCCTGCACCGCACGCTGTGGCTGGTACGCCACCCCGGCAAGCGATGGTTGCCGGGTTTGCAGGCGTTGTTGGGGGAAGTGCAGTAGCCGGGATCCATCTTCCACAGCGTGAATCCACGTAGGGGTCAGAGCCTATTGCGCAGCAACGGGATCCGACCCCGTGTCGACCAAGGTCGACACCTACCAACAGCAGCGGAGATCTGTCGAAGGCGGGGTGGTGTGGGGCTGCAGGACCGTTGGCGCCATGGATGGCGCCATCGAGCCCCCATGGAAGGGTTTACGGCGTGTCCTGAAGCCCCACACCACCCCGCCATCCCTCCAGCAAGTCGGGGTTGGCTGTTGCTGTTGCTGCGGCCGTGGCCTCTGCGGGTGCCGGGCGCCGCCCGGCCAGGCCCCGCAACCCGCTACAATGGCCGGATGCCTCTGATTACTCTGCAAAACGTCGACTTCAGCGTCGGCGGCCCGCTGTTGCTGGAAAAAGCCGAACTGTCGATCGAGCCGGGCGAGCGTATCGCCCTGATCGGCCGCAACGGCGCCGGCAAATCGACCCTGCTCAAGCTGCTGTCCGGCGACCACAAGCCCGATGACGGTGAAGTGCGCGTCCAGCAGGGCGTGCGCGTGACTCGCCTGGAGCAGGAGGTGCCGCATGGCGCCGCTGGCAGCGTGTTCGACGTCGTCGCCGACGGCCTGGGCGAACTGGGCCAATGGCTCGCCGAATTCCATCACCTCAGCCACGCCGACGTGTTCGATGGCGAAGCGCTGGGCAACGTCCAGGCCAAGATCGATGCCGCCAACGGCTGGGGCTTGGACCAGCGCGTCAGCGAGACCCTGACCAAGCTCGACCTCGATGGCGACGCGGAGTTTGCGCGCCTGTCCGGCGGCATGAAGCGCCGCGTGCTGCTCGGCCGCGCGCTGGTCTCCAGCCCCGACCTGCTGCTGCTGGACGAACCGACCAACCACCTCGACATCGAAGCCATCGACTGGCTCGAAATGTTCCTCAAGAACTGGAACGGCAGCGTGGTGTTCGTCACCCATGACCGCCGCTTCCTTCGAGCACTGGCCACCCGCATCGTCGAGATCGACCGCGGCCAGGTCACCAGCTGGCCGGGCGACTGGGCCAACTACGAGCGCCGTCGCGAAGAACGCCTCAACGCGCAGGCCCAGGAAAACGCACGGTTCGACAAGCTGCTGGCGCAGGAAGAAGTGTGGATCCGCCAGGGCATCAAGGCACGCCGCACCCGCGACGAAGGCCGCGTACGCCGCTTGAAGGCGATGCGCAACGAGCGTTCCGCGCGCCGCGACCTCAGCGGCAACGTCAAGATGGAAGCGGCCCAGGGCGTGAGCTCGGGCAAGAAGGTCATCGACATCAAGGACATTTCGTTCGCCTTCGGCGATCGCACGATGGTCCGCGATTTCTCCACCACCATCCTGCGTGGTGACCGCATCGGCCTGATCGGCCCCAACGGCAGTGGCAAGACCACACTGTTGAAGCTGCTGCTGGGCGAACTGCAGCCGCAGAAGGGTGAGGTCAACGCCGGCACCAACCTGCAGGTTGCGTACTTCGACCAGTACCGTGCAGTGCTGCGCGAAGACTGGAGCGCGATCGAGAACGTGGCCGAAGGCCGCGATTTCCTCGAGTTCAACGGCAAGCGCAAGCACGTGCACGCCTACCTGCAGGACTTCATGTTCACCCCTGAGCGCGCGCGCGCGCCGATCACCCGCCTGTCCGGTGGCGAGCGCAACCGCCTGCTGCTGGCCAAGCTGTTCGCGCAGCCGTCCAACCTGCTGGTGATGGACGAACCGACCAACGATCTGGACGTGGAAACCCTGGAGCTGCTGGAAGAGTTGCTGGGCGAATACAACGGCACGTTGCTGCTGGTCAGCCATGATCGTGACTTCATCGACAACGTGGTGACCTCCACGCTGGTGATGGAAGGCGATGGCGTGATCGGCGAGTACGTGGGCGGCTACAGCGACTGGCAGCGTTACGCGGCCAGCGTGGCCGCTGCGCCTGCGGTGGTTGCTGCCGCCAAGCCGGTGGTCGCTGCCCCGGCGGCTGCTGCGGAACCGGCAGCGCCCAAGCGCAAGCTCGCCTACAAGGAAGCGCGTGAGCTGGAACAGCTGCCGAAGACGATCGAAAAGCTGGAAGGCGATGTCGAAGGGCTTACCTCGGCAATGAACGATCCGTCGTTCTACACGCGCAGCAGCGCCGAAGTGACCGCGCACACCCAGCAGCTGGCCAAGGTGCAGGCTGAACTGGATGCCGCGTACGCACGCTGGGAAGAGCTGGAAGGCTGAGCGCCGGTCGGATTCAGTAGATCCACGCCATGCGTGGATATCCGGATACGTGCGGACCAACGGTCCGCACCCACCAACCAACGGTCCGCACCCACTGGGGCGGGCCGGCGGTCATTTGACCCCGTGCAGATCCCGCAGCTGGCTCGGTCGGCTGCCGAAATACGCGGCCAGATCGGCAATGTCCTGATCGCTCAGGTCCTTCGCCTGCGGTGTCATCAGCGCATGCTGGCGATCACCGGCACGGTAGGCCTGCAGCGCATGCGCGAGGTAATCGCCGTATTGACCACCCAGCTTCGGATAGGTCGGATCGATCGGCGCATTGCCGTCGGCACCGTGGCAATCGATGCAGCTCTGGCTGGTGGCCTTGCTCTTGACCTTGGCGCGGGCCTCGCCGGCGGCTTCACGCCCGGCAGGCAGGCCCGCGGAGGAAGACGATCCGTGCTCGCCGCTGGCATGGCCGGGATCGCCGGCGGATTTCTCGCTGTTCTCCACCTGTGACTGCGAGCAGGCCGCCAGCAGCAGGGCGACGGACAGGGCGATGGCGTGACGCAGTGGATGCGCGGCTTTCGACATGGGCGGGCCTTACTTGACGGTGGACAGGTAAACAGCGAGATCGGCGATCTCCTGTTCGCTGAAACTCATCGACTGCGCCTGCATCGTCGGATGCCGGCGCTTGCCCTGGCGGTACTCGGTCAGGGCCTGGGTCAGGTACTGCTGGGTCTGGCCACCGATCTTCGGTACCCGGTAACTGGGGTAGGCGTTCTTGTAACCGGTGATGCCGTGGCAACCCTGGCAGGTGTAGGCAAGCACACGGCCATTGTCGAAACTGCCGGTGGGCGTGGCAGCCGCCGGCACAGGGGCCGGAGCCGGTGCCGGGGCGGGTGGTGCTGCAGGAGCAGGTGCGGGCTGTGCGGCGGCCCCGAGGGGCAGGAGGACGGCCAGAGCGAGACAAGCGGCGAGCGGCTGCGGGCGCATGGTGTCTTTTCCGGGGATTCGGGTCTGGTCGTTCCGGCGTGGGGTACGGAACGACCCGAGTATAGCCTCAGGTTTCATCTAGCTGAAATGGGGTCGGCCCGACCGGCGGCGTGAAGACACCATGACCTTTGGGATATGGTGTTGCCGTGAAGTGGTGCATTACTTTGCTACCACACCTGCCCACGCATCCTCCAGGGATCTGACGATGTCGCACCAAACCTTCCTGCCCGGCCCCCGCAGCGGACTCTGCGCTGCCGCGCTGCTGCTCTCCACCTCCCTGCTGCTGAGCGGTTGCGCCGCTGGGCCCAACAACGAGGCCAAGGCGGCCGAGACCAAGGACGAGAAGAAGGTCGACGCGGTGCCGGTGGAAGTGGCCGTGGCCAGCCATCGCGCGGTGGCCGCCAGCTACACCGGAACGGCGGCACTGGAGCCGCGCGCCGAATCGCAGGTGGTCGCCAAGACCTCGGGCGTCGCGCTGGCGGTACTGGTCGAGGAAGGGCAGCGGGTCAGCGCCGGGCAGCCTCTGGTGCGGCTGGATCCGGACCGCGCACGCCTGGCCGTTGCCCAGAGCGAGGCGCAGATGCGCAAGCTGGAAAACAACTACCAGCGCGCACAGAAGCTGGTCGGCCAGCAGATGGTCAGTGCTGCCGATGTCGACCAACTGCGCTACGACCTGGAAAACGTGCGCGCGCAGTACCGCCTGGCCACGCTGGAACTGTCCTACACCACCGTGGTCGCACCGATTTCCGGCGTGATCGCCTCGCGATCGATCAAGACCGGCAACTTCGTGCAGATCAACACGCCGATCTTCCGCATCGTCGACAACTCGCGGCTGGAAGCCACCCTCAACGTGCCCGAGCGCGAGCTGGCGACCTTGCGTGCGGGCCAGCCGGTCACGCTGTCGGCCGATGCGCTGCCGGGCCAGACCTTCACTGGTGTGGTGGACCGTATCGCGCCGGTGGTGGATTCGGGCAGCGGCACCTTCCGTGTGGTCAGTGCTTTCGATGGCGCCGCGCAGTCGCTGCAGCCGGGCATGTTCGGCCGTATCCGCATCGACTACGACCAGCGTGCCGACGCACTGGTGGTGCCGCGCCTGGCACTGCTGGACGATGGTGAACCGGCAGTGTTCCGCGTGCGCGAGGGCAAGGTCGCGCGGGTGCCGGTCAAGCTCGGCTACGCCGAAGGGCCGTGGGTGGAAATCCGTGAGGGACTGGCGGCGGGCGACCAGATCGTCACCGCCGGCAAGGTCGCCCTGCGCGACGGTACTGCGGTGCAGGTGATCGCCGATCCGAAGGCCAAGGCGAAGACCGTAACCGCCTCGGCCAAGCCGGCAGAGAAGGCCGGGAGCACGCAATGACCGCGCCCGGCCACGACCACGGTGCCTCGCCCGGGAGCGATGGCGCCGCCGCAGGCATGCGTGGCGGCCTGGTGGAGTTCGCCACCCGCCGCCGCGTCACCATCGCCATGTGCACGGTCACCCTGCTGCTGTTTGGCCTGATCGCACTGGGCAACCTCAAGGTCAACCTGCTGCCCGACCTGAGCTATCCGACGCTGACCGTGCGCACCGAGTACACCGGTGCGGCGCCGACGGAAATGGAAACCCTGATCACCCAGCCGGTCGAAGAAGCCGTGGGCGTGGTCAAGAACCTGCGCAAGCTGAAGTCGGTCTCGCGCACCGGCCAGAGTGATGTGGTGCTCGAGTTCGCCTGGGGCACCAACATGGACCAGGCCAGCCTGGAAGTGCGCGACAAGATGGAAGCGCTGAACCTGCCCCTGGAAGCCAAGGCGCCGGTGCTGCTGCGTTTCAATCCCTCCACCGAGCCGATCATGCGCCTGGTGCTGTCGACCAAGGCCGCGCCTGCGACCGACGAAGAAGCGATCCGTGAACTGACCGGCCTGCGTCGCTATGCCGACGAAGACCTGAAGAAGAAGCTGGAGCCGGTTACCGGCGTGGCGGCGGTGAAGGTTGGCGGTGGCCTGGAAGACGAGATCCAGGTCGACATCGACCAGCAGAAACTGGCCCAGCTCAACCTGCCGATCGACACCGTCATCAAGCGGTTGAAGGAAGAGAACATCAACATTTCCGGCGGCCGCCTGGAGGAGGGCTCGCAGCGCTTCCTGGTGCGCACCGTCAACCAGTTCGCCGACCTGGAAGAAATCCGCAACCTGCTGGTCACCACCCAGTCCGCCAACGGCAGCGCGGCCGACTCGGCGCTGCAGCAGATGTTCAACATCGCTGCCTCTACGGGCTCGGCTGCAGCCGTCGCCGCCGCTTCCGCTGCACAGAGCGCTTCCTCAGGCGGCGCCTCCAGCGTGGTCGCCAACGGCGTGCCGGTGCGCCTGAAGGACGTGGCCACCGTGCGCCAGGGCTACAAGGAACGCGAAGCGGTCATCCGCCTGGGCGGCAAGGAATCGGTCGAACTGGCGATCTACAAGGAAGGCGACGCCAATACAGTGGCCACCGCCGAAGCGCTGCGCAAGCGTCTGGAGCAGATCAAGGCAACGTTCCCGGCCGATGCCGAACTGACCACCATCGAAGACCAGTCGCGCTTCATCGAGCACGCCATCGCCGACGTCAAGAAGGACGCGGTGATCGGTGGCCTGCTGGCGATCCTGATCATCTTCCTGTTCCTGCGCGACGGCTGGAGCACGTTCGTGATCAGCCTGTCGTTGCCGGTCTCGATCATCGCCACGTTCTTCTTCATGGGCCAGCTTGGCCTGAGCTTGAACGTGATGTCGCTGGGCGGCCTGGCACTGGCCACCGGCTTGGTGGTGGATGACTCGATCGTGGTGCTGGAGAGCATCGCCAAGGCGCGCGAACGCGGCCTGGGCATCCTGCAGGCGGCGATCGCCGGTACCCGTGAAGTGAGCATGGCCGTGGTCGCCTCGACCCTGACCACCATCGCGGTGTTCCTGCCGCTGGTGTTCGTCGACGGCATCGCCGGCCAGCTGTTCCGCGACCAGGCGTTGACCGTGGCCATCGCCATCGCGATTTCGCTGCTGGTGTCGATGACCCTGATTCCGATGCTGAGCTCGCTGAAGGGTCGGCCGCCGCTGGCCTTCCCGGAAGAAGCCGCAGCCGAGCCGTGGCAGCCGCAGAGCCGCTGGCAGAAGCCGGTCGCACTCGGCCGTCGTGGCGTGGTGGCGACGATGCGCTGGAGTTTCTACGCGCTGGCATGGCTGGTGGTGCGCCTCTGCCGTGGCGTGGCTGCAGTGATCGGCCCGGTGATGCGCAAGGCCAGTGACATCGCCATGAAGCCGTATGCCGGTGCCGAACGTGGCTACCTGCGGCTGCTGCCGGGTGCGTTGGCCCACCCTGGCAAGGTGCTGGGCCTGGCTGCGCTAGCGTTTGTCGGCACGATGGCGCTGGTGCCGATGCTCGGCGCCGACCTGATCCCGCAGCTGGCGCAGGACCGTTTTGAAATGACGGTCAAGCTGCCGGCCGGCACGCCGCTGAAGCAGACCGATGCGCTGGTGCGTGAGCTGCAGTTGGCGCATGGCAAGGGCGAAGGCGTGGCATCGCTGTACGGTGTCAGCGGCAGCGGTACCCGCCTGGATGCCAGCCCGACCGAGAGTGGCGAGAACATCGGCAAGCTGACCATCGTGATGGAAGGCGGCGGCAACCCGCAGACCGAAGCGGAGATCACCGAGCGCCTGCGCGACACCATGGGCCAGCACCCGGGTGCGCAGGTCGACTTCGCGCGGCCGGCATTGTTCAGCTTCTCCACGCCGCTGGAAATCGAACTGCGTGGGCAGGACATGGCGACCCTGGAAGTGGCAGGCCAGCGCCTGGCGGCGCTGCTGCGCGGCAATGCGCACTACGCCGACGTCAAATCCACCGTGGAAGAGGGCTTCCCGGAAATCCAGATCCGCTTCGACCAGGAGCGAGCCGGTGCACTGGGCCTGACCACGCGGCAGATCGCCGATGTGGTGGTGAAGAAGGTGCGCGGCGATGTCGCCACCCGCTACAGCTTCCGCGACCGCAAGATCGACGTGCTGGTGCGCGCGCAGGAAACCGATCGTGCCAGCGTGGAGAGCATCCGCCGGTTGATCGTCAATCCCGGCAGCACCCGTCCGGTCACCCTGGATGCGGTTGCCGACGTGGTGGCCACCACTGGCCCCAGCGAGATCCATCGTGCCGACCAGACTCGGGTGGCCGTGGTCTCGGCCAACCTGCGCGACATCGACCTGGGTGCGGCCATGCGCGAAGTACAGCAGATGGTGTCCGAACAGCCGCTGGGAGCCGGCGTGGGCCTGCACATCGGCGGCCAGGGCGAGGAACTGGCACAGGCGGCGAAGTCGCTGATCTTCGCCTTCGGCCTGGCGATCTTCCTCGTCTACCTGGTGATGGCGTCGCAGTTCGAATCGCTGCTGCATCCGTTCGTGATCCTGTTCACCATCCCGCTGGCGCTGGTCGGCGCGATCCTGGCGTTGATGCTGACCGGCAAGCCGATTTCGGTGGTGGTGTTCATCGGCCTGATCCTGCTGGTCGGCCTGGTCACCAAGAACGCGATCATCCTGATCGACAAGGTCAACCAGCTGCGCGAGGCCGGCGTGGCCAAGCACGAGGCCTTGGTGGAAGGTGCGCGTTCGCGCCTGCGGCCGATCATCATGACAACTCTGTGCACGCTGTTCGGCTTCCTGCCGCTGGCGGTGGCGATGGGCGAGGGCGCCGAAGTGCGCGCACCGATGGCGATCACCGTGATCGGTGGCCTGCTGGTGTCGACCCTGTTGACCCTGCTGGTGATCCCGGTGGTGTACGACCTGATGGACCGCCGCGGCGATGCCTACTACCGCGAACGCGGTCGCAAGCATGCCGGTGAGGGCCTGCACGGTGCCGAGGGCAGTGCGTCGGGTGCGGAGGAACCGGCATGAGCGTTGCCGAGTTCTCCATCCGCCGCCCGGTCACCACCATCATGTGTTTCGTGTCGCTGGTGGTGGTCGGCCTGATCGCCTCGTTCCGGCTGCCACTGGAAGCGCTGCCGGACATCTCCGCACCGTTCCTGTTCGTGCAGATTCCCTATACCGGCTCCACCCCGGAAGAAGTCGAGCGGACCATCATCCGGCCGGTGGAGGAGTCGCTGGCGACGATGACCGGCATCAAGCGCATGCGGTCGTCGGCGACCTCCGAAGCTGCGTCGATCTTCATTGAGTTCAGTGACTGGGATCGTGATATCGCCATCGCCGCTTCAGATGCGCGCGAGCGCATCGACGCGATCCGCAGCGACCTGCCTGACGATGTGCAGCGCTACAACGTGTTCAAGTGGTCCAGCAGCGACCAGCCGGTGCTGAAGGTGCGCCTGGCCAGTACCACCGACCTGACCACCGCCTATGACATGCTCGACCGCGAATTCAAGCGGCGTATCGAGCGGATTCCGGGCGTGGCCCGGGTCGAGATCACCGGCGCGCCACCGAACGAGGTGGAGATCGCGATCGATCCGAACCGCCTGAACGCCCACGGCCTGAGCATCAACGAGCTGAGCGATCGCCTGCGCACGCTGAATTTCTCGATCTCGGCCGGGCAGATCGACGACAATGGCCAGCGCGTGCGCGTGCAGCCGGTGGGCGAGATCACCGACCTGCAGGAAATGCGTGACCTGGTGATCAATGCCAAGGGACTGCGCCTGGGTGACATTGCCGATGTGCGGCTGAAGCCGGCGCGTATGAGCTATGGCCGCCGCTTGGATGGCAATCCTGCCGTCGGCCTGGACATCTACAAGGAACGCAGCGCCAACCTGGTGGACGTCTCGCGCGGCGCGCTTGCCGAGGTTGAAGCGATCCGCGCGCAGGCATCGATGCGCGACGTGCAGATCAAGGTGATCGACAACCAGGGCAAGGCGGTGACCTCGTCCCTGCTGGAGCTGGCCGAGGCCGGCGGTGTCGGCCTGATCCTGTCGGTGACGGTGCTGTTCTTCTTCCTGCGCCACTGGCCGTCCACGTTGATGGTGACCCTGGCCATTCCGATCTGCTTCACCATCACCCTGGGCTTCATGTATTTCGCCGGGGTCACGCTCAACATCCTGACCATGATGGGCCTGCTGCTGGCCGTGGGCATGCTGGTCGACAATGCCGTGGTGGTGGTCGAGAGCATCTACCAGGAACGTGAGCGGCTGCCGGACCAGCCACGCCTGGCCTCGATCATCGGCACCCGTAACGTTGCCATCGCGCTCAGCGCCGGCACCTTGTGCCACTGCATCGTGTTCGTGCCCAACCTGTTTGGTGAAACCAACAACATCAGCATCTTCATGGCGCAGATCGCGATCACCATCTCGGTCTCGCTGCTGGCCTCGTGGCTGGTGGCGGTCAGCCTGATCCCGATGCTGTCCGCGCGCATGGCCACGCCGAAGCTGGTGCACTCGCAGACCGGCGTGATCGCGCGCCTGCAGCGCCGCTACGCGCAGCTGCTGGACTGGTCACTGCGCCATCGCGGCTGGAGCCTGCTGGGCATCCTGCTGGTGGTGCTGGTCAGCCTGGTGCCGATGAAGCTGACCAAGATCGACATGTTCGGTGGCGATGGTGGCAAGGACATCTTCATCGGCTACATGTGGAAGGGCGCCTACACCTACCGGCAGATGTCCGAGGAAGTGGCCCGTGTCGAAGGCTGGATCGAGCAGAACCGCGAGCGCCTGCACGTGCAGCAGGTCTATTCCTGGTACAGCGAACAGGAAGGCAGTTCGACCGTGGTCACCCTGGACGAGAAGTACGCCAAGGACATCAAGGCGCTGCAGGAAGAACTGCGCAAAGGGCTGCCGAAATCCGCGCGCACCGACTACTTCGTCGGCAACCAGGGCGGGGATGGTGGCGGTGGCGGCAACCAGGGCGTGCAGGTGCAGCTGGTCGGCGACTCCAGCGCGATGCTGCAGGAGATCGGCCAGGAAGTGCTGCCGCTGCTGGCACAGCGCGCCGAGCTGCGCGATGTGCGCATCGACAACGGCGAGAAGGGCGGCGAGCTGAAAGTGCACGTCGACCGTGAGCGTGCAGCGGCGTTCGGATTCAATGCCGAGCAGGTTGCCAGTTTCGTTGGCCTGGCGCTGCGTGGTGCACCGATGCGCGAGTTCCGTCGTGGTGACAACGAAGTGCCGGTATGGGTGCGCTTCGCCGGTGCCGAACAGAGCAGCCCTGAAGACCTGGCCGGTTTCAGCGTGCGCACCGGCGATGGCCGCAGCGTACCGCTGTTGAGCCTGGTCAGTGTCGATGTGGGTTCATCAGCGACCCAGATCGGTCGCACCAACCGCCAGACCACGTTGACCATCAAGGCCAACCTGGCCGAGAAGATCACCGCTCCGGACGGCCGCAAGGCCATGGAAGCAGTGCTCAAGCCGATGAACTTCCCGGCCGGCTACGGCTTCACCTTCGATGGCGGCGACTACGGCGATGACAACGAGGCGATGCAGCAGATGGTGTTCAACCTGCTGATCGCGCTGGTGATGATCTACGTGGTGATGGCTGCGGTGTTCGAATCGCTGCTGTTCCCGGCGGCGATCATGAGCGGCGTGCTGTTCTCGATCTTCGGCGTGTTCTGGCTGTTCTGGATCACCGGCACCTCGTTCGGGATCATGTCCTTCATCGGCATCCTGGTGCTGATGGGCGTGGTGGTGAACAACGGCATCGTGATGATCGAGCACATCAACAATCTGCGCCGGGGCGGGATGGGCCGTACCCAGGCGCTGGTGGAGGGCTCACGCGAGCGTCTGCGCCCGATCATGATGACCATGGGCACGGCGATCCTGGCGATGGTGCCGATCTCGCTGACCGATACGCAGATGTTCGGCAACGGGCCGGAGTACTCGCCGATGGCGCGTGCGATTGCCGGTGGCCTGGCGTTCTCTACCGTGGTCAGCCTGCTGTTCCTGCCGACGATCTACGCGGTGCTTGATGACCTGCGCAATGCGGTGGTGCGGCTGATCCAGCGCGCTCGCGGCCGCGAGGTCGTGGCGGGAACCCCGGTGTAGGTGTAGCGGTCGAGCTTGCTCGACCGGAGGGGCGGAAACGTGTTGTGGTGGGGGGAGACCGGTCGTAGTGGGGCGGTCTCCCCTTTTTTTCGCCGGGCATGGCCCGGCGCTACCATCGCCGTGGATGTAAATGACGTGCCAACCAAAGTTGGCACCTACCGGTAGCGCCGGGCCATGCCCGGCGGGGCAGGGCGATCAGCTCGCCACCTTGCTCCAGACCTTGCCCGCGGTCAGCCACAGGCCCAGCATGCTGCCCAGGTTGGTCAGTATGAAGGTCAGCACCACGCGGGTGACACGGTTGCGGTACCAGCCCTTCAACGACTGTGCATCGTCACGCAGCTTGAGGAAATCCTCGTAGGTCGGCTTGCGCAGGCGCGCTTCCACCAGTGCCGCGAATGCGCCGGTGGGGATGCTCAGGCGGAACGGCTTGAACGGCGCCACCACGATCGCGGTGAGGATGCTCAGCGGGTGGCTGCCGGCCACCAGGCAGCCCAGGCCAGCCAGGCCGCCGGTATACATCGCCCAGGTCGCCAGCAGTTCGGTGCCCACGCCCAGTCCACCACGATAGAAGCCAACACCGATGCCGGTGGCCACGATGGCGAGGATCGCCAGGGTGAACCACGGGATGTTGCGCTTCTTCGGCACCGCTTCCAGTTGCTCGCGCAACGGCGCAGGCGCCTCGGTATCGGTTTCCAGGTAACGCGCCAGGCCGGCCAGATGGCCGGCGCCGACCACCGCCAGCACTTCGCGCTGCTGCGGATCATGCGCTTCACGCAGGCGCGTGGCCATGTAGCGGTCGCGCTCGCCGATGATCGTTTCGTACAACGCCGGGTTCTCGCTGGCGAACTCGCCGAAGCTCGATTCCAGCATGTCGCCCTGCTTCAGCTTCTCGATCTCGTCTTCGCCGACATCCTCGGACGAGAACAGGCCGGCGCCGAGCCCGGCCACCAGCTTCAGCTTGCCGAAGAAGCCCAGCCGCTGCGAAGCGCGGCGGAACGTCAGGCCGACTTCGCGGTCGATCAGGTGCACCGGCAGATTGCGCTCGCGTGCCAGGTCCACCGCACGCTTCAGTTCCGCGCCCGGCTCGATGCCGAGCTGTTCGGCCAGTCGGCGCTGGTAGGCCGACAGCGCGAGGTTGGCCGCGAACAACGCGACGCGGCCCTTGCGGATCACTTCCACCAGGTCCAGTTTGGCCAGCGTGTCCGGGTCGCTCAGCGCCTGCAGGCGCTGCGGGTCCAGCTCGACGGCCACCGCATCGAATCGTCCGCTGTCGATGGCTTTCTCCACCGCCTCGACGCTGGCATGGGAGACGTGGGCAGTGCCCAGCAGGGTGTAGCGCACGCCATCGCGCTCGACGACGCGCACTGGCTGGCCGGCGAACAGATCGTCGCCGGTTTCGGGAAGGGTTTCGGTCATGGAATCATTCATTGGAAGGAGCGGAATCGGCGCCATCGCCGAGCGCGCGCTGCATCTGTACGGTGTCCAGCCAGCGGCCGTGCTTGCGGCCGAGGCCACGGAACACGCCCACCAGCTGGAAACCGAAGCGTTCGTGCAGCTTGATGGAGGCCGTGTTGGTCGGCTCGCCGATCACCGCCACCATCTGTCGATGGCCGCGCGCGGTGCAGGCATCGATCAGTGCCTGCAGCAGGCTGGTGCCGACGCCACGGCCCTGGAAACGGGCATCGACGTAGACCGAGTTCTCAACGGTCCACTGGTAGGCGATGCGCGTGCGGTAGGTGTTGGCATACGCATAGCCGGCAACCTGGCCGTCGACCTCGGCCACCAGGTAGGGGAAGCCGCGGTCGATGATGTCGCGCATGCGGCGCAGCATCTCGGCCTGGTCGGGGATCTCGTACTCGTAGGTATTGACGAAGTCGGTCACTTCCACCGCGTAGATCGCGGTGATCGCAGCGATGTCGGCAGGGCCGGCATCACGGATGAGTACGGCCATGCGCGGGCTCCGGGTCAGTCGATGTAGCGCTTGAGCAGGTCGCCGTAGGCGTCGATGCGACGATCACGCAGGAACGGCCAGATGCGGCGCACGTGTTCGCTGCGCTGCAGGTCGACCTCGCACATCAGGATGGTCGCGTCGGTGCCGGCTTCGGCCAGGAACTCGCCCTGCGGGCCCAGCACGTGGCTGTTGCCCCAGAACTGGATGCCCGAGGCGCCCAGCGGCGAAGCCTCGTGGCCGACGCGGTTGCAGCTGAGCACCGGCACGCCGTTGGCTACGGCATGGCCACGGTGGCTCAGTACCCAGGCGTCGCGCTGGCGGGTCTTTTCGTCCTGCACATCATCCGGGTCCCAGCCGATCGCGGTGGGGTACAGCAGCAGCTCAGCACCGGCCAGCGCCATCAGGCGCGCTGCTTCCGGGTACCACTGGTCCCAGCACACCAGCACGCCAAGGCGGCCGACCGAGGTGTCGATCGGCTTGAAGCCGATATCGCCCGGGGTGAAGTAGAACTTCTCGTAGAAGCCCGGGTCATCGGGAATGTGCATCTTGCGGTACTTGCCCAGCAAGGTGCCGTCCTTCTCGAAGACCACGGCGGTGTTGTGGTACAGGCCGGCAGCGCGGCGCTCGAACAGCGAGCCGACCAGCACCACGCCATGCTTCTTGGCCAGCGCGCCCAGGCGCTCGGTGCTCGGGCCCGGAATCGGCTCGGCCAGGTCGAATTCATCGACCGATTCGTGCTGGCAGAAGTAGGGACCGTTGTGCAGTTCCTGCAGCAGCACCAGCTTCGCGCCCTGCGCCGCGGCGTCGGCAACACGCGCTTCGATCACCGCCAGGTTGGCGGCGGCATCACCGTGGTTGCGCTCCTGGATCAGGGCGACGGTAAGGGGGCTGCGCGAGTTCATGCGGGGCGATCCTGCGGGGGAAAACCCGCATGTTAACGCGGATGCGCCACGACAGCGTGTTGGCTGCTGAATGGTGCACGCAACCGGTAGCGCCGGGCCATGCCCGGCGGATTTTCCAGATGCCGCCGCGCTCGCCGGGCATGGCCCGGCGCTACCGCGTGGCTTATGCCTTCAACAGCCCAGCCGGCAGCTGCATGGTGATGCAGTGCAGGCTGCCGTTCTGCCAGATCAGCGAGCGGCACGGCACCTGCACGATCTCGCGGCCCGGGTGGGCCTGTGCCAGCACGTCGCGGGCCAAGTCGTCGGCCGGGTCGCCATAGGCCGGCATCAGCACCGCGCCGTTGACGATCAGGTAATTGGCATACGAAGCAGCCAGGCGACGGCCTTCATCGATCACCGGCTGTGCCCACGGCAGCGGGAACAGGCGGTACGGCTTTCCGTCAGCCGTGCGCAGTGCGGCCAGCTCGGCGCCCATCGCCTGCAGCTCGGCGTAATGCGAGTCGCTGGCGTCGTCGCAGGCCTGGTAGACGATGCTGTCGGCCGAGGCGAAGCGGGCGAGGGTGTCGATATGGGCGTCGGTGTCGTCGCCTTCCAGATAGCCATGATCCAGCCACAGCACGCGCTTCTGCTGCAGCCAGTCGGCCAGGTCGGCGCTCAGGCTGTCGCGGTCACGGTCGGGATGGCGCTCGTGCAGGCACTTCCAGGTGGTCAGCAGGGTGCCTTCGCCATCGGTCTCGATGCCGCCGCCCTCCAGCGCGAACGGAATGCTGCGCACCGTCGCGTCGTTGAACACGCCGGCCTGGTCGAGCGCGCCGACCAGCTGGTCATCCAGGGTTGCGTCGAACTTGCCGCCCCAGCCGGTGAAGCGGAAGTCCAGCAGCTGGAAGCTGCCGTCGGCACGGCGCAGGGTGATCGGGCCCGAATCACGCAGCCAGGTATCGTCGTAGGCGGCGGTGGTGAAGTGGACCTTGTCCATGTCGATGCGGTTGGAGCGCAGCCGCATCTCGGCGTAGGTCTCCACGTCATCGTCGGCCACGCAGATCAGCACCGGCTGGAAGCGGGTGATCGCTGCAACCAGGGCGATGTAGGTCTCTTCCACCTGGCCCAGGCGGTCGGCCCAGTCGGTGTCGGCGGTGGGCCAGGCAATCAGGACGCCGCTCTGGGCTTCCCATTCGGCAGGAAAACGAAGGGTCTGGTTCATGGTCTCGCTACACGCGCCCGCCGGTGGCGGGCATGGGGGTCAACGGATCGGCGGCTTGGGGCCGATTTCGTTCGGATCCGCCTGGTTTGCCACCACGTCGATCACCTTCTGCTTCTCGAAGTAGACGGTGAACTGCGGGTACACCCAGCGGTGGATGGTCGGCCATTGCCGTTTCTGCCCGCCGCGCGGCTGCAGCTGCTCTGCCGGCGCGCCGAACTGCGACTGCACCTGCTGCATGCTCTGGCCGCGGACGGGCAGGGCGCCGGCCGGCTTTTCGCGGGCGCGGTCGACAAGCAGGGTATCGGCCATCGCCGGGGTGGCGGCAGCCAGGGTGGCCAGTACGGCCAGGGTGCACAGGTAACGCGTCATCTCGATCTACTCCCCAGTGGTCAAGAACAGCGATTACAGCAAAAACGGCAGGAAAAAACCGCATAAACAAAAAACCGCCCGAAGGCGGCTTTTTGCATCGGGTCGGCCCCGCGTGGGGCCAGCCGCGGTCACAAGGACCGTTGGGCTTAGCGCTGACGCGCCTTGAAACGCGGGTTCGACTTGCAGATGACGAAGATCTTGCCACGACGACGCACGACCTTGCAGTCACGGTGACGGGCCTTCGCCGACTTCAGGGAGGACAGAACTTTCATGGCATACCTCGGCGTAAACAGTAGTTGTTCGGGTGGAGCGTGGCCGCGATATGCGAAAGACAATCGGCAGTGGACGCTCGTTCAAGCCCGCCATTCTACCGGGCTTTTCCCCATGGTTTCAAGTGGTTGCACAAAAGGCCCGTTGCGGGGTGTCCGGCAGGGGCTAGAATGCCCCCTTCACACGCGCAAGGACCCCCATGAATCCACTCGTTCCCGTCCTGACCATCGACGGCCCGTCAGGGGCCGGCAAGGGTACCATCAGCCGCATCGTGGCGCGCCGGTTGGGCTGGCACTACCTGGATTCGGGCGCTCTGTACCGCGCGGTCGGCGTGGCGGCCAGCTGGGCCGACATCGACACCTCCGATGCCTCCGCGCTGGTGCGCTGCACCTTTGATACGCATGTCCAGTTCGTCGAGCAGGGCGATGGCATGCGGGTCCTGGTCAATGGCACCGATGCCACCGACGAGCTGCGGCTGGAGACCACTGGGGCGCTGGCGTCGGCGATTGCCGCCATTCCCGAGGTCCGGGCCGCCCTGAAGGAGCGCCAGCGCGCATTCAGGATGGAGCCGGGGCTGGTCGCCGACGGCCGCGACATGGGCACGGTGATCTTCCCGAACGCCCCCTACAAGGTCTTCCTGACCGCCAGTGCCGAGGAGCGCGCCGAGCGCCGGCATAAGCAGTTGAAAGACAAGGGGGTTTCTGTTAACTTTGAAGACCTCCTGCGCGAGATCATGGCCCGCGACGCCCGTGATGCTCAGCGTACCGTGGCGCCCCTGAAGCCGGCAGACGATGCTGTCCTCATCGACACCACAGGCATCGGCATCGAAGATGTCGTTGCCAGAGTGATGGATCTGCTTCCGGTTCCGGCTGCCTGATCCGTTCGCGCGGGAGCTCTGCCAGCAGCATCGGTGGAGGTCGCGCATCTGCAGTGCTGTAAAAGCTCCGTCGCGCAATGATGCGTGGCGGTTTTCCTACTTCCACACACGACCTGCATTTCCGGGGTCGACCAACAGGCGGGCGGTAGCCATTCCCTGAAGGGAAGCCAACCGACCCATGTGTCCAACAGAGTAAATCTAATGACCGAATCATTTGCCGAACTGTTTGAAGCCAGCCAGGCCAACCTGGCCAAGCTGAAGCCGGGCGCCATCGTCAGCGGTACCGTTGTTGAAGTCCGCGGCGACGTCGTGGTGATCAACGCCGGGCTGAAGTCGGAAGGCATCGTGCCGATCGAACAGTTCCGTAACGACGCTGGCGAAATCGATGTTGCCGAAGGCGACATCGTCAAGGTCGCCCTCGACTCGATCGAGAACGGCTTCGGTGAAACCGTCCTGTCGCGCGAGAAGGCCAAGCGCGCGATGGTGTGGGACGAGCTGGAAGAAGCGTTGGAAAAGAACGAAACCATCACCGGTCGCATCAGCGGCAAGGTCAAGGGTGGTTTCACCGTGGACATCAAGGATGTCCGCGCCTTCCTGCCGGGTTCCCTGGTCGATGTGCGCCCCGTGCGCGATCCGGCCTACCTGGAAGGCAAGGAGCTGGAATTCAAGCTCATCAAGCTTGACCGCAAGCGCAACAACGTCGTGGTCTCGCGCCGCGCTGTCGTCGAAAGCGAGCACTCGGAAGAGCGCGAGCAGCTGATGGACAAGCTGCAGGAAGGCGCGATCCTGAAGGGTGTCGTCAAGAACCTGACCGATTACGGCGCATTCGTGGACCTGGGCGGCATCGACGGCCTGTTGCACATCACCGACATGGCATGGAAGCGCGTGCGCCATCCGTCCGAAGTCGTCAATGTCGGCGACGAGCTGGACGTGCGCGTGCTGAAGTTCGACCGCGAGCGCAACCGCGTTTCGCTGGGCCTGAAGCAGCTGGGCGAAGATCCGTGGGATAACATCGCCCGTCGTTACCCGGCCAACAGCCGCGTGTTCGGCAAGGTCTCCAACGTCACCGATTACGGCGCATTCGTCGAAATCGAGCCGGGCGTCGAAGGTCTGGTGCACGTTTCCGAGATGGATTGGACCAACAAGAACGTCAACCCGTCCAAGGTTGTGCAGGTCGGTGACGAAGTTGAAGTCATGGTCCTGGACGTCGACGAGGAGCGTCGCCGCATCTCGCTGGGCATGAAGCAGGTTGCCGCCAATCCGTGGGAAACCTTCGCTGCCACCCACAAGAAGGGTGACAAGGTGTCGGGCCAGATCAAGTCGATCACCGACTTCGGCATCTTCATCGGCCTGGACGGCGGCATCGACGGCCTGGTTCACCTGTCCGACATCAGCTGGGCGACCACTGGCGAAGACATCGTTCGCAACTTCAAGAAGGGCGACAACCTGGACGCAGTCGTCCTGGCCGTCGATCCGGAACGCGAGCGCATTTCGCTGGGCGTCAAGCAGCTGGAGCAGGATCCGTTCGGCCAGTACATGGCGACCAATCCGAAGGGCTCCAAGGTCGAAGGCGTGGTGAAGGAAGTCGACGCCAAGGGCGCCATCATCGAGCTGTCCGACGGCATCGAAGGCTATGTTGCAGCTCGCGACATCGCCAACGAGCGTGTTGACGACGCGACCCAGCACCTGAAGGTCGGCGACAAGGTTGAAGCCAAGTTCGTGGGCATGGATCGCAAGGGTCGTACCCTGCAGCTGTCGATCAAGGCCAAGGACGACGCGGAAATGCGCGAAGTGCTGGAGGAATACCAGTCCTCTTCGGCTTCCAGCGGCACCACCCAGCTGGGCGCGCTGCTGCGTGCACAGCTGAACGGCAACAAGTCCGAGTAATATCGGCCTTACGCTGTTCGTTGTTTCCTGGACGGCCCGGGCACTGCCCGGGCCGTTTCAGGCTGAGATGCCCCTGATGTGAGCCGGTAATGACCAAATCCGAACTGATCGAAATCCTTGCGCGCCGGCAGGCGCACCTGAAGGCCGATGATGTCGATCTGGCGGTCAAGTCATTGCTGGAAATGATGGGGGGCTCACTGTCGGCTGGCGATCGCATCGAGATCCGCGGCTTTGGCAGTTTTTCGCTGCACTACCGTCCGCCGCGCCTGGGTCGCAACCCGAAGACCGGCGAATCGGTTGCCCTGCCGGGCAAGCATGTCCCTCATTTCAAGCCAGGCAAGGAATTGCGCGAGCGGGTCAGCAGTGTGCTGCCGCTGGACGCAGATCCGGCCTGAGCCATCCGTCGCGCGACTTCGTGCGAATCCCACCACGAGTCGGATAAGCTACGGCCTCCTGCCAATGGAGCTGTCGCATGAAAGTTTTTCGTCTGCTGGTCCTGCTGGCGGTTCTGATCCTTGGTCTGATCATCGGTGCGGTCAACATGACGGCCATGTCGATCAACCTGCTGTTTACCCAATTGAACACGTCCGTCGGCGTGGCGCTGATCGCCGCTCTGCTGATCGGTGTCGTGGTCGGCGCTGGCCTGGTGCTGGTGAGCGTGGTCATTCCGCTCTACAGCCAGCTGCGACGTGCCAACAAGTCGGCGGCCGCACCGTCGGCGCCGGTGGCCCCCTCCCAATCTTTTGATGGACGTTGATCGAAGATGGAATTCGTTTCCGAGTGGTTCTGGTTCTTCCTCTGTCTTCCGTTGGCGGCTCTGGCCGGCTGGGTGATCGGACGCCGCGGTGGTCAACGCCACGGTGACAACCAGGTCAGCCACCTGTCCAGCACCTATTTCCGTGGCCTGAACTACCTGCTCAACGAGCAGCCGGACAAGGCCATCGAACTGTTCCTGCACATCGCCGAGCTGGACAAGGAAACCTTCGAGACCCAGGTCGCGCTGGGCCATCTGTTCCGTCGCCGTGGTGAAGTGGACCGCGCGATCCGTCTGCACCAGGGCCTGGTCAACCGCCAGGACCTGAGCGACGCGCAGCGCGTGCAGGCCCTGCTGGCACTGGGCGAGGACTACATGAAGTCCGGCCTGCTGGACCGTGCCGAAACCGTGTTCACCGAACTGGCACAGCTGGACCAGCGGGCACCGCAGGCACTCAAGCACCTGATCGGCATCTACCAGGCCGAGCGCGACTGGGAAAAGGCGATCGACAACGCTACCCGCTTCGAGGATGTCACCGGCGAGCCGATGGGCAAGCTGATCGGGCAGTTCGAATGCGAGCTCGCCGAGCGCTTCCGTGGCGCTGGCAAGCTGGAAGAGGCGAGGGCGGCCATTGCCCGCGCCTACCAGGCCGATGCCATGTCGGTCCGTGCCGGCATCATCGAGGGGCGCCTGGAAACCGATGCAGGCAACGCCGAGGCCGCCGTGCGTGCCTTCGAGCGTGCCGCCCGCAACGATCCGGAGTACCTGCCGGAAGTGCTGCCGGCGCTGATGGAAAACTACCGCAAGGTCGGCGACCTGGGCGGCGCGCGCGCGTTCCTGTCCGAGATGACCGAGCATTACCGCGGCATCGCCCCGGTGCTGGCGCTGACCCGCCTGATGGAAGAGCAGGAGGGTGTTGCACCTGCCCGCGCCTACCTCGGCCGCCAGCTCAAGGATCGCCCATCGGTGCGTGGCGAATCGGCGCTGATCGACCTCACCCTGGCCGAGGGCGCAGATTCCACCGCGACCCTGCACGACCTCAAGCACATCACCGATCAGTTGCTGGTGCGCAATCCCGCTTACCGCTGCACCCGCTGCGGATTCGGCGCGCGTACCCACCACTGGCAATGCCCCAGCTGCAAGGAATGGGGCACGGTCAAGCCGCTGTTGAACTACGCGGTGCTCTGAACCATGCCGTGGCTTGTGATGGCCGCGCTGCTGGGCCTGGCCCTGCTCAGCGCGGGGTTGACCTGGGCGGCGCGTGTGTATGCGCTGCGCAGGCAGCTGCTGGATCAGCCCGGCGAGCGCCGCAGCCACAGTGTCGCAACTCCTCGCGGTGGTGGCATCGCCATCGTGATCAGTCTGCTGGTTGCTGCGGCCGTGGCCGCTTTTTTCTGGCCGGACGCCGCGCCCAGCCTGGCTGTTGCCAGCCTTGGCCTGCTGCTGGTTGCCGGCATCGGCTGGTGGGATGACCATCGGCCGCTGCCAGCCATGCGCCGTTTGCTGGTGCATTTCCTCGCCGCTGCCTTGCTGGCAGGGCTGGTCAAGATGCACGGCGGCAGCTGGCTGTTGAGCCTGCTGGTGCTGTTCTTCACCGCCTCGCTGATCAACATCTGGAACTTCATGGATGGCATCAACGGGATTGCCAGCAGCCAGGCCGTCATCGTTGCGCTGGGCTTTGCCACCGTGCTGCCGTGGCCTTATTCGCTGGTGGCCGTTGTTCTCGGCCTGGCGTGCGTGGGTTTTCTGCCGTTCAATTTCCCGCAGGCGCGGATCTTCATGGGTGATGTGGGCAGTGGCGCGCTGGGCTACGCCGTGGCCGTCGTGCTGGCGGTCGCCGCACTGCACACCGACATCAACTGGATCCTGCTGTTGCTGCCGTTGTCTGCATTTCTTGTGGACGCGGGCTTCACGCTGTTGGCGCGCATGCTTTCAGGCCAACGCTGGATGGAACCCCACACCCAGCATGTCTACCAGCGCGCGGTGCAGGCAGGAGCCAGCCATGCCCTGGTGACAGGGATGTACTTTGTTTTGGGCCTGTTCAGTATTACAGTGTTCAATATCTGCACCAATTTGCAGCCGAGGTGGGAGGCTGCCGTAGCGGTCGCGTGGTTTGCCGCGCTGACCCTGCTGTGGCTCCTCCTGCGCAATGGATTGCGCCACCGATAAGGAATTACTCGATCTATGTCTTCACCCTGGCGGGACAGAATCCTCGGCCTGATGCCGCGTACGGCCATCGTCTGCCACGACTTGTTCATGGTATGGGCCTGTTGGCAGCTGTTGCATGCAGGTCGTTACTCGATCCTCGCCGATGCTCCCGCATTGCCGTTGTGGAACGTGGATACGACGCTGGTACTGGCGCTGCAGGGACTGGTGTTCTGGCGTATCGGCCTCTATCGCGGCCTGTGGCGTTTTGCCAGCGTCAGCGACCTGCTGAACATCTTCAAGGCCAGCTTCATCGGCCTGATCGCCATTGTTCTGGTACTGGCCTGGAAGCGCTTCGACGGCGTGCCGATGTCGGTGCTGGTGATCTATCCGTTCGCGCTGTCGGCGCTGCTGGGCGCGCCACGCCTGCTGTACCGGGCGTGGAAGGACTATCAGTCGCTGCAGTCCGACTCCACCGCGCGCCGAGTGCTGATTCTCGGCGCCGGCCAGGCCGCCGAGACCCTGGTGCGCGACCTGCGCCGGTCCGGCAATTTCGAGCCGGTCGGCCTGCTCGATGATGCGCCGCACCTGCGTGGCGCCAAGCTGCAGAGCCTGCCGATCCTGGGGACCCTGGACGACGCACCGGCGGTGGCCCGCGAGACCGCAGCCAAGCTGCTGGTGATCGCCATGCCCTCACTGGATGCGGTGGGCATGCAGCGCGTGGTGGCCATCTGCGAGAGCACCGGCATTCCGTTCCGGACCGTGCCCAAGCTCAGCGACATCCTGCAGGGGCAGTCGCTGCCGGGCCAGTTGAAGGAAGTGGCGATCGAAGATCTGCTCGGCCGCAAGCCGATCATGCCGGACTGGAACCTCATCCGTGGCTGGTTGGGCGGGCGCACGGTGATGGTGACCGGTGCCGGTGGCTCGATCGGGTCCGAGCTGTGCCGCCAGTGTGCGCGCCATGGTGCCGGTCGTATCGTGCTGCTGGAGATCAGTGAGCTGCTGCTGTTGACCATCGAGGGCGAGCTGCGCCGCAGCTTCCCCGATGTCGAGATTGAAGCGGTGCTCGGTGACTGTGGCGATCCCGCGGTGATCCGCCACGCGCTGTCGCTGCACCCGGTCGACACCGCTTTCCATGCGGCTGCCTACAAGCACGTGCCGGTGCTGGAGCGTCAGCTGCGTGAAGCCGTGCGCAACAACATCCTGGCCACCGAGAACGTGGCCCGCGCCTGCCTGGAAGCCCACGTCGAGCACTTTGTGTTCATCTCGACCGACAAGGCGGTGGACCCGGTCAATGCGCTGGGCGCCAGCAAGCGCTATGCGGAGATGATCTGCCAGAGCCTGGACCAGAAGTCCACGCACACCCGTTTCGTGACCGTGCGTTTCGGCAACGTGCTGGCGTCGGCCGGCAGCGTGGTGCCGCTGTTCCGCGAGCAGATCCTCAAGGGCGGCCCGGTCACGGTGACAGACCCGGAGGTCAGCCGCTATTTCATGACCATTCCCGAGGCGTGCCAGCTGATCCTGCAGGCGGCCGCGTCGGCGTCCCACGGCGCGATCTACACCCTGGACATGGGCGAGCCTGTGCCGATCCGGGTGTTGGCCGAGCAGATGATCCGCCTGGCGGGCAAGCAGCCCTACAAGGAAATTCCGATCATCTATACCGGCCTGCGCCAGGGCGAGAAGCTGCACGAGACGCTGTTCTATTCCGACGAGGACTACCGGCCGACCGCGCACCCGAAGATCCTCGAGGCCGGCGTCCGTTCGTTCTCGCGGGACATCGTGCTGGGCAACGTGCCGAAGCTGCGCGAGGCCATTGCCCGGTACGACATCGATACGATCCAGGAAATCCTGTTTGCGACCATGCCGGAATTCTCGCCAATCGAACAGGATGCTTACATTTCATCCGCTAAGGTTGTGCCCTTTCCGGCACGTGAGGCCAACAGGCACCAATGAGCAAGCGCATTCGCAAGGCGGTATTCCCGGTAGCGGGTCTGGGCACGCGTTTTCTTCCGGCGACCAAGACGGTGCCGAAGGAGATGCTGCCGATCATCGATCGGCCGCTGATCCAGTACGCCGTGGATGAGGCGATCGAAGCAGGCTGTGACACCCTGGTGTTCATCACCAACCGTTACAAGCACGCCGTCGCCGACTATTTCGACAAGGCCTACGAGCTGGAGCAGAAGCTCGAGCGCGCGGGCAAGCACGAGCAGCTCGAATTGATCCGCCATGTGCTGCCGGAAGGCGTGCGCGCGATCTTCGTCACCCAGGCCGAGGCTCTGGGCCTGGGCCATGCGGTGCTGTGCGCCAAGGCGGTCATCGGTGACGAGCCGTTCGCCGTGCTGCTGCCCGACGATCTGATCTGGAACCGCGGCGCGGGTGCGCTGAAGCAGATGGCCGACCTCAACGAGGCCAGTGGTGCCAGCGTCATCGCCGTGGAGGACGTGCCCCACGACAAGACGGCCAGTTACGGCATCGTCGCCACCGAGGCGTTCGACGGCCGCAAGGGGCGTATCTCGCAGATCGTGGAGAAGCCCAAGCCGGAAGACGCACCGAGTGACCTGGCAGTGGTGGGGCGCTACGTGTTGAGCCCGAAGATTTTCGAGCTGCTCGAGCAGACCCGCACCGGTGCCGGTGGCGAGATCCAGCTGACCGATGCGATCGCCGAACTGCTGAAGACCGACGAGGTCGATGCCTATCGTTTCGAGGGCACCCGTTTCGACTGCGGCACCCACCTGGGGCTGGTCGAGGCGACGATCCGCTTCGCGCTGGACAACCCGAAGCTGGCCGGCCCGGCGCGCGAGAAGCTGGCGGCGATGCTGGCGGAGTAAGGGTTTTCAAGCGCTCCGGCAGCGCCTTCCTGCATAGCTGGGGGAGGCGCAGGCAGGCCGCTGCAGGACACGCCGTAAACCCATCCTTGGGGGCTCGATGGCGCCATCCATGGCGCCAACGGTCCTGCAGCGGCCTGCCCACGCCTCTCGACAGTTTCCTGCGGGCGCGGACGGGAAGGGCGGAATCAAGAGCAGGGCGGAAACGAAAAAGGCAGCCGATGGCTGCCTTTTTCGTTTCCGGAGCATCCACGCATGGCGTGGATCTACTGCTCTTGCCTCTTCTCATCCTTCCGCCGCGGGGAGGCTGGAAGGGCCGGGTTGGCAGGGCTGCCCGGGACCGTTGGCGCCATGGATGGCGCCATCGAGCCCCCATGGATGGGTTCACGGCGTGTCCCGGGCAGCCCTGCCAACCCGGCCCACGCCTTGAAGCCCAACGAGGCAACGCCTTGAACCTTACAGCGCCTCGAAAATGCCCGCCGCACCCATGCCGGTGCCGATGCACATCGTCACCATGCCGTACTTCTGCTGGCGACGGCGCAGGCCGTGCAGCAGGGTCGCGGTACGGATCGCGCCGGTCGCACCCAGCGGATGGCCCAGCGCAATCGCGCCGCCCAGCGGATTGACCTTGCTCGGGTCCAGGCCGCAATCGCGGATCACGGCCAGCGACTGCGCGGCGAAGGCTTCGTTGAGCTCGATCCAGTCCAGCTGGTCCTGGCTCAGGCCGGCCTGCTTCAGCGCCTTCGGAATCGCGGCGATCGGGCCGATGCCCATCACTTCCGGGCGCACGCCGGCCACCGAGAAGCTGACGAAGCGGGCCAGCGGGGTCAGGCCGTAATCCTTGATCGCCTGTTCCGACGCCAGCAGTACCGCGCCGGCGCCATCGCTCATCTGCGAGGAGTTGCCGGCAGTGACGGTGCCGCCGAACTGGCCGTTGCGGAACACCGGGCGCAGCTTGGCCAGGCCTTCAGCGGAGGAATCCGGACGCGGGCCTTCGTCGGTGTCGGCCACCTTGTTGCGGGTGATGATGCGCTTGCCGTCGGCCAGATCGGGCTGGTGCGAGACGATCTCGTACGGGCTGATCTCGTCCTTGAAGTCACCATTCTGAATGGCGGCCATGGCCTTCTGGTGCGAGGCCAGGGCGAACGCGTCCTGTTCTTCGCGCGAGACCTTCCACTCTTCAGCGACCTTCTCGGCGGTGATGCCCATGCCGTAGGCGATGGCGACATGGTCGTTGTCGAACACGCTCGGGGCCATCGCGATCTTGTTGCCCATCATCGGCACCATCGACATCGATTCGGTGCCGCCGGCCAGCATCAGGTCGGCGTTGCCAAGGCGGATCGCGTCGGCCGCCTGCGCCACGGCCTGCAGGCCGGAGGAGCAGAAGCGGTTCACAGTCTGCGCGGCAATGGTGTTCGGCAGGCCGGCCAGCAGCACGCCGATGCGGGCTACGTTCATGCCCTGCTCGGCTTCGGGCATCGCGCAGCCGATGATCGCGTCATCGATGCGGTTGACGTCCACGCCCGGCGCCTGCGCCACGACGCTGCGCAGCACGTGGGCGAGCATGTCGTCGGGGCGGGTGTTGCGGAACATGCCCTTGGGCGCCTTGCCAACCGGGGTGCGGGTGGCGGCGACGATGTAGGCGTCCTGGATTTGCTTGGTCATTGCAGTGATCTCTTGAATAGGGGTTGGAAGAGGTTGCCGGCCAGCGGCCGGCACTACCGATGTCTTCCGTCAGTTCCGCAGCGGCTTGCCGGTCTTGAGCATGTGCGCGATGCGGGCCTGGGTCTTTTCCTGCTGGGCCAGTTCGACGAAGTGCTTGCGCTCCAGGGTCAGCAGCCACTCTTCGTCGACCAGGGTGCCGCGGTCGACCTTGCCGCCGCACAGCACGGTGGCGATGCGCTCGGCGATCTCGTAGTCGTACGGGCTGATGAAGCGGCCTTCCAGCATGTTGACCAGCATCATCTTGAAGGTGGCGATGCCGACGTCGCCGGCCACCTGGATACGGCGTGCCGGCAGCGGCGGACGGTAGCCCGCTTCGGCCAGGGCGCGTGCTTCGGCCTTGGCGATGTACAGGGCCTCGTAGCTGTTGAACACCACCTTGTCGGTGCTGCGCAGCAGGCCCAGTTCCTGGGCGTTGACCGCCGAGTTGGACACCTTGGCCATCGCCACGGTCTCGAAGGTCTTCTTCAGTTCGGCGAACACGTCACCGCCCGGGCCAGCGGCCTGCGAGGCACGCACCGCCAGTTCCTTCAGGCCGCCACCGGCTGGCAGCAGGCCGACGCCGGCCTCGACCAGGCCGATGTAGCTTTCCAGGAAGGCCACGGTCTTGGCGCTGTGCATCTGGAACTCGCAGCCGCCACCCAGTGCCAGGCCGCGCACGGCAGCCACCACCGGCACCAGCGAGTACTTGATGCGCTGGCTGGTGCGCTGGAAGTTGTGCACCATCGCTTCGAACTGGTCGACCTTGCCGGCCTGCAGCAGGCCGAGGGCGCCAGCCAGGTCGGCACCGGCGGAGAAGGGCTCCTTCTGCTGCCAGATCACCAGGCCCTGGAAATCCTTCTCGGCGCGGGTGACGCATTCCTGCAGACCATCCAGCACGTGGTCGGACACGGTGTTCATCTTGGTCTTGAAGCTGACTACGGCGATGCCATCGCCGTCGTGCCACATGCGCAGGCCGTCGTTCTCGAACACAGTCTCGCCCGGCGCGAACTTCTCGCCCAGCAGCGGATCGGGGAAGCGCTGGCGCTGGTATACCGGCAGCGACGAACGCGGCAGCTTGGCGTTGCGCGACGGGCTGTAGCTGCCCTCGGCGGCATGAACGCCATCCCGGCCGTCAAATACCCAATCCGGCAGCGGCGCGTTGCTCATGCTCTTGCCGGCGACGATGTCATCGGCAATCCACTGCGCGACCTGCTTCCAGCCGGCAGCCTGCCAGGTTTCGAACGGGCCCAGCGACCAGCCGTAGCCCCAGCGGATGGCCAGATCGACGTCGCGCGCGGTCTCGGCGATGTCGGCCAGGTGGTAGGCGCTGTAGTGGAACAGGTCGCGGAAGGTCGCCCACAGGAACTGCGCCTGCGGGTGCTGGCTCTCGCGCAGCTTGGCGAACTTCTCGGCCGGGTTCTTGATCTTCAGGATCTCGACCACTTCCGGCGCAGCGGCGCGGTCAGCCGGACGGTAGTCCTGCTTTTCCAGGTCCAGCACCACGATGTCCTTGCCGACCTTGCGGAAGATGCCGGCGCCGGTCTTCTGGCCCAGTGCGCCCTTGGCAATCAGCGCATCCAGCCACTTCGGCGACTTGAAGAACTCATGCCACGGGTCGTTGGGCAGGGTATCGCCCATGGTCTTGATGACGTGGGCCATGGTGTCCAGGCCGACCACGTCGGAGGTGCGGTAGGTGGCCGACTTCGGGCGGCCGACCAGCGGGCCGGTCAGGCCGTCCACTTCGTCGAAGCCGAGGCCGAATTCCTGGGTGTGGTGGATGGTGGACAGGATCGAGAACACGCCGATGCGGTTGCCGATGAAGTTCGGGGTGTCCTTGGCGTACACCACGCCCTTGCCCAGGGTGGTGACCAGGAACGCTTCCAGGCCTTCCAGCACGCTGGCGTCGGTGGTGGTGGCCGGGATCAGCTCGGCCAGGTGCATGTAGCGCGGCGGGTTGAAGAAATGCACGCCGCAGAAGCGGTGGCGCAGCTGTTCGGGCAGCACGTCGGCCAGCTTGTTGATGCCCAGGCCCGAGGTGTTGGAGGCCAGCACGGCGTGGTCGGCCACGAACGGGGCGATCTTCTTGTACAGGTCCTGCTTCCAGTCCATGCGTTCGGCGATGGCCTCGATGATCAGGTCGCAGTCCTTCAGCTGTTCCAGGCCGGTCTCGTAGTTGGCCGGGGTGATGGCTTCGGCCAGCGACTTGCTGGCCAGCGGCGCCGGGCTCAGCTTGCCGAGGTTGGCGATCGACTTCAGCACGATG
Source organism: Stenotrophomonas sp. MYb57 (assembly GCF_002966815.1). Classification (NCBI taxonomy): domain Bacteria; kingdom Pseudomonadati; phylum Pseudomonadota; class Gammaproteobacteria; order Lysobacterales; family Lysobacteraceae; genus Stenotrophomonas; species Stenotrophomonas sp. MYb57. The sequence goes on from NZ_CP023271.1 coordinate 2,015,802, forward strand.
CCATCGGCCGGACCTTCCTTGGCAGGCAGGTCGAACAGCACGGTGTCGACGCCGGCATTGGTGAGGTGGGCGGCGATCTGGGCACCCATGACGCCGGCACCCAGCACGGCGGCGCGGCGGACTAGCAGGGAATTGGACATGGTGTAGGGCCTTTGTTGGTCAGCAGTTACTGGGTGGAATCAATGGAGGCGGGCAGGGCGCTGCCGCTGCGGGCGGCGGCACGGAATCCGGCCTCGGCGAAATGGATCAGTTCATGGGCGGCATGGGTACGATGCGCCGTTTCGGTGACACCGGCAGGTCGCTTGATCAGCCCGAAATCGGCCATGGCATAGGTCAGCGAGCCAGCGAGGAAATCCAGGCGCCAATAGAGCTCTTCCTTGCTCAGGCCGGGCACGCAGGTGGCGATCGCCTTGCCGAACTCACGCAGCACGTGGCCGTAGTGGTCGGACAGGAACTTGCGCAGGTTGTCGTTCTTTTCAGCGTAGGCACGGGCGATCACGCGGACGAAGGCACCGCCGTTCTGACGGTCCTGGGCCAGCGCCAGGGCCGGCTCGACGAAGGCGGCGAGCACCGGCCGCAGTTGGCCGGGGTGTTCGTTGCGGGCACGCTCGAGCTGGGCCAGGCGGGCGCCGGTCATCTCGTCCATGCGGCGGCGGAACACCTCGTTGACCAGGTTTTCCTTGGAGCCGAAGTGGTAGTTGACCGCAGCGATGTTGACGTCTGCCTGGCTGGTGACCTGGCGCAGCGAGGTGCCGGCAAAGCCGTGCTGGGCGAACAGCTCCTCGGCGGCGCCGAGGATCCGGTCCTTGGTCGAGAAGTGGGCGGGCTTGGCCATCGGGCGGGCGGACCTTAATCAAACGATTGTTTGATACTAGAACCAGACGGTACCGTATGGCATTTTGCAGTGCAGCAAAAATGTCCGGGCTGGTCAGAATCCGCTCAGGTGGGTGAATGGGGTGCTGGCTGGGGTCGGATCCCCCCCTGGGGCTCCGACCCCGGTGCTGGCCCCGTAATGGGGTCAGAGCCCCTGCGGGGATCCGACCCCTGCGCCCAATGCCGGCCAGCGTCGGCACTACCACCCTGCCGCTTTATCTTTTACAATCCGCGCACGTTTATCAGGCTAAGCCCGCGTTTCGACGCGGCTTTTTTTTTGTTACCCTTCGGGCCATCAGCGGCCCGATTCCATTGGAGACATCCCATGGCGCTGGAGCGCACCCTTTCGATCATCAAGCCGGACGCCGTTGCCAAGAACGTCATCGGCGAAATCTACGCCCGCTTCGAAAAGGCCGGCCTGAAGGTCGTGGCCGCCAAGTACAAGCAGCTGTCGCGTCGTGAAGCCGAAGGCTTCTACGCCGTGCACCGCGAGCGTCCGTTCTTCAACGCACTGGTGGAGTTCATGATCTCCGGCCCGGTGATGATCCAGGCCCTGGAAGGCGAGAACGCCGTCCTGGCCCACCGCGACCTGCTGGGCGCCACCAACCCGAAGGAAGCCGCTGCGGGCACCATCCGCGCCGACTTCGCCGAATCCATCGATGCCAATGCCGCCCACGGCTCGGACTCGGTCGAGAATGCCGCGATTGAAATCGCGTACTTCTTCGCCGCCACCGAAGTCGTCTCGCGCTGAGAGTAATGCCGTGAACGAGGTCGTACAGAAAATCGCCATCCAGCCGCTGCCGAAGTCGGCACCCACGGCTGGCAAGCAGAACCTGCTCGACCTCGATCGCGCGGGCCTGGAGAAGTTTTTCGTCGAGGTTCTCGGCGAGAAGAAGTTCCGCGCCCATCAGGTGATGAAGTGGATCCACCATCGCTACGTCACCGAGTTCGATGAGATGACCGACCTCGGCAAGGTTCTGCGCGCCAAGCTGCAGGAGCATGCCGAGGTCCTCGTCCCGAACATCATCTTCGACAAGCCCTCCGCCGACGGCACCCACAAGTGGCTGCTGGCGATGGGCGTGGATGGCAAGAATGCCATCGAGACCGTGTACATCCCCGACAAGACCCGCGGCACGCTGTGCGTGTCCTCGCAGGTCGGTTGTGGCCTGAACTGCACGTTCTGCTCCACCGCCACCCAGGGCTTCAACCGCAACCTGACCACCGCCGAGATCATCGGCCAGGTGTGGATCGCGGCGCGCCACCTGGGCAACGTGCCGCACCAGATGCGCCGCCTCACCAACGTGGTGATGATGGGCATGGGCGAGCCGTTGATGAATTTCGACAACGTCGTGCGTGCCATGAGCGTGATGCGCGACGATCTGGGCTACGGCCTGGCCAACAAGCGCGTGACCCTGTCGACCTCCGGCCTGGTGCCGCAGATCGACCGCCTGTCCACGGAAAGCGACGTGTCGCTGGCGGTGTCGCTGCATGCGCCGAACGACGAGCTGCGCGAGACCCTCGTGCCGCTCAACAAGAAGTACCCGATCGCCGAGCTGATGGCTTCGTGCGCACGCTACCTGCGCGCCAACAAGCGCCGCGAATCGGTCACCTTCGAATACACCCTGATGAAGGGCATCAACGACCAGCCCGAGCACGCCCGCCAGTTGGCGCGGCTGATGCACCAGTTCGACAACGCCGTGCAGGCCAGGGACTCGGGCAAGGTCAACCTGATCCCGTTCAACCCGTTCCCGGGTACCCGCTACGAGCGTTCCGAAGAAGCGCATATCCGCGCCTTCCAGAAGATCCTGCTCGACAGCAACGTGCTGACCATGGTGCGCCGCACCCGTGGCGACGATATCGACGCCGCCTGTGGCCAGCTCAAGGGCCAGGTGATGGATCGCACGCGCCGCCAGGCCGAGTTCAACAAGACGCTGCAGGCGGGGAAGGGGAGCGATGCCGCGGCCTGACCGCCTGCCGGTGGCCCTGTTCGCAGGCGCGCTGGCATTGGCAGCGGGCGGTTGCACGACCACCAGTGAGATTCCGATCGGCCCGGGCGGGGTCGCGCCGATCCACAGCGTCCGCGATGCGCCGGGCGTGCGCCAGAAGTTCCACTACGAGGACCTGCTGGCGCTGGCTGCCCGCGACATGCAGGTGGGCAACTTGGACGAGGCCGAGCGCAAGGTGCGCCGCGCGTTGAAGCTGCAGCCCAATGGTGTGGACGCGGTGATGTTGCTGGCCGGTGTGGAAGATCGCAGGGGGCGCGAGCAGCAGGCGGGGGATGGCTTCCGCCGCGCTGCAGAGCTGGCACCGCAACGCGGTGACGTTCTCAATAATTACGCGGCATGGTTGTGCCAGCACGGCCACTCGGCCGAATCGCTGGTCTGGTTCGATCGTGCCCTGACTGCCCCGGACTACGCCACGCCCGCCGCTGCCCTGGCCAATGCTGGTGGATGCGCGCTGGACGCTGGCCAGCTTGAACGTGCCGAACGCGACCTGCGCGCCTCCCTTTCCCACGTACCTGGCAACCCGGTCGCGCTGGAGGCGATGGCCCAGCTGAGCTTCCGTCGCGGCCAGTTCATGGAAGCCCGGGCCTTCGCCGAACGTAGGATTGCGGCTGCACCGGCCACGCGTTCCGTGTTACAACTTGCGTCTGAAATCGAGGCGCGACTGGGTGATCAGGCAGCATCTGATCGCTATCTTCAGCGGATTCGACAGGAATTTCCGCAGGACGCGGGCTCCTAACTCCAGGGTTGATGCATTGTGATTGATGACCAGACTGTGAGCGATCTCGAGACTGTGGCCGGCTGCGGCACCCGCCTGCGCCAGGCCCGCGAGGCCGCCGGACTGACCCTTGAAGACGTCGGCCAGCGCCTGCGCATGCCGGTTCAAGTGGTCAAGTCGCTCGAGCAGGAGCAGTGGCAGAAGCTCGGCGCGCCGGTGTTCGTGCGCGGCCAGCTGCGCAGCTATGCCCGCCTGCTCGGTGTCGACGTCAGCGAACTGCTGGAACAGGCCCAGGTCGGCCCGGTGGTTCCGCCCACCCTGGTCAGCCACACCCATACCCCGCGTGCGCGCCGGATCGCCGAGAATCTCGGCCGCCGTGCGCTGTATGTCGGTATTACCGCCGTGCTGGCGGTCCCGGTCTGGTTCGCCACCCGCGGTCACTTCGATGGCACCGCACCTTCGCCGAACACCGCCTCGCTGGATGTGATCCCGGCCGCCGTACCGGTTACCCCGGCCGGTCCCGGGTCCGCCGCCGCGGCGCCCGCCGAGGTGGCGGCCGCGCCTGTCACCAAGCCGACTGCTACCCCCTACGTTGCCTCGCTGGCCCCGGTGCCACGCGCTGCGCCGGCTGCTGCCGCCAACCTGGACATGCAGTTCAGTGGCGACAGCTGGGTCGATATCGCCGGTCCGGATGGCGGCAGCGTCGAGAAGGCGTTGATCAAGGCGGGCGAGACCCGCAGCTTCACCCCCGGCCAGGTGGCCCGGGTCACCTTGGGCAACGCCTCGGCGGTCCAGGTTCAGCAGAATGGCGCTATCGTCGATCTGACGCCCTATCAGCGAGCCAACGTGGCACGCTTTCAGGTATCCTCTGAAGGCTCCGTTGTCCCGGTTTCACACTGAGGCGCGGTTTCACCACCTTCGATAATCCCAATGGTCCCTCCCGATGGGCGGGGCGAGAGTACGCATGGCGATCGACGACCTGCTCGACGAGCACGAACAAAGTGAACGCGTCCGCAGCTGGCTGCGGAAGAATGGTGCCAGCATCCTCGGTGGCGTAGTCATCGCCATCGGTGCCATTGCCGGCTGGCAGTGGTACCAGAAGGATCAGGGCGGCAAGCTGGCCTCGGCCAATGTCGAGTACCAGAAGGCCTTGGTGGGCCTGCAGCAGAACAAGCTCGACGACGCTGCGAAGGCGGTCAAGGCGCTGGAGGCTGGCCCGTCCAGCATCTACGGCGACCTGGCTGCGCTGCAGCTGGCCAAGGCCCAGGTCGATGCCGGCAAGAATGAAGAGGCGCTGGCCACCCTGCGCGCGGTGAAGGTCGAAGGCGACCTGCAGCGCGTGGTCGACCAGCGCGTGGCACGCCTGCTGGTGGCTACCGGCAAGGGCGATGAAGCGATCAAGCTGCTGGGCAGCGCCACCGACAGCAGCAGCCTGGAAATCCATGGCGATGCGCTGATGGCGCAGGGCAAGCGTGACGCGGCCCGCGAACAGTATGAGAAGGCGCTGAAGACGCTGGACGTGGCAGCGCCGCAGCGGCGACTGCTGGAAACCAAGGTTATGGACGCCGGCGGCACCGTCGCCGCCCCTGCGGAGTCGGTTTGATGAGTCAGAAGGTCATGATCACGCGCGTCGCCACCGTACTCCTGCTTGGTATGGCGCTGTCCGGTTGCAGCACCATGAAGGGCTGGTTCGCCGGCAAGGACGCAGCAGCGAAGAAGGCACAGGAACCGGCGGAACTGGTGAAGTTCGAGCCGACCCTGAAGGTCAACAAGGCCTGGTCGGTCAACCTGGGCAAGGGCGAGCGCCGCATCGGCGTACGCCAGGGCCCGGCGGTGGCCAATGGCCACGTGTTCGCCGCGGCGATCACCGGTGGCGTGCACGCCATCGACCTGCAGACCGGCAAGAAGGTCTGGACCTGGGAGCCGAAGAAGGAAAAGAAGAAGGCCAAGCTGCGGCTGTCCGGTGGTCCGGGCGTCGGCGAGAACCTGGTGGTCATCGGTACCCTCGATGGCCAGGTGATCGCGCTGGACATCAACGATGGCAGCGAGAAGTGGCGCGCACGCGTGCCCAACGAAGTGATCGCCGCGCCGGCCATTGCCCAGGGCATGGTCTTCGTGCGCAGCAATGACGGTCGCGTCACCGCGTTCGATGCTGGCAACGGCACCCAGAAGTGGTTCAACCCCAGCGAGCTGCCGGCGCTGACCGTGCGTGGCAACGCGCCGGTGGTGGCCGGTCCGGGCGTGCTGTTCATCGGCAAGGACGAGGGCAGCGTGTCTGCGCTGGCCATGCAGGACGGCCGCACGCTGTGGGACCAGAACGTGGGTACCGGCGAAGGCCGTACCGAGCTGGACCGCATGGCCGACGTCGATGGCGCCCCGGTGCTCGACGGCAATACGCTGTTCGTGAGCAGCTTCAAGAACCAGACCATGGCCATCGAAGGCCCGACTGGTCGCCCGATGTGGGCGCGTGACCACGGCGGTGCCGGCGGTGTGGCGGTGTCTTCGGGCAATGTTTTCGTTACCGACAACAAGGGCGGCGTGTTCGGCCTGGACAAGGCCAGCGGCGCGGCGATGTGGTCGCAGACCGCACTGGCCCGGCGCTCGCTGACCGGTCCGGCGCTGCACGGCGACTACGTGGTGGTCGGTGACTACAAGGGATACCTGCATTGGCTGCAGGCCTCCGATGGCGCGATGGCGGCGCGGGCGAAAAGCGGCGGTGATGCGCTTCTGGCCCAGCCAATCGTCGTCGATGGAGTGCTGCTGGTGCAGAACGTTGATGGCAAGCTGACCGCATTCCGGTTGGCAAATTAATACGGAGTAATCGCGATGCTGCCTTTGGTCGCCCTGGTTGGACGGCCGAATGTCGGCAAGTCGACCATATTCAATGCACTGACCCGTACACGTGACGCCCTGGTCCATGACCAGCCCGGCGTCACCCGGGATCGCAACTATGGCGTCTGCCGGCTTGACGAGGACAACCATTTCCTCGTCGTCGATACCGGCGGCATCGCAGAGGAAGAAGAAGGCCTGGCTGGTGCTACCACGCGCCAGGCCCGCGCTGCCGCTGGCGAAGCTGACCTGATCCTGTTTGTCGTCGATGCCCGCGAGGGCACCTCGGCGATGGACGATGAGATCCTGGCCTGGCTGCGCAAGCTGTCGCGCCCGACGCTGCTGCTGATCAACAAGATCGACGGCACCGACGAGGACACCGTGCGTTCGGAGTTCGCCCGCTACGGCTTCAGCGAGATGCTGACCGTGTCGGCTGCCCACCGCCAGGGCCTGGACGACCTGCTTGACGAGGTCATCCAGCGCCTGCCGGAAGAGGGCAGCGGCGAAGAGCTGGACAACGATCCGAACCGCGTGCGCATCGCCTTCGTCGGCCGCCCCAACGTGGGCAAGTCGACCCTGGTCAACCGCATCCTCGGCGAAGAGCGCATGATCGCCTCGGACGTGCCGGGCACCACCCGCGATTCGATCTCGGTGGACCTGGAGCGCGACGGCCGCGAGTACCGCCTGATCGACACCGCCGGCCTGCGTCGCCGTTCGCGCGTGGACGAGGTCGTCGAGAAGTTCTCGGTGGTCAAGACCATGCAGTCGATCGAGCAGTGCCAGGTGGCCGTGTTGATGCTCGACGCCACCGAAGGCGTGACCGACCAGGACGCCACCGTGCTCGGCGCCGTGCTGGATGCCGGCCGCGCGCTGGTGATCGCGATCAACAAGTGGGATGGCCTCACCGACTACCAGCGTGAGCAGGCGGAAACGATGCTGTCGCTGCGCTTGGGCTTCGTGCCGTGGGCCGAATCGGTGCGCATCTCGGCCAAGCATGGCTCGGGCCTGCGTGAGCTGTTCCGTGCGGTGCACCGTGCGCACGAATCGGCGAACAAGACCTTCACCACCAGCGAAGTGAACAAGGCGCTGGAAGTGGCCTACGAGACCAACCCGCCGCCGACCATCCGCGGCCACGTCTCCAAGCTGCGTTACGTGCACCCGGCCGGCGCCAACCCGCCGACCTTCATCGTGCACGGCACCCGCCTCAAGGAACTGCAGGAGTCGTACAAGCGCTACCTGGAGAACTTCTTCCGCAAGCGCTTCAAGCTGATCGGTACGCCGGTGCAGTTCATCTTCCGCGAGGGTGCCAACCCGTACGAAGGCAAGAAGAACGTGCTGACCGAACGGCAGGTCAAGGCCAAGCGGCGCTTGATGAAGCACGTCAAGGGCAAGTGATCCACGAAAAGGCGGCCGCAGGGCCGCCTTTCTCGTTGTGGCGATCCTGTCGGTAGTGCCGGCCGCTGGCCGGCAACCTCAGCCAGGCAGCCCCGGCACCGGAATCCGATAGACCACCGACGCAAACTTCGCGCTCTGCTCGGTGCCGACCACCTGGCCGCCCAGTGCTTCGGCAATCCGCCGGCTGGCCACGTTGTCCACCGCCACCGGGTAGCGATAGGCGACCGCAGCGAGCCGTTCCGCGCACCAGTGGACGACGGCGCGCACTGCCTCGCGGCCGTAGCCCTGTCCGTGCTCGCGCTCGCTTATCCAGATGCCAAGCTCGGGTTCGCCCTCGGTAGCGCGGTGCACGGCGGCGATGCCCACAAAGCGTCCGTCCTGCAGATGCCGGATCACGAACGTGTATTCCGCGCCTTCCTCGATCAGGCGCAGCCATTCCTGGCCGATCTTTTCGAATGCCGCAAAAGAGTCCGGCGGATCGAATGCCATGAAGCGGGTCAGCGTTGGCGTGATGCCGGCGAAGACCTCGGGGCCGTCGGCGCATGAGAACGGCCGGAGCACCAGGTGCTCGGTCTGTACGGGATTGATCGATGGTTTCACCGGCCAGAGGGTCCTACGCGCCGTCGGCTCCGTCAACATGGGGCCCGGCTCTACAATGGACGCCATGAGCATTCCAGAGCTTTCCCCCGAGCGGGCGCGCGCGCGCGTGGCCCATGGTGCGGTGCTGATCGACGTGCGCGAGGCGCATGAGCGGGCCGGCGGCATGGCCGAGGGCGCGCGTGGCGTGGCCAAGGATGAACTGCTGGCCGACCCGGCCGCGCACCTGCCTCTGCCGGAACAGGAAATCCTGCTGATCTGCCAGAGCGGCAAGCGCTCGGCTGATGCAGCGCAGGCGCTGCTGGATGCGGGTTATGCCCACGTGGCCTCCGTTGCCGGCGGCACCGTGGCCTGGCGCGAGCAGGCGCTGCCGCTGGTGCAGCCACTGAGCAGCGCCGCCGACCGCGATTTCTACGACCGCTATTCGCGCCACCTGCTGCTGCCGCAGGTGGGCGAGGCTGGCCAGCGCCGCCTGCAGCAGGCGCGGGTGCTGGTGCTGGGCGCGGGCGGCCTGGGCGCGCCGGCCGGGTTCTACCTGGCGGCCGCCGGGGTAGGGCACCTGCGTTTTGCCGACCACGACCGTGTCGAGCGCAGCAACCTGCACCGGCAGATCGTGCATACCGAGGCCAGCGTCGGCCAGCTGAAGGTTGATTCGGCACGTGAGCGGCTGCTGGCGTTGAACCCGTCCATCGAGGTCGAGGCCGTGCCCGAGCGCGTCACCTCGGAGAACGTGGACCGCCTGTTGCGGGGCGTTGACGTGGTGCTGGATGGTTCGGACAACTTCCCGTTGCGCTACCTGCTCAACGACGCCTGCATCAAGCACGCCACGCCGATGGTCTACGCCGCCATCGAGCGCTTCGACGGCCAGGTGAGCGTGTTCGATGCCGGCCGCCAGCGCGGCGTGGCACCGTGCTACCGCTGCCTGTTCCCGGAGCCGCCGCCGCCGGAGTTCGCACCGAACTGTTCCGAGGCCGGCGTGCTGGGCGTGCTGCCCGGCCTGGCAGGTGTGCTGCAGGCCACCGAGGTGCTGAAGCTGCTGCTCGGCATCGGCGAACCGTTGGTGGGGCGCCTGCTGCGCTTTGACGCGCTGGGCATGCGCTTCCGCGAGACCCGCATCAGCCCCGACCCGCAGTGCGCGGTGTGCGCGCCGGGCGTGCCGTTCCCGGGGTACATCGATTACGCCGCGTTCTGTCGGGGCGGGTGAACCCGGTAGCGCCGGGCCATGCCCGGCGGATGTATCTGCGCGCGCCGCTGCGCTCGCCGGGCATGGCCCGGCGCTACCGTTTATGGTTTCGGGATGATGCCCAGGGCCACTCCCGCTATCGTTCCATCTCCAAGACAATAAAACGCAACACACGTGCTATTGCCGTCATCGGTGTTGCTCTATCGTTGAGGCCGATTTCGATTTCCGGGGAACCCACCGCATGGCGGTAGAAGCAGCGACCAGCGAGCTGGTCAAGGTCGTCGCCCTGTTGGGCGCAGCGGTGGTGATGGTGCCGCTGTTCCGTCGGCTCGGCCTGGGCTCGGTGCTGGGCTACTTCGCCGCAGGCCTGGCGATCGGCCCGTTCGGGCTGGGCTGGTTCTCCGACCCGCAGGCGATCCTGCATACCGCCGAACTCGGCGTGGTCATGTTCCTGTTCGTCATCGGCCTGGAAATGCGGCCCTCGCACCTGTGGAGCCTGCGCAAGGAAATCTTCGGGCTGGGCACGCTGCAGATCGTCACCTGCGCGCTGGTGCTGACCAGCATCGCCAAGCTGTTCGGGCTGCCGTGGCAGATCGCCTTCATCGGCGCCACCGGTTTCGTGCTCACCTCCACCGCAGTGGTGATGCAGCTGCTGGCCGAGCGCGGGGATATCGCGCTGCCGTCGGGGCAGAAGATCGTCTCGATCCTGTTGTTCGAGGACCTGCTGATCGTGCCGTTGCTGGCGCTGGTCGCGTGGATGGCGCCGGCTGCCGGCAGTGCCGATGGCGAGGGCTCGCGCTGGATGTCGGTGGCGATCGGCGTGGGCGCCATCGTCGGTCTGGTGCTGGTGGGCCGCTTCCTGCTCAATCCGCTGTTCCGCGTGCTGGCCGAATCGAAAGCGCGCGAAGTGATGACCGCTGCCGCGCTGCTGGTGGTGCTGGGCGCGGCGCTGCTGATGCAGCTGTCCGGGTTGTCGATGGCGATGGGCGCATTCCTGGCCGGCGTGCTGCTGAGCGAATCGACGTTCCGCCACCAGATCGAAGCAGACATCGAACCGTTCCGCGGCATCCTGCTGGGCCTGTTCTTCCTCAGCGTGGGCATGGCGCTGGACCTGGGTGTGGTGGCCGGCAACTGGCCGATGATCCTCGGCCTGGTGGTGGCGCTGATGGCGGCCAAGGCGTTGTGCATCTACGTGGTTGCGCGCCTGATGGGCAGTGACCACGCGCAGGCGCTGGACCGTGGCGTGCTGATGGCGCAGGGCGGCGAGTTCGCCTTCGTGCTGTTCTCGGCCGCAGCCAGTGCCGGGGTGATCAGCCTGGACATCAATGCCAACTTCACCGCCGTGGTGGTGCTGTCGATGGCGCTGACGCCGCTGGTGGTGCTGGTCTACAAGCGCGTGGCGCCGACGCCGACCGTCAGCCTGGAAGGCGTGGATACCGCCGATGGCCTGTCCGGCAGCGTGCTGCTGATCGGCTTCGGCCGCTTCGGCCAGGTGGCCAGCCAGTCGCTGCTGGCCCGCGACGTGGACGTGACCATCATCGACAACGATGTGGAGATGATCCACAACGCCGAGCGCTTCGGTTTCAAGATCTATTACGGCGACGGCACCCGGCTGGACGTGCTGCATGCCTCTGGCGCGGGCAGTGCGCGGGCGATCGCGGTGTGCGTGAACAATGCCGAGGATGCTGACCGCATCGTCGAACTGGTGGCCCATCAGTTCCCGCAGGCCAAGCTGCTGGTGCGCTCGTTCGACCGCGAACATTCGCTGCGGTTGATCCATGCTGGCGTGGACTTCCAGATCCGCGAAACCTTCGAGTCGGCACTGCTGTTCGGGCAGGCGGCACTGGTGGAACTGGGCGCGGACGAGGATGACGCTCGCGAGATTGCCGAGCAGATCCGCGAGCGCGATGCTGAGCGCTTCGAACTGGAAATGGCCGGTGGCAGCCTGAGGGCCGGCGCGCACATGGTGTTCGGCAGCGCGCTGCCGGGTGTGCCGACGCCGACGCCGTTCACCGCGCCCAAGCGCAAGGCACGCACGCTCAATGCAGATGAAGTGCCGGAAGAAGAGGAATGATCTGAAGCATGGTAGTGCCGGCCGCTGGCCGGCAGCTGCACGGTGCTTCCTGCGCTCATGAGGTTGCCGGCCAGCGGCCGGCACTACCGACGTGCGTGCTTGGTCGATGGGGTCAGAGCCCTTTGCCTTTGGCAAAGGGATCCGACCCCGTCCGTGCCGGTGGGCGAGGGGGCGTGAATCGGGGACAATAGCGTCCCCGCCGCCCCACGCCCGCACCCGATGACCGACTCCGCCCCCCAGCTTCCTGCCCGCATCCTCGATGGCCGCCGTATCGCCGAGGACCTGCTCGACAGCCTGAAGGTGCGGGTCGATGCCCGTGTCGCCGCCGGTGGCAGCCGCCCCGGCCTGGCCGTGGTGCTGGTGGGGGGCGACCCGGCCTCGACCGTGTACGTGCGCAACAAGCGCCGCGCGGCCGAGAAGGTCGGCATCGAAGCCTATGACTACGACCTGCCGGCCGGCACCACCGAGGCCGAGCTGCTCGACCTGATCGACCAGCTCAACGCCGACCCGAAGATCAACGGCATCCTGATCCAGCTGCCGCTGCCGGGCATCCCCGACGCGCGTCGGCTGATCCAGCGCATCGACCCGCGCAAGGACGTGGACGGCTTCCATCCGGAAAACGTCGGCCACCTGGCCCTGCGCGAGTTCGGCCTGCGCCCGTGCACCCCGCGTGGCATCACCACGTTGCTGGGCCACACAGACCAACCGGTGCGCGGCCGCAACGCCACCATCGTCGGCGTCAGCAACCACGTCGGCCGGCCGATGGGCCTGGAGCTGCTGATCGCCGGCTGTACCGTGACCAGCTGCCACAAGTTCACCCCCAAGGACGTGCTGGAACAGGCCGTACGCAACGCCGACATCCTGGTGGTGGCGGTGGGCCGGCCGGACATCGTGCCGGGCGAGTGGGTGAAGCCGGGCGCGGTGGTGATCGACGTGGGCATCAACCGCTTGGATGACGGCCGGTTGGTGGGCGATGTCGGGTTTGAAGCCGCAGCGCAGCGGGCGAGCTGGATCACCCCGGTACCGGGTGGCGTAGGCCCGATGACCGTGGCCACGCTGATGCAGAACACGTTGGAAGCGGCGGAAGCCGGGGTTTGACGGTAGTGCCGGCCGCTGGCCGGCAACCCGGTATGCCATCCAAAGGTTCATGAGGTTGCCGGCCAGCGGCCGGCACTACCCGCTTCGGTAGGTGCCCTGAACAGATCCCCGCCCGCGCGACACTGTGTCGCAGGATTACCTATTTCCGGTTACCAAAATTACTGTTCTTGGTCGCCAAAACAGGGTAAAATGTCGCGCTTCCCCACATCTCGGGTATGCCGATGCTGCGCATCCAGGCTGAAGCACTCACTTACGACGACGTCTCGCTCGTCCCCGCTCATTCGACCATCCTGCCCAAGGACGTCAACCTCGAAACGCGGTTGACGCGCGACCTGAAGCTCAAGCTTCCGATCCTGTCCGCCGCCATGGATACCGTCACCGAAGCACGCCTGGCCATCGCCATGGCACAGCTGGGTGGCATGGGCATCATCCACAAGAACCTGAGCGTGGAGCAGCAGGCCGCCGAAGTGGCCAAGGTCAAGAAGTTCGAGGCCGGCGTCATCCGCGACCCGATCACCGTCGGCCCGGAAACCACCATCCGCGACGTGCTGGCCCTGACCCAGGCGCACAACATCTCCGGCGTGCCGGTGGTGGGCAGCGACGGCCTGCTGGCCGGCATCGTGACCCATCGCGACATGCGCTTCGAGACCGAGCTGGACGATCCGGTCCGCCACATCATGACCAAGAAGGATCGCCTGATCACGGTCAAGGAAGGCGCCGCGTCGGATGAAGTGCTGCAGCTGCTGCACCGCAACCGCATCGAAAAGGTGCTGGTGGTCAACGATGATTTCGCCCTGCGTGGCCTGATCACCGTCAAGGACATCCAGAAGAACACCGACTTCCCGAACGCTGCCAAGGACATCGCCACCCGCCTGCTGGTCGGCGCGGCCGTTGGCGTGGGCGGTGATACCGACCGCCGCGTGGAAGCGCTGGTGGCTGCCGGCGTGGACGTGATCGTGGTCGATACCGCGCACGGCCATTCGCAGGGCGTGCTGGACCGCGTCAGCTGGGTCAAGAAGAACTTCCCGAACGTGCAGGTCATCGGTGGCAACATCTGCACCGGTGAAGCCGCGCTGGCGCTGCTGGACAGCGGCGCGGACGCAGTGAAGGTGGGCATCGGCCCGGGCTCGATCTGCACCACCCGCGTGGTGGCAGGCGTGGGCGTGCCGCAGATCACCGCGATCGACCTGGTGGCCGAAGCGCTGCAGGACCGCATCCCGCTGATCGCCGACGGTGGCATCCGCTACTCCGGCGACATCGGCAAGGCGCTGGCCGCCGGTGCCTCCACCATCATGATCGGTGGCCTGCTGGCCGGTACCGAGGAATCGCCGGGCGAAACCGAGCTGTTCCAGGGCCGTTCGTACAAGAGCTACCGCGGCATGGGCTCGCTGGCTGCGATGGAGAAGGGGTCCAAGGACCGCTACTTCCAGGACGCCGCCACCGCCGACAAGCTGGTGCCCGAAGGCATTGAAGGCCGCGTGCCTTACCGCGGCCCGGTGGGCGGCATCATCCACCAGCTGATGGGCGGCCTGCGCGCCACCATGGGCTACGTGGGTTGCGCCACCGTCGAGGACATGCGCAGCAAGCCCAAGTTCGTGAAGATCAGCGGCGCCGGCCAGCGTGAGAGCCACGTCCACGACGTGACGATCACCAAAGAGCCGCCGAACTACCGCTCCTGATGCGGGACGAGCAAAGAGGAACGAGGAAGCTGATTCCCGTTCCTCTTTCTCCATCTGCCGCTGAAGAATCTGACGTTTTCGTTTTCCCTACTGCATTGCCCGGGCGCCATGACCAACATCCATAACGACAAGATCCTCATCCTCGATTTCGGCGCGCAGTACACGCAGCTGATTGCCCGCCGCATCCGCGAGCTGGGCGTCTACTGCGAAATCTGGGCGTGGGACCACAACCCGGCCGAGATTGCCGGCTTTGGCGCCAAGGGCATCATCCTGTCCGGTGGCCCGGAATCGACCACGCTGCCGGGCGCGCCCGCCGCGCCGCAGGAAGTATTCGACAGCGGCCTGCCGATCTTCGGCATCTGCTACGGCATGCAGACCCTGGCCGCGCAGTTGGGTGGTGCCACTGAAGCGGCGGACCAGCGCGAATTCGGCCACGCCGAAGTGAACGTGATCAACCCGGATGCGCTTTTCAAGGGCCTGAGCGACCACGGCGGCGAGCCGAAGCTGAATGTCTGGATGAGCCACGGCGACCACGTCTCCGTAGCGCCGCCGGGCTTCACCATCACCGCCACCACCGACCGCATTCCGGTGGCCGCCATGGCCAACGAAGAAAAGCGCTGGTACGGCGTGCAGTTCCACCCGGAAGTGACCCACACCCTGCAGGGCCAGGCGCTGCTGCGCCGTTTCGTGGTGGATGTGTGCGGCTGCCAGACCCTGTGGACCGCCGCCAACATCATCGACGACCAGATCGCCCGCGTGCGCGAACAGGTGGGCGATGACGAAGTGATCCTGGGCCTGTCCGGTGGCGTCGATTCGTCCGTGGTGGCCGCGCTGCTGCACAAGGCCATCGGCGAGAAGCTGACCTGCGTGTTCGTGGATACCGGCCTGCTGCGCTGGCAGGAAGGCGACCAGGTGATGGCGATGTTCGCCGAGCACATGGGCGTAAAGGTGGTGCGCGTGAACGCCGCCGACCGCTACTTCAGCGCGCTGGAAGGCGTGAGCGACCCGGAAGCCAAGCGCAAGATCATCGGCAACCTGTTCGTTGAGATCTTCGACGAAGAGTCGAACAAGCTGAAGAACGCCAAGTGGCTGGCGCAGGGCACCATCTACCCGGACGTGATCGAGTCGGCCGGCAGCAAGACCGGCAAGGCGCACGTGATCAAGAGCCACCACAACGTGGGCGGCCTGCCGGAGCACATGAAGCTGGGCCTGGTGGAGCCGCTGCGCGAGCTGTTCAAGGACGAAGTGCGCCGCCTGGGCGTTGAGCTGGGCCTGCCGCGCACCATGGTCTACCGCCATCCGTTCCCGGGCCCGGGCCTGGGCGTGCGTATCCTGGGCGAAGTGAAGCGCGAATACGCCGAACTGCTGGCCAAGGCCGATGCCATCTTCATCGACGAACTGCGCAAGGCCGATCTGTACGACAAGACCAGCCAGGCGTTTGCCGTGTTCCTGCCGGTGAAGTCGGTGGGCGTGGTGGGCGACGCGCGGGCTTATGAGTGGGTAATTGCGCTGCGGGCCGTGGAGACGATCGACTTCATGACCGCGCATTGGGCGCATCTGCCGTATGAGTTCCTGGGTACGGTTAGCAACCGGATCATCAATGAGTTGCGGGGGGTGTCGCGGGTTGTCTATGACATCTCGGGGAAGCCGCCGGCGACCATTGAGTGGGAATGATCCTGCTGGTTGATAGAGCTGAATGAAAAGAGCGCTTCGGCGCTCTTTTCATTTCTGGCAGCACGCTTTGTCGTCTCGTCTTATCGAGTCGGCACAGGGATGCTGCCGTTCAAGGCTGGAATCCTTGAAAACACGTCAGCCATGAAATCCATGAACACGATAGCCCGCGTGGGAAGCAGCCTGTTGGCGACGTAGACCATCTGCACGGGGACAGGGGGAGCCGTATGGTTGCTGAGAATGAACTGCAATCTGCCGCTGTTCAGTCCGTCCTGAAAGAGCCACGCAGGTCCATGTGCCACACCCAGGCCCGCCGCAACCGCTGCACTCACGGCGTCGGGCGAGTTGACCCTGAGCCTGCCGCTGATCGGAATTTCCGCGTCCCGGAATCGCCAGGTCGCCCCGGACGACAGCAAGGTGTAGATGATGCAATCGTGGTCGCGCAGATCATCCGGGGTCTGCGGAACTCCACGTTTGGCCAAGTAGTCCTTGCTGGCGACGAACACCCGTTCATACCATCCAAGAGGCCGCGCGCGCAGGGCGCTGTCCTCCAGCTGTCCTATGCGGATCGCGAGTTCGGTGCCTTCATTGACCAGGTCTACGTATCGATCGTTGAGTTGGAGATCCAGGTTCAATTGAGGGTAGCGCTCCAGAAAGGCCGGCACATGCGGCAGCACAAACGCATGTGCGAGAGCTGTCGGACAGGCTACGCGCAAGAGCCCTGATGGGTCGACGTTGCTCCTGAAGGACGATTCGGATTCATCCACCGCATCCAGGATGCGCCGGATGTCCGCGTAGTAGCGTTCGCCCTCCGGCGTCAAGGACAACTTCCGCGTAGACCGGTGGAGCAAGCGCGTCTGCAGATGATCCTCCAGAGCTGCTACATAGCGGCTCACATTGGGTTGCCCCAACCCTAGATCTCGCCCTGCTGCCGAAAAGCTCCCGGTTTCCACAGCACGCGCAAAGCATGTCATCAAAAGAAATCGGTCCACGGCGCCGCCTCTATTCATGCCTTATCTGCATGAATTATATGCGAACAGACAGTCTTATCTGCTGTGAGGCATGAGCGCATATTTCTCCATGTCGACCACGGTGGTCGTCATTCACCGGAGAATTCAAATGGCGCGCTTGCAAGGTAAACGTACTCTCATCACTGGCGGCACCAGTGGCATCGGGCTGGAAACGGCAAAGCAGTTCCTGGCGGAGGGCGCTCGCGTGATCGTAACCGGCGTCAACCCCGATTCGATTGCAAGGGCCCAGGCCGAACTGGGCCCGGAAGTGCCGGTGCTGCGCGCCGACTCGGCCAGCGTTGCTGCACAAAAGGAGCTGGCACAAGCCATCAAGGAACACTACGGCCAACTCGACGTTGCCTTCCTCAATGCCGGCGTATCCATCTGGCGGCCCATTGAGGAATGGACGGAAGACATGTTCGACCGCATTTTCGACATCAACGTCAAAGGGCCGTACTTCCTGATGCAGGCGCTTTTGCCGGTCTTCGCAAATCCTGCTTCCGTCGTGTTGACCACTTCCGTCAGCGCGCATGCAGGCGCAGATCGCTCGTCGGTGTATGCCGCAACGAAGGCCGCATTGCTGAACATGTCGAAGACGCTCTCGACCGAACTGCTGGGCCGCGGCATCCGTGTCAACGCAGTGAGCCCTGGCCCCGTCGAGACTCCGCTTTACGACAAGGCCGGTATTCCGGAAGCTTATCGCGAGCAGGTTAACAAAGCGATCGCGGCAACCATTCCGCTTGGCCGCTTCGGTACCTCCGACGAGGTGGCCAAAGCAGTGCTGTATCTGGCATCGGACGAGTCGCGCTGGACGGTCGGCTCTGAAATCGTCCTGGACGGCGGCCGTCTGCTGAACGGCTAAGCGTGCGGGATCATGGGTTCAAGAGGGGAGGGCAGGCGATTTCGAAGGTCTCAGTGAAGTGAGGATAGGAGGAAGACCGCTGCGCTTGTCTGTGGTGTCCTAGAAGGTGATTGACGATGGTGTTGCCAGAGTCGTCGCCCTGCAAATCTCTCCATCTGCCACACCAGACGAAGCTCTTGTCGGATGACGGTACAAGCGACGGTAATGGCCCATGTCGATCATCGAAAATCCCTTTAACCACGCGGGCTTGCGAGACCTGTTGATGATGGAGTGGGAATGAGTTGAAAGAACGAGGGCGCCGAGAGGCGCCCTTGTTGTTTGTCGTGTCCGCTATCCATGAGGCAAACAGCTGGCGGTGGGGCAGCTGTTCTCCCAAAGCGAACATCTGAAATTCTATCCGAGCGAGCTTGCGTTGGTCACTGAGCCCTCCGCTGGGTCCGGTCATGCGCTGGCTTGTTAGCTGGACACAGCCGCCCTAAGATCGAGGTGCACCAAGGGAAAGCACACCATACGGTGCTTTGTGGTTAAGTCGTATAACCAGACCCACCGGACGCGCAGGTCCGGCGATTGGGTCGTTTGGCAGCCTATCAAGTGAACGACCTATTCGACCAGACAGAAGCTCTTCAGAACCTACTGATCTCCCAAGCTACGGGGGGCAACGCGGATGACGCAGAGTTCGTTCGCCTGCGCCAGATGCTGCTGACCAAGCCCGCACTGGATTCACTGGTTCCAGGATTCGTCAGGACGTGCAGAAGTCTCTCACAGTTCTGGCAGTTCATTAAATACAAGCATTCCACGTATGTCGAGAGGCGAGAGTTCATCTGGGCAGAGTTCCGGCCACTACTGGACCTGCTAGAGCGCGCCCCGCTATCGCTTGCAGATCAACTTGTCTCTGAAAGGCTGGAGAAATTTGACGCTTCGCATGTCCAAGCTGCTTGGTCAAAGGCTCTTGAGCGCCGTGCGGCAGATCCAGAAGGTGCGATCACTTCTGCTAGGACGCTCATCGAGTCAGTCTGCAAGCACATTCTCGATTCCGCGGATGTTACTTACGACGACGGAGTAGATCTTCCGAAGCTGTACAAGATGACCGCAGAAACCCTCAACCTAGCCCCATCACAGCATACCGAGGCTGTGTTCAAGCAGGTTCTTGGCGGTTGTACGGCTGTTGTCGAGGGGCTTGGATCGCTGCGTAATCGTCTCAGCGATGCACACGGCAAAGGAAAGGTCGGTTCAAAGCCGGCGCCACGGCATGCCGAGCTGGCCGTCAACCTGTCAGGGGCATTGGCCACCTATTTGTTGGCAACTTGGGATGCACGCAATGAAGCAGCTCCCTGACCTTTCCGTAAGGCAATTCTGCTACGCATGCGAAAATGAAGCCACAAGCGTCGAACACACGCCGCCAAAATGCATATTTCCCCAGCTGAAAGATTTCCCGCACAAGAACCTAAGAAGGAACCTCGTAACCGTCCCCTCATGCGATCACCACAATTCCGCAAAGAGCAAGGACGATGAGTTTCTAATGATCTCATTGGCGGGCATGCTCGGAAATAATTCAATTGGATACGCCCATTCGATCACCAAGGTTGATAGAGCACTTCGGCGGAGTTCATACAAGCTCATAGAGCGAATTTTCGTGTCAAACAGAAAATTCGTTCGTATAGATCTCGGAGGTAATAAATTCATTGATGCTATCGCGGGAACCCCAGATATAGATCGATTGAACATGTGCTTTAAGCACATCGCTCTAGGCATTTATCGGCACCACTTCAGCACGAATTTCAAGGGGGAAATTAAGGCCCTCGTGAGCTTTCTTATAATTGAACATCAAGGCAGATCCAAGCTCCAGGAGTTCTTGCTGGCCAGGGCGAGGAGAGATGCTCGAGATCTTCCAAGACATGGAGAGAATCCAGAAGTCTTCTTTTACCAAGTCGTAGATCCAGACGAGCATGGAATTTTTCTTATAAATCTCTGCTTTTTTGAGAACATTGAGATCTTCTGCGCACTTATCCCGCACGCCTCAAATATTCCAACCCACCTGGGATTTGAATTGATGAAAAATGGAATGCCTGTTACGTTCACACTGGACGGCGATGAGTATCCAGTTTACATCGAGTGAGTACCTGGAAATTCGCTCAAACCGACACCGCTTTGCGGCTTACTCAGTTTCGAACGTCCGTTACTAGCCGGAAGCAGTCATGCGAGCATGGCCCACTTCTGGCCCAGCCGACAAACCGATGCGTCGACCGGTGAGATCCAATGCCAGCTGTGGACATTCGGCCAGAGGACGAGTGTCCTTTCGCTTACGTTGGCCGGGGCTGGCATCGGTGGTGGACAGGCGTTCTTCGGCGGATTTCAAGTCGCCAGTGAATCATCTGGGGCGGTGCTAGACCGCTGCCGTTGGTTGGCTTCTCAGCCTCCGTCTTACCGGGCACGATAAAAGAGTTTGACCCGATACAGGCCGTCCGAGGGTTATCAGACCGGCCGGCTGGGTCCGTTTATACGTCGGCTTGTCAGGGGGACCCATGTTCCGTAATCTCCCACTAGAACAAGGATGCCGCACTCGAGGGAGTGTGGTGCCGGATGTATGGACCCACGAGTCCGCCTGTTAGGAGCCTGGGGGCCATATGCCGCAATTCGGCGATCCGGTAAATCTGAGTCCACGGCAATTCGAACTGGCCGTCAAAGGAATCGTCGACGCGGCAGCCGAAGGGCTTGTCGAGTACGATTCGAAGCACTTGGAGCGTCTAGCGGCATCAGACGGTGAGTACGAGATCGATGTCGCCGCTCGATTCAAGGCGCTCGGTGCCAACTTTCTTGTGCTGATTGAATGCAAACATCACAAGCGAAAGAAAGATAGAGCGGAAGGATGTCCAAGTCCTGCATTCGCGCCTTCAATCGTTGGGCGCGCAAAAGGGCATGATCTTCTCGACGGCCGGCTTTCAGACGGGTGCAATTCAATTTGCTGAACAGCACGGAATTGCCCTTTGCTACTTGGTAGAAGGAAAAAGCAATTGGTTTACAAAGAGCGACGGCGCACCGACGCCGCCGCCGCCCTGGGTGCACATTCCTGAGTACATCGCGTGGTGGTGCAACGGAAGCTCAATGTCGCTCATGTCGGATGACAGGGCCGACTACACAAGGGTCGCACTTGGATTGTCCCAGGATGAGGCCTAACAATTAGACCCAGCCGACGGATTCCTGTAGGAAAAGTCCGATTGACGCCCCTCGCGGAAGCGCCCAGAGTCCGCGCTACACCCCTCTTTGGGGTCTAATCGTCGTTAGACCTCAAGGAAAGACTACCGTGACCCCAGAAGAGCTCATTGCGCACCTTGAAAAGTACGAGAAGGACCTGTCGGGGATACTGGCGCGTTTCACGAAGACCACGGACCGCATCTACATCAGTCGCGATGACGATCCTTGGTACCGTCAGATGGTCCAAGAGCTAGAAGATCTTTTCGACGACGCCTTGGGCAAGAACGGCTATTCCCGCAACATTGCTGCTATTGCCAACGAAGGTGTTAGCAACTTCACACGCTCTCCGTCATTCAAAAGCGTCGAGGACATTATTTCGGTCCTGCGCTCCGCAGTGACCCGCATCAAGCGCAACCCGGACTTAATTGCACAGCAGCCCGCAAAGCCTGACAGCCAAATGGAGCACGTATGGTCGCTGCTCCACGCAAGCGTTGTCGCCCTGGCCAAACCCAGATTCGAGGCTGGACACTACGCAGATGCCGTAGAGGCCGTCCTTAAGGAGGTCAACTCAGTTGTAAAGATGCTACACAAAGCTGCGGCGAATGAAGAACTTGATGGCGCGCCTTTGATGCGGAAAGCATTCACACCCAACAAGCCCACGATTACGCTGGATGACCTAACCACAGAAACGGGTCGCAACATCCAGCAAGGGCACATGGATCTGTTTGCGGGCTCAATGATCGGCGTGCGCAACCCTAAGGCCCATGGAAACATCGTGATTACGCCGGAGAGGGCAATCCATCACTTCTTCCTTGCAAGTCTGCTATTTCACAAGCTGGATGAGCGGCTTTGAGGTCTAACAGTTCATTCAAGCCGAAGGCGCTTCGCGGCTCGGCTTAATTCAGGCGTTAGGCTTTGGGTTCAGAGTCGCCACAGCGTCATCGGGAGTGCCAATGGGAGCAATTGAGTTTGAATCTTGGGATGCGGTCATTGATGACATCAAAGCTCTAAACGCCGAGCCAGAAACACTTCGTGTTGGCCTAGTCTTTGAGGACTTCGGTGGCGGCGCTGTATTTGCGCAAGCAAACGGCAACGTGTCGACCTACTACGTGATCGTGCAGGAACTTCTGAAGCATCTTCTCTCAGGTGGCTTTATATGCAAAGTAACCTTGAGTACAAATGAGCGGAGAGAGCTTCAAGTAACAGAGCGCTACGTCATAGAGAACGGGAATGACATTACACAGATGCTCTCATAGATACAGGCTGCAAGTCTGGTGTCATACCATCCCAAAGCCTAACAATTCATTCAAGCCGAAGCCGCTTCGCGGCTCGGCTTAATTCAGGCGTCAGGCCTTTGTCCGCTTTTGGCCGGAAGCGGACGCTGACCAAAACGGTGTAGCGGAATGCCGCTCAATGGTTGTCCGGTCCTCGGTATCAGTCATCCTTTTGACTTGCGACGCTACGGGATGCTTGGCGGGACGTCAGCCCACAGCCTAGTTGGTGCTTCCAGCAATGACGGTGTCTCTCGGAACTCAGATCATTGGAAGCAGTGTCAAGCTGTTGCGTCTAGCAAGCGATCTTGTTGACTTCCATTCAAGCTGCTTTCAACATCGTCCGCCGCGCTTCGGATCGCGCGGGACAAACGAACGACTTGAAAGGAAGAAACATGGCAACAGGAATGCGTGCCGCACGCGAACTCACCGTCGAAGAACTACTGCTGGTTTCGGGTGGCAGTCAGACGGACTTCCAGGCAGCCTCCAGCGGTGTTTGGGAAGGGGAGAGCGATCAAGGAATGGTCGAACACTACTTTGACGAGACCCGCTGGGATGGTCTGGAAAACGTCCAGTTCGACATCAGCGCCGCGGGGATGTTCGCACTCGCTGCAAAAGGCAGCTTCACTTCCGGCGTAACAAGTGAGCTGGATGAAGTTCTTAGCAACATCCCCGATGTCCAGCAGTCACTCAAGAACTACTTGGACAGCGGACTGTCCATCCAGTTCCGCGAGATGGGCGCGGCCAACGGATATGTTGAGCTGGGCAGCATCTATTTGAATCCGAACATCAAGGGTGATGCCCTACAGATGGCGAGGACTATCGCCCATGAGTTGGCCCACGTCGAGAATCGGGTGACTTGGGACCACACGCCAACGAGAGAGGAGTACATCGCCACCTACCTCAAGGAAGAGGGGCGCGGAGTTCTCGCAGCGATGAAAGCCAACGACGTCCTAGCAGCAAAGTACCCGGAAGCGGCCACCTACACTTGGGACTCTCGATTCATTGAGATCAAGAACAAGATTGGATCCGAGTACACGGTCGACCAGGCAATCAAGGCCATGGGCGACATCTACGGCGGCATGAGGCATCCCACCGATCCAAATAAGACCCAAGCTGACTACTTGGCCGAACCGTGGGATGAAACATTCGGGGCAAAGGGTGGTTCAGGAGCCGGAGGTTGGGGGGGCACTGGCGGAACTGGGGGCGCTCCCTGGACAGGTGGCAGTTGGACCTGGGGTAGCGGGGGCTGGACAATTGGCATAGGGGGCAGCGGCGGCAGTAACGGTGGTCGCGAATCATGGGAAGAAGAGTGATCTCATCAACGCACTGACACACGAGACTGCCAAGCTTAGACGAGGCTGACGATAGGGTAGAGGAAACATCGCTCTCCCTCAAAGCCAGCCAGAAGGTCGGGGGGAGAACTCCGCCTGACCTTCTTATCGATTCTCGAGCCGAAGCGGATCAGGCTTTCTGACTTCCAATCTTCTACAGCGTCCAGACGGATCGCGTCCGCAGTGCCAATGCACTCAAGTGTGCGCTTAGAAGGTCATGCAGGAAGCTGATGATGTCTGACCAATCATCCGAGTTGGCCGCTCGACGCAGACAGATCTCCAAGCTCGAGCCGAGAGAGGCGCTAGCTTCATAGATTGGAAGATAGAAATCTTTGCCCTGCCAAAGCAGCGCGTTGAAAAGCACTCTAGCGGTTCGACCATTCCCATCCTGAAGTGGGTGGCAGTTAAGCAGGCCGACATAGAACCAAGTCGCGCGTACGAAGGGCGACCAGCCTCTGTCACGGTCACATGCAGCCAGCCAGTCAAGCCTCCTGGCAAGCAGTGGGTGTGGCATGTAGCCCCAGCGATTTCCCGCCTCATCGGCCGACGTGACGTTGGGGCCACAGCGCAGCTCGCCATCCACGCCAAGGCGGCCCGCGATGAGCTTGATAGCCGACTGCAGAGCAGCTGGCGCCGAAGTATCCAAAAGTGCCCTGCACTGATCAGCCACCTCGCAGAGCACTTCATGCTCGACACGCGAAGTGTGACAGCGTCTGAGACCTTCCCGGTGCGTCACATGTTCTGAGAGTGGATGGACGAGCTTAGATTGGTGTGCAGCCCAGAAGTGCAGGATCCCGTGGCATAGATCATCCGTGCTGACGACTGACCTCTGTTGCTGAAGTGCCGATCGCTTCGCCTCAATTGCGACAATCTCTCGAGCATGGCTAGCGACTCCCGCAACGAACGCGCTGTACGACACTGGCGAGACCAGATGGATCGCCATAGATTTCCTTGACTTTCATTCGGCACATGACGAACATTCCAGCCCGACCTTACAGGCCGGCTTAGTTCTAGATCAAGCGTAAGGAGATCGGATGTCGAATGGAATTCGCGTGCCCAGCTTCGGATGGGATACCTTTGCCGCCGCGTGCGCTCTCGCATGCTCGCTGGGCATCGTGCTGACTGCGCAGGCACATCAATCCGCCGAACTTGAGCCCTCTCCGTTGGCTGTCGAGGATCTGATTCAGTTCCAGCAACGACCTGATGACGCCAGCATCTTGCGCACGTTCGAGGTGACCGCGAACAGGATTGGCACCACCGGCAACGTGCGGTTCTCTGAACTTGAACCGAGGTCCGACTCCGCCATGGGTCCTGCTGTACTTATCCGCGATCGATTCTCGGGAAGCGTAAGACAGTTGACAGTGACGCAGAAAGCGACCATAGATGATGCGCACTGCTTGAAGCTGGCCGAGGTCAGTCATGCACTCGGTCTGTTTGTGCAACCGCCAGAACCGACTCCGGTATGGAAGACCGAAGGACAGCGGAAGCACGCTTTTCATGAGAATTCTCAAGTGAGCATCGATGCTATCGGCAGAGCTCCTGGAAGCGATTGCCTGGGAAGCGTTGTCTTCAAGTACAAGAACTAGCCGACAGCTGTTGAGGCGAGTCGAGGCGCACGCCCATCACCGCGCATGATGAATCCCTCTTGATGACTTCTAGTCATCGCACCTGACCAGGTGGACCTCTGTCAGAGAAGCCCGCTCTTGATCAGCGTGCGCATGGGAACGTGCAGGGCACGCGCCAAAGACCTGATCAGGCGTCAGTACGGAACCTCTACGTCTAGCAGTAAGGATCGCTTTCGCTCAGCGACCCGATAACAGGCGCGTGGCGATGAACTCCGCCGACGCACTTCGTATGGCGCGCCCAGAAGATGGAACGAGCAAGCAGCAATGTCACGGCAACACTTCCAGTATCAAAGTGAGCATTCCGAGTGTGGATTGGCCTGTGTGGCCACATGCGCCTCTCTGCTGGGAAGAGAGACAACTCTATCCTCTCTTCGAATTCGGCATCCTTCGTCCTCTCAAGGCACGAATGCGGCGGCGCTGATCTCAGCGTTCACCAGCCTCGGCATCCATGCTCGCGCGATCCGTTGCGAAGTGGAGGATCTCCAGCACATTTCGTTGCCCGCGGTACTGCATTGGAAGCTTTCACACTTCGTTGTGCTTAGTAAGTGCTCACGCGGGCGATTCCACATCTTTGATCCCGCGTCCGGCCACATGAGACTAAGTGGAACGCAGGTTTCGGAATCTTTTACCGGAGTTGCGCTCGAGCTGACTCGGCTTCCAGGCTTCGTCGCTAGCAGAAGTGATCGTCAGTTTAGCATTCGGCGGTTTGCAACAATCACGTCCGAAGTGAAGCAGTCGCTGGGGCTAGGGGCCGTCTACTCCGTGTTCCTTCAGCTCTTCCTGGTTAGCTCGCCGTTCTTCATCCAGATATCGGTAGACGAGGCAGCAACCCATACAGACACAGACCTTCTGGTTCTCCTAGGGCTTGGCTTTGCACTGCTTGCGATCTTCAACTTCATAGCTGAGGTACTTCGTTCACGAGCAATGTCGAGGGCTGCTAGCACTTTGTCGTGGAATGCATCGCGCCGACTGTTCCGGCATATGATCCTCCTTCCACTGTCGTGGTTCGAACGGAGACGCCTTGCCGACGTCTCGTCGCGATTCGACACCATGGATTCTCTCAAGCAGGCGTTAACAGGCGGCCTTGTGTCCGCTGTTATGGACGGGATTCTATCGCTTCTACTTGTGGCGACAATGTTCTTCGTCTCACCGGTGCTTGCGCTTGTTGGCAGTTCGGCCGCGGTACTCTACTTGGGCCTTTCTTGGGCTTCATCGCCGGTGCGAAACAAGCTGGGCGGGGAGGCCTTTCAGGCATCACTGCGTGAGAAGACTGCCAGGATTGAGACGATTCGTTCAATCGCATCCATCAAGTCCGCCGGCGCCGAGCTGAATCGCGAGGCGGAATGGTCGGCCCGACTTGCAGACGCAACCAACGCAGGAAATCGACTGAATTCATTGCTAGCATCCTTGTCTGCTAGCCGCACCTTGCTGGACAATCTCGCGACGGCCGGCGCTGTCTACCTAGGCGTTCATTTGCTGCTGGATCAAGCACTGACGGTTGGCGCCCTATTTGCCTTCTTTGCACTCAAGCGCCAACTGTCCGCAAGAATCCATACGTTCGTCCAGCAGATCACCGCCTTCCGCCAGACTGTCCTTCACTCAGACCGATTGGCCGATATCGTTCTAAGCGAGAGCGAGCTGATGGGTCCTGAGGCAATGGATCACCCTCCGCTTGAGGGGCGCATATACGCCCAGAATGTGTACTATCGCTACGGTCAATCGGACGAATTTTCGGTAAAAGCACTCAATATCGCCGTTCATGCAGGAGACTTCGTACTCCTCAATGGTCCGTCCGGTTGTGGCAAGAGCACCATCATGAAGCTGCTCGCTGGTTTGTATCCCCCGCAGCAAGGTGAGATCCGGTATGACGGCACGGCATTGTCTACGCCATTCTCGCGCTCCATAAGGTCGCAGATTGGCGTGGTAATGCAAGGGGACGAGCTGCTTGGAGGGAGCATCGGCGAGAACGTAGCGTTCTTCTCTGAGGATGCTGAGCCAGAGAGTATCTGGCGATGCCTGACACTGGCTGGGCTCGCGACAGAGGTCAAAGCTATGCCGCTTCAGTTGCAGACGCGCATTGGTGAGATTGGAAGCTCATTGTCTGCAGGCCAGCGTCAGCGGCTCCTGATTGCTCGTGCCCTGTACCGCCGCCCCCGCGTTCTTCTTCTTGATGAGGCGACAGCGAACGTTGATCTAGATAAAGAAAGGGAAATCTTCCTCTCGCTGCGATCGATCGGCATCACGATCATTGCCGTTACTCATCGACCACAGATCGCGAGCCTGGCGACGCTGCTTGCCACATGTGCTGGCGGCTCAATAACAAGCGTGAAGCGTGTGACGCCTGAGCAGATCATTCCAGGCCGGAAAGTGCCGTCCTTGCAGGATCAAATAGCATCTCGAGAAGTGTTCTCCGCTCCATCATAAGATCCACATCAAACTTCATTCCGTCTCCGAGCATGGATGGATCAATCGTTTGATTGCGGGACGTCTCGTGATTGGTGGACGACAGGGAGATGGTGATTGCATACATCGCCTCGGATGCATTCAGATCTCTGGGCAAGTCTGCAACGGGCGTGGGCGCCTTGGCGACTTCCCGTACTGTTCCCGAGATCGTGCCAAACTTGCGATACGGGAACGCCGAGACCTTCAAACGCGCTTCACCTCCAAGCTTCAGAAATCCGATGGCTGATGATTTCACCCATGCACGCCCAATCGCAGGCTCGTCCGTCGCAGCGATGATCATGAGTGATGCACCGGGTTGGACTGATTCGCCCAAAGATGCAATCCGACTTGATACGCGCCCATCCATTGGAGCCGTCAGTGTCTCCGCGCTACTGGCTCGCAATGAGATCTCCTTCTCATCGAACGCGGCCGTCTCAGCCGTAATCATCGACTCGGATGAAGAGACTTGGTGCTCCAACTGGCGCCTCGAGCTTTCCGACGTTCCTATCTTGGATAGCAGCTGGCCACGCTCTCGTTTGAGACCTACCAGTTGCTGCTGCTGATCCAGAAGCTCACCACGAGCGGCGCGGAACTGCAGTTCCGAGACGATCTTCTCCTTGGTGAGCTGCTCCATGGCCTCAACCGTCCGCTGCTTATCCGCGATCTGCATCTCTTTCAGAGCGACAAGCTCATTGAGGAATTCAACTTGCTCGCGGTTCTCTACCGACTCAAGCTCTACCTCAAGGATCTTCTGTCTGATGACTTCTGCCGTGTCTTCCAGTGAGTCCACGCGCGATAGCATCTGCCTACGAGCAGCTTCGAGGCTACGATTTCCAATACTTATGCCGTCAACTGTCCGGTCGTAGGAAAGGCTCAGCAGACTCTGCCCCTTCCGAACTGCCTCATTCGGCTTGACGTGTATAGCCGAAACCACGCCCTGTCGGGTCGCAGTTACGCGCTTTGTTCCCATCTCAGTAGATATCTCCCCTTGGGCGCGTTCTTTTCTTGGAAAGCGTGCTGTAGCTGCGACAGCTAGGACTGCCCCGGCCAGCAGGAGAAAGAACAAGGCGGTCGAGCGCCAGCCAAAGCCCAGGCGGTCGAGCGGAGCGTTCTGGCGGCGCTGATCATCCAGCCTGACCGCGTCGCGAAAGAGCGCGGAAGATTGCTTTGCGGGGCGGCCAACGTCCATGTGGGAATTTTCATTCGGAAGCAGAAAATTATGGCATCTGGCGGCGCCATCAGTCATCAGGCGTCTGCCCCGAACAGCCTCTGATGGCCTCGTGCGCACATCTGATCAACGTCGATGGAGAGACGATTGAACTACATTGCGAGCTGCATAGGTTCGGAAGGAGCCGCAACCTGTTCCATGTGTGCTGTTCCGATCCGGCAACGCGCCTGCTGCTCTTCACCCGGGAGCTCTCCTGCATCTCATTGGCAATACTCTGCAACTGCTTCAACGGGGCGGCCGAATCAGCTCCCGGACCACAGGAGGAATGACCATAGCTCCTGCCAAGGGTTCAGCTGTAGAGTCACCGGAAGAACTCCCAGAATGCTTGCACTACCAATGTCCGCTTCTGGCCGGAAGCCGCCGGGAAAGGCGTCCGCTTCCGGTCGCATCACGCCTTGCTTCTAGGCTGGGGCGAAGCCTGACCAACCCCTTCAACAGGAGTAGGTCATGGCAATTATTCACACACACCAGCCCCACGAGCCCTGGAACAAGGGAAAGCTGATCGGCCAGAAGGCGCCGCTCAAGCTGAAAGATATCTGGGCCATCCGGATCAGACTTCAGCTTGGCCACAAGGTTCGAGATCTAGCCCTATTCAATCTGGCAATTGACTCCAAGCTCCGCGCCTGCGACTTGGTGAAACTCCGAGTGTCCGATGTATCTCACGGCAGGCAGATGGCTTCGCGAGCTCTGGTGATGCAACAGAAGACCGGTCGCCCTGTCCAGTTCGAAATTACCCAATCAACTCGCGAGGCTGTACAGGCTTGGATCACTCATGCTGACCTGAAGGCCTCGGACTTCCTGTTCGCGAGCCGCGTGTCGGACTCGCCCCACCTTTCGACGAGGCATTACGCCAGGATTGTCCACCGCTGGGTGGAGGAAGCTGGTCTCGAGTCGGGTTCCTATGGCACGCACACGATGCGCAGGACAAAAGCTTCGTTGATCTACCGCAAGACGCGAAACCTCAGGGCTGTCCAGCTATTGCTTGGGCACACGAAGCTAGAGAGCACCGTGCGTTACCTAGGCATCGAGGTCGATGATGCCTTAGAGATTGCCGAGCAGACTGATGCCTGAGTCCATAAGGGTCGCTCCTCGCCCATCGAAGGTCGAGGAGCGGCCAAAAGCGGACGACCTCAACACACTCTGCCCGCATCCACTTGCCCCAACCCTGCACCCAGGTGCAGCAGTCGACGGGACATATGTCGGCTGCGCGACTAGCGAGAGGGTGCCCGCGGGAACAGCAACCTGGGGGTTGCGAACAGAAGCAGCCACGCACTCATGGCAGCCGCATACGCAAGTACACCACCCACCAGGAAGGTGCCGAGCAGGCTTCCGGTGAATAGTCGGTACAAGCCGCGGCCCCGGCCCGCAGCGTCTTCTCCCATGACGAGTACGATCACTGGGAGGATCATCATTCCGCTGCAGAGGATGAGCGAGAAGAGACCCAGCAGCCAGCGCCTTCCGGGTGGGTTCCAAGGCACTGGGTAGCCCGACAGAAGTCGTCGCATCCGGAGAAACAATGCTGGAATCAAGAACAAATACATCAGCGCCACATACAACCAGGTGCGGGTGTCGGCATGGACGGAGGCGAAGACCGCCTGGGGATAGGCGCTTGTTCGGTGGAGCACCTCCGCGCAAGCCGCCATGGCAGCACTCATGACCATTGCAGGCCAGAACAGCTTCGATACGTTGGACCACTGTGCATCACGCTGTTGCTGCTTTCCCTCTGTCGTTCTAGACATGAGATTCCTCCTGCTAATCTGCTCTAACGAAATCGAAACGGAGTTGGTCGGTAGAGGAATGCACGATCGCATCGATGCACGAGAAAGCCACAGAGGGCGTAACGCTGCAAGGCTGTCAGCCTCATCCGCGAGAACGCCCCCCGCCCCAGTCGTTCCCGGCACCCCAAGTCTAGCCCGTCGTGTAACAGCCGACAGGGTCCAATGGACTGCTTCTGGCCGGAAGCGGACGTTAGCCGATACTTCGCTCGATCAAACCTGCTGCTCGTTTGCTCGCGTGGACTCAATCACTCCGGCCTAACCTCCCGGCAAGCCCACTCAGCCAACCCCCGGCAAGCCAGAAACAACCCATCAACCACCCCCTCATCCAAATGCCGCTCCGGGTCCGCTGCAACCCGGCAGCGGTCTGCTGAATGCAGCACCTCCAGCACCGTCAGCAGCCCCACCAACGCGCGCTCGGTTCTTGCCAGGCTCACGCGGCGGCCGGGTGACACATCGTTCTCCGGCCAAGGCAGCCCATCAGCCCCCTCGCATCCGCGCATGCGCTTGAGAATGCCCAAGAAGGTGCTCAGGTCCGGCAGTGGCGTGTCGTCGTTGATGGGCTCAACTGCGGCGTACGAGGAGAAGGTGTCGGATTCGCTCATGGCGTCGGTTCCTTGGCTGTACTTAACAGCGCCACCGCGTAGGCGGGGTGGCGGACGGTGCGTGGCTGCAAACCGGGGATGATGTAGCGTCATAGGACCGGCGGACCCAAAGGCCCCCACGCACCGCCCGCCATAAAGGCCGACGGATTGCCCGCCGGCACCGGTTAAGGACGGTGCCGACGGGCAAGCGTAAACAACAGACGCATACATCGATTCGGGTTTGCAGACCCGGCCACCCGTTGTCGGTGGCGCGCCATGGTGTTTGCACCGTCGCTCCGAATGCCAATAGAAATTCGCGAAGAAATCGCGCGATTCGAGAGCGAAGACCTATTGTTGCACGCACCCTTCGTGCTGCACGCGACGCCACAAGACGCATTCGTGCAGATGCTCTGCTAATTACGAATCAAAGTGGCGCAATCGCCCATGCCGCAAGCGAATAGCGCGACGGCGTTCTTTGCAACAGTTCTTAGTCCGCATCCGGTGGCCACGCCGCCTGATCAGCCGCGTGGTCCGAAAATCGGTTCAAACCCGACACCGCAAGAAGGCATCGCATCCTTAGCCGACGCCGTCCTCAACCGCAGCCGCATTCCCCACCAACAGCTCAATCATCGCCCGCGCCGCCGCCGACTGCCGCCGGTGCGGCGCATAGATCACCGAGAACGGCCTTGACCGCCCCCGCAGCTGCGGCAGCACTTCCACCAGCTGCCCGCGCTGCAATCGATCACGCACGATGAACTCATAGCTCTGGCAGATACCGATGCCCTGTTCGGCCAGCGACACCACGCCCAGCACATCCTCGGAGGTCTCGATGGACGAACGCGGCAGCCAGTCCACGTCTCGCCCGTCGTCGCGGAAGATCCACGGCGCCAGCCGCCCTGTACGCGGCATCACGAAGGGCAGGCACAGGTGCTGCTGCAGATCCTCCAGCGTCTGCGGCGTGCCGCGACGCTGCAGGTAGTGCGGCGCGGCTACCAGCAGCAGTGGCGCGTCTTCCAGCTTTCGCGCCACCAGTCCGCTGTCCGGCAGCTGGCCCAGGCGGATGGCCAGGTCGAAGCCTTCGGCCACCAGGTCCACGTTGCGGTTGGTGATGTTCAGTTCCACCTGCACCTGCGGGTATTGCTGCGCAAAGCGCGCCAGCACGGGCGGCAGCCGGTAGTGGCCATAGGTGGTGGGCACGCTCAGGCGCACGCGGCCGGCCAGCGCACCGTCCTGGCCCTGTACGTCGCGCTCGGCGTCGTCCAGCAGGCCGAAGGCGGTGCGCACCTGTTCCAGATAGAGCCGCCCGGCGTCGGTCAGGCCCACGCGGCGGGTGGTCCGCTGCAGCAGCTGCCGGCCCAGCCGCGCTTCCAGGCGGGTGACCGCGCGGCTCAGCACCGAGGGCGTGGTGGACAGCGCCACCGCGCCAGCGGTGAACGAGCCGTGCTCGACCACCGCCAGGAACACCTCCACATCGCCCAGGTAGTCGAACTTGCGGCTCATTTGGCTCTCCGGGGAACAGATGTTTTGCGGCGGGGCTAATTTATCGCCGCTGGGGCGATGAATAAAGTGGCCGCCATTCCCCGATAGGAGCTCCCCATGAACCTGATGACCCGGCTGGCCGCAGCGCTGGCCCTGACCCTGGCCGCCAGCGGCGCGCATGCCGCCAACGTGCTGGTGGTGCTGTCCGACGAAAACCACCTGGACCTGAAGGACGGCAAGGTGCTGTCCACCGGCTTCTATCTCAACGAGTTGATGCAGCCGGTCAAGCTGCTGCTGGATGCGGGCCACGAGGTGACCTTCGCCACGCCGCAGGGGCGGGCGCCGACGGTGGATGCGTCCTCGGTGACGGCGGCGTACTTCGGCAACGACGCTGCGCAGCTGACGCTGCATAAGGACCTGCTGGAGAAACTGGCGCTGACCTCGCCGACCGCTTCGCCGGTAGTCAGCCTGGCGCGCGTCGAGCAGCAGGGCTACGGGCGTTTCGATGCGGTCTACATTCCCGGTGGCCACGCGCCGATGCAGGACCTGCTGAAGAGCCCGGCGCTTGGCCGGTTGCTGGCCGACTTCCACCAGCGCAACAAGACCACCGCGCTGGTCTGCCATGGGCCGATCGCGCTGCTGTCCACGCTGCCGGATGCTGGCGGTTTCGTGGCGAAGTTGGACGCAGGTGCGACGCCGGCTACGCCGAAGTGGATTTACAGCGGCTACCAGATGACAGTGATCAGCAACCAGGAAGAAGAGCAGGCCAAGCCGCTGCTGGGGGGCGGCGAGATGAAGTTCTACCCGCAGACGGCGTTGCAGCGGGCGGGTGCGAAATTCAGCAGCAATGCCACGCCGTGGACGGGGCACGTGGTGGTGGATCGTGAGCTGATTACCGGGCAGAACCCGGCTTCGGCGTTGGAGGTGGGGCAGCGGTTGGTGGAGCGGTTGAAGTAGATATCGACGGTCGAATCAGGTAGACGGGAATTGCCCATACTGCGCATGGCAGGCACCGCAGGGTCTCCTGCGGCAGGGGCGTCGCGGCGCTTTGGTGACGCAATTGGCTCGCTTGGCTGATGGGACGGTAGAGCAGTTGAGTGTAGGCATCTGGATGTTCTTGTTCCTAACCCATATTTTGAGGGTATTTCATCCTAGAGTCGGGAGGCATCGGGCGATTTGGCTCGTCAAGGTGACGATGATGGTCCGGGACGGCTGGCCGTACTTTACAGTGGCAGTATATAGGGGGGCTTTTGGCGCCGAGCATGTGGCGAAAACGCTGAATGCTTCGGTCGAAGAAATTCGCATCATTAATACGCCTGCTTCGGAGGAAGGCGGAGCGGCTTCGCCTTCACCCAGCGTAGTGGAGGACATCTCAACGCCGAGCAACTCTGGACTATTACCGCGTGCGGCATCTTTTGGCTCATTGGCTTGATAGTGATGCTGCCAACGCTTGTCCCTCATGCTGCTTAGCATTGTGGCCGGCTGACATCTGGAATCGGAATCCCCTGGCGCTTGACGTTCATGAATCACTCCGACGACTATCGGAGGTCAAGGATGTATTGGCTTTGCCGTCTCTACCGAGGGCTCCATCGTGATTGATGCTGACAGTTCAGGGGTTGGTTACCTAAAGTTGTATGGCGAGGCGGTACCCACAGGGGTAATTTCGGCCTCTGCTGCGGGAAATGTGCTGCTGGGTCTCGACGATTGCATTAAATATTTCTGCAGGAGGCAGGCTCCTGGCTTGGCCGCAG
The DNA here is from genome assembly GCF_002966815.1 of Stenotrophomonas sp. MYb57. Taxonomy (NCBI): domain Bacteria; kingdom Pseudomonadati; phylum Pseudomonadota; class Gammaproteobacteria; order Lysobacterales; family Lysobacteraceae; genus Stenotrophomonas; species Stenotrophomonas sp. MYb57. Next base: position 2,050,475 of record NZ_CP023271.1, read on the forward strand.
TTGACTACGAGATCCCCGTAAAGACTGCTGAAGGTTCCTGGATCGTCTGGATTCAAGAGCACGGGATGCTTGTGGCTTCCGGGGTAGTCACCATAGGTGCAGGGGCCTATGTAAAGAAGGCTGCTGAGAAGATGGCGGAAAAGGACTTCAAGGACATCGGTCTTTCAGATGTGGTGCGAAAGTCTCTAGATGCGTTCAAGAAGCTCATTGATGTGCTCAAGCACACCAAGGGAAATCGTGAGTGGGCAAGTGACCTTCACTGGCCCGGAGCGGGGGTTGTCGGAATTAAGAATGAATCCGGCGAGATCATCTATGTCCCGATTGAATACCTAAAGTGGTACATGGAAATACCATCGACGATGCTGAAGCGAATTTCATCAACGGTTCGGGAGGGGCGCTCCTTGGAAATTGGCGTTAGGAGTGGCGACGGCGGCAGTTTTGAAGCGACCACGATCACCGTTGCAGAGAAGTCATTCTTCGGCCACCAGCCGGCAGCCAATGACGATGGAGATTTGCTGTTTCCAGAGTTGGAACATGGCGATGAAGTGCGCCTGGAAGGGAGGCTTACGCGAGGCAATGAGAACGCAAACTCATTGGGGCTTGAGTATCACGGGCATGTGTTGAATTGTGTTCCGGGTGTTGGGAATATAAAGCAATACAAGCCCGCGCTCTTTCTTCATTGCGTTGTCGAGGGGACAGTGTCACGCCTCTACAAGCAATCTCACGTCGCAGAGCGACGGCCGACCATCATCGTCTCTGACATTACGCCGCTTGAGTCAGACGACCAACTTACTCTCCTGTAGTTCAGTAGAGAAGATGGAAGCCAATCTGGCACGTCTAGAACGTGTCCTGCGCACAAGCAGAGGGGATTTCAATGAGCAAACGCATTGATGACGCAGTTGACCTTTTGCACGCCATTCTTGTGGCTCACAAAGCAGCTCCATGCAATAGCTCTAGTGATGTTCGCCGGATTCGAATCCGAGCGGTTAAGGATGTTGCTGAGGCCCGCGGTGTCACTCATCAAGACATTGCGGACGTATACATCCGCAGGCTGACTCCTTACGTCAAGCAAACCAGGCACTTCGATGTGCTGGTCAGTCAATGGATAAAAGGAGACTCCATAGAGCTAAAGGCTGCGCTAGAGAAAAGCTGTTTGGATCGCGGTGACTCTAGACGAGTTGAAACATTTTTTGCAGTCAATCATCTGCCATTAGGAGATGAGGTATGACTGCGTTCTTGGCAATCTGGGGTGCATTGCTGTCCTCACTCATGGCCGGATTTGAAGTGTTCCGCTTCATCAATCGCGCCCGGCTCCGAGCAATGGTTCAAGATGGATTTCTGATTTTTACGCCAGGGCAACGAAATGATGGCGTATTGCATCTTAGTTTTACCGTCAAGAACATTGGTAGTCAGGCAACAACACTGGAGAGTGTTGGGGTATATGGCTTCACTCGGATGCCTTGGAAATGGCGAAGACCCTCTCGCAGGTTTGAACGGACCAAAGCTGCAGTCCTCACCGTTGAACCGATTCCATTTGTTCTACAGCCTGGACACAAGTGGAGTGCTCACCTGCCACAACAGCTAGTTCAAGAGGCATTTGCGGTATGTGACCGTGTGTCGTTCGTCATCAATCACAGCATGGCGAGAACAGAAATTCTTTTGCCGCATGTCTTTAAGCACAAGCAGGGCGATGATGACTAAAGCAGAACGCCCTGGCCATCTTGACGGATGACCGGGGTGAGCTACTTTGAAGGGAAGGTTCGTGGGTGAGCGAAACCCAAGGACGAGCTAAGGCAGGAATCAGCTACCGAGGCCAGGCGGTGGCCTCATGGTGGGGTTCACCTCCGTTTTCCCGGACATCTACAAGAAGGCCGAAAGAAGGCCGATTCAGGCCTTGAGGAGTATTCATGTCAGTACGTAGGAAGTTCAGTGCCATCAAGCGAGGCCACAATCCAAGGATGCGGCAATGGGTCGTCAGGCAGGATCAGAGGGTTGCCGCTCTTCTAGAACCGTCCGTGATACCGGGGTAGAGCCCAGTAAGCGCGTTCTGCATCGCATGCAGTGCCGTGGCACCATGACGCACTGGCTTCCTCCTTCTGGGCGAGGCCGGTTTCTGGGAAGCCATTCACTAAGACATGCGAACGTCCGTCCTCTTCATTCTCTCCGCGCTGTGCCTGACCCTGTTGTCTGGCTGCGCCAGTGGGCCGGAGTATCACCATTACAGTCGCGAGATCACCAGCGCGTTCGTGGCCGACGACGGCAAGCTGTATCTGCTGCCTGTCTATGACGAGCCAATGCGCTTCGATGCGGCGCCGTTCCGTGATTACCGCGCCTTGATGGACAGCCCGCTGCGCGAGGCCGTGGCGTGCGCGCAGATGTACATCCGTGAGGACTGGCGCGTTCCGGCCGACAGGACCAAGGTGCATGGCAGCTACGCGCTGCTGCTGCGACCAGAGCAGGTGACGCCGGAACAGGCGGCGCAGTTCAAGCTGGAGCGGTTGGAGATCAGCCCGCGGGTGGCGAAGGCCATCGACGAGTTGACACGCCGGCCGTACATCCTTGAAGCCCGGACCCGCTACGAGCTGGCGGCCGACCCGGACTGCAATCTTTCCAGGAAGGGCGGCAGCTATTACAGCGCGCTGTTCGAGGGTGATGGCGAGCGGGTGCAATTGCCGGACGCTGCTGCGCTGGCCGCGAAGGCGAAGTTGCCGCAGTCGATTACCGCGCGGGCTGAGCGGATCCAGCCGGAGGAGGCGGATAAGCCAGGGACGGGTACGGCGGCCGGTAAGGTGCTGGGCGCGGCGCTGATACCTGTGGCGGTTCCGGTGTTTGTGTTGAGCCTGCCGTTCCTGGGGCCGGATCATTGGAAGTGATGGGGCGTTGAGGGAGAGCCATCCACGCGTGGCGTGGATCTACTTGGGCATCGCCAATGCCTGAACGTTCATCCTGGAGATCTGTGTGCCAAGCACATTGGAAACTGTGTTGAAGACCGTAGGCTTGATTGTCCTTGCGGTGCTTCCGTTGTTGACCATCTGGTTCATCCAGCGGCGAAGGACCCAGAGAGCCCGTTCCGCGTTGGAATCTGGGCTGCGCTTGAACCCGGCTCGCCGGATTTCCGGTACGTCCATGACCTTGGTGATGGTTAATGGGAAAGAGGATCGAGAGCACTACTTCTTTGATACAGATACCTTCTATCTGCAGCGGGGCCCAGTGCCCACGGCGGTGCCGCTCTCGCAGATCACCTCCGTCACCCGAACCTCCGATGTCATCTACGAGCGTTATGTCTGGCAGGTGTGCTTCAGCAAAGCAGCGGGCAGAAGGTGCGTAACGTTCACCAACAACCTGACGCTGTTCAACCGCGACTTCCTGCTCTTCTTGGAGGCGGTGCGGAAAGCTAATCCGCTAGCGACGGTCGATCGAGCGGGCCTGCGCTTCTAATCGCGCGGCGACATCAGCGGCGCCGATTGGTAAACAGAGGGACTAGGTGGATGGTTGTCGTAGATGATTTCGCACGTGTCTCACCCACTCAGCCCATGCTGGCGGCGCGGATCTGGATATCCTGCTGCACGCGCTGATCTTCCAGCTGCTGCTCAAGTTGGTTGGCAATGGCGCGCTGCTGCGCCTCGCGGCTGACCGCGTCGAACTGCTGCATTGATTCTTCAACCGAGGTCTGTGCGGCCAGCTCGGTGGGCATTGCGGCGCGCTGGTGTGCGGGGTCGCTGGGCTCGCCCTGGACCACAAACAGGGTGTGACCGGTGGGCTTGTCGGCTGTGGCGTTGCTCAGCAGCACGTGGTCGACACGGTCCAGGTCGTTGTCTTTGGCCAGCACCAGCAGGCTGGCGGTCATGCGCTCGCTGGCTTCGTCGAAGGTGCGGCCGTGCTTGGCGTCCAACCTTGCCACGCCTTCTCGTACCTGTTGGTAGAGGGCGTGATCGGGATGCTCGGGCTGGGTCGGCAGCAGGGGAGCGGGCGGTGCTTCAGGCTGTTGAAAGGCCATTGCGCTGGACGGCGGGGTGGGCTGCACGTCCATTGGCAATGGCGTGTAAGGACGCTCGTGCTCCGAGACCTTGGGCGCGGCGTCTGTTGCCGGCGGGGGCGCAGCCGGCTCGACTGCGGCGCGGTTAGCTGGAATTTCTGACTCGGGCTGGATCGGCGCCGGCTTTGCGTCGTTTTCGTGGAGGCGAGCAGTCACTGGCGCGGCGTCGGCCACTTCGGTCTGGTTCGCTGGGGCCAGGGAGTGGGCGTGAGTCGCAACTGGATCCTGCGCGGGAGCGTGGCGCTCAACACCGGAAGCAGGCAGCGCCCTCGCCTCGGGCTGGGCGCGAGATTGCTCAGCCGCGGGAATGGAGGGTGATGGCGCGGGCGCAGACGGCGTCTGCTGCGCAGGAGAGTCTGCATCCGTGCGCACTTTCTGCTCGCTCGAATCTTCCTGCGTTGGGGGCGCTTTAGCTGCAGTTGGCTCGGGACGTGGCCCTTCCGGGCGCGCCGGTTCCTGTGCCGGCTCGGCACGAACCGACGGCGTCGGTGCTGCAGGCGCGGGAGTGCGGTGCTCCTGCACCAGGGGTGGTGCGCTGGGCGCCGGCGCAGCTCGCTCCTCGGCGTGCGCATCGACTACTGCCTGCGGCGTCAGGCGCTCATCGGCGTGTTCGCCGCGCACCTCGGCTACCGCTGCGGCGGCCAGTTGCTGCGCCTGGGGAGCCGCGACGCCCAGCCGGTTCGCTTCCTGCGTGGCCTGATCGTAGGCATCGCGCTCGTTTGCGGTCAGGGCTTCAATACGTCGCTCATGGGAGCCGGGTGTGGGAGCCTCCTGCTGCTGGATCGCCCGGATCTGCGGGTAGGTGCCATTCAACTCGTCGCGGATGTTGCCCTCGGCCAGCGAATCGTAGATCCAACCGTCATGCAGCCATTCGCCATCGTGCTGGCGCTGATAGGTGCGCCCATCGGATGCCAGAACGTGATCGGAATGGTTCCGGGCGAAGACCACATCCTCCGGAATCTCGCCGTACTGGGACCAGCCTTGCGTGGTGTATACCTGCTCGTACTGCTTGGCGAAGGCGGCTGAACTACGGGCGGCGTTGAAGGCCATGATGCCTTGAGCGGTCTCATCGAGATGGGCCGCCTTGGCGGCATCGGCCACTTCCACCGTCGTGTTCTTGATGCCGTGCTCAAGGACTTGATGGACGACCTCACGTCGCCATTCGCCGGTTTCCGGACTGCGCTCCCAGGAGCGCGGCAGTGCGCTGGGTGTGTCGGTGGCGTCGCCGGCAATGCTGAAAGGATTTATCGGTTGATCAGGCTCCCGCATCCGCAGGCCAACGGCCAAGCTTGAGGCTTGGTAGTTCAGTTGCTGGGTCAATTCGGCATCGGCCGTCAGCAGCGTAGCCGGGCCGTAGATCGGGCGATCGGCCAAGGTGCCGACGGTGCCTATGATTTCCCGCTCGCTGTGCGTCCATCCCTTCTCAGGATGCGCGGGATCAAACGTCCAGACTCTGCCGGAGCCGTCGCCCTGATTGTTGATCTTGTACTTCTCGACCCATTCGACAACTTCGCTGGCACCCCACGCACCCAGTCCGGCACCGATAATGCCGGTGACAATCGCGCCGGGGCCGGACTCGATGCCCAGCAGCGTGCCCGCCTTGGCGCCCAGCGCTGCCCCGGTCCAGCCGCCGACACTGCGCGCACCGAAGTCCAATATCGCAGCTTCCGCTCCTGTGCGGTTGTCGCGCGCGTACAGGTCGGCAATCTTTGTCCCTTCCGTGGCTGCTTCAACAACAGTTGCTGCGGCACCGCCGATGACGGCGCCCCGCACCATGTTTGGACGGACGCGGATGGTGTGGTCAATGGTTTGCGCTTGGCGGATGTTGGACGCATTGGCTTCAACAACCTTGAGTGCCGTGCGCTCATCGAAAACGGCTGCCGCTGTTGGCGGACTGACCTTGTCGTTGTGGGGCAGGGTGTTCGCAAGTTCGGCGTGCCAGCGCCCTTGTGCTCGCCAGCCATCGCGCAATGATTGGGTGATTCGAGGTTCTTTCAGTCGAGCTTCGCGTTCGGCTTCCAGTGCTGCGCCCGGTAGGCGGGTGTCGCTATGGCTGTCGTAGACCTGCGCGCCTTCGCGTCCGTAGAGCCGAATCTGGATGCCGGTCTCGGCCTGGACCTTGTCCAGATTGCCGGGCAAGGCTTCGTAGACGTGTTTGCGCACGTCTTCGGGGACGTAGCGGCCGAAGCCAGTGCGATCCATGGATTTGGTAAAGCGACCTTCGACGCCCAGCTCGCTTTCCAGTCGGTGTGCGACGACGCCTCGAATCTCAACATCGTAGCCCTTGGCCTGAAGGTCCTTTATCAGTTTGATTGCGCTATCACCGTTGCCCAGTGTGGTATCGAGGATGAGATTCCTACGACCCTCAACTGCCGCGGAGCGCAATTCTTTGGCCCATTGGCTGGCGTCCTCGTGGGTATGACCGGCCCAGGTGTATGGGTGCCGCTCATACAGTCGCTCTACGCCTGGATATGCATCGCGTAGTTCGTCGGGATCCACGACAACTACATTTCCGCCAAGTTCCGCTTTGCCGAAGTCCTTAAGTGTGCTTTTTCCTGAGCCAGGCTGTCCTGCGAGGAGGATGGCCCTCGGTGTTGTCTGTGAGGTGTGGTGACTCAAGCCACTCTCCGGAATGATCTTTTCCCGAAGAGCCGACTGGTGCACATCTGCTGGCAATTGACCATCCATGGAGGCCATCAGCGTTACCTCATACTGGCTTCAAAGTAGGCGCGCAGCTCACTGAGATTCGCTAGGCCAATGTTGCTGGACCTGGCAAATGACATCAGTCGTTCCTTTTCTTTGGCTCGTTCGATGGCTTGCGGATCGCCTGATGCCACAGCGGCATCAATTTCAGCGCGCGCTTCACTCTTGAATGCACTAAGACAGTCCTCCAACAGCCAGACTGCGGCCTCAAAGGGGGGGGCGTAACTCTGCCGCCCGTCGCTCACTGAAATGAGAGCCCTCTGCAGTTGTTCGATGTGATCCGGATAGTCCTTGAGCAACTCAAGGAGCTTTGCCGGTACCGGGGGAGGGGAATGAGGCATGGGTTTCACCTGGTCAGCGGTTTGGCACGTTTTCATGAGTATCTGCACTTGCAGGTATGAGTTCAACGCCACCCAGGTCCTGCTGGACATCAGAGGAGTGGTCAGATCTCTCCGGGGTTGACTTGAAAGTACTCGTAAAGCTCATGGAGGCCCTTCATTCCCCCGTTGCCGGAGCGCGCCCGGAACATCAGTTTGAACTTCTCATCTGCTTTCGCAATAGATCGAGCTTCGCACGATGCCTCAACGGCGGCCAGGTGAATGCGGGCTTCGCTGATAAAGCCATCAAGGCAGTCCTCCAATAGCCATACCGCTCTCTCAAAAGGCGGGTCGGACTTGATTCTTCTGTGCTCTACCGAGTTGAGAGCCTCCTGCAGCCGTTCGATATGCTCCGGATAGTCTTTAAGCATTTCCCGGAGTTTTGCTGGAACGGGAGGGGAAGAGGGAGTCACGACTGTCACCTTTTCTGCAGATCCATGCGGATTCGAGAGTATCCGCACATGACTCTCTGGGTCCAATGTCATTTGCGACAGCGGTTGGGCGGGTTGCCTGACGCCTTGATCGAGGAGCGTCTTCGTTGTGGAAGGAGGGGCAGAGCATCCACGCGTGGCGTGGATCTACGAAGGTAAACTGGCTGCCTATGCCCGAAGGAAGCTCGCCCATGTTCAATGGAAAGGTTGCGGTAGTTACCGGCTCCACCAGCGGTATCGGTCTTGGCATTGCCACTGCGCTGGCGCGACAAGGTGCCGACATCGTGTTGAATGGCTTTGGCGATGCGGGGGAAATCGAACGCATCCGTTCCAACCTGGAAACCGAGTTCGGTGTACGGGTGGCGCACGATGGCGCCGACCTGTCTCGCGGCGACGCCGTTCGGGACATGATCGACCACGCCGTGGCGACGATTGGGCGCATCGACATTCTGGTGAACAACGCGGGTATCCAGCACACCGCGTCGATCGAGGAATTTCCCGTCGAGAAGTGGAATGCGATCCTCGCGCTGAATCTGTCGGCGGTGTTCCACTCAACGGCGGCGGCGTTGCCCTACATGAAGCGGCAGGGGGGCGGTCGCATCATCAACATCGCATCGGTGCACGGGCTGGTCGGGTCGGTGAACAAGTCTGCCTATGTGGCGGCCAAGCATGGCGTGGTGGGATTCACCAAGGTGACCGCGCTGGAGAACGCCGGGACGGGCATCACCGCCAATGCCATCTGCCCGGGGTGGGTGCGAACTGCGCTGGTCGAGCAGCAGATCACGGCATTGGCTGAGCGGGAGAGAACGGATCAGGAGTCCGCCGCTCGCGCGCTGCTGGCCGAGAAACAGCCCTCGTTGCAGTTCGTGACGCCTGAGCAGCTGGGGGAAATGGTGGTGTTCCTGGCCTCGGATGCTGCGGCTCAGATTACGGGTACGGCGCTTCCGGTGGATGGCGGCTGGACGGCGCGCTAGCTGGCCGGCTGCCCGCCGGGCATGGCCCGGCGCTACCGGGAGATCGGTGAGGGGTCCAGTGCTACCGGGAGATCGGTGAGGGTCCGGTGTTGCCGGAAGGTCGGTGTGGGGTCCGGTGTTGCCGGAAGGTCGGTGTGGGGTCCGGTGTTATCGGGAGGTCGGTGCGGTGATTCGGCGTTATCGAAGCCGGCTGGGATCGATCAGGGGAATCTCGCCCAGCGCATCCAGCGTGACGCGATGACTGCAGAACCCGAACGGGCTATCCGCGGCGGGCCGCACGTTGTGGCGTGGCACGCTTTCGATGTCCCGTACTTCGTCGACGGCCAGGGCAACGATCTCCGCGCTGTTCTGTACCAGCAGCATGGCCGGGCAGCCATGGGCAAACCCGCTCAAGCCGCTGGCCTGGCGCAGGTCGACCACCGGCAGTGCGTGGCCGCGCACGGTGAGGTGCGGGCGCGCGCCACTGCCGGGGCGATCAAAGGTTTCCGGGCCACGGATTTCAATCGCGGCTTCGACATCGATGGCAAACAGGTGGGTACCGGCCCGCACAACAACAACTTCAATGAAGGCCGGCGACGACGGGGCCGGTTCACCGGCCGAAGGGGAAGAGGGCTGCAAGAGGAACCTGTGGAAGGGTATTGAAACTGCAGCGCAATGATGCCGTGTTGACGTGACGTAACGCGTACTTTGCGGATGAGCGGCCAGCACGCGTTGCATGCGTCGTTCAGCGGGATCAAGGCGCCTTCACGGGTTGGCTTGGGCCGTGGGCGGATTGCCAGCCATGGGCTGGCACTACTGTGGCTTGGCGAATACGTCCAGGCCTTTGCCGGTTTCCAGAAGCGATTTCAGGCTCGACAGCACGATCGGCCAGCCCTGGCGGATGCCGGTATCCATGCCGCTGCCCGGTTCCAGCTCGTCATGGGTCACCGTCAGCTTGACCATGTCCTCATACGGCACGATCTCGAACGTCACCCGGCTGTAGGCCTTCGGGTTGTCCGCCTGCGAGGCGGCGGCCCAGGTGATCACCAGCCGCGAGGGTGGGGTGTTTTCCACCACTTCGCCCACCAGTTCGACCTTGCGCTCGTCGTTGGCGCGCACGTGCTGCCAGCGCGAGCCGGGTTTCCAGTCCGATACGTTTTCATGGCCCCAATAGGTGCGGGCGATCTCCGGCCGGGTGATGGCCTCGAACACCTTCTGCGGCGTGGAGGCGATATAGATCACATGGATGAAACGGGTGGATTCAGCGCTCATCGTTATTGTCCTTCCAGTTCCTGTTTGAGGTCATGCAGCAGGCTCAGGCGCTGCTGCTCGAACTTGCTTACCCAGCGCGTATAGACTTCGTGCAGCGGCACCGGGTTGATGAAGTGCAGCTTCTCGCGGCCACGCCTGACGGTGCTGATCAGGTTGGCGTCTTCCAGCAGGCCCAGGTGCTGGGTGACCGATTGCCGGGCCATGTCTAAATGCTCGCAGAGCTGGCTGAGGGTCTGGCCGTTGTCTTTGCAGAGCAGGTCCAGCAGCGTGCGGCGCGTGGGGTCGGCCAGTGCCTTGAACACCTTGTCTGCATCCATGGGGTGCCTTCAATTCCAGTTGTCGATCTTGACGTCGTGCGGGCTGGGCTGACCGCGCCCGGTTTCCAGCAGGGATTTCAGGCTCATCAGGAAGATGGCCCACTTGGTGCTGCAGTGGTGCATGAACTCCACGCGCTCCTTCCAGCCTTCATGGCTGAACAGCACGATGCAGTAGTCGCCGTCCTGGTGCAGGGCGAAACGCGCGGTGGTGCCGATCCATTCCGGTGGGCCGTCGATGAATTCCCAGAGCACCCGCTCGCTTGGCTGCAGCTGCAGCAGCTTCATCTGCATGGCGCCGATTTCCTGGCCGTTGGCGGTGAAGCGGGCGGTGACGGTGCCGCCGGGGTGGCGGTCGCCGGTGGTGTCCTCGGCCCACCAGGCGGCGATGCCTTCGGGGGTGGCCAGGGCCTGGTAAACCTGGGCTGATGGGGCCTTGATGCCGACTCTGTGTGCGATATCCACCATGACTGCGGCTCCACGGTGGGCGGCGGGGTGCCGTCCGTGGGATCACAATAGGCAGGCAAATGCCTGCATGTCAACTGCGCGGACGTGGATTTTCAACCGGGGTAGTGCCGGCCGCTGGCCGGCAGCTTGGGGGAGTTGGGTGATGGCAGTTGCCGGCCAGCGGCCGGCACTACCGGTCGATGCAGCGGCGTGAATTGTCGGCCTGGGTGGTGCCGGCCGCTGGCCGGCAGCCTGGGCGGGGTTGGGTGATTGCAGTTGCCGGCCAGCGGCCGGCACTACCGGTCAATGTAGCGGCGTGGATTGTCGGTGGGGGTAGTGCCGGCCGCTGGCCGGCAGCCTGGGTGAGTTGGGTGATTGCAGCTGCCGGCCAGCGGCCGGCACTACCAGGTCGCGCGGGCGATTGGCGGCGTCTCAGTTCTCTGCGTCCTGTAGTGCTGCATGCAGTTTGTCGGTGATCTGCTGCAGCGCGGCCAGGTCATCGGCTGAGAGGTGGTCGAGGAAATTCCCGCGCACGCTGGCGACGTGTACCGGCCGTGCTGCGCTCAGCTGGGTGCGACCTTCTGCGGTCATGCGGATCACCACCACGTTGTCACTGTCGGTGTCACGCTCGATCAGGCCACGGCCGGCCATGCGGGTGAGCTGGTGCGAGAGCCGGGTTTTGTCCCATTCCAGGTAGTCCAGCAGTTCGCGCTGGCGGCGGCAGCGATCCTTGGCCTTGCTCAGTTCCATCAGCACGACAAAGTCGGCACTGGAAAGCCCGGTGCTGCGGGAGATGTCGTGGACGATGCGGCCGGAGGTGATCTCGGCCATGCGCCGGAAGCCGCGCCAAGCGGCCCACTCGTCAGGGGTGATGGTGGGTGGGGTCATGCGCTCACGTTGCCCGTGGTTGGTTGACGTGTCAACCCGGGCGTTCTACGGTTGATATATCAACCGACTAACAGGCCGCCTCATGCCGCACCCTCCGCGTATCGCCATCATCGGTGGAGGCCCCGCCGGCCTGACCGCGGCGCTCATCCTGCATCGCGGCGGCCATCGCGTGAGCGTGTACGAGGGCGAGTCGTCCGGGCAGCAGCGCACCCAGGGCGGCACGCTGGACCTGCACGAGGACTCCGGCCAGGTAGCGCTGCAGCGGGCTGGTCTGCTGGAGGCGTTCCGGGCGGTGGCGCGCCATGAAGGCCAGGAGGCGCGGGTGGGGGATCCGTGGTCCGGGGCGATTACCGCAGGTGGGTTCGGGCCGGAGGGAAGCATGGACAAGCCGGAGATCGACCGTGGCGACCTGCGCCAGCTGCTGCTGGATGCGTTGCCGGCCGACGCGGTGCAGTGGGGCCATTGCTTGAGCGAGATGGAACCTGCAGATGCCGGCCGCCACAGCCTGAGCTTCGCCAATGGCGTGCAGGCCGAGGCGGACATCGTGATTGGTGCCGATGGTGCGTGGTCGAAAGTCCGCGCTGCGTTGAGTGCGTGCCAGCCGCTGCCGACCGGCATTACGTTCTTTGAAGGATGGATCGCGCAGCCTGCGGCGGATATCGCGGGCATGGTGGGGCAGGGCAGCCTGTTCTGCTTTGGCGGCGAGGAAGGGCTGTTCGTTCAGCGCAACAGCGGCGATCGATTCTGCGTGTATGCGGCGCTGAAGCGGCCTTCTGATTGGCTTGATGCGCAGCTCGCGCAGCAAGGCATGCGCGCGCTGGTGACAGGCAGCTACACCGGCTGGGCACCGAACCTGCGGCGGCTGCTGGAGGCGTGCACCGACTTCGTGCGGCGGCCGATCTACAGCCTGCCGGCGGATTTCCGTTGGACACCGCGCAACGGCGTGACTCTGATCGGCGATGCTGCCCATCTGATGCCGCCGGTGGGCGTGGGCGTGAACCTCGCGATGCTGGACGCGTCGGATGTGGCGATGGCGTTGTGTGCGCAGGCGGATGCAGTGAGTGCCATTCGCCACGCCGAGTCCATTGTGTGTGAGCGCGCCAGCGCGCTGATGCCGGACGCCATCGACGGGTTCCAGCGCTGGTTCACTACCGAGGCGCCGGCTGACGGCGGTTGAGGCCGCTGAAAACGCGGGGACAGCAAGCACCTGCGTCACTGCGTCGCAGCCGTTCTGCAGGATGCGGTACATCGGTTCGGCGCTAGAGTGGGGGCTACCCCATCCAGGAAGGAGACGCGCATGTACTACAGCAGTGGCAACTACGAGGCCTTCGCGCGCCCGCGCAAGCCGGCGGGCGTGGACAACAAGACGGCCTGGTTCGTGGGTTCGGGCCTGGCCTCGCTGGCCGGTGCGGCGTTCCTGGTGCGCGATGGGCGCATGCCCGGCGAGCGCATCACCATCCTGGAACAGCAGCAGATTGCCGGTGGTGCGCTGGATGGCCTGAAGGTGCCGGAGAAGGGTTTCGTGATCCGCGGCGGCCGCGAGATGGAAGACCACTTCGAGTGCCTGTGGGATCTGTTCCGCTCGATTCCGTCGTTGGAAATCGACGATGCCAGTGTGCTGGACGAGTTCTACTGGTTGAACAAGGACGACCCGAACTATTCGCTGCAGCGTGCCACGATCAATCGCGGCGAAGATGCGCATACCGATGGCTTGTTCACCCTGAGCGAGCAGGCGCAGAAGGACGTGATCGCGCTGTTCCTGGCCACCCGGCAGGAGATGGAGAACAAGCGCATCAACGAAGTGCTTGGCCGTGATTTCCTCGACAGCAATTTCTGGCTGTACTGGCGCACGATGTTCGCGTTCGAGGAGTGGCATTCGGCGCTGGAGATGAAGCTGTACCTGCATCGTTTCATCCACCATATCGGCGGGCTGCCGGATTTCTCGGCGCTGAAGTTCACCAAGTACAACCAGTACGAATCGCTGGTGCTGCCGCTGGTGAAGTGGCTGCAGGAGCGCGGCGTGCGGTTCCAGTACGGCACTGAAGTGACCGATGTTGACTTCGACCTGCAGGAGGGCCGCAAGCAGGCCACGCGCATCCACTGGATGCAGGATGGACAGGCCGGTGGCGTGGACCTGGGCGTGGACGATCTGGTGTTCATGACGATCGGCTCGCTGACCGAGAATTCCGACAACGGCGATCACCACACCGCTGCGCGCTTGAATGAAGGCCCGGCACCGGCGTGGGACCTGTGGCGACGCATCGCGGCCAAGGATGCGGCGTTCGGGCGCCCGGATGTATTCGGCGCGCATATACCGGAAACCAAGTGGGAATCGGCGACGGTAACCACGTTGGACGCGCGCATTCCGGCGTACATCGAGAAGATTGCCAAGCGCGATCCGTTCAGCGGCAGGGTGGTGACCGGCGGCATCGTGAGCGTGCGCGACTCGCGCTGGCTGATGAGCTGGACGGTGAACCGCCAGCCGCACTTCAAGAACCAGCCGAAGGACCAGATCGTGGTGTGGGTGTATTCGCTGTTCGTGGATACGCCGGGCGATTACGTGAACAAGCCGATGCAGGACTGCACGGGCGAGGAGATCACCCGCGAGTGGCTGTACCACCTGGGTGTGCCGATGGAGGAGATCGACGAACTGGCGGCGACCGGGGCGAAGACGGTGCCGGTGATGATGCCGTACATCACCGCGTTCTTCATGCCGCGCCAGGCCGGTGACCGCCCGGACGTGGTGCCGGAGGGCGCGGTGAACTTCGCCTTCATCGGCCAGTTCGCCGAATCGAAGCAGCGCGACTGCATCTTCACCACCGAGTATTCGGTGCGCACGCCGATGGAAGCGGTGTACACGCTGCTGGGCATCGAGCGCGGCGTGCCGGAGGTGTTCAATTCGACCTACGACGTGCGCACGCTGCTGGCCGCGACCGGCCGCTTGCGCGATGGCAAGGAACTGGACATTCCGGGGCCGGCGTTCCTGCGCAACCTGCTGATGAACAAGCTGGACAAGACCCAGATTGGCGGGCTGCTGCGCGAGTTCGGGCTGGTGCAGGACGATTGAGCGAGCGGGGCGTAGGTAGCGCCGGGCCATGCCCGGCGTCTCGCGCTGCAGTGGCCGCTTCGCTCGCCGGGCATGGCCCGGCGCTACCGTCTGGAACTACAGCGCGTTGTCGGTGGAGCGGCTGAGGTTCTCCCAGGCATTGATGCGTTCTGTCATGGCGGCCAGCTTGCCGCGTACCAGGTGCAGGGCGTCGCTGCCCAACAGCAGATGCGTGGGTGGGTTGGGGGTGTCGATCACCTGCAGCATGGCCTGCGCGGCCTTGATCGGGTCGCCCAGCTGATGGCCGCTCTTTTCCTCGCGTGCGCTGCGGATCGGGTCGAACAGGGCGTCGTAGTCGCCGATGCTGCGCGAGGCCCGCACCATCGAACGGCCGGCCCAATCGGTGCGGAACGAGCCCGGTGCGATCGCGGTCACATGGATGCCGAACGGCGCCACTTCCTTGCCCAGCACCTCGCTGATGCCTTCCAGCGCAAACTTGCTGCCGCAGTACCAGGCGATGCCCGGCAAGGTGATGAAGCCGCCCATGGAGGTGATGTTGAGGATGTGGCCGCGGCGGCGCGCGCGCATGTGCGGCAGCACGGCTTTGATCAGCGCGGCGGGACCGAACACGTTCACTTCGAACTGATGGCGCAGTTCGTCCAGCGTGGATTCTTCGAGGATGCCTTCGTGGCCGTAGCCGGCGTTGTTGACCAGCACGTCGATGGCGCCGATGTCGGCTTCGACGGTGGCCACCAGTGCATCGATGGCCGCAGCGTCGGTGACGTCCAGCAGGCGGCCGAAGGCGCGGCCGGGGGCGAGTGCCTCGAATTGCTGGCGGGCCGATTCGCTGCGCACGGTGCCGACCACGCGATGGCCGGCCAGTAGCGCCTGCTGGGCCAGGGCGCGGCCGAAACCGCTGCTGACGCCGGTGATGAGGAGGAGGCGGGATACGGTCATGGGCGAGGGCTCGTGGCTGGGGTCTTGCACGTTAGTGGTTGAGTGCGGGGCAGCCCAGGCCTAAGATTCGGTCGTTCTTGCCTATTCCTATGAGGCGCCCGATGCAATTGACCGATGATCCGCTGCAACATCCCGCACAGGCGCGCATGGTCGGCCTGCTGCAGGCGCTGGCCGTGGACGAGGGCTACACGCTGACGGCGGTGCCTGGGGTGCGGCTGCTGCGCTCCAACCGTCCCTTGGCGCGCACGCCGGTGCTGTACGACCCCGGCATCGTGATCGTCTGCCAGGGCGTGAAGCGTGGCTATCTGGGCGGGCGGGTCTACCAGTACGACGCGCAGCACTACCTGGCGGTGTCGGTGCCGGTGCCCTTCACCATGGAAACCGAGGCCACGGCCGAGGCGCCGCTGCTGGCGATCTACCTGCATCTGGATCTGCAGCTGGCCGCAGATCTGCTGATGGAACTGGGCGAGCGCACTGCCAGCACCGAAGCGCCGGCAAGAAGCATGATGTCCAGCCCGATGCAGCCTGCGATGCAGGCCACGGTGCTGCGATTACTGGAAGCGCTGGCCGATCCATTGGAGGCCGACGTGCTGGGGCCCTCGCTCGTGCGCGAGCTGTATTTCCGGGTGCTGACCGGCGCACAGGGTGGGGCGCTGCGCGAGGCGCTGGCGATGCGCGGGCGCTTCGGCCGCATCGGCAGGGTGCTGCGGCATATCCACGCGGCCTATTCGACGGCGTTGGATGTGGATGCGCTGGCAGCGCAGGCGGAGATGAGCGTGGCCACGTTCCATGATCACTTCCGCAGCATTACCGGTACCTCGCCGATGCAGTACGTGAAGTCCACGCGGCTGCACCAGGCGCGGCTGCTGATGCTGCGGCAGGGCATGACGGCCGAGGCGGCGTCGTTGGCGGTGGGGTACGCCAGCCCGTCGCAGTTCAACCGAGAGTTCAAGCGCTTGTTCGGGTTGCCGCCGGCGGCCGAGGTGGCGCGCATGCGGCGAAGTTTTGCGCTGCCGCCGGCGCCGGCCGATGCGCTGTATGTGTCTTCGCACTGACCGCTGGGCTCGCCGGGCATGGCCAGGCGCTACCAGAGAAGCCCGTGTCAGGTAGCGCCGGGCCATGCCCGGCGGACGAGTCGGTTGACAGGGCGCCTACCTACTAGTAGGTTTGCACCCATGAAAGAGTCACTGTCCCCCAAGGCCCACGAGATCCTGGCCCACGCCCGTTCGCTGCTGGAAGCCGGAGGCTACAACGGTTTCAGCTATGCCGACGTGTCCGCGCGGGTGAACATCAGCAAGGCCAGCATCCACCACCATTTCCCCAGCAAGGCGGATCTGGTGCGGACGGTGGTGGAGCTGTACCGGGCGGAGGCACGGGAAGGCCTGGCGCTGCTGGACCGGCAGCTGGGCGATCCTTTGTTGGCGCTCAACGCCTACGTGGATTACTGGTCCAGCTGCATTGCCGGTGGCACCTCGTCGTTCTGCATCTGCGCGATGCTGGCGGCCGAAGCGCCGATCATCCCCGACGAGATTGCCGAGGAAGTGCGCGGGCATTTCGAGGATCTGAGCGGCTGGCTGACGATCACGCTGGAAAAGGGGGCGGCGCAGGGGCAGCTGAGGCTGCAGGGCACGCCTGCCGATGAGGCCAAGGCGTTCATGGCCTCGGTGCACGGCGCGATGCTGGCCGCGCGTGGGTTTGGTGATGCGGCGACGTTCGCGACGCTGGCACGGTTGTCGATTGCCCGGCTGGTGCCGGCGGTCTGAATGTTTCGACGAAGGCCTGCGTGGAGCGGGCCTTCTTTTTGTCCACTGAGCCTACCTACTAGTAGGTTAAAAACTCCAGCAGAGGTCGCCATGAGTCATCCGCTTTCTTCCTTGGGCATCGTGCACACCGCGATCAGCCTGGTTCCCATCGCCGCTGGCCTGTACGGTTTCATCCGGCATCGGGCCATTGATCCGGCTACGCGCGCAGGCAAGCTCTATCTACTGGGGTTGGTGCTGTCGGTGGTGACCTCGTTCACCGTCTCCAGCACCGGGGGCCTCAATCCTGGCCATGCGTTTGGTGTGGTGATTCTGCTGATTGCATTCGGCGGAGTGCTGGCGACGCGGCTGCGGTTCCTGGGGCGGTTGGCGCCCTATCTGTCGACATTCGCGCTGTCTTTCAGCTTCCTGTTGTCGTTGGTGCCGGGTGTGAATGAAACGCTGACACGGTTGCCGGTGGCCCACCCGATCGCGGCCGCGCCACTGGCGCCGGTGATCCTGCAGACGTTGCTGGGGTGCGCGGCGGTGTTTGCGATCGGATTCGTGGCGCAGTGCTGGCGGATTCGCGCGCGGACACGACTCTGATGCGGTCGAACAGACGCTGTGCCCATCGCGGCAACGCTCTACAATCCTGTCCAGGGAAGCTGCTTATCCACGGATCAGGTGATGAGAAAGAGCGAACGACTAAAGTTGGCCTTGGAATTGTTCGAAGGAATGCCGCCAGCGCAGGACGCAGCGGCTGCGATGAAGCAGCTTGGCGAAGCGCTTCGGAGTGTGGAGGTTGAGCACTCCGGGTTTGCTGACTATTCCATCCAGCGCGGGTATGCCAACGCGCAGCTCCATTTGTTTCCCTACTACGCGGAAAGTCCGTTCTGGCGGCATCACCCTGACGCGGAGCACACCCTGGTCTGCCAGTTGACGTCGCACTATGCGGTGTTCGGCAGCGAGGGCGGCGTCGCTATTTTCACGCGCGACAACTGCGTCGGGCGGGACTTGGTGTTCTGCAAGCCGAGGGGCATGCTCCCGGTCGGCACACGCGATGTACGTCTGTGGCCTGAATAACCGGGCGGCGCTCAGCAACCCACCAGCCGGTCGGCGCTGAGGCCACTGCGGTGCTGGTTGCGGTATTCGATGGGGCTGGCGTCGACCATGCCGCGGAAGTGCCGGCGGAACGATTCCTGCGATCCGAACCCGGCCTGTTCGGCCACCCATTGCAGCGGACGGTCGGTGGTTTCCAGCAGTTCGCGTGCGTAGGCCACGCGTTCGCGGATGAGCCAATCGATGGGCGACAGGCCGGTGGCTTCCAGGAACTGCCGCTGCAGGGTGCGCTGGCTGAGTGCGGCCTGTTCGGCCAGGCTGCCCAGCGAATGCGGCTCGCGCAGGTTGCGGCGCATCCATTCCATCAGTTTCGCCAGCCGCGTGGGCTCGCCCAGCGGGATTGCGCGGCTGACCCGCTGGCTGCGTTCGGCATCGCGCCAGGGTGCCAGCACCAGCCGTTCGGCCACCAGATTGGCCACGCGCGCACCGTAATCCTTGCGCACCATGTGCAGCATCATGTCCATGCCGGTGGCCGAGCCGGCCGAGGTGATGATGCTGCCGGCGTCCACGTACAGCACATCGTCGCGCACGTGGATGCGCGGGAACTCGCGCGCCAGCGCTTCGGTGAGGCGCCAGTGGGTGGTGGCTTGGCGACCATCGAGCAAACCGGCCCAGGCGAGCACGAATGCACCGGAGCAGATGGACGTGATGCGTGCGCCGCGCGCATGGGCGCGGGTGAGGGCATCAAGCAACGCCTGCGGTGGGCGCTCGCTGGGTTCGCGCCAACCGGGAATGACGATGATGTCGGCGTCGTCGACGGCGCTCAGATCGTAGGGCAGCTGCACCTGCGCACTGCCGAGCATGCGCAGTGCACCGGGCTCGCCAGCGCAGAGCTGGGTGCGGTACCAGGCCACGCCCAGTTCAGGGCGGATGGGTGCGAACAGGCCGACCGCGCAGCCGAATTCGAACAGGCCCTGGCCGTGGCAGGCCACGATGGCGACGGTGGGCGCGGTCGGATCGGCAGACAGGGTGGGCATGGCTTGATGCTACCGACGCAGGCACGTGCCGCTGAGTGGTGCGCGGGCATGAGGTGATGCCAGCAGGGTATATGGAGGCCGGGGTCAGATCCTTTCCGCAGGAAGGGCTCTGACCCTGCGGATTCGCGTGTATGGGGTCAGAGCCCTTTCCTTTGGAAAGGGATCCGACCCGGTGTGTGCAGGCTGCGTAAGGTCATTACCAGCGGTCATGTGGCTGGCGCGATGTGACGGTCACATGACGCGATATCCGCTGTTACGTGTTGGGCGTGGGCTCTTGAATGGAGGCGTGTCTCCGGCCCACCCCCACGAGCCCCCATGCCTGCTGCCCACATTCCTGCGCTGTCCACGCTCTCCCTGCTGATTTCCGCCACTCTTGCCGCTGCCCCGGCGTATGCGGCTGAGGCCGATGCACCGTCGGCGACTACTGCCACTTCTGCGAACCTTGCCGCGTCCACGCTGGATGCGGTGGTGGTGACCGGTTCACGCACCAGCACGCGCACGGTGAAGAACAGCTCGACACCGATCGACGTGATCTCCGCCGAGGACCTGGCCGCGACCGGCCAGGCCAACCTGCTGGAAGCGCTGCAGCGCAGCCTGCCATCGCTCAGCCAGATCGGCGGTTACCAGAGCGACCAGGAAAGCCTGATCCGCGGTTACCAGCTGCGCAACCTGTCGCCGGGTTACACGCTGGTGCTGGTGAACGGCAAGCGCCGCAACGCCAGCGCGTATGTCAGTGGCGCCAATGGTGGCGGCTACCCCGGCCATGCCTGGGCCGATCTGGCGCTGATTCCGGTGTCGGCCATCGACCATGTGGAGGTGCTGCGTGATGGTGCTTCGGCCATCTATGGTTCGGACGCGATCACCGGAGTGATCAACGTGATCCTGAAATCGCAGGCGCACGGTGGCGATGTGTCGGTGGAGAGCGGGCAGAGCACCGATGGCGATGGCAGCCGCACCAGCGTGCGCGCCAACATCGGCCTGCCGTGGGGCGAGGATGGCTTCATCAACCTGTCAGGCGAGAGCACGCGCCAGCACCATGCGATCCGCACGCGACGCTACATCGACGGCTACCTGAGTTATCCCGCCGTGGATGGCAACGGCAACCTGGTGGCGCTGCGTCCAAACAACCGCTTGCCGGCTGGAGCGACGCCGAACCCGGCCGAGGCCGGGCGCGATGCCGAGGCAAACATCATCCTCAGCTCGCCGTCGTATGCGCTGAAGGCCTTCGCGGTGAACGTGGGTCATGGGCTGGGCGAGAACGCCCAGTTCTACGCCAATGCGACCGCCAGCGACCGCACCGCGCAGGCGATCCAGAACTTCCGCCTGCCGGCAACGATCTTCACCACCTACAAGGCGCCGGGCGTGCTGAGCGTGTTTCCCGATGGCTTCCTGCCGGTGCTGGAAACCAAGGAGAAGCAGTACACCGGCACGGCTGGGGTGAAGGGCCAGGTTGCGGGGTGGGACTACGACTTCAGCCTGACCGGCAACCGCAACACGGTGCGCACCTACACCCGCAATTCGGTGAACTACTCGCTGCCGTACCCCGGCTCGCCGACCGACTTCTATGACGGCAAGCTGGATTACCAGCAGGGCATCGCCAACCTTGATCTGCGTCGCGGCTTCGAGGTGGCGGCCTTCGCATCGCCACTGGAAGTGAGTGCCGGTGCCGAGTACCAGCACGAACAATACGAACGCGGGGCAGGGCAGTGGGAGTCGTACACCGGTTTTGGTGCGGCTGCCTTCGTCGGCTATTCCACCGCCGATGCGGTGAAGGCCACCCGCAACAGCAAGGCGGTGTACGCCGGTGCAGCGACCAACATCACGTCGCGCTGGTACCTGGACGCCGCCGCGCGCTGGGAAGACCACTCGGACTTCGGCACGGTGTCGACCGGTCGGTTGACCACGCGCTTCGACTTCACCGATGCGCTGGGCGTACGTGCCACGGTCAGCAATGGCTTCCACGCGCCGAGCCTGGGCGCGCAGTTCTACCAAGCCACCGGCAGCTGCCCGTGCGGTACCACGCTGGTGGCGCAGGTCGCTTCGCCGGCAGCAGTGGCGCTGGGCGCTACGCCGCTGAAGCCGGAGAAGGCCACCAACTACAGCCTCGGCGTGACCTGGGACCCGAGCCCGGCATTCCACCTGGCGGTAGATGCGTACCAGATCGACATCCGTGGCCAGCTGGGCCAGTCCAGCCAGATCGGCTACAACGCGCAGGACCCGGCGCGGGTGACCGACAACAGTGGCACCGTGCTGACCGCCGCGCAGAAGAACACCATCGACGCGCTGCTGGGCACCGCCGGCATCAGCATCCTGCCCGGTGATGCGTTCTACGCCAGCTACTTCACCAACGTGGGCGACACCCGCACGCGCGGCGTGGAGCTGACCCTGGAAGCCAACCAGGAAACGCAGTGGGGCAAGCTGCGCTGGAGCTACGCGGCCAACGTGGGCCGCACCACCATCCAGAAAGTGAGTGCGATTCCGCAGGCGTTGCAGGGGCTGCCGAACATCAACCTGCTGACCAAGTCGAGCGAGTACGCGCTGCGCTTCCGTACGCCGTCGTACACGCAGGTGGCGGGGCTGGGTTGGCAGAACGGGCGCTGGCGTTCGAACGTGGACTTCACCTACTACGGCCCGATCAAGCGCCTGAACAACGGCGTGGAGTACAAGCAGCCGCCGGTGCTGGTGACCAACCTGTCCGGTGGCGTCGAGCTGGGTGCCGGTTGGAGCGCGGCGCTGGGCATCAACAACGTGTTCGACAAGCGCACCCGCAAGGTGCCTGCGTACGCACGCAGCGCCACCGATGTGGCCAGCATCGAGACCACCTGGGACAGCGGTGATGTGCTGAGCAACGTCGGGACGTTCTGGTACGGGCGCGTCAATTACCGGTTCTGAGGTTCATGTGAAACGTCGCCGGGCATGGCCCGGCGCTACCGAGGAGGGGTCATGTCTTCTGTATTGAAGGTGGTTGCATTGGTGGGGTCGCCGACCAGTTCGGCGACGTCGCGCACGTTGCTGCTGGTGCGGCATCTGCTGGAAGAACTGCGTGAGCGGATCAACATCAGCGTGGAGCTGGTCGAGCTGGCGCCGATAGCGCGCTCGCTGGGGCAGGCGCTGCAGCGCAGCGAAGTGGAGCCGCAGGTGGAGCGCGCGCTGGCTACGATTGAATCGGCGCAGCTGCTGGTGGCGGCCGCGCCGGTGTATCGCGGGTCCTATCCGGGCCTGTTCAAGCACCTGATCGACTTCATCGGGTTGGACGCGCTGGTGGATACGCCGGTGCTGCTGGCGGCTACCGGTGGCAGCGAGCGCCACGCGCTGGTGATCGACCATCAGCTGCGTCCACTCTTCAGCTTCCTGCAGGCGCATACGTTGCCGATCGGGGTGTATGCCACGCCGGCCGACTTCGACGGCGACCGGATCAACAGCGCTGCACTGCAGGCACGCATCCAACTGGCGGCCGAGCGCGCGGCCGGACACGTGGCGCCCTTGGCGGCGGCGCTGCCTGCGCCGCTGCGCAGGATCGCCTAGGACGTGGCGGTGCAGCTGCGGCACCTGGCGTTCCTCACGCCGGGAAGCTATCTGCCGGAACAACCACGCGCGGGCCTGGACGCGACGTTGGCGCTGATCGCGTTTGCCGAACAGCTGGGCTATGACGGCGCGTGGGTGCGCCATCGGCACCTGGAACCGGGCATCAGCTCGGCAGCGGTGTTCCTGGCGGCGGCCAGCCAGCACACAACGCGCATCGAACTGGGCAGTGCGGTCATCCAGCTGGGCTACGAAACACCGTTCCGCCTGGCCGAGGATCTGTCATTGCTGGATGCGCTGGCAGGTGGCCGGCTGCAGGTAGGCGTCAGTACTGGCGCGCCGCCGCACGGGGAGCTGGTAGGGCCTTTGCTGTACGACAGCGACCCTGCGCGCATCGACTTTTCCCATCGCCGGGTGGCGCGGTTGCTGGAAGCGCTGCGTGGTGAACCGTTGGGCGCCGCCGATGCCGAAGTCGGCAACGCCGCCACGCGCTATCGCCCGCGTCTGCAGCCACATGCGCCGGGGTTGGTGGACCGGGTCTGGTACGGTGCTGGCTCTCTGCAGTCGGCGCGTTCGGCGGGTGAGCAGGCGCTGCATCTGCTGCTGGGCAACGTCAACCGTGCCGAGCTGAGTGATGACTTCTTTGGCGCCCAGCTGCAGCACCTGCAGGCCTATCGTGCGGCATTGCCGGTGGGCAGTCTGCGCCGGGTGGCGGTGGGGCGGGTGCTGGTGCCCACCGAGGGTGTGGATGCGGCCACGCGGCAGCGGATCGAAGCCTTCAGTGCGCAGCGGCATGCGCGCACCCTGGCCCCGCAAGGGCCGCGACGCACGATGTTCGCACCCGACGTGGTCGGCAGCACGGCGCAGATCATCGCGCGGTTGCAGGCCGATCCGCTGCTGCAGCAGGTGGACGAGCTGCGGGTGGAGCTGCCCTATGAGCTGCCCGAGCAGGACTACCGGCGCATCCTCACCACGGTGATCGAGGACATCGCGCCGGCGCTGGGCTGGCGCGCACCTGCGCAAGCGGCGTGATGCCGCCCGTGCCCATAACGGCCGGCAGTCTGCTTATTGCCAACCTGCATCTGCATGGCCGGATCCGACCGTGGATTGTCGAGTTCCGGCGCTGGCATCGGGCCGTCCTTCTCTAGCATCGATATCGAAGCGGCAGTGTATTGCCGGCCCCTACGAGGACGATCCCGTGGCTGTAGACGCAACCCACAAACCCATCCTGTTCCTGCTGGACCGCGAGTTCGAGGACGGCCAGCTGCCCGGCCAACGCTTCTTCTGCCGGCACAGCCTGCTGCTGGAAGGTGCGCTGTCGAGCATCGAGGGCCTGGACGCACAGCTGGATGTGCGCCGCATCGGCTTCAGCCGGCCGCGCCGCGAGGTGATCGCCGAGATCGGTGAGCAGGACCAGTCGCTGCCGAAGCTGGTGCTGCCGCAGGGGGTGGTCAACGAGCACGCCAGTGGTGAGTACCAGCAGCGCCAGTACATCTCCGGTGCCGAGCCGATCCTGGCGGCACTGAATGGCCTGCTCGGCATTCCCGTGGCCCATCCCTGAGCGAGGACGTGACGATGAGCTACCTCACCAGCGTGTTGGACAAGAGCCCGGTGGCCGACGGCAGCACGCCCGAACAGGCGCTGCGCAACAGCCTGCAACTGGCGCAGCGCGCCGAGCAACTGGGTTACCACCGCTACTGGTTTGCCGAACACCATGCCGCGCCGACGCTGGCCAGCCCGGCACCGGAAGTACTGGCGGCGTGGGTGCTGGCGCAGACCCGGCGCATCCGCATCGGCAGTGGCGGGGTGATGCTGCGCCACTACGCCCCCTACAAGGTGGCCGAGAATTTCAATCTGCTGGCCGCCCTTGCGCCCGGGCGCGTGGATCTGGGCGTAGGCAAGGCGCCGGGTGGTCTGCCGGCATCGACTGCCGCACTGGCCGCGGGGCGCCCGCCGTTCGCCGATTTCGACCAGCAGCTGCGCGACCTGGAAGGCTATCTGTCCGATGCGCAGGCAGACGCACAGGCGCGGCCGATTCCGCAGACGCCACCGGAGCGCTTCCTGCTGGGCGCGAGTCCACAGAGTGCGCGGCAGGCCGCAGAGCTTGGCTGGCGCTTCGTCTACGCCGCGCACTTCGATGGCGACCCGAAGCACATCGAGGCCGCCTTCGAGGCCTATCGCGCGGTGTCCGCGCACGCCCCGTTGCTGGCAACGGTGGCCTTCGCCGCGCCCACCAGCGAGGCCGCCGCCCGCCACGTTGGCGCGTTGCGGGTCTACAAGCTGCACCTGGGCCCAGGGCAGACGGTGAACCTGCCCAGCCCCGAGGCCGCTGCCGAGTACGCACGGCAGGTAGGGGTTGCTGATTTCCGCATCGAAGAAACACGCCCCAGCGTGCTCTCTGGCGATGCACAGCATGTACGCAGCGAGCTGGATGCGCTGCACCGCCGCTTCGGCGTCGGTGAATTCATCCTCGACGCGCCGGTGGCCGACCTCGACGCACGCCTGACGTCCCTTGAACTGCTGTCGCCCGCGCCCCGCGCGGCGGTGGCCTGACTGCTGGAGCCACCCCATGAGCACGACCCCGCGTCCCATCCCCTTCGGCATCATGCTGCAGGGCCCCGGCAGCCACATGCATGCGTGGAAGCACCCGTCCAACGTGCCCGATGCCAGCGTCAACCTGGGCTACTACATCGACATCGCGCGTACCGCCGAGGACAACGGCATTGCCTTCGGCTTCGTTGCCGACGGGCTGTACATCAACGAGAAGTCGATCCCGCATTTCCTCAACCGCTTCGAGCCGATCTCGCTGCTGTCGGCGCTGGCGACGGCGACGAAGAAGATCGGCCTGGCCGGCACGCTCTCCACCTCGTACAGCGATCCGTTCACCGTGGCGCGCCAGTTCGCCTCGCTGGATCTGCTCAGCGGTGGCCGTGCAGGGTGGAACGTGGTGACCTCGCCGCTGGAAGGCTCGGGACGAAATTACGGGCGTCCGCATCCGGAACACGCGCTGCGCTACCAGATTGCTGATGAGTACCTGGAGGTGGTGCAGGGGCTGTGGGATTCGTGGGATGACGATGCGTTCGTGCGTGACCGCGACAGCGGCACGTTCTTCGCGCCGGAGAAGTTCCGCCGCCTCGACCACAAGGGCCGCTTCTTCCAGGTGGAAGGCCCGCTCAACATCCAGCGCTCGCCGCAGGGGCAGCCGGTGATCTTCCAGGCCGGATCGTCCGACGATGGCATTGCGCTGGCCGGCAAGTACGCCGATGCAGTATTCACCCACGCGCCGTCGCTGGAGGAGACCCGTACGTTCACCCAGAAGGTGAAGAACTCGGCGATCGCCCATGGCCGCAGCGCTGGTGACATCAAGATCTTCCCGGGCATCGGCCCGATCGTTGGCCGTACGGGGGAAGAAGCCGAGGCCAAGTACCAGGCGATTGCCGCGCTGGCCGGGCTGGACGATGCCCTGGCGTATCTCGGCCGTTTCTTCGACCACCATGATTTCAGCCAGTACGACCCGGATGCGCCGTTCCCGGAGCTGGGCGACATCGGCGCCAACTCCTTCCGCTCCACCACCGACCGCATCAAGCAGGATGCGCGCGAGCAGGGCCTGAGCCTGCGCCAGGTGGCACTGCAGGCGGTGAGCCCGCGGCCGAACTTCATCGGCACGCCGGAACATGTGGCCGACGAACTGATCCGCTGGTTCGACGCCGGCGCCAGCGATGGTTTCATTCTCGGCTTCGCCGCGCAGCGCGAAGGCCTGGATGATTTCGTAACGCTGGTGCTGCCCCTGCTGGAAGCACGCGGTTACCACCGCAGTGCGCTGGAAGGACAGACCCTACGCGACCACCTGGGCCTGCCACGCAAGGCAAGCCGTTACAGCACCGACGCCGAGCCGGCGCGGAAGGTGGGATAAGGCGATGAGCGGAGAAAACGCGGTAGCGCCGGGCCATGCCCGGCGGAGTTCCCCAACGACTGGCGTGCTGCCCGAAATCGCGGCACGTGCCGACCAGGCCATCGCGATCCGCCACGACCTGCACCAGCACCCGGAACTGGCCTTCGAAGAACACCGCACCAGCGCCCGCGTGGCCGAGCTGCTGCAGCAATGGGGCTATGCGGTCAGCAACGGCATCGGTGGCACCGGCGTGGTCGGTACGCTGCAGCGTGGGCAGGGCAGTCGCCGGTTGGGTCTGCGCGCCGACATCGATGCGCTGCCGATCCATGAAGAATCCGGGCTGGCCTATGCCAGCCAGCGCGAAGGCCTGATGCACGCCTGCGGCCACGATGGCCACACCGCCATCCTGCTCTCGGCTGCCCACTACCTTGCGCACCACGGGCATTTCGATGGCACCTTGCAGCTGGTGTTCCAGCCGGCCGAAGAAACCGGCTCGGGTGCTTCGAAGATGATCGCCGATGGCCTGTTCGAACGCTTCCCGGTCGATGCCATCTATGGCCTGCACAACTGGCCGGGCGTGCCGGTGGGGCACTTCGGCTTCGTCGACGGACCGGCGATGGCCTCGGTGGACTGGGCGCGTCTGCGGGTGATCGGCAAGGGCGGCCACGGCGCCGAGCCGCAGGGCAGCGTCGATCCGATCCTGGCTGCCGCGCACATCATTACCGCGCTGCAGAGCGTGGTGTCGCGCAATGTCGATCCGCGGCAGATGGGCGTGGTCACCGTCGGCTCGATCCACGGTGGGCAGGCCGCCAATGTCATCCCCGATGTGGTGGAGCTGAAGCTGACCGTGCGCGCCTACCTGCCGGAGGTGCGCGATACGCTGCGCCGGCGGGTCACCGACATTGCCGAGCAGACCGCCGCTGCCTTCGGTGCGCGTGCCGAGATCGAATTCCCGCGTGGCTTCCCCAGCGTGATCAACCACCCCGAGCAGACGGCCTACATCCGCGAGGTGGCGGTACAGGGGTTCGGTGCGCGGCAGGTGGTGGAGGCCTTCGCACCGCGTACCGCCAGCGAGGACTTCGCCTTCCTGCTGCAGGCACGGCCGGGCAGCTTCGTGTTCGTCGGCAACGGCGACAGCGCGCCGCTGCACAGCCCGCGCTATGTGTTCAACGACGCGGCCATCGCCCCGGCGGCCAGCCTGTGGGCGCGTCTGGCCGAGCACTATCTGGTGGAGGACGTGGCATGAGCGTGCGGTACGACAACGATCGGTTCCTGTACACCTCGGTGGACGACCCGCTGGCGCGTCCGTTGTTCGACGGCCTGGAGCAGGAGTACGACCACCGCTATGCGGACGTGCGCCGGCGTATCGGTGGCAGTGCGCGCGAGGAACTGCAGCGCTATCCGGCCGAAGCCTTCGCTGCCCCGGTCGGTGCGTTCGTGCTGCTGCTGCGCGACGGCGTGGCGATTTCCGGTGGCGCGTTCATGCCGCATCGCGATGCGGACACCGCTGAGTTCAAACGCATCTGGACGCTGCCTGGCCTGCGTCGGCAGGGCATCGCCCGGCGCGTGCTGCAGGAACTGGAAGACCAGGCTGCACGGCAGGGCTATCGGCGTGTGTTCCTGACCACCGGCTTCCGCCAGCCCGAGGCGGTCGGCCTGTACCTCAGCCACGGCTACACCGCGTTGTTCGATCTGGATGCGGACCCGGAAACCATCGCGCATCTGCCGTTCGAGAAACACCTGGTGCCACAGCCACAGGTGGGCGACGCAGCTACCCTCGCACTGCATGGAGCGGCGGCATGAGTACGCCTTCCGCTGCCATCGAGGGCATTGTCCGCCAGCCGGCCACGGCGCTGAAGATCGTGCCGGCGCGGCATCCGTTGCAGGTGATCGGCACGGTGTTGGCACTCGCGCTGATCCTGATCGGCCTGCAGTCGGTGCTGGGCAATCCGCGCTGGGGCTGGGGCACGTTCGCCGAGTGGTTCTTTGCCCGGCCGGTACTGGAAGGCTTGGGGCGAACGCTGCTGCTGACCGCACTCGGTACCGGCCTCGGCTTCGCGCTGGGCACCTTGCTGGCCTTGGCCCGCGTCTCCGGTTCACCGCTGTTGTCGGCGGTGTCGTGGGGGTACGTGTGGCTGTTCCGTTCGATTCCGCTGCTGGTGCTGTTGCTGCTGCTGAACAACCTGGGTTACCTGTACAGCACCATCGAACTGGGCGTTCCCTTCACCGGCATCAGCCTGTTCTCGTACCCGACCACGCAGCTGATCGGCGTGTTCACTGCCGCCGTGCTCGGCCTCACCTTGAACCAGGCGGCGTTCTCGGCCGAGGTGATCCGTGGTGGCATCCTGTCGGTCGACCACGGCCAGTACGAGGCGGCCGCAGCGTTGGGCCTGCCGCGTGGGCGCCAGGTGCGCCGCATCATCCTGCCGCAGGCGATGCGTTCGATCCTGCCCGCAGCGTTCAATGATGTGATCGGCCTGGCCAAGAGCACCTCGGTGGTCTACGTGCTGGCGTTGCCGGAGCTGTTCTACACCGTGCAGGTGATCTACCGGCGCAACCTGGAGGTGGTGCCGCTGCTGATGGTGGCCACGGTCTGGTACCTTGTGATCCTGACGGTGCTGTCGCTGCTGCAACGGCGGGTGGAGCAGCGCTTTGCCCGCGGCCAGCTGCAGCATGAGCGCAACGTGTCGCGGGTATCGTCTGCAGCGCCGCGGGCGGCGGCGACCGCTGCACGCGTGCCCAGCCGCGCGGCATTTGCCGTGCCGATCGAGGCCGGAACGGGCGCGGCTGTGTCCCTGCAGGGGGTGGGCAAGGCCTTCGGCGAGCAGACGGTGCTTGATGACGTGCATCTGGAACTGAGGGCCGGCAGCGTGACCGTGCTGATTGGTCCGTCCGGTGCGGGCAAGTCCACGCTGCTGCGGCTGATCAATCACCTGGAGCGTGCTGACAGCGGCTTCGTCACCGTGGGCGGTCAGCTGATCGGTTACCGCCGCGACGGCGACACCCTGTACGAGCTGCCGGAAGGCGAGATCCGCCGTCGCCGCGCGGAAGTCGGCATGGTGTTCCAGGGCTTCAACCTGTTCCCGCACATGACCGCACTGGAGAACATCATCGAAGCACCGATCGCGGTGCGCGGCATTTCGCGCGCCCAGGCCGAGCAGCAGGCACGCACCCTGCTGGAGCGGGTGGGGCTGGCCGACAAGGCCGATGCTTTCCCGCGCCAGCTGTCTGGAGGCCAGCAGCAGCGTGTGGCCATCGCCCGCGCGCTGGCCCTGCAGCCGAAGGTACTGCTGTTCGACGAGCCGACCTCCGCATTGGACCCGGAGCTGGTGTCGGAGGTGCTGAGCGTGATCGAGGAACTGGCCAGTTCCGGCACCACGCTGGTGATCGTCACCCACGAACTGGGCTTCGCCCGCCGCGTGGCCGACCACGTGGTGATGATGGACCAGGGCCGGGTGATCGAGCAGGGCACGCCGGACGCGCTGTTTGAACACCCGCGCCAGCAACGCACCGCCGATTTCCTGGCCAAGACCCTGTAACCCTTTTTCGAGAACCGCCATGAGCCCAGCATCGCAGCGACGTCCCGCCCGTAGCACCCTGTTGATCGTCGGTGTGCTGGTCATCGGCATTGCCGGCATCGTCTATTCGCGCGTGCGCCAGGGCCCCGACGGCGTGCCCGTTGCGGCGACCTCGCTGGCCGCCAGCAACGCGCAGATACTGAAGGGCACGCCCGATCCGAAGGCGCAGGCGCTGATTCCGGCCGGCTATCGCTTCGTCACCCCCGGCGCGTTCACCATCGCCACCCATCCCGGCCAGCTGCCGTTGGCCGACTACGGTGCCGACAGCAAGGAAGTGGTGGGCGTGGAGCCGGACATCGCACGGTTGATCGCCGATGGCCTGGGCCTGAAGCTGGTGGTGGTGCCGGTGGCCTGGGCCGACTGGCCACTGGGGCTGGAATCGGGCAAGTACGATGCGGTGCTGTCGAACGTGACGGTCACTGAAGAACGCAAGAAGAAGTTCGATTTCTCCAGCTATCGTTTCGACCTGCTGGGCATCTACACCCGCGCCGATGGCCCGATCCAGAAGATCGCCACACCGGCCGACATTGCGGGGCTGAAAGTGGTGGTGGGGGCCAGCACCAACCAGGACCAGATCCTGCGCCAATGGGACAAGCAGAACATCGCCGCAGGCCTGAAACCGGTGGAGTACCAGTACTTCGATGATGCGGTGATCGGGCGGTTGGCAGTGATCACCGGCCGCGCCGACGTGTCGTTCGAGCCGAATGCCACCGGCGCCTATTCGGCGCGCGATGGCAAGGTGCGCCGGGTCGGCCTGTTCCCGGGTGGCCGGCCGGACGCAGCGGCGATTTCGGTGACCACCCGCAAGGGCAGTGGCCTGGCCGATGCGGTGACCCAGGCATTGAACACCCAGATCAGCAGCGGTACCTACGCGAAGGTGCTGGCGCGCTGGAATGTGGCCGAAGAAGCGGTGCCGCAGTCGCAGACCAATCCGCCGGGGTTGCCAGGGTTCTAGCGATGCTGCTTGGTAGGCGTCGAGCTTGCTCGACGGAAGGCTTGCCGACCAAGGTCGGCATCTACCGGAGGGCGTGCCAACCAACGGTTGGCACCCACCGGAATGCGAGGCAGGGCTGCCGACCAAGGTCGGCCTCTACCGGGGTCAGGGCTGCCAATCGATGTGTTCCAGGCGGGCGCCTCCATTGCCGTGAAAGAAACTGATCGCGGCGAAGCACGCCTCGATGCCGATGCACCACGCCAGGGGATAGCCATCCACCTGGCCATTGTCGAGCCGGAAATAAGCGTTGCCGGCGCGGTGTTCGTTTCCGCAGGAGTGGAAGCCGCCGTCGCCGGGCTCGCGCAGGTACATCAGCCATGCATGCTCGGCATTGCGCAGCATGCACAGCGATGGACCGTCGGGCACCGATGCCCATAGTTCGAACTGGGGCATGGATGCGGCCAGCGCCAGTGCGCTGGCCAGCTGATCGTCGGTAGCGGCGGCGACAGGGCTGCCATCGAGTAGAAGTTCGATCACTTCGGTTCCTGCATCGGCATTACTGCCAACGTGCCTCCAGGATGCGGAACGGGCCATCGAGCAGCACGCCATCCTTGTCGAAGTTCCGTACCGATCGCCCATCCACGCGCACGTCCTTGGGCAGGGTACGGCTGGGCCACCATACGCGTACCGGCGTGCCCTTGCGCAGCCCCTTGCCGAGCGACACGGTCAGGTTGCCGTTGCGCTGCCGCGCCTGCATCTGCAGGGTGCCATAGGCAGTGGGCAAGCGTTCCACGGCCAGGCCCTCGCCAGCGACCCACGAAGGGGGCGTACCCGGCAGCAGCGACAACGCATCGTCATCCTCGCGCATCAGCATCCCGAACAAGGTGCGGCCGTATTCGGCGCCGATCCAGGTGTGCGGCATGTCGCCCAGATAGCGCGGGAAGCGCAACCGCGAGTGCACGACCTCGGCCAGCACCTGCCATTCCAGCGGCCTGCGATCGTGCAGCAGGCCCTGCAGCAGCTCGTCGGCCGCTTCGGGCTGCCCCAGGTGCACGTAGCTCAGCACGTTGCGGATTTCATACGGCGTGTAGGCATACAGCGCACCGGGCTGGTTGCGCTTGCGCACATCGTCCAGGTAGCGGGAGAAGGTGGTGCGCAGGGCCTCGGCCGGCAGCACGCTCTGCGCACCGGTGGGATCCAGCGCGATCGATACACCGGTCGGGTCGCCATCGCCGAGGTCGGCCGATGACGGAATGAAGTCGATGCCCTTCCACGCCATCGTCGCGCGGATCGAGGCGTGCAGTGCGTCATACAGCGCCTTGTACTGTTCGCGCGCCCACGTGGCGGTTTCGTGGTCGCCCAGCGATTCGGCCAACCACGCGCCGTCATGCCAGCCCTTCAGGCCCCAGTAGTCGTCCCAGTAGCTGTGGGTGGGTGAGGGATAGCCCTCGTGGCTGATCGACGGCGCAAGGATGCCGGCGAAGCGCTCCGGCGATGGCTGGTCGGCCATGTAGCCCGGCACCAGCGTGCGTTCGCGCAGTTCCTGCAGGAAGCGCAGCGCGGCCTTCACCTTGGGCAGGTAGGCACGCACGCTTTCCGGCCCGCCATCGAGCCGGGCGACGTCGGCAACGAGGGTGACGTACTGCCCCTGGCTGTCGTACTCGATGTCCGAGCCGAAGCCGGTATTGACGCTGCCATCGTCGTTGAGGATGGGCGACACCAGGCCATTGCCGTGCACGCCGTGTTCGCTGTACCAGGCCAGGTAGTCGCGTGCCACTTTCGCTTCGCCCATGCGCAGCAGCACGGCCGAGGTGGCCATGCCATCGCGGATGAAGGAGCGGTTGTAGTTGCGCGGACCGGGCTGCATGGCCGGGCCGGTCTGGTTGATCAGCATGTAGGCGGCCTGTGCGCGCAGCATGTCCACCAGCGAAGGGTCGGGCAGGCGCAGGCCGACCTGGCCCAGCCGCGCCTGCCAATCGGCGGAGGCGCGGCTGGCCAGCGTGTCGAACGCCTTGTCGCCGTCGCGCGGCAGCGAGGCGAGGTTGAGGGCCGGTGCTTCCGGCAGCACGCCATTGGCATCGGCGGTGGCGGTACCGAGCGGGAAGGCCACCACCACCGCGTCGCTGGCACCGGGGGCCAGGGTGACGCGGTAGCTCAACGCCGCCGCTGCCAGGCCTGCGGCATCGCTGGACTGCTGAGCGGCAGGCAGTTGTCCGCTGGCGATGGCCGTGGTGATCTCGGTGTCACCTTCGTTGCCGAAGGGGGCGGTGCCAGCGGCATCCACCGCGCTGAGTGACTGCAACAGCGTGCGGCCATTGACGCGCACGCTGTTGCCTTCGACGGCCACCTGGCGGATCGGCGACAGGCCGCCGTTCTGCCACGGCGGGTTCATCTGCATCGGTCGCACTGCGAGGGTCAGCGTGCCTTCGATGGCCGCGCTGCCGGTGTTGCGCAGGCGATGGCGCACGAAGGTGACCGGTTGCCCGTCGCGCTCGATGGCAAAGGCTTCGCTGCGCAGTTCCAGCCCGGGCTGCGGTGACCACGTGGCAGACGGCATCGGCTTCCAGCCATCGCGCAGTGCGTGCTGCACCGGTTGTTCGGCGGCACCGGTCGCGCGTCCATCGGCACTGCGCCAGATCGGCTGCACCAGCGGTGCGCCCTTGTAGGCTTCGATGTTGCCGTATTCGTCGAAGATCGATTTCTGCCGGCCCGCATGCACGCCGACCGCGGTCCAGTAGGTCTGCTGCATGTGCAGCGAGGCCGGGAACAACGCGCGCTGCGCGCCACTGGCGGCGATCTGGTAGCGCTTCATCGGCGTCATCACCGCCTTCGGGCCGAGCAGGCGGATGCGTTTGACCTGGGGGGCATCGCCTTCCACGGTCAGCCGCAGTGCCTTGATGTCCAGTGGCGCGTCGGCCGCCAGCCAGCTCTGCTGCCGGGTCGCCGCCTGCGCGTCGCGCGCCAGTTCGTGCCAGCGGCCCTGTGCGTCCTGCGCCTGCAGGCGTGCAGCGCCGTGTACGTTGGCCCAGTCCACCGCCAGCCCGGTGCTGGGCTGGGCGCGGGGCAGGGTGATGTCGAGCGTGTGGATGCCGCCTTTGCCTGCGGGGATGGCAACCGTGCCGCCGCCCTGCCACAGCGCAGCGGACTGGGGGGCGTCCAGCCCGGTCACCCGTGCGCTGAGTGCGGTGTCGAGCGGTTCCATTTCGAAGATGGATACGCCCCAGTCGGAGGTGCGCTGCGGGCTGGCCAGACGCAGGTAGCGGGCCTGTCGCGGCGCGAAGTACAGGGTCTCGATGCCACCCAGCGAATCGCCCATGACGTAGGCGCTCTGCCACTGCTTGCCGTCGAGCGAGGTCTGCAGCGAATAGCCTTCGGGGTTGGAGACATCCCAGGTGAGGCGTGCACCGGCCAGCATCGCAGGCTTGCCGAGATCGACCTGGAACCAGTGGCCGGGACTGAACGCGCCGCCGGTCACCGTCTTCGGATCGTTGTCGATCAGGTGGCTGATCGCCATCGCCGGAACCTGCTGCGACGACGCGCTGGCCTGCCATTGCGCGCGCGGTGGCAGGTTCTGTGCGGTGGCGGTGGCGGCCAGTGACAGGCCGAGCAGCAGGGCCGCGGCAAGGCGCCGGTTCGGCAGGCAGGGAGCGGTCCAGCGGTCAGCGCACAACGTCATTGCGAAGGCCTCACATCGGCAGGGCCCGGGAACGGGCGGGCCTACGCTAGCAAGGGATGTAACCGGTTACATGACGCGTCGCAATATTTCTCGGGCGGGTCCTGGCACGAGGTTTCATGAATGCGCACAGATACGCTCGCGCAGCCAGCGATGTGCCGGATCGCGATGCACGCGTTCGTGCCAGAGCATCACCATCTCGAACCCGGGCACATCAATGGGCGCGGCAACCGCCTTCAAGGCCGGGTCCTGCGCGACCAGGCGCGAGGGCATCATCGCCACCAGGTCCGTGCGCAGCAGCACGCTGCGCAGGAACAGGAAGTGCGGCACCGACAGCACCACGTTGCGACGCGCGCCTACATGCGCCAACGCGCTGTCGGTGCCGCCATGGAAACCGCCGCCATCCGGTGACACGATCACATGGTCCAGCGCGCAGAACTGCTTGAGCGTCGGCCGCCGCCTCAGTCGTGGATGGTCGCGACGCCCGGCCAGTACGTAACGTTCCTGGAACAGCGGACGATGGTGCAGGGAGGGAGGCGCGTCGGAGGTGATGTGGAGGGCGAGATCGATCTCGCCGCGTTCGCTCTGCGCCACCATCTGCGCCGGTGCCAGGCTGACCACGGCCAGGCGCGTGCCGGGTGCGCGCGCGCGCAGGTCGGCCAATGCCGGCAGGACGATCGTGGTTTCGCCGAAGTCCGACGCCATGATGCGCCAGGTCTGCGTGGCCTGGGCCGGATCGAACGCCTGCACCGGTGCGACCGCACGCTGCAGTGCAGCCAGTGCTTCGGCCAATGGTTCGCGCAGCGCATCGGCACGTGCGGTGGCACGCATGCCGCGTGGCCCCGGCAGCAGCAGCGGATCATCGAACAGGTGGCGCAGGCGCGCCAGCTGCACGCTGACCGTGGGCTGGGCCAGATGCAGGCGTTCGGCCGCGCGGGTGACGTTCTGCTCTTCCAGCAAGGCCTGCAGGGTTACCAGCAGGTTGAGGTCGATGCGACGTAGGGTATTGTCCATTGCAATGCCGGGGATTGCAGGAATTCATTTCAACTATAGCGTGGCGGCACCCAACATGGCCGGCATTCCCTCCTTGGTACCACCATGAACGTTCTGCTTGTCTACGCCCACCCCGAACCCACCTCGCTCAATGGCACCCTGAAGGCCTTCACCGTCGAGCACCTGCAACGCGCCGGCCACACCGTGCAGGTGTCCGACCTGCATGCCATGCAATGGAAGGCACAGATCGATGCCGACGATCATCCCGGGCGGGATCCTTCGGTGCCGTTCCACGCGTCACTGGATTCGCGCGACGCCTTCAGGACGGGCCGGCAGAGTGCCGACATCGCCGCCGAGCAGGAAAAACTGCGCTGGGCCGATGCGGTCATCCTGCAGTTCCCGCTGTGGTGGTTCTCGATGCCGGCCATCCTGAAGGGTTGGGTGGATCGCGTGTATGCCTATGGTTTTGCCTATGGCGTGGGCGAACATTCCGACCGGCATTGGGGCGACCGCTATGGCGAGGGCGCGATGTCCGGCAAGCGCGCGATGCTGGTGGTCACCACCGGTGGTTGGGAGTCGCATTACGGTCCGCGCGGCATCAATGGGCCGATCGACGATGTGCTGTTCCCGATCCAGCACGGCATCCTGTTCTATCCCGGCTTTGACGTGCTGCCCGCGCATGTGATCTACCGCAGCAGCCGTATCGATGAGGCGTCCTTGCCTGGCGTGCTGGAGGGGCTGGGCGCGCGGCTGGATGGGCTGGCGAGCGATCCGGTGATTGCCTACCGGCGGCAGAACGGTGGTGATTATCTGATCCCTGCACTGAGCCTGCGGCCTGAGTTGGCCGAGGGTGAGGCAGGGTTGGGAGTTCACCTCGAACTGTGAGTGGCGCATTCGTCTCTGGAAACGCGACGGAGATTCTGTAGGTTCGGCAGTCTGGCGGCGCTCGCGGTAGCCGCCCTTGCTGACTCAGGGAGACGCTGGTCCTTTGAAGACGGAATTCAACTTCACCCTGAGATACCGCCTGCCCGATACCTCGGGTGATCCTGGCGTCCTCGAACGGCACCTGCTCGATGCGGGATGTGGAGATGCACTGCTGGGCGTAGGGAGCCCGGCAAGGCTGGCGCTGGAATTCTGTCGTGAGGCGAGCAGTGCCGCTGAGGCGATGCGCTCCGCGCTGGGAGACGTCCAGCGTGCCGTACCCGGTGCCGAGCTGATCGAAGTCAGTCCCGACCTGGTTGGGCTGACGGATGTCGCTGATCTGCTGGGCATGTCACGGCAGAACATGCGCAAGTTGCTGCTCGCGCACCCGCAGACGTTTCCGGCACCGGTGCACGAAGGCAGCGCGTCGATCTGGCATCTGGCCGATATTCTTTCGTGGATGCAGGCGCGCGGCAGCCAGAAGGTCAGCAGCGAGCTGGCGGAGCTCGCTGCTGCGGCGCTGCAGATCAATGTGGCGAAGGAGCAGGAACGGCTGGTTCAGCATCCCGGCTGAGGGTCGCTGCGCGACAGGCTGTTACAGTTGCACACGCTCCCACCAGCGCGTACCAGCGGTCGGTGATTGCATGTCCAGTGCCTCGCCCATCATCGGCGTGGCCACCGGCACGTTCTTTGCGGCAGCCAATGCGCTGATGCGTTCGAATGGTTGCTGCCACTCGTGCAGGGCCAGGTCGAAGGTGCCGTTGTGGATCGGCAGCAACCACTTGCCACGCAGGTCCAGGTGCGCCTGCAGGGTCTGTTCGGGCTGCATGTGCACGAACGCCCAGCGTTGATCGTAGGCACCGGTTTCGATCATCGTCAGGTCGAACGGGCCGTACTTCTCGCCGATGGCCTTGAAGCCATCGAAGTAGCCGGTGTCGCCGCTGAAGAAGATGCGGAAGTCGCCGTCCTGGATCACCCACGACGCCCACAGGCTGCGATCGCTGTCACCCAGGCCGCGGCCGGAGAAATGCTGGCCGGGGGTTGCGGTCAGGCGCAGGCCAGCGGCTTCGGTGGACTGCCACCAGTCCAGTTGCTCGACCTTGGCTGCATCCACGCCCCAGGCAATCAGCTGGTCGCCCACACCCAGCGGTGCGATGAAGCGCGCGGTCTTGCCGGCCAGCTTCATTACCGCCGCGTGGTCGAGGTGGTCGTAGTGGTTGTGCGAGAGGATGACGCCGGCGATCGGCGGCAGTTCGTCGATGCTGATCGGCGGCGCATGGAAGCGCGCCGGGCCCATCCATTGCACCGGTGAGGCGCGTTCGGAGAACACCGGATCGGTCAGCCAGTACTGGCCGCGCAGCTTCAGCAGGATCGTCGAATGCCCCAGGCGGAACAGGCTGCGGTCGGGCGCCGCATCCAGGGTGGTGCGGTCCAGCGCCTGCACCGGGATGGGGTGGTCGGGCACGGTGCCCTTGGGCTTGTTGAACAGGAAGGTCCACCAGATCTCCAGGCCATCACGCAGGCCCATTGCCGGTTTCGGCAGGGCATTGCGGAACTTGCCTTCGCGGTACTGCGGCGAATCGGGGAAGTCGGGGAGGGACCAGGATTTGCAGAAGGTATAGGCGGTCACGGCGAGGATTCCGAGCAGGAGGACAAGGAGCAGGCGCTTCATGGGTGACGTCCGCAGGGTACACTGCACAGTGTAGTTTCCGGATTTCAGAAAGTACACTGCTGGGTGTAAAATGGTGGCATCCGTTCAGCTGTCTGGTTCCGCCATGCCCCGTACCCCGCAACGCCTTACCGACCGCAAGCGCGAGGCCATCGTCCGCGCGGCGGTGGAAGAGTTCCGTTCGGCCGGCTACGAGGCGACCAGCATGGACCGCATCGCGGCGGTGGCTGGCGTCTCCAAGCGCACCGTCTACAACCACTTCCCGAGCAAGGAAGAACTGTTCGCGCTGATCCTGGAAGAGCTGTGGCAGAGCAGCGTGGCCAGCGTCGAGCTGCCGTACCGCGCCGACCAGCCGCTGGATGTGCAGCTGCTGCAGCTGCTGCGGCAGAAGCTGGACCTGCTGGGTGATGCCAACTTCATCGATCTGGCGCGGGTGGCGATGGCCGAGATCATCCATTCACCCGAGCGCGCGCAGGCGATCGTCTGCCGCATGGGCGAGAAGGAGAGCGGCGTCAGCGCATGGATCCGTGCGGCGATTGCCGATGGGCGGCTGCGCCAGGTCGATCCGGAATTCGCCGGCCATCAGCTGCAGGGCCTGGTGAAGAGCTTCGCGTTCTGGCCGCAGGTGACGATGGGCCAGGCGCCGCTGGTGCAGGCCGAACGCACGCGCGTGGCCGAGTCGGCGGTGGCGATGTTCCTGGGCTTCTACGCGGTGTAAGCCGGCGGCTGCACGTCAGTGCGCGCCCAGCTGCCTGAGATAGGCGCAGAACATATCCGCGACCGCATCGGCATAGACGCGCATCTCGGCGGCAGTGCGCGGTTCACTGGAAAATTCGCGACCGGTGGCCCCCAGCGTGGTATCGATCAGATCCACCGCCAGCTGGCGCGTGCCCGCCGAGGCCTGCGGCAGCAGCTCGGCCATGAACACGAGCATCGCTTCGTCGGTCTCGCTGCGTGCTTCCTGCGCTTCCGGCGCATCGCGGTACAGCGGCGCGGCATCGTTCAACGCGCCACGGGTCTGCGCTTCTTCGCATTCCGACACGATGAAGGCATGCACCAACGTGCGCAGGCGCTGCAGGTGCGGTTGTCGTGTGTCCTGCAGGATGTCGCGCAGCATCGCGCCGGTCTGCTGCCACTCGTCGCGCTGCAGGCGGAACAGGATCGCCGCCTTGTTGGGAAAGTACTGGTACAGCGAACCGACGCTGACACCGGCGCGTTCGGCCACCCGCGCGGTGGTGAACCGGGGGGCGCCTTCGTGCTTCAGAACCTGAGCAGCGGCTTCGAGAATGGCCGCGACCAGGTCGTTCGATCGTGACTGGCGAGGCTGTTTTCTCGAGGAAATCTGCGGCGGACGACGTTCGGACATGGGGCTTTTCCAATGCGAATAGGCGGAGCCGGGGATCGTCCGTATTCTTGATTGCGACGAATCATTCGCATTCTAACCCCGTCATCGCAAGGAACACCCGCCCATGTCCACCCTGATCTCAACCCCGGTCGCGCCCCTGCTGGTACGCCTGTTCACCGAAGCCGACAGCGCGCTCAGCCCGGCCTTGACCTCCGTCTCCCCCGAAGAGCGGCAGCGCCTGCTGGGCAGCCGCACCGAATACCGGCGCCTG
The DNA here is from genome assembly GCF_002966815.1 of Stenotrophomonas sp. MYb57. Taxonomy (NCBI): domain Bacteria; kingdom Pseudomonadati; phylum Pseudomonadota; class Gammaproteobacteria; order Lysobacterales; family Lysobacteraceae; genus Stenotrophomonas; species Stenotrophomonas sp. MYb57. The sequence continues at coordinate 2,090,532 of NZ_CP023271.1, forward strand.
TATGGCGAGCTGCTGAAGGACCTGTGGCTGCCGGTGTCGCCGGAAACCGGCCGCCTGCTGTACCTGCTGGCGCGCAGCAGTGGCGCGCGCAGCATCGTTGAGTTCGGGACGTCGTTCGGCATCTCCAGCATCCATCTGGCTGCGGCGTTGCGTGACAACGGCGGCGGCCGCCTGATCACCACCGAGTTCGAACCGGAGAAGGCGCGCCGTGCCGCCGGCCACCTGCGTGAAGCGGGCCTGGACGATCTGGTCGAGATCCGCGTGGGCGACGCACTGGAGACCCTGGCGGTGGACCTGCCCGATACGATCGACCTGGTGCTGCTCGATGGTGCCAAGGTGCTGTACGACGATGTGCTGGAGCTGCTGCACGAGCGGCTGCGCCCGGGCGCAGTGGTGATCGCCGACAACGCCGACGACAGCCCGCGCTACCAGCAGCGCATGCGCTCGGGCAATGCAGGCTATCTGTCCGTGCCCTTCGCCGACGATGTGGAGCTGTCGATGCGGCTGGCCTGAAGGCCGCTCAGGCCAGCTGCCGGAACTGCTCCGGTGGCAGGGCCCGTGCATACAGATAACCCTGGCCCACATCCACCCCCAGCGCACGCAGCAGCTGCTCCTGCGCCGGGGTCTCGGTGCCTTCGGCAACGACGATGGCACCGCAGCGGTGGGCTACTTCCACGATGAAGCGGACGATGGACTGCGACTTGGCATCGGACAGCGTGGCGATCAATGCCCGCTCGATCTTGACCTCGGCCACCGACAGCTGCGACAGCAGGATCAGGGTCGAATAGCCGGCGCCGAAGTCGTCCAGTGACAGGCTCATGCCAGCGGCCAGCAGAACGACGACGTTGGCATCGACGACGTCGCGCTCGACGATTTCGGTCCATTCGACGATCTCCAGCCGCAGCATCGCGCCGGGTATGCGCTGCTGCTCCAGCAAGGTGCACAGGCGTGCGCCGAAACCGGGTTGGCGCAGCGATTCGGCGGACACGTTCACTGCGATCGTCAGCGTATGCCCGTCATCCCTGCAGTGGCCAAGGAAGGCGGTGGCCGCCTGCAGCGTGGCCCATTCCAGTTCGGCCAGGCGTCCGCGACGGCGCAGCAGCGAAACCACCCGCATCGGTGCAATCAGGTGGCCATCGCCATCGCGCATCCGCAGCAGCGCCTCGGCGCCGACCAGGTGGCGGTCCTGCAGGCGGAACTTGGGCTGGTAGTAAAGTGGTGCATCGGCGTGCTGCAGCCAGTGGTCCAGCGCGGTCTCGATCAGGGCATCCACTTCGCTGTCGCGCTGGATAGGATCATCGAAGAACACCACGCCGGACTCGATCGCGTTCAAGGCCAGGGTGACCGCGCGGAACGGGATGGAGTTGTCGTCCTGCGTGGGCGGCTGCAGCTCGACCACCGCGCAGCGGAACACCGGGCGGAAGCCCGGCCAGTCATCGCCGATCACCGTGGACAGGCGGTCGGCCAGCGCAGGCAGCCCGGTATCCGCGCGGAGATCGGCAAGGCTTGCGTCCGGCAGCAGGATCGCCAGCGCGCTGTCACCGAACTGATAGATCTCCATCGCATCGGTCGGTCGCGCATGCAGCAGGGTGCGGCGCACGGCCTCGGCGTTGTGCGGGTTCCACAGGCCACTGTCATTGAGCGGGCCATAGCGCAGCAGCAGGTCCTGCAGGTTGCCCATCTCGGTCACGATCAGGCACGCGTTGCCGCGGTCTTCGCTGCTGCGCCAATGACGCTGCAGACGCTCGTCGAGGGCGCGCAGGTTGGGCAGGCCGCTCACCGGGTCGATGCGCATCCACGCATGTTCGCGTTGGCGCTGGGCATCGATCTGCGCATCGTTGTAGACCAGCGCGAATACGGCCACCAGCACCAGCAGTGACACCGGCAGGGCCAGCACGCGCTGGGTGGCCAGTTCCAGCAGGGGCAGCTGCGCGCTGCCGATGATCGCCACGCCCAACACCAGCCCGATCAAGGTCACCGCGATGCGCACCGCCCAGGCCTGCAGGATCAACCGCAGCGAGAAGTGGGTGAGCATGCGCGGGTATATCCGCCCGCGCAGCCAGATGCCTGCCAGCACCTGCAGCGCCGCTTCCAGGCTGGCGGGCAGGAAATACTGCGTGCCGGAGAACTGGTAGCGCGCCAGCAGGCTGGCCAGCAGGCAGGTCACGCCGCCGCGCCAGCCGCCCAGCAGACCGCTGATCAGCAGGATGTCGATGCCGAGGTTGAGCTTGACCACGCCCTGCGCGTAGCCGGCCACGAACCATGAATTGAACAAGTAGATCAGGCCGAGGATCGCGCCGATGTAGACGCGGCGTCCTTCCATGGCATGGCCGCCGCGGCGGGTGGCGATCAGGAACACGCCGATCATGCCGATCACCGCAGTGGCCTGCAGCAAGTACAGCGGCAGGCTGGGCAGGGCGCTGTCCAGAACCCGGGTCGAGAGCCTCGATAGCGCATCGATAGCCATAGCCGGTCCTGTGTGCGGCCAACTGCCAGTAGACGCAGAGTAAACCACGGCCGCGTGTACGGCCAAACCGGGGCTGCCAGTGTGTGCTGAGCGCTGGTCTAGTAACGCGGATCGGCGATGGCGGGCAGCACCAGCTCGCGCACGAAGCTGGACGGTGACAGCTGCAGCAGGGCGCGCACCATCGACACCACGTCGTGCACCGGCACGTACTCGCCATTGCCGCGTGCGGCCGCCTGCTGCAGCGGCACCGACAGTGCATCTTCGGTATTGAGGTAGCCCAGCTGCAGCGTCGTCACGGCCAGCCGCTGCTGGCGGAAGCCTTCGCGCAGGGCATCGGCAATCCCGTTGAGCGCGAACTTGGACGCGCCGAAGGCCACCTCGGGGCGGCCACTGCGCGGCAGCGCCGAGGTCGAGCCGGTCAACACCAGTTGCGGGCGGCGCCCGCCGAGCACGCGCGGCAGCAGCTGCTTGAGCAGCAGCAGGGTGGCGGTGATGTTGACGTCCACCAGCTGCGCCAGCGCGCTGTCACTTTCGTTGAGGAAATCGTAGTCGTCACTGAATGCGGTCTCCTCCCAGATGCCAAGGTTATGGATGAGCACATCGAGATCCGGCGGCGCCTGCGCCGCGATGCTGGCGGCGGCCCGTGCTGGCTGGCTCAGGTCTGCTTCTATCCAGTGCAGGTCGACGCCCTCGCTGCAGTCCAGCTGCGTGGGGCGTGTGCGCGATACGCCGACGACGGTATCGCCGGGCCGGCAGAGGCCTTCCACGAAGGCGCGGCCAAGACCTTTGCTGGCGCCGATGACCATGAATTTCATGCGATGTCCTTTGCTGTGGGGTGTCCGATTCGGAGAGAATCCAGGCTGTGACCGGGGCCGGAGCGGTGGGGATGGAAGCAGGATCGAGCGATGGCGGTGTAATGCCCTTGCCGTCGCAGTGGCGCAGCGCGCTGCGCGATGCAGATATCGAGATGCAGGGCATCGGCGTGTCGCGCGCCGATGTGGCGCGGGTGCGACGTCAAGGGTTGCCGGATGCGTTCCTGAAATCGGAAGTGATCGATGCCTTCAGCGAACTGGAGGGCGAAATCCTGCGTCTGCGTTGGCTGCGGGCACAGGGACAGCCGGTGCCTACGGTGTTGGATACGGCGGAGGAGGGCGGTCGGCGTTGGCTGCTGATGAGCGCGTTGCCCGGCCATGACCTGGCATCGTCGCCGACGCTGGCGCCCGCCGAGGTCGTCGTGCTGCTGGCTGACGCGCTGCGCGCCCTGCATGCGCTGCCGGTTGCCGGTTGTCCGTTCGATCATCGCCTTGCATCGCGCTTGCCGGAGGTCGCTGCGCGCGTTGCCGCAGGGTTGATCGATGCGGATGATTTCGACGATGAGCGCCTGGGCCAGAGCGCCGAGCAGGTGCATGCCGAGCTGATCGCAACGTGTCCGGCGGATGAAGATCTGGTGGTAGCGCACGGCGATGCATGCCTGCCGAATCTGATGGCGGTCGACGGCCGCTTCAGCGGTTTCATCGATTGTGGCCGGCTGGGTGTGGCTGATCGCTGCCAGGACCTGGCGTTGGCCGCACGCAGCCTGGTCCACAACTATGACGACACCCGCTGGGTTGCACCCTTGCTGGCCCGCTATGGCATCGGTGCCGATGAACGCCGACTCGCGTTCTACCGCCTGCTGGACGAGTTCTTCTAGGTGCATGCAGGGTCCGCAGTTACAGCAGGGCGCGGCAGGATCGGTCCTCAACAGTGGTTGAGGTCAAGCGCGACGGCCTGAATGGTGACTGGCCGACGGCTTGGATTCGGCTTTCAAATGGACGAACGTTCGTTCATTGTTTGCCGCATGAACCGCACCGACCGCAATGAGCAACGCGCTTCGCAGATCCTGCAGGCGGCCCTGCAGTGCTTTCTGTCCAAGGGCTTCCACCAGACCAGCATGCGCGACATCGCGCAGGCGGCCGGGGTCAGCCTGGGCAATCTCTACAACCACTTTCCCGGCAAGGAGGCGCTGATCCTGGCGACGGCCGAGGCCGAACAGGACGAACTGCAGCCGTTGCTGCAGCGGTTGGCGGGATGCAATGGCGAACGTGCGCAGGTGCAGGGGTTCCTGCGGGACTTCCACATCCTGTGCCGGCAGCCGGAATGGGCGCTGTTGAGCGTGGAAGTGCTGGCCGAGAGCGCGCGTAATCCGGCGGTGGCCACGGCATTCGCTGGCAACCGCGCGCAGTTGCAGCGTGGTCTTGCCGAGGCTTTGCAGGAGGTCGCACGTCGTGAGCGCCGCCGGCCCGTGCTGGCGCCCGCGCTGCAGGCGCAGGTGCTGCTGGATGCGATCGAGAGCGCTGCGCTGCGACAGGGATTGGGTGAGGCGAGCGATGCCGATACCGACGTGCTTGATCCCGCTCTGCTGGCAGCTCTGCTTGGGGCGCGTGCGTGAGCACTGACGATCGGCGGCTGCATGGGCTAGACCTGGCGCGCTACCTCGCCCTGGCCGGCATGGTGCTGGTCAACTTCCGCCTGGCGATGGCCGCCGAGACCGACGGCGGCGGCTGGCTTGCTGGATTCTTCCACCTGCTGGAAGGCAAGGCTTCGGCGACCTTCGTGACGCTGGCCGGGGTGGGCCTGATGCTGGCCACACAGCGACTGGCGTGGTGGCAGGCAAGCGTGCAGACCTGGCGGCGGGCCGTGTTCCTGGCCGTGCTCGGCCTGCTCAACCTGACCGTGTTTCCTGCCGATATCCTGCATTACTACGCGGTGTACTTCGCGCTGGCGGTGCTGTGGCTGCGCGCGTCGCCCCGTGTTCTGCTGGGCAGCATGGTGGCTCTGGCGATGGTCGCGTTCTGGGCCCTGCTGCGCTGGGACTACAGCCAGGGCTGGAACTGGCAGACGCTGGCTTACGAGGGGCTGTGGCACTGGCCGGGTGCGATGCGCAACCTGCTGTTCAATGGCTTCCATCCGGTGTTGCCGTGGCTGTGCTTTTTCCTGCTGGGCATGCTGCTGGCGCGGCTGCCGCTGTCGCAACCCCGGGTGCAGCGTGCCTTGCTGCTGCTCGGCCTGCTGCTGATGGGGGCCGGCCAAGTGTTGCAGCAGTGGGGCCACGGCACGGTGTGGCAGGTGTGGCTGGCGACGCAGCCGATGCCGCCCGGTCCGGCCTATCTGCTGACCGGCGCAGGCGCGGCATGTGCACTGATCGCGGCATGCCTGTGGCTGGTGCGGCTGCATCCTGGCGATTGGCTGGAACCGTTCACCGCGGCCGGACGGATGACGCTGAGCCTGTACGTGGCGCACATCCTGATCGGCATGGGCGTGCTGGAATCGCTTGGACTGCTTGATGGCAGTGCCAGCCTGTCGTGGGTGCTGGTGGCCGCGTTGTTGTTCGTGATGCTGGCGACCGCGGCGGCCTGGTTGTGGTCGTGGCAGTTCGCGCGCGGTCCGTTGGAAGCGGTCATGCGACGCATCGCCGGCTAGTTCTTTTGTCGCAGGAGAGCGATGTTGTGACCAGTTTGCCTGTGCGGATGCAAGGCCATCTGCGATAGTAGGTGTCGTCACCAAAGCACGCCTGCATCCATGTCATTCGCTTCGGCGCAGCAGATCGTTGAAGTCCTGCAGCAGTCCTACGACATCAACGCGATCGCGGTGGTGCCGCGTCCGGTGGGCGCCGACGCCAATGCGTGCGTGTTCCGCATCGATGCCCGCCACGACCATTGGTGGTTGAAGTGCCGCAACTTCCAGGTGGCACCCGCGGTGTGGGACAGCCTGCATTGGCTGCGTGGCACCTTGGGCATCGAAGAGATTGTTGCGCCGTGGCCGGCATTGACCGGCGGCGCATCGGTGCAGCGCTGGGGCCTGCAGTTCACGCTGTTCCCCTACATCGAAGGGCAGTCGGGCTTCGAGGCGCCGCTGAGCCGTGCGCAATGGCGTCAGCTGGGCGAAGTGCTGCGTCGCCTGCATGAGGCCGAGATTCCGCCGGCGTTGCGCCAGGCACTGCCGACGTTGCGGCTTGAAACCGCAGCGGTCGACACGGTGGGGACATGGTTGCGCGATCCCTCGACGCTGGCGCAGGCGCAGGATCGGTCCGGCAGTGCGTTCCTGGCGCTGTGGCAGCAGCAGCGGCCGCGCATCGCCGAACTTCACCAGCGTGCCGAAGCGCTGCATCGCCAATTGCAGGGTGAGGCACCGGCGCTGCGCCTGTGCCACACCGACCTGCACGCGGGCAACCTGCTGATGGCGCAGGACGATGCACTGCACCTGATTGACTGGGATGGCCTGGCACTGGCGCCGCGCGAGCGCGACCTGATGTTTGTCGGCGCCGCGGTAGGTGGTCGCTGGGGGCGCGAGCATCCACTCGGCTTCGCCGAAGGCTATGGCAGCGACCTGGGCGATCCGCGCTGGATTGCGTGGTATCGGCACTGGCGCATCCTGCAGGATCTGATCGAATTCGAGCAGATGCTGCTGGGCCCCGGCGCGGCGCAGCGCTCGTTGCAGCAGCGCCGGCAAGCACTGCATTACCTGGGCGAGCAGTTCGCGCCGGGCAATGTGTTCGATGCGGCCGAGCGCGCGTACCAGGTGCTGTAGGGGGTCCGGCCGGGCTGCGCCCGGCACCCGCGGTAGTGCCGGCCGCTGGCCGGCAACCTCAACAGCAACTGCAACAGCCGAAGCAACAGCAACAGCCGGCTCTGCACTATCTGTGGGTTTGGCGGGGCGGTGTCGGATTGCGGGGACGCCGTAAACCCATCCATGGGGGCTTGGCCGCGGCATCCATGCCGCGGCCAAGCCTACAAGGACGTACTTGCGGCGTCCCCGCCATCCGACACCGCCCCGCCATCCCACGGAACGCCCGCTGTTGCTGTTGCTGTTGCTGTTGAGGTTGCCGGCCAGCGGCCGGCACTACCACGGGTGCCGGGCGCAGCCCGGCCGGACCTCTTACTCTGCCGGCTTGGCCGCTGCGCTCGCGGCGACGCTCGCTGCACGCCGTGACAGCACTGCTTCGCGATGGGCGATGTAGGCGTTGGCGGCGAGGATGATGCCCGCGCCGATGATGGTCCAGCGATCCACCGTCTCTGCGAACAACAGCCAGCCACACAAGGTCACCAGCGGCAGTTGCAGGAAGCTGATCGGGGTCAACGCGGAGACTTCGCCCAGGCGCAGTGCGCGTGTCCACAGCAACTGGCCGATGGTGCCCAGCACGCCAGTGGCCAGCAGCCAGAGCCAGGCGATGCCGGTGGGCCAGACCCACACGAACAAGGCCGGTATCAGCGACAGCGGTACCCAGAACACGTAGGTGTAAAGCACCACGGTGTCGGCGCTGTCGATCCGGGTGAGCTGCTTGATCTGGATCGCCACCAGCGAGCTGAGCACGGCGGCGGCCACCGCGATCAGGCTGCCGGACGTGAAGCCGGCCGTGCCCGGCCGCACGATCACCAGCACGCCGATGAAGCCGACCACCACCGCTGCCCAGCGCCGTACGCGTACCGTTTCGCCCAGCCACAGCACCGCCGCGATGGTGACGAACAACGGGGTGGAGTAGGACAGCGAAACGGCCTGTGCCAGGGGCAGGTGGCCCAACGCCCAGAACGCGCACAGCATCGAGCCCAGGCCGATCGCGCTGCGCAGGAAATAGCGCGGCAGCTGCTGGGTCTTCAACGGGGCATGGCCTGGGCGCAGCAGCATCGGCAGCAGGGCGAGCAGGCCGAAGGCATTGCGGAAGAACGCCACTTCCTGGGTCGGCACGTAGCGGGTGGCGTAGCGGATCGCCACCGCCATCAGTCCAAACGCCATGGTGCTGCCGAGCATCAGCAGCGCCGCCCGCAATGGGGTGGCGCTGGCGGGTAGGGCGGGTGTGCTCACCACTGTGCGCCGAGCAGGCGGGGCTCCGGTTCGATCGGCACGCCGAACTTCTCCAGTACCGAGGCGGAGATCCGCCGTGCCAGCGCCAGCAGTTCAGTGCCGGTGGCGTTGCCGTGGTTGACCAGCACCAGCGCGTGGCTGGGCGCAACGCCGGCATCACCTTCGCGGAAGCCCTTCCAGCCACAGGATTCGATCATCCAGGCCGCCGAGACCTTGCGGCGGTCGTCGCGGTCCGCCGGGAACACCGGCAGCTCGGGGAAGTGCTGCAGCAGCACCTCCACCTGTTCCAGCGGCAGCACCGGGTTCTTGAAGAAGCTGCCCGCGTTGCCCAGTACGTCGGGGTCGGGCAGCTTGCGGCGACGGATCGCGATCACCGCATTGGCCACGTCCACCGCGCTCGGCAGTTCCACGCCCTGCGCCTGCAGTTCTTCGCGGATGCCGGCGTAGCCCATGCGCAGGTCGTGCAGCAGCGGCAGTTTCAGTTCAATGGCGGTGATCAGGTAGCGGTCCGGCTGCTGCTTGAACACGCTGTTGCGGTAGGCGAAGCCACACTGTTCGTTGTCCAGCCGTACCCAGGTTTTTTCCTGGCAGTCCCAGGCCTCTACGGTCTGGATGAACTCGCCGACCTGCGCGCCATAGGCGCCGATGTTCTGGATCGGCGATGCGCCGGCGGTGCCGGGAATCAGCGCCAGGTTTTCCAAGCCGGACAGGCCTTCCTGCAGCGACCACATCACCAGCCCGTGCCAGGACACGCCGGCTCCAGCGCGGATCACGGCGTGGTCGGCACGGTGTTCGAGGAAACTGATTTCGCGGTTGCCGAACACCAGCACGGTGCCGGGCAGGTCTTCGGCGATCAGCACATTGCTGCCGCTGCCGAGCACCAGCAGCGGGCCATTGGCCACTTCCGGCAACGCCAGAACCTCCGGCAGCAGCGCGGCGTCGTGCAGTTCCAGCAACTGCGCTGCGCTGGCCTGCACGTGGAACGTGTTCAGGGCCTGCAGTGGCGCGTTGTGGGTGAGGGTCCAGCGCAGCGGTGCTGCAGCGTTGTTGGTGTCGTGCATGGGCGTGCTCACAGGGGTGCCACCGCGCCGCGGCTGGGCGCCTCGCGTCGGCGGCGGATCGCCTCCACGCAGTCGGCGACCAATGCCGGGCCCTTGAAGATCAGGCCGCTGTAGCACTGCACCAGCGCCGCACCGGCGGCCATCTTGGCCACGGCGTCGGCACCGGACAGGATGCCGCCGACACCGACCAGTGGCACTGATTCGGGCAGGCGTGCACGCAGGCGGCGCAGTACCAGGGTGGACTGTTCCAGCACCGGTGCGCCGGACAGCCCGCCGGCTTCATTGGCCAGCGGATCGCCGGCAACCCGACTGTGGTCGATGGTGGTGTTGGTGGCGATCACGCCGTCCACCTGCAGTTCGCCAAGTACGCGCGCAGCGGCATCGATGTCGCGCTCGCTGAGGTCCGGGGCCACCTTCACCAGCATCGGCACGCGCCGGCCATGCTGCGCGGCCAGTGCTTCCTGGCGCTCACGCAGCTGGCTGACCAGCTGCCGCAGCGCGGTCTCTTCCTGCAGCTCGCGCAGGCCGGCCGTATTGGGCGAGGAAATGTTGACGGTGATGTAGTCGGCCAGCGGGTACACCTTGTCCATGCAGGCGATGTAGTCATCGGCCGCCTGTTCGTTGGGGGTGTCCTTGTTCTTGCCGATGTTGATGCCGAGCAGGCCGCGCCGGTTGCGCGCGCGTTCGACGTTGCGCACCAGCGCATCCACCCCGGCGTTGTTGAAGCCCATGCGGTTGATGATCGCGTTGTGCGCCGGCAGCCGGAACAGGCGCGGCTTGGGGTTGCCGGCCTGCGGTCGCGGCGTGATCGTGCCGATCTCCACGAAGCCGAAGCCCAGCGCGAACAGTGCATCGATGTGCTCGCCATTCTTGTCCAGGCCGGCAGCAAGGCCGACCGGATTGGGGAACGTCAGCCCGAACACCGTGCTGGGCATCGGCGCGATGCGTGCGGCCACCAGCGGCGTGGTGCCGGTGCGATAGGCCAGGTCCAGAGCGGACAGGCCGAGACCGTGGGCGCGTTCGGCGTCGAGCGAGAACAGGAAGGGGCGGGCAAGCGAATACATGCGTTGGTTTCAGTCCAGCGTGCCGAGGAAGGCTCGGGTTCGATATTCAAAAGCGACCTGGCCGTCGACCGCGTGGGCGGCGAACAGGTCCTGCAGCGCAGCCAGCATCGGCGCGTGGCGCGGATGGCCGGGCTGCGGCGCGTAGGAAGAAGACAGCAGGCGCCCGCGCAGGGCGTCCAGGTCCAGGTGCTGCACGTTCGGCAGCTGCACCATGCCGCGCAGGCCGGAGCCGAACCAGGCCTGCATGGTGGCGTCGTCCTGGTAGCGTTCGGCCACGGCGGTGTAGTCGGTGCCGTAGTCCAGCAGCAGTTGTTCGTAGCCGACCAGGAACGGGCTGGCATCGAGCAGGCGCGAATTCCAGTAGATCAGCGCCAGCCCGCCCGGGCGCAGGATGCGCTGCCACTCGGCGCGCACGGCCACGGTGTCGAACCAGTGGAAGGCCTGCGCGGCGCCGACCAGATCAACGCTGGCATCGGCCAGCCCGGTGGCCTCGGCGCGGCCATCGACGGCGGAGAACTGCGGATACTGCGGCGCCAGCCAGTGTTCGGCGGCAGCGCGCATCGCCGCGTTGGGTTCGACGGCGACCAGTGGATGGCCGGCGGCCAGGAACTGCCGGCTGGAGATGCCGGTGCCTGCGCCGATGTCAGCAACCAGCGCGCTGGTTGCCACGGCCATGGGGCCATGCAGCCAGTCCATCAGGGCAGGCGGATAGTCCGGGCGGTAGCGGACATAGTCCGCGACGCGGCTGCTGAAGCGTTCAGTGCTGTCGGCGGAGGTCATCGTGCTTTCACCAGCGCAGTCCAGGTTTGGCGTCGGCGCCGGCGGCCACCATCGCGAAGATCAGGATGGCCGCCAGGCCCACCGCAGCGAGGATGTTGAGCCAACCCATGATCAACCCGGCCAGGGCCATGCCATCGCCGTCCTGTTCGCCGGCGCGGCGGCGGATCTCGGCGCGGGCCAGGTGCCCGGTGATGATGGCAACAAGGGCGGCGACACCCGGCAGCACGGTCCAGCTGCAGATGCCCGCGATCAGGCTGACCACGGCCAGGGCGTTGCTCTGTCGGGGTGGCACGCTCATCGAGTCCTCCGTGGCAGTGCCGACATGATAGTGCGTCTGCCCCGGCAATCCCATGGTCCGGCCAATGCAAGGCTGCCAGGCAAGGTTGGCAACCATCGGAGCCGAGCGCGGGGTGGCTTTGGCAGGCGCCGACCTTGGTCGACGAATGCGGTGCCAACCAAGGTTGGTAGCTACCGAGGGATCGGCGCTAGCCCATCAGCACCTGGCCGCCATCGACATTGAGCACGTGGCCGGTGATCCAGCGCGCAAGCGGCGAACACAGGAACAGCGCGGCATCGGCGATCTCGCGCGGCTGCCCGAAGCGGCCGAACGGAATCCTCGCCAGGGTGCCGTGGTACAGGGCGGGATCTTCGACACGACGTCGATCCCAGAGGCCATCGGCAAATTCGATCGAGCCCGGCGCGATGGCGTTGACCCGGATACGGTCCGGCGCCAGTGCCAGGGCCTGCGACGTCGTGTAGTGCGACAGCGCGGCCTTGGCCGCCGCATACGGTGCGCCGCCGGGACGCGGTTGCTGCGCGGCGATCGAGGACAGGTTGAGGATGCAGGCGTCGGACGAGGCGCGCAGCCACGGCAGCGCAAGGCGCGAGGCGCGGACCGCCGCCATCAAATCGATCTGCAGGCTGGCCGCCCAGCCGTCTTCGTCATCGGCCATGCCGTAGCCGGTGGCGTTGTTGACCAGCACATCGATGCCGCCGAGCGCGTCGGCAGCAGCCTGCAGCCAGGCGCCGATGCGGCCGAGGTCGCCCAGATCGGTGGCGAAGGTGTGCAGCTGCGTGCCCTGGGCCTGCGCATCGGCCTGCAGGGCGTCAAGTCCGGCCTGGCCGCGGGCGCAGGCCGAGACCTGCGCACCGGCGCGGGCGAAGGCCAGCGCCAGTTCGCGGCCGATGCCCTTGCTGCCACCGGCGATCAGCACCCGGCGGCCGGTGAAATCGAGGGTCGGAGCCCCTGTGGGGATCCGACCCTGAGTGGTCGGCACGGCATGGGTCGGATCCCCGGAGGGGCTCTGACCCATGTGCATGGCCGGACCGTTTGCCATCACAGGTCGAACTTGATGCCCTGGGCCAGCGGCAGCGAATCCGAATAGTTGATGGTGTTGGTCTGGCGGCGCATGTAGACCTTCCATGCATCCGAACCGGACTCGCGACCACCGCCGGTGTCCTTCTCGCCACCGAAGGCGCCACCGATTTCCGCGCCCGAGGTGCCGATGTTGACGTTGGCGATGCCGCAGTCCGAACCGGCAGCCGACAGGAAGCGCTCGGCAGTCTTCAGGTTGGTGGTGAAGATCGACGAGGACAGGCCCTGCGGCACGCCGTTCTGCATGTCGATGGCTTCGTCCAGCGTGCTGTACTTCATCACGTACAGGATCGGCGCGAAGGTCTCGTGCTGCACCACTTCATCGCTGTTCTTCAGGCCGGTGACGATGGCCGGCAGCACGAAGTTGCCTGCGCGGTCGATGCGCGTGCCGCCGGTTTCGATGGTGCCGCCGCTGGCCTTGGCCTTTTCGATGGACGCCAGGAACTGCTGCACGGCACCGTCGCTGTTGAGCGGGCCCATCAGGTTGGCCGGGTCGGTCGGATCGCCGATCTTGCCTTCCACCTGCTTGTACGCCTTGACCAGCGTGGCCAGCACGTCGTCATGGATGGATTCGTGCACGATCAGGCGGCGGGTGGTGGTGCAGCGCTGGCCGGCGGTGCCGACCGCACCGAACACGATGCCGGGAATGGCCAGCTTCAGGTCGGCGGTTTCGTCGAGGATGATCGCGTTGTTGCCGCCCAGTTCCAGCAGGCAGCGGCCAAGGCGGTGGGCGACCTTCTCGGCCACCGTGCGGCCGACCTGGGTCGAGCCGGTGAAGCTGATCAGCGGCACGCGCTTGTCGGCCACCATCTTTTCCGACAGCGCGGTGCCGGCGTCGTTGATCAGGAAGAACAGGTCCGGGAAACCGGCATCGCGCAGCGCTTCATTGCAGATGCGCATCGAGGCGATGGCGGTCAGCGGGGTCTTGTTGGACGGCTTCCACAGGCAGATGTCGCCGCAGATCGTGGCCAGGAACGAGTTCCATGCCCACACCGCCACCGGGAAGTTGAACGCGCTGATGATGCCGACCAAGCCGAGCGGCTGGTACTGCTCGTACATGCGGTGGCCGGGGCGCTCGGAATGCATGGTGTAGCCGTACAGCATGCGGCTCTGGCCCACGGCGAAGTCGGCGATGTCGATCATCTCCTGCACTTCACCGTCGCCTTCAGGCTTGCTCTTGCCCATTTCCAGCGCGACCAGCGAACCCAGCGCATCCTTGTGCTTGCGCAGCGCTTCGCCGCACAGGCGCACGGCTTCACCGCGACGCGGAGCCGGCGTGGTGCGCCAGACCTTGAAGGCTTCCTGGGCGCGCGCGATGACGGTTTCGTACTCGGCTTCGGTGGTGGCGCGGACCTGCGCGATCGGCTCGCCCGTGGTCGGATTGATCGGGGTGATCAGTTCACCGCCGGTAGCGCTCGACCACTCCCCGTTGCCCAGGTAGGTGCCAGCGTTGATCGCGTCCAGACCAAGGGACTTGAGCAGCTCGGAAGACATGCAGACTCCTGTGTTTCGTTACGTTGTGTTTGGTGCCGTCGCGGGCAGGTGGGGGCGCGACGAACTGAGCCGCCGATGGTAGCAGAGCGCCCGGACTGGCCATGGTGCGCCGCGCCAGTGGCAATGGTGTGGCAGATGAAAGCTTGGAGGGCAGGGCGGCTTGCCTGTAAACTTGGCGGCTGCATGGCCCCGTAGCTCAGCTGGATAGAGCGTCCCCCTCCTAAGGGGAAGGTCGCCCGTTCGAATCGGGCCGGGGTCACCATATTCAAGGACTTACCGCCACCGCGTCTTAGTCGGGCTGCCGCAAAACGCTCCATTTCAGACACGTTTTGGCACAGTTGGCACAGTCAGGGGGGGAGCATGGAGTCTGGCAAGTTATTCCACCAGCCACGGCAGAAGTTGAAGCGTGCGGAGGCACACATCCACGAAATCGAGCGCGTCATAAAGACGTACTTCGAGGGCGAATGGTGTTCTCGCGAACTCAGTAGGGATGCGGACGGCAAATACCATTTGTCGGTTGTCATGCGTGGAATGCCGGATTCCCTGAACGAGGCGTTGGGCGACGCGGTACACAACCTGCGTGCTTCACTTGATCTGCTCGCGGTGGAAGTCGTGCGACTCAACGGAGGGACTTCCAAGGGTGTCTATTTCCCGTTCGCCGACGCAGCCCATAACCTGGAAGAAGTGATAAGGAGCCGCAAATGGCACCTCGCGGATCCTGAGGACGTGGATATTGTCAGGGAGTTGCGTCCGTACAAAGGGGGCAATCAACTGCTGAGAGCACTCCATGATCTGGATATCCAAGATAAGCACCTTTCACTGATCGAAAATGATGCATCTCTTTCCTCGGGTGGGATAAGAGTAAAGGTGGATGAGAATGGAATGCCCATTGGATTCGATGATGGCGACCTGGAGTTTGAACTGGATCCAACAAGCAATCCCACTGCCTCCTTTGTATTCCAAAATGACAGCGCCTTCCCTGGTGAAGAGGTCACCGATGTTCTACGCCGGCTTGCCAGTCTGGTGTCTGATATTCTTGACAGGTTTGAAGCTCGTCACAAAATCCCGACCGCCTAGAACCTCAGCCTAGCGACCGCACCATCGTCCCCATCAGGCGCCAAATGGGCGTAGTACTTTTCTGTTGTAGCGTAGTCAGCATGTCCCGCAAGGATTTGTATTCGCCTAAGTGGAACGCCTCCCATAACCATATGTGCGCAAAAGGTGTGCCGAAGCCGGTGTAGGTGACCGCCAACGCCAGCGAGCTCTGAGTCCTTTTTGAACCAGTCCGACAAAGTATCTTTGTGTACGCTGACGATAGGGTCCGGCAGGTGACGTAATGCCCACCGGGCGTAGCGGTTGAGGGGAACCTCTCGCCATTTTCCTGACTTTGTCCTGCCTTCGCCGCTCTCGTCAGGGTCGCTCTCCACCAGCAGGCGACCGGCCACGGCGGAGCTTTTCTCTAGGCCGATGATCTCGCCTCGCCGTAGCCCAGTGTGGGCCATGAAGAGCCACAGGGGCGCCCGCTCAGGGTTTGCCCGATACAACCGGCGCATCGCCGCCCGGTCATAGAACTTGACGGCCACGCTCCGCACGCCGCGAGGCGCCTTTACGGAGGCCAGTGGGTTGACGTCCAACTCTTTCCATTCCACGCCGCGGTTGAACGCCGCTTTCAGTCGTCGAATCTCCTTACCCACAGTCTCCTTTGCCGCCCTGTCGTCCAGCAGCCTGACGCGCTTGTACTGCTCCACCTCGACCGCTCGGATGCTGTCGATCGGCCGTTGGCCGAAGCGCTCGATGAAGCGCTTCACCTCACTCCTGGCTTTCGAGATGGTGGTCGGGTGCTCGGCCTCGTACCAGTCCAGATACCACTCCAAGTAGTCGCGGACCTTGGGCAAGCGCGCCAAGATCCGCACCCCATGGGTCAGTTCTGCTTCTTTCGCGGCACGTATTCTCTCCGCCTCACGGGCGTCAGGTTGCCCAATGGACCTGCGAAAGCGCTCGCCACCTTCCGCCCAGTCGAGGTAGGCCTTGCTGCCGCGCCAGTAGAGTCGAACCTTTGCCATTCCTCTGCGCCTTCGATCGCGGCATAGAGCGCCGCCTTTTCGTACAACTGCTTTCCCATGAAGCGCCTGGGCGTCAGCCCGTAGCCCATGGCGTTCTTCCTGAACTGGCTGTTGGAGACGCCGCAGTAGTGGGCGGCTTCCTCGACCGTCAGCCAATCCTTCCCGGAGAGGTCCAGCCTTTCAGCGGCGCCCATGGGCGCCTCCCGCAACCTTCCTCCGAGCCGTCGGCTGTTCCGCGAGGCTGAGGTTGAACTGCACGACGTTGTCGACGACGGCAGGCAGGGCTGGAGCCCGCGCGCTGCGTGGTGGCCGGTTGAGCCGGCGCCACGCTTCGATAGCCTTGTCGGGATCGGCATGCTTGCTGGTCGACCTGCAGGCACACTCGACCAAGTGCCCGCCGCCGGCGCCGGGGCCGCGCAGGGCGTGGATGTGGCGCGCTCGGTGGCCTGCGGCGCCGTTGGGCAGGCCTTCGGTATGGCTGATCTGCTTCTGAGGCATGGCTTTTCGCACTCCGTAATGTGGGCTTCCAGCTCTTCCAGCAGGAAAGCGTCCTGTCTGGATCTGTGACGCCTGTCGTACTGGTTGAGTTGGGGCGGTACATCGCCGCGCGTCACTTGCAGGGTGTGGTCTGAAGAAATCTCAGGCAGCGCCGATAAACCATCGGGATCAGACGATGGAGCGATTCGATGGGTGACGAAACGGATGTCCGAGGAGCGGCGCCAAGCCTGTGCGCAGACTCGTTGATGCATGTGAGCAAGTGGAGCCTTCGCTCCAATTTTCTTTTGCTCACAGTCCTTTCCATTGTGTTCTGGGTGTGCGCGAAGCGACTGCACAATCCTGCTGCCTGGCAGAAGGTCATCAGCGGACTTTCATCTTTCGAACTGCTTCTGGGCGTCGGAATCGTCGATGTGCTGCTTCTTGGCGTGGCCCTCGTGTTCATTCCGTTTGCGGATGCGAGGTCGATCTACAGCAAGGCTTCAAAACCGATGGAACTGCTCGCCAACGCGGCGATCGCCTTCATCGCGCTCGCGCTTGTTTCCGGGGCATTTCAGTGTCGTGTCGACTGGTCGGTGGCTGCGTCCACGGTGCTTGCGCTGATCATTCTGCTGTTCAGTCTTGCCGGAGCGGGGCTGCTTCGGCAGGCAGCGAGTCTGCAATGGAACAGATCGGGCCCATGGATTCGGGACGTTATCGTTTACGGCGGAGTTACGCTTGCGGCGCTTGGATTCATTGTGTGGGCGTTCTCTTATCCTTGGCTTGTCGAGTCGTTGCCAGCACGGATTCAGGCACTCGCAAAGCTGCCATTCCTGCTGAATTTCAGTTGTCCTTGGAACTGAGACTGCAGAGGCTTTTCGGTTCGGCAGCGGCTGCACGGCCGTCTCGTTGAGGGCATCCATGCAGGATGCGCCCCTTTGCACATGGGTTGCACACGGTCTGCACGCTGCTGCGGCAACTGAATTGGCAGGCTGCGGTCATCCCCATTGCCCAGGAGCGCCCCCATGAATACCCCCGGCACCCCCAAGCCTTCCTGGCGCCAGCGCAACGTGCTGCTGACCGTCGCCGCCGTGCTGCTGGTGATCGTGCTGATCCTGCTCTTCGTCCCCTGGTAGAAGCCTGGCTGCCGCCAAGCGCGGCGCGATCCCCCTTCCACTTCAGCTCCCGCCGGTAGCCCATGGCCCGGCGGTTTTTCTGTGTGCGCCCCCCGCCGGACGCGTCGCTCCGGCTCCGAAAATGCGTGACGAATTGCCGGAAAGGGCGGTGCGGCTGCCGGATCCGTGCACGAGGCCCCGGGGGCCGGTTGCTACAACTGTGTTCGTGGGGCCGGCGCCAGATTTGGCAAAATTAAATGTGACCTTCATCACACAATTGTTTGTATTGTGTTATCTTCGTCACAGTTTTGCGAACCTGACCAACAGGGTCCAGGGACGGTTGTAGTCGCCACGGAACCGGCAGACACGCATTCGTACGCGTCTCCGGGTCCGGCAGAACCCTCCCCGGTACCCACTGAACAGCGGCTCCCCTGTGGGGCTGATGACGGGGAAAAACCAACATGTGGCAGTCGACGACGTCGCGCATCAGCGCGGGCGGTGGATCCGTTCATCCTGAAAAAAGTGCACATCCCGGCCGGACCGGGCGATGGCTGGCCGCCGGCCTGCTGTTGCTGCTGCTGTCGGTGGTGCTGCCATCGTCGGCCTGGGCTGCGGCCTACGCGACCGGCGGCACCAGCCCGTACCGCAACACGGTGCTGTGGCTGACCTGGGGAGGCGGCACGGACCTGGGCACTGCCGGGGTCACGCTCAACAATGGTGATACCTCGTCGATCTCGATGCCGGTGGCCGCGGGCATCAACCTCAGTGTCAGCTGCAGTCTGGCCAACATCAGTGGCGGCGGACTCCTGCAGAGCTATCGCCCGGGCAGCTTCAGCGGCGACAGCCTGGACGACCTGTACAACGTCGGTGGCACTGGCGGCGCGAATCAGCTGATCGCGGGCATCTCGCGCAGCACGGGTACATCCTCTTTCGAAATCAACTGCGTCTCGACCCTGGGCGGCGCGCCGTATCGCCTGCGCGGCGTGGTGATGGCCGACGCCGAGTCGATCAACAACAGTGGCGAGTTCGTCGAAGCCAGTGCACTGGGCACCTGGAACGTGGTGGAGATGCGCAAGAACCTCAGCGCAGGTGCCTACAACGTGACCAAGTCCAGCAGCGGCGGCAACAGCGTGATCCGCTTCGGGCCGGGCAACGACAACAACACCGCTGCGGTCACCTTCCTCAATTTCGACAACGCCGCGCATGCGCCGGGCAACCTCGCGGTGAACATGGGCTTCTCGATGCGCGGCGGCGGCACCACCGCCATCGCCATCGGCCTGCTGGTGCCGTATGCCGACTTCGGCGATGCGCCGCAGAGCTACGGCGACGCCATGCATGTGGTGGACGATCTGCAGTTCCGCCCGGATGGCCTGCCGGTCAACGCCACCCCCACCAACATCAACACCGCCGGCTATACGCCGGGTGGCCTGGCACCGCCGCTGACCGATTTCCTCGGCACGATGGGCCCGGATACCGAGCAGAAGAGCAGCTACAGCGCCGATGCGAAGGGTGACGACAATTTCCCCTCGGGCAATCCCAACGAAGAGAACGCCTGGCCGGCGAGCTATGTGCTGACGGTGATGCAGGCCGGTACCCAGATCAGCCAACCGGTGGCGTGCGTGGGCAGCGGCAGCGTGGCCGGCTGGATCGACTTCAATCGCAACGGCACATTCGACCCGGGCGAGCGCAGCAACATCGCTGCATGCAGTGGTGGCGGGGCCAACCTGAGCTGGACCGTGCCCGCGCAGGTAAGCGCAGGCAGCAGTTACGTGCGCCTGCGCTATGCGACCAACGCGGCGCAGATCCAGCAGCCGACCGGCGTGGCCGACGACGGCGAAGTGGAAGACCACCTGATCACCATCACCGCACCCGCGCTGAAGGTGGTGAAGAGCAACAATGCCACCGGCGGCATCTGGAACTACGGCCAGGCCGGCACCCAGTACACGCTGACGATCAGCAACACCACCAACGTGCCGACCGGCAATCCGCCGAACGTGCCGGCGGGTGTCATCACCGTGCGCGACCAGTTGCCGGCAGGGATCGTGCCGAACTGGACCGGAACCCTCAGCAGTGGCAGCTGGAGCTGTACGGCGAGCGGCCAGGCGGTGAGCTGCACCAGCAGCCAGGTGCTGTCGGCAGCCGGCACCGCCGGTGACAGCAGCAGCTTCACCCTGCCGGTGACCGTGTCTGCATCGGCAAGCGGCCTGTTGCGCAACCACGCCAGCGTCGGCGGTGGCTACGATCCGTTCAATGGTGGCAATCCGCCCGCACCGGGCGAGGCCTGTACCGATGCCAACCATTGCACCCGCAGCGATGTGACCGTTCCGGTTACACGGGTGAGCTACGCGAAACGCTCCAACACCGCCGGTCCGGTGGCGGTGGGGGCGACGGTGAGCTACACCGTGGATGTCACCATTGCCGACGGCAACAGCCGCGACGTGCTGACCCTGACCGATACCCTCGGCACCGGTCTGGATTTCGCCAGCGTGACCAACGCCGGCGCCTTTACCTGCAATGCCGCCAATCCGCTGGTGTGCACGCTGCCAGCGGGCACCGTACCGGGTACCTACAGCCTGACCTATGCGGCCACCGTCAACGCGCAGGCCAGCGGCCAGGTGGTCAACACGGTGGTGGGCACCGGCACCGACACTCCCACCTGCAGCAGCAACTGCACCACCACCACGCCGGTGGCGGCGCCGCGCATCTCGGTGTCCAAGGCAAGCACTACTGCCGGCCCGGTCGCAGTGGGCGACAGCGTTGCCTACACGGTGAGCGTGGTCGTGGCCGATGCGCGCACCACCGCTGCCGTCACATTGACCGATACCCTGGGCACTGGCCTGGACTTCGGCAGCATGACCAATGCCGGCGGCTTCATCTGCGTGCCCGGCAATCCGCTGGTGTGCACGCTGCCCGCCGGCACCGTGCCCGGCAGCTACGCGTTCTCCTATACCGGCATCGTCAACGCACAGGCGGTTGGCCAGGTGCGCAATGCCGTAGTGCCGAGCGGTCCGGACAATCCGTCGTGCGTCGGCAGCTGTGATACCACCACGCCACTGGCCAGCCCGCAGGTCAGCTACGCCAAGCTGGCCTCCACCGGTGGACCGGTACGGGTGGGCGACAGCATCGGCTACACGCTCAGCGTGACCGTTGCGCGTTCGCGCACCACCGATGTGGTCACCCTGACCGATACGCTGGGCAGCGGCCTGGACTTCAGCAGCGTGGCCAGCGCGGGCATCTTCACCTGCAATGCGGCCAACCCGCTGGTGTGCACGCTGCCTGCAGGGACGGTGCCGGGCACCTACAGCCTGAGCTATACCGCTACGGTCAATGCGCAGGCCAGTGGCACGGTACGCAATGCCGTGCTCGGCACCGGCACCGACACGCCCTCGTGCACGACCAACTGCGATACCACCACGCCGGTGGCGACGCCGGGCGTGAGCTATGCCAAGTCGGTGAACAGTGCCGGCCCCGTGTCGGTGGGTGACAGCCTGGCCTACACCTTGACCACGGTGGTGACCAACTCGCGCACCACCGACGTGGTGACGCTGACCGATACGCTGGGCAGCGGCCTGGATTTCGGCAGCGTGACCAGTGCCGGCGCCTACACCTGCAACGCGGCCAACCCGCTGGTGTGCACGTTGCCGGCCGGCACTGCGCCAGGCAGCTACAGCCTGTCGTACAGCGCATTGGTCAATGCCCAGGCCACCGGCCAGGTGACCAACGCGGTGCTCGGCAGCGGTGGCGACAACCCGAGCTGCACCGTCAACTGCGATACCACCACGCCGGTGGCTGGCAGCCAGATCGACTATCGCAAGACCTCGGCCGCGGCCGGTGCGGTCAAGGTGGGTGACAGCATCGCCTACACCCTGACCGCCGTGGTCAGCCGCTCGCGCACGACCGCTGTATTCACCCTGACCGACACCCTGGGGCAGGGCCTGGACTTCGGTTCAGTCACCGCCACCACCGGCTTCACCTGCAATGCCGGCAACCCGCTGGTGTGCACGTTGCCGGCCGCCACCGCACCTGGCACCTACACGGTGAACTACACCGCGACGGTGAACGCGCAGGCCAAGGGCAGCGTCAGCAATGCCGTGCTTGGCAGCGGCACCGGTACCAACACCTGTGCCACCGACTGCACCACCACCACCCCGGTGCTGGCGGCGACGGTCACCTACCGCAAGTCCTCCAGCACGGCATCGCCGGTCAACATCGGCGATGCGGTGGACTACAGCGTCGAGGTGGTGGTCGCCAACTCGCAGACCACCGATGTGTTCACCCTGACCGATACCCTGGGCGCAGGCCTGGACCTGCAGTCGGTGACCCAGCCAGGCGCCTTCACCTGCAATGCCAGCAATCCGCTGGTATGCACGCTGCCGGCAGGTACCGCACCCGGCACCTACACGCTGGGCTACCGCGCGCAGGTCAACGCGCAGGCCAGTGGCAGCGTCCGCAACGCGGTGCTGGGCAGTGGCGGCGATACCCCCACCTGCGCGGGAACCTGCAGCACCGAGCACGTGCTGGCCGAGCCGCGCGTGGTGCTGGAAAAACTGTCCGGCCCTGCAAGTGGCAGTGAAGTGCGTCCGGGTGACCGGTTGCGCTACACCCTGCGGGCCACCGTCGAGCGTGCTTCGCTGCGCCAGCCGTTGCAGCTGCTGGATACGCCCGATGCGGGCCTGAGCGTGGACACGCTACCGGCAGGCTGCGTGCAGCAGGGCACCGACATCTTCTGCACCCTGCCGACCGGTACTCCCGTTGGGCAACATGAATTCGTCTACCAGGCCATCGTCAACCAGGAAGCACGCACGGAAGTGCTCAACCGCCTGCGCGGCCAGTACCCGGATGGATCGCCACCGCCGGAGTGCACCACCTGCGAAACGCGGCACAAGGTGGTCTCGGACTTCGCGCTGCGCATCACCAAGACCGCCAACCCGCGGCTGGTGAAGGTGGGCGACCTGGTGCGCTACCAGCTGGTGGTCGAGAACGTCGGCAGCAGCCATTGGCGCGACGGCGTGGTGGTCGATACGCCGCCGCCGGGCTTCAGCTATGTCGACGGCTCGATGCGCGTGGCCGACGACGACGGCGCGTTCTCACTGGGCGGTAGCCAGACCCCGCTGCGCATCGGCGCGGTCGACATCGCCGTGGGCCGCAGTGCCACCATCACCTACCTGTTGCGGGTGGGCGCGGGCGTGCGTGCCGGCAACCATATCAACCAGGCCGTGGCTACTGCCGGCGACGGCACGCCGCTGTCGAACGTGGCGACCGCAGAGGTGCGCATGGATGCCGATCCGCTGTTGGAAGACAGCCTGGTGTTCGGCACCGTGTTCGATGACCGCGATGGCGACGGCTGGCAGGACAGTGCGGAACTGACCGGTGTTCGCGTGCAGGGCGGTTTCGCGCCTGCCGCGTACGTGCCGGGTTCGACAACGCTGGATCGTGGCGATGGACCGCAGCCGTTGGCCGATGCCAGCGCGCCCCTGCTGCATGGCGTGCAGGTGGGCGTGGTACACGGCCTGGCGTCTACGTCGGACACCGTCGAGAGCCATCAGGTGGTGATCCGCCAGCGCCTGCGCGAACTGTCCTTCACCGATGATTTCGTGCTGGAAAGCGCCCAGGGCCATCGCCTGCAGCTGGATGCGCAGGGTGTGACAACCGTGCAGCGCAGTGGCGAGGCGGCCAAGGGCCTGACCGCAGCCGAGCCGGCCGTGCATCGCGAGATCGCGCGGGTGGCCGAAGGCTATGAGGTGGCCTACGTGATCCGCAACAGTGGCATCCAGGAGCAGGGTATTCCCGGCGTGCGCCTGGCCACCGTGGAGGGCCTGCTGATCGAAACCGATCCGTTCGGTCGTTACCACCTGGCCGATGTGCACGGTGGCGATGCGCGGTTGGGCCGCAACTTCATCGTCAAGCTGGACCCGGCAACGGTACCGGCGGGTTCCGGACTGACCACCGAGAATCCGTTGCTGCGTCGGGTTACCCAGGGCGTGCCGACCCGCTTCAGCTTCGGCGTGCGCCTGCCGCCGTCGCCGCAGGCGGCCGCCGAGCGCGCCGAACTGGCGTTGGGCGAAGTGTTGTTCGCCCCGGGCAGCAGCGAGCTGCGTGCCAGCTATCGTCCGGTGCTGGCGAAGATGGCCGAGGTGGTCGATCGCTACCAGGGCGGTGACGTGGTGATTGCCGCCAACGGCGAAAGCCAGGCGTTGGCCTTCGCCCGTGCGGTGGCCGTGCGTGATGCGCTGCAGGCCGAAGTGGCTGAAGGTTCGCGCGCTGGCCTGACGGTGCAGCTGCGTGCCGACGTGCGTGATCCGCACTCGCTGGTCGCTGGCGTTGATGCCGGCGGCGCGCTGCTCGGCAACGTGCTGTTTGACACCGACAAGGCGGTGATCCGCGAGGAGTTCAAGCCGCTGCTGGCTGCCATCGCCGCGCGCCTGGAGCAGATGGGGGGCGGCCAGGTCAGCCTGGTCGGCCATACCGATGTGCGTGGCAGCCATGCCTACAACCAGGCGTTGGGCCTGCGCCGTGCCAATGCCGTGTTCGAAGCGCTGCGCGTGCAGCTCAGCCCTGCCGTGCAGCAACGCCTGCGCGTGCGCAACGAGGAGACCGCCGCCACCCGCGCGGCGGCCCACCAACAGGAGGCCCGCCGATGAGCGCCCATCACTCTGTCGTCCGGCGTCCCGCCCGCCTGCACCGCGCTGCGTTGTACCAGGCACTGCTGCTGGGTCTGGCAGCAACCGCACAGGCCGCGCCGCCGCCGGCCAACGACGCGTCCATCGATGGCGCGCCCATCCACTGCGAGGGCAACCAGTGCAGCGCCGCAGGCGACCTGCTGTTCACCCTGCGCTCGCGCAGCTTCGATGAGCCGGTGACCGAAGGCACGTCGACGCGCTCGTCATCGCAGGTACTGCAGCCGGACCGGCGCGTAAGCGTGGCGCTGGACGAGCCGGGCAAGGCGACCGTCCGCGGTGAATTCATGATCCGCCTGCCGGAAGGTGGCGCGATCTGGGCCACCGAAGACCCGGCCATGGGCCAGCCCGAGCTGTCGATCTCGGCGCCGGGCATGGTGGCGTTCGACCAGGGCCGCATCGTGCGTCCGGTCGAATTCTTCGTGCGTGGCAACTACACCGCGTTCATCAAACGTCTGGAGGTCAGCCTCTACCGCGGCAGCGACAGTGACCGGGTCGCGCCATTGGCGACCTTTGAACTGCCTGTGGCTGCGGTCGGGCAGGGCAGTTGGGACGGTACGCTGCCGGCGTCCACGCCGCTGCGTCGTGGCGACCGCCTGGTCTATGTGCTGCGCGCGTACGATGACGAGGGCAATGTCGATGAGACCTCGGCACAGTCCATGCAGCTGGTGACGCTGGCCGAAGTGGAGCGTGGCAACCAGCAGCTGCGCGACGCGCTGGAAGATCGGCGCGGCACGGCCGTCGATGCCAACCAGGCCGCTTCGTTGTCGCTGCTGGAGCAGGTGTTCGACAGCAACGGTCTTCGCCAGCAGAACATCCCGGTGTACGGCTCGCGCGTGCGCCTGCGGGGCCGTGACCTTCCGCTTGGCGCGGCACTGAAGATCAATGGCGAAAGCTATCCGCTGGACCAGGACCGCAAATTCGCCGCCGAGTACCTGATGCCGATCGGTCACCACGTGTTCGACGTGCGGGTGGAGCGGCCCGACGCGCCGGCGATCGCACGCACGCTGGAGGTGGATGTCAGCGGCAGCTATCTGTTCGGTGTGGGCCTGGCCGATGTCACGGTGTACCAGAACAAGGCCAGTGGTGCGGGCCGCGATGTCGCCCGTGGCGAGCGCGATGACGATGTGCTCAGTGACGGGCGCCTGGCGTTCTATTTGAAGGCCAAGACGCGTGGCCGCTATCTGTTGACGGCGCAGGCCGATACCCAAAACCGGCCGCTGGACGAACTGTTCACCGGTTTCACCACGGCCGATCCGCAGGACCTGTTCCGCAGCCTGGACCCGGACCTGTATTACCCCACCTATGGCGACGATTCGCTGACCCAGCGCGACGTCGACAGCATGGGCCGCTTCTACCTGCGCATGGACTGGGACAAGAACCAGGCGCTGTGGGGCAACTACAACACCGGGCTGAGCGGCACCGAGTACGCCCAGTACGTGCGTTCGCTGTACGGTGCGGCGCTGTCGTGGCGCTCACGCGGCGCCAATGCGTGGGGCGATGCGCAGACCGAACTGCGCCTGTTCGGATCGCAGGCCGAGACCGCGCCGGGCCACAGCGAGTTCATCGGCACCGGCGGCAGCCTGTATTACCTGCGCCACGCCAGCATCCTGCGCGGCTCGGACCAGGTGGTGCTGGAGATCCGTGACCGCACCACCGGCCGTGTCGAACAGCGGGTGTCGCTGGTGCGCGGTGCCGATTACGAGATCGACGCGTTGCAGGGGCGCATCCTGCTGACCCGACCGCTAGCCCAGGTCAGCCGCGAGAACCTGCGCCGGATCAGCCGCGACGTGCCGCTGGACGGCTACGAGCAGCGCCTGATCGTCGATTACGAATGGGTACCGACCGGCTTCGACAATGACGACATCACCGCTGGCGTGCGTGGCAAGCACTGGTTCGGTGATCACGTGGCGGTGGGCGCCACCTATGTGGACGAACAGCGCGCTGGGCAGGACTATTCGCTGCGCGGTGCGGACCTGACCCTGCAGGCCGGGCGTGGTACCTACCTGAAGGTCGAGCACAGCCGCAGCGAGGCGACCAGTGCGCCGGTGTTCTTCTCCGACAACGGTGGCCTGAGCTTCACCCGCCTCAACCCCGAGGGGCCGCGCGAAGGCGAGGCGACCGCGGTGGAGGCACGGGTGAACCTGCGCGAGCTGGGCTGGACCCAGCGCGACTGGAGTGCCGGCGCCTGGTGGCGGCAGGTCGAGGGAGGCTATTCGGTGGGCCGCTTCGACACCGGCCAGCGCGTGCGCGAACAGGGCGCCGAACTGCTGGGCTACGTGACCGACGATTTCAGCCTGTATGCGCGTTACAGCGAAGCACGGCGTGGCAATGAATCGTTGATCCAGGCCCAGGCCACCGCCGAATGGCGGATCGGTGACAACGACCGCGTGTCGGCCGAGCTGCGCCGGGTGCAGGAGGACCGCGGCATCGGCAGCAATGCCGGTGTGCTGGCGGCAGCGCGCTACACCCATCGCATCGGCACCGCGCTGGACATCTATGGCGGCGGTCAGCTGACCGTCGATGACGATCATGGCCGCTACGCGGACAATGATGCGGTGGTCGCCGGTGGTACCTACACCTTCGCCAACCTGTCCACGATCGGCGCGGAGGTGAGCGATGGTGATCGGGGCAGTGCCGCGCAGGTCAATGCCGAGTACAAGCTGACCCCGCAGCACAGCTTCTATGGTGCGTTCACCCAGTCCACCGACCGCAGTGAATACGACCCGCTGTTCAGCCCGAATGCGCAGGATGGCTGGACGCTGGGCCAGCGCTGGCGCCTGTCCGACCAGGTCAACGTGTTCAACGAGAGCCAGTTCCTCAAATCCGGCCAGGAATCCGGTCTGGCCAACACGTTCGGCATGGATTTCTATCCGGCGGTGGGCTGGAACGCGGGCTTCACCCTCAGCGACGGCAAGCTGGATGCGAGCAGTGGCCAGGTCGACCGCAAGGCCGTCAGCCTGTCCGGCGGCCGCACGTCGCCGGGTACCGACTGGCAGAGCAAGCTGGAGTGGCGTCGCGACACCGGTGCCGAGCGCCGCACGCAATGGGTCAGCACCAACCGCCTCAGCCACCGTCTCAATGACAGCTGGCGGATCGCTGCGAGGTTCAACTACGCCGACACCGACGATGCGATCAACCCGGTGGCCGGCGCCCGCTTCATCGAGGGCAATCTCGGCTTTGCCTACCGCCCGTGGGACAATGACCGCTGGGCGCTGTTCGGCCGCTACAGCTATCTGTACGACCTGTCGACGATGGGCCAGATCAACGGCGTGGACTACGACCAGCGTACCCAGGTGTTGTCGCTGGAAGGCGTGTACCGCATCGACCAGCGCTGGGAAGTGGCGGCCAAGCTGGCCCGCCGCGAAGGCGAGGTCCGCTATGGCCGGGGCACCGGTCCGTGGTTCGATTCAGCCACGAACTTCGGTGCAGCACAGCTGCGCTATGACCTGTACTACCAATGGCATGGCCTGCTGGAGTACCGCCTGCTGGACGTGCGGGACGGCGGTCGCCGGCAGGGTTGGCTGGCCGGCGTGGACCGCGACGTCGGCCGCAACTTCCGGGTTGGCGTGGGCTACAACTTCACCGACTTCAGTGACGATCTGACGAAGTTCGACTACACCCACCGCGGCTGGTACCTGAACCTGGTGGGTCGCTATTGAGGACTGGGCAACGCCAGGCCATGCCTGGCGGGGCCGCGGCGGTCGCCACCCAGCCATGCCTGGCGGGCCCGCAACGGCCGCTACCCAGTAGTGCCAGGCCACGCCTGGCAGGGCCGCGGCGGTCGCTACCCAGTAGTGCCAGGCCATGCCTGGCAGGGCGGCAACAGCTCACGCCTGCCTGAGCAGCTCCACCAGCTGCCGCAGCCGGTAAGGCTTGGGCAGGAATTCCACCTGCTCGGGCAGCGGCGGCAACTGCGAGCGTGCGTAGCCGGAGGAAAGGATCATCCGCGCCTGCGGCTGGTCGCGCGCAACATGCTCGCTCAGCTCGATGCCCGACATGCCGTTGGGCATGCTGATGTCACTGAACACCACGTCGAAACGCGTATCGCCCTGCAGCAGCGCGACCGCTTCCTGCGCATCGGCCGTGGTAGCCACGTCGATGCCGAAGTCGCGCAGGGCCAGGCCGATCATTTCGCGCAGATCGGTCTGGTCCTCCACCATCAGTACGCGGATCGGATCATCGGTCATGGGTTGGGTTCCTCTGTGGCGGGTAGCAGCAGGCTGACCGTGGTGCCAACACCGGGCGTGGTGGACACGTCTACGAAGCCGCCGCTCTGGGTGGTGAATCCGAACACCTGGCTCAGGCCCAGGCCGCTGCCCTTGCCGATGTCCTTGGTGGTGAAGAAAGGCTCGGTCGCGCGTTCGGCGATGTCCGGGGCCATGCCGTGGCCCTCATCGCAGACGCTCAACGTCACATAGGTCCGTTGCCGGGATGTGTCGGCGTCGGGGTCCATGCGGTGTTCCAGCGCGGTGGCGATCAATACCCGGCCGCCACCAACGGTGGCGTCCGCAGCGTTGCCGACCAGGTTGGCGAGCGCGGTCTGCAGCTGCACGGTATCACTGAGTATGGCAGGCAGGTCCGCAGCCAGCGCGGTTTCCAGAGTGACGCCGGCAGGGCAGGTGGCCTGCAGGGCGGGCAACCAGTCGCGGATCCGCGCATTGATGTCCAGCGTTTCGCGGATCAGGGTCTGCCCGGTGCTGAAGGCCAGCAGCTGGCGGGTCAGCAGTGCGCCACGATCACTGGCCGCCTGCGCGGTGGTGAGCAGGGCGTTGGCACGCTCGTCATCGCCCATGCGTGCGGACAGCAGGTCCAGCGCATTGACGATGGTGGTCAGCAGATTGTTGAATTCGTGGGCAAGGCCGCGGCTGAGCTGGCCGACCGTCTCGAACTGCTGGGTCTGGCGCAGCGCCCGCTGCGCGTCGCGCAGGAGCCGTTGCGCCTGCCACTGTTCAGTGATGTCGCGGGTGATCTTGACGAAGCCCACGAGCTCGCTGTTCTCGACCACCGACTCGATGACCACGCTGGCACGGAACGGAGACCCGTCACGGCGCACCCGCCAGCCTTCGGCGGCATGGTGTCCGCTTTCCGCCGCCAGTCGCAGCAGGTGCTGCGGCTCGCCGGCATCGCGATCGGCTGGCAGGTAGAAGCGTCCAAAGTGGGTGCCGATGACTTCTTCCGACCGGTAGCCCTTGATGCGTTCGGCGCCGGGATTCCAGCTGCAGACGATGCCATCGGGATCGAGCAGGTACAGCGCATGGTCGCGCACGCTGTCGATCAGCAACCGCAGCTGTCGGGAAGGGTCCGTCAGCACGGACGGCGTCGAAGCGGCAGCGACCACGATGAAATGCGTATTACCTCTGTCAGGCACGAGAACGTAGGCAGTGGAGTGTGAAGAGGGCGTGCATGCGACGCCTGTGCCATTGGTCGTATGCGGCTGAATGCGACAAGGAGTAACATCAGTCCCCTTTTCCAAACTGGAACCGACCTGCATGCGTCCTGGTGCGACTACGCGTGACCGCTGGATCTGGATGACGTCGGCGGTACTGGTGGCGGCTACGGCCGCGCTGGAACTGGTGGTACCCCTGGGCTATGCCGTGTGGCTGGCCTATTTCATGGCCATCGGCGTCACTGTGTTCCAGCGCAGCGCCCGGGTGCCGTTCGTGGTGGCTGTCAGCGCCTGCGTGCTGCTGGCGGTGGGCTACAACGTGGCGCCGGCCAGCAACAACTCATCCTTCTCGTTCGTCAACCGGTCGATCGGTGGCGCGGCTTTCCTGATGATCGCACTCATCGCCTCGCGCGCCATCCAGGCGCGACGCGAGGCGATGCGTGCGCTGTGGCTGCAGGAGGCAGAGAACGCGGTCGCGCTCAGCCTGCGCGGTGAGCTCGGGCCGGAACAGATCGCCGAAGCGGCGGTGTCGACGCTGGCGACCCAGCTGGGTGCCGATGTCGGTGCGCTCTACCGGCTGGAAGGCGGACGCCTGCAGCTGACCGGTGGGCTGGCGTTGCCGAACGGCATCCCGGCCACGTTGGGCCTGCAGGAAGGGGTGGCAGGGCAGGTGGCCCGCGACCAGCGGGCGCGGCATCTGCAGGGGGATGAAGCGGCGCCGCTGGAGCTGCAGACCAGCCTGGGGCGCGTGCCTGTGCGTGAACGGATCCTTGCCCCGGTCAGCAGCGACGGCGCGATCGTGGGCGTGCTCGAGCTGGGCCGGGCGGCGGTTGGCGAACAGCGGGCGCTGGATGACGAACTGCTGGAGCGCTGCGCCGAAACGATCGGCATGGCACTGCGTACCTCGATGCTGCGCGGGCAGCTGATGGTGCTGCTGGAGGAGTCGCAGCGCCAAGGCGAAGAACTGCAGGCACAGCAGGAAGAACTGCGCGTGGCCAACGAGGAACTGGAAGAGCAGAGCCGCAGCCTGATGCAGTCACAGACGCATCTGGAACAGCAGCAGGCCGAGCTGGAACAGAGCAATGTGCAGCTGGAAGAGCGCACCCACGAGCTGGAGGCGCAGAAGCAGGCGCTGCTGGTCGCGCAGGGGCAGCTGGTGCGCAACAGCAATGAACTGGCCGCCACCTCGCGCTACAAGTCCGAGTTCCTGGCCAACATGTCGCACGAGCTGCGCACCCCGCTGAACAGTTCGCTGATCCTGGCCAAGCTGCTGGCCGACAACAAGGACGGCTCGCTCAGCGACGAGCAGGTCAAGTACGCCCGCGCCATCCTGTCGTCGAACAACGACCTGCTGGCGCTGATCAACGACATCCTGGACCTGTCGCGCATCGAAGCAGGGCACGTCGAACTGGCCGACGAAGTGGTGGTGGTCGACAGTGTGCTGCAGCGACTGCGCGAAACCTTCGAGCCGATGGCGCGGCAGAAGGGCCTGACGCTGCAGATCGAGTCCGATGGCCTGGCCCCCAGCCAGCTGGTGGCCGACAACCAGCGCCTGCAGCAGATCCTGAAGAACCTGCTGGCCAATGCGGTCAAGTTCACCGAGCACGGCAAGGTGAGCCTGCACGTTCGCAGCGGCGGCAATGGCCGGATCCGATTCGAAGTGGCCGACAGCGGCATCGGCATTGCACGCGACCAGCTGCAGCTGATCTTCGAAGCGTTCCGCCAGGCCGATGGCAGCACCCGCCGCCGTTACGGCGGCACTGGCCTGGGCCTGTCGATCTCGCGTGATCTTGCGGTGCGCATGGGCGGTGACATCCAGGTGGACAGCGAGCCGGGCCGCGGCAGCTGCTTCATTCTCGAATTGCCGCTGCAGGGCGCGCCGGCAGCCGAGGCCGCCGCAGGCGGCGCAGCGCCGGTGCCGGTGCAGCCCGTACCCGCCACCCCCGTGGCACCAGCCCTCCTTGCCCAGCGGTCCAGTGCCGCGCCGGTGGCAGCGGTGGCCGATGACCGTGGCCGCCGCCGCCATGCGGGACGCTTGATCCTGGCCGTGGAGGACGATGCGGTCTTCGCCGAAGCCCTGGTGACGCTGGCGCACGAGCTTGATTTCGACTGCGTGGTGGCCACCACGGCCGAAGAGGCGCTGGCGCTGGCGGCGGACCTGCGTCCCAACGGCATCCTGCTGGACATCGGCCTGCCCGACGTTTCGGGCCTGACCGTGCTCGAACGGCTCAAGCGCAACCCCGACACCCGGCACATTCCGGTGCATGTGGTCTCGGGCATGGACCGCGGCCAAGTGGCACGCGAACTGGGCGCGATCGGCTTTGCGATCAAGCCGACCACGCGCGAGCGCCTGGTGGCTGCCATCGAACAGCTTGAACAGACCAGCCAGCGCGACGTGCGGCGCCTGCTGATCGTGGAGGACGACAACGATCTGCGCCGCAACCTGGAACTGCTGCTGGGCCGCGATCAGCTGCAGATCGCTGCTGTCGGTACGCTTGCCGCAGCGGTGGAGCAGCTGAGCACGGTCACCTTCGACTGCATGGTGATGGACCTGTCGCTGCCCGACGGCAGTGGCTACGACCTGCTCGAGCACATGGCAGGCAACGATGATGTCGGCTTCCCGCCGGTCATCGTCTATACCGGCCGTGCCCTCAGCCGCGAAGAAGAGCAGCGCCTGCGCCGCTACTCCAAGAGCATCATCATCAAGGGTGCACGCTCGCCCGAGCGCCTGCTCGACGAGGTGACGCTGTTCCTGCACAGCGTGGAGGCCAACCTGCCCAGCGACCAGCAGCGCCTGCTGCGCGAAGCGCGCCGCCGCGACACCGTGCTCGACGGACGCACCGTGCTGCTGGCCGAGGACGACGTGCGCAACATCTTCGCGCTGTCCAGCGTGCTGGAGCCGCTGGGGGTGACGCTGGAGATCGCCCGCAATGGCCAGGAGGCCGTCGACCGCCTGGCCCAGCGCGAGGTGGACCTGGTGCTGATGGACATCATGATGCCGGAGAAGGATGGCCTGCAGGCGATGCGCGAGATCCGCGCGCAGCGCCACCTGCAGGACCTGCCGATCATCGCGCTGACCGCCAAGGCCATGCCCGATGACCGTGAGCGCTGCCTGCAGGCCGGTGCCAACGACTACATCGCCAAGCCCATCGACGTGGACAAGCTGGTATCGCTGTGCCGGGTCTGGTGCTCGCGGCAATGAACGAGCAGGCGCTGTTCGACCTGGAGCTGAAGGTGCTGCTGGAGGCGCTGTACCAGCGCTACCACTACGACTTCCGCAGCTATGCGGTGTCCTCCCTGCGCCGTCGCGTCAGCCAGGCCATGCAGCGCTACGAGTGCGAGCGCCTGTCGGACCTGCAGCATCGGCTGCTGCACGAGCCGGAGCTGTTCGCCCAGGCGATGCAGTTCTTCACCGTGCAGGTCTCGGAGATGTTCCGTGACCCGGAGTATTTCCGGCAGATGCGCGAACAGGTGGTACCGGTGCTGCGCACCTACCCCTCGGTGAAGCTGTGGGTGGCCGGCTGCAGTACCGGCGAGGAAGTGTGGTCGCTGGCGATCCTGCTGCACGAGGAAGGCCTGCTTGAGCGCAGCATCGTCTACGCCACCGACATCAACCCCGCGGCACTGGCCACGGCCGAGGCCGGCGCCTACGGCATCGACCGCCTGGCCCAGTTCAGCCGGAACTACCTC
Organism: Stenotrophomonas sp. MYb57; assembly: GCF_002966815.1. Lineage (NCBI taxonomy): Bacteria > Pseudomonadati > Pseudomonadota > Gammaproteobacteria > Lysobacterales > Lysobacteraceae > Stenotrophomonas > Stenotrophomonas sp. MYb57. Next base: position 2,124,019 of record NZ_CP023271.1, read on the forward strand.
GCCGCCGGCGGCACCGCTTCATTGTCGGACTATTACAGCACCGCTTACGACGGCGCGGTCTTCGACCGCCAGCTGCGCCGCAACGTGGTGTTTGCTGACCACAGCCTGTCCACCGACACGGTGTTTTCGGAAGTGCACCTGGTGTCTTGCCGCAACGTGCTGATCTATTTCAACCGCGACCTGCAGGATCGGGCGGTGGGACTGTTCCGCGAAGCCCTGGTGCATCGCGGCTTCCTCGGCCTGGGCAGCAAGGAGTCGCTGCAGTTCGGTCGCCATCACGATGCCTTCGAAGCCTGTTCGCGGGAGCACCGCCTGTACCGGAAGGTGGCCTGATGGCGGCGATGTTCCGCCCTGACGTGGTGGTGATCGGCGCATCGGCCGGTGGTGTGGCCGCCCTGCAGATCGTGCTGGGTGCGTTGCCGGCCACCCTGCCGGTGCCGGTGCTGGTGGTGCTGCACCTGCCGCGCGACCGTTCCAGCCGCATCGCCGAGGTGCTGGCGCCGTACTGCACGTTGGTCCTGCGCGAAGCGGAGGACAAGCAGCCCCTGCAGGCCGGAACGGTGACGTTCGCGCCGCCGGACTACCACCTGCTGGTGGAGGACACGCAGGCCATCGCATTGTCGATGGACGAACCGGTGCTGTTCTCGCGGCCGGCCATCGATCCGCTGTTCGAATCGGCCGCAGCCGCGTTCGGCACGGGTGTGCTGGCGATCCTGCTGACCGGTGCCAGCAGCGATGGCAGTGATGGCGTGGCCGCCGTGCGCGCCGCTGGCGGCCAGGCCTGGTTGCAATGTCCCGAGGAGGCCGAGGCATCGATGATGCCGGCCTCTGCCCTGCAGCATGCCGGCGCCGACGCCGTGCTGCCCCTTGAACTGATGTGCCGCCGCCTGAAGGAGTTGTTTGCATGAACCTGCTGCCGCCGGACCCTGCCCAGTCGCAGGCGCCGGTCAACCTGCTGATCGTCGACGACGTGCCGCAGAACCTGGTGGCCATGCAGGCGCTGCTGCGCCGCGAGGGCGTCAACCTGTTGCTGGCGGACTCTGGCGCGCAGGCGCTGGAGCTGCTGCTGGAGCATGAGGTAGCGCTGGCGCTGCTGGACGTGCACATGCCGGAGATCGACGGTTTCATGCTGGCCGAGCTGATGCGTGGCTCGCAGCGCAGCCGGGATGTGCCGATCATCTTCCTGACCGCCTCGCCGGATGATCCGCTGCGGGTGTTCAAGGGCTACGAGACCGGCGCGGTGGACTTCCTGCACAAGCCGGTGGCGCCGCAGGTGATCCTCAGCAAGGTCAATGTGTTCATCGAGCTCTACCAGCAGCGGCAGCTGCTGAAGGCGCGCAACGAAGCGCTGGAGCGCGCGTTGAAGCTCAACGAGACCATGGCGGCGGTGCTCACCCACGACCTGCGCACGCCGCTGTCGGCCATCCTGCTGTGTGCCGACAAGCTGTCGCTGGAACTGCCGGACGACAATGCCGGTGCGCAGCAGACACTGAGCTACCTGGAGGCCAGCACGCTGCGGATGGCACGCATGGTCGAGCAGTTGCTGGACTTCTCGCGGATCCGCAGCGGTGGCCTGCGCCTGCAGAGCAGCGTCTGTGACCTGGCCGAGGTGACGCGTGCGGTGCTGGTCGAGGCCGGTGCCGGCCATCGAAGCGATCGGATCGCGCTGGACGTCCGTGGCGATTCGACGCTGCAGGGCGACATGGATCGCCTTGGTCAGATCGTCGCCAACCTGGTCGGCAACGCACTCACCCATGGCGCCGACGCGACGGTGCAGGTGCAGGTCGATGGTGGCGATGCACGTGTGGTCGCGCTGCGCGTACGCAACACCGGCCATGTCGATGAGGCGTTGCTGCCGCGCCTGTTCGAACCCTTCAAGGCCAGCTTCCACCAGAGCAACGGGCTCGGGCTGGGGCTGTACATCGTTGACCAGTTCGTGCGTGCCCATGGTGGCAAGTTGAGCGCGCGCAATGAGGCAGGGCACGTGGTGTTCGAGGCGCTGCTGCCTCGTCGATCCGATTTGCGCAGTCCGGCGGTTTCCTGAATTCTTCAGCTGGCGCGTGAGCGAACTGAGACGGGCTCGTCCGCAACTGCTACCGTGGCACCACTCTTGCAAAGGAAGCTCCATGCCACTGCGTGCCATCGCCTATGTCAGCCAGGCCAAGCCGGATCTGTCTGCCGCACGTCTGCAGACGCTGGTCGAGGATGCCGCGCGCTTCAACAAGATGGCAGGGGTGACGGGTGTGCTGCTGCATGACGGCGAGCGTTTCCTGCAGTACATCGAAGGCCCGCCTGATGGCATCGATTCGGTCTATGAGCGCATCCTGCAGGCCGGCAGCCATGTCGACATCGTCGAGCTGGCGCGTGGCCGGCTGGGCCAGCGCCAGTTTCCGTACTGGGCAATGCGCGGGCTGCCGGTCGACGCCGCGATGCTGCGCCAGCTTTCCGCAGGCGACTGGTCGGGATTCGCCCGCTCGGTGAACGGTGACAGCGTCGTGCTTACGGCGGTGGATCTGTTGGCCGAGGTCGTGCGGCCGGTACTCAGCGCGGGCTGACCGCTAACGCTGCGGGACGCAGTACGCCGCGTGCAAGGCCTGCAGCACTCCCAGCGCCGGACCCTCCAGCAGCCGATAGTGCAGTGCCTGTGCCTGCCGCCGCGTTGCCACCACATCCAGATTGCGCAGCACGGCCAGATGCTGTGACAGCGCCGATGCGCTCAGGCCAGTCAGGGCCTGCAGTTCCGGCACCGGTGCTTCTCCTTCCACCAGGCGACACAACACGCGCAGTCGCGCCGGGTGTGCCAGCGATTTCAGCAGGGCAGCCGCTTGTGCGGCATGCGTAGCCATCGCGGCACTGTCGGTGGTGATGCTGGGCACGGCTTGACCCGGTAGTTCAGGAAAGTCTAATTTAGAGAAATCTAAATTGAAGGGCAAGCCGATGCGCGCGGTGCAGAGGGGCAGGGCATGACCCTGCCATGGGCGGCAATTGCAGGCGGCGGCCTGATCGGTGCGTCGGCGGTGCTGCTGCTGGCCACGCTCGGTCGGGTGGCGGGCATCAGCGGTATCGCTGCCGGCGCCGCTGCCGCGCCGCGCGGTGATCGTGGTTGGCGCTGGGCTTTCCTGCTCGGACTGATGTCGGCGGCGGCAGCGGTGTTGAGTTGGCAGGCGGGTGCAGGACAACCACCACGCGCCTTGCTGCGCGACGCGCTGCCGGCCTGGCAATTGATCGCTGCCGGTGTCCTGGTGGGCCTGGGTACGCGGCTGGGCAACGGCTGCACCAGCGGCCACGGTGTCTGTGGCCTCGCCCGTGGATCGCGGCGATCGCTGGTGGCGGTGCTGGTGTTCATGGCCTGCGCGATGCTCACCACGTTCCTGCTACGTCACGGCGGAGGCCTGGCATGAGCCGCAGGTTGTGGGCGGCAGGTGTGGCCGGCGGCCTGTTCGGTGCCGGCCTCGCGCTGGCCGGCATGACCGATCCGCGTCGCGTGCTGGGGTTCCTCGATGTGGCTGGCGACTTCGATGCCACGCTGGCCTGGGTGCTGGCGTCGGCGGTGCTGGTCAGCGCACTGGGTCAATTCTGGCTGCGGCGGCGGCAGCGGCCATGGTGCGCCGAACGTTTCGAGCTTCCGGCGGCGCAGGCTGTCGACACGCGGTTGCTGCTGGGTGCGGCGCTGTTCGGTATCGGCTGGGGCTGGGTCGGCTATTGCCCAGGGCCCGCGCTGGCCGCGTTGGCGGTGGGCGCGCGCGAAGCCCTGTGGTTCGTGCCAGCGATGGCTGCCGGTTTCTGGCTGCATGATCGCTGGCTGCGCTGAGGCTTCACGTTCATCTCACCGTTGCGGGGTTCAGATCACCTTTCCCGGGGAACGGAGGACGACATGGCACGGATGAAAAGGAAAGGCGGCGCGTTGCTGGCGGCGGCACTGGCGACGGCGGCAACGCCGGCGATGGCCTGCACGCGCGCGGTGTATCTGGGCGACAACGGCGATGTCATCACCGCCCGCTCGATGGACTGGAAAGTGGACGTGGCCACCAATCTCTACGTGTTGCCGCGTGGCATTGCGCGCACCGGAAAGGCGGGGCCGGGGTCGATCGCCTGGACTGCACGCTACGGCAGCGTGGTGGCCACCGGCTATGACATTTCCACCACCGATGGCATGAACGAGAAGGGCCTGGTCGCCAACCTGCTGTGGCTGGTCGAGTCGGAGTACCCGGCCCAGCGCGGCGGCAAGCCCGGCCTGTCCATCTCGTTGTGGGCGCAGTATGTGCTGGATAATTTCGCGACGGTGGAAGAGGCGGTGACCGCGCTGCAGCGCGAACCGTACTCGATCGTCACCGACAAGGTGCCGGGCGAGGACCGCCAGGCGACGCTGCATCTGTCGCTGTCCGACGCCACGGGTGACAGCGCGATCGTCGAATACATCGGCGGGCGCCAGGTGATCCACCATGATCGGCGCTACCAGGTGATGACCAATTCGCCGGTCTTCGACCAGCAGCTGGCATTGAACAGCTACTGGCAGCAGATCGGTGGCACGGTGATGCTGCCGGGCACCAACCGTTCGGCCGACCGCTTCGCGCGGGCCTCCTTCTACATCAACGCGATTCCGAAAGCGGAAGATCCGGTAGAGGCGCTGGCCAGTGTGTTCAGCGTGATCCGCAACGTGTCGGTACCGTTCGGCATCACCACGCCGGGCGAGCCCAACATCTCGTCCACCCGCTGGCGTACGGTCGCCGACCACAAGCGGCGCCTGTATTTCTTCGAGTCGGCACTGACGCCCAACACCTTCTGGGTCGACCTGACCAAGGTCGATTTCGGCGGAAAGGTGCTCAAGCTCGATCTCGGCCGTGACCAGCGCAATACCTTCGCCGGCGATGCACTGGGCCATTTCGTGCCCAGCGCACCGTTCACCTTCCTCGGCGTCGACGGCTAGTTCGACGCCTGGCTGGAGGCCGGGTAGACCGCCTGGATCGTGCAGGCGCCGCGGCGGGTGAAGCGGGGCAGCGGCGCCACCGCGTCGCTGCGCTCGTCGAAGCTGGCGAAATCGGCCGTAACCACGCGGTCGCCGGGGTTGCCGCAGATCAGGCCGTTCTGCATGCCGGATTGGAAGCTCAATTCCGGTGAGCGGTCGAGCTGGAGGCAGTGGCTGCCCAGTTCAACACGGTAAAAGCGATGGCCGCCGCTACGCAGCGGGTTGGTTTCCACCAGCATGCCCTGCGTGTCGGACGACCAGCCGCGCACATTGCGGGTGGCGAAGCAGTACGAGGCCGAGCCGCCGAAGCCGTGGCGGACGTCCTTGCGTTGGCGGATCGTCAGGGCGGGCAGGGTGGCCGTGCGCAGGCTGTCGCTGTCGCGGGCCACGCTGGCATAGTCGCGGGCCTGGACCGGGGTGACTGCACTGACGGCACAGCTGTGGCCATCGACCACAACGCGCTCGCTGGGACGACCGCAGGCCCAGCCGGCGGGTGCTTCCAGCTTCAACGTGGTGGCTGCGCGGACGCCGGGGCAATCCTCGGCGAAGTCGATGCGATAGGCTTGGCCGGAGGCGGCACGCAGCGCGATCGAGCGCGGTGATGCCTGCTCCACTTCCTGGACGCCGACAGCGTCCATGCAGTGCGGGGCCGGTGGCATGCGTTCCTGTGCCGAAGCCGTGGCGGTGAGCACCAGCGCGAGGCTGGCGGCCAGTACCATGGATGCGTGCCTGTAAGTCATGTCCTGCACTCCCTGCGTTGGATGACGGGCCGACTATAGCAGCGGTTTGCACGGCAAGTGTTACACGCGCAGACTGCTCGGATGGGCGCCATCTTCCATCTACGGCACTACGGTCAGGCCACCGGCCTGGATCGCCACGGCTATGCGCAGTGGGTGCTGCCGCTGCAGGGTGAGCTGCAGTTCGAGATGGAGGGCAGGGGCGGCCGTCTTGACCTGCTGCAGGGGGCATTCGTGGCGGCCGGCGAAGCGCACGACCAGATGGCCGAAGGTCCCAACGGTTTCGTGATTGTCGACTGCGGGCCGCGTGTGCTCGATGACGCGACCCAGGAGCACCTGTGCCGGCAGCGCTGGCTGCATCTCCCGCTGTCGCTGCGGCAGCGGCTTGCCCAGGTGCAGACGGGCCGGCCTGTGCCAGCGCTGCTGCCGGAACTGCTGCGGGTCTTCGCGCCTGCCGGTAGTGGTGCGCGCCTGCAGGGCCTGTGCGCTGCGGTCGAGGCGATACCGGGGCAGGCATGGTCGGTAGCGCGCATGGCTGCCTTTGTCGGCATCAGCGAAAGCCGCCTGCATGCGGTGTTCCGGCGTGAGTTCGGGCTCAGCCCGCAGGCGTGGCTCAGTGCCAGCCGCTTGCGCTGGGCCAAGCACCAGTTGCGGGTCAGCCCGGCATCGATCAGCGATATCGCACTGGCCGCAGGGTATTCCGAGCAGAGTGCACTGACCCGTGCGCTGCGCCGCGAATGCGGGCAGACGCCGGCGGCATGGCGGCGAGCCACACCCAACGCTGCGGAAGCGAACTGGCAGTAGCCTCGGTCAAGACCGGCCGGCAAGGGGCCGCTTACACTGCGCGGCCCGTTCTTGCTGTGATCCTGCAATGCGCAACAACCCGATTGCCCTGGGCATCGCCAATGGCATCGCCGCCGGTGCGCTGTGGGGCGTGGTCTTCCTCGCGCCCGCCGTGTTGAGCACGTTCAATGCCCTGCAGCTTTCCGCCGGCCGCTATCTGGTCTATGGCCTGATCGCCGTGGTCCTGCTGCTGCCGCGCTGGAAGCGGCTGGCGCCGAAGCTCGGTCGCGCTGAGTGGATCGGCCTGTTGTGGCTCAGCCTGGCCGGCAACCTGGTGTACTTCCTGCTGTTGGCCACGGCGGTGCAGTGGGCCGGTGGCGCCGCTGCTTCGTTGATTGTCGGCCTGATTCCGGTCGTGGTCACCCTGGTGGGCGTGCGCGAGCAGGGCGCGGTGCCGTTGAAGCAGCTGCTGCCGGCGCTGGCGCTGTGCGTGCTCGGCGTAGCGATGGTCGGCTGGGAGGCGCTGATGTCCGAGCATCTGGGCACGCCCTGGCGGCAACGCCTGATCGGCCTGCTGTGCGCGTTCGGTGCGTTGTTCTCGTGGGCGCTGTATTCCATCGGCAACAGCCGCTGGCTGTCGCGGCGGCCCGACCTTTCCAGCCACGACTGGTCACTGCTGACCGGCGTCACCACCGGCGGGTTGTCGCTGCTGCTGGTGCCGATGGCGTTCAGTGGACACAACCAGGCGCATACGGCTGCGCAATGGGGTGGGTTCTGGGCCATCAGCGCCGGCGTGGCGGTGGTCGCCTCGATCCTCGGCAATGCGTTCTGGAACCGGGCCAGTCGCCTGCTGCCGCTGACCCTGACCGGGCAGATGATCGTGTTCGAGACCCTGTTCGCGCTGCTGTACGCCTTCGCCTGGCAGCGGCGCTGGCCCAGCCTGCTGGAACTGCTGGCGATCGTGCTGCTGGTGGGCGGGGTGCTGTTGTGCGCGCATGCGCATCGCACGCCGCGCGCAATCACCGAACATGTCGGCTGAATCGACGCATTGAGGGCGACGATCACTTGTTGGTCTCAGTTGCAACCAAATGCCGGCACGTTGGCCGATGATCGCTGCATGGAAATATTGCGCCGCAACACTTGACAGCAACCATCGCGGCGGTGTTTTCTGTAGGCCATGGTCCTTGATGCCGCCAACGCCCGCCTGATCGCCCCCGCTACCGCGGGCCGTTCGACTGCGCCGGTCGCCATCACCACCACCATTACCACCACCACCGTCACCACTGCCCTGGTGCGGCCCGTCGTCTTCGTGTAACTCCCGAAAACAACGGCCCCGCACCATCCAGGTGACGGGGAAACTCGACCACCTGCATGCGACGGGGCCTCCAACCGAGGTCTGCATGTCTTCCATCGCCCCCGCCCATTCGCCTGCCGTGTCCGCACTGGCCGCGCCGTCCACTGTCGTGCACAAGTTCGGCGGCACCTCGGTGGCCGACGCCGAGCGCTATCGCCATGTCGCCGGCCTGCTGCTGGCCCGCCCCGAGTCGTTGCAGGTCAGCGTGGTCTCGGCCATGAAGGGGGTTACCGATGCGCTGATCGAACTGGCGCACCTGGCAGCCCAGGGCGATGCCGGCTGGCAGGAGGCGTGGCATGCGCTGCGCGCGCGGCATCGGGGTGCCGCGGTAGCGCTGCTGGGTGAGCAGGTGGGCGATACCGTGGACTGGATCGATGCACGCTTCGACCAGTTGGCCGAGGTGCTGGCCGCGCTGGCGGTGATCGGCGAACTGCCACGCGAGGTGCTCGACCGCGTGCAGGGCCTGGGCGAAGTGTTCTCCGCACAGTTGCTTGGTACCCACCTGCGCGCGCTGGGCGAGGACTGCGCGGTGCTGGATGCACGCGATGTGCTGGTGGTCGGCCACGGCGAACTGGGCGTGGATGTCGACTGGGATGCCAGTGCCGGCCGCCTTGCCGCGTGGCGGCTGCAGCACCCGCAGTCGCGCGTGGTCGCCACCGGTTTCGTCGCTCGCGACCGCCAGGACCGCGTCACCACGCTGGGCCGCAACGGCAGTGACTACTCCGGCGCGATCTTCGCCGCACTGTTCGCCGCCGATGAACTGCATATCTGGACCGACGTCGACGGCGTGCTGTCGGCCGACCCGCGGCTGGTGCCGGAGGCCGTGCAGCTGCACGCGCTGAGCTACGACGAGGCCTGCGAGCTGGCCTATTTCGGGGCGAAAGTGGTGCATCCGCAGACGATGTCACCGGCGATCCGGCTGGGCCTGCCGATCTTCATCCGCAATACCTTCCAGCCCAGCCATCCGGGTACGCGGATCAGCGCCGAGCGCTCGCCACGTGGCCCGGTGAAAGGGCTGACGCTGAGCACGGATCTGGCCCTGCTGAACCTGGAAGGCACCGGCCTGATCGGCGTGCCGGGTACCGCCGAACGGGTGTTCGCCGCGCTGCGCCAGGCACAGGTCTCGGTAGTGATGATTTCGCAGGGGTCTTCCGAACATTCCATCTGCTGCGTTGTCCGTGCGGGCGAAGCGGCGCGTGGTCGCGATGCCGTGGTGCAGGCGTTCTCGCACGAACTGGCTGCCGGCCAGGTGCAGCGGGTGCAGGTCAGCGAGGGCGTCAGCGTGCTGGCCGCCGTCGGCGACGGCATGGCAGGCCAGCCGGGTGTGGCTGCACGGCTGTTCGAATCGCTGGGCCGGGCGCAGGTGAACATCCTTGCGATCGCGCAGGGGTCCTCCGAACGCAACATCTCGGTGGCGGTGGCAAGCGCCGACGCGACCCGCGCGCTGCGTGCCGCGCATGCCGGGTTCTGGCTGTCGCCGCAGACGTTCGCGGTGGGGGTGATCGGTCCGGGCAATGTTGGCGCTGCGCTGCTGGACCAGCTGCTGGCGGCGCGCCCGCAGTTGCTGGCCAAGGCCAATGTCGATCTGCGCCTGCGCGCGCTTGCGTCACGCTCGCGCATGCGCCTGGAGGCCGATGGCCTGCATGAAGACTGGCGCCAGGCGCTGCAGGACGCCGGCCAGGCCAGCGATCTGGACCACTTCACCGAGCACCTGCTGGCCGCGCATCTGCCGCACGCGGTGGTGATCGACTGCAGTGGCAGTGCAGAGGTTGCCGAGCGCTATGAAGGCTGGCTGGCCGCCGGCATCCATGTGGTGACCCCGAACAAGCAGGCTGGCGCCGGTCCGCTGGCACGCTACCAGCGCATCCGCGCGGCGGCGGCGGCCAGTGGTGCGCGCTTCCGCTACGAGGCCACGGTGGGTGCCGGCCTGCCGGTGATCACCACGCTGCGTGACCTGGTGGATACCGGAGACGAAGTGCTGGCGATCGAAGGCATCTTCTCCGGCACGCTGGCCTGGCTGTTCAATCGTTTTGACGGCAGCCAGCCGTTCTCGGCACTGGTCGCGCAGGCGCGCTCGATGGGCTACACCGAGCCGGATCCGCGCGACGACCTGTCCGGTGTGGATGTTGCGCGCAAGCTGGTGATCCTGGCCCGCGAGGCCGGTCACGCGCTCAGCCTGGAGCAGGTGCAGGTGGAGAGCCTGGTGCCGGCGTTGCTGCGCGAAGGAAGCGTGGACGATTTCATGGCCCGCCTGGGTGCCTCCGATGAGGCGCTGCTGGCCCGGCTGCACGATGCCCGCCAGCGCGGTGCGGTGCTGCGCTATGTCGCGCGGCTGGGGCCGGATGGCGCGTCGGTCGGGCTGCAGGAGCTGCCGGCCGACCACGCGTTCGCCAACCTGCGGCTGACCGACAACGTGGTGCAGTTCCGTACCCGCCGCTACTGCGACAACCCGCTGGTGGTGCAGGGCCCGGGCGCGGGCCCGGAAGTCACCGCTGCCGGCGTGTTCGCTGATCTGCTGCGGGTGGCGGCCGGCGAAGGAGCGCGGCTGTGATCGCACGCGCTTTCGCACCCGCATCGGTGGCCAACGTGGCGGTCGGCTTCGACATCCTGGGCCACGCCATCGCCGGTATCGGCGATACGGTGAGCGTGCGCCGCATCGACGAACCGTTGGTGCGCATCGATGCGATCCGTGGCAGTGCGGTCGAACTGCCGCTGGATGCACCAGGCAATACCGCCGGCGCCGCGCTGATCGCACTGCGTGCAGCGCTGGGGCTGGGCTTCGGTTTCGCCATCGAGATCGACAAGGGCATTCCGTTCGGCTCCGGCATGGGCGGCTCGGCGGCCTCCTGCGTGGCCGCGCTGGTGGCAGCCAATGCAGTGCTGGACATGCCACTGCCGCGCGACGCGCTGTATCCGTTCGCACTGGATGGCGAAGCCGTGGCCAGCGGTGGCCGCCATGGTGACAACGTCGGCCCGCTGCTGCTGGGCGGTGTGGCGCTGTGCACGGCTGATCGCCTGGTGCCGATTCCGGTACCGGCCAGCTGGCACAGCCTGCTGGTGCATCCGCATGCGGTGCTGGAGACCCGGCGGGCACGACAGGCGCTGCAGGGCAGCTATGCGCTCGGCGAATTCGTCGCGCAGAGTGCCCACCTGGCGCTGGTGTTGAGCGGTTGCCATCGCAGCGATGCCTCGCTGGTGCGCGCCGGCCTGCGCGATGTGCTGGTGGAACCGCGGCGGGCGGGCCTGATCGTGGGCTTCGACGCGGCACGCGATGCTGCACTGGCCGCCGGCGCGATGGGCGCGGGCATTTCCGGCGCCGGGCCCAGCGTCTTTGCCTGGTTTGAAGATGCCGACCGGGCGCGCGCGGCAGCGCAGCCGGTGCGTGCGGCGTTTGCCGCTGCCGGCTTCGACAGTGATGCCTGGATCTCGCCGCTGGATGCACCCGGAGCCTGCTTGTGCTGAATTCTTCCCCCCTACCGGATATCGACCTCATGCAATTCGTTTCGACCCGTGGCCAGTCGCCGGCCGTTGGACTCAGTGCGGCCATCGCTGCCGGTCTCGCCCCCGATGGTGGCCTGTACGTACCGGAGGTGCTGCCGGCGCCGCGCGCGCTGCAGGCCGGTACGAGCCTGGCCGATACCGCCGCTGACCTGCTGGCGCCGTTCTTCGCGGGCGATGTGCTGGCCGAGGCCTTGCCATCGATCTGCCGTGAGGCCTTCGATTTCCCCGTGCCATTGCGCGCGCTGCGCAACAGCGGTGACCATGTGCTGGAGCTGTTCCACGGGCCGACGGCGGCGTTCAAGGATATCGGCGCGCGCTTCCTCGCCGGTGTGCTGTCGCGGCTGCAGACCGGCAAGGGCCGCGATCTGACCATCGTCGTGGCCACCTCCGGTGACACCGGTGCAGCCGTAGCGGCGGCCTTCCATCGGCAGCCCGGTGTACGCGTGGTGGTGCTGTATCCCGATGGGCGGGTGTCGCCGCGACAGGCGCACCAGCTCGGCTGCTTTGGCGACAACATCCAGGCGCTGCGGGTGGCCGGTTCGTTCGATGATTGCCAGGCGATGGTGAAGCAGGCGCTGGCCGACCGCGATCTGCAGGCACAGGTGCCGCTGAGCTCCGCCAACAGCATCAGCCTGGGCCGGCTGCTGCCGCAGATGAGCTATTACGCGCACGCAGCGCTGAGCCATCATGCGCAGCATCAGCGGCGCTTGAACCTGGTGGTGCCGACCGGCAACCTTGGCAACGCCATGGCGGGGGTGCTGGCGCGCGCGCTGGGCGTGCCGATCGGGCAGATCGTGCTGGCCACCAACGCCAACGCGGTGCTGCCGCGCTATTTCAGTGGCGATCCGTACCAGCCAGCGGCCAGCATTGCGACCGTGGCCAACGCCATGGATGTCGGCGCGCCCAGCAACTTCGAGCGGCTGCGCTGGCTGTACCAGGGCGACGATGCCGAGCTGCGGGCGGCGTTCCGCGCCTTCGCGGTGGATGACGTGACCATCCGCGCGACCATCGCCAGCGCCCATGCCAGCGACGGTGAACTGTTCTGCCCGCACACGGCCACGGCGGTGAAGGTGCTGCAGGATCTGCGCGCCGGTGGCGCCAAGGGTGACTGGGCGGTGGTTGCTACCGCGCACCCGGCCAAGTTCGAGGCGGTGGTGGAACCGTTGATCGGTGAAGCAGTGGCGGTGCCGCCGGCCTTGGACGCATTGCTGCAGCGTCCGGCACATGCCGAGCCATTGGCGGCGGACTACGCGGCATTGCGTGAGGTGTTGTTGCGTTGATGGAGGGTCTGCGTGGTTGCCGGCCAACGGCCGGCACTACCAGAAGCACGCATCACGGGTAGTGCCGGCCGCTGGCCGGCAAGCCGATACTGATCGGGCGCTCAGCCCTGCACGTCACCGGCCAGCGTGCGCAGGCCATCCTCGTCGAGGATCTCAACCACGTTCAGATGGGGCAGGGCGATCAACCCCTGCTGGCGCAGCTTGGTGAACGTGCGGCTGACCGTCTCCATCGTCAGGCCCAGATGATCGGCGATGTCGCCGCGGCCCATCGGCAGGGAGGCGCGCAGGCCATCTCCGCCCAGCTTGGCCTCGCGCGCGGCCAGGCGAAGCAGGAAATCAGCGAGTTTTTCCGCCGGTTGCAGGCGTGCCAGCGCCAGCGCGGCATCCTGTGCGGCGTCCAGCTCCTGGCAGGCGCGCTGCAGCAGCTTGCGCTCCAGGTGCGGATAGCGGGCGCGCAGGCCCTTCATCTGCGGCAGGGCAACGCGGCACACGCGGCTGTCGGCGATGGCCTCGATGTCGTAGCGATGGTGGTCGCTGCCGCTCAGGCCCAGGTAATCGCCAGGCAGCACGAAGCCATTGATCTGGCGACGGCCATCGGCAAGCGTGCGCACCAGCCGCAGCGCGCCACCGGTCAATGTATAGACATGCTGGCGCTCTTCGCCGCTGCGGGCGAGAGTGCTGCCCATCGCCAGCTGCTGCGACACGGTCACCTGTTCCAGCGCCTGCACCTCATCGGGCGACAGCGCAGAGCACACCGCCAGGTGGCGTACCGAGCAGTGCAGGCAGTCCAGCGTGGCGCAGGACGGCGCGGCGGGGTCGTTGGTGGCGGGCGGAGCGCCGGAAGGCCGGGACATGTTGCGTGGGCGTATCGCGGGCGGGGGAGGGCTTTATGATACTTCAAGCGGCCGTTGGACCCCTTATCTGCGGCTGAGCGATGCGGGGCGCTAGAATGTCGCCCCCTCCCACGTCCCCGATTCCGCAGGAGCTCCGCCCGTGATCAAGCCCCGTACCCCGCCCGGCACCCTTGAACTGCTGCCGCGCGAGCAGATTGCGTTCCAGCGCATGCTGGACGTCATCCGCCGCAACTACGAGCGCTTCGGGTTCCTGCCGGTGGAGACGCCGGTGTTCGAGCTGTCCGATGTGCTGCTGACCAAGTCCGGCGGCGAAACCGAGCGCCAGGTGTATTTCGTGCAGTCCACCGGCGCGCTGGCCAACGCTGCTGAATCCGGCGATCGTTCGCTGCCGGAGATGGCGCTGCGCTTCGACCTGACCGTGCCGCTGGCGCGTTACGTGGCCGAACACGAGCACGAGCTGACCTTCCCGTTCCGCCGTTACCAGATGCAGCGCGTGTACCGCGGCGAGCGCGCCCAGCGCGGCCGCTTCCGCGAGTTCTACCAGTGCGACATCGACGTGATCGGCAAGGACAGCCTGAGCGTGCGTTACGACGCCGAAGTGCTGGCGGTCATCCATGCGGTATTTGCCGAACTGCGCATCGGTGACTTCAGCATCCAGTTGAACAACCGCAAGCTGCTGCGCGGCTTCTTCGAAAGCCTGGGCGTGGCCGAGGGCGAACGACAGCTGGCAGTGCTGCGCGAAGTGGACAAGCTGGACAAGCGTGGCCCCGACTACGTGCGCGAGACGCTGGTGGGCGAGGGCTTCGGCATTCCGGCCGAACAGGTCGAGAAGATCCTGGCCTTCGTCGCCGTGCGTTCGCAGGGTCATGCCGATGCGCTGGCACAGCTGGCAGCGCTGGAAGACGGTGCGGGTTCCTCGGAGATCCTGCGTGCCGGCGTGGCCGAGCTGCGCGAAGTACTGCAGCTGGTGCAGGCACTGGGCGTGCCGGAAAGCGCGTACTGCCTGAACTTCTCCATTGCACGTGGCCTGGATTACTACACCGGCACGGTGTACGAGACCACGCTGACCGACCACCCGCAGATCGGGTCGATCTGTTCCGGTGGCCGTTATGAAGACCTGGCCAGCCACTACAGCAAGTCCAAGCTGCCGGGCGTGGGCATTTCCATCGGCCTGTCGCGCCTGTTCTGGCAGCTGCGCGAAGCTGGCCTGATCGAGGGCATCGAGGCCAGCAGCGTGCAGGCGCTGGTGGCGCTGATGGACGAGCAGGGCATGCCGCAGTCGCTGGACATCGCCCGCCGCCTGCGCGCCGGTGGCATCAACACCGAAGTGCAGATGGAGCCGAAGAAGATCGGCAAGCAGTTCCAGTACGCGGCCAAGGCCGGTATCCGTTTCGTGGTGCTGGCTGGCGAAGACGAGCTGGCGCGCGGCGTGGTGGCGGTGAAGGACCTGCTGCGCGAGCAGCAGTTCGAAGTCTCCCGTGATGAACTGGCCAGCACCCTGCAGGTGGAACTGGAGCAGTCGCGGGTCATGCCGTGACGCGTGCCGCTGCAGGAACACTGATGCTGTTCCTGCTGGCGGCATGCCAGAGCGATCCGGCGTTGCGCAGCACCCGGATCGGCCCTGCGTATTACCAGCTGGTGGCTGATCGCTGCCATGTGATGGATCGAGCGCAGCTTGAGCAGGATCTGCAGGCCCTTGCCGAGCGGGCGTGCCCGGGCCGGGCAGGAGCGCTGCAGAACCTGCAGCCTCGTCCCAGCCGGCAGGGCAGCCTGTTCGGTGAATGCCTGCGGCGCGGCGCGCTGCAGGCAGAGGTCCGCTGCCTGCCCTGATCGAAGCCCTGTCCATTGCCGCATCCGAACGCCCACCGCCCGGTGGGCGTTTTCGTTTCCGCTGCCTGAACGGGCCTGGCGGAACCTGGCCGGGCTTTGACGTGGCGTGCAAGAATGCGTTAATGTACTAACACGCTATTACATTGATGCAAGAGCCCCGCCCGTGAAAGCCCGCCCCGACATCGCCGCCAAAGACCCGCAAGCCGATCTGGACGCTCTGGCCCAGGCCTTTGCCGCGCTGCGCGAGCCGGAGCAGGTGGTCGCCTTCCTGCGTGACCTGTGCACGCCAGCCGAGCTGGAAGCCATGGCCGACCGCTGGAAGGTGGTGCCGCTGCTGCAGCAGGGCGTGCCCTACCGCGAGATCCACGAGCGCACCGGCGTCAGCGTGACCACCACCGGACGGGTGGCACGCACGCTCGAGCATGGCCATCGAGGCTATGCCGCCGCTGTCGACCGCCTTGCTTCGCGCTGATCCGCGCCCCGTTCCAGACTTCGAGACCTCCCCCATGAGTGCAACCCAGGCAGCGCCGGCGCGAGACCGGCTGCGTATCGCCATCCAGAAGAGTGGCCGGCTGGCCGAGCCCGCCCGCAACCTGCTCAGTGCCTGTGGCCTGAGCTGGCGCGAGAGCCGCGACAAGTTGTTCTGCTACGGCGAATCGCTGCCGGTGGACCTGCTGCTGGTGCGCGACGACGACATTCCCGGCCTGATCGCCGATGGCGTCTGCGACCTGGGCATCGTCGGCCGCAACGAATTGGACGAACAGGCGGCCGCGCGTCGCCAGATCGGCCTGGCCGATGCCTACCAGGCATTGCGGGGGCTGGGCTTTGGCCAGTGCCGCTTGATGCTGGCGGTGCCGGAAGACTGGCAATGGCAGGGGCCGGTACAACTGGCCGGTACCCGCATCGCCACCAGCTACCCGGCCATCCTCAAGCAGTGGCTGGCCGCGCAGGGCGTGGATGCACAGGTGGTGGAACTGTCCGGCTCGGTGGAGATCGCGCCGCGCCTGGGCACCGCCGACCTGATCTGCGACCTGGTCTCCAGCGGCGCCACGCTGCGTGCCAACCAGCTCACCCCGGTGCACAACCTGCTCGACAGCGAAGCCGTGCTGGCCGGTGCGGTACGCGTTCCCGATGATGCGCGCGGCGCGCTGCGTAGCATGCTGCTGCGCCGCCTGGACGGTGTGGTGCAGCGGCAGGACCGCAAGCTGCTGATGTTCCGCGCCAGCGAGGACCGCGTCGACGCGTTGTCGCAGCTGCTGGCCGATGCCGAACCGTTGGTGCGTTTGCCTGCCGATGGCGGTGCATTGCGCCTGCAGACCATGTGCCCCGGTCCATTGACCTGGCAGCGCATGGAAGAACTGGAGCGCGCCGGCGCCCAGGGCCTGATGGTACTGAGCGTGGAGCGGTCGCTGGCATGAATCGTCTGATCTGGTCGCAACTTGACGAGGCCGCACGCAGCGCGGCGCTGACCCGCCCGGTGCAGACCGTGGCGCAGCAGACCCGTGATGCGGTGGCCGCGCTGATCGCGCAGGTGCGCACGCAGGGCGACGCCGCGCTGCGCGCGATCACGGCGCGCTTCGATGGCGTGGATCTGCAGGATTTCGAAGTTTCCGCAGCCGAGTTCGCAGCTGCCGATGCCGTGGTGCCGGCCGAGCTGCGCCAGGCCATGGTGGAAGCGGCCGAACGCATCACCCGCTTCCACGCGGCCGGCATGGGCCAGGGCTATACGGTGGAAACCGCGCCGGGTGTGGTCTGCGAGCGCATGCTGCGGCCGATCGGCCGGGTTGGGCTGTACGTGCCGGCCGGTAGTGCGCCACTGCCGTCCACCGCGCTGATGCTGGGCGTGCCGGCGCAGTTGGCCGCTTGCCCACAGGTGGTGCTGTGCACCCCGCCGCGTGCCGACGGTACGGCCGATCCTGCGGTGCTGGTGGCCGCGCGCCTGACCGGTGTGCAACGCGTGTTCAAGCTGGGTGGTGCGCAGGCGATCGCGGCGATGGCCTATGGCACCGAAAGCATCCCGGCCAGCGACAAGCTGTTCGGGCCGGGAAACAGTTTCGTCACCGAAGCCAAGCAGCAGGTGGCACAGGACGGTGCCGCCGCCATCGACATGCCGGCCGGTCCCTCGGAAGTGCTGGTGATCGGCGATGCCGGTGCCAACCCTGCATTCGTTGCCGCCGACCTGCTGTCGCAGGCCGAGCACGGCCCGGATTCACAGGTGCTGCTGCTGACCGATGACGCGGCGATGCTGGCCGCCGTCGAGGCCGAAGTTGAACGCCAGGTGGCCCTGCTGCCGCGGCAGGACATCGCCCGCCAGGCCCTGTCGGCATCGCAGTTGATCCAGGTGGAGTCGCTGGCCGATGCGTTTGCGATCAGCAACCGCTACGCCCCCGAACACCTGATCCTGGCCCTGCGCGAACCGCGCGCGTGGCTGGACAAGGTGCAGGCGGCCGGTTCGGTGTTCCTCGGCGACTACACGCCGGAAGCACTGGGTGACTACTGCAGCGGCACCAACCACGTGCTGCCCACCGCCGGTGCCGCACGCGCCTACAGTGGCGTCAGCGTGGCCAGCTTCCAGAACCTGATCAGCGTACAGAGCGCGACCGCCGCTGGCCTGGCCGCGATCGGTGGCTGCGCGCGCATCATCGCCAGCGCCGAAGGACTGGATGCACACGAACGTGCGGTGGCACTGCGCATGGAGGTGGCCGCATGAGCGCGGACATCGACGGCGTGCTGGCGCTGGTACGGCCGGACCTGCAGGCCTTTGCCGGCTACAGTTCGGCGCGCAGCAGCGCTGTGCAGGGCGAGGTGTGGCTGAACGCGAACGAATCGGCGTGGGCCAACCCGGCCGACGCCACGGGGGGCTGCCGCCGCTACCCGGAACCGCAGCCGGCTGCGCTGCGTGATGCGTTGGCGTCGCTGTACGGCGTGCAGCCGCAACAGCTGCTGGTAGGCCGTGGCAGCGACGAGGCGATCGATCTGCTGGTGCGCGCCCTGTGCGTGCCCGGCCGCGATGGCGTGCTGGTGACGCCGCCTGTATTCGGCATGTACGCGGTCTGTGCGCGGTTGCAGGGTGCGCCGTTGATCGAGGTGCCGCTGATTGACGATGGTGAGGGCCTGCGCACGGACCTGGATGCGGTTATTGCCGCTGCGAAGGGGCAGGGCGCCAAGCTCGTTTTCCTGTGCGCGCCGTCCAATCCTGCCGGCAGCGATATCCCGCTGGCGGAGATCGAGCGCGTGGCCCTTGCCCTGCGCGGGCAGGCGCTGGTGGTGGTGGACGAGGCCTATGTCGAGTACGCGCAGCGCGCTTCGGCGACCACGCTGCTTGCCGCGCACGCCAACCTGGCGGTGCTGCGCACGTTGTCCAAGGCGCACGCACTGGCCGCCGCGCGTATCGGCACCTTGATCGCCGCGCCGGAACTGATTGCCGTGCTGCGCCGATGCCAGGCGCCGTACCCGGTGCCGACGCCGTGCGCCGAGCTGGCCGTGCAGGCGCTGCAGCCGGCCGCGCTTGCGCGCACCGCTGAGCGGGTAGCCACGGTCATCACCGAGCGCGAGCGCCTGCACCACCGCCTGCAGGGCCTGCCTGGCATCGGCCGGGTATACGCATCGGCCGGCAACTACCTGCTGGTCCGCTTTGCCGATGCGCAGGCGGCGTTCGACGCGCTGCTCGCTGCCGGCGTGGTGGTGCGCGACCAGCGCGCCGCACCGCAGCTGGGCGATGCACTGCGTATCAGCATCGGCAGCCCCGAAGAGAACGACCGCGTGCTTGCGGCCCTGTCGGCACGGAGGGCCGCGGCATGACGCCGATCCTGTTCATCGACCGCGACGGCACCCTCATCGAGGAGCCGGCGGATTTCCAGATCGACGCCTACGAGAAGCTGCGCTTCGTGCCGCAGGTGATCCCGGCGCTGCTGAAGCTGCGCGATGCCGGCTACCAGTTCGTGATCGTCACCAACCAGGATGGCCTCGGCAGCGAGAGCTACCCGCGCGCCAGCTTCGATGGCCCGAATGACCTGATGCTGCAGATCTTCGAAAGCCAGGGCATCGTTTTCCGTGACGTGCTGGTCGACTGCAGCTGGCCGCACGACAACGCGCCGACGCGCAAGCCGGGCATCGGCCTGATGACGGCCTACCTGCAGGACCGCAGCATCGACTGGGCGCGCTCGGGCATGGTGGGCGACCGCATCACCGACCTGCAGTTCGCCGACAACCTCAACATCCGTGGTTTCCAGCTGCGCACCGAACAGTTCGGCGGCGAGTGGGACTGGCCCGGCATCGCCCACGCACTGGCCGATGCACCACGCACGGCAGTGGTCCAGCGCAATACCAAGGAGACGAAGATCCGCGTCGAGCTGGATCTGGATCGTGCCGGCGATGCGCACATCCACACCGGCCTGCCGTTCTTCGACCACATGCTGGAGCAGATCGGCAAGCACGGCGGTTTCGCCCTGGACATCCGCGCCGAGGGCGATCTGCACATCGACGAACACCACACCATCGAAGACACCGGCCTTGCGCTGGGCCAGGCCCTGCGCGAGGCGCTGGGCGACAAGCGCGGCATCGGCCGTTACGGCTTCACCCTGCCGATGGATGAAACCCTGGCCAGCGCTGCGCTGGATTTCAGTGGCCGCCCGTATTTCGTGTTCGAAGGCGAGTTCAAGCGCGAGCGCGTGGGCGACATGCCGACCGAGCTGGTCCCGCACTTCTTCCGTTCGCTGTGCGATGCCAGCGGGCTGAACCTCAACCTGCAGGTGCGTGGCGACAACGACCACCACAAGGTTGAAGCCTGCTTCAAGGCCCTGGCACGTGCACTGCGGCCGGCACTGGCGCGGCAGGGCACCGCCTTGCCGACCACCAAGGGGGCGCTGTGAGCGAGGTCGTGCTGATCGATGCCGGCGGTGCCAACCTGGGTTCGGTGCGCTACGCATTGGAACGGCTTGGTGCGACGGTGAAGCTGGTCCGAGATGCTGAAGGCCTGGTAGGCGCGCAACGGGTGATCCTGCCCGGCGTCGGCGCGGCCGGCCCCGGCATGCAGCGCCTGCATGCGCAGGGCCTGGTCGAGCCGCTGCGCCAGCTGCAGGTGCCCTTGATGGGCATCTGCCTGGGCATGCAGCTGTTGTTTGACCGCTCCGAAGAGGCCGGCGTGGATACGCTGGGATTGATCCCCGGCGTGGTGCGCAAGCTGGTGCCGGCCTGTGGCATCCGCGTTCCGCACATGGGCTGGAACCGGCTGCTGCCGCTGCGCCCGTCGCTGCTGCTGCAGGGGGTGCCCGAGCGCGCCAGTGCGTACTTCGTGCACAGCTATGCCGCGCCGCTGAACAGCCATACCGTCGCCGCCTGTGATCACGGCGGGCTGTTCACTGCCGTGGTCGAGCAGGGCCGCTACTTCGGCGCCCAGTTCCATCCCGAGCGGTCCGGCGATACCGGTTCGCTGATGCTGCGCAATTTCCTCGAGGGCACCGCTGCATGAGTTTCATCGTCTACCCCGCACTGGATATCCGCGATGGCCGCGTCGTGCGGCTGCGCCAGGGCGACTACGCGCAGGAAACCCACTATGGCGACGACCCGCTGCCGCGTGCGCAGGCATTCGCCACGCAGGGCGCACAGTGGATGCACCTGGTCGATCTGGATGCCGCACGTGCCGGTGGCTACACGTTGGCGCCGCTGTTGGTCGCGATCCGTGCGCAGACCCCGCTGCAGGTGCAGACCGGTGGCGGCGTGCGTGGCCGTGACGACGTGGCACGCATCCTCGATGCCGGCGCCAGCCGCGTGGTGATCGGCTCACTGGCGGTGCGCGAGCCGGCGCAGGTGATCGGCTGGCTGGGCGAGTTCGGCCCGGAGCGGCTGACCATCGCCCTCGATGCACGGCAGGACGCGCAGGGGCAATGGCAGCTGCCGGTGCATGGCTGGACCGAGAACGCGGGGGTGACCCTGGATGCGCTGGCCGAACGCTATGCACAGGCCGGAATGCGTCACCTGTTGTGCACCGACATCGCCCGCGATGGCATGCTCGCCGGGCCCAACATCAGCCTGTACCAGCACCTCGCAGCGTTGCTGCCGGGCGTGGCGGTACAGGCGTCAGGCGGTATCCGTGATGTGGCCGACGTGGCTGCGGCACAGGCCGCCGGTTGTGGCGGCGCGATCCTCGGCAAGGCATTGCTGGAACAGCGCATGGACCTGGCGGAGGCGCTGGCATGCTGAGCCGCCGCATCATTCCGTGCCTGGACGTGCGCGATGGCCGCGTGGTCAAGGGCGTGCGTTTCCGCGATCACGTCGACATGGGGGACATCGCCGAACTGGCGCAGCGCTATCGCGACCAGGGCGCCGACGAGCTGGTGTTCTATGACATCGGCGCCAGCCCGGAGGCACGGTCGGTGGACGTGGCCTGGATCGAGCGCATCGCGCGCCTGATCGATATCCCGTTCTGCGTGGCCGGCGGCATCGACAGCGTAGAGACCGCGCGTCGCGTGCTGTTCGCCGGTGCGGACAAGATCTCGATCAACTCACCCGCGCTGGGCCGCCCGGAACTGATCACCGAACTGGCCGAAGAATTCGGCGTGCAGTGCGTGGTGGTCGGTGTCGACTCGGTACGCGAGGACGACGGCCAGTGGCGCGTGCGCCGTTTCAGCGGCGACCCGGACAAAACCCAGGCAGTACCGCTGCGCACGCTGGACTGGATCGTCGAGGCGCAGCGCCGGGGTGCCGGCGAGATCGTGCTGAACTGCATGGACAGCGATGGCGTACGCCGCGGCTATGACGTCGAGCAGCTGCGCCAGGCACGTGCGCTGTGCCAGGTGCCCCTCATCGCATCGGGCGGTGCGGGTACGATGGAGCACTTCGCCCAGGCCTTTGACCAGGCCGACGTTGACGGTGCGCTGGCGGCCAGCGTATTCCACAGTGGCGCCATCGCCATTGCCGACTTGAAGCGCTACCTGCGCGAGCAGCAGATCGAGGTGCGGGATGTCTATTGATGTGCGGCCGTCGCCGCAGGCGCTGGAAACGCTGGACTGGGACAAGGGCGATGGGCTGCTGCCGGCCGTTGTGCAGGACGCCGACACCCTGCAGGTGCTGATGCTGGGTTACGTCAGCGCCGAGTCGCTGGCAGCGACGCTGGCCATCGGCCACATGACCTTCTTCAGCCGCAGCAAGCAGCGTCTTTGGACCAAGGGCGAGCAGTCCGGCAATGTGCTGGCGGTGCAGTCGATCAGCGTCGATTGCGATGCCGATACGCTGCTGGTGCTGGCGCGCCCGGCAGGCCCGACCTGCCACACCGGTGCGGAAAGCTGCTTCGACGGCGCACCGAAGGACTTCCTCGGTGGCCTGGACCAGCTGGTCGCCGTGCGTGAGGCGCTGCGCCCCTCCGGCAGCTATACGACGTCCCTGTTCGAAGGCGGCATCCGCCGCATCGCGCAGAAGGTGGGCGAGGAAGGCGTGGAGACGGCGCTGGCCGCGGTGGCGCAGGACGATGAGGCCTTGCTGGGCGAGGCGTCGGACCTGCTGTACCACCTGCTGGTGCTGCTGCGCGCGCGCGGGCTGTCGCTGGAAGATGCCCGCGACGTGCTGGAAAAGCGCCATCGTTAGAGGTGCGGTAGCGCCGGCCGTTGGCCGGCAACCCGATGATCAAGGGACGCCTGGTGGAATGCCGGCCAGCGGCCGGCACGACAGGAAAAGCGGCAATCGCGTGCGCGATGTCATCGCCGGAATCTACAATAGGCGGTCTCTTTTTCCCGGACCGCCCCCATGAAACTGCCTGCCGCCTGGCTGTGCTGCCTGTTGCTGACCTCGCCGGCGTGGGCCGCCGATACCGTGGTCAGCGGCAAGGTCTATCTGGAGCGTGACGGCAAGCCGGGCCGCGGTGCGACCGATCCTGGCCTGGCCGGCGTGCAGGTGTCCAACGGCGAAACCATCGTCAAGACCGCCGCGGACGGCAGCTACAGCCTGCCGGTGCGTGACGGGCAGACGGTCTTCGTGATCAAGCCCGATGCGTATTCCTTCCCGAAGGCCGCCGACGGCCTGCCGTCGTTCTGGCGGCACTACCGGCCCAAGGGTTCGCCGGCGCTGAAGTACGGTGGCATCGCCGCGACCAGTGACGTTGCCCGCAACTGGGACTTCGCCCTGCAGAACGACCGGCATGACAGCCGCCGTGGTTTCCAGATGCTGGTGTTCACCGACTCGCAGACCGCCAGCCTGCAGGACATCGGCTACTACCGGCAGTCCATCGTGGCGCCGCTGGTGGGCCAGACCAAGGCCCGCCTGGGCACCACGCTGGGTGACATCGTCAACGACGACCTGACCCTGTACCCGGCGATCAACAAGGTCACCACCGAACTCGGCGTGCCGTGGTTCCACGTACCCGGCAACCACGACCTGGATGTCGACGCGGCCAATGATGCGCATTCGCTGGACAGCTGGCGCAACATCTACGGCCCCGATACCTATGCAGTGGAAGAGGGGGGCGCCAGTTTCGTGTTCCTCGACGACGTGGTGTACGACCCCAACGCCAAGCCCAGGTATGTGGGTGGCCTGCGCGAGGATCAGTTCGCTTTCCTCGCTGCCTACCTGAAGGGCCTGCACAAGGACCGTCTGCTGGTGCTGGGCATGCACATCCCGCTGTTCGATGCGGCACCGGGGCGCGAGACCTTCCGCCATGCCGACCGCCAGCGCCTGTTCGACCTGCTGAAGGACTTCCGCAACGTGCTGGTGCTCAGTGGCCACAGCCACACCCAGCAGCACGTCTATCACGGTAAAGCCGACGGCTGGCAGGGCGCCAGGCCGCTGCACGAGTACAACGTCGGTGCCAACTGCGGTGCGTTCTGGTCGGGCGTGAAGAATGCCGCCGGCGTACCGGACAGCACCATGAGCGACGGCACGCCGAAGGGCTATGCGTTGCTGGACGTGGCCGGCAACGGCAGCTATCGCCTGCAGTACCGGGTGGCCGGTGCGGCCGCCAGCGAGCAGATCGGCCTGCATGCACCGAAGGTGCTGCGCAAGGGCGCGTACCCGGCGTGGGGCATCTATGCCAACGTGTACATGGGCGAGGACGCCAGCGTGGTCGAGTACCGCGTCGATGGCGGCGCCTGGCAGCCGATGAAGCAGGTCAGCCAGCCTGATCCGCGCCTGCTGGTGGAGAACGTGGCCGACGACCTGGCTTCCACGCTGCGCGGCTACGACCGTTCGCCGGAAGCCACCGCCTCGCCGCACCTGTGGCGTGGCGCGTTGCCGACCGACCTGGCCGTGGGCAGCCACAAGGTCGAGGTGCGCTCCACCCAGCCCGATGGTGCGGTGTTCACCGCCAGCACCAGCTACAGCCTGCAGACCGCGCAGCCCTGAGCGCGGGCCGGGCTTCCATCACCAGCTTCCATCAAGAAAGGACGCAGCATGGATATCCGCTTCATGGCCGGCACCACGCCGGTCACCCTCAGCCGCCACTGGTTCACCGGCGCGATGATGCTGCAGAGCGCCAGCGAGAAGGTCTGGGTGCAGCATCCGCTGCATCCGGGCACGCACTTCTCGTTCTCGCTGGTACAGTCGTGGCAGCGCCATATCGCCGGCCATGAAGTGCTGGTGGAGCGGACCCGGCCGCTGCTGTTCGCCGGGTTCCGCCCGCAGCGCCTGCGGGTGCTGGTGGACGGTGTGCAGGTGGCCGAGCAGGAAGGCATGTGACCCCGGGCGGCGCTGTCGCCGCGCTAGGCAAAGGCCGTCCAATGCCTGAGAATCGGCACGATTCAATCGATCCAAGCAGGCCAGCGTGAACGTTGCAGCAGTGTCCCCGGCGCCATCCGAGTCCGCCCGCAGCGGCGTCCCCCGCAGCCTGGTCGTCGCCGATGTCGGCGGTACCTTCGCTCGTCTTGCGTTGGCTGAGACCCTGCCGGGGCAGGCGCCGCGGCTGGGCAGCTACCGCACCTACGCCTGCGCCGACCACCCCAGCCTGGCGGCGATCCTGGCCGATTTCACCGCCAGTCTCGGCCAGCCGATGGCCAGTGCGGTGGTCGCCATCGCCGGCCTGCTCGACGGCGATACCCTGAT
This sequence comes from Stenotrophomonas sp. MYb57, assembly GCF_002966815.1. NCBI lineage: Bacteria > Pseudomonadati > Pseudomonadota > Gammaproteobacteria > Lysobacterales > Lysobacteraceae > Stenotrophomonas > Stenotrophomonas sp. MYb57. The sequence goes on from NZ_CP023271.1 coordinate 2,149,350, forward strand.
CAATGCCAATCTGCCGTGGACGGTGTCGCTGTCGGCGACGCGCCGCGAGTCTGGCCTGCCCGACCTGCAGCTGATCAATGATTTCGAAGCAGTGGCGCTGGCCATTCCCTACCTGCAGGCCGACACGCTGGTGCCGCTGAATGGCGATGCCGATCCGGCCAAGACCTTCCCGGCATTGGTGCTGGGGCCGGGCACCGGCCTGGGCGCCGCGTTGCGCTTCGCCGATGGCGAGCGCCCGGTGCTGGCCAGCGAGATCGGCCACGCTGCGTTGGGCGCCGGCAATGCGCTGGAACTGCATGTGCTGGGCCAGCTGCTGCAGCGCTGGCCGCATGTGGACAACGAACGCGTGCTGTCCGGCAGCGGCCTGATGAACTTGTATCCCTGCCTGTGCGAAATGCGCGGCGTGGCTCCGCAATGGACCAGCACCGAAGCGCTGATCGCGGCTGCGCGGCAAGGCGACGACGCGCTGGCAGTGGAAACCCTGCAGGTGTTCTGCGCCTGGCTGGGCAGCCTGGCCGGCGACGCGGCGATCGCCGTGGGCGCGCGCTCGGTGTACCTGGCCGGCGGCATTTCCACCCATGTGCAGGACTTCCTGGCCGACGGCCGTTTCCGTGAGCGCTTCCTCAACAAGGGGGTGCTGACCGACGTGCTGCGCCAGGTGCCGGTGTGGCGGGTCGAACATGGCCAGCTGGGTGTGCTCGGTGCCGCAGCCTGGCACGCAGCGCGGACCCCCGCGCACGATTGATCGGCGCTGCCGGCATCGGGCCGGCGGGCGCAGCATGCAGACGGAGGCGAAGATGGTGGATCGCAGGCAGTTTTTGCAGGCCGGTGCACTGGCCGCAGGCGTGGCAGCGTTGCCGGCGGTGAAGGCGCGTACGCACGGTGGCGCCAAGGTGGTCTCGACCTGGGACTTCGGCGTGCCGGCCAACCAGGCCGCGTGGAAGGTACTGGCGCAGGGCGGCAGTGCGCTGGATGCGGTGGAAGCCGGTGCACGCTGGGCCGAAAGCGAGCTGTGCAATCCCACCGTCGGCCATTGTGGCAACCCGGACCGCGACGGCGTGCTGAGCCTGGACGCCAGCATCATGGATGGTGACGGCCGCTGTGGCGCGGTTGCTGCGCTGGTCGACATCCTGCACCCGGTGTCGGTGGCCCGCAGGGTGATGGAGAACAGCCCGCATGTGCTGCTGGTGGGCGAGGGCGCCCAGCAGTTCGCCGTGCAGCAGGGCTTCCAGCGCCAGCACCTGCTGACGCCGAAGGCCGAAGCGGCCTGGCGTGAGTGGCTGAAGACCGAAAAGTACGCGCCGCAGATCAATGCCGAGCGCCGCGGTCTTCCCGGCAACAGCGACAACCACGACACCATCGGCATGCTGGCACTGGACGCCCAGGGCAACCTGGCCGGTGCCTGCACCACCAGCGGCATGGCCTGGAAACTGCACGGCCGGGTCGGCGACAGCCCGATCATCGGCGCCGGCCTTTACGTGGACAACGAAGTGGGCGCGGCCACCGCCTCGGGTGTGGGCGAAGAAATGATCCGCAACGCGGCCTCGTTCCTGGTGGTCGAGCTGATGCGCCAGGGCCGTTCGCCGGCACAGGCCTGCCGCGAAGCGATCGACCGGGTGGTGCGCAAGCGCCCCGAGGCCAGCCGCACACTGCAGGTCTGCTTCCTTGCCATGAACAAGCAGGGCGAGGTGGGTGCCTATGCGTTGCATCGCGGCTTCGTCTACGCGGTGTGCGATGCGCAGCGCCAGGACGACCTGCGCGACTCACCGTCGATCTATACGAGCACGCAGGCGTGAGCGCACGCCTGACGCTGGAGATCGCCAGCAATTCGGTGGCTTCGGCGTTGGCCGCGCAGGCCGGTGGCGCAGATCGCATCGAACTGTTCGACAACCTTGCCGAAGGCGGTACCACGCCGTCGTTTGCCAGCATCGCAATCGCCCGCGAGCGGCTGCAGATTCCGTTGTTCGTGCTGGTGCGGCCGCGTCCAGGTGATTTCCACTACGACCCGCTGGAAACCGAGCTGATGCTGCGCGACATCGCCCAGTGCCGCGCGCTGGGCTGCGATGGCGTGGTGATCGGTGCGCTGGATGCGCGGGGCGATATCGACCTGCCGCTGTGCCGCGAACTGCTGCACGCGGCCGGCCCGTTGCAGGTGACCTTCCACCGTGCCTTCGATGCCGCGCTCGATCTGCCGGCGGCGCTGGAGCAGGTGATCGGGCTGGGCTGCCAGCGGGTGCTGACGTCCGGCGGCCAGGCCAGCGCCGACGCCGGTGCCGATGTACTGGCCGCGCTGGTCGCGCAGGCGGCCGGCAGGATCAGCGTCATGGCCGGCGCAGGGCTGGGCCCGGGCAACATCGCCGCCGTCGCGCGGCAGACCGGCTGTCTCGAGCTGCATGCCTCGGCCAAGGGGCAACGACGTTCGGCCATGCAGTTCCAGAACCCGGCCCTGCGCGGGCTGGACCCGGACTGGAGCCAGACAGACACCGCCACGGTGAGTGCGCTGCGGAAGGCGCTCGACGGCTGACCGAATCCGCCGGGCATGGCCCGGCGCTACCGGGGCGGGTCCGCACCGCGATGGGTGCATCCGCGGTAGCGCCGGGCCATGCCCGGCGAACGCGCAACCCGATCACGGACAAAACCGTTCTGCGCGCGACTGTCGTGATCGTGTCATCGACATCTGTGCCGCTTCCATAAAGATGTCGTGCAACCCATTGATCCGCTTGGATGCCCTTCGGCGATAACCACGCGCGTCCGCTGGATGCTGCGCCGCCGCATGCTGGGCATGGTTCAGCTGTGCTTTAGTTTGGATCGATCCACAGGGGAGGGCGGTCGAATCGAGATGGATCGATTCAACGCCCGGGATCGCCATCCGACCGCGCGTCCACCATCCAAGAGCAACCACCCATGGCTCAGTCCGTCCGCAACCGCCGTCATCTGCTGTCCCACGCCCTCGCCCTGGCCCTGCTGCCGTTCGCCGCTGGCGCACAGGACGCGGCCCAGTCGCCCACCAAGGATCTTGATGCGGTCACCGTCACCGGTTCGCGCATCAAGCGTGCCAGCGTCGAGGGCCCGGCCCCGGTCAACGTGATCAGCGCCGCACAGATCCAGAAGGAAGGCTTCGTCACCGTCTACGACGCACTGAAGACCCTGACCGAGGCGACCGGCACGGTCGAGGCGGCATCGCAGTGGGGCTCGCACACCCCAAACGCGAGTGGCCTGAACCTGCGCGGCATGGGCCCCAACCGCAGCCTGCTGCTGGTCAATGGCCGCCGCGTGGCCGACTATCCGCTGCCCTATGGCGGCGAGACCAATTTCTCCAACTACAGCAACATTCCGGCGGCGGCGGTCGAACGCATCGAAGTGCTGACTGGCGGCGCTTCGGCGATCTACGGTTCAGACGCCATCGCCGGCGTGGTCAATGTCATCCTCAAGACCAACTACGACGGCGACGAAGTGCGCGTGCGCGGCGGTACCTCCACCGAAGGCGGGCGTGATACCTGGGATCTGTCCTGGGCGGGCGGCAAGACCGGCGACAACTGGAGCGTGACCTACGCCCTGCAGTACACCAAGCGCGATCCGTTGTTCGGCCGCGACCGGCCGCAGATGGACGACGCCGACGATGCGCTGTACCCGTCCTGGAACATGGAGCAGCGCAAGGTCGGTTTCCGTCCCACCGCTGGCCTGGCGTTGATCGACCCCAGCAACGGCCAGCGCCTGGCGCCGCCCGACGGCACCTGCGAGAAATTCGCTGGCGAGTACTACACCGCCGACCGCCTGGTCTACAACTACAACGCCAATACGGTGAGCAACACCGGCCGCCTCTGCGGCATGAGCGCCGACTACGCCAACTGGCTGTTGACCGGAGGCTCGGAGAACCTGTCGGGCAACCTGTATGCCACCTTCGATTTCGGCAACGATCTGCAGGCCTGGAGCAACCTGGCGGTATACCGTTCCGAAGCGATCTGGGGCACCAATCCGCCGAGCGTGTCGCTGATCGACGATGCCAACGGTTACTACTGGGATGCCAACCGCAATCGCCCGGTGCTCGGCGTGCGCCAGTTCACCCCGAACGAAGTCGGTGGCCTGGACACGCTGCGCAATACCAACCGCGAGTTGTCGTGGGATATCAGCGCAGGCCTGCGCGGGCGCCTGGCCGATCGCTTCGACTGGAGCGCCACGGTCGGCCGTTCCTACTACCGCGTCGAGGAGCGGCAGAACGTGGTCGACGAGCAGAAGTCGTACGACTTCTTCCTCGGCCCACGGCTGGGCACCACCGGCGATGGCGAGGCGATCTACGCCTTGAACGAGTCGCGCTGGTGGAACCCGATCACCCCGGACCAGTACTGGCAGATGGGCACGGTAGCGAAGAACCGGGCGTCGTCCTACGTCAACCAGGCCTCGGCCGACATCACCGGTGAACTGTTCCAGGGCTGGGCCGGGCCGATCTCGTTCGCCGCGGTAGCCGAAGTGGCCAAGCAGGGCTATCACCTCAGCCCGGACCCGCGCGCGGGCATCGATTTCGATCTGCAGAACGTCGATCGCGGCGGTGGCGAGCGCACGCGTTATTCGGCCGGTGTCGAATTCAAGATTCCGTTGGCCGACAGCCTGATCGCCACCGCGGCGGCACGCTACGACCGGTACGGCAGCTACAAGGCCGACGGCGGCGGCGAAGCGCTGGATATCGGCAGCCAGAAGGAAACCACCTGGAACGCCGGCCTGGAATGGCGGCCGTTCGAGTCGCTGCTGGTGCGCGGTTCCTACGCGACCAGCTTCCACGCGCCGGACATGCACTACCTGCTGGGCCAGGCCAGCAGTTCCGAAGTGCTGACCTACGACCGCCTGCGCTGCATCGAGAGCGGCGCTTATCTGGTCAACAACTGCGGCGTGGGCAATACCGATGTCTGGTACGCGTTCGACGTGAACCGCCGGGGTACGCCGCTGCTGCGCTCGGAAACCGGCGATTCGTGGACGGTCGGCTTCGTGTGGGACGTGCTGCCGAACCTGTCGATGAGCGCTGACTACTGGGCGATCAAGCTGGAAGACATGATCGTCGACGTCGGCGCGGACGAGGTGCTGGCCAGCGAGGCCGGCTGCTTGACCGGCAAGAACATGGACGGCACGCCGTGGGCGAACCCGGCAGGTGAGGCTTACTGTGCCGGCATCCTGGCCCGGGTGAACCGTGACAGCAGCGGCCGGCTGGTGTCGATCGAGCGCGGGCCGTTCAACCTGGCCAGCCGCGAAGTGCGCGGCATCGACCTGAGCGCGCGCTACCGGCTGGAGACCGCCGCATGGGGCAGCTTCCAGCTGGGGGTGAACTACACCAACCAGATTTCGACGAAAGAACAGCGTTACGCCAACGATCCGAACCCTGAGCGTCGCGACCGTGACCTGCGCAGCAAGCTGCGCGCCAGCCTGGCGTGGCAGGGTGGCAACTGGAATGCGAACGTGTATGCCGACCGCATCGGCTCGGTGCCGGGCGTGCGCTACCACTGGGGCACCGACCGCCTGGACAACCCCGGCGGCTGCCTGCCGTTCGCCGATGGCTACGTGCCCAGCGACAGCCCGTCGCTGAACTGCCTGGAACCCGCCACGCGCCCGGATGGATCGGCCAATCCGAACCCGAATGCGGGGCAGCAGACGGCGCGCTACTACGGGCGGGTGGGGCCATTCATTACCTGGAATTTCAACGTCGGCTACCAGGTGACCGAGTTCATGAAGGTCAATCTGTACGTGAACAACGCTTTCAATGCGACCAGCTGGAACCACAAGGACCCGTACAAGGTCGACTACGATTTCGCCCCGACCCGCCTGCTGGGTGCGGTGGGTCGCGAGTTCGCGCTGGAGTATGTGTTCACGTTCTGAGGGAAGGCGGCGCCGGGCATGGCCCGGCGCCAGCCACGCATGGCGTGGCTCTACTGTGGCTTTGATGGAACATTGGCGGGGTGGGGTGGATTTGACCTTCCCACGATGGCAAGGTCTAGGCTGGTCACCATCCTCCAGATGGAACCAGGGAAACCAGGCCATGAGCACCTCCAGCCCCACAGCCGTCCACGAGACGGCTTCCACCATCAGCCTGCCGATCGAAGGCATGACCTGCGCCAGCTGTGTTGGCCGCGTTGAAGCGGCCCTGGCCAAGGTCGAGGGGGTCGCCAGCGTGTCGGTCAACCTGGCCACCGAGCGCGCAGACATCCGTTCCTCTGGTCCGGTCGACCGCGATGCGCTGATCCAGGCATTAGAGAAGGTGGGCTACGAAGTACCCGCCGCGACCACCGAACTGGCCGTGGAAGGGATGACCTGCGCGTCCTGCGTCGGCCGCGTGGAGCGCGCGCTGCTGGCCGTACCGGGCGTCAGCCACGCCAGCGTCAACCTGGCCACCGAGCGTGCGACCGTGCGCGGCGTTGCCGGCATCGATGCACTGGTGGCGGCGATCGACAAGGTTGGATATGCGGCGCGCGCGATCGATGGCGGTACCCAGGTCGACGAGGAAGCGGCGGAAAAGAAGGATGCCGAGCGGGTGGCGCTGAAGCGCGACCTGATCCTGGCCAGCGTGCTGGCGGCCCCGGTGTTCGTGCTGGAAATGGGCTCGCACCTGATCCCCGGCATGCACCATTGGGTGATGTCCACGATCGGCATGCAGGCCAGCTGGTACCTGCAGTTCGTGCTGACCACGCTGGTCCTGGCCATTCCCGGCCGGCGTTTCTACCAGAAGGGCTTCCCGGCGCTGCTGCGCCTGGCGCCCGACATGAACTCGCTGGTGGCGGTGGGTACCGCGGCGGCGTTCGGTTATTCGGTGGTGGCCACCTTCATCCCGCGCCTGCTGCCGGCGGGCACCGTGAATGTCTACTACGAAGCGGCGGCGGTGATCGTCGCGCTGATCCTGCTCGGCCGGTTCCTGGAGGTGCGCGCGAAAGGCCGTACCTCGGAGGCGATCAAGCGCCTGGTCAACCTGCAGGCCAAGGTGGCGCACGTCAGCCGCGAAGGGCGCATCGTCGATATCCCGATCAACGAGGTGCTGCTGGGCGACCTGCTGGAAGTGCGTCCGGGTGAGCGCGTGCCGGTGGATGGTGAGGTGACCGACGGTCGCAGCTACGTCGACGAATCGATGATCACTGGCGAGCCGATCCCGGTGGAGAAGTCGGCCGGCAGCAGCGTGGTCGGCGGCACCGTCAACCAGAAGGGCGCGCTGACCCTGCGTGCGACCGCGGTGGGTGGGCAGACCATGCTGGCGCAGATCATCCGTCTGGTTGAACAGGCACAGGGTTCCAAGCTGCCCATCCAGGCCGTGGTCGACAAGGTGACGCTGTGGTTCGTGCCGGCGGTGATGCTGGCGGCGTTGGCCACCTTCCTGGTGTGGCTGATCTTCGGGCCGTCGCCGGCGCTGACCTTCGCGCTGGTCAACGCGGTGGCCGTGCTGATCATCGCCTGCCCATGCGCGATGGGGCTGGCCACGCCGACCTCGATCATGGTCGGCACCGGCCGTGGCGCCGAGATGGGCGTGCTGTTCCGCAAAGGCGAGGCGCTGCAGCTGTTGAAGGACGCCAAGGTGGTGGCGGTGGACAAGACCGGCACCTTGACCGAAGGTCGCCCGCTGCTGACCGATCTGGAAATCGCCGACGGCTTCGATCGTGCGCAGGTACTGGCGCGGGTGGCCGCGGTGGAGTCGCGCTCGGAGCATCCGATCGCCCGCGCCATTGTCGAGGCGGCGACGGAGGAGGGCATCGCGTTGCCGGCGATGATTGATTTCGAGTCGGTGACCGGCATGGGCGTGCGTGCCAGCGTCGACGGTGCGCGGGTGGAAGTGGGTGCTGATCGCTTCATGCGTTCGCTGGGCGTGGACATCGGCATGTTCGCTGCGCTGGCCGACCGCCTCGGCAACGAAGGAAAATCGCCGCTGTATGCCGCTATCGATGGCCGCCTGGCGGCGATCATCGCCGTCTCCGATCCGATCAAGCCGAGTACGCCGGCCGCCATTGCCGCCCTGCACCAGTTGGGCCTGAAGGTGGCCATGATTACCGGTGACAACGCCGCTACCGCGCAGGCCATCGCCCGCCAGCTCGGCATCGATGAAGTGGTGGCCGAGGTGTTGCCCGAAGGCAAGGTGGAGGCGGTGCGCCGGTTGAAGGCGGCCTACGGGCAGATTGCGTTCGTCGGTGATGGCATCAACGATGCGCCGGCGCTGGCCGAGGCCGATGTGGGCCTGGCGATCGGCACCGGCACCGATGTCGCGGTGGAGTCGGCCGACGTGGTGCTGATGTCCGGCAACCTGCAGGGCGTGCCCAATGCCATCGCGCTGTCGAAGGCGACCATCGGCAACATCCGCCAGAACCTGTTCTGGGCCTTCGCCTACAACACCGCGTTGATTCCGGTCGCGGCGGGTGCGCTGTACCCGGTATGGGGCGTGCTGCTGTCGCCGGTGTTCGCCGCCGGTGCCATGGCCCTGTCCAGCGTGTTCGTGCTCGGCAATGCGCTGCGCCTGCGGCGCTTCCAGGCGCCGATGGTCGAGGGTCCCATGCGGCCCGGTAAAGGAGTGATGGCATGAACATCGGTGAAGCATCGAAGGCATCCAGCGTGTCGGCCAAGATGATCCGCTACTACGAGCAGATCGGCCTGATTCCGCCAGCTGACCGTACCGGCGCGGGTTATCGCGCCTATTCGCAGGCCGACGTGCACCGGCTGCGTTTCATCCGTCGCGCGCGTGATCTCGGCTTTTCGGTGGCCGAGATCGCCGACCTGCTGGGCCTGTGGAACGACACCTCGCGGCACAGCGCCGACGTCAAGCGCCTGGCCGAGCAGCACATCGATGATCTGGAACAGCGCATCGAGAACATGCGGCAGATGGCCGATACGCTGAAATCACTGATCAGCTGCTGCGCCGGCGATGATCGTCCCGAGTGCCCGATCCTGCAGCGGCTGGGCGAAGGCGAGGAGGGCGCTGCGCCGGTTGCGGCGCCCACCGGGGCGGTACGCAGGCGCGCGCGCAGGACCTGAAGACGACATACGGAAAAGAAAATGCCCGCCCCGGCAGTTGCACGGGGCGGGCATCGTTCATGCAGTGGGTCAGGCGATCAGGCCGGGCGCGGCGGGAAACCCGCTTCGGTCAGCGCTGCAATGATCTGCACTTCGCTGGCCGAGGTCTGCACCTGCACGCGGCGGCTGGGCGGGTCGGCCGACACCGTCGCCGCCGGGTCGACCAGCTCGATCGCCTTGGTCACGCTGCGCGCGCAGCCGCCGCAGGTCATGCCTTCCACATGGAATTCCATCTGTAGCTCCTTCGATGCACTTGGGGGTGGAGGCAGTGTGCACCTTGCAACGATGGCAGGGTCAAGGGTTCCCGCGGCGCAGGGGCCACGAAAAACGGCAGCCACCTGTACCAGCGCGGCTGCCGTGGAGGATCGTCCCCGCCCGCAGGCGGGGGTAATGCCTTAGAACTTCCAGTTCACGCCGAAGTACAGCTGGCGCCCGGCATACAGGTTGGACAGCAGGCGGGCCTGGCTGTCATTGCCGATGTAGCTGCGCAGCTCAGACTTGGTGGCGTTCAGCACTGCTGCGGTCACGGTCCAGTCCGCAGTGATGTTGTAGGCCACGTTCAGATCCAGCTGGCTGTACGGCTTGGTGTAGGTGGTCAGGCCGTTGTTGAGGCCACCGACCACTTCACCACGACGGTTGTACGAGGCACGGGCCAGGAACTTCTCGTTCTCGTAGAACACGGTGACGTTGGCCTGGTTCTTGGCGCTGCCGACCAGCGGCGACGAACCGATCTCTTCGCCATCAAGCACGATCGAGGCCAGGTTGGTGTCGTTGTAGGTGTAGTTGGCCTGCACGCCCAGACCGAAGTCGAAGGTGTACTGGCCATACAGCTCCACGCCCTGCGAGACGCCGTCGCGGCCGTTGGCTTCGGTGCTGTACTTCTGCACCACCACCGTTTCACCACCGACGGTCATCTGCTGGTCGCGCACGACCGGCACGGTGAAGTTGTCCACGTTCTTGCGGAACAACGCCACGCCTGCAACCGAACCCGGCTTGAAGTACCACTCCAGGCCAAGGTCGAACTGCACCGCCTTGAACGGCTCCAGTGCCTTGTTGCTGCCCGAGCCGTACCAGCCGGGGGTGTCGGTGCCGCCAGCGACCCGACGATCATTGCTGTATTCCTGGCTGATGTACTGCAGGCCGCCCGGATAGGCGATGCTGGTGTAGCCCGGACGCGCGATTACCTTCGACGCGGCACCGCGCAGCACCAGGTTGTCGGTGATGTCCCAAGCGATGTTGAAGCTCGGCAGGAAGTCCGTATAGGTCTTTTCCAGCGAGCTGAGGGTATAGACCTTGTCGCGCACCTGGTTGTCCGGCAGACGCACGAAGCCGCCCTGGCAACGCAGGTTCGGATCGGCAGCCGGGTCATCGCAGCTCATCGGCGCACCAGCGGCGTTGTCCACGAAGTAGTCGTTGAAGCGCTCGACCGAATCGCTGGACTGGGCGAACTGCTTGGTGCGCACCACGCGCACGCCGACGTTGCCGCGCACGCGGTCGGTACGGAAGTTGGCCTGGAAGTAACCCGAGTAGATCTTCTCGTTGACGTCGTAGACGAAGTCTTCCTCGGTACGGTTGTGCGAGCCACCGTAGGTCTGGTTGAGGTAGTCGATGTAGGCCGGGTAGTTGATGCCGGGGAACACGTTGGCATTGAAGCCACCGGCGATGTTGCTGATCGGGTTGGACAGGAAGAAGCCCGGCTGCGCATTGCCTGCGGTCGGATCGCAACCGGCCTGGTAACGATTGTTGTCATAGTCGGCCGGGTCCAGGCCCTGGCAGACCCAGTAGGTGTTGCCGGTATTGCGGTGCACCTGGCCGTCGCGGTACTTGGCGCCGAACTGGATCGAGTCCAGCCAGCCGGCTTCGAACATCTTGGTGACGTCGGCCTGGAAGTAGTTCTGCTTGACCTCGGTCTGCATCCACGACGAATCGGTGGAGCCGGTATCGACCTCGGCGATGCCGGCCATCAGCTGCTGCTGGACGTCCGGCGAGACGGTCAGCGACGGCGTGCCGGTCAGGTCCCACGCGGTGTACTGGTTGCCCGCCTGCCACTGGTCACCCACCTTGCGGCGAGGCTTGGCCGACATGCGGAAATTCATCGACGGGCCACCCTTGGACCAGGTGCGGCCGCCGGTGAAGCTGGCCTTCCACAGCGGGCTGATGTCCCAGTCGACGGTCAGATCGGCCGTCTGCGAAAGCGCCTTTTCCTTGCTGTAGCCACCGGTCAGCTGCGGAGTGGGGATGGTGCAGTCATCCGGACCCCAGCCACCCGGGGGCAGGCCAGCTGCGGCGGCCTGGTCTTCGCTGCAGTAATAGGTCTTGCCGGCAAGCTTTTCGTACTGCGCGCCGGTGACGATGCTGCCACTGGGATCGAAGCTCAGCCCGTTGAGCAGGCGCCCACCGGCCCAGTTGCCATCGCCGTTGTAGCGGGCCAGGTTCCACTCCGGCACCTTCAGCATGTTCTGGGTGTAGTCACCCTGCAGTTCGAAGCGGAAGTAGTTTGCGGTCAGGGTCAGGTTGTCGATCGGCTTGAACTGGAAAGTCAGCTGGCCGCCCTTGCGCTCGCGCTTCTCTTCCTTCACCGCGAAGTTCACCGAGGTCGGCATGAAGAATTCGCTGTAGTTCGTGCCGGTCTGGTTGTTGAAACCGGATTGGCCCCACCAGTAGTGGATGCCATCCTGTTCCAGCAGGTTGCCGTTGGCATCGCGCGCGGTGGTGTTGTTGCCGTACCACTGGTAGTCCTCGGTGCTGGTCTCCATGGTGCGGCTGGTGCGCTTCTGCTGGGTCACGCCGACCAGCACGCCGAAGCGCTCGTCCTTGCTGTGCCAGGAGTACAGCGCCGACACCTGCGGATCGACGTCGTGGCTGGTATCGGACGAGGTGCCTTCCAGGTTGACGTAGCCGGAGTTGGCTTCCATCTCCAGCGGGCGGCGGGTATGCAGGATCACCGTACCGCCGATGCCGCCTTCGTCGATGCGCGCTTCCGGCGACTTGAACAGCTCGGCGCTGGACAGCATGTTCGACGGCAGCAGGGTGTAGTTGAACGAGCGGGTAGCTTCGTTGTTGGTTTCCGACGAGGCGACGTAGTTGCCGTTCAACTGGGTCAGGGTCAGGTCGGGCGCGAGGCCGCGCACGCTGACCGACTTGCCTTCGCCACCGCTGCGGGTGATGACCACGCCGGGCACGCGCTGCAGCGCGTCGGCCACGTTCTTGTCGGGGAACTTGCCAACGTCCTCGGCGGTGATCACTTCGACCACGGCGTTGGCGTCGCGCTTCTGCTGCAGGCTCTTTTCGATCGCGTAGCGATAGCCGGTGACCTGGACGCTGTCCAGGGTGGTGGCGTCCTGCGTGCCGGTCGTTGCTGACGCCTGCTGGGCGGAAGCGCCAAGCGGGGCGACGGCGGCGGCCAGGGCCAGCGCGATGGCCAGCGACAACGCGTCGTGGCCCTGCGTACGTGTTGAATGCTTCATTGCCATCTCTCCCTCTCTCCTGGATTGATCCGGTGACTGACTGACGCGGAAACTTGAATCGATCTAATTCGTGATGCCGATCTTGCCTTCGCCCTGCAGATGCAACGAGCGTCTGGCAGATGGCCTGACACGTCCTGTCCTGCTCCCCAACTCCCGGGCCATCGCGATGTCGTCTTGGATCGATCTAAGCGATGGGCGGGGCGATTTTTAGCACGGCCAACGCGCCGACGCATGTTGCTGCGCAATATGGCAGCGACGTGTCGTGCAAATGACCCTTCGCGGAAAAATGCTGTAAGCGTTTACATGCGCAGACGGGGTGGGCCGGCCGGGCTGCGCCCGGCACCCGCAGAGGCCTTCAGGCCAGGGCAACAGCAACAGCAACAGCAACGGCAACGGCAACAGCAACGGCTGGTTTCCTGCGGGATGGCGGGGTAGGTCCGGTTGCGGGGGACGCTGCAAGTACGTCCATGTAAGCTCGGTCGCGCCATCCATGGCGCTCACGCCCCCGCAACCGGACCCACCCCGCCTTCGACAGATTCCCGCTGCTGTTGGTAGGTGTCGACCTTGGTCGACACGTGGATCCATGCCATGCATGGATGAAATCCAATCGATGATTTCGAAATCGGTAGGAACATCCATCCACGCCTTGCGTGGATAAAATTCGTCGAAATCAATATTTCGGTAGTTCATCGAACAGCATCCACGCGTGGCGTGGATCTACGCGTCGACCAAGGTCGACACCCACCAGGGATTCCGACAGATCGCCGAAAACTGTCGAAGGCGGGGTGGGTCCGGTTGCGGGGGTGTCCGCGGCATGGATGCCGCGGCCAAGCCCAGGGACGGGTTTACGGCGTCCCCCGCAACCGGGCCCGCCCCGCCACACCCCACGGAATGCAGCTGTTGCCGTTGCTGTTGCCGTCGCCGTTGCCGTTGCTCCGGCCTCTGCGGGTGCCGGGCGCAGCCCGGCCGAAGCCCCCCGCTCATGCTGCGCCGCAGAATGCATTGGGCGAAATTCCCATGCTCTACTTGAATCGATCTAAATCCGCCGGGGTGCGGATTTGTACCGATGGAAACGAGGGCTCGGCCTGTGCGGCCGGTTCTTCGCTGCCGCCCTGCCGCCAAGGAGTCCTGCCCGTGACCAGGTTGTCCCGCCGTCGTCCCGCCCGCCGCCTGTCGGCATTGTCCCATCGGCCCCTGGCCCGCATCGCCTGCCTGCTGGCACTGGCGGTGACGCCCTGGCTGCAGGCCGCACCGGCCGCGCTGGAGCGCGAGGTCAATACCTTCATCGGCAGCAAGGATGACGGCAACACCTTCCCCGGTGCCTCGGCACCGTTCGGCCTGATCCAGGTCAGCCCGATCGGCAGCCACTATTCGGGCTGGCGCTACGACGACGACAAGATCCGCGGCTTCGGCCACTCCTTCCTGTCCGGTGCCGGTTGCTGGGAGCAGGGTGGGCAGGTCTCGGTGCTGCCGGTGACCGGTTCGATCGGCCCCGGCGGCGACTTCGATACCGCCGATGCGAAAGCCTTCAATCACAAGACCTATGCGTCGGCCTACAGCCACGACGGTGAGATCGGCCAGGCCGGCTACTACAAGGTGCGCCTGACCAGCTACGGCGGCATCGACGCCGAAGCCACCGCACGCACCCGCGCAGCTGCCGAGCGTTACACCTTCAGCCAGCGCCAGGGCGATGGCCACGTGCTGGTGAATGTCGGTCAGGCCAACGAGCGCCACTCGGTGATCGGCAGCGTGGTCGATGTGGTGGGTGACCGCGTGGTGGAAGGCAAGCTGGTCACCAAGAGTTTCTGCGGCGGGCACCAGTACACCACCTGGTTCCGCATCGAGTTCGACCGCCCGTTCAAGGCGCATGGCACCTGGGGCGAGGGCGGCGGCCTGCCGGGCGCGCGCCACAGCATGGAAGGCGAGCAGAAGCCGAATGGCGCGTGGCTCAGCTTCGACCTGGCCAAGGGCCAGTCGGTCACCGCCGTCAGCGCGATCTCGCATGTGGATGCCGAAGGTGCGCGCACCAACCTGCGCGCCGAGGGCATGCAGGGCGGGGCGCTGCTGGGCTTCGAGCGCATGCGCGCGCTGTCGCAGCAATCGTGGCGTGAGCAGCTGGCACGCGTGCGCGTGCAGGGCGGCAATGGCGATGACCGCACCGTGTTCTACAGCGCGCTGTACCACGCGCTGCTGCAGCCGCTCACCGGCAGCGATGCCGACGGCCGTTACCGCGGTTACGACGACGGCATCCATCGCGCCGATGGCTGGACCTACTACGAGTACTTCTCGCTGTGGGATACCTACCGTGCACAGAACCAGTGGCTGGCACTGACGCGCCCGGACGTGGCGCGCGACATCGGTCGCAGCCTGCTGGCGATCGATGAGCAGGGCGGCTGGCTGCCGCGCTGGGGCTATGCCAACTTCGAGACCAACATCATGACCGGCGACCCGGTCACCCCCTTCTTGGTCGACCTGTGGCGCTTCGGTGCGCTCAAGGGCCGCGAAGGGCAGGCATGGGATGCGCTGCGCCGCAATGCGTTCGGTACGCCGCCGCTGAACTCGCGTGCTGCCGGTCGCTCCGGCAACCCGACCTACCTGGACAAGGGCTACGTGGTCTATGACCGTGCGTTCCCGTCCAAGGGCATGGATGTCGATCCCCATCATGGTGGTTCGGCAACGCTGGAGTACGCACTGGCCGACTGCGCGCTTTCGCAGATGGCCGATGGGCTCGGCCATGCCCAGGATGCGGCGGTCCTGCGTGAGCGCGGCCGCAACTGGCGCAAGGTATGGGACCCGCAGGTGCGCGACGCCGAGACCGGCTTCACCGGCTTCCCGCGACCGCGTACCGAAGATGGCCAGTGGTACACACCGGCCGATGGCCATTACAGCCCACGCTCGCATCACGGTTTCCATGAAGGCACGGCGTGGCAGTACCAGTGGCTGGCGCAGCAGGACGTGCCGGGCCTGGTCGAAGCGATGGACGGCCGCGAACAGGCCGGCCGCCGCCTGGATGCTTTCTTCGCCATGGACGCTCTGCAGGCCGACCCCCTCAATGCCGCCCGCAAGGAGTGGGTGGTCGGGCCGTACAGCTATTACAACCAGTTCCGCTACAACCCCAACAACGAACCCGACCTGCATTCGCCGTGGCTGTACACGCTGATCGGCCAGCCGTGGAAGACCGCAGCGGTGGTGCGTGCAGCGCAGCAGCTGTTCACCAATGCACCCAACGGCGTGACCGGCAACGATGACCTCGGCACGATGTCGGCCTGGTACCTGTTCAGTGCGATCGGCGTGTACCCGGCGGTGCCGGGCAGCGGCGAGTTCCTGCTGCATACGCCGCGCTTTGCCAAGGTCGAGGTCGAGCTGGGCAATGGCCGCACCCTGCGCATCGAGGCACCTGGCGCCGATGGCCGCCGCCTGCAGTACGTGCAGGGCGTGCAGGTCGACGGCCAGGCACATGCCCCGGTATGGCTGGGCTGGAGCCAGCTGCAGCAGGGCCCGAAGCTGCGCTTCGCGCTGGACGGGCGGGCGCCGACCGAGGGCTGGGGCACTGCGGTCAAGGACCTGCCGGTGTCCTGGTGCGCGGCACCGGGCAGCCAGCTGCACTGAGCCGGGCTGTGCCGTTCGAGGCAACCCAGCGAACGGCACGGCACGACAGGGCCGCGATCCATTAGGCTTGAGCATCCATCGGAGTGCGGGAAGACGATGAACGACAACAGCGACAGTTCCAGCAAGCGTTCCGGCAAGGCGGTGACGGTGACCGACATCGCCCGTGCCATCGGCGTTTCGCGCGCGACCGTGTCGCTGGTGCTGCGCGGCAGCCCGCTGGTCAACGTCGATACCCGCGCCCGGGTCGAGGCTGAGCTGCGCCGCCAGCGTTACGTCTACAACCGCGCTGCAGCGAACCTGCGGCGGCGCACGTCTTCCAGCATCGCCCTGGTCATCAACGATCTGTCCAACCCGTTCTTCGCCGAATTCGCCTCCGGTGTGGACGAGGCACTGGGCGGACGCGGCTACGTGACCCTGCTCGGCAGTACCGGCGAGTCGCCCGAGCGGCAGCAGGCGGTGCTGTCCACGCTGATGGAACACACGCCTGCGGGCCTGATCCTGTCGCCGGCCGAAGGCAGCGATGCCACGCTGCTCCGGCAGGTACTGGGCGCCAACGCCAACGTACTGCTGTTCAACCGCGAACTGGAAGGCGCCGACTGGGACTTCCTGACCCTGGACAACCAGCATGGTGCCTACCTGGCCACCCGCCACCTGATCGAGCGCGGCCATCGCCAGATCGCATTCTTCGGTGGCCACGCGGCATCGAGTTCCTGCCACCAGCGTCGTGCCGGTTTCCAGCAGGCACTGGCCGAAGCCGGGCTGGCATTGCCGCCGGGCTGGATGATCGAATCTGCACCCAACCGCCTGGAAGCGGCCGCGCGCACCGATGAACTGTTCGTCGACGGCCATCGGCCGAGCGCAGCGGTCTGCTACAACGACACCGTCGCGCTGGGCCTGATGCTGGGCCTGAACTCGCGCGGCATCCGTCCCGGCGGTGACTTCGCGGTGACCGGCTTCGACGATATTTCCGAAGCGTCGGTTGCCGTGCCGCCGTTGACCACACTGACGGCCGACCCGCGCGAACGCGGGCGGCAGGCGGCATCTCTGCTGCTGCAGCGGCTGGAGGAACCGGATGCGCCACCACGGCGCACAGTCGCCCCGGTACAGTTGCGCATCCGCGAAAGCAGCGCCGCACGTCCGAATTGAATTGATGCTTCGCTCCTGAACTGATTGCACCCTTCCACGCACCAACGACCTTTCGCGCATCGAGGCGCGTACCGCATGCCGATCTCCGCAACGCCCCGCCCATCGGGTTCCCCGGGCAACCAGCCTGCCGTCACCAACGGCAAGGCGCTGGCCGTGGTCACCACCATCTTCTTCATGTGGGGCTTCCTGACTTGCCTCAACGACATCCTGATTCCGCATCTGAAGGCGGTGTTCGAGCTGAACTACGCCAAGGCAATGCTGGTGCAGTTCACTTTCTTCGGCACCTACTTCCTGATGTCGCTGCCGGCAGGGCGGCTGGTTGCAGCGCTGGGTTACAAGAAGGGCATCGTGGCCGGCCTGGTGATCGCCGGCATCGGTGCGCTGGGCTTCTGGCCGGCCGCTGAGCTGCGCGTCTATGGCGCCTTCCTCGGTGCATTGTTCGTGCTGGCCACCGGCATCACCGTGCTGCAGGTGGCGGCCAACCCGTATGTCGCGCTGCTTGGTCCGGAGCAGACCAGTTCCAGCCGCCTGACCCTGGCGCAGGCGCTGAACTCGCTGGGTACGGCCATCGCGCCGATCTTCGGCGGCATGCTGATCCTGTCCAACACGGCCATGAGCGGCGAGCAGATCGCCGCGCTGCCGGCCGCCGAGCAGCTCGCCTACCGTACCGCCGAGGCACACGCAGTGCAGGGCCCTTACGTCGGCCTGGCCGTGGCGCTGGTGCTGCTGGCCCTGTTCGTGTTCCTGTTCCGCCTGCCGGCGCTGAACGACACCACCGAGCAGGCTGACCAGGGGCATCAGCACAGCTATCTGGATGCGCTGCGCAAGCGCCACCTGCTGCTGGGCGTGCTCGGCATCTTCTTCTACGTTGGCGCCGAAGTGTCGATCGGCAGCTTCCTGGTCAACTACCTGTCGATGCCCACCATCGGCGGTTTCAGCGAGCAGGAAGCCACCCACTATGTGTCGGCCTACTGGACGATGGCGATGATCGGTCGCTTCGCCGGTTCGGCGCTGCTGGCGCGCTTCTCGCCGAGCCGCCTGCTGGCGATCTTCGCGCTGGTCAACGTGGGCCTGCTGACGCTGACCATGATGACCTCCGGCAATGTCGCGCTGTACTCGGTGGTGGCGATCGGCCTGTTCAATTCGATCATGTTCCCGACCATCTTCGCGCTCAGCATCGAGCGCCTGGGCCCGCTGACCAGCAAGGGTTCGAGCCTGCTGATCATGGCCATCGTCGGTGGCGCGGTGGTGCCTTACCTGCAGGGCGTCCTGGCTGACCACATCGGCGTGCAGGCCAGCTTCATCCTGCCGCTGCTGTGCTACGGCTACATCATTTTCTACGGACTGGTCGGCGCGCGCGCGCCGGCTGCCGGCACGCAGGGAGGCTGAGTCGAAAATGGGTTCCATCGTCTGCTTCGGCGAAATTTTGATCGATCTACTAGCGCAGCCGCCGGCCTCGGCCGATACCCCGCGCGCGTTCCTGCAGTACGCCGGAGGTGCACCGGCCAACGTCGCGGTGGCCGCCGCGCGGCTGGGCGCGAAGACCCAGTTCGTCGGCATGCTCGGCCGCGACATGTTCGGCGACTTCCTGGCGGAGAGCCTGAGCGAACACGGCGTCGGCACCGACTACATCGTGCGTACCGACGCGGCCAAAACCGCGCTGGCCTTCGTTGCACTGGACGCGGGCGGCGAACGCAGCTTCAGCTTCTACCGTCCGCCTGCCGCCGACCTGCTGTTCCGTGACAGCGATTTCCAGGCGGGCTGCTTCGATGGCGCGCAGTGTTTCCACGTCTGTTCCAACAGCCTGACCGAAGCGGACATCGCCGAAGCGACGTTCGCCGGCATGGACCGTGCGCGTGCGGCCGGCGCGGTGGTCAGCCTGGATCTCAACCTGCGTCCGGCGCTGTGGCCGACCGATGTCGACCCGACACCGCGCCTGTGGCAGGCGCTGGAGCGCGCCGACCTGGTCAAGCTGTCGCGCGAGGAACTGGACTACCTGGCCGCCCCGCTGGGCGATGACGGCGAGGCGCTGGTGCTGCGCCGCCTGCTGGCCGCGCAGGCACGCTGGGTGATCATCACCGACGGCGCCGCCACGCTGCATTGGTATACCCGTGAAACGCAGGGCAAGGTCAGCAGTTTCCGCGTCGCCACCGTGGACACCACCGCTGCCGGTGATGCCTTCGTCGGCGGCGTGCTGGTTGGCCTGCTGGAGCGGGGTGGGGCAGGTGCGGGCTTTGCCGCGTTCTGCCAGGACCCGCAGGCGATCGCCGCCACGCTGCGCTTCGGCGCCGCCGTTGGCGCACTGGCGGTGACCCGCAAGGGCGCGTTCGCTGCGATGCCCTCGTTCGATGAAGTGCAGCAGCTGCTGCAGCTACAGGATCTCCCCGCATGAGCACCTCGCCCGATTTCCGTTCCCCCACGTTCCTGCGCGCCCACATCGCCGACACGATGGCGTTCTACCATCCGCGCTGCATCGACCCGAAGGGCGGCTTCTTCCATTACTTCCGTGACGACGGCAGCATCTACGATGCCAGCCATCGTCATCTGGTGAGCAGCACCCGCTTCGTCTTCAACTACGCCATGGCCTACCGCGAATTCGGCAACGCCGAGTATCGCGACGCGGTCGAGCACGGGGTGCGCTACCTGCGCGAGGTTCATCGCAACCCGGCCACCGGTGGCTACGCCTGGACCCTGCGCGATGGTGTGGTAGAGGACGACATGAACCACTGCTACGGCGTGGCCTTCGTGCTGCTCGCCTACAGCTGTGCGTTGAAGGCAGGCATCGAAGAAGCCCGCACGTGGATGGACGAAACCTGGCAGCTGCTGCAGGCGCGCTTCTGGGAAGCCGAGCACGGCCTGTACAGGGACGAGGCCGACGGCCAGTGGAACTTCACCGGCTACCGCGGCCAGAACGCCAACATGCACATGTGCGAGGCGATGCTGGCCGCGTTCGAGGCCAGTGGCGAGCAGCGCTATGTCGAGCGCGCGCTGCAGCTGGCCGACAACATGACCCGCCGCCAGGCGGCAAAGGCCGGCGGTCTGGTCTGGGAACACTACGACGTCAACTGGAACATCGACTGGGACTACAACCTGGACGATCCCAAGCACCTGTTCCGGCCGTGGGGCTTCCAGCCGGGGCACCAGACCGAGTGGGCCAAGCTGCTGCTGATCCTGGACCGACACGTGCAGGCCGACTGGCTGGTGCCGACCGCGCAGCATCTGTTCGATGTGGCCGTAGAGCGCAGCTGGGACGAGGTGCGCGGCGGCCTGTACTACGGCTTCGCCCCGGAGTCGCGCCGGCAGCCGGGCATGGACGGCGCGCCGATCGGCGGTGATAGCTTCGTCTGTGACGACGACAAGTATTTCTGGGTGCAGGCCGAGACCCTGGCCACCGCCGCGCTGATGGCCGCGCGCACCGGCGGCGACCGCTATTGGCAGTGGTACGACCGTATCTGGGCGTACTCGTGGGAGCACTTCGTCGACCATCGATACGGCGCATGGTTCCGCATCCTCGACGCCGACAACCGCAAGTACAGCGATGAGAAGAGCCCGGCCGGCAAGGTGGATTACCACACCATGGGTGCGTGCTACGAAGTGCTGAACGTCGTGCGTTGAGGTCTGCCGCGCTGCGCGCTCGCCGGACGTGGTCCGGCGCTACCGTGGCGTGTGGCATTGGTAGCGCCGGGTCATGCCCGGCGGAAAAGCAGGAGTATCACGTGCATCGCATTTCCAACGCTGTCCGTCTGCTGCTGTTGTTGATCGCCCTTGGCGCCTTCCCGGCAGGCGCCGCACCGCTGCAGGCGCAATGGGAGTTCCGGCTGCTGCCCGGCGACGCGCAGGGCGCGGCCCATCCTGGCCTGCAGCAGTGGCGCGCGGCCACGGTGCCAGGCAGCGTGCACACCGATCTGCTGGCGCATGAGCTGATCCGCGATCCCTACGTCGGTGCGCCCGAAGCCGAGCTGCAGTGGATCGGTCTGGCCGACTGGGAGTACCGAGCCCGTTTCGATGTGGACGCTGCCAGCTTGGCAAAGGCCCATGCCGAGCTGCGCTTCGACGGCCTGGACACCTATGCCGAGGTGACGCTCAACGGCAAGCCGCTGCTGCGCGCCGACAATGCCCACCGCACCTGGCATGCCCGCGTCGAGGGTCGCCTGCGTGCGAAGGGCAATGAGCTGCAGATCGTGTTCCGTTCGCCGATCCGCACGCTGCTGCCCGGCGTGCAGGCCATGCCGCACAGGATTGCCGGCAACTATCCTTCGCCCTACGGTGATGAACCCAAGGACGCGATGGTTGGCAACTTCGCGCGCAAGCCGGCGTACCACTTCGGGTGGGACTGGGGCCCGCGCTACGTGACTGCCGGCGTCTGGCGGGGCGTTGACCTGCAGGCATGGGATGCGCATCGGTTGACCGACCTGGCCGTACGCACTGATGCGCTTGATGCAGAAAAGGCAAAGCTGGCGGTAGTGCTGCAGGTGGAGCAGGACGCGGTCGCCGCTCCGGTTTCGGTGGACGTTGAAGTGCGGGATCCCGACGGCCGCAGCGTCGCACGGGTGCAGCGCACGGTCGAACTGAAGCCCGGCCGGAACAGCGTGGAGGTGCCGGTTGAACTGGCCAAACCGCGGCGCTGGTGGCCGGTCGGCCATGGTGCGCAGGACCGCTACACCGTGCAGGCGCACCTGGACGGCAGTGCCGATCCGGTGCTGGCACGCGAACAGCGCATCGGCCTGCGCACCGTCGAACTGCGCCGCGAGCAGGACGACAAGGGAGGGCAGGGCTTCGCCTTCGTCATCAACGGGGTGCCGATCTTCGCCAAGGGCGCGAACGTGATCCCCTTCGACGCCTTCCCCGCGCGCGTTGATGCTGCGCGCCTGCGCCAGGTACTGGTCGCCGCGCGCGATGCCAACATGAACATGCTGCGCAACTGGGGTGGCGGCTACTACGAAGACGACGCGTTCTTCGACATCGCCGACGAACTGGGCCTGCTGGTCTGGCAGGACTTCATGTTCGGCGGTGGCATGCAACCGGGTTACGACCCGGCATTCCGCGCCAGCGTGGTGGCCGAGGCGCGCGACAACGTGCGCCGGTTGCGCCACCATCCCAGCATCGTGCTGTGGTGTGGCAACAACGAGGAAGAAACGGCGTGGAAGGACTGGGGCCACGGCCGCGACCTGAAGGCAGCTGATCCGGCGTTCGCAGCGAAGGTCTGGCAGGGCTACGTCGACCTGTTCGGCAACGACCTGCGCCAGGTGGTGAGCGAAGATGGGTTGGGCGTGCCGTACTGGTCCAGTTCGCCCAGCAACGACCTGGACGAGAAGGCCAACGACTCCACCCGTGGCGACAAGCATTACTGGCAGGTGTGGGGCAATCCGGCATTGCCGGTGCAGGCGTATCTGCGCGAGACCCCGCGCTTCATGTCCGAGTACGGCCTGCAGGCCTGGCCAGCGGTGGCGACGGTGGACCAGATCGCCACCCGTGCCGAACAGCGAATCGACAGCCCGGTGATCCGCGCGCACCAGAAGTTCATGGCCGGCGAGGGCAACACACGCTTGCTGCACTACATCGAACTGGGCTACGGCACGCCGAAGGACTTCGAGGACTTCGTCTACCTGAGCCAGGTGATGCAGGCCGATGGCATCGCCCTGGCGGCGCTGCACCATCGCGCTTCGCGGCCTTACACGATGGGCTCGCTGTACTGGCAGCTCAACGATGTCTGGCCGGGAGCATCGTGGTCGAGCGTGGACTACTTCGGTCGCTGGAAGGCGCTGCACTATGCCGCGCGGCGCTTCTTCGCGCCGGTTACGGTGGCCGCACTGCGCGATGAAGGCAGTACCCGCGTGCGCCTGATCAACGATGGTGCCGCGCTGGATGCACGTTGGCGCCTGCGGGTGATGGACGTGGAGGGCAAGGTGCTGCGCCGACGCGAGCAGGCGGTGACCCTGGCTGCCGCCGGGGTGACCGATATCGGCACCTACGCGGATGCCGAGCTGCTGGCCGGCGCTGATCCGGCGCGGACGGTGGCGGTGTTCGAACTGCTGCAGGATGGCAAGGTGACGGCGCGGCAGGTGGTCGGCTTCGTCGAAGCCAAGGACCAGGTGCTGCCACGCCAGCAGCTGACATCAACCCTGGCGATCGATGGTGACCACTATCGCCTGCGGCTGCACAGCGCTGCGCTGGTGCGCGCAGCCTGGATCGATTTCGGCGCGCTCGACGTGCAGGTGGAAGACAACCTGCTGGACCTGCTGCCGGGCGAAACCCGCGACATCGCCGTGCGTGGCCCGGTGGATCTGGCCGCGTTGCGCGAGGCGTTGAAGGTGAAGACCCTCAACGATCGATGAGCAGCGCCGTCTACCCGCCTTGGTAGGTGCCAACCTTGGTTGGCACATCAGAAGCTGATCTGCATTGGTAGGTGCCAACCTTGGTTGGCACATCAGAAGCATGCCAACCAAGGTTGGCATCCACCAAAGCGGATAGCCTTACAGCTGGATCTGCTGGAAGTTCTCGACGCGATCATGGCCGTTGGCGGCGTCGCCGATGCGCGGCATCGGGTAGTCGTCTAGGCGATCGATCAGGCGTGTCTGCAGGCCGGCTTCGCGGGCGGCGTCCAGTTCCTCGACCACGTCGGACAGGAACAGGATCTCGCCAGCGGGAACGCCGATGGCCTGCACGATGTGGCGGTAGCTGTCAGCCTCGCGCTTGCCACCGACTTCGGTATCGAACCAGCCCGACACCAGCGGACTCAGGTCACCGGCGTCGCTGAAGCCGAAGAACAGCTTCTGCGCCGACACCGAGCCGGAGGAGTACACATACAGCGGCAGGCCCGAGGCGTGCCAACCCTTCAACACCGGCGCTACCTCCGGGTAGAAGTGCGCGGTGTAGTCACCACGACGGTAGCCCGCGTCCCAGATCAGCCCCTGCAGGGCCTTCAGTGCGGTGTGCTTGCGGTCCTGGTCGATCCAGCCCTGCAGCGTCTCGGCCACCAGGCTGTCCTGGCAGGCGCCGCCGATCTCGGTGGCGACTGCATCCAGCCAGCGACGCACCTCCGGTTGCTGGCCATGGTCGGCGACGAAGCCGGGCAGCGCCTGGCGTGCGTACGGGAACAGCACGTTCTTGACGAACGAGATGCTGCTGGTGGTGCCTTCGATGTCGGTCAGGATGACGCGGGGCTGCATTGATCAGGACGCCTGGGTCGGAATGTAACGGGGGAATTTCTGCGCGATGTCGGTGCCGGTGAAGTGACCGACCCAGCCATCCGGTTCGGTGAAGAAGCGGATCGCCACGAAGCTCGGCTCATCACCCATGTCGAACCAGTGGGTGGTGCCGTCGGGCACGGCGATCAGGTCATCCTTCACGCACTCGATCTCATAGACCTTGTCGCCCACGTGCAGGGTGAACAGGCCCGAGCCGGCGACGAAGAAGCGTACTTCGTCTTCCTTGTGGAAGTGTTCGTCGAGGAATTTCTTCCTCAGCTCGGCGCGGTTCGGGTTGTCCGGGGCGATCGAGGCCACGTCCACGCTCTTGAAGCCGCGTTCGGCAACCAGGCGGTCGATGTCGGCGCGGTAGGCGGCGAACACTTCGTCCTGGCTTGCGCCCGGGGCGACCGGCGCGGTGGCCTGCCAGCGCTCAAAGGTGACGCCGATCTTCTGCAGTTCGGCAGCGATGATCGCGCCGTCCTGGGTGTCCAGCAGCGGCGATTCGGGATGGGTATCGTCGTAGATGCGCAGTCGGCTCATGGCGGCAGCTTGAACGTCTCGGGGAAGGACAGGGTAGCAGGGTGGCATTGATGGCCTGATTCCAGAACGGCATCTGGCCGTGCCGGAAACTTCAGCGGCGCAGCTTGCGCAGCTCCAGCTCGCAGTGCAGCAGGAATTCGAACGCTTCCATGTGCCGCCGTGCTTCGGCCATGTCGCGGCCCCAGGCATACAGGCCGTGGCCGTCGATCAGGTAGCCCCAGAGGGTCTGCGTGTCGAGCAGGGCGTCGACCTGGGCCGACAGCACGTCCATGTCCTGGGTGTTGGCAAACACCGGGATGTCGATGGCCATCTCGTGGGTGCTGTTGCCCGCGAAGGCCTTCAGCAGTTCGTAGCCTTCCAGCCGGATATGGCCCTGCGGTGCATAAAGGCGCGAGGCGATGGTCTGCACCGGCGAATGCGTATGCAGCACGCAGCCGATCTCCGGGAAGCGGCGATACAGCTGGGTATGCAGCAGGGTTTCGGCGGACGGGCGCAGCGGGCGGCCGACGGCCTTGCCATCGAAATCCACGACCATGATGTCGTCTTCGATCAGGCGGCCCTTGTCCTTGCCGGAGACGGTGATCGCGGCGTGGCGGTCGTCCAGGCGGTGGGAAAAGTTGCTGCTGGTGGCCGGGGTCCAGCCGGCCTGGGCCAGTTCGCGGACGTTGTCGATCAGCAGCTGGGCCAGTTCGCTCAGGCGCGCGGTGTCGTAGGGGAAGGTGGGGGTGTTCATGGGGGCGATTTTACTGGATTCGGCCAACGGCTGAGCCCCTCGTGGCTGGTCGCGTAGAGCGGTTCATGGGGTGGGCGGGTCGGGTGGGCCGTGCAGGGGACGCCGCAAGTACGTCCCTGTAAGCTCGATGGCGCCATCCATGGCGCCAACGCCCCTGCACGGCCCACCCGACCCGCCCCTGACAGGTTCCTGCGGGCGGCCAGCCACGGAGTGGAGAAGGAAAAGCGAAAGCGGGTCGCTTCGCTGCGCGTGCTCGGAGCGGAGCATGGCTCCGCTCTACAGTAGATTCGTCCCCGAACATTCATTTCCCGGAACGCTTCATCCACGCATGGCGTGGATCTACCGGACGGGGCAGGAGACTGTCGGAGGTGGGGCGGGTTGGGTTCGCGGGGGTGTCCGCGGCATGGATGCCGCGGCCAAGCCCCCAGGGACGGATTCACGGCGTCCCCCGCGAATCCAACCCGCCCCGCCAAACCCTCAGCCCAGCTGTTGCCGTTGCTTCGGCTTCAACGGCGGGTGCAGGGCCGCAGGCCCTGCAATGCAGAAAACCTTACTTCCCGCGCAGGCGGCTGTGCCTGAAGCCGTAGAAGAAGTAGATCACGAAGCCGACGAAGGTCCACACGCCCATCAGCATCCAGTTGTGCAACGTCATCGCCGACAGCAGCGCCAGGCAGCTGATCACGCCCAGGCTGCAGACCAGCCATGCACCCGGAATGCGGAACGGGCGCGGCAGGTCGGGCTGCGTGCGGCGCAGGATCAGTACGCCGGCGCAGACCGCCGCGAAGGCGATCAGCGTGCCCATCGAGGTCAGCTCGCCGAGGATGTCCAGCGGGAACAGCGCCGCCAGCAGGGCGATGCCGATGCCGGTGATGACGGTGTTGATATGCGGCGTGCGGTACTTCGGGTGGATCTTGGTGAACACCGGCGGCAACAGGCCGTCGCGGCCCATGATCATGAAGATGCGCGGCTGGCCGATGATCATCACCAGCACCACCGACGACAGGCCGATCAACGCACCGATTTCCACCACCACGCGCAACCAGCCCAGCTGCGGATGCGCGGCCACGGCAGTCACCACCGGCTCATCGGTGCCCAGCAGCTGGTAGGGCACCAGGCCGGTCATGACCGCGGCCATCGCGATGTACAGCACCGTGCAGATCACCAGCGACAGCATCATGCCGATCGGCATGTCGCGCTGCGGTTTGTGTGATTCCTGCGCGGCCACCGAAACCGCTTCGAAGCCGATGTAGGCGAAGAACACCATCGCCGCGCCACGCAGCACGCCTTCCATGCCGTACTTGCCGGGGCCTTCGTTGGCCGGGATGAACGGGGTCCAGTTGCTGGTGTCCACGTACTTCCAGCCGACCACGATCACCAGCACGATCAGCCCGGTCTTGAGGATGACCATGGCCATGTTCATCGCCGAGGATTTGCTGATGCCGACGTAGCACAGCCAGGTCAACAGCAGCACCAGGATCGCGGCGGGAATGTTGGCGATGGCGCCGGTGGGCCGCAGCTGCGCATCCAAGGGGGCGCTGACCAGCGCCGCCGGTAGATGGATGTCGAAATGGCTGAGCAGGCTGAGGAAATACCCGGTCCAGCTGACCGCCACGGCCGAGGCGGAGACGCCGTACTCGAGCACCAGCATCCAGCCGATGAACCAGGCCGAGAGCTCGCCGAAGGTGGCGTAGGTATAGGTGTAGGCGCTGCCGGATACCGGCACCATCGCCGCGAACTCGGCATAGGCCAGGGCGCAGAAGGCGCAGCAGATCGCGGCCAGCACGAACGAGAGCATGATGGCCGGGCCGGCGTGGTTGGCGGCGGCCTGGCCGGTGATGACGAAAATGCCGCCGCCGATCACGGCGCCGATGCCGAGTGCGGTCAGGCCCCAGGGGCCGAGGTGGCGACGCAGGCTCAGGCCGTTGGCGTCTTCATGGGCGGCATGCGGATGCTTGGTGGCCCACAGTTGCTTGAACATGTGTGGTGGTCTTGTGCGATGCGCCCGGTGACCGGGCGCGGGCGGAAATGCTTGCGGATATCGACGGGCCGGCGCAGGGGCCGGCCCGTCGGGAGGATCAGGGCGACTTGGCCAGCTTGCTGTGGCGCATGCCGTAGCCGAAGTAGATCAGCAGGCCCAGCACGGTCCAGCCTACGAACAGGTGCCAATGCACCACGAACGCCTGCCAGAACAGGAACAGGCACGACAGCGCGCCCAGCGGGCAGATCACCCACACCAGCGGCACGCGGAACGGACGGTGCAGCTCCGGGCGGGTGTAGCGCAGGATCAGCACGCCGATGCAGACCGTGGCGAAGGCCAGCAGGGTGCCCATGGAAACCAGTTCGCCCAGCACGTTCAGCGGCACCAGGCCGGCCAGCGACGCGGCGATGACGCCGACCACGATCGTGGCCCAGTACGGCGTGCGGAAGCGCTTGTGGACCTTGCCGAACACTTTCGGCAGCAGGCCATCGCGCGAGATGGTGTAGGCGATGCGGGTCTGGCCCATCATCATCACCAGCACCACCGAGGACAGGCCGGCGATCGCGCCGATTTCCACTGCGGTCTTCAGCCAGGACAGGCTCGGGTAGGCTTCCAGCGCGGTGGCCACCGGCTTGTCGGTGCCCAGCAGGTGGTAGGGCAGCATGCCGGTCAGCACCGCGCAGACGATGATGTAGACGATGGTGCACACCGCCAGCGAGCCGAGCAGGCCGATCGGCATGTTGCGCTGCGGGTCCTTGGTTTCACCGGCGGCGGTGGAGACCGCATCGAAGCCGATGTAGGCGAAGAACACGATGGTGGCCGCGCGGAACACGCCGCTCCAGCCGAACTCGCCGGACACGCCGGTGTTTTCCGGGATGAACGGGTGCCAGTTGGCCGGGTCCACGTGGGCCGCGCCGATGCCCACGAACAGGCAGATCACGAAAACCTTGATGGCCACGATGATCGCGTTGACGAACGCGGACTGGGTCACGCCCACGTACAGCAGGCCGGTCACCGCCGCCACGATCAGCACCGCCGGCAGGTTGAACAGCTTGCCGGAGGCGGCGAACTCGTGCCCGTTCCAGGCGATCGGCGCCGCGCTCAGCGCGTCCGGGAACGGCATGTGCAGGGTAGTGGTGATGAAGCTGATCAGGTACGCCGACCAGCCCACCGCGACCGAGGCCGAGGCGAACAGGTACTCCAGCACCAGGCACCAGCCGATGAACCAGGCCATGCCCTCGCCGAGCGTGGCGTAGGAGTAGGAATAGGCGCTGCCGGAGACCGGCATCATCGCTGCGAACTCGGCGTAGCACAGGCCGGCCAGCGCGCAGGCGATGCCGGCGAACACGAACGACAGCATGACCGCCGGGCCGGCGTGGTTGGCCGCGGCCTGGCCGGTAAGCACGAAAATGCCTGCGCCGATCACCGCACCAATGCCAAGCATGATGAGGTGTTTCGCCGTGAGGGTCCGTTTCAACGTGGCTTCGCCATCCAGGCTGCCTTCGATGGGTTCGCCGGCATCGACGTGCCCGGCCGGTTCGACCGGCTTGACCCTCAACAGAGCTTTCAGCATGCAGTACTTCCTGATGATCGGATTGGGAGGGCCGCCAGTACATTGCCGGCGGCCTGGAATCGTGAAAGCCGTGCGAACGGCCCGCTGTACCTTAGCCAATGCTGAAGGCACCGCACAAGCGCAAACGCAACAATGAACGGCGATAATTGCAGGTATTTTTCCAGGCACCCCGCATTCATGAGCGAAACCACCGAATCCCTTGCCGCACTTGACGATCGCTTGCGCGGCCTGCTGCATGACTATGCGCGCAATGAACCCGCCCACGACGCCCTTGCTGCCGAATTCGGCACATTGATCGACGATGCGGAAGATGCTTTCCGCCGCGAACGCCTGGCCGGCCACTTCACCGCCAGCTGCTGGCTGGTCAGCGCCGATGGCCAGCGGCTGCTGCTGACCCACCATCGCAAGCTGCAGCGCTGGCTGCAGCTGGGTGGCCACGCCGACGGCGACCGCGATCTGGCCCGGGTAGCGTTGAAGGAAGCCGAGGAGGAATCGGGCCTGAGCGGCCTGGTGCTGGATGATCCGGCCATCTTCGATATCGACAAGCACTGGATTCCCGAGCGCAAGGATGTGCCGGGGCACTGGCACTACGACGTGCGTTTCGTGATCCGTGCGCTGGGCGGAGAGAATTTCGTGCTCAGCGAGGAGTCGCTGGAGCTGGCCTGGCGACCGGTGGCCGAGGTCGCCAGCGATCCCCAGTCGGACGAATCGATGCAGCGCATGGCGCGCCGTTGGCTGGCGCGCTGAAAGACGCATCCACGCCACGCGTGGATGACGCAATGCCGGACGCATTCCGCCGGGCCACGCCCGGCGACGTACATCTCAATACAGGATGCGGGTGCGCAAGGTGCCCGGAATCGCCGCCAGCTCGTCACGCACCGCGCTGGCCTGCTCCTCGCTGGCGGTGATGTCGATCACCACGTAACCCACCTTCGGGTCGGTGCGCAGGAACTGGCCGTCGATGTTGACGTTGTGCCGCGAGAAGATCTCGTTGACCTTGGACAACACGCCCGGCACGTTCTGGTGGATGTGCAGCAGGCGCAGGCTGTCGGCGTGCTCGGGCAGGGTCACTTCCGGGAAGTTGACCGCCGACAGGGTGCTGCCGTTGTCGCTGTAGCGCACCAGCTTGGCCGCCACTTCGATGCCGATGTTGTCCTGCGCTTCCAGCGTGCTGCCGCCGACGTGCGGGGTCAGGATCACGTTGTCGTGGCGGGTCAGCGGCGATTCGAAGATATCGCCGTTGCCCTTCGGCTCGACCGGGAACACATCCAGTGCAGCGCCACCGATGTGACCGCTGGCCAGTGCTGCATCCAGCGCATCGATGTCGACCACGGTGCCGCGCGCGGCGTTGATCAGGTGCGCGCCGCGGCGCATCTTCGCCAGCTCGGTGCTGCCGATCATCCACTGCGTGGACGGCGTCTCCGGCACGTGCAGGGTCACGATGTCAGCACGCGCCAGCAGGTCGTCCAGGCTGGCCGCCGCACGGGTATTGCCCAGCGACAGCTTGGTTTCCACATCGTGGAAGATCACCTGCATGCCCAGCGATTCGGCCAGTACGCCGACCTGGGTGCCGATGTGCCCGTAGCCGATGATGCCCAGGACCTTGCCGCGCACCTCATGGCTGCCGCTGGCCGATTTCGACCAGCCGCCGCGATGGCATTCGGCGTTCTTCTGCGGGATGCCGCGGGTCAGCATGATCGCTTCGGCGATCACCAGTTCGGCCACGCTGCGGGTATTGGAGTAGGGCGCGTTGAATACCGGAATGCCGGCCAGCTCGGCCGCATCCAGGTCGACCTGGTTGGTGCCGATGCAGAAACAGCCGACCGCGATCAGGCGCTTGGCCTCGGCCAGCACCTCGGCACTGAGCTGGGTGCGCGAGCGGATGCCGACGATGTGGGCTTCGGCGATGCGCGCCTTCAGTTCGTCCTCGGGAAGCGCCTTGGTGTGCGCCTCGATCTGGCTGTAGCCGGCGGCGCTGAACACCTCCACGGCGGTCTGGCTGACCCCCTCCAGCAACAGCACGCGGATATCCTGCTTCGGGAACGAGGTCTTCTTCGGCGACATGGGGCGGCACGGCCAGTGGGACAGGGGCTGACCACTATGCCAGATCGCAACGCCCATGGTGCAGTGCGCAATTGGTTGCAACTGCAGCTATTGAAGGCCCTGCAGGGCTGGACGCTGGGCCCGGCCACTGGCACGCTTGCCCGTTCTTCACGCCCCGCGCTGGACCGTCATGACCGATTCCCGCATCGCCTCGTTGCAGCAGGCCTGTCCCGGCCTGAAGCTGAAGACCGACCCTGCCGACCTGGAGCATTACGGCCGCGACTGGACCCGGCGCTGGACACCGGCGCCGCTGGCGATCGCGTTGCCGGCCACGGTTGAAGAAGTGCAGGCGGTGATGCGCTGGACCGCGGCCGAGGGCGTGGCGGTGGTTCCCTCCGGCGGTCGCACCGGCCTTTCCGGCGGTGCGGTAGCGGCCAATGGCGAGCTGGTGCTGAGCCTGGAGCGGATGAACAAGGCGCTGGACTACGATGCGGTCGACCGCACCCTGGTGGTGCAGGCCGGCATGCCGCTGGAGGCGCTGCACAACGCGGCCCTTGAACATGGCCTCATCTATCCGGTGGACTTCGCGGCGCGCGGGTCGTGCTCGATCGGCGGCAACATCGCCACCAATGCCGGTGGCATCCGGGTGATCCGCTACGGCAATACCCGTGAATGGATCGCCGGACTGAAAGTGGTTACCGCCACGGGCGAACTGCTCGAACTCAACAAGGGCCTGATCAAGAACTCCAGCGGCTACGATTTCCGCCAGCTGCTGATCGGATCGGAGGGCACGCTGGGCGTGATCGTCGAG
Organism: Stenotrophomonas sp. MYb57; assembly: GCF_002966815.1. Taxonomy (NCBI): domain Bacteria; kingdom Pseudomonadati; phylum Pseudomonadota; class Gammaproteobacteria; order Lysobacterales; family Lysobacteraceae; genus Stenotrophomonas; species Stenotrophomonas sp. MYb57. The sequence continues at coordinate 2,181,467 of NZ_CP023271.1, forward strand.
GCCACGGTGAAGCTCACCGACCCGCCGCCGGCCAGCAACGTGATGCTGCTGGCGCTGCCCAGCTTCGACGTGCTGATGCAGGTGTTCGCCGCCTTCCGTGCGCGGCTGCAGCTGCAGGCCTTTGAATTCTTCACCGACCGGGCGCTGGAACATGTTCTGGCCCATGGTGCGCAGGCACCGTTCGATGAGGTGCATCCCTATTACGTGGTGACCGAGTTTGCTGCCGGTGACGAGGCGCAGGAAGCGGCGGCGATGGCGGCCTTCGAGGACTGCATGGGCAACGGCTGGGTCAGCGACGGCGTGATCAGTCCCAGCGATGCCCAGGCGGCGCAGCTGTGGCGCCTGCGCGAGGGCATCACCGAGGCGCTGGCACGTTACAAGCCCTACAAGAACGATGTCTCGGTGCGGATCTCGTCGATGCCGGCGTTCCTGGCCGAGACCCAGGCGCTGATCGGCGAGGCCTACCCGCACTTCGACGTGGTCTGGTTCGGCCACATCGGCGACGGCAACCTGCACATCAACGTGCTCAAGCCGGACGGCACCAGCGATGCGGACTTCGTAAGCCAGTGCGAGCATGTCACCAAGCTGCTGGCGCAGGTGCTGGCGCGCTTCAATGGCAGCATTTCGGCCGAGCACGGCATCGGCCTGGTCAAGAAGGGCTACCTGGACAGCACCCGTGGACCGGCCGAGATCGCGCTGATGAAGGCGGTCAAGCGCGCATTCGATCCCGAAGGGCGGCTGAATCCCGGCAAATTGTTCGACCTTTGACACAGGCAAAGTCTTCACCCAGCCGTTACGCTCCACCCACCCAATCGATGAACTCCCCGACCATGATCCGTCCGTTCCTGCTGCTTGCCCTGTTGTCCCTGCCGCTGGCCGGCGTCGCTTCGAGTTTTGCCGGCACCTCGGCCGGTTCGGCGACGGGCGCCTCTTCGGGTTCCTCGGGCAGCAGTTCGGGCGATGACAAGGTGGTGCTGGCTGCCCGCGATGATGCGGCTGCGTTTGTCGCCAGCGATGGCCAGATCCGTGGCGCGCGCCTGCAGGCGGCACTGGTGCACCTGCGTGAGCAGGATGCAGCTGCGCAGCAGCAGAGCGACCTGCAGCTGGCACGCGCCCTGCTGGCGCGTTGATTCAGCGCCCGGGTAGTGCCGGCCGCTGGCCGGCAACCTCATGACACCTGCGTGGAACGCTGCCGGGCATGGCCCAACGCGACGGAAGCGGATGGGCTGGCTCGCTGCGTTGGCGTGGCTGGTCATTCCAACAGCCCATGCCGCCTACCGCCTGCAGCTGGACCCGGCCGGGCTGAGCCCGGCGCAGCAGCAGGTCGCAATGCAGACACTGGCTGATGTGCAGTCGTTGCTGCCCGACGGCCTGCTGCGTGCCTTGCCCACGCAGGTGCAGGTCGGCTGGCGTGTCGACCTGCCCGCCAACGTGCATGGCCGTGCCTTCGCCGGGGGCATCGCGCTGCGCCGCGATCTGCTGGACGACGATGTAGCCGGTGCCCGACGCGCACGGCGCAGTGCGCTGGTGCACGAGCTGACCCATGTTGCCGACCGCACGGGGGCGCACTGGTCACGCAGCGCCCGTTGGCGTGACCTTGCAGGTTGGCAGCGCAAGCCCTGGCATCTGGGTCGCGGTGACAACGCCTTCCGCGACCGCAGTCCCGATGCCTACGAACTGACCGACCCGGCCGAGTACCTGGCGGTGAACGCCGAACACTTCGTGCTCGATGCAGAGTTCGCCTGCCGCCGTCCGGCCTTGGCGCAGTGGTACCAGGCGCATTTCGGTACGCCGCCCTCGCTGCCCGCGCCGCACTGTGCGGGCACCGTTCCGCTGCTGCAGGCCGATGCGGAAGAGGGCGCTGCATCGCTGCTCGCACTGGACCCGGCGCGGGTGTATGCCGTGGACTACCTGTTCGCCGAAGGCAGTGCGCAGCCGATGAGCCGCTGGGGCCACAGCATGCTGCGGCTGGTGATCTGCCGTCCCGGCCGCGCGCCGGGGCCGGACTGCAGGCTGGACCTGGAGCATCATCGGGTGCTGTCCTTCCGCGCCTTCGTCGGCGATGTGCAGATCTCCAGCTGGCGCGGCCTGACCGGAGGCTATCCTTCGCGCCTGTTCGTGCTGCCGCTGCAGCAGGTGGTGGACGAATACACCAAGGTCGAACTGCGCGGACTGGCCTCGCTGCCGCTGCAGCTGGACCGCAGCGAGATTGCCAGCCTGCTCGAGCGCACCGCTCAGGTGCACTGGAGCTATGACGGTCGCTATTACTTCGTCAGCAACAACTGCGCGGTGGAGACGGCGAAGCTGCTGCAGGCCGGTGTCCCGCGCCTGGGCGAAGCCGGGCTGGCACAGCTGAGCCCGCGCGGGCTGCGCCGCCGCCTGGCGCGGCTGCACGCACTGGACGAGCAGGTGCTGGCCGATCCCGTGCAGGCCCAGGCGCAGGGCTATTACTTTGCTTCTGCGCGCGACCACTACCAGCAGCTGTTCGCGGTTGCCGCCGCGCAGATGGCGTTGCCGGCGCGCGATGTGCGCGCATGGCTGGCGCTGCCGGCGCAACAGCGCGCACCGTGGTTGCTGCGTGGTGATGTACGTGCCAGTGCCGGCCTGTTGCTGCTGGAACAGGCGGCGCAGCGGCGCGCGGAGCTGCGTGCGCGCGATGCACTGAAGCGACGGTTGCTGGCCAACCCGGACAGCAGCGCTACCCGCTCGCTGCGCGCGTTGCTGGAACAGAGCGGGCAGTGGTTGCGGCCGGGCCAGTTGCTGGCCGACGCTGGCTACGGCCTGCCGCAGGCGGACGAACAGGCGGAGGTGGCACGGGCAGCGGCCGCTGCCAGCGTACAGGCGGTACCCGCTTGGCAGGCGCTGCGCGTGCAGCTGCGCGCGCAGTTGCCGTCATCACAGCAGCGCGAGCTGGATGACATCGACCGCAATCTCGCTGTGTTGGGTGCGCACGTGCGTGAGCAGGCGGCCGCAGTGCCGCCTACTGGCGCGGCAGCTCGATGATGAAACGACTGCCGCCGCTGGTGCCCGGGGTGCAGTAGACCTGGCCGCCGTGCGCATCGGCGATGGCCTTGACCACCGCCAGGCCGAGGCCACTGCCACCGCCCAGGCGCGATCGTGAGCCGTCGCCGCGCATGAATGGATTGAAGATGTCCGCGTGCAGGGCCGGGTCGATGCCCGGGCCTTCGTCTTCGATCGCCACCTGTACGTGGGCCACGGTGTCATGCACGGCGATGTGTACCTTGCCCGGGTTGGCATAGCGGCGCGCGTTTTCCAGCAATGCCAGCAGCGCTTGCCGCAACCGCGTCGGGTCGCAATGGGCGGGGTGCTCCTCGCGGCTGGTTTCCAGCTCCAGCACGAAGCCGGCGCTGCGGAACGCGGGATCCACCAGGGTCATCACCGAATGCACCTCGGCCACCACATCGGTACGGGCGCGGCGCACGTCGAGGCGCGCGTTGTCGGCCAGGCTCAACACCCGCAGGTCCTCGATCAGCCGTGACAGGCCCTCGACCTGCGCGAGCAGGCTGCGGAACTGCGACTCATCGGGCTGGAACACGCCTTCGGCCAGGCCCTGCAGGCGGCCGCGCAGGATCGTCACCGGCGTGCGCAGTTCGTGGGCGATGGCCGCGTGCCACATCACCCGTTCGCTTTCCATATGCTGCAGACGGCGTGCCATTGCGTTGAAATCGTCCACCAGCGCTGCGACCTCGCCGGGCGAGTTGGCCTCGGCCGTGGCGCGCGCGCCGAGATCGCCGCCAGCCAGCGCACGCACGCTGTCCACCAGTGAATTGAGCGGCGACAGGATGCGGTGGGCCAGTCGGAACGAGGCAGCGATCGCCAGCGCCAGACCGGTCAGGATCACCCCGACCATCCAGGCCAGCTCCGGTCCGCTTGGCAGCCAACCTTCCGGCTCTTCGGCGCTGGCCGGGAAGAACTCGATCAGTACGGCGTACAGCAGCCACGAAGAGAGGATCACCATCACGATGACGCCAACGACCATCAGCGACATCGATACGATGATGTGCCGGCTGAGCCCGGAGCGGCGCATCAGCGGTCGGCCATCAGGCGGTAGCCGACACCGCGCACGCTGGCCGGAATCTGGGTGAGACCCACTTCGTCCAGCTTGCGCCGCAGCTTGCTGACATGGCTGTCCACGGTGCGCTCCAGCGCTTCGCTCTCCGGCAGGCATTCGTGCATCAGCTCGCTGCGGCTGAAGATCCGTGACGGGGCCAATGCCATGCAATGCAGCAGCTTGAACTCGGTGAGGGTCAGCAACAGCTCGTGGCTGTAGCCGTCGCCTTCCACATGCACGGCGTGGGTGGCGGTGTCGATCAGTAGCGGGCCCACGCGAAGGGCGCTGGGGGCATCCGCCCGCGGGCTGCGCAGCGTACGCCGCAGTACTGCACGCACGCGCGCCGCCACTTCTGCCGGGTTGAACGGCTTGACCACATAGTCATCGGCACCCATCCGCAATGCGGTCAGCTTGTCCAGATCCTGGTCCAGCGCGGTCAACATGATCACCGGCGTTTCACCGCGCTGGCGCAGCTGGGTCAGCACGCTCCAGCCATCCAGTCGCGGCAGCTGCACGTCCAGCAGCACAAGGTCCGGGCGCATGCTGCGATGCATGTCCAGGGCGATCTGGCCATCGGCCGCACGCAAGGTGCGCAGGCCCTCGCGTTCAAGGTAGGCGGCAAGGATGTCGGCGATCTCGGCTTCGTCCTCGACGATCAGGACCAGCGCCGCGAGGGCAGGGGAGGCATGCATGGCAAGGCGAGGCCGGAAGGTGCTTGTCCTCCATCGTATCTCCACAGTTCCTCCATCGAAACCCCATCATCGCCACGCACACTGCGCGCTTCATGATTCCTCAGCCGCGTCTGCGGCACTGTGCACAGCAATGAGAACCTTCAGGACTCCGGTCGCGCTGGTCGCGGCCTTCGCCTTGGCCATGACGGCCTGCTCCCGCCCCGAACCCACCGTCGAAGCCGTGCCGCGTGTCAGCGTGGTCACCGTTGGCCCGCAGGTGGTGCAGCGCGATGATGAACTACCCGGTCGGGTGGCGGCGGTGCGCACCGCGCAGATCCGTGCGCAGGTCGGCGGCATCGTGCAGCGCCGGATGTTCGAGCAGGGCGCGGAGGTGCATGCCGGAGAGCCTCTGTTCCAGATCGACCCGGCGGCGTTCCGCGCCGACGTCGATTCGGCGCTGGCTGCCCTGCAGCGCAGCGAGGCGGCACTGGGTCGCAGCCGGGTGCAGTCACAGCGGCTGCAGGCATTGGCGGCCGCACAGGCGGTCAGCCAGCAGCACCGCGACGATGCCAGTGCCGAGCATGAGCAGGCCCGGGCGGCGGTCAACGAGGCGCGCGCGATCCTTGCGCGACGCCAGCTCGACCTGCGCTACGCCACGGTCAGCGCACCGATCGATGGCCGCATCGATCAGGCGCTGGTGACCGAAGGCGCGCTGGTCGGCGTCGCCGATGCCGAGCCGATGGCGGTGGTGCAGCAGATCGACCAGGTCTACGTGGACGTGCGCCAGCCTGCTTCGCAGCTGCAGTCCCTGCAGCGCAGCGCGGTGGACGGCGAGTTGCCGGTGACGATCATCGGCGCGGCGGGTACGCCGCTGCCCGAGCGCGGCCGGCTGCTGTTCTCCGGTGTCAATGTCGATGCTCGCACCGGCGATGTGATCCTGCGCATCCTGGTCGACAACCCGGAGCGGCAGTTGTTGCCGGGCATGTACGTGCGTGCGCGGGTGCCGCGTGGTGCGCCGGCCAGCGCGTTGCTGCTGCCGCAGCAGGCAGTGCTGCGCAGCGCCGGTGGCCAGGCCTATGCCTGGGTCATCGCCGCCGATGGCAAGGCGGTGATCCGCACGCTGGAGGTGGACGGCAGCGTCAACCGGCAATGGCTTGTGCGGCACGGCCTGAAGGCCGGCGAGAAGGTGGTGGTGGAAGGCCAGGAGCGCCTGCAGGAAGGCGTGCTGGTCGATCCGCGCGACTGGCAGGTGCCGGTCGCCAGTGCCAGCGCACCGCCGACATCCGAACGCCAGGGCTGAGCCCTTCCAGGAACCCACGACATGGCCCGTTTCTTCATCGATCGCCCGGTATTTGCCTGGGTGCTGGCGATCTTCGTCATCCTGGCCGGCGTGCTGGCCATTCCGCGGCTGGCGGTCGAGCGCTACCCGGCGGTCGCACCGCCCAGCGTCAGCATCTATGCCAGCTATCCCGGCGCCAGCCCGCAGACATTGAATGATGCGGTGGTCGGCCTGATCGAGCGCGAGCTGTCCAGCGTCAAACACCTGCTGTACTTCGAATCGTCGGTGGACACCTCCGGTGAAGCGTCGATCACCGCCACCTTCAAGCCCGGCACCGATCCTGAGCTGGCGCAGGTGGACGTGCAGAACCGGATCAAGGCGATCGAGCCGCGCCTGCCGCGCAGCGTGCGCCAGAACGGCCTGTTCGTGGAGGCGGCTGACTCCGGGTTCCTGATGCTGGTGGGCCTGCGCTCACCCGATGGCAGTGTCAGCGAAGCGGCGCTGGGCGATTTCATGGCGCGCAACATCATCGAGGAGCTGCGGCGCATCGACGGCGTCGGCCGCGTGCAGCTGTTCGGTGCCGAACAGGCGATGCGGATCTGGCTGGACCCGACCCGCCTGACCGGCTATGGCTTGACCATGGGCGATGTCGCCAGCGCGATCGAGCAGCAGAACCTTGAAATCTCGCCGGGCCGCATCGGCGATTCGCCCGGCGTTCCCGGCCAGCGCATCACCGTGCCCTTGAGTGCCGAGGGCCAGCTGTCCACGCCCGAACAGTTCGCGGCGATCGTGCTGCGCGCCGGTGCCGATGGTTCGCGCGTGCTGCTTGGCGACGTTGCCCGGGTCGAACTGGGCGCGCAGAGCTATGCCTGGGGCACGCGCGAAGATGGCTATCCGGCGACGGCCGCCGGCGTGCAGCTGCGCCCCGGTGCGAATGCGGTGCGTACTGCCACGGCGGTGCGCGAACGCATGGCCGACCTGCAGCCGCTGCTGCCGCAGGGTGTCGAATCCAGCATTCCGTTCGATACCGCGCCCTTCGTGAAAGTATCGATCCAGAAGGTGCTGCAGACCCTGATCGAGGCGATGCTGCTGGTGTTTGCAGTGATGTACCTGTTCCTGCAGAACTGGCGCTATACGCTGATCCCCGCCCTGGTCGCGCCGATCGCGCTGCTGGGCACCTTCGCGGTGATGCTGGCGCTGGGGTTCTCGATCAACGTATTGACCATGTTCGGCATGGTGCTGGCGATCGGCATCATTGTTGACGACGCGATCGTGGTGGTCGAGGGCGTGGAGCGGATCATGGCCGAAGAGGGGCTGCCGCCGCGCGAGGCCACGATCAAGGCGATGCGTGAGCTGACCGGTGCGGTGATCGGCATCACCCTGGTGCTGACGGCGGTGTTCATCCCGATGGCGCTGGCCAGTGGTTCGGTTGGTGCGATCTACCGCCAGTTCAGCGTGGCGATGTCGGTGTCCATCCTGTTTTCGGCCCTGCTGGCGCTGAGCCTGACCCCGGCGCTCTGCGCGACGCTGCTGCGGCAGGGTACACGTGGCCACCATGGCCGCGGCGGCGTGTTCGGTGCGTTCAACCGCGGCTTCGAGCGGATGACCGGGCGTTACCAGCAGGGCGTGGCGGCCGTACTGCGGCGCAGTGGCCGGGTGATGGGCCTGTTCGCTGCCTTGCTGGTGGCATTGCTGATCGGCCTGCATTGGTTGCCGGGTGCGTTCCTGCCGGAAGAGGACCAGGGCTATTTCATGACCTCCATCCAGCTGCCGGCCGAAGCAACCGCCGAGCGTACGCTGGCGGTGGTCGAAGCCTACGAACAGCATGTCGCCTCGCGGCCGGCGATCGCGTCCAACCAGGCCATCCTCGGCTACAGCTTTTCCGGTTCCGGCCCAAGTGCGGCGCTGACCTACACCATGTTGAAGGACTGGGGTGAACGCGGCGGCAGCACCGCATCGGACGAGGTGAAGGCGGCGCAGCAGGCCATGGCAACGGTCCCGGAAGGCGAGGTGATGAGCGTGATGCCGCCGGCCATCGACAGCCTTGGCCGTTCCTCCGGCTTCTCGCTGGCGCTGCAGGCGCGTACCGGACAGGGCCAGGCGGAGCTGCGCGCTGCCCTGCAGCAGCTGTTGAAGCTGGCAGAGGCAAGTCCGTTGCTGGCCGAAGTGAATGCCGATGGCCTGCCGGCGGGCAGCAATGTCCGGCTGGACATCGATCGCGCCAAGGCCGAAGCGATGGGCGTTGCGTTCACCGATATCAGTGCCACGTTGTCGGCGGCAATGGGCTCGCAGTACGTCAACGATTTTCCCAATCGCGGGCGCATGCAGCAGGTGATCATGCAGGCCGATGCGCCGTACCGGATGGAGCTGGAGGACGTGCTGAAGCTGTATGTCCGCAACAGCGAAGGCGGCATGGTGGCGCTGTCCGAACTGGTCACCCCACACTGGACCGAGGCGCCGCTGCAGCTGCAACGTTACCTGGGGTTCCCGGCATTGAATCTGTCCGGTGCACCTGCCGGCGGGGTGTCCACCGGCCAGGCGATGGTCGAGATGGAGCGCCTTGCCCAGCGCCTGCCAGCGGGTTTCGCCCTGCAGTGGACCAGCCAGTCGCTGCAGGAACGCGAGTCGGGTGCCCAGGCGCCGTGGTTGCTGCTGCTGTCGATGCTGGTGGTGTTCCTGGTGCTGGCGGCACTGTACGAGAGCTGGTCGATCCCGCTGGCGGTGATGCTGGTGGTGCCGTTGGGCCTGCTCGGCGCTGTTGCTGCGGTGTTGCTGCGCGGGATGCCCAATGACGTGTTCTTCAAGGTCGGCATGATCACGGTGATCGGACTTTCGGCGAAGAACGCGATCCTGATCGTCGAGTTCGCCCGCCAACTGCAACAGCAGGGACGCGGTCTGGTCGAGGCGACCATCGAAGCAGCACGCCTGCGATTGCGACCGATCGTGATGACCTCGCTGGCGTTCGCGCTGGGCGTGGTGCCGCTGATGCTGGCGCAGGGGGCTTCAAAGGAAACGCAACAGGCCATCGGTACCGGTGTGTTCGGCGGCATGGTCAGTGCGACCGTGTTGGCCGTGTTCTTCGTGCCGGTGTTCTATGTGGTGGTGCAGGGGGCGCAGCAGTGGCTTGCGCAGCGCCTGCGCCGACGCCGGCCGACGCCGGGAGGGAGCGTGAATGGAAAGCAGGTGGATGGAAAGCAGGAGCCCTGAGGGCCTGTACGAGGCGCAGCTGCGCGTGTTGGAGCAGCAGCTGCGGGATGCGCTGCTGGACGGCGACCATGGCGCAGCCACTGCGCTGCTGTCACCGGTGTTGTTCATGATGGACGGGCAGGGCGGCCGGATGCTCGACCTGCCCTGGCTGAGGGACTGGCAGCAAGGGCGCCTGCAGATTCTTGCGCTGCAGGTGCATGCAGTTGAAACGCTGCTGTGTGGACGCCTGGCGTTGTTGTCCGGCGATGTTCAGCTGCATGTGCATTGGCGGGGACGCGAACACGTGCAGCGCTTGCGCTTGTTGCGCGTGTGGACAAGCGCTTCCAGTGCCATCGGCGCGCAGCTGCTGTCGATGGCGGTGCTGGCAGGCTGAACAGGGTCATGCAGCTTTCAGGCCCCGTTTGCGTGCAGATGGTAGGGTCCAGGGTCTCTGTAGTTTCGACAAGGAGTCGAGCCATGCGTGTAATTCCCAGTCTGTTGGCTGCCTCCCTCGGCCTCGCGCTGAGCGCCTGCCAGCCGGCCCAGACGCCGGCCGCCAGTAATGCAGGCGATGCGGCCGCAACGCCGGCACCGGCACCGGTGGCCGCCGACGCTGACGGCGGCGTCAATGGTGCCGGCAACGAAACCCTCTATCGCTGCGGCGACCTTGATGTGCGCGCGACCTTCAACGGAGAGGACGCAGCGACGGTTGTGATTGGCGGGCGCAGTTTCGCGATGTCCTCCGAACGTGCGGCCTCCGGTGCGAAGTATGGCGACGGCAAGGGCAACAGCTTCTGGACCCGCGGCAGTGATGAAGCGCTGCTCAGCCTGAAGGGCGAGGCGGACCGTGAATGCAGCGCGGTGGAAGCGACCGAGGGCGATGGCAGTGCCGGCAACGCGGCGTTCCGTGCCACCGGGAACGAGCCGGGCTGGCTTGCCGTCGTCGACGGCGATACGCCGGGCCTGCAGGTGGACGTGGATTACGGCGAGCGCCGTTTCACCGTCGCCAAACCGACCGAGGGTGCGGATGGCTGGGTGGGCAAGGCGGCGGATGGCACCGACATCAAGCTGAGCTTCCAGCGCACCACCTGCCAGGACGGCATGAGTGGCGAGACATTCGAAGCCAAGGCGATGCTGGCCGTGGGCACGCGCCAGTACCACGGTTGTGGCAACTTCGGCGGCAAATAAGAAAAAGGGGCGGAGGGGATGACGTTGTTTGTGCCATGAACGACGTCATCCCCTCCGTCCCCTTTTCTGCGTCAGCCCTCGCAGGGCTTCAGATCCAGAGCGGGGGACAGGTCGTAGCGCAGGTTCACGCCGATCAACGCCTGCCGGATCGCGCAGTCATCGCGATGGCGGGCCACCAGGTCGGCAAAGATCTTCTCTCGATCGTCGCAGAACCTGGCGATGGCGGCCTCCAGCTCGCGACGACGGGCGTCGTCGTAGGGTTCTTCGCCGGCAAAATGCTGGCAGCTGTTCTCCCGTTCGATGAAGGCCTGCACATCGGCCGGCATGCCGCAGTAGATGCGGATGTCCTGCACGAAAGCGACGTCGTCGGGGACGCTGCAACCGGCGGCAGCCCGCGCCTGTTGCTCCTCGTCGGGGGTGTCCGCCAGCGTCGCCACAGCATCTGCTTCATCTGCGGCCGGTGTAACCGCAGCGGCAGCGGTGTCCGCTGCGGGGGACTGCGTCACCGCGTCCGCGGCGACGTCACCGGTGCTGTCCGCTGCCCGCGGCGAGCACGCCACGAGCAGGGACAGGCAGGCGATCAGCGCAGCGCGGTTAATCGGCACGGCCGGCAAATTCGCCGGTGGCGGTGTTCACCAGCACACGCTCGCCGTTGACGATGTACTCCGGCACCATGATCTCGATGCCGGTGTTGAGCTTGGCCGGCTTCGGGCGCTTGGTGGCGGTGCCGCCCTTCAGTTCCGGCGGCGTCTCGATCACTTCCAGCACCACCGAGGCCGGCAGCTGGATGGCCACCGGCTGCTCGTCGATCACCTGCACGTAGATGCCGGTCAGGCCGTCGGTGATGTAGCCGGCGTCATCGCCGATCACGTCCGCGTCCAGGGTGTAGGGGGTGTAGTCCTCGTCGTCCAGGAACACGAACGCATCGCCGTCCTTGTACGAGTAGGTGGACTGGCGGCGCAGCAGTTCGACTTCGACCAGGTTGTCGTCGGCATCGAAGCTGGCGTCGAGCTTGTTGCCGCCCGGCACGCTGTACATGATGAAGCGGAAGCGGACGTTGCCGCCGCGACCCTGCGGCGAGCTGCGCTCGATGTCGCGGATCTGGTAGACGCCGTTGTTGAACTCGACGACGTTGCCCTTCTTGATGTCGTTGGCTTTCATGATGATGTTGGTCGTTGGGGGAGGGCGCCGTCCCGGCGCCCGGGGGGAATCACTTCGGAGCGAGCCGGGTGGCGCCGTCCAGGCGGATGGTCTCGCCGTTGATGTAGGTGTTGCCGAGGATGTGGCCGACCAGGCTGGCGAAGTCTTCCGGCTTGCCCAGGCGCGACGGGAACGGGATCGAGGCGGCCAGCGATTCCTGCACGGCTTCGGGCATGCCATCGACCATCGGTGTCCAGAACACGCCCGGCGCGATGGTGTTGACGCGGATGCCGAAGCGCGACAGCTCGCGGGCCATCGGCAGGGTCATCGCCACCACGCCGCCCTTGGAGGCGGAGTAGGCGGCCTGGCCGATCTGGCCTTCGTAGGCGGCAACGCTGGCGGTGTTGATGATGACGCCGCGCTCGCCGTCCACGCCGGCCTCGTTGTGCTGCATGCGGTTGGCTGCGGCCTTGGCGACATTGAAGCTGCCGACCAGGTTGACCATCACCGTTCCCTGGAACCCGGCCAGCGGCATCGGGCCTTCCTTGCCCAGCACGCGGCCAGCGCCGAGGATGCCGGCGCAGTTCATGGCGACATTCAGGCCGCCGAGGAAATCGCAGGCCTGGTCGATGGCCGCCGACACGGACGCTTCATCACTGACGTTGACGTTGAAATAGCGGGCGTTGTCCTGCCCCAGCTCGGCAACAGCGGCCGCGCCCTTGGCGTCGTTGAGGTCGAACAGGGCGACCTTGCCGCCCTCGGCAACCAGGTGCTGGGCCACGGCCAGGCCGAGGCCGGAGACGCCGCCAGTGATCACGGCACGTACGGAAGACAGCTGCATTGCACGGTCCTGCAGGTTCAAGAACCGCCGATTCTAACGGAAGCGACGGCAGCCGCCGTTGTGCACTGCGCCGCCGGCCTCAGCCCAGTTCGCGGGCGCGGCGCAGGCGACGCTCGAAGTCGGCGGCGGGCAGGCCATGGGCGAACAGGAAACCCTGGCCGACGGTCACCCCCAGGTCGAGCAGGCACTGCCGTTGTGGCTCGGTCTCCACGCCTTCGGCGACCACGCCCAGCCCCAGGCTGCGCGCGATCGCGCAGACCGCCTCGCACACCGCCACATCCGAACGGTTGCGGGGAATGCCTTCGACAAACAGCTGGCTCAGCTTCAGCCCATGGATGGGCAGGCGCCGCAGGTAGTTCAGGGCGCTGTAGCCTTCGCCGAAGTCGTCGATGGTCAGCATCACCCCCATTTCGCGCAGGCGGGCGAAGGTGCGCAGGGTGTCCGGCGCATCCTCGATCAGCACCCGCTCGGTGAACTCCAGTTCCAGCACGCTGCCGGGCAGGCCGAATTCGTCCAGCACCTGCCGCACCCAGCGGGCGAGATCCTCACCGACGAACTGGCGCCAGGACACGTTGACGGCCACCCGCACCAGGCCGAGCCCGTCGTCCTGCCATTGCCGTACCTGTCGGCAGGCTTCGCGCAGCGCCCATTGGCCGATGCGCACGATGTCGCCGGTGTGCTCGGCGTGGCGGATGAACAGGTCCGGGCGCATCTGCCCCAGCTGGGTGTTGTGCCAGCGCATCAACGCCTCGCAGGCGATGGTGGCGCCGCTGCGCAGGTTGACCTGTGGCTGGTACACCAGGTGGAACTCTTCCCCATCAAGGGCCTTGTGCAGCCGGCTCTCGATCTGCAGGCGGTCATGCTGGCGCTGTGCCAGTTCCGGGGAGAACACCTGCCAACCGTTGCGGGTGCGGCGCTTGCACTCGTACATCGCCGTGTCGGCGTTCTGGATCAGCTGCTGCGGCCGGTTGCCATCGCGCGGTGCGCGGGCGATGCCGATGCTGGCGGTCACCGGGAACTCGTCGCTGCCCAGCTGGAACGGTGCCGAGAACGCCGCAGTGATGCGCTCGGCCAGCTGTTCGGCCTGGTCCGGCTGGTCGCGCAGGTCGCAGATCACCAGGAACTCGTCGCCGCCAAAGCGTGCAAGCAGGCCTTCGGTGCCGATCGCAGTGGCGATGCGCCGGGTCGCTTCGATCAACAGTTCATCACCGGCGTTGTGGCCAAGCAGGTCGTTGACCACCTTGAAACGGTCCAGATCGATGTACAGCACCGCCACGCGGTCGTGGCTGGGGCTGTCCATGCGCACGCCGAGGTCGCTCAGCACCGCATCGCGGTTCATGATTCCGGTCAGTGGGTCGGTGCGGGCCTGCACGCGCAGGGTTTCCTCGGCCTGCTTGCGCTCGGTGATGTCCTGCACGGTGCCGGTGATGCGGGCGGCATCGACATCGCCGGCCGAGACCTCGCCGATCATCCGGATCCAGAACGAGTGGCCATCGCGGCGCTGGCCCTGCAGCTCCAGGCCGAAGCTGCTGCGGTGTTCGATGGTGTCGGCCAGCGCCTGCTGCAGGGCGGCGCGGTCGTCGCTGCGCAGGCAGTCCAGCAGGTCGGGCATGTCCTCCAGGTCGGCCGGCTGGCCGACGATGCGCCGCGCTTCATCGGTGAGGTACAGGCGCTGCAGGCCGCGATCCCACTCCCAACCGCCGATATGGGCCAGTGACTGCGCGCGCGCGAACAGGGTGTTGTTGCGCTTCAGCTCGGTGATGTCACTGAACATCGCATAGACATGGTCGGCCTGGTCGCAGCCGTTGCCGAACACCGGCACGTTGGTGGTGGACAACCACAGCATGCGTCCGCGCGGGCGGTGGTACAGGCCGATGATGGTGCTGCGGATCACCCGCCCGGCCTGGAAACAGCGGCTGGTCGGCCACTGTGACTGGGTCAACGGGTGGCCATGCTCGTCGACGATGATCCACGCTTCGGGATCGAGCATCGCGTTCAAGCCCACGCCGCCACCGGTGAGGCCGAGGATGCGATGTGCGGCCGGGTTGGCCGACAGCACGCGCAGGTCGCGGTCGAACAGGATCACGCCCTTGTCGATCGATTCCATCAACAGGCGATAGCGTGACTCGGCGCGCCAGCGCCCGCTCAGGTCGCGGGCGACGGCGACGATGCAGGGTTGGCCGCGGTCCTGGAAGCCGGCCGAGTGCACCTCCACCGGAAAGCGGCTGCCATCACCGCGCATGTTGGTCACTTCGATGACGTAGGTGTCGCCGCGGTTCAGCGCTTCCCACACCGGTTGCAGATGGTCGCTGGGCAGGTCGGGATTGAGCAGTTCGATCGGCTGGCCGACGATGTCCTCGCGCGGGCGGTCGTAGGCGACGATGCCTGCGCGGTTGACGTCCAGCACCACGCCCTCGGCGCTGAGGATGCTGACCGGGTCGGGCACGGCGTCGAACAACGCGGCATAGCGTGCCTGGGTATCCAGTTCGCGCTGCTGCGCATCGGCCAGCGCCTGCCGTGCCTGGCGCAGCAGCCTGGCCTGGGCCGGCGGCGGCGAAGCAGCCAGCGCCGCGTCCAGAGCGGCCAGCGCGACGTCGGTTGCGGCGGGTGTATCGCCGATGGCCGGACGGTCGCGCGGGCCGCTGTCGTTCATGTCGCTGCCAGCGCCTGCCCGACGCGGCTGGCGGTCGCGCGGCCGAGCAGTCCGGCCAGCCAGCGGCCGGTCTCGGCCAGCGACGGCAGGTCGACCCCGCACTCCAGGCCCAGGCCCTGCAGCAGGTACACCACGTCCTCGCTGGCCACGTTGCCGCTGGCGCCCTTCGCGTACGGGCAGCCGCCGGCACCGGACACCGCGCTGTCGACCACGCGCACGCCTTCTTCCAGGCAGGTGGCGATGTTGGCGATGGCCTGGCCGTAGGTATCGTGGAAGTGCACCGCCAGTGCGCTCATCGGGATCTCGGCAGCCACCGCCTGCAGCATCGCGCGGGCCTTGCGTGGCGTGCCAACGCCGATGGTGTCACCCAGCGAGATCTCATAGCACCCCATATGGTGCAGTGCGCGGGCCACGCGCACCACATCGGCCAGAGGTACTTCGCCCTGGTAGGGGCAGCCGAGCACGGTGGAGACGTAGCCACGCACGCGCACGCCGTCGGCGGCCGCACGGCGCAGGATCGGCTCGAAGCGGGCCAGCGATTCATCGATGCCGGCGTTGGTGTTGGTGCGGTTGAAGGCTTCCGATGCAGCGGTGAACACCGCGATTTCCTGCACGCCGACGGCGCGCGCACGGTCGTAGCCCTGTTCGTTCGGCACCAGCACCGGATAGGCGATGCCCGGGCGGCGCTGGATGCCGGCATAGACCTCGGCAGCATCGGCCAACTGCGGGACCCAGCGCGGGCTGACGAAGCTGGTTGCCTCGATCGTACGCAGGCCGGTGGACGACAGGCGATCGATCAGGGCGATCTTGTCGGTGGTCGCCACGGCCTGCTTTTCGTTCTGCAGCCCGTCGCGCGGGCCGACCTCGACGATGCGGACGAAATCGCTCATCGCGGCACCCCCATGAAAAGCGGCGCGGGGCGGGCAGGGCGGATGGGATCGGCTGGGGTCACGACGGTTCCTGGGAAACGGGGGCGGCCCGGTCTTCGCCAGGCTGCCAGATGAGATACGCAGGCGGGTCGCACAAGCGGCCACGCCTGCGCCTGGTGGCGACGCAGGGATCTACCCGGGCAGGTGGCAGACCGCCTCGATGTTGTTGCCGTCGGGGTCGATCACGAAGGCGGCGTAATAGTCCGGGTGGTACCAGGGACGCAGGCCGGGCGCACCATTGTCGCGCCCCCCTGCGGCCAGCGCGGCGGCGTGGAAGGCATCAACCTGGGCGCGTTCGGCGCAGACGAAGGCCACGTGCACGCCCTGGCTGAGCGGCGCCGCATTGCCCAGCCAGAAGAACGGCTTGCCGTGGTTGCCGAAACCCACGTGGTCGTGGGCACCGGTCTGTTCGGCGCTGACCTCCATCACCACGCCGATCTGCAGCGGTGCCAGCGCCTGCAGGAAGAAGGCCCTGCTGCGCGGCAGGTCGCCGCTGTTCAAGCCGATATGGTCCAGCATGTCAGGCCTCCGTGACCCAGTGCGGCGCGCGTTTGTCGAGGAAGGCACCCAGGCCCTCCTGGCCTTCGGCCGATACCCGCAGGCGAGCGATCAGGGCGGCATTGTCACGGTCCAGGCTGTCGCGATCATGGGCGTCGCGAACCTGCCGGACCAGCAGCTTGGCCGAAGCCGAGGCGATCGGCCCGGCCTTGTCGAGCAGGGCAAGCTGTCGCTGCACGGCCTCGTCCAGGCGTTCGGGCTCCACCAGCTGGTGGATCAGGCCGATACGCAGGGCCGTGTCGGCGTCGAAGTGCTCGCCGGTGGCGAACCAGCGGCGGGACTGGCGGCTGCCGATGGCCTCGATCACATAGGGCGAGATCACTGCCGGCAGCAGGCCCAGCCGGCTTTCGGTCAGGCCGAAACGGGCGGCGGTGGTGGCGATGGCGATATCGCAGCAGGCCACCAGGCCGACGCCACCACCAAAGGCCGCGCCGTGGACGCGGGCGAGGGTGGGCTTGGGCAGCTCGTCCAGGGTGCGCATCAGCCGGGCCAGGGCCAGGGCGTCGTCACGGTTGTCGGCCTCGCTGGCGGAGGCCATGCCGCGCATCCACTGCATGTCGGCACCGGCGGAGAAGGAGGCACCGTGGCCGGCCACCACCACCGTGCGCACCGTGTCATCGCGGCCGGCCGCTTCCAGGGCTGCGGTCAGCCGGGCGATCAGGCCGGCGTCAAAGGCGTTGTGCAGCTCCGGCCGGTTCAGCCAGAGGGTCAGGACAGCGCCGTTGCGCTCGATCTGCAAAGCATCGTTCATGGGATTCCGGGGGTTGCTCCATACCTGTATGGATCATAGCGGGCCATTGGTCATGGGCCATGACGCGACGCGGGAATGTTAGAATCGAGAACCATTTACATCCAGCAGAGAACACGCTAGATGACGCTGTCCGAACTGCCCCTGCACGCCTCGGCCGTGGTCGATTCCGTGCAGGACCTGCATGCCAACGATGCCATCGCCCGGCGCCTGCGCGAGCTGGGCTTCGTCAAGGGCGAGGAAGTGCGCCTGGTGGCGCGAGGCCCGGTTGGTGGCGAGCCGCTGCTGGTGCAGGTCGGGTTCACCCGTTTCGCGCTGCGTATCAGTGAGGCCCGGCGCGTGGTCATCGACCCGGCCAGCCAGGAGGGACGTGCATGAGCGCCACCGCAACCGCCGCCCCGCTGCGCATCGCGCTGGTCGGCAACCCCAACAGCGGCAAGACGGCGCTGTTCAACCAGCTGACCGGCAGCCGGCAGAAGGTCGCCAATTACACCGGCGTCACCGTAGAGCGCAAGGAAGGCCGCCTGCGTGCGCCGTCCGGCCGCGAGTTCGCCGTGCTCGACCTGCCGGGCGCCTACAGCCTGCAGCCGGCCAGCCTGGACGAGGCGATCACCCGCGACCTGTGCCGGGGGTTCTACCCGGGCGAGGCCGCGCCGGACGTCCTTCTGTGCGTGATCGACGCCACCAACCTGCGCCTGCACCTGCGCTTCGCCCTGGAACTGCGCGAGCTGGGCAAGCCGATGATCATCGCCCTGAACATGGTCGACGCCGCGCAGCGCCGCGGCATCCAGATCGATGTGGCCGCGCTGGAGCGCGAGATCGGTGTGCCGGTGGTGGAAACCGTGGCGGTACGCAAGCAGGGCGCGCGTGCACTGGTGGAACGCCTGGATACGATGGTGCCGCACCTGGATGCGCCGCTGGCCGGCGTTGAGAGTGGCGTGGACTACCACGCGCAGGTGCGCGCGATCCTGGCCGCAGCCGTGCGGATGCCGGCACGGACGGCGAAGATCGACGACACGCTGGACCGCTGGCTGCTGCATCCGGTGTTCGGCCTGATCACGCTGGTGGTGGTGATGTTCCTGATCTTCCAGGCGGTGTTCGCCTGGGCCACGCCGTTGATGGATGGCATCGAGGCCGGCTTTGCCTGGCTGGGTGAGCTGGCCGCCAGCGTGCTGCCGGCAGGTCCGCTGACCAGCCTGCTGACCGACGGCATCATCGCCGGCCTGGGCGGCGTGGTGGTGTTCCTGCCGCAGATCCTGATCCTGTTCGCCTTCATCCTGGCGCTGGAAGAGTCCGGCTACTTGCCACGCGCCGCGTTCCTGCTGGACCGCATGATGGCGGCGGCCGGCCTGTCGGGGCGGTCGTTCATCCCGCTGCTGTCCAGCTTTGCCTGCGCGGTGCCGGGTATCATGGCCACCCGCAGCATCCAGGACCCGCGTGACCGCCTGGCCACGATCCTGGTGGCGCCGCTGATGACCTGCTCGGCAAGGCTGCCGGTGTATGCGCTGCTGATCGGTGCGTTCATACCGGCCGGCAGGATCGGCATCTTCAACCAGCAGGGCCTGGTGCTGTTCGGCCTGTACGTGGCGGGCATCCTCAGCGCGCTGGTGATGTCGTGGGTGATGAAGAAGTGGCGCCGCGACAAGAGCGAGCACCCGCTGATGCTGGAGCTGCCTTCGTACCGCATTCCGCATCCGCGCGACCTCGCCGTCGGCCTGTACGAGCGCGGCATGATCTTCCTCAAGCGCGTCGGCGGCATCATCCTGGCGCTGACCATCCTGCTGTGGTTCCTGCTGTCGTTCCCGGGCGCGCCCGCCGACGCGACGATGCCGGCCATCGACTACAGCTACGCCGGCCAGATCGGTCATGCGATGACCGCGATCTTCGCGCCGCTGGGCTTCAACTGGCAGATCTGCATCGCGCTGATCCCGGGCCTCGCTGCGCGCGAAGTAGCGGTGTCCTCGCTGGCGACGGTGTATGCGCTGTCGGCCGCCGATGATGATGCGGCGATCTCCGCACTGTCGCCGGTGGTGGCCGACGGCTGGTCGCTGGCTACCGGCCTGGCCCTGCTGGTGTGGTTCATCTACGCGCCGATGTGCATTTCGACGCTGGCCACCATCAAGCGCGAGACCAACTCGTGGAAGACGATGGGCTTCTCGGCGTTCTACCTGTTTGCTGCGGCCTATGTCGCGGCGCTGATCACCTACCAGGTGACCGTGGCGCTGGGAGGCGGCTGATGGACGCCGGCCTGCTGGTCCAGTACCTGATCATCGCGGTGGCCGTGCTGGTAAGTGCGTGGGTGGTGTTGAAGAAGCAGGCGCCCGGCACCGTGCGCAAGCTGCGCGGCGCGCTGGCACTGGCGCTGCTGAAGCCGGGCCGTGCGGCCTGGCTGCAGGCGCTGGGCCGGAAGATCGCGCCGCCGGCCACTGGCGGTGGCGGGGCTTGCGGTGGCTGCGACAGCTGCGGACCGACACCGCCGAAGCAGCACTAGAGAGGCGTCTGGGCGCTGCCCTGGTGAGTGCGGACCTTCCCTGGTGGGTGCGGACCTTGGTCCGCACTGCCGATTGATCATCCACGCATGGCGTGGATCTACCCATCCCCAGCGCTGCCCTCCAGCGGTGTCGGAATTGATCATCCACGCAGGACTTGGATCTACGTTGCAGGCAGGGTGAGGCGACCGGTTCGCGGCGATGCGTCAACCTGCCCGCGTGCCAAGGTCCGCTGCCAGTGCCAACCAGCGTTCGCGCTGTTGCGGCGTGCTGCTGCGCACCGGGCCCAGCCGGCTGACCCGCACCGGGCGGATGCCGCAGAACTCAAGGATGGTGGCGCGGATCTGGGTGATGCCCGGATCGCGGTAGATCCAGCGGTAGTACCAGGGCGGCGTATCCAGCGTGGTGATGACCCGCGCGCTGCGCCCCGCCAGCAGCCGGTCCCACCACACCGAATCGCGACGGTAGCGGAAGGCGAAGCCCGGCAGCAGCACGCGATCGAAGAAGCCCTTCAGCAGTGCCGGCATCGCGCCCCACCACGTCGGGTAGACCAGCACCAGGTGGTCGCAGGCCTGGATCGCGTCTGCTGCATCCTGCAGGTCGGTTTCCAGTGGCTGGATCTGGCGATAACCGTGGCGCAGCACCGGGTCGAACTGAAGGTCGCCCAAGGCGATCATGCGCACGTGGTGGCCGGCGTTGCGGGCGGCGGTCGCGTAGCGCTGGGCGAGGGCGCCGCACAGGCTGTCGCGGTCGGGATGGCCAAGCAGGATCAGGATGGAGCGGGGCACGGCAGTCTCGGGGGCTGGAAAGCATCCGACGTTGCGCTATGCCCCAAGGGCAGAGTCAAACCCCGCCAGGGCAGCCAGCGGGAGCCAGCACGCAGGGACCATCGCCCTGCTGCAGCCATTGCCGCAGCTCGTCAGCCACCTGCTGCAGTTCGACCTCGACGCGGGCAAGCCGCTCGCGCTCGGCGGCAATCGCAGTGCGCTGGCGTTCCAGCAGGGCGAGCACGGCTGGCCAGTCCAGCTGGCCGTCGCCACGCTGCAGGCGGGTGATGGTGGCCAATCCGATGCCCAGCCCCAGTGCCTGCCGGATCAGCTGCACCCAGGCCACGTCCTGCTCGCTGTAGTCGCGATAGCGGTTCAGGCGCGGCACTGGCGGCAGCAGGCCGCGTGCCTCGTACAGGCGGATGGCCTTGGCGCTGGCGCCGGTACGGCGGGCTACTTCGGAAATGCGCACCGTTTCAGCCCTGCATCCGCGCAGGCGGCATGATGGCGTCAGCGCTTGGCGCGGGCGGTTTGCAAAGGTGCATGAGGTGCGGGCCAGCGCTTGAAGGGGCACGCAGCGTAGCAGCGACAGTGCTTGCCGGACCATGCGTGCTGCCGCTAGCCTGCGTGCATGAACCAGACTCCCCTGCGATTGCTTATTCACGGCGCCTCCGGGCGCATGGGCCAGGCCCTGTTGCGGCTGGCCGCCGAACATCCTGATTCCCTGCAGATCGTCGCTGCGGTGACCGGCCGCGCGCCGGCGCAGCGGGTGATCGACGGCGTGCCGTTCTTCGCGGCCAGCGAGTTGCCGGGGGCGCCGGTGTTCGATGTGGCGATCGATTTCAGCCTGCCCGAGGGCTTCGATGCGCTGCTGGCACTGTGCGTGGAGCGCGGTGCGGGACTGGTATCGGGCACCACCGGTATTTCCAGTGTGCAGCGCCAGGCACTGGAAGCAGCGGCGGCGAAGATCCCGCTGGTGTGGGCGTCGAACTTCAGCCTGGGCGTGGCGGTGCTCGATGAGCTGGTGGAACGTGCAGCGCAGGCGCTGGCCGGCTGGAACTGCGACATCGTCGAATCGCACCATACGCAGAAGAAGGACGCTCCCTCGGGCACGGCGTTGACCCTGGGGGCCGCGGCGCAGCGGGGCGGGGCCGAGCCGCAGTACGCCAGCCTGCGCGCCGGAGACATCGTCGGCGAGCATCTGGTGCAGTTCACCGGCCTGGGCGAGCGCATCGAGCTGGTGCACCGGGCCACCAACCGCGACATCTTTGCCCGCGGGGCGCTGTTTGCCGCTCGCCAGCTGCAGGGCCGGGCGGCTGGCAGCTACCGGGTAAGGGACCTGCTGGACGGCCCCCTGTAAACGGTAGCGCCGGGCCATGCCCGGCGTCGGTGGCAGATCCGCCGGGCATGGCCCGGCGCTACCCTTGGGTGCCTGCATACGGCCCCGGATTGAAATGAATGCGCAATCGCCTGTTCATGAATGGCGATAACCGCTGGCGCGAGCGCCCCGGCACCGCTACAATTCGCACTCGCCGAATCACGAAAGCCGGACCGGTCCCAGACCGTACGTCCGCGCTTTTTTGCAACCGGATTTCCGTGAAGCGCAGGCGTGACTTCGGCACCCCCTCGGTAGCCAAAGTGAGAATTCCGTGACCCAAGCCGCAATCCTCGTCCTCGAAGACGGCACCGTATTCGAGGGCGAATCCGTAGGCGCGCCCGGCCTGTCCGTCGGTGAAGTGGTGTTCAACACCGCCATGACCGGCTACCAGGAAGTGTTGACCGACCCGTCCTACGCCCGGCAGATGGTCACGCTGACCTATCCGCACATTGGCAACACCGGCATGACCGACCAGGACGATGAAGCGTCCAAGGTGTGGTCGGCCGGCCTGATCGTGCGCGACGTACCGCGCCGCCCGAGCAGCTGGCGCAGCCAGGTGTCGCTGCAGGACTGGCTGATCCAGCGTGGCGTGGTCGCCATCGCTGGCATCGACACCCGCAAGCTGACCCGCATCCTGCGCGAGAAGGGCGCCCAGAACGGCGCGCTGATGGCCGGCGACGGCATCGATGTGGAAAAGGCACTGGAAGCGGCCCGCAAGTTCCCGGGCCTGAAGGGCATGGATCTGGCCAAGGTCGTGACTACCGACAAGACCTACGTCTGGACCGAGGGCCAGCTGGACCTGGATGCCAACGCCTTCGTCAGCGTGCCGGCCCAGTACAAGGTCGTGGCGTACGACTTCGGCGTGAAGACCAACATCCTGCGCATGCTGGCCGAGCGCGGCTGCGAGGTCACCGTGGTGCCGGCGCAGACCCCGGCCGCTGAAGTGCTGGCGCTGAAGCCGGACGGCGTGTTCCTGTCCAACGGCCCGGGTGACCCGGAACCGTGCGACTACGCGATCGCCGCGATCAAGACCTTCATCGACGTGAAGATCCCGACCTTCGGCATCTGCCTGGGCCATCAGCTGCTGGGCCTGGCCTCGGGCGCGAAGACGATCAAGATGGGCCATGGCCACCACGGCGCGAACCATCCGGTGCAGGACCTGGACAGCGGCCGGGTGATGATCACCTCGCAGAACCACGGCTTCGCGGTCGATGAAGCCAGTCTGCCGGCCACGCTGCGGGTGACCCACCGTTCGCTGTTCGACGGCACCAACCAGGGCATCGCCCGCACCGATGTGCCGGCGTTCTCGTTCCAGGGCCACCCGGAAGCCTCGCCGGGCCCGCATGACGTCGGTCCGCTGTTCGATCGTTTCGTGACCCTGATGGCCGAGGCGAAGGCTTGATGCGCAGCGCCGCTCTGCTGCTGTCGCTGTGCTGCGCCGCGGGTGCGGCACAGGCTGCGCCGGCGTCCGCTGCGGACATGGACGCGCTGCTGCACACGTTGAAGAAGGACTCGGTCGGTGCGTCGTCGGCGGCGATGATGGTCGAGGAGGTGCCAACGCTCAAAGCGCTGGCCGAAAGCGATCGCCAATGCGCCCGCACCTCCATCCAGTCGTTCTTCTACGTTCATGCGCGCCAGTCGTTGATCAATAGCCTTGGCGAGGACGGTGACGTGATCGTCGCGGACTGGTCGCGCTTCCTGGCCACACCGTCCGGAAAGGGTTACCTGATCCTCACCCGCGCGCTCCCGGAGTCGGCAGCGGACGCGTCGGTCAACGTCAACGACGAGGCGTACGCCGCCGGATTCGACGCCTTTCTCGGCAGTACGTCCTTCAAGCGCCTGGATGCTGGTTTCGATGCAATGAGCGTCCCTGACGAATTTGCGGTGAAACTGAGCCAGGGATTGCAGGACCAGTGCGGGATTGCGCTGAAACCCGAAGAGATTTCCTGATCGACAGCGTGCGATCACTCCCCCTTGTCACGCTGTACTGACTTAGAGAAGAAAATGCCCAAGCGCACTGACCTCAAGACCATCCTCATCATCGGTGCCGGCCCGATCGTCATCGGCCAGGCCTGTGAGTTCGATTACTCCGGCGCCCAGGCCTGCAAGGCCCTGCGAGATGAGGGCTACCGCGTGGTGCTGGTCAACAGCAATCCGGCCACGATCATGACCGACCCGGAGATGGCCGACGCCGTCTACATCGAGCCGATCAACTGGCAGACCGTCGAGAAGATCATCGCCAAGGAAAAGCCCGACGCGCTGCTGCCGACGATGGGTGGCCAGACCGCGCTGAACTGCGCGCTGGACCTGGCCGACAACGGTGTGCTTGAGAAGTACAACGTCGAGCTGATCGGCGCCAAGCGCGAAGCGATCATGATGGCCGAAGACCGCGAGCTGTTCCGCGTGGCGATGAGCGAGATCGGCCTGGAGTGCCCGACCGCTGCCGTTGCCCATACCCTGGACGAAGCGCTGGAGATCCAGACCCGCGTCGGCTATCCGACCATCATCCGCCCCAGCTTCACTCTGGGCGGCAGTGGCGGCGGCATTGCCTACAACCGCGAAGAGCTGATCGAGATCGTCAACCGCGGCCTGGAACTGTCGCCGACCACCGAAGTGCTGGTCGAAGAGTCGGTGCTGGGCTGGAAGGAATTCGAGATGGAAGTGGTCCGCGATACCGCGGACAACTGCATCATCGTCTGCTCGATCGAAAACCTGGACCCGATGGGCGTGCACACCGGTGACTCGATCACCGTGGCCCCGGCGCAGACCCTGACCGACAAGGAATACCAGCGCCTGCGTGATGCCTCCATCGCCGTGCTGCGCAAGATCGGCGTGGACACCGGTGGTTCGAACGTGCAGTTCGGCATCAACCCGGACACCGGCCGCGTGGTGGTGATCGAGATGAACCCGCGCGTGTCGCGTTCCTCGGCGCTGGCGTCCAAGGCCACCGGCTTCCCGATCGCCAAGGTCGCCGCCAAGCTGGCCGTGGGCTACACCCTGGACGAACTGAAGAACGAGATCACCGGCGGCCTGACCCCGGCCTCGTTCGAGCCGTCCATCGACTACGTCGTCACCAAGATTCCGCGCTTCGCTTTCGAGAAGTTCCCGGCTGCCGATGCACGCCTGACCACCCAGATGAAGTCGGTGGGCGAGGTGATGGCGATGGGCCGCACCTTCCAGGAATCGATGCAGAAGGCCCTGCGTGGCCTGGAAACCGGCAAGGTCGGCTTCGACCCGACCGGCCTGGACCTGACCAGTGAAGACGATCTGCAGACCCTGCGCCGCGAGCTGAAGGCGCCGGGTCCGGAGCGCCTGTTCTTCGTCGCCGACGCGTTCCGCGCCGGGATGAGCGTGGAGGACATCTTCAAGCTGTCCTACATCGATCCGTGGTTCCTGGACCAGATCGAAGAAATCATCGCCGCCGAGACCCAGGTCGCGGCCGATGGGATCGATGCACTGGATGCGGCGCGCCTGCGCAAGCTCAAGCGTGCCGGCTTCTCCGACGCCCGCCTGGCCCAGCTGACCGGCACCAACGAAGCCGCGGTGCGTGCGCTGCGTCGCGCGCA
Source organism: Stenotrophomonas sp. MYb57 (assembly GCF_002966815.1). Classification (NCBI taxonomy): domain Bacteria; kingdom Pseudomonadati; phylum Pseudomonadota; class Gammaproteobacteria; order Lysobacterales; family Lysobacteraceae; genus Stenotrophomonas; species Stenotrophomonas sp. MYb57. Next base: position 2,206,932 of record NZ_CP023271.1, read on the forward strand.
CAAGGTGCGCCCGGTGTACAAGCGCGTGGACTCCTGTGCCGCCGAGTTCTCCACCGGCACCGCCTACCTGTACTCGACCTATGAGGACGAGTGTGAAGCCGCGCCGAGCAACCGCGACAAGATCATGATCCTCGGCGGTGGCCCGAACCGCATCGGCCAGGGCATCGAGTTCGACTACTGCTGCGTGCACGCGGCACTGGCGCTGCGCGAGGACGGCTATGAAACCATCATGGTCAACTGCAACCCGGAAACCGTGTCGACCGACTACGACACCTCCGACCGCCTGTACTTCGAACCGCTGACCCTGGAAGACGTGCTGGAAATCGTCGAGCTGGAGCAGCCGAAGGGCGTGATCGTGCAGTACGGCGGCCAGACCCCGCTGAAGCTGGCACGCGCGCTGGAAGCCAACGGCGTGCCGGTGATCGGCACCAGCCCGGACTCGATCGACCTGGCCGAAGACCGCGAGCGCTTCCAGCAGCTGGTGGACAACCTGGGCCTGAAGCAGCCGCCGAACCGCATTGCCCGCAACGACCAGGAAGCCCTGCTGCTGGCGCGCGAGATCGGTTACCCGCTGGTGGTGCGCCCGAGCTACGTGCTGGGTGGCCGCGCGATGGAAATCGTCTACGGCGAATCCGATCTGGCCCGCTACGTGCGTGACGCGGTGAAGGTGTCCAACGATTCGCCGGTGCTGCTGGATCGCTTCCTCGACAACGCCGTCGAGTGCGACGTGGACATCATCGCCGACGCCCAGGGCAACGTCCTGATCGGTGGCGTGATGGAGCACATCGAAGAGGCTGGCGTGCACTCGGGCGATTCCTCCTGCTCGCTGCCGCCTTACTCGCTGTCGGCTGAAACCCAGGCCGAGCTGCGTCGCCAGGTGGTCGAGCTGGCCAAGGCCCTGAACGTGGTGGGCCTGATGAACACCCAGTTCGCGATCCAGACCGATGAGGAAGGCAACGACACCATCTTCCTGCTGGAAGTGAATCCGCGTGCCTCGCGCACCGTGCCCTTCGTGTCCAAGGCCACCGGCATGCCGCTGGCCAAGATCGCGGCCCGCTGCATGGCGGGCAAGACCCTGGAAGAGCAGGGCGCCACCAAGGAAATCGTGCCGGACTACTACTCGGTGAAGGAAGCGATCTTCCCGTTCGCCAAGTTCCAGGGCGTCGACCCGATCCTCGGGCCGGAGATGCGCTCCACCGGTGAGGTGATGGGCGTGGGCCGCAGCTTCAACGCCGCCTTCGCGCGCGCGCAGGAAGCCGGTGGCATCAAGGCGCCGCCGGTGGGCAAGGCGTTCGTGTCGGTGCGCGACCCGGACAAGAAGCGCGTGCTGCCGGTGGCCAAGGCCCTGCTGGCGCGTGGCTACAGCCTGGTTGCCACCCGTGGCACCGCAGCGTGGCTGCAGCAGCACGGCATGGACTGCGAGATCATCAACAAGGTGGTCGAGGGTCGCCCGCACATCGTCGATTCGATCAAGAACGGCGAGATCGTCTATATCGTCAACACGACCGAAGGCCGTGCCGCGATCAACGACTCGTTCTCGATCCGTCGCGAGGCACTGCAGCACCGTGTCACCTATTCGACCACCATTGCCGGTGCCAAGGCGCTGGTGGATTCACTGGAATTCCGCGGTACCGGCCCGGTCTGGTCGCTGCAGGAACTGCACAAGGAGTTGAACGCATGAGAGCACCCATCACGATGAAGGGCGCGCAGCGTCTGCGCGACGAACTGGATCACCTGAAGTCGGTCAAGCGTCCGAAGGTGATTGCCGCGATCGCCGAAGCGCGCGAGCACGGCGACCTGAAGGAGAACGCCGAGTACCACGCCGCGCGCGAGGAACAGGGCTTCATCGAAGGCCGCATCAAGCAGCTGGAAGGCGAGCTGTCGCACGCCGAGATCATCGACGTGAGCAAGCTCAATGCAGGCTCCAAGGTGGTGTTCGGGGCCAGCGTGATCCTGGCCGACGTGGAATCGGACGAAGAGAAGAAGTACCAGATCGTTGGTGATCTGGAAGCGGACATCAAACTCGGCCTGATCGCGATTTCCTCGCCGGTCGCCCGCGCGATGATCGGCAAGCTGGAAGGTGACTCTATCGTGATCGATGCGCCGGCCGGCCAGCGCGAGTACGAGATCGTCAGCGTCAGCTACCAGGACTGATCCGTGGCGACGGCAACCCTGCTGTTGCCGGCGCGCAGCCGCTTTGCGGTGGCTGCATTGCCGGATGACGTGGCGCGCGCCCTGGGCCGCGCCACCACTTCGCAGGGCGATGCCGGTGAACGCGCGCAGCTGCTGCGCCACTTCACGGTGGCCGCGCCGCACTGGCCGGTGGCCGCATTGACCCGCCAGCGTGACGTCGGTGATGCCGCCGGCGCCTGCTGGCTGCGTGCCGATCCGGCCTGCATGGTGCCGGACATGCATGGCGCGCGGATGATGGGCCACGGCGAAACGCTGCGGCCCAGCCTGGCCGATACGCTGGCGTTGCTGCCCGTGCTGCAGCCGCTGTTTGCGGATGCAGGCTTCGTGCTGGATGCACCCGATCCGTCACGCTGGTACCTGCGCCTGCCCATCGGTACTGAACTGCCGGAGTTCGACAGCCCCGACGAGGTGCTGGGTGATGACCTGTTCTCGCACCTGCCGCCGGGCGAGGCGGGCCGTCGCTGGCGCGCACTGATGACCGAAGCGCAGGTGCTGCTGCACACCCACTCGTGGAACCAGCAGCGCGCCGCGCAGGGCCAGCAGCCGATCAATTCGCTGTGGTTCTGGGGTGGTGGCGTGATGCCGGTATCGGTGGCCACGCCGCACGCGCAGGTGCGCAGCCGCGATGCGCTGCTGCAGGGCCTGGCCCAGGCCGCAGGTGTCGCGGTGGATGGCGAGCAGTCGGTCGATGCACTGGTCGACCTGCGCCAGCTGCGCTCGCTGCAGCAGCTGGGCAACGATGCAATCCGGCCGCTGCTGGCCGCGCTCAAGCGTGGCGAGCTGCAACGGCTGGTGCTGGATTTCGAGGACGGCCTGCAGTTCCAGCTGGATCGCGGCCAGCGCTGGCAGTTCTGGAAGAAGCCACGGCAGCTTCACGACGCCTGACGTGGTGGTAGCGCCGGGCCATGCCCGGCGGATGCCCTAGCGCAATTCCGTAACGTAGGTCGGCAGTTGCCAGTGGCGCTGACCGACGCCCAGGCAGTGCCGGCCGACGAAGGTTGCCGCCAGCACCAGGCGGGCTCCATCCCAGGCCCAATGCCGGTCTATCCCGCAGCGGTCCGTAGCGCTTGCAACGCCTTCTTCAAGGAACACGGCGTGCGGGTAGAGCGGGAACAGCGTGGATGCGGTGATCGGCACGGGCGCAAAGGGCGTTCGGTCGCGGATCACCCAGCTGCCGGCTGGCCGGATGTAGCGGCCGGTCGTGCAGTTCAACATCGCCAGCACATGCGTTGCATCGATCCGCTCGATGCGCAGGTGGCGGGAAGAGGCTGCAGCGCAACCCGCGCCGGCCTCGGCGCGCGGTAGCAGCGCTTGCAGTAGATCGGCACGTTCGGCCAGCGCGGCATCCTCGTCGTGGGCTTCAACCAGCAGCGGTGGCGGCACCAGGCGAGGTGCCACCCGTGCGGCCGGCACCTGCGATTCCGGCCGCAAACCCTTGCCCACCAACGCCCCTGGGGTGTGCAAGCGGCCCTGTGCCTCGTCCATCTTCAGCAGCAGTGCGGCATTACCGCTCTCTGCCAATGGCCATGCCTGGCCCGCCGTGTCGGTCATCCTGACCGGCCGCCCGCGCACCAGTGCATCCAGCAGCGCCTGCGCATGTGGTGGTGCCAGAGCCAGGCCGGCCTCAAGCGCATCCACCGGGCCGATATCACCCAGGTCCGCGCCATCCACATGCAGCCGCAGCCGGCCCTCTGGATGCACCCGCGGGCTGCGGGGCGCGCCGTCACTGCCATCAGCCAGCGACAATCGCGCCGTCACGGGGGTGTCTGGTCCAGCGGCACGCTCGATGAGCACGCCCAGCATCAACGCGGCCGGTGGGCCGAACGCCACCATCCGGCAGGTGCCTGTGTTATCGCATGCCAGGTGTCCGTTCTGTTCAAGGAACGTGAACTGCGCGGGCGTGCCGGCGAAGCTGACAGGTGCCAGCGTCAGTGACGCCAGCGCCAGTAGAGGAAATCGAAGCGTAGTCATGTTCCAGGTTTCCGGGTCAGCGGACCGTGCTGACAAGCGTCGGCAGCGTCCAGTGCCCGCCCGCCACGCCACGACACAGACCGGTACTGAACGCACTGCTTGGCTGGAATCTGCGGCCATCCCAGGCCCAGTCCCAGCCGGAAACGCAGTCGCCGATGCCGCGGCCCTTGTAGCGCGCGTACAACGTGCGATCGGAGTGCGAGAAGCCTTCTGCATCCAGCGTGACCGTCTCAGGTGCGAACGGCGGCTGATCGCGCGCGATCCAGAAGCCATTGCTGTAGTTGTACGCGCCCATCTGGCACAACGCCTGCACCAGCACGTGGTGGTCGTCCAACCGCTCGATCACCATTTCCGGTGTTCCCTTGTACTCGATCAGGCGCGGACAGTCGTCGTTGTCGCCGAGCGTGGCAATCAGCGCGTCGCGCAGCGCTTCACTGCTGCCCAGCCCGCTATCGCCGGGGCGGCCGGCCGCCAGCACACCGCGCACGATCACCGGCTTGGCCACTGCGGCGGGCACGCTCGCTTCGGCACGCGTGCCGCGGCGTACCAGCGCACCGGGCGTGCCCACGCGCCCTTGGACCTCGTCCATTTTCAGCAGCACCGCGGCGGCACCACGATCGGAAATCGGCCAGCGCGTGCCCCTGCTGTCGATCACCTCGATACGGGCCTGGCCGGGCAGGGCGGCCAGCAGGCCTTCTACCTGCGCCGGCCGCAGCATTATTGCCTCGTCGGCCCCGGTGTCCTGCACTGGGCCCAGATCACGGCCGTTCACGTGCAGGCGCATTGAACCTTCAGGCACTGCACTTTCGCCATCCTCACCGACCCGCAGCCGCGCCTTCACTGCCGTGCCGGGGCCGCCGGCGCGCTCCAGCATCAGGCCCAGCAGGCTGTCCGCCTTTTCAGGGCTGTAGCCGGCTGCACGGCAGGTGCCGGTGTTGTCGCAGGCCAGGAACCAGTCGTGGTGTACGAACTCGATACCGGGGGTTGGCGGCGTGTTTGCGGCCTGGGAAGCAAGTGGCAGCAGGAGGCTGGCAAGCAGTACGGACAGCAGGCGGTACATGGCGAATTCCGTTTCAGAAGCGAACAAGCATGGGCGATCGCCACGCCTGCGCCAAGCCCGGAAGAGCCTGGCGAGCCGAGCGGGGTATCATGCGCGGGTCTTCCGCAACCCGGCGATGCCGATGTCCCTTGCCGCCGATGCTGCGCTGCCGTCTTCCGATACGCCGATGATCCGCCGTCGCGATGCGGTCGTGCCCGGTAGCTGGCCGGAGGGCACGCTGCCGCTGCTGGCCCGCCTGTATGCCGCACGTGGTGCGCACACGCCCGAGCTGGCCCTGCCCAAGCTCGGCAACCTGCATGCGCCGGAACTGCTGACCGGCGTCGACGCGGCAGTGGACCTGCTGGTGCAAGCCATCGCCGCCGACAAGCGCATCCTGGTAGTCGGTGATTTCGACTGCGACGGCGCAACCGCCTGCGCGGTCGGTGTGCGCGGTCTGCGCATGCTCGGCGCGCAGCACGTCTTCCACGCAGTGCCCAACCGCATGGTGCACGGCTATGGTCTGTCGCCGTCACTGGTGGACGAGCTGGCTGCGCTGCAGCCGGATCTGCTGGTCACCGTCGACCACGGCATTGCCTGCCATGCCGGCGTGACCGCGGCCAAGGCGCGTGGCTGGCAGGTGCTGGTGACCGATCACCATCTGCCCGGTCCACTGCTGCCACCGGCCGATGTCATCGTCGACCCCAACCTCGACGGCGACGCCTTCCCCAGCAAGGCGCTGGCCGGTGTCGGCGTGATCTTCTACGTACTGATGGCGCTGCGCCGGCAGATGCGCGAAGCGGGGGTATTTGCCGATGGCAAAGGGCCGGACCTGACCACGCTGCTGGACCTGGTGGCGGTGGGCACAGTGGCCGACCTGGTGGTGCTCGATGCCAACAATCGCGCCCTGGTCAGCGCAGGATTGCGCAGGCTGCGCAATGGCCAGGGCTGCGTCGGCCTGAAGGCATTGATCGAGGCCAGCGGCCGCGATGCCGCACGCCTGACCGCCACCGACATCGGCTTCGGGCTCGGCCCGCGCTTGAACGCGGCCGGTCGGTTGGAAGACATGGCATTGGGTATCGCCCTGCTGCTCACCGAAGATCCGCGGCAAGCCCGCGACATCGCGCAGACGCTGGAACAGATCAACGCCGAGCGGCGTGCGGTCCAGCAGTCGATGACCGATGACGCCGAACACGCGCTGTCGCAGGTGGTGCTCGATACCGCAGGGCAGCGCCCGGTGGCGGCCTGCCTGTTCGATGCTGATTGGCACCCCGGCGTGGTTGGCCTGGTTGCTTCAAAGATGAAGGATCGCCTGCATCGGCCGGTGATCGCGTTCGCGCCGGCCGAGCCGGGCGCCGACACCCTGCGCGGCTCGGCGCGTTCGATCGCCGGCCTGCATATCCGTGATGCGCTGGCGCTGGTCGATGCGCGCCATCCCGGCTTGATCGAGCGCTTCGGCGGTCACGCGATGGCCGCCGGGTTGAGCATGCGCCTGGATCATCTGGCTGCCTTCGAAGCCGCGTTCGTCGCCACCGTGCTGGAAATGCTCGACCCGGCTGCACTGCAGCAGCAGGTGCTCAGCGACGGCGAACTGGCCGCGGACGAACTCGATCATCGCCATGCCGATGCGCTGCGTTTGGCGGGGCCATGGGGGCAGGGCTTTCCCGAGCCGCTGTTCGATGGCCACTTCGAAGTGGCCAACTGGCGCGTGCTGAAGGAACGGCATCTGAAGCTGGAACTGCGCCTGCCCGGCGTACCCGGCACGATCAACGCGATCCATTTCGGCGGCTGGCACGGCAATGCGCCCGGTCGCCACGTGCATCTCGCCTACCGGCTCGCCTGCGATGACTATCGTGGCGGCGCCGCCATCCAGCTGATCGTCGAGCACTGCCTGCCGGCGTAGTCCATGCCGGGCATGGCCCGGCGCTACCGCTTCGGAAGGGTCAGCGTACGTCGGTCACCTGCGTCGGCAGTTCCCAGGTACCCCCGGGAACGCCGCGGCACAGGCCGCCACTGATCGCCGAGGTCGCGACGAAGCGGGTGCCATCCCACGTCCACGTTTCATCCGACACGCAGTCGGCCAGACCGCGGCCCTTGTGCGAGGCGACGATCTGTCCGTCGCCGTAGTCGATCGCGTCGCTGGTCACCCATTGCGGCTGGTAGGGCGCTTTCTCACCGATGACCCAGTAGCCATCACCGCTGTTGTAGGCCGCGCGCCAGCAGGGGACGTTGACCAGCAGATGCTTGGTGTCCAGGCGCTGGATCTGCAGTGGTGAATTGCTGATCGGAAGATCCGGGTCGGTGTCGAGCAGGCCTTCGCAGCTGGGTTCTTCCAGAGTGGCGCGCAGCGCCGCACGCAGCGCCGGCGAGGCGGCCAGCTTGGAAAACGCCGGGTCGTCCGGTGGCGTCGACAGCGTCGGTGCCTTGCGCACCACGGGTTTGGCAACGGCGGCAGGCACGCTGCTTTCGGCAGCGGCCCCCTTGCGCATCACCGCGCCCGGCGTGCCCACGCGGCCCTGGAACTCGTCGGTCTTCAACAGCACAGCCGCTGCGCCCTTGTCCGACAGCGGCCACGTGTGGCCGGCGGCATCGACAAGCGCGATGCCACCATCGCGCACCAGCGCGGACAGCACTGCGCTGGTCTGTGCCGCGCTGAGCACATGGACACCCGGCTCCGTGGCCGGCGCCAGCACACCGAGGTCACGCTGCTGGATGCGCAGGTGCAGCGCGCCCTTGGGCTGCGGCTGGTCATCGATCGGCTGCAACGACATCCGACCGCTGATGGCCTGATTGGGGCCGCCCGCCCGGGTCAGCAGCACGCTCAGGGTGCTGTCATCGCCACTGGCGTAGCCGGCCGCGCGGCACGTGCGCGTGTTGTCGCAGGCCACGACCCAGTCGTGATGCTGGAAATAGAGGCCTGCAGGCGCATCGACGGCGCCGGCGGCCAACGGCCAGCACAGGGCCAGCAGGGTGGGAAGCAGGGGAGAACGCATGGGCATCCTTGCACGGGATCGGGAAGTCGCACATGGTGCGCCCAGGGGCAGCGAAGAACCAGCATCGAATCACGTTAACCCCGTCCTCCCGGTTGGTGCGTTCAAGCAGTCACGATCCCACTGGAGTCCTGTCATGGTCTTCGCCCGTTGCTGCACCGTACTGCTGTTGGCCCTGGCAAGCTGGCCGGCACTGCCCCAGGCGTCGCGGCGTCCGGCACCGCCGATGACGTCCACACCGCTGCTGATCGCGCCCGCCGCCGAACAGCCCGTGCAGCTGCGACATGCCCGCATCGAAGGCGAGGTCCAGGCCGGTATCGCCCAGACCCGTATCACCCTGGAGTTCCATAACCCCAACCAGCGCGTGCTGGAAGGTGAGCTGCAGTTCCCGCTGGCCGAGGGCCAGCAGATCACCGGGTTCGCCCTGGACATCAACGGCGAGTTGCGCGAGGCAGTACCGGTGCCCAAGGACCGCGGTCGTCAGGTGTTCGAGGAGATCGCCCGTCGTGGCGTCGACCCGGGCCTGCTGGAGCAGACCGCCGGCAACCAGTTCCGGCTGCGCGTGTATCCGCTGCCGGCCGGCGGTAGCCGCCGCGTGCAGTTGGTCGTACGCGAGCCGCTGGCATATGCCGGGCAGGGCTGGCGTTGGACACTGCCGCTGCAGTTCGTCGCCGGCGCCGCAGCCGTCGAACTTGACGTGCGGGCACCGAAGGGGGCTGAGGCAGGAAGCGCGCCGTTCCGCATCGCCGATGGCCGCCTGCACTGGCAAGGACGTGGCGCGCAGTTGCCGGCCCAGCTGCAATGGACGCTGCCGGCCGAGCGCAAGGCACAGGTGCAGGTTGCGCGCTGGCAGGACGGTCACTACCTGTTGGCGCAGCTGCCGGTGCCGACGTCGACCGCGCCGCGCCGTGTGCCGTCGGAAGTGGGGCTGCTGTGGGACGGTTCGGGTTCCGCAGGCCAGCGCGACCGCACCCGCGAGTTCGCGCTGCTGGATCGCTACTTTGCTGCGATGGGCGAGGGCAACGTCGCGCTGACCGTGCTGCGTGATCGCGCCGAGCCCGTGCGTCATTTCCGTATACGCAGCGGTGACTGGAGTGAACTGCGGCGCGCGTTGATGGCGGTGCAGCCGGATGGCGCCAGCGCGCTGGCGCAATGGCAGCCGCAGCCCTCGGTGAAGGAGTACCTGATGGTCAGCGACGGCCTGCTGACCTATGGGCCGGAAGCACTGCCGGCGTTGGCCGCCGATCAGCGCCTGTTTGCGGTCAGCAGTGCCGGCGCACGCACCGATGCCACCCGCCTGCGCGGTTGGAGCGAGGCGCATGCTGGCAGTTTCGTGGCGCTCGGCAGCGATATCGATGCCGCTGTACGGGAGCTGCTGTCGATGCCGCTGGATGTCCAGATCGATGCCGGCCGTGGCGTGCAGGACGTGGTGGTCGACCGCCGCAGCCAGGCCCAGGGCTGGCTGTGGTTGCATGCGCGGTTGGCGGCCGAAGGTGTGCCGATGCGGGTGCGCATTGCCGGTGGGCAATGGCAGGCACTGCCGGAGAGCTCCACCAGCGCCGATGGCGATCTGCTGGCCGGCCTGTGGGCACAGGCACGCCTGCAGCAGTTGTCGACCGATCGGCGCGGCAATCGCGAGGCGATGCAGCGCCTGTCGCAGCAGTTCGGCCTGGTGGGCCCGGACACTTCACTGATCGTGCTGGAAACGCTGGACGACTACCTGCGCTACGCGATCCGCCCTGCAGGTGCCTTGCGCGCCCAGTACGACCAGCGCTTCGCACGCCAGGTTGCAGATCGCGATGCCGCCGACCGTCAGCGCCTGGACAAGGTGGTGACGCAGTGGCAGCAGCGCCAGCAATGGTGGAGCCGCCGTTGGCCGAAGGGCATGCGCGTGCAGGCGAAGGCGCTGGAAGTGGTCGGTCAGGACGCGTACGCGGCTGCCCCGGTGGCGATGCTCGCCGCGCCTCCTCCCGCGCCAGCGCCGATGGCCGTTGCCGCCGAGCAGCGGGCGGAGTCCAGCAGCGCGCGCGCCCGTCGATCGCCGCCGCGGCAGGCACCTGCGGGCCTGGAGGCCGCGATGGATGCCGTTGCCATCGAACCCACGGCGTCCAATGCACCGGCCGCCGCCAATGACGGTCAGCTGGGAATCCGGTTGGCCGCCTGGCAGTCGGATTCGCCGGTTGCCCGCCGCCTGCGCCAGGGGCCGTCGTCGCAGCTGTACGACCGCTATCTGGCCGAGCGCGCTGCGAACGCCAACAGCAGCGCGTTCTTCCTCGACGTGGCCGACCTGTTGATCGAACAGGGGCAGCGCGATCTTGCCCTGCGCGTGCTGTCCAACCTGGCCGAGATGGAGCTGGACAACCGCCATCTGCTGCGCGTTCTCGGCTATCGCCTGCTGCAGGCCGATGCACCCGCACTGGCGGTGCCGGTGTTCGAGCAGGTGCTGGCGATGGGCCAGGAGGAACCGCAGAGCTTCCGTGATCTGGGCCTGGCGCTGGCCGCAGCGGGCAAGCCGCAGCAGGCGCTGGCGCCGCTGTACCAGGTGGTCGTGCGGCCGTGGGATGGTCGTTTCGACGGCATCGCGCTGATCGCCCTGGATGAACTGACCAACCTGGTGGCCGGCAGCAAGCCGCGCCTGGATACCACCGGCATCGACCCGCGCCTGCTGCAGGCGATGCCGCTGGACCTGCGCGTGGTGCTGGCCTGGGATGCCGACAACAGCGACATGGATCTGTGGGTCACCGACCCGAACGGCGAGCGTGCGTACTACGGCAACCGCCTGACCTACCAGGGTGGGCAGATGTCGCAGGACTTCACCGGTGGCTATGGTCCGGAACAGTTCTCGCTGCGCAACGCCAAGCCGGGCAAGTACAAGGTGGAGGCGAACTACTTCGGCAGCCGCCAGCAGCTGGTAACCGGTGCGACGACGCTGATGCTGCGCCTGACTACCCATTGGGGCACGCCGAAGCAGAAGGACCAGATGGTCACGATGCGGCTGAAGGATCGTGCCGAGACGGTGCTGGTTGGCGAGTTCGAGGTGCGGTAGCGCCGGGCCATGCCCGGCGGCCGGCGCTGTGGTCCTGCGTGATGCTCACTGCGCCGTTGCGATCGGCACGCAACCCGAACAGCGGCCGCAGCAAGCGCACACGGCGTACCAGCAGTTCATGGATCAGCAGGCAGCCGGCGACGGTGCCTACAATCACCAGCGCCGGCTCCAGCCATGCGCCCAGCTGCAGGGGACGCAACCAGTACAACAGCATGATCAGCACGGTCTGGTGCAGGATGTACCAGCTGAACACCGCCTCGCGGCAGTAGCCCAGGCCACGCCATGGCCGCGCCAGCAGGACCTGCGCCCATCCGAAGAGGGCCAGCAGGGAACACCAGGTGTACAGCGCTCGGCCAACGCGCTCGGTCTGCGCCCACGGCAGCGCCAGCACCCACTGCGGCAGATCGCCGAGGTCGGGCATCCGCCCCAACGCGCGGATGCCCAGTTCGACAGTCAGCCCGACAACGGCCAGCGCCAGGGTCAACCGCCGGCCGCGCACCAGCAGATCCCAGCCGCGCTGCCAGCGCGCGGCGAGGAAGCCGCCGAGGAACAGGGGCAGCGATTCGGCGTGGACGTACAGGTCATCGACCAGCGCATGGCTTGGCGGGTGGGCGGGCAGGATCACCAGCAGCGCCCACGCCAGCCACAGCACCGGCAGCAGCAGGCCCAGCGTGGCCACCCAGCGGTCGCCAGCAGGCAGGCCCGGCAGGCGGTGGCGCAGCGGCCGCACTACGCTGGCCAACACGATCGCCAGCAGCGTGTAAGGGATCAGATAGGCCAGGTACCACAGGTGGTTCCAGGTGAAGCCATAGGCGGCACCGGTGAAGCTGGCTCCCGGCCACGGCCGGAATTGCCAGTAGCGCCACAGGAATGCGCCGAGCCCTGGCGTGACGTCGCCCTTGTCCACCGCTTCACAGTAGGCCTGCAGCGAAACGACCGCGACGATGCCGAACAACAGCGGCAACAACAGCCGCCCGCCGCGCCGCAGCGCGAACCGCCAACGGCCCTGCGCGGGCAGGCACAGGCCCAGTGCAATGCCGGAGATGGCAAACAGCAGCGGCATGCGCCAACGATTCAGCGCGATCATCGGCCATTGCAGCCACTCCGCGGTGTGGACGCTCTTGAGGTGGAAGTCCCATCCGGCCACGTAGGCCATGGCCACGTGGTAGAGGATCAACAGCCCGAAGGCACCGATACGCAGGGTGTCGAGGTCGTGGCGGCGGGTCATGGCGGTATCCGTATTGGCGTCCTCGCAGAGTGGAAGTCCTCGTGGGCTGTCGCCAGCAGCAAGGGGCGGTTGGATGCCCGGCAGGGCCCAATGGCGGGGCGGGGGGACGAATGGCGTACGTCAGCGGGGCTGTGGTTGGCGATAATCCAGTGATGGATGAGTACAACCAGCAGGACCCGGACGTGCGTGGCGAATCGATGGGCAACGGCAGGCAAGGGCGGCAGGCAGCCGTGTTCTGGGTCGTACTGTTCCTGGGGACGGCGGCGGCCAATGTGCTGGCCAAGGCCATGATGGCGGCGCGCGATGGGCTGCCCTCCCAATGGATGGCGGCCACGATTGACGAGTTCAGCAGTGCGCTGGTGTCGCTGCTGCTGCTGGCGGTGCTGATCCGCGCCGCTTCGCGCTGGCCGCTGCACACCGATACCTGGCGACAGCGCTTGGTGCCGTATCTGCTGGGCGCGGTTGCGTGGTGGCTGCTGCATGTGAGTGCGATGGTCCTGCTGCGCAAGGCCGCCCACGCCGTGCTTGGCAGCCACTACACCTTTGGGGACTGGCCGGCGCAATGGTTCTACGAGTTCTTCAAGGACATCCAGACCTATGCGCTGCTGGTCTCGGCAGTCCATGCCCTGGCCTGGTTCGGCCGCCGCCGCCAGGGTGAAGCGACCCTGCTGGCCGCCCCCGATGAGGGCCCGCCGGTCGAACCGGTCGATCGCCCCGACCATTTCCTTGTGCGCAAGCTGGGCAAGGAGTTCCTGGTGGCCACGACCGACGTCGAGTACGCCCAGGCCGCCGGCAACTATGTGAACCTGCGGGTGCGCGGGCATGACTACCCGCTGCGGATCACCATGGCAGTGCTTGAGGCGCGGCTGGACCCGGTCCTGTTCCTGCGCAGCCACCGCAGCTGGCTGGTCAACCGTGACCAGCTGCGCTCGATCGAGCCGCTGGATGGGGGCGAGGCCTTGCTGCACATGGCCGATGGGGCCAAGGTACCCTGCAGCCGGCGCCAGCTGCCGTTGCTGCGCCAGGCCTTGGGCGGGTAGGGGCGTGGCAGGGCGGGACCGGCTTCTGCGCCGGTTCACCCCGGCCTGCGGTATCATTTGCAGTCATCTTTTGAATGCATAACCGCCGACATGATCGAACTGAATCCTGTCCGCCAGCGCATCGCCGATCTGACCGATCGCGTGTTGTCGCTCCGGGGGTATCTTTGACTACGACGCCAAGAAAGAGCGTCTTGAGGAAGTAACGCGGGAGCTGGAAAGCCCCGACGTCTGGAACAACGCCGAGTACGCCCAGAACCTGGGGCGCGAGCGCTCGACCCTGGAAAAGACCGTGGGCGGCATCGCCGCGGTGCTGGAAGGCCTGAGCGACGCCACCGAACTGCTGGAGCTGGCCGAGTCCGAGCAGGACGAGGACACCGCGCTGGCCGTCGTGGCCGACCTGGACAAGCACCAGGCGCACGTGGAGAAGCTGGAGTTCCAGCGCATGTTCTCCGGGCAGATGGATACCGCCCCGGCGTTCGTCGACATCCAGGCCGGTGCCGGTGGTACCGAAGCCCAGGACTGGGCCGAGATCCTGCTGCGCATGTACCTGCGCTGGTGTGAATCGCGTGGCTGGAAGACCGAGCTGATGGAAGTGTCCGGTGGCGACGTCGCGGGCATCAAGTCGGCCACGCTCCGCGTGGAAGGCGACTACGCCTACGGCTGGCTGAAGACCGAGACCGGCGTGCACCGCCTGGTGCGCAAGTCGCCGTTCGACTCGGACAACCGCCGCCATACCAGCTTCACCTCGGTGTTCGTGTCGCCGGAAGTGGACAACAACATCGAAATCGACATCAACCCGGCCGATCTGCGTACCGACGTGTACCGCTCGTCCGGTGCCGGTGGTCAGCACGTCAACAAGACCGAGTCGGCGGTGCGTATCACCCACATCCCGACCAACACGGTCGTGGCCTGCCAGACCGGCCGCAGCCAGCACCAGAACCGCGACAACGCGATGAAGATGCTGGCCGCCAAGCTGTACGAGCTGGAGATCCAGAAGCGCAACGCCGAGCGTGATGCGGTGGAAGCCACCAAGTCCGATATCGGCTGGGGCAGCCAGATCCGCAACTACGTGCTCGACCAGAGCCGTATCAAGGACTTGCGCACCGGCATCGAGCGTTCGGATACGCAGAAGGTGCTCGACGGTGACCTGGACGAGTTCGTCGAGGCCAGCCTGAAGGCCGGCCTGGCGGTCGGCTCCAAGCGCATCGATGCCTGATGCGTGCCCGGCGACAGCGGTACCGTCCGCTGCCCGGGCCCTGCGTTGCGGGACGTCTTCGGCGTCCCGCAACGCCGTTGAAACCTGCAGGGCAGGGCGATGATGCGCAGTGAAGCCGAACGCAAGGAACTGGGAGGCTTTCTCAAGGCCTGCCGTGCGCGGGTCGACCCAGCAACGCTGGGGCTGCCAGCCGGCCGCCGACGCACGCCGGGCCTGAAGCGCGAGGAAGTCGCGCTGGCGATCGGGGTCAGTGTCAGCTGGTACACCTGGATCGAGCAGGGCCGCGAAGTGCGCGCCTCGCCCGAGGTGCTGGAGCGCCTGGCGCAGGTACTGCGATTGAGCGACGACGAGCGCGCCTACGCGTTCGCGCTGTCCGGCTATGGCGTGCCGCTGGAATCGCCCGACGAGACGGTGACCGACGGCCTGCGCCAGCTGGTGGAGGCGATGCAGCCGATCCCGGCCTACGTGCGCAATACCCGATTCGACATCCTGGCCTGGAACCCGGCCATCGCCGATCTGTTTGTTGATTACGGTCAGCTGGCGCCGCACGAACGCAACACGCTGCGGCTGATGTTCCTGTATCCGCCGTACCGCACGCTGATCCTCAACTGGGAAGAAATGACCCGCGGGCTGCTGGCTAGCTTCCGCGCGGCGATGGCGCAGGCGCCGGACAAGGCGCCGTTCCTGGCACTGGCCGAGGACATCGGTGCGCACAGCGAGCAGTTCCGCCAGTGGTGGCCCGAGCACGATGTGCGTCGTTTCGACGAAGGTGCGAAGAAGCTGAACCATCCCACGCGCGGGCTGCTGGACCTGCAGTACGTGGCGCTGGTGCCGGAGAGCCGGCATGACCTGTCACTGGTGACCTACCTGCCGCGAAGGTAGGTTGGTCGGCAGGGCTTGCAGCCCTGCACCTGCTGTAGTGCCGGCCGCTGGCCGGCAACCTCAACCTCAACAGCAACAGCAACAGCAACAGCAACAGCGGGCTTTCCGTGAGTTGGTGGGGCGGTGTCGGAGTGCGGGGACGCCGTGAACCCATCCATGGGGGCTTGGCCGCGGCATCCATGCCGCGGACACCCCGCACTCCGACACCGCCCCGCCTCTGACAGATTCCGATGGCTGTTGGTAGGTGTCGACCTTGGTCGACACGTTGATCCACGCGATGCGTGGATGAAATCTGTCAGATATCGAAATACATCTGGGGTCAGATCCGTTTCCTTCGGAAAGCGGATCTGACCCCAAGAGCCGTTCCAACAGACCGCAGGAATCTGTCGAAGGCGGGGTGGGTCCGGTTGCGGGGGCGTGAGCCGCATGGATGCGGCGACCGAGCTTACATGGACGTACTTGCAGCGTCCCCCGCCACCGGACCCACCCCGCCATCTCACGGAATGCCGCTGTTGCTGTTGCTTCTGCCGTTGCTGTTGCCTCTGCGGGTGCAGGGCGCAGCCCTGCCGGGAAACCACCCCATTCAGGCAGGTAAGTGCAGGTCACAGGATACGCAGACGCCTTGTTGCTGCCATCGATCGGGTCCACATTCGTTGTCAGGAAACGGGCAGCCGCCCGTTGTCGAGACAACAGGAGACCTGCATGTCCGCTTCCCCCGCAGCCCCCGCTGCCATTTCCCGCGATCCGGCCACCGGCCAGCAGATTGCCAGCCACCCCTTCGCCACCGACGTTGAGCTGGAAGCCATCCTTGACCGCGGCCAGGCCGGTTTTGCAGCCTGGAGCGCGCAGTCACTGGAACAACGCGCAAGCGTGCTGCGTGCGATGGCTGCCGTGCTGCGCCGCGACCGTGAACCGCTGGCCGCGATGGCCACTGCCGAAATGGGCAAGGTCCACGCCGAGTCGCTGGCCGAGATCGAGAAGTGCGCGGTGCTGTGTGACTGGTACGCCGACCACGGTGCGGCGTTCCTGCGCGACGAGCCGACCGCGGTGGCCGACAACAAGGCCTATGTCTCCTACCTGCCGCTGGGCGTTGTGCTGGGCATCATGCCGTGGAATTTCCCGTACTGGCAGGTGATGCGCGCGGCCGTGCCGATCCTCATGGGCGGCAACGGCTTCCTGCTGAAACCGGCCGAAAACATCGTCGGCACCGCCGGGCTGCTCGCCGCTGCGTGGCGCGATGCGGACCTGCCGGACGGCACCTTCATCGCCGCCAACATCAGCCGCGAGGGAACCAGTGCCGCCATCGCCGATGACCGCATCGCTGCCGTGACCCTGACCGGCAGCGTCGCCGCGGGGCGCAGCATCGCCGCGCAGGCCGGGCAGGCGCTGAAGAAGGTGGTGCTGGAGCTGGGTGGCTCGGATCCATTCATCGTGCTGGCCGACGCCGACCTGGAGGCAGCGGTCGATGCCGCGGTGGCCTCGCGCTTCCAGAACACCGGGCAGGTGTGCATTGCCGGCAAGCGCATCATCGTCGAAGACGCCGTGTATGAGCGTTTCGTGTCGTTGTTCTGCGAGCGCGTGCAGGCGCTGACCGTGGGCGATGGCCGCGAGGCCGGCAACCGGATCGGACCGATGGCCCGGCAGGACCTGCTTGAACAGCTTGATGCACAGGTGCGTGCGTCGGTCGAGGCCGGTGCGCAGTTGCTCGTGGGCGGCAAGCAGCTCGATCGCCCCGGCAGTTTCTATGCACCCACCGTGCTGGCGGGCGTCGAGCCGGGCATGCAGGCCTTCGACACCGAGACCTTCGGGCCGGTGGCGTCGATCAGCCGCGCGCGCGACGCCGACCATGCGGTGGAACTGGCCAACCAGAGCGAGTTCGGCCTGAGCGGCAATCTGTGGACCGGCGACCACGCCCGCGCGATGCAGCTGGCGCGCCGGCTGCAGACCGGTGGCGTGTTCGTCAACGGTTTCTCTGCCTCCGATCCACGCGTGCCGATCGGCGGAGTGAAGAAGAGCGGCTTCGGCCGCGAGCTGTCGCACTTCGGCATCCGCGAGTTCGTCAACGCGCAGACGGTGTGGTTCGACCGCCGTTGACGCGGGCCATCCACCGTTCCTGTCAGCATCCCTGCAACGTTCCATCATCACGCACTGCGAGAAGGACGTCATTCCATGTCCAAGGGTTCCGATCTGCTCGTCGCCGCACTCGAAAACGAGGGCGTCGAGCGCATTTTTGGCATTCCCGGTGAAGAGAACCTCGATGTCGTCGAGTCGCTTCGCCACTCCAGCATCGAGCTGGTCATCACCCGCCACGAACAGGCTGCCGTGTTCATGGCCGCCACCTACGGCCGCCTGACCGGCAAGCCCGGCGTATGCCTGGCCACGCTCGGCCCGGGTGCACTGAACTTCACCACCGGTGCCGCCTACGCACTGCTCGGCGCGTGGCCGGTGATCATGATCACCGGGCAGAAGGGCATCGTGGCCAGCAAGCAGGCGCGCTTCCAGATCGTGGATATCGTCAGCACGATGAAGCCGCTGACCAAGTCGGCGCGGCAGATCGTTTCGGCGCGCACCATCCCCACCATCGTCCGCGAGGCCTTCCGCACGGCGTTGGAGGAGCGCCCCGGGCCGGTGCTGCTGGAACTGCCCGAGGACATCGCGGCGATGGAGGTCGAGGACGTTGCACTGATCCCGCCACACCCGGTGGATCGGCCGATCGCCAGTCCCGAGGCGCTGGACCGTGCGGCGCAGATCATCCGCGAGGCCAAGCGTCCGCTGCTGGTGATCGCGTCGGCGGCGTCGCGACCGCAGTCCAGCGAAGCGCTGTCGGCCTTCGTACTGCGGGCCGGCATCCCGTTCGTCACCACGCAGATGGGCAAGGGCGCGGTGGCCGGTGGCTCGGGCCTGTACATGGGCACGGCGGCACTGAGCGAGCGCGACTACGTGCACATGGCCATCGATCAGGCCGACGTGATCGTGACCATTGGCCACGAGGTGACGGAGAAGCCGCCCTTCGTGATGCGCCCGGGTGGCCGCACGGTCATCCACATCGGCTACTCGCAGGCCGCGGTGGAGCAGGTGTACTTCCCGCAGGTGGAGGTGATCGGCGATATCGGCCGCTCGCTGACCCTGCTGGCCGACCGTATCGAGGGCAGGGTGGACAACGCCGCTGCACTGCTGCCGCTGCGCGCGACGATCCTGGAGCACATCGCCGACCGCGCCGAAGAGGCCGGTTTCACGCCGCAGCGGCTGGTGCATGACGTGCGCCAGGTGATGCCGCCGGACGGCATCGTGGCGCTGGACAATGGCATGTACAAGATCTGGTTCGCGCGCAACTACCGTACCCAGGTGGCCAATACACTGCTGCTGGACAACGCATTGGCAACGATGGGCGCAGGGCTGCCGTCGGCGATCATGGCCTCGATCCTGTACCCGCAGCGCCGCGTGCTGGCGGTGTGTGGCGATGGCGGTTTCATGATGAACAGCCAGGAGCTGGAGACCGCGCGGCGGCTGGGCCTGAACCTGGTAGTGCTGATCCTCAACGACGGCGCCTACGGAATGATCCGCTGGAAGCAGGCGGTGGATGGTTTCGCCGACTACGGCATGACCTTCGGCAATCCGGATTTCGTCAAATACGCCGAGGCCTATGGCTGCCACGGGCACGAGGTGACGGCGATCGAGCAGTTCATTCCGACCCTGGAAGCAGCGTTCACCGCGGGCGGCGTGCATCTGGTGTCGGTGCCGGTGGACTATTCGGAGAACCAGCGGGTGCTGGTGGATGAGCTGCGGCAGGCATTCCCGGGAAACGGGTAGGTGTCGCCCCCCGGAGCCCCGTAGGCGTCGCCCCCCGAGCCCGGTAGGTGTCGACCTTGGTCGACACAGTAGATCCAGACCATGCGTGGATGCCTCCCCATGCCCGGCGCGGTAGAGCGCCAACCAAGGTTGGCGGCTACCAGGGCGTGGATCGAGGTTGATCGACTGCGGCAGGCGTTCCTGGGAGCCCGGTAGGTGTCGACCTTGGTCGACACGGTGAGCGCCAACCAAGGTTGGCGGCTACCGGAGCAGGGGCGGCCCGAGGCCGGGCCTGGGCGCGTCCGGAGGCCGGGGCAGGGCGCTTTTGGTATGCTGGGCAGCCGGCTGCGCCGGGCGCAACACTCCCCCTCACTACACGATTCCCGCAGATCCATGAGCGAAGCTACCGATACCCCCCCCGTCGACGAAAACAAGTTGATCGCCGAGCGCCGTGAGAAACTCAAAGCGCTGCGCGGGCAGGGGATCGCGTATCCGAACGACTTCCGTCGCGAGGACTTCGCCGGCAGCCTGCAGGAAGAATTCGCCGATGCGGAGCAGTGGACCGCCGAAACCCTGGAAGGCAACGGCCGCCAGGTGAAGATGGCCGGTCGCCTGATGGCCAAGCGGGTCATGGGCAAGGCCAGCTTCGCCCAGATCCAGGACGAATCGGGCCGCATCCAGCTGTTCCTGCAGGGCAGCGTGCTGGGCGATGCCTACACCGCCTTCAAGGGCTGGGACGTGGGCGACATCATCGCTGTCGAAGGTGGCCTGACCCGCACCAAGACCGGCGAGCTGTCGGTCAAGGCCGAATCGATCCGTCTGCTGACCAAGTCGCTGCGCCCGCTGCCGGACAAGTGGCATGGCCTGGCCGACGTCGAACAGCGCTACCGCCAGCGTTACGTCGACCTGATCGTGACGCCGGAGTCGCGCGCGGTCTTCATCAAGCGCTCGAAGATCATCCGTGCGATGCGTGCATGGCTGGACAACCGCGACTTCCTCGAAGTCGAAACGCCGATGATGCATTACATCCCCGGCGGCGCGGCGGCCAAGCCGTTCACCACCCACCACAACGCGCTGGACCTTGACCTGTACCTGCGCGTTGCGCCGGAGCTGTACCTCAAGCGCCTGACCGTCGGTGGCCTGGAACGCGTCTACGAAATCAACCGCAACTTCCGCAACGAAGGCGTCAGCACCCGCCACAACCCGGAATTCACCATGATGGAACTGTACGAGGCCTATGCCACGTACAACGAGATCATGGACCTGACCGAAGGCGTGATCCGTGACGTGGCACAGTCGGTGAACGGCACCACCGTGGTTGAGTGGGACGGCGCCAACATCGACCTGGGCCCGGCGTTCCGCCGCTGGCGCATGGACGAGGCGGTGTGCCATCACAACCCGGAAATCTCCGCGGCCGACTGCACCGACCGTGACGCGCTGCTGCGCCATTGCGAGCGCCTGAAGATCCGCGTCAAGCCGTCCTACGGCTGGGGCAAGCTGCTGCTGGAGATCTTCGAAGCCACCGTCGAGCACACCCTGATCCAGCCGACCTTCATCACCGATCACCCGGTGGAGGTCTCGCCGCTGGCCCGCGCCAACGACAACGATCCCGGCTATACCGACCGCTTCGAACTGTTCGTCAACGGCAAGGAGCTGGCCAACGGCTTCTCCGAGCTGAACGACCCGGAAGACCAGGCCCAGCGCTTCCAGGCGCAGGTGGCGGCGAAGGAAGGCGGCGACGACGAGGCCATGCACTACGACGCCGACTACATCCGTGCGCTGGAGTACGGAATGGCGCCGACCGGCGGCCTTGGCATCGGCGTCGATCGCCTGGTGATGCTGCTGACCGGCAGCAGCTCGATCCGCGACGTGCTGCTGTTCCCGTACATGCGTCCGGAGCAGTAACCGGCGTTTTCGGCGTCCGTTTGTGCGCGTCGTCTCGGTTTGAGACGGCGCCATTGACGCATCCCGCACTCGGCGTATCGTTATTGCACAACCTTGACACCGGCTATGGCTTCATGAGGTCAGGGGAGGCCGCGATGTGGAGAATCCGCTTCACATTGTGACGACGATCATGAATCGGGGAGCTTGTGACGGGAGTCGAGCCGATGCAGGGTGCCAGCGTGCACAGCGGCGGGGTATCCTCGCCCGCTGACCTTTCAGCATGGTCGAGAAAGCAGGCAGAGAACGCCTTGAACATCGTCATCGTCGATGACCAGACTTCCGCACGGACGATGCTCCGTCACGTCATCGAGGACATCGCGCCGGAACTGAGCGTGCATGACTTCGGCGATCCGTTGACGGCGTTGGCATGGTGCGAATCGTACCCGGTCGACCTGCTGCTTCTCGATTACCGCATGCCGGAGATGGACGGGCTTGAATTCGCCCGCCGCTTCCGCCGGCTGCCCAAACATCGCGATATTCCGGTGATCCTGATCACCGTGGTGGGTGATGAGCCGATCCGCCAGGCAGCACTGGAAGCCGGCGTGATTGATTTCCTGGTCAAGCCGATCCGCCCGCGCGAACTGCGCGCACGCTGCTACAACCTGTTGCAGCTGCGCCAGCAGACCGAGAACGTGAAGCAGCGTGCGCTGTCGCTGGAGCAGCGGCTGCTGGCCAGCATGCACGAGGTGGAGGAGCGCGAGCGCGAGACGCTTTCGCGGCTGGCGCGTGCGATCGAGTTCCGTGATGCCGGCACCAGTGCCTACCTTGAGCGCATGGCGCGTGTGGCTGGCCTGATCGCCGAGCAGCTGGGCCTGCCGGAAGACGACGTCAAGCTGATCGAGATGGCCGCGCCGCTGCACGACATGGGCAAGATCGCCATTCCCGATGCGGTGCTGCTCAAGCAGGGCAAGCTCAATGATGAGGAGCTGGCGATCATGCGCCGGCATCCACGCATTGGCCATGAACTGCTCAGTGGCAGCCAGAACCGCTTCATCCAGGTCGGTGCATTGATCGCGCTGCGTCACCATGAGCGCTACGACGGCAGTGGTTATCCCGATGGCCTGGTCGGCGATGCGATTCCGCTGGAGGCACGCATCGTCGCTGTGGCCGACGTGTTCGATGCGCTGATCTCGCCGCGCCCCTACAAGGAAGCGTGGACGATGGAAGCCACCATGGCCTACCTGTATGCCCAGCGCGGGCGCCTGTTCGATCCGCGTTGCGTGGACGCGTTGCTGCGCGGTCGTGAGCAGCTGGAACAGATCTGCGCCGAGCACTCCACCGCCTCTGCACGGCCGGGACTGGGCGCGTGAAACGCCTGCTGTCGCGATTGCGGTTGCGCCTGTCCCAGCGGCAGGACAGCGAGCACGGGCAGCAGATCGTCCGCATCGTCCTGATCAGCCTGATCCTGGCTTACGTGCTGCTGCCTTCGGCGCGACACGATCTGCCGCACACCCAGTATGTCGGTGTACTGGCGATCGTGTTGACGGGGCTGAGTCTGTCGCTGCTGTTGTTCGGCTGGCTGCTGTGGCGGCCGCAGCGTTCCGATCCGCGCCGCGTACTGGGCATGCTGGCCGACTACGGCCTGATCGCCGCCGGCATGATCCAGATGGGCGAGCCGCTGTCGTGGGTCTACATCGTGGTGATGTGGGTGACGGTGGGCAACGGCATGCGCTTCGGCAACCACTACCTGTATGTGGCCGTGGCGATGGCGATGGTCAGCTTCGGCAGTACCGCGCTGTCGACCCCCTATTGGCAACAGAACGCACGCCTGGCCATCGGCCTGTGGCTTGGCCTGGCGGCGGTTCCCCTGTATTTTTCCACGCTGCTGCGGCAGTTGACCGAAGCGATGGCCGAGGCGCGGCGCGCCAGCGAAGCCAAGAGTCGATTCCTGGCCAACATGAGCCACGAGTTTCGTACCCCACTCAATGGATTGAATGGCATGACAGAAGTGTTGGCGACCACGCGCCTGGATGACGAGCAGCGTGAGTGCGTGAGTACCATCCAGGCGTCATCGCGCAGCCTGCTGGCGCTGGTCGAGGAAGTGCTGGACATCTCGGCGATCGAGGCCGGCAAGCTCCGAGTGGTCGCCGAGGATTTCGTTCTTTCCGAAGTGATGCAGGCGATCGGCCTGATCCTGTTGCCGCAGGCCAAGGCCAAGCGCCTGGACTACCGGGTGAAGGTGGCCGAGACCGTGCCGCCGACCCTGCGCGGCGACGTCGGGCATCTGCGGCAGATCCTGCTCAACCTGGCCGGCAACGCGGTCAAGTTCACCGATCACGGCCGGGTCGAGATCCGCGTCAGCGTTGTCCACGCCGACACCCAGGGTGGGGTGCGGCTGCGCTTTGACATTCTCGACACCGGCATCGGCGTTGCACCGGCGATGCGTCCGCGTCTGTTCGAGGCCTTCGAGCAGGCCGACGTCAGCATGGCCCGCCGCCATGAGGGTACCGGCCTGGGCACGACCATCGCCAAGGGGCTGGTCGAAGCGATGGACGGCGAGATCGGTTACCTGGACAACCCACCGCAGGGCAGCCACTTCTGGGTGGAGCTGCCGTTCGCGCCGCCGCAGCCGGTGGTCCCGGGTGCGGTACCGACCCTTGCCGCTGGCGACGAAACCGGTGCCGGCGGCAACGTCATCGCCTTCGCTGATCCGTTCCTGCGCCATCGCGCGCGCGTGCGCAGCATGCAGATCCTGGTCGCCGACGACCACGAGGCCAACCGCATGGTGCTGCAGCGGCTGCTGCAGAAGGCCGGGCACAAGGTGCTGTGCGTCGATGGTGGCGAGGCGGTGCTCGACGCACTGGCTGAAAGCGAGTTCGATGCGGCCATCGTCGACCTGCACATGCCGGGCATGAGTGGCCTGGACATGCTGAAGGAGCTGCGGGTGATGCAGGCCGGCGGCGGCCCGCGCACGCCGGTGCTGGTGCTCAGCGCCGACGTCACTCCCGAAGCCATCCAGCGCTGTACCCAGGCCGGTGCACATGCGTTCCTGGCCAAGCCCGTGGTGGCCGTGCGACTGCTGGACACCTTGGCCGAGATTGCCAACAACGCTCAGCTCAAGGCCAGTGCGCCGCCGATCGTGCGCACCGTCACCAACCTCGATGGCGTGCTCGATACCGGCGTGCTTGATGAGCTGGCGTCGCTGGGAATGGGCGAGGGTTTCGAGCGCGAGTTCATCCGCCAGTGCCTGGACGATGCCGAGTCGTGCCTGCGCAAGGCCGAAGGTGATGGTGAAGCGGCACGCTGGGGTGCTTTCCGCGAGCAGTCGCATGCGATCAAGGGCGTGGCCAGCAATCTGGGCCTGGTGCGCGCGTCCAACCGCGCCGGTGAGTTGATGCGGATGGCCGACTGGCAGCTCAAGGCCGAATGGCGGCAGCGTCTTGCGGTGCTGCAGGGGGCCATCAAGGAAGGCCGGCAGGCGCTGGATGCGCGCGCCGAACGCAAGGCACGCGGCGTGGCCGACGACGGCGAGCGGTAGAGCCAGGCCTGCCGGGCCTGCGCGGCGGGTTGTCGATGACTGCGCGCCGCATAAAAAAAGCCCGGTGGCCAGCCGGGCTTGAACCCTGCGGGGGAGGGGAACGTATCAGGCCACATCCAGATTGGCGCGTCGGGTCTGCGCTTTGATCAAACGGTCCATGGTGCGCAGCGAACGATCGCCCAGGGCCAGTGCCGAATCGACCCAGACCTTGGTGATTTCCAGCAGTTCGTCATAGCTGACCGCCTGTGCCAGGTTGCGCGCGGCGTTCATTGCCAGGTACGACTGCGGCAGGCGCTGCTGCTGGCGGATCATCTCTTCGACCGCGCCGCGGCCTTCACCTTTCCTGACCAGCACGTCGACCACGCCCATCGCGTGCATCTCCTCGGCGCTGTAGATACGGCCATCGAGGATGATCTTCTCGGCCAGCTGCGGCGCCACCCGGCGGCACAGGAACGAGTAGGCGCCCATGCCCGGGAACAGGCCGAACAGCACTTCGGGCAGGCCCATGCCGCAACCTTCCTCGGCCACGATGGTGTGGCAGGCCAGGGCCATTTCCAGGCCACCGCCCAGCGCATCGCCCTGGATCAGGGCGATCGAGCGGACGTCGCCGCCGAAGCCGGTGTGCAGGTGGTGAACGCCCTCCACGCAGCGTTGGGCGTAGGTCAGCAGCAGGTCGCGGTTGCCTTCGCGGATCAGGCGGGTGAACAGGTCCAGGTCGCCGCCCAGGTTGTAGGCGGCGGCGTCGGAGGCCAGCACGAAATGGCGCAGCTGGCCGCTGTGGCGCTGCGCCGGCCCGCGGGTGATGGCGCTCATGTAGCTCCACATCTCGTCCAGCATGTCCTTGCGGCAGCAGGGACGCACGCCGGTGGAGGCATCGGCGTGCATGAACAGCCAGTGTGCGGCGCCGTCGGCGCTGTCCTGGGTGCGGATGGTGGCATAGGGCGAGCCGCTGCTGGGCAGCTTTTCGATGGTACTCATGGAAGGGTCCTCGGCGGTGCGGCCCGCAGATCAAGGTGGTGGCCGGCGGGCCGAACGGTCCACTCACGCGGCGATGCTACACCGGCCCCGGGCCCGCGCATGCGAAAAGGCCCGGGTCGTTGCCGACCCGGGCCTGAGCGCGTTCAACTTTCCCGAAACCCTTACGGGGCGGGCGTATCGCGGAGTTCGCGACGCAGGATCTTGCCGACGTTGGTCTTCGGCAGCTCTTTTCGGAATTCAACGATTCTGGGGTGCTTGTAGCCGGTCAGGTTGGCCCGGGCGTGCTCCTTGACCATCTCGGCGGTCAGGTGCGGGTCCTTCTTGACGATGACCACCTTGACCACCTCGCCGGACTTCTCGTCCGGTACGCCGACCGCGGCCACTTCCAGCACGCCCGGCATCATCGCGATCACGTCCTCGACTTCATTGGGGTACACGTTGAAGCCGGACACCAGGATCATGTCCTTCTTGCGGTCGACGATGTAGAAGAAGCCGTGCTCGTCCATCTTCGCCATGTCGCCGGTGTGCAGCCAGTCGTCGGCGTCGATGGCCTTGGCGGTTTCCTCCGGGCGCTGCCAGTAGCCCTTCATCACCTGCGGGCCGCGGATGCACAGTTCGCCCACTTCGCCCAGCGCCAGGATGTTGCCGTTGTCGTCCTTGATGCAGGCATCGGTGGACGGAATCGGCAGGCCGATCGAGCCGTTGTACTCGGCCAGGGTAAGCGGGTTGATGCAGGCCGCCGGCGAGGTCTCGGTCAGGCCGTAGGCCTCGACCAGGGTGACGCCGGTGGTCTTCTTCCAGCGCTCGGCGACCGCACGCTGCACGGCCATGCCGCCGCCCAGGGTCACCTTCAGCGAGGAGAAATCGACGGTGTCGAAGCCGGGGGTGTTGAGCAGGCCGTTGAACAGCGTGTTGACGCCGGTGATCGCGGTGAAGCGCACCGACTTGAGCTCCTTGACGAAGCCCTTCATGTCACGCGGGTTGGTGATCAGGTGGTTGCAGCCACCGAACTTCATGAAGACCAGACCGTTCGCCGTCAACGCGAAGATGTGGTACAGCGGCAGGGCGGTGATGATCCATTCCTTGCCCATCTCGATGCCCGACGCGCTGATCCAGGCCGAGGCCTGCTGCATGTTGGCGATCAGGTTGCGGTTGGTCAGCATCGCGCCCTTGGCGACACCGGTGGTGCCGCCGGTGTACTGCAGGAACGCCACGTCGTCATGGTCGATCTCGACCTTCGGCAGGGTGTGGCGGCTGCCCAGCTTGAGCGCCTGCTTGAAGCGGATCGCGCCCTTCAGATGGTAGTTGGGCACCATCTTCTTGACGTACTTGAGCACGAAGTTGACGATCGTGCCCTTGGCGCCAAGCAGGTCGCCCAGGCCGGTGGTGATGACCTGCTTGACCTGGGTATCGGCGATGACCTGTTCGACGGTGTCGCCGAAGTTGTCCACCACCACCAGCGCGGTCACGCCGGCATCGACCAGCTGATGCTTCAGCTCGCGCGCGGTGTACAGCGGGTTGACGTTGACCACGGTCAGGCCGGCACGCAGCACGCCGAAGGTGGCGATCGGGTATTGCAGGCAGTTGGGCATCATCAGGGCGACGCGGTCGCCCTTCTTGAGCTTCAGCTCGCCCAGCAGGTAAGCGGCGAACTGTTCGACCAGGGCGTCGGTCTCACCGTAGGTGAGGGTCTTGCCGAAACTGGAGTAGGCCGGTCGGTCGCGGTACTTCGCGACGGAGGCGTCGAAGACCGAAACTACCGAATGGAACTCGTTGACGTCGATTTCGGCGGGAACGCCTTTCGGATAGCTCTGCAGCCAGGGACGATCCAGACTCATATTCCCCCTCCAGGAATCGTAATGATGGGTGCGGCGCGGACAGTATCCGCCAGAACCGCTCTCCGCAGCATACCGTCCCGTAGGGAAAACGCGAAGAGGGTGGACACTGCGCGGCCGTATGCGCCAAAAGCCGCCGGGCATGGCCCGGCGCTACCGAAGGCAAAGCTCGCCTCGTAGTGCCGGGCCATGTCCGGCGACCGAAGGCAAAGCTCGCCTCGTAGTGCCGGGTCATGCCCGGCGACCGAAGGCAAAGCTCGCCTGGTAGTGCCGGGCCATGCCCGTCGACCGAAGGCAAAGCCCGCCTGGTAGTTCCGGGCCATGCCCGTCGACCGAAGGCAAAGCCCGCCTGGTAGTGCCGGGCCATGCCCGGCGGATGATTCCGATGGCCGGAGACTCAGCTCTTGTTGCGCACCGGCGCGCCGTTGGCCTTGTAGTACGCAGCCGTGCTGCGCGGCAGCGGCGCGCGGCCACGGATCACATCGGCCAGCTTCTCGGCGATCATGATGGTCGGTGCGTTGAGGTTGCCGGTGACCACCTGCGGCATGATCGAGGCATCGACGATGCGCAGGGCTTCCAGGCCGTGCACGCGGCCCTGGCCGTCGACCACCGCCATCGGATCATCGGCGTGGCCCATCTTGTTCGAGCACGACGGGTGGTAGGCGGTCTCCGCATGCTCGCGCACGAACGCATCGATCTGCGCGTCGGTCTGCAGCGCGCTGCCCGGCGAGATCTCGCGGCCGCTGTACGGTGCCAGCGCCGGCTGCGCGAAGATCTCGCGGGTGATCCGGATTGCCGAGCGGAACTCGCGCCAGTCCTGGTCGTGCGACATGTAGTTGAACAGGATGCTGGGATCTTCGCGCGGATCCTTCGAGCGCACGTGGATGCGGCCACGGCTGGGCGAGCGCATCGAACCGACATGCATCTGGAAGCTGTGCGCTTTGATCGGGTTGGAGCCGTTGTAGTTGATCGCCACCGGCAGGAAGTGATACTGCAGGTTGGGCCAGTCGAATTCGGCATCGCTGCGGATGAAGCCGCCAGCTTCGAACTGGTTGCTGGCGCCGATGCCCGTGCCCAGGAACAGCCATTCGGCGCCGATTGCCGGCTGGTTGTACAGCTTCAGTGCCGGCGCCAGCGAGACCGGCTTCTTGCACTCGTACTGCAGGTACATCTCAAGATGGTCCTGCAGGTTGGCGCCGACGCCGGGCAGGTGGTGCACCAGGTCGATGTCCAGGCTGCGCAGCAGGTCGGCCGGGCCGACGCCAGAGCGCTGCAGGATCTGCGGCGAGGCGATGGCACCGCCGCAGAGCAGCACTTCGCGGCGTGCGGTGGCGCGCTGCGGCTGGTCGTTGTGCAGCCACTGCACGCCCACTGCGCGCTTGCCCGAGAACAGGATGCGGTCGGTCAGCGCGTGGGTGACGATGGTCAGGTTCGGGCGCGGCTTGGCCAGATCCAGGTAGCCACGCGCGGTGCTGGAGCGGCGTCCCTTCGGCGTGACGGTGCGGTCCATCGGGCCGAAGCCTTCCTGCTGGTAGCCGTTGAGGTCGTCGGTGCGCGGGTAACCGGCCTGCACGCCGGCCTCGACCATCGCCGCGAACAGTTCGTTGTTGCCGGCCTTGGGCGTGGTGACGCGCAGCGGGCCGTCGCCGCCGTGGTAGTCGTTCGGGCCGATGTCACGGGTTTCGGCCTTGCGGAAGTACGGCAGGCAATCCAGGTAAGTCCAGTCTTCCAGGCCCGGCATGCCGGCCCAGTTGTCGTAGTCCATCGCGTTGCCGCGGATGTAGCACATGCCGTTGATCAGCGACGAACCGCCCAGGCCCTTGCCACGACCGCAATCCATCCGGCGGTTGTTCATGAAGGGCTCGGGATCGGTCTTGTACGCCCAGTTGTAGCGCTTGCCCTGCAGCGGGAAGGCCAGTGCGGCGGGCATCTGGGTGCGGAAATCGAGCCGGTAGTCCGGGCCACCGGCTTCCAGCAGAAGCACGCTGACATCGGCATCTTCGGTGAGGCGGGTGGCCAGCACGTTGCCGGCCGAACCGGCGCCGATGATGATGTAGTCGTACTCGTTATGGGTGCTCATGGTTGCTCTCCTGCAGGCCGGGCGCGCTGCATGCAGGCGTCCCGGCGGAATGTCGGATCGGCGCGGTGGCCGGACGATGGGCGGTGCTCAGGGCGCGCCGGTCAGAACACGCTGGCGTAGTCGCCCAGCTCGACCTGCACCGACTTGATGCGGGTGTAGTGGCCGAGGGTGGAGATACCGTTCTCGCGGCCAACGCCGGACTGCTTGTAGCCACCGACCGGCATTTCCGCCGGCGACTCGCCCCAGGTGTTGATCCAGCAGATGCCGGCTTCCAGGCGATGGATGATGCGATGTGCGCGGCTGATGTCCTTGCTGACCACACCTGCGGCCAGGCCGAAGGTGGTGTCGTTGGCGCGACGCACCACTTCGTCCTCATCGTCGTAGGCGAGGATGCTCATCACCGGCCCGAAGATCTCTTCGCGGACAATCGTCATGTCGTCGCGGCAGTCGGAGAACACGGTCGGCAGCACATAGGCGCCCTCGGCCAGGGCACCGTCTGTGGCACGACCGCCGCCGGTCAGCAGGCGCGCGCCTTCGCTCTTGCCGCTTTCGATGAAGCGCAACACGTTTTCCATGTGCGGGAAGCTGGTCAGCGGGCCGAAGTTGGTCTCGGCGGCCATCGGGTCGCCGATGCGGATGCGCTTGACGCGCTCCACCACGGCAGCTTCGAACGCGGCCAGCATGCTGCGCGGCACGAACACGCGGGTACCGTTGGTGCAGACCTGGCCGGAGCTGAAGAAGTTGGCCATCACCGCGATGTCGGCGGCACGGTCCAGATCGGCGTCGTCACAGATCACCAGCGGCGACTTGCCGCCCAGTTCCATCGTCACTTCCTTCAGCGACGACGACGCGGCGCTGGCCATGACCTTCTTGCCGGTGGCCACGCCGCCGGTGAAGGAGATCTTCTCGATCACCGGGTGCTCGGTCAGCCAGTTGCCGATCTCGCGGCCCGGGCCCTGCACGACGTTGAACACGCCGTCCGGCACGCCGGCTTCGGTGTAGATCTCGGCCAGCTTGATCGCGGTCAGCGGGGTCACTTCGGACGGCTTGAACACCATTGCATTGCCGGCGGCCAGGGCCGGGGCCGACTTCCACATGGCGATCTGGATCGGGTAGTTCCAGGCGCCGATGCCGGCGACCACGCCCAGCGGCTCGCGGCGGGTATAGAAGAAGCTCGATTCGCGCAGCGGCAGCTGGATGCCTTCGATGGCGGTGGCCAGGCCAGCGTAGTACTCCAGCACGTCGGCACCGGTGACGATGTCCACCGTGGTGGTTTCGGCCAGCGCCTTGCCGGTATCCAGGGTTTCCAGGTGGGCCAGCTCGTCGTTGCGCTCGCGCAGGATCTCGACGGCACGGCGCAGGATGCGCGAGCGCTCCATGGCGGTCATCGCTGCCCACACCTTCTGGCCTTCGCTGGCGCTTTCAACGGCGCGTTCGACATCGGCCTGGCTGGCGATCTGTACGTCGGCCAGCACCTGGCCATTGGCAGGGTTGACGGTCTGGAAGGTCTTGCCGCTGGTGGCGTCGACGCGGCGGCCGTGGATGTACAGCTGTTGCACGGGCAGGGTGGTCATCGGCTTGCTCCTGGAAGGGATGGGGCGGGGTCGTGGCGCGCTCAGGGCGCGTTGGCCTGCAATTGGAAATCGATGTAGCCGTAGGCGATGCGGCGCGCCTTGTCGGCGTTGAAGTCACCACCGACCAGGCTGCCGCGCAGCCACAGGCCGTCGATCATCGCGGCCAGCCCGCGTGCGGACAGGCGTGCCTGTGCATGCGGCAACTGGCGGTTGAACTGATGGCAGAGGTTGGAGAACAGTCGCTGGTCGTTGGCGCGCTGCAGCCGCGCAAGTTCCGGCTGATGCATGCTGGCGGCCCAGAAGGTCAGCCATACGCGCATGGCGGTTCCGTTGGTCTGGCTGTCGTCGAAGTTGCCATCGACGATGGCGCGAAGCTGTGAACGTGCGTCGCCGGCGGCGGCGTCGCGATAGCGGGCAACGGCTGCCTTCAGTTCGCGCAGGATCTGCCGCATCGCCGCATTGAGCAGGCCGTCCTTGTCGCCGAAGTAATGGGCGACGATGCCGCTGGACAGGCCGGCCTTTTTTGCGATGGTAGCGACGGTGGCATCGGCCATGCCGATCTCGTCGATGGTCTGGAAAGTGGCCCGGATCAGCTGCTCGCGGCGGACCGGTTCCACGCCTTTCTTCGGCATTGTCTCTCCACGGATTGCGACCCGGAATGCCGGGCTGGTGAAGATCATACTTTTTATTGATTGAACGTTCAATCAATAAACCCTACGATGCCGGTCGCGCCCCCACGCCATGGGCCCGGTTTCCGGTCCGGCCCCGCCCATGTGCCCCCCTGGACTGATGAGACGACCCCATGTCTTCCCTGGCTCATCCCAAGCGCTCGCCCCTGCGCTTGAACCGTTTCGTGTTCTTCAGTTCGTCGGTCTCCATCGGCATCCTCGGTGCGTTGACCGTGTTCTTCCCGGAGGCCAGCGAGCATTGGCTGCAATGGGCACAGGCCGAGGTCTCGGCGGCGTTCGGCTGGTGGTACATGCTGCTGATCGTGGCCTGCCTGGGCTTCGTGCTGTGGCTGGCGTTCTCGCCGTATGGGCGCATCCGCCTGGGCCATAACGAGGAATCGCCGGCGTTCGGCTACGTGGCCTGGGTGTCGATGCTGTTCTCGGCCGGCATCGGCATCGCGCTGCTGTACTACGGCGCCTACGAGCCGCTCGATCATTTCCTCACCCCCCCGGGCAGCCCGGCGGCACCGTCGCCGCGGGCCGCGAAGCGATGGTGCTGACCTTCCTGCACTGGGGCCTGCATGGCTGGGCGCTGTACGCGCTGGTCGGCGTGGCGCTGGGCTACTTCGCCTACCGCCGCAACCTGCCGCTGGCCCTGCGTTCGGCGCTGTACCCGATCTTCGGCGAGCGAATCCATGGCCGCATCGGCGACATGGTCGATGGCTTCGGCATCCTCGCGACGCTGATCTCGATGGTCACCAACCTCGGCATCGGTGCGCTGGTGGTGCAGTCCGGCCTGGTCTACCTGTTCCACATCCCGGATACGCCGCAGGTGCTGGTGGCGATCGTGCTGGTGATGATGGTCGTGGCCACCATCGGCGTGGTTGCCGGCGTGGAGAAGGGCATCGCCTGGCTGTCCAACCTCAACGTGCGCCTGCTGTGCCTGCTGCTGCTGTTCGTGCTGGTGACCGGGCCAACCCTGCACCTGTTCGATGGCCTGGTTCAGAACACCGGCGACTACCTGGGCGCGTTCGTGCGCAAGAGCTTCGACATGTACC
Organism: Stenotrophomonas sp. MYb57; assembly: GCF_002966815.1. Taxonomy (NCBI): domain Bacteria; kingdom Pseudomonadati; phylum Pseudomonadota; class Gammaproteobacteria; order Lysobacterales; family Lysobacteraceae; genus Stenotrophomonas; species Stenotrophomonas sp. MYb57. Next base: position 2,239,938 of record NZ_CP023271.1, read on the forward strand.
TCAACGACCCGAAGGGGCGTGAGTGGATGGGCTCGTGGACGTTGTTCTACTGGGCGTGGTGGATTGCCTGGGCGCCGTTCGTGGGCCTGTTCGTGGCGCGCATCTCGCGCGGCCGCACCATCCGCGAAGTGATCATGGGCGTGCTGCTGATCCCGTTGGGTTTCACGCTGGCCTGGCTGTCGATCTTCGGCAACACCGCCATCGACCTGGTGCTGAACCACGGCCAGGCGGTGCTGGGCCAAGTGGCTCAGCACGATGCGGCGATGACCCTGTTCAAGCTGCTGGAATACTTGCCCGCAGCGCCGTACATCGCTGGTGCGGCGGTGGTGATTGGTTTCGTGTTGTTCCTGACCCCGGTCGATTCGGGCACGCTGATGATCGCCAACCTGTGTACCCGGCGTGTCGATGATGGCGTGGAGGATGGGCATGACGCGCCGATCTGGCTGCGCGTGTTCTGGGCGGCGGGCATCACCGTGGCCAGTGTCGGCCTGTTGCTGGCCGGCAACTTCAGCGCGATGCAGACGGCGGTGGTGCTGTGCGGCCTGCCGTTCTCATTCATCCTGGCGTTCTACATGTGGGGCCTGCTGAAGGCGCTGCGTACCGACCCGGACGCGCCGCGGCGGTAGGTGGCGCCGGGCCGCCACGCCCGGCGAGCACCAAAGAAAAGGGCCGGATCTGTGAGGATCCGGCCCTTTTGTCTTGTCGCAGCCAGGCATGGCCTGGCTCTACCTACGCAGTACGTTCGATCAACGTGCAGCCAGCTGGCGCAGCACGTATTGCAGCAGGCCACCGTGGCGGAAGTACTCCACTTCCTTCGGGGTCAGCAGCATCACCGAGACTTCGAAGGTCTTCTTCGTGCCATCGGCCTTGGTCGCGGTGACCGTGGCGCGCTTGCTGGCGCCATCCTGCAGGCCGGTGACATCGATCACTTCCGAGCCATCCAGGCCCAGCGACTGTGCGTTTTCGCCGTTGCGGAACTGCAGCGGCAGCACGCCCATGCCGACCAGGTTGGAGCGGTGGATGCGTTCGAAGCTTTCGGCGATGACCGCCTTCACCCCCAGCAGCAGGGTGCCCTTGGCGGCCCAGTCACGCGACGAGCCGGTGCCGTATTCCTTGCCGGCCAGCACCACCAGCGGCACCTTGTCGGCCTTGTACTTCATCGCCGCATCGTAGATCGCCAGCTTTTCCGGCTGGCCGCCGTTGCCCGGGTAGTACAGGGTGTTGCCGCCTTCTTCGCCACCGAACATCAGGTTCTTGATGCGGATGTTGGCGAAGGTGCCGCGGACCATCACGTCATCGTTGCCACGGCGGCTGCCGTAACTGTTGAAGTCGGCCGGCTGCACGCCGCGCTCCTGCAGGAAGCGACCTGCCGGCGAATCCTTCTTGATGTTGCCGGCCGGGGAGATGTGGTCGGTGGTGATCGAATCGCCGAACAGGCCCATCACCCGCGCGCCGTGCACATCATCGATGCTGCCGACCTGCATGGTCATGCCATCGAAGTAGGGCGGGTTCTTGATGTAGGTGGACGCATCGCTCCATTCGTACAGGTCACCGTCCGGCGAGGCGATGGTGTTCCAGCGGGTATCGCCCTTGAACACGTCGGCGTAGTTCTGCTTGAACATCTCCGGGCCGACGGTGGCGGCGATGACGTCGCCGATCTCCTTGTTGCTCGGCCAGATGTCGCGCAGGTACACCGGCTGACCATCGCTGCCGGTGCCCAGCGGCTCGGTGGTCAGGTCGATGTCGGTGGTGCCGGCGATGGCGTAGGCCACCACCAGCGGCGGGCTGGCCAGGTAGTTCATCTTCACTTCGGGGTGCACGCGGCCCTCGAAGTTGCGGTTGCCCGACAGCACCGAGGTCACCACCAGGTCGCCACTGGCGATGCCGGCACTGACTTCGGTCGGCAGCGGGCCGGAGTTGCCGATGCAGGTGGTGCAGCCATAGCCCACCACGTAGAAGCCGATCTTCTCCAGCTCGGTGAGAACGCCGGCCTTTTCAAGATAGTCGGTGACCACACGCGAGCCTGGGCCGAGCGAGGTCTTGACCCACGGCTTGCGGTCCAGCCCCTTGGCGGCCGCGTTGCGGGCCAGCAGGCCGGCGCCGATCATCACCGCCGGGTTGGAGGTGTTGGTGCACGAGGTGATGGCGGCGATGACCACCGCACCATCCTTCAGCCGCACCTTCCTGCCGTCCATCTCGATGTCGGCGTAGCCCTTGGCCAGCTGCTCGTTGCCCACTGCGGCGCCGCCGCCTTCATTGACGAAGGTGGAGACATCCTCGCTGCGCTTGTCGCGGTTGGCGGTCATGCCGACCAGCGCGTCGCGGTAGTTCTTCTGCACGTCTTCCAGCAGCACGCGGTCCTGCGGGCGCTTGGGGCCGGCCAGCGAGGGCTTCACCGTGCCCATGTCCAGTTCCAGCGTGGTGCTGTACTGCGCATGCGGGCTGTTGGCGTCGTGCCACAGGCCCTGCGCCTTGGCGTAGGCTTCGACCAGGGCGATCTGCTCTTCGCTGCGGCCGGACAGGCGCAGGTAGGTCAGCGATTCGTTGTCGATCGGGAAGATGCCGCAGGTGGCGCCGTATTCGGGGGCCATGTTGCCGATGGTCGCGCGGTCGGCCAGTGGCAGATGCTGCAGGCCATCACCGTAAAACTCGACGAACTTGCCGACCACGCCGAGCTTGCGCAGCATCTGGGTGACGGTCAGCACCAGGTCGGTGGCGGTGGCGCCTTCGGGCAGCTTGCCGGTCAGCTTGAAGCCGACCACCTGCGGAATCAGCATCGACGAAGGCTGGCCGAGCATGGCGGCCTCGGCTTCGATGCCGCCCACGCCCCAGCCGAGCACGCCGATGCCGTTGATCATCGTGGTGTGGCTGTCGGTACCGAACACGGTATCCGGATACGCAACGGCCTTGCCGTCCTTGTCCGCGGTCATCACCACGCGGGCCAGGTTTTCCAGGTTCACCTGGTGGACGATGCCGGTGTTGGGCGGCACCACCTTGAAGTTGTCGAAGGCCTTCTGGCCCCAGCGCAGGAAGCCGTAGCGTTCCTGGTTGCGCTGGAATTCAATCTTGCCGTTGAGGTCCAGTGCGTCGGGCTTGCCGAACACATCCACCTGCACCGAGTGGTCGATGACCAGTTCGGAGGGAATCAGCGGATTGATCTGTTCGGGGCGGCCGCCGAGCTTGACCACCGCATCGCGCATCGCGGCCAGGTCGACCACGCAGGGCACGCCGGTGAAGTCCTGCAGGACCACGCGAGCGGGCATGAAGGCGATTTCGGTATCCGGTTCGGCGCTGGGCTGCCAGCGGGCGACGGCCTCGATGTGATCCTTGCCGACGGTGACGCCGCCATCCTCGTGCCGGAGCAGGTTCTCCAGCAGGATCTTCATCGAGTAGGGCAGGTGGGAGATGTCGAAGCGCTGGCCCAGCTTGGGCAGGCTGAAGTAGTCGTAGGTCTTGCCGCCGACGTCCAGCTGGCTGCGGGTGGAGAACGAATCGCTCATGCGGGATGACTCCTCTTGCGGATGGCTTGCAGTGGCCCGCATGGGCGGGCCTGCTTGCGTTTGCCGGTGGCACTCCGGCCCCGGATCCTGCCCAGTATCGGCGATCCAGTGCCCGGCAATGACCCGGCAGGCTTGGAACGCAAGGTTACAGCGGTGTGTGTAGCCTTCGTGTCAGCGTGTGCATCGTTTTTGCGCCGGCCCGCACGCAGACGGGGCGCTCATGGGCGCCCCGTCCAGGAATGCATCGGCTGCAGGACTTACTTGCCGTTGGCGGCATCGATCAGCGGATTGCCGGTCTTGCCGACAGCGTTGCTCTTGGACTTGGCCGTCAGCACGCCCTGCTTGTTGAACTCCAGTACGGTCGCTTCCTGGATGTTCTTGCCGAAGCTCTTGATCTTCACGAAGTCGTAGTACCAGACCTGGGTGTCGCCCAGCTGTTCGCGGCGGCCGGGGGCGCCGAATTTCTCACGGATGTTGTCCTGGGTGGTCTTGCCCACTTCCAGGGTGTCCATCTGCTGCTGGGTGATCTCGATGCCGGTGGTGTAGGCGCCGAACGGGTTGGCATGGGCGGAGGTCGTCGAAACGGCCAGCGGGGCTGCGAGGACCAGGGCAAGGGCGAGCGCGCGCATGAAACTTCCTTATTTATGGAGCGGATAGGTGCGGTTGGAACGCCGGGGCGTCCAGCCGGGGCGCAGCAGGGCTGCTGGGCGAGTCTAACCCCCGGCTGCGACTGACGCGGGATCAGGGTCACATATCGGGAGGTTTGTTCCGGATGCGACGGGTATGTATAATTCATGCATACTTTTTGAGGCGTACCCCATGGAAGCCACCGTTGCTGAACGCGGACAGATCACCCTGCCCAAGGCAGTGCGCGATGCGCTGGGCCTGACCAAGGGCACCTTGCTGAAGGTGGAGCTGGAAGGCAGCCGGATCATCCTGCGCAAGAGCGTGGACGATGCGATCTCCCGCGCCCGCGGAAAGTTCTCGCTGGACGGCTTCGAATCGGCCGACGCGGCCGTGCGCGACCTGCGCGACGAGGAGTAAGCGGTGATGATCGCCGTCGATTCACCGGTACTGGTCGAACTGCTCAGCAACGGCCCGCAGGCCGATGCGGTGGAAGCCTGCCTGCGGCAGAGCCTGGTCGGTGGCCGCGTGGTGGTCTGCGGCGCGACCCTGGCCGAGATCTGCGCCGCCCTGCGCGGCGGTGCCGAGGTGCTGGAAGCGCTGGAAGAAATGGGCGTGCACTTCAACGCGCTGGAAGCCAAATCGGCACTGCGCGCGGGTGAGATGCATCGCCGCCATCGCCAGCGCGGCGGCAGCCAGCGCCGTGGCCTGGACGAATTCATGATCGGCGCGCACGCCCTGCTGCAGTGCGATGGCCTGATTACCTGGAACGACACGTTTTATCGCGACTACTTCAAGGGCCTGAAGCTGATCGTGCCGCAAGCCTGAGCCCACTTTTTATTCACCTCACGCATTACCCGGGAGTTGTCATGTTGGAAGCCTACCGCCACCACGTCGCCGAGCGCGCTGCGCTTGGCATCCCGCCCCTGCCGCTGACCGCGCAGCAGACGGCCGATGTCATCGAACTGCTGAAGAACCCGCCGCAGGGCGAGGCCGAGTTCCTGCTCGACCTGCTGACCCACCGCGTGCCGGCCGGCGTCGATGACGCTGCCAAGGTCAAGGCCTCGTACCTGGCCGCGATCGCACTGGGCAGCGAGCAGAACCCGCTGATCAGCCGCGAGCGCGCCACCGAACTGCTGGGCACCATGCTGGGCGGTTACAACGTCGCGCCGCTGGTGCAGCTGCTGGACGATGCCAGCGTTGGCGCCATCGCTGCCGACGCGCTGAAGAAGACCCTGCTGGTGTTCGATGCCTTCCACGACGTGCAGGAAAAGGCCAAGGCGGGCAACGCCAACGCCCAGGCCGTGATGCAGAGCTGGGCCGATGCCGAGTGGTTCACCAGCAACCCGGAAGTGCCGCAGAGCCTGACCGTCACCGTATTCAAGGTGCCGGGCGAAACCAACACCGACGACCTGTCGCCGGCACCGGACGCGACCACCCGCCCGGACATTCCGATGCACGCCCTGGCGATGCTGAAGAACAAGCGTGACGACGCCGCGTTCACTCCGGAAGAAGACGGCAAGCGCGGCCCGATCCAGCAGATCCTGTCGCTGAAGGACAAGGGCCATCTGGTCGCCTATGTCGGCGACGTGGTCGGCACCGGTTCCTCGCGCAAGTCGGCCACCAACAGCGTGCTGTGGTGGACCGGCGATGACATTCCGTACATCCCGAACAAGCGCGCCGGTGGCGTCTGCCTGGGTTCGAAGATCGCCCCGATCTTCTACAACACCATGGAAGATGCCGGCGCGCTGCCGATCGAGCTGGACGTGTCGAAGATGGAGCACGGCGATGTGGTCGAGCTGCGCCCGTACGATGGCAAGGCGCTGAAGAACGGCGAAGTGATCGCCGAGTTCCAGGTCAAGTCCGAAGTGCTGTTCGACGAAGTGCGCGCCGGTGGCCGCATTCCGCTGATCATCGGCCGTGGCCTGACCGGCAAGGCGCGTGAAGCGCTGGGCCTGGCCCCGACCGACCTGTTCCGCCTGCCGGTGCAGCCGGCCGACACCGGCAAGGGCTTCTCGCTGGCACAGAAGATGGTCGGCCGCGCCTGTGGCCTGCCGGAAGGCCAGGGCATGCGCCCGGGCACCTACTGCGAACCGAAGATGACCTCGGTGGGCTCGCAGGACACCACCGGCCCGATGACCCGCGACGAGCTGAAGGACCTGGCCTGCCTGGGCTTCTCGGCCGACCTGGTGATGCAGTCGTTCTGCCACACCGCGGCTTACCCGAAGCCGGTGGACGTCAAGACCCACCACACCCTGCCGGAATTCATCTCCACCCGCGGCGGCGTCTCGCTGCGTCCGGGCGATGGCGTGATCCACAGCTGGCTCAACCGCATGCTGCTGCCGGACACCGTCGGCACCGGTGGCGACTCGCACACCCGTTTCCCGGTGGGCATTTCGTTCCCGGCCGGTTCGGGCCTGGTCGCCTTTGCCGCTGCCACCGGCGTGATGCCGCTGGACATGCCGGAGTCGGTGCTGGTGCGCTTCAAAGGCAAGATGCAGCCGGGCGTGACCCTGCGTGACCTGGTCAACGCGATCCCGCTGTACGCGATCAAGTCGGGCCTGCTGACCGTGGCCAAGGCTGGCAAGAAGAACATCTTCTCCGGCCGCATCCTGGAAATCGAAGGCCTGCCGGAACTGAAGGTCGAACAGGCCTTCGAACTGTCCGATGCCTCGGCCGAGCGTTCGGCGGCCGGCTGCTCGGTGCGCCTGAACAAGGAGCCGATCATCGAGTACCTCACCAGCAACATCACGCTGCTGAAGTGGATGATTGCCGAGGGTTACCAGGATCCGCGCTCGCTGCAGCGCCGTATCGAGAAGATGGAAGCGTGGCTGGCCAACCCGGAGCTGCTGGAGCCGGATGCCGACGCCGAGTACGCTGCCGTCATCGAGATCGACCTGGCCGACATCCACGAGCCGATCGTGGCCTGCCCGAACGACCCGGACGACGTGAAGACCCTGTCCGAAGTCGCTGGCGCCAAGATCGACGAAGTGTTCATCGGTTCGTGCATGACCAACATCGGTCACTTCCGTGCGGCTGCGAAGCTGCTGGAAGGCAAGCGTGACCTGCCGACCCGCCTGTGGGTGGCCCCGCCGACCAAGATGGATGCGTCCGAGCTGACCAAGGAAGGCGTGTACGGCACCTTCGGCGCGACCGGCGCACGCATGGAAATGCCGGGCTGCTCGCTGTGCATGGGCAACCAGGCGCAGATCCGCGAAGGCTCCACCGCGATGTCGACCTCGACCCGCAACTTCCCGAACCGCCTGGGTCGCAACACCAACGTGTACCTGGGTTCGGCGGAACTGGCGGCAATCTGCTCGCGCCTGGGCCGCATCCCGACCAAGGAAGAGTACATGGCCGATATCGGTGTGATTGCCGCCAGCGGCAGCGAGATCTACCGTTACATGAACTTCGACCAGATCGAGGAATACCAGGACGTGGCCAACACGGTCGCTGCCTGAGGGTAGTGCCGGCCGCTGGCCGGCAGCCCGTTGAAACGAAGAACCCCCGGTGAGAGCCGGGGGTTTTTTGTGGTGCCGATGATGCCTGGTAGTGCCGGCCGCTGGCCGGCAGCCGTGCGAGGTCAAGAGCGCTGCCGGCCAGCGGCCGGCACTAGTCGCGATTCAGGTCCGTCCGGGGTCAGGCCTGGGCGGCGGCGGCCGCTTCCTCGGTCACCGCTGGCGTGTCCATCGGCAGCTCCGGTTCCGCGGCCGTTTCCGGCAACGCACCGTGGTCGGGGAACAGGCGCGGCAGCTCGGCGACGAAGCGGACGATGCAGGCTTCGGCGAACTCACGCGATGCAGCTTTCGCCTTGGCGTAGTCGTCAGCCTGCCATTCCTGAAGCGGAGCAACCCGCGCTTCGTCCTGGCAGTGCACGCCCTGGCCGCCACTGGCGCTGCGGAACAGCTTGCGCACCAGCGGGAAGCCGATGGTTACATCGTGGCGCAGCTCATACGGGGTCTCTGCGTCGCTGAGCTTCTGGTACACCAGGGACCACTGGCCGGCGCTGGCTTCCACGGTGCGCTCGTCACTGGGAATGGCGCCGGGATGGGCCGTGAAATAGAGCGCCAGCTGCTCGCGGATCATGCCGGGCAACGCGCCGAAGGCCGGGCTGGGAACGGACTGGATGTCCTCGCCGCGCACGTTGTTCTTGCTGAAGCTGTTGCTGGTGCCGATATCACCGACGCCGGTGACGAACGCCAAGGCAGACAGACCGACCTTGGCTGCGGTGACCGCGGCGGTGTCACCGCGCATCACCAGGCGCAGCACATGGTCGCCCACGCGATTGCCGTTGGGCCCGACGCCCAGGCCGGAAGTGACCTTTACCCGTTGCAGGCTGCTGAGATCCAGTGCGGGTGCCACAGCCACTGTGACGTCCCCGACGGCTGGTCCGGCGACGGCCGCAGCTGCCGGTGCGGCCTCGGCTATATCGGTTACGGGCGTGGCGTCCGTTGCCGGATCGGGTGATGCCCCGGACGTGACCGCAGAGGCGGCGACAGGCGTGGGTGCTTCGTCGACGGCGTAGGCCGACGGAGCCAGCAGCAGGCTGGCCGCGATCGCGGCGGTGAGGCAGGCTGGGCGTAATGCCACGGTGGTACTCCTTGGGGAAACGTGATGGGTGCGCGCGCTGCAACTCACTGCGCCGCGAATTCCTTGATCGGGAACGCCTTGCAGCGGGTGACCGCGGCGGCGATGTCGACCGGAGCATCGGCGGCGGCATTGCGGCGCTGGTTCACCGTGGACGTCTCCTCCCACAGACTGGGCAACACCTGCGGCGCATCCAGCACGCGTTCGCGCACGGCATCGTGCAGGACGCTGCTGTAATCCGCGGCCGGTACCACCACGCACAGGCGCGTGCCGGGCTTGCTACTGGCCTGCTGCAGCATCTGCTGCAGTGCCTCGCTGCTGCCCGTATCGTCACTCAGCTGCTTCGGCGCGCTGCTCTGGTTGGCATCCTGGATCTGCAGCTCGCCGGGGCTGAACAGCAGCACCTGCATGTCCTGGCGTGGCTCGATGCGGACCGGCGCGCGGGTGCCCTCACAGATCGTGGGGGTGGCCCGTGACTGCTGCGGTGTCATGCTGCCGTCGGCATGCACTTGGCGGATATGCAGCCGACAGATCTTGTCGGCCACTTCAAATTCCACTTCGTAATCCTGGCCGGGCCCGGCCACGAACTGGCCCGACAGCTTGCCGTCGCAGTACACGCGACTGCTTGCGTCGAAACGTGCCTCGAAGATCAGCGGCTTGCCACCGGGTACTTCGTATTCCTGGTAGCTGAGCGTGGAAAACCGCTCGTTCTCTTTGCTGCGCAGGGTTTCCGTGACGGGGATGCCGAGCACGCCTTTGTCGCCGGCGTTGTTGTACTTGACGTCGATCCTGTCGCGGTAATCCTCGCGGCAGGCGGCATCGGTGTACAGGGTGGTGGTGCGCCCCAAGGCTGCGTAGACGCGCACCCGTGCCGGGGGAGCGGCGCCGTCAGCGTAGGCGCTGACATCTTCAGCGGCCAACGGGCGCGGATACATCGCGGGGATCCTCTTGACCAGCTTCTCGATGCATTTCATCGTGATCATCTGCGCGGCCCCCTTGAGCCGCGCGTAATCATCGGCCTGCCACGCGCCCAGGGTCGCCCGGTCATCACTGTCGTTGCAGCTGATGATCTCGGCCAGGCTGCCATCGGCGCGGCGCTGCTGGATGGTGCTGGAGTGGTTGAGGCGGTAGAGGGGATCCTTGCGCGTGTTGCCCTGGTGCACCAGTGCCCACGTGTCTGCACTGAAGCGCAGGGTACTGGTCTGCGCGGGCAGCGCGTCGGGTGCATAGCGGAAGTAGCCGCCCACCAGCGCCTTGGCCACGTTTGGCATCAGCGTGATGGCGGGACTGGCTTGTCCTTCGATGATGCTGCCGGGCAGGTTGTTACGCTGGAAGTAGTCCGGCTCGTTGCCGCTGAAGAGAAGCGCGAGCCCCTTAGGCGTGAGCGCCTCGCTGTCATCGGGAGTGACGATGCGCAGCGCCACGTCGGGTGCGTGCATACGCTTCAGCGCGCCGGCCGGACCGCTCTGGATCTGTACGCGATCAGTCCAGGGGGCAGGGTGGTCGGTGGTGGTAGCGGTGGCGGTGGCAGCGACGGGTGTTGTGTGCGGCGGTGCTGATTGTGCGGCAGACGTGGCCGCCAGCGGGGCCAGTAGCGCGGCAGTCAGCAGCGAGGTTCGGGTGGGGAAGCGGCGCTGGGCCATGGTGAAGCTCCTTGAAGAACGAAACAGCTGGCCCCTCCGGGGCCGGCGTTTGAAAGACGGGATGAAGCGCTGCGGCGCTGTGGTCGATCAGCCGCGCGCCAGCGCCAGCAACCGTTCGGCAATGCGCTCCAGCGGCACCTGTTCCTCGGCCGCGCCGAGCTTGAAGGCTGCACCGGGCATGCCCCAGACCACGCTGGTCGCCTCGTCCTGCACCAGTGTGGGCGCGCCGGCCTGGCGCATTTCCAGCAGGCCGCGTGCGCCGTCGTCGCCCATGCCGGTGAGGATCGCGCCGATGGCGTTGCCGCCCGCGCTCTGTGCCACCGAGCGGAACAGCACGTCCACCGCCGGCTTGTGCCGGTTCACCGCAGGACCATCGTCGACACGGCAGCGCCAGCGCGCACCGTCGCGGATGATCCGCAGGTGCTTGCCGCCCGGAGGCAGGTAGGCGTGGCCGGGCAGCACCGCTTCACCGTCGCTGGCTTCGCGCACGGCCATTGCCGAGTGACGGTCCAGTCGTTCGGCGAAGGCGGTGCTGAAGCTGGCGGGCAGGTGCTGGGTCATCACCACGGCCGGACCGTCGGCGGGCATGCCTTCCAGCACCACGCGCAATGCTTCGGTACCGCCAGCCGACGAGCCGATGGCGATCAGGCGATCGGTGGTGCGGAACTGCGTTGCTGCCGGGCGCGCGGCAGGTGCTGCGTCCAGAGTGAGTTTCGGCGTGGCCACGCGTACCAGCGGGCGCACCCGCGAGCGCGCCGCCATCTTCACTTTGGCGATGATTTCATCGGCATAGCCCTGCAGGCCGCGGGCCACGTCGAGCTTGGGCTTGGATACGAAGTCCACCGCGCCCAGGCCCAGTGCCTGCAGGGTGGTATCGGCGCCGCGTTCGGTCAGGGAAGAGATCATCACCACCGGCAGCGGGTGCAGGCGCATCAGGTTTTCCAGGAACGCCAGGCCATCCATGCGTGGCATTTCCACGTCCAGGGTGATCACGTCCGGGGCCAGGCGCTTGATCTTCTCGCGGGCCAGCAGCGGGTCGGCGGCGGTGCCGACCACGTCGATGGCCGGATCGCTGGACAGGATCTCGGTAAGCATCTGCCGGACGACGGCGGAGTCGTCGACGATCAGGACCCGGCAGGGGGCGTTGCCGGTCAGGGTCATTCGAACAGCTCCACGCCACCGGTGACCGGGGCCTTGGACAGGCGTGCGCGCACGGCCGATTCGGTCGCGGCGACTTCGGCTTCGTGGGCGTGTGGCAGGCGCTGCACCACCACGCGGCCGGTATCGGCGAAGAACCAGATCTTGCGCGGATGGATGCCGCACAGGTCCTCGGCGAGGATCGGGATATGTTCGGCCTGCAGGTACTGGCGCACGAATTCGGCGTTGCGGGTGCCTACCGGATTGCTGGTGAAGCCCTTCAGCACGTTGGCGCCGCCGAACACCTTCGCCTCGATGCGCTTGCGGTGGGCGCCGCGCTTGAGCATGTCGTTGATCAGCAGTTCCATCGCATAGCTGCCATAACGTGCGGGCGCGCCGTCGCCGGCGTTGCCTTCGGGCAGCAGGAAGTGGTTCATGCCGCCGATCTTCAGTACCGGGTCGCGCAGGCAAGCGGCCACGCAGGAGCCGAGTGTAGTGGTCAGCGCGGTGGTGTCATCCACCACCAGGTACTGGGTTGGCAGCAGCTTGGCGGCGATGGTCTTGAAGCGTGCGTCCTGGTAGCGCATCACATCGTCGGTACGCAGTGATGCGTTCATGCGCCGGCCTTTGCCGCACGACGGTACAGGGTACGGCCGCAGGGCTGGATCAGATCGGCCGCGTGCAGATAGTTCTCCGAATGGCCGGTATAGAGCAGGCCGTCGTCGGCCAGGTGGTTGACCAGGCGGCCAAGAATCGCGCGCTGGGTCGGCTTGTCGAAGTAGATCATCACGTTGCGGCAGAACAGCGCATCGAACGGGCCGCCGACGTCGTAACGCGGTGCCAGCAGGTTCAACGGGCGGAATTCGATCAGTTCGCGCAGCGCCGGCAGCACGCGGCACTGGCCTTCGTTGGGACCACTGCCACGCTGGAAATAGCGGCGACGCAGGTCCGGATCGAGGCCGGCGACACGGTCGATGTTGTAGACGCCGCGCCCGGCGGTGGCCAGCACCTGGGTGTCGACGTCGGTGGCGACGATGCGTACCGGCGGCTTCAGGGTGCCGAACGCTTCGCAGGCGGTGATCGCCATCGAGTAGGGCTCTTCGCCGGTGGAGGCGGCGCACGACCACAACAGCAGCGGACCGCGCCCGTTGCGCTGCTGCAGCTCTTCGCGCAGCTTGTCGAAATGGTGCGGCTCGCGGAAGAACGCAGTGAGGTTGGTGGTCAGCGCATTGGTGAATGCCTGCCACTCGTCACCATCACCCTGTTCCAGGTGGTCCAGGTACTGCTGGAAGCTGCGCATGCCCAGCGTGCGCAGCCGGCGCGACAGGCGTCCGTACACCATGTCGCGCTTGGCCGGGGCGAGGGCGATGCCCACGCGCTGGTAGATCAGGTCGCAGACGCGGCGGAAATCACGGTCGGCGAATTCGAATTCGCGCGTACCGCTGACGATGGGGGTAGGGCTCTGCACGGGTGACGTGTCCATCGGCGGGGCGGCGGCCGGAGCCGCCGCGAGGATCAGAATTCCTGCCAGTCGCCGTCGTTGGAGACGACGGTGCTGGAGTGGGTACGGCGGATCGGTGCGGGCGTCGACAACGGTCGCGAAGGCGCAGGGCTGGCAGCCTTCGGCGCGACCTTGGCGGTCACCGCCTTCACTGCGACAGCGACCTGGTTGTCGAGGCGGAAGATCGCCACGGCGTCGGCCAGCTGTGCGGCCTGGTCTTCCATCGCCCGCGCGGCGGCGGTGGCTTCTTCCACCAGCGCGGCGTTCTGCTGGGTGGTTTCGTCCATCTGCACCACGGTCTGGTTGACCTGCTCGATGCCGGCGGACTGCTCCTGCGAGGCGGCGGAGATCTCGGCCATGATGTCGGTCACGCGCTGCACCGACGCGACGATCTCGCCCATGGTGCTGCCGGCCTGGTGGACCAGGCTGGAACCCTCGGCGACCTTGCCGACCGAGTCGTCGATCAGCCCCTTGATCTCCTTGGCGGCGGCGGCCGAGCGCTGGGCGAGGGTACGCACTTCGCTGGCGACCACGGCAAAGCCACGGCCCTGTTCGCCGGCACGGGCCGCTTCGACCGCGGCGTTCAGCGCCAGGATGTTGGTCTGGAAGGCGATGCCATCGATGACCGAGATGATCTCGGCGATCTTCTTCGAGGATGCTTCGATGGCCGACATGGTGGTGACCACCTGGCCGACCACGCTGCCACCCTGCGAGGCCACGCCGTGCGCGCCGATGGCGAGCTGGTTGGCCTGGCGCGCGTGTTCGGCGTTCTGGCGCACGGTGGAGGTCAGTTCCTCCATCGAGGCGGCGGTTTCTTCCAGGTTGGCCGCCTGCTGCTCGGTACGGCGCGACAGGTCGCTGTTGCCCGACGCGATTTCGCCGGCCGACAGGGTGATGCTGGAGGCACTGGCCTGGATCTGGCCGACGATCTGGGTCAGCTGGCTGACCGTGGCGTTTGCATCGTCGCGCATGCGGGCGAACACGCCCTGGTAGTCACCGTGCATGCGTGCCGTCAGGTCGCCGTCGGCAATGGACGACAGCAGCTGCGAGAGCTTGCCGAGGTTGTCATCGCTGACTGCCATCATGGCATTGAGGTTTTCCAGCATGGTGCGGAAATCGTGATCGAAGCGCTGTGCATCGCCGCGCTGGCTGAAGTCGCCAGCGGCGGCGGCACTGGCCAGTTGCTTGATCTCGGCGTTGATGCGGCCGAGGTTGGCCTTGACCGTGTCGACGGTGGTGGTCATCGCCGCCTTTTCGCCCGGATAGCGCGCGATGTCGCTGCTGAGGTCGCCCACGGCGTACTGCTGCACGACGTTCAGTACATCGTGCAGGGTCTGCACGTGGCTGCCGACCAGGACGTTGGTTTCCTGCACCATCAGTCCGTATTCGCCGGGGAAGCTGCTGGCGTCGATGCGGTAGCTGAGTTCACCGCCATCGTGGCGGCGCGCCATCTCGCGCTGGCCGCTGATGACCGCGTGCAGCTGCTGCTGCATGCGCGACATGGCTTCGAGCAGGCGGCCGGTTTCGTCATGCGGCTGCGGGCCGATGTGGCTGTCCAGCTTGCCGCCGGCAATGCCTTCGGCCACGGCGGTGGCCTGCTTCAGCGGGCGTGCGATGCGGTTGCCGATGACCCAGCTCAATGCCAGCACGATCAGCACCAGTACGCCGCCGGACAGGGTCATGATGGCGGTGAAGACCAGTGCCTGCTGCTGCACGTCATCCATGTATACGCCGCTGCTGACCACCCAGTTCCAGGGCTTGAACAGGCCGGCGTAGGACGCCTTGTCGTACAGGCCTTCGCTGTTGGCCTTGGCCCACTTGTAGGAGACCACCCCGCCGCCCTTGCGAGCCACTTCCACCAGGTCGTGGAACAGCTGCACGCCGTCCTCGGAGCGGAAGTCCTTCATGTCCTTGCCGATCAGGTCCTTGCGGAACGGATGCATCAGCACGCGGTAGTTCGTGTCGTAGACGCTGTAGTAATACGTATCGCTGTCGGCGCGCATGCGCGCCAGCGCATCGAGCGCGGCCTGGCGGGCGGCGGGCTCGGTGAGTTCGCCGCTGGCGGCCAGCCCGTGGTAGTGGTCGAGGATGCCGTAGGTCAGTTCAACCTGGGTCTTCAACGACGACTTGCGGGTTTCATTGAGGTCCAGGTACTGCATGCGGGCAGCGATCACCGAGAGCGCGATCACGCCGAGTGCGATCAGCAGCGTGAGCAGATTGAGCTTGCGTCGGACGGAGAGATTGCTGAAGTAGTGTTGCCAGCGATGCAGGAGATTCATCGAGCAGTACCCGGGTGGTGGTGGGTGGAGGCGCCGGTGCTGATCGGGAGCAGCGGTGACATGACCGTTATCGGCCGCGGGGGCGGGGGATTGAGGTGGGCTGTTCGAACGTATTCAGGTTCGTTTGCAGCGGCGGCTGCGGCGCTGCCGGCGGCAGGCTTTTGGAGCGACAGCAACAGCAACAGCAACAGCGGATGGTCGGCCCTGCAATGTTGAGGGGGAGCCGTGCGGTGATGGGCTGGCGGGACACGCCGTAAACCCGTCCATGGGGGCTCGATGGCGCCATCCATGGCGCCAACGGTCCCGCCAGCCCATCCCCGCACGACTCATCTAGCATCCCGGTGTCGGACGGCAAGTGCGTTGAGTTTCCAATTGGAAAGAGGGGTCAGATCCGTTTTCCTGCGGAAAACGGATCTGACCCCGGAAGCACTGCGCCGTTGGCTGGACAACACCTGGCGAGGCCGCAAAAAAAACGCCCCAGCGCAGGGCCGGGGCGTTTTCGTGCCTCAGGTCAGGCGGGAATCAGAATTCCTGCCAGTCTCCATCAGCCAGTTCGGTGGCCATGGATCGGCCGCCGGTGCTGCGGCGGGCCGGCGGTGCCGCCGCTGCCGGAGCCGGGGCTGCCGGTGCCGACGCGCGCGGTGCCGGTGCGCGCGTGGCGACCACGGCTTCGGCTTCGTCGACCACGAAGATCGAGACCGCCTCGCTGAGGTGGCCCGCCTGTTCTTCCATCGCACGTGCGGCGGCGGTGGCTTCTTCCACCAGCGCGGCGTTCTGCTGGGTGGTTTCGTCCATCTGCACCACGGTCTGGTTGACCTGTTCGATGCCGGCGCTCTGCTCCTGCGAGGCAGCAGAGATCTCGGACATGATGTCAGTGACGCGCTGCACCGAGGCAACAATTTCGCCCATGGTGGCGCCGGCCTTGTGCACCAGTGCCGAGCCGTCGTTGACCTTGCCGACCGAGTCGTCGATCAGGCCCTTGATTTCCTTGGCGGCGGCGGCCGAGCGCTGGGCGAGGGTACGGACTTCGCTGGCGACCACGGCGAAACCACGGCCCTGTTCGCCGGCACGGGCCGCTTCCACTGCGGCGTTCAGCGCCAGGATGTTGGTCTGGAAGGCAATGCCGTCGATGACCGAGATGATTTCCGCGATCTTCTTCGACGAGGCCTGGATGGCCGACATGGTGGTGACCACCTGGCCGACCACTTCGCCGCCCTGCGATGCCACGCCGTGCGCGCCGATGGCGAGCTGGTTGGCCTGGCGGGCGTGCTCGGCGTTCTGGCGCACGGTGGAGGTCAGTTCTTCCATCGAGGCGGCGGTTTCTTCCAGGTTCGCGGCCTGCTGTTCGGTGCGGCGCGACAGGTCGCTGTTGCCGGAGGCGATTTCACCTGCGGCCGAGCTGATCGCACGGCTGGACTGCTTGATGCGGGTGACGATCTCGCTCAGCTGCGCGGCGGTGGCATTGGCATCGTCGCGCATGCGGGCGAACACGCCCTGGTAGTCGCCATGCATGCGCACGGTCAGGTCGCCCTGCGACAGTGCGGCGAGCAGGCCGGAGATCTGTTCGATGCTGCCCGAGTTGGCGTCCAGCAGACCGTTGATCTGCTGGGCCAGCTGCAGGAAGAAGCCTTCCTTGTCGTTGGCATCGATGCGGCCGGACAGGTCGCCGGCAGCGGCCTGGGCGATCACCCGTGCCACTTCCGCCTCGACCTGCGCTTCCTGGGTGCGGTCGCGCCATTCCACTACGTAGCCGACGGTGTCGCCGTCTTCGTTGCGGATGGTCGACACGACCTGGGCGAACTGGGCATCGCCGTACTGCATCGGGCGGCGGGCAACGCCATGCTGCTTGAGGTTGGCCAGCAGGGTGTTGTCCATCTCGCCGCGGTGTTCAAGCACGGTGACCGGCTTGCCGACCAGCGAGGCGTGGACGTCGAAGTCGGGCAGGTCGCGGCGCAGCTCGTCCTGGTACTGGGCCAGGGTCTGCTGCAGGGCGCGGTTGCTGTAGACGATGGTGTTGTTGGGGTCGGTCAGGTAGACGCCGGTCGAGCTGTAATCCAGCGCGGTGCGGATGCGCAGGTTCTCGCGGGCGATGGCCTGGTCGGTTTCGGTGCGCTCGCGCAGGTCGCGCTGCATGCGCTGCATGGCCTGCATCAGTTCGCCCACTTCGTCCTGGCGGCTGACATCGATGTGACCATCGAGCTTGCCACCGGCGACGTCGTTGGCCACCGAGACGGCGCCACGCACGCTGCCGACCAGGGCACGGGCGAACAGCCACACCAGCACCAGGCCGAGCGCGGCGCCGCCGAGCAGGGCGATGACGGTCAGCACGGCCGAGGCGGAGTAGGTGGAGGCGGCTTCGTCGCGCGAGGCGCGGGCGAGGCGGTTGTCTTCGGCGATCAGCGCTTCAAGCGCGGCGCCGGCCTTGCGGTGTTTGGTGCGGGTCTCGCCGACGAAGGTGTCGATCGCATCGTCGGGCAGGTCCAGCTCCAGCATTTCGGTGACGCTGTCATAGGAGGCCAGCGCGTCCTTCCAGTCCTTGGCGAAGGTGTCGAACAGCTTCTTCTGCTGTGCGTTGTCGACCAGCTTCGGATAGTCCTTGATCGACTTGTCCATGCTGGTGCGCAGTTCGACGGCCTGCTTGCGGGCGTCGGCCTTGACGTCGTCGCTGGCGCGGATCAGCTGCTGGTAGGCGCTGTTGCGGTACTCGCCGAGCATGCCGCGCATCTCGCCGGCCATGCGGATGCTCTCCATGCGTGAACCAGCCAGCTCGGTGGTCACGTTGTTCAGCGAATGCAGGCCACGGTAGGCGACGATGCCCTGCAGCAGCATCACCAGCAAGAGGACACCGAAGGTCAGCATGAGCTTCGGCATCAGTTTCAGGTTGTTGATCCACGGCATGGGCGTTGCGATCTCCTAAGGCAGACGCGGCCGGGCGCGGGGCCCGGTTGCAACAGCCACGCCGGCACGCTGGCCGGCGCGGTCTGACGGACAGCGGATTACTTGATGTTGGCCAGCTTCAGGCTGGACGGCGAGCTGACTTCGATTTCCGCGCGCGAGGCGTCGCGCTGGATTTTGCCGATCACGCACACGGTCTTGCCTTCCAGGGTTTCCAGCGGGAAGGAGAACTTGCCGCGGTTCTCGCCGGCGATGCGTGCCGAGAAGGTGTGGCGCGGGAAGGCGCCGCCCATGTACAGGAAGGTCGGCTGGCCTTCGGAACCTTCTGCGAAGCGGGCCTTTTCGACCTTGCCGCAGACCATGCCGTCCTTGCCGACGGCGCGCGGTGCCATCTCCGGCGGAATCATCTCGGCCGACTGCGCGAAGGCGGAGGAAGCGGTGGTGGCCAGGACGGCAGCCGAAACGAACGCAAGCAGGGACTTCATCGGGGTGATTCTCCGGGGATGGTGATGGTGGATCCGGCCTTGGCGCGTTCCTGCGCGACCGGCTTCTGTCCCCCTATCGGCGTGGATGAGGGGAACTGAAGGGCTGCGTAACAGAAACGTGAAAAAGGTCCGTTTGCTCAGGCGGCAGCGTCTTCGACGACGTTGGTCTGGCCCATGTCGGCGCTGTCCAGCAGCGTTTCGATATCCAGCAGGATCAGCATGCGGTCGTCGTGGGTGCCGATGCCGGAGATGAAGCGGGTGTCGACGGCCGCGCCGAATTCCGGGGTCGGGCGGATCTGCTCGGCCGACAGCGGGATCACGTCGGAGACGCTGTCGACCACGATGCCGACCACGCGGTCTTCCACGTTGAGCACGATCATCACGGTGAAGGCGTCGTAGCGGGCATCTTCCAGGCGCAGCTTCAGGCGCAGGTCGATCACCGGCACGATGGTGCCGCGCAGGTTGATCACGCCCTTGATGTAGTCCGGGGCATCGGGGACGCGGGTGACGGCGTCGTAGCCGCGGATTTCCTGCACCTTGAGGATGTCCACGCCGTAGTGCTCGGCACCGAGGGTGAAGCTGAGGAATTCGCCATCGGCGCCGGCGGCGGAGCTGTTCTTGTCGTTCATCGAGGGGTCCTGGTTCTGCCGGAAGTGCCGGTGTCAGGCTCGATATCGGCCCCTGGGTGGGGGACTTTAGGCATCTGGTAGTGCCGGCCGCTGGCCGGCAGTTCCTGCATCCACGCATGGCGTGGATCTACTGGTTCCTGCATCCACGCATGGCGTGGATCTACTGGCACCGGTATCCACGCGGTTTCGAGGTTGCCGGCCAGCGGCCGGCACCACCCGCCGTGGGGGTGTCAGAGCTCGCCGTTGCGGCGTGCCTTGCGCTGGCGGTCGATGCGGAAGATGTAGCGCTGGATGGCGCTGTCGCCACCGCGCGGCAGGTCGTCAAAGCGCATGCCGACGCGCTTGACCTCGGTGCCGTTGGGCAGGCGTTGCGGCAGCAGGTTGCAGACCACCAGTTCGATCTGCAGGTCAGGGCCATCGGGCATCGACAGCTGCGCCCGGTAGCGCTGCTGCAGGCTGAAGATGGCGCAGTCGGTGGGCACGGTTACCGCCAGGCCGCCGCCACTGATGTCCACCACGCGCATCGACAAGGCTTCGGCGCGGGCCTCGCCCGGTGGCAGCAGCAATTGCGGTGAGTCGGTGATGGGGGTCTCCAGCCGGTACAGTTCGCGCCGCTGCAGGTGCACCAGTTCATCGGGCAGCGGTGCACGGAACGCCACATGGCCCTCGTTGTCCACGCGCTGCAGGTCATGCAGGCGGAAACGCACCAGTACCCGTTCCAGCTGGGCGAAGCAGAGCAGGTGGTCGGACTGTTCGGCGGCGCGGTTGGAAGCCTCCTGCGGGCTGCCATCGAGCAGCAGGAAATCCTCGTCGTCGTCCAGTTCAAGCAGGGCGGTGGGGAAGGATCGATCGCGGCCGTCGATATGGGCGTTGATCAGTGATCGCTGGTCGATCAGTGAACGCAGCAGCTGCCGCACCTGGCGGGGGTTGCGGACCAGAAAGCGATCATCCGCGGCGTCGGCCGCATGGACTTCGGGCAGTGCAGTGTCGTGGCCGTCGGACATGGAATCTGTGGTCAGGGGCGGGCGCCGACGCGTGTGGGCGCGTGGCTCGAAAGAGGTATCGGCTGCGTTGCGGATTTATGTAGCACCGAACGCACTCGTTTGCTCCGTTGTGCCATGCCCGCGGCGGTCGGGCAAGCGTGGTGCCCGGGCCGGGCATGGCCCGGCGCTGCCTTTCCGCTGACGGGGTGGCGCGCGGCCACCCCGATGCTGCGATCAGAACTCCTGCCAGTCGCCGTCACCGGCGAGGGCCGGCTGCGCAACGGGCTTGCGCACGCGCGCCGGTGCGGCGATGGATGCGGGCGCCGCCTTGCGCGGAGCACTGCTGGCCACGGCCATGGCTGCGCGCGGTATCGCATTGCCCGCGCTCGGTGCGGCCAGGCGGAAGCGTGCGACGGCCTCGCCCAGCTGTGCGGCCTGGTCTTCCATCGCCCGTGCTGCAGCGGTGGCTTCTTCCACCAGCGCGGCGTTCTGCTGGGTGGTTTCGTCCATCTGCACCACGGTCTGGTTGACCTGCTCGATGCCGGCCGACTGTTCCTGCGAGGCGGCGGAGATCTCGGCCATGATGTCGGTCACGCGCTGCACCGAGGCGACGATCTCGCCCATGGTGCTGCCGGCCTGGTGGACCAGGCTGGAACCCTCGGCGACCTTGCCGACCGATTCGTCGATCAGCCCCTTGATCTCCTTGGCGGCGGCAGCCGAGCGCTGGGCGAGGGTACGCACTTCGCTGGCGACCACGGCGAAGCCACGGCCCTGTTCGCCGGCACGGGCCGCTTCCACTGCGGCATTGAGCGCCAGGATGTTGGTCTGGAAGGCAATGCCATCGATGACCGAGATGATCTCGGCGATCTTCTTCGATGAGGCTTCGATGGCCGACATGGTGGTGACCACCTGGCCGACCACTTCACCGCCCTGCGAGGCCACGCCGTGCGCACCGATGGCGAGCTGGTTGGCCTGGCGCGCATGTTCGGCGTTCTGGCGCACGGTGGAGGTCAGTTCCTCCATCGAGGCGGCGGTTTCTTCCAGATTGGCGGCCTGCTGTTCGGTACGGCGCGACAGGTCACTATTGCCGGAGGCGATTTCGCCCGAGGCCAGGGTGATGCTCGAGGTGCTGGCCTGGATCTGGCTGACGATCTGGGTCAACTGGGCGACGGTGGTGTTGGCATCGTCACGCATGCGGGCGAACACGCCGTGGAACTGGCCGTCCATGCGTGCGGTCAGGTCGCCCGCGGCGATGGACTGCAGCAGCTGCGACAGCTGGCCAAGATTGCCGTCGGCGACCTCCATCATGCTGTTGAGCTGCTCGATCATCACGCGGAAATCGTGATCGAAGCGCTGCGCATCGCCGCGCTGGCTGAAGTCGCCGGCGGCGGCGGCCGATGCCAGCTGCTGGATCTGCGTGTTGATGGCCAGCAGGCTGGCCTTGGCCGCATCCATCGATTCGTGCAGGATCGCGCGGCTGCCCGGCAACCGGCGCGCATCGGGGGCGAGGTTGCCGGTGGCGTACTGGTTGAGCACATCGATGGCATCACGGATCGCATCCAGGTGTTCGAAGATGACCGTGTTGATGCCGCCGGCGAGCTGGCCATAGACGCCCGGGAAGTCTTCCGGAATGCGGTGGCTGATATCGGGGCCGGCATGCATCTGTGCCATCAGCTGGGTCTGCTCGGAGAAGCGACGCAGCATCGCGGTCATCTCCGCGGTGGCCGCCAACATGCGACCCGCCTCATCCTTGCCGGTGGCCTGGGTAGTGACGCTGAGATCGCCGCGGGCGACGGCCTGGATGGCATGCACTGCCTTGCCCAGTGGGCCGACCACGGCGCGCGAGATGATCACCGCCAGGGTGGCGGCGACCACGACCAGCAGCACGATGGCGGCGATGATGGCCAGCATGCTGTTGCGGTGGGTCGCGTTGGCGTCGTCGATCTTGCCCTGCATCTGGGTTCCCAGCAGCGCACCCAGCGCCTTCAGGTCTTCGAAGGCTTTGCGGCGCAGGGGGCGCGACTGCTCATCGGAAATCTGCCGGGCCGCTTCGCCATCACCGGCGGTGGCCGCTTCGCGCAGCTTGGTATTGGCGGCGAAGTAGCCATCGACGTCGGCCTGCACGGCCTGGTACAGCGTGCGCTCCTTGTCGCCGGACGGCAGCTTGGCATAGGCCGCCAGCTGCTCGCGCACCACTGCAGCGGTGTCGTTCATGCGCTTGTTGTAGTCGGCCACTTTCTCCGGCTGGTCCAGCATGCTGATCTGGGCCAGTTCATAGGTGCGGAACTCACCCAGCTGCGAGCGCACTTCACCGAGGTACTGCACCGATGGAATGTCGTTGGTCGCCATCGAGGTCAGCTTGGCGTTGGCTTCTGACAGGCGGACCAGGGCGAACGCACCCAGCACGACGGTCATCAGGGTGGTCAGGGTGAATCCCACAGCCAGCTTGCGGGCGATGGGCAGATCGTGGAACCACTTCATGCAGGGTGCTCCAAGGTGGGCAGAATACCGGCGGCGGCGCCGCGGGCAAAAGGTCGTTGCAGGAGGGAACGGTGGGGCCGGGTGAAGGATCGGTGACTGCCGTCAACCCGAGATAGCGGCGCAGCTGCGCCGTACTTTATGGACCGATGTCACATTCGCTGGCGTAGGGGAAACCAACGGAAAGCGAGCAGTGGCGGGGCTTTCGCCGTGGCGGCGTGGTTTCAGGCGAAACCATGCGCCCGATCAGGTTCACGACGCAGGACGACGGAGTTCACAGTTGCGGGCGCCGCCGCGTTGCGCGTGGGTACGATTGCTGCCTGCGCCCGCGCGCAAACGAAAACCGCCGCCCCGGAGGGCGGCGGTCAGGTACAACGTGTAGCACAGCTCAGGCGGCCTGCGGCACCCGCAGCGAACGCACCAGGCCGCCGATGTCGACGATCAGGGCGACGCGGCCATCGCCGAGGATGGTCGCACCGGAGACCCCGCCGATGCGGCGGTAGTTGTTCTCGATGTTCTTCACCACGACCTGCTGCTGGCCGACCAGTTCGTCCACTTCCAGCGCGATCTTCTGGCCATCGCCTTCAACCACCACCACCAGCGATTCACTGCCGGGTGCACGCTGGCCATAGCCGTAGTACTCGCTCAGCGACAGGATCGGCAGGTATTCGCCACGCACGCGCAGCACGCGGCCTTCGCCGGCCATGCTGCGGATGTCGTCAGGCTGCGGCTGCAGTGCTTCAAGCACGTAGGCCAGCGGCAGGATCAGGGTTTCGCCGGCCACCGCCACGGTCATGCCGTCGAGGATGGCCAAGGTCAACGGCAGCCGGATCAGCGTACGGGTGCCGGTGCCGAGGCCGCTTTCAATCTGCACCTCACCACCGAGCGCCTGGATGTTGCGGCGGACCACGTCCATGCCCACGCCACGACCGGACAGGTCGGTGACGGCATCGGCGGTGGAGAAGCCGGGCTGGAAGATCAGGTCCCAGACCTGCGAGTCGGTGGGGTTGTCCGGTACGGCCAGACCGCGTTCCTGCGCCTTGGCCAGGATCTTCTCGCGGTTCAGGCCGCGGCCGTCGTCGCTGACTTCGATGACGATGTGGCCGCCCTGGTGCGATGCCGCCAGGGTGATCGTGCCGGTCTCGTCCTTGCCGGCATCGCGACGCACGTCCGGCATTTCCAGGCCGTGGTCGATGGAATTGCGGACCAGATGCACCAACGGATCGGCGATCTTCTCGATCAGGCCCTTGTCCAGCTCGGTGCCTTCGCCGATGGTGCGCAGGCGCACGTGCTTGCCCAGGCGGCCGGACAGGTCGCGGACCAGGCGCGGGAAGCGGCGGAACACTGCGTCGACCGGCAGCATGCGCACGCCGATCACAGCCTCCTGCAGGTCACGGGTATTGCGTTCAAGCAGGTCCAAGCCGGCGAACAGGCTCTCGGCATGCACCGGGTCCAGCGCGTGCGAGACCTGCTTGAGCATGGCCTGGGTGATGACCAGTTCGCCGACCAGGTTGATCAGTGCATCGACCTTGTCGACGCTGACGCGGATGGAGGTTTCCGCTTCCTGGTTGCCGCCGGCATTTGCAGCCGGTGCGGCAGCGGCGGGCGCAGGAGCAGCGACCGGCGCGGCGGCCGGTGCCTGGGTGGCCAGGCTTGGCGGTGCGGCCGGACGGATGTCCAGTTCGCAGTCGTCCAGTACCCAGGCGAAGGTGTCTTCGATCTTGCTGCGCGGCACCTTGCCGACCAGGCCCAGGTCCCACGCAAGGTGGGCTTCGAGCGGGTCGAGCTGGGCGAAGCCAGGCAAGCGATCCATGCGCGCGGCCACCTGCAGCGAACCCAGGTGTTCCAGTTCGCGGATGATGCGCAACGGGTCGTTGCCACTCATGAACAGTGACGGCGCCGGGGTGAAGCCGATCTGCCAGGCTTCCGGCGTGTCGTCCATCTTGCTGGCGGCAGCGGGTGCAGCGGCGGCGGGCGCCTGGCCGGACAGCACCGCTTCCAGGCGTGCCTTCACCGCAGCGACCGCTGCAGGATCGGCGGGCTGGCCGTGCTCGGCCTCGCGCAACAGGGCGCGCAGTACGTCTACCGACGACAGCATCGCATCGACGGCGTTGCCTTCCAGTGCGCGCTTGCCGGCCCGCAGCTCATCGAGCAGCGTTTCCAGCACATGGGTCAGCCCGGCGATGGCATCGAAACCGAACGTGCCTGCGCCACCCTTGATGGAGTGGGCGGCACGGAACACCGAGTTGATGATCTCCGGGTCCTGTTGTCCCGATTCCAGGGCCAGCAGGCCAGCCTCCATGGCGTCGAGGCCTTCGCGGCTCTCCTCGAAGAAGGTGGCGTGGAAGCGTTGCAGGTCCATGCTCATGGCAGTGGCGATCCGGAAGCGAAGAGGGGGAGCAGTGCGGGGCGATCAGCCCAGCACTTTCTGCACGGTGGCGACCAGCTGTTCGGGATTGAACGGCTTGACCAGCCAGCCGGTGGCACCGGCGGCCTTGCCTTCGGACTTCTTGTCCGCTGCCGACTCGGTGGTCAGCATCAGCATCGGCGTGAACTTGTAGTCCGGCAGCTGGCGCAGTTCGCGGATCAGCGCGATGCCGTCCATGTTCGGCATGTTGACGTCGGTGACCACCGCATTGAAGCGCTGGCCCTTGGCACGTCCGAGCGCGACCGCGCCGTCTTCAGCTTCTTCGACGGCAAAACCGGCCGAGGTGAGGGCGAAGGAAACCATCTGGCGCATCGACGCCGAATCGTCCACCACCAAGATACGTGCGCTCATGCAGCGTTCTCCACAGATTTCAGGTTGTCATGGGGTACGTCCAGGCCCAGGGCCTGGGTGACGCCCAAAAGGCGTGCAGCGTCACGGAAGGTTGCAGTGCAACCGTGGAAGCCGGTGCCCAGGCCTGCCTCGCGGCGGGCCTGCACGAAGGCGCACAGCACCTGCATGCTGGCGGTGTGGATGCGGCCGACCTGGCTTGCATCCAGGGTCAGCTCGCCTGCTTCCGCCACCAAGGGCGAAAGGCGGTTCTTGAGCTCGGTGCTGCTCTCGATGCCGAGATCCTCACCCAGTTCGACAGTGCTCATCGTTGCTCCGGACAAACGGTTCCAGCATTCATAACGGCACCGTGGGGCGGTTCTTTAGGGGTATCGGCGCTGCGCGCCGATTCAGAGCACGGATTCACCCCAGCAGCTGCGTGGCGTCGAGCAGGATCATCGGCCGCTGGCTGATGCGGGCCACGCCACGGAACAGTTCATTGGAGATCTGGCAGATGCGGGCGGTATCGGGTGGCTCGATCTGCGAGTCGGTCAGGTTGGCGACGTCCTCCACGGCCGACACACGCAGGCCCAGGGTCTCGCCGTTCTCCTCAAGCACGACGATGCGGGTCTGCGCGTCATCCTCGGCGGAGGCCGCACCCAGGTGCAGGCCGAGATCCATCACCGGCACCACCTGGCCACGCAGGTTCATGATGCCGAGCATTTCCGGGGCAGTGCCGCGCAGTGGCAGCAACGGCACCGGCAGCACCACTTCCTGCACCTTCAGCAGTTCCAGCGCGTAGGCCTGGGTGCCACAGCGCAGGCGCAGCCAACGTGATGTGCGTTCGCCGGCGCGGCGGTTCTGCGGATGCGGGCTGCTGGCGGGCTGATGCGCCTGGGCCTGCAGCTCCTGCCAGGAACCGGGGCGGTTGCTGGAGGGTGTGTCCACCGCGAGACGTGGCGGCGGTGCGACGGCGGCGCGGGTCATCGATGGCATCGGTGCTGGTGCGGGGCGCGCGGCGGCCTTGGCAACGGCCGGCGCAGCGATGGCAGCAACCACCTCGCCGTCGGCGGCGGCTTCGAAGGCGGCCTGCAATCCGGGGCTGTCGGTGTGCGCCAAGCTGTCGGCGGCGTCGGTTTCGTAGATCACTTCGTCCGGCAGGTCATCCCAGGTGGGTTCCGGCGCGGGCGGTGCGACAGCGGCAGTGGCCACGGGCGCGGTTTCATGGACGACCTCGGCCGGCAGGTCGTCCCAGGTGGGCTCGCGGTCAGCGTCGGCGGCAGGTGCGGCAGCAGCGTCGAAGGCGGCTTCCAGCGCCGCATCATCGTTGGCCGGAGCGGTTGCGACGGCGTCGGTTTCGTAGATCACTTCCGCCGGCAGATCCTCCCAGGTCGGCTCGCGCCCGGTATCGGCCGCAGGCGTGGCAACGGCGTCGAAGGCGGCTTCCAGCGCCGCATCATCATTGGCCGGAGCGGTTGCGACGGTGTCGGTTTCGTAGATCACTTCGGCCGGCAGATCGTCCCAGGTCGGCTCGCGCCCGGTGTCGGCCGCAGGCGTGGCAGCCGCGTCGAATGCGGCTTCGAGCGAAGCATCGTCGTTGGCCGGGGCCACTGCGACGGCGTCGGTTTCGTAGATCACTTCGGCCGGCAGATCATCCCAGGTCGGCTCGCGCTCGCCGTCGGCTGCTGCGCTCGTCGGGCGTGGCGCGGCATCAGCGGCGAGCGGTGCGACGGCAATGTCGCCGAGCAGCTCGTCCAGATAGTCGTCCAGCATGCCGGTGGTGTTCATGCCGCCTGCTCCAGGGCACGTGCGTCCTCACCGAGGATCCAGTTCAACGCACGCCGATAGGCCGCCAGGCCGCGTCCCGGGTAGTCCTCGCCGATGCTCGGCAGGGTCAGGCCGGCCGCGTTGCTGATGCGGGTGTCGATCGGAATCGCGTCTTCCCAGACGCGGCTTGCGTGGCGGTCCTGCATGGCGCGCAGCGATTCATTGCCGGTGCGGGTGCGGCGGTCGAACAGCGTCGGCAGGATCGAGATCGGCAGCGGCCGGCGGCGCGAACGCTCGACCATCTCGCCGGTGCGGACCATGCCATCCAGGCCGTGCAGGGCCAACGGCTCGGCCTGGGTGGGAATGATCAGGCGATCGGCCGCGGCCAGCGCATTGATCATCAGCAGGCCCAGGGTCGGTGCGCAGTCCAGCAGGATGTAGTCGTGCTGGCCCTGGTGACGGGCAAGCGCGTTCTGCAGGGCCAGGCCGAGGCCAGGCTGGTTGGCGCTGCGTCGTTCCAGCGTAGCCAGCGAAGCCTGCGCGCACACGTAATCGAGTCCGCCGATGTTGCTGGCATGGCTGAGCGTGGACAGGTCGGCCGGCGGTGCGCCGAACAGCTCCAGCACGCCGGCCGGTGCCGGCTCGATCGGCACGCCGAAGGCGCGGGTCAGCGAGGCATGCGGATCGAGATCGATCAGCAGCACGCGGTGGCCGAGCGCGGCCAGGCCGCGACCGAGGGCGAGGGTGGTGGTGGTCTTGCCGACTCCGCCCTTCTGGTTGGCGACTGCCCAGATGCGCATCGGATTACTCCTTCATTGCCGGGGGAACGGCGGCGCCGACACGGCTGCCAGCCGGCACCGGTGGCAACTGCACCGGTGCGATGGGGGAAGTGGGGGTGGTGGCCGGTGCGGTGGCGGCCTGTTCGCTGGCGCTGCGGGCAGCGCCGGTGGCGGCATTCAGGCGTTCGCCGAGCGGGTCCACCGAATGACTGGTGTCGGCCAGGATGATGACCATCACCCGCCGGTTGCGATTGCGGCCCTGTGCGCTGTCGTTGTCTTCGCGGGGGCGGAACTGGCCGTAGCCGACCATCGCCAGCCGCGATGGCTGCAGCCCCTGGTCGGCAAACAGATGCACCACGCTGGCCGCGCGCCCGGCCGACAGCTCCCAGTTGGACGGGAAGGTGGCGGTGGCGATCGGCACGTTGTCGGTGTGTCCTTCCACGCGAACGCTGTTGGGCACGTCGCGCAGCACGCCGGCCAGGCTGGCCAGGGTGTCGCGCGCATGCACGTCCAGCGCCGCCGAGCCGGTCGGGAACAGGATGTCGCTGTTGATCTCCACTTCGATCCACAGTTCGGTACGGCGCACGCTGATCATGCCGCGGTCGATCAGTGGCGCCAGCGCCGCGGTCAGGCGGTCGGCGATGCTGTTGAGCTGGCGCTCGGCACGCGCGATCTGTTCCTGGTTGTGCACCGACACCGGCATGCGCATCTGCGAGGCCATCGCCGGCAGCAGGGTGGGGTCATGCGAGGGCGCGGGAGCGGACGGCCCGATCTTGGTGCCGGACTTGATCACCGACGGGCTGTCCCAGCCGCCGCCCTGCACCTGCTTGTTGCCCACCTGCACCGGATTGATGGTGCGCGGCGCGCCACCGAAGGCATCGGTGAGGGCGTCGGCCATGATCCGGTACTTGCCCTCGTTGACCGAGGAGATCGCGTACATGACCACGAAGAAGGCGAGCAGCAGCGTCATCAGGTCGGCATAGGGGATGGCCCATGCCTCGTGATTGGCGTGCTCTTCGTGGTGCTTGCGGCGGGCCATGTCAGTGCAGGAAGCCGGAGAGGTTGGTTTCGATGTTGCGCGGGTTCTCGCCCTGGGCAATCGAGATCAGGCCTTCGATGACCATTTCGCGGTCGCGGCTGGAATGGGCGATCACGCCCTTCAGCTTGGCGGCGATGGGCAGGAACAGCAGGTTGGCCGAGGCGATGCCGTAGATGGTGGCAGTGAACGCGGCGGCGATGCCGTGGCCGAGCTTGCTCGGGTCGGCGAGGTTCTTCATCACCGCGATCAGGCCGAGCACGGCGCCGATGATGCCCAGCGTGGGCGCATAGATGCCCATGCTTTCAAACACCTTGGCAGCGGCCTGGTCCTGGTGCTCCTGGCTGCCCAGTTCGATCTCCAGCATGTGCCGGATCGATTCGGGTTCAACGCCGTCCACCAGCAGCTGCAGGCCCTTGCGCAGGAACGGGTCCTGCTGCGCTTCCACCTGCGATTCCAGGCCGAGCAGGCCCTGGCGGCGGGCGATGTTGCTCCATTCCACGATCTGCTGGATCAGTTCACGACGGTCGCTGTGCGGCGGCCGCACGACCCAGCGCACGATCTTGAAGGCGTGCTTGAACACCGCTGGCGAGGTGTGCAGCAGGATTGCGGCGATGGTGCCGACGATGACGATCACGAACGCCGCAGGCGACCACAACGACGCCAGGCCGGCGCCCTTGAGGATGCTGCCACCGACCAGCGAGGCCAGGGCGAGGAAAAGTCCAATGAGGCTGAGTCTATCCATGGGTCCGGTATCGGCTTGTATGAATGGGACTTGAGACACCGGTAGGTCGTGTACAGACGGTAGTCACAGTTTTCGGGTCGCCGGGCATGGCCCGGCGCTACCCTGCGGGCCGTTTCCGGTAGCGCCGGGCCATGCCCGGCGGGCTTCAGCGCAGCCCGTCCACGTCCAGGATCAGCGCCATGCGACCATCGCCGATCAGGGTTGCACCGGCATAACCACGCAGGCCGCGCAGGGCCTTGGGCAGTGGCTTGATGACCACTTCCTCACGCCCGCGCACCTGGTCCACCACCAGCCCGAAGCGTGCTTCACCGGCCTGCAGCACGACGATGGTCAGCAGGGGCGAGGTGGCCGGCGTCACATCCAGCCATTGCCGCAGGTCGACCAGCGCCAGCGTGTGCGAGCGGCGGTCGAGCACGGCGCGGCCGTCGAACCAGCCCAACGAGGTGCGCGGCGCATGCAGCACTTCCATCACACGGGCCAGCGGCAGTGCGTAGACGTCTTCGCCGGCCTGCACCAGCAGGGTCGGCAGGATCGCCAGGGTCAGCGGTACGCGGATCATGAAACGGCTGCCGCGGCCCAGTTCCGACTGGATCTGGATCTGCCCGCTCAGCTCACGGATGCGCGACTGCACCACGTCCATGCCGACGCCGCGGCCGGAAATGTCGGTGACCTGCTGCTTGGTCGAGAACCCTGGCAGGAACACCAGGTGCAGGCATTCCTCGCTGCTCAGGCGGGCGGCGGCTTCCGGATCGATCAGGCCCTTCTCACGCGCCTTGGCGCGCAGTTTTTCCGGATCGATGCCGGCGCCATCGTCCTGCACTTCGATGCTGACGTAGTCGCCTTCCTGCTGTGCCGACAGGCGCACGTGACCCATCCGCGGTTTGCCCTGCGCTTCGCGCAGGTCAGGCATTTCCACGCCATGGTCGATGGCGTTGCGGACCAGGTGCACCAGCGGGTCGGCCAGCGCTTCGACCAGGTTGCGGTCGAGCTCGGTTTCGGCGCCGATCAGTTCCAGGTCCACTTCCTTCTTCAGCGAACGCGCAACGTCGCGCGCCACCTTCGGGAAGCGCGAGAACACCTTGCCGACCGGCTGCATGCGGGTGCGCATCACCGCCGACTGCAGGCGCGCGGTGGCGATATCCAGCGTGGACACGGCGCGGTCCAGCTCTTCATCGCGCAGGCGCGCGCGCAGCGTCTTCAACCGGTTTCGTGACAGCACCAGTTCGCCGATCAGGTTGACGATGGCATCCAGGCGCTTGGTATCCACGCGCACGGTGTGTTCGGCTTCGGCGACAGGCTTGTTGGGTGCGGGCTTGGCAGCGGGCGGGGCCGGCGAGGGCGCCGATCGCGGTGCCGGTACCGCAACAGCCGCTGCGGCGGTGTTGCTGCCCGGGGCGGCGCCGCCATGCAGCTGGTCGAGCAATGCTTCGAACTCGTCCTCGCTGATCATGTCGTCGGCCTTCTTCGCCGCCGCCACGGTTGTCGGGGCCTTGCCGCCATGCAGCTGGTCGAGCAGGGCCTCGAATTCGTCGTCGGTGATCAGGTCGCCGCCGCCCGCACCCGGCGTCGCGGCCGCAGGCGCGGCAGCGCCGCCGCCATGCACGTCGAACTGGGCGACCAGTTCGGGCGGGGCAAAGCCCGGCTCGGTGCCCGAAGACACCGCGTCAAGCATCGATTGCAGGTAGTCCAGTGACTGCTGGGCGGCATCGAAGTGATGCGCCTGCAGGACGGCCTGGCCGGCGCGTGCGGCGCCCAGTGCTTCCTCGGCGGCGTGGCACAGCTCGACCATTGCGGTGATGCCGAGGAAACCTGCGCCGCCCTTCAGCGTGTGGTAGCCGCGGAACACCGCGTTGAGCTGTTCATTGTCCTGCGGTGCCTGTTCCAGCGACACCAGCTGTTCGCCGAGGCGATCCAGGATCTCCTGGGCCTCGATGATGAAATCGGCAGTGATGTCGTCGGCTACTGCGCCCATGGTTACAGCCCCAGATCCGACAACAGGTCGTCGGCGTCGTTCTGCGAGACCGCATGGCGGTCCAGTCCCTTCAGTGCCGGCCCAGCCAGTTCCGGATCGGTGCGATGCTGTTCCGGCGGCAGGCCGAGCGCGCCGAAGCCTTCGTGCACGCGGCGGACGATGCCCACCACGCGACGGATGATCTGCCCGGTCAGGTCCTGGTAGCTCTGGGTCAGGGCGATCTCGGTGAGGTTGTGGCGGATGCGGTCGAGCTGCACGTCCTGGCCCGGCTGCAGGCCGTCGGCGCGCAGCTGTTCGGTCAGGCTGCGGCACTCTTCGGCCAGGTCCAGGGTGCGGTGGGTGGCCTGTTCGGTCATCGCCACCACGTGGTCCAGGCGCGCGCAGGCATCGTCCAGCTCGCCGGCTTCATCGGGCACGGTCGGCAGTTCGCCCAGCGCCTGGCCCAGCTCGCGGGCCAGCCGCGAAAGGCCGCTCATCATCGGCTGGGTGCGCAGCGCGACCAGGCCGTCGATGCGCTGGCGCCATGCGGCCTCGTCGCCGGATTCCAGTGCATCCAGGGCTTCCTGCAGGCGCAGGGCGAGGGCGCTCTTGTCGACCGTGGTATCCATCAAGCGCTGGCCGCCAGGCGTTCGAAGATCTTGCCGAGCTTCTCTTCCAGCGTCTGTGCGGTGAACGGCTTGATGATGTAACCGTTCACGCCGTTCTGCGCCGCTTCGATGATCTGCTCGCGCTTGGCTTCGGCAGTCACCATCAGCACCGGCAGGGTCTTCAGCTTGGCATCGGCACGGATGGCCTTGAGCAGTTCGATGCCGGTCATCACCGGCATGTTCCAGTCGGTGACCACGAAGTCGAACGGCTGGCTCTGCAGCAGCGACAGCGCGGCATGCCCGTCCTCGGCTTCGGCGGTATTGGTGAAGCCCAGATCGCCCAGCAGGTTCTTGACGATACGACGCATGGTCGAGAAATCGTCGACGATCAGGATGCGCATGTTCTTGTTCAAAGCAGAGTTCCTTTGTTGATCAGCTCTCGAGGCCGGCGTCGGCCGCCTCGAAAATCTTCAGTCGGCCACGCAGGCGCAGGACCGCCTGGCCGTGGATCTGGCAGACCCGCGACTCGCTCACGCCGAGCACTGCGCCGATCTCTTTCAGGTTCAGTTCCTGCTCGTAGTAGAGCGACAGCACCAGCTGTTCGCGCTCGGGCAGGTGGCCGATGGCATTGCCCAGCTCGCGGCCGAACTCGCCACGTTCCAGTACCTGCTGCGGGGTCGGGCCGCCCTGGGCGACGGTGTCCAGCTCGCCCTGGTCTTCAATGCGCGACTCCAGGCTCAGTACCTGGCCGCGCGAGGCGTCCTCCATCAGGCGCAGGTATTCGGGCAGCGGCATCTCCATCGCGGCGGCCACTTCGGTGGCGCTGGCGGCGCGGCCGGTGCTCTGCTCCAGGCGGCGGATGGTGGCTGCAGCGTCACGTGCACGGCGGTGCACCGAACGCGGTACCCAGTCGCCACGACGGATCTCATCGATCATCGAACCGCGGATGCGGATCGAGGCGTAGGTCTCGAACGAGGCACCCTGGTCGGCGTCGTAGCTGCGCGAGGCTTCGATCAGGCCCATCATGCCGGCCTGGATCAGGTCGTCCACCTCAACGCTGGCCGGCAGGCGTGCGGCCAGATGGTGGGCGATGCGGCGCACCAGGTCCGAGTGCTGGGCGATGACCTCGTTGGCCGCCGTGCGCTGGACCTCTCTGTACTGGGCGGCGCCTTTCATGCTGCCACCCCGCGCTGCTTGATGATGCGTTCGAGGAAGAACTCGACGCCACCGCGCGGCTCGGTCGGTGCCTGCCAGCGGGCGGTGCGGCGGGCGATCTCGGTGATCGCCAGTGCCGACGGGCTGGACGGATAGGCCTTCACCACCGGCTGCTGGCGCTGCACCGACAGGCGCAGCCAGTCGTCCTGCGGCACGCAGCCGAGGTAGTTCAGCGAGACATCGGCGAGGAATTTCTCGCAGACGCGGGTCAGCTTCTCGTACAGCACGCGGCCTTCGTTGGGGTCGCGCACCATGTTGGCCACCACCTGGATGCGGTCCACGCCACGTTCGCGCGACAGCACCTTGATCAGCGCATAGGCGTCGGTGATCGAGGCCGGTTCATCACAGACCACCACCACGGTGTCCTGCGCGGCCTGGCAGAAGGTCAGCACGCCATCGGTGATACCGGCGGCGGTGTCCACCACCATGATGTCCAGCTCGCGCTCCAGTTCGGAGAACACGTTGACCAGGCCGACATGCTCGGCCGGGGCCAGCTCGGCCATGTGCCGGCGGCCGGACGCAGCCGGTACCACCAGCACGCCGTTCGGGCCTTCGATGATCACGTCATCCAGGCTGCAGCGGCCAGCGACCAGGTCGGCCAGGGTGTTGGTGGGGCTCAGGCCCAGGATCACGTCGATGTTGGCCAGGCCCAGGTCGGCGTCCAGCAACAGGGTGCGTTTGCCCATTCCCGCAAGCGCCACGGCCAGGTTGGCCGATACGTTGGTCTTGCCGACGCCGCCCTTGCCGCCGGTCACGGCAATCGTGCGCACAGGGCCGAGCGGCTCGCTGCGGGTCGCCGTCAGCGGGAAGGTGGTGGTCAGCTTGGCGTACTCACGCGACGGCATGGTTCAACTCCGGGTTGCAGGGCATATCGGCCGCGCGGCGCAAATCTTCAAGGCGAAGTACAAGATTGGCTGCACTGGCCCGGTGCAGGTCGTCCGGGACGTCCTGGCCATCGGTCACCCAGGTGATCGGCAGCTTGTGGTCCACCGCCACCGACAGGGCGTTGCCGAAGCGGCCGGTCTCGTCCAGCTTGCTCAGCACCAGGCCCTGCAGGTTGGCCGCGCCGAAGCGGCGGACCACCTCGTCCATGTCGCCGAAGCTGGTGTTGGCCGGCAGTACCAGCAGGGTGCGGACCTGGCGGGCGGCGCGCAGCCACTGCAGCTGGGCGGCCAGCGCACGGTCGCGCGGGCCCAGGCCGGCGGTGTCGATCAGCACCAGCTTGTAGTCCTTCAGGCGTTCCAGCAGCTGGTCCAGGTCGGTGCCGCTGTTGGCCTCGTGCACGGCGATGCCGAGCTGGCGGCCGTAGCCGTACAGCTGTTCGCGGGCGCCGATGCGCATCGTATCGGTGGTGACCAGGGCGACGTCGCGGGCGGCATGGGCTTCGGCGAAGCGCGAGGCCAGCTTGGCGATGGTGGTGGTCTTGCCGGCGCCGGTCGGACCGACCAGGGCGATCACGCCGCCTTCCTCCATCGGATCGACCGGGGCGATCGGCAGCTTGCGCGAGATCAGCCCCAGCATCAGGCCGCGGCCGCGATGCGCTTCGGTTTCCAGCGGGATCTGCATGGCCACGTCGCGGGCGATGCCGGCATCGAAGCCGTACTCGTCCATCAGGTCCAGCGCGGTGGCACGCACCGGGCTGCCGCGCAGGCGCTCGTCGGTGAAGCGGTTCATCTCGCGCTCGATCACCTGGCGCATGCCGGCCACTTCCTGGCGCAGGTGGCGGATCTCGGCGTCATCGGCGACCAGGGTCAGCGCGGGTGCTGGCGCCAGCGCCGGCATCGGTGCCGGTGCAGCCTCGGTCGGCTGCACGACATCCTGCGCGTGTGAGGCTTGGTCTTCGGGTGCCGTGGTGGCCTGGAGGGCAACCGGCAACGGCGGCGGCGTCACTGCCGGCAGCTGCGCGCTGTCTTCCAGCGGCGGGTCGATCTGGAAGCGGGCGCGGTTCACCGGCGCGGCTGCCGCAGGCGAGGGCGAGGGCGCCACGATGGCGTCGGCAAACGGGGCGAAGATCTGTTCCGGCAGCGTCGATTCATTGACGGCGGCGCGCGCCAGGGTGGCGGCAAAGCCGGTGCTGCCACGCGTCGGCACGATCTCGTCGGCGCTGTCCAGGGTGCGGCCGGTAGCGCCGACGGCGGCGCGGGCGAGGGCGGCGACGGCCGAGGTGGTGGCGGCCACCGGCTCCGGTGCCGGGGTGCCGCTGCGACGGCGGGTGACCGCGGCGATCACTGCGTCGGCGGCGCTGCGCGGCTTCGGCGCGGGCGGCGGTGCCACGTCGCGGCGCGACGCTTCCAGGGCGCGCTGCACGGCGCTCTCATCGTAGTTGGCGGCGGCCACGATCTCGATGCCTTCCTCGATCCGGCGGTTGGACAGGATCACGGCATCAGGACCATGTTCCTTGCGCACCAGGTTCATGGCCGAGCGCATGTCGGCGGCGACGAATCGTTTGATTTTCATGCTGTGGTCACGGGACGAAGTCGGCGGAGTGGCGGTCGGAGAACGCGGATGGTCGGTGGTCTGCACGGTTCGGGTTCCCCTTGGAATCTGTCTGTTGCGGGTGTTTGAAAGTGGTGTCTGTTTTCTGGCGCGTTGCAGGGCGGCGTCAGCTGATCGTTCCGACCAGCTTCAGGCGCTTGTCCTCCGGCACCTCGCTGTAGGCCAGGACCGACAGCGACGGAACGCTGTGGCGGACCAGGCGGGCCAGCGCGGCACGCACCGGGCCTGGTACCAGCACCACCGCGGGCTCGTTGCGGGCTTCCTGCTTGCTGACACATTCGGCCAGGCTCTGGTGCAGTCGCTCAGCGAGTCCGGGTTCCAGCGCGGCGCCGTTGCCCTGCGTGGACTCCTGCAAGACACGTTCCAATTGCGGGTTGAGGGTAAACACCGGCAGCTCCGCCGACATTCCGGCGATCTCCTGCACGATGAAGCGGCCCAGTGCGGTGCGCACGGCGGCGGTCAGCGTGGCCGGGTCCTGGCTGTGCGGGGCGTGTTCAACCAGTGCTTCGGCGATCTTGCGCAGCTGGCGGATCGGAATGCGCTCGACCAGCAGGTTCTGCAGCACGCGCACCACCGCCGACAGCGGCAGCGCCTTCGGCGTCAGATCTTCGACGAGCTTGGGCGCGCTCTTGGCCAGGTTGGCCAGCAGGTGCTGCACTTCCTCGTGGCCGAGCAGTTCCGGTGCGTGCTCGCGGATCAGGTGCGAAAGGTGGGTGGCCACCACCGTGGCCGGGTCGACCACGGTATAGCCCAGGGTTTCGGCCTGGGCCCGCTGGTGTGGCTGGATCCAGGTCGCGTCCAGTCCGAAGGCCGGGTCCTTGCCGGCGATGCCTTCCAGCGGACCGAGGGCACTGCCCGGGTCCAGCGCCAGTTCGCGGTCGGGATGGATCTCGGCAGTGGCCACCGGCACGCCATGCACCAGTACCCGGTAGCCGTTGGCCGGCAGTTCCAGGTTGTCGCGGATGTGGACCGAGGGAATCAGGAAGCCGACGTCCTGGGTCAGCTTGCGGCGCACGCCCTTGATGCGCGGCATCAGCTCGCCGCCCTGGTTGCTGTCCACCAGCGAAATCAATCGATAGCCCACTTCCAGGCCCAGCGGATCGACCGGGCGCAGCTCGTCCCAGCTCAGTTCCGCGGTGGGTGCGGGGGCAGCGGGGCGGCCCAGCGCGTTCAGTGCGTTGGCGTCGCCTGCAGCGGTGTCGGCCTGCGCCGGCACCAGGCCCTTGCGGTACACCTTCCAGGCGATGAAGCCGAGGATGGCCGCCAGCGTCAGGAAAGCGACGTTGGGCATGCCCGGCACCAGGCCGACCACGCCGAGGATGCCGGCGGTGATGGCCAGCGCACGGTACTGGCCAAACACCTGGCCGGTCATCGCCTGCGCCATGTCCTGCGAGCGCGAGGCACGGGTAACCAGCATCGCCACCGCGCTGGAGACCAGCAGTGCCGGCAGCTGCGCCACCAGGCCGTCACCGATCGACAGCAGGGTGTAGGTGGCGGCGGCATCGCCGAACGGCATGCCATGCTGCAGCACGCCCACGGCCAGGCCGCCCAGCATGTTGATGAACAGGATCAGGATGCCGGCGATCGCATCGCCGCGGATGAACTTGCTGGCACCGTCCATCGCACCGTAGAAGTCGGCTTCCTCGCGTACTTCCTCGCGGCGCAGCTTGGCTTCCTCGCGCGTCAGCAAACCGGCGTTGAGGTCGGCGTCGATCGCCATCTGCTTGCCGGGCATGGCGTCGAGGATGAAGCGCGCGGTCACTTCCGAGACGCGGCCGGCGCCCTTGGTGATGACCACGAAATTGATGATGGTCAGGATCGCGAACACCACGATGCCGACGGCGTAGTTGCCGCCGATCACGAACTCACCGAATGCGGCGATCACCTTGCCGGCCGCTTCGTGGCCGTTCTGGCCGTTGAGCAGGATCACGCGGGTGGAGGCCACGTTCAGCGCCAGCCGCAGCATGGTGGTGATCAGCAGCACGATCGGGAAGATGGTGAAGTCCAGCGGGCGCTTCACGTAGACCACCGCCAGCAGCACCATCAGCGAGATGGCGATGTTGAAGGTGAACAATGCGTCGAGCACCGGCGCGGCCAGCGGCACCACGACCATGGCCAGCAGGGCCAGCACGATCAGCGGCGCGCCAAGGCCCTGGCGGATCATTTCAAGCGCGCGGCGGGTATTGAAGCTGGATGCCTGGGCGCTCATGGACGGCCCCCGTTGCCGAACTCATCAACCTGGATGTGTGGCGTGGACGGCATCGGGCCGGTCCGCCAGCTGCGCAGCTGGTAGACGTAAGAGAGGACCTGGGCGACGGCTGAATACAGTCTCACGGGGATTTCCTTGCCGAGTTGGCCTTCCCGATACAAGGCGCGTGCCAAAGGCGGGGCAGAGACGATGGCGACCTTGTTGCCGTCGGCCACTTCACGGATGCGCAGGGCGGTTTCATCCACGCCCAGGGCGACCACGGTGGGGGCATTCATGGCCCCGCCTTCGTACTTCAGGGCCACCGCGTAGTGGGTGGGGTTGACCACCACCACGTCGGCAGTGGGGACCGCCTCCATCATCCTGCGGTTGGCCATCTGCTGCTGCAGCTGGCGGATGCGGCCCTTCACTTCCGGGCTGCCTTCGCTTTCCTTCATCTCCCGGCGCAGCTCCTCGCGGGTCATCTTCAGCTTGCGCATCCAGTTCCAGCGCTGGTACGGCGCGTCGATGGCGGCCAGCACCAGCATCGCCCCGGCGGTGGCCAGCAGCAACCGCAGGGTGAAGCCCAGGCCGTCACCGATGGCCGTTTCCAGCGGCTGGTGGATCAGCCCGCGCAGGGTGTTGAAGCTGGTCCACACGACCATGCCGGCGGCGATGCCGACGAAGGCCACCCGCAGCAGCGACTTGATGAACTCGGCGATGGCTTCGGGGCCGTACAGGCGCTTGAGCCCGCTCATCGGGTTCATGCGGTTGATGTCGGGCATCATCGCCTTGGCCGACCAGCGCAGGCCGCCCATCACCACCGGCGCCAGGAAACTGGCCAGCAGGCAGACCAGCACCAGCGGGGCGATCACCCACATCAGCTGCAGCAGCAGGTCGCCGAAGTGGCCGAACAGCGCCTTCGGGTGCTGGCGCAGGCTCTGTTCGGGGCTGAGCGCATGGCGCATCCAGGCGCTGGCGCCGCTGGCCATCGAGCCGCTCATGGCCATCACCGCGATCACCCCGGCGCCGAACACGGCGGCCGTGCCCAGTTCACGCGAGCGCGGCAGGTTGCCCTGTTCGCGGGCGTCGCGCAGGCGTTTTTCTGTCGGTTGTTCGGTTTTTTCGCCGGCGGATTCGTTCTCGGACATCACAGGCACTGCAGCAGGGGATGCCGGAGTGCGTGCAAGATTCGTTCCGTTACGGGTGCATGTGCCAACCGCAGTTGGCGCCCGCCGGAGCAGGTACCGGTAGCGCCGGGCCATGCCCGGCGAGCGGGCAGCCTGGATCAATGCATCCGCCGGGCATGGCCCGGCGCTACCCCGGGGGCCGGTCCTGCGGGCTCTGCGCCAGTTCCACCCGTGGCCGCGGCAGGTCGTGCAGCTGCATGAAGCGGGCCGCGTCCACTGGCCGGCCCAGCAGGAAGCCCTGCAGGTAGTCGCAGCCCAGCCGCTCCAGGTAGGCGCGCTGCGCGGCGGTCTCCACGCCCTCGGCCACGATGTCCATGTCCAGCGCATGGCCCAGCGCAACGATGGCCGACACGATCACCACGTCTTCGGCGCTGTGTTCCAGGTCGCGCACGAATGCGTGGTCGATCTTGATTTCGGTGGCCGGCAGGCGCTTGAGGTACAGCAGGCTGGAGTAGCCGGTGCCGAAATCATCGATCGAGATGCCCACGCCCAGGGCGGAGAAACTCTGCAGCAGGCGCAGGCTGGTATCGGTATCGCGCATCACCGTGCTTTCGGTGATCTCCAGCACCAGGTTGCGCGGGGCGATCGCGTAGCGCTCGATCACCTCGCGCACGTCCTGCAGCAGGTGCGGCGAACTGAACTGCACCGGTGACAGGTTCACCGACATCGACCAGCCTTCGTGGCCGGCATCGTGCCAGTGGCGCAGCTGCTGGCAGGCCTGGTCCAGCGCCCAGCGGCCGATCTCGTTGATCGCGCCACTGCGCTCGGCCAGGCGGATGAAGCGGTCCGGCGGAATCAAGCCCTGTTCCGGATGACGCCAGCGGATGAGCGCTTCGGCACCAGCCACCTTCTGCGTAGCCACGCGGATCTTCGGCTGGTAATGCAGGAACAGCTGCTCGCTGCCGATCGCGCGGCGCAGGTCGGCCAGCAGGCGGAACTGCTGCTCGGCGCTGTCGTTCATCCAGTCGGCGAACAGCACGAACGCATTGCGGCCCGACTCCTTGGCCTGGTACATCGCGGCATCGGCGAAGGCCATCAGCTGGCGTTCGCTGGCGGCATGGTCGGGGCAGATCGCGATGCCGATGCTGGCGCTCACCTGCAGCTCGTGGTCCGGCAGCAGCGGGCCGCTGCCCACCGCCTGCAGGATGCGCCGGGCCAGGGTCGGCAGGTCCTCGTCCTGTTCGATGCGCACCACCAGCACGAATTCGTCGCCGCCCAGCCGTGCCAGCATGTCGTGCGGCCGCAGCAGCTGGCGGGTGCGTTCTGCCACGGCCACCAGCAGCGCATCGCCGGCCTGGTGGCCATAGGCATCGTTGACCTGCTTGAAGCCATCCAGATCCATGAACATCACCGCGAAGCGGCTGCCGCCCTGTTCGGCCTCGGCCAGGGCCTGCAGGATGCGTCGCTGCAGCAGCAGGCGGTTCGGCAGGCGGGTGAGCGGGTCGTGCAGCGCGGCCTGGGTCAGTTCCTGCTGGGCGTCGGTCAAGGAGGTGCTGAGCAGCGAATTGCGCAGGCGCAACAGTTGCGCCTCCACCCGCTGGTCCAGCCAGGACACCACCAGCACCACCGCCAGGATCGCCACGGTCAGCACCACCACCAGCATCGCCAGCCAGTTGTTCTGCAGGCCATCGCCCACCGCTGCGCCGCAGACGCTGCCTTCCGGGAAGCGGGCGGCGGCCATGCCGGTGTAGTGCATGCCGACGATGGCCAGGCCGAGCAGGCCGGCGGCGGCCAGGCGGTCGCCGATGCGGGTGTGCTGTGCGCGCAGGCGGAAGGCCACGTACAAGGCAGTCCACGACGCGGCCACCGCGACCAGCAGCGACAGCAGCAGCCACACCGGCTGGTAGTCGATGCCCGGTTGCATGCGCATCGCGGCCATGCCCACGTAGTGCATGCTGGCGATGCCGCTGCCCATCAGCAGCGCACCGCCGGCCAGGCGGGGATGGGGCAGGGTGCGCAGCGATACCAGCCAGAGCGCGAACACCGACGAGCCGATTGCCAGTGCCAGCGACAGCAGGGTGATGGGCAGGTCGTAGCCCAAGGGAATGGGCAGGTCGAAGGCGAGCATGCCGATGAAGTGCATCGACCAGATGCCCAGCCCCATCGCAAAACCGCCGCCCAGGCGCCACCACCAGGTCGCGCCCTTGCCGGGCGCGGTGACGGTGCGCCCGGCCATCGCCAGTGCGGTGTAGGACGCCATCACTGCAACCAGCAGTGAGGTCGCCACCAGCCATGGGTTGTACGTGCCTACCAGCATTCGTCAGTCTCCCGGACCTGCCTGTCAACGGAAAAACTACGGTGGGGCATGCGCAAGGCGGGCGACCAGAGCCGCCGGTTGCAGCGTCCCCCCGGTCGCTGCGCATTCACTCTAACGCGGGCACCGGGGGGGACGGCAAGCAGCAGAACGTGACGACCGCGTCAGCGGGTCACTGCATCGGCAGCCTGGAAGGCAGCATCGAACAGGCGCTGCACCGGCGGCCCCATTTCGCCGACCAGCAGGGTCAGCAGGAACAGGCCCAGCAGCAGCGAGACCGGCAGGCCCAGCTGGATCGGATTCAGCGCCGGCGCGGCGCGGGCCAGCACGCCGAAGGCCAGGTTGACCGCCAGCATCGCTACGGTCAGCGGGATGGCCAGGGTCAGCGCGCCACGCAGCACGGTCAGCAGGAAGGTCGGGGCGATGCTGAAGAACGCGTGCGGGTCGGGCAGGGGCGCGCCGATGGGCAGGGCGCGGTAGCTGTCCACCACCAGCGAGATCAGCGCCAGGTGGCCGTTGGCGGTGAAGAACAGCAGGCCGAACAGCAGATAGAACCACTGGCCGATGACACCGGAGGTGCCGCCGCGCAGCGGGTCGCTCATCTGCGCAAACGCCAGGCCGGTGCCCTGGGCGACCAGTTCGCCTGCCATGGCACCAGCCTCGAACACCAGCCGCAGCATGAAACCGATGGCCACGCCGATCGCCAGCTCGCGGGCGATGGTCAGCACGGTAGCGGCGTCGAAGCCGGTCCAGTCCGGTACCGGCGGCAGCAGCGGCGCCAACGCGATGGCCAGGGTACCGGCCAGCATCACCCGCACCCGGCCGGGCACCGCGCGGGTACCGATCATCGGCATCGCCATGGCCACTGCGCCGATGCGCAGCATGGTCCACAGCACGGTGCCGATCATGCCGAAGGCGTTCAGGCCATCGGCAGCCATCTGGGTGGCGGCGTCCATCTGCGTGCGCGTCCGTCTAGCCGATCAGGTGCGGGATGCGCTGGAACAGCAGCGTGGTGAATTCGACCAGATGGCCGATCAGCAGGCTGCCCAGTGCGAACAGCACGGCGGTGAGGGCCGCGGCCTTGGCAACGAAGGCGATGGTCGGCTCGTTGAGCTGGGTCGCCGCCTGCACCACGCCCACCACCACGCCGACCACCAGTACGGTCAGCAGCAGCGGGCCGGCCACCCAGAGCACGGTAATCAGGCCGCCACGCAGTTCGGTCAAGGCAAGTTCGGGGGACATCATGGTTCCATCGGTAGCGCCGGGCCATGCCCGGCGGTGGTCAATGCGGCGGCCGGCACTGCCCGGCGTCGCCTCTGTAGAGCCGAGCCATGCTCGGCTGACCTTCGGATCAGGCCGGATTGAAGCTTGCCGCCAGCGTGCCGACGGTCAGCACCCAACCATCGACCAGCACGAACAGCAGGATCTTGAACGGCGCAGAGACCAGCATCGGCGACAGCATCATCATGCCCATCGACATCAGCACGCTGGCCACGACCAGATCGATGATCACGAACGGGATGAAGATCAGGAAGCCGATCTCGAAGGCGGTCTTCAGTTCGCTGGTGACGAACGACGCAACCAGCACCGGGAACGGAATCGCATCAGGGCTGGCGTAGGTGCCGTGACCGGCGATGCCGGCGAAGGTCATCAGGTCGGTCTCGCGGATCTGCGCCAGCATGAAGGCGCGCAGCGGCGTGGTGGTCAGCGTCCAGGCAGTCTGGAAGTCGATCTCGCCATTGAGGTACGGCGCCATGCCGGTGCTCCAGGCCTTGTCCCAGGTCGGCAGCATGATCATCGCGGTGAGGAACAGGGCCAGGCCCAGCAGGACCTGGTTGGACGGCGTCTGGCCGGTGCCCAGCGCCTGCCGCAGCAGGCCCAGCACGATGATGATGCGGGTGAAGGAGGTCAGCACCAGCAGCATCGACGGGATCAGGGTGATCGCCGTCATCAACAGCAGTGTCTGCAACGGCAGGCTGACCGGCGCACCGCCGATCTTGCCGACGTTGATGTCCGGCAGCGGCGTGGTCGGCGCGCCCGGGGCGGCGAACGCCAACGCAGGCAGCAGGCACAGGGCGATCAGGCTCAGCCACGGCAGCAGGGTGGCAAGACGGGAACGGGTCACACGCATGTCAGGGGTCCTTGCGCAGCCGCTGTTGCAGCAGCTGGGCGAAATTCGGCAGGTTCTTCAGGTCGGGTACGCGTACCGGCGCAGGCGGTGGCAGCGGTTCGGGCAGGGTGTGCAGGGCGTTGATGCCGCCGGCGGTGACGCCCAACAGC
Organism: Stenotrophomonas sp. MYb57; assembly: GCF_002966815.1. NCBI lineage: Bacteria > Pseudomonadati > Pseudomonadota > Gammaproteobacteria > Lysobacterales > Lysobacteraceae > Stenotrophomonas > Stenotrophomonas sp. MYb57. The sequence continues at coordinate 2,283,940 of NZ_CP023271.1, forward strand.
AGTTGCTGACCATTGACCTCGACCACCACCACGCGTTCCTTGGCGCCGACATTCAGGCTCGCCACCAGCTTCATGCCCTCGGCCGGGCGGAAGCCGCTGCCGGGCAGGCGCTTGAGCAGCCAGCCCAGGCCGATGACCAGGGCCAGCACTGCCAGCAGGGCCAGCACCGCACCGAACAGGCTCGGTGCGGCCGGCGCATGCTGGCCGATCTGCGGGGCCGTCTTGGCGACGGCCAGAGTGGTGGCGAGCAGGCTCAACGCAGTCTCCGGATCCGCTCGCTGGGGCTGACCACATCGGTCAGGCGCACGCCGAAGCGGTCGTTGATCACGACCACTTCGCCATGGGCGATCAGCGTGCCGTTGACGAACACGTCCAGCGATTCGCCGGCACCCCGTTCCAGCTCAACCACCGAACCCTGGTTGAGCTGCAGCAGGTTGCGGATCGGCAGGCGGGCGCGGCCGACTTCCAGCGACAGCGTCACCGGCACATCGAGGATCACGTCCAGGTTCAAATCCGGGCCGGTCGCTTCATCGGCCTGCAGGTTGCTGAACTGGGCCGGGGTCGGTTCGAGGGCGTCGATATCGTTCATTGCGGGTCTTCCTGGATGACGGGTACGCGCGGACGGGTGCCCGGCGGATGGGTAGCGGTGATCTTTACGGCGTTCATGCCGTTGGCGACGCCGAACTCACCGGTGAACACCGGGATGTTCTCCACGCACAGCGGCACCTGCGGGCTCAGGTCGATCGGCAGGATGTCGCCGACCTTCAGCCGGGTCAGGTCGCGCAGGGTCATGCGCTTGCTGGCCAGTACGCTGGACAGGGTGACTTCGGCCACGTTGAGCTGCTCGCGCAGGGTGCGGCCCCAGCTCTCGTCGCGGTCGTTGCGGTCGCTCTGGATGCCGGCGTCGAGCAGTTCGCGGATCGGCTCCAGCATCGAGTAGGGCAGGGTCACGTGGATGTCACCGCCACCGCCGTCGAGTTCGACATGCAGGCGGCACACCACCACGTATTCGCGCGGCGTCACGATGTTGGCGAAGTGCGGGTTGATCTCCGAGTTGATGTACTCGAATTCCACGTCCATCACCGGTGCCCACGCTTCACGCAGGTCGGCGAAGGTCTGCTTCAGCAGCAGGTGGATCACCCGCATTTCGGTGGCGGTGAACTCGCGGCCTTCGATGCGCGTCGGGTAGCGCCCGTCGCCGCCGAAGAAGTTGTCGACGATGGCGAACACCAGGGTCGGTTCGAACACGATCAGGCCGGTACCGCGCAGTGGCTTGAAGCGGATCAGGTTCAGGTTGGTCGGCACATACAGCGAGTGCATGTAGTCGTTGAACTTGATCAGCTCGATGCCGCGCACGGACAGTTCGGCCGAACGCCGGATCAGGTTGAACAGGCCGATCCGCCACAGGCGCGCAAAGCGCTCGTGGACCATTTCCAGGGTCGGCATGCGACCGCGGATGATGCGGTCCTGGCTGGCGAAATCGTAGGAGCGTGCTTCGCCACTGGGGGCGTCCGGCTCGGTTTCGACCGCGCCACTGTCCACGCCATGCAACAGGGCATCGATCTCATCCTGGGACAGCAGGTCATTCATCGGGGAGCCCTTACTGGGTCACGAAGCTGGTGAACAGCAGGTCGTCGGCACCGTTGCTGCCGGTCTCGGCCTTCAGCACCTTCTGCACTTCGGCCAGCGAATCGGCCTGCAGCTTCTGCTTGCCGGCGATGTCGGCGATCTGCTGCGGGCTGACCTGCGAGAACAGCATCAGCAGGCGCGCGCGGATGGCCGGGGCATGGGTCTTGATCGCTTCCAGCGCGGCCGGATCGCGGGTCATCAGCTGCACTTCCACCTGCAGGTAGCGCGGGCCGTCGATCGAGCCGTTGAGGTTGACCACGAATGCCGGTTCCAGCGCGAAGTACTGGGCCGGGGCCGGGGTGGTGGTCTTCTTCGGCGCCTGCGCGGCCTTGTCTTCGTGCTTGGACTGGGTGAAGAACCAGACGCCGCCACCGGCGGCACCGGCGGCCAGTATGGCGACCAGGGCGGTGATCAGGATCGGACTGCGCGGCTTGGCGGTCTTGTCCTTGTCGGCGGTCTTCTTGGTTTTGTCAGCGGCTGCGGCCACGGGGTGAAGCTCCTGAGGGTTGCTTCACCGGGATATGCAAGGGGTGTGCCGGAGCGGTCGGGGAGGGTGGTGACGGAATTCCGTCGGGTGTTCATATCGGCAGCGCCGGGCCATGCCCGGCGGAATGTCGGGAATCCGCCGGGCATGGCCCGCGCTACCCGTGTACTGCCATGTGCCGACCTTGGTCGGCACGCACGGTCAGGCGTACGCGTCCAACAACCCGCGCTGGCGGATCAGCTGCGACGCCGACACCGTGGTGTCGCCCAGTGACGGTTCTCCGTCACCACCACGACCGCCGCCGCCCGCCGGGCTGCCCGGAGTGCCGTCGCCACTGTGCTGCTGGCCGACATCGGCATGGGCCAGCTGGAAGCCCTGCTCGCCGAGCAGTTCACGCAGGCGCGGCAGGCTGCTTTCCAGCGCCTGGCGTACATCCACATGCGGGCTGCTGAAGCTGGCATGGACCTTGTCACCGTTCATCTGCAGGCGCACGTCCACCGGCCCCAGGTCTTCCGGATTGAGGCGGATGTGGGCATGGCCGATCTTCTGGTCGGCCAGCCAGCCGATGCGCGCGCCGATGGCCTGGTCGAAACCATCATCGCCCAGCACCGGCTTCGGAGTCGGTTCGCCATTGAAGACGGCATTGCTGGCCAGTGCGGCCTTCAGGTCCTGCAGGGCGGCGGGCAGGGGGGGCTGCAGCGGCGCCGGAGGTGCGCGGTCGCCGATCTGCAGGCTGTCACCGTCGTCAGCACGATCCAATGCCTTGCCACTCATCACCAGCTCCGGCAGCGGCAGGCCACTGGCCTCATCATCGCCGGCAGCGGATGCCGGAGCGCTGGCGGTCGGCGCTGCCGCGCCCTGGCTCGCGTTGGTCGCCACTGCGGCGGCCGCGGGTGCCAGTGCAGCGGAGGGCAGCGCGCCGCCTTCGGCATCGCTGGCCGCTGGCGGCGGCAGCACAGGCGCCGGATCGACGCCGGCGGGCACGGCCAGCATCAGGCCGGCCAATCCGAGTGGCGGCCAGGGCGCGTCGTCCGCGTTGGCCGGGGTGTCCTTGTCGTCGCTGGCAGCCGACGTTGCCGGTACAGCAGGTGTCGATGTGCTGGCGTCCGTGGCGGCTGCTTCGCCGTCGGTCGGCCGCGGCGTCGCCTTGCCCGGGTTGCCGTCGGGTGGTGTTGCAGCGTTGGCCGGTGTTGCCGGATTGCTGGCGTTTGTGGCGGTACCGGGCGTGCCGGTCGAGGCGCTGCCGCCCTGCAGCATCTGGCCGAAATCCTTGCCGGAATCGCTGCGCGAGGCACGTGCGCTGCCGGCATTGCCACTGCCGCCGGGCGTCGGTGCGCTGGCGTTGCTGCTCAACGGGGAGGGCATCACGACCGGCCTCCCTGCTCGCCATCGTCCTGGTCTTCGGTCTGTGCCAGGCGCGCGCGGCGTGCGCCGATGTCATCCATCTCGCGCTGGTCGCGGCGGTCGGTCACCACTTTTTCCTGCGCGCGGTAGCTGGCGGCCAGCTGCTCCAGCACGGCCTTGTCACGGCTGGCCAGGATCAGGCGCGCGCGTTCGGCCTCCACTTTTTCGAGGTTGCCGTTGACGGTCTGCTGCTGCTGTTCCACCGCGCTGTCCAGCCGGTCCAGGAATGCGCGCCGGTTCAACAGCTGCGCCGGGCTGGTCGCGGCCATCTGCGCGTTGGCGTACTCCTCGGCGTAGCGCCGCAGTTCGTCCAGGCGCGACAGATGGGTGTCGAGCACGTTCTGGCGTTCGGCCAGGTCGCGGGCGACCGCGTCCTCGTGTTCCTGGGCCCGCTTCAGCAGGGGGTCGATGCGCTTGGACTGGATCATGTCAGCCTCTCGTTCTCTTGTTCCACCAGGCGCTGCAACGCCGCCTGGCTGTGCGGTAGATCTGCGGCCTTGGCCACATCCTGGCCGAGGAATTCCATGATTTCCGGCCAGCGCTCAAGGGCTTCATCGGTCGCCGCGTCGTTGCCGCGCTGATAGGCGCCGATGGCGATCAGGTCGCGGTTGGCCGAGTAGGCCGAGACCAGCCGTTTCAACTTGCGGATACGCAGGCGCCACGCTTCGTCGGCGATTTCCGTGACCACGCGGCTGACCGACGATTCCACGTCGATGGCCGGGTACAGGCCGCTGTCGGCCACCCGGCGCGAGAGCAGGATGTGGCCGTCAAGAATCGCGCGCGCTGCATCGGCGATCGGATCCTGCGGATCGTCGCCTTCGGTCAGCACGGTGTAGAAGGCGGTGATCGAACCGCGCCCCTTGGCGCCGTTGCCTGCACGTTCCACCAGTGCCGGCAGCTTGGCGAACACCGATGGCGGATAGCCGCGCGTGGTGGGCGGCTCGCCCACCGACAGGCCGATCTCGCGCTGCGCCTGCGCGAAGCGGGTCAGCGAATCCATCAGCAGCAGGACGTTCAGGCCCTGGTCGCGGAACCACTCGGCGATGGCCGTGGCACGGTAGGCGCCATGCAGGCGGGCCAGCGGCGGCCGGTCGGCCGGGCTGGCCACTACCACCGCGCGGCGCAGGCCTTCCTCGCCCAGCGTGCTTTCAACGAAATCGCGCACTTCGCGGCCACGCTCACCGATCAGGCCAACCACGATCACGTCGGCGGCGGTGTAGCGGGTCATCATGCCCAGCAGCGTCGACTTGCCGACGCCGGAGCCGGCGAACAGGCCCACACGCTGGCCGCGGCCGATCGGCAGCAGCGCATTGATCGCGCGCACGCCTACGTCCAGTGGCTGGGTGATGGGTTCGCGCGCCAGCGGATTGATCGACACGCCGGCCATGCCGACGTGGCCTTCAGCGCGGATCGGGCCCTTGCCATCCAGCGGTACGCCATCGCTGTCGATGACACGGCCGAGCAGGCCTTCGCCCACTTCCACGCCGCCACGACGTGCCGAGGGCACCACCCGCGCATTCGGTAGCAGCCCGTGCAGTTCGGCACTGGGCATCAGGTAGGTGCGTTCGCCGGCGAAGCCGACCACTTCGGCATCGACCCAGCCGCCGTCAACCACTTCCACCTTGCAGCTGGCGCCGAGCGGCGCTTCGCAGCCGACCGCTTCCAGGGTCAGGCCGACCGCCCGCCGCAGCACGCCTTCGCGGATCAGCCCGCGACCGTGCGCGGTGTCGACCTTCAGGCCGTCGAGTCGGTTGGCCAGGCGCAGGTTGCGGGCCACGGCCCAGTCGGCCGGCGGCGACGGCTGCGAAGCGGTATTGGTGTTCATGCGATGGCTCCGGTCTGGCGGATCACGGCGTCCAGTGCGCCGCGCAGGCGGGCTTCCAGGGTGCCGTCGATGCGTACCGCTTCGGCATGCACGCGCAGGTCGCCACGGCTCAGGCTGGTGTCAGGTACCAGGCGCTGCTGCGGCGACAGGGTCAGCAACGGGGCGAGGGCGGTGATGTCATCGGGGTGCAGGCGCACTTCCACCTCGCGGTTGCTGCCGCCGACGGCGTCAATCGCCTCGCCGACCAGTTGTCCCAACAGCGCCGGATCGGCCTCGTAGGCACGGCCTACCAGCGCACCGGCGATGCGTACCGCCAGTTCGCCGAGGGCGCCGACCACTTCATTTTCCAGGCGTGCCAGCGGCCGGCCGAAGTTGTCGAGGATGCCCTCGATCTGCGCGACCAAGCGGCGCACTTCGGCCTGGCCCTGGCTGAAGCCATCGGCATGGCCCTGGTCGAAACCTTCCTTCTCGGCGCTGTCCTGGATCGCCTGGATTTCCTCCAGGGTCGGCAGCTGCAACGGCGGCTCCGGCTCATGCTCCGGGTCCGGCTCGGTGAGTTCGAAGGCCTCGTCGTGGTCCAGCACCGGTTCGGGCTGGGCCAGCAGGTCCGGGGCAAGCCAGCGCACGACGTTGCTCACAGCATCGCCTCCGCGCTGCCGCCGATGGTGACAGTGCCCTCATCGGCCATGCGCTTGACGATGGCCAGGATCTCGCGCTGCGCCACTTCCACGTCGGACAGGCGGACCGGGCCGCGCGCTTCCATGTCTTCCAGCAGGATCTCGGCTGCACGCTGGGACATGTTGCGGGTGATCTTGTCGCGCACCTTGATGTCGGCGCCGCGCAGGGCCAGACCCAGTCGCTCACCGCTCACTTCGCGCAGCACCAACTGCATCTCGCGGTCGTCCAGGTCCACCAGGTCGTCGAACACGAACATCAGGTCCTGGATGCGACCACTCAGCGGTGCGTCGATGCGCGCGATCTCGCCCAGGATCGCCTGGTCCTGGCCGCTGTCCATGAAGTTGAGGATGTTGGCCGCGCACTGCACGCCGCCGATGTTGGACGACTTCAGGTTCTGGTTGCCGGCGAACTGGCGTTCCATGATCTCGTTGAGTTCGTTCAGCGCATTGGGCGGAATGCCGTCGAGGGTGGCGATGCGCAGCAGCACGTCCACGCGGGTGCGCTCGGGCAGCAGCTTCAGCGCGTCGGCAGCCTGGTCGGTTTCCAGGTGCGCCATCACGATGGCGATGATCTGCGGATGCTCGTTGCGCACCAGGTCGGCCACCGCACGCGGGTCCATCCACTTCAGTGCGTCCAGGCCGGTGGTGTTGCGGCCCAGCAGGATGCGGTCGATCAGGTTGCCGGCCTTCTCGCTGCCCAGCGCCTGCACCAGCATGTTGCGGATGTAGTCGTCCGAGCCCACGCCCAGCGAGGTCTTCGAGCCCAGTTCCTGGCTGAACTGGTCCATCACCCGTTCCACCTGTTCGCGGGTGATGTCGGACATGGTGGCCATGGCGATGCCGATCTTCTGCACCTCCTTCGGCTCCATGTGGCGCAGCACTTCGGCCGCGTCCAGTTCACCCAGCGACAGCAACAGGACGGCGGCGCGCTGCACGCCGGTCAGGGGCGCGACCTCAGTCATTGGCCACCCAGCCCTTGACCACCTGGGCCACGCGCTTGGAGTCGGTCTTCACGGCTTCACGGGCCATCCGCAATCGTTCCTCATAAGAATCCACCGGCAGGGCCAGCGCTTCCGGCCCGCCCAGGCTGACCCGGTCGGCGCCCAGCGCCGGCAGCGGGGTGCCATCGTCATCGACCAGCTGCACGTCCGCGGTGTGCGGTTCCAGCGCCAGTTCTTCGTTCTTGCGGTTCTGCCCGGTGATGCCGCGCAGTGCCGGGCGCAGCACGCCGAACAGCAACGCCATCACCACCAGCGCACCCAGCAGCATGCGGCCGGCATCGTGCACCCACGGCAGTTCCCACCAGGCCGGGCCTTCCACCGGCGTGGTGTCACGCACGAACGGGGCATTCATCACCGACACGGTGTCGCCACGCTCGGCACTGAAACCGACGGCCTGCTTGACCAGTGCCTCGACCCGGGTCAGTTCGGCCGCCGACAGCGGCTGCGGTGCAACCTTGCCGTTGGCGCCGGCGCGCGGCACGTTGTCCACCAGCACCGCCACCGACACGCGCTTGATGCGGCCGGCCGGCTGGCGGGTGTGCTGCAGGGTACGGTCCAGCTCGTAGTTGCGGGTCGCGTTCTTGCTGCTTTCGGTCGGTGCCTGCGCGGTGGCCGGTGCGGCGGCCTGGCCTGGCGGGCTGTTGCTGGTGGCACCCGGTACGCCCTGCGGGCCCGGCGTGCTGCTGGTGTTCTCGCTCATCTGCTCGCTGCGCAGCTTCTGCGGCTCGCCGTTGTACAGCTCGCGCGCTTCCTCGGTCACCGAGAAATCCATGTCGACACTGACTTCGGGGTTGACCCGGCCGGGGCCGGTCATCGGTTCCAGCAGCTCGCGGATACGCTGGTTGAACGAGGTTTCCTGGCGGCGCACCTGTTCGAACTGGGCGGCGTTGACGGCCGCTTCGCTGTTGGGGTCGCTGACGCTGAGCATGCGACCGCTCTGGTCGACCACGGTGACGCGTTCCGGCGCCAGATCGGGAATGGCTGCAGCAACCATGTGCACGATCGCATCAACCTGGCTGCGTTCCAGCTGCTGGCCGCCACGCAGTTCAAGGGTGACCGAGGCACTGGCCACATCACGCTGGCGGGTGAACGCACTGGGCTTGGGAATGGCCAGGTGCACGCGCGAATCGCGCACCGGGCGCAGCGTGTTGATGGTGCGCGACAGCTCGGTTTCCAGCGCGTGCTGGTAGCGCGCACTTTCCACGAACTGGCTGACACCAAAACCGGGGTCGCGCTCCATCAGCTCAAAGCCGAGCTTGCCGCTGTCGGTCAAGCCCGAGCCCGCCAGTTTCAGGCGGGCATCATGCAGGTTCTTCTCCGGCACGGTGATGCCGCCGGTGGCCGGGTCCAGCTGGAACGGAATCTGTGCGGCACGCAGCAGATCGGTCGCTTCAGCGGTGGCCTTCTGGTCCAGGCCGGTGTACAGCGGCACCATGCCCGGCTTCTGCGACCAGAAGAACACGAACAGCCCGGCCGCGACGGCCACGGCGATCATCGCCATCAGTCCGAGCCGACGGGTGATCTGCAGGCTTTGCAGCCGATCGAACCACTGGCCCGCCTTTTCGGCGTTCAGGGATTCCTTGGAGAGCGACAGGGCCATGCGGTTCTATCCTTACAGCGGCATGTTCATCACGTCCTGGTAGGCCTGGACGAGACGGTTGCGGACTTCCACGGTGGCGCGGAAGGCGATCTGGGACTGCTGCGAGGCGACCATCACCTTGGCCAGGTCGGCACCGGGTTCACCCAGTTCGAAGGCCTTGGCCAGCGCGCCGGATTTCTGTTGCGCATCGTTGACGCCGGCGATGGCGCCGCGCAGGGTTTCAGTGAAGCTGGCAGGCTGGACCTGCGGCGCATCCAGCACCGTGCCCGGCAGGGCATTGCTACGCGGCGCTTCGGCCAGCGGGTTGAGCGCGGGCTGTCCCACCTGGGTCTGGTAGGAGCGGATCTGGGAAAGGATCGAAGTGACGGAGTGGGACATCTGCAACGGTTCCAGAAACAGGGATGGGGGTGTCTGCTGGAGCTAGTGCAAGTGCCGTGCCGAAATGGCTGATCGGTTCAGTGAAGTGAGGGGGGTATTGCTTTGCGGGGTTGCACCCCGCGCCCCGCGGTAGTGCCGGCCGCTGGCCGGCAACCTCAACAGCGACAGCCAAAGCGGGTTTCCTGTGGGATGGCGGGGTGGGTCCGGTTGCGGGGGACGCCGTAAACCCGTCCATGGGGGCTTGGCCGCGGCATCCATGCCGCGGACACCCCCGCAACCGGACCCACCCCGCCTTCGACAGGTTCCCGCTGCTGTTGGTGGGTGCTGACCGTTGGTCGGCACGCTGCTCTTGGTAGGTGTCGACCTTGGTCGACACGCTTGATCCACGCCATGCATGAATGCTGCTCTCGAGGCGTGTGACGCGTCATTTCACCGGCGTCGGTTTTTTGGCCTATGGCTGCAGGGTCCAGCGGCCGGAATTCTGGCGCTGGCGTGGGGCGATGGGGCCGTCGTGCTGGGTGTAGATGAAGCGGCCCTGGTGGTCGGTCAGGCAGGTCAGCAGCAGGGTGTAGCGGGCGGGGCCGGCGGGGTGGGCTTCTGTCATCTGGATTTCCGCAATGTGCGGAGCCAGTTGCTGGTAACGGTAGCTGCCGCCGATGCGGAGGTCGGTGCCGAGGATGTGCAGCACGTACTGATTGCTGCCGAAGCTGACCTGCACCATGCGTCCGGCATTCGGATTATCTGGCTGGTACAGCGGATCGCTGAGGTTGGTGAACTGGCGCTGGTCGAGTGTGGTGGGCAGCGTGCAGTTGGATGCTGCGGCCAAGGCCGGGCAGAGCAGGGCGGCAAGCAGAGTCAGACGATGCATGGCGGAACCTCGTTGGGATGTCCTTGCCATGCTCCGCGGTGCGGTTGCGTTGTCTGTAGGAAAACGTGCAAATGCAGCGAAATATTCTCGGTACCGTCGCCCGTCATCCACGCATGGCGTGGATCTACTGAGCAATCCGGCCGCTGCCATGGAACCGTCGGACCCGCCCGCGCATCAGGCGGACCCCCACAAACACCAACGCCCGGGCAAGCCCAGGCGTTCGTGCCCCCTTCATGCTGGTGACGCGTGTCAGCTGGCCAGTTCGGCCGCTTCGCGTTCGATGCCGTACTTGCGCAGCTTTTCCACCAGGGTGGTGCGGCGCAGGCCGAGCAGCTGGGCGGCGTGGGCAACCACGCCCTGGGTGCGTTCCAGTGCTTCGTTGATCAGGCCCAGTTCGATGTTGGCCATGTGGTTGCGCAGGTCCAGGCCGTCGTCCGGCAACGCGGCCGGCGCTGCGGCGCGGTTGACGGCGATGCCATGCTCGAGTAACGGCTGGTTGCCGCTGCCCGGGGTGTGGAACGAGAAGCTGCGCAGGTCCAGGCGTTCTTCGCTGGCGACCACCGGAGCGGCCGCGACCACAGCAGGCACGGCCAGCGCGGCGTCGCCGCGGTAGCGTGCCGGCAGGTCCTGCACGCGCACCGAGCCACCCGGGTGCAGCACGGCCAGGCGCTCGACCAGGTTGGTCAGTTCGCGCACGTTGCCCGGCCATTCGTAGCCGGCCAGCGCCTGCAGCGCTTCCGGGGTGAAGCGCACTTCGCCGCGGCCGGTGCGCGCCAGCTGGGTGGCGATGGTTTCCACCAGCGCCGGCAGGTCTTCGCGACGTTCGCGCAGGGCCGGCACATCGATCGGGAACACGTTGAGGCGATAGAACAGGTCCTCGCGGAACTTGCCATCGGCAATGCGGCTTTCCAGGTCGCGATGGGTTGCGGCGATCACCCGCACGTTGCAGCGGATGGTCTGGTTGCCGCCGACGCGCTCGAAGCTGCGCTCCTGCAGCACGCGCAGCAGCTTGACCTGCATCGGCAGGCTCATGTCGCCGATCTCATCGAGCAGCAGGGTGCCGCCCTCGGCCATTTCGAAACGGCCCTTGCGTGCGGTCAGCGCGCCGGTGAAGGCGCCCTTTTCGTGGCCGAACAGCTCGCTTTCCAGCAGTTCGGCCGGAATCGCGCCGCAGTTGATCGCCACGAACGGGCCATCGCGGCGCGGCGAGCGCTGGTGGATGCTGCGCGAGACCACTTCCTTGCCGGTGCCCGATTCGCCCAGCACCAGCACGGTGGTGTCGAACGCGGCGACCTGCTCGATCATCGTGCGCAGTGCGCTGACCGCCGGACCGTTGCCGGTCGGTCCCTGGTCCTGCACGGCACCGGCCTGGTGTTCGGCATCCAGGCGCTTGAGGCTGGCGCGGCGCAGCAGGGCTTCCATCTGTGCGTGACGCAGCGGTGCTTCCAGCGGCCAGATGTTGGCTTCGTGCAGGCCATGCCGCTGCGCGAACGCAGTCGCGTCACCGTCGGCCAGCAGCACCGGCGGCGGCAGGCTGCTGCCCCCCAGCCAGGCGTACAGGGCGGTGCTGGCGGCACTGTCGTCCAGGCTGCCGACGATCACCGCCATCCAGTCGTTCTGGCGCTGGCGCGTCAGGTCGAAATCGGCCGCGTCGGAAACCCAGCGCGGGTTGAAGTCCATGAATTCCAGCAGGGCCACGGTGCGCTCGGCACGCACCGCGTCGTTGTCCAGTACCAGGATGCGCGATTCGCTCACGACCGTTCCTCCCTGAGGCCTTCCAGGATCGGCATGACTTCCTGGATGTAGGACAGCTTGCTGACGAAGTTGTCGGCGCCGGCGCGCAGTGCGTGCTCGCGATGCTCGACGTCATCGAAGTGGCTGGCGATCACGATGTACGGGGCATCATCCTGCGACTTGATCAGGCGGGTGGCCTGCAGGCCGCCCATTTCCGGCATCGCCAGGTCCATCAGCACCACCTGCGGGCGCAGGCTTTCCGAGCGTTCGATCGCTTCCAGGCCGTTGCCGGCGCTGCCGACGATCTGCAGCCAGTCGATCTTGCGGAAGTGGCGCATGGCCGCGTTGATGAAGCCCTCGTGGTCATCGACCAGCAGAACTGTGAGCTTGTTCATGTCCAACATCCTTTTCAGCCCACCCGGGCCAGCTGCGGTTGCCTGGCGTTGACCCGGCGCCGTTCGCGGGCCGGGGCGATATCCAGTTGTTCGCGGTATTTTGCGACGGTTCGACGGGCAATGTTCACCCCTTGGCGGGACAGCAGGCCAGCGATGGCCTCGTCCGCCAGCGGGCGTCCGGCCGGTTCGGCGTCGATCAGGCGGCGGACCATGGCCTTGACCGCTTGGCCGGACACGCTGGCCCCTTCCAGGCGCACGGCAAAGAAGTGCTTGAGTTCGAAGGTGCCGCGCGGGGTCTGCAGGTACTTGCCGGTGGTGATGCGCGAAACGGTGGATTCGTGCATGCCGATTTCTTCGGCCACTTCCTTCAGGGTCAGCGGTGCCATGGCTTCCTCGCCACGCACCAGGAAGGCTGCCTGGCGCTCGACGATCACCCGCGCGGTGCGCAGCAGGGTGTCGTAACGCATCGACAGGCCGCGGCTGAACCAGCGTGCCTCCTGCAGCATCTCGCGCAGGGCCGGCGCAGCCTCACCGCTGTCAGCCAGAGCCTGTTCGTACTGGCTGTTGATCGACACCCTGCGGCTGGTGGCCGGGTTCAGCGCCACCTTCCATTGTTCGTCGGCGTGCCAGGCGACCACGTCCGGCACCACCACTGCATTGCGCTCGGGCAGCAGGCTGTCGCCCGGGCGCGGCTGCAGCGACAGGATCAGGCGGACGGCTTCGCGCACGTCCTCGATCTCGGCATCGTGCTGACGGGCGAGGGCGGGGTAGTCGTGCGCGGCCAACGCGTCGAGCGCGCCCTGCAGAATGCGCGCGGCCAGATGCCGGGCCGGCACCACGCCGTGCAGGCTGCACAGCTGGGCCAGCAGCGATTCGCGCAGATCCTGCGCCGCCATGCCGGCCGGCTCGCCCTGCAGCAGGTGCTGGCGGACGGCTTCAACGCCGTCGGCATCGATGTCGAACTGCGCGCTGGCCAGCAGCTGCAGCTGCGCCAGCGGTGCCTGCAGGTAGCCGGCATCGTCGCAGTGTTCCAGCCAGAAGGCGGCCACGGCCAGTTCGTGCTCGTCCAGGTCCAGCGCCAGGCGCTGCAGCACGCGCAGCTGCGGGTCGCTCGACTCGCCAGCGGCGATGCGCGCCATGCGGTCGTCGTCGCCGTCCTGCCAGTTGGCGCCGGACACCTCCCACATCGAGGATTCGGGCAGTTCGTCGAACGCGGCCGTATCCAGCGTGGTGGTGGCCGGATCGGTAGCTTCGGCGGCGGGCGCTTCGGCGTCTTCGATTTCCAGCAGCGGATTGGAGTCCAGCAGGCGCTGGATTTCCTGTTCCAGGTGCAGGCCGTCGAGCTGCAGCAGCCGGATCGACTGCAGCAACTGCGGGGTGAGGTGAAGTTGTTGGCCCAGCTGGGTCGAGAGTGAAGCCTTCATCGTGGTTCCCCGGCGCCGCTCCCCGACGCCTTGTGGAACACATCTTGCTTTTGATCCGGCAAGGGCGGAATCGGGGGGTTCCTGAGGGTGCTGGTGGTGTTCCCGACACCGTGTAGGGAAAATCCCTACATAAGCGCGGGATTTTGACGATTACGCGCACCAAGTCATTGATTCGTGGTCAGCGGCCACGGCGGCAGGTCGTGCGTGCTGTACGGAATCCCGTCGGGATGCGCGTGGGTGACGGTATTTCGGCGCCAGCCCTGCCAGTGGCGCTGCGGCGTTACCGCCGACGCGGGGACGTCATTCCAGTTCGTGCTGGTGGCGCGCGGCCAGCAGCAGCAGATCATTGGCGCGACGGCAACCCAGCGATTCCATCATGCGTGCGCGATGGGTCTCCACCGTCTTGACGCTGATACCAAGATCGGCGGCGATTTCCTTGTTGCTCTCGCCCTTGCCGATGCGGCGAAGGATCTCGCGCTGGCGCGGCGACAGTGCGGCAATGCCGGTCGGTTTTTCGCGACCGAGCATCGGCGCCAGCATCTTGGCCGAGATCTGCGGGCTCAGGAATACCTGGCCGGCATGCGCGGCACGCAGCGCCAGTTCCAGCTCCTGCGGTGCGGCATCCTTGACCACGAAACCGACGGCACCCCGATCCAGGGCATCACGCACGTGGGCGGCGTCGTCGTGCATGGTCATCATCACGATGCGCGTGCCGGGTGCGCGCAGGCGGATGTCGCTCAGCGCTTCCAGGCCGGTACGGCCGGGCAGCGACAGGTCCATCAACACCACGTCCGGTGCGTGCTGCAGGGCCATCTGCAGTGCCTGTTCGGCATTGCTGGCCTCGGCGACGAGCTGCACGTCGGCAAACCCCTGCAGCAGCCGCGCCAGGCCGGCGCGAACCAGGGTGTGATCGTCGACGATGAGAACTCGCACAGGCACGCTGGAGGTTGGGGAGGGGTATCCACCTTAACTTAGCTGAACGGGCACGCCAAGGGCTGTCCGTCCGCCTGCATGGTGGCAGATTTCAGCGTGCGCGGCGGGCCTCGGCCACCTGCCGGCGGTGCAGCCGGAACAGATGCCGCTCCATCGCCATTTCCAGGCCATCGCCGAGGCGATGGAAGCGCAGCCACAGATAGTGACCACCACCGCCATCGGCCGCTTCGGCGATGACTTCCACCGGCAGGTCGATATGGTCGGGCAGCCAGTCGCTGGGTTGCAGGCGGACAACGCCGGCCTGGCCGGGCGTGCTGCCGCTGCGTGGGCCCAGCTGCAGGCGGATGCCTCGGCGCGACCAGCGCACCGGGCGCAGCGTGGGTTCCTGGCCCTGCTGGCGGATCAGGCGCCCGAGCAGGACCATGGTCAGGTCCACCTTGGCTTCCAGGCGCTGCAGCTGCAGGCTGGCTTCGCTGCGTTCCTCGTGTTCGTCGATGCGGCTGTCTTCGACCAGTGCCAGGCTGCGCAGCAGGCCTTCGGCACTGCTGGTCCGGCCCACTGCACTGCCGGCCTGGAACTCGGCGGGCAGGGCCAGTTCACAGCTGAGCGTTTCGTCGAACAGCTCGCTTTCAGCCGGGTGGTGCAGGGACGTGGTCGGCAGCACGGTCATGCCAGCGATTCTGCCTGCAGGTAGGCATGCGCGGCGCGAAGGGAGCGGCGGCCGTCCTGCATCTGCACGGAGACTGCGTCGCGACGCTGGCGCAGCAGGCCGAGCAGGCTCTGCTGGCGTTCCAGCAGGGCCGACAGTGGCGCGTGGTCGGCGCTGCCCAGCGGCTGGCTCAGCAGTGCGTGCAGGGTGCTGTCATGGCCATCGAGCAGGCTGTCGGCCTGTTCGAAGGCCTCTTCGTCGAGGGCCTTCTCGAAGGCATCCAGCTGCGCGTTGAGTTCAAGCAGGCTCATGGCGCCACCGCCGCGGGACGGCGCTGTTCGTGCGGAATGGCATTCCAGGCACCGTCGATCTCGCCCAGCAGCTGCAGCGATTCGTCCAGCGCGGCGCGGTCGTTGTGCAGGTTGGCTTCGGTCAGGCGCTGCAGCAGGTAGTCGTACAGCGCCGACAGGTTGCCGGCGATTTCGCCGCCGGCTTCATGGTCCAGCGAGCCGTTGAGGTGGGCGACGATCGCACATGCTTCGCCGATCGCCTTGCCCTTGCCGGCCTGGTCGCCCTGGTCGAGGGTGGCCTGTGCACGGCGCACGCGCTCCAGCGCGCCAGACAGCAGCAGCGCCACCAGTTTGTGCGGATCGGCATCGGCGACCGCACTGGTCACACCCACCTGGCGGTATTGCTCGGCGTACTGACGGCTGGAACCGTACATTCGTGATTCTCCCTTGCGCGGGGTGCCGGGGTGCGGTCGAAGGGACCGTTGACGCCGGCACTGCGATGATTGCTGTTGCGTCCGTTATCGGTGCGTACGGCGCCAAACTTGAGCGCCGTGCGTGTTTCCTCAGCGGTTCAACTGGGCCAGCTGCTGCTGCAGGGCGGTGTTGCTCTGCTGCAGCTTGCCCATCAGGCTGTCCAATGCCACGAACTGTTTCTTGTAACGGGCTTCGACACCGACCATGCGTGCGTCCAGGTCCTTGCGGCGCTTGTCGATGTTGTCCAGCGTGGTGTTCAGCCCCTTGGTGCGGGCGACGAAGGCGCCTTCCTTGCCAACCGTGGTGCTGACGTAGCCGTCCACCAGTGAATACAGCCGGCCGGCACCACCGGTATCGCCGGTGACCGCCTGGCGGATCTTCTCCGGCTGCGCGGCGAGGGCTGCGGCGAACTTGGTGCTGTCCAGCACCAGGGTGCCATCGGCGTTGGGATAGCCGCGGGTCTGCAGGCCCAGTGCCTTGGCATCCAGCTGGTCGCCTGCCAGGTCCTTGAGCACACCGGACATCGTCGAGCGCAGCTGCGCGATCGCACCCCGCATCTGCGCATCGCCGGTCAGTGCGGCGGCTTCCTTGGTCTTCGCGTCGTACTTGGTTTCGGTGTTGATCGCCGCGATGGCCGCGTTGTAGGCGGTGACGAACTCCTGCATCACCTTGGTTGCGGCAGTAGTGTCGGTACTGATGGTGACGGTGCTCAGGCCCGGCACCTTCAGGTTCAGGGTCAGGCCTGGCACCGCGTCGGTCACGGTGTTGCTGGCACTCACCACTTCCACGCCGTCAATGGTCAGCACTGCATCCTTGGCGGGGCTGTTTTCCTTCAGGCTGCCCACCAGTGCGCCCAGCTTCGGATCGCTGCCGGCGTATTCCAGCTTGATCGCGCTGGCCGCGCCGGTCTTTTCCTGGGCGATGGACAGGTACTGGTTGTCGCCGGAGCTGATCAGCGTGGCCTGCACGCCTTCCTTGCGGCCGGCGGCGTCGATCTTGTTGCGGACGGTGGTAAGCGTGTCGCCTTCCTCCACCTGCACGTTCATCGTCTTGGCCTTGTCGCCCACGCCGACGGTCAGCGTCAAGGTTCCGGCACCGAATGTATCGGTCTTGGGCACCGACGTGTCGGCGATCAGCTTGTGCGCCGACGCCAGGTTCTTCACCTCGACCTTGTGGGTGCCGTTGGCTGCGGCCGCCTTGCTGGTGCCGAGGTCATACAACGCCACCGATGCGGTCAACACATCGTCGGCGTTGTTGGGGCCGGCCTTGCCGGTTGCGCTGACGGTACGGGTGTCGAAGGCGGTGGTGGCCTTCAACGCGGTCAGGGCGGTCTTCAGCTTGTCGAAGGCCGAGGTGACCGTGCCGAGCGACGACAGCTGCATCTTGGTCTTGGACTGCTGCAGGTTCAGCGCATTGTCAGCCGGCTTGCGGTCCGCTGCGACCAGCTGGTTGACGATGCTGGAGATGTCCAGCCCTGAGCCAATGCCACCGTATCCAAAGTCTGCCACGTCGTTTCTCCTGGTATACGGGCCTGGCCGTCGTACGGCGGCCCGTCGTCAACGAAAATAGCGGCCTGCGCCGCTGGGTCTTGAGGACTTCGTTGATGCATGCGCCGTGCCACTGGCCGGTGGGGCGGTTCTGGCACGCCGGTTGCAGGAGGCCTGGGGCAGGGCGCGGGTGGGTTCACCGCGGGCTGCCGGGGGTCTGTAAAAAACCCTCCCCCAATGCAGGGGAGGGATCAGGCTACTGACAATCGGGGGGAGACGAAGCCGCCCGGTACGTACAGTCAACATGCACAACGCTGAAAGAGAGGTCCGCAGGGGCGGGCGATGCCAAGCCGGTTCGGGAAGCTTCCCGGGCCGGGCATGGCCGGCACCTGAGTACGCCGTGGCTGTCGGGTTGCCGCTACCGTCGGTTCAACCCGACGGTAGCGGCGCCTTCTTGCCGTGGATCAGCGCAGCAGGCTGAGCACGCCCTGCGGCACCTGGTTGGCCTGGGCCAGCATGGCCGTACCGGCCTGCTGCAGGATCTGGGTGCGGGTCAGCTCAGCGGTTTCCTTGGCGAAGTCGGTGTCCTTGATGCGGCTGCGCGACGCCGACAGGTTCTCCGAGGAGGTCTGCAGGTTGGCAACGACCGAGGTGAAGCGGTTCTGGATCGCACCGAGGTCGGCGCGGGTGCTGTTGATCGCACCCAGGGCCTTGTCGACCACTTCCATCGCCTGCTGCGCACCCTTCACGGTGGACACGTCGATCTTGTCCGCAAAGCTCTTGGCACCTGCGGTGGTGCTGGCGGCGATGTCGGCCGGGCCAGCGGCAACGCCGGTCCAGGTGCCGGTTTCCACGGCGATGCCGAGGAAGGCGCCGTTCTTGTCGACGCTGTCCTTGACCGAGCTCAGGTTGATCTTGCCGCCGCCGGCGGTGTCGATCTCGGCCAGCACGCCGGTCTCACCGATCTTGGCATTGATCGCAGCAACCATCGCCTTGGTGGCGGCGTCCTGGGTCTTGGTGCCGTCTGCACCGCCCTGTGCGGCGATGTCGATGCCATCGATGGCCACCGCTGCGCCCGAGGCGTTGGTGATGGTCATGCCGGCGACCTTCAGGCCCGTCGTGCCGTCAGCCGGCGCGCCTACGGTGAAGGTCACGGCGTCGAACTGCGCACCGCCCAAGGCGTTGGCCTTGGCATCGATAGTCTTGTCGATGGCGATGGCCTGGCCGGCGTTGGCGCCGACCTGGAACAGCTGGCTGGAGAACGAACCGTCCAGCAGCTTGGTGCCGTTGAAGTCCGACTGCTTGGCGACGCGGTCGATTTCCGAAACCAGCTGGGTCACTTCGGCCTGCAGTGCCTTGCGGTCGCTGGCCGAGTTGGTGGCGTTGGAGGCCTGCACCGACAGCTCGCGGACGCGCTGCAGGTTGTTGCCGATTTCGGTCAGCGAACCTTCGGCGACCTGGGCCAGCGAAATGCCGTCGTTGGCATTGCGGATGGCCACGTCGGTGCCGCGGATCTGGGTGCCGAAGCGCTCGGAGATCGCCAGGCCGGCCGCATCGTCCTTGGCGCTGTTGATGCGCGAACCGGAGGACAGGCGCTGGATGGTGGTAGCGAGCGAGCTGCCGCTGGTGCTCAGGTTGCGCTGAGCATTCAGGGACATGGTGTTGGTGTTGATGACTTGTGCCATGGTGCTTTTCCTTTGGCGAAGGTGGAACGTATTTCAGGAACCGGGCAGCAGCTCAGCCGCCGCCCGGTGGTCGATCAAGGTGCGGATCAGCGCAGCAGGCTGAGCACGCCCTGCGGCACCTGGTTGGCCTGGGCCAGCATGGCCGTACCGGCCTGCTGCAGGATCTGGGTGCGGGTCAGCTCAGCGGTTTCCTTGGCGAAGTCGGTGTCCTTGATGCGGCTGCGCGACGCCGACAGGTTCTCCGAGGAGGTCTGCAGGTTGGCAACGACCGAGGTGAAGCGGTTCTGCACGGCACCGAGGTCGGCGCGGGTGCTGTTGATCGCGCCCAGTGCCTTGTCGACCACTTCCATCGCCTGCTGTGCACCCTTCACGGTGGACACATCGATCTTGTCGGCGTACTGCTTGGCCGGCACGGTCGTATTGCCGGCAACGGTCACGCCACCGGTGGAAGCCAGCTGTACCAGAGTGCCGTCTGCCTTGACGCTGTCCTTGACCGAGGTCAGGGTCAGTGCGCCGGTAGCATCGGCCTCGGCCAGGATGCCGGTTTCGCCGATCTTGGCGTTGATGTGGGTCGCCAGCGCCTTGCCTGCACCAGCGGCATCGGTGTTCTCGACCTTCAGTGCATCGAAGGTGACCGTGCCCTGAGCGCTGGTCAGGGTAAAGGTTGCGATGTCAGCGGTGGTGGCCGGGGTACCGGACAGGGTCGGAGCAGCAATGGTACCGGTGACGAACTGTGCGCCACCCAGGGCATTGGCCTTGGCATCGATGGTCTTGTCGATGGCAATCGCCTGACCGGCGTTGGCGCCGACCTGGAACAGCTGGCTAGAGAACGAGCCGTCCAGCAGCTTGGTGCCGTTGAAGTCCGACTGCTTGGCGACGCGGTCGATTTCCGAAACCAGCTGGGTCACTTCGGCCTGCAGCGCCTTGCGGTCGCTGGCCGAGTTGGTGGCGTTGGAGGCCTGCACCGACAGCTCGCGGACGCGCTGCAGGTTGTTGCCGATTTCGGTCAGCGAACCTTCGGCGACCTGTGCCAGCGAGATGCCGTCGTTGGCATTGCGGATGGCCACGTCGGTGCCGCGGATCTGGGTGCCGAAGCGCTCGGAGATCGCCAGACCGGCCGCATCGTCCTTGGCACTGTTGATGCGCGAACCGGAGGACAGGCGCTGGATGGTGGTGGCCAGCGAGCTGCCGCTGGTGCTCAGGTTACGCTGAGCATTCAACGACATCGTGTTGGTGTTGATTACTTGTGCCATGAGGAGAGGTCCTTGAGCGGTTGCACGTGAGTTGGGTTAGACGCCCCCGACGTGCCCCGGGGGCGGCTCATGTCAGCGCTGCAACAGGCTGAGCACGTTCTGCGGTACCTGGTTGGCCTGGGCCAGCATGGCCGTACCGGCCTGCTGCAGGATCTGGGTGCGGGTCAGCTCGGCGGTTTCCTTGGCGAAGTCGGTATCGCGGATGCGGCTGCGCGATGCGGACAGGTTCTCCGAGGAGGTCTGCAGGTTGGCGACCACCGAGGTGAAGCGGTTCTGGATCGCGCCGAGGTCGGCGCGCACGCTGTTGACCGATTCGAGGGCCTTGTCGACGATGGACATCGCCTTCTGTGCGCCTTCGGCCGTGGTGACGTTCAGGTCCTTGACGAAGCTGGCCGTTGCACCGGTCAGCGTGCCGCCGTTGGTGCTGGTCTCGGTCAGGCCCAGGCCGGCGATGGTGGCGGCGGTGGCGCCGGCCGGCGGGGTCGCCGCGCTGACACCCAGAGCGAAGGTCTGGCCGTCCTTGACCGAGGCCAGGCTGACCACGCCGGCGTTGACGGAGGCGACCACGCCGGTTTCGCCCAGCTTGTTGTTGATCGCGGCCGCGGTGGCCGAGGTGATCGATTCGCCTGCCTTCACGGTGAAGTCGCTGACGGTGACCGTGGTGGCGGCGCCGCCCGGCGGGGTCACCGAGATCTGCAGGCCGGAGTAGGTGGTATCGGCGGTGGCCTTGTCGGCTGCAGCCAGGCTGGTGCCGGTGTAGACGTTGGCGAAGCTGGCCGCGCCCAGCGAATCGGCCTTGGCGTTGACCACGCTGTTGATGGCGATGGCCTGGCCGGCGTTGGCGCCCACCTGGAACAGCTGGCTGGTGAACGAACCGTCCAGCAGCTTGGTGCCGTTGAAGTCGGCCTGCTTGGCGACGCGGTCGATTTCGCTGACCAGCTGGGTCACTTCAGCCTGCAGCGCCTTGCGGTCGCTGGCCGAGTTGGTGGCGTTGGAGGCCTGCACGCCCAGTTCGCGGATGCGCTGCAGGTTGTTGCCCACTTCGTTCAGCGAGCCCTCGGCCACCTGGGCCAGCGAGATGCCGTCGTTGGCGTTGCGGATGGCCACGTCCAGACCACGGATCTGGGTGGTGAAGCGCTCGCTGATGGCCAGGCCGGCGGCGTCGTCCTTCGCGCTGTTGATGCGCAGGCCGGACGAGAGGCGCTGGATGGTGGTGGCGAGCGAGCTGCCGCTGGTGCTCAGGTTGCGCTGAGCGTTGAGCGACATCGTATTGGTGTTGATTACCTGTGCCATGGGGTCGTCTCCTCTTATGTGGAACCCGTTGGTGAATGAAACGAAGCGCCGCCTGATTTTTTTGTTTGGCTGTGTGCTTCGCCGTTGCCAAATGAATAACGGCGCTTTGTCAACAACCTTTAGCCGGGAATTTCGTTGCAACCGAATTTCGTCGCTGAAAGCTGTTTTTCCGGGGATTTCCGCCCTGGAAAAGCGTCAAGGCCACCCCTGGTAGGGGCGGTCGGGCATGCCCAACCCACGCTGATGAAGGTATCGGCGGGGGCCGGCTGGGCTTGATGGGCGATCTCGGAACATCCGCCGGGCATGGCCCGGCGCTACCAGGGCCAACCCTTCGGAACATCTGCCGGGCATGGCCAACCTTTCGGTAGCGCCGGGCCATGCCCGGCGAGCGCAGCGGTACATGACCGCCGAAACGAAAAAGGCCGCGATGCAGGGCATCGCGGCCTTGGGCTCCAGCGCTGGCGCGTGGAATCAGCGGATCTTGTTGAACAGCGACATCGACTGCATCTGCGAGAACAGCGTCTGTGCCGCCTGCAGCGCGGTGCTTTCCAGCTGGTACTGGCTCAACGCATCGGCGTAGTCCAGGTCGCGCATCTCCGACAGCGTGGTCTTCAGCGTCACGCCGTTGGCCTCACGCATCTCCGCCGCGTTGTCCAGCGCCTTCAGCTGCGCGCCACCGGCAGCGCGCGAATCGATCATCCGTTCCGCCGCGCGGCCGACATCACGCAATGCGCTCTGCAGCTCGTTCTGCTGCGCGGCCATCTTCGCTGGGGTACCGGTATCGGCATCCAGTGCGGCAATCAGCTTGTCCATGGTGCCGAAGATGTCGCGGCTGCTGGCGGCCTGCACGTTGAAGCTGTCACCTGTTGCTGGCGCGCCAGCGATCTGCAGGCGAACGCCATTGATCTCCAGTTCGCTGCCGGCCTTGTAAGTGCCGGTGCCGGTTACGTTGCCGGCGCCGTCCAGCACTTCGTACTGATCGGCTGCGGTGAAGCGCACGCTGAACGATTGCCCGTTCCAGCTGTCGCTGCCATCACGGGTGATATTGGTCAGCACGCCGTTGCCGGCGTTGCCTGCCGCTGCGCTGCCATCGACGAAGCCATCGCCGGTGGGGATGCGCAGGAAGATCTCGCTGCCGGGGAGGGCGTCGCGCACGTAGGTATCCGGGCCGACTTCCACCTGGCGCTGGGTCTGGTCGCCGCGATAGACAACCTTGCCGTCAATCTTGGCGAACGGCGGATCGCTGTCGTTGGTGCCGCCGAACACGTAGCGGCCGGTGCCGTCGCTGCTGTTGGCCAGCGACAGCAGGCCCTCGCGGATCTGGTTCAACTCGGTGATCAGGGTCTTCTTGTCGGGCGCACTCAAGGCGGGATTGCTGGCCTGGATGGTCAGATCGTTGACGCGCGCCATCAGGTCGTTGACCTGGGCCAGGGTGTTTTCCTGCACGCCCAGGCGGTTCTGCACGTTGTTGCCATTGAGCTTCATGCGTTCCAGTGCGGCCAGGCTGCGGTCCAGGCCCACCGCAGCGCCTGCGGCGACCGGATCGTCCTTGGCGCTGACGATCTTGCTGCCGGTGGCGATCTGCTGTTCCAGATGGCTGAGTTTGGCCTGCTTGGCCATCATCAGCGCTACCGACTGGCTGTACATCATTCCGGTGGAGATGCGGTTGCTCATCGGCGCACGGCTCCCAGGATGGTCTGGAACATGGAATCGGCGGTGGAGATCAGCTGCGAGGCGGCCTGGTAGGCCTGTTGCAGGCGCAGCATGTCGGCCGCTTCCTCATCGAGGTTGACGCCGGACACTTCGTCACGCGCTGCCTGTGCCTGGTCGGCGATCACCTGCTGCGCGCCCAGCGAATACTCCGCCGAACGCGCTGCTGCACCGACCTGGGTGGTCAGCCCGCCCAATGCGCCGCCCAGGGTCACCGTGCCGGCGTTGAACGCCTTGGCCGATTCCACCTTGGACAGCTTGGTGGCATTGCTGTTGTCCGACGAGCCGGCCGGAGTCGGGGTGATGTTGAAGGTGTCGCCATTCTTCGGCACGCCATCGAGCACGAAGCTCCAGCCGTTGGCGCTGATGGTCTGCCCGGGCGTATAGGTCTGCGGCGGGCCGCCATCGATGGTGTAGGTGGTGGCCGAGGTGAACACGATCGCAGCAGGATTGCGCAGGTTGGCGTTGGCCGCATCGGTCACGGTCACGCCGCTCAGCTTGCCGGTGCCGGTGTTGGCCAGTGCGGCAGCGCCCTTGATGGCGGCGGCCGCGGCAATGCGCGACGGATCGGTGATCGCCATCTCCAGGCTGCCAGCCACGCCAGCTGTCGGCTGCAGCAGGAAGCGGTCGTTGGCCGCCGGGGTGCCGCCCACCACCAGCTTCACGCCGTTGATGATCAACGGGTCGGCAGCGGTACCGGTGCCGGTCAGCGGCACGCTGGCGCCGGTGTCGGCGCGGCTGGCGGCCCAGTTGCTGCCATCGAACTTGAGCACGATGTTCTGTGCTTCCAGCTTGCCGAGGTCGCCATAACTGGCGGTGATCGCGCCGGTGCCGGTGTTGCCGGCATTGCCGGTGACACGCGGCGTGCCGATGTTGAAGAAGTCGCCGCCCATCTGTCCGTACAGATCCACGCCCTGGCGATGGGTGCTGTTGAACGTCTCGGCCAGGCCCACAGCCAGCTTGCCCAGTTCGGCCTGGGCCGGGGTCAGCACGGTGTCGCGGAACTCGAGCAGGCCGCCGATCTGGCCGCCCACGGCCTTCGGGTCCAGGGTGATGGTGCCGCCCTGGGTCTGCAGCGCAAGCTGCAGGCGCTCGGGCTGGTACGGGTCGGCCACCGTGGTGACCTTCGATGCGGTGGTACCCACCACCAGCGCCTGGCCGCCGGCGGTGTAGACGTTCATGATGCCGCCGTCCTGGATCACCGCGGTGCCGCCGGTGTAGCCCACCAGCTGCGAGATCAGCTGGTCGCGGCGGTCCAGCAGGTCGGGCGCGGCGTTGGCGATGTTGGTGCCGATGGCACCGTTGATCTGCGCGATCTCCGACGCCAGCCGGTTGACTTCGGTGGCACCGGCCATCAATCCATTGTTGACCTCGCCATTGAGGTTGTTCAGGTGGGTGTTGAGCTGGCTGAAGCGGTTGGCCAGGGCCTTGGCGCCATCGAGCATGTTCTGCCGGTCGGCAGTACCCGCTGCGTTGGAGGACAGGCCGCTGACGGTATCGAAGAAGTTCGACCAGACCCCGGCCACGTTGGTGGCCGCGTCGGAGAACAGGGCATTGACCCGGTCGGCCATGCCCGAGAGCTGCTTCAGGCGTGCCAGTTCGCCGCCGCTGTCGAGCAGGCGCGAGATCGCCAGCTGGTCGGCGGCGCGGCGGATGTCGACGATGCGGGTGCCGTTGCCAACGTCACCATAGCCGTAGTTCTGCGGGGTGGCGGTGGCGAAGTCGACCTTCTGCCGGCTGTAGCCGGGAGTGTTGAGGTTGGCCACGTTGTGGCTGGTGGTGGCCAACGCACGCTGGAAGGCGAGCAGGGCACTGGTACCGGTGGAAAGTACGCTGGACATGGGGTTCCTCAACGACGGGTGATACCCAGCGCCGCGGTTGCGGTGCTGGCGAAGGTCTGGCCGATGCGTGAGCCGGCGTCGGCCACGGCGGCCACGGCGCGCTCGATGGTCGGGCCGCCGGCGATCGCGGCGATCTTGGCCGCGTAGCGCGGGTCGGTGGCGTAGCCGGCGCGTTGCAGCCCGCGCGCGAAGCCCTGCACATCGGTGCCGGCCTGCAGCGCCTGCTGGTAGCGCGGGCTGGTCTTCAGCAGGCGCACGTAGTCGGCAAAGCTCTCTGCGGGCGAGGTGTAGGCGCGGAAGCTGGCGGTCTCGTTGCGGCGTACGCCATCGACGTACTCATGGGTGCCGGCGGTAGCGCTCTGGCCCTTCCAGCCGGTGGCCTTGATGCCGAACAGGTTGTGCGAGGTGCTGCCATCGGCATGCTTGATCTGGCGCTTGCCCCAGCCGGTTTCCAGCGCTGCCTGGGCAACCAGGGCGCGCGCGTCCACGCCCAGTTCCTTGGCCGCGCTCTGTGCGTGCTGCCAGATGCTGGCGACGAAGCCTTCCGGGGTGTGCGCGCCCAACTGGGCGACGGCGGTGCGCGTGGCCAGTGCATCGGCCGGGGTGCCGCTGCTGCCGCGGTTGCTGGCGGTCGGCGCCCACTGGTCGCTGGCAGCGGCCCAATCGGCGCCACCGATGGCACCGGCATAGGGATCGTCGGTACCCAGCGAACGGTGCATGCCGCTGCTTTCCCGGCCCGCAATCAGGTCCAGCGCCTGCTCCATCGGGGCGACGGAGGACTGCGCGCCATCCTGCACACCGGCCGCCATCTGCTGCAGCATGCGCACGGCCTGGCCGGCGTCCTGCAGCGGCAGCGACGGCGCCGCGGGCGCATTGAGCTGGTAGGCGCGGCTGGCCTTGGCCGGGTCCACCCGGGTATCCAGCGCCGGGCCATCGGCCTGCGCGCCGGACAACTGGCGGGTGATCATGCTCGACAGGCCCAGGCCCTTGCCGCGGGTCATCGCCTCGGCGATCTTCTGGTCGTACATCTCCCGGAACATCTTGTTTTCACCCGGGAACAGCGAATCGCCGAAGCTGGCGTCACGCATGCTCTTGACCAGCATCTGCGCGAACTGGCCTTCAAGCTGGCGCGCGACCTTGTCGATCTTGGCCGGGTCGTTCTGCTGGGCCGGGCTGAGTTCGAATGCGGGAGTGATGCGCATGTCAGATCACCTCGAGCTCGGCGCTCAGGGCGCCGGCCTGCTTCAGTGCTTCCAGGATCGCGATCAGGTCACCCGGTGCCGCGCCAACGGCGTTCACCGCATGCACGATCTCGTCCAGGGTGGTGCCGCCGTTGAACTTGAACATCCGGCTGCCATCGTTGGTAGCGGTGATGGTCGACTGCGGCGTGGCCACGGTCTGGCCACCGGCAAAGGCGTTGGGCTGGCTGACGTTGGTATTTTCCTGGATGGTCACCGTCAACGAGCCATGCGAGATCGCGGCCGGGCCGACACGCACCTGCTGGCCGATGACCACGGTGCCGGTACGCGAGTTGACCACTACCTTGGCCGGTGCGGCGCCCGGGGTCAGTTCCAGGTTTTCGATACGGGCCAGCAGGCCGATGCGCGCACCGGCGTCGGTGGGCGCACGCACGGCAACCGTGCCGCCGTCCACGGCACGCGCCGAACCCTCGCCGAAGGCATTGTTGAGCGCACCGACCATCCGCGAGATGGTGGTGAAGTCGCTGTTGTGCAGGTTCAGGGTGATCTCGCCGCTGGCGCCGAACACATCGGGCAGGGCGCGCTCAACGGTCGCACCGTTGGGGATGCGGCCGACGCTGGGCACGTTCACCGAGACGCGCGAACCGTCCTTGCCCTGTGCACCGAAGCCGCCCACGATCAGGTTGCCCTGGGCAATCGCGTAGACCTGGCCGTCGGCACCGCGCAACGGCGCCATCAGCAGCGAGCCACCGCGCAGCGACACGGCGTTGCCGATCGAGGACACGGTGATGTCGATCGGCTGGCCGGGCTTGGCGAACGGCGGCAGTTTGGCGTGGATTGCCACCGCCGCCACGTTCTTCAGCTGCGGGTTGACGTTGGCCGGTACGTTGACGCCCAGCTCGCCCAGCAGGTTCTTCAGGCTCTGCACGGTGAAGGGCGCCTGGCTGGTGCGGTCGCCGCTGCCATCCAGGCCGACCACCAGGCCGTAACCCACCAGTGCATTGCCGCGCACGCCACCCACCTGGGCCAGGTCCTTGATGCGCTCGGCGCTGGCGGGAGCGGCCACCGCAAAGACCATGAACACGGCACAGTAGAGCGACGCTGCGCGTCGCTGCCAGGAAGAAGAGAAGGAGAGTTTCATGGCCATACTCAGAACGGCGTCAGGCCGGAGTTGAAGAAGCGGCTCAGCCAACCCATCGCGTTGGACTGCGCGACAGGGCCGCGGCCGCCATAGACGATGCGCGCTTCGGCCACGCGGCTGGAAGGCACGGTGTTGTCCGCGCTGATGTCGCCGGGGCGCACGATGCCCTGTACCTGCACCAGCTCATCACCCTGGTTCAGGCGCAGGTTCTTCTGCCCCTGCACCACCAGGTTGCCGTTGGGCAGGCGCTGCACCACCGTCACGGTCACGTTGCCCTGCAGGCGGTTGCTCTGCGCGCTGTTGCCCTTGCCGGTGAAATCGCGTGCGCCCTTGGCCGTTGCACTCAGGATGTCCTTGCCGCCCAGGGTGACCGGTGCGCCGAGAATCGACGGCGTGCCGAGGCTCAGGTTCGATTCCTTGTTGGTGGCGGTGTTGGCGCTGGTCTGCGCGGTGGTGTTTTCCAGCAGGGTGATGGTCAGCAGGTCGCCGACATCGCGCGCACGGCGGTCCGAATACAGCTGCAGGGTCGGGCCGGCGGCGTAGATCGCGCCGGCGGTCGGTTCGGCCTGCGGCGGCATGATCGGCTGCAACGGCGCCATCGTCGGATAGGGGCGCACGTCGCCAGCGATCACGCAGCCGCCGAGCAGGGCAGCCACGGCGCAGGCGAGGGCAGTACGGGCGAAGGAAGAAAGGGGCGACATGGCAGTTTCCCGGTGAGGGCGGTCAGAGCTTGTTGCTGAGGTAGCCGAGCATCGAGTCGGTGGTCGAGATCGCCTTGGCGTTCATTTCGTAAGCGCGCTGGGTTTCGATCATCGACACCAGCTCTTCCACCACGTTGACGTTGCTGCCTTCCAGCGCACCCTGCACCACGGTGCCCAGGCCGTTCAGGCCGGGATTGCCGTTCTGCGCCGGGCCGGAGGCGGTGGTTTCCAGGAACAGGTTTTCACCACGTGCCTGCAGGCCCGCCGGATTGACGAAGTCGGTAAGGGTCAATGCACCGACTTCCACCGATGCCGCGCCGTCGGCCATCTTCACGCTGATGGTGCCGTCGGTACCGATGGTCACCGACTGCGCGCCTTCGGGAATCTGGATGCCCGGCTGCACCGGGTAGCCGCTGTTGGTGACCAGCTCGCTGTCCTGGTTGATCTTGAACGAGCCGTCGCGGGTGTAGGCCGAGCTGCCGTCGGGCATCTGCACTTCGAAGAAGCCGCGGCCGTTGACCATCACGTCAAGCGCGCGGCCGGTCTGCTGCTGGCTGCCCTGTTCGAAGTTCTTGGCGGTGGCCACCACGCGCACGCCGGTGCCGATCTGCAGGCCGGTGGGCAGCTGGGTCTGTGCCGAAGAGGAACCGCCGGGCTGGCGCACCTGCTGGTACAACAGGTCCTCGAAGCTGGCGCGGTCCTGCTTGAAGCCGGTGGTGTTGGTATTGGCGAGGTTGTTGGAAACCACCGACATGCGCATCTGCTGCGCATCCAGTCCGGTTTTCGCGATCCACAATGCCTGGTTCATCTTCGGAGTCCTGTCTGGGTGAAGCCGGCCGCGCGGTGCGGCCCATGGGGTAGGGAGTGCAAGCGGCGTGCCAGCACCGGCGCGGGCCGGTGCCGGAATTCCGTCAGCTGCCCAGGCGCAACAGGCTGTTGGCGCTGCGCGCGTTGTCATCGCCGTGCTTGATCACCTGCACCTGCATTTCGTACTGGCGCTGCAGCTGGATCATCTGCACCAGCGCGCCGGCGGCATCGACGTTGCTGCCTTCCAGCTGGCCACTGTGCACCGCCGTGCCCTGCGCCTGGGCGAACGGCTGCAGCGGATCGGTATTGCGGAACAGGCCATCCAGGCCGCGTTCGAGGCGATCATCCGGCGCCTGCACCACCTTGATCCGGCCGATCATCGCCATCGTCTGCGGGCCTTCGCCCTGCGGGATGATCGAGATCGTGCCGTCGTTGCCGATCTCCATCGCCTGGTAGGGCGGAATCGCGATCGGGTTGTTGTTGTCGTCCAGCACCGGACGGCCGCTGGAGGTCACCAGCTGGCCGTTCGGGGTCACCGATAGTGCGGCGCCACGGGTGTAGGCCTCGCTGCCATCGGTGGACTGCACGGCAAGCCAGGTGCCGGTCTGCAACGACAGGTCCAGCGGCTTGCCGGTGATGTGCTGCGCGCCGGCCGTGCGGTTGAAGCCCGCATCGACATGCAGTGCATCCACCCGCGAGGCAAAGCCCGGGCCACGGATCGGGAAGGCTTCGGTGTTGGCCAGCGCTTCCTTGAAGCCGGGGGTGTCCGAGTTGGCGAGGTTGTGGCTGAGCGTTCCCTGCGCCTGCAGGGAGGCGCGGGCACCGGTCATCGCCACGTAAAGGGCTTTATCCATGCGGGGAGTTCCGTGACAGGGTCAGCAGGTCATCAACGGATGTTGATGACGGTCTGGGTGATCTGGTCCTGGGTCGTGATCATCTGCGCGTTGGCCTGGAAGTTGCGCTGCGCGGTGATCATGTTGACCAGCTGTTCGGTCAGGTCGACGGTGGAGGATTCCAGCGAACCGGCCTGGATCTTGCCGAGGTTGGAGGTGTCGGCGGCGCCGGTGCGCGGCGTGCCCGAATCGAAGGTCTCCACCCACAGGTTGTTGCCCTTCTGTTCCAGGCCCTGCGGATTGTTGAAGCTGGTCAGTGCAACCTGGCCCAGCGGCTTGTCGTCGCCGTTGGAATAGCGGGCGAACACCACGCCGGTTTCCGAAACGGTGATCTCGTTGAGCTTGCCGGCCGCGTAGCCATCCTGCTGGGTGTTGCGCAGGGCGAACTTCTCGCCGTACTGGGTCGAGCCGCTCACATCCAGCGTCATGTTCAGCACGCCGGCGCCGGTGGTCGGGGTGAAGGTGCCCAGGCTGATCTTGCCGTTGGCCGGTGCGGTCAGCTTGCCGGCGTTGTCGAAGGTCAGCGGGGTGGGCGTACCGGCCGGCTGGCCATCGACGTAGTTGTGCACCGTCCAGGCGTTGGTGGCCGCTTCCTTGACGAAGTAGGACACCTGGGTGTGGCTGACGCCCAGCGAGTCATACACGGTGATGCCGCCGCTGGAATGGCTGTAGCTGTTGGAATTGGTGGGGTCGAAGGTGGTCACCGTCGGCTGCTTGGCATTGCCCGGCAGGGTGAAGCCGACCTTGACCTCGCTGGTCTGCTTGGGCGGGCTGTCGGTGGTCAGCAGCTGCAGATCGACCAGGCGGCCGGCGTCGAAGTTGGTGCCGTCGGCGTTCGGAGCGAACACCTGCAGGCGTGCGCCCTGCGGGTTGACCACGTAGCCGGCGGCGTCGGTCTGGAAGTTGCCGGCGCGCGAGTACACGCGTGCACCGTTCATGTTCATGGTGAAGAAGCCCTCACCGGAAATGGCCATGTCCAGGCTGCGGCCGGTCTGCTCGTTGTTGCCC
Organism: Stenotrophomonas sp. MYb57; assembly: GCF_002966815.1. Taxonomy (NCBI): domain Bacteria; kingdom Pseudomonadati; phylum Pseudomonadota; class Gammaproteobacteria; order Lysobacterales; family Lysobacteraceae; genus Stenotrophomonas; species Stenotrophomonas sp. MYb57. The sequence goes on from NZ_CP023271.1 coordinate 2,314,723, forward strand.
TGGATGAACTGCTGGGCCACGTTGGAGACGCGCACGCCCGAACCGATCGCGTTCTTGGACAGGCCGTAGCTGGTGGCGGCAAACAGGTCGGCGAATTCCGCACGCGACTGCTTGAAGCCGGTGGTGTTGACGTTGGCCACGTTGTTGGCGGTGACGCTCAGGTCCGAGTTGGCAGCGTTGATGCCGGACAGGGAAATGTTGAAGCCCATGGGATGCTCCTGTTGGATGCGGTAGGTGCGGCTCAGCTGACGCGGAGCACGTAGTCGAGAGGGGCCGTGCCCAGGCCCTTGAGGTTCAGGTAGAGGCCGTCGGAACCGACGGTCACGCTTTCCACCGGTGCCTGCACGAAGGTGGACAGCTTGGTGCTCTTGCCGGTGGTGTCGACGTGGTTGGCGACGATGTTGTACTTGCCCGGCTCCATGCGCTTGCCGTTGGCATCCTTGCCATCCCAGGTGAACGCGGTCTCGCCGGCGGCCTTGGCTTCAACGCTGATCGAGGTGACCTTGGCGCCGTTGGCGTCGGTGACGTCCACGGTGACGATGCCGGCGGCCGGCGCGGCAACCGTGCCCTCCACCGAACCTTCCTTCTCCAGCACCAGCTTTTCCGACGGCACCAGCACCTGGTGGCCGACCAGGGCAGCGCCACGCAGCACCTGGTCGCTGGCCATCGACTCCTGGAAGCCCTTCACCGACTTGTTCAGATCGGTGATGCCCTGCACGGTCGACATCTGCGCCATCTGCGAGACCATCTGCGTGTTGTCCATCGGCTTCAGCGGATCCTGGTGCTGCAGCTGCTCGGTCATCAGGCGCAGGAAATCGGCCTGGTCCAGCGTGTTCTTCTTCTTGGTGGCGTTGCTGTTGGGGGCGTTCAGGCCGAGTGCGGCGTAGACGTCCTGGTTGCTCTGGTTGTTGACGGCAGTGGTCATGGCGGTGTCCGGTGCAGCGGGCCTCAGCGGCCCATGGTCAGGGTGGCCAGGGCCAGTTCCTTGGCGGTGGTCAACATCTCCACGCCGGCCTGGTAATTGCGCGAGGTCGAGATCAGGTTGACCATCTGCGCCACCGGATCGACGTCGGGCTGGTAGATGTAGCCATCGCCGTCGGCCAGCGGATGGCCCGGCTCGTAGCGCTTGATCGGCGCCGCGTTGCTCTGGGTGATCTCCTTGACCTGCACCGAGGTGATGTTCGGATCGGTCTTGCTGGTGACCGCCTGGAAGATCGGTTCCAGCGGCTTGTACACCGCGTCGGCCGAGCCGGCGATGCTGTCAGCGTTGGACAGGTTGGAGGCGATGGTGCTCATGCGCACCGACTGCGCCTGCAGCGCGGAGCCGGCGATATCGAAGATCGGCAGGTTGCTCATGGCTTATTGCCCCGTGATCGCGGTGAGCATGGAACGCACCTTGCTTTCGACGAAGCTCAGCGAAGCGCGGTATTCCAGTGCAGCGCGGCCATAGGCGGCGCGTTCGGCATCGGGGTCGACGGTGTTGCCGTCGATGCTGGGCTGTACGCCCTCGCGGGCCACCTGGAACGGGTTGAGGCCACTACCGATTTCGTAGTGCTGCTCGTTGGTGGTGGTCATCAGGCCGTTGGCATCCAGCCCCTGCGCATGGCGAAGGGCCGAATCGAAGTCCAGGTCCTGGGCCTTGTAGCCGGGGGTGTCGGCATTGCCGAGGTTGCTGGCGATCAGCTTCATGCGCTGTTCGCGCAACGGCATTGCCTGGGCATGGACGCCCAGGTAGTCGGTAATCAGGTTGCGCACGGTGCACTCCCACGGGAACGTTGCCCGGGAAGCTGCAAGCGGTGTGCCAGAACCGTGGTGCGCAACATCGCGCTCGCCGGGCATGGCCCGGCGCTACCGTGGGTCGGAGCAGGTGTCTGGTGGCGCCGGGCCATGCCCGGCGCAGACGCGTGCGGCGGCCTTACGCCGCCATCGCCACCTTGCGCAGGCGGTCCAGCACGAAGTCGGCCAGCTCGTGCGGCGAATACTTGGCGACGAAGGCGTTGGCACCCACGCGCTCGACCATCGCATTGTTGAATACGCCCGACAGCGAGGTATGCAGCAGCACGTACAGCCCGGACAGGCCGGCATGGCGCCGGATTTCCGTCGTCAGCGTGTAGCCGTCCATGGCCGGCATCTCGATGTCCGAGATCACCATGGCGTAGCGTTCGGCCGGGTTTTCACCCGAGGCATGGATCTGCAGCAGGTGGTCCAGCGCCTGTTTGCCGTCCGAGAGCAGGGTCGCGCCCACCCCCAGCTGGTCCAGCACGCTGCGGATCTGCTGGCGCGCCACCCGCGAATCATCCACCACCAGCACCTGCAGCTGCGGGGCGTCGGCGGGCATCGCCATGGCCGGGTCGAGCACGGCCTCACCGCGCACCTGGGCGATGTCGGCCAGCACGCTTTCCACGTCGATCACCTGGATCAGCTCGCCCTGGAAGCGGGTCACCGCGGTCAGGTAGCTCGATTCAGCGCCCAGTTCCGGCGGCGGGTGGATGTCTTCCACCGCGATGTTGACGATGCGCTCCACGCCGCTGACCAGGAAGCCCTGGATCGAGCGGTTGAACTCGGTCACCACCAGGTAACCGGGTGCGGTGTCCGCATCGGGCTCGCGTTCGGGGTGGCCGATGGCCAGGCCCAGGTCCAGCACCGGCACCGAACGGCCGCGCACGTCGGCCACGCCGGCGAACTGGCCGGGCAGGCCGGGCACCTGGAACAGTTCCGGGCGGCGCAGCACTTCCTGCACCTTGAAGACATTGACGCCAAAAAGCTGACGTCCGCCGAGGCGGAACAGCAGCAGCGCCAGGCGATTGTGGCCGGCCAGTCGGGTTCGCTGGTCGATCCGGTTGAGCAGGTCATGGGACATGGCTGCTGTATCGGCGCGGGCAGGGGGGAACTTGAGGGCGAGTGCAGCGCCGCGGCCGGGAAGCTGTCCGCCCTGTGCCTGTGGCACGCAGCTTGCACGCGTCTGGGCCAGGTCTTACCGACAGGAGGCGCCATGCGCCGCATTGCTTCTTTCCTTGCCATTGCAATGGCCGTGGCCGCGCCGTGGGCAACCGCAGCCGACTGGCAGCCGGTGGCCAGCATCCGTGCTGCCGCGTTGTCGACCCTGGCCGCCGGCACTGAAGGTGAGGCCGTGGTTGCCGATGCGCTGCGTCTTCCAAAATGCGGCGGCGCGTTGCAGGTGCAGCCCACGGCAAACACCACCGTGGAAGTGAGTTGCCCCGACGCCGGTGGCTGGCGCCTGTTCGTGCCGGTGAAGGTGCGCCGCAACCAGACCGTGCTGGTGCTGACCCGAGGCATCGGCACTGGAGAATCCATCGCCGCTGCCGATATCAGTACTGCCCAGCGTGACGCGGCACGGATTGCCGGCGCAGTGCTGGCCGATCCTGCCGCAGCGATCGGCCGCATCGCCCGTCGGCCGTTGCCGGCAGGAACACTGTTGTCGAGCAACGATCTGGTTGCACAGCGTCTCATCAAGCGAGGAGACAGTGTGGCACTGGTATCGCGGCGTGGTTCGGTCGAGGTCCGCATCGCCGGCCGCGCACTGGGCGATGCCGGGCAGAACGAGCGCGTCTCGGTGGAAAACCTGTCCTCGCGCCGTATCGTGCAGGGCACGGTGGACGCGACCGGTGACGTAATCGTGGCGCGTTGAAATAATGCAGAATTCCCCTAAAGATCACGGCCCTGCGGCCGTTATCCCTTGTGTACGGCAACTCCAGGACACCCCATGAGCCAGAAAATCGACGGCAACCTGCAGGTCCCCCAGGCACTGCGCAGCGTGACCACCCCGGCCGCCAAGCCCGGCGTCAGCACCGATTCGGCGGCACGTCCAGTCGAGGCGGCCGACAGCCTGCGCCTGACCGGCGAAGCCACCAACCTGCAGGCCATCGAGCGTGAGCTGAGCACCGCCCCGGCGATCGACGCCCAGCGTGTTGCAGCGGTGCGCGAATCGCTGCAGAACGGCACCTACAAGATCAATCCGGACGCGATCGCTTCGCGCATGCTTGAACTGGACCAGCAGCTGCAAGGATGACCGCGGCGATGAGCGAGCCGCTGCAGCGCCTTGCCCAGGCCCTGGACGTTGAACGCCAGGCCCTGGTCGAGCACGACGTGCACGCCCTGATCCGTGCCACCGGCGCGAAGCTGGAAGCGCTGCGTGCGCTGGAAGGCGCGCCACCGGTGGGCGAGGGCGAGCAGCTGCAGGAACTGGCCGAGCGCAACCGCGCCAACGGGGTGCTGCTGTCGCGGCGCCGGCGCGAGGTCAACTGGGCACTGCGCCAGATGGGCCGCACCGAAGAGTCCTCGGCATACGATGCCAAGGGCCAGTCGCATACCGTCACCGCGCGGCGGCCACTCGCCGTCGCCTGACAGGACCGGCGGTCGGCTGACCGCCCGATGGCGGCTGTAGGCCGCCGCGTGAACGCGTATATTGGGCGCCTGTTTGATCGCCCCGAGCCGCCGTGTCTGCCGCCAACGTTCTGGTTACCGCCCCCCTTCCGCCGCAACCGGTGCTGCAGGCCCTGCTTGAGCGCCTGCGCGAAGGCCTGCTGCTGTTCACCGAAGATGGGCAGGTCGCCCTGGCCAACCCGGCCGCGCAGAGCCTGCTGGGCAGCGATGAAGGCACCTTGCCGCCGCCACAGCGCCTGCGCCAGCTGCTGCCGCCGGATGCGCTGGAACATGCGCGCCAGCACGGTCACTGGAACGGCAGCCTGCCGCTGGGCGAGGGCGTGGTCATCGCCCATCTGTACTTCCATGGCGAACCCGGTTCGGGGCACTACCTGGCCTTGTTCCGCCATATCGAAGGCCAGGAAGACTACGAACGCGAACTGCAGCAGCGCCATGCCGAACTGCGCCAGGCCTACCTGCGCTTGAACGGCACCCAGGAAAAGCTGCTGCAGTCGGAGAAGATGGCGTCCATCGGCCAGCTTGCCGCCGGCGTGGCGCACGAGATCAACAACCCGATCGGCTACGTGCATTCCAACCTGGGCAGCCTGCAGGAATACCTGCGCAGCCTGTTCACGGTGATCGAAGCCTACGAACGCGCCCTGCGTGCGCCCGACCCGAAGGCGCTGATTCCGGAAATCGACGATATCCGTGACCGCCTGGACATCGATTTCATCAGCCGCGACCTGCCGCAGCTGATGGCCGAGTCACGCGAAGGCATCGAGCGTGTCACCCGCATCGTGCGCGACCTGAAGGACTTCTCCTATTCCGGCCGCGACGAATCGTGGAAGCTGGTCGACCTGCATTCCGGCCTTGAATCGACCATCAACATCATCTGGAACGAGCTCAAGTACAAGGTGCACCTGGTGCGCGAGTTCGGCCAGCTGCCGCTGGTGGAATGCCTGCCCTCGGAGTTGAACCAGGTCTACATGAACCTGCTGCTCAACGCCGGCCACGCCATCGCCGAGCGCGGCACGATCACCGTGCGTACCGGCGTGGACGGCGACACGGTGTGGGTCGAGTTCGAAGACACCGGCGGTGGTATTTCGCCGGAACTGCGCCAGCGCATCTTCGATCCGTTCTTCACCACCAAACCGGTGGGCAGCGGTACCGGCCTGGGCCTGTCGATCTCCTACAGCATCATCAACAAGCACCACGGCCGCATCGATCTGGACAGCACCCCAGGCGTCGGCTCGCGCTTCCGCCTGGTGCTGCCGATCAAGCAGCCGCGCTGAAGCAGCACGGTAGTGCCGGCCGCTGGCCGGCAACCCGATGAACCTGGAAACCCCGCATCTGCCGGCCAGCGGCCGGCACTACCCGTGTGCGGGGTTCAGCGCAGCGGCGAACGATCCTCACCGCCGTCGGCCGGCTCGACAGCCGCCAGGCCACCGTTGCTGCGCCGCTGTTCCTCGTAGGTGCGGAAGGCCTGGTGGATGTGCTTGCGCAGCTCGTCGTCGTTCCACGGCTTGGTCAGGAACCGGTAGATCGCACCGCGGTTGATCGCATCGGTCACCGTGTTGAGGTCGGTGTAGCCGGACAGCACCAGCCGGATCGTGTCCGGGTACAGCATCTTCACCCGGCCCAGGAACTCGGTGCCGCTCATGTCGCTCATGCGCTGGTCGGACAGGATCACCTGCACATCGTTGATGGCCAGCAGATCGAACGCATCGCGCACGTTGCCTGCCGCCAGGATGCGGTACCCGTCGCGGCGGAAGAGGCGCACCAGCGAGCGCAGCACGTTCTCCTCGTCATCCAGCAGCAGCAGGGTGCGGTCCGGCCGGGTTTCGGCGAACGCTTCGGGGCGCAGGTAGCGGCGGCGCAGGGTCATGCCGGCGGCATCGGCGGACATCGGTTCGCCGAACAGGTAGCCCTGGAACACGTCGCAGTCGTTGCGGCGCAGGAAGCCCAGCTGTGCCTGCGATTCCACGCCGTTGGCGATCACCGTCATGCCCAGCTGGTGGCCCATCGCAATGATCGCGCGAGCGATCGCCGCTTCACGGTTGCCGGCCGGGGCGCTCTTGATGAAGCTGCGGTCGATCTTCAGCTTGTCCACCGGGTAGCGCACCAGCGCGCTCAGGCTTGAATCGCCGGTGCCGAAATTGTCCAGGCTCAGGCTGATGCCTTCGTTGCGCAGGTTGGCCAGGGTTTCGTGCACGAAGTTGACGTTGTTGGTCAGCGCGCTTTCGTTGATTTCCAGCGTCAGCATCTGCGCCGGCACGCCGGACGCCTGGATCACGCCCATCACTTCGGCAAAGAAATTCGGGCGCAGCAGCTGCAGGGTGGACACATTCACCGCGATGGTGAAGTCATCAAAGCCCTGGTCGCGCCACAGCCGGGCCTGCTTCAATGCACCCTCCAGCACCCACGTGCCAATCTGCACGATGATGCCCAGGCGCTCGGCGGTGCGCATGAAACGCTCCGGCACCAGCATGCCCAGGGTCGGCGACTGCCAGCGCAGCAGCGCCTCCATGCCCACCACATGGCCATCGCGGGCACTGACCAGCGGCTGGTAACGCAGCTTCAGTTCGCCGTTGGGAATGGCATCGACGATCTGCCGCGCGATGATGCTCTCGCTGTGCGCGCTCGGCGGCGTGTCCACCGCATGGATGCGCACCGCATTGCCGCCTTCGCGGGCGGCCTGGTACAGCGCATCCTCGGCATGGTCGAGCAGGCGCGAGGCATTGCTGGCGTGCTCCGGGCACAGGCTCACCCCCAGCTTGCCGGTCATGAACAGCGTATAGGGCAGTACCGACAGCGGCAGTTCCATCTGCTGGCGGATCTCTTCGGCGAAATCCTCGGCCAGGGGCAGATCGGCGGTGCGCGGCACGGCAATCAGGAACTCATCGCTGCCATGCCGCCACAGCATGCCGCGTCCGCGCAGGTAGGACTGCAGGCGCTGGGCCACCAGCACCAGGGCCTGGTCACCAACCTCCGCGCTCATGTTCTCGTTGACCGAGGCGAAGTGGTCGATGTCCACATGCATCAGCATCAGCGGGGTACCACCGGAGGCGGCTTCGGCGACCATCGCCTGCAGCTCGGGGTTGCCGGCGCCGAGGCGATCAGGTGCATCATCGATGCTGACCGGGGGCAGGTTGGGGTTCCACATGGGCTCAGTATTCCGCTGACTCGACGGCCGCCGTAACAGCGGCCTGGTAAGGAAGGTGGACATCGACGAGGGTACCGGCGCCATGCGCCGACTCGATCCGCACGTGGCCGCCCACGCTCTGCGCGCGCTCGCGCATCACGATCAGGCCCAGGCCGCGCGGGCCATCGGGGTCGAACCCTTCGCCATCGTCACGGATCATCAGGTGCAGCCCGCGCTGGTCGACGTCGCGCAGCTGCAGCACCACCTGGCTGGCGCGCGCGTGGCGCAGTGCATTGGTCAGGCTTTCCTGGGCGATGCGGAAGCAGGCCTGCTCGATGCTGTTGTCCGGGCGCGTGGGCAGCGATTCGATCTCGGCCTGCAGCTCGACGGTGGACGAGCGGAACAGCACGCGTGCCTGCCAGCTCAATGCCGCCTCCAGGCCCAGCGCATCCAGCTGCGGCGGCCGCAGCAGGGTGGAGATGTCGCGCAGCTTGGCAACGGTGGTATCAGCCAGGCTGACGATCTGCGCCAGGTCCTCGCCGCGCCGCTGCGCATCGTCCTCGTCCTGCGCCGCATAGGCCGACAGCTTGATCGCGGTGATCGCCTGGCCGATGTCATCGTGCAGGTCGCGCGAGATTGCCCGGCGCTCGTCCTCCTGCAGCGAGAACAGGCGGCCGGCCATCGCCTGCAGCTCGCGGTTGCTGGTCTCCAGCGCGCTTCGGGTCTGTTCGGATTCACTCAGGTCGCGCACGATCAGCAGCTTGCAGTCGCGGCCGCCGTAGCGCACGTCGCCCACCGCAATGCCAGCCTGGAAGCTGCGGCCATCGGCGCGCTGCATGGCCACCACGCTGCTGTGGCCCGGGCTGTGCTGCGGCTGCCCAGCGCGCATCTGCGCGCGCATCCGGGCCAGGTCGCCGCCTGCCACCAGGGCCGACAGCGGCTCGCCCAGCAGCGTGTGGCTGCCGTAGCCGAACAGGCCGGCCGCCCACGCATTGGCATACAGCACATGTTCGTCGGACAGGATCACCACGCCATCGGGCAGCACCCGCACCAGCTCGCGGAACTGCTCTTCGCGTTCGCGCAACAGGCGCCGCGACTGCTCACGCTCGGTCACGTCCTGCAACGTGCCCAGTATCCGGTCACGTCCGGCTTCATCCACGCCGCTGGCGGCACGCAGGTGTACCATCAGCGCACGGCCATCCATTGCCAGTACCGGCAGCAGCACGTCCACCTGCACCTGCTCACCCGAGCACAGCTCGGCCAGCACCTGGTCGGTCTGTGCGGCCGTGGCCGGGTCGGCTGCCACCAGCAGCTCGTCGAAACGGTGCCAGCGTCGCGCCTCGGGCGGGCGACGGCCCAGCAGGCGATAGACCTGGTTGGAGTAACGGCCCTGGCCGGTGGACGGGTCCAGCTCCCACGCGCCGATCCGGGCCAGCTCGTGGGCTTCTTCCACGCGGGCCAATGCCTGGTCGCGCCGCAGTTGGGCCAGGTCTTCGGCCGTGCGGTCGATGGCGATCAGCAGGCGCGCAGTGTGGCCGTCGTAGTCGATCGCGTTCGAACGCAGTTCCATCTGCCGCAGGCTGCCATCACGCAGCTGCAACTGCGCGCGCAGGATGCACAGCTGGTCGGGCGCGCCGCGGATCTCCTCCAGCTTGGTCTGCAACGCCTGGTCCTGGCCGGGTGGCCAGAGCACGTCGATGGTCTGCGCCAGAAGCGCGTCGCGGTCCCAGCCGAAGGTGGTGCAGGCCGCCGGATTGGCATCGAGGATGGCCAGGCTGTCCAGGTCATACACCAGGATCGGGCCCGGGTTGCCCTCGAACATCTGCCGCAGGCGGAGTTCGGAGGCCTGCAGGCGGGCATGGGTGTGCAGCACGTGCTCGGCCAGCGGCCGCAGCAGCAGGTACAGCAGGCCGGCGCTGGCCAAAGCAAAGAACGCGCCCTTCATGCTCTGCCAGAGCGCCGCCTGCTGCGGGTCGGGCACCAGCGCGGTCACCGCGCCGTCGGTGGCGATCATCCAGGCCAGCGCCATCGCCAGGTAGCTCAGCACGATGCGCCGACGGTCGCGCCCCAGCGCCTGCGCCATCCGCGGGTCGGGAACAGGGGCGGTGCCGGTCGGTTCTACGGGCATGGACAGGGCAGGGAGGCGGGCAGGGAGAAGGGGTGCGGGCCATCTTACCGCGCAGCTGTGCCCTGGCCACTCAATTATCCGCCGCAGGCGCCGTTAACCACTGCGTGCCCCGCTGTCGGGCGTTTCATCCGGAGCAAGATCGCGTGGACCAAGGGATCATCGCCAGCCTGCTGCAGCATCCGCTCGCCTCGGCGCTGGTCATCGTCGACCGCAGCGGGCGCCCGCTCGCGGCCAATCCGGCTGCGCGCGAGCATGGCCTGCCGGCCACGGTGGCCGCCTACGCGCCGATGCTGGAAGACCTGCGCCTGCTGGCCGCCGACGGTGGCATCGTCGCCTGCACGCTGCCGGGCGGCCCGCGCGGCCACTACGATGGCCACCTGCGCGCCGTGCATGACGGCAGCGGCAACCTGCTCGCCTTCACCCTCAGCGTGCCCGAGCCGGTGCCGGTTGATGGTGGTGGTCGCTGGGAACTTGCACTGGACAGCGCCGGCCACAGCCTGTGGGACTGGGACATCCCCAGCGACCGCGTGGCGCGCACGCCCGCACTGGGTGAGGAAACGGCCACGCAGATACTGGCGCGCGTGCACGCCGACGACATCACCCAGGTGCGCGCCGCGCTGGATGAACACCTGCACGGTGACAGTGAGCAGTACAGCGCCCAGTTCCGCTTCCGCCAGGCCGATGGCCAGTGGCGATGGGTGCTGGACCGCGGCCGGGTGGTGGCCCGTACCGCCGACGGCCAGCCGCTGCGCATGGTCGGCACCCATACCGACATCGAGCAGCAGAAGCAGCTGGAAGCCCTGCTGCAGGAGCAACAGCTGCATCTGCGCGAAGCCCAGCGCATCGCCAGCATGGGCAGCTGGTCGTTCGATCCGCACAGCCGGCAATTCTGGTGGTCGCCGGAACTGCGCTCGCTGCTGGCGCTGCGGCAGGACAGCATCCCGGGGCAGCGACGCTGGCTCAAGCAGCTGCACCCGCGCTCACGTGGTGCACTGCGTGCGGCCTGGCGCCGCCTGTGGCGCGATGGCCGGGCCGCCAACCTCGAACTGGAACTGACCCGCGGCAACGAACCCTCGCAGCATCTGCGGTTGTGGATGCAACCGTTGCTGGACATGGACGGGCAGCCCAAGCGCCTGCTGGGGCAGGTGCAGAACATCACCGAACAGCATCAGACCGATGCCCTCATCCGCTGGCGTACCGAGCTGCTCAACCGCGTGTCCGCGCTGGGTCGCATCGGTGGTTGCGAGATCGAAGTGGCGACGCGCAACATGCAATGGACCGAGGAGTGCTATCGCATCCACGGCCTGCGCAAGGAACCGATCACCCTCGACCAGGCGCTCGCGTTGTATGCCGAGGATTCGCGTGCGGCGTTTGAAGCCGCGCTGGGGCGCATTGCCGGTGGCGGCCTGCCGGAGCAGCTGGATCTGTGCTTCTACCGCCAGTCCGGGTTGCGCGTATGGGTGCAGGTGCTGATCGAACTGGACCGTCGTGATGGCCTGCCGCCGCGCTTTGTGGTCCTGTTCCGTGACATCACCCGCGAGCGCGAAGCAAACGAGCGGATTGAACTGCTTGCCCATTACGATCTGCTGACCGGACTGCCCAACCGGGTGCTGCTGGGCGAGCAGACCTCCGAAGCCATCGAGGAAGCGCGCGATCGCGGCACCTCGCTGGCGATGCTGTTCATCGACCTGGACGGCTTCAAGAACATCAATGACAGCTTCGGCCACGCCACTGGCGATGCGCTGCTGAAGGCCGCCGCGACCCGGCTGCACCAGAACCTGCGCAACAACGACCTGTTCGGCCGCTTCAGCGGCGACGAGTTCATCGTGGTGCTGCGCGACCTGGCCGAACCGGAGGATGCCGGACACGTGGCGCGCAAGCTGATCAATTCGCTGGCCGAGCCGCTGCGCCGTGGCGACACCACCTTGAAAGTGGGCGCCAGCGTGGGCATCGCCATGCTCGGCGAGAGCCAGACCGACTTCGATTCGCTGCTGCGCGCTGCCGACGCGGCGATGTACGCGGCCAAGGAAGCTGGTCGCAATACCTATCAGTATTACAGTCAGGACGCGCTGGCGCGGATCCAGCGCCGGCTGGAGATCGAGCACGGCCTGCACGGCGCCATCGAGCGCGACGAGTTCAGCCTGGCCTACCAGCCACTGCTGCACGCCCATCACGGCGAGCCCCCGGCAATCGAGGCGTTGCTGCGCTGGCATCGTCCGGGCATTGGTTACTGCAGCCCGGCAGAATTCATTCCGATCGCCGAAAAGTGCGGCGAAATCGTCCGCATCGGCGACTGGGTATTGTCCGAAGCCTGTCGCCAGGCAGCCGCGTGGGATCGTGCCGGCCTGCATTTCGAGCGCATCGCCGTAAACGTGTCGGCAGTGCAGCTGCGTGATCGTGGCTTTGCCGAGCGCGTGATCGAGATCTGCCACGCGCACGGCTGGCCGCCGCAGCGGCTGGAGCTGGAGCTGACCGAATCGGCGTTGATCCGTGACACCGACATCCTGCGCCACTGCTTCGATGTGCTGGAACGGCACGGCGTGCCGCTGGCAGTGGACGACTTCGGTACCGGCTTCTCCAACCTCAACTACCTCAACCGTTTCCCGGTCGGCCGCCTGAAGATCGACCGCAGCTTCGTGCAGGGCATGCTGCACGACTCGGGCACCGCCGAGGTGACCCAGGCCATCGTCCATCTTGGCCACGCACTGGGCATGAAGGTGGTGGCCGAGGGCGTGGAAACGCACCAGGAAGAGGACATGCTGCGCCGCCAGGGCTGCGACGAGATCCAGGGCTACCTGTACTCGCGCCCGCTCACACCGCGCGACCTGGCGCAGTGGCTGCGCCAGCAGCACCTCGCCCCAGGCCGCACCGATGCCGCCAGCGAAGTGATGCTGGCGCGCTGAGGCGCCGCGACCCTGCTCTGGTGGGTGCCGACCGTTGGGCAAGCTTTGGTGGGTGCCGACCGTTGGTCGGCACGGATGCCTGAGATCGCGATCAGCTATGCACAGCGCGGATTTACCTGTATTCAGCATCGGGCCGGAAGGACCGCCTCGCTGCTGCCTGCTCGGCAAGTGATTTCAGTTCAGCAAGACGATCCCGCTTGACCAGGTGCGCTGCCTCCCAGCCGCCTTCGACAACCGCGGGCGAGAAACTGTAAATCTCGTTCGGAGCCAGAGGCCCCAGGGAATCGAGTGCATGTGCATGCAAGGGCCGCTCCTCTTCGTCGGTGACGTCAAGATAAGGCCCATCCAAGACGTCCAGCAGGAACGCCAGTTTCCAGTAGCGTTCCGCCGCATCGGCGGGGCCCGGTACATCCGAGTCCGCCGAAACCTGTGCGCCGTGCGGGTCGATGCTGATCTGCACGGCGGTATTCTCCCCACACAACAGAATCTGGCCGAAAGCAGTCACTGCGTAGGCGTGAAATGTATCGGCGTGCTGCAGCGGATTGCCCTGCAGGTAAGTTTCGACAACCCCCGCATACAGGTGGGGATCGACCATGACGAGCCTGTCGTCGCGATAGCGTGCGAACCCGTCGCGTCGCCACAGCGCCAGCAGCAGGTCAGGCAAGACGCCTTCCCATGCCGCAAGTGTTGCCTCGGGAACCTCCTCGCCTTTGGAGCTCACAGTGAAGCTCTGCATGAACGCGTCGGATTCAATGCCCGCTGGTTGCGCTCCCATGCCTGGGGCGGCCAGCGCATTTCCGTCGAAGCCGATTGACAGATAGCCCAGGAACGTCAGCATCGCCTCGGCGTGTGCAAGCTGCGGGGTCGATCCGTGGGATGGAATGGCGGTTGCTTTGCTTCCTGAGACAAGCAACAAGGCGCCCGCTGGAAGGCCGTGCCACGACTCCTCCAGCACCAGATGGCGCTGCAGTGCCTCATCGGCATCATCGTCAAGGATGATGACTGGCGGACCGTCGTGCAGGCACCCCGCGGCCACCTCGACCGCTGCGTCGATCACGCCTGCGTCAGGATCGTACGGATCGATCGGAGCGGAGTAGGGCTGTTGGAACTCTCCAAATGTCTGCAGGGCCTGCTGAAGCGCCTCGAGTGAATCGGGATCCATGGTCAATGGGTGAGGGGGTGCCGGAAGCTGCAAGGCAACTGAAAGGCAGAGGGCTGTGCTGGACATCGGGCGGCAGTCTGATCAGAGCCGGAATCGGCCTGTCACGATGAACGGCGGATTGGCCGAGGTCCATGCAAACAATCCGAAACTGTATGGCTCTGGTGGATCCATCCACGCATGGCGTGGATCTACTGCGGCGCGGCAACCAAGCGCTTCGGAAATTCGGAGCGAAGTCGTGCGCGTACCGCTTCGACCACCTCTACATAGCGTCGGCGCTGGATCAAATAGCCTATGTAGAACAGCACCAGGGCCACCAGCATCGGCCACGCAGCGGGTCGGACGAGGATGACCGGCATCAGCATCAGTGTCAGGCCCAGCGCGAACCAGCTGCACAGCCCGATCACCCGCACCTCCCTGCGCCGTGCATCGATCATCACCCGCCCGCGCATCAGCGGAAAGTAGCGACGGCCAACGCTCGGCACGAAGCTCTCGCGAAAGGCGATACTGCCGTCCGGCAGCGCGCGGAACACCAGGCAAAGCCAGGTATCGGGCGGCAGGTCATGCTCCAGGCCGGCCAGTGAAAGCTGCGCCAGCTCTGCCGGCGTAGCGGCGATGCGCTGGTTGAACAGCGCGATGCCGGTGCGGAAGAAGAACGGCGCCCAGAGGGCCAGCAGCAGGAGTTCGATCAGCAGCAATGCGATCAGGGCGATGGCCATCGGTCTTCCATGAACGGGACCGGGGCATCATGCCACGTGGGCAGTTGCATCCACGCATGGCGTGGATCTACTTCAAGGCACTGCCATCCAACCCCAGGTCCCACGCCAGGCCCAGCACGTCATCGCCGGCTGCCGGCGGGGCAGGGCGCGCGTTGGCCAGTTTCTGCAGCTCCTGGATTTCTTCGCGGGCCACCTCTTCCAGCTGGCGCAGCTGCTCGCGTACACCCGCATTGCGCGGGCGCTCGTTCTCGTTGATCGGGGGCAGGGCGCGGATCAGGGTCATGGTGCGCTTGCAGGATGCATCCAAAGGCGGGTCACACGCAAAGGCCCCGGCAGAACCGGGGCCTCGCACGCTGCCGGACGGGGCAGCGGACATCAGGATCAGAACAGCTCGACCGTACCGGCGCCCATGCTCTGCTGGGCAACCGGCTTGTGCGGCGGGCGCTCCCATTCGCTGCGCAGTTCGCGCAGGCGGTTGCCGGTGCGCTGCAGGGCAGAGGCGATTTCTTCGTCGAACACGCCGCCATTGCGATGCAGCAGTTCCTGCAGGGCCACCGCTTCGCGATTGATCGCGGTCAGGCGGTCCAGGTGGGTATGCACGCCGCCCAGGGCCTGGGTGGCGATGTCCTCGAACTGCAGGGCGCGCACGGCTTCGGCCACGCTGCCATCGATCGAGCGCGCGCAGTCGGACACTTCGCGCATGCCGTCACCCAGCGAAGCGTTGATCTGCGCCACATTGTCCAGCATCGCCGCCGCTTCCTGGCGCGCTTCACGGGAGCGGTCCATATCGCGCGAGGCCATGTGCGAAACCGTCTCGCGGACCTTGGCGATGGCATCCTTGGAGCTGTGCGCCAGCTTGCGGATCTGCTCGTTGAAGGTGGTCGAACGCTCGGACAGGTTGCGGACCTCGTCGGCAACCACGGCGAAACCGCGACCGGCTTCACCGGCACGCGCAGCTTCGATGGCAGCGTTCAGGGCCAGCAGGTTGGTCTGGTCGGCAATCGACTTGACGTCTTCCAGCAGCGCGAAGATGCCGTCCAGGTGCTGCGCCATCTGGTCGATGTGCTGCACGGTGGTGCTGCTCTGACCGCTGACCTGCTCCAGCGCTTCCACCAGCTGTTCCATGCGGTGGCTGGCGTGCTGGGCGAAACGGGCAACGTCGAGGCCGGCGCCGCCTTCGTCACCGGCGCGGTCGACGATGCGTGACAGGGCCTGGCTCTGCTGGCGCGACTTGCGGTTCATGGCATCGAAGCTGCCGCCGAGGCTGGAGACGGCCTGGCGGATCAGGTCGCGGGCGCGTTCCACTTCACCACGCGAACCGTCGATCTCGTTGCCGACGAAGTTGCGCAGTTCGGTCAGCAGCTGGTCCTGCTCACGCAGGACACGGGCATGTTCCGGGGAACGGTGCGCCTGGGCGCGGGCGGTCCACCACGCAAAGCCGAGCCAGCTCAGCGTCATCGTGGTCAGGATCGCCCAACGCAGGGCGACCGGCCATTCGAAACCGATGGCGAAGGGGAGCAGCAGGGTCAGAGCCAGGGGGGCGGCCAGACGGATGAAAATGCGTGAGTACATGGACGTTCTCGGGAGGTGCACGGAGGATGTATCGGCCGTACCCCCTTTCTCTTTAACGTCGATGTGCTCACTGAATGCGCCGGATTTCCGGCGCCGTCCGCCGGGCATGGCCCGGCGCTACCCTCGTGGCGCTCGGACGCCAGCGCCGGGCCATGCCCGGCGGGCTCCCCGCCCTCAGGCCAGCTGCCGGTCCACGGCCTCGACCATCGCCTTGCGGCTGAGCAGGAAGTCCCAGTAGCTGCCACCCAGCTGCCGCCACAGTACGGCGGCGCGCACGGCGGCCAGCAGCAGCGCGCGGATCTCGGCCACCACGCCGGCCTGGCCCAGGTAATGCGGGTTGCCCTGCACCATGACCCGCGGCTTGAGGTGGCTGATGGTGTCTGCATACAGGCCGCCCAGCGCGGCCAGAACATCCGGGTGGCCGCTGTCACCCAGCGCGGTGGCCTGGCGCTGGGCGCGCTCGATACCCGAGGCGACCTTGTTCACGGTGGCGCCGTCCTGCACGAACCGGCGCTCCAGCTGCAGTACCGACAGGGCCAGTTTGGGCAGGATCGGGTCCTGGCCCTGGCTGCGGAAATAATTGTGCAGCAGGCGCAGGCCGGATTTCAGGGCGTGCCGATCGCCAAAAACCGCCTGCGGCGAGGACGCATCGATGCGGAACACGCTGTCCACGGCAGTGCGCACGGCAGCGGCGTCGGAGTGGCCGGTATCGGCGATACGGCGTACCTGCTGCAGGGCCTGGGCAATGCCGGCCAAAGCCAGAACGCGGTCGTCGACAGTGAAACTCATGCAGCGATTACCTCAAAAGGAGAAGGGGTGGTGCGCAGGCGCTGTTCCAGCGGCGCGTCGGTGGCGGCGATCACCGCGCCACCCAGGCAGACCTCACCGTCATACAGCACCAGGGATTGCCCGGGGGTGACTGCACGCTGCGGCCGGGCGAAGGTGACCTGCACGCTGCCGTCGTCCAGCACGTCCACGGTGCACGGCTCATCGGGCTGGCGGTAGCGGGTCTGCGCGGTGCATTCAAAACGCCGTGCCGGTGGTGCGCCGGCAATCCAGTGCGCGGTCTCCGAGCGCAGCCGGTTGGACAGCATCCACGGGCTGTCACGGTCCTGGTCCACGTACAGCACGTTGCTGGCCACGTCCTTGCCGACCACATACCAGGGCGCGGCAGGGCGGCCGCGCACGCCGCCGATGTTCAGGCCTTCGCGCTGGCCCAGGGTGAAATAGAAGACGCCAGGATGTTCGGCGATCACGCTGCCATCGCTGGGATCGAGGATCTGCCCGGCCTTGGCCGGCAGGTAGCGTCCAAGGAACTCACGGAAATCGCGCTCGCCGATGAAGCAGATGCCGGTGGAGTCCTTCTTGGCATGGGTCGGCAGGCTGACGTCGCGGGCGATCCGGCGCAGGTCGCTCTTTTCCAGGTCACCAATCGGGAACAGGGTAGCCGCCAGCTGCTCCTGCCCAAGCTGGTGCAGGAAGTAGCTCTGGTCCTTGGAACGGTCGGCGCCACGCAGCAGCAGCCACTGATGGCCGCGCTGGGCAATGCGTGCGTAATGGCCGGTGGCGATCCGCTCGGCACCCAGTTCGCGGGCCGCATCAAGGAAGTGCTTGAACTTCACTTCGCGGTTGCACAGCACGTCCGGGTTGGGCGTGCGGCCGGCGGCGTATTCGGCCAGGAAGTGCTCGAACACGCCCTGCCAGTATTCGTTGGAGAAATCGCGGAAATGGAACGGAATGCCCAGCAGTCCGCAGACCGCTACCGCGTCGCGGCGGTCGTCCTCGGCGCGGCAGTCACCGCTGCCGTCGTCGGCCCAGTTCTGCATGAACAGACCGGCCACGGCCTCGCCCTGCTGCACCAGGCGCCAGGCAGCCACGGAAGAATCCACGCCGCCAGACACGCCAACCATCACCCGAGGGCTGCTCATGCGACCTCCCGGACCAGTGCAAGCGGATAGCGCTGGCCGGCCAGGTAGTCGGCCAGCACCTGCCAGACCAGCGGGCTGCGCTGGCGTCCGGCGGCGGCCTGCAGTTCGGCCGGGGTCATCCACAGCGCCCGATCGATGCCGGCATCCAGCGGCCGCGCCGGGTCGTGCGAGACCGGGCGCGCGGCATAACAGAAGCGCAGGAACGGGGTGCCGTCACCGGCGGTCCACTGGTAGCAGCCGATGAAGGCGGTCAGTTCCACCGTCCAGCCGGTTTCCTCGACGGTCTCGCGCAGGGCGGCCTCGGCCAGGCTTTCACCCGGCTCCAGATGCCCGGCCGGCTGGTTCAGCACCTGCCGGCCCTCGATGGTTTCTTCCACCAGCAGCACCCTGCCGCCGTCGACCACCACGGTGGCGACGGTTGCATGCGGTGCCCAGCGCGGGTCCGGCGAGGTGTTCAACTCAGAGATCGTCCTTCTTGGTCAGCTCCAGCTCCATCGCATCGGCGGTGCGGATGGCCGCATCGATGGCGTCGCTGAGCTGGTCGGAGGTGGCGTCGGCATCGATCTTCACCACGAACATCGCAGTCGATTCCTGCTTCACCCAGCCGCCCATCTTGGCGTCCTGCGAATCTTCCAGCAGGCGGTTGGCCACGGCCACCGGGAACTGCTTGGTCTGCGAGGTGTAGCCCGGCGACCAGATCTCGCGGATGTTGTGGGTACCGAAGTCTTCCACCGACGAGCGCACATAGACGATCTGGGTGCGATCGCCTTCGACATCGAACACCATCTGGTAATCGCCGTCTTCATCGACCTCGTAGGTGTAACCCAGCTTTTCCAAGTGACGGGCAACGGCCTTGTCGGCCTTCGTGCTGTCAGTGGTGGTCGCAGCGCCAGCGGTGCCCGCGGCAGCCAGGGCGATCAGCAGGGCGGAGAGAAGGGTCCTTTTCATGAAGATCCTGTGAAACCAAGTGTGTGGGAAGGTGCAATTGTGACGGCGGGCGCCCGTGCCGTCCATTCCACGCGGGGCCTACGCAAGGCCGTCGCACCCCTTATAATCGGCAGATGCCTCGCGAGTCCGCCCCCGATTCCCACCACGAGCACGGCGTTGCCGTGGAGCCCGCGCGCCCGGAAGTGGCGCCGCCGCCCTTCTATCAGGTCATGCTGCTCAACGACGACTACTCCCCGATGGATTTCGTCGTGGACGTCCTGCAGCAGTTCTTCAACATGGACCTGGACAAGGCCACCCAGGTGATGCTGCACGTCCACACCCGTGGCCGTGGCGTCTGCGGTGTGTTCACCCGCGAAGTGGCCGAAACCAAGGTGGCCCAGGTCAACGAGTACGCGCGGATGAACCAGCACCCGCTGCTGTGCACGATGGAGAAGGCCTGACCCTGGCGCGGCGTGCCCACCAAGGTGGGCACCTGCCAGGTTCGAGTCACGCCTCCGCCAGCGCCTGCACGGCCATCTCGGCCACCGCCTCATCGATGTCGGCCGGGTTGCCATCATCCCTGAACCACACCGCTGACAGGCCGGCACTGGCCGCGATCCAGCGCAGCAGCCGCGTGCGCTCGAGATCGGCCAGCCGGCAGACCTGTTCCACCCGGGCATGGAAGCGCTCGGGCCGTGTTGCCACATGGATGCCCGGCCCGCACAGGTCCGGGTTGCTGAACATCGTGGTGTAGTCGAACGCGCGGTCGCCCAGCAACCGCTTCGGGTCGATCGCCAGCCAGCCCCGCGCGCCGAAATCCAGCACGTTGTCGTGGTGCAGGTCGCCATGCAGGGGCCGGATCTCCTGCTCGTCCTCCAGCAGTGCCATCGCCAGCGATCTGCACTGTTCCAGCAATGGCGGCAGCGGTGCCCTTGGTTGCAGCAGATCGGCGAACCATCTACGCAGGCAGACCAGATCTTCTGGTGGCGCGCTCCGTGGCCGGTGCAGCTGCTGCAGGACCTGGCACAGGATCATGGTGCAGGCGTCGTCCTCGCCCTTGATCGAGCGTTGCCGCAGCGAATCGCCGTGCGCCCGTTCGATCAGGATCGCCGGCCCCTCGTGGGCCAGCAGGCGTGCGGCACCGTCGCCGTTCCACCAGCGCAGCAGGCGATGGCCGTTCTGTTCCTCTGTCTCCGTGCTCACCTTCAACATGGCCGCCTCGCCAGAGGCGGTCAGCACCGGCCAGAGCCGGGCATGGGGGGTACGGATCGAAGGACCATCACGTCGCAATCGCCAGCGGCTCAGGTAGGGTTCGCTCATGTGGGTGGGCTGTCCTGGAGTGAACGATGATCAAGCGTTTGGTAGTGCTAACGCCATCTGAACGTCGCAATCCGCTAGGGTGATGGAAATCGTGTAGTCAGGCCGCATATTGTCTCCAACTGCCGCCGGAGTAATCCATGTTCAGCAAAGACCTCGAACACACCATCGGCCAGTGCTACAAGCGCGCCCGTGAGGCCCGACATGAGTTCATGACGGTCGAACACCTGCTGTTGGCACTGCTCGACAACCCGTCCGCCCAGGCCGTATTGAAGGCTTGTGGTGCCGACGCCGACCGCCTGCGCCAGGAGCTGGAGCAGGCCATCGAGGCCTCCGTGTCCCGCCTGGCCGAAGATGACGGCCGCGATACCCAGCCCACGCTGGGCTTCCAGCGCGTGCTGCAGCGGGCCGTGTACCACGTGCAGTCCTCCGGCAAGAAGGAGGTCACCGGCGCCAACGTGCTGGTTGCCATCTTCGGCGAGAAGGACTCCCACGCGGTCTATTACCTCAACCAGCAGGATGTCACCCGGCTGGATGTGGTCAATTACCTGTCCCACGGCATCGCCAAGCTGGGCGAGGAAGGCGAGCAGCCGTCCTCCTCCGAGGGTGAGGGCCGCATGGAAGGGGGCGAAGGCGAGCCCAAGGGCGATGCCCTGACCGAGTTCGCCAGCAACCTCAACGAGC
Source organism: Stenotrophomonas sp. MYb57 (assembly GCF_002966815.1). Lineage (NCBI taxonomy): Bacteria > Pseudomonadati > Pseudomonadota > Gammaproteobacteria > Lysobacterales > Lysobacteraceae > Stenotrophomonas > Stenotrophomonas sp. MYb57. The sequence goes on from NZ_CP023271.1 coordinate 2,335,585, forward strand.
AGGCCCGTGCCGGTCGCATCGACCCGCTGGTCGGCCGTGCCGACGAGATCGAGCGCACCATCCAGGTCCTGTGCCGCCGCCGCAAGAACAACCCGCTGTACGTGGGCGAGGCCGGCGTCGGCAAGACCGCGATTGCCGAGGGCCTGGCCCGACGCATCGTTGAGGGTTCGGTGCCGGACGTGCTGGCCGATGCGGTCATCTATTCGCTCGACCTCGGCGCGCTGGTGGCCGGTACCAAATACCGTGGCGACTTCGAAAAGCGCCTGAAGGGCGTGCTGACCGCGTTGAAGAAGGTGCCCAATGCGGTGCTGTTCATCGACGAGATCCATACCATCATCGGCGCCGGTTCGGCGTCGGGCGGCACCATGGACGCCTCCAACCTGATCAAGCCGGCACTGGCGTCGGGCGAGCTGCGCTGCATCGGCTCGACCACCTTCCAGGAATACCGCGGCATCTTCGAGAAGGACCGGGCGCTGGCCCGTCGCTTCCAGAAGATCGACATCGTCGAGCCGACCGTGGGCGAAACCTACGAGATCCTGCAGGGCCTGAAGTCCAAGTACGAAGCCCACCACGGCGTCACCTACGCCGATGAAGCGCTGCAGGCCGCCGTCGACCTGTCGGTCAAGCACATCGCCGATCGCCTGCTGCCGGACAAGGCCATCGACGTGATCGATGAGGCCGGTGCCCGCCAGCGCCTGATGCCGGAAGGCCAGCGCAAGGAGCTGATCGACGTCGAGGAAGTCGAGGCCATCGTCGCCAAGATGGCGCGCATCCCGGCCAAGCAGGTCAGCGCCACCGACAAGGATGTGCTGCAGCACCTGGAGCGCAACCTGAAGATGGTGATCTTCGGCCAGGATCCTGCCATCGGCACCCTGGCGTCGGCCATCAAGCTGGCACGCTCGGGCCTGGGCAATCCGGAAAAGCCGATCGGCAACTTCCTGTTCGCCGGCCCCACCGGTGTCGGCAAGACCGAGGTGACCAAGCAGCTGGCGCTGCAGCTGGGCATCGAACTGGTCCGTTTCGACATGTCCGAATACATGGAGCCGCATTCGATCAGCCGCCTGATCGGTGCGCCCCCGGGCTACGTCGGCTTCGACCAGGGTGGCCTGCTGACCGAGAAGATCGTCAAGACGCCGCACTGCGTGCTGCTGCTGGATGAAATCGAGAAGGCGCACCCGGACATCTTCAACATCCTGTTGCAGGTAATGGACCGCGGCGTGCTGACCGACACCAACGGCCGCGAAGCCAACTTCAAGAACGTGGTGCTGGTGATGACGACCAACGCCGGCGCGGCGCAGGCCTCGCGGCGCTCGATCGGTTTCACCAAGCAGGACCACGCCACCGATGCGATGGAGACCATCCGTCGTGCGTTCACCCCGGAATTCCGCAACCGCCTCGATGCGGTGGTGCAGTTCCAGCCGCTGGGCTTCGAACACATCCTGCGCGTGGTGGACAAGTTCCTGATCGAACTGGAGATGCTGCTGCAGGAGAAGCACGTCAGCCTGTCGGCCACGCCGACTGCGCGCGACTGGCTGGCCCACCACGGTTTCGACCCGCTGATGGGTGCCCGCCCGATGGCGCGGGTGCTGCAGGACAAGGTGAAGCGCCCGCTGGCCGACGAACTGCTGTTCGGCAAGCTGGTCAACGGTGGCAAGGTCAGCATCGATGTGCGCAACGACGAGCTGGTGGTCGAGGCGCAGGCCGAGCCGGAACGGCTGCTGCCGGCCACGGTGGAGTAAGGATGTGCCGGGCAGCGCCCGGCAACGGAAGCAACGACAGGGCGGCGCAGGCTGCCCTTGTCGTGTCAGCTCCTCAGCGGCTGCGCTGGCGGGCCATGCGCTTGAAGGTGGCAGCTTCGAGGGGTTCGATCCGCTCGACCGTGCAGCTGGCGCGGTCGGTCTTCAGTACGCTGCGTGAGCCGGCGCACAGCTGGTTGCTTTCGCCCTGGGTTTCAAAGGCCAGCCGCCGCGAGGTCACGGCGCCGTTGCAGGAGGCTTTGAACACCACGCGGTAGTGCTGGTCACCATTGCGCAGCAGCACATCGCGATCAGCGCCGGCGCGGACGATCTGTTGGTCTTCGCTCAAGGCAATGCAGCTGTCACCGGCGCTTGCCGACGGCGTGTCGGCGGCCTGGGCGGCGGGTGCGATCAGGGCGGCAGTGCTGAGTACCAGGGCGGCGAAGCCAGCGGGCAGGGAGGTCACGTTCATGGCAGGGGCAGGGGATGGCGATCCGGACTGGATCGGATGCCACGATGACGCCGCCGCTGCGAATGCGAATCTGCCGCAAGCATGGCTGACCGATGTCACGGTGCATTCGGTCAGGGTGCCGTCCGGCAGGGCCGGATTGCAGGCATGACAAAAGGCCAGCGTCCAGGGCTGGCCTTGTCGAGGTGGCGCAACGCGCCAGCCGCTTACTTCATTCGGTAGGTGATACGACCCTTGGTCAGGTCGTACGGGGTCATTTCAACCTTGACCCGGTCACCGGTGAGGATGCGGATGTAGTTCTTGCGCATGCGGCCGGAGATGTGGGCGATGATTTCGTGCCCATTTTCCAGACGAACGCGGAAAGTGGTGTTCGGCAGCGTCTCGCTGACGGTGCCCTCGAACTCGATGGAATCGTCTTTCGACATGTAGTCCTGTGCGGTTCAGAAAACGGCCACGCTGGGCCTAAGGCGCAGCATTTTACGCGTCAAACGCCCAGCTTGCAAAGATTGTGTTATTCCCCGGCAAAATCGGCTGCCTGCACGCGCCCGACGAGCCGGGTCCAGGCGCCTTCCCGGCCCGGCGCCTGTACCGCGCTGCGGACCTGCTGCAGAAACGGCGCGCGCGGCAGATGCTCGGCGCCCATGCGCAGCAGATGCGGATTTTCCACCTGCGCATCGATCAGTGGCCAACCCCAGCCGTGAAGCGTGCGTGCCAGTGCGGCCAGCGCCACCTTGGAGCCGCCACTTTCGCCACTGAACATGCTTTCACCGAAGAACATCGCGCCGATGGCCACGCCATAGATGCCGCCGACCAGCGTCTGCCGATCCCACACCTCGAAGGAATGTGCGAAACCCAGGTCGTGCAGCTGGCTGTAGGCATCCACCATCGCCGGGCTGATCCAGGTGCCGTCCTGGCCGGGGCGGGGCGCGCTGGCGCAGGCACGCATCACCTGGCTGAAGGCGGTATCGGCGGTCACTTCCCAGCGGTTGCCGCGCAGCTGCCGGCGGAACCTGCTGCTCAGGTGCACGCCGTCGGTACGGAACACCATGCGCGGGTCCGGCGACCACCACAGGATCGGCTCGCCTTCACTGAACCACGGAAAGATGCCGCCGGCATAGGCATTGAGCAGGCGCAGCGGGTGCAGGTCGCCGCCCACCGCAAGCAGGCCATCGGGTTGGCGCAGCGCTGTCTCGGCCGGCGGGAAGGGGGCATCCGGCGCATCGGCCAGGCGCCAGGGCAACTGACGGGTCATGCCGGCATTGTATTCGTCGTATTCGTCGTGGCGATGCGCGATGTCTGGCACCATCACGCACTACCGGCAAGGAGCCCCGCATGAGCGATCCGATCACCGCCATCCTCGATGCGCACGATGCGCCGCGCACACGCAATGACAGCCTGGCCATGCTGTTGACCCTGGCCAGCGAAGACCGTCCCCAGCTTGGCGCGCTGCTGCTGCGGGCGCTGGACCGCCCCTCGCCCGGCTCCACCTTCCTCGACACCGCCCTGGATTTGCTGCCGGACGAGGCTGTCGCTCCGGTCTGTATTGACGCCTGGCGGCGCTATCGTGACGGCGAGCGCGGCGAGCTGCTGACCAGCGTGCTGGAGTTTGCCAGCTACCAGGCGCCGCACACGCTGCAGGACGATTGGGAGGCGCTGCTGGAGGTCGCCATCGAGGATGACATCCAGCTGGCCTCGCAGGTCTGGCAGGCATTGCCGCCGTCGGTTGCGACTGACTGGGCGCATCGGTTGACCGAGGCAGACGACGATCGCGAACTGGAGCGGGCCAAGGCAGTGCTGCTGGCCACCCAGCCGGAGACCTATGCCGCCGCCCGTGGCTACCTGGCCGACTGGAGCGACCTGGATGCCGAGGTCTGGGCGCACTGGGCGGGCTTGGCCGATGGCCCGCGTCTGCGCCATCTGCATGGCCGGCAACCGCTGCACCTGCGCTTCGGGCGCGAACAGCATCGTGCACAGGTGGCCGAAGAGCCTGCCTGGCGCAAGCGGATCTGGCGGCTGCATCCCACCTGGAATGGCGGGCAGGTGCGTCACGCCGGGCGCATGGGCGGGCTGCTCGATGCCTTGTGCGGCAGCTGTCATGCGCCGCTGCAGCGTCTGCTGCAGACCGATGCTGCGGCGCTGCAGCCGGACGCGGAGGGTGAGGTCACGCTAGGGCTGTGCCTGGACTGCTGTGGCTGGGAAGACCCGCCCGTGCGTTTCTATCGGCACGATGCACAAGGCATGCCGCGCTGCCACCCCAGCCAGCACTGCCAGGTGCCGATCAATCCCACCGACAGCGGCGACCTGCTGCAGGCCGAAGTGGGTCTTGCCGCGATGGACAGCCATCGCTGGCAGCAGCAGGACTGGGGTCAGTCCAATCACCGGCAGAACCTGTCGCGGGTGGGTGGCGCACCGAGCTGGGTGCAGAGCGCGCACTACCCGGCGTGCATCGATTGCGGCGAGCAGATGCCTTTTGTGATGCAGCTGGACTCAACGTTGCCGACTAACAATGAAGGCATGTTGCTGTGGGGTAGTGGCGGCATGCTCTACAGCTTCTGGTGCGCGAAGTGCCGGGTGAGCGGGCACTTCTGGCAGTGCACCTGAGCGCCGCATCCCCGCCATTGCCGTGGTAGATGCCAACCTTGGTTGGCGCGCTTCTCCGACGCTACGGTTCCGCGCGGAACGGGCCATGCCCCTGCAGCTCCTGCTGATAGCGCCGCACATCCCGCCGCTCCTGCCGGCACCAGTCGCGCAGTGCCTCGGCAAACTCCGCATCGGCCACCCAGTGCCGGCTGCGCACGATGGTGGGCAGGAAGCCGCGTGCCAGCTTGTGCTCGCCCTGCGCACCCGGCTCGAAGCGGGCCACGCCCTCGCGCAGGCAGTACTCGATGCCCTGGTAGTAGCAGGCCTCGAAGTGCAGGCCGGGCAGGGTGGCACCGCCCCAGTAGCGGCCGTACAGCGTGTCGCCACCGCGCAGGCACAACGCGCCGGCAATCGGTTCGCCGTCCTGTTCGGCCAGGAACAGCACCAGCCCGCGCCCCAGTGAAACCGCCAGATGGCGCAGGAACGCTTCGGTCAGCGCTGGCGCGTTGCCGTATTCCAGGAACGTCTGGAGGTAGAAGCGGTACATCGCCTGCAGATCGGCGCGGGTGGCCTCATCGCCATGCACCACCCGGAAGCTGATGCCCTGGCGGCCGACCTTGGCGCGCTCCTGGCGGATGTTCTTGCGGTGCTTGTGGTCCATCGCGCCCAGGAACTCTTCGAACGTCACCCAGTCACCCGGGTTCTGCCACTGGAACTGGATGTCCTCGCGCAGCAGCCAGTCGTCATCGAAGATTGTTTCGTCAGCCGCTGTGTGGAAGTTGATGTGTGCTGATGACACATCCAGCACAGGCAACTGTTCGCGCAGTGCCGTCAGCAGGGCGGTGCGCTGCGCATCGTCACGGGCCAGCAGGCGCGGGCCGGTCACCGGCGAGTACGGCACCGCGCCGAGCCACTTCGGGTAGTAGTCGCGTCCGTGCCGCGCATAGGCATTGGCCCAGGCGTGGTCGAACACGAACTCACCGTGGGAATTGGTCTTCAGGTAGCCGGGAACGGCGCCGACCAGGGCATCACCGTCCCAGAGGGTGAAGTGCCGCGGCTGCCAGCCCCAGTCCTCGCGCAGGCAGCCGTAGGTTTCCAGGCCGGACAGGAAGGCGTGGCTGACGAATGGATTGCGGCCATCGTGCAGGGTATCCCAGGCGGTGGCGGGAACGGTCTGCAGGGAGTCGAGGAAGCGGGCGGTGGGCATGGTTGGCAAGGATAGGCCAGGTGGATCACGAACGGTGTTGGCGGGGCTGGGTTGGTTTGTTCTGGTTGGGGATGAGGGAAGTTTGAAATGTCCATCGGTGTGCGCCTGATGCGGAATCGCTGGCGCACGGCTGGGCAGGGTGGCGGGGCGCTGCATGAGCGGCGTGTATCCCACCACATGGAGAAATCAATAATGAAGGGATTGAAGCTTGGGTCTACTGTGGTCGCGTGTAGCTTGTTCTTCGCGTCACCTGTGTTCGCTTCTGAAACTCAGTCAACGAAAGTGGTTGAGGATCCGGGTGTGTACGCGGAGGTGATCGCGCTGCTGGAACGTGAAGCCGCGAGCCAGCTGACGCGTCATCTGCAGGAGCGGGGTGAGCTGCGACAAGTCAGCGTGAGCATCCGACTTGATATGAAGACAAGATCAATGAAGATCAGCTTCGGTCCTGGATACCTTCCCGGGCCCGAAGGTAGTTATGACGAGCTCTTCCTGATTCCGATGGCGTCCACATTGAGGTTCTACGCTGAAAAGTCGGGGCTGGATGTGAACGACATTGATTTCCTCTTTGATGGGAAAGCCCTTGAGGAGTATTACCCCGAAGATCTGGCCGTTCCGCCACAGGTACGGGCGAAGTCCACGCACACCTCAGCTCTGATCTCGGCAAGTCATGGCTACATCAGCCTCCATCCAAGCAGAGAGTGGAAATTCCAGCGACCGGCGCCTCTCGGCGTCCAGGAGGACACGCTGAGTCCAGCATATGGCGACGAACTGCAAGGGTTGATCGAACAGCGTAGCGGTTTGACGGTACACCGGGCACGGAGTCGCTCGACGGAACTCCATCCGGAATCCGGAAAGCCATGGGAGCACATGTCATCCCGCTACCATCTAAAGGCGCTTTTTCCCGAGCGCACCGACATGTGGAATGAATATCCGAACAGCCCAGAGTCTGCTCGCGAAAAGGACGAGGACATAAGGGCTCGCCCCAACTACGCCAATCATCTGGGGGTGGACGTGATGCTGAGCCTGCACACCAATGGCAGCGATTCAGCCAGTGTGCGTGGTGCCGAGGTCTACTATCACCGGGAAAAACCGCAGGATAAGCCCTTGGCGGACAGCATCCTGTGCGGCATGAGAGAGGTGATCCATGCGCAGCCCGGGTACGAGAGTTTTCCAGTTCGAGCCGAATCAGTTGCTGAAGGCCACGGTGAGAACCGCATTGGCACGATGCCGTCGGTGATCGTCGAGACGGCCTATCACTCCAATCCGGAGGATGTTGCGGCACTGCAGGATCCCGTCTTCCGGTCTGCTGCCATGAAGGGTGTTGAGAAGGGGTATCGGTTGTGGGCGACCGGAAAGTCCTGCGAGCCACTGACGTTGGCGCCCATCGCAGATGTTGAGATTCCCACACAGTCAGCCAGGGAGATCGAGCTTGGCTATCAGGGCAACCCTCAGTATCCGGTCACCATCGAGTTCACCTCCGCATCATGTTCCAAACCCGGCGCGTGCACGCCAACCAGAACGCTGTTCGAAGATCCCACCAAGCCGATCAGGGCAGAACTGACGTGCAAAGGATCCAACCCAGGGGTCGCCCGCTGGAGCGTTGTGCTCCGGGATGCGGATGGTGTCGCAACACCGCCTGTCGTATTCCAGCACTCGTGTGTGCAGGTCTGAGCGTCGGTTTGGTGTTCTCTACAGAGGCGGGTAAATAGCCCCCAAAAAAACGGGCGCTTTCGCGCCCGTCCCGAGTCGAGCCCAGCTCGACTCCCCAGTGCCGGGCCAGCCTCAGCTGGCCTTGCCCTGTGCATCCAGGTAACGCTCTGCGTCCAGTGCGGCCATGCAACCGAAGCCGGCCGAGGTGATCGCCTGGCGATAGTGCTGGTCGGCCACGTCGCCGGCGGCGAACACGCCTTCCACCGAGGTCTGGGTGGCGTTACCGCCCAGGCCCGAACGGATTTCCAGGTAGCCGTTGTTCATGGTCAGCTGGCCGTCGAACAGCTGGGTATTCGGGTGGTGGCCGATGGCCACGAAGAAGCCGTGGGCATCGATGTCGCGGGTGCTGCCGTCCAGGGTCGACTTCACGCGCACGCCGGTCACGCCGGCCTCGTTGCCCAGCACTTCCTCCACCTGGTGGTGCCAGACGGTTTCGATCTTGCCGGCTTCAACCTTGGCGAACAGCTTGTCCTGCATGATCTTTTCCGCCTTCAGGGTGTCGCGGCGGTGGACCAGGTAGACCTTGCGGGCGATGTTGGACAGGTACAGCGCTTCTTCCACGGCGGTGTTGCCGCCGCCGACCACGACCACGTCCTGGTCACGGTAGAAGAAGCCGTCGCAGGTGGCGCAGGCGGAGACGCCGCGGCCCTTGAACTCGTCTTCGGTCGGGATGCCCAGGTACTTGGCGGTCGCGCCGGTGGAGATGATCAGGGCGTCGCAGGTGTACTCGTGGCTGTCGCCGATCAGCTTGAACGGGCGCTGCGACAGGTCCGCGGTATGGATGTGGTCGAAGATGACCTCGGTCTCGAAGCGCTCTGCGTGCGCCTGCATGCGCGCCATCAGGTCCGGGCCCATCAGGCCATGGGCGTCACCCGGCCAGTTGTCCACTTCGGTGGTGGTCATCAGCTGGCCACCCTGCTGCAGGCCGGTGATGACGACCGGCTTCAGGTTGGCGCGGGCAGCGTAGACGGCAGCGGTCCAACCGGCCGGGCCGGAACCGAGGATGACAAGACGCTGGTGGCGGGAGGGCAGGCTGGTGCTCATGTAGACTCGCGAAAAGGTAGATGGGACAAGGCGCGGCGATGTTTGCACAGCATCCTTGGCTGGTCATAGAGTGGCGGCTGGGGCAGGGCGATTCAAGCCGATGAACAGAACAGCGCCATCCACGGGCGGTTTCAGGCCCTGTCCTCGCTTGCGCGGCAACGGATAACTGAAAACTGACGCCGTCTCGTTTATTATCAAACACTAACAGCGCATTCCAAAGGTATGGTCTAAGGTGGCGAAGCAGGTCCCCGAACGCTCCAAGTCCGACGACAAAAAGGCATCGCGTCGCTCGGCGGCAGCGGCCACGACCGACAACCCACGCCGTCAGCGCCTGTGGCGCGACCTGGGTCTGATCGCCATCGCGCCGGCGCTGCTGTATCTGGCTGCCAGCCTTTTCACCTATTCAGCGACGGACCCGGGCTGGTCACACACCGGCAGCGTGGTTGCGCCGGTACACAACATGGGCGGCCGCGCGGGCGCGTGGATCGCCGACGTGCTGCTGCAGCTGTTCGGCTACATCGCCTTCCTGCTGCCGGTGGTGCTGGGCGCGCTGGCCTGGATCGCAATGTTCGGCCTCAAGCGTGAGAGCAAGGGCGAGAACGATCTGGACCCCGCGTTGCGGCTGGTTGGCCTGGTCGGCTTCCTGATCGCCGGCACCGGTTTCCTGCACGTGCGCTTGTTCAGTGGCGACGTCTCCCATGCAGGCGGCATTCTCGGCAAGCTGGTCGGCAATTCGCTCAGCGTGGGCTTTGGCGCGCTGGGCGCGAACCTGTTCGTGCTGGTGTTGCTGCTGGCCTCGATCACCCTAGCCACGGGCCTGTCGTGGTTCGTGGTGATGGAGAAGATCGGCCGCGGCGTGATGTCGCTGGCACCGTTGCTGGAGCGCAAGAAGGAGCAGGCCACCGAATGGCAGCAGACCCGCGTCCTGCGCGAGGAACGCCAGGAAGTGCGCAAGGCCGATGCCGAAGTGCGCGCCAAGCGCGAGCCGGTGAAGATCGAGCCGCGCCCGGAGCCGGTGATCGAAAAGAGCGACCGGGCCAAGCGCGACAACCAGATCCCGATGTTCCGTGGCGTCAATGGCGACGGCTCGGACCTGCCGCCGCTGGCCCTGCTGGATGATCCCAAGCCGCAGCCCGTGGGCTATGACAAGGACACCCTGGACGCGCTGTCGCGGCAGATCGAGTTCAAGCTCAAGGACTTCCGCATCGATGCACAGGTGGTCGGCGCCAACCCCGGCCCGGTCATCACCCGCTTCGAGATCGAGCCGGCGCCGGGCATCAAGGTCAGCCAGATCAGTTCGCTGGACAAGGACATCGCCCGCGGCCTGTCGGTCAAGTCGGTACGTGTGGTCGATGTGATTCCGGGCAAATCGGTGATCGGCCTGGAAATCCCCAACGTCACCCGCGAGATGATCTACCTGTCCGAGCTGCTGCGCTCGAAGGAGTACGACAAGTCGGCCAGTTCGCTGACCCTCGCGCTGGGCAAGGACATCGCCGGTCGCTCGACCGTGGCCGACCTGGCGCGCATGCCGCACCTGCTGGTGGCCGGTACCACCGGTTCGGGCAAGTCGGTGGCGGTCAACGCGATGGTGTTGAGCCTGCTGTTCAAGGCGTCGCCGAAAGACCTGCGGATGCTGATGATCGACCCGAAGATGCTCGAACTGAGCGTCTACCAGGGCATTCCGCATCTGCTGGCGCCGGTGGTCACCGACATGAAGGAGGCCGCCAACGGCCTGCGCTGGTGCGTGGCCGAGATGGAGCGCCGCTACAAGCTGATGAGCGCGGTGGGCGTGCGCAACCTGGCCGGCTTCAACAAGAAGGTGAAGGACGCCCAGGACGCCGGCCAGCCGATGATGGACCCGCTGTTCAAGCCGAACCCGGAGCTGGGCGAGGCGCCGCGCCCGCTGGAGACGCTGCCGTTCATCGTCATCTTCATCGACGAATTCGCCGACATGATGATGATCGTCGGCAAGAAGGTCGAAGAGCTGATCGCGCGACTGGCGCAGAAGGCACGTGCGGCCGGCATCCACCTGATCCTGGCCACCCAGCGCCCGTCGGTTGACGTCATCACCGGCCTGATCAAGGCCAACATTCCCACCCGCATCGCCTTCCAGGTCAGCTCGAAGATCGATTCGCGCACCATCCTCGACCAGTCCGGCGCCGAGACGCTGCTCGGTCACGGCGACATGCTGTACCTGCCGCCGGGCACGGCGATGCCCGAGCGTGTGCACGGCGCCTTCGTGTCCGATGAGGAAGTGCATCGCGTGGTCGAGCACCTCAAGGCAATGGGGCCGGCGGACTATGTCGACGGCGTGCTGGACGAAGTACAGACGATGGGCGATGGCGTGGTGGTCGGTGCGACCGGCCTGCCGGAGACCAGTTCCGGCGGCGGCGATGAGTCCGACCCGTTGTACGACGAAGCGCTGCGCGTGGTCACCGAGACCCGCCGCGCGTCGATTTCCGGTGTGCAGCGTCGCCTGAAGATTGGCTACAACCGCGCGGCACGACTGATCGAGGCCATGGAAGCGGCCGGTGTGGTCAGTCCGCCCGAGCACAACGGCGACCGCACGGTGCTGGCACCGCCGCCGCCGAAGTAAGCCAAGCCCTGCCGCATTCCCGACGTCCAAGGAACCGACGCATGCTTCAACCCGTTTCCTGCGCGCTGGCGCTGGCCTGCCTGCTGGCAGCCGGCCCGGTGCTGGCCGACGCCGACGCGACGGCTGTACCCGCAGTCGCGCCGCCGTCCACCGGCAGCGATGCCGAGGCCAGCAACAACTTCAGCTTTGTACGTTATCGCGCCGACTACCAGGTGCGCGCCGATGCCGGCAACGTGCAGACTGAAACCTACGAAATCCTGCTCAAGACCAAGGCAGCGGTGGAGCAGTTCAGCCAGGTGCGGTTGAGCTACAGCGAGAAGATGGAAACGCTGGATGTGGTCAACGCTTATACGCTGACCGCCGACGGCCAGCGCCGCGAAGTGCCGGCCGACCGCATCTACACCCAGGAAAGCTATTCCAGTGCCTCGGCGGCGATGTATGCCGACCGCAAGGTGCGGGTGATCGTGTTCCCGAACCTGGCGCCGGGCACGCGGCTGTTCTACCAGGTGCGCCGGACCCAGTTGACGCCGTATTTCCCGGGCTACTTCGGCCTGTGGGAAACCTTCAATGTTTTCACCCAGTACGACGATGCCGAAGTGACCCTCAGCGCGCCGGCCAATCTGCCCATGTTCGTGGACAGCCGTGGCGTGCAGGGCAGTGACCGGCCGGTGGTGAAGAACGGCCAGGCGCAATGGCGCTGGCGCTACCAGCGCCGCGAGCCGATGCAGGCGCAGAACTGGTCGGCGGCGGTGTGGGAGTTCGGGCCGAACATCATGGCCAGCACCTATCGCGACTGGGCGCAGATGGGCCGCGCCTACCAATTGAAAGCAGGGCCGGCCGCACAGGTCACCCCGGAGATCCAGGCGCTGGCCGATGAAGTCACCGCCGGCATCAGCGACCGTCGCGCGCAGGCCGATGCGCTGTACCGCTGGGTGGCGCAGAACATCCGCTACGTGGCGGTGTACCTGGGCAATGGCGGCCTGGAACCGAACAGTGCGCAGAGCATCCTCGACAACCACTATGGCGACTGCAAGGACCACGTAACGATCCTCGAGGCGCTGCTGGCGGCCAAGGGCATCACCAGTTCGCCGGTGCTGATCGGTGCCGGTGGCGGCCCGACGCTGCCGAAGATTCCGCTGCTGGGCCGCTTCAACCACGCCATCACCTACGTGCCCGAGTTCGACCTGTACCTGGATTCGACCAGTGCCTGGGCGCGCTTCGGCCAGCTGCCCGATGGCGACCTCGGTGCGCCGGTGCTGCACACCCGCGATGCCACCCTGGCACGCACGCCGGCCAATGATCCGCAGCGCAACGCCACGGTGATGGAGGTGCGTTTCACCTTCGACGCGCAGGGCAACCTGCGTGGCGAGACGGTGCCGCAGCTGAGCGACAACGCCGAGATCGGCATGCGCGCGCAGTTCGCCCAGCTCAATGCACAGAACCGGGCGCGCGCTGAAGAATCGATCATGGCCGCGTCCGGTTTCGATGGCCGCGGCCAGCTGCAGCTGCAGGGTGTGCCGGTCGACCTGACCCGGCCGTTTGGCTATCGCATGGCCTTCCAGGCCGAGGACTACGTGGACTTCGATGTGGCCGGCGGCATGGCCGTGCCCGATCCGCCCGGTGGTGAATCGGTACGCGGGCTGTATGCCAGCGCCTCGGCGCCGGACAACGAGGCGCCGTTCTACTGCAATGCCAGCCTGCGCGAGGAAACCTATCGCCTGCAGTTCCCGGCCAATGCCCCGATCATCGCGATTCCGCGCAGCCAGCGGTTTGCCAATGCGGCCGGCGAGTACCGGGTCGACTGGAGCCGGCAGGGCCAGGAAGTGACCGTGCATCACCGCCTGCAGCAGAACGCGGTGCGCGGCGCCGAGGCGCTGTGCCAGCCGCAGGACTATGCCGCGTTCCGCGCGCTGTTCCGCGAGGTACGCCGCGGCTTCCGTGGCCAGGTGCTGTACGGCAAGCTGCCAGCCGCTGGCGGCTGAATCGCCGATCAGCGATCAGGGCGTCATAATGGCGTCCTGATCGCCCATTCATCTTTCGCCGGGCACACTGGCACCCAACTTTCCTGGCCGCGCGCCCACAGGATCCCTGCATGAACCTTCGCCTCCGCCGTTTCCTTGCCACCACCACCCTGGCCGTGGCCTGCGCCGCTACCGGCAGCGCCTGGGCCGGCGCCCGTGATGACCTGAAAACCTTCACCACCGGCCTGAAGGGCCTGGATGGGCAGTTCAGCCAGCAGGTGTTCGACAGCCGTGGCAAGGTCAAGGAATCCACCAGTGGTCGCGTCGCTTTGTCGGCACCGCGCCTGTTCCGTTGGGAATACGTGCGCCCGCACGAGCAGCTGATCGTGGCTGACGGCAAGAAGGTGTGGATGTTCGAGCCGGACCTGGAGCAGGCGACTGTGCGCGAGCAGGGCAAGGAAGAGCAGAACAGCCCGCTGACCGCGCTGATCAACCCGGCACTGCTGGAGCAGCAGTACGACGTGAGCGAAGAGGCCGCTACCCGCGATGGCCTGCAGTGGCTGTCGCTGTCGCCGAAGCGCGAGACCGAAGCCAGCTTCCAGTACGCCGCGCTGGGCTTCAACGCGCAGGGCCTGGCGAAGATGGAGATCACCGATGCCGTGGGCCAGCGCACCGTGATCAGCTTCAGCGGCTGGAAGCGCAACCCCAGCTTCGCCGCCAACACGTTCCGCTTCACCCCGCCGGCCGGTACCGACGTCATCGGCAACTGATCGCAGTCGCCGGGCATGGCCCGGCGCTACCTGCGCTGGTGGGTGTCAACCGGCACCGCCTTGGTAGGTGTCAACCTTGGTTGACATGCTTTTGATCTGCCGGCCAGCGGCCGGCACCACCGATTGCCGCAGATTTCCCGTCCGCCGGCATGGCCCGGCGCTACCGCCCTTGGCAGGTGTCAACCGGCACCGCTTTGGTGGGTGTCAACCTTGGTTGACACGCTTTTGATCTGCCGGCCAGCGGCCGCCACTACCGATCGCCGCAGCTTTCCGGTCCGCCGGGCATGGTCCGGCGCTACCGCCCTTGGTAGGCGTCAACCTTGGTTGGCATGCTCTCGCGGTACAATGACCGCGTGCCAAGACATCGCTCCACTTCATTCCCCGGCCCCGATCTGCTGAGTGTCGATCGGGAACACATGCGCCCGCTGGCCGAGCGCATGCGCCCCCGCACCCTGGATGAGATGGTCGGGCAGAAGCGTCTGCTCGCGCCAGAGAGCGCGTTGCGCCGCGCCGTCGAATCCGGACGCGTGCATTCGATGATCCTGTGGGGACCGCCCGGTTGCGGCAAGACCACGCTGGCGCTGTTGCTGGCTGAATACTCCGACGCCGAATTCCGTGCCATTTCCGCCGTGCTGTCCGGCCTGCCGGAGGTGCGCCAGGTGCTGGCAGAGGCCGCGCAGCGCTTCGCCGAAGGTCGTCGCACGGTGCTGTTCGTCGATGAAGTGCACCGCTTCAACAAAGCGCAGCAGGATGCGTTCCTGCCGCACATCGAGCGCGGCACCATCCTGTTTGTTGGTGCAACCACCGAGAACCCGTCGTTCGAGTTGAACTCGGCGCTGCTGTCGCGTTGCCGCGTGCACGTGCTGGAAGGTGTTTCGCCAACCGACATCGTCGAAGCCCTGGAACGTGCGCTCGGTGATCGCGAGCGCGGGCTGGGCGAAGAACGCATCGAAGTCGCGCCCGAGCTGCTGCTGGAAATCGCCACCGCCGCTGATGGCGACGTCCGCCGTGCGCTGACCCTGCTGGAAATCGCCGCCGAGCTGGCGGGCGGGGAGGGTGGTCGCATCACCCCGCAGACGCTGACCCAGGTGCTGGCCGACCGCACCCGCCGCTTCGACAAGGGCGGCGAGCAGTTCTACGACCAGATCTCGGCGCTGCACAAGTCCGTGCGCAGCTCCAATCCCGATGCCGCCTTGTACTGGCTCACGCGCATGCTCGACGGCGGCTGTGATCCCTCGTATCTGGCGCGCCGGCTGACCCGCATGGCCATCGAGGACATCGGCCTGGCCGATCCTCGCGCGCAGAGCATGGCGCTGGAAGCGTGGGACATCTACGAGCGGCTCGGCAGCCCGGAAGGCGAGCTCGCCTTCGCGCAGCTGGTGCTGTACCTGGCCAGCACCGCCAAGTCGAATGCCGGCTATGCCGCCTTCAACCAGGCCAAGGCCGATGTGCGCGACAGTGGTACCGAAGAAGTGCCGCTGCACCTGCGCAATGCACCGACCAAGCTGATGAAGGAGCTGGGCTACGGTGCCGAGTACCAGTACGACCACGATGCCGAGGGCGGCATCGCGCTGGACCAGACCGGTTTCCCCGATGCGATGGGCGAGCGGGTGTATTACAACCCGGTGCCGCGCGGGCTGGAGATCAAGTTGAAGGAAAAGCTCGACCGGCTGCGTGCCGAGCGTGAGGCGGCGAGGGCGGCCAAGGGCGCGTAGTCGTCTGCGTGTGGCAAGGCGGCGCATTGCTCCGCTCGCATGCATTTGGCAGACTGCGCGGCTTATTTTTCAAGGAACGATGCCGTGCAGGAAATGATTCTGCCGTTGAAGCGCTACGCCCAGTTCGAAGGCCGCGCCAACCGCCGCGAGTACTGGATGTTCCAGCTGTTCCTGCTGCTTGCGGGAGCCGCGGTATGCGTGATTGCGCTGACAGTGGCGCTGGTTGCCGGCCTCGTGCTGGAAGCCGATTCCAGCTGGATGGCCGGGATCACGATCGGCGCGGTGGCACTGGTGGGTGCGCTCTGGCTGGCCACGATCGTGCCGCTGATCGCGGTGACCGTGCGCCGCCTGCATGACTGCAACCAGTCAGGGTGGCTGTACCTGCTGGCGCTGGTGCCGGGCGGTGGCGTGGTGATCCTGATCTTTGCGCTGCTGCCGGGTACGCCGCAGGACAACCCGTACGGTCCGGTGCCCGCCGGCCCCTGAGTCAACGGGTTTCGGCCCGATGCAACGAAGCCGGCCCAAGGCCGGCTTCGTTGTTTCTGCGCTGCTGTCGGCGGTGCCGAACCGATTACTGCAGAACGCAGTCGCCCAGCGCCAGGTAATCCGATCCCGAACTGAACTGCAGTGTGCAGCTGGCGGTGAAGGTGACGCCTTCCTCCATCGCTGCAAGCTTGGCGTTCTGCTCGTCGTCGGAGGCGGTGAGGCGGGCCAGCACCTGGCCATCTTCGTCGCCAGCCTCAAGGACCGGCTCGCCCTGCAGGTTGCTTGAGGCGCCCAGGCTCACTGCCGTGAACTGAACGGTCTGGTTGAGCTGTTCCAGCCCGAGGGAGGAATAGCCGGCCTCTTCATAGGCCGAATACAGCCCGGCCAGGCTCGGCGCGGCATGGCCGGCCAGCGGGGCGAGAAGGCCGGCGACGAGTGCGATCAGTACTTTGTGCTTCAAGGGGTTCTCACAATCATGGGATCCGATCCCATGGCGGTTGTGGAGCTTATGGGCAGGGGCCAGGCAGGCACCCGCAAGGGCGGGGCGATTCCTGCGCCCCGATGGCAGGCAAAGTAGATGAACCCAGACTTCCGGTGCAAGCGCTGGCGTACGCACTGTCGCGCGCGTGATACATAGCGTGACGTTTGATCGATGTGATAATCATTCGCGTTTAAGGTAGACTGCGGTCCCTTGTGAACCGGTGGCCGTGTGCCGCTTTCGCCGTCACTGATGAAGTCTTCCGTCCTGCCTCCGCGCCGCGGCCCGCTGCTGTCCGGCCTGGCCGCCTTGATGATGGGCCTGCTCCTGGCTACCCCGTACGCATACGCGCAGCAACGCAATCCGCTGCAGAAGATGGGCCAGACGGTGCTCGATGCACCGGCGGCCAGCTATCGCTTCGAGCGTTTCGTGATCGACAGCCCCGACCAGCAGCGTCGTTGGCGGGTGAATGTGGCGATTCCGGCCAAGGCCTCCAAGGCGCCATCGCCGGTGCTGTACGCACTGGACGGCAACGCCGTGGCGATGGTGCTGGATCAGCCGCTGCTGGCCGAGCTGGCCGCACGCAAGGCGCCGCCGGTGCTGGTGCTGATCGGCTACGACAACGACCTGCGCATCGATTCGACGTCGCGCACCCGCGACTACACCGCATGGATCGATCGCGCCGATGACGAAAGTGGCAGGACGCAAGCTGTCGGCGGCGGCGCAGCGGCCTTCCTGGACATGATCGAGCGCCGCATAAAGCCCGAAGTGGAACGCCGCGCCAACATCGATCGCCAGCAGCAGGCCCTGTGGGGCCATTCGCTGGGCGGCCTGTTCGTGCTCAGCAGCCTGTACACCCGTCCGGCCGCCTTCCAGTACTACCTCAGTGCCAGTCCGTCATTGTGGTGGAGCCAGGGTGCGCCGCTGGGTGACATCGAGCAGCAGTTCGTGCAGAACGTGCACGGCCAGCCAGCAAAGGTGTGGCTGATGCTGGGCGGTGCCGAGCGCGTCGGCGACCGTGGCAAGCGCGACATGAGCAATCCGCGCGTGGTCGCGCATCTGCGCCGCATTGGTGGCGCCACCCCGGATGCGGCGATGCAGCTGTCCGAGCGCCTGGGCAAGGTGCCGGGGCTGAGCGTGCAGTACCGCGAGTTCCCGGGCCTGGGCCATGGCCCGATGCTGCCGGCGTCCTTCCACGCGGCGCTGCACGAGCTGTATGGCGTGAGCGACCGCAGCGCCGCCGACGGCCAGCCGGCCGGTGGAGACAACGCCGCCGAATGACCCCCTCGCACGGCAGTGCCGTGCGACCCCACTACCCAGGCGGACTGTCGATGTGCAGCGGCCAAGGCAACCGATGAATCCCGCGCCACCAGGCGCGGCCTACGTGTGCAAGGAGCCTTCCATGTCATTCCGTCCGTCTTTCCGCCTCACTTCCCTGGCCGCCGGCCTGCTGCTGGCAGTGACCGCCAGCGCACAGCCGGTGTTCGACCAGCCGGCCAGCGCTACCTTCAAGGGCCAGGTTGTCTCACGCGGTGAGAACGTGGTTCCCGGCAGCACCGCCGATGTCACCGGCCGCGGCTTCGTGCCGGGCCAGCAGGTCAGCCTGCTGCGTGGCGATACCGTGCTCAACAGCCAGCCGGTGGTGGTCGATGCCGATGGCAACTTCAAGACCCAGCTGGCCATTCCGGCCGACGCCGTGCCGGGTACCCATCCGGTGGTGGTGCGCGCCAGCCAGCCGGCCGCCGCAGCCGTGCTGAAGCTGCGTGTGTCGCCGCAGCTGCCGCTGTCGGGCCAGGCGAAGTTCGCCACCCAGTCCAACAAGCTGGTGCCGGGCCTGTACCAGTCGGCCTACAGTGCTGCCAGCAATGCCGTGTTCGTGACCTCGGCCGTCGGCCGCCCGCCGGTCACCCAGTCGCAGCTGCTGAAACTGGACCCGAATTCGCTGAAGGTGACCAAGGCCATCACCCCGGCGCAGGTGCCGGGCAGCACCAACGGTGCGGTGTTCGCGGTGTATGGCGTGGGCGTCGATGATGCCAATGGCAATGTCTGGGTCAGCAACACCCGCCAGGACACCGTGGCTGTCTATCGCCAGGCGGATCTGTCGCTGGTCCATCAGTTCCCGGTCGGCGCCGTGCCGCACGCCCGCGACGTGGTGGTCGACAGCACGCACGGCAAGGTGTTCGCCTCGGCCGCCGGTGAGGACCATTTGTCGGTGTTCGATGCGAAGACGCTGAAGGCACTGGAGCCGATCACCCTGGCCTCCGGCGTGGATGACGAGAAGTTCGTGCCGATGAGCCTGGTGCTGGATGAGCCCAGCGGCAAACTGTTCACGGTCAGCATCGGTACGCCGGAAGCGGCGGTGATCGATGTGGCCAGCGGCAAGGTCGACAAGGTCATCGATCTGGGCAATTCGATCAGCGCTTCGGGCGTTGCCTTCGATGCCGAGCGCAACCGCCTCTACGTGGCCTCGCAGGGCACCGACAACCTGCTGATCGTCGACGTGGCCAGCGGCAAGGTCGTGCACGACGTGCCGGTCGGCGCCGGTGCACTGAACGTGGCCTTCGATGCGAAGAGTGGCCTGGCCTATGTCACCAATCGCGGTGCCGGCACCGTCACTGCCGTCGACCGTGATGGCAAGGTGGTCGGCAACCTCGATGGCGGCACCTTCCCAAATCACGTCCGCGCCGATGGCAAGGGCAATGTCTTCGCCGTGAACAAGTCGCGTGGCGCTGAAGATCTGAAGGGTGACCGCATCACCCGCATCAGCCTGCGTCAGCTGTAAGCCACAGGGCAGGGCGGCACCCCGCCGCCCTGCCAGCAAGGAGAATCTGCATGAACATCGCTTCCCGCCTGCGCCAGTGCGCGCTCCCGATTGCCGTTTCATTGGTGCTGGCCGCCTGTGGCGACAAAGTGCCGCCGCCTGCCGGCAGCCCAGACGCAGCAGCACCGGCGGCCGCCACCGCCAAGGCGGGAGCACTTCCCGCAGGTTGGCAGCGGGTGGCAGGTAACGATGTGCCGACACTGCCGGGGCAGCAGGCGGTGCTGCCGAGCAAGGTGCACTCCGACGATGGCGCCGATGTGGAGGTGGATGACAGCAGCCGGATCATTGCCGGCGGTGACGACATCATCGCGGTGATCGAGGCGCTGGGCCTGGGCAAGCAGGTGTTCGCCGCGCCGACCAACACCACCACCGAGGCAGGCCTGGCCGCACCGCACCAGTTCCTGTTCAACCGCACGACCGGCGTGGAGGGGGTTCTCAGCCTGCAGGGGTCGCTGTTCATCGGCAACAGCCTGCGTCGCCACACCGAACTGGCAAAGAAGCTGCGCGAAGTGGGCGAGCCTGCAGTGGTGATCGATGACCTGCAGCCGGCGCCGGACAAGGTGCGCAAGATCGCCGCCGTGCTCGGTGTGGCCGACGCAGGGCAGACCCTGGCCACGCAGGTGCAGCGCCAGCTGGATGAGGCCGCCGCGATCGGCAAGGGCCTGGCGCATGCGCCGCGGGTGATCCATGTGTCGGCGACGGGAGCGGGCGGTTCGCCCACCGTGGCCGGTGCCGACAGCGCATCGGCCAAGCTGATCGCCCTGGCCGGCGGCCTGAACATCGGCACCGAGGCCGGCGTGGCCAACTATTCGCAGCTGAGCAACGAAGGTGTGGTTGCGGCGGCACCGGACGTGATCCTGGTGACCGAGCACGACCTGCAGCTGTTCGGTGGTGCCGAAGGCCTGTGGAAGGCCTACCCGACGCTGAAGCAGACCCCGGCCGGACAGGCCAACCGGGTCTGGGTGATGCCGGATGCGCAGTTGAAGTACGCCAGCATCGGTTCCGGTGCGGGGGCATTGGCCCTGGCGCAGGCGCTGGCGGCGCTGCCGAAGGCATGAGCCCTGCGGATCGACGCCGCCGTCGCGGGCGGACGATGTTGTTGATTGCGCTGCTCGCGCTGCTGGGCGCGGTGCTGGCGTCGTTCGCCGTGGGGCCGCTGCGCTTGCCACCGCTGGAAGTGATGCAGGCGCTGGCGGTGAAGCTGGGCCTGCTGGATCCGCAATCGGTCAGCAGCCGTGACCTGGCCGTGGTCTGGCAGCTGCGCATTCCGCGTGCGTTGCTGGGGGCGATGGTCGGCGCGGCGCTGGCGATGGCCGGTGCCAGCCTGCAGGGACTGTTCGGCAATCCGCTGGCCGATCCGGGCATCGTCGGTGTCAGCCAGGGCGCCGCGCTGGGTGCCGTGGCGGCGATCGTGCTGGGCGCTGCGGGTGCAGCCGGCTGGCTGGTGCCGGTGGCGGCCTTCGGCGGCGGTGCCGCCGCGATCGGGCTGACCTACGCGTTGGCGCGGCCGGGCAAGGGCAGTGGCAATGCCACGCTGTTGCTGGTGGGCATTGCGATGGCCGCGTTCTGTTCGGCACTGATCGGCTTCCTGACCTACATCGCCAACGAAAGCGAGCTGCAATCGCTGGTGTTCTGGCAGATGGGCTCGCTGGCGCGCGCGAACTGGGCCGACGTGGTGGCGGTGCTGCCGCTGTTCGCCATCGGCGCGTTCGCACTGCATCGCTTGGCCACGCCGCTGGACATGCTGGCGCTCGGCGAGCGCCAGGCACAGCATCTGGGGCTGGACGTGGCGCGTACACGGCGCCTGCTGGTGGCCTTCAGTGCGCTGCTGGTCGGCGCGGCGGTAGCGTTCGCCGGCTCGATCAGTTTCGTCGGCCTGGTGGTGCCGCACGTGGCGCGCCTGCTGGTTGGCCCTGGCCACCGCTGGCTGCTGCCGTTGTCGGGTCTACTGGGTGCACTGCTGATCGTGGTGGCCGACACTGCGGCGCGCACCCTGGACCCGCCTGCCGAGATTCCGCTGGGCCTGTTCTCCGCCGCGCTGGGCGCGCCGTTCTTCCTCTGGCTGGTGCTGCAGCAGCGCCGCAAGGCGGCGGCATGAGCGCCTTCCTGCAACTGCGCGACGTGGTGGTGCGTCGCCAGCAGCGCGAGATCCTGCATGGCATCACCCTCGCATTCGAGCCGGGCACGGTGACGGCGCTGGTGGGGCCCAACGGTGCCGGCAAGTCGACCCTGCTGGGCGTGGCGGCTGGAGATCTGCGTGCCGACGGTGGCGATGTGCAGCTGCATGGACGTCCGCTGCGCGACTACAGGGCTGGGCCGCTTGCACGCGAACGTGCGGTGATGCCGCAGGAGCACGGCGTGCGCTTCGCCTTCAGCGTGGAGGAAGTGGTGGCGATGGGGCGCCTGCCGCACCCGCCGGATCCGCAGGTGGATGAGGCTCAGGTGGAGCGGGCGATCGATGCTGCCGAACTGCAGGCGCTGCGCCTGCGCGAAGTGCAGCAGTTGTCCGGCGGCGAATCGGCGCGCA
This sequence comes from Stenotrophomonas sp. MYb57, assembly GCF_002966815.1. Lineage (NCBI taxonomy): Bacteria > Pseudomonadati > Pseudomonadota > Gammaproteobacteria > Lysobacterales > Lysobacteraceae > Stenotrophomonas > Stenotrophomonas sp. MYb57. Next base: position 2,357,685 of record NZ_CP023271.1, read on the forward strand.
CCACGTTCGCGCGCGTGCTGGCACAGGACACGCCGTTGCTGCTGCTGGATGAGCCTACGGCTGCCTTGGATCTGCGCCACCAGGAGCGCACCCTGCGCAGCGTACGTGCCTGCGCCGAAGCCGGTGCGTGCGTGATCGTGGTACTGCATGACCTCAACCTGGCGGCCGGGTACTCCGATCGCATCGTATTGCTGGAGCAGGGCAGGGTGGCCGCTGACGGCACGCCTTCGCACGTGCTGACCGAGGGCAACCTGCAGCGTGTCTACCAGCAGGACGTGGTGGTGCTGCAGCATCCGCGACGTGGTGTGCCGTTGGTTGTGGTGACCTGATGCAGTAAAGCTTCCTTGCGCAGCGCGACGTATCATTGTCGGTTCGTTTTTCTCAACGGAATGACCCCCATGAACTACATCCTCCCGCGCGCGACACTGCTGGCTTCGATCATTGCTGCATCGTGCACGGCGCACGCCGCTCCCGTCCGCACGGTTGTGCTGGACAAGGTCGCTGATCAGGCGACCTCGATCGAAATCCGCCATGCGAAGGGTGCCGGCGCCGCCTCCGATCTTTTCACCACGCACTACTACACCGGTGGCGCGATGCTGATGACCTGGGGCAATCAGAGCGTGCTGCTGCTCTGCAAGAAGTCGGCGTATCTGAAGCTGCCGGGCATGAAGCCTGCGGCCAGCGAACTGCCGCTGGAGAAGCGGCAGATGATCGGCTACGAAGCGATGATGGCCGGCTACGGCAGCCTCGCTTCGATCAGTGGACTGGTGGATGGCAAGATCGAGGTGGCTGATGACGGCAGTGAAGTGCGTCGCCAGGCCGAGCGGTCGTGGGCCTACGGCGTTGAGCGTTACGACGTGATCAGCCAGCGCATGCCCAATGGTGCGCTGCGCGTGCGCGCACTGAAGACCGCCACGGTGAACAACGCAAAGCCGTCCAAGCCGGGCGACACCTTCAGCACCGATGACGACCAGGCTGCCCGCCTGAGCGAGCTGGGTGCGGTGGGCGCCTGGACTGAAGTGACCATCCACGACACGCCCCGTCGAGGCGAGATCAATGCCGCCTTCCCGCTGAAGGACTGGGTGTCGGTGACGGGGGATCACGCCGCGACGGTGGGTGAGGCGCGGCGGATCAATGGGTGCGAATGATCGTTCCTGGGTGATTGCTGCCCCGTTGCGCCTCATCGTTCCATCCATGCGCGCAATATTCACTTGCGCGCCAGATTGACAGGTCTAGAATGCGCCGCATGAACCGGATGCCGCTCCTGAAGTTTTTCACCCTGACCCGCGCAAGCGCGGAACGGGCGTGTCTGCCTGGAGCCCTACGAGGCCGCTGATCGCGGCCTTCGCTGGACCATCCACAGAGCGCCCTCCGGGGCGCTCTTTTCGTTTCCACCCCCCCATCCCTCAACCCGCTCCACCGCAAGGAGAACGTGCCATGCACCAGATCGCCGAGACCGAACGCTAGCCGCACACGCCGTTGCCAACCGGCGTGTGCGGCCCCCGAAGTTGGCCCAGCAGGAACCTTTCTCATGAACACCAACACCCAGACGCTGTCGCGTCTTCGCAACCTCGGCATCATTGCCCACATCGACGCTGGCAAAACCACCCTTACCGAACGCCTTCTGTGGAAGACCGGCGAGATCCACCGCGTCGGCGAAGTGCATGACGGGAACGCGACCACAGACTTCTCGGCGATCGAGCGCGAACGTGGCATCACCATCGGTGCGGCCGCCGTGCACGCACAGTGGGCGCCGCGCGATCTGCCGCTGCACCAGCTGACCCTGATCGACACGCCCGGCCACATCGACTTCGCCATCGAGGTCGAGCGCTCGCTGCGCGTGCTCGACGGTGCCGTGGCCGTGTTCTCGGCCGTGGACGGCGTGCAGCCGCAATCGGAAACCGTGTGGCGCCAGGCGCGCCGGCATGGCGTGCCGTTGATTGCGTTCGTCAACAAGATGGATCGCATCGGTGCCTCGTTCGAGCGGGTGCTGGAGCAGCTGCAGGACAAGCTGCGGGCGCGACCGTGGGCGCTGGGCGTGCCGCTGGGCAGTGAGGGCGACTTCCACGGCTGGGTCGACCTGGTCGATGGCCGCGTGCTGCAGTGGCAGGACGCAGGCGCGGCGACAGTGACGGCATGGAGCGAAGCCGAGCGCGCGCAGTGGCAACCGCAGCGCAATGCGCTGGTCGAAGCCGTGGCCGACCATGATGATGTGCTGGCAACGGCATGGCTGGAAGGTCGTGACATCGACGCGGCGACGCTGCGCGCAGCGATCCGTCGCGCGACGCTGGCGGGCGCCGGCGTACCGGTGCTGGCGGGTGCTGCCTTCAAGGACAAGGGCATCGAAACGCTGCTGGATGCGGTGGTCGATTACCTGCCGTCGCCGCTGGATCGTCCTGCGGTCACTGCCGAAGGCGAGGGCGGCGACGTCCTGCTGCCGCCGGATCCGGACGGTCCGCTGGCTGGCCTGCTGTTCAAGATCACCCACCAGCAGCACGGTGCGTTGAGCTTCGTGCGGCTGTACTCGGGCACCTTGAAGGTTGGCGACAACGTGGCCAGCTCGCAGCACCCGCAAGGGCGTCGCATCAGCCGGCTGGTGCGCGTGCAGGCCGACCAGACCCAGGACATCGGGCAGGCCGTGGCCGGCGACATCGTGGCGGTGCTGGGCTGGAAGGATGCGGTCAGCGGTGAAACGCTGAGCGGGCGAGGGCAGCCGCTGCGCCTGGAGAGCATCCAGGCACAGGCCCCGGTACTGGCCTGGCGGTTGGAGCCGGCACGTGCGGCCGACCTGATCCGGCTGGCGCAGGGCCTGGCAAGCCTTGCCCAGGAAGATCCCTCGTTCCGGGTGGAAACCGATCGCGAGACCGGTGAAACCCTGGCTTGGGGCATGGGCGAGCTGCACCTGGAGGTGATGGTCGAGCGGCTGCGCAGCGAATGGAAGCTGGACATCGGCATTGGCGCGCCGCGCGTGGCTTACCAGGAAACGCCGCAGCGTGCCGTGGAAGGCGTCGTGGGCCGCCTGGTCAAGCAGACCGGTGGCCAGGGCCAGTTCGCGCACGTGGTGCTGGATGTGGTGCCGCGCGACGACGGCGAGGTCGTGTTCAATGACCGCATCGTCGGTGGCGTGGTGCCGCGCAACTTCATCGCTGCGGTGGAGAAGGGCGTTCGTGCCGCGCTGTCGGAAGGCCCGCAGGGCCATCCGGTGGTCGGCATCGAAGTCAGCCTGGTGGATGGCCAGACCCACGCGAAGGATTCGTCGGAGATGGCGTTCCATCGGGCCGGCAGCGAGGGTATCAAGGCTGCGTTGGCGGCCAGCGGTACGCAGCTGCTGGAGCCGGTGATGGCGGTGACGGTGCATTCGCCTTCGGCCTCGGTGGGGGACGTGGTGGGTGATCTGAATCGCCGCCATGGACGCGTTGCCCGCATCGACGACCAGGACGGTCGCGCCGAAGTCAGCGGATTCGCGCCGCTGGCGCAGCTGGTCGGGTATACGACCTCGCTGCGTTCGCTGAGCCAGGGACGGGCCAGCAGCGAATCGCACCTGCATGGCTACGAGCCGGTGCGTGCAGCGTAAGGTGGATGCAGGGAGCCCGTTCGCGGGCTCCCTTTTTTGTGTTGGCGGGGGTCATCCACGCGTGACGTGGATCTGCCGATCTTTGCATTGGCGGGGGTCTATCCACGCATGGCGTGGATCTACTTCCCACGCCATGCGTGGATGGGTGCCATCCGTGCGCCACGCAGTTGCATTGCATTGCAACAAAACTGCAGAAAAAGCTGGATTAAAGTGATGCCTCACGATAAATTGCGCACCCCCCGTTGCTTGCCGCCGCCCGCACCCTGCCCATGCGTGATGACAATGATCCCGGAACCCTGGAGCTGACCCTGCCGCGCAAACGCGGTCGGCCGCCCAAGTTCGGGTACGCAATGAGCGATGCACAGCGGGCTGCACGCTATCGGGCACGGCGCGCTGGCCAGGCCAACCACGCCGATGTGCGGCATTGCAGCGACATGGTCCTGCTGGACAAGATCCGCGCAGCGGTCAGTGCGCGCGACACCGAACTGGCCGGCTTCCTGGTCCACGTACTGTGGCAGCGCTACCCGTTGCAGTTGAAATAAGTCGGCCGCGGGGTGGCCGTTGTCACCTGCCTTGTTGATAATGCGGGATTCAGGTTGTTCCCGCTGGCGCGCCCGGGATGGCAGGCGCGCATGATCGACATGGTTTCCACGATGACCACCACCAGCGACACCACCACCGAAGCTGCGCCGAGCAGCGCGCCCCTGTTCTACACCCGCCCGGTGCCGCTGCAGGCAGACTTGCACGCCGATCTGCGCATCCTGCCGGGCAAGCTCGAGTTCGCTGCCAGCAGCAACTCCATCCCGCTGGTGCTGGGCGAATTCTCGCTGGCGCTGCACCACTTCCCGATCCTGTTCGCAGGCCCGAGCGCGGTGCCGATGGCCGCGGTGGGTGTGACCACCGACAACCTGTTCATCACCGATGGCCTGTGGGACGACGAGACCTACATCCCGGCCTACCTGCGCCGCCATCCCTTCATCTTCATCGACACCGGCGCGGACAATGACTTCCTGCTCGGCATCGACGAAGACAGCCCGCGCATCGTCCGTGGCGGCGAAGAAGGCCAGCCGCTGTTCGTCGATGGCAAGGCCACCGAGATGGTGCAGCAGGCGCTTGAGTTCTGCGGCCAGTTCACCCGCGAGCACGAGCAGACCCAGGCCTTCTCCAAGGCACTGGTCGACAACGGCCTGCTGGTCGAGCGCAATGCAACCGTGCGCCTGCCCGATGGTCGCGAGTTCAACCTCAACGGCTTTTTCGTGGTCGACGTCGAGAAGTTCATTGCGCTGCCGGATGCGACCGTCATCGAATGGCACCGCAACGGCTGGTTGGCGCTGATCCACCAGCACCTGATGTCGCTGGGTCGCTTCAACGACCTGACCCGCCGCCAGGCAGGCCGCAACGCCGCCTGATTCAGGGCGACGGCGCGGTTCCCGCACCCCGGGAGCCGCGCCACGACTGCAGCTCGGCCAGCAGCTGGCGCGCATCGTCCCAGCCGGGCGGCACGCGATCGCCCAGCTCCCATAGCTCGCCGGCGCGTGCATCCATGCCGCCCGCGCTGAGCATCTGCAGCACGCCCTGCAGGCGATGCGCATGATGGCGCAGCTGCGCGGCATCGCAACGAGCGATCGCTTCGTGCAGGCATTGCAGCTCGCGATCGATATCTTCTTCGTAGGCGGCCACCAGTTCGCGGGCCGTGCTTTCGAAGGCACGGCCGGGCACAGGCTGGTCCAGCGCCTGCAGCAGCGCATCGGCCTGCAACGGCTTGAGCAATACCGCGTCGATGCCGACAACCTGGCAGCGCAGCGTGTGATCGTCGCCAGTGAAGGCGGAAAGCGCGATCAGCCGGGCGCGCGGCGCGCCCTCTGCCTCATGCAGCCGCAATTGCCGGGCCAGCGCGTAGCCATCCATTCCCGGCAGACCGATGTCCAGCATCAGCAGCGGGCAGGGCGCCTGCATCTGGGCCGCCAAGGCATCTTCGGCATTGGCAGCCTCCTGCACCGTCGCGCCCCAGCGCCGCAGCTGGGCGGCAATGACCTGCCGGGTCAGCGCGTGATCCTCCACCAGCAGGATGCGCGTGCCGGCCAGCCGGGGCGGGGCGGACGCAGCGGCAGTGGCCGGTGCATCTTCCTGCACCTGCTGCACGGGCAGGCGAAGAATGAAGCGGCTGCCACGGCCATGCACGCTATGGACATCCAAGGTGCCGCCCATGGCCTCGGCCAACGTGCGACAGATGGAAAGACCCAGGCCGCTGCCACCGCGCTGCCTGCCTGCATCGGCCTGCCGGAAGGGCTCGAACAGGGCGCTCATCTGCGCTGGCGCGATGCCGATGCCACTGTCGATGACCTCTATCAACAGTGATGCGTTTTTCGTGGGCGCATCCAGCTGCAGGCGCAGTTCAACGCCGCCTACGTCGGTGAACTTGACGGCATTGCCGAGCAGGTTATCGAGCAGCTGGCGCAGGCAGTCCGGGTCCGTTGCCAGCATCGGGAACGGCGCCTGCGGTGCGCAGAGCTGCAGGCTGAGCGCCTTCTTCTGCGCGAGGGGCGTAATGGCCTGTAGCGCCTGCGTGCAGATCGCAGGGACGTTGCAGGGCACCTGCTTTGGCCGGAACGTGCCGCTGGCCAGGCGGGAGAAGTCCAGCGTGCGGTTGAGCAATCCGCGCAATGTCTGGCTGGCGGTGGCCGCAGCGGCTACCAGTTCGCGTTGCCCGGCTGGCAGTGGCGCCTGGCCCAGCAGGTCGATCGACGCCATGACGGCCTGGGCGGAATTACGCACCTCATGGCTGATCATGCCCGTCATCTGCGCCTGCTTCTGATCAAGACCCTGCTGCTGGCGCAGCCTGCGTGCAGCCAGCAACGGGAATGCCAGCAGCAGGGCTGCGGCTGGCAACAGCCAGAGCACGGTGCCATCGAGGCCTTCGCGCACCTTCTGGCCGAGCGCGGCCGGCAGCGTCTGCCGCGCCCAGCGCTGCAGCAGCTGGGCATGCTCTTCGATGGTGATGTCATCCAGTGCCGCCTCGATACGATCAAGCAGCGCCTGATCTTCGCGCCGGGCAAGCAGATGCAGCTGGGTCGAAAGATCGGCATCCACTGTCTGCAACCGCAGGCTGTGGGAGAAGTGACGTCGTGCTATCGCACCTGCAGTGGATTCCAGGCCGATCGCAACGTCGGCAATGCCGGCATCCACGGCAGCCAATGCCGCCCGCATGCTGGGGTGCGGCAGCACAGGCACTGCAGGGTGATGTTGTGCCAGCCACACAGGGTAGGGGCCTCCTTCAACCGCAGCGATGCGCAGCGTGCCGAGATCGGCAACCCGCCGCGGCAAGCGCTCGCCAATGCGGCCGGCAAGCACGCTGGCACCGCCAGGAAAACTGCGCGAGGGCGCCAGGCTGGGGCAGGGCAGGCGTGCCCCATCGTCAGCACCCATCGCCAGCACAAGATCGGCCCGCCCCTCACAGACGGCGGTCATGGCGGCGAGGGTGCTGGAAAAAGGGACTTCGACGAAGGTCAGGCCGGAATGGCGGGCCACGAGCGCGGCATAGCCATGCGCCAGCGTCTGCAGCACCTCGGGGTCGGCAGCATCTTCGGGCGCAGGGTGCAGCGTGGGGGCCGCGGCCACCCGGACCACGCGCCCCGCCGTCCATTTTCCGTGCTGAATGTCGCCTGCGGACGTACAGGGAAGCAGGGTAAACAGCGCCAGCAGCATGAGCCTGTGGCCACGCTTGGACAGCGCGGTCACAGCGCCTCCAACTGCTGCCGTATCGCGAAGATCTCCGCGTCATTACGCAACCCCAGCTTGCGCAGCGCGGCAATCTTCTGCGTGCTGACGGTCTTGATGCTGCGGTGCCGATGCAGGGCAATCTCCGAGACGGTCAGCCCATCCAGGACCAGCCGGATGACCTCGCGCTCGTTGCGGCTAAGTGCATCGCAGGGCGTCAGCAGCTTGCACGACGGCGGAATGCGGCAGAGCCCTTGGGACACGCGTACGACCGCGTCGGATAGTTCAATCAACGGCTCGGATTTGCCGACAAAACCGCTGATTCCGGCATTCAGCAGGTGGTTGATGATCGCCACCGAGGTCTGTCCGGCAAAACCCAGCAGCGTTACCCGCGGCAATGCCTGCCGCAGGTGCTCGACGAGCTCGGTGCCGCTGATATCGCCGGGCGCCAGAGTGATGTCGATGATGGCCACATCGGCATGACGTTGCTGCAGCGCCTGCACGAACGCCTGGCTGTCACTGTGGCTGGCGACGATCTCGAAGCGGCTGTCGTTGCCCAGGTGGAAGGCCGTGCCGCGGCGGACGACGTCATGGTCATCAAGCAGGGCCAGGCGAAGCCGGCGCGGTGCAGGGAATCCGTTCATGCGCAGGAGGGTTGTCAGCGCCCAGTGGCGTGGCGCTCATTCTGGCGCCGCTGTCGCGTCGAGCATCGAAAACGTTCGATTTTTGAGACTTTTCCTAGAGTGGAAGTAGGAAAAGTTGGAGGTTCGTGTCGGGATCTGCACAGCGTGGGTGCAGCGAAGTAGCCTGTTGCGTCTGATGATTTTTGAATCGCGTCTGCAATGAGCGCGCGGACTGCGTGCGCTGCGCAAGTCGAGTGCGCGCTCCGCTGGCGAAATGCCAGCGTCCATGCTCTGGTCAAGGACAGTTCCAATCACGAGACGTTCCAGGGCGGCGCAATTGACGGGTTGGCGGGCGCAATTAACGTGACGCGTCACGGTGGTCGCGGGTTTGTCGGCGTTGAATTCTGCAGGGCTCAGGGCTTGGGTTTCCCTCAGAATTGAACGTTGGTCCTGCGAGGTACGCCTGACTGGTGGAGACTGGAGCGTGCGACTGCTTGTGTGGGCGTGTGCTGCCAGGACATGCCGGGTTGTCCCTGGGGCGCCGGCGACCAGGGGTGCAGAGGCGCTATGGCTGGGGTTGGGGCCCGGGTGATGTTCGGGGTGCCATTGGTCGGGCTCGGTAGCGGAGTCGATGCCCGGTCTGCTTTGAACATAATATACATTATGCGAAATGACGTATCCGCCGGATCTGGGCCTTACCGCCTCGAAAGGCTTCTGCCACAACGAAATCCAGCGTCATCTACCTTGCCGAAGCCCTCAGAATTCGCCGTGAACGGCGGTTGGGCGTGGGTGTATCCGGTCCCGACGCCGAACCGTCCAATTTGGTCTACATGAGCCGCGGGCCGAAACCGCGGCAGCGCGTGTGAGGCGCTACCGTAGCGGCGCCGCCCCCACCCCGGCATGATCATTTGCACGCTTCATAGACCATATCGTCCATGCGACGACTAAGCATGAAAGTACGATGCAATCCGACTTCGCGGTAGATGCGGTCTCGCTCGGCCTTGGCGTTTTCGCAACGTTGACCGTCGCGGTACTACGAAATGTGATGCAGCCGTCCGCCGCCGTTGCTGCGTCGGTAGGCCTGTTTGGGTGCCCGGGGCTGGATCGCAGCTGCATTTTGCTGTCTCACGGCGCTCATTGGCAGCGACCGCATCTGACCTAGGCACTACCTCAACATTCCAGGTCTTGGTCGGAGCGCCATCGGCACATGGCATGGACTGTACTCAGTTCGGGGCTTGGTGACGCATTCGCAGATTTGCTGCTGGGCACCAACTGACCCCGCAGCCACACATAGCAGCAAACCTGCCGCAATCCTTGTGAGCATGTCTCCCCCTGAGACTGATCCTGCGCCCTGGCTTTAACCTTGGCTACGTAAATGCGGGCGTTCTCCGGGGAGAACTCAATCCCTGGCGGACTTCCTCGAAGCTGTCGCCATCACGAAGCGCGACCTTAGCAAGCGCTGCGCGCAGATCGATAGAGGCGGAGAACCAGTCAACGCCGAACCGCAAGTGCTGGCAGGGGCTCCGTCATGTCAGAATCCCCCTGTTTAAAGACGAACCACAGGGGGTTTCATGGAAACCAGAGAAAAGCGTAAGTTCGGGATGCTCACCGTTCTGTCGCTGGTAATTGCGGCTGCCGCGATAGGCGCAGCAATCAGTTGGTGGGCATTCGGCGCACCACGCGGAGTAGACCTCGCTGCCGACAGCGGTAGTACTGCCGACTGGATTGCGGCAATCGGCACAGCGGTGGTTGGTCTCGGTGCAATGTGGTTTGCCTACGAGTCCCACGGGCTTCGACTTAGGGAGGTCACTAAGGAGGAAGAAAGAGATCTGAACCTTGAGGCCGGCCGACTGCTTGCCACGTGCTACCGCTTGGAAATTGCCCGCCACCCCGGCAAGGTCTTTGAGGAGATGAGCGTCTCGAATGGGCGCGTCGATTGCAGGTTCGTCCAGGCGAGCCTGACTACAAGCCTCAACACGTTGAACGGGCTGGGGTGGAAGGAAGACGAAATCGCCGCGCTTCCGCCCGAATGCATCCCGACGATGGTTGCCTTGCAGATATCGATCAAGGCGTATTTGGATTTCGGACCCAGACTGCTGCAGAAATGCCAATCGAATGTGACACTGGCAGTAAGCACGCCTGAGTACGAGGCTGTGGCTAATGCCTCCGCCCAACTCAGAATTGAGAGTAGCGAAGTCATCGACGCACTTTTGGCGCGAATTGATGGAATAAGAGATCTGCTGCTTGAGCTGCAAGCTGCCCACTGATTCAGAAGAATTCCCGGAGGGCGGGAGAATTCTCCGAGAGCGCCCTGCCCCTAGACCTCGCTGAGATCATTGCTACACAAGGAGCGGAAAACACATTGGGCACAGTGAACATGGGAGCAAGCCGTCTAATCGCTGCAGTCTGCTGCACCGTTGCAATCGCGGCTTGCGACAGCGCCCCGAAGAACGAAGGGCGACTGACGGCGAACGATCCGACGCCTGTGAGATATGTCATTTGCTCAAGCGATGAAGCCTACTGTTTCGTGTCTGCCCGATTCAAAACCATGGACGGATGCCAGAGCCACGACAAATGGGCAAGCATGCTCTGCGACTCGAAGAGTTCGCCAGGACGTATGACATGCGAAGAAGAACCGACGAATCAGCATTCCTCGCCCTCCTATTGCTTGCCGTAACGTGGGCGAAGCTCACTTGGCGCTGCATCGATTCTGGACCGACTCAGGATGCGCCAGGCAGGCTCACATGCATCGGAAAGACGAGGTCCGAGGGGAGAGGGCACGAAGTGCGAGGGGGCAAAGGCCTGCCTCACACTTGCGGACACCTCGGATGCAATTAGAGAAACTGTGGCGCGTGGACGGGGCTACGTTGCGGGCTACAAGGGTAACGTGAATCGAAAAATTGACGAAATCGACGTGAACACTACAAGGACTATCTTGGAGTTTGCGGGAAAAGCCCGCGAAAACTGCACCAACTTTAAGGAGCTCGTCATGGCCACGAGAAGATCTCTGTGAAAGTGCGTCCACGTGCCCTGCCTCCTACCCAAGTCCCTACTCCGAGGGAGTCCGTCAGCGGCCTTGGGGTGTCGATGACGGGTGTCCCGTGTAAGCGGGACGACGAGTAACTTGATTGCGGGAGCAGCACAGATCTATCCGGCGCTTTGGGCCGGGTTCGAATCCTAGGAGCGAAATTCAGCGTCATCTACTTTGCGAAACCTTCAGAAGAAGCTCTATGAAGTCGCAGTAGGAGGCAGCTGAGCGCGGGCGGTCGTCGTCAAATACCCAGCGCTCGCTTGTGCGCCAGCGCCGCTCTCGCGCGCCACCCCATCACCGCACCACCCGCCGCAAAGCCGATCGCATAGTACACGCCGACATTGGGTTGGGTGCCGATCAGTGCGATCACGCCACTGACCATCCCGAGCACGGGGTAGACAGCCCCCAGAAGCAGCACTCGAAGTGAGCGAGACCGTTCGATACCGGCCATGCCGGCCTTGTGCCAGCGCACGAACCCGTCGTGGAGCAACGCATGGGTGAGCGCAGCAATCCCTCCTAGCAGGAGACCTGCAAGAACGTGATACAGCTCGTTGGACACCCGGGCATGCAGAGCTGACATGACCGGAAACAGCGCAATGAAGAGCACTAGCACGGTCATGTCTGCTGCGTGCGCACGTCGGGAAACGGCGGATGTCATCGGTGATTCTCCTTCTGTTGTGCGGTGATTGGGGCGATGGCTTCGGGTTTGTTCCACAGTGGGCGTACGCGATCAAGGTATCGCATAGCTCAACGGATTCGGTAGGCCAGCCGCCGCCTTTGAGGCATGGGTTGAGCTGGATACTGCTAAGCGAGAGTGTGTGTTCGTTGCAGTCATTTTCAGCGTGCCATTGCAGAGTTTTTAGCTTTTGAGGCAGACAATTTCAGTGCAAGACGAACCGTTGCAGACACTTTTGGTTGCTGGTTGCCGCAAGGTAGAGAGTATTGAAGCCCGCCCGACCCGTGCATTGGCGCCTGATTTGGGCCGGAAACTCGCGTAAACTTCTTCCTGCTTGCTAGACTCACATCCTGTGTAGTCTCTACAGTTCGAGGCGGCTGAATGCACTTCGGCATCTTTACGCCCGCTCAACGGATCTTCCGCGATGCGGCTACCGCGCGACAAGCACTTGCTTCGCAATGGATGAGTGCCGCGCAGGTCAGTCAGGGGCTTGGCTCTCATGCGCCCCACTGTAGCCACTTGGTCAGCCAGTTGCGCCGCGCTGGCAAGCTCTTGGGGGTCTACGTCACGCACCCGTCGCCCAGCTACCGGTATCCGGCTTGGCAGTTCCTCCCGAGCGGCCAGCCTGTGGGCCACCTGGCCGAGGTTTTGACTTTGTTGCGGGAGTTCGGTCCTTTTGAGCGCGAGTTAGGCGGACTGCGGCGAAGCACTTATTGGGGAGAGGTCGAGTGGTTCCTGTCGCCCCACGCGATGCTCGATGGCGCGACTCCATCCCAGATTTTGGCCACGGATCCCTGCCGCGTTCTGCGGGCCGCGTATGTGGAGTTTCAGGGCGAGGCCTGACGGCGCAGCCAATGCGCTGGAAAGCGTTTAGCGTTCTGGCTCCTTTGCAGGCACCTGGCAGCTATGTTTTCACTGTTTCGAGCGTTTCCGTTTGGGCCGAACATCAGCACTGATGCGAATTTCTTCGGATCGCTTGAGTGCTGCCTCTAGCTGCGTTGGGAGATCTCGGAGGCTCGAAAGTTGCCCCTCTAGAGCGTCACATCTGCCGCGTAGGATATCCGCCGACTGACTTGCTGCTGCGGCCGCCGATTGGGCGGCCTGGAGATTCTGGCGCAGTTGGTTCTCAAGGGTCCTGTGGTGTTCGGATGTCTCGCTTAGCTGCGCTTGGAGCTCCTTCACGTCCTGGCGTGCTCGATCCACATCGCCCAGCGCCCGATTCTCGACAGATCTGGCGTACTCGGTCCAATCCTCTCGCTCAGATTTCGCCGTTTCCAGCGCTTCGTGAAGCCGGGCATCAATATGCTGTGTTGCTGCCTCAGCTCGATCGGCTCTCCGAAGCCCGAGATCCCGCTGCTCCGTGAGCTCTGAGATCTGCAGGCGTAGCTGATCGACCAGCCGCTCCAGTTCTGCAGCTCGGGTACTAGCTACGCGTTCGCCGGCGATAGCAGCGGCGCGCTCCGAGCTCATTTGACTCAGTTCGTCAGCCACGACCCGTGACCTAGCATCCAGCGCTTCACGTTGGGTAGCCAGTGACTTCTCAGTCTCTGCGAACTCTCGAAGGGCTGCCTCCCTGGCGTGCTTCAGCGCCAGCTCCCACCATTGCCCGGCCAGTTCCGCCAACACCGCCGGGGCGTCTTCAAAGTCCGGACGTCGTGGCTGCAGGCGTGTGCCGAGTCGATTCCACCAAGTCTCTAGCCAGCGAGTGACTGTGTTCGGGGAGCCGGTCCCCAAGTGAGCCCGGATTCGCTCAACGGTGGGGCGCTCGCCCTTGGCCACCAGTTCGTCGGCGGCGGCGTGGACGTCAGATTCGGTGATACCGCGGGCCATGCGAAGTCTCCTGTACTGGCGCCCTGCTCTGCTGGTAACGTACTCGCGATAAGTGATGATTATCGTGGGTATAAACTCTAATTCGTAGTATACATTACATAGTATGAAAGATAATTCTATGATTCCCGTACTCGCCGCGACGGCCGCCAGCCTGGTGCTGCCAGAACAGCTGGCCCAGCAGGCCGCCGACGCGGTCCGCGAGCTGCTGGCCGAAGCCGCCGCCGAGAACACCACTCGTAGCTACACCAGCGCCCTACGCTACTGGGTCGGCTGGCATTCGGCGCGCTACGGCATCGAGCTGGCTTTGCCTGTACCCGAAGCCACCGTCCTGCAGTTCGTGGTCGACCATGTCCAGCGCCGCTCGACCGAGGGCGAATTGGCATGGGAACTGCCGCCCACCGTCGACCAGGCCTTGGTGGCCGCTGGCCTCAAGGCCAAGCTCGGCCCGTGGACGTTGGCCACCGTGCGGCATCGGGTCGCCGTCCTGTCCACGGCGCACCGGCTCAAGCAAGCACCCAACCCCTGCGAGCAGCCGGCGATCCGCACCGTGCTCAGTCGCGCCGCGCGGGCGGCAGTCAAGCGCGGCGAGCGGCCGCGCAAGAAGACTGCAATCACCCTGCCCGAGCTGGAAGCGCTGCTGGCCACCTGCGATGACAGCCTGGAAGGGATTCGCGACCGTGCCCTGCTCTGCTTCGGGTTCGCCAGTGGCGGGCGCCGACGCAGCGAGATCGCCGCCGCCGACTTGCGCGACCTGCGCCGCGTCGGCGAGGCGGGCTATATCTATCGGCTGGAGCACAGCAAGACCCAGCAGGCCGGCGTCACCGCGACCTCGACGCCAGACAAGCCGGTGCTGGATCGGGCGGCCCTCGCCCTGCAGGATTGGCTGGAGGCGTCCGGGATCACCGATGGGGCGATTTTCCGGCGGCTCTGGAAGAATCGGGTCGGACCTGCCCTCTCCCCGGCCGCGGTGGGCGAGATCGTGCAGCGGCGGGCGCGGCTGGCCGGGCTGGAGGGGGATTTTGGCGGGCACAGCCTGCGGTCGGGGTTCGTGACTGAAGCCAGTCGCCAAGGCGTGGCGCTGCCGGCAATCATGCAGCTGACCGAGCACCGGTCAGTGTCGAGTGTCCTGGGGTATTTCCAATCGGGTGGTGCCGCGATGAATCCCGCCGCTCGACTACTGGAAGACTAACCCGCTCTTACCTCTCAGCTCTTAGCATCGGTGCGAGTTGGCCAGAAGTGCTTTTCTAGACCAGATTGGGCGTTACCCTTGAATCAGCGGAACTCGTAGAAGCCGGCAGGCGTCTCCTGAACCTGAGCGCTCATCGGACCGTGGTCAGTACTGCGGAGTATTTCCAAAAAGCCGTGCGGCTAGCGACTCAGCAAGACATTTGTCCAAAGTTTATTTTCCGGCCTGTCATCTCTTTCGTTGCATTATCGCCATGTGGTGAATTGAAGGCCGCTCCATTGCCCTGTTTCAGCGTGTACTACTGGTCGGTGGGCCCGGAGTGCCTGTCGTCGAGGACAAGGAAGTATGTGGCCTGGTGCTGGATACTTGTTCGTGAAAATGCATCCGACACGGTCAATCAACCGCTCTGCTCTACGATCGTCTCAAATTCATAGCTCCCCGGAACGCCAAGCTTAACGAGTTGTCCGACAATGCCGTCGAGACGATTGCGCATCGGATGTGCGTGCGCGAGTAGAGACGAATCTTCCTTCGCGGCTGTGTTCAACCATTTCACTATTTGCCAACCGATTCCTAGCTCCACCCACATCCCGATATCGGTGGGCAGCCGTTCGAGCCATTCTTCCGCAGCATCCAACAGGAAATCGAGATGCCGCACCCGTGGCGACACGAGGAGCATGTTCATTGTGCACAATGCGACGAAGGGAGTGGGTCCGCCCCGTACGAACGGGCGCAGCACCTCCAGAATAGGATCGATGCGATCAAATACCGCAGGTACGAGGTAGCTGTTGGTGCCGCCGATAAGGTTATGCGTGTTCAACAGTATCCTGGCGACCACACCGGCAGTGTCGCGATCAACCGACAGACTGCCCGGCCGTGGATCGCGGTTCCAGTATCGCAACTTCGTAGCCCGGGCCACCAGCCTACGGCGAAGCTCAACTGCTCGCTCGGGCAAGCACGATACGTCGTTGAAATAGCGGACATCGGCGGCGTGAAGCACGATCTCCGAAACGTCTCCGAACGAGCGGTCCGGAAGTCCTTCGATCTGTGCCAGCAGTTCATCGAACCGATCGTCGCCGGCGTCCATCAACTCGTTTGCGACGAGGACGTAGAAAACGTTGTTCCATTCCATAGGCTCCCGGTCCACCTCGACGTCAGGCGGGTGACCGAATCCGTTTTTCCTCGCGGACCAGATGGCGTAGGCCCCGACGATCTCCGAATGCCATTCCCGTGGCACACATTTGCCCGCCAGAAGATTCAGCCACAGCGCGACAACCTGAGTATCAACGTAAACGCTCGCTTCTGGAATCGGTCTTGGGCTTGCTGCATTTTCAGGACTAGCAGCGCTCACCGAGCGCGAGCTTCGCACACGTGTGTGTTGCCTGAGAATTGGCTCTTCCTCCGGAAAGGCCGGCCAGGCAGGTTCGGCACTTCCGTCCAGCCAAACAGTCTCGGCTTCGACTGCCAGGCGATCAACGCTCTCCTTCTCGCGTCCATATCTCGCCGCCTCCGCCTTGTCCTCATTCCAGGGGCTGTGCCTCCAACGACTGGTCGCGAAGGCGGCGCGCGCAGCGGACTTGAGCAAACGCGGATTGGTTCCGGCGATGACTTCCAGCGCTGCCGAGAAGGCTGGCACCGCACAGCAGTCTCGCCGCGTTGCAGCGCGAAGCAATGCATCGCGATCGGACTTTCGGCCGCACCGGTGCCAAAGATGGATCAACGCCAGTACCGAGAGGGCTTGCGGATTGTAGGCGAGTGATGAGCTTGAGGTACGGAAGCTGTCTCCCTCTTGGGACAAGGTGAGCCTGACAACCTCGCGCACCCAGCCTTCGTGTTCATCCAGCAGCGCTCTGTCGCCGTCGCGTGCCGCGAGCATCGCAGTCGCCGATAGGCGGGCCGACCTCGACCGAAGCACATCGGAGTCGGTGTCGTCCGGCAGATCGCCGTTCGCGAACTCTACCGATTCACGTGCGACGGCCGCATTAGAATGTGCAAGGTCGCCTATCGCGAGCTGAATCTTAGATTCAATTTCGACGGAACGACGGCGATTGTTGTAATAATCGTCCAGGCGAGCCAGATGCTCTGCCTCCGCCGGTGGTGATCGATACTCGCGCAGGTCTCCAACGGCGACCCAGTTGCGTTCATCAAGCACGTTCAGCGCATAGGCAGCCATGAACGCTGGATCGCCGAAGTCCGCATGCAAAGAATACGGTCCAGTCCTAACCACGGCTTCTTGGAGCAGTGTCCTCACCCGCCGAGACGCTTCGTCGTCCCGAAGATAGCCCGGCAAGACCCTCTCGAGCGCAACACCTCGTGAGCGTTTCGCTTGGAGGTCAGCGAGAAGTATTCTTCCGCGTGGTTCTTGGGCAACGCTCAAGCCCAATGTCGTCAGGGGATCATGCGCGGCCCGTCCTCGATCCGCCGCCAACAATTCCGGGGAAGCGATGAAGGGAACCAACAACTCCCGGCTTGCCGGCCAGTGGGACAACATAAGATCGATCGCCACAAGCAGGTAAGCCGCACAACTGCCGTCGGCGCCGAGAATGTCGGCTACTATGGCGTCCAACTGCTCTCCGGCCGCTACACGGCCGTGCCCCCAGGCTTCCAGCGCCATTAGCGCAGACGCCACTGAATACTCGCGAGCCTGGTCGCGCGACCAGAGATACGTTTGGGCCCATGGGAAAAAACGCGAGTCATCGTCGAGCGCGATCAAGAATCCGGTTGCCTCCGGGACGCCGTAACCAATTCGGAAGGCCACAGCTTCATCGACGAGCTTGCGCACTAAGTCGAGGCCCACGGTGGGCGCCGCCTCAAGTAGGTCTAAAAATGGCGTTTGCGCCGGCGATGGCGGCAGGTAGTCGCCGTCGTTGAAACTGAACGCTTGATCTAGACGCTGCCGAGCCTGTTTTCGACGATCTTCAGGTTCGATCAGGCTTGCCGCAACGAGGTCGGCGAGTTCCTGCGGCGCTACGCGTGCGATGGTCGCGCTGAATGGACGGATCTCCCTAAACTTGAACCCGTCGTTGTCCGCGGCGACTGCACGCAGATAGGCCTTCGTCTGTTCCGGTGCGTAGGCGCATAGTAGCAAGGATACCGCCCTGAGCTCCGAGATCATGGACCTGCGGTCGATCGGCAATGGCGTGGTCCCCGCAGGAATCAGGACATAGGCATCAGGTTCGTCGAGTTGGCGCAGCCAGCCGAAGAGCATTCCAGCGATGGATGCGGCCAATCTCGGCGCGGCGGTGACCATTAGGTAAAGGGCCTGCACAAGCTTGACGACAGGCGCAAGCGCCTGAAGCGGAATCTCCGCTGAGTGACGCAAGCACCAGTTCATCAGCCTCGACGCGGACGCTGTCGTCGGTACGCGGATGGCCTTCGGGAGCGAGGATGCCCAAGTAGCCGATTCGCCGGTCAGGTCTAGCGCCCTGTCAGCAGGCGAAATCGTTTCCACTGTTGTCACGGCAACGGAAAGTTCTGCGAGCAGCGCGCCGTCTCGCGCTAGAAGCGCCGCGCTACAGCGCTCAAGCAAGATTACTGAAAGCTCTGAACGAACGATTGCCAATAGCACCTGACGCCGCCAGGAGCTGTGAGACCCGTCAGCCGACAATCTTTCGAGGAGCGCAAGCCACTCCGAGCCATCGGCAGTCTCCAGCGCAAAGCGCCCGGCAAACTCCACGCCGCGCGCGACCTTTGCGGAAGCCGGAACTCTGAGGTCTAGCGCGTTGAAGCCATCGGGATACTCGTGCAGGCGTGCGCCCACAGCCCAGTCCCGAAGCACGTCGTGATAGAACCGCAGATGGTCTCGCCTGGCCTCTGTCAGAGTCTGGGATCGCAGGAGATGGTTGCGCGCGGGCGAATCGTCCCGGACCTCAATCTCGTTGCCACCTGCGAGCGCGGCGTCCGCGAGATCGGCCATTAGCCGCTGGGCCGCTCGCCGGTCGGAGCGTTCCGCGGAGTCCGCGGTTTGCCACCAGTGGTTTGCAAGCGCCACCTCCGACCGGATCGTGGTGGTCGATGGCACTTTGAGCAGTCTTGAGAGCCTGTATAGGTTTCGGACGATGGCGGCAGCGGCGTGTCCCGGCGCCAGGAGCTCCCGAAGCTCCGGGGCATGCTGACGCAAGGTCTCAACTTCATCGTCGTCAAGCTCGCCGACGACGACCGCATGAAACGGTCCAAGCAGCGATACGAGCTCCGGTGCAAGCCAATCATCTCCGTCAAGTCCGTACTCCGGCCGCGAGGTGGCGACGATCAACAAGCCTTCGATTGCGGCTACCTCCCGCAGCAGATCATTGACCGTCCGGCGTCGCCCAGGAGACGTGAACATATCGAGGCTGTCGATGAAAATCACTGCCCCACCGCTCGTCGCCAGATCCCCCAAGAACTCTTGGGCCGTTGCTTGAAGATCCAACGTCTGCGCCAAGGCCGCCCAACCGCCCTCCGGCGTGCTCACTGGATCAAGGACGAGAACGTTGGCTTGGGAAGCGATGCGCTCGGCGGCATGCTTGAGCACCGCCGACTTGCCGACGCCAGGACCGCCGCTAATCTCGACGAAGCGATGGTGATCGAGGGCGAGGTCGAGCGCCTCGATCGCTTTGAGTCGAGGAAGTTGGACGCCGGCGACGCTGTTGCCGATCTCCGCCAAGGCTTGTCGTGATCTCTCTGCCAGTTTCAGCCTTGCGCCGGAGAAGTTCCGGTCGCCTAGGAGGCGGAAGCCGCGGCCGGAAAGCAGGCCGCGCAGTTCGGCGCGGTCGACAAAGCCGCCCGCCTTTGCCCTCTCGATTGAAATTTCGATGAGGTTGCTCCATAGCGCTTCTGCTCGCGGAGTATCCTCTGGGGCAAGGATCTGCCTGGCAACGAACAGCCCGTGGATTCTTGCCAGCGGGGCACTCGACTCGAAGTCAAACTCTAGGATCAGGAAGCGCCTGACGAAACGCCAGATCGCATCGTCATCGTCCGCAACGCCTGCCGCCACAAGGTTCGTACGGAAAGTTCCGGAGAATTTCCGCATGTCGAGTCCGGATACGCCTTTAGTCGCCACTCGCCTGAAGAACTCGGCTCCGGTTGCAGCCTTGCGGGCCCATTCCAACACGTCTTGGTATGGGCCTGAGATTGCCCTGCTCGTTCGTTGCGTAGCAACCGCAAGCCGATGCCTATCCTCAGGAATATTATGCGCGGTATTCCTGGCTACTTGCCTGCAGACCTCCTCGAATACCGCGTCCTTCGGGGCGAATGAGATCGTTCGCTTCGACTGAATCTCCAGCAGCATCTCACCAGCATGAGATGTTCCGTGAATCACCAGGTCGTCGAGCGAGAAGCCCTGGTCCACGCCTTGATAACGAACGCGCTGGATGCGCGCTCCCGGCAAACCGCGCGGCTCGGATTCGGCGAGGAGCGCCAGCAGATAGAACGCACCAAGCTCGCCCTCGATGTAGGAGCCGACGCCGCCGCGTCCAGCGGGACTCGATTCATGACTGACGGAGGTGGGATTGTCACGATGCATTGCCATATTCTGCCCTGAATCGCGTCGGGTTTCATGCTCCCTTATGAGGCTGCGGAGCTCGTCTGGGGGCCTCACCTACCCTCGATAAATCTTCGTAATCTAGGCGCAGCCAAACGCCTCCACGCAATTTTTGAACTAGTCGCACCCCGCAGCGGTCTCCCCCGGAGGCCTGGCTCGGATCCTGTGTTTAATGCCAGGCAATAGCGTCCGGTAGGCGCTCATAGCTAGAATGATTACGGGCACGGCTAGGGGCCAGCCCCACTCTGGGCAACGGCCGAGGGGCATGCCCTCCGGATACCCCGGGACAAAAGAGATGGTCACGAGTGAGCACCTCGTTGAGAATGCCCGTAGCGGGCTCGTTGGGGCGTCCGCGTACGATCAACTTCCTACCAGGGCCTGTCGAACCCGTCATGAGCACCGAGATCATCGAAATCCTAGATCGCCTTCACGCCTGCGAGGCGGGACTAGAGGTGCATCGGGGCTACCTCAAGGCGATGGAATACGCCCTACGGGTTTCAATTCTGACCCATCAGGATCCAGACGCCCTGCTCGACACGTGGACGAGGCTGCTCCCGTCGATTGCACGTACTCATGCTGATGACGATGGCCCCCTGTTTGTGGCGGCGTTCCAGCAATCACTTGCGGTCCTAACCGAGCAGATTGAGCGTGATAGAAATGAAACTTAGGCCGGCAGTCTGTCAGGCTTGTGGCATCCGCTAGCTGAAGGTGAACAGCCTGTCTGCTGTCCTGCGCTATTGGCACCACGTCTTCACAATCTCAAGGAAGAAGAATGTCCATCCATCAAGTGAACATCTGAGGTTATGTGCAGATGCTTCGTGCTCTCAGAGGGGCCAGTTGAAAGACCGACGCCAATGCATGCCGGTGGGCTGCGACGTGCGCAACCTGCTCTTGGCTCGACTGGCTTCGGACATGCACCCGCTGGCCACGCAGATTCAGTTCGTCTGCACGAAGCACGCAAGGTAGTCTGCTGTCTAGTGGACAGCCTTCGCCATCTCCGGCGGCGCCCGGCGATATGGGCCAAGCCCGCGCACTGATTGACCAGACGTTGGGCTACCTGGTCTCCCCCGACGTGGCGGCTATCGAGAGTGGTGCCACGTGAGACGTTGCGATCGAACTGGGAGATGGACTCGCCTTCGATATAAAGGGGAGTGACTATGCCACGAACTAGGCAGCATCTCGGTTCAGTTCTATTCGCACCTGATCACCGCATATAAAATCCTACGTGACTATGGGATATCGCTCGGAAAGGCGGACTACGTGACCAACTTGTTTGTGTGAGTGCGCCAAGCGCAGTAGCCAAATCCAGCCCGTCAGCAAATCGCGACCTGTTTCTGCACTGCGTCCATCAACAAGTCCATTCCGGAAGGGCCCTGCTCCGCTGTGCGCTCTCCTTCAGCGAAGTCGGTCCAGTCTGCTTCCGCTATCCGACCAAGTTCGTGGAGCTCGGCTGGCAGCCACCGCATTGGCCAAAACGGCAGCCGGCGATGGCCCACCCTTCCTCGGTGCAGTTCGACCAGGCCCGTATGGCTGCTCGCCCCGATGACCCTTGAATAGGCCACCGACAGCCCGTCTTCGGGCCCTTCAAGATATTGGAGAAAGTGCTCTCCATCGAAAAGCAGTACCCCGGTCACGCCAGCGTTCCGATTGAAACGGGCGGCATCGTCAACAATGGCACACAGCTTCCCTTCCGTTTGGCCCAGTCCGTCTGCAGCGATTTCGCGGATCGCCTCGCTTGCATAAGCCACGGCCCTGATAGGCATCGGCATCTCCTTGCAGGTGGCCCTACAGAATAGCCATCGCCCTCTCTCGAATACAGTGATGTGTACGTAGGAAACAAAACAATTCAGGGAAATGTGAAGATGAACTGGCGGGCTCGTCACACTCTCTCGCGTGAATGAGTCTGCAAACTCTGTCCATCCGTTCGGGGATACACGCCCATGCCTGATACCGGCCATTTCTATGTGCTTGCGCTGGACTATACCGCCGACGAACAGGGGCGAATCAAGAACGTCAATACGATCACAGTCCGTTGCAACCATTGCCGCCATGTTTCCCGCGCCGAAGCGGGGCTGGAACCTATTTCGGGCGGCACATTATTGACGTGCGGCAAGTGTGGGGCTCGCCAGGCAGTAAGCAACGCCCGATTGGTGGAGTGCGACCATATCCTCGGCCGAGGCGGGGACGCGCCGAGCGCCATCGAGCGCTGACGCTTCCCGGAAACGCCATGGTTCTGTTCAAATTCAAGCCACTGTCCCAACTGGCCCATCTGCTCGATATCATCGTCAACGAGCGCCTCTACTGCCATCATTATGAGGAGCTCAACGATCCCTTCGAGGGTCAGTTCGAGCGCATGGTCGGGCGCGGTGCTGTACGTCGTGATTTCGGTACCGCCGGTGAGCTGGATCGGGAGGTGCCCACGCGCATCTGCAGCTTGAGCCGCTGCTGCGACGACGTTCGCATGTGGTCGTTGTACGCGGGGAACTTTGCCGGTGTCGCCGTGCAACTCGAACTGGACCCGGCCCATCTCCCCCTGTATCCGGTGCGCTACGCAAAACGCCTGCCCGCCATCGATGTCGCCTGCCGGCCCGACGCCGCCCTGCGGGCGTTGACCACCAAGACATCGCACTGGCGCTATGAAAAGGAATGGCGGTTGCTCAGTCCGGAATCCAGGATCGAGGTGCCCGGCGCGGTGCGTCGCGTCATCCTCGGCATGCGCATGCCATCCGAGGTGATCGACATCATCAGCCAAGTGGCGCACCCCCACACCGATGTCCGCATGGCCGAGCTCGACCCGGCGGGCACGTGCATTGTCATGGGCGGCCGCCCGACCCGTCCACAGCCCTCGCTGCAGACGGCATGAGGCGCGCCTGCAGCGGCATGGGTCAGCCCTGCAGCAGGCCCGACAATGACCGGTGCGACGCCACCCCCGCCAAGGCGCCCTCGCCCACCGCCAGAGAAATGTTGCCCGCCATGCGCGCGCAGTCTCCGCAAGCAAATACGCCTGGAATGGTGGTCTGCTTGCTTGAGTCAGTGGTGATGCACCCTTCTCTCTGCAGGTCACAGCCAAGCTGCGCAGCGAGGGGGGTAGACAGTTGCGTCTGCGTGACGATGAACAGCGCCGCCAGGCTGACTGTGCGGCCACCTGCCAGTTCCACGTCCGCCTCACCTGTAATGCGCTCGATCAGGTCGTCTACTACTCGAATCCCTCTGCCGTGCAGCCTGGCATCCGGCGCTGGCGGCAATGTCCCGTTGCGGAACAGTACCACCGAGCCCCAATCGCAGAGCAGCAAGGCTTCGGCCTGCGCTTCCGCCTCAGCATTGTGCTGCGCCAGCACGCCCAGTGGTCTGTCCGGCAACTCGTAGCCATGGCAGTAGGGGCAATGCAGTACGGTCTTCCCCCAGCGCTCGGCAAGCCCGCTCACGGCGGGCAGGCGATCAACCACTCCATGGGCCAGCACAAGCCGACGGGCGCGCACGCTGGTGCCACCGTCGAGCAACACGCTGAAGTCATCGATACGACCCCACGCACGGCGCGCGGTACCGTTGAACCAATGCAGCCCGGGATAGCGCAGCAACTGCTGCCGGGACGTCTGCAGCAGTGCAGGGGTTGCCGAACCGTCCTGGCCGAGGAATCCGTGCGAGACGGCAGCGGGGTTGTTGCGTGGATGGCCGGCATCGATGACCAGCACGCAGCGACGCGCTCTCGCCAACTGCAGCGCCGCCGACATTCCTGCGAAGCTGCCGCCAATGACGACCGCGTCATAGAACGGGAGGGGCGGTTCGTTGCAGGATGGAAGAGAAGCCAATGGCGTTCCAGGGCAGATGGCGGCGGATGACCAAGACCCTCCCACTTCGCCCCTCAAGGCAGTGAGAAACCGCAGTGAAGCCCACGCAACGCACACATGCGCGTGGCTGTTAGGCAACCGTGAGCGCCGCGCTGTGCTGCCGCACCCGCCCACGACCTCGGCATCGCGCCGATGTGATCCGGGCCGGTGCAAGCTGAATATCCCCGACGAGAGGAGGTGGCCAATGAAGTCCCGCTATGCGATTTCCCTCTGTATTGCCGCTTTTGCGCTCTCTCCCGCATCAGCCGTTGCCGGCCCGGAGGCGGCGGGGGGCGCCGCGCCGCCTGGCCGGGAAGCCGCGGTGGGACGTGGCCAGGAGGCAGCCCTTGGCACGCTCTCAACCATCAACGCTGGCGAAATCGATGCCGGTCGCCTTGCTCTGATGCGCGCCCTCGATACGCGGGTACGGGACTATGCGCAACGGATGATCGATGAGCACACCAGCAACAACCGTCAGTTGGCCACGTGGAAGAACGACGGGGCCGCACTGCAGGCGCAGGCAGAACGGGCGGAGGGGAAAAAAACACTGGCGATGCTGCAGCAAGCGCAGGGCCCGGCATTCGACGGCGCCTATCTGCAGGCCATGGTACGGGACCATCAGCGGGCGCTGCAGACGCTGGATTCCAGCCTGATTCCGGCCGCACACGACCCCGACGTCGCCGGCTTCCTGCGGGTCTCGCGCTTGCATGTTGCCGATCACCTGAAGCAGGCACAGGAACTGCTATCCCAGTTGGGCGTAAAGAACCCGGAGACGGCACGATGACAAGGTTGTTGGAACGCCTGCACACCGATCCGGTCACGATCACGCGATTGAAGGAACTGTAGCGCGAGCCGAATGGCGAAAACGGTCGCGGAACTGCATCTGCACGACGGGCGCGTGCTTCAAGGGTGCTGCCCGAGTGGCCGGCTATCATGCAGTTCGTCGACTACAGCGGACAGGAGGGCACCAACGTCCTGTTGCGGCTAAATCCGGGTAATGGTGGTGTACATTTGCGGCTGGATGAGGCGACGCATGTTGTGCGGTTGGGCTAGGCATGAGCCAGCAGCCAAGACCACAGCCGGCAGTGCGCCAAAGGGCCCTGAGCGCATCACTATCAACGGAGAGTGACAGCTATGCCTCCGGGTGTGGGAGTTGGGCCTGAGGACGAAATCAAGCCTGCGGTCGAAGAGGTTGGCACGCTTAACACAGAGCTCAGGCGTTATCGCCGCCGCATTGAAGAACTGGCCGCTGCGGGTTGTGCCTGTCGACTCAGTGCACTGCCGGTAGCGACAGCGGGTGCATGGAATCTCAGCGGCGGCCGAGAGGTGCCCTTCGCTGCGGGAGCATTCTTGGCGCCTAGGTGTGTTCGCTGGCGGCGGCCACCCTTTCCACAACCCGGGGGGCCACGGCCATGCCGGATTTGCGTATGCCTGACAGATGCAACCAGCTGCCATTGACGTCCACGGTTGCCCCGGCCAGCGCGGAGTCCCGCGACAACGCCTCTGTGAAGGCGTGTACCCATGCCTCGCACGGGATCCCATCCAGTTGTACGGCACAGGCGTCGTCACCAACACGAAGGTTGGCCAGCTCGAGCCGGATGATGCGCGGATTGGCGGTGCGGAACTGGGAAGCGCTGCTCATGGGATGGGATCCTTCGGTTTTGGGCCCCCCTACAGTCACGCGCTGCTGTCGTACGGGGTGTGGCAAGAATGTCAACCCGGAATGACGCTTGTGCCGCCTGCTCGTCACGGCGCGCACACAACGTTTCCGACGCTGCTCAGCCATGGGTTTTCCGGGCGCCGCATCGCGGTGGTCGGCACGCCCATCGCACAGGTTGACACGCCCGGTGACCGCAGCGAGCATGACCCGTCTTCCCCACCCCGAGGCAACTAGAATGCCCGCAGAAGCAAGGTTCCAGATCGTGGGCATCGGCGCATCCGCAGGCGGAGTCGAAGCATTGGAAGGGTTTTTCCGCGGCCTTCCTACAGACATCGATATGGCGTTCGTGGTGGTCACCCACCTGAATCCTTCACGCAAAACGCTTCTGCCTGAGATCCTTGCCAGGTTCACGTCGCTTCCGGTGGTGGAGGCTGCTGATGGAATGCCTATCGAACGCAGGAGTGTGTATGTCATGCCCGAGAACGCCGTGCTGGGCGTCGACCAAGGGCATTTCATTCTGCACGACCTGGGCGGTCGGCGTGAACCCAAGCCCGTGGATATTTTTCTCTGCGAACTCGCTGAGAGTTTCGAGTCATTGGCGGTGGGTGTGATCCTGTCAGGTGGAGACGCGGATGGCACCCTGGGCCTGAAGGCCATCCAGGAAAAGGGCGGAATGACGTTCGCCCAAGTCGCTGATGGGTTCGGTCCGCAATTTCCCGATATGCCGAATTCTGCCATCGAGCTCGGCTTCGCCGATTTCGCACTTCCGGCCGAGGCGATGGGGCCGAAGATCGCCGAGCTTGCGGGCAACATCGGCATGTTCGATGAAGCGGTGCAAAGCGCGCAACTCCAGCATTCATCGGCGCAGGTCGCCGAACAGGTCGCCGAGATCTACCGGTTGCTGCGTACCCACGTGGGCCATGACTTCAGTGGTTACAAGCCGCGCACCTTCCTTCGACGTGTCCATCGACGCATGCAGGTGCTGGGACTGCGGAATCTTGACGCCTACGTGGGGGTTCTCAGCCAAGAGCCTCAGGAGGCGGGGTTGCTGTTCCGTGACCTGCTGATCAATGTCACGAACTTCTTCCGTGACAAGGACGCGTTCAAGAGCCTTGGGGAGCAAGTCATCCCGCAATTGCTGGCGCGCGGGCGGCCGGACGACACCATCCGCATATGGGTTCCTGGTTGTGCCACGGGTGAGGAGGTCTACTCTCTTGCCATGTTGATGCTGGAGCATATGGCCGAGGTTGAATCTGCGCCGCGTGTACAGATCTTCGCTACCGATATCGATGATCGGGCGTTGGCCGTAGCCCGTGCCGCTCGGTATCCCAAGCCATTGCTGAGCGCGGTAAGCGAAGAACGCCGACGGCGCTTCTTCCTGGAAGACGGCGAGAACATGGTTGTTTCAAAGCAGGTGCGTGAGCTGTGCATCTTCTCGCCGCACAGTGTCATCCGTGACCCTCCTTTCTCCCGGATCGACATGGTCTCCTGCCGCAATTTGCTGATCTATTTCGGCCCGGACGTGCAGGCTCAGGTGATCCCGACCTTCCACTATGCGCTGCGGCCTGATGGGTTCCTTTTCCTGGGTACAGCCGAAAATCTGAGCCAGTTCGATGAGCTGTTTGTTGCAGTGGACAAGCGCCATCGCATCTTCCGGCGGCGGAAAGGCTCGACACCCACGGTTCGGCTGCCAATGTCACTGGTGCTGCCCCGCCAGCAGACGATAGCTGAAGGAAGTGGGCGCCGGATACCGGTCGCAGGCTCTCTTCGCCACAGCGCCGAAACACAGGTCCTGGACCGACATGCACCTGCGCACGTGGTGGTCAGCAGCGACGGCGATATCGTGTATTTCTCGGGTCGCACCGGAAAATACCTGGAGGTCCCCGCGGGTGCCCCCACGCGCCAGCTGTTGACGCTGGCGCGGCGCGAGCTGCGGCTCGATCTGCGGACGATTTTCCGCGACGCGGTCGAGAACGTGCGAAGTGCACACCGGGGCGGCTTGGCAATCGAGGTCGATGATGGGCGTATGCAGCTGGTCGAGCTCGTCATCGAGCCGCTCAGCGAGCGCATGGGTAGCGAGGCCTTGTTCCTGGTGCTGTTCGTCGACCAGGGGCCGATACTCTCCAAGGACGAGGCATCCAACAGTGTCGGGCAGGCCAATCTTCGCGCCGACCATCTTTCGCTTACCGAGCGCGAGTTGCATGAAACCCGTGACCGCCTCCAATCGCTGATCGAAGAGTATGAGACCGCACTGGAGGATCTCAAGTCTTCCAATGAGGAGTTGGTCTCGGTCAATGAGGAAATGCAGTCCACCAACGAAGAACTCGAGGCATCGAAAGAAGAGCTGCAGTCGGTCAATGAGGAGCTACACACCGTCAATGCCGAGCTGCACGGCAAGTTGGAAGCCCTGGATCGCGCCAACAGCGATCTGGTGAATCTATTCCAAGCCACCGAAGTGGCAACGGTGTTCCTTGACGCGCAACTGGCGATCAGATCGTTCACGCCTGCCACGGAATCGATCTTCAGCATCCGCAGCAATGATATTGGTCGACCGATAACTGATCTGTCCGTCCGTATCGAACTTCCGCACTTCAACGAAGATCTTCAGCGGGCACTGCATGAGCGGGTGACCATCGAGCGACGTGCTTCATGCCGCGAACGTGGCTGCAACTACCTGGTCCGCGTGGGCCCCTACGTAGACCTGTCCGGTCGCGTCAATGGCGTAGTGGTTACGTTCGTGGACGTGACCAGTCTGATACGATCCGAAGAGCGTCAGCAGGTGCTCATCGCGGAACTGCAGCATCGCACGCGTAATCTGCTGGGTATCGTGCAGGCCATCGCACTGCGCACGCTCGGCAACGGGGAAAATGTCGCCGATTTTGCAATGCGGCTGGCAGCACTTGGTCGGGCCCAGAGCCTTCTAGGCGGTACCCTGGCAGACGAAGTGGACTTGGCCGAGATGGTGCGTATGGAGCTTTCGTCATTGGGCGTCCCCATGGAGCGTGTGAGCATGTCAGGCCACAGCGTCGCGCTCAGTTTTGACATGGCACAGACCTTCAGCCTAGCCCTGCATGAGCTCGCCACCAATGCGACCAAGTACGGCGCATTCAAGGTCGACGGCGGGCAACTGCGGGTCCACTGGGAAGTGCTGGGAACGGATGGAGGTCGCAGACTTGCGCTTCGCTGGCGGGAAACCGGCGTGCCTATTCAGCATGAGCCCCAGCGAAGCGGCTTTGGAACCCAACTGATCGTTCACGCCATGTCGCACACACTCAACGCCGAGACGCGCCTGGAATACACCAATGACGGGGTCTTCTGCAGCATTGAAGTACCCTACCAACACGCCCCATGATGTCCATCCACGGATTGATGGCGAGCATGCGGCTGGGAGGTTTCATGAACACCGGCAAGCTGGCTGGCTGCAGAGTTTACGTTGTTGAAGACAACTATCTTCTCGCATTGACCGTTGTCGAGTTTCTCGAATGTGCCGGTGCAGAGGTACTCGGCACCACCGGTAAGCTCGGTGATGCGCAACGCTTCGTTGCTGAGAACCAACGCAGCATCGATGCCGTCATTCTGGACGTCAACCTGCGCAGTGAGACCTCGTATCCACTGGCAGAGCAACTGGTTGCGTCGGCCATCCCTTTTGTGTTTACCACGGGCTATGACGCAACATCGATTGACGCGCGCTTCCGGGATCATCCTGTGTGCTGCAAACCCTTTGTGCCCTCTTCCTTGTGGGAGATGGTGGACGCGGTTCGGGTACGCCATTGATCGGATTGACTGTTGACACGGCGTTCGCAAGGGATTGATGGGGCCGCTCACGGTGAGGAGCTTACTCTTGCGTACCCGTTCCATAGCGCGGGTGACCGACGAGGAGACCGACATGCAGCGTGACCAGAAAGACCTGCCGCACCCGGATGCCAATGACGCGACTGCTCCAGCGCGCTCGGGAAGCAGCGACCAGGCCAAGGCCCACAACAATGCCAATCATGACGAGGCGCTGGCGGAGACTTTTCCAGCAAGTGATCCGATATCACCATTCGTCGCCGCGTCCGCACCCGATGAGCCTGCGCAGCGGGGGCGCAAGCAGCCGGCATCCGATGCGGCAAAGAAGAACGGGGGCGCCAAGGGAGGTGAGCAGTGATCCGACGTGCGTTCGCCCGCGCGGCATCTGCCACCGCACGCCTGTCAGGCAGCTTGGGCGCATTCGTGGCGGCGCTGGGCGTCATTACCGCGTGGGCCGTGAGCGGCCCGGCCTTCCACTTCAATGACACCTGGCAGCTGGTGATCAACACCGGCACCACGATCGTGACATTCCTTATGGTATTCCTGATCCAGCACACCCAGAACGCCGACACTGCGGCATTGCACATCAAGCTGGACGAGTTGATCCGGGTCAGCAGGGATGCCAACCAGGAGCTTCTCAATCTGGAGGCGATGGAGCCAACCCACCTCGAGGATATCCGGCAGCGGTATGAGGCCTTGGCTCGCACGGCTGCCGATATCAAGACCAAGAAGGAACGCTGCATGCCACGCGCCGCCCCCGGGCACGTGGTCGAGAACTGACGCGCGACCCGGAGCCATCCATGCAGCAGCCGACCGCCCTGCTCATCATCGACCTTTTCAGCCTTTTCGATTTTCCGCAGGGGCGTCAGCTGGCTCCACTCGCCGAGCAGGCAGCGCTTCAAGCCGCCAATCTACGCGCGGCGTTCGACGCGCGAGGGCTGCCGGTAATCTACGCCAATGATAATTTCGGTAACTGGAAGCAGGACTTCCCGCAGCTGGTCGAGGCGTGCCGGCAGAAGGGTGGCGAGCCAGCCAGGATCGCCGCCCAGTTGGCTCCACGGCCGGGGCACTACTTCATCCTGAAGCCCAAGCACTCCGCATTCCTGGCCACGCCCCTGCCGGTGCTGCTGGCCAAGCTTGGCGTCAGCCGCCTGATACTGGCCGGCATGACCCTGGATTCATGCGTTCTGGCCACCGCCGTGGATGCGAACTCACGCGAGTACCGCACCGTGGTCGCGTGGGAGGCGACGGCGGCGCTCCCGGACCGGCGGCAGCCGGCGTTGCAGACGCTGCAGCGTTCCGGTGTGGCTGAGGTGCTCAGCAATCGCCAGGTGTTGGCACTGCTGCCATCGACCACCACGAACGGTTAGCGCATCTGCGCGACGACGAACGGACGCGGCAATCGTCGCGGGGTGATCCATTGCGCGTCAGCGCGCCGTCTTCGCAACACAGCGTCGCTGTGGATGTGTACTGGATGGCTGTGTCATGGAACCAGCAGTAACGAAGCAGGCACGCGCTGACGTCGAAGCCACATGATGATGAATCCGCCGCGCAATGACAGCACCTTGGCGAACGCACTACCGGCTTCTACACGCAGATGTGGAAGATGGACGTGCCGCCACTGGGGCGGCGTCAACTACGGAGATTTTTCCATGGCCAACCAGAACCAGAATCAGAACCAGGGCAGCAACCGCGGTTTCGCCTCGATGGACGAAGACAAGCAGCGCGAGATCGCCGCCAAGGGCGGGCGTGCGGCGCATGAGTCCGGCAATGCTCATGAGTTCAGTTCCGAAGAAGCACGCGAAGCCGGCCGCAAGGGCGGCGAAGCAGTCAGCCAGGATCGCCAGCACATGGCCGACATCGGCCGCGAGGGCGGCCAGTCGCGTGGTGGCAACCAGGGTCAGCAGGAGCAGCAGCAGCGCGGTGGTGGCAACCGCGGCGGCCAGCAGCGCTGAGCGGCGCATTGGGTAACGGCAGCGGCGGGCGGACTTCGGTCCGCCCGCTTTGTTTGCGGTATCACGATGCTGGCCCGCGCACGAGTGTTGCCGTATGTGATTTCGACCATCAAGGCGCCAGCGGCGACAGACCTTCGCTGGCAGGCCCTTCCAGCAACTGTCCGGTGGCACTGAACCGGCTTCCGTGGCAGGGGCAATCCCAGGTGCGCTCATGCCCGTTCCACTGCACAAGACACTTGAGATGCGGGCACAACGGGGAGAGCTCATGCAGATCGCCTGCATCATCCCGGTAGGCCGCAGTCCGCTTTCCGCCGATGTCCAGCAGAGCGCCCTCGCCTGCCGGCAACGACTCGGCCGCTCCCTCGCTGGACCGCGGGAGACGATCGCCGATAAAATGCTTCATCACGGTCGCGTTTGTCCGCAGCCATCCGCCGGCCGATCGAAGCGGGGTGAACCGCATTGGGCTCAGCTGCCGCGCGGCCTCTTGGTGGACACCTTGAATGCCCTGCTCGATGACACTGGCGGCCACACCCGCCCAACCCAGCCCATCAGGACCGAAACCGGTGGCAACCCATACGTTGTCGTGTGCGCTGTTGCCTATGTATGGAAGCCGGTCGGCTGCACGGAACTGCTGTGCAGACCAGATGATGGGCTCACCCTGCAGCTGGAAATGCCGTCGCGCGTCCTCGACCAGACGCAACCCGGGGTCTGCGACCGGGGTCTCTCCAGCCCGATGCGTTTCCCCGACCAGTACCAGCCAACTGCGGCCGTCTGCGCCAGTGCCACCGCGCAGCGAACGATGCCGGTCGGCGATCCAGTGGATGCCTGGCGCTGGGGCCACGGCAACCGGTGCAGCCATCGCGTATTCCCGGTGGACCTCCATCTCGGCTTGCACCAGGTTGAATCCTGATGGGGAATGCGTGGCAAGCACGAAGTGCGCGGCACGGATGGTATCGCCGGTCCCGGTTCGCGCGACGCCGGCGCCGGCGTCAATGGTCGCCACCCTGGTGCCGGCGTGGATGCGGACACGTCCCGCAAGTCGCGATGCCAGGCCCTGGCAGAACGCCAGCGGATCCAGCTGCGCTTGATCGGGGACAGTGAACGAATGCCCCAGCGCGAAGGGAAGGCCGAAGGGATGGTGGGCGCAGCGCAGGCCGGCGCGCTGGTAGGCCTGCAGTTCCCGGTCAAACCTGAGCGTGGCCTCCGCATCCCGCTGCTGGATGCCGTATTGCATCGGCACCCTGCTGAAGCCGCATTCCAGATCATAACGGTGCACCAGCGCTTCGATGGAGCGCAGCGCCTGTCCGCGCCACTGCACCACCCTGCTCGCCACTCCACTGCCCCAACGGCTCACCAGATCGGCCATCCGCGATACCGGTGCGTAGAGGTTGCCGGTGGATTGTGCGGTATTGCGGCCGCCAACCGGGCCGGCATCGACGAGCAGAACATCCAAGCCTGCGTCGGCCAACCGGGCGGCGGTGAGCAGGCCAGTGATGCCTGCACCAACAATGAGCACATCAGCGCGTGCCGGCCCCGCCAGAGGCGGGAACGGTCGTGTCTGACCGTAGTGCCGCCAGAGGCTGCCGCGAAGGGAAGGTTGGCTCATGAACATCGACTCCATGCAGGTTCTGCAGATCAGTCCGCCTATGCCCCGCCCCTGCCCCGGTCATCGGGCCATGTCTTGGCGGTGCGGTGGACGTCAGGGTTCGCGCGGCGGCAGATCGAGCGCCCCGGAGCCGGGGCCTGCGCCCAGCTCTGCGCCGGTCATCGGACGCAGAGCTGGGTCGGACAACGTCCGCAGTGTCATTGCGTCTTCAGCTGCCTGCTCGCGCGGCGTCAGCCCGACCCCGTAGTCTCCGTCACCTCCGTCCAGCGCTGCCTGGGCTTCACGGTCGGTGACGCGTTCCCACAGTTCGCCGCTGTTCCAGCTTCCCTGCAGATCCTGCCCGCCCTGCGACATGTCCATATACAGATCGGTATAGGCCGGATCCCCCGGCAGCTTTCCAGGCGGGAAGTTCGGCTGCATGCTGTGCAGTGCCTTCTCGAACGACTTCATATGCGCGATCTCACGCGTCATCAGGAAGCGCAGCGCGTCCTTGATGCCCGGGTCACCGGTGATATTGATCAAACGCTCGTACACCAGCTTCGCACGCGCCTCGGCGGCGATGTTCGAGCGCAGGTCTGCACTGGGGTCGCCGATGCTGTCGACGTACGCCGCCGTCCACGGCACCCCACTGGAGTTGACCAGAGCCGGCCCTCCGCCATACAGGATCTGCTCGGTATGGCTGGTGCTGTTTTGTCCCAGCTGCCGCATATCCTCGGCTTCCAGCATGGCCTCGGACTGCACCGCCTTAGGACCACGGTTGAGCATTGCGATGATGGTGCCGATGATCTCCAGGTGGCTGATCTCCTCGGTAGCGATATCCATCAACATATCCTTGCGGCCCGCGTCGCACTCGCCAAGCCCCTGGGTGAAATAGCGCATGGCGGCAGCCAGTTCGCCCTGCGGACCGCCGAACTGCTCGAGCATCAGCGTGGCGAGCTGCGGATCGGATTGACGAACGCGGACGGTGTACATCAGCTTTTTGTGATGAAAGAACATGGTCAGTCTCCTGTGCGTGCAATAACGGACATCACGATCAGCGCTTGGCCTCGGCGCCGGGGGTCTCGTCGCGATCAAGGAACGCACCTACGAGGACGTCCTGGTGATCCTCCAGCCAACGCGCCATGGCGATCTCTTCCTGCAGGATCTGTCCGCAGACAGCTGCGATGTCGGTTGCACCCGCACGTTCGGCGGCGACTACCAAAGCCCGGTAAGTGGCAATCTCGGTATTCTCGAAGCCAAAGGAGAGACCGATACCTTTGACGATCTCATCCTCCATCATGCTGTTGCCGGCCGCGTGCATCGCAGCGGTGAGGCTGGCAAACAGCCCTTTGGCGGTAGGTACGCTGCCGCCAAGGGATTGGATGCATTGCCGCAGCGACTCGGACTGCTGGCGGGTTTCCTGTACATGCTGACCGATCCGGGCGGCCAGTACCGGATAGTTCTCGATGCGCGAGGCCATGGCCTTCATCATGGTCTCTGCCTCCTGTTCCATGGCATACGCATCCTGCAGCCACTTCAACAAACGTTCTCTGCGCTTGCCACTGCGTGGGTCGGACATCTGCGTTCTCCGCTTCGGGGCGATATGCCTCCACCCTCATCGTGGCGAACACGCGATCATCGTCATGTCGTCCGGTGTGAAAGCGCTTGCCGCGCGGCCGCACACGCTGCTGATGTGGGCATAACACTTGTTGTGGCACCGGCAGCAGTGCCGGTCAACCATTTCGCGCATGCCGCTGCGGATTGCTCACTTCATTGCGTTGGAAACAGCCACGCCGGTGCCGAACTCCAGCGGCTGCGACTCTCTACTGGCGGTTCCCTGGCTTCAGGCTACCTGTGCGTGGGGTTCGACCAACGCCACCAGGATATCCATCGCAGTGGCATTCAGCGCTCCGCTGTCGCCTCGCTGCTTGAATCCCGTCCAATCGCTCCCCGCAAGCCGCGACAGCACCTGCGGTTCCACCGGAAGCCATCGCATCGGCCAGAAAGGCACACGGCGCTGACCAACGCGACCCCGCTGCAGCTCGATGAGTTCACCATGACTGCTGGCGCCGATCACGCGCGAGTACGCCACCCGGAGTCCGTCCGCCGGGCCTTCCATGTACTGCAGGAATCGGCAGCCATCGAACAACAGGACGCCACTGACTCCGGCGTCGCGGTTGAACCGGGCGGCGTCATCGACAACGCGATCGAGCAGTTCTGTGCCCTTCCCTGGGTCGCAGCCGGAGATCGCGGGACAGGCTTCGCTGACATACGTTATGGCTCTGATTGGCATCATCCTTCCTGGTTGCTTCATGACAGTGGATGACCTTAGCAATCGCCTGCGGCAGTTGTGTTCAGTGCGGGTCTAGTCGCGTGAAAAGCCATTACGCAATGCTCAACGATTCAGCTTCGTTGGGAGCGGATCGTGATCCCCATCACGCTGTAATCGCAGCGAAAGGCCAACGATGGCTTGACCCACCAACGGATCGAACCACCATGTCAGACACCGGTCGCTTCCACGTCCTTGAGCTCAACGCAGAAACCGATGCGCAACATCGAGTTACGTACGTGAACACCATAACCATGCGATGCAACGCATGCGGTCATGTGTCGCGCAGAACAAGTGAACAGTTGGAACAGATACCCGGGGGGACCGTGCTGTCGTGTTCGCGGTGCGGGGCGCACCAGGCCGTCAGCAACGCACGGCTGCAATGCCACCCGGCGCTGACCGGTCACGGTGAAGCCCCAAGCGCAGCCTGAGGCTAAGGCAGTGCCGGGCGCGCCAGCACCGGCCAACGCGGAGCATTTGACATCTTTCATCAGGTGAAGACAGCCATTGCATCCTGCCTCTACCTTCACTGTGCGTAGATGACGGCCCCATCATCTGGAATACCCGTATGAGCGCAGACAAGACGCAGAGCCGGTACGCTACCAATCCTCAGAACGGCCCCGATCCGACGCTGAAGAAGAAGAAACATCGGCCGAACCAGCCGTCTCCCACCACACCTTCCCCATCCCCGATGTCCTTGCGGAAGAAGAAGCGTTAGTTGAAGGCGGGCTGGCTCGCACCTTCCGTGCAGACGGGGCTGTCGCGCGCGCAGCAGCCGCTACGCTGCCCTGCCGTCGTGTGGTGCTGCTCGGACGCAGCGCCTCAGCTCGGCCAGCCATGGCAGGCCGGCAAGCGCCAGGGCAGGCAGTATCGTGGACAGCCACAGGCGCGCCGGTGCCGGCTGCCATCGCACGCCCCAACCAGTCTGTGCATTCCACGCGACCCATGCCAAAAAGACCCATGGCGCCATGTCCAGAATGCTGTGAACGTGTTGCTCGAGCGGACTGATGCGACGGCAGCCATCTGCGCTCGCGGTATCGAGATAGCCCACGATCGCATGCAGCATGGCCGCCACCGTCAGCAGCACGATCAGTGCGCAGGTGTGTGCCAGCGCCAACCAAGCCAAGAGGCCGGCGCCGATCAGGCTGAGCTGCACACCGTGCAGCGCGCTCTCGCGCAGGCCGGAGGTGTGGGCGATGTCGGTCCGCCGATGGAAGTGGAAATCGAGCGTCCCTGCCAGCAGCCACAGGCCGTACACGCATGCCATGGCCAGACTCATGGCGTAAGCACGATCTTGCGGCAGTCGTCGTTCTTGGCATCGAACATTGCGTAGCCCGCTGCAGCATCGCCCAAGCGCATACGGTGAGAGATGATGTTGCCCGGATCGAGCTTCCCATCCAGGATGGCTGTCAGCAGTTCCGGCATCAATCCCTGCACGTGTGTCTGCCCCATTTTGAACGTCAGACCCTTGTCGAACGCGTCCCCCAGAAGGAATCCATGGATGAAGCCGGCGTACACGCCGGGAATGCTCACTACACCGCCACGACGGGCAGCGGCGATGGCCTGGCGGATCGCCACGCCACTGCTCCCTTCCAGTTTCACCGCGGTCAGAGCGCTCTCCAGCGCACTGCCTTCCG
Source organism: Stenotrophomonas sp. MYb57 (assembly GCF_002966815.1). NCBI lineage: Bacteria > Pseudomonadati > Pseudomonadota > Gammaproteobacteria > Lysobacterales > Lysobacteraceae > Stenotrophomonas > Stenotrophomonas sp. MYb57. The sequence goes on from NZ_CP023271.1 coordinate 2,394,619, forward strand.
CTTCAAATCCAACCGCTTCAATGCAGGCGTCCACGCCTCGCCCCCCGGTCTGGCTGACGATGTACTCGGCCGGGTCATCGACCGTAGTGAAATCAATGGGCGTTGCACCGTAGGTGCGCTGCGCGAAATCAAGCCGGTACTGCAGGTGGTCGATGATGAAGATCGTTTCCGCACCGAGCAGCCTGCAGCAGGCTGCACTCATGAGCCCGACCGGGCCAGCACCGAAGATCGCAACGGTCGAGCCTGGCTTTACCCCGGCATTAAGTGCCGCCTGATAGCCGGTCGGCAGGATGTCGGACAGGAAGAGCACCTGCTCGTCTGCGACGCCCTCCGGGATACGCAGCGGGCCGACATTTGCCTTGGGTACACGGGCGAATTCAGCCTGCCCGCCTGCAACACCGCCGTACAGATGGCTGTACCCGAACAGCGCTGCCGGCGGCAGCATGCCCTTGGCATTCAGTGCAGCGCCCGGACCGGTATTCGTTGTCTCACAAGCAGCGTACTCGGCCAATCTGCAGTGGAAGCACTCACCACAGGCGATGACGAACGGAACCACGACCCGATCGCCGGGCCGAAGCTGGGACACGCCACGACCCACCTCTTCGACCACCCCCATGAACTCGTGGCCAAGCACATCACCAGTGTGCAGATCAGGGATCTTCCCGCGATAGAGATGCAGGTCCGAGCCACAGATTGCAGTTGCCGTCACCCTCAGGATCACGTCATCGTCCGCGGCCAGTACGGGATCTGGAACGGTTTCAACACGCACATCCTTGCGGCCATGATAGGTCAACGCCTGCATCGTCAGTCTCCTGTCGATCGGGAAAGGATGTTCAGCGTGTCATGCCCCCATTTTCGATGCCGTGAGCGCGGAGTGTGCGCGGTGTACATCCAGCCGGACACGGCCGTTGACACTGCCTTCAACCATTCACCGACTCCACGCATCCCATTCACGGCGGTTTCCGCAGTGCCCGGGCAGGCTCATCCATGAGGCGGGTGCGCGAGGTGAGGTATGTGGAGAAGAAATGGTCTTTCGCTGGTTCTGCTGGCACTGATGTTGCTGTTTCTGGGAGGGCAGATCGCAGCGGGCCTGCAGGTCTACAACGATGAGCTGCAGCGGCATGGCAGCACCTCGGTGGACCTGTGGCATTACCTTGTCAGTGGCCACTTCATCAGTGCCACCTTCGAGAACTGGGAGAGCGAGTTCCTGCAGATGGGCATGTACGTGCTGTTGACGGTTTCGTTACGGCAACGCGGCTCGGCAGAATCGAGGCCACTGGATCCGGCGCAGGAGCAGGAACGGGTGGATGAGGGACCTGCCCCTTGGCCCGTGCGCCGGGGCGGGATCTGGGAGACCTTGTACGGCCACTCACTGGCGATTGCCTTCACGATCATGTTCCTGCTGAGTTTTGCCTTGCATGCCATCGGCAGTTGGCGTTCGGAGTGTGTCGAGAAGCGGCTGGAGGGCCTGCCACCCCCGGGATTCCTTGACCATCTGTTCAGCAGTACGTTCTGGTTCGAGTCGATGCAGAACTGGCAAAGCGAATTCCTCGCCGTGCTGTCACTGGTCATCCTCACCATCTTCCTTCGCCAGAAGGACTCTCCCCAGTCGAAAGCGGTCCAGGCACCTCACTCGCAGACCGGGGATTGATGGCGACGGGCGTGCAGCACGTTCCCCTGGCGGCGCCACGCTAGGCCAGGAATACTTCATGGTTGCGCTGGAAACGCGCAAGAACGCGCGCGGGCAACGCCGGCTCGGCACGCAGGTACTTGATCGCTCCAGTCTGGGTGCGCAGCAGGGACATTGCGCCGCGTTTGCAGTCGATAACGCTTTCTATATCCAGCAACCTGGGAGATTCCCACGCCATGTGCGCGCAGCCGGGATCCATCCAGTGCCATCCCCAGATCGGGTATTCCAGCCGTGCACAGCCAACTGAGCGTGCGGCACGGCATGCGGCGCGTCCGGCGGCTTCATGGTCTGCACGGCCATCGAAGCGCCAGGGTGCCAGCAGAAGGTCATTGGGACGCAGCGTGCCCAGCAGCCAGCGCTCCAATGCCTGCTCGTGCGCGGCAAGCATCCCGCCGGCGATGCCAAGCCGAACAATCGACGCGGCGCCGATGCCGACCCTTTCCAGCGCTTCACACTGCTCATCGCGGCGTGCTTGGCGCAGTCGGGCAGGCGTCCACCATGGTTCGCCGGCATAACAGGCTTCGCCGTCGGTGAGTGCCAGTATTCGGACCTGCGTGTGCTCAGCTACGCATTTCAGAAGACCGCCACAACCCAGCACCTCGTCACCCGGATCGGTGGCCAACAGCATGATGCGCTCTGCGGCCCCGCACAGCGACGCCAGCGGGGTCGCCGGGCGCTGCCAGAGCCAGCGACACTGCTGCCACGCACGTTCATCCGAGCCATTGCTGTAATCGCTGTAGCAGATACCCATACCGTCCATCGCGCCTCCGTCGTACGCTCGTCGGATCCCGCACCTGGCCTCGACCGGCAACACCTGGGGCCATCAGCGTGCAGGCTGCCGGTGACGCCGGTCTCGGCAGCGCGCACCGGCCTCGCATCGCGGCGTCGCGGCGGCAGTGCATTCAACGTAAATCCCTGCCGGTCGCTTTTCCGTCTTGGCGGCGTGGGTGGCTGATGAACACCGTGCGCGGATCTCATTGCGCCCTCAGCGATGCCAGTCCTGACGGCAGCAGCGGGCCGGGCGGCTGGACATCACTGGATCCATGCGTTTGATTCACGATTGCATGAAGGGGCAGCCGGCAAGCTCACTTGCATCTCGAGATGAGCCGACGAGGATCATGACCGTGACTGCGCGTCCACTCAAAGCGATCTACCAGGTTGACCCGTATCTTTTCCGTGACAGCGACGGTCTTGGCTGGGGCACGCTGGATGGGGTGACCGAGAAGCTGGATTATCTGCAATGGTTGGGTGTGAGCCATCTCTGGCTGCTGCCCTTCTATTGCAATGCCGGGCGCGACGGCGGCTATGACATCACCGACCACTATCGCATCGATCCACGCCTCGGTGACGAGAAGGCATTCGAGCGCCTGGTGTCTGCTGCCGATGACCGTGGAATCGGGATCCTGGTCGAACTGGTCATGCAGCACACCGCCAGCGCACACCCCTGGTTCGCGGCCGCCCGGGCGGGTGATCCGTACCGGCGACCCTGGTACCTGTGGAGCGACTGCATCCCTGATGATGGGCTGCAGCCGATGTTTCCACCTGTCGAGGCGTCAACCTGGACATGGGATGCGGAGGCCGAGGCGTTCAATCGCCACATGTTCTACCACCACGAGCCGGACCTGGAACTCGCCCATCCGCCCGTGCGGGATGAGCTGCGACGGATCATGGCGTTCTGGCTGCAGCGCGGCGTCGCCGGATTCAGGGTGGACGCTGTGCCCTACATGGTTGAGCGCGCCCGGCACGCTGATCCTCGCGACGATGGGTTGTGGTTGCTTGAGGACATGCGCAAGGTCGCCGACGACCATCAGCGCGGCCTGCCACTCATCGGCGAAGCAGATGTCAGCGCCAATCGCTACGGCGACTTCCTGCATGGGGGAAGGCGGCTTTCCCATCTGCTTGACTTCCATCTCAACAATCATTTTTTCCTGGCGCTGGCGCGGGGCGATGCCCGCGTGCTTAGCGATGTCATGGCCGAGTATGGCCCGCATGCGCCTCCAGACACCCGCATCGCATGGCTGCGCAACAATGACGAGCTGGACCTGGAGCAGCTCTCCGCGCAGGAACGTGAGGAAGTGATGGCGCGCTTTGCCCCCGACCCCGGAATGCGCATCTACGGCCGAGGCATTCGGCGCCGTCTTGCACCGATGCTCGGCGGGGATGTGCGTTGGCAAGCGATGGCGTGGGCGGCGCTGCTCTCGCTGGGGCAGGTGCCGGTGCTTCGATACGGAGAGGAGATCGGCCTGGGCGACTGTCTCGATCTGCCCGAGCGCAATGCGGTCCGGATGCCGATGCAGTGGCATGATGGCCCGGCGGGCGGATTTACGGATGCACCGCATCACGCTTGGCGCAAGCCATTGGAAACCGGACCTTTTGGCTACAGGACGATCAACGTCGCCGCGCAGCAGTCCGATCCAGACTCACTGCTTGGCCGCATCCGTGAGCTTCTTCACCAGCGCGCTGAACAGCCATTGTTGCAGGCCGGTCCCACCGTGCTGCCGTCGCATGCCCCTGCGCTGCTCGTGCTCCGATACGGCCATGGCCCGAAGCAGGCGCTCGCCTTGGTCAACTTCAACACGCAGCCGGTCTGGTTCGAGGTGCCCCTTGCAGGCGACCTCACCGCCATCGTCGCCCGCCATGCGATACTGCAGGGGCGCCGCTGTCTTCTGCAGGGATACGGCTATGCGTGGCTGGTGGGCGGCGCGGAATGACGTCGCAACGGCGGCAGGACATGCGCCGCGAAATCATCGATGAAGCGTTCCTGCTCGAGGTTGACGTTGTGCAGGTAGATGCGGTCGAAGCCCAACGACTGCAGTTGCTGTAGCCACGCAAGATGACGTTGCAGATCGGCGCTGACGTGTACGTGCTCGCGCAGCTGCAGTGCATCGACCTTGGCTGCGCATGCTTCGAACTGCTCGGGCTGGTCCAGCCCTTCAGCCAGCTCGGGTGGGAGGACGTTGGCGCTCCACTGCTGCAGCGCGCCGGCCAGTGCGGCCTCTTCTGAACGTGCATAGGACAGCTTGGCCTGCACGTACATTGGCTTGCCCAGGCCGCCAGCCGCCTCGAACGCGTTCACGACGCGGCGCAGTACCGGAAGGGGTTGGCTGATGGTGATCAAGCCATCGGCCCAGCTCCCTACCCACCGTGCGGAGGCCTCGGTGACGGCCGCGCCCAGCAACGGTAGTGGAAGCAGCGGCCGGCTGTAGAGACGCGCGCCACGCAGTTCGAATGCGCCCGTGTGATCAACCCGCTCTCCCTGCCAGAGCCGGCGCATCACATCGGCGGCTTCCAGCAGGGCCTGTTGCCGCATCTCCTTGGACAGCCACGGCTTGCCGGTGATGCGCTCGTTGAGCGCTTCGCCCGTGCCCAGTGCCAACCAGACCCGGCCGGGTGCGAGCTGGTCAAGGGTCGCCGCCGCCTGTGCCACCAGCGCTGGATGCTGGCGCAGCATCGGGCACGTCACCATGCCCAGGGTAAGCGCACACTGCGCCGCCAACGCGCCGGACCAGACCCAACTGTGTCCGGATTGTCCCTGCGCCGACGTCCAGGGATGAAAATGGTCGGAGCACATCAGGGCATCGAATCCGGCGTGTTCGGCGCGGTGCGCCAACTCAAGAAGCGCCGCCGGCGCAAACTGCTCGTGCGAAGCGTGATAGCCGATCATCATCACTGGATCCAAGCGGAATGTGGACGCAATGGCAACACCGGCGACGGTAAAACCGCGTCATGAAAACATCTTCTTCCTGTATCGGCCACCGCCGCTGGGCAATTGCCGAGGGCTACATTCCTGCGTGGAGCAATGGCCCGTCACCCGAGATGGAAAGCCATGAGACGTGCTGCGTGCTCAACGCGGGCGACCATGATGCGCACGTGCTTCTAACGCTGTATTTCGAGGACCGCGAGCCGCTGGGGCCCTTCAGCTTCGTGGTGCCCGCCCGCCGCACGCGCCACCTGCGGTTCAATGACCTGCAGGACCCGGCGCCGATACCGCGTGGCGCTGGTTTCGCCAGCCTCATCGAATCAGATCACCCGGTCGTAGTGCAGCATACCCGGTTGGATTCAAGGCAGGCCGCCAACAGCATCATGACCACCATCGCGTACCCATTGTGAAGCCTGCGATGGATGTCGTCGACATGGCAGCCACGCCGCCGGGCCGCTTTTTTTACCACCGCACGGCGAGACTGGACGCCCCTGCCACTCACGGAGCCAGACGATGCCGACCCCCAACTATCCACGCCCGCCATTTCCACGCCAGCAGCAGCGCTTCCCCGGGAAGACCGCACCGATGCAGCCTCGACCGGATCACGGAGAAGACAGCTACGTGGGCCATGGTCTGCTGACCGGCCGCAAGGCACTCATCACCGGCGGAGACAGTGGTATCGGTGCCGCCGTCGCCATTGCTTTCGCGCGCGAAGGCGCAGACGTGGCAATCGCCTTTCTTGAGGGCGAGCAGGACGATGCACGCCATGTCCAGCAGCAGATCGAGCAGGCGGGGCGCAAGGCCGTGCTGGTGCCGTGCGACATCAGTGATCCGGCGCAGGCGCGCAGCTTGGTTGACAGGGTGGCCAGCGAGCTCGATGGACTGGACATCCTGGTCAACAACGCGGCCTATCAGCGCTATTACGAGAGCCTGGACGACATCACCCTGGAGGACTGGCAGCGCACATTCGATACCAATGTGCACGCGGTCTTCAATCTCAGCCGGCTATGTGTTCCGCACCTGCAGGGCGGCGGCGCGATCATCAATACCGCCTCGGTCAACTCCAAGAAGCCGACGCCCAACATCCTTCCCTACTCGGCCACCAAGGGGGCAGTGGCCAACCTGACCATCGGCTTGGCGGGGCTGCTTGCAGAACAGCAGATCCGGGTCAACGCCGTGCTGCCGGGCCCCATCTGGACGCCGTTCATCCCTGCGGGCATGGCCGCCGATGAGGTGGAGCAGTTCGGTTCGCAGACGCCGTTCGGACGCCCCGGGCAGCCAGCAGAGCTCGCTTCGGCGTACGTGATGCTCGCCTCGGATACGGCAAGCTACACATCCGGTGCGCTTCTGACCGTCTCCGGCGGCGCGGTCACGCTCTGACAGATGTTCGGTCTGCCGCCATGGTTCATGGATTGGCTCACGGTGGTGGTACCCGTGGCCGAGATACTTCTGACCCTCGGGCTGGCGTGGCTGCTGGTGCGGGCGCTTGCCTGGGCCCTTCAGCGGGCCAAGCAGCGCGGTCGATTGGCTCCGGAACTGCATGCCGGGCTGCGCCGTGGTGGTGCGCTGCTGATCTACCTGGCCTCCGGTCTTCTGGTGTTGGAACGGCTCGGGGTGTCAAGGTCGGTGTTGTGGACTGCGCTCACCGGATTCATGGCGGTCGGCGCAGTTGCATTCTTCGCAGCATGGAGTGTGCTGTCCAATCTGTTCTGCTCGTTTCTCATCGTTGCCACCCGTCCATTCCGCATCAACGATGTCATCGAGGTTCTGGAGAATGTCGACAAGCCCGGCCTCTGCGGCCAGGTTGTCGACATCAACCTGATCTACACCACGCTGATCGATCGCGCCGAAGGGGCGCGTGGTTGCCTGCTCCGCGTTCCGAACTCGCTCTTTTTCCAGCGAATCACCCGGCACCGCGGCGCCAGCCAGGAGCGCATCACCCCGCTTCACTACAGCAGCCACCACCCTGCACCGCCGGCCGGGCCCGTCTGAGGTATGACGACCTTCATCCTGCTGAGGCGGTTTATCAACCCACCGCACGCCACTCCAAGCGGCGCTGCGCCGGAGAGCCGACGTGAATGAAAAGAAGTTGCGGGACGACCTGCCCTTCAATCCGGGTGCCAATGTGGACGACGCCTCGAAAGCCCATACGCCTGACCAGCGGCGCAACGACAGGGCGACGTGGAAGGAACATGACATGCCGGACGACGGCAAGGGGCAAAAGGCCGAGCCCGAAGACTACGAACGTCCCGACCCGGATCCCACCGCTAAGCAGCAAGGCCGCTGACATTGGCCGGCGCCCCACCTTCTGGGCCGCGCAGGCGGACACGGCTTTCCGCAGGGTCGGCGAGCTATGTCCGGCCGGATGTCTCAGGAAGGATGTTCTACGTCGTCAGTACCGGAGCGGCTGCTCGCGGCGAGCAGGCAGAGGCTGCGCGGGGCCAGCGTCCATTTGCCGTCCTCGCCGGCCTCGAGGGGCGCGTCCTCGGTCTGCAGCAACACGCGGCGGAATGCCAGCACGTCGCCGGAGGCTTGGAACACTTGTGGTTGTTCGCCCGCGTTGAGCAGCAGGGCGAGGCTGAGATGGCGACCGGGTTCGCGCAGCCCGCTATCTGGGCTGCGTCCGTCAAGCACTATCCGCAACGCCCGCAGCTCCGGGTCATGCCAGTCGGCTTCCTCGATGCGATGGCCGTCGGGGTGACGCCAGTCGATGTCGCGCAGTCCCAACACCTCGTCATACTCGCCACGCAGGAAACGGTTGCGACGCAGCAAGCCATATCGGCGCCGTAGTGACAGCGCCCTCCGTACGAATGCGACCTGCGCCTGTGCCGCTGGCTGCGCGGCCCGGTCCCAGTCGATCCAGCTCAGTGGATTATCCTGGCAATAAGCATTGTTGTTGCCCTGTTGGGAATGCCCGAATTCATCGCCCGCAAGCAGCATCGGCGTTCCCTGCGCCAAAAGCAGTGTAGCGAGCAGGTTGCGCATCTGCCGCGCACGCAGCGAGAGAATGGCGGGATCATCGGTATCGCCCTCCACGCCATGGTTGCCGGACAGGTTATGAGAATGGCCATCCCGGTTGTCCTCGCCATTGCCTTCGTTGTGGCGCTCGTTGTAGCTCACCAAATCATGCAGGGTAAATCCGTCGTGTGCGGTCACCAGATTGATGCTGGCCGACGGGCGCCGGCCTTGATGCTCGAAAAGATCGGCCGAACCGGTGAAACGGGTGGCGAACTCCGGCAGTTGCCCACCATCTCCGCGCCACAACGCACGCACCGTATCGCGGAAGCGATCGTTCCATTCGGCCCAGCCCGGTGGAAAGCCGCCCAGTTGGTAGCCTCCGGGTCCCACGTCCCATGGTTCGGCGATCAGTTTCACCTGGCTCAGGATCGGGTCCTGGCGTACAGCGTCGAGGAAGCTGCCCGAGGCATCGAAGCCATGGCGCTCACGGCCCAGGATGGTTGCCAAGTCAAACCGGAAGCCATCCACCCGCATCTCGGTGACCCAGTAGCGCAGCGAATCCATCACCATGCGCAGCGCGCCGGCGTTGGTCAGGTCGAAGGTGTTGCCGGTGCCGGTGTCATTGATGTAGTAACGGCGATCATCGGCCAACCGATAGTAGCTGGCGTTGTCGATGCCCTTGAATGAGAGCGTCGGCCCCAGTTCGTTGCCCTCGGCAGTGTGGTTGTAGACCACGTCCAGGATCACTTCGATGCCGGCGTTGTGCAGGCGCGCCACCATCTGCTTGAACTCGGCCACTGTTCCCAGTGACAGATAGCGTGGCTGGGGCGCGAAAAAGCCGAGCGTGTTGTACCCCCAGTAGTTGCGCAGGCCACGCTCGAGCAGTTGCTGGTCATCTACATACGCATGCACCGGCAGCAGCTCGATGGCGGTGACCCCAAGATGGCCGAGGTGATCGACCAGCTCGTCATGCCGTAATGCCGAGAACGTGCCCCGCTCAGCTTCGGGTACTCCGGGATGCAGCATGGTCAGCCCGCGAACATGTGCCTCGTAGATGACCGTGCGGTCCCATGGGGTGGCCGGGGCGCGCTCGGCTCCCCAGCTGAAGGCCGGGTCGATCACAGCACAGCGGGGCATGTAGCTGGCACTGTCGCGGCGGTCGAAGCTGAGGTCCCCGTCGCGATGGCCCAAGGTATAGCCGAAGAGCTGCGGCGCCCATTTCAGCTCTCCTACGATCTGCTTGGCGTAGGGGTCCAGAAGCAGCTTGTTGGGATTGAAGCGATGCCCTTCTTCCGGGGCGTATGGACCGTGCACCCGGTAGCCGTAGCGTTGACCGGGACGCACATCCGGCAGGTAGCCGTGCCAGACTTCATTGGTGTATTCAGGCAGCCCGATCCGTTCAATCTCACGGTTGCGCGCATTGAACAGACATAGCTCCACCCGTGTCGCATGCCGGGAGTACAACGCGAAATTCACGCCAAGCCCGTCCCACGTCGCGCCAAGTGGGAACGGCCGCCCTTCGCGTACACGTGACCTCTGTACCCATCTACGGCTGGCCATCGCGATCCTCCTCGCTGCGAGCGGCGATCTCCGCCTCCACCAGCCGTTCAGCCATATGCCAGTGACGCTGCTGCTGGTCATCCGGGCGACCTTCGGCCTCCCATATCTGGTGAGCCAACGCCTCAATCCGCTGCCGTCGTTCCCCGCTGTCCATCTCTACCGTTCTCCTCGCTGATCCACACCGCCAACGGGCTCCCTGCCAGCAGCAGTGTCGCCGCCGCGGTTCCATTAAACCGTTCGATGCGCCCATCCAGAACGTTGCGAAACCTCCCCTGCGGCACCCCGCGCAGCGTCCAGTCAGCACCGGCCCCGCTGGGGAGCTGCAGGCCCGGGCCAGGCATCGCTTCGGCAGAACCGCGCCGCACGATAACCAGCAGTACCTGTGCCTGGTGGGTTCGGAGGAAGGCCAGCCACGGCGAACGCGGCGGCACCGCAAGCGCCAGCAACTGGCCGTGTAGAAACAGCGCCGAGTGCTCGCGGCGGCAGCGCAGCAGCGTTGCCAGCAAGCGCGCCTTGACCGCGCCGTCGTGCCAGCGCCGCAGGAGATCTGCCCAGGAACGCCTATCCTGCAGCCACCGACGGCGCGTGATGTAGTCCACAGCGCGGCGGTTGTCCGGGTCGACAAGGCTGAGGTCCCAGCCGTCACCGCCCTGGTACAGGTCGGGCACGCCAGGCAGGCACTGCTGCAGGCACACCTGGACCAGCCCATTGCACGCGCCGGCTGGCGCGATGCGGCCAATAAACGTGGATAACGCCGTGCGCAACGGGCGCAGTTCCGGTTCCTCCAGTAGGGCGCGCAGCCACCGGGCAGCAGCCTGCTCAATGCCTTCATCCGGATCGGCCCAGCTGCTGATCCGCTTGCCTTCTCGCAAGGCCTTGAGCAGCCACTGCGTCATCCGGGTGCCGAAGTCATCATCCGGTTCGCCGTGCATCGGCCATGCACCGACCAGCGCCTGCCAAAGCGCATGTGATTCGGCACCAGGCAGCGGTATCGACCTTCCGGCCTGCCGGGCCATCCGGTCCCAGCAACACAGGGCGTTGCGCCAATCCGTCGCGCATGTGGTCAGTACGGCCAGACGGGCCCGACTGTCGGCGCCGCGCTTGTGATCGTGGGTGGCCAGCGCCAACAGCGCTTGAGGGTGGCGGCGCAGGCGCGCAGCAGCAAGCGCAAGCAGCTCACGCCCGCCAATGCCCAGATGCTGCGGATCGCTACCGACTTCGTTACGCGACAGCAGGCGGTTGTAACGGTAGAAGGCGGTGTCCTCCACCGCTTTCGCATTCAGCGGTGCCGCCAGTTGACCGAAACGCACGCGTAGCTCTTCGCCACCTGGGTTTTCTCCACGCAGCGCCTCGCTGAGCAGACAAAGTGCGGCCTTCCCCGCGCCGTCCAGTTCCGCGCTCGCCCCTGTTTCCGCATCGGACAAGGCGCGTCGTTCGGCGCTGCCGGATAGTCCGTACGGGCGATAGACCGGATAACAGCGCAGCAGCGCGGCCAGCGAACGCGCCAAAGGCGCCGCATCCAGATCAGCCTCCGCCAAGCGCGGCTGCAGCAGCCGCTGTGCGGTGCGCAGCAGCCGCAGGAAATCCGCATGCAGTGACTGTCGCAACAGCCTCGTGCGCGCGCCACGTTGGACATCGGCGAACGATGACGTGTCCGCGCTGGCGGTCTGCCAGATGCGTGTGAGCGCGCCGACGGCAGCCGTGTCGTGCAGCCAGGCTCCGGCCTGGTCCATGAAGTCATAGCCGGTACTGCCATCGCAAGCCCAGTCGTCTGGCAGCTGCTCGCCCTGTGCCAGGATCTTCTCGACGTGCAGGGTTACCGATCCAGCCCTGCGCTGACCCATCACACAGGCGGCATCCACGGCTTGCCGCAGGCGCTGGAGATAGGCCGCCGGTGAGGCCAACCCATCCACATGATCAATACGCAGGCCGTCCACCCAGCCCTCGCGGATCAGGCGAAGCGGCAGCGCATGCACCTGCTCGAACACCTCTTCGCGTTCAACGCGCAGCGCCGCAAGCTCGTTGATATCAAAGAAGCGGCGGTAGTTCACTTGGTCACCGGCCGTACGCCACCACGCCAGACGGTAGTGCTGGCGCTGCAGCAGCGCAAGCAGGCGCTCTACCCTTCGATTGCATCGTTCCGTCCAGTCGGGCCACCGCGCCGGCCGGAGCGGATAGCTGCGCGGCGACAGTGGCAGTGTCAGGTCGTGGTGACGCAACAGCAGACGTTGGTCACCCGGCTCCACGCGCAACGTGCCTGCTTCGACAGCCTCCTGCAATGGACGATCCAGAACCGGCAGCCACAGGCGTCCACCGCATCCAGGCGCCTCCCACTCGATATCGAACCAGGCAGCATACGGGCTCCGGCGCCCATGCATCAGCACATCGTTCCACCACCAGTTCCGCGCCGATGCCGCCACATGGTTGGGGACGATGTCGAGGATCAGGCCCATCCCGTGCTTCCGCGCGGCAGCTGCCAGCTGCAGAAAAGCCGCTTCACCGCCAAGTTCCTGGCTGATCCGGGTCGGATCAATGCCGTCGTAACCATGGCTGGACCCAGGCATCGCGGCTGCGATCGGCGACAGGTACAGATGGCTTACGCCCAGCGTGGCGTAATAGTCCAGCTGGGCGGCAGCGGCATCGAAATCGAAGCTTGCGTGCAGCTGCAGCCGGGCGGTGGCATGCAGCCCGCTCATCCTGGCAGCCTCCGCCGTGTCGTACTGATCCGCGCCACACGAGTTTCCACGGCCGCGTGGTCCCACGCGCGCGGGAGGCGTCGGCGCCAGTTCGGATGGCCGTCCGTGGTGCCGGGCAGGTTGACCGGGGAGCGACTGCCTAGTGCATCTTCCAACGGCAGCAGCGCCAGCCGGCAGGACGCATGGGCCAGCATCGACAAGGCCCGCGCCTCCAGCGTGGCTCCCGCACCGTTGGCAGCTGCAGACAGCGCCCGCGCGTCTTTGCGGCGCTGCGCCAATGCCGTCGGCAGGTCAGCTAGCTCGCCCAGCCGTGCGCGCCAACGCAGATCGCGTCCGCGCACCCAGCCAGCCAATGGCGGCAGATCGTGGGTGGAAGGCATGGCCACCGCGTCCCTGCGCCAGCGCGACGCAGGCAGGAAGCGGTCGCCTTCGCGGACGAACGGCAGCACCTCAATGCCCAGAATGCCGCGTTCTGCCAACCGTTGGCGGATGCCTGCCGGCACCACGCCAAGATCCTCACCTATCAGCACGCATCGTTGGCGCCACGATTCAAGCACCAGCAGGTTGATCATGTCTTCGAACGGATACTGCAGGTAGGCGCCCTGCCCCGCCCCGGCCCCGCACGGCAGCACCCACAGACGCTGCAGGCCGAGGATATGGTCGATGCGCAGCCCACCCCGACCGGCCATTACCGCACGCAGCACGCTGATGAACGGTGCGAAGCCCTCGTCCTGCAATGCCGATGGGGACCAGCTGGTGATGCCCCATACTTGGCCCTGCGGGTTGAAGGCATCGGGTGGCGCGCCCAGTTCCACGCCCTGCAGCAGATGTGTCCCCTCACTGCGTGCTTCTGCCCCGTTCGGCGCGCAGCCTACGGCCAAATCGGCGATCAGGCCGATCGATGCACCGTCACTGCGCAGCTGCGCCTGCACCTGTGCCCAGGCTTGACGTGCCAGCCATTGCGCGAAGGCATGGTCTTCCGCGTTGCCACTGAGAGTGTCGGCTGCCAAGCGGCAATAGGCCCGCAGCGACTCGCCAGCTGAGCCGCACCACGCGCGGATCTGCTGCCATTGTGCGGGTGCCGCGCTCAACAGGTGCTGCCGCGCCTGACGCAGCCAACGCCACTTCAATGCTGCCGAATGCATCCAGTCAACGCGGCGGGCTGCGGTGGCCGCTGCTACCGCCTCGGCCAGGGAAGCGTCCTTGTCGAGTACGGACTGTGCGATTTCCGGCAATACCTGCACCAGCGAGGCCTGCAGTGGATCGAGCCAGCGGCGGTCGCCGGGCGAGTATGGGCTGTGCCCGGGGCCCGGCAGCATGCCTGCATGGAGCGGGCTTAGGGCCAGGGCATCGCCACCGTGCCGACGCAGCTGCTCGCGCCAACGCACGCAGCCGGCGCTGTCGCCGATGCCAGCGTCACAGTTGCCGCGCAGGCTGTACACCTGCGCAGCCAGACCCCAGGCGCGATGCGTGTGCTGTGGCCACCATGCGTGTTGCGGCGCCACCGCCACCAACTGTCGTTGTGCCCCCTGCTGCCAGTGCCAGTAGCCGGGCTGATCCGGTAACCGCCAGCGCCCGTTGGCGTCGGTGCGCGCCTCCATCTCCACACCTTGGTCATCGACCCAGCAAGCCGTGCCGGTTGCACGTGGCATCGCCACCGCATCGCCGCAGCGGGCCGTACGCAGACGCTGGCGGATCGGGCCGTCAGCTTTCACCGACTGCAGGACCGCGCGCAACACCTCCCGCTCAACCTCGCGTTCGACGCCATCTACGTCCACCCAGCGCGTCAGCACTCCGGCGCGGCGCGCTTCTTCCTGCAGCATAGCGGCCTCGCTCATTGGCGCACCCAGCGGGCTTGGATTCCACCGCATCCGGGCAGCATCGAGGCTTCATCGGTACCGAGCACGCATTCGCCAGCTGGAAGTGCGTGTACCACTGGCGCAGGGCCAACGTTGATGGCGATCCACCACTGCCCTTCCGGCAACTGCCAACCGCCCTGTACTGCGCCTGTGCCCAGAACACGCGCGCCCAACGAGCGCGCCTGCAGCAGGCCGGGCTGCAGATACCGGCGGCGTAGCGCCAACAGTGCGCGCATATCGCCCAGCCACTGTCTCGAACGCGGGTCGTCACCAGGCGGGGGCACGTACGATGCCTGCAGGGTGGCTGGATCGTTCGGGTCGGGGATGCATGCTCGTGCCGCTCGATCGGTGAAGGCGCTGAATGCGGAAAACTCGCGTCGGCGGCCGTTGCGCACGGCATCATCCAGCGGCGGCGCGTAATCGGTGAAGAACAGGAACGGTGATTGCGCCTGCCACGGCTCTCCCAGGAACAGCAGCGGAATCATCGGCGTCAGCAGCGTCAACGCCAGCGCAGCCCGTAGCTGCGATGGTTCCACCAGCACCGACAGACGTTCTCCGAAGGCCCGATTGCCCACTTGGTCATGGTTCTGCAAGAAGACCACGAAACATGAGGGCGGCAGGTCGGAGCTCGGCTCGCCCCGCGGCCGCCCCTGCATGTCCGGCTCGCCCTGCCAGGCGAAGCCTTCGGACAGGCAGCGCGCCAGCAGTCGTTCCGGGCAGCCCGCGTAGGCAGCGTAATACCCCTCGTGCTCGCCGGTCAGCATCACATGCAACGCATTGTGGAAGTCATCGTTCCACTGTGCCCGGAATGTGCCGCGTAACCAGCGCGCCTGGTTGCGTTCGTTCTCCACCATCAGATGGGCGTGCGGAACCGAAGCACGCACCGCATCTGCCAGTTGTAGCAGGAACAGGTCATCATTGATGGCATGCACCGCATCCAGGCGCAGGCCGTCGAAACGGTAGTCCTGCAGCCACATCAGCGCGTTGTCGATGAAGAAGCGCTGCACCCAATGCTGCCGGAAGTCGATGGCATCGCCCCACGGCGTACTGCGGTCGCTGCGGAAGAACCCGCGCGCATATAGCGGGAGGTGATTTCCCTGCGGACCGAAGTGGTTGTAGACCACGTCCAGCAGCACTGCCAGCCCGGCTCCGTGCGCCGCGTCGACAAATTCCTTGAGTGCGTTGGGGCCGCCATATGCCTGCGCGGGCGCGTACGGAAAGACACCGTCATACCCCCAGTTGTGCTGTCCTGGGAATTGGGCCACCGGCATCAGTTCGATGGCGGTGATTCCAAGCGAGGCCAGCATCGGCAGCTGCGCCACCAGTGCGGCAAATCCGCCGGCCGCCTCAACGTGTACCTCATAGATCACCATCTCCTGCCATGTGGGCCCCGCCCACTGAGGATTGCGCCAGGTGACATCGTCCAACAGCACCGCACTGTCACCGTCCACGCCGTCAGGCTGCCAACGCGAGGCTGGATCGGGCACCTCCTGGCCCGAGGGCAGGCGGAAGCGATAGCGCTGCCCATGTGCCGCCTGCGTGTGCAGCCAATGGCAGCCGTCGCTACCGCGTCGCATTGGCAGCGACGTGCCTTCCAGCATCAGATCTACCGCCTGCGCGTCGGGCGCCCACAGACGGAACTGCACGCCTCCGCAAGCCACGGGCCATGCTCCAAGTCGAGGGACAGCTGCGGTCATGGGTCGACCTGCAGATACAGCGTGGAGAGCGGAGGCAGCGTCAACCGCAACGACTGGGCGTGCCCATGCATCGGCTGTGCACAGGTATGTGTCGCCCCCAGATTGCCGACATTGCTTCCGCCGTAGTAATCGCTGTCGGTATTTATCCGCTCTGCCCAACGCCCCGCCTGGGGAACCCCGACGCGGTACCCCTCGCGTAGTACTGGGGTGAAATTGCTGACCACCAGCAGTGATCGCCCGGCACCGACCGGATCCTTGCGAATGAACGCAAAGACACTGTTGCGACTGTCATCGGCCACGCTCCAGTCAAATCCCTGCTCATTGCACTCGTCCCGATGCAGCGAGGGCTCGGCGCGCAGCACGCGGTTCAGATCGCTCAGCAGACGCGACAGTCCCTGCCCTTCGCGGCTCGCGGCCTGTGCCCAGTCCAACGCGTCATCGTGCGACCATTCGTGGTGTTGGCCGAACTCGGCCCCCATGAACAACAGTTTGCTGCCTGGGTGGGCCCACATGAAGGCATAGTACGCGCGCAACTGTGCGAACCGCGACTCCAGATCGCCCGGCATCTTCGCCAACAGGGAGCCCTTGCCGTGCACCACCTCATCGTGTGACAGCGGCAGCACGAAACGCTCCGAGAACGCATACACCAGACCAAAGCTGATTTCGCTGTGATGGTGCTGGCGATGGACGGGGTCGCGACGAAGATACTGCAGCGTGTCGTGCATCCAGCCCATGTTCCATTTGTGGGTGAAGCCCAGCCCCCCTTCTTCCACCGGCGCGGTCACGCCCGGCCAGGCCGTGGACTCCTCTGCAATCACCAGCACATCCGGGAAACGCTCGCGGAGCGCCTTGTTCATCCGGCGCAGGAAGGCAACCGCCTGCAGGTTCTCGCGTCCGCCCTGCTCGTTCGGTATCCACTGCCCGTCTGCGCGGCTGTAGTCCCGGTATAGCATCGAAGCTACTGCGTCCACGCGCAGGCCATCGATATGGAACCTTTCCACCCATTCAAGTGCGCTGCCGATCAGATAGGCGGCCACTTCGCTACGGCCATAGTTGTAGATCAGCGTGTCCCAGTCCGCGTGCACGCCCTCACGCGGATCGGCGTGCTCGTACAGGGCGGTCCCATCGAACCCCGCCAGGCCGTGGGTATCAGCGGGAAAGTGCGCACTGACCCAATCGATGATCACGCCAATACCGGCTTGATGGCAGCGGTCCACAAAATGCGCGAACGCCTCGGGAGTGCCGTGCCGTGCGGTTGGCGCGTAAATGCCCAGCGGCTGGTAGCCCCACGAGCCCCCGAACGGATATTCGCTGATCGGCAGCAGCTCAACGTGGGTGAAGCCGAGACCGGCCACATAGGGAATCAACTGGTCGGCAAGCCCGTCCCAGTCCAGCGGCCCACCATCTTCATTGCGTCGCCATGACGACGCGTGCACCTCGTAGATCGCCAGCGGCGCTGCGATGCCGGTCTTGCGCCGAGCCTCCAGCCACGCCGCATCATTCCATCGCAGCGCTGCGGCCGACGCCACGCGCGAGGCCGTGGCGGGTGGCCGTTCGGCCCAACGCGCCATCGGGTCGAACTTGTCGGGCATGATTCGGCCGTCGGCGCCGACGATACGGAATTTGTAGCACGCACCAGCCTGTACGCCGGGCACGAACAGCTCCCAGACCCCGGCGGTATGGCGCAACCGCATCGGATGGCGCCGGCCGTCCCAGCCATTGAAATCACCGACTACTGCAACCCGCCGGGCATTGGGTGCCCATACGGCAAAGCGCACACCGGCAATGCCCTGCACGTGCATCGATACTGCGCCGAGCTCGCGCGCAGCCTGCTCGCTGCCGGCATGGAAGCCCTGCAGCGTCGCCTCTTCCAGCAACGGGCCGAACGCATATGCGTCATGCATCTGTTCGACGCCTTCGACGAAATGTACGGCCAGCAGCGGGACCGGGTCGTCGCCGGCGGCCCCTTCGAACACCCCGGGTAAAGGACCAGGTTGCAGGTCCCAACGCTGCCCATCGCCGGCGACCACCTGAACACGGCGAGCGTGCGGCACCAGCGCACGCAGTACACGCGAACCGTCAGCACGCCGATGGGGACCCAGCCACGCGAAAGCATCGGCCGGACGCGCATGCACCAGGTCGTCCCAAGCGGACGTACCGGCTTCCGCCGCTTCGTTCCGTGTCACGATCAGCTTATCGATGCCAAGCAGGCGGCAGCTGTCGTCGATCATGCAGCCACCTGGCAGGTCTGCTGGTACAGCGCCAGATAGGCGCGGCCTGCAGCTTCCCAACCGCCGGGACGCAGCATCGCTGCCCGCCGCATTGCCTGCATCAGCGCCGGCAGGCGGAAGGTGCGCAGAGCGCGTTCCACACAACGGCGCAAGCCGTCCGCGTTGGCACCATGGAACAGGAATCCAGTTACGCCGTCCTCGACTGTGTCCACCAAGCCGCCGGTTGCGTGTGCGATCGGCAGGCAGCCGAAACGTTGTGCATACATCTGGCTCAGTCCACACGGCTCGAAGCGCGACGGCATCAACAGAAAGTCCGAGCCGGCGAACATCTGCCGCGCCAGCGCTTCCTCAAAACCGATGAAGGCGCCCACTCGGCCCGGGTATCGCTGTGCCAGCGCTTGGACCTGGGCTTCCACCTGCGGCTCGCCGCCGCCGATGATCACTAGCTGGCCTCCTGCGGCCACGATCTGCGGTGCGACATCGCAGGTGATATCCAGGCCCTTCTGGTGCACCAGGCGCGAAACCACGGCAAACATCGGGCCTGATGAAGGAGCCAGGCCGAAGGCCCTGCGCACGGCATGCGCATTGGCAGCCCTGCCGGTCCATTCGCCGATGCTGAAGTGTGCCTTCAGATGGACGTCGCGGCGCGGATCCCAGCTCGGGTCGATGCCATTGACGATACCGCTGAGGTGGCCACCGGCGGCACGGTGGGCCAGCAGATCGTGCAGCCCGCAGCCATCGTCCGGCGCGGTGATCTGTTGCGCATAGCGCAGGCTCACTGTGTTCAGCCGCGTGGCATTGGTGATGCCGCCCTGCAGGAACGACATCTGTCCATGGAAGTGCAGCTCATCCAGGTGCTCGGCCGGTACCCCCAGCGTTGTCGCCAGTGCGTAAGGAAACAAGCCCTGATAGGCCAGGTTGTGTATGGTCAAAAGCGTCGGCACGGTGGTCCGGTCCCAGCGGGCGTATGCGGCCGCCATCGCCACCGGCCAGTCGTTCAGATGCAGTAGCTGCGGTATCCAGCCCAGCCCGGCTCGCCCCGCGGCGATCTCGGCCGCTGCATGTGACAACGTGGCAAAGCGAACTGCGTTGTCTTTCCACTCCTGCCCCTGCCCATCCACGTACGGCGAGCCTTCGCGTTCGTACAGCGCTGGTGACAGCAGGACGTAGATGGGCAGGCCGTCAGCCTGCATGGCCATGCCCAGACGGCATGCTGGAAGTCCCGCCCGGGGCGCTACGGCGCCGACATGCTGCAGCTGCGGCAACCGCTGCAGCACGTCCGGGTAGCCCGGCAGCAGTACCCGCGAATCACAGGCGCCGCGTACGGCGCGCGGCAGGGCAGCTGCAACATCGCCCAGCCCGCCGGCCTTGACAAAATCCGCCATCTCGGTTGCAACGAACAACACTCGCTGCGCCAGCTCAGGCAACCGGACAGGCTGCGAAGGGCCTCGACGAATGCCGAGCGGCACAGGCTGTGCAAATGAGGCCGGAAGTGGCGCACCGGGTTCGGCTGCAACCGATGAAGCGGACTGGACTGCGTAGGCCATGGGGGATCTCGCATGCTTCAGGCAGGCAAACGCCAGCGATGCCCGGACGGGCACGTACGCTGGGAAGGGAAGTCGACGCAGGACGCGGGGAACGTCAGCGAATGGCTTGAGTGAACTCTAGCTCCGCCTCCAATCAATCACCCGTGAAGCGACGGCGATTTCTTTGTGACAACGCTTCATGGGCCGCGTACACATTGTCATGGCCGTCACCCACATTGACTGCGCACATACGCGGCCTGCACCGCACCGGCGCGCGCGGAATGCAAAGCTCCAGCTCATCAAGCTCAAAGAGGCAGCCATGCGGATCGCATTGTTGGCGTTGATCACAACCCTCTCGGCCTGCACCCCAGATACACCTGCAGCGCCGGCAGCGGGAATCGACAAGTCGCCCCGGAGCCGTGTCCTGGAGACCGGTGCGATGACCCTTCAGGGCAGCGGCCCCGTCGGTCGGCTGGACATCCATCTGATCGGATTCCACCCGCTGAAGGACGATCCGCAGCAGCAGATGGAGGCCCATCACTACTGCCGGCAGGTGAACGAGGAGTTTGCCCAGTGCGCGTTGTTCGACAGCGATGCCGCTCATGCACGGTTGACCGGGATCGAGTACCTCATTTCAGGACGGCTGTTTGGCAGGTTGCCGGCCGATGAGCGTCGCTACTGGCACCCGCACAATGGAGAAATCCTGTCCGGGCAGCTGTCTGCGCCGAATCTGCCGCTGCCTGCCGAACGAGCGCTGATGCGCAGCAAGATGAACAGTTATGGAAAGACCTGGCACCTGTGGCATGACGGCCAGGAACTGCCGCTGGGTGACCCCAAGCTGGCGTGGTCGTTCAATCGCGAGGGCGAGATCGATCCTGCCCTCGTTGCGGCCCGTGATCGCGCAGGTACGATCAGTACCGATCAGCGCCGCCGGGATCGTGAGTCGTTGCGTGCGCTGGCGCGGCCGCAGTTCGGCGTCGATGCACTCCGCGAGGCCTTTCCCCAGGCAACACCGTGGCCAGGCGTTGTCGACGCTGAACCATTGCAGGGTCCCGTTGACTGACGCGGACCGGAGCTACGAGTGACCTGTAAGCGCAATCGTCCGGATTGAGCGATTTCGACAGGCACTAATCCTGCGACCATCGCGCCAGGTTCTGCTTCAGCGTCTCGATGCCCTCCCACGGATCCTTGCGCCGCCGCTTGAGCTTGGCCGGCACGTCCTTGATCGTGAATGCATCGGCCCTTCTGAGCTTGGCCAGCTCACTCCATGCAATGGGCATGGCCACCGGAGCGCCCGGCCTCCTTCGAAGCGAATAGGAAGCCACTGCAGTGGCTCCTCGGCTATTGCGCAGGTAGTCGACGAAGATTCGCTTATTGCGTAGGCTCTTGGTTGCCGTCGCAAGGAAGCGATGTGGTTCGGACTGCGCCAGCGCATCGGCGAAACCCTTCGCGAAGCGCTTGGTCAGATCCCAATCGCACCCGGGTTCGAGGGGCACCACGATGTGCAGGCCCTTGCCCCCGGATACCCGCAGGAATGACTCCAGCTCCAGTTGGACCAGCAGCTTGCGGATGTGGGTGGCTGCTTTCTTGACCTCGACAAAGGGAACATCCGGCCCGGGGTCCAAGTCAAACACTACCCTGTCCGCCCTGTCGGGCTCTTCGGCGTGGCTACCCCAAGGGTGGAACTCCAGGGCATTGAACTGGACCAGCTCCAACAGGCTGGCGTTGTCTCGGACGACCAGATAGTGGGCGTTGATGCCACTGTCTTCCTTCAGTTTCACCGCATCTACCAGCTCCAGTCCGGCCGAGTGGTGCTTCTGGAAGAAGCAGGGATTACCCGTACCGGCCGGGCACCGGATGATCGACAGCGGGCGGTCGATCACCTCAGGCAGGAGTTGCTCCATCACGGCCGAGTAATAGTCCCAGACATCCCGTTTGGTATATCCGTCATCGGGGAACAGGACCTTGCCCGGAGAGGACAGCCTGGGCGGGGTCCGCTCGGCCGGGGCGTGCCGATCCGACCTGCGCGGAGACCTCGTCGTGGCGGGCTGCTGCCTGCGAAGCGACTCGCCCCTGGAAGGACCATCGGAATCGCCGAGGTCGGCAATGTCCTTATCCACCCTGACCGCTTTCAGCGAAGCCTGGCGCAGCAGCTGCTGCCCGCCAATGCCGCGGTAGAAGACCTCGACCACGAATCGCGGCTCGAACCATGAAGCCGACCTTAGATCCGTTTCCTCTGTGGGCACATACGCCGTTGGCTTTCTGCGCCCGCCCTGGATTTTCGTGGTGATCTCCGCAATCAGTTCATCGCTGAACCCGGAGCCCACCCGCCCCACGTAGAGCCAGCCGTGCTCGCGGTCTGGCTTGGCCAGCAGGAGAGACCCGAAACCGTCCCTTCTGCCCTTAGGGGCGGTGTAGCCCACTACCGCGAATTCGTCGCTGGCCAGCTGCTTGGTCTTCCGCCAGTCTTCGCTGCGCCCGCTGTGGTAACTGCGGTCCGCTCGTTTGGAAATGATGCCCTCGAAATGCTGCTCGCCGGCCAAGCGGTATGCCTCGTTGCCATCGCCCTGAACGTGGGAGCTGAAGGCCAAGGGATGTTCCCGTCCAGCAAGGAGCTCCTGCAGGAGCCCCTTGCGTTCCAGCAAAGGGGCGGCTGCCACGTCCACCCCATCAATGTGGAGCAGATCGAAGAGCGCATAGGCTAGCGCTCCTTGGCGTTCCCCGGACAGCGTCGCCTGCAGGAGGTTGAAGTCCTCCTTGGTTCCCGAGCCCGCGATGAGTTCGCCATCCAGAGCGGCGGAGGTGAGACCCAACGCTGCGACGGCATCGCGTATCTCGGGAATCTTCTCAGTCCATTCCAGTGCGTTGCGTGACCACAGGCGGACCGTACCTTCTGTAACCGTTGTCAGGATCCGGTAACCGTCCCACTTGATCTCGTGGACCCATTGATCGCCTTGGGGCGGTGCCTCCCCCAGCTTGGCTAACTGGGGCTTGAACGGGCCCGAGGGTGCAGCCGTCTTCCTGGCCTTGGACAATCCCATTGCCTTCCTGGCCCAGCCCTGCCGCCGCGCCCGCTTTACCGGAACAGCCTTGAGCTTCTTCTTGCCTGCCTTCCCCGCGCCGGCCCTCCTGAGATCATCTGCGGGGGGCGCCTGTATATCGGCGAGCAGGTCATCAGCTTCCAAGTCGCTGGCGAACGCATCATCGTCCTTGAACAGCAGCCACTGCGGCTGGCGAGCGGGTTTTCCTGACCGGACCAGGTGCCAGCCGCCCTTGAGCTTGGTGCCAAACAGCTCAAAGCGCAGGTGGCCCTTGGCGAGCTGGGCCTCTGGGTCGCCCTGCGTTGCCCAGACGCCATGATCGAACTGGGCCACATGCCCACCCCCGTATTGCCCCTTGGGGATCTCGCCTTCGAAGGATGCGTAGTCGACCGGGTGATCCTCCACCTCGACCGCCATGCGCTTGACCTTGGGGTTGTAGCTGGGCCCTTTAGGGACGGCCCAGCTCTTGAGTGCGTCGCCGACCTGTAAGCGGAAGTCGTAATGCCTGCGGCTGGCGTGGTGCAGCTGGACCACGAAGATAGCACGCTGCCCCTTGGGTGGGGCTTTGCCGGGTTCCGGCTCCTTGGTATGGTCAAAACTCCGTTTGCGCCGGTACTCCACCAAGGACATGACGGGCTCCTGGTCTCACTTGCCCAAGTGCTTGCGGACCGCTGCAGCCGTGGGGCCGACGGCCTGCACAGCCGCGCGAAGCTCATCCGCGGAAACGCCCAGGGCATTGGTCCAGTACTGGATCTCGTAGTCTTCGTTGACATTGACGCGGTCCCTGTCTGGGCTGCCGGCGTTCTTCTTGTCATCGCTCATGGTGCTCTCCTCGGGGTTCAGGCACGCTTTCGAGCCTTTCTGGCGGGGACTTTATTGCAAATGGGTCTTTGCTCCAGGCCGAGCTCCGTCGGTCGGGCGGGAATACGGCCAGCACGGCATCAGCTGCTCACTTCTTCGCTTCGACGCCCGGAGTCGCATCGCGAACCATGAACTCCTCGGTCACCTCGGGCAAGTGAGCGGCCAACCAGTCGGCCATGGCCTCTTCCTGGACCAGGATTTCCTCGCAGACCCGCGCCGTCTCCGCATCGCCAGCAGTCTTGGCTGCGGCGATCAGGGCGGTATAAGACGCAATTTCGAAATGCTCGAAGACATAGCCGGCCATTGCGCCTTTGACGACCTCATCCGAAGCCGTCATCCCGCCAATGGCTTGACCGAGGGCGGCCATCTTGCCCATCACATCCTTAATGGTGGACGGAGAGCCCCCCAAACGCTCGATGCAACCTTCAAGCCGTTCCCGCTGGCCGATGGTTTCCTGGATGTGCTCTTCGATCCGCGCCTTCAGCACCGGGTAGTGCTCGATGCGGGACGCCTGTCCCCTGAGCATGGTTTCTGCCTGCTGCTCCATCGCGTGCGCGTCACGCAGCCAGTCCAACAGGTTCTCTTTGAGCTCTGCCATGGGAATCCTCCGTCGCTGATGGACCTACAACATATCGTTGGGGTCATGGCAGCAGGGCGATGACTTCGTGAAGGTGCGGCGAACGTCTGAGCTTGCTTAGTAAAGTAGCTTCAACAAGTAGCGCTACGCGTCGACCCCGAAACGTCCAGCTATCCCGCGGCTAGGACAGTATTGCGGGTGAGCCGAGGTGTCCCCACAGCAAAGCTCTCCAACACTCTGATTTGCTTCGTTTCCGTCTGGAGTGATCAAGACGGATTACGGCTGGGCGCTGCCGTCAAGCGGTCGGTGCTACCCATCGCTTACCGTCCAACTTGCCCAGTCCCCCCGGCTGTATTTTCACCCGCGGAAGCTGCGTAGCCGGGTAGTGGATTGCCCCGAGCGCGCGTTCCGCAGCCGGAACGGTTGCGAAGGAATCCTCGCCGAACATTTAGAAGTGAGAACGGTCTAGAGGCCGTACCGAGCGGCCCAGATCTCCTCACCGCTCTCCGGGCGCAGGCAACCCGTTCTCTTGATGCAGTGGTACCTAGCCGACCGGTTGGCACTGACAGCGATGTAGTCCAGCGCCTTGCTCAGCACCGCGATGAACTCATCCTCTGTGCATGTCTGCGCCCACCTAGGTAGCTGGCATTCCAACTCGCGCAGCATGTGATCGATTTCTGTACAGTTGCTCACGATTTCGCTCAGCTTCTTGGGCTGACTAAGCTTCGTACGGCACCGTGATAGACATCGTGTCCGTCTTGACGGGCAGGGTGCACCTGCCGACAACCAAGCGTTGACGCGGTCTCCACTGCCCGGGATGTACCCCTTCGCGAGAATTTTGCTGCTACGCGGCATCGCGAAATGACGAGCCAGGTCAGGGAGCATATCCATACGGGGGGCGGATAGATGCGCAGCGCGGTGCGCTTCGCCTGCTTCAACTCGCCCCGAGATTCAATCCCTGCTCGCCTTGCTGCGCCCTCGCCACTCGACGCTCACCCATTCTGGGGGCCTGGGCGTGGGAGCCACGTGTCCTCAGTGCTCGAAGCGCAACGCGAGGTGGGCTTCGCCAATGCTAGCGTGCAGATTCTGCAGTCAAACAGGGGCGAACCTTCGATAACGCACGCTAATCGCCGACTGAGCTGGTGCCGTGTGCTCTGCTAGCCCGACCGTGGTCGGGCGATCGCACTGGTTACTCCGTCGGGCAGGCCATTATTTGCACCGCAGCGCTTGACCATCCGGCTGCCCTAGAGCCCTGGCGCTGGATCCAAGATCAGCGCTGCGTCAGGGCTGGCGAGTCGCGGATAGGGGCCGCGAAGGACGATCAAAGATATCGGAAGATCAGATAGACGCTGGGTCGGCAACTTGTTATGCTTTCCCACTGGCGAGCGATTCGAGGGCAAAGTGGCCTATGTCGTTGACCAACCGACCCTCCTCGCAACCTGGCCAGAACTGGACACATTTGTTCGTTCGATTGGCCCTCTCTTAGCGTGCGCGTGGTGTGCGCTTGAGAGATCGAGGAATGAGAGCAGTCCGGTCGCTAGTGGGGGGCTCGCAGTTCAAGCACTTGAGACCCTCTCAACGCTCCGAGTTCTGGATGCGGTTCCCCTTCCTCTTGCTGGTAATGCTGTGCGATCGCGGTATGAGCCGCTTGCTTGGTCATACCGCGCCCCATGGAGTCGCCCTGATGTCGATCTCGGCTACACCTTGACCACCATTCTCCTGGCCTGGGCTCGGGAGTGCTCGATCGACTCCAAGCGCCGGCTCTGGGTGACGCTCGCCGAAGGTGAAGCCAATGCGTACCTTGCAAGCCTGCTGCGCAAGCACCGAATGGCCCCTGAGGCAGCGAAGCGCCTGCGCTCGCTAGCTGGCAGTGACTGGGCGCAGCTCAGCCTTGGTCGGAAGCGATATGTTCTATGGTCGAGCATGCGCGGCGCTGCCTCGGAGCTTCTTCGAACCGGCATGAGTGAAGATCGAGCGATCGCTGCCTTGGACCGAGAGGTTGCAACAAAGTGTAAGTGGCTTCTGCAGCGCGAGCAGGCTGGCGGGGTTGCCCTTACTGACTATTGCTTCTTTCCAAGTCCAGAATGGCGTCGACCTTTGATACTCGATGTGGCGTTGGCGACGTTCCTGCCGATCGGGAATGCTTATTGGGCGTGGCCGGTCGGTCGCTGGAAGTTTTAAGTCCACACATCGGCGGCGACCGTCGGCCATTCGTGCGGCTCATGGGGTGCCGCCAATCGTGCGGGAATGTCACCCAGGCGCTTGCATCTGCCCCTCCCCCTATTCCTCGCCGGGCAGCCCGCGCACCCATCCGTGCAGAAATGCCTCCTGTTCTCGGGTCTCGATGCCGCCTGGGCGCACTGCTCTAACCATGCTCATAGCCTGTTCGGCAGTGACCGCTGCGCCGGTGGCCAGCATTAGCATGCTCGCCACCGTTCCTGCGCGACCAAGCCCCCCTTTGCAGTGAACAACCAAGCGTCCTCCAGCGAACAGTTCCTGCACCAAAACTGGCTCCAGCGACTGCCACCGGGCAAGGAATCCATCATTAGGCGCTGCTCCGTCGCGAATCGGAAGTCCCACCCATTTAAGTCCATGGGTAGGTGCGACGGTCGGCAGCTGCGGGATCTTCAGCTCCTCAAATTCCCACGGCTCAATCAGCGAGATCAGGCGCGTGCCGCCCCAAGTGCGGATTGCGTTCAGATCGGCGTCCATATCTCGCGCCCATTTGCCGGTCATCGCAGCATCTTGGTGCTTTCCGGGAGCGAATGTGACGCCTATCGCTCCGCCATGCAGGCCGACAATCAGTTCAGCGATCTCAAGTGGATGCGAGTGACTGGTACGGATCATTGGCGACCACCGGAACCTGGCGGGCCCATTTCAGTGCGTGTCGACTTGCTGCCTTCGACGCCATGATCGACGCAGCTGATACCAATCACCACATCCGGCCTCAGGCGGCACCCGTTGGCAACTGGGCGTGGATGGTGCCAATGCCACTGCGAGCCATGGCAGCTCCTGTGAGAGGAGGTGAAGGTCCAAGTGGGCGCGTTGGGTGTCATGGTGCTCAGAAGATTGGGTCGGTAGTTGTTGTGTGAACGAAGGGGGCACATCGGGTCCGCGCGGCTCTAGCGCAGCCTCATATCTCAGATTTAAAGCTCAGCAAGCCTTCTGCGCAGATTCTGCAGCGCTTGCGCCAGCCCCTGATCGCAGGCCTCATAGGGCGAGGCAAAAAGCGGTACGTGGACCCACCAGCGCTCTTGACCAGGGTGCACATAGGCGGCGTGGTCATCGAGCAACAGAGCTGCACCAAGTTCTGGGGTGATAAAGCGCAAGTCCTTTGTCGCGCCATGCCACTGGGTGAAGTCCAGCCGGGAGAACCACGAAGGAGCATGCTCCTCCCGAGTCAATAGCTCCACGATGCTCCTCGCTCTTGGTTCCGGAACGCTGGTGAACAGCACCAGTCGTTCGAAATCATCATGAACGGAGCAAAGGAACTCACTCAGTCCCGGGCGCGGAATCTGGCTGACGGCATTGGAGATCAGTGTCCCTTCCAGATCTAGAGCAAGTATGGTCGGTCGCATCCTTCACACTCCGGTACAACAGCGAGAGGCCTCCCGGCGCAGCAGTGGCAAGCACCGTCTGCCCGGTCATCAACGCCCTGCCCTGTGGCTTTGATCATCGCCCCCTCCAACATGAGGCATGAGGATATCTGGTTTTTAGATATCTGAGAACTGGATATAGCTTCGGAGGCCGCTCAGACAAGGCGCGGCCGTGACCAAGACCATCCATCGCAAGGAGTATTCGACGCTGATAGAGGTCGTTCGCGATGCACGACTGGCAGCTGGGCTCACACAGGCCCAGGTTTCAAGCAAGCTGGGACGCAGTCAGTCATTCATCAGCGATGTTGAGACTGGGAAGCGCAGGCTTGACTTAGTTGAGCTAAGGGATATAGCTGAGTTGACGGGACAATCGCTCTCCAAGCTAGTCGCTAACTTCGAGAAGCGGATCAAGGGCTGAAACCCCGGCTCTGCCATCTGCTCCTCTGTGCTCCCCCAACCTGGCCGTGGGCGTTCCACTCCAGCGGTCGCCGTGCCTGTGCCTGCAGCAGCATGGCAAGCAGAGCGTCCGCGGGACTCTTCATTCTTCGACCCAGCGTCGCGTGTGGCAACGTCGCCGTTGCCTCCACATGCAGAGCGTCGATGCCCCCGCGCTGGATGCTTCTGGACGCTTCCCCAGTAATGCCACCCCCTAACCGTCTGTACAGTGCCTCCCCTCAATGATGGTCACGAATCTGGCTCCCGAGAAGCTCGCGGCCTCTGCAGCAGAGGCGGTACGCGACGTCCTCCAGGAGGCAGAAGCCCCAACACAACCCGCAGCTATGCCAGCGCCCTGCGGTGGTGGGCCGGCTGATTCGAAGGTCGCTATGGCCTGCCATCTCGCATGTCTCTCAACCTGTGCCCAGTCCCATCCGAGCAGCAGGGTCGCGTGATTTGACGCGCGCGGCGCGAAGCGAATGCCTCAGGAGTGGAGGCATGGTAGGTAACCGGCCTAATAGCGGCGGGCTGGGCCGGCTTGTCGACACGACATAAGGCTATGAAGATACCGACGTCATCGAAGCAAGAGCGTTGGTGTCTTGCTTGCTCTATCAGCTCTTCTTCGAATGGAAGCAGTTCTCACTCGGCGATCTACTTCGCGTTGGCAAGCCTAGATGCACTGGCTTCTGATGCAATATTCGACCTGTTGTTGAGCTTAACAATCGTGCGCCCTCCCCTCGCCTTTTTCTTGATTGGCAGGAACGAACGACTGACCAGGGATGGCTAACCTTCAGTCATCGAAGCTAAAGCCGCAAATCTGACGCCTCACTGCTTTGGGGACCGCACGCTGTCGACTACCGCTATCAAGGATCCCTTTGCCCCACACCTTTAGCGTCGTGCGGCTGGCAACGAACGCTGCCGCGCCAACTGATGTGGAGCCTGGCCTGAGCTCGTACCCGGGCGAGAGGCTATGGCAGAGATCATCGCCCAGCGATCCGTCTAGCATCATTCGCCACTCTGAAGTGTCCCCAAGCCGCTGATCTCCAAGCCCCCCATCGTCTTCCAGCCGTGTGAGATGAACCAGGAAATCATCTGCCGTGGCCAGCAAGTCCGCCAGCGATGGGTTGATGATCACATCAATTGAGCTGGCCAGGGGAAATATGTGCCTGTGAAAGAACGCGATGAGGGAGGTGCGTATTAGGAACGGAACGCCAAATGACACCGTCATGAGTAGAATGTTGTGAAGGTGAGCGCCCACCTCCAAGCACGTCCGCTGATCGCTGTTTTCGAGAGCTTCGCGTAGCACCCAGACTGCGGCGCAGAGCGCCTCAATGCCGTTGACGTGCGCGGCTAGTTCATCAAGGCACAGGTCTTGTAGTGCCTTGGTCTTAAGGCGCCTGTGATCGCCAGCAGCCCGGTCAAACAATGTATCGAAAATAGCTGGTGCCAGCCGCCTCAGCCCATCGTCATCATCATGTAGCGCTCGGGAGCAGTTGAGCAACCGCCAATGGAGTGGATCAATCCAATCTCTTGCGCCAGGAGCCAGCAAGTCAAGCTGATCGAGCGTCCGGGGAGTTGGTCGATGTATGCCGGCGGCATATCTCGACCATTTGTTCGATGTATAGCCATCCTTCCCTGGGATGTAAGTCATGGGCTCCACGTACTTTCCCACGGCGTACGCGGTAAGCGGGCGCCAACTTTCGTTACTGCCCACGCTCAGTCGAACGGCCTCAAACCAAGCGCCTGTCTGAAGCACACTTATTTGCCTGTCTGCAAAGCGAACAGGGTCCCCGCCCTCCACGCGGCTAAGAATCACGGCCGCGCGCTTGAGGTCATATGTTGCGTAACCGTTATCGGACATCAGGGCGTCTCCAATGAGTGGCCCAGTAGTACCAGAGTAAAGTTCGCGCTCAACTTTACTCTAACCCCTCCAGTCAAAGGTGGGCTACCGTTGTCTAGACCAAACTGCGTGGAGGTGGTCAGTGAGTGGCGCGCTATCAGCTAGCCGGTCGCTTTCCAGAGAGGATCTCGAAGATATCCTGGCCCGGGACTTGCTTTATCGCTATGGCCCACTACTCGGTCAAGATGAGCTTTGGCGCGCCCTCGGTTACATGTCCTTGGACGGCCTGCGCCAGGCGCAGGCCCGCGGAACTGTTCCAGTCCACGTATTCAGCTTAGAGAAGCGGCGAGGGAAATTCGCACTGTCACGGGATGTGGCCCACTGGCTCGCCTCTCAGTTCCTGGCTCCTGACCAGGCAGTACCAACCTAAGGCTCCATGAGCACGTCTGCGATCCATGGTCCGCCGCAGCCATGATCGAAACAGGTGAATGCGCCGACCTAACACGGGCGCCCCAAGAGCATGTTGTAGCGGCAGATGCCAGAAATGAAAACGCCCGGCGGCAACCGGGCGTGGAGTAGCTCTAGGGCATGCATTCCAAGCCCGAAATTACTCCCATTTCGCCCCTTCGTCCACCCCTTTCTTTCAGAAAGTTCGGGTGCGGGAAAGAGCTGACTGGAGTACGAGAATGTCTACGAAATCGGAATCATCTCATAAGGGTGCGCCTGAATCTGCGGGACCTGGTCGCCGGCTAGATCGGGTGCGTCATGACTAGCCCCCGTTCTGACGCCACGCAGGCTCCGTCTCACCTCCCCTATTCAGCGAGGAGCCTCTCGGCCAGGGAGCAGATCAGGCTTGACGCCTATCACTTCCTCTCGCCGAAGAACGGCGGCCGACCCATCGCCGTTGTCGAGCCCTGCCGGCTGGCCCTAGCCTTAGAGCTAGAGTTTGACTTGTCGGTGGCGAGCTACGTGGAACGTCCTCGCCCTCTCACCATCGAAGGCCGTGAGATCGAGCTTTGCTTCTGGCTGGCCAAGACAGATGGAGCGGAGAGCTTCATCGCGTTCCGACGGCAGACTAAGCCCACTACCAACGCAGAACGCGCTGAAAACGCGACTTGCGCCAAGCTCATGGAAGCAGCGAAAGCCACTGGAATCGCCCTGACGATCCGCAAGCCGCAGTCACTGCTCACGGGACGGATCGCCAATGCGACACGTCTTGAACTTCTACCGTATGTCCAGTCTGCGGCCGACCTGAAGGCCGTGGATGTGTTCATTGACGCTGTTTGCCTTCACATGAATGCCAACCCCTTGAGTTCGTTCTACGGCATTGAGACCAGTCTGAACGGTACGTTCGACTGGCGGGATGTTCGGTGTGTTACATGCCTGCTAATCCATAGGGGCGTACTCAGCATCAATTTCAGTGAGCGCCTCACCGCGAGAACACAGGTGCGCCTAGAGGTCGCAGGCATATGAGCATGCTCACTCTGAAGCAGATCTCATCATGGGATCTGATTGCTCCATCTCAGCTGACGCCGAAAGCCTATCGAAGCTACAAGGCCCGATGCGAAGCCCTTCAGGCCGTAGCCGCAGGCGTTTCTATCGCATGCGCAGCTAGGCGTCATGGGGTCAATCCCGGCACGTTAGGATCCACAATCAGAAACGCGTTGCAGATGGCCCCCGACGGTAGGCCCTGGGGTTGGCGTGCGTGCTTGCCGCACAAAATCCGAAACAACATCGCCGCCTCACCCGCAGACTTTCCCAAGTTGGCAGGCCCCGGAGCCTTCAAGAAGGTGCTGAAACTGCTCCCCGAGCTTGAAGAGCGGCTGACAGCCTACTCAGGGCAGCTGCCAAAGCGGAACATTCCCAGTAGCACTTTCGAGAACTTCTTCAAGAAGATTAAGTCCCTCATTCGCAACAGGGTACCAGGTGATCGCTACCCCGCAAACGACACAACTTGCGCCCGACGTAGCATCGTGGAGTTCATCAAGGATTCTCGCCGCGGCACACCTTTCGTCGACGAAGACTTTGAAGTGGAAGACGCTGTCAGCGCCGGCCAGTTGCAGGCGGTCTTTGCTCTCCAGTACGGCGATTGGGTCCAATACGATGGTCACAAACTAGACGTCTCCTTCTCCGTGGAGGGCCATGATGCCGATGGCAATCCGTTCATGCAGAAGATCGACTGCGTTTGGCTTATCGCTGGGTGCTTTGCGCTACTTCGCATGTGCTGCAGTTGGACACTGGCATTCGCAAAGAACTACAACGGCACTGACTTCAACACAGTTTGCGCGAACACACTTCGGAAATGGGAGCCCAAGGATCTGGTGTGTCCCCGCATGAAGTACGTCCCGGGTAGCGGAATCGGCACCGCACCTGCGCTCGGCTTTGTATCAAGCGGAGCTATCACAAGCCTAGACAATGCTATGGCTCACCGGCTTGGTGTCAATCGCCAGCGCATGATCTCGGAATTACGGGGGGTCATCCACTTCGGCGCAAGTGGAGTTCCGGAAACGCGTGGCCTTCTTGAGGCATGGAACAAGCGCAAGGAAGAGACTGCGATCCGCCTACTGCCTGGTGCGTTTCGCCCCCGGGGCGAGGAAGCAGAGAAGAGCCTCACCAATGGCAGCGATCCGGATGACTATCCTCTGCAGCGAGACGCACTGGAAGATCTCATGGATGTGATTGCTGCCGCTTCGAACGTCGAAGGCCATGGGTCTCACCAAGGACGCGATCCTTACGAGGTCCTCCGGAACTACGCAGCATCCGGGGGCTGGCTTTTCGCGACCCGAAACAATGAGGAGCGAGCAGTTGCCATGTCGATCATGAGCACTAAAGCCCAGATCAAGGGGGACAAGGGCCGCCGCCGGCAGCCCTATGTTCAGTTCGCACACACGCGATATCGGTCAGTCGCACTGAAAAATAGATGGGACTTAGTGGGTGCTGTCTACTCTGCTGAAGTGGACATCACTGATGGCCGAACAATGTACCTCTACACCGAGGAAGGAGAGCTGTTCGTTGTGCTTCGCGCACTGCGTCCATGGGCAAGGACGCCGCACAGCCTTGCCTTGCGCAGGCTAATCCACAGGCGGGTCGCTCGAGGTGATATTGACCTATCGGGCGTCGAGGATGCAGTTCTAGCCTATAAGGAACACTTGCGGGCGCGCTTCCGTGACAGTAAAGAAGCGGCTTCCATTCAGATACAGCACAAGAACAGCCTCGACGCGGCCGAGACTCCTGAGGCACCCCCGAAAACGATCGCCAATCGTCCACTTCAAGGCACGCCTCAAGCAGCCATCATCGCGGAACTGGTGATTCCCCTTTCGGGAAGGGTGAAGCTCGGCAGGAGTGGGCATAAGCAATGAATGCCAATCACGAAGTGAATCTCGATCCGGACCTGGGAACGTTCAAAACAGTTTTTTCTGAAAGGGGGGAGCCCATTATTGAAACCGTCGCGATGGAAGAGGCCTTAACCAAGATCGTCCTTGCGATTGAGAAGGGATACCGCGGCATTGGGTTGCATTCACAAACTCGCTTTGGCAAGACTTTTCTTTCCCAGTACATCTGCAAAAACCTCGACTGGTGCCCATTCAGTTGCATTGCCGTGTCTGCAATTGTTCGCGCAATTGGCATCACCGAGTCTGCATTTATGGATTGGACGATAGCCCAGTTGGGGCAGCGGCCTATCGCGAGACAGTCGGCCCAGAACAGAGTTGATCGTGTCATCAATACCATCGAGATGATGTTGAACAACGCCAACGTGGATCGACTGCTCTTGGTCATCGATGATGCCAATTTGATTGAAACAGCAGCGCTGCAGCATTTCGCAACACTTGACAACGAACTGGAGAAGCGCGGGAAATCGATCTTCGTAATATTTTTGTTCCAGGATAACCATACCTCCGACAAGCAAGAGGCGATCAACAAGCTCCATGCCCCGCCTCAGATCAGGGGGCGCTTCTTCACGCAGTTTCATCAATTCCATGGTATTCGCTCGGCAAAAGACCTCGAGATCTTTCTTGAGCGTTTTGAAGACGACGCTGAGATGGCTCCTGGGGCCGGCGTAACATTGCCTAGGAGTCTGGCACCACACCTCTACGATGGCGCGTTCAGGATTGCCAAATGCAGTCAAAGACTGTGGGATTGCGGCGTACAGCAGAGAGCCGCTGCCGGTCGGAAGGAATTCGATGAGTGGCCGCTGCAAGCAGTGAGCGTTATGGCTCACTACATTGCAAGACGGATCATCACCAGGCCTGGCTTTACTGAGATGACAGACAGGGATCTCAAGATGGCCATCGGGTACTCCGACCTCGTTGAGTACGACAGTGCCTGTGCGGAGCTGAACTTCACCCCTGATCGGGGAAACCTGGCTGGCCCTGAGGGCGAGATGGAGTATGGCGATGTCTGACGGAGGCTCGTTCGATGCGATTCTTCACCATTCGCCCGACCGACTGCTGGGCATCTCACCTTTAGGATTTGTGGCTCAGACTCTCAGGCTCAACTGCTTAGACTGCCATGACAGTTTGGGCTTGCTAGGGGTTAGGCCAAGGTACTCGGATGATTGGTGCAGACACCTCTGTCATTCACACAGTGCACAGGCCGCGATCATAGACAGGGTACCGGCGGCCAAGACGTTGGCAGCATTGTGGGACCCACGCAAGTGGCAAGCGCTCAATGGTGCGGCTGCTCAATGGAGGCCCTATCTAACGGTCTGCCCGGAGTGTCTCAAGAGCAGTTATCATTCGATGCTGTTCCAGCTACCCTGGGTCAATCGGTGTCCCTGGCACCGGGTTCGTACGGTCGCTCAGTGCGCGTCTTGCGGAGCGCCTCTCTGGAAATCTTTTCAATCTGACGCTGCGCCTTTCATCTGCTCTTGCGGACGCGACCATGTTCAACCGTCTCTACTCCTGTCCAATCCAGAGTGGAAAGATGGTGCGCGAGAATTCCATGTGCGGCGATACCTTGCGTGGGCTGGTGCAAGTCGCTCGCGTCGGGACCTCTTTGGCTGCGAGGGAGACTCCCGCGTGACCGAAGCGACCTCTGGGTTGTTTGTCCCGCGAGGAGCTGCCTGGCATGGAGGAACTGAGGGAAGTTCAGGCCTACTCGTCCGCTCGTCGGTGGTAAAGCACCCATGCGCGCCAGGGCAGTCCTTGTCATCAGAAGCTCTAGCGGGTTTGGCACCAGCCATTGCGGATGCAGCGGAGTTTTTTCTAGAACTCCCTCAGGAAATCGGGAATGCCCTTGAGAGGATCACATTCTCCATAGCGTCAAAGTTCCCTCCGGGGGACTTCTCTGAACGTGAAAGGCGTCTGCTAGGCATGTCGACCACTGATGATTCACCGCGCCGATTCTCAAGAGTCAACGTCGTCCTCCTGGTCGCGTATGCTGTCCATGGAAGGCTCTTCTTCGACGGGAGGGTGCTGTCACGATCCGCTCAAGCGACATTGCGGGAGATAGCCGAAGCAATTTCCAGGCGCACCGGCGAGGGTTCACGATTGGCGGCTTACCACCGCGCGTTTAGCCGCATCCTATTCAGGGCCTATGCGCGGGCCGCATTTCAGGTCCTAAGCGAGGTTGAATACTCCGCATGCAAAAGGCCGCCCCCGCCGTTGCGACCAATTGCGCTGACACGAAGCAGGCTGCGCTGCAGCGACGTAAAGCTTCTCTGGATGCCGGAAGCGACCTCAGAGTGAGTGGCCTGGTACCGCCCGGCCTGAACAAGGCCCCGGAGACTTGCCAGGCGTGCTGGCATAACATGTGTGTCACCAGATCGCGTCGGGAGTGCTGAGTCCATCTGGCGGATCTAAAGACGCACCGGCGCGCCGAAATGTTCTGCAATGGTCAGCCGCAAGTCACTTTCTTCTGCGATGATCGTCGGAGCATCAATGATCTCTACGATGATCTTTGGTGCATCAAAATGTTCTGCAATGAACATTCCTGAATCAAAATTGTCTTCAATGTCCGGCGCAGATAAGCCCTTCGAATTGACGGGCTGCTCCCTGTAGATCAACAAGTTGCGCGCTGCAGGCTACTCGGCGACGAACAAGTGTGCTTGATCCGGATCTGAACGCTCTGCGGTATCTGGTCGGATGGCGCTACGGTCACTACGGCACCGAGGTGCGCCAACTGATAGCCGGCGCCTGCCGAGCTGCGCACAGGCGTAGCAGTCGCCTGCACAAGAAGGCGGTGGCCACTGGGCGGAGCTGCACGCGATGTTAGCAACCTACCGCTCCGTCCATGCCGGCGAACGCGATCGCGCCCTGCTCTACTTCACTTCGCCTTCGCCTGCGGCGGCAATCTCAGCCTTTGCGGCGGCAATGGCCTGGGCTTCGCTGCCGGGTTTTGGTGACGATCATCGCGAGGAATTCGCGGACATTGCCTCGCAGGACAGGAACG
The DNA here is from genome assembly GCF_002966815.1 of Stenotrophomonas sp. MYb57. Classification (NCBI taxonomy): domain Bacteria; kingdom Pseudomonadati; phylum Pseudomonadota; class Gammaproteobacteria; order Lysobacterales; family Lysobacteraceae; genus Stenotrophomonas; species Stenotrophomonas sp. MYb57. Next base: position 2,431,276 of record NZ_CP023271.1, read on the forward strand.
CCGTAGGCGATAGCGGCTCAAGCGCCCGCCATCTTGCTTAGCAGGTTGACGAGAACGCCCTCGCCCATGCGTCTCACCGCGCGCACCGCAGGATGCGCAGGCTCCTTCAGTTGCGGGAGATAAATATGGCAGCCGGTTTTGAAGGTGAAATGTTGGGCCAGAAAGTAAAGCTCGGCCGCAATCGCCTCTTCGTCAACTCCGGCGCCGTGCAGTCGCACATAGCGCTCCAGCGCAAGCGCCGCAACGTGTTCGCCCAGGACCTCAGTCTGACGCAGCCGATCTCCTTGCCAGCAGACCCGGATCCATCCCTCGTTTTCCGCGTCCTCCACCTCGCTAAAAGGAAGGATTAGCGTGCCGTCCTGTAATCCACGTGCGCACCAGAAATTTTCGTGGCGCTCGCCGATGTAGAGAGGCATCAAGTTCGCAACGAAGCCGACGATCGCAGTGCTCTTACTTCTCATCCAGCTTCCTCTGCCCGTCCTTTGTTCATTCCAGAGTTCCGCAACGCATTCCCATCATGAGCGAATCCGGTTCCTGACTGCAAGGAGCTGCAGATTTGTCGTATTAGGCACATGCCGCTAGGTGATGGCCTTGGCGCAAGCGCTTGGCGGCGCGATGTGTGGCAAACGGCGTTTCATCCTTGCGCGACAACCCTCTCGGACCCTTTCCTGCCATGCAACAATTCTGAAAATGACGAGAACGGTGACGGCATTGCCCTTACTGTATTGGCACCTCGTGCAACCGGGCGTAATCCTAGCCGCGCCACCGAAAAAGGGTGGTCGGGGCCTCGAAATCCCCGGTTGCACGCTGATGTTTACGCTTGCCAGCCGGCACCACCCCGCGTGGTGCCGGCTGGCAATCCGTCTGCCGGCTATGGCGGGCGGTGCGTGGGGGCCATGTGCCCGCCGGTTCAGCGTACGCCGGATTTCGAGCCACGCATCGTCCGCCACCTTTATCGGTGGCGGCTTCTGCCTGCACGCAAGGAGCCCTGCCATGACCACGCCCTACTCCGCTGCCCCACAGCCCATCCACGAGGCACCCTCGGCCGGCCCTGCCGTGGACCCCAACACCCTCATCGCGCTGCTGCACAGCATCGGCTCGGGCGTGGCCGCCAACGGCCAGCCCTGGCCAGAGCGACATCAGTTGCGTGGCCGGCAGATGGCACTGGCCGATGCCGACTGCTCGCTGACAGGCCTGCGCGTGGTGCTGGAAGTGCTGCTGGCGGCAGAACGCACGCGCCAGAACGGCGAGCCGGAGCAGTACGTCGGCGACCGGGTGATGGAAGGACTGATCATGGCCGGCCTTGGGCTGGCAGCCCACGCAAGCGAAAGGCTGCAGCCGGCAGACTGAAGGATCACTTCGGTGGGGCCTGAAATGAAGGTGCGCTACGGGGTGATGTGGGCGGTCTTTCTGGCGCTGGTCGTTGCAGTACAGATGCATTTGCCAGAGCCTGTTGAGCCGGAAGTGCTCGCGTACCCTGATGTACCCGATGAGACATTCTGGACGCTGCGTCGCCACGCGCTTCGATTCGCAGAGGCGCCGGCGCGGGAGGGCTTCGCGTTCCTGGAGGGGCCGCCCGCTTCGGCTTCCTTCCAGATCCTGTGCAAGGGTGTGCCGGTGCTGCACGTGGAGAGGCAGCCGCCGCTTCTGCTGATCAGGGTTGCGCTGGGTACCGAGCATCGGGCGCCTGCGATCTTCCCCTTGCAGGCCACGCTGCAGTGGTCACTGGTGCCGTTGAGCTATCTGGAGCAGGTCCTGTCTGGCGTGCAGGAACCTACGCTGCAGGATCGGCTGCTGCTGACGCTTGCTGGCGATGTGCCTGAGGATGAGCGGTGTGGCGTGCGGCGGTAGCAGTACAACCCGGGCGATGCCCCTACCTCACCCACCCTGCCCCGGCTCGCGCGCAAGGAAGGGGGCCGCCCTGTTGCGGCGTTCCCTTCGCCACGATGGAGCCGCCCGCAAGCCCTGCGCCAGGCACAACGTCAATCACCCAGTCCGGTTGCACAGATGTGCTGGGCTTCGCCGCCTGAGCGTTCCGCTCACGCGACTGGCTTACCCCAGGAATTCCACCCGGCCACCGGACAGGTGGTAGATGCTGCCGACAATCTTGATCTTTCCCTGCTGCTCCAGCCCCGCCAGCACACGGCTCTGCTCGCGGATGGCTTCCACGGTGCGAAGCACGTGGGTCCTGGCCACCTCATCGACGAACGCTGGGTTGCGGCTGCTGCGCTCGCCATCATGTCGGGTTGCCGTCACCGAAGGGTGGATGCGATCGACCAAGCTGGTCAGATGGCCCATCTCCGCCTTGTCGATGGCCCCCTTGATCGCGCCACACGAGGTATGCCCCATCACCACGACCAGTTTGGCGCCGGCAACGCCGCAGGCGTACTCCATGCTGCCCAGCAGGTCCGGGCTGGGCAGGTTGCCGGCGACGCGGGCGTTGAAGCTGTCACCGATCGGGATGTCCATGACGATCTCCGCGGGAACGCGCGAATCGATGCAGCTGAGGATGATCGAGCCCGGGTACTGGCCAGCCACGGTGGCCCGTTTCTGTGCCAGGTAATCGTGCTGGGTGGCCTGGCCGCTCTGGAAACGCTCGTTTCCGGCCTTCAGCCGTTGCAGCACATCCTGGGCACTCAGCTGATCGCGTTGCGGCCGGGTCAGTGGCGTGGCAAGCGCCGCCGGGGAGGCCAGCAAGCCGGCGCCCGCCAGCCCACCTGCGACGGCCAAGGCCGCGGCACGCTTGAACAGGCCACGGCGGCCCTCGTCAGAGATTTCATCGCGTTCGTTGTGTATTCCGCACATAGAGACACCTCAACAGAAAGGTAAACACCTGGAGTGTTGGGCATCTGCGCGGTCCACGCGTTAGGACTCGGCTGATTTGTCCGCATCTGTGGACGCGTCGCGGCGTCTGATGCAACGCCGGCGAGCGCCCCTATTGGGCATTACTCCGCCTCACCCGCCCTGTCCCAGCTCGCGCGCAAGGAACGGCGCCGTCCTGCTGCCCTTGGCGCGCGCCACCTGCTGCGGCGTTCCCTTCGCCACGATGGTGCCGCCCGAAGCGCCTGCGCCAGGTCCGACGTCAATCACCCAGTCCGCCTGCACGACCGCGCGCATGTCATGTTCAATCATCACCACCGTATTGCCCGCGTCCACCAGTCGCTGCAGCTGCACCAGCAGCCTGTCCGCGTCCGATGCATGCAGGCCGGTGGTGGGTTCGTCCAGTACGTAGAGCGTGCGCCCGCGCTGGCTGCGCTGCAGCTCGGTCGCCAGCTTGATGCGCTGGGCTTCGCCGCCTGAAAGCTCTGTGGCCGGCTGGCCCAGCCTCAGATAGCCCAGGCCGATCTCCTGCAGCAGCTGCAGCGGACGGGCAATGGCCTCTTCCTCGATGAAGAACGCGTGCGCCTGGTCCACCGTCATCTGCAGGACTTCGGCGATGTTGCGGTCATTCCACAGCACCTTCAGCGTGGCCTCGTTGTAGCGGGCGCCATGGCAGGTGGGGCACGGCGCATAGACGCTGGGCATGAACAGCAGTTCGACGCTGACGAAACCTTCGCCTTCGCAGGTCTCGCATCGGCCCTTGGGCACGTTGAACGAGAAACGGCCGGCATCGAAACGCCGACGGCGCGCGGCGGGCGTAGCGGCGAACAGCTTGCGCACGTGGTCGAACAGGCCGGTATAGGTAGCCAGGTTGGAGCGTGGGGTGCGGCCGATGGGTTTCTGGTCCACCTGCACTACCCGCTGGATGGCGTCCACATCGCCAGCCAGCCGGCCTCGGGTCGCTTCGATCACGGTCGGCGCGTCGGTGGGCGCATTATCTGCGCTGTTGTCCTCGGGCTCATGCCCCAGGTGCAGCAGCACCAGCTCGGGCAGTGCCTGCGCCATCAGGCTGGATTTGCCCGACCCCGAAATGCCGGTCACTGCGGTCAGCAACCCCAGCGGCACCTGCGCATCCACACCCTGCAGGTTGTGGCGGTGGATGCCCTTCAGCTCCAGCCAGCTGTTGGCGCGGCGCTGCCGGCTGGTGGCCGCAGGCACCTGGTCGAACAGATACCGGGCGGTGCGCGATTCCTGGACCTTGCGCAGGCCGTCGGGCTCGCCACTGTAGAGAACGCGCCCGCCGTGCTCACCCGCCTCCGGGCCAACATCCACCAGCCACTGCGCGCGGCGCATCAGCTCCAGGTCGTGCTCGACAACGAACACCGAGTTTCCGCCGTCGCGCAACCGGTCCAGCGCGTCGTACAGCGCCTGGCTGTCGGCGGGGTGCAGGCCGGCCGAGGGTTCATCAAGCACGTACAGCACGCCAAACAGCAACGAGCTGAGCTGCGTGGCCAGCCGCAGGCGCTGCAGTTCGCCGGCCGACAGGGTTGGTGTGGCGCGATCCAGCGAGAGGTACCCCAGGCCCAGGCCTCGCAGCTGGTGTACACGCGCCATGACGCCGCCTGCCAACCGCTGCGCGGCCAAGCGCTTCTCTTCCGACAGGGCCGAGGTCAGCCGCACGTCGGGGGCTCCAGCATGGACAGGGCGGCCGCTTGCAGCCCGCTGCGTGCGATCGCGTTTCGTGGCGCTGCCGCTGGTACGCGCGCCGCGGCTGTGCGCGCTGAAATTACCCTGCGCGATGGGCTCCAGCAGGTCCGCCAACTGGTCCAGTGGCAGCCGCATGAACTCGCCGATATCCACACCGGCAAAGGTGACCGAAAGCGCTTCCGGCTTCAGGCGCTTTCCGTGGCAGGCGGGGCACAACCTGCCTTCCATGTAGCGCGAAACGCGCTTGCGCATCAGCGCGCTCTGGGTGTTGGCAAAGGTGTGCAGCACGTAGCGGCGCGCACCGGTATAGGTGCCCATGTAGCTGGGTTCCAGCTTGCGCTTCAGCGCGGCGCGGGTCTCTGCGGGCGTGAAGCCGGCATAGACCGGCACGGTTGGCGTTTCCTCGGTGAACAGGATCCAGTCGCGGTCCTTCTTCGGCAGCTTCTTCCACGGCACATCGATGTCGTAGCCCAGCGTGACCAGGATGTCGCGCAGGTTCTGGCCATGCCATGCCGGAGGCCACGAGGCGATGGCGCGTTCACGGATGCTCAGCGACGGGTCCGGAACCATCAGCGCTTCGGTCACCTCGTACACATGTCCCAGGCCGTGGCAGGTGCTGCAGGCGCCCTGCGGCGTATTGGGCGAGAAGTCCTCGGCGTACAGCATGGGCTGGTTGGCCGGGTAGGCCCCTGCGCGCGAGTACATCATGCGCACCAGGCTGGACAGCGTGGTGACACTGCCCACCGAGGAACGTGCATTGCTGGCGCCTCGCTGCTGCTGCAACGCCACCGCCGGCGGCAGCCCGTCGATGGCATCCACATCGGGTACGCCCGCCTGGTCGATCAGGCGCCGCGCGTATGGCGCTACGGACTCGAAGTAACGCCGCTGCGCCTCAGCGAAGACGGTACCGAAGGCCAACGACGACTTGCCCGACCCCGACACCCCGGAGAACACCACCAGTGCATTGCGCGGGATCGAGACATCGACATTCTTGAGGTTGTGCTCGCGCGCGCCGCGCACCTCCACGCAACCGCTGGCTGCGGCAGCGCATGAGGATTCACCGAAAGGGTTGTTGGACATCGTTGCGTTCCTGCAGGCAGTGATCGGTGCGCCCTGGAGCGCGCCCAAGGACGCATTTTCGCTGCTGCGAGGTGAATGTGGTGAGGGCACGACCGAAGCGCGCCCACCGCCCCTCATCCTGGGCTGGACTCAGCCCGCAGGCTGCATCCCGCTGGGCGTTGCCCGGCGCGACGCCGCCAGATAGCGACAGTACTTGCCGATGAAGATGCCGGTGAATCCGCCAGACAGCAGGAGATAGGCGGCGCTGAAACCTGCGTTGCTGCTCAGGCCGGGCGCCACGGCGAGCGCCGTTTCAAAACCGTACTTGATGACGAACGTGACCAGCAGCAGTGGCAGCAGGCTGTAGTCGGCACTACGCCACAGCGTGCCCGTGGAGGCGTCCACGGTCAGCGTTGCCCGGCGCAGCAGCAGCCAGCCCACTGCTGCGCCCGCGCAGATGCCGGCCAGCCATTCGCCCCACGCCAACGGCGAGCCGCCATAGCGGTGGCTGATCGACCAGATGCCCCAGACGCTGAACAGCGCCGGCACGATGGCCAACTTCCGCAGCGAGGTCTGCCCCGGCCGCATGGCCGCGATGCCGCGCGAGACCAGGAACGCCAGAAGCACCCAGACCCAGATGGGGGTCTGCCAGAGAAGTTGCTGCAGCAGGTTCACGGGAGGTCCTTTCGGTGAGTGCCGGCCAGGCAGGCGGCGGTGGCGCTCACTATTGGCGGTACGCATTGCCCGGACAAGTGACAGGTGTCAGCGATACGGCCTGCACCCTTCCCCCTGCGCGGCTGCAAGGCGCTGCAGGAATGCCTACTTGCCGGTCATCTTCAATGCGGCCTCCGGCAGACGTGCGCCACTGATGCTGATCTGCGCCATTTCGTTATCGATTTTCGCCAGGTCGTCCTTATCCAGCACCAGATCCACTGCGCCCAGATTCTCATCCAGCCGATGGCGCTTGGTCGTGCCCGGGATCGGCGAAATCCACGGTCGCTGTGCCAGCAGCCAAGCCAACGCGACCTGGGCCGGCGTGGCGCCCTTCCCTGCAGCCATCGCCTTCACCACGTCCACCAACGCCATGTTGGCCCGGCGTGATTCGGCGGAGAAGCGCGGCACCGCATTGCGGAAATCCGTTGCATCGAACTGCGTGTGCTCGTCGATCTTTCCCGTCAGGAAGCCCGCACCCAGCGGGCTGAAGGGTACGAAGCCAATGCCCAGTTCCTCAAGCAGGGGAAGCAGCTCTGCTTCGGGCTCACGCCAGAACAGTGAGTACTCGCTCTGCACAGCCGTCAGCGGCTGCACTGCATGCGCCCTGCGGATTGTCTGCGCACCCGCTTCGGACAGGCCGAAATGCGCGACCTTGCCCTCTGCAATGAGCGCCTTCACGGTATCGGCAACCTCTTCGATGGGCACCGCCGGGTCAACACGGTGCTGGTACAGCAGGTCGATGCGCTCGGTGCGCAGCCGCTTCAGGCTGGCTTCGACAGCTGCCCGGATGTGTGCAGGCTGGCTGTTGGTGCCTGCGCCGCGGGCACCGGTGACCGGGTCGATGTCGAAGCCGAACTTGGTGGCGATCACCACCTGGTCGCGAACGGGTGCCAGTGCCTCGCCCACCAGTTCTTCGTTGGCAAAGGGGCCGTAGGCTTCGGCCGTGTCGAAGTGGGTGATGCCGCGCTCCACCGCCGTGCGGATCAGCGCGATCATCTCCTGCTTGTCGGCGGCCGGGCCATATGCCGAACTCATGCCCATGCAGCCCAGGCCGAGGGCGGAAACTTCAAGGCCTTGTCCAAGGGTACGGAACTTCATGGTTGAATCCTCATCGGGCAGTGTGCGGAGTGGCCAACCAGGCGTTGACGCTCTCCATGGTTTTGCGCTCCTGGTCGGCCTGCATCACGAATGCCTCCAGGATGCGTGCGTTGGGCGCATGGCGGGCGAGCACGCGCAGGCTGCTGCCCACGCCGTAGCCGCCATGGGTGATGAACGGCACGATGGTCTTGCCACTCATGTCGTGCTGCGACAACAGCGATCGAATGATCGGCGGCGCGGTCTCGCCCCAGATTGGAAAGCCCAGGTACACGGTGTCATAGCGATCAATGTCGACAATGCGGGTGCGCAGTGCAGGCTCTACCCCATCGTCGCGCTCCTGTCGCGCCTTGGCTACCGTTTCAAGATAGTCCGCCGGGTAGTCGATGGCAGGCTCTACCTGGAACAGGTCGCTGGGCATGCTGCGATGAATGAGCCCGGCAACCACCCGGGTGTTGCCCGAACGTGAGAAGCAGGCAACCACTGTCCGTGCGCCTGATCGACCAGCGGCCGTGCCTTCCTGCGGCGCTGCGGCTGAACATCCCAGCGGCAGTGAAGCCAAGGCAGCGACGACTGCCCGGCGACCAGGGTTGGGGGTTGGAATCGTCATGGCGCCAATCTACGCCCCCAAAACACATTCTTGCAGAGGCATAATCGGATATCGCTTATATCCGGTACGCATCAATGAGCGTCGAGAACTACGATCAGCTGGCCATGTTCGCGCTGGTGGCGCGGGAACGCAGTTTTACCCGGGCTGCTGCCCAGCTGGGTATGTCCCAACCCGCCCTTAGCCGATCGATGCGCCAGCTGGAAGAACGCCTGGGCGTGCGCCTGCTTGCGCGGACCACCCGCAGCGTTTCGCCGACCGAGGCCGGAGAGCAGTTGCTGCGGGTGATTGCACCGCGCTTCGAGGAGATCGATAGCGAGCTTGCCCAGCTCAACGCGTACCGCGACAGACCCGCCGGTCGCCTCCGCATCACTGCAGGTGAGCACGCTGCGCTCACCGTGATGCAGCCGGTACTGGGCAAGCTGCTGCCGGCCAATCCCGACCTGAACATCGAGGTGATTGTCGACTACGGGCTGACCGACATCGTGGCCGAGGGCTTCGACGCCGGTATCCGCATGGGTGAGCAGGTGGCCAAGGACATGATTGCCGTGCGTGTTGGGCCCGACCTGCGCATGGCCGTGGTCGGATCGCCCGCCTATTTCCAGCGCCATCCGAAGCCGAAATCACCGCACGACCTGACCCGGCACAACTGCATCACCATCCGCCTGCCGACCCACGGTGGCATTTTCGCGTGGGAGTTCGAGAAGAAAGGCCAGGAGCTGAAAGTACGCGTGGAAGGCCAGTTGGTGTTCAACAACATCGCCCTGCGGCTGGGCGCTGCGCTGGAAGGCCTGGGGCTGGCGTACATGCCCGAGGATCTGGTGCGCCCCCATGTGCAGGTAGGCACCCTGGTCCACGTGCTGCAGGACTGGTGCCCCTCCTTCCCCGGCTACCACCTGTATTACCCCAGCCGCAGGCAGTCATCGCCTGCGTTCACCGTGCTGCGTGATGCGTTGCGCTATCGGGATTGAACGGCGGCACGGTCATGGCGACGGTGCCGGGGTCTGTTCCAGTGCCTGCACTGCGCGGTCAGATGCGGCCGCATATCCGCTATGTGCGAGCAACTGGGCCAGGTGCTGCAACTGTGCGCGGCTGAGGCCCACGCGCTGGCTGGCCGCCATGTGCGAGCGCAACTGCGCCTCCACGCCAGGCATGGCCGCCAGCGCGCCAACCGTTGCAAGTTCACGGCTCTGCCAGTCCAGGTTGTCGCGCTCGAAGATGTCGCCGAACAGATGTGTCTGCAGGAACTGGTTGATGATGGGCGCGAAGTCCATGACCGGGCCAGCCACCGGGGCACCGGAGATCCGCGTCTGGTTTGCGGTACCCACGGCGCGCAGTGCATCGCCTACCGGGGCCTTCCCGGCGGGCGGCTTCCCGGGTGCGGTGGCGATACCCTGCTCCTCGCGTTTGCGCACCACGTTCATCAGTTCGCCCAAGGCGTTGAGGCTCTTTGGGAACCCCGCATAGGCATACAGCTGCACGAGCACTTCCTTTGCCTCGCTCACGGTCAGGCCGGCATCCAGCCCCCGGACCAACGCGGCGTTGAGCTGGGGCATGTCACTGCTGGCCGCAGCGGCCGCAATCAGCGGGATCGCCTGCTGCCTGGGCGAAAGCGGCCCGGCAACGGGCGCCTCGATGCCTGCTGACGCTTGGCGGTACTGGTCATCACTCACCTGCTCCAGCCAGGCCACCGATTTTCCATCGGTCACACCGGTTACCGCGAGATGGGTCATCGCGCTGTGCGGCGCGGCGCCGTGCCAATGCTTGACCCCGGCCGGACACACCACCACATCCCCGGCGTGTATCTGCTGCACCGGCTTGCCCCATTCCTGGGTCAGCCCAACGCCGGAGGTAACCACCAATCGCTGCCCGGCGGGATGGGTGTGCCAGGCCGAACGCGCGCCCGGCTCGAAGCTGACGTATGCGGATGAGACCTGCACGTCCTTGTCCGCTGGGAACAGCGGGTCCACGCGTACTTTGCCAACGAAGGTCTCTGCTGGACCGGCAACGGACGATTGTGTTCCCGACCGGGTGATCTGCTGCATGGGCATTTCGCCGGCGCCGGCGAACGGTGCCGCCACGCTCAATGCAGCGCCCAGCAGCGCCGTCTGCGCGGGTGATTTACGAGGCGTGGTCATGGTGCAAGCGTCCGGGTGTAGAACGTGGTGAGCGAGGCGACGGCAGCATCCACGTACTTCGGCACCCAGTAGGTCTCGATGTGCGTGGCCCCCTCCAGCAGCACCAGCTGCTTGTCGATGGTACCGGTTGCTTTGGCTAAGGCATCCTGGGTCATGTAAAGGCTGTCCGCCTTGCTGCCGGCAATCATCAGCAGCGGTTGGTTGATCAGCTCGATCTGGTTGGTGGCGTCCCAGCGCATCAGGTCCAGCAGGCTGCTGGTCGTGTAGCGGAAGGTGGAATTGGGATGGGCATGCGTCTTCCAGTAGTACTCATAGCCCTGCCGATACAGATCGAAGGGGAGCTTGGCGATCTGCTCGTCGCTGAGGTTGGCATCGCCGGAGTACAGCACTTCGCCGCCGGCGGCCTGCTGTGCGCGCGCCTGCGAAGCCTGCTGCAGGCGCTGCTGGACGGTGTCCAGCTGCGAGTCGGCATAACCGTTGCGGCGAACTCGGCCAGAGTTGAACATGCTGATCGTGGCGACGGCCTTGAAGCGCTTGTCGGTCTGCGCGGCCGCCAGCGAGTAGCCGCCGCCACCACAGATGCCGAGCAAGCCCAGGCGCGAGGTGTCCACCCAGGGGAATCGACTGATGAAGTCCGCCATGCCGTGGATGTCCTCGATGCGGTGGGAAGGCATGTCCACGCTGCGCGGCTGGCCACCGCTTGCCCCCTGATAGGCCGCATCGGCGGTAATGGCGATGTAGCCCTGCTGGGCCAGGCGTTGCGCGTACAGGCCGGCCACCTGCTCTTTGACCCCGCCATTGGGGTGGGCAACCACGATGGCCGGGTACTTCCGCGAGGCATCAAAATTGGCGGGCGTGTAGAAGTTTGCCGCGATCTCGATTCCATTCAGCGGATAGGACGCCGAGTGGATGTTGACCTCACTGGGCACATTGCGCGTGATCGCACCTTCGTAGGCCAGTTGGAAGGGGTTGAGCTTGTAGTCGGCAGCGGAGGCGTTGCCTGCTGCCAAGCCGAGAGACATCGCCAACAGCGTGGCGTGCACGATGTGCTTCATTCAAGTGCTCCGGGTTTGTACGTTACCCCTGACGGCGCGTGTTGCGGGCCGACGTTGGCGGGGTTCAGGAGTAAACCTAACGTCCGTGCACTCATGGAAACAGAGCATCAGCCGGATATCACTCATGCATGCATGATATGAATGACGAATTGGCGAGCGGCGCAGCATCCAGGACGCCACACTCCATGGCGCGATCCATGCACGGGCGCGGTCCGGCTCAACGATCCAGATGCTTCTTCTGCAGGAACTCACTCACCAGATCGGCGATCTGGACGTTGTTGAGGTCTGAGAACAGGAAGTGGCTGTTGCCACGGATTCCCATCTCCGGCAGATGGATCAGGGTGACATCACCGCCCTGCCGATTGACGGCATCACGCCAGGCGCGGGCCATTTCCAACCGGGCCCGCCAACTGTCCTGCGCCGGCAGGTCAACGGGCTTGTCAGGGATGTTGTCGCCATACAGCACCAGAATCGGGATCCGGGTCAGCGCCTTGAATTCCGCGGGCGAAACCAGCGCGGGAGCGACGGTATCGAACGCGCTGGGAATCGGTGCCGGCGCATCGTCCTTTGCGAACACGAAGCTGCTGCCAGGCTCGAACGCGACGATCGCGCGGACGTTGGGGCTTTTTATGGCCGTCATCCAGCCAGGACCACCCGCCTGCGAATGGGTAAACAGGATCGCAGGCCCTGTCTTCTGCAGCACGGCGGCTACCCCGTCCGACACTACGCCGAGGTCGAAGGGGCCGGTGTTGGGCGTGACCGAACGGAAGAACTGGTCAAGCGCGGCCTCCCCTTTCGGGAACTGGCTGCCAGCGAAGCAGTTTGGCCAGAGGCCGATCCGGAACTGGTTGAACCACATCTGATCGTCTGCCACGGGCTTCAGCGTCGCCTCGACCATGCTTCGGCCGGCCTTGCCGCGCCGTGGTTGATCGATCAGGTAGGTAGCGAAACGACGACGCAGGAACAGGTTCTGGAAGCCCTCACGCCCATCGGCCGTCGTCTCCCAGCTCTTGGAAGACTGGCCCGCACCGTGCCACATCACGATGGGCAACGTGCGCGCGTTCACCGGCTTCTGGTAGAAGGCGTAGACGTGATCGCCGTGATAGCTCTGGCCATCCGGATTGGAGGGCTTCAACGGATCGAACGTGCCAGACTCCTTCTTGGTCGTGCCCCCAGCGAGGAAGCTGCCTTGCGAATCGATCTGCAGTGGCTCGTTGGCCATGGCGGTCGTGGCGCAGAGGGAGACCGCTATCCAGAGCAGTGTGGAGGGGAAGCTGGGCACCAGAGTGCGAAGGCGCGTGCGAGTCTGCATGGGTCACTCCGTGACAGATTGTCAGGGGAATCTACCCTCCGGGCCATCCTGGAAGAAGCGCGGGAGTGCATATGACCAATGCATGCAGGATATATATGCACGTCCATCGTGTTGCAGTGGGTGTGAGTGATGAGCGCTATCGCGCCAGGGCCTCGGCCAGAATATTGCCCATCACGTCAGATCTTGGCATTTGGTTGACTGGAATTTCGGCTTGTTCAAACCACGCTCGGCTGGCCTCAGGGTGCGGACCCGTCAGAACAACTTTTCCCGAACCATAGCGGTACGCGGCGGCGCTTACATCGCCATTCCTGTAGTGCCCAAGCGCCTTGAACCCAGGAGAGGGAGATTCAGGGAAATAGGGGCCGTCCTGGAAGAATATTTGATCTTGATGCCCAAGCCACTCCACGGCAACGGAATCGTCGACAATCGAATGCACTGGGAAGCCAGGACGGTTGACGGCACTATCCAACTCCTCGTCAATCAGCGCTAGATTGTTCGCGTCCGCCAGATACGCGCCCATGCATAAGCCAAGGTAGTGGCCGCCCTGATCGACGTACTCCCTGATGGCGTTCGAACGCTGCTTGCCTAGAGCACGAAGAGCAGCTGGAATATTCTGGCCTCCACCAGGTTGAATGTAGAGATCGAAGCGCTTCAGATTTTCAGATGTAACATCCAGCGGCTCATCCGACCCGACGTATTCCACCTGGTACTTTCCCGATTTTTCGATCGAGCGTCGAACGGTCTCAGAGCAGTCATCGCATCCCGCATCGCCACGATAGACTGCGATACGAGGAAGAGTCGAGGATAACGCCGCGCCCGAAACCGGGAGCAGTGATGTCAGGAGTATTCCTGCCCACAGGTATTTAGCCACCGGAAGATCTCCTGTAAATCACTGAAGTCATCTGCATACGACGGTGGCCAAGAGCGGTGGCGGGTGGCCGGATTACGCTGCATTGCGGGTGAATTTGCTCTGAATCAAATGGACACAGAATGATGCGGGAGCATGTCCACTGCGTCCCTGTCCCACCGACATTTGTAGCGGCCACCGAGCCGTAGTTGAGGCGGCGCCACTTGGCGTCTTGCCGGCCAGCGGCCGGCACTACCCATGCGATGCGGATGTTCGGAATCGATATTACCGTGATGCGTCACGGTCAATGGCATGCGCCTTCAGTCGGGCGCACGTCGGGGCCTGCCACAGCCATTTGCTGGCGGGACCGGCGCTGCAGCCGGCACGGTATGATGCCGACTTTCTCGCACTTGCCATCGCTCTAGCGCGCGTTGCTGTTGGCTCGCGCCGGTGCAGCTGAGACCCACCCACTCCATGCTCGCTTCCTGTTCCCCCTTCATCATCTGGGCGGCCGTGGCCGTTGCCACCGTCGGCCTGCTGTTCCGGCCGTTCCGCATTCCGGAGTACGTGTGGGCGCTGGGCGCGGCCGCGCTGCTTCCGCTGCTTGGGGCGGTGTCGCTCGGCACGACCTGGCACGCGGTTGCCGAAGGGCGGGATGTCTACCTGTTCCTGGTCGGCATGATGGTGCTGGCCGAGCTGGCGCGGCGCGAGGGCCTGTTCGACTGGCTGGCGCTGTATGCGGTACGGCATGCGGGCGGCTCGGGGCGGCGGTTGTTCGACCTGGTGTTCCTGGTCGGCACGGTGGTGACGGTGTTCCTGTCCAACGATGCCACGGCGGTGGTGCTGACGCCCGCGGTCTATGCGGCGTGCAAGGCGGCCCGCACCAACCCCCTGCCCTATCTGTTTGTCTGCGCGTTCATCGCCAATGCGGCGAGCTTCGTGCTGCCTATTTCCAACCCGGCCAACCTGGTGGTGTACGGCAACCACATGCCGCCGCTGCTGCAGTGGCTGGCGCAGTTCGCGCTGCCTTCGCTGGCCGCGATCGGTGCCACGTATCTGGTGCTGCGCTGGGTGCATCGCCGCGAGATCGCGCAGCCGTTGGCGGCATCGCCCGAGCATCGCCCGCTTACCGAGGGTGGCCGCCTGAGTGCGCTGGGCGTGTTGTTCACCGGCACCGTGCTGCTGGTGACCTCCGCACTGAACGGCCCATTGGGCCTGACAACGTTCTGTGCGGGCGCGCTGAGCGTGGCGGTGGTGGCGATCCGCCAGCGCCGCAGTCCGCTGCCGCTGTTGCGCCACGTCTCCTGGGGCGTGCTGCCGCTGGTGGCCGGCCTGTTCGTGCTCGTTGAAGCGGTTTCGCAGACCGGTGTCATCCAGACAGCGGCCAGCAACCTGCAGGCGCTGGCGCAGACCTCGCCGCACCACGCTGGGTGGCTGGCCGGAGGCGCTGCCGCACTGCTCAGCAACGTGGCCAACAATCTGCCGGTGGGCCTGGCGGCGGGCTCGCTGGGCCAGATGGCCGAGCTGCCGGCGCAGACGCGCGCGGCGTTGCTGATCGGCGTGGACCTGGGCCCGAACCTGTCGGTGACCGGCTCGCTGGCTACCATGCTGTGGCTGGTGGCGCTGCGCCGCGAAGGCGAGCATGTCAGCGCGCTCGACTTCCTGCGTGTCGGCGCGCTGGTGATGCCGCCCGCGCTGATCGGGGCGCTGCTGCTGCTCTGATCAGGCGCGGGCTGGAACGCCAGGCGCGCCTATCGCGACCAGCGCAGCGCCCAGGATCGGCAACTACCTCACAGACACCTGGTCAGTACACCGCCCCGGTGCAGATTACTCGGCGTAGCTTGCGGTGTTCTTGCCGTGCCGTTTGGCGTGATAGAGCGCCTTGTCCGCCTTCGCCAGCCAATCTTCTGCGCTGCCCGTGCCAGCCGCTGCGGCGATGCCGATACTGACGCTGAACTGGATATCGGCTGTTTCAGGGGCGCCCGGCTCCTGCAGGTAGTGCCTTATCTGCTCGGCCACATCCATGGCCTCTGCCGGTATCCGCTGGCGCAGCAGGACGGCGAACTCATCACCGCCCAGACGCGCTGGCATGTCACCCGGCTGGGCCAGCTGACGCAGCACTACCGCGATGCGGCGAAGCACCTCATCGCCGGCACGATGGCCATGCGAGTCATTGATCCGCTTGAAATCATCAACATCAAGCATCAGCAGGCACGCGTCGCCGCCGTGGTGCTGCCCCGTCTGCAGCACCTGCTGGGCGCGCTGGATCAGGAAACCGCGGTTGGCCAGCTCCACCAGCGGGTCCATCCGGCTCAGGCGCTGCAGTTGGCGATTCTGTGATTTCACCCGGCGCGCCAGCCGCCAGCTCAGCACGCTCAATCCGATGCCGTAGACGAACAGGAAAGGCAGGCTGAGGACAACCGTGCGCTGCGAGGTGATGGGTTGATAAGGCAGGCCCAGGGCAAGCCAGGTGGCGGCGAAACCGACCATCAGAGCCAGGGTTGCCCTCGTTGCCAGGCGGATGCCGCCGGCGGCGATCTTGTCGGCCACCAGCAGCGCGGCAAACAACGCACTGGGCACCGTGCTGAGGGCCATGAAGGCGATCCATGCGCCTCCAAAGAGAGAGTCGACGATCATGCAGCGGAACTGCGCTGCTGCAGGCTCACGGGCGCGACGTGTCAGGAGCATCGCCAGCGCCGGCCATGCGAGGGCGTTGAGCAACAGCAGCACCCAGGGCGCAGCATCCGCCTGACGCTTCAGAATGATCGAGGCAATCGGAAGCGCGCCCAAGCCGTTCCCCACGAAGCGCATCCAGCCGATGCGCCGGGCTGCACCGACGCCCTCGACGGCGACTTCTGTTGAATCAGTGAAGAACGGCATTGCCAGCTCTCCTGATGATCACTCCCCTGCAATTCAGCCGGACACCCCTTTGTGCGCGAGTCTGACATCTGTGCGTCAACGACAGGTCAATGAGAGATGGAGTGCTGCAATCGCAGTCGCATCGCGAGATTGCGAACGTGGGCTCCATCCGGGGCGACGAGATACCTGCGCCCGACGGCATTCCTGATCGACCAGGCGTAGCGCTACCGGGCACGTGCTGTTAACGCTCCCGCATTATGCTGACCGCCTCATTGGACCTCCGCGAGGTGCACCCCTTGACCAAGCTGCATACCCTGATGATCGCCGGCTGCCTGTCTGCCTTCAGCCCCTTGGCCCTGGCTGAAACCGTGAACCTGACCAACAGCGCCGACGGTGCCAACCGCGAGGCCGGCATTGCTGCGGTCAAGAAAAAACTCCACGACGCGTGTACCGATCGCAAGGGCTCGCCCGACGCAGCGTCGTTCGAAGTGGTCTTTGAGAAGACCAGCGACAACCCGAACGTACCCAAGCCGTATTACGTGGACGGCAAGATGAAGTGCGAGTTGCCGGGGTGAGAGCGCGATGTCACCGGCGGTCGTGCCGCCATTACCCCCGCGGCGGCTGCGTGCCGCCCGGGGGCCCGTGCCGGAATCCCTAGCGACGCAAGGCGTCGATGATCACGCCGGTGGCGATCTCCACCAGCAGGTATTCCGTATCCGACTGCCGCACCCACCGCTGACCGCGACCGGGGTCGCGCAGACGGTAATGCGCGTAGTCGTCCACCCAGTAGCGGCGGTCAACCTCGGCCCAGGGCAAGCGGTCGCCGCGGCGCCATGCCTTTTTCTGCCAGCCCGGCGGCGGTGCGTCGCGGTTGTGGGGGCCGCCTGCATGGGGTGGCGGTCCGTTGCCACGTGCATGGTGCGGCGGATCGGCCCAGGCAGGGGCAGCCATCAGGGTGATTGCAGCGCCCAGGGCAATGCCAAGCAAATGTCTGGTTTTCATGGGAATGTTCCCGGTCCAGCCGCGGTATGCGGCGTTGTGACCCGGAATATAGGGCAGCGCCTGTGAATGAATCCGTGCACCCCGATCGGACCCGATGGGCGCCCGCAAACCCGCAGTCAGCAATGCGGCGCCCTCACCCTCTGATCGACCAGCAGTGCCATCGCGGCGCTGGCGGTGATCAGCGGGCCATCGGCATGCACCATCCGGTCGGGCTGCACATGCGCGGTGGTTGCCGCGCGCCTTTCATGCTGCTCCACGCAGCACGAAGGACAGATGACGGCTAGATGTGAAACGCCGGACCCGCCGACAACGTCGCCGAACTCACCCTGACACGGAACACAATGAGCAGGCTCGCGATGAGCATCACCGCCGCAGCAACGGTGAGCACGGCAACAATGCCCCCGAACCCGAACACCAGGCCGCCCAAAGCGGCACCCACGGCGATGGAAGACTGCACAGCAGCGACCACCATCCCGCCGGCACTCTCGGCCTGATCGGGCACCGCACGTGCAACCCAGCTCGACCAGGCCACGGGCACGCCACCGAAGGCCAGGCCCCAGAGCGCGACCAGGACCGACAGCCCGCCAACGCCCACCGGAAACAGGAGCATGCCCAGCGCGGCTGCGCCAACCAAAGCGGGCATGATCACCAACGTGACTTTCAAGCTGCGCTCCATGAGCCAGCCGGCCAGCAGGGTGCCAACGAAATTCGCCACACCGAATCCGAGCAGAATCAGCGCCAGGCCATCCGCGCTCATCTGCCCCAGGCTCTCCAACGTGGGGCGGATGTACGTAAAGAGCGAGTACTGACCGGTGTGCGCCAGAACGCAGCCCAGCATGCCGACCGCAACGCCTGGCCGGCGCAGGAGCCCCACCACCGACTCTGGGACTGCCGCCTTGCGCGGGGCCATTCGGGGCAGCGTGAACCACTGGAACGCAAACGTGAGTCCACCTACCGCCGTCGCAGCCCAGAAGGCGCTGCGCCAGCCCAGCAGACCTCCCAGGTAGCTCCCCAAAGGAACGGAAACCACGGTGCCGACCGCAATGCCGCTGAAAATGATGGAAAGCGCGCGAGGCACGCGCTGCGGCGGCACCAACCGCATGGCCACGGCCGCTGCCATGCTCCAGAAACCGCCCAGCGCGATGCCCAGAAGGACGCGCATCACCAGCAGGACGCCCATGCTGGACGACAATGCCACCAGGGCGTTGGAGAGGATCATCAGACCCGTGAAACTCAACAGCACCAGGCGCCGGTCTATCGAACGGGTGAGCCGCGGCACCAGCAGGCCAGCGAACAGGGCCACTACAGCGGTGACCGTCACTGCTTGACCAGCCAGCGCCTCCGACACCGCCAGGTCCGCCGCCATCGGCGTCAACAGGCTGGCAGGCAGATATTCGGCCGTGAGCAGCCCGAAGACACCCATGGCCAGCGAAAACACCGCTACCCATGCCGACGAAGAAGGTTCCCCGCTACTCCAGGCCACAGAATCAGGTGCGTCTGCGGCATCAGCTACGTCATTACTCATCAAAAATCCCAGTGCAATCGTGCAGCCGAGAGTCTAGGGAGCTACACCCGGATGATCTATGATTACCTGACCTGTATTTTTGATCGAAACCCCGGGCCGTCTCATGAGCCACGCTCCATCCCAGCCCACCGACCTGATCAGCGAGCTGCTGACCGGCATGCGGCTGCATGGCGTTCAATACCGACGCATTCAGACCGGGCCGACCTTTGGGCTTGGATTTTCTCCGAAGCCAGGCCATGCCTACTTCCATTACCTGGCAGTGGGCACTGCCATTCTTCGTGGCGCGGACGGTAGCCAACACCGCCTGTCTGCCGGGGATGTCGTGCTTCTTCCCCGCGGAGAAGGACACGCGTTGCTGTCGGGCGACGACCACCCCGTCCAGTGCCTGGAAACGATAGACGCAGCCCCGCTGGGTGACGCGGTGAGCGGCATAGACACGTGCCCGAGCACGCACGCCGTGCCGAGCGCAGTGCTCTTCCACGGCTGCATGGTGTTCGATCTGGGCGGCATGCAAGGGTTGAGCAAGGTGATGCCGGCGGTGATGTTGGCCGATGGCAACGGCACGCAGTTCCCTGGGCTGTTGCCCATGGTCGACGCGATGAAGCGCGAGGTGTGCTCCGGACGTATCGGATATGCAGGAATACTCTCCCGGCTGGCGGATGCAGTGGCCGCCATGATCGTTCGTGACTGGGTCGAGCGCGGTTGCGACGGCGCATCCGGCCTGGTCATGGCCATGCGCGACCCGCGTCTATCGCTGTCGTTGCTTGCCCTGCACAGAGACCCCGGGCGTGACTGGACCGTCGAAGCGCTGGCCGCAGAATCCAACATCTCACGCTCTGTCTTTGCAGATCGGTTCCAGACCGTTATTGGAACCGCACCCCTGCGGTACGTGACTGAGCTGCGAATGCAATTGGCAAGTCAATGGCTGACCCACCAGAGCCTACCGATCGAGGTAGTGGCAGAGCGTCTCGGTTACGCGTCGCAGGCAGCGTTCAGTCGCGCCTACAAGCGCGTCATCGGGCACTCGCCTGGCACGACCCGGCGCGGGCGCGTCTTGGCCTCGACATAGAAAGACCTGCCGCCCTGCTTCCGAACAATCGTCTCGCACTGTGCGGTTCATCGCCGCTGCAGCTCTGCAGCGCGCTTCATCATCAATGCGCACTACGTTCCCGAAGACCAGCAGTGCGCCGGGCAGGCTGACATCCATCGTAGCCGAGGAGCGCGATGGATGGCGCGCTGCCGGCCAGCGGCCGGCACTACCCTTGCCTTGCTGACTCCGGGTCGCCTCAGGATCAGACCGCATTGAGCGGCGAGTACGCCAACCGGGCCCGGCCTTCACAGTTACCACGGCCCCTGCAATGCAACCATGCAGGACGCGCCCTGCCCCCATCGGTAACCTATGCCCCACCTTCGTCGTCTTTTTGGCCGCTGGCTGCGCCTGCGTCGTCGTGTGCGTTGGCGCTGGCGCGAGCACCAGGCGTCGGCCCCGGCCATCGAGGCCACCGAGGGCCCACTGCGTGCCGCGCTGTACAACGTTGAACAGATGGAGGAGTACGGCCGCGCGCTTGCGCGACAGCATCGCGTGCGGTTGCGCCCCAGTCCTGAGCGCCTGCTCGAACGGCTGCAGGCCAACGAGCGCGTGCTGGAAGACGCCAACACGCTGCTGAGCAGCGTGGTGCGCGAACAGCGGCCGGTGACCCCGGCGGGGGAATGGCTGCTCGACAACTACTACCTGGTCGAAGAACAGATCCAGACCGCGCGACGCCACCTGCCGCGCGGCTACAGCCGCCAGTTGCCTTCACTTGCCTCCGGCCCATCGGCCGGGTTGCCACGGGTGTATGAGCTGTCGATGCAGGCGATCGCGCACGGTGACGGCCGCATTGACGCCGATACGCTGGGCCGCTTCATCGCCTCGTACCAGTCGCTCGCGCCGCTGAGCCTGGGCGAACTGTGGGCGGTTCCGATCATGCTGCGCCTGGCACTGCTGGAGAACCTGCGGCGCATGGCCGCGCGGGTGATGCGCGATGGGACCGACCGCCGCCTCGCTACGCAGTGGGCTGACAATCTCAATCGCGCGGCGTCCGACACCCCTACCGATGTGGTTCTGGTGGTTGCCGACATGGCGCGATCCGCGCCGCCGCTGACCGGCGCGTTCATCGCCGAACTGACGCGCTCGCTGCAGGGGCGCGGCGGCGCGTGGGCCATGCCCATCGCCTGGCTGGAACAGTGGGCGGCAGCGGCTGGGCAGCGCATCGACGAACTGGTTGCCGCCGAGGGGCAACAGCAGGCGGCCGACCAGGTCTCCATCGGCAACAGCATCGGCAGCCTGCGTTTCCTCTCCACCATGGATTGGCGCACCTTTGTCGAAGACATGAGTGTGGTCGAGCAGCGGCTGCGGGAAGACCCCATGGGCGTCTATGCGCAGATGGATTTCGGCACCCGCGATGCCTACCGCCACGTGGTGGAGAAGATTGCCCGCGGCAGCCGCATCGCCGAGGAGCGCGTTGCGACCATCGCGCTGGACCTGGCACGGGCGGCTACGCCGGCGGACGGCCCACGCACGCACGTGGGCTACTGGCTGGTCGGCGAAGGCCTGCAGACCACTGTTGCGGCGGTGGCCGAGGCAGCACCGCGCCACCGCAAGGCACGGCGACTGGCGCATCGCGTGCCGCTTGCGCTGTACCTGCTGCCGATCGGCCTGCTGGCGGTGCTGGCCACCAGCGGCCTGCTGGCAACCGGCAGCGGCTCGGTACCTGTCTGGCTGGCCGCGCTGCTCGGGCTGCTGGTGTTCAGTGAACTCGGCATCGTGCTGGTGAACTGGACTGCGACGGTGCTGGTCGCGCCCAGGCCGCTTCCCAAGCTTGATTTCAGCGAAGGCATTCCTGCCGCGTGCGCCACCGTGGTCGCGGTCCCCTCGATGCTGTCCAGCGTCGACGGCATCGACGTTCTGGTCGAAGCGCTGGAGGTGCGCTTCCTGGCCAACCGCGATCCCCAGCTGCGCTTCGTGTTGTTGACGGATTTTCTCGACGCGCCAGCAGCACAGGCGCCGATGGACGACGCTCTGCTTGCGCAC
Organism: Stenotrophomonas sp. MYb57; assembly: GCF_002966815.1. NCBI lineage: Bacteria > Pseudomonadati > Pseudomonadota > Gammaproteobacteria > Lysobacterales > Lysobacteraceae > Stenotrophomonas > Stenotrophomonas sp. MYb57. Next base: position 2,453,089 of record NZ_CP023271.1, read on the forward strand.
GCCGTGGCACGGATCGAGGAATTGAACCATCGTTACGCGCCCGAGCGCGGCGACCGCTTCTACCTGCTGCACCGGCCCAGGCAATGGAACCCGGGCGAAGGTGTGTGGATGGGCCACGAGCGCAAGCGCGGCAAGCTGGCCGCGCTCAATGCCCTGCTCCGCCAAGGCGATGCGGCGGCGTTCATGCGCATCGTCGGAGACGCGGCGGCCCTGATCGGCGTCCGTTACGTCATCACGCTGGACTCGGACACGCAGCTTCCGCGGGATGCGGCACGCGCGTTCGTCGCCACCTTGGCGCACCCGCTCAACCGCCCGCGCTTCGATCCGCAGCTGCAACGCGTGGTGGAGGGCTACGGCATCCTGCAGCCCAGCGTCGGCACCAGCCTGGGCCGGCGCCGCACCTCGCGTTTTGCCAGGATGTTCGGTAGCGAGCCCGGCATCGATCCGTACACGCGCATGGTTTCCGACGTCTACCAGGACCTGTTCGACGAAGGCTCGTTCGTGGGCAAGGGCATCTATGACGTCGACGCCTTCGAGCATGCGCTGGAAGGCCGCCTGCCCGAGAACCGCATCCTCAGCCACGATCTGCTGGAAGGCTGCTATGCACGCGCAGGCCTGGTCAGTGATGTGCGCCTGTACGAGGACTATCCCGAGCGCTACGCCGCCGACGCCAAGCGCCGTGCGCGCTGGATCCGTGGCGACTGGCAGCTGCTGCCGTGGTTGTTGCCGTGGACACCGCGCCCGGGTTCGGGTTGGGAACGCAACCGGCTCAGCCTGCTCTCGCGCGGCAAGTTGCTGGACAACCTGCGCCGGAGCGTGGTGCCGATCGCTGCCCTGGCGTTGTTGGTAGCCGGTTGGCTGTATGCGCGAAACCCTGCTGCGTGGACCGCGTGGGTGCTGGCGCTGTGGTTCGCGCCGCCGCTGATAGGCATGCTGCGTGATGGCCTGAGCGTTCCGGAAGACACTCCGCTGGAAGCGCATTACATCAAGGTCGGGCGCGGTACGTTGCAGTCGTTGCTGCGCGCATCCACCCAGATTGCGTGCCTGCCCTACGAAGCACTGCTGGCCAGTGACGCCGTGCTGCGCACGCTCTGGCGCATGGCCGTCACACGCCGTCACCTGCTGCAATGGAATCCCTCCAGCGAAGTCGAGCGCCGCCTTGGCAGCGACCGTGGCGCGGAATGGCGGGTGATGGCGCCGGCCTCGCTGCTGGCGCTCGCGCTGGTGGCTGTGGTGGCCGGCGTGCGTCCGCAGGCATTGCCGATCGCCCTGCCGCTGCTGTTGGCATGGACCTTTGCGCCGGCATTGATGGCGTGGCTGGGCCGCCCGCCGGCGGCAAGCGTGGCCGAGTTGTCGGTCACGCAACGGGCGTTCCTGGGCCGGCTGGCGCGGCGCACCTGGTCCTTCTTCCAGGCCTGGGTGCGCGAGCAGGACCATTGGCTGCCGCCGGACAACATCCAGGAGCATCCTGCGCTGGTGGTCGCGCGGCGGACCTCGCCGACCAACATCGGCCTGTCCCTGCTGGCGAATCTGTCTGCGTGGGATTTCGGCTATCTGCAGCAGGGCGCGGTGGCTGAACGTACCGCCCGCACGTTCGATACGCTGGACCAGCTGCCGCGCCATCGCGGCCACTTCCTGAACTGGTACGACACCGAAACCCTGGCACCGCTGCCGCCGCGCTACGTCTCCACGGTGGACAGCGGCAACCTAGCCGGCCACCTGCTTACCCTGCGCCAAGGCCTGCTCGCGCTGGTGGACGCCCCGGTGCTGGCGCCGCACACGTTCGATGGCCTGGCCGATACGCTGGGCGTGCTGGAAGAGGAGCGGCAGCGTCATCGCGCCGACGATGCGCCGCTGGTCGAGGCGCTCAATCATCTTCGCCAGCGCTTGGCGTCTACGCGTGTCGACCGTCCCGTCGGGACGGCGCAGTCGCTGGCCCGTCTGCAGGAACTGGCCGGTCTGGCCGACGCCGTGCTGCTGCAATGGCCGGCACCGCCCTCGCCCGAGGACGGTGAGCTGCATTGGCCGGCGCTGTTCGCCGCCGAATGCCATGCCGCCCACGCCTCGCTTGCCGATATCCCTGCCGATGCCAGCGCGGCCGTCGATGCACCGGTGCCAAGCCTGCGTCAGTTGGCCGCCCTGCCCGGTACGGCCGGCGCGGACGCGCGCGCGCGCATCGAGCAGCTGCAGGACCTGGCGCACCGCGCCGGGCAGTTCTCGCTGATGGAATACGGGTTCCTGTTCTACCGTACCCGCAACCTGCTTTCGATCGGCTACAACGTAGACGACCACCGCCTCGACAACAGCTTCTACGACCTGCTGGCTTCCGAAGCGCGGCTGGGCGCGTTCGTTGCCATTGCGCAGGGCCAGCTGGCACAGGAAAGCTGGTTCGCGCTCGGCCGCATGCTCACCGAGGTCAACGGCACGCCGACACTGCTGTCATGGAGTGGCTCGATGTTCGAGTACCTCATGCCGCAGCTGGTGATGCCCAGCTATCCGGACACGTTGCTGGACCAGACCGCACGGCACGCGGTCGAGGCGCAGATCGTCTACGGGCGTACGTTGAACCTGCCATGGGGCGTATCCGAGTCCGGCTACAACGCCGTCGATGCCCGCCTGAACTACCAGTACCGGGCGTTCGGCGTGCCCGGATTGGGGCTCAAGCGCGGCCTGGGCCAGGACCGGGTCATCGCGCCCTATGCCAGCATGATGGCGCTGATGGTGGCGCCGGAAGCGGCCTGCCAGAACCTACAGGTGCTGGAAGGATTGGGGTTCTGCGGGCGTTTCGGCATGTACGAGGCCATCGACTACACGCCCACCCGGGTGCCGCCGGGACAGGATCACGTCCTGTTGCGTTCGTTCATGGCCCACCACCAGGGCATGGGCCTGCTGTCGCTGGATTACCTGCTGCGCGACCAGCCGATGCAGCGCCGCTTCCTTGCCGATGTCGAGTTCCAGGCGACCTTGCTGCTGCTGCAGGAACGTATCCCGCGCGTGGGCGTGTTCCATCCACATGAGGTCGAAGCGCTTGGCGAGCACTCGGCACTGGCCGAGCACGAGACGTCCCTGCGCGTCCTGCGCGACCCGGGTGGCCCGCGCCCGGAAGTGCAGCTGCTGTCCAACGGTCGCTACCACGGCATGCTGACCCATGCCGGCGGCGGCTACAGCCGCCACGGCGACCTGTCGCTTACCCGCTGGCGCGAGGACGGCACCACCGATGCATGGGGCACGTTCTGCTATCTGCGCGACGTGGACAGCGGCGAGTTCTGGTCTGCCGCCTACCAGCCCACCTGCGTGGCAGTGGACAATTACGAGGCGATCTTCTCTGACGCCAAGGCGGAATTCCGCGGTGTGCGCCGCGGCTGCGAGAGCCACCTGCAGGTCGCCATCTCCGCCGAGGACGACATCGAGCTCAGGCGCCTGCGCCTGACCAACCGCAGCCGTCGCCCGCGCACGGTGGAGATCACCACCTATGCCGAAGTGGTGCTGGCACCCGCCGCGGCCGACGATGCGCACCCGGCCTTCAGCAACCTCTTCGTGCAGAGCGAGATCCTGGCCGCAAAGCAGGCGGTGCTGTGCACGCGCCGGCCACGTTCGCACGACGAGGTGCCGCCGTGGATGTTCCATCTGGTGGCGGTGCACGATGCGGAGGTGGTGGCGATCTCCTATGAAACCGACCGTGCGCGCTTCCTGGGCCGTGGCAACACGCCGCGGACGCCGCAGGCATTGACCACCGATGCCGACCTGTCCGGCACCGATGGCTCGGTGCTGGACCCGATCGTGGCCATCCGCGTCCGCGTGGTGCTTGAGCCCGAGCAGACCGTACAGCTGGACATGGTGTATGGCATCGGCGCCAGTCGCAGCGGTTGCGAAGCACTGGTGGACAAATACCGTGATCGCCGCCTGGCCGACCGCGTCTTCGACCTGGCCTGGACACACAGCCAGGTGGTGCGCCGGCAGATCAACGCAAGCCAGGCCGAGGCATCGCTGTACGAGCGCCTGGCCAGCCACGTGCTGTATGCCGGTCCGCTGCTGCGCGCCGGTGCAGGCGTCCTGCAGCAGAACCAGCGAGGACAATCCGGGCTGTGGGGTCATGCCATCTCCGGTGACCTGCCCATCGTGCTGCTGAAGGTCACCGACGCGGACAACGTGGAACTGGTCCGGCAACTGGTGCAGGCGCATGCCTACTGGCGCCAGAAGGGTCTCAACACCGACCTGGTCATCTGGAACGACAGCAAGGCCGGCTATCGGCAGGAGCTGCAGGACCAGATTCTGGGAATGGTGGCCGCCAGTTCGGAGACCGGCCTGCTCGACCGCCCCGGCGGCATTTTCGTGCGGCCGGTGCAGAACATGACCCACGAGGACCGCATTCTGTTGCAGGCGGTGGCACGGGCGGTCATCAGCGACGAAGACGGTACGTTGGTCGCGCAGGTGGGGCGTCAGCCGTTGCCTCCGCGACGGATCCCGGCTCTGGTGCCGCAGGCGCTGCAGCAGGAGCTGGCCCTGTCGATGGAGGCGACGCCCGGACTGCCCATCGTTGCCGACCTGGGCCCGGAGCCCGGACTGCCGCCGAGCGCCGAGCACGACGAGGAAGTGGACGACCCGTGGCCTTTCCTTCCCTACCGCGGCACCGGCCGATTCGACAACGGCACCGGCAGTTTCAGCGAGGACGGCCGCGAGTACGTCGTGGTGGTACGCGAAGGCGCGCCGACGCCGGCGCCATGGGCCAACGTGATCGCCAACGCCCGCCTGGGCACGGTCATCAGTGAGAGTGCACCGGGCTACACATGGTTCGAGAATGCACACGAATTCCGCCTGACGCCTTGGCTCAATGATCCGGTGTCAGACACTGGCGGCGAAGCCTTCTACGTGCGCGACGAGGACACCGGTCGTGTCTGGTCGCCGATGCCGCTGCCGCGCCGTGGCACCGGCGCGTACCGTACGCGCCATGGCTTCGGCTACACGGTCTACGAGCATGTTGAAGACGGCATCGCCAGCGAATTGTGGGTCTTCGTCGACGTCGCCGCGCCGCTGAAGTTCTCGGTCCTGCGGCTGCACAACCTGTCGGGCCGGCCACGGCGGTTGTCGGCCATCGGCTACGTTGAATGGGTGATGGGTGACCTGCGCGCGAAGTCGCGCATGCACGTACTCACCGAACGTGACCCGCAGAGTGGCGCGCTACTGGCGCGCAACACCTACAGCACCGACTTCGGCGGCCGGATGGCCTTCTTCGACACCGATGCCGATGGCTGCGGCTGGACCTGTGACCGACTGGAGTTCATCGGCCGCAACGGCAGCCTGCACGCACCGGCGGCGTTGCGTCGCGAGCGCCTGGATTCACGGCTGGGTGCGGGCCTGGATCCCTGCGCGGCGATCCAGGTGCCGTTGCTGCTGGCTGCAGGCGACCGCAGCGAAACGACGTTCCGCCTTGGCGCCGGGCGCAACCGCAAGGAAACGCTGGCGTTGGCGCGAAGCCGCCAGGGCGCCCATGAGGCCATCGACGCGCTGGACGCCGTGCGCATCCACTGGCGCAACGTGCTGGCCACAGTGCAGGTGCGCACGCCAGACCCGGCGCTGGACGCACTGGCCAATGGTTGGCTGGTCTACCAGACGCTCGGCTGCCGCTACCTGGCACGCAGTGGCTACTATCAATCAGGCGGTGCGTTCGGTTTCCGCGACCAGCTGCAGGATGCACTCGCCCTCGTGCACGCTCGCCCGGACCTGACCCGCGAGCACCTGCTGCTATGCGCTGCACACCAGTTCACCGAAGGCGACGTGATGCACTGGTGGCACCCTCCGCAAGGTCGCGGCGTGCGCACCCGCTGTTCGGACGATTACCTCTGGCTGCCGCAGGGCGCATGCCGCTACCTGGAGGTTACCGGCGACGCCAGCGTGCTGGACGAAGTGGTCGGCTACATCGAGGGACGCGCGGTGACACCCGAAGAGGAAGGGTATTACGACATGCCCACGCCTTCGACGCAGCGCGGCACGCTGTATGCGCACTGCGTGCTCGCGCTCGAGCGCGGTTGCCGCTTGCTCGGCGAGCGCGGCCTGCCACTGATGGGCAGCGGGGATTGGAACGACGGCATGAACCGCGTCGGCGACCAGCAGCGCGGTGAAAGCGTGTGGCTCGGCTTCTTCCTGCATGACACGCTCCGCCGCTTCATCGGGCTGGCCAACGCGCATGGCGATGCACCCCGTGCAGAGTGGTGCCAACAGCAGGCCGAAAGCCTGCGCCAGAACCTGGAACAGCATGCCTGGGACGGGGCATGGTATCGCCGCGCCTGGTTCGACAACGGCGCGCCATTGGGCTCGTCACAGAACGAAGAATGCCGCATCGATTCGATTTCGCAGAGCTGGTCGGTGCTGTCAGGCGTCGCCGCGCCTGAACGTGCCTCGCAAGCGCTGGATTCGCTGTACACGCACCTGGTGCGAAAGGACGCCAAGCTGATCCAGCTGCTCGATCCGCCCTTCGACCAGACCCCGGAAGACCCCGGCTACATTCGTGGCTACGTACCGGGCGTGCGCGAGAATGGCGGCCAGTACACCCACGCGGCCGTGTGGGCGGCCATGGCATTCGCACAGCAGGGCGATGCGGTGCGTGCCTGGGAGCTGGCCGGCATGATCAACCCGCTCAGTCACACGCTGGACCCGGAGGCGATCCAGACCTACCGCGTCGAGCCCTATGTGCTGGCAGCCGACGTCTACGCCGTGCCTCCGCACGTCGGGCGAGGCGGCTGGACGTGGTACACCGGCTCGGCCGGTTGGATGTATCGCCTGCTGGTCGAATCGCTGCTGGGCATACGTCGGCAGGGCGATCGTCTTTCGCTGGCACCGTGCCTGCCCGATCACTGGCCGTCATTCGAACTGAGCTACCGCTTCGGCCGCAGCTTCTACGAGTTCGTGGTGACCCGCACTGCGCAGGACCAGCCCACGCTGCACGTGGATGGCGTGCTGCAGCCGGACCTCACCGTCCTGCTGCGCGACGACGGCCATCACTACCGCGTCGCGCTTGATCTGGGTGCGGCCCCGGGATGAACGTGCGCCCTGAAATACAGATGCAGCTTGATGCGCTGGCCGAGATGCTGGTGCACTGGTTGGCGCGGTCGCGCCATCCAGCGCAGTTCTGGCCGCAGTTTGAAACGCTGGCTGCGGAGATTCTGGACCAATGCGAGCACGCAGAAAGGGGCCAGGCGCACGCGTGCATCCAGGACATGCTCAAAAGCCACGCGCTGGAGCTTCCATCCTGGTACGAGCGTGATGACAGCCTGCCGCCGGAGAAGTCAGGAGAGTGATGGCCAGCGCCCTGCGTTACGATGCCGGGCTCAACTGACCAGAGATACGCGTGCCCGTCTCCACTCGCCTGATGCTTGCCATCGCAGCTTCCCTGCTGCCGCTTTCCGGGACGATCGCAGCACCGTCCACCCTGCCCGCCTCCACCGCCCCGGCCAGCAGCTGCCAGGACGACGCGTCCCACTGCCCCGCATGGATGCCCTCACAGGCCGAGATGCGCAACACCATCGCCGACCATTTCTGCGAGCTGGCCGGCCAGGGGCGCATCCAGCCTCGGGTAAAGCCGTTGGTCCGCGCCGAATCCTCGCCACTGAACTGTGGTGCGCTGGGAGAGCAGGCCGGTTCGAACTTTGTCTGCGGCGGTGAAATGCGCTTCGTCGGCAAGGGCGGCGAAATGGACACCATCACGTTCAGTCCCACGCTTCGCCGCGAGGAGGATGGGCGCATCGCGTTCTACGTGGGCAATGACGAGGAGGGTGAACAGGTGTGGCGGGTGCCCGCCCCGCGGGCCACCTCAGCGACATGTGCGGTGCGCTGAGCGCTGAGCGCGGCACATCTGCGCGCGCTCCGCTTCAGAACAGCTTGTGCGGGATTTCACGATCGAACCTGTTACGGGCGTCCATTTCCAAGTGAGCCATTGGCGTGTCCGGTTTTACTGGGCGGCAGGCTATCGTCCCCCTGCCGCATGACGGCCTCGATCCAGTCGACGTAGCGTGACACGCGAACGTTGTGGACCATCTGGCCATAGAAGCCCGCTTCAAGGGCATGCTCGGGTACGGCCGTGATCCAGGACCCCAGTCCCACCAATTGCCAGGTGCCGTGGTCGTTGACCACAAGCGGACCACCGCTGTCTCCACTTCCCAGTACGCCCTCAAGCGGCAGGCCCTGCGGCGGCGGATCGAACCGGTACCAGAGATACCGCTGATTGCCGCCGGTAATCGTGTTGTGGGCCCGCCGCAGGGATGTACGGTGCTGCGCATCCGGCAACTGGCCAACCGCACCGTTGCCGGTGGCGCCCTTCCCCATCAGGACGGCGACCTGCGTGACCTCTGCTGAACCCCGATACAGCGCCACGGGCGTGGCATCGGTCACCGGCGCGGCAAGCTTGATCAGCGCGATGTCATCCGAGGCCGCCAGGAAGGCATGGATCCGGGAAGGACTTCCTGTTGCCATCGCCTCCTTGCCCAGAGCCTCGGGCATCCTCCGGTAGCCGGGATGCAGGAATACGCGTTCAACGCCATACGCGTTGCCATTGATCGCGATCGTTGCTCCCATCCCTTCCATCGGCGCTGCATGCGCTGCGGTCAGCACCCAACGCGGGGCGATGAGAACGCCGTGCCCCTCTCCCGGCATGTCCGCCAGCGCCGGGAAGTCAGATCGTTCGATGCGGCACCTGCCATCTTCGACATCATCAAGGATGACGATGGCCCCGGCAGCGAACGGGAGCGCGGCAAGCAGCAGAAAGAGCCAGCGATTCATCGAGAGCATTCATCCTTGGGGTCGATCAATCCAGCCTAGCCAAACGCATCGACATTGCTGATGGACGCGCGACCAATTCCCGTGATGGCCGACGAAGGGATGGAAACCACGATTGAAACCGGGACGCGCCGAGACGTTTAATGTTCACCGCGCAAAGCGAGCCTGGCATTCCTGCGGATCGAACAGCCCGTACGTGCGCAGGATTTCGAGGTTGGTTCGCGCCCTTGAATCCCTCTGTTCACAGCCCCGGAGCGAAGATCGGAAACCGGGAAGGAGCCCGTCCATGAGAACGTCGCGCACTTCACCGGGTGAAGTACAGACACCCGGCCACGGCGATCGGCATCGGGTCGGCCTCGATGCGCTGGGCCACCAGTGCCATCACTTCAATGCCATCGCCCTGGGCTTCCGGTGCTGACTGGACCACCCGCATTCCTCCGGGTTCGCCCTGCGTCCCCGGCCCATCGAGGGAAAGCGATTTGGTGAGGTCTGCAGCAAGGGCTGCATCGAAGACAGCCACCACGGAACTGCGCGACAGTATCAGCCGCGTGGACGGATGACCGAAGACCAGAGCCGGTGCTGGAAGCTTCATTTCCGCGACAACGCCGGGCATCTCGCCCAGTGCGTTGCTGTAACCCCCACCCATGCCGGCGATCGGCTGCCAGCCACCCGATGGCTTCCCGCGGGTTGCGATGTCACGCAATTGATGGGCCAACGCACGGAATGCGGTGCGATCCGCCTTGCAGGACACGAGTGCCAGCGCCTGATCGATTTCATCCTGCTTGGGAACGGTGCTGCGGATCGATTCTGCTGCCGGGGCGTTCGGGGCAATGACAAGCCCCAAGCCTGCGAGCAGTAGAATCCTGTTCAACGTACGGGTGATCAATGCGCAATGCTCCTGCCTGGGGTGCCAACACTGTTCGGCACGACACCGGACAGCTGGGAAACACCCTCTCTATCGGGAAACATCATTGCCAGCGAGAGCTTCCCGCGCGGCGATTTTTTCGACCAGCGTATCGATCGCAGCCTCCATGGCGCGCGCCGTCTGGTCGCCGCTCTGGTTGGTGATGATGAAGATGCCAAGATCGTACTTGGGCACGATGTAGATGTAGCACTGCGACCGCGGTACGCCACCATGATGCGCATGATAGACGCCCTTCAGCTGGTCACCGGAAACGATGTTCCAGAAGTAGCCGATGCTGAACTCCGAATCGAACGTGAGCAGAGGCCGATGCGACTCCTTTACCACCGGCCCGTTGGCCAGCTGGAACCTGAGGTACTTCACCATTTCCGGGACAGTTGCCTTCACGTTCCCGGAGGCGCCCCACGGCAACTGTGGCATGGGCGTGGTCGGCATCGGGTTGTCGCTGTGATAGCCGACCGCAAGCCGGGGCGCTTCGCTGTCGCTGAGTCTGATTCTGAGACCCGTCATCGCCGCGGAATCGCCAAGGAATCCGCGTAACAGCGACTCGTAGTCGCTGTTGTAGACGGTTTCCAGGATATGCGCTGTCAGTTCCGTTCCGGCACTGGAGTAGGCGTAGTCTTTGCCGGGTGCCCGGTCAATCTCGACGGCGTGCAGATCCTTGAAGAAGTCAGCCTTGCCGTAGTGCGCATAGAGGGTGTTGAGTTCGCTGGGCGTACGATGATCGGTGAAGTCCTCCAACACCGTGTTCGCACGTTCCGGCAGCATGTTCGGCAGGCCGCTGGTGTGCGACAGCAGATGGCGGATGCGGATGGGCTCGCCCTTGTACTGCAGGTTCGGATAGTCCCCCTGCAGGTACTGCCGGACGTCGTCGTCCAGACTGACCTTGTGTTCCAGAACGGCATTGGCCATCAGGGTGCCGGCCAGGGTCTTGCTCAACGAACCGATCTCGTAGAGGGTCGCATCGGTTGGAGGGCCAGGCTTGCCGGTTTCCATGTCGCCGCGATGACGGACGAATTCCTCGCCCCGGTACACGACGCCGATCGAGGTCGAATGAAGTAGCGGCTGCTGGATCAGGGTCGCGGCAACTTCGTCGATCTCCGCCCCGAGATCCTTCGTTGCGGCCTTCTCGCTGGCGCAGCCTGCCGCCAACAACGCCGCGGATACGACCAAGCTGCCGAGCCATCGCCTGTTTCGAACAGTCATCGGATTCGCATGCATGCGTAGGCGCTTGAAGGGAGGTGGGAAAAGGGCTCTCAAGATAGCCGATGGCTGAGACTGACGCCCGTGCCTGTAGTCGCGGCATGGTCAGAATCCCCCTACTCCGCAGCCAGGGCCTGGATCGGGTCCAGCTGCGCGGCACTGCGTGCGGGGAAGTAGCCGAAGCCCAAGCCGATAGCCGACGAACACGCCAGCGCGGCCAATACCGGCGCGGCGGTAAACAGGAGCGGTACGCCCAGCGACAACAGGCTGGACAACGCACCCACGCTGAAGGCGAACAGCACGCCGAGTACGCCGCCGAAGAGACAGATCAGCACCGCTTCGATCAGGAACTGGCGCAGGATGTCACTCTGCCGCGCGCCCACGGCCAAGCGCACGCCAATCTCGCGCACGCGTTCCTTCACCGATACCAGCATGATGTTCATCACCCCTACCCCACCCACTATCAAGGCGACGGCGGCGATGGCTGACACCAGCGCGGCCATGGTCTGGCTGGACTTCATCACCGCCTTGCGGATCTGGTCGGCGTTGTAGATGAAGAAGTCGCGGCTGCCGTGCCGGTGCTGCAGTTCGGCGGCCAAGGAGGCTTCGGCTGCGCCTGTGGAGACGCTGTCACGCACCCGCACGGTGATGCTCTCCAGCCGCTGGTTGCCCAGGAGGCGCGAGGACGCGGAGGTATACGGCACATAGACGGTGGGCGTTGCACCGCCGGCAAAGGCGCTGGCGCCGACCACGCCGATCACCTCTAGCGGCATGCCGCCCAGCAGCACCGTGCTGCCGATCGGGTTGCCGGCAAACAGTGCGGTGGCAGCCTTCTGGTCGACCACCCCCACTGCGCGGTGTGCGTCCACTTCAGCATCGGTGAAGAAGCGCCCGGCCTTCAGGCGCAGGCCGCGTACGCGTGGCAGATCCGCACCAACGCCCATCACCTGGGTGTTGGCACGCCGGCTGCCCTGCAACGCGGCCACCGAGCCGCTCAAGGACGGGCTGACGCTGTCCACATAGCTGAGTGCGGCCAGATGGTCGGCATCAGCGATCACCAGTGTTTCGATTTCCGCCGAACGCGGGTCACCGAAATCAGTGCCCGGGAAGATCTCCAGGGTGCTGGCACCGAGCTCGTTGATCTGTGACTCCACCTGCGCCTGTGCGCCTTTGCCCAATGCCACTACGGTGACCACAGCGGCCACGCCGATGATGATCCCGAGCATGGTCAGCAACGTGCGCAGGCGATGGCCCAGCATCGAGCGCACTGCCATGTGCGCAACCTCGCGCACGCCATCCAGTCGAGCACGCCGCTCGGCACGCGATGAGCGTTCGGGCGGCGATTCGGAGTGCGCGGACAACCGACCGCCCACCCCGCGGTCCGCCACGACGCGTCCGTCGGCAATCTCGATTACCCGCGCCGCGTGGGCGGCAACCGATGCATCGTGGGTCACCAGGATGACCGTGTGGCCCTGCGCATGCAGGCGCTTCAGTTCGGCCATCACCTGTTGGCCGCTGGCATTGTCCAACGCACCGGTGGGTTCGTCGGCCAGCACGATCGCACCGCCGTTCATCAATGCACGGGCGATGGACACGCGCTGCTGCTGGCCGCCGGACAGCTGGCTCGGCCGGTTGCCGGCACGCTCGCCCAGCCCCAACGCTTCCAGCAGTGTGTGTGCTCGCGCCGTGCGCGCCTGGGCATCCACGCCCGCGTACACCGCTGGCAGCGCCACATTCTCGATGGCGCTCAGGTTCTCCATCAGGTTGTAGCGCTGGAAGATGAATCCAAAGTGTTCGCGCCGCAGGCATGCCAGCTCGTCCGGTGGCATCTGCTCGGTGGCCGCACCGTCCACGCGATAGTTGCCTTGGGTGGGCCGGTCCAGGCAGCCAAGTATGTTCATCAGGGTGGACTTGCCCGAGCCCGATGGGCCGATGATCGCAATGAATTCGCCTGCATCGATGCGCAGCGATACATCCTTCAGCACCACCACCTCACCGGCGGCAGTGTGGTAGGCGCGCGATACGCCGTGCAGTTCAAGCAGCGCGTGGGTCATGCTCACATCCCCAGCAGGCTGGTGGCCTGCGGTTCGCCGCCACTGGGTGCCTGCCCGATCACCACGCTCTCGCCGGCCCGCAGCCCGGACAGTATCTGCACGGCGGTAGCAGTGCGCAGGCCCGTGGTCACCACGCGCTGCTGGATGTGCCCCTTGCGATCCATTACGCGCACGGTGCTTTCAGTGCTGTTCCTGTCATCCTGTTCGTCCAGCGCCGTCAACGGTACCTGCAGCGCGTTGGCCACCCGCGCCAGCTGCAGGGTTACCTTCACCGTCATCGATGGCTTCAGCTTCAGACCGGGGTTGGCCACGTCGAACAGGCCTGCGTAGTACACCGCCTTCGGTGTCTGCGCTGAGCTGCCGGGGTTGCCGGAGGCCACGTCGGCAATCGAGGATGGCGCGGGCTCCAACTGCTGCAGGTGGGATTCGTAACGGCGTCCGCTCGGTCCCAGCGTCGAGAACCATAGCGGCTGGCCAGGTGCGATCAGTTCCACGTCGGCCTCGGCGATCTCGGCACGTACGGTCATCGTGTCCATCTGTGCCAGCATCACGATGGTCGGCGTGGTCTGCATGGAGTTCAGTGTCTGCCCAGGCTTGGTGACGATGGCGACGATGTAGCCGTCGGTCGGCGAGAGAATGCGGGTATAGCCCAGGTTGATCCGGGCCGTTTCCACCTGGGTCACTGCTTGATCGATCTGCGCCTGTAATGCAGCCACCTCCGAGCGTGCCGCATCGCGTGCAACCCGGGCGGCCTCGAAGCCCTCCTGCGAGACCAGCTGCGATACCACCAGCTGCGACTGCCGATCATGCATGCGGCTGGCCTGCGCATAGCGGGCCAGGCTGGCGGCATGCTGCGCGCGCAGTGCGTTGGTGGACGCTTCGGCACTGCGCAGGGCGATGCGCTGCGGCTGCGAATCGACCTCGGCGATCAGGTCGCCGGCGTGCACGCGCTGCCCCAGCACCACGTGCAGGCGTTTGACCTGTCCAGACACCTGCGCGCCGACCGCCACCAGTTCCTTCGGATTGACTCGCCCCACCGCCTGGACGGTCTTCTCGAGATCGGCCACCCTTGCCGGCGCGGTGATCAGGGCGCCATCATCGCCATCGGCGAACGCCCACCACACGGCGCTGCCCGCAAGGGCGGCCACGGCAGTGGCAATGATCAGAGTCTTGCGGGTGTTCATCGAGATGCCCGGCTGCTTGCGGTCACCCATCGCGACCGCCAAGGCCTCAGTCTGGGAGCCGTAGTTGGACGTTTCCTGGAGCCAGTGTGGAGATCGCATGGAGCCGGGGCCTGCGTTCAGGTGCACCACCCGCCGCTGAACCCGCCGGCGCGGATCCACACAATCTCGACACAATCTCGACCGGGTCTCCATCAAGGGGCTCTAGCCTCGCTGGGGTCGTCCACCCCCTGCCTGCAATGAAGCGAGATATCCGCACCCATCAGATGCCGTTGATCCTGATTGCCGAAGATGAAGGCGAAATCGCCGATATCCTTAGCGCCTACCTTGCGCGGTTCGGAATGCGCAGTGTCAGGGCGAGCGATGGCGAGGCCGCACTGGCGAGCCACCACCAGCTGCGGCCCGACCTGGTACTGCTGGATGTGCAGATGCCGAAGAAGGATGGCTGGCAGGTGCTGAGCGAACTGCGTCGGCGCGGCAATACGCCTGTCATCATGCTTACGGCACTCGACCAGGACCTGGACAAGCTGACCGGCCTGCGCGTGGGCGCCGACGACTATGTAGCCAAGCCGTTCAACCCGGCCGAGATCGTCGCGCGCATCCAGGCGGTGCTGCGCCGTAGCGCGCGCTCTGGCGCCGATGTGCCCAACGGCGTGATCCGCCAGGGGCCGTTCGAGATCGATCTGCGCAGCCACGATGTGACGGTCCATGTCGAAGGCCAAGGACGTGCGTTGACTTTCACCCTCACTGAATTCCGCCTGCTGGTGCACATGGCCCGCGCACCGCGCCAGGTACATGTGCGCGCCGATCTTCTGCACGCCTGCCTGCCCGAAGGCGATGCCCAGGAACGCACCGTAGACAGCCACGTGAGCAAGCTGCGCCGCAAGCTGGAGGATGTGGGCGTACACGGCGTTCCGGCGACCATCCGCGGCGTTGGCTATCGCTTGCTGGGCTGACTGATGACCACCAAAGGCAAGAGCATCGGCCGCCAGATCACGCTTTCGATCGTGGTGGCATCACTGTGTTCGACGGTCCTGTCGATCGCCGGCTTCTATCTGTTCTATTACCTGATGGAAGTCTTCTATCCGCGCTGGTACGACACGCCTCAGACGATGCTGCCGTCGGGGCTGGAGTGGCTGTGGATCGGCCTCACTGCCACGCTGGTCATCGTATTGGCTTCGCTGATCGCTTCGCGCCTGACCTGGCGCATCATCACGCCCTTGAACTCGGTGGCCGAAAGCCTTCGCCGCGTGGCCAGCGGTGATCTGGATGCGCGTGCACGCGGCGACCACACCTCGATGACTGAAGCGGCCACGCTGGTCAGCGACTTCAATTCCATGGCCGAGCGGCTGAGCCGGATGTCGCAGAACCGGGTGTTCTGGAACGCCGCGATCGCGCACGAACTGCGCACGCCGATGACCATTCTGCGCGGCCGCCTGCAGGGCATCGCCGACGGTGTGTTCGAGCCACGGCCGGAGCAGTTCACCAGTATGCTGACCCAGCTGGAAGGCCTGACGCGCATCATCGAAGACCTGCGGGTCGTGAGCCTGGCCGAAAGTGGTCACCTGGACCTGCGCCTGCAGCGCAGCGACGTCAGCGCTCAGGTGGGCGCGGTAGTGGAAGCGATGTCCGATGCCCTGGCCGAGAGCAGTTTCTCGGTGACGCTGGACGCGCGGCCGGCGCTGGTGGACTGCGACCCGGCACGCATCCGCCAGGCGGTACTGGCCCTGCTGGAGAATGCGCGCCGCCACGCTACGCCTTGCCCGCTGCGGGTGTATGTGAAGCTGGCCGAAGGGCACTGCACGGTGACCGTGGACGACGGCGGGCCTGGCGTGCCGGATGAGCTGCGCGACAACATTTTCGAAGCCTTCCAGCGCACCGACGTCTCACGTTCCCGCCAGGGCGGCGGTTCCGGGCTCGGCCTTGCGGTGGTGCGTGCGATCGCTGTCGCCCATCACGGAACGGCACAGTGCCGGCCGAGCGGGCGTGGCGGCAGTGCGTTCGAGATCCGCTGGCCGGTGCACGCCCGTCGCTGAACGCCGTCGGTTCCTCCACGCGATCTCCATCGTTCCTCCATCTCCACTCCAAGGCGCTGCCGATACTGGGCAGAGCCGGGGGCCCTCCATCGATCCCCTGCCCCATCCTCGATCTGCCCAGGTCCCCATGAAGCCCCCACACGATCCGGCCGTCGCAGCCGGCAGCATCGGCCAGCAGAATGCGGCCGCCACCCTGAAAGCCATCCTGCGCACCTACCCCTGGCAGCTCACTGGCACCTTTTCGCTGGTGGCGCTGGAGAATGCGCTGCTGCTGGCCTATCCGCTGTTCGCCGGCTTCGCGGTGGACGCGATCATCCGTGGCAACGTCGGCCATGCCATTTCCTACGCCGGCGTGGTGCTGCTGTTCTGGCTGGTAGGCGCCGCCCGCCGTGCGGTCGATACACGCACCTTCACCCGTATCTACGCCGATCTGGCGGTAAACGTGGTGCAGGCGCAGCGGCGCCAGGGCCAGGCTACCTCCACCTCGGCGGCGCGGGTGGTACTGGCCCGCGAGTTCGTCGACTTCTTCGAGAAGCACGTGCCGATCATCGCCACTGCGCTCGTTTCCATGTTCGGCGCGGCGGCGATGCTGCTGGCAATCGAACCCCTGGTTGGGGCCGCCAGCCTCATCGCCCTGCTCGGTGCGCTGGTGTTGCTGCCCTCGTTCGCTCGCCGCAACGAGCAGTTGCACGGCCGCCTGAACAACCGGCTGGAGCATGAAATCCGGCTGGTCGACCGGGTCGGCCCGTCGGTACTGCGCCGCCACTACCGCACCCTGTCGCGACTGCGCATCCTGCTGTCCGATCGCGAGGCTGGTGCCTTCGTGGTGGTCGGTGCGGCTGCTGCGGTGCTGTTTGCCTTGACCATCGGCCGCCTCGCCACGACCGATGGCGTGACCCCTGGCCACGTCTATGCGGTGATTACCTACCTGTGGACCTTTGTCGGCAGCCTGGACGATGCACCGTCGATGGTCGACCAGCTGGCAAGGCTGAAGGACATCGGCCGCCGGGTCAGCCCGGGAATGGAGGATGCGGAGAACAACGTCCACCCCGGGCCATGAGCCACCGCAGCTGTCTAGGCGATTGTCTCCATTGCTGCGGGCAGAGCGACAACCGAGCCGCCCAGCACTTGCCAGACACCGGCCGTCTTCCCCCAGAAGCGGCAGTATCTGAAGCGGCCAGAGAAGGCTGCGCCATCGAAGGTTCCGGCCAGGGCCGCAGTGGTGAGTGCAACAGCGGTTTGATCATGCAGGGCAATCTCCACCGATTGCCATTCGGCCATGCTCAGCTTCTGGCGCCCTGAACGATGCAGGGCCAGATCATCCTGCTTGCCAAACACTTCGCCCGAAGGCCCCAAAAAGATCAGGGCGTCTGCAATCAGGCCATCCAGCGCGGCCACGTCGCTGGTGAGCATCGCGATGCGCAGCGCCTCTTCGAGCTGCCGTATTTCAGTGTCCATGCCGGCTCCATGGTAGTTGGGCGATTGCTGCGTCAGTGACAACCTGCCATCACTGCCGATGGGCTTCGGGCGCCAGGGTATGGATCACCCTGCCCTGCGCGTCCAGGAACTCGAGGGCCCCGTAGCCTTCCGGCGTTACGGTCAGGCGCAGCCTGGCGCGGTCCTGTTGATCGTTCAGCGCGATGGCAGGGGTGCCATCGGCAGCCACCGCCATCTCGATGCGTGTTGGCGTCTGCACCCCCGGAATCAGGCGATTGTCCAGCCGCGGCTCGCGAATCAGCGGCGGCGCCTGGTTGATCGAGAACCGAACGTCGCCGTCGGGCGACACACGCCAGCCAATTGCATCCATGGCCGGGTGGTCAAGCGCCAGTACGGCCATGCCGCCCTCCACGTCTGCGGTTCCAAAGCCACCGCGCTCGCTGCCCTTGTGGTCGTACAGCACAATGCCCGCCACATTGAAGGCTCGCTTGTACTGGATGCCATCGATGATGGGCGGTGGCGTCTGGCCCGAGAGCGTCATCCGGATCACTCCGTTCTCGTCGACGATATCGATCCGCCGCGCCGTGATGCGTTCTTTGTCGGGAGCATCCACGCGGGTCTGCGGCGAGGTGCTGACGATCACCTTCTGCAGCTGCTCGACCGAGGGGCGTTTGGGGCTGGTGGTTTCCGCCGCCAGGGCGGCCATGGAAAAAGAAGAAAACGCGATGGCGGTTGCAATGCAGTGTGCTCGATTCATGGGTTCTCCCAGGGCCAGGAAGGATTCACGCGCGGATACGGGACTACGCCGGCCATGTCAGCCACGCGCCCGGCTCGACGACCTGCACGGGCACGGCACGGTCACCGGCTGCCTTGCGAAGCCGCCCAAGCGGGTCGTCCACTTCCGCATAGTTGTCCATTCCGCTGATGCCATAGTGAATAGGCACCAGCGTGCGTGCGCCGAGGATTGCCGCCGCTGCCACCGCTTGCTCCGGCGTCAGTACGCCAGGCTGGCCACTTACGGGCTCGCGCCAGCCGAACGTGGCGCCATTAATGGGGAGGAAGGCCGCATCGAACGGTCCGAACTGGCGCCCGATACGCCACCAATGGCCGTGCCATTGGGTGTCGCCGCCATGGAAGATGCGTCGGCCGCCCGCTGTTACCACCCAGGAAACCTGCGTATCGCCGTAGCCGTCCGATGCCGGTACCGGCGTTGCAGTGAAGTCGCCCAGCAATTGGGGCTCCCACAGCGCGCTCGGCCGTGCACGTGCGGCTGCGGGTAGCGGCATGGGCTGCAGGCCGGCTGGATATGCGAGTGTTCCCCCTTTGCTGAGCGCCGCCGCAACCGCATCTGCATCGAAGTGATCGGAGTGGGTGTGGGTGACAAGCACGTGGCTTTCGCCCGGCACATCGTTCACCGGCACCAGCCGGTCCGGCAACGCCTTGCCCCACGTTGCGGGATTCACCAGCGGATCAATCAGCAGCGTGCTCTCCGGCAATTGCAGCCGCACCCCGGCCCACGCCAATCGCTGGGCGCGCAGGCTGCGCATCGCCGCCGGTGGCGCTGCGGCGCCGGCAGGGACCAGCGCAGCAGCGGCCACACCGGCGCAACTGGCAAGGAAGCGTCTGCGACTGCCCAGCGCCGGCGCGTTGAAGGAATCGTGTTTCATGCGGCCTGCTCCCTTGCTGCCAGCGCAGCATCCAGGGAGAAGATCGACTGCGCGACGATCGCCGTGAGATTGTGTCCATGCCATTCTCGTTCGAATGCCGTCGGCGTTACCCCCGACGCGATGCAATCCTCCAGTCTGATGGCTGCCATCAGCGCTGTGGTTTCCGTCGGCGCAGTTCGCAGCCGGATATCCACGACGATCTCCTGCATCCGCTGCAGGTAGTGGAGTGCATTGCCCAGCACCGCCGCATCGAAGACCCCGATATGCCCGCCGACCACCCTGCTGCGCCCGAACTGCTGGATACGGCCGATGGCGGCGCGCTGCAGCGCCGGGTCCGACCGGGAGAGATAGACGATGTTGCCGACGATGTTGTCGCCCACGCAGACCAGATCGGCGCTCGGCACATCCACGCTCATGTGGTCCATCGTCTTGCCGGGGTTGTACAGGAAGCGCAGCTGGTGGCGCCCCCAGCGCATGGCGAGATTGTCGAACACGATATCGGGATCGCGGTAGCGTGATGCCACCGGTTGGTTCTGCGAAAGAAAGGCATGCCGGTGATGGCGGTGCGCCAGGGTCAGCGCCTCCGGAAACAGCGTCATGCCACAGATGTGGTCGCTCATGAAATGGGTGGCGGCAACCAATCGCACCCTCTTGCCCATCTGCCCGTACAGCACGTCACGCAACCAGGCGGCATCCTCCTCGCTGCCCAACGCGTCCACCAGCAGCACCTGGTCTCCGTTGACGAAGGCGGTAGCGACCGATTCAACCTGGTCACCGACGAACATCAGCACATCTGGGGCAAGCTCCTGAATACGCATGGTGGGCTTTCCGGGTGGGAGGATCGGCATCATCACCAGCTCATGCGGCACCCGGCAAACGAGTAGTTCTACGCTTCGCGTTAGAAAAATTCATGCGCTACGATGACAGGGCCCCTGCTTTGGATGGTGCCCGTGAAACCCCGCCCCACTGCCCCACTGAATGCGCTGCGCACGTTCGAAGCGGCTGCCCGCCACCTCAGCTTCAATCAGGCGGCGCGCGAACTGTTCGTCACCCCGGCTGCGGTCAGCCATCAGGTCAAACACCTCGAGGCCTATCTGGGCGTAAGCCTGTTCCAGCGCAATCACCGCGCCGTGGCGCTCACATCAGACGGCGCGGCGCTGGCAACAACGGTCGGCGATCTACTTGGGCAGCTGGACCTGGCGTTGGAGCGCGCCAGGACGCGCGCACCACACGAGCTGCGGGTGACAACCATGGAGTCGTTCGCCGCGAAATGGCTGGCCCCAAGGCTGCATCGCTTTCACCATGCGCACCCCGATGTCCGGGTGCGCATCGACACCGGCAATGAACACGCCGACTTTCTGCGCGGAGGATTCGATGTCGGCATCCGCTACGGTGCAGGCAACTACACCGGCGTGCGTGCTGAGCTGCTGTTGAAGGCGCCGGTATTCCCTGTGTGCTCGCCCGCGCTGCTGGCCGGCACTGCTGGCCGGCTGCAGCGGTCTGATGATCTGCACCACTGCACGTTGTTGCACGATGAAAGTGCCACGGACCGCCCCGGCGTGCCGGCGTGGTCACACTGGCTGGAGGCCGCCGGCGCCATCAACGTCAACGCAAGCGCTGGGCCGGTCTTCCCCAGCATCTATCTTGCGCAGGAAGCGGCGGTGGCCGGCCATGGCGTGGCGCTCGGCGTGGCGCCGCTGGTGGAAGACGATCTCCGCCAAGGCAGGCTGGTGAAACCCTTCAGCCTGGAGCTGGAGAACCGTTACGCATTCTGGTTGATCCGTCGGGAGATGGCTCAGGACCGCCCCGATGTGCAGGCGTTCTGCCAATGGCTGGGTGAGGAGTGCAGTGATCGACCATGACAGGCCCATGCGTGTCATGACGGTTCATCGGCAACAGGTGAGCGGGTCGTGTGCGCATCGCCTGCACGCATCCGGTAGTGCTCCACCCACTCCATGGTCGGTGCGATACCGCCGAAGGGAAACAGATGCGGGCTGACCTGCCCATGGGCTTCGGTCAAGCCCTCTACCAAGCGATCCACGAACACGTCTGGCCCGGCTCTTCCCAGCAGGCGGCCGATGGAGATGCCGTAGCGGGACAGCATCGAGGTGCTTGCAGCGACGCCGCACATGGCCGCATAGCGTACAAGCCGCGCGATGCTGGCCGGCCCGGGAACGCCCACCAGCACCGGATGGGTGATGCCACGGGCGCGCAGTTCATTCAACCAGGCCAGAACGATATCGGCGTCGAATGCGAACTGGGTGATGACCAGCGGTGCCATGCCTCGCTCTTCGATACGCTGGCACTTGTTTTCAAGCACGCGCCACCTCTCGGCGCTGGTCATCACCGGATGGCCTTGCGGATGCCCGCCCACCCCCACGACCTTGATGCCGGCGCGCTCGAGAATGCCGCTCTCGATGATCGATGTGCTGTCGGCGAACGGCCCGGCAGGCGTGGCAAGATCGCCTGCGATCACGAAACAGCGCTCAATGCCGGCGTCGATGACGGCACGCTCGATGAAGTGCTCAAGCGCCGCCCGCGAGCCGATGCGGCGTGCGGAAAGGTGCGGCATCGGCTCGAACCCCAGTTCGCGCACCCTGCGTGCCGCCGCCAGTCGCGCAGCATCGTCCTCGCTCGGCAGGTAGGGAATGGAGATCGTCGTCCCCCGTGCAATGCGGGCGGCTTCGGCGCGCAGCGCAGGCATGGCCTTGGCACTGACTTCCAATGAAAAGGCGTTGACGAAGGTCTGCGCCGGTGGCTCCATGCGGCCAACGCCTGCTGACATCAGCCGGCTCCACGCAGGTTGCCGGCGCTTGTGGAGCTGTTCCGTGCCAGTTCGACAAACGCCTGCAGGTAATCGATACCGGTATCGGCCTCACGCGCGCCCAGGTAGATCTGCTTGGGAATGCCTTTCGCACCCAGACGCACCGGTACCACGTCCATGCGGGCTGCATATTCCTCCACCAGCCAACGTGGCATGGCGGCCACGCCGCGACCGCTGGCCACCATCTGCATCATGATGTCGGTGGTTTCGATGGCCTTGTGGCGCCGGGGCGTGACACCGGCAGGCAGCAGGAACTGGTTGTAGATATCCAGCCGCTCGAACGGCACCGGATAGCTGATGAGTACTTCCTGGCTGAGCTGGCGGGGCTTGACGTGCTCGACCGACGCCAGCGCGTGGCCCTTGGCCACCACCAGCACCTGCTCGTAATCGAAGACGGGGACGAACTTCAGGCCCGGCTTCAACAGCGGGTCGGGCGTGACCAGCAGGTCGATTTCATAGCCGAACAGGGCGCCGATGCCGCCGAACTGGAACTTCTGCTTGACGTCCACATCGACGTCGGGCCAGCTGGCCAGATAGGGCGAGACGATCTTCAGCAGCCACTGGTAGCAGGGGTGGCATTCCATGCCGATGCGCAGCGCGCCACGCTCGCCCTGCGCGAACTGGCCCAGACGTTCCTCGGCCAGGTCCAGCTGCGGCAGCACCCGGTTGGCCACCGCCAGCAGGTACTGGCCCGCCTGGGTCAGGCGCAGGCTGCGGCCTTCGCGCAGCCAGACGTTGGTACCCAACTGCTGCTCCAGCTTCTTCATGCTGTGGCTCAGGGCCGATTGGGTCAGGTTCAGCACACCGGCGGCGGCAGTCAGCGAGCCTTGCTGTTCGACCTGCTGCACGATGCTGAGATGGATCCGCTCCAACATGACGATGAATCTCACTCATGGATTGGTGAAGTAATACCATTTTACGTCATGGGAAGGGCTGGCTAGCATCGGCTCATGCCTTCGGATCCCTGCCAGCGCGGCTACCCAGCCGGCACGCAGGACTGCGCCCCTGCAGGTCACCCCGAAGCAGCCCCTCCCCTGCTGAAGCGAAGAGATGACCCGCCCCCTCCGTATCGTCGCCGTTTCCGGCGGGCTGCAGCGCCCCTCAAGGGCCGCGACCCTGGCCGAGCACCTGCTGGACCTGATCGGCGAAGGCGTCCCCTGCGATCAGCACCTGATTGAACTGGGTGAACTGGCGCCACAACTGGCCGGTGCGCTCCGGCGCTCGCAGTTGCCCGAAACCGTGGAGCGGCAGTTGGCCGCTGTCGAGCGTGCCGATGTGCTGGTGGTGGTTACGCCGGTCTACCGCGGTTCGTACACCGGCCTGTTCAAGCACTTCTTCGATTTCATCGACCAGGACGCGCTGGTCGATACCCCGATCCTGCTGGCCGCCACTGGCGGCAGCGAACGCCACGCGCTGGTGATCGACCACCAGCTGCGACCGCTTTTCAGCTTCTTCCAGGCGCGAACCCTGCCCTTGGGTGTCTACGCAACCGACAAGGATTTCGCAGACGGCTGCGTGCAGAACGAGGCCCTGATGCAGCGGGCGCGGCTGGCGGTGCAGCGAGCGATGCCCCTGCTTGCCCTCTCCCATCGTGCAGCACCTGCCGTTACCGAGGCCGCTGCAGTCCTCTGAATGCCGAATGCCAGCGACCTGCATTCGGATGTCACCCCCGCAACCCGGAACGCCGCCCATGACGACCGAGAACTTCACCTTCAGCATCACCCGTATTCCTTTCAACGAGGACTACCAGCCCGCTGACGGCACGCGAATCACCACCAACTTCGCCAACCTGGCCCGCGGCGAATCCCGCCAGGAAAACCTGCGCAACACGCTCGGCATGATCAACAACCGCTTCAACGATCTGGCGCACTGGGACAACCCCAGCGCGGATCGCTACGCGGTCGAGCTGGACATCATCTCGGTGGAGATGCACATCGATGGCAGCGACGGCAGCGATACGTTCCCGTTGATCGAGGTACTGCGGCCGACCATCGTCGACACGCGTACCGGCGTGCGCACGGAAGGCATCGTCGGCAACAATTTCTCCTCCTACGTCCGCGACTACGATTTCAGCGTCGTGCTGCCCGCCAGCAACGAAGGCAAGGCCACCTTCGGCATTCCCGAAGACTTCGGCGATCTTCATGGCAAGCTGTTCAAGCACTTCCTGGCGTCCGACGCCTACCGTGCGCACTTCAGCAAGCCGCCGGTGATCTGCATCAGCGTGTCCAGCAGCAAGACCTACCATCGCACCGAGAACCACCATCCCATCCTGGGCGTCGAGTATCGGCAAGGCGAGTTCTCCCCCACCGACCAGTACTTTGACAAGATGGGGCTGCAGGTGCGCTACTTCATGCCGCCAGGCAGCGTCGCGCCACTGGCGTTCTACTTCCAGGGTGACCTGCTGGGCGACTACTCGAACCTGGAACTGATCGGCACCATCAGCACGATGGAGGCCTTCCAGAAGATCTACCGCCCCGAGATCTACAACGCCAATTCCGTAGCGGGCAAGGTCTACCAGCCCAGCCTGAAGCACCAGGACTATTCGTCCACCCGCATCGTCTACGACCGCGAAGAGCGCAGCCAGCTGGCCGTCAAGCAAGGCCGGTTCACCGAAGAACACTTCATCAAGCCGTACCGCGCCGTACTTGAGCAGTGGGCCGCCCGCTGATCCACCGCTTTTCCATTCGCCCCTCAGGACACAAGACGCAATGTCGACGAAGAAACTGCTCCCCACCTCCACCGCAGGCAGCCTGCCCAAGCCCTCCTGGCTGGCCGAGCCCGAAAAGCTCTGGTCGCCCTGGAAGCTGCAGGATGACGGCCTGATTGAAGGCAAGCAGGATGCCCTGCGCCTGTCCCTGCAGGAACAGCAGCACGCCGGCATTGACATCGTCAGTGACGGCGAACAGACACGGCAGCATTTCGTCACCACCTTCATCGAACACCTCAGTGGCGTCGATTTCCAGAAGCGTGAAACCGTCCGCATCCGCGACCGCTACGACGCCAGTGTGCCCACCGTGGTGAGCGCTGTCAGCCGCCCGAAGCCGGTGTTTGTGGAAGATGCGAAGTTCCTGCGCAGGCACACCACGCAGCCGATCAAGTGGGCGCTGCCGGGCCCGATGACCATGATCGACACGCTCTACGATGCGCACTACAAGAGCCGCGAAAAGCTGGCCTGGGAGTTCGCCGGGATCCTCAACCAGGAAGCCAGGGAACTGGAGGCGGCCGGCGTCGACATCATCCAGTTCGACGAACCGGCCTTCAATGTGTTCTTCGACGAAGTGAACGATTGGGGTGTCGCTGCACTGGAGCGCGCGGTCGAAGGGCTCAAATGCGAAACCGCGGTGCATATCTGCTATGGCTACGGCATCAAGGCCAACACCGACTGGAAGCAGACGCTGGGTTCGGAATGGCGCCAGTATGAAGAATCGTTCCCGAAGCTGCAGACGTCCAGCATCGACATCATCTCGCTGGAATGCCACAACTCGCACGTGCCGATTGACCTGATCGAGCTGGTGCGCGGCAAGAAGGTAATGGTTGGTGCCATCGATGTGGCGTCCAGCACGGTCGAAACGCCGGAAGAAGTGGCCAACACGCTGCGCAAGGCCCTGCAGTTCGTGGATGCTGACAAGCTCTACCCCAGCACCAACTGCGGCATGGCGCCGCTGTCGCGTGACGTAGCACGAGGCAAGCTGCGCGCGCTCAGCGCAGGTGCACAGATCATCCGCGACGAGCTTCTGGCCCGCGGCTGAGCACGAGTGCGCATGCGGGCGCACACGCTTGGATGGATGAGGCAAAGGCCGCGCGCCAGTGCGGGAGCCCACCGCTCCCACACTGGCGCCGCCTCCCCTGCTCCTGTGCCCCCACACTCAGCGCTGCTGATCCTTCAGGAACAGCCAGGTAATCAACGTGGCATCGGGCCCCTTGGGATCGGTGAACGGCAAACCGGACTGGCTGCCGCTCCAGGCATGCCCCATCCCCTGCACCACGTAATGCTGCACCAGCGTCCTGCCGCCATAGGTGTAAGAGTCAACCGTGTAGGCACGCCCACCCTGCACCTGGCCGTGGAAGGTGCTGGTCGGCACGTACTTCACCGAGTCGTTGTCCACGCCATCGTCAGCCAGGTCGTTGGTCTGCAGGAACTGGCGCACGGCCTGCTGCCCGTTGATCGGGTTCACCGTGGCGTCGGCGGTGCCATGGAAGACCAGCACCGGGATCGGCCGCGGCGACGGCGAGCCCGAGCACTGCCAGGCCAGGCGCCCGTTGCTGTCCGGTGAGTAGATGCTGCCGGCCAACAGCGCATAGGCGCTGCCGGAGATCGTGGTCGCGCCCTTGTACATGCCGCCGGAATGGATCGCGCCCGCCGCGAACACATCCGAATAGCAGGCCAACATGATCGAAGTCATCGCCCCGCCGGCGGAAATGCCGGTGACGTACACCCGGTGCGGATCGATGCTGTAGCCCGCTTTCACCTTGTCCACGATGCCGGCCAGGATGGAGGCTTCGCCACTGTCGCGCGCCTGGTTGATCGGCAGCTGCCAGTTCCAGCAGCGTGCGGGGTTGGAGGTTACGTTCTGCCGCGGGTAGACCACGATGAAGCCTTCGGTGTCGGCCACCTCGTTGAAGCCGGAGGCCTCGCCCATCAGGTTCGGCCCGGTCACGCAGCCGTGCAGCACCAGCAACAGGGGCAGTGGCTGCGTTTCGTCGTAGCCGGCCGGTACCCACACCTGGTACTCGCGGGCACCGAACAGGTTGCCGTACAGGCCAACATCCCAATGCCCGGGTGGGTCTGCCGCAGAGGCGGCGCCCGTGGTGGCCAGCCAGGCGCACAGCAGCATCAGCATCAGCGCCTTGATTGAATCGATTCCAGATTTCATGACCAGATCCTCATGCGTGAGTCGTGGATGAAGTGGTACCGGAAATCCTCGTGGACCGACCTTCCAGAGGGTGCTGCGACGCCGCTGTCAAACCCAGCCGGTGGCGTAGTAGATGCCGATCACCACGAACACCGCGAGGGTCTTGATGATGGTCACTGCGAAAATGTCCTTGTAGGCCTGCCGATGGGTCAGCCCGGTGACCATCAGCAGGGTGATGACCGCACCGTTGTGCGGCAGGCTGTCCATGCCGCCCGATGCCATCGCGGCGACACGATGCAGCACCTCCATCGGGATGCCGGCAGCCTGCGCGTTGGCGATGAAGGTCTCCGACATCGCCGCCAGGGCGATGCTCATGCCGCCCGATGCAGAGCCGGTGACGCCGGCAAGACCGGTTACGGTGACCGCTTCATGCAGCAGGGGGTCCTTGATCGCCCCCAGCGCGTTGGCCACCACCATGAAGCCGGGCAACGCGGCGATGACCGCGCCGAAGCCATATTCCGAGGCGGTGTTCATGGCTGCCAGCACGGCACCACCGATCGCCGCCTTGGTGCCTTCGGCAAACTGGGTGACCACCGGGCGCCAGGCCAGCGCCAGCACCGACAGGATGCCAACCAGCAGCGCCCCCAGCACGGCCCAGATTGCGGTGATCTTCGCCACGCCCTGCACCACCGGCGCGGCGCTGCCCATGATCGACGGCACGAAGCTGTGCTCTGCACCGTACCAGTGCGGTATGCCCAGGGTGAACAGCTTGTTGGACACAAACACCAGCAGCAGCGGCAGCACGGCAACGCCCGCGTGGGCCAGATGCGTGCCTGCGAACGGTGCCGGCTCGTTCACCAGGGTGGCCGGGTCTCCGTAGCCCTCGCCACTGCGCACCGCCGCGCGACGGCGCCACTCCAGGTAGGCCATGCCCACCGCAAGCACGAACACACTGCCCAGCGTACCCAGCACCGGAGCCGCCCAGGTATCGGTGCCGAAGAACGTGGTCGGGATGATGTTCTGGATCTGCGGCGTGCCCGGCAATGCGTCCATGGTGAAGCTGAAGCCGCCCACCCCCAGCGTGGCCGGAATCAGGCGCTTGGGGATGTTGCTCTGGCGGAACATCTCGGCCGCGAACGGATAGACCGCGAACACCACCACGAACAATGACACGCCGCCGTAGGTGAGCAGGCCCGACACCAGCACGATCGACAGCATCGCCCGCTGCGGTCCGAACAAGCGGATCGCCGCACCCACGATCGAGCGGGAGAAGCCGGACAGTTCGATCAGCTTGCCGAACACCGCGCCCAGCAGGAACACCGGAAAGTAGAGCTTGAGGAAGCCAACCATCTTGTCCATGAACAAGCCGGTGAACATCGGTGCCACCAGCGAGGGATCGGTGAGCAGCACTGCGCCAAGCGCGGCGATGGGCGCGAACAGGATCACGCTGTAACCGCGGTAGGCCACCAGGATGAGGAAGGCCAGCGCTGCAAGTACGATCAGTAACGACATACGGCGCTTCCGGGTGGGGACGCGCCCAGTATCCGGATCTGGCGACCGCTGCCGACTGGACCTAGGTCCACTCGCCGGTGCGCAACCGCGCCGCTAGCCTAGCGTCCATGGGTGGCAATGGGCCATTCGCCGCGTACATGCCTTGGGGGAGGACCGAATGAAACGGAATTGCTTGAGCCTGATGATCGGCACACTGCTGGCCACCGGGCCGGTTCTGGCGCAGGACGCACCGCAGGGCGCGCCGGCAGCCGGCCGCACCGCTTCGGCCACCAACCTGGACAGCATCACGGTGACCGCACGCAAGCGCGAGGAGACCCTGCAGGAGGTGCCGGTTGCCGTCACCGCCTTTACGTCCGAAGCCCTGGACAAGATGAACGTCCAGGACATCAGCGACCTTGATGGACAGGTCCCCAACCTGACCATCTACGCGGCGCGCGGCGCCAGCAGCACGGTCACCGCCTACATCCGCGGCATCGGCCAGTCCGACCCTACCTGGGGCGCTGACCCGGGCGTGGGCATCTACCTGGACGACGTCTACATCGCCCGTCCGCAGGGCGCGTTGCTGGACGTGTTCGATGTCTCGCGCATCGAGGTGCTGCGCGGTCCGCAGGGCACGCTGTACGGCAAGAACACCATTGGCGGTGCCATCAAGTACATCTCGCGCGGCCTGCCCACCCAGACCGAAGGCTTCGCCCAGATCACCGTGGGCAACTACAGCCAGTTGGACGCCAAGGCGGCGATCGGCGGCCCGATCGGCGGGGCCGACAGCGGCCTGCGCGCGCGCGTGGCGGTGGCCAGCATGAATCGTGACGGCTTCGGCGAGAACACCTTCACCAACCAGCCGGTCAGTGACAAGCAGATCAATGCTGCACGCTTCAACCTGGGTGCGTATGCGGGCGACGACTTCGACGTGCAGTTCGCATTGGACTGGATCGATGACCAGTCCGGCATGCGTGGCTCGAAGATGCTGGCACCCAACCCGTTCGTGCGCGCCTACCCGCCGATGGATGACCGCTACGACATCCGCTCGGGCATGCGCAACCTCAACAGCGTGGAGACCAAGGGCGCCTCGGCCACGGTGAACTGGCGGCCCAGCGAAGACGTTGCATTGAAGTACGTGGTGGCCAAGCGCGAGTCGGACAGCGACGCGAACATCGACTTCGACAGCACGCCGGTCAAGCTGGCCGATGTAGGTGGCACTTACCATGACGACCAGGTCAGCAACGAGGTGCAGCTGAACTACGATGCCGGCGGCCGCGTGCGCGGCGTGGTGGGCCTGTACCAGTTCAGTGGCGAGGCCGGTGGACAGATCCGCAACAACTTCTTCAACCTGCAGTTCGGCGACACCCGTGGCAAGGTGCTCACCGACAGCATCGCGCTGTATGCCGATTGGACGTTCGACCTGACCAGCAAGCTGAAGCTGGACGTCGGCGCCCGCTACACCGACGAGGACAAGCGCGCGATCGTGCTCAACCGCTTCTACTCCGATGCGACGTTCACCCGTCCGATCGCGGTCGCCGCCGATTTCGACAAGAAGACCAATTTCAAGAACGTCTCGCCCAAGGTGTCGCTGGATTACCAGATCACCCCGGACATCATGGTCTACGGCCTGGCTACGCGTGGCTTCAAGTCCGGCGGCTACAACATCCGCGCCAATGCCGTTGCCGTGCCACGCTCGGCCGAGCCGTTCGATGACGAGACGGTCGACAGCTTCGAGATCGGCAGCAAGATGGCCTTCCTCGACCAGCGCCTGTTCCTGAACCTGTCGGCGTTCCACAACAAGTACAAGGACATCCAGCTGTCGGTGTTCACCGGCATCGATACCAACGGCGACGGTATCGACGATGCCTTCTTCGGCGATTTCACCAATGCTGGCGCCGGCACCATCAACGGCCTGGAAATCGAGTACCAGTACCTGCCCAGCCAGCACTGGCTGATCTCCGGCAACCTGGCCTGGCTGGATGCCAAGTATGACGAGTACTTGGACCGCGGCGTCAACGTGGCCAAGCAGATGAAGTTCACCAACGCACCGGACTTCTCGGGCGCGTTGAACGTGGAGTACCACACCGACCTGGCCAATGGCAGCAACCTGTCCGCACGGGTGAGCTACAGCTACCAGAGTGAAGTGTGGCCGACCACCGATCTGAGCCCGGTGATCCGCCAGGACGGCTACGGGCTGGTCAATGCCGGCGTGACCTGGAAGCTTGACGACGCCTGGACCTTCTCGCTGCAGGGCACCAACCTGGCCGACAAGGAGTACCGCACCACCGGTTACAACATTCCGGCGGTCGGCACGCTGATTGGTTTCTATGGGCCGCCGCGCCAATATAGCCTCAGCGTCCGTTACGATTTCTAGGAAGCTCCTGCATGACACCGTCTTACGATGATCTGTACTGGAAAAGTGACGATGGCCTGCGCCTGCATGCGCGTGACCATGCACCTGCAGGCGCGGAGCCGGCGCGCGGCACCGTGGTCTGCATCCCCGGCCTGAGCCGCAATGGCGCCGACTTCGATGCCCTTGCGCAATCGTTGACCGCCGTCGGCTGGCGGGTGATCGCAGTTGACCTGCGTGGACGCGCAGGTTCGGAACGCGCATCGGACCCGTCCAGCTACAACCCGCGCACCTATGCCGACGACATGGTGGCGCTGCTGCGGTCACAGAACATCGACAAGGCGGTATTCGTCGGCACCTCGCTGGGGGTGCTGGTCACCATCACCCTGGCCTCGCGTGCGCCCGGGCTGATCGCCGCAGCAGTTCTGAACGATGCCGGCCCCAAGGTGCCGCGCGAAGCACTGGCGCGGATCGGCAAGTACGCCGGCAAGCCCGTGCCACCGATGGACCTGGCACAGGCCACGACCTATGTGGAATCCATCGGCAAGGCCGCGTTTCCGCGCTTCACCGTCGACGACTGGCGGGCGATGGCCGTACGCACGTTCCGCCAGCGCAGCGATGGCCTGCTGGAACTGGACTACGACCCGGCAGTGATCCGCACCACGCGGCCGTGGCTGCTGTGGCTGCTGCGCCCGGTGCTGTGGCGTGCGGTGCGTGGGCTGACCGCACGCGTGCCGGTGCTGGTGGTCCGCGGAGCGTTGTCGGACATCCTGCCTGCCGATGTCGCGCAGCAGATGGCCGCCACGTCGCCCAACGCCCGCCTCGTTGAAGTACCGGAGGTGGGTCATGCGCCGATGCTGTCCGAGCCCGAGGCGCGTGACGCGATCCTGGCATTGCTGGATCGCGTGCGATAAGTTCCGGCGTGTCGAGGGGTGCGCTGCCTGCCGCCCTGCAGGCCCTGCACCAATGGGCGGCAAGCGAGCGACTGAGCGGCAGCACGCGCATCGCGCAGTCGCGCATCAATGCTTTCGCCGAGGCCACCGGTGACCACAACTGGATCCACACCGATCCCGCCCGCGCACGGACCGGCCTGCCGGGCGGGCAGACCATCGCCCATGGGTTCCTTCTGCTCTCGCTTACCGTAGAGGACGACGTGGTGGCCCTGGCCGGTTTTGCCGGCATCGCCCACGTACTGAACTACGGCTTGAACAAGGTCCGCTTCCTGGCGCCGGTGCCGAGCGGTTCCGAGGTACGGGTGCGCTCGCAGCTGATGTCCTTGGAAGCGCGCAGGTCCGGGCAGTGGCTGCTGACCCAGCACAAGACCGTGGAAGTGGTTCCCGCCGGCGAGACAGCCGTGGTCGCCGAACAGTTGTCGCTGATCGTGCTCGCCGACTAGCGCCGCACCGTCCTCCCGCGCGGGGCGGGCCGGCTGCCCGCCGGCCGCGGTTCTCTCTACACTGGAGCGATGTTGACGCCCTCCATCGTCCTGTTCGCCTGCATCGCGTGGACCGTGCTGCTGTTCGGCGTCGCCCTGTGGGGGGAACGCCAGGGGCATCGGCTGTCGAAGGTATGGCCAGCCATCTACGCGCTGTCACTGGGCGTGCACTGCACGGCGTGGACCTACTACGGGGCTGCCTCGCAGGGCGTGCAATGGGGCTTCCCGATTCCGCCGACACTGATCGGCATGGCCCTCATTTTTGCCTTCGGCCTGCCGTTCTTGGTGCGGCTGGGGCGGCTGGCCAAGCAGCACAACAGCGCCACCATCGCCGACCTGGTGGTCGCGCGACTGCGTGCCGACCAAGGGCTGGGCATCACCATCACCCTGGTCGCGCTGTTCGGCATCATTCCCTACATCGCGCTGCAGCTCAAAGCGGTCAGCCAGGGCCTTGCCGCCCTGCTCGGTGATCAGTTCGCACCCGTTGGCTGGCAGCTGGACGTGTCGTTCTGGTTCGCGCTGACGATGGCGGCGTTCACCACCCTGTTCGGCGCACGCAAGGCGTCGGCGACCGAACACAACCGCGGCATCGTGGTCGCGCTTGGCCTGGAATCGCTGTTGAAGCTGACGGCACTGCTGGCCATTGGCCTGTATGCCGCGCTATCGGTGCACAAGGCCGGCACGCCGCTGCTTGAGAAGATGGCGCACCTGCCGCCGCCGGCGGTGGTGCCGGATTACCTGACCATGGTGGCGCTCGGTGCCATGGCCGCGTTTACCCTGCCCCATCAGTTCCATGTGGGCGTGGTCGAGCTGCGCCAGTCGTCGGACCTGAAGACGGCGCGCTGGCTGTTCCCGGTCTACCTGCTGTTGATCGGCCTGCCGTCGGTGCCGATGGCACTGGCCGGTGCCGCGCAGCTGCCGCCCTCGATGACGCCGGATCTGTACGTGCTGGCCCTGCCGCAGGAGCGCGGCCATCACCTGCTGGCACTGCTGGCATACCTGGGCAGTCTGAGTGCCGCCACCGGCATGATGATCCTGTCCGGGCTGACCCTGTCGATCATGCTCGGCAACCACGGTGTGGGCTCGCGCCTGCTGAGCGGCGTCAATGGCTTCAACACCGGCGCGGATCTACGACCGCGGGTGCTGGCCTTCCGGCGCGCCGGCATCCTCGCCGTGTTCCTGATGTCGTGGCTGTACAGCCGTGCGATGAGCGGCACCGAGGCGCTCAGCGATTTCGGCCTGATGTCGTTCACCGCGCTCTCGCAGCTGGCACCGGCGGTGCTGCTGGCGGTGTACCGTCCGCGCACGCCCTCCCCGGCCATCATCGCCGGCATCGTACTGGGCTCGCTGGTCTGGTTGTGGCTGGTGCTGCTGCCCATGGTGCTTCCTGCCCCGCTGGCGTCGGCCGGTCCCGACGGACTGCACTGGCTGGCGATGTTCTCGCTGCGCATGCAGCCGGGCCATATCGCCATCAGCATGGGCGCCAGCCTGGCCGTCAACCTGGTAACCGTGGTGCTGGCGTCGCGCGCGGTGCGTCCACCGATGCCTCGGCAGCGCGACGCGGTGGCCGCTGCATCGTTGCGCAAGACGGCTGGTCGCTTCCTCGGCCAGGAACGGGCACGCCAGCTGATGGACGGGCACGCCGGGCAGATGCTGGACGACGACCGGGTGACTGCCATCGAGCGCGAACTGACCGCCGTGGTCGGTGCAGGCATGGCGCGGCTGCTGGTGGAGGCGGCACGCGATGGTGGCGCAGCGCCGCTGGACGCTGTTACCCGCGCGGTCGGTGAAGCCACCCAGGTGCTGCGCTTCAACCAGCGCCTGCTGGAGGCCGCCCTGGAAAACATGAGCCAGGGCATCAGCGTGGTCGATGCGCAGCTGCAGCTGGTGGCCTGGAACAGCCGCTACGCCGCGCTGTTCAAGTTCCCGCCGGAGCTGCTGCAGGTGGGGCAACCGGTGTCGAACCTGACGGCGTGGGCACTGGGACAGCTGAAGATCGGCGACACCCCTGGTGACTCGCGCGACAAGGCGTTGCAGCGGCGGGTGGTGCACATGCGGCGCGGCACGCCGCACCTTTCCGAGCGGATTTTCCCGGACAACACCATCGTTGAGATCCGAGGCAACCCGATGCCCGGTGGTGGCTACGTGGCCACCTTCACCGATGTCACCGCGTTCCGGCGGGCAGAGGACGCGCTTAAGCGCAGTAACGAAACCCTGGAGCGCCGCGTGCAGGACCGCACCGCCCGGCTGGAACAGGCCGTGCATGAAGCCGAGCGCGCCAACGTGGCCAAGACCCGCTTCCTGACTGCGGTCGGCCATGACCTGATCCAGCCCCTGCATGCGGCGCAGCTGTTGACCGACGCCATGTCGCAGCACATCGAATCGGAATTCCTGGACAGTTTCCTGCGCCAGATTCGCGGCGCGCTGGATTCCACCGACGATCTGCTGTCGGGCCTGCTGGATATTTCGCGACTGGAAGCCGGTGGCCTGGTGGCCGATCCGCGCCCGTTCGCATTGTCGACCGTGCTGGAGCCGCTTGCGCAGGAGTTCGCGGTGCTGGCCGCGGCGCGCGGCCTGCAGTTCCGCCATGTCCGCACCCGCGTGTGGGTGCACAGCGACCCGTTGCTGCTGCGCCGCGTACTGCAGAACTTCCTGGCCAACGCCATCCGCTACACCCGCCGTGGCGGCGTACTGCTGGGCGTTCGCCGGCATGGCCAGGCACTGTCGATCGGCGTGCATGACAGCGGCCCCGGCATCGCGCCGGAGCAACAAGCCGTGGTGTTCGAGGAATTCCACCGTGGCGACCGCAGCAATGGCCAGGGCCTCGGTCTTGGCCTGACCATCGCGCACCGCATTGCCGACCTGCTGCATGCACCGTTGGAACTGCAAAGCGAACTGGATCGCGGCTCGGCCTTCTCCATCACCGTGGCGCGTGCAGCGCCGCCTGAGGCCCCACGCACTGAGCCCGCCGCTGGCAACAGCAGCATCAAGGGCATCCGCGTGCTGGTGGTCGACAACGATGCGGAGGCGCTGGAGGCAATGCGGCTGATGCTGCTTGCCTGGGGCTGCGATGTCATCGCGGCGCGTGATGTCGCTGCGCTGGGCGCGTCCGCACATGAGGCGGCACTGTGGCTGTTCGACTACCACCTTGATGAGGGCGATACCGGCGTCGCACTGTGGAAGCGCCTCGTCGCCGTGCATGGCGCGCGGCCGACGGTGATCCTCAGCGCCGATACCGGCAATGACACGCGCGAGGCGGTGCGCAGTGTGGGCCTGTCACTGCTGAACAAACCGTTCAAGCCGCTGGCGCTGCGCTGGGCGATCAACCATCTGCTGGCAACGGCCAGCACGGAAAGGACCTGACGAAGGATCAGGCGTCCTGCGCGTCTTCGATCTGCCGGGATGGGTCGGTCAACCCCATCTCGTGCAGCACGCGGATGGCCTGCGCGCGATTGCGTACGCCCAGTCGTCCCATGATGCGGGTCATGTGTGCCTTGACCGTGCGCAACTGCACGCCCAGCCGGTCGGCGATCTGCTTGTTGAGCAGCCCTTCGGCCACCAGGCTCAGCACCTTGTACTGATGCGCGGACAGGCTGGACAAGCGCGCGGCAAGATCGGCGTCCTTGCTGAAGGGCGCCACCCGCGCCACCGGCTCGCGCAGCAGCGCCGGTATCCAGCGCTCACCTTCCAGCACGGTCTGCAGTGCGGACTGCAGGTCGGTCAGGCCGGAGCTCTTGGGCAGGTACCCGGCTGCGCCCAGGTCGATGGCGCGGCGGATCACGTGCGGCTCTTCATTGGCCGAAACGATGATGATCGCCAGCCCCGGTTGCAGCGCACGTATGGTCGCCAGTCCGGCCAGGCCGTGGTTGCCCGGCATGTGCAGGTCCAGCAGCATCAGATCGATCTGCTGGTTCTCGATCGCTTCGAGCACGCCGTGCAGCGAATCGGCCTCGCTGATCTGCAGGTCAGCCACCGCTTCTTCAGCGGCGCGATGCAGCGCCGCGCGGAACAAGGGGTGGTCATCGGCGATGAGCAGGGTCGGCATGTCCAGCCGAGGTTAGCAAATCGCCTGCGCCTGGGCACGGGTACCAAGGTACGCTGGCGTGCGCCGCCCGGATGGTTAGGGTGGAGCAATGAACATCCACCGCCCCGTCATGCTGCTGTGCGCCGTGCTGCCATTGCTTCTGGGCAGCATCTCCAGCACCCACGCCGCCCCGCCCCGCCCCACTACCGCTGTTCCGGTGTTCGAGCAGTGGCGGGAAACCGTGCATCGCGGCAGCGACGAACTGCTGACCGCAGGCCTGGGCATCGACGCCCTGCGCTCGGCCACCGCGCCGGCGTTTGCCAACCCGGCCCAGCCCACGGCCGAGGAAGCACGGCGTCGTGCGATCTGGAGCAGCTGGCGCGGCATCGCCGACCTGACACCCGGCGGCGGCTTTGGCGATGTCTACGGCAGCCTGCAGGCGGTACCCGGGCGCGAGTTCTCCGCCTATGCGCGCGTTCCCGGCGCGCGCCATCCCCACCGCGTGCTGGTGCAGGTGCCCGACAGCTTCGACGCCGCGCGGCGCTGCCTGGTCGTCGCGGCATCTTCCGGCTCGCGTGGCATCCATGGCGCGATCGCGGTTGCCGGCAGCTGGGGCCTGGCACATGGCTGCGCGGTCGCCTATACCGACAAGGGCGCCGGCAGTGATTACTACGATCTGGACGCCAAGGCCGGCTTCCAGGCGGACGGCACGCCAGCCAGCCACGGTGCGTTGGCCTTCATTCCTGCGGGTGCGACAGCCGCGCAGGGAATCGCCTTCAAACATGCCCATTCGGGTGACAACCCGGAAGCAGACTGGGGACGCCATCTGCTGCAGGCGCTGCAGTTCGGCCTGCAGGCGCTGGACCGCGCCTATCCGCAATCGGCCCCGTTCACTGCGGCCAATACACGCACGCTGGGCGTGGGCGTATCCAATGGCGGTGGCGCCGTGCTGCGCGCGGCGGAGATCGAAGGCGACTGGTTCGATGCAATGGTGGCCGGCGAACCCAATGTCTCGGTGGCCGGCGCACCAGCGTTGTATGACTTCGTCACCCAGGCCGCGTTGCTGATGCCCTGCGCCCTGCTGACGGAGGACGATCTACCACAACCGCCGATGCGGGCGCAGGCCGTGCCAGGGTGGACCCAGCGATGTGCCACGCTGAAATCCGCTGGGTTGGTGCAAGGCGATGACACTGCAGCACAGGCACGGTCGGCACGGCAGCAGCTGCTCGACGCGGGTTTGAGCGCCGATGCACTTCGCGCCGGTGCATTCTCCACCGGTTTCGATCTGTGGCGCGCCATCGCAGCGACCTACTCGTCAGCCTATGGACGCTACGCCACGGGCGAACATCCCTGCGCGTACAGCTTCTCGGCCGCCGGCACCGACGGCAGACCCCACGCGGCCACGGCCGAGGTTCGTGCAACCTGGTGGAGCGAGGGCAGTGGCATCCCGCCGGGCAGCGGCGTGGTTCTGGTGGACGGCAATGCCACCGGGGCGGCAGCTGATCCGCTGCGTGGCCTGCGCTGCTTGCGCGCACTTGGCGAGAGTGACAGCGCCGACGCCCGACGGGTACGCGCCGGCATCGCCGCAGCGACTGCCAAGGCGCCGCGTCGCGGCCTGCCGATCGTGGTCATCCATGGCCTGGACGACGGGCTGGTACCGATCAGTATGACCAGTGATCGCTACGTGCCACTTGCCCGCAAAGCCGGGGCGCAGATCGCCTATTGGCGGGTGAACAAGGCACAGCACTTCGACTCGCTGCTGGCCTTCCCGGACTACCGGAAGCGCTACGTCCCGCTGCTGCCCTACCTGTTCGCGGCGATGGACCAGGTGTGGGAACACCTTGAAGATCCAGCGCGAGCGCTGCCGCAGGATGCACTCATCCAGCCGAGCCCACGCGCGGAAGCGCCGCTGCTGCGCGAGCAGCTGTCCATTCCCGCGCCCCCCGGCCGCTGACGCGCCGCCCCATCAGGAAGATCACATGTCATTCGCCACCGCCGCAGACGCGCCCGCCGCCGAGCCTCATGCCTACCCCCTGCTGATCAAGCAACTGCTGCTGACACCTCTGGCAGTGCGTCCACGGCAGGAGATCGTCTACGGCGACAAGGTCCGCTTCGACTACCGCACCCTGCAGGCGCGCATCGGCCAGTTGGCCGGGCTGCTGACCTCACTCGGGGTAAAGCGCGGCGATACCGTGGCAGTGATGGACTGGGACAGCAACCGCTACCTGGAGAGCTATTTCGCCGTGCCGATGATCGGAGCGGTGCTGATGATGGTGAACATCCGCCTGGCGCCCGAGCAGATTGCCTATACGCTCAATCACAGCGGTGCGCGGGTGATCCTGGCCAACCGCGAGTTCCTGCCGGTGCTGGACGCCATCGAAGAACAGCTGCCGGACGTGCGCACGCGCATCCTGCTGGATGATGATGAGGGCCCGCTGCCAGCGGGTTTCGTGACCGAGTATGAGGCCGGGCTGCGCGAGGCCACGCCCATCACCCGCTTCCCGGACTTCGACGAGAACACCCGCGCCACCACGTTCTATACGACCGGCACCACTGGCCTGCCCAAAGGCGTGTACTTCAGCCATCGGCAACTGGTACTGCACTCGCTTGCGGCGATGGCAGCCCTCGGCAGCGCGTCCAGCCAGGGCCGCCTGCACCGCGACGATGTCTACATGCCGATCACGCCGATGTTCCATGTCCATGCCTGGGGCATGCCGTACGTGGCCACGCTGCTGGGCATCAAGCAGGTCTACCCCGGTCGCTACCTGCCGGGCGCGTTGCTGGCGCTGATCGCCCGCGAGAAGGTGACGTTCTCGCACTGCGTGCCGACCATCCTGCATATGCTGCTGGGCCATCCCGCCGCTGCCGATACCGACCTGCGCAACTGGAAGGTGATCATCGGCGGTGCGGCACTACCGCGGGCACTGGCGCAGCAGGCACTGGCCCGTGGCATCGACATCTTCGGCGGCTACGGCATGTCCGAAACCTGCCCGCTGCTCACCCTCGCGCAGATCGATGCCGACGCCGTGGACGGCCCGGATGAGGAGCTGTCCCTGCGCACCAAGGCCGGCATTCCGGTGCCATTGGTGGATCTGCGCATCGTCGACGAACGCATGAATGATGTTGCCCACGATGGCATCGCCACCGGGGAAGTGGTGGTGCGCACGCCCTGGCTCACTCAGGGCTATCTGCACAATCCGGACGCTTCGACGGCGTTATGGGCCGGCGGTTACCTGCACACCGGGGACATCGGCAACATCGATGGCAGCGGCTACCTGCGCGTGACCGACCGCATCAAGGATGTGATCAAGACCGGTGGCGAGTGGATCTCCTCGCTCGCCCTGGAGGACATCATCGCCCTGCATCCGGCGGTCAACGAGGTTGCGGTGATCGGCATCAGCGATACGAAATGGGGCGAACGACCGCTGCCGTTGGTGGTCCGGCAGCACGGCAGCGATGTGACCGAGGCGGAGATCATCGAACTGGTCGCAGCACGCAGCCGCTCCGGTGATATCTCCCGCTACGCGATTCCCGACCGCGTCAGCTTCGTCGATTCGCTGGAACGCACCAGCGTGGGCAAGATCAACAAGAAGAAGCTGCGCAGCCTGCATGATGTGGGCGCAGCCACCGACGCAGGTTGACGCTGCGGCCTGCGGCCAACGGAGTGTCACTTCGTTCTTCTGCTTGATCGCCCGGCGCGCCCGCCCCGCTGGCGCCGTGGAGGATCCAGCAGATCCATCAGCCTGAGCTGGTTGTCGGTGCAGGAAATGCCCTCAGGACGCTGGGTGACACCCTCGATGATGCCCAGCAGGCGCGCTTCGTTCTCCTGCAGTTGCAGGATCAAGCGCCGGATCTCGGCCAGGCGCCTGCCCAGCGACTCGACCAGGCCTTGGTGATCGCACGCCTGCGTGCCCCCAGGCAGGAAATGCCGGATCTCATCAAGTGAGAAGCCGACGCGTTGCGCGTTGTCGATGATCTGCAGCACGCCCAATACGTCCGGGGAATAGATCCGGTAGCCGTTGCTCCCCCTGGGCGGCGCGCTGATCAGGCCTTCGGCCTCATAGAACCGGATACGCGATGGGGCCAGGCCCGTGGCCTTGGCCAGATCCCCGATTTTCATCCTGCCACTGCCCCTTGACCTTAAAGTTGACTTTAAACATACACTGCCGCGACCGTCAGCGTGAGAGGTTGCCGACGGCGGTCTGGCGAGCACCCGCGCGGCACTGAAATGCGGGCGCCCTGGGCTGAACTTCCACCCCGGGCGATCAGAGGCCCAGACGCCCAAGGAAAAGAGATGCAGACCATTCTGGGAGCAAACGGCCAGATCGCCCAGGAACTGGCGCGCGCGTTGAGGCGCACCTACACCGACGACCTTCGCCTGGTGAGCCGCACGCCGCGGCTGGTCAACACGGGCGACCAGCTTGTGCCGGCGGACCTGCTGGACGCAGAGCAGACGCTGAAAGCCGTTGAAGGCAGCGACATCGTCTATTTCACCGCAGGGCTGCCGCCGGATTCAGGGCTCTGGGAGCGGCAGTTTCCTTCCATGCTGAAGAACGCACTGGATGCCGCCGTCACCACCGGCGCTGCATTTGCGTACTTCGACAATACCTACATGTATCCGCAGACGGCGGCTCCGCAGACCGAGGACACCGCGTTCGCGCCCGCGGGCAGGAAGGCACGCGTGCGCGCAGAGATGGCGCGCATGGTCCTGGATGAGATGGCAGCCGGGCGCATCGCCGTCACCATCGCCCGAGCACCGGAATTCTATGGCCCGGGCAGCACGCAGAGCTTCACCAATGCCCTCGTCATCGACAGGCTGAAGGCTGGCAAGTCGCCGCGGGTGCCACTGCGCGACGATACCCTCAGAACGCTGATCTGGACGCCCGACGCCAGTCGCGCGCTCGCACTGCTGGGCAATACGCCCGACGCGCAGAACCAGACGTGGCATCTGCCCTGCAGTGAGCCGAGATTGACCTATGCCCAGTTCGCCACCCTCGCCTGCACTGTGTTCGGCAGGCCGGACACCCATGCCACCCTCGGCAGGACTGCGCTGTACATCGCCGGCCTGTTCTCGAAAGGTGCGCGCGAGATTCGAGAGCTGCTGCCGCGCTATGAGCATGACAATCGCTTCGAATCCGGAAAGTTCAAGCAGCGCTTTCCCGACTTTCCCGTCACCAGCTACGACGCAGGACTGCGGCAGATCAAGCACGAATGGGAAACCGGAAAATAAGCCAGAGGCGTATCTGATGAACCGTCGCATCCTTCATGTTGTCACCAACGTCGCGCATTACGATGACCCCAGCCACAGGACCGGGCTCTGGTTGTCGGAACTGACGCATGCCTACGACCTGTTCGCCGGGCAAGGCCATGAACAGCACCTGGTCAGCCCGCGCGGCGGGCACTCACCGCTTGAGCCGCACTCGCTGAAATGGCCGGCGCTGGACCATTCGGCGAAGGCATGGCTGCAGGATCCGGCGCGCATGGCACTGCTGGACAACACGCTCGCCCCCGACAACGTCGACGCTGCCGCGTACGACGCGATCTACTTCACCGGTGGGCATGCGGTGATGTGGGATTTCCCGGACAGCGAGGGCATCCAGAAAATCACGCGGGACATCCATGAGCAGGGCGGAATCGTCTCGGCGGTCTGCCACGGCTATTGCGGCCTGCTCAATACCCGGCTGAGCGATGGGCAACTGCTGGTGCAGGGCCGGCGGGTAACAGGATTCTCCTGGGCCGAGGAAATCCTGGCGGGTGTTTCCAGGCAGATGCCGTACAACGCGCAGGCGGAAATGTCCCGGCGAGGAGCGCTGTACGAGAAGGGACTACTGCCGTTCGTGCCGAAGGTGGTTGTCGATGGCAGGCTGGTCACCGGCCAGAATCCGCAGTCGGCCAAGGCGACGGCAAAAGCGGTTGCGGCGCTGCTGCGCACGTCCGGCTAGCACTGACACTGCCTTTCAGCGCTGCGTCCTCCAGCACGTCCTGGCGCTGGAAGGCGCAGCTCAGCGGCTGGACGCAGCTGGCAACCGGGCCAGCAGATCCGCCCGGCATGCATCCAGGATTTCGTCCGCCAGCGGCGATTCGTCCGGACAGGACCTCGACAGCACCAGCGCGCCGACCGCTTGAGCCATCAGCGCAATACTGCGCGCACGCGCCGCATCGTGCGGATCGCGCTGCGCCTGCCCCTCCTGCGTGGCACGTGTTGCCAGCCTGGCCTCGATGCCGGCCGCAAAGGCAGCCTTGACCGCGTCCGTCTGCCGCGCCGCATCGGTGCACAGCGCCGCCAGCGTGCAACCCTGGCCGGGCCCGTCGCGATGCGCGCGGGACAGGTACTCGCTCACGAATGCCTGCACATCCAGATCAGCCACCGCTGCAGCCGAGCTGGTCAGGCCGCAGGCGGCTGCTTCGGCCATCAGGTCGGCCTTCGAGCCGAAATGCTTGTAGAAGCCGCCATGGGTGAAGCCAGCGGCGGCCATCAGGTCGGCCACGCCAACGCCGTCGTAGCCGCGCTCGCGGAACAGCGTGGAGGCGGTTTCGACGATGTGTGCCCGGTTGGCCTGAGCCTGTGCCTTGGTGACCTTCATGAGCCTTCGCCCTTGGGAGTCCTGTCGCGTGTGGAGGGCACTTTAACACACATAGATTATATTCATCATCAAACCATTGACATCAATGATGATGGTCATCATCATTGATCCAGACCCCTCCTCCGTAGACGAGCCCACCCTCCCATGTCCGACGCCACGCTTTTCCAGCCCTATCCCCTCGGCCCGCTGACGCTGGCCAACCGCATCGTGATGGCACCGCTGACGCGCAACCGCGCCGGCCAGGGCCTGGTGCCCAGTCCGCTGGCGAGCACCTACTACGCCCAGCGCGCATCAGCCGGCCTGATCATCACCGAAGCCACCCAGGTCTCGGCGCAGGCGCAGGGCTACCAGGACACCCCGGGGCTGTACACGCAGGACCAGATCGACGGCTGGCGCACCGTCACCGATGCGGTGCACGCACGCGGCGGGCACATCTTCGTGCAGCTGTGGCACGTCGGCCGCATCTCGCACGTCGACCTGCAGCCCGGCAACGCCGCGCCGGTTTCCGCCTCGGCCCTCCGCGCGCAGACCAAGACCTTCGTCAACAATGGTTTCGTCGATGTGTCCGAGCCGCGCGCCCTGGACATCGACGAGCTGCCCGCCATCGTCGACGATTTCCGCCAAGCCGCTGCCAACGCCATCGCAGCGGGTTTTGACGGCGTGG
Source organism: Stenotrophomonas sp. MYb57 (assembly GCF_002966815.1). Classification (NCBI taxonomy): domain Bacteria; kingdom Pseudomonadati; phylum Pseudomonadota; class Gammaproteobacteria; order Lysobacterales; family Lysobacteraceae; genus Stenotrophomonas; species Stenotrophomonas sp. MYb57. The sequence continues at coordinate 2,496,586 of NZ_CP023271.1, forward strand.
AGATCCACGGCGCCAACGGCTACCTGCTCGAACAGTTCATCAAGGACGGGGCCAACCAGCGCACCGACGCGTATGGCGGCTCGGTCGAGAACCGTGCCCGCCTCCTGCTTGAGGTGACCGCTGCGGTGGCGCGCGAAATCGGCGCTGACCGCACCGGCGTGCGCATTTCGCCGGTGTCGCCGGCCAATGCCATTTCCACCGTCAGCGATCCGCAGCCCCAGTACGACTACATCGTCGATCAACTCAGCGCACTGGGCATTGTCTACCTGCATGTGGTCGAGGGCGCCACGGGTGGCCCGCGCGATGTGGCACCGTTCGACTTCGATGGGCTGCGCCGTCGCTTCAACGGCACCTACCTGGCCAACAACGGCTACGACCTGCAGCTGGCCAGCGCCCGTGTATCCGAAGGCAAGGCCGATCTGGTCGCCTTCGGTCGCCCGTTCATCAGCAACCCCGATCTGGTCGAGCGCCTCAAGCGCGGCGCCGCGCTGGCGGCACTGAACCCGGCCACGCTGTATGGCGGTGGCGCCGAAGGCTACACCGACTACCCCACCCTGGCTGAAGCGCACGCGCAGTAACGCGGCCGCCCGCATCCGACACGTCCCCCGTCCAGAGAAGCCCATCATGTCCGTCCTCCCTTCCGTCCTCATCACCGGCGCTTCCAGCGGCATCGGTGCCACCTATGCCGACCGCTTCGCGCGGCGCGGGCATGACCTCGTCCTGGTCGCGCGTGACAGCGCCCGACTGGAAGCACTCGCCGCGCGACTGCGCCAAGAGACCGGCGTGGCGGTGGACATACTGCCGGCCGATCTCACCCAGGCTGACGCGCTGGCCACGGTCGAGGCACGGCTGCGCGACGATGCGCGCATCGGCATCCTCATCAACAATGCCGGTATCGCCCAGTCCGGCGACTTCCTCGCACAGTCGGCCGACGCCATCGAACGCCTGGTCACCCTGAACACCACCGCGCTCACGCGCCTGGCCGCCGCTATTGCGCCGCGGCTGGTCGGTGCCGGCAACGGCGCGATCGTCAACATCGGATCGGTGGTTGGCCTTGCACCGGAGTTCGGCATGACCGTGTACGGCGCGAGCAAGGCGTACGTACTGTTCCTGTCGCAGGGCCTGAGCCAGGAACTGGCCCCGAAGGGCGTCCATGTGCAGGCGGTGCTGCCCGCTGCCACGCGCACCGAGATCTGGGAACGCGCCGGTATCGACATCACCACGCTTGCTGAAGTGATGGACGTGGGCGAACTGGTCGATGCAGCGCTGGTCGGCTTCGATCGTCGCGAAACGGTGACCATTCCGCCGCTGCACGTGGCCGAACGCTGGGACACGCTGGATGGCGCACGTCAGGCCCTGCTCGGCGACATCCGCCAGGCGCACGCCGCAGAGCGCTACCGCACCGGCGCCTGAGGCCGGCCTCCGTTGCATCCACCCGGCCCCATCACTGCAGGAACCGTCCGCCATGAAAGCCTTCATCATTGACCGCTACAGCAGCAAGGACGTCGGCCGCATCGCCGACGTGCCCGAGCCGCATGTGGGCGACGACGATGTCCTGATCCGGGTTCATGCCGCAGGCGTGAATGCACTGGACAGCAAGATCAGGCACGGCGAGTTCAAACAGATCCTGCCCTATCGCTTTCCGTTGATCCTGGGCAACGATGTGGCCGGGACGGTGGTGCGGGTCGGCGATCGCGCAGGCCCGTTCAAACCGGGCGACCAGGTGTATGCCCGCCCGGACGATGATCGCATCGGCGGATTTGCCGAGTACATCGCGGTCAAGGCCTCTTCGGCAGCACCAATACCGAAGAACCTTGGCATGGTCGAGGCGGCCGCCCTGCCACTTGTGGCACTGACCGCCTGGCAGGTGCTGGTCGAAACCGCAGCACTGAAGAAGGGACAGCGGGTCTTCATCCAGGCCGGCTCCGGTGGCGTCGGCACGATTGCGATCCAGCTTGCCAAGCACCTGGGCGCCTTCGTCGCCACCACCACCAGCACGGCCAACGTTGTCTGGGTGAAGGCACTGGGTGCGGACGTCGTCATCGATTACCGGCAGCAGGACTTCGCTGCCGTGCTGCGTGACTACGACGTGGTCCTCAACAGCCTCGGCAGCGACGAACTCGATCGATCCCTCGGCATCCTCAAGCCCGGCGGTCACCTGATTTCCATTTCCGGGCCACCCACGCCGGCATTCGGTGCGGCAAGAGGACTGGCCTGGCCGCTTCGGCAGGTGCTGCGCCTGTTGAGCCTTCGCATCCGCCGCAAGGCCGCGCGCAGGAACATCCGGTACAGCTTCGTGTTCATGCGTGCTGATGGGCAACAGCTGGAACAGGTCACGGCACTGGTCGAGTCAGGCGCCCTGCGCCCGGTGGTGGACACGGTCTTTCCCTTCGAGGAAACCGGCAGAGCATTGGCCTACATGGACGGCGGCCGCGCCAAGGGCAAGGTGGTGGTGCAGATGGTGCACTCACAGCACGTGCAGCCCTGAGGAGGCAGCATCGGGCCCGCTGCTTTCAACAGCACCGAAGCCCTCGCCCATTGCTGCTCCGCGCCGTCACCGCGGTGGCGCTGCAGGAATCGACGGAGCCGGCGTTTTGGGCGCGGTCGTGCCGGCGGCCGCATATTCACGCGCCTTGACGCGGAACGGGGCGATGCATCCGGCAAGGCTGATGCAGATGGAAAGAGAAAGTGCGATCAAAGCCAGAGTCTTCATCGAGGTGCCAGGTTGCGGGGGGTGTGTTTGCAGCGCCATGGTCAGGTGCTCGAGGCTGCAAGTCCATCTCCATCTGCCAACACTGGCCCGTACCATCAGGACCCATATCCTCCTCTGCCCGACGCCTGTATCCGGGCAGCACCGATCGCGCCCTTACCCGCCTCTGGGCGCGTGCTAGGCTGGCCCAGCAGAACCTGCGCACGATATCCCCGCTGCACTCCCCTCCGGGCCGACTTCGATGAAGAACCCTCGCCTGCCTGCCTCCCAGCCGAACAGTGCATTGGACGGTCCGTCGCCCGACCTGTTCGTCGCCCTGCGGGATCTGCTGCTCACCTACAAGGCCGATCTTCTGGTGGTACACGATGATGCTGGTCACTTCTACGCCAATTGCAGGAACGCAGACGCCAAGGGCAAGGCGCAGTTCTTCGGCGCGGTGAAGGCATCGGGCCGCAGGCATTCATTCCACTTCATGCCCGTCTACACCTTTCCCGAGCTTCTGGTGGGCATCAGCCCGGCCCTGAAGAAGCATATGCAAGGAAAGTCCTGCTTCAACTTCGATGCCTGGGACCCGGCTCTTCTGCGTGAGCTGTAGATGCTGGTTGAGCAAGGCTTAGTCCGCTACAGGACGGCCGGCAAGCTTTGAGCGCAACACGCGGTCCGCAGGTGTCTTCTGGTGTCCTCAGCTGGATCTGACAGGATGGCAGGAGGCCCCGCACGCTGCAGCACGGCACAACACGTAGTGTCAGATACAGGCCCAGGCCAGCCATCCGCCCAGTGGCAACACGGCCAGCAGGGCGAGCACGCCAAGGCAGCCGCCGTTGCTGTTGCTGGTGGTGGATGTGAAATCGCTCCGAGCGTCGCCGCTTCTCCGCTCGGACGGCGGCTGTGACTGCAGCCACTGGCGATGGCAGGCCTGGCAGAAGAACCGGGTCTTGCCATTGCGCCAGGCGTTGCTGGTGCGATCATTGTGGTGAGCGGCGTTGCCGCAGCGACCGCACTTGAAGATCCGCGAAGGTGGCTGTCGCTTCCTGTTGAACAGGGCCAGCACTACCACCAGCGCGATGGCGGCTGCCGCTGTGCCGATCAGCGTTTCCGGCCCCATCGAATACTCCATGCGTCATGAATGCGAACAGCGTAACCAACGCAAGCAGGCGCCCGCAACGACGGGCGCCCGCTTGCAACTCAATGCAACGGCACCTTCAGCACCGATGGTGCGGACGCGGGCGAACTGAAGGTCACCGCCCCGCCCAACTGGCTGATGCCTGCATAGCGCAGGTCCACCGTATCGACCACCAGCGTCAGCCGGCTGCCCGCCGGAATGTTCCAGCTGCTCGCTTCCAGGCGCAGATCGAGGGTGGTCGCCTGGCCGGGCGCAACGCCTCGCAGGGTGTAGGGCTTGTGGCTGATCAGCTGGCCATTGCCCAGCACATCTTCCGCGTACAGATAGGCATACAGCGTGGTGTTGGCGCGGCTGGGAGTGACGGTCACGCGCACTTCCGGCGCGCCGTCCAGGCGGCGTGCGTTCCAGTACACCGGCCCCTGCCAGACGCCGGCGGCGTTGCGCCCGATGAAAGGCACGTACGCACCCGGCGGAAGGTTGATCATCTGCAGCGAGCCGGACACCATCGCCACGCCGGAATTGGCGGCGGTCCCCAGGCCGCTGCCGATGCGGTAGTTCCAGCCATTGCTGCGCCCGTTTTCAACCAGCCCCCCGGTGGGCAGAAGCAGGCCGCCGGGTGCGGTCAACGCGTAGCTGACCGCACCACTGTTGGTCGCCTGCCAGTTCGGGTAGCTGCTCCAGCTGCCCTTCTGCGACTTCAGCTGCACCGCCGGCTCGCGGTCGATGCCGTTGGCCACGCCCTTGAGGTAATGGTCGAACCAGTCACCCGCCGAGTCGTAGACCTCGTTGGGAATGCCCAGTGCGCCCAAGGCCTCGTTGAGGGCATGGTCGCCGTGGCGCAGTTGCAGCTGCTTGGGGCCTTTCAGCTGGTTGAAGAAATCCACCAGCTGACCCGGCGGGAACAGGCTGTCGTTGAAGGCGTTGGCCAGGAACACGGCCGGCTGGTTGGCGTTGATCTCGCTGATGCTCGCAGCGGGGCTGCGGATGGCGGCCACGGGCAGCAGCGATTCCACTGCACCCTGGTAGTTGCCGACCAACACGTTGCGGTTGATCGTGGCCAGCTCGGACCCGGGGCGGCCGGTGACCAGGCCGGCGGCCACCAGCAGCGCGATTCCCTGTGCGCTGGGGGTGTCGTTGGCGTACAGAGACGCCCGCAGGTCGGCCCATCCGCTGAGCGCGGCCACCGCCTTGATGCGGGGATCGCGTGCCGCCGCCAGCAGGCTGGTGCCGGCGCCGTAGGATATGCCCGAGACGCCGATCCGCGCCGGGTCGGCCTGGGTGTTGTCCAGCGCCCAGTCGATCAATGCGCTGACATCCTCGACTGTGGCCGGCCCGGCGATATCGATGGCCCCGCCGGACTCCCAGAAGCCGCGCGAGCTGTAGCTGAGGACCACATAGCCGCGCTTGGCCAGCGACTGTGCCACCCCTACGTACTCCACGCTGGGAACGGCCCAGCTGCTGGGCATCACCAGCAGCGGGTACTTGCCGCCACCTGCGTCCTGAGGCTCGATGACAAAGACCCCGAGGGGCGTGCCATCCCAACTGGGAAGGGTGCGGTGGGTGGTCTTGACCGTGGCAGCCCAGGCGGTGGGCGCCAGTCCGGTCAGCAGGATCAACAGCAGCAATACCTTGCGCATCGTCGTCTCTCCCCGTCGTTGTTGGTGCAACGGGCAGGACCGTACCAGTGCGAATGGTGGCTTACACCTTGCGTTGCAGCATGGGACGCACGTTCGGCACCCCATGCTGCGGGCCCTGATGCGCCTACAGCGTTGCCTGCGCCTGCAGGGTGAACACCCAGCTGTCGGGTCGGCTGGCATAGGCGCCGGGCCGTGCCACGTACTGCACCGCCGGCCGCAGCACCAGCCACGGGGCGACCTGCACGCCGTAGTTCAGCTCGACGAACTGCTCGTTGCTCTGCACATCCTTTCCGGTCAGCTGCTGATGGCGGGCGAGCCGGTCGGAGATGTCCAGCCGGTTCCAGGCCAGGCTGAGCACATCATCTTCGCGCGATGCGATCACGCCACGCCAGCTCACGCCCGCTTCCCACGAGTAGCGCATGAGCCCTGTTTTTGCGTCGGCACGGGTAGCCACGCCGAACACCGAAATGCCGCGCACCGTGTCACCCTCGGGCTTCCACACCCGCTGTGCGGCCTGCACGTACGAACCGCTGCGATGCGAAGCGCGAGGTGCCGTCGGGTCACCGATGTCATCGGCGTTGGAGGTATCCAGGTAGTAGCCGACCTTGTAGGTACCGCCATAGTCCTCTCCGGACTTGCCATGGCTGTAGCCCAGCTCGACCGGCAGGAACAGGCCGGTCTTTCCCTTCGTCGAAACACGGAAACCACTGTTGGCCTGCTTGCGCGTCGGGTTGACGTCGTAGATGCCGGTCTGTGCGTACCAGCCTGAAGGATCATTCCACTTTACCCGCAGACCCCATTGGCCTGTCGGATTGTCCAGCCAGCCAGAACTGTAGATCGGGCCCAGCGGATGCCCGCACTGGCCGTTGTTGTTGAAGTTGCAGGTGTAAGGCAAGCCACCGAAATCGTTGCCCATCGAGTAGAAGCCACCCTTCAGGCTCAACCGCTTGCCCAGCAGCAAACGCTCGTAGGAGAGCTCGTTGAAACGCAGGTTCTGGCCCTGGCCATAGAAGGCCTGGTTCTGGATGTAGGAACCGGTGGATCGTTCGTTGATGGCGTTGCCGAAGCGATCGGAGAACACCACGCGCAGGGTGCCGTCGAAGCCGAATGCCTTGCCGGTGTCGATCGTCGCGCCCAGATCGATGTGCTCGGCGGTGGACCAGCCACTGCCCTTGTAACCATCGCTGTTGACGCCGCTGCCGATCACGATGCGTGCGCTGGGGGTAACGCCGTGGTCCTGCAGCCAGAGGCGCGCTGCCCAATCCGCGCTCAGCGGCGTCTGCGCGACGCTGTCGACCGATTTGTGCTTGGCGGTGGCACCTGATTCGGCAGCCGACACCGACCCGTTGACGATGAAGGCAAGCAGCCCGATGCCGGTCAAGGATACGAAATTCATGCGGCCGCCCTCCGCGCCTTCCGGGTCTTCCAGGCGCGTCGCACCAGCAGCACGATGCCTACCAACGCCAGCACGGCAAGGATGAGCATCGGCAGCCACAAGCGTGCAATCTTCGCCAGAAGTGGCTTCTCGCCGCCGGCACGGGTCAGCGCAACCTGCGCCTCGGTGACCTGGTCGCCCGGCCCGAACTGCGTGCGCACGTAGGTCGCAACCGCTGCGATATCGGCGTCACTCAGGTCCTGTACGAACGAGCCTTTCGAGAAGTGCGGCATCAACGCGTGTTCGCCGTGCACATCGCGGTCAATGCCGCCGATGATGGTGGCGATCAGGTTCTGCGGGCGGGTCATGCCGACGGTAGTGTTGTGCACCAGGGAGGGGTAGTACCCGTCCCTGCTGCCCTCGCCGCGCGAACCGTGGCAGCTTGCACACAGGCCCGAATACAGCACACCGCCCGAGGCCAATGCAGCACTCGTTCCGCGTACCGGCTGCTCACCCGGCGCCGTGGCGGCGTCTCCCCACGCGAAGGCGGCCCGCGTGGCATCAGGGTCGGCCACGGCCGGCACCGTGCGCAGGTAGGCGACGATGGCGGCGATGTCCTCGTCCTGCAGCTTGGACAGGCTGTTGCTCACCGCTTCGGCCATGCCGCCGCCGGCCTGCGCCTTACCGGCGACGCGGCCGGTCTTCAGGTACTGGGCCAGCTCGGCATCGCTCCAACCCCCGATACCGCTGGTGGGGTGGGAGGTGATGTTGGGGGCGTACCAGTCACCCAGCGATCCGCCGGCAAAGGCCTTGCCACCCACTTCCTGCATCATCAGCCCGCGCGGACTGTGGCAGCTGGAGCAGTGCGCCAGACCCTCCACCAGATAGGCGCCGCGATTCCACTGCGCGCTCCTGCCCGCATCGGGGGTGAACGTTTCCTTGTCCAGGAACAGCAGGTTCCACACCGCCATGGACTGGCGGATGCTGAAGGGAAACGGCAGCTCGGTCGCGTGAGCTTCCTCATCGACCGGCGCCACCTCCTTCATGAAGTAGGTATACAGCGCGTGGATGTCCTCGTCGGTCAGCTTGGCATAGGAGGTATAGGGCATCGCCGGATACAGATGGGCGCCATCCTTGCGCACGCCTTCGCGTACCGCCTTGGCGAAATCGTCTTCGCTGTAGAGGCCGATGCCATGGCTTCTGGAGGGCGTGATATTGCTTGCCCATATCTCACCCAGCGGCGAGGCAATCGCGTAGCCGCCTGCGTAGGGTTTGCCCTGCTTGGGGCTGGTGTGGCATGCCACGCAGTCCGCAGCGACCGAGAGGTAGCGCCCACGTTCGGCAACCTCGTCTGCGCGCGCGGATTGGCTGGCGGCAGCCAGCATCATCAGCAGAAGCGAGCAGAAGGTCTTCATGCGGCACGCTCGATGGCATCTGCTGCCTTCAGCGCAAGCGCGGCCATGGTCAAGGTGCTGTTGACCACGCTGGCCGACACCATCGGGCCGCCACCCGGGAGCCACAGGTTGGGATGATCGTGTGCGCGGCAATCGCCATCGACCACCGAATCGCGCGGATCCGCGCCCATGATGGTCGAGCCCATGATGTGGTTGTTGGCGTTGAGCGCCGTGGTGATGACGAATTCCTCGGCGTTGAACAGCGAGCCGATGTGACGCAACTGCTTGCAGGACTCGTCATAGCCCTTGCGGGCGTAGTCGCCCAGCGAGTAGTGGATATCCGGGCAGGCCAGGCCGTGGCCATCGACCCGCGTTTTCGACAGCGTCAACCGATTGCTGGGATCCGGTAAGGGTTCCAGGCTGATCGAAAGATCCACGCCGAAGACCGCACGGCGGCGGATCTCCGCATCCAGCGCGTCGCCGACCAGGCCTTTCTTCAGCGCCTGGTCGGTGGCGATCGCCACCCGGCTGATGTTGTTGAGGATGATCTTGGTGGCCGAGTACTGCGAGCGGAAGGCGCCGTCGCGCGGGCCGACCATGCAGCTGGACTGCGCCGGTCCACGGCCCAGCCAGATCGGCCTGTCGGCAATGAACGAGCAGTGGAAACCGGAATGGTCGAGCATGTTGCGTCCCACCTGGTCGGAACTGTTGGCGATGCCGTTCGGGTTCTGCTCATTGGCGGCGAGCAGCAGTAGACGCGGCGTCTCCAGTGCATTGCACGCAATCACGAAACTACGGCCGGTGGCCTTGTGGCTGACCTTGTTGTTGTCATACCAGTGGATGGCCGTGACCCGGTTCTGCGCGTCGGTATCGATCTTGTAGGCCACTGCTTCGGCCAGCACCTGCGCACCCAGTTTCTCGGCCGCTTCGATGGTATGGATGCCGTTGTACATCGCGCCGATCGGGCAGATCGGCTGGCAGTTGTTGTTGCCGCAGCAGGCGGGCCGGTCGTTCCAGGGCGTGACCATGCGACCCTGCGGAATGGGCACCAGGTTGTAGCCGTGCGGATTGACCACCTCGGCGAACACCTTGTCACCGTTGCCCCAGGGAATCATGTCGGCGAGGTAGGGCCTGGATCGCTCGGAGGGGCTCTGCTTGTCCGGATCATTCGGCCCGGAGACGCCCATCGCCTCCTCGGCGCGGCAGTAATAAGGCTCGATGTCGTCGTAGCTGATCGGCCAGTCGCGCCCCACCCCGTAGGTGCTCTGCATCCTGAAGTCCACCGGCAGGTGGCGCCAGCAGGAGGCGGCCCAGTGCCAGGTGGTGCCACCCACGGCCTTGATGAAGCCCTGATGGAAGCTGCTGGCATCGGGGCCGGTCAGGCCCACGTAGTCATTGGCCGGGAAGTACAGCGGCGCGGTGGCAAGCGGTGACTGCGGATACGGCCCCTGGAAATCACTGCCGATGCGCCGTTCGAAGCTGACGTTGCGCCAGTTCTCGACCACGTCGGAACGATGCAGGCGGGGGCCCGCCTCCAGCACAAGAACCGATTTTCCGGCACGAACCAACTGGTGGGCGATCAATGCGCCGACGACGCCCGAACCGACGATCACAACATCGGCATCGGCGTCGCCATCACGGAAAACCGGAGCTTTCATGAGGGGAATCCATAACAATTACGGGAAAAGAGCTGGAAGCGCAGGCTCAGCCGTGCGCGCGTACCGCCGCCGGCGGTTCGGCCGTCCACCATGCGGGACCGCCTTGTGCGTAGGTGGGCGGGAACAGGCCATCGTCCACCGGGCGCTGCATCAGCGCATCGCGATAGGAAACGGTGATGGCCTGCGGCCCCTTGCCTACGCTGCCGGTGTACCAGGCAGTGATGATGGCCAGCGCTGTCGGTCGTGCATCGCCAACAGCCGCCAGCAGTGCTTCAGCGCCGTGCACCTGTTGCGCCTTGGCCGCGAGTGCGGGGAACTGGGCGTGCATGTCGGGATGCAGCTTGGCGAAGGCGGCTTCGATGCGCCCGGCGGTTGCCGGATCAAGGTCGGACTTCCCGGTCAGTGCCTGGGAGAGCTGCAGAAAGCGCCCGTCCGTCCGTTTCGCTGGCGTGGCACCGGCATGGGTTGCTGGCGCCTTGCCGTTGCAGGCAACCAGCAGCGAAGCGGAGCCAACGGCCAGCAGGAAGGTTCTGCGCGTCAGGCCTTGCCCACTCCCTTCCAATCCCTCGGGAACACTCATGATGTGGACTCCTGATGCGTCACTTCTTCGGCTGCCCCTGACCGCGACGCGGGGGGCACCTACGCGGGCAACTTTAACGCACCTGAACGTCGTCGCGGAGTGAGCAGGAAGAGCCGAAGCGCGGCGAAGCACCCTTCTTTCCGGCACCAGCAGAGGCAGATTTCAGCCGGTGCGCTGCCGCCCCCGTCACGCCCGCACAACGCCCTCAACGCTAGAAACAAGGGGTTTCCTACTCTGGAGAGTGGCCATGCGGGTACTGCTGCTGTGTGCCGTGGCGACGATGGCATTGTCGGCCTGCAACCAAGGCGAACCGACCGATAAGGCACAACATGCCGATGCGGTTCGGCAAACCCCGCCAGCGGCCAGCGCGCCGGCGCGCAACGTGCCCGGCGGCGGCAGCGGCACCGCCGCCTCCGAAGACCAGGCCTCGGGGCCAGAGGCCGAACGCGGGAAAGAAGCCGCGCCGCCGCCGCCCAAGCACTAGGCGCAGCCAGCCGCGAAGCCCCCGATGCGGGGGCGCCCGCCGAACAAGCGAATCTACTCGGCCCGTTCAAGCACGATGCGGACGAACGGTATCCAGTCATCGCCGACCCGATGCTCCCATTCCCCGGTCAGCAACTGCCGGTCGCTGCTGATCACGCCGTCGAACCGCTGGGACTGGCCCTGGATGGTGTACCTGCCGCCATCAAGTCGTGAAGTGAAATCGCTGGTGCCACCATCAGCGTCGTAGCTGCGGCTGAAGAAACCAGCGGATTCAACATCGACGCCGATGATTTCCGTGGAGCGCACACGCTGCCCGTCCATCATCGCGTCGACCTCATGCACCAGAAAGTGACCATTGGGCATCCACGTGTAAACGTCCGATGCGAACGACACCCCGCCCGTGCTGCCGTCGGGTTGCAGCGCGATGAGGGTGGTCTCCCACACTCCGGCAAGAACGTCCAGCCGGCGGTGGTGTCCGCTGTGAAAAGTGGTTTGTGTCATGGCGACTCCGTACTGGGTGCGGCGGCATAGGGTTCAACCAGGGCGCGCAGCAGCTCCATGCCCGTGGCAGTAGTGGTGGGCGCAGCGGTGCCCTCGCGCTGGACGAAACCGGTCCAGTCCGCGCCGGCCACCCGCCTCAGCTCCGTCGGTTCCACCGGCAGCCAATGCATGGGCCAGAAAGGCAGGCGTCTCTGCCCCACCCTGCCGCGTTGCAGTTCGATCAGGCCGCTGTGGCTGCTGGCACCCAGCACCCGGGAATATGCCACCTGCAGGCCATCGTCCGGGCCTTCCATGTATTGCACAAAGCGCGCGCCATCGAACAGCAGTACGCCAGTGACGCCGGCATCACGGTTGAAACGTGCTGCGTCATCCACGATTCCGCACAGCCTGCCCCCGGTCTGGCCCAGCCGGCTGGCAGCAATATCCGCTGCCGCCTCGCTGGTATATACAACGGCTCTGATGGGCACGTTCGACCTCCCTGCAGTCGGCTCCCAACCGTAGCAGAAGGCCGGTCGAGGCAGCACAGCAGGCGCAGCCTGAAACAGAACAATTCAGTGAAATGTGAAAACGAACCCGAAAAGGATTCACGCCACGCACTGCTGCCCCATGGCATGAAACAGGTCCGCCCGCGAGATCGACTTCATGCCTGACACCGGACTCTTCTACGTCTTTTCAGTGGACTACGCGACCGATGCGCGAGGCTGCATCGATCAGGTCACCGCTATCGCCTTCCGCTGCAACCAGTGCCACCACGTGTCCCGCGCCGACGCGGAGCTCAAGCGGATGACAGGGGGCACGCTGCTGACCTGCGGAAGGTGCGGGTCGCACCAGGCCGTCAGCAATGCGCGCCTGGTAGACCGCGAACACCTGGCGGCAACCGGCCAATCTGCAGCAGCGGCCGACCCACGCTGAGCTAGGTTCCGACGCGCGCCCAGTGCCCGGCGTGAGGGGAATGCATGCATCTGCGCGCTCGATGCGCATCCGCCGTTCACTGCATCTACCCCGCACCCCAACACCGGCCGGGATAGCCTCGTCGCTCCTTCCCTGCTGGAGCGCACCATGGCCATCAAGACCGCTGAAGACCTTTTCATCCACGAACTGTCCGACATCTACAGTGCCGAGAAGCAGCTGACCAAGGCCCTGCCGCGCCTCGCCCGGGCCGCAGAGAACCCCGCACTTGCCGCTGCGTTCGAGACACACCTTGAGGAGACCCAGGGCCAGATCGAGCGCATCGACCAGGTGGTGGAGGTGCTGGGCATCCGCCTGAAGCGGATCAAGTGCGCGGCGATGGAAGGCCTGGTGGAAGAAGGCAAGGAAGTCATCGAGAGCATTGAAAAGGGCCCGGTGCGCGATGCAGCACTGATTGGCGGCGCGCAGAAAGTCGAGCATTACGAAATCGCTTCCTACGGCACCATCGCCGCGCTGGCCAAGCAGCTCGGATACAAGGACGCTGTGCCGTTGCTGCTGGAAACGCTGGAAGAAGAAAAGGCCACGGACGAGAAGCTGACCCTGCTGGCCAAGAGCGGCGGCAACGCCAAGGCCGCCCAGGCCGCGTGATCGCAGGTGCACCGCAGATCAGCCCACGCGTCGCTCCCTAGGGGGCGGCGCGCTTCTGCACGAGGATGACGTATGCATCCTGATCTACTTGGATGGACCGCCACAGCCGTACTGATGGCCACACTGGTCCGGCAGATGGTCAAGCAATGGCACTCGCCGCACCCGGAAACCGTCTCGAAGTGGCTTTTCATCGGGCAGATGACCGCGTCTACGCTGTTCACGATCTACAGCGCGCTGCTGGGTGCCACCGTGTTCGTGGTCACCAACCTGCTGTTGCTGGCAACCGCGCTGATCGGACAGCTGCTGGCGTGGCGCCGCAACCGTGCAACGGCTTCGAGCTCATCTGGAAGGACGCCTTGATTGTTGACGTTGCGTCTACACCGGCTTGATGCGGGTACTCACGCGTTCACGTTTACCGTTGTCGTGCAACCCGCACGATGCGGTCCAATCAATGAGGAAACGTCATGCAGCGCGATCAGAAAGACCTGCCCCATCCGGATGACCACACGGCCGCGGTGCCTGCTGGCAGCGCTGGACAGGCCAAGGCCCACAACAGTGCCAATCATGATCAGGCGTTGACGGAGACGTTCCCGGCCAGTGATCCGATCTCTCCCTTCGTCGCCGCCGCCACGCCGGATGAGCAGGCGCAACGGCTTGGCAAGCGCGTGGTGCCCGCTCGGCACGACAAGGGTGAGGGGGACGACGGAGCTGGCCAGTGATCGGGCCTGCGCTCCCGCCGAGGGGGCCGGGCAGCCCGCGCCCGTCAGGCGGCTCCGGCGCGCTGGTGCGTGGTGCCGAAGACGAACAGGCAGTGGAGGCCTGACACCTCGGAGCCCGCCATGGAACAGCCCACCGCCCTGCTCATCATCGATCTTTTCAGCCTGTTCGACTTTCCACAGGGGCGGCAACTGGCTCCGTACGCCGTACGTGCAGCCCAGCGCACCGCCCGCCTGCGTGCTGCATTCGACGCGCACCGCTCGCCGGTGATCTACGCCAATGACAATTTCGGCAACTGGCAGCGCGACTTCCCGCAGCTGGTCGAGGCCTGCCGGCAGAGGGGCGGAGCCTCGGCGCGGATCGTCGAGTACCTTGCCCCCAGCGAGGAACACTACTTCATCCTCAAGCCGAAGCACTCCGCCTTCCTCGCCACGCCACTGCCGGTGCTGCTGGCCAAGCTCGGCACCCGGCGATTGGTGCTGGCCGGCATGGCACTGGACGCGTGCGTGCTGGCCACTGCCATCGATGCCAACTCGCGCGAGTACGCGACGGTGGTCGCCCGGGAAGCGGTCGCCGCCCTGCCGGAACGCCGCCAGCCGGCCCTGCAGACCCTGCAGCGATCGGGCGCCGTCGAAGTACTCAGCAACCGCCAGATCATCGCTTCGCTGTCATCCACGTCCTCATATCAACGCACGGGCCTGGCACCACCGCGCTGAACCGGGCCTCTCGCCAGCGTGCGCTTCTTCGCCGGCGGCCGCGGCGTCCCAGCGCGATAATCGACCTGGCATACCGGGCAGAAGAAGGTGCGCCGATGCGTGGTGCCCATGTAGACCTTGCTGACCGGACCACCACAACGGGGGCATGTCCGCCGGGTGTGCACCTGCCAGTGCTTTTTCAGCTCGAACCCGCGCTTCCAGCGCAGGAAGTCGAAACTGTATTCGCGGGCCTGCTTGACCAGGTCGGCAAGCTTGCGCGGCGGAAGATCACCAACAGGGTTGGCCGGGTGGACCCGGATGCGGAACAGCACCTCGTTCTTGATGATGTTGCCCACGCCGGAGAACAGCGTCTGGTCCAGCAGGGCATCGCAGACCAGGACATCGGGCATCGACTTCAGGCGACGGCGGGCAAGCCGGGGGTCCCACAGGTCGCTCATCACGTCGGTGCGCCAGTCGTAGACCTCGTCCAACGGCTGATCGATCAGCTTCACCGAGCAGGTGTAGAAGTTCAGTTCGCCGTTGTCAAAGCGCAGCGATACCCGCGCTGGCGTCTCCTTGCGTTCGTCGATGCGCCAGCTGCCGAACATCATCAGGTGGATGCGCAGACTGACGTGGCTGAACTCCAGCAGGAAATGCTTGCCCCAGCTGCGCACGGCCCGCACCCGGCGTCCCTCCAGGCAGGCCAGGTCGAGCGTGCTGTTGCCACTGACGCCACGGACGGTCTTTCCCTTGAACCTGGCGGCGGCCTCGCGCAGCAGCACGATGGAAGGACCTTCAGGCATTGGCGTGCTCCAGCATCGACTGCAGTTGCAGTGCATTGGGCACGGCGTGGCCGTGCGCCGTGTTGTCAAGGATGATCCACGCCTCCCCCGCCTGGGCGGCCTCTACTGCGGCGGCCACCAGACTGCAGAGCTGCGGTTGCTGGTAGGCGCTGTAGTACATGCGCGGCTGCCCGTGCCACCGCCAGTAGCTCCAGTGCCTGGCTCCGCCCGGCTGATCAGCCCCTGCAACCCGGGCGGGATCGGCCGCGACCCGGGCAATGCCGTGGTCATCCAGCAGCGCGTCGGCCTTGTCGTCGAACCAGCTCGGGTGGCGTGGTTCGCAGGCGACCCGCACGGCGCTGCGCCGGCGCAGCGCCCGGAAGAAGGCCGAGGCCGTGCGGCCATCGTAGGCCAGGCTCGGCGGCAGCTGCAGCAACAGGGCGCCCAGCCGATCACCCAGATGCGCCGCCGCGTGCAGGAACGTGTCGAGCAACGGCGCAGCACCGCGCAGGCGCGCGTCATGGGAAATGGCCTGCGGCATCTTCACCGAGAAACGGAAACCGTGCGGCACGCTGGCCGCCCAGCGCGCATACGTGGCGGGCTGATGTGGCCTGTAGAACGACGAATTGATCTCCACGATCGGAAAGCGCGATGCATAGCGTTGCAGCGCACTGTCTCCCGCCGCGAACGCGTGGGCGATGTCCGTGGGCAGCGACCACCCTGCGCAGCCCACGGCGACCGGGTGGCCCGGTCGCGGATGACGGAGTTCACGTGCCATGGCGCTACGGTGGCGACAGGCCCGTAGCAACATGGTGAACACACGTTGGCTGCGGCGTGAAGCATGTGCCGCCGGGCGTGGCGGGCCTGCAGCCGGCAGGTTGCCGTGTATCGGCCATCGCTGCTCAGAGGCTGGCGTTGACCATGGCGCCTGCTGGTTGCTGTGGCATCGGTATGGAATGCCCGTTGCGCGGTGCAACGCGTTCGTGGGTGGCGGCCAGGACCTGGTTCACCCGATGGAGCGTGCCACGGCCACCGGGCTCGATACCGATGATGTAGACGAAGCGGCCGTCGCAGCGCGACTGCGCCGATTCAAGCCCCTCGGTTTCAGAAATCACGCGCTTCAGTGCCTTCTCCCAGGCCCTGCCGGGGGGCGATGCCAGTTCCACCACCACTGCGGTTTCCCCGCAGTCCAGCGGCATCACTTCCACGCGCAGAATGCGCGGCGCCCTGCTGGTCTCGGTGCTACCCATTTTCAGTCCTCCTCGGCCAATGACGGCGGAAGTATCCACGTCCGGCGCCAAGGCGCCGTCAAGAATGGATGGCCGTTGCGTGCAGGCCTCGACCGCCTTCGCGACGTGCTGCTGGAAGCGAGCTCCTTCGCCCTGCTCTGCCCAGCGACAAAGCGGTCTGTGGAGAGCGGCCACGCCACTAACAGGTCTTCTTTTCATGCATGGGCACCCTGATCTGACAGGAGCCCAGTGCTTGCGCGCAGTCACACCTTCGCACTTTGGTCGTTGACCTGTTGACGCCAAAAAATGACGCTAACGACACCGCGACAGCTTTCCTGACGCCAGTGCGCGGTCGAGATCCCAGGCAATACCGGCTACGGCCGGGTCGCATCCCCAATACCTGTCACCGCATCGTCCTTCACACGGAATGGCCTGGCCTGCCGTGGTGGACGGCTGCGCCTTGCCCATATCCGTGGAGATCCGCAATGCGCCTTGCCACGTTCTTCCTTGCCCTTGTTTTCAGCACTTTTGCCGGGGCCGCACATGCCCAGGTCGTGACCCTCAACAAGGGTGGGTTCGTATTGACCTATGACTGCAGCATCCACAGCGCGACACGGTACGAATACACGTTGGTGGCTGACACCGGCTCGGCGGCCCGCCCGTCCAGCTTCTACAAGGACCCGGACCTGCCGGCAGGCTGCCTCGGCCAGACCAGCACCGCCTCCTATGCCAGCGTGCGGTCCGGCTATGACCGGGGACATCTGGTGACGTCCAATCACATGGACTACGACGCCACTTACATCCGCCGCGCCAACTACATGACCAACATCGTGCCGCAGGTGTCCAGCTTCAACCAGGGCATCTGGGTGAAGGCCGAGAACGTGGCCGAATGCTACCGGGACATCGCCCCGGTCGACGTCTATGGCGGCGTTGTCTATGGCGATGCGTCCAATGACCATTTCCTGGCCAGCCATGGCATTCCGACCCCGGAATTCTTCTGGAAGACGATCATCACCAAGGATCCAAACACCGGCACCGCCAAGGCCATCAGCTGGATCATTCCCAATGAAACGGGTCTGGGCAGCCTGGACAGCTATCTGGTCACCATCGCGGATCTGGAAGAGCTGCTGGGTGCCAGCTACGTGGCGATCAACGCGCCGGCGTCGCTGAAGAACATGCTGCCCAGCGCCAGCTGGCCGCTGCCGAGCGGATGCGATCTGAGCTGAGCGCCGGATGGCCCGGCAGAGCCTTCTCCGCCGGGCCTGCGCTGCGTGAGGACCCTGCCTGATCTGCCTCTGCGCCCCGCGTCAGGGTGCGACGCCGGCGCGCGCGGCATCCGGCCTGCGGCGGTAATGCAACGCAAACAGATACAACCCGGTGAACAGCTGCAGGAACAACGGCGGCAGCGGCGAGTAGGTCAGCCAGGCCGGTGGTTCGCCCTGCCCCATCCAGCGCGCCACGAAGTTGGCGATCACTGTCAGGGTGAAGACGATAGACGTCCAGCGGTGCACCGGACGCGCCGAGCTGCCGGCCCTCACTGCGGCGTCCTCGCGGCAGTCTTCGCAGGGCGCTCGATCATCTTCCAGCCATTGCCGGACGGATCACGGAATCCGGCATCCACTGCACCATAGCGCTCCACCGGCTCCTGGGTGAATTCCACCCCACGTGCCAGCAGCCGTTCGTAGCTGGCGCGGCAATCGTCCACCGCCAGCACCAGCGGCGGCATCGCACCCTTGGCCACCATCTGCTGCAGGGTCAGCGCAGTGGCCGCATCGTGTACCGGCGGCCCCGGTTTGAAAAGGCCAAGCTGGAAACCGCCCTCGCCGCCCGAATGCACCGTGAGCCAGCGATAGTCGCCGTTGCCGACATCGGTATGCACCTGGAAGCCGAGTGCGTTGACGTAGAAATCGAGTGCCGCATCCTGGTCGTGCACATACAGGCCGACCACATTTACCATGCCAGTCATAGGATCCTCCCTCAGGTGGGATCTACGCTAACAAGGCCGGTGCGGCGGCGCTTCTCCAAAACTGCGATCTTCAGGTCCGGGCGCCGTGCGGCACGCGCATGGCACTCCGGCACCGGACCCTGCGCCGGGGCATCGGTCCGCTCTCGGTCGCGGAGGGCGCCGGGGCTGTCGCCGGTGATGTCACGAAAGATGCGGCCAAAGGTGCCCAGGCTGGTCCACCCGGTCTGCAGTGCGATCTCGGTGATCGGCAGGTCGGTATCGCGCAGCAGGGCGACAGCGCGCTCGATGCGGCGGCTGAGCAGATAGCGGTGCGGCGGCACCCCGAAGGCGTCCTTGAAGGAGCGCGCGAAATGGGCCGCGGAAACCGCACTGATCCCGGCCAGCCGCGCCACCGGCCAGTCTTCATGGCTGGCCCGGTCCATGTGGTCTTTTGCACGCAGCAGGCGGCGCAGCAGTTCCGGGCTCTGGGTCATGGCGCCCAGCGTAGCGCAGAAGACGGCCTCGCTTCCGATAGGTAGCGGGCAATGGGATACTGCGCAATGCCGCAGCGGGCCTGAAGCCGCTCCCGGCCCCCAAACTTCAAGGATGACCCCGATGCGCAGGATGCACTTCGCCGGCACGCTGTTGAGCCTGGCATGCCTTTCCATTTCGTCCGCCTGGGCCGCGGAAGATCCCGATTCACTGGCCCTGTGCGATCAAGTAACGCCGCTGATGGACGCCGACGACTTTAAGGCGCTCGATGCCATGGCCGACCGCTTCCGCAAGGGCCAGCGCAATGCCAGCGGCTATTCCAACCTCAGCCGTTTCTACATCTGCATATCGCGGCGCATCGGCACCGCGCCTCAGGATGTGCAGCAGTGGAATGACTGGACCGCCTGGGCCGCACGCTGGATCCGGCAGTCACCGGGCTCCCTGTCGGCCCATTTGGTCGCCGCGCGCGTGCCACTCAATCTGGCCTGGAGCTTCCGAGGCGATGGCTATGCCCACGAGGTGGCGGCGAAGGGCTGGCAGCAGTTCAGCGAGTACAACGCGGTAGCGGCCGCCTATATGCAGGAGCACAAGGCGATCGCCAAGCGCGACCCCTACTGGTATGAAATGTCCATCCTGATCGCGTTGCGGCAGGGGGTGGATGAAGCAGCCTTCATGGCGCTGGTCGACGAAGGCAGCAGGCTCTTTCCCGACCATGACCCGCTGTATCTGATCGCGATGCAGCGCTTCACCCCGCATTGGCAGGGCGATGCGCAGCAGATGGAAGCCTTCGCGCGGCATGCCCTGGCACGAACCGCCAAGCGCCGCCGCGCCAGCCTGTATGCCCGCCTGTACGCATCGGTCAGCGAAGGCGTTCCGGGACAGCAGCTGTTCCAGAACTCGGCGGTCGACTGGCCGCTGATGCGGCAGGGATGGGAAGACATCCTCGCCGAGTACCCGACTGCATGGAACCTGGAGGCCGCAGCCCGCCATGCCTGCCTCAGCAGTGACGTACCCGCTGCGAAGGCTTGGCAGCGCCGGTTGCTGGCCGGACAGGGCATCGGCGAACCTTATCTGGGCATGGTGGTCGATTCGGCCGAGCGCCAGTGCCTGCCGGAGGGCTCCTTCGCGCGATGATAGCGCCCGGCAGGCAACACGCCCGTGCGCGCGTCAGCGCGCCATGGCCCGCGCGGCCTGCTCCTGTACGGCCTGCTCCTGTTGCCGGGCATCATGCTGTGCAGCGCCGGTGCACTCGGGTGCGTCCTGCAGCTGACGCACCTGGTCCTCGACCGGCGTAGCCACTGCCTGCGCAGTATCGGTGCGGGCGATCTGACGATCGGCGGCGTGCGGCTGGCCCTGCACCGCGAACGCGTACCTGCCGTCGTCACTGAGCACGGCCTCGTCGATCCGCTGCATGCCCTTGGCCTTGGCCGCGACCAGCAGGGCCATGCCCAGCCGTTCACTCATCTCATCAGGCTGGCGCCCCATCGCCTGGTCGAGGCTGCTCACCGCGCCTTGGCTCTGCAGCCACATGCCGTGGTCCGGGCTGGCGGTGTGCCGTGGGTCCTGCCGTGGCAGCAGCGGTGAGGGCGGCGCGAGCGACTGCAGGTGATCGCCCTGCACGGCAGCGTCGATCTTCTGCAGATCCTTGCCGCCAGCCGCGGCGATATGGAACAGGCGTTCGGCCATGCCATAGGTGGATTGCCCCTGGTTGCGCGCCAGCCCCAGTGCAAAGGCGTCCACATCCTGCTGCGGCCTGCCGTTGCCGTCCTCTGCAAGCACCTGCCACGATGGCCCCAGCATCGGGTTGTCCCCGACCATCGACTGGGTACGCTCCATCAGCGTGCGCATCTGGGCCTCGCTGAAGCTCAGGGTAGTGAGCTCACCGGCCTTCACCGGTCCGCGATCACCGCTGGGGTCGCCGGACAGTGCCGCGTTGGCCATTCCGGCAATCTGCTCACCCTGCGCATGGCCGCGCAGGTCGAAGGTGAATTCATAGCGGCGCTGCCCCCTGTCTTCCTGGCCGTCGGCGTCGTAGGCGCTGACCCGGGTTGCCGGCAGGTTGCCGTTGTACTGCACGCTGCGCAGTTCGGTGCGGCTGCCGTCCTCGCGACTGACCTGCACCACGTCGCCGCTGTTGCGTGCACCCGCCAGGTCCAGGCCGAACGTGTCGCCATAGCCGACCTTCAGCCGCGTCTGCGAACTCATGCCCAGCCGCTCGACCGTCGCCAGATCCTGCACGCCCGGGGTCTGGCCGCTCAGCGTGCCGTTGTCGATGAACTGTTCATAGGCCTGGCGGCCTTCGGCTTGATCCAGGTCGAACGTGGCAGTGCGGACGGCAGCGTGACCGAGCGCGTCCTGGCGACCGGCAATCGCGCTGAACCTGCCGGCACTGAATCCCATGCCGTTGAAGGCTTCCACCGCCTCGTTCGGCCCGGTGGAGACGCGCACCCGGCCATCATCCAGGCGATCCACGCGGTAGCTGGCACCGCTCGCCTCGGTCGTCTGGCTCTGCATGGCGATGTTGCGGAAGCTGCCTTCCAGTGCGGTGCCGGTGAACTGCTGGCCATCCAGGGTGACGCTGCCCCCCTTGGGAATGGTCTGCGGATCGAACGGGTTGATGCGGGTGGGATCGACGTCCACCGCCTCGCTGGGCAGGCTGACCCTGTAGCGCCCGCGTACGCCGGTGCTGCTGGTGTCCTGGAAGCCGGCACCTTTCGCGCTTGCCCCGACCACCGACTCCATCGTGAGCAGGTAATCCCTGCCGCCATCGGGCGTCGGGCTGCCGGTCATGTTCAGCGACGTCCCCTGGAACTGCGATGCGAGACTGGACGCTGCGCGCTTGTGCTCGGTACCCACTTTCAACGCGCCGTCGCCCTCGTTCAACGTGACCGAGTAACCACCGGCGGCGGCCCGCGCCTCGCTGTTGGCCGAGGTGTAGGTCGGATCGAACGACGCCGAGGCGGCATCGCGCGGCGCATCCTGGGTTGCGCCTTCCTTGCTGGTCCGGGCATTCATGCCGTGACCTCCTTGAACAGTGACGCGCTGATTATAGGACGCGGTGTGCGCAGCACGTTCACATCGCGCCGCAGCCGCATCTACGATAGTGATGGCCATCCCATTCCACGCCGAGGGTCCATGCCCCACTCCCTCGCCCGCCCGCAGCGATGGCGCCGTCACGGCCGCAGGCTGCTGCCGTACCTGCTGGGCCTGTATCTGCTGTACCTGTTGGCAGGCAATGTTTTCCTCAATACGCCGCTGTTCGACCAGGTCACCAATCGCAAACCGCACAAGTTCGTGATGACCACCGGCCCGGCGATCACGCTGCTGCCGGGGCATGTCATCGCCTGGAATGTGCAGATGCGCGGCCACGTCAATCACACGGTGTATGTGCTGCGCGCGGACCGCGCCAGTGCACGCTTGGCATTGCTGCCGCTGTTCCAGCGCGAAGTGCGCGTGCCGTCGCTGCACGCGACCGGGGTGGCCGCCGAGATCGCGCGCGTGGATGAGGCCATTCCCTCCCCGCCGCGTAGTGATCGCGGTTGGACGTTGCGGTTCGATGCCATTCATAGCGAGAGCATCCGCAGCTTCCGCGCAGGCAAGCTGTTGATCGTTGGCCAGGGCAGCGGCACGGTCGGTTTCGTGAAGCAGCTGCGTGGTGGTCCCTCGGAACTGCTGGACTCGGAGGTGGCGTTCGCTGATGCCGACGTCAGCCTTGACGGCACCCAGCTGCTCGGCGACATGCAGCTGAAGACGCAGTTCTCCTACCCACGGCATTACCGCGACCAGGCACCCGGGCTGGCAAAGCTGGGGCTGCTGCATGCCGTGCTGGAGGTGCAGGCGCGCAGCCAGGGCCTGCGCCTGGATACGGACACGCAACGTCCTTCCATTGCCAGCGCCGCCGTGCCGGGCCAGCTGCAGGCCGCGATCACCCTGGACCAGGGCGCGCTTCAGCCCGGCAGCCATGCGGTCTGGCGCGTTCCCCTGCAGATGGGAGCTGGCGCCCCCGACCGCGGAACGCTGGCAGTGCAGCTGGATACCGCCCGCGACATCCGCCTGCAGGCGCGGTTGCCGCAGCGCGAGGGCACAGGCGCTGCGCTGGACGCGGATCTGACCATCACCGGCCGGCACATTCCATTCGCCGAACCCAGCGAGATGCTGGGCCGCACCTCCGGAACGGTCAAGGGCGAATGGACCTTCACCTCGCTCAACTGGATTCCCGCACTGTTCGTGCAGAAACCCTGGTTCCAGCTGCAGGGCGGTGGCGTGCTGCGCGCCGACCTGCGCCTGCAGAACGGCGAGCTGGCCGCTGGCAGCAGCGTCGATATACCTGCGGCGCGGGCGGTGGCCGAAGTGGCCGGCGTGCACATGCAGGGAACGGCCAGTGCCCATGGCCAACTGCAGGCCGGGACGCCGACGCACGCCGTACTGGAAGTGAAGCTTCCCACGTTCAATGCGCGTGCAGGCGGCGCGAAGGGTGCCACGCTGTTCGATGGGCGCGACCTGGCACTGACGCTCACCGGTGACGGTCGCCTGCGCGAGCTGCGCAAGGGCGTACGCGCGCAGCTGCGCTTCGATGACGCAAGCATTCCAGACCTCACCGCCTACAACCGCTACCTGGGCGACGGCCAGGTGCGGCTGCTGGGAGGCGCTGGCCAGGTGAGCGGCGACGTTGAACTCGATACCCAGGGCCGGGTTGGCAATGGCAGTGTCCGCCTGCGCAGCCAACGCGCACGCCTGCAGGTGGCCGGGCTTGGCCTGCAGGGCGACGCCCGCGTTGATGGCAGGCTGCGGCGTGGCGATTTCAGCCAGCGCCGCTTCGATCTGGGCGGTAGCGTGATCGAGCTGCGCAACGTGCAGGTGGGTGAGCAGCAGCGTTCACAGCCGTGGTGGGGCCGGGTCACCATCGCCCGCGGTGACATCGATGCGCAGTCACCGTTCCAAGTGGACGCACGCGCGGATCTTGCCATGCGCGACGCGGGCCCGCTGCTGGCGCTGTTTGCCGAGCGCAGCGACTACCCGCGCTGGGCATTGTCGCTGCTCGACTCCGGCCAGGTGGATGCACATACCCGCCTGCGCTGGCGCGCCGGGCATCTGGTACTGGATGGACTGCAGGCGGAGAACGAGCGCCTTTCGCTGCGTGCGCGGCTGGATCTGCTGGACCAGCGCAAGCGTGGCGACCTCTACCTTCGCTGGGGCCTGCTGGGTGCCGGCATCGAGCTGGATGGGCAGCGCCGCCAATGGCATCTGGCCGGTGCGCGGGAATGGTTCGACGGTCGGCCCGCGTTGCTGCCCGGTGCTGCAGCGGCCAGCGACGGTGGCACGGCGGACTGACCCGAAGGCTGCATCCAGTCGCGACGCCTTTACGTACAACGCACTACCGCAGTTCGCGATAGTGCAGGAGGAAAGACACCGTGAATGTCCGCAGGCAAGCAGTTGGCCTTCTGGGCTGGGCCATCGTCACTTTTCTGGCCGCCGCACTGGGCGCGCGTGCCTCGATCTCGGCAACGGATTTCTACGCGAGCCTGGCGTTGCCGGCATGGGCACCGCCGGCCAGCGTGTTCGGTCCGGTGTGGACGGTGCTGTACGCATTGATGGCGCCGGCGGCGTGGCTGGTGTGGCGCCAGGGCGGATGGCGCGCGGCCACGCCTGCGCTGGCGCTCTACCTGCTGCAGCTGGCCCTCAACGTGCTGTGGAGCTGGCTGTTCTTCGGCTGGAAACAGGGGGCGTTGGCGTTCGCTGACATCGCACTGTTGCTGGCGCTGATCGTGGCCACGATCGTCGCCTTCCATCGCGTGCGTCCGGCGGCGGCATGGCTGCTGCTGCCTTACCTGGCATGGGTGACGTTCGCCAGCGCGCTCAACTACGCAGTGTGGCAGGCCAATCCGGCCGTGCTTTAGCCGGGCAATGCCTGAGGGCCTTGCGCTGCGGGCCGCCACTGGCGCAGCGCGCTGCCCCTGAAGGCCTGCTCACCGCAGCCGGTCGGGCAGCGCAGTACACGCGCGGCAGACGTGCTGACAAGCCCATCGCCCTCCTGCGCCTTGAATACGACCTCGCAGCACAGGCAGCGCGCCACCAGCGAATACAGATGGACGATGCGGCCGCTGCCGGGATCCTGCAATGCATTGACATCCAGCAGGTCGAAACGGCCGTTTTCAGGCGCTGGGCGCGATGGGCGAAGCAGGGAAGACGATGGCTGCAGGTTCACGTCGATGCGTCACAGAAGGATGAGCGACGACTGTAGTAGGCGCGATGTGCAGCAGATGTGCACCGCACCCATCAGGCTGCAGCAGCGCCACCCAGCCGGTTGATCTGCGCACATTCCAGCACCGGCGGCGGCTCCGGCATCGTCGCCAGCACGATCATCGCGCGGCCGATGGCTTCGTTGCTGGTCACCAGTGAGGGCAGGACTCGGCCCGCCGCCGCCATCAGGGGGCCGCCAAAGCGATACAGCGGCTTCAACGCCGCATGACGGGTGCCGGTACCCGTCACCGGGCGCACCCCGGCGGGACGCAGCATGACGGTGCGCACCGCGAGCTGCGCCAACGCGGCCTCGGTCTCGCCCTTGATGCGCAGGGGCATGATCCGGCTGTGGGGATTGGCATGGGCGCCGGAGACATACAGGAACCGGCCGTCCGGATTCGCCTCGGCCCACGCTGCAGCCACGGCAAGGGTGGCATCGAGCGTCACCTTCCGATACTCGTCCTCGGCGGTGCCGACCGGCGGTGCTCCGGCACAATAGAAACACGCATCGAATCCGGCCAACTGCGGGCCCACACCACGGGCATGCTGGAAATCGGCCAGCACGATCTGCTCGATACGCGCGTCAATGGGGGCCTGGCCGCGGACCAGGGCGGCGGTGCGCGCCACCTGCGGCGAAGCGAGGCAGGCACGGGCAACGCCCTGCCCGACCAGTCCGGTCGCGCCGGTCAGCAGAATCCGCAGCGGGCGTGTTTCGTACATGCGTTGACCTTGAAGAAGCCTAGAGTTTCACGAAGCGCTGGATCCGGCGGGCCAGCCAACCACTGAATACCAGCGGCGCATCCAGCGCGGAAACGCAGATGCACGGTACGCCCGGCGCCGTTACCGGCTGGTGCTCGACCTCCTCGTCCAGGTCGGCCACATCGCCGGGCGCGAACAGACCCAGCGCATCATTGTAGGAACCCCGCAGGATCTGTGTCAGTTCGCTGCGGCCATGGCTGTGCATCGGCAGGCATTTGCCCGGCGCGATCTTCAGCATGATCAGCGACGGCATCTGCTCGGCACGGATGCAATGCACTCCCGGCGCCATCCAGCGCCAGTGCAGCCGGCCCAGCGAATCGCCGAAGTACGGATGCAGCGACGTCGGCAGATGGTCCGGATCCGCCTCGGGGCGTTCTCGCGGCATCGACCGCAGCGGGCCTGGCACCGCGTCGGCCTGGACCTCGACGAGCTGGGCAAGCATCGCTTCGCGCAGGCCCGCCCGCCGCGCCTCGTCCGCCACGGGCTGGGTCTGCTCCAGCAGTGCGGCACCGATGGCCTCCGCTTCGCGCAGCCGCTGGCGGCAGTGCGGGCACTGCTCCAGATGGGTGCCGGCGACGATGCTCAACGGTGCCGGCAGAGCACCGGCGGCGTAGCTCATCAGCGTCGACTCATGCAGGTGGTGGTGCGGATTCATGGTGCACCCCCGACCTTGGACTGCAACTGCAGGAACGCTCGTCGCAGGTGTGATTTGACCGTACCCAGCGGCATGCCCAGCGCCTGCGCGATCTCGCTGTGGCTCTTGGCCTCGAAGTAGGACATGCGAACCAGACGCGCCTGCGTGGCCGGCAGTTCATTGATGCGCTGGCGCAGGCGGGCATGGTCGGCAAACTGCTCGGCGCTGCTGCGCTCGCCGACGTCAGCGGCAGCGGCGTCTTCCACGGCTTCCTGCACCTGCATCCAGCTGCGTTCGCGACGCACGCGGTCGATGTGCAGGTTGCGACCGATGCGATACAACCAGGTGCTCAGCGCACCTTGGGCAGGATCGAACTCGGCCGCGCGCAGCCACAGGCGCAGCAGGCATTCCTGGGCCACCTCTTCGGCCACCGCTGCGGGTGCCCCAAGGCCACGCAGATAAATGCACAGGCGCGGCATGAAATGGTCGTAGATGCGCATGAAGCAGTCACGATCGCGCAGCCGGGCGACGCCATCCATCTCGCCGTTCCAGTTCGTTGGCTCGTTGCTGGGCTGCTGTGAACTGGACACGATCCGCGCGGTGTCGAAGGGATGGGAGGGACTGGCGGGAGGACGGTACATCGGCGGGGGCTGCCGTTGGGTGAAGAGGAGTCCTTCCCTCTACGCACGGTGGCACCTGTTGGATGCACCCGGGATGGGTGCCAACGTGCATCCAGCCGGCGCCGTCGCGCGTACAGGCCCGCAAGCCTCCCATGGATCGCCCCGATGCGTCTTGCCTTGTTGCTGCTCTGCATGCCCTGCGCCGCTTCGGCCGCCCCTCTCGCTTCGGCCGCCCCTCTTCTGCGTTCGGAGGGCGTTGCCACCCTGGCCAACGGAGTCATTGCCTACCGCGAAGTGCATTGGCAGCGCGGCGCCGGCGATGGCAGCGAACGCTGGGTGGAATACCTTTGCCCTGCGGGCCAGCCTTTCGCCCGCAAGCAGATGCCCGCCGCCACCCGGCCGCAGGTGCGGGGCTATGTGCTGCAGGACGCCCGCAGCGGCCAAGCGGCCGATGTGAGGGTCGACCCCGGCGTGGTCCGGGTCGACTGGAAGGAGGACACGTCCACGCCTTCCCGAACCAGGCAGCTACCGCTGCCCCCGGATGCCGTGATCGACGCCGGCTTCGATGCCGCCGTGCGGGCCCACTGGCGCACGCTGCAGGGTGGAGCACCGGTCAGCCTGCCTTTTCTGGTGCCCGGCCGGCAACGCTTCTACCCCGTGCAGGTGCAGTACCAGGGCCCGGTGCGCTGGCAGGGGCTTTCCGCCCATGCGGTGAATGTCCGCCTTGATACCTGGTTCGGCGCGGTGGCCCCACGTCTGTCGCTGGTCTACGCCGATGCTGATCGCCGCCTGCTCGAATTCCGTGGTACCAGCAACCTGCGCGATGCACGTGGCGATTATCCGCAGGTGACCGTGCGCTTCGCCGCGCCCGCAACCGAGCAGCCGGAGCAGCGCTGGCGCACTGAGCTGCAGCGACCGCTGGTAGCCAGCTGCGGTGTTACGACCAGGTGAACATCCAGTCAGCTGCAATCCACTGCATCCAACCTGCACTGCAACGCGTAGAGGTAGGCAATCGACTTCCTCGGGCTTCCGTCCATGGCATCCGCAGCGCCTCCACTCCGCAGACGTTCGCGCCTGTTGCGCACCTTCCAGCGCTGGTTCGACACCGATGCCGGAAGCGAAGCGGCGATCGACGGCAGCCAGGGTGACCGCATCGACTGGCTGCGCGCCCTGCCCTTCGCGCTGCTGCACGTGGCCTGCCTCGGGGTGATCTGGGTGGGCGTGTCCTGGACAGCGGTTGCCGTCGCAGTGTTCCTGTACGCGATCAGGATGTTCGCCATCACCGCGTTCTATCACCGCTACTTCTCGCACCGGACGTTCGAGGCATCGCGCACCGTGCAGTTCGTGTTCGCGGTCATCGGCGCCGCCAGCGTGCAGCGTGGCCCGCTCTGGTGGGCAGCGCACCACCGCCACCACCACCGCCACGCCGATCAACCGCAGGACCCGCATTCCCCGCGCCAGGGCGGGTTCTGGCGCAGCCATATGGGTTGGTTCCTCACCCGTAGCGCCTTTGCCACCGATCTGCAGCGCATTCCCGATCTGGCCCGCTACCCCGAGCTGCGCTGGCTGGACCGGTTCGACACCGTGGTTCCGGTGCTGCTGGCTGCTGCGCTGTATGGCGTGGGTGCGGTGCTCGAGCGTGTGGCGCCAGGCCTGCATACCTCCGGCCCGCAGCTGCTGGTCTGGGGCTTCTTCATCTCCACCGTGGTGTTGTTCCACGCCACGGTCACCATCAATTCGCTGGCGCACCGATTCGGCCGGCGCCGCTTCGAGACCCGTGATGACAGCCGCAACAACCTCTGGCTGGCGCTGCTGACCTTCGGCGAAGGCTGGCACAACAACCATCACTTCTTTCCCGGCACCGCCCGCCAGGGCTTCTGCTGGTGGGAGATCGACATCAGCTGGTATGGCCTGCGCGCAATGGCTGCGCTGGGCCTGGTGAAGGGCCTCAAGCCGATCCCGGCCTGGGTACTGGCCAAGGCGAGGCACTGACATGCGTATCGCGGTCATCGGTTCCGGCATCGCGGGTCTGGCCAGCGCGTGGTGGCTGGACGGCGAGCATGACGTCACCCTGTTCGAGGCCAACGACTACCTGGGCGGCCACACCCACACCCACGAGGTGACGGTGGACGGCCGCAGGATGGCGGTCGACACCGGGTTCATCGTCTTCAATCCGGACCATTACCCGCTGCTGTCGGCGTTGTTCGACGAACTGGGCGTGGACTCGCAGCCCACCACGATGAGTTTCTCGATGCACAGCGAGCGCAGCGGCGTGGAGTACAACGCCACATCGCTCGATGGCCTGTTCTGCCAGCGCCGCAACCTGCTCTCGCCGCGTTTCTGGGGAATGCTGGCCGACCTGCGGCGCTTCTATCGCGACGCGCCCCTGCTGCTGGGCGAGGAGCAGGGCCCGACGCTGGGCCAGTACCTGCACAGCCAGCGCTATGGCGAAGCGTTCGTGCAGGAACATCTGCTGCCGATGGCCTCGGCGCTGTGGTCCTCGCCGACCGCGCAGGTGCTGGACTTCCCGGCGCGTTACCTGGTGCAGTTCATGGCCAATCACCAGATGCTGCAGATGACTGGGCGCGCGCCCTGGCGCGTGGTCAAGGGCGGCTCGGCGCGCTACGTGGACGCCCTGCGTGCGCGCTGGCGGGTGCATGAGCGGCTGGAATGCCCGGTGCATGCGGTCGAGCGCATGCCCTGGGGGGCACGCGTACACACCGCAACCGGCATTGAAGGCTTCGATGAAGTGATCCTGGCCTGCCATAGCGACCAGGCCCTTGCCCTGCTGGCCGACGCCGATCCGATCGAGCATGCGGTGCTCGGCGCGATCCGCTACCAGCCCAACGAGGCCGTACTGCACACCGACGCCTCCCTGCTGCCCGCCAACCGCAAGGCGTGGGCGGCCTGGAACGCGCATGTACCGCGCGACCCGACCGCACCCTGCACGGTCAGCTACTGCATGAACCTGTTGCAGGGGCTGCCCGGTGATACGCCGCTGGTGGTGACCCTCAACCGCAGCGAAGCCATCGATCCGGCCAAGGTGCTGCGCCGTCTGCAGTACGCGCATCCGGTGCATGATCCGGCTGCGGTGGACGCGCAGCGGCGCTGGGCCGAACTGCAGGGCCGGCGGCATACCTGGTTTGCGGGTGCGTACTGGGGCTGGGGCTTCCATGAAGATGGAATCCGCAGTGCCCGCCGCGTTGTGGATGCACTGCAGATGCGCGACGCCGGCGCGCCGCCTCCCCTGCAGGTGGAGGTGGCTGCATGAGCGCCAGCGCTCTCTACTTCGGGCAGGTGGTGCACCGCCGGCACCATCCGCATCCGCATGCCTTCCGCTACCCCATCGCGCAGCTGCTGCTGGACCTGGACGAGTTGGACCAGGTATTTGCCGGGCGCTGGCTGTGGTCGGTCGGGCGACGCAACCTGGCAGAGTTCCGCCGCAGCGACTATCTCGGCGATCCCAAGACACCACTTGCAGACGCCGTGCGTGACCATGCCGCGACCGTGCTGGGGCGGCGCCCGGACGGCCCAGTGCGTCTGTTGGCGCACCTGCGCTTCGGTGGCCACGTGTTCAATCCGGTCAGCTTCTATTACTGCTACCGGGCCGACGGCAGCACCCTGGACTGCATCGTCGCCGACATCACCAACACGCCGTGGAAGGAACGGCACGCCTATGTTCTGCCTGTTGAAAGCGCACAGCCGCAGGGGCGTGCCCTGCGCTGGCAGTTCGACAAAGCCTTCCACGTTTCCCCCTTCATGCCAATGGATTGCCGCTACGACTGGCGCTTCACCGCGCCCGGCGATGACCTGCGCGTACATATGCAGGTCTGGCGCGACGGTGTCCGGCAGTTCGATGCCACCCAGGCCATGCAGCGACGCCCGCTCGATGGCCGCGGCCTGGCCCGGGTACTGGCGTTCTACCCGTTGATGACCGTGCAGGTGGTAGCCGCCATCCACTGGCAGGCACTGCGCCTGTGGCTGAAGCGCAATCCCGTGCATGACCACCCCGCTCTTGCCGAGAAACCGCGATGAACGAGCTGAATCCTTCCGTTGCCCTGCCCCGCCCCGGCGCGGTGGACGCATTCCTGCGCCGGAGGCTGCTGGCGGTACTGGCGCCGCTGCGCGAAGGCGGGCTGCGGGTGCGCGACCCCTTGGGCGAGGTCGTCCTCGGTGATCGTGCCGGCGCACTGCAGGCCACGGTGACCATCAGCGATATGGCGTTCTACCGCAAGGTGGCCGCGCAGGGCAGCGTCGGCGCGGGTGAGAGCTACATCCACGGCGATTGGCACTGCGATGACCTGGTGGCCCTGGTGCGGCTGCTGGTACGCAACCGCGACCTGCTGGATGGCATGGAACGCGGGCCGGCGCGGATCGGTGGCTGGCTGCTGCGCGGCTGGAACCGCCTGCGGCGCAACAGCCGCGAAGGCAGTCGCCGCAACATCGCCGCCCACTACGATCTGGGCAATGACTTCTTCGCGCTGTTCCTGTCGCCGGACCTGATGTACTCCTCGGCGGTGTTCAGCGATGCCGGCGACTCGCTGGAAACCGCCTCGCGCCGCAAGCTGGACCGCATCTGCCAGCAGCTGCAGCTGCAACCCGGTGATCGCGTCGTCGAGATCGGTACCGGCTGGGGCGGGTTCGCCCTGCATGCCGCCCAGCACTACGGCTGCCATGTGACCACCACCACCATCTCCGCCGAACAGCACGCGCTTGCCGCCCAGCGTGTGGCCGAGGCGGGCCTGCAGGAGCGCGTGACCCTGCTGATGCAGGACTACCGTGATCTGCAGGGCCAGTTCGACAAGCTGGTGTCGATCGAGATGATCGAGGCCATCGGTGCCGAGTATCTGGACACCTACATGGCCACCCTGCAGCGGCTGCTGAAGCCAGATGGCGTGGCCCTGCTGCAGGCCATCACCATCGAGGACCAGCGCTACGAGCAGGCGCGTCGCAGCGTGGACTACATCAAGCGCTTCGTGTTCCCCGGCAGTTTCATTCCCTCGATCAACGCCATCCTGGCCGCCAAGACCCGGGCCTGCGACCTGCAGCTGATCGCCCAGCAGGATTTCGGCCACTCCTATGCCCTCACCCTGCGCGCCTGGCGGCAGCGCTTCCTGGCGCAGTTGCCGGCGGTACGTGCGCAGGGTTTCGATGACCGCTTCTGCAGGCTGTGGGAGTTCTATCTGGCCTACTGCGAGGGCGGCTTCCTCGAGCGCTCGATCGGCGTGTCCCATCTGCTGCTGGCACGCCCGGGCTACCGTCCCGAGGCGGACGTCCATGGCCAACGGGCCGGCTGACATGCGCCGCACCTGGGTCAACGTAATCGGCAACCAGCTGGTATGGCTGTGCGCCGTTGCCGGAGCCGGCCGCGGCTGGCAATGGCCGGCCCTGCTGTCGGCCACGCTCTATGTCGGCAGCCAGTTGCTTGCCTCGACGCGGCCACGCTTGGAGCTGCGCCTGCTGTTGCTCGCGCTGGGGTGTGCCTGGCTGGTGGATGGCAGCGCTGCAGCCAGCGGTGCTGTGCAGTACTCCGCCGCACCGCTTGGATGGGTGCCGCCACCGTGGATTTTCGCGCTGTGGGCGGCCTTTGCGATGACGCTGACGGCGTCGATGGCGTTCCTGCAGCGGCACTGGATGCTGCCGGTGGCCCTGGGCCTGCTGGCGCCGCTGGCGTATCTGTCCGCGGCGCGGGGTTTCCAGGCCGTACATTTCACCGCCCCGGCCTGGCTGGGCGTGGCAACACTGGCGCTGGGCTGGTGCGTGGCACTGTCGCTGCTGTGCGCCGTCGCCCGTCGCGGAACGCCCAGCAATCGTGACACCCCATTGATCGGAGCAGCCTGATGAGCATTCTGTGGTGGGTACTGCTGTACGCCGTGCTGATCATGGCCTGGGGTTGGACCTGGCAGCGCAGGCACCGCAACATCGGCATCGTCGATGTCCTGTGGGCAAAGGGCGTGGCGGCAGGCGCGCTGCTGCTTGCATGGCTGGGCGATGGCGCGCTGCAGCCACGCATCGCACTGGCCGTGCTCGGTGGCCTGTGGGGAAGTCGTCTCGCCCTGCATCTGTGGCGCCGCGTACGCAGCGAGGAAGAAGACGGTCGCTACCGCTATCTGCGCGAACACTGGCACGGCCACCAGGGCAGGATCTTCGGCTTCTTCATGGCGCAGGCGCTGTTGGTGGTGCTGTTTGCGCTGCCGTTCACGGCCGTGGCCGGCAATCCCCACAGCGACATGCCTGGCTGGATAGCAGCGGCGGTCGTCGTGTGGCTGCTCAGCGTGGGCGGCGAAGCACTGGCCGACCGTCAGCTGGCACGCTTCCGTGCCGACCCGGCGAACAGGGGCCGGACCTGCCGCCAAGGACTGTGGCGGTACACGCGCCATCCCAATTACTTCTTCGAGTGGCTGCACTGGTTCACCTATGTACTGCTGGCAGCCGGCTCACCCTTGTGGTGGCTGGCCTGGTCCGGGCCGGTGCTGATGTACGTGTTCCTGCGCTACCTCAGTGGCGTTCCCTTCACCGAGAAGCAGGCGCTGCGCAGTCGAGGCGATGACTATCGCGACTACCAGCGCAGTACCCCGATGTTCTTCCCCTGGTTTCCGCGCAGCCCCAAGGAGTGATCCCGATGAACAGCACCCCGTCCCTTGCTCCGGTTGCCGATACGGAAGCCGGCCTTACCGGTTGGGCCGAGCGTGGCTGGCTGCCCGACGCGGCGCTGCGCGCGGGCATACGCCGCCTGTGTGCGCAACGCCTGGCCGAGGAGTCGAGCGGCAGCATGGAGGAGCAGGCGCAGCGCTTCAGCCGCCGTATCGCCGAGCTCGCTGGCAGCCCACTGGCACTGCACGTGGATGCGGCCAACCGCCAGCATTACGAGGTGCCTGCCGCCTTCTTCCAGGGCTGCCTGGGGCATCGCCTGAAGTACAGCAGCTGCTACTACCGCACCGGCCGCGAGACGCTGGACCAGGCCGAGGATGCGATGCTGGAGCTGTACGGGCAGCGCGCCGGATTGGCCGACGGCCAGGACATTCTTGAGCTGGGCTGCGGCTGGGGCTCGCTGACGCTGTGGATGGCCGAGCGTTACCCGAACGCGCGCATCACCGCCGTGTCCAACTCGCACAGCCAGCGCAGCCATATCCTGGCGCAGTGCGAGGCGCGCGGGTTCGGCAACGTCGAGGTACTCACCCGGGACGTCAACCAGCTGGACCTGCCTGCCGCTGCGTTTGATCGCTGCGTGTCGGTGGAGATGTTCGAGCATGTCCGCAACTACGACCGCCTGCTGGGCCGCATTGCCCGTTGGCTGAAGCCGGACGGTGCGCTGTTCGTGCATATTTTCGCCCATCGCACGCTGATGTATCCGTTCGAGACCGAGGGCGACGACAACTGGATGGGCCGGCATTTCTTCACCGGCGGCCTGATGCCGGCAGCGGACACGCTGCTGCACTTCCAGCGCGACCTGGTGCTGGACCAGCGCTGGCTGCTGGACGGCACGCACTACCAGCGCACGGCCAACCATTGGCTGGCCAAACAGGATGCCGCCCGTGAGCAGCTGCTGCCGGTGCTGGCACAGACCTATGGCGACGAAGTGGCGGCACGCATCTGGTGGCAGCGCTGGCGCATGTTCTGGATGGCCTGCGCCGAATTGTTCGGCTACGACGACGGCCAGCAATGGCTGGTCGCCCACTACCTGTTCCGCCCGCGTTGAAGGAGACCGCCCTCATGCGTATCGCATCGCTGTTCCCGCTGCTGGCCGTTGCCCTGTTCGGCGCAGGCTGCAGCAGCCACGACACCCGCCCCATCCCGCTGCCTCCGAAGGTGGACGTGCCGCGCTTCATGGGCGACTGGTACGTCATCGCCCATATTCCGTCCCGGCCCGAGCGCGAGGCCTTCGACGCGGTGGAAAGCTACGCGCTGCAGGCCGATGGCCGCATCCAGACCACTTTCACCTATCGCAAGGGCAGCTTCCAATCGCCACAGAAGTCGATGCACCCGGTGGGCCGTGTGGAAAAACACGGCAATGGTGCGGTCTGGGGCATGCAGTTCATCTGGCCCATCCAGGCCGAATACCTGATTGCCTGGCTGGATGAGGGCTACACCCAGACCATCGTGGCCCGCAGCAAGCGTGACTACGTGTGGTACATGGCGCGTACGCCGCAGGTGAGCGAGGCGGACTACCAGCAGGCGGTCGCCCGCATCAAGGCAATGGGATACGACACCGGCAAGCTGCGCCGTGTGCCGCAGTCGGTGCGCTGAGCCCGCGCGAAGTGATGTTGCAGAACAGAATGACGCTAGCGCCGAATCGGCCGTTGCCCCATGAATGGGGGAATATAGGGCTGCCCGGCCTTTCACGGATTATCAATCCCGCTTTATGTGATTAATATCACTTAAAGACATTTACTCCCATGCAATAAAGGCGGCGAAGATTCACCGGCCTCCGGCCACAGGGAGCGTGCCATGCAGGATGTCTCGCCGCATCAGTGCAAGGTTGTATCCGAACGGAAATGGTCTCTCAGCACGTTCATGGAGTTCTATGAGCGCGTATTGAGCCAGCGCATTTTCGGTCCCTACGGAAAGCTGCTGGCCGAGGAGATCGCTGGCGACATCCGGGCCGGTTTCAACGCGTCCGACGTCCTGGAGGTCGCCTGCGGCACCGGGGTCATCACCGCAAACCTTTACCAGCACCTGAGCAGGCCGCTCGGCCTACGGTTGGTCGCCACCGATCTCTCAGCGATCGCTGTGAACGTGGCACGCGGCGTGCTGAGCGATGAGGTGCAGCGCAACGTGCCCCTCCTTGCCGATGTGGACATGGCGGAGCTGCCCTTCGCCGACGCCAGCTTCGACGTCATCGTCTGCGGGTTCGGCCTGATGTTCCCGCCGGACAAGGCGCGCGTCGCCCGCGAGTTCAGGCGCGTGCTCCGCCCTGGCGGACGGGTCTACGCCACGGCATTCCACTACAACCAGCTGTTCGAGCTGGCCCGCGAACAGTCCCGGCAGCACTTCGGCATGCCCTCCCGGCTGATGGATGCAGCCCTGAGCCTGACCGACCCGTCGCCCATCACACGCGCGTTCGCGATCGAAGGACTTTCCCCGCGCGAGGGCGAGATGGCTGAACTGCGGCCCCTCGCGTTTGCCATGGGCGACGCCGATGTGCGCGAGTTCCTGTTCAACGCCTGCATCCTTCTGGAGGAGTTCAACCAGTGCGACGCCCCCAGCAGGGAGCGCTATCTGGACGCGATGCTGGACGCCGTCCATGCAGCAGTGCCAGACCGGCGTTACCAGGTGGAAGCCTGGTTGTTGCGCGGCTGTGTCGATGCTGCACACACTCCAGCGCAGGCCGCCCTCCGGGCACCGGATTTCTCACCCCTGCTGGCGTTCCACCTGCCGCTGCAGCAGGATGCGCGCGCGATGCGCGGCTTCGAAAGCGCTCGCGCACGGTTCCTCGCCGACCACCCCGATTATCCCCATGATCAGGTCGAGGCCATGCGCCAGCAGGAATATGCGCGGCTGGATGAGCAACAGGTGACCTATCTGGATCACGTGGGCGGAACATTGCCGCCCGACAGCCTGCTTGAG
This sequence comes from Stenotrophomonas sp. MYb57, assembly GCF_002966815.1. NCBI lineage: Bacteria > Pseudomonadati > Pseudomonadota > Gammaproteobacteria > Lysobacterales > Lysobacteraceae > Stenotrophomonas > Stenotrophomonas sp. MYb57. The sequence continues at coordinate 2,533,284 of NZ_CP023271.1, forward strand.
CAGGATTACCAGGCACTCAAGCGGACGATTCTCGGCAATCCGCACAGCGGATCGAAAGCATCCCAGGACGCACTTCATAGGGCGTGTGAGCAGATCCACGCCTTCTTCGGAACCACGCCGGAGGAGTACGAGATACTGTTCACCGCCAATGCCAGCAGCGCAATCCGCTTGGTGGCCGAGTCATTCCCGTTCCAGGCCGGGTCGCAGGCGCTGCTGACCAAGGACAATCACACCTCGGTACACGGCTTGCGCGAGTACGCCACGGCGAAGGGCGCCCAGGTGAAGTACATTCCGCTGGATGACGAGCTGCTGTTGCATGAAGGGCTGATGTGGCGCGCGTTGCAGCGGCTGCAGCCCGGCGCCCCGCATCTGCTCGCTTTTCCCGCGCAATCCAATGCGACCGGCGCCCGGCACGATCTGGCGTGGATCGAGCGGGCCCAGGCGCATGGCGCGACGGTGCTGTGTGACGCGGCGGCCCTGGTGCCGCAATACCGGCTTGACTGCGGCCGTCATCACCCCGATTTCGTGGTGGCGTCGTTCTACAAGATCTTCGGTTACCCCACCGGTGCCGGTTGCCTGCTCGCCCGGCGGGCCGCACTCGACCTGCTGAAACCGCCGTCGTTTGCCGGTGGTGGCGTGTGCTACTACTCCGGGCCATGGTCACCCACCGATCGCCTGCTGTACCGCGATGCGGGCCAGCGATTCGAAGTCGGCACGCCCAACTACGCCGCCTTCCCCGCCATCGCCAGAGGCTTTGAATTCGTGGCTGCGCTGGGCGGAGTGGAAGCGGTCGCGTTGCGCTCGCGTGCGTTGGCCGAGTGGCTGCAGGCGCAGCTGTCATCGCTTCGCCACCACATCGGCGGCGCGTTGCCGCTGTGCCGGATCTATGGCCCGCCCGCTGCGCAGCGGGGCGCGACGCTGATGCTGAACTTCTTCGACTGCTATGGCTCCATCCTGCCGCACGCCCGCGTCAAGCGCGCCGCAGACCGGTTCGGCATCACCCTGCGCAATGGCTGCTTCTGCAACCTGGGCGCCGTCCAGCAGGCGACCTACGCGACCGCAGGCGCCGAGCACTGTGAGCTGGACAAGACCGGGAAGATTCTCGACTGCACCACATTCGACGAGAAGATCCTGGAGAAGGGTGATTGCGGTGCGGTCAGGATTTCGTTCGGGCTGGGATCGAATTTCACCGATGCCTATCGCTTCCTGCTGTTCGCCACCTGCCTGCTGGACACAGATGCTTCAGGCCTGGAATGTGTGATGGAGCAATCATCGGCACCGGCTCCGGAACCCCGGGTTGCCAGCACTGTGCAGGCTTGATCCGCTGCGGGGCCGTGCCCAGGCCGGACTGTCGCATTGCGGCGATGGGCTCCGGAACGGGTGCCGCTGATCGGCCAGGCCTGATCAACCGCAGCCTGGCCTGTGACGCGAGATGAATGGGGGTACACCCGGCCGCTAGCCGCATGCAGCCTGCCTCCTCTATAGTCAGCCGAGCACGACAGGCGTGGTGCCTGTCCGGCAACTACAGGGAGTGGGTCATGGGTCTGGTACAAGCGGTGAAGGGTGCAGTCGGCGGTGTGCTGGCCGACCAGTGGAAGGACTTCTACACCGTGCCGACCGGCCTGCCGTCCACGGCAGCCCTGTTCGCGGCGGTGCCGCAGGGCACCAATGCCGGGCGCGGTTCGAACACCAGCGGCTCCTCCAACATCATCAGCAACGGTTCGAAGATCGTCGTACCCGAGGGCTACGGCCTGCTGCTGTTCCAGGATGGCGCGATCACTGCCTTCGTGGCCGAGCCGGGTGGCTACGAGTGGCGTTCGGACGATCTGAACTCGCAGTCGATCTTCGCCGGCGACGGCCTGGTCAGCACCTTCATCAAGCAGAGCTGGGAGCGCTTCAAGTTCGGCGGCCAGCCGGGCTCGCAGCAGGCCGCCTTCTTTGTTTCGCTGAAGGAACTGCCGGACAACCGCTTCGGCACCCAGTCGGAGATCTACTGGGACGACGGTTTCCTCAACACCCAGGTCGGCGCGGTCACCCGTGGTTCGTACACGCTGAAGATCGTCGACCCGATCCTGTTCGTGAAGAACTTCGTTCCGGCCAGCTACCTGCGGCCGGGCCAGGTATTCGACTTCACCGATCTGGACAACGCCGCTGCCAGCCAACTGTTCAATGAAGTGGTGGGTTCGCTGGCGCCGGCGTTCAGCCTGTACACCAACGATCCGGGCAAGGGCAACCGCATCACCAAGCTGCAGCAGGATTCGCTGGGCTTTGCGCAGAGCCTGTCGGCCGCCGTCGAACAGGGCTACCAGTGGAAGTCCGATCGTGGCCTGGCCATCGTCAAGACCGCCATCGTCTCGATCGAGTACGACGCCAACACCCGCGAGCTGCTGAAGACCGTGCAGCGCGCCGATGCGCTGTCCGGCTCGCGTGGCAATTCCAACCTGCAGGCCAGCGTCGCCCAGGGCATCCAGTCCGCCGGTGAGAACGGCGGTGCCGCCGGGCTTGTCGGCGTGGGCATGGCATCGGGCATGTTCGGCGCGGGCAACCTGCAGCAGCCGGCAACCCCGGCCGCCCCTGCCGCCGACGATCCGGTGGCCAAGCTGAAGAAGGCCAAGGAAATGCTCGACCTGGGCCTGATCACCCAGACCGACTACGACGCGCTGAAGGCCAAGGCGCTGGGACTGTAAGAAGACGCAGGACGCGCAACCACCATGTCCGATCCCAGAAACACGCCTCCGCCGCTGCCCGGTTCCGCTTCAGCACCCCCGCCCCTGCCGGCGGCGGTGCTGGACGGCCCCGGTTCGCCGCAGGATGTCCCTCCCCTGCCCGGCAGCTTCCCGCTGGATACTTCCAAGCTGCCTGAGGCCATCCGCAACGAAGTCGAGGCGCCCGACCCGGTCGCCATCGACACCGCTGCGGCCGAACTGAAAGACGGCCTCAACCGCTGCCCCAAGTGCGGCGCCACCGACATACGGCCCAAGCTGGGCACCGACATTCTGGTCTGCCTGTACTGCCGTCACCAGTGGCATGGCGCGCGGGTGGAGGAGGAATTCGGGCTGGGCGAAGCCATCGACCAGCTGCGTGGCACCGTCATTGCATCGGGCGCACGCGATATCGATGCCGACACCTCGGCACTGATGACCTTCAAGTGCACCGGTTGCGGCGCCGAAGTCACGGTCAACACCGAAAGCACGATGACGGCGCGCTGCCACTGGTGCCGGCATGTGTTCGGCGTGAACGAACAGATCGCCAACGGCGCGGTGCCCGACGCCGTGCTGCCGTTCCATATCAAGAAGGAGGATGCGGTCGCGCGCATCCGCCAGTTCGTCGACAAGCGCCGGATGTTCGCGCTCAAGGCGTTCAAGGAACAGTTCACCCCGGAAAACGTGGTGGGCGTGTACCTGCCCTACATGATCGTCGACGGCAATGTCAGCGCAGCGGTGGCTGGCAAGGGTGAGATCAAGACCCGCGAGTACACCCGTGGCACCGAGAAGAACAAGCAGACCTACTACGACGCGGATATCTACCAGGTGGAACGCCAGGTCGATTTCACCGTGGACGACCTGCCGCTGGAATCCTCTGCCGAGCGCGGCAACCTGGACACGCGCGCCAACACCAACAACATCATCAACACGATTCTGCCGTTCGACACCAAGAACGCGGTGAAGTGGAACGCCTCGTACCTGGCCGGGTTCACTTCGGAAAAGCGCAACCTGGACGTCGAAAAGCTGCGGCCGCGCCTGGAAGACCAGCTGCTGTCGATCGCCCGCGCGCAGGTGGAAGGCACGGTGCGCCGTTACGACCGTGGCGTGCGCTGGGAACAGGAGCAACTGGAAGTGCACGGCACCCGCTGGGTGGCCATGTACCTGCCGGTGTGGCTGTATTCGTACCACCAGCCCGGCAGGAACGGCGGCATGCTGCACTACATCGCGGTGAACGGCCGGACCGGTGAAACCATGGGCAGCGTGCCGGTGCAGCAGTGGAAGATGCTGCTGGCGGCGCTGACCGCAGGTACGATCATCGAAGCCCTCGCAATTGCCTTCCTGGTGGCCAGCACATGAGTGATGACAGTGGTCTTTGGTTGTTGGCCGCAGGCCCGGCCGGCGCAACTGCGCTGTACTGGGCGCTGTATCGCTTCTACCGCAATACCGACAAATCGCATTCGTTCGAGCACGAGACCGAGATCGATGCCAAGCCGGTGACCGGCTCGGATCGCCGGGTCGATTCGATCTCGGGCACGCAGGAAAAGCGGATCCGCGGCGACAACGTGTATGAGTATCGAAAGCGGGTGGCGCGGGTGAGCAGCGGAGACGATTGAACGATCCGCCAGCGCTTCGGGGGCTGGGACCATCCCAGCCTTCGAAGCAAACCGGAACGTCAGGTGGCCGTACGTCCCGATGCCCCTGGATTCAGTCCGGCGCCACCTCTCCGTTGATCTGCTGCATCACTGAGCGCTTGCCGTCACTGGCAGGCATCGCTTGCACCAGGTTGCGCAGCAGCCGCAGGTCCTGCTGCCGGCCAAGCTCGTCGCTGAGCCGATGCAGCGCCTTGTAACGATGCCCCGAGGCGTGCAGCGGCCTGCTGTGCGGCACGTGCAGCTGCAGGTCGCAGGCGATATCCAGTTGCATGCGCAGCCTGCGCACGCGTCGGCGCCAGCGGTGGACCGCCGCGGCACCGCCGTCGCGTTTCGCCCGTGCGGCAGCCTTGTCCACGCGGCGCCAGCTACGCTCAAGATTCTGGCGCAGCGGGCCACGCCGCAGCTGATGCCAGGGTTGGACCGCCAACTGCTGCTGCACCGCTGCCAGGACACGCAGGCGGCGTGCAAACCCCGGGTCACGCTGCAGGGTCGCCTGCAGCAGCCCCTCACGACGCAGGACCAGCATCCGGATGACGCCGTTCCATCGCGGATCGGCAACCCGCCCCTGCAGTTGCCGGGCGACCTCGACCACCACATGCGCATCACGGAGGCGGGACAGGCCATCACCCAGGCGCTTCAATCCCAGGTCGGCAGCCTCGACGTCCAGCGCTGCGTGCTCCAGCAGCGCCAACAGGGAGCGCAATCGGCGGATGGCCTTGCGCGCGGAATGGATGGCCGGACGCGGGTCGGATGCCGACGACAACGCCGCAGCGATCGCGGCACCCTCATGCAGCGCTCTCTGGCGAAAGGCCTCGCCGGCTTCTGCTGCGGACATCGATGTTCCCTGCCGGGATGGGAGCCGCAGTGTAGCCTGCTCCCCGTCGGGCACCGGCACCACGCAGCCGTGACGCGGCGCTGCCTACACTTGCGCCCCTTCGCCCGTGCTGATCCCGCCACGCTGGCGCAGCACCCCTCCTCCCGCTCGAGATCAACGTGACGCCCCTGCCCTCATTTGCGACCCGCGACAGCCGGGCCACCGACAGCGTCAACATGGCACTGGCCGCCGGGGCCATCGTCGGCACCTGGTTCTGGGACGTCCAGGCCGACCAGCTCACGGTCGATGAAGCCCTGGCCCGCGCCTTCGGCCTGGACCCGGCAATGGCGCAGCGGAAACTGCACCTGCAGGACGTACTGGGCGCCGTGCATCCCGATGACCTGCCCGCACTGTCGGCGGCGATTGAGCAGACCGTGCAGACGGGCGGGCGCTTTGCCCACCAGTACCGCGCGCGCGCCACCGATGGCAGCTACCACTGGCTGGAAAGCATCGGCAGGGTCGATCTGGATGCTCAGGGCCGCGCGCTGGGTTTCCCGGGCGTGCTGATCGACATCGATGAGCGCCTGCGCGTCGAGGCCGAGCGCGACCAGGCGCAGGCGCTGCTGCGCTCGTTCGTGGAGGCTGCACCGGGCGTGATGTATGCCAAGGACCGGCAAGGCCGGCTGCTGATCGGCAACCACGGCACCACCGAGCTGATCGGCCTGCCGCCGGGAGAATATATCGGGCGCACCGATGCCGAGCTGTTGGGCGACCCCGCCCAGGCGGCGTCGGTGATGGCGACCGACGAGCGCATCATGTCCAGCGGCAACAGTGAGCAGCTGGAGGAGGAAGTGAGCTTTCCCGATGGTCGCCGGGCCTGGTGGCTGTCGACCAAATCGCCGCTGCGCGACGCCGATGGCGCCGTGATCGGCCTGGTCGGTACGTCGCTGGACATCACCGACCGCAAGGCCGCCGAAGCCGAGCGTCGTGATATCGAAGAACGCTACCGGCTGGCCGCACAGGCCACCAACGATGCCATCTGGGATTGGCGCATCGCCGATGGCCAGGTGATCTGGAACGAAGCGCTGGCCAGCCTGTTCGGCCACACGGAAAAGAACACGACCGCGCAATGGTGGCTGCAGCACATCCACCCCGATGACCGCGCACGCATCGATCACGGCATCCACGCCGTGATAGACGGGAACGGCAGCGGCTGGACGGACGAGTACCGTTTCCAGCGCGCGGATGGCAGTTATGCGTCAGTGCTGGATCGCGGAACGGTCCTGCGCGACGCCGATGGCACCCCGCTGCGGATGATCGGGGCCATGCTGGATCTTTCCGGTCGGAAGGCCGCCGAAGCGGCGCTGGCCGACAGCGAAGAGCGCCTGCGGCTGGCCACCGAAGCAGGCGAGCAAGGGTTCTGGGACGTGGACATGGTGCAGGACGTGCTGATCTGGCCGGCGCGCACCAAGGCCATGTTCGGCATCTCCGCCGGTGCGCCGGTGACCATGGACGACTTCCGTGCCGGGCTGCACCCGGACGACCGCGCGGCAACCCTGGCCGCGTTCGCCGCCGCCTGCGATCCCGAGCGGCGTGAGACCTATGACGTGGAGTACCGCACCGTCGGCAAGGAGGATGGCATCGTCCGCTGGGTCGCAGCCAAGGGCCGCGGCATCTTCGAGTTCGGCAGGTGCGTGCGCGTGCTGGGCGTGGCCATCGACATCACCGCGCGGAAGGCCGCCGATGCGCGCCTGCAGGAGCTGAACGGGCAGCTGGAGGCACGTGTGCGGGCCGAAGTCGCCGAGCGCCTGCGGGTGGAAGAGGCGCTTCGGCAGAGCCGCAAGATGGAGGCGGTCGGCCAGCTGACCGGTGGTATCGCCCACGACTTCAACAACATGCTGGCGACGGTGATCGGGCCGCTCGACCTGCTGGCGCTGCGCCTCGGCGACAGCGACGCGCGCGCCAGCCGGTACATTGAAATGGCCCTTGATGGCGCGCAGCGCGCCGCCCAGCTGACCCAGCGCCTGCTTGCGTTCTCGCGCCAGCAACCGCTGCAGCCGGTGGCGATGGATGCCAACCGCCTGGTGGCCGGCATGACCGACCTGCTGGTGCATTCCCTTGGCAGCAGCATCATCCTTGAAACCGCACTCGGCGCGGGCCTGTGGTGGACCCATGCCGACGCCAACCAGCTGGAGAACGTGGTCCTGAACCTGGCGGTCAACGCGCGCGATGCGATGCCCTCCGGCGGCCGATTGAAGATCGAGACCCGCAACCAGCGCGTCGACCTCGACACCGCATCGGCGCATGCGGGCGTGCCTGCAGGCGACTACGTCGTGATCGCGGTGACCGACGACGGCAACGGGATGACGCCGGAGGTGATGGCGCGCGCGTTCGATCCGTTCTTCACCACCAAGCAGGTCGGCCAGGGCACCGGGCTCGGGCTGTCGCAGGTGTATGGCTTCGTCCAGCAATCGGCCGGGCATGTGAAACTCGATTCCGCGCCCGGCAAAGGGACGCGGGTACAGGTCTACCTGCCGCGGCTGCTGGCCGACGTCGACATGCCCGCTGCCGCATCGGATGACGATGCGCCGGCCCTGCACGGTGGGCGCGAGCACATTCTCGTCGTGGACGATGATGCGGCCGTCCGCGCGTTCTCGGTCGATGCCCTCACTGAACTCGGCTATCGGGTACTGGCCGCAGATGGCGCCGCCAGCGCCTTGGCGCTGCTGCAGGCCCATCCTGAGGTCGCGCTGTTGTTTACCGACGTGGTGATGCCCGAGGTCAATGGGCGGCAGCTGGCCGAGCAGGCACGCGCGCGCCATCCGCAGCTGAAGGTGCTGTTCGCCACCGGCAACAGCCGCAACGCGCTGGTCGACAACAACGTGCTGGATGCGCAGGTTCACTTGATCGGCAAACCGTTCACCATCGGCGAACTGGCCTCGCGGGTAAGGATCGCGCTGGCCGGCGATGGCTGAAGGCCGCCACGCAGGTTGCGCCGCAGCCGGCAGCGGATGAATGCGCGACCGGGTCATGCTTCACCGCATGCCTACCGCGGCACCGCCATGCTGTCCCGGCATTGAATCCGCCAGCCAGCCTGCCGCAGCCAGCGAGGAGCCACGATGAGCCCACCGTCACACCTTCCCCTTTCGCGCCGGGAACTGCTGAAGTTGAGCGCGGGATCGGCCACCACCATGGCCCTGCCTGCGGTGGTCGCTGCGGCGGAGCCGGACCGGACCGGTGCACGGGCACCGGAACTGATGCAGGTGGACTTCGAGGTCAACGGAACAGCGCGATCGCTGCGGCTGGACACCCGCGTCACCCTGCTCGACGCCCTGCGTGAGCACCTGCACCTGACCGGCAGCAAGAAGGGCTGCGACCACGGCCAGTGCGGTGCCTGCACGGTGCTGGTGGACGGCCGGCGCATCAATGCCTGCCTGACGCTGGCGGTGATGCACCAGGGCGCGAAGATCACCACCATCGAAGGCCTCGGCACGCCAGACCGGCTGCACGCGATGCAGGCGGCCTTCGTCAAGCATGACGGTTTCCAGTGCGGCTACTGCACCCCGGGGCAGATCTGCTCGGCCGTCGCCGTGCTGCAGGAAATCAAGGCCGGCATACCGAGCCACGTCAGCGCCGCGTTGGACGCGCCCAGCGCCTTCACCGCCGAAGAACTGCGCGAGCGCATGAGCGGCAACATCTGCCGGTGCGGCGCCTATTCCAACATCATCGAGGCCATCCAGGACGTCGGGGAGGCCAGCGCATGAGAGCTTTCAGCTACGAGCGCGCCCGCTCTCCCGCCGAGGCGGCAGCGGCAGCGGCGCGTACCCAGGGCGCTCGGTTCATTGCCGGCGGCACCAACCTGCTGGACCTGATGAAACTGGAGATCGAGACGCCCGCCCACCTGATCGACGTCAACGGGCTGGACCTGGACACCATCGAGCCTACCAGCGAGGGAGGCCTGCGCGTCGGCGCGCTGGTACGCAATACCGATCTGGCGGCCGACCGGCGCATCCGGCGCGACTATGCGGTGCTGACCCGCGCACTGGTGTCCGGCGCATCGGGTCAACTGCGCAACAAGGCCACCACCGCCGGCAACCTGCTGCAACGCACCCGCTGCCCCTATTTCTACGACACCGCACAGCCCTGCAACAAGCGGCTGCCCGGCAGTGGCTGCGGCGCGCGCGAAGGTTTCAGCCGGCAATTGGCCGTGATCGGTGCCAGCGAGCACTGCATCGCCACCCATCCCAGCGACATGGCGGTGGCGATGATGGCGCTGGATGCATCGGTGGAGACCGTCCGCGCCGACGGATCGCGCCGGAACATCGCGCTGGACGCCCTGTATCGCGCTCCTGGCCGTACGCCGCATATCGACACCGTGCTGGACAAGGGCGAGCTGATCGCCGCCGTGGTCCTGCCGCCGCCCCCGGGTGGCGTGCACGTGTACCGCAAGGTGCGCGACCGCGCATCGTATGCGTTCGCCCTGGTGTCGGTGGCGGCGATCCTGCGGCCCGATGGCAGCGGCCGGATCGCCCTTGGCGGTGTCGCGCACAAGCCGTGGCACAGCGCCGCGGCCGATGCGGCCCTGCCGCAGGGCGCCGCCGCCGTGATGTCGGTGCTGCTGCAGGGTGCTGCGCCCACCGCACAGAACGCCTTCAAACTAGCGCTGGCCGAACGCACATTGGCTTCCATCCTGCAGGACGTGAGGGCCGAGGCATGAAATTCGACACCCCCGCAGGTCGCAATCCGATCGATGCGCAGACCGTCATCGGCAAGCCGCACGATCGCATCGACGGCCCGTTGAAGGTCACCGGCAAGGCCACCTACGCACACGAATGGCATGACGCCACCCCGTCCGCCCCCGCCTATGGCGTGGTGGTCGGGGCGGGCATTGCCACCGGCACCGTGACCCGCATGGAGCTGGACGCAGCGCGGCGCTCGCCCGGCGTTCTGGCCATCGTCACCGCCGACACCGCCGGGCCGCTGCATCCGGTCAAGCGCAACGCGGCGCCGCTGCTGGGTGGTCCGAAGGTGCACCACTATCACCAGGCACTGGCGGTGGTGGTGGCCGAAACGTTCGAACAGGCCCGGGCTGCGGCCGGACAGATCCGCATCCGCTATGCCCCGCAGCGCGGCCGCTTCGATCTAGCGGAGGCCAAGCAGGCAGGCGCTTCCCTGCAGACGCCGGAGCCCGATGCGCGCGTCGGCGATTTCGAGAAGGCCTTCAGCCAGGCGGCGGTTACGCTCGATGCGACCTACCACACGCCGGACCAGTCGCACGCAATGATGGAGCCGCACGCGACGATGGCCGCCTGGGAAGGCGACCAGCTGACGGTGTGGACCTCCAACCAGATGATCGACTGGGGCCGCACCGATCTGGCCCGCACACTGGGCATCGCCAAGGACAAGGTGCGGCTGGTGTCGCCCTACATCGGCGGCGGCTTTGGCGGAAAGCTGTTCCTGCGCTCCGATGCGCTGCTGGCCGCGCTCGCCGCACGCGCTGCCAAGCGGCCGGTGAAAGTGGCCCTGCAGCGGCCGCTGATCGCCAACAATACCACGCACCGCCCGGCCACGCTGCAGCGCATCCGGCTGGGCGCAACGCCGGAAGGAAGCCTGACCGCCATCGGTCACGAATCATGGTCGGGCAACCTGCCAGGGGGCTCGCCGGAGGAAGCGGTGCAGCAGACCCGCTTGCTGTATGCGGGGCCCAACCGCTTGGCCGCACTGCGCCTGGCCACCCTCGACCTGCCCGAAGGCAATGCCATGCGCGCGCCGGGCGAAACGCCGGGACTGATGGCGCTGGAAATCGCCATGGACGAAATGGCCATCAAGCTCGGCCTGGACCCGATCGAATTCCGTATCCGCAACGACACCCAGGTCGACCCGTCCAATCCCGAGCGCCCCTTTTCACAGCGGCAGCTGGTGCAGTGCCTGCGCACGGGCGCCGAACGGTTCGGCTGGCAGCGGCGCAGCGCCACCCCGGGCGCCGTGCGCGATGGACGCTGGCTGGTCGGCATGGGCGTGGCCGCAGGCTTCCGCAACAACCTGGTGATGAAATCCGGCGCACGCGTGCGCCTGGCCGCTGATGGCCAGGTCACCGTGGAAACCGACATGACCGACATCGGCACCGGCAGCTACACCATCATCGGCCAGACGGCCGCGGAAATGCTCGGCGTTCCGTTGCAGCAGGTCACGGTCAAGCTGGGCGATTCCCGTTATCCCGTGGCTGCCGGCTCCGGTGGCCAGTGGGGCGCCAACAGCTCCACCGCGGGCGTCTACGCCGCATGCATGGCACTGCGTACGAAGGTCGCGCAGGCGCTGGGAATGGACCCGGCGGCAGCGCAGTTCGAAGCCGGCAAGGTGACCGCAGGGGGCCGCAGCCGCGCCCTTGCCGATGCCGCTCAGGCCGGCGAGCTGGTGGCCGAAGACAGCATCGAGTTCGACACGCTGCAGGAGAAGTACCAGCAGTCCACCTTCGCCGCGCATTTCGTCGAGGTGGGCGTGGATGTGGCCTCGGGCGAAAGCCGGATCCGCCGCATGCTGGCCGTGTGCGCAGCCGGCCGCATCCTCAACCCGAAAACCGCGCGCAGCCAGGTGATCGGCGCGATGACGATGGGCATCGGCGCAGCGCTGTCGGAGGAACTGGTGGTGGATCGGCGGCTGGGGTTCTTCGTCAATCACGACCTGGCCGGCTACGAAGTACCCGTACATGCCGACGTGCCGCACCAGGAGGTGGTGTTCCTCGATGAAAGCGATGCGGTGTCGTCGCCGATGAAGGCCAAGGGCGTTGGCGAGCTGGGCCTGTGCGGCGTAAGCGCGGCAGTGGCCAACGCGGTGTACAACGCGACCGGAATCCGCGTGCGCGACTATCCACTGACCCTGGACAAGCTGCTCGCCGGCCTGCCGGACATCGCATGACCAGTGCGCTCTGCCCTGCCCCGTTGGACCTGGACGGCGGCAACCCGCGCCCGGTGCTGCAGGCCGCCGCCGACGCGGCGCGTACCGGCCACGCGGCTGCGTTGGCAGTGGTGCTGCAGACGGAAGGGTCCAGCTACAGCCGCGCGGGCACCTGTGCGCTGTTCGAACCGGGTCGACAGGTGGGCTGGCTGAGCGGCGGCTGCCTGGAACCGGAGCTGGCGCGACAGGCCGACAACGCGGTGGATGCCGGGCGCATCGCATGGATGGAGATCGACAACCGCGACGACGCTGCGCTGTTCTCCGGCAATGCCACCGGATGCCGGGGTCGCCAGTGGCTGGCACTGCTTCCATTGCCGCAGCTCGGCGGCATCGAACAGCTTCTCGATGCCTGGCTGCAAGGGCCGCATACGCTGCACCTGGCACTGCAGGCTGATGGACGGCTGGACGCCCGCTGCGCCGGCTTCACCTTCACCCGCACGGTGCCCCCTGCCGCCCCGCAGTCGCTGGACGGCAGCCACCGCTGGCGGCTGCAGTGGCACCGGTCGCCTGTCGTGCACGTGCACGGAGCAGGCCCGGAGGCGGCGCTTCTGCTGCCACTGCTGGACCAGCTGGGCTGGTGCCCGCATGTCGAAGAACCGAGACTCCGCTGGCGCGAGCATCTGCCCCTTGCCGCTGGTTCGTATTGTTCTTCCGCTGCCGCCAGCGTGGCCGATGCCGCACTCGTGATGCATCACAATTTCGAGCTCGACCGTGACGCGCTCGAACGGCTGGCAGGCTCGCGCGTGCCCTTCATCGGGCTGTTGGGGCCACGCCGTCGCAAGGACGACCTTTTCAGCGTACTGGATACCCATACGCGCCGTGCGCTGGAACCGCGCCTGCGCTCACCGATCGGCCTGCCACTGGGCGGACGTGGTCCCGAAGCGATTGCCTTGAGCATTGCCGCGCAGCTGCAGGCATGGCGGCACGGAACGCCCCTGGCCACGCCATGACCGGGCATGCGGCCGTGGTGCTCGCGGCCGGGTGCAGCCAGCGCCTGGGGCAGCCCAAGCAGCTGCTGCGCGCAGGCGGAGAGACGCTGTTGCGACGCAGCGTGCGGCTGGCGCTGGAAACATCGCCGGACACGCTGGTGGTGGTACTGCCCCAGCACCCACGCTTCGAAGAAGAACTGCACGGCCTGCCGGCACAGCGGCTGCACAATCCCAACCTTGGGCTCGGTATCGGCGGCAGCCTGTCGCTGGCCGCCACCCACGTGCACAGCGCCGCCAGGGTGCTGGTGATGATCTGCGATCAACCGACGCTGCGCGTGGAGCACCTGCACGCACTGCTGGGCGCGGCAGCCGCCGCACCGTCCGGCTGCGCGGCCACGGTACTGGGCGACACCATCGGCGTGCCGGCGGTGGTGCCGGGCAGCTGGTTTGCCGGCACAGGACCGCAACCTGCAGACGGGGGATTTGGCCGGCGGCTGCGGCAGACCGAAGGCATTGCGCGCTGCTCCGGCGCCGGGCTGGAATGCGATATCGATACCCCCGAGGACCTGCGCCGGGCGCGCGCGCTCGGCTGGCTGGATCCTGCGTCCGCCTGAGGGCGGCGGCGACAGTTGAACTGGCCAGACCGCGCTGCGCGGGCGCTCGGCATACACGCTGCGCGGACGCTCCGCCGCGCAGGATGGTGCGCCCGCTACCTGCCAGCATTCCCGCACATGGCCGCACCCTCAGGCTCCCGCCTTGTCATCTACGCCGCGCTGGCCGGCAACCTCGCCATCGCCGTTGCCAAGTTCATCGCCGCCGGCCTGTCCGGCAGCTCCGCGATGCTCAGCGAAGGCGTGCATTCGCTGGTCGATACCCTCAACGAGGTGCTGCTGCTGTACGGTCTGCGCCGTGCCGAAAAGGCCCCCGACACCCTGCACCCGTTCGGCTACGGTCGCGAGCTGTACTTCTGGAGCTTCATCGTCGCCTTGCTGGTCTTTGCCGCCGGCGCCGGTGTGTCGGCCTATGAGGGCATCCAGCACATCCGCCAGCCGGAACCGGCCACCAACCACGCCATCAGCTACAGCGTGCTGGGTATTTCCATCCTGTTCGAAGGCGCCTCCTGGTGGGTTGCACTGCGCGAGTTCCGGCGCAGCAAGGGCACGCTGGGCTACTTCGAGGCGTTCCGCCGCAGCAAGGACCCCTCCACCTTCACCGTGTTGCTGGAGGACAGTGCCGCCCTGCTCGGCCTCGGCTTTGCCCTGGTCGGGCTGCTGGCCGCGCAGCTGCTGGAAATGCCGGTACTGGATGGGGTCGCCTCGTTGTGCATTGCCGGCGTGCTGGCGCTGACCGCGTTCCTGCTGGCGCGGGAAACCAAGGGCCTGCTGGTGGGCGAGCCTGCGCACCCGGCCGTTGCCCAGCGCATCATGGCGGTGGCCGTGACCGATCCGGACCTGCGCCGTGCCAATGGCGTGACCACCATGCAGATGGGCCCGGAACAGGTGGTGGCCATGCTCAGCGCCGAATTCGAGGACGACCGCACCACCCCGCAGATCGAAGCCTGCATCACCCGCATCGAGGGTGCGGTGAAGCAGGAGTTCCCGGAACTGGTGGCGCTGTTCGTGAAACCGCAGACGCCGGAAGTCTTCGCCAGACGGCGCGCGGCGCTGGCTGACCCGGAGTGAATCAATGGCGGCGGCTTCACCCGCTGCAGGCCACACTGAAGCAGGCTTGGGAAGCGAGCACTGCCGCAACATGATGGATTGGCTGCCGGATACCTGGATACCGATACCCCGTACCTTCTACCGGCGCCCGTCGACGGTGGTTGCACCGGACCTGCTCAACAAGCTGCTGGTGCGCAGCGACGGCCGTGCAGCGCGTATCGTCGAAGTCGAAGCCTACGCCGGCAGTGAGGATCCGGCTGCCCATTCGTATCGTGGCAGGACCGCACGCAACGCCAGCATGTTTGGCGAGGCCGGGCACCTGTATGTGTATTTCACCTACGGCATGCACTGGGGCAGCAATGTGGTCTGCGGCGAGGTCGGCGAGGGTGTTGCGGTACTGCTGCGCGCGGCAGAGCCGGTGGCCGGACAGGAACGGATGTACCCACTGCGGCCAGCTGCCCGCCACGATCACGACCTCGCCAGCGGTCCCGGCAAACTGTCGCAGGCGTTCGGCCTGGACCGGCGCGTTGATGGCGCCGATCTGGTCACCGCCAGCCACGGCATCACCCTCGTGGATGACGGCACGCGGCCCCCCGACGATCCGGTGGTAGGCCCACGCATCGGCATCACCCGGGCAGTGGACTTTCCTTGGCGCTGGCATGTTCGCGATCATCGTCACGTTTCAGTGCGTCCTGCCCGCGCCTCAACGCGAAGGAGCCCCCGATGACACCTCTCGACAAACCGCTGCGCCGTGAACTGACCATCGCCGGCCAGGCCTATACGCTGACCCTGGACCCGAGCGGACTGAAGCTGGTCGAGAAGGGACGGCGGAAGGGCCTGGAACTGCGCTGGGAAGACCTCGTCTCCGGTGACGCCGCGTTGGCCAGCGCCCTGCAGGCGTCCCTGCAACAGCCATGAGCAGGCGCATCACGACGGCATCACTGCCGTACGCAGGGCGCTAACAGACCGGGTACTAGCGTGGACAGCCATGGATGAGGCCACCCGACTTCGCGAAATCGAACGGCTGGGCGTGCTCGATACGCCGCCCGAGCCGGTGTTCGATGCCATCGTCGCCGCCGCGCGCACCGCCACCGGCATGCCCATCGGCCTGGTCTCCATCGTTGCCGAGCAACGGCAATGGTTCAAATCCAGCATCGGCCTGGGCGATGTCAGCGAAACGCCGCGCTCCATCTCGTTCTGTACCTACGCCATCGAACAGGACGCGCTGCTGGAGATTCCGGATGCGCGGCAGGATCCGCGCTTCGCCCACAACCCGCTGGTCACCGCCGGGCCCAGGGTGCGCCACTATGCCGGTATCCCTCTGGCCACTGCCCATGGCGCGCGCATCGGCACGCTGTGCCTGCTCGACACCTTGCCTGGCGTGCTGTCACCGTCGCAACGTGAGCTGATGGTCCATCTTGGCCGGGTCACGACCCAGGTGCTGGAGCAGCGCAGTGCGCTGTTGCGGCAGATCGACCAGGCACAGGCGCTGCATCGCGATCTCAAGCGCAGCGAGGACTTCCTGGAGCGTACCAATACCGCCGCCAAGGTCGGCGGCTGGGAGCTGGAGCTGGCCACCCGCGAAGTGCGCTGGACGCGCGAGACCAAGCAGATCCACGGCGTGCGTTCCAGCTACCAGCCGACATTCGAATCGGCCTTGTCGTTCTATCGTCCGGACAGCCGCAGCATCATCCAGGCGGCGGTGCAGCGCTGCACCGAACAGGGCACGCCCTGGGAAGTGCAGCTGCCGATGACAACCGCCGATGGCCGCAGCATCTGGACCCGCGTGGTGGGCACCCGCCAACAGGTGGAGGGCATGCCACGGCTGGTCGGTGCCATCCAGGACATCACCGAAGAACGCGCGGTGGTGGACGCGCTGGAAGCCAGCGAAGTGCGTTATCGCCGTCTCTTCCACTACAGCCTGGGCCTGATCTGCACGCACACGCTGGACGGCACCGTGACATCGGTGAATCCGGCAGCCGTGCAGTCGCTGGGCTACCCGGAAAGCGAGATGGTTGGCCGCAGCCTGTGCGACCTGATGCCGCCGGAAAAGCGCGAGGCGTTCAAGGCCTACCTGCGGCGCATCGAAGCCAACCATACCGACGCAGGCGTGATCGAACTGCTCGCCGCCGATGGCACCCGCCGCTACTGGGCCTACAACAACGTATTGGACACCGAGACCCATCCGCCGTTCGTGCTCGGCCACGCCCAGGACGTTACCGCGCTGCGCCTTCAGGAAGAGCGCTTGCGCGAACTGTCGCTGAAGGATCCGCTGACCCAGTGCCACAACCGCCGGTACCTGCATCGGCTCGATGACGTCGCCTCACGGTCGTGGGCCTGCCTGGTGTTCGACCTGGATCACTTCAAACAGGTCAACGACACCCTGGGGCACCGTCGCGGCGACACGGTGCTGGTCGAGTTCGCCGACTTCCTGCGCGCGCCGCTGCAGGCCAATGAGGCGGCAGTGCGGTTGGGCGGCGACGAGTTCCTGGTGGCGCTGATCGAACCGGCGGCCGGGCGGCTGGCTGCGCTGGAAGCCTGGTACGCGGGCAACGCCGCGCGTGCTCCCACCGCGTTCTCGATGGGCGCCGCCGTCAACGTCCCCGGCGAACCCGTGGCCGAAACCATCCACAAGGCCGACAGCCGGCTGTATCGCACGCGGGCCAGGGTACGTCGCGAGATGCGTCCGCCGGGCAGCGCCGACTAGCGGGTAACGGTGACCCACACAGGGGCATGATCGCTGGCCTTCTCCTGCAGCCGCACCCAACGATCGACACCGGCATCCTCAAGCCCTTTGGCCAGTACCGGGTTCAGCAGCAGATGATCGATGCGCAGGCCACGATCGCGTTCGGCGTGCTGGCGGAAATAGTCCCAGAAGGTGTAGATGCGCTGGTCGCCATGAACCGCGCGCAGGGCGTCGGTCCACCCCTGCGCCAGCAGCTGCTGGAAGGCATCGCGGACCTCCGGCTGCATGAGCGCATCGCGCCGCCACGAGGCCGGGTCGTACACATCCTCGTCGTCTGGAATGACATTGAAATCCCCCAGCAGCAGTGCCGGGTGCGGAAGATCGACCAGGGTGCGCGCATGGCGGATCAGCCGCTGCATCCATCGCAGCTTGTAGTCGAACTTCGGCCCCGGATGAGGATTACCGTTGGGCAGGTACAGCGCCGCAACCACAACGCCATGCACGGCAGCTTCCAGGTACCGGCTCTGCGTATCGGCCGGTTCGCCGGGCAGGCCGCGCCGGCTTTCGATCGGCATGGCATCGCGGGCCAGTATCGCCACCCCGTTCCAGCGCGCCTCACCCAGCCACAGTGCGCCATACCCTGCCCGCTCCAGCGCGTCGACTGGAAAGGCGGCATCGACCGCCTTCAGCTCCTGCAGTGCCACCACGTCGGGCGCTTCACGCTGCAACCAGGACAGCAGATGCGGCAAGCGCGTGCCGATGCCATTGACGTTGAACGTGGCAATGCGCAGTGTCTTGCGGCGAGCCATTGCGGAAGTACCCGAGCGGCGGGCCTGCAGTATTGGCGAGGCGGCATGCAGGCAGCGTGGAGGACGCCACACGCAGGTTCACGGCGTTGCCGCGCCCGTCCCTGGCAGGAAGTTCGCCATCCGCTCCAGCTCGTCCTCCAGCGCATTGCTGAATGCCACGTCCCTTGGTGCGCTGCCATCGATATAGCCGAAGCTGGGCTGCAGCTGCCCATCCTTCGCCGCGACATTGGCCCAGCCGATCACCTGGTCGCGCCACAACAGCGGCAGCGCGTAGTAGCCGAAGCGACGCTTGGCCGCCGGGGTGTAGGCCTCGAACCGGTACACCCAGCCCCAGAGCAGTTCGAACCGTCGCCGATCCCAGGCCACCGGATCGAACGGCGCGAGCAGCCGCACCTGTTCATCGGTCTGGTAGCGCCGCGAACGGGGGTTCTCGTCGGCCGGCCAGTACCAGGTGGTTCCATCGATGCTGCAGCCCGCCAGCTGCTCGCGCGCCAACCGCAGTGCCTGCTGGATCTCCTCCGCCAGATGCGGTGCGCCATAGCCCAGAAGCCGCGCCAGATAGGTGAGGCTCGCCGAAGGCAGCGGCGCATACTTGCGCACCACCAGATCGATCAGTGCCGTGGCGCGCTGCAGGCGTGCAGCCTTGCCGCCATCGGCCGGGGCATGTGCCGCAACGGCATAGATGCGGGTACCGCTGTCACGACGATGGATGCGCAGCATGCCGCGATAGTGCATGCCGTCCAGCAGGTGGGTGCTGGCGTTGCTGGTGCCGCCCCAGTAGTTGGTCACCCGGCCATGCGCGAACGCCTGGTCGACTTCGCGCGGATGCACCGCCCCCCGCTCCTGCACGAACGCCAGCACGTCGGCTGCCTTGCGCCGCGTGCTCGCGTCCCATGGCCTGCGGGACACCCGGGGATGCATCAGGGACAGGTGTTCACGCGGCAGGAAGCCGTAGTTGACGAGGAAGTCTTCCTCGATCGGCAGTCGGCTGTAGCGGCGCTCCAGATCCCCGGCCCGGTAGCCCTTCACCCGGTGCCGCAGGGTCAGGTCCTGGGCGCGTGCGGGCGCACGGATGGGGTCGGCCTGCACGAAGCCCAGCCGACGGATCGCCGTCAGCAACGTGGTGGGCGTGAACAGCGTGCGGGCTACGGCGTAGCGGCGCAGATCATCGAGGGTCGGCGAGGTCGGCATGGGCCGATTGTAGGACTGCCGGCCGCCCCGCTGCAGGACGTCATCCGCGCAAGGCGCGCCTGGCCTTACTCGGCCACGATGCGGGCATCGTCGCCGGTGCCGTCCACGATGACCCGGCTGCCGACCTGCAGGCCTGCGACCTGTTCACGCAACTGCGTGGTTGACAGCACACGACCCTCGTCCAGGCGCACCTTCACCATGTAGCGGGTGGTGGGGCCTTCGCCGGCGATCTTCTCGCCGATGGAGCCACCGATCTTGTCGCCACTGTTGGCGGCGACATTGGTGACCACATAGCCTGCTTCGGTCTGCCCGGCACTGCTGAGGCCGACACCCGCCAGAACACCGCCGATCTTGCCCAGCCGCTCGCCGATGCTGCGGCCGCGCTTGGTGCGTTCGGAGGTATCCTCGCCTCGATTCTCGATCGGCTGCATGTCTTCGACCACACCATGCCGAGGCTTGGCCCAGGCCGTCGGCATCAACAGTGATGCGCCGATCGCCAGGCCCAGCAGTCCGGCAACACGGAAGGGGGTGTGCTGTCTCATGTCAGTGTCCTTGGTTGCGGGAAGCGGTCGGGGTTGACCTGCCTGGGCGACGCGCGTCCGGGCCGACGATATCGGTATCGCAATGGGGCCCGCGGTGCTGCCAGCGCCGTACCACGCCATCACGGTCGGCGATGTAGGTGATGTCGCAGCGGTGTTGCTCGGCATGGTGCACGTCCTCGACGATGATCGGTGCGAACACCGGACGCTCGCCGCTGGTACCGGTCGGTTCCATGTACAGGAACTCGCCACCGCCCACCTTCACCTGCTCGGTGTAGGCCGGTACGACCGTGCGCCAGGTGTAGCGTGTTTCCAGCGTTGCATCGTCTTCCTCGATCTGCACCCGGCCGCCATCCACGCGCAGCTGCATCAACAGCTGCGATGCCTCGCGCCCGATCCATCCATCGGCGCTCGCTCTGGCGGCGGCGCCCAGCGTCTGCGCGCCTGCAGCACCGGCCGCAGCCAGCAGGGCGCAGGCGAGAGCGCCCGGCAGGAATCCTTTCATGTGCACTCGAACAGCTCCCGGCTGGGGATGTATCGCGTGCGCCTGCCTTCCCCAGCAGAACACGCCATCCAATAGTGTCGCTATCGCCTCAGTCTAGGCCTCGAACACCCAGGTAACCATCGGAAACGTCCACGAAACTGCGTAGGGAAATTCCTAGAAGCGGCGTCTCGGGATCCGCGACTGGCCGCACCGCCAGCGCTCGCTGCGCACCGGATCCGCTGGCCCGCCGCTTACAATCTCCCCCAGCAGGCCACAGCCAAGGGAATCGCGTGCCACCGTTCAACCTGTTCCAGCGCCTGTCGCAGGCGCCGACCAACCCGCGCACCGACACTGCGCCGCGCACGTTCGATGTGGCCGAGCTGTACGAAGGGCCGGTGCGCCTGCAGGACGATGCAGCCGCCGCGCCGCTGCGGCTGGACGAGAAACTGCGCCAGGCCTACTTCTGGATCGTCAACAACGCGATCATCAGCCCGCACTACGACATCGAGTACCACGAAGGCCCCTCCGCCTCGTTCGCGGTGGGTGACACACGGCGGCCGCTGACCCTGCCATCGGCGCAGAGCTATTCCAGTTACGTGCTGCTGCCGCTGCTGACCTTCGCCACCCGCCGCAAGTGCCTGTTCGTGGGTGGGCCAGGGCGCGGCAAGACCGCCAGCGCGATCCTGATGGGCGTCCTGGCCGGCTATCCGGTCCGCGAGGTGCGCCGGGCGATGCAGCACGGGCACCCGCAGATGACCATCGCCGATCTGCTCGGCAATCCCCTGCCCGCCGACCTGGTGGCCGCGCAGGACATGGCGGACATCCGCATTGCCTGGCGGTCGTGGCTGGGCATGCGGGTGAAGATCATCGACGAATACAACCGCATTCCCACCCGCACCCAGAGCGCGCTGCTGACGGTGATGGGCGACAACTACGCCGAGATCCTCAACCACGTCTACGAATGCCCGGAATCGGCGTGGTACCTGACCGCCAACGATGATCGCGGCGGCGGTACCTACCAGGTGATCGAAGCCCTGCGCGATCGCATCGACGTGGTGGTGCAGGCACTGGCATTCAACCCGCGGTTCCTGGAAGAGATGCTGCTGCGCATCGAGCAGGACATCCGCCCGGAAGAGGTCGTGCCGCGTGACATCATCTTCAGCGAGGCCGAGGGCGACCAGCTGCTGCAGGAGATCCGCGCGGTCGACGTACCGCAGGACGTGCGCCGCCGCATCGAATTCTTCAGCAGCCAGTTCGAGCTGATGGAAACCGCCGGCGCCCAGTTCGAGTACCTGACCAAGGACACCGTGCGTCTGGCCGGCACCGAATGGGCGCAGGCAACCGCTGCCGACAGCGGCCGCGATCGCATGAAGGACCTGGGTTGCCAGACCCGCAACGGCCTGTCGGTGCGCAACCTGATGACCCTGCTGATGTTCGCCAAGGCCATGGCGTACTTCCGCGGCAGCCCTGCCGTTGCCCTGGAGGATGTGCGTCAGGTACTGCCCTTCGTGCTGAACGACAAGCTGCAACCGGATCTTGATGCTCCCTTCTTCGCCCTGCCGGAGAATGCGCCCTATCGCAGCGATCGGCTCAGCTGGCTGCGCTGGCTGCTCGATGCCTCCAATGCCGAATATGACCGGCTGGATCTGGATCGCGACGATCCGGTGGGCGAGCTGTCGGCACAGTTCCAGCAGGGCCTGGATGGGATGACCGAGACGGAAACGCGCAAGCGCCTGACCCGCATCGAGCGTCTGGTGGACGAACGGGTGAAGGGACGCAAGCTGTACGGCCATCTGTACGACGACCTGCTGAAGCTGAAGTACCTGCACCAGCGCTACACCAACTACCTGCATTGGCTGCGGGCACGCTGATCGTGGTTTCCGCCGTTCTCGCCGAGCTGCTGGCCGCGCGCCGTTCCGTGCTGAACCAGGCCGTGGCCGATGCCCGCCACCGCTGGCCCGGCCTGGACATGGCCGCCTTCAGCGCGTTCGTCACCCAGACCATCGACCCCCTCTGCCAGGCCATCCAGCGCCACCACCCGTCGGCAACGCAGAGCACGTGCGAGGCCGCCTTCGAGATCGGTCTGGAGCTGGTGGCGCAGGGCCATGCCGGCCCGAAGGCGCGTCTCCCGTGGGTCGAGCAGGCCTGGCGCTCGCTGGCCCCGGCCCTCGCCCCGTTGCTGGCCGACGCTCCGCGCGAGACCCTCGGCACCATCAGCAATGCGGTGGTGCGGCTGGGCGCCAGTCCGGACGTTCGCGTTGCGCAGTGGATCGATGCGATGGCCGCGCATGCAGGCGGGTGTACATCCTTGCCGGAACTGCGCGACATCGGAGCGCTCTGCGCCTGGCAGGCGGGGATGGTGCAGCTGCGCCGCCCTGCCCTTGCCCGTATCGATGCCCTGCCCGCGAATACGGTGGCCGCCGTGCTGGGCATCGATGCGGGTGATCTGGCCTCGGTCCGGGTCCAGCTTGAGCAGGACCGCTGGTGGAATCCGCGGCAGGGTGGCGTCGACCTGCGCGGGCATCGTGTCGGCAGCTTCAGCGGCCTGGACGGCGCGTTTCCGGCACCGCCACAGGTTCGTGCAGCGACCGAGGGCTTCGTGGTCGAAAGTGCAGGCGGGTACTTCCTGCTGCTCGCCGATGCCTTCGGTGCCGTCCTGCTGCCGGCCAGCGCCGCCGAGTACGCAGCGGGCAGCAGCAGCGGACCGGCGCCGGATGTGACCGCCCGCTTGGGCGTGCAGTGGATGGCGCCGGCGTTGTCCAAGGACGACCTGTGTGCGGTCTCCGGTGCGTCGGGCATCGCCCTGTTCTCGCCGTGGTCGCACCATGTGCATGTGTTGCCACCCCAATGAGTGCCACGGTCGCTGATCCGCTGCAGCCCTGGCGCGAGGCCTGGCCACAGGCACTGGCCACATGGAGCCGTTTCACCCGGCTGCAGGACCCGAAGCTGTGCCATTCGCGCATGCAGGCGGCTGCCGAGGGCCTGACCGGCAGCTTCGCGGCCATCCGCCTCGCCGACCAGCGCATCGTCATCGACCTGGAAGAAGTACAGCGCCTGCAGCTGCAACCCTACGCGCTGGAGATCCTGGCCCACGAGATCGGCCACCACGTGCTGGCGCCTGCCACCGCCAGCGACCATGCACGGCTGCTGGCGCGCATCCGCCGTGCGCTGCCGACGCTGGAAGCGCATGCACCGATGGTCGCCAACCTCTACACCGACCTGCTCATCAACGATCGCCTGCAGCGCCAGAGCGGGCTGCGCATGGATGCGATCTATCGACGCCTGGCCGGACAACCGGCGCAGGCCAGCTCGCCGGTCTGGCAGCTGTACATGGGCATCTACGAGGAACTGTGGCAGCAGCCGCGCGGCACGCTGGGCGGCTCGACCGACGACAGCGCATTGCAGGGCGATGCCTGGCTCGGTGCACGCGTCGTGCGCGTCTACGCCAGCGACTGGATGATCGGCGCTGGCCGCTTCGCCACGCTGCTGCTGCCCTGGCTGCTGGAATCACAGCAGGATGCGCGGGTGGATGCCCTGATGGATACCCGGCACGCCGGCCAGGGAAGCCAACCGGTCGGCCTGGGGCAGCTGGAGGACGACGAGTTGGCGCCGGCGCCGCACCCTGCATCCGACCCACGCATCACTGGCGATGAGCGCGGCGGCGACGCACAGCAGAAGAGCGATCTGCCTGCGGATGCGCTCGCTGGGGACCCTGCGCACTCGCCAGGACAGATGCGCGAGCCGTTCGAGTACGGGCAGATCCTGCGCGCGGCCGGCCTGGACCTGGATGACCATCAGATCGCCGTGCGCTACTACCGCGAGCGCGCGCTGCCACACCTGATCCGCTACCCGTCGCGGCCGCAGCCGCAGCCCCTGGAGCCGCTGCCGGAGGGGCTGCAGCCCTGGGAAGCCGGCGATGCACTGGACGCAGTGGACTGGCTGCAATCGGTGCTGCAGTCCCCCCATGTGATTCCCGGGCTGACGACGGTACAGCGTGTACACGGGCTGGCACCCGGCCGTGAACCCGCTGCCGAACCGGTGGACCTGGATCTGTACGTGGACAGTTCCGGTTCGATGCCCAACCCGCAGGCATGGACCTCGTTCCTGACGCTGGCCGGCGCCATCATCGCGCTGTCGGCGCTGCGCGTGGGTGCACGCGTGCAGGCCACGCTGTGGAGCGGCACCGGGCAGCACCTGCACACTGACGGCTTCGTGCGTTCGGAAGACGACATCCTCAAGGTGCTTACCGGCTATTTCGGTGGCGCCACCGCGTTTCCGATCCACCGGTTGCGTGACACCTATGCCGAGCGTCCGCCGCATGCACGGGCGGTGCATATCCTGCACATCTCCGACGACGGCATCACCACGATGTTCGACAAGGATGAGCGCGGCAACAGCGGCTGGGACGTGGCCGCCAGAGCGCTGCGTGTGGCCGGCGGTGGCGGCACCATGGCGCTGAACCTGTTCAGCCCGCTGCCGTCCCGCATCGCCGATGCCGGCAACGCGGGATGGACCGGCGATCTGCTGCGCGCACGCGACGCGGGATGGAACGTCCATGTGGTGCGCGACATGGCCGACCTGCTGCAGTTCGCGCGCGCCTTCAGCCAGCAGCACTACGGCCCTGGCGACATGCGGGTGCAGCGATGATCGTGCTCTGCCTTGCGCCCGCGCGCCTCTGACGATTGCCCTTCCACCCAGGTATTTGCCAAGTCTGGAACCTGACCATGCTCTCCGGCCCCTCCCTTGACGTTCTGCTGCGGCGCCTGCTGGACATGCCGCCCGATTTCCTCGAGCCACCGCGCCGCGCCGGCAGCGGTCGGCTCCATGTCGCGGCGGTGGTGGGCGATGTGTTTGCCGCACGCTCGCTGCACCTGCCCCCTGCACTGCGGGCAACGCTGTCGGGTGATCTGGCCGGCGTGGATGCAAACCAGCTCTCGCTTTCAGCGGTGACCGCATGGCTGATGGCAGATGCGTACTGGAATGCACTGGATATCGCCCCGGAGGCGTGGATGCCCCTGTTCGCCGAAGCGGTGCCGGCGCTGGCGGCCAGTACCAGCGCAGACCGGTTCGTGTTCGATCCAGAGCGCCGCGAAGAACTGGTGCGTACCGTGGTGGCCCGGCTGGGCCTGCTGCCGCAGGGTGAAACAGCGGCCCAGGCGACCGATCGCCTGGCCCGGGTCAGCGGCGTGGAACGGCAGCGCCTGCTCGATGCCAGCCGCGCCGCTGAAGCGCGCGCGCGTGCCATCCGCGAGGCCTTGGCGCGCAAGGCGGCCGAAGAGTCTGCGGACAAGTGGACCCGCGAGTGAGCCGCGAGCCGACCGATGCCGATCGCTATCCCACGCTGAGCGCGGCGGGCCTGGCGATGCTGCAGCAGATGCGCGAGCACCCGGCGGCGCCGATCTTCCGCAATGCCAGCGGCAACCGCCTGCTTGCCGATGAGGTGACGGCATTGCGTGGCTACGAACGGGAGATCACCTGCGCGCGCTTCGAGTGGACGCCAGACCAACCGCCACCGTGGCTGCAGGCGCATGTGACCGAGGTGTTTGCGCAGGTGCCGTATTACCGCGCGCAGGCGATGCCAGCCGCCTTCACCGACATTGCACCGGTCCACCGTGGCGACCTCGCAGCGGACATCGCCCGTTTCGTGCCGGACCCGGTACCGCTGGAGCGGATGATCAATTTCCGCACCACCGGCACCACCGGCCATCCACTGGTACTGCCATCGCATCCGGTGGTGGCGGCACGCTATCTGGCCCATCACAAGCGCGCCTTGCAGCGCTTCGGCATCACCCTGGCGCACGGCCGCGGCCAGATGGGGGTGATGTTGCTGGGCATGCAGCAGCGGTGCTTCACCTATGTTTCGGTGACACCGACGATGGACGAATCCGGCCTGGCCAAGATCAACCTGCATCCCGATGACTGGCGCCATCCTGAGGACCGCGCACGCTACATCGACCAGATGCAGCCGGAAGTGATCGCCGGCGACCCGATTTCCTTCGCAGCGCTGCTGGAATTGCCCGTACGACACCGGCCGCAGGCGCTGCTGTCGGTATCGATGGCGCTGTCTCCGGGCCTGCGCCAGGCCCTGGCCGCGCGCTTTGGCTGCGCGGTGCTCGATCTGTATTCGATGAACGAAGCGGGCCCGCTGGCCGTGTATGACGATGCTGCCGGCGGCCACGTACTGCTGCAGCCGCGCATGTATGTGGAAATTCTCGGTGCTGACGGGGCGCCGTTGCCGCCCGGGGAGACCGGTGAGATCACGCTCAGCGGCGGATTCAACTTCTGCCTGCCGCTGCTGCGCTACCGCACCGGCGACCGCGGCGCGCTGGCCATGGCCGGCGATACGCCGATGATCGTCGGCCTGCAGGGGCGACGTCCGGTACGCTATCTGACCGCCGACCAGCAGTGGATCAACAACATCGACCTGACCCATGCGCTGGCTGCGCTGCCGTTGTCACGATACGTGGTGCATCAGCACAGCGATGGCCGCGTTGCATTGTCGTTGCCACCTGCAGAGCTGGGCTACTCCGCCGAGGCGATCCGCTGCCTGCGCGCGGTGTTGCGAGGACAGCCGGTGGATGTCATTGCGCTGCAGCGCGAAGACAAGGTTCTGCAGTACTCCAGCGACGTAGCCGGGAGCAGTTCGCCGCCGCGATGAGTGCCCTGCGTCAGCGCAGCCAGTGCGCATAGGCGGCCAGCACCGCCAGGTGCGCCACGTAGTAGACGTAGAACGCCCAGCGCCATCGTGGCAGCCGCCACTGCACGCGCGCGGCCGCCAGCGCCAGCGGGATGGCCAGCAATGCCCATCCATTGCCATTGACCCAGCACAGCCCACCGAATCCGAACGCCAGCAGCCAGTAGGCCCGGTGGCGGAATGCGATCCAGCCCAGCATCACGAATGCCACGCCCACCCATTGGTAATCCACGAAGAACGGCAGCAGCCCACCCGCCACCAGCAGCAACAGCTGCCGGTTATTGGCCAGCGCGTGCACCGCTACAGCGGCCAGGCCGAAGGTCAACAGGATGTTCAGCGGCAACCAGTGGCCGAAGGCCAGCATATGCAGGGGTTGCGCAACCAGGCCCCATGCGAACAGGCGCCGTATCGACTTGCGCAGGTCCGCATCCGGTTGCGCGAGGTTGCAGGCCATCACCAGTGCGAACAGCGGGAAGGCGATGCGCCCCAGCTCGCTGACCACCGGTACATAGCCGCCGAAAATCACTTTGGCGACATGGTCGCCGGTCATCGACAGCAGCGCGAGCCACTTCAGCAGCTCGCGGGCGCCGCTGCCGAGGGCGCTGCGCGCCGGGGGGTATCGTGCAGCGACGTCCTGCGCGCTCATGCCATCCATCCTCTGCGTCCTGCAGGGTCGATATCGCCAGGAATCGGCGGCCTTACCCCTTGAACGCAAAGAATACTTGAACCTGGGGCGGATGACGCTGGTCGATGTGCCCCGCTATCCTTGTACTCCCTGCTTGTGAGGCACCGCCATGCGCACGCTGTACCCGCCAATTACCCCGTACCGCGAACACACGCTGCCCGTGGATGCACTGCACACCCTGCATGTCGAGGAGTGCGGCACGCCCGATGGCATTCCGGTGGTGTACCTGCATGGCGGTCCGGGCGCTGGCATCTCGCCCACCCATCGCCGCTTCTTCGACCCCAGGCGCTACCGCATCGTGCTGATCGATCAGCGCGGCAGCGGCCGCTCCACGCCCTTCGGCGAGCTGCGCGACAACACCACGCAGCATCTGGTGGCCGACATCGAGAAGGTCCGCCAACACCTGGGCATCGAGCGCTGGCTGGTCTACGGCGGATCCTGGGGTTCGACCCTGTCGCTGGCCTATGCACAGGCGCATCCCGACCGCGCCACCGGGCTGATCGTGCGCGGCGTGTTCCTGGGGCGCGAGGAAGAAAACCGCTGGTTCGCCGAGCTCAACGGCGGTGCGCGCTGGATCTTCCCGGAGCGCTGGGATCGCTACCAGGCGCACATTCCGGAAAGCGAGCGCGGCAACATGCTCGACGCGTACTGGAAACGCCTGGACCACGCCGACGAAGCCATCCGCATCGCCGCGGCACAAGCGTGGCTGGGCTGGGAAGACAATGCCGCCACGCTGCTGCACGACGTCGACGCGGTGTCCGCTACCGATCCGCTCGATACGCTGGCCAAGGCACGCATCGAGGCCCACTACTTCCGCCACAACACTTTCCTCGAGCACGGCCAGCTGCTGCGCGACATTGATCGCATCCGCCATCTGCCGGGTGTCATCGTGCAGGGGCGCTACGACATCATCTGTCCGCCGCGCAGTGCCTGGGACCTGGCACAGGCGTGGCCGGAAGCCCGGCTGGAGATGGTCATCGCCGGCCACAGTGCCAACGAAGCGGCCACGACCGATGCCCTGGTGCGGGCCACCGACGCTTTCGCGGACCGCAGCTGAACAAAAGGGGCCAACGGCCCCTTTTTCTATACCAAGGTATAGCCGGGCTAACCCACGGGCCTCTAGGCCTGCTGAATACGAGCGCGGACAATAGCGCCACTGGCCAGTGACTGGCCGCCCCACGCGGAGACGCAGATGGATCCCGACCCTGCCGGGCGCAACGCGCGCCCCTGCCTGCCTACTTGTTCACTGCTGGCGACTGACGGCCGGTTCCTGTCCGTGTAAGCGATGGGAGCCCCGGGCAGCGCCTGCCCGGAGGAATCCCATGTCCTACAAGATTCTCTACATCACCGTGCGCCGCCTGATCGGTGAGCGCGATGTTTCCGCCCTGCGCAGCCTGCTGCTGCAGCACGGCCCTGTCCTGTTCGCCCGTTCGCTGGCCCTCGGCTCGCCACGGGTGGTGGCCGACGCACTGTCGCTGCTGCCGATCAGCGAGCGCATCAACGTGCTGCGCCACCTGCCGTACCCGCTGCGCGATGCGATGAAGCCGCTGTGCATCGGCGGCAGCCAACGCTTGCGCATGCAGCCCTGGTCGCCGTCGGTGCTGGCCATGCGCCACGCCTGATACCACCCCTTCCGCTCCACGCGCCGGCTGCGCCCGGCGCCGCTCCAAGAGGACCTTCCCATGAGCCTGCTCAACGCCTGGTTCAACGCCTTCCTGCGCAGCCGTCGCGCGGGCAACCTGTTCGGTCGTCGCGCGATGCCCGAAGCCGGGTACGGCCGTGGCAGCACGCAGGCCGCGCCCACCGTGCTCACTGCTGGACTGCTCGCGCTTGCACAGGGCAGCGAAGCCGATGCGCTGGCCACCCTGCAGTCGCATGTCGATGGTCTCAGCCCGCACGAGGCCGAAGAGCGCCTGCTGCGCTTCGGCCCCAACGAGGTCGATCACGAGAAGCCGCTGCCGTGGTGGCGCCATCTGTGGCAGTGCTATCGCAACCCGTTCAACCTGCTGCTGACGGTGCTTGCGGCCGTGTCCTGGCTGACCGAAGACGCCAAGGCGACGGTGGTGATCGGTGCGATGGTGGTGCTGTCCACCCTGATCCGCTTCGTGCAGGAGGGGCGTTCCAACCGCGCTGCCGAACGGCTGAAGGCGCTGGTAGGCAACACCGCCCGCGTGCTGCGCCGCGCTGCGGGCACCGAAGCGGCGGAGGTGGCCGACCAGTATTTCGGCGCGCAGCTGCACAGCCATCGGCCGGCACGGCTGCTGGACCTGCCCATCCGCGCTCTGGTACCGGGTGACCATATCGTGCTTTCGGCAGGCGACATGATCCCGGCCGACTGCCGCGTGCTCGCCGCCAAGGATCTGTTTGTCGCACAGGCGGCGATGACCGGCGAATCGCTGCCGGTGGAGAAGTTCGTGCAGCCGGGCAACGCCGACGCCGGCCTGATGGAACAGGCCAACCTGTTGTTCATGGGGACCAATGTGGTGTCCGGCACGGCAACAGCACTGGTGCTGGCCACCGGCAACACCAGCTACTTCGGCACCCTCGCCCAGCGCAGCAGTGCCAGCGATCGCGCGCCGACGGCATTCCAGGCCGGGGTCAACAGTGTCAGCTGGCTGCTGATCCGCTTTGCCCTGGTGATGGTGCCGTTCGTGCTGCTGGTCAATGGCTGGACCAAGGGCGACTGGACAGAAGCGTTCCTGTTCGCGCTGTCGGTGGCAGTCGGCCTGACCCCGGAAATGCTGCCGATGATCGTCACCTCCACCCTGGCCAAGGGCGCGGTGCTGCTGTCGCGGCGCAAGGTGATCGTCAAGCGCCTGGACGCGATCCAGAACTTCGGTGCGATGGAAGTGCTGTGCACCGACAAGACCGGCACCCTCACCCAGGACAAGATCGCGCTGGAGCGGCACACCGATGTGTTCGGGCAGGATTCGGAGGATGTGTTGACCTTCGCCTACCTCAACAGCCACTTCCAGACCGGCCTGATCAACCTGCTGGATCGTGCGGTGCTGGAGCATGTGGAGCTGCAGAGCTCGCTGCGCCTGTCGCAGGACTACCGCAAGGTCGATGAGATTCCGTTCGACTTCGAGCGCCGTCGCATGTCGGTGGTGGTCTCCGAGCGCGAGGACCATCACGAATTGATCTGCAAGGGCGCGGTGGAGGAGATGCTGGCGGTGTGCAGCACCGTGCGCGAGAACGGCCGGGACATGCCGCTGGACGCGCAGCGCCTGGCCCGGGTGCGGCAGACCACCGAGGAACTGAACGAACAGGGCCTGCGCGTGGTGGCGGTGGCGATGAAAGAAACCTCCGCCAGCCAGACGGTCTACTCGCAGGCCGACGAGCGGGATCTGACCCTGGTCGGCTATGTGGCCTTCCTCGATCCGCCGAAGGAATCCGCTGCTCACGCACTGCAGGCGCTGGCCGCGCATGGTGTGGAAGTGAAGGTGTTCACCGGCGACAACGAACTGGTCACCGCGCGGATCTGCGCCCAGGTCGGCCTGGACGCCGACACGATCGTGACCGGCCCGCAGATCGAGCGCATGGACGACGCTGCCGTGGCGCGTGCACTGCAGGAGCACCGCGTGTTCGCCCGCCTCACGCCCCTGCACAAGGAACGGCTGGTGCGCGAGCTGCGCGCGCAGGGCAAAGTGGTCGGCTTTCTCGGCGATGGCATCAACGATGCTCCCGCACTGCGCGCCGCCGATATCGGCATCAGCGTGGACAGTGCGGTCGACATCGCCAAGGAGGCCGCCGACATCATCCTGCTGGAAAAGAACCTGATGGTGCTGGAGGAAGGGGTGATCCAGGGGCGGCGCACCTTCAGCAACATGCTCAAGTACATCCGCATGACCGCCAGCTCCAATTTCGGCAACGTGTTCTCGGTGCTGGTGGCCTCGGCGTTCCTGCCCTTCCTGCCGATGCTGCCGCTGCAGCTGCTGGTGCAGAACCTGCTGTATGACATCTCGCAGATCGCCATTCCGTTCGACAACGTGGATGAGGAGCTGGTGCGCAGGCCGCTGAAGTGGAACCCGGCGGACATAGGCCGCTTCATGGTGTTCTTCGGTCCGATCAGCTCGATCTTCGACCTCAGCTGCTTCGCCCTGATGTGGTACGTGTTCGATGCACGCACGCCGGCCGACCAGGGCCTGTTCCAGTCGGGCTGGTTCGTGGTCGGGCTGCTGACCCAGACGCTGATCGTGCACATGATCCGCACGCCCAAGGTACCGTTCCTGCAGAGCATCGCCGCGCCGCCGCTGCTGCTGATGACCGGGGCGATCATGGCCATCGGCGTGATCCTGCCGATGAGCCCGTTGGCCGGCTACTTCAAGCTGCAGGCACTGCCGGCCGGTTACTGGCCGTTCCTGGTGGCGATCCTGTTCGGCTATGCGGTGCTGACCACCGCGCTGAAGAAGCTCTACATCCGCCGCTACGGCTGGCAGTAAGCGCACCGGCGCAGGGAGAACCCTCATGGACTTCAACCTCCACCTGCCCGCGTTCAACGCGGGTGCCACCCTCAGCTCGCTGATCAGCCTGTCCGTCGCCTTCGTGCTGGGTGCGCTGATCGGCCTGGAGCGGCAGTTCCGCCAGCGCACCGCCGGCCTGCGCACCAATACGCTTGTAGCGGTGGGTGCAGCGGTGTTCGTCGACCTGGCCGTGCGCTTCCACGACCTGTACGGCGGGCCGCCGTCGCCACTGCACGTGGTGGCCTACGTGATCTCCGGCGTCGGCTTCCTCGGTGCCGGCGCGATCATGAAGGATGGCGCCCAGGTGTCGGGCCTGAACACCGCCGCCACGCTGTGGGGTTCGGCGGCGGTCGGCGCCTGTGCCGGCATCAAGCTGCTGCCTGAAGCCGTGCTGGCTGCGGTGTTCGTGCTGGCTGCCAATACCCTGCTGCGGCCGGTGGTGAACCGCATCCAGCGGCAGCCGCTGCCGGAGGCCTTCAGCGAGGCCACCTATGCCATCAACGTGGTCTGCCAGCGTGAGCAGCAGGCCGAAGTGTTGGACCGGCTGCTGCTGTTGCTGGAGCAGGCGCAGTACCCGGTACGCGCGGTCGACCAGCGGCCGTTCGGCGAGCGCGATGTCGAGATCGAAGCGGTGCTGTACGCCACCACGGTCGATGGCGCTGAACTGGATGCAGTGCTGGCAACGCTGGCCGCCACGCCGGGCGTGCTGCAGGGATTCTGGAACGCCAGCCTGGAGGAGTAGTGCCGGCCGCTGGCCGGCAACCTCATGAACTGCGGGAACACCCTGCAGATGCCGGCCAGCGGCCGGCACTACCCTGCATCTCTCTGGCGCATGCCGACCAAGGTCGGCATCTACTGAACAGCGCTTTGCTATCCTTTCCACCCACGCCAGGGAGCTATCCCGATGCCATCGCTGTCGCCCCGCCGCCCACTGGTCGTGCTGGCCCTGATCATCGTGATGGCGGCCATCTTCCTGGTCGATACGGTTACCGACTACGCCATTGCTGCCGCCTGCTTCTACGCGGCGGTGATCCTGGCAGCGTCGCGGCGGCTTCCCGCCCGCGGCCTCATCGCCCTTGCGGCAGTCTGCATCGCATTGACCGGCCTCAGCTTCTTCCTGACCCGCTTCGGCACCTACCGTATCGGCCTGGTCAATTCAGCGATCGGCATGCTGGTGATCGGCATCACCACCTACCTGGCATTGAAGATGGAAGCGGCCAAGGCCGCGGTGCAGGATGCACAGGCGCGACTGCTGCGGGTGGCCCGCGCCTCCACCGTCGGCGAGCTGACCACCTCCATCGCACATGAAGTGAACCAGCCGCTGGCGGCCATCGCCAGCAGCGCCGAAGCCAGCCAGCGCTGGTTGGCCCAGGAGCCGCCGAACCTGGACAAGGCGCGCCAGACCATCGCCCGCATCGTCGCCGACGCCCATCGCGCCAGTGACGTGATTGCCCGCATCCGCGGCCTGACCCAAGGCGCCGCGCCGGAGCGCCAGGCCTTCGACCTCAACCTGGCCGTGGAGGAAATGCTGGCACTCTCGCGCAGCGAACTGGAGCAGCATGGTGTGACGGTGGCGCTGGTGCTGGGCAGCGACCTGCCACCCGCCCACGCCGATCGCGTGCAGGTGCAGCAGGTGATCGGCAACCTCATCCTCAACGCCGTCGATGCGATGTCGGACACGTCCGTAAGCGAGCGCAGGCTGTCCCTGCTGACGGCGTACGATGGCCGCGGCCACGTCAGCCTGAGCGTGCGCGATCGTGGTGTCGGCCTGCCGTCGGAGCAGACTGACCGCGTGTTCGATGCATTCTGGACCACCAAGGCGAACGGCCTCGGCCTGGGCCTCAGCCTGAGCCGCTCGATGATCGAAGCCAACGGCGGCCATATCCGCGCCGAACGACCGCCCGGTGGCGGCGCCTGCTTCATCTTCGAGCTGCCCACGGCCACGGAGGCTGCGCATGCGTAAACCCGCCACAACACCTATTGAACCGTCACCGATCGTCTACGTGGTCGACGACGACGCCTCGGTGCGCGCCGCGCTGGAGGACCTGCTGGCCTCGATGGGCCTGCAGGTGCGGGCCTTCGCCTCGACCGGCGAATTTCTTGCCCATGCGATGGAGGATGCTCCGGCTTGCCTTGTGCTGGACGTGCGCATGCCCGGGCAGAGCGGACTGGATTTCCATCGCAGCATGGCCAGCCACGATCTGCACCTGCCGGTGGTGTTCATCACCGGCCACGGCGACATCGCCATGGGCGTCAATGCGATCAAGGACGGCGCGATCGAATTCCTGACCAAGCCGTTCCGCGACCAGGAACTGCTGGACGCGATCCACAGGGGCATCGGGATCGATCGCCAGCGGCGCCGCGAGGGTGATGCGCTGGGGGCATTGCAGCTGCGCTGGGGCACCTTGAACGCCGGCGAGCGCGAGGTGGTTGCCGGCGTGGTGCGCGGTCGCCTGAACAAGCAGATCGCCGCCGACCTGGGGGTCAGCGAGATCACCGTGAAGGTGCGTCGCGCGCAGGTCATGCGCAAGATGGAAGCACGCACGCTGGTCGATCTGGTGCGCATGTACGACCGGCTGCAGGCTGCTGCGCCATGACCGCCTGCGTGGCCCTGCTGCGCGCGGTCAATGTCGGCGACACCAGCGAGCTGTTCCATCCATTGCGGCGATGGCATGGCCGATTCACGCCTGCGCGTACCCTGCATCACACACGGCACGCAACCTCAACACCGTGGGCAAGCTGGCGATGATGGCCGTTGCCCTTCGCTGAGCTGGGGCCGTTACGTGCGCGCCGCTGCGATGTTCCTTTTCAACCGTGTATCGGCCAGCCCCACCACCAGCAGCACGATGCTGGTCAGCCACCCTGCCGCCAGCAGGTGCATCCATGGCAGCACGAAGCCGAGCACGACCAGAACCCCTGCCCCCACCAGGTGCGAGCGCGGCACGCGGCCGTAGACCGCCCGCTTGTACAGTGCGCTGCCCAGCAGGTAGATCAACGGCCCCGCTGCCAGCATCGCGGCATACGGCAGGGTCACCCTCGCCTCCGGTTCGTCCATCACCAGGTCGTTGCCGACGGCGGTAGCGATGATGCCGGCGATCAGCAGCGCGTGCACGTAGTGGAAGTAGGCGCCGATGCGGCCCGGGTCGTCGGAACGGGTGATGGTGTCGGTGGCGTCGCGGCTGGAGATGCCGAAGTACAGCCACCACATCGCGATAGTACCGGCAAAGGTCGCCAGCACTGCCGACACCACCGCGCCACTCCAGTGCTCCACCTCGCTCAGCACGCCGCCGGTTGCCAGCAACGTCTCACCCAATGCGACGATCACGAACAACTGGCAGCGCTCGGCCAGGTGCCCACCTTCGATGGTCCACTCGCGGGTACGCGAACGGCCAAGGCCCGGAAACGCGAAGCCGAACATCGGCGAGATGTACTCGCAGGCGACAGCCACCGCCCACAATGCCAGCCGCGCATTGCCCTCGACCGCTGCACCGGCCAGCCAGAAGCAGGCCGAAACGCTGACCCAGGCCAGCATGCGCCTGAAGTTGGCGGCCAGCGGGTGCGAGCGCCCTACTTCCAGCAGCACAAACAGCGTCCGCCCTACCTGCATCGTGGCGTAGGCACCGGCGAACATCCACGCGCGACCGGCAAAGGCTTCCGGGATGGACGAAGACATCAGCAACGCCAGCAGCATCGTGACGAACAACAGGCCACGGATACGTGGCGCCTCCGGGTCGAACCAGTTGCTGACCCAGCACGCGTACTGCCAGCCAAGCCAGACCGCAAACCACAACACCAGCGTCTGCAGCACGCCCAGCAGGCCCAGGTGGTGCAGCAGGTGGTGGCTGAGCTGGGTGACCGCGAACACATAGACCAGGTCGAAGAACAGTTCTTCGTAGGTCACCCGTGCATGATGGCCGTCGCGACGACGCAGGGCAGGAAGACGGGGCGTTGCCGGCATCACGGATCCTCGGTTCAGCGGCCCAGCCGCCAGAAAATGACACCGGCCACCAGCGCCGGCACGGCAAACACCAGCAGCAGGATCGGCAACTCCTCGCGCACCGTATAGCCTGCCCGGCTGACCCCCACCCACATGTTGGCCACCGATACCAGCAGCCAGGTGCCGATGAAGGCCAGCAGCGCCGTTGGCAGCTGCGAACCACCGGTGCTCCAGAGCCTGCCGAACAGCGCGAAGACGGCCAGCAGCAGGAACCCGCCGACGATCACCAGAAGCACGTGCATGGTCACTCTCCCCGATGGCTGCCATGCAGCCTATCTGCGGCCGAGTGTGCGCTGCAGAGGGTGATCGTGGATTCACTTTCCGGGGGCGGCGAACAATCCCCTCACCGGGCACCCTGATAGCAAATGCGAACAGTTCCCATTACTATCGTGGCACCGCGCAGGGCTGGCCTTGTGCGGCCCACCCTTCCCGCCTGCACTGCCTCCCCCGGATGTCCACGCCCCCGCCCTCCCCACCACCTGCGCTGCCGCTGGTGTCCTCGCTGGTGCGCCACTACGAGGATCTGGTGGATTACCTCCGCCGTCGCTTCGCCTCGCCCGGGCTGGCCCGCGAGGTGGTGCACGACGTCTGCGTACGCCTGCTGGAACGCCCCTCCCCGGCAGATGTGCGGCAGCCGATGGCGCTGCTGCGACGGATGGCGCATGACGCTGCGGTTGATCGTTGCCGTGCTGAAGACCTGCGCCGCCAGTGGGTGGAACCCCGTGCCGAACTGCCCGATGCGGCCTGCGAAGGTGCCGGCCCGGCCACACAGGCCGTTGCCGCGCAGGAACTGGCACGGCTTGTCGACGTCATCCGTGCGATGCCCTGTCGACGCCGCCAGGTGTTCATCCTGCACAAGATCCATGACGTTCCGCAGGCTGCGGTTGCCCGCCGCATGGGCATCGGCCTGAAGGCGGTCGAGCGGCATCTGCGGTTGGCGATGGTCGATTGCCGGCAGGCGCTGCCGGTGAGGGCGCTGACGTGACAGCGCCCCCTCGCCCGCGCCCTCCACTCCCGGACAAGGCCGGCACGCCTTCGCCTGATCGTCTGCTGGAGCAATATCGGGACACCCTCAAAGCACTGTTCCCGGTACCCGATCCGGCGCAACTGTATCGCCCCCACCGCAGCCGGCAGATCGGCGGGGCTGCGCTCTGCCTGCTGCTGGTGGCTGGACTGGGCGGGCTTTACGCTGTCGATCCCGGCTGGCAACAGCACGATTACCGGACGGTCACCGGCCAACGTCGCAACGTGCTGCTGGCCGATGGCAGCCGTATCCAGCTGGATGCGGGCAGCCATCTGCAGGAGCGCAGCCATCTGCGTTCGCGCCGCGCGGTGCTGGTCTCCGGACGCGCCCGCTTCGACGTGGCGCCCTCGCGCTGGCGCCGGTTCCAGGTCGATGCCGGGCCCGTGCAGGTGCGCAACTACGGCACGGTGTTCGACGTGGAGCGACGCGGTGACCGCAGTGAAGTCCGCCTGTGGCGAGGCAAGGTCGGCGTGCGCGTTGCTGGCCGTGACGGCGAGCAGCACCTGCAGCCTGGCCAGCAGCTGCTGGCAGGGACAGGGCCGGTCCAGCTGCCGCAGCCGATCGCCACTGGCAGCGGGGAATGGACGCAGGGCCGACTGCAGTTCGCGCAGGCCCCGCTGGGCGAGGTGGTACGCAGCCTGCAGCGCTATCACCACGGCGCAATCGTACTGGACGAACCCGGACTGGCCACGCTGCAGGTATCGGGCGTGTTCGATGGCGACCATGCCGCCACCGCGCTGGCGCTGCTGCCGGAGATCCTGCCCGTCGCCGTCCACGTCCGCGGCGACGGCAGCGTGCACATCTCCGCACGCCACTGAATTCGGCACCGAGGGTGGGTTATGGCCCTGCTCATACGGCTGCTGCATGAACCCCTCTGAAGGACCCCGCATGACCCGCATTGCCCTGCCCGCCGCCCTGCGCCGCCTGACGCCTGCCCTGCTGGCCGTCAGCCTGTGCGCCGCCCTTCCGGCGGCGGCGCAGTCCACCCCCACGGCGGTGGACGTCCATCTTCCGGCCGCCCCGCTGCAACAGTCACTCAATGCGGTGGCCAGGCAGAGCGGCATCCAGCTGCTGTTCGCTGCAGACAGCGTTGCCGGCCGCCAGGCGCCAGCGCTGGACGGCCGCTATGCCCCGCGCGAAGCACTGCAACGGCTGATTGCCGGCCAGGGACTGAGCGTCGAGGAACGCTCGCCGGGCGTGTTCGTGATCCGCAGCGCGCTCGCTACGGCAGCTGCGGCGGCAAACACGGAGCGCCCGCGCACTGCGCCAGCGCCGGCAGCCGCAACCTCGCTTGGCAGAGTGACTGTGTCGGCGTCCACCGCGCGCATGCCGCAGGGCGAGACCGCCATGCCAAACACCATCACCGTGCTCACCCGTGAGGACGTCCAGCAGCAGCTGGCATTGGGCTCGGATGTGTCACGCGTGCTGTCCTCGCAGATCCCGGCCTTCGCTCCGGCACGCGAGAAGATGTCCAACTATGGCGAAAGCATGCGCGGGCGCGGCATCCTGTACATGGTTGACGGCGTGCCACAGTCGACGCCGCTGCGCGATGGTTCGCGTGATTCACATACCATCGATCCGGCGATGATCGAACGCATCGAAGTGATCCACGGCGCCAACGCGCTGCAGGGTATCGGCGGCACCGGTGGCATCGTCAACATCATCACCCGCAGCGCGCCGAGCGAACCGGGTGCTTTCCTGCTGGACAGCAGCCTTTCGCTCACCGCCGCCTCGCCGCGCCGCCGCGACGATGATGGCCAGCGTGCTTCGGCACTGGTGGGTATCCGCGGCGAACAGTTCGACCTCGTTGCCGGCCTGGCACATGAGCGGCAGGGCCTGTACTACGACGGCGACGGCCGTGCGATCGGCACCAACGCGCAGGGCGAGCTGATGGATTCGACCTCGACCAACATCTTCGCCAAGCTTGGCTGGAACATCGCCGAAGGCCAGCGCGTGCAGTTGATGGCCAATCGCTACGAACTGCGTGGCCTGGACAATTACCTGCCTGTGGATGGCAACTTCCGCACCGGTCGCCCGGCCACGTCGGTGCCCGGCGATACGCCGCTCGATCCGCCGATGAACCGCTCACGCTCGCTGACCCTGGACTACGGCAATGCCGATCTGTTCGGCGGCCAGTTCCTGGCGCAGGCCTTCGCGGTCGATTTCGAAGGGCGTTACGGCGCCAGCCAGTGGGACCCATGGGGCAACACGGGTGCCAACGCCGCCTGGGACCAGACCCAGAATGAATCAGACAAACGCGGCTTCAAGCTGACCCAGAGCTGGCGTCGCATCGGCGACACCTCGCTGGACGTGACCCTGGGCCTGGATGGCCTGCGCGACCGCACCCATCAGGTGCTGCTGGCCAGCGGCCTGAACTGGGTGCCGCTGACCACCTACCAGAGCCTGTCGCCGCTGTTGCAGCTGCAGTGGTGGCCCACCGACCACGTCATGCTGTCCGCAGGCCTGCGTTACGAAAAGGGCGAGCTGGAGGTGGGCGACTACACCACCCTGCCCCGCTACGGCGCACGCAAGGTGGCCGGCGGCAAACCGACGATGAGCGAGACGCTGCCGAACTTCGGCGCGGTCTGGTACATCAATGACCGTCTCAATGCCTACGCGTCGTATTCGGAAGGCTACACCGTTGCCGATGTTGGCCGCGTGCTGCGCGCGATCAATCGCGATGGCCAGCGCGTGGACAACCTGGTGGACCTGTCGCCGGTGGTGTCGGACAACCGCGAGATCGGGCTGGAGTATGACGACGGCCGCTTCAGCGGCGATATCGCGTACTACACCTCCGAATCCAAGCTGGGTTCGGTACTGGTCTATGACGCCGGCATCGATGCCTACAACGTGCAGCGCCAGGCCACTCGGGTGGAAGGCTTCGAGACCAACCTGCGCCTGCGCCTGGGTGACAGCCACCTCGGCATGGGCTATGCCCGCGCCAATGGCCGCTACGACGCCGACCTGGATGGTCGTCTGGAAAGCGACCTGGCAGGCGTCAACATCGCCCCGAACCGTCTGACCGCGTTCTGGGAACAGGGCTGGACCTCGCAGCTCAGCACCCGTCTGCAGGCCAGCCATGCCTTCGATCGCGACTTCGACCTGCGCGGCGTGCCGGTGGCCAGCTTCAAGGGCTACACCACGTTCGACCTGGTCGCCCGCTATGCGCTGGGCAAGAGCAGTTTCACCCTGGGCGTGCAGAACCTCGCCAACAAGCAGTACATCACCTACTACTCGCAGACCACGCCATCCAACCCGAGCTATTTCGCCGGGCGTGGGCGAGTGCTTACGCTGGGATGGCAGTACCGCTACTGAGACATGGCGCCTTATGGGTGCCATGAATTCTATGCGTGACGCGACGAAGGAGGCCCATGCTAGTTTCTGGGCCTCCTTCATCGGTGCCCTCCCATGCGCTTGCAGACCCTCGCCATCACGCTCGCTGCCCTGCTTCCCGCTGCGGCCTCTGCCACCGAACCAGCGCTGCCGCAACTGCGTGCCTACACCGTTGATGCCTCCTGGCTGCAGCCGATGGCGCCGCTGCAGATTGCCGATCACACCTGGCAGATCGGCACCGAAGACCTGACCGCACTGCTGGTGCAGACGCCGCAGGGCGCGGTGCTGCTCGATGGCGGCATGCCGCAGATGGCCGACCACCTGCTGCGCAACATGAAAGCGCGCGGCGTTGCGCCGCAAGATCTGCGCCTGATCCTGCTCAGTCATGCCCACGCCGATCACGCCGGCCCGGTTGCTGCGCTCAAGCGCAGTACCGCTGCGCAGATCGTCGCAAATGCCGAATCTGCGGTACTGCTGGCACGTGGCGGCAGCAACGACCTGCACTTCGGCGACGACATCACCTATCCGCCGGCAACGGCGGACAGGATCATCATGGATGGCGAGGTGGTCACGCTCGGTGGCGTCGACTTCACCGCGCACTTCGTGCCCGGCCATACCCCGGGCAGCACCGCCTGGACCTGGACCGACACCCGGGGCGGCAAACCGGTGCGCATGGTCTATGCCGACAGCCTGAGTGCGCCGGGCTATCAGCTGCAGGCCAACCCGCGCTACCCGCACCTGATCGAGGACTATCGCCGCAGCTTCGCCACGGTGCGCGCCCTGCCCTGCGACGTCCTGCTGACTCCGCATCCCGGCGCCAGCGGCTGGAACTACGCAGCGGGCACATCGGCAGGAGCCAAGGCAATGACCTGCCAGGACTACGCCGACTCGGCCGAACGCAATTTCGACGCGCAGTTGAAGAAGCAACGCGAAAATCAGCGTTGACCAGGCGCGGCGGCGATCCGCCGCCGCGCCCGCTACACCTTGTCAGCCACCCTGCCCGTGCTGTGCGAAGGGCTGGGTGCTGCCATCGGCCAGCACCAGCTCCACGGTATACGGCTGCACATGGCCATCAGGCATTTCCATGCCCGGTGATCCAGCCGGCATCCCCGGCAGCACCAGGCCACGTGCCGTCGGCCTTTCCTTCAGCAGGCGCTTGATGTCGCTGGCCGGAATATGGCCTTCCACCACATAGCCACCGATCTCGGCGGTATGGCAGGACGCCTTGCCGGCCGGTACGCCGAGCCGTTGCTTGACCGGATGCATGTCATCGGTATCGCGTATCTCAACCGCGAAGCCGGCAGCCTTCAGGTGGTCGGCCCACACGCCACAGCAACCGCAACTGGCCGTCTTGTGCACGATGGCCAGGGGAAGCTCCCGGTCGATCGTCGCTCCGGCCGTCGCCTCGACCGCCGAGGCGGTTGCGGTTGCGGGCGAGGACACGGCCTCTTCGGAGGCACGCGCGCAGGCGGTGGCCAGCAGAACGGGG
The DNA here is from genome assembly GCF_002966815.1 of Stenotrophomonas sp. MYb57. NCBI lineage: Bacteria > Pseudomonadati > Pseudomonadota > Gammaproteobacteria > Lysobacterales > Lysobacteraceae > Stenotrophomonas > Stenotrophomonas sp. MYb57. The sequence goes on from NZ_CP023271.1 coordinate 2,575,393, forward strand.
GTGAGCAACAGGCTCAGGGAAAGAATGCGGTTCATGGATCAGGTTTTCCTTTGCAATCGCAGGCGCGAGCGCCTGCCATCCACGCGACGGATGCGCGTGGGTCAAGTAGATGAGGGGTACTGCAGGACGGCAGGTACGCAACCTGCGCGCAATCAGGCGATCGGCGGACGAATCAGGTGAGGCAGCGCAGGCGCGGGATGAGCCGGCGGCAGCGCGTCGCCGGGCACTGCACGCAGCGGCCATGCAGCAAGGCTTGCCGCCGACGGCAGCATGGCCACACTCGCCGGCACGCACTCGCAATCCTCGCTGCTGCACGCGGCTGCGTTCCTTTCATCGCAGCAGGCGGGCGTGACAGAGATCGCAGCGCCGGCGATCTCGTGGGGGCCATCGCAATGACCGCCGCCGGACTGACCATTGATGCCGCCCGAGGCAAGCGCCAGCGCCGGTGCATTGAGCACCAGGGTCAGGAGCAGCATCAGTCGCAGCAGCAGGCCGGATATATCCACGGGCTGATGATAGCCGACGCACGATGCGCCCGTCGCCGCTGCCTGCTGTCATCATGCATGACGTTCATTGGAGCCTTTCCATGCCTGCCCGCTTCGCCTCTGCTGCCCTCCTGCTGTCCGCGTTGCTTAGCCCTCCCGCCATGGCAGGCGAACGCCAATGGACCGTGCTGTCCAGCGGCGATGGTGACGACACCCATGAGCGCTGGCAGGTAAGCGGGACGCGGTTGCGAACGCTTCCCGTGTTCGACCCGGCGCGCGCCGAGCCGCCGCTGTCGGTGCATCAAGCTGCGGCGGCAGCACTGGCCCACGCGCGCCTGCGTTATCCCGGCGATGACTTCGTGGTCTCCGAGGTAAGCCTGCAGCGGTTCGCCGCCGGCGCTGCGCCGCAGAGCGAGGACGCAGCGCGCGGCTGGGTGTACCTGGTCAGCCTCGACTACAACGCCAAGGGCTGGACCCAGATGGTGCCGGTGCTGCTGGATGGCAGCATCGTGCTGAGCGACAACGAGCAATTGTAGGATCGGCGCCTACGCGGGCACGTCGACCTGCGCGCGCATCCGTACCGGAATGGATTTCGCCGCTGGCGTACCGCTGATCCGATCGTAGTAGTCCAGCGGCAGCAGGGGGTTGAGCTCCGGGTAGTAGCCCGCCAGCGCCCCGCGCGGCATCGGGTAGTCAAGCACGGTCAGGCCTTCGATACGCCGCGTCACGCCGTCGTCGCTGATCGTTTCCAGGCTTACCAGGGCTTCCTTGCCGAGCCCGCGCGCCAGACGGTCCTCGATGTTCATGAACACCACCATGCGGTCGTTGTACACGCCCCGGTAGCGGTCGTTGTAGCTGTAGATGGTGGTGTTGTACTGGTCGTGCGAACGCACAGTGGCCAGCCGCAGCATCTCCGGGTCATCGACTACCGTGTTCACTTCCAGGCCCGGCATGACGAGGATGTTGGCCTTGCCGTTCGGCGTCGGCCACACGCGCCTGCGCGGCGGAATATCCAGGTGGAAGCCGTGCAGTGCCTGGATGCGCTCGTTGAAGCCGGCATAGATGTCCGGATAGACGGCGGCGATCAGGTCGCGGATCGGGCCGTAATCATGCATGTACGCGGCCCAGTCCACCTTGCTGTCCGGCAACGTTGCCATCGCCATCCGGCAGACGATCTCCACCTCCGGCAGCACGTGGTCGCTGGCCGGCTCCAGCACGCCGCGCGACGCCGTCACGTTGGACATCGCATCTTCGATGGTGACGAACTGCTCGCCCTTCGGCGTGCGGATCCACTCCGAGCGCGCCACCACCGGCAGGATCAGCGCGTCGCGACCGTGCACAAGATGCCCCCGGTTGAGCTTGGTGGCGATGCCCACGGTCAGTTCCAGTCTGCGCATGGCCTGGTAGGCGCGCTCGGTATCGGGCACGGCATGGATGAAGTTGCCGCCCATGCCGATGAACACCTTGGCACTGCCATCGAGCATCGCCGCGATCGACTCGACCACATGGTGGCCGTGCTCGCGCGGCGGATCGAAACCAAACACCTGCTGCACGCGATCCAGGTAGCGCGCCGTGGGCTTCTCGTCGATGCCGACGGTGCGGTCGCCCTGCACGTTGGAATGGCCACGGATCGGACCGATACCCGCGCCCGGCTTGCCGAAATTACCGCGCAGCAACAACAGGTTGGCCACCTGCTGCAGCAGCCGCGACCCCTGCTGGTGCTGGGTCAGGCCCATGCCATAGCAGATGACCGTCGCCTGCGAACGGATGTAGATCTCCGCGCAGCGCCGGATCTGTTCCTGTGCGATGCCCGACACCCGCACGATCTCATCCCAGTCCTGCGCCAGCACGTCCTCGCGCAGCGCCTCCAGGCCAACGGTGTGTTCGGCCAGGAAGGCATGATCCAGCACTGACTCACCCTGGGCTTCGCGCTCGAACATCACCTTCATCATGCCCTTGATCAGCGCAAGGTCGCCGCCGATACGGACGTGCACGAACTCGCTGGTGATCTCGGTGGAACCGAACGTGGCCATCTGCACCACGTCCTGCGGTTCGGTGAAGCGGATCAGGGCACGCTCCGGCATCGGGTTGACCGCCACGATCGGCACGCCGCGCTTGCGCGCTTCGACCAGGTTGCTCATCATCCGCGGCGAGTTGGTGCCGGTGTTCTGGCCCATCACGAAGATCGCCTCGGCGTGTTCGAAGTCGTCCAGCACGATGGTGCCCTTGCCCACGCCGATCGCCGGCGGCAAGCCGCGGCTGGTCGGCTCGTGGCACATGTTCGAGCAGTCCGGGAAGTTGTTGGTACCGAACTCGCGCACGAAGATCGAATACAGGAACGCCGCCTCGTTGGGCGTGCGGCCGGAGGTGTAGAACTCGGCCTGGTCGGGGTTGTCCAGCGCCTGCAGATGGCGACCGATGAGTGCAAACGCCTCGTCCCATTCGCAGGGCACGTAGTGATCGGTGGCGGCGTCGTAGCGCATCGGCTCGGTCAGCCGGCCCTGCTGCTCCAACCAGTAATCGGTCTGCGCCATCAGCTCGGTGACGGTGTGCTGGGCGAACAGCTCACGGGTCACCCGGTGCTGGGTCGCTTCCCAGGCCAGGGCCTTGGCACCGTTCTCGCAGAATTCCAGCTTCTTGCGGTGGTCGGCATCGGGGAAGGCGCAGCTGGGGCATTTGAATCCGCCCGGCTGGTTCATCGCCAGCAGCGCCTTGGATCCTTTGCCGATCACGCTCTGCTGCAGCAGCACCTTGGCGGTCGCACCGGCGGCCCCCCAGCCGCCTGCCGGTTGGTTGTAAGGCTTGTAACGCGGCGGCTTCTGTTCGGACATGGTCGGGAACCTGCGTTGGTGGAGTGCCTGCCTGCAGAGCCGGGCTCGCGCCCGGCTGCCGTGGCCAGTCAAGCACACCGGCAACCCCAGCGCCATGGCCCGGCCCGGGTACAGCAGGCTGCCACGGCAACGGTTACCGCCGCGTCTTCACTGGATGGCTGCGCTATCCTCCGGGCGTAGCCTGCCCTTCTGCTTTGCCCAGGATGTGCCGCATGCCCGGATCGACGTTGCCTTCGCCCCCGCCCGCCGGCACGGCCCTGCGCACGCTGCAACGCTGGCGCAGCACGGGGCAGGAGCAACGGGTGGATACGATCGCCGAAGAAGTACCGGTGGCGATGCGTTACAACGGCGCGGCCTTCGCGGTGATGATGGCCACGCCATGCGACCTGGAGGATTTCGCGCTGGGCTTCTCGCTCAGCGAAGGGTTGATCGAGCGTCCTGACCAGTTGCTGTCCATCCAGATGCAGCCACAACTGGAGGGCATCGCGCTGAATATGAGCGTGTCCGCCGACGCCCCCGGCGCCGCACTGGATCCTGACAACGAGCGCCTGCTGCCGGGTCGCGGCGGCTGTGGGTTGTGCGGTGCACGCCAGCTGGAGGACGTGCTGCGTCCGCTGCCTCCGGTAAAGGACCGCCGCACGTATCAGACGGCTGCACTGCAGCGGGCATTGGCTGGGCTGGCCCTACGCCAGCCGATGAATGCAGCCAGTGGTTCGACCCATGCCGCGGCCTGGGCCGATGCCAGTGGCCGCATCGGCTGGGTGCGCGAAGACGTCGGCCGCCACAATGCGCTGGACAAGCTGATCGGTGCACTGCACCACAACGAACACAGCATCGATGGCGGCCTGCTGGTGGTATCCAGCCGTGCCAGCTACGAAATGGTCAGCAAGGCAGCGCGCGCCGGTGCCAGCGTACTGGCCGCCGTCTCGGCCCCCACTGCGCTGGCCATCGACCTGGCCCGCAGTGCCGGCCTGTGCCTGGTGGGCTTCGCCCGCGAAGAAGGCTTCAACGTGTATACCCACCCGGAGCGGCTGCAGGGGGATGGCCTGCACGGGCATCCGCCTGCCTGACGGGTGCCCTCAGCGGATGGACTGGCTGCTACGCCTTGCGGGACCGCTCGGGAGAGAGCAGCCCGCCGATCCGTTCGGTCACCTGCGCGCGCACGTTCTCGTCCAGCTGGCCTTCGTACATGGCCTCGTAGATCCACAGGCCATCGGCGGCCAGCCGCGCCACGAAATTATCCAGCGCCGCCGGATCATCGCTGCCGGCGGCCGGTGGCGAAGGCGCCCAGCGCTGCACCACCGGTGCCCACGGCCGCTCGCTGGGGAATTCGGGGTCCACCGAGTCCAGCATGAACATCAGCTCGGCCCGGGTGGCACTCTGCGCCGACACGCGCACGAAGGTCTGGTAGCGCTCCAGCGCAGTGGCCTCGCCGGCCGACTTGCCCAGCAGCGCCTCCATCGATGCTTCCCAGCTCTGCACCAGATGCTCGTCGATGCCGCGCAGCAACGCTTCGCGCGAAGGAAAGTGGTACAGCAGGCCGCCACGGGTCAACTGCGCCTCGGCCGCCACCGATTCAAAGGTGACCGCACGCACGCCGTCGCGGTTGATCACGCTGACGGCGGCGTCGAGGATGCGCTCGCGCTTGCTGGTTCTCATGCCGTTATTTTACGCGATCGGCGGCGCCGTCGCGGCCACCGGCGCGTCCACGCAGCAGGCGCGCGATGATCACCGCGCCGGCCGCCAGCACCGCACTGATCACCAGCAGCACGATCTGGTAACCGCGATCGTAGGCCGCGATGGCCAGCGCGAACCACTCGCCCTGCCCCGCCTCACGCGCCACGTGCAATGCCTGAGTGAAGCCCTCGCGCGCGGCGGCGGGAATACCCGCAGACTCCGGCAGGAACGCGCCGTACATCGCAGCGCTCAGGCTGCCCAGCAGCGCGACGGCCAGCAGGCCGCCGAACTCGTAGGACACTTCCTCCACCGACGAGGCCATGCCCGCACGATGCGGCGGCACGTTGTTGAGGATGGCGGTGGACGCCACCGAGATGGCAGCACCCATGCCGAAGCCGGTGATCGCCATGCCGGCCACCACCCAGCCCAGCCCATGTGGGAAGCCCAGCGCCACCACGCCCACACCTACCGCGCCGGCCGCAAGGCCGCCGCAGATCAGCGGACGCAGGCCGACGCGATGCAGCACGCTGCCGCCCAGCAACGCGCTGGGCAGGCTGCCCAGCGCCGCCACCGATACCAGCAGGCCCGCCTGCAACGGGCTGAGGCCGGCCACCAGCTGGAAACGCTGGGTGGTGAGCAGCTGCAGCCCTGCCATCGCAAACAAGGTGAACACCGCCGACAGGGTGCCGGCAAGGAAGGCCGGATTGCGGAAGATGGCGAAATCCAGCAGCGGATACGGCAACTGCTGCTGGCGGCGGCTGAAGGCGATGCCGGAGATGATCGCCAGCAGCAGCGAGACCGCGCCCACGCTGTACGAGGGCGGCGTGGCGATCAGCGACTTGATCGCCAGTACCAGGCCCGACAGCGCGGCCAATGCCAGCAGCGAGGACAGCAGGTCCCATGGGCGGGTGCTGTCGCGCTGCCCTTCCGGCGCCAGCAGCAGGGTCGCGATGAAAGCGACCACCACCACCGGCACGTTGATGAGGAACACCGAGCCCCACCAGAAGTGCTGCAGCAGCAAGCCACCGATGATCGGCCCCAGCGCCGCACCGACGATGGCCACCGAACCCCAGATCGCGATGGCGATGTTGCGCTCGCGTTCTTCATGGAAGCTGAGCCCGATCAAGGCCAGCGTGGCCGGCATCATCGCCGCCGCACCCACGGCGAGGAAGGCACGCGCGGCGATCAGCTGCCCTGCGGTTGCAGAGAACGCCGCTGCCAACGAGGCGATGCCGAACACCACCAGCCCGACCAGGAACATCCGGCGGTGGCCGATGCGGTCACCCAGGGTGCCAGCGCCCAGCAGCAGACCGGCCATCACCAGCGGGTAGGCGTTGATGATCCACAGCGCCTGCCCGGCACTGGCCGACAGCTCCTCGGTCAGGGTCGGCAGCGCGGTATACAGCACCGAGTTGTCCAGCGTGACCAGCAGCAGGCCGGCGGCAACGGTGAACAGCAGCGACCAGCGTCGGGCGCGCGACAGGGACGGAGCACCGTCCAAGGGCTGGGAGAGAGCCATGGGAACCTGGATGGGGAAGGAGTACATCCATAACTATACAGGACATCCTGTATAGTTATGGGGCTACCAGTCAGATCCATTCAGCTGCCGGGAGGTGCAATGCTCCCTGCCTCATGACCCGGGGCCTACCTGCACTCCGCAGGCAAGGCAGCGACCGCCTGCACGATCGGGTCCTGCATGGCGCGTCCCACTGCGGCATCCAGCTCTCCCCGCAGATGGCCGTGCTGCCGTTGCATCTGGTCTTCGCACAGCGCACGCACCCGCGCGCGGGCGTTGCTGCGCAGCGTGCTGCAGCGCCAATCGCCCCCTCCCAGCGGCAGCACCGAATAGACCACGCTGTTGCAGGCGTTGCCGGCGCGTTCCGCCAGCGGACGCGCGCCGAAGTCACGCGGCACACTGCTGCGCTGCGGATCGAAGTAGCTGTCCGGGAAGGTGCGCGCGTACTGTTCGATGTCCACCTCGATAGTGCCGCCTTCGCCTGCCGGCACGCGCAGTGGCTGACCGCAGCCGGTGGCGTCGGCGCGGTGTTGGATGTACTGGTAGATGGGTCGGTCCAGGCTCGCATCCTGCGCGGTCACGGCGCTGACCGCCGCCAGCACCGGCAGCGACGCACGGTTGGCCATGCGCGCCAGCACTCCCGCCTGCGCGGGTTCGCAGCGGTCGCGCAGCGTCGCCACCAGCAGGAACAGCAGGTCATCACGAAAGGCCTTGTCGGCCGCCAGGTGATGTTCGATGCGTGCCTGCGCTTCCGCCACTGGTGCGGGAAATGCAACGGCCGGTGGCGAGGGCGCGTGCGTTGCGTTCCACAGCAGCGCCACCCCGGTGCCTGCCAGCAGCAACACCGCCATCAGCAGCGCGACGGTGCGTGCGCGGCGCCTCGTCATCGGGTGCTCGTCATCGGTTGATCGCGGAAAGCGTCGCTGCAGCAGCGTCATAGGACGCGCTGGCGATATCCGCCTCGAAGTGCTTCACCTGCAGGCGCCCTGACAGCCGGTAGGGATCCCACAGCGCGCCCATCGTGATGGGGCTGGCCAGGGTGACATGGATGATCTGGTTCGGCGGTGGCGGCGGCACGTGGATGCACGCGCCATAGAACGGCACGAACAGCAGTTCGTCCACCTGCCCGGCGTCGTTCATCGCCAGCGGCACCACATAGCCATCCAGGTCCAGCGCCCGTCCATCCACGCCATCGACCACCGCCGACGAGCCGAACTGCTGCGCGCGTAGCGGGCTGGAGTGATCGATGGCCTGCCCAGGCAGCGAGCCCGAACCCGTATCGTCGATCAAGCCCCCCACCCCGTCCATGCCATTGCCACGCGACAACCCGATCTGCGGCGGTGGACGCTGGAAGCTGTCCTCTTCGGGCATCAGCGCGTCCCAGCGGTCGATCACTGCAGACGCCGCCACCGGCGACGCAGCAGCATTGTTGGCCTGTGGCGGTGGGGCGTCCACGGCGGGCCGGCCACAACTGCCCAGCAGTACAGCGGCAAGCACACCGCCAAGCAGCTTCGCGCTACGGTTCATAAGGCCTCAGTTCGGCGTCGGCCATGCTGTAGGCGGAGCCGGCAAGATCATCGTCCACCCGCTCGGCGCGCAGCACGCCTGCCAGGAAGAACGGCGAGTACATGTCGGGCATGGCGATCGGCCGCGGCAGCAGCACATGCACGATCTGGTTCGGTGGCGGCGGTGGCACGTGGATGCACGCGCCGTAGTACGGCACGAACAGGAATTCGACCAGTCGGCCATCTGCCGCGTTGGCCAAAGGCACCACGTAGCCCGGCAACCGCACTGCGCGATCCAGTACCGCGTCCACCGTACGGAACGTACCGAACTGGGCCATGCGCCGGTTGCCGTTGTGCTGCACCTCCGGCCCCTCACCGCGCTCGAGTGCTGCCAGTTCATCGCTGGGCAGCATCTGCAGCCAGTCCAGTTCCTGCTCGCTTTGCGTGCCAGCATTGCTCTGTACCGGCGACGGCGGCAGTGCCTGCACACCGGTATCGGTCGGCCGCGTGCAGGCAACCAGCAGCATTGCCGCAGCCAGCAGCAGCCAGCGCACGCCCGCGCTCACGACGCAGGCGCCAGGCCATCGGCCAGGGTGCGCCGGTAGGCCAGCAGCGCAGGCAGCAGGCCGGCAACCGCGCTGATCAGCAGCACACCGCCCACCCAGGCCAGTTCGCGCGCGTCCGGCCAGACGTGGGTGATCGACAGACCGAAATTGGCCAGCGCCCAGCTGCGCCCGGCCGCGCTGGCACAGGTCAGCACCGCCAGCGCCAACGCGCAGGCCATTGCTGCAGTGGCCACGGCCTCAACGACCAGCAGGCAGGCCACATAGGCCGGACGCGCACCGGTGGCGCGCAGCACCGCCATCTCACGGCGGCGTTCCTGCAGCGTCGATACCAGCAGCGCCATCAGTGACACCATGCCCAGCAGCACCACCATCGCACTGATCAGCTGCAGCGCGCGCTCGGCAGTGCCCAGCGACTGCCACAGCTGTTGCAACGTCACGCCGGGCAGGATCGCCTGCAGTGCTTCGTCTGGATACTCGTTGATGCTGCGCTGCACGCCGAAGGTGGCGATCCGCGAGTTCAGCCCGAGCATGAAGGCGGTGATGCTGGTCGGGGTCAGGTCAAGCTGCCGTGCCTGTTCTGCGCTGACATGCTGGCTGCGCAACTGCGCGCCGGAGCGCCAATCGACATGGATCGCTTCGATCGCCGGCAATGACACCAGCACGGACGAATCCACCGGCGTGCCGGTACGCTGCAGGATGCCGACCACGCGGAACGGCTTGTCGGCATGCGTGGCCAGCGTTACCGCACCAGTGCCATGGGCCAGCACGATCTCAGAGCCCAGGCCGATGTGCGCGGCCTGCGCGACTTCAGCGCCGACCACCGCGTCATACAGGTCGTCGAACGGCTGGCCCTGCGCGAATGCCAGCGCATGCCCTGCGCCATGCCGGTAATGTTCGAAATAGCCGGCGGTGGTGCCGATCACCCGATAGCCACGCCAGGAATCGCCCAGCGACAGCGGCACCGCCCATTTCACCTGCGGCAGCGTGGACAGTTCCTGGTAGGACTGCCAGGACACGTTGTTGGTCGGGTCGCCGATGTGGAAGACCGAGTACAGCAGCAGGTTCACCGGCCCCGAGCGTGCGCCCACGATCAGGTCCGTACCCGAGACGGTGCTGGCAAAGCCTTCGTGGGCCTGCGTGCGGATGCGCTCCACGCCCAGCAGCAGGACCACGCTCAGGGTGATGACCAGCACGGTCAGGCTCACGCTCAAGGCGCGGCTGCGCAGGCTGGCCCAGGCCAACTCAAACATGTGCACCCCCTGCCCGGTTCAGATCACCCAGCGACAACACCTGGTCGAACAACGGCTGCAGGCGGTCATCGTGGCTGACCACCAGCGCGGTGGTGCCAGCGGCGCGGCACTGCGCGGACATCAGCTGCACGAACGCCGTGGCCGCTTCGGGGTCCAGCGCCGAGGTCGGTTCGTCGGCCAGCAGTATCGCCGGGCGACCGATCAGGGCACGGGCAGCGGCAACGCGCTGCTGCTGGCCGACGCTGAGCGTGCCTGCCGCGCGCGGCATCAGTGCCGGATCGAGCTGCAGCGCGCGCAGCAGGCGCGCGATTTCCGCGTCCAGCCCACCTTCGATGCGCGCGTTGCGCAATGGCGAAAAGCGCACGCCCAGGGCGATGTTGTTGCGCACGCTCAGGAATGGCAGCAGGTTGAACTGCTGGAAGATCACGCCCAGCTGGTCGGCACGGAAACGATCGCGCGCGGCGGCACCGAGCGTGTTCACCCGATGGCCGGCAACCCGGATGCTGCCGCTGGCCGGCAGCAGAATGCCCGCCAGCAGGCCCAGCAGCGTGCTCTTGCCCGAGCCGCTGGTCCCGCGCAGCAGCACGCTGCTGCCTGCGCGCACCTGCAGCTGTGCGATGTCCAGCACCGCACGGCCCGCGTAGCCGAACTGCACGCCCTGCAGGTCGATGATGGCATCGTCGTTCATGGCGCCAGCGGCACCCGCAGGCTGTCAGCAGTAACTACGCTGCGGCCTTGCCCGGTCGACGTTGCGGTGTTGACGATCACCTCGTGCAGCGCCGGAAACAGCGTAGGCAGCGGCAATGCCAGCCCGCGCAGTGCTGCCGGGTTGGCGCAGTGGTAGCGCAGTGCGGCGGTGAATCCAGCGTGCGTGTGCTGGCCTGGCTGTGCTCCCACAGCCACTGGCGCAAAGCCCTCCGCCGTCGCTTCGGCATGGTCCAACCGGCACTGCGCAGCGGTCGGCAACGTGACCCAGCTGCCGCTCTGCAGGATCGATCGCGCCCGCGCCAATGCGGCCTGTTCGCGGCTGTCGGCCGGCGGTCGCTCGAAATCGAGGATGCCGATGCCGGGCGCACGCAGTGCCAGTTCCAGCGTTCCCTGGTCCACGGCCAGATCGACATCGGCCTGGCCATGGACATGAGCACCGTGATGGCGCACGTCGTGGGCGTTCGCAGAATGGGCAGCAAGCAGCAGCAGAAGGGCGGCAGAACGTTTCATCGGGCGGCTCCGTATTGTTACTATGTAACATTATGGACCACATCCCGATCTCGCCCGCAAGGGCCCGCACCCAACCGCCAGCTTCGGCACGCTGGCATCCCCGTTTCGATCTGGCAGGCGCATGGCTGTCGCTGGCCTGTGCCGCGCATTGCGTGGCCCTGCCCCTGCTGCTGGCCTTCACGCCGGCGGCGATGATGGCGCTGCGCTCGTTCCAGCACCCTGGCCATGGCGCGATGACCGCACTGCTGGTGATGTCGCGCTGGGAATGGCTGTTCGCGCTGCTGGCCTCGTCGATCGCCCTGCTCAGCACCGCCGCCGGCCAGCGCCGCCATCGACGCGCCCTGCCGCTGTGCGTGGCCCTGGCAGGCGCGATCCTGTTGCTGTCCGCCTCGCTGTACCTGCCGTTGAAGGAATCGCTGCTCTGGCACGGCGCTGCCACCGCCTGCGGCGGGGTGATGCTGGCCACCGCACATCTGCGCAACCGGCGGGCCCTGCGGCCCGCCGGCTGATGCCCGCTCAGAACCGGTAGCCGACCTCGGCGCCGACAATGCGCGGGCTGTCCACCGGCCCGTAGTAGTTGCCGTCGCGGCCGAAGGCCAGGTTGTCGAAGATCAGGCCATTGATGCGGCGCTTGTCGGTCAGGTTCTGCACGAACACGCGCGTGCTCCACGGCCCGCGCTCATAGCCCAGTTGCACGCCGAGCACAGCCACGGCCGGCTGGAACGCGCGGTTGCGCTCGTCCAGCGCGCTGGAGCCGGTGAACTGCGATTCCACCCGGGCATAGATGCCGGAGTCGAATTGATACCGCGCTGCCAGGTAGCCTGTGTAGTGCGGCGTCAGCTTGACCCGCTTGCCGTGGAGGTTCTCCTGCGGGCTTACCCAGAGCTTGGTGTACGTCGCATCGACATAGCCGACGTTGGCCATCACCGTAAACCCCGGCGCGACTTCAAACACACCTTCCAGTTCTGCACCGCGCGACCGTATCGAGGCATCCGAGCCCACGTAGTCGGACGAGATCGGCCGGCCGTTGGCATCGGTGGCCACCTGGATTTCCTGCCAGTTGTCCGAGCTGATGTGGAACAGGGCACCACCGATATGGCCACGACCGCCAGCCAGGTTCATCTTGAAACCCACCTCATGGCTCCACATGCGTTCGGATTCGTAACGCAGCACCTTGTCGTTGATCACATCGCTCTGCGCGGCGGCCAGGTTGAAGCCGCCGGGGATGTAGCCCTTGGCCGAGGCCGCATAGAACGACAGATCATCGCTGGCGTCATAGCGCAGCGAGACGCGGGGCAACGTGGCCGAGAACGTATGCGCCAGGGCTGCGTCGCGGTAGCGCACCAGGCCTCCCGCGCCCAGGTCGAGGAATCCGGCACGCTGCTCGGTGGAACGGCGGGCCTGTTCATGGCGAATGCCGAGGCCGGCGGTCAATTTCGGCAATGCCGGCAGCGTGTAGCTGGCGGTCGCGAAAACACTGTAGTCCTCACCCTTGGAGGTCTGCCGCGGCGCCAGGTTGTAACTGTCCAGGCCCCGCAGCGCCGGGCCGACGAAGGTGCCCTGGATCGAATCCTTGTCGATGCGGTACGTCGATACACCGGCCATCCAGGTCAACGCCTGGTCGCTGGGCGAGCTGAAGCGCGCCTCGGCATTCCAGGCATTCTTCTTGTCATGTATGTACCCGGCCAGCGCGGAGCTGGCGGTCATGTCGAAGTCGTAGCCGGCCGAGCTGGCTTCCTCGCTGCGGTACGAGGCGGCCACATCCAGGGTGCCGGCCTGCAGTTGCCACTGCGCGCTCAGGCCTGCAACGGTCTCGTCCTTTTCGGTGCGCTTTGGCGCATCGTTGATGTAGGTGAAGTCACCTGCATGGCGGCCACCATTGAGGCGGTCGCCATAGGTGCGGTTGTACAGGCCGGTATCCAGCGGCAGGTACTCGTACTCGAACATGCCCGGTGCGCGCGTGCGCAGGTGATAGGCCAAGGCGTTGGCGGTCACGTAATCGCTGGGACGCCAGCGCAGCTTGCCCTGCAGGTAGCCCTCTTTCACTTCGCCGCGCGCACCGTACGGGGTCAGGTTCTTCAAATAGGCATCCTCGTCGGAGCCCATGAATGCCACCGAGCCCGACAGCGTGCCGCCCTTGCCCAGCGGGCCAGCCAGGAAACCATCCACGGCCGTACCGTTGCCGTTGCCGAACCAGGTGTTGCGCACGTTCACCTCACCCTCGCGGGTATCGGCCGGGCCGCGCGTGCGCACCAGCACCAGCCCGGATTCGCTGTTGGCGCCGTACAGGGTTCCCTGCGGCCCCCGCAGCACCTCAACCGATTCAACCTGGTTGAGTACTGCGTTGCTCAGCTCACGGAACGGAATGCCATCTATGTACACCGACGCGCGGTTGACCAGGAAGGGATTGGATTCGATGCCACGGATGGAAATGAACATGTTGCTCAGCTGGCCCATCACGTTGAACTTCACGTTGGGCGCCAGCTTGTCCAGGTCGCGGAACTCGGTGACACCGGCTTCCTTCAGTGCCTGCCGATCAAGCACGGTCACCGACAGGTCACTCTTCAGGTAGGGCGTGTCGCGCTTGGAGCCTGTGACCACCACCCCATCAAGGGTGGTGGCATCGGCGGACTGCGCGTGGGCAGGAACAACAGGAACCAGCAACGACGCTGCGACAAGGGCAACGGAGGAAACGGGGGATTTCAAGGTAGACCTCATGAGGAACGGAAACGCGCTTGGCGGGCCAGCTGGCGCAAACTGTTATCCTGTAACATTCCGTGCTCGCCGCCACTCCATTGCAGTCAGCGCTGCTCCATTCCTGGACCTGCCATGCCCGCCCTCGCCGACCAGTTGCACCGGGAAGCCACCCTGCCCAGTGATGGCACCGTGACCAGCGAGGACGGCGCGATCGTTCTGCTGCGCCATGGCTTCCAGGCCAGCGAAGGCCCCATGGGGAACCCGCACCAGCTGCGGCTGGGCCTGGCGCTGGCCGGTGGCGGCAACCTGTATCAACGCACCACTGCCGGGGTACTGCAGGCGCCTTGGCATCCGGGCCAGTTCAACGTGGTACTGCCCGGCGATCGTGGACACTACGCCAGCCCAGCCGTGGAGCTGCTGGGAATGGCCATCGATACCGCGCAGTGGCGTGATGCGCCTGGCGGCTTCCCGGACATCCATGCCCTTTCCCTGCGGCTGCATCGCGACCCGGTCATCGCTGCCGTACTGCACGCGCTGTGGTCCAGCGCGCAGGCTGACGCCAGCGTGCCCGGCTTCCTGCAGTACGGCGCAGAAGTCGTGGTGCGGCGGTTGGCGCAGCTTGCCGGCCAACCGCCCGCCCGGCCGCGGATGGCTGCACCGCTGTCATCGCGGCAACTGCGCCAGCTGCAGGACTTCATCGATGAACACCGTTCCCAGTCGCTGGATGTCGCAGCGCTGGCAGACGTACTCGGCATGGAACCGACCACGTTTAGCCGCGCCCTGCGCGCCGCTACCGGCATGCCACCGTATGCCTACCTGACCCAGCGCCGGATGCACTGGGCGCAGTACGCACTGTCCAAGGGGCAGCGCGTCACCGAGGTCGCGCTGGCCTGCGGCTACGCCAATCCCAGCAAGTTCGCGGCGGCCTTCCAGCGCGTGGCCGGTTGCACGCCCAGCATCTGGGCCGCGCAAGGCACCGGCCGCCAGGACGCTATTCGTCGAACGGACGTTGACCCAGCGTCTGCGTCACGTGGTCGACGAAACAGGTGATGCGCGCGGCCAGCGCGGTGTTGCGGTAGTACACCGCGTTGATCGGCTGGCGGACCTCCTGGGTCTGCTTGGCGAACAGCTGTACCAGGCGCCCTTCGCGCCGGTCCTGGCGGGTCAGGAAATCGGACAGGCAGGCGATGCCCAGCCCGTTCACCGCCATCTGCCGCAGCGTTTCTCCGCTGGAAGATGCAATGGCCGGCTGGATCACCAATGGACCGCCATCGGCATCGGTCAGCGGCCACTCGTTGAGTGAACCCGGATGGGTGAAACCCAGCAGCGTGTGCGCGCGCAGCTGCGCGATGCGGGTGGGCGTACCGTACTGCCGCAGGTACTCCGGGCTGGCGACCACGCGGATGCGGCTGTGGCCGATCGGCCGCGCATGCAGGGTGGAATCGCGCAGCACGCCGATGCGGAACGCCACGTCGGTGCGCTTCTCGATCAGGTCGGTGATGCCCTCGTTGGAGTTCAGCTCCAACTGCACCTGTGGATAGCGCTCGCGGAAGCCGGCCAGCAGCGGCACGATCACGTGCAGCATGAACGGCGTGGCTGCATCCACCCGCAACCGCCCTACCGGTTGCTGCCGGCGCGCCGCCATCTGTTCCTCGGCTTCGTCCACCGTGGACAAGATCGTACGCGCGTATTCCAGGAACGCCGCGCCCTCTTCGGTCAGCTCCAGCCGTCGCGTGGTCCGCCGCAGCAGCGTGGTCTGCAGCTTGTCCTCCAAGCGCGCCAGGGTGCGGCTGGTGGCCGAGATGGTCAGTCCCAGCACCTCGGCGGCGGCGGTGATCGAGCCGCTGTCGACCACGGCGACAAACGCCTTCAGCTCATCCAGGGTGGTTTTCATTCTTTACCTCGGCGCAAAAGCATTTCCCGTATACACGGCTTAATCTGCAAATGTAAAGCGACCAGACTGGCCCCCATCGGAGCACACCGCTCCCTACCCAGCTGGAGTTCCCATGAGCCTTCCTTCCTTTGGCGTCGGCACGTTCCGCCTGACCGGCCAGACCGTCATCGATTCAGTGCGCAACGCCCTCGAGCTCGGCTATCGCGCCATCGACACCGCGCAGATCTACGGCAATGAAGCCGAGGTCGGCCAGGCAATCGCCGAATCCGATGTACCGCGCGACGGACTGTTCATCACCACCAAGATCTGGGTCGACAACCATGCCGCCGACAGACTGCTGCCGAGCCTGCGCGAGAGCCTGGCCAAGCTGCGCACCGACCATGTCGACCTGCTGCTGATCCACTGGCCGGCACCGGGCAGCGCGGTCGCGCTGCGCGAGTACATGACCGCACTGGCCGAAGCAAAGACGCTGGGCCTGACCCGGCAGATCGGCGTATCCAACTTCAACATCGAACTGACCCGCCAGGCCATCGCCGTAGTTGGCCAGGGCCAGATCGCCACCAACCAGATCGAGCTCAGCCCCTATCTGCAGAACCCGGCATTGACCGCTTTCCTGCAGGAACAGGGCATCGCGGTGACCTCCTACATGACCCTGGCCTACGGCAAGGTACTGAAGGACCCGGTGCTGGCCGCCATCGCCGACAAGCACCAGGCCACGGTGGCCCAGGTCGCACTGGCCTGGGCGCTGCAGCTGGGTTACGCCGTCATTCCTTCCTCGACCAAGCGCGAAAACCTGGCCAGCAACCTGCTTGCCCGCGAGCTGCAGCTGGATGCCGAAGACATGGCTGCGATCGCCGCACTTGAACGCAACGGCCGCGAAGTCGACCCGCCGGGCCTGGCGCCTGCCTGGGACTGAGGAGCACGCGCTGATGGCTACTGCGTTGACACGACTGCAGGCGGGCGGCTTCAGCATTGGCATTGAAGCGCCGCTGGACAACGACTGGACGCCGCTGGGCGAACAGGCACGACGCATTGCGCGCCGCCTGCCGGGCGAACCGGACCTGCAGCAGCACGCCGACCTTGCCAGGCTGGCCGACCGCCTCGGCTTCCGTGCGCTGTGGGTGCGCGACGTGCCGGTGTACGACCCGGCATTCGGCGATGCCGCGCAGGTGTTCGAAGTGTTCACCTATCTCGGCTACCTGGCCGGCATCACCGAAGAGATCCTGCTGGGGACCGGCGCGGTGGTGCTGCCGATCCGCGAACCTCTGCTGACGTTGAAGTCGGCACGCAGCGTACAGCAGCTCAGTGGCGATCGCCTGCTGCTGGGCGTTGCCAGCGGCGACCGGCCGGTGGAGTACCCGCTGTTCGGCCGCGACTTCGACACCCGTGGCACGCGCTTCCGCGAGCAGATCGGGCTGCTGCGCGAAGGCACCGCTGCACGGCTGCCGCAGGGGTTGGAAGTACTGCCTGCCGATGGTCGGGCGCTGCCGCTGCTGGTGGCCGGCCTGGCGCAGCAGCAGCCGGCCTGGATCGGCGCACATATGGACGGCTGCCTGGCTTACCCCGGCACGCCCCAGGAACATGCCCACCGCGTGGCGGCGTGGCGCGCGGTAGCCGGCAACAAACCCTATGCAAGCTTCATCCACCTGGATCTGCTGGAACGGGCCGAGGCACCGCTGCAGCGTTGGCGCTTCGGCCTGCGCGGCGGCCGCAATGCGCTGCTGGCCGAACTGCAGGCGATGCAGGCCGCCGGCGTCGACCACATCGGCCTGCAGTTCCGCCGCAACGAACGGCCTTTGGCCGACACCTTCCACGAAATCGCCGAGTACGTGCTGCCGCAGTTCGCGGCGCATGCGTGACCGGCACTGGAGCCCCGCAATGAACATCACCTCCCTGGCCCTGCTTGCACTGGCCTCGCTCCCGCTGCCCTCCGCCGCTCTCGCTGCGGACTGGTATCCCTCGGTATACGGCGCCAACGATGAGATCGGCGCGGCCAACCTGCTCACCGCCGATGTGGTCAAGCAGGCGGTGTCGCTGGTGAAGACAGGAAAGACCTATCCGCTGGCGGTACCGGTGGACAAGAACCTGCCCGCCTTTCGCCATCGCAGCTTCCGCCTGTACAACGTGCAGGTCGGGCAACAGGCCGGCAAGTCATTGGGCCCGAACAGATTCACCTTCAACGATGAACTGGTGAACGCCTGGACCGGTGTCGGCACCCAGCTCAACGGCATTGGCCACATCGGCATCGACAACGTCTACTACAACGGCAACAAGGCCGCCGACTTCGTCAGCGTCGATGGCGTGCGCAGGCTGGGCGTGGAGAAGGTGCCGCCGCTGGTCACACGCGGCGTGGTGCTGGACATGACCGCGTACTACGGCAAGGCCATCGTGCCCGGCGGCACCGAGTTCAGCGTCGCCGACATCCAGGCCGTGCTGAAGCAGCAGCACCTGACCCTGCGCAAGGGCGATGTGGTGCTGTTCAACACCGGCTGGCTGGAGCTGATCGGCAAGGACAACACGCAGTTCCTGGAGGTCGAGCCGGGCATCGGCATGGACGCGGCGAAGTGGCTGGCCGACCAGGGCATCGTCGCCTTCGGCGGTGACACCTGGGCCTCGGAGGTCTACCCCAATCCGTACGGCTCCGACGAGTTCCCAGTGAACCAGTACATGCTGGCCAAACGCGGCATCTACAACCTGGAACTGATCGACAGCCGCGCGCTGGTGCGCGACAAGGCCTGGGAATTCCTGTTCGTGCTCGGCCAGCCGCTGTACGTCGGTTCCACCCAGGTCAACATCAACCCGGTGGCGATCCGATGAGCGACGCCCCGCCGATGTTTGCCGGTCGCCGGTTCCGGGTCAGCTATGACGGCCTGGCTGCCGACAACCGCTACAGCGCTGATGGCCATCGCGTGCACTACGCCATCGTCTCCGGTGCCTATGCCGGTGCCTACGGCGAAGCCAGCTGCGAGTGGCGGCAGGTTGCCGAGGGCATCTATGCCATTTCCTGGCAGGAAGCCGACGGTGCCACCGTGGTGCACGTCGATGACTTCCTGCACGGCCATTCGCTGGCGTGGTTCACCGCCACCGACGGCCGCTTCCACCGCATCCAGGGCACGCTGCAGGCACTGCCCCCGCACGACTGAATGTCCCTTCCCCACGAGATTCCCATGCGACTTTCCATTCCCTCGCCCATCGGCTTCGGCACCGCACCGTTGGGCAACATGTACCGCAACATCCCCCAGCAGGAGGCGCTGGATACCGTCGAGGCAGCCTGGCAGCAGGGCATCCGCTACTTCGACGCCGCACCGCTGTACGGCGCTGGCCTGGCCGAACTGCGCCTGGGCGAGGCCCTGCAGCATCACGACCGTGATGCCTATGTACTGAGCAGCAAGGTCGGCCGCCGTGTGCTGGACGAGGTGGAAGACACCACCCGGCGTGACCTTGGTGAGAAAGGCGGCCTGTTCGAGCATGGCCTGCCCAACCGCATCGTCTACGACTACAGCGCTGACGGCACCCTGCGCGCGATCGAGGAGAGCCTGCAGCGCCTGCGTACCGATCGCCTGGACATCGTCTGGATCCACGATCCGGCGCGTGACTTCCATGGCGATGTCTGGAAGGAGGTCTTCCAGCAGGCGATGGACGGCGCCGCCGTGGCGCTCACCCGCCTGCGCGAGGAAGGTGTCATCAGGGCCTGGGGCTTGGGCGTCAACCGCGTGCAGCCCTGCGAGATGGCGCTGCAGCAGGCCGACCCGGATGGCTTCCTGATTGCCGGGCGCTACACCCTGCTCGACCACGAAGAGGCCCTGCAGCGGTTGATGCCGGACAGCGTTGCACGTGGCGTCGGCATCGTGGTCGGCGGGCCGTACAACTCCGGCATCCTTGCCGGCGGCGCGCATTACGAATACCAGACCGCCACGCCAGAGGTGCTGGCCCGCGTGCAGGCATTGCGCGACGTTGCGGCAGAACACCAGGTGGACCTGCGCGCCGCCGCGCTGCAGTTCTCGCTGGCGCACCCGGCAGTGGCAGCGGCGATTCCCGGTGCAAGCCGTCCCGAGCGCATCGCCGAGAACCTGGCGTTGGCCGGGGCGACGATTCCCACCGCGTTCTGGCAGGCATTGCGCGACCGCCAGCTGGTGTCATCGCACGCGCCGCTGCCCGGCCTGGGTTGAGCGGCAGGTCGGCGTCAGCCTGCGTGCTCGAACACAGCCGCCACCCAGTCGATGAACACCCGCAGCCGCGGCGATGGCGTACGGTTGCGCAGATAGACCAGGCTGACCGGGCTCGGTGTGGGTGGCATCCCGGGCAACAGCTCCAGCAACTGCCCGCGCGCGATGTAAGGGTCCATCCGGTAACGCGGTGCCTGGATGATGCCCAACCCGGCCAGCGCGGCACCGAGGAAGGCGTCCGCACCGGACACCCGCACGCGTGCCGGCAGCGGCACGTGGCGAACCTGCCCACCCTGCTGGAACTCCAGCGGAATCAGCTGGCCGGTGGCGCTGGAACGGTAGCCGACCATCTGGTGTCCCGCCGCCAGCGACGCGATGCTCTCCGGCCGCCCGTGTGCCTGTACGTAAGCGGGCGACGCCACCGTGACCTCGCGCAGCAACGCCAGGCGCCGCGCGGCCAGATCGCTGTCGGCCAGGGTGCCCACGCGGATGGCCCCGTCCACCCCCTCGCGCAGCAGGTCGACATAGCGGTCGCCCTCGCTGACCTCCAGTTCGATGTCCGGGTACCGCTGCAGGAAATCCGGCAGATGCGGAAACAACAGGTGGCGCCCCAGCGTACCGTGCACCTCGATGCGCAGCGGCCCGCGTGGCGGCACGTCACGGAACGCGGCTTCGGCATCGTCCATGTCCGCGATCAGGCGCAGACAGCGGCCGTAGAAGGCCTCGCCTTCCAGCGTCGGCACCACCACGCGCGTGGTCCGGTGCAGCAGGCGCACACCCAGATGCTGCTCCAGTGCTTTGATCGCGTCGGTCACCGTGGCCCGCGGCAGCCCCAGGTCTTCGGCGGCACGGCTGAAGCTGCGGCGCTCGACGATCCGCACGAACGCACGCAGGGCGGTGAATCTGTCCATTGTTCGGGCGGCCGGATGATGTTTCCGGATTATCCATGATTATCCGCGACGGCGGAGAGACCAAGATGGCCGTGCGCCATGCCGGCGCGCACTTCTGGAATCTGCCATGACCTCCTCTGCTTCCCGCTCTGTCGCCCTGGTCACCGGGGGCTCCCGTGGCATCGGCGCGGCCATCTCGCGCCGTCTGGCCGCCGACGGCCATGCCGTGGTGATCAACTATGCCGGGCGCCGTGATGAGGCCGAAACACTGGCTGCCGAATTGACCGCCAGCGGAGGGCACGCCATCGCCCTGCAGGCCGATGTCGCCGACCCGCAGGCCGTGCACGCGCTGTTCGACGCCATCGAGGCACGCTTCGGTGGCATCGATGTGGTGGTCAACAGTGCCGGCGTGCTGCAGCTGGCCGCACTGGCCGACAGCGATGATGCCCTGTTCGACCGTGTGATCGGCATCAACCTCAAGGGTGCATTCAATGTGCTGCGCGAGGCCGCGCGGCGCGTGCGCGATGGTGGCCGCATCGTCACCCTGTCCACCAGCGTGGTTGGCATCAAGCTGGAAAACTACAGCGTGTATGCCGCCAGCAAGGCCGCGGTGGAGACCATGGGCGCGATTCTCAGCAAGGAACTGCGTGGGCGCGGCATCACCGTGAACGCGGTGGCGCCCGGGCCGACCGCCACCGATCTGTTCCTGGACGGGAAGTCGCCGGAACTGATTGATCGGCTGGCGAAGATGAATCCGTTGGAGCGGCTGGGTACGCCGGAAGACATCGCCGGCGCGGTGGCGTTCCTGGCCGGTGCCGATGGCGGCTGGATCAATGGCCAGGTGCTGCGGGCCAATGGTGGGATGGTGTAGCAGCGTGCCAACCAAGGTTGGCACCTACCAGATCACGCCGCATCGGTAGTCGCCCACCTTGGGGCGCGCGCGGCGTGCCAACCAAGGTTGGCATCTACCAGATCACGCCACATCGGTAGTCGCCCACCTTGGTGGGCGCGCGGCAGCCAACCAAGGTTGGCATCTACCAAGGGCGCCTCAATGCGGTGTGCGCGGTTCCGGTAGACGCCAACCTTGGTTGGCGCCGCCCCTCAACCGCCGGGCATGGCCCGGCGCTACCGTGGGTGTTACCGGCTCATCGAATACGGTGCCTGCGCGCCCTGCCCCGGCCAGTCCTTGTTCGGTTCGGCCTGCATGATGAAGTGCAGCTCGCCACCGGCCAGTATCTCATCGTGGCGCAGGAAGGTGCGCTGCAACGGCTTGCCGTTGAGGGTCACGCTGCCGACATAGGTGTGCTTGTCGTCCAGCCCTTCGGCCACGATGGTGAAGGTCTTGCCGTTGGGCAGCCGCATTGCGGTCTTCGGCAGGAACGGGCGGCCGAGGATGTACTCGCCCGAGCCCGGCGCTACCGGGTAGAAACCCAGCGCGGTGAACACGTACCACGCCGACATCTGGCCCACGTCATCGTTGCCGGCCAGGCCATCGGGACGATCGGCATACTGCGTGTCCATGATCTGCTTCAGGCGTGCCTGCGTGCGCCACGGCTGGCCGGCATGCGAGTACAGGTAGGCCACGTGGTGGCTGGGCTCGTTGCCATGCGCATACCAGCCGATCAGGCCGGTGATGTCTTCCATGTGCTCGAAGATGGCCGGATCGACCTTCGCGTTGAACACTTCATCCAGGCGCGCCAGCAGTTTGTCACTACCACCATGCGCTGCGGCAAGGCCGGCCACATCCTGCGGCACGTACCATGAGTACTGCCAGGCATTGCCTTCGGTGTAGTCGGTGCCGTAGCCACTGGCGCTGGGGTCGAACGGCGTACGGAAGCTGCCATCGCGCTTGCGCGCACGCATGAAGCCGGTGTCCTTGTCGAAGGCGTTGCGCCAGTTGCCCGCGCGCTTGTCGAAGGTTGCGGCCACATCGGCCTTGCCCATCGCCTGCGCCATGCGCGCGATGGTCCAGTCATCGAACGCGTATTCCAGCGTCTTGCTGGCTGCTTCCCCTTCCTCGTCGATCGGCACGTAGCCCAGCTCACGGTACTGGGCGATGCCATCGTAAGGGCCGTAGTTGGCAGTCTGCACCATCGCCTTCAGGGCCTTGTCCGCGTCGAAGCCGCGAATACCCTTCACGTAGGCATCGGCGATCACCGGCACCGCGTGGTAGCCGATCATGCACCAGTCTTCCAGGCCATGGAACGACCACACCGGCAGCATGCCGTAGGGACTGTGCTCATGATGGGCCAGCATGGAATTGACGAAATCGCTGTTGCGCTTCTCCGGCTGCACCAGGGTCAGCAGCGGGTGCAGCGCCCGGTAGGTATCCCACAGCGAGAACGTCGAATAGTTCGTGTAGCCCTTGGCCTGGTGCACGGCGTTGTCCGCGCCGCGGTACTGGCCGTCGGCATCCATGAACAGCGTCGGCCCCAGCAGCGTGTGGTACAGCGCGGTGTACGCGCTGCGACGCGCGTGTTCGGGTGCATCGATATCCAGCACCGACAACGCCTGCGTCCATTCCTGCCGCGCCTGCGCGCGCACACGGTCGAAATCGAAGTCGGCCACTTCGGCATCGAGGTTGGCGATGGCGCCCGCCTCGCTGACCGGCGAAATGGCCACCTTCACCACCAGCGGTGCATCCAGCTTGCCGAAGTCGAAGGTGCCCACCAGCTGCCGCCCCTCGATCTGCGCGCGCTGCGCCGGGTCCTTCTCGCCCGGGGGCGCGAAGCCCTTGTAGACGATGTCCTGTTCGGTGTTGTGCAGCGCGTGGCTGGCCAGCGGCCGCGAGAAGCGCATCGCGAAATACAGCTGGCGGCCGGCGGCCCAGCCACGCGTCTCGCGGAAGCCGGTGATGGTGCCATCGCCACGCACGCGTACCCGCGACCACAGGATCTTGCCCGGGTAGTCATACATGCTGGTACGCATGTCCAGCAGCACCTTGGCTTCGCTGCCCTTCGGGAACGCATAGCGATGCACGCCCACGCGGGCGCTGGTGGTCAGCTCGGCGCGCACCTTGTAGTCGTCCAGGGTGACCGCGTAATAGCCCGGTTCGGCCTTCTCGTCATCGTGGCGGAAACGCGAGGCGTAACCGCTGCGTGGCTTTTCGGGGTCGCCGCGCTCCAGGCCAGGGTTGCCGGTGAACGGCATCAGCAGGATGTCGCCCAAATCGGAATGACCGGTGCCGGAAAAGTGCGTGTGCGAGAAACCGACGATGCTGCTGTCGTCGTAACGGTAGCCCGCCGCCCAGCCGTAAGCCTTCTCGCGCGGCTGGATGCGCGTGTCCGGGCTGAGCTGGACCATGCCGAACGGCACCGTCGCGCCGGGGTAGGTATGCCCCTCACCGCCGGTGCCAATGAAGGGATCGACCGAGGCATAGGCCTTGTCGGCGGCGGTCTTGGCCGGGGCGGCCGCAGCCAGGCCGGAGGCGAACATCGCCGTGGCGGCGACAGCGATCAGGAGACGACGGTCCAGCGTGGGCATCGGCATTTGGATCGATTCAGATGGTGGTCAGATCCTAGCACCGGGGTGACGGTGTCGCATGTTGCGCTGCGGTCATGCATGACGACCCGCCCTGCCGGGCCAAGGATGCGGCGACAGGGCGGGCCGAATCATCAGCGGGCTGCCAGCTCCTTTCCATCGCTGGCCTGGCACCAGGTCTTGCCGCTCGCCGGGCATCCACTGGCATCGCCCAACAACTGGCCGAGCAGTGCCTGCCATTGCTCCCGGTCCTCCATGTACCACTCCACGCCGTGCTCATGGTGGCCTGTCGCCGGCGCCGGGAAGCCGATCACCATCAGTTGCCCGGCCTGCGGTGCGAGCGCCTTGCGTGACCATTGGAATGCTTCGGCGGTGCGCACGGCCATGCAGGTGTTCCCGCCGATCGCGCATGACACACCCAGTTTGGTGGCCGCTTTGTCACGTGGGCTGGTGCCGAGGATCAAGCGCGTCGGCACTACGCCTTTCGTGCCCTGGGCGAAGCCATCGAAGGCGCTCAGTGGCTGCGCCGGAATCAACATGGCCACTCGCAGGTCCGTGATGTTCCTCGGCACGGCGTAGGCTCCATCAAGCGCCCCGGCACGCTCCTTCAGCTGTACCGACCCCTCGAAGCCGCGATAGCTGTGACTGCCATCGCCCAACGCGTTGGTCACCACGTAGGCCCCGGAGCTGTGGGTGAATATCCTCACCCGCAGGTCTGCATCCAGCTGATTCAGCACACGGCGCAATTGCTGTCCCACGCGCGGGCCGTTGTACTGGGCCTCGCCCCAGATGCCGATGCCGGCGTCGTTTCCCAGCAGCCCATCCCAATATACGCGAGTGCTGCGCACTTGCGGATAAGCCTCCAACACCGCCTTTTCGAAGGGCACGAGCCACTTGTTGGCACCGCGGAAATCGTTGTTGAACCCGTGCACCACCAGCAGCACGTCCGTGCCCTTCTGTGCATTCAACTGCTTCACAACCATCCTTCGCAGCGCGTCCTGCACCGCCTCCCAATCACGGTCGAAATCGCTGCTGCCTTCAACCTGCGCATGCGCGAGCAGCTTCTTCCATCCGGGCTCGCCGGTACTGGCCTGCCATCGGTACATGCCACGCAGCGTCACCACTTCCAGTGGCGCTACGGCACCCACGTCCGGGTCGAGGGTCAGCATCGCCGCGGTATCAACCGGCACACCGAACGGCGGATACAGATCGCCGGCGCGGTCGAGGAAGATGGCATCGGGCGCCTGCTGCCTCTCTCCGTCCGGGTACACCACGTTGGCGGCGTGTGCCGTGCTGACCACGAGCGTCGCGGCGAGCATCACCATGGTGCTCAGAAACCTGTTCATCGTTACCCCCTGTTCGTCCAATGATCGACAAATGGGCGCGGCAAGCCGCCCATCGATGCAGTTGCAACGGCAGACAACGGTCCTGCGGGTTCGGTACCGACGCCTTCCCCGGCGCCGGCCCCGCCGTTATACCGCATCACGCCACGGCCTGCCCGTGCCCGGGAGGACGTCGTCCAGGGCATGCCTCTGACGCATATGGCCTTGCAGAAGTACAAGCCGTTGCAGGGAAACCACGCGGCTCGCCTGAGATCCTTTTCGAACCATTGGCGACAACGGGAAGGTCTTTGATGACGCTGCATATCGCGATTGAAGCCACACAGATGAAATCAGGCCAGGGCCGACGCTACCGGTGGCGAGCACGCGAATGCGGCAAGGGTTCTACAGGTTGGCAATCCGGCCCGCGACCTGCGCACGATGGCACCGCAGCGCACACACGCTGCCGGGTGTGGAACCCCGAAACGGGCTTTGGGAGCTGCTTGCCGTGACTACGGCGGGCGGTGCGCGGCGGCCGCATGGCCCTCCGGCTTTTCCCAGAGCTCAGCCGAAGTTCCAACCCCGCACCGCCCGCCACCCTTGCGGTGGCCACGTCCCCTCAAGGAGCCATCGCATGTCGCATGAACCGCCCATCCTTACCCCGGAAATGGAATCCCTGTTCTTCCGCATCGAGCACGCTCTGAACACCGCCGAGGGCATGGCGATGATGATCGGCGAGAACGAACCGGCCGACCCGCAGGCGCATCTGCGCCCGGGCTACAGCCTGCAGAAGATCACTGTTGCGATGATGGCGTTGAGCCAGCATGGCCGGCGATTGCTGCATGAACTGCGCGAGCAGCATGTGCGGGTGACGCTGCATTGAAGCGGACACCGCCAGGAAAATGAGCCGAGCGTGGCTCGGCTCCATGGAGGCCACTCAAGAGGCCACTCAATCGGGCAGCGCGCTCTGCAGTGCGGCAAGATCCGCCGCATCCACCGGCCGCACCACGCGCGCAACTTCCGTGCCATCACGCAGCAGGATCACGGTCGGCCACAGTTTCACCTGGAACGAGCGGCCCAGCGGCTTGCCCTTACCGTCTTCGATCTTCCAGTGAGGCAGATCATGTGCCTCGACGAAGGCCTGCAGTGCCGGTTGTGCAGCCTGGCAATGGCCGCACCACGGCGCACCGAATTCCAGCAACAGCCAACCGGCCTGCGCATCCACCTCCGCGCGGGCCGGCTCGGCTGCCACATGGTCACGCATGAAGGGCATGCCGGCTACGCCTGCAGCGTGCGCTGGATGTCTTCCAGCGGCGCGTTGGTAAGATCCTTGGCGATGTCGGCCAGCAAGCGCGCCTGCGTCTCCTTGTGCAGCAACGGACGGATGCGGCCCAGCGTGGTGGGATCGGCAATCAGCACCAGATGCGCATAACGGTTGTTGAGCGCGTCTTCATTGAGCTGCTCGGCCACCTGCTTGGCGAAGGTCGCCTCGTTGAGCTGCGAGATCGACATGTCCTTGGGCACCGCACCGGATGGCCCCTGACCGGACACACCCTGTTCGCTGATGTCCTGCAGGCGCAGCTCGCCTTCCTGTTTCAGGGTGAGCTTGTGCTCGTTGCCGACGTTGGTGAACACGCGGGCCGAGCCACCATCGGCGACGATAACCAGGGTGCCTTCGGGAATGCGACGGGTCATGCGTTACTCCTTGCGTTGGTTCGTGACCACCGTAAAAGCCGTGGCGTGAGCGAGGCGAGCACAACATGTTCATTCGATGTGCGTGGGTCATGTGCATGAACAGGCATCATGGAACGCTGCGTTCGTACTGGCGCGATTCTCGGCACGCTCACACTGTAACCGTTATCATGAACGCATGATCGACACGACCC
The DNA here is from genome assembly GCF_002966815.1 of Stenotrophomonas sp. MYb57. Lineage (NCBI taxonomy): Bacteria > Pseudomonadati > Pseudomonadota > Gammaproteobacteria > Lysobacterales > Lysobacteraceae > Stenotrophomonas > Stenotrophomonas sp. MYb57. Next base: position 2,602,773 of record NZ_CP023271.1, read on the forward strand.
ACTGCACGCCAGCACCTGTTGCTGGCCTGCGGGAAGCACTGCCGACCGGCGCTTCGCTTTCCATCATTGCCTCTCCCTCGCCTTTCCATCGCCTCGCGCTGGATCCCGGCGGATGACGCCTGCGGGCCCTGCCCCGCCTGTTCCCTGCGCCTGCCCCACCCGCGCGTGCACTGACACGTAATCGGACCCATCCGTTCGTCCCGCATGTCGCTCTGCGTTCTGGCAGCGGGCAATGCGTGTTGCGTGCGCGGCGTTTCATCGCACACGCCTTTCGCCCCCTTCCGGGTCTTTCATCCGATGCCCCTGCGCCTGCTGCGCCAGCATCGCCGTTTCCGAATTCCGGGACATTCGTACCGCCCATTCCAACGCCATTTCCATTCTTCCAAGGGAGTCCCCATGCAGGACAACTCCGATGCCCATGCCCATTTCGGCTGGTTCAAACGCCGCCGCCATCTGAAGGTCGACGAGATCACCGTTGTCGACAAACCCATGCTCAAGCGCGCCGTCGGCGCCGCTGCACTGGGCAATGCGATGGAATGGTTCGACTTCGGTGTCTATGGCTATCTTGCCGTCACCATCGGCCAGGTGTTCTTCCCGTCCAGCAACCCCACCGCGCAGGTGATCGCCGCGTTCGCTACGTTCACGGTGGCCTTCCTGGTACGCCCGCTGGGCGGCATGGTCTTCGGGCCCCTGGGCGACCGCTACGGGCGCCAGAAGGTACTGGCCTTCACCATGATCATGATGGCACTGGGTACGTTCGCCATCGGCCTGATTCCCTCCTATGAACGCATCGGCATCTGGGCGCCGGTGCTGTTGCTGCTCGCCCGCGTGGTGCAGGGCTTTTCCACCGGCGGCGAGTACGGCGGCGCGGCGACCTTCATCGCCGAGTACTCCACCGACCGCAACCGCGGCCTGATGGGCAGCTGGCTGGAGTTTGGCACGCTGGGCGGCTATATCGCCGGTGCCGGTACGGTGACTGCACTGCACATGCTGTTGAGCAGCGAGCAGATGCTGGACTGGGGCTGGCGCATTCCGTTCCTGGTGGCCGGCCCACTCGGCCTGCTGGGCCTGTACATGCGCATGCGGCTGGAGGAAACGCCAGCGTTCCGCGCGTTCGCCGAAGAGGCCGAGAAGCGCGACCATGAGCGCCCCGGCCTGGTCGACCTGTTCCGCGTGCACGGCCGCCAGCTGATCGTCTGCATGGGCCTGGTGCTGGTGTTCAACGTGACCGACTACATGCTGCTGACCTACATGCCCAGCTACCTGAGCGTCACCATGGGATATGCGGAGAGCAAGGGCCTGCTGCTGATCATCATCGTGATGCTGGTGATGATGCCGTTGAACATCGTCGGCGGCCTTTTCAGCGACAAGCTGGGCCGGCGGCCGATGATCATCGGCGCCTGCATCGCGCTGCTGGTGCTGGCGGTACCGAGCCTGCTGCTGGTGGGCAGCGGCAACGACGGGCTGATCTTCCTTGGCCTGATGCTGCTGGGCCTGGCGCTGGTGTGCTTCACCAGTTCGATGCCGTCCACGCTGCCGGCGCTGTTCTATACGCCGGTGCGCTACAGCGCGCTGTCCATTGCGTTCAACGTGTCGGTGTCGCTGTTTGGTGGCACCACGCCGCTGGTCACCGCCTGGCTGGTGGAACGCACGGGCGATCCGCTGGTACCGGCCTACTACCTGATGGGCGCGGCGGTGATCGGCCTGATCACGATGATCTTCGTGAAGGAAACCGCCGGCCTGCCGCTGCGTGGTTCGCCGCCGGCCGTGGGCTGCGACAAGGAGGCGGCTGCGCTGTTGAAGAGCGACGCACCGGTCACGGTGGACCGCGCCCTCCCGCCGTTGCCGGACGTGGCCGAGCCGGAACAGGTGACCCCGGCCTGAGTGGCTGCGGTGGCGCCAGGCGTTGCCTGGCGCTGCCGTCAGCACAGGGCTAGTCGGCGCGGGTCAGCTTGCCCGGGGTCCAGCGGTACACCCAGGCATGCTGACCTTCCGGCGGGCAGGCCACCTTGCCTCGCACGCACAGCTTCGAACTGCGGGTGCTGTTGAAAGTCACGCGGATGCGGTCACCGTCCATGGTGATCGTTTCCATTTCGCCGGGGATATGCACGCTGGCGTCATCGGCGTAGCCGGAAGCGCGGATCAACGCGTAGGTTTCATCGTCATAGGCGGATTTGCCGGGTGACGTGGCCTGGCCTCGTGCATCGCGTTCGGCCAGCGGGGTCATCACCACCAGCTCGTTGAGCTGCATCGCGCTGCCGGTCTGGGTCGCGGTGTAGAGATAGATGATCTCCGGGCGGCCGTCGCCATCGAGGTCGGCATTGCCGGCCCACAGCGGGCGGTAGTCGTACTGGCTGTCGGTGCCCGGGTGCAGGCGCAGCGATGCCTCGGCGGTGCGGCGTGCCTTGTCGTAGCTCATCGGCTCGTTCGGCGCCTCGACCTTTGCATCGGCCGGCGTTGCATCCTGGGCCAGCAGCGGCGCCGCCACCGTCAATGCCATGGCCGCCACCAGCGCGCGCAGGCCAGTGGCCTGCCAGTGCTTCCGCTCGTACATCCGTGTTCCTCGATCAATGAATCTGCGGGCTCGGATCATCGCACAGGCGGGCCGGCAAGCGGCGTACTGTCGGCATGCAGTTCCATCGCGCGCATGACGATGGGCTTGGCCCAGTCCGGGGTGTGCAGCAGCTCCACCACCGACACCGGATACTGCAGGCCCTGGCGATCCAGCGCCAGCACCGGCAAGGGGGCAACACGTCCGTAGCGATCGGCCGGCGCGCTGTTGTCATACACATGCAGTTCGGCCAGGTGCGGCATCAACGCCAACAGGTTCTCGCGTGCGGAATCGAAGCGTGCGCGGATCTTGTCCTGCGGGATGTCGTGGCCACCGCCAGCAACGCGGGCCGCCACGCGGGCAACATGCAGTTCGACGGTGGCCAACCCGCAGAACCAGATCGCCACGTCATGCTGGCTGCAGGCCTCGCGCAACAGGCGCGGAATGGTGTTGCCGCCCAGGGTGGTTTCAAAGGCGAAGTCACTGCCGTCGGCGATCGCCTGGCGCAGTCGTCGTGCGCCCTCCTGCCACGCTTCGGCGTTGGCGTCGGCCAACGGCCAGCCCGCCTCCACCAGGCGCCGGGTGAAGCTGTCCGGGTTGTACCAGCCCAGGCCGTCGGCCTCCAGCCAGGTGCCGAGCAGCGAACTCTTGCCGGCGCCATTGACGCCGGCCAACGCCAGGATCCGCCCCATGATTCAGAGCGGACGGCCGAGCGCGACCTTGTGGCCGCGGCGGATCGGCTTGCCCATCACCTTGCCCAGCCCCTCACCCTGCTGCAGCCCGGCCAGCGCCTTGTCGAACTCGCTGCGCAGGCGCGAGAGCACGTCGCTGCGCTCCTCGCTGTCGCTGCCGCTGGCCCTGGCCAACAGCTCCTGGTAGGTCTTGATGTCCACGATCACCGCCTCGGGGTGATTGTGGTTGGTGATGACCAGCGCCTGCTTCTCGCGCACGGTACGCATCAGGCTGGGCCAGCCACGGGTCTTGACCGAGGATGCCGGGGCCTTGTCCAGGCCGGGCAGGTCGAGCGGGAGGGTCATGGCACGGCTCCAGCGGAAGGATATGTGGCCACTATACCCAATTTGGCCAAATTGGGGATTAATGGACTGCCCCCCCCCTTTGCGCCGCGCCCGACGGCTCAGAACGCCCGTTCCCATTTCAGGCTCAGCAGACTGCGGTCGTGGCTGTACAGCCAGTCCACGTTGCTGTCGATGCGTGCGTAACGCAGGCTCAGGCTGGGGACCAGCCCAGCCACGGCCAGGCGCTCGCTGCGCACGATGGCGATCAGGTTCTGCTCGCTGTCCTGCCGACGCGCCTCCAGCAACGGGCTCCAGGCATCGTAGTCACGCTCACGCAGCGACACGAACACCGTGGCCGTGGTGCCGCTCCACTGGCGCGCTGCGCCCAGGCGCAGGCCGCGTTGCCGATAGCCATTGGCGGGATCGGCGGCGCTGCTGTCACTCAGGTCGACCCCGGCAAACACCGTCCAGCGCGGGTTGAGCGCGCGGAACCAGGTGGCATAGATCGCCGCCAGTTCACCGTCGTAGTTGCTGGCCACGCCCTGCTGTCGATAGCGCTGGCGTTTCCAGTCGGCTTCCAGCTTCAGCAGGCTGCGCGGATCTGCGGCGAACTGCCATTCGCCATGCATGCCGGCACCGCCCTGCAGCGCGTGGTTGCCGAGTCCCTGGTAATCGTAGCTGGGCGCCAGCAGCAAGGTATGCCGTGCGCTGCGCCAGCTGTAGCCGGCCTGCACGCTGGCATTGAGCTCGTTGTAGTCGCTGTGCCCACGCCACGCCTGGCCGAACGCCAGCCCGCGCAGGTACAGCCCATGGTGGCCGGCCAACGGCAGGCGCCGTTCCAGGCTGGCGTCGTAGTCCAGGCCGAACGCTGCCTGTGCATCGGGCAACCGGCGTTCGATGAAGCAGGTGGTGCCGTCACCAAACAGGCAGGTGCGGCTGGCCGAACTGCGGTTGACGTTGTCGCTCCAGGCGGGGCCGGCGGCGATGCCACCCTTCCAGCGCTGGCGTGCATGCAGGGCCTGCAGGTAGCCGTCCACCCGCGTACGCACGCCCGCCGTTGCAGGGTCGCCGCCATCGATGCCGGCTGCGATCGCCTCGAACAGGGCGATGGCATCGCGGTCGCGCTGGTCTTCGGCATACACACGCGCCAGTTCCAGCCGCGCCGGCAGGAAGTCCGGCTGCGCGGCGAGCACGGCCTCGTATTCGGCCGCGGCCTTGCCGTGCTGGCCACCCACGCGCGCCAGCGCACCCTGCGCGTAGTGGCGCAGCAGCGGATCGTGGCCAGGCAGTTCGATGTACTCGGCAAGGAAGGCGGCCGCGGCCTGCCATTGCTGGTGCTGCAGCGCGAGATAGAGCGCCTGGCCGAGGTCGTCGACAGTGCGCTCCACGCGGTACTGCTGGCCGTCGAGGGTGATGGTCGGTCGCTCGTGCTCGGCCTGGCGCAGGCGCTGCTGGTCCTGCTGCTGATGACGCAGCTCGCTGCCCTGTTCGAGCACACGGCGCAGGTCATCCTGCTGCGCGTGGGCATTGTTGAGCGGCCAGGCCAGCAGCAGGACGACAAGAAAGAGAAGGTGGCGCATGTTCGATCCGGTTGAAGCACTATCGCGGGCCGAAGCAGGGACTGGCGGATCGCGGCTTGTCCCTGCCCTGCCCCGTCAGGGGCGTGGCGATCAGTTCTTGCTGCCGCCGAAGGCGGTGTCGTACTGGCTGTTGCCGGCGAAGGTGGCGATGCCGGCCAGGGTGGCGGCGTTGGCACCGAAGAACTGGCCCTGGGTGCTGCCCGACACCGAGCCGTTGGCCACGGCCGTGCCTGCGAAGGACGCATTGGCGCTGTTGATGGCAGCGTTGACGCCCACGGTCAGGCCGCCACCGGCGATCTGGCCACGCAGGGTACCGGCACCGAAGTCGGCGCGGAACGCACCGGTCAGCAGGTTGCTGCCGTTGAACTTGTTCAGGCCCGCCACGCTGTAGGTGGCCACGCCTGCCGGCAACGTGGTGCCTGCACGGTCACCAGCGAAATAGACCTGGCGGTTGTTGAAGCCACCGGCGGCGCCATCCTTGGACCATTCACCAAACCAGACATCGCCGCTGCCCACCTTGACGAAGTTGAAGTGGCCCATGCCGGCGTGGTTGCCCGGGGTGCCGGTGATCGGCATGGCCAGGGTGCGCACGGTGGTGCCGTTGACGGTGGTGGGTGCCGAATAGGCGCTCAGGCCCTGGAAGTCCACGCGGGTGCCACCGGACACGGTGCCGACGCCGATGCCGGCCTTGCCAGCGACGTGCGGGCCACCATTGACCTGCGATTCGCCGACATTGACGTTCAACTGCGGATCGGTGACGGCGCTGGCGGCGCCGACGATATCGGCAGCGTGGGCGGCACCGGCCAGGGCCAGGCTGGCGGCCACGGTGAGCAGGGAGCGGGAGAACATTTTCATGGAAAAACTCCTTGGATTGAGGGAACTACAGGTACAACGCTTGAATCGGTGAGGCGTCAGAAGCGCGCGGTGACTGCGAGCTTGAGGGTGCGACCGGGCGCCGGCAGCGTGGAGCGCGTGGCCGGGTCGACGTAGTAGCGGTTGCCGAGATTGCTGCCGACCAGTTCCACGCTGGCGTGGTCGTTGAAGCGCCAGCGCGCATAGGCATCCACCGTGGTGATGTTTCCCCAGGTGAACGGCACGTTCTGCCACAGCAGGCTGCTGCCGCCGGCCAGCAAGCGGTCGCGGTAGGCCTGCAGGTCCGGGTTGTGGTGACGCCGGTAGTGCACGATGCGGCTGCCCAGTTCCAGCCGCTCGTCGAACAGGCGGGTGCCCAGCGACAGGTTCACCGACAGCTTCGGCACGGCCTGGGTCAGCAGATAGCCACCGACGAAACCGTCCTGCACGCAGTTGGGCACCAGGCCACGGTTGGCATCCAGCTGTACTGCGGTGCTTTCGTCGCACACTTCGTTTTCAAGGGTGCGAGCGATGCCCAGGTCGCTGAAGAAGCGGCGGTTGTCGAAGCGCGCCTGCAGCTCAATGCCGCGCAGGGTCTGCTTGTCGATGTTGTCGAACAGGAAGTACGCATCGCGCTCGATCACATCGCGGGTTTTCTGTACGTAGTAGCTGAGCTTTACGTCCGCATCGGCGGTGCCGTCGAACAGCGCAGAGAGGTTGTGCACATAACCCAGCTCGTAGTTGTAAGCGTGTTCGGGCTTGAGCGGATACAGCGGATTGAGGCTGCTGGAAAACGCGATGGTGCTTTCGAACATGCTGGGGAAGCGCTTGGCCTCGGTGTAGCGGACATACAGGCGCGCAGCAGGCGAGAAATGCACGGTGGCCGAGAACGTGGGCAGCCAGGCATGGTCGCGGCGGCGGCTGTTGTGCGCCTGCACCGCCTGCCCCTGCACGGCGTTCTGCACCCGGCAGGTCTGGTCGGTACCGAGCACCATCGGCAGCAGCCCGGGGATGGCGGCCACCTGGCCGTTGAGGCAGGGGTTGCTGGCTCGCGTGTAATTGCCATCGGCATCCGCTGCCCAGGCGATGCTGTGCTCCACCGGCACCGGCGTTTCGTACTTGCCCAGCAGGTTCTTCAGCAGGTCGTCGACCAGCGAGCCCATGCCGATGCTTTCCCAGAACTCACGCTCAGATTCGATCGCATCGATCTCTCCCTGCAGGCTGGCGGGGCGTGGTGGCAGCTCGTTGACCCGGTAGCGCGCCTCCTTGCTGCCGACACTGCGGGTCAGCAGCTCCGGATGCGCCTGCAGGAAATCGTCGAACGCCCAGTAGCGGCTGTAGCGCACACCGGCGTTGAGGGTAAGGAACTCGACCGGCCGCCATTCCAGGCTCAGGTAGCCCTCGCCTTCCTGGCGCCGACCGGCGCGTGGGTACATGCGCCAGCCGTCGGTTACGCCGAAGTACGGATCGCCCGAGCGCAGTGTTTCGTACTGCCAGTTGCCACCCACGGTCAGGTCAAGCGTGGAATGCAGGCCGAAGCGGTTGCTCAGGGTCAGCCCGGTACGGTCGTTGCGGGCATTGGCCAGCGCGGTGTTGCGCAGGATCGGGCTGCGGCTGGGATCCCAATCGGGGTTGCCCGAGGCGAAGTTGGGGAAGCCACCAGCGGTGTAGGTATCGCTGTTGGTTTCAGTTCGCCACAGGTTGGCGCGCAGGTCGAGCCAACGACTGCCGGCCGGCTGCCAGCGGTATTCCAGGTTCCAGGCATCGGAATCGACCCGGCTGAGCGGCCACTGGATGCGCCCGTAATCCGGTGCGGACAGGATGCGCGAGGGCATGATCTCGCCATAGTGCGAAAGCGTGTGCCGCCAGGTGGCCTTGAGCTGCTGGTCGTCGGTGATCTGCCAGGTGGCCTTCAGCAGCCACGACTCCTGTTCGCTGGACGTGTTGGGCACTTCATCACCCGGCTTGAAGTAGCGCGCCAGCGTGGTGATGTAGTCGATGCCCTGGTATTCGTACTGCTCGCGCGGGTCCTGGTCGTAGTACGCACTGCCCTTGCTGCCGGAGAAATAGTTGCCGCGCTTGCGCCACGCGTAGGCGGCCATCACGTCCACCCGCTCACCGCGCCAGCCCAGCGCCAGGCGCCAGGCCTGGTCATCGCCATCGAACGGGTTGTCACCACTGCGCGATTTCACTGGCACCACCAGGGTGCGGTCAGCATAGGGCGAGGCCGGCGACGACTGCGGGAACCCCTCCACCGTGCGGTAGTCCTCGCCGGTGTGCAGCCGTGGCAGGCGCGGCGAGACCGCATTGCTGCTGCCTTCGATCTTCAGCTCCCCGCCGAAGCGCTCGCCGGCCGGCACGATGTCGTCGACGTCGAGGGTCTTGATGACCATCGCTCCGCCGATACCGCTGTGTACATCGCGCACCAACGCTGGCCCCTTGATGACCTGGATGCCACCAATCAGGTTGGGATCGATGTAGTTGCGGTTGCTGACGCCGTTGTAGCCCCGCCATACGGTCAGTGCCTGCTCGCCGCCGTCGATGCTGACCGGCACCCGCCCCGGCCCCTGGATGCCGCGGATGTTGAGGTCCAGTGCGCCGCTGTTGCGGGCGTCGCCGCTGAACACACCGACCAGGTCCTTGACCACGTCGGCCGGGTTGGCGCCGCGATAGCGCTCCACCCGGTCGCGACCGGAATAGGCCGTGCTCAGGTCGAGCGCGAACACGTCGTCGTATCCCCAACGATCACGTGTTTCGCCGCCGTCGGCCTGCAGGCGTCCGCCCACCTTCAGCGTGTCGGTGACCACCACCCCGCCGTCATCGGCGGCGGCCTGCAGGGTCCAGGTACCGCCCGGCTCCTGCTGCGCGCGCAGGCCACTGCCCTGCAGCAACTGGTCCAGTGCCTCGGCGGGGCTGTACTGGCCCTGCACTGCGCGCGAGCGCCGCCCTTCCACCAGATCGCTGCGGAACACCACCTGCACCTGCGACTGGCGACCGAAGCTGCGCACTGCGTCGGCCAGGGCTTGTTCGGGGATGGCATACGCGCGCACGGAGGCGGTAGCGGCCTGGGCGCGGGCGGTCGGCGCCCAAGCGAAGGGAACCAGTGCCGTGGCGATGGCCAGGGCGAGGATGGTGGCGCGGCGATGACGGGCGGATGCCGGGAACGGCATGAACGGTGACTCCTCAAGGTGGCGGGACCGTGCGCACGTCGGGTGCACGCGGTTCGGTTGGCTTGAGAAGAAACGCGGTTTCGCTCTGGCTATACCATTAGAGACAACGTGGGGCCGGAACTGCCCACGGTTTTTTGTTGATCGTCAGATCATCCACGCATGGCGTGGATCTACCATGCGCCCCAGTAGATCCACGCCATGCGTGGATGAACCCACCCGCTACCCCCGTGGCATCACCACAGCAACAACGCGCCGCCCGGCAGGCGCTGGCTGCGCAGACCGGCCTGCTGGGCCACCGCGGCGATGGCTGCATCCGGCTGCTGCAGGTGGAACAACCCACTCACCGCCACCTGCGCGCCCTGACCGTGCAGAACCCAGACCGGCGCACGCCGATAGCGGGCAAGGCGCTCGATCGCCTGTTGCGCAGGCAGATCATCAATGACGACCTCGCCGCGTCGCCACGGTGCGATGGCCTCCACATCGGCCAGCTGCAACGGCTGCAGCCAGCGGCCATCACGGAACGCGCGTGCCTGCCCCGCCTGCAGCCGCTGCGCGGCGACATGACCCGGCCTGATCTCCACTTCGCCCTGGCTGACCTCGGTGGTCACCACGGCATCCTGCAGTGCAACGCTGAACGCCGTGCCGATGTCACGGATCTCGCCACCGCCGGCCTCCACCCGGAACGGTCGTGCTTCGTGCGCCACCTGGAACCAGACCCTGCCACGCAGCAACTGCAGGCGGCGCTGGCCGGCGCTGAAATCAAGCGCCAGCGCGCTGCCTGCATCCAATATGGCAGTGCTGCCATCCTGCAGCTGCACCGTGCGCGGCGCGTTGTCGCTGCGCACGTCGCTGCGGACCAGCAGCCACGCGTGCGGCGCCGCTGTTACCGAAAGCAGCAGCACCGCCGCACTGGCCAGCAGCCAAGGCAGTCGACGACGCGGCTGCAGCGGCCGCAGCGCGGGTTCGGCTGTCAGCTCCGGAAGCGCAGCCAGGACATCCGGGCCGGCGGCATCCAGGCCTTGCCAGAAGGCCTGCTGCTGGCGCCAGGCATCGGCATGCCGGGGATCGGCCTGCAGCCAGCGTTGCAGGGCGCGTTGCTGGCGCTCCGGCAACCGGCCCGCATTGCACCGTATCACCCAGCGCAACGCCTGCCTGGCCTGACGCGGCGAGGGTATGGACGTAGTCATGATTGTGGCCTGCGGCACCACCAACGGGTGCGCCTTACAGTTGAGACAACGGCGAGCGGCATCTGCCCACGGCACATGCCGGTCATGCGCGGCTTCCCCGCTGGTGCTGCTGGATGAGCAGGGCCGCGCGCATCACGTACTTGCCCACCACGCTCTTGGAAATACCCAGGCGCTCGGCGATCTCGCGTTCGCTCAGCCCCAGGTAGCGGTTGAGCACGAAGCACTCGCGCACCTGCGGCGGCAGCGCCAGGATGGTCTGGCTGATCTCGCGCAGCTGGGCCTGGTCCAGCGCCTGCGCCTGGCCATCAGTGCTGGCATCGGCCAGGTCGCTGGCGTACTCCGCCATCGCCCGCCGTTCGCGTGCGTCGGCCTGGCTGCGGTTGAGCGCGTGGTGGTAGGCCATGCGGTACAGGTACCCGCGCGGTTCCAGGATCGGCGGATCGCCGGGCACGCTGCTGGCCTTCAGATAAAGGTTCTGCAGGGTGTCCTCGGTACTGGCCGGGTCGAGGTAGCGGGCAATGAAGCGGGACAACGCACGGCGCTCGCGGATCAACAGCTCGATCAGCGCCAGGGCATTGGGAGACATAAGTGCCAAGGCCGGACCGGGGAATGATGGGCGTGATGGCGACGGTCCGGACCGGGAGTGTAGGCGGCAACCGCCGATCCTGCACCCCCGGTCATCCGCCACGCTGCACGCACGGCCTGGATCTACGGCTCTTCCAGCGCCTCGAAACGCTCGGCCAGATAGTCGATCAACGCGCGTACCGCCGGCAGCAGGCCGCGCCGCGACGGGAACACCGCATGCACGATGCCGTGCCTGGGCTGCCACTGCGGCAGGATCGGCACCAGCGCGCCGCTGGCCAGTTCGTCGGTGATCATCATCCGCGGCAGCATCAGCACGCCGACACCCGCCACCGCCGCACTGCGCAGGGCGATCATGTCATCGCTGACCAGCCGCGGGCGGTGGTGCACGCTGGCCTGCACCTGCTCAGGCCCGGCGTATTCCCAGGCATGCACCTGGGCAGGCGATGCCAGGTCCACGGTCGGCATCATCGCCAGATCAGCCGGCACTTTCGGCGTACCCATGCGCTTGAGCAAGGCCGGGCTGGCAGCGGTGCACCAGATGCGGCGGGCCAGCACGCGCACCACCAGATCGCTGTCCTCCAGCGGTGGCGGGCGCACGCGGATGGCCACATCCACGCCCTCGCCCACCACGTCCACGCGCCGGTTGGTGGCATCCAGCTGCAGGGTCACCTGCGGATGCAGGGCCAGGAAGTCAGCCAGCATGGCGCCAACGCGCGCGTGCAGCAGTGCGATCGGACAGGCCAGCCGCAGGGTGCCCCGTGGCTCGGCACGCGACAGCGCGATGGCCTCCTCGGCCGCTTCTGCCTCCACCAGCATCGCCTTGCAGTGCCGGTAGTAGTCCTGGCCGATCTCGGTGACCGAGAAGCGGCGGGTGGAACGTTGGATCAGGCGGACACCCAGCCGTTCCTCCAGCAGGGCGATGCGGCGGCTGAGCTTGGACTTGGGCATCGCCAGCGCGCGCCCGGCCTGCGAGAAGCCGCCATGCTCGACCACCATGGCGAAGTAGAACAGGTCGTTCAGATCGCAGCGGCGGATGTCGGCGATGAACACGGGACGATCTCCTGCGGCCCTTGCTGGGCCTCCATCGTTCACGAAGTAGGACTATGACGGCAAATTCTGCCGACTACCGGGGCCATTGTCACGTCGATATCGTCTCCGCAACGAAAAACAGCGACCGGTTGCCCCGGTCAGGAGATCGCCATGAAGCGTGTCACCGGTACCTACAGCGCCCCCCGCCCGCACTGGGTGGGCGACGGCTTCCCCGCCCGTTCGATGTTCTCCTACAACACCCACGGCCAACACCTGAGCCCGTTCCTGCTGCTGGACTACGCCGGGCCGTACAGTTTCCCGCCCAGCGAGACCCCGCGCGGGGTCGGCCAGCATCCGCATCGCGGCTTCGAGACGGTCACCATCGTCTACGAAGGCGAAGTGGCCCATCGCGACTCGACTGGTGCCGGCGGCACCATCGGCCCGGGTGACGTGCAGTGGATGACCGCTGCCTCCGGCATCCTCCACGAGGAATTCCACACGCCGGAATTCAGCAAGCGCGGCGGCACCCTGGACATGGTGCAGCTGTGGGTGAACCTGCCGGCCAAGGACAAGATGGGCGCACCGGGCTACCAGACCCTGCTCGATGCGCAGATTCCTTCAGTGGCCTTGCCCGACGGTGCCGGCCGCGTACGCGTCATCGCCGGGACATTCGATGGCCATGCCGGTCCGGCCCGCACGCATACCCCGATGGACGTGTGGGACATCCGCCTGATGCAGGGCCAGCACGCCGAGCTGCCGGTGGCCGACGGCCGCACCCTGGCGCTGGTGGTGTTGAAGGGCACGGTGCGGATCAACGGTGGGCAGGCAGTCGGCGAAGCACAGCTGGTGACCTTCGACCGCAGCGGCGAAGACGTGTTCATCGACGCCGACAGCGACGCCACCGTGCTGCTGCTCAGCGGCGAACCCATCGACGAGCCGGTGGTGGGCTATGGCCCGTTCGTGATGAACACCCAGGCCGAGATCAGCCAGGCCGTCAACGATTTCAACGGCGGCCGCTTCGGCCAGATCGCGCACTGATCCACTGCATTGCGGCGGGCAACCGCCCGCCGCATTCCGGGCCTTCGCCCCCCTCCCCAGGAGACTGACAATGAGTACCCCCGCCAACTTCAACGGCGCCCGCCCGGTGATCGACCCGGACAACGCCGCGATGCTGCTGATCGACCACCAGAGTGGCCTGTTCCAGACCATCGGTGACATGCCGTTCACTTCGGTGCGCGCGCACGCCACCGCCCTGGCGAAAATGGCCACGCTGGCGAAGATGCCGGTGATCACCACCGCGTCGGTACCGCAGGGGCCGAACGGCCCGCTGATCCCGGAGATCCATGACGCCGCACCGCATGCGCAATACGTAGCGCGACGCGGCGAGATCAACGCCTGGGACAACCCCGAATTCGTCGCCGCGGTGAAGGCCACCGGCCGCAGCCAGCTGATCATTGCCGGCACCATCACCAGCGTCTGCATGGCCTTCCCCTCGATTGCCGCCGTCGCCGACGGCTACCAGGTGTTCGCGGTGGTCGATGCCTCCGGCACCTATTCGAAGATGGCCGAGGAAATCACCCTGGCGCGCGTGGTGCAGGCCGGTGTGGTGCCGATGGATACCGCTGCGGTCGCCTCGGAAATCCAGCGCACCTGGAACCGCGAGGACGCCCAGCAGTGGGCCGCGATCTACACGCAGATCTTCCCCAACTACCAGCTGCTGATCGAGAGCTACCAGAAAGCGCAGGACGTGCAGAAGAACCACGAGCAGCTGGATTCGCAGCGTAGCTGAGCCGCTGCATCCACGGCGATTTCCGCCTGCCGGCACGCCGCCGGCACTACCGCAAGCCAACCCCGACCAGGACACCCCCATGGCCAGTGAACCGATCCGTGACCCCGTCAGCGACCACCTGCTGACCCCGCAGAATTCCGCCTTCATCATCATCGACTACCAGCCGGTACAGGTGAACTCCATCGCCTCGATGGACCGCCAGCTGCTGGTCAACAACATCGTCGGCACTGCCAAGGCGGCGGTCGCCTACGGCCTGCCGATCGTGCATTCGACCGTGAACGTGCAGACCGGCCTGAACAAGCCGCCGATCGCGCAGCTGCGCAAGGTGCTGGGCGACTACCCGACCTACGACCGCACCACCATCAACTCCTGGGAAGATGTCGAGTTCCGCAAGGCGGTGGAGGCCACCGGCCGCAGGAAACTGATCATGACCGCGCTGTGGACCGAAGCCTGCCTGACCTTCCCCGCGCTGGATGCGCTGAAGGAAGGCTATGAGGTCTACGTGGTGGTCGACGCGGTGGGCGGCACGTCGCTGGCCGCGCATGATGCCGCGCTGCGCCGCATCGAACAGGCCGGCGGCCAGTTGATCAGCGTGACGCAGCTGTTCTGCGAACTGCAGCGCGACTGGGTACGGGCGGAGACCGTGCCGGCCTTCATGAATCTCTTCATCGAAACCGGTGGCACGGCCGGCATCCAGTTCTCGTACGATCGTACCGAGTGATTCCTTGGCGGCTCCGGCTCCGGCTGGCGCCGCCTTTTCCTGCAACCGAGCATGGCTCGGCCCTACCACCGGGGATTCCCATGGCCTACGCACGCATTGTTTCGACCGCCGACAACTACCTGCACCACATCAGCAACGGCCACTTCGATGTCGCGGCCGATGAACCCGCTTCGCTCGGCGGCCAGGGCAAGGGCTTCGCCCCGTTCGACCTGTACCTGGCCTCGCTGGCCGCGTGTACCGCCATCACCCTGCGCATGTACGCGCAGCGCAAGGGCTGGGAGCTGGGCGAGTTCCACGCCGAGCTGCGTTCCGAACGTGATGCGGATGGACGCTTCCATGTGCACCGCGTGCTGCATGCCACCGCCGAGCTGAGCGATGCGCAGTGGCAGCGCTTGCTGGAGGTGGTGGAAAAGACCCCGGTGACGCTGGTGATGCGCGAAGGTGCACGGATCACCAGCGAGCGCGGGGCTGCTGCCTGATCGCCGGGCATGGCCCGGCGCTACCGGAGGAGCCTGGCGCCATCAGGTAGCGCCGGGCCATGCCCGGCGGCCCTGGTTTCAACGCCGCGAATGCAGCACGGTGCGCTGGCGCATGGCGTTGAATTCCTGTTCGACCTGCTGGATGTCTTCGACCTGGAAGCCGGCGGCATCGAGCAGCTGATCGGCCGCGGCGGCAGCCAGCGGATCATCCTCGCGCTGGCGCCAGCAGCGTGCCGGCAGGAAATAGCCGACCTCGCTGCGCCCGCGCATGATGACGACCGGCCGTCCTGCATACAGCAGGAATTCGGCCAGATGCTGGCGCAATCCCTCCACCGAGACATAGGCCGGCCCGATGCCCAGTGCCTGCGCGGCGGGCTCGGAACTCTCGAACAGTTTGCGACGGCTCATCCACTCCTCCTTTGTGCAACGCGTGGTCTCCTTTCCTAGACGGGCGCATTGCCGCACCCCCGCCACGCGTGTCGTGACTGTGGTCACGCTGTCCGATCAGAAACCGGTATTGAGCTCCAGCTGGAACACGTCGATCGACAACGGCGGGCCCGACACCTCCTTGGCCGCCATCCACTTGCCGCTGATCCAGCTGCGCGCGTCCAGCGCATAGGCGCCGCCCACGTAGTAGCCGCGCGCATTGGTGCCGCCCAGGTGGAAGTTCGGATCGTTGTAGGCATCGGGCAGTGCATCGGCCTCGATCCGCTTGTAGCCCAGCAGGGCCTGCCACTGGCCCTTCTCCTTCAGCTCGGTGGCGCCGAAGGTGGCTTGCAGCATCCAGGCGGTGTCGCCACTGCGGAAGGTGTCGATGCTGGCACTGCCACCGGCACCGTAGTTGTTGACGATGCCGTTGTTGGCCCGCGCGAACATGGCCTGCTTGTCATAGGCCAGGTTGCGGATGTAGTCCGCCTCCAGGCGCATGCCGATGTCCTGCGCAAGCTGTGTATCCCAGCGCAGGTTGAAGGTCGCAAGGCGGAAGGCAGAAGCCAGGCCCACGTACTGCGGCGTGGGCGTGTTGGCCGGATCCAACGGGTTGCGGGCGATGTCGCGGATCAGCATCAGGGTGTTGCCCTTCTGCATGAACGCCGGCCGCGACCAGTCGGTATCGCAACCGACCGCACCGGCGTACAGCGCGCAGGGAGACGACAGGCGACCACTGATGTTCTTGAAATCGTAGTAGCCCAGCGCCGCACGCAGGCTGTTGTCATCGTTGAAGCGCCAGTTCACCCCCACCTGCGCACCGGACAGCCACTTGTTCTCGTTGGGCGTCTTCACCCGGCTCTGGCTGGGCGTGCTGTCGGAGGTGTACTCCAACGGCACCACCGCCAGGTTGCCGAACAGGCCGACGTCCTCGGCGAGGTCGTAGCTGAGATTGGCCGCCAGGCCGTCGAAGTTCAGATCGTTGGAGAACAGCGTGTCACTGGTCCAGAACGGATTGCCGAAGCGTCCGCCGCGCACCGTCACCCAGTCGGCCGGGCTGTACGCCAGCCATGCCTGGTCCAGCCACACGTCCTTCTTGCCCAGGCCACCGCCAAGCTGTTCGGTGGTGGACACCGGCCCGTTGCTGCTGCCGCTGGCCAGGCGCACGCCTGCGGTGGTGTGCTGGCCGATCGTCGCTTCGATGCCCAGCCGTGCGCGGATGCGCCACAGATTGCGGCGGTCCTGGCGGGTGTTGAGCAGCGGCGGCAGCTGCAGGTTGGTGTTGTTGTTGGTATCGAAGCCGTTGCCGGCGTTCACCGAGGCCCAGTTGGTCTCGATGTCACTGTTGCGCTCGGAGTAGAAGCGCGATTCGCTGCGCACACGCATGTCACCGCTGACCTTGATGCGCTTGGTCCACTCGGCCACCTCGTTCGGCGCGGCCCAGCCCTCGGCTTTGGCCTGCGCCATCACGTCCTGGCGTACCTCATCACGGATGCCATCGCGCACGCTCTGCGGCACGTACGGCACACGCACATCACCGGCTTCCAGCGCCACCCCACCGCTGCTGGCTGTGCTGACCGCGGTGCCGCGTTGCGCAGCCGCCGCTTCTGCTTCGGCCTGCACCAACAGGGCCTGGCCGTCTTCGGGCTTGAGCGCGCCGCTGGCGATCAGCCCCTTGATCAACTTGACCATGGTGGTTTCGGCAGCCATCGCACTGGCCGGCACGGCCAGGCTGAGCAGTACGGCGCAGCACAGCAACGCCCGTCGGGCCGGCCGTGGGCGGCGGGATGCGGTTCGAGCGCGGTCGTGGTCGTTCATCACGGTTCTCATCGAAAGAAGGGAAATCACGGAAGTCATCGGTCACGCGCCGGGACGGCGCCCCTGGATCAGCACGCGCGCGGGGAAATCCAGCGACGCTGGTGGCATCTGGTCGACCTTGCCGATCTGTCGCAGTGCTTCAAGCACGGCCACGTCGGCCTCTTCGTTGCCGCTGCCACGCACCAGCTCCACCTTCTCCAGCCGGCCATCGGGCGCCAGCCAGACATTCACCTGCAGCTGGAACGCCAGGCGCTTGACCCGCGCATCGCGCGAAATCGCCTGCTGCATCAGATAGCCCAGGTAGCGGCCATAGCTGGCGTTGCCGGCACCGCCGCGGCCAACGCCGGACGAGCCACCGCCGCTGCCCGACTGGATGCCGAAGTTGTCTCCACCGGCCTGTGCATCAGCGTCCATGGTCACCGGGTCGGCGTTGTCCGGCGTCGGCGTCGGTTCTTCGGCCGGCGTTGGCTGTTCCAGCGGCTCCGGCTCGGGCACGGTCTCTTCCGGCGGCGTCTCCGGCTCAGGCGGCTTTTCCGGTGGTGGTGGTGGAGGCGGCGGCGGTGGTGGCAACGCCAGCATCGGCGGCTGCACCACCGGCCGGCGGGTGCTGGCGGTGTCCTTGAACAGCAGCCACCACACGGCAACACCCAGTACCAGCAGCGCCGCCAGCACCAGCGCGATCGTCACCAGCAACTGGCGTCCGCGCGTACCGGGCTCCTGCAGGGGTGGTCGATGACCGGCCATGCCTCAGCCCTGCGCCTTGCCGGTGACCAGGCCGACCTGGGCCAGCTCCAGCCGGCGCAGCAGATCCAGCACCTCGACCACACGCGCGTACTGCACCTGCGCATCGCCGCGCACGATCACCGGGAAATCCGGCGAGGTTGCCCGTTCGGTACGCAGGCGGTCCTCCAGCTCGGTCATCGTCACCGGGTAGGCATCCAGGAACACCTGGCCGCTGGGGTCGATGGTGATCGCCTTGGTCTTGGGCTTCTCCAGTGCGGTGCTGTTGCTGGCCTTCGGCAGGTTGACCTCGATGCCGGGAATGGAGGCGTTGCTGGTCAGGATGAAGATCACCAACACCACCAGCAGCACGTCGACGAAGGGCGTCACGTTGATGCCCTTCTCGCGCTTCTTGATGCCGAACTTCGCCTTGTAGCCCATGGCCGGCCCCTCAGCCCTGGACCACGGCCGGGCCGCGCCCGTCCTGCTCTTCGGCCAGGCGTGCGGCGAACTCGTCGATGAACACCGCCATGTCGGCGCCGATCGCTTCGGCGCGTGCCCCCAGCCAGTTGTAGCCGAACAGCGCAGGAATCGCGACGCCCAGGCCGGCGGCGGTACACAGCAGCGCTGCCGCCATGCCCGGGGCCACCGAGTTGATGTCCACCGCACCGGCCATCGCCGCCACAACGAACACCAGCATGATGCCGATCACGGTGCCGAACAGACCGACATACGGTGCGCCCTCGATGGTGGTCGACAGCCAGTTCATGCGCCTCGCCATCGCTTCCTGTTCGCGCACCATCACCGCATCCATCGACGCGCGGATGGCGGCGATGGTGGCCGCACTCAGGTAGCCGGAGTTGCCATCGCGCTGATGACGCTGCTGCATCTCATCGATGGCCACCTGGTAGATGCGCCACAGCGAGCCGTCGTGCATCGCCGTCGGCACCTTGCCCTGCCGGTCCATCTCGGACAACGTGCGCAGCGGCACGCCGGAGAGCTTGCTGAAGCTCTCGGTGAACACCGCATTGGCCTTGCTGGTGCGGCCGAAATGACGGCTCTTGGCGATCATGATCGCCCAGGACAACAGCATCATCAGGCCGAGGATGGCGACCACCACCCAGGCATCGAACGGCATCGCCTTGAGGATGAAGGCGAAGTGGCTCTGCCCGGCCGACTGCTCGTCGGCGCCGTAGCTGATCAGGCGCGAATCGGCGCCCTGCGCGGTGGCATCGGCCAGCAGCAGCGCCGCCGGGCGTGCTACGCGTGAGATGCGCAGTTCATCCAGCGCGCCATCGAAGTTGGCCAGCGGTTGCGCCGCGCCCGGCGCATCGGCACCCACCACCGCTGCGGTGGTCAGTGCCGGCAGCTCACCACTGAGCTGGGCCACCACGCGACCGTTCAGATACAGCTGCAGCGCCCCCTTCTCGGCGGTAAGCGCAACATGCGCCCACTGCCCTTCCGGAATCGGCTGCGCCGGCGTGCTGCGTTGACCGTTGAGCTGCACGAACGGCACCCGGTTGTCGATGCCCACCACCAGCTCGGCGCTGCCATCGCGGCGCGCATAGATCGCCTGCGCGGTGGTCAACGCGCCCGGTTTGATCCAGGCAGAAACGGTAAGCGGCGCACCCGCTTCCTGTGCCAGCGAAGCACTGGCCGGCAGCGACAGTGGACCAGCGCCCAGCTGCACGCCACGCCCGATCACCGTGCTTTCCGCCGCAGGCACTACCGCACTGGCCGTGTTGCCGTAGGCCGTGGTATCACGCGCCGGCGCATTGGCTTCGGCAAAGTGGTAGACCAGCGTGTAGTCCGGATCGAACACCTGCTGGCCATTGCCGCTGGCCGGTGCCTTCGCGTTGCCGTAGTACATCCAGATCGTCTGCGGTGCGCTGGCGGTCAGTGCCGGAACGTCCACCCAGACCAGGGCCAGGCCCAGGTTCGGGTCGAACTGCTCGATCTGATGGGCCAGCACCGTACGCCCGTCGGCAGAAACGAAACGCAGGTCGTTGCCACCCTCCTGGGTGCCATCAAAACCGAAGTTGCCGGTATGCAGGCGCAGCAGCAGCGGCGTACGCCCGGGGTTGCCGGCCAACCCCGCGCCCTGTGGGCCTGCGTCGACGGTGATCGGCTTGCGGTACTTCCATTCGGCCTGCCACCAGTTGGCATCGGCCGCGGCCGCGGGCAGCGCGATCAGCGCAGCCAACAGCAGCAACATTCGGGAAAGCAGACGGTCCATGCAAAAGGTCTCCGGAGAACGCATCTCAAGGGAAGGGTCAGTAGCTGGTGCTGATGTTGAAATGCAGCCGCGGGTCGTCCTTGCGCGTAACCGGGCCATCGGCGTAGGGCCAGGCGTAGTCCAGGCGCAGCTGCAGGTGTTCGCCCAGGCGCAGCTGCGCGCCCAGCCCGACCGACGCCAGGTTGTACTTGTCGCGCTGTTCCGGCAGCGGCTGACGCAGGCGCAGGTAGGCCGCGTCGGCGAAGCTGTACAGCCGCAGGTCGGTACCGCTCCACAGCGACCACGCCGGGGTGCGCCATTCCAGGTTGGCCAGGCCACCGTAGTCGCCGATCGCTTCGGCCGACAGGTAGCCGCGCACGGTGTACATGCCGCCGGCGGCGAACTGTTCGGCCGAGACCAGCGGTGCATCGGTCGCCTGCAGCGAGCCACGCGCAGACCACTGCCAGTCGTTGCCGAAGGTGTGCGTGTTGGAGACATCGGCCTTGAACGCCACGAAACTCGGATCGGCCCAGTAGCGCTTCTGACCGAAATCGGTGGCGTTGCTGCCGTAACCGAACAGACGCCGGGTTCCCGCCACCAGCTGCGTGTTGATGCTCAGCTGATCGTGCTCGCCCTGGCGCACGCCGACGAAGGCCAGCGTGACCGGTGCGTACTTCAAGGGCGTCTTCAGGCTGTCCTTGCCCATCTGCGTGTCTTCTTCGGTGTCCTTGAAGTCCACGCCGAGGCTGAGCTGGCGCCACCAAGCGCCGCTGCCCGGCAGGCGGTAGTTGAGCTTGAGACCAATGGAATGACCGTTGCCGATCACGTTGGTGCCGGTGCCCGTGCCTGCGCCGCCTTGTCCGCCGGCATTGAGTACGCGGCTGTCGGACGTGTAGCCCGATGCCTCAAGACTCCACGGCGTGCCCTCGAAGGGAACGGTGTAGGAGGCGGAGAACACCTTTGCCTGGTGGGTGTCTTCCGGCGCGATGAACACGCCGATGCTCGCACTGTGGCCGCGCCGCCACAGGTTGTCGTGGGCCAGCGATGCACTCAGGCGCAGCTTCTCGGTATCGGCGCTGTGGTCGTTGTTGAGCGCCGCACTGGCACGCCAGGGTGACTTTTCTTCCACCTGCAGGTCCACATCCATGGTGCCCGGCACCTGACCTTCGCGCACCAATGGCATCACCTGACGGCGGCCCCCTTCGTTCAGCGCCGTCAGTTCCTTCTGTGCCTGGTCGAAATCGGGCACGCGCCCTTCAGCCAACGACGGCACCCGCTCACGGATGCGCTCGGGTGAGTCATGGTGGGCACCAACCACGCGCAGCTGGCCAATGGGCGTCTGCTGCACCTTCAGCAGCACCACGCCCGCGTTGACCTGCTGCTCGGGCAGCTCCACATAGACCGATTGGTAGCCGGCCTGCTGGTACAGCGCGTTGACTGCATCGCGCGCCTTCTCGACATCGGCGAGCGTTTTGCCGGGGCCGAGGAACGGTTCGACCGCGCGTTCGATCTGGCGCGCATCGAGCACGGTGTTGCCGCGCACGATGTACTCGTTGATGTTCACCGTGGGCGCTGGCGCGGCGTCCTGCGCGAACGCTGGAGACGGCAGCGACGCCAGGGCCAGCAGCAAGGGATGCAGGCGCAGCGGAAGGCGAACGGCACGGCACGGAACGGGAGTCATCGAAGGCATCGCGTCGTATCGAAGGGAATCGCCAGGGAGCGGCGCGTGGGTCTATCAACAGGACGTGCAGGCCGCGTCAAAACCGCCAACAGTTTTGTGACAGCACTGTCATCTGTTGACGATGCTGAAACAGGCGCAGGCGGACACTTCGCCTGGCACACGTCTTCATTGCAAAGCGCTTGCTGCCTCGGGAGATTCAGGATGCACGCCACTCTGCTTACGCCAAACCGCCCTGCCCTCTGCCTGACGTTGGTTCTGGCTCTGGCTTCGCCCTGGGCGCGGGCCGAGCAGGCTGCCAAACAGGCAGATGCAGCGCCATGCATCGAAGTACAGGTCAATGGCGAGCGCATCCCCGCCTGGGACTGCCTGCAACGCAAGCTGGCGCCGGCAGCAGGCACGGCCGCCCGCCCCGACCTTCCCGAAGCCGAACGCCTGATGCGCAAGCCCGGCAACCAGTTGCTGCAGTACAACCTGGAGGGCACGCGGCAGCGCATGGGCGATGCGTTCGGGCGTTCGGTGGTGCCGCAGCGTCCAGCGCGCTGAGCCGTGTTCAGTGCCGCCCCAGCGCGGCGGGAACGATGCCATCGGTGGGCAGCGGCGGCAGTTCGGGCACGGGCAGCGAGCGCGGTTGTCCTGCCTGCTGCAGTTCAACCGCGTTCGCGCTGATTGCTGCCAGTACCGTGGATGGGCCGAGACGCTGGCCCGGTGCATAGGCCTGTGCAGGCGCCCCATCCACCGACAGCAGCGCCAGCGGCGCCTGCTGCCCGGCCATTACGCCCAGCACGGTCACGTCGGTCTGCACCGCGCCGGGCGAGAGCAGCCGCACCAGCGGTGCGCTCGCAGCGTCGTCGAAGCCCGGGGCAGCGGGTACGGCGACCTGCACCGTGGCGGCGCCAATGCGAACCGGCGCCATGAACAGGGTCATGCCCCAGTATCCCGCCACGGTCAGCAGCAGCATGGCCGCCAGCAGGGTCAACGTGCGATTGCGATCCCAACGCCTGCCGTCCATGTTCCGCACCTTCGCCAGGTTCCTGTGCGGCCACGCTAGCAGCTGACGCTGACGCTTTTGTTTCATCATCCGCGCCTACGCTGGCAGGTATCGGCAAGGACGGGAAGCGATGTGCGATGCAACGCAGGCCACGCGGTTTCACGCTGATCGAACTGATGGTGGTGCTGGTCATCATCGGCATCTGCACGGCGGGTATCGGCCTCGGCCTGGGCAGCCTGCTCGACCCTGCGCGGCAGCTGCGCCAGGAATCGGAACGGCTGGCGCAGCGCCTGCAGGTCGCTCGCGATGAAGCACGCATCGATGGTCGGCCCATCCGCTGGCAGGCCAGCGCAGAAGGCTATCGCTTCAGCCGCCGCGACAGCCAGGGCTGGGTCGAGCTGCGGCGCGACGACCTGCTGCGGCCCCAGCAGTGGCAGACCCGTGGCATCACCGTGCAACCCACGGCTGCCATCGAGCTGAGCCCCGAATGGATTGGTGTGCCGTGGGAGCTGGCGTTGTCGCTGGACGGGCGTCGACTGCGTCTTCGTGATGATGGCAGCGGACAATTGCAGGTCCTGCAGTGAAACGGCAGCAACACGGATTCACGTTGATCGAGGTGCTGATCGCGTTGGCCATCGTGGCCATCGCATTGGCGGCGGTGATGCGCTCGGTGGCGGTGGCGACCGATGACCAGTCGCGTCTGCGTGACCGTCGGCTGGCCCTGTTGTGCGCGCAGGACCGCTGGCAGGAGCTGCGTCTGTCCGCACAGCCTCCCGGCGATGCGCGCCTGCTGTGCCTGCAGGGGCGCACCCGCTTCCTGGTGCAGCAGCACCTGGGCAGTGGCGCCGACGGGCAACCGCAACTGGAGCTGAGCGTGGTGGCCGAAGATGCACCGGAACAATCGCTGACGCGCCTGCAGTTGCCTTGGACGCCGGCGCCATGAAACGCGCGGCGGGCGGCTTCACCCTGATCGAAGTGATGATCGCCATCACCATCATGGGCGTGCTGGCGGTGATCTGCTGGCGCGCACTGGACAGCGTGGCCAACAGTGACCAGCGCCTGCGCCAGGCCGATGCCGAGACCAGCACGGCGATGCGGGTGCTGCAGCAGTTCCAACGTGATATCGAGATGCGCGCTGACGATGCGCTGATGAACGGCGCGGTGCGACCGGCCGATCAGCCTGCGCGGCTGTTGCCGCCGTCGTTGACCAGTGAGCGCCACCCCGATGGTGGCTTCACGCTGGAGATCACCCGCAGCGTCGGCAGTGATGGGCTGCAGTGGCAGCGCGTTCGCTGGTGGCGGCAAGGCAGCACGTTGTGGCGTGCCAGCGGTGCGCCTTCCGATCACTATCCGCTGCCGGCGCCCGAGCCGACACGCGGGCTGCTGGTGGCACGTGATGTGCAGCGTTTCGAGGTGCGGGCGTGGCAGCCAGGGGTGGGTTGGGCGATGCTGCCGAGCCAGGGGGAGGTTTTGCCGGCTACCGGCCTGGAGTTGCGGTTGGGGTTGCGTGATGGGCGCGGGCCGTTGAATTACCGGCGGGTGTTGGCGCTCTGAGGCGCATCCACGCATGGCGTGGATCTACTGCCAGGCCGGCATCTGCTGCCAAGCCTGTTCTGGTGGGTGCCGACCGTTGGTCGGCACTGAAGCTGACCCAGCCATCCACCTATGGCGTGGATCTACTGGACGACATCCACGCATGGCGTGGATCTACTGGACTGCATCCACGCATGGCGTGGATCTACTGCCGGGCCTGCTTCTGCTGCCAAGCCTGCTCTGGTGGGTGCCGACCGTTGGTCGGCACTGAAAGCTGACCCAGCCATCCACGCGTGGCGTGGATCTACTGAGAGGCGTCCACGCATGGCGCGGATCTACCGCCCTCCTGCCGCCGGGCGCTGTCCCGCGCCCGGCGGCGCCGTGTCGGTGGTCCTCACCGCTGATGGCTGCTCCCTGCCCTCGGTGCCGTCCTGGCTGGGGCCGCCACCGTTCCCTGGCAGCTGGCCCGATCCTGTGTTCTGCGCGTGGTGGGTGCGGTCCTTGGCCCGCACCGTTCCTCCATCCACGCATGGCGTGGATCTACTGCACCTGCTGCTTGCCCGCGTCTGCCCGGGCCTGCGGGAACTGGAAGGCGCTGTTGACGTCGTAGCCCGTGGCGGCGGCCGTGTTTCCGCGCGTTGGCGGATCGATACTGCTGCTGGCATTGCCGAAGCCCAGGATCTGCACGCTGATCACCGACGGCTGGTTGCGCCGCGCATCGTCCTGGCTCTTGCGCATCACGTCCTGTGCGGCCTGGCTGGCGCTGTTGGCCGCAGCGCTTGCCGACGCGAGCGCGTTGACGTTCACCGAGGCCAGTACCGGCAGGCCCTTGCTGTCGCCCTGCACCTGGATATTGGCGGCGTTGAGCACCTGCAGTGCCGCCAGGTTGATGTTGCCCGACACGCGGATACCTGCCTCGCCTGCATCAATGGTGCCCAGCGGCGCGATCAGGTCGACATCGCCTGGCGCCACTTCGGCGATCGGGTTCAGCGTTGCAATGCCGGCGCCGCTGGCCGGTGCCTGCGGCGACAGGATCACGTTGCCCCAGGTGTCGTAGACCCGACGCGGCGGGGTGTACAGCAGCGTGGTCTGCGAGCCACGGCCGGCGTTGATGTCGCCCTGCTCGGACCACGCCAGGATGTCACCACCAAAGGTGGTCATCACCCGCGACAGGCCCAGCAGCACGCTGTCCTGGCTGAACAGACGGATGTCACCGTGCCCCTGGGTGACCAGGCCCGCACTTGCGGGAGGCACCACGCCCTGCACGCCCACCACGATCTGCCCGCCTGGCGCCATCAGCTCGATGTTGCCACCCGCTTCGGTGCGAACACCGGAGCCGCCATACATCACGATATCGCCAGTACGGTTGATCGTTGCGCCATTGGCATCCTTGTCCGGCATCAGCGTGGCGATCGCTTCGCGCCCGCGCAGGTAGGAACCGAAGCGCGGCCCTTCTGCATTGGTGTACTCACGACCACCTTCGCGCAGTTCAGCGTAGTAGACCTGGCGCAGGAAGATGCGCTGCTGCTCCTTCGGCAATGCGTCGAACACGGCCAGCGCATCCAAGCCTTCGCTGGATGTACCGAAGCGCTGCTGCAGCCACTGCTTCAGTTCCTTGTCATAGATCTTCACCGCCTTGCCGGGCTGCGAAGCCAGCGATTGCGCCGGGTCGGCGAGCGCGGCCGGATCCAGATAGCGTGCGCGCAGTGCATCGAAATCAAGATGCTGGTTGCCTGCGGTCACCGCAATGCTCGCACCCGGCCGGGTGTCACCCTGCACGATACCGCCGAGGCTGACGATGCTTCCCGCCTCTTCCTGGCGCAGCTGGCGGCCGGCGCTGACCTCGACATTGCCGGGGCCGGCCACCGTCAGATTGCTGCGGATGATGTCGCGGCCCGCGTCGATCCCGCTGATATCGGTACTGCTGGTGTTGAGCGCGGTAACGTTTGCATTGATGACATCGCGACCGGCGCGCAGCTGTACTGCCGAGCCCGCTTCGTACCAGTCGAACACGGTGCGCCCGTTGTTCCCCGTATCGCGCGACAACTGCCGCCTGCTGCCGCTGCCCAGCCCGATGATGTCGCCGGCCACGGCATAGAATCTGCTGGCTAAAGTTGGGGTAGTTGGTAGCAGCGCGCCGAGCGCTGTATTGGGACCGAACGCGAAATACGGCAGCACGGCCTCAGGGTCGGCCCTGCCCCCGTCCACAGATACGTTGCTGCGCACGGTTCCGGCATTTCCCGGCCCCCGCGCGATGAAGCCCGGATCGAACGGGCCCGGAACGCGGGCATCACTGCTGGAGCGCACAATCTGGGTGGCCTGTTCGGCAGCCAGGATGGATCCTCCTGCCAGCACCTCCAGTCGACCCGACGCCGAGGGCGCCAGCAGGATGACATCCTGGGCACCGAGGGTGGCGCCGCTCGCCCGCAGACTGGCGAGATTGATGTTGCCGGAGGCCGCCAAGGCGCTGAACCGGGACGGATACAACCAGTAGTTGAGGATGACGTCACCATCGCTGGGGCTGATGTCTATCACCTCCCTGCCCTGGTTGCTTCCGCTGGCATGCTGCGTGCCGACCAGGCCCGGCGAAAGGTTCCCGCCTGCCGAGAACAGGTCCAGTGCGGTGCGTTGTGTCCACAGCGAGAACCAGCTCGAGCCCGACGCGTGGCTGCCATCGTCCAGCAGGATATCGTTGAAATTGGCCACCGGCACCCGCCCGGGGTCGGCCGCACTGCCCAGCACCACATCGCCGCGCGCCTGCACCAGTGAGGTGGAATCACCCAGGATGAGCACCGGCCCCGCCATCGCCACCAGGGCGTCGGCCACGAACGGATTCTTCAGCCCCAACGTTCCGTAGCTGCTCTGTATCGCACTGACACCACCAATGTGCGCCGCCTGCAGCAGTGTGCTGCCGCGTAGATTGGTCACGGCGCCATTGAGATCCAGATCCTGCAGGAAACCTTCGGGCTGCTGCGCGCTCGCGCGCAGGCCGGGGTTGAGCGCTCCGCCGCTTCGCAGCGTCAGGTCGCCGCCCCCCGTCAGATGCAGCTCACCGTCGCTGACGCGTCCGGTCGACCCGACCGCAGCGACGATCGCGCTGGAATGGGGCGCCGTCAACAAGCCCAGGGCATTGCCCATCGGCGAGATCACGCCCGAGTGGCGGCCGGCTTCCAGGGACAGATTGCCCCCACCCAACGTGCCGAAGCCGGTGAAGCCGACCATGCGGGGCGTCGCGTCCAGTTCGGCGCCGACGGTGCTGTAGGTGCCGAAGTTGATCCACCAGCTGGTTGCTGTGGTCTGCACACCTTCCGTCGTGCCCGAACCCTGCCGCCACAGCCAGCTTCCCACCGCGGCACTGGAATGCCCGGCCTGGTCACGTTGCGCCGTGCCCGATTCGGAGCGGCCGGTCCAGACATCGCCGATGATGTCGCGCCCCGCTTCAACACGCAGATTGCCGCCCTGGTCCGGGTACCACGCCTGGTAGCCGGCGATGGCCGCGTCATAGGATCCGGAGGCCTGCGTCGCGCCGAGCAGCGCGGTGTTCATCGGTTTCGGCGCACGTGCCGCGTTGAAGCGCGCGTCGTTGCCATCGCCCAACAACGTCGGCGCACCTGCGGTGTACACGCCGAAGCCGGACTTCATGCGAACGTCCTGCGCGGCCAGCAGTGCCAGATCACCCTTGCCGGTACGCAGCACGCTCCAGGCCGGTGCCCCCAGCCGCTTGCCATAGGTCGTGACTTCCGTCAGCGTGCCGCCGCCATAGCAGTAGCCCATTGCCGCGCAGATCTCTTCCTCCGACATGCCCATCTCGGCACCCAGTTCCGAAGCCGGGCGGCCGACCCAGGATTCATCGCCCCACCATGCCAGCGAGCCTTCCTTGTCCACCAGGCGCGGCGCGGGGCCGCAGAAGGAGCCTGCACCACAGATCTCCGCCTCGGTGGTCCCGATGATCTCGGCCACCTCGGCAGGTGACTTTCCGGCCAGACTCTCATCGCCCCACCAGTACAGAGAACCCTCCAGATTGACGATGCGATCACCCTTCCATTCTGTCGTCGTGGTTACTGTCCCGATGGTGCTGTAGTGGCTGTCGGCCAGCACGATGCTGCCGTCACTTCCCCAGCGGCGAGTACGCGGATCGGCGGCGGTCGTATCGGCACCGGCCACTGCGGTCAGATCCCACGACGTGGTGCCGTCGGGCAGCATCGCCGCCAGCGCCCAGTTGCGCCCCTGGCGCCCGCTGGCATCGGCCGTTCGCAGCTTCACCGGCGCATCGCCGGCCAGCTCCACCTTGGTCATCGACGGGATGATCGCACCGGCATGCAGGTCCAGTGCGCCGGAGAGCTTCATTGCCATGGGCAGGGCGACACCGGCCGGCCACACCTGTGCGGCCACCGGCGCCGGCGTGCGCAGGCGGAAGCCGGCACCCAGGCGGGCACCGGACTGCAAAGCCAGCGCCTGGGCCAGCACGGTTCCAGCCGCAACCACCTCGCCACCCGCCGTCGTCACTGCTGCGCCCAGCACGGTACCGGCCGGCAGCAGCAACGGTCCCGACAGCCGCATCTCCGTAGGCAGCACGGTTCCGGCCGGCAGGGTCACGGCCTCGAAGGGCAGTGCATAGTTCAGCGTGGCGCCGGCACGGAATTCGGTGCCGCGCTGCAACTGGACACCCTCACCGGGCACGATCAGGTCGCCGCCGAACGCAGTGTTGGGCGTACCGCTACTGCGCCCTTCCAGCAACACCCAGCCGTCCTCATCGGGATTGGCGGGCGGCGGCGCGAAGCCGTCGTTGATGCTGCCATAGACATTGATATCGCCCTCGGCACGCAGCACCAGCGCGGCCGATTCACCGAAGCCGCGGCGCGCAGGATCGAGCCGGTTCGACTGCGGGCCGTAGCGGTAGCCGGACAGATCGATATCGCCGGCCACGACCAGATCGCCACGCGGATTGTCGCTGCTGGTCCGCGCCACGATCTGCACGCCGGGGCGAAGGCGGTAGCTGCCCAGGGCAGCAGTGCGCTGCTGCAATCCTGCATTGGCCAGCGCAGCGTTCATCCATTGGCTGTTGTCCGGGTCCACCACCGTATCCAGCCATTGCTGGTTGATCACCTGCGGACGATGGCCGTGCACGTCCGGAGCGCTGGCCAGCGGCGCCGAATCATAGCTGCGGAAGGCGTTGACCTGGAGGTCGCCGGCACCGGCGATGCGGAGTCCGCTGGTCACGTCGATCGCGGCGTCGTTGCTGCCCACGCGTGGCACGTTGAGCTTGATGCTGCCGCGTGCGCGGCCATCGTTCTGGCCCGGGCCGCTACCCGCGGCCACCGAGGTGCCGGCGCGCAGGTCCATCGAGGCGGTCGCGCCCAGCTGCAGGCCGCCACTGGCCGAGGTCAGTTCGATCATCGCCCGGTTCGGGCTGTCGATGATCTTGCCGTAACTATCGACGCGCAAGGCGCTGCCATGCGCGTCCAATGTTCCGTCGATACGCAGCACATCGCGGGCGGACAGGCGGATGCTGCCAACCTGTTCACCGCTGGCATCGATGCGACCATTGACCTGCAGGCTGCCGCCATCGACGCTGACATCAACGTTGCGGGCCTTCACTTCATCGCCGATCAGCAGGTCGCCTTCACTCAACTGAAAAGTCCGGCCACCGGTAATGCCACCGGCGGTAAGCCGGGTGTTCAGGCCGGAGAAGTCCTGCAACTGGCGGGCACGCACTACCATCTCGCCGCCGTCGTAGGGCACTTCAGTGCCACCGGCGTCGTAGCGGCCGCTGGCTCCGCCAAGCAACGTGCCTGCCAGATCCACACGGCCGCCCTGCGCGCCCAGCGCAGCGACCGTCAAGCGGCCGCCGCGGTTGTTGCGGGCGGAAAGATCGATGCGCGACGCCGCGTCGGCAACGATGTCACCGTCACGGCTCGACAGCGCTACGTCGCCGCCCCAACTGTACTTGTCCACGTCGAACAGGCTGACCTTCCGCCCCGCCATGTCCAGCACTGCATTGCTGCCAAGCGCCACGCCCTGGCGGGCATTGGCTTCGAACCGGCCGGACGCCAGCGCCACCCGGCTGTCGATCACAACGCGTTCGGTCGTGATGGACAACTCCGCACCCAACGCATCGCTGCCCGCGGTTGCCGCAGCACCGCGCAACTGCACCGTACCGCCATTGCGGATTGCCAGCTGCGCGCCCGCACTGCCGGTCAGCAGCGGGGTAACGATATCCAGCGCGCCGCCGCTGAACTGCCATCCGCTGCCTGCCACGTAATCGCCCTGCCGCTGGAAGACATCCAGACTGCCCTTGCCGGAGAACAACATGCGATCCGATGCTGCCAGGGTAACGCCGGCGAAGCCGAGCACCTGGCGATCCGCGGCCACCGACGAGCTGGGCCGGGTGAGGGGCGCACGTCCCAACTCCAGCACCCGTGTATTGATTTCCAGCTGTCCTTGGCCAAGCCGGCCCAGCATCGCCTCGCCGGCCGGCTGGGTCTGCTCTCCGCCGGGCAATGTGGTGCCGGCCAGCGTACCGTCCCAGACCAGCGTATCGGCGAAGATGCGCGCGCGATCGGTCGCGGTGCCGTAACCGTGAATGGCCGGTGCGCCCAGCACCAGGCTGCGCAGGCTGCTGCGTCCGGTTGCGCCCTCACGGGTATCCAGGTCCACGCTGCCGAACACGTTGATGGCATCGCGCGCGGTCAGGTTGAGGGCTTCCAGCGCCGGCGCGCCGGTAGCGGTGTTTCCGCGCAGCAATCGCTGCAACACCTCCTGGTTCATGGTCATGCCGACCGGCAGGCCGCCGGCCGCCGATGCCGCCGCAATGGCCTCGGCGCTGCCGAGATTGAGCGCCGACATGCCCAGGCCGAGCTGGCGCGTGCCGTAGCTCACCGAATCACCAATGTTCAGGGCGCCGTCGGTGACCACATTGATGCTGCCTGCCGACAGCAACCGGGTCTGGCCATTGCAGTCCACCACGCATCCGCCGATGTCGATCGCCACCGGACCTGCGGCGCCTCCGCCCTGTGCACTGAGCGCCGTCAGGCGCTGGTTGGACACGGCAAGCAGGCCGCCCGACACCAGGTAGGGCGCCGTGGGCTGCGCAACTCGCAACGGATCGGCCCCGGTCAAGGTGTCGATCGCAGCGCCCTGCTCGATCAGGATCCCCTTGCCTCCGAAGGCGGCCGACAGCAGCACCTCCTGCGCCGTCAGGGTGACGCCGTTGCGCACCACGATGTGCTGCGCGCTGCCTTCCAGCGAATAGGTCGTCGCGTCACGTCGCAGCACGCCGCCAATCAACATCGTTTCCGGGCGGAACGCATTGAGCGCGGAGTCGAAGATGGTTGCACCGCTGCCGCTGCCGCTGCCGGCGCTGTCGCCTTCGGTGGCAATCTCCAGCACCGCGCCATCGGAGGTGCGCAGGTTGACCGAAAGCGTGCCGCCGCGCCCGTCATTGCTGCCGGCGTTGAAATGGGACAGGCCCTGGAAGATCGCGGCCGGCACGGCCGAACGTCCTGCGCCGTCGCCAAACACCAGGTTGAGGTTGCCGGCGTCGGTCGGCCGCCAGCGCAGCGCTTCGCCACGCCGCTCGGCCACGCCCTGCACGAACGCGCTGTAGGAGGTCTCGTTGTAGCTGGCATGGCGGCGCACCACCTCCGCCGGCGTCAGCACCAGATCGGTGAGCAGCGGTGAGACACCACCGCCCAGGCTCTGCGCCTGGTGTCCACTGACGCGCCAGGAGCCAGTGCCGGTCGCCACTGGCTGGCGGCTGCCGACGGCGCTTTCGGCGCCAACTTCGACGCGGAATGCGCCCTTCTGCAGGGCGTAGCTGGCCGGCAGCAATGTGTAGGTTCCCGCCGGAAGGCCGGGAACGCCGGCGGTTATGACGATCTGTTGGCCAACGCGCGGATCGGCACTGCCGTCAGCGGTGCCCAGCGGCGCCTGCGTGCCCGAGCGTCCCGGCATGATCGCGTAGACCGCATTGTCACTGCCGCTGAAGCGGTAGCGCGGGTTCGCATCCGCCAGCGCATGCCGCAGGATGTCCACCGAGCCACCGCGCCCTGCCACGAACGCGGCACCGGACAGCTCGCCTCCGCCGGACACATCCAGCACGCTGCCCGCCGCGCCACTGAAGGCATTGGCCACGATGTCGATACCGATCGGGATGCTGATCGAGCCGGGGCCCAGTACATCGAAGTCGGCACCGTTGCGGCGCCAGCTCACACCGTCCACGGTGCCGCCAAAGGGCAGCGCCAGCCCGGCGCCACTGATGGAGGTCACGCTGCCGGCAAGCAGATCGACACGGCTGGCACGATTCGAGTTGAACTCGTTGCCGCCCAGCTGCACGCGGCCCCACGGCGCCTGCACCGTGCCGCCCTGCATCACCGTTGCCGCCACCAGCTCCAGGCTGCCGAACGCAGAATCCGGTGCCGGCTGCGCGCCGCCCGCAATGCCATGGATGCGCAGCACGGCGTCGGGGTTCTGCCAGGACGGCACGCCCGAGGGACCGATGTCGGGAACGCCGGCCACGATGCGTCCCTGGGCCCTGGCCGCAGGGTACAGGCGTGCGGCGCTGATATCGATCGAACCCGGGCTTGCCAGCGTGGAGATTCGTGAAGTGCTGGCGACTGGCGCCAGCATGCGGATGTCGCCGCTGCTGCGCAGCCCGACCTGATCAAAGCCGGCCAGCCAGGTGACGTCGCGCAGGTCGATCAGATCGGCGTCCACCTCCAGGCGATGCTGCCGACCGGTATCGAACGGTGCCTCCAGCGGGCGCAGCGTGCCTTCCCCGGCCGGCTGCCACCAGCGCCCCTGCGCAAGGCGGACATACGGCGCGGCCAGTTGCAGGCGGCTGCCCGCGCTGTTGCCCGGGACGAAGCCTAGGTAACGCTCGTTCACGCCCTGCAGGCGCAGGCTCTGGTCCATGCGCAGATTGACATCTCCCTGGGCGCGGATATCGCCAAACAGGGCCAGATGATCGAAACCACCGGCCTCGACCTGCTCCACCGACAGTGCCGCATGGCCGTATTCAAGGCGTGCAGGCAGGCTCGCCGTCTGCGCGGCGTGCTGGGTCAGCGAGATCACCCGCGGCGCCAGCACCTCCTTACCGTCTGCCGTTCTGCCGTAGGTGCCGCCACCGAAGGCAACACCAAGGGTGCCACCGCGCGCACCGTCGCCGCCCGCCGCTGCATCCAGTTCGCCGTGCAGGTACAGGGCATTGCCCGCACGCAGCACGATGCTGCCGCCATCGCTGTCGACCCGGGTACGCCCGCTGCCATCGATATCGAGCAGCGCCGAAGCACCGGACGCATCCAGCCGTGCACCGCGCTCCACCACCACGAAGGTATCGGGCGGCAGGTGGCGCACGTTGTCCTGGTCTTCCCAGTCCAGCGCCCCCCCGATCTCGATGGTTCCGCCCTTGCGCACCTGCCCGCGCAACGCCCTGCGCGCGTCGGGCAGGGAAGCGGTATCGCCACTCACGTCAAGCAGTGCGCCATCGGCGATCGTCCACTGGCGCTCGCGGCGTGCATCGCCGCGTACGCCCGACGGATCGAATGCCTCGTCCAGACGGATGCGCCCGCCGGCCGCCTTCAGACTACCGGCCACAGTCAGGTTGCCGGCGCTGAACAGTTCGATCGACTGGCCCGGGTCGACCTCGATCCTGGCCCCCTTGCCAACGCGCAGGTCGGCCGTGGACAACAGATGCCCGGCGCGCAGCGTCAGGCTGGCGCCGCCACGCTGCGACACGCGTCCGCTGGCTGGATCGGCCTCATACAACGATGGCGTCCAGGCCTGCACACCCTGCTCGCGGGCCAGTGCCTGCTGTGCGCCCTCGGCCAGCCGCAGCGCCGGTCGTTCCACCTGCAGCTGGGTACCCTCTTCAACCGTCAAGCCGTTGTGGCCGGCGATGTCATAGCCGGCAAAGCCACTCTTGAACAGCGCTTCCTGCAAGTGCAGCGACGCCGCCGATGCATCCGTGCCACGCGCGCCGATGGCCACCGCACCGCCTGTTGCCAAAGTGAAGTTGCCGCTGCCATTGCCGAGCGCGCTGAAGCGTGCGTCCTTGCCGATACGCAGCCGGCCACTGCCGTCGGTGGCGACC
This sequence comes from Stenotrophomonas sp. MYb57, assembly GCF_002966815.1. Lineage (NCBI taxonomy): Bacteria > Pseudomonadati > Pseudomonadota > Gammaproteobacteria > Lysobacterales > Lysobacteraceae > Stenotrophomonas > Stenotrophomonas sp. MYb57. The sequence continues at coordinate 2,637,203 of NZ_CP023271.1, forward strand.
TCGGTGCTGGCCGCGAGCAGGCTGACACTGCCCCCCTTGCCCACGCGCCCCTTGCCATTGGCATCGATGACACCACCGGCATCCACCGAAATCCGTGCACCCTCGCCCACGTTGATGTCGTGGCTGCCGTTGAAGCGCAGCTGTCCACCGTCGATCCACGCCTGTGCGGCACCGCCTTCCGGCGCGGCAAGCGCGTTGCTCCAGCCGCCGCCAAGATCGATCCGCGCGCCCGCCGCAACATCGAGCGCGCCGCGCCCGGAGGACAGCAGGGCCGTCGGCCTGCCGAGCACCAGAAGCAGGTTGCCGGCCTCCACCTGGCCGCCGGCAATCTGCACCGTTCCGCCGAGGCTGACGCGACTTGCGGCAAGGCCAAGCCGGCCGCCCTCCTGCAACCTGAGCGTGCCGTTCAGATCGATGCGGCCGGCCGAAGCGAGGTCCACCTGCCCCCAACGCTGGGCGCTCAGGACCTCACTGTCCAACCACACGGTATTGCGCTGTGCCTCCCCGATCGGCGCCTGCAGCGTCCACGGCCGGGTGTCGGCCTGGAGCTCTCCGATGCGGACCTGCGAATCGAACACTGCACTGCGCCCGGTGTTGTCGAAACGCCCAAGCCAAAGCTGGCCGTTGCGGGCCGCCGCCGTCTGCGCCTGCGCGTACCCGTCCTGCCCCTGGTCTGGGCGGCGCGCCTGCTGCACGCCCTGGAAGGCCACCGTATCCACCTGGCCCTGCAGGACGGCCGTGGGCGCCGAGATCAACAGGCGGCCGGCGTCGCGTCCCACGGTGTAGCCATTGTCGAAGCGCTGGCCAGGGGCAACCAGTGGATTGCGGAAGGATTCGGTGACCCCCCAACGCTCCTGCTTCAGTTCGTAGCCCTGGTACAGACCGTCGTACAGCATCTCCGCCGGCGCATCGTCAAGCCGGTACAACTGGCCATCGCGCCCACGCAGCCAGCTCTGCTGGACCACGCCGGACTGCACATCCAGGCTGCCACCGGCCAGATTGATGCGCGAACCGGCGTGGCTGACCACTTCCCTGCCTGCCAGCTGGACGGTGCCGCCCTGCGCCGCCCATTCGCTGATCGAATGCCCCTGATTGTCCAGGTAGCCACCCACTTCCAGCAGGCCGCCGCCGGCATACCAGCGCGTACCTTCATAGCCACCGGTACCGGCGGCAACTTCGATCAACTGGCGGCGGTCGATCCACACCTCGCTGCTGATCAGCTTGCCGCTGTCACGGTTGTCCGGCGAATCGCGCAGCTCGTTGCCCTGCACCTTCACCTTGACGTTGTTGCTCTCCATCGCCACCTGCACGCCCACCGCACCGGAGACGTCCACGCGCGCGCCATCATCCAGGTAGCTGCGCCGGCTGGCCTCGGCGATCACCTGGCCGCCGGTGGCCACCGCCAGCGAGCCGGCCTGGAAGTTCACATCGCCGCCGGAGACGACTTCGATGCGTGATTGCTCCCGGCGGTCCTGCAGCCGCGAGAGATTGTCGAAGGTGCCACTGTTGCTGGCGGCACGAAGCTTGTCCTGCTCGGCCGATTCCCTGATGAGGGCGTCGCGCTGGCTGTCAAGCGCGGTGCTCTTGCCATCATCTTCGATCAGCACTGCCGTCGTCGAACCCGTGGCCAGGGTCACGCTGCCCTTGCTGTCGGAGGACGAACTCAGCAGATGCACGGTGCCGCGCTGGTTCAACGTCGTTGTGGCCACCGCCACGCCGGCCTGTTCGACCGTGCGGCCGGCAAGAGTGACGTCGCCCTCGCGCGCCTGGATCAGACCGCTGTTGCGAACGCTGCCGGCCGTGCTGTCGGTGGCGAAGCGCGGCGCGATCTCATTGCCCCGCGTGGTCGAAGCCGTGTTCTGCGCCGTGCCCACGCCGCGGCGGATCACGAAGCTGTCGCCGGCCGCCAGCTGGGTCTGGCCCCTCCGGGTTTCGATCTGGCCCGCATTCTCCACGCTGTGGCCGGCCAGCAGCACATAGCCTCCGCCGCGCGTTGCGCTGGTGGGCTCATGCGTGGTGATGCGCGCACCACGTTCAACCATGATCTTGCCCACCGCATCGGTCAGGGCGGACGTGTTCGCATCAACGCTGTACAGACCGTTGTCACGGAACTGCGCGTCGCTGATACGTGCTGCAGCAGCCACCAGGTTGCGGACGTTGACCTGGCTGTTGTTGCCGAACACCACGCCATTGCGGTTGGCAACGAACACCGTGCCATTGGCCTTCAGCTGGCCGAGAATCTGACTGGGCCTTGCGGCCGGATCATTGACCCGGTTCAACACGGCCCAGTCAGCGTTCTGCAGGAAGTTCAGCGTGGTGTTGCCACCGATGTTGAAGGTTTCCCAGTTCAGGATCGCGTGGTCGGCGGTCTGCTCGATGCTGACCTGCACCCGGCCGTCGGCGCCCAGCGACTGGGTCGCTTCGCGGGCATTGATCCAGCCACGGGTCAGCGGATTCTCGTCCACCTTCAGGCCATCCTTGCCCAGCCCATCGGCCACCACGAAGCCCGCCTCCCGTCGCGCCTGCCGGGCCTGCTCCTGCATGCGCTGCTGCAATGCGATGGCCTGCGCGGCCGTGCCGAGGTTGTCGATCGACTGCTGCAGCTTCTGTCGCGCCGCATCCTGCTGTTGTGCAGGCAGCTGGAACTGGATCGGCGCGCCATTGGGCATACGGCCACTCTGCGCTGCCGCACCTTGGGCGGCGCCGCGGTCGGCGAACCAGCCGGGGCTGAAGGCCTGCTGCGCCTGGCTGGCAGGAGCGACCACGCTGCCCAGCGCCACGGCCACGGCCCAGGCCATCGGGTGGCTGCGCCAGAGGGAGGCGGAGAAACGGGCGGCGGGCGAATGCGGGTGCGACATCGGGGACCTCGTCAACCTGATGGGCCGCGTCGGCCGCGGCGAGTACGAAGGGGGGCCTGCGTAACGCATGCCCTGCACCTGATAGACGGTGGCCGCGGCGTGAAGACGACAGCTCAGCGCGGATGCGGTGCCACCACGAAGGAAAGCGCCGGCATTTCGGCCGGCGCTTCGATCAGCAGGTGTCGCCTTGCAGACAGTTACAGCGGACGGCCGATGCTGGCGCAGGTGCTCGGGTTGTTCACGGCGCCAGCATTGCTGGCAGTCGCGAAGCGGGCACGGACCGCATCACGCCAGGCCTTGGTCAGCGGGATGAACTTGTGCGCGCGGATGGCCGCATCGTTCGGGCCCTGCTCGACGCCGGCGACCACGACACTGCCGTAATGGCGGGTCAGGAAGCCACGGACGTTGGCGCCGACAGTGGCGTTCTTGTAGCACTGGCCGAACACGAAGTTGGTGTAGCCAGCGATCGGGTAGCCCGCGCTCGGGTTGCCGAACACCGGCACCCAGTTGGCGGGATTTTCAGCAGCGGCGCCGGTCGGCGGAGCGGCGGTTTCCAGGGTCGCCTGCACGCTCACTTCATCCGGCGAGAAGGACTTGACCTTGGCCACCTTGGTGGCATCGGTCAGGCTCGGGATGACGTCCGGGCCAACGTAGCCGATGCGGCCGTCAACGGCGTACACCGCGTTGTACAGCGAGGTGCCACCGGTGGCCGGCGCGGCGATGAAGTTCGACGGCACGGTGGTGAACAGGTTGGCGAAGGTCGACTGCACCGAGAACGCCGGCACGCCGTTGGTCAGCTTCAGGGTGGTGCCGGAGACGTCCGCCGGCTGGCAGGCGCTGGTCAGGAAGCGGGCCAGCAGCTCGCTGGTACCGCTGCTCTCGCCACGGTAGACAACCTGCAGGGCACCGGTACGGCCCGAACCAGCCAGCTGGCTCCAGTCATTGATCTTGCCGGAGAAGATGCCGCAGATCTGGGTAACCGACAGATCAACCGCCGAACCGGCCTTGTTGAACGGGATGGTGACCGAGGTGGCGACCGACGGGATCTGCACCAGCGCGCCGAAGCGGTTGGCATCGCCAGCCACGTTGTAGGTGCTGTTGTAGGTGCTCAGCTCGGTGCTGCTCAGCACCGAGTCGCTGCCGGCGAAATGCACGGTACCGGTGGTCGAGAACAGCGCCGAGTTGTTTTCCAGGAAGGCCTTCTTGCCGGTGCCCGAACCGGTCACGGCGTAGCTGAAGTTGGCCGGCAGGATGCTGTCGGCCTGGCCCTTGTAGAGGTCGGCCGGCAGCGAAGCGCCGCCGCCGGTGACAGCGGTCTGGGCCGACGCGGCACCAGCAGTGGCGAGCAGCGCGGTAGCAACCAGCGCGGCCAGGGTCTTGTACTTGGTCATGATCTTCTCCTGAAGGGTTTACTGCGAAGGTGAAACACCAAGGGAGGAACGGTCACTACACGCCTGCTGCCGCCGAGGGCCTCCCAGCCCACTCTGCGGCGACAGGGACATGCTGGTCGCCGCCGATGACAGGCCGCTTAAGAAACCTGTGGAAGATCGAGAAAAGGTGTGGAGGATTGTGTGGAGAATCGAACGCCTGCCGCGCTGCGCGCTCGCCGGGCATGGCCCGTCGCTACCCGTGATGCGCTTCGCGCATCACTGCACCAGCTGGTTCATTTCCATGATCGGCATCAGCACGGCCAGCACGATGGTCAGCACCACGCCCCCCATCACCAGGATCATCGTGGGCTCCAGCAATGCAGTGAGTGCCATCGCGCGGCGTTCGATCTCGCGCGAGATGGTCTGTGCAGCGCGGTCGAGCAACGATGCCAATGAACCGGTCTTCTCGCCACTGGCCACCAGATGCACCAGGATCGGCGGATACACTTTCTGCACCTTCAGCGCAGCGCCAAGCGAAGTACCTTCGCGCACGCGTGCGGCCACATCATCGGCACAGCGCGCCAGCAGCGCGTTGCCCAGTGTCTGTCGTGCGGCGTCCAGTGCACGCAGCAAGGGCACACCGGCATCAAGCAGGATCGCCAGTGTCGATGCGAAGCGTGCGCTGTTCACGCCCAGCACGAAGCGGCCCACCATCGGTACGCGCAGCAGCAGGCTGTCCCAGCGCAGGCGCAGCTCCGGCCGCCGCAGGGCCAGCCGCCAGCCGACCACCAGCGCGCCGATACCGATCCCCGTCCATGCACCCCACGCGCGCACGAACGCACTGGCCGCCAGCATCACCTGGGTCAGCATCGGCAACGTCTGCCGCGCCTGCACGAACGCAGTCACTACCTGGGGTACCACGTAGCTGAGCAGGAAGATCACGATCGCCACCGACACCAGGCTGATCGCCGCCGGGTAGATGAACGCCGTCAGCACCTTCGCCTGCAGCGCGTTGCGCTCTTCGATGTAGTCGGCCAGGCGCTCCATCACCCGCGCCAGATCGCCGGAATCCTCGCCGGCACCCACCAGGGCACGATAGATCGCGGGAAAGTCGCGCGGCCGCGCCGCCAGCGCCACGGTCAAACGTTGGCCGGCGCGCACATCGGCACGCACCGCAGTGAGTGCCTGCGCAACGTGCGGGCGTTCGGCCTGTTCGATCACGGCGCTCAATGCGCTTTCCAGCGGCAGGCTGGCGGCCAGCAGGCTGGCAAGTTGCCGCGTGGCCCAGGCCAGTTCGCTGGCCGATAGTCTGCGCGTGCCCCAGCCACTGCCGGAACTTCGTGCGGCTGATACCTGTACCGGTGTCAGCCCACGCCCGCGCAGTTGCTGGCGCACGCCGCGCGCGTTGTCGGCGTCCAGCTGCCCCTTCTCGATGCGCCCCTGTGCGTTGGCGGCCTGGTAGTCGAACAGTGCCATGCGCGCCTCAGTCGTCGCCGGTCACGCGCAGGATCTCCTCCAGCGTAGTCACCCCGCTGTCGACCCAGCGCTGCCCGTCCTGGCGCAGGGTGCGCATGCCGGCGCGCCGCGCGGCCTCGCGCAGCGCAGGTTCGCCCTGCCCTTCATGGATCAGTGCCCGCACGCGCTCATCCACCACGAACAGTTCGTGGATACCGGTGCGCCCGCGGTAGCCGCTGTTCGCACAGGCGGGGCAGCCTACGGCCCGCCACACGGTGCGGCCCTCGGCATCCACTTCGGCACGCCGGCACTGCAGGCACAGCCTGCGCACCAGCCGCTGCGCCAGCACGCCACGCAACGATGAGGCCAGCAGGAAAGGTTCCACGCCCATGTCCGCCAGTCGGGTCACCGCCGAAATCGCATCGTTGGTATGCAGCGATGCCAGCACGCCGTGACCGGTCAGCGACGACTGCACCGCGATCTGCGCCGTTTCCAGGTCACGGATCTCACCGATCATGATGGTGTCCGGATCCTGGCGCAGGATCGCACGCAACGCGGTACCGAAACTCATGCCGATGCGCGCGTTGACCTGGATCTGGCCGATACCGGCAAAGTCGTACTCCACCGGGTCTTCCACCGTGAGGATGTTGCTGGTGCTGCTGTCGAGCTGCCCCAGTGCCGCATACAGCGATGTGGTCTTGCCACTGCCGGTCGGCCCGGTCACCAGCACGATGCCATGCGGCTGGCGGATCAATCCGGTGAAGGTGGCCAGCGTATCGTCGGCCATGCCGAGGCGTTGCAGCTGCAACCGCCCGGCATCCTTTTCCAGCAGGCGCAGCACCGCCCGTTCGCCGTGCCCGGTGGGCACGGTGGAGACGCGGATATCCAGCGGCCGGCCCCCCACGCGGATCGCAATGCGCCCATCCTGCGGCAGGCGCTTCTCGGCGATATCCAGGTGGGCCATGATCTTGATGCGCGAGACCAGCGCCGCGTGCAACGCACGTCGTGGCTGCACCATGTCACGCAGGGTGCCATCGACGCGGTAGCGCACCACCGAATGGGTTTCGAAAGGTTCGATGTGCAGATCGCTTGCACCGTCACGCGCGGCCTGTGCCAGCAGGGCGTTGATCATGCGGATCACCGGCGCGTCGTCCTGTGCATCCAGCAGATCGGTCACCTCGGGCATGTCCTGCATCAGCCGGTCGAGATCGACTTCACTTTCGGCCGCGCCGACCAGTGCAGCGGCATCGCCACCGTCACGATACTGCTCGCCCAACCGCTGCTGCCAGGCCGCCGCATCCAGCACCTGGAACGGCAGCGGCCCGTGCCGGCGGCGCAGTTCGGCCACCGCCCAGGCGGCGGTCTCGGCAGTTCCCAGCAGGACCGGCGCGCCGCCTGCTTCGGCCAGCATCACGCCGTGGTTGCGCACCCAGGCATACGGCAGCGCTGGCGGCGGCGTGGCCATGCTCATGGGCCGATGACCAGTTCCGGGGTGTAGCCCAGCCCGCGCAGCTGCTGCAGCGCCGGGTCGAGCGTGGCCGGGTCGCGTGCTACCCGCACCCGCAGTCGCTGTCCGGTTTCGCCCGGCGTGGTTTCGGCATAGGCCTGCAGGCCAAGCGCGCGCACCTGTGCCACGGCCTGCGTGGCACGCGCTGCATCCAGCCCCTGCGCGAACTGCACCACCTGCACAGTGCCCTCGCTGGCCGGATACAACGCCGCAAGGCTGCCGTTCTGCGGCGGCTGGCCCTGGCCATCGCGTGCATTGCCCTGGCCCAGCACCGACAGGTCCTGCGGCGGCAGCTGCGGTGCCGACAGTGCCGGCAACGCCCAGCTCTGTACCGGCTGTGCAGCGGCCTGGGCGTTGCGCATGTAGTCGTAGCGGTCGCGGGTCAGGCGCTGTCCGGCGGCCGGGTCGCGCACCACGTGCGGGCGCAGGAACACCATCAGGTTGGTCTTGGCCCGCTTGCGCGTATCGCTGCGGAACAGTGCGCCCAGCACTGGAATCTTGCCCAGGCCCGGCACCGCATCACGGCCATGACTGACGCTGTCTTCCAGCAGCCCACCGAGCACCATGATCTGGCCATCGTCCAGCAGCACGCTGGTATCCAGGGCGCGTTTGTTGGTGATGATGCCGGCGCTGCCCGAGCTCTGCGCATCGATGCTGCTGACTTCCTGGTAGATGTCCAGCTTCACCGTGCCGCCCTCGGAAATCTGCGGGCGCACCCGCAGCTTCAGGCCCACGTCCTCGCGTTCGATGGTCTGGAACGGGTTGTTGCTGCCACCACCGCCATCGGTCACATAGCGGCCACTGACGAAGGGTACGGTCTGCCCGACCATGATGCTGGCCGCCTCGTTGTCCAGCGTCATCAGGTTCGGCGTGGAGAGGATGTTGGCGCCGCCTTTGCTCTGCAGTGCGTTGGCCAGCGCCTTCATGTTGAGGATCTGGCCCACGCCCGGCAGGTTGATCGTGCCGTCGATCACGCCGATGTTCAGCCCGTCCTTCGGCAGCACGTCGAGCGTGGTGCGCGCGGTGGTGTTCAGCCCACTACCACCGGTGGTGCCGCCGAAATGGGTGCCACCGAAGCTGCGGCCGTTGCCCAGCATCCATTGCACGCCCAGCTCGGCGGCGTCGGTCTGGTTGATCTCCACGATCAGGCTCTCCACCAGCACCTGCGCCCGACGCTGGTCCAGCTGGTCGATCACCCGCCGCAGGTTGCGGTACACCGGCTCCGGGGCAGAGATCAGCAAGGTGTTGGTGGCGATGTCGGCCTGCACCGAAATGCCGTTCTGGCTGAAGCCGGTGCTGCCGGCATCGGTCGGTTCGCGACGGCCGGGATCAAGCCGCGGCGATTCCAGCGCATTCCCTTTGTTCTTGCCCTGTGCAGGCTGCGCCGGCGGGCTGGCATTGCGGCTGGTCTCGCCCGGCAATGCAGTGATGCCGTCGCTGCTGCCCATTGCCGGCGCATCGCTCTGCCCTGCCACCACGCCCCGCAGCACCCCGGCCAGCTGGGTGGCCTGGGCGTTGCGCAGGTACACCACATGCAGGTTGCCGGACTCGTCCTGGGCCTTGTCCAGCTTCTCCACCAGCTGCCGCGCCAGGCGCGTGCGGCCCGGGCTGCTGGAACGCAGCAGCACGCTGTTGCTGCGCGGGTCGGCCATCACCACCACCTTCTGCGCCGGCTCCGCGCCCTGCGCATCCAGCAGCGGTGCGACCATCGCCGCCACGTCCACGGCAATGCCCTGCTGCAGCTTCACCACGTCGGTGTCCATGCCGGCCGGTGTATCCACGCTGGCGATGACCCGCGCGATGCGCTCCAGGTTGTCGGCGTAGTCGGTGATGACCAGCGTGTTGTTGCCGGGGTTGGCGGTGATCGGATTGTCCGCGGTGATCATCGGCCGCAGCACCGCCACCAGCGCCGCGGCACTCTCGTAGCGCAGGGAAAACGTGCGCGTGGCTATTTCGCCGCCCGCGCCACCGGCACCAACGCGGCCGCCCAGCAGCTTGGCATCGGCCTGCGGCACCACCCGGCTGACGCCCCCGCTTTCAACCACGGCAAAACCGCGCATGCGCAATGCACCCAGCAGCAGCTGGTAAGCCTGCACGCGGCTGACCGGCCCATCGGAGACCACGGTCATCTTGCCGCTCACCCGGGGGTCGACCAGGAACTGGCGGCCGGTGAAGCGTGCCGCCATGCGCAGCACCCCACCGATATCGGTGTCCACCAGGTTCAGCTGCACCGGTTCGCCATTGGCGTCCTGCGCCTGCACCGGCGCCGGAAGATGGGCTAGGCCCACCACCAGTGCCAATGCCGCGCTGCAGCCCAGGCTGCGCATCGCCTTCATGGATGGCCACCGCCATGGGCGACCATCACGATGTTTCCGGAAATCCGTGCCGCCGGCATGTTCGCGTCCCCTGTTCGTTGCAGTTGCAGTTGCTGCAGTTCGATGGCCGGGTCGGCCAGCAAGGGCAGCAGCCAGTTCCAGAGCGCATCGGCGGGCACACTGCGCACCTGCAGGTGCCAGCGCCCGTCGCGCGTTTCGATATGCAGGCTGCCCGCCAGGCCGGCAGCGGTGATCTGTTGGCGCAGGCCTGCAAGTGTCGGCCGCCGGCCTTGCGCCTGCTGCTGTTCACGGGCGCGCAGCAGCGGTGCAAGTGCAGCCGCCTGCGCCTGCAGCCGTGGAAGCTCAGCCTGCCAATGGCTGCGCTGCTTAAGCAGCGGCTGCAGCCAGCCCAGCCACAGTGCGGCCGCCGCTATCGCCACAGCCATCAACAGCAGCATCGCGCGCTCGCGCGCCGCCAGCCGCTGCCAACGCTGCGACAGTCCGCGCACGAAGCCCGCCGGCCGTAGTTCCGATGCGGTCACGGAGCAGTCCCGCGGCTGATCCGCAAGCGGCCACCGGCTTCGTGCGCAAGCTGCAGCCCTTGTGCCTGCATCGCCTGCTGCCAGCGCTCCAGCCGTTGCGCGTCCTCGGCCAACACCTGCGCGTCAGCGTCCAGTTCCAATTCCATCTGGCCCGGTTGATAGCGCAGGCTGCGGACCTGGCCAGCCAACTCGGGGATGGCCTGCAGCACGCCGGCAACCTGCTGCTGCACGGCAGGAAGTGCCCGTGGCGCTGCCGGCGCCGCCAGTGCCCGCCGTGCCTGCACCACCGGATCGACCACATCGTCGATCTCGGGGAAGTGCGTGCTGAACTGCCGCGCCATGTCATGCTGCAGGGCTTCACCCTCGCTGTGCCAGCGCGACACCTGCAGTTGCAGGCCCAGTGCAGCCAGCACCGCCGCCGCCAGCGCAAGACCGATGGCCACGCGTGGCGCACCCGCACCCGAGGCCGGCAACGGCAGTGACCAGCCAGGCAGCGGACCGCTGCACTGCACCGCCTGCGTCAGCACGCTGGCCGGCAGACGCTCGGCCCAAGCGGGCGGCACGGCATCGATCCACTGCACTGCCTGCACCCCGGCCTGCTGCAGGCGCACGGCCAGCACCTGCATCACCGAGGCCAGGTCACGCCCACCGCACCACTGCACGAAGCCACGATCACGGCCACAGCGGACCAGTACCTGCTCACCACACAGCTGCAGGGTGGCCTGCCCGACCGCCCACGGCAGCAGCAAGGGCGTTGGGTGCAGCGCCTGCAACTGCAGCCCGCACTCGTGCAACTGCTGCTGTACGCGCGCAATCGCCTGCAGGCCAAGCCACGCCACCGCCACCGTGCCATCGGCCGCCTGGGTGCCATGGCCCAGCGCCACCTCCTGCAGATCATCCAGCAGCATCGCTTCCACTTCACCCTGCAGGGCCGCCTGCAGGCGTCGCCCGGGCAGCGGCGGCAGCTGCAGCTCAAGCAGGATCAGGTCCTGCGGGTCAAGGCTCGCATGCACCCTCGCCTGCGGAAAGCGCTGGCCCAGCGTCGACAGAGGGTCGCTGCCCGTGGCCAGCACGCGGTCCTTGTGCAGCTGCGCCCACTCAACCGCGCTGTCCCCATCCAATCGTTCCAGCGCCGGCAGGCGCACTCTCAGCTGCAGGCTCATGCACCGATCCTTGTCCATACCCGTTGCACACGCACGCTGTCGTCGCGGAACTCGCGCCAGATCAACGCGCGGAAATCCACCGATGCGCCGTCTGCCTGTACCTGCCCAACCGCCAGGAACCACTCGCTGTGGATACCCAGCGGCATCAGCGCCATCTGTTCGTTGCTCAGCTGCAGCCGGTTGGCGATGTCACCGCGGTTGAGCAGCCAGTGGCCACGATCGCGCTCGCCCAGCAGCGCCTGCAGGCGCCCGGCATCCACCCCCGGTGCAACCGCCTGCAGTACGGCGATATCACCTGTATTGGCGTTGACCAGGGTCTGCGCTGGCAGCACCACCGTACGCCGCGCCAGTGCCTGTATCGCCACCGGATCGGCGCCTGCCAGCACCTGCTCGATCAGCGACTCACGCGGCAACGGTGCCCGCGCCTGCCGATCGCCATCGCGCAGGCGCGACTGGACCTGCGTTGCGGCGCTGGCACAGGCCGCGCGGGGCAGCCCCTGCCCCACACACAGCGAAGTGAACGCACGCAGTGCCTCTGCGGCAGGCTGGCCGTCAGCCAGCAGCGTGCGCAGGTTGAACCTCGACTGCGCGTCCACCAGCTGCAGGTGCACCGGCAGCGGCGCCTGCAGCTGCACCGGCAGCGCCCAGCGCCCGTTGCCAACGGTAGTCAACTGCTCGCGCGCGTCGTCACGCAACTGCTGCGCCGCGCGTTCCAGCGTGGCGTCCACCGCCATGCGTACCTGCATGCGCAGCTGGTCGCTGCGTACCGCACGCAGCTGTGCCGACTGGCGGGTCAGCAGCGCAGTGGCGATCACCGCCACCAGTGCCACCACCAGCATCGCCACGATCACCGCCATGCCCTGCTGGCGGGCAAACGCACCTGGAATGTTCCGGCGTGCCATTGTCCGGCCTCACAGCTGCCAGGAACCGATGTCCGCGTTGCCGGCCTCACCGCCGGGCTTGCTGTCGGCCCCCAGCGAGAACACGTCGATATCGCCGTGCGTGCCGGGGTTCTGGTACTGGTAGGGGTGCCCCCACGGGTCATCCGGCAGGCGGTCGAGGTACGGCGTGACCGGCATCGCGCCGCTGCCCTGCGGCGGTTTCAGCAGCGCCTGCAGCCCCTGCCCGGCACTGGGGTAACGCCCATTGTCCAGCCGGTACAGCTTCATGGCCTGCATCAGTGCGGCGATGTCCTGGCGTGCCGCCACCACGCGGGCCTGGTCGGGGCGATCCATCAGCCGGGGCACGATCAGTGCAGCCAGAATGCCGATGATGACCACCACCACCATGATCTCGATCAGGCTGAAGCCCTGCTGCCGAGCCCTGCGACCACCCATCTGCATTGCCATTGTTCCGCCCTCATCATCCTGGAAGAGACCGCCGCCCCATGGTCAGCGGCGCATGTGTCAGTACGATAAACATCCTGCGGAAATCGGCCGTTCCTGCAGCCGATCACCCACACGGCGCGCATTCCCCACGCAGGCAGCGTCCAGCAGCGACGACGGAACGCGCGCAAGCGTTTCCTCCACGCAGCGCTGCAGCAGTGGCGCGGCACACGCCTGCAGCAGGCGCATGCACTGCAGGGGCGACCAGGCCATGCCATGATCGAAGCCGATGAATTGCCGGTACACCTGGTGATAGCGAAGATCGTCGTGCAGGCGCTGCACGCTGCCAGGGGCGCACAGCGCGATCAGCAGCACCGCACGCTGCACCATGCGCACCTCCGCGCTCTCCTGCGCAAGCGTGGCCAAGGCCGCTTCAGGCCACGGCTGCAGGCATGCGTCCAGCGCCTGCCGCAGCAGCATCAACGGATGGCCGCTGACATCCAGCGCTGACCACCTTGCCGCATCGGCCCAGGCATCGCTGGACAGCATCCACACCCACGGCTGCCCATAGCGCTGCACATTCACTGGGGCGTGCCGCGCCTGCTCCAGCGACTGGCTCAGGTGGCGGTCCAGCTCCAGCATGCTGATCCTGCGACTGTCGTTCATCGGCGTCGCCTGCGCTCCGCGACGCGGGAGCGTCGTACTCTGCAGAAGACGTCAGCAAGGCAGCCGAAGCGACAGCACGAATGCGATGTTGAGCAGTGCGTGGCAGCATCGCGGGAATGTCACCGCAACGTCATCCGCCTGCAGGCTTGCAGGTCCAGGCGCGGCGCCTCTCCGCCACACCGCCGGGCCAGCACGGCAACGTCGCTGCGCTGCGCGAATGCCGCCAGCGCGTGCATCGCGTCCGCGTCATCCAGCAGCGCCGCCGTCGTCGCCTGCAGCAGTGGCAGCTGCCATCCCTCCATCTGCGCATCGCTGGCGGCCACGAACCAGTGCCACAACCGGTGGTAGCGCACGTGATCGTGAAGTGCCGCCAGACCCTCGATGCCGTGCATGGCCATCAGCAACAAGGCACGTGCCAATGCAGCAGCAGGCAGCATTCCCGATTCCGAAAGTGGCAGCGCCTGCCGCTGCAACCGCAGCAGCATCGCCAACGGATGGTCCTGTGGCTCGAACTCCAGCAGCACCGCCTGCTGCCGCCACTGCGGGTCGGACACCACGCATACCCACGGCGCGCCATAGCGGTGCACCATCAACGGCCGCCGCTGGGTGGTTTCCAGCAGCGCCGACAGATTGCGGCGCAGATCCAACACACCGATGGTCTCGTTGCGCATCCTTGGCCTCTCCATGCATGCAGCGGGCGTGCGCGTCGCGCGCAGCCAGGGTCTTACCCCAAGACGGCAATTCCACCGGGAAAGCGACGCAGGCCGAGTGACAGCGTCTGCCCGAGCTGCTCCAGTGCGGCATCCGGATCATCAATGCGGAAGCGACCGCTGACCGGCGCCCGCGCCAATGCGGATTCGCCCAGCAGCACCTTGCCGCGCCGGTAGCGGTTGATCTCGGCCACCACCTCACGCAGTGGCGCGCGGCGGAACACCAGCATGCCTTCTGTCCAGGCGCTGACTTCGGCCGCCACGGCTTCGGCCACCACGCCACTGAGGCGCTCGTCATACACCGTCTGCTGGCCGGCCTGCAGCTGCAGGCGACCTTGCGGATGCTCGATGCGCACGCTGCCGCGCAGGCAGGTCACGCGCACCTGGCCATCGGTATTGCGCACATCCAGGCGTGCTGCGCCCTCGTCGGCCACCAGGCAACCCGGCCCGGCGAACAGCGCCAGGCGCGCTCCCGCCGCGGCCTCGATCGCCGCCTGTCCCTGCACCAGTTCGAAGCCTTCCCCCTGGGCATCACTGCGCCGGCGCAGGCTGCTCTGCGTATCCAGTTCGATCTTCAGGTGCGGCGTCGGCGCAATCTGCAGCCGCTCGCCGGTACCGGTATGGAAATCGGCGGTCATCGCCGTCACCGAAGGCCACAGGCCCAGCGGTGGGTGCAGCGCGGCCACCACGGCCAGGCTCGCCGGCGCTGCCACAGCCGCACCCAGGAATGCACGCCGGCTCCAGCGTTGTGCCGGGGTTGCAGGCTGCGGCTGGCGCGCAGCGGCAGGCAGCTGCTCACCGGCCAGGCGTACCTGCTCCCATTGCCGCTTCGCGCGCGCAAAGGCGTGCCGATGGCCGGGATCGGCCTCGCACCATTGGCGGAATTTCCTGGCATCGGCCGCAGTGGCTTCGCCCGAGGTCAACCGTACCACCCACGCGTGGGCCTGGTGCTCCACGGCGTCGAGCGGGCGGTGCGGTTGGTCGTCAGCGTCCATGAGGGCTCTTGCCGTCCCCGCACGCTGCGGGGTTCTGCTCGGCGTCAAAGTGTAGACGGATGCCGTGCCTCAGAACCGCACCTGCCGTCCCTGCCCGCTGCGTTCGGCCAGGTAATCCTGTGCGGCTTTCAGCTCACGCTGCACCAGCCGCAACGACACGCCCAGGTGCTCGGCCACATCGCGCTGCTGCAGGCCGTCCACGCGGATCGCCAGCAGTATCCGGCGGCGGCGCTCGGGCATCCGCTGCAGCAGGCCGGCCATGTCTTCCAGCGCCATCTCCTGCTCGGCCGCCTGTGCCGGCCCCGGGCCGGGATCGGCCATGTCCATCAACGTATCCACTTCTTCCAGGCTCAGCAGGCGATGGTCGGCGCGCTGGCGGTCGATCACGGTGTTCATCGCCATGCGCAGCAGGTACGCCGCTGGGTTCTGTACCGGGTCCAGGCGATCGCGACGCGTGCTCAGGCGCATCCAGGTGTCCTGCAGCGCGTCGCCGGCCAGCTCTTCCGAGCCCAGCTTGCGCACCAGGCGGCGCTTCAGTTCGTCGTACGCGCCCAGCAGATGGTCCATCAGGTCTACCGCCCCAGCCGTGCTGTTGCTCATGTTCGATTCCTTGACGTCATGGTTGGGGCGGGCGCCGGCCACAGTCGTGGCCCGCGCTGGAAGGACGGATCTGCAGGGTCACCGGCTGCGGCAGCGCGGCAGCATCGGCGTCCAGCCGCAGCGCCTGCATCGCCTGCAGAAGACGCGCATCGCGGCGGGTGCTGCCGCTGCCGGCAAGCAGTTCGGGTTCCTGCACCTGGCCGTCGTTGGCAATGCGGAAGCGCAGCGTCGCCGCATAGGCGCCCGGTGCAAGGTCAGGGTCGCCACAGAACGCAGTGCGCAGCCGCTGCTGCAGGTCACCGAAGCGGCGACGCTGCCCGAGGTCGTTGGCCACACCGGTCGCAGAGGCCTCGGCAGCGGCGCGTGCGGCGCGGCGCAGGACCACGCGCTGCGCGCCGATCAGCTCGGCCTCGACACCGGTATCCTGCAGCACCACCTGCAGCGCCTGCAGTGGCGGCAGGCTGGCCTGCAGCGGATGGCTGCTGCGGCCCGTGCCGAGGTCGCCGGGATACATCACCGACCAGCCGCTGACGACGCTGAAGCGCTCGACCGCCTGTTCCAGCGGCTGCGCGGGAATGTCATAGGCGCGGATGTCGTCCTGTGCGGCGGCAGCGAAGGCGAACAGCAACCCGGCGGCGGCCGCCACCCTCCAACGTCTGATCGCATGCTGTCCATTCAGCCCCCTGACGTAGAACACATGACCCTCGGCAGCGACATCAGCTGCAGCGGCAAAGCGCGGTGCGACCAGGCGGGTCGACCTGCGCACGGCCGGCAAGCGGGTCAAACCGTAGCGGCGTCACGTGTCATTGCGATGACGGCGGCGCGCAGGGGACGCGCCGGGCCGTTCAGACCGGCAGTTCAGTGGTCTGCTTGATCCGCTGCATGGGGATTTCGGTCTTGGTGTTCTGCACCCCGGCGATCCGGTTGAGGTGCTGTATCTGGAACTGCCGGTACGCATCAAGGTCGGCCACCGCCACCCGCAGCAGGAAGTCGCAGTCGCCCGCCATCAGATGGCATTCAAGCACTTCCGGGAAGGACTTGATGCTGTTGATGAAGTGGTTGGTGGTGTCTTCGTCCTGGCCGCGCAGCCATACGCGGACGAACACCGTGAACCCACGCCCGATCCTCGCCGCGTTGAGCAGGGCCACGTAGCGATCGATGTAGCCGCCCTCTTCCAGCAGGCGGACCCGGCGCAGGCAGGCGGACGGCGACAGCCCCACCTGTCGCGAAAGCTCCAGGTTCTGCAGGCGACCATCGCGCTGCAGGGCGTCGAGGATGCGGCGATCCAGGTTGTCGAGCTGGTACTGCATGAAATTTCACCCATCAGGCTGATGACCGCATGATATTCCACATTCCGTCGACTCAATGGCATCAACGCAACCCGATTTCGTGATCGGACCGTTAGCATGGGCCACCCCCACCCGTTGTTGATCCATGGACGCCCGAACCACCCTGCCCCTGCCTGATCCCGCGTGCGACACCGCACCGCGCGCCGAATTCCTGCGCGGCCTGCGCGCCGCCGTGCCGGTGATGATCGGCTTCATTCCTTTCGCCCTGGTGCTCGGTGCCCAGGCCGCCCAGAAGGGCCTGTCGGCGCTGGAAGTGCCGCTGATGACCGGCCTCAACTTTGCCGGTGGCTCTGAATTCGCCGCGGTCGAACTGTGGACTTCGCCGCCACACATCGCGCTGATCGTAGCGATCACCGCGCTGGTCAACAGCCGCCACCTGTTGATGGGTGCCAGCCTGGCGCCGTTGCTGCAGCACCTGCCGCGCCGTCGCGTGCTGCCGGCGCTGTTCTTCATGTGCGATGAAAGCTGGGCACTGGGCGTGGCCGATGCGCGCCGGCGCGCACTGGGCTTCAGCCTGTCCTACTACCTCGGCGTGTCGGCCGGCCTGTACACCGTGTGGGTGCTGTGCACCGCGCTGGGCGCGATCGTCGGCCCACTGCTCGGTGACATCCACGCCTACGGCTTCGACATGGCCTTCCCCGCCGTGTTCCTGGTGTTGCTGCGCGGCATGTGGCAAGGCATGCGCGCCGCCCGGCCATGGCTGGTCAGCCTGGTGGTGGCAGCGGGCACCTACCTGCTGGTGCCCGGCGCCTGGTACGTCGCCAGCGGCGCGCTGGCCGGTCTGGCCGCTGCGTGGCTGCTGGCCGAGGACGCCGCATGATCTTCAACGGACTGATCCACTGGACCTCGGTGCTGACCATCATCCTGATGGCCGCCGCCACCTATCTCACCCGCATCATCGGTTTCCTCGCGCTGCGCAACCGCACCCTGAGCAAGCGCGCGGTGACGGTGATGGAAGCCGCCCCGGGCTGCGTGCTGATCTCGGTGATCGCCCCGGATTTCGTGGCCGACAAGCCGGCCGATCTGGCCGCACTGGCGATCACGTTGCTTGCGGCCACGCGGCTGTCGATGCTGCCAACGGTGCTGATCGGCGTGGTATCGGCGGGTGTACTGCGGTATGTGATGGGGTGAGCGCCAGAGGACAACCGGCGCCGACCGTCGGCTTCCCTATGCAACACGTCTGATTGTGCGTGCGCCGGAGCGTCTGCAAGGATGCATCCACCGCTTTGGAAGGGTGATCTCCTGCAGATGGAATCCTGGTTGCGGCACGCCACGGGCGCAGCAGCGCTGCTGCTCTGCGCCAATGCGTGCAATACCCTCGATATTCCCCCGCGCGATAGTGTCGGCGCGGACGGAGCGTTTGCCACGCGCCTGCGCGGAGCGCCCTCGCAGCTGAGCGTTGGCACCGCATCGGTACTGCGCGGCCAGGAGAGTTCCGAGCAGACGACGCACTCGCACACTTGCCAACGGGAAACAATCGACGTGATGGTGCGCTGGGTCGAACCCAGCCTATCCACTGACCAGGCAGTGATTCTATGCACTGCCGCCGCGCACGCCGCGAGGCAACCGCTCCATGCCGCAGGCCTGAACGATACACCGGTCCGCTACCAGGTCACGATCGTCAGCGACGGCGGCGGCATCTGGCAACAACCTGCCAGGCCAGTCCGACCAGAACTGGTGGTGGCGTTCTGGTTTCCCGCCGGCGACGACGCTGCTGCACTGCGTGCGCGCGTAATCTCCACCACCGCACACGAGTTCCACCATATCGCCACGGCGATGACAGGCCAGCGTCGATGGGGCGCGCACCGGGAACCGGAGGCCTACCTCGCCGGAGCATGTGCGCTGCTGGCGATTGAAGGTCAGCTTCGGCGCGAGCAGCTACCCGGCCGCCATGATCCCCGCGCTGACAGCCTGCTGCCGGCGGCTGCACGGCGCTCTGGAAATGCCGGCAACGCGATGGGCCAGTCGTTGCAGGCATTCTTCCGCGGGGATCGTATCCAACGCGATGGCGAAGAAGGGCGCGCACTGCTACGGCACTGCCACCACACCATCGGGTTCCCCGCCATCGCCCACTAGCGCCGCCCCTCCCTGCGACAGCCGGTCGCAGCCCCCTCCGGGCACACGCTTGACCTATATCAATCCGCCCCACGCCACGGGCGCGTATCTCTATGCAGGAACCCAATACGCCGGCGTCACCGGCATCCAAAGGACCTGCGATGAGCTACACCCCTGACAACGCCCAGCTGCTCAACGCCATGCAGAACGTGATGGTGATTTCCACCACCGACCTGCAGGGCAACATCACCTATGCCAACGACCTGTTCTGCACGCTCACCGGGTTCGCGCGCGAGGAACTGATCGGCCAGCCGCACAGCATCGTCCGCCATCCGGACGTACCCAAGGCCGTCTACAAGGACATGTGGGACACCATCAAGGCCGGCAAGACCTGGACCGGCATCGTCCCCAACCTTGGCAAGGGCGGCGTGCTCTACGTGGTCGACACCACCGTGCAGCCACTGTTCGACGCCGATGGCAACATCACCTCGTACATCAGCATCCGCCGCGTGGTGAACGACCTGATGCAGAACTATGACCTTGTCGAGTTCAGCAAGGAAAAGTTCGACGACTTCTACGAGGCTGCGTGAACGCCATCCCCACACGCAGGCCCATCAGCCGGCTGCTGGTGGGTTTCGCCTCCGAGTCGGGCAACGCCCGCGCCCTGGCCCAACGCCTGGGTGCGGACCCGGAACTGCAGCCGCATGGACCGCAGGTCCTGCCGTTCAATGACATCGATGTGGCCGGCCTCGGCCACGGCGATGTGCTGCTGGCCATCTCCAGCTCGTTCGGCGACGGCGAGCCGCCTGCCAATGGCGAGCGCTTCTTCGAGTCGCTGCGACAGGCGCCCGCCCTGCCCGGACTGCGCTACGCGGTGTTCGGCCTGGGGGATACCGGCTACCCCAGCTTCTGCGGTTTCACCAAGGCGCTGGATGCAGCGTTGAGTGATCGTCAGGCGCAGCCATTACTGCACCGTGTCGACGCCGACCTCGGCTACGAACAGTTCTTCCAGCAGTGGCGGCCGGTGCTGGGCCAGGTACTGGACGGTGATGCGACCGCCGGCCAGGATCTGCGCCTGCAAGTGACGGCCTACGGCGAAGACAACGCGTTCGCCGCCGGCATTGTCGAACGGCGCCGACTGAATCACAGCACCCCCGCTGCCTGGCACCTGCAGCTGGACATCGCGGGCAGCGGCATGGCCTACCGGGCCGGCGACACCCTGCATCTGGTTGCAGAAAACGATCCTGCGCTGCTGCAGGCCCTGACCAGCTGGTATGGCGATTCCAGCGCCGTCGACGCGCTGCGCGACCGCGAACTGCGCCTGCTCAGCAAGGGCGTACTGCGCGAACTGGCCAGGCTGGGGGGTAGCGACGTACTGAAAAGCCTGCTGAAGATCAGCCAGAAACGCGAACTGGACGCCTACCTGCATGGCCTGGACCTGCTGGACGTGCTGCAGGACCACGCCACCCCGCAGTCGGTTCCGCTGGCGCGATTGCGCGAGCTGCTATCACCCTGCCTGCCGCGCGCCTACTCGATTGCCTCGCATCCGCGCGATGACCAGCTGAGCCTGTGTGTACGCGAAGTGCGCTACACCCTGCGTGGCCGCGAACGCTTCGGCACCGCCACCGGCAGCCTGCTGCACGGCGGCGACACGGCGCGCGTGTACTGCCGCTCCAATCCGGGCTTCCACCTGCCCGAAGGCGGCAACGCACCTCTGCTGCTGGTGGGCACCGGTACCGGCATCGCGCCGCTGATGGGCCTGATGCAGGAACTGCAGGCCACCGGCGATGCACGGGAGGTCCATCTGGTGTTCGGCGAGAAGCACCGCGAGCATGACTTCCTGTACCGCGAGCAGCTGCAGGACTGGCAGGCGCGTGGCGTACTGGCCAGCCTGCACACAGCGTTCTCGCGCGATGCGGCGCAGAAGGTCTATGTGCAGCATGTGTTGCAGCAGCAGGCCACGCAGATGCGGGATGTGCTGGCCCGTGGCGGCCACATCTACCTGTGTGGCAACAAGAGCCATCTGGAAGGTGCGATGCGCGAAGCCATCGACGCGATCGGCGGCGAAGGCCATTGGGATGCCCTGCGCGGTGAGGGCCGCACCCACTGCGAGCTGTATTGAACTGTCCTTCGGGTAGAGCCGGCCGCTGGCCGGCTGCTGTTGGCGCTACGACGCTGCCGGCCAGCGGCCGGCACTACCCGCGTGGATACACAGCGTGCCAGTGTCCGCCGGGCATGGCTCGGCACAGACGCCGCGCGTCATCCGCCGACGATGCGCCCGTCCACCACGCGCGCCACCTGCTGGCCGAACACTGCCACATCCTGATTTGAACCGTCCCTCGGGTAGAGCCGGCCGCTGGCCGGCTGCTGTTGGCGCTACGACGCTGCCAGCCAGCGGCCGGCACTACCCGCGTGGATACACGGCGCGCCAGAATATGGCCCGGCACAAACGCCGCGTGTCATCCGCCGACGATGCGCCCGTCCACCACCCGCGCCACCTGCTGGCCGAACACCGTCACATCCTGATTGAACTGTCCTTCGGGTAGAGCCGGCCGCTGGCCGGCTGCTCTTCGCACTACGACGCTGCCGGCCAGCGGCCGGCACTACCTGCGTGGATACACGGCGCGCCAGGATATGGCCCGGTACGACCGCCGCGCGTCATCCGCCGACGATGCGCCCGTCCACCACGCGCGCCACCTGCTGGCCGAACACTGCCACATCCTGATTTGAACCGTCCCTCGGGTAGAGCCGGCCGCTGGCCGGCTGCTGTTGGCGCTACGACGCTGCCAGCCAGCGGCCGGCACTACCCGCGTGGATACACGGCGCGCCAGAATATGGCCCGGCACAAACGCCGCGTGTCATCCGCCGACGATGCGCCCGTCCACCACCCGCGCCACCTGCTGGCCGAACACCGTCACATCCTGATTGAACTGTCCTTCGGGTAGAGCCGGCCGCTGGCCGGCTGCTCTTCGCACTACGACGCTGCCGGCCAGCGGCCGGCACTACCTGCGTGGATACACGGCGCGCCAGGATATGGCCCGGTACGACCGCCGCGCGTCATCCACCGACGATGCGCCCGTCCACCACACGCGCCACCTGCTGGCCGAACACCGCCACATCCTGATTTGAACCGTCCTTCGGGTAGAGCCGGCCGCTGGCCGGCTGCTGTTGGCGCTACGACGCTGCCGGCCAGCGGCCGGCACTACCCGCGTCGATACACGGCGCGCCAGGATATGGCCCTGCACAAACGCCCCGCGTCATCCATCGACGACGCGCCCGTCCACCACACGCGCCACCTGCTGGCCGAACACCGCCACATCCTGCGGGTCGTGGCTGATCAGCAGCAGCGGAATACCGGTTTCATCCAGCACGGTTTCCAGCTCCTGGCGCAGGTGCTGGCGCAGATCGTGGTCGAGCGCTGCGAACGGTTCGTCCAGCAGCAACGCCTGTGGCCGCGTCACCAGTGCACGCGCCAACGCCGTGCGCTGGCGCTGTCCGCCCGATACCTGCGACGGCAGCAGATCCGCCACGTGCTCGATCCGGAATGCCTGCAGCCACTGCTCCACTGCCTCGATACGGGTGCCGCGCGGTGGATTCAACCAGCCCCGCTGCAGCCCGAACGCCACGTTCTGGCGCACGCTCAGGTGCGGAAACAGCGCGTAGTCCTGGAACACGTAACCGAGTCGACGACGCTGCGGCGGCAGATCAACCCCCGCTCCCGCATCGAACAGTGCCTGCCCGTGCAGGCGCACATGCCCTTGCTCCGGGCGCAGCAGGCCGGCCACCGCTTTCAGCGTCAGGCTCTTGCCGGCGCCCGAGGGCCCGAACAGCACCACCTGCCGCTGCGTGCACTGCAGTGCAACGTCCAGCTCGAACGTCTGGCCGGACGCCTGCAATCGCCGCTGCACCTGCAGGTCAAGCCACATCGCGCAGCTCCCGGCGGCGCCCACCCACCAGCCGCGCGGCCAGCAGCAGGATCACGATGCACACCACCGACGTCAGGATCACCAGCGCATTGGCCTTGCCATCCTGCCCCGCCTGCACCGCTTCATAGATGGCGATCGACAAGGTCTGCGTGCGGCCCGGAATGCTGCCGGCCACCATCAGCGTGGCGCCGAACTCGCCCATCGCCCGTGCGAACGCCAGCAGCAGGCCCGCCAGAATCCCGCGCCATGCCAGCGGCAGGGTGATGCGGAAGAACACCGCCGCTTCGGACACGCCCAGCGTGCGCGCGGCCTGCTCCAACTGGCCGTCCACTTCCTCGAATGCAGCGCGTGCCGGTTTGAACACCAGCGGAAACGACGCCACCGCAGCAGCGATCACCGCCGCCTGCCAGGTAAACACCAGGTTGATGCCGAACCACGACTGCAACCAGGCGCCGATCGGGCCATTGCGCCCGATCAGCACCAGCAGGTAATAGCCTAGCACCGTCGGCGGCAGCACCATCGGCAGGGTCAGTATCGAATCCAGCAGTTCCCGACCGGGAAAGCGCCGTCGCGCCAGCAGCGCGCCAAGCGCCACGCCGGCAACAAGATTGATCGCCGTGGCCCAGCCGGCCACCTTCAACGACAATCCCAGTGCGCTCCAGTCCAGGTCCATCCGTCAGGGCTTGCCGAACCCGTGCTTGTGCAGGATCGCTTGGCCCTGCGCCGAGCGCACGAACGCCGCGAAGCGCCTGGCTTCCACCGGCTGCGTGCTGGCCTGCACCACCGCCAGCGGATAGGCGATGCGTCCGGCAACCGGAACCTGGAACGCGCGCCGCACCCGATCAGGCATTGCCTGCGCGTCGGTGGCGTAGACAAACCCCGCATCCACCTCGCCCCGCGCCACGTAATCCAGCGACTGCCGCACGTTCTGCGTACTGATCACCTTGGCCTGCACGGCCGGCCACAGCTTGGCGGCCCGCAGCGCGCCCTGCGCGTAGCGGCCCACCGGCACGCTGTCCGGGTTGCCCACTGCGATGCGCTGCACGCCGGCACCCGCCAGATCGGCCAGTGCGCGCGGCGGCGCCTTCGCCTGCGGCGGCACGACCACCCACAACGCGTTCACCGCGAAGACCTCACGCGTACCGGCCGCCAGCAGCTTCTGCTGCGCAGCCTGGTCCATCGTTGCTTCATCGGCCGAAGCGAACACATCCACCGGTGCGCCGCGCGCGATCTGCTGCAGCAGTACGCCGGAAGCGGCAAAGTTGAAGTCGACCCTGCTGCCCGGGTTCGCCTTCTCATAGGCTGCGCCCAGCTCGCGGAAGCTTTCGGTAAGGCTGGATGCCGCCGACACGGTGAGGTTGCCAGCCCACGCAGGCAACGTGGCCAGCAGACCCAGAAACACCATTGCCCATCGCTTCATCGTCGGCTCCCTGGCCAGGTTCAATCGGGCTCGTTTTCATCGGCCACGGCCAGTGCCGCCAGCCGGTCGGGTTGCAGCAGCAGGATTTCGCGCTGCTTCACCGCAATCACACCATCATCGCTCAACCGCCGCAGCACGCGACTGGCCGTCTCCGGCGCCATCCGCAGATAATTGGCGATCTCGGTGCGGGCCATGGTCAGGTTGAAGCGGGTCGCGGAAAAACCACGCCGCGCGTAACGCGCCGACATATCCAGCAGGAACGCTGCCATCCGCTCCTCGGTGCGGTGATTGGCCGCCAGCGTGGCGACCTTGCCGATCTCCGCGCTGAGCAGGCTGAACAGCTTGGCCTGCAGCCCTGGCATGCGGGTGGCCAGCAGGCTCAGCTTGGGGAACGAAATGCGGCACAGGTGCACCGTATCCAGTGCCACCGCATTGCAGGGGAAGCGCGAACCGTGAATCGCATTGAGCCCGATCACCTCGCCCGGCAGAGCAAAGCCCAGCACCTGCTCGTTGCCCTGGCTGTCGTCGACGAAGGTCTTGACCATGCCTGCGCGCACAGCGGCGATGGAATCGAAGGCCTCACCCGCACGGAAGATGTAATCACCCGCATGGAACGGCCCCACGTGGTCGACCAGGACATGCAGTTCGCCCAGCGCCGTCTTGTCATAGCCCTGCGACATGCATGCATCGGAGAAGGCACAGGTGCTGCAGAAATGCAGCGAGTCGCCATCATCGGCGGCGGCAGGATTCGGCGTGGTCCGGCCGGGCCGGGCCTGTGAGGGCGGAGTTGAAGACATCGGGACAGCACTCAAGCGATGGCGGCCGCCGGCCGGAAACATGCGGCCATCATACGCCACAGCAACCGCCCTTCCTCGGCCAGGCGAAGCACGCGGCCGTCCCAGCGCGCCCAGCCCCGCGCGAGCAGCGGTGCGAGTGCAGGCAGGGTCTCGGCAAAGCATTCATCGAACGGAACATCATTGCGCCATTCGAAGGCAGCAGCATCCAGCGCATGATCGCAGGCGATGCTCTGCGCGACCTCCGCAGCCAGCCGCTCCTCCTCCGACAGGATCAGGCCAGCGGCCACGCCCACATGCCCTGCCCGCAGGCGAGCCTGCCAGCGCTCCAGGTCATCCTCCGTCCGGCAGAACACCTCGCCAATCTGGCTGCACGCCGCCAGGCCGATGCCGATGAAATCGCTGCGATCGCGGCGGGGCACGCCTGCCAGATCGCAATGACGCTGGCCGTCACCCGGGCCGTTCGGGTCCGGCAGGTCCCCGCGTTGGTAATGGTCGCCGCCGATACCCACATAGCCTGCCTCGCGCAGCAATCGCCATGCCTGCAGCCAGCGTTCCGATGAGGGATGCTCTGGCAGCGCACACGGCGCCGGCAACAGCACGCGTTCGGGCGCATCTGCCAGCACGGTCTGCAGGCGCCCGATGAATCCGGCGTCCTCCGCAGCGGGCACACGCAGCTGGTAGTAGCGGGCAGTGAAGCCGGCGTCGCGCGCCTGCGCCAGCACTGCCGGGCCAGGCGCATCGGCGCGGTCGATCACGTTCAGTCGCGTGCAACCCACTGCACGCAGTTGTGCAGGCGACAAGCCGCAGCCGGCATCCAGCCGTGCCTCCACCTGCGGCCGGGCCACGGTGCGCAGGTACTGCGGCACCGCATCCAGCAGCTGCCCCAGCAGAACTGGCGGCAGTGCCTCGGCCACACCCAGCTGCAGCACCATCGCCACCACCTCGCGGTCCTCGGCCAAGGCATCTGCCTGCAGGCGCAACGCGGCCAGCAATGTGTCGAGATAGCGTTCGGCCGGCACATCGCGCCCCATGCGCCCGGTCTGGAAGCCCAGCGTCAGGCCACGTGGAATCAGGTGCTCGTTGCTGGCCTGCACGGCAGTACGCCAGCCGCTTTCACCGAAGCCGGCACTGAAATGGCCGGCCGGTGGAAACAGCACATGGCGCGGCTGCCGCAGCAATGCGGCCTGCAGCGCTGTGTCCTCGCTCGCATCAACGTGGAAGCTCATGGCTGTCATCCTCGCGCGTTCCTCTTCGCGTAGTCCTGATTGAAATCAAGCGTGACGTATTGCGCTGAGGTGCCGGCCAGCGGCCGGCACTGCCATTCACGTGCCGCGTGCCCGTTCCGCGGCAGCCGCATCGATGGCCTCCGGCAGATCGGTCTCCCGATCGATCTGCGGGAAGTGTCGACGCTCCATCCGGCGGATCGCGAAGTGCATCCACGCCAGGGCAGCGGACACCACCACGAACAGCAACATGAAGCAGCTGCTCCAGATGCCTAGGACATCGTTCAGCGCACCGAACACGATCGGCAGGATGAAGCCACCCAGGCCGCCAATCATGCCCACCACACCACCCACCGCACCCACGTGCCTGGGGTAATACACTGGGATGTGCTTGTAGACCGCAGCCTTGCCCAGCGACATGAAGAAGCCCAGTACGAACACCAGCACGGTGAACATCACCACGCCGATGGCCAGGTGGAAGTGGATCGGGCCATGGATGCCCTTCACCACGTACTCGGTATCGGGGTAGGCCAGCAGGAATGTGCAGATGGCCGACACACTGAATGTCCAGTACATCACGCGGCGCGCCCCCATCCTGTCGGACATCCAACCGCCCACCACGCGGAACAGGCTGGCCGGAATCGAATAGCAGGCTGCCAGCATGCCGGCGGTGCCGACGTCCATGCCGTACGCCCCCACCAGGTAATGCGGCAGCCACAACGCCAGTGCCACAAAACCACCAAACACGAAGAAGTAGTACAACGAGAACCGCCACACCTGCAGGTTCCTCAGCGGAGCCATCTGCTCGGAGAACGGCACCGGCTTCACCCCGTCACGGCGGCGCTGTTCCAGCGACGGGTCTTCCTTGCTGAACAGGAAGAACAGCACGGCGGTGACCGCCAGCGCGACCGCCCACACCTTGGCCACCATGGTCCAGCCCGCGGCCACCATCACCAAAGGCGCCAGCAGCTTGGTCACCGCCGAGCCGATGTTGCCGGCGCCGAAGATGCCCAGGGCGGTGCCCTGCCTGCTGGCCGGGAAGAACCTGGACACATAGGCCACGCCCACCGAAAAGTTGCCACCGGCAATACCCACGCACAGCGCGGCGAACAGGAACTGGGGGTAGGTGTGGGCATAGGTCAGCATCCAGGTAGCCACTGCGCCGCACAGCATCACCAGCACCATCACCTTGCGGCCGCCGAACTGGTCGGACCATATGCCGAGGAACACGCGGCTGACCGAGCCGGTCAGCACCGGGGTGGCGATCAGCAGGCCGAACTGGGTGTCGGTCAATCCCAGCTGCTCGCTGATCTGGATACCGATGATGGAAAAGATCATCCACACCGCAAAGCACACGGTGAAGGCGAATGTGCTCAGCCACAGCGCACGCTGCTGCTGCCCGGCACTGGCGGGGGCAAGGGCCTGGTTCATGCAATCTCCTTCCTCAAGAGTGGGTCAGCCGACCTCGGCTTCGGCTTCGATCTCATCCAGTCCGCGCACCGGGTAGCGCTCCTGCAACTGCAGCAGGTACACCTGCACCTCGCGTTGGCGCACCTGCAGCTCCAGGTAGTCCCGGATCTGTGGCAGCACTGCGTCGAACGGCAGTGGTTGCCCCTCCTCGCGCCCATCGATGCTGACCACGTGGTAGCCCCAGCGTGATTCCACCGGGAAGCCAGCCAGGCCCTCGCGCAGGCGGAACACCTGGCGATCGAACTCCGGCGTGGTCTGCCCACGCTGCAACCAGCCCAGGTCACCGCCGTCACTGCTGGACGGGCAGCGCGAATGGCGCAGGGCGAAGTCGGCGAACAGGTGCGGCGCTGCTTTCAGTTCATTGGCCAGACGCTCGCCCTCGGTGCGTGCGGCCAGCCGCCCGGCCACATCATCGGCCGGCGCGGCCAGCAGGATATGGCGCAGCCGTACCCGATCCGGTGAGCGGAATCGCTCCGGGTTCTGCTCGAAGTAGCGTTGGCAGTCCTCGTCGGTCGGCACGCGGTCTTCGATCGCGTCTTCCAGCAGTTGCTGGATCAGCACTTCCTCATCGCTGACCCGGCCGCCTGCCGGCGCCAGCAGGCCCAGGCGCTGCGCTTCCAACCGCAGCAGTTCACGCACCACCAGTGCGCGCGCCGCCTCGGCACGCGACTGTTCCGGGCGCAGTGCCCGATGGTGCTGCATCTCGCGGGCGATGTCGGCCTCGCTTATCGCCGTGTCCTCCACGAACAACCGGCACGGTGCCGGTTGCCCGAGCGAGCGCGGCCCCTCCCCTGCCCCGTCATGCTGGTGCTGGTGGGCCTCGGCCGGAACCGCCTGGGCGGAATCGATCACGGTGATCGGCAGGAACTTCGGCAGGTTGCCCATGGCTTACTCCCGCGGCCCGTAGCGCAGCGCCGCCTGGCGACGGCGCACCACCTGGTACGGCCGCCACAGATAGCTGACCGGAATGCTCCAAACATGCACGAGCCGGGTGAAGGGCGCGATCAGGAACAGAGTCAGGCCCAGGAAGATATGCATCTTGTAGACCCAGCTGACGCCCTCGATGTAGTCAGCAGCACCGGCACGGAAGGTCACGATGTGCTGCGCCCATTCGGCCAGCTGCACCATCACCCCACCGTCCAGATGCCCGGACGATACGCGGATGCTGTACAGGCCAAGACAGAGCTGGGCGAACAGCAGCACCAGCACCAGGGTGTCACCGAAGCTGCCGGTGGCGCGCACGCGGGCGTTGGTCAGGCGGCGCACCAGCAGGATGCTGATGCCGATGAAGCACAGCGCACCGAACACGCCGCCCACCACCATCGCCAGCATCTGCTTCTGCGGGGAGGTGATGAAGTGCTCATACACCGCGTGCGGGGTCAGCAGGCCGACCAGATGGCCGCCAAGGATGGCCAGGATACCGATGTGGAAGCAGTTGCTGCCGATCCGCATGCCCTTGTCCGACAGCATCTGGCTGGAACCGGTGCGCCAGGTGTACATGGCCTTGTCATAGCGCGCCCAGCTGCCGATCAGCAGCACTGCCACGGCAATGTACGGGTAGTACTGGAAGGCGAATTGATGCAGGTAGTAGTTCATGGCTGGACCTCACGATGCACAGGACGGGCCGGCGAGCGCGTCGGTGGCTTGCAGTCTTCAGCGGGCGCTTCGGCACCGAAACGCACCGCTTCCTCTTCCCACAACCGGTCCATCGCCTCGGCCGTATCGTCGCGGGGTTCCTCACTGGCGCGTTGCCGCAGCGCCTCCAGGTTGACCTTGCCGTCACCAGCTTCCACCAGGATCTCCAGCAGCGGCACGTGCGGCAGCTCACGCTCGGCGGCGCGCGCGGCCAGCATCCCGGCGATGTGTCCGATATGGTGCAGCCACTCGCGCGCTTCGGTCTCCGGCTGGTGGGCCAGGAACTCCAGCAGCAGCGGCAGGTAGTCCGGCAGCTCACGGGCATCCAGTTCGAAGCCGTTGCGGCGGTATGTCTCCACCAGGTCCACCATGGCCTGGCCACGGTCACGCGATTCGCCGTGGATGTGTTCAAACAGCAGCAGGCTCATCGAGCGGCCGCGGTCGAAGGTCGCCAGCCAGGCGGCCTGCGCATCCAACGGATCGCTGTCCAGCAACTGCTGTACGAAAGCACGCAACTGCCTTCGCCGCGCGGGTGTCAGTGCCACCTCATCGCACGCCGCCAGCAGTTCCTCGCCGTGCTGCCACAGTTCGTCGCGGGGGTAGTCCAGCAGCACCCCCACCAGCTTCAGTACGCTCATCACACCACCTCCTTGCGGCGGTGGTTCGGGCCGTTGTTCACCACGAAGCTGGTGCTCTTGCGCTGCCCGAACAGGTCGGCCGGGCTGTCGCCGTTGCAGCCGTTGCCGAATGTGAAACCGCAGCCGCCGCGCTCGCCGAAGGCATCGTTGGCGTACTCGCGGTGTGCGGTCGGAATCACGAAACGGTCCTCGTAGTTGGCAATGGCCAGGTAGCGGTACATCTCTTCAACCTGGGCCACGCTCAACCCGGTCTGGTCCAGCACCGCCGTGTCTTCCACGCCGTCCACGTTCTTGGCCCGGCGCCAGGCACGCATCGCCATCAGGCGTTCCAGCGCACGCACCACCGGCGCCTCGTCACCGGCTGTCAGCATGTTGGCCAGGTAGCGCACCGGAATGCGCAACGAGGCCACGTCCGGCAGCTCGCCACTCATGCCGATGCGGCCCCGCTCGGCCGCCGACTGGATCGGCGACAGCGGCGGTACGTACCAGACCATCGGCAGCGTGCGGTACTCCGGGTGCAGCGGCAGCGCCAGCTTCCAGTCGATCGCCAGCTTGTACACCGGCGACTGCTTGGCCGATTCCAGCCAGCTGTCCGGAATGCCTTCCGCGCGTGCAGCAGCAACCACCGCCGGATCATGCGGGTCCAGGAAAATATCCAGGTGGGCCTGGTACAGATCCTTTTCGGCAGCTACCGACGCGGCGTCGGCAATGCGGTCGGCGTCGTACAGCATCACGCCCAGGTAGCGGATGCGGCCGACACAGGTTTCCGAACATACCGTCGGCTCGCCCATCTCGATGCGCGGGTAGCAGAAGATGCACTTCTCCGACTTGCCGCTCTTCCAGTTGTAATAGATCTTCTTGTATGGGCACGCCGACACGCACATGCGCCAGCCGCGGCACTTGTCCTGGTCGATCAGCACGATGCCATCTTCCTCGCGCTTGTAGATCGCGCCCGACGGGCACGCCGACACGCACGCCGGGTTCAGGCAGTGCTCGCACAGGCGCGGCAGGTACATCATGAAGGTCTTTTCGAAGGCGCCGTAGATCTCCTTCTGCACTTCATTGAAGTTGTAGTCGCGCGAGCGCTTGCTGAATTCCGAGCCCAGGATCTCCTCCCAGTTCGGGCCCCATTCGATCTTCTGCATGCGCTCGCCACTGATCAGCGAGCGCGGCCTTGCGGTCGGCTGGTGCTGGCTGTCCTTGGCGGTGTGCAGGTTCTGGTAGTCGAAATCGAACGGCTCGTAGTAGTCGTCGATCTGCGGCAGGTCCGGGTTGGCGAAGATCTTGGCCAGCATCCGCCAGCGACCACCGGCGCGCGGCACCAGCTTGCCGCTGCCGGTGCGCACCCAGCCACCATTCCACTTCTCCTGGTTTTCCCATTCCTTCGGGTAGCCGATGCCCGGCTTGGTTTCCACGTTGTTGAACCAGGCGTACTCGACGCCCTCGCGCGAGGTCCACACGTTCTTGCAGGTGATCGAGCAGGTGTGGCAGCCGATGCACTTGTCCAGGTTCAATACCATCGCGATCTGTGCACGGACCTTCATCACACTACCTCCTTGGCGGCGGCCGGGACGACCTCGCCGGTCGCTCCTGCGCGTCCTGCGCTGGCGACACTCGAACTTCCTTGTTCATCGTCCAGCCAATCCACCTTGTCCATCTTGCGCACGATCACGAACTCGTCGCGATTGGTACCGCAGGTGCCGTAGTAGTTGAAACCGTAGGCAAGCTGCGCGTAGCCACCGATCATGTGGGTCGGCTTGAGCACGATGCGGGTCACCGAGTTGTGGATGCCGCCGCGGGTGCCGGAGATCTCCGAACCCGGCACGTTGATGATGCGTTCCTGGGCGTGGTACATCATCGCCATGCCCGGCATCACCCGCTGGCTGACCACCGCTCGCGCGGCGATCGCACCGTTGACGTTGAACAGCTCGATCCAGTCGTTGTCGACGATGCCGGCACTGCGCGCATCGTCCTCGCTGAGCCACACGATCGGGCCACCGCGCGACAGCGTCTGCATGATCAGGTTGTCGCTGTAGGTGCTGTGGATGCCCCACTTCTGGTGCGGGGTGATCCAGTTCAGCACGATCTCCTTGTTGCCGTTCGAACGCTGGTTGATCAGCGGCTCGATGGTGCGGGTATTGACCGGTGGCCGGTAGCTCATGAAGGCCTCGCCGAAGTCGATCATCCACTCGTGGTCCTGGTAGAACTGCTGGCGGCCGGTCACTGTGCGCCACGGAATCAACTCGTGCACATTGGTGTAGCCCGCGTTGTAGCTGACGTTGTCGTCTTCCAGCCCGGACCAGATCGGCGAAGAGATGATCTTGCGCGGCTGCGCCTGGATGTCACGGAAGCGGATCGCCTCGTGCTCCTTGCCCTCCGCCAGATGGGTGTGCTCGCGGCCGGTGAAGCCGCCCAGCGACTCCCACGCCTTCACTGCCACATGGCCGTTGGTTTCCGGGGCCAGGTGCAGGATCACTTCGGCCGCGTCGATCGCCGTCGAGATGGCCGGCCGGCCCTGGCTGACCCCCTCCTCGCGCACGGTATGGTTCAACTTGCCGAGGAATTCCACCTCATGCTTCGTATCCCAGTTCATGCCCTTGCCGCCATTGCCGTGCTTGTCCAGCAACG
Source organism: Stenotrophomonas sp. MYb57 (assembly GCF_002966815.1). NCBI lineage: Bacteria > Pseudomonadati > Pseudomonadota > Gammaproteobacteria > Lysobacterales > Lysobacteraceae > Stenotrophomonas > Stenotrophomonas sp. MYb57. The sequence continues at coordinate 2,669,850 of NZ_CP023271.1, forward strand.
GGCCCAGCGAGGTGAACTTGCGATACAGGTTCGGGTAATCGCGCTCCACCACCGTCATCGACGGCATGGTCTGGCCGGGGATGGCCTCGCACTCGCCCTTCTTCCAGTCGGCCACGCCGAACGGCATGCCCAGCTCATTGGGGGTGTCGTGCAGGGTCGGCACCAGCACCAGGTCCTTCTCCACGCCCAGCACGCCGGGCGCCATCTCGCTCACGGTGCGCGCCACCTCCTTGAAGATGTCCCAGTCACTGCGCGATTCCCACGCCGGGTCCACCGCCTTCGACAGCGGGTGGATGAACGGGTGCATGTCCGAGGTATTGAGATCGTCCTTCTCGTACCAGGTGGCGGTGGGCAGCACGATGTCCGAGTACAGCGCGGTGGTGCACATGCGGAAGTCCAGCGTCACCAGCAGATCCAGCTTGCCTTCCGGCGCCTCGTCGCGCCACTTCACCTCCTCCGGCTTCACTGCGCCCATCTCGCCCAGGTCCTTGCCCTGCAGGCCGTGGCGGGTGCCCAGCAGGTGCCGCAGCATGTACTCGTGGCCCTTGCCCGAAGAGCCCAGCAGGTTCGAGCGCCAGATGAACATCATCCGCGGGTGGTTCTGGCTGGCATCCGGGTCGGCGAAGGCGAAGTCCAGCGAACCGTCCTTGAACTTGCCCAGTGCGTAGTCGGCAGGTGCCACGCCCGCCGCTTCGGCTTCGCGCACCAGCTGAAGTGGGTTGCGGTCCAGCTGCGGCGCACTTGGCAGCCAGCCCATGCGCACCGCGCGCAGGTTTAGGTCGGCCAGGCTCCCGCTGTACTTGCTGGCGTCGGCCAGCGGTGACAGCAGTTCGTCCACCTGCAGCTTCTCGTAACGCCACTGCCCGGTGTTGAAGTAGAAGAACGACGTACCGTTCATATGGCGCGGCGGCTTGCTCCAGTCCAGGCCGAACGCCAGCGGCTGCCAGCCGGTCTGCGGGCGCAGCTTTTCCTGGCCCACGTAGTGCGCCCAGCCGCCGCCGGTCTGGCCCACGCAACCGCACATGATCAGCATGTTGATCAGGCCGCGGTAGTTCATGTCGTTGTGGAACCAGTGGTTCATGCCGGCACCGACGATGATCATCGAGCGGCCATGGGTCTTGTCGGCGGTACGCGCGAACTCGCGGGCGATCTCGATCACTTCCCCGCGCGACACGCCGGTGATGCGTTCCTGCCAGGCGGGCGTGCCCGGCACGTTCTCATCGAAGCTCCTGGCGACATTGGCGCCGCCGAAACCGCGGTCCACGCCGTACTGCGCAAGCAGCAGGTCATACACCGTCGCCACCAGCGTCTGGCTGCCATCATCCAGCGCCAGGCGGCGTACCGGAATGTTGCGATCCAGTACTTCCTCGGCCGGGGCGGCGGTCCAGCCGTCACTCTCGATGCCACCGAAATACGGGAAGCTGACCGCCTCGATGCCATCGTTGGCCTCGGACAGGCTCAGGCGCAGGCGCGTCTCCGCACCGTTGCTGGCCTTCTCCTCGATGTTCCAGCGCCCCTTCTCACCCCAGCGGAAGCCGATCGAACCGTTCGGCACCACGATCTGGCCACTGGTCTCGTCGTAAGCGAGGGTCTTCCAGTCCGGGTTGTTGGCTTCGCCCAACCCTCCCAGCTCACTGGCACGCAGGAAACGGCCGGCCACCAGGCGGCCATCGGCGCGGCGCTCCAAGCGCACCAGCATCGGCATGTCCGAGTACTGGCGGCAGTAGTCCTGGAAGTACTGCGACGGCGAATCCACATGGAACTCGCGCAGGATCACGTGGCCGAAGGCGAACGCCAACGCGGCGTCGGTGCCCTGCTTGGGGTGCAGCCAATGATCGGTCAGCTTGGCCAGCTCGGAATAGTCCGGGCAGATCGAGACCGTCTTGGTACCGTTGTAGCGGGCCTCGGTGAAGAAGTGCGCATCCGGCGTGCGCGTCTGCGGTACGTTCGAGCCCCAGGCGATGATGTAGCGGCTGTTGTACCAGTCGGCCGATTCGGGAACGTCGGTCTGCTCGCCCCAGATCTGCGGCGAGGCCGGCGGCAGATCGCAGTACCAGTCGTAGAAGGACAGACAGGCGCCGCCCAGCAGCGACAGATAACGCGCGCCGGCGGCGTAGGACACCATCGACATCGCCGGAATCGGCGAGAAACCGACCACGCGGTCCGGCCCATACTGCTTCACGGTGTACAGATTGGAAGCCGCGATGATCTCGTTGGCTTCTTCCCAGTTCAGCCGCACGAAACCGCCCATGCCGCGCCGGGTCTTGTACGAGCGCGCCTTTTCCTTGTCCTCCACGATGCTGGCCCAGGCATCCACCGGCCCCTGGGTCCTGCGTGCTTCGCGCCACAGGCGCAGCAGCGTGCCGCGGATCAGCGGATACTTCAGGCGGTTGGCGCTGTACAGGTACCAGGAATAGCTGGCGCCACGCGGGCAGCCACGCGGCTCGTGGTTGGGCAGGTCCGGGCGCGTGCGCGGGTAGTCGGTCTGCTGGGTTTCCCAGGTGACCAGTCCGTTCTTGACGTAGATCTTCCAGCTGCACGAACCGGTGCAGTTCACCCCGTGGGTGGAGCGCACGATCTTGTCGTATTGCCAGCGCTGCCGGTAGCTGTTCTCCCAGTCACGGCCTTCGCTCTTGGCAAACCCATGGCCATCGGCAAAGGGCTGGGGGTCACGCTTGAAGAACTGCAAGCGATCAAGAAAATAACTCATCGGGGGTCTCCCTTTGCGGACATCTGCATCGTGGCTGTGTGTGTCATCTGGCTGCGGTGCGTTTTCATGTCAGCAGGGCGTCTCAGCGCCGCGCCGGTAGTACCACCACCAGGTCACGGCCAGGCAGGTGACATAGAAAACGACGAACCCGTACAGCGCCATATCGGGGCTGCCGGTCAACGTGATCGAAGAGCCATAGCTCTTGGGAATGAAGAAGCCGCCGTAGGCACCGATCGCACCAGAGAAGCCCACCACCGCAGCCGACTCGATGCTGGCCTGGTGCGCCGACGCGGCCTTGCCTTCAGCGTTGGCCCCTGCCGACAGGCGCTCATGCAGCGTGCGGAAGATCACCGGGATCATGCGGAAGGTGGTGCCGTTGCCGATGCCACTGAGCACGAACAGCGCCATGAAGCTGAAGAGGAAGCCGTAGAAGTTGCCGCCCTGGCCATCGCTGGGCAGGAAATGCAGCACGCCGAACACCGCTGCGATCATCAGCGCGAACACCCAGAACGTCAGCCGCGCACCACCCCAGCGGTCGGCCATGCTGCCGCCCACCGAGCGCATCAGCGCACCCAGCAACGGGCCGATGAAGGCGTAGGCCAGGGGGTTCACGGCGGGGAACTGGCTCTTCACCAGCATCGGGAAGCCAGCAGAGAAGCCGATGTAGGAACCGAAGGTGCCGATGTACAACCAGCACATCAGCCAGTTGTGCTTGCGGCGGAAGATCACCGCCTGCTCGGCGAACGAGGAACGCGCGCTGGTCAGGTCATTCATGCCGAACCAGGCCGCCACGGCGCAGATCGCAATGGCCGGCACCCAGATGAAGCCGGCATTCTGCAGGTACAGCGGTGCACCGCCCTCCACCACCGGCTGCGGCGCACCACCGAGGGCACCGAATACGCCCACCGTGATCACCAGCGGAATCACCGCCTGGGCCACCGACACCCCGACATTGCCCAGGCCGGCATTCAGGCCCAGCGCCAGGCCCTGCTTCTGCTTGGGATAGAAGAAGGAGATGTTGGACATCGACGAGGAGAAGTTCGCCCCGCCAAAGCCGCACAGGATCGCGATCACCACGAACACCCAGTACGGCGTGGCCGGGTTCTGCACCGCAAAGCCCAGCCAGATCGTCGGTGCCAGCAGCGACGCAGTGGACAGCGCCGTCCAGCGGCGTCCGCCAAAGATCGGAATCACGAACGAATAGAAGATGCGCAGCGTCGCGCCGGACAGGCTGGGCAGTGCCACCAGCCAGAACAACTGATCGGTGCTGAAGCCGAAGCCGATCTTCGGCAGGCTGATGGTCACCGCCGAGAACAGTACCCAGACCGAGAACGCCAGCAGCAGCGAGGGAATGGAGATGACCAGGTTGCGGGTGGCGACCCGCTTGCCGGTGCGCTCCCAATAGCCGGGATCTTCCGGCGTCCAGTCGCTGATGACGCGACCGGGACTGGCAGTGCTGCGGACAACAGGATCGCTACCGACGGTCATACATGGCTCCAAGGCTGTGGAATGACGTGGGTACTGCTTTCAAGTTGTAACCCGTCGTCATGCAGCCATTAGGCCGTGCAGCAGCAACGACGGGGTTGATCTGGATCAATCAGGGGCGGGTTTTCACCCTGCCCCTGACAAATGTCAAACCGGTGACGCGGAACCGCGACGGGTTACGCCACGCTGGCGCACGCTGTCGCGCACATCCACATCGAACTGCAGTTGCAGCGTGGTGCCGTCGTCCAGATACAGCGCAAAGGCCAGGCCATCGCGGCATGGCAGGCGCCCAGCCAGGTCCTCCACGGAAGACCGGGGCAATACCAGGCGGCAATCGGTGCCGCTGTCGAGCAGCACGGCCGATTCGCCACCATGCAGCGAAACGGCGGTACCCCAACCACCACTGCCGCCGAACCGGGTCAGGTTCTCCACCGTTTCACCGGCCAGCAGCCGGGCCAGTTCGGCCTCGTCCAGGCGCAGACGCATTGTCTGTTCTTGCAACTGCACCTTCATGAGGCAACGTCCTCCCATTGGGTGGGGGTATTGCAGTTGATCAGGGCGCTTTCATCAGCGTGGGCCAGGCGCAGGGTCTGCGCGTCCAGCCGGTGTTGCAAGGCCTGCAGGGAACGCGGGCCGAGGGGATCGTGGATCATGTTTTCGAGGATCGTGCGACTTTCATTGTCCACATTAAACAGCATCGGAAGCGGATGCCCGTCAAAGATCGTGCAAGCGCTGCGATGCCCGTCACGCAATTGCTGCAGCAGATCCGGGGTCAAGCGGGGCGTATCCACCGGTACTACCCAGGCCGGGCCATCGGGCATCTGCATCGCCACGCTGAACAGGCCTCCCAGCGGCCCGCAACGCGTGATCTGGTCGGGTATGCCGCCGAAGGCAGGGTAGCGCCCGCTCACCCAGACCCGGTCTGCCCCGGCCAGCCGCAAGGTGCCGCGCATGTGCTCCAGCAGGGTGCACCCCTGCCAGGGCAGCAATGCCTTGTCGCGGCCCATCCGGCTGGACAGGCCGCCGGCCAGAACGATGCCGGCAATGGGCGTTGTCACGCGGGAAACCCGACCACGCCATACGTGGCCGCTCCTGTCGGGCGCGAGGGGAAGGCGCCATCCACGCATGGAGCAACCGTGCAGGTACGCCTCAGTAGAGCCACGCCATGCGTGGCTGCGTCTGCCAAGCGTGAGGGGAAGGCGCCATCCACGCATGGCGTGGATCTACTGGCGTCAGTGGTGATCATGCGCCGGTTCACCGTCGGCGTGGCACAGCGTGCAGCCTTCGCTCCACTCGCTGTCGCCGTCCTCGTAATGTTCCTGCTTCCAGATCGGGCACTGGTGTTTCACCGCCTCGATCAACTGCCGGCACGCGCGGAACGCTTCATCACGGTGCGGGCTGCCCGCAGCCACCACCACCGCAACATCGCCAATGCCCAAGCGGCCCTTGGCATGCGCCACATACAGCTTCAGCTTCGGCCCGAACGTCGCTTCGATCTCCGCCGCAAAGCGCTGGATCTCGTTCAGCACCAGCGGTTCGAACAGGTCATAGGTGATGCCGGTCACCGGCCGCCCCACATTGAAGTCGCGCACCTTGCCGATGAACACATCGATGCCGCCGAATGCCGGGTCGGACACCGCCGCGATGCCTTCGGCCGGGTCGATGGCGTGCTGCGCACGGTCCACCACCTTTGCGGTCACGTTGCTGCTCATGGCTCAGCCCCCGCTCACCGGCGGCAGGATCGCCACCTTGCCATCGGCAGGCAGCGCCTCGTGGTCACGCAGCACGCGCTGCTGGTCGGCAAAGGCCGAATAGTCCAGCAACCCGGCGCGGAAACCGGGAAAGCGCACCGGCAGCAGCTCTCGCAGCGCCTGGCGCAGGTCGGCCACGGTGCCACCGGCCACCTCCAGCGCAATCTCGCGGCTGTCATCCAGATCAGAAAACGCACCGAACAACTGCAGATTCACCTGCTTCATCATGACTCCTGGGTTGCCAGCTGCAGCGGGTCCTGGTGGCCCCAGCCCTGCACGCGCACCGGTGTGCCGGCCGCGACGAGGTCACCCTCGCCCTCCAGCACCACCCAGGCGTTGGCCTGCAGCATGGATTTCAAACGGAACGATTCCTGCCCGGACAGCACGCGCGCGCTCAAGCGCCCCTGCGCGTCCACGTCCACCCGCGCACGCGCGTGGAAGCGCAGGCCCGGCGGTTTGCGCACATCGGCCTGCAACGGCAGCTGCAGCAGCGGCTCTGCGGCCAGGCCCAGCAGGCGGCGCAGCACCGGTTCAACGAAGAAACGCTGCCCCACCGCCGCCGACACCGGGTTGCCCGGCAGGCCGAAATACAGCGCGCCATCGGGCAGCACTGCGAACAACAGTGGCTTGCCCGGGCGGATCGCCACCTTGTGGAACACGATGCGGGCGCCGCGGGCGCGCAGCGCATCGGGAATGAAGTCGTAGCGGCCGGCCGACACTGCGCCGGTGCTGATCAGCACCTTCGCACCCGCAGCCAGCGCGTCGTCCAGCACCGCATCGAAGGCAGCCACGTCATCGCCTACCGTGCCCTGCCACACCACCTCGGCACCGGCGGCCTGCAGGCGGCCGATCAGGTAGGGCCGGTTGCTGTCACGGATCTGTCCGGACTCCAGCGCCTGCGCCGCTTCGGTCACCAGCTCCTTGCCAGTGGCAATGACCGCGACCTTCGGCCGTGCCACCACCGCCACCTCGGCCACGCCGATGGCGTGCAGCAGAGTGCGTGCATTGATGTCCAAGGCCTGCCCGGCCTGCAGCACGCGCTCGCCTTCTTCCACGTCCTGTCCGCGCAGGCGCACGTTCTGGCCAGGTTTCACCCCGCTCTTCAACGCAATGCGGGTCGGGCGACCCTGCTCGCTGGCAAGGATCTCCACGTTCTCGATCGGCACCACCGTATCCAGCCCAACCGGCATGCGCGCGCCAGTCATGATTTCCCAGGCGCCGTCGCCGCCCTCGGCACCGGCGTCGCCCGCCGCCTGCCAGCCCTGCACCACAAATTCGGTATCGCTTTCGAACGGCGTGCCATTGGCGCGCAGCGCGAAGCCGTCCATCGCCGAGTTGTCGAACGGCGGCAACGATTGCCCGCTGATGATGTCCGTGGCCAGGATGCGACCCGCAGCCTCATGCAATGCCAGCCGCTCGGCCGGCAGCGGTGCAGCCGCTTCCATCAGGTGCTGCAGCGCTTCGCTGTAGGCAATCATGCGTGGCCACCGCCATCGACCATCGCCAATGCGTGGCCCAGCACCGGCGCCAGGATGTCCAGGCACTGCGCGGCCGCACGCGGGCTGCCCGGCAGCGCAAACACCAGCATGTCATCCAGCTGCACCACCTCGGCCCGGCTCAGCCAGGCCATCGGCGTGTGCTGCGCACTCAACGCGCGCACCATCTGCGCCAAGCCGTGCACCGGTCGCGCATTCAACGAACGCAGCGCCTCCGGGGTCAGGTCACGCGGGCCAAGCCCGGTCCCGCCGGTACACAGGCACAGGCGCACGCCCTCGCCCGCCAGCGCACGCAGCCGGCCCGCCAGCGGCTCGATGCCATCGGGCAATACCTCGGCAGCCACCACCTCGCCACCGAGCGCCTGCAGCCCGCTCACCAGCTTCGGGCCGGACTCATCGGCATAGCTACCCTCGCTGGCGCGATCACTCAGGGTGATCACCGCGCAGGCCGCGCCGTTCAGACCCTTCGGCGGGCGCGGCCTGAAGCGCGCGCGCTCGCCCTCGTCCATGCCGTCGGGATGCAGCCACAGGCCACGCTTGCCGCCCTCCTTGAACAACAGGCGGATGCCCTCGATGCGCAGCGCCGGCTCCACCGGCTTGCTCAGGTCGTACAGGGTCAGCAGTGCGGCGTTGACGCCGGCCAGTGCTTCCATCTCCACACCGGTGCGGGCCTCGCTGGCGCACTCGCACCACACGCGTATCGCCTGCCGCTCCGGCACCGGTGCGCAATACACCTGCACCAGTTCCAGCGGCAACGGGTGGCACAGCGGCATCAGCATCGAGGCCATCTTGGCGCCCTGCAGCCCGGCAATCTCGGCCATCACCAGTGCATCGCCCTTTGGCAACCGGCGCTCGACAATCAGCGGGTAGGCCACTGGCCCGGCATGCAGCTCGCCCACCGCTACCGCGCGGCGGCGGGTAACGCGCTTGTCACGCACATCGGCCATGTGGAAGGCCGCAGTCAATTCACCACTCATCGTGTTCCTCATCCTCCAATCGAAGCCAGATGCGGGGTCAACCCGGTCTGGCCCTGATGCAATCCGTGCCCGGCCGCTTTCAGGCCAAGCTGTGTGGTGATGCGTGCCAGCAGCGCGTCCTGGTCGTCGTCGCTCTGCAACAGCGGGCGCAGCGGCACGCCGAATTCGCCGAACAGGCACAGCCGCAGGTCACCCTTGGCGGTCACCCGCAGGCGGTTGCATCCCTTGCAGAAGTCACGCGAGTACGGGGCGATGATGCCCACCGTGCCGCGATGCTGCGGGTGGCTGAACTCGCGTGCCGGGCCGGCATCGGCCGCGCGCGGGCGCTCGTGCCAGCCAGCGGCCAGCAGCTGCTCGATCACCACGTCGGCGCGCAGATGGTGGCGCTGGAAATAAGCTTCGTTGTCGCCGGTGCGCATCAGTTCAATGAAGCGCACGCTGAAGGGGCGGTCGCGCAGGAAGTCCATCCACTGCGGCAGCTCGTCGTCGTTCAGGCCGCGCAGCAGCACCGCGTTAAGCTTGATGGCCGGCAGGCCAAGCGCCTGCGCCATCTCCAGCCCCTGCTGGATTTCCGGCAGGCGGTCGTGGCCGGTGATGGTCCTGAAGCGCTCGCGCTGCAGGCTGTCCATGCTTACGTTCAGCGCGGTCAGGCCGGCGCGGTGCCAGCCCGGCAGGCGACGCGGCAGCAGCGTGCCGTTGGTAGTGATGGCCACCTTGCGGATGCCCGGCACGGCCGCCACCGTGGCGATGATCTCGTCCAGGTCCTTGCGCAGGCTGGGCTCGCCACCGGTCAGGCGGATCTTGGTCATCCCCAGCATGGCAAAGGCGCGCACCAGGCGCGCGATCTCGTCCACCGCCAGGAAGCGCGGGCGGCCGTCGGCCTGGTAGCCATCGGGCAGGCAGTAGCTGCAACGGAAGTTGCAGGCCTCGGTCAACGACAGGCGCAGGTAAGGAAAGCTGCGCCCGAATCCGTCGGTGAGTTGGCTCATGGCTGGTCCACCTTGTTGTTCCACCGTCTTGCCTGTGCCCGGAACGGCCCGGATACCCTCGCCTGCTGAGACTGACGCCAGCCTACGCGGCAGGCATTGGCAGCGGGATGACTTAAATCAATCGCCGCCGGCCACGCCGCCCGGACGTTATGGCAGCATGCGGCTTTCCGTGCAGCGTGCGTGTGACAGCCATCATGATGATGAATGATTTCCAGCAATTGCTGCAGGCCGCCAGCGAACAGGCCGAACCGCAACGCCTGCTGTTCGTATTCGCCCGCGCCGACCTGCCCGAATCGCCCACCGACGACCAGCGCGACCGGCATGACCGGCGTGAGGGCGGCACCCTGTCGCCTGTGCTGTGCGTGGACAAGCTGCCGGCCGAGGTGCCGAGCTTCCAGGCACTGGCCAGCGAGTCCACCACCACCGGCGTGGAGTGGGACATGGTGTTCGTGGCGGCAATGGATGGGCGTGCAGGCTTCGCCCCCAGCACCGACGAGGCCACCCGCCCGCTGCGGCTGATGGTCAACGCCATCAACGACGGCCAGATCGGCCGCTTCGCCGCCTTCGACCGCAGCGGTGAGCCGATCCAGTTCTATTGAGTCACCAGCTGCAGGGTCAGGAAGAAGATCACCAGCACCGTATTCAGGCCCCAGGCTACGGTCAGCCCGCGCGCGGCAACACCCAGGTTCGGGGTCCGCGCGGTGGGTGCCGCGCGCCAGACTGCGGGGATGATCCAACCGGTATAGAGCAGCAGCACGGCGAACATCGCCAGCACCAGTGTGGTGCGCTGGTTGGCGAGGGCCCAGAGGGCAACGGCCCAGAGCATGTTGCTGGGGATGACCCCTTGCAGCCAGAAGACGTTCCAGAGGCGTGAACGGCCTTGGGTGTCGGGCGTGGGATGCAGAGACGCGGTAGCTGTCATAAGTCTCCTTCTGGTTAGGAAACGTGCTGGGCAAGCCTGCGCTTGGTGGCTGGGAACGTCAAGGCGCGACGGAATCGGTAGCGCCGGGCCGTGCCCGGCGGAGTGCATCCGTGCGCCACACCACGTTGCTCGCCGGGCATAGTCCAGCGCTACCCATGGCTTGTCGCCATCAACCCGCTCACACATCCCGCGCATCCCCTACAACCACGACCCCTGTCGCAGATTGCCTGGTCGCGGTGGACCAACGCGGCAGCCAGCGCTGCCAGTACTTAACAGCGTGGTTCAATGCCGAAAGCGTCTCCAATCGTGAGTTATTTGCAACTTCTCTGATTGGCATTGCACAGCGACGCGGGCTCAGATGGCGTGCCACCGAAAACGGGTGGCCGGGTTTCGAATCCCGTGTTGGCGTTGAGTGATTACGCTTGCCAGCCGGCGTCCACATTCCGTGGCGCCGGCTGGCAATCCGTCTGCCGGCTATGGCGGGCGGTGCGTGGGGGCGTTCGCGCCCACCGGCTTGACGTCAACCCGGATTCGAACCACGTACCGCCCGCCACCTCTGTGTGGCGGCTACCGATTGCCTTGCACGGAGCCTCGCCATGAACGGATCTGATCTTCCCCACCTGCACGCCTACCGTGACCCGGCCAATGCCGATGACCTGGCAGAGGCTGTGCCCTGCGCGGATGCGCATACCCTGATTGCCAACCTGAAGCGCATCGGCAAAGGCGCCGCCGCCGACGGGCAGCCCTGGCCAGAGCGACACCAGTTGCCCGGGCGCTGCATGGCGCTGGCCGATTCGGATTGCGCGTTGGCCGGGTTGCGGGTGGTACAGGAAGTGCTGCTGGCGGCCGAGCGGACCCGGCAGAACGGCGAGCCCGAGGACTATGTGGGCGACCGGGTGATGGAGGGGCTGATGCTGGCGTGCCTGGCGTTGAGTGCGCAGGCTGTGGGGCGGTTGCAGGTGGAGGGGTGAACGGGACTCGCTTGGAATGCACCTTGCGCCTCCAGGCTCACCAGCGAACGGGAAAAAGCCCACCGGTACTGCAGCCCCCCCCCCTTTGTCTCGCGTGTTACTCCGTCTCAACAACAGCATTGCCCCTCGCTCACTCGCCTGCCGCCCTCTTTCCGGATAGAGAAACCAGAAAGATCAGAACAAGCGCGATGCACACTGCCACGTTGAACAAGAGGATGGGCCGTATGGCGAGGTAGAGCTCACCGACTCCCAGAGAAAAAGACCCATGATTTGCCTGCGAACCCAGCGCTCTGGCAATGATCTGAATCCACACAAGTGCAGCTATCTGAACAACAACGATTCCGATCGAGGAGAACAGCCGTCTGGTAGGAGTTCTGCAGACCATTGCGAAATACGTAAGTACCGAGAGAACTGCGTAGAAAGTAACCAGCGTCCAGATCATTGTCCTATCCCCCGCAGCCGCAGCCCGTAGGCCGGTTCCCCAACATCTCATGCATCGCTCTGATTGCACCGGCGTCGATATCGGCTCTGCTATCCATATCCCAGTTGTATGGTCGCCCCTGGAACACGTCTTCGATGTCATACACCATACCCGCGAGACTCGTCACCCCCCAGCCAACTGGGCCCCAAAGGTAGGCGGCACCATATCCCGCAACGCAGTTTCCGAAGCTCTCTGCACTCAACCTATTTCCGTCCACCAAAAAGGTATCTCGATCCTTTCCGATTCGACCATCATTCTTTGCCCTATAGTCAAGAATGGTGGTGCTATTCAAAAAAACCATCGTGACTCCAAGTGGATTGAGGGCGCTGCGCCTTGCGTACGTCAGTTCCTCGTTTGTCTCACATGCTGAATAGTCTTTCAGTCCAAGCGGATCCGTCCGGCCTGCAGGCATAGCAGATGAATAGAGATAGCTGTTGATCCCGCCACTCAGACCAATCGGATCACTCTGCGAATACCGCCCCACTGCGGGGTCATACTCGCGCTGGTAGTTATAGAACAGCCCACTCGCATCCGTCGACTGCTGCCCGGGGAAGCGCAGCGCCAAGTCGAACGCCACGCCATCGCCATCCGGATCAGCACTAGGAATCTGATCACCGAACACTTCGCTCTTGTTGCTCCACTCCCAGATCGCAACATCGTGCACGGGGTCGATCACCACGCGCGGCGTGCCTAAATGGTCCGGTTGGACGTAGGCCAGTTCCGGTACGCCCGCGCTCGGCACATTGATCAGTGCCATCGGATAGTTGTCCAGCCAGATCGCCTGTTGCTGCGCCTGCCCCGTGGCCGAATAGTTGCCCAGCCACTGCCCTGCTTCGTCGTACAACGTGATCTGAGCCGCACCACCGGCCGGCTTGCGCAGCACGCGTTCGCCGCGATGGTTGTAGGCGTAGCTTTCCTGCACGGCATTACCCTGCTTCACCGCGTTCATGCGGTTGGTATCACTGCAGGTAAACGATCTGCTGCCAGAGCGTGGTATTCCCTGCTGCGTTAGGGCTGCGCGCAGCGAGGCGATTCGCTACCGTCCGCTGCCCCAGGAGCTGCCGCCGACCAATCGAGCCGTCTGAACAGACCACGTCTCCAGAAGATGCTGCGCGCCCGATTCACCACCATTCTTCAGGACGGAGATAATCGCACCCAATCTACGTTGGACCGCACTGGACATTGGCAAAGCCAGGAGATTCTTCAGCGTGGCATCCGCCGCCAAGAAATCGCCAAGCCGAATGGCGGATATGTACTTTATCCATTCGGAGTAGTCGTTCCTGAAGTCAAGGCCGTCAACATAGATCAAAAGGTCTGCCGCCGTTCTCACCCTCTCAAGATTTTCGACGTACTCAGCATGCATGCCACAGAAGAAACGTTCATCTCCTTTCGCAACTGCAACCCTCTGGCCTAGAGACATGTGCAGGAACGGCAAATCATCATAGGTCGGAAGTACGAAGGTCCATAAGTAGATAGCAGACGGTGCAGGGTCTATCGCAAACCCAGAGATCACATCTCGCGTATACGAGGCAATCAAGAAATTTCCAACGACCCGCATGCCGCTTTTCTTCGCGTCCTTTTTCAATCTCCGCAGATCAAACGCTCTCATGCTATGCCTTCCTGGAGGGCTGAGGAGCTCCCTGTTTCATGTCTCACACATTAAGAATCCGCCGGATCACCGGAGAGTCGATCAGCAGGTTCTCGCCGAGCGCTTTCGCAAGATCCTGCAACTCGGCAGACCATCCCTCAACCTGCGGAAGCGCCACCCTCTTCTCCCTCCTCGGGAGATGCGCCAGGTTGTCTTGCTCTCCTGCGCCTGCGCGGCAAAGGGGGGCTGCGCAGCCAAGCGCGGCCATCGTCAGCGCCACACACGCCAGCTTCATTTTCCGTCCGAACATCCGTGCTCTCCTTCCTGGGCGAATACCGCGCCGGGAGGGACGAAGGCGCACAGGCGGTTCACCGCCCTGTCGCGCCCTGCTTCGGATCGTCCCTGTTCCGGAATGCGGCAATGCCGCACGGGGCAGTTATCGCGCAAGCCCATTACATAATCAATTCAAGCCGTGGGATGTCGGTCACGATTATCGATATCGGCAACGCCCCTGCCCTGGTGATCAGGTACTCCCCCAAACTGCTTCCAGTCTTCATTAGTGCTAGCGTGCACCGTCAAGCCAGTGATGCAAGGATGCGCTGCAGGATCGTCTATGACCCCGACATTACCTCCATTTCCAGACCGCATGAGGCTGTTCCTCCTCTTCGCACTCTGCTTAATACTCACCTCCTGCGATCTGGTGATGGACAGCTCCTACGCCACGAAGCAGGAAGCCGTCGACGCCGAGATGATTGCCAAGGGCTGGATTCCCGCGTGGGTGCCCGAGGAGGCGACCGACCTGCGAGAGGTGCACGACCTCGATTCAAACGTGAGCGCGCTTGCCTTCAGCAAACCACGCAGCAAGCAGTTGTTGTTGCCATCCGGTTGCCGGCCCGTCAACCACAGCGCTACCCAGCCGGTGCTGTTCAATCGAAGCTGGTGGCCGAGTGAGACCGCTCTGAAGCGCTCCTATACCTTCTTTCGTTGCGAGCCCGAATTCGGCAAGTCGATCTTCGTCGCAACAAGCAGCACAGGCAATCGCGTGCTCTTCTGGCGCACGTACGCTCGCTGATGCGCATGCCCACCCTCCCCTTCAACCCGACACTACAGATGCACACTCCAGGAACGGTCCTCACCTCGCTCGCCCTTTGCCTGTTGCCCTGCCTTCCAGCTTGCGCAGAACAAAACACGCCTGCCGATGTGGAAGCGATCGAACAGGTGATCGAGTCCTTCCGCACCTCGCTGATCAACAAGGACAAACCGACCTACATGAGCTTGTTCTTCTCGGATAGACCGGGCGACATCGGCTGGCAGTTCGTGTCCGAGGATCGGCGATTGGCGGACATCCGCAGGGCCAAGCCCGATGCGATCAAGGCGCGAAAGATCCCATCGAACAACTTCATCTCGCTCATCGATGAGGCAGTGGCCACGGCAGAGCCACGGGAGGAGAAGTTCTTCAACGCCAAAATCGATACAGATGGCGATGTGGCATCGGTGTCGTTCGACTACAGCTTCCATGCCAACGGCGTGAAGGCAAACTGGGGCAGGGAAATGTGGCAGCTGGTCCGCACCGAGCGGGGCTGGAAGATCTTTTCAGTGATCTATTCGATACGTGACAAACGCAGTTCCGCGGAGAGCTGATACTTCCTTTCAGCCAATCAACGTCAGCCAGTCACCATCAACCACCACGCGCAGCAGAATCCTGATTCCGCAACCGCGCCGCAAAATACCGCGTAGGCGATTGCCCCAGCGCTTTCTTGAACATCGTGATGAACGCCGTCACCGATTCATAGCCCAGGGTTTCAGAAACCCGCTGCACCGCCGCGCCGCCGGCAAGCTCGCGAATCGCAACCAGCAGATGCAGCTGCTGCCGCCAGCGCCCGAACGACAGTCCGGTTTCCCGATCAATCAGCCGCGTCAACGTGCGCTCACCCAACGCCAGGCGTTTGGCCCACTCGCTGATGGTGCTGCGATCGGCCGGATTGGCTGACAGCGCCGCAGCCAGCGCACGGATCTTGGGGTGGTCACTCACTGGCAGGTACAACCGCTCGGCCGGCATCTGCACCAGTTCGTCCAGCAGCACTCGCGCCAGTCGATCGGTGTGCCCGCCGCGCGGGTAGTCCTGCGGCGCATCGGCCAGGTGCAGGATCATCTCGCGCACCATCGGCGAGATCGACAGCGTCACGCAGTGCAGTGGCAGGTCGACAACGCCCGGCTCGACGAACAGATAGCACAGGCGGGCGTTGGCGGTGGCCCGGTTGCTGTGCGGCATGCTGCCGGGAATCCACACGCCGCACTGCGGCGGCACGATCCACAACGCATTGGCCACCTCGCAGGTCACCGCGCCATGAAGTGCCAGGATCAGCTGTCCCTTGCGGTGGTCATGCACTGGAATCTCGGCATCGTGGTCGGCCACCTGCAGGCGGCTGGCCACTGCCGGCCGATCCGTCGCGTCCGGGTCCAGATCAAAGCCAGGCAGTGAAATGCGAGTCATTCTCGATGACCGGATTCAGCGATAGAGTGACATTCTAGCGAAATTCGGCGGCGGGGCTCGCTGAATACGATGGCGCCATGCACATCCCCGCCCCTACCCGCCCTTGGCTTTCGCGCCCCATCGCGCTGTTGACGTCGCCCGCATTGAAGGGCGACGGCGAAGCGGTGCTGTTCTCGCTCAAATGCCTGTTCGCTGCGATCCTCGGGCTGTATGTCTCGCTGCGCATCGGCCTGACCCGCCCGTTCTGGGTGATCGGCACTGTCTACCTGGTGTCGCAGCCGATGTCCGGCGCGACACTCAGCCGTGGCCTATTCCGGCTGCTGGGAACGGTCGGCGGTGCGGTTGCTACGGTGCTGCTGGTGCCGCGGTTCGCCAACGCGCCGCTGGTGTTGAGCGTGGTACTGGCCGCCTGGATGGGCCTGTGCCTGTATTTGGCCATGCTCGACCGCACACCGCGTGCGTACGCCTTCCTGCTGGCCGGGTACACCACCAGCCTGATTGGTTTCCCGGCGGTGATGGTGCCCGATGACGTCTTCACCATCGCCGTCACCCGCGTGCAGGAAATCTCCATCGGCATTCTTGCGGCGACGCTGGTCCATGGCCTGCTGTTGCCACGCCCGGTCTCACCGCGTGTGCTCGCGCGCGTGGCATCGATCCTCGCCGATGCGGAGCGCTGGACGCGGGACATGCGCGTTGGCGCAAACGAAACGGTACTGGCTGCGGATCGCTCCAAGGTAGCCGCAGATCTCCTCGACCTGCACACGCTGTCCATCCACCTGCCGTTCGACAGTGTGCACGGCGTCGCCCAGGTGCAGATCCTGCGCGCACTGCATGACCGGATGCTCGATGTGCTGATGCTGTCCAGCGCCGTGGACGAATCACTGGCCCAGTTGCGCGCGCAGCCCGCTGGCACGGCGCACACCACATGGCAGGAATTGATGCGTGCAGATCTCTGCGCACGTCAGGCCGAACTCGATGCTGCGCATCACGATTGCCGGCTGCTGGAAGAGCAGCTGCACGCTGCCCGCCCGGACTGGCGCCGGCATGTGCCCGCGCACCTTGCCAGGAAGGCGAACGGTCATGTGCTGCATCGTGACCACCGGATCGCCCTGCGCAGCGCCTTGGGCGCCTTCGTTGGCATCGTACTGGCCTGCGCGCTGTGGATCATTACCGCGTGGTCCGATGGTGCAACCGCCGTCTCCATCATCGGCACCGCCTGCGTGTTGTTCGGGACCACCGAGGCACCTGCCGGGCATGTCATGCGCTATCTGATCGGGTCGACCATCGGCGTGGGCATCGGGCTGTTCTACGCGCTGGTTATCTTTCCGGGTCTGTCCGATTTCGTCGGCCTTGCCATGGAACTGGCGCCGGCACTGCTGGTGTGTGGCTCGTTCCTCGCCCGCCCGCCGTTCATCATGGGCGCATTGGGGGTAGTGCTCACCTTCCCCCTCATCGCCGGGTTGGGCGCCACCAATGCCACCCATATCGCGGGCGCGCTCAACAGCAGCTTGGCGCTGTTCGTGGGCACGGCGGCGGCACTGTGCAGCATGTCGCTGCTGCAGACGCTGGACAGCAATCGCAGCCGCGCGCGCCTGCAGGATGTCATCCGGCGGGACATCGCACGCCGCGCCGCCGGGCAGGTACGAAATGCCAGCGACTGGACAAGCCGCATGGTGGATCGGCTTGCGCTGCTTGCCCCTCGCCTGCGCGGCCATCCGGATGCAGCCCCCACGTTGCGGACGCTGTTTGCGGACATGCGCGCGGCCAGTGCCGTGGCCGAACTTCGCGTAATTGGCGGGGCGTTAAATGATCGCCGCAGCCACGACTGCCTGGCCCAGTTGCTGCACAGCGCGTCCGCCCACTTCCGTATCCGTACCTCCACATGCCCCACAGTGGATACGCCGCTGCTGGAATCACTCGAGCGCACACGCGAGGTGATCATCGCTGGCAACAACGGCGCATCCGAACGTGTTCTTCCGCTGCTCTGCGGCCTGCGCCGCGACCTGATCGCTCCGTTGATCGTACATGGGTACTGAGTCGATGTTCTCCGATATCTCCATTGACGGCGTCTTCGTTCCCGGCCTGTTGGCGGTGGCGCTCATCGCGTTGGCCCTGTCGATGATGGCCTCGCGGCTGCTGGCAAGCCTCGGGCTGTACCGGCTGTTCGCCTATCGCCCGCTGGTGGGCCTTTCGCTGTTCGTGATCCTGGCGGAGCTGCTGATCCAGCTCGCGCCCCTGCTTGAGAACCTGAAATGAAGCACCTGTTGAGTGTCATTGGCCGCTGGAGCGCAACGCTCTGCCTGTTCGCCGTTGCCGTCATCGCGGCCCTGTCCCTGTGGAACCGCTACGAAGCGCAGCCGTGGACGCGCGACGGCCGCGTACGGGCGGACGTGATCCGCGTGGCGTCGGACATGGGCGGGCTGGTCACCCAGGTGCTGGTGCAGGACAACCAGCGGGTGAAAGCCGGGCAGCTGCTGCTGGTGCTGGACCAGCCGCGCTACGCCGCCGCTCTGGACAAGGCCGATGCCGCAGTGAACAGCGCGCAGGCCACGCTTGCCCTTGCCCGCCGTGAATCGAAGCGGGACATCGCGCTGGGCAACCTGGTGGCTTCGGAAACGCGGGAACGCAATGCCGCCAAGGTCGATACCGAAGTGGCCGGTCTTGCACAGGCCCGAGCGGAGCGGCGGGTGGCGCTGCTGAACGTGCAGCGCACCGAAGTGCGCGCCAGCGCCGATGGCATCGTCACCAACCTGGACCTGCACCCGGGCGATTTCCTGCAACCGGGTGCCCAGGCGCTGGCGCTTATCGACAGCGCCAGCCTCAGGGTCGAAGGCTATTTCGAAGAAACCAAGCTCAACTGCATCAACGAAGGCGATGCCGCTGTCGCCCGCCTGATGGGCGATGGCCGCGACGTGCATGGGCATGTGGAGAGCATCGCCGCCGGCATTGCCGACGATCAGCGCGCGAGCACCCACAACCTGCTGCCATCGGTTGCGTCAACGTATACCTGGGTGCGGCTGGCGCAGCGGATACCGGTGCGCATCCACTTGGACGACGTAGCACCGGATACGCGCCTGATCGTCGGCAGGACCGCCAGCGTGACCATCACTCCGCGCGCGCAGGGAGCCTGCAAGTGATCGGCACCGCATCACGCGTGGGCGTGCTCGCCTGTGCGCTGTCGCTGGCCGGCTGCGTGTCCGGCCCGGACTACACGCTGCCGGCCAATGCGGTTGCCGCCGCCCCGGCAGCCCGCCGCGCATTCGTATCGAGCCACCAGCCGGCCTACGCACAGGCCGAGCTGCCGGACCGCTGGTGGCAGCTGTACGACGATCCACGACTCGATGCCTACGTCAGCGAAGCACTGCGAGCCAACACCGATCTGCGCGCGGCTGATGCCAACCTGCGCCGCGCCACGGCGATGGTGCTGCAGTACCGGGCCGAGGGCTCGGCAAGCACCGACGCAGATGCATCGGCCACGCTGGCCCATGCCGGGGGATATACCTCACCCACCTCGCCACCGCAGGTGTATGCGCTCGGCATCCACCTGGCCTACCCACTGGATCTGGCAGGTGGCATCCGCCGCGGTATCGAAGCTGCCAGCGCCGATGCAGAGGCTGTCGCTGCAGCACGTGACCAGGTGCGGGTGGTGGTCGCCGCCGCTGTCACCCGCGCTTATGTCGGCATCTGTTCAACCAACCTCACCCTGGCGGCGACGCAGCGTGTGCTCGATACGCAGCGCGCCACGCTGGACGCCACCACGCGCTTGGCGGCCGGCGGGCGCGGAACCGAATTCGACGTCAGCCGGGCGCGCGCGGCGGTCAACCGCAGTGCGGCGGCGGTGCCGCATCTGGTTGCCGAACGGCAGGCGGCCCTGTTCGCGCTGGCGGCGCTGATGGGACGCGTACCAGCCGACTATCCGCAGGACGTCGCCAACTGCCAGCAACCGCCGCGCCTGCAGCAACCGGTTCCGGTCGGCGATGGTGGCCAGCTGATCCAGCGCCGCCCGGATGTCCGCGCGGCCGAGCGCAGCCTGGCGGCCGCCACCGCGATGATCGGCGTGGAAACGGCAGCCCTGTACCCACAGGTGAGCATCGGCGCGTCCGCCGGCACGGCAGGTTCATTCAAGCAGTTGCTGAGCAGCGACAGCGTCGGCGCGTCCCTCGGACCGCTGCTGTCGTGGCGCTGGCCGAACCGCCGCGCAACCCGGGCGCGGATCGATGCGGCCGGCGCCAACGCCGATGCCACGTTGGCCTCGTTCGATGGCGTGGTGCTGGACGCGCTGCGGCAGACCGAAACCGCGCTGTCGGCCTACGCGCAGGAGATCGATCGCGAGCACAGCCTTGCCCTCGCCCGCGCCGACGCGGCACGTGCCAGCGATCAGGCCGGGCAGTTGTACCGGTTCGGCAGGATCGACTTCATCGACGTGCTGTCTGCCGAGGCCGCGCTGGCCGATGCAGAGTCTGCCCTGGCAGCATCGCGCGCGCAGCTGGGGGATCGTCAGGTGGATCTGTTCCTGGCGCTGGGTGGGGGCTGGGCGGGACCGGCTGCCGCCCCGGAATCGACCACGCTGGTCGCGCCATAGAACACTGCCGCATTTCCATTGCCTGCGGTAGAGTGGCGCGGACCTGGCGGGGAGCGCTGGGCACAACCAGGGATCATTTGAATGATGTACGCCAAGCAAGGCCGTACCGTTCCTCTGTGCGTGGTCGCAGCCATCATGGTCTTCGGTGCCACCGGCTGCACGTTGAAGAATCCGGCAATGTTGGGGAGCGCGCGGCTTCCGGCCGAACAACAGGTGGTCATCTCTGGGCAGGGAATCTACCCCGAACGCGAGTTGTCGCTGAATGTCTTCACCATCGATGGTACGTCGATGAATGGACTGCGCACGCCCAGCTACCACCTGCCGCCGGGGCAGCATACCTTCAGCGTGCAGGCGACCTCCGAACTGCGCGCGGGTTCGGAGATGGGAATGCTGACATCCAGCATGAAGGTCGCCAGGTTGGAGGTCACGATAGAGACCGTGGCTGGCCACACCTATGTGCCGAATGCACGCACGCGCGACGGCCGCATTGCGATCTGGTTCGATGACATGGGACCGGCCTACCCACAGGAATGCCTGCCGTTCTATCGCATCGCTGCGATACGGCCGATCCTGGCGATGTATCGGCACAAGAAGACCTGCAACCTTACCCAGCCAGGCGCCCCACCTGCGTCGAAGCCGGCCACGCCGAAGGACATTTCGCCATCACCGTCCCTGATGCACTATATGAAATGGTAGTCAGCCATCACCGGTACCCAAGCGCGCAGAACTGCAACGGACGCGCGTTGCTGTGCCACGAAACATCCACCAAGCAGGTTCATTCAAGCAGCTGTTGAGCAACGACCGTGTCAGCGCATCCCCGGACCGCTGCTCACACGTATCGCGGCCGAATCGTCGCGCAACCCAGGCGCGGGTGGATTCTGGCGGGCACAACGCCGATGCCGCGCCGGCATCGTGAGCGGCTGGCCTGTGAAACCAGCCGCTCCCGCACTGCCATCGATGTTGCGGCCCTGGGCTTACTTCGGCATCAGCACCGAATCGACCACATGCACCACGCCGTTGGACTGCCTCACGTCGGCGGTGGTTACTGCAGACTTGCCGCCTTTGGCGTCGACCACCCAGACCTTGCCATCCTGCAGCTTCACCGTCAGCGCTTCACCCTGCACCGTTTTCAGCGTGCTGCTGCCACCGTGGCTGCGCGCTGCTGCGGTCAGCTGGGTGGAGGTGTAGGTGCCCGGTACCACGTGATAGGTCAGGACCTGGGTCAGCTTGGCCTTGTTTTCAGGCTTCAGCAGTGTTTCCACGGTGCCTGCGGGCAGCTTGGCGAACGCCTGGTTGTCGGGAGCAAATACGGTGAAAGGACCCTTGCCGCTGAGCGTGTCAACGAGCCCGGCCGCCTTCACCGCAGTCACCAGGGTGCTCAGGTTCTGGGCGGTGGAGGCGTTTTCGACAATGGTCTTGTTCGCGTACATCGGCACGCCACCCACCATCGGGTTGTCGGCGGCAAAGGCGGCCGGGGCAGTTGCGCAGGCAACCGCGACGGTGGCGGCAAGGGTCAGGCGCTGGATCTGGGTACGCATGTTCGTGTCCTCGTTGATAGCCCAACCGGGCTGGGAAATGCGCAGCGTTCGCTGCCATCACTGCACCGCCTAGCAGCCATGCGGGAATGCAGGGCATCCGTAGCAGCAGGGCAACAGCGTTGCGTGCATGAGGGCATACGCCGCAAGCCGATGACCGGATGCATCGTCTGGCGCTGGGGCAGTGAACGGTTCAACAACGTGCACAGCGCGTCGCGAGCGCCATTTCCCGGCCGCAGGCTACCAGTCACCGGCTGCGGGCGTGTGTTGATGGTCCGCATTCAACCCTGGCGAACAGGAACATGGCCGCCCGCACACTTGCATCGGGCGTGCAGCGCGGCGACGATGCGGTTCGGTTTAGGGGAACCCTGCATGGAATTGCTGACACTCGATCATTTCGCCCGCCACGTTGATCAGACCTTCTCGGCAGTCATCAACGACGGCGAGATTCCATTCGTGCTTGTGGAGGCACGGGCGCTGAATCCATCGCAGCTGCCGCCAGGTCCGGCGCGGGCGCCGTTTTCGCTGCTGTTCCGCAACAGCTCGGCCTTCCTGTTTCCGCAGCAGATCTATCTGATGCGCCATGCCGACATCGGTGAAGTGGGGATTTTCCTGGTGCCGGTAGCGCGTGAGCAGGCCGGATTCCTGTATCAGGCGATCTTCAACTGAGAAATGTGAGCCCGCGGCCAGGCTTGCGGCGGCGTGTCGCCGGCTCAGCCCGGTGCCCAACGCAGCAGCAGATGCGAGCCCTGGTCGTGGATTACGGTAAAGCCTGCGCGCCGGTACAGGCGCTGCGCAGCAATGTTGTCGGCCTGCACGTGCAGGGTCATGCCGCAGCCCAGCGCGGCGGCCTCGCCTTGGCTGTGGCTGATCAGCGCCGCAGCCAGGCCTCGTCCGCGCTCACCGGGAAACAGGCAGACATCGACAATCAGGTGATCTGATGTTCCGCGCTGCAGGTAATAGCGGCCAACCGGCACACCGCCACGCTCTATGGCAAGAAAATCCGAATCGCCGTAGTGCGCCTGGTAGTGCTGGTGCTGCAGTGCGAACTGGCTATGCAGAAACGCGCGCTTGCTCGCTTCGGGCCAAGGCACTGGCGCCAGTTCCTCCGCGCGGGTGCTGGCATACAGTTCGCGCAGCCACGGCACGTCATCATCGTGTAGCGGGCGCAGCGCATACCCGCGCTCGCACAGCCACGCGGGGGTACGCAGGCGGTCGTCGCGGCCCGCCGGAAATGAAGTGAGCTGCGACGACGCCTGCATGTCTTCAGCTGAAGCTGGGAAACACACCCTGCAACGCAATGCAGAAATTCGTCGCGAGGTAGGGCTGGCGGTTCTCGTGGGGCTGGCCGCCACCGGACGGACCGATCATGTTGGGACTGAACTGTGCGTTGGCGGTGGCGTTTGGCACGAACGGCGCCCCTGAGGTCGGCAGTCCCAGGTAGTTGCCCGCTACCGGGGTGCTGGTGCGCTTGGACTGGTCGGGCTGGTTGTAGATCGTCAGGGAGTGGCTGTGCGTCGGCATTTCCGTCTGGGTCAACGCCACCGAATTGCTGCCATAGGTTTCACCGATTCTGCGCGGGGACAACCCCGCACCCTGGCCCTGTTCGGTGGCCACGCGGTTGACGAAGTTGGGCAGCTGGAACGTCGTTTGTCCGTCGCCACCGTACTGGGTGCCCAGCAGCGAAAACAGGGCCGTGTTCTGCCGGATGGCCAAGGTGGCGCCGTTGCAACTGGCCCAGCCATAGGGCGCGAAGTTGAAGCCGAACAACTGGATTTCGCCGATGAAAGGTTCGGTCATGGTCGTATCCTGGAATCGAGTATGCGCAGGTGGCCGCTCAGCCTTGCGAAGGGAAGACGCCAGCCCAGGCGATGCAGAACTGCACCGTGAGCGTGGGCATCTCGTTGTCGTGCGGCTGGTTGCCACCCATGCTGACAACTGCGTTGGCGGCCAGGGTCGCGCCGTTGGCGCCAGTGATGTCGGTGACGTACATGGTCTCGCCTGACAACGCTGCCGGCACTACGGTAGCGCCAACCGCACCGGTGGTTGCCAGGACGGTGCTGGCCATCAGCGAGGGGGTATGTTGCGGCAACTGCGTCTGCAGCAGGGTGACGCTTTCGCTGCCGGACATCTGCCCCATCACGTAGGAACTCAATCCCGTTCCACGGCCTTGGTGGATCGGCACGCGGCCGCGCAGGTCAGGCACACCGAAGGTGCTGGCGCCGTCACCGCCATAGGTGGTGCCGATCACAGCGTACAGCACCTGGTACTCGGCAATCGATTGAAGCGAACCGTCGCACGCGAACCAGCCGTTGGGCACGCGCGAAAAGCCGAACATGCGGATTTCTCCGACGTAAGGGGTGCTCATGGGGAACTCCTGTAATGGGCGTCGGAAGAATCAGTTGCGCGACGGGAAAATGCCGTTCAACGCGATCACGAAATTGATCACGGTGTAGGGCTGCAGGTTCGGATGCGACTGGCTGCCGCCGCCCGGCCCCACGCCCTGCAGCGGAACCAGGGTGCCGTTGGCCGGTCCGAAGATGGCGCTGCCGCTGGTGCCGTACAGGCCCCCGGTAGGGTTGCGGGCCGTACCTGCAGTGGTGGTTCCGTTGACCACCGGAATGTGGGCCGGAACCTGAGTGGCCAGCAGGGTAACGTTCTCCACACCGCCCACTTCGCCCTGGCTGTAAGGCGCAGGATTCCAGTTGCCATCCACCGAATTGCCGGCGCCCACCGGGGTACGCGATTGCAGGTTGGGCAAGGCGAACGTGGTTCTGCCGTCACCGCCGTACATGGTTCCCAGCAGAGAAAACAGCGCCTGGTTCTGCGCGATGGAAAGCAGCTGTCCGTTGCAAAGGGCGAATCCCCTGGGCGCGAACGCGAACCCCGTGAGCATTATCTGCCCGAGGAAGACTTCGGTCATACCTTTTCCCCCGAAAGGTTGGTGGCACGGACGTCATGTCCGCTGCCGGCGCTACTCTCGCTCACACTCCGCACGCCGTACAAGCGAAATTTTTGTGCGAATGCAACATTAATCCTTCATGAATATATAGGCACTTCCTTTTATACCCTGAATCCTGCTTGAATAATCGCCAGCAGTTCGCAAGGGGTGCGGTACCGGGTCCAGCCCGGTGTCCGCGGACAGGGGTAAGGTCTCGCCGTTTTGGCTCGATGTCCTTGGGACGATCGAGCCCGTGCGGTGCCAACAGGGGCAGAACATGCATCAGTCATCAGCGCAACGCGTGCAGACGCCGCGTGCGCGTTCACACGTCTTCTTTTCTTCGTTCTGCTCCTGGCTCGCCCTCGTGCTGTTGTGCGCAGGCAGCCTGTGGCCGCAGCTGGCGGCAGCAGCACCATCGACGTTCTGCCCGACGCTGAGCATGTCGGTCGCCAACAGTGGCTCGCAGACCATCAACATCAACGGTTGCCACGGCGGCTTCGGCATCTCTGCGGGCACCGCGGCGACCCCGCACGGCAGCCGCACCGTCGGCGTGCAGTCGGGTGCCAACCTGCCGCTGACGTACACCCACAACGGCGACAGCGCGACCAGCGATACCTTCGTCATCCAGGACGACTCGAACGGTGACATCACCGTCACCGTCACCATCGCTCCGGCATCAGCCATCACCCTCGCCGCCTCGCCTGCGGTCAACCTGACGGTTGGCGTGCCTTTCAGCACCAGCCTCAGTGCCAGCGGCGGCACCGGACCGTACACCTACAGCCTGGACACCGGCTCCATTCCGCCGGGGCTGAGCCTGAGCGGAAACACCATCAGCGGTACACCCACCCAGCGCGGCGCCTACGCCTTCACCATCCGCGCCACCGACAGCGCCTCTGCCAGCGGCGTGCGCGCCTTCAGCGGTTCGGCCACGAACCCGACCCTTACCATCGCGCCGTCGTCTCCGTCTGCCGCGCAGAATCTTCCGTACTCGGTGACCTTTACTGCCAGCGGTGGCGTGCCCGGCTACACGTTCGCGTTTGAAAACGGCGCGCTGCCGCCTGGCTTGACCCTGAGCGGCGCGACCCTGAGCGGCACGCCCACCACCCAGGGCAGCTACACCTTCGGCATCCGCGTCACCGACAGCAGCAGCGGCACCGGCAGCTACGCCGAGGTCGAGACGGTGACCCTGCAGGTGATTCCGCCGCCGACCATCCTGGTCAACCCGTTCACCGTCCCGGGTGCAACCGTTGGCGCGGGCTACAGCCAGACCCTCAGCGGCAGCGGTGGTACCGCGCCCTACACCTTCGCCATCACCGCAGGCTCGCTGCCCGCCGGGTTGAGCCTCAACACCAGTACTGGCGCACTGGCCGGCACGCCGACCGCAGCCGGCACCTTCAACTTCACCGTGACTGCGACGGACGCCAATACGTTCACCGGTTCACGCGCCTATTCCCTGGTGGTGGCACTGCCGGTGATCGTGATCGCGCCGACGACACTTCCCGACGGCACGGTCGCGGCGGCATACAGCCAGTCTGTCAGTGCCAGCGGCGGCATTGCGCCGTACACCTATGCGATCACGGCAGGCGCGCTGCCCACCGGCCTGACCCTCGGCGGCACCGGCGGCATCACCGGCACACCGACGGCCGGCGGCACCTTCAACTTCACCGTGACCGCCACCAGCAACAGTACTGGCACCGGCGCACCGCACACCGGCTCCCGGGCCTATGCGCTGGTGATCGCTCCGCCGACCATCACTCTGCCGGCAAGCACGCTGGCCAACGGCACCCAGGGTGGGGCCTATAGCGCCATGCTGAATCCGGCAAGCGGCGGCACGGGAGCGTACAGCTATGCAGTGACCGCCGGAGCGCTGCCACCGGGCATCGTGCTGAACGCTTCCTCGGGCGCGCTGACAGGCACGCCCACGTCAGTGGGCACCTCCAACTTCGCCGTGACCGCGACCGACAGCAGCACCGGCAGCGGGCCCTACAGTTCCGCGCCGCGCGGCTATACGCTGCAGATCATCAACACCCCGCCTGTCGCCAATCCGCTGTCGGCGAGCGTGGCCTACAACAGCAGCGCCAATCCGATCACGCTGAACATCTCTGGCGGCGTGCCGTCCTCGGTGGCCGTCGGTACCGCGCCGCTTCATGGCAGTGCGAACGCCAGCGGCACCTCCATTACCTACCAGCCCACCGCGGGTTACGCGGGCCCGGACAGCTTTACCTACACCGCAACAAACACCGCCGGCACCTCGTCGCCCGCCACGGTCAGTGTCACTGTCGGCAACCCGACCATCACCGTGACTGCGGGTGGCCCGATGAGCGCGCAGGTCGGCGCCAGCTACAGCCAGACGTTCACCTGGAATGGCGGCACTGCACCCTATAGCGGCTTCACTGTCACCGGCCTGCCAGCAGGCCTCAGCGTTGGTGGCACTACCGCCACCAGCGTGACCGTAAGCGGCACGGTGAGCGCGGCGGGCAGCTTCAGCCTCTTCGCCACTGCCACCGACAGCAGCACCGGCACCGGTCCGTTCACCACCGGCCAGGGCTTCACGCTGACCGTTGGCGCGCCGACCCTGAGCATGACCCCGGCGCCGGGCAACCTGCCGATGAACTACGGCACGGCCACCACCATCAACTTTGCCAGCAGCGGCGGCACCGCGCCGTACAGCTACGCACTGGCGGCCGGCTCGTTGCCGGTGGGTGTGAGCTTCAACTCGGCCGGTGTGCTCAGCGGTACGCCGACCGTGCCGGGCAACTACAACATCGCCGTGCGTGCCGCAGATTCCAGCACCGGCGCGGGTGCGCCGTTCGCGCTGCAGCAGAACTACACCATCGTCGTTGCCACGCCTGCAATCGCCATCGATCCACCCAGCCTGCCCAACGGCAGCGCAGGCGTGGCCTACAACGCACAGTTGAGCTCCAGCGGCGGCCTTGCGCCGTACAGCTACTCTCTGCTCAGTGGTGCGCTGCCGGTCGGCATGTCCTTCAATTCCGCTGGCGCGCTGACCGGCGTCCCGCGCTCGGATGGCAACTTCAGCATCACGGTGGGCTCCACCGATTCCAACAGCCAGACCGCCAACCGCGCGTACACCTTCACTATTACTCCGGCGACTGTGGTGCTCGCACCGGCCCCCCTCGCAGGCGGCGCAGTCGGCACCGCCTACTCACAAAGCCTGAGCAGCAGCGGCGGTATTGCGCCCTATACCTACGCGATCGTCTCCGGCGCCCTGCCCCCCGGCATTGCCTTCAGCTCAGCGGGCGTGTTCAGTGGCACGCCGGTCACGGCCGGCAGCTACACCGTGGTGGTGCGCTCCACCGACGACGCCGGCTACAACGCTACCCAGAGCTACACCATCGTCATCGCCAATGCGGTGCCGGTGGCTGTGGACGACAGCGCCACCACGCCGTCGCAGCAGGCGGTGACCATTCCGGTCGCCGCCAACGACAGCAGCGTGATCACCTCGGTCGCTGTGGCCAGCGCGCCAGCGCACGGCACTGCCACGGTCAGCGGCATGAGCGTTGTCTATACGCCATCCGGCACCTACTTCGGCGCCGACAGCTTCACTTACACCGCGACCGGTCCGGGCGGCACTTCGGCGCCGGCGACCGTGTCGATCACGATCACCGCTCTGCCCGTGCCTGCGGGCCAGCCGCGCGCGGCCGTCACCACCGTGGCGGGGCAGCCGGTGACCATCGACACCACGGTCGGAGCCACCGGCGGTCCGTTCACCGGTGTGACCCTGGTGACGCAGCCGGCCACCGGCACCACGACCGTGACCGGTACCACCATCACTTACACCCCGCTGGCCACCGCATCGGGCACGGCAAGCATCGTCTACACCTTGAACAACGCCTACGGTGCTTCGGCTCCGATCACCGCCACGATCACCATCAACCAGGTGCCGGTGGCGATCTCGCGCCGGGTCAGTGCAAATGCGGGTGTTGCGGCGGTAGTCGAGCTGACGACGGATGCAACGGGCGGCCCGTTCACTGCAGCCACCCTGGTGTCACTGTCGCCGTCCACTGCCGGCACTGCCACCATCGCACCGTCCGGCAGTGGTGCCAGCGCGGGCTATCGCCTCACGTTCACCCCGGCGGCCACCTTCGCCGGTACCGCCACGGCCACCTTCACCCTGAGCAACGCGTTCGCGACCTCGGTGCCGGCGATGATCGACTTTGATGTGATCGGCCGACCGGACCCGACCCTGGACGCGGAGGTGATGGGCCTGCTGGGCGCGCAGACCGCCTCCACCCGGCGCTTCGCCACTGCGCAGATCGGCAATTTCCAGCGCCGCATGGAAGGCCTGCATGGTGCCGGCAGAGGCACACGCTTCGAGAATGGCCTGAGCTTCGGCGTCGACCGCGATCGTCGCTGCCAGGATGAGGTACGACGCATGCCCGGTGGCGATTGCCGCCAGGTGACCGCGCTGGACGAATCTGTTCTGAGGGACGACGTTGCTGTCGCGCCCGCCGCTGGGGATCGCGGCACACGTAGGGGTGATGGAGATAACGGTGCCCTTACCCTGTGGACCGGCGGCTCGATCAACAGCGGTGATCGCGATGGTCGCTCGGGCAGCGCGGGCTTCGACTTCCAGACCAGCGGCATCAGCGCCGGTGCCGATACCCGGGTGAACCAGGCATTCGCCTTCGGCGGTGGTATCGGCTACGGCCGCGACACGACCGACGTCGGTCACAACGACACCCGCAGCCACGGCGAAAGCTACACCCTGGCCGCGTACGGCAGCTACCACCCGGGGCAGTACTTCTTCGTTGATGGCCTGCTGGGTTACCAGTTGCTGTCATTCGACTCACGTCGCTACGTGACCGCCAATGGCGCGATGGTGCAAGGCGACCGCGATGGCAAGCAGTGGTTCGCCTCGCTGTCGGTCGGCGGCGACTACCAGCGCGACCGCTTGTCGGTGAGTCCGTATGCGCGGCTGGACCTGGCCCGCGCAACATTGAACGGCTATACCGAACGCGGCGACGCGATCCACGCCCTGCGCTACGAGGACCAGGATGTGGACACCACCACCGCCAGCCTGGGCGTGCACATGGACTATCGCTACCCGGTCCGCTTCGGCACGCTCTCGCCACAGCTGCGGCTCGAATACCAGCACGATTTCCAGGACGCCAGCCCGGTGACGATGGGCTACGCCGATCTGCCGGGCGGCCCGTTCTACCGCAGCGAAATCGATGGACTCAAGCGCAACCGGTTCGTTTTCGGTCTGGGGGCGGTGCTGCAGACTGAACGCGACCTCAGCCTGCGGATCGAGTACCGCGGCCTGTTCGGCAGCAGCGAAGACACCGACCATGGTCTGCAGCTGAACCTGGAAAAGAAGTACTGATGGCGTGGGGCGCGGCGACGCGCCCCACCCTCCCGGCAGCGCCAAGCCTGCACGTCGCAGATACGGGCAATGGACTGCAGCAGGTTGCCCATTGGTGCATCCTTGCAGCATGCAGCCCACACCCGAAACCATCGCACGCGTCAAGGAAGTCATCGACGCATGGAGCAACCCCGCCGAGGTCGCCGCCTTCGCGCTGAAGCGACGAGGATTTGGCGATTCGAACGGAGGCTTCGGCGTCGTGTATCCCCATAGCCTGGACGAGTACCAGCGTGAGGTGGAAGGGATGTTCATCCCCGACGGTCACGTCGAGCTCTACGGCTTCTGGGGACCGGCGCACGGCGGGTACGAGTTTCTAGTAGCCGAGAAACTGTACCTCGCCATTCTTGCCGATTACCTGCAGTCGCTTGGACGGGTCGACGAAGCCGACAGCCTGCGCCTGCAGGCCGAAGGCATCGGCTGATCCTGCAGCCGTTGGAAGTCGCCGGGCATGGGCCCGGCGCTACGACGCAGCCGTCAATTGGCCAGGGCGAAATCCAACCCCGCGCACACCGCCGCCACCTGGGCGTCGTTGCATTCCTGCGGGTTGGTGCGCGGGCTGTCCGGGTACACCTCGGTGGTGGTGGCATACAGCGCATCGGTGAAGCCGGCACATGCACCAATCGAGCGCGACTCACCCCACACCACGCCCGGCGACTGCAGCGGCATGCCCACCAGATTGCCTTCGGCATCGGCCGGGGCAATGTGGGTGATCGGGGCCACGGCGGCGATCAGCGCCTTCTGGAATTCGTGCTGCGGGTCTTCGCTGTTGCCGATCACATAGAAGCCATCGGGAATGGTGTCGCGCTCGAACGGCTTGCCGTCGCGGGCGCAGCGGGCCGGGTCGAACTCGTGCAGATCGCTGTCGGTGGTCTCGTGCAGGTCCAGGTGGACCCGGATGTTGGCCTTGCGTTCGGCCACCCAGCGCATCAGCGAGGCGGCTTCTTCGATCAGGCCGCCGTCACGGAAGCTGCGGTTGGGATCGATGGCATTGGGATTCCAGCGCTGGATGCGCTCATAGCCCCACGGGCTCACGCACGGGGCCACGATCAGGTTGAAGCGGCCCAGGTATCGCTCGGCGTGCTGCTCCAGGAACTGCAGGGCGCCATGCACGCCGCTGGTTTCGTAGCCATGCACGCCGCCGGTGACCAGCGCGGTCGGCAGGGCCGGGTTCCAGTCGTGGTTCACCACCGCAAACAGCGGGTAGTGGTCCGGGGCGTAGTCCAACTGGCCGTACTGCACCACGTCGAAGCGCTCGTCCAGCCGTTCCAGCGCGGTCACCACGTCTTCGTGGTAGCTGCGCTGCCGCTTCTGGCGGGCCCGCCACTGCGCGCGTTCGGCGTCGCCCCAGGGCTGTCCGGGGGTGCCGATCGGGTAGAACTGCGCAACGGTCATCTCAAGCTCCAGAAGTCGGGGTGCGGTGATACAGCCGACCATTTTAAGCCTTGTGGCCCGATCGGTGCTGCCCCTCGCCCCCGCCTTCATACGGCCGGCCTCATCTGGTTGTAAAATCAACGGTTTTTGGCCCCCACCCCTTGATGGCGAACGCAGCGCAGCCGGTCGTGGATGGACCGGACTTCCTCCGTCTGCTCGCCCGTCTCAGCGACGGCGCGATGCCGGCCTCCAGTCCCGCCCTGACCGATCGCCTCGGCCAGTGGGTGGACTGGAGCCGTGCCGTGGCCCTTGCCGGGGCGCTGGATGGCCGCCTGGCTGAACCGGCCGAGGCCGCCGAAGCGCTGGATGACCTGCTGGCCGATTGCGCCCAGGCCGAAGCGAGCCTGTTGGCCTCGCTGAGCGAGGATGCCGAGGCCGAGCGCCTGCTGGACCTGGCCGAGGCCGCCGCCGCGCCGAACTTCGCTTCGTTGCGGCAGCGCTACCGGGTGCTGCAGCAGGCCATCCAGACCGCTACCGGCCGCCTGCGCGGCCGCCTGCGCGACCAGCTGGTGCAGGCGTCACCGGAGCTGGCGCGGCTGGCCGAGGTCGATGCGGTGATGGAACAGACCTTGAGCCCGCGCGAGCACAGCCTGCTTGCCACCGCCCCGGCGGTGCTGGGTGCCCGATTCGAACGCGTGCACGGCCAGCCCGGCTGGCGCGCGTCCTTCCGCCACGACATGCGCACGCTGCTGCTCGCCGAGCTGCAACTGCGCTTCCACCCGATCCAGGGGCTGCTTTCCGCCCTGCGCTCACACTGACCGGAACACCATGTCCAGAACTGTTTTCCACGTCCTTGTCTTCCTTGCTGGCCTGCTGGCCGTGTGCTGGATCGGCGTCGGCTATGTCTCGGTGCACCCGCTGGGTGCAGCCGTGGCAGCGATCATCGCAGCCTGCTACATCGCCGGTGGCGTGGAGCTGTACCGCTACCGGCAGGCCAGCAATGGCCTGCGCGCCGCACTGGCTGACCTTTCGCTGGCCAAGGAAAGCCTGGCACCGTGGCTGGAGCGTGTGCCGCTGGGCCTGCGCAATGCCGTGCGCCTGCGCGTGGAAGGCGAACGCACCGCCCTGCCCTCGCCGGTGCTGACGCCCTATCTGGTAGGCCTGCTGGTGCTGCTGGGCATGCTCGGCACGCTGCTGGGCATGATGGACACCCTGCGCGGCACCGGCCTGGCGCTGCAGAGCGCCACCGACATGGCGGCCATCCGCGGCTCGCTGGCCTCGCCGGTGCAGGGTCTGGCGGTGGCCTTCGGCACGTCCATCGCCGGCGTGGCCAGCTCGGCCATGCTGGGCCTGCTGTCGGCACTGCTGCGCCGTGACCGCCTGCAGGTGGTGCAGCAGCTGGACCGCGCCATCGCCACTGACCTGCATCCGTATTCGCAAGCCTGGCAGCGTGCCGAGTCGCTGCGCCTGCTGCAGTCGCAGTCTGCGGCGCTGCCTACGCTGATCGATCGCCTGCAGGCGATGACCAGCACCTTCGAACAGCACAGCGCGGCCGCCAATGAGCGCCTGCTGGCCGGTCAGGCCGAGTTCCTGACGCAGAGCCAGGCGTTGCAGGAACGCCTGGCAACCTCGCTGCAGCAGTCGCTGCGCGAGGGGGCCGAAGCCAGTGCTGCGGCCATTGGTGGCGCGCTGCAACCGATGGCCCAAACCACCTTGGCCGGTCTGGCCAGCCACGGCCAGGCGCTGCATTCGCGTGTCGAACAGGCCGTGCAGCAGCAGTTGAATGGTCTGGCCGAGGGCTTCGAGCGCAGCCGCGTGGCGACCGAAGCGAGCTGGGCCAAGGTAGTGGCCGAGCAGACCGGCGCGCAGCAGGCGCTGGTTGCCGAACTGCGCCAGCATCTGCAGTCCTTCAGCGAAGGCCAGAGCACGCAGGGTGAAGCCCTGGTGGCACGCATCGGCGAGCGCCTGCAGGCCGATGCCAGCAGCAACGCCGAGGCCTGGCGCGCTGCTGCCGAACAGCAGCAGGCATTGAACAGTGAACTGGTCGAGCGCCAGCAGCAGGCGCTGCAGCATGCCAGCAGCCACCTGGATGACCGTGCGCAGGCGCTGCTGCAGGCACTGGATGAGCGCCACGCCGCCGGCCAGTCGCTGCTGCAGGAACACGAGCAACAGCGCTTGCAGGATTGGCAGGCCGCACAGGCCGCCACCGCCACGGCGCATGCCGAACTGCAGGCGGGCCTGGATGCACGCGAACAGCAGCGCCAGCTGCGTTGGGACGCGGTAAGTACCGAGCTGCAGCAGGCGCACGCGGCGTTGCAGGCCCAGCTGCTGGCAGGCGACGAGCAGCGCCTGCAGCGCTGGAGCGACGCTTTGCAGAGCGTTTCCACCGATCTGGCCGAGCGCCTGCAGGCCAATGGCCAGCGCCTTGCCGAACAGCAGCAGCAGGTCTGCGACACGTTGGCGCAGACCGCGCAGCAGATCGGCGAGAACGGCCGTGCCCAGGCCAGCGCCACGCTGGCCGAAGTGTCCACCCTGCTGCAGACTGCGGCCGCAGCACCGAAGGCCGCCGCCGAGGTCATCAACGAACTGCGCAGCACCCTGTCCGAAAGCCTGGTGCGCGACAACAAGATGCTGGAAGAACGCGGCCACCTGCTGGCCACCGTGCAGACCCTGCTGGACGCGATCAACCACGCCTCGCACGAGCAGCGCACCGCTGTGGATGCACTGGTCGGAGGCTCGGCCGAACTGCTGGAACGCGTCGGCAACCGTTTCAGCGACCATATCGCGGCCGAGACCGGCAAGCTCGATGGCATCGCCACGTTGCTCAATGGCAGTGCCGGTGAAGTGGGCCAGCTGGCCGGCACCTTCGGGGCTGCCGTCGAGCAGTTCGGCACCGCTTCGGCGGAGCTCACCGGACGCCTGGAGCAGATTGGCGGTGCGCTGGATGCCTCGCTGGCGCGCAGCGATGAGCAGCTGGCGTACTACGTGGCACAGGCGCGCGAGGTGGTCGACCTCAGCCTGCTGTCGCAGAAGCAGGTGATGGAAGAACTGCAGCAGCTGGCCGCGCGCCGCGGCAAGGCCGGCAGCGCATGAGCGACGAGCTGGAGGTCGACGGCGGCTCACACGCCCCGATCTGGGCGGCATTCGGCGATCTGATGTCGGTGCTGCTGGGCGCGTTCGTGCTGATCCTGGTCGGCGTGGTCGCCGTGCAGCTGGAGTTGTCGCAGCGCCTGGACCAGGAGGTCAAGCAGCGCCAGGCCGAAGCCAAGCGCCTGCAGACGCTGGAACAGGCGCTGGCCGGCCCGCTCGCCGCCGGCCGGGTGACGCTGGTGAATGGCCGCATCGGCATCAGCGGCAGCGTGCTGTTCGCGCTGAACTCGGACCAGCTGCAGCCGGAAGGCCAGGAACTGCTGCGCAGCCTGGCCGCGCCGCTGGCGGCCTATCTCGGCACGCGCGAAGAGATCCTGATGGTCAGCGGTTTCACCGATGACGCACCGGTGCGGGAAGGCAACCGCCGTTTCGCCGACAACTGGGAGCTGTCCGCACAGCGCTCGCTGACGGTGACCCGCACCCTGATCGCCGACGGCGTACCGGCCGATGCGGTGTTCGCCGCGGCGTTCGGCAGCGAGCAGCCGGTCAGCTCCAATGCCAACGAAGATGGCCGGGCGCGCAACCGCCGTGTGGAGATCGCGCCGATTCCCAAGCCCAAGGCTGCTGCGCCGGGCGAGAAGAACGGCAATGGCAGCTGAGTCCTCGCCTTTGGAGGGATTGCGTGCCCTGGTGCGCGACCTCGACACCGGGTCGCGATCGCTGCTGCACTACCCGCAGGTGCCGATGCTGGACGACGTGCGCCGTGAGTGGTCCGAGCTGCGCAGCGAACTGCAGGTGCGCCGCTCGCTGCGCACCGAAGCCCCGGCTGATGGTGGCCCGCTGAACTCGGCGGTGCTGGTGCAGCGCATGCTGGACACGATGCAGGCAACCAGCCCCGGGTATCTGCGCCATTTCATCGACTATGTCGACACGCTGTCGTGGCTGCAGGCGTTGCACGATGGTGCCGCCAGCAGCGGTGATGCAGCCAAACCCAAACGCACACGCAAGCCGCGCAACGCGGGTTGACCGAACATTGACGCCGGACTTGTTCCGCGCTGCTGGATCCGAAAACCCTGATCCGCGCTCCTGGTAGACGCCAACCCTGGTTGCCCCCCCATCCATCGCTTTGCGTGTCATCGCATGTGTGCCGATGTAGAGCCGAGTCATGCTCGTCTTGATGCGGGGACGCCACAGAACTGCGCACTTGGGCACCTCTATCGAATCTTCACGATGCAGCCGGATATCGCCCCCGTGAACAAACTCAACCCAATTTGCACCCGGCGACAATATCGGACTCATTCATACCCAACTCGCCGAGCACGAAGTCCATCGCTTCATACAGGGTATCGAATGACGCTCGAACGTACCGCCTGTAGAGATCTATGGCGTCCTCATAACCATCAAGGTACTCATCAAGACCGACGTGCAAGACCCCGCCGTGACGTTTTATGAAGAATTCTCTTCGATAGATCGCATCACCTTCAGCATACTCGCAATCCAGCCAAAGGCACTTGCGCTGCGCCAAGTGCCTTTCCACCGTCTCCAATTGATTTCGCATATTCATCCTCCGAGCCGCCTGCAATCAAAAATCCTTTCGCCCACCACGTCCAGAAAATTGACCTTTGGCAAGACTGCGCCGACGCGAGGACATTGGTGGGCTGGACTGCAGGTACTGCATCCTTCCATCCGCAGAATTCCCGACCAAGCGTGATGTTGAAGGCTGCATGAGAAGCTGAGAACTACGGATTGAAACGTCGCAAATAGCAACCAAGGGCGACATCGTCTGTTTCGTAGTGAGCGGACCGTTGTACGAGCCTCGGGCGGGTTCGAACCATGCACTTCTGGACACCGGATATACGCCGGTGCTTCGGCGGCGGCGGCCTCCGCCACCGAGTCAATTACGTCATTCCCCCCATCTGCCGGCCGTCTACTGTATCTCCGGCGTTGACCTCATTTGATGGAAGACAGTAGTGTCTAACTGCTTTCGACACTCGCGCACCACAAGATCAAGAATGCAGCTCTCAGTAGAAGCCAGATTGCTCGCGGTCCGCACCAATCTCAGCGAAGCTGAAATGTATATTGGCCCTCAGCTTGAGCGAGCAGACATCCAGGCTCTCCAGGCCGCGACGCTCTCCACGCTGGGGACCGCCTTCCCGGAGTCTTATCTGGACTTCCTTTCAAACCACGACGGTCTGGTAGCGGAGGGAGTCTTCCTTTACTCAGGCATTTCACGCCCCTATTCCGATGGCGGCTCGTCCCTTGCTTTGATCGAAATGAAACTCCTTGCACGCGATCGTGGATTCATGGCCGGCTATGTAGAGCATGGAGAAAGCGATATGGATTGCTATGTCTTTGAATCTGGCACGGGCCGGCACCAGGTCCGCGACAAAGTGGCGTTTGATAACGTATGCGAGGAATTCGTCTCCTTCGACGGACTTCTCTCCCACATTTTCGATTTGATCGAACAACACTGTTGACGGCAACGTTGGTTGGCGCTTATCAGCCATAGTCCTGCTATATCCGACCGCCAGAGCATGCCAACCAAAGTTGGCATCTACCACAACGGTACGCCGGTCGTTTGACGTGCACAGGAACCCCGCCACACGGGCAGTCAACGGCCCAGATAGACATGTCACCAGACAGTCATCTGTCTAGCGCACCATTTTCACGCTGACCCACGGCATCCGCAGCGTCCGCCGGTCGCATCGGCTGTCTCCCCTTTCGAAATCCATGAGCTCCGCGTCCATGCGGCGGCTCGTACCTGCCTGAGTGTCCGTAACATGACGAAGACTTTGTTGGCCGCTGCGCTGTCGATCGCGCTTGCTCCCGCGGCCTGGGCGCAGGATGCTGTCCCGACCTCCACTGGCACGTCCGCCACTGAACTCGATGCGGTTTCAGTCATCGGCAGTGGCGAGGCGCGCCAGGTGCAGCGCATCACCCGCGAGAACCTGGACATCCTGCCGCCGGGTACCAGCCTGCAGAAGACGCTCAACCTGCTGCCCGGCGTCAACGCGCAGTCGGCCGACGCGCTGGGCACCAATGAACAGTCGATGACCCTGAGCCTGCGCGGTTTCAACTCCACCCGCCTGGGCTACACGCTGGACGGCGTGCCGCTGGGCGATGGTGCGTACAACAACTACAACGGCCTGACCATCAACCGTGCGCTGATCAGCGAGAACATGGCGGGCGCCGAACTGGCGGTGGGCATCGGCAGCCTCGGCACGCCGTCCACCAGCAACCTCGGCGGCACCATTTCCTATACCTCCGACCGCCCGGCGCAGGAACTGGGCGGCCGCGTGGTGCAGACCTTCGGCAGCGATGCCAACCGTCGCACCTTCGTGCGCGTGGACAGCGGCGAGTACAACGGATTCTCCGGCTACGTATCGGGCATGAACGCAGTCTCGGACCTGTGGAACGACCAGACCGCGTACAACAAATCCACTACCCAGCAGTTCAACGCGAAGGGCGTATGGAACTTCGGCAGCGGCCAGATCACAGGTTTCGTCGACACTTCGCGGACCAGCCAGGCGGACTACTTCTACCTGTCCAAGGACGAGATGTCCCGCGGCCTGGGCTGGGACTGGGGCGGCTACGCACCGGACTGGAACAAGGCCGTGGCCAAGGCCTACTGCAACACCGCCAGCCTCAACGCGAAGAAGTGCGACAACAGCGGTCCGGACAGGGACGCCGACGGCGCATTCACCGCCGGGCAGATCCTGCGCGATGACAACCTGTACTACCTGGCCGGTGATTTCTTCCTGGCAGATGGCTTCAGCCTGCGGGCACTGGCCTACCACCACGATGACCGCGGCGAAGGCCACAACTGGAACAGCGGTGCGTGGTCGAACAAAGGCACCGCGCAGGAAATCCCGATCATCTTCCGCAACACCATCTACACCATCGACCGCGATGGCGGCACGCTGTCCTTCGATTGGGAGCTGGGCGCACACCGCCTCGAAGGTGGCCTCTGGTACGAACGCAACACCAGCAGCGCCGAACGCTACCAGACGGCGGTGGACGGTCCACGCGACCTCAGCGGCATGAACACCCTGCCCTCGGATGTGGGCGTGTTCGCCCAGCGTACGCGCTGGAAGACCCACCAGTTCTTCCTGAAGGACACCTGGCGCCTGCTCGATGACCGCCTGACCCTGGAGTTCGGCGCCAAGAGCCCGCACGCCACCTCCGATGCGCAGGCGCTGCCGGGCGATGCGAAGACACCGATCCTGCCGAGCTCGAACAACCAGTTCGCCACCGGTTCGCTGAAGGCCAGCAGGAATTTCCTGCCCAGCGTGGGTGCCAACTTCCGCCTCAGCGAGCATCACGAAGTGTTCGCCAGCTACGCCGAGAACATCGCCATGTTCCAGGGCGGCTTCAAACTTGGCCCACAAGCGGTCAGCCAAGCCACCTGGAACGCGCAGGGCAACCTGAAGCCGGAAGAATCACGCTCGCTGGAGGCGGGCTATCGCTTCGTCACAGATACGTTGCAGGCATCGGTCGCTGCCTACAGCGTGCGCTTTGACAATCGCCTGCTGCAGTACAACCCCTGCGATTCGCGGCAGCCGGTCGGCCCCACCTGCGGCAACCGTTTCTACAATGTCGGCGGCGTCGACAGCCGCGGTGCTGAACTGACCGTGCTGTGGACACCGAACGAGCACTTCAGCTGGTACACCTCGGCGTCGCTGAACCGCTCGACGTATGCCTCCAACTACACCCAGGCCGGCGTCGAGCAGCAGATCAAGGGCAAGATCCAGACCGACACGCCCAAGCAGCTGCTGGCCACCGAAATCACCTGGCGCGACAACGGCTGGTTCGCCAGCCTACGCGGCAAGTACACCGGCGAACGCTTCTACACCTATACCAACGACCAGGGCTTTGG
Source organism: Stenotrophomonas sp. MYb57 (assembly GCF_002966815.1). Lineage (NCBI taxonomy): Bacteria > Pseudomonadati > Pseudomonadota > Gammaproteobacteria > Lysobacterales > Lysobacteraceae > Stenotrophomonas > Stenotrophomonas sp. MYb57. The sequence goes on from NZ_CP023271.1 coordinate 2,709,495, forward strand.
TGGCTTCACCGTGTTCGACCTGGCCGGTGGCTACGATTTCGGTCAGGTTGGCTTCGCCAAGGGCATGCGCCTGTCGCTGAACGTGACCAATGTGGGTGACAAGCGCTACGCCAGCAACCTGGACTCGAGCGTGTTCGCCCCCAGCGACCCGGCCGGCAAGCTGTATGTGTTCCATGCGTCGGCACCGCGCCAGGTGTTCGGTACCATCGACATCCGTTTCTGATCGCCGGCCGAGGAGTCCATTGATGTCCGTTACTGCCCTGCTGTTGGCCGCGCTCTCGGTCAGCGGCTACAACGCACCGCATGAAGCCCGCGGCATGCCACCACGCGCGGTGGACGTGGCCAGCTTCACTTACGTGGACAAGGGATTGGTCGCCGCCGGACGATTGCCGGCCGGCACCGTGGACTTCCTCGGCGATACGCTGGGCTCGTTCTCGTCGTTGGCGGTACAGCCGGGCACGTGGCGGCGTACCGCGCGTGGCTATGAAGGGGTGCTGTGGACCCTGCCCGACCGCGGTCGCAACGATCCGGAAGCCGGCCTGTTCTACGACTACGCCGGTCGCCTGGAGCGCATGCAGCTGCGTATCGACTGGCCGGCGGGCAAGCCAGAGAGCTTCGGCACGCTGACGATGAAGCCGGAAAAGGGGCTGGTGCTGAAGGACTACAACGGCCAGCCATTCACCGGTGCCGACCCGGGTGATCACACCATCATCCAGCGTGGCGTTGTGCTGCCCTCGCCGGCCGTGGGCGCGGGGGCCGGCAAGGTCGCGCTTGATGCCGAATCGCTGCAGTTCACTGCCGACGGCCACTTCTACATCGGCGACGAGTACACCGCCAACGTCTATTACTTCAACGCACAGGGTCAGCTGCAGGGCGTGATCGTGCCGCCGCAGGCGATCCAGCCACAACGTGATGGCAAGCCTGCCTTTGGATCATTGGCCCCGCCGCAGACCGGGCGCCGCAACAACCAGGGCGTGGAAGGCATGGGCCTGTCGCCCGACGGCACACGGCTGTTCGTTGCCCTGCAGAGCGCGCTGATGCAGGACAGCGCGGCGGGCAATGCCGCCGGCCGCATCAACACCCGCGTACTGGTCTACGACGTGTCTGCCAACCCGACGCCGACGCAACCGGTGGGCCACCATGTGATGATCCTGCCCGCCTACGCCCACGACGGCAAAGGCAAGCTCGACCGTACCGCTGCACAGAGCGAGCTGCGTGCGCTGGACAACGAGCGTTTCCTGATGCTGGCACGCGATGGCAATGGACTGGGCAAGGAGAGCGACGACCCGATCGTCTACAAATCGGTGCTGCTGGTGAACGTGGCGCAGGCCTCCAATCTGGTGGACACGGCCTATGAGACCGGCACGGCATCGGTGCTGGCCGATCCCGCTGACGCCATGTTGAAGACCGGCATCGTGCCCGCCAACGTCAAAGAGGTGCTGAACCTGCTCGACCGGCCGCAGCTGGCCCGGGCCGGGCTGGACCTGGATACAGGGCGCGGCCCTCACCCGGGATTGCTGTCGGAGAAGTGGGAGGCAATGGACGTGTTGCCGGCGCTTGATCCAGAGCACCCGAACGACGTACTGCTGCTGATCGGCAACGACAACGACTTCACCGCCCGCAACTGCCGCATGCAGGGCGAGCACTGCGACAGTGCGTACGACAACGACAACCGGGTGCTGGTGTATCGGCTCACCCTGCCGTAGTGCCGGCCGCTGGCCGGCAACCTCACAAACCCCGACCGGTGGTAGTGCCGGCCGCTGGCCGGCAGCCTCATGAACCTCCGGACGCACCGCTTGGTTGCCGGCCAGCGGCCGGCACTACCCGACAGGAAAAACCCGCGCGCCTGCCCCATGGTAGTGCCGGCCGCTGGCCGGCAGCCTCATGAATCTCCGGAAACACCGCCTGGTTGCCGGCCAGCGGCCGGCACTACCAGATCGACCACGCATAGGGATACTGGCCAATCTCCCTGGCCAGGCCCGCCCGAATGGGATTGCCCAGGATATACAGAGCCTGGCGATGCAACGATTCCTCTGCCCTGACCGCATGATCGAAGTACCCGGACTGCCAGACCACGCCGCGACGACCGACCAGCCGATTCAAGGCCAACGCGCTGGATGATTTGAACCGACGGGCGATACCCGACAGCTCCGACGCACGTAGTTGCAACATCCAATGCACATGATCCGGCATCACCACCCATGCCAGTGACTGGACCAGGCCTTGTCGCTCCAGTTCCTCAAACTGGCTGGAGACGCAGCCTGCGGTAGCGCCGCATTCAAAGCGTCGGCGGCGCTGGCATGTTGTCGTGGTCAGCACATATACCTGACCGATGATGGAGCGCCGCCCGTGGCGCAGGAGATCGCTGCTCATGGCCCATCGTGGATCAGGCAGACCTCGCTGGCTGTCGGGGAACAGCGCGAGATTCCATGAGGATGTTGCTGACAGTCTGCTGGGGTTGCCGGCCAGCGGCCGGCACTACCCAACGCAAAAGCCCGTCACGTCCGACCGGTGGTAGTGCCGGCCGCTGGCCGGCAACCCACGCCAACGCACAAGCCCATCGCGCCTGCCCCATGGTAGTGCCGGCCGCTGGCCGGCAACCCATGAACCTCACCCGGCGGCGCCCGGCCCCGTCACCCGCGCAGCGTGGCGCCACCGTCCACATACAGGTCACTCATCGCCACGTGCCCGGCCTGCTCGGACAGCAGGAACATCACTGCCTGCGCGATGTCCTCCGGCGTGGCCAGCTTGCGCAAGGGGATACCCGCCTTGTAGGTGGCCGGATTGCCGGCGATCACCCGTGCCGCGCCCTGCTCGTCTTCCCACATGCCGGTCTGCATCGGGGTCAGCGTGGATCCCGGCGCAACGATGTTGCAGCGGATGCCCAACGGTGCCAGCTCCAGGCCCAGGCAGCGGGTGAACATCGTCGCCGCCGCCTTCGAGGCGGCATAGGAGGCCATGCCATGCCGTGGCACGCCCGCCGCGTTGGAACTGACGGTCACGATGGCACCTTGCCGGCGCGGCGACATCACCCGTGCCAGTGCGCGGCCCACATGGAACACACCATCGGCATTGACCGCGAACACCCTGCGCCAATCCGCGTCACGGGTGTCCACGACCTCACCGACATGCAGCACGCCCGCCACGCTGGCCGCCAACATGATCGGTCCCACCGTGGCTTCCACCTGGTTTACCAGCGCGTCCACGGCCGCGCCGTCGGTGACGTCCAGTGCAAAAGCCTGCACGCGACCATCGTCGGCTGCCAGCGCAGGTCGCTCGCGATCGGTTGCCACGACCCGGCACCCTGCGTCCAGCAGTTGCCCGACCAGCGCCGCACCGATACCGCCCGCTGCGCCGGTCACCAGCGCCACATTCCCTTCAAAACCCGTCAGCTGCATGTTGCGCTCTCCTGTTGCCTGTCCCACTGCTGCAGCCGCGCCGACAACCACGGTGCCAGCTGCGCCACCGCATCACGCCCGGTCAGTTCGGCGTGCAGGAACGGCAGCTCGATGGCATCCACCTGCAGCGCATGTGCCTTCCACAGCGCGGACTGCAACTGCGGCCGTGCCTGATGATCGCGTCCGGCCCGCACATGCGCCAGCGTTCCGACGAAGGGTCGGTGCTGGTGTTCGCGGATCAGTCGATTGGTTCCGGTCACCGCCCGTACCACGCCGTCGAGCACCACCTCGGGCAGGCTGCCCAGCGCGCTGCCGCCGCGCCGCAGGAAAGCGAGGATGCGCTCGCGATCGTCCAGTTCCGGATGCGCGTCCGGGTCATGCCCGGCGATGGCCAACAGCGCCCGCAGCGCCGCGATCGGGTCGGGCTCCGGTTCGGCACGCCAGCATTCGCTGGGATAGGCATCGAGCAGCACCAGTTCGCCGACCTCGCGGCCGATGTCGTGCAGGCGCACGGCCATCGCCTGCGCGAGGATGCCCCCCACCGACCAGCCGAGCAGATGGATCGGCCCCTGTGGCTGCAGCGTGATCACCCGCTGCACATAGTCATTGGCCATGGCCTCGATGCTGCCTGGCAGCGGTTGCGTGGGGTTGAGCGCGGGTGACTGAAGCCCGTACACCGCGCGCGTTGGCTGCAGCGCCCGGGCCAGTGCGCGATAGTTCCAGGCAATGCCGCCTGCCGGGTGCAGCACGAACAGGGGGGCTGCGGTTGCCTCGTCGGATGCAGACAGCGCAATCACCGGCCCCAGCGCGTGATCGGCGCGTGCGGGCGGCTCGGCAATGCGAGCCGCCAGCGCGGCTACGGTCGGTTGCGCGAACAGCGCGCCCAGCCCCAGCTCGCAACGCCAGCGCTGCTCGATGGCCAGCAGCAGGTGCACGGCCGACAGAGAGTCGCCTCCGATGCTGAAGAAATCCACATCAACCGCCACCGGCAGTTCACGCCCCAGCGCCTGTGCGAACAGCCCGGCCAGTTCCTGCTCCAGCGGCGTACGCGGCGCCTGCCCCGCAACGTCCTGCTGCGGCGGTTTCGGCAGCGCAGACCGGTCCAGCTTGCCATTGGCGGTCACCGGCCACTGATCCACGCCCACGAATGCAGACGGCACCATGTAGTCCGGCACCCGCGCCAGCAGATGGCTGCGCAGCGCCGCTGCATCGAACAGCGCCGTCGGCACATAGGCGACCAACCGCGCCTCGCCGGGTAGATCATCGCGCAACAGCACTTCCACCCGGTCCATTCCAGGCAGCTCGCGCAACGCTGCTTCAATCTCGCCAAGTTCGATGCGCAGGCCGCGCAGCTTTACCTGATGGTCGCTGCGCCCCAGGTACTCGACAGCACCGTCGCCCCGCCAGCGTGCCACGTCGCCGGTGCGGTAGATGCGCTCACCCGGCAGGAACGGATCCGCCAGGAAGCGCTCGGCCGTCAGGTCGTCGCGGCCGAGATAGCCGCGCGCCAACTGCACACCGCCGAGGTACAGGTCACCGGCCACGCCCACCGGCACGGGCTGCATCCGTGCGTCCAGCACATACAGGCGGGTGTTCCAGACCGGGAAACCGATCGGCACCGGGCGCGAGCGGTCATCGGCCGACGCCGGCCACCAGCTCACATCCACTGCCGCTTCGGTCGGCCCGTAGAGGTTGTGCAGTTCGGATTGCATTCTCGCGTGGAAGCGGTCACGCAGTGCGGCATCCAGCGCCTCGCCACTGGTGAACACGCGCCGCAGCCGCAGGTCCTGTGAGGCCGGTGCCGCCAGGAACGCATCCAGCATCGACGGTACGAAATGTGCGGTGGTGACACCATGGACGCGGATCAATCGCGCCAGCTCGGTCGGGTCGCGGTGTGCGTCCGGCCCCGCCAACACCAGCGTCGCGCCGCACAGCAGTGGCAGGAAGAATTCCCAGACCGATACGTCGAACGTTGCCGGGGTCTTCTGCAGAATCCGGTCGTCGGCACCAATGCCATAGTGCTCGCGCATCCACAGCAGGCGATTGACGATGGCGCGGTGTTCGATCACCACGCCCTTGGGCTCGCCGGTCGAACCGGAGGTATAGATCACATAGGCCGCATCGTCGCCCATCGGGCCCGGCCAGGGTGCGGCAAAGCTCAGGTCGGTCCACTGCTCCGGCGGCAGCACCGGCACATCTGAAAGAGGGGATTGCACGCCGGCCTCTGCCAATACGCAGACCGGTTGCGCCGACGCCAGAATCCGCGCCAGGCGCTCCGCGGGATGGGCAAGGTCCAGTGGCAGGTATGCGCCGCCTGCACGCAGCACCGCCAGCAACGCAACCACCAGTTCCAGCGAACGCGGCAGCGCTACGGCAACGACCGTGCCCGGGCCCACGCCCAGCGAGCGCAGCTGCGCGGCCAGGGCGAAGCTGCGGGCCTCCAGCGCAGCATGGTCCAGCGTCGTATCGCCGAACACCAGCGCCGCTGCCGACGGATCGCGGTCCATGCCCTGCTGCAGCAGTTCGACCAGGGTGGTGTCAGGCAGCGCATGCGTGGTGGCATTGAAGCCATGCACGACCTGCTTCGATTCTTCCGGCGTGGCCAGTGGCACCGTCGCGATGTCTTCGGCCAGCAGCGCGGCCGACACGAAATGCAGCAGCCGCCGGGCATGCGCCTTCATGTCATCCAGCCCATACAGGGCCGGGTTTGCTTCAATCTCCAGATCCAGCAGGGTCTGTCCATCGCCACGGAAGCCCAGTGTCAGGTCGTCAACCGGGCCGGTGCTCAGCACTTCCAGTGAGGCCTGCACACCCGGCAGCGCCAGCGGCTTGTAGAACGGCTGTACGTTGATCAACGGCCCATGCAGACGGTGCTGTGCACCGACCAGGCCGAGGTCACGACGCAGCTGTTCGCCACGGTAGCGCCCATGCTTGCGGCTCTGGCTGAGCTGGCGCCCGATGCACCGGCAGAATTCCTCGACGCCGCCCTCGCCGCCCGCTACCCGCAGCGGCAGCACGTTCATCACCATCGCCGGCACCCGCGCCGCCGCGTTGCCAAGCCGCGCCATGTACGGCACCCCGAGCACGACTTCCTCGGACGCGCTCATGCGACGCACATACTCGGCGGCCAACGCGGCAAGCACATCCGGCCACGGCTGCAACCACGATGCCGAGACCTGCAGCAGGCGCTCGCGCAAGGCGGGGGCCACCGGCTGCACCCAGCGCAGTGCATCGTCACTGGCCGCGGCGGTGCCGGCCAGGCCGGTGGAGGCCGGGGCGCCCTGCAGCGCCTGCAACCACCACTGCCGGTCGACGTCGCGGCGCGCATCACTGCGGTAGCTGGCATCATCGGCCAGCACGCCCGCCAACCCTGGCAGCGCACTACCGGTGCGCCCCGCATACAGGGCGCAGACGCGGTCAGTGAACAGCGCCATGCCATAGCCATCGGTGGCCAGGTGATGCACGCGCAGGTACCAGGCCCAGCGCTGGCCACCCAGGTCGAACAGCACCTGCTGGCTCAGCCGGTCGCGGGTCGGGTCGACCGCGCTGCAGCGGTCAGCCAGCATCGCCGCGCGCGCCATCTGCTGCGGATCATCGGCCGCGGCGACATCGCGCAGCTGCAGCAATGGCACCCGCGCGGGCTCGTGCCACTGCACGGGCTGGCCGTCCTCGGCCTCGGCGAAACGCAACGCCAGCGCCTCGGCCTCGACGGCGGCCTGGTTGGCGGCAGCGGTGAACGCCGGCACATCCAGCGAACCCTCGATCCACACCGCGTGCGCGGTATTGAATGCAGGATTCTGCGGTGCCAGCCGCTGGGCAAACCACAGCCCTGCCTGCGCCTCGGTCAGCGGCAGCGGCGATCCGTTCATGCCGTCTGCGCGGCCTGCAGCTGCTGCACTACCGTCCACCACTGGCGCAGCGTGGTGTGCTCAGCCAGCTGCGCGAACTCCAGTGGCAGCCCGGTGTTGCCCCAGGCCAGCACCAGCCCCAGCATGCGCATCGAATCCAGATCCAGATCGATCAGGTTGTCATCATCGCCGATGTCAGCCGCGTGGCAGTCCAGCACGCGGGCGACGTCGGCGCGCATGCGCTCCAGGGTCAGGGCTTCGGTCGTCGCGTTCATCACATTGCCTCCAGCAGCTGGTCGGTGGTCATCGGTACGCCGCACGTGCGGGCGATCCAGTGCAGCGCCTGGTCATGGTCGGCACGCGAGAAATCGGCCACGGCATCGGCAGCGATGAACGTCTCGATGTCACGCTGGAACGCCTCCACCGCCGTCGCGGTGCATCCGATATGCGCGTAGACGCCGGTGATCAGCAGCTGGTCGCGGCCGCGCACGCGCATCAGCGTTTCCAGATTGCTGCGCTGGAACGCGCTGTAGCGGTGCTTGACCAGCACATGCTCGCCCGGCTGCGGCGCGAGTGCGTCGATGATCGGCTCGTGGTCGGCACGCCGGCCCATGCCCGGGCCCCACAGGTCTGCCTGCAGGCCGCGGTCGCGGCGATCCTGGTCGCCGTGCTGGGCGGTGTAGAACACCGGAATGCCATGCGCACGGCAATGACCCAGCAGGCGCGCGATGTTGTCCACCGCCGGCTGCAGCGGCGCATTACCGGCGTCGAATGCGGCGAGGAAATAGCGCTGCATGTCGTGTACCAGCAAGGCAACGCGATCACGCTGGGGGCGCCAGGCGCCTCGCGCCTGCGGCAGTTCCGCAGCGGTCGGCAGGGAATACGGGGTAATGCGGGGCAGCGCCATCAGCGCGTTCCTCCTGTCTGTTGCAGATGACGCGCGCGCAGCTGCGCGCGCAGTTCGCGGCGGCTGATCTTGCCAACCGCCGTGGTGTCGAAACTGTCCACGAAAACAATCTGATCGGGCACCTTGAACGCGGCCAGGCCACGCCCGCGCATCCACGCCTTCAGCGCCGGCGCCTTGATGGCCTCGCCCTGTTGGATCACGAAGGCACAGCTGCGCTCGCCCAGGTAGTCGTCAGGAATGGAGACCACGGCGGCGTCGAACACGCTGGGATGGGCCAGCAGATGGTCTTCGATCTCCTCGGCGGAGATCTTCTCGCCCGCCCGGTTGATGTGGTCGCCGGCACGGCCCTGCACCACCAGATAGCCGCCGGGCAGCTGCTGCACGCGGTCGCCGGTGCGGTAGAAGCCGTCGTCGGTGAACGAGCGCGCGTTGGCCGCCGCGTCATTGTGGTAACTGCGGATGGTGTACGGACCGCGCGTGAGCAGATGACCGACCTCGCCTTCGGCAACGGGCTGGTCGTGGTCGTCGACCACGCGCACTTCATCATCCTCGCTGATCGGCCTGCCCTGGCAGGCGACGACCAGGTCCTGCGGGTCATCCAGGCGGGTGTAGTTGACCAGGCCTTCGGCCATGCCGAACACCTGCTGCAACGTGCAACCGAGACCATCGATGACCCGCCGCGCGGCTTCCGGCACCAGCTTCGCTCCCCCGACCTGCAGCACCCGCAGGCTGGACAGATCGTGCCGGCTGGTCGCCGCCGCCTGCGCCCACAGCAGCGCCAGGGGCGGCACCAGACCACAGCAGGTCACCTTCTCGCGCGCGATCAACGGAAACGCCACATCCGGGCCGGGGCCTGGGCTGAGTACCACGCGGGCGCCGGCGTACAGCGCACCGAAGAAACCCGGCGAGCTCATCGGGAAGTTGTGTGCTGCCGGCAGCGCAACCAGGTACACGCTGTCGCGGTCGATGCCACAGATTTCGTTGCTGGCTCGGAACGAGTAGATGTAATCGTCGTGCGTGCGCGGAATGAGCTTTGACAGCCCGGTGCTGCCGCCGGAGATCTGCAGGAACGCCACCGACTGCGGATCAGGATCGGCCGGCAGCTGGCTGCGATCGCCCTGCAGCGATTCCAGCGCGACGAACTCGGCCGCATCGCCGTCGATCAGCACGTGGCGTACCGCCGGCACTTCCGCCTGCAGCGCGCGCGCCAGGCCACGATGGTCGAAGCCTTCATGGACATCGGTACTGATGTAGGCACTGGCCTCGGCCTTGCGCGCAAAGTGGGCCAGCTCGGTGCTGCGATGTGCCGGCAGCGCGTACACCGGCACCAGCCCGGCGCGGAACAGGCCACAGACCGTTGCGATGAAACCGGCCGTATTGCCCAGCTGCACCAGCACGCGCTCGCCGGGTTGCAGGCCCAGCGCCAGCAGCCCGGCGCCGATGCGCCCGGCCTCATGCCAGAGCTGCGCATAGCTCAGGCGCACATCGCCAGCCACCACCGCGATGTCATCGGCATGGCGCTCGGCGCGTTCGCGCAGGAAACCCGGGAAGGTTTCGCCACGCCAATGGCCTGCGGCCCGATAGCGCGCGACCAGCGCTTCAGGCCATTGCTGTTGCAGCGGCAGGCGCGAATCAACGGTGGACGGCGTCATGCGGATACCTCGATCAGGGACAGCGGGTCCTGCACGCCCAATGCGTTCAGCAGGGCAGCAAACTTGGCGGCGGTTTCGGCCACTTCGGCCTCGGGCTGCGAGTCGGCGACGATGCCGGCGCCGGCATACAGGCGCAGCTGGGTGCCCTGCAGGCGCGCGCAGCGGATCGCCACATACCAGTCGCCGTCCCCCTGCGCATCGAGCCAGCCCACCGCACCGGCATAGAAGCCGCGCGGCACCGGTTCCAGCGCACGGATGCGCTGCAGTGCCTGCAGCCGCGGGGTACCGCAGACGGCCGGGGTGGGATGCAGCTCGGCCAGCAGGGTGGCCGCCGACGTAGCAGCGTCCTTCAGCGTGGCGTGGATGCGCGTACCCAGATGCCACATGCTGGCGGTGGCGTGCAGCACCGGGCGTGGCTGCGCTTCGATATGGCTGCACCAGGGCGAGAGGCCATCGACAATGGCGTCGACCACATGCCGGTGTTCGTCATGATCCTTCGCCGATGCCAGCAACGCCTGCGCAGCGCGCTCGTCCGCAACCGGATCGGCACTGCGCCTGGCCGAACCGGCCAGCGGATGCGACAGCACCTGCGCCCCGCGTTTGCGCAGCAGCAGCTCCGGTGTCGCCCCCACCAGCCATGCCGGCGCCTGGCCAACGTCCACCGGCAGCGGCACGGCGTAGGTCGCCACCGAAGGATCGGTGCCGAGGCGGGCCAGCAGCATTTCCGGTGACAGCGCCTGCTGCGTGTGCGCCAACAGGCTGCGCGCCAGTACCACCTTGTGCAGCTCCGGGTCCGGCACGCGCATCGCGCTGACCGCGTCGGCCACGGCCGCTGCATACGCCTGCGCCGAGGGCTCGGCAGTCAGCGCTCCGGACAGCGCCGGCGCCGCCTGCGACTGCACGGGCAACGCCGGCAGCAGGCGCTCGGGTTGATACAACGCATCATCGGCGCGCGGCTCGAACGGCACCGCGCCGACCAGCAGGCCCGGCCCACCGCGCTGCTGCGCGAAGAACGTCGCCACGCGCTCGGCCAGCGTGGCCAGCACACCGGTCGGCAAGGGTGCGCGGCAGCCGCGCGCGTGCATCTGCCGATCGGCCTGCCGCAGCAGGAACAGCGACGCTTCGGCGGTGGGCTCGGGCAGCATCGACGCAGCCTCCGGCCACGCGCCCTGCATCAGGGAATCGTTCATGGGGTCTCCTTCATCCGATACGATGCGGCCAGCACGCACAGCACCAGCAGCAGCACGCCGACCAGCAGGTAAGGCAGGCTGGCGCCGCCGCGATACAACAGGGTGCCGAGCATCGGCCCGGCCACCATGCCCAGCCCCTGCGCCGCCGCGACGGTGCCGGCCGCCGCCCCCTGTTCGTGCGCCTGCACGGCGTCGGCGGCCAACGCCTGGAACGAGGGGAACACGAAGCCCATGCCGAACGCTGCAAGCGCGTAGGCCGCCGGCAACTGCCAGGTCTGCTGCACCGCCGCCACCGACGCAAAGCCGATGCCTGCGATCAGTGCGCCGAGGATGATCCAGCGCCGGGGATGCACGTCCAGTTTCATCACCAGCCCCTGCGCGAGGATCAGGCCCACGCCGACTGCAGTCAGTGCGATGCCGGCCATGCGTGCACCTTCGGCTGCATCCAGGCCGAAACGATCAATGGCGAAGAAGCCGACCGTGACCTGGGCGATGGTCACCGACACCATCGCCACGAACGCGGCCATCTGCGGCAGGCGCAGCCGCGGGTCGAGGCGCGACAGCGGTACGCGGTTGCGGCTGTGTGCGGCTGCCACCGGCGGCGTGGCCGGCAGGCGCCAGGCCAGCAGGCCCAGCGCGAGCAGCGGCAACAGCGCAGCCACGTACAGCGCCAGCGGCAGGTTCTTGTAGGCAAGCCATCCGGCAGCAGCCGGACCCAGCACCATCCCCAGCGCGTTGGCGCTGCCAAGGCGGGCGAGGAATTTCGCACGTTGGCCGGCGGGTGCCTTGTCGGCGATCAGCGCGGCAGCGGTCGGCGGCACAGCCGCGTAGAACAGGCCGATCAGGCCACGTGCACCGACCAGCACCAGCACCGAGACCAGCACCGGCGGTATTGTCAGCAGCGCGACATCGATGAACACCGCCAGCGCGATGTAGACCACGGTGTAGGCACTCATCGCCAGCATCAGCACGCGCTTGCGGCCGATGCGGTCGCTGAGCTGGCCCCAGGGGCGCGCGGCCAGCATCCACAACACGCCCGCGGCCGTGACCGATAGACCGGCATGCCATTCGGACAGGCCCAGCAGGCGGACCACCGGGCCGATGACGGCGACGAAGGACATCATCGCCATGGTGCCGATCAGGGCAGCCAACACCAGCGCCGGCAAGCCGGGAACCACGGGACGTGCATGCATGGAACACCAACCGTAACCAGGGAAGGAACGCCGGGCGCATCCGCACCCCGCGCGACGTCGCCCTGTCAGGCGGCGACGCCATCCTTAAATGATAACGGCTCGCATTTGCATTTGATACCCATTCGCTTAACGGGCACGCACCTGCGGGTGCATCACTGCCCTGCGCGTACCGACAGCAGGCCGCGACGCTTGAACCACCACTCCAGCGGCAGGGTCACCAGCGGCGGAATCGCAGCCAGCATCGCCAGCCCCGTTGCCCACCATGGCCAGCGCAGGCGCAGCGCCGCAAACAGAGTCACCGCCACGTAAACCAGGAACGCTACGCCATGCAGCGGCCCGAACAGCTTCACCAGCGCGACGTTGGCCTGCGGGCCGTACTTGAGCCACATGCCGGCCAGCAGACCGGCCCAGGTGATGGCCTCGATGAAGGCGACGACGGCGAAAAGGCGCCCGGTCGGGTGCAGCGGGTTACGGTGGGTCACGCAGGGCTCCAGCGCTGGATATCAAATGCGAATGATACGCAGATGCGAACATGCCGGATACCTGCGGCGTGTCCACCAAGGTGGACACCTACCGACGCGTATCGGGCAGGACGTGCTCGCCGATCTCGCCCAGTACGTCGTCCACCGGCCGGCCGTTGTCCACCAGGTTGAACATCACATGCGCCACACCCTGCGCGTGTACGCGTTGCAGGTACGCGCGCAGGCCATCGCGGCCCACCTTCAGGCCCAGCGGCAGCGGCTCCGCCGGCGCAGTTGGATCGGCCTGCAGGTCCAGCAGCATCGACTGCACGAATGGCTTGGGCGCGCCGCCGCTCTGGGCCAGCGCCTGCTGCCACAGACCGATGCGCCCTTCCTGCGCGGTCTCTTCGCGATGATAGGTCGCCCAGCCTTCGGCCTCGCGTGCGATCCACTGCAGGCTCTGCCGCGCAGTACCGACCACCAGCATCGGAATGCGCCTTGCCGGCGCGGGAAGTACGTCGTATCCACCGGTTGCCTGCAACACCGGCGCGCGCTCGGAGGGTTCGGGGGACAGCGCCGCACGCAGCAGCGACCAGCGCTCGCGGAAGGTGCCCGCCCTGCCCTGTAGGTCCTCGCCGAAGGCCGCGAACTCTTCTGGTCGATCACCCGAGCCAAGCCCCAGCACGAAGCGTCCACCGCTGATCCGGTCCAGCGTCAGCGCCGATTTCGCTACCTGCAGCGGTTGCCGCAACGGCAGCACGATGGCCGCAGTGCCGATCACGATGCGCTCGGTCGCCGCGGCCAGCATCCCCAACCACAGGAACGGATCATCCAGCGCACTGGCGGTCGCATCCGGCCCCTGCGGCACCATCAGCGGCACATCGCGGGTCCACAGCGCAGCAAAGCCCAGATCGTCGGCCAGCCGCGCGACGCGGCGCGCCTCCAGTAGATCGGCCAGGCCGTGTGCGGCCACCGGCGTCATCAGGCCAAGGCTCAAGCCCTGCTTTGGAAACAGACGTGCATGGGCAGGATTGAAATCAGTCATGCCGCCAGCTTAGCGTGGGGCATTGATGGCGTCCCACAACAGGAAGTACAGCGCATGCCCAGGATCCGTCCCGCCCACGTCGATGACCTGCCCGCGATCAGCGCGGTGTGCGTGGCGGCCTTCACTGCAGCCGTTGCGCCCATGCTTACCGCCGAGGGCATCGCCACCTTCGGCAACGTGGCCGCAGCCAGCGCGTTCGCCGAGCGCCTGCAGGGTGACAACCACATCCTGGTGGCCGAACAGGAGGGCCGTGTGGTCGGCGTGGTGGAACTGAAGGCGGGCCAGCACCTGGCGATGCTGTTCGTCGCGCCGGAGCTGCAGGGGCAAGGCATCGGTCGTGCCCTGCTGCAGGCGGTGCTGCCGCAGGTACGCGGCCCGCAGATGACCGTGCGCGCCTCGCTCAACGCGGTGCCGGCCTACGAACACTATGGGTTCGTGCTGGATGGCGACGTCGGCGAGTACCACGGCCTGATCTACCAGCCGTTGGTGTTGGCGGTGCCCGCTCCGGTGGCTGCGCCCCCTGGTCCGCACTGATACCCAGCCCACATGCCGTGCTGCGCGTGCGACATAAGCAAACTGCATCAGCCAGCACCGCGACCGTTCCTACAATGGCCCACCACCCTGTCCTTCGAGATGCTGCCGATGCGCGTCGCGCTTTCCCTGTTGCTGTTGGCCTCGGCCCTGAGCGCCTGCTCCCCCGCGTCCGCGCCGGTACCGACGGCGAAGGCGGCATCGACCGCCCCGGCCTCCGCCATCGCCTGGCGCCAGGGCGACGTGGATGATGCGTTCAACGAAGCCGCCGAGAGTGGCAAGCCGGTGCTGCTGTACTGGGGCACGGTGTGGTGCCCGCCGTGCAACCAGCTCAAGGCAGGGCTGTTCAAGGATCCGGCCTTCATCGCACTGACCGGCAAATTCGTACCGGTCTACCTGGACGGCGACGAAGAAGGCGCGCAGGCATGGGGCGAACGCTTCGGCGTGCGCGGCTATCCGACCCTGATCGTGCTCGACCCGCAGCGCAACGAAATCACCCGCGTGGCCGGCGGCAACGACGCGGCCGAACTGACCCGGGCCCTGATCGTCGCCGCCAGCCGCCGCAGCGCTGTCGCCGAAACACTTGCGACCGCGCTGGCGACGCCGGCCACGCTTGGCGCCGAAGACTGGCAGGTACTGGGCGATTACGGCTGGGAGGTGGATGCCAACCGCCTGGCTGGCAAGCGCAGCGCCCGGGACGTGCTGCAGCAGCTGGCCAAGGCCGCACCCGAGCCTGCGCTGCAGCGTCGCTTCGCGCTGCTCGCCTTGGCTACCGCCGAGAAACCGACGGCAGCGCCCACCCAGGTACGCGAACTGTTGCAGGCGGTGCTGGCACAACCGGCGGAGGTACGTCGCAACCGCGAGCTGCTGGGGTATGCCGGCGCCGGGCTGGTCAAGCAGGCCAGCGCCGGTCCGGCCAGCAGCAATGCCCTCGGCCAGCAGTTGCTGGTCGCGCTGGAACGTGCCGATGCCGCGCGTGGTGATCGCGCAGACGATGCCTTGTCACGTGCGTTGACCGAGTTGGCGCTGGCACGCCAGCAGCAGCCTGAAGGCGCGCTGCCGGCAGCATTGGTGCAGCGCGTAAAGCAGCGCGTGGCCGCCGCCGATGCCGCAGCCACCGATGCACACGCGCGCCAGGCCACCATCAGCAGTGCCGTCTACGCGCTGCGTCAGGTCGATGATGATGCAGGCGCCGAGGCCTTGCTGCTGGCAGAGCTGAAGCGCAGCGAGCAGCCTTATTACTACATGCCGGAACTGGCCGAGCTGGCCGAGCAGCGTGGTGATACCGCCGGCGCCCTGGAATGGCTGAAGCGTGCCTATGAAGGCGCGCAGGGCCCTGCCACGCGCGTGCAGTGGGGCGTGCTGTACGTGGAAGGCCTGCTGCGGCTGGCACCCGATGATGCACCGCGTATCGAGCATGCCACCGAGGCCTTGATCGCCGAGCTGGACAAGCAGCCGTCCGGCTACCACCAGCGCACGCGCCAGCGCTTCGAACGGCTGGCCGGACAGCTGCAGTCGTGGAGCGCCAAGCACAAGGGTGCGGACACGCTGGCGCGGCTGCAGCAGCGGATGCAGGCGGCCTGTGGTGATCAGGTTGATAGCGGCTGCAAGGAATGGCTGAGCTGACGCCAGACGCAGGATTCGACGGATACAGGTAGTGCCGGCCGCTGGCCGGCAGCCCCGACCATCACCAGCTGCCGGCCAGCGGCCGGCACTACCCTGCTGCTTCTGCTCTCGCCTTTGACGTCGCCTCCGCGCCGGCGCGTGGACCTGTCCTGCGTGGGCGGATGGGCCCATGCAGGACCGTTGGCGCCATGGATGGCGCCATCGAGCCCCCATGGATGGGTTTACGGCGTGTCCTGCATGGGCCCATCCGCCCACGCGACCCCGGGGCAGTCAACGCGCCGACAGCGCCCTCTTTTCAACCACCCCGCTTGACCTCAACCAATGTTGAGGTGCGATAACAGTCTCCCCACGGCCATACCCCTGGCCTACCCCACGGAGACAGTCTCGATGCCGTACTCGCTTCCCGCCCTCCCCTATGCCTACGACGCCCTCGAGCCGCACTTCGATGCGCGCACGATGGAGATCCATCACAGCAAGCATCACCAGGCCTACGTCAACAACCTCAATGCCGCGCTGGAACAGGCGAGCCTGCCGGCACAACCGGTGGAAACCCTGATCGCCGACCTCGACGCCCTGCCCGAATCGATCCGCCGTGCAGTGCGCAACAACGGCGGCGGCCACGCCAACCACAGCCTGTTCTGGACCGTGCTCAGCGCCAATGGCGGCACCGCCGATGACGCGCTTGCCGCGGCCATCGATCGCGACCTCGGTGGCTACGACGCCTTCAAGGAAACCTTCAGCAAGGCCGCGCAGACCCGTTTCGGCAGCGGCTGGGCGTGGCTCACCGTCGATCACCAGGGCCGCCTGCAGGTCGAGAGCAGCGCCAACCAGGACAGCCCGCTGATGGGCGCGGCGGTGGGCGCCTCCGGCAACACCCCGATCCTTGCCCTGGATGTCTGGGAGCACGCCTACTACCTGCATTACCAGAACCGTCGCCCGGACTACATCGGCGCGTTCTTCAACCTCATCAACTGGGCCGAGGTCGGCCGGCGCTACCGCCAGGCCAGGGCCGCATGAACGCGGACTCCGGTGCATACGCCGGGCCGTGGGCGGGGGTGTTCCCCGCTCCGGCACCGGTGCCATCGGTCAGTCTGCCGCCGCGTGCGCTGCGGCGGTTGCTCGGCCATTTCCCTACCGGCGTGGCGATCGTCTGCGCCCGCGACGCACAGGGAAAACCGCAGGGGCTGACCATCAACTCGTTCGTGCCGATCTCGCTGCAGCCGCCACTGGTGCTGTGGAACCTCGCCCTGCATGCGCAGAGCCTGTCCACGTTCCAGCGCGCCACCCGCTTTGCGATCAGCGTGCTCGGCGCTGGCCAGGAAGCCCTGGCGCGCCGGTTCGCCGATCCGCAGGTGCGCCATCGATTCACAGATGTGCCCTTGCTGGACGACGGCGAAGATGCGCCACCGCGTATCGCCGGTGCCGTGATCCATCTCACCTGCACCCGCCACGCGCAGTGGCCGGTCGGCGATCACCTGTTGCTGGCCGGGCGCATTGTCGATGTGCAGGAAGCAGGCGGTGCACCGCTGCTGTTCCATCGCGGCCGCTTCCAGGCGGGACCGGTGGAAACCCTGCTGGAGGTGCGCTGATGGACATCGAAACGCTGGAGAGGATGCTTGCCGCCGGCAAGGACAGCGCACTGCTGCGCTTCGGCCTGGGCAAGAGCTGGCTGGATGCCGGCGACCCGGTGCGCGCAGCCACCCATCTGGGCCGCTGCGTGGTGCTGGACCCGGACTATTCGGCGGCGTGGAAGCTGCTGGGCAAGGCCTGGCTGGCCGGTGGCCAGCCGCAGGCGGCGCGCGAAGCGTGGCAGCGCGGGCTCAGCGTGGCCGGCAGCAAGGGCGACCAGCAGGCCCGCAAGGAAATGCAGGTGTTCCTGCGCAGGCTCGATCGCGATTCACCTGCGCTGTTGGCGAAGGCCGGCTGAAGACTCAGCCGGCGTTGGCCGACGCCGGTGCCGGCATGATGTCCGGCATCGGCAGGCGGCGCGGCTTGCTCGGGAACGCGTGGCGCAGGATGCGCCAGACCACCTGGGTGAACTGCCGCGGCAGCGAGCCGTTGTTGTAGTGCTGGCCGTAGCGCCGGCAGATTTCCTTCACTTCCTTGGCGATGGCCGCATAGCGGTTGGCCGGCAGGTCCGGGTAGAAGTGGTGCTCGATCTGGTGGCTGAGGTTGCCCGACAGCACGTTGATCACGAAACCACCGCTGATGTTGGACGAACCGCGCAGCTGGCGCAGGTACCAGTGGCCACGCGATTCATTGCGCAGGCATTCCTTCGGGAAGGTTTCCGATTCGGCGGTGAAGTGGCCGCAGAAGATGATCACGTAGGTCCAGATGTTGCGCAGGCCGTTGGCCACCATGTTGCCCAGCATCACCGGCAGGAAGAACGGACCGGCCAGCAGCGGGAAGAACACGTAGTCCTTCAGCACCTGGCGGATCATCTTGCGGGCCACCGGACGGGTCTGCAGCCACATCGCACGGCTGCTGATGCGGCCCTTGAACCAGCGCCCCAGGCGCAGGTCCTGCGCCGCCACGCCCCACTGGAACAGCAGCGCGAAGATCGGTGCGATGATCGGCTGCAGCAGGTAGAACGGCTTCCAGCGCTGTTCCGGGAAGATGCGCAGCAGGCCATAGCCGATGTCATCGTCCATGCCACGCACGTTGGTGTAGGTGTGGTGGCGGAAATTATGGGTCTTGCGCCAGTTGTCGGCGGTGGCAACGATGTCCCATTCGTAGGTGTTGCCGTTGAGCTTGGGATCGCCGGTCCAGTCGTACTGGCCGTGCATCACGTTGTGGCCCAGTTCCATGTTTTCCAGGATCTTGGCCAGCGCCAGCAGCAGCGTGCCGGCGATGCAGGCCGGCCACAGCAGCGGCGCCCAGAACAACGGAGAGAACGCGCCCAGGAACAGCAGGCTGCGGCCGAGCACGCCGGACCAGCGCACAGCCGCTGCGACGCGGCGGATGTAACGGGTGTCGGAGGCGCCGAGGCTGCCGATCACACGGTCGCGGATCGCATCGAGTTCCTCACCAAACGTCTGCATCTCGGCAGGGCTCAGGGCACGGTCGGTAGCGCGGGTCATGGCAGCGGAGTCCTCAGAGATCCAGGGTCAGGTCGGTGGTCGGCGCGCTCACGCAGATCCGCACCGGCACGGCCGTTTCGGACTGGGTATCGCCGGTGCGCAGGTGGCGGGTGGTGCCACTGACGCGTTCACAGGTACAGCTGTTGCAGATGCCCATGCGGCAGCCGTGCTTGGGCGCGATGCCCTGCGCCTCCAGGCTTTGCAGCAGCGAGCGGCCACGCGGCACGATCAGCCGCCGGCCGCTGCGGGCCAGGGTCAATGCAACCTCACCCAGGCTGTCGGCATCACTGAGTGCCGCAGGCGGCGTAAAGGCTTCAGCCTGGAAGCCGGCCACCTGCTGCGCCAGCCGCGTGCGCGCAGCGGCAACGAAGCCATCCGGGCCACAGGCCAGCACATGGCGCTGCGCCAGCGGGGTGTCGTCACCGGCAACGGCCAACGTGTGGCTGTCGATGCGCGCGGCCGGCACCTCGCCTTCGCGGGTGGTCAGCAGATGCACGCGCAGGTTCGGGTTCGCTGCGGCCAGCGCCTGCAGTTCATCACGGAACTGGAACGCCGCGGCGCTGCGCTCCCAGTAGAACAGGTCGACCGGCGCCGCCAGCGGGCGCTGGCAGGCGTCGCGCAGCAGGCTGCGCATGGGCGTGATGCCGCTGCCGGCCGCCAGCAGCAGTACCGGCGCTGCGGCGGGCATGTGGAAATCACCGAAGGCCGCATCCAGCCGGAACAGGTCGCCCGGCTTGGCATGCGCTACCAGATGCTGGCTGACCTTGCCGCCTTCCACCGCCTTGACGGTAATGGCCAGCTCACGACGGCCCAGGCGGGTCGGGCTGTAGCTGCGGCGCAATACACGCCCCTCAAGCTCGACGCCCAGGGTGACGTGCTGGCCGGCGCGCATCCCGGCCCAGTGCCGGTTGCAGCGCAGGACCAGGGTGGCGGCGCCCTCGCCGGCCGGCTCGCGCCGTACCAGGCGGGCCATCGGCTCACGCAGGGTCCACAACGGATTCAGCTGGCCCGCCCAGAAGTCGAACAGCGACGGCGACAGCCAGCGGTACGGGGAAAACAGGGAAGGACGGACGACAGCGCTCATGGATGCACTATACGGCCGCACACACAGCTGTGTATACATGTGTATATTGCACCGGATTGGGTATGATTCAGCCTTGCCCCTCCGGAAGTACCATGGCCGCCGCCACCGTTCTGTCTCCGCCTGAAGATGCCAGCAGCCCGGCCCGCCGTACGGTGAGCCGCGAAGATCTGCTGGCCGCCGCGTTGAAACTGATCGGCCCGCATCGCAGCCTCTCCACCCTCAGCCTGCGCGAAGTCGCGCGCGAGGCGGGCATCGCACCCAACAGCTTCTACCGCCAGTTCCGCGACATGGACGAACTGGCCGTCGCCTTGATCGACGTGGCTGGGCGCTCGCTGCGCACCATCATCGGTGAAGCCCGCCAGCGCGCTACGTCCAGCGCCACCAGCGTGGTACGCGTGTCGGTGGAAACCTTCATGGAACAGCTGCGTGCCGACGACAAGCTGCTGCACGTACTGTTACGCGAAGGCGCGGTCGGCTCGGACGATTTCAAGCACGCGGTCGAACGCGAACTGCACTACTTCGAAGAAGAACTGCAGCATGACCTGGTGCGCCTGGCCGCACTGGATGGCGCGGTGCTGTACAAGCCGGAACTGGTGTCGATGGCGATCACCCGGCTGGTGTTTGCGATGGGCGCTTCGGCCATGGACCAGCCCCCTGAGAACGATCCGGAACTGGTCGAACAGATCTCCACGATGATCCGCATGATCATCGTCGGCGCGCGCACTCCCGCCGCCTTCCGCCGCGGCTGACCGCTTCCGGTGCATGACCACCGGCACACGCGTGTGCGTAGTGTGTAATGTTATAACACTTACGTTCGAGTAAAGGCCACGGTTTACGCACGCGCCCAGACCCCAATATAGCCATTGCTATGTTGATGACCATCTGCTTTCATGTGCGCCAGCCAGGTCGCCCTCGCCGCCCTCCCTCCCCAAGGACGACGCCCTCATGCGCATTGCCGCCTCCCTTCTCCGCCGGCTGCCGCTGGCTGCCGGTATTGCCGCCGCCCTGCCGGTGACCGCATTCGCCGCACCGCCTTCGCCTACCGAGCTGGACCGCGTGCAGGTGAAAGTCAGCACAGCCACCCGCAGCGAACGCCTGCTGTCAGACGTGCCGATCCGCACCGAGGTACTGCGCAAGGAGGACATCGCGCTGCGCGCGGCCACCGACTTCTCCCGCGCGGTCGAGCTGATCAACGGCCTGCGGGTGGAGAGCAACTGCCAGAACTGCAACACCAGCGAAGTGCAGCTGCTGGGCCTTCCCGGTGCCTACAACCAGCTGCTGTTCGATGGCATTCCACTGTTGTCCACGCTGGGCAGTGTGTATGGACTGGAACAGATTCCCGCCGGCTTCGTCGACCGCATCGAAGTGGTCAAGGGCGGTGGTTCGTCGCTGTACGGGCCGGGCGCCGTAGCCGGTGTCATCAATCTGGTTCCGCCGCTGCCGGCACGCAGCGGCGGCCATGTGCAGGCGGGCGTGGATGTTCTGAAGGGCACGCCGCAGAAGAACGCCGACGTGCGCCTGGATCTGGTCGCCAGCGAAGCCGACGCGGGACTGTCGGTGATCGCCCAGCGCAACTGGAACAGCGGCATCGACTACAACGGCGACGGCTATACCGAGATCACCCGCAAGAACCTCAAGGTCGGTGGCCTGCAGGCCTGGTATGCGCCCACTCCGGGCACGCGCCTGCGGTTGGACCTGCAGGTGACCGATGAGAGCCGTCGCGGTGGCAACCGCCTGGACCAGCCCGAACACCTGGCCAACATCGCCGAATCGCTGGACACGAACTACCGCCGCGGCAGCCTGTCATGGGACCAGGAGGTGAGCGGCGACGTCGACTTCCGCCTGGCCTATGCCTTCGCCGACATCGACCGCGACAGCTTCTATGGCGGACTCGGCGACGTGGTCACCGATCCGTCCGCACCCGGCTACGATCCTTCGCAACTGGACCCGAACGTACCGGGCAGCGCTGCATCACGCTCATGGCGCCAGTACGGGCGCACCCACAACCCGCTGCACTACATCGACAGCCAGTTGAACTGGCAGCTGGGTGCACACACGCTGGCGTTCGGCGTTCAGTACAAGCATGAGGGCCTGCGTGACGACAATCGCGATGGTGCCGGCCAGCGCCTGGCCGTGCTCGAGGATGCAACCTTCCACAACCTCGGCGCGTTCGTGCAGGACGAATGGAGCGTACGCGAGGACGTCGACCTGGTGCTGGGCGCGCGCGTGGACAAGAGTTCGGAACTGGACAGCGCCGTGTTCTCACCGCGTATCGCCCTGGCCTGGCAGGCCACGCCACGGCTGAAATGGCGAGCCGGCATCGCCACCGGCTTCCGTGCGCCGGAAATCTTCGTCGAGGATGTCCACGTCGATACCCTCGGCGGCGAGCAGGTGCGCGTGCGCAACACCCGTGGCCTGAAGGAGGAGCGCGCGCTGACCACCCTGTTCGGGTTCGACTGGCGCTCCGATCCGGCCGACCCGGTATGGACCTGGGATGCCACCGCGTCCTACGCACGCATCCGCGATACCTTCGCGCTGGGCGAGATCCAGCGCGGCGATGATGGCCAGCTGACGCAGCTGCGCTACAACGCCTCCGGCTCGAACGTGCTGGGCGTGGAAACCAACCTCGGCTGGCAGCCCTCCCCGCAGTGGCGGCTGACTGCCGGCGCATCGTGGTACCGCTCGCAGTTCCGCGAGCCGCAGCGCATCTTCGACGACACCGCCGACGGCGGCGACACCGTCATCGACAGCCGCGACTATCTGAAAACCCCGCGCTGGACCGGCCTGGCCCAACTCAGCTGGATGCCGGCCGAGCCCTGGGAGACGTTCCTGGCGCTGCGCCACACCGGATCGATGCCGGTGCTCAACAACCGGCTGGGCGAGCTGCATCGCACCCGCGCCTTCCTGGTCACCGACCTCGGCGCGCGCTGGCATCGCCATCTGGGTGCGCAGGCACAGCAGGAAGTGTCGGTGGCGGCGGGGGTCAAGAACGTGTTCGACCAGCGGCAGAAGGATCTGGAAAGCGGCGCGCTGCGCGACAGCGATTACGTGTACGGTCCTCGCTTCGCCCGCTCGTGGTACGTCAACCTGCGCTATGCGTTCTAGCTGGCTGCCCGCGCTGTTGCTGGCACTGGCATGGCCGGCAGTGGCTGCCGACCTGCATGCGCAGGTCTCCTCCTCGCTGATGCGGCCCGAGCCACGTGCCCTGCGCCCGATGCAGTGGTCGCCACCGCCAACGCTGATCGCGCTGTACTTCGGCGCCGACTGGTGCGCGCCCTGCCACGCTTTCGTGCCGACCCTGCGCGTCGTGCGCGACGCGCTGCGCGAGGCCGGCGCCGATACCGAAGTGGTGTATGTCAGCCTGGATGAAAGCGAGGCGGCGTTGCGGCGCTACATGCACCTGCAGCAGATGCCGTGGCCGGTGCTTGACCCGCGTCGTGCGCAGCGCATGCCAGCGCTGCAGGCATTGGCGGGCCCGGCCCCGCCCAACCTGGTGCTGATCGATGCGCAGGGCACGGTGCTGGCCAATGGTTGGCAGGGGCGCCATTACCGCGGGCTGCAACCGGTACTGCAGGAATGGTGGAAGCGGGCATGTGCGCAACAGCAGGCGCACTGCCCCTATGACGGCGTTCAACCCCGGTAGCGCCGGGCCATGCCCGGCGAAATGCGTGAAGCGGCAACGCGCCCGCCGGGCATGGCCCGGCGCTACCGTTCGGCGGAACCGCCCTCGGCCTTGCGCACGAATGCGTCGAACAGCGCCAGTGTCTGTTCGCTGACGTGGTGCTCGATGCCCTCGGCATCACGTCGCGCGGTATCCGGGTCCACGCCCAGCGCCAGCAGGAAGCGCTCCACGGTCTGGTGGCGTTGGCGGCTGGCATGGGCCAGCGCCTCGCCCTCCGGGGTCAGGAACACGCCGCGGTACGGGCGCTGCACCACCCAGCCATCGCGGGCCAGCCGGCGCAGCATCTTCGCCACGGTCGGCTGGGCCACACCGAGGCGGGTGGCGATGTCGACCTGGCGGGCCTCGCCGCCGTCGGCCAGCAGGTCGGAGATCAGCTCGACATAATCCTCCACCAGCTCCATCCGGTGTGCTTCGCGCACTTGCCGGAAGCTCTCGACCTGGCGCTCGGCCTCGATCAAGGGGGTGCTTTTCAGCGATGTCGAATCGTCCGTCTTGCCCACGCGTGTGCCTGTCCTGCAGTTGTCATCCGGGTGCGAACCTGAATTCTGGACCAGTGACGCAGTAAAGACGATTGTTTCACATTGCTATGCGATATAGCAGTGGCTATATTGGCAGCCATGAACACTGTCGCGCCCACCGACTCTCCGGCCTCCACCGCGGCCAGCCTGGGTGCGCTCAACGCGTCGATCGCCGTACCCGAAAAGGGCCATTGGTGGTTCCGGCTGCTGGCCTTCCTGGGCCCCGGCTACATGGTGTCGGTGGGTTACATGGATCCGGGCAACTGGGCGACCGATCTCGCAGGTGGCTCACGCTTCGGCTATCTGCTGCTGTCGGTCATCCTGATCTCCAACCTGATGGCGGTGATCCTGCAGGCGCTGTCGGCACGGCTGGGCATCGCCACCGGCATGGACCTGGCGCAGGCCTGCCGTGCGCGCTACCCCAAGCCGGTGAACCTGGCGCTGTGGGCGTTGTGCGAAGCGGCGATCATCGCCTGCGACCTGGCCGAAGTGATCGGCACGGCCATCGCGCTGAAACTGTTGTTCGATCTGCCGCTGCTGTGGGGCGCGGTGATCACCGCGCTGGACACGCTGCTGGTGCTGCTGTTGATGAACCGCGGTTTCCGCGCGCTGGAAGCCTTCGTGATCGCACTGCTGCTGGTGATCTTCGGCTGCTTCATGGTGCAGATCGCGCTGGCCGCGCCGCCGGTGATGCAGGTGCTGGGCGGTTTCATTCCGCGCGCGCAGGTGGTCACCGATCCGCATGCGCTGTACATCGCCATCGGCATCATCGGTGCCACGGTGATGCCGCACAACCTGTACCTGCATTCTTCCATCGTGCAGACCCGTGCCTATCCACGCACCGATGAAGGCCGTCGCAGCGCGCTGCGCTGGGCGGTGACCGACAGCACCTTTGCCTTGACCCTGGCGCTGTTCATCAACGCCAGCATCCTGATCCTGGCAGCGGCGGTATTCCATGCCAACGGCCGCTTCGACGTGGAAGACATCGAGCAGGCGCACCAGTTGCTGGCACCGATGCTGGGCGTCGGCCTGGCCTCGACATTGTTCGCGGTGGCACTGCTCGCCTCCGGCCTGAACTCCACGGTGACCGCGACACTGGCCGGGCAGATCGTGATGGAAGGATTCCTGCGCCTGCGCCTGCCACCGTGGCTGCGGCGGCTGATCACCCGCGCGCTGGCGATCATTCCGGTGGTGGTGGTCATCATGCTGTTCGGCGACCAGGGCGCGGTGAAGCTGCTGGTGCTGAGCCAGGTGGTGCTGTCCATGCAGCTGCCCTTCGCGATCATCCCGCTGGTACGCATCGTGACCGACAAGGTGACGATGGGCGCGCTGGTGGCACCGCGCTGGCTGGGCGGCATTGCCTGGGTGATCGCGCTGGTGATCGTGGTGCTGAACGTGAAGCTGCTGGTGGATACGTTCGCAGCCGGTTGATCCGCGCGTTGGGAATCCGCCGGGCATGGCCCGGCGCTACCGCTGGCGACCTGCAGTAGATCCACGCCATGCGTGGATGTGGCATGACCGGCGCTACAGGAACTCCGCGATCGCCGCTTCGATCTGCTGCGGCGACTGGAAACCCGGCATGCGCATGCGCTCGTCACCGTCCAGGAACAGCGACAACGTAGGGGTCTGCCGCAGGCCCAGCTCGCGGAAGAACGCCTCGCCCACCACCTCCAGCTGCACCCGCAGCAGGGTCGTGCCCTGCCCTGCAGTGCCGCTGGCCACCCGCTGCAGCGACATGTCCAGCATCCGGCAGCCCGGGCACTGGTCCTTGTGGAAGTCCACCAGCACGCGTGGATGGTCGGCCAGCAACTGCTGGAACTGCTCAGGCGTGGTGGCGTCGATGATCTGCATCGGTGGTACTCCAGTAGTGATCCAGGACCGCATCGGTCCAGGTATCGATGGCCGCGGCATGCCGCCGGCCATGTGGCATCTGTTCGATCTCCAGCGGCGGGTAGCCACTGTGGAAATAGCGGATCAGCCGGTGCACTGCACCGCAGTAATACTGCTGCCCCCACTGCGTTTCACCGGTGCCGAACACCGCCACCTGCCGCGGCCGCTGGCCGCGCTCGGCGATGCCTGCCACCCAGGCCTTCATCTCCGATGGCGTGCGCCCGGCGTTGTCGGTCCAGCAGCCCAGCAGCACCAGGTCGGCCTCATCCACCGGCAACGGCGGGCCCTGGCGCAGGTCGTCGGCCTCCTGCCAGTGCACGGCGTGGCCGGCGGCCCGGCAACGCGCGGCGATGTGGCGGCCGAGCTCACGGGTGTTGCCGCTGAGCGACGCCACCACGATCAGGATGCGCAGCGCCGGGCCGCGCTCAGAGGTCGTCGAAGCCGTTGTCGACGTTGGTCTTCTTGTAGCTTGCATTGCGCATCTCGAAGAAGTCGGTCTTGGTCTCGGTGAAGTTGTCGGCGTAGGCCTTGATCCACGGCATCACGTTGTCGGTGGTGTCGCTGTACAGGCGCTCGATGCCGAGCATGCCGGCCATCTTGTTGGCGCGGTACTTCACGTAGCGCACCATCTCGTCCACGTCGATGCCATCGATGCCATCGAGCACCTCCGCCGACCACTGGGTTTCCAGTTCGATGGCGTGTTCGAACGACTGGTGCACGTAGGCGGTCAGCTCGTTGGTCTGCAGTTCCGGGTTCTCGCCGATGATGGCGCGGATCAGCTCGCTGATGAACTTGGTGTGGGCCAGCTCATCACGGTTGATGAAGCTGATGATCTTGCCGGTGCCGTTCATGCGGTTCTGCCGCACCATGTTGTAGAAGTACGCGAAGCCGGAATAGAAGTTGATGCCTTCCAGGATCGAGGACTGGATCAACGACTTCAGCAGGGTTTCGGCAGTCTTCTCGCGCATGAAATCGTCATAGGCGCCCATGATCGGCGCGTTGCGCTTGATGATGGTGGGATGGGTGCGGGCGATCTCGAAGATGCGGTTCTGGTTGGGCAGGTCGGTGATCGAGGCCAGCACGTAGCTGTAGCTCTCGTTGTGGATCACCTCCTGCTGGCCGATGATCGCCGCGTTGGCGTGCGCGGCCGGATCGGTGATGTACTCGGCGACGTTGTAGATGAAGCGCGTCTGCGGCGAATCCAGCGTGGCCAGCAGGCCGATGATGGAATCGTAGGCGTTCTTCTCGCGCGCGTTGAGCTCGCCGTACTGGCGTGCATCCACCTTCATGTCCACTTCGTCGGGGATCCAGAAGTTGGTCGACAGCTCCTTGTAGGCGCGATAGAACGACGGGTACGGAATGTCGTTCCAGTTCAGGATGCCGCTGGTGCGGCCGTTGATGATGCCGGTGCTGCGGTTGGGGTGGCGCGGTTCGAGGATCTTGATGCGGTCCAGGGGTGTTGCCATGGTCTTCTGCCTTCGTTCTGTTGCTGACGGGTTGCCGGCCAGCGGCCGGCACTACCACCGAGGGGTCGGGCTGGTCAGCTCGAGCACCACTCGCATTCGCTGATGTCGATGTCGTTGGAGCGCACGTAGTAGGTGGTCTTCAACCCTTCCCGCCAGGCACTCAGGTGCAGCTCCAGCAGGGTGCTGGCGCGGATCGTGCTGGGCACGTACAGGTTGAAGCTGATCGACTGGTCCACATGGCGCTGGCGGCGTGCGTTCTGCCGCACGCTGGCGAACTGGTCGACCTTGTAGGCACCCTTCTCGTAGTACGGCCAGGTTTCCAGCGACAGGCCAGGCGCGGCCACCGGCCGCCGGAAGTCCTTCTTTTCCTCGTAGTAGAACGCGCTGTAGATCGGATCGATCGACGCGGTGGACCCGGCGATCTGCGCGGTGCTCATGTTCGGCGCCACCGCCAGCAGCCAGCCATTGCGCAGGCCGTTGGTCGCTACCTCGCGCGCAAGACTGTCCCAAGCCGCGCCACTGTAATCGCGGTCACGGAAATAGTTGCCGTTGTGCCAGTCGCTGCCAGCGAACATCGGATAGCTGCCCTTCTCCTTGGCCAGCTGCGCGCTGGCCTGGATGGTCAGGAAGTTGATGCGCTCGAACAGGCGATCGGACAGTTCCTCGGCCTCGGGCGATTCCCAATGGATCGCCTGCTGTGCCAGCAGGTGGTGCCAGCCGAACGTGCCCAGGCCGATGGCGCGGTACTTGCGGTTGGTGATGGTGGCCTGCGGCACCGGCAGCGCATTGAGATCGATCACGTTGTCGAGCATGCGCACCTGGATCGGAATCAACCGTTCCAGCACATCCTTGGCCAGCAGATCCTCGGGGGCGGTGATGGCACTGCCGAGGTTGATCGACGACAGGTTGCAGACCACGAAGTCGCCCGCGCGGCGGGTGGTGACGATCTGGTCGCCGCTGACGATCTCCTGGATCATCCGCGTCGGGCTCATGTTCTGCAGGATCTCGGTGCACAGGTTGCTGGAATAGACCATGCCCGCATGCTTGTTCGGGTTCTTCCGGTTCACTTCGTCGCGGTAGAACAGGAACGGGTTGCCGGTTTCCAGCTGGCTGAGCATGATCCGCTTGAACAGGTCGATCGCCTTCACCGTGCGACGGCTGATGCGTTCGTCGGCCACCAGTTCGGCGTAGCGGTCGCGGAAGCTGCCCTGCCCTCGCTTCTCGTCGTAGAAATCCTGCAGGTACCAGCCCTTGGCCTGCTTCACCTCGTGCGGATCGAACAGGTACCAGTCGGCACGGCGCTCGACGGCCTCCATGAACAGGTCCGGCACGCAGATGGCGGTGAACACATCATGCGCACGCAGGCGCTGGTCGCCGTTGTTAAGGCGCAGGTCCATGAACGCCTCGATGTCGCGGTGCCAGATGTCCAGGTACACCGCCACTGCACCCTTGCGCTGGCCGAGCTGGTCGACCGACACCGCCGTGTTGTTGAGCTGCTTGATCCACGGCACCACGCCGCCGGACGAGTTGGGCACGCCGCGGATCGGCGCGCCACTGCTGCGCACGTATCCCAGGTACGCACCCACACCACCACCGTGCTTGGATACGCGGGCGATATCGGTGTTGGAGTCATAGATGCCCTGCAGGCTGTCGTCCACCGTGTCGATGAAGCAGCTCGACAGCTGGCCGCCGACCTTGCCGGCATTGGCCAGGGTCGGCGTGGCCACGGTCATGTACAGGTTGGACAACGCCCAGTACGCCTCGCCCACCAGCTGCATGCGGCGCACGCGGCCGCTCTCACCAGCCCCGCCCTCGTTCTGCATCAGGTACAGGGCAATGGTCAGCCAACGTTCCTGCGGCAGCTCATACACCTCGCGGCTGCGATCGGTAGCCAGATAGCGCGTGGCCAGCAGGTACAGCCCGTTGTAGGCGAACAGACGATCGCGCTCGGGGTCGATCATCTCGCCGGCCTGCTGCAGCTCTTCCTTCGAATAGCAGCGCAGGATGTCATTGCTGTAGATGCCGCGGTCGGCCAGGCTTTCCTGCAGGCCCACGTAGGAACCGTACTTCAGGCTGACATCGTAGAAGCGGTTGCGGCTGGCGCGCTTGTACAGCCGGCGCAGGTACAGGCGTGCAGCGAACTGTTCCCACTGCGGCGCGACAAGGTCGACGCGCGATTCCGCTTCGCGGATCAGCAGATCCACCAGATCATCGGCACTGATGCTGGGCTTGCGCTCGACCATCGCCAGCACCACGCGGCGATAGTCGGCCACATCCAGCTGCGGCAGCTCGGCGTGGATGGTATCGATGCTGCGCAGCAGGCGCGCCGCATCGAACGGCAGGCGACGATTGCCGGCTTCCTTGGTGATCCAGGTCGGCACGCGCTCGCCGCTGGCGCGCAGGGCGTCGCCGGCGCCGGCCAGGTCGGCCACGCGGAAGGTACTGTCGGTCATGGTAGTGGAACTCCAGGCTCGTGCGCGCGTCGGCGCCCGATGCCATGGCGGCCCTGCACGCGATACCGGCGCACGGGGCGAACGGGTGAAGTGCCAAGGGGCGGGAACACAGGTCGTCGGCATCTGCCTGCGCCTGCGGCCGGTATCCGGGCCGTGGGGGCGACCTGCGTCCGCACGGTGGCGGCCGCGTCGACACGGCAAGCCTTCAGGGGCGGGCCGCGGGACGTTTGCTGCATGTCCGGCGGCGGCGGCTGACCGGGAGTGACAGCCACAACATAGTGGGGATATTCCGAGCCGTCAACACAAGATGCGGTGATCGCGCGCCAACGCGACCATCGGTCGCAGGATGCCGTGTTGCACGTGCGCGGCCTTGTCGACGCCGAGCGCATCCCCAGTTCGGTACAACGTCAACTTTCATTGGAACACCGCCCATGCGCGCTGCCCTGTACTCCTCCTTCGGCGATCCAGCCCAGGTCCTCGCCGTTGCCGATGCCCCCCTGCCCGAACCCGGTCCCGGCGAAGTACGCATCCGCACCGTGCTGGCCTCGATCCACAACCACGATCTGCTGACCGTGCGTGGCCTGTATGGCTACAAGCCGACGCTGCCGGCGATCGGCGGCAGCGAAGCACTGGGCGTGGTCGATGCGCTCGGCGAAGGCGTCGACGGCCTGCAGATTGGCCAGCGGGTTGCCGCCGCCTCGGTGCACGGCACATGGGCCGAGGCGTTCATCGCACCGGCGCGGATGGTGATCCCGATGCCGGACGCGATCGCCGATGAAATGGCCGCACAGCTGATCGCCATGCCGCTGAGCGCGTTGATGCTGCTGGAATTCCTGCACGTCGAGCAGGGCCAGTGGATCGTGCAGAACACCGCCAACGGTGCCGTCGGCAAATCGCTGGCGATGCTCGCAAGGGCGCGCGGGGTGCACGTGGCCAACCTGGTGCGCAATGCCGAGGCCGTGGCGCAACTGCAGGCACTGGGCATCGATCACGTGTTCGATACCTCGGTGGACGGCTGGAAGGACCGCGTGCGCGAAGCCTCCGGCGAAGCGCAGGCCGCTGCTGCAGTCGACTCCATCGGTGGCGATGCCAGCGGCGACCTGGTCGACCTGCTCGGCCACCACGGCACCCTGGTCTCTTTCGGTGTGATGAGCGGCGAACCGATGCGCATTCCCGCCGGCGGCCTGATCTACAAGGAAGCCACGGTGAAGGGCTTCTGGGGCAGCAAGGTCAGCCAGGCAATGGCGGTGGAAGACAAGCGGCGGTTGGTGGGTGAACTGCTGAAGCGTGCGGCCGGGGGTGAACTGACCCTGCCGGTGGAGCAGATCTTCGCATTGGACGACATCGCCCAGGCGGCGAAAGCCGGCGCCGGTTCGGGCCGCAATGGCAAGGTGCTGCTGCGCGCGTGATGCCCACGGGGTCGGATCCCTTTCCGAAAGGGAGGGGCTCTGACCCTGCAGGAGCGTGCGGACCAACGGTCCGCACCCACCGGGATGGTCTGCCCCACCGAGGCCGCCGACTTTCGTTAAGAACCTGTGATGTATAACTGAATGCGCTTTCGTCATTGGAAGGCGCACTCACCCGCGTGCGGTACTGACGGCTCCTCCACCGTTTGGCGTAGTCGCTTCCATGTATCGCACCACCCTGCTTTCCAGCGCGGTCGCGCTGGCTCTCGTCGCTGGCACCGCCAGCGCCGCTGAAACCGCCGACACCGGCAAGGACAGCACCACCCTCGGCACCGTGCTGGTGACCGGCTCGAACATCAAGCGCAGCGACACCGCCGGCCCCAATCCGGTGCAGATCGTCACCCGCGAGCAGATCCTGCAGACCGGCCGCTCCACCCTCACCGACGTGCTGCGCAACCTGTCGGCCAACGCCGGCAACAGTTTCGACGAGCAGTACACCGGCAGCTTCGCTGCGGGATCGGCCTCGATCGGCCTGCGCGGGCTGTCACCGAAGAACACGCTGGTACTGGTCAACGGCTACCGCGTGGCCAACTTCGGTTTCGCGCTCAACACCCAGGACACCTTCGTCGACCTCAATGCGCTGCCGATCAGCGCGGTCGAGCGCATCGAAGTGCTGAAGGATGGCGCCTCGGCGGTGTACGGCTCGGACGCCATCGCCGGCGTCATCAACATCATCCTGCGTCGTGACTTCCAGGGCGTGGAAGTCGGCGGTGGTTTCGGCACCGCCACCCAGGGCGGCCTGAACGAGCGCAAGGCCAACCTGCTGGCCGGCTTCGGTGACCTCGAGCAGCAAGGCTGGAACGTGCTGTTCGGGCTGGACCTGCTCAAGCGCGACCGCCTCGACGCCGACCAGCGCGCGTACACCCGCGACGGCGATTTCCGCGACAAGCCCGGTGGCCGCCTGGCCGGCTGGTCCACCGCCGGTGGCAACTGGCTGTCCAATCCGCGCGCACCGCAGCCGTTCTCGCCCTGCCCCGAGGGCAGCGAACTACGTCCCTACAGCGACTTCGGCAGTACCCTGCCCGGCCAGGCCTGCGCCTTCAACGCGCAGCCGTTCAAGACCCTGCAGCCCGGCGCCGAGCGCCTGCAGGCATCGTTGAGCGCGACCTATCGCTTCAGTGACAGCGTCGAAGCCTTCGCCGACGTGCTGTACAGCCACAACAAGGCCGACCAGATCTTCAGCGCCCCGCTGACGGTCGGCCCGGGCCTGCGTGCCTACAATCCCGCCACCGGTACGCTGACCGATATCGCCGCTGTCCTGCCGGTCGGCCATCCGAACAATCCGGGCAGCACGCCACTGCCGTTCGAGTACACCTTCTTCGATCTCGGCCCGCGCCTGAAGGACAATACCCAGGTGTTCTACCGCGCCCTGGCCGGCGTGCGTGGCACCGGTGAACGCTGGGACTGGGAAGTGGCCGCACTGACTTCGCAGAGTGCGCAGCGCGAGTACGTGGACAACTTCGTTGACCGCTACGCCTTCCAGCAGATCCTGCGCGACGGCAGCTACAACTTCCTCGATCCGTCCAGCACGCCGGGCGCACTGGACGATCTGCGCCTGCAGACCAAGCGCCCGGGCTGGTACAAGCTGCACTCGCTCAACGTCAAGGCATCGACCTCGTTGTGGGAACTGCCGGCGGGTGCGATCGGCTTCGCCTGGGGCGCGGAATTCCGCAAGGAATCGCTGGACGCGCGCACCAGCGCGCAGGTGCTGTCCGGTACCGAACTGCGCCCGGCGATCAACATCGTCGACGGCGAGCGCCAGGTCAGTGCCGCCTATGCCGAGTTCAGCGTGCCGCTGCATCGCACCCTGGAGCTGCAGGTGGCGGGCCGCGGTGACCACTACGATGACTTCGGCAAGGCATTCTCGCCGAAGTTCG
The DNA here is from genome assembly GCF_002966815.1 of Stenotrophomonas sp. MYb57. Taxonomy (NCBI): domain Bacteria; kingdom Pseudomonadati; phylum Pseudomonadota; class Gammaproteobacteria; order Lysobacterales; family Lysobacteraceae; genus Stenotrophomonas; species Stenotrophomonas sp. MYb57. The sequence goes on from NZ_CP023271.1 coordinate 2,742,862, forward strand.
CGCTGCGCTGGCAACCGCTGGACAGCCTGCTGCTGCGTGGCTCGTTCTCGCGTGGTTTCCGTGCACCGTCGCTGCCGGAGATCGCACCGGGGCAGACCATCAGCTACGGCTCGGTGGTCGACCCGTTCGATCCGCTGCAGCCCGGCGGCAGCCGCGGCGTGACCAACCTGCGCACCGGCAATCCGGACCTGAAGGCCGAGCGCTCGCGCAACCTCAACGTCGGCGCCGTGTGGTCACCCGATGCCGATTCCAGCATCGGCCTGGACTGGTACCGCATCGAACAGGACAACCTGGTCAAGCCGGACAGCGCGCAGTTCATCGTCGACAACCCGGGCCTGTTCCCCGGTCGCGTGCAGCGCGATGCGCAGGGCCGCATCCAGATCATCACCAACCAGTACGCCAACCAGGGCGAGCTGACCACCTCGGGCATCGACCTGGAAGCCAACCGTACCTTCCGCACCGACGGCTGGGGCAACTTCACCGTGGCCGGCAGCTGGACCCACCTGCTCAGCTTCAAGCAGCCGCTGGTGGCCGGCCAGGCGCCCTATGACGGCGCCGGCAACAACCGCCATGGCGCGCTGCCACGCACCCGCGGCACCACTTCGTTGAACTGGGCGGTGGGCGACTGGAGCAGCACGCTGAGCCTGCAGTACGTGAGCGGCTATGACCAGCGCGTAGCCACGGCCACCAGCAATCCGGGCCTGCGCGATCGGGTCAAGCCGTACCACCAGCTGGACCTGTACGTGGCCTATGAAGGCATTCCGAAGACCACGCTGTCGCTGTCGGTGCTGAACCTGACCGACAAGGACCCGCCGTTCGATCCGGCCGGCGGTTCCAACGGCTTCGACATCAGCCAGTACAACCTGCGCGGGCAGTTCGTTTCGCTGGGCGCGCGCTACCGGTTCTGATTGAACAGGAGGGTGCGGACCAAAGGTCCGCACCCTCCAAAGGCAAGGGCCATGCTCGGCGTGGCTGCATCAACGGCTCAGGTGCAGGAACTGCAGGTGCCGTTCGTACTGGCTGATGATGTCGTTGATGATCTGCTTGCGGCTGTAGCCGACCAGGTCATAGTCCTGGCTACCCTCGTACAGATGCACTTCGGCGCGGTAGTAGCGCTGGTTGCGCAGCTGCTGCGCGGCGAAGGACGGGGTCAGGTAGCCACTGAGGATCACCCGGTACTGGAAGTCCTGCTGCTCGCCGTGGTTGACCGACAGCTCCATGTCGCCCGCTTCGAACCGCGTCTGCACGTCCCAGCCCTGCTCGCGCAGCTGCTCGGCCACCGCCTCCATCGCCGGCTTCACCGTGTCATCCATGAAGCGGTACACCTGGTCGCGTACCGGGAAGTGCATGGCCTGGGTCAGGCGCTGGCGCCAGCCCTGGTGGTGGCGGTCATCACCGATCAGCGGCGATGGCCTGAACTGCTGCGCGCGCTTGCGGTGCGACTCGTCACTGAAGGCGCGGGTCAGGCCCCACATCATCAACAGCAGCACCGCCGAGAACGGCAACGAGGCCAGCACCACCGCAGATTTCAGGGCATCGATGCTGCCGGCCAGCAGCAGGCCGGCGGTCAGCACCGCGATCACCGTGCCCCAGAACACGCGCAGCCAGCGCGGGCCATCGTCCTCCGGCGCACCGCCATGCGAGGACAGCGTAGACAGCACCACCGCCCCGGAATCGGCCGACGTCACGAAGAAGATGAAACTGACCAGCACGGTCACCCCGATCACCGCCTTGCTCCACGGGTAGCCATCCAGCAACGCATACAGCACCGTCGGTGGGTCATCCACCGCCAGCTGCGCCAACTGCTGCTGGCCATGGTGCAGCACCTGGTCCAGCGCGCTGTTGCCGAAGATCGACAGCCACGCCAGGGTGAAACCGAGCGGGATCAGCAATACGCCGAACACGAACTCGCGGATGGTGCGGCCGCGCGAGATGCGCGCGATGAACAGGCCGACGAACGGCGCCCAGCCGATCCACCAGGCCCAGTAGAACACCGTCCAGCCGCCCAGCCATTCCGGCCGGCCGCCATAGGCGTATACGTCGAAACTCTTGCCCACCACGCTGCCCAGGTAGTCGCCCAGGTTCTGCATCAGCGTGCTGAGCAGGTACTGGGTGGGACCGGCGCACAGCATGAACAGCACCAGCGCAATCGCCAGCAGCATGTTGATGTTGGCCATCCAGCGCACGCCCTTCTCCACGCCGGACACGGCCACTGCGACCGCCGCGCCCATCATCGCCACCACCAGCAGGATCTGCACCATGTTCGAGTGCGGCACGTTGAACAGGTGCGACAGCCCAGCGTTGAGATGCAGCACGCCGAAGCCCATGTCCGCGCCGATGCCGAACACGGTGGCGACGATGCCCAGGGCGTCGACGGTATAGCCGATGGGGCCGTTGATGCGCTTGCCGATCAGCGGATACAGCGCCGAGCGCAATGCCAAAGGCAGGTTGTGCCGGTAGGCGAAATAGGCCATCGCCATCGCCGCCAGCGCGAACACGCCCCAGCCATGCAGGCCCCAGTGCAGGAACAGCAGCTGCATGGCCTGGCGCGCACCGGCCTCGCCCGCGGCCGGATCACCCTGCGGCGGCTGCAGGTAGTGGGTCAGCGGCTCGGAAACGCAGAAGAAGAACAGGGTGATGCTGATGCCTGCTGCGAACAGCATGCCGGCCCAGGAGAGGTAGCTGAACTCCGGTTCGTCATGGTCGGCACCGAGCTTGATGCCGCCGTACTTGGACAGCGCCACGCCGACCACGAACACCAGGTACAGGGTCATCGCCAGCAGGTAATACCAGCCGACATTGAGCGCGGCCCAGTCCTGCGCCTTGACCAGCAGGCGACCGGCGCCGATCGGATACAGGCTGACGAACAGTGCGAAGGCAACGACAACGATCGCCGCGAAGGCGAAGACGGGCCGCAGGGTTCGCACCGGCTGATGTTGAGGCTCCAGTGCTTCCATGGGCAGCCATCTCCGGATCGATCAAAGAGTAAGCCGACCGATTCTGGCTGAATCGCAGTGGACACAGGATGAAGTCGTGGCATCGCGCAGGCACGATCGGCTGAATTTCCGTGCTACGCGCGCGCCTGCAGACCGGCGTGCGTGTCGGGCGGCGTTGTCACTTTGGTCCGATTACGACACGCCGCGCCCGGCACCGACGATTCACCCCATCACATGCACGGCGCACAGCTTGTTGCCGTCGGGATCACGCAGGTAGGCCAGGTACAACTGGCGCCCGGCCTTGTGCCGCACGCCGGCCGGGTCTTCCACCGCGGTACCGCCGTGGGCGACCCCCGCTTCCTGCCAGGCATGCACCGCCTGCGGGTCTGCCAGCGCAAAGCCGATGGTGCCGCCGTTGGCATGGCACGCCGCCTCGCCATCGATGGGCGGGATGACCATGAACATCCGTCCGTCCTTGATATAGACCAGCTTGCCCTCGTCATCGAACACGCCTGCGCGACCGCCGATGGCAGTGAACAAGGCATCGTAGAAGCGGCGGGAAGCCGCCATGTCGTTGGTTCCGACGGTGACGTGACTGAACATGCGGGCACTCCGTTGCGGGAAAGCCCAAGTGTCGGCCACCGCATCGACGACGGCAACGGCGCACCCTCCACAGCAGGTTTGTAGCGGGCGCCTTCACACGACTATAATGGGAATCATTCTCATTTATGGCCGACCCAGATGTCCGTGCCCGCCACCTCCAGCTCCGCGCTGGCGGGGTTCTACCGCGAACACCACGGCTGGCTCCTGGGCTGGCTGCGGCAGCGCACCCACAACGCCGAGTGTGCTGCCGACCTGACCCAGGACACCTTCGTACGCCTGCTCAGCCGCCAGGTGGACCCTGCCGAATTGCGCCTGCCACGCGCCTACCTGGCCACCATCGCCCACGCGCTGCTGGTCAACCACTGGCAGCGTGCCGATCTGGAACGGGCCTACCTGGCGGCGCTGGCGGCACAACCGGAGCCGGTGCATCCCTCCGCCGAAGAACACACCCAGGCGCTGCAGCTGCTGCATGCCATCGCCGACATGTTGCAGGGCTTGGCCGAGCGGCCGCGGCGCGCGTTCCTCATGGCACGCCTCTCCGGCATGGGCTATGCGCAGATCGGCCAGCACCTGGGCGTTTCCGAAAGGATGGTCAAGAAGTACATGGCGCAGGCCATGCTGCATTGCCTGCAGCTCAGCGGCGACCTCCCGGCATGAGCCACGGCATCGCCTCACCGGCGCTTGAACAGGCCGCCGAGTGGTTCGCATTGCGCCAGCAGGGCGCCTGGAGTGGCGACGATCAGTGCCGCTGGGAAGCATGGCTGCGCGAGCATGCCGAACACGCCCGTGCGTGGCAGCGGGTCGAATCCATCTGGAGCTCGTTTGCTCCGCTTGCACCGCATGCTGCCGCGCAGGCCCTGGATGCAGCGGGCCGTCGTCGTCGTCGCGCCCTGCGCGGCATCGGCGGCGTGCTGGGGCTGGGAGCAGTCTCGCTGCTCGGTCTACAGGGCCTGCAATCGCAGCGGCAACGACTCCCGCTGCGCACCGCGGCAGGACATACCGGCGCGTGGACCCTGCGCGATGGCAGCCAGCTGTGGCTCAACGCCGACAGCGAAGTCGTTGTCGATTTCGCCGAAGGCCGTCGCGCGCTGTACCTGCTGCAGGGCGAGCTGCTGCTGCAGACCGGGCATGTACCGGCCTACGCCCATCTACCATTGACCGTTCACACCGCAGGCGCCCGACTGCAGCCGATGGGTACGCGCTTTGCGGTCGGCCGCTGCGGACAGGACAGTCGGCTGGATGTGTTCGAAGGTGCTGTCCGTTGCCTGCCCTTGCTGGGCACGACGCTGGACGTGGTTGCCGGCAGCGGTGCGCGCATTGGCGCGCTGGGTGCACTGCAACCGGTGGCTGTCGATCCGTTGCGCGGTGATTGGACCGACGGCCGTCTGCAGGTTGCCGACACGCCATTGCTACGGGTGGTCGATGAACTGGCACGTCATCACCGCGGTTACCTGGGCTGTGATCCGCGTGTGGCGGCGCTGAAGGTGACCGCGGTGCTGCCGCGACTGGACAGCCAACAGGCACTGCCGTTGCTGGCGCGCGCCCTGCCGATCCGCATCGAGCAACGGTGGCCCTGGTGGACCGTGCTGCGCCCGGCCTGATCGCGCGGTTCCCTTTTCTGCCGCTCGCCGGGCAGTACAGGAGAACCCATTGCGGAACACCGCCCCATGACGCCCCCCCGCCCCCTTCCCTCCCCTCGCCCACTCACACTGGCACTGTGCCTTGCCATTACCCTGCCTGCCGTCCTGCCAGCCAGTGCGCATGCACAGAACGCCGCCTCAACAGCCAATCAGTGGCGTATCGCTGCCGGTCCGCTCGATCAGGCCCTCACCGCCTTCGGCCAGCAGTCTGGACTCAACGTGGCCGTTGATGCGCGCCTGACCCGTGGCCTGCGCAGTCCCGGCGTGCAGGGATCGGAATCGGTGGACGCTGCACTGTCGCAGCTCCTGGCCGGCACCGGGCTGACCTTCCAGCGCGATGCCGATGGTGTCGTGCTGCGCCACGCGCCTGCACGCGACAACGACGGCGCGCGCCAGATAGGCACCCTGCGTGTTGGCGGTGAGGCCAGCGAAGGCGCTTCACCGTGGGGCCTGGCCGATGCCGATGCTGTCTACCGTGACAGCGGCTCACGCGTGCATCTGGATCGACAGCAGCTGGAGCGTTTCCGCGGCCAGTCGATCGGCGATGTCCTGGCCGGCGCGGTCGGTGTGCATACCGGCGATGTTCGCAATGGCGGCGCGCTGGACGTCAACATCCGCGGCCTGCAGGGCCAGAACCGGGTACCGGTGATCATCGATGGTGGCCAGCAGGCCATCGATGTCTATCGTGGCTATGCCGGCGTGCAGCAGCGCAGCTACCTGGACCCGGACCTGGTGAGTGCCGTCAGCATCGAGAAGGGCCCGAGCCTGGCGGCGAACGCGGCCAGTGCCATCGGCGGCGTGGTGTACATGGAATCCCTCACGGCCGACGACATCCTGGACGAGGACCAGCCCTGGGGCCTGCGCGTGCGGGCCGGCGTGGCCGACAACAGCGTCGACCGCACCCACGTGTTCAAGCAGGTCGCGCGCGGCAACGACAACCGCAACAGCCTGCGCGATCCGCGCGACTGGAACGGCAGCGTAGCCTTCGCCCAGCGTGGCGAGGACTGGCAGTTCGTGGCTGCCTATGCGCGGCGACGCCAGGGCAATTACTTCGCTGGCCGCAACGGTGCAGAACGCTACGACGACCAGCACCTCTCCAGCGGCGGCACCGGCATGACCAGCCAGCCGGTGTCATCGATCTACCACCCCGGCGATGAAGTGCTGAACACCCACACCGACAACGAATCGGTATTGCTCAAATTCGTCTGGACGCCCAACCCCGACCAGCGGCTGGAACTAAGCCACCGTTTCTTCGATTCCCGCTTCGGTGAAATCATGCCCTCGGCCATCGGCCGCGTCGGCGAGTCCAACGAATGGGTGACCTACGTGGACAAGGCCAACACCATGTTCCAGTTCGAACCCGGGCGCATGCGCATCAACGCCACCTCACTGCGCCACCGCTACCGGCCAGAGGCGCATCCGTGGCTGGACCTGAGCAGCACGCTGTGGTTCACCACCGCCACCAGCCGCATGTTCAACAGCAACGTCGCCAACACGCCGCTGTTCAAGGACTACCCCGGCGACAGCATGCCCGACACACTGGGCGAGACCTATGGCCCTGGCCTGCAATCGGACGTGAAGACCCAGCGCTGGGGCGTGGACAGCAGCAACACCACCCGCTTCAGCAACGGCCTGGGCGAATGGACGCTGCGCTATGGCGCCGCCTTGCAGCATGAAGACACCGCACCGAACTCGCCGGTGCTGCCGGTGGACGTCAACAACAACCGCTACCTTCGCTCGGGCACACGGCGCGAGGCCAGCGCCGTCGCCTCGCTGCAATGGCAGCCGTGGGACTGGCTGTCGTTGACCGCAGGCGGGCGCTTCACCGATTACCGCACGCAGGACCGCAACCGCGTGGCCTACGTCAGCCAGTCGCGCGACCTGCGCTACACGTTCGCCAGGCTGAGCAAGGACGGGCAACTGCTGCCGGGCTGGTACAAGGAGTGGTACCCGGATGCACAGGGCGCCTATACCCTCGAGTCGCTGCGTGCCACACCGTACGGTGACAGCACCCTGGGGCAGACCTACGACTTCGACGGCTTCCAGCGCGATCCGCGCGGTGCCAACGGCTTCTACACCAAGAAGATTCCCACCGCCTGGGGTTACCAGCCGGCGATCCGTCGTTCCGGCCATGGCTTTGCGCCCTACGCCGAAGCCCGCTTCAATCTCGATGCAGACGCGTTCTTCTACGTGAAGTACGCACAGGGCTGGAAGATGCCCAGCCTGTTCGAATCAACCCTGGGCAACAGCACGTCGGCACCGATCAACGGCCTGAAGCCGGAGAAGAACCGTTCCTGGGACATCGGCTTCAGCCTGCTCAAGCGTGACCTGTGGCGTGACGGTGACCGCCTGGCCTTCAAGGTGGCCTGGTTCAAGAACGATATCGACAACGCGATCACCCGCCGCTTCGATTCCAGCAACTGGGCGTTCTATGTCGACAACGTCGACAACTACACGATCTCCGGCTACGAGCTGCAGTCCGGCTATGACGCCGGCATTGCCTACCTGGACCTGTCGGCCAGCTACTACCAGCGCGCACGCACCTGTGATGCAGCCACGGCCAAGCGCCTGCGCGAAGATCCCTATGCGAAGTGGAGCAAGCTGGACACCACGCCGGACTGCGTGGACGGCGGCTTCGGTACGTCCTTCGTCAATGCGCAGAACCCGCCGAAGTACTCGATCCACAGCACGCTCGGGTTACGCCTTTTCGACCGGCGACTGGATACCGGCATCCGCCGCACGTACAACAGCGGCCCCACCCACGAGCTGGACAAGCCGTGGAACACCACCGGCTCGACCGGCCTGCAGAACATCTATCTGCCGACCGCGATCTACGACTTCTATGCGCGCTGGCAGCTCACCCCGCGCACGGAAGTGGAACTGGTGGTCAACAACCTGCGCAACACCTACTACATGGACACGCTGGCGATGAGCCTGATGCCCGGCCCGGGCCGGACCACCCGGCTGAGTTTCACTGCACGTTTCTGATGCATGACGGCCCCGGGGACATCTGTTCCCCGGGGCGTTGGCTTGCGGCGGCTCAGGCTCTGGTAGGTGCCAACCTTGGTTGGCACAGCGACGCATTACTTCGCGGTACTGAGCAGCAGCACGGCCGCAGTGACCAGGCCGATGCCGATCCAACCAATCGGGCGCAAGCGGTTGCCGAACAACAGGCGACCACACGTGGCCGTGCCGATCACGCCGATCGCGCCCCACATCGCATAGGCGGTCGCCAGGTCCATGTAGCGCACGGCCTGGCCCAGCAGGGCGAAGGCGATCCAGACCAGCACGATGGCGCCGACACCCCAGCGCCAGCGACGGAAGCCATCGGACCTGGCCACCATCATGTTGGCGGCCACATCGATCAGCGCCGAGCAGATCACGAAAAACAAGGCCATCAAGTTCATCAGTGCGCCTCCCCGAGGGTGACACAGACGATGCCGACCACCGCCAGCACCAGACCGGCCAGCTGCTGCAGCGACAGGCTCTCACCGAACACGCTGATGCCGACCACGGTCAGCAGGGTCAGGCCGAGGCCTTCCCACACCGCATAGGCCACGCCGACGGCGATGCGGCGCACCGACAGCGCCAGGAAGTAATAGGAAAGCGCCAGCGCGGCGGCCATCACCACATAGCCGGTCCAGCCGCCATCGCGGGCGGCATGGGCCATGAAGGACGTGCCGACCACTTCGGCGACGATCGCCACGGTCAGGCAGGCCCAGGCGACGAAGGCGCCACGGGCGGGAACAGTACAGGACATGTGAAGCTCCTTGCGCGACGGGGACCGCGCCACGTCATCAGTAGATCCACGCCGTGCGTGGATGATCCGGAACGCCCCCGCAGACAGGGGCGACGGCGGTCAGTATCATCGTCTTTTACGGTGGTATCAAAATGGATTCCATCGACAGGAGCGATGGATCAATGCCCTATTCTCCCGAATCCCTGCAGGCCTTCGTCGAGGCCGCCGCGCTGGGCTCGTTCTCGGCGGCCGCCCGCCGGCTGCGCAAGACCCAGTCCACGGTCAGCACTGCCATTGCCCATCTGGAAGCGGACCTGGGCATGGTTCTGTTCGACCGCAGCGGCCGCTATCCGCAGTTGACCGACGCCGGCCGGCAGGTGCTGGGCCACGCGCAGGAAATCCTTGCCGCCGACGCGCGCCTGCAGCAACTCAGCGTGCGCCTGGCCGCACCCGTGGAGCCACGCCTGACCGTGGTGTTCTCCGATGTCTACCAGCTCGATCCGGCGCAACGTGTGCTGCAGCGGTTTGCCGAGGCATTTCCCGAGATCGAGCTGGAATGGCTGGATGCCGAGGGGCGCGACGTGCTGGAACTGGTGGATGCTGGCCGAGCCGGGCTGGGCCTGCTGCCGCGCCAGGCGCAGTACCCCGATGCGCTGGTGGCCCAGCCCCTGGCCCACCACAGCGAACTGGCGGTGTACGTGGCCAGCGACCATCCGCTGGCGCAGGCCGGCGTGCGTGCGGCGGCGCAACTGGCCCGGCATCGGCAGGTGCGGCTGAGTGCGCAGGTCGACCACGCACCGCCGATCAGCGGGCCGGCATGGACCGCGTCGGACTACCTGATGGTGATGGAGATGGCCGAGGACGGCATCGGCTGGGCCGAACTGCCGCGTGCGCTGGTGCAGCGCTACGACCGGGGCCGCCTGCTGGAACTGCGCGTGCCGGGCTGGCCGAGGCGCATCCACAGCGACTTGGTGTGGCGCCGCGATACGCCGCCGGGGCCGGCAGCGTTGTGGTGGGCCGAGGCGTTGGGGTGAGCTAGTGCCGGCCGCTGGCCGGCATCCCCTTGCCCCGTGGTTGCCGGCCAGCGGCCGGCGCTACCGATCAACGATGGGCGAGCGCGTAATCGAGCGCCGAGCACACCGCCGCCACCTGCGCGTCGTTGCACTGCTGCGGCGTCGCGCGCGGGCTGTCCGGATAGACCTCGGTGGTGGTGGTGTACTTCGCCCCGGTGATGCCGGCGCACAGGCCCAGCGGCACCAGCGCGTACTCGATCACACCATGCGCGACCACTGGCGAACCGATGATCTCGCCCTTGTCGTCAGCCGGTGCGATATGGGTCACCTTCTCCACTTCGGCGACCACGGCCTGCTGGAAGGCCGGCTGCGGATTCCCGCTGTCGTCCACCAGGTAGAAGCCATCGGGAATCAGGCCCGGTTCGAACGGCTTGCCATCGCGCGCGGCGAGTGCGGGACGGAACTCGCTCTCGTCGCTGTCGGTGGTTTCGTGCAGGTCGATGTGCAGCACGAACTGGCCCTTCAACGGTGCGATCAGTTCTATCAGCGCCGTCGATTCGCGGGCCGGGCCGTCCGCGCGGAAATTGCGGTTCGGGTCGATCGCATCGAAGTTCCAACGGTTGATGCGCTCGAAGCCCCACGGATTCACGCACGGCGCGACCAGCAGGTTGGCCTTGCCGGCGTAGTGGGCGGCATGTTTTTCGAGGAACTCCAGCGCGCCCATTACGCCACTGGTCTCGTAGCCATGCACGCCGCCGGTCACCAGCGCGGCCGGCAACGCCGGGTTCCAGTCGCGGCTGCGCAGGGCGAACAGCGTGTAGGTCTCGCCTGCATAGTCGAGCTGGCCGTAGGCCACCTTGTCGAAATGCCCGGCCAGTGCATCGATGCGCGGCAGCACCTCCTCGTCGTAACGGCGCAGGCGCTGCTGGCGCGCACGCCACTGCTCCCTTTCCGCAACGCCCCACGGCTGGCCAGGGGTACCGACGGGGTAGAAAGCAGCAGTGGACATGGCAGTTCTCAGCGGGTCAGGAGGCAATCGGCCACTTTACCACCGGGCCAAAGCGCTGAACGGAGGACCGATTCCAATGGCGAATGGAATCAGCAATAATTCTCATTTACGACCTTCCACGCCCCGCACCGATGCCTATCCCTGCCCCGCAACCGGCCCGCCTGCCCCTGGCTGCCGCCCTCGCCCTGTGCGTGTTTCCGGCCGCCAGCGCGCTCGCGCAGGACAGCGCCACCACGCTCGACAGCATCCAGGTGTCGGGCAGTTGGTTGGGCACCGGCCTGCACGACAGCGTCAAGAGCTTCGCTGGCGCGCGTACCGTGGTCGATCGCCAGCGCATCGAGGCCAGCGGCGCCGCCAGCCTGGGCGATGCCATGCGCCGCATTCCCGGCGTGCAGGTCACCGACAACTCCGGCACCGCTGGCAGCTCGGTCTCGCTCAACATCGGCGTGCGCGGCCTGACCGGCCGCTACTCGCCGCGCTCGACCGTCCTGCTGGACGGCGTGCCACTGGCGGTTGCGCCGTACGGCCAGCCACAACTCTCCTTCGCCCCGGCCAGCTTGGCCAACATCGAATCGATCGACGTGGTACGCGGCGGCGGTGCGGTGCGCTACGGGCCGCAGAATGTCGGCGGCATCATCAACTTCAGCACCCGCGCGATTCCGACTGCGCCCGGCCTGCACGGCGAGGCCGGCGTGCGCTACAGCGCCTACGATCACGGCGGCGGCGATAGCACCCAGTACAACGCGTTCCTCGGCGGCACCGCCGACAACGGCCTGGGCATGGCCCTGCTGTATTCGGGGCAGGACGGCCGCGGCTGGCGCCAGGGCAGCGATGACCGCTTCGATGACCTGGCGCTGAAGTTCGCCTATGCCATCGACGCACAGCAGGAGCTGCGTGCCAAGCTGTCGTACTACGACGTGCGTTCTCTGACTCCGGGCGGCCTGACCCGCGCCCAGTACCAGGCCGATCCGTTCCAGAACACCCGCCCGTCCGACTTCTGGAAGGGCCATCGCACCGGCATCGACCTGGGCTACACCAACACGCTGTCGGAGAACAGCGAGTTCGAGGTGCTGGCGTATTACAACGAAAGCAACCGGGTCAGTTCGCTGATCAACGCGGCCAACACACAGATCACGGTGCAGCCGCGCGACTACCGTGTGCTCGGCATCGAGCCACGCTACACCCAGCGCCTGCACTGGGGCAGCAGCGTGCACGACATCACCGCCGGCTACCGCTTCCTGCGCGAGCGCGGCAACGACCGCAGCTACACCGTTACCCGCCGTACCGGTGCGACCGGCGCGACCACCCGCTTCGACAACGCCACAGATGCGCACTCGTTCTACGTTGATGACCGCATCGCCATCGGTCAGTGGCGGATCACGCCCGGCGTGCGCATGGAGTGGATCGACATGGACCGCCGCCAGGCCGGCGGCGGCGCGACCTTCAGCAGCCGCAACGACAAGGCCCTGCCCTCGCTCAACGTCGCCTACCTGTTGACCCCGCAGCTGACCGTGTTCGGCAACTACACCACCTCGTTCGGGCCGGTGCAGAACATCCAGTTGAACTCGCAGAGCGCGACCAATCCGCTGAACCCGGAAATCGCCAGGACCACCGAGCTGGGCGCGCGTTGGCAGGATGGCGGGCTGCGTGCGGAAGTGACCGTGTTCAAGATGCGCTTCGACAACCAGATCCTGCAGGTGCCGGGCATCACCCCGCCCACCTTCCAGAACATCGGCGCCACCGACCACAAGGGCGTGGAAAGCGCGATCGAGTACCGCTTTGCCGAAAGCAGCGCGCTGGCCGGGCTGGAACTGTACGCGAACTACACCTGGACCAAGGCCATCCAGCAGTCCGGCGACAACCGCGGCCTCGATGTGCCGTTCTACGCGCGCGATACCGACAGCGTCGGCGCCCGTTATGCGCTGGCCGGCTGGACCTTCAACGTGTCCAGCACCCACCAGAGCGGCCAGTTCTCCGATGCCGCCAACACCTGGGAAGAAGCCGCCGACGCGCGCGTAGGCCGTGTACCCGGCGTACGCCTGTGGAACGCGCAGGCCGCCTGGCAGCTGCCCTGGCTGGCCGACAGCGAGGTCGCGGTGGGCGTGAACAACCTGGCCGACAAGCGCTGGTACACCCGCAACGTGGATGGCAACGCCGGGCGCATGGTGGCCGCGCCGCGCACGTTCTACGTGCAGGGCCGCTACCGCTTCTGAGCATGGCAACCGCCTGATGCGGTGACGGTAGCGCTCACGGTGGCGGCGTATCATGCCGCCACCATGTCCTCCACTGCTTCGCCATCGCGCCTGCATCTGGCCTTCCAGGGCCTGCGCCTGCGCCTGCGCGGCAGCGACCTGTGGTTCATCGCCCTGGCGCTGGTGGTCGGGCTGATCGCCGGCGGCCTGACCCTGTTGCAGGCTGGGCTGGCACGCACCCTGCAGACGGCGTTGTATGGGCTGGACGAGGGCATGCGCCTGAGCTCGCTGCCCGCTTTGACCTGGACTGCCCTGCTGGTGCTGCCGCTGGGTGGCCTGGTGGTGGGCCTGGTCAGCCTGGCTGCCACGCGCCTGAAACGCCCCCTGCTGGATGCCGTGGAAGCCAATGCACTGCATGGCGGCCGCATGTCGATGCGCGACAACCTGATCGTGTTGACCCAGACCCTGGTCTCCAATGGCTGCGGTGCTTCGGTCGGACTGGAGGCGTCGTATACGCAGATGGGCGCCGGCAGCGGTTCGCAACTGGGGCGGGTGATGCGCCTGCGCCGCAACGACGTGCGCATCCTGGTCGGTGCTGGCGCGGCCGGTGCGATCGCCGCGGCCTTCGGCGCACCGCTGGCCGGGGCGTTCTACGCCTTCGAGATCGTCATCGGTGCCTATACGCCGGCGGCACTGGCGCCGGTTGCAGTGGCCGCGCTGGCCGGTGCCTTCGTTGCCGACCAGGCCGGCGTGGACGCCTATCTGCTGCCGGCGGCATCGACCATCGACGTGCGCGCAGCCGACTATGCGATCTACGGCCTGCTCGGCTGCTGCTGTGCGATGGTCGGCATCGTGGTGATGCGCCTGATCGCCTCCATCGAAGGTACGGTCAAGCGCAGCCCGCTGCCGTTGTGGGGGCGCCCGGTGGTGGGCGGCCTGCTGCTGATTCCGCTGGCACTGGCCAGCCCGCAGGTACTGTCGTCCGGCCACGGAGCGCTGCACCTGGACCTGACCACCCATCTGCCGCTGATCTGGATCGGCGGGCTGCTGACGCTGAAATGCCTGGCCTCCGGCATTTCGCTGGGCTTCGGTTTCCGCGGCGGCCTGTTCTTCGCCTCGCTGTTCATGGGCACCCTGGTCGGCACGCTGTTTGCCGGGCTGCTGGCGATGGCCACCGGCGTTCCGGTGGTCGACGCCACGTCGGCAGCGCTGGCAGGCATGGCTGCACTGGCCGCGGCGGTGGTTGGCGCGCCGATGACCATGGCCATGCTGGTGCTGGAAGGCACCCACGACTTCCTGCTGACCAGCGTGGTGATGAGCGCCGTGCTGGTGTCCAGCACCCTGGTGCGGCAGTGGTTCGGCTATTCCTTCTCGACCTGGCGCATGCACCTGCGCGGGGAAACCATCAAGAGCGCGCGTGACATCGGCTGGGTGCACAACCTCAATGCCGGGCGGATGATGCGCAAGGGTGTGGCCACCGCCCCGGCCGACCTCGATGCCGCCGCCTTCCGCCAGCGCTTCCCGCTGGGCTCGGGCAGCCGGGTGATCCTGATCGACAGTGAAGGCCACTACGCTGGCATCGTGCAGATTCCGCGCCTGTTCGGCGACGGCGTGAAGCCCGAGGACGTCGTAGGTACGTTCGCCGAGAACCGCGACGTGGCACTCGCCGCCAGCGCCGACGTGGTGACCGTGATGCAGCGGTTCGACCAGACCCAGGCCGACGAGCTGGCGGTGGTGGCCGACGATGGCCAGGTGCTGGGCGTGGTGTCTGAAGCATTCGTGCGCAAGCGCTATGCGGAGGAACTGGACAAGCGCCAGCGCGAAATGATGGGCGAGCGCGTCGACGAGTAGATCCACGCCATGCGTGGATGATGCCCCCTGCCCCCTGCCCCCTCCACGCGTGGCGTGGTTCTACTGTCACCTGCGGGAGGTAGACTGCGGCCATGCGCTTCATTGAAACCTTCCAGCCCGGCCCCTTCGCCGACACCGTGGTCAGCCTGCTGGCGGCGTTCGTGCTCGGCACCCTGATCGGCGCCGAACGCCAGTACCGGCAACGCACCGCTGGCCTGCGCACCAACGTGCTGGTGGCTGTCGGCGCTGCCGCCTTCGTTGACCTGGGCATGCGCATCGCCGGCAGCGCCGAGGCCGTGCGGGTCATCTCCTACGTCGTCTCGGGCGTCGGCTTCCTCGGCGCCGGCGTGATCATGAAGGAAGGCATGAACGTGCGCGGCCTGAACACCGCCGCGACACTGTGGTGCTCGGCTGCCGTGGGCAGCTGCACCGGCGCGGACATGCTGGCCGAAGGCGTGCTGCTGACCGTACTGATCATCGCCGGCAATACCCTGCTGCGGCCAGTGGTGAACGCGATCAACCGCATCCCGATCAACGAAGCCGCCAGCGAAGCGACCTACGAAGTGCGCCTGAGCGTGGATGCCGACGCGGTGCCGCGCGTGCGCGAGCGCCTGGTCGATGCGCTGGAAGCCGCGCAGTACCCCGTTGGCGACGTGCAACTGGTGGAGCACGCCGATGCGCCCACTGATGTGATCGCAGTGCTGGTCAGCACAGCGGTCAGCGCCGACGAACTGGACGTGGTGCTGGCGCGGATGGAACAGGTGCCGGGCGTGCTGCATGCCACCTGGGAAGTCAGCACCCGCGATTGAGCGGGTGTCGGCAGTTCATCCGCGCGCTACGCGCTGCTGCGCTCGCAGCAACCTGCGGAACGAGGCGCAGCGCCGAGCATCCTCGGCGTGTGGACAGGCGGCAGCCCGCCGCAGCCGATCCTGCGCCCGCTGCAATCTGCGGATCTGCTGCTGCAGCGCATCGGCCCGGGCCAGCAATGCCGTGCGATCCAGTGCAAGCCCTGCCCCCTGCGGCATCGCTGCGCCGATCTGCTGCAGCGACAGGCCTGCCGATTGCCCCAGGCCGATCAGTGCCAGCCGTTCCAGCACCTGTTCGTGGTACTGCCGGCGCAGGCCGCGACGCCCCAGCACCTGCAACAGGCCGAGCTGCTCGTAGTAGCGCAGCGTCGAGGCCGGCACGCCACTGCGGCGGACCACCTCACCGATATCCAGTTCCTGCATCGTGCTTGACCTCAAGTGGGCTTCAAGCGCCACCATGGTCGCACTCCCCGCGCAAGGCAAGCCCATGGACGATTCACTCCCGCTCGATCAGAACACGCTCTGGAACGGCGCCGCCGGCGAGAACTGGGTCGCGCAGCAGACCCTGCTGGACGGCCTGTTCCAACCGATGGCCGATGCCCTGCGCGACGAGCTGCCGGTTACCGTCACGGAACTGCTGGACGTGGGCTGCGGCACCGGCGCCAGTACGCTGAGCGCCGCCGCAGCACGCGCTGACGCCCATTGCACGGGCGTGGACATCTCCGCACCGATGCTTGGCCTGGCCCGCCAGCGCGCCGCCGCGATCGGGCGCAGGATCGACTTCATCGTTGCCGATGCCCAGCGCCATCCCTTCGCAACGGCGCACTACGATTGGATCCAGTCGCGCTTCGGGGTGATGTTCTTCGAGGACACGCAGGCCGCCTTCGCCAACCTGCACCGTGCCGCCCGAACGGGCGCGGGCCTGCGCTGCATCGCCTGGCGCAGCGCGCAGGAGAATCCGTTCATGACCACCGCCGAGCGCGCCCTTGCAGACCAGCTGGTGCTGCCGGCGCGGGTACCCGGTGCACCGGGGCAGTTCGCTTTCGCCGATGGCGAACGGGTGCGCCGGCTGCTGCAGCGTGCCGGATGGCAGGACGTGGACATCGCGCCGCTGGACCTGACCTGCTTCCTCAGCCGTGATGCGCTGGCCAGCTACGTCGGCCAGCTCGGACCTGTGGGCCTGGCCCTGCGTGCGTTGCCGGCCGCACGCGCCGAAGCGCTGCTGCAGCAGGCGCTGACCGCGTTCGCACCGTTCATCGACGGTGACCGTGTGCGGGTGGAAACCGCCTGCTGGATGATCCGCGCCCGCGCATAGCAACAGAAAAGGGGACGGAGGGGATCAAGTCGTTCATGCCCCGGTTGTGCGGGAAACGACTTGATCCCCTCCGTCCCCTGCTTCTCTACAAGGCCTCGCCGGCATCGGCCAGGCGCGATTCGATGAGCGCGTACCACTGCTCGAGCATGTCGACCAGCATGTCCAGCTCGGCGTCGGCACGCTGCGCGCGGCCGCTGCGCAGGCACGCCTGTGCTTCCTGCAGCTGGGTGAGGAAGCCGGCAACGGTGTCGGCCTGCAGGATGAGGCCCGGCAGCCGGCGCCCGGGAATGCGCACGACCGCATGGTTGCCGAGCTGGCCGTACACGCTGAGAGTGGCTTCCGTCTTCATGGACAAGGGCAGGAATTGGGCATTCATCAGGTGCACCAGGGAAGAAACCTGCCCACCGGCAGGCGTGGAAAACGGGGGAGACGTTTCCACGTCCTGCCGGCAGAACAGGGGGGACTCGGGATGCCGGGGCACGCCCCGGCGCGGGGATTCAGTGCGACCGGGCCACGCCCGCGATCTGCACCCGGCGATTGGGCGCCAGGCAGGCGATCAGCTCGCGCCGGTTGCGCTGGTCGCACTGCACCAGCGGTTCGGCCGCACCCCGCCCTTCAGCGCTGATGCTCGCCGCGGATACGCCGCCCTGTACCAGCGCCGTGCGCACCGCCTCGGCACGTCGCTGCGACAGCGTCTGGTTGTAGGCAGCGCTGCCGATGCGGTCGGTGTAGCCGACCACCTGGATCGACTGCACCTGGCTGGCCTCACGCACCTGCGCCAGTACACCCTGCACGGCCTGCTGGCCGCTGGCACTGAGTACGGCACTGTCAAAGCCGAACAGTGCATCGGCAGCCAGCCGCAGCGGCTGCTCCGGCAAGGGCGCCGGCGCCGGCGGTGGCGGCGGACGCGGCGGGTCGAGGACCGCTGCGCACGATTCAGGCTTCCAGTAGCCGCCCTGGGCGATGCCCTTGTTGTCGAAGCGCACCTGGAACTGGCAGGTGAAGTACTCTGCGCCCTGTGCGGTGCGGAAGTTGAACAGGTAGTTCCACTCGCGCACGCCCCACATGCCTTCGTTGAAGTGCGGGGTGCCGAGCAACGTGTACAGCTGGCGCTTGCTCATGCCCGGTGCGAACCGGCGCAGGTCGGCGATATCCGGATAGATGCCTTCCTTCAGCGATGCCTTGCTGGCCTCCGGGAAGGTGACGGCGGTGCTGTCGGCGGGGCCGTCGGCGGCCGGTGCGTGGCTGCGGCAGGCAACCAGCAACCCCGCGGCCAGGATCAGGCCCAGCGTGGCGGCGACGCGGCCACTGCGAGCGATGCGATGCGGTTTCATGTCATTCCCCCTGTAGACGTTGCCCGCTGCGCCGGGCCGCGAATGCGACCCGGCGCAGGCGATCACCACTGGATGCCGGCACCGACGGCCACACCGGCCTCGCCGCGGCTGTTGGTGGAACCACTGAACTTGTAGATCCAGCGACCGCCCTCGGAGACACCGGAGATGCCCAGGGCCACGCCGGATTCGCCGTTGTAGCTGCCGGCGGCGATCGAGGCCATGTTGCGGCCAGCCTCGCTGGGCTGCGGCAGCGATGCGGTTGCCATCGCCGAGGCGATACCGGCCGAAGCGCGGTTGTCGGTCTTGCGCAGGTCGCGTTCGAAGCCGCCCATGCGCTCATCGGTGTAGGCCTTGGACCAGTCCAGGGTCTGCGCCATGCCCGACTTCAGCTGATCGACGTTGACCGCGTCGGTACCGGCGGTGCCGGCAGCGACGTTGCGCACCGTGGTTGGGCCGCTGCTGGTGCTGCCCAGGGTCACGCTGTTGTAGTTGGTGGTGCCGTTGGTGGTGGTGTCATAGCGGATCGTGCCCTGCTGCGAAGCCTGCAACTGGCGCACGTTGACCGCATCGGTCGCCTGCGAACCATCGGCCACGTTGACCACCTGGCGTTCGGCACCGGCTGCACCCACCGACACCGTATTGGCGCGGTTGGCGACCGAGCCCGCACCCAGCGCCACCGAGTTGTCTGCCTGCGCCTGCGAGCCGTTGCCCAATGCGGTCGAGTTGGCCCCGGCCGCAGTGGAGCCGGCACCGCCCGCGGCGGAGTTGGCGCCGGTGGCGGCCGGATCGGCCAGGTTGTTGCTGTTGTTGGCGCGGAAGCTGCCGGCAACGTTGGTGATGTTCTGGATCTTCTGGTCGGTGTAGGCCTTGGACTGGTCGATGGCGTAGTTCACGCCGTTCTTCAGCTGGCCGACGTTGGTCGCATCGTGGTCGTCGGAGCCATCGGCCACGTGGGTGATCTTGCGCTCGCTGCCACTGCTGCCCACCGCCACCTCACCGGACGAGTTGCTGGCGCCGGCCTGGCCATAGGCACCGGTATAGCCGGTCTGCGCACCGACGCTGGCCACCGAACCGGCACCCAGCGCAACACTGTTGCCCGCGCTGGCATTGGCACCGTTGCCGACCGCTACGCTGCCCGCACCGGCTGCGCTGGCCTGCGGGCCGACCGCCAGTGCTTCGGCACCGGTGGCCGTGGCTGCGGCAGCCGTGGAGTTGACCGCCAGGTACGGGCTGCCGCCGCCGCTGCTGATGCGCTGGTTGAGCACCCGCAGCGAGCCGTCCACTGCAGAGAATGCAGCGGTGACGTTGCTGTAGTCGTTGCCGGTGATGGTGCCATCGGTGGCGATGGTGGAGATGTTGAAGGTCGGCGCGGTCCACAGCCCGGTGCTGCCGTTGTACACGGTGCTGCCACCGAAGTAGCTGGCCACCGTCTGGTGCGTGCTGAACAGCTGGTCGCCGGTGATGGCATCGCTGCTGCCCGCCAGGATGCTGCCGGCGGCCACGTTGGTGACTTTCACCGGTGCACCGCCGGTACCGCTGAGGGTCACGGTATCGACCACGTTGCCACTCCCGTCCACGTCGTACTTCACGGCGCGTGCGTCCAGGTCATCGGTCTGCTCGGCCACATTGGCCAGCGAATTGCTGACCGCATCAAAGGCCGTGCCGACGTCGTTGTAACTGCCCTGGCTGACCGTGCCATTGGCGGCGACGTTGTTGAGCGTGTAGGTCGGCGCGGTGACCACGCCATTGGCATCCACTGCAGCGCCGCCGCCGAGGTGGGTGGCCACCGTCTGGTTGGCCGCGAACAACTGCGCACCGTTGATTGCTTCACTGCTGGCCGCGCTGATCTGGCCCGGGCCGAGGTTGCGCAGCGTGGTGGCGGTGCCGGACTGGCCGAGCGTCGCACTTGCGTAGTTGACGCTGCCGTCGCCGTTGAGGTCGTAGCGCAGCGCGCCCTCTTCTGAAGCCTGCAACTGACCCAGGTTGACCGCATCGGTGCTGGCGGTGCCGGCGGCGACGTTGGTGACCTGGCGTTCGGCGCCCGCGGCACCGATCGACACGCTGTTGGCACGGTCGGCCAGGCTGCCGGCACCGACCGCGATGCTGTTGGCGGCGGTTGCGCTGGCACCGGCACCAACGGCGATTGCTTCGGCGCCGCTGGCCACGGCGTCGGCACCGGTCGAGTTCACCCGCAGGTACCGGGTGCCGGTGTTGCGGATGTCATTGATCTGGGTGTTGAGGTTGACCAGCGAACCATCCACCGCATCGAAGGCGTCGGTGACGTTGTCATACAGCCCCGGGGCCACGGCGCCACCGGTGGAGATGGTGCTGATCTCGAACAGCGGTGCGGTGAAAGTGCTGGTGAGCGGATCGAACGCTGCGCGTCCGCCGAAGAACTTTGCCATCGTGTCGTTGCTGGCGAACAGCTGCGCACCATTGACCGCCTCGCTGCTGGTGGCGTTGACCGCGCCGGCGGCCAGGTTGCCGATGGTGGTGGTGCCGGTGCCATTGCCGAGGGTGACACGGCGATAGTCGGGGTCGCCTGCACCATCCAGGTCATAGGTGACCGCCGCCGCGCCGACCGCGTCGATCTGGCTGATCGCACCCTTCAGCTGGGCCACGTTGACTGCATCGGTGTTGGCGCTGCCGGCCGCCAGGTTGGTGATCTGCCGCTCGCCACCGCCTGCGGTGCCCACCGACACCTCGCCCGCCGACACCTGTGCGGTGGTCAGGCCGTAAGCGCTGTAGCTGGCCTGCGCGCCGCGCAGTGCGGCCGAGCGATAGCCCAGCGCCACCGAGTTGGCCTGGTTGGAGGTGCTCTCTGCGCCGAGCAGGGTCTGCCCGTTGGCAGTGCCGCTGGCACTGTCGCCGACCACCACCGAGTGCCCCATGCGTGCTGCATAGTCGGCGGTGGGAACGCCGGTCGGATCGCTCGGATCATTGGCGCCCGCGCCCGGGAAGGCGACGTTGGCATCGACCTTGGGCAGCTCATGGCGGGCGTTGGCACCGATCACCACTTCCTTGGAGCCGTTGGCATAGGCGCCATCGCCCATCAGCACCTGGTAGTCCTGCGCTGCGTTGACCGCCCAGCAGGAGATGTCCGCCAGCGCGATGTCCAGGCACTTGGCCGCCCAGGCCGGCGAGTCCGTCGGCAGCAGCAGGCCGAGCAGGCCACCGGGATTGCCGTTGTTGATGTTGTAGATGTAGCTGTCGGAGGTGACGCCACCGATCAGGGTCAGGTGCGAGCTGCCACCGGTGACCGCGCCACCCAGTCCGTTGAGCGTGGTGCCGACCGGCGTTGCATTGACCACCGGCAGGCCGAGCACGTTGACCGTGGAATAGGTCTGCATGACGTTGGCGGTGCTGAGCTTGAGGTTGCCGTTGGACAGGTAACCGGTGCCGCCGAACAGGCTGGCGGTGGTCGGGCCGAGCAGTTCGGTGACACCGCCCACCAGGCCACCGGTACCGATCACCAGGCCCGCGTTCGGGTCGGCAGCGGCGGGCGCCTTCGGGCTGGTCGGCGGAATGGCCGACGGCGAGGTCAGGCCGAGGCTGCCCAGGGTATTGCCGACCAGGCCACCGACGGCGCCGGTCAGGTTGCCGACGGTGCCGTTGAGGTCACCATTGAGCAGGCTGCCGACCGCGCTGCCAACGCCGTTGAGCGCAGTGCCGACGCCGTTGAGCAGGCCGCCCAGGCCAAGCGCGCTGTTCTGCGCGGCGACGGTTGCGGTGCCGGCCAGCTTGAGATTGCGATCGGCGACGATTTCCTCGCCGTCCTTGCCCTGCACCCGTACCTTGCCTGCCACGCCGGTATCGAACGCTGCGGTGATCGCGCGGTCATCGGTGTCACCCGGCAGCTCTTCCTTGGCAGGCAGCGTGACCGCTGCGGTGGCACCGATCTGGCCTTGGCCTTCGATGTGATTGCCGGCCACGACCAGCTGCGAATCGACCTTGCCATCCACGGCCGCCTTCAAGCCGGACGGCGTTACACCCGCTGCCGCGGCAACCTGGGTGCCGGCGTCAATGCTGGCAACCGGCTTGCCGGCGATGCCGACATCGGCCTTTGCTGCCGCGTTGGCGGCCAGACCCAACGGCGCCTGTGCGGCCGGTGCGACGTTCGCCGCAAGCGCGGCATCGACACGGGTAGCGGCTGCAGTGCCAACACCGATGTTGGCGCGCACGTCGGCGCCCAGCACCGGTGCAGGCACCTGGCGCGGCGCGGCGACGGCCGCCAGCTTGACCTGCACGGTGGCCGGCAGCACGTCGCGCACGACCGGCAATGACGTTGTGCTCAGCTGCAGGCCGACGCGTGCGTTGGCACTGATCGCCGGGTTCGCCTGGGCCTGTCGTGCAGCCGCGGCCAGCGCCACTTCGGCGTCCACCTTCACCGGCATCGGCTGGGTGTACTTGGCCGCCAGCGCCTGCAGGTCGCGCAGCGATTGATTGGCCTCTGTCGCCGCCGCAGGTCCGCTGGCCAGCACGCACAGCAGTGCCATGGCCAGGGTGCTGGGCACCAGAAGGCTGGCACGACGGTCGCGCGGTGCGGTACCACCGCTATCGCCGGTGGCCAGTTCCGAGGCCACAACCAGAGCATTGAGCTGGCGGTTCCATACACGCCGGTAGATGCGGTTCATGAGCATTTCCCCCGTAGGCGGACAACTTGAATGTCAGTGGACTTGCCGTTAGGCAGGTGACTGACATTTCGCGCCTTTCAGCGAGGGCTGAGCACTTCATTCCGGCAGGGCAATCGCGCATTCCGGCAAATCCACGGCCGGATTCGGCAGCCACATATGCAAATCCGGCAGGGAGGGCTGGCCGGGCTGCCGCCCGGCACCCGCAGAGGCAACGGCAACGGCAACAGCCGAAAGCAAAAGCGGGTTTCCTGCGGGATGGCGGGGTGGGTCCGGTTGCGGGGGACGCCGTAAACCCATCCTTGGGGGCTTGGCCGCGGCATCCATGCCGCGGACACCCCCGCAACCGGACCCACCCCGCCTTCGACAGTTTCCCGCGCGCTTTAGATGTAGCGCCGGGCCAGGCCCGGGCGAGGGAAAGTCGGATCATCAATTTCGATTTAGATCGAAATAATCACTGAAAATCGAAATTTCACTACGCTAAGGGTGAATGCATGACGCCCAATCCCACCGCCCTCGGGAAACTCTCAGGGGTGGGGCGGTGTGGGCTTGCAGGACCGTTGGCGCCATGGATGGCGCCAGCGAGCCCCCATGGACGGGTTTACGGCGTGTCCTGCAAGCCCACACCGCCCCGCCAACCCACGGAAAACCCAGAGCCGGCTGTTGCTTTGGCTTTGGCTTTGGCTTTGGCCTCTGCGGGTGCCGGGCGGCAGCCCGGCCGATACCCCTCAGGCTGGCTGGCCGAGCTGTGCCGGCGCGCGCATCAACGTGTCACGCGGCAGTTCGCCGAACACTTTCCGGTAGTTGTCGGCAAAGCGGGAAAGATCCCACAGCCCGCAACTGAGGGCGATGGCCTTGACCGAGCGCCGGTTGGAATCGGCCATCGACAGGCTGCGGCAGGCCGCGCACAGCCGCAGCATCGACAGGTAGCGATTGGGCGAGGTGCCGAACAGATCCTCAAACGCATAGCGCAGGCCACGCTCGCTGACGCCGGCGGCGTCGCAGATTTCATTCATGTAGATATTGCGGCGAAGATTGAGGCGCATGAAGTTCTCCGCCCGCTGCGCGATCAGGTAATGCGTGCGGCGAGCGCGGCTGCAACTGGGCCGATCGGCTGGGCCGGCACCGAGCAGCGCCTGGACATGCTCGTGCAGCAGGCGCTCGGTTTCTTCCGGCTGCAGCCCACCCCCCTGCCCCAGCTGCGCGTGCAGTTGCTGGTAATGGCGTACCAGCGGCATCGCATCATCGCCAAGGTTGAACAGTGAAAGCGCCTGCCCCGCCGGTGGCGTGCTGCGCAGGCTCAGCTCGGTCAACTTGCGCTGCACGCGCGCGACCGGCACCAGCATCAGCGTCATCTGGGTACCAGGGCTGAGAGTGAATTCACTGATGCCTTCGGGCATCACGGTCAAGGCCATGCCCGGCGTCAGCGGCACGCCATGGCACCAGCTCAATGCATCATCGGTGGTGTGCAGGTAGCCGAGCATTGCCCAGTCCGGCGGCAGCATGAAACGGCCGCGGCAGTGGAAGCCACAGGTGATGCTGCAGAACAGGGCTTCCTCGTGAACGCGCGAAGCAAATGCCGCGCGCGGACCATTGCCATCCAGCAGCAACAGTTCCACATCGCACACGCGGAGCACGCCGCTCAGCGTGGCCAGGTCGATTGACCTGAGATCGCCGTCGTCGTTGTCTTCCACCCCACCATCGACCATGACAGTGTCGTCCCCCGTTTGGCCTGCCGCACGACCCCGCCCCCACTGCCTGACAGGGCGCACGCCGTTTCCAAGAGCATCGTCCGTTGCCGAGATGGACGCTGCGATGCACGCGCGTCCCTCCCTGAAAATGCAAAACCTTGAATGCGAGTATGCCCGATAATCGGCAGTCGTAAACAGGATGTTTCGACGCTGCGGAATTATCAACTGCGTGAAGAAAATGTGCGCGCCGATGGCATGGTTTTCGCATGCGCGCGGATGGGCATCACATTATCTGCACGACCATGAATCGTTTTGCGCAGGAACGGATTTACGTCACAGATCCGCGCCGGAATATTCAGGCATCCAGCGAATCTGCCGAATTTGCATATAGGTTCCGGTTGCAGGGAACCGCCATTCAGGCAAAGTCGAATACACGGTGATCGGGCACGCAGACAGCGGCCACACCCAGGGGGACAGCATGACCATGCACGTACGAGATACCGTTTCGACCACCGGCCTGGAGCTGGGTGGTCGTGGTTGCGCGGCCGCTGCCCTGCCCGGGAATGATCACCCTGCTTGAGCACAGCGGGATTGCCCGCCGTGCCTCCTCCGCCAGGATGGCGGGGGCCTACGGACGGTCCCGGCGGAGCCGGGCCACCGGCCATGCAGGTGTCCTGCAGCAACTGACAGGTAGAGGGAGACAACCGTCATGAACGCATCGATCCGCAAGTTCCTGAAAGAAGAAGATGGCGTGACCGCGCTCGAATACGGGCTGCTGGCCGCCGTGATCGCCGGCATCCTGATCGTGGTGGGCAGAACCCAGATCACCGCGTTCTTCACCACGTTGTTCACCCGCCTGCAGGCCATTGCCACCGACGCCACCACCACCTAGCCAGCGAGCGGGGTGCAGCACCTGCGGTCGCTTCGATGGCGGCCGCGGTGGCCGATGAAGGGTTCTGCAACTGTCCAGTGACGGACAACGAGGGTGTGCGATGACACTGCTGGGATTGCTGGCCATGGGAGTGTGCCTGCGGATTGCGATCAGCGATCTGTACGCCCGCCGCGTGCCCAACACCTGGCTGCTGGCCGCGTGCACGATCGCCGTGCCCCTGATCATCGCCGGCCAGTTCAATGCAACGCGCACGGCCTGGGCGCCACACCTGCTGGGCGCAGTCGTTGGCCTGCTGGCATTGCTGCCGTTCTATGCGGTGCGCTGGATGGGCGCCGGCGATGTGAAGTTCTTCGCCGTGCTCGGCCTGCTGCTGGGCTGGAAGGCATTGCTGCCGGTGTGGGTGCTGGCCAGCCTGGCCGCAGGCGCCCACGCCGTGCTGGTGCTGGCCGGTCGGCAGTTGGCCGGTCACCTGCCGCTGCGCCTGCAGATGCAGGTAAACCGCGCCAGCACGCACTTGAATGGCCACGCTGCCCTGCGCGAACTGCATGCCGCGCGCGAGGGGCGACAGGGCATTCCCTACGCAGCCTACCTGGCCTTCGCGGCGATTGGCTGGGTGTTGGCAACCACCTATGGAGGCGTCGCATGAAAGCGTTCGCGCGCCAACGCCAACGCGGCGTGGCCAGCATCGAATTCGCGTTGATGCTGCTGCTCGGCCTGGTGCCGCTGCTGCTGCTCACCTTTTCCGGCGTGCTGATCATGGCCGCGCAGCAGACGCTGGCGACGGCCTCGGCCGAGGGCGCGCGTGCTTCGCTGCGCTTTGGCAACGCCGGCGAGCGGCGCACCGCCGCCTGCCTGGCGGCCCGCCGCTCCATGCAATGGCTGTTGCAGTTTTCCGGGCAGAACCCGGACTGCAGCGGCGGCGGCACCGGCGCTATCGTGGTCTCGCCGCAGGCGCCCTGCGCCGGCCTGGCGACGGTGCAATGCATGACCGTGACGGTGAGCTACGACTATGCGTCCCATCCCTTCCTGCCCGGCACCGCCACGCTCTATGGCTGGGTGATGCAGGCCCCCATCCGCAGCGTCGCGGTCGCCCAGCTGGACCTCGGCAGCAACTGACGATCGGTACAGGAGACGATTTTCATGCTCAAGTTGACCCGCATCGCCGCCATCGCGCTGATCGCGCTCGCCGTGCTGCTGGCCGTGGTCGCCTTCGTGATCGGGCGGAAGCCTGCGGCCTCGGCGGACAACCCGAGCACGATCGTGAAGGCCGATGCGCAGACCTTCAGTGTCGTTGAAGCCACCGCGCGGCTACCCGCCGGCGAGCCGATCAGCGCCAATGGCGTGCGGCTGACACAACGCACCGCGGAAGTGCCGGGGGCCGTTGCCGACCTGGCAGCGGTGGTCGGCAAGGTGCCGGTGCAGGACATCAGCGAAGGCAGCGCGATTGCTGCCAGCCTGCTGGCACAGGGCTTCTCGCTGCAGCTGCGGCCGGGTGAACGGGCATTGGCGGTGCCGGTCGATGAGCTGGTCGCGGCAGGCAACCGCATCCTGCCCGGTGATTTCGTCGACGTCTTCCTCAACCTGCGCAGCGCCGCTACCAGCTACAACGGCCAGCAGGACATCGCACAGACGCGGTTGCTGCTGTCACGCCTGCGCGTGCTCAGCTACGGACAGCAGGACATCGCGGCAGCCCCGACGAGCAGCCAGGGCCAGGCCCCGGCCACGGCAGGCAACGACTCACGTGCAGCCGATATCACCAGCGGTTCCAGCAGCGCCCCCAGCAACGCAAACGGTAGCGATGCCACGCAGCCGGCGCGCACCGCGGTGCTGGCGGTGCCGGTGGCCGACGCCAACCGCCTGCTGCTCGGCGCGCAGCAGGGCAAGCTGTTCCTCGCCCTGCGCAATCCCGCCGATACCGGCCTGCCGGATGTGGCGCTGTTCCCACAGGCGCGCGGCGTGCTGGACCCGGTGCGCGGCCTGGACAACGAGCAGCAGCAGGCCCTGCAGCGACCGGAGAACAACGCCTACGCCGGCCTGGATGGCGATGCGCTGGCTGGCCGCGGCAGCAGCGTGCAGCGCAGCGTCCACGAAACGCCGGCGCGTGCACCGGTGCAGCGTCGCTCGACGCCGCGACCGGCGGGCATCGAAATCATCCGCGGCGACACTGCTGCCCCCCGTGGCTCCCTTTGACCCTTGCCGAGAGCGCACATGACTGAACGTCGCCACCGCCTACGCCCCACTGTCCGCCAGCGCTGGCTGGCCCTGCTGCTGGTGCTGCTGGCACCGGGTGCGAGCGTGGCTGCCGACGATCTGTTGCTGCAGACCCGCGAACAGCGGCCATGGACGCTGCCGGCCGACCTGGAACGGGTTGCCATCGCCGACCCCGGCGTAGCTGACATCGTGATGCTGCGCGGCGCACGCCAGGCGCTGCTGGTAGGCAAGGCCCCCGGCACCACCACCCTGCTGCTCTGGCATCGCAAGCAGAGCGAACCGCAGCGCGTGCAGGTGCGGGTGCAGAGTGCCGTGCAGGGCGCCGCCGATGCCGGCTCCAGCGGACTGGTGTTCACCCAGCAGGACCAGCAGGGGCTGCTGCAGGGAAGCAGCGACAGCGTGCTGGCGCACATGCAGGAGCAGAAGACCGCGGTGATGGCGCTCGGCAAGGACGGCAGCCTGGCCGATGCCTCCACCATCAGCAGCGGCGGCGTGGTGCAGGTCGAGGTGAAGGTGGTCGAGTTCAACAAGACCGCGCTGAAGCAGATCGGCATCAACTTCCAGAACCGCAACGGTGGTTTCGCCTATGGATTCGCGCGGCCGGGCGGGCAGCTGCCAGGCAACACCGGCATCCTGCCTGGCATGAAGGAAGGTGAGTCGAGCAACGAAAGCGAGTCACCGATCTCCTCGGCGTTCAGGCTGGTGTTCGGTTCGACCAAGGGCCTGTGGAACGCCGATGTCGACCTGCTGCAGGCCAACGGCATGGCGCGCGTGCTGGCCGAGCCCACTCTCGTCGCGCTGTCCGGGCAGAGCGCCAGCTTCCTGGCCGGTGGCGAACTGCCGATCCTGGAGCCGCAGGGGCTCGGCACGACCACGGTTACCTACAAGCCCTTCGGCATCGGCCTCACCGTTACTCCCACCGTGCTCTCACCGAACCGCATTGCGTTGAAGGTTGCCCCGGAAGCCAGCGACCTGGACTACACCAATGCGATCGCGCTCAACGGCGTGCAGATCCCTTCGATCACCACCCGCCGCGCCGACACCACCGTCGAGCTAGGCGATGGTGAGAGTTTCGTCATCGGCGGCCTGGTCAGCTCCACCGTGGCCTCGACGGTCAACAAGATTCCGCTGCTCGGCGACCTGCCGATCATCGGTACGTTCTTCCGCAACTTCGACTACAAGCGCCAGGACAAGGAACTGGTGATCATCGTCACTCCGCGGTTGGTACAGCCGATTGCCCGCAATACCGAACTGCCGCTACCCGGCGATCGCGAAGCCAAGCCGAACATGCCCGAATGGGGTGCGTGGCTGCTTGGCCCGATCAGCCGCGATCCGGTTCCCGGTTTCTCGCGCTGACCTGCATGACGTCTCCGGTACTACGCCCATGCCCTACGCCACTGCCCTGCCGCTGCACCCGCAAGGACCACCGATGAACCTGGTCCTGTACGGGATCGACCGTGAACTGCTGCCACGCCTGGCTGCCAAGCTGCCGCCGGCCACGGCACTGCACTGGCAGGACAGCAGCGAGCCGACCTCGGCCCAGGACCTGCAGCGTGGCCCGCAGAACCTGGTACTGCTGGACTTCCGCCCGGAGCATGCCTCGGCATCGACGGTACTGGCGCAGCAACTGCAGCAGACCCAACCCGAATTGACCCTGGTGGCGGTGGGCGCCACCAGCGCCGGCCAGGTGGAAGGCGTGGTGATGGCGCTGCGCGCCGGCCTGCGCGATGTACTGGACCTGGACAGTGACAACACCGGCATCGAAGCCGCCCTGCGTCGCGCTTTGTCACCGCGCCCCGCCGCAAGCGCACAGCAGGCGCACAAGGCGCGCCTGATCGTGCTGCTGGGCGTGCGCGCCGGCGTCGGCACCAGCACGTTGGCCGCACACCTGTCGGTGCTCGCACAGCAGACCCGCACCCTGGCCCAGGGCGATGCCGCCGTGCAGGACGGGCTGCTGATGGAGCTGGCGCAGCCGGCCGGCGACCTCGCCCTGTACCTCAACCTGGACAGCCGCTTCCACTACGAAGACGCGCTGCGCAATGCCAGCCGCATCGATGCCACCCTGGCCCGCACGGCGATGGCCCGGCACACCAGCGGACTGGTCCTGCTCGACCGTGCCAGCGGCAGCGACGCACTGCCGCCGTCCGATCCTGGTGCGCTGCTGCAACGACTGCGCGGCGTGTTCTCCAGCGTACTGTGCGATGCCGGCGGCTGCCCGCTGCGGCAGCTGCCGCCGCTGCTGCTGGACCAGGCCGATGAAATCTGGCTGGTGGCCGACGCATCGATCGCCACCCTGGTGTCGCTGGACCACGCCCTGAAGCACCTTTCCGGCCAGCGCGACCGCGAGAAGCGACTGCAGCTGGTGATCAACCGCCACGACGACAACAGTGGCATGAGCCCCGAACAGATCGCGCGCCGCTTCGAGCTGCCGCTGCTGGCCACCCTGCCCGAGCGGTCGCGGGTACGCGCCTCCGCCAGCCATGGCCATCTGCTGCTGCAGGATGCGCCGCGCGACCCGTACCTGCGTGCCCTCGCCCCGCTGGTGCAACGCCTGGATCCGGCTGCCTGCCCGGTCCAGGCGCACGGCCTGCGGGAAAGACTTGCCCTTGCCCTGGGTGGATCGCAATGGAAGACAAAGTGACCCCGTTCCCGCACGTTGTCGCCCGCAGCACGGTGCCGGAGCATGCACCGGGCAGCCTGCCGTTCGCACAGACCGAGCAGTACCAGAAGGTGCTGTCGGCCGCGCACGAGCATCTGCTCAACAGCATCGAAGACGAGCGCATCGACATCGATTCCTGGGCCCCCGACACCATCGCCCGCTGGGTGGAAGTGCAGACGGTCAGTTTCATCCAGGAATGGCGCATCCCCATCAACGAAGAAGAAATGCAGGTGGTGGCCGAAGGCCTGGTCAAGGAGCTGACCGGGTTCGGCCCGCTCGATGACCTGCTGCATGACCCCACCATCGAAGACATCCTGATCAATGGCTTCAAGGATGTGCATGTCTCCCAGGGTGGGCAGCTCAAACGCGCACCTCAGCGCTTCACTGATGACACCCATCTGCTGCGCATCCTGCGCCGCATCATCGCCCCGCTCGGCCGCCGCCTGGATGATTCCAATCCGATGGTCGATGCACGCCTGCCCAATGGTGGCCGCCTCAACGCGATCATCTCGCCACTGGCGGTGGACGGGCCGATGGTGTCCATCCGCAAGTTCCGCAAGGATCCGTTCACCCCCGACGAACTGCTGGCCAAGGGCACCTTCGATGCGCCGATGCAGGCGCTGCTGAAGGCGATGGTGCTGGGCCGCTGCAACATCCTGGTGTCAGGTGGCACCAGCTCGGGCAAGACCTCGCTGCTCAATGCGCTGGCCAGCTATGTGCCGGCCAACGAACGCGTCATCACCGTGGAAGACACCGCCGAGCTCTCGCTCAACCACCCGCATGTGGTGCGCCTGGAGAGCCGCATCGGTGGCGCCGAAGGCCAGGGCGCGGTCAGCATCCGCGACCTGGTGCGCAACAGCCTGCGCATGCGCCCGGACCGCATCGTGGTCGGCGAGGTGCGTGGCGCCGAGGTGCTGGAGATGCTGCAGGCGATGAACACCGGCCATGACGGATCGATGGCCACCATCCACGCCAATTCACCGCGCGACTGCCTGTACCGCATCGAGATGCTGGCCGGCTTCGCCGGTTTCCAGGGCAGCGAAGACAGCCTGCGCCGGCAGATCGCCAGTGCCATCGACTTCATCGTGCAGATCTCGCGCCTGGGCAGCGGCCGCCGGGTGCTGGTATCCATCACTGAAATCACCGGCGTCAGCGACAACTTGATCACCACCCAGGAGATGTTCCGCCACGAAGTGCAGATCGATGGCAGCGGCAAGGAAATCGACCGTTGGATCGGCCTCGGCTTCCAGCCACATTCGCACAAGCTGGAGCCGTTCCGGCAGTTGCTGCGCGAATCCCTGTACGGAGACTTCTGAGCATGGGTACCGGCCTGCTGCTGGGTGTGCTGAGCATCGTGTCGGTGCTGCTGGCGCTGGCGGTGTGGCTGTGGGGGACGGCCAGCAGCCGCGAACAGCGCCAGGCCTCGCTGCAGCATGCCGAGCAGCAGCTGGCGCGCGGCACCGGCGCTGCCGCCGCGCCGGCCGATGCAGCACGGCAGGCGCCGCTGCCTGCGCCGGGTCGCCGCGCCCTGCCCTGGAACGGGCTGCTGCAGCGTGCCGGCCTGGCACCGGGCTGGAAGCTGCCGCTGCTGATGCTGCTGCCGGGCATCGCCCTGTCCGCGTTCGCGGTGTTGCGCCTGGGCACCTTCTGGATGTTCCCGTTGACCCTGCTGCTGTACCTGCTGGGCTGCTGGCTGTGGCTGATGCGCCGTATCGGCAAGCTGCAGGCGCAGCTGCTGCACCAGCTGCCGGACTTCCTCGACAACCTGGTGCGCCTCACCGCGCTCGGCAACAGCCTGCAGGCCGCCTTCCAGGTCGCGTCGATGCAGACCAACGCGCCGCTGCGCGGCCTGCTCGACACCACGGTGCGCTATGCACGTGGCGGCATGGACCTTGACCGTGCGCTCAACCTGGCAGCACAGCCCTACCGCATGGACGTGCTGAAGGTGCTGGCGGTGGTGATGGGCGTCAGCGTGCGCATCGGTGGCCGTGCCGACCAGATCCTGCAGCGCATGGGCGACTTCATGCGTGACCTGGAACAGGCGCAGCAGGAACTGGCCGCAACCACTTCTGAAACCCGCATGTCGGCGTGGGTACTGGGCCTTCTGCCACCGGCCAGCGCAGTGCTGATGGCGATCTCCAGCCCCGAGTTCTTCCAGCCGGTGCTGCACGACCCACTGGGCCACAAGATCCTGCTGATCGCGCTGGCGCTGGAGTTGACCGGCGCCTTCCTGCTGTACCGCCTGGCCAAATCACTATGAACATCCCCGACCACGCAGGAGGCATCCAATGAGCGCCAGCATCTGGTTCGTGGCTGCCCTGCTGGTGTTGGCCGCCGGCGTGGCCCTGCTGGGGCTTGGCAGCTGGGTGCGCAGCCATCGCGAGGACCGCAGCGAGGCCACGTTGAAGACAGCGCTGCGTCCGCGCGAAAGCGACGACACAGCGGCCGACGCACGCAAGGATTCACTCGGCTGGCTGGAGCAGTTCGGCCGCGGACTGAGCGGCGGACGCCTGGAAGCGGCGCTGCTGGCCGGTGAGGATCGCCTGCTGCTGGACCTGGCCGGCTGGAACACCCGCCGCGGCACCGCCATCTACCTCGGCCTGCGGCTGCTGCTGGCGGTGCTGGTACTGGGTATTGCGCTGACGCTGAGTGACGCCACGGGGTTGTCGAGGATCATGGTGGTGATCGGCGCGCTGGCTGCTGGCCTGCTGCTGCCGAAGTTCGCGCTCAGTGCGTGGGTCAAGCGGCGGCGACGCGCGGTGAACAATGAGCTGCCGCTGTTGATCGACCTGCTGCGCCTGCTGCAGGGCGTGGGCTACAGCATGGATCAGAGCCTGCAGACACTGGGCGACAAGCTGCGCGACGCACTGCCGGTGCTGGGTGGGGAAATCCAGGAAGCGAATGTGTCCTACACCCATGGGCGCACGCGCGCGCAGTCGCTGCGCCGGCTGAGCGATGTGTACGGCGATGACGATCTGTCCAGCCTTGTGCAGTTGATCCTGCAGGTGCACGCCCACGGCGGTGCCGTGCAGGAACCGCTGCGCCAGTTCAGCGTCCGCCTGCGCGAGCAGCGCCGCAACGCGCTGAAGGAAAAGGTCGGCAAGCTCTCGGTGAAGATGACCGTGGTGATGATGCTGACCCTGCTGCCGGCACTGATGCTGGTGCTGGCCGGACCGGCGCTGGTCGCGCTGGCCACTACCTTGTCGAAAATGGGATGACCTTCATGCCTGTCCTGCGCCCTGCCTGCCTGTTGCTTGCCCTGGTTGCCGCTGCTGCCGGCTGCAGCTCCACCACGCCGAAGTACCTGCGTGCGCCGAGCCTGGCCGAGCCGACGCCGGCCCCGCAGGACAGCCGCAACGCCTACCTGGAACTGATCCAGCGGATGCAGCAGCAGGGCGCCTGGTACGCTTCGCTGGCGCACGTGGATGCGTTCCGCCAGCGCTACGGCGATACCCCGGCACTGCGCCTGCTGCAGGCCGACGCACTGCGCCAGACCGGCCAGATCGATGCGGCGCTGGCGCTGTACCGCGAGCTCGGCAATGGCCCGCAGGCCGCGGCCGCTGCACACGGCATGGGCCTGATCGCTGCCCTCCGCGACGACGACCAGGGTGGCGAACAGGCGCTGGCACGTGCCACCCAGCTGAGCCCGCTGAACACCGATTACCTCGGCGACCTGGGCTATGCACGGCTTCGTGCCGGCCGCTTCGAACAGGCACGCGAGCCACTGGCCAAGGCGCTGGAACTGTCGCCAGGCAATGCCAAGGCCACCGCCAATCTTGCCCTGTGGGCGCTATTGCGTGGCGACACTGCCACCGTCGAACGGCTGGCCCAGCAGGCCAGCTTCAGCGAGGAGACCCGCCGCAGCGTGGAACAGCAGGCGCAGCAGATCCGCGCGCGGCTGCAGCAACGCCAGGCCGCTGCCACTGCTGCAGCGGCGGCAGCGGCACGGCCAGTTGCTTCGGTAGCTGCCACCCCCGCCAACGCAGGCCCACGCCTGGCCGCCGAACCGCGCCGCGATGGCCGCGACGAACGCGACCCACCACGACTGCCGCCCTCGATGCTGGAACGCTTCGGCTCCACCGACCATCCCACAGGGAACACGCCATGACCTCGACGCCGCTGATCCGCTGCCTGCTGCCGGTGCTTGCCGGCTTGTCTTTCGCTGCGGTTGTGCAGGCGCAGACGCCGCAGCAACCGTTGACCGGGCAGATGCTGGGTGGTGCCGCGCCCGCGCCGGCAGCCGCTCCCCTGCACAGCGAGCCGTTGGCTACCGTGGACGTATCGCCGCCACCAGCCGCAGCGCCCATCGCAGCCCCCGCAGCCCCTGAAACCAAGCCTGATTTCGGCGGTACGCAGTTGCAGCCCAACACCTCGCAGATCGGTGACACCACTCGCAGCCTGTTCCGCCTGCAAGCGTCCGGCGAGGTGGCCGGTGCCCGCCTGCCGATCCTCGGCGACCAGGCCACATCCAGCTACGCGCGTTACCTGAAGAGCTTCCAGTACGACATTCCGCAATTCTTCGAAACCGACGTCGCCAAGTCCGCAGGATCCTCCCGATCCGGACGCTGAGGCCCGCCATGAACCGAGCACGCCACATCAGCTTCAGTCGCCCGCGCGGCGGTATGTCGGTCACCATGATGCTGGTGATGATCGCGCTGCTGGCCATGCTCGGCCTGATCGAGATCGGCTTCCTGTTCTGGGCCAAGCGCGATGCGCAGAAGGTGGTCGATCTGGCTGCGCTGGCAGGCGCACAACGGCTGGACCTGTGCCGGCCCGACAACGCCGACAACAGCGCGGCCCGGCAGAATGCGCTCGCACAGAACACCTTCCCTGGGCAGGTGCAGATCCAGTGTGGCAACTGGAATGCCACCCGCGGAACGGCTGACCACTTCAGCCCAAGCGTGGACGCAGGCAATCCACGCAACGCGGTGCGGGTCATTGCCGAACGCGGCGTTCTGCCGTTCTTCGGCCAGAACAGCGGGCTGCCCACGTTGCGCGTGCAGGCGGTGGCCAAGCGTTCGGAACCCACCGCCGTGTTTGCAGTGGGTTCGCAGCTGCTGCGCACCAATGGCAACTCCCCCTTGATGGCGACCCTTCGGCTGGTCGGCCTGGACGTCACCAACGCAACAATTCTGTCCTACGACGGCCTGGCACAGGCCACCGTCACCCCGTCGGGGCTGCTGGCGGCACTGGGCATCCCGGTCACCGCCGACCTCAGCGTGGCCGACTTCAACCGGCTGCTGTCGGTCAACCGCATATCACTGGCACAGCTGGTCAATGCCACTGCCACGGTGGTGGGCCGCGAGACCGCCGTCGGCGTACAGCTGCAGGCGCTGTCCAACCTGGTCGGCACGCGGCTGGACATCAACCAGCTGAACATTCTGCTGGGCAGCCAGAACGGCGGCGGCGGCCTGTTCGCGCAGGTGATCTCACCGGACGGCACCATCGGCAGCGCACTGGAATCGAGGGTCAACGTGCTGGATCTTGTCACCGCCGCGATCTCGATCGCCAACGATGGCAATGGTGTGCAGGTGCAGGGCTTGAACCTGCTGGGCATCGACGTCAAGGCCGGCGTGGTGGAGCCGCCGTCGATCGCCATCGGTGGCGTCGGCGCACGCGCCTACAACGCGCAGGTGCGGCTGATGGTGGACGTCGACAGCGACCGCCTGTTCGCGATTGGTCCGCTGCTGAACCTGCTCGGCACCCGCCTGCATCTGCCACTGCACGTGGATGTGGCCAATGCGATGGGGACACTGACCAGCATCCAGTGCGGTGCGGCGCCGCCGACGGCCACCGTCCAGGTCGATTCCTCGGTACTGCGCGCCTGCGTCGGCAAGGTCAACGCGGCCGATCGCTTCTCCAAGAGCAACGTCTGTGACGCGACCCTGCAGAACGAGCAGCTGTTGAAGCTTCTGGGGCAGCCCCTGATCAACGACAAGGTCACCCTGCCGGCACTGACCAGCACGCAGAGCCTGACCCTGGCCGCAGGCCAGACCGGCTCGACCCGGATCAACCCGTTGGCCGTCGGCACCGCCGTGTCAGACCTGGTCAACGAACTGCTGCGGGTGCTGTCGGGCATGCTCAGTTCACCCAAGCAGGGCATGAGCGCCAATGACACGGCCAAGGCTCTGGCCGACCGTTACCTGCAGGCGGCCTTCCCCAGCGGCGGGCGTTACAACGTGGACCAGGTGATTCCATTGCTGCGCGATGGCGATCCGTCACGCAACCTCGCACCGCTGGGCAACTGGACCGTTACCAAGGGCGTACCCAAGCCCTGCCTGATTGGCCTGAGCACCTGCTGGGAAGATGGATCGGTCTGGGCCGGTTACCGCGCCACCGTGACCGGCCAGGGCCTGGGCCTGCTCGACGGCCTGCTGGGCTCGCTGGTCGGCGGCCTGCTGATCAACCGCTGCGACAGCCTGCTGGGCAACCTGATCGACTACAACGGCTGCGTGCGCACCAACCTGGCGTCCTACATCCAGACCGCCCCGGCCGGATTCCTGGATGGGCAGAACGGCGGCGGCGTGACCACCCCCGGCAACAACGTCACCTGCAGTGGCCTGCTGTGTGCGCTGCTGAACCCGGTGCTGGCGGCGCTCAAGCCCGTACTCAACAGCGTCGGCACCCTGCTGACCAACACCCTGGCCAGCCTGCTCGGGCTGGAACTGGGCCGCACCGATGTCAGCATGCAGTCGATCCAGTGCAGCTCGGCGCAGCTGGTCTTCTGACCCGCGCGGGCACCGGTTGGCGGCGTCCGCGCCCATGCTAGACTCGCGGCGGGGAACCACATTCAACTCAACCCACACTACATCCGTGGATGGTCTAGACATGCGAGAAACTTCAGGGGGCACCGTCTTCGCCCGGTATCGGCGCGGCGCAGCACTGCTGGCCGTGGCCATGATGGTGGTGGCGCCGTCGGCGCTGGCCGCACGTGGCGATCGCACTGCCACGGTGGAGCCGGCCAAGGCCGCACCGGTGGTACGCAACACCGTCGACGAACTCAAGCAGTTGATGGATGCGCAGCAGCTCACCGAGCTGCGTACCACCTACAACGGCAACTACGGCGCCAGCCTGCTGTTCAACGCCAATACCCTGACCTACTACGTGGCCCTGTTCCAGGAGAAGAACTTCTGGCGGGTGATCAAGACCGATGCCGTCGACAACGCCGAGCGTGTCTACCGCACCTTCGCGCAGCAGTCCGAACAGCTGGCGCAGGTCTACATCGACACCACCCGGCTGGAAGCCGGCAAGCGCTACACCGAGCGCCTGGTGGCCTACAACGAAGAACGCCTGCGCACCCTGCAGCAGGAAATGGAACAGCAGCAGGCGCAGTCGGCGCAGGTCAGCGCAGCGCTGCAGCAGGCCCAGCAGCAGGCGGTCAGCCTGAGCACCGACGTGCAGAGCACCAACAGCCAGCTCGATGCGCTGCAGCGACGGATCCAGATCCTGCAGGCCGAACAGGGCAACCCGGAGCTGAGCCTGCCCAAGCCGGATGCGGCGACGGCACCGGCCGCCGCCAGCGACGGCCGCTGAGGTCTTCCGGGCCTGTAGACCAGAACGGCACCTTCGGGTGCCGTTTTTCGTTGTGCTCAACGACAGGCCTCGCGTACCGCGTCATCCAGCTGCCTGCGCTGCAGGTAGTCGAGCCTGCGCGGCCTGGCCAGCGCTGCCACCTGCCGCTGGCGCGCCCGCTCGCAGCCACGCGGGTCAGCCGTGATCGATATCAGCGCGCCCTGTGCGCGCCCGCGCCGTGACGTCCGCCTGCTACCGCTGCGGGCAGGCTGCACGACTGCAGGTGTGGGCCCGCGTGCCTTCGACTCGGCACCGGGCACTTCCCAGCGCCACTCCGCGCGTCCCTGGCAGGGCGTCTGCTGGTAGACCGGATGCTCACCTCCGGTGCACTTGTACACGTTGGTCTGTGCCATCGCGACAGCAGCCAACAGCAATGCAGGCAGCACTCCCCATCCCGGCATCTTCATGACTGGCCCTCACGCGTCCGATGGCCATGGTTGCCATCAGCACCGGCCTGCCGCCAGAGCGAGTCGCGTCAGCGTGACGACCACGCCAATCCGGCACAGCCGTGCAATGCACATCGCCCATCGTGCGCTGTACTGCCGCAGGCGCCGGCCAACCCGCAGGCGTCTTCCCTCCCTTTCGCCAAGGAACCTGCAATGAGCAATTTCGTGACCGTCAATGATGGCGCCCGCATCTTCTACAAGGACTGGGGCACCGGCCAGCCTGTCGTATTCGCCCATGGCTGGCCACTGTCGTCCGATGCCTGGGACCCGCAGATGCTGTTCATGGGCCAGAACGGCTACCGCGTGATCGCCCATGATCGCCGCAGCCATGGCCGCTCCAGCCAGACCTGGGACGGCAACAACATGGACACCTACGCCGATGACCTTGCTGCCGTTCTGGATGCGCTGGACGTGAAGGACGCGATCCTGGTCGGCCATTCCACCGGCGGTGGCGAAGTGGCGCACTACATCGGCCGCCATGGCAGCAAGCGCGTGGCCAAGGTGGTGCTGGTCGGCGCGGTGCCGCCGCTGATGCTGAAGACCGAAGGCAATCCGGCCGGCACCCCGCTGGAAGTGTTCGACGGCATCCGCAAGGGCACCGGTGGCGATCGTTCGCAGTTCTTCAAGGATCTGGCCACGCCGTTCTTCGGCGCCAATCGTGATGGCAACAGCGTCACCGAAGGCATGCGTGATTCGTTCTGGCTGCAGGGCATGCTGGGCGGCGTGAAAGGCCAGTACGACTGCATCCACGAATTCTCGGAGGTGGACTACACCGACGACCTGAAGAAGATCGACGTGCCGGCTCTGGTGTTGCATGGCGATGACGACCAGATCGTGCCCTTCGATGCTTCGGCCAAGCTGTCCTCGCAGATCATCCGCAACGCAGAACTGAAGGTGTACGCCGGTGCACCGCACGGCCTCACCCTGACCCATGCCGATCAGTTCAACGCCGACCTGCTGGCATTCGCACGCAGATGACGTATCGCGGCGGCGCCCGTGCGCCGCCGCTCCTGCCCTGGAGCCGGCCAGCGGCCAGCTCCATCACGGGACCATCAGATATCGCTGTGGTGATGCGGCGCCGCCGCCGGCAATGGATCATGGCCGCCAACGAAGTGACGCACCACCGGCGCGCGCTCGCCGCGATGCAGCGCGCGCAGCGCCTCCTGGATCGCCTTGTCGTCGGCGGTGATGCGTTCATGCTGGCGCAGGTGCTCCAACCACGACGCTGCGACGAAATACTCCAGATGGATGCCCGGGGTTGCCACATCTTCGACCACGCCCCAGACCACGGCGCCATCGCGTCGACGGATCGTTCCCAGCGTGCGCATCTGCGCCTGGAACGCGGCGCGGTCGGCGGCATCGATGCGATATTCGATGGTCACCAGCACCGGTCCGCGATCATTCGACACCGGCACCGACAGTTCCGGTGCGGGCCAGTGCCCGGCCGGACTCAGGTTCAGATCTTCGGCGCCTGCAATGCGTACCCGCCACACCAGCAGGCCGCCGATGACCGCACCTGCAGCAGCCACCAGCAGTGCCAGCTCGGGCGATGTGCGCTGCGCCAGTGCGCCCCAGCTCAGGCCACCGGCCGCCATGCCGGCCGAGAACACCATGATGTACAGGGCAAGCGCACGCGCCCTCACCCAGGCCGGCACCGCCGTCTGCGCTGCGATCTGCAACGAGGACAGTACGGTGATCCAGGCAAAGCCATTGACCAGCATCACCAGCGGCAGCACGTACCAGCTGCGGGTCAGCGCCAGGCCGGCCAGGCTTGCTGCCAGCGACAAGGTGGCCAGCAGCACCAGCAGGTCGCGGTCAAGCCTGGCCCGCAGCTTCGGCAGCAGCAGCGCACCGCCCACCGCACCGATACCGATGCAACCCAGCAGCACGCCGTACTGCCCCGCTCCGCCCTGCATCTGCCCGCGCACCACCACCGGCAGCATCGCGTTCATCGCCGCGGCGAAGAAGAAGAAGCCGGCCGATTTGATCAGTACCGCCTGCAGGCGGCCGGCACGGCTGGCATAGCGCAGGCCCGCCTTGAGGCCAGCGCCGAACCCTTCGGGCGGCAGGCTGGACACCTTCGGATCACGCTTCCAGCCCCACACCACGAACAGCATGGCGGCAAAGGTGATGGCGTTGAACCCGAAGGCCCACACCGCACCCAGCTGGGCCACGATCACCCCGCCGATGGCCGGCCCGATGGAACGGGCAATGTTGATGCCGATGGAGTTGAGTGCCACGGCCGAGGCCAGCATCGGCTGCGGAACCAGCTCGGAGACGATCGCGGCCTGTGCCGGCATGGCCATCGCCGCACCGCAGCCCATGCAGAAGGTCAGCAGCACCAGCAGCTGCGGCGTCAGCAGGTCCAATGCCGTGAGCACGGCGGTCGCTGCCGCCACCAGCAGCATCCAGCCCTGGGTGAACAGCAGGTACTTGCGGCGGTCGACGATGTCGGCCAGGGTCCCGGCCGCCAGCGCCAACAGCACGATCGGCACGGTGGTGGCCGACTGCACCAGCGCGACCATCAGCGCCGAACCGGTGCGTTCGGCCATCACCCAGGCCGCAGCCACGTCGTTGACCCAGGTGCCGATGTTGCTGGCCAGGATCGCCAGCCAGATCGAGCGGAACATGCGGATCTTCAACGGCGACCATGCGCCATCGACCTGCGGGGAGTGTTGTGACGCCGATGCGTTCACCATTGCCAAGCTCCAACGATTGAGGCGAACAGCGTGTCCCGGCCGCCGGCCTGCATCAGTGCAGGACCCGCGTCGACCCAGGCCAGCTGCAGCTGCCATTGCCAGTGGTCATTGACCTGCCAGCGGGTTTCGGATTTGTACTGGGTACCGATGCGGCGTGCGCCTCCGGCACTGCCGGGCAACGCTGCCAACGGTGCCGGCGTGGTATAGACCGCATCGGCGCGCCGATGCTTCCACGCCAGCTGCACCCCCAGCTCGGTGGTCACCGCCTCATGCAGGCGCAGTGCCAGTGTCGGTTGCAGATCCATCAGGTTGGCCGGTGCCAACAGGCTGGCTTCGCTGAAATAGGCGGACTTGGGAAACAACGCATTGAACGTACCCAGCCGACCATCACCCGGGTCTGCGTCGCCGCTGGCAATGTCGGCCTTCAGGCCAAGGCGCGGTTGCAGCGGCAGCGCGCTCCAGCGCCAACCGGTATCGGTGGCGAGGGTCCAGGCGCGGATGTCCAGATCGCCGGTCACCGCCCGCAGTTCACCGCCCTGCGCCACCAGTTCGGTATTCCAGTCCAGCGCACCCGACTGGCCGAACCAGCGCGCGCCCAGGGTCTGCCGCCGCTCGGTGCCGCTGCCCGCGGCGAAGCGCGCGCCCTCGCGACGATAGTCGAGCAGGTAAAGGTCCCACTGGCTGATGCCAGCGCCCTTGGCCGTGGTCGCATACGCACCGAGCAGGTGTGCACCGCCCTCACCGCGGTCATCGAAAGCACCCGGGCGGTTCTCGACCGGGCGCAGCGCCATCAGGTCCAGTGCGCCCAGCCTGCCCTGCCACCCCACCCGCGCACCATCGAAGGCCAGGCGAATGTTCGGCCCGTCGCGCACCGACAACAGGCGCGAGCTGCCATAGCCCGCTTCCTGCCGGCCCAGCTGCACGTGCATGCCAGCGCCGGACCAGCGCCAGTACGCCTGCTGCACGTCCAGCGCGCCGCGATCGGTACGACCCGGGCCACCGGCCTTCCCGCGCTCGGCATGCGTACCCAGCTGCAGCTTCGCCTGCCAACCACCCTGCGCGAAGGAGGCAGAAGCCAGCGCACGCAGCAGGCCGTAGCCATCGTCGCCAGCACCGACGCCAAACCGGGTCGGGGCGTAGTACATGCCACGCAGGCGCAGCGATGCATCCCACTGCAACTGGCCGTCGCCAACCGTGGTACAGGCACCACCGTCGCAGGCCAGCGCCAACGACGGCAACACCAGCGATGCCAGGGTCAGAACGCGAAGCACGAACACCCCATCGCGCCCCAGAACGCGGTCAGGTCGTCGGTTGGCGCCGGATGACGAACCGCGTGGCCATGCGCACCGTGGGTGCTGCAGGCCACACCATGGTGGTGATGACGGTGCGCCGCAGCCAACCCGGTCGCCCCGCCACCGACGTGGTAACCACCGAAGCGGTTCACCGGCGACCAGTCCGGCATCGCCGGAGGCAGCTGCGGCGCCAACCCGGCGTAGTCGCCGTCGCCATGCACGATGCGGCCACCCACCACGGTCAGCAGGCTGGTGATGTCGGCGATCTGCTGCTCATCGACGCGGAAGAAGTCGGACGACAGCAGGATGAAGTCGGCCAGCTGGCCCACCTTCAGCGTGCCCTTCACCGCTTCGTCGCCGGAGAACCAGGCGCTGCCCTGTGTCCATAGGCGCAGGGCCTGCTCGCGCTCCAGCAGGTTCTCATCACCGTACAGGGCCAGGCCGCCGACGGTGCGTCCCGTCACCAGCCACGACAGCGCCACCCACGGGTTGTAGCTGGCCACGCGGGTAGCATCGGTGCCGGCGCCGACCGGCACGCCCTCAGCCAGCATCCGCTTCACCGGTGGCGTGTGCCGCGCCGCCTGCACGCCATAGCGCTGCACGAATGCCTCGCCCTGGTAGGCCATGCGGTGCTGCACGGCGATGCCGCCGTTGAGTGCACGGATACGCTCGATGTTGCGCGGGGTGATGGTCTCGGCATGGTCGATGAACCAGTGCAGGCCATCGAACGGCACCTCACGGTTGACCTGCTCGTAGACGTCCAGGATGCGGCTGATGCTTTCGTCGTA
Source organism: Stenotrophomonas sp. MYb57 (assembly GCF_002966815.1). Classification (NCBI taxonomy): domain Bacteria; kingdom Pseudomonadati; phylum Pseudomonadota; class Gammaproteobacteria; order Lysobacterales; family Lysobacteraceae; genus Stenotrophomonas; species Stenotrophomonas sp. MYb57. The sequence continues at coordinate 2,786,181 of NZ_CP023271.1, forward strand.
GGTCGCATGGATGCGGAACGGCCAGCGCTTCTCCACCAGCAGCTTCACTACATCGTGCAGCTCCGGCTCAAGTTCCGGTGGCAGTTCCGGTCGCGGCTCGTTGAACAGTTCAAAGTCGGCTGCGGAGAACACCAGCATCTCACCGGCACCATTGTGGCGCAGCAGGTCATCGCCCTGGCGCGGTTGCAGCATCTCGCTCCAGCCGCGGAAATCGCTGACCTCGCTGCCCTTGTTCTGGGTGAACAGGTTGTAGGCGATGCGCACGGTCAGCTGATCATCGCGATGCAGCTGCTCGATGACCTGGTAGTCCTCGGGGTAGTTCTGGAAACCGCCTCCGGCGTCGATCACCGAGGTGATGCCCAGGCGGTTCAGCTCGCGCATGAAATGGCGGGTTGAATTGGCCTGGTACTCGACCGGCAGCTTCGGCCCCTTGGCCAGGGTCGCATACAGGATCAGTGCATTCGGCTTGGCCAGCAGCAGGCCGGTCGGGTTGCCCAGCGAATCGCGCACGATCTGCCCGCCGGGCGGGTCCGGCGTTTCCTTGGTATAGCCACAGGCACGCAGCGCGGCGCGATTGAGCAGCGCGCGGTCGTACAGGTGCAGCAGGAACACCGGCGTATCCGGAGCGATGTCGTTCAGCTCCTGCAGGCTCGGCAGGCGCTTTTCGGTGAACTGGGTCGCGGTGAATCCACCGACCACGCGCACCCACTGCGGCGCGGGCGTGCGGTCAACCTGCGCCTTCAGCATGGCCATCGCATCGGCCAGTGAACGCAGGCCATCCCAGCGCAGTTCCAGGTTGTAGTTCAGGCCACCGCGGATCAGGTGGGTGTGGCTGTCATTGAGTCCGGGCACGATGCGCCGCCCCTGCGCATCGACGATCGTGGCTTCGCTGCCCCAACCGCGCATGATGTCCTCGTCGCTTCCCACGGCAACGATGCGGCCGTTCTGCACGGCCAGTGCCTGCGCATGCGGCTGTTGCGGATCAAGCGTGGTGATGCGTGCATTGCGGATGACCAGTGTGCTCATGCGACGCTCCTTGGAAGGGGATTGGATGGCCGCGGCGGTACCGCCAGCCAGGCCCAGCGCCAGCGCGGCACTGGTGGCCAGCACCACATTGCGGCGGCCAGGATCGAGAGGTTCGTTGTTCACGCGATGTCTCCAGAAAGAAGCAGACCATCCACCGCCCATGCACCGGGCCCGGCCAGGGCGATGGCCAGCAGTGCCAGCGTCCACAACAACGGATACTCGGCCCCGCCGCGCATCCAGAACCACCCGTTGCGCAGCGCCAGCAGGGCGGTGAAGGCGATGAAGGCGGCAGCGACAAGCGCGGCGATCCGGGCCTGCCAGCCCAGCATCACAGCGCTACCGGCCACCACCTGCAGCAGCGCCAGCAGCAGTGGCAGCGGCGCCGACGACGGCAGACCGAAGCCACGCAGTTCGCCGGCAAAACCTGCCAGGCCCGGCCCGTTGAACCAGCCGAACAACTTGCCCAGCGCATGCGGCAGCAGGAATCCTCCCGCCGCCACCCGCAGGATCAACAAGGCCAGGTCGAGGCCATGGCCATCGCGCACGCTCAGTGCCCGCCTTCCTGCGCGCCGAACATGGTCTTGGCGTACTGGATGCCGACGCCATAGCCACCCGCATGGTCACGGGCGATGCCGGTGGTCAGGTCGTAGGTTTCAGCACGCGCCCAGTCGCGCTGCAGTTCCAGCAGGTACTGCACGCTGGTGATCGGCACGGCACCGGCCTGCACCATGCGGGCGATCGCACGTTCGTGCGCCTCTTCGCTCACATCGCCGCAGGCATCGGTGATCACGTAGACCTCAAACCCCTGCTCCAGCGCCGACAGCGCCGGGCCGACGATGCACACACTGGTCCACAAGCCGGCGAGCACCAGCCGACGCTTGCCGATGCGGTTCACCTCATCGATCACCGGCTGGTCTTCCCAGGTGTTCATCGACGTGCGATCGAACACCGCCTGGCCGGGGAAGATCGCCGGCAGCTCCGGGAACATCGGGCCGGAGAACGACTTCTCGGCCACCGTGGTCAGCAGCACCGGCACGTTGAAACCCTTGGCACCCTTGCTGATCAACGACACGTTGTTGCGCAGCGCGGAGATGTCGATGGTGTGGGTGGCAAATGCCATCTGCGACTGGTAGTCGATCAGTATCAGGGCGTGGTCGGCCGGTGACAGCAGTGCTTTGGCGGGGGTGGCGGTGGCGAGGCTCATGGGTGGACTCCGGTGGAGGAAACAACAGGGGGCTGGGAACGTGCCGCGCCATCGGCCAGGTACTGGCCGGGACTGCAGCCGGTCTCGGCGCGGAAGCTGCGGACGAAGTGGCTCTGGTCGAAGAAGCCAAGATGCTGGGCCAGGCAGGTCATCGACTGCGCGGCCGTCGGCAGCAGCTGCGTGGCGCGTTCGATGCGCCGACGGCGCACGTAACGCAGCGGACTGGCGCCGGTACCCATGCGGAACAACCGCACCAGATGGAACCGGCTTACGCAGGCAACGGCAGCCAGCTCGGTCACCCGCAGCGGCTGCGACAGGTGCTCGTCGATGTAGCGCAGCGCACGCTGCAGGGCAGCCGACTGGTGCGGTGCCAACGTGGTTGCGGACAGGGCAGGAGGCTGGACGGTAGCCATGAAGGAGCGCCGCGACGGGAATACCCATGGTGTGCCGCCGGCTGCAATCGCCCTACCCCCGTCGGTCGAGGCCGGCGCTCACCCATTCGGGGGGGGCCGGCGCTGCAGCAGGCGGCGGCCGAACAACCGCGCATCCAGCGAATACGCGCCCGGCCCCAGCATGAGCAGGGCCAACGGCAGCAGCAGCCAGGGCAGCGCCGCGCCCTGCCCGTACAACCCCGGCACCGCCAGCAGCACCGCCAGCGGGGTCAGCAGCCCAGGCAGCAGCAGGCCGATCGCCGCCAGGCACATCAGTCCCGGCGCACCGGCCGGGCTTCCGCCCGCCAACAGCCCTCCTGCCACGCACAGGCGCAGCCACAGCAATCCCAGTCCGGGGCCGCGATCAGGGAACATCACATACAAGCGCTGCATCGCCGGGCTCCGTCATCCATCACGGCGTGATAGCGGACACCGAAGCGGTACGCCTACCCCGAACGGGTCACCCCGGCCTGCCCCGCACCTGCCAGAATGACCGCATGCGTGGCCGCCCCTTCCCCTTCCTGCGTCGCCTGCCGGCGCTGCTGTCGTGCCTGCTGTTGTTGACTGCCCTGCCCGTCTTCGCCGTGCAGCAACCCGCAGTGAGCGATGGCATGCCCGGCTATCAGCACACCGCCTGGCGCGTCGGCCAGGGCGCCCCGGGGGATATCTGGGATATCGTCCAGGACCGCCAGGGCATGTTGTGGCTGGCGACGGGTTCGGGCCTGTACCGCTTCGACGGCCGGCGTTTCGAGCGGCAGGCCGCACCGGCGGGCACCCGTTTTCCCTCCACCAACATGGTTACCCTCGGCCTCGATGGCGGCGATGGTGGCCTGTGGATCGGCTACTTCCAGGCAGGCATCAGCCAGTTCACGCAGGAACGCCTGCGCAGCTTCGGCCGCCCGCAGGGCGTGCCGGTGGGTGTTGTCCCCCGCTTCGCGCATGACCGCAACGGCCGCCTGTGGGCTGCCGTCAATGGCGGCCTGCGCTGGTTCGATGGACATCGCTGGCAGGAGCCGCCGGCTTCCTTCGGCCTGCCGCAGAGACGCGTGCAATGGGTGCTGCAGGACCGCCACGGCACATTCTGGGTGCTGGCGGACCTGCAGATATGGCGTCGCCCTCCTGGCGCGGCCCGCTTCGAAGCCACCGGCATCGCGGTCTCGCAGATGGCCTCGCTGGTCGAGAGCCCGCGCGGCGAAGTCTGGCTGGCCGACCGCGTGCGCGGCACGTCGCCGCTGGCCAACGCGCATGGCCTGTTGCCCGCCGAGGAACGTGAAGCACGGCGGCTGCCCGGGCTGGTCGCCTCGCGTCTGCAGTTCACGGCCGACGGGGCCCTGTGGGCCACGCTCAGCCCGCACGGTGGCGTGGCCCGGGTCACCTTCGACGGCCAACAGGCTGTGCGCATGGAGCGCTTCGATGCCGCGCAGGGACTTACCGCGACGTCGGCAGTGCCGGTCCTTGCCGATCGCGAAGGCAACATCTGGGTAGGCACCAACCTCGGCCTCAACCGCTTCCGTGCGCACAGCGTGCAGACCTTGTCCGTGGGCCCTACCGATCCGTACCGGTCATTGGTACGCGCCAGTGATGGCCGGGTGTATGGCTATGGCGAAGACCTGAAGCTGTTCGACCTGCGTCGTCCGCTGCTGGGCGGCAGCGCTGCGCAGCTGCAGGCCGCGGCACGGCAGGCACCCACTCCGGCATGGCAGTTCGACTGGATCAATCTGGCGCGCACCGTCAGCGGCCACACCACCCTCATACCGCTGCCGGCACCATTCACCGGGCAGCCACTGCACGCCCTGCTGTTTGCCGATGCGGACCAGGCCTGGGCCTGCGCCGGCGAACGCGCGGTGCTGCACTACACGGACAACCGCTGGCGTCGCGAAACCCGGCTTCCCGAGCAGGCCTGTTCGTCGCTGGCGCGTACCGATGACGGTGCGCTGCTGCTGGGCTACGCCGATGGCACCCTGCGCCGCCTGCACGGCGGCACGGTCAACACCTTCGGCGCCACCGAAGGACTGTCGGTAGGCCCGGTAACCGCGTTGCTGCAGCACAAGGATCTGCTGCTGGTCGCCGGCGAGGCCGGCCTGGCCGCGCGTTTCGGCAACGGCCGCTTCCTGCCGGTGCGCACCGACATGGCCGGCATGCTGGAAGGCATCACCGGCATGGTCGCCGATGCGAACGGGCTGCTCTGGCTCAATGGCAGCCGCGGCCTGGTGCGGTTGCAGGTTGCCACCCTGCGCAGCGCGCTGCGCAACGACCAGGCGATAGCTCCCCGCCTGTTCGACGCGGTTGACGGCATGCCGGGCATCGCCCTGCAGAGCGGCCCCATCCCCACTGCGGTACTGGCGGCTGATGGCCTGCTGTGGCTTGCCACCAATCAAGGCCTGGCGTGGCTGGACACGCGGCAGTCGCACATCAACACCATGGCGCCTGGCGTGCGCATCGGTGACGTGCTGTATGGCAGTACCCAGGCCCCGTTGCAGGAGGGACTGCGCCTGCCGGCCGGCACTACCCAGCTGCAGATCGACTATGTCGCGCTGTCGCTGGCGCGGCCCGAGCGCAACCGCTACCGCTACCGACTGTCCGGCGTGGACGACGCTTGGCAGGAGGCCGGCGCGAGCACGCGCGCCTATTACACCAACCTCGCGCCGGGCCATTACCGCTTCGAGGTGGAAGCAGCCAACGAAGATGGCATCTGGAGCAGCACGCCAGCCAGTCGCAGCTTCCACATCGCACCGACGTTCCTGCAGACTGCCTGGTTCAAACTGTTGTGCGTCTGCGTGGTGATGGCTGCGCTGGCGCTGGCCGTGCGGGTCCGCAGCCGGCAGCTGGCGGCATTGTTCCGCGCCCGCCTGCAGGAACGCAACGGCGAGCGCGAGCGCATTGCGCGCGATCTGCACGACACCCTGTTGCAGGGTAGCCAGGGACTCATCCTGCGCCTGCACGCCATCAGCCAGTCGGCACAGACACCAGAGCCGGTACGCACCCAGCTGGAATCGGCGATGCTGCTGGCCGAGCGCAATCTGGCCGAAGGCCGGGAACGGGTCAACGCGCTGCGCGACGCACCGTTTGCCGGCCGCGATCTCGCCTCTGCACTGGCCGACGTGCATGCCGAATATGCAGGCCAAGGCACCAATCCACTGCGTTTGACCATGGAAGGCACCCCGCCGCCGCTGCAGGCCGAAGCCGCCGAGGAAGTGTTCCTGATCGGGCGCGAGGCCATCCGCAACGCGCTGCGGCATGCGCAGGCCAGTGCCATCGAAGTGGAACTGTCCTACGGCACGCGCTGCTTCCTGCTGCATGTGCGCGACGATGGCGTCGGCATCGCCAATGACAATGCCGGCGGCGGACACTGGGGCATGCAGGGCATGCGCGAGCGCGCACAACGGCTGGGTGCGGAGCTGCAGTTGTGGACACGCCCCGGCCTGGGCACCGAAGTCGCGCTGTCCGTGCCGGCCCGTCGCTTGTATCACCGACATCCACCGCGCTGGCGTTGGCCCTGGAGCAGAACCTCCCATGACTGAATCCCTTCCTCCCATCGGCGTGCTGGTGGTTGATGACCATCCGCTGTTGCGCGATGGCCTGGCCGCACTGCTCGGCGCACATGCCGACCTGCGCCTGCTCGGCGAAGCAGCCGACGGCGAGGAGGCTCTTGCCTGCTACCAGCAGTTGCGCCCGGATGTAGTGCTGATGGACCTGCAGATGCCACGCATGGATGGCGTGGAAGCAATCGTGCGGATCCGTGCGATCGATCCCCGCGCACGCATCATCGTGCTGACAACCTACCGCGGCGACGTGCGCGCCGTGCGCGCGCTGCAGGCCGGTGCCAGCGCCTACCTGCTGAAGGACATGCTGCGCCACGAACTGGTGGCCACCATCCGCACCGTGGCCAGTGGCCGTCGCGCACCGATACCGGCGGAAGTGGCGGCCAGCATCGCCGCGCACGTAGTGGAAGACCGGCTGTCGCCACGCGAAACCGAAGTGCTGCGCCACGTGGCCGGCGGCCTGTCGAACAAGCGCATCGGCGAACGCATGCAGATTTCCGAGCAGACGGTGAAGGCACACATGAAGAGCCTGATGGAAAAACTGGGCGTTGGCGACCGGACCCACGCGGTAACCCAGGCACTGCGTCGCGGAATCATCAGCCTGGATGACACCGGTCAGGAGTGAAGGGTCTTCGGCAGGGCTGCGCCCTGCACCCGCAGAGGCCGAAGCAACAGCAACAGCCGAAGCAACAGCAACAGCAACAGCAAAAGCCTGCATTCCTTGGGATGGCGGGGAGGGGACAGATGGCGGGGGACGCTGCAAGTACGTCCATGTAAGCTCGGTCGCGCCATCCATGGCGCTCACGCCCCCGCCATCTGTCCCCTCCCCGCCTCCGACAATTTCCCGCGATCTGTCGGAATGTCATGGCCTGCTCTTGGTGGGTGTCGACCTTGGTCGACACGTAGATCCACGCCATGCGTGGATGCTCTTCGATCAATTGTCGAAATATTCGATTTCGATTGGATTTGATCCAAGCGAAGCACAGATGGACCAACAGACACCGGACAACTGTCGAAGGCGGGGCGGTGTCGGATTGCGGGGTGTCAGCCGCATGGATGCGGCTGCCAAGCCTACAAGGACGTACTTGCGGCGTCCCCGCCATCCGACACCGCCCCGCCCCCACGGAATACCCGCTGTTGCTGTTGCTGTTGCTGTTGCTGTTGAGATTGAGGTTGAGGTTGCCGGCCAGCGGCCGGCACTACAGCAGGTGCAGGGCGCAGCCCTGCCGAGCCACCCTCAACGAAGACGGATCAGCAGGCTGCCACCGGCGCAGATCGTCGCCAGCCACGCCACGCCGTGCCAACCCCACTGCGCCAGCGCCAGGCTGCCCAACGCACCGCCGCCAGCCATGCCGATGAACATGCCGGTGAACAGCAGTGCATTGAGGCGACTGCGCGCCGGCGGCACCAGGCCGTAGACCAGGGTCTGGTGCGCGACCAGCGCCGACTGGAAACCGAAGTCGAACAGCAGCGCGCTGACCACCAGCAACGGCAGCAGCGCCACGGCCGGCAGCCACGAATCAACCAGCAACAGCGCAAAGCCAACCAAGGCGACGGCAATCGCCAACCGCGCGACTGCAGGGCTGCCCAACCGATCTGCAAAACGACCGGCAACCGGTGCCGCCAATGCACCCGCAGCACCGGCAATGCCGAACGCACCCGCGGCGGCACTGCCCAGGCCCAGCCGTGCGTGCAGCATCAGCGCCAGCGTCGACCAGAACGCACTGAAGCCCACCGCCAGCAGCGACTGGCTGGCCACGGCGCGGCGCAGCTGCGGCTGCTCACGCCAGAGCGCCAGCAACGAACCCAGCAGCGCCGGATAACGCAGCGTACTGGTCGCAGCGAAGTGCGGCAGTGCGCGTGCCATCACCGCCCCCATCGCCAGCACCGAAAGCGCAGCGAGGCCGAACTGCACGCGCCAGCCCCAGGCTTCGGCCACCACGCCGCTGACCACGCGCGACAGCAGGATGCCCAGCAGCAGGCCGGTCATCACCCTGCCCACCACCTGCCCGCGCTGCGCATCCGGTGCCAGCACCGCGGCGGCCGGCACGATGTCCTGTGCCAGCGTGGCCATCAGCCCCACCAGCAGGCTGGCAACAAGAAGCCCCGGCAACTGGCCGGCCAAGGCGGCCGCCCCCAGGGCCGCCGCCAGCAGCACCGACTTCAGCAGGATCAGGTTGCGCCGGTCGAAGCGGTCGCCCAACGGAGCCAGCAGCAGGATGCCCAGCGCATAGCCAAGCTGGGTCAGCGTCGGCACCAAGCCTACGGCACGCTCGCCCGCAGCCAGATCCTGCGCGATCAGGCCCAGCATCGGCTGGCTGTAATAGAGCGAGGCCACCGAAAAGCCCGCTCCGGCGGCCATGGCCAGCACCAGTGATGGGGCGGGCGCAGCGCGTGGCGCAGAGACGACAGTTGAGAGCGAGGGAGCGGGCATGGAAGGCACCAGGGAGAGAATTGGAGCCTAGCGTGCCTACATTCGCGAGGCGTCTGTAGTAGGCTCAACAACATACTTTACATACGCCATACGCATGAACGACCTCGCATCGGGCGGCGACCGCCTGGACCTGCTGCGTACCTTCCTGCGCATCGTCGACAGCGGCAGCCTTTCGGCCGCCGCCGTGCAGCTGGGCACCACCCAGCCCACCGTCAGCCGTCGGCTTCAAGCCCTGGAACGGCAGCTGGGCCTGCACCTGCTGCAGCGCTCTACCCACGGCCTGCTGCTGACCGAGGACGGCCAGCGCTGCCAACGCCATGCGCAGCGGGTGGTGGACGAATGGGAAGCGCTGCAGGCCGAGCTGCACGGGCAGACACAGAGGCTCAGCGGCCGCCTGCGGGTGATGGTGCCGCATGCGTTCGGCCAGGCGCAGCTGCTGCCCACCATGCTCGACTTCCTGGCCCAGCATCCACAACTGAGCCTGGAGTGGATCCTCGAGGACCGCCGCCCGGACTTCATCGCCGAAGGCATCGACTGCGCGGTGCGGGTCGGCGCGGTCGATGAACCGCGCGTCGTTGCCCTGCCGCTGGCCGAAGTACCTCGCATTGTCGTGGCCGCACCGTCGCTGGCCGATGCGGAGTCGATCACCACCCCCGAACAGGCGCAGGCATTGCCGTGGATCTCGCTGGTCACCTACTACCGCGAACGTCTGCTGCTGCACGATGCGCAGGGCCGTGCGCACACGCTGTCGATCACACCGCGCCTGCTGAGTGACAACCTGTTCGTGGTGCAGCAGGCCGCACGTGCTGGATTGGGAGCCGCAGTGGTGTCGGCCTGGCTGGTGGCCGAGGATCTGGCCGAAGGTCGGTTGGTGCAGCTTTTAGCGGACTGGCAGGCACCACCGCTGCCGGTGCATCTGGTGTTCCCCGCTGCGCGACAGCAACCGCTGCGCCTGCGCGCCTTCATCGATGCGATGAAAACCACGCTGCCGCAGCTGCATGGCATGCGGCCGGCACCGCGCTAGGCGCTACCGGCCGCATCACTGCGAAGCGTGGTCCTACTTCGCCACGGCATTCCATGCAGCGACCTTTGCCTTGGTGTCGGCCAGCATCTTGTCCAGCGCCGCGCGATCGTACACATCACCGCGCAGGATCACGCTGTCGATCTTTTCGGTGGCAGCGATGTCCTGCAACGGGTTGGCGGTCAGCAGCACCAGATCGGCCGCCTTGCCCGTGGCGACGCCGCCATAGCGCTGCATCTGGCCGAACCAGGCCGGGCCCGAACGGGTGGCGGCCGACAGCGCCTGCGGTGCGCTCAGGCCTTCCTTCACGAACAGCTGCAGTTCCTGGTGCAGGCCGATGCCGGGGTAGTTGAACGAATTGAGGAAGCCAGCATCGGTACCGGCAATGATCGTCACTCCCGCTTCCTGCAGCAGCGGCAGCACCGCAGCCACCTGGTGGTACTGCGCATGGCGCGCCTCGATCTGCGCCGGGGTGGCCTTGGCCGCGCGTTCGATGCGCCAGGTGTAGGTCGCGCGCAGGCCCGGGCCGATATAGGCCAGATACGGGTCGTTGGCGTGGTCATCCTGGTCGAGGAAGTCGAGGATGCGGCCACCGTTGAGGGTCGGCGTCACGAATACGCCACGCTTGGCGAAATCACGGTAGGCATGCAGCGCGGTTTCGCGATCGAAGCTGGCGTCGAGCCGGCGGTTGGCTTCGGCGCGATCGATGCGCCCGGCGCCGAAATCGGCGGCGATCTGCGCCTCGTCCTTGCTGCCAGCCTTGAAGGCATAGTCCAGATGCTCGATCGAGGCCAGGCCCGCATCCACGGCCTGCTCCACCGTCAACGCCATCGGAATGTGGCCCGAGGCCTTGAGACCCGCCTTGCGCGCCGCGCTGGCCGAGTACAGGAACAGCTCTGGCGTCAGCGTGCTGTCGGTGATCTTCACGAAGTCGACCTTGTCGTGCTGCAGGCGCTCGATCGCCTTGTCCGCGTCGGCCTTGCTTCCCACTTCGATGGTGCCCTTCCAGACCGGCTTGATGCCTTCGATTTTCGCACCGGAGGTCAGCAGGCGCGGACCGAACAGCGTGCCGTTGGCGATGTCGCCGCGCCACTGCAGTACCTGCTGCGGAAGATCACCTGAGCAATCGCGGATCGTGGTGATGCCATGAGCGATGTACAGCGGCAGCAGCGCCTTGTTCTCTTCCACCAGCGCCGGACCACCACCGAAGTGCACGTGCATGTCCCACAGGCCTGGAATCAGGTACTTGCCCTTGGCGTCGATCTGCCGGCTGGCGCTCCACTGGCTGCGTAGCTGCGCATCGGGACCGACCGCGACGATGTCCTCGCCACGGATGACCACGCTCTGCCCGGGCACGCTGCGTGCGTGCTCGACATCGACCACCGTGGCGTCGCGGATCAGCAGATCGGCGCGCTCGGCGGCAGACGCCGACAGCGGTGCAACGGCAAGAAGGACGGCAAGGGACAACGGATGGGAACGGAACATGGACGGCATCCTGGTGGGCACGGCAGCGTGCGGGTGGAAGGGGCGGGTGTCAGCGCGTCGCGCCATGCTGGCGCAGCAGGGTTTCGATGTTGGTGTAGCCGCGTTGCTTGGCATGCGCCAGCGGCGTTACGCCGTCGCCATCGGCAAGCTCGGGGTTGGCGCCAGCGTCCAGCAGCAGCTGTACGATCTGCACGTGGCGCGGGCCGCCATCGCCAAGCAGGATCGCCTCCAGCAGTGCAGTCCAGTGCAGGCGGTTGACATGATCCACGGCCACGCCGGCGCGCAGCAGCGTACGCACGGTGGCGACGTGGCCGCGTTCGGCCGCAGGAATCAGCGCGGTACCGCCATAGCGGTTGGTGCTGCGCAGGTCTGCACCGTGGGCGAGCGTCAGCGCCAGGATCTCATCCAGGCCGCGCGCGCCGGCATACAGGTACGCGCTGTCCTGCATCGCGTCCTTGGCATTGACGTCGGCACCGGCCTCGATCAGTTCCCGCGCCGCGTCCACGCTGTTGCCGTGGGTGGCCAGCAGCAGGGCCGTGCGGCCCTGGCCGTCACGCGCCTCCAGATCAGCACCCGCATCCAGTGCCTCGCGCACGGCGCGGGCATCACCGCGGCTGGCGGCATCGCGCAGCTGCGCATCGGCGTCGCTTCGGGAAGTCGCCGTACACGCCGGGATGACCATGGCCAGCAGGCACAGCAGCAGCATGCGGGCCAATGCCGAACGGCGCTGCCGGGAGCGAGGGTGGTGCATCGTGACTCTCCTCATGCGCAATGGCGCCGGCCATTGCCGGCCCCTGCCCTGCATGGTAGAAGTCGGCACGGGTATCCAGAAGTGAAATGTTCAAATGCAAGACAGTGCCAAATCGAATAGAACAGTGTTCGAACTGGACCTGCTGCGGGCCCTGGTGATGGTCGCCGACTGTGGCAGCTTCACCACCGCGGCTACCCGCCTGCATTCAACCCAGTCCACGGTCAGCCAGAAGATCCGCCGCCTGGAGGAGCTTGCCGGCCACCGCCTGCTTGAACGCGGCCACCGCGACGTGCATCCCACCGACGCCGGGCACACCCTGCTGGGCTATGCCCGGCGCATGCTGGATCTGAACGAGGAACTGGCCCAGGCCTTGGCCGGCGCCACCGTGGAGACCGCGGTGCGCATCGGCGTGCCGGAGGACTTCGTGAACCCGCAGACCACGCGCATGCTGGCCGCCTTCAGTCGCCGCCACCCGCAGGTCAAGCTGGAAATCAGCAGCGGCCTCAGCCGTGATCTGGCCCATGGCTTCGACCATGGCGAGCTGGACCTGGTGCTGGTCAAGCAGCGTCGCAACACCCGCCAGGCCGTGCACTGCCGGCGCGAACCGATGCACTGGATCGACAGCCTGCGCAGCAGCAGCCTGCAGCAGGACCCGCTGCCACTGGTCACCTTCCCGCCGCGCGGGCTGTACCGCGACGAGATGATCCAGGCCGTCGAGGCCTTGGGCCTGCGCTGGCGCATCGCGTTCACCAGTTCCTCGCTGAGCGGCATCCAGGGCGCGGTGGCCGACGGCATCGGCATCAGCCTGCTGCCACGGCGCGCGGTCAACCGCGAACACCGCATCATCGATGGGCAGCGCGACCTGCCCCTTGTCGACAACTACGAGATCGGCCTGCTGCATCGCGCCGATGCCGATGATGCGGTGCGTGCGCTGGCCAGCGAGTTGTGGCGCCAGGTGCAGCGCGAGCCGGAATAGTCGGCAGGGCTGCGCCCTGCACCCCATGGGTAGTGCCGGCCGCTGGCCGGCAACCTCAACAGCAAGCTCAACAGCAAGCTCAACAGCAACAGCTGGTTTCCTGTCGGATGGCGGGGTGGCATGGCCTGCTCTTGGCAGGTGTCGACCTTGGTCGACCAGTAGATCCACGCCACGCGTGGATGCTTTTCGAGATATTCGATTTCCAATGGAGATTCATCCACGCATGGCGTGGATCTACTGGTCAGCGGGAACCTGTCGAAGGCGGGGCGGTGTCGGATTGCGGGGCATCCGCGCCATGGATGGCGCGGCTGAGCCTACAGGGACGTACTTGCGGCGTCCCCGCAATCCGACATCGCACCGCCCTCCCACGGCATGCCGCTGTTGCTTCGGCTGTTGCTGTTGAACTTGCCGGCCAGCGGCCGGCACTACCAGGTGCTACCGGGCACCGCCCGGCCGCTACAGCCAACGGCCGCCGACCACCACGCGTCGCTCGGCCGGCACTGCGGCCACCGCCGCCGGGCCATGGTCGGCACGCACCGCCACGAAGGTAGCCGGACGACCTTCTGCAATGCCGTACTGCGGCAACCCGATCACCTCCGCCGCGTGGGTGGTGACCATGTCCAGCGCCAGCATCAGGTCCGCATCGGTGTAGAAGCCCGACCGATAGCCCAGCAGCATCGCCCGCTGCAGCAGGTCGCCATTGCCATAGGGCCACCAGCAGTCACGGATGTTGTCGTTGCCGGCAAACACGCGCACACCGGCGTCGTGCAGAGCACGCAGCGGCGGGAACGGATGGTCGCCCGGCGCATTGCTCATGATCGCTACGCCTGCGGCAGCCAAGGCCTCACCCACCTGCAGCGCCCGCGCCAACGGCACCTCGCCCAGCGCATAGGCGTGACTGACCGCCACCCTGCCCTGCAGGCCCGCCGCGCGTGTGCGCGCGGCGATCCGCAGCAGCTGCGCCAGCCCGGTCTCGCCCGGCTCGTGCAGATGGATGTCCAGACGCACGCCATAGCGCTCGGCCAGCCCGAACAACAGCGCAAGCTGGCCGTCGGCATCCCCGTCCAGCGTGCTCGGGTCGATGCCTCCAAGCACCTCCACCCCGGCAGCAATCGCCTGTTCCAGAATGGCCGCCGTGCCCGGGCACGACATCACGCCCGCCTGTGGGAATGCCACCAACTGGATGCGCATGATGTCGGCACAACGCAGCGCCGCTTCACGCACCGCCTCCAGGTGACGCAGGCCGGTGCTGCCATCGATATCGACGTGGCACCGCATCACCACCGTACCGAATCCGCTGCACTGGCGGATCAGGGCCTCGGCACGATCAGCCATGGGTGCGGCGGTAGCAATCGCGGCTTTTTCCACCGCCAGACGCTCGCGCAGGCTGTTCACCGGCTGATGCGGATGCCAGCGGTCGCCGACGAAACTCTTGTCCAGGTGGATATGGCCGTCGACCAGTCCAGGCAGCACGGTAAAGCCGGTCAGATCGACGCTTTCGGCTCCCTGTGCTGCTGCATCGTCGCCATTGATGCCGACAAACCGGCCATCACGGATGTGGAAATGCAGCGGGGCACCGTCGCGATCGACGCCGCCATGGACGAACTGCAGGGTCATCAGGTTCTCCCGGAAAGCCAACACTGGCGCCATCCTGCCCGCCGCCGCGTCCATCGGCCAACGAAATATCTGCATGCCATGCATTCACCGGCACGATGAATCCCGTCCGCGACCGTGCGCCGCAGGGACGCCGGATACACGCCTGAACGGGTAACATGGGCGCCTGTTTCCGCTGTGATGCCGCATGGGCCCGTCCGACCGCCACGATCGTCTTCGCCGCTGGCAGGCCGCGTCCCTGCTGGCCGCTGCCCCGATCGCCAGCCTGTCCGCCACCGATGCCAGCGCCAGCGCGCCCCTGCAGGCGCCGCCGGGCCAGCAGCGGATTGCCTCCGCCGCGCTGGTGGAGGTACTGCACCAGCGCGTGCTGGCCGGCCAGAGCGCCACCGCCACCCTGGAAAGCTGGTGCGCCGAGCACGGCCTGGCCGAGCAGGCCCGGGTCCGTGCCGTGCGTGTGCACGGCCAGGACAAGACCGCGCCGGCCGACGTGCTGCAGGCCCTGGGCGCCACTGCCTCCACGCCCCTGCGTTACCGGCGCGTGCAGCTGGCCTGCGGCAGCCGCGTGCTGTCCGAGGCCGACAACTGGTACCTGCCCGACCATCTCAGCCCGGCCATGAACCAGGTCCTGGACACGACCGACGAGCCGTTCGGCCGCGTGGTCGGTCCGCTGGGCTTCCAGCGCCAGACCGTGACCGACCAGACGTTCTGGCCGCCGCGCGGCGATGGCGACCATGGTGTGATCCTGGAAGTGCGCGCACTGCTGCGCGACCGCCAGCAGCAGCCTTTCAGCTACGTCATCGAGTCGTACCTGGTGCAGGCGCTGCCGTAACGTTTCATCCGCCCGGCATGTCTCGACCTACTGGGTGGTGATGCCGTTGGCAGCCGGATCGGTGGAGAACACGAAGCGTCCCGAATGCAGGTTCCTGCCCAGGGTGTACTCGGCCGTTGCGAATGCATAGACGGGAGGCGTGTTGCCCTTCCCGAAGGAGCGCGCCCAGGCGCTGAAACCGTCTTCGCTCCGGCTGCGGATCTCGCCGAGGCACAAGCTGTAGCCGCATGCGAACGAGACCACGTCCGTATTCCCGTCCAGCGCCGCAGTCACCGCTGACCTGTACAGCCCGGTCAGATCCTGTGCTTCCGGTTGGCGTGCGGCATCCTGCTCGAATTGGCTGACCGCCTGTGCGAATGCTCTGTTGGAACCGACCACCGCATGGAATCGTTCAACGGACATCGCCCCCTCACTCAACAGGCTGCGCTCGCCGGTGAGGAACGTTCCTTCCGCTGGCTTGGCCGCCGCAGCAATGACTGCAGACCCGGGCGAAGCGGGAGCGGTGTGCAGGGATGTTGCAGCAGCGCGTATCCGTGTTGCTGCCTCAACCCGGTCGGCAGGCGCCATCGTGGCATCCTGGGCAGCGGCTGCCGGTGCTTCTTCTTTGCTGCTGCAGCCCGCGACTGCGAGCACCACGACCATCAGATGACGAACGTCCATGCGTTGTTTCCTCCCTGTTGATTGGGTGAGCATGCCATTGCATGGCGCTGGAAGCGAAGTGCCACACAAAGAAAGGCCCGGCAATGCCGGGCCTTTCGTTTTGCATCGCTTAACGGAACCGGTAATCCAGCTGCACCCAGAACTGACGGCCATACGGGTCGTAGTTGCCGACCGGATAGAACGGCCAACCGCCACCGTTCTTGTCTGCCGGCGGGCGGCTGTCGCGCAGGTTGTTGACGATCACGCCCACCGACAGGTTTTCGCCGAACTGGCGGAACACGCTGGCGTTGTAGGTCATGTACGGTGCGATGCGGCCACTGCCATCGGTCTTGGGCAGCGAGCCGAAACGGTTGCCATACAGCGTCGTGGTCCAGTCGCCCTGGTTCCAGGTGACGCTGCCATTGGCCTTGCTGCGCCACTGGTAGTCATCCAGCGAATTGCGGATGTCGCGCACTTCGTCATCGGCGAACTGCTTGTACTCATGCTCCAGCACCAGGGTGTAGGCCAGGCGCGTGGTGAAGCGGCCATAGCGGCCCGCATCGAAGCGCCAGTTGCCCTTCAGGTCGATGCCGCGCACCGACTCCGATGCCGCATTGATCGGGTTGATCAGTACGCGGGTCACCTGGTCCGGCTGCACGGTGGCAGTGGAGGGGTTGCGGATCACCCGCGAAAGCGCGTCCTGGCACAGCGACGAGCTGATGTCGCGCGTTTCGCCGCCGAGGGTGCGGCCCAGCCGGCAATCGGCCTCATCACGCAGGATGCGGCTGGTGTCGAGGCTGGTCACTTCGTTGTCGATGCGGATGTCGTAGTAGTCGGCGCTGAAATCCAGCCCGGACAGTGGCGACCAGACCACGCCGAAGCCATACGACTTGGCCGACTCGGGCTGCAGCTGCGGGTTGGCGCGGTTGCTGTAGTCGATCGACAGGCCGTTGTAGTCGCAGTTGTCATACGACTGGCCGGCGGTGCGGCAGCGCCAGTAGTCGGTCATGCCGGGGTTGTAGCCACGGGTCTCCGTGGCGAACACATAGTTCATGTCCGGCGCACGGAAGCTGGTGGCCGCGGTGCCGCGGATCAGCAGGCTTTCGATCGGACGGAATTCGACACCGAAGCTCCAGGTCGCCTTGCCGATATGCTCGCCGCCGGCGCGGTACTGGTCGTAGCGACCTGCCAGGGTGGTGGTCAGCGACTGCAGCAACGGCAGCTGCAGTTCAACACCGGCCGCATAGCGGTCACGTTCGCCACCAGCACCGATGCCGGCGCTGGTGTTCCAGAATTCGCCGGTGCCCAAGCGCGGGTCCGGGCGATTGCGGTAGCCCTGGCTGCCCGCTTCGACCACCGCGGCCAATGCGGCATCGCCACCGGGCAACGCGAACAGGCGGCCGTTGACCGTCGCGCTGAAGGTCTGCAGCCACGCGGCATTGCGGCTTTCCTGGTAGTCGGACAGGCGACCGTACTCGTCTGGCGTCAACGGCTGGAACAGGCGCGCAGGGTCTGGTGCATAGACCTCCACGCCGTTGCGCACACCCAGCTGCGGGCCCAGCAGGTACTCGTTGATGCCGGCCAGCAGCACCGGGCGGCGCGTGCGGTTCTCGTAGCGCGAGCGGCTGTAGACGGCCTCGTAGTCCCAGCCGCTGTCGCCGATCTGACCACGCGCACCGACGTTGAACGACCACGAGTTTTCCAGGAAGCGATTGGCATTGCGCGGCAGGCCGCCGATTTCCTCCGGCGCGAAGCGGCGGTACCAGCTCTCCAGGTTGCCCGTGTTCTGGTTGTAGAAGTAGTTGCGTGACGAGGTCCAGGTGGGCGCGCGGGTATTGTTGTTGATCCGTGCGCTGCCCAGCGCGACATCCGCAAACAGGTCGGTGGTGTCGTTGACGTGGAAGGTCAGCAGGCCGTAACCGTTGAGGTTGCGCTTCTCGGTCTGCACGGTCCAGTAACTGGCAGCGGCTTCGTTGCTGCCGCAGTACCAGCCCTGGCGCGGGTTGTTGGCGCGCAGCACGCTGCCACCGTAGATGGACGAAGCCGCATCGCAGCCGGCGGTGCCCGGATCGATGTTGCGACCGGTGGCTGCATTGCGACGATAGGCGACGGCCGTCGGCCGCGGCGCCTTGCCGGTGGGGTCATCGTCCAGCGAATCCATGAAATCGCGCTGGCGCGCATGGATCGCCTTGCGCACGTCCAGTTCGAAGCCGAACAGGCCTTCCCAGCGGTCGCCCGAGCTGCCTCCCACCACCTGCACGCGCTGGTTGTCACCACCGCCCTGCTGGGTGCCGCCGGCACGCACGTTGACGTCCACGCCGTCGAAGCGGTCCTTGAGGATGATGTTGACCACACCGGCGATGGCATCGGAGCCATACACCGCAGATGCCCCTGCGGCCAGCACCTCGATGCGCTCGATCAGCGCACTGGGGATGTTGGCCAGGTTGACCACGTTCACCGAGCCTTCGTAGGCCAGCGGATAGTCGGCCTGGCGGCGGCCGTTGACCAGCACCAGCGTGCGGTTCGGGCCCAGGCCACGCAGGTTGATGGTGTTCGCCGCCGGGGTGAAGGTATTGCCGAAGTCCTCGCCCTGCACGTTGCCGGTGTTCTCGGTGAGCGCGCTCAACGCATCGAATGCATTGCGATAGCCCTGCGCATCGATCTGCTCGCGGCTGATCACCGTGACCGGCGACGGTCCCTCGACACTGGCACGCGGGATGCGCGAGCCGGTGACCTTCACTTCCTGCAATGAGGTGGGTGCGCTTTCCTGCGCGAAGGCGGGCAACGAGGCCAGCATCAGGGACGACAAGGCAAGCACCAGCGGACGCGGGCGCAGCGCCAGGGAAGAGGCGGACATGGGCTTCCTGGGGGAGTTGGGCGGGTGGTCCGGGGCGCTGGCGACGGTGTGCGCATAACGATCCCGTAACGAAAGTGTCCTGAACGGATGGTTGCAACGGAAATGACCAGGCTTGATGGCGTTATGCCTGAACCGAATCAGACCGCAGCCAGCGACCGCGCCGCATTTGCAACTTCTTTCATTGTTCCCCCTCGCCGGCCTGCGGCATCGTCCCACCCCATGAACCGGTATTTCCCTACTTCCCTGCCACCGCTGCGACCGGTGCTGCGCCGCCACCTCCTGCTGCTCCAGCACGGGCCTGTGGTGCTGCGGCCGTTGCAGCGTTCAGACCTTTCCGCCTGGCGTCACCACTATCGACAGGTCGAACGCAGCGGCAACCCGCCTGACCATTTCGATGCCGAAGCCCATTTCCTCTGCGGTGTGCAGCGTTCGCAGCTGCAACACGACAACGATCATCTGCTGCTGGGCAGCTTCGACGCAGCGGGTGAGTTGCTGGACCAGTTGAACCTGCACCTGCATTGCGCGCATGCGCGCAGCGTTGAACTGCGTTGGCTGCATGCCGCAGGCTGTCCCCAGCGGCGGCAGCTGCACGCTTCGTTGCAGGCGCTGTGCACGTTCCTGTTCGAACAGGTGGGGATCCGTCGCCTGTTCGTGCTGCTGCCGCCCGATGCAGGCAGCGCGCTGGTCGCTACCCTGCAGGCGATCGGCTTCGAGCGCGAAGGCCTGCTGCGCGACCACCACCTGGATGTCGAAGGCTGGCAGGACCGCCAGCTCTACGCCCTGACAGCCCCTGCCTGGCTGCAACGGCAGTCAGCAGAGAACTAGCGCACCCGCTCCAGCGAAGCATCCGCGCCGGTCAACACGCTGCAGGCATGGTCCTGCAGCTCCTCTGCGCTGGCATCGTTGTCGCTGCCGGGATCCAACTGCGTGGCCAGCAGGATGAAACCCGGCGCGCCATGCACGCCCTCGTGCCCCGCCACCAGCAGGCTCCATTGGCCAACCCTGTCCACACCGCTCAGGCCATAGGCCAGCAGGTTGAGGGGATTGGCAGTCAACGCCTCGCCCGGCAGCAACCGCGCCTGGTATTGATGGCCGCGCAGCCGTACCGGCAGCGGTGCCCACTGCGTGCCGAGGGCCGCGCGATTGTCTTCCAGCGCCAGCAGCACGTCGGCGCGCAGGCAATCGACGTGGATGTGCAGCTGGTGCTGTGAACGTCCATGCGGCGAGTTCAATGCCAGGCTGGCGACGCTGCGCGGCAACCGCTGGCCAAGTGCCTGCTCGGTACGAGCGCGGGCCTGCCAGGCGGCAGCAAAGTAATTGGGTGCCCCGCGCCGGTACAACGCGGGACTTTCGATGCCACTGACCTTGTCCAGTGGCATCAGCAGGAACTGATAGCGGCCGTGCGCGTCCTTGACCAGCACATCGCGGTGATCAACGGCCGGGCGCACCTGCAGGCAATCGCCGCGTGGCGACTGTGCGCCCTGGCAATCACGTTCGATCAGGCGCCACAGCGCATCCGAATGGGCCGGTGGCGGCGCAGGGGGCACGCTGGCACAACCGGCCAGCAACAGCAGGGGCAGCAACAGAAATCGCACGGCAACAACTCGCAGGATCAGGCGCGCAGGCAGCGCCGCGCGCCATTCTAGCCAGTGGGATGTGGCAATCAGTAGGTGCCGAACGGCACTTCAACCACGACCGGGGCGCCGGCAGGCAGCACCTGCAGGGTGTACCGGTCCAGTGCGCCGTCATCATCGGCCAGCGGCTGGCGGTGGAACTGCAGGCGATAATGGCCCTCGCCCACGCGCACCTCGGTGCCGTCGGCAGCCAGCGCGGCAGCGTCGGGCAGCAGCAGCCCGCCCAGGTCGCTGTAGGCACCGGCAACATCGGCGAAACCATAATCGGCCAGTTCATCCACCCGCTGCATCGCATAGACATGCGGCAGATACGGGCGCGCCGGGCTGCGGCCGTTGCTCAGATCGGTCACCCCGGCCTGCGGCAGGTGGTACTGCTCGCGCAGCGCGGCAACACCCAGCGACTCGCTGGCCACCTGCAGGCAGCACACCGTGCGCTTGCCTTCACGGTCGAGGATGGCGAAGCGATCACCACGGGTTGCGGCCTGCGGCAGCATCGCGAACGCCAGGTTGCGCTGCGCCGGCTGGTAACCGGCTTCGGTCTGCAGGTTGCGCCAGCCACCAAATACCGGCGCTTCGGCCGCCGGCGCTGGCGTCGGTTCGGCAGCCATGGCTGCCACTGCCATGCAGAGCAACGACAGCACTGCCGTCGCCTTCACTGCGTTCTGCCTGCCACGGAAACTGCCTGACCTCATACCGGACCCAACACCTGCACCGGAGTGGCCCGGCCTGCCCGCCGGCACGTTGCCGGCAACGCCGGCCACTATGCAGTGCGGCGGCCGCGCGGGCAATGACCCGAACGCTGCCGGGTTTCGCGCGGTCAGTGCTATCGTGCCGCCAATCCCCTGCGCAGGAGCGCCCGCATGACCATCCGCCTGACTCTGTTGCTGCCCGCCTCGGCCTTGTTGCTGTCGGCCTGTGTCAGCACTCCCGGCCCGGAGGTCAAGGGCAGTGGCCGCTGCGATGCCAGCCAGCTGGGCTGGGCCATCGGCCAGCCGGCCAACGAGCCGAACATCCGCCGCCTGTCCAGCGAAAGCGGCGCCGGCATGGTCAACCCCATCGGCCCGGCCACCATCACCACCAAGGACATCCGCCAGGACCGCCTGCGCGTGTTCGTGGACAAGGACAACATCATCACCGCCACCCGCTGCGAGTAAGCGCGTCACGGCCGTTGCGCAGAGCCGGGCTTGCGCCCGGCTCCATGGTTCAGGGCTCGGTGTAGGCCGAGCACTCCGGCAGCGGCTGGTCCGGCTGGTACGCCCCTGACGTGAAGCGGAAGGTGCGCGTGTAGCTGCATTGCGCATCCTGTTCGGTGCGCAGGTCCTTCTTCGTCAACCGCCCCTTGGCCAGCGAGTCCCGCTGCGGTGATACCCCGGCCGGATAGTTGGTGGCCCCGGTCTGGTAGCGCAGTACGGGCATGTCCTGCGCTTCGGCTGCCAGCGCAAGTTCCGCATCGAAGCTGTACTCGTCATGGCAGGCGCCGGCACGCTGATCAAAATCGCGCTCGCTGAAACAGGCCCGGATCATCTTGTTGGCCGACCACGCAACGGACAGCACGTCGGCGTCCACCTGGATGCCATCGTCGAGATGACGGATGCGCGCCAGGTGCAGGGTCGATGCGCTGGCACCGCCGCCGGAATACATCGCACGGGCCTCCACCAGACCGCCGACGAGCACGTTCTGCAATGCGGCCTGTTGTGGATCGGCCACGGCCTGGACTGCCCCGGCGCCGGGCGCCAGGCGCACGATGAAGGGCCAGACCCGCAGGTCGCCATCGTCAACCACGTCGATGGGCACGTAGCGCATCTGCGGCTCGCCTTCAGCATCCGCGCGCTCGGCAACTTCCAGCGAGGCCGGCTGGTCTTCGCCCGCTGAAGGCAGCGCCTGCACGCACCACTGGCCATCAGCAGTGCAGTAGCGCTCCGGGCTGTCCGGTCCCTGCCCGCCCTGCAGCAGCAGCGTCTCCAGCCGGTTGCCTGCCGCGTCCCGTTGAACGGGCGCAACGTCCGCCGCTGCAGGCAACGACGATGCCAGCAGCAGTACAGACAGCACCGCGTAAGCCATGCGCGTGGAAACCATGATCATCCTGTGCGCACCGGCACGTCCTTGCGAGAGACCGATGGTAACGCAGGCGCCACGTTGCGGCTCAGTGCCCGTCGCAGTCGCAGCTGCCCCAGCCCCTCGCCTTCGACGTCTGGCCGATGCCGGGGTTGAAGGTATTGCTCGGGTCCAGCGTGCGGTAGAAGCCGGCCAGCGCCGGCTTGGCCGGATACAGGTGGCCGACGTTGTGCTCGGCCGGGTATTCCGCGCCGCGCTGGTCCAGCAACGCCCACATCGCATGCTCGATGGCCATCGGATCTTCACCCTTGCGCGCGATGTAGTCCTGGTGGAACACATGGCACAGGAAATGGCCGTAGTACAGCTTGTGCAGCAGGCGCCCATCGATATCGGCCGGCAGCTGCTCGAACCAGTCGGCGTCATCGCGGCGCAGCGCGATGTCCAGCGCGACGATGTCCTGCACCTGCCGGCGGTGCACTTCGCGGTAGCGCACCGCCGCACCGGCCACCGCGAAACGATGCAGGAAGGCCTTGCGTCCTTCGTCCGCCGTGCAATGGAAGTAGCCGCCTTCGTGGTCGTTGAAGAAGCCGCGCAGCCAGGCCTCGGTGGCAGCCGCATCCTGTGCGGACACCTTCAGCAGCAGGTGATGCTCGTAACGCTGGCGGAACTCGCCCATGCGCTTGGGCAGGTGCGAGGGCAACAGGCCGGTCAGCGCCTGCATCATGCGGTCGGTGACACCGCGCAGGCCCAGCCGTTCGAACCAGCCATCAACCCGGCTCTTCAGTGCGAATGCGGCCGGAACGCGCGCGGTACCGAGCTTGTCGATCAGCAGGAAACTGTCCTTGCCGTAGCGCTCGCCGATGTCATACGCATCACGGTGGATGTACTCGCCGGCGATGGGCAGGCGCTCGAAGCCGGTCAGCAGCTGGCGGCGGATCGCGGTCAGGCTGTCGGTGCGGTTGCTGCCGATATAGAAGACCTCGGCGGCCTCCTTCTCGAAGGTATCCAGGCGCACGGCGAACACCGCCAGCTTGCCGGCAGATCCGGCCGCCTCGAAATGGCGGCTGGGGTCGGCGTTGAAGCGTGCCGGGGTATCAGCATCGACCTTGCGCACTTCCTCGGCATAACGCGGATCGGAGGCGGCACGGCCATCACCGTCGCCGACATCGGCGGCGCTGTAGTCACCGCTCTGCAGGCGTTGCAGGATCTGCTCGGGCGTGTCGCCCAGCGCGATGCCCAGATGGTTGACCAGTTGCAGTTCACCCCGCGCGTCGACCTGCGCATACAGCGCCAGTTCGGTATAGGCCGGGCCGCGGCGCACCAGCGCGCCACCGGAGTTGTTGCAGATGCCGCCCAGCACCGAGGCGCCGATGCACGACGAGCCGATCACCGAGTGCGGCTCGCGGCCCAGCGGCGCCAGCGTCTGCTCCAGCCGGTCCAGCGTCGCGCCGGGCAGGCACAGCACCTGGCGGCCTTCATTCAACAGCTGGATGCCGGTCAGGCGCAGGGTGCTGACCAGCACGATCGGCCGGCCGTAGTCATCGCCGTCCGGGGTGGAACCGCCGGTCAGGCCGGTATTGGCCGCCTGCAGGATGATCGCGGCCGCGCCCTGCACCGCCGCCTGCAACACACGCCACAGTTCCAGCAGCGTGCCCGGGCGCACCACCGCCAGTACCGGGCCGTCACCGAAGCGATAGCCGCGACGGAAGCGACGGGTGGCCTTGTCGCCGGTCAGTACGTGGCGGTCCCCCACCGCGGCACGCAACTGTTCCAGCACCGTATCGCGATCACTCATGGCAGGCGCACCAGCGAATCACGGCCGATGTCGGCAATGCGATGCGCGCCGGTCAGGGTCATCGCCACGCGCATTTCCTTGGCGATCAGGTCCAGCAGGTTGGCCACGCCGGCCTCGCCCTGCGCGGCAAGAGCGTAGACGAACGCGCGGCCCAGCAGCACGGTGTCGGCGCCCAGCGCCAGCATGCGCACCACGTCCAGGCCGGTGCGGATGCCGGAATCGGCGAGGATCTTCAGGTCACCCTGCACGGCGTCGGCGATGGCCGGCAACGCCCGCGCGGTGGACAGCACGCCGTCGAGCTGGCGGCCGCCATGGTTGGAGACCACGATGCCATCGGCGCCGAACGCCACCGCATCACGCGCATCGTCCGGGTCGAGGATGCCCTTGATCACCATCGGGCCTTTCCAGAACTCACGGATCCACTCCAGGTCCTTCCACGAAATAGACGGATCGAAGTTGCTGCCCAGCCAGCCGATGTAGTCCTCCAGGCCCGTTGGGTTGCCACGGTAGGTGGAGATGTTGCCGAGGTCATGCGGGCGTCCGCGCAGACCCACGTCCCACGCCCAGCGCGGATGGGTGATGGCCTGGCCGATGCGGCGCATTGCAGCGTTCGGACCACTCATGCCCGAGTGTGCGTCGCGATAGCGCGCGCCCGGCACCGGCATGTCGACAGTGAATACCAGGGTGGTTACACCGGCCGCCTGCGCGCGCTCCAGCGCATTGCGCATGAAACCGCGATCGCGCAGCACGTACAGCTGGAACCACATCGGGCGCTGGATCGCCGGGGCGACTTCTTCGATCGGGCACACCGACACCGTGGAAAGCGTGAACGGAATGCCGCGGCTGTCGGCTGCACGCGCGGCCTGCACTTCGCCGCGACGGGCATACATGCCGGTCAGGCCGACCGGTGCCAGTGCCACCGGCATCGCCAGTTTCTCGCCGAACAGCTCGGTTTCCAGGCTCAGGTCGGACATGTTGCGCAGGACGCGCTGGCGCAGCGCGATGTCGGACAGATCGGATACGTTGCGCTTCAGCGTGTGCTCGGCATACGCGCCACCATCGATGTAGTGGAACAGGAACGGCGGCAGCCGGCGTTCGGCTGCGGCACGGTAATCGGTGGAGGCGGAGATGATCATGGGGTCAACCGTGTGGGGAAGGTAGACGCGAAGCCCGCGCACGCCGGGCTTCGTTGTCATCGAGGGTGCGCAGCGTGGTGTGCACGAACTCGAGGTGGGCATGCGCAGCGGCGCGCGCACGTTCGGGGTCGCCGGCCAGCACCGCATCCATCATTTCGCGATGCTGGTCGGACAGCGGCGAGAAGGTCCTGGCCGAGGTGTAGAGCTTTTCGCGGCTCTGCGAGATATTGGTCTGCAGCAGTTCGAACAGGCCGCGCATCACCTGCAGCAATACCAGGTTGTGCGAGGCCTCGGCGATGGACAGGTGGAAGGCCGCATCGGCCTGCGCCTCACCGGCGGGGTCGTCCTTGCCATGTGCATCCATCATGGTCTGGAACGCCTGGGCGATGCGCGCGCGGTCCTCGTCGGTGGCGCGCAGCGCGGCGTGCCAGGCCGTGGCGCCTTCCAGCGCGTGGCGGATTTCCAGCACATCGAAGCGGTATTCCGGGTCCCCCTGGAACAGCGGCAGGTACGGCACCAGCGGTTCATCCAGCGCCTGCCGCGCACGTGCGGCGGGCTCGCTCACGTAAGTGCCACCGCCTACCCGCGCGGTCAGCAGACCATGGCTGGACAACTGCGCGATGGCCTCGCGCAGCGCGGTGCGCGAGACCCCCAGCTGAACGGCCAGCGTGCGCTCGGCCGGCAGCCTGTCGCCCGGCTGCAACTGCTGTTCCTGCACCAGCGCACGCAGCTGCGCGGCCACCTTGTCCGAAACCCGTTGTGTGCTCATGGCGCCATTGTGGCCCGAAGCACGCCGCTGTTGGTCGGCCTGTACTGCATCGCTCAGGGAATCATCCAGGTCAACCAGTAGGCCTGGGCCAAGGTGATCAGGCCGACCATCGTGGTGAAGATCAGGCTGTGCTTGACGGTGAAGCGGAACAGGTCCGACTCCTTGCCGGCCAGGCCCACCGCCGCGCAGGCAATGGCTATGGACTGCGGCGAGATCATCTTGCCGGTGACACCGCCGGTGGTGTTGGCCGCTACCAGCAGCACGTCGGACACGCCGATCTGCTGCGCGGTGGTCGCCTGCAGCGCCGAGAACAGTGCATTGGACGAGGTATCCGAACCGGTCAGGAACACGCCCAGCCAGCCCAGGAACGGCGAGAAGAACGGGAACGCCTTGCCGGTGTGCGCCAGTGCCAGCGCCAGCGTTGCCGACAGGCCCGAATAGTTGGCGATGAAGGCGAACGCCAGCACCATGCCGATCGAAAAGATCGGCATGCGCAGTTCGCGCACGGTTTCAGCGAAGGTCTGCAGCGCCGAGCGCGCCGGCATGCGCAGGGCGATGATCGCGATGATTGCGGCAAGGATGATCGAGGTACCCGTGGCCGAGAACCAGTCGAACTTGTACACCGCCTCATAGCTCAGCGGCGCATCGACGATCGGCGGCATCTTCTGCACCATCTGGTCCAGGCCCGGCACCGGAATCTTCAGCACCCAGCCTTCAAGCGGGCCACCGGCTGCGAACAGCGACTTGAACGGCTTGATGCTCCACACGGTGACCATCGCAGTGAGGATCAGGAACGGCGACCACGCTTTGGCGATCTGGCCGACGCTGTGGCGCGGCGCCTCCATTGCCTGTGCTGCCGCCTCAGCACTGGTTTCGGTATCGAAGCGGAAGATCCGTACCGGCTTCCAGCGGCGCAGGAACAGGGTCAGGCAGACCAGCGACGCCAGCGAGGCGGTGATGTCCGGCAGTTCCGGGCCGATGAAGTTGGAGGTCAGGTACTGGGCGATGGCGAACGAACCGCCGGCCACCAGCACCGCCGGCCAGGTTTCCTTGATGCCGCGCCAGCCGTCCATGATCGCCATGATCCAGAACAGCACGATGACAGTCAGGAACGGCAGCTGGCGGCCGGCCATCTGGCCGATCTCGAAGGCATCCAGGCCGGTCACCTGCCCCGCCACGATGATCGGGATGCCCATCGCGCCGAACGCCACCGGCGCGGTGTTGACGATCAGGCACAGGCCGGCCGCATACAGCGGCTTGAAGCCCAGCCCGACCAGCAGCGCGGCGGTGATCGCCACCGGCGCACCGAACCCGGCTGCACCTTCCAGGAAGGCACCGAAGGCAAAGCCGACCATCAGCATCTGCAATCGCTGGTCCTCGGTGACCGACAGGATCGAGGCACGGATGATGTCGAACTGGCCGGTTTTGACCGAAACCTTGTACAGGAACACCGCGCCGATGATGATCCAGGCGATCGGCCACAGGCCATAGACGAAGCCGAAGCCGGCCGCGCCCAGCGCCTGCGCCACCGGCATGCGATAGAACAGCAGCGCCACGGCAAGGGCGATGGCCACCGTGATGGTGCCGGCGATCCAGCCCTTCATGCGCAGCACGGCCAGGGCGATGAAGAAGAAGGCGATCGGCAGCAGCGCGATCAGGCTCGACAACCACAGGTTGCCGGCGGGGTCGTACACGTGTTGCCAGGGCTGCATAGGGCTCTCGACAGGAACAGGGGGTTCCCCACCGGGTGGGGGCGTCGGGCCCGTCATATATTGGTCGTACCACATTGACCAACAATCGGACCACAGGCGCGAATTGAACCTCCAATCCTGCCGACAGCCTATTAGACCATAGGGCTATGCGGAATTATTGGTCGTACCATTTAGCGATTACAGCTTCTTCTCCACCCGCCGTATCAACGCCAGCACCAGCACGCACAGCACGCTGACACCGAGCGCGATCACGTACTTGCCGATGCCCACGGCAATACCGATGGCCGCGGCCATCACCAGCGAACTGGCCGTGGTGAGCCCGCTGACCTGGTCTTCGCGATTGCCGCGCAGGATGGTGCCGGCGGCAACGAAGCCCACGCAGGCCACCACCGCTTCGATCAATCGCACCGGGTCGACCTGCAGCAGATCGCGGTAGCGTTCCTGCTGGAAGTGTTCGGCCACCGAATCACCGAGGCCGACGATCAGCGCAGCGGCACCGGCAATCAGCATGTGCGTGCGCAGGCCGGCAGCGTGCTTGCCCATCTCACGTTCAACGCCCAGCACGCCGCCAAATACCATGGCGGCGGCCACGCGCAGCAGAATGGACATGTCCTGGGTAAGTTCCATGGGGAGGCTCCGGAAGTTTCCCGGAGCGTTGCTCGGCGGCCGTGGGACGGGGGTGAAGGCGATGGCACGCCCTCTTCACCGGGCGATGCCGCCTTGTTCCATGCAACGGGAGTTGCCGGCCAGCGGCCGGCACTACTGCGCCAGATAACCACCGTCGATGGCGTAGTAGGCACCCGTCGCGAACGAGGCATCGTCGCTGGCCAGCCAGGCGACCAGCGCGGCCACTTCCTGCGGCGTTCCCAAACGCTTGAGTGCATGCCGGCCCTCCAGGGTGGCACGCACTTTGGCGTCCATCTTTTCCAGCAACGGCGTGTTGATGAAGCCCGGGCCCACCGCATTGATGCGGATGCCATCGGCAGCGTGCTCCCATGCAGCCGTCTGGGTCAGGCCGACCACGCCGTGCTTGGCCGCCGCATAGGCGGTCGAACCGGCATACCCGACCTGGCCCAGGATGGAGGCCATGTTGATGATGCTGCCGCCGCTGCCCGCCGTGCGCATCGCCTGGATCTGCGCCCGCTGGCACAGGAACACGCTGGTCAGGTTCACATCGACCACGCGCTTCCAGCCATCGATGGGATAGTCGCCGCTGCTTGCCGCTGGCCCGCCGATGCCGGCGTTATTCACTGCAACATGCACGCCGCCCAGTTCCTTCACCGTGCGCTGCACCGCCGCTTCCACCGCCGCCTCGTCGGTGACATCCAACGCGACACCGATGGCCTCGGCCCCCTGGTTGCGCAGCGTGGCCACCGTGGCATCCACCGCATCCTGCTTCAGGTCCCACACCGAAATGCGCGCACCCGATGCAGCGAGCGTTTCCGCTACCGCCAGGCCGATACCGGATACACCGCCGGTGACGATCGCGGTTTTTCCGTTGAGTCGGTAATCAATCATCTGTGGTCTCCATCTGTTGGGAAATCGATGCGGACAGAACCGTCCGACCTCACCGACACTACGCCCTTCTTCGTGACGAAAGCGCTGCATGCGTGATACTTGCGCGCATGCCCGCCACCTGAGCTCCCATGCGTACAGCCTGCGTTCCACTTTCTGCCGATGCCGAACGGCGGCTGGATACCGATTCCTGCCTGGCGATCTGTACGAAGTGATGCTCAGCGATGCCACGGTCGATCTGCTGTTCGACAGCGGCTTCCTCACTACCCTCAATACGCGGTTCGGCCTGCTCTTTGACCACTACGAAGACGAATCGATCACCCGTCCCGAGCAGTTACAGTACGCACGCGCATTGCTGCGCGATCTTCAACTTGGCCGTAAATGCCAATCGATTGACCCGTTGGATATCGCATTCGGGCTGGCATTGGAGAAAATGACAGGAATCTATTTCCAACTCTGAAAGCGCAGGACCGATCCGCGCTGCAGGTGCACGATGGAACGTGCGGGCACATCGTCGCCGGCACCCATCATCCATGGTTGAGCGCCGAGCGATGTCCCGATATTTCACGTTTGCCGATTACCGCCGTTTTGGCCAGCGACACGGCTATGACTACCGTGCCGATCCAAGCCACCTGCGCGAAGAACAGTGGGCCGGTCACGGCGACCTGCACGAACAGACCCTGCGCGGCGGCATGAGCCTGCTCGCATCGGATGTGCACAACCGCATCGCCTACACCGCCACAGCGCACGAACGGCCCGGCCTGGTCATCCGCGTGATGCTGCAGGGCCAGGTCGACGTGCAGGTTCCCAACCGCAGTGACTTCAGCCTGCGCGCAGGCACCGCAGTGACCACCAGCCACCGCGACCATGTGGCAATGGTCGGCGTCCATCCCGGCAATATGCGCCTGCGTGGCATCAGCCTGATGGTGCCAGCCGATCTGGACCCGGACCTGCTGCGGCAACCGCAATTGCAGCGGGCATTGGGTTCACACATGGAATGCAGGCACTGGGCGATTCCGCACGCGATGCTGCCGCCTCTCGCGCAGCTGTTCGACAGCCCCTGGCAGGACGGCCTGGACGCGCTGTGGCGCGAGGGCATTGCCCTGCAGTTGCTGTCCACCGGCCTGCAGGCCGATGATCTGCACGCCGAAGGTGCGCGTGCGCTGCGCAGTGGCCAGCGGGCGCGGCTGGAACGCGTACGGACGTTCCTGCACGACGACCCTGGCCATGCGCACAGCCTGCTGGAACTTGCCCAACTGGCCTGCATGAGCCCCAGCGCACTGCGCCGGCACTTCGTCCAGGCGTATGGCTGCTCGGTGTTCGACTACCTGCACGAACAACGCATGCGACATGCCGAGCAGGGCCTTCGCGAATCCGGCTGGAGCGTGGAACAGGCGGCTGCGGAAACCGGCTATCGGCATCCCAGCAACTTCGCTGCCGCATTCCGCAAGCGCTTCGGGCTGGTGCCCAGCCGCTGGCGCACCGGCCCTTCGAAGGTTGGTTGAAGCGCATCTGCCCGGGCTGGTGTCGACCTTGGTCGACACGCTTTCGCGCCACCGCGTTGCCGGCCAGCGGCCGGCACTACCCCCTCGGTCCTGCAAGCGATCTGTCCGGTAGGTGTCGACCTTGGTCGACACGCTTTCGCGCCACCGGGTTGCCGGCCAGCGGCCGGCAATACCCCATCAGTCCTGCAGGCGATCTGTTCCGGTAGGTGTCGACCTTGGTCGACACGCTTTCGCACCACCGCGTTGCCGGCCAGCGGCCGGCACTACCCCGTCGGTCCTGCAAGCGATCTGTTCACGCTTTCGCACCATCGCGTTGCCGGCCAGCGGCCGGCACTACCACACCCAGCGCAACCGACATCGCGCGACCGGGGTAGCGCCGGGCCGTGCCCGGCGTCATCCCCTCTGTCTCAGTACACCGGCAGTTCGATGTAACTGGCCTGCGCGGCGCTGTGCCATACCCGCTGCGTCGCCTTCTGGTAGTCACCCGGCTTGGCCAGGTAGATGTTCGGCACGTAGGTCTGTGGGTTGCGGTCGTACAGCGGGAACAGGCTGGACTGCACCTGCACCATCACCCGGTGGCCCTTCTGGAAGGTGTGGTTGGCATTGGGCAGGTCGAAACGGTACGGCAGCACCTGGTTGGCCGCCAATGCCTTGGGGTCGCTGAAGCTCTCGCGGTAGCGGCCACGGAAGATCGCCAGCGACACCGGCAGCTCATAGCCGCCCATCTCCGGTGTCGATGCTTCCTGGTCGGGATACACGTCGATCAGCTTCACCACCCAGTCGCTGTCGGTGCCACTGGTGGACGCCTGCAGGTTCACCACCGGCGTACCTCCGATGCGCAGCGGTGCGGTCAACGGCTCGGTGATGAAGGTCAGCACGTCGGGGCGGCCATCGACGAAGCGCTGATCCTTGACCAGCCAGGTGGTCCACATGTCGCGGTCGCCAAAGCGCACCGGACGCGGCACGAACGGCACCGGCTTGGACGGATCAGACACGTATTCCTCGAAGTCGCCCTCGCCCGCCGCCGGCGCCTGGAACGCCAGCTTGCCACCGGCACGCAGGTACAGCGGCTTGCTGTTTGCCGCGCACGCCTTCTCGCAGCTGCGCGGCCAGCCCTGCAGGCGGTCCCAATGGTTTTCACCGGTGTTGTAGACCAGCACTGGTGGCGTATCGGCCTTCGGCGCGCCATCCACCAGATACTGGTCGAAGAACGGCTTGAGCACGTCGCGGCGGAACTGCAGCGCGGTATCGCCATCGAATTTCAGCGCCCCAAGCTGGCTGCCGTCATAGTTCACCTGGCTGTGCCGCCACGGGCCCATCACCAGGTAGTTGTGGGTGTTGCCGGTGTCGCGCCCTTCCATCGCCTGGTAGGCGTGGTTGGCACCCCACATGTCTTCCTGGTCCCACAGGCCCTGCAGCCACATGGTCGGCACCTTCAGCGGCGTCTTCGCCATCACCGCATCCAGCGCCTGGCCCTGCCAGAACGCATCGTATGCGGGGTGCTGTACCAGCTTTTTCCACCAGGTCAGCTGGTCCACGCCGGTAAAGCGCGCGTAGTCACCGGCCGAGCCGATGCGCAGGAAAGTGCTGTAATCGTCGTAGCCCAGCGACGGCAGCGGCGTGCCCTTGCCACGCTTCTCGGTCTGCATCGCGAAGTAGTTGAAATTGACCTGGCGGAAAGCGCCGTAGTTGAGCCAGTCGTCACCCATCCAGCCATCGACCATCGGGCTCTGCGGCGCGGCCACCTTCAGTGCAGGGTGCGGATCGGTCAGCGCCATCACCACGGTGAAGCCTTCGTACGACGAGCCGAGCATGCCGACCTTGCCGTTGGTCTCCGGCACATGCTTGACCAGCCAATCGATGGTGTCCCACGCGTCGGTGGAATGATCGACCTTGGTACCGTTCAGTGGCCCACGCAGCGGCCGCGTCATCACGTAATCGCCTTCGGAGCCGTACTTGCCACGGATGTCCTGGAACACGCGGATGTAGCCGCCATCGACGAACACTTCATCGCCCTGCGGCAGCAGATCGCGCATGCGCGGCGAATCGCTGCGGCTGGCGCGGCCCGCGGCGTCGTACGGTGTGCGGGTCAGCAGGATCGGTGCATTGTGGGCACCCTTGGGCACCACGATCACCGTGTACAGCTTGGTGCCATCACGCATCGGCACCATCACCACGCGCTTGTCGTAGTCGCGGCCCACATCGGGGGCGACGAAGGGTTTTCCGCTGATGTCCGGGGTCATCGGCGGCGTGTCGGCGGCCAGCACGGCGCTGGACAGGCTCAGGGCTACGGCAACAGCAACGGCACGCACACGCATGGACATCACCTCCCGGCAGGAAAGGCCCCAGCCTACTCCCGTAGCCCCCGGCAAAGCGTGTGCCTGCTTTGCATTCTGCGGCGTTTACAGGCAGGACTGATGGCACATGTGCGGTCTGCTGCCGCCGCGCTCACCGGGCATGGCCCGGTGCTACCCGTTCACGGCCAACCACGGTAGCGCCGGGCCATGCCCGGCGGATCCGTCACGCCACCGGTACTTCATGCAGGGCCAACCAGCGCCAGCGCCCTCCTTCCTGCCGCAGCACTGCCAGCGATTCCCGCCATTCGGTTTCTTCCCCACCCACGGCATGCCCTTCGCGATAACGCAGCACCGCCAGCGGCGACGGCGCTTCCACCGCCTGCACGGCCTCGATGGCGATCCGCAGTCCCGGCCGGGCGCCGTGTCCGCCCACGAACAGCGCCTGCACGGCGGCGCGGTCCAACCTGCGACCGGAGATGCCGACCATGCTGAAGTCCGCGCAGAAATGTTCCATCAGATCAGCCAGTGCATCGGCCTCGATCTCTGCGCGGAACCAGGCCTGCAGCTTGTCGTGCAGCAGGTGGATTTCGTGTTCGGCGGTCATGTCCATCAAGCAGTCTCCGGAGTGGCAAGGGAATGCAGCTGCGACCGGCGCAGCAGCGCCAGCGGCAACAGGGTGAGTACGGCCGCCAGGCCCAGCGCCACGCCGGTGGCATGCGCCGGCCACCACTGCGTGGCCAAGGCCAGCAGCAGAGCAATGGCGGCGGTACCCAGGCAGAAGCTGAGCTGGCGGTTGAGGTTCCACAGCGCACTGGCATCGCCCAGCGCCTCGGCGTCCACACCATGGAACGCCAACGTCTGCGCGGTGCTGCTGCACAGGCTGCCGCCAGCGCCCATCAGGGCGAACAGCGTTGCGGCCAGCGTGAAGGGGGGCTGCGATTGCAGCGCCATCAGCAGCAGACCGCTGGCCTGCAGGACCATGCCCAGCCGCAGCACCGAGCCCGGCCCGAAGCGCGCCAGCAAGCGTCGGCTGCCGGTGATTGCCAGTGCCGAGGCCAGCGCCCACGGCAACATCAAGGCGCCGATCTGCGCGGCGCTGTAACCGGCGTGGTTCAACTGCAGGGTACTGGCCAGCTGGCTGCCGATGAACACACCCGGCACCGCCAGATAGACCAGCATCGCCATGCGCAGGCCTCGATGGGACAGCAGCGACCAGCGCAGCAGCGGCTGCGGCTGCCGGCGTGCATTACGCAGGTGGGCGACGGCCAGCACTGCTGCCAGCAGCAGCAACCCTGCGCCGGCGAAGCGATGGCCGGGCTCACCCAGCCAGGTCAATGCCAGCAGCAGCGCGCCCAGCGCAGACATGGCGGTGGCCAGTGCATAGCCCTGCAGGCGTGGCGCACTGCGCAGGCCATCGGCCGGCATCCACGCCAGCACCAGGGCGATCGCCAGCACCGCCAGCGGCAGGCTGGCCCACAGCACGCCGCGCCAGGACAGCCACTGCACCAGCAGGCCGCCAAGAGCCGGTGCAAGCGCCGGCACCAGCAACGCCACCAGCAGGATGCGCCGGGTCAGCGCACCGCGTTGCTCAGGCGTGCACTGCCGGTACGCCGCCGCCTGCGCCACCGGAATCAGCAGCCCGCCAGCCAACCCCTGCAGCAGCCGCCAGCCCAGCAGCCAGCCGATGGACGGCGCGGCGCCGGCCAGGCCCGCAGCCACCGCGAACAGCAACAAGGCAGCCAGCAGCAGGCGACGCTCGCCGCAGCGCGCGGCCAGCCACGGGGCCAGCGGAATCACCACGCTCAGGCCCAGCATGTAAGCCGTGCCTACCCAGGCCAGGGTGCCGATGTCCGCATGCAGCTCGGCCGCCAGCGCCGGGTAGGCCACGGTGGCGATGAACATGTTGACCAGGTCCAGCGCGAACACTAGCAGGAAGATCGCCTCATGGCGCAGGCGTGGGGAAGGCATCAGCAGGCTCCAGCAGCGAAGGCGACAGCATCGCGGACCAGCGTTGTTGGAAAAACACGACGGCAGCTGCAACACTGTCAAACCTGTTTTGACAATCAGCCACCATGGTCAGCCTCGATCGCTTCGATATCTTCCGTGCCGTGGTCGAGGCCGGCAGCCTGACCGCCGCCGCCGAGCGCCTGGGCCTGAGCCGGGCCGTGGTCAGCTTCAACCTGAAGCGGCTGGAGCAGGAGCTGGGGGTAACCCTGCTGCTGCGCAGTACCCGCCACCTGGCGCTGACCGAGGCCGGCGAACAGTTCCTGCAGCACTGCGTGCAGGCACTGGATGCCGCGCAGGCAGCCATCGATGCCGCGCGCCGCGACCAGCATCAACTGCAGGGCGTACTGCGCCTGACCACCACCCCGGAGTACGCGCAGCTGCGGCTGATTCCAGCACTGGAAGCCTTCCGCGCGCAGCATCCAGCGCTGGCGCTGCATCTATCGACCTCGCCAGCCCCGGCCGACCTGATTCCCGAGCGCTTCGACCTGGCGATCCGCCTCGGCCGCCTGCCCGATTCGCA
Source organism: Stenotrophomonas sp. MYb57 (assembly GCF_002966815.1). Taxonomy (NCBI): domain Bacteria; kingdom Pseudomonadati; phylum Pseudomonadota; class Gammaproteobacteria; order Lysobacterales; family Lysobacteraceae; genus Stenotrophomonas; species Stenotrophomonas sp. MYb57. The sequence goes on from NZ_CP023271.1 coordinate 2,821,935, forward strand.
ACTGCATGCCACCGAGCTGGAACGTCACCCGCTGTGCGCGGTCGCCGCTCCGGCATTGCTGGCGCGCCTGGGGTCCGCCGAGGCGGTGGATGATCCGGTGCTGCTGGGCACCCTGCCCCGCCTCGGCTATCCGCGCCTGGCCGATGTGCCGGTGGTCGCGCCGGATGGCAGCGATGCATTGTTCGCCACCAATCCGGGCAACGCGGTGATACGCGTGGATGGGGCCAGCAGCCTGCGCGCGTTCGCCGTGGCCGGTGCAGGAGTGACCGTGCTGCCACGCTGGCTGATCGAGGACGATCTCGCCCACGACCGCCTGCGGCCGGTGCTGCGCCAGCATCGTTTCCCGCAGCAGAGCGTGTACGCGGTGTACCCGCACAGCAGCCAGCCCTCGCCGAAGGTGCGGCAGCTGATCGATTTCCTGCGCGGGTGGTTTGGTGACGACGCCAGCTGAATCCTTCGCCCGCCGGGCATGGCCCGGCGCTACCGGGATGCCCGTAATCGGGTAGCGCCGGGCCATGCCCGGCGAGCGCAGCGGCACCCCGTAAACAGACACGGCCCCTTGCGGGGCCGTGTCTTCAACCATCAGTACCGCAGCGGATCAGCGCAGCACCTGCTCCACCAGCTGCACGTCCACCTTCTGCAGCGGCTCGGCGGCGTTGCGCGACAACTGCACCTGGTAGGTGCCGCCGGCGATCTTCCACTGGCGTGCCTGCGCATCGTAATGCGCCAGGGTCTTCGGCTCGGCTTCGATGCGGATGCGGCGCTGTTCGCCCGGCTGCAGCTCGACCTTGTCGTAGCCGATCAGGCGGATCGGCGTGGCGCTGCCGGCCGGCAGCTTCAGGTACAGCTGGGCGACGTCGGCACCGGCACGCTTGCCGGTGTTGCGGATGTCGACGCTGGCAACCAGGCGCGAACCCTCCACGCTCACCTTCAGGTTTTCATAGGCGAACGAGGTGTAGGACAGGCCGTGGCCGAAGGCGAAGGTCGGGGTCAGGCCCTTGGCCGCCATCCACTTGTAGCCGACGTTGGCGCCTTCGATATCGAAATCGAACACATCGCCGAACGGCTTGGCCGGCTTGAAGCCAAGGCCATCGATGTGCGGGCGCGGCAGCTGCGATTCGTCCACCACCCAGGTCACCGGCAGGCGGCCGGACGGATTGGCCTGGCCGGTCAGCAGTGCGGCAATGCCTTCACCGCCACGGATACCCGGGTACCAGGCCTGCAGCACCGCCGGCACCTGCGCCAGCCACGGCGTACGCACCGGACCGTTGGTTTCCAGCACCAGCACGGTCTTCGGGTTGGCCTTGGCCACCGCCGAAATCAACCCATCCTGGTTGTCCGGCAGCTGCATGTCCGGCAGGTCCACCGATTCGGCCGCCCACTGGGTGGCGAACACGATGGCCACATCCGCCTGTGCAGCAGCCTTGGCCGCAGCGGCGGCATTGGTGCCGTCCACATAGGTGATGGTGGCGTCCGGACGCGCGGCACGCAGCGATTCCAACGGCGAGGACGGATGGAATATCACCGGGCCCGGCCAGGTGGTCGGCAGCACGCCCGGCACCGCGTTGGTGCCCTTGGCCGTGACGCCCACCATCGACGAACCACCGCCACCGATCACGCCCTTGTCGGCATGGCCACCGATGATGACGATGCGCTTGGCGCTGTCGGCCAGCGGCAGCAGGCTGCCTTCATTGCGCAGCAGCACGCTGCCTTCTTCCACCGTGCGCTGGGCCACGGCGAAACCGGCTTCGGCGTCGACCTTCTGGTGCTGCGGCGGGTTGTCGAAGTTGCCGTGCAGGAACATCGTGCGCAGGATGCGCGCGACCATGTCGTTCAGGCGCGCCTGCGGTACCACGCCGCCGTGCACGGCCAGGCGCAGCGGCTCATCGAAGAACACCGCCGCATCGAACACTTCACCGGCGGACTGCTGGTCCAGGCCGGCCAGCGCCGCCTTCGAACCGCTGTGCACGCCGCCCCAGTCGGACATCACGAAACCGGGGAATTTCCACTCCTGCTTCAGCACCTGGTTCATCAGGTAGCCGTTTTCGCAGCCGTAGGTACCGTTGATCTTGTTGTACGAGCACATCGCCACGCCCGGGCGTCCGGCTTCCAGCGCGATCTCGAACGCCAGCAGATCCGACTCGTGCATGGCCTGCTCGCCAATGCGCACGTCGTGGAAGTTGCGGCGGGTCTCCATGTCGTTCAGCGCGAAGTGCTTCATCGACGAGATCACGTGCTGGCTCTGCACGCCCTGGATCACTGCGCCGACCATCGAACCGGCCAGCAGCGGGTCTTCACCAGCATATTCGAAGTTGCGGCCGTTGCGCGGGTCACGCTGCAGGTTGACGCTGCCGGACAGCAGGATGTTGAAGCGCTGCTGCCAGGCTTCGCGACCCATCGTCGCGCCACCGGCAAAGGCAACACCGCGGTTCCAGGTGGACGCCGTGGACGGGCCCGACGGCATGGCGGTGGCGAAATCACCCGGGCGGATGCCACCGGGATTGGTCACGCCCACGCCGGCGTCGGCCGACTGCTGCGACGGAATGCCCAAGCGCGCTACGCCCGGCACGAAACCGGCCGAACCCACCGCACCTTCCGGCAGCTTGCCACCGTCCTTGCCCAGCCCGAAGTAGCTGTGCAGCATCTGGAACTTCTCGTCCTCGGTCATCGCCTTCAGCAGCAGCGCAGCGCGCGCATCGGCGGTGAGCGTGGTATCCATCCACGGCTGCTCGCCGCCCTTGTCAGCCGCATAGGCCAGGGTCAGCAGGGTTGCACGCAGCGCGCTGCCTTCAACCTTGAACGGCGCACTGCTGGCGGCCTGGAAGCCATCGCTGAAATAGCTGGCATCGGCCTCCAGGGCCACGCGTGCCGGATCGAAGCCGGCCGCTTTGGCCGATTCACCGGCCACCGCGCCGAGCAGCACCGCCGGCGCGCCCAGTCGCGAACGCGACACCAGTGCCGGCAACTGCGAAGCACCGGCGCCAGCGTCGGTGTACACCGCCACTGCATGGCGGCCGTCATCCAGGCGCAGGTAGTTCAGGCCCGGCTGGTCGGGGCCGGATTCGGCGGCGATCGGCAGCCGGGTCAACACGGCCTGGCCGTGCTGGGTCTGGCCGTCATCCTTGCCGGCGGCGATGAAGCGGTACTGGTAGCCCAGGCCATCGGCCAGCAGCTGCAGCGGATCGACCTGGCCGATGCCGCGCTGTACCTGGCGAACGCTGACCGCATCCACCTGCAGGGTCTTCAACTGGGCAGCCAGGGCCGGCATCGCGTCCGCGGTCGGCGCCTGTTCCAGGGTCAGCACGGTGAAGGCGGCGGAGTCGGCCCAGGCCGGGGTGGCCAGTGCGGCAGACAGGGCCAGGGACAGGGCGAGCGGCTTTGTAAACGTTTTCATCGGCGGGCGTAATTCCGTTGCCAAGGCAATCGGTCCAGGGAAAGTGCCGCCGAAGGGTGCAGCGTCATGCCGCGCATGCGTTGCCGGGCAACGCCTTGCAGGCCAGAGGACGGGCCGGTCTGCGCGCGGGACCCTCCTCCCGTGCGTGACAACCTGCCTGTCCGGGCCGCGCAGGGCGACCCATCATGTGAAGAGTGTGCGAGGGCGTTCATCGCTGTCAACAGGACCTAAGTCACAGGCGCGATGTGCGGACTGGTTATCAGCCCATCACCGGCGGTCATCAACGGGCTGCACGGCGCTGCCGATAATGGTTCTCCCCGGCGACGATTCGAGCCCATGACCGTACATCGCGACTTCGACCATCTCTGGCGCGACCGCTGTGACACCTCCAGCCAGCGCAGCCCGCGCGTGTTGATCCGGGTGTTCGTCGCCCCCGGCGAACTGGAACGCAGCGTGGCCTTCTACGAGCAGCTGCAGGGTGTGGTCGCCGATGCCGGCTTTCCGTTTCCCGATGCGGGCCTGCGGCTGGCGATGGTCGGTGCGTTCCTGCTGATCGAAGGCTGCGACGAGGCGCTGGCGCCGTTCACGTCGACCACGGGCACGTTGCTGGTCGACGACGTTCGGCCTTATCACGACAAGCTGGTGGCCGCCGGCGCCGAGATCATCTTTCCGCTGCAGGTGGTACCGACCGGTGCGGCGTTCAATGCGGTGCATCCCGATGGCACCGTGGTCGAGTACGTGCACCACCGGCCGGACCCGCAGGGGCGGTGAGGTGGCGGCCGGGCTGCGCCCGGCACCCGTAGAGGCAACGGCCAATGCAACAGCAGAAGCAAAAGCTGGGCTCCTATGGGTAGGCGGGGTGGGTCCGGTTGCGGGGGACGCCGTGAATCCATCCATGGAGGCTCGGTCGCGCCATCCATGGCGCTCACGCCCCCGCAACCGGACCCACCCCGCCTTCGACAGATTTCCGGCGCGCAGTAGATCCACGCCATGCGTGGATGTTTTTCCCATGAACCTTTGCGGCATACGTCATCCACGCATGGCGTGGATCTACAATTCCTCCATGTCCTCCTCCGCTCTACCCTGGAATGGCACCCTGCTGCTGGATGCACACGTGGCCGTGCTGCAGGGCCACGCCGGTGACAGCGCCGCGCATGCGCACTACGCCCATCAGCTGCTGCTGAGCGACGGCGACCCTTGGCAGGTCGAGATCGATGGCGTGCAGCAGCAGGGCCAACGGCTGTGGCTGCGCTCCTTCCAATCGCACGCGATCCTGTCGGCGCCCGCTGACGGCTGCACGGTGTTCCTCGAACCGGCACATGCCGACCTCGAACAGATCCAGCAGCATCTGCAGTCGTTGCCCGGCAATGCTGCGCAGCTGCACGAGTGGCTGCCGCGACTGAGCCGCCCACAGCCCCTGGACCGCCGTGTGCAGGCGGCGCTGGCCCGCATCACCCAGCACCTGCCCGGCCCGGTGCCGGCCGCCGATATCGCCGAGGCCGCGCATCTGTCGACCAGCCAGCTGCATCGGCGCTTCCAGTCCGAGCTGGCAGTGACCCTGCGCGGTTGGGTGCTGTGGCAACGGCTGCGCAGTGCGCTGGCGCATCATCTGCGCGGGCACAGCCTGACCGACAGCGCGCATGCCGCCGGTTTCGCCGATCTTCCCCACCTCTCGCGCAGCCTGCGCCGCATGTTCGGCATCGGTGCCGCGCAACTGCAGGGCCTGCAGCTGCACGCGGCCTGACGCATCGATCACCCGCGCCTGCGCAGTCCTTCCGGAAGTTCCGGCACCTCGCCATGGGGCAGCGCGCGGAAGGGGGCCAGCAGTTGTGCGGAATACGCCTGCGGATAGTCCGGCTGGCTGCCGATGCCCAGATCACGCTGCCGCAACCGATAGCCCGGTGCATCAAACGCGGTCCCCAGCAGGTGGTCCCACACGGTGAAGAACAAACCGAAATTGACATCACCTGCAGTGCCATAGCGGATGTGGTGGAAGCGGTGCAGCGGTGCCCATGCCATCATCCGGCCCAACACACCCGGGCGCATGTCCACGTTGGAATGCTGCAGCAGCAGCTGGATCGCGATGGCGAACGCCAGCACTGCGGCCACCGGCATCGGCATGCCCAACAGCAGCAGCGGCAGTACGCCGCCCACCGCTTCGGCGGCCTGGTGCAGTGGGTGTTTCATCAAACCATTGAAGCCATACATGCGGGTCACGCTGTGATGCACCGCATGCAGCCGCCACAACCAGCCGATGCGATGGCTGGCGTAGTGCACCAGGGTGATGCCAAGGTCAGCGGCGATGATCGCCACCAGCACCTGCAGCGCGAATGGCCACTGCGTCGGCCAGACGTGCCAGGGCACGATTGCCGCCAGCATCGGCACCGTGGCGATCGACAGCAGGTTCAGGCTTTCATTGACCAGCGCATGCAGGACGTCGCGCAGGCGGTCACCCTGGTCGTGGTTGAACGCCGGATCGTAAGGCCACAGCAGCTCGGCAGCGAACGACACCGCGATGGCGACAGCCAGCAAGGCAAGCAGCCACAGCGGGTCACCGTGGGAGTGGCCGACCCAGGTGATGGCGGCGGCAACAAAACCCAGCAGGAACAACGGGGCATACAGGCGGAGCATCCAGTGCTTCATGGCTGGCTCTGAACAGTGAGGGGCCTGCATGCTGGCGCGGCATGCGGGCTACAGGCTTGAACAAACAGCGCAACCCCGCGTCCGCTCACGTTGAATGCCTACCTTGGTGGGCGATCCACGTCTGGCGTGGATCTACAATGTCGACCTCATCGCGGCCTGGACCGGCATGGATTCCTTCACCTTGATGCGCGCCTTCCGCCGCATCGTCGAACGCGGCAGCCTCGCCCGTGCTGCCGAAGACCTGGGCCTGTCGCCAGCCGGGTTGAGCAAGCAGCTGCGCACGCTGGAAACGCACCTGGGCGTAGTGCTGCTGCAGCGGACCACCCGCCGCATGAGCCTGACCGAAACCGGCCATGCCTATTACCGCGAATGCTGCCGCCTGCTCGATGAGCTGGACGCGCTGGAGCGCGGCATCGCCGAACAGCGCGGTGAAGTGAGCGGGCGCCTGCGGGTCAATGCACCGCAGTCATTCGCACTGAGCACGCTGTCGCCATTGCTGCCACGCTTCCTGCAGCAGCATCCGCAGCTTGCACTGGACCTGGTGATGGAAGACCGTCTGCTTGATGCGGTTGGCGAAGGGTTCGATGTATCCCTGCGCATCCGCGCCGAACTGGAAGATTCGCGGCTGGTCGCACGCCGCCTGGCTTCGCTGCAGCAGGTGCTGTGCGCGGCACCGTCCTATCTGCAGCACCATCCGGCACCGCAGGTGGTGGAAGAACTGCAGGCGCACAGCGTGCTTGGCTACAGCCTGTCCGATTCACCCGGCAGCTGGCCGCTGCTCGGCCCCGATGGCCAGGTCACGGTGACCCTGCCGACACGGGTCACCGCCAACAACAGTCTGCTGCTGCGTGACCTGCTGGTCGCCGGCCTCGGTATCGGTGCGCTGCCCTCGTTCCTGGCCGCACCGGCACTGGCCAGCGGCGAACTGCAGCAGGTGCTGCCCGACCATCGCTATCCGCCGCGGTTCGTCTACGCGGTCTACCCCACCGCGCGCCACCTGCAACCGAAGGTGCGCGCCTTCATCGATTTCCTGCACGCCGAACTGCCCGCCTGCGCCGGGTTGGATTCGTAACCGCCAGCGAAAACTGAGCTGCCCGCCGCGTGCTGTTTCGGCCCGGCGCCACTGCCTACTCTGCCGCCTCCCCTCTCACGGACGGCAGGCCGATGATCGCCTCTCCTTCGCTGACCACCACTGCACCGGTGGTCGATTTCTTTCATGACGTGGTCTGCGGCTGGTGCTTCGTGCTGGCCCCGCGCCTGCAGCAGGTCTCGGTCGAACTCGGCATCCAGGTCCGCCACCGCAGCTTCGTGCTGCAGGACTCGCGCGAACAGATGATCGAGGTATTCGGCTCGATGCCGCGCGCCAAGGCCATCATCCTGCGCCACTGGGCCGACTGCGCCGCGCATGACGACAGCGCGCGCATCGATATCGACGGCATGCGGGCACAGGACTTCGAATACCCTTCCGGTTGGCTGGGTGCACTGGCCTGCCAGGCCGCCGGCATGCTCGGCGGCAACGCCGCACACGGCGCGATGTTCGATGCCGTGCAGTGGGCGCACCTGCACCAGCACCGAAACATCGGTGACGTCGAGGTGCTGCTGGACATCGCCGAACAGCTGGGGCATCGGCGTGGCGTCTTCGCCGACCGGATGCGCAGCGATGAGGTGCGCCAGCGCGTGCAGGCCGACCGCGCTGAAGCTGCCGCACTCGGCATCCGCTCCATCCCCACCGTCATCACCGGCAACGGCCTGCGCCTGCAGACCCTGCCGCTGCCGCAACTGCGCCAGGCCCTGGCGCCGCTGGTCGCGGCCTGAGCCGCACCGTTCCCCCACCTTCAAGGAGATTCCCATGACCCCACGTACCCTGGGCACCGCCCTGGCCCTGCTGTTGGCCGGCGCCGCGGCTTCCACCGCCGTGTCCGCGCACGAACGCGTTCCCTCCGGCCAGCAGGTCGGCACCAGCCCCTGGGGGCCGAAGGACGAGATCGGCCGCCTCAACCTGATCACCGAGGCCTCACGCGCAGCGATCCTGTCGCGGGTCAGCGGCGGCAGAGCCTACGATCTGGCCACCGAGTACTACGTCGGCATGCCCAGCTGGCAGGATGCCGGCGACCCGCACTACCAGTTCTGGATGACCCACACCCCGCGCGGCACGGTGATGGACGACCCGATGGGCGTAGGCGAGACGATGAACCTCACCCGCAGCTACACCGGCACCGCGTTCTCGATGTACAGCCACACCGGCACCCACATCGATGCGCTGAACCACTTCGGCATCCATGGAAAGATCTGGAATGGCTTCAAGGCCGACAAGCACCTCGGCGACCGCGGCTGGAACGTCACCGGCATCGAGAAATTCCCGCCGCTGATCGCCCGTGGCGTACTGATCGACGTGGCCGGCGCCAAGGGCATGGACATGCTGCCGGACAGCTACCGCGTCACCCGCCAGGACCTGAAGGATGCGCTGGCGCGCCAGCACGTGCAGCTGCAGCAGGGCGACATCGTACTGATCCGCACCGGTCGCATGCGCCTGTTCGAACAGCCCAAGGCCTACATGGCCAACCCGCCGGGCATGGGCCTGGATGCGGCGCGTTTCCTGGTGGAGGACAGCGGCGCGATGATCGTCGGCGCCGACAACCTCAGCTTCGAGACCTTCCCTTCCGAAGTGTCCGACGACTACGTGCCCCTGCACACCTACCTGCTGGCGCAGCAGGGCGCGCCGATCATCGAGCTGGTGGCGCTGGATGAACTGGCGCGCGACAAGGTCTACGAGTTCGCCTTCATCGGTGGCCCGCTGAAGATCCGCGGCGGCGACGCCGCGCCACTGCGCCCGGTGGCCCTGCCGGTCCGCCCGTGACCCGATAGCCGGGCCAGGGTGGGCGGTGCCGACCTTGGCCGGCACCGCTTTTCCCGCATCCAGGCCCCCGTTCCCCAGCAGATCCACGCCATGCGTGGATGCTTTATTTCCTTCAGCAAGCTGAAACCCCGCCCTCCGATTTCATTAGTAATATTACTCACAAGCCGAGTAGCATGTCCGGTCTCAGCCCCTGATATCGGCCTGTCGATACTCGCTCCATGCCTGCCGTTTCCGCCCACTTCTGCCGCTTCCCGCCAGCCCGGCGCCTCCCCCGGAGGACCGGCTGATGGGCGCCGTCGTCGCCCTCGACCGCCTGCTGGACGGCCGCCAGGTCTGGCGCGGGCCGGCACGCCAGGGGCAGGCCAGCGACCATCTGGCCAGTGGCCACCCGGCGCTGGACGCGCGCCTGCCCGGCGGTGGCTGGCCAGCCAGCGGGCTGTGCGAAGTACTGCAGGCCGCACCTGGAGTCGGTGAACTGGCCCTGGTCTGGCCGGCGCTGGCAAAGCTGAGCCAGCACCCACGGCCGATCGTGCTGGTCGCCCCACCCCATCGCCCGCACGCCCCGGCATGGGCCGCCGCCGGGCTCGACCTGGCCCAGCTGCAGATCATCCACGCCGCACCGAAGCAGGCGCTGTGGGCGGCCGAGCAGTGCCTGCGCTCTGCCGCCTGCGCCGCCGTGCTGTGCTGGCCGCAGCAGGCCGACGATCGTGCCCTGCGCCGCCTGCAGGTTGCCGCCGACAGCGGCCAGTGCCTGGGTTTCGTGTTCCGCGAGGCCCGCGCCGCCCGCAACCCCTCCCCGGCCAGCCTGCGCCTGCAGCTCGACCATGGCCAGGTGCGGGTGCTGAAGTGCCGCGGCGGGCTGCCACCGGCGCAGCCGTTGCCGCTGGCCATCGCCCACTGAGGCCGCGCCATGCACTGGGCCTGCCTGTTGTTGCCGCAGCTGGCGCTGGACAGCGTGCTGCGCCTGCAGCCCGATCCACAGCGGCCACTGGTACTGCTGCAGGGGCCGGCGCAGCGTCGTGTGCTGCGTGCGGTCAGCCCTGCCGCGCGGGCAGCGGGGCTGCGCCCGGGCATGTTGCTGTCGGCCGCGCAGGTGCTGGTGCAGGACCTGCAGCTGCATGACTACGATCCCAGCGCCGAACAGCACACCCGGCAGTTGCTGGCCAGCTGGCTGTATGCCACCAGCTCGCTGGTCAGCCTCGATTTTCCGCATGCGCTGGTGCTGGAGATCGGTGCCAGCCGTGCCCTGTTCGGCGATTGGCTGACGATCGAACAACGCCTGCGCAACGGCCTGCACGACCTGGGCTTCCGCCATCGCCTGGTCGCTGCCCCCAACCCGCATGCCGCGCGCGTGCTGGCCAATGTGCACGATGGCCTTGGCATCGATGCGCAGCAGCTGCCCGCCGCACTGGCACAGCTGCCGCTGGCGCGTAGTGGCCTGCCCGTTGATGCGGTGACCGTGCTGGCACGCTCCGGTCTGCGCACGCTGGGGGCGGCCTTCGACCTGCCGCGCGAAAGCCTGGCCCGCCGCTTCGCCCCCGAGGTACTGCAGCAGCTGGATGCCGTGCGCGGTTTGGGCAACGCGCCGCTGCGCTATTACCAGCCGCCGGACCGGTTCGATGCGCGCATCGAATTCGAATACGAGATCGAATCCAGCCAGGCCCTGCTGTTCCCGCTGCGGCGCCTGCTGCTGGATCTGGCCGCATTCCTGTGTTCGCGCGATGGTGGCGTGCAGCGTTTCGATCTGCACTTCGAGCATGACCTGCTGCCGGCCAGCGTGCTGACCATCGGCCTGCTGGCCCCCGAACGCGATGCGGCGCTGCTGTTCGAGATCGCACGCAACCGCATGGAAGCCTTCGCCCTGCCCGCCGGCAGCCGTGCGTTGCGCCTGCAGGCCGAGCAGCTGCCGCCGTTCGTGCCGGCCGCACGTGACCTGTTCGATACCCGCCCGGCGCAGGCGATGCCATGGACCCAGCTGCGCGAGCGCCTGCGTGCCCGCCTCGGCGATGACGCCGTGCAGCCACTGGCCGTGCAGGCCGACCACCGCCCCGAACGCGCCAGTGGCACCCAGCCACCGGCCAAGCCACCCGCTTGGTGGCCGCTGCGCCCCGGCTGGCTGCTGGAGACGCCACAGCCGCTGCGCGATCCGCGCCTGCGCATCGTCGCCGGGCCGGAACGGATCGAATCGGGCTGGTGGGACCAGGCCGATGCACGCCGCGACTATTACGTGGTGGAAACTGCGCAGGGCCAGCGGGGCTGGGCCTTCCGCACGCGCAATGATCCGCATGCGCCGTGGATGCTGCACGGCTGGTTCGGTTGAGCCCCATGCACACCGATCTGCCCGGATACGCCGAACTGCACTGCCTGTCGGCCTTCAGCTTCCAGCGTGGCGCATCCACCGCCGAGGAACTGTTCGCACGCGCTGCCGGCCAGGGTTACCGCGCATTGGCCATCACCGACGAATGCTCGTTGGCTGGCATCGTGCGCGCATGGCAGGCGGCGAAGACGCACGGCGTGGCGCTGATCGTCGGTGCCGAATTCCAGGTTGAAGACGGGCCCAAGCTGGCCCTGCTGTGCACCAACCAGGCCGCTTATGCCGGGCTGTGCCAGCTGATCACCACCTGTCGCCGGCGGGCAGCCAAGGGCGGATACCGCTGCCTGCGCGAGGATCTGCTGGGACTGCCCGAGGGCCTGCTGTGCCTGTGGCTGGACCGGCAACCGGCGGCCACCGAACTGGAACTGCTGCGCCGTTGTTTTCCGCAGCGTCTGTGGCTGGCCGTGGAGCTGCACCACGAACACGACGACACGCGCCGGCTGCAGCAGCTGCAGGCCTTCGGCGAGCGCCACCAGTTGCCGCTGGTCGCCAGTGGCGATGTGCACATGCACGTGCGCCGGCGTCGTGCCTTGCAGGACACGCTGACCGCGATCCGCCACCGCTGCAGCGTGGCCGAGGCTGGCTGGCGCCTGTTTGCCAACGGCGAGCGCCATCTGCGCCCGCGCACTGCACTGGCCCAGCTGTATCCGCCCGACCTGCTGGCAGAAACCCTGTGCATCGCCGAACGCTGCCACTTCTCCCTGGACCAGCTGAAATACACCTACCCGCGCGAACTGGTGCCCGAAGGCCACGACCCGGACAGCTGGCTGCGCGTGCTGGTCGAGCGCGGCATTCCCTGGCGTTGGAAAAAGGGCATCGAGCCAGCCCAGCGCAAGCAGATCGAGCACGAACTGGCACTGATCAAGCAGAAGCAGTACGCCTCCTATTTCCTCACCGTGCAGGACATCGTGCGCTTCGCCCGCAGCCAGGACATCCTCTGCCAGGGCCGTGGCTCGGCCGCCAATTCAGCGGTGTGCTTCGTGCTGGGTGTGACCGAGATCGACCCAGCGCGCAGCAACCTGCTGTTCGAGCGCTTCATCTCCGCCGAGCGTGATGAACCACCGGACATCGACATCGACTTCGAGCACGAGCGCCGCGAGGAAGTACTGCAGTACGTATTCAACCGCTATGGCCGCGAGCGTGCCGCGTTGACGGCGGTGGCGATCAGCTACCGTGGCCGCAGCGCGATCCGCGATGTCGCCCGTGCGCTGGGCCTGCCGATGGACCAGGTCAACGAGCTGGGCGCGGCGATGGACCATTGGGGCGGCAACATTCCGTTGCCGGAAACCCTGCGCGAGCGCGGCTTCGATCCGGAAACACCGTTGATGCGTCGGTTGCTGGCATTGACCGCCGAGCTGATCGATTTTCCGCGCCATCTGTCGCAGCATCCGGGCGGCTTCGTGATTTCCGAGCATCCGCTGTCGACGCTGGTGCCGGTGGAGAACGCGGCGATGGCCGACCGCACCGTCATCCAGTGGGACAAGGACGACCTGGACGCCACCGGCCTGATGAAGGTCGACTGCCTTGCCCTGGGCATGCTCACCGCCATCCGCAAATGCCTGGCGATGCTGCAGCAGCACGGCCTGCACGAAGGACGCATGGATGCAATCGAGGACGATGACAAGCCGACCTACGACATGATCTGCGCCGCCGACACCATCGGCGTGTTCCAGATCGAGTCGCGCGCGCAGATGGCGATGCTGCCACGCATGCAGCCGCGTAATTTCTATGACCTGGTGATCGAGGTGGCGATCGTGCGCCCTGGCCCGATCCAGGGCGACATGGTGCATCCCTACCTGGAACGTCGGCGGATCCTGCGCGAACAAGGCCCGGATGCGTTGAACGATCCGGACAACCCACTCTATCCCCCCCAGCTCGACCGCGTATTCGCGCGCACACTGGGCGTGCCACTGTTCCAGGAACAGGTCATGCAGTTGGCGGTGGACGCGGCTGGCTACACCGCAGGCGAAGCCGATGCACTGCGCCGTTCGATGGCCGCCTGGAAGCGTCGTGGCGGCCTGGAACCGCACCGCGAAAAGCTGCTGACGGGCATGTTGAAAAACGGCTTCAGTCTGGAATATGGCGAGCACCTGTTCGAGCAGATCAAGGGCTTCGGCGACTACGGTTTTCCGGAAAGCCACGCGGCCAGCTTCGCCCTGCTCACCTATGCCAGCTGCTGGCTGAAGTGCCACCACCCGGCTGCATTCACCGCCAGCCTGATCAACAGCCAGCCACTGGGCTTCTACAGCCCCGACCAGCTGCTGCAGGATGCGCGCCGGCATGGCATCACGGTACTGCCGGTGGACGTGCGCCACAGCGACTGGGATTGCACACTGGACTTCAGCAAGGGCGCGGCGGCAATCCGGCTCGGCCTGCGCCTGGTCGATGGCTGCAGCGAACCGGCCGCGCAGATCATCATGCGTGAACGCGCACGACGCCCCTTCGACGATGTCGGCGATCTCTGCCAGCGCACCGCACTGGATCGCCGCCAGCAGGGCCTGCTCGCCGATGCCGGCGCCCTGCGCGGCCTCAGCGGCCATCGCCACCGCGCACGCTGGGATATCTCCGGCGTGGAGAACCGCCTGCCGTTGTTCGACCAGGCCCGCGCCACCGCCGAAGCGCGCGTGGCCCTGCCCCTGCCCAGCGCCTGGGAAGACATGCAGGCCGATTACCGCAGCACCGGCACCACCCTCGGCCGCCATCCGATGTCGTTCCTGCGTGCGCAGCTGCGAACCCGTGGCTGCCTGGATGCCGCGCAGCTGGCCAACCACGGCCATGGCCGGCGCGTACGCATCGCCGGCCTGGTACGCATGCGCCAGCGCCCGCAGACCGCCAGCGGCGTCACCTTCCTTACCCTGGAAGATGAAACCGGCATGGTCAACGCCGTGGTCTGGCGACATCTGGCCGACCGCCAGCACCACATCCTGGTAGATACGCAGCTGATGCAGATCGACGGCCGGCTGGAACGCGTGGATGGCGTGCAGCATGTGATCGTGCAGCGCATGCACTGCCTGGACGAACTGCTGCAGGGACTGCGCAGCCACAGCCGCGACTTCCATTGACGATACACACCGTCACACACCGAACTGGCCACGGCCGACCGGATTCCGCTATCGTCGGCCACGTCCAAGGAAGGAATACACAATGGCTCGTGCCCTGACCCTGACCACCCTGGTGGTCGCCATGCTCGCGTTGCTCGTTTCCGGCTGGACAGCCTGGAACCTGCATCGCAGCCAGTCACCGCACCGCGTGATCGAAGCGCGCGGCCTGATCATCCACGATGCCAGCGGCCAGCCGCGGGTGATCCTTGGCGCCCCGGTTCCCGACCCCCTCAGCCGGGGCCGCCCGCAGGGGCCGCGTGCCACCGCCCTGTCCGGCCTGATCCTGCTCGGCCCCGATGGCTCCGAGCGCGGCGGCTACGGCACCAGCGACCGGGGTGGCGAAGCCCTGCTGACCCTTGACGATGCCACCGGCACCACCGAAGTCTTCAAGGTGGTGGCCAACCCGGACCGCGGCGCCAGCCTGATGGTCAAGCACCAGAACAACACCGGCGCCATGCTGAGTTCCTGGCAGGGCAAGCCGGAGCTGGTGTTCCTCGACGACAGCGGCCAGTCCTACTACGTGCGCCCCGGCGCCAGCGCTGCGCCCTGAGCGCGCACGCTCAGCGCATCACCGCCGCCAGGTCATCGGCCAACCGACGCTGCTGCGGCGGGCCGAGTGCCGCACAGGTGATGCGCAACCCATGCGCCGGTGCAGACACCGCAAAGACTTCACCCCCACGCACATGCCAGCCACGCGCCGCCAGCGCCAGCACCTGCGGCGTGCTGTCGGTCGGCAGTGGCAGCCACAGATTCAAGCCTTCCATCGGCATCGGTGTCGGCAGCCCGCGCGCCTGCAGCAGGGCCTGCAGACCCTGCAGCCGCTGCTGGTAGCGCTCACCGGCGGCAGCCACCTTCGCCCGTTGCTGCGCCGACTCCAATACCGAACTGGCTGCATCCTGCAGCAGATGGCTGACCCAGCCGGTGCCCGCCGCCAGGCGCAGGCGCAGGCGCACCGCGGTCTGCCCATCGCAGGCCAACCAGGCCACGCGCAGGTCCGGGCCCAATGCCTTGGACAACGAACGCAGCAGCGCCCAACGCCGACCGTCCATCGGCAGCACCGAGTGATAGCTCTGCTGCGAGAGCAGCGCGTAGTGATCGTCGATCAGCACCGCCACCTGCGGATACCCGGCCAGCAACTGGCGTAGCGCACGCGCACGCTTCGCATCCAGGCTGGCACCGGTGGGATTGTGCGCGCGTGGGGTCAGCAGCACCGCGCGTGCACCCGCATCCAACGCCTGCCGCAGTGATTCCACCTGCATGCCGTGCGTATCCACCGCCACCGGCAACGGCACGTGTCCGGCCGCACCGAGGACATTGAGGCTGCCCAGGAAACAGGGATCCTCCACCGCGATGCGGTCCCCCGGCAGCAGCCACGCCGACAGCAGGCGCTCGATGCCATCGACCGCGCCGTGGCTCAGTTCCAGCGCATAGCCCGGCGGGCAATCGGCATCCAGCGAGGCCCGTGCCAGGCGTTGCATGCGTGGATCAACCGTCTCCACCCCATACAAGCGCGAGGACGTCGCAGCCACCCGCAGGCTGGGCAGGCAGCGCGGATCCGGATTGCCGCCGGCCAGATCGTGCAGGGCCAATCCCGGTGCACTGCCCTCGCGTGCCATCGTCGCCGGCAGGCCGCGCACCACAGTGCCGCGGCGTCCCGCCGTACTGGCCAGGCCCGCCGCGTCCAGCCGCTTGTAGGCAGCGGCTACGGTATTGCGGTTGACCCCCAGTCGATCGGCCAGATCCCGCACCGGCGGCAGCACGCTGCCGGCCGCCAGATGGCCGCTACCGATGCCCTCGCGGATGCTGTCGAAGATCGCTTCGGCGCTGTTCCCGGTGATTTTCATTTTGTCCTATGCCAAACTATCTCTTGTCCTGTGCCAGTGTATCCCACCCTGGCCACCCCGCACCGGAGGTGCCCCATGTCCCTCGCCGCCGCCGACTGGCCCGTCGCCCAGTCCGTCGAACAGATCGCCGCCAATCTCGCCACCGTGCACCAGCGCATCGCCAGCGCCTGTGCCCGCGCCGGTCGTGATCCGGCCAGCGTGCGCCTGCTACCGGTCAGCAAGACCGTCGATGAAGCACGCATCCGCATGGCCGTAGCCGCCGGTTGCCACCAGCTGGGCGAAAACAAGGTGCAGGAGGCGCAGCGCAAGGCCGAGGCCATGGCTGACCTTGGCGTGCACTGGTCGGTCATTGGCCACCTGCAGACCAACAAGGCCCGGTACGTCGCACGCTTCGCCAGCGAGTTCCAGGCACTGGACAGCCTGCGCGTCGCCGAGGCGCTGCAGCAGCGGCTGCTGCTGGAGGACCGTACGCTGGATGTGTTCGTACAGGTCAACACCTCGGCCGAGCCCAGCAAATACGGCCTGGAGCCGGCGGCGGTGGCCGACTTCGTGCAGCAGCTGCCCGCCTTCGACCGCCTGCGCGTGCGTGGCCTGATGACCCTCGCCATCTTCACCCCCGAGGTGGAACGCGTACGCGCCTGCTTCGTGCGCCTGCGCGAGCTGCGCGACCAGCTTCAGCAGACGGCGCCGGCAGGCCTGGACCTGTCGCAGCTGTCGATGGGCATGTCCGGTGATTTTGAAGTCGCCATCGAGGAAGGTGCCACCGTCGTCCGCGTTGGCCAGGCGATCTTCGGTGCACGCTCCACGCCCGACAGCTTCTACTGGCCCGCCCCGGGAGCACCGGCATGAAGCGCGCCGTTGCCCTGCAGCACGTGGCCTTTGAAGATCTTGGCACCCTGCATCCGCTGCTGCTCGCGCAGGGATGGCAGGTACATGCACTGCAAGCCGGCGTGGATGCACTCGATGCTGCCCAAGATGCCGATCTGCTTGTGGTGCTGGGTGGCCCGATCAGCGTCAACGATGGAGCGGCCTACCCGTTCCTCGCCGACAGCATCGCGTTGCTGCAGCGTCGCCTGCAGCAACAGCGGCCGACGCTGGGCATCTGCCTGGGCGCCCAGTTGATGGCGCGCGCACTGCATGCGGTCGTTGCCCCCACCGGCGGCAAGGAAATTGGTTTCGCACCGCTGCTGCTCACCGATGAAGGCCAGCGCTCGCCTTTGCAGGCATTACAGGGCATCCCGGTGCTGCACTGGCATGGTGAAGCCTTCGAACTGCCGGAGGGCGCACGCCGCCTCGCCAGTACGGCCGCCTGTCGCCACCAGGCCTTCGCCATCGGCCACCATGCACTCGCCCTGCAATGCCATCCCGAACTGGATGCGCGCCAGTTCGAGCGCTGGCTGATCGGCCACGCGCTGGAACTGGCCGCGGCCGGCATCGATCCCATCGACCTGCGCGCGCAGGCCCGTCGCTACGGCGGGCCTCTCGCCGCCGCGGCGACCGCGATGTTCCAACAGTGGCTGCACGACCTGCCGGAGACCCGCCCATGCACTACCGCCTGACCATCCAGCACAACGGCATCCACTGGGGCCATTTCGACTGTGACGGTCCCAACGCGCTGCAACGCATCGATGCCATCGCCGCACGCCTGCCCGCCGCCGAAGGCTTCAGCCTGCAACGGCAGAAGGGCATCGGTGAGGAGCGCATCCTCTCCAGCACTGCCGATGGCCTGCGCGTGCTGGCCGCGCAGATCCAGTACCGCGATCTCTGACCATCGCGCCAGGTGCCGGCCAGCGGCCGGCACTACCCGGCTACCCACTCCCATGCGAAGCTTCACGCATGTTGAAACTGTCACGCGGCACCATCGACGGCCTGCGCATTGCCCCACGCTGGCCCGCGTCACAGGTCATCGTCGAGGCCGAGGTTCTGCAGCGCCTGCTCGACGCGCAGGCCCTGCTGCCGTCCACGCTGCGTCTGCTGGTCACCCGCGGCTTCGAATGCAGCCAGGGACAGCTGGGCGGCTTCCGGCGCGTGGTCCGGCGGCTGGGCATCGCCGTGTTCCGCTGCTGCTATCGGCATCGCCATGATGAGATCGACGCCATCTTCGGCGCCAATGGCCACGATCTGGACGGGCGTCATGTGGATGTCTCGCTGGTCCTGCACGGCCAGCGCCTGCGCCTGCTTCCGCTGGGCGTGTTCACTCCACTGCGCTGGCAGCAGCAGCGCGTCAGCCGCCATGCCGACGCCGTTGCAGCGGCCAAGCATGCACTGCAGCGGTGCGGCTTCGATCTGCACCCCAACGCCACGGAGAGCCTGCAGATCCACTGCGACTATCGCGGCATCACGCTGGCGGAACCGTCGCGTTGATCGACGTTCCCCGCGTGTTGCAGGCAACCTGCACCGACCTTCAGCAACGGCTGGGCCGGATCGACAACCTGTCGGGCAATGGCGAACGAAGCCTCATCATCGAAGGCGAACTGCTGCGGTTCCCTTATCGTATCTACGCCGACGCCACGGACCTGTTCCGGCTCGCATCCCAACTGCAGGGTGATACGCGCGCCCTCTGCCTCTGCCTGCTCTCGCGTCACTGCGACGGACATGTACGGCAACGTGCGATCGAGACGCTGGGGCCCTCGCCGATGCCCTGGGTGCATGCCTTCCATCTCGCGTTGCTGGGTGAGTACGTAGACGAGATCGCATCGACCGTGGCGATCCAGGCGCGGCACACCGGCCTGCAGCGCTATGCCGCGCTCATCAGCGAGAACCACGCCTTCTTCGACCTCTGCCGACAACGCGCCGCCAGCTACTGGGATGCTTACTACCGCGCCCGCTACTCCACCCTGCGCCTTTTCCCTGCCCACAGACTGCTGCTGCAGATGGCCAACGCTGCGCGCTCGCCGTAGCGCTCTCTGCACCCGCCAACGCCCATCCGCTCGGCACCCTGCCTCCCCGCCTGTAGATGCAAATGATTCTCCTTTACTGTAAGGTAATGCCGCTGCCCTTGCCGCCGCGGGCTGTTCCCTTCCCCAGCCTTCGCCCGCCCCGTGCCCACGCCTGTCGAATCGACGGATGTCGCGCAGCTGTGCGCCGCCCATTACCGGCCGCTGCACGCCCACGTCCGTCGCAAACTCCCACAACGCAGTGACGCCGATGATGTCGTCCAGGAAACCTGGCTGCGTGTCGTCAAAGTCGCCGCCAGCGGCCTGCTCGGCAATGGCCGCGCCTACCTGTATCGCGTCGCCCACAACCTGATCGCCGACCACTATCGCCTGATCCAGCGGCGTCGCGAAGAGGCCTTGGACGACGCGCAGCTGCAGGCCATCGCCGATCCCGCCCCGTTGCCCGAGCAACGCCTGCTCGATGCCGAACAACTGCGTCACCTAGACGCGATCATCGCCGCCCTGCCGCCGCGCTCGCGCGAGGTGTTCCTGCTGGCGCGCGTCGAACAGCTCGGCCTTGCCGACATCGGCCGCCAGCTTGGCATCAGCCGGCAGACCGCGCATGGCCATCTGCTGCGCGCGCTGGTGGCCCTGCAGCAGGTGCCGACCGCATGAGCCAGGATCCGATTGCCCGCGAGGCAGCGCGCTGGTGGCTGCATGCGCACGACGAACAGCGCGACGAAGCTGCCTTCACCCAGTGGTACGAGGCCGATCCACGCCACGCGGCGCAGTACCAGCACCTGTTGCGGCTGTGGCAGGCCGGTGCAGCACTGCCAAGCCTGCAACGGCAACAGCAGCGTCGCCAGCGCCGGCGCCTGCGCGAAGCCGGCATCGCCGTGCTGCTGCTGTGTGCGCTCGGCCTCTACACCCGGCACAACGCCCTCCCGCCGGAACAGACACTGCGCACGGCATCAGGCGAAATCGAAGAGGTGCGCCTGCAGGACGGTTCTCGCCTGCAGCTCTCGCCGGACAGCGAACTGGGCGTGCGCATCGATGCCAACCGGCGTGCGTTGCAGCTGCGGCACGGCCAGGCCTGGTTCCAGGTCGCACCTGATCGCGACCGTCCGTTCCAGGTGCATACGCCGCACGGTACGGTCACGGCGGTGGGTACTGCCTTCGATATCGCGGTCAACGGCGATGCCAGCGTAGTGACCGTCACCGAACACCAGGTGCGCGTGGACAGTGGCTCGGGCAGCAGCGAAGCGGCCGCCGGCCAGCAGCTGCGCTTCGATGGCACGGCGCCCTCGGCCGCGCTTGCAGCAGCCCCGGCGCAGCTGGCATGGCGCGAACGCCGGCTGGCCTGGGTCTCCGCGCCGCTGGCTGACGTTGTCCAGGATCTGGATCGCTGGTACGGCGGCCGCACCTGGATCGCCGGCGACGCACTGCGGCGGCAGCCGGTCACGGTGCTGGCCGACGCGGATACGGCCGCGCACAGCCGCGACCAGCTGGCCGCCGAACTGCACGTGCGCGTTGTCCGTATCGGGCCCAACCTGCAGGTGTGGCTGCCGGCGAAGGCATCGTCCGATGCACGCTGAACGCATCGACCCTGACATCCGGGCCACCGCTGCGTCTTCCCAGGGTGACGACGCACTGCGTCACTCCCTGGAGCCCACGATGCTGTCCCACCGCCCCCTTGTTCTTGCACTGTCTCTTGCCTGCGCCGGTATCGCCCCCGTGCTTGCTGCCACCGCGCAGGCGCAGGCCAGCGCAACCCGCCGTTACGATATTCCCGCACAGCCGCTGGTCACCGCGCTGGACGCCTACAGCCGCCTCAGCGGCGTCGATCTGGTGATCGGCCGTGCCATGCCAGCCAACCAGAGCGCACCCGCCCTGCAGGGTGACTTCGACGACACCCAGGCATTGGCACGGCTGCTGGCCGGCAGTGGCCTGCGCGCGCGCTTCATCGATGCACGCCGTGCCACCCTCGAACCGGCGCCGGCCAGCACCGGCGACGGTAGCCGCCACACCGGCCCGCTGCGCGTGCAGGGGCGCACTGCCCATGCCACGACACCGGGCACGGGTGCCAGCCAGTACATTCCGGCCACGCAGGATGGCTTCGCGCCGAAGATCGGCAGCGAGCGGGTCGCCATGGCCGAGCGCCAGGACGGCAACAGCCTGCTGCGCTCGATGCCCGGCACGCACAGCTTCCACTCGCGCAGCCAGCCCGGCCTGCAGGTCAACATCCGCGGCATGGCCGGCGCAGGCCGGGTCAACACCATGATCGACGGCGTCACCCAGACCTTCCGCAACAACGCCGGCCATGGTTCGGGCGGCCCGTTCGCCTACGTGGACCCGTTCCTGTTGGCAGGCGTCGACGTACAGCGCGGCGCGGTCAGTGGTGGCGAGGGTGCCGGCACGCTGGCCGGCAGTGCCAACTTCCGCACCCTGGACATTGAAGACCTGGTCTCCGATGGCCGCGATTGGGGCCTGCGTGCAGGCTATCGGCATGGCAACAATGGCTATGGCAGCGGACGTACCTTCGCCGGTGCCTGGCGCCACAGCGAAGACGGTGGCGATCGCCAGTTCGGCCTGTTGGCCGCCGCCAGCAGCAGCCGCAGCAGCGAATACGCCACGTCCCATGGCCAGAAGAACGATGCCGACCCCGGCAGCCAGCAGCCCAGCAGCTGGCTGCTGAAGGCGCGCCTGCAGCCCAGCGACCAGCACCGCCTGGACCTGAGCCACATGCGCTATGAAAACGACTTCTACCACAACTATCCCTGGCAGATTTCCGCCCGCAACCAGCGCGCCAGCTACCACTACACGCCCTACTCGCCGTGGATCGACCTGCGCGCCAGTTTCGCCGCCAACAAGACCCGGCTGTTCTACCCGCCGGTGGAAGATTCCAGCTACATCGGCCGGCGTACCCACAGCAGCCTGAGCAGCTGGAACGTGGACAACACCAGCCGTTTCGACCTCGGCGCCGTACAGGCACGCTGGAACACCGGCATCAAGCACCAGTCGGACATCTTCGTTGCCGATACCCCCACCCTGCGTGGCGCCAACCCACAAGGGCGCAGCCAACTCGACAGCGTGTTCACCACGCTGGAGCTGCAGTACGACACCTACGCACTGTCGGCGGGCCTGCGCCAGGACCGCTACAACATCCGCGGCCACGTCCCCACCTGCTCGGATGTGCCTGGGCAATGCCTGGAGATCGGAGGTGGTGGCATCGACGTCGATCGCACCCAGCATGCGCTCAGCCCCAGCCTCTCACTGTCGGTGCAGGCCACTGACTGGCTGCAGCTCTTTGCCGAAGTCTCGCGCACCTCGCGGCCGCCGCGCGTGCAGGAAATGTTCTTCGAGAAGATCCCGCTGGAAGGTATGAGCGATGCCGACGGCGTCGGCGCCAACCCCTTCCTGCGCCGCGAGCGTTCGCGCAACCTGCAGTTCGGCGCCAACCTCAGCGCCAGCTCGCTGCTGGTCGACGGCGACCTGGTGCAGCTGCGCCTGACCCGCTTCGACAACCGCATCCGCGATTACATCAAGCCACAGTACCTGCTGATCGTGCATCTGCCGGAAGTCGAACCGTTCGTGGTACCGATCGACAGCGACCCGCAGCTCAACGCGTGGACCGACAGTCTGGAGGTGGACGACTTCAGCACCACCACGCGCTGGATGAACCATCCCGGCGTGGTGCGCATGCGCGGCCTGGAACTGGAAGCGCACTACGCCAGCGAGCACTACCACGCCACCCTCAGCTGGACCCGCTCGCGCACCAGCGCGCCGGCCATCGAATTCGTCAACCTGGAAGACATCACCGCCCTGCCCGACCGCTACTGGACGCTGGATGTCGGCGGCCGCTGGTGGCAGCAGCGCCTGCAGGCCGGTGTGCGCGCCGAGTACTCCGGCCCCACCGAAGAGGGTTACGACTTCTTCCAGACCCGCAAGACCGGCGGCACCGGCGTGCTGCTGGATTTCTACGCCAGCTTCAAGCCACAGGCCAACACCACGCTGTGGCTGAACATCGAAAACCTGCAGAACAAGGCCTATGACAACAACGCCTCCATCGACAGCATCTTCAGCCCGATCCTGGACCGCGGCAACGGCCGTGGCCGTACCGTCTCGGTGGGCGTCAATGTGGCGTTCTAGCCGGCGCTGGCTGGGGCTGGGTCTGATCGCGCTGGCGGCGGCAGCCGGCGCGCAGCCGATGCCCGGCAAGGTGATCGACCTGGCCAGTGGCAAGGAGCTCGACCAGGCTGCCTTCGTGCAGCGGGTTGCTGCCGCCGAGCGCGTGCTGCTCGGCGAGCGTCACGATATCGATGCCGACCATGACGCCGAACGTTGGCTGCTGCAGGCATTGCAGCAGCAGCGCCCGCAGGGCGCGCTGGTGCTGGAGATGATCGAAAGCGAACGCCAGCCGCGACTGCAGCGTGTGCAGCGCTGGCTGGACAAGGGCAACCGGGCAGAATCGCAACGGCTGGCCGAACTGCTGGACTGGGATCCCCGCTGGCCTTGGACACGCTATGGCGGACTGGTACAGATCGCCACCGATAGCGGCATCCGCCTGCAGGGCAGCAACCTGTCGCGCGCTGAAGTCAATACGCTGCTGGCGTCATCGCCCGAGGTGGTGTTCCCGGCCGACGGCGCGCGGCAACGGTTGTCAGCAGTGGTGCTGGCCCAGCACGCCGACGCTGCGCCCATGCTCGACGGCATGCTCGCCGTTCAGCACGCGCGCGACACGCGGATGGCACGGGTGCTGATGCAGTCGCCGGCACCCGCCCTGCTCGTCGCCGGCCGCTGGCATGTGCTGCGTGGCACGGGCGTACCCGGTTATCTGCCAACCTCTGCGCCAGCGCTGGTGATCGCGCTGGCCTCAGTCGACGAAGATGTGGCGAGAGATGACGCTGATCTGTTGTGGGTGGTCGGCGATGAGTGAGCGTCGGCAGCACTGGCAAGCGGTGACGATCAGCATCGGCCTGCACCTGCTGCCGTTGCTGCTGTTCGTCCACTGGGTGTCCACTCCGCCGCTGCCACCGCCTCCCGAACAGGACGTGCGCATCAGCCTGCGCCTGCTGGCGCCAGCCACGCCGCCGCAGCCGGTGGAAGAACTGCAGTCCGAACGCCTCAGCCAGGCCCAGCAATCGCGGGCAGCCGAAGCGCGGAAAACACCTCCACCACCGCGGGCCACGGCGGCACCCGAAGGCAACCTCGCCGCCAGCGAGAAGAATGGCGACGGCCACCAGCCCTTGCCCGTGGCCCCACCTGCGGCCGCGACCGATGCCCGTTCCGCACCGGCATCGATCACGGCCGCACCGCCCGCTCCGGACGCACCACCGGCGGACTTCCAGGCCGGCGCCGCCAGCGACCAGTGGGAAGCCCGTCTGATGGCGCGGCTGGAGCGTTACCGCTATTACCCCGCCGTAGCGAGGTCGCGGCGCCAGCAGGGCACCGCATGGGTCAGGGCCAGCATCGACCGCGACGGCCACCTGCGGGCATTGCGTATGGAACAGTCCAGTGGACAGCCGATGCTGGATGAAAGCGCGCTGCAGACATTCCGCCGCGCGCAGCCTCTGCCCCGGATTCCAGAAGAACTGCCAGCTCCGCAGGAACTGGTGGTGCCGGTGGAGTACTACCTGCGCTAAGCGCTGTAGGCCTCTGCCTCGATCTCGAACAGCATTCCGTCCAACGCCAGCCGCGGCACCGGAATCAACGTGCAGGTCGGCGCTGCGCGATTGGCCCAACGTCGCCGCACCTGGCGGGCGATGATGCCCAGGCGATCCTCGTCGTGGTCGACCACCAGGATCCGCAGTCGTGCAACATCGGCCAGATCCGCATGCGCCGACCGCAGCGCGGTCTGCAGATTGTCCAGTGCCTGCGACACCTGCTCCTCGAAGCTCGGCGACAGGCTTCCCTGGTCGTCCTCGCCTCCCTGTCCGGCGATATGGATCACACGCGCTGGCAGTCGCACCACCGCCACATGCGAATATCCGTTGGCACTGGGATCGTGCAGGCCGGGCGGATCGAACAGATCCAGCAGGCCATGGCTGAAGTCCGGGGTGGTCAGCAGGTTCATACCGCATGCCTTGTGGGGAATGCGATGCAGTCTGCGACCTCAACTGCTGTTGAGGTCAAACCAATTGCATGCAACAGAGCGGTCCAACGCACGCAACGATCGGAAGGATCAGGTCC
Organism: Stenotrophomonas sp. MYb57; assembly: GCF_002966815.1. Lineage (NCBI taxonomy): Bacteria > Pseudomonadati > Pseudomonadota > Gammaproteobacteria > Lysobacterales > Lysobacteraceae > Stenotrophomonas > Stenotrophomonas sp. MYb57. Next base: position 2,847,213 of record NZ_CP023271.1, read on the forward strand.
ACGCCGGATCCGCGGTGAAATCGATCGTCAGCCAGAACGTGCTGCTTCGCGCGTCCAACCGCACTGCAATCTCATCGCGCATCGCATCCACCTCACCCACCGTGCCCAGCGGCGTAGACGGCGACGTCAGGATGTGGATCTCGATGAAGCGCATCCGCCCCATCTTCGCTACATGGCTGGTGAAGCCGGCATAGCCATGCTCGGCCACGAATGCCTGCATCACCTGCTGCACGCGCTCGTCCAGGTCATCGGGCGCCACCTGCAGCACTTCACGCATGGCCTTCCACGCACTGCGCGCCGGCACCGGCAACACCGCCAGGCTGATCAACGCCAGTACGATCGAATCCAGATAGGGCACCCAGTGGTGCCACTGGCCACCATGCAGCACCAGCGCCAATACGAAGGCCAGCACCACCGCCAGGCTCATCAAGCCCCCCAGCAACCAGCCGCGCACATCCAGCCACAGCAATGCCGACTGCAGCCTGCGGGCCCGCTGGGCCACGAACGCGGCCATGCCCAGGTTGCTGGCACTCAGCAGCGCCGCCCACCACAGCGCCGGTCCGAACTTCACTTCGTGCCCGCCGGTGGTCAAGCCGATCACCGCGTTGGCCAGCGCATACACGCAGGCCAGCGACAGGATCACCCCGCCCAGCGCCTCGACCATCGGCTCCAGGTGCCAATAGCCGTACTGGAACCGCGGGCTGTGCTCCCGCGCCACCAGCCGCAGCACCGACAACGACACCAGGGTCAGGGCTACGTCGACCAGGCTGTAGATGCCGTCGAACAGGATGGCCTGCGATCCCACCAGCAGGCCACCGATGAAGCCGACCGCGCTGACCGCCACGGTGACCCCGATCGAGAACTTCAGGATGCGTTGCTCGCGCGCGGTATCCATCGTCCGCCGAAGGGCCGACCGTACCGGCTCAGGCCTTCAGCACCTCCACCTTGTAGGACGGCACGTCGCCATCGCGCTCGATGATAAGGCCATGCACATCCGACTCGAAGCCCGGGAAACGCGCGTTCTGCTCGCGGGCGATGCGCAGCGACTGGATGATCGGTTCGTCGCGGTCGCCGAAGCGCTCGCCCGGCATGATCGTCGGGATGCCCGGCGGATACGGCACCAGCATCGTCGCAGCGATGCGGCCGCTGATCTGCTCGATGTCGACCCGCTCGATCTCGCCCTTCACGAGATGGTTGTAGGCATCGGCCGGGGTCATCACCGGCGTCGGCAGGTCCACGTACATCTCACGCATTACCTTGGCCACGGCGAACTCCTGGTTGAACGCATGCAATGCGTCGCACAGGTCACGCAGGCCCCAGCCGGCATAGGCATGGGGATAGTCGGCGGCCAGCGACGGCAGCGCCTGGGTCAGCGGCGCGTTGCGGTCGTACAGCTCCTTGAACGCCATCAGCTCGGTAACCAGCGTGCTCCACTTGCCCTTGGTGATGCCCATCGAGAACAGGAACAGCACCGAATACAGGTTGGTCTTCTCCACGGTGATGCCGCGGCCCCACAGGAACTTGCTCAGCACCGCAGCCGGGATGCCCAGCTTGCCCATGCTGCCGTCCATCGACAGCCCCGGCGTCAACAGGGTCACCTTGATCGGATCGATCAGCACATAGTCATCGACCAGGTTCTCGAACCCGTGCCAATGCGCATCGGGCTGCAGGTACCACTCCTCGCGCTTGGCGACCAGCGGTGCCGGTGTATCGCCCTTGTCCAGGCTGCGCTCGACCTTTGTCGGTTGCCATACGCTGAACCACCAGTCATCGCGGCCCAGATCGTCGCGTACATGCAGCATCGCCCTGCGGAAGGCGATCGCCTCGTCATGCATTTCCTGCACCAGCGAACGCCCCGCATCCCCTTCCATCATCTTCGAGGCAACATCACACGCCGCGATCACGCCGTAATGCGGGCTGGTCGAGGTATGCATCATGAATGATTCGTTGAAGCGTTCGGCGTCCAGGTCGCGGCTGGCCGAATTGCGCACGTGGATCATCGAGGCCTGCGAGAACGCGGCCAACAGCTTGTGCGTGGAATGAGTGGTGAAGATGATCGCGTCCTGCTCGCGCGGCTTGCCCTTGGCCATGCCGTAGTGGTTCTCGTAGAACGGATGGAACGCGGCATACGCGTACCAAGCCTCATCGAAATGCAGGAAGTCGACCGCGCTGCCGATCTCCTCGGCGATTTTCTCGGCGTTGTAGCACAGGCCGTCGTAGGTCGAGTTGGTCACCACCGCGATACGCGGTTTGGAACCGGCCTGGTAGGCCTGGCTGGCCAGCGGATTGGCCGCGATGCTCTGCTGCAGGGCTTCCGGGGTGAACTGGTCCAGGCTGATCGGGCCGATGATGCCGTGCGCATTGCGGCTGGGCGTGAAGTACACCGGCACCGCGCCGGTCATGATCAGCGAATGCAGCAGCGACTTGTGGCAGTTGCGGTCGACGAACACCACGTCGCCGCGGGCCACGGTGCCATGCCACACGATCTTGTTGGCCGTCGACGTACCGTTGGTGACGAAGAAGGTGTGGTCGGCGCCGAAGTTGCGCGCGGCCTCGTCCTCGGCCTCCTTGATCGGGCCGGTGTGATCCAGCAGCGAGCCCAGCTCCGGCACCGAAATCGACAGATCGCTGCGCAGCGTGTTCTCACCATAGAACTGGTGGAAGGCGCGCCCGACCGGTGACTTGGTGAAAGCCACGCCGCCGGCATGGCCCGGCGTATGCCAGGAATAGTTCGACTCGGCCGCGTGGTGGATCAGCGCCTTGAAGAACGGCGGCAGCAGGTTCTGCATGTAGTCTTCGGCCGCACGCATCACCTGACGCGAGATGAAGCTCTTGGTGTCTTCGAACAGGAAGATGAAGCCGTGGATGTACTTGAGCAGCTTGCTCGGCACCTTCTCGATGGTACGGCGCTCGCCATACAGGAACACCGGCAGGTTGGCCCGGCGCGCACTCTGCTCGCGCAGGAAGGCGGTCAGGCGCTGGAACTCGCCATCGACCTCCTCGCTGCCGTCGATCGAGATCAGCACCGCCGAAGCGGCTACATAGGTACGGGCGCCGGCACGGGCATCGTCCAGGTTCAGGCCGCACAGCACGCGCTGGTCATTGCTGCGCAGCTCTTCCACCAGCGCACGGATGAGGATGCCGCCGATGCGCGGCGAGTCGTAGTCACCGTCAATGACGATGACCGGATAATCCAGGGACTTGAAATACACGTTGATTCTCCTTGTCTAACTCAGGAACGCTGGGCGCCGGACGAAATTGCCGCCGCCTCGCGGGAACGCTGCCGCTGCTGGCGACGCTCCTCGCTGAAGAAGGGATAGAACACAGTGATGAACAGCACGAACAGGAAGGCGTACTGCACGATCGTTCCCGACGAGCCGTAGATCGCCCACAGGCAGTACACCACCGTCAGGCTGGTCAGGGTCCAGAACGCACCGGTGTGCACCAGCGTGTGCGACCGCTCCACCACGAAGTAGCAGGCCACGCACGAATAGATGTACGGCAGCAGCGTCAGTACGACCGCCGCCGAAGTGATCACGTCGAACTGGGCCGAGGCCGTCTTCGAGGTGGAGGTCACCAGCACCGCCAGGGTCATCAGCACGGCCACGATCAGCACGCCCTTGACCGGCACGTCGTCCTTGTTGGTCTTGCTGAAGATGCTCGGGAACAGGCCATCATCGGAGGCCGCCTTGGCGCTCTGCGCGGTCAGCAGGATCCAGCCGCCCAGCGAACCTGCGGCGCCGATGAAGGCGCACAGGCTGACCAGCGCACCACCCCAGCCCCCGACGGCCTTGGCCGCCGCCAGTGCAAACGGCGCGTCAGACACCTGCAGCTCGCCGTTGGGCACCATGCCCATGATCACCGACGAGCTGGCGATGTAGGCGATGGCGGCCAGGAACACACCGGCCAGGGTGGCGCGGGCCACGTTCTTCTCCGGGTTTTCAACCACGCCGGCCGTGACCGAGGCCGACTCGACGCCGATGAAGGCCCACAGGGTCAGTGCCGCAGCACTGGAAATCGCACCGAAGTTCGACTCGCCGGAAACGTTGTAGGCCCCCTTGAAGATGTCGGCATCGAAGAAGAACCAGCCGAAGATGGCGATACCCAGGATCGGCACCAGCGCGAAGCTGGTGGTGACCGTCTGCACGCGGCTGACGAACGCCGGTCCGATCATGTTGGCAAAGCTCAGCGCCCACACCAGGATCAGCACCGCGATGCAGCGCACCAGCGGCTCGGACAGGATCGGGAAGAAGTAGCTGAAGTAGCCCACCGCCGCGATGGGAATGGCAACGTTGCCGATCCAGTTGGCGAACCAGTAGATGGTGTTGGTCTGGAAGCCCATGTAGGGACCGAACCAATCGCGTGCATACGCATACGGGCCACCCGCTTTGGGCGCCAGCTTGCCGAGTTTGGCGAACACGAAAGCCAGCAGCAGCGCACCGGCTGTGGTGATCAGCCACCCCCATATCGAGGCGGTACCGATCTTGGCCAGGCTGGAGGGCAGCAGGAACACCCCTGAGCCCATCATGTTGCCGGCGACGAGGAAGGTGGCTCCGACCACCCCGATTTTCTTTGCTTCTGCCATGACAATCTCCTGTACCTGGCATGGGCCCGGTGAACCCGGGCGTGGGGAATGGCTACGCTGGCGTGCTGCCGCTGGCGCCTACTTGATGAAGTTGTATTGCAGGCTGCCCTGCACCCGGACCGTGTCGCCGCGCGCTCCGCTCTGCTGCTGCAGGCGGCCGTACAGCAGTTCCATGCCCATCGTCCACGACGGTGCCGGGCTCCAGATCAGGTTGAACACGCCATAGCGGCTTTGCCGGAATGCATCACTCGGCAGCGCCGCATTGCGCTCGAGTGTCAGCTGACCGTAGATCAGGTTCGAGCGCCACAGATCCGACCAGTAGTGGGTATAGCCGACGAAGCCACCGTGCAGGTCCAGCGCATCGATGCGTCCATCGGCACCTACCACGGCGTCAAGACCGGAACCGGTGAGATCGGCGGTATAGCGGCTCAGGCCGCGGCCGCCCAGCGCGCCGAACAGCAACAGATCGCGTTCCCCCACCGAGGCCGAGCCACTGAGCTGCGCGCCACCGGCAAAGACGCGGTCACGGCGGGCATCGCCGTCGTAGGCCAGATTGCGCGCCACGACGCCCAGTTGCAGGTGGCCCCAGTCACGCTCCATGCGCGCGATGGCACTCACATCCGGCAATCGATTGACCGCCGCCATCGCATCGCTGGCGCCGGCCAGCTCGGTGTCCGGGTCTTCGGCGGCCAGGGTCAGGGTGTTGCCCTTGCCCAGTGCAAAGCTGTGATGGATGCCGGCCACCAGCAGGTAACCGGCGCCGCCGGGTCCGGCAAAATCCAGCGTGTCGGGCAGGCTGTCCGGGTCCATGAAGCTGGAATACCCGTAACCCGCATACGTGTTGCCAAGCTGGCCATAGGCATGGCGCAGGCGGAACTGATAGCCATCGCTGCTGCCGAAGAAGTCATTCTCCAGATAGAAGCGCAGGTTGCCATGGGTGGTCGGCCGCCGCGCCTCGAAACTGAAACGCGTCTGCTTGGCGTGGATGTTGAAGCTCGAAACATCGCGATGGCTGCCGCCCACCGGCATCGACGAGGGAATGAACTGATCCTCGTCCCCTGCGCCGCGCGAATCCGCAATCGCATCGAGCTTGGCATAGCCACCGATGCGGATCACGGTGTCGGTGCCGGGAATGGCGAAGAAGCCTTTCAGGTCCGGATCGGTCGGGCCGGCGGCGCTGTCCGGGCGCGAGGCCGCCGTTGACGGATCGGCCACCGACTCACGCTGTGGCAGCACGGTCGGCGACACGCCGGGAACCTGGGTCGGGTGCAGGATGCCGCTGGCGGTTGACACCGTCGTGGTCGCCTGCGATGCAGTGGACGTCGGCGTCGGCAGTACAACGGGAGCCGCAGCCGCACGCTCTTCGCGTCGTTCAAGCTGGTCCAGACGCTGCTGCATGCCCTGCAGCGTCTGCCGCATCGCGTCGATCTCCCGACGCAATGCCTGCGCATCCTCCTGTGCGTGCAACGGCATCGCTGCCATCGCCGTCAGGCACCCCATACTCAGTACCGCCAAGCGCATTGCATCCTCCCCGGACTGGAACTTCCGCCGCGCGGCCGAGCAGCGCGCGTGCGCCGCCCCGACCTCAACGAGCCGTTGCTGGAAATGCGGGTACTGCGTCGACGACCGTCGCCAGCCTGCGCGATGCAGGCAACAGGGCGATGACATTGCCCCACCTGCCCGGACAGCGCCGGAGTCGCTTCCACTGCGGCAGCGCTGCCGAAGGGGTGGCGACCGCAGGGGTCTGGGTAACAAGCGCTGGGTGAGAGTGTCGTGAATGGCATTGCGAGCACGCCCTCTCGAGGGCATGACGTGTGCGGCATCCATAGCGCAGTGACGCTGTATTCCATGCGCCAAGGCTAGTTCGACTGTCGTTTTTGGCCTTGATTGGGATCAAAGCGAAATGCTTGATGTCAGTCACGATTCAGACGTGACATCTGTTCGTGACGTGCGCAGCCCTCTTCGCCGGGACTGTCGCAGAAAGCAACAGGCCCACATGTCGCCATGTGGGCCTGTCACTCGGTTCAGCAGCCCGGGGGCCTCAGCGTGGGCCGAGTACCGCCTGCAGATCGTTGCCCTGCGGAAGGCCGGCACGTCGCTGCACCTGGCCCTGCGCATCCTGGAACAGGATGCCGGGCGTACCCTGGAAGCCCATCTCCACCATCAGCACCTGGTTGGCATCCAGTTTGGCTGCGATGTCCCGGCTGATGCTGGGCAGCGGCTTGATGCCACCGCGATCGAACTGATGCTCGTTCTCCAGCAGTGCCGCACTGGGATCGCGCGCGGCCATGATCGCCGCCGCCTTGGCCGGACTGTCTTCGCGGATCACGCCGACCATGATGTGGCGCAACTGCACCTTTCCTGCGTCCACCCAGGGCCGTGCCGCCTCCCAGAACTTGTGGCAGTAAGGACAGTTGGCATCACTGAAGGTGTACACCACGCGCGGCGCATCGGCCTTGCCATCGCGTACCCAGGCACTGGCCTCCAGCTTGCTCCACATCTTGGCCGACATCGGCGCGGCAACCAGCTTCTCCAGCGTCTCGGCTGCAACTTCGTTGCCCTCGGCGTCGAACAGGCTACCCACCAGCACATGCTTGCCATCGGCGGTCACGTAAGCCGCCGCCGGCTGCTGGCCACCAACCATGCCGGCAAAGCCGCGCAGGCCGCCCGGCGCGTCGAATTCGGAGACCACCTCGAAGCCATGCTTCTCGATGCCCTTCAGGACAGCTGGCAACTCACCCTTCCTGGCGGCTGCCGTTGCCGAAGCCGTTGCCGGTGCAGCGGCATCCTTGCCCGGCGGGGTCTGTGCCTGGCTGCAGGCAGCCAGCGCCAGCATGGCCGGCAGCATCAGCGTATGCGCGATGCGCGGGGAAATCGACAACATGGAAACTCCGTAGTGGGATGCCAGCGCAGGCTACCGCAGCCGGCGCAGTTTGTGTTCAAGACCGGCCTGCGTCAGTTCGCCGAGATGCAGTTCCTGCAACCGCCCCTGCGCGTCGAAGAAGAGCGTGGAGGGGAAAGCCCGGACGTCCAGCGAGGTAGAGGCAGCCGATGACTCATCCAGCAGGACGTTGCCCAGCGAGATGTGTTCAGCGGCTAGAAAGGTCTGGACCTCGGCAAGGGTCTCGCCCTGGTTGAGGAAGACGAACTGGATATCGGCATGCTCCTGCTGGGCCGTCGCCAGTACCGGCATCTCCCGGCGACACGGGCCGCACCAGCTGGCCCACAGATTCAGCACGAGCGGCCTGCCGTGAAACTGCTGCAGGTCGATCGCCCTGCCCTGCAGGTCGACTACCAGCAGTGTCGGCAGCGGCATCTGCTTTGCCTGCCAGTACGCGAGCCCCTGGCTTGCACCGCCCCACAGCAGCAGTCCGGCCAGCGCACCTGCCAGCACCGGCGCCCTCAACGCGCGATGCCTGCGCAGTCGCCACAGCGCCCAGGCAAATCCAGCGCCAATCACAACGGGCAGGTGATACCCACCATCGGCAATCTGCAGCACGCTCCAGGGAGCTTCACGATAAAGGCTGAAATGCGCGGCAACAAAGGACAGCCGGCCACACAGCAGGCCAACCAGCAGCATGTCCAGCACCATCCCGGCTGCAGGTGGCCGAGCCTGGCCAGGCTCAGCACGCGACCAGAACCGCGCAATGGCCATCGCCAGCAACAGGAAGATCAGGATCAACACCACCGGCATCGGCACCGGCCCAACACTCGACATCAGCTCACCCGCTCTCGCCTGCACAGACCCGCATGGTCAAAGCGTCGTGCCTGCGATGCAAGCACGACGCATCCAACAGCGTTCATCAAGCGGCGTTGCGCCCCAGCTGCGTGCCTGGCGAGGCGCGCAGCCCTCGCAGACTGCCGGCCACGGCAGGCGTCAGCGGACGGTCGCGGCGTTTATTGCTGACGTGGCGACGATAGTTGGCGGGCGTCATGCCGACGATGCGCAGGAACAGCCGGCGGAATGCGCTCTGATCAGCGTAGCCCACCCCCCAGGCAACTTCGTCGATGCTGGCGCCCTGCTGCAGCAACGTCTGCGCCTTGGCCACGCGCAGTCGCTGGCAGTACTCGATGGGCCGCAGCCCGGTCGCCTTCAGGAAACGGCGTTGCAGGGTCCGCGGTTCCAGGCCGGAGATCTCACAGATTGCTCCCAGCGTCGCCCCACGTGCAGCCGTGGTATGCAGCCAGCGCTGCGCCTTCAACACGTCACGGTCACCATGGGCGAAGTTGGCACTGAATCGCTCGAGATCCTGCTGGATCCCCACCGGCACCACTATCCCCAACTGCTGTGCCACCGCGCTGGCCACGCCCTGGCCGTGCAGCCGGTACAGCAGGCGCAGACCGAGGAAGCGCCAGGCCTGGGCCCCGCCCACGGTGAGCAGATCGCCATCATCGACGAGTGCACGCTCACTGGGTGCCCAGCTGCCGACCTGCACCTGCAGCGCCGGATGGCGGTTGAGGTCAGGGCCTGACACCGTGCGCCCCGTCAACAGACCCGCCCGTGCCAGCACACTGACCCCGTCACCTGCGGCGGCCAGCAGGCTGCCGCCGTCGTAGTGGGCCCGCAACCAGTCCAGCAGGACATCCTCGGCGCGCAGCGACGCACCGGAACTGACCTGGCCCGGCAAGGCGATCACTGCGGGAATTGCCGCGTCCAGCATTTCGGCACCGGCAATGCGATGCACGCCGGTATTGCTGGCAGGCACAATCCAGCGGGTAACCAGCACCCGCTTGCAGGGCCGTCGTTGCTGCTGCGCCAGACGATTGGCGACGTGCGCCATTTCGGCAAGCACCGATGCAGCCGACGGGTCGCCTCCGGGGTATTCAACCACCGCAACCTCGACGAATCCTTCGTTGCTGATTCCCTCCACTCCCCACCTCCTCTTCCGGTTCAGGCCGTCGAGCGGCCGGTTCAGGTTGAGGGTAGGAACTGCTTTGCCCCGGGGGCTATGAAGAAAGTTGCAAAGTGTGCTGAATGGGCGACGCAGGCAAAGCCTTGACTCTTGACCAGAGTCCAGGGATGACTATGCGCGGCAGGTCCAGAGGAGTCCGCCGTGAACATTGGTCAGTTGGCACGCCAGGCCGGCGTCCCCATCGACACCGTCCGCTACTACGAACGTCAGCAGCTTCTGCCCACCGCGGCACGTACGGCAGGTGGCTATCGCATCTTCGGCGAGCAGGATCTGCGACGCCTGCGCTTCATCCGCCGGGCAAAGACTCTGGGCTTCAGCCTCGACGAGATCGGTGAACTGCTTTCCCTCAGCGATCATCCTCCGCAGGACATGGGCAGCGTGCGTGACACCGCGCGGATTCGACTGCAGGACATCGAACTGCGGATGGCCGAACTGCAGCGCATGCATGGCGCCCTCTCGCAACTGGTCGAAGCCTGCCCCGGACATGGCGCGCTCGACCAGTGCCCGATCCTGGCCGCGCTGACCGGGGAAGACCGCTGAGCGCCTGGCGTCTGCGTCGACACATGTGCTGCCTGGCAGGCGGAAATCGCCTCCGCGCCATCGCGCGCCATGTGTAGAAAAGTGCAACAAAGCGCTTGCCAACCCCCGGGGGCACAGCTATTATTTCGCTCCTCAGCGACGTGGGGCCATAGCTCAGCTGGGAGAGCGCCTGCATGGCATGCAGGAGGTCAGCGGTTCGATCCCGCTTGGCTCCACCATACTTTCGGCATTAGGCCGTCGAAAGGTCGCAAAGAACATTGATGAGATCTGCGTCCCCATCGTCTAGAGGCCTAGGACATCACCCTTTCACGGTGGCGACCGGGGTTCGAATCCCCGTGGGGACGCCACTCATCATGAACAACGAGGACCCGGCCGATAACCGGGTCTTTTTTGTTCACCGCCCACCGGCATTCAGGTTGTGGCGTCGGAACGCTCCTGCCCTTGTGGCAATGAACGATTCGATGAAAAAGCTTCAAAAAAAGCTTCCACAAATGTGAACAGGCAGGTATGATAGGCGGCTCGGTAACACGGGGCCATAGCTCAGCTGGGAGAGCGCCTGCATGGCATGCAGGAGGTCAGCGGTTCGATCCCGCTTGGCTCCACCACTTTCGACATTAGGCCGTCGAGAGTTCTACAACTTGAAGTTTTTCGTGCGTCCCCATCGTCTAGAGGCCTAGGACATCACCCTTTCACGGTGGCGACCGGGGTTCGAATCCCCGTGGGGACGCCAGTTTCAAAGAGGACCCTGCTCCCAGCAGGAATCCTGGTTTCATGGGGCCATAGCTCAGCTGGGAGAGCGCCTGCATGGCATGCAGGAGGTCAGCGGTTCGATCCCGCTTGGCTCCACCACTTTCGGCATTAGGCCGTCGAAAGTTCTACAACTTGAAGTTTTTCGTGCGTCCCCATCGTCTAGAGGCCTAGGACATCACCCTTTCACGGTGGCGACCGGGGTTCGAATCCCCGTGGGGACGCCAATCTTTGAAACCCCGGCTTCGGCCGGGGTTTTTCTTTGCCTGCGATTCCCTGGTGACCGCGTTTCAGAACCGGCGATACATGCCGATCGAGGCTGGCGCGGTCGCCGCAAAGCCAAACTGCGCATACAGCCGATGTGCCTCGCCATCGGCCAACAGACTCACATACGCCGACGGCGGCAGGTTGCCCTGCATCCAGTCGCTCAGACGCTGCATCACCGCCTTGCCCAGACCCTGCCCCTGCAGGCGCGGCAGCACGGCGATATCGCAGACCTGCAGGTGGCAACCACCATCGCCGATGATCCGGCCCATCGCTACCAGCTCGCTGCCCTGGTAGGCACAGACACCGAAAACGGTATTGGGCAATGCCCGCGTCGCCGCCTCATGGGTCTTTGCACTGAGCCCGGCCAGCGCACGCAGCTGGCAGTAGTCCTCAACCGTCGGCACCGCCTGACGGAACTGGATCGTCTCTGGATCATTCATGCAACGTCTCCTGGAAGGTCGAGCTATCCTGCCGCATCCACGTCGCAGCCGCTGCGACCCATCTTCCGGCAGAGTCCCATGTGCTATTCCGCCCTGATCCGCGCCGACTACGCCAAGCTGGTACGCGAGTTCGGCGCCGTCCTCTCCCTGGAGGAGTTCGCCGAACTCTATGCACATGATCCCGGCAAGAAACGACCGAAAACGCCGAAAGCGATGGACGACGGATTTGCCGGTGCGCGCACTGAACTGGGCCGCGACTTCGTGGCGAAGATCCAGCAATGGCATGCACAGGAGCGGCAGCAGCTGCAGGCCGAGCTGGAGCGGCAGCTTGAGCGTCGCGACATCGCCAATGCAACCCTGGCCGCCCGTCCCACGCAGAAGGCGCGCAATGACCTGCGCGTTGCCGGCAACCGCATCGACCGCACGCAGGCACGACTGGACGACCTGCATCGGGAACAGCTGCTGCCACGCGACAACCGTATTTTTCCTGGCACCTACGCGCCGGTGATGGTCAGCGAGAATGGCCGGCGCGTGATCAAGCCGATGCGCTATCAATGCCGGCTTCCGGACAAGCCCGCGCGCAACGATGTCCTCTATCCCGGCACCTACAATGCGCGGCGGGACAGCCTGGAAGGCTATTGGCGCGGGGCCTTCGGACTGCGCCACGGCGTGGTGGTGGTACAGGCCTTCTACGAGCACGTTCCTCGCCACGCCATTGCCGGCCGCACCCTGCACAACGACGAGAAGGAACAGGACGTGGTGCTGGAGTTCCGCCCTGATCCGCCGCGCGACTTGTTGCTGGCCTGCCTGTGGGCGGAATGGGAGGGCCCGGAAGGACGCCTGTTGTCGTTCGCCACCATCACCGATGGACCGTCAATCGATGTTGCCGCTGCCGGCCATGACCGGGGCGTACTGCCGATCCGCGCCGAGCATCTGGACGCCTGGCTCAACCCGGACCCGGACAACCTGGCGGCGCAGTACGCCATCCTCGACGACCGCGAGGAGATCCGTTACGTCTACGAAGAAGCCGCCTGAGCGGTCGGATCAGGCGTTTGCGCTGGAGCGCCCCACTGCGCGGACCAATGCCTTGGACAGCTCCGCCGACAGATAGGGCTTGATCAACAGCACCCCCGATCGCATCGCGACCGGCAGTTGTTCGGCGGTCATGCCGGTGGCGAGCACGAACGGCACCCCGCGCGCGGCCAGCGCCGCAGCGACCGGTTCACTGGTCTCGTTGTGGGCCAACCGGTAATCCAGCAGGGCCACGTCATGGTTGGCCTCTTCCAGCAGGCGCAGTGCCTCGGCAACGGACGCGGCAAGACCAACGACCAGAGCACCGGAATGCACCAGCTGCATCTGCAGCAGCGCCGCACTCATCTCGTCGTTCTCCACTACCAGCACCCGCAGGTCCTGCAACGCTGACATAGGCTATCGCTCCGTGCCTGTTAAGCGTTGCCAGTATAGCCAGCAGTCGGCCGATACCGACAATTTGAAGCCATTTCGGCCCTGTTCGCCCGCACCTCTATGAACGCCCGCCCGGCTCGGGTACACTAGCCCGCTGCTGCCGGTGTGGCGGAATGGTATACGCAGCTGACTCAAAATCAGCCGGGGGTGACCCCATGAAGGTTCGAGTCCTTTCACCGGCACCACGATAAAAGGCCAGGTCTACGACCTGGCCTTTGTCGTCTCCGGTCTTGCCCTGCCCGACCAACGCCGTCGACACTGGAGCGATGGCATCGCACTCCGCTCCCTCCCTTCCCCCAGCGTTCCAGGCTCACCTGCGCGAACTGGTCCTTCCAGACGCGGTCGCCTGGTCGAACTACCTGTCGCTGCCGGGCGTGATCGAGCACACCAGCTGGGGCGATGTCTCTGTAGAAGCTCTGCAGCGGCAGATCGTCGACCATGCGCGCAACACACGATGCCGCCGCTGGGCGATCCTCGACAGTCACGATCAGTTGCTGGGCACCGTCGGCCTCAACGACATCGACATCGAGCACCACCGCGCGGAACTGGCCTACGACCTGTCCCCAGCCCACCAGGGACGCGGGCTGGCGACCGGGGCGGCGCGCGCGGTCATCGCCTGGGCGCAGGCCGCACTAGGTTGCGTGCGCATCCAGGCCACCGTGCTCGACAGCAATCTGCGATCCATTGCCGTACTGGAACGGGCAGGCATGCAACGCGAGGGATTGCTGCAGTCCTATCGCCATGTCCGTGGACGGCCGCGCGATTTCTGGATGTATGCGCACACTCACCCGCGGCTGCACTGCGGCCAGGGCGAAGACCGCGCCCACCCATAAGCCAGCGCGCGCCGGCGCCCTACACCACCCGCAGAGCCGGGGAATGCACGCCATGGCCATGCCCTGCCCCCGCGTGCACACGGAACCCTGCCACCGTCTGCAGCAGCTGCGAAGACTGCTCTTCCATGCTGCGCGCGGCCGCTGAGGCCTCTTCCACCAGCGCTGCATTCTGCTGCGTGCCCTGATCGATCAGATCCACCGCGTGGTTCATCTGCTGGATGTCATCGCTCTGCTGTTGCGCAGCCGCACTGATCTCGGTCATCAGGTCGCTGACACGCCGCACGTCGACCACGATCTCGTCCATGGTCCGGCCGGCGCTCTCGACCTGCGCCGTTCCGGCACCGACGTTGGCAACAGACGCATCGATCAGCTGCTTGATCTCCTTTGCCGCACCGGCCGAGCGATGCGAGAGCTCGCGGATCTCGGTGGCAACCACGGCGAAACCACGACCATGCTCACCGGCACGCGCCGCTTCCACCGCCGCGTTCAATGCCAGGATGTTGGTCTGGAAGGCAATGCCATCGATCACACCGATGATGTCGACGATGCGACGCGAGGAAGCATTGATCACCTCCATCGTCGAGACCACGTCATGCACCACCTGGCCACCCCGTGCGGCCACATCGGCGGCGCCGCCGGCCAGCTGGCTGGCCTGGCGCGCGTTGGTCGCGGTGCGCTGCACGGTCTCGGCCAGCCCCTTCATCGACACGGCGGTTTCTTCCAGAGAGGCAGCCTGCTGTTCGGTACGCTGGGAAAGGTCGTTGTTGCCTTCGGCGATCTCGCTCGCACCGACCGCAATGGTGTCTGCGGCGAACTTGATCTGACCGATGATGGCCGCCATCGCCTCGACCAGCGCGTTGACGCCACCGCATAGCTCGGCGATCGGGCCCGTCTTGTCGGCCATGCCGATGCTCCGGGTCAGGTCGCCCTCCTTTGCCGACGCCACCACTTCGCGCGTCTGCGCTACGGCGCGCTGCATGGCCTGGCTCTCATGCACCTGTGCGGTGATGTCGGTGGCGTACTTGACGACCTTGAACGGCCGGCCACCGGCATCAAGGATCGGGTTGTACGACGCCTGGATCCACACTTCACGACCATCTTTGCCCAGCCGCCGGTACTGGCCTGCGTCGTACTCGCCGGAGCCGAGCTTTTCCCAGAAGCGCCGATACTCGACACTGGCCCGGTAGTCGGGCTCGACGAACAGCGAATGATGCTGGCCACGCACTTCTTCCAGCGTATAGCCGGTGGCGGCCAGGAAGTTCGCATTGGCCGCCAGGATGCGGCCATCCATGCTGAACTCGATGACCGCCTGCGATTTGTCGATGGCGGCCAGCTGCCCCGCCGATTCGGCTGCCTGCTGCTTCTGCGCGGTGATGTCGGTGGCGAACTTGACCACCTTGTACGGCCGACCGTGCTGGTCAAGCACCGGGTTGTAGGAGGCCTGGATCCAGATTTCGCGCCCCCCCTTGCCGAAGCGCCGGTACTGACCTGCATCGAACTCACCGCGGCCCAGCCGCGCCCAGAAGTCGCGGTATCCGGTGCTGCGCGCGTCCTCGGGATCGACGAACAGGGAATGATGCCTGCCCTGGATCTCATCCAGGCGATATCCCACTGCCTGCAGGAAGTTGTCATTGGCCTGCAGGATGGTGCCGTCGAGGGCGAACTCGATGACCGCCTGCACCCGGTGCAATGCGGCAACCTGGGCCTCAAGCTCGACGTGCCGCCGATGCTGCTCGGCCACCTCCGTGGCGCGGCGCTGCCTGCCCAACACTCCCTGCAGCGCGCGCAGGGGAGACCAACGGGAGAGCACTTCGACCGGCGCCTGAGCACCTTCCATGGAGCCTGAAATAAGCATCGTCTGATCCTCGGTGTCCGGGTAGCGGTTGCGACCCGCCGGGCGGGATGCCCGGCGGCAACTTCGATTGCCTGGGACTGCAGACGCCGGAAGGCGTCACTCGAGCGACTGGCAGGAACAGTACGGCAGCTGCGATCGTCATCAAACAGCGGCGGAGCACACGGCACGGGCCGCCCATCGGAGGCAGCCTCGGGTCCGGCGGCGGGAGCCTGCAGCGGGCTCCAGAGAAGGTAACGGCGCGACGGCCAGCAACTTTAGGGGGCCAGCCCCTGGTCGGCAGCGCGCCGCAGAACCCAGCGCAGCAGCATCGTTGCCAGCACCGCCGGCAGGTAGCCCAGACTGCCGCAGACGACCAGCAGGGACGGCCCCGCCAGCGGCCCGCCTCCGCCCAGGATCCAGCTGCGGGTGGCGAGGATGTACAGCGCGAACGGCACCAGCAGCAACGGTGCCAGCCGCAACAGCTGCCACCGCCACCTCCCCGGCCCGATCCAGCCGGCCAGTGCACCCAGCACGGCACCTGCAGCTGCGATGGTGGCGATTTCATCCATGACGCGCTTCCGGAAGTCTTCCAGCCACCATTCTGGACCAGCGCCGACGGAAAGGGGATGCGGCAGGCACGCAGAAGGTTGCAATGACCATCGGGACATCCCTTGCCTGCGCGCTGCCGGCAGCATGCGCCCACTGAATGGATTTTTCCTGGGAGGCAGCATGCTTCGACGCTTGAACGCCATCATCTTCCTCAGCCTGTGCAGTGCCGGCGCATTGGCCAGCGACGCGGGCTTCCGCCCCAGCTTCCATCCCGACCAGCTGAAGGGGCCACCCGCCGGTCGCCACAACGAAGTACTGGTGCTTGGGACAGCACATCTGTCGGAACTGCCAAAGGCCTTCGAGCCGACCATGCTGGAGCCCTTGCTGCAGCGCCTGGCGCGTTGGCGCCCGCAGGCGATTGCCACCGAAAACCTGTCCGGCCTGCAGTGCGACTTCATGCGTCGCAATCCCAGCCGCTATGCCGAAAGCGTTGAAACCTACTGCTACGACACCGATGAGGCCCGCGTCGCCACCGGCCTCGACGTGCCCAGCGCCAACGCCGAAATGGGACGCCTGCTGTCGGCATGGCCGGCAAGCCCGACAGCCGCGCAGCGTCGGCACTTGGCCGCGGTATTCCTGGCCGCTGGCGAGCGCGGATCGGCGCAGGTGCAATGGCTGCGTCTGCCTGTGCAGGACCGGATCGCCGGCGACGGCCTGGATGCTGCGCTGGTCGGGATTCTCGACAAGAGCCTGACCCGCCGCAATGAAACCAACCTGGTGGCGGCAGTCCTCGCTGCCCGCCTGGGGCTGGAACGCCTGTGGGCCGTGGACGACCACACCGCCGATTCGCCCACCCCGCCCGAGGACAAGAAGGCGGCACGCGAAGCGATGATGAAGGCCTGGGACAACCCGCACGCAAACGCACGGCTGGACGCCGACGAGCCGCTGTATGCCAACGTCGGCAAGGTCGGTGGCGTGCTGGACCTGTATCGCGCCTACAACCGCCCCGGCGTCGGCCTGCAGGCCTACCAGGCCGATTTCGGTGCCGCGCTGGTCGAACCCTCACCCCAGGGCTTTGGCCGCAACTATGTGGGCTACTGGGAAACCCGCAACCTGCGCATGGTCGCCAACATCCGCGAAGTGCTGGGCCAGCGCCCGGGAACGCGCCTGCTGGCCATCGTTGGCGCCTCGCACAAAGGCTACTACGAGGCCTACCTCAACATGATGCACGACGTGCAGCTGGTGGATGCCGAAGAGGTGCTGCGCTGAGGCCCTGCGGCGCGCGCCTACAATGCTGTGTTTCCTGCACGGGAGTTCCAGCATGCTCAAGGTCATCGCCGAGGATTTCATACATCCTGAAGCGGTCGAAATCGTCCTGCCGCTATACCGCGAGCTGGTTGCCTGCACGCGGAGCGAACCTCTGTGCATCGCCTACGACCTGTTCGTCGACCAGAAGGATCCCGGCCACTTCATATTCATTGAGCAATGGCTGGATCGCGCAGCGCTGGACACCCATTGCGCAACCGAGCACTTCCGCCGCCTGGTCCCCCTGATCGACGCGCACCAGCGCAGTCCGGGCACGTTCCTGCTGATGGATCCGGCTGCGCTGTAGCCGTCCGCCGCCTGCCCTGCGCTGCGTGCAGATCAAGGGCGTTGCCGCGCATCACGACGCGCAGCGCGCCAGAGCACCAGGCTGGTGGCGACGATGCAGCCCAGGGTGACCAGCAGCATCAGCGCCACGCCCCACTGCACCACGGGGACCAGCATCCGGGCCTGCTGGTCGTTGCGCAGCTGCTCCAGCCGGAGCCAGCCGGAGAGAGCCAGGGACCAGCCGACAACGGCCGGTGCATAAGCACGGACTGCACTCAGGTTCCAGGACGTCATGTTGTTTTCCTGCCAAGGTGGGGCGTTGGCGCAGTATTCGCCGCGCCCCTCTCACAGGCTGAGATCAGCCGTCGCTGAGGTCGCCGCCGTCCGCCGGCGAGCTACCGGGCAGTTCGCCGGTTTCGCCCTGCACCTGCACATTGTTGCGACCCATCGCCTTGGCCCGGTAGCACTGGGCATCGGCGGCGGCGACGGCCTGGTCCACGCTCATGCCGGCGGCAAGCGGTGCGATGCCGATGCTGGCGCCGATCCGCAGCTGGTGCTGGTCCCACGGAATGGACAGGTTGGCCAGGGTATGCAGCAACTCGCCGCCGATGCGCGCCGCTCGCCGCGGGCTGCACCCGGACAGGATCACCGCGAATTCGTCACCGCCCAGGCGGGCCACAACATCCGAGTCGCGTACACCATGGCGCAATACGCTGGCCACGGCCCACAGCACGGCGTCGCCGGCCAGATGACCAAAGGTATCGTTGACCGGCTTGAACCGGTCCAGATCGATGTACATCAGTGACGCCGCCTGCCCGGTCCGCTCGACCCGGGTGATCGCCTGCTGCAGATGCACTTCGAAGCCGCGGCGATTACCCAGTTCGGTCAGCGGGTCCATCTCCGCCAGGTGTCGTGCCTCGCGCTCGCGTGCGCGCTGCTGGGTGTCATCGCGCAGGACCCACACCGCACCACGCACCTGGCCCTCGTCGTCGCGAAGCCAGGCCCGGGTCAGGTCAACCGGCACCACGGCGGTGCCCATCTGCAGCAGCAGATCGGCATGCAGATCCACGGCGTTGCTTTCCGGATCCAGCAGCACGCTGACGTCGAGCTGCGATTGCGGTGCGTATTCGGTGGTCAACGACAGCACGTCCTGCACGAGATGCCCGGCCAGCGACAGCGCTCCATCGCCGGCAAGCATTCGCACGGCGGCCGCGTTGGCATATTCGATGTGGCCATCCAGGGCCACGCTGAGTACCAGGTCGGCAACCGCATCCAGGGTGATGCGGCTGCGCTGCTCGCTTTCGAACAGGCGCTGCTCGCTGCTGCGCTGGGCGCTGACATCCTGGATCTGCGACACGAAATGCAACGGTTCACCGCGCTCATTGCGTACCAGCGATACCGACAGCCGTGCCCAGATGGTGTTGCCCTCACGGCCCAGGTAACGCTTTTCAAGGTGATAGTGCGTGCGTCGCCCCGCCAGCAGGTCCTGCACCAGGGCCAGGTCGGTCTGCAGATCGGCCGGATGGGTCAACCGCTGGAAATCGACCTGCAGCAGTTCCTCGCGCGTGTAGCCGAGAATGCGGCACAGCGCATCGTTGACATCCAGCCAGCGCCCTTCCAGCGACACCAGCGCCATGCCCAATGCCGCCGAGGTGAACGCACCGGCGAACTTTTCCGCCGCAAGACGAGCCTCGGCGCGCGCCTGCAGGATCTCGGTGATGTCGATGGCCATGCCGACATAGCCGATGCGCTCGCCATTGGCGCCATCCATGCGGCTGATTGACAGGCGTACCTGGCGACGCTGACCGTCCTTGCGCAGCAGTGTCCACTGCCGCGAATACGTCTGGCCCTCGGCACGTGCACTGAGTGCCTCGAACACACCCGGAACCTGTCCATCGGCGGTCGCCAGCGGTCGCAGCCACGCCTGCAGTTCAACCGGGTCGTGGAAGGCATCCAGGCGGCGCTCACCCACTACTTCAGCGGCGGTGTAGCCGAGCAGGCGCTGCGCGCCGGTATTGAAAATGGTGATGATGCCATCGGTGTCGGTCGCGATCACCGCGACTTCGTCTGAAGCATCCACCATCGCCTGCAGGCGCTGCCGCATTTCGGCCGCGTCCTGGCGCGCCTGCTGCAGTTCGGTGACGTCGGCATGGGCGCCGGCCATCCACAGTGGCCTGCCCTGCCCGTCCCATTCGAATACCCGTCCGCGATCGTGGATCCAGATCCATTCGCCATTCCTGTGGCGCATCCGCAACAGGCAGACATAGTGGTCGGTGCGGCCATCGAAGTGGTCCTGCAGGGCCGCATCGGACAGCGCCAGATCATCCGGATGGACCAGCGCGATGAAGGTCTTCTGGCAGATCGGTTCAAGTTCGTCCAACCGGTAGCCGACGATCTCGGCCCACCGTTCGTTGACCCGCATCTGCCCGCTCTGGACGTTCCATTCCCAGGTGCCGGCCGCGGTGCCCTCGATGATCATCGCCAGGCGACGGCGCTCTTCGGCCAGTTCCTGCAGCCGGCGCTCCAGCAGTGCGTTGCCGCTGTTGCCCTGATCGGCCATCAGCCGCCTCCCCTGCCGACGCAGCTGCCCGCAGGCCGTGGCGAGCCACAGCGGTCACGGAACAGCGCGGATGGTGCTGACGGCATGGCCTCCCCAGCGACAGCAGGGGCCCAGGCGCCCCTTCCGGCGCAAGTGTGCGCATTGCCGGGGAACATCGACAAGTCCCCCGCCCGGATCGCGCCGGGAGGGGGACGGCGGACTCAGCTGCGCTTGGCCCGGGCGAACGCCTCGGCCAGGGCATTGTTGGCTGGCGGCGCGGCCTGTGCCGGGCGTCCGCCATTGCCCGGGTTGCGCCCCTGGCCACGTCCCTGCCCGGGGTTGCCGGCGTCGCGGCGCGGCGCCTGCCCCTGGCTGCGTTCGTCACGGCTGCCCGGGCGGCTGGTGGCCTGGCCGGGCGTGTCGTCCAGACGACGGGTCAGGGCGATGCGCTTGCGCGGCACGTCCACCTCCAGCACCTTCACCTTGACGATGTCGCCGGCCTTGACCACGTCACGCGGATCCTTCACGTAGGTATCAGACAGCGCCGAGATGTGGATCAGGCCGTCCTGGTGCACGCCGATATCGACGAACGCACCGAACGCGGCCACGTTGCTGACCACGCCTTCCAGCACCATGCCCTCGCGCAGGTCCTTGATGTCCTCGACGCCATCGGCGAAACGGGCCGCCTTGAATTCCGGGCGCGGATCACGGCCCGGCTTTTCCAGTTCCTTGAGGATGTCGCGCACCGTCGGCACACCGAATGTCTCGTCGGTGAACTGCTCGGCCTTCAAGCCGCGCAGGAAACTGCCGTCGCCGATCAGCGCCTTGATCGGGCGCGCGGTGCTGGCGACGATGCGCTCGACCACTGGATAGGCTTCCGGGTGCACCGACGATGCATCCAGCGGCTCATCGCCATCGGCGATACGCAGGAAACCTGCGCATTGCTCGAACGTCTTCTCGCCCAGGCGCGACACCTTCAGCAGGTCCTTGCGACGCTTGAACGGACCGTTGTCATCGCGGTGGCGCACGATGTTCTCGGCTACCGTCGACGACAGGCCCGAGACGCGCGACAGCAGTGCAGCCGACGCCGTGTTGACGTACACGCCGACGGCATTCACGCAGTCCTCCACGCGCGCATCCAGTGCGCGCGCCAGGCGGTACTGATCCACGTCGTGCTGGTACTGCCCCACGCCGATCGCCTTCGGCTCGATCTTCACCAGTTCGGCAAGCGGGTCCTGCAGGCGACGCGCGATCGATACCGCACCACGGATCGACACGTCCAGGTCCGGGAATTCCTTGGCCGCCGTTTCCGACGCCGAATACACCGACGCCCCGGCTTCACTGACCACGATCTTCTGCGGCGCGTTGTCACCCAGCGCCTTGATGGCTTCACCGGCCAGCTTGTCGGTCTCGCGGCTGGCGGTGCCGTTGCCGATCGCGATCAGCTGCACGTTGTGCTTGGCACACAGCTGCTTGATCGTCTGCAGCGACTGCTCCCACTGCCGGCGGGGCTCGTGCGGGTAGATGGTGTCGGTGGCGACCAGCTTGCCGGTGGCGTCGACCACGGCAATCTTGCAGCCGGTGCGGATGCCCGGGTCCAGGCCCAGCACGCTTTTCGGGCCGGCCGGTGCGGCCAGCAGCAGGTCCTTGAGGTTGTCACCGAACACCGCGATGGCTTCGGCCTCGGCTTTCTCGCGGGCCTGGTTGAACAGGTCCAGCAGCAGGTGCATGTGCAGCTTGGCCCGCCAGGTCAGGCGGCAGGCGTCCAGCAGCCAGCGGTCAGCGGGGCGCCCCGCATCGCGGATACCGGCGTTGTGCGCCACGCGCCCTTCGGCATACTGATGTCCGGCCTCGGCATCCTTGCCTGGGTCCAGCTCCAGGAACAGGATCTCCTCGCGGCGTGCACGGAACAACGCCAGCAACCGGTGCGAGGGAATCTTCGCCAACGACTCGGCGTGCTCGAAATAATCGCGGTACTTGGCGCCCTCGGTTTCCTTGCCCTCGGCAACGCGGGCACGGATCACGCCCTGCTCGCTCAACCAGCTGCGCAGCTCGCCAACCAGCGTGGCGTCCTCGCCCCAGCGCTCCATCAGGATCGCGCGGGCCCCTTCCAGCGCGGCCTTGGTGTCGGCTACACCCTTGTCGGCGTCCACGAACGTGGCGGCAAAGACCTGCGGGTCCTGTGTCGGGTCGCCCAACAGGCCGTCGGCCAACGGCTCCAGTCCTGCTTCGCGGGCGATCTGCGCGCGGGTGCGACGCTTGGGCTTGTACGGCAGGTACAGATCTTCCAACCGGCTCTTGGTGTCGGCAGCGAGGATCTCGTTGCGCAGCTCATCGCTGAGCTTGCCCTGCTCACCGATGCTGGCCAGCACCGCCGCACGGCGGTCTTCCAGTTCGCGCAGGTAGGTCAGGCGGGTTTCCAGGTTGCGCAGCTGGGTGTCGTCCAGGCCGCCGGTGACTTCCTTGCGGTAGCGGGCGATGAACGGAACGCTGGCGCCTTCATCGAGCAGGCCGACAGCGGCGCTGACCTGGGCGGTCTGGGCACCGATTTCATCGGCGATGGTCTGGGCGATCTGCTGGGCGAGCTGGCGCTGGGCGTGCTTGGCGTCGTGCATTGTTTCCGGCCTGGGCCGCATTGCGGGAAAGGCCCATTCTTGCAATGCGCGGGCGGCAGGGACAAGGCGTTGACAGAGCGGCGGTTCAGGCGGCGGGTCCGGATGGGACGCCGGCATCCTGGCAAAGGGGGCTCGGACTGGCCCCGGGGCTGGGATGCCGGCGCGGACGCGCGATGGTGGAGCGCGTCCTGCCGCGTACTGCGAAGGTCAGCGGTAGTGGCGGGCGGCACGCTGCATGACGATGTCGTCACGCAGGCTCTCCAGCGCCATCAGGCGGACCTTGCCGACACCCTGCAGTTCCATGAACCGCTCCGTGTAGAACTCCGGCCCCAGCGCGGTATCGGCGCGGGATTTGCTGAAGCCGTAGGGCACCACGCCCTTCTCGCCATCCTTGCTACCACCGACATAAAGAACGATTGCCATGTGATGTCTTCCTCCAAATTGCTACTGCGTACTGCACACGATGAGCGGTACTTGTTGGCTCATCGGGATAGAGCTTACCGCGACCAAGCTGACTGGAACGTCACGAAGACTAATGACGATCGGTTGCATGCAGATGACTGCGGGATAGCAGCAGAATGCTTACGGATCTTTAACTTCCGGCTAACGAATACGGGGGTTTCAGCCAACGGCGCAGCCCCTCGTGGGTAGGTGTGGTTGGTCGCGGAATGCAAAAGCCGCAGGTGGGTCGGCCGGGTTGGGTTCGCGGGGGACGCCGTGAATCCGTCCCTGGAGGCTTGGCCGCGGCATCCATGCCGCGGACACCCCCGCGAACCCAACCCGACCGCCCTCTGACAGATTTCTGCGGTCTGCCACCCACGGAAAAGAAAAAGAAGATCAAAAGCAAAAGCGGCCTGGCTGGCCGTTTCCTGTAGAGCCGAGCCCATGCTCGGCTCTATACGAGCAAGCGCAGCGCGCGACCCGCTTCTGCTGTTCTTTTTCTTCTCCGTGGCTGGACGCACCCGGAAACTGTCAGGGGCCGGGCAGGTGGGTTGCGCAGGGGCGTGAGCCGCATGGATGCGGCGACCGAGCTTACAGGGACGTACTTGCAGCGGCCCCTGCGCAACCCACCTGCCCGGCCCAATCACATGAATCGCATTTCGCGCCCCACCCACGAGGGGCTGCGCCGTTGGCTGGAATCTACGGCCACCAGCCGTGCCCGAACCGCGCGTAATGATCGGCCGCACGCTCGAACGGATTGCGCGCACTGACACCACCACACAGCAGATACACCGGCAGGTACAGCGGCCCCAGCACCAGATACTGGTACACGTGCGCACGCTCATGGTCATCCAGCCGGATCAACGGCTCCACGCCCCACCCCGCCTGATGCGCGTAAGTACGGCAGCACATGCCCAGATCGTGGCCGGTGTGCAGGATCACGTTGCCCAGGGTGATCGCTCCGCCCGGGCCCCAGGGCCAGTGATCGAAAACCACCGCGCAATCACGACCACTCCAGCGCATCTTCGCACCACCCAGCAACCCGGCCAGACCGCCAAGCAGGCCGATCAGGGTATTGGGCACGGTCCACAGCGCGCCCAGCACCTGCAGCGCGCGCAGCCAGATCGGCCAGGGCCGGGACGCGGTGTTCAATCCGCCTCGTTGGGGATCAGCAGCCACAGCAGCAGGTAGACCAGGATGCCGGGGAAGGCGGCCGACGCCAGCGAGACCACCACGTACAGCACCCGTACCAGGGTCGGGTTCCAGCCGAAACGATGGGCGATGCCGCCCATGACCCCGGCAATCATGCGGTCGTTCAGCGAGCGCGACAGGGTGCGCGGCACAGCGTTCATGGCGAGGTCTCCCAGCTGACTGGCTGTTGCCACTGTAGCGCCTGCAATGTCTACGGCGTGCGTTGGCGCAAGGCCTGCAGGCGGGCGCCGAACCACGCCGCGGAGGTCTGTTCGGGCTTGCCGGGGCAGCGGATCCGGTACGCCTTGCCACTCATGCTGCTCTGGCTCGCGGCACGCTCGATGAACTGCTCGGCGGTGTCGACCATGTCTTTCTTCAGCAGGTAGTCGTACTTGCGCTGAAGGTGCGAACGCGCATCGGCGGGACCGTACCAGCTGCCATTGCGCTGGAACTGGCACTGGGAGCCATCCAGGCTTCCGATCAACTGCGCGATCTCGCGCTGTGCCTGCGCGCTGGGCGCGGCCAATGCGCCGGACGTCGCCAGAAGGAGTCCCGCAGACGCAACTGCGAGGCAATGAATTCGGACAAATCCCATGGTGCTCCCAATTTGCTTGCCCTGATTGTAGGTGTCACGCGATGCCACTGGAAAACCTCATGCAACGTTCCATGCCCTGAATGTTTGCACGGAAGGACGGGAAATCGGGAGCAACAACGGTCACGCCATCAGTATGGAACTCGTCCTCAGCAACTGTGAACTTCACAATTCCCGTTTGTGTATCAAGCCAATACTTGTTATCACCGCAGTCACCGGCAAAGGGGATGTGGGTTTCGAGGAATTCGCGCATTTCGGGGCAGTAAAAATGCACTGACTCAATGACTTCCGCTATCGACAACAGTCGCGGATTGGTGGGCATACCGGCCACCTCAATGTAATTGAATGCCTCCACTTCGAGCCGATTGTAATCCCCCGCAATCACTTCGTAGAATGCGTCTCGATAGAACACTGCGCCGCCGTCGAAGTAGCCGCCATTGTTCTTCGAATAGAAATCGATGAAGTCGTCTCTGCCCGGGAACCTGCCAGGTACCATGGCTGCAATCAGTTCGACCGGGACCCCTGGCGACGAATCATTGAAGGCGACGTTGCTTCTGGCGAAACCCGCTGGCTGCTCCATACACGTATCCATCTAACGGGCACTCCAGCGTATCCATATTCCGCAATCGAGCAAGCTCGACTCTACACGTCCCGGGCCTTCAGCCAGTTGTCGATGGTCGCCGGCACTTCGCGCTGTGCGCGGCCGGAGACGTAGATGCCGATATGCCCACCGCGGAAACTGGATTCGGTGTAGTCCTGCGTGCCCAGCCGGCCACGCATCGCGCGTGATGCATCCGGTGGCACCAGGTGATCCTGTTCGGCGTAGATGTTCAGCACCGGCAGGGTCACCTGCGACAGATCCACCGCCTCTTCGCCGATGCGTACGGTGCCGTTGACCAGGCCGTTGCCCTGGTAGAACTGCTTGATGAACTCGCGGAAGGCCTCACCCGCGAGGTCCGGCGAGTCGAAGATCCACTTTTCCATGCGCAGGAAATCCTCCAGCGCCGCCTTGTCATCGAGGATGTCGAGCAGGCCCACGTACTTCTGCACGTTCAGGCGGAATGGCTTGAGCATCAGGTAGCTGGCATTCATCAGATCGGCCGGGATGTTGCCCAGCGTATCCACCAGCAGATCCACATCCACCTGCTGGGCCCAGTGCGACAGCATGTTGTCGGCGGTCTGGAAGTCGACCGGGGTGACCATGGTGATCAGGTTGCCCAGCTTCTGCCGCCGCAGTGCGGCGTAGCACAGGGCGAACACGCCGCCCTGGCAGATGCCGAGCATGTCGACCGTTCCACCACTGCGCGCGCGCAGCGCATCCACCGCGCCATCGATGTAGCGCAGCAGATAGTCCTCAAGCGTCTGGTAGCGTTCGGAACGGTCCGGATAACCCCAGTCCAGCACATATACGTCCTGGCCCAATGCCAGCAGCTTCTGCACCAGCGACCGATCGGCCTGCAGGTCCACCATGTACGGGCGGTTGACCAGTGCGTACACGATCAGCAGCGGTGTGCGACGCACCGGCGCGTTCTCGCCGACGAAGCGATACAGCACCACTTTGCCATCGCGCCAGACTTCCTCGCGGGCGGTGGCGCCATAGTCGACATCCTCCACCTGCGGCAGCAGCTTCAACCCTTCCATCAGCTTGCGCTGCATGGCCAGGGTCTCCTGCATCAAGTCATCGGCATTGAAGCCCAGCGGTCCTTTCATGGCTTACGACTTCCGCGTGGTCGCGCGGGTGGCGGCCTTCTTCGCTGGCACTTTCTTCGCAGCAGGCTTCTTCGCTGCAGCCTTCTTCGCTGCAGGCTTGCGCGCGACGGGCTTGACCCTGGCAGGCGCTGGCTGGGCAACCGGATCGACGGCATCGGTACCGGCAAGCACCGCCACCTGTGCCTGCACCCGGCGCAGGCTGCGCTCGAGCTCGGCAATGCGACGGTGGGCGGCATCCATCTCGCTGCGGGTAGGCAGGCCGATACGTTCACTCATCTGTTCAACCTCGCGCTGCAGGCCTGCGCGCAGGCGCATCTGTGCGTTGCCCAGCGAGGCATACACCTGCTGGAACGGCTCGGACATGGCGACCTTGGCGTAGGCCTCCTCGGCGACTTCAATCCACAGATCGAACATCGCCCGGGCGCTGGTCAGCTGGCTGCCGGGCTGCTCGTGTTCGGCCAGGCGCTGTTCGAACAGGTCGAACGCCTCTTCCAGTGCCTGCTTGATCTGCTCGACATAGGCCTGCGAATGCTGCTGGTACTCCTCCTGCGCGCGCAGCAGGGCCTGCCACCGCGCCTGGTGCTCGCGGCCGGGCCCGAACGCCGGGCTCTGCAGCCACGGGCCAGCCAGCGTCTGCAACTGCTGGAACCACGCCGTGAACTCGGGCGGAGCAGCGTCCACATGGGTGCTGCCGCGGGCCCCCTGCAGCATCCACTGCAGCATGCCGTCGCCCTGCCCCTTCACCGCTTCACGCCAGGCCTGGGCGACCTCGGCACTGCTGGCATCGCGGCCGGCAAAGCGTGCAGCGACTTCCTGCATGGTGCCGTACCAGCTGCCAGCCTGCTCGCGGAACCGCCGCACTGCCTCTTCGGGCGCGGCAGCACCGGTCCCGGGCAGCAGTTGGCCCCACCAGTCGAACAGGCGCTTCCAGCTGCCCGGGTCGTCGCCAGCCGGGGTTCCCGGCACGGCTGCATGGCGCAAGGCATCACCCCAGGCGCCGAAGTACTGGCGGGCCAGATTTTCGAAATCGCTGCTGCCGGCGTCGTTGGCCGAGCTGGTCATCGCGCTCCTCCGCAGGGCTGGGTCATGGCTTGGGAATGCGCAGGGTCTTGCTGATCATCAGCGACCCGGACAACGCGAACAGCAGCACCAACGGATGCAGCTGCCAAGGGCCAATCTGCCACTGGCCCAGCCACAGGTCGTGGCCGATGGCATCGGTGCCGGCGGCGATCGCCAGCACGATCACCAGCGCCAGGCTGGTGGGAATCGGCGTCCCCTCGAAGTACTTCACCTTGCCTTCGTCACCGCTCATCGCCTCGGCGGTTACGTTGTAACGGGCCAGGCGGCTGACGCCGCAGCAGACGAAGTAGCTCAGCACCAGCCAGTCCCAGCCCCCCTGCATGCCACAGGCATAGGCCAGCGCTGCGGGCGCGACCCCGAAGGAAATGACGTCCGACAGCGAGTCGAGCTCGCGGCCCAGGGTCGAACTGGATTTGCGCCAGCGCGCGATGCGGCCGTCCAGTGCATCGAAAATGAAAGCCAGCGGGATCAGCGCCATGCCGAACAGCAGGTAGCCGCGCTCGCCATCCTGCAGGAAACGCATTGCGGCAAACACCGCGCCGGTGCCGCAGAAAGCGTTGGCGAGGGTGAACCAGTCCGCCAGATGGAACTCGCGCAGCATCGAGAAGTGACGTTTCATGAAGTCTCACGGGGCATCAAGGCCCACAGGGTACCGCGAGCGCCGCCACCGGCAACAGCGTGGGCTGCCCCTGTCCTTCACCCGTCACTCACCGATCCTCACCGGCGGTGAATTTTTCGCCACCCATCTTGACAGCCTAGGGGGGTGGCGCCTGTCAGCGCTTATCCACAAAGTTGCCCACGCGTAATCCACACCCCCTGTGGACAACTGGTTCTCACCGACTGCGACGCTGGACATTTCCTCATCACCACAAGCCGGGGTTTCCCTACTTCCCAAGCCGATCCGCCAGCGCTATGGTCTGCGGCGGACCCGCCGCCGCCACGTCCGACTCCTTACCGACGGACGATGTTGATGCTGGATGCACGCACCCTGGCCGCGCAGTTGCGGCAGCCCCATGGCGAGGCCGCGCTGGCCGTGGGCGAATCGATGAACCGCAGCAACGACGCCCTCAACCAGGCGGCGATCGCACTGCTGGCCGTCGCTGCCGGAGAGCAGGTGCTGGAAATCGGTCCTGGCAACGCCGCCTTTGCGCCGCTGCTGCTGCAGGCCATTGGCAGTCGCTACGTGGGTGTCGAGCTGTCCAGTGCCATGGTCGACGCCGGCAACCAGCACCTTGCCGCCAGCGGCCTGGCTGGCCGTGCCGCGCTGCGCGAGGGTGATGCCCATGCCCTGCCCCTGGCTGATGCCAGCGTCGATGCTGCGCTGGCGGTCAACACCCTGTACTTCTGGCCGGACCTGGCACCGGTACTGGATGAACTGGCACGGGTGCTGCATCGCGGCGGCCGGCTATGCCTGGCCTTCGGCGATGCAGGATTCATGCGCAGCCTGCCCTTTGCCGCCGACTTTGAGCTGCATGAGCTGGACGCAGTGGAGCTGGCGCTGCGGGTGTCCGGCTTCACCGTCACGGCATGGCGCTCGCATCGCGAATGCACGGCCGGCAATGACGGCCAGCAGCGGGAAAAGCACTTCCACCTGCTGCTGGCGCGCCGGCGCTGAAGCTCTCCCCGCCGGGCATGGCCCGGCGCTACCGAGGCTGCGCCGGATGGTAGCGCCGGACCATGTCCGGCGAGCGCAGCGGCCTCCGGAATGCCTCAAAGCCGGCTGAAGGACCAGCTCTGCATGCGTCCATCCCGGTAAGGCATCACCCCGTGGAACGGCCGCGGATCGGCATCGAACACCAGCGGCAGGAAGTTGCGGTCGCCCTCCCACATCGGCAGCTGGTCCAGCTTGTCCACGTCCACCCACTCCAGGGTGCCCTCGTGATTGCCCCCGTGCGGGGCACCCTCGAAGCTGTCGATGACGAACACGAAACCGAACCAGTCTTCACCGTGCTTGCCGAAACCCGGCCAGCTGATGGTGCCGCGCAGGCGCATGGCCGTGCAGTCGATACCGGCTTCCTCGGCGATTTCGCGGCGCATGCCGGCGGCGATGTCCTCGGTCGGCTCGACCTTGCCGCCCAGGCCGTTGTACTTGCCCAGATGGTGGTCGCCCGGCCGGGTATTGCGGTGGATCATCAGCACCTGGCGGCGATCGGGCGAGAGCACGTAGCCCAGGGTGGCGACGATCGGGGTATACGGCATGTGCGGGTCCGGCGGCGGGTCAGCCGTGGATTATGGCCGATCAACGCACCAGCGACAGGCGACGGTCGCCGGCACCCACGGTGTTGCCGTCTGGATCACGGCGCAGGGTGGCCACGCCATGGCCGCGTTCGGCCAGGTATTCCAGCCATTTGCCGAGGAAGGTGTTCATCCGCATGCGATGGCTGATCAGCTCGGCCGGCGGTGGGTACAGGCCCATCGTGTCCTGCCAGCGGCGGCCGACGTAGCAGTGGGTGGTCTCGGCCTGGCGCGCGTCCCGGTACAGGCGGACGAAGGCCGATGGGTCCGGTTCACCGGTCACCGGGTCGGCCAGGTCATAGGTCAGGCGCAGCTCGACCGTGTAGCGGTGGCACTCGATCACGTCCAGGCGCACGTCCAGGCCATCGCCCACCGAAGAGACATAGCTTCCCGCCACCAGCTCGGCCGGCGCGAACAGGCGCACCAGGTGACGGTAGTTCTCTGCGTACAGCCCCATGAGCCAGCTCAGCCGGCTCAGGCGGGGAATGCGCTCGGTACGGGGCAATGCTCGGGCCATGGGTTGATCCTACACGTTGGCCCTTCAACGTGGGGACTGATCGGCCCCGGCCAAAGGGGCCCTGTATCGACCAACGGTCGATACCCACCGCGCAGGTGGACCACGACCGTGGGTCGTAGCGCACCCGTCAATACAGCTCGCGCTGCAGCCCCAGCGTGCCGAGCACCTTGCTGGAGATCTCCTCGATCGAGGTATGGGTGGTGCTGAGGGTCGGGATGCGTTCCATCTGGAACATGACCTCCGCCGCAGCCACCTCGCGCTTGCAGGTGTCCAGGTTGGCGTAGCGCGAATTGGGCCGGCGCTCCTGGCGGATCTGCTGCAGGCGGTCCGGGTCGATGGTCAGGCCGAACAGCTTGCGCCGGTAGTTGCGCAGGCGGGGCGGCAGGCGGTCGCTCTCCAGATCCTCGTCGGTCAACGGGTAGTTGGCCGCGCGCACCCCGTAATGCAGGGCCAGGTAGATGCAGGTAGGCGTCTTGCCCGCCCGCGACACCGCCACCAGGATCACGTCGGCGTCGTCGTAATTGACCGCGATGCCATCGTCATGGGTCAGCGCGAAGTTCATCGCGTTGATGCGCCGGTGGTAGGTGTCGAAGTCGACCATGCCGTGGGCCTGGCCGACCCGGTTCAGGCGCGAGCTGGACAGTTCGCGCTCCAGTGGCTCGATGAACGGGGCGAACACATCCAGCATCAGCGCCCCGCTTTCGGACAGGATCACGCTCAGGCTCTGGTCCACGCAGGAGTTCACCACGATCGGCCGGACCTGGTAGCGCTCCCCCGCCGCCTGGATCCGGGCACAGGCTTCGCGGGCTTTTTCGGGGTCATCGACAAATGACATCCGGTCGGTAATGAAGCTGAACCCGGAGAACTGGGTCAACAGGCTATGCCCAATGGTTTCAGCGGTGATACCGGTTCCATCGGAAACGTAGAACACCGGACGGATGGTCGACATGCGCGCATTTACCCCCTACGAAGCCTAAAAGGGCCGCCAACACAAGCTTGTGCCGACGGTGGTCTGCCCGGCATCATATCGGCTTCTTCCTACGGACGCGGCCATCAAAGCCCGCCTCGGGCGATGGCCAAACGGAGCATCGCGCTTGAACGAGAACATCCTGTGGTTGCACGAACTGCGTCTGGCCGACCTGGCCCGCGTAGGCGGCAAGAATTCCTCGCTGGGCGAGATGATCGGCAACCTTGCCGGTCTGGGCGTCTCCGTTCCGGGGGGCTACGCGACCACGTCTGAAGCCTTCAAGGACTTCATCGCGCACAACGACCTGTCCAAGCGCATCTTCGACAAGCTGGCCACGCTGGACGTCGAGGACGTCAACGCGCTGACCGCAGCCGGCAAGGAAATCCGCGGCTGGGTGATCGATGCACCGCTGCAGCCGCAGCTGGACCAGGACATCCGCACCGCCTACGCCAAGCTGAGCGCCGACAACGGCGGCGGCGACGTGGCCGTGGCCGTGCGCTCCTCGGCCACCGCCGAAGATCTGCCCGATGCCTCCTTCGCCGGCCAGCAGGAAACCTTCCTCAACGTCACCGGTGCCGACGATGTCGTGCACAAGGTCAAGGAAGTGTTCGCCTCGCTGTACAACGACCGTGCCATCGCTTACCGCGTGCACCACGGCTTCAAGCACGAGGACGTGTTCCTGTCCGCAGGCGTGCAGCTGATGGTGCGTTCGGGCGTGGGCGCGTCCGGCGTGCTGTTCACCCTGGACACCGAGTCCGGCTTCCGCGACGTGGTGTTCGTCACCTCCTCGTTCGGCCTGGGCGAAATGGTTGTGCAGGGCGCGGTCAACCCCGACGAGTTCTACGTCTACAAGCCCACCCTGCAGGCCGGCAAGCCGGCGATCCTGCGCCGCTCGCTCGGCAGCAAGGCGATCCGCATGGTGTACTCGGATGTCCCCGGCGAGCGCGTCAGGATCGAGGACACCCCGGCCGAACTGCGCAGCACCTTCTCGATCAACGATGAAGACGTGGCCGAACTGTCGCGCCAGGCGCTGACCATCGAAAAGCACTACGGCCGCCCGATGGACATCGAGTGGGCCAAGGATGGTGTCAGCGGCAAGCTGTTCATCGTGCAGGCGCGCCCGGAGACCGTGAAGTCGCGCAGCCATGCCACCCAGATCGAGCGTTTCGCGCTGACCGAAAAGGGCGGCAACGTTCTCGCCGAAGGCCGTGCCGTGGGCGCCAAGATCGGTGCCGGCGTGGCGCGCGTGGTGAAGACGCTGGAAGACATGAACCGCGTGCAGCCGGGCGACGTGCTGATCGCCGACATGACCGATCCCGATTGGGAGCCGGTGATGAAGCGTGCCTCGGCGATCGTCACCAACCGCGGCGGCCGTACCTGCCACGCGGCGATCATCGCGCGCGAACTGGGCGTGCCGGCCGTGGTCGGTTCGGGCAATGCCACCAAGGTCATCGAGGATGGCCAGCTGGTCACCGTCAGCTGCGCTGAAGGCGATACCGGCTTCATCTACGAAGGCAAGCTCGGCTTCGAGCGCACCACCACTGATCTGGGCAACATGCCGCCGGCACCGTTGAAGATCATGATGAACGTGGCCAACCCGGAACGTGCCTTCGACTTCGGCCAGCTGCCGAACGCGGGCATCGGCCTGGCGCGCCTGGAAATGATCATCGCCAGCCACATCGGCATCCACCCCAACGCGCTGCTGGAATACGACCGCCAGGATGCGGCGACGAAGAAGAAGATCGACGAGAAGATCGCCGGTTATTCCGACCCGGTCGGCTTCTACGTGGACCGTCTGGCCGAAGGCATCGCCACCCTGACCGCCTCGGTCGCGCCGAACCCGGTGATCGTGCGCCTGTCGGACTTCAAGTCCAACGAGTACGCCAACCTGATCGGCGGCAGCAACTACGAGCCGCACGAAGAGAACCCGATGATCGGCTTCCGCGGCGCCAGCCGTTACGTCGATCCGAGCTTCTCGGCCGCCTTCGCACTGGAGTGCAAGGCCGTGCTGCGCGTGCGCAACGAGATGGGCCTGGACAACCTGTGGGTCATGATCCCGTTCGTGCGCACCCTGGAAGAAGGCCGCAAGGTCGTCGAGGTGCTGGCCCAGAACGGTCTGAAGCAGGGCGAGAACGGCCTGAAGATCATCATGATGTGCGAAGTGCCGTCCAACGCGCTGCTCGCCGATGAGTTCCTGGAGATCTTCGACGGCTTCTCGATCGGTTCCAACGACCTGACCCAGCTGACCCTCGGCCTGGACCGCGATTCGTCGATCGTGGCGCACCTGTTCGATGAGCGGAACCCGGCGGTGAAGAAGCTGCTGTCGATGGCGATCAAGTCGGCACGGGCCAAGGGCAAGTACGTCGGCATCTGCGGCCAGGGCCCGTCCGATCATCCGGATCTGGCCGAATGGCTGATGCAGGAAGGCATCGAGTCGGTGTCGTTGAATCCGGATACCGTGGTCGATACCTGGTTGCGCTTGGCCAAGTTGAAGGCCAAGGGTTGACCTGTTGACGTGTGATGGCTGACGTCGCTTTCATCGACGCCTGCCCATACTGAAGCTGCACGCAAGCCCCGCCTCTGCGGGGCTTGCTGTTTCTGGCGTCCGCGTACGCCATGTTCCCGTCGCACCTGTTGCCGTTGCAAAGGAGTCCGCATGATCGCCGCTGCCCCACCCTCCCCCGCCACGACCTCCTGGTTCCGCTCACTCGACTGGGAACGCCTGCTGGAGACCTACGGCGTGCCGTTGCTGGCCGCGATCATAGTGCTGCTGGTCGGCATGTGGCTGGCACGACGGCTGTCCAATGCCATGCCGCGCGCCACCTCGCGCATGGGCGTGGACCCGATGCTGGGCAGCTTCCTGCGCAACGTGGTCTACGCGGCCTCGCTGGTGATCGTGGTGATCCTGGCCATCGGCACGCTGGGCGTGCAGATCACTCCGCTGCTGGCCGTGCTCGGTACCGCCGGCCTCGCCGTTGGCCTGGCGCTGAAGGATTCGCTATCGAATATCGCCTCCGGCGTGATGCTGGTGACCCTGCGTCCGTTCCGCGTAGGCGATGTGGTGACCATCGCCGGGCAGACCGGCACGGTTCGCGAGGTACGCATTTTCCAGACCGTGATCACCGGCGCGGACAACCAGCACACCACCATTCCGAACACGCTGATCACCGCCGCACCGATCATCAACCTCACCGCAGAGCCCACCCGCCGCGTCGAGCTGGTGGTGGGCATCGGTTACGAAGACAACATCCAGTTGGCGCGTGATACCGCACTGGCGCTGATGAAGGCCGACCCGCGCGTGCTGCAGACGCCGGCACCGGACGTGGTGGTGTACGAGCTGGGCGCGCACGCCATCAATCTGGGCATCCGCTGCTACGTGAAATCGGCCGATCACTTCGGCACCAAGGTCACCCTGCTTGAACAGATCAAGCTGGGCTACGACAAGGCCGGCATCAACATCCCGTATCCGCAGCAGGACATGCACCTGTACCTGCATGGCAAGGATGGCGGCGTGGTCGAGGCCGACGCACTGGTGCGCGACAAGCCCTGATCGGCAGTGCCGACAACGGTCGGCACCCATCCGCCGTCATCGGTAGCGCCGGGCCATGCCCGGCGGGCGCTGCTTCAGGCCTCGACTGCCTCTTCCAGCACCGGATAGTCGGTGAATCCCGCCGCGCCACCACCGAAGTACGTCGCGCGATCGGGCGAATTCAACACCGCGCCGCTGCGCAGGCGCTCGGGCAGATCGGGATTGGCGATGAACGGCCGACCGAAACCGATCAGGTCGGCCCAGCCCTCCGCAAGCGCCTGCGCGGCACGCTCGGCGGTGTACTTGCCGGCGTAGATCAACGTGCCCGGATAGATCATCCGCAGCGCCTGCTTGAACGCGACGGGCATCAACGGGGCATCCTCCCAGTCGGCCTCGGCGATGTGCAGGTAACCCACACCCAGCTCGCCCAGCAGGTGTGCGGCAGCCAGATAGGTCGCCTGCGGCGTGTCATCGACCGCCCCCTGCAGCGTGGTCAACGGCGCCAGACGCACGCCGACTCGCTCGCCGCCAGCGACATCGACCACCGCCTGCACCACCTCGCGCAGGAAGCGCAGGCGATTGCGCAGCGCGCCGCCATAGCCGTCGGTACGCTGGTTGGCCTGCGAGTCGATGAACTGGTTGATCAGATAGCCGTTCGCGCCGTGCAGCTCGACGCCATCGAATCCGGCAGCCAGTGCATTGCGGGTGGCCTGCGCATAGTCGGCCACGATGCCCGGAATCTCGTCCTCGCCCAGCGCGCGCGGCATCGAGTGCTGGATCATTTCGCCCACGCCGGATTCCGGACCGGCGCCGGTCGGGTCGACGAAGACCTTCACCCCGTCGGCCAGCAGTGCCGAGGAAGAGACCGGCGCCGCGCCGTCCGGTTGCAGGGCCACATGGGAGACACGGCCGACATGCCAGAGCTGGGCGTAGATGCGCCCACCGGCCGCGTGCACGGCATCGGTGACCCTGCGCCAGCCCTGCACCTGTTCGTCGCTGTGGATGCCCGGGGTCCAGGCATAGCCCTGGCCCTGCGGGCTGATCTGGGTGCCTTCGCTGACGATCAGCCCGGCACCAGCGCGCTGGGCGTAGTACTCGGCCATCTGCGCGGTGGCGACATTGCCGGCCGCCGCACGCGAGCGGGTCATCGGTGGCATCACGATACGGTTGGGCAGCGTCAGCGCGCCCAGGCGGTAGGGGGTGAACAACATGGCGGCACTCTCTTGCGGGGGACTGCCGGCAAGGATGGGGATGGCGCTGCGCGCGCAACAGGCACGTCCACGCAAAACAGTTGTGCCTGGCAGGCAAGGGTCAGAGCCCTTCCCTGCGGCGGTCGGGGTCGGATCCCTTTCCGCAGGAAAGGGCTCCGACCCCATCGTTACAACGTCGGCTCGATCAACGCCCCGCCGTGGGCGACACGGTCATAGCAGGCGCGCACGACATCTTCGCCGTACTTCAACTCCAGCCGGCGCACGATGAAATGGCCGCGGGCCATGTCCTGGTAGTAGTCGGTGAACATGGTGTTGAGCGTCGCGCCGGCCGCCGCACCGACGATTGGTACCGCCTGCGCGGCAAACTTCTCGGTGACCACCACGCCGAAACGGGCGGCGACCTTTTCCACCAGCTTGGCCAGCAGCTTGCCGGCTTCCTTCGGCGCCACGCCCAGGGTCAGGTCACGTCCGGTCACCACGCGCCCGGCCAGTTCGGCCGAGAGGTGGCGCATGACATCGGTGGTGAAACCACGGGCGAGGTAGTAGCCGGTCTCGCTGGCATCGTCGCGCGGCGAATTGCCGCCCAGTGCGAACACCTCCAGGCAGGCCTGGCGGGTGCTGAACTGCGATAGATCGAAGCCTTCGCTGCGGGCAACGTCGGCTACCGCGCGCATCATGATCGTGGTCGACACCGGCAGCTCGATGAACAGCGCAGCGAAACCGAACGCCCCACCCACCGCGCCGGACGTCGCCGCCGCCAGCTTGTGCCAACGTGTCGAGGCGCCCTTGCCAGGAGTGTTGTCCATGCTCCACAGCGCGGCCTGCACCGATTTGGACAACGCCGCCTGCACCGCACCGTGGATGCGGTTGGACACCGAGGTGGGAAGCGCCTTCACCGCGAACTCCAGCGGCGTCCCGACCAGGTTGGCCATGCGCGCGGTGATCGTGGGGGCTTCCAGCAGTGCTACCGCCCGCTGCAGGTCAGACCAGTCACCAGCGTCGTGGGCGATATCGCGGGGCAGCAGGATGGGCTCGTTCATGCGGCCGATCTTAGCGCCAGGGAGTTGAACGCAGGGTGGTGCCGGCCGCTGGACGACAACCCTGCGCCGCCGGCTGGGATCAGGCGATTGCCGGCCAGCGGCCGGCACCAACCCTCACGGGCTCGGCAGCCCCGACAGCGCGCCCATGAACTGGCGGTAGTGGCGCAGTTCGTTGATCGAATCGTGCACATCGCTCAGTGCGGTGTGGTTGCTGTTCTTGCCCACGCCCGCAGCCACGCTTGGCGCCCAGCGCTTGGCCAGTTCCTTCACCGTGGACACGTCCAGGTTGCGGTAGTGGAAGTACTTTTCCAGCCGCGGCATCTGCCGGTGCAGGAAGCGGCGGTCCTGGCAGATGGAGTTGCCCGACATCGGTGACACGCCGGCCGGAATCCACTGCGCCAGGAAGGCCACGGTCTGCGCTTCGGCCTGGCCAAGCGTGGTGGTGCTGTCGATGACGCGCTGCCACAGGCCCGAACGACGATGCTGGTTGCGGTTCCACTCGTCCATCGCTTCCAGCGTTTCCAGGGGATGATGGATGGCGAACTCCGGGCCCTCGGCCAGCACGTTGAGCTGGGCGTCGGTGACCACGGTGGCGATCTCGATGATCGAATCGTTGTCGGTATCCAACCCGGTCATTTCCAGGTCGATCCAGATCAGCCGCTCGTTGGCCGCGCCGTTCTCTGCCATCGTGTCGCCTCGTTGCTGGGCAGGCACGAGGCCGGCCGGTAATGGAAAGTGGCGGCCATCATACCCTTTCGCCACTCAGCCCTCGCCAGCGTGGTCCTCCAGCAGCAGCGGCGGCTTGCCACGCTTGGCCCTGAAGTAGTTGGTCAGCCGGTTGCCCGCTTCCTTGGCCAGCACGCCGGCATGGACCTCCACCCGGTGATTGTGGCGGGCATCAGCGACCAGATCGAACACGCTGCCGCAGGCGCCGGTCTTGGGGTCGCTGGCACCGTAGACCAGGCGCGCGACGCGTGCGTGCACGATCGCCATCGCACACATCGCGCACGGCTCCAGGGTGACATACAGCGTGCTGCCGATCAGGCGGTGATTGGCCAGCATCCGCCCGCCCTCGCGCATGGCCACGATCTCGGCATGCGCGCTGGGATCGTGCGAGGCAATGTTGAGGTTCCAGCCCTCGCCCAGCAGCTGACCGTCGGCACCCACCAGCACCGCACCGACCGGGATCTCGTCAAACTCGCGTTGCGCACGTTCGGCCAATGCCAATGCGTGGCGCATCCAGCTCTCGTCGACGTCGTGCACCGGCACGCCCAAGGCATCAGTCATGGCGTTTCTCGGATTCAAGGAATGAGCGCGCGCGTAGTGTAACGCAGGCCTTTTGGCGCTTCCGCTGCGCGGATGCGAAGCGCCGCACCGGCAAACGCTGCATCGCCGCTTGATCTGCTGTGAAGACTCCTTCACGCTACGACCGCGTTTTCGTCATCTGACGACTGTGCACTGCTGCTTGCTGGCAGCGATTTCACCTTTCGATCTCTACAGGGGGTAGTTTTGAACGCAGTTGCAGAAACCACCGTGCAGGCCAGCCCTGCCGGAAAAGCCGCATGGATCACGCTGGCGATCGCTTGGCTGTGCTTCCTCGTCCCGTTCCCCGGCCTGGGCCTGTTCCTGGGCTGGCCGCTGAACCTGGTGGCCTTCATCCTCGCCATCGTCGCGATGGCCAAGGGCGGCGCCATGAAGGGCCTGTTCCAGCTGCTGGGCTCGATCATCGTTTCGCCGATCGTGTACTTCGTCGGCCTGGCGATCTTTGCCGGCACCGTGAGCGGCATCAGCGCGCAGAGCAAGGGCCAGTACGATGCGGCCGTTGCTGAAGCCAGCGTCTCGTCCGCCGCCACGGAGGCAGACGCTGCCGCCAAGGCTGCAGAACCGGCAGCCACTGCCGTCACCAACGATGCCGCTGCGGCCTCCGCCTCGGCTGTGGAAGTGACCGCCAACACGATGTTCAGCGACTACCAGGACAACGAGATCGCTGCCGATGGCAAGTACAAGGGCAAGGCGCTGCTGGTTTCCGGCACGGTCGACTCGATCAGCTCGGACTTCATGGACAAGCCGGTCGTGCAGCTGAGCGCCAAGCCGTTCGGCTTCGTACAGGCCAGCGACCTGCCCAAGGACGTGGCTGCCAGCCTGAAGAAGGGCCAGAAGGTCACGCTGGCCTGCACCGGCAATGGCGAAGTCATCGGCTTCCCGGCACTGTCCGCCTGCACCGTGCAGTGAGGCGCAGCGAACGGTGACATCCAAGGCCCCGCTTCGGCGGGGCTTTCTGTTTGCGGGTGTCGCACCGGTACAATCCGGGTACTGCAAAGCACCTTGGCCGATCCCATGACCACCCTGCGCCCTTCCCGCACCACCGATGGCGACGCTCTCGTCGATCTCTGGCGCCGGGCCGTCGACGCCACCCATGATTTCCTCAGTACCGAAGACCGTCAGGCTATCGATGCTGAAGTTGCCGGCTTCCTGCCGACGGCCCCGATGGTCGTGGCCGTCGGCGACCAGGACCAGCCGCAGGGTTTCATGCTGATCGACGGCTCGCACATGGAAGCGTTGTTCATCGATCCCGACGTGCGCGGAACCGGTATCGGCCGCCAGCTGCTGCAGCATGCGCTGGCACTGCAGCCGCAACTGACCACCGACGTCAATGCGCAGAATGCGCAGGCCGTGGGCTTCTATCGGCGCATGGGTTTCATCGAAACCGGACGCTCGCCGGTGGATTCGCAGGGTCGTCCGTATCCCCTCATCCACCTGCGCCATCCAGGCTGACCGGCGGTTGGAACGCCGGCCGTTCCCCGGTCAGGCAACCACGTCGAACGCCGGCGAGTAACGCACCTCCCCCTGTGCCATCGGTGGCTGCAGGCACAGAGCCTGGAAGTACGCCGCCGGCACGCCGGGCAGTACCAGATCCGGCACGGCACGGAAGCCGAAGCGCCCGTAGTAGGCCGGCTCGCCCAACAGCACGCAGCCCCGCGCGCCCTTCTTGCGCAGAGCCTCGATCGCGGCCCGCATCAATGCCGTGCCCACGCCGCGCCCCTGCTGCTGCGGCAGCACCGAAATCGGCCCGAGCCCGAACCAGCCCTGGCTGCCGTCCTGCACGCTGACCGGGGACAGCGCGACATGACCCACCAATTGGCCCGCATCCTCTGCCACCAGCGAGATGCTCAGCTCGCCACGCTCACGCAATGCGTCGACGATGTGCTGTTCGGTGCGGCTGCTGTGCGGCGCATTGCGGAAGGCCGCCTCGGTCAGGAAGTGGATTCCAGCAGCGTCTGCGGGCAGTTCAGGGCGGATGGAAAGCATCGTCGGCACGTCGTCGGAACGGAGTAAGCACCTTGATCATGCCGCATCGAGGAAGCAACGGCCCGCGCCCGATGCCTGTACCCCACGTGTGAAATCCGGATACGAATCACAGTTCGCTGCATCCTATCCAGTTTGATAGCGTCAAAATTTCGACTATTTCACTTTTCTGCCGTGAGAATCGCGCAATCTAGCCTTCCCGGGTCCGGGATCGTGGTCACCAAGGAAAGGAGACATGCCGTGATTGCCCGTCTTTCCTCGCCAGTGCGGCGCGCACCTTCGTCGCCTGCAGCGTGCCCCGTCGCGAACGCGCTCACCCCTCCGACCGGAGGCTGACGGTGCGCCGCACATCCCTCCCGTGTCTTGCCTTGCTTCTACTGATTGCCTGCAGCCCGGAGACCGCCATGAACCAGGAACTTGCTTCCGCCGAGTCCGACGTCGCCCAGGGAGGACGTGGCCTGGCCAAGCTCAACCCCTCACCGCGCAAGGCCTATGAACTGGTACTGCGCCTGCACAACCCGCCGGGCAGCTTTGCCGTGGTCGAAGGCGTTGCCCAGTACGATGTCAGCAACGAAGCGCAGTGCGGCTACATCGAGCCCGCCACCGGCGCTCCCGCCCGCATCACCAGCCAGGAGCCGGTGACGCTGCGCAGGGTCACCGATAACGAGTACCGCGGCACCGTCTACCTGGACCGCATGCTCGACGAGGACTACTACGGCCGCGGCGTCTGCCATTGGGCCTTCAGTGGCGCCGGCGCGATGTTGAAGGCGACCGGCGCCGATGGCGAGACGCGCTTCCTGTCCTTCATCGAGGCCGATCCGTTCGTCAAAGGCCAGGCTGAGACGCGCCATTATCCGCAGGGCGACTACCCACGTGTGGCGGACCTGCCCGACTATGGCGCTACCGGCCAGAAGGACGCCAGCCGGTTCCGCCCGGAACTGCAGGACACGCTGTTCTCTGCCACCTTGACGGCCGATGAGGTGCAGCCGTGACCCTCGGCAGCCAGGACTACGCCGCGCTGTCCAACGATGCCTATCGCGACCTGAAAGTCGGTCGCCGCGCCCCCGGACAGGAAGAGCATGTTTCCCTCAATGGGCATGACTACAAGGTGCTCGAGCACGTCAGCAACCGCTTCAATGGCTATCAAGGCACGATCTACCAGCGCGTGGACACGCAGGAGATCGTGGTCTCCCATCGCGGCACCGAGCAGATCGCCCGCGATGGCCTACTCGCCGATGGCGGCATGGTGGTCGCCCGCTACAACGTGCAGGCCGCCGATGCGCTGGCACTGACCCAGCGCGCCCTCGCCTACGCTGCCAAGGAAGGACGCGACCTCGGCCAGGCACCTGAGGTCACCGTCACCGGGCATTCGCTGGGCGGCGCGCTGGCCCAGATCAGCGCGCACCACTACAACCTGAAGGGCGAGACCTTCAACGCCTATGGCGCGGCCAGTCTTGGCTACCGCATTCCCGAAGGCGGCACCAGCGTTGTCAACCACGTCATGGCAGCCGACCCAGTCAGCGCCGCTTCGCCGCACTTCGGCCAGGTGCGCGTGTACGCCACGCCCCAGGAGATCGAAACGCTGGGCGACTGGGGCTTCAGCAACAGCCGTCTGCGCATCCTGATTCCCGACAGCGCGCTGGGCGCGGCCGCCACCTCCTTCGGTTCGCACAAGCTGGTCAATTTCCTCGGCGACGACTCGGTGCTGGGCAGGCCGGAGACGCAGGCGTTGGCACGCGACAACATCAAAATGATCGACGAATACCGGGACAAGATGGAGCTGTTGCGCAGTGGCGTCACCACCGGTACGCGCGGCCTGCCGGGCGGCGTCAAGGATCTCTTCGACCATCTGCGTGGTCCCCTGGAACCGGGCGAACCCGCGCGCCGTGAAGCCGAAAGGCAGGGGCGCCCGATCGGCATGCTGCGCATCGACGACGCCGGCCACGTCGGCAACCCCTTGTTCAATGATGCCCTGCGCGGCGTGCACGCACAGGACGCCCGCGTCGGCCGCACACCCGATGGCATGAGCGCGCAACTGGCAGGCTCGCTGGCTGCGGAAATGCATGCCGCCGGCGGACAGCGGATCGATGAGGTACTGATGAGTGCCGACGCGTCACGCAGCTTCGCCCTGCAGGGTGAGGGCGGCGACCCCGGCCATCTGCGCGTGTCCGTCGACACCACCCGCGCGATGAACACGCCGCTGGAGCAGAGCAGCCAGCGCATCGAGCAGCAGGCTGCCGGCCAAGCCCTTGCGCGCGAGCAGCAGCTGGAACAGACCCAGGCGACCCAGCGCAGCCTGCACGCCTGAGACGCTTGCTGGAATGAAAACGGGAGCCGGCACTGCCGGCTCCCGTCATTTCCGCGGTCGATCAGGGGCTGGAAACCGCCGAGTGCGCCGCCGGCCCTGCTAGCACGTACGCATCCGGGCCCGAGTCAGGGAAGCCGCCGCAGGCCTTGTCGCCCGGCGCCACCGGATCACACGGCCACTGCGCGCGCGTCACGGTATCGCGCAGCTCGAAGCGGGTGCCGTTCCACACCACGAAGGCCAGATGTTCGCGGTTCCAGTCACTGAAACTGTGCGGACCGGTCTTCTGCGGTGATTCCGGGTACTGCACGAACCAGCGCATGGCCGGTCCGTACTGCAACTTGCTGTGGTCGAGGCTGATCTTGCCTTCGCGGGTGCGGTGACGGGCACGATCGGCCTCGGCGATCGACGGTGCCGCCGGCATTGCCATTGCAGTGATGTCCTGCGGGACGCCATCGCTGCCCACCTGGTACACGCGCTGGCGGACGTAGGCCTGCCCGCAACTGCCGGCTGCGAGTCGGACGGGCTCTGCGGTGTTCTCGTTTGGAAGTGCGCCATCGGCACAGTCGAACGGCGCCGAGACCAGGTAGGTGGTCGTCGACGCATCCGCGCCTTCAAACGAACGCACCCAGATGTCTCCCAGGCGGGCGATGAAGTCCGGGCGCTGGCCCATGCCGGCCACAGCCTTGAACCATGCCTTCTGGCGCACTTCACGCTCGCGCCAGCTGCGCGGCAGGTGGATGTCCTGCTCAGACAAGGCCACCAGCAGCGCCGCCAGGTGCGGCGGCAACGTGCCCTGGCAGGCGCCGATCATCAGATCGCCCTGCGGTGCCAGGCGACCGGCCAGATCGACCGGGCAGCGCGCACCGAGCTGGCGCTCGGCGGCCTGGTCCGGTGCCAGCGGGATGATCGGCGGTGCGATGGGAGCCGGGGCAGAAGCTGGCGCGGTGTCGGGCGCCTGTGCGACCGCGGGTGCCGGGGCCGGCACCTGCGCGGGAGCCGGTGGAGGAGCTGCGACAGGAGCCGTTGCGACAGGCGCAGCATTGGTGGAGGCAACGTCGGCCGGCGGTGCCATCGGTGCTGCCGCAGGTGCCGGTGCACTCGCGGGTTCGGCAGAGACGGCTTCCGGAGCCACGCCCGTCGCCGGTTGCGGCTGCGGTGCGGGTTCGGGCGCCGGGGGCATGGACGGCACAGGTGCAGCTACCAGGGCAGGCACCGGCTCAGCCGCGGCGACGGGAGCCGGTGCAGCTACGGCATCAGTTGCGGCGTTAGCGGGCGTCTGCGCGTCCGCCGCGGCCACTACCGGTGCTGGCACCGGCTCCTCGACGGCGGGAGCCGCCGGGGCGTCCGGTGCCTGCTGTGCGTGGGCCATGGCGGCAGCCAGTCCCAGCGGCAGCAGCCACAGTGCCGGAGCGCGGCCACGCTGGGCCGCTTGGGAACGCAGGAAAGTGTTTCGCATGTTGTGTCCTTACAAAGAGATCCATGTAGGCACCCGAGGGTGCTCGGTGTCGTGCGATGGGCCCGCCGGTCTCCGACCTGCCGGGCGGTGCCCAGATTACAGCGATCGCGGGCGATTCTGATCCTGCTCGCGGATGACCGAAGCGGTCTGTTCCTGGCGGGAAGAGGCTTCGGCCGCCAACTGCTGGCTGCTCTGCTCGAGCGGCAGCTGGGCAGCGGCCTCACGCTGCACCATCGAGCGCTGCATCGCCGGGTCCCCCATGACGCCCTGCACCGCAAACAGCGCCCTGCCGTCGGTACCGGTCACCACATGATCGATACGGCTCATCCCTGCCTTCTGTGCGCTCAACGCCAAGGCCCCGGCCGTATTGTCCAGTTCCTGCTGGCTGCGCAGGCCACTCTGCGGCCCCATCTGCTGCAGATGACCCCGCGCCTCGGTAAACAACCGGTTGCCGGCATGGGCCGGATCGGACATATCGCGCGCGCGCTCAG
Source organism: Stenotrophomonas sp. MYb57 (assembly GCF_002966815.1). Classification (NCBI taxonomy): domain Bacteria; kingdom Pseudomonadati; phylum Pseudomonadota; class Gammaproteobacteria; order Lysobacterales; family Lysobacteraceae; genus Stenotrophomonas; species Stenotrophomonas sp. MYb57. Next base: position 2,892,203 of record NZ_CP023271.1, read on the forward strand.
GCAACTGTGCAGGTTCGCCCACTTCGCCGCGGGCAAGCCGGTCCATCACGTCCGGGGTCAGCTTCTGCTGCCACGCCTCGAAACGCTTGAGCCGGTCCTCCACCCCGTTGACGGCACCGTTGATGGCGTACGTAGCCTCGCGCACGTCCTCGCGCGCGTGTTCCGGCACACGGTTCTGCCACTGCCACACCGCGATGCGACCTGCATGTTCCGGCTGCGATGCAAGCTCGGGCTGGTTGACCAGATCCAGATCCAGCGCACTGCCGGCGCGCTCGTAGCTTTCCTTGCCGGTCAGCGGCAGATAACCGCGCCCGTGGTACTTGAGCGCATCTCCGGGCGCGTCATTGCCCATCCGGCCGCCATACATCAGCTCAGCCAGATCATCCGGACGCCCTCGCAGGGCTTCCTGGCGCGCGGACTCCAGCGCCTCGGTGCCATTGCGCCACGCCGCTTCGACCGGGATCTGCGAGATGCCCCGGGTATAGTTGAAACTCTCGTTGAGCCGGCTCAGGCCGCGCGACTCGTGCCCTGCCTGGGCCATGAAATTGGCCAGTTCAAGGGGGGAGTCGATGCCGGCTTTCGTCGCCTGCCGCAGCAGTTGCGACTCTCTATCGGTCGACACAGTGCAACTCCTGGATGTTCATCAGCGCGGATTCCTTTCCGCCGGATGGAGCTTGGCTCATGGAAGCGACACCTCGGCGACACTGGACGGGTCGAAGTCCTCGAACCGCACCCTGCCCAGTTCCGCCACCGAGAAATCCCGGATGTTGGTCGCCTCGGTCTCGATATCCACGACCTTGCGTCTCACCCCGTCCACCCAGCACGCCTTGTCCGCCGATGCGTAGCGGAACCGGTACGTGCTGCTCCAGCGCTCGCGGCTGCCGCCGTTGGTGATCACACTGAAGGTGTCTTCCTCAACCATTGCATACGCAAATGGGTCGCCAGCCAGGCCACCGCGGGTGGAACACGGCACCAGCTTGTCGTTGCGCGCGGCCAGCTGCCAGCGCCCGCGCCCGTCACCGCGCAGCAACAGCAGCACCCGGTTTGGTCCGTGCTGGCCAGGCACCAGCCCTTCCGGCGTCGGCTGGTCGATGACCAGCAGCTGGTACTCGATGCCATCGCCGTTGAGCTCGCCCCTGACGGCTTCCAGCAGGTTCGCACCGGACGGAACGAATGCCAGGGCATCGTCCATGTGTGCGCCAAACCTGTCGTCCATCCCCTCCCACTCCTTCAATGTCGTCTTGCCGATGCCCGCGTTGATGACGGGCACGGTGGCGTTGCCCGGCCGCGCCGGTCACCCTGCAGATGCGGATGATAGCTCCGGGAGTGCCGTGGCAGCGATGGTGGCAAGCGTCACCCGTCGGACGGGCAGACAGGGTCCTCATGGACGGAAAAGCTCCTGCAATCGGTAGCGCCGAAGCGTCATTTTTCTGACGCCGGGAGAGCTTAGCGCGAGGAGGTCTATTGCGTCGAAGAGCGCAAGCTTGAAATGGAGCCACCAGTCACAAAATCCGGGTCCACATCCACGAAGCAAGAGGGACGCGGGCGGCACAGCGCCCCCAAATCGCCCGTAGCCTCACATGCAGTTGTTGAATACCAGAGGACAGGCTTTCGCATCGGCATCGATACATTCTCCCACTGCCTTTTCCTCCGCTTCGGGCAGCGTCCCGGCCACGGCAGAATAGGCCTGCACAACGTCACTGCCCCTGCTGCGGGCACGGACCACTGCGGCGCACTGGCCAAGCGTGAACGCAGCCACCACTTTGCAGTCACCTGCCCCGCACTGGCTGACCGCGGTGTCACGTGCATCACGCTCGTTCAACCCCATATGGATCGCGTAGGCCTTGGGCGCACTGCCTGCAGCGATCGCGCTCCAAGACTGGGCCATGTTGGCCACCATGCGGCCATCCTTTGCGGTTCCCGTGGACGCGCCTCGCTTGTCGAGCGGCTTTGCGATGAACTCCGTGGCCCCGGGAAAAGGAACGATAAGGAAACTACGTGATGTTGAAGCTTCATTCTCCAACGTCCTCCAATCTCTCGACCGCCATCATCCGATACAGGCTGCGCACGTACCAACGTCAACTTCAGCGCTAGAGGCCCGAGGCCCGTTGCACGCGATCCGGGCCAACGTGCAGTTTCACGCGCCACCCTCAAGGCCACAATGCCTTACCAAAACCAGTTGGTTACGACGTTGGCATACCCCTCTGGCGAGAGGCCAATGGGACTCAAGCACTCCCATTGCGGGGCTTGGGATTCACGACTGTCCTTGTTCCCTCAGACCTGCTCGCGTCAGGAGTGATGCACCCGGCGTCCGGTTCAGCACACCCGGCGAGTCAGACGCGTAGCCTGCCTGGCCTCTGCCTCGTGTGCGCCATTGCGCTGACCTGCCTTGCCGTACGCCCTCTGTCAGAACTCATCAAATAATGGCTTGGTACAGTTCGAGTAGAACACCTCACATTGTCCTGCACGATCATTGCGGCACATGGATTGCGAAGCGACCTGCGCCAACTCAGGGGTAGCCCCTGTCCCAAGTCCCGCACGCCCTGCACCGGATCGCCCGCTTGGAATGACCCAGGAAATACACTGATTGAAATAGCTCATGCTGACCGTGCAGTCTCGGGCACCTGACGCTCCACACTTTGAAACTGCTTCGCGCTCGGCCTCATTCTTGGATCGCAACCCCGTTGAAACCCCAGCATCCTGAGTGCTCTTCGACTCCGCAACTGCGCCCCAGGTTTTGGTCCACTTACCGGTCGGAGTTGCGAGACGGATCTCCGAGGAGCCAGTGCTTCCAGCGCCACCTCCGGGAATCGGCGCACATCCCCGTGCACCTTGCCCGCCAATAGGGTAATACCCAGGCGGGCAGTTTCCTTCCGCCCACGCACGATCAATACCGCCCAGCAGGAGAAGACACGAGACAAGCAGCACCCAATATGCAATCAACTTCATAGCTAACGTACCTCCAACATCTCCACCCAAGTAATCGGACTAGGCAGTTCCTGAATTGGCGTTCCCCCTGACGCCAGAAGACGGCTGCTGAGGCTCATACCCGCCTTGCAATCTTGGCATTACCCCCTGCCCTCCGCCCAACTGCGATCCCGCAGCCGACGATGGCGCTTCCGGTCTGTAACTCTGACCTCCGCCCGTCGAACCCGGCGGCTGACCATTCGGGCCCGGCGATGCCGGTACTGCACTACCGCCTATCTGCGAATATGCCATGAAGCTGCCCAATGTTCCCTGGAAGAACATTGCCGCCATTGGGGGCGCAGTCAGGATCAGAGTGGTCAGGATCAGGCCCATGCCACCCTGCTGCAGTGCCATGCTCGACATACCTTCGCTGAAATTTTCACCCATCAGCGTACCCGTTAACGTGCTCCCCCAGAAGGCGAGCGCAACCTTGGACACCATCTTCATCGCGATGCCGGTCATAGCCGCTAGAACCGCCATGGAAAACATCGTGCCTATGCCGTAGAGCAGCCATTTCTGGAACAGCTGCTTGGTCTGGTCAAACAGCAAGCATAGGATGAACAATGGCCCTAGGCCGATGAACAATGCCAGCGCGACCTCGTATAGCAAGAGCATTGAGCCAGCCGTGACTGCCGGCCCCCCCGTGCCCATGCCAATAAACCACATGGCGCGGGTCTTCGCGTTGTCCAGCGTCACATCGCTCATCACGTCCAGCGCGTCAACACTGGATAGCGCCAGCTGCATGTAACCCAGGTTCTCATCGATCAGATCTTCCGGCGAGTCTTTCTTCCCGGTCACGACGTAAGTAATCTCGTTCTTCACGTCATTGATGAGAAAGCCATGCATCTCGCGACCGAACATGCCCATGGTCGTGGCAACCGACACGATCAGCGCAGCCTTGGCCATGTTGGTCACCAGCACCATCATCGAGTCGCGGCTGCGACCGGTGGCAATACGGAAGCCCTGAATCAGTACCCAGAGCGTCATGAGAGTCAGTGCGATGCCACCGACCCATGCCATCATCCGTCCCAATAGCTTGACGCCATACTCCGCGATTTCCTTATGCAGGTAATCGAGAATAAGTCGGAAAAATACAAAGTCACCAATTGAGGATGACGCGTGCAGATTCTGCAGCATGTGCAGCGGGCCTTGCCCCAACATGCCATCCATCAGCCCAAGATCCATAACTTCACCTAGTATGTGATTGCAGCTCGACCGGAGCAGCGTCTAATCAGTTGGAGAGCGCTGCCTTCAGTGCCGCCGCCTTCACTACGGTGCCGAGAGGTGACTGGCCGGTACCCTTCAATGCACGCTGCGCAAGTATCTGCTGCATTTTGGTCAGCGCCTGGATCTGCTTGTCATAGCCTTCAGTCTGCTTTTCCCATGTGGCAAAGTCAGCCTGCATATACGCGTCAGACACGACTGCGTTGGCGGACGCCTCTGCCATCGCGCCCTCACCGCTCCACAAAGTGCGGATATCCTTGATCTTGTCGAGCACTCGCCGCATATCTGGCATTGTCTTCTGCACAACCTCGACGGTCTCGTTGTATTTTTGGTTCTCCAGCACCTGAATTGCCGCACATATATTGCGCTGCTGGGCAATGATGTCGCCGCCCGGGCTGAGATCCAATGCCGTCAGGATCCCACTCAGACTCATGATATTTCCCGCACCGCATCGCTCCGCAACGTTCCACTCAAGCGGCACCGGCTCTAGCTTCACACCCTTAGGCATCAAAGGCGATGCAATAATCTGATTGAATTTAGCGAGCTTTTGCAGCCAATTCTGCGTCGTATCGTAGAAGCGCTGATACTGCAGGCCGTATTCTGCATATGCCTCCGCTTGGCTAGCCAGTGTATTTATTTCGGTCAGCGTACTGTTAAAAGTGTTCAAGCCGACTTCGACCACTGGAAACGTGTAGCCCCTCACAGGAAAACTGAGCATTGCGGCAATAGAAATCGCCACTACCGTGCAGCGGACCCGTGAGACTGCGCATGACGTTTTGGTGATACGGGCAATGGTTTCCATGTTTTTCTCCATCGAATTCAAGGGGCTTGCTGCGTTCACGTCCGTTGCGACAGTCATGCTGCAACCTCCTTATTGTTGGATGCGGGCTTTCCGGAGCCCTTACGGTTCTTGTAGAAATCTTCCAGCCACTGTTCCGGCGTCAGTTCATCCACCGTTACCCGCGCGCGTACCGCTGCGGTCTGCAGCACGCGGTGCATGATGTCGATGTTGTCGGTCGAGGCCGAGATCACCGACAGGATGTCATCCATCCCACGTAAATTGAGTTGACACACGCTGGACGCGTGCCCCTGCTTGACCAGGAAGCAGCGCGAACGCTCGTCCAGGGCGGTGACCACCTTGAACTCGGCCTCGGTCAGCTTCAGCCCGTCCATGTAGTCGCTCTTGCTGGCATTGGGGTTGGGCAGCAGAATCAAGGTGGCGGTCTGCTCGATCAGCGCTGCGGAGATATCGCTCTTCAGCGCGTCCTCCGGGCTCTGCGTCGCGAAAATCCCCATACCGTTCTGCTTACGGATGGTCTTCTGCTTGTTCTTGGCGAATTCCTTCAGGCCACCCTCACCGTCCAGAATTTTCCAGAATTCGTCCATCACGTAGATCAACGGACGACCGTCGATCAGCGACTCCAGGCGGTGCAGCAGGTAGTTGATGACCGGCACGCGCACTTCGGGGTTGTCGATGATGTCGGTGTAGTCGAAACCGATGATGTTTGCCTTGCTTAGGTCCACGGTATCGACCGGGTTGTCGAACACCCAGCCCAGCGAGTTGCCTGAGGTCCAGCGACGCATGCGTGCGTACAAGCCGTCATCACCCATGTTGGGCAGGCTCTTCTGGAAATTGGTCATGCTGCGTAGATGCATCGGCGTGTCGAGCATGCTCTCCACTGCGCGGTAGATGTCCTCTTCTTCGCGTGCGCTGTACTCGCGCTTGCCGGCCAGCACCTTGATCAGGTCGGCGAGGAACTGCACGTTGCCTTCGTTGTTCTCGCACTGGAAGGGGTTGAAGCCGGTCGGCGCACCGTTCTCCAATGCAAGGTAGTTACCGCCGCAGGCGCGCACGAAAATTTCGGCACCGCGGTCCTTGTCGAAGAAGAAGATGGTCGGCGACGGCTCGTACTTCTGCACCTGACTGAGCAGGAAATTGATCAGGGCGGTCTTACCGGTACCCGACTTACCAATCACCATGGTGTTGGCAATCGCCTTTTCACCCAGCGAGTTCTCTGACGGGTGGGTGGCATGGAAGTTGAAGTAGTACGGCTGGCCGTTGGTGGTCTGCAGCGTGGTAACGCAGTCGCCCCATGGATTATTGTGCTGCTTGCCGGTGGCGAAGTTGTGCAGCGGCGACAGGCCGAGGAAGTTCAGCGAGCTGACGTTCGCTAGACGGGTACGGAAACGCCAGTTGGCCGGCAACTGGGAATAGAACGACGAGGTGACTGCAAGGTCTTCCTTGGTGGATACGAAACCGGCATTGGACAGTTCTGCGCGGGTCGTGGCCACGTTCTGGGACAGCTTGGCCTGACTGTCGCCGTAGACGGCCATGATGAAGTGGTATTCACCGAGCACGAAGTTGCCCGAGGACAACTGATCCATCGCCTGGTCAAGTTCAACGATCTGACTGACCGCCTTGTCGCCAGAAGAAATCATCATGCCCTTGGTACGGTCCAGCACTTTGAGCGCGTCTTGACGTCCCATAGGGCTGAACGAATGGGTGATGACGTACTCAAAATCCAGATACTTTAGACCGTTGAGGATGCCCGGGTAGGTGCCCTCGGCATACTCCTTGATGTTGAGGATGGCGCCGAAGTGATTGACGCCGTTGGGCGTGTTGATCACGAAGTCACCGGTCTTGGCCGAGAACATATGCCGGCTGACCGGCAGGTAGTCCTTCACTGGTGCTGACAGCACCGGCACGGGCTCATCGATGCGATTGATCAAGTAGCCGAAGAGCTCCAGGGTTTCGGAGAACACCACGCCGTTCTTGGCTTCGTACATGCCCAGGCGGTACGGCGCGTAGTCGCGGATGACGGCTTCGACGTTGCCAGCCAGTTCCATCAGCTTCTCGACGGCCTGTTCCTGCTCTGCGCGGAGCTTGTCGACGTTGGCCGACTTCTCCACGAAGCGCTTGCCGGCCACTACCGGCCGGTAGAGCATGGTCAGGTACAGCTCGTTCTGCATGATGCGCTGCGAGGAGAGCATGCCCATGTACTGGTCGGACACGTCCTGGTTGAAGCGCTGCTTATAGTTGCTCTTGCCCTTCAGCGTGCGGCGACGGCGGATGTCATGCACCCAGAAGGCGACGTTGACGAAATCCGGCGCGCGCAGGGTCTGCAGCAACCGATTGAAGGTGTTGTGCCGATGTTCCAGCTCCCACTCCTCACGCCCCACGAACGGCAACCCTTCCAGGTGCCAGGTCAACAGATAATCTCCGCCCGTGGTCTTCACCACGTTCGGGGCTACATGCGAGGACAGAGGAATGAATTCGCTGATGGACGTATCTGGGCTGAACATACGACTGCTTCCAAAGGGTACTGCCGACGAAGATTCGGAGTGGACCAGGTGGGTGTCTGACGCCCACCTGGTCCGATCCAGCCCTCAATCCATTCGGGCCGGTTTGTTGCGGTAATGATTCGGGTTGAACACCCACATGCCATCGTGTTCCTGTACGTTGCGGACCCGCAGCTTGAACAGCAGTCGCAGGCCCAGCAGACGGAAGATCATCTCGTCGCGCTTGGCCATCTGGCGCATGATGAAGATGGCAACCGGAATGGTCAGCAGGAACCAGAAGTTGGTGTACATGCTCAGGAGCAACAACCCGCCGGCCACCATGAAAAAGGGCAGATAGGGAACGCCCAGAAACATCGCTGGGCGTGTGCACCCCCGAAACAGCACGTTCTTATGCACTGTAGTACTGGACAGCGTGCTTGATCATTTCGAAGGCCATACCGCCTTCACCGCCACCGCCGGCCTTGCTGCAATCGCCGAAATCATCGCCCAGCAGCATCTTGGCGATCTGGCCAGCAGCGCCGATCAGCACGCCACCGATCAGGATCGGTGCGACGTCGCCAATACGCTTGTGGGCGAAAGCAATCTGGTAGCCAGCGAAGATCACCGCAATGGTTACCACAGCGATGGACGCCATGTTCAGCAGACCATTGACGTTGTCGAAGAAACCACACACCTTCTTGTCGGTGCCACCGAAGTTTGTTGCGAACACCTGCGGGGCGAATACCGCACCCACGAATACAGCGGCCATCAGCATCGTTTTCAACGTACGCTGGGCCTGGACGAGGTCAATACTGGAACGCTTCATGGATTTTTTCCTTGTTGATGAACTAACACAACCGAATCGACCAGCCGGGGGACTGGCCGAACCACGACTTCGTCAGAACACGAAGGCCGCATCCCCTGGGGGAATCTGCTGCGCCGGCAGCTGTTGCGCCGGCGCGTTGTACATATTGTTGGTCGCTGCAGCCGGAGCATCCTGCTCGCCCCATGGCTGCAGCATGACCGGACTTTCGACCCCGCCGGCGATCGCGCCGGGCAGCTGTTGCGGCATCATCGGCGGTTGGCCCGCCTGTGCTGGAGCGGTCTGCTGCGGATAGCCCTGCTGCGGCGGGTAGCCGCTCTCCGGCTGCGCCTGCGGCTGCATCATGCGGTCAACCGAGCCGAGCACAACCCGCGACAGCGCCTGGTCGGCGAGGTTGACCAGACTGCCGCGCGCCATCGCTCCGGTGGATGGATAGACGGTGTAAGCACGCGCCGGATCATTGGAGGGCACATAGACCGGCCCATTGGCCTGGGCGACGATGCGCGCCTGCGCTGGCGAGGCCAACTGCGGATGGTGCTCGACCTTGACGGTACGGCGTTCGCCGCGGCTCACCACATCGATCGGCGCGACGCCATTACTGGCCACCTGCTGCCCTCGCCGCATCGAGTCATAGACCTTCTGCACGTAACCGTGGCGGAAGCCGGTCTCGAAATTGCCCGAGTAATAGCAGCTGAAAGACTTTCCCCAATCCTTTCCGGAACGCTTATAGCATTCGGCGAGGATGCGCGACCCGGCCTGCAGGTTCGGGCACTGCTGGAAGGCTTTCTCGTAAGAGTCCAGACCATACTTGGCCAAGTTGTAACGGTTCACCTGGGCCAGACCGATGGAGAAGTTGTAACCCTTTTCCTCCAGCATGCGCACGGTGGCCAGTGCTTCGTCCAGTGCCTTGGGCTGACGCACCAGTGCGCCGCCAACCACGCCAATTGCGTACGGGTTGCGCGAGGATTCGACGTTGATCACGTGTTGCATCACGTCCATCGAGACGGCCATCTCCGGGCACGCCATCATTTCCAGTCCTGGCAACATAGTTCAGCCCTCCTGCCCCTGGGCGCGCCCAGGATTGAAGTCGATGCCGGTGATGTAGCGGGCACCAGCATGCGCCTTGATATGCACGACGATATCGATGGTCATCATCAACAGACGCTTGATGACGTTGAATTCCAGACCTGAGCCCTCAGTCGACGCTTTCACCATCAGCGCCAGCTGGTCCCACGTCTGCTCCGGGCTGCCGGCGTGGCAGCTGGTGATCGAACCGGGGTGACCCGAGGCGCAGTTGCGGATGAAGTAGAACGCTTCATCGCCGCGCAGCTCGGCCAGGATGATGCGCTCGGGCTTCATGCGCAGACAGGCTTCCATGCAGCTCTTGGCCGTGACGTTGCTGGCGCTCTGCCCGCCTTTCGAGTACAGCAGGTGCACCACGTTGGGCTGGGTCAGGAACAGCTCGCGCGCGTCCTCGATAGTGACCAGACGCTCGCTGTCCGGGATATGGTTCACCAACGCTTTCATGAAGGTGGTCTTGCCGCTGCCGGTAGCGCCAGACACCACAATATTCTTGCGGTACATGACCGCTCGCCGGAAGAACTCGGCGTATTCGCGAGTGTGCCGCAATTCCAGCAGTTCACGATCCTGCTCACTCAAGCTGCCATCCTGTTCAAGGATCTGGGCGAAGAAGCCATCCTCGTGATACTGGGTGAGCGACTTGGTGTGCTTGGACGGAAGACGGATGGTGATCGACACCTTGCCAGCGTCGCAGGCAGGCGGGATCACGAACTGCGCGCGTTGCCCGGTCGGGAAGGTCAACGACACCACCGGGTCTGCATCGGTGATGCGCTGGCCTGTGTTGCTTTCGTTGACCACCGCGGTACAGAACTGCCGCGCACGTTCGAACGTCAGAGTTGGCACATTCACGCGCTGCCACCCTGCCCGCGTCTCCAGATACAGCTCACCCGGACGGTTGATGCAGATTTCCGTCACTTCGGGCGAAGTCATGTACTCGGCGATGCCCAGCACTTCGTACTGATAGCGCAGGAAATCGCTGGAGACGAGGGCGAGGGGTGACACTTCGGCGTCCATGGTGGCTCTTGGATTACCTGCGGGTGTTCAGCACGCTGGTGAAGTCAACGTCCTTTGCGACGTAGACATTCACGATGGTGCCTTGGTTGATGGTGACCGTCGGCGGACGGCGGCTGCTGCTGAGCGCTTCGTTGGCCAGACGCTCCATGGTGCGGGCAGTGGCGCTTTCATACGGCGACTGGATTGTCATGCCGTTGTTGGCGACAGTGGTGGTCTCGGGCCCGTGTTCGGCGGCAGCGTATTTGAAGGCATCGGCGATCAGGCTGATCATCAGTGCCGAGGCAATGCGTGCGCCCCAGTGCGCACTGTACTGACCCGGGTGACCGGCACCACCCAGGCCGTCCACGCCAGGGCTGGACATCGCCACGTCGAGACCATTCGGGGTCGTGATGCGATCCCAGATCACTTCCACGCGCTTGCCGGCGGGACCGCCGCCATAGGCGCCATAGATCTTCGAACCCTTGGGCAGCAGCAGGGTGCGGCCATTGATCGAATAGACCGGCTCGGTGAGCAGGCACGAGGTATACCCGGCCAGATCGGTGATGATGCGGGTCTCCAATACGCAGCGCAGGTAGGTACCACGCACCAGCAGGGCATCGGGGCTGCGGATGAAGGACGCCGTGGAGATGTCTTCGACATCCGGGCCGCGACGGACCTTCTGCGTTCCCTGCTGGTTCGGCATCATATTCGCGAGCAGCGCTTGGCGGGTCTGTTCGTCCAACGCGCTGCGCTGGGACTGCGGCGCACCACCAGGGCGGTTACCTGCCCCGACGGCGGCGTCGTCGACACCGGCGATCCGGCGCTCCAGCAAGGTCGGACCACGCGGCGCCATTGCCTCCTGACGCGGCGCGACCGGCACCAGTTGCGGGCCGTCGTCCTGCGGCAGCGTCGGCAACATGGGAATGGGCGCTGCTGCTGCAGGCGGCGCCTGCGGCGGTGGTTCCACGTTCGGAAGATCAGGCGTGGTGACGCGGGCCACTTCACGCGGCGTGTCCTGCGCCCCCTTGTCGTCCTGCCCCTTGCGGAACAGCAGGAAACCCATGGCCACCAGCAGAACAACAATGCCGCCAAGGAACAGAAGCGCCTTGCGATTCAGGCGCTGCTCCTCGGCCGAACGCAGTTGCGGTGCGCCAGCGTCCAAGTCGGGTGCCGGCTCAGCCTGGGCGGTTCCGAAGTAAGGATTGGACGATGCCTCGGGAGCGGCACTAGGGCTGCCGCCGTAAGGGCTGTTGGCCTGGTCCCGCTCGTTGTTCGGATCGTTTCCGGGAGTGTTCTGCTGGCTCATTTCTTCACGTTCCTTCGCAGACCAACGACGTAATCGCCGTGGCGGATGACCAGGTACGGGTAGGTCCCGTGGACGATCAAGGTGTTGCCTTCAACGGTGGTGTTAACTACGAAGTCCTCACCGTACTCTTTCTCGCGCCCAAACACGGCCGGGAAAATGCCCGTCTTGTACTCGGGCGAATTCGGCAGTTTCAGATAGGTGAAGCTACCGTCGTCGTAGGCATTGACCGGGATCAGCCACCCCATCTTCTTCGCCTTGCTGGTCGAGTAGGAGTAGTTGAAGTTGTACTGGCGATCCTTGGCCAGCTCGGTGCTCAGGAGTGGCTTGGCCTCCTCCTCGACCGCCTCCTGTGCCAACCCGAATTCGGTGTCGCTCGGGTAGGTGAAGGCGATCTTGTACTGCACACCGGCGCGACGGGCCTGTTCCAGCTGACGCCAGTCCGTTGCCACGACCTTCAATTCGAAGATGTAGGAATGAGTCTCGGTGCGCACCATCATGTTGGTGTCGACGTCGACATTCTTCGGCTTGATGTAGAACACGTTCTCGCGACGTGTAAGCTCCCAGCCGTTGCTGAAACCAGTGCTGTAGTCGAGGATCTTTTCGTTCGGGCTCAGTTCGATCTGGGTGGTCAAGCCCAGGCCGGTGCGAACCGGATAGATGCGATCCTTCTCATACTCGTAATGGTCTACCGCCTGCGCCATCGCCGCGGTGGAAAACACCAGCGACAGCAACGACAGCAGCGCCAATGCGCTCCCCCTGACTTTTCGACTACTCATCGGTTGCTTGCTCCATCAGCATTTCCGGTGGAATTGTTCTGTACCGGCCTCATGGCCGGCTGACCGGGCATTGCCTGCCCCGGCACTGCTTGCCCCTGCATGGGTTGCCCCTGGATCGGCTGGCCCTGCATCGGTTGCCCTTGGATCGGCTGCCCCTGCATCTGTTGCATCTGGCCATTGACCGGTGCCGCAACAGGCTGCCCGGTAGCCGGATCGATCATCGTCGCCGCGGCCGGATTGTTCGGGTCGTAGATGCCTTGTGCCTGCTGCGCGGCCAGCTGCGCCTGCTGTGCGGCCTGCTGTGCCTGGTCCTGCATGGCACTGTCGTCCGGCACCGGCACGCCACGGGCGTAATCGTTGTCGACGCGATACTCGGTGACCTGGAAGGCCAGCGGGTTGAGCACGCGATCCTGCTCGGACAGAGCCAGGTTCTGGTTGTACTCGAAGCGCATCGTTACCAGCTGGTTATCCAGATAGGTAGAGGCACCCGTGCGCTTGTCCAGCAGGCTGCGCTGGATGCGTACCGATGCGCCACGGAAGCCACCATTGGGCTGCGGGGCCAGCGGCGTGATGCTCAGGACCTTGACCCGGATCGCCTTGCCGCGACCGTACATAACGAACGGGTTCTGCGGATTATTGCCGGCATAACGCAGCTTCATGCTCTGCGCCACCGGATCACTTGACATCACAAACACCAGCTCCCAGTCGCGCAGACCCATCACCGCCGAGTCATACGACTCACGTGCCAGCACATATTGGGCAACGTTGCTGCGATTGACCGCTTCGTTGGTGGTAATGGTTTCGCCCTGGAACGTGCCGCGCAGGCGCGCAACCGTGGCCGTACCCGTATAGGCATCAGCCATCACCAGGAACGGCACCTTCTCCTTCAACGGCAGCATGTAGTAGTAGCCACCGGCCAGCGCCAGCGACATCAGCAACGAACCGGTGGCGACCCACCAGGCACGACGCTCGCTGCGCCGGGCCATGTCGGCCACGGTGATCTCGTAGCTGACCGCCTTGGCGACCGACTGCTCGACCTTGGGGCTGTTGCCTGCATCCTTCTTGCGGAACATGGGTTCTTCCGTACTGCTGAAACATCAATGGGCGCGACGCCCCTGCGCCAGGCGCGGGGTGCGGCACGTTCGATGATTTCGACGCGGTCTCAGCTGCCGCTGCTGGCTTCGGGATCCTGGGCCGACGCGGTCGGCGTCGATCCAGCGCTCTGCACGACGATCTGGTTGCCGACGATGGAGACGGAAACGCCCTGCGCCGCATAGGCCGCCGTGAGATCGATCACGGCCTGCTGTGCGTTGGTGGTGTCGATCTCCGACACCGCGCCATACAGGGTGAAATCCGAACTGAGGCGATAGTCCAGCGTGCGGCCGGAATCCTTGGCCCAGCGCTCGAGCATGGCCTTCAGCGTGCGATCCATTGGCGACGCCTGATAGACGTAGCTGGAGTACAGCGGAATCTCGGTCGGAGCCGTCGCGAAACGGTTGACCGGCTTCCAACGCCCTCCAAAGTCGGGTGCGGGCTTGGTAGCACAACCTGCCACCATCAACGCCGCCACTGCGGCGATGGACATTTTTGCAATAAACGCCTGATTCATACGGGCTTCACTTTGACGTACGAAAAAGCAGTCCCGATGTTGGTCCCTTGGTCGTCCGGCACTGCGCGATGCACGCCGGAAACGTAACGAATGCACTGCTTAACAGCACATGGGCACGGTTCCCCTGCAGCTCGAAAGCTGCCAACCAAGTCGCGTGAAGCAACCTCATCCGAGGCCCCTCTCACGCACCCTCACCAACGTCGGAACCATCCCTGTTCCCATGGCTGAAACTCCTGGCCACTCTGAAAGCATGACGAATCACACAGATCCGCAAGCCACGCATAGAGTCGCACAACTACGCGTCAATTCGATGTCAGACAAATCTGAATTTTGACCAACGTATGGCGCTTCTTTGACGCGCTTCACTAATTCACCTCAATGAATGCGTGCATGCGTCACACTTTCAAGGCTTCAACTTAGACATCAAGCATAGGCACGTCAACCTTTGGCAGTAGACGTGACGTGAAATAGCGATCCTTGTAATAGCGAATCTTGTCGCACTTGACCGGATGCGGGATGCCTTCGTACAGGAACACCTCCTTGTCCGGCCCCATCGCCTTGAGCTCCTGCGGCAGCATCAGCGCGCGACGCTCCTCGGTGAAGCTGTGGGTCTTTTCGCGCGCGTGGGTGACGTTCTTCTTGCGGATGGTGGTGTAGCCCAGCATGTCCGAATAGTCGTTGGCATCCTGCTGTTCGCGCGGGGCGTACAGGATCTGCAGCGCATGGTTGGTGATGATAGTGCGTGAGACCTCGCGGCCGTAGGTGGCATCCAGCTGCGACATGCTCTGGATGATCGGCAGCAGGCGCACGTTGTAACCGGCCATGTAGGACACCGCCGAGGCGATGATTTCGACCTTGCCGATCGAGGTGAATTCGTCCATCAACAGCAGGCACTGATACTTCAGGTCCGGATTGGACTTGGGCAGTTCCTTGGTGTTGAGGTTGATCAACTGGCTGAAGAACAGGTTGATGATCAATCGGCTTTCGGCCAGCTTGTTGGGCTGGATGCCGATGTAGATGGTCATCTTCTTCTTGCGCACGTCGGTGAGCAGGAAGTCGTTGGTGCTGGTGGCCTTGTCCAAGACCGGGTTGATCCAGGGGTTCAGCGGTTCCTTGAAGGTACCCAGGATCGAGGCGAAGGTCTCGTCGGCCTGGGACAGCATGTTGGCGAATGCCGAGCGCGCGTTGCTGCTTAGGAATGGGCGCTCGGACAGGCCCTTGAGGAACTTCTTCAGGTCGCTGCCATCGCCGGAGGACAGGCGGTAGACCGCACCCAGGGTCGGTGTGCCCTGCCCGCCCGGGAAGCCGCTGCTGCGCTCGTCATCCCAGTTCTCGAACAGGTACAGGGTGAAGGCGATGAAGGCATTGCGCGCCTGGCTGATCCAGAACTTCTGGTCTTCCGAGCCATCGGGATACAGCATCGCGCCGATGCTCATCAGGTCCGAGACACGGAACGCCGGGTCGTCTGAGACATAGCTGAGCGGGTTCCAGCGATGGGTGCGGCGATCTTCGGCGAAGGGGTTGAACAGGTAGATCTCCTGGCCCTGGCTGGCGCGCCAACCACTGGTCAGGTCGAAGTTTTCCTGCTTGATGTCCAGCACCACCAGCGATTCGCCGTACTCCAGCAGGTTCGGGATGACCACGCCGACGCCCTTGCCCGAACGGGTCGGGGCCGCCAGGATCACGAATTGCTGGCCGTCCAGCCGCACCAGCTTGCCGCCATGGCTGCCGACCACGATGCTCTGGCCGCTCTTCTTGAACATGCCATGCTTGGCCAGATCGGCGCTGGTGGCAAAGCGCGCGTCACCGTGCAGCGAGCGCTTGTCCTTCTTCAGCAGCACGACCAGGCCGACGATGGCCAGCACCAGCAGCGGCAGGCCGAAGCCGAGGTAGCCGGCCCATTTGATCTTGCCCACGAACGGGGCAACCTGCGGTTGGCCGAGGGCGTGGAAATACTGGTAATAGGTATTCCAGGTGAGCAGCTTGGTATCCAGACCAAGCAGCAGCAGCGTCAGGTAACCGGAAAGCACGAACCCGAGCAGCAGGGTCGCCAGCGTGATGATGGCGATGAGCAGATACTTCTTACTGGACAACACCCGAATCCTCCATGATGCGCCCGAGGGCGCGACGGCTTAGCGGCGGCGTCGCTGCGACGCCTTCCTCCGCAGGTTGACTTCATTCTCCAGCCCGGGCTCCACGCCCTCTTCCCGCACCAGTTCCTCAAGGTACCGGCGCGCATCGGCCAACGACATCAGGTCGGTCAGACGTTCCCCACCGTCGACGATGACCGCATGGCCGACCACATCGCCGGGAGCGTACACCGGCTCGTGGGTCACCGCTACCAGACGGAAGCGGCCGCGTAGTTCCAGCTGATGGGTGTATTCCTGCATGTCTCATCTCCCTGATGGAATCCAGATGCCATTCCTGCAGCGTCCGATGATGCCTGCACGGCCGTGGTGGCGACATGCAGACAGTCCGTACGACAATACACGCTTGCACCGGGGAGATCGCAATGGACTGGGTAGAACGTGCACGCATGCTGGCGCTGGAGGCCCATGCCGGCCAGGTCGACAAGGCAGGGCACCCCTACATCGGCCACGTTGGCCGGGTGGCCGCTGCCGTGCGCGGCGATGATGAAGCAGAGGCGGTGGCCTGGCTGCATGATGTGATCGAGGACTGCCCGGCCTTCGCTGGGCAGGTGCAGGCTTTTCCCGCCCCGTTGCAGGACGCGGTCCGGCTGCTGAGCCGGACGCCTGCGGCGGATGCCGACACGTACTACGCACGAATTTCGGCGGATCCGCTGGCACTGAAGGTCAAGCTGGCCGACATCGCCGACAATGCCGATGAAGCGCGGCTGGCATCGCTGGATGCCGCCACCGCCGAGCGCCTGCGTGACAAATACCGACGGGCCTTGGCGGCGCTTGGCCAGCCGGCCACGCCGGCAGCACCACCCATCGAACACTGATTTACCCCCAGCCCGGCTGATGCCTGTTGCGGTGCAGCAGTACAATGGGGCGCTTCCCCCGCCCTTTTGCGCCCCCGAATGAGCCCCAACTCCCCTCTGGCCGCTCGGCTGACGCCGCGCCAGCGTACCCTGATCATCCTCGCCCTGTCGTTGGGCGGCTTCGCCATCGGCACCAGTGAATTCGCCAGCATGGGCCTGATGCTGGAGATCAGCCGCGGCCTGTCGATCAGCGAGACGCAGGTCGGCCACCTGATCAGCGCATACGCCATCGGCGTGGTGGTGGGCGCACCGATCCTGGCCTTCGTCGGCGCAAGCTTCCCGCGCCGCAAGCTGCTGCTGGCGCTGATGGGGTTCTATGCCGTCGGCAACCTGGCCAGCGCGTTGGCGCCGAACTACGGCACGATGCTGGTGGCGCGCTTTGTCGCTGGCCTGCCGCATGGTGCCTACTTCGGCGTGGCGATGCTGGTGGCCGCAGCGATCAGCCCGGCCGGGCAGCGCGGCCAAGCAATGTCGCGCGTGCTGTTGGGGCTGTCGGTGGCGATCCTGATCGGCAATCCGCTGACCACCTGGCTGGGCCAGCAGCTGAGCTGGCGCACCGCCTTCGCCCTGGTCAGCGTGCTGGCCATCGCCACGGTGGCGATGATCGCGCGCTTCTTGCTGCCCGATCCGGATGAGGTGCGGACCTCGCCGATGCGCGAGCTGCGCGCATTCAACACCACCCAGGTTTGGCTGGCGCTGTCGATCGGCGCGGTGGGCTTTGCCGGCATGTTCTGCGTGTTCACCTACCTGGCACCGACCCTGGTGCAGGTGACCGGCGTGGCCGAGTCGTGGATGCCGCTGGCGGTGGGCGTATTCGGCATCGGCGCGATCATCGGCAACATCGCCGGCGGCTGGCTGGTCGACAAGTTCCACTTCAAGGCCGCCGCCGTGGTGCTGGTGTGGTCGATCGTGATGCTGCTGCTGTACCCGCTGGCCGCCGAATCGGTGTGGACCATCGGCCCGATGATCATCACCGTGGGCACGATGGGCGCCCTGGCTGCGGTACTGCAGACGCGCCTGATGGACGTGGCCGGCGAGGCGCAGACCCTGGCCGCCGCCTCCAACCATGCGGCGTTCAACACCGCCAATGCACTCGGCCCGTGGCTGGGCGGCATGGCGATCAGCGCCGGCTTCAGCCCGGCCACCACCGGTTACGTAGGTGCGGCGACGGCGGTCGGCGGCCTGCTGCTGTGGTGCGTGTCGGTGATGCTGGAGAAGCGCAGGGTTGCCATCGCCGGCAGCCGCTGAACTGCGCACGGTTCGTCAGCCGTCGCCCAGGCGACGGTGTTGCCCTGGAGGCAACAGGCAGCACCACGCTGGTAGCGGCTGCACACCGAACCTACCGCAGGCAATAGCTGAAGCGTTCGTCCAGTGCCATGGCCTCATCCTGGCGCTGCACCCGCTCAAGCACGTCGACGATCTGCTGGAAGCGAGGCCCCAGCGCCTCTCTGGAAACCTGATGGCCGTTCCAGGTCAGCTGCAGCGGGCGCTCGACGCTGGCACTCAGCAGATCCCAGAGGGCGTCGAGATTGTTCCCATAACCGCGCTCGACACCCAGTGCGAGCGCCAGCGTCTCGTGGAATGCCCGCTCGCTGTGGATGCGGTTGCCGTCCAGTTCGATGTCCATTGCGGGCTACTCCGTTGCCAGCGGCGAGTGGAAATTCAACCTGCATGCTATCCCAGCCGCATGCGCAGTCCTGAAGCGTAGCAGCGGACCTCGTTGACTTCGCCACCGCGCTGGCCTGACAGCCTCATCACGGTGGGAAAACGAGGATGGAGACACCTGTCTGCAACCGAGAACACCATGCCGGACACCGGCCACTTCGCCATCCATGCCTTCGAGGCCGCGTTCAATATTTCCGGCGACGTGGAGCGCATCATTTCGCTTACCGTGTCATGCCGTCATTGTGCGGAAATCACCTGCGCCCAGGATGCAAACCTGTTGCACCTGCCGGGCGGTACGCTGTTCCGTTGTGATGCCTGTGGCTGCCATCAGGCCATCAGCAATGCGCGCCTTTCGGACTGGCAACTGCCGCCCCTGCTGGGCGTATGAGGACGTACCATGCCGTTGACTGAAGAACAGTTCACCATCCTGCGCGCCATTGCCGATGCGCACCCTGTGGGAAGCGATGCGGCGACGTGGGCCGTGAAGGAAGGCCTGGCGGTGCAGGCGGAAGATGCGGATATCGATCTGACCCCACACGGGCGCGACATTCTGGCCTCCCAACCGGCACGCTGACCGGGCAGCACTGGCATGCAGTATGCACATGCCGTGGTCAGCTCATCACGGCATTTGCGCGCTGGCGGTGCGACGAACACGCGGCGTAGATCCGCCTTGCTGCAGAGTTGCGCACGCCAGCTCCCAAAGCCCGACACAGCCCTCATGCACCGCCAGCTTTCCCCCACCTGCCACGATGCGATTGCCCTGCGGGCCGGCGCGCTGGGCAGCGTGCTGGGCGTGGCGCTGTTCAAGGTCTTTGCGCTGTCTGCCGCAGCGGCCGGCTCGATGATGACGGTCGGGCTGTGGCTGCTGGGATGTGCACTGCTGGCGGCCTGGGCGTTGGCGGCCTGCCTGACCTGCCTGGCCTTGAGCCGGCGCGTGTTCGTGCTGATGCTCGCGCTGTCGACGGTGTTCCTGATCTGCATCGCCTGATAGGCAATCGCCCGCCTCTGAGCATTCCCACAATTGTTACTCAATAACAAGTGCTGCCAGTCGGATTGCGCGTGAGCCAGGTCACGGATTGAATTCGATAGCCAGACCGGCCCTTTTGAGATCTCCCCATGCGCCTGCTGCAATCCCTGCTCCGCTCCGCTCTCTGTGTCCTTGCACTCGCTTCGATCAGCGCCTGTGCCACCTATGACGATTCGGCCATGCACGCAGCCTGCCAGGAGTCGCCGCATGTGAAGGACCTGCCGCCTGAGGTCGCCGCCCGCGAAAGCCGATGCAGCAAGAGCGTTGAGGTCTGGTCGAGCGAGCGCAAGGGCAGTGATCAGCCGCTGGACCTGAGCGGCAAGAAGAAGGATCTCTGAAAGACGGCGGCGCAGCCCTGCGCGGGCTGCGCCGGAACTCAGGCAATCGCTTCCCTGCCAGCTGAGCCCGTCCATTCCTGTACCGCCTGCGCCAGTCCTGCCGCATCGGCGCCATCACTGGCCCAGGCGACAATGCCGTCCGGACGAACCAGCAGCGCCGACAGGCCCAGCGAATCGACAGCGGGCTGCGCGATGGACAGGATGCGGGCCCGTTCAACATCAACCGCCTCGTACAACGAGGCAGCAGCATCGAACACCAGCAGCACCGCTTGCCCCGCCCGCAGCAGTTCACCCATGCGGCGGCCATCGACCAGCAGGAAATCCGGCGTGCTGCGGCCCGCCAGCGGATGGGTATGGCCGAGGTCCAGCTGCTGGCCCACACCCCACACGCGCTCGGCGAGATACGTGGCGCCATCACGTGTTTCTGCCAGATCGGCCACGATGGCAGCCAGTGCACGTGAGCCCGCGCTTGGGCGCATCAATGCGACCTGCGCGCGCGACCATTCCAGCACGCGCGCGCCGATCGGATGGCGTTCGGCCTGATAGGTATCCAACAGCGCATCAGCTGCCTCGCCGCGCACGACGGCGGCGAGCTTCCAGCCAAGGTTCATCGCATCGCCCAGGCCCAGATTCAGACCCTGCCCACCCAGCGGCGAATGCACATGTGCGGCATCGCCGGCCAGCAGCACGCGGCCACGACGATAGGCGGTGGCCTGCCGTGCGCCGTCGGTCCAGGTGGTGGCCAGATGCAGCGCGGTGATCGTTGCTTCGCGGCCGGAGATGCGGCGCAGCAGCGCCTGTGCCGATTCGCGATCAAGTGGCTGGCGGTGGCCCGCGCCGCCGTCGAAGTCGGCCAGGGCGATCGTGCCCGGCGGATTGAAGTTGCACATGCCCTGCGCGGTGGTGTTACGCCCCGGGCTGAGTGCCGTCGGATCTTCCAGTTCAACACTGAGCGAGTGGCCTGTGAACTCTGGATCGGTACCAGCAAAGCTGAAACCGCACTGCTTGCGCACGGTGCTGCGGCCTCCATCGCAGCCGACCAGCCAGCGCCCGCGGAAGGTCTGCCCACCCGCCTCGATCTGGACCTCGTCGGCCCCCATCTGCACACTCTGCACGCCCGCACCACGCAGGATCACTGCGCCCAGCGCCTGCGCGCGCTCGGCCAGCACGGCCTCCAGCGCCTGCAGTTCCACCGCCATCTGCGTGCCGACCGGGCTGGGCAGGCGCCAGGGCCAGCGACCGCTGTCGACGTTGTCCAGTGCAAACGGAATACCCGCGAAGTGACCACCCAGCTTGCGTGGCTGCGAGAGCCAGTGCGCGGTTCCCGGCGGCGGCGGGCCCTTCTCCGGCTTCAGCACCTGGCCGGCTGCCACCGCGTCCAGCACACCGCGCCGGTCGAGCGCCTCCAGCGTCGGGGCATTCAAACCGCGCAGCCCGAACGGCAGGCGCTTGAGCGGCGAATCCGGCGAGGCCGCCTGCTCCAGTACCAGCACCGCGCTTCCTGCCTGACACAGTTCACAGGCCAGCAGCAGTCCCACCGGGCCAGCCCCGGCAATGACGACGTCGTACCGCATTGGCAATCCTCGTGAGCACCCGGTCGGCACTCTGGCGGCCTCAATGTTACACTCGGTGTACTTTTCCACAAGTGACCCGCCCATGCCCCCGCCACCCGGCCGCCGCGAGCAGCGCAAAGCCGAGACCCGACAGACGATTTCCGACGTCGCCACCTGGCTGATCATCGAGCGCGGCTTCGAGGCGGTGTCAATGAGCGAGATCGCCGACGCCGCCGGGGTTTCGCGCAAGACGGTATTCAACTACTTCGCCAGCAAGGAACAGCTGGTGTTCGACCGTGACGAGGAAGCGCGCCAGTTGCTGCGCGAGGGCATGGCCGCGCGCACGTCGATGACGCCGCTGGCCGCCTTCCAGGCACTCGTGCGGGAACTGCTGGACACCGGCCATCCGCTGCTGCGGATCAACGCCGGTGCGGCGTCGTTCTGGGAAACCGTGGCCCAGAGCACGGTACTGGTGGCCCATGCGCGGCAGCTGCAGGCGCTGCTGACTGATGAGCTGGCGCAGTTGATGGCTGAGTCAGCGGGGCGACCCGTCGGCGACGCCGACGCACGACTGGGTGCGACGATGCTGATGGCGTCGATGGTGGCCGCCTACGAACAGGGGCTGCGCGCCCTGTCGTTCGGCGGCGATCCGCGGCAGGCGATGGTGCCGCTGATCGTGCGCGGCGCCACCGGCGTGCTGGTGGCTTTGGCCGGTACGCCGTATACGGATCCGTCCGCGCGTCCATGACGCAATCGGGGGATGGGCACCCGCTAATTGCAAATGCTAATCTTTCTCATTTGCAGACAAGCCTGATACGCCCATGCCCCACTTCCTGCCCCGCCGCAGCATTCTGTGCCTGGCGACGACACTGGCTTTTGCCACCCCCGGATACGCCGCCGACGCCCAGCCCAGCCGCGTGCAGGAGCTGGACAAGGTGGAGGTGCGTGGCCGCGCACAGACGTTGTACCGGGTGGATGACGCGGCTGTCGGCACCCGCACCGATACACCGCTGGAACTGGTGCCGCAGTCCATCCAGGTACTGCCGCGCGAGCTGATCGACGACCAGGCTGCACGCCAGGTGACCGATCTCTATCGCAGCATCAGCGGCATCAGCTACTTCAGCTATGCCGGGGTGACCCTGCGTGGTTTCCGCCAGGAGAACGTGTTGTATGACGGCCTGCGGGGCGACCCCTATGCGGGATTCTCGGTACCGCAGTTGTTCAACATCGAGCGGGTGGAGGTGCTGAAGGGACCGGCCGGTGCGCTGTACGGGGGCGGCGACGCTGGTGGCGTCATCAACTATGTGACCCGCAAGCCGAAAGCCACTGCCGAACGCCGCGTTGAACTGCAGATGGGAAACAAGGATTTCCGCGCCGGCTCGATCGAAGGTACCGGGCCGTTGAATGCAGCCGGCACGGTGCGCTACCGCGCCGGCCTGTATGGCGACAACGAGCAGGGCGTGCGCTGGAACACCGACAGTGAAAGCGTGATCGGCGATGCCTCGCTGGCCTTCGACGTGGGCGACACCGGCGAGCTGGTGCTGCAGTTCACCGACATTGCCCAGAACCTGGGCGGCAATCGCCTGCGCGGTGTTCCGGTCGATGACAGGGGCAATTTCCTGACCGACCGCCGCTGGAACCACAACGAGGCCAGCGACTTCCTGGACATGCGGGCCAAGGTGGCGCTGGCACAGTACCGTTTCGCGCCGCGCGACAACCTGGACGTGGATATTGCCGCGCGCTGGTTCAGCAACAACGAACACCAGATGTACCACGAGCCGATGGGCCTGATCGACCGCGACCGCGATGGTGTGGCCGAATGGATGACCCGGCAGCTGCGCAACCAGATCCGCGACAACGAGGCGTTCACCGCCAACGCCAATGCGGTGTGGCGGGTAAGCACCGGTCCGGTGGAACACAAGGTGCTATTCGGTGCGGACGTGTACCAGCTGGATGCGGACTTCACCGCGCAGACCGCCAACAGCGCCGACCTCGCGCGCGGCGCCGGCCCGGTGCGTGGCATCGACCTGTTCAATCCGGTGTATGGCGCCAGCACCTGGCACGATTACAACCTGTCCAGCCTGCCCTGGCGCAGCACCAGCACGCGCAGCAGGCGCTATGGCGGTTACCTGCAGGACGAGCTGGCCCTGACCCCGCGCTGGCACGTGCTGGCCGGCCTGCGCTGGGATGGGTTCAAGGACGATGACCGCCTTGCCGGCAGCAGCGTGGATGGCAACGACATCAGCTGGCGCCTGGGCAGTACGTTCACCGTTCGCGATGGACTGAACCTGTATGCCAACGTGGCCAGCGGCTTCGTGCCGCAGTCGGCGGCCAACCAGAATTCCGCCGCAGGCGGCCCGTTCGATGCCGAGCGCAGCAGGCAGTGGGAAGTGGGCATGAAATCGCTGCTGGCCGAGCGCCTGAGCCTGAACCTGGCGGCCTACCGTATCGACCGCAGCAACATCGTGCAGGCCACTGGCGAGGTCATCAATGGAGTGAACCAGCTGGCGGCGTTGGGCCTGGTGCGCAGCACCGGCATGGAACTGGATCTTCTGGCCGACGTGACCGAGCGCTGGGTGCTGAACCTGACCTACGCCTACAACGACGCGCGGGTGAAGGACGCGGGCCCCAATGGCATCACCAATGCCTCTGGCGATCGCTTCGCCAATGCACCGCGCAACAAGCTGGGCCTGTGGACGCGCTACGACCTGCCGGCGATCAACTCGGCCGTTGGCTTCGGTGCCGACTACGTGGATGAGCGCATCAGCCTGGATGGCCAGCGCGTGAAGCCGTACACCGTGTTCGACATGAGCTGGAAAACCACGTGGAAGCAGTGGCAGCTTCAGGCCAACGTCAAGAACCTGTTCGACAAGGTGTATGCCGCCAGCGGATTCATCGAGCGCAACGGCCATTTCCCGGGCGAGCCGCGCCGGGTGTACGTACAGGCCGGTTACAGCTTCTAGGCCAGCGCTGCAGAGCAACGCGACGGGGAAGTGGCATGGCCACTTCCCCGACCGGCGTCAGCCCGAGCAGGACACCAGCATCGAGCGGGTGGCCATCTGGGTGGAGGTGAAGCCGTTCTTGTTGCCGACCGCGATGGCATTGCCCTCATCGCCATCCTTGCTGAAGACCACGTAGCCGCCCGGGCACATCTGCCCGGCCTTCTCGTAGCAACCGCTCCAGGAACTGGAGCCGCTGCAGTCGATTGAAACGCCACGACGGCCGTCGGGGGTGACGGTCATCTTGGCGGTGGTGCAGCCGGTCAGCGTGGCGAGCAACAGCAGCGGAACGAACAACTTCATGGTGACTCCGGGGATGGGAACTGCGAATGGGCGCCAAGGGTGGAGCGCCTGGATTGCGTGAACCTTGCGCCGAACCTTCGGCTTCATCACCTGCAGCCATGGCCTTCCGGCAGATGCGGAGGCACGCCATGTTCACGCAATGTTCCTGTAATACGGTGCCGGCGCGTGCCGAACCGCCCTTCTGCGGCCTCTCCCTGCCCAAGCCCTGCTGATGCACATCCTGCTGATCGAAGACGAAGCCGAACTGGCCGCCACCCTCAAGTCCGCCCTGCAGCGCGAGCGCTATGTGGTGGACGTGGCCAATACCCTGGCACTGGCCCGGGAGGCGGCCCTGTGCGGCCTGCACGATCTGGTGCTGCTGGACCGCACCCTGCCCGATGGCGATGGCCTGGCGTTGATTTCCCTGCTGCGCGAGCGCAATCCCGGGGTGCCGATCATCGTGCTGAGCGCGCTGGGCCAGTTGCCGGACCGGATTGCCGGGCTGGATGAAGGCGCCGATGACTACCTGGCCAAGCCCTTCGCGCTGGAGGAGCTGTTCGCGCGGATCCGTGCTGCGGGCCGTCGCCCAAGCGGATTGCAGGTGGAGTCCATCAGCATCGGCCGATTGGTGTTCGACCCCGCCTCGGGCGAGGCCAGTGTGGGCGGCCAGCGGCTGGAGCTGCCGCGGCGCGAGATCCGGGTGCTGGCCGCCCTCGCACGGCGCCTGGGCCGCACCGTGCTGCGCGAATCCATCGAGATGGCGGTGTATGGCTTCGACGACGGCATCCATTCCAACACCCTGGATTCGCACGTCTCGCGCCTGCGCCGAAAACTCGCTGACGCCGATGCGGGCGTGGAGATCCACGCCATTCGCGGGGTTGGCTATCTGATGCGGGAAAGCAAGTGATGGCGCGTCGCCCGTCGTTGAAGCGCCCACTGATCGTCAAGACGCTGATCTACCAGTTGCTCGCACTGCTGGTGGCCTTCTTCGCCCTGCTGATGGTGCTGGTTCGTGCCGACAGCGGTGGCTACTACACCATCCAGACCTTCGCACCGGTGGCGGCCGAGGCGGTGCACCGCGACCGCAACGGCGAACTGTACGTGCAGCACACGCCGGAGCTGTCCGAACTGCTGAAGATCGTCCCTGGCGCATGGTTCATCGCCGAGGACGAGCATGGGCACCACGTCACCTTCGGTCATGTGCCACCGGCCTATGCCTCGCTGGTCGGCGCCCTCGATGGCATCCCCTATGGCGACCTGCGCGGGCGTGATCGCAGCGATGGCCTGGCCGTGGTGGTACGCCAGCACAGCGGACCGGCCGGCAAGCTGACCATCATGGCCCATGGCGAAACCGATTCGCTGACCATGCAGATGGCGTTGGCCGCGCACATCATCACCCTGCCGATCTTCCTGCTGCTGGCGCTGGCTACCATCATCCTGACGCCGATCATCGTGCGGCGGGCACTGGCCGGTGTCGAGCGCATCGCGCAGGAAGCCCGCAACATCTCGGCCAGCCGTCGTGGCATCCGCCTGACCGAGACTGCGGTGCCGGTGGAGATCGCGCCGCTGGTGACCGCCGTCAACGATGCATTGGACCGGTTGGATGAAGGACACGAGCGGCAACGCCGTTTCATCGCCGCAGCGGCGCATGAGTTGCGCACGCCGATCGCGATCCTGCGGGTGAAGATCGATGCCGCTGATGATTCGACTTCGCGCAGCCTTGCCGTGGAAGTCGCGCGTCTGGCAACGTTGGCCGAGCAGCTGCTGGACCTTCACCGCATGGAAGAGGACGGTCCAAAGGAAACCCTCAACCTGGCCCGGGTGGCCAAACGGGTGGCCGCCGATCTTGCGCCCCTGCTGATCCAGTCCGACAAGACGGTGGCGGTGGCGGTGGAACCACACTTCCCGGTGCTGGGTGAGGCTGGCGCGGTCGAACGGGTGATCTCCAACCTGGTGTTGAATGCCGCCGAGCACGGTGGCCGCCAGATCATCGTGCGGGTGCAGGGCAGCTGCCTGGAAGTGGAAGACGATGGACCCGGCATTCCGGTGGACCAGCGCGAACGTGTGTTCGAGCCGTTCCAGCGACTGCGCCCACGCCAGACCGGCGCGGGCCTGGGACTGAACCTGGTGCGGCAGGTGATCGACCGTCACGGTGGCCATGTCACGATTCTGGATGCCCCCGGTGGCGGCGCGCTGATCCGCGTCGAATTCCCACAGCACCCGGGCGTTGCCTCCGCACCATCGCTAGAGCACTGAGGACGTCCGCACATCGGTGACTGCCGCCTGTCCGTGCGCTGCAGACAGCGATGACAGGCAAGGTTGCGGCAATGTTCGCTGCGCAGCATCGAATCGATGGCATCTGCGGTGCCATCGCGTTCCATCCTGACAGGAAGCCTGCACGTGACCGAAGGAGTTCCTCCACCCTCCTCTTCTACCCGATCCCGCGCGACACCAGCTACATCTGGTTTGACCGCGGCTGCGTGGAATAGACGCTCGCATGCCGATCGCGCGCGCGGACTGCCGCATTGGCCACAGTGGCTTCGCGCGATCCCTGCGGTGAAGCGTCCGAACGTGCTGATGCGCCTTTTTGCCGCGCTGTTCCTGTTGCTGCCCGGCAGTGCACTGGTGGTTTCGACGCACCACCATGCACACGCAGCCCTGACCAGCGCAGTGCTGCTCTTCGTCGTCGCACATGCCGTGCTGCACGCGCTGTCCGCATGGCGATCAACTACAGCGCGAACCCTCCCTGCTGCTCTGCGCAACGTAGACAGGCATGCAGCGTGGATGATGCTGGCCAGCGCTTGGGTCCCGCTGGTGATACATCGCGTGCACGCGCAGCCGACCAGCACACTCGCTGCCGCAGGGCTGGTGATCGGCACGCTGTGCCAGCTCTGCAGCCTGCGCATGACATCCGACCGTCTGCGCAGCGCGTTGCTGGTGCTGGGCAGTGCCTTGCAGTTCGTCGCCGTGGCGCTGGTCATCGCCATGGAAGTGACCTGACAACCACGACAGCGCCGCAAGGTTCACGCAATCCATCACCTTGAGACTCGACGGCCATCCACGCCCGGCACCCGGCGCGTGCATCTCTCCTGCCGCGAGGACCACCGATGACCTGCCCCTTCTGGACGCTGTGCGAATGAGCACGGCACCGCGGAAACACCGCCGACTGCTGATGACCGCCGGTGCCGTACTGTGCACTGCCATTGCCGCCTGGTTCTGGCTCCGACCGGCACCGCCACCACCACTGCAGCTCGCGCCCGTGGTGCGTGGGAACATCGAGCAGGTGGTGGAAGCCACCGGCACCCTGAAGCCATCGCGACTGGTGAGCGTGGGCGCGCAGGTTTCCGGACGAATCGAAACCCTGTACGTGAAGCTGGGCGACAAGGTGAAGGCAGGTGACCCGATTGCCGACATCGACTCCCGTACCCAGCGCAATGCACTGCTGAGTGCGCAGGCAGCACAGCGCACCGCACGCGCCAACCGTGATGCACTGGCCACCGATCTACGCCAGTTCGAACTGACCCTGCAGCGGCAGCAACGACTGGTCGCATCGCAGCTGGTTGCCCGCGCCGACTTCGACGCGGCCAACGCCAAGGTGGAGGCAACCCGCGAACAGATCAAAGCGCTGGATGGGGAGATCGTGCAGCGGCAGACCGAGGTGGACATCGCGCAGACCAATCTGGAATACACCCGCATCACCGCGCCTACCGATGGCACGGTGCTGGCGGTGGTCGCCCGTCAGGGGCAGACGGTGAACGCGGTACAGAGCGCACCCACCATCGTCATGCTGGGCAACCAGGACGTGATGACTGTCTATGCCGAAATCTCCGAGGCCGACGTTGTGCACACCACGGTCGGCCAGGAAGCCTTCTTCACCATCCTTGGCGATGCGGGCCGCCGCTACAGCAGCACGCTGCGCGACATTGCGCCAGCGCCCGAATCGATCACCAACGAAGATGCATCCAGCCTCACGTCACCGGCGTTGTCCGCCGGCAGCCGCACCGCCATGTACTACAACGGCCAGTTCGACGTGGACAACAGTGATGGGCGCCTGCGCAGCTACATGACCGCCCAGGTACGCATCGTGCTCGGCCGTGCCAACAATGTGCTGACCATCCCCTCCGCCGCGCTGGGTGCGCGGGCCGGCGATGGCAGCTACAGCGTGCAGGTTCGCGGTGCAGACGGGCGCGCCGTGGCGCGGCGCATCGCCATCGGGCTGGATGACCAGATCCAGGTGGAAGTACGCAGCGGCTTGAAGCAAGGCGAGCAAGTGGTTCTGGCTCAAGCCGGCGACGAAGACGCCGCCGCACCCGCGCAGCCCCGATGAGCGCCCCCATGAGCGAGCCTCTGCTGAGCGTACGTGGGCTGCGCCGTGAATTCGCCGCCGGCGAGCAGACGCTGGTGGTACTGGACGGTGTGGACCTGGACATCCATGCCGGTGAACTGGTGGCCATTGTCGGCCAGTCCGGCTCGGGCAAGTCGACGCTGATGAACATCCTCGGCTGCCTCGATCGCCCCTCTGCCGGCGAATACCAGATTGCAGGACGCCAGACCGCGCAGATGTCGCCCGACGAACTGGCCGAACTGCGCCGCGAACACTTCGGCTTCATCTTCCAGCGTTACCACCTGCTGGCCGACCTGACCGCGCTGGGCAACGTGGAAGTGCCGGCGATCTATGCCGGCATGCCCTCCCCCGCGCGCCACGCGCGGGCCGCCGAACTGCTGGCGCGGCTGGGCCTGGGGGAACGCATGCAGCATCTGCCCGGCGAGCTGTCGGGGGGCCAGCAGCAACGCGTGTCGATTGCCCGCGCACTGATGAATGGCGGTGCGGTGATCTTTGCCGACGAACCGACCGGCGCCCTGGATACACAGTCGGGCAAGGAAGTGATGAAGATCCTCGGCGAGCTGCATGCCGAAGGCCACACCGTGGTGCTGGTGACCCATGACATGGCGGTGGCCGAACACGCCCAGCGCATCATCGAGATCCGCGATGGTCGGATTGTCGATGATCGTGCCACGGGTGCTGGCTCGGCAGCGGGCATGGAGCCGACCGCGATGCCGCAACGCAACGATGGCATCGGCTGGCAGGCCGTGCGTGATCGCTTCTCCGAGGCTTTCCGCATGGCCCTGCGCGCCATGAATGCACACCGCATGCGTACCTTCCTGACCATGCTCGGCATCATCATCGGCATCGCCTCGGTGGTGTCAGTGGTCGCGCTGGGTACGGGCGCGCGTCAGGCCATCCTGTCCAACATCTCTTCGCTGGGTACCAGCACCATCGAGATCTATCCAGGCTCCGGCTTTGGCGACCTGCACGCGGCGCGGGTGGAGACCCTTACCCCAGGTGACAGCGTGGCCCTGGCCGGGCAACCGTTCGTGGACAGTGCCACCCCCGGCGTAGCCACCACGGGTACCGCGATGCGTGGCAACCGCTCCGCCAGCGTGCAGGTGCAGGGCGTCAGCGAACAGTACTTCCGCGTGCATGGATTGAAACTGGGCGAAGGCACCTTCTTCAACGCGCGGGGTGTGGCTGGCTATCAGCAGGTGGCGATCATCGACGCCAACACCCGCGCGCGCTTCTTCGCCGCAGCCGAGAACCCCATCGGGCAGACCCTGCTGCTGGGCACCGTGCCGGTGCGCGTGGTGGGTGTGGTGAAGAAAGATGCCGGCGCCGCCGGCGACGCCTCGCTGCTACGGGTGTGGATGCCCTACACCACGGCCATGGCGCGGGTGTTGGGCCAGAGCCATGTATCCAGCATCACCGTGCGCGTATCCGATGCGACCAGCATGGAAGCGGCCGAGCAGGCCATTGCACGATTGCTGACCCGCCGCCACGGCAGTACCGACTTCTACATGAGCAACAACGCGCAGATCCGCCACTCGATTGAACAGACCACCGGCATCCTCACCATGATGATCAGCTCCATTGCCGCCATCGCGCTGGTGGTGGGTGGTATAGGAGTGATGAACATCATGCTGGTATCAGTGACCGAGCGCACCCGTGAGATCGGCGTACGCATGGCCGTGGGCGCGCGGCGCAGCGACATCCTGCAGCAGTTCCTGATCGAGTCGGTGCTGGTGTGCCTGCTTGGTGGTGTGCTGGGCATTGGCGTGGCGTTGCTGCTGGGCGCAGTGCTGGCACTGGCCCACGTGGGCTTCAGCCTGGTGTTCTCGGCGAACTCGATCATTGCGGCGTTCGCGTGTTCCAGCCTGATCGGTATCTGCTTCGGCTTCCTGCCGGCACGTCGTGCGGCGCAGCTGGACCCGGTGGAAGCACTGGTCCGGTAGTCACTGCAATTGCCTGCGGTGACGGCAGGTTCGCGCAATGTCTGCGGTGTGTACTGCAGCTACCGACGATTTCCGCACAGGAGCTGGACGATGTTTCTGAAAACAGGAAGGACTGCGCTGCTGCTGGCAGCAGCCACACAAGTGCTGGTGCTGATGCCGTATTCCGGCGATGCCCATGCGCAGCGTAGTGACCGCTACAACCCGCAGTGGAACCAGGACTATCGTGACCGCGAGCGCGATGACTGGCAGCGCCGCGAGCGGGAGCGTGACCGGGAACGTGAGCGCCGGCATGACGCCAAGACCGCGGGCGTGGTGGTGGGCGTCGTGGGCGCGGCCGTGGTGGCGGGCGTGATTGCGGCAGCGGCGAAGCGCGAGCGGGAAACACGCGAGCGCGCCGATTACTGCATGAACCGCTACGGCAACTATGACCGCCGCACCGACAGCTATCGCGACCGCGATGGCTACACCTACCCCTGCCGCTGACTCCCTCGCTCAAGGACTACATGCAATGCATATGAACAAGACCGCCCTGCTGATCGCGCTGTGCGCCGCCCCGCTGCTTGCACAGGCGGCGCCAGCCGACCCGAAACAAGCCTATATCGATTCCACCTTCACCGCGATGGACAGCAACAAGGACGCTCGCGTCGACAAGGGCGAGTTTGCTACGTATCAGCAGGCACGCTTCAGCAAGCAGGCTGACTCGATCGATGCCGCGTTCGCTGCGATGGACAAGAACAAGGACGGAAAGATCAGCAAGGAAGAAGCGGCCGTGGTGCCGGAAATTGCGAAGTACTTCACGGGACTGGATACCGACGGCGATGGCTACCTGTCGCTGAAGGAAATGCAGCAGGCGATGGTGGCGGCGCAGACAGCCGACGCACCGGGGAAGTGACGGGTGCGGGGCAATGGGAATACCCCACTGCCCCTTGCTGTGCACTATGCCAGGCGCATTGCCGGATGCTCGCGCACCTGGTTGTCCAGTTCCTGCTGCTGACGCTGGGACTGGGCCTGTTGCCGTTCTGCACTGGCCAGCTCCAGACGCTGCAACGACTGCTCTACCGGCGTCTGCACGGCCACATCGGTGGGCATGGAAGCCCTCAGGTGTGCCGGATCGTTCATCTCGCCCTGCACCACGAACACGTTGCGGCCAGCTGGGCTGTCCGCCGTCTGCGCGCTGAGCAGCACATGGTCGGCACGGTCCAGGTTGTTCTGCCGGGCCAGGACCATCACGCTGGCGGTCAGACGTTCACTGCTTTCATCCGGCGTGCGTCCTGCTCTGGCGTCGATGCCGGCGACATGCCCGCTGACCTGCTGCAGCAGACTGTACTCGGCGTGGTCCGGTCCAATGTCCGCCAGACGCGTTGGCGAACGCTGGGGGCCTGGCATGCCATCGACCGATGCAGTGAGCGGGCTGCGGGTGATGGAGCGGTAGGGATCTTCCGGGTGGAAGTGGGTGGCCTTCTGCTGGCGCTCAAGGCGGACTTCGCGCGCGTCGTTGAGCTCGGCGATGCGGGCCGGATCGGTGACATCGCGTTTGATCAGCAGGCCATCCAGTGAGCGAAAGTGAACCCACTTGTTGTCCTGTTCGAAGTACAGCGAAAAATCGTCATGCCTGCCGATAGCATTGGGACTGACTGCGGAAAGCTCGCCAACGGCTTGGAACTCATGCCCACCGAGCTTCGTCAGATACTCCCCTCCCGCCTTCCAGCCCAACTGGGTAATGGCATCCACGCTGGTGTTCTTTACGCGCGGGATGCCAGCCCCGTCGTTGTCGAGCATGTTGCTCCAGATCTGCTCGAGCTTCTGCGGGCCACTCTTTTCCAGTGCGGCCTGAAGCAGCACGCGGGGTGTCCAGCAATTGGGATCCAGATGATGCTGATCGAAGGCGCGATCATGGGCCAGCATCACGTCAGCCCCAGGCAGGTTCAGCGTCAGGTCCGGGCGGCGTTCCGCCATCCACCTCTGCCGTAGTTCCAGATCTCTATCAAGCAGTGTCTGACCAAACGATTCCCACTGGCGCTCGGTCAATTCGGCGTTGGGGAACCGGGAACCTTCATCTTGCTGCGTCCTAGCGAAGCTCTGCGCATAGCTGTTCGCAACCCTTCCTGGCAGGCTGTCATTCCTGACGACACCCAATGCCAGCGTTCCGTATCCGTCGGCGCCCGGCAACTGCGACAGGTAGTTCCAATAGAGCTCGCGGTTGCCATCCTTGGCATAGCTGCCAAGGATCCTGAGGTCATGTTCGGTCAATCCACTCATGCCTGAATCCTTCCTTGGATCAATTGGATCGGGTGCGCGTGATGACATCTCTGATAGCGTCTTCCATACGCTTCCAGTCCTTCAGGAAGGCTCTCTTGTAGTCCAGGGTAACGGAGAGCTTGTTGTCACCATCCACGAAGTAG
This sequence comes from Stenotrophomonas sp. MYb57, assembly GCF_002966815.1. NCBI lineage: Bacteria > Pseudomonadati > Pseudomonadota > Gammaproteobacteria > Lysobacterales > Lysobacteraceae > Stenotrophomonas > Stenotrophomonas sp. MYb57. The sequence continues at coordinate 2,925,818 of NZ_CP023271.1, forward strand.
TGAACACAGCCGGCGGCAACCTCACCTTGCACGCTGATCACCTGATCACCCTCCAGCCGCACGCCGTCCTGACGAAAGCCCTCGGCATCACACTTGATGAACGTGCTGATCCGGCCATCGGCCTGGCGTGCGACGTACCAGTCCCTTTCGTAGGCTGGATTCCGGACGGGAGCCTTCCCATATCGCGCCTCGTAGCGCTTTGCGAACTCCTTCATTGCCGCCTCGTCGATGGCGTACGGCGTCAACCCCATCGTCTCAGACAGCGGGATTCGGAGATCGAGCCTATCCCTGGGATCTCCGCGTTCCACCGAATCCGCCTCGGTAAGAGCCTCGTTGGACGCGTAGCGCTCCATCAAGCCCTCGATGGGAACGCGATCAACGTAATTGATCCGAACGGAAATTTCCTTGCGGAAATCATTGGTCCTTGGATTAGCCCGCGCCCCCGGCAACGTCGGCGTCATGTCCGGCCATTCAACGACCAGCGAAACGCCTTCACCGGGCCAAGGCGCAATCTGGCTGTCCAGATAGTTGGCGGGGATACGGAAAGTATTCGGCCCCAGCTTCACGTCCACGGGCGCGTCGGTGTAGGTGTGGCCGTTGAGGGTGCGGCCGGTCTGCGTTGCGCCAGGCATGGCGGGATTCCTTTCGTGTTCGGTGGATGTCGGTCGTGCGCAGGCACTGGCGCTCACAGCGACGGTGATTGCGAGTGCCAGGCACCGGCCGTAGGACATCGGGTGCATCGGGCCATTCCATTGCGGGGTTTGGCTCCACTATAGGCAAAGGCCGATCAACGGGACAGGAACGTCATCACTACCCGCCCACGATCAGAATTTTCCTACGCACCTCCATCGCCGTGCCAGTTGGCACCTTCAACGCCATTGCAGATCGACGTGACACTGCGGGCAGGAGTGGTAGGCAGATGCCGGGCGGACCGCAAGTGCGCCCACAATGCCGATCAGTATCGACATGGCCAGCATCCCGGTGACGCCCATCAATAAGAAACCAACTGCACCGCCAAGCAGCGCCAGAAACGTGAAGGCCCACCCCGAGCCAGACCAATGCCTGCGGCCATCGCTGATGGCCATCGGGCCGCGGTATCCGCAGGCAAGGCAGATTGCCGATGTCCTGCTGCCACGCGGCATTGGCCGCGAAGACGGCTTCATACGCTACTCCGACCCACGATGCTACAAATAATGTAGCATACGAATTGTGGGGCGATTGCCATCCTGTAGACCGTTACAGGATGCGCCCAGGCGGGTAATGTCCCCCACACCTCTCCGCGACCAGTTCACCAAGCGCCTCAAAGAAGCGCGCTTGGCGATGGGCATTTCCCAGCGCGAGCTGGGCCGGCGCATTGGCTTGTCTGAAGATGTAGTGTCCAGCCGGGTGACACGTTACGAACAGGGCACGTCGGAGCCGGACTTTGCCACTGCCGGAAAGATGGCTGCCGAACTGGGTGTTCCGTTGGCCTATCTTCTGGCCGATAGCGACGCACTGGCCAATGTCATTCTCGCCGCCGCCAGGATGCCGCACGCAGAGCAGCGACGACTGGCGACGGAATTGAAAGAGCGCGCGAAGCGGTCGAGCGGCGCAGAGCAAGCAGAAAGCGACAGCGACTAGCACGGCGCTTGAACCGCAGGCATGGGGACCACGTTGCAGGTCCCCACCCTGCCCGCGCACCAGTGAATCAAGGGTCAAGACAGCGCTCTACCTGTAGTGACAGCGCCTCGCAGGCATCGAACAGACCATCGACCATGGCCGCCGACGGATAGAAGCCCGGATCGTCGTTCTCCCGAGCTACGTGTGCGGCGTGCAACATGGCAGTGAGCGCGGTGATGCCCGATGCGCTTCGAGTGGCCAAGGCCAAGTCGAAAGCACGACCGGGCGTGAGGCGGTTTTCGGACCACGGTGTGCCGTCCGCACGATGGCCTTTGCCGTGGCCTTGCAGGAACGTGAAGAACGCAGAGTGAGGCGCGGACACGGCGACATCGCTGAGTGCGTCTTCCATCTTTTCGGCGAGAGCATTGGGAAGATCGCGCACGGCATCGCCGAGCAGCGCGTGCAGACGGGGATAGTCGGGAAGCAGGTCAGACATGGCGGCAACCTCACGGTGTGGCCACCTGCAGATGCAAGGTGGCGGACGGTGCGGGTTGGCGTGCCGGATACATGACGCAAGAAGCCGACGGATCACAGGATCCCCACGCACCATCCGCCATGAACTGGCAGAGCATGCATTGTCGCGCATCATGTAAGTTCGAGACGCCAATCCCGGCCAAGGCGAGTACCTTGGCGCAACCATCGTCCACGCGTCCTTTCAGCAGATCGAGAGGCAAATGCGTCGCGAAGTGGTATCAAGACTTGGATCAGAGAGCATTGATCCCAAAACGTGAAAATCAACACCAATGCATTGTGCGGCCCGGGAGTTTTCGTCGACGCCATAGACCACATGATGCTGCGCGGCTGTCGCTCCTGCTGCTCATACGGGTGGATTCCGACAGCCAGTGATCGCGTCTTACCTTCGCCGGATTCGTGTAAAGTCACGCTGAAAGGTGCCACCCGCCTATCAATGGCGATTTTCTCGGGGGAAGAATATGCATTCCATAGCTGCAAAGATCACAATGCGAGCGGCGATGATCGCTGTTCCGTTGCTGGCCGCAGGTTGTTTCATGCCCACCAAACAACCGACGCAGCAATGGTCAAGCCGGCACCTGCAGATCGGGTATTTGCACTCCCCGACCAAGGCGCTTCCACCGGGAATGTGGTGGTAACCCGCGACATCGGCGCTGTTGGTAGCAAGTGTGCAATAGGCGTTATGGTCGATGAGCAGATGGCCGCCCATCTCAACACAGCCGAATCAGTCACCTTCGCATTGAAGCCAGGCCGGCACTTGCTGACGGTAACCGGAATTGACGGCCCCGGCCTGTGTTCATTCAATGCCACCAAATCCGCGCTGGCCAGACGCCGTTCGACCGAGATCTTTGTAGATGCCGATACAACGCAAAAGTACCGGCTATCTTTCCCTGCAGTGGAGTCACCGCCGGTGATCGAGCCTGCGTTCTGACGACACTTTCTCGTTGCAGCACAAATGCAAACGCCCCTTTCGGGGCGTTTTTTCATTCTTGGCGGAGAGAGTGGCCGATTTTCCACTCTCACAATCTCTCAGGGAGTCCAGAAACCTAGGCGTATCAACGCCTGAGACTCCACACCCATACCATCGAGTCTCGCGGAATCCGGACCCTAAACATGGGGCGAACTGTGGGGCACTATTGATGGCAAGACCAACCAATCGACTTAGCGCGCGAGCCGTGCAGACCACGACCAAAGCAGGCTATCACGCAGATGGCGGCGGCCTGTACCTGCTGGTTGGACCGACCGGTTCCAAGTCCTGGGTACTGCGCTACCAGCGGAGCGGCCGGCGTCGGGAAATGGGACCTGGCCCCACGCAGCTAGTCAGCCTGCAGGAGGCTCGGGCGTCTGCCCTGCAGCACCGCCGACAGCTGTTCGCGGGAGATGATCCTATTGAGGCCCGCCGAGTGCGCCGGTCGGCTGGCACCACCTTTGGCGAGGCAGCAGACGCCTACATCACCTCCCACCGCGCTGGCTGGAAGAACGAGGCCCAAGCGGAACAGTGGGAGCAATCCCTGCGGACCTACGGACCGGCGCGGGATACCCCAGTCGGAAACGTCGATACCCACCTGGTGATGGCATGCCTGCGGCCCATCTGGACCGAGAAGACCGTGACTGCCACACGCGTGCGCGGGCGCATCGAGCGCGTGCTGGACTGGGCAAAGGTCCACGGCCACCGCGACGGCGACAACCCGGCGCGCTGGCGTGGCCATCTGGAGAACCTGCTTCCCAAGCCCACCAAGGTGAGTAAGCCCAAGCACCACGACGCGATGCCCTACGCGGATGTACCGGCCTTCATGACCACCCTTGCCGGGCGTGAGGCGCGCAGCCGACGGGCGCTGCAGTTCGTCATCCTGACCGCAGCGCGGACGGCCGAGGTGACCGGGGCGGATTGGTCCGAGTTCGACCTGGAACACCGACTGTGGACCATCCCAGCCACCAGGATGAAGGGCGGCCGGGAACACATCGTGCCGCTGACCGAAGCCGCGGTGGCGCTGCTGAAACCGCTGTCCCGGAAGGAACCCCCGTTCTCCCTGTCTGAGAACGCGATGCTCTACCTACTGCAGAAGCCAGCGCCCAAAGGCCTGGGCATGCCCTTCACTGTGCACGGCTTCCGATCCAGCTTCCGCGACTGGGCAGCCGAGACGACGGACTATGCAAACGAGGTTGTGGAGATGGCGATGGCACACGCCATCAAGAACAAGGCAGAGGCGGCCTACCGCCGTGGGCAGCTTCTGGACAAGCGACGCCTCCTCATGGAGGAGTGGGCCACGTATCTGGGCCTCAGCTCAGACCGCGTGGCGTAGCTGCTGGAGCCCTGTCCTCACCCACGCCTCGCAGATCGGATCGCGCGCCGCCCCTGCGCAATGTTGCCAAACAGAATAGCCCTGACCGGAGTCAGGGCCATTCCATTGGCGGCATCAACAGGATCGAACCGCCGTAAACGGCTTTGCAATCCAAATATTTCATAAGCTGATCAATAACTTAAACTACCAAGCCACCCAAGCTGCCGCACCTTCGTTGGTTCTCGTCGAAATCACCACCAGCGGCCCGCCCTCCCGCCTACACTCGCTGGGTCTCCACCATGGAAAGAGAGCACATGAAGAAGAAGGATTGGATTCTCCAGAGCCGGGAAACGCGGAGGCGATTTGACAACTCCACGTGGGTACCGTTGCGAGCATCAGAGGCTACCGACGAAGGCATCAGCGATGTAAAGGAAGTCGGCCATGTCAGTGAGTACTTTGGCTGCGGCTCCGTGGCATTTCCTCCAGAGAACCGAGAAACAGCAGATCGCTTCGGGTGGAGTCAAATAGGAATAATCCACAGTGCCCGACCGTACGCTTACGACGACGGCCACTACTCTCCCGTGGAAGAATTTGAGTACGGCGATAAGGAAGCAGTTGGAGTTGAACTCGTTTACGAGCACGACCAGCCCGTTGTTGGCGGAAGGAAGTGGATACTCAGCCCCGACCTTATCATCGCACTTCGCTTAGTGAAGATTGACAATAGCTGGGTCCGACCTGAGGAGGACTTTGTTGAGGTAGTACGTGAAAAGCTGGACAAGGATGGAAGCCATATATCCATTGAGATCAAACGCGAGTTTCTCATGGACTACCTATCCGCGAGAGGCTTGGCACTGAGAATTTCGTACTACCGCCAGCGAGTTGAGAACGTTGCGTCCTTGGAAGAAAGCGAATACCACGACATCTCAGAAATCAATGGAGACAGGGATGGAGGCAAATTCGAGCTAAGGCTGCGCACTCTGGAAAACGTGTTTGGTGGTAGCTGGGCTTCACTGCGCATCTGGAGAACGGATGTTGATCCGGACGAAGACGCGCCGGTGATGGGCCCCGAGCAGGATGACAACACTGCGTCTGAACACCGACGAGGCTACCGATCTGGGTACGTTGGCGTAAGAGTCGAAGGTGAGTTTTGGCGAGATGAGTGGATCAATCACCAAGGACGAAGTGTACGGGTCCGAGGCGACGAGGATTCATCACGCCCTAATTTTATTGCAGAAACTGACGGAACTAGAATAGCGTCCAGAGATCTAGACGATGAGGACATAGGTCGTTGGCTTTGGTTCCGCCCAGGAATCGTAAATGAGCTCCTATCTAGGCGAGGCTTCTCTTTGAAGTGGTATACCCAAGACACGGGCGCAATCATATCGACGTCGGGATATCAAACTCATTTCGGGATAAATACGGCAGACCTTATCACCGTTTACGCTTACGACGTTGCCAGACTACCCACTTGGGAGCAGCATGTTTGGGCATCCCACAACGTCGCTCCTGACGGAAAGGTATCTGCCGAACTGCTAATGGCGCAAGTGCAGACACAGCCAGCCTCAACCCACGCGTTCGAAGAACTTTTGTTCAAAACGATGAGGCTGCTCGAAAGAAGTTTTCAAGACAAGTATGGATTCTCGCTCTTCAATCATGACTTGAATGATGCAGATTCAATGCAAGTTGTCACAAGGTTTGTCAGCACCGATCAGGCAGCGCTGTTCCGCCTTGCAAAGGAGCTAGTCCGCGTTTTTTCAGACAGACTCAATATCCGCGAGCTCCGAAAAATATCTACTCACGCCGATAGAGATAAGCTCGGCTCCAACAAGCTTTTGGAGGACTTGCTATCGCAGAAGATCGGCCCGGAAAAGGCGCGAAGTCTGTTCGGGGTCGTAGCTGGAGTTTACGAACTGAGACTAGCAGATGCGCATCCAACAGGCAGCAAGGTTGCGGAAGCTCTCGCCTTGGCTCGCATTGATACGAGTCTCTCTTTCCTCAGGCAAGGCGAGCAGCTGATCTACAACTTTGGAAGCACGCTATGGAAGGTAGGCGAGCAGCTTTTCGGGAGCGAGTAGCGATTGATTCCGCCGCCCCTTATCGGTGCTGGCGATCTGACGGAGCCCTTGCACATTTCCAATCCCAAGGGTTCCATCGGCTACATAACGGATTAAAAGTCTGCCTGACTCTGGATGCCAATCAAAGACTTGCTTTGACTGCAATTCTGGAGCAGGAACATGCAGGCCCTTGCAGGGTATGGGCTCGGTGGCGAGTTTTCTGGAGGCTCGGCGCTCAGACGGTGCGCCCAAGCTGGTGGCGCCCCGCCCTCACCCAAGCCTTCATCGGGTCCTTCGCCCTAGGCTTGGTCTCCGCCGGCGGCTTGCGCGGCTGGAGCGCTTCCTTGACCCGCTCCAGTTCCCTCGTTCCGGCCTCGGCCAAGCGCCGGGCCTGTTGCTGATGCTCGCGGGTCTGCAACCAATCGAGGTTGTCGCTGTGCGCACCAGCTTGGGACAGTCGTCGATCTACCGGCGAATGAAGGAAGGCACCTTCCCGCACTCGTACAAAATTGGGTCGCGTGCGGTATGGTTGAAGGAGGACATCGACCGCTTTATCGCCGCAGTGACGAATCCACAGAATGTGGGTGAAAACATGGGGCGAGCGGCGTAGAAAACAAAAAAGCCACTGGAAACAGTGGCTTAGACGTCACCTTGGCGGAGAGAGTGGGATTCGAACCCACGGAAGGTTTGACCCTTCGCCGGTTTTCAAGACCGGTGCCTTAAACCGCTCGGCCATCTCTCCGTATCGGCCCAGCCTGCTGGCCGGGCACGCATTCTCGCACGGCCGGGCGATTTGCCCAAGACCGTTGTTCCGTCGGGGCGGCGCCTCAGCCCGCGTCCACCGCCAACGCACCCAGTGCACTGGCCTTGATCCGCTCCTTGGCCTTCTCGCAGGCGCCACCGCAATCCAAGCGCGAGGCCTCCAGCTGCGGCGGCAGGTGTTCGGCCAGGAAGTCGATGAATACCCGCACCGCCGGCAGCAGGCCGCGACGCGAGGCGAACACGGCATGGCACACGCCCTGCGGCAGCGACCAGTCCGGCAGTACCACTTCCAGCTCACCGTTGCGCACGGCATCGGCGCAGACGGTTTCCGGCAGCATGGTGATGCCGAAGCCGTCCTTCACCATGCTCTGCAGCAGCGGGAAATCGAAGCCAGCCACGCGCGGCTGCAGGTCCACCCGGCGCACCGCGCCCTCCGGCCCATGCAGTTCCCAGCGCTGGCGCGCCTCGTCTTCGCTGATGCTGAGGGTTACGTGGTTGGCCAACTCTTCCGGGTCCTTCGGGCGACCGGCGCGGTCCAGGTACTTCGGGCTGGCCACCAGCAGTTCCTGCACCTGGCCGAAGCTGCGCATCACCAGGCTGCCATCGTCATCCAGCCGCGAACGCACGCGCAGGGCCACGTCGTAGCCTTCGTTGATGATGTCCACGCGGCGGTTGCTGATGTTCAGCTGCAGCCGCACCTTCGGATACTGCTCGAGGAACTTGGGCAGCAGCTTGGGCAGCTGCATCTGCGCCAGCGACACCGGCACGCTGGCGCGTACCAGGCCGCGCGGCTCGGCGCTGAGGCGGTCCACCACCTCGCGCGCGGCCTGCGCCTCGGCCAGCATGGTCTGGGCGTGGCGGTGCACGCTGGTACCGACGTCGGTAACGGCGAAGCGGCGCGTGGAGCGCTGCAGCAGGCGCACGCCCAGGTCGGTTTCCAGCTGGCTGATACGGCGGCTCAGGCGCGACTTGGGGATGCCCAGTGCGCGCTCGGCGGCGGCGAAACCGCCGTGGTCGACCACCATCGCGAAGTAGTACAGATCATTCAGGTCATGCATACCCGAGTTCCATTGATAGAACAATACGTGGCATTCAACCACCTTTATCCCGCCGATGCAACAACCTATCGTTCTCTCCGTCGGCGGCAAGCCCGCCACCTCTCCCGAACATAGGTACTGCCATGAAGCTTCTGCACATCGACGCCAGCGTGCTTGGCGACAACTCCGTCTCCCGCCACCTGACCGCCGCCGTGGTGGCCCAGTTCAAGCAGCAGATCGACGGCCTGCAGGTTGATTATCGCGATCTTGACGCCAATCCGGTACCGCATCTGCGCAGCGGCTCGCTGGCCAAGACCGACCCGGCCGAGGCCGCTGATGCTGAACAGGTGCTCGAGCAGTTCCTGGCCGCAGACATCGTGGTGATCGGTGCCCCGATGTACAACTTCAGCGTGCCCTCCACCCTGAAGGCCTGGATCGACCGCGTGGCGGTGGCCGGGCGCACGTTCAAGTACACCGAGAACGGCCCGGTGGGCCTGGCCGGTGGCAAGCGGGTGATCGTGGTCAGCAGCCGTGGCGGCATCTACACCGATTCGCCGGCGGACTTCCAGGAGCCCTTCCTGCGCCAGACGTTTGCCTTCTGGGGCATCAACGACATCGAGTTTGTGCGTGCCGAGGGCATCGCCTATTCGCCGCAGCACCGCGAAGACGCCATTGCCGGTGCACTGGCAGCGCTGCCGTCGCATGAGGCGGCGGAAGTGGCAGCGGCGTAACGCGTTCCAGCGTTCGGCGCCTCTCTCCCTCGTCTGGGCGCTGAACGCGGGCCGGGATTCCCTCCCCCATCCCGGCCCACCCTACCCTGGCGGCCCTGCTTTTGCGGGGCCGCTTTTTTTTGCCACCATGGGGCGATGGACTACATCGTGATGGCTGCGCACCGCAGCGAATTTCCGCACCCGATCACCCTGCACCGTGGCCAGGCATTGGTGGTGGGCGAACGTTATGAGGGGCCCGAGGGTTGGGAGGACTGGTTTCTGTGCGAGGCCGAGGGACAGCAGCCGGGGTTCGTGCCGGCGCCGGTGATCGGTCGCGATTCGCAGGGTGGCGCGTTTGCCACGGAGGATTACTGCGCGCGGGAGCTTGATGTGGACCCGGGGCAGCACCTGCGCGGCGTGCGCACGCTCAATGGGTGGGCGTGGTGCGTGCCGGCGGCTGGCGAGGCCGGTTGGGTACCGCTGGAGAAGCTGCGCGTAGCAGGTTGATGGATTGCGTCATCCACGCATGGCGTGGATCTACTGCAAAGCCCTAAGCCCCAGCGCCTGGATGCAGCATTGCGTCAGTAGATCCACGCCATGCGTGGATGCCACACCGCCTCAGTAGATCCACGCCATGCGTGGATGCGGTGCCGACATGGCCGGCACCCATCAGAAGGCCGCCGGGCATGGCCCGGCGCTACCGGCTGATCAGCCGATGGTTTCGATGCCGCCCATGTACGGGCGCAGGGCTTCAGGCACGGTGATGCTGCCGTCGGCGTTCTGGTAGTTCTCCATCACTGCGATCATCGCGCGGCCTACGGCCACGCCCGAGCCATTCAGCGTGTGCGCCAGCTCCGGCTTGCCGGTGGCCGGGTTGCGCCAGCGCGCCTGCATGCGGCGGGCCTGGAAGTCACCACAGTTCGAGCACGAGGAGATCTCGCGGTAGGTTTCCTGCGACGGCAGCCAGACTTCCAGGTCGTACGTCTTGATGGCCGAGAAGCCCATGTCGCCGGTGCACAGCAGCACCTTGCGGTACGGCAGGCCCAGCTTCTCCAGCACCACTTCGGCGCAGCGGGTCATGCGCTGGTGTTCGGCGTCGCTGTCTTCCGGGCGGCAGATCGAAACCAGCTCGACCTTCTCGAACTGATGCTGGCGGATCATGCCGCGCACGTCGCGGCCACCGCTGCCGGCTTCGGAACGGAAGCACAGCGAATGAGCGGTCATGCGCAGCGGCAGGCGCTCGGCATCGAGGATCTCGTCGCGGGCGATGTTGGTCAGCGAGATTTCCGAGGTCGAGATGAGGTAACGCTTCTGCTCACCCAGCTGGGTGATGAACATGTCCTCTTCGAACTTGGGCAGCTGGCCGGTGCCGTACAGGCTGTCGGCGTTGACGATCACCGGCACGTTGGTTTCCTGGTACTCGTGCTCGCCGCTGTGCAGGTCGAGCATGAACTGGGCCAGGGCGCGATGCAGGCGGGCGATCGGGCCACGCAGCACGGTGAAGCGCGAACCGGACAGCTTGGCGGCGGTCTCGCCGTCCAGCCACTTGTTGCGGGCGCCCAGTTCGACGTGGTCGAGTACCTTGAAATCGAACTGGCGCGGGGTACCCCAGCGCGACTGCTCGACGTTCTCGCTCTCGTCGGCGCCGGCCGGTACGTCATCGGCGGGAATGTTCGGGATGCCCATGGAGATCGTGTCGATCTTCTCGCGCAGCTCGTCCAGGGCCACTTCCGAGGCCTTCAGCTCATCGGCGAACGCGGCAACCTCGGCCATGATGGCCGAAACGTCCTCGCCCTTGGCCTTGGCTTGGCCGATGGCCTTGGAACGGCTGTTGCGCAGGCTCTGCAGCTCCTGGGTCCGCACCTGGATGCGCTTGCGATCGGCCTCCAGTGACTCCAGGGCAGACACGTCGAGCTCGAAGCCGCGGCTGGTGCGCAGGCGTTCGGCGAGGTCGGCGGGCTGGTGGCGGAGCAGGGCTGGATCAAGCATGGCAGGCGTCGTGGTGGGTAACAGGAACGGGATTATCGCCTGTTATACGGAATTCTGCCGCCCGGTTCATTCCGGCCGTGGCAGAATCGAGGCATTCCGTACTGGTCTGGTCCATGTCTGCTCCCCGTCCGTCGCCTGCCAAGTCGTTCACCGTGCATATCCCGCGCAACGCCCTGAAGATCGCCGGCATCGCCTTCGGCGTGGGCATCCTGCTGTTCGTGCTGGTCTGGCTGACCGGACGCGACAAGGAATTCTTCCGTGCCGACCCGGCCGCGCAGACGCCGCAGGAAACCGCCCAGGTGGAACCGCTGCCCGAGCCGCTGGCCGCTGCCGCAGGTTCCAGCGACATGCCAGACGCCAAGCCGGCCCCGGTGCCGGACGAAGAAGATGCGCCGAAGCTGGTGGAAACCGCCCCGCCCCCGCCACCGGCCACGGTTGAACCCGCTCCGGCCGCGCCGGGCACTGCGGCACCGGCAACCGCCAATGCGCAGCCGATGCCGATTGCCGGCCAGTCGCCGCCGCCCGCCTACCCGGCCGCCGCCCTGCGACGCGGTGAAGCGGGCAGCGTGGTGGTGCGGGTGGAGGTGGACGCCACCGGCTACCCGAACAACGTGACGGTGATCCAGCGCAGCGGTTCGCGTGAACTGGATCGCGCGGCAACGGACGCGGTGCGTCGCTGGCGCTTCAGCCCGGCGGTCAGCAATGGCCAGCCGGTGCCGGGCAGCATTGAAGTGCCGTTCGACTTCAAGCCGCAGTAACTGAACGCTTCCCCGCAGAAAAGCTGAACCTTGCAGGTTGCGTTGACGCAATGCTGACACGCTGCGACGCCGCCTCGGGCAACACTCTGGGCGTCGTTACTGACGTGAGGAGTTTGCGATGACTGCCACCACCCACGAGAACCTTCATTCGCCGCAACTGCAGCAGGACGGCGCGCTCGAGCCGCGCTCGACCTCCCCTTGGCTGTGGCTGGCCCTGATCGTGGCGATGTTCGCCGCGGCACTGGTCTGGCTGCGTTTCTCCAGCCATGACGACGTTGCGCCTGCGCCGGTAAGCGAGCGCATGCTGCCGGCCACGGAAACGCCGGTCGCCACCACGCCCACCCCGGCTGCGCGACAGGCCGTGCCCGCGCAGAGCGAGCGCAAGGCAGCCCCGGCCGTACGCAACCGTGAGGCGCGTCCGCTGGCCAGCAACAGCAAGCCCAGTTATCCGGCTGCTGCGCTGCGCAGTGGCGTGCAGGGCAGCGTGGTTGCCAGCTTGAATGTGGATACGCGTGGCAACGTGACCGACGCTGCGATCGTGTCGCGCAGTGGTGAGCGCAGCCGCGATCTGGACCGTGCCGTGCTGAACACCGTGCAGGGCTGGAAGTTCGAGCCGGCCATGCATCAGGGTCGTGCGGTCGCCAGCGTGGTACGCGTGCCGGTGGATTTCCGTACCGAACAGCGTTGATCACCGGCTGACGCCTGAAATGAAAACGGAGGCCTCGGCCTCCGTTTTTTTTTGCGCGCGCGTTGGGATTCCGCCGGGCATGGCCAGGCGCTACCGGGGCAGGCGCCGAAGGGTAGCGCCGGGCCATGCCCGGCGAGCGCAGCGGCGCCGGGACTACCTCAGGCCAGGTTGAAGCCGGCGCTGCGAGCCAGTCCGTCGAAGTCCGGGAAGGACGTTGCGACGTTGGCGATGTCGTTGATGCGCACTTCACCATGGCTGATCTGGCCGGCAATGGCGAAGGCCATCGCGATGCGATGATCACCGTGGCTTTCAATGGTGCCACTGCCCAGCGATACGCCGCCGTGCAGGGTGGCGCCATCTTCGGTTTCGTCCACTTGCATGCCCAGCGCGCGCAGACCGGTCGCCATCGCGGCCAGGCGATCGGATTCCTTCACCCGCAGTTCGGCGGCGCCGGTCACCACGGTCTGGCCTTCGGCGGCAGCAGCGGCCACGAACAATGCCGGGAACTCGTCGATCATGTCCGGCACCAGCTCCTCGGGAATGCGCGCACCCTTCAGCGGCGCGTAACGCACCAGCAGATCGGCCACCGGTTCGCCGCCCTGCTCTGCCTGGTTCTGTTCGGTGATGTCCGCGCCCATCAGGCGCAGCGCGTGCAGCAGGCCGGTACGGCGCGGATTGAGGCCGACCTGCTTCAGGCGCAGTTCGGAGCCGGGAATGATGCTGGCCGCGACCAGGAAAAACGCGGCCGAGGAGAAGTCGGCCGGCACCACGATATCGGTCGCGCGCAGGCGCTGGCCACCACGCAGGCGGGCCTTGCCCGGCGAGAACGCGATGTCCACGCCGAACGCGGACAGCATGCGCTCGGTGTAGTCCCGGGTCGGGTGCGGCTCAGTGACGCTGGTTTCGCCGTGCGCGTACAGGCCGGCCAGCAGCACGGCGGACTTGATCTGCGCACTGGCCACCGGCGAGGCAAAGTCGATGCCGTGCAGCGTCTGCCCGCCATGCACGTGCAGCGGCGGCGTGCCGTCTTCCTCGGTGTCGATCTTCGCGCCCATCTGCGACAGCGGACCGGTGACGCGGCGCATCGGACGGCCGGACAACGATTCGTCGCCGACCAGCGTGCAGTCGAATGCCTGACCGGCCAGCAGGCCGGCCAGCAGGCGCATGCCGGTGCCGGCATTGCCACAGTCGAGCGGTGCGCTGGGTGCCTGCAGGCCATCGATGCCGACGCCGTGCACGACGCGCTGCGACGCACTGGGGGTTTCGATGCGCACGCCCAGCTGGCTGAAGATGCGCGCGGTGGCGCGGGTGTCTTCGCCTTCCAGGAAGCCTTCGATATGCGAGGTGCCATCGGCCAGTGCGGCGAACATCACCGAGCGGTGCGAGACCGACTTGTCACCGGGAATGGTCAGGCTGCCCTGCAGGGGCTGGCCCTTGCGGGCGATCCAGTGCTGCGCGTTGCTCATCGTTGAATGGTTCCGTAAACGCCGGCTCGCCGGCGGTGCATCAGGAGCGGCGGCCGCAGCCGCCGCAGCAGGGATCAGGGCACGGCTACCGGATAGGAGCCAAGCACCTTGATCTGCGCCGAGTGCGCTTCCAGTTCGGCCAGTGCGGCCTGCATCGGCGCATCGTCAATGTGACCGGCCAGGTCGATGAAGAAGCCGTATTCCCACTTGCCATGGTGCGAGGGACGCGATTCGATGCGGTTCATGCTGATGCCATGGCGCGCGAACGGGCTGAGCACATCGAACAGCGCGCCGGGCTTGTCATGGATGAACACCAGCACCGAGGTGCGGTCATGGCCGGAGGTTGGGAAGATGTTGCGCCCCACCACCAGGAAACGGGTGGTGTTGTCGGCATCGTTCTGGATCGGCTTGGTGACGACCTTCTTCAGGCCGTACACATGGCCGGCGCTTTCGCCGCCAATGGCCGCGGCATCGTCGGCGTTGCGCGCGCGGCGCGCGCCTTCGGCGTTGCTGGCCACCGGGATCTTCTCGGCCTTCGGCAGGTTGGCGCGCATCCATGCCGAGGTCTGCATGAACGACTGCGGATGGCCGTAGACGCGCTCGATGTCCTCGATGCGGCCACTGCGCGACATCAGGTACTGCTGCACGCGCAGTTCCACTTCGCCGCAGATCTTCAGGTTGGAGGTGAGGAACATGTCCAAGGTGATCTGGATGGTGCCCTGCCCCGAGTTTTCCACCGGCACCACGCCGAAATCGGCGTTGCCCGCTTCCACTTCCTGGAACACTTCTTCGATGCTGGCCATCGGCAGGCCCAGCGCCGAGCGGCCGAAATGCTTGAGCACGGCCTGCTGGCTGAAGGTACCTTCCGGACCGAGGTAGCCGATCTTCAACGGCTCCTGCTGGGCCAGGCAGGCCGACATGATTTCGCGGTAGACGTGCACCAGCAGCTCATCGCTGAGCGGGCCTTCGTTGCGATCCACCACCATGCGCAGCACCTGCGCCTCGCGCTCGGGGCGGTAGTAGTCGACGGCAGCGGCGAGCTTGCCCTTGGCCTTGCCGACCTGGTGGGCGAACTGTGCGCGTTCGGCGATCAGGCTCTGGATGTCACGGTCGATCTGGTCGATCTTCGAACGCACATCGGCCAATGCCAGTGGCGCCAGGGTCGGCACCGCGGTTGCCTTCGACTTGCCCTTGGGCTTGGAAGTGGCGCTGTCCTTGGCCGGCTCGGCCTTCTTCGACGCCTTCTTGCTGGGTTTGCTTGCCATCGGAATTCCTTGTTGCGGGGCGCGCACCCGACGATGCGCGCCGTTCATTGCTCAGCCGTGACGCTGCTGGAAATCGGCCATGAAGGCGACCAGCGCCTCCGCCCCGGCCAGCGGCATGGCGTTGTAAAGCGAGGCGCGGATGCCACCGACCACCTTGTGACCCTTCAGCGCCAGCAGGCCGGCGGCCTTGGCATCGGCGACGAAACGGGCATCGAGGTCGGTGTTGGGCAGGAAGAACGGGATGTTCATCCGCGAACGCGCCGAATGGGCGACCTCGTTGCGATAGAAGCCGCCGGAGGCATCGATGGCGCCGTACACCAGCGCGGCCTTGGCGGCGTTGCGCTTGGCGAACTCGACCACGCCACCTTCGGCCAGCATCCACTTGAACACCAGTCCGGCCAGGTACCAGTTCCAGGTGGGCGGGGTGTTGAGCATGGAATCGCGGGCGACGTGCGAGCGGTAATCGAAGATGTCCGCGCGTGGCTGGCCACTACGCTCCAGCAGGTCGCGACGGATGATCATCACCGCGATGCCGACCGGGCCCAGGTTCTTCTGCGCACCGGCATAGATGACACCGTAGCGGCGCACATCCAGCGGCTCGCTGGCGATGGATGAACTGAAGTCGGCCACCAGCGGCACGTTGCCGGTCTCGGGCACATCACGGAACTCGACGCCATGGATGGTCTCGTTGGCAGTGATGTGCACGTACGCGGCGTCGGGAGAGAGCTGCCAACCGGCGCGCTCGGGCAGCTGGCGATACCCTTCGGCCTCGCTGCTGGCGGCGATGTTGACGTCCACGTAGGGGCTGGCCTGCTTGACTGCGGTCTTGCCCCAGTGGCCGGTGACCACGTAGTCGGCACGCTGGCCGGGGCTGGCGAAGTTGAGCGGGATCAACGCCTGCTGGGTGGTGGCGCCACCGGGCAGGAACAGCACCGCATAGTCCTCGGGAATGTCGAGCAGGCGACGCAGGTCGGCCTCGGCCTCCGCGGCCACGAACATGAACTCCGGACCGCGATGGCTCATTTCCACGATGGAGGCACCGCTACCGTGCCAGTCCAGCATTTCCGCCTGCGCCTGGCGCAGGACCGATTCCGGCAACGTTGCAGGGCCGGCACTGAAGTTGAACGCGCGCGTCATGGCACACCTGTGGGGCAAGACCCCTAGTATGCCGCACTGCACCAGCCTTGCGGCCTTGTGGCGCAAGGGAAATTTGGTTGCATCCGTATCCATTTGCCGCGGCGGCACTGGTAGTGCCGGCCGCTGGCCGGCAACTGCAATCACCTTGGTTCACCGAGGTTGCCGGCCAGCGGCCGGCACTACCCAAAGCGGATTGGTCCGGGCGGTAGCGCCGGGCCATGCACGGCGGAACGAATTCAGCGCGCGCCGAACCAGAGCAGCAGGCTGAGCACGGCTGCCAGCAGCAACGCACTGCCCAGCAGCCACGGCCAGCGCCGCACCCGACGCGGAGCGACCGGTACCACCGGTGCCTGTTCGGCTTCGTCGCTGCCTTCGTCATCGGCCAGTGGCGGCCGCCGGCGCGGGTCATGCGGCACTTCCAGCACGAACCGGTGCTGGCCGTCGAACACGACCTGGTCGCCGGCCTGCAGCCAGCAGTGGCGTACGGCAACGCCGTTGACCCGGGTGCCATCGGCACTACCCAGGTCGCGCAGCAGTACCCGCTCGCCATGGACTTCCACCCGCGCGTGCTGTTCGGCGAAGGCAGGCTCATCGATCTCGATGTCGACATCGCTGCCACGGCCAATCACCCGCGCGCGCGACAGGGGGTAGCTGCGGCCGTGGTGCAGGCCGCCCACACCGCGCAGCAGGCGCTGCTCGTCACCGCTGCCTTCGACGCTGGCTGCCGGCGCCGGTGCCTGCAGCAGGGTGTCGACCTCGCCCTGCAGGACCATTTCCACGCCGTCGACGTAGACCGCGTCGCCCGCCCTCAGCAGGGCCATGCGCCGCACCGGGCGACCATTCACATGGATGCCACGGATACCGTTGCCGACCTGCAGCCAGAGGCCGCGGTCGTCCATGCAGAACTGCGCAAGCAGCAGCGCGCCGTTGCCGGCATCACCGAGGCGCACGCTGCCGTTTGCCTGGCGCACGATGCGCTGCACCCCGGGCCGCAGCGGCTGGTCGGGCTGTTGTTGTTGACTGAAGTGAACTAGCAGGTTCTGCACGCGGCGCAGACTAGCAGGTTGGCCGCCCACGAAGAAGAACCTGCGATGAGCGCTTGGCGTGGGCGCCGTCGATGCGCACAATGCTCGCCCTCTCAATTGATCCCCGCCCTGCGCCAGGAGCCTGCATGTCCACCATCGATGTCCGCCACGCCCACACCCTGCCCGACACCCAGGCACGTGAAGCGATCGAGCAGGTTGCCGCCAAGCTGGGCGAACGCTTCGGCCTGAAGTCGTCGTGGGCCGCCGACGTGCTGAATTTCTCCGGCAGTGGCGTGGACGGCGCGATCGAACTGCAGCCGGGCGCGGTGCGGGTCACGGCCAAGCTGGGCTTCCTGCTGTCGGCAATGAAGGGCATGGTGGAAAGCGAGATCCAGCGCGTGTTGAAGGAAAAGCTGGGCTGAACCTGCGCTGCGGCCATCACGGCCCAGCAACGGCGCGCCGCGCTACTCTCGGGGATAGGCCCAACTCCCACGGGGAATGCAATGAACCGTTACGAGAATGACGATCGCCGCGACGACGATGCCGGCTTCGGCGACCAGGCAGAGCGCTTTTCGCGCAAGCTGAGCGATTCGGCACAGCAGGTCTGGCTGGCTGGTCTGGGCGCCCTCGGGCGCGCGCAGGCAGAGGGAGGCCGTTTCTTCGATGGCCTGGTGAAGGAAGGCGAAGCCTGGGAAGCCCGCCGCCGTGAACGCAGCGGCGAGCAGGAACCGGGCTGGCGCGACAACGTCGAACACTCGCTGGACGAAGCCCGCGAGAAGGCGTCCGGAACCTGGGACAAGGTCAACAAGGCCTTCGATGACCAGGTGCAGGGCGTACTCAAGCGACTGCACGTGCCGACCGCCGATCAGGTGACCGCGCTGGAAGCCCGCATCGCTGCCCTGACCGCGCGCCTGGCCAAGCTCGAACACCGTGCCTCCACCGACGTGGACGCCCCCTCGCCGGGCAACCACCAGTCGCCGGGCAGCACGCCCTGAACCGCCTTTGTTGCAACGCAATAAATTTTCGTTGACAATCGCGTAGAACCCGCCAATCGCTTCGGCTGCCGTTTGTTCCCTCCCCTCACGGCTTCAGGATTGGCGGGTTTTTTCGTGTCTGGCGCATGCAGATCTGCGGGCTGCATCACGGTTGTTGTCGGGAACACCCTGACGCAATCAACCGGTCGGCCCTTTACACTGTGGGCTTCCGTTTTCGCCCCTTCCGTCGTCGCCCTGCATGCTTCCCTGGATTCTGGCCCTGCTGTCGGCCCTGCTTACCTGCACCCTGGCCACCGTGTACCTGTGGTGGTTCAAGCGTCGACGTACCGAAATGCAACTGGGCCTGCAGGCTCTGGCGGGCATGCACTGGCGTGAGTTTTCCACGCTGATCAAGCGCATGCTGCGCGAGCAGCGCGGCCTGCGTGAACTGCAGGATCCGAGCGAGGAAAGCCGCGAGCCGAGCAGCGATTTCCTGCTCAGCGATGGACCGAACACCTGGCGGGTGTCGTGCAAGCACGGCCTGGCCTATCGCATCGGCACCGCTGCGGTGAACGAACTGGGTGCTGCCGCGCGACTGGCAGGCGCCAAGGGCGGCATGCTGATCACCGAAGGCCGGGTTGAACGCGATGGCCTGGGCGCGGCGGAAAAGCAGGCAGTGGAAGTAATCGATGGTCCGCGCCTGTGGCCACTGCTGCAGCCCTACCTGCCGGCCGATGTTGACACCCGCGTGCGAGCGATCGCCCGCCATGAGGCGCTGCGCCGCATTGCCATCGCCGCACTGGCCTCAGTGACGCTGGGCCTGCTGGTCGGGCTTGGCCTGCAGGGCCTGCGCCCGGAACAGGCGGACCCGATCCCGGCACCGGCCGTTGCACCTGTCGCACCGCCGGCTGCACGTCCTGTGCCGACGCCCGCCGCGCCGGAAAGCGCCGCGAATGCGCCCGCTCCCATGGTCGCCGCAGCCGCGCCGCAGAATGGCGACGACACGCGCAGCAATCTCAACCCGGACGCTGCCACGCTGGACCGCTACCAGGCCGAACTGGCCCGCGCGCTGGCGGGGCAATCCGGCATCGCCAGCGGCGTCTGGCTGACCCGGCAGACGCTGGCCATCAACCGCACCGGTGAACTGGAAACGGTGTGGCCACGCGTGTGCCAGGAAGTGCTGCGCTACCCCGCCCTGCGCAACGTGCGCGTGCAGCTCAACGCCCGCCCCGGTGTGGATGAGCCGGTGCGCTGGCGGCAGTGCGCGACGTATTGATGGGCTGAGGCATGATGGTGCCGAGCTCGCTCGGCTGCTCGGCACCACATCCACGCATGGCGTGGATCTACTCACGGCGATTCATTCCCGCTTGGCTGAAAGCGCCCAGGGAAGAAGCCGAGCGTGGGTTCGCCCCTATCGCGCCCCAGGCGCGAAACGGGCGACCAGGTCCCAGGCATCGCCCAGGAACATCTGGCGCACGCGGGTGATCGGCTGTTCGCCGCGCCAGGTCAGGCGCTCGATCACCAGGCAGGCGGTACCGGGTTTCACGTCCAGCAGCCTGGCGGTGGGCGCATCGGCGCCCCAGGCGCTGATGCGGTGCTGGGCGCGCGTCCACGACACGTTCTGCAGCAACCAGCTGCCCGGCGCGGTGGTGCTGAAATCCACCTCCAGCACCTCGGGCACGCCGACCGGGCTGATCAGGCGATGCTCCAGCGCCAGCGGCCGGCCATCGGCCAGATGCAGGCAGCGCATCGCCAGCAACTGCTCACTGCCGGCCAGTTCCACTTCGCCGGCATTGGCTGCCTCGGCCAGGCGCAGTTCACGCTGCAGCAGCCGGTAGCCGTACTGATGTCCGCGCGATCCGACCTCCATTGCGATGTCAGGGATCTCCAGCGCCACCTGCTCCAGATGCGGTGGCTGCCGAGCCACGAAGGAGCCCGCTCGGCGGCGGCGCTCGATCATGCCGCTCTCGGCCAGCGCCGTCAGCACCTTGTTCACCGTCATCCGCGAGCACCCGTACTGCTCCATCAGTTCGTGCTCGTACGGGATACGGAAGCCCGGCGCCCACTCTCCGCTGAGGATGCGGCTTTCCAGGTCGCTGCGGATGCGCTGGTTGAGCGTGGCGGACTTGCTGGCCTTCACGTGGTGGAGTCTCGATGGTGGGAGGCGATCAGCCCAGCACGCCACGCAGGGCAGCGGCGAAAGCGCTGGTGATGGCCTCGCGCTGCAGGTGGCGGCCGTCGGCCACGCACTGGCGGCCATGGCGCCAGACCGATCGCAGCGCGCCATTACGTGCGGCGAACACCCAGCTGTCAAGCCATGCGTCACCGTGTCGCGCCTGCAACGCCGGGTGCGCGGCATCCAGTTCAACCATGTCTGCGCTGGCACCCACCTGCAGGCCGGCAGCCACACCAAGCGCCTGTGCACCGCCCTGCAATGCCCCTTCAAACAGGAAGCGCCCGGTGCTGCGGCCGGCATCCGAGGCCAACACATTGCGACCCCGCAGGGTCAGCCGCTGGCCGTATTCCAGCAGGCGCAGCTCTTCTGCGGCATCGATCAGCACGTTGGAATCGGAGCCGACACCGAAGCGTCCGCCCTCGCGCGCGAAGGCCTGCATCGGGAACAGGCCGTCGCCCAGGTTGGCCTCGGTGATCGGGCACAGCCCGGCCACGGCCTTGCTGGCGACCATCTGCTCGCGCTCGTCGTCGGTGATGTGGGTGGCGTGCACCAGGCACCAGCGCGCATCGACCGGGGCATGCTCGTACAGCCACTGCACCGGTCGCCGGCCACTCCACGCCAGGCAGGCCTCGACCTCGCGCACCTGCTCGGCGATATGGATGTGTATCGGGCCATCGGTAAGCGGCAGCAGTGCGCTCAGCTCCTCGCCCGTCACCGCGCGCAGGCTGTGCGGGGCGATGCCGAGCACCGCATCGGGCAGCGTGGCCAGCGCGGTGCGGGCGCCATCAAGCAGCTGCGCGAACCCGTCTACATCATGGATGAGGCGGCGCTGCGCCGGGTTCGGCGGCGCCCCACCGAAATCGGCGTGGGCGTAGAACACCGGCAGCAGGGTCAGGCCGATGCCGGTCTGCGCGGCCGCAGCAGCGATCTGCACACTCATCTCGGCGCGATTGGCGTAGGGGCGGCCATCGGCATCGTGGTGCAGGTAGTGGAATTCGCCGACACGGGTGAAGCCGCTTTCCAGCATCTCCATGTAGGCCTGGGCGGCGATGGCCTGCACTGCATCCGGGCGCAGATGGGCCAGGAAGCGGTACATCAGTTCACGCCAGCTCCAGAAACTATCGCCGTCGCCGCCACCGATCTCGGTCAGGCCGGCCATGCCGCGCTGGAAGGCGTGGCTGTGCAGATTCGGCAGGCCCGGCACCAGGATGCCCACGCGGGTATCGCCTTGCTGCGCAGCCTGCCCACGCGTGACCTCGGCGATGCGCCCGTCCTGCACCTGCAGGCGGACGTCGGCGGCCCAGCCGTCGGCCAGCAGGGCGTGGGCGGCATGGAAGGAGTGCGCGGAACGCGAATCGGACATGGCTGGACAACCCGAATTGGACGCCTATATTGTATAGACATATAAGCACAGCTGCGTTGTGGATGCCATGCACGTCGATACCCTCTGGTCCAACGTCCACCTGATGACCCTCGATGGCGAGGGCCTGGGTGTCCTGCGCGATGGAGTACTGGCCGCCACCGATGGCCGCATCGTGCATGCCGGCCCCGCCGGCAGCGATGCCCATCTGCAGCCGACCACCCGCATCGACGGCGAAGGCCGATGGATCTCGCCCGGTCTGATCGACTGCCACACCCACCTGGTCTACGCCGGCAACCGCGCCAACGAATTCGAGCAGCGCCTGCAGGGCGTGAGCTATGCAGAGATCGCCCGTGCCGGTGGCGGTATCGTCTCTACGGTGCGCGCCACCCGTGCTGCCTCGCCAGAGCAGTTGGCACGCGAGAGCCGGCCGCGCCTGCTGGCGATGCGCGCCGAAGGCGTAACCACCATCGAGATCAAGTCCGGCTACGGCCTGACCCTGCAGGACGAGCGCAAGCAGTTGCAGGTGGCCCGCGCGCTGGGCGAGGAATGCCGGGTGAACGTGGTGCCGACCTTCCTCGGTGCGCACGCGGTGCCGCCCGGTCGCGAGGCGCAGGAATACACCGATGAGGTGTGCGAGGTGATGATTCCGGCCATCGCTGCAGAAGGCCTGGCCGAGGCCGTGGACATCTTCTGCGAGAACATCGCGTTCTCGCCGGCGCAGGCCCGCCAGGTATTCGACGCTGCGCGTGCGCATGGGCTGGCGATCAAGATCCACGCCGAACAACTGAGCAACCAGCATGGCGCCGAACTGGCGGCCGGTTTCGGCGCGCTGTCGGCCGACCACATCGAACACCTGGACGACGCCGGCATCGCCGCGATGGCCGCCGCCGGTACCGTCGCCGTGCTGCTGCCGGGCGCGTTCTACTTCACCCGCGATACCACCCTGCCGCCGATCGCTGCGCTGCGCGCGGCCGGTGTGCCGTTGGCACTGGCCACCGACAGCAACCCCGGCACTTCGCCGCTGACCAGCCCGCTGCTGGCAATGAACATGGGCGCCACCCTGTTCCGCCTGACCGTAGACGAATGCATCGCCGGCTTCACCCGTGAAGCGGCGCGTGCGCTGGGCCATGGCGAGCGCATCGGCCGCCTGGCCGTCGGCATGGACTGCGACCTGGCGATCTGGGACATCGACGCCCCCGCCGACCTGGTCTATCGCATTGGATTCAACCCGCTGCACGCGCGCGTGGTGCGCGGACAGCCCGACCTGCCTGCCTCCTGGAGCAACACATGAGCAACACCCTGGTTCTTCGCCCCGGCCATGTCACCCTCGCCCAGTGGCGGCAGGCGTATCGCGGTGCGCCGCTGTCGCTTGACCCGGCCGCGTTGCCGGCGGTGCGCGCCAGTGCCGCAACGGTGGCTGCCATCGTTTCCAAGGGCGCACCGGTGTATGGCATCAACACCGGTTTCGGCAAGCTGGCCAGCGTGCGCATCGAGCGCGAGGACCTGGCCACCCTGCAGCGGAACATCGTGCTCTCGCATGCCGCGGGCGTGGGCGAGCCGATGCCGGCCAACGTGGTGCGGCTGATGATGGCGTTGAAGCTGGTCAGCCTGGCCCAGGGTGCTTCCGGCGTGCGCGAGGAAACGCTGCTGCTGCTGGAAGCAATGCTGGTGAAGGGCGTGCTGCCGGTGGTGCCGGCGCAGGGCTCGGTCGGTGCCTCGGGCGATCTGGCACCGCTCTCGCATCTGGCCAGCGTGATGATCGGCGTTGGCGAAGCCTTCGTCGGCGATGAACGCCTGCCCGCCGTGGACGCACTGGCTCGCGCCGGCCTGCAGCCGGTGGAGCTGGGCGCGAAGGAAGGCCTGGCCCTGCTCAACGGCACCCAGTTCTCCACTGCGTATGCACTGGCCGGCCTGTTTGAAATCGAAACCATGTTCCAGGCCGCACTGGTCACCGGCGCGCTGTCGGTGGAAGCGGCCAAGGGCTCGGATACGCCGTTCGATCCGCGTATCCATGCGCTGCGTGGCCAGCGCGGGCAGATCGCCACCGCCGCCACCCTGCGCACGCTGATGCAGGATTCGGGCATCCGCGAATCGCACCGCGACAACGACGTGCGGGTGCAGGACCCGTACTGCCTGCGCTGCCAGCCGCAGGTGATGGGAGCGGCGCTGGACATCCTGCGCCAGGCTGCGACCACGCTGGAAATCGAAGCCAATGGCGTGTCCGACAACCCGCTGGTGTTCACCGATACCGGTGAGGCGCTGTCCGGCGGCAACTTCCACGCCGAGCCGGTGGCCTTCGCCGCCGACATGCTGGCGATGGCCGTGTGCGAAATCGGTTCGATCAGCGAGCGCCGCCTGGCGATGCTGGTCGACCCTGCGCTGTCCGGCCTGCCAGCCTTCCTGACCCCGCGCCCGGGCTTGAACTCCGGCTTCATGATTCCGCAGGTGACCGCCGCTGCGCTGGTCTCGGAAAACAAGCAGCGCGCCTACCCCGCCAGCGTCGATTCGATTCCCACCTCGGCCAACCAGGAAGACCACGTGTCGATGGCCGCGCACGGTGCACGCCGCCTGATGCAGATGGCCGAGAACGCAGCCAACGTAATCGGTATCGAGCTGCTGGCCGCTGCGCAGGGCTGCGACTTCCATGCGCCGCTGCGCTCCAGCAAGGCACTGGAAAACGTGCGCGCCACGCTGCGTGCACAGGTGCCGATGCTGCAGGACGATCGCTATTTCCACCCGGACATGGTGATCGCAACCGACCTGGTCCGCAGCGGCGCATTGGCCAAGGGCCTGGCCGAGCTGTTGCCCACGGTGGAACCGCGGGCATGAACGGCCATCCCGAATGGCTGACCGTGCACGAAGGTGATGCGCCGCTGATCGTCAGCTTCCCGCACACCGGCAGCGAGCTGCCGCATGACCTGATCGGCGATTTCCACTCGCCGTGGCTGGCGCGCCGCGATGCCGACTGGTGGGTGCATGAGCTGTACGACTTCGCACGCGGCATGGGCGCGACCACCGTGCGCTCGGCAATCTCGCGTTCGGTGATCGACCTCAACCGCGACCCCAGCGGCGTGTCGCTGTACCCGGGGCAAAACACCACCGGCCTGTGCCCGCTGACCACCTTCGACAACCAGCCGCTGTACCACGCCGGTCGCGAGCCGGACGACGCCGAGATTGCCCGGCGCCGCGACACGTATTTCGCGCCGTACCACAACGCACTGGCCACGCAGATCGCACGCCTGCGTGCACGCCACGGCACCGTGGTGGTGTACGACGCGCATTCGATCCGTTCGCACATCCCGCACCTGTTCGAGGGCGAGTTGCCGCAGTTCAATCTCGGCACCGCCGGGCCGTCCGGTGCACCGGACACCTCCTGCGACAACGCACTGAGCGATGTAGTGGAGAACCTGCTGGCGCTCAGCGGCATGAGCCAGGTGCGCAACGGCCGCTTCAAGGGCGGCTGGATCACCCGCCACTACAGCAGCATTGCCGGTGGTGTGCACAGCCTGCAGATGGAACTGGCCTGCCGCGGCTACATGCACGAACCACTACCCGACCAGGTGGACGAGCACAGCTGGCCCACCCCGCTCGACCCCGAACACGCCGCACCGCTGCGCCACACCCTGGCTCAGGTGCTCAATGCCTGCCTTGAATTCGCTACGAACCGGAGCGCCGCATGACCCGCAACGACCCGTCCCGCACCATTGCCGCACCGACCGGCACCACGCTCACCGCCAAGAGCTGGCTCACCGAAGCGCCGCTGCGCATGCTGATGAACAACCTGCACCCGGACGTGGCCGAGCGGCCGCAGGAGCTGGTGGTGTACGGCGGCATCGGCCGTGCCGCACGCGATTGGGAGAGCTTCGACGCCATCGTCGAAACCCTCAAGCGCCTGGACGATGACCAGACGCTGCTGGTGCAGTCGGGCAAGCCAGTGGGCGTGTTCCGCACCCATGCCGATGCACCGCGCGTGCTGATCGCCAACTCCAACCTGGTGCCGCGCTGGGCCAACTGGGATCACTTCAACGAGCTGGATAAGAAAGGCTTGGCGATGTATGGCCAGATGACCGCCGGCAGCTGGATCTACATCGGCGCACAGGGCATCGTGCAGGGTACCTACGAGACCTTCGTGGAAATGGGCCGCCAGCATTACAACGGCAGCCTGGCCGGCAAGTGGCTGTTCACCGGCGGGCTGGGCGGCATGGGTGGCGCGCAGCCGCTGGCTGCGGTGATGGCCGGCGCCTCGTGCCTGGCGGTAGAATGCCGCAAGAGCAGCATCGAGATGCGCCTGCGCACCGGCTACCTGGATACCTGGACCGACGATCTGGATGAGGCCCTGCGCCTGATCGAAGAATCGTGCACCGCCAAAAAGCCGCTGTCGGTGGGCCTGCTCGGTAACGTTGCCGACGTGCTGGACGAACTGCTGATCCGCGGCGTGAAGCCGGACCTGCTGACCGACCAGACCTCCGCCCACGACCCGGTGAACGGCTACCTGCCGCAGGGCTGGACGGTGGAAGAATGGGATGCCAAGCGCGTGACCGCCCCGAAGGAAGTGGAAAAGGCCGCGCGTGCGTCGATGGCCAACCACATCCGCGCCATGCTCGGTTTCCACTCGCTGGGCGTGCCTACCGTGGATTACGGCAACAACCTGCGGCAGATGGCGCTGGAAGAAGGTGTCGAGGATGCGTTCGATTTTCCGGGTTTCGTGCCGGCCTACATCCGGCCGCTGTTCTGCCGTGGCATCGGCCCGTTCCGTTGGGCGGCGCTGAGCGGCGACCCGGAAGACATCGCCAAGACCGATGCCAAGGTGAAGGAGCTGATTCCGGACAACCCGCACCTGCACCGCTGGCTGGACATGGCCGCCGAGAAGATCAAGTTCCAGGGCCTGCCGGCGCGCATCTGCTGGGTCGGTCTGGGCGATCGTGATCGACTGGGCCTGGCCTTCAACGAGATGGTGGCCAACGGTGAACTGAAGGCGCCGGTGGTGATCGGCCGCGACCATCTGGACAGCGGCAGCGTGGCCTCGCCGAACCGCGAAACCGAAGCGATGGCCGACGGCTCCGATGCTGTGTCCGACTGGCCGCTGCTGAATGCCCTGCTCAACACCGCCAGTGGCGCGACGTGGGTGTCACTGCACCATGGCGGCGGCGTGGGCATGGGCTTCTCGCAGCACGCCGGCATGGTGATCGTCTGCGATGGCACTGAAGCGGCGGCCAAGCGCATTGCACGCGTGCTGTGGAACGACCCGGCCACCGGCGTGATGCGCCATGCCGATGCGGGGTATGAGATCGCGATTGAGTGCGCGAAGGAGAAGGGTCTGGATCTGCCGGGAATCCTGGGCTGATCAAGTGTCACCGGGCGTGGCCCGGTGCTACCTTGAACGTGTGGTAGTGCCGGCTGCTGGCCGGCACCACCTGATGCTGGGACGCCCTGGTAGACGCCGACCTTGGTCGGCGCTCGCACCGCTACATCAGTGCCGAAGCGACCACCGATGCCCTTGCTCGGATACTGTCCGACGCATCATCCTTCAGCGCTTCGATCAAGGAGACGACTTCTGCTGCGCCTTTGGTTGAGGCCTCGTTCTTCAGGCAGGTAATCAACACATCTCTGTGTAGATCACTATTCAGCAATCTGCAGATGAACGTCTCCAACCATTCTGGTGCCACGGTACGCATGTACGGAGCCGATTGGACAAGCGCAGAAATCAAAATCTCGCTCTCACTTGTCTCGACGAGATGAAGCAGCCCCCACATGACTTCATGATGCGGAGTGTCATCGGCGAATATCGAAAAGAGGACTCCCAGCTCTCGATTGGAGAATTCCAGTCCTGATAGCGCCTGAACCGTCCGGTCAAATGCAGCAACTTCTTCTGAAGTGAGCATTCGCGAAGCCCCCAACAGCTCGTCCAGACGTTGATCTTTCATCACAGCTTCGTTGGCGGAACCTGGCATTACTTGCACCGGTGCATCAGCGGAGTGGTATCCGATTGTACCCACCCACCCTGATAACGGTGGCATTGGCACCAAGAACCGCCAAGTATGACCAGTGTTACCGACCGAACCGTTTGGAGCCGTGCAACTGCTCGGCTCAATTTTCCCGGCTGCACGACGCCTGACCGAGAGACAGCCGAGCATGGGCTCGGCTCTACATGATTGGGGCCTTCAATTCACTTCCGGGCCAGCGGCTTCACATCAATCGCATAGCGTGGAAACGCAGGCGCGGCGAAAGCCCTCAGCATATGCAGGTGCGGGTGAAGCTTGAGCCTGCGCAGATTGCCAATGGCTACTTCGCCGCCGCAAACCAACGCTGGCTCAAAGCCATACATCTCATCCGCCATCAGGTGCCCGCAAGTGCTCACAACCCTGTCAAAAGGCAGCTCTTCGGCCCCATCCATCAGATCAAAGTCGTCGAGCTCAGCGCAAGCGAAAAACGCCCTGATGCCCCCCTCCTGTCGTGCGAGAGACTTGGGTCTCAAACAGCTCTGAAGTGCAAACACTTCACTGCGGATCGGATCGATGCTCACGCCAGCGCCTGATGCTTCACCGCACAGGTAGAGCCGCCCAAACCCGCTTCTGCCAAATACATGGTAGGTATCGATCAGGGGAAATGGAGTACCAGCCAACCACATGTGCATCAGGCCTTCGTAGCCCTCGGGATTGACCGTCCACAGCCGTCCATTGCCATAGTTCGCCCATCCATCCCGACGCCAATAGCTCAAGAGCGATTCAGGTAAGATGCCCGCCCACTTGGAGAAGGCGGTCTCTGGCACCGGATCGTGTTCAGTTGCCTCTCCGAAGCTCTCGATGAAGAGCGCGAAATCCTCATCCTCTTCCATTGCGCCTCCCATCCAAGGCTATTTCGTCGGCGTGGACCGAGGCGCTCTTATATCTGATGCTTCATTAGATTCTAAGAGCTGTTTACGACAGGCCATTGGAAATTCACGCATTCACAAAGGGGCCCGCCCCGCTTGACCCAGCGCCCGCCGCTGACCAACATGCGCCATCACCGCTGACGGATCACCGCGATGTACCGCACCCTTGCTGCTGCATTGCTCTGTGCCTTGGCCATCGCCCTTCCCGCCTCGGCGCGTGACGTCCCTGCCGGCCTTTCTTCCCGGCTCGACACCCAATTGCAGAGCAACCGCGAACGCTACGGCATCGCCGGCCAGGCGGTACTGGTCGCACACAACGGCAACGTGCTGTACGAGGGCGCCAGTGGTGAACGCGACCCGGCCACCCACGCGCCCGCCACCGTCGATACCATCTTCGCCGCGCAGTCGATGGCCAAGCTGCTGACCAGCACGCTGGTGATGCAGCTGGTGGATCAGGGCAAGGTGGATCTGGATGCCCCCGCCAGTCGTTATGTGCCGGCGCTGCCGTCCACGTGGCACGCCATCCACGTGCGTGACTTCCTCAACCACAGCTCTGGCATCGGCGAATACTACGACCGCGTGGACAACCGCTGGGTGAGCAAGGGCTACACCGGCGTAGCACCGGACCTTGCCGCCGCACTGAAGGTCGCTGGTTCGGCACCGATGCAGTTCGCCACCGGCAGCCGCGTGCAGTACACGCAGGCCAACTACCTGGTACTGACCGCGTTGTTGGAAACTCATTACGGCAAGCCCTATCCGGCCATCGCCCGCGAGCGCATCCTGCAGCCGCTGAGGATGACCAGCACCTCGTGGGGAGCAGCCAGCGTGCCAGCACAGCGCGCGGCAGTGCCGTACATCGGCAAAGACGGCCAGCTGCAGCCGGCCAATGAAGATCCATGGCCGAACTACGGTTGGGGCCACGCCGATCTGCAGACCACCGTGGGCGACATGAACCGTTTCCTGCAGGCACTGGCGACCGGCAAGCTGGTGCGCACTGCCACGCTGGAAGCGCTGTGGCAGCCACAGACACTGACCGGCGGTGGCAGCAACTTCTTCTCCACCGGCTGGGATACGACCCGCAGCGATGGCTACACTCAGGTCGGCCACGATGGTGGCACCCGCGTACGTGCGCGGCTGGCCTACAAGGGCACGCTGGCCAGCGGCTACTGGGTGTTCGTGTACCTGACCAATGGCAGCGCCCGCAATGCCTGGTCGAGCACGCTGGTGGAAAGCACGATGGCAGTGGCTGCGCCAGGAGATTTTCCGCATGCAGCACTCTCCGAACGTTTGATCGGCTATGCCTTGACCGGTGACAGCGGCAGTGAAAGCAGCCTGCGTGCGTGGCTGAGCGAGAACAGTGGCATTGCATCCAACGAACTGGAGCGGGCCATCAATGCAACCGGCTACGCGATCCGCAACAATCTGGGCAACCGGCCCGCGCTCAAGGTCTTCGCCCTCAATACGGCCCTGTATCCCACCTCGGCCAATGCCTGGGACAGCCTTGCCGAATGCCATGCTGCGCTCGGTAACGCTGAGATGGCCAAAACGCTATACGCCAAATCAAAAGCACTGGTGAAATCCGCTTTGTAGAGTCGAGCCTCTTCTACTGGAATTTGCTGTGAGGCACACCGGAAAACCAATCGGAAGGCTCGACTGAACAATGGCGAGCACGTCGGAGAAAAATGCATGGGACGCAGGCGCAACAGTCTTCTGGATGTCATGGCCGCATGGCCGTGGTACATCAACGCAGCGGTGGGCGGGCTCGGCTTCGCCACTCTGCGCTGGTTGTTACCGGCGTGGCGCCAACCTGTCACTGCCGCCACTGGCGACATCCTCCTTCAGATTCTTGCCCAACCGGTATTTGCCTGGGCCTGGTTGGCGATCTGCATGCTTGCCACCTTGCTTTCCTTGGCTGGCGCCTCTAAGCGACGCCAGCTGCTGGATACCCGAACCGGGTTGGAAAGCCTGGCCACGACGGGCTGGCGCAATTTCGAGCTTCTTGTCGGCGAAGCCTTCCGGCGCCAAGGCTATGCAGTCGAAGAAACCGGACTGGGCGGCGCGGACGGTGGCATCGACCTGATCCTGCGACGCAACGGCAAGCGCACGCTGGTGCAATGCAAGCAATGGCGACGGCAGCAGGTAGGCGTGACGGTCGTGCGCGAGCTTTACGGGCTGCTCGCGCACCACAAGGCGGACGCCGCAATGGTTGTCAGCTCGGGCAGGTTCAGCCGTGATGCCCAAGCCTTCGTGGCGGGCAAACCCGTCGCATTGGTGCCCGGCGCCGAGCTACTGCGGATGATCCGCGAAGTGCAGACTCGGCCGATCACCGAACCGTTGAAACGGCTGGAGCCAACCCTGGCAACGCCCACGGAAGCCGCAACTGCCGCAACCTGCCGGAAGTGCGCTGCGCCGCTGGTTGAGCGCAAGAACCGGACTACCGGCGAGTTGTTCATGGGATGTAGCCGATTCCCGGCCTGCCGGGGATGACGTACCGCGTCTGACCTGTTAACTTTCGCGCCTGTTTTGTGGTTTACAGACTCTCCGCATGCCCTTCCTGCCGTATCGCCCCGCCCCCTCCTTGCTGTCGCTGGCCATCCTGCTTGGCCTTTCCACCACCGCCCACGCCGCCCCACAGGCCACCACGCTGGACGCGGTGCAGGTCACTGCCGCCGATGCCAGCGCGCAGGCGCGCGAGGCGCTGAAGCGCGTGCCGGGCGCCAGCAACGTGATCGACGTGGCCAAGGCGGACAGCCGCCTGTCCAGCAGCGCCGACGTATTGGCCTACCAGCCCGGCATCAGCGCGCAGTCGCCGGGCAACGAAGGCACCAAGGTGTCGATCCGCGGCTCGGGCATCAACCGCGGCCCGGGTGCACATGCTTCCGGCATTGCGGTGTCGATCGACGGCCTTCCACTGACCGGCCCGGGCGGCACACCTTACGAACTGCTGGAACCGTTGTGGCTGTCACGCGTGGAAGTGCTGCGCGGTGCCAACGGCTTCGAACGCGGCGCGCTGGCACTGGGCGGAGCCATCGACTACATCAGCCGCAGCGGTCGCGACTCGGCTGGCGTGCAGCTGCACTACGAAGCCGGCAGCCGCGGCTACCAGAAGCGCGGGATCAGCTGGGGCGGCGTCAGCGGCGATGTCGATTACTTCCTGGCCTATACCGATACCGAATTCGATGGCTACCAGCGCCATGCGGCCGGCGATGGCAATGGCGCGATGGCCAACATCGGCTGGCAGATCACCCCCGATCTGCAGACCCGCTTCTTCGTGCGCTACCGCGAAACCAACCACGAGACACCCGGGCGCCTGACCCGCGAGCAGATCCGCAATGATCCGCGCGCGGCGAACGCGGCCAACCTGGCCATCGATGCGCGCCGTCCGCAGCCGGGCAGCACCTGGGTGGGCAATCTCACCACCCTGCAGATCGACGAGGATTCCTCGCTGCAGGCCGGGCTGGTCTATCACAAATACCCGATGGACTTGAACGAGAGCCTGTACCGCCAGCAGCTGGACTACGCCAACCTCAATGCCACGCTGGACTACCGTCGCCGGCACACGCTGTTCGGTTTGGACAGCGAGACCACCATCGGGCTGCGCATTACCCACGACCTGGATGCCGATGTGCGCGAGTCGCTGCGCTTTGCCAACAACGGTTATGCCGCCGGCACCCGCACGCGCGACTTCCGCCACCACGGCACCGACAGCACGCTGCACATCGGCAACAACCTGGCCGTGAATGATCGCCTGCGCGTACAGACCGGTTTTGCGCTGATCAACACCCGCCGCGATGTGCAGGTCACGTGGCCGAGCAGCGGCGGCCGCCTGCGCGACCACGCCTGGGACTACGCGCCGCGGCTGGGCTTCACTTGGCAGCAGACGCCGCAGACGCAGTGGTTCGGCAACCTCAGCCGCTCAGTGGAAGCGCCGCACCCGTGGTCAATGATCTGGGGCTCGAACCAGTACTTCGGCGCGGGCAATGGTCCTTCCGCCGGCCGCCAGCGTGCGCCGGTGCCGGTGCAGAACCAGACCGCCACCACGCTGGAACTGGGTGCACGCGGTGAAGCGGCGCTGGGCCGCTGGGAACTGACCGGCTACTACGCGCACGTGAACAACGAGCTGCTGAGCGTGGAACTGCAGCCGGTGCCGAACCTGTTCATCGCTGAGAACAACGCCAGCCCCACCGTGCACCGTGGCATCGAGGCCGGGTTGGACAGCACCTTGTGGCAGGCTGCACCGGGCCGTCTGTCGTTGCGCCAGGTGTACACCTTCAGCGATTTCCGCTATCGCCACGATGCACGTTTTGGCAGCAACCGCCTGCCCGGCCTGCCGCGCCACGCTTACCAGGCCGAACTGCGCTTCGACCACGCCTCGGGCCTGTATGCCGCACTGAACACCGAGTACGCCTCACGCATCGCGGTGGACTACGCCAACAGCTATTGGGCGGACAGCCACGTCATCTTCGGTAGTCGCATTGGTTACGACGCACCGGGCGGCCGCTGGCAGCTGTGGGCGGAGATGCGCAACATCGCTGACCGCCATTACGCCGCCACCGTCACCCCCGGTTACAACGATGCCGGCAAGGACGTGGCGCGCTCGACGCCCGGCGAAGGCCGCGGCGTGTATGCAGGCGTGCGCTGGCGCTTCGACTGATTCACAAGGGGAGCGCCGGGCATCGCCCGGCGCCCCATGGATCATGCAATGCGCCAGGACGGCAGGCGCTCGCTGCGTCGCCAGACAGTGGGCGCGAAACCAATCATCAACAGCCCTGCCAGCCACTTCGGCGACGTGCTGAGCAGTGTAGAGGCCAACGCGGCATCCAGCGGAGCGGCGTCCTCCTGCCACGGGTTATAGCCCAGGTAGATGATGCTGCCCGCCCACCACAGCAGGGCCACCCCGATGCCCACCAGCAGCAGGGCCATCGTGCGGCAGGTCCAGCGCTGCGAGGTCGTCCCCCATTCGCGGGAAATGGCCACCAGCAGGCCGACCACCAGCAGCGACACCACGGTTACCAGGCCGATGTCGACCTTGTGCCCGATGCGTTCATAGGTGCAGGCGCGGCACTGGGCTTCTTCGGCGGCCGCATCTGTTGTGGGCGGGGTGGCCGCAGGCCCGGACTGGGCCAGCACCGCGAAGGGCATCAACAGGGCGAACATCGCCACCATCAGCCAACGAACGAACTTCCTGTTCCTGCGTGCAGCGACATCCATGCGCTTCTCCTTGCGTGTGATTGATATTAAACGTCGTGGCAGATCCTGTTACAACGCCTTGAATACCTGCATCAGGCTGACCGCATCCGGCGCCAACTGCTGCGCAAGCCAGCCCAGCCCGGCGAAAAACACCAGCAGGCCCAGCAGCGGCCAGATCGTATGGGACAGGCACAGCCGCCACCACCCCTGTGCCTGCATGCCCTGCATCCGCTTGTACAGACCCCCGGCGATGGCCGCATCCACCAGCAGCTCGGCCATCAGCACCGGCGCAGACCAGACTACCCAGACACTGGCCACGAGCACTGTAGCCACCAGCGCCATGATGCCGAGAATGGCCAGCAACGGCAGGCCTGCCTCGCCGTCGGCCACGTCCAGCAACGATGCGCTGTCGGCGCTCGCGCTGGAGGACGCTGCGGCTTCGCCCCAGGAGGCGGACGCGCCACCACCGCCGGAATGCCCGCCGCTGCCGGTCCACGGCGATGCCTGGCTGTCACCGCCGCCGGGCGCGGAGCCCAACCCATCGGCCACTGCATCCCAGCGCCACCGGATCCAGACCCACATCAGCAGCAGGAACACGCCATAGGCGATCAGCACGGCCAGCGGATAGCGCAGCAGCATCGCGTCCATGCCTGCCAGGCGCAGCACGTGCGAGGCGAGGAACCCGGCGGCACCGGTCAGCACGACAATCACGGCCATCTGCAGCCGCGGCCAGCCACGATGCTGCAGCTGCCGACGTGCACGCATCGCTTCCCCGCTGCGGCTGCCCGGCATTGAAACGGGCTGGCGTGCGTGTTTCATGCCGCCGCCTTGGTCACCGCCTCGATGCGATGGCCATCTGGATCGATCACGAACGCAGCGTAGTAGCGCTCGCCGTAGTCCGGGCGCAGACCGGCAGGTCCGTTGTCCTGGCCTCCGGTGGCCAAGGCAGCACGATGGAAGATATCAACGGCCGCACGCGTAGTTGCCGTCAACGCCAGATGGAAGCCAGGTCCCGGCGCAACCGCATCGTCGCGCAGCTTCAGGCACAACAGGTCTTCATCCTCGACCAGGCCATAGCCGATCGCAGTGTCGTCTTCGAAAACGCGGCGGTAACCGAGTGCTGCAAGAACGGCATCGTAAAAGCGACCTGCACGCTCGAGATCGCGGACACCCAACGAGAGGTGGTGCAGCATGCAGACATCCTTGCCAGGCACGCGCGGGCTGCGCTGGCCGGATTCTACCCTGCCGTGGCGCCGCGTCTACAGGTCACGTCCCGTCCAGTTTCCGCCCGATCCACGGCAACCGCAGTCCGGTGTGGATCCTATATTCTGGGCAGCCACGGAACGGATCGGCTCCTGCATGCAAGCGTCCCAGTTCACCCGCCCTGTTGCCATCGTCATGTTCCTGCCGATGATCGGCCTGGCAGGCTGGGGGTCCTGGTTCGCGACCTATTGCATGAGTGACGGCTGCCTGGGCGTGTTTCCACTTTGGCTTGGCGCAATGGCGGCCTTGTTCCTGCAGGCCCTGCTGGTCTTGCCTCTGCATGCCTGGGCACTGAAACGGCGAGGGGCCGATGCGGCCAGCCGCTATGTACGCTGGCTGGTGGCATCCAGTATCGCTGTGATGGTGCCCATGTTTGCCGGGTGGGTCTACATGTTCTTCAAGTAGTCCGCGCGCCGCTCAAGCAGGCGGTGCGGCTGCCTTCAACAGCTGCGCAGCCACCTGGTCGAACGGGGCGATGTCCTGCAGTGCGCGGCTCATCGCCACTGCGCCTTCCACACTGGCAATCACCAGGCTGGCCAGGCCGGTCGCCTGGGCAGGCGCGTGCCCATCGGCGACGAACGCCTCAGCCAGGTGCCCCTGCCAGCGGGCAAACACCTCGGCGGCCGCCGCACGTGGCTGGCTCGGCAGGGCCTCCACCGGCTCCTCGACGGCTGCCGCCAGCACCGGGCAGCCGGCACGAAAACCGGTGCGCAGCAGGCGCTCGCGCCACAGCGCCAGGAACTGCTGCAACCCCTGCACCGCGCCGCCCTTCAGCAGTTCGATCAGCAGCGCCTCCACCTTGTCGCCGGCCATCGTGGTGGCCCGTGCCAACAATTCCTGCTTGCCGCCCGGGAAGTGGTGATACGTGGACCCGAGCGGCGCATCAGCCAGTTTGGTCACTTCGCGGATGCTGGTCGCGTTGAGGCCCACCCGCGCGAGCATCTGCGCTGCGGCATCGATCACACGCTGGGGGGCATCGGACGATCGCGGGCTCACGGCCGGCTCCTTGCTAAGACAGTCGTCATAGACTAGCGTATCGACCGCTCTATAACAGTCGTCATAATCATGAATCTCTGGTTCCGCCTGCTCCACCTGCTGCTGCGCAGCCTGTTCCGGCCGAAGCTGGAGGCCCCGTTCGGCGTCTCCCGCCTGCAGTTCCGGGTGCTGCCCAACGACTTGGACAGCAACCTGCACATGACCAACGGCCGCTACTGGAACATCTTCGACCTGGGCCGGCTGGACCTGATCCTGCGCATGGGCCTGGGCAAGGTGGCGCTGCGTGAGAAGTGGGCGCCGATTGTTGGCGCCGGCACCATCCAGTTCCGGCGCGAGCTGAAGCCGTTCCAGCGCTTCACCCTGGAAACGCGACTGGTCGGCTGGGTCGGCACACGCGGCATCATGGAGCAGCGCGTACTGATCGGCCCGGAGCAGAAAACCGCCACGCGTGCACTGCTGATCACCGGCATCTACGACCGCCGCGCACGTCAGTTCGTCGGCATGCCACAGATGATGGAATCGATCGGCGTGGTTGCTCCGCCCTCGCCGGCCCTGAGTGCGGCAGCCGAGGCGCTGCTGGCTGCCGATCTGGCGTTGAAGCAGGACCATGATTGACCCCTGCCACGCAGATCAGGGGGCAGACGCCTCCACCATCATGGGGGTCACGAAGGTGATCTGCGTGCGGCCACCCACATGCAGCACATACTCGAAGGTCTGCCGCATCTGGCTGTACGCGCCACCTTCGGGCGCGCCATAGTTGGCGCCGACGCTCACGGTGTGCCGACCGGGCGTCAGTGGCTTGAGCATCAGCCAGTAGCCGTCGGCTGCAGCCAATCTCGAGTCGTCGTCATCCGGATCCATGCGGAAGCAACCTTCGCTCTTCACCCGGTGCAGGCGCATGTCACCCAACGGCTGCCCGTCCAGCAGCACCACAGCGCTGACAAGATGGTCGTTGTTGATCGCCGCGCCGGCCTGCAGCTCCTCGCAGGAGACGTCTTCCCCGGTCTGGTAGCTGGCCATGTTGATGATGGGCAGCAACAGGTGCCTGCCCTCGGGCACCACGCACTGCCTGCGTGGCTGGAAGCGGCCATTGGTTCCTGCCAGGTTCCAGACCGGCCCCTCCTGGCCCAGTTCGCACAGGCGACCATCGGGATCCAGGTAAGGCGCCACCCTCTGCTCGTCAGCCCAGCGCCACCAACGCGCGGTCCATTCGCTCAGGGAAATGCCGGCCACCGCCTCACGTGTAATCGGTGACGCTGCAGGCGCGGCAATGGCGCTCGCCTGACCTGCAAACATCAGTACCGTGGCCACGCCGGCCAAGCGCAGCCTGCTGCCGATTCCGTTCTGCATTCCCTGCCTCGTCGTCCCTGGCGGCCACCGTGCGCGGCCCGCTCGGTGGACACTCTATCGCAGCGGCGTCGCGTCCGTTGGTGATGCGTTTCTGTGAGTGGCTTCTGGCGGAACTGGCGATAGGGTAGTGCCGGCCGCTGGCCGGCAACCCGTTCGGCATGCAGATCGAGGTTGCCGGCCAGCGGCCGGCACTGTTCCAATCTCAGCGCTTGGGCGCGTTCGCCTGCGCGCGCTTGATCGCCGCCTCGGCCAGCGGCGCCATCAGCGCATAGCCCTTCGCCGTCGGATGTACGCCATCGGTTGCCAACTGCGCATCCAGTCCGCCGGCGCGGTTGGCCATCGGCGTGTGGTAGTCCAGATAGACCAGCCCGCGTGCATCGGCCTGCCGCTTCAACGCAGCATTCAATGCACGCACCTTGGATGCAGGTGCTATGCCCGGCATCCACGGGTACTCGCTGACCGGCAACACCGACGCCAGCACCACCGCAATGCCATGCGCTTTGGCCAGATCCAGCATGGCCTGCAGGTTGTCCTCGATCATCGCCTGCGTGGACGGGCCGGTGTTCCCGGCGATGTCATTGGTGCCGGCCAGGATCACCACCACATTCGGGCGCAGCGCCAGCACATCCTGCGAAAAGCGCACCAGCATCTGTGCGGTGGTCTGCCCGCTGATGCCGCGATTGA
This sequence comes from Stenotrophomonas sp. MYb57, assembly GCF_002966815.1. Classification (NCBI taxonomy): domain Bacteria; kingdom Pseudomonadati; phylum Pseudomonadota; class Gammaproteobacteria; order Lysobacterales; family Lysobacteraceae; genus Stenotrophomonas; species Stenotrophomonas sp. MYb57. The sequence goes on from NZ_CP023271.1 coordinate 2,963,988, forward strand.
GGTAACCCTTGCCGGGGAAGAAGGTGCTGCTGCCTTCCCTGCCCCAGCCTTCGGTGATCGAATCGCCGAAGAACACCACACGTGACTGGCCGGCCCGTGGCGCGGGCAAAGCAGCATTGGCTGCGCGGTACTTCTGCAGCTGCGGCCAATCGGACAGACGCTGCTGCATGAAGCGCACTTCGTCTGGCTGCACCTGCTCCACTGGCTTGGTCAGCAATGGATTGCTGGCCGCCTGCACCAACACTGGCGTGGCCAGCCCCGCCATGAGCGATCCGGCCAGCAGCCAGGCCAGTGAAGTCCTCCTGCGCATGAGCATCCTCCGTTGTCGACCTGGGCAGTCTAGCGCGGCCTGCCAATGGTCACTTGGCCGATGCAGCCGCCCTTGCCGCCACACCCGTCACCTTCGCCGGCATCCACATCCCTGGCGTCCAGCCGCTGGCTTGCAGGATCGCCTTCGGGTTGTCCTGCTGGATCAGCGCGCGCACGGCATCGCGCTTGTTGCCGGCCTGCAGGTAATACGCCTTGGCGATGCGGTAGCCCACCCAGTAACCCAGATCGTAGGGCTCCTGCGAACCCGGCGTGTAGTTGTACAGCCAGGGCGTCAGATCGGTGCTGTCCACGTCCAGCGCGAAGGCGCTTTCGATATGCACTTCCCTGCCCCGCGTCCAACCGGCATGCCGCCCGTTGCCAACGTTGCCGGAAATCAGCTCGGCGATGAACTCGGCGATCCCCTCGCCCAGCGACTCGCGGAGCACCGTCGCCCGCGGGTCGCCTGCTTCGTACTCGCTCACGCCGGTCTGCTGGATATGCACGTACTCATGCGCGATCACGTGCACGAAGCGGTCCTGCGCGTTGGCGTTCATGAAATCGGCCGCGCACAGTGCTTCCAGGCCGATCACCACGCCATCGGGGTACGTCATGCCCACCGGCTTGCCGCGCCCCACCACGATCGCCACCGGCGGAAACTTCGCCTGCGGATAGATCGCCTGCAGATTAGCGAACACCTGCACCAGTCGCTGCCGCACCGCCGGCAACTCCGCCAGGCAGGCCCGTCCATTGGCGTACAGCGCAGGGTCGCGCGCCATCGCTTCGGCCATGCGCTGGGCGGTCACCCGGCGCAGCTTGGCGAACTGGGCCAGGCTCGGCGTGCCCTGTGCCAGGTACTGCTCAAGCTGGGCCACGCTGGGCTTGCCGCCAGCGGCCTCGTACAGCGCGTAGAAACGGGTGGCATCAGCGGTCAGGATTTCCGGTCCCGGCGCGGCCGCCTGGGCAGTGCCGATCACCCCGCCGAGGGCCAGGACAAGCAGGCAACGCAATGACACGAACATGGCTCCGTCCTTGGTGGAGTGCACGCGAAGCGCGCAATTTACCACCGCGTCGGCGCATGCGCTGCCGTATCGTGCAACGCACTCTGCGGCTGTGCCAGACTCGTGCCGACCGGCTGCCAGGGAAGCGAGGGGAATACAGGATGATGATCGTTCCAGCGTACTGGGCCGAAGCCCGCCTGCAGGACAGGTACAAGGGACGCCCGCTGGTGGTACGCCGGTTCGGCTGGTCCGACGACGACCAGGACGCCGCGCAGGCCCACGCCGATGCACGTGCACGCGAAGCGCTTGATGCCATCCTCAGTGGCCAGTCCGTGCCGCGTCGCGAGCGACGGACCAACTACGGTGTCGAAGGCATCCCGATCCGCGAGCAGATCGTGCAGCGCAGCGATGACGTCATCGTTACCCGCAACAGCTACGGCGCGCTGTGCCTGAACACCCCGGACGTACTGTTTGCGGATATCGACCACGCGTCCACTCCGTCAGGCTGCGCATTGCCGCTGCTCGGTGCGCTGGGGCTGCTGGCGGCCGGTGCGCTGATCGGCGGTGCGCTGGGCAACTTCAACATCGGCCTGGCGGCCGGCGGCATTGCCATGGTGGTGGTCAACCAGATCCTGTCGGGGCGGCGCAATCGACGGCTGGCCCGGTCCGGCGGCGTCGAGGGCATCGCACTGCAGCGCGTGCAGGCATTCGTCGAGCACCACCCCGACTGGCACCTGCGCGCTTACCGCACCCCGGCCGGGCTGCGCATACTGGCGATGCATGCCACGTTCGAACCACAGGATGCGCAGGTGCATGCCTTCTTCAAGGCATTGGGCACCGACACGTTGTATGCACGCATGTGCACGCTGCAGCATTGCTTCCGTGCGCGGCTGACACCCAAACCGTGGCGGCTTGGCATCATCGCGCACATCCGTCCGCCGGTGGCGGCCTGGTCGGCCGAGCAGGCCAGCAACCCCGACCGCCTGGCGTGGGTCGCCGAGTACGAAAGGGAAAGCGCCGGCTTCGCTGCATGCGCCTATGTCCGCAGCTTCGGCGATGAGCGCCGTGTGGATGCCAAGGCCGAACGCGTGCGCGACCTGCATGATCGGATGTCGCGTGCGCTGGAGAACCTGCCGCTGGGCTGAGTGCCCGTCGTGCTCAGCGGCCGCCCTGCACGAAGGGTTGGCCCGCCAGCGTGGTTCCCACCTGCAGAGCGACCTGCTGCCCATCCTTGGCGAAAGTGCTGCTGCAATTGTTGCCGCCCTTTTGGCAGCCCACTTCCGGAAAACCGTCCAACACTTCCGGCGCATCGCGTGGCGGGCTGGCCTGCCACCCTGCGGCATCAAGAAGGCGCTTGGCCTTGCTGTAGGGCATGCCGGCAGTGATGCCCAATGCTGCCAGCTCGGCCGGCAGCGGCTGGGCGAATGCAGTGCCCGGGACAACGGAAATCGACAGCGATACGGCGAGGATGAAGGCCTTCATGGAGCGAACCCGTAGCGGACATCAGATGCGCAGCGTACCGCAGCTTTGTGGCCGATCCATGCCTGCATCACAGATGGTTACGCAACACCCACAGGGGGATACCTGGACTGGATGCCTGAACCAGAAAGGCCGCCCCGGAGGGCGGCCTTGCCGGATTACTTCGCGTTCTTCACGTAGGTGTCGAACCAGTTGAGCATTTCCGACACCAGCTGCTCGTTCGATTCCAGCGCGGTATACCAGTGCGGCTCGTTGGGCAGCATCACCAGGCGGGTGGTACCACCATTGCCGCGGATCGCCTGGTACAGCTTGCGCGACTGGAACGGCTCGGTGCCCGGGTTGGCGTCGTCCTCGCCGTGGACCAGCAGCAGCGGCAGCTTGATCTTGTCGGCGTAGAAGAACGGCGAGGCCTTCAGGTACACATCCTGCGCCTGCCATACCGAGCGACGCTCGTTCTGGAAGCCGAACGGGGTGAAGGTCTTGTTGTACGAGCCACTGGTCGCCACGCCGGCCTTGAACAGGTTGGTGTGGGCGATCAGGTTGGCGGTCATCAGGCCACCATGGCTGTGGCCGGTCACGCCGATACGGTTGCGGTCGACCACGCCCAGCTCCACGGCCTTGTCCACCGCCGCCTTGGCGTCGGCTTCCAGCTGTTCCAGATAGGTGTCGTAGGCGTTCTTCGGGTCACCCACGATCGGGAACGAGGCGTTGTCGATGATCGCGTAGCCGGCCAGCAGCATCAGGCGGTACGGCTGCAGACGAGTGAACGTCTGCTGCGACCCGGAGACCTGGCCGGCCTGCGCGGCATTGGCGAAGTCGGCCGGGTAGGCATACAGGATCGCCGGCACGCGCTGGCCTTCCTTGTAGCCCGGCGGCGTGTACAGGGTGAACGACAGGTCCACACCATCGGCGCGCTTGTAGGTCACCAGGCGCTTCTGGATCTGCCGCACTTCCGGGCTCGGGTCGACCAGCTTGGTCAACGCAGCAGGCTTGGACTGGAACTGTGCCTCGCCGGCCTTGGCATCGTTGATGCGCTCACCGAGCAGTCGCACGAATGCGTTCGGCGGGTCCATCACCGACTGGTGCCAGGTCAGGAAGCGACCCGGTGTATTGCTGAACCCCAGGAACTGTTCGTACGCATCGGCATCACTGCGGAACAGGCGTTCGCTCTTCAACGTAGCCAGATCGAGCGCATCCAGGAACGGACGGTCGCCCTGCGGCGACGCCCCCTGCCCGCGCAGGAACACGGTGTTGCCCTCCTGGCGCACCACCGGCGCACCGCTGGGGAGGCGCTTGAACACCAGGTTGCCCGGGTTGCCGTACAGCTCATCGCTGGACATGTCCCACAGCAGGCGACCTTCCTTCTTCGGCTGGTCCACATCGACGATGCGGGCCTGCATCCAGTGGCGGTTCTCGTCGTTCTCGAACTGGAACGACACGGCCGGGTCGGCCGACCACGCAAACCCCTCGAAGCGCTGTGCAGTGCGGGCGATTTCCACCGGCTTGCCGGTGAACGGGGCCTTCAGCATCAGCACGCGATCGCGATGCGGCACGCTCACCTTCCAGTCGCCCTTGTCCAGCGCTTCGGCATAGACCAGGGTGGCCGGATCGGTGGAGCGCCAGTCGTAACCCCGCGGACCTTCCGGCACACCGTGTACCGGCACGCGATCGGCCAGCGGCAGGCTCGCCAGAACCGTATTGCGGCCATTGGCCAGGTCCAGCACCGCCACATCATTGGCGAAGCGCTGGTAGGTCACCGCATGCGAGAACGGCGCCTTCAGGGTCTCGGTCAGCACATGCACGCCATCGGGTGCGGCGTTGACGTCGTTGTACAGCGCCGGCTGGCCAACCGGGCGCACGCTGCCGGCAGCGGCATCGACCACCGCCAGCTGCGAGGCACCGTAATAGGCGAACAGCTTTTCATCGTGCACGCTGGTCAGCGTGTCACGCGCTTCATAGGTGCTGCTCTCGCCACTGCTGCCCAGCGACTCCTGCGCGTCCGGACCGGTGGGCGTACCGCCGTTGGACGGCGCCGGCCCCTGGTTGGCCGGCACCAGCTTCACCAGCAGGTTCTGGCTGCCGCCCAGCCACTGCACCGTGCTGCCGAAGATGGGGTTCAACTGCACGTTCGGCACCTGCTTCACCTGGCCGGTGGCGGCGTCGCCGACCCACAGCTGCACGCTGGTATCGACGGCATTCTGGAAGGCGAAACGGCTGCCATCGGCTGACCACTGTGCGCCACCTGCGCACCCCTGCGGCAGGTTCACCTTGGTGCTCTTGCCGCTGACGATCTCGACCAGGGTGAAGTCGGCCACACAGGCCGGAATGCCATAGCCACCGGGGGTGTCGTGGCGGCTGCGGTTCTTCGGTTCCAGGCGCACGCCAGCCAGCTTCAGGTACGGCTGGGCGACGCGGGTGATGGACGGATAGGTCTGTGCGGTGGTCAGCAGCAGGCGCTGGCCGCTGGGGTCGATGTTCGGTGCCGGCGGCGGCGGCGCCTTGAGCACCTTGAGCAGGTGTTCCGGCGGCTTGGCGTAGTCGGCGAAGGCCGGGCCAGCGGCCAACAGGCCGAGCGTGGCAACGGCAACGGCCGCCGCCAGAGAGGTGCGACGGATGAGCATCCTTTTCCCCTGGGGTGTGAGTTGGGTACCCGCACGGCGGGCATGGGCCGAATCTAACACCCCCTGCCCACCAAGAAATGGGCCGGAAGGGCTAGTCGCCCCATCCTGCAAAGCGTGGCCCTGCCTGGACCGGCCCCTCTCTGGATGCCCTTCGCCTACTGCCGCGCGTGCAGTTCCCAGGTGGACAGATAATCGGGATCGATCACCGTCACCCCGCTGGACCGCAACTGGTACTCGCCCGGCGCGGCCGGCAGGTACTGGTCCAGCATGGGCGGCAGGTAGCGCTCATGGCCGTCATCGCCATCGGCCAGCACCAGCCCTTCTTCGGCACTGACCCTCAGCACGGTGCCGGCAAACTGCTCCAGCCCCTGCACCTGGCCATCGCCGCCAAAACGGGTAACGCCCACCAGCACCAGCTTGCCAATCATCTGCGCGGCCTTGGCATCATCCAGATCCAGGGGCGGCAGGGCTCCTCTCGATTCGTTGCTCATCGTGCACCTCGGAAGCCTGCGTGGACATCGTGGACGAGATGCGCGCCCAGTGCTGCGAACGAAGCAGCGCCATGGGGCGACTCGCATGCATGTAGTGGCTCTGCGCATTGCGGGATGCAGAGCCAACCATCGGTGCTCAACTCACGGAAGAATTCTGTCTGAGGCTGCATGAACCGCAGCAACGTCTTCAGCATGTCTGCCAACACCAGCGCACGCTGCCTGCGCGATAGGCTGGTTGCTGATGCGGTAGGTATACGCGTGAACAGGACTGTGCATCGCGGGCCTCCTTGCCGAGGGGAGTGGCCTCGCAGGACCACGTTCAACGCTGCGCAAATGTGCCGGAAACAAGCTGGCGGGTGTCGGTCGCGGGAAAACGGCAGGGAGGCCTGCAATTCAAGGCCACGCCAGTGCTTGATCGACTCACGGCTGGATGCTGCCACCTCTCAAGGAATGAGGAAGTGAAGAAAATTCCATGGCATCCAGAGCCGACTGCGCGCCGCCAGGGAGAGCCCGGCGGTGGCAACTCCGCTTGCAGCAAACACCTGAGGTCCGAAGCGCCCGGCCCCGGTGCCAGCAATCGTCAATTGCATTTAACCTGTGATTCACCTGGCCCACTTTAGGGTCAGCGCTCAACATGCAGGGAACGCTTATGCTTGGGTACGCATTCACACGGCCGTGGACGATCGTCCTAAGTGCGGCCTCGCTCTGCGCCTGCGCACACGCGACTGACCATTCGTCGACTTCTCAAGGACCCGCTACCATGGCATCGACTGCCTCCGACGCCGCAACGCCGTCTGCGCTCACCGCAGATCAGCTTCTTTTGCGCCTGCTGGATCTGATCAAGGACACCACCTCCACCCGTGAACTGACCCTTGAACGGGTATCGCAGGCCATGCAGGCGCCCGCGCAGAGTTTCGGCCCAGGTCATTTCGGCTACGGTGGCACGCTCACTCCAGAGTGGAGCTACGGCCTCGAGGTCAAGAAGGCTGGCGCCGCCGATGCGCGTCTCGATCTCAATTTCATCGACACCACCGCCGACCGCAAAGCCAACGCAACGGCGATCTGCCAGGTCGACTTCAATCAGTTCGCCTCGGCTCTGCAGGCTGCGGGCTTCAAGCGCGACACCATCCGCGGCGAGCACGGCCGGGTCATCCATGACCGTTTCGATCGCCCGGATCTGACCATCAAGGTCGACACGATGGCTGAGAATCCGACCCCGTCTGGCGAGCCGGCGCATGCCTGCGTCCGCCTTGTCACCGTGCAGTAAGGAGCAGCGCACCATGCCTACGCTTTCAGCGGATACGGAACGCCTGCTGACCGAATTTGCAGGAAAACCCGATGTAACGACCGATCAGGTCGACAACCTTCGCAAGGCCATCGCCAACTCTCCGGCGCTGGCAACCCAGGTCGACTCGGCCATCGCTGCCGGTCATCTGCAGCGCTTTGAGCTGCTGCCTGCCGACAGCAGTGTGGGCGGCGAGTACGACGGCGGCGCAAAGACGATCAGCCTGCCGGCATCCAGTCTGTCCACACCAGCGGGGGACAGGCACGACGCGGCAGAGCTGACCTTCGTACTGGGCCATGAGCTGCAGCATGGGTTCAATGATGCAGCGACCGAACGGGCCTATAAGCAGTTTGATTCCGATATTGCAGACATTGCCGCACGCGATTCGACCCACGACTACACCCAGGCCATCGGTACCCTGCTCGCAGCCAACCGGCGCGACGAGGCATCGGCGAACATCGAGGGCTGGAATGCGCTGGTCGGCATGGTCAAGACCGCCAAACCGGACGCCACGCTGGAAGATCTCTACAAAGCAAGTACCCGTGCAGAGGAGTTCGTGCGCGTGCAGCCCGGCCCGCCGATGACCTATGCCGCGCATCCGGACCTGACGCTCAATGCAGACCTGAGCATGACCGCCACTGCCGCCAACATCGAGGGCATGGGCAAGCACTACTACGACGAAGGTGTGTCGTCGCGGCTGGGTCCCAACGGCAATTCGGATTACCAGAACTACTACGCCACCGATGCCATCGGCCGCGCCTGCAAGGAAGAAGCCAAGAACCCCGCACCCGATGGCATCAGCCGGATGTCGGTGAACATGGCACAGCTCGGCCTGCAGGAAAGCCTGCTGGAACAGAACGGTCTCTCTCTGGGTAAAGGCGCGCCACCACGGCAGCCCTACTTCGATACCAGCACCTCGCCGTCCACGCTGCACTATTTCGACCACACCGAGGGCACCTACGCCCACGTGCCCATCACTGCACAGGCAACCACACCCGTGCCGACCGAAGCGCAGGCTGCGCCGTTGGCGGGAGGCAACGACCGTGCCCTGCACGATCAGATCCGCGGCAAGGTGGCAGAGCTGGATGCCGCCAACGGCCGCAGCTTCGACGCCTCCAGTGAACGCCTGAGCGCAAGCCTGCTGGTACTGGCCCGCGAGAACGGCCTGGACCGCGTGGATCATGTGGTGCTCAACCGGCAGGCAGGCGATGTCGCTGCGGCGCAGAACGTGTTCGTGGTGAAGGGCGCGCTGGATGATCCTGCGTCGCTGCGTGCATCGGCAGCCACGGCCGAAGCCGCGCAGCGGCCGGTGCAGGAAAGCCTGGACAGCCTCGCTATCGTCAACCAGCGCCAGGCCGACCACGCCTCGCAGGAACAGACGCGCCAGCAGGTGCAGGAACAGCAGCGCAGCGCGTTGTCGCACTGACGTCAGGGACAGCGCCGGGCACCACCCGGCGCAACCCAAGCATGGGCCACGCTAGAATGCACCCATGCGTACCGTCCATGCCCTCCGTTATATAACCCCCTTGCGGGAAGGTGGCTCGCTGCCTGCCGTGGTCGAGACCGACGACGACGGTATGGCGGTGCTCAAGTTCCGTGGCGCTGGCCAGGGGCCCAAGGCGCTGATCGCCGAGCTGATCGCAGGCGAGATGGCACGCGCGGTGGGCCTGCCGATTCCGGAGATCCTGTTCGTCGAGCTGGACAGCGAGTTCGCGCGGACCGAGCCGGACCCGGAGATCCAGGACCTGATCCGCGCCAGCGAAGGCCTGAACCTGGGCCTGGATTACCTGCCCGGCGCGATCAACTACGATCCGGCGGCGATGCCGGTGGACGCCGACCTGGCCTCGCGCATCGTCTGGTTTGATGCATTCACCAGCAACGTCGATCGCACCACGCGCAATCCGAACCTGATGGTCTGGCACCGCAAGCTGTACCTGATCGACCACGGTGCGGCGATGTACTTCCATCACGACTGGGCCAACGCCGGCGATGCCTGCGAGAAGCCGTTCGTGTTGATCCGTGACCACGTGCTGCTGTCATTCGCCAGCCGCATCGCCGAGGTGGATGCCGAGCTGGCCGCGCGCCTGCCTGATGCGGAGATCGAGCGCATCGTCGGCCTGGTGCCGGACAGCTGGCTGGTCGATGAGCCGACCTTCGACAGCCCCCAGGCTTACCGGCAGGGCTACATCAACTACCTGAAGCATCGCCTGAAGGTGCGTGCGGTGTTTGTGCAGGAGGCCATCCGTGCCCATGCTGCACACGTATGACTATGCCGTCATCCGCGTGGTACCGCGGGTGGAACGCGAGGAGTTCATCAACGTCGGCGTGATCGTGTCCTGCCCGGGTGCACGGCACCTGGAAGCGGCAATCGAGATCGATGCCGCGCGCCTGCACGCCTTCGCGCCGGCGCTGGATATTGAAGCGCTGCAGCCGTGGCTGGATGCCATCGTGGCGATCTGCCGGGGCGATGCCGGCGCCGGCCCGATCGCGCAGCTGCCTGCGCGCGCGCGCTTCCATTTCCTGACCGCCAAGCGCAGCTCGGTGGTGCAGATGTCCAGCACACACGTAGGCCGCACGGCGGACCCGGCGGGCGTGGTCGAACACCTGATGGCAAAGATGGTTCGGGTACCTGCCTAGCGCACTACTTGCCACCGCCCCAGCGTGCAGTCATTTCGCTGCGGATCGGCGTGCGCTCGGTGTTGCTGTCCGTTGCCGTGAAGCGCATCGCCTTGACCGCATTCAACGCCCAGCCACTGAAGGCCGTCGACGGCTTGGCCTCCACCACCTTTACGTCATACGTCCGGCCGCGCTTGTTGACCGAATAGGCCACGGTCACCTCCTCCGCGAACGGCACACGGCCGGGGTCGACATTGAGTTGTGGGCGGAAGGTTCCCTCCGCCGGCTTCCAGTACGTCAACGCTTCGGCCTGCGGCAGCTGCAGCGGCTCGGGAGATGCGGCGGCGGCGGCCTGGCTCAGTGCCAGGGCAAGCGTGATGGCAGCAACACGGAGCAGCATCGGGGGCATGGTTGTCATTCCTTGTACGCCAGTGGTTGGTTTCAAGCGTACGCCATCAAGGGCCTTTGCGGTTCACCGCAACGGTTACCGTGAAGTAGGGAATCGCGCTCCACTGCGTGCGCGGATGGTGCAGCGATTCCACGCCCATGCCGATCTGGTACTTCACGCTGCCCGGCTGCTCATGCCAGAAATAAGGCGCGCCGCTGCTCCAGCCACAACATACATATGTCAATGACGGCATGCCAAAGGTCTGCTGCAGATAGGCTTCGATCTTCGCCGCCGAGGCACCGCTGACGCGATACCGCGCTTCCATCGGCTGGATGTAGGAATCGTCGTCCTGCGTGCAGCCTACGTATTCCAGCTCGGCTGGTTTTCGTCCCATCGCCTGCAGGAAATCCTGGCAGACGGTGTCGGGGCGGGCCAGGCCTTCGGAGCGGCCGTGTAGTTCCCATTCTGCAAGCGCGGCGTCGGGACGCTGTGCCTGTGCCGTGCCGGCAAGAAGGAAAGCCATGCACAGCGATGACCATTGCAGTCCAATCAGGCCCCTCTTGCCGCTCTGCTGTCGGTCGTTGCTGCCGGCGCCGTGCATCACAGGGGCACGCGGCGGGCGATGTAGTTGATCACATTGCCCATTGCATCCGGATCGACGTTGGCCAGGCCGATCAGTACATATCCCTGCTCAGGCATCACCACAATGGCGCTGTTCGAGCCGGGCGCCCCGCCCTCATGGCCGAACTGGCGCTGCCTGCCCTCTCCCTGCACCATGAACCCGTAGCCGTACCAGCCCTTGTTGTTCTGCGGACGCGTGGCCTGCTGTAGCCACGCCGGCGAAACCAGGGTGCCGGCACGCAGGGCCTCGGCGAACTTCAACATGTCACCCACGGTGCTGTAACCGCCACCGGCCGCAGTCCCGCGCCATAGCAGGGATCTGGTTTCGCTGAGCCACTGTCCTTTCGCCCGGGTATAGCCGGGTGCACGATGTGGAACGTCCACCAATTCCGGCTCAAAGCCGGTTGCCGTCATGCCCGCTGCGCGGAGAATATGGTCGTTGACATAGTGGTAGTACGTCTGCCCGGACACCGCCTCGATGATCCTACCGAGCACAATGAACCCGTAGTTGGAATAGCCATCCTGGCTGCCTGCGGCAAACTGCGGGGGATCCTTGGCGAAGCGTTGCACATAATCGTCGTGCGTTCTCAGTGACGCCGCGTAGTGCTCGAAATCATCACCGAAGAAATCACCGAGCCCACTGGTATGGTTGAGCAGTTGCCGGATCGTGACCGTACCTGCCACCCCTTCGTTGGGATAGTCCGCCAGGCGCTTGCCGATGGTGTCATCCAGGGTAAGACGGCCGGCCTCAGCCAGTTGCAGGATCGCCACTGCGGTGAACATCTTGTTGGAAGAGGCAAGGCGGAACTGCGTCTGCGCATCGACGGGCACGCGCTGCTCACGGTTGGCGAGCCCTCCCTGCCACTGCATCAGCACCTTGCCATCGTGCGCGACCAGCACGGCGCCAGAGAGTGCGTCGGCCGCCTGCAGCGCGTTGAGCCGTGCCGTGATTTCGCCCAGAAGTGCCGGCAGCTCCATTCGTGCGGGCTGGAACTGTTGCGGCGTCGGCACACCCTCCAACTGGAACAGCTTCACGTGGCGTGGAGCGGCAGGGTCCATTTCCGCAGTCAACAGCATCGCCCGTTCACTGCTCTCGCCCAGCACCAGCACTTCGACCTTCTCCGGCGTGCTCGAGCGGACGTCGAGCACCTTCATCGGCCCACTTGACGCACGGAACTCCAGGTAATCCTGCGGGCCGCTGCCCGCCTTCTTTGCGTACCTGTCGGCGAACGCCTGCAATCCATCGAGGCTGCCCGCATTGAAGGCAGCCAACCATTCATCCACGGCATCCTGTGCGCGCGGACCGCTCGATCCGGCAGGTACTTCGGCCACACCAACACTGGATGACAATGCCGGCAGCAAGGCGAAAGCCAACAGCAAGGCACAGAAGCGTTGACGGTACACGGACATGGCGAATCCTTCGCAGGCAGAACGTAGCGCCATCCTAGAGGACAATCGCACAGAGTCCATGCACTGCAGCCGCACTCACACCCTTGGGCTATTCCGGCAACGCATACGCCATCACGTAATCCCCGGCCGGCGTCTCCATGAAATGGTGCCCGCCAGCCATGATGACCACGTATTGCCGCCCGCCCTGCTCGTACACCATCGGGCTGGCCTGGCCACCGGCTGGCAGCTTGGTGTGCCACAGCTCCTTGCCGGTCTTCAGGTCGATGGCACGCAGCAGGTCGTCGGTCGCTGCGGCGATGAAGATCAGGCCGCTGGCGGTCACCACCGAACCGCCATTGTTCGGCGTGCCGATTTCAATGGGCAGGCCGGAGCGGATGCCGAAGGGGCCGTTGCCACGCGCGCTGCCGAACGGCCGGTCCCACAGCAGCTTGCCGCTGCGCAGGTCGATCGCACGGATACCGCCATAGGGCGGCTGCTTGCACAGCAGGCCGGTGAACGGCAGCCGCCAACCGGCGTTGACGTCGATGCCATAGGGCGTGCCGACCTGCGGATCCCCCGCGCCTTCGGCACCGCCCTTGTCGGCGCGCATCTGCTCGCGCGGCAGCCAGCCCTTGCGGTCGGCTTCGGCGCGCGGCACCAGCCGGTTGTAGTTGGGCATGTCGTTGTAGTTGGCCACGATCACGCCACGCCGCGTATCGATGGCCACGCTGCCCCAGTCCGAGCCACCGTTGTAGCCGGGGTATTCGATGGAGTGGTGATCGCTGCTGGGCGGTGTGTAGAACCCTTCGTAATGTGCCTTGCGGAACTGGATTCGGCAGACCAGCTGGTCGATGGGGGTGATGCCCCACATGTCGCGCTCGGTCAGCGCGTCGTCGCGCCGCAGCGTGTGGTACAGCGAGAACAGCTGGGTGGCGGCACGCTGCTCGGGCTCCACGCCGCCCTGTGGCACCTTGCGCTCCTCGGCCGGGGTCAGCAGCTGGCCATTGCGACGGTCGAGGATGTACATGTCGCCCTGCTTGGTGGGCAGCAGGATCGCCGGCACCTTTCCCGATGCCGTCGGGTAGTCGATCAGGCTGGCCTGCGAACCCAGGTCGTAGTCCCAGACGTCATTGCGCACGGCCTGGAAGTGCCAGACCGGCTTGCCGGTAGCCACATCGATGGCGACCAGCGAGGTCGCGTACCTGTTCTGGTTTTCGGTGCGCGAGCCACTCCAGTAGTCGCCTGCGGAATTGCCCATCGGCAGGTACACCAGGCCCAGTGCTTCATCGCCGGTAGCGGTGGTCCACATGTTCGGTGTGCCACGTGTATAGGTCTGCTCGCGCGGTGGCAGGCCGCTGCGCTCGGGCTGGTCCATGTCCCACGCCCAGCGCAGCTTGCCGCTGATCGCGTCGTAGGCCTGGATGACGCCGGAGGGCGCGTCGCGGCGCTGGCCGTCCAGTACCTGGTGGCCGGTGACGATGACACCGCGGACGATCGCCGGCGGCGAGGTGATCGATACGTAACCCGGCGGCACCTCGCCCATGCCCAGGGTGATGTCGACCTGGCCGTTGTTGCCGAAATTCGCGCAGGGGCGACCGCTGTCGGCGTCCACCGCGATCAGGCGGCCGTCCAGCGTGCCTTCGATGATGCGTGCGCTGCAGGCTGAGCGGCTCCCTGGCGCCGCGCTCTGGTGGGTGCGGGTCGGCGGCGGTGCGGGCAGCGCGAGATCGGCAGCCACGTCAGCCAGTGCGGCATCGGCGAGGGTCGGCGCGCTGGGCAGCTCGTAATAGGACACGCCACGGCAGGCGGCCGTGTACGGGATCGACGCATCCTTCACCTTCGGGTCGAAACGCCATAGCTCCTTGCCGCTGCCGGCATCGAGGGCGATCAACTGATTGCGTGCGGTGCACAGGTACAACCGATCACCGATCTTCAGTGGCGTGGTTTCCGCACCCCAGCGCTTCTTCGGCAGGTCGCCGGTGCGGAACTGCCACGCCAGTTGCAGGGTTCCCACGTTTTCCGGGGTGACCTGCTGCAGCGGCGAATAACGGGTGGCGGCATTGCTGCGCCCCCATGCCGGCCAGTCCCCCTCGGCCGGCTGGTCGGCAGGCTGCAGGCCGGTGGTGTCACGGGTGGGATCAAGCCCGGCGCTGACCGCCGGCTCGGGGAACGGCTGATGCCCGTCGACCACGCCATGCGGGGTGAACGCGAGGCCGAAGGCGGCCACGAAGACCAGCATCAGTACAGCGGCCACGCTGCGCGACAGCCGCCTGGGCACCGGCGCCTGCAGGGTCGGCGCCAGCAATGCCAGGACGATGCCGAGGGCGGTCACCAGGCCCAGCCGTGGTACCCAGCGCCAGTAATCGCTGCCCGACTCCCACCAGGTCCACAGCAGGCTGCCGATGAACACCAGTGCGTACAGCAGTGCACCGCTACGCCGATTGCCCCACAACAGGATGCCGCAGACCAGCAGGCCCAAGCCGGCGATGGCGTAGTACCAGGAGCCACCGAGGCTGAGCAGCCACGCACCAAGGCCGCCGATGACCAGGCCGAGCACGATCAGCAACAGGGCCAGCACGGTAACGAGAGGATGGCGGGGCGGAGGCGCGGAAGCAGACTGCGGCGTGGCGGACATCGTCGATCTCCGGGGGCAGCATGCGCCCTTATGCCACCGTCACCGTGAAGTGCGTGCGTATTTTCGACTGCAGGCACGACGACGCCGGCACAAGGCCGGCGTCGTCGGGTACCTCAGCATCGCGGCAGGATCACTCCTGCGCGGCGTCCTCGCTGCTGGCAGCAGCCGGTGCGCCGTCGGTAGCGGCCGGGGCGGCGGCGGCCACCTCGTCCTCGTCCTCGTCGATCGAGGCATCCATGCGCTCCACCGCCTGCAGCTTCTCGTCCTTGGACAGGCGGATCAGGGTCACGCCCTGGGTGTTGCGGCCGACGCGGCTGATTTCCGAGCCACGGGTACGCACCAGGGTGCCGCCGTCGGAGATCAGCAGGACTTCATCGTCGGTACCCATCAGCACCGCGGCAACCAGCTTGCCATTGCGCTCGGTGGTCTGGATGCCGATGACGCCCTGCGTGCCACGACCCTTGCGCGGGTAGTCCGGCAGCGGGGTGCGCTTGCCGTAGCCGTTTTCGGTGGCGGTGAGGATGTAACGCAGGTTGGCGTCGTCGGCACCTTCGATCAGCGCATCGCCATTGGCGACGGCCTCCTCGACACCGTTGTCGTCCTCGTTCTCGTCCTCGATGCCGCCAGCACTCTCGGCCACGATCAGGCTGACCACTTCCTCGCCGGCCGGCATCCTGATGCCGCGCACGCCGGTAGCGGTACGACCCATCGAGCGGACCTTGTCTTCACCGAAGCGCACGGTCTTGCCGTTGGAGGCGAACAGCAGGATGTCGCGCTCGCCATCGGTCAGGCCGACGCCGACCAGGGCATCGCCCTCGTCGAGGTTGATCGCGATCTTGCCGCGGGCCAGACGGAAGGCGAACTCGCCCAGCGGGGTCTTCTTGACCGTACCGTTCTTGGTGGCGAAGAACACGAACTGGCCATCGGCGTACTCGCGCACCGGCAGCACGGCCTGCACGCGTTCGCCCGGCTCCAGCGGGATCCAGTTGATGATCGGGCGACCGCGGGCATTGGAACCGGCTTCAGGCAGCTGGTACACCGGCAGCCAGAACACCTTGCCCGAACTGGTGAAGGTCAGCAGCGTGTCGTGCGTGTTGACCAGCCACAGCTGCTCGATGAAATCCTCTTCCTTGGTCGACGCCGCGCTGCGGCCACGGCCGCCTCGACGCTGGGCGCGATAGGCGCTGACCGGCTGGCGCTTCACGTAACCGGCATGCGACAGGGTGACCACCACGTCTTCCGGGGCGATCAGGTCGAGGATGTCCAGGTCTTCTTCGCTGTGGCGGATCTCGGTACGGCGCTCGTCACCGAACTCGGCCCGCACGTTGATCAGCTCTTCGCGGATCACCTGCAGCAGGCGATCGGGATCTTCCAGGATATGGATGAGCCCGGCGATCACTTCCAGCAGCTGCTTGTATTCCTCGGTCAGGCGGTCCTGCTCCAGCCCGGTCAGGCGGTGCAGGCGCATTTCCAGGATCTGCGTCGCCTGGATCTCGGTCAGCTGGTAGCCGCCTTCGATCAGGCCCACGCCCTTGGGCAGGTCATCGGGACGCGAGGCTTCGGCACCGGCGGCGCCGAGCATCGAACCGACCAGGCCCGGTTCCCACAGGCGCGCAAGCATGCGCTCGCGTGCCTCGGTGGGGTTCGGCGAGGTCTTGATCAGTTCGATCATCTCGTCGATGTTGGCCAGCGCAACGGTGAGGCCTTCCAGCACGTGGGCCCGGGCGCGCGCCTTGCGCAGCTCGAACACGGTGCGGCGGGTAACCACTTCGCGACGGTGGCGGACGAAGGCCTCCAGCATCTGCTTGAGGTTCATCAACTGCGGGCGGCCGTCGACCAGCGCCACCATGTTGATGCCGAACACCGACTCCATCTGGGTCTGCTGGTAGAGGTTGTTGAGCACAACCTCGGCCGACTCGCCGCGCTTGATTTCGATGTAGATGCGCATGCCGTCCTTGTCGGACTCATCGCGCAGCTCGCTGATGCCTTCGATCTTCTTTTCCTTGACCAGCTCGGCGATCTTCTCGATCAGACGCGCCTTGTTCACCTGGTAAGGAATTTCAGTGACGATGATCGATTCGCGGCCGTTGTCGGCCACTTCGACATCCGCCTTGGCACGGATGCGCACGCGGCCACGGCCGGTGCGGTAACCGGCGATGATGCCGGCGGTGCCGTTGATGATGCCCGCAGTCGGGAAATCCGGGCCCGGGATGAACTCCATCAGGCCGTCGATATCGATTTCCGGATTGTCGATCAGCGCGATGCAGGCATTGATCGATTCGGTGAGGTTGTGCGGCGGAATGTTGGTCGCCATGCCCACCGCGATACCGGCCGAACCATTGACCAGCAGGTTCGGGAACCGGGTCGGCATGACCGTCGGCTCCAGTTCCTTTTCGTCGTAGTTGGGCTGGAAATCGACGGTTTCCTTGTCGATGTCCGCCATCAGCTCATGCGCAAGCCGCGACATGCGCGCCTCGGTGTATCGCATCGCCGCGGCGGAGTCGCCGTCGACCGAACCGAAGTTACCCTGGCCATCGACCAGCATGTAGCGCAGCGAGAACGGCTGTGCCAATCGCACCAGCGTGTCGTACACCGACTGGTCGCCATGCGGGTGGTACTTACCGATGACGTCACCGACGATACGTGCCGACTTGAAGTAGGGCTTGTTGCTGTGCGCGTTGAGTTCATTCATCGCAAACAGCACACGACGATGCACCGGCTTGAGGCCATCGCGCGCATCTGGCAGCGCGCGCCCCACGATCACGCTCATGGCGTAATCGAGGTAGCTCTTGCGCATCTCGTCTTCCAGGTTGACCTGGATGATTTCCTTGGCGGTTTCTGCCATTCGGGTTCCGTTGTCTGGTAGCGGTCCAGTCCGGCGCATCCACCCGGGGGTGGTCGTGCCGGAACCTCGATTCAACCGCTGGATTCTACCACACGGGGCCGTTTTCCGCCTGCCTTTACGGTGATTTTACCGGCACAAATCAGGAACTTAGGGGGTTGCCGGCCAGCGGCCGGCACTACTGGACGCCGGGGTCGGAGCCCTTTCCAGCGGAAAGGTACCCGCCCCTGCCCGCGTCAACCGCCGAAGGCGGTACGCATGTTCTCCGCGGTCGGGTTCAGGATCACCCCCCGCTCGGTCACAATGGCATCGATCAGCTCGCCCGGGGTGACATCGAACACCGGGTTCCAGGCGGCGATGCCCTCGGCCACGGTGCGGGTGCCGCCCACGCCGTACAGTTCGCCCGGGTCGCGCTGCTCGATCTCGATCTGGCTGCCGTCCACGGTATCCATGTCCACCGTCGAGGACGGCGCCACGACCATGAACTTCACCCCGTGGTGGCGGGCCGCGATGGCCAGCTGGTAGGTGCCGATCTTGTTGGCCGTATCGCCATTGGCGCAGATGCGGTCAGCGCCTACGATCACCCACTGCACCGCACCGGTCTTCATCAGGTGCGAGGCGGCCGAGTCGGCGATCAGCGTCGCGTCGATGCCGTCCTGCTGCAGCTCCCACACGGTCAGGCGCGCACCCTGCAACCACGGCCGGGTCTCACCTGCAAACACACGGGCGATGCGGTCCTGGGCCATGCCGGCGCGGATCACGCCCAGCGCCGTACCGAAGCCGGCGGTGGCCAGCGAGCCGGTATTGCAATGGGTCAACACGCCGCTGCCGGCCTCGATCAGGCCGGCACCGAGTGCGCCCATGTGGCGGTTCGCGGCCAGGTCTTCTTCGGCGATCGCTTGCGCTTCAGCCTCCAGCAGCGCCTTCCAGTCGGCACCGGCAGCGCTCAGGCAACGTCGCATGCGTGCCAGCGCCCAGGCCAGGTTGACCGCGGTCGGGCGCGAGGCATTCAGCCGCTGCAGCGCCGGCTCCAGCTGCTGCAGGGCATGCGCGCCATCGGCCGCCTGCACATCACGTGCGGCCAGCACCACACCCCAGGCGGCGGCGATGCCGATGGCCGGCGCACCGCGCACGGTCAGGGCGTGGATGGCGGCAGCCACCTCATCGCTGTCATGGCAGGCCACATGCTCGACCACGAACGGCAGCTTGCGCTGGTCGAGCAGTTGCAGGGCATCGCCGGTCCACAGGATCGGGCGGATGTGGTCGTAGCGGGCGTAGTCGAGGTCGGTGGCGGTATTCATGGCCCCATTGTAGGGCCACGCCACGCACGGATGGACCCCGTCCGGGGTCAGTTCACCGAGAATTCTGCGCGGCAGCCGCCGTCGACCCAGATGCCGTTGCGGTTCCAGCCCCAGGTGCTGCCTTCCTCGCATGGGGTGCTGGAAAGCTGGTTGGACAGGGTGGCGCTGGTGGAGATGCTGGCGCCACAGAAGCGGCGCTTTTTGGACTTGGATTCGCAGGTCAGCCGGCGCGGCATGTCGACGAAACGGCCCTGCTCGTCGGCCACCTCGAAATCACCCTGGCACCCCCGGGTGGTCCACACCTCATTGCGCTTGTAGCCCCAGCCCTGCCCTTCCCGGCACGGCAGCACCGACAGCTGCCGCAGCAACCTTACCGGCGCACCGTCCAGGCGTACCGGGCAGCTCTGCGGGCGGCCATTGGACTCACAACGCACTACCCGCCGCACCAGTCGCTTGCGGCCCTCGGCCGCGGGCACGGCATCAGTCTCTGCACCGCGCGCGCGGAACTCGGCGCGGCAGCCCAGGGTCACCCACACGCCACTGCGGTCGGTGCCCCACTCGCTGCCACGGATGCAGCTGTTGTTGGACAACTGGCGGATCAGGTCAACGCCGTTGCTGACATCGATGTCGCAATGCACCCAACCCATGTCGCGGGATTCGCAGGTCACCACTTCGCTGTCATAGCCAAGCGACTGCGCCGATGCGGTCGACGGAAGCAGGCCACCCCATATCGCCACGGAGTACATCGGTGCCGCTACGACCGCAAACCACTTGACCAAAGCCTTCCCCATGAATGGATGAACCACGACGCAAGTGTGCGGTATCGGCTGTGATAAGAGCATCATCGTGCTTGCTGAATCAAGCGCGCAGACGCGTGTTTTCGTTCAGCCTGCCAGGTCCAGCGGAAATCGGCTCATGCGTGGGCGAAATCGAATGCAAGCACGTCGGCGATGCGCGGTGTGCGGTGCATCGCCATCAGCAGGCGATCAATGCCAACGGCAACACCGGCACAGGCGGGCATTGCAGGCAGTGCATGCAACAACGCTTCATCCAGCGCGGGCTGTACCTGCCCCCGTGCATGGCGACGCTGCAGGTCATGCTGGAAACGCGCGCGCTGTTCAGCCGCATCGTTCAGTTCGTTATATCCATTGGCCAATTCCACCGCGCCCAGGTACAGCTCGAAACGCTCGGCCAGCGGCGGTGTGCCGGGGCGGATGCGCGCCAGTGCCGCCTGGCTGGCGGGCCAGTCGTGGACCACGGTCATGACCGTGTCATCGAAGTGCGGTTGGATACGGTGGGTCATCAACAGATCCAGCCAATCATCGCGGGTCAGGCCTACCGGATCGATGTGCACCTCGCCCAGCGCGGCGCGCAGTTGACCCTCATCGGCATCAAACGGGTCCACGCCGGCCTGTTGCTGGAACAGTTCGCGATAGCTCAGCACGCGCAGCGTCGCGTTGCGGCCAACCAGCGCCAACGCCTGCCCCACCAGTTCCGCGGTTTCCTGCAGCAACCGATGGTGGTCCCAGCCAACCCGATACCACTCCAGCATGGTGAACTCGGGATTGTGGCGGCCACCGGCTTCGCCATTGCGGAACACCCGGCCCAGCTCATAGCAGTCGCCCACGCCGGCAGCGAGCAGGCGCTTGAGCGGGAACTCCGGCGAGGTACGCAGCCAGCGACGACGTCCGCCCGCATCGACGTGGCCGCTGAAATCGGTGTGGAAGCTGTCGATGTTCGGCTCGGTGTTGCCGGCCACGGAAAGGATCGGCGTTTCCACTTCCAGCACGCCACGCTCGGCAAAGAAGCGTCGCACCAGCGCATTGAGGCTGGCACGCTGTTGCAGGCTGCGCAGCAGTGCCTCGCTCACAGGATGCCCTCCGGGCGCGGATGGTCCAGCGGCAGGGTCAGCAGATCGCGCGTGTCATCGATGTAGCCACTGGCCAGGTACAGGCGGCGCGCCAGTTCGTTGTGATGGTTCACCTCCAGCCGCAGCCGGCTGACCCCGCGCCCGCGTGCGCGTTGTTCGCAGATGGCCAGTGCCCGCTTGCCACGGCCACGGCCACGCGCGCGGTGGCTGAGGTAGAGCTCGTCGAGCAGCATGAAATGGCCGCCCTGCTCCAGGCTGAAGCCCATCGCGATGACCGCATAGCCAACCACGGCCGCGGCCTCGTCCAGCCACAGCAGCACTTCCCCGTTGCGCGGATCGGCCAGCAGCGCATCGACACCACGGCGCACGCGCGCATCGTCGAATTCGATCTTGTCTTCGGCATAGAAATCGCGCATCAGCGCGATCAGCAGTTCCTCGTCGGCACGGGTGGCCAGGCGGAAATCCAGCGGAGCGGTCTGCATCAGTGTTCCTTTGCGGTTGCGTGCCGGGTGCCTGCGCACCCGGCCGGTTCATCACTCGTGTTCGGCCAGGTAGGCCAGCAGGCGCTCTTCATCCCACACCGGAACGCCCAGCGATTGCGCCTTGTCCAGCTTTGAACCCGCTTCGGTGCCGGCCACCACGAAACTGGTCTTCTTCGACACGCTGCCGGATACCTTGGCGCCCAGCGCCTCCAGACGCTCCTTGGCGGTATCGCGATTGAGCTGGGCCAGCGTGCCGGTAAGCACCACCGTCTGCCCGTCCAGCGGGCCGGCCACCACTTCGGCCAGGGCCGGCGCACTGGCCAGGATGTGCTTCATCTCCACTTCGGCGGCCAGCAGCATCGCGCCATGGCCCTCGCTGTCCAGCCAGTCAGCGACGCCGCGCGCGGTGTCATCGGGCAGGCCGGCGTTGACGAACTGGCCGTGCTCGGCGTCCAGCACCGCCTGCGCGCTGGGCAGTACTGCGACCAGTTTTTCGGCGCGCAGGCGGGTAATGCCGGGAATCTCCGCTTCGACCAGCAGCTGGGCAAGGTCCAGCCCCTCGCGCAGCTTCGCACTTGGCGGGTGCACGTCGCTGATGCGCACCTGCCCCACCTGCAGCAGCGCGTCGATGGCCTGCTGGTTGCCTTCCTGTTCGAAGAAGTGGCCCAGCGAGCGCGCCACTTCGCCACCGATATCCGGCACGCGCTTGAACAACGGCCACGGCAGGCGGCGGATCAACGCCAGATCGCCAAACCACTGTGCCAGTGCCTTGGCGGTGCTCTCGCCGACGTGCTCGATGCCCAGTGCGAACAGCAGTCGCTCCAGCGTCGCATCACGGCTGGCATCGATCGCTGCGATCAGGTTGTCAGCCCACTTGGTGGCGATCTTCTTCGTGTTCCATTCGAAGGCTGCCGGCTGCGCCAATGCCTGCGCGCGCCACCCCGCATCGTTGCCATCCAGTTTCAACACAGCGTTGAGCACCGCGCCACTGCCTTCTGCCGGCAGGTGCAGTTTCAGGCTGGCCGCGAGCGCGGAAGGATCTTCTGCGTCCAACACCAGCTTCAGGTGCAGCAGCTGGTCGCGGGTGAGGCGGTACAGATCAGCCACGCTCCTGACGATCCCGGCGTCCACCAGGGTTTCGATGTACTTGTCGCCGAGACCGTCGATATCCATCGCCCGTCGCGAGGCGAAGTGGGCGATGGCCTCCTTGCGCTGCGCCGGGCAGGACAGCTCGCCGGAACAACGCCAGGCAGCAGCCCCTTCCTCGCGCACGATTTCCGAGCCGCACACCGGGCAGCTGGTCGGCATCTGCCAGGGTGTGGTGCCGGCGGGACGACGGTCGAGAATGACGCTGACCACTTCCGGAATCACATCGCCGGCGCGGCGCACGATCACGCTGTCGCCCACGCGCACATCCAGGCGCGCGATCTGGTCGGCGTTGTGCAGGGTGGCATTGGAGACGATCACACCGGCCACCGCGACCGGCGCAAGGCGCGCCACCGGAGTAGCGGCACCGGTACGGCCGATCTGGATTTCGATGGCCTCCAGCGTAGTGCTCTGTTCCTGCGCAGGGAACTTGTGCGCGATGGCCCAGCGTGGTGCGCGCGACACGAAGCCCATGGCCTGCTGGCCGGCGCGGTCATCGAGCTTGTAGACCACGCCATCAATGTCGAATGCCAGGCCGTCGCGACGCTCGCCGATGTCACGGTAGTACGCCAGCAGGCCGTCGCTGCCTTCCACCACCTTGCACAGGTCGCTGACCGGGAAACCCCAGTCGCGCAGCTGCGCCAGCGTGCCCGAGTGCGTATCGGGCAGCTCACCGCCCTGCACTTCACCGGTACCGTAGGTAAAGAAACTGAGCCTGCGCTGCGCGCTGATCTTCGGATCAAGCTGGCGCAGCGAACCGGCTGCGGCATTGCGCGGATTGGCCAGCACCTTGCCACCGTGCAGGCGCGCGCGCTCGTTGTAGGCCTCGAAGTCGGCGCGGGCCATGTAGACCTCACCGCGCACTTCCAGCACATCCGGCCAGTCCCTGCCTTTCAGGCGCTTGGGAATGTCGCCGATCTCGCGCAGGTTGGCGGTCACGTCCTCACCGGTGCTGCCATCGCCCCGGGTGGCGCCCAGCACGAAATGACCGTCCTCGTAACGCAGGCTGATCGCCAGGCCGTCCATCTTCGGTTCGGCGGAAAAACGCAGGGTGCCGCGGCGCAGGCGCTCATCGATGCGGCGCACGAAGTCGGCAACTTCCTCATCGCTGAAGGCATTGGACAGCGACAGCATCGGTACCGCATGGGTGACTTCGGCGAATCGGCCGGACGGGCGTGCCCCGACCTGCTGGGTCGGGCTGTCGGCACGGGCGAGATCAGGATGCTCGCGCTCCAGCGCCTCCAGCTCGCGCACCAGGCGGTCGTAGTCGACGTCGGGGATCTCCGGCGCATCCAGCTCGTGATAGGCGCGATTGGCCTGGGCGATCTGCCGGCGCAGGTCTTCGGCACGTTCGGCGGGGCTGGGGCTCATCGGAATCCGCGGGTTCTGGGATGGCCGTGAATTCTACCGCGCCTGCGCGCAGCACCTTGTAGAGCCGGGCCATGCGGGACTGGCGGCGAGCAACGGTCGCGCATGATTGGAGACGCTGCGCACCCCCTTGCCCGCGCTGACCACCAGCGCTAGCGTGCGTCGGTCGCCCTTCCGGAACCGTCCCCTGTGACCTTGCCTGCCTCCCGTCGCCACTTCCTGCAGCTGGCCGGTGCCGGTCTCGCCCTCGCCAGCAGCGGCCTGCCCCGGTCGGCCCAGGCACAGCCGGCGACCGTTGCGCCGCCACCCGCCGATGCGGGCGCGGTGCTGCTGAACTTCAACGAATGCCCCTATGGCCCCTCGCCGGCCGCCCAGCAGGCGGCGCGCGACAGCATCGCCAGCTGCGGCCGTTACCGCTTCGCCCTGGCCGGTGAGGTGCGCGACGCATTCATCGCCCAGGCCGATATTCCCGCCGACCACGTGCGCCTGTATCCGGGCTCCAGCGAACCGCTGAACCGTGCGGCGACACTGTGGACCGGCCCGCAGGCGGGCCTGGTGGTGGCCGACCCGACCTTCGAGACGCTGGGCGAGATGGCAGCTGCGCGTGGCGCCCACGTGCAGAAGGTGCCGCTGCGCAGCGATGGCGCGCACGACCTGCGCGCGATGGTGGCCGCCGCGCACGCGCGGCCGACCGGCCTGCTGTACGTGTGCAATCCCAACAACCCCACCGGCTCGATCAGTCCGGCCAACGAGCTGGCCTGGCTGATGGCCAACAAGCCCGCAGATACCCGCGTGCTGCTGGACGAGGCCTATCTGCAGTACAGCGAACAGCCCAGCCTGATTGCACAGGTGGCCCAGCGCGATGACCTGATCGTGCTGCGCACCTTCTCCAAGCTGTACGGCATGGCCGGCCTGCGTCTTGGCGTGGCTGCAGCGCATCCGGAGCGCCTGCGCGAGCTGGCGAGCCTGGGCGAGAACCCGCTGCCGGTGCCCGCCCTTGCAGCGGCACTGGCCAGCCTGCGCGACCCGCAGTTGATCCCGCAGCGACGTCTGCAGAACGCCAAAGTCCGGCAGGCCACCATCGCCTGGCTGGGCAAGCGTGGCTTTGACTGCCTGCCGACCGAAGCGAACTGCTTCGTGGTGGATGTGCAGCGCGACGGCGCGGCCTTTGCCAAGGCGATGGCGGACAACGGCGTGGTGATCGGCCGCAGCTGGCCGATCTGGCCGCAGCGCGTGCGCGTGACCGTGGGCACCGAGGAAGAGATGGCGCGCTTCTGCAGCGCGTTCGCGAAGGTAGCCGGCGTACCGGCCTGAACCTATCCACGCATGGCGTGGATCTACTGGTCTGGTTGGGGGGGCGAACCCTGGTTCGCCGCATCCACGCATGGCGTGGATCTACTGTTGTGGGTGCCGACCGTTGGTCGGCACGCCAGGACCTGCCGCGCTTACCAGCGCGGGGTCTTGGTCAGCGGCGGCGCCTGGTGCTGGCGATCATAGGCGCGCAGCTCATCACGGATGTGGGCGATGCGCTGGCGGCCGAGCGCGTTGCGGCTGTCATCCAGCACCACGCCATCGAGCAGTTCAGCCATGCGCTGCACGGTCGGCAGCATCTTCTCCCAGGCGTCCAGCGCGGTCAGCGGTGCCGGCAGGGTCAGGAAGAAGGCGATGGCCGGGGTTTCCATGGCGCGGATGTTGCCCATGTCGAAGCTGCCCGGCTTCATGATGCTGGCCATCGAGAAAATCGGGCCTCGCTCGGGATGCCCCTCCACCAGCCGGTGGAAGACATTCATGTGGCCAAACACCAGGCCGGTCTTCTCCGCTGCCACGACGATGTCTTCGCCGCGCAGCTGCTCACCGGCGCGGGCGGCCACGAACAGCGAAACGATCTTGTCGAAATCCTGCGTCGCGCGCTTGCCCAGGTCGCTGGCCGCGCCATCGACATCGGGCAACCCCAGTTCGGCCTGCTCGACCGTCTCGCCCATGCCAGGCTCGACGCGGTCGCCGGCCACAGGCACGCCATCCTCGCCCAGCACCGGCTCGCGACGCTCGCCGCTGATCGGTTCGGCGCTATCGAGGCGACGGCCCTGGGGCTTCTTTTTCGGGCGGCCAAACAGGAAGATCGCAGCGACCAACAGCAGGCCGGCGGCCAGGATGCCGATGCGCAACAGTGCCGTGTCGGACATTCGTTAGGTTCTCCGGCTAGTTCATTCAGGTAACTAGGATGGCACGTCAGGCCGCGCCCGCCAATCGCGCGGCTTCTTCCAGGTCCACGCTGACCAGGCGGCTGACTCCCGGCTCGCGCATCGTCACGCCCGACAACTGGTGCGCCGCTTCCATCGTGGCCTTGTTGTGGCTGACGAACAGGAACTGCACCTTCTCGCTCATTTCCTTGACCATGTTGGCCAGGCGGCCGACGTTGGCTTCATCCAGCGGCGCGTCCACCTCGTCCAGCAGGCAGAACGGTGCCGGGTTGAGCTGGAAGATCGCAAACACCAGCGCCACGGCGGTCATCGCCTTTTCGCCGCCGGACAGCAGCGAGATGCTCGACACGCGCTTGCCCGGGGGACGCGCCATGATGGTCACGCCGGTATCGAGAAGATCTTCGCCGGTCAGCTCCAGGTAGGCGTGGCCGCCACCGAACAGGCGCGGATACAGCGCCTGCACACCAGCGTTGACACGGTCGAAGGTGTCCTTGAAGCGGCCCCGGGTTTCGCGGTCGATCTTGCGGATCGCATCTTCCAGGGTCTCCAGCGCGGTGGTCAGGTCCACGTGCTGGGC
The DNA here is from genome assembly GCF_002966815.1 of Stenotrophomonas sp. MYb57. Lineage (NCBI taxonomy): Bacteria > Pseudomonadati > Pseudomonadota > Gammaproteobacteria > Lysobacterales > Lysobacteraceae > Stenotrophomonas > Stenotrophomonas sp. MYb57. Next base: position 2,990,607 of record NZ_CP023271.1, read on the forward strand.
ATCCAGATACTCCGAGCGCTGCGAGGCTTCGCCATACTCGTGGATCGCGGCCAGGTTGACCGGCTCCAGCCGGCGCATGCGACCGTCGATCTGGTGCACCGCCTGCTCCCAGTCGCCCAGGCGGGCCTCTTCGGGCAGCGCGTTGATCACATCCTGCAGCACGAAACCGGCCTTCTCCACTGCGCCCTGCAGGGTTTCAGCACTGAGTACCAGCGCCTGCTGGTCCAGCTTGCGCTGCGAGATGCGCTCGCGCTGGGACAGCGCCTGCTCGTCGCGCTGGTGGCGGGTCTGCTCGTAGTTGCGCAGTTCGGCATCGATGCCATCCAGCAACGTGCGCGCTTCGGTCAGCACGCGATCGGCACGGACACGCTCTTCCAGCGCGTTCTGGTGCTCGGCCTGCAGCGATTCGACCGGGGTATCGCCTTCGTCCAGCTGCGAATGCAGTTCGCCCAGGCGTGCATCAAGCTGGCCGCGCTGGGTGCTCATGCGTTCCAGCGCCTGGCTCAACGACGCCACCTGGGCGCGCTGTGATTCCAGGGTCAGGGCCAACGCGTGCGAGCGCTCGCGTACCGCACGGGCGGCGTCGCGGGCCAGATCACGCGCCTCGGTCAACTGACGGCGTTCGCCCTCCAGGCCCTGCCGGTTCGACTCCAGGTCACCCATGCTGTTGACCGCATTCTCCAACCGCGCACGCGCTTCACGCGCCTGCTCGCGATTGATGTCCAGGGTCTCCAGCAACTGGCTGAGCTCGCCTTCGATACGGTCGATGCGCGTACGTGCCGCCTCGACCTTGCCCTGCTGGCCCTGCAGCTGGCCGGCCAGTTCGGACACCGCGCGGTGCGCCAGGTACAGCGCACGCTGCGCATCCTCGCGCTGCTGTTCGGCGGCCAACAGGTGCTCGCGGAAACCGGCCAGCTGTTCTTCCAGTTCGGCTTCGCGCGATTGCAGCTGCTCGATCTGCTCGCGCAGTTCGTTGATTTCGCGTTCGCGCAGCAGCGCGCCCTGCTTGGCGGCGCCGGAGCGCGACACGCGCACCCAGCCCTCGCCCAGGCGTTCACCGCCCTGGGTGATGATGGAATCGCCCTCGGGCAGGCTGGCCTGCAGTGCATTGGCTTCGGCAAGGTCACGCGCGCCGTGCAGGCGCGCAAGCAGGCGCCGGATCGGCGCTGGTCCACGCACACGTGCAGCCAGCGAGGTCGGCGCGACCTTCAGGTCCGCACCGTCATTGGCAACCAGCGCGATGCGGCCTTCGCCCAGCTCACCCAACGCATCGACCAGGCTGGCCGGGTCGTCGACCAGCACGCCTTCGATCAATTGACCGAGCGCGCTTTCCACTGCGTTTTCCCAACCCGCATCAACATCCAGGCGCTCACCTACGCGCGCGGCCGAATCCAGCCCACGCGACTTCAGCCACGCCACCGCCGCGCCCTGCTCCTGGCCGAGTGCAGCCTGCTGCAGGGTTTCCAGCGAAGACAGGCGCCCGCGCAGGCCATTGACCTGCTTGCGCAGCTCGGCCAGCTCGTTCTGCCCGTTGCGCTGCTGCTCCTGCACGGCGGCGACACCGTGCTTGCGCTCCTCGACCTGCTCGGTCAGCTCATCCAGCGCGGTCTTCTGCGTATCGTGCTGCAGGTGCAGCTGCTCGAAGACTTCATCCAGTGCATCCACGTCCAGCCCGGCACGTTCGGCCGCCAGCGCTTCGCGGCGACGATCGGCATCAAGGATCTGCTTGTCCAGGTAGTCCACGCGGGTGCGCTCGACCTCGCCGGCGCGCGAGGCTTCCGAGCTCTGCGAGGTGTGCTGCTCCCAACGCTGCTGCCAATCGGACAACCGCGCTTCGGCCTCACGCAGGCCTTCCTGCTTGATCTCGTTTTCTTCCTGCAGCGCTTCCAGCTGCGGGGTAGCCGCATCGACCGCTTCGCGCAGCACCATCAGCTTGGCCTCGTCGCCGCTGATGTGCTGGCCCAGTTCGGCCAATGCCTGGCGGGTTTCATCGCGCGCCTTGTGCAGGCGCTGCGACAGTTCGCGCTGGTGCTGGATCTGCTGTTCGAGGCGGGCCAGCGTGCTGCCCACCTGGTAGACCTCGGCCTGCGCGGCATTGAGCGCGTCGGCAGCCTCCTCGCGGCGCACGCGGGAAGTCTCGATCCGCGCCTCAGCGTCGCGCTGGTCGGCAATCAGCTGCTGCAGCTTGGTTTCTTCCTGCGACAGCCCTTCGCGCAGCTTGGACAGGCGACCATCCAGGCCACGGTATTCCAGCGCCTTCCACTCCGCATCCTTGACCCGGCGCTCTTCCTGCAACGCCTGGTACTGCTCGGCCTGCTTGGCCTGCCGCTTGAGGTGCTCGAGCTGCTTGGTGATTTCCTCGCGCAGGTCGCCAAGGCGGTCCAGGTTCTCGCGGGTGTGGCGGATGCGGGTCTCGGTTTCCTTGCGGCGCTCCTTGTACTTGGAGATGCCGGCGGCCTCTTCCAGGTACACGCGCAGGTCTTCCGGGCGCGCTTCGATGATCTGGCTGATCATGCCCTGCTCGATGATCGAGTAGCTGCGCGGGCCCAGGCCGGTGCCGAGGAACAGGTCGGTGATGTCGCGACGACGGCACTTGGTGCCGTTGAGGTAATAGTTGCTGCTGCCGTCACGGCTGACGGTACGCTTGACCGAGATCTCGTTGAACGAGGCGTACTCGCCGGAGATCGTGTGGTCGGAGTTGTCGAAGATCAGCTCGACGGTGGCCTGCGAGACCGGCTTGCGGGCATTGGAACCGGAGAAGATCACGTCGGTGAGCGAGTCACCACGCAGGCGGCTGGCCGAACTTTCGCCCATGACCCAACGCACCGCGTCGATGATGTTCGACTTGCCGCAGCCATTGGGGCCCACCACGCCGGTCATGTTGGTCGGCAGATGCAGGGTGGTCGGATCGACGAAGGACTTGAAGCCGGACAGCTTGATCGTGGAAAGACGCATGGCGTGATTGGGTTCCGGGCAAGGGCCTTACGGCCGCCGCCATAGTGGATGTCAGGTCAGCCAGCACCTCAAGCCCTTGATTTCAAAAGAATTCAACAAGGCCAAGGGTGACGCAATGGAATGAGTATAGCGGGGCCAATGTTCCACGGGCGGGATGACCGTGGGAGGAGGCTCAGCGCTCACGCCCGCTCGTGCTTCCCCGCTCTGCCGGGGGCCGCCCCGTAAACCGACCCGGGTCCGGAAAATGAGGCCAACGCATTGATCTTCATGGATTCATCCAGGATCTGTCGGCACGGGCGCAGCAGGCCAAGCACCGGCCCGGCCGGACGGGCCGCCCCAAAACAAAACGGGCACCCTTGCGGGCGCCCGTTCTGGTGATACCAGGCCTTGCGGCGTGGGATCAGGCCTTTTCGGCTTCAACCACGACCTTGACGGTGGTCTCGACGTCCGCGTGCAGGTGCACCAGGACTTCGTACTCGCCAATGTTGCGGAAGGCGCCTTCGCCCAGGATGACTTCGCTCTTGCTCAGCGCCAGGCCGGCAGCGGTGAAGGCATCGGCGATTTCGCGCGCGCCGACCGAGCCGTACAGCTTGCCTTCGGTCGAAGCGTTGGCGGCGACGGTCACGCTCGCGCCTTCCAGCTTGGCCTTGCGGGCTTCGGCTTCAGCGTGGATGGACTGGGCCTTGGCTTCGTAATCAGCGCGCTTGGCTTCGAACTCGGCCTTGTTGCTCTCGGTGGCCGGAACGGCCTTGCCCTGCGGCACGAGGAAGTTACGGCCGTAGCCCGGCTTCACGTCGACCAGGTCGCCCAGGTTGCCGAGGTTGGTGACTTTCTGCAGGAGGATCAGCTGCATGGTATTGCTCCAGATAAGTTATTCGTTAGCGAGGCGCGGGCCCCGCAACAAAGGCTGTCCGAATAGCTGGCACAGCGGGGGCAGCGCGAAGCTGCCCCGCCGGCATCAGACGTCGTGGTTGTCGGTGTACGGAATCAGGGCCAGGAAGCGAGCGCGCTTGACGGCGGTCGCCAGCTGACGCTGGTACTTCGACTTGGTACCGGTGACGCGGCTCGGCACGATCTTGCCGTTCTCGGTCAGGTACTGGCGCAGGGTGTTGAGATCCTTGTAGTCGATCTCCTTGACACCTTCGGCCGTGAACTTGCAGAACTTGCGGCGACGGAAGAACTTGGACATGTCAGTGCTCCTTAGGCGGCCGAAGCGGCGTCGTCGCCGGCATCGTTGTCAGCGGCGGGGGTGGTTTCGCCTTCTTCGTCATCACGACGACGACGCTCACCACGCTCGGGCTTGTCGCCCTTCTCGTCCTTGCTCTTCATGATCAGCGACTGCTCGGTGTCAGCCTCGTCACGCTTGATGACCAGGTTGCGCAGGACGGCGTCGTTGAAGCGGAAGCTTTCGGTCAGCTCGGTCAGCACGGCCTGGTCGACTTCGATGTTCAGCAGCACGTAGTGCGCCTTCACCAGGTTCTGGATCGGGTACGCCAGCTGGCGGCGGCCCCAGTCTTCCAGACGGTGGATGGTGCCGTTGCCGTTCTCGACCAGCGACTTGTAGCGCTCGATCATGGCCGGGACCTGCTCGCTCTGGTCCGGGTGGACCATGAACACGATTTCGTAATGACGACTCATGTTTTTCTACCTTTCGGATGTGGCCTTGCGGCCGGACAGCCCCCCGCCGTTGATACCGCGGTGGGGCAAGGGATCCTGCCAGGGAGGCAGGAAGCCGCGCATTATGGCGCAGATGGGGCTGCCGGGCAACCGGCGAGCCGCAGAGCGACCTGAACCTGGTAGCGCCGGGCCATGCCCGGCGAACGCGGAAACCGCCCCGGGCTACCCCAGGTCCACATGCAGGCGGTGCTGGCCGCATTGCAGGCACTGGAACAGGCAGCCAACCATCTCCCCGTCCCGGCTCAGGTGTTCCAGCAACCAGTCGGCGTCGCGCGGGTTGACCTCGGCCACGTCCGGCCGGACCTGGTCGAGGATGGGCAGGAGGTCCTCGCTGCCGGCAAAGCCGAGGAAGGCGCAGGGCCGTTCACAATGGCTCAGCCAGACCGATTGCTGCCAGGACGAGTAACCCGGGGTGCGCTCGCAGATCTCCAGCAACTGCCCGCGGGGAATGGTCGGTGGCGGATCGGCCGGGTCCGGCGACACCCCCTCGATATCGCTCCAGCCGGTGAATTCACCCTCATAACTGGCCGCTGCCCTGCCATCGGCGATACACCAGGGGCACAGGTAATCGGGACGCAGAGGTGTGTAGAACGGCCCCCGGTAACGAAGCGTCCGGGACTGACCGCAGCAGTCACAGATCCCGTCGACCTCTTCGAAGGAGAGGGCGTAGGCGTTGGGGGAATAGGGGAAAACCGGACGTTCCATCCTTGGATCCTCTGCGCTAATGTCCCGCCATGGACCGACTCACACGAATGCGGCACTGGATCAACCGCGACGATGGACGCTTGTTCCGTGTGGGCAACGGCCCGATCAGCGGCGCTACGGCCCTGGGCTCTCTGAGCTTGGTGGCGGCACTGCTGATGCATCTTCTGCGCGACGCCACAGGGTTGCCAGGTAGCTTTGCGGCGGCCTGCCTGACGATAGCCGGCGCGTTGCTGGCCCGGGATGCCTGCCGCAACCGCCATTGACCACGGTAAGGGGCACCCCAACGTCGGTGCCGACCAAGGTCAGCACCCGCCCGAGCGGGAGGCTCAGGCCTTGTCGGCGTCGGTGGTGAAGCTCTCGCCGCAGCCGCACTCGGCGGTGGCATTCGGGTTGCTGAACGTGAAGGTCTCGCTCAGGCCGTGCTTGCCGAAGTCGATCACGGTGCCGTCCACCAGGGCCAGGCTCTTGGCGTCGACATAGATCTTCACCCCGTCCTGGTCGAACACGGTGTCGTCCGCGCGCTCGTCGCGGGCCAGGTCGGTGATGTGGCCCCAGCCCGAGCAGCCGGTCTTGGTCACGCCAAAACGCAGGCCCAGCGCGCCGGGGGTCTGGGCGACAAAGCGCTGCACGCGCTCGAAGGCAATAGGGGTCAGGCTGACAGCCATGGTGGATCACTCCAGAGGTACCGGGACATTATAGGGAGCCGATGACCGCAGAAATGCCTCGCAAGCAGAACGCTGCAACCGGTAAACTCCCGTGTTCATAGATCGAGTCGATCAGCAGAGGATTCAAGTCATGACGGTGGTCAGCGTTGAACATGCGCTTGCCGGGAAGATCCCGGAAGGTGGCGAAGTCACGGTACGCGGTTGGGTGCGCACGGTGCGCGGTTCAGCAAATCTGGCTTTCGTGAATGTCACCGACGGCTCCTGCTTCGCCCCGATCCAGGTCGTGGCCGGCGACGCGCTGGCCAACTTCGACGAGATCAAGCGCCTGACCACCGGCTGCTCGCTGGTGGCCACCGGCACGCTGGTGAAGTCGCAGGGCAAGGGCCAGTCGTTCGAGATCCAGGCCAGCGCGGTCGAGGTGGTCGGCTGGGTCGAAGACCCGCTCACCTACCCGATCCAGCCCAAGCCGATGACGCCGGAGTTCCTGCGTGAAGTGGCGCACCTGCGCCCGCGCACCAACCTGTTCGGCGCGGTCACCCGCATCCGCAACTGCCTGGCCCAGGCTGTGCACCGCTTCTTCCACGAGAACGGCTTCAACTGGATCAGCACCCCGATCATCACCACCTCCGACGCCGAAGGCGCCGGCCAGATGTTCCGCGTGTCCACCCTGGACATGGTGAACCTGCCGCGTGACGCCCAGGGCGGGATCGACTTCAGCCGCGACTTCTTCGGCAAGGAAACCTTCCTGACCGTGTCCGGCCAGCTGAACGTCGAGGCCTACTGCCTGGCGCTGAGCAAGGTGTACACCTTCGGCCCGACCTTCCGCGCCGAGAACAGCCACACCACCCGCCACCTGGCGGAGTTCTGGATGATCGAGCCGGAAATCGCCTTCGCCGACCTGGCCGAAGACGCACGCCTGGCCGAGGAATTCCTGAAGTACCTGTTCCGCGCGGTGCTCAACGAGCGCGGCGACGACCTGGCCTTCATCGCCGAGCGCGTGGACAAGAACGCGATCACCAAGCTGGAAGACTTCATCAACGCGCCGTTCGAACGCATCGATTACACCGATGCGGTCAGCCTGCTGCAGAAGTCCGGAAAGAAGTTCGACTTCCCGGTCGAATGGGGCCTGGACCTGCAGACCGAGCACGAGCGCTGGCTGACCGAGGAACACGTCGGTCGCCCGGTGGTGGTGACCAACTACCCCGAGCACATCAAGGCCTTCTACATGCGCCTGAACGATGACGGCAAGACCGTCGCGGCGATGGACGTGCTGGCCCCGGGCATCGGCGAGATCATCGGTGGCAGCCAGCGCGAAGAGCGCCTGGACGTGCTGGATGCACGCATGGCGCAGTTCGGCCTGGATCGCGAGCACTACAGCTGGTACCGCGATTTCCGCCGCTACGGCTCGGTACCGCACGCCGGCTTCGGCCTGGGCTTCGAGCGCCTGGTGGTGTACGTCTGCGGCCTGTCCAACATCCGCGATGCGATCCCCTACCCGCGCGCCCCGGGCAGCGCGGACTTCTAAGCCCACACGCACGACCACGGAGGTACTGCCCCCATGACCCTGTTCTTCGCCCTGTGTTTCGTCGGCGTTGCAGTGGCCGGGTTCAGTGCCTTCGTGATTTTCTGGCCGCTGACCCTGGTGCATGTGCGCGATCGCCATCCGGCGCTGGCGCAGCGCTTCGGCAGTGGCGCCTTCCTCAAGCCCGATGCGCTGGGCTGGCTGCTGCGGCGCGAATACCGCACCCAGCCGGACCGCTCGCTGTCCGGGCTGGCGACGCCCGCCTGGGTATCGCTGCTGACCCTGCTGGCCGGACTGGGCATGGCTGCCCTGCTCTGGCTGGCCTCGCTCTGGTAAGACACACATGAACGACCTTTCCCACGTCCGCGACAGCTGGTGGCTGGCCAGCCTCGGCAACACCCTGATCTGGGCGCGCCTGCGCATCCGCGAGGCCGGCACTGCCGAAGTGCTGGACAGCGATGGCAATACGCTGAGCTACGACAGCGAAGACACTGCACGCTCGCAGCTGTTCGATGCCGAGTTCGTCGAGTACGACGGCCTGGATGAAGAAGATGCGCTGGTGCGCGGCTTCTCGCTGCATGAAGTGCAGCCACCGCAGGCAGGCAACGACGAAGGCCTGCGCGGGCGCATGGTGCAGTCGCTTGGCAGCCGCGCCTGAGGCCAACCGATGTTCACCCCGCGCGCTTTCGCCGAGACCGACCTGCTGTGGCTGGATCGCCTGCTGGCGCGTGATCCGTTCGTCACCGTGCTGACCGCCGGTGGCGATGGCCTGCCGGAACTGACCCGGCTGCCGGTGCTGTACCAGCGCGACGGCGACCACATCGAGCTGCGCGGCCACTGGGCCCTTGCCAACCCGCAGGCACGCCACAGCGGTGCGGCCAAGGTGCTGGTGGAGGGGCCGCATGGCTATGTATCGGCCAGCTGGTATCCGGACAAGGAACCGATGGCACGGGTGCCCACCTGGAACTACGCCGCCGCCGAGCTGCGCGGCCAGTTGCAGCCCTTCGACGATACCGATGCCCTGGCCCAGCTGGTCAGCGATACCGGCGACCACTTCGAAGCCAGCGTCGGCCAGGACTGGCGGTTCGAACCCGAGCGTGACGACCACCGCCGCCAGCTGCGCGGCATCGTCGGCTTCCGTTTTACCGTCGAACAGGTGCAGCTGACGCTGAAGCTGAGCCAGAACCACCCCGAGGCCAACCAGCAGGCGGTGATGGCCGAACTGGAACGCCTGGACAATCCCCATTCCACCGAACTGGCGCAGTGGATGCGCCGGTATCGCGACGAAGCCGCCGCAGGCAGCTGAGCGCTCTGTTTCCCGCGACGACGCGACCAGAACGGCCGCGCCTTGCCCCCACCCGACGTCAGGGACCCCGAACATGAAAGACATCCACAAGCTGCTGCAGAACAACCGCGAATGGGCTGACCGGATCGAGAAGGAAGATCCTGACTTCTTCCATCAGCTGGCCAAGCAGCAGCATCCGGAATACCTGTGGATCGGCTGTTCCGATTCGCGCGTGCCGGCCAACCAGATCATCGGCATGGCCCCGGGTGAGGTGTTCGTGCATCGCAACGTGGCCAACGTGGTGGTGCATACCGACCTGAACTGCCTCAGCGTGATCCAGTACGCCGTGGACCAACTGAAGGTGAAGCACATCCTGATCGTTGGCCATTACGGCTGCGGCGGCGTGCACGCCAGCCTGAACAACACGCGGGTGGGCCTGGCCGACAACTGGCTGCGCCATGTCGGTGACGTGGCACAGAAGCACGCCGCGATCATGGATGCGATCGAGGAGCCGGAGCTGAAGCATGCCCGCCTGTGCGAACTGAACGTGATCGAGCAGGTGGTCAACGCCTGCCGTTCGACGATCGTGCAGGACGCCTGGGCCCGCGGCCAGAAGCTGATGGTGCACGGCTGGGTGTACAGCCTGAAGGACGGCCGCGTGCGCGAAATGGGCATCGACGTGGGCGCACCTGAAGAACTGCAGCCGGCCTACGAGAAGGCCCTGTCCTACGTTCCGCGCCGCGGCCGGCGCGACTGACCCTCCCTTACGGACACCCCCATGCTTGCCTCCCCCATCAACCTGCTGGGCTGGATCGAGGAAAACCGGCATCTGTTGAAGCCGCCGGTCGGCAACAAGATGATCGACAACGGCGATTTCATCGTGATGGTGGTCGGCGGGCCGAACAGCCGCACCGATTTCCACTACGACGAAGGCCCGGAGTGGTTCTACCAGCTGGAAGGCGAGATGGTGCTGAAGGTGCAGGAGGATGGCGCGGTGCGCGATATCCCGATCCGTGCCGGCGAAATCTTCCTGCTGCCGGGCAAGGTGCCGCACTCACCGCGGCGCCCGCCCGGTGGCATCGGCCTGGTGGTCGAGCGCAAGCGCCTGCCGCATGAACGTGACGGCGTGATCTGGCATTGCGAACGCTGCAACCACAAGCTGCACGAAGAGTACTTCACGCTGCAGAACATCGAGACCGACCTGCCGAAGGTGTTCGCGCACTACCAGGCCAGCCTGGAACTGCGCACCTGCAGCGCGTGCGGCCACGTGGATCCGTTGCCGGCGCCAGTGGATTGATCGTTCGCCGGGCATGGCCCGGCGCTACCCAAGCACGCGACCTCCGGGTAGCGCCGGGCCATGCCCGGCGAGCGTACCGCGAGGCATCATGCATGCCCCAGGCGCTACACTGGCAACCCCGTTGCAGCCTGTTGCCCGACCATGTCCGACCTGCTCAGCCGCACACACGCCATTGCCCTTGATGCCGCCGATCCGCTGCGGCCGTTGCGGCAGGAATTCCTGATTCCGCGCCACGGTGGCGGTGAGCAGACCTACTTCGTCGGCAACTCGTTGGGCCTGCAGCCGCGCGGCGCACAGGCTGCAGTGCAGGAAGTGATGAAGCAGTGGGGCGAACTGGCGGTGGAAGGCCACTTCACCGGGCCGACCCAATGGCTGTCGTACCACCGCCTGGTCAGCGCACAGCTGGCCCGCGTGGTCGGTGCGCTGCCAAGCGAAGTGGTGGCAATGAACACGCTGAGCGTGAACCTGCACCTGATGATGGTCAGCTTCTACCGGCCAACGGCCGAACGCCCGGTGATCCTGATGGAAGCCGGTGCGTTCCCGACCGACCGCCATGCGGTGGAGGCACAGATCCGCTTCCATGGCTTCGACCCGGCCGACTGCCTGGTGGAGGTGCAGCCGGATGAAGCCAACGGCACGATCTCGATGGCCGCCATCGAACGCGCGATCGCCGCGCACGGTCCGCGCCTGGCGCTGGTGCTGTGGCCCGGCGTGCAATACCGCAGCGGCCAGGCCTTCGACCTCGATGCGATCACCCGCGCCGCTCGCCTGCAAGGTGCGCGCATCGGCTTCGACCTGGCGCACTCGGTCGGCAACCTGCCGCTGCGCCTGCATGACATCGCGCCGGATTTTGCCGTGTGGTGCCACTACAAGTACCTCAACAGCGGCCCCGGCGCAGTGGCCGGTGCCTTCGTGCACGAGCGCCATCATCGCGACACCACGCTGCCGCGCTTTGCCGGCTGGTGGGGCCACGACGAAGCCACCCGCTTCCAGATGGCACCGCAGTTCACGCCGGCGGTCGGTGCCGAGGGCTGGCAGCTGAGCAACCCGCCGATCCTCGGCCTGGCACCGCTGCGGGCATCGCTGGACCTGTTCGAACGCGCTGGCATGGAATCGCTGCGCAGCAAGTCGCTGGCACTGACCGGCATGCTCGACGCACTGGTACGCGCGCGCCTGCCGCAGGTGCTGGAAATCGTCACCCCGGCCGAGCCGGAGCGCCGCGGCTGCCAGCTGTCGCTGCGGGTGATCGGTGGCCGCGAGCGTGGACGCGCCCTGTTCGAACACCTGCGCGCCATCGGCGTGCTGGGTGACTGGCGCGAACCGGACGTCATCCGCATCTCGCCCACCCCGCTCTACAACCGCTACCTCGACGTGCACCACTTCGTCGAGGAAGTGGAAGCCTGGGCTGGCCTGTAAGCCGCCCTCCCCTACTGCTGGACAGTTCGTTGATCGCACATGCATCCCGCTCGCTGAGCATTGTCGGCGCCGGCCTGGCCGGATCCCTGCTGGCCATCCTGCTGTCACGGCAGGGCTGGCGCATCACCCTGTACGAACGCCGTGGCGATCCGCGCATCGCCGATTACGAAAGCGGCCGTTCGATCAACCTGGCCCTGGCCGAGCGCGGGCGCAACGCGTTGCGCCAGGCCGGCGTGGAAGACGAAGTGATGGCGCGGGCGGTGATGATGCGCGGGCGCATGGTGCATCCGCGCGAGGGCGAGCCGCAGCTGCAGCGTTATGGTCGCGACGACAGCGAAGTGATCTGGTCGATCCATCGCAGCGACCTGAATACCACGCTGCTGGAACTGGCCGAGCAGGCCGGCGCCACCGTGCATTTCCACCGCCGCCTGCACACCGTCGATTTCGATGCCGGCTACGCACGCTTCATCGATGATCGTGACGACAGCCCGCACGATATCCGCTTCGATACGCTGGTGGGTGCCGATGGCGCCGGCTCGGCGCTGCGTGCGGCGATGAACCGGCGCGAACCGCTGGGCGAGGACATTGCCTTCCTCGACCATTCCTACAAGGAACTGGAGATTCCGCCGAGCGACGATGGCGGCTTCCGCATCGAGCGCAATGCCCTGCATATCTGGCCGCGTGGCCACTACATGTGCATCGCCCTGCCCAACCACGAGGGCACCTTCACCGTCACCCTGTTCCTGCCCAACGATGGCGATCCGAGCTTCGCTACGGTCACCACCGGCGCCCAGGCCGAAGCGCTGTTCGCGCGTGAGTTCGCCGATACCCTGCCGCTGATTCCCAACCTGCGTGCAGACTGGGAGCAGCATCCGCCCGGCCTGCTCGGCACCCTCACCCTGCAACGCTGGCACCAGCAGGCACGTGCCGTGCTGATCGGTGACGCCGCGCATGCGATGGTGCCGTTCCACGGCCAGGGCATGAACTGCGCGTTCGAGGACTGCGTGGCGCTGGCCCGCCATCTGATGGAGGCGGACGACCTGCAGAGTGCGTTCGCCGCATTCGAGGCCGAGCGCAAGCCGAACGCGCGTGCGATCCAGCAGATGGCGCTGGAAAACTATCTAGAGATGCGTGACAGGGTGGCTGATCCGGCCTTCCTGCTGCAGCGTGAGCTGGAACAGGAACTGCAGCGGCGCTGGCCCACGCGTTTCGTCCCGCACTACACGATGGTGACGTTCCTGCACACGCCCTATGCCGAGGCACTGCGCCGCACCGACCTCCAGCGCGCGATGCTGATCGCCGCCACCGCAGGCCACGACACCCTGGACAACATCGACTGGAACGCACTGCAGGCGCAGATCCATGCGCAGCTGCCGGTGCTGGAGGGCGCGCACTGATGGCCGACAGCTTCCTGTTCTACGACCTGGAAACCTTCGGCCAGGATCCACGTCGTACCCGTATCTCCCAGTACGCGGCAATCCGTACCGACAGCGACCTCAATGAGATCGATACGCCGGTCAGCTTCTTCGTTCGCCCAGCCGATGATCTGCTGCCCTCGCCGATGGCGACGATGGTCACCGGCATCACTCCGCAGCAGGCGCTGGCTGAAGGCATCAGCGAAGCCGACGCGTTCGATCGCATCAACGAGCAGCTCTCGCGTCCCGGTACCTGCGCACTGGGCTACAACACCCTGCGCTTCGACGACGAGTTCATCCGCTACGGCCTGTTCCGCAACTTCCACGACCCGTACGAACGCGAGTGGCGCAACGGCAACTCGCGCTGGGACCTGCTGGACATGCTGCGGCTGATGCATGCCATCCGCCCGGACGGCATCCACTGGCCCAAGCGCGAGGACGGCGCCACCTCGTTCAAGCTGGAGCATCTGGCCGAGGCCAACGGCGTGCGCGAGGGCGATGCCCACGAAGCGCTGTCGGACGTGCGCGCGACGATCGGCATGGCGCGCCTGTTCAAGCAGTCGCAGCCGCGCCTGTGGGACTACGCGCTGAAGCTGCGCGACAAGCGTTTCGTCGGCAGCCTGCTCGACATCACTGCATTGAAGCCGGTGCTGCATATCTCGATGCGCTACCCGGCCAGCCGCCTGTGCGCGGCACCGGTGTTGCCGCTGGCGGTACATCCGACCATCAACAACCGGGTGATCGTGTTCGATCTCGACGGCGACATCGATGACCTGCTGGAACTGCCCGCCGAAGTGATCGCCCAGCGCCTGTACCTGCGCGCCAGCGAACTGCCCGAAGGCGTGGCCCGGGTGCCGTTGAAGGAAGTGCACCTGAACAAGGTGCCGGCGCTGGTGGCCTGGAACCACCTGCGCGCTGATGACCACGCACGACTCGGGCTGGACGTGGCGGCGATCGAAGCCAAGGCCGAACGCCTGCGCGCGTTCGCGCCGCAGTTGGCCGAGAAGGCGCGCCAGGTCTACAACCAGCCGCGCGCGGCGAGCGTTTCCGATGTGGATGCATCGCTGTACGACGGCTTCCTCGGCGCCGGCGACAAGCCGCTGCTGGCACTGGCACGGACCACGCCCGCCGAGCAGCTGGCCGCGCTGGAAGGCCGCTTCCGCGATCCGCGCCTGCCGGAACTGCTGTTCCGCTATCGCGCCCGCAATCATCCCGACAGCCTCGCACCGAAAGAACGCGAGCGCTGGAAAGCCTATCGCCGCCAGCGCCTGTTCGGTGAGGAAGGCATGGGCGAACTCAACCTGGCCCAGTTCCAGCAGCAGCTCGACGCGCTGGCAGCCGAGGCGCCCGACGATGCCCGCCGCGCCGCGCTGCTGCAATCGCTGCGTGACTGGGGCCAGCACCTGCAGGAGGACCTGTGAGCACCTATTTTTCCGATGCCAGTTTCAAGTTCCTGCGCAGCCTGGCGCTGCACAACGACAAGACCTGGTTCAACGACCATCGCCAGCAGTACGAAGACCACGTGCGGCAGCCGTTCCTGCGCCTGCTGGGCGACCTGCAGCCGGCCCTGGCCGAGGTCAGCGGACACTTCCGCGCAGACACGCGTGGTGTGGGCGGCTCGTTGTTCCGCATCCACCGCGACGCGCGTTTCTCCAACGATAAATCGCCCTACAAGACCTGGCAGGGTGCGCGCCTGTTCCATGAGCGCCGCCGTGAAGTGGCCGCGCCCTCGTTCTACGTGCACCTGCAGCCGGGCGAGAGCTTCGTCGGTGCCGGGCTGTGGCATCCCGAACCGGAAACCCAGCGCCGCGTCCGCCACTTCATCCTCGACAACCCGGGCAGCTGGAAGGCGGCTGCGCACGCACCGGCGCTGCGCAGGCGTTTCGACTTCGAGGAAACCGAGAAGCTGGTGCGCCCACCGCGCGGCTTCCCGGCTGACTTCGACTTCATTGATGACCTCAAGCACCGCAACTGGGTGATGTGGCGTTCGCTGGACGATGCCACGATGACCGGCCCGCGCCTGCTGTCCACGCTCGGCAAGGACCTGGCGGCGCTCGGCCCGTTCGTGGACTACCTGTGCGCTGCACTGGATCTGGAGTTCTGACCGGCGCCGGTGGCATCGCTGGGATCACCCGCCGTTCACCACCGGCAACCGTACTTGCGGCAGGCTGTGCAGCATGAAGAAGCTCATTGGCATCCTCGTTCTGCTGATCGCTGTGGTGGCCGCCTGGTGGTTCGGCGGCCCCTACCTGACCGTGCATGGCCTGTCCAAGGCCATCGAACAACGGGACACCGCCCGTCTGGAGCGCTACGTGGATTTCCCACGCGTGCGTACCAGCCTGCGCGCCCAGCTCAATGACTACCTGGTGCGCCAGGCCGGCCCCGAGGTGGCTGCCAGTCCCTTCGGTGCCCTGCTGTACGGGCTGGGTGATCAGTTGGGTGGCGCCGCGGTGGACACGATGGTCACGCCCACCGGCATCGGCGCGATGTTGCAGGGCCACGTCCTGTGGAAGCGCGGCCGCAACGAACTGCAGGGCGGCGAGGCCTTGGGTGCAACCGAGCCGGCGCGACCGCTGAAGAACGCCGAACACCACTTCGAAGCCCTGGACCGCTTCGTGGTCGACGTCGATCGCGGCCCCGGCCAGCCTCCGTTGAAGGTAGTGCTGGAACCGCAGGGCCTGCGCTGGAAGGTGGTGGACCTGCAGCTGGGGATGTCAGGCAGCCCGTAACCGGTAGCGCCGGGCCATGCCCGGCGTTTCCATGGGCGCCGATGCTCTCTCCGGGCATGGCCCGGCGCTACCACCTCACCCTTCGTTGGCGACACCATGCGGCACGTGGCCGGCGGCTACGTGTTCACGCGCACTGTCGATGTTGTGCTGCGAATCGTCAAAGAAGATGTCGGCACCGAATGCCTGCAGGAACGGGCCCTTGTGCCGCCCCCCTAGGAACAGCGCCTCGTCCAGGCGCACGCCCCATTCGCGCAGGGTGCGGATCACCCGCTCATGCGCCGGTGCAGAACGCGCGGTCACCAGCGCCGTGCGGATGGGCGCGCTGTCGCCGGCCGGGAACACTTCCTGCAGCGTGTGCAGCGCAGAGAGGAAACCGCGGAATGGACCGCCACTGAGTGGCTCGCGTGCACGCTCGCGTTCGTGCCGGCCAAAGGCTTCCACGCCCTGCTCGCGCGAAATGCGCTCGCTCTCGTCCCCGAAGATCACCGCATCACCATCGAAGGCGATGCGCAGCTGCCCGGCCGGGCGGGTGATGTCGATCTGGTCGGCGGCAGCGGCAGCGGTCTCACCCGGCGGCTTGGGCAGGATGGTCGCCGCGGCGATGCCATGGCGAAGCGCGCTGCGCACCGATTCCGGATTGGCCGACAGGAACAGGTCGGTGCCGAACGGCTTCACGTACGGCCAGGTCGGCTCACCGGCGGTGAAGGTCGCGCGGATGATGCCCAGCCCGTAGTGCTGGATGGAATTGAAGATGCGCAGGCCGGTATCGGCCGAGTTGCGTGACAGCAGGATCACTTCCACGCGCGGGTTCTCGGGACTAGCGCCCTGGTTCAGCGCCAGCAGCTTGCGCACCACCGGGAAGGCCACGCCCGGCCCGAGGATGTCGTCCTCGTGCTGGCGCTGGTACTCGGCATAGGCGGCCACGCCATCGCTTTCGAACAGCGCATGGCTTTCTTCCAGGTCGAACAGCGCACGCGAGGTCACCGCGACGGTCAGCAAACGGGGGGAGTTGTCGCCCATCGGTGGGGTCCTTCAAGCGGTCGGCAGTGCCGGCCGCCTATTGTCGTCAAAAAACGAACTGTTCGCTCAGGATCCGGTCTTCGAGGTTGTGCTCCGGGTCGAACAGCAGGGTCACCCGGTGCTCGCGCGACTCACGGATCGTCACTTCGACCACATCGCGGGTCTCGTGCGAATCGGCAGTGACGCTGACCGGACGCTTGTAGGGATCGAGCACGCGGAAGCGCACTTCGGTGTCGGCCTTGAGGATGGCGCCGCGCCAGCGTCGCGGGCGATAGGGGGCCAGCGGCGTCAGGGCGATGGTGTGCGAGCCCAGCGGCAGTACCGGCCCATGTGCGGAATAGTTGTAGGCGGTGCTTCCGGCCGGGGTGGCCACCAGCACGCCATCGCCGATCAGTTCGCCCACCCGCTCCTGGCCATTGAGGTCGATGCCGATGTGCGCCGCCTGCCGGGTCTGGCGCAGCAGCGAGACGTCGTTGTAGGCCAGCGACCCGGTGGTGGTACCCGATTCGGTCAGCGCCATCATTTCCAGCGGGCGCAGGTGGGCCGGCTCGGCACGGGCGATACGCGCATGCACGTCGTCGTCGCCGCGGTACTGGTTCATCAGGAAACCCACCGTGCCCAGCTTCATCCCGAATACCGGCCTGCCCAGGTGTCCGTGACGATGCAGGGTCTGCAGCATGAAGCCATCGCCGCCGAGCGGGCACAGCACGTCGGCCTGGTCCGGGGCGTGGTCGCCATAGCGCGAGACCATCGCTGCGCGGGCCATCTGTGCAGCTTCGGTGGTACTGGCCAGGAAAGCGATGCGGGGGGTGTCGCTCATCGGTGGATCCGGGGGAAGGCTCGGTGGAGAGCATAACCGAGCGCCGCTGCGCTCGCCGGGCATGGCCTGGCGCTACCTGCTCCGCCGTACATCGGTAGCGCCGGGCCATGCCCGGCGGTCGTCCGCAAGAAAAAACGGCCCCGCTTTCGCGGGGCCGTTCCGGTTCACGCATGCCAGGCGTGGCCTGGCACTACATCACTTACGCGCCGTGGGCAGCGAGCTGACCCAGGCGCTGCACCGCGACCGAAACGGTCGGGTAGTCCAGGGTCTTCTGCTCGGCCAGTTCGGCCAGCATCGCCAGGGTGAAGCGCAGGCTGCTGTCGTCTCGACCGATCCACGCGGCCACCTTGGCTTCAGCGGTGCTGCCCTTGGTGGCCAGCACCTGGCCGGCCAGGCTGCGGTGGTGTGCGGCCAGTTCGTCGCGCAGCACGCCACGTGCCACCGCGTGCCAGCGGCCGTTGACCTCCAGCGCGTCGATCTGCTCGAACAGCCACGGCAGCTGCAGGGCGTCGCCCAGGCGGAAGTGGATCTTGGAGACATCCACCGGCTTCAGCTTGCGGGTACGGGCCAGTTCGATGATGTCGAACGCCGGTTCCAGGAAGTGCAGTTCGGCCAGCTGCTGTGCCAGCGCCGACGGCAGGCCCTTTTCCTTCCACTCGGCCACCAGGGCTTCGTAGGTCGGACGCTGCGAATCCGGCAGCACACCCGAAGCAACACGGATGTCGTTGAACGGACCCTGGTAGCGGTTGACCGCCTCGGTGATGCCCGGCATCGGGCCCGGGCGCGACAGCAGCCAGCGTACGAACGAACGCTGCAGCTTCCAGATCACTTCCAGCGCGTCGATCTGCACCGACTCCGGCAGTGTGCCGTCGAGGGCATCGATCTGCGCCCACAGCGCGCGTGCGTCCAGCGTTTCGCGGCTGATGGTGTAGGCCTTGGCGACCTCGGCAATGGAGCGGCCGGTGTCTTCCTGCATGCGCATCAGGAAGGTGGCGCCCATGCGATTGATGGTCTGGTTGGTCACGGCCGTGGCGATGATTTCGCGCTTCAGGCGGTGACGCTCCATCGCGTCGGCGTACTTCTTCTGCAACGGGGTCGGGAAGTAACGCTGCAGCTCCTTGGACAGGTACGGATCTTCCGGAATGTCCGAATCCAGCAGCTGCGCGAACGCCACCAGCTTGGAATAGGACAGCAGCACCGACAGTTCCGGACGGGTCAGGCCCTGGCCGCGTGCCTTGCGCTGGGACAGCTCGGCGTCGGACGGCAGGAACTCGATCTGGCGATCCAGCAGGCCTTGCTGTTCCAGGGTACGGATGAAGTGCTGCTTGGACCCCAGGCGCTTGACCGCCATCCGCTCCATCAGGCTCAGGGCCTGGTTCTGGCGGTAGTTGTCATTGAGCACCAGCGCGGCGACTTCGTCGGTCATCGACGCCAGCAGCTTGTTGCGCTGCTCGACGGTCAGCTTCTTGGCCCGCACCACATCGTTGAGCAGGATCTTGATGTTGACTTCGTGGTCGGAGGTATCCACACCGGCCGAGTTGTCAATGAAGTCGGTGTTGAGCAGCACGCCGGCCTGGGCAGCTTCGATGCGGCCCAGCTGGGTCATGCCCAGGTTGCCGCCCTCGCCCACCACCTTGCAGCGCAGCTCGCCACCATTCACGCGGAGGGCGTTGTTGGCGCGGTCGCCGACATCGCTGTGCTGCTCGCTGGCAGCCTTCACGTAGGTACCGATGCCGCCGTTCCACAGCAGGTCGACCGGTGCCTTCAGGATCGCGCTCATCAGATCGTTCGGCGACAGCGCCTTGACGTTCTCGTCCAGGCCCAGCGCTTCACGCACCTGCGGGGTGATCTCGATCGACTTCAGGCTGCGCGGATACACGCCGCCGCCCTTGCTGATCAGCTTGGCATCGTAGTCCGCCCAGCTCGAACGCGGCACGGTGAACAGACGCTCACGTTCGACGAACGTGGTCGCTGCATCCGGGTTCGGGTCCAGGAAGATGTGGCGGTGGTCGAACGCAGCGACCAGGCGGATGTGGCGCGACAGCAGCATGCCGTTGCCGAACACGTCGCCGGACATGTCGCCGACGCCAACCGCGGTGAAGTCCTGGGTCTGGCTGTCACGGCCCAGTGCACGGAAGTGGCGCTTGACCGACTCCCATGCGCCGCGCGCGGTGATGCCCATGCCCTTGTGGTCGTAACCAACCGAACCGCCGGAGGCGAACGCATCGCCCATCCAGAAGCCGTGCGCGATGGCCAGGCCGTTGGCGATGTCGGAGAAGGTCGCGGTGCCCTTGTCGGCGGCCACCACCAGGTACGGATCGTCCATGTCATGGCGCACGACATCCACCGGCGGCACGATCTTGTTGTTGACGATGTTGTCGGTGATGTCCAGCAGGCCCTGGATGAACAGCTTGTAGCAGGCCACGCCGTTGGCGAAGATCGCATCGCGATCGCCGTTCACCGGCGGCATCTTGGCGAAGAAGCCGCCCTTCGCGCCGACCGGCACGATGACGGTGTTCTTGACCATCTGCGCCTTGACCAGGCCCAGCACTTCGGTACGGAAGTCTTCGCGGCGATCCGACCAGCGCAGGCCGCCACGGGCGACGGCACCGAAGCGCAGGTGGGTACCTTCCACGCGCGGGCCATACACGAAGATTTCGCGGTACGGGCGCGGCTTGGGCAGGTCCGGCACCAAGGCCGAATCGAACTTGAAGCTGATGACATGGCCGTGCTGGCCATTGGCATCGGTCTGGTAGTAGCTGGTGCGCAGGGTCGCATCGATCACGCCCATGAAGGAACGCAGGATACGGTCCTCGTCCAGGCTCGACACGCGGTCCATCAGCTTCAGCAGCGCTTCGCGCGCGGCCTGCATCTGCGCATCGCGGTCACCCTTGCGGGCGTCGACCACGGTCTTGAGCACCTTCAGGGTTGCCTCGTCGCCGGCAGCCAGCACCTCGAGGTGGGCCTTCAGCTGCGCCTGGCCGGCGGCGATGTCTTCCTTGCTTTCATGGCCGGTGGCCGGATCGAAGCGGGCTTCGAACAGTTCCACCAGCAGGCGTGCCAGCAACGGGTAGCGGGTGAAGGTGCCTTCGACGTAAGCCTGCGAGAACGGCACGCCGGTCTGCAGCAGGTACTTGCAGTAGCCACGCAGCATGGCGACCTGGCGCCAGTGCAGGCCGGCAGCCAGCACCAGGCGGTTGAAGCCATCGTTCTCGGCATCGCCGTGCCAGACGCGGGCAAAGGTCTCACCGAAGGCTTCATCGACGCTGGCCGCATCGATCGCACCAGCGGTCGACTCGACCTCGAAGTCCTGCACGTACACCGGCGCGTTGTCCACCGACAGGCGGTACGGACGCTCGGCGATCACGCGCAGGCCCATGTTTTCCATCATCGGCAGCGCGTCCGACAGCGGGATGTCATCCAGCTGGCGATACAGCTTCAGGCGCAGACCATCGCCGGATTCGCGCGGCACGGCCTGCAGGCTCAGGCGCAGGTCGTCCGGACCGGTCAGCGCATCGAGCTGGCTGACATCGTTGGCAGCAACGGCGGTGCTGTTGTCTTCGATGTAACCGGCCGGCAGCGCCTTGCCGATACGTGCAGCAATGCGCAGGCCTTCGGCTTCGCCATGGCGGGTGACCAGCGCTTCGCGCAGGTCGTCCTGCCAGTTGCGCAGCACCTGGGCCAGCTTCTGCTCCAGTTCCGCGGTATCGACGTCAAGCATTTCGCCCGGCTTCGGACGCACGATCAGGTGCACCTGGGCCAGCGGCGATTCACCCAGCACCACCGAGCTGTCCACGTACTCGCCGTGCAGCGCTTCCTTGAGCATCGCTTCGATGCGCAGGCGCACGTCGGTGTTGAAACGCTCGCGCGGCAGGTAGACCAGCGCGGAAATGAAACGGCTGTACTTGTCGCGACGCAGGAACAGGCGGCTGCGCACACGCTCCTGCAGGCCCAGCACGCCCATCGCGGTGCGGAACAGTTCGTCCTCGCTGGACTGGAACAGCTCTTCGCGCGGCAGGGTTTCCAGGATATGGCGCAGGGCCTTGCCGCTATGGCTGGAGCCGGCCAGGCCGGACTGCTTCATCACGTGTTCGTAGCGCTGGCGCACCAGCGGGATTTCCCACGGGCGGCGGTTGTAGGCGCTGGAGGTGAACAGGCCGAGGAAGCGCTGTTCGCCGATGATCTTGCCCTTGGCGTCGAATTCCAGCACGCCGATGTAATCCATGTAACCGGCACGATGCACGCGCGAACGGGCATTGGTCTTGGTCAGGATCAGCGCGTCCTTCAGCCCGGACGTGGTGTTCAGGCCCTGCGCGGCCAGGGTCTTGACCGGACGTGCAGCGGACTTGTCCTTGCCGCGCATCAGGCCCAGGCCGGTGTCGTTCAGCGGCGCCAGCACGTCTTCCTTGCCCTGCTTCTCGACGCGGTACTCGCGGTAGCCGAAGAAGGTGAAGTGGTTGTCGGCGGCCCAGCGCAGGAATTCCTGTGCTTCTTTGCGCGAGGCAGCGTCGACCGGCAGCTGGCGGCTGCCAAGGTCGTCGGCCAGCGCCAGCGCCTTGTCCTGCATCGGCTGCCAGTCGCGCACGATGGCGCGCACTTCATCCAGCGCCTTGTTGATGGCCTGCTCGATGTCTGCCATGGCTTCGGCCGGCTGGCGGTCGATCTCCAGCAGCATCACCGATTCCAGCTGGCCCTCGCCGACCTTGGTCAGCTTGCCGGCCTTGTCACGGGTGAAATGCAGCACCGGGTGGCCCAGCACATGCACGCCCACGCCATGCTCGGCCAGCGACATGGTCACGGTGTCGACCAGGAACGGCATGTCGTCGTTGATGATCTGCAGCACGGTGTGCGGCGATTCCCAACCGTTGGACTTCGCCGTCGGATTGAACACGCGGACGTTGGCCTTGCCGGCCTTGCGGGCACGGGCGAATTCCAGCGTTTCGGCTGCGAGCGCGGCCCACTCCTCAGCGCTGTGATGGGGGAACTCGTCGGCCTCCATGCGCTTGTAGAAATCGGCTGCGAATGCCACTGCCTCGGCCTGGGCGGCCGCGGGGTAACGCTTGCGCAAGGCCGTGTACACCGGCTCCAGGGAGAAACCAGCGGTCACTGCGACCTCCGACTCAACTGGTTTGCTTTTGTTTTTCACGGTCTTGGCTGCGGTTTTTTGCGGTTTCATGGCAGAGCGGCGCGCTTGCTCAGTTGGGAAAATGAAATTGTAGCCCTACCGCACGAAAAGGCCTTGCTGCAGGACGGAATAACCAGATTCGGGTTTGCTGCGGTTTAGACGCCCTATTCAGTTCGCACCGGTATGGGCGTCGCAGTCGCGCAGCGTTGCCGACAGGATCGGCAAAACGTGTTACCGGAAGACACATGCGGCAACATCGGCGCGATTCCACAATCCTGAACTGGACGGTATAGTCCACCGCGTGAATCCGGCCTACCTTCCTGTCGCCCTCGACGCGCGTGATGAGCGCGTGTTCGACGCCGTGCGCGAACTGCTTGCCCAACAGGGCATGCAGATGAGCATGGACGCGGTCGCCCAGCATGCAGGTTGCTCGAAGCAGACCCTGTACTCGCGCTACGGCAACAAGCAGGCCCTGCTGCGGCGGGTGATGCAGCGCCACGTCGGTCACGCCACCGGGGCCATGCTGCGTGCACTCCGCGGTGACGACCTGCGTGGCAGCCTGCTGCAGTTCGCCACCGACTTCCTGGAGCACTTCAACCAGCCCCACGTCGGCCAGGCCTGCCGCCTGATCGCCGCCGATGCAGCACAGTTTCCCGAAGAGGCGCGTACGCTGTACCGGCATGGCGCCGGCGCGTTGACACTTCACCTTGCTGAATGGATTGAAACCGTTTGCAGTCGCGGGCTGCTGCGGCATGACGACCCGCACTTCATGGCCGAACTGCTGCTGAGCATGATTGCCGGTCAGGATTTCGACAAACAGCGCTTCCATACCCCCCATCGTGATGACGCTGCATTGCGTCGGCGCTGGGCAGAGTTCTCCGTCGATGGCTTCCTGCGCGCGTTCGCGCCGCAGCCCTCGCCGGCCCCGTCTTCAAACCAACCCCGGAGTTCCTCCTGATGACCGCCCCACTCCGCACCCTTGCCTTGACGTGCGCCGTTGCTGTCGCCGTAGCTGCCTGCAAGAAGCCGGAACAGCCGACGCCTCCACCGCCGGAGGTGGGCGTGATCGACGCCAAGCCGCAGACCCTGCCGCTGCAGCGCGAGCTGGTCGGTCGCCTGTCGCCGTTCCGCAGCGCCGATGTGCGCGCCCGCGTGCCCGGCGTGCTGCTCAAGCGCGTCTATCAGGAAGGCAGCGAGGTCAAGCAGGGCCAGACCCTGTTCCTGATCGACCCGGCGCCCCTGCGCGCCTCGCTCAACGCCTCCGAGGCCCAGCTGGCTTCGGCCCGCGCGACCTACGCCAACGCCAAGGTCGCCGCTGACCGCGCCCGTTCGCTGGCGCCGCAGAAGTTCGTGTCCAAGGCCGACCTGGACAATGCCGAGTCGGCCGAGCGCACCGCGCTGGCCGCGGTCAAGCAGGCCGAAGCCACCGTCACGTCCTCGCGCATCAGCCTGGGCTACACCGAAGTCACCGCCCCGATCAGTGGCGTGGCCAACAAGCAGCAGGTCACCGAAGGCGCGCTGGTCGGCCAGGGCGATGTGACCTTGTTGACCACCGTGGACCAGCTCGACCCGCTGTATGTGAACTTCTCGCTGAGCGTGGATGAACTGACCCAGCTGCGTGCGCAGCAGGCCAAGGGCACCCTGGCCCTGTCCGGCGACGGCAAGGCCACGGTCAACGTCAAGCTGGCCGACGGCAGCACCTACAGCGAGCCGGGCACGCTGGACTTCTCCTCGACCACGGTCGATCCGGCCACCGGCGCGGTGTCGCTGCGCGCGGTGCTGCCGAACCCGCAGAAGATCCTGCTGCCGGGCGCCTTCGTCAGCTTCCAGGCCAACCTGGGCGAGCGCAACAATGCCTACCTGGTGCCGCAGCAGGCCCTGCTGCGTGACACCAACGGCGGCTATGTGATGGTGGTGGGTGCCGACGGCAAGGTCGTCCGCAAGAACGTCAAGACCGACGGCGCGCAGAACGGCAACTGGCTGGTCAGCGAGGGCCTGGCTGCCGGTGACAAGGTGGTCGTCGCCGGCGTGCAGAAGGTCAAGGAAGGCACGCCGGCCACGGCCAAGCCGTGGACCCCGGGCCAGGACGCCAACGGCAAGCCTGCCGCCGGCGGTGCTGCTCCGGGCGCGCCTGCCGCAGCTCCGGCCGACGCCAAGGCACCGGCCAAGGCTGACCAGGCCGACAAGGCCGAGCCGGCCGCCACCGAATCGAACAAGCAGTAACGGGACCTTCCGTCATGCCTAAATTTTTCATCGAACATCCAGTCTTCGCCTGGGTGGTGGCGATCCTGATCTCGCTCAGCGGCGTGATCGCGATCCTCAACCTCGGCGTGGAGTCCTACCCCAACATCGCCCCGCCGCAGGTGACCGTCTCGGCCACCTACCCGGGCGCAAGTGCGGATACCACGGAGAAATCGGTCACCCAGGTGATCGAGCAGCAGCTGACCGGCATCGATCACCTGCTGTACTTCAGCTCCTCATCGGCCTCCAACGGCCGCGCGTCGATCACCCTGACCTTCGAGACCGGTACCGATCCGGACATCGCCCAGGTGCAGGTGCAGAACAAGGTCTCGCTGGCCACGCCGCGACTGCCTTCGGAAGTCACCCAGCAGGGTGTGGTGGTGGCCAAGGCCAACGCCGGCTTCCTGATGGTGGTGGCGCTGCAGTCCGATACGCCGACGATCAACCGTGACGCACTGAATGACATCGTCGGTTCGCGCGTGCTCGACCAGGTCTCGCGCATCCCGGGCGTCGGCAGCACCCAGCAGTTCGGTTCCGAGTACGCCATGAACATCTGGCTCAACCCGGAAAAGATGCAGGGCTATGGCCTGTCGGCCAGCCAGGTGCTGGCGGCGGTACGCGCGCAGAACGTGCAGTTCGCCGCCGGTGCGCTGGGCTCCGACCCGTCGCCGGAAGGCCAGCACTTCACCGCCACGGTGTCGGCCGAAGGCCGCTTCAGCTCGCCGCAGGAGTTCGAGAACATCATCCTGCGCGCCAATGCCGATGGCTCGCGCGTGCTGTTGAAGGACATCGCCCGCGTCGCCTTCGGTGCCAACAACTACGGCTTCGATACCCAGTACAACGGCAAGCCCACCGGCGCCTTCGCCATCCAGCTGCTGCCGGGCGCCAACGCCCTGAACGTGGCCGAGGCGGTGCGCGGCAAGATGGACGAGCTGCAGCCCAGCTTCCCGGCCGGCGTCACCTGGTTCTCGCCGTACGACAGCACCACCTTCGTCAAGATCTCGATCCAGGAAGTGGTCAAGACCCTGTTCGAAGCGGTGTTGCTGGTGTTCCTGGTGATGCTGATCTTCCTGCAGAACTTCCGCGCCACCCTGATCCCGACCCTGGTCATCCCGGTGGCCCTGCTGGGTACGTTCCTGGGCATGTGGATGATCGGCTTCACGATCAACCAGCTGACCCTGTTTGCGATGGTGCTGGCGATCGGCATCGTGGTCGATGACGCGATCGTGGTGATCGAGAACGTCGAACGCATCATGACCGAGGAAGGCCTGGCGCCGAAGCCGGCCACGCAGAAGGCGATGACCCAGATCACCGGCGCGGTGGTGGCCATCACCGTCGTGCTGGCGGCGGTGTTCATCCCCTCCGCCCTGCAGGGCGGTGCGGCCGGTGAGATCTACAAGCAGTTCGCCCTGACCATCGCCATCTCGATGGCGTTCTCGGCGTTCCTGGCGCTGGGCTTCACCCCGGCACTGTGCGCGACGTTCCTCAAGCCGACGCACAACGACAACCCGAACATCGTCTACCGCACCTTCAACAAGTACTACGACAAGATCAGCCACACCTATGTGGGCCACATCACCTCCGCGGTGCGCCATGCACCACGCTGGATGATCCTGTTCGTGGTGCTGACCGCGCTGTGCGGTTTCCTGTTCACCCGCATGCCGGGCAGCTTCCTGCCTGAGGAAGACCAGGGCTATGCACTGGCGATCGTGCAGTTGCCGCCGGGCTCGACCAAGAGCCAGACCAACGAAGCGTTCGCACAGATGCGCGGCATCCTGGAAAAGCAGGATGGCTATGAAGGCATGCTGCAGGTGGCCGGCTTCAGCTTCGTCGGTTCCGGCGAGAACGTGGGCATGGGCTTCATCCGCCTGAAGCCGTGGGAAGAGCGCAAGTTCACTGCTCCGGAATTCATCCAGAACATGAACGGCGCGTTCTACGGCATCAAGGAAGCGCAGATCTTCGTGGTCAACCTGCCGACCGTGCAGGGCCTTGGCCAGTTCGGCGGCTTTGACATGTGGCTGCAGGACCGCAGCGGCGCCGGTTATGAGCAGCTGACCCAGGCCCGCAACATCCTGCTCGGCCAGGCCGCGCAGAAGCCGGACCACCTGGTGGGCGTGCGCCCGAACGGCCTGGAAAACGCTCCGCAGCTGCAGCTGCACGTGGACCGCGTGCAGGCGCAGTCGATGGGCATGTCGGTGTCGGACGTGTACAGCACCATCCAGCTGATGCTGGCCCCGGTGTACGTCAACGACTTCTTCTACGAAGGCCGCATCAAGCGCGTGACCATGCAGGCTGATGGTCCGTACCGCACTGGCCAGGAATCGCTGAAGAGCTTCTACAGCCCGTCCAGCCTGACCACCAATGCCGATGGCACCAACGCGATGATTCCGTTGAGCACGGTGGTCAAGTCCGAATGGGTCTCGGCACCGCCGTCGCTGAGCCGCTACAACGGCTACTCGGCGATCAACATCGTCGGCTCGCAGGCACCGGGCACCAGCTCGGGTGAAGCGATGCAGACCATGGAAGGCATCGTCAACGACGACCTGCCGGCGGGCTTCGGCTACGACTGGTCCGGCCTGTCCTATCAGGAAATCCTGGCAGGCAACGCCGCGACGCTGCTGCTGGTGCTGTCCATCGTGGTGGTGTTCCTGTGCCTGGCCGCGCTGTATGAAAGCTGGTCGATCCCGGTGGCGGTGCTGCTGGTGGTACCGCTTGGCGTTCTGGGCGCACTCGCCCTGTCGATGATGCGTGGCCTGCCGAACGATCTGTTCTTCAAGATCGGCCTGATCACGGTGATCGGCCTGGCCGCGAAGAACGCGATCCTGATCGTGGAGTTCGCGGTGGAGCAGCGTGCGGCGGGCAAGACCCTGCGCGATGCCACCATCGAAGCGGCGCGCCTGCGATTCCGCCCGATCCTGATGACGTCCTTCGCGTTCATCATGGGCGTCATCCCGATGGCGATCTCCACCGGTGCCGGCGCCAACTCGCGCCACGCCATCGGTACCGGCGTGATCGGCGGCATGCTGTTCGCCACCCTGCTCGGCCTGCTGATGATCCCGGTGTTCTTCGTGGTCGTGCGCCGCATGCTGGGCGACAAGCTGGATGAACCGTCGAAGGAATTCCTCGGCCGCCAGCGTGATGCGGAAAGCGCCCACCGCCCGGATCGTTGATCCGGCGGTAAGTTGAAACGAGAAAGGCCCCGGAGCGATCCGGGGCCTTTTTCTTTGCTGCTTTTGAATCCACGCCAACCAAGGTTGGCATCTACCAAAGCAGCGGCATGCCCGGTAGCCGCCAACCTTGGTTGGCGCTCTCCAAGGCGACGTGTCAGCGCAGCAGCGCGATCACGGCGCACACCGCCACGAGAACCAGCGCGGCCCATTGCATGGGCACGAAGAAGAAATGATGGGGTGCGGCCTCACCCTTATGCCGCGGCGCACGGTTGAGCCACAGGCCCAGCAGCACGTTCACTGCCGCACCGATGCCACCACCCAGCAGCACCTGCTGCAGCGGGATGTTGCCCTGGGGGCCGTCGTGCGGGAAGAAGTACGCCAGCAACAGGATGCCTGCGATCGGCGTCACCAGCGTCATGAAGCCCCAGCCGCGGTAGATCATGCGGTATCTCCAGAAAAAACGATCCGCATTGCAGCAGCATGCATCCTGGAAAGCCAGAGGGGCATGCCATCTGGGCACAACGCCATCCACGCATGGCGTGGATCTACTGCCGCGCCGCCATTGCAGCGGCGCGGCACGGGAAAATCAACGCAGCCCGGTTTCGTTGCGGGCAATCACCAGGCGCTGGATTTCCGAAGTGCCTTCGTAGATCTCGGTGATCTTGGCATCACGGAAGTAGCGCTCCAGCGGCATTTCCTTGGAATAGCCCATGCCGCCATGGATCTGTACGGCCTGGTGGGTGATCCACATTGCCGCTTCCGAAGCGGTCAGCTTGGCGATGGCGGCCTCGTTGCTGAAGCGCTTGCCCTCGCCCTTCACCCATGCCGCACGCAGGGTCAGCAGCAGCGCCGCATCCAGCTTGCACTTCATGTCGGCAATCTTCGCCTGGGTCATCTGGAACGTACCGATGGCCGCACCGAAGGCCTTGCGGTCCTTCACGTACTCCAGGGTCGCTTCATAGGCGGCACGGGCAATACCGATCGCCTGCGAGGCAATGCCGATGCGGCCGGCGTCAAGCACGCCCATGGCGATCTTGAAGCCCTCGCCTTCCTGCCCCAGCACGTCTTCGGGCTGCGCCACGTAATCGTTGAACTCGATCTCGCAGGTAGCCGAGGCACGGATGCCCAGCTTCGGTTCGGTCTTGCCGCGGCCGAAACCGGCCTTGTCGGTGTCGATCATGAACGCGGTGATGCCACGCGCGCCCTTGTCCGGCTCGCTCATCGCGAACAGCACGATGTACTTGGCCACCGGGCCGGAAGTGATCCAGCTCTTCTTGCCATTGATGACATAGCTGCCGTCGGCCTGCTTGACCGCGCGGCAACGCATGGCAGTGGCGTCCGAGCCCGACTGTGGCTCGGTCAGCGCGAATGCACCGATGGCCTCGCCTTCGGCGATGGCGCGCACGTACTTCTGCTTCTGCGCTTCGCTGCCATGGGTCAGGATGCCGTTGCAGAACAGCGAATTGTTGACCGACATGATGGTCGAATGCGCAGCATCACCGGCGGCGACCTCCACCATCGCCAGCACGTACGCGATCGGGTCCATGCCCGCGCCACCGTATTCGGTCGGCACTTCGATGCCCATCAGGCCGTTCTCGCCCAGCAGGCGGATGTTGTCCAGCGGGAACTCACCGGTACGGTCATGGTGCTCCGCGCTCGGGGCGATCTTTTCCTGCGCGATCCGGCGCGCAACGTCCTGCAGCATCAACTGCTCTTCGGTAAAGCTGAAATCCACAACACCCTCCCGGGAAAATGGTTCGCCGATTGTACCGGGGGCGGGGCATTGGCGGCTGACTCGACCCTGGCGGCGGCTTGACCGGGCAGCCCCCCGTCAGCGAATATATCTCTATATCGCGATAGGTAGATGTTTATGGATCTGGAAGACTGGTCGACCCGCCTGAAGGTGTTCGCCGATGCTACCCGCGTGCGCCTGCTGGCGCTGCTGGAGCAGGAAGAGCTGACCGTGGCCGAGCTTTCGGCCATCACCCGGTTGGCGCAGCCGCGGGTATCGACTCATCTGGCGCGCCTCAAGGAAGCCGGCCTTGTGCGCGACCGCCGTGCGGGCGTGTCGGCCTACTACCGCTTCGACGAAGCCCAGCTGGACCCGGCGCAGCGTGCATTGTGGCATGCCCTGAGCAACGGAAGCGATGACCCGTTGCTGCGCCAGGATGCTGAACGCGTAGCGGCGGTGCTCGCCCACCGCGCGGCTGACCAGAACTGGGCCGACAGCGTGGCCGGCGACATGGAGCGCCACTACTCCCCGGGCCGCACCTGGGAAGCGCTGGCGCGCACCGCGCTGCCATTGCTGGAAACCGGCGACGTGCTGGATATCGCCTCCGGCGACGGTGTGCTGGCCGAACTGGTCGCCCCGCACGCCAGGCGTTATGTCTGCATCGATACCAGTGCGCGCGTGGTGGCCGCCGCCAGCGAACGCCTGCGCCGCCTGCCGAACGTGGAAGTCCGCGAGGGCGACATGCATGCCCTGCCCTTCAAGGACCGCAGCTTCGACCTTGTGGTGCTGATGCACGCCCTGACCTACGCCAGCAAGCCGGCGCAGGCGGTCACCGAAGCCGCGCGCGTACTGCGCCCGGGCGGTCGCCTGCTGCTGTGCAGCCTGGCCCGCCACGAGCACAAGGCCGCGGTCGATGCTTATGGCCATGTCAACCTCGGCTTCAGCGACAAGGAGCTGAAGAAGTTCGTCGACAAGGCCGGCCTGCAGGTCTCCAACCTGGAAACGGTCACCCGCGAAAAGCGCCCGCCGCATTTCGAAGTGATCTCGCTGATCGCCAACAAACCCTGAGGTCGACATGCCCGCATTGCCCTGGCTGCACCCGGAACGCGTGGAATCGCTGCTCGCTGCCCTGCGTGATCGGATCCTGATCATCGACGGCGCGATGGGCACGATGATCCAGCGCCACGGCCTGCAGGAAGAGGATTACCGGGGCGAGCGCTTCGCCGGCGGTTACGACCACGCCCATGGGCCCGGCTGCGACCACGGCGGCACACCCGAAGGCCACGACCTGAAGGGCAACAACGACCTGTTGCTGCTGACCCGGCCGCAGGTCATCGCCGGCATCCACACCGCCTACCTGGAAGCGGGCGCGGACCTGGTGGAAACCAACACCTTCAACGCCACCTCCGTCAGCCAGGCCGACTACCACCTCGAACACCTGGTGTACGAGCTGAACAAGGCGGGTGCGGCCGTCGCACGTGCCTGCTGCGATGCGGTGGCGGCCACCACACCGGACAAGCCGCGCTTCGTCATCGGCGTGCTCGGCCCGACCAGCCGCACCGCTTCGATCAGTCCGGACGTCAATGATCCCGGCTTCCGCAACACCAGTTTCGATGAGCTGCGCGGCACCTACCGCGAAGCCATCGATGGCCTGATCGATGGTGGCGCCGACACGATCATGGTCGAGACCATCTTCGATACGCTCAACGCCAAGGCTGCGCTGTACGCCATCGAGGAGGCCTTCGATGCACGTGGCGCGCGGCTGCCGATCATGATTTCCGGCACCATCACCGATGCTTCCGGGCGCACCCTGTCCGGACAGACCGCCGAGGCGTTCCAGGCGTCACTCGCGCATGCACGGCCGTTGTCGATCGGCCTGAACTGCGCACTCGGCGCCGATGCCATGCGTCCGCACGTGGAAACCCTGTCGCAGGTGTCGGACTGCTACGTCAGTGCCCATCCCAACGCCGGCCTGCCCAATGCATTCGGTGAGTACGACGAAACACCCGAGGAAATGGCCGCCACCCTGCGTGGCTTTGCCGAAGATGGCCTGCTCAACCTGGTCGGCGGCTGCTGTGGCTCCACGCCGGACCACATCCGCGCGATCGCGCTGGCGGTGGCCGGGCTGCCGCCGCGCGCCCTGCCTGCCGCCCAGGTGCAGGCGGCATGAACACCTCCACCCCCTCCCGCACGTCCCCCTGTTGCCGCTGAGTTGCCGCCGATCATGACGCCTGTCCGCCCTACCCGCCTGTCCGGCCTGGAACCGCTGGTCATCACCCCGGATCTGCTGTTCGTCAATGTCGGCGAACGCACCAACGTCACCGGCAGCGCGCAGTTCCGCAAGCTGATCAAGGAAGGCCGTTACGAAGAAGCGGTGGACGTCGCCCGGCAGCAGGTGGCCAGCGGCGCACAGATCCTCGACGTCAACATGGACGAGGGCCTGATCGATTCGGAAGCGGCGATGACCCGCTACCTCAACCTGATCATGTCCGAGCCGGACATCGCCCGCATCCCGGTAATGGTCGATTCCTCCAAGTGGAGCGTGATCGAGGCTGGCCTGAAGTGCCTGCAGGGCAAGAGCGTGGTCAATTCGATTTCGCTGAAGGAAGGCGAGGACCTGTTCCGCGAGCACGCGCGCAAAGTGCTGCGCTACGGTGCGGCCGCAGTGGTGATGGCCTTCGATGAGAGCGGGCAGGCCGACACCTGCGCACGCAAGGTTGAAATCTGCACCCGCGCCTATCGCCTGCTGGTCGATGAAATCGGCTTCCCGCCACAGGACATCATCTTCGACCCGAACATCTTCGCCGTCGCCACCGGCATTGAAGAGCATGACAACTACGCGGTCGACTTCATCGAAGCCACCCGCATCATCAAGCAGACGCTGCCGCACTGCCATGTGTCCGGCGGCGTGTCCAACGTTTCGTTCTCGTTCCGCGGCAACGAAACCGTGCGCCAAGCGATCCACTCGGTGTTCCTGTACCACGCGATCGCCGCGGGCATGGACATGGGCATCGTCAACGCCGGCGCCATGCCGATCTACGACGAGCTGGAGCCGGAACTGCGCGAGCGCGTGGAGGATGTGATCCTCAACCGCCGCTCTGATGCCACCGAGCGCCTGCTTGAAATCGCCGAGCGCTACAAGGGCAGCAAGGGCGCGGCGAAGACCGAAGACCTGGCCTGGCGCGAGAAGCCAGTGGACGCACGGTTGGCGCATGCGCTGGTGCATGGCCTGGATGCCTGGGTCGACGCCGATACCGAAGAAGCCCGGCAACGTTCCAGCCGCCCGCTGGACGTCATTGAAGGCCCGCTGATGGCCGGCATGAACGTGGTCGGCGACCTGTTCGGTGCCGGCAAGATGTTCCTGCCGCAGGTGGTGAAATCGGCACGTGTGATGAAGAAGGCAGTGGCCTACCTGCTGCCCTACATCGAAGCCGAAAAGGCCCGCAGCGGCGACACCGCCAAGAGCAACGGCAAGATCATCATGGCCACGGTGAAGGGCGATGTGCACGACATCGGCAAGAACATCGTCGGCGTGGTCCTGGCCTGCAACAACTTCGAGGTGATCGATCTGGGCGTGATGGTGCCGGCGCAGAAGATCCTCGATGCCGCCCGCGAGCACCAGGCCGACATCATCGGCCTGTCCGGCCTGATCACGCCGTCACTGGAAGAAATGAGCCATGTCGCCCGTGAAATGCAGCGGCAGGGCTTTGACCTGCCACTGATGATCGGCGGCGCGACCACCTCGCGTGCGCACACCGCGCTGAAGATCGACCCGCACTACAAAGCCCCGACGGTCTGGGTGAAGGACGCCTCGCGCGCCGTGGGCGTGGCGCAGTCGCTGATCTCGCGCGAGCTGCGGGATGCGTTCGTCGCCGCCAACGAGGCGGACTACGCCGAGATCCGCACCCGCCACCGCAACCGCGGTGACGCCAAGCGCCTGGTCTCGCTGGAACATGCACGTGGCCAGAAGTTCCAGTGCGACTGGCAGGCGTACACGCCACCCGCACCGAAGCAGCCGGGCCTGCATGTATTCGATGACTACCCGCTGGCCGAGCTGGTGCCCTACATCGACTGGACGCCGTTCTTCCAGGCGTGGGAGCTGGCCGGCAAATATCCGGCGATCCTCACCGATGAGATCGTCGGCACCCAGGCCAGCGAGCTGTACCAGGACGCGCGCGCGATGCTCGACCGCATCGTCAACGAGAAGTGGCTGCGGGCCAAGGCCGTGTTCGGCCTGTGGCCTGCCAACAGCATCGGCGACGACGTACGCGTGCAGCATCCCGATGGCGAGGCCACCCTGCACTTCCTGCGGCAACAGGTGGACAAGCCCGCCGAACGCCCGGATTTCTGCCTGGCCGATTTCATCGCTCCGGCCGACAGCGGCAAGCAGGACTGGATCGGCGCCTTCGCAGTGACCGCCGGGATCGGCATCGACGCGCACGTGGCCCGTTTCGAGGCCGACCACGACGACTACAACGCAATCCTGCTGAAGGCGCTCGCCGACCGCTTTGCCGAAGCCCTGGCCGAACGCCTGCACCAGCGCGTACGCACCGGGTTCTGGGGGTACGACCACGCCGAAACGCTCGACAACGAAGCGCTGATCGACGAAAAGTACCGCGGCATCCGCCCCGCGCCCGGTTACCCCGCCTGCCCCGAGCACAGCGAAAAACGCCGGTTGTTCGACCTGCTGGGCGCCGAAACCAACGCCGGCATGCAACTGACCGAGAGCTTCGCGATGCTGCCGACCGCGGCGGTGTCGGGCTACTACTTCAGCCACCCGCAGAGCCAGTATTTCGTGGTCGGCCGCCTCGGTCGCGAGCAGGTCACCGACTACGCACGCCGCAAGGGCGTGGACCGTGCCCAGGCCGAACGCTGGCTGGCGTCCAACCTCGACTACGATCCGGAATGAAAAAAGGGGACGGAGGGGATTAAGTCGTTCTTGGCACAAACGACTTAATCCCCTCCGTCCCCTTTTTGTCGGTGCTTACCAGACCAGGTCGTCGGGCACCTGGTACTGCGGGTCGGCGTAGGGATCGTCCTCGGCCGGTGCATTCGGGTCGACCTTCAACGCCACCGAAGCGGCGAACACCGCCTCAGACTGGGCCAGGACTTCAGCCGTCACCAGCAGGTAGCGACCGTTGAGCTGGACCACGCCCAGTTCACCGGCATTGAGTGCCTTGAGCTGCTCGGCGGTGACGTAGATGCGCTTGATCTTGCCGCCGTACGGGAAGTGGCGCGCGATATCGGCCGCTTCGGCATTCAGGCTCTTGTCCTTCAGCAGTTCTTCCAGCTTCACCTTGGCCTCGCGGCGCTGGCGGGCTTCTTCCTGCTTCAGGCGCTCGGTCTCGATGCGCTCTTCCTTCTCCCGCTGCGCACGGATCGCGTAAGCCTTGGCCAGATCCATTTCCTCGGCGGTACGCGGCTTGCGCGGCCCCTGCCCGTGGCCCTGGCCACGCTGCTGGCCAGGCTTGCCCGGGCCGCCATTGCCATGCGCCCGCCGCTCGCCGGGTTTGTGTTCGCCCTTGCCAGCGTGCTGCGGCTTTCCATTGCCAGCGCCACCCTTGCCCTGCGGGCGGCCATCACGGCGGGGGGCATCATTCTTGCGCTCGGGCTTGGGCGCGGGCTTGAAGCCCAGGCCCATCAGCTGGTCGCGGAGGGTATCGCTCATAGGATATGGATCAGTAGTGCGGCGGCGGCGGTTCGCTCGCCGGATCAGAAGAATTCAATGCATTGCGGACCTTGCCCAGGTCTTCCAGCAGCACGCGCAGGATGCCGGCATTGCGGCTGCCTTCCATGCGCGCGTCTGCAAGTGCATCGCTCAGTTCGGCCAGCGCGTGTTCCTGGAAGGACACGCGCATCTCCAGCTCGACCAGGCGCGCTTCCAGCGCCTGCTCACGTTCGGTCGGTACTTCAGACATGCAGCGAACGCCCCCGGCCAATGCCGTAATACGCAAGGCCGGCGGCCTCGACTTCAGCCGGCTCGTACAGATTGCGGCCGTCGAACACCACCGCATCCTTCAGCCGCTCGCGCAGCATCTGGAAATCGGGGCTGCGGAACTGCTTCCACTCGGTCACCACGACCAGTGCATCGGCGCCCTGCAGCGCATCGTCGGCGCTGTCACAGAACACCAGATCGTCGCGCTCGCCGAAGATCCGCTGCGATTCATGCATCGCCTCCGGATCGTAGGCGCGCACTGTCGCACCGCCTTCCCACAACTGGGCCAGCAGGCGGCGGCTGGAGGCCTCGCGCATGTCATCGGTGTTCGGCTTGAACGCCAGGCCCCACACGGCGAACGTCCTGCCGCGCACGCCTTCGTCTTCGCCCTTGTCGTAGTGGCGCTGGATCAGGGCAAACAGGTGCCCCTTCTGCGATTCATTGACCGCCTCCACCGCGTTCAGCAGCTTCGGCTCCAGGCCGGCCTGCTGCGCGGTGCGCGCCAGTGCCTGCACGTCCTTGGGGAAACACGAACCGCCATAACCGGCACCCGGATAGATGAAGTGCCAGCCAATACGCGGATCCGAACCGATGCCCTGGCGGACCTGCTCGACGTCGGCGCCCACGCGCTCGGCGATGTTGGCGATTTCATTCATGAACGAAATCTTGGTTGCCAGCATTGCATTGGCGGCGTACTTGGTCAGCTCGGCCGAACGCACGTCCATCTCCACCACGCGATCGTGGTTGCGATTGAACGGTGCGTACAGGCGACGCATCACTGCGACCGACTCGGCGCTGGTCGCACCGATGATGATGCGGTCAGGCCGCATGCAATCGGCAACGGCGTCGCCTTCCTTCAGGAATTCGGGGTTGGACACCACATCGAAGGCGATATCCGCCCCACGCGCCGCCAGCTCCTCGGCAATGGCCGCACGCACTTTGTCGGCGGTGCCTACCGGCACCGTCGACTTGTTGACCACCACGGTCGGCACCGAAATGTACCGACCGATGGTGCGGGCCACGGCCAGCACGTACTGCAGATCGGCGCTGCCATCCTCGTCCGGCGGCGTGCCCACGGCGATGAACACCACCTGGCCGTGGCCGATGGCGGTCGCCGCGTCGGTGGTGAACACCAACCGCGACGCGGCGTGGTTGGCCTTCACCATCGGCTCCAGGCCGGGCTCGTAGATCGGGATGATGCCCCGGTTGAGGCCATCCACCTTGGCCTGATCGATATCGACGCAGACCACCTGGTGGCCAACGTCGGCCAAGCAGGTGCCGGTCACCAGACCTACGTAGCCGGTACCAAAAATCGCAACGCGCATATCCGTGCTGACTCCGTGTTGGCTTACGGCAGAACGCCCAGCAGCTCGACGTCGAAGGTCAGGGTGGAGTTCGGACCGATCGGACCACCCGGGGTGCCGTTCTCGCCGTATGCCAGTTCACCCGGGATCCAGAAGCGGTACTTCGAGCCAACCGGCATCAGGGCCACGCCCTCGGTCCAGCCCTTGATGACCTGGTCCAGACCGAATTCGGCCGGGCCACGGCCCGCGGAACTGTCGAACACCGTGCCGTTGAGCAGCTTGCCTTCGTAGTTCACGCGCACCTTGCTGGAGGGCAACGGACGCTCGCCACTGCCCGGACGGATCACCTGGTACTGCAGGCCCGACGGGGTGGTCACCACGCCCGGCTGGGTCTTGTTCTTGGCCAGGAACGCGTTGCCTTCCTGACGGTTGGTCTGCGCTGCCTGTGCGGCCTTTGCCTGCATCTCGGCCTGCTTGGCACCCATGAACGACTGGATGGTGGCAGTGGCATCGGCTTCGCTCATCTTCGGCTGGCCCTTGCTCAGGCCAGTGTTGATCGCGTCAAACAGCGAAGCGGTATCGATATCGTCCTTCAGCTGTGCCAGCGACGGACCCACCGAATAAGCACCGATCATCTGCGCGACCTTGACCCGATCGACCTTCGCCGGCTGCGAGCCCGGCGCGACGCCCGGCACCTGCTGGCCGCTGCGGGCCATCACCACCTGGCGCAGGGCGGCATCGGTCGCCTTGGCCTGTTCCTGGGTGATCTGCGGCTGCAGGCCTTCGAAGGAACGCTCCACGGCAGTGCGCAGCGCGGCTGCATCGATTTCATCGGCGATCGGCGCGAACGACTTGGCCACATCCAGACCAATGGCGTAGCCGAGCTTCTGCTTGGGGGAATTCAAGGGTGCGGTCTCCTTGGCGGCCGAAGGAGCGGCCGGTTGTTGCGACAGGGCGACACCGGAGGTGCCCATCGCCAGAATCAGAACCGACGCCGCGGCGCCGCGCATTCCCATTTTCATTCGCTGCATTCCTGGAAGTGACTGGACGCCGACGTCGGCGCGAAAACACGTATTGTCGCACGCATGCCGTCGATGTCGAGGCATCCGTGCCGGCATTCAATGTGCGGCCGGTGCCGCCAGCGCCTTGTCGATGGCCGCTTTCAGCTGCGGATCATCCGGGGTGACCTTGCTGGCGAACTGGGCAATGACCGTGCCATCGCGTCCGACCAGATACTTGTGGAAATTCCAGGCCGGCGCCACGCCGGTGGCGGCGGTCAAGCGCTGATACAGCGGCGTGGCCTGCGCGCCGGTCACGTGCACCTTTTCGAACATCGGGAACTTCACACCATAGGTAAGCGTGCAGAAATCCTGGATCTGCTTTTCATCACCCGGCTCCTGCCCCTTGAAATCGTTGGACGGGAAGCCGAGCACGGCAAACCCCTTGCCGGCGTACTGCTTCTGCAGCGCTTCCAGACCCTCGTACTGCGGGGTATAGCCGCACTTGCTTGCCGTATTGACCACCAGCAGTACCTGCCCGTGGTAACGCTGCTGCAGGTTGACCTGCTGCTTGCCCGCCAGCGGCCGGTACGACAGATCCAGCAGATCGGCGGCCGAAGCGGCGGCCGACGTGGCCAGGCCTGCGGCCAGCAGGGTCAACAGGGACAGGCCGCGAAGGCGGCGCGAGGAGGCAGTCGACAAAGGCATGGGAGACGGTCCGCGGTAGCCATTCCAGGGGTCCGGCCGTGACCGGCCGGGAATCGGCCGAACTATAGCACCGGGGTCTGCACGTCTCTGGAGCGCATGCGTTGTCGCGCTTTGCACGGCGTGGCGGAAGCAGCCTGCCGCGCGTCCCAGCCCGCTGCTGATGACATAGCATGGACATGGCTGAATGGGAGGTCGACTGAAAACGCGCCTCCGCAGTTTCTCTTTTTCGATGCATATCAAGCGGTTGAACGAATATTGCGGTGCCGTGACCACCCCTGCCATCAGTTGGGTGGGGGCAGGACTTGCACACAGGCGTGCCGGTGTTATAGTTGCATACAACACCAGTCACCTGAGACAGGGGGAACCATGAACAGCCGGATGCGTCGCAGCCTTGCCGCCCCCGCGGTCACCGCGGTATCAACCCTGTTCGTACTGGTCTGGCTGGCCATGCCGGCACCGCCGGCCGCGTCCTCCCCCACCCTCTCCGAAGACAGTACGCAGGACGCAGCAGCACCCACGGCAGGGAATGCCGCTCCCTCCCCCTCCCCCCCGCGTCGGCTGCACAGCTCCCTGTCCATGCCGTATTTCTCGTTCGCACAGCCGCTGACCCCACGGAGCTGAATATGAGCGACATCCAGTGGAGCGACGGCGCTCCCATCTACCGCCAGCTGAAGGAACGCGTGATCGCCATGATGCTTGACGGAATCCTCAAGCCGGGCGATGCCCTTCCTTCGGTGCGCCAGGTGGCCGCCGATTACCAGCTCAACCCCATCACCGTTTCGCGCGCCTACCAGGAGCTGGCCGATGAAGGCCTGGTCGAGAAGCGCCGCGGGCTGGGCATGTTCATGACCGAACAGGCGGCCACGCAGCTGCGCAGCAGCGAGCGCGAACGCTTCCTCAATGAAGAATGGCCGGCCGTACTGGAGCGCATCCAGCGACTGGGCCTGAGTCTCGACGAATTGTTGCCCCAGGGGAAATTCTGATGAATGCCAGTCCCACTACCGCTGTGCCAAGCGACGCTGTCATTACCGCCCGTGGCCTTCGCAAGGCTTACAAGAACACGCTCGCGCTCGACAACGCCAGCTTCTCCATTCCGGCAGGCCGCATCATCGGCCTGATCGGCCCCAATGGTGCCGGCAAGACCACCGCGCTGAAGGCGGTGCTCGGCCTGACCTCGGTGGAAGGCGAGCTGAGCGTGCTCGGCCGCGACCCGCGCGTGCACCGCGACGATCTGATGAACGACATCTGCTTCATCGCCGATGTCGCCGTGCTGCCGCGCTGGCTGAAGGTGCGTGAGGCGATCGACTTCGTCGCCGGCGTGCACCCCCGCTTCGATCGCGCCCGTTGCGAACGCTTCCTGGCCAACACCAAGCTGCAGCCGAAGCAGCGCGTGCGTGAACTGTCCAAGGGCATGATCGTGCAGCTGCACCTGGCCCTGGTGATGGCCATCGACGCCAAGGTGCTGGTGCTGGACGAACCCACGCTCGGCCTGGACATCCTGTACCGCAAGGAGTTCTACCAGCGCCTGCTGGAAGACTACTTCGACGAGCAGAAGACGATCATCGTCACCACCCACCAGGTGGAAGAGATCGAGCACATCCTCACCGACGTGATGTTCATCCGCGATGGTCGCATCGTCCTCAATGCGGAAATGGACGAAGTCGGCGACCGCTATACCGAACTGCTGGTCGGTGCCGACCAGCTCGAAACCGCCCGCGCACTGAAGCCCATCGACGAGCGCAGCCAGGCCTTCGGCAAGACCGTCCTGCTGTTCGACGGGGTGCCACGCAGCCAGCTGGCCAGCCTGGGTGAAACCCGCAACGCCGGCCTTGCCGATCTGTTCGTCGCTGTCATGAAGGGGACCTACGCATGAATGCCGTCAACCATCCTGTCAGTCCCGCAGGCACCCTGCGCTGGCTGCTCAAGCGCGAATACTGGGAGAACCGCGGTGGTTTCCTGTACGCCCCGGTGATCGCCGGCATCGTCTCGCTGCTGATGAGCGGCATCGGCATCGGCCTGGGCCTGTTCGCCCTGCATCGTGCCGCCCGCGACGGCGGCCTGCACATCGACGGCGAGAGCGTGAACATCAACGGCCTGGATCTGGCCGTGCTGACCCGCGACATCAGCGCCAAGGACATGGCCGACCTGGGCAACGGCCTGGACCTGGCGATGGTATTGACCTCGTCCTGGCCACTGATCGTGCTTGCCTTTGTGGTGTTCTTCTATTGCCTGGGCGCCCTGTATGACGATCGCCGCGACCGCAGCATCCTGTTCTGGAAGTCGCTGCCGCTGTCGGACACCCAGACCGTACTGTCCAAGGTGCTCAGTGCACTGATCGTCGCACCGCTCATCGCCATCATCGCTTCCAGCCTGACCCTGCTCGTTTTCATGCTGATACTGTGCCTGGTGGTGGTCTCCCACGGCGGCGATGCGATGCAGTTGATCGTGGGACCTGCCAATCCGATGAGCCTGGTCATGGGCATGTTCGTGTCCATCCCGGTGTACGCCCTGTGGGCGCTGCCCACTGCGGGCTGGCTGCTGCTGTGCTCGGCCTGGGCACGGAGCAAGCCGTTCCTTTGGGCAGTGATGCTGCCGCTGTTCGCCGGCATCATCGTCAGCACCACCAAGCTGATGCACCTGTTCGACCTGACCACCGGCTGGTTCTGGCAACACATCGTCGGCCGTCTGCTGCTGGGTGCGATGCCGGGAATGGATCTGCTGTACCGCGCCGGTGGCGGTGAATCCAGGCAGGATCTGGACTCGATCGTGGCGCTGATGGCGCCCTCTGCCCAGCTCAAGTCGCTGGCGATGCCCGACCTGTGGATCGGCGCGGCCTTCGGCGTGGCCTTCATCTTCATCGCCATCCGCCTGCGCAAGCGCGCTGGCGAAATCTGATCGTCAACCTGGAGGCACCACCCATGCGTTCCTTGATTGCCTGTACTGCACTGTTGCTGTTGCCGC
Source organism: Stenotrophomonas sp. MYb57 (assembly GCF_002966815.1). Lineage (NCBI taxonomy): Bacteria > Pseudomonadati > Pseudomonadota > Gammaproteobacteria > Lysobacterales > Lysobacteraceae > Stenotrophomonas > Stenotrophomonas sp. MYb57. Next base: position 3,032,287 of record NZ_CP023271.1, read on the forward strand.
TGTCGGCGCTGGCCGCCGATGCACCGAACTGCAAGTTCTCCGCGCCGCGCGCGTTGAAGATCGACGCGGCCGGTGCCAAAGCGGTGGTGTTCGAGATCAACCAGCATGACCTGAAGGTGGTCGCCAGCACCGGTGGCGGCCAGCTCGAAGGCCGCGCGTGCGCGTCCAACAAGGACTGGCTGGACCAGCTGGTGCTGGACCAGCGCCGCGTGGGCGACAAGCTGGTGGTGAGCCTGCGCCGCGACAGCCGCGACGCGCTGTCGATGGGTAACAGCTACGCCTGGCTGGACATCCGTGGCAGCGTGCCGGACAACCTGCCGCTGCAGTTCAAGATCGGCTCGGGCGATGGCAGCATCGAGAACGCGCAGTCGCTGAGCATGGACGTGGGCTCCGGTGATGGCATCGCCCGCGGCACCCGTGGCAGCGTGCATGCCGCCGTGGGTTCGGGCGACCTGGACGTTGATGGCGCCGCATCGTTCAACCTGCTCTCGCTGGGGTCGGGCGACGTCAACGCCCGCAACATCGGCGGTGATGCCAGCGTCGGCACGGTCGGCTCCGGTGACCTGAAGGTGACCGACGTGCGTGGCAACGCACGGCTGGATACCGTCGGTTCGGGCGACATCGGCTTCAAGCAGGTGCAGGGCAATGTCGAGGTCGGCGTGGTCGGCTCCGGCAACGTCGATATCGAGCAGGTCGGCGGCAATGTCCGCGTGCGCAGCCACGGCTCGGGCGACATCGATGTCGACGGCGTGCGCGGCAACCTCACCGTCGAGCACAGCGGCAGCGGCGATGTCCAGCATCGCAACGTGTCCGGCACCATCACCCTGCCGCGCGGCAAGTAACGTCCAACCATCCGATCCGAGGGGAATGCCATGAGTCTGCTGCGCCTGCTGCCTGCTGCCCTGCTGTGCCTGCCGCTGATCGCCTGTGGCGACACGTCCAGCCCCGACAAGACCGCCGGCAAGGCGGTGGCCGAGACCGCGGGCGGCGTCGGCCAGACCGTCAAGGAGGCGATGGATGACGCCCGCAGGGAAATCGCCGAAGGCAACATCAAGATCTCGGCCGACAACCAGCCACGCGCGGAGATCACCCCGCAGGGACAGCTGCTGATCGGTGGCAAGCCGGTGGCGCTGGACGATGGCCAGCGTCGCCAGCTGCTTGATTACCGTGGCCACGTGGTGGCGGTGGCGATGGACGGCATGGACGTCGGCCTGGCAGGTGCCAAGCTCGGCGCCAACGCCGCCGGTGAAGCACTGAAGGGCATCTTCAGCGGTGACAGCGAAGGCATCGAGAAACGGATCAACGCCGAGGCCGCCAAGATCGAAGCGCAGGCCAAGCGCATCTGCGACCGCATGCCGGCCATGCTGGCCAGCCAGCAGGCCCTGGCTGCCTCGCTGCCGGCGTTCAAGCCCTACGCCACGATGGACCAGAGCGATGTGGACGACTGCGGCAAGGACACCGTCGTCAACCGCTGACCCCTGTGACAGATCAGCGCACCCGGCCGGCCGCGCACCTGCGTTGCCGGCCGCTGCGCCCCGGCGGGCTTACAATGGCAGCCCCGGATGCACTTCATCGAACCGCCATGAAAAAGCTGTTTCTGCTGCTGGCCGCCCTGCTCTGCCTGGGCCTGGTCGGCTGTGACCAGGACTACCGCAACCACCGCGCCGAGCGTGGCAAACCCAAGATCTCGGTCAGCGAGAGCATCGTGACCGTTCGCCGCCAGCCGGCACCGAACATCATCATCCTGCCCGACGGGCAGATGAAGATCGACGAGATCCTGATCCCGCTCAACGCCGAACAGAAGCAGATGCTGCAGACGATGTTCGGCAAGCTGCAGGTGCTGCGCCAGAACACGCTGGTGGCCGCACCGGCCGACCCCAACATGCAGCCGGTGAAGATCGTGCCGCCGGAGGGCATGCAGGTGATTCCGCCGGACCTGGTGCAGACCATTCCCGAGTTCAAGGATTACACCGAGACCTTCGGCAACATCGTCGCCGACCGTCGCTGAAACGAACAACGCCGCCCTTCCGGGCGGCGTTCTTCTTTCTCGCCTGTGGTGGCTGCGGACCTCGGCCCGCACACCGTTCGATCAGCCGCCGGCACCACCGCCACCGGCCTGGATGCCGCCGGCCGTCAACGCGGCCGGATCCAGCAGGCGGCGCAGCTCGGCTTCGGCCAGGCCACTGTCTTCCAGCGCCACGTCCAGCACCGGGCGCTGCTCCTTGTAGGCACGCTTGGCGATCGCTGCGGCCTTCTCGTAACCGATGATCGGGTTCAGCGCGGTCACCAGGATCGGATTGCGCGCCAGCGCCTCGGCCACACGGTCCTCGCGCACCTTCAGGCCGGCAATGGCGCTGTCGGCCAGCAGGGTCGACACATTGGCCAGCAGGCCGATGCCATCGAGCAGGTTCACCGCGATCAGCGGCAGCGTCACGTTGAGCTGGAAGTTGCCGGTCTGGCCGGCCACGGTGATCGCCGTGTGGTGGCCGATCACCTGCGCGCAGGCCATCACCGTCGCCTCCGGGATCACCGGATTGACCTTGCCCGGCATGATCGAGGACCCCGGCTGCAGTGCCGGCAGTTCGATCTCGCCCAGGCCCGCCAGCGGGCCGGCGTTCATCCAGCGCAGGTCGTTGGCGATCTTGATCAGGGCCACCGCCAGCGCATTGAGCTGGCCCGACAGCTCCACCGCATCGTCCTGCGCGGCCAGGCCTTCGAACTTGTTCTCGGCGCTGTCGAACTTGAAGCCGGTCTGCTGCTTCAGCGCCTTGGCAACCTGTGCACCAAAGCGCGGGTCGGCATTGATGCCGGTGCCGATGGCGGTACCGCCGAGCGGCAGGCGGCGCACGCGCTTGAGGCTGTCCTCGATGCGCTCCTGGGCCGAGGCCAGCTGCGCCGACCATGCACCGAATTCCTGTTCGAAGGTCAGCGGCATCGCATCCATCAGATGGGTGCGGCCGGTCTTGACCACCTTGCGCAGGCTGCGGCCCTTCTTGTCCAGCGTCCGGCGCAGGTGCACCAGCGCCGGCAGCAGCTGCTCATGGGTGGCCAGCACGGCCGACACGCGCAGCGCAGTCGGAATCACGTCGTTGGAGCTCTGCCCCTGGTTGACGTGATCGTTCGGGTGCACCGTGGTCTTGCCGGCCTTGCCGGCGCGATTGGCCAGGGTGGCGATGACCTCGTTGGCATTCATGTTCGAGGACGTACCCGAGCCGGTCTGGTAGACGTCGATCGGGAACTGCGCGTCCCACGTGCCGTCCGCCACTTCAGCCGCGGCAGACTGGATGGCCTTGGCCACGGTCTTCGGCAGATGGCCCAGCTCGGCATTGACGCCGGCGGCAGCGCCCTTGACCAGGCCCAGCGCACGGATGAAACCACGCGGCATGCGCTGGCCCGACACCGGGAAATTCTGTACAGCGCGCTGGGTCTGCGCGCCCCACAGGGCGTCGGCAGGCACCTGCAGCTCGCCCATGCTGTCGTGCTCGATCCGGAATCCCTTGGGGGCACTCTTGCTTGCAGCTTTGCTCATTGCATCAACTCCGCACTACTTCAGTTGGGGAAAGGAAAGCGGCGGCTGGCAGGGTGTCGCTTCCCGGGCTGGCGGCTGCGACAACGATACTCCCTTGTCCGCAGCGTGGGATGGCGAGGACGGGCCAGATCGTTTCATCCGCAGGGCCGATTGAACGGGTAGCGCCGGGCCGCGCCCGGCGAGCGCGCAGCGCGGCCACCATCCGCCGGGCATGGCCCGGCGCTACCGAGCATGCGAAGGCCACGCGTCGTAGAATATCGGCCCCGCCGCTCGTCCCAGCCCTGCCGACATGTCCGAATCCGCCCTGCTCGCCCTGTCCCCGCTCGATGGCCGCTATGCCGGCAAGGTCGACGCCCTGCGCCCGATCTTCTCCGAGTACGGCCTGATCAAGGCCCGTGTCACGGTCGAAGTGGAGTGGCTGCTGGCCCTGGCCGCCGAGCCGGGCATCGTCGAGCTGACCGCGTTCTCCGACGCTGCCATCGTCCGCCTGCGTGCACTGTCCAACGGCTTCAGCCCGGCCCAGGCCGCGCGCGTGAAGGAGATCGAGCGCACCACCAACCATGACGTCAAGGCGGTGGAGTACTTCATCAAGGAACAGCTGAAGGACGATGCCGAGCTGGCGCCGGCGCTGGAGTTCGTGCATTTCGCCTGCACCAGCGAAGACATCAACAACCTCAGCTACGGCCTGATGCTGGAACAGGCCCGTCGCGAGGTGCTGCTGCCGACCCTGGACGGCATCGCCACTGCACTGCGCACGCTGGCCCATGCCCAGGCCGGCCAGCCGATGCTGTCGCGCACCCACGGCCAGACCGCCTCGCCGACCACGCTGGGCAAGGAGCTGGCCAACGTGGTCGCCCGCCTGGAACGCCAGCGCCGGCAGATCGCCGCGGTTGAACTGACCGGCAAGATCAACGGCGCCGTCGGCAACTACAACGCGCACATCGCCAGCTACCCGGATGTGGACTGGCCGGCCTTCGCCGAGCGCTTCGTGACCGGGCTGGGCCTGGTGTTCAACCCGTACACCACCCAGATCGAGCCGCACGACAACATCGCCGAGATCGGTGATGCCGCGCGCCGCGCCAACATCATCCTGATCGACCTGGCCCGCGACATCTGGGGCTACGTCTCGCTGGGCTATTTCAAGCAGCGCCTGAAGGAAGGCGAAGTCGGTTCGTCGACGATGCCGCACAAGGTCAACCCGATCGATTTCGAGAACGCCGAAGGCAACTTCGGCATCGCCAACGCGCTGTTCGAGCATTTCAGCGCGAAGCTGCCGATCAGCCGCTGGCAGCGTGACCTGACCGATTCCACCGTGCTGCGCGCGCTGGGCACCGCGTTCGGTCACAGTCAGGTGGCGCTGGATTCGCTGGCCAAGGGCCTGGGCAAGCTGGAAGTGAACCCGCAGCGCCTGGACGCCGATCTGGATGCGGCGTGGGAAGTGCTGGCCGAGGCCGTGCAGACGGTGATGCGCCGCCATGGGCTGCCGAACCCGTACGAGCAGCTGAAGGCGCTCACCCGTGGCCAGGGCATCACGGCCGAGTCGATGCGCACCTTCGTGCAGGGGCTGGAGCTGCCGGCCGATGCCAAGCAGCGTCTGCTGGAGATGACCCCGGGCAGCTACACCGGCCTGGCCGAGTCGCTGGCGAAGAAGATTTAAGGGTTTTCCTTGCGGCGGCGGCCGCGGGCGCTGCCTGCGGCAGGCAACAGCAACGGCAACAGCAACGTCAAAAGCGGCTCTGGATTACTGCTAGCTGGGCGGGTCGGGATGGGCCAGCGGGACACGCCGTGAACCCATCCATGGGGGCTCGATGGCGCCATCCATGGCGCCAACGGTCCCGCTGGCCCATCCCGCCCCACCTCTGACAGATTCCCGGTGACGGATCGAAGAGCGTTGGGTTGTCGGGACGGAATTTTGAAAGAGGGACGCGGCTTCGCCGCGTCCCTCTTTTTATGGCGAAGGCAGTTGGAGCAAGCGCAGCGCGCGACCTGCTGTTGCCTTTGATTTTCTTCTTCCATTCCGTGGCGGACCCCGCAGGAAACTGTCAGGGGCCGGGCGGGTGGGCCATGCAGGGGCGTTGGCGCCATGGATGGCGCCATCGAGCTTACAGGGACGTACTTGCAGCGTCCCCTGCATGGCCCACCCGCCCGGCCAAGCGCGGCTTTTGCTTGTGAGCCTGACCGCCACGAGGGGCTCCGCCGTTGGCCGGACACCCCGCGACAAACCAGCACACGTGCGCAATCCCATCGAACGTCGGACAATGGAGTCCTTGGCGGCCCGCCACGCCGCCCCTCCCGCTTTCCGCTGCAAGGAACTCCCCCATGGCCGCCCGCAAATCCTCCTCCCCCCTGATCGAAGTCACCGCCCGCCGCGGCCAGCCGCTGGGCATGGCACCGGCCACCTTCCTGCGGGACTTCTGGCAGAAACGCCCGCTGCTGATCCGCAATGCCTTCCCGGATTTCCAGACCCCGGTACAGCCGGAAGACCTGGCCGGCCTGGCCTGCGAAGAGGGCGTGCTGGCCCGCCTGATCGAGCACGACAAGGCCCAGGACGGCTGGCGCGTGCGCAGCGGCCCGTTCCAGGAAGACATCTTCCCCGCCCTGCCCGACCACGACTGGACCCTGCTGGTGCAGGACGTGGACAAATGGGACAAGGACGTGCGCGCCCTGATCGAACACTTCAGCTTCCTGCCGCGCTGGCGCATGGACGATGTGATGATCAGCTTCGCCGCTACCGGTGGCTCGGTCGGTGCCCATGTCGACCAGTACGACGTGTTCCTGCTGCAGGCCCACGGCCACCGCCGCTGGCAGATCGACGCCAGTGAATCGATCAAGGGCAAGCGCCCGCCGCTGGGCTTCCGCCCCGACGTGGAACTGAAGCTGCTGGAAGTGTTCAAGCCGACCCATGACTGGGTGCTGGCGCCGGGCGACATGCTGTACCTGCCGCCGAACGTGCCGCATCACGGCGTTGCCGAAGACCCGTGCCTGACGTTCTCGTTCGGCATGCGTGCACCGTCTTCGGCCGAGCTGATCAGTGACTATCTGGACACGTTGATCGCCGAAGCCGACGAGAACATCCGCTACCAGGACGCCGACCTGAAGGCACCGGCCGACCCGAACGAGATCGACACCGTGGCGATGGCGCGGGTGATCACCGCGCTCAACGCCATCCGCATGAACGATCCGGACAAGCTGGGTGACTGGTTCGGCCGCTTCATCACCACCTACCGCGCCGCCGGCGAGGTGATGGCCCATCAGCCCGCGCCGCCGCAGGAAGAAGTGCTCGAGGCCCTGCAGTCGGGCCTGCTGCTGCAGCGCCACCCGTGGGCGCGCCTGGCCTGGCGCCGGGCCAAGCGCGGTGCCAGCCTGTATGTCAGTGGCCAGGACTTCGCCCTGCCGGTCAAGGACGCGCAGCGCCTGGCAGGTGCCGAGCAGCTCGACGCCGCCGCCTACCGCGGTCTGTCCGACAAGGGCCGTGCGGTGGTCCAGCAGTTGCTGGTCGGCGGCGTGTTCCAGCTGATCGATCCGAACGAGGTGTACGCCGACGAGGAGGAAGAGGTGCTGGGTGAAGTGATCGAGGGCCACGAGCAGGTCGAGGTGATCGAGGCTGACTCGATGTCCGATGACGTCCATCTGGTGACCGTGCACGACGACGGTATTGAAGTGATCGTCAACTTCGATGACCACGATGAAGACGACAGCGACGCCGGCCGCGGCTGAGCCATGAGCCCGCTGCGGGTCCAGCAGGTCAGTCACGCCGAGGCCCACGTCGCCATCCACGACGTGCGCCAGCGGGTGTTCGTGCAGGAACAGGGCATCGACGCCGCCCTGGAGCGCGATGCCCTGGACCCGGTCTGTGCCCACGTGCTGGCGCTGGATGCCGACGGGCATCCGGTCGGCACCGGGCGGCTGGCGCCCGATGGCCGTATCGGCCGCATGGCGGTGCTGGCGGCGTATCGCGGCCACGGCATTGGCGAGGCCCTGCTTGAGGCACTGGTGCAGGCCGGGCGCCAGCTCGGCCTGGCCGAGCTGCACCTGCATGCGCAGCTGCCGGCACGCGACTTCTACGCCCGCCAGGGGTTCCTTCCGGAAGGCCCCGAATTCGAAGAAGCCGGCATTGGCCACCAGCAGATGCGGCGCCGCCTGCAGGCCGTTTCCGCCATCGACAGCCGCGCTGAAGCGGTGGCGATCACCACGGCGATCATCCACCGCGCCCGCCGTCGATTGTGGCTGCACAGCCGGCAGCTGGACCCCGGCCTGCTGGACGCGCCACCGGTACAGGCGGCCCTGCGCCGCTTCGTCACCGCCCGCCACGACAAGCAGCTGCGGGTGATCGTGCATGACGCCGCAGCCATCGCCAGCGCCGGTGCGCCGCTGCTGGCGCTGTTCCAGCGCCTCCCCAGTGTGATCCAGTTCCGCGAGGTCGCCGATCCGATCGATCGCGCCCTGGCCTCGGCCTGCCTGCTCAACGATGCAGGCGACTTCTACTTTCGTCTCATCGGCCATCGCCTCGACGGCGAATCGGCAATCGCGCTGCCGGCACGTTCGCAGCCGTTCGAGCAGCAATTGCAGCGTGTCTGGGACCGTTCGCGCGAATGCAGCGAATTGCGCGCACTCGGCATCTGACCGCGACCGGTGCGCTCAACCTGTCTGGGACCGACACCGGGGGACGCCCGATGCCCTCGTCGCTGCCCCTTCGTGTCCGGATGGGGGTACAATTTGGCCGTTTGAACGCGCCCGTGCATGGCTATTCATCTTCGTGCCGGGTCCTTCTGAAGCCATACCCCACAAAGCGAATCAGCACCCTCCATCGTGGACAATCAACTGAAGCAGTTTGCGCAATCTTCGCAACTCGCCGGCGGCAACGCCTCCTATGTCGAGGACCTGTACGAGCAGTACCTGGTCTCCCCGGATAGTGTCGATCCCAAATGGAAAACCTACTTCGACGGCTTCAAGGGCCGCGAAGCGGGCGACATTCCGCACTCGGCCGTCATTTCCCACATCGCGGACGCGGCCAAGGATGCGCTGAAAGCAGGCACCGGCACCGGTGCAGGCGATGAGCGCGAGCGCAATGTCGGTCGTCTGATCACCGCCTACCGTTCGCGTGGTCATCTGGACGCCCGCCTGGACCCGCTGGGCCTGGCCTCTCCGGTCAACACCCCGGACCTCGGCCTGCCCTTCCACAACCTGTCCGATGCTGACCTCAACAGCGAGTTCAGCACCGGCGGCGTGGGTGGCCAGCCGCGCATGAAGCTGCGTGACCTGCTGGCGCGCCTGAAGGCGACCTACACCGGTTCGATCGGTGCGGAGTTCATGCACATCTCCGAGGTCGAGCAGCGCCAGTGGATCTACAAGAAGCTGGAACTGGCCGGTGGCAACTACCAGCTGGACGCTGACACCCAGCGCCGCACGCTGGAGCGCCTGACCGCCGCCGAAGGCCTCGAGCGCTACCTGCACACCAAGTACGTCGGCCAGAAGCGCTTCTCGCTGGAAGGCGGCGACTCGCTGATCCCGATGATGGACACCATCATCCGCAGCGCCGGCAAGGATGGCGTCAAGGACGTGGTGATCGGCATGGCCCACCGCGGCCGCCTGAACGTGCTGGTCAACACCCTCGGCAAGAACCCGCGCAAGCTGTTCGACGAATTCGAAGGCAAGTTCGAGCACGACGAGCACGCTTCGGCCGGCGATGTGAAATACCACATGGGCTTCTCCGCCGACGTGGCCACCGAGGGTGGCCCGGTGCATCTGGCCCTGGCGTTCAACCCGTCGCACCTGGAAATCGCCGACCCGGTGGTTGCCGGCTCGGTGCGTTCGCGCCAGGAACGCCGCAAGGACACCGCACGCAAGCAGGTGATGCCGATCCTGATCCACGGCGACGCGGCCTTCTCCGGCCAGGGCGTGGTCATGGAGCTGTTCCAGATGTCGCAGGCCCGCGGCTTCGCCGTTGGCGGCACCGTGCACATCGTGGTCAACAACCAGGTCGGCTTCACCACCTCCAATCCGCAGGACACGCGCTCCACGCGCTATGCCACCGACGTGGCGAAGATGATTGCCGCCCCGGTGCTGCACGTGAACGGCGATGATCCGGAAGCGGTGGTGTTCGCCGCGCAGCTGGCGTTCGAGTTCCGCCAGAAGTTCGCCAAGGACGTGGTCATCGACCTGATGTGCTACCGCCGTTGGGGCCACAACGAGGCCGACGAGCCGGCGATCACCCAGCCGCTGATGTACCAGGTGATCCGCAAGCACGCCACCACCCGCGAGATGTACGCCGAGCAGCTGGAAAAGGCAGGCGTGATCGCCGCCGGCGCCGGCAAGGCGATGGTCGATGCGTACCGCGAGAAGCTCGATGCCGGTGAAGTGACCACCGAGCTGGCCAAGGTCGAAAAGACCCCGCCGACCAGCCCGCTGTTCGTTGATTGGCCGAAGCTGCTGGAAGGCAAGCTGTCCGATCCGGTGTCGACGAAGGTCGACAAGGACAAGCTGGTCGCGCTGGCCAAGCTGATCAACACCGTGCCCGAAGAAGTGCAGCTGCACTCGCGCGTGTCCAAGGTGTACGACGACCGCCGCAAGATGGCTGCCGGCGAGATCCCGGGCGACTGGGGCTTTGCCGAGAACCTGGCCTACGCCACCCTGCTGGATGAAGGCAGTGCGCTGCGCCTGGTCGGCCAGGACGTCGGCCGCGGCACGTTCACTCACCGCCACGCGATCCTGCACGACCAGAAGACCGACAACTACTACCTGCCGCTGCGGCAGCTGGTGGATTCGCCGGAGAAGGCCACCGTCATCGATTCGCTGCTCAGCGAAGAAGCAGTGATGGCCTACGAGTACGGTTTCTCGACCACCGATCCGAACACCCTGTGCATCTGGGAAGGCCAGTTCGGCGACTTCGCCAACGGCGCCCAGGTGGTGATCGATCAGTTCATCGCCGCCGGCGAAGCAAAGTGGGGCCGCATCTCTGGCCTGACCCTGCTGCTGCCGCATGGCTATGAAGGTCAGGGCCCGGAACACAGCTCGGCGCGCCTGGAGCGCTTCCTGCAGCTGTGCGCGCTGGAGAACATGCTGGTGGTGGTGCCGTCGACCCCGGCGCAGGCCTTCCACATGCTGCGTCGCCAGCAGCACCTGACCACCCGCAAGCCGCTGGTGGTGATGTCGCCCAAGTCGCTGCTGCGCCACAAGCTGGCCGTGTCGACCCTGGACGAGCTGGCCAATGGCGAGTTCCAGCACCTGATCGGCGATGCCAATGCAGATGCCAAGAAGGTCAAGCGCGTGGTGCTGTGCTCGGGCAAGGTCTACTACGACCTGCTGGAAGACCAGACCAAGCGTGGCCAGGACGACGTGGCGATCATCCGCGTGGAGCAGCTGTACCCGTTCCCGCGTGCGCTGCTGGCTGCCGAACTGAAGAAGTACGGCAAGGCCACCGACGTGGTGTGGACGCAGGAAGAACCGCAGAACCAGGGCGCGTGGTACCAGATCCGCCACCACCTGCAGTTCTGCCTGGCCGATGGCCAGAGCCTGCACTACGCCGGTCGCGCACGTTCGGCTTCGCCGGCTGCCGGTCACATGGCTGACCACGTCCGCGAACAGCAGCAGCTGGTCGCCGATGCACTGGTCAACCCGTTCAACGACTCGTTCGCTGAATAACTCTCCCCCTATTTAGAAGACAAACCAGGAAGCTCCCGCATGGCCACCGAAGTCAAAGCCCCGGTACTGCCCGAATCCGTCGCCGACGGCACCATCGCCACCTGGCACAAGAAGGTGGGCGACGCCGTCAAGCGCGACGAAAACCTGCTTGACCTGGAAACCGACAAGGTCGTCCTGGAAGTGCCGTCGCCGGTCGATGGCGTGATCAAGGAAATCAAGTTCAAGGAAGGCGACACCGTCACTTCCAGCCAGGTCGTGGCGATCATCGAAGAAGGCGCCGTGGCTGCTGCACCGGCCCCGGCTGCCGAAGAGAAGAAGGCTGAGGCCGCTCCGGCCGCTGCTGCTCCGGCCGCCGCCGCTGCCCCGGCCCCGGCCCCGGCTGCCAAGTCGGCTGCCGACGCGCTGCCGCCGGGCGCCCGCTTCACCGCCATCACCGAAGGCGTGAACCCGGCCGACGTCGACGGCACCGGCCGTCGTGGCGCCGTCACCAAGGAAGACATCGTCAACTTCGCCCGCAACGGCGGCGCCGGCAAGGCCGGTGGCGCACGTCCGGAAGAACGCGTGCCGATGACCCGCATCCGCAAGCGCATCGCCGAGCGCCTGATGGAGTCGAAGAACTCCACCGCCATGCTGACCACCTTCAACGAAGTCGACCTGTCCAAGGTGTCGGCGGCGCGCAAGGAACTGCAGGACGAGTTCGTCAAGGCGCACGGCATCAAGCTCGGCTTCATGAGCTTCTTCGTGAAGGCCGCCGCCAACGCGCTGCAGCGCTTCCCGCTGGTCAATGCCTCCATCGACGGCGACGACATCATCTACCACGGCTACTCGGACATCTCGATCGCCGTGTCGACCGAGAAGGGCCTGGTCACGCCGGTGCTGCGCAACGTCGAGCGCATGTCGTTCGCCGACATCGAAAAGACCATCGCTGACTACGCCAAGAAGGCCCGTGACGGCAAGCTGAGCCTGGAAGAACTGCAGGGCGGCACCTTCACCGTGACCAACGGCGGCACCTTCGGTTCGCTGCTGTCGACCCCGATCATCAACCCGCCGCAGAGCGCCATCCTCGGCATGCACGCCATCAAGGAGCGCCCGATCGCCCAGAACGGCCAGGTCGTGATCGCGCCGATGATGTACCTGGCGCTGTCCTACGATCACCGCATCATCGACGGCAAGGACTCGGTGCAGTTCCTGGTGGACATCAAGAACCAGCTGGAAAACCCGGGCCGCATGCTGTTCGGCCTGTAAGAGACCTCCCGCCCCTCCGCGCCTGCGCGGAGGGGTTCTGGTAATGCAACAAGGACTATTTCAATGGCTGAACAATTCGACGTCGTCGTCATCGGTGCCGGCCCGGCCGGTTACCACGCTGCCATCCGCGCGGCCCAGCTTGGCCTGAAGACCGCCTGCATCGACGCAGCGCTGGGCAAGGACGGCAAGCCGGCCCTGGGTGGCACCTGCCTGCGCGTGGGCTGCATCCCGTCCAAGGCGCTGCTGGATTCCTCGCGCCAGTTCTGGAACATGGGCCACATCTTTGGCGACCACGGCATCAGCTTCAAGGATGCCAAGATGGACGTCGAAGCGATGGTTGGCCGCAAGGACAAAATCGTCAAGCAGTTCACCGGCGGCATCGCCATGCTGTTCAAGGCCAACAAGGTCGCCGCCTATTACGGCTTCGGCGAACTGCAGCCGGGCAACGTGGTCAAGGTCACCCAGCATGACGGCTCGGTCGTCGAGCTGAAGGGCACCAACGTCATCATCGCCGCCGGTTCGGATTCGATCGAACTGCCGTTCGCCAAGTTCGACGGCGAAACCATCGTCGACAACGTCGGCGGCCTGGACTTCACCGAAGTGCCGGCGCGCCTGGCCGTGATCGGCGCCGGTGTGATCGGCCTGGAACTGGGCAGCGTGTGGAAGCGCCTGGGTTCGGAAGTGACCATCCTGGAAGCGCTGCCGGACTTCCTGGCTGCGGCCGATACCGAAGTGGCCAAGACCGCCGCCAAGGAATTCAAGAAGCAGGGCCTGGACATCCGCCTGGGTGCCAAGGTCTCCAAGGCCGAAGTGACCGGCAAGGGCAAGAAGAAGGAAGTCGCCCTGACCTACACCGACGCCGAAGGCGAGAAGTCGCTGGTCGTGGACAAGCTGCTGGTGGCTGTCGGCCGTCGCGCCGCCACCAAGGGCCTGCTGGCCGAAGGTACCGGCGTCAAGATCAACGAGCGTGGCCAGATCGAAGTCGACGCGCACTGCCACACCGGCGTCAATGGCGTCTGGGCGGTCGGTGACTGCGTGCGCGGCCCGATGCTGGCGCACAAGGGCTTCGAGGAAGGCATCGCGGTTGCCGAACTGATCGCCGGCCTGCCGGGCCACGTCAACTTCGACACCATTCCGTGGGTCATCTACACCGAGCCGGAGCTGGCCTGGGTCGGCAAGACCGAGCAGCAGCTGAAGGCCGAGGGCATCCCGTACAAGGCCGGCAGCTTCCCGTTCGCCGCCAACGGCCGTGCCGTGGCGATGATCGAGCCGGCAGGCTTCGTGAAGGTTCTGGCCCACGCCGAAACCGATCGCATCCTGGGCATGCACCTGGTCGGCGCCAACGTGTCCGAGCTGGTGCACGAAGGCGTGCTGACCATGGAGTTCAGCGGTTCGGCCGACGACCTGGCGCGGATCTGCCACGCTCACCCGTCGCTGTCGGAAGTGGTGCACGACGCGGCGATGGCCGTGAGCAAGCGCGCGATCCACAAGGCGAACTGAGCCATCGGGTAGTGCCGGCCACTGGCCGGCGTTGCTGGATACGAAAAACCCCGCCTCGGCGGGGTTTTTTGTTGGCCGCTTGACCGCCCGCCTGCAACCCGGCCCAATGCAACCGGCCAGGGAATGCTGTGGCCGCCGCCGATTTCCATGGAGTCGTACGATCATGCACCTGTCCCGCTTCTACCGCCTGCCGATGCTGCTCGGCTTTGCCTTGGCCGGGTGCACTGCCACCCCAGCCAGAACCGACTACCGCGCAGCCGAGGTGCAGCCGGTCGAAGTGATGCCGCAACGCGATGGCGACGTGCTGATCCGCTACCACGTGCCTGCCGAGACGCTCTTCCACTCACCCGGCGCGGATGTGCGCACGGCCAGCGATGGCAGCCTGGAAGTATCCCTGCGGCGCTGTGGGATCAAGCAGCCCTGCACGGTGACCCATCCGGCGGCAGCCACCGCCGGCGCGCCGCTGCAGGTTGAATTCGTAGTGCGCCCGCGTGGCCGCATCATCATGGTCTACCGCGATCTGCGCGAACAGGTGTTCCCGGCACCGCCGGCCGCCGCGGCGCCCTCATCCTGAAACCACCGCCGTACCGGCAGATGGCGGATCAACGCTGCACCGGCCGCGGCGCCGGCTTGGCGGCAGCCCTCTTCGGCGGATCGTCACAGATGCGGTGCTGGACGACCGTTTCCCCTGCCTTCCACTCCTTCACCACCCGGCAGGATTCCTTGGGCGCATCCTCTGCAGTCGCGGCGGTGGCGGCCAAAGCAGGATCATGCCCGCGCTCCAGGTAGGCCGACGGCGGCTCCTTGGCGGACGCGGGCGCCGCCACCAGCAGCGCCACCATCGCAATAACGAGCGGCCTCATGCGGTCACCGGGCCGCCGCCCAGCAGGCGTGCCGGCAGCATGAACAGCGCGCGCAGGAAGGCGAACAGTGCCGAGAAGGTGATGCCGAGCAGGCGGAACGGCAGGCTCAGCAGCCACACGAACGGCCAGGCGACCAGCGCCAGGATCGCCAACGGCCAGCACAGCACGAAAAGCAGGCACCAGACACCAAGCGCAAACAAGGTCTTCATCAGAGGCTCCCTCGGCGGCACCCCGCCGCCTGCAACCACGTTGCTGCCCCGCCCTGTCGCCCGCAAACGGTTTGCGACGAAACCCGGTTGGGGGGCGATGAAACCTGCCGCTGGGGAGCAGATCCGCCGGGCATGGCCCGGCGCTACCGTAACGCCGTCGGCGCTATTCGAACGAACCGACCGAGTCGTGGGCCAGGTTGTCGAAACGGGTGTATTCGCCGAAGAACTTCAGCTTGCACGAGCCGGTGGGGCCACCGCGGTGCTTGCCGATGATGATCTCGGCCAGGCCCTTGTCCGGCGAATTTTCCTTGTTGTAGTAATCGTCGCGGTAGATGAAGACGATCATGTCCGCATCCTGCTCGATTGCGCCCGATTCGCGAAGGTCGGCCATCACCGGGCGCTTGTCGGTACGTGTTTCCAGCGAGCGGTTGAGCTGGGACAGTGCAATGACCGGCACGTGCAGTTCCTTGGCCAGGCCCTTCAGCGAACGCGAGATCTCGGAAATTTCGGTCGCGCGGTTCTCGCTGTTGCCCGGCACGCTCATCAGCTGCAGGTAGTCGATCACGATCAGGCCCAGGTCGTGCTCGCGCTTGAGGCGGCGGCACTTGGAACGCAGGATCTCCGGCGACACGCCCGGCGTATCGTCGATGAAGATCTTGGTTTCCTTCAACATCTTGATCGCACCGGTCACCCGGCTCCAGTCCTCGTCCTCCAGCTGGCCGGTACGCAGGCGCTGCGCGTTGATGCGGCCATTGGACGAGATCAGGCGCATCGCCAGCTGCGATGCGGACATTTCCATCGAGAACACCGCCACGCCCTTCTTCGACTTGATCGCCGCGTACTCGGCGATGTTCAGGGCGAAGGTGGTCTTGCCCATCGCAGGACGCGCGGCAAGGATGATCAGGTCGGTCGGCTGCAGGCCGGCGGTCATCGCATCGAAATCGGTATAGCCGGTCGGCAGGCCGGTGATGTTGCCGCCATTCTCGAAGCGGTTGCGCAGCTCTTCGAATGCGTCCTTCAACGCACCGGGCATGGCCACGAAGTCGGTACGGCCGCGCGCGCCCTGCTCGGCGATGGCAAATACGCTCTTTTCCGCAGCGGACAGCAGCTCGCTGCTGTCGCGCCCCTCGGGCTGGAAACCATCGTTGACGATGTCGGTGCCGACCTGGATCAGCTGCCGCAGCACCGCCTTGTCGCGCACGATCTCGGCATAGGCCACGATGTTGGCCGCCGACGGCGTGGTGCTGGCCAGTTCGATCAGATAGGCGCCATCGCCCACCAGCTCCATCTTGCCCTGCGATTCGAACCACTCGCCCAGGGTCACCGCATCGAAGGGGCGCTCGCGCTCGGACAGCTCGCGGATCGCCCGGTAGATCATCTGGTGGTCGCGGCGGTAGAAGTCGCCCTCGGTCAACTGGTCGTTGACCCGGTCGTAGGCCTCCGGGGCCAGCATCAGGCCACCCAGCACCGCCTGTTCGGCTTCCACCGAATGCGGCGGCACGCGCAACTGGTCGATACGCGATTCATCGCGATCGCGATCGAAGCCATCGCCGCGCTCTCTGCGGTTGGAACGGAAGCCGGAACGGGCGGACATGCTGCGGTGTTTCCTGCAAAAGGGGCCAGACGAGTGTAGGCATGCGCCGAGCCCGGCGGCCATGGACAAACCTGTGGATAAGCCGTGGAAGAACGGGGGATATCCGCCTGAGCCTGTCCAGACTGGCGCGAGGGCGTCGCATTGCCTGCGACGGGCGTCGTTGCGACGCCCGAAGCGGACCATTATCGCAGATGGGAACCGCCGCTGCTGGCGTCAATCGCCCTTGGCATGTACCGCGATCAGGGCCAGGAACCGGTCCACATAGCCCTGCAGGAACGTCTGCGAGCCCTCGTTGTGGATCGTGCCGTCGGCATCGATCAGGCCATCCTTGAAGTGGATGAACGCCTCGGGCTGGCCAAGCACGTGCATGTCCAGGAAGGCCAGGCTGTTGCGCAGGTGCTGCTGGGCCACCGCCGTGCCGATCTGGCCGATGGAAGCACCGATCACCGCCGCTGGCTTGCCCGCAAAAGCGCTGTCGCCGTAGGGGCGCGAGCCGATGTCGATGGCATTCTTCAACACGCCCGGCACGGAACGGTTGTACTCGGGGGTCACGAACAGCACGGCGTCGGCGGCACGTACCTGGTCCTTCAGGCGCGTGCCCTGCGCCGGGTAGCTGGCGTCGAAATCCTGGTCGTACAGCGGCAGGTCGCCGATCTGCACATACTGGAAGCGCGCCTTGTCGCCCGCAAGTTTCTCCAGCGCGCGGGCCAGCTTGCGGTTGCATGAGTCCTTGCGCAGGCTGCCGACGAATACAGCAATGGTGGGGACGGACATCAGGACATACTCCTCACGATGCGGGAGGGCCAGCCTAGCCCCCGCCCCCTTCCCCACCGGTGAAGATCAAGCGCGCTTCACGCCTGCGCGCACCTGCCGCCAGTGGTCCTGCCAGGCCTGGAACATCAGCACGTTCCACAGGTGCGTGTGCCACTTGCGCTGGCCGCCCAGGAACTGCTGCCACAGTGGCTGCACGGCGGCGGCCGACAGCACTCCTTCGCGTTCCAGTCGCGCCGGCTGCAACAGTTCGTCCGCCCAGGGCTTCAGATCGCCCTTCAGCCAATCACTGACCGGGGCACCGAATCCACGCTTGGGCCGGTGCACCATCGACTGCGGCACGTACCGCCCCAGCACGCGCTTGAGCAGCACCTTGCTGGTCGACTCACTGCGCTTGAAGCCCAGCGGCAGCGACCAGGCGAACTCGGCCACGCGCCAGTCCAGCAAGGGCGCACGTGCCTCCAGGCTGACCGCCATCGAGGTGCGGTCGACCTTGCACAGCAGATCGTCGGGCAGATAGCTGACGAAGTCGGCCAGCATCATCGCGTCGGCCGGCGTACCGGCACCATGCAGCGGATCGGCCAGATCGTAGAAGCTGCCCGCCTCGCGTGCACCGATCACCGCCGCCGCCGGATCGCGCCAGCGCGAGATGCGGTTGCGATACACATCGCCGATGCCACGTGCGCCGGTTTCGGCCAGCAACGCGGCCAGCCCGCCGGTGCGCGACGCCTCGCCCTGCTGGTGCGCACGCGCGCCCATCCAGCGCCGCAGCGGCGCGGGCACCCGTCCCAGCATCTGCCAGTTGCGCAGCGCACGCACATAGCGGGTATAGCCGAAAAACAGCTCATCGCCGCCATCGCCGGACAGTGCGACGGTCACGCCCTGGCGGGCGAGGCGGGCGACCAGCGCGGTCGGCACCTGCGAGGCATCGGCAAAGGGTTCGTCGAACATCGCCGGCAGCTGCGGCACCACCGCCAGCGCATCGGCGCCACTGACATACAGCTCGGTGTGATCACAGCCAAGGTGGGTAGCCAGTTCCCTGGCCAACGGTGCCTCGTCGTGGTGCGAGCCGCTGAAGCCGATGCTGAAGCTGTGCACCGGCTGCCCGCTCTGCGCCTGCATCAGCGCCGCCACCAGCGACGAATCGGTGCCGCCGGACAGGAACACGCCTACCGGCACATCGGCGACCATGCGCAGCGCCACGGCATCGCGCAGCAGGCCATCCAGCTGTTCCTCGGCCTCCTCGATGCGGCCCTGGAACGGTGCGGCCAGTGCCGCCTGCATGCGCGCGCGCGCGTCCCAGTACGGACGCTGCGCCTGCTCGGGCCGATGGGCGCTGGCTCCAGCCGCCACCGCCGCCGCATCCAGCCGCAGCACGCGCCCGGGCATCAGCTTGTAGCAGCGTTGGTGGATGCTGTGCGGTGCCGGGATGTAATCCAGCCGCAGCAGCAGCGTCAGTGCATCGCGGTCGATATCGTTGTCGAAATCCGGGTGCTGCCACAGCGCCTTCAGCTCCGAGCCGAACACCAGGGCATCACCGGCCCATCCGTAGTACAGCGGCTTCTTGCCGACCCGGTCGCGGGCCAGCCACAGGCACTGCTCCTGGCGGTCCCACAGGGCGATGGCGAACATGCCGTTGGCGCGCTGCAGGGTGTCCTCGACGCCCCACTGCAGGATCGCGGCCAACAGCACCTCGGTATCGGAATGGCCACGGAACGCATGCCCCAGCGGCTCCAGTTCGGCGCGCAGCGTGGCGAAGTTGTAGACCTCGCCGTTGTAAGCCATCACATAGCGGCCGTCGGCGGAGGCCATCGGCTGGTGGCCCAGCGGTGAAAGATCGAGGATGCTCAGGCGCCGGTGGGCCAGGGCAATGCCAGCAGCGGCATCGACCCAGGTACCGCCGTCATCCGGCCCGCGATGGTGCAGCGCCTGGCCCATGGCCAGCGCCTGCGCCTGCAGGACCTCGGCCGGCGTCTGTGCCGCCGGCAACAACATACCTGCCAATCCACACATGCATCAGGGTTCCTGCGCCAGGTCGAGGGCGGCGCCAATCACCGCATTGTCGCTTGGAAGCCCGAACATTGCTGCCCCCGCCAGCGGCGTATAGGTATCGGCACCGCAGACCCGGCGCACGGGCAGGTGGCCATGGCCGGCCTCGACCAGCGCGGTGATCACGCCCTCGCCGACGCCGCCACTCTGGCGCCCTTCATCCAGCACCAGCACCCGTTGCGCGGTGGCGGCCTGGGCGCCGATGAAGGCCGCATTCAACGGCACCAGCCAGCGCAGGTCGACCACACGCACCTGCCAGCCCAGCTGCTGCTCGATGGCGACCGCTGCGCGCAGCGCCATCGGCACACCATTGCCATAGGTGAAGATCACCAGATCGCTGGCATCCGGCGCGTACACCCTGCCCTCGCCCAGCACCAGCGCGTGCCCGGGCGCGGGGTAGTCGAACAACCACTGGCCGTCGCCGGCCGCGTGCAGATCCTTGGTCATGTAGAGGGCGATCGGTTCAAGGAACACCGCTACCCGGCCATCCACGCGGGCCAATGCCGCCAATGTGCGCAGCATCATCACCGCATCATCGCCACGCGACGGACAGCCCACCACCAGCCCCGGGATGTCACGCAGCGCCGTGATCGAATTGTCATTGTGGAAATGGCCGCCGAACCCCTTCTGGTAGCCCAGCCCGGCCACCCGTACCAGCATCGGGTTGCGGAACTGGTCGTTGGAGAAGAACTGCAGCGAGCATGCCTCGCCACGTACCTGGTCGATGGCGTTGTGCAGGTAGGCCAGGTACTGGATTTCCGGAATCGGCAGCATGCCCATGTTGGCCAGCCCCTGGGCCATGCCCAGGATCATGGTCTCGTCCAGCAGCGTGTTGAACACCCGGCGCGGGCCGAAACGGCGCAGCAGGTCGCGCGTCACCGTGTAGACGCCGCCTTTCTGCGCCACGTCCTCGCCAAACAACAGCGCCTGCGGGTACTTGCCCAGCAGCTCCTGCAGCGCATGGTTGATCTGTATCGCCAGATGCCGCGGCGGTTGCCGTTCGGGCAGCGCATCGGCGCCGCCGTACAGTGCCTGCCGGGCCTCGATGGGCGCCACGCGCTCGGCCTCGGCCTGCACCGCTGCGGGCGTATAGGGTGCCAACGGCGTGATCACTTCCTGCAATGTCTGCAGCTTCGGCCGCGAATCGGCATCGATGGCGGCGGCCATGCAGCGCGCGCGCAGGGTTTCATAGGCGGCCTCGACGCCCGCCGCATCCATCCAGCCCGATTCCAGCGCGATCTGCGCCGAGCGCAGCAGCGGGTCCTGCGCCTCGGCCGCGCACAGCTCGGCCAATGCGCGCCATTCCACTTCGAAGTCGGTACCGGCGTGGCCCATCAACCGCGTGGTGCGCAGGTGCAGGAAGGTGGGCCGACGCATGCGCCGGCAATGCTCGACCGCCGCCTGCACCTGCGCGTGTCCGGCCGCCAGGTCCAGGCCATCGGCAAAGAAATAGTCCAGGCCCGGTTGCCGGCTGAAGCGCTCTGCGATCCATCCTTCAGGGGTCTTCACCGAAATACCCAGGCCATTGTCCTCGCAGACGAACAGGATCGGCACCGGCAGCTTCTGGTAGGCCGACCACATCGCGGTATTGAACGCAGTCTGCGCGGTGGCATGGTTGGCCGAAGCGTCGCCGAAGGAGCACATCACGATGCTGTCGGCGGGAATCGGCAGCGGCTGGCTCAGGCGCCTGCCACTCTCGATCGCCAGCGCGGTACCCACCGCCTTGGGCAGGTGCGAGGCGATGGTCGAGGTCTGCGGCAGCACCCACAGCGGCTTGCTGCCCCACACTTTGTGACGGCCGCCGCTGGCCGGATCATCGGCACTGGCGGCGAAGGACAGCGCGGCGTCGCGCACCGGATCCAGGCCGGGCACCAGCCGCGCACGCTCGGCCATGAACGCGCCGGAACGATAGTGCAGGAAGGCGGGGTCGGTGTGGCGGCAGGCGCGCGCAAGCAGCGCGTTGCCTTCATGGCCGGACGAGCCGATGGTGTAGAAGACCTTGTTCTGCACGCGCAGCACGCGCGCCATCAGGTCCAGCTGGCGACTGAGCAGCTGCGATTCGAACAGTTCGCCGAAGGCGGCGGCGGTGAGGGTGCTGCCCGGCAGGATCGGCGCATCCGGCGCCGGGCGCGGACGCGGGATGCCGCGCCAGGCGCGTACGGCCTCGAGGAAATTGACGTCACAGACCTCGGCGCGATTGAGACCGCGCATGCGCGCGGGAATGGGATCAGGAACCACAGCGAACATCGAACACCCTCCGTGTCGTTGTTGCAGACCGTAACGCCAAGGCTGCCCGACCCTTCCGCTGGTCGAGCACGCCCGACGCTGCAGGGGAATCAATCCGGTGCGTTGAACCGCGCGCGCACCTCGGCGGTCACCGCAGGCATGGGCACGAAGCGAGGCTGCGCTCGCACCCGCTGCAACCAGGCCCGCACCTGCGGGAATGGATCCAGTGCGATGCCACCGTCGGCGGCGACATCGGAATAGGCAAACAAGGCGATATCGGCGATACCGTAGTCATCGCCGGTGAACCACTGCGCCTGGCGCAGATGTTGCTCCATCACCGCCAGCGCGCTGGCAGCGCGCTCATGCAGGCGCGGCAGTTCAGCACGGCGTGGCGAGTCGGCCGGTGTCCAACCGCGGATGAAGCGTGCCACCGCCACGCAGGGTTCATGCGTGTACTGCTCGAAGAACATCCAGCTCAATGCCTGCGCACGCTGCCAACCGTCGGCGGGAAGATACGGCGTCCCCTCGGCCAGCCAGAACAGGATCGCATTGGATTCAGTCAGCACGCGGCCGTCGTCGCGCACGATCAACGGAACCTTGGCATTGGGGTTGAGGGCAAGAAATTCCGCTGTATGGGTCTGGCCGTGGGCGCTGTCCACCTCCACCCAGCGGTAGCGGCTGCCGAGCTGTTCGAGCAGCAGGCGCACCTTGTGGCAATTGCCCGAGACCGACATGCCATGCACCGTCAACGCAATGCGTTCTTCCACCATTGCCTGCTCCAGGGAGGTTCCGGCCTGCAGCCGGCTGTCCGCAGTCTGGCAAGCAGCTTGGCGATTGCCAAGCGCGGGTGCAGCATGGCGATTCGGTAGTGCCGGCCGCTGGCCGGCAACCTTGATGCAGCTGGATTCGTGCGATTGCCGGCCAGCGGCCGACACTACCGGACAGCGCTCAGCGTGCGCGCTGCTGCCACTGCCCGCGCGATTGCCCCCAGATTTCCAGCGGCTTGCCTTCATAGGGCGGTGGCAACTGCCCCATGCGCAGCAGCGTACTGCCGAGCTTGCGTGCAACCACCTTCGAATTTTCGTTGTCTTCGGCGATGGTGTGGATCACCTCATCCCAGTCCAACGTATCGAACGCCCAGTCGATGGCTGCGATCGCCGCCTCCGGTGCGTAGCCCTTGCCCCAGCTGGCCCGGCGGATGCTCCAGCCGACCTCGGTGCCGGGCCAGTCCTGCGGCTGCCACGGCCCCATGCGACCGATCCATTCACCGCTGGATTTCTCGATCACGCTGAACATCGAGAAGCCGAACAGCTGCCATGCGCCGGCCAGGCTGCAGAAGCTGCGCCATGCCACCGAGGGTGCCTGCACACCGCCCAGCGTGCGCATCACTTCCTCATCAGCGCAGAACGCCAGATAGGGGGCGTAGTCCTGCCGCTGCGGCGGACGCAGGATCAGGCGTTCGGTTTCAATGCGCAGGTCGAAGATGCTCATGGCGTCATGGTAGAGCCACACCACGCGTGGATGAACCCCACCCATAAAAAAACAGGCCAGCATAGGCTGGCCTGTTCGTTACCGATGTTGCCGGAGAATTACTGACGGTTCGCGGTCGCGTCGCCGGCTGCAGCCGTCTGGGTGACCAGCTGCCCATCCACCACCGGCAGGCGATCGCTGGCCGGCTTGTTGTCCATACGCACGGTCTTCTCTGCGCCGTCGTAGCGGTAGGTCACGTTGTAGCCCTTGACCACGTCACTGGTGCCCATGGCAATGCGGTTGCCCGGCTTGCTGCCCATGCGCATGGTGCCGGTGGTGCCGTCTTCATTGCGGTAGGTCACGTTGTAGCCGGTGACACGGCTCGACTCGGAGGTCGCCGTTTCGGTGTGGCACTGGCGCTCGGTGCGGTTGACCACACGGCCACCCACATGGCGCTTGTCGACCTGGTTGCCGATGAAGCCACCGGCCACGGCACCGGCAGCGGTCGCGGCCTTTTTGCCATTGCCGCCGCCCACCTGGTTGCCCAGCAGGCCACCGACCACGGCACCGACCACGGTGCCACCGACGTTGCCATCACGCTCGGGCAGGCGTTCCTGCACCACCACGTCCTGGCAGACCTCATGCGGGGTCTGGGTGGTGGACGTCTCGCGTACCGGATCGGTGCCGATCACGGTGGCATAGGCCTTCTGCTTCTCGGTGATCGGATCGACCTTCAGCACATCGGCGTATTCCAGGCCACGCGGCGCACTGGCGTCCACTGCGTCGCCGCGTGCGCCATCGTCGGTGGCATTGCCATCGACCAGGCGCGATTCACTCGGGTTTCCGGCGCTCAGCTGCTCCGGCGACTTGTCGCCGCTCTTCATGAAGGCGGCGGTCGCGATACCACCGACCAGCAGCGCGCCCGCTGCGACCAGGACAGTTGTAGTTGTGCTTTTCATGACCTGCTCCTTGCGGACCGTCCGCAACGTTCTCAGGCCAGATTGCAGCATGCGGTGCCTGAACGGAATCTCCACATTTCCTGCTCACCGCCGTAACCCATTCAGCATCTGGAAATGCTGGGCCCGTGGTAGCGTTTGCACATTCCCCAGGAGGACCTCCGCCATGGCCAACCCGATGCTGCTGCCGGTCCTGCAATGGGCACGCCGGCTGCGCTACCCCACCCTGTTCAAGCTGACCGCCGGCCTGTTCGCGCTGACCCTGTTCATCCCCGACCCGATTCCGTTCGTCGACGAACTGATGCTGGGCTTTGGCACCCTGCTGCTGGCCAACTGGAAGAGCCGCAGCGCGACCACGCCACCGCCCCTGGAGCAGCGTTGAACCTGCTGGTCGACAGCCACTGCCACCTGGATGCCAGCGAATTCGACGTTGACCGCGAGGCGGTCATCGAGCGCGCACGCGCTGCCGGCGTGCAGTGGCAGGTGGTTCCGGCGGTCACTGCGGCCAGCTGGCCAAAGCTGCGCGAGGTCTGCCAGCAGGCGACGGGGCTCTACCCCGCCTATGGCCTGCACCCGATGTTCCTGGACCAGCACCGGCCAGAACACCTGCCGCAGCTGCGTGAATGGATCGAACAGGAGCAGCCCTGCGCGATCGGCGAATGCGGGCTGGATTTCTTCGTCGAGGGCCTGGATGCCGAGGTCCAGCAGGACTATTTCCTCGGCCAGCTGACGCTGGCGCGCGAGTTTGACCTGCCGGTGATCGTGCATGCCCGCCGTGCAGTGGATGCGGTGATCACCGCGATCCGCCGCATCGGTGGCCTGCGCGGGGTGGTGCACAGTTTTTCCGGCAGCCCGGAACAGGCCGCACAATTGCACAAGCTGGGATTCCTGCTTGGCCTGGGCGGACCGTTGACCTACGAGCGAGCGCAGCGCCTGCAGCGGCTTGTCCGCACGATGCCACTGGAGCAGTTGCTGCTGGAGACCGATGCGCCGGACCAGCCCGACGCGGGTATCCGTGGCCAGCGCAACGAGCCGGCGCGGCTGGCGGTCATCGCCCGCCACATCGCCGCACTGCGCGGGATGGAACTGGATGCAGTGGCGCAGGCCACCACGGACAACGCACGGCGGTTGTTCAACCTGCCCGCCTGACCGGTAGCGCCGGGCCATGCCCGGCGGCATTGTGCTGGTCGCGCTATGCGCTCGCCGGGCATGGCCCGGCGCTACCGATCACGCGTCGGCGTGATCCTCGGCCACTTCGGCCTTCACCTTCTTCGGCTCCAGCAGCATCTCCAGCGCCTTGCCCACGGCCGCGAATGCAAATGCACCGGTGATGTGGGTGGCCGCGCCCAGGCCGGCGCCGCAATCGAGCTTCAGGGCCGCATCCGCGCCCAGGTTCGGCCGCAGGCCACAGACACTCCCATCGGCCTGCGGATATTTCACGTTTTCCAGCGAATACACCGCCGGCACGCCGAAATAGCGCTTGGCATTCTTCGGGAAGTTGAATTCGCTGCGCAGCTTCTTGCGGATCAGCGCCAGCATCGCGTCATGCTCGGTGCGCGAGACATCGCGGATGCGCACCAGGGTGGGATCGGTACGGCCGCCGGCCGCGCCGACGGTCAGCAACGGCAGCTTGCGGCGGCGGCACCAGGCGATGGTTTCCACCTTCACCCGGAAGCTGTCGCAGGCATCGATCACCAGGTCGAAACCGCGGTCCAGCAGTTCGGCCATGTTGGCCGGGGTCAGGAACGCCTGCACAGCGTCGACCTCGATCTGCGGATTGATCGCCCGGCAGCGCTCGGCCATGGCCTCGGCCTTGTTGCGGCCGTAGTTGCCTTCCAGCGCCGGCAGCTGGCGGTTGGTATTGGATACGCAGATGTCATCGGCATCGATCAGGGCCAGATGACCCACCGCCGAGCGCGCCAGCGCCTCCACCACCCACGAGCCGACGCCGCCCATGCCGACCACGGCAACACGGCTGCCCTGCAGGCGCTCGAGCGCGCCGACGCCATACAGCCGTTCAATACCGGCGAAGCGTTGTTTGACCTGTTCGTTCATCCGGCTATTTTAACGTGCAGGTCCCCTGACTACAGCACGACGACGCCGAACCCACCGTTGCACGCCCGGAGCGCCCGCCATGAGTGCCAGCCCACCCCGCCGCCCGTCCACCGCCTACCGCTATCTGTTCGTGCTCGGCCTGGGCCTGCTGATCGGCCTGATTGCCACGGTGATGGTCGGCCGCGCACTGCAGGCACGCCGCGATCCGTTCCCGGACAGCCTGATGCAGGTGATGCAGCGGCAGGCGGATCTGCTGCAGCAGGCTCAGCAGCAGAACCGCTGCAGCCTGGCCGACAGCGTCCCGCGCCTGCAGGTGCTGCGCCTGCTGTCCAACGATCTGGACCAGGCCTTCCCCGGATTGAAGGACAGCCGGCAGTTCCAGCAGCACGCCAGCCAGTACCGGGCCGATCTCAATGCGGCATTGGCCAGCCCGCCGATCGACTGCAACGCGTTGGCGCAGCAGGTCCAGGCACTGCAGGACGATTGCCGGGCCTGTCATCAGGACTTCCGCTGATTCATCTTCGAGTGGGCGAAGGCCGATGTGGTTGGCGCCTTGTTCACGTTGGAAAGAGGAGGATTCGCTCACCCTGCTGCATGACGCAGTACCACCCAACGCACCCGCCTTCACGGCCAGGAGATGCCCCATGAAGATCCAGCTCATCGCCGCCAGTGTCATCGCAACCGTCGGCCTGGCCGGCTGTGCCACCTCGCCGGGCTACGGCGGTGGTGGTTACAACAACGGCGGCTACAACAACGGCGGCTACGGCAACAACTCCGGTTACAACCAGGGCCGCTGCGCCGACTGCGGCATCGTCACCCGCATCAATGCCGTGCAGTCCGGCCGTACCGCGCCCTCCGCCACCGGCGCGATCCTCGGCGGTATCGTCGGCGCGGTTGCCGGCCATGAGATCTCCGACCACACCGGCGGCAGCCGCGGCAACAAGAACATCGCCGCCGCCGCTGGCGCCGTGGGTGGCGCATTGGCGGGCAACCAGATCCAGAAGAACGTCACCAGCGATACGTATGACATCAGCGTGCGCATGGATGACGGCCGCACCATCGTGGTCAACCAGCGCGACCTCGGCGGCATCCGCGAAAACACCTATGTCCGCGTGGTCAACGGCAAGGTCATCCTGCGCTGAACCGCAGCGGGCCCCGGCCGATCAGAACCGGAGCAACAAAAAAAGGCCCGCTTGCGCGGGCCTTTTTCATGCCGGCAAGCGGCAGGTATTACGCCGGCTGGACCTTGTCAGCCTGCAGGCCCTTCTGGCCCTGCACCACTTCAAAGCTCACAGCCTGGCCTTCCTTGAGGCTCTTGAAGCCCTGGGTCTCGATGGCACGGAAGTGCACAAACACATCCTCGCCATTCTGCCGGCTGATGAAGCCGAAGCCCTTGGCATCATTGAACCACTTCACGGTACCGTTCTCGCGATCAGCCATCTCACTAACTCCCTTTGACTCTCTACTTGTTGTTGGATACGCCTGTTGGGCGGCTGACAAGCAAGGGGGAAGCGAGGTGCATCGATGCAGCGGATCGGAACGATCTTGCTTCATCAGGCCACGATCCACGGTGACCTTGCCAAGCTCAGCGACTGCAACTTAACCCGACCAAAACGAAAAAGCAACTGGCAAAAACCTTTCACTGTCAACCCCAAAAAGACAACCATACTGGACAGCATGGACCTCTCATTCATCTTGTATCTGCTAGCGGTCATTTTTGTCCTCATCGGCATCGCCGGCATCGTCCTGCCGGCCCTGCCGGGCATCCCACTGGTCTTCATCGGGCTGGTGCTGGCGGCCTGGGCAGACGGGTTCGTCCATGTCGGCTGGCCCACTCTGCTGATCCTCGGCGTGCTGACCGCGCTGTCGCTGCTGGTCGACGTGCTGGCGACCGTAGTTGGCGCCAAGCGCGTGGGCGCCAGCCGCAAAGCGCTCTGGGGCACCTTCATCGGCAGCATCGTCGGCCTGTTCTTCATGCCGATCGGATTGTTCGCAGGGCCGTTGCTGGGCGCGCTGCTGGGCGAGTACTGGCATACCCGCGAGCTCGGCCGCTCGACCAAGGTCGGGCTGGCCACCTGGCTTGGCATCCTGCTGGGCCTGGCGCTGAAGCTGGCGCTGGTGATCGCGATGCTGGGCCTGTTCGCCTTCGCCTGGTTCCTGTGAAGCATGCGGCCTTCACGCAGCGCGCACGCACACGCCGGGCATAAACCCGTGGGGCTGGCCGTTACCGGATGCAGCCGCCACACTGTCCCTCTTTCCGCATTCATTCCGAAGGGCCTGCTGCAATGACCCTCTCTCCGTTGTTTCCCCGCCTTGCACCGCTGGCGTTGGCCCTGGCCAGCGCGCCTGTGGCTGCCCAGGAATTCGCGCCCAGCGCCGAAGCCTCGCCGGCCGCCTGCGCGGCCATCACGACCGATGCTGCCCGTCTGGCCTGCTACGACCGCCAGTTCGGGCGTACGCCTCAGGCCACCGCCGAAGCTGATGCGGCCGCCGAAGCCGCCGCACAGGCACGTCGCGAGCAGCGCGACACCACGCGGGTGAGCCAGGGCGAGGAGAAGCTGCGCGAGCGTGTCAGCGATCTGTTCCGGTCCGAAGCGCCGGACAGCGCACTTGCCAATGCCGGCCGCGGTTCGCTGCTGGACAGCCGCTGGGAACTGGCCGAGGACTCCAAGCTGGGCCCGTTCCAGCTGCGCGCGTACAAGCCTGTGTACCTGCTGCCGGCATTCTGGACCAGCGACCGCAACACCATGCCGCACTCGCCGAACCCGGCCAACAGCGTGACCACCCCGCAGGTGCTGGACAGCGCTGAGCTGAAGTTCCAGATCAGCTTCAAGACCAAGATCGCCGAGAACCTGTTCGGCGACAACGGCGACATCTGGGCGGGCTATACCCAGAGTTCGCGCTGGCAGGCCTACAACGGCGAGGACTCGCGCCCGTTCCGCGAGACCAACTACGAGCCGGAAGTGATGATGGTGTTCCGCAACGGCTACTCGATCGGTGGCTGGCGTGGGCGGATGACCGGCATCAGCCTCAACCACCAGTCCAACGGACGTGCCGATCCGCTGTCGCGCAGCTGGAACCGGGTGATCCTCAACGTCGGCCTCGACCGCGAGAACTGGGCACTGGTGCTGCGTCCCTGGTACCGCATTCCCGAGACCCGCAGCGACGACAACAACCCGGACATCGAGGACTACATGGGCCGCGGCGACGCGACCCTGACCTGGAACCACAAGGGTCACGAGGTCTCGTTGATGGCACGTCATTCGCTGCGCACCGGTGACCGCTCGCACGGCGCGCTGCAGCTGGACTACGGCTTCCCGATCAGCAACCTGCTGCGCGGCCATGTGCAGATCTTCGACGGCTATGGCGAGAGCCTGATCGATTACAACCACAAGGCGACCTACGTCGGCGTGGGCGTGTCCCTGCTGGAGTGGTTCTGATGGATGTGACGATCTGGCACAACCCCGCGTGCAGCAACTCGCGCGGGGCGCTTAAGCTGATCCGCGACGCCGGTTTTGAACCGGTGGTGATCGACTATCTCGGCAGCCCGCCCGACGTGGCCACGCTGCGCCAGGTACTGGCCGAATCCGGCCTGGCCGCGACCGGGCTGGTGCGCAGCAAGGAACCCGAGTTTGCCGCACTGGGCCTGCAGGGAAGCGATGACGACGCCCTGCTGGCCGCGATGGCCACCCACCCACGGCTGATCAACCGCCCGGTGGTACGCACCGCGAAGGGCACCCGCCTGTGCCGGCCCCCGGAAACGGTGCTGGAGATCCTGTAACCCGCCCCGCTTTGGTAGAGCCGAGCCATGCTCGGCTGCGGTTTGCGTACCACCCGTGAATGCAGCCGAGCATGGCCCGGCTCTACAGAACGGGTTACCGCCAGTCGGTGATGCCTTCGCGGCGATAGACCTCGGCGAACGCCGGGCGCGCCTTCAGGCGTTCCGCATACGCCTTCAATACCGGCCAGTGGTCGCTGGGGGTGGGCATGTTGCGTGACCAGCGCATCAACATCACCAGCATGAAATCGACCACGCCCGGCGCATCGCCGAGCAGGTAGGGACCGCCGTCCTGCAGGTGTGCGGCAACGTGCTGCCAGGCCGCCTCCAACTGCTGCCGGGCCATCGTACGCACGGCCTCGATGCACTCGCCACCCGCTGCTTCATGCGGATAGAACCAGGCGCGGTATGCCGGCTGCACGGTGTTGGCGCACCAGAACATCCAGCGATAGGCCTCGCCGCGTTCCGGCGTGCCGACGGCAGGCAACAACCCTGCCTGCGGATGACGGTCTGCCAGATACAGCGCGATCGCGGCCGCCTCGGTCAGTACCTGGTCGTCGATCAACAGGGTCGGCACCCTGCCCGCCGGATTGAGCGCCAGGTAGGCATCTGATTTGTGCTCGCGCGTTTCGAAATCGAGCAGCACCAGTTCGTGCTCGATGCCGAGCTCGATCAGCAGCCAATGCACCACCAGCGAGGCGGTGCTGGTGGAACCATACAAGGTGGTGCGCATAGGACCTGTCCTGGGCGGGGAACGGCTGATTATGCGCGCTGTCCCCGGCGTGGTCAGCCGCAGGTGCTCATGCAGGTATCACGACGCTCGCCGCAGCCCATCATCGGTGCGCGCAGCGTGCAGTCGTGCGCCTTCAACTCGCAGGAACGGCGCAGTTCCGGATGCTCGATGTCCTTGCAGCGCTGGTCCGGCGTCGGTGCCACCTGCTGCTCGCAGCTGGACTGGCGGCTGCCGATCCCCTGGCTTTCGGCCATGCAGCTGCGATAGCTGGCCTGGCACTGCATCTGGCACTGGGCACCGGCGCTGAAGCCGCCCCCACCGCCATACGACGAGGACGACGTACTGCAGCCGGCCATGACCAGCAGGGTGACAAGGGAAAGGCTACGCAACAGGTTCACAGGACACTCCTTGTTCAATAGACCGGAAGACTGCCAGAAGAACGGGTTTCGCTCACCGATCCGCCGCAGTCGAGTACACACTGCGCCCGGGTCGCATCACAGGCGCGCGTGTTGGCTGCGGTGGCGCAGTACGCGCCGGCGCCACGTGCACCTTCGCAACGATGCCGCATCTTTTCGTCAACGATGTCGCTGCATCTGTCGATGACGCGCTCCTTGCCCGACTGACAGCTCTGCTGCGCCATCTCGGCCATCGAACGCGCCTGATCCGCGCACTGCATGTGCCGCTGCGCACACCCCGCCGCACACACACGGCCGGCCTCGCTGGTGGGTTGCTCGACGTAATACTGCGGCGCGCAGCCCACCATCAAGGCAAGGGCGACTGCGGCGAAAACATTGCGTATTCCTTGACGCACAAACAGCTTCCCTTGCCTGGCAACGCGCACACCCTAGCAAAGCCGCGCGGTTGCAATCGTTAAACGAAGAACGGCGCCACCCGGGCGCCGTTCTGCAATCGGACGGGCGTGGTCGACGCCGCGCCGATCACTCCACCACGACAGGAATCTTGCCGATGCGGGCCTGCCATTCGCGCGGGCCGGTCTTGTGCACCGACTCGCCGGTGGAATCGACGGCCACGGTCACCGGCATGTCTTCCACGGTGAACTCGTAGATCGCTTCCATGCCCAGGTCCGCAAAGCCGACGACCTTGGCCGCCTTGATCGCCTTGGACACCAGATAGGCCGAACCACCGACGGCCATCAGGTAGGCCGACTTGTGCTTCTTGATGGCCTCGATCGCGGCCGGACCGCGCTCGGCCTTGCCGACCATGCCCAGCAGGCCGGTCTGTGCCAGCACCTGCTCGGTGAACTTGTCCATGCGGGTGGCGGTGGTCGGACCGGCCGGGCCTACCACTTCGTCGCGCACCGGATCGACCGGACCGACGTAGTAGATGAAGCGCCCCTTCAGATCGACCGGCAGTTCCTCGCCCTTGTTGAGCATGTCGACCATGCGCTTGTGCGCGGCGTCGCGGCCGGTCAGCAGCTTGCCGTTGAGCAGCAGGGTCTGGCCCGGCTTCCAGCTGGCCACGTCTTCCGGGGTGATCGTGTCCAGGTCCACGCGGGTGCCCTTGGACGCGTCGTAGGTCAGCTTCGGCCAGTCTTCCAGCGACGGCGGATCCAGCATGACCGGGCCGCTGCCATCCAGGGTGAAGTGCGCATGGCGGGTGGCGGCGCAGTTCGGGATCATCGCCACCGGCAGGTTGGCCGCGTGGGTCGGGTAGTCGTTGATCTTGATGTCGAGCACGGTGGTCAGGCCACCCAGGCCCTGCGCACCGATACCCAGTGCGTTGACCTTCTCGTACAGCTCCAGACGCAGTTCCTCGATGCGGTTGGACGCACCACGGGCCTGCAGCTCGGTGATGTCGATCGGCTCCATCAGCGCTTCCTTGGCCAGCAGCATCGCCTTCTCGGCAGTGCCGCCGATGCCGATGCCGAGCATGCCCGGCGGGCACCAGCCCGCGCCCATGGTCGGCACGGTCTTCAGCACCCAGTCGACGATCGAGTCGGACGGGTTGAGCATGGCGAACTTGGTCTTGGCTTCCGAGCCACCGCCCTTGGCGGCAACGATCACCTCCACGGTGTTGCCCGGCACCACCTTGACGTTGACCACACCCGGGGTGTTGTCCTTGGTATTGATGCGCTTGCCGGCCGGATCGGCCAGCACCGAAGCGCGCAGCTTGTTGTCCGGGTACAGGTAGGCGCGGCGGATGCCTTCGTTGGCCATGTCCTCCACGCCCATGGTGGCGTCATCCCAGCGCACGTCCATGCCGATTTCCAGGAACACGGTGACGATGCCGGTGTCCTGGCAGATCGGCCGATGGCCTTCGGCGCACATCCGCGAGTTGATCAGGATCTGCGCGATCGCCTCCTTCGCTGCCGGCGACTCCTCGCGCTCATAGGCGGCGGCAAGGTTCTTGATGTAGTCGACCGGGTGGTAGTACGAGATGTACTGCAGCGCGTCGGCGACGGACTGGATGAGGTCTTCCTGCTTGATCGATGTCACGGATTGCTCGCTTGCTGAAGGCTGGCGGGGGTAATCCGCCCATTTTACCCCCTCCCTCGACCGTGGGGTGGTGGTGCCGGCCGCTGGCCGGCAAGATCCGACCCTGCCCTCTGTCACGCTGCGCCCCGCTGGCGCGTCCTTGCCCACATGAACGCCGAAACCGCCTTCCAGACCCACCGCCCACGCCTGATGGCGCTGGCCTACCGCCTTCTTGGCAGCCGCAGCGACGCCGAGGACGTGGTCCAGGACGCCTGGCTGCGCTGGGCCGGCAGCGATGCGGCCGCCATCGTCGACCCCGAGGCCTGGCTGGTGACCACCACCACCCGGCTGGGGCTGGACCGGCTGCGGGCAGCCAAGCGTGAACGCACCCACTATGTCGGCCCGTGGCTGGCCGAACCGCTGGCGATCACCCTCGAACCCGACCCGGCGCCCGGCCCCGCGCAGCTGCACGCGCTGGCCGACGACGTCTCCGTGGCCTTCCTGACCCTGCTCGAACAGCTCGGACCGGAGGAGCGCGCTGCCTTCCTGCTGAAGGAAGCCTTCGACCACGACTACCGCGAGATTGCCGAGCTGATCGGCCACAGCGAGGCCAATTGCCGCCAGCTGGTGCACCGGGCCCGGCAGCGCCTACAGTCTGGGCGGCCGCGCTTCAATGCCGATGCCAGCCAGCACCGGCAACTGCTGGCGCGCTTCATGGACGCTTCCCAGCGTGGCGACAGCGAGGCCATCCAGGCGCTGCTGCATGCCAACGCGCTGCTGGTTTCCGATGGCGGTGGCGTGGTCACCGCAGCGGTGCGACCACTGCTGGGTGCCGAGCGTATCGGCCGTCTGTACTGGGCCATCGCCCGTCGCGGCGCGGCGCATCCGGCACAGCTCGGCTACGTCAATGGCGAACCGGCGATCCTGCGTTTCGAAGGCGACCACCTGCACTCGATCACCACCATTGAGGTGGTCGATGGCCGCATCGCCAATCTCTACAGCGTGCTCAATCCGAACAAATTGCCGTCGGTTGTCACGCGCGGCGATGCTGCGGCGTCCTTGTAATGAAAGGCGGCCACCGTGGCCGCCGTGGAGCCGAAAATGTCCGACCACGCCTCGCCCCGCGTTCCCTACACCCGCCTGGCCGCCGATGCCTTCAAGGGCCTGCTGGCCACCAGCAAGGCGGTGCATGACAGTTCGATCGATCCGACGTTGATGGAACTGGTGTTCCTGCGCGTGTCGCAGCTCAATGGCTGTGGCTACTGCATGGACATGCACGGCACGGCGCTGCGCAAGGGCGGCATCGAACCGCGCAAGCTGGATACGCTGCCCGCTTGGCACGAAAGCCGCTTCTTCGACGACCGCGAGCGCGCGGCGCTGGGCTGGGCCGAGGCGCTGACCCGGTTGACCGATGGCGCACCGTCGCAGGCGGCGTTCGATGCGCTGGCACCTCACTTTGATGAAAAAGGCATCAGTGACCTGAGCATGGGCATTGCAGTGATCAATGCCTGGAACCGGCTGGGGGCTGGGCTGCTGCCACCGCTGCCGTGATTCTCGGCGGGGCCAGTCTCGCGCTGGCCTCGGTAGATCCACGCCATGCGTGGATGCGGGTGGGTCCAGCCCTTCGCATTGCGAAGGGCTCTGACCCGATTCGGGCCGATGGGGTCAGAGCCCTTTGCACAGCAAAGGGATCCGACCCCGTGCGGCCACACGGCTGCCCTGACCCCACCTGCACGTATCAGGCGCGCACAATGGCGGCATGCCCGCCTCTCCCATTGCCGGCGCTGCCGGCGCCAAGAAACCCAGCCTGCGCCAACGCTTCAAGGCGATGCGCAACCTGCCGCCGTTCCTGCGCCAGGTGTGGCAGACCAGCCGCGCACTGACCCTGGCCAGCCTCGGCCTGCGCCTGATCCGTGCGCTGCTGCCGGTGGCGATGTTGTACGTCGGCAAGCTGATCATCGATACCGCCCTGCACCTGAGCCAGCACGGAGCCGGTTTTCCGCCGATGGGCGAGGCGCTGTCCAGCGGCCTGCTCAATCCACTGCTCGGCCTGCTGGCACTGGAATTCGGCCTGGCGATCGCCTCGGACCTGCTCGGTCGGCTGGTCAGCTACGCCGATGCGCTGTTGTCGGAGCTGTTCGCCAACGCCACCAGCGTGCGCCTGATGGAACATGCGGCGACCCTGGACCTGGAGGATTTCGAGGACCCGGACCTGCAGGACAAGCTGGACCGCGCACGGCGCCAGACCATGGGCCGGATGAACCTGATGAGCCAGCTGTTCGGCCAGGTGCAGGATGCGATCACCGTTGCCAGCCTGGCCGTCGGCCTGCTGGTCTACGCACCGTGGCTGATCCTGCTGCTGGCGCTGGCGCTGGTGCCGGCCTTCATCGGCGAGTCGCACTTCAATGCGGCCGGCTACAGCCTCAACTTCCTGTGGACGCCGGAGCGCCGCCAGCTGGACTACCTGCGCCAGCTCGGTGCCAGCGTGGAGACGGCCAAGGAAGTAAAGATCTTCAACCTGCACCGGTTCCTGGTCGACCGCTACCGCAGCCTGTCGGCGGCACTGTTCCTGGCCAACCGCGCGCTTGCCCGGCGGCGGGCGTTCTGGGGCACGTTGCTGGCCGCGCTGGGCACGCTGGGCTACTACACCGCGTATGCGTATATCGCCTGGCGCACGGTGCGTGGCGATTTCTCGATCGGTGACCTGACCTTTCTCGCCGGCAGCTTCCTGCGCCTGCGCCAGTTGCTGGAAGGCCTGCTGATCGGGTTCTCGCAGGTGGCCAGCCAGGCGCTGTACCTGGACGACCTGTATTCGTTCTTCCAGATCGAACCGGAAATCCATTCGCGCAAGGACGCGGTGCGCGTGCCGCAGCCGATCCGCGAGGGCTTCGTGTTCGAGGACGTGGGCTTCCGCTACCCCGATGCCGAGCAATGGGCCGTGCGCCACCTGCATTTCCACCTGCACGCGGGCGAAGTACTGGCGCTGGTCGGCGAGAACGGCGCGGGCAAGACCACCCTGGTCAAGCTGCTGGCACGCCTGTACGAACCGGACGAAGGCCGCATCCTGCTGGATGGGCGCGACCTGCGCGACTACGACCTGGACGACCTGCGCGCCAATCTGGGCGTGATCTTCCAGGATTTCGTGCGCTACAACCTCAGCGCCGGCGAGAACATCGGTGTCGGCCAGGTCGAAGCGATGGACGACCGCGCGCGGATCTCCGATGCCGCCCGCCGCGGCATGGCCGAGGAAGTGATCGCTGCCCTGCCCGGCGGCTATGACCAGCAGATCGGCCGCCGCTTCCAGCAGGGCGTGGACCTGTCCGGTGGGCAGTGGCAGAAGATCGCCATTGCCCGTGCGTGGATGCGCGATGCACAGGTGATGATCCTGGACGAGCCCACCGCGGCACTGGACGCCCGCGCCGAGTTCGAGGTGTTCCAGCGGTTCAGGGAATTGGCGGATAATCGTACGGCAGTGCTGATTTCCCACCGCTTCTCTTCAGTACGCATGGCCGACCGCATCCTGGTGCTGGCCGATGGCCGGATCGAAGCCAGCGGCACGCACGAGCAGCTGATGGCACAGGGCGGCCGGTATGCCGAACTGTTCGAACTGCAGGCGGCCGGTTATCGCTGAGAACGCCTCTCGTTCCGCCTAATGAGAACCTGTCTCATTTGAGATAGAATTGTCCCGACGACTTCCGATAGATACGCCCATGTCCTCCGCTTTCGGCGCCGAAACGGTGCTTGAGGTCCGCCACTGGACCGACGCCTACTTCAGCTTCACCCTCACCCGTGACAGCGGTTTCCGCTTCGAGAACGGCCAGTTCGTGATGATCGGCCTGGAGACCGATGCGCGGCCGCTGCTGCGCGCGTATTCCATCGCCAGCGCCAACTGGGAAGAACAGCTGGAATTCTTCAGCATCAAGGTGCAGGACGGTCCATTGACCTCGCGCCTGCAGCACATCAAGCCAGGCGACAAGGTACTGGTCGGCAGGAAGCCCACCGGCACCCTGCTGATCAGCGACCTGCACCCGGGCAAGCACCTGTACCTGCTGGGCACCGGCACCGGCCTGGCGCCGTGGCTGTCGGTGATCAAGGACCCGGAGACCTACGAGCGCTTCGACAAGGTGATCCTGTGCCACGGTGTGCGCTACGAAAAGGACCTGGCCTATCGCGATTATTTCGAGAAGGAACTGCGCGAGCATGAGTTCCTGGGCGAAATGGTTGGCGACAAGCTGCTGTACTACCCGGCGGTGACCCGCGAGCCGTTCCCGAACCAGGGCCGCCTGACCTCGCTGATGGAAAGCGGCGAGATGCAGCGCACGCTCGGCCTGCCCGAGCTGAGCCCGGAAAACGACCGCGCGATGATCTGCGGCAGCCCACAGATGCTGGCCGACCTGCGCACCGTGCTGGACAGCCGTGGCTTCCAGACTTCGCCGCGCATCGGTACGCCCGGGCACTACGTGTTCGAGCGCGCGTTCGTCGAGAAATAAGCCGCCTCGGTAGCGCCGGGCCATGCCCGGCGGATATCGGTCGCCGGGCATGGCCCGGCGCTACCGGTCAAAGCAGCGCCTCGATGCCGCCGCGCAGCTGCTCCGGCTTGGTGGTCGGCGCATAGCGATCCACCACCTGGCCCTGGCGATCGACCAGGAACTTGCTGAAGTTCCACTTGATGCGGGCGATACCCAGCAGCCCGCGCTTCTGCTGCGACAGCCATGCCCACAGCGGGTCGGCACCCTCGCCATTGACCTCGATCTTCTGCGACAGCGGGAAGCTGACCGGGTAATCGATCGAACAGAACTGGCGGATCTGCGCGGCATCGCCCGGCTCCTGCGCGCCGAACTGGTTGCAGGGAAATCCGATCACCACCAGGCCGCGATCACGATAGTCCTGCCACAGCTGTTCCAACCCGGTGTACTGCGGGGTAAAGCCACAGCGGCTGGCCACGTTGACCAGCAGCAGCGGACGGCCCTGGTACTGTGCCAACGCCTGCGGCTGGCCTTCAAGGTCGCGGAAGCTGAAATCGTAGGCAGTGGTCATGGCGGATGGCCGTGGGCGGTGATTGCATGGTACCCGGGCAGCCACCCAGGGGGTGGCCCTGCTGCGGGGTGGCTTTGCCAACATGCCTTTTGACACAAGTGCGGGCGCGCCGGGCCGGGTTACCCTCGGGCCCTTGTTTGCCTTACCGGAGTATCGACCTTGACCACCCGCCTTGCCCTTGCCGTGGCCATGACCCTCGGCCTTGCCCTGCCCGCCTATTCGGCCAGCGCCGCCGCCCCGGCCGCCGCTGCCAATGCCCAGCAGGCCAATCCGTTCTTCGCCGACAGCCCGCTGCCGCTGCATTTCCCGCAGTTCGACAAGATCAAGGACAGCGACTTCGCCCCGGCCTTCGACGCCGGCATGGCGCAGCAGCTGAAGGAAGTGGAGGCGATCGCCAACACCAAGGCCAAGCCGACCTTCGACAACACCATCATCGCCCTGGAAAAGAGCGGTGACACCCTGGACCGCGCGACCACCGTGTTCTTCAGCCTGGTCGGCGCCGACACCAACGACACCCGCAAGAAGCTGCAGGCCGACTATTCGGCGAAGTTCGCCGCGCACAGCGATGCGATCGCGCTGAACGGCAAGCTGTTCGCGCGCATCCAGGCGCTGTATGACAGCCGCACCACCCTGGGCCTGGACGCTGAAGGCGTGCGCCTGGTCGAGAAGTACTACGACAACTACGTGCGCGCCGGCGCCAAGCTGTCCGAGGCCGACAAGACCAAGCTGAAGGAAATGAACGCCGAGCTGGCCAACCTCGGCACCAAGTTCAGCCAGAATGTGCAGTCGGAAGTGAACGCTTCGGCGATCACCGTCAACGACGTCAAGGAACTGGACGGCCTGTCCAAGGAGCAGATCGCCGCTGCCGCCGAAGCCGCCAAGGCTCGTGGCCTGGACGGCAAGTACGTGATCACCCTGCTCAACACCACCGGCCAGCCGCCGCTGACCAACCTGGCCAACCGTGCCCTGCGCCAGAAGATCTACGAAGCGTCCACCACCCGCGGCAGCCGCGGCGGTGAGTTCGACAACACCGCGCTGGTCGCGCGCATCATGCAGCTGCGCGCCGACAAGGCCAAGCTGATGGGCTTTGCCAACTTCGCCGCCTACAACCTGACCAACCAGACCGCCAAGACCCCTGAAGCGGTCAATGCGATGCTCGGCAAGCTGGCCCCGGCAGCGGTGGCCAACGCCAAGCGCGAAGCCGCCGACCTGCAGGCAATGATCGACCAGGAACAGAAGGCCGCCGGCAAGCCGACCTTCAAGCTGGAGCCGTGGGACTGGGCCTTCTACAGCGAGAAGGTGCGCCAGGCCAAGTACAACTTCGACGAATCACAGCTGAAGCCGTACTTCGAGATGAAGAACGTGCTGGAGAACGGCGTGTTCTTCGCCGCCAACCAGGAATTCGGCCTGACGTTCAAGCAGCGCACCGACCTGCCGGTCTACCACGATGACGTCACCGTCTATGACGTGTTCGATGCCGACGGCAGCCAGCTGGCGATCTTCATCTTCGACCCGTACGCACGCGCCTCCAAGCGCGGCGGTGCGTGGATGAACTCGTACGTCTCGCAGTCCAAGCTGACCGGTTTCAAGCCGGTGGTGGCCAATCACCTGAACATTCCCAAGCCGCCGGCCGGCCAGCCGACCCTGCTGACCTGGGATGAAGTGAGCACCACCTTCCACGAGTTCGGCCATGCCCTGCACGGCATGTTCTCGAACGTGAAGTATCCGTACTTCTCGGGCACCGCGGTGCCGCGCGACTTCGTCGAGTTCCCCTCGCAGGTCAACGAGATGTGGGCCGACAATCCGGCCATCCTGAAGAACTACGCCAAGCACTACCAGAACGGCTCGGCAATGCCGCAGGCACTGCTGGACAAGGTGCTGGCCGCGGCCAAGTTCAACCAGGGCTTTGCCACCACCGAGTACCTGGGCGCCGCCATGCTCGACCAGCGCTGGCACCAGATCGGCCCGGACCAGGTCCCGGCCGCCAAGGACGTGATGGCCTTCGAGCGCGCCGCGCTGGAGAAGGACGGCATCTACTATGCGCCGGTTCCGCCGCGCTACAAGACCCCGTATTTCAGCCACATCATGGGCGGCTACTCGGCCGGCTACTACGCCTACATCTGGTCGGAAGTGCTCGACGCCAACACCCAGAAGTGGTTCCGCGACAACGGCGGCCTGAGCCGCAAGAACGGCGACCACTTCCGCGCGACCCTGCTGTCCAAGGGTGGCAGCGTGGATGCGATGCAGCTGTTCCGCGATTTTGCCGGCCACGAGCCGCAGATCGAACCGCTGCTGGAAAAGCGTGGCCTGACCGGCACCGGCAACTGATCGTCGGCACCGCATAGCGTGAAACGAAAACCGCCCGGGAGACCGGGCGGTTTTTTTTTCGCCGGGGGCAGACCTGGCGCATTGCCGATGCTGGCCTTTTACCCGCTGTCGCATTCGCCTCTTGCCATGACGTAGGTGCAAGAAGATGGCCGCGTTATATACCCCTCATTCAGCCCGATACAGCAGTTCGCGACACCGCTTGTCGCAAATCAAATGGAGTTGTCAGGAGAAGATCATTCCACGACGAAATTTGACAGTGGCCCCAGAACGCGCGGTGCCGCTTGTGGCCCACTCGGCCCCGACCGACCACGGAGGGAGGCGAGCACAGGAGGTGCGAACGCCAGTCAATCGTCCTGACTTCCCGTTGTGAAAAAACATGAAAATGCGCTTCAAAGCTCCCTTGCTGTGTGCCAGCGTGCTGGCTGGCATCGCAATCTTTTCTGCATCCCAGGCCATGGCTGCAGGACGTGCGTACGACACGCAGGAGGTCGCCTGCAACGATCCGGCAGATGCGGTCTGTCTGTCGTGGAACCTGCAGACCGCTCCGGGCGGATCCCGCACGGCCGGCATCAATGTGACGCTGATGGAGGGCGAGAGCATTTCCGGCGTCGTCAAGCCCAAGGCAAACCGGTACACGACGACCAAGCTGCGCGCCAATCCCGACCTGGACATCTACATTGGCATGGGCTTTGAACCCACCGAGACGCAGTTCACCTGCAAGGTCGATGAGCTCGAGGAATGCCGCATGAGCGGACGCAATCTGCCGCCGATGCACTTCAAGGTCAGAGCCCGAACCGACACGGCAACACGTCGTTGGGATACGTCTACACCGTCGCCAACTGACGCAAGGGTGATGGCGCAGCAGCCCGGCAAGACGGCGGGCTGCTGCGGTTGCGCGCCTCCGCCGGCGATCACCGCGGCGCCACGTATCCCCCGGGCACGCCCTCCGGCGACAGCACCAGCTGCCACAGCTGCGCATGCCGGCAGCGGAAGCTGGCCATCGATCCGGCCAGATAGAAACGCCACATGCGCCGGAAATGTTCGTCATAGCGCGCGTCCAGCCGCGGCCACGCCGCTTCCACGTTGCGCCGCCAGGCTTGCAGCGTCAGGTCGTAGTCGGTACCGAAGTTGTGCCAGTCCTCCAGCACGAAGCGCCCTTCGAACGCCCGGCTGATCTGCACCGCCGACGGCAGCATCGAATTGGGAAAGATGTAGCGGGCGATCCACGGATCGGTGCGGTGACGCGAAATGTTGCTGCCGATGGTATGCAACAGCAGCAGTCCCCGCGGCGAGAGACAGCGCCGGGCCACGTCGAAAAAGCTGCGGTAGTTCTTGTCGC
The DNA here is from genome assembly GCF_002966815.1 of Stenotrophomonas sp. MYb57. Classification (NCBI taxonomy): domain Bacteria; kingdom Pseudomonadati; phylum Pseudomonadota; class Gammaproteobacteria; order Lysobacterales; family Lysobacteraceae; genus Stenotrophomonas; species Stenotrophomonas sp. MYb57. Next base: position 3,074,045 of record NZ_CP023271.1, read on the forward strand.
CCACGTGTTCGAACATGCCGATCGAAAAGATCGCATCGAAAGGTTCACCAAGTTCGCGATAGTCCTGCAACCGGATCTCGATCGGCAGGCCAGCGCACAGCCTGCGGGCGAAGTCGGCCTGCTCCTGCGAGATGGTGATGCCCACGCCACTGACACCGTATCGTTCGGCGGCGAACTTCAGCGCCTCGCCCCAACCGCAGCCGATGTCCAGCACGCGTTGCCCGGGACGCAGACCCAGCTTGCGGCACACCAGATCCAGCTTGGCTTCCTGCGCGCCATCCAGATCGTCGGCATTGCGCCAGTAACCACAGCTGTAGACCAGGCGCTGGCCGAGCATCGCCTGGTACAGGTCATTGCCAAGGTCATAGTGGCGGCGGCCGACTTCGTAGCTGCCCGCCCCGGACTGCAGGTTGAACAGGCGCGCCTTCAAGGCGTCGGCCACCTCGCGCCAGCCGTGCACCCGTTCGTCCAGGTGCGCCTGCATCAGGTGGTACAGGAACTCGTCGAGGACGTTGGCATCCCACCAGCCGTCCATGTAGCTCTCGCCCAGGCCGAGTGAGCCGTGCGCGATGACCCGCGCGAAGAAGCGCGGGTCATGCATCTGGATATCCTGCGGCCGGGTTCCATCGATCTGGACCCCGGCCTCGTGGAGCAGGCCGGTGACCCGCTCCTGCAACCCTGTATCCACGTCACCTCCTCGTCTACGGTTACCCGCGTGCGAACAGCTCCACGTAGTCCTTGGCCACGTGTGGCAACAACACCGAAGCCGGCACATCGGCGGTCTGGGTGCCGTCCGAGTATGGACCCACCTGGTAGGGCGGGAACACGAAGCGCAGCGCGGTGATCTGTCCCTTGTCGTCGGTCAGCGGCTGGAACTGGCTGAAGTTGTCGGCCTGCGGACCGGTGCCGTCGGCGATCATCCGCGAGGCATTGCGCAGCGATTCCTGCAGCTGCGACGGGTCCATGTCCTCGCCGCTGAGGCGGGTGGCCACACGCTCGCGCAGCTGGTCGGCGACGAAATCGCTGATCGCTTTCCATCCCTTGGCATCGGCCACCAGCTTCTCGGCGCTCAGCATCTGCTGCTGCGCGGGCAGCCACACGAAACGAGCAACCAGCGGTTCGCCATGGGCGCCGCCGGTGTAGCGGCTGCCGTCGGCACTGACCACCACCAGCTGCGGCGTCTCCAGCAGCTTCTCGAAGCTCAGCGACAGCTCATAGGGCATGGTCGGCTTGTCGTTGCCCAGCCCGTCCAGCGCCTGCTGCAGATCGCTGCGGGCGGAGGTGGCATAGGCCTGCAGCGCGCGTGCCAGGCCCGGATAACGATCGATGCCCGCCGGGTAGCTGATGCCGACCACTTCACGTTCGTTGTTCTCGATCACATCGCGCAGATCCAACGGCGCTTCCGCCGCGGGTGCCTCGGCGGTGCCGGTGGTTTCGGCCGCAGGTGCGGCATCGGTGGCCGGAGCCGCCTCGTTCTCGCGCTGGCAACCGGCCAGCAACAGCACGCCCATAGCGCCGGCCAGCACGCTGGCGTGCAGTGGCCGGTTGTTTCCAATCTTCATCGGGATCCCCTGTTCATGTTCATGCATCATCGCCTGCCCTGGCTGAAGGGTGGCCCGCTGGATTCAGCCCACAAGCAGATCGTGGTACTCCTCGTGCCGCTGCAGGAAGGCCTCGGCATAGGCACATGCCGGCACCACCTTGTACTTCTGCTCACGGGCGAAACGCAGTGCGACCCGGGTCAGCTCACCGGCAATGCCGCGGCCGGCGATCGGCTCGGGCACTTCGGTATGGGTGATGACCATCCGCCTGCGCTTGATCTGGTACTCCAACAGTGCCACCTGCCCACGCACACGGGCGGTGAAACGGTGGTTGACCTGATCGTGTTCGACCTCGTAAGCCAGACCGGGGGGCGTGACCGAAGCCATGGGACTGTCTCCTGCGGCGACTGCGTGGATGGTGCGCACGCGGGCGCCATGATCGCGTGAAGTCTGAACAGGGACAAGTCTGCGCCCGTTGCGTCAGTTGTTGCCCTCAAGCTTCAGGCCAACCGGCCGCTAACCCCTCTGCAGGGGTGCGCCAGCCTGGCATGCCCCTTGCGACAGTTGACCAAGCGATCTGCCGTGGAGGCCCGTGATGCACCCCAGCGATTCCCAAACCGATACCGATCACGCCCTGCTGGAGGGCCTGCTGCAACTGGCCGTGGAGGGACAGACCGAAGACCAGGCGTTCCAGAGCATCGGCGAGGAAGTCTTCTCCCGCCTGCTCGATACCTACGGTCAGCAGACCCGGGCCTGACCCGGAGCGGGGCCGCAGCCCCGGGGGTCGGATCCAGTGGATCCGACCCCGGCCACCCTCAGCCGCCGCCGAGGCGGAAGGTCGGGTTGGACAGTTCGCGCAGGAAGTGACTGAAGATGCTCGGCTGCATGGCCAGCATGAAGATCACGCCGAACGCGGCACCGGCCAGGTGCGCGCTGTGGTTGATGCGATCGCCACCGCGCTTGTCCATCCAGATGCTGTAGCCGACGTAGAACGCGGCATAGACGATCGCCGGCGCCGGAATGAAGAACACCAGGATGATCGACCACGGCTTGATCAGGATGAAGGCGAACAGCACCGCCGACACCGCCCCGGACGCACCGAGGCTGAGGTAGTTCGGGTTCTTCTGGTTCTTCAGGTAGCTGGGCAGGATCGAGACCAGCAACGCACCGACGTAGAACGCCGGATAGACCAGGTAGCTGCCGGTCAGCTGCACCATCACGCTCTCGATGAACCCCCCGAAGAAGAACAGGGTGATCATGTTGAAGATCAGGTGCGACCAGTCGGCATGGATGAAGCCGTAGGTGATCAGGCGGTCGTACTGGCGGTGGCGATCCACCGCCGGCGGCCACAGGATCAGGCGGTCGGCCAGCTTGCGGTTGTTGAACGCCATCCACGACAGGATGGCGGTGATGGCGATCAACAGCAGATTGACGGGGGTCATGTCAGGCTCAGGCGGTGCGGTAGTTGTCGACCATACGATAGCGTCGTGCATACCAACCAAAGGCCAACGCCGCGATGAAGGCGAAGCCGGCGAAGAAGAACATCAGGAATGCCGCCTCGCTCAACCCGGTCCCCGCGATCTGGTGGGTCACCGTCTCGTTGCGTACCGCCGCATTGGACAGCAGCACCCACAGGTTGCCGATGGTGGTGGTCAGGTTCCAGAAGCTCATCACCACGCCCTTCATCGCCTGCGGGGCCTGGCTGTAGGCGAACTCCAGGCCGGTGGCCGAGACCAGCACCTCACCGAAGGTCAGCAGCGCGTACGGCAGCATCTGCCAGAAGATCGACATCGCATTGCCGCCATCCATCACCACCTGGATGCCACCCACCACGATCCAGGCCAGGCCGCTGAAAGCGATGCCGGCGGTCATCCGGCGCAGCGCAGTGGGCTCGAAACCGAAGCGGCGCAGGGCCGGGTACAGCACCAGGTTGTTGAACGGAATCAGGATCATCACCAGCAGCGGGTTCAGCGCCTGCATCTGCGAGGCGGTGAACCAGCTCGGCATCTGCATCTGCTGGCCCTGCAGCACCCAGGTCGAGGCTTTCTGGTCGAACAGCGAGAAGAACGGCGTGGTCAGGGCGAAGATCACCAGCACGCGCAGCACCGAGCGCACGCCTTCCACGGCTTCGGCCGGATGCTGGCCACGCGCGCGGTCCAGCTGCAGCCAGGTGCCACCACCGATGCCCGCCAGGATCGAGACCAGCGCCAGGCACAGGCAGATCACGATGCCGAGCGAGCCGACCAGGCCGAACGAGGCCACCGCCAGCACCAGGCCGAGCACGGCGATCACCAGGCCCGGACGGCCCTGGCCGGCCACCCGCGTGGTCAGCGCGGTGCGCACCACATTGGCGAACGAATGCGGGTCCTTGGGCGGCAACGGCACCAGCACGTAGCGCTTGCGGCCCAGCCAGAACACGAAGGTGGCGATGAACATCAGGATGCCCGGAATACCGAACGCCCACTGCGGGCCCCAGTTCTTCAGCACCAGCGGGATCAGCAGCGAGGCGAACAACGAGCCGAAGTTGATGATCCAGTAGAAGGCGTCGAAGACGATCTTGGCCAGGTGCTTGTTGCTCTGGTCGAACTGGTCGCCCATGAACGAGGCCACCAGCGGCTTGATGCCACCGGCGCCCAGCGCGATCAGGCCCAGGCCGAGGAAGAAGCCGCCACGGCTGCCCTCGAACAGCGCAAGGCACAGATGGCCCATGCAGTAGACCAGGCTGAACCACAGGATGGTGTGGTACTTGCCGAAGAACTTGTCGGCCAGCCAGCCACCGAGCAGCGGGAAGAAATACACGCCGATCATGAAGCTGTGCATGATGTCCTTGGCTTCACCGGCACGGCCTTCGGCTGTGATTTCCTGCAGCAGCAGGGAGGTGATCAGGAACTGCACCAGGATGTTGCGCATCCCGTAGAAACTGAACCGCTCGCAGGCCTCATTGCCGATGATGTACGGGATCTGGCGCGGCATCTTTCCCTGGCCGGCGATGGGGGCGACTGCGTCGTGGCTCATCCTGTAAGGCATTCCTGCAAAACGAAAGGCGCAAGAGTACCGGAACCTGTGCGTGCGAAGCACGCTGCAGGGCTGCATGACAGGCGCGCCAAAGCATGGCAGGCATGTGCGGCCCTGCCGGAAGTCACGGAACCTGCACGGCAAAAGCGTAAACTTATCGTTATGCGCCCCCTCCCCTTTGCCCGCATCCTGTCCAGCTGCCTTGCCCTCATGCTGGCCGTGCCTGCATTGGCACGACCGCAGGCGCCGCCGGCCGCCAGCCTTGCCACGGAGGTGCGGCAATTGACCGTCGCCGCGCTGGAACTGCCCAGCCGTGATGAAGGGCAATGGAAGCAGCGCCGCGAACAGGTGCTGCAGCTGCTGACCGATCTGCAGCCGGATGTGATCTCGGTGCAGCAGGTCCTGCAGCAGCAAGGGCGCAACCCGGCCTGCTGGTTGGCCAGCCGGCTGCGCTACAGCTGCGATTTCGTCACCGCAGACCCGCCGAGCCAGCCGGTCCGGCATGGCAACGCGATGCTCAGCCGGCTGCCGGTCAGCGAGGACGGCGTCACCCTGCTGCATCCGCCGGGCACCTTCAGTGCCGCCGGCATGATGCGCCTGCGGCTGGGCGACAACGAGGTCAACGTCTACGTCGCGCGCCTGCGGCCGGAGCCGGATGAGGCCACGGCCCGACAACATCAGACCAGCGACCTGATGACCTGGATCGGCGCCACGGCCGAGGGCATGCCGAGCCTGATCGCCGGGGATTTTTCCGCAAGCACCGTCGAGCTGGTGCGCAGCACCCCCGGCTTCCAGCCGGCCCGGCGCAATCCCGGCGCACCGGCGGCCAGCGGCGGCGGCGCCAGTGGCCATGGGCTGGATGTGCTGTTCCAGGTCAAGCATTTCGGCGGCATCCGCCAGCAGGCGATCATGCTGCCCGCCGATGGCGACCTGCCCGGCCTGCGCCTGGGCGTGATGGCGACGCTGCGGCTGCAGGACGTGGCTGCCACCACCGAATGAGAACCATGAGGTTGCCGGCCAGCGGCCGGCACTACTGATGCGCAAACAAAAAAGGCCGGGGTCTCCCCCGGCCTTCTGTTGAAGCCGCCGGGCATGGCCCGGCGCTACCGTTCTCAGGCAATCGCTTCCTGGTAACGACGCTCGACTTCGTTCCAGTCGATGACGTTGAAGAACGCGCCGATGTATTCCGGACGACGGTTCTGGTACTTCAGGTAGTACGCGTGTTCCCACACGTCCAGGCCGAGGATGGGGGTGTTGCCTTCCATCAGCGGGCTGTCCTGGTTGCCGGTGCTCTCGACCACGACCTTCTTGTCCGGGGTCACGCTCAGCCATGCCCAGCCGCTGCCGAAACGGGTCAGCGCAGCCTTGGTGAAGGCGTCCTTGAACTTGTCGAAGCCGCCCAGGTCCTTGTCGATGGCCTTGGCCACGTCGCCCACCGGGTTGCCGCCAGCATTCGGAGCCATCACGGTCCAGAACAGCGAGTGGTTGGCATGGCCGCCACCGTTGTTGCGCACCGGACCCTGCAGGTTCTCGGGCAGCGACTTCAGCTTCTTCACCAGTTCTTCGACCGGCAGGTCAGCGTACTCGGTGCCTTCCAGCGCCGCGTTGACGTTGTTGATGTAGGTCTGGTGATGCTTGGTGTGATGGATTTCCATCGTCGCCGCATCGATATGCGGTTCCAGCGCGTCGTAGGCGTAGGACAGCTTGGGCAGGGTGTAGGCCATGATGCATCTCCTGATTGCGAGGGCACCCGACGGTGTCGGGCGTTGCGCGGTGAATGATGGGGACAGACCGCCAGATTACCAAGGGGGATGTAAAGGAAATTACGTCCTGCAGGTGAGCATGCCGGCAATTGTTACGCAGCGGTGACGCGGCGCGCGCCCTCATGCAGGGTGCAGCGCGCAGGCGCTACAGTGGGCGCACCACCCTCGCCTGCTCCTGCCCATGCGCAACCCCCGGCTGTTGATCACTGCCATCGTCCTGCTGCTGCTCGGCCTGGTCGTCAATCATTTCCTGCAACGGCCACCGCCGCCGCAGTTCGCGCCCGACCTGCAGGGCACTCCGGCGGCCAACGCACCGGCGCTGCGCAGCAACAGCAACAGCGACAGCGACAGCGGCCTGCCCGGCTTCCTTCCGGCCGAGGCCCGCCAGACCATCGCGCTGATCCAGCGCGGCGGCCCGTTCCCGCATCGGCAGGACGGCAGCACCTTCGGCAACCGCGAACAACAGCTGCCACAGCGCCCGCGTGGCTACTACCGCGAGTACACCGTCGACACACCCGGTGCAGGCAACCGCGGCGCGCGGCGCATCGTCACCGGTGGCAACCCGCCCGATGCCTGGTACTACACCGATGATCACTACGAATCGTTCCGCAGCTTCACCGTACCGGCCTCCGGAGAACGCCCATGAGCCACGATGATTTCGGCCTCGGCCTGCATGACATCAACAACGCCGGCGTCTACGCGATCGACAGCTCCGATATCAGCGCGCTGTCGGCAGCGATGCGCGATGCCGACCTGAAGGTGATCCGGATCGACCTGGAGGGCGTGGGCGACAAGCGCACCCTGCTGGCGCGGCTGGCCGCCCAGCTTGATTTCCCTGCCGGCTTCGGCGGCAACTGGGACGCCCTGTCTGACAACCTGCGCGACCTGCAATGGCTGCCGGCCCATGGCTATGCGCTGTTCCTGGCCGACGTCGATGCCCTGCGCGCCGGTGCAGGCAAGGAGTTCGACACGCTGCTGGACATCCTGGATGAAGCCAGCCGTGACTGGGTAGGTCGCGACGTCCCGTTCTGGGTGTTCCTGTCACAGAGCGAATGACCTGGTAGAGGCCGGCCTTGGTCGGCATGCACGTGAAGCCCGTGGATCATCCACGCATGGCGTGGATCTACCCGGTGCAGCTGGATGCACGGTAGATCCACGCCATGCGGGGATGCGGCACCCTACCGGCTGCCGTTATCTTCCTGCAGCTCTTTCTTGAACGGGATATCCGGCGGCGGGCGCGCCACTGCCGGCTGGTCCTGCATGTTCGGATCGGTGAGGCCACAGCCGCCACCGGCCTGCAGGATCGAGATCACGCAGGAAATCTTCGTGCTGGTACCGGGCAACGGAATCTCCATTGCCTTGACACCCTTGCGCACCCATTCGGCGAGCAGCGATTCCTGCGGCACCCAATACTTGTCGAACGAGGTAGGCGTGTAGTCGTACGGCGGCCGCTTCAACCATTTGCCGGACTCGGCGATGCGCTCCTTGCTCCAGCCGTCGTTGGCCCCACCGGGTGCGCCACGCTCGGCCTTGCCGGCCCCGTCCTGGCCGGCCACGCGTACGCTGCCGTCAGCGTTGAACAGACCATCGCCCTTGCCCGCACTGGTTTGCGCGGCGCCTTGGTTGGCACCGTCGCGATTGCGGCTGGAGGCGCCCCAGTCGTCACCGCGGGCGGGCGTTGCCCAGTTGCCCGGGGCCGGTGCCGGACGGGCGCCCGCCTGTGCGGCGGCGGTACTGGTCGTCGCAGGGCGCGCCACGCTGGCGCTGTTCTGGGCCGAACTGCCGGCGGGTGCCGGCGTCGGCGTGGTCGCACTGCCTGCCGCAGTCGACGCGGCAGGTTGCGGAGCGGCAGCAACCTCCCGTTCGCGCACCTGCACTTCGCGCCCGGCAGGCGCACGCACCGTGGGCTCGCGCCCTGCGACGGTGGCCATGCGCACCTGCGGATCGGTCATCGCCTGCACTTCGCGCTCGCGCACCTGCACGTCGCGCTGCGGCACGCGTACCTGGATGTCGGTGGTGCGCATCGGCTGCGGCGCCACCGGCGCTTCAACCGTGCTGATTTCGCGCTCCTGCACCTGTACATCGCGCACGCGGGGAGCCTGCACTGCCACCTCGGGCGTGCGTACCGGCGTTGCTATCGGCGCAGCCTGTACCGGCTGCACGCTGCGCTCGCGCACGGTCGGAATGGTGTCGCGAGGCACGATGCTGACCTCGGTGCGCGGCAGTGCGACCGGCGGCACCACGAATTCGGCGGTCGCCTCTACAACTTCGGTGGCCTGTACCGGTGAGGGCGGCGGTGCGGCCACCGGCGCCGGCTCCACCTCGGGCGGCGGCGGCACGCTTGCGGTCGGTGCCGTGGCAGCGGCAGTGGAAGACGGCGCAGGTGCAGACGGTTGCGGCCGGGGCGCTGTCGCCGCTCCGGCATCCTGGCCTGCGGCTACGGCACCGGCCTCTGCGGCGGCAGCCGCCTCGGCACCGGGCTGGTCGCCGCCGCCTTCCTGTGCAGCACGGCCGACGAATTCAATCTGCACGCGCTCACCCTCGCTGCCCTGCTCGTCCGGCGAAGACGTGCGGATCACCGCCACCCAGAGCAGCAGCAGGAAGAACAACAGATGCAGCAACGCGCTGAGCAGCGCCGAGGTCCAGCGCATCCAGCGCTGGTCACGCGGCGCCGGATCCCAGTCCTGCCAGAACAGGCGGCGCAGGGAAGCCCATGGCCCCAGCCCCGGCAAGCGCCCCGGAGGCCCGGGCAGCGGCCGCGGCAGCAGCACTGCAATCACCTCGCGCGCGTGGAACGGACGCGGCAGCGGCGTCAGCGTCCGCAGCCAGATCGCCCAGCCGTACGGCAGGCCAGTGCTCTTCTCGAGGATGGGCGGTCGCTGCTGGCGCGCCAGCAGCAGGTCGATGAGTTGCTCGGCTCTGGGCAGAGGCACGCGTTGGCGATCAGGCGGCGTTGCCGCGCGGAATATACGGAGCGTGGCCGCTGTCGTGATCGGTAGCGTCACGCACCGCAGTCACCCCCGGCACACGGCCCATCAAGGTCTTCTCGATGCCCTGCTTGAGGGTGACGTCGGCCATGCCGCAGCCCTGGCAGCCACCGCCGAAGCGCAGCAGCACCACGCCGTCGGCCGAGACTTCCTGCACGGCGACCTTGCCGCCGTGCGACGCGAGCTGCGGATTGACTTCGTTTTCCACCACCCAATGCACGCGCTCGACCAGCGAGGCGGCATCGCCGGGCGCTTCGCCCTTGATCCGCGGCGCCTTGATCGTCAGCTGCTGGGTACCAGCGGTACCGGGCACGATGTCGATCTCCGCGCCATCGAGCCAGCCAACGCTGGTGGCGTCCACATAGAGGGTGAAGCCATCGCAGTCCACCGCCCACTCGTCGCCGAGCAGATCGGTCGGCTCGGCGAACTCCAGCCGGGCGTCGGCACGCGGGGTGCCAGGATCGACCGCACTCAAGCGCACGCCCATGCCGGGCACGCCCTCGCGTTCGATCAGCTTGCGGAAATGGGTCTGGGCAGTGTCGGAGATCTGGATCATCAGGCTATTCTAGCCAAGTAAGCGTCAGCCGCTCATTCGTTTTATACACCGGCCGGCGCATTGTTCAGTCAACACGAGGTGGAGGAACCCATGGCCGACCTGATTCCGCTGGCACAGGCCCGTTGCGTGCCGCGCAAAGGCAGCGACCACAAGCTGGGCGAGGCCCGGCTGGCCGAACTGCTGCCGCAGGTTCCCGGCTGGGAGCTGACCGAGGCCGGCCAGGCGCTGGTGCGCACGTTCCGCTTCAAGGATTACTACGCCACCATGGCCTTCGTGAACGCGCTGGCCTGGATCGCCCACGGCGAGGACCATCACCCGGACCTCGGCGTCCACTACGACCGTGCCGTCGTCCGCTACTCCACCCACGACGTGGGCGGCCTGAGCGAGAACGACTTCATCTGCGCAGCGAAGACTTCGGCCCTGACGGAGCAACTGAAATGAACGTGCGATTGCTGAGCCTGTCCCTGCTTGCCGTGACCGGCCTGGCCGGCTGCGGCACCTCCGAACCGCCGGCAGCACCGGCTGCGGCACCCACCGAAGTGGCTGCGGTGAAAACCCCGCCGCCGCAATACCCGCTGGAACTGGCCTGCACCGGCGTGGGCGGCACCAGCACCTTCAAGGTGGTGATCGGCACCGACGGCAAACCCAGCGAGGTCACCCTGCTGACCGGCGCGGGCAACCCGCAGCTGGACGATCTGGCCAAGACCGCCGTGCAGGGCTGGCAGTTCAAGGCAGCCACCCGCAATGGCGAGGCCGTGCCGGCCACGATCCAGGTGCCGGTCAGCTTCAACCCGCCGCAGCCCAAGCCGGACCAGTGCTTCGCCATCGAAGAAAGCCTGCGCCGCGGCGGCTGATCGCCTGCCGGTGACGAGGCCAGCCGACGCCCGCCTCGCCTTTGCCGCCCCGGCCCGTGCCGGGGCGATTGCTTGATGACAAGGAACGCGTCGGTACATGCTGCAGATTCCCCCCGAAAACATCTGGATCGCCCTGGCGGTCACCCTCGCTGCGGGCCTTGCCACCGCCATCGGCAGCCTGCTGGTGCTGTTCTCGCGTCGCCCCAATCCGCGCCTGCTGGCCTTCGGCCTGGCCTTTGCCGGCGGCGCGATGGTGTACGTCTCGCTGTCGGAGATCCTCAACAAATCCATCGCCTCGTTCGCGCTGGCCTATGGTGAACGCACCGGCTTCACCTACGGCACCCTCGCCTTCCTGCTGGGCGTGGTGGTGATCGTGCTGATCGACCACTTCATTCCCAACCCGCATGACAGCCTGGACAAGCAGGACCCGGCCTTCCGCGAGAACAGCCGCGAATACCTGAAGCGGGTCGCCCTGCTGACGTCGGTGGCGATCACCGCGCACAACTTCCCGGAGGGGCTGGCGACGTTCTTCGCGACGCTGGAGAGCCCGTCGGTGGGCATGCCGCTGGCCTTCGCCATCGCCATCCACAACATTCCCGAGGGCATCGCCATTGCGGTGCCGGTGTACTTCGCCACGCAGAACAAGTTCTATGCGTTCGCCGCCAGCCTGCTGTCAGGCCTGGCCGAGCCTGTGGGCGCGGCAATCGGCTATGTACTGCTTTCCGGCTCGCTGTCCCACGCCACGTTCGGCTGGGTGTTTGGCCTGATTGCCGGTGTGATGGTGTTCCTGGCGCTGGACGAGCTGCTGCCGGCGGCCAAGCGCTACGCCAAGGGCCACGAAACCGTGTATGGCCTGGTGGCCGGCATGGGTACGCTGGCGATCAGCCTGGTGCTGTTCAAGTGGTGAGGGATTTCCGGCCAACGGGCTGAGCCCCCTCGCGGCTGGCACCCGAACCTTTCTGAATGGTCCCGGGCGGGGTCAGTTCGCGGGGGACGCCGTTAATCCGTCCCTGGAGGCTTGGCCGCGGCATCCATGCCGCGGACACCCCCGCGAACTGACCCCGCCCGTGCCCCTCATTTTTCCGTGCGTGCCAGCCGCGCGATGAAAGGATTAAAAGCGAAGCCCGCGCTGCGCGCGTGAGTCGAGCGTGGCTCGACTCTACAAAGGCTGCGTGCAGCCTGGGGTCTACGCTGCGGCTGTCGGGTCCGCCTTGTAGCGAGCCGAGCACCGCAAGTCCGGCGAGGGCGAAGAGGCGCGGGTGTTTGAGCGCAGCGAGTTCCGCGCCGCCCCTCGGCGGACCGAGGAGCACAGGGCACCGGCGCGCAGCGCTGGCTCGCGGATGGCGGCGTGTTTCTTTGGTTACTTTCTTTGCACGAGCAAAGAAAGTGACAAGCCCACTTATCGCAGGGAAACGACGGCTCCAGCCAAACGCCCGGCGCCGCCGAACCGCCCTTAGCGAAGTCGATCCAGCGCCTCGACCAGCTCATCGGCCAGCGGCGCGTTCAGCACATACGGGCTCTTGCCATCGTCCAGCGCGAACTCCAGCGACGCGGCATGCAGGAACAGGCGCTTCAGCCCGATCTGCTCACGAAGCCGCTTGTTGACCGCAGGATCGCCGTATTTATCGTCACCGGCTACCGGATGCCCCAGATGCTGGGCGTGCACGCGGATCTGGTGGGTGCGGCCGGTTTCGATGCGCACCTCGCAATAGGAATGGCCGCCCTTGCGCTCCAGCACCCGGAAATGGCTGATGGATTCCTTGCCGATCGCGTTGACCTGCACATGACGCTCGCCGCCCTGGCGCAGGCCCACGTGCAACGGCGCGTCGACCGTCATCACCCCGTCCGGCATGCGCCCGGCCAACAGGGTCAGGTAGCGCTTGCGGATACCGGCGCCGTGGTCTTCACGCAGCAGTGCCTGCAGCTCGCTCAGTGCCGAACGCTTCTTGGCCACGATCAACAGGCCCGACGTGTCACGGTCCAGCCGGTGGACCAGCTCGAGGGTCTGCCCGGGGCGCAGAGCGCGCAGGGTCTCGATAGCGCCGAAGCTGATGCCGCTGCCACCATGGCTGGCGACGCCCGTCGGCTTGTTCAGCGCCAGCAGCCGGGCATCTTCGAAGACGATGGCCTGCTCCAGCCGACGCATGAACGCCTCGGGCGGACCCGCCTTGTCTCCCTCTTCGCTGAGACGAACCGGCGGTATCCGCACTTCGTCGCCGGCCTCCAGCTTGCGCTCGGCCTTGGCGCGGCCGCCATTGACGCGCACCTGGCCGCTGCGGACCAGCTTGTAGACCAGGCTGCGCGGGGCACCCTTGAGCTGGCCGAGCAGGAAATTGTCCAGGCGCTGGCCGGCGCGGTCGGCCGGAACGGTGATCATGCGCACGGAAGGCTTGTCGCCGGCCGGCTTGGTGGGGTCTTGTGCAGTCATCAGCCTGTTTATTCTGTTACACTCGGGGGGCGAGATAAGGGATTGATTTCGTTGGAAGTTACTCAGGGCCAGAAGCCCCGCTTCCGACGAATCCGGCACAGTGCGCGACCACCGCCCGCGGGGCGGCCATGTTAGCGGCTCACCGGCGTTCCCGGCCATCGCCGATTGCCTGACACGCAGTCGCGCTGAACATGTCCCGTGCGGCGCTCCAGCCTGGCTGACAGCTGCCTCCGGCCCTGCAACACCCAAAACCAGAAAATTGAAGCGCTCCCGCGGCCTGCCGTGGTGTCGTAGCGCTGGAAACCCAAGTCGCCCTCCCCGCGCTTGCGCGAATGGGCGGCGAGCCGTGTCCAGAGGCGAAACTCCATGGCGTTCCGCGCGGTAGCCGCTTGCGAGGAACGCAACAATGAAGCGAATGCTGATCAACGCCACGCAGGCTGAAGAGCTGCGTGTTGCCATCGTGGATGGCCAGTCGTTGTATGACATCGACATCGAGCAGCCGTCCAAGGAACAGAAGAAGTCCAACATCTACAAGGGCCGGATCTTCCGCATCGAGCCCTCGCTGGAAGCGGCCTTCGTTGAATACGGTGGTGGCCGCCATGGCTTCCTGCCGCTGAAGGAAATCTCCCGCGATTACTTCCAGGCCGGTGTCGACCACAACAAGGCCGGCATCCGCGAGCTGCTGAGGGAAGGCCAGGAAATCGTCGTCCAGGTGGACAAGGAAGAACGTGGCAACAAGGGCGCCGCCCTGACCACGTTCATCTCCCTGGCCGGCCGTTACATGGTGCTGATGCCCAATTCCCCCAGTGCCGGCGGTGTTTCCCGTCGCATCGAGGGTGAAGACCGGGCGGCCCTGAAGGACGCTCTGGACAAGCTGAACATCCCCGACGAAATGGGCGTCATCATCCGTACCGCCGGCGTCGGCCGCGATGCGGAAGAGCTGCAGTGGGATCTGGATTACCTGCTGAACGTCTGGCGCGCCATCGCCGAAGCCGCCCTGAGCAAGCCGGCCCCGTTCCTGATCTACCAGGAATCGCGCCTGATCGTGCGCGCCCTGCGTGACTACCTGCGTGCTGACATCGGCGAGATCCTGGTGGACACCGAGGAAATGTACGAGCACGCCAAGGAGTTCATGCAGCAGGTGATGCCGCAGACCCTGCGCAAGCTCAAGCATTACAAGGACGACATCCCGCTGTTCAACCGCTTCCAGATCGAATCGCAGATCGAAGGCGCCTACGAGCGCAACGTGCGCCTGCCGTCGGGTGGCTCGATCGTGGTCGACCAGACCGAAGCGCTGACTGCCGTCGACGTCAACTCCTCGCGCGCCACCAAGGGCAGCGACATCGAGGACACCGCGTTCCAGACCAACTTGGAAGCGGCCGAGGAAGTGGCCCGTCAGCTGCGCCTGCGTGACCTCGGTGGCCTGGTGGTGATCGACTTCATCGACATGGCCTCCAACAAGCACCAGCGTGAGGTCGAGAACCGCCTGGCCAACGCGCTGAAGTACGACCGTGCACGCGTGCAGGTCGGCCGCATCTCGCGCTTCGGCCTGCTGGAAATGAGCCGCCAGCGCCTGCGCCCGAGCCTGGGCGAATCCAGCCAGATCGTCTGCCCGCGTTGCGACGGCCATGGCCGCATGCGCAGCGTCGAGTCGCTGTCGCTGTCGATCATCCGCGTCGCCGAAGAGCATGCGATGAAGGAGAACACCGGGCAGGTGCTGGTACAGGCCCCGGTGGAGATCGCCAATTACCTGCTGAATGAAAAGCGCGGCGCGCTGGGCGAAATCGAGAAGCGCCACGAGGCGCCGATCGTGATCGTTGCCGACGAACAGCTGCACACCCCGCATTACACCGTCACCCGCCTGCGCGACAACGAGCTGGGCGAGGAAAGCGGCAAGCCGAGCTACCAGCGCGGTACCCCGCGCAAGCTGCCGGTGCACGCGCTGACCAAGGGCCAGCTGAACATCCCGCCGCCGATGGTGACCCAGGTCAAGCACAACTCGCCCGCCCCGGTGCGCGAGGAAGTGGAACCGGTCGCCGCCCCGGCACCGGCACCGGTGGCCGCAGCGGCCCCGGCAGCCGCCGCCAGTGGCGGCGTCGTCGGCTGGCTCAAGCGCATCTTTGGCGGCGAGCCCGCTCCCGCTCCTGCGCCGGCACCGGCCGCGCGCCAGCAGCAGGATGGCGGTCGCCGTGACCGCAACAAGGATCGCAACAAGGACCGCAAGGACCGTCGCGAGGACAGCCGTGGCAACGGCGGCAATGGCAATGCGCAGCAGCAGAAGGACGGCGGCAACCGCAAGGACCGTGGTGAGCAGCGCAAGGATGGCCGCAACGGCGGCAGCCAGGCCAATGGCAATAATGGCCAGCAGCAGCCGCAGCAGCAGGGCAAGCCGAAGGATGCCCAGCAGCCGCAGCAGCAGAACAAGCCGCGCAACGAACAGGGCCAGGGGCAGCAGCAGCCGAAGCTGAAGCAGCCGAGGCAGCCGCGCCCGCAGGACGGTGACAAGCCGGCCGAGAAGTCGCAGCGTGCCGCTGCCGAAGCCCCGGCCGATGTCGTGACCGCTGCTGCTGCCGTGGCTACCACGACTGCGGTTGCGGCCACGGTTGCGGTGCAGGAAGAAAAGGCACTGGCACCGGCCGTCGCCACTGAAAACGTGGTCGACACTGTCGCGGCCGTGGACACCGCCGCAACGACCGATGCCGAGGTCGTGGTTGCGACCGGGGCTGCCGAGGATGCCGCAGGCGATCAGACCGGCGAAGGCGCAACCCGCCGCCGCCGTGGCCGTCGCGGTGGTCGTCGTCGTCGTCGTGGTGGCGCCGAGAACGCTGCAGGTAGTGACGTACTGGGTGATGACCTGGACGACGGCGATGATGCCGAAGGCGAGGACAACGACGGCGATTCGGTCGAGCAGACCGCCCCGGCTTCGGTCGGCGCACCGGCAGCCGCCGTGCAGCCGTCGCGTTCGCAGCCGGAATTTGATTTCGATGACGAAGTCGAGCCGGCCGCCGCTGATGCCGGCAAGCCGGCACGTGCACCGGTTGCAGTGGCCGCCGCGGTTGCGCCGGTCGCTGCCGTAAGCAGTGCCGTGGTCGAGGCAGCCGCTCCAGTGTCCGCCGCAGTGCAGACTCCGGCTCCGCTGGAAGCAGTTGCCAAGGTCGAACCGGCCCCGTCGCCGGTGCAGACCAGCATGCTGGATGCCATCGATGCAGCGACGCCGGTGCAGCCCGCGCCTGAAGCGGCTCCGGTGATCGAGGCGAAGCCGCCGGTGGTCGAGACCGCTGCTGCGATCGAAGCCGCTCCGGTCGCTGAACCTACCGCGGTGGTCGAAGCTGCACCGGTGGCCGAGCCGAAGCCGGTGGTGGCCGATGTTGCGCCGGTGGTTGAAGCTGCTCCGGCAGTCGAACCGAAGGCCGAGGTTGAAGTCGCCCCGGTCGCCGAGCAGCCCGCAGCCACGGTGGCTGTCGAGGCCGCACCGGTGGACGCCGCTGCGCCGGTCGCCGATGCGGTCGTGCCGGCGCAGGTCGACCCGATCGCCGATGGCCATGCCGACGCTGCCGCACAGGCCGCCGACGCGCAGGCGTCGGAAGAAGACGAAGACGCCGGCAAGCGCACGCCACCGGTCGCCTGATCGATCCTTGATCGGCAACAACGAAACGGCGGGGATCGATGATCCCCGCCGTTTCTGTTTGTGACGTATCAGATGCCGTAGCGAACGCTTGCCGCGTCGCCACGCGAGGCCGCTATCAGGGCTTCGGCGCGAACTGCAGCCGGGTCCACACCCCGTAGTGATCGGAGGCCCAGCGGCCGCCGTCATCAGGCTGGTCGAACAGGATCTTCGCTTCGCGCGCGACCATCTCGTCCTGCTGGAAGAAGATGTGGTCGATCCGCGACGGCGCCTGGTAGTAATGGCGGTTGAGCGTGCTCACACCCGCCAGGTCGGTGTTGACGTGCACGCTGCCGTAGCTGTCGCCGTAGTGGCTGCGCAGTTCGCTCAGATCGCCGGCATCGACCAGGGCGTTGAAGTCGCCGGCAATCACCACCGGTGCCCCCGCAGAACTGCCGGCGATGAAACGCAGCAGATCCTCGACCTGGCTGCGGCGGATGCGCTGGCCGGCGTCGTCACTGCGCTCGTTGAGATGGGTGGCATAGACATTGACCGGCCTGCCCTCCACGTCGATGCGCAGATGGGCCACGGTGCGGTAGTCATCCAGCGGCAGCAGCAGGTGCTCGCCATGCGCCAGGATCGGGCGCCGGGTCAGCAGCGCATTGCCATAACGCTTGGGTGCACCCACCGGATCGGTGGACACGAATACGTACCGGTAGCCGAGCTGGCTGGCCAGCCACTGCGCCTGGTTGCGCACGTTGCGCTTCTGGATCACCTCCTGCAGCGCGATGGCATCGGGCTGCAGGCGCTTGAGCTCGGCCACGATCGTGCGACGACGGCTGGGCCAGTCCTCGCGGTCGTGGTGCAGGTTGAATGTGACCATGCTCATGCCGGGTTCGCCGACCGCTGTGGCCGCGTCAGCCGCGCTGGCCGGCTCAGCGGCTGGCGCCAGCCCGGGGAGGGCCAGCGCGATCGCCAGCCCCAGCGCGCAGAAACCGCGACCGATTCCGAGCGGACCTGGCATGCTTACTTTTCCTTGCGTTCGGCGCGGCGCACCGCGCTGGGCACATCGATCTCGACCCGTGCCGGCAACTGGTGCACATGCAGCTCGTTGTTGACCCATTCCGCCGCCTCGCCGTTGACCGTGGCCTGGCCCGGCTCGCCTGCATACGGCCATGGCAGCACCACGCCACCGGCCGGCGGCACCAGCCCGGGCTGCACTTCCAGCACCAGCTGCTTGTCGCTGCGCTGCAGGCGATAGTTGAGCTGCCCCTGCGGCGTGCGCAGGCCCTGCACGGCAATGCCCTCGCCCTGCAGCCACGCCACCGGAATACCGGCGGCCAGCACCAGCGCCTCATCCGCATCGCGGTTGTAGCCGAACATGTCCAGCGCCGAACGGACGAAGTCCGAGGCCACCCAGGCATGCGGCAGGTCACCCACGAAGAACGGCTTGCGGGGCGTGCGCGAGACGACCTCGGCCCACTGGTTCCAGGCCTGCGGCGCACGATCCTTGAAGAAGAACTCGGTGGCCTGCCAGGCACGATCACGCCATCCCAGGCGCACGAACGCGGCGACGTTGCGCCATTCGTACGGCGTGTAGTCCTTCCATTCGCGCTTGCCATCGCGGCGCGCGACGAATTCGTTCCAGTAACGCTGGAAGGTCGCGTCCAGCGCCTCCTGCGGCAACCGCCCCTGCTCGCCGCCGGGCGCCAACGCGATCGTGGTGGAGGTGGCGTCGAAGTCACCCAGCTCGGCCGAGCCCGGCAGGTAATCAATGCGGTGCTGCTGCATGGCCGCCAGCAGCGAGGCCTGCAGGTCATCACGGAACTGATCGCGCGATTCGCTGATCTGCATCGCCTCGACCTTGCCCAGCTGCGCCGCCAGTTGCGCGGCGTCCTTGTAACCACGCAGCGCCCAGAAGTTGTCCCAGTACGAATGCATCGGCTTGGCCGAATAGCCCTCGTGGCTGATCGAGGCCGGCATCATCCCGTAGAAGGCAGGATTGCGCGCGCGGTTCTCCTCGGTGCGCTCGCTGCCGCGCAGTTGCTCCATGTAGCTGTAGGCGCCCAGCACATGCGGCCACATCTGCTCGAGGAAGGCCGTGTCGCCGGTATAGCGGCCGTACTCGGCGATGTTGTAGATCAGTTCGCCGTGGCTGTCGTTCTCCGGCACCGGGTCGCTGCCACGCGCATCGACGCAGCACGGCACCTTGCCGTTTTCAAACTGATAGGGCGCATACCAGGTCACGTAGTCACGCACGGCATCGCTGCGCCCCATCCGCAGCAGGCCTTCGGAGATCATCGCGCCATCGCGGATCCAGCTGCGTGCATAGGAGCGCGTACCAGGCTGCAGGCGCGGGCCGACCCGCGAGATCAGCATGTGCGCCACCGCGGTGCGCAGGGTTTCCACCAGCGGTTGGCCGGCGGCGGGCACCTGCAGGGTCACCACGCCCAGCTTGTCGCGCCACATCGTCGCCACCTGCTGCTGTGCCTTGGCCACGTCCAGCGCCTGCGGCGCCCAGCTGCCGGTCTGCGGCAGCACGATCGCCACCTCGCGGCTCTGCCCGGGTTCGAGCTTGATCGTGTACAACAGTGCGCCGGACGCCATGCCGGTCGGGTCCTTCACCGCAGTAGTGCCGGGCAGCTTGCCGCTGGCCAGGTGCATCGCATCCAGTTTGCCGTCGAAGCTGCTGGCAAAGCGCGCATCCGGTACCTGCAGGGGATACAGCCGCGGTTCGCCATTGATGCGCACCAGCTGCTCGCCCACGTCCAGGCTGTCGATGGGGCTGAAGCCGCCCACGGTGTTGAGGAACTGGGTGGGGGGATTGACCTGCCACGGGCGGATCGCCAGGGCCAGGGTGTATTCGTGCGCGACCTTGTCCGGATTGCTCAAGCGGTAGCGCCCGATCAGCTGCGCGCGTTCGGGCGTGCCCTGCACGAAGCTTGTCACCGAAAGGCCGGCCTTCTCGTGCACCCAGTCGACCGTGGCGATCGGCAGGTAACGATCCTGCAGTGACTGGCTGATGGCAACGTTCGACCAGTCAAGCAGCTTGCCGTCGAGGCGGATGAACGGCTCGATGCTGAAGCTGCCCTTGGCCGGCTCCAGCGCACCGTCCTCGCTGATCAACGCCTGTTCCTGGCCACCGTCCAGGCCAAGCAGCGTCCAGTACGGCTGCTCGCCAACGTAGGCGCGCGGCAACGCGCCACGCGGCAGGTCGGCCGCCACCGAGGACAGGAAGGCATTGGGAGTCGCGGCGAACGCCAGCGGCTTCAGGGTGATGTCACGGATGCCGTAGCGCCAGTTCGGCCCGCCCTGCAGGTCGAAACGCACGTAGCGCGCATCGGTGTCGGGCAGTGCCAGCCAGTCCCGGCCTCCGGCACCTGCGGTCACTTCGCGCACGGTACGCCAGTCACGGCCATCCTCGGAGGTACGCACGGTGTAGCGGTTCGCTTCCAGGTCGGGCAGCCAGTCGATTACCGCACCGCCGATCTCGCGGCTCTTGTGCAGGTCCAGGCTGATGGTCTGCTGCTTGACCCCACCGCTGATCCAGAAGGTATCGGACTTGCCGTCGATCATCCGGTCCTGCAGCGCGGTTGCGGTATCGGCGATCACCGAGGGCCGCAGCGCCGAATCATCCTGCGCGGGCAGCCCCTGCAGGGTCAGCTTGTCGAAGCACACGGTACCGCGGCCGCCGACCTTGCTGTAGATCGTGAATTCCATCGACGCACTGCGCGCCATGTCCTTCTCTGGCGATGGCCCCCAGGCCTTGTCGATCTGCCGGCGGCGGTACTCCACCGGCGTCCACGCCTTGGGGAAGGCGTAGCCGGGACGGTTGACCCACCACACGTTGTCGCCGCTGGCGTCGATCAGCTTGAACTGCAGGTCATTGGACGGCGAATCACCGCGCAGCTGGAAGCCGAAACGATAGTTGGCCGGGTACTCGATGTTCAGTGGACGACGGATGCCGACGTAACCGGAGACCTCATGGAAGTCGTAATCCAGGCACAGCGCGCGGCCACCGCCAGCGCCACTGACCGGCCGCAGCGAGCCGCTGACCTGGTCGGACAACACCAGCTTCCAGGCGCTGATGTCGTCGAAATCATCCAGCACCTTCGGCGCGGGCAGCGCCGGTGGTGCGGCGATCGCCAGGGAAGACCACAACAGGCCCAGTCCAACGGCGATCGCACGCATCATCCCTTCACACTCCCCAGCAACAATCCTTGGATGTAGTACCGCTGCAGCACCAGGAACAGCGCCAGCACCGGAACCACGGTGACCACTGCGCCGGCCATCATCATTTCCACGTCCATGATGTGTTCGCGCGAGAGGGTGGCCAGGGCCACCGGCAAAGTGTAGTGCTCCTGGTCGGTCAACACGATCAAGGGCCACATGAAATCGTTCCAGGCGCCCATGAAGGTGAAGATCGCCAGCGTCACCAGCACCGGCTTGAGCATCGGCAGCACGATCTGGAAGAAGATCCGCAGTTCCCCTGCCCCGTCGATGCGTGCCGCTTCCAGCAGCTCATCGGGAATCGAGCGGGCGTACTGGCGCACCAGGAAGATGCCGAACACGCTGGCCAGCGCCGGCACGATCACGCCGCCGAAACTGTTGACCAGGCCCAGCTGCTTCATCAACAGGAACAGCGGCAGCATCGCCACCTGTGCCGGGATCACCAGCGCCGCCATCAGCACCTGGAACAGGCGCTCACGGCCGGCGAAGTGCAGCTTGGCGAAGGCATAGCCGGCCATCGTGTTGAGCAGCAGCGAACCGAGGGTGATCGCCAGCGACACCAGCAGGCTGTTGGCGAAGTTGCCGCCCATGCCGGTGCGCGCGAACAGCTCGGTGTAATTGTGCGTGGTGATGCTGGACGGCAGCAGCGGCGGCGGGAAATGGGTGGCCTCGCCCTGCGGCATGAACGACACCGACAGCATCCACAGCAACGGTGCCAGGCTGACCAGGGCCAGCACCAGCAGCGCGCCATTGATCATCCACGGGTGCCAGCGTGACTGGCCGATTTCACGACTCATACCAACTGCCTCTTGCGGCCAAAGCGCAGCATCACGGTGGTCACCGCCAGGATGATCAGGAACAGCAGGAACGCCACAGCCGAGGCGCGTCCCAGGTTCCACCACTTGAAGCCTTCCTCGAACATGAAATACAGCACGCTGACGGTGCTCTGCAGTGGGTCGCCGCGGGTCATCACATAGGGTTCGGCGAACAGCTGGAAGTAACCGGATACGGTGATCACCCCGACCACCAGCAGCACCGGGCCGAGCATCGGCAGGGTGATGTGCAGGAACTGCTTCCAGCGCGAGGCACCGTCGATGCGCGCGGCCTCGTAGAGGTCATGCGGGATCGCCTGCAGGCCGGCCAGAAAGATCACCATGTTGTAGCCGAAGTTCTTCCACACCGCGAACAGCATGATGGTCGGCATCGCCCAGTTGGGATCGCCCAGCCAGTCGATCGGGCTGATGCCAAGATGGCCCAGGCCGTAGTTCACCAGGCCATAGCTGGTGTGGAACAGGTAGCGCCAGATCACCGCCACCGCCACCAGCGTGGTCACCACCGGGGCGAACAGCGCGGTGCGGAACAGCGCCTTGAAGCGCGCGGCCGGGGCATTGAGCAGCATCGCCGCGCCCAGCGATACGCCGATCGACAACGGCACGCCGATCACCACGAAATAGGTGGTGTTCCACAGCGACTTCCAGAACATCGGGGTCTGCAGCAGGTCGATGTAGTTGCCAAGACCCACAAAGCGCAGGTTGCTGCTGTCGGCCAGCGCATACAGGTCGAAGTCGGTCACGCTCAGCGCCAGCGCCGAAGCCACCGGCAGGCCGAAGAACACACCAAGCACGATCAGCGAGGGGCCGGCGAAGATCCAGCCGGCAAGCGAAGTACGTTTCATTGCGGGCTCCCGGCCGCGACTGCACTGGTCGAACCCGAGGGGGGTGCGCTGCGCTGCAGGCGTTGTTGTTCATGCATCCAGCGACGCTTGGCCAGCACCTTGTCCACGCGCTGGTCCAGTTCGGCCACGGCCTTGTCCTGCGGCAGGCCACCACGCACCACCTGTTCGGTGACGATGCGCATTTCCTGCACGATGCGCTCCCATTCGAGCACCTTCGGGGTCGGCTTGACCCGCTCCAGCTGGTCTCGGAAGGCGGCGGCAAGTGGATCGTTGGCCAGCGACGGCGCATTCCAGGTGCTGCGACGCGGCGGCAGGTCGCCGATGATCGCGTGGAAGCGCGCCTGGATTGCCGGCCGCGACAGGAATTCGATCAGCTTCCAGGACGCTTCCTTCTGCTGCGACTTGCGGAAGATCACCAGGCTGGTACCACCGGCGATGCCCGCG
Source organism: Stenotrophomonas sp. MYb57 (assembly GCF_002966815.1). Taxonomy (NCBI): domain Bacteria; kingdom Pseudomonadati; phylum Pseudomonadota; class Gammaproteobacteria; order Lysobacterales; family Lysobacteraceae; genus Stenotrophomonas; species Stenotrophomonas sp. MYb57. Next base: position 3,097,142 of record NZ_CP023271.1, read on the forward strand.
CCCGGACCGTCCGGACCTGGCAGCGCGGCCGTGCCCCACTGTCCTTCCAGTTCCTTCGGCTGCAGCTTCTTGAACTCGCGGATGTTCCAGGGGCCGGAAATGTAGAACACGTTGAAGCCACGGAAGAATTCATCCCAGACGTTGGAGATCTGCGTCTCGGACATCTTCGGCGCCCAGCCCTGCTCGAACATGTTGGCGTAGAACCCCAGCGTGCGGCGGAAGCCGGGGCTGGAGAAATTGCCACGGGTGTCGTCGTCGCGCAGCAGCGGATCGGGCTGCTGCAGGGCCAGCGACAGCTGCTGCTCGAACTCGTTGATCGGCATCAGCACCGCATAGCGGTTCGGGCCCTGCATGCGCTTGATCGCGGCCATCTGCTCGTCCCATTCGGCCCAGGTACGCGGCGGATGGTCGAAGCCGGCCTTGGCCAGCAGGTCCTTGCGGTAATAGATCAGGCGGGTATCGACGTACCACGGCACCCCGACCAGCTCGTCGTGGATCACGTTGGTATCCCAGATGCCCTGGAAGTAGTCCTTCGGATCGACAACGGTGGAATGCTGCACGAACGGCTGCAGCGGGGTCAGCGCGTTGAGCTCGGCGAACTCGGGTACCCAGGTGTTGCCCAGCTGGCACACATCGGGCAGGCCATCGGCGGCAAATGCGGTCAGCAGCTTTTCGTGCGCGGCCGTCCACGGGATGTTCTGCACATCGACCTTGATGCCGGGGTTCTCCGCTTCGAATTCGTGGATCAGCTCGCTGACCACTTCGGCCTCGCGCCCCATCGCCCAGAAGCGCACGGTGGTGGTGCCCTGCTCCTGGCGGGCACAGCCGGCCATGACCAGCGCGGCCAGTGCAGGCAATGCCCAGCGTCGCAGGCGGTGTTTCCAGTCGTGCACCTTGTTACTTCCCCTGGCCGGTGTTGCGGTTGGCATTGTTTTTCTGTTCCTGCGCGGCGGCCGCACGTGATTCGGCGATACCGACCGCACGCGCTGCGGCGGCCTTCTCATCCTTCTGCAGCTCCAGCGGCTGGAAGGAGCCTTCCGGCGCCAGCCAGCCTCCACTGAAGCCCGCCCGTTCCAGGCCCTTGCGGATGTACGGGTTCTTCTTCATCACGTCCCAGACGAAGTCGTTGCGGTAGTTGGCGATCATGGTCAGGATCGGGCCCTGGTCGATGGCGATGTAGTCGCTGGCGACCCAGCCACGATCGGGTACCACCCGCCCGGTCTTGATCGGGATGTCGTAGCTGAAGCTGGGATTGAACGAATCCAGGAAGCCATAGCTGGAGTAGATGTAGTCGCCGTAGCGCTTGTGCATCTCCAGCGTGGCCGGAATCACTTCCTCGGGCGCGAACACGACCGACGAGATCGCGGCGGTCGGCGCGATCGTACCGTCATCGAAATTCTCGCGCAGGCCTGCGCCGCGCGACGAGTAATGGCGGAACTGGCGCTGCTCGCCCCGGTATTCCTGGGTGGTGTTCTGCGGACCATCGCTGGCGGTCAGGCCCCAGACGTTCTCGCCATATTCCTTCCAGTTCATCGGATTGGCGATGGCGTACTCACGCTGGGCCAGCGCCGCCGAACGGCTGTTGAGGAAGTAGGTGCTGCCACGCTCGCGCATGTACGCATCCTGGATATCGCGGAAGTCGATCCAGACATGGCTGTACTGGTGGCCGAACAGCGGACCGAAGGACAGGTATTCCTGGCCCTGGTAGACGCCCCAGTCGTTGTCGTAGGTGCGCGTCCATACCGTCCACGCATCCGGGCTGACCGGGTGGCTGGGCGAGCCCAGGGCGAGGATGTAGACCATCATCGCCTCGTTGTAGCCCATCCAGTCATGGTCGATGAAGCCGTTCTCGGGGAACCAGCCCATCGAGATCAGCGGCGCACGCTGCTGCAGCCACGGCCAGTCGACCTGCTTGTACAGGGTGTCGGCGATCTGCCGGATTTCCTTCTCGCGCGGATCGTCGCCGTCGTAGTACGACTGGGCGAACAGCACGCCCATCATCAGCAGCGCGGTATCCACCGAGGACAGTTCCACCCAGCTGTCGTAGCGGCGCCCTTCCTGCATGTCCAGGAAGTGGTAATAGAAGCCCTTGTAGCCGGCCTTGCCGGTGCGCTGCGGGCCCATCGGCACGTCGCGGAAGAACTTCAGGGTGGTCAGGGTGCGGTCGATCGCCTGGTTGCGGCTGACCCAGCCGTTCTCGATGCCGATCGGATAAGCGGTCAGGGCGAAGCCGACCGAGGCGATGCTGGCGAACGGCCGCGACGGATAGCGGTCCGGGGTCAGGCCGTTGATCTCGTTGGTGGTATCCCAGAAGAACTGGAAGGTGCGGCGCTCGATGTCATCGAAAAGCGGCGGCAGCTCCGGCTTCATCGGCCGCGGCGGTGCGTCGGCCTCGATCAGGATCACCGGCGGGCGCGGCTTGGCAGGCTCCTGCTGGGCCGGTTTGCAGGCGGCGATGGCCAGGGTCATCGCAGCGGCGGTCATCAGGTGGCGTGCCTGCATGGCGCGGTTCCTCCGGTGGGCTGATCGATGAAAGAGCATAACGTCCAATGACCTGAAATCGTTTACAAAGTGCGGTCTTAAAAAACCACGAAAACGTGGTTGATGACACCGCGGTCATTGCCCACGCCATTGCCCCCTGCCCGGCAATGGCGTGGGCAATGGACCGGCCCGGAGGCCGGCCATTGCCGTTGAAACCGGAGCCATCGGCGAACCGATGGCTCCGTACTGCATCAACTTCCCGCGATCAGAAGCGGAAGCCCACTTCGGCCTTGACCTGACGCGGAGTACCGATGATGTCGCCGGTCTCGTTGTAGCTGGCCTGCAGCTTGCCGTTGGTCTTGACGTAGTTGTAGGTGGAGAAGTTGTCGAAGTTGAACACGTTGATGATGTCGATACGCGCGTACAGCTCGGTATCGCCCGCCAGCTTGAACGTCTTCGTCGCCTGCAGGTCGACCGAACGGTAGCCGAAGATCTTGCCACCCACCAGGAACTTGCCATTGGCGTTGGGCACAGCCGCCTGCGGCGTCGGCAGGTTGTAGCCACTGGCCTGCGGCACCGGGTACCAGTCATTGACGGCGGTCGGGGTAGCCAGGGTGATCTTGCCACCGAAGGTGATGCCCCAGAAGCCCGCGTACGAACCGGTGACCACCAGGCGGTGGCGCGGCGCGCCGTTGGAACGGATGGTCGGGTAATCCTCGATCAGGCCGCGGTCGAAGGCGTACTTCTCGTTGATGTCGCGGTTGTGGCGCGCGGTCGTCCAGGTGTAGGCGATCGAGGTACCCCAGCCGCTTTCCTGGGTGAACGGCTTCTGCGCCGACAGCAGGATCTGGGTCGCACGGGTCTTGATGCCCTGCTGGCCGATGATCAGGCTGCCGAAGCCCGGCACGTTGCAGCTCCAGGCCTGGCTCAGGCCCGGCTCGGTGCCACCGCACAGGCGCGGGTCATCGAAGAACTGGCCGGTCGGGTAACGGTTGCCCAGGGTGAAGGCGAAGCCGTCGTAGCTCAGGGTACGGGCGATGGTGGCGTCGGTCAGCCAGTCACCGATCTGGTTGCTCATGCCCAGGCTGAACTGATCGGAGTACGGAGCCTTCAGCTTGTTGTTCAGCAGATCCACTTCCAGGCCGGCATTGCTGGTCGCACCGACCAGGCTCTGCAGGTTGCCGATGCCGTTGAGCAGGTTCGGGTTCCAGTCATAGCAGGCGGCCTGGCCGTTGATGCAGGTGCCGGTGGCCGGGTTGCGGAAGTAGATGGTCGGCTGCGGCAGGGCCAGCTTGGTGGTTTCCAGCTGCAGGTTGTCGAACAGGTCGCGGTCGTACGAACGGCCGGCACCACCGTGGATCACGTGCTGCTCGTCGGCGTTGATGTCATACGAGAAGCCCAGGCGCGGTTGCCAGGCATCCTTGAATGCCTTGCGGTTGTGGCCGTTGCTGATGTAGTCGCTGATGTCCAGGCCGCCCAGCGCCAGCGAATCGGCGTAGGTCTGGCCGGCGGCAGCACGCGGATCCTGCGAATAGATCGCGTCGACCACGGCCTGCGGGGTGACGAAGTCCAGGTAGGACGGGGTCTTTTCGTAGTCCCAGCGCAGGCCGAGGTTGATCTGCAGGTGGTCGTTGACCTGCCAGTCGTCCTGGATGAACACGCCATACTGCTTGGACTTCGAACGCACTTCACCGGACACGCCGTCCACGCCGGTCACCGGCTTGACGAACTGCGCCTTGTACGGAATGGAATCGGGGAAGTCCGGATCGCCCAGGCTATAGGTGAAGGTCGGGTTGATCTGCGCCGCATCGGAGGCGTACAGGTCGATCGCCTTGTACTTCACGCCCATCTTGATGGTGTGGTCGCCGGCCCACTGGATGCCGTCCAGGGTCAGGTTGTCTTCGATCGACCAGCCCTTCTGGCCCTTCACCTGCGAATCCAGTGCCGATGCGCCACCGATCTTCACCACGGTGCGGTCTTCGGTGCCGTCCGGTGCGGTGTAGGTGATGCCGTTGGCCAGGGTCAGCGGGGTCGGGTTGTTGAACGAATCTTCATGGGTGACCATCATTTCGTTGTAGTAACGCTCGCCGCTGTGGTTCCAGCGCAGGGCGTAACGACGGTCGGTGTTGACCACTTCACGACCGGCTTCCGGCGAGGTCTGGCCACTGAACTGCGACTGGGTTTCGTCGCGGTCCTGGAAGGTCAGCTCGATGCGATCGTTGTCGGTCGGCTCGAAGTCGATCTTGCCGAAGATCAGATCCTGCTGGAACGGCTGGCTGGCCGGGCCCAGGCCGGCGGCGCCTGCGGGCGGCAGCAGGCCGGCAGCACCGGTGACCGCGCCATCCGGCGCGATGGTGACCGGCAGGTCGAAGCGCTTGGCTTCGTAGGTCACGAAGAAGTGGGCCTTGTCCTGGATGATCGGGCCGCCCAGGGCGAAGCCGTATTCCTTCTCGGCCGAGACCATCTTGTCCTTGCCGCCCTGGCGCTCGGCCGGGGTCTTGGCGCGCATGTCCTCATCGGTGTAGCGGTAGAACGCCTCACCCTTGAATTCATTGGTACCGGACTTGGTGGCAGCGGTCACTGCGGCGCTCGACACCTGGCCGTACTCGGCCTTGTAGTTGCCGCTGATGACCTTGTATTCGCCGATGGCCAGCTGCGGGAACGGGTTGCCGGCGCTGCCGGACTGGCCGGCCACGCCGCCGCCCTTGACGTAGCTCTTCTGGCCCACGCCGTCGATGTAGACGTTGGTACCGTCGGAATTGGTGGCACCGCCGCGCAGCGAGGTGTTGCCCTTGGCATCACGGGTGAAGATCAGGCCCGGCACCGCGTCGGCGAACTCCAGGAAGTTGCGCGACACCTGCGGGGTGGTCTGGATCTGCTGCAGGCTGACGGTCTTGCCGACTTCGGAGGTACGCACTTCCTGCAGCAGGGTCGGCGCGACGACGTTGACGGTGTCCAGGTTGGTGGCGGCGGTCGAGCCGGTACCACCGGCAGCCGCCTCGCTGAAGTTCAGCGTCGCGGTCGAGGCGACGGTGACGGTAACCTTCTGGGTCTGGCCGTTGGCGACCACGTTGTAGGTGCCCGGATCCAGGCCCATCAGCGAGTAGCTGCCGTCGGCGCGCACGGTGCCGCGACGGACGGTGCCGGTGGCGACGTTGGTGGCGGTGACTTCGGCACCGGCCTGGGCGCCGGACACCTGGCCGCGCAGGCTGGCGTTGGCCGACTGCGCCATGACGTTCGGGGCGGCGGCCAGCATCAGGCAGCTGACCAGTGCGGTGCTCAGCAGCCGGCGCGCCGGCGTGCGGATAGTGGAATGCATCATCAACTCAATCTCCGGGTGGCGGTGACCGCTTGCGCGGCACCTGCGATCAATCAAAAAAGAAGGAACGCCTCTGGCTTCAATGGCCGGATGGCGGAGTGGTGGAATCGCGAACAATCAGGCGCGGGACCAGGGTCTGCTTGTCCCCTGCCCCTTCCGTGGAGGTGCCGTCCATCAACTGCAACAAACGCGACATCGCCCGATCGCCCAGTTCGGCAATGCTGACCTGCATGGTGGTCAGCGACGGGTGAACGAAACGCGCAAGCGGAATGTCATCGAAGCCGGCCAGGGCGACATCGGTCGGGACATGGACACCTGCCTGCGCGAAGGCATACAGGCAACCCAGGGCCATCATGTCGTTGGCGGCGAATACGGCATCGGGCAGCGTGCCGGCTGCCAGCAACTCCTGACCGGCGCGATGGCCGGAAGCTTCGTCGAAATCACCGGGCAGCTCGATGCCTTCAGCGCCGCTGCCAAACGCCGCCAGCGCGTCACGGAAGCCGCGCAGGCGCTCGCGCGCGTCGAAGTTGAGGTCCGGGCCAGAAATGAATGCAATGCGCCGATGGCCAGCATCGAGCAGGTGGCGGGTCATCGCCATCGCCCCTGCATGGTCATCGATGCTCAACACCGGATGGTCCTGCCCAGGCAGGTAGGTGTTGATGAGTACCGTCGGCAATGCCTGCGGCAGGTTGTCGGTCAGGAACCCGGGGCTCTCGGCATAGGGCGAGAGCACCAGCAGACCGTCGACCCGGCCGCGCATGGCACGCAGGGCCGCGCCCTGCTGCTCCTGGTCGCCGTGATAGCTCGACACCAGCAGGTGCTGGCGCCGGCTGCGGGCGACGTTGTCGATGCCACGCATCAGTTCGGAGAAGAATTCGCCGTACAGGTCCGGAAGCACCACGCCCACCGTATTGGTGCGGCGGCTGCTCAGGCTGCGGGCGGCGGCGTGCGGGGTGTAACGCAGCCGTGCGGCCACCTCCAGCACAAGCTGGCGGACCGGTTCGGCGACATTTTCATGCCCGTTGAGCGCGCGCGAAACGGTGGCCACAGAGACCTTGGCTTCACGGGCGACGTCTTTGATTGTTATGGCTGCCTTGTTCACGAAGCCGCCCTCCACGGCTTGGACCTACCAGCATTGGCGCGGAATGTAAGCGTTTCCATCTGCGCTTGTAAACAGTCCGTTAGACGAATGTCCCCAAACGGACACGGAAACCTGTCCCTGGCAGGCCCATCAACGGACCTGCCAGGACAGCGCGGGACAAGGCCTCAGCCCTGTTCTGACGGGGTATGCGCGCGGATGGACAACGCGTGGATGTCGGTTTCCATCAACGTGCCCAAGGCGGCGTAGACCGCGCGATGGCGCGCCAGCGGGGCCATTCCCGCGAAGCGCTCACTGACCACGTGCACGTTGAAATGGCCGCGACCATCGCGCGCTCCGGCATGGCCTGCATGGCGATGGCTGTCGTCTTCGATCTCAAGCACGCTGGGGGCCAGCGCGTGCTGCAGCGCGTCACGAATCTGCTCGATCCGTTCCGCGTTCACGGCAGCACCTTGCGGAACGGTCGCACCTGCACCCGCACATAGACGCCTGCGGCAACATAGGGATCGGCATCGGCCCAGGCCTGGGCCTGCTGCAACGAGTCGAAGCCGGCAATCACCACCGAGCCACTGAACCCTGCCGGGCCCGGGTCTTCGCTGTCGATCGCCGGACACGGTCCGGCCAGAAGCAGGCGGCCTTCATCGCGCAACGCGGTCAACCGTGCCAGGTGCTCAGGCCGCGCCTGCAGCCGCTGGGCCAGTACATCCTGGCCGTCATATCCTTCAATCACATACCACACCGGCATTTCCTCGCTTGCGTTGCTGGTGAAGCAATTCTAGCCAATCCAGCTCCGCGCCCGGCCTCGGCTGGACACTGGCGCGGCAAAGGCTTACCCTAGGAACCATTGCACGTGGCTGGATGCAGCAGCCCGTCGGTTTTTGCGGCCAACGCAGCCCCCGACGACCGACCCGCTGCTTCGAACCGGTCCACCCGACCGGGCCACGTAGACGACCTCCCCGTAGTCCTGTCGCTGCCGTGTCCTGCGGAGCGCCCTGTTGTTTGATGTGTGGAACCGCGCCGAGACAGGCGCGCCTGGTGTCCTGGCGGTCCGTGGCAGTTGCCCGGTGTGTCAGCTACCGCGACTGGTCCGTTGCAATCCTGATCTCCATTAGATGACTTCCGAACTCGCGCTCGACGCGAACACGCCAACCCGGCCGCCCGCCCCCCAGCAGCAGGAAATGCCGCTGGCCGTGGTGCATGGGCAACCGGTCCTGCAGATTCCGCAGGACCTGTACATCCCGCCGGATGCGCTGGAAGTCATCCTGGATGCCTTTGAAGGACCGCTGGACCTGCTGCTGTACCTGATCCGCCGGCAGAACCTGGACGTGCTGGACATTCCCGTGGCCGAGATCACCCGGCAGTACGTGGAATACATCACCGTGATGCGCGAGCTGCGCTTCGAGCTTGCCGCCGAGTACCTGGTGATGGCGGCGATCCTGGCGGAAGTGAAGTCGCGCATGCTGCTGCCCCGCCCCCCCAGCGTGGAGGGCGAGGAAGCCGATCCGCGTGCGGAGCTGGTGCGACGGCTGCAGGAGTACGAACGCTTCAAGCAGGCCGCCGAGGATATCGACGCCCTGCCCCGGCAGGACCGTGACACCACCGTGGCACATGCCTTCATGCCCGAGCGCGCCGCAGTGAAGCTGCCGCCGCCGGTGGACCTGAAGGAAATGCTGATGGCGCTGCACGACGTGCTCAAGCGCGCCGAGCTGTTCACCGGCCACGCCATCAAGCGCGAGGCGCTGAGTGTCCGGCAGCGCATGGGTGAAGTGCTGGGGCGGCTTGAAGATGGCAGGTTCTATCGTTTTGAAAACCTGTTCACCGCCGAAGAAGGCAAGCTGGGCGTGCTGGTCACGTTCCTGGCAGTGCTGGAACTGGCCAAGGAGCAGCTGCTGGACCTCGTGCAGGAAGAACCGCTGGCGCCGATCTACGTGAAGTCCCTGGCCGCCGGCAATACCAATGCCCCGCTGCAGTTCAGCAGCGAGTTCGACGACAACGACGCCGCCAATGAAAACGAGTGAGCGCTGACTGCCGATGGATCAAACGCTGATCAACCGCATTGTCGAAGGTGCGCTGCTGGCCTCCAGCCAGCCGCTCACCCTGGCCCAGCTGAAGGACCTGTTCCCGGAAGATGAGCCGGCACCGCCGGGCAGCATCGAACGCGCCCTGGAACGGCTGCGCGAGGGCTGCCAGGACCGTGGCGTGGAACTGGTGGAGGTGGCTTCGGGCTTCCGCTACCAGGTGACCGCCGAAGTACATGGCTGGATCAGCCGGCTGTGGACCGAACGCAAGACCCGCTATACCCGCGCCACCCTGGAAACACTGGCCCTGATCGCCTACCGGCAGCCGATCACCCGTGGCGAGATCGAGCAGGTGCGCGGCGTGGCGGTCAGCAGTAACATCATCCAGGCACTGGAAGAGCGCGAGTGGATCCGCGTGGTCGGCCACCGCGACGTACCCGGCAAGCCCGCGCTATTTGGCACCACCAAGGGCTTCCTGGACTACTTCGGGCTGAAGCGCCTGGACGAACTGCCGCCCCTTTCCGAGCTGAAGGACCTGGGCGACCTGGAACCGCAGCTGGCGCTGGATCGCGACGCACCCCTCGCCGCCAGTGCCGACGGCCCGGACGTGAGCGCCGACCCGGACGCCGCTGCAAATGACGACACCGGCACCACCGCTGGCGACACCCCCGATTCTGCCGACGCATTTCCTGCGGCGGCCGACGATGAGCAAGCACCTTCGCCCTCCGATGATGGGCACCCCGATTCCGCGCCGGGCGAGCGCGCGGTGACAGTGAACGAACGCGAAGACAACGCCGTCGCGAAGACGACCGTGGCTGTTGACCAAGCCGATTCCGAACCAGAGGCCGACCTCGAAACCGTCGGCCGGAGCAAAACTGATGAGTGACACCCCCCGCAAGCCCTCGTTGAACAAGCTTTCGCTCAAGCGCGAAGCCACGTCCGAACAGTTCAAGCTGGAAGAACGCCTGCACAAGGTCCTGGCCCAGGCCGGCCTCGGCTCGCGTCGTGCGCTGGAACAGCGCATTGCCGAAGGCCTGGTCAAGGTCAACGGTGAAGTCGCCCAGACCGGCATGTCGGTCAAGAGCGGCGACAGGATCGAACTCGACGGCCGCGGCTTCGTCGCCACTGCGCTGGCCGAGCCGTCGCGCGTGCTGGTCTACAACAAGCCGGAAGGCGAAGTGACCACGCGTGAAGACCCTGAAGGTCGCCCGACCGTGTTCGAATCCCTGCCGGCGCTGAAGGGTGCCCGCTGGATCGCCGTCGGCCGCCTGGACATCAACACCACCGGCCTGCTGCTGGCGACCACCGACGGTGAGCTGGCCAACGCCATGATGCACCCCTCCTTCGAGGTCGAGCGAGAGTACGTGGTGCGCGTGCGTGCCCCGGAAGGCGAGGACAAGGTGCCCGATGCCGTCGTCGACCGCCTCACCCGTGGTGTCGCGCTGGAAGATGGCCCGGCCAAGTTCGATGAGATCGAACGCATCGGCGGCACCGATTCGCACGACTGGTTCCGCGTCGTGGTGAAGGAAGGCCGCAACCGCGAAGTGCGCCGCCTGTGGGAATCGCAGGGCTGCCAGGTCAGCCGCCTCAAGCGCACCCGCTACGGCAAGGTCAGCCTGCCGCGCGAACTGGCCCGCGGCCAGTCCGTCGAACTGCCGGGCAGCCAGGTCGAAGCGTTGCGCGCCGAACTGAAGCTGGAAGAAGGCGCGCCGTCGGCCCTGACCCTGCAGCCGGTGATCGGCCAGCGTCGTGCTGCCAAGACCACCGTGCGCGTACGCGAAGGTGGCCGCGGCAACGCTTACGTCAATGGTCACAACACCGCCGATGAAGGTCGCGAACTGCGTCGCTTCGACAACGTGCGCGAAGACCGCGGCCGCGGTCGCGGCGGCAAGGGTGGCGGCGGTTTCAAGGGCGGCCTGACCGTCAGCGGTGAAGCTGCTGCCAAGCAGTCGCAGCGCCCGTTCAAGCAGCGCGCGCCGAAGAACGACCGCTCGCTGCCGGAAGGCAACCCGGCCGCATTCCGTACCTGGTACGTGCCGGATGGCGTGAGCACCGGCCCGAGCGGCCACCGCAATGCCGGTCCGGGCGCTCGTGGCCCGGGTGCCCGTGGTCCGGGCGCAGGTGCAGGCGGCCAGGGCCGTCCGTACGGCAAGCCGAAGGGTCCGGGCGCAGGCGCCGGTGGCAGCCAGGGTCGTGGCGGCTACGGCGGTGAAGGTCGTGGTGGCTACGGTGGTGAAGGACGCGGTGGCGCCGGTGGCGCAGGCGGCCAGGGTCGTCCGGCCGGTGCGGGCAACCGCTCGCAGGGCCAGGGCAACAAGCACCCGTACGGCCATCCGGGCAATGCCCCCAGCTTCCCGTCCGACCACGCCAATCCGGGCTTCAGTCCGTACGGCAGCTCGCGTCCGGCCGGCAACGGTCGTCCGGGCGGCAATGCGAATGCACGTCCGGGCGGCAACCGTGGTCCGGGTGCTCCGGGCGGCAATCGCGGCCCGGGTGGCCCCGGCGGCAACCGTGGTCCCGGCGGCCCGGGTGGCAACCGCGGCCCGGGTGGCCCCGGCGGCAACCGTGGCCCGGGTGGCCCGCGTCGCAGCGGCCCGCGCGGCGGCTGATCTCCACCTTCAATGAAGGACACAGCGATGACACGGATGTTGTCCCTCGGCGCCCGCATCGGCGCCGTGCTGGTGGCTCTGTTGCTGGTCGGCGGCTGCGAACGCGCTGCCGACCGGCTCAAGCAGGAAATCGCCGCCACGCAGAATCCCTGGCCGAAATCTTCGGCCCTGCACGATCCGGCCGACCGCATGCTGCGTCGGCTGATTGTCGATGAGCGCTATCTCACCCGCATCAAGCAGGCCGGTAGCAAGGACAAGGCTGCTGTCGCCGGTGCACAGCTTGCACTGGATGGCATCGGCCGCCTGCCCCGCCCCATGCTGGAGCGGCGTGCGCAGCTGCTGGCCGCAATGCTGCGCGGAATGCCGGTAGAGAAATGCGCACTGATCGCCCGCGCCACCACGGCGTCGGACATTGCGCAGGTAGGCAGGACCTTGTTCAACGAACTGGAGAAGCGTCCGTCGCAGGACATCGATTTCTGGTTCGAGATGAGCTACCAGGCCAGCCTCGCCGAGCTCGAACAGCGACCCGCAACCCCTGCCACTGAACAGCAGATTGCCGAGGCGACCGAGGCCCTGCTCGCCTCGATGGCTGACGAAAGCACGCGCGCGCGGGCCATGGCGGTACTGCCGCGGATGGACACCGCACCGGCTGCCGACGTCTGCTGGGCATCGCTGATGCTGCTCGATGCCGCGTCCAGCACCGTGCCCGAACCACATCGCGGCACATTGGCCTGGCTGATGGCCCAGCAGTAGACCGGCGACGGAAGCCGGGCCCGTGCGCCCGCTTCCCCGCGTTAGGCCGCGACCACACCACTCTCACCCTGCCGCTCGAGCGCTTTCGGCGCGCTGGAACGCCGCAGGCGTGGTCGCGACCATGCTGCGGAAGAAGGCGATGAACGGACTCTCTGCCGAGAATCCAAGTTCCAGCGCCACGTGCGCGACACGATGGCCGAGCAGCAGCAGTTCCATGGCCCGCATCAACCGCCATTGCTGGCGCCACGCCTGGTAGCCCATGCCGGTATCGCGTTGCATCAGGCGCCCGATCGTACGCACGCTCAGTCCGCTGCGCTGGGCCAGCTCGCCCAGTTCGGGCGGCAGCTGCTCGGCCACCGGCAGGCAGCGGGCGATGCGCGGGTCGCGTGGCAATGGCAGCTCCATCGGCTCCACCGGCGCAGCGGCAATCTCAAGCACGCACAGCGCCAGTTGATGCGCCGCTCGCGGCGCTTGCCAGTCATGTGCGAACGGCGCCTGCGCGATCGGCTCCAGCAGCGCCTGCAGCAGGGGACCAACACCAATGATTGCCGGCTGCTGCGGCAACTGCGCCGACAGCGTGGCATCGAAGTACAGCGACCGATAGTCCACCGCCTGTCGCATCTGCGCGCGGTGCAGCAGACCACCCGGAATCCACGCCGCGCGCGATGGCGGCAACAGGCTGATGCGATCGCCGAACGTCAGCCGCGTGCAACCGGCGCGCGTGTACAGCAGTTGCGAACGTGCGTGCTGGTGCCAACCGGAGTCATGCTCGGCCAGCGTGGCAGCGATACCGATCACCGGGGCGCTCCAGGCATCGGCATCGAAGCGAGCGTCGGGCTGCAGCCATGCCATGTCCGATTTCATCCATCTACTGTCGTAATCACTAGAGTGCGCCATCAGCACGGCCACGACAATGCGCGCCCCTGTTCCCGGAGCGCGCCGATGTCACCCCGCCTGCTGTCCCTCACCATTGCGCTGCTGATGTTTCCGCAGCTGGCGCAGACCCTGTACAGCCCGGCGCTGGCGGATCTGGCGCACCGCTTCACCCTGCCGGCCAGCGCTGCCAGCCAGGCGATGAGCCTGTACCTGCTGGGGTTCGCGCTGGGCGTCCTGCTGTGGGGAAGGCTGGCCGACCGCGTTGGCCGTCGCCCCGCCCTGCTGGGTGGCCTGTCCGTTTTCGTGCTGGCGGCACTGGGCGGATTGGCGGCCGGCACGTTCGGCCAGGTGCTGGCTGCGCAGATGCTGGCCGCCCTGGGCGCCGCCGCCGCCTCGGTGGTGACCCAGACTGTGCTGCGCGACCACCTTGAAGGGCCCGCGCTGGCGCAGGCGTTCTCCTGGATTGGCATGGCGCTGGCGCTGAGCCCGGCGATCGGGCTGGCACTGGGCTCGCTGCTGGTCGCTGTCGATGGCTATGCCGGCGTGCAGGCCGGCCTGCTGCTGATCGCTGCATTGCTGATGCTGGGCTGCGCGACCGGGCTGCGTGAAAGCCGGCCCGCGCAGATCGCACCCGTACCGCTGCGACCCCTGCTGCGGCAACTGCTGGGCGACCGCTGGATCTGGTCGCACGCGCTGCTGGTCATGGCCTTCAACGTGGCCATGTACAGCTGGTACGCGCTGGGGCCGTTCGTGTTCGCACGCCTGCACTGGCCGGCCAGCTGGTTCGGCGCCAGCGGTGCGGTGCTGGCGCTGGGTTCGGCGTTGGGCGCCTGGGCCAATGGCCGCCTGTTGCGTGCCGGCGTCCCTGCGTTGACGCGCATCCGCATCGCGGCATCGCTGGTACTGGCCGGTGGTGTCCTTGCAGCGCTGCTGCGCGGGCAACCGGTCATCGTGATGGCGATGCTGCCGGTCGTGGCGGGATTCGGCCTGGCCATCCCCAATGTGCTCGGGCAGGCACTACGCAGCTATGCACACTGCCTGGGCAGTGCCGGCGCCCTGTTCGGCCTGCTCTACTACCTGCTGATCGGCGCGGCGATGGCCGTTGTCGGCGCACTGCAGATGCTGGCGCCGTCCATCATCGCCTGTGCACTGCTGGCGCTGTGGTTGCTGCGTCCGCGGAGCGCGCTGGCCTAGGAATTGCTGCAAACGCCCTGCACTGTGCGCCACTGCCGGAAACCGCGCGGCAGCGCTGGCTATGGTGCGTGTACTCCGCAACCACGCAGATGCCGATGATCACCATCACCGCAGAACAGGCCCGCGCAAACGCTGACGCCGCCACTCGACCGATCGAGCAGTACTACAGGGATCTGGACAAATCGATTCAGGTCGGCTCGGAAAACGGCCGCCGTTACATCGTGTTCGGCTTCAACAAGGCGCTGGCCAGCGAGCGCCTCGTCGACGGCGTCGTCGAGCAACTGCTGGAGAACCGCTTCAGTGTCGAACGGCTGCCCAGCGACGCCGAGCAGCACTACATCCGCATCAGCTGGGAAGCCGGGGAGCCCTCCCGACTCAACGCCGGCTGATGGTGAACGCCGCGCCGTCCACACCCAGGTCCCAGCCCTTGCCGGTACCGGACAGGGCCAGCGAGATATCTCCCTTGGTCATCACCTGCGCGTTGCTGGACTTCACCGCACCGGCATGCGCGCCGACCGAGGCGTAGGTGCCCAGCAGCTCGCCGACGCTGCTGGCGCCGGTGAAGCTGCCACGGCCATCGGTGATCTTCGACTTGCCAACGGTCAGGCCGCCGCCCTTCAGCTGGATCCGCACCGGCATGCTGGAACCGTTGGTGCAGTGGATGGTGCCGTTGCCCGAGGCGGTCTTGTAGATCAGTGACCAGCCGGACAGGTTGTAGCGCAGCTGGCAGTCAAGGTTGCCACCGGCCTGCGCGGTCGGGGCCAGGGACGCTGCGGCCAGCGCCAGCAGCAGTGCAAACGGCTTGGTATTCATCGGCAGAACATCCACATCGGTCGGAATGTGGGCGAATCTAGCAGCGCGAGCGTGCACGTTGGATGCAGGCGCGCGCGGTGGGGCGGGAAGCGTTCAGCCGCCGTATCAGGCCTGCACATCCAGATGGAAGGCATCGGCATCGAGCATGGCCGGGAAGCGTGCACGATGCGAGGCCAGCGCTTCGGCGGAGATGGTGGTGGTCACCACCTGCTCGCGCTCGCGGATCTCCACCTGCGGCTGGCCGAGGAAGTCGATGACCGCGCTGTCGCCGGCGTACTGCAGCTGGTTGCCATCCACGCCTACGCGGTTGACCGCAGCGACGAAACACAGGTTCTCGATCGCCCGCGCGCGCAGCAGGGTCTTCCACGCATAGGCGCGCGCAGAAGGCCAGTTGGCGACGAAGATCTGCAGGTCGAAGTCCAGCTGGCCGGCACGCTCGACGTTGTAGCGGTTGCGGCAGAACACCGGGAAACGCAGGTCGTAGCAGACCTGCGGATTGATCCGCCAGCCCTTCCATTCCACGCACAACCGGTCGCGGCCGGCGGCGTAGCGCTCGTGCTCGCCGCCGTAACGGAACAGGTGACGCTTGTCGTAGTACTGCAGGCCACCATCGGGGGTGGCGAACAGCAGGCGGTTGTAGACGCCCTCGCCATCGCGCAGCTGCACGCTGCCGATCACTGCCGCATTCAAGGCTTTGGCCTGCGCGCGCACCCACGCCACGGTCGGGCCGTCCATGCCTTCGGCCTGGGCGATGGCTTCGTTTGAAAAGCCACTGGTGAAGGTTTCCGGCAGGATCACCAGATCGGTGGTGCCGGCCAGCGGCGCCAGCAGCGCGCCGTAGTATTCGCGGTTGCCGGCCGGGTCGTGCCAGCGGGTGTCGCCCTGGACGAGGGAAATGCGCAGGTCCTGCATGCTGTCTCCTCCGCTCACAGCAGGCGCAGGCGTTCGATCGCCGCGTCCAGGGTGGCCTCGTTCTTGGCGAAGCACAGGCGCACCAGGCGCTGGCCGACCGGCGCGGTTTCGTAGAACGGCGACAGCGGAATGGCGGTGACGCCCTTCTCGATGGTCAGCCACTTCACGAACTCGTGGTCCGGCAGGTCACTGATGGCCGAATAGTCGACCAGCTGGAAGTAGCCGCCGGGCACCGGCAGCGCCTTCAGGCGGGTACCGGCCAGCTGCTCGCGGAAGCGGTCGCGCTTGGCTTCATAGAACGCGCCCAGTTGCAGATGATGCTGCGGCTCGTCGCGGATCATCGCAGCGAAACCGTACTGCGCCGGGCCGAAGCTGGTGAAGGTGTTGTACTGGTGCACCTTGCGGAACTCGGCGGTCATCGCCGCTGGCGCCACCGCATAGCCGATCTTCCAGCCGGTGCAGTGATAGGTCTTGCCGAAGCTGGAGATGACGAAGGTGCGCTCGCGCAGTTCCGGGTAGCGCAGCGCCGATTCGTGGCGACGGCCGTCGTAGATGATGTGCTCATACACTTCATCGGATATCAGGTAGATCTGCGTGCCGCGCAGCACATCGGCCAGCGCCTGCATGTCGGCCTCGTCCAGCATCGCGCCGGACGGGTTGTGCGGGGTGTTGACCATCAGCAGGCGGGTGCGCGGGGTGATCGCCGCGCGCACGCGGTCCCAGTCCACCGCGAAGGTCTGCGGGTCCAACGGTACGTGCACGGCGGTGGCGCCGGCCAGTTCGATCGCCGGTTCATAGCAGTCGTAGGCCGGGTCGAGCACGATCACTTCCTCGCCGGCACGCACCACGGCGTGGATGGCGTTGAAGATCGCCTCGGTGGCGCCGCTGGTGACGGTGATCTCGGTGTCCGGATCGATCGTCGCGCCGTACAGGTCCAGCGACTTCTGCGCGATGGCCTGGCGCAGCGGTGCCACGCCGGTCATCGGCGGGTACTGGTTCAGGCCCGCGGCCATCGCCTTGCTGGTCTCGTCGATCAGGCGCTGCGGCGCGGAGAAATCCGGGAACCCCTGGCCGAGGTTGACCGCGCCGTGTTCGGCGGCGAGCTGGGACATCACGGTGAAGATCGTGGTACCGACCTTGGGCAGCTTGGTGTTCGGTTGCATCGGCCTGGGCTGTGGGGAAACAAGGGCTGGAAGTGTACGAAATCCCGACCCGGCCTGCGGCGCCGACGGTAGCGCCGGGTCATACCCGGCGGCTCTTTGCACATGCCGCACCGATGGCAAGCCGCGCTGCGCGCTCGCCGGGCATGGCCCGGCGCTACCTGGTCACATTCACCGCTACAATTGCTGCCGCACTCCCGCATGAAGACCCCTGCGCCTTGAACACCCCTGCATTGCTGGCCGCCAGCGGCCTGAGCTTCTCCCGCAATGACGAGCCGGTGTTCGGCCCGCTGGACTTCCACGTGGATGCCGGCGAGGCGCTGCTGGTACAGGGCGGCAACGGTGCCGGCAAGACCACCCTGCTGCGCGTGCTGTCGGGCCTGGCGCGCCCGGGCGCGGGCCAGGTGCTGATCGACGGCAGGCCGGCCAGCAACGCCGAGCGTGCGCGCTATGTCGCCTACCTCAGCCACCTGCCGGCGCTGAAGCCGGACCTGGACACGCTGGAGAACCTGCATTTCCTCTGCGGCCTGCACGGCCGCCGCGCACGGCAGATGCCGGGCAATGCGCTGGCCATCGTCGGCCTGGCCGGTTACGAGGACACCCTGGTGCGGCACCTGTCCGCCGGACAGAAGCGGCGGCTTGCGCTGGCCCGCATCTGGTTGTCGCCGGCACCGCTGTGGCTGCTCGACGAACCCTATGCCAACCTCGACCTGGAAGGCATCAACCTGGTCAATCGGATGATTTCCGCACACCTGCGCAGTGGCGGCGCCGCCCTGGTCACCACGCATGGCGCCTATGCCGCCCCGCCGGTACGCACCCGCCAGCTCGATCTGGGGGGTGAAGCATGATCGCGCCAGGCACCGAACCGGGCCTGTGGCAGACCGCCCGCGCGCTGATTGCGCGCGACCTGCGCCTGCTCTGGCGGCGTCGCGGCGATGCCCTGCAGCCGGTGCTGTTCGCCCTGCTGGTGGTGGTGCTGTTCGCACTGGCCCAGGGCCGGGACCCGCAGCCGCTGGCCGCCACCGCTGGAGCGGTGCTGTGGTTGGCGGTACTGCTGGCCGGGCAGCTGGCGCTGGATTCGCTGTTCCGCTCCGACGCCGAAGACGGTTCGCTCGAACAATGGCTGCTGGCGCCGGTGCCACTGGCGTGGCTGGTGCTGGTGCGGGTGCTGCTGCATTGGGCGACCACCGCTCTGCCACTGATCCTGCTGAGCCCGTTGCTGGCGGAAATGCTGCATCTGCCGCATGACCAGCTGCCGATGTTGCTGGCATCGTTGCTGCTGGGAACACCGTTGTTGAGCCTGATCGGTGGCGTGGTCGCTGCACTGACCGTCGGCATCCGGCGCTCTGGTATTCTCGTGGCGTTGCTGTCGTTGCCGTTGTACGTACCGGTGCTTGTCTTCGGTGCCGGCAGCCTGGCGGCAGCCAGCCGCGGGCAGGACCCGGTCGGTGCGCTGCTGATGCTGGGCGCTGGACTGGTGATCGCCCTGGTGCTGGCACCGCTGGCCACCGCTGCTGCGATCCGTATTTCTCTGAGTTGACCGAGCTGAGAGCCAATCCACCCCTGCTGGATAGCCGCCACGCATGAATCCGATCGTCCGCTGGTTCCATCAACTCGGTTCGCCCCCGACCTTCGATCGTTTCGCCGCACGCTGGTCCCGCGTGTTCTACGCTGCGGCGGTTCCGGTGCTGCTGATCGGCCTGTGGCAGGGCCTGTTCGTGGCACCGCCGGAACAGAACCAGCACGACGCCTTCCGCATCATCTACATCCATGTACCCAGCGCCTGGATGAGCCTGTTCGTGTTCGCGCTGATGGCCGCCTACGCCGCCATCGCGCTGATCTGGCGCATCAAGATTTGCGAGATCCTGGCGATGGCCTGTGCGCCGATGGGCGCCGGCTTCACCCTGATCACCCTGCTGACCGGCAGCATCTGGGGCAAGGGCACCTGGGGCACCTGGTGGGACTGGGACCCGCGCATGACCAGCGAGCTGATCCTGCTGTTCCTGTACCTGGGCGTGATCGGCCTGTACCACGCCATCGAAGACCGCCGCAGCGCCGCACGCGCGGCCGGCCTGCTGGCCATCGTCGGCGTGGGCCTGCTGCCGATCATCCGCTATTCGGTGGACTGGTGGGGGGCGCTGCACCAGCGCCAGTCGATCAACGTGTTCGGCGAGAACGCCGTGCGGCCGGAGCTGATCGCCCCGCTGTGGTGGATGGTGGTCGCCACCAAACTGTGGTTCGTCGGCTCGCTGCTGGCCAAGGCGCGTGCCGACAACATCGCGCGCGAGGCCGGCAAGGCCTGGATCGGCGAGCGCTTCGGCACCGCGGATGGGGAGGCACGGCGATGACCCACCTGCCCTACCTCATCGCCGCCTTCGCGGTGTTCCTGCTGGTGCTGGCCTGCGATGCGCTGGGCTCGTGGCTGCGCCTGCGCAGCGCCCGACAGCTGGCGCAACGCCGCCAGCAGCGGCTGCAGGCGCGTGGCAACGCGTCGGCATCGGCGCCGCTTGCCACCGAGCTCAGCCGATGACGCCGGTACAGCGACGCCGCATGATCTGGGTGCTCCTGCTGTTGCTGGCCTCCGGGCTGGCCACCACGCTGGTGGCCTTCGCCCTGCAGCGCAACATCGCCTACCTGTACACGCCTTCGGAAGTGCTGCGCGGGGACGTGGATGCGCAGTCCCGCTTCCGCCTGGGCGGCATGGTGGTGAAGGGGTCCTTCGATCGACCCAGCGGCTCGCTGCAGGCCCACTTCGTGGTCACCGACGGCGATGCGACGCTCCCGGTCAGTACCGACCGCATCCTGCCGGACATGTTCCGCGAGGGGACCGCCGTGGTCGCCAGCGGTCGCCTGCAGGACGGTACCTTCGTCGCCGACGAGGTGCTGGCCAAGCACGATGAGAACTACGTGCCCAAGGAAGTGGCCGACAAGATGGGCGATGCGCATCGCAAGCACGATGTGCCGGTCACGGCGCCTGAGGCGCGCTGAGTGCTTCCCGAATTCGGTCAGATCCTCCTGCTGTGCGCGCTGCTGGCCTCGCTGCTGCAGGCGGTGCTGCCGCTGGTGGGCGCGCAGCGCGGCAATGACGCATGGATGGCCGTTGCCCGCCCGGCGGCCTTTGCACAGCTGGTGCTGCTGGCCGGCGCCTTCGCCGTACTGACGGCGGCCTTCGTGCAACAGGATTTCTCGGTGCGCTACGTCGCCGAGAACTCCAATTCACTGTTGCCGTTGATCTACCGCTATTCGGCGGTGTGGGGGGCGCACGAAGGCTCGCTGCTGATGTGGGCGCTGGTGCTGGCGCTGTGGACCGGTGCAGTGGCGCTGTTTTCGCGCCACCTGCCGGCACCGGTACAGGCGCGCGTGCTGGCGGTGATGGGCGTGGTCAGCGTCGGCTTCCTCGCCTTCCTGATCTTCACCTCCAATCCGTTCCTGCGCTTGAACCCGGTGCCACTGGAAGGCCGTGACCTCAACCCGTTGCTGCAGGATCCGGGGCTGATCATCCATCCGCCGATGCTGTACCTGGGCTACGTCGGCTTCGCGGTGCCGTTCGCCTTCGCCGTGGCGGCACTGCTGGAAGGCCGTGTCGATGCACGCTGGCAACGCTGGACGCGGCCCTGGACCAATGTCGCTTGGGGCTTCCTCACGCTGGGCATCGCACTGGGCAGCTGGTGGGCGTACTACGAGCTGGGCTGGGGCGGCTGGTGGTTCTGGGACCCGGTCGAGAACGCCAGCTTCATGCCCTGGCTGGTCGGCGCGGCGCTGATCCATTCGCAGGCGGTGACCGAAAAGCGCGGCACCTTCGGCAGCTGGACGCTGCTGCTGGCCATCGCGGCGTTCGCGCTGTCGCTGCTGGGCACCTTCCTGGTCCGCTCCGGCGTGCTGACCAGCGTGCATTCGTTCGCGGCCGATCCCTCGCGTGGGCTGTTCATCCTGATCTTCCTGTCGGTGCTGGTGGGGGGCAGCCTGCTGCTGTATGCGCTGCGTGCGCCGCGGCTGGCCGTGGATGCCGGTGATCCGCGCCGTGGCTTCACCGCGACCTCGCGGGAAACCCTGCTGCTGGCCAACAACCTGCTGCTGGCCAGCGCCTGCGCGATGGTCCTGCTGGGCACCCTCTACCCACTGCTGGCCGATGCGCTGTCGCTGGGCAAGATCTCGGTGGGCCCACCGTACTTCGGCAGCCTGTTCCTGCTGCTGATGGCACCGATGGTGATGCTGCTGCCGTTCGGTCCGCTGGTGAAGTGGCAGCGCGACCAACCCTCGCGCGCACTGGCATTGCTGTTGCCATGGGCGGGGCTGGCTGTGCTGCTTGGCGCCTGGGCCTGGTGGCAGGCGCCGCAGAATGGCTGGAAGGCCGGCATCGGCGTTGCGGCTGCGGCCTGGGTTGGGCTGGGCACCGCCCGGTTCGTCTGGCAGCGCCTGCGTGGCAATGGCCGCTTCACTGCCGAAATGCTTGGCATGATCGTCGCCCATGCCGGTGTCGCGGTGTTCCTGGCCGGCGCGCTGCTGGTGGAAGCATTGAACGTGCAGCGCGAAGTGGCGCTGTCGCCGGGCCAGCAGGTAGTGGTCGCCGGCCACGAAGTGCGCTTCGAGGGCGTGGACCACCGCGAAGGCCCCAATTTCATCGCTGATCGCGGCCATCTGCGGGTGCTGCGCGACGGTCGCGAGCTGGCCCTGCTGCATCCAGAGAAGCGCCAGTACGCCAGCGGCGGCCAGGTGATGACCGAAGCAGGCATCGATGCACGACTCAGCGGTGATGTCTACGTGGCATTGGGCGAGCCGCTGGGCAACAATGCATGGGCGGTACGGGTGCACATCAAGCCCTTCGTGCGCTGGATCTGGCTGGGCGCGCTGTTGATGGCCCTGGGCGGATTCATCACCGCTGCCGATCGCCGCTTTCGTCGTCCGTAGGAGTCCCCCATGTCCGAGTCACCCGCCCCACGCCCTTCCCGCCCGCTGCCGCCGGTAGCCATCGTGATCGGCGTCCTGTTCTTCTTCGGCCTGCTTGGCCTGATGATCTACGGGGTGATGAAATCGGGCGATCCGCAGCGCGACGTGCTGCCTTCGGCACTGATCGACAAGCCGGCGCCGGCGTTCGCGCTGCCGGTGCTGCATGACCCGCAGATGATCGTGCGCAGCGAGGAGCTGCGTGGCGCGCCGTACCTGCTCAACGTCTGGGGCAGCTGGTGCGCGGCCTGCCGTGAAGAACATCCGGTACTGACCCGCTTCGCCGAGAGCAAGCGCGTACGCGTGATCGGCTACAACTGGAAGGATGAACCGACCGACGCGCTGCACTGGCTGGAACAGCTGGGCAACCCGTTCATGGTCGTGTTGAGCGACATCGAAGGCCGCACCGCCATCGACTGGGGTGTGACGGCAGCACCGGAGACCTTCCTGGTCGACGGCAGTGGCATCGTGCGCTGGAAGTACAGCGGCGCGATGACCCAGCAGGTGGTCGATGAGAAGTTGATTCCGGCGCTGGAAAAGCTTGAAAAGGCCCAGGGCGATGCTGGCAACACCCTGCACGCCTCGCCGTAAGCGCATGCGCTGGCTGCTGCCGCTGCTGCTGGCGATGACCCTGGCGCTGCCAAACTCCGGCCTCGCCCAACAACCGGTGCATGATGCGCGGCCCCTGATGTTCCGCGATGCAGCCGAGGAGACGCGCTTCCACGACCTGGCTGCGCAGTTGCGCTGCGTGCAGTGCCAGAACCAGTCACTGGCCGATTCCAACGCGCAGATCGCGCAGGACCTGCGGCGCGAAGTGCTGCAGTTGATGCAGCAGGGCCTCGACGATGCGGCCATCAAGCAGTTCCTGGTCGCCCGCTATGGCGAGTTCGTGCTCTATCAACCGCCACTGCAACCGGGCACCTGGCTGCTGTGGGGCGGCCCGCTGCTGGTACTGGGTGGCGGCGCGCTGGTGGTGATGGGCATCGTCCGTCGCCGTAGTCGTCAGATGGATGCATCCGCTGCAGCGGACCCAACCGAGGGAGAGGACTGGTGACGCACTGGTTGCCGATGGTCGCCGCAGTGGCCGCTGCGCTGTTGGCGGCCGTGGTGCTGTGGCCGCTGCGCCAGCATGGCCATCGCAGCTTCGTGCTGGGGGTGGTGGCACTGGGCGTGGCCGGTGCCTGCCTGTATCTGCTGGTCGGCAATCCCCGCGCCGCACAGGTGCAGCCTGCGCCTTCGGTCGCCACGTTGCGTGACGGTGTAGAGGCGCTGCAGCAGGCGCTGCAGCGTGACCCGCAACGCGCCGATGGCTGGGCGCTGCTGGGTCGTTCGCAGGCCGAGCTTGGCAATGCCGCCGCCGCGGCCGACGCCTTCAACCGCGCCGCAGCACTGGCACCGGACGAACCGGGCGTGCTGGTCGAGGCCGCGCAGGCACGCGCCCAGGCCGATCCTGGCAAGCAGTTCGATGACACCGCGCTGGCATGGCTGCAGCGCGCACGTACCTTGTCGCCCGACGCCGAACGCGCAAGCTGGCTGCTTGGCATCGCCCTGCGCCAGCGGGGCCGCAATGCCGAGGCCGCCGAACTCTGGAGCACGCTGCTGCCACGCTTGGAGCCGCGTGCCGCACAGGCGCTGCAGGCGCAGATCGCCATCGCCCGCGAGGCGGCCGGCCAACCGTCGCACGCACCGGCCGCTGCCCCTGCGCTGCTGCAGGTACGGGTGCAGCTGCCCGCATCGTTGAAAGCGGGTGACTGGCCTGCCAGCACCCAGGTCTTCGTGCTGGCGCGCGCGGTGGGCGGCCCGCCGATGCCGGTGGCTGCACGCAAGCTGCCCCTGGCCGGCTTTCCTGCAACGGTCGGCCTCGGCGACGGCGACAGCCCGATGCCGACGGCACCGTTGTCGGCACATCGCGAAGTGGAAGTACTGGCGCGTATTTCGCGCAGCGGCAGCGCCAACCGCAGCGAAGACGACCTGCAGACCACGCCGGTCAAGGTCAGCCTGCCGCATGACGGTGTGGTTGAGCTGCAGTTCCCGTAACGTACACGCGCCGCTGCGCTCGCCGGGCATGTCCCGGCGCTATCCACGCGCACCACCGGTAGCGCCGGGCCATGCCCGGCGGATTCACGCTCAGCCCGTTGATGGAAACCAGCGTGTCGCCAGCTGTACACGCCGCCCCGCTAGAATGGCCGCATGACCGAATTCATTCCTCCGGGCACCCGCTTCCATGCCCTGCCCTCGCCCTTTCCGTGCAAACGCGGCGGTGTCCTGCACGGCGCGCACGTGGCCTACGAGACCTGGGGCGCGCTGGACGAAGAGGCCAGCAACGCGATCCTGATCGTCACCGGCCTTTCGCCGGATGCGCATGCCGCGGCCAACGAAGCCAACCCTGCGCCAGGCTGGTGGGAGGCCATGCTCGGCCCCGGCAAACCGATCGATACCGACCGCTGGTTCGTGGTCTGCGTGAACTCGCTGGGCAGCTGCAAGGGCTCCACCGGCCCGGCCTCGATCAATCCGGCCAACGGCGAGCTGTATCGCCTGGATTTCCCGGAACTGTCCATCGAAGACGGCGCACGCGCGGCGATCGACGTGGTGCGCGCACTGGGCATCGGACAACTCGCCTGCGTGATCGGCAATTCGATGGGGGGGATGACGGCGCTGGCGGTGTTGCTGCTGCACCCGGGCATCGCCCGCAGCCATATCAACATTTCCGGCAGCGCGCAGGCCCTGCCGTTCTCGATCGCCATCCGTTCGCTGCAGCGCGAAGCGATCCGCCTGGACCCGCGCTGGAACGGTGGCCACTACGACGATGAGGCGTACCCGGAATCGGGCATGCGCATGGCACGCAAGCTGGGCGTGATCACCTACCGCTCGGCACTGGAATGGGATGGCCGCTTCGGTCGCGTGCGGCTGGATTCAGACCAGACCGACGATGATCCATTCGGCCTGGAATTCCAGGTCGAGAGCTATCTGGAAGGCCATGCACGCCGGTTCGTGCGCTTCTTCGACCCCAACTGCTATCTGTACCTGAGCCGCTCGATGGACTGGTTCGATCTGGCCGAGTATGGCGATGGCGATGTGCTGGCCGGACTGGCCAGCATCCGCGTCGGCAAGGCACTGGCGATCGGCGCCAACACCGACATCCTGTTCCCTGTACAGCAGCAGCAACAGGTCGCCGATGGCCTGCGCGCTGGTGGCGCGGACGCGCGTTTCATCGGCCTGGAATCGCCCCAGGGTCATGACGCGTTCCTGGTCGACTTCGAACGTTTCGGCCCGGCCGTGCGCGGCTTCCTCGACGAACTGTAGTGGCGTGGCGGCGCAATCTCGCACTGGCCGCGTTCGGTGCGTTGATCGGCTTGACCGCAACCGGCGTGTTTCCGCTCTGGCTGGGCGCATGGTGCGTGCTGGCCAGTGCGGTGTCGTTCGGCCTGTATGGGCACGACAAGCGCGCCGCGCAGCGAAAACAGCAGAGGACGCCCGAACGCACGCTGCAGCTGCTGGCCTTTGCCGGCGGCTGGCCCGGCGCGCTGCTCGGCCAGGCGCTGTTCCGCCATAAACATCGCAAGGCGCCGTTCCAGTGGGTGTTCTGGTTATGCGTGCTGGCCAACGTCGCCTCGATCGCGGTGATGCTGCGCGCGTTTTCGCGGTAGCTGCCCTGTAGATCCACGCGACGCGTGGATATGCCGACCAAGGTCGGCATCTACCGAAGCGGTTCGCGGACCAGCACCCCGTCCACCAACCGGTACTGCACATCCACCACACCCGCGGGCAGGTCATCGTGGGTGATCATCAGCAGGCTGCGCCCTTCCAGCAGTGCTGGCAGGTCCTGCAGCAGCGCGCGCGCAGTATCCACGTCCAGGCCTTCGGTGGGCTCATCCACCAGCAGGATCGGCGCATTGCGCAGCAGCGCGCGGGCCAGCGCCAGGCGACGCGCCTGCCCGGCCGACATCGTTGCGCCGTTCTCGCCCACCCACGCCTGCAGGCCGCCGTTGCGCTCGGCCCATTCACCCAGCCGTACCCGTTGCAGCACTGCCCACAACGCTTCGTCGCTGGCCTCTGGATCGCCCAGCCGCAGGTTCGCGGCCACGCTGCCGGCAAACACCGGCGCGTTCTGCGGCAGCCACGCAAGGTGCCGGTGCCAGTCGGCCTGGGCGACATCGCGCAGGTCCTGGCCACCGTAGGTCAGCCGCCCCTGCTGCGGATCCCACAGCCGCAGCAGCAGGCTCGACAAGGTGGTCTTGCCGCTGCCGCTGTCGCCACGGATGGCGATGCGCTCGCCCGGTGCCAGCGTCAGCTGCAGGCCACGCAGCACCGGCCGTGCGGCGCCCGGCCACTGGAAGTGCACATCGTCCCAATGCACGGTCGCCGCCGGCGCCAGCGGCTGCGGCGACACCGGCTCCTGCACCGAAGGTGCCTGCTCGACGATGCCCTGCAGGCGCGCGGCCGCAATGCGGCCCGATTGCAGCGACTGCCAGGCCAGGCCCATGCCCGCCCACAGTTCGATCATCGCAACGGTCAGGAACACCAGCCCGGCGGCCATTTCCGGCGCGATGCGCTGTTGTTCGGCCGCATGCAGCGCCAGTGCCAGCATCGCCACCAGGCCGAGCCCGGCCAGCACACCATGCAGCGTTGATGCAGCGATCAGCCGCAGGCGTCGACGACGATCGCGCGAGGCCACCTGCTTGGCCGCCACCCGCACCTTCAACTGCCAGGCATTGCCAGCGTTGAGCGCGGCCAGATCAGCCGCCCCTTCCAGCCCCTCGAATGCCGCCGTGCGCAACGCTGCGCGATGTGCGGCGCGGTCGGCCTCTTCGCTGTCATGGCCCCTCACGCCCAGCCACGGCACGCCAATGCCGATCAGCAACGCCAGTACTGCCAGCAGCACCGCTGCCGATGGCAGGATCAACGCTGCCGAGCCCACGCCCACCAACGTCAACGCGCCCAGCGCCAGCAACGGGCCGATGGCACGCACCAGCAGGCCATCGATTTCGCCGATGTCACCCAGCAGCCGCGCCAGCAGATCGCCGGTGCGGGTTGCACCCAGCCGTGCCGGGGCCAGTGGCAGCGCGCGGCGGAAGAACCATACGCGCAGGTCGCGGGCGATGCGCAGGGTGGCGTCATGCCCCACCAGCTTTTCGAAGTAGCGCGATGCGATGCGCGCCATGGTCAGGCCGCGGATGCCGGCCGACGGAGTGAAGAAATTGAAGCCCTGGCCAAGGCCCGCTGCACCGGCCAGCGCTGCAGCAGTGAGGAAGCCACCGGACAGGCCCAGCAGGGCGGTGCCGGCCAGCATCGTGGTCCACAGCAGCAGCACTGCCAGCAGAAGGCGCGGGCGATGCCGCAGGAACACCATGCGCAGTGAATCGGAAGACCGGCTCATGCGCGTACCGCCTGCGCCGGCTCAACCAGGCGCCCTTCGGGCAACAGCAGGCAGCGGTCGGCCCAGGCGATCACCGCCGGGCTGTGGGTGGCCACCACCACGCTGCGTCCGCGCGCATAGGCGGCCAGGCTGCGCAGCAGCGCTGCTTCGGTTTCGGCATCGAGAAACGCGGTCGGCTCGTCCAGCAGCAGCACCTGCGGATCGCGCAGCAGCAGGCGCGCCAGGCCGATGCGACGTGCTTCGCCACCGGACAGGCCAAAGCCGCGCTCGCCGATCAGCGTATCCAGCCCCTGCGGCAGGCGCTGTGCGAACTGCAGCACCTGGGCGGCTTCGGCAACGGCGCGCAGGCGCGCGTCGCTGGCACCGGGATCGGCCAGGCGCAGGTTCTCGGCGATGGTGCCGTGGAACAGATAGGGACGCTGGCTGGCATAGGCCACCTGCAGCCCCGGCCGCAACTGCACCCGGCCACCACGCGGCGGCAGCCAACCGGCCAGCGCTTCCAGCAACGTGCTCTTGCCGCTGCCACTGGGGCCGACCAGGGCCAGACGCTGGCCCGGTTCCAGCTGCAGGTCCAGGTTCTGCAGCACATCGTGCGCAGCGCCCAACGGACGCAATACCAGACCGTGCGCCTGCAGTGGCGGCAACGCGGCCTCGGCAGGCTCCGGCGTCAGCGGCACAGTGCCGTCGATTGTGCTGGCCTCCTCTTCCGGCAGCGCCTGCAGCAGGCGCTCCACCTCGGCAGCGGCGGCCAGTGCATTGGCGCGGTCGTGATAGTGCGCGGCCAGGCGCCGCAACGGTGCGTAGAACTCCGGTGCCAGCAGCAGGCAGAACAGGCCCGCCCCCAGCGTCGGCACGGTCGCATGCAGCGACATCAGGCCCAGATAGCTCAGGCCCAGATACAAGGCGACCATCGCCACGCTGACCGAGGCAAAGAATTCCAGCACGGTGGACGACAGGAAGGCGATGCGCAGCACCTTCATCGTGCGCACGCGCACACCTTCGGCCGCGGCCTCGATGCCGGCCAGTTCGGCTTCCCCACGGCCATACAGGCGCAGCAGGCCCAGGCCCTTGATGCGATCGGCGAAGTGCCCGCTCATCCGCGCCAGCTCGCCCAACTGCGCGCGCCCGGCGGCTTCGGCGCCCCAGCCCACCAGCATCATGAAAAAAGGCACCAGCGGTGCAGTGAACAGCAGGATCAGTGCAACCACCCAATCGACCCAGGCCACAGCAGCCAGGATCAACAACGGCACCACCACCACTTCGGTGCGCACCGGCAGGAAACCACTGTAGTAGTTCTCGATCGCATCGCCGTGATGCAGCATCAACTCACCCAATTCACCGGTACGGCGCTGCCGCAGCCACAATGGGCCGTGCCCGAGCAGACGCGCGAAGACACGCTCGCGCAGGGACAGGCGTGCGGCATCGGCAACGTCACCGGCCGCAGCCTGGGTGGCACTGCCCAGCAGGGTGCGCACGACAAGGATCACCGCCAACGCGGCCAGCACCGGCAGGCCCTGGGCCAGCGGCACGCGCTCGACCAGCACCTGCTGCACCAGCCAGGCGATGGCGGCAGCTTGAGCGATCAACAGCGCACCGGACACGCTGATGCACAGCGACGCCAGCCGCTGCCGCCCCTTCGCGGCACGGGCCAGATCGGCCAGCCAGGCGGTACGCACACGCCGCAGGCGGGTCGATTCTTCATCCCGATCAGGGGCGTCAGCGGTCGGTTCGGCAGCGCTCAAGGCTCTTCACAGGCAGCAAGGGGATGGACGGCATTGTAGGCGCAGGCAACAGCCTTCCCCTGCGGCCGGCGGTCGCAGTCTTCATCGGGTTGGCATACGATCCTCCTGAATACCTGTTCATACATTGATCTGGATCAAGGCTGTTTGAAGTAGTCGGTCACATCATTCACCCCGTAGACCACCCTTCCCGCCACCTGCAACGGCACTATCCAACGAGGTAGCCAGGCCATGATTGATCAGACAGTCGTAGAACTGTCGCGGCTGCAATTCGCTCTGACCGCGATGTACCACTTCCTATTCGTACCGCTCACGCTTGGCCTGTCCTTCATGGTGGCCATCATGGAAAGCGTGTACGTCATGACCCGCAAGCAGGTCTGGCGGCAGATGACCCTGTTCTGGGGCACCCTGTTCGGCATCAACTTCGCCATCGGTGTGGCCACCGGCCTGGTGATGGAGTTCCAGTTCGGCATGAACTGGTCGTACTACAGCCACTACGTGGGTGACATCTTCGGTGCGCCGCTGGCCATCGAAGGCCTGATGGCGTTCTTCCTGGAAGCGACCTTCATCGGCCTGTTCTTCTTCGGCTGGAAGCGCCTGAGCCCGGTCAAGCACCTCACCGTGACCTGGCTGATGGCGCTGGGCACCAACCTGTCGGCGGTGTGGATCCTGATCGCCAACGGCTGGATGCAGAACCCGACCGGTGCGGTGTTCAACCCGGAAACCATGCGCATGGAAGTGGTGGACTTCGCCGCGGTGCTGCTGAACCCGGTGGCGCAGGCCAAGTTCGTGCACACCGTCAGTGCCGGTTACGTGACCGGTGCGATCTTCGTGATGTCCATCAGCGCCCTATACCTGCTGCGCAACAAGCACAGGGACATGGCCCGCCGTTCGTTCGCGGTCGCCGCAGCCTTCGGCTTGCTGTCCTCGCTGTCGGTGGTGGTGCTGGGTGACGAGAGCGGCTATGCCGCCAGCGAGCACCAGAAGATGAAGCTGGCGGCGATCGAAGCGATGTGGGAGACCGAGCGTGCGCCGGCCGACTTCACCGCCTTCGGCATTCCCAACCAGGACACCCACACCAACGACTACGCGATCAAGATCCCATACCTGATGGGCCTGATCGCCACCCGTTCGCTGGACCAGCCGATTCCGGGCATCCTGGAGCTGGTGGAGCGTGCGGAGCACCGCATCCGCGGTGGCCAGATCGCCTATGGCGCACTGGAACGGGTGAAGAAGGACAAGACCGATCTTGCAGCGCGTGAAATGTTCGATCGCCATTGGCAGGACCTCGGCCATGGCCTGCTGCTGAAGCGTTACCGCGAGGACATCCTCAACGCGACGCCGGAGGAAATCTCCAAGGCCGCGATGGATACCGTACCGCGCGTGGCGCCGCTGTTCTGGACCTTCCGCATCATGGCCGGGCTGGGCTTCTACCTGATCGCCTTCTTCGCGCTGGCCTTCTACTTCTCGTGCCGCAACAACTTCCAGGACAAGCGCTGGTTCCTGAAGCTGGCGGTGTGGAGCCTGCCGGCGCCGTGGATCGCGATCGAATGCGGTTGGTTCGTGGCCGAGTACGGCCGCCAGCCGTGGGCGGTGGATGGCGTGCTGCCCACTTTCTACGCGGCATCGGGCCTGGCACTGCATGAAATCCTGACCACGCTGGCGGTGTTCACCAGCCTGTACACGGTGCTGCTGATCATCGAAATCAAGCTGATGCTGAAGGCGGTCCGCAAGGGCCCGGACGACATCCTGCCGACGCTGCAGGCCGACATCCGCCCTGTTTCCCCCAATGCCGTTGCCCCCGGCCAGGCCTGAGGCAGGAGAATCCAGATGGAATTCATTGCACTTGATTACACCACGCTCCGCGTGATCTGGTGGCTGCTGCTCGGCATCCTGCTGGTCGGCTGGGCCGTCATGGATGGTTTCGACCTCGGCGTCGGCACGCTGCTGCCGTTCGTGGCAAAGACCGATGAAGAACGCCGGCTGGTGATCAACACCGTCGGCCCGGTCTGGGAAGGCAACCAGGTCTGGTTGGTGCTGGGTGGCGGCGCGATCTTCGCCGCATGGCCGCCGCTGTATGCGGTCAGCTTCTCCGGCTTCTACCTGGCGGTGTTTGCGATGCTGTTCGGGCTGATCCTGCGCCCGGTCGGCTTCAAGTACCGCAGCAAGTTGCCGTCCAAGCGCTGGCGCGACAACTGGGACCGCGTGCTGTTCGTCGGTGGCCTGCTGCCGGGCCTGATTGCCGGCGTCGCCGTGGGCAACGTACTGCTGGGTGTGCCGTTCCACTTCGATGACACCCTGCGCGTGACCTACACCGGTTCGTTCTTCGGCCTGCTGACACCGTTCGCGCTCATCGCCGGCCTGATCAGCGTGGCCATGCTGGTGTCGCACGGTGCGGCCATGCTGGTGCTGAAGACCGACGGCCCGGTGGCCGAACGTGCGGCGCGCTATGGCAGCATCGCCGCCATCATCAGCTTCGTGCTGTTCGCCGCTGCCGGCGCCTGGGTGGCCTTCGGCCTGCCGGGCTACCAGATCACTTCGCAGGTGGTGACCGACGGGCCGACCAATCCGCTGCTGAAGACCGCCGAACTGGGGTCCGCCGCAGGTGGCTGGCTGCGCAACTACAGCAGCATGCCGGCAACGCTGGTGTTCCCGGTGCTGGGCCTGCTGGGTGCGCTTGCCAGCGCGGTGCTGCTGCGCGCGCGTCGTGGCGGCCTGGCCTTCATCGCCTCGGGCGCGTCCATTGCCGGCATCATCCTCACCGTCGGCTTTGCGATCTTCCCGTTCCTGCTGCCGTCCTCCAGCCAGCCCACCTCCAGCCTGACCGTCTGGGACAGTTCGTCCAGCCACCTCACGCTGTGGGTCATGCTGCTGGCCACGGCCATCTTCCTGCCGATCATCCTCGCCTACACCACCTGGGTGTACCGCGTGCTGAAGGGCAAGACGACGGTCGAGGACATGGACGACAACCCCAACGCGTACTGATTGCCCGTGTGCCGGCCCAGGGTCGGCACACCCCTCGCACACAGGAGATTGACCATGTGGTATTTCGCTTGGATTCTCGGCGCCGGCCTGGCTTCGGTCGTGGCCATCCTCAACGGGATGTGGTTCGAAGCGCGCGAAAGCGCCCGCGCCGACAAGGAAGTGCGTTGAAACTGTAAAAAAGGGTTGCCGATACGGCCTTCACACCGTATTCTTGGCGGCTCCTTCGGGGTGTAGCTCAGTCTGGTAGAGCGCTACGTTCGGGACGTAGAGGTCGCAGGTTCGAATCCTGTCTCCCCGACCACTTCGGTGGTCGCATTGAAGCCTGGTGAAGTCTTCCAGGCTTTTTTGTTCCCGCAGGAGTCGCTGCCACGGCAGCGAAGCAGAACGGTCTTCCCCCTTGCCGCCATCGGGGGAAATGGCTAGAATAGGCGGCTCCCTTCGGGGTGTAGCTCAGTCTGGTAGAGCGCTACGTTCGGGACGTAGAGGTCGCAGGTTCGAATCCTGTCTCCCCGACCACTCCGGTGGTCACCAAGAAGCCTGGAAGACATCAGTGTCCTCCGGGTTTTTTTGTACCTGGAATCCGGGACACCCGGCTACGCCGCCATCAGCACATGTCGCCGGGGACCTGACCCGGCCCGGCCACGTACAATGGCCGCCACTCCCCCACCTGCCACACCGGCCGCGCCCGGTGCGGGCGCTGCACGTCATTCTGCATGGCGTGCGCCACCTGCAAGGAACACCGCATGACCTCGCCCACCTCCCCTTCGCCACCACTGCTGCACGGGCGCGTGCTGGCGTTCGCCGCGATCCTGCTGGCGGCGGTCAACCTGCGTACCGCCGTCACCTCCATCACCCCGTTGCTGGACGTGCTGGGCCAGCAGTTCGGCTTCGGCACCACCATGACCGGCGTGCTGGGCATGCTGCCGACCGCGTCGTTCGCTCTGTTCGGCGTCGCCACCCCGGCGCTGGCACGACGCCTGGGCCTTGAGCGCACCACCCTGCTGGCGATGCTGATGGCTGCCGCCGGCCTGCTGCTGCGCTCCAGCGCCGGCAATGTCGGCACCCTGCTGCTGGGCTCGGTGATCGCACTGGCGGGCATGGGCATCGGCAACGTGGTGGTGCCGCCGTTGGTGAAGCGCTACTTCGCCAACAAGGTCGGCACCATGAGCACGCTGTACATCAGCGTGCTGCAGCTGGGCACGATGATGCCGGCACTGTTGGCGGTGCCGGTGGCCAACGCCGCAGGCTGGCGGGTGTCGCTGGGCATGTGGGCGCTGCTGGCACTGGCTGCGACCCTGCCATGGATGCTGCTGGCACGCAGTGCGCCCAGGCCGGTACTGGACAGCAACGACCCCACCGCGCAGCCGCACGGCAAGGTCTGGCGTACGTCGTTGGGCTGGAGCATGACGCTGATGTTCGGCATGACCTCGCTGATGACCTATTCGATGTTCACCTGGCTGCCGCGCATCGTGGTCGAAGCCGGCGCCACGCCCGCCTTTGGCGGGGTGATGGTTGCGGTGTTTTCGGCACTGGGCCTGCTGCCATCGCTGGTGATCCCATCGCTGGCGGTGCGCCTGCAGAATCCCTTCCCGCTGGTGCTGATCGGCTTCTCCGCCTTCGTCATCGCCTTCGCCGGCCTGCTGTTCGCCCCGATGAAGGCGCCGTTGCTGTGGGCCTGCCTGCTGGGCGTCGGGCCGTCCACGTTCCCGCTGGCGCTGACCCTGATCAATCTGCGCACGCGCACCCCCACCGGTTCTGCGGCCCTGTCCGGCTTCATGCAGGGCGTGGGCTACAGCTTCAGCTGCCTTGGCCCGTTCCTGGTCGGCTGGCTGCATACCGTCAGCGAGGGCTGGACCCTGCCCTTCGCCTTCCTGTTCGGCTGCGCGCTGCTGATGCTGTGCGCCTCGTGGGTGGCCTGCAAGCCGCGCAAGCTGGAAGACCTGTGGTGACCGGACCGGCGGGCTGACGCCCGCCGCCGTGAAGCTGGACCCACACACCCCACTACCGCGATCTACACACCGCCACCGCAGCGGGTGACGTAGCGTGTCCAAAGCTGACCCGTTTCGTGTCCAGAACCGGCCCTGCCAGCGTGGTACGCCCCCACAGGGCGGCCCCGGGCTGCCCCGTGCCGTTCCACAGTGGACAGCAGAAAAGTGTATGCGCGACAACGCGTTGCGACAGGGCTGGCCGGTCATCCAAGGACTCTCCGTCAACAAGGTACGGATAGGAAGTAGGCGCTTTGGCAGAGCGTCAGCTATAGTTGGCATGTGATGTGCGTCACACTTTTGAGCACATCGTTCAGCAATGGATGCTTAGGGGGTCTCATGGTTGTTCATCGTCCGCTGGCGCTGTGCGTCGGCCTGGCCTGCGCCACTCTGGCGTGCTGGGCCCACGCGGCCTCGCCGCCCACCGTCATAACGCGCGCCGACCGGCTCGCCGAGATCGGGCACTACCGTGACCAGGCACGCTGGGTCGATGCACTGGCAGCGATCGAGCGGGCGCAGCTGCGCGAGCCCAACGACGACCTGCTGTACAAGCTGCAGGTCCTGACCCTGGGCGACATCGGCAACGCCCATCGCGCCTGGCGGCTTTACCAGGCCCGGCCCAACCTGTTCGACCAGGACCAGAAAGCGCGGCTGGAGGCCAACTACGTGGCCAAGCTGGTCAACTGGAGCCTGGCCTACGGGGAAAGCGAAGACACCCGGCTGGTCGAGGCCGAGGCTTCGCTGGCGGAAATGGAGCAGTACGTCGAGCGCGATGGCACCGCGCAGGCGCAGGCGCCGCTGCGTATCCGCATGGACCGGCTGATCTTGCTCAACCGCCTGGCCCGCCACGCGCAGGTGCGCGACGAGGCGCGGGCGCTGCAGCGCGAAGGCCATGCCCTGCCCGATTACGTTCTGCCAGCCGTAGGCGACTCGCTGATGGCCACGCAGAACCCGGAGGAGGCCATTCCCTTGCTGGAGGCCGCCGCAAAGAACGATCCCTCACGCTTCGAGACACGCTCGGAGCTGGCCTATGCCTATCTGGAAACCGAGCAGGCGGAGAAGGCGGTGGGCTACCTGCAGGCCTGGCAGAAGGACGAACCGGCCTGGCGCTGGGGCGGCGGCAAGACCCCCTTCCAGAACTGGGCGCGTTACGAGGCCGACCTGAACCTGGGGATGGTGCGGGCCTACAGCGGCGACCTGCCCACGGCCCAGCGCGAACTGGAAGCCCTGGTCGAGGTCGGCCCGGGCAATGGCAGCCTGCAGACTTCACTGGGCAGCGTCTACCAGATGCGCGGCTGGCCACGGCGGGCGCTTGAGCGCCACCAGATGGCCTATACCCTGGACCCGCGTGACATCGCGCCGCGCCTGGGCATGTACGAATCCTACGTGCAGCTGCAACGCGACGACCTGGCGCGGCCGCTGCATGACGACCTGCTGGCACGCTATCCAAGCCAGCCGGCGGTGCAACGCATGGACCGTGACTGGCGCGCCCATCGCGGCTGGCAGCTGCTGGCCAAGGTCGAGGGTGGCCGCAGTTCCGGCGGTGGCGGCACCTCGCCGCTGGGCAACGACGACCTGCACTACGGCGTGGAAGTGGCCTCGCCGGTTCTCAACGACCGCTGGCGCCTGTTTGCCTTCGCCGACCGCCGTTCGGTCAGCTTTCAGGACCAGGACATCGATCCGCTGTGGATCGGTGCCGGCGTGCGCTACCGCTTCGACCGCCTCGATGCCGAGGCGGCGGTGATGCGCCCCAACGACAGCATCGGCGACACCGGCCTGCGCGGCGGCTTCGGCTGGCAGTTCAATGATCGCTGGCATGCCGGCGTGACCGCTGCCCGCAATGATCCGGAAGCCTCGATGCAGGCACGCGTGGCGGGCATCACCGCCGACAGCGTTGCGGTTGCAGTGGACTACACGCGCAACGAGCGCACCCACTGGAGCTTCGGTGGCAGCCAGTTCCGTTACGACGATGGCAACCGCCGCGATACGCTGAACAGTGCGATCGAACAACGGCTGTTGACCCGCCCGCGCCTGTTGATCGATGGCCTGGGCAGCGTCTACACCAGCCGTGGCAGCCGCGACGATGCGCCCTACTTCAACCCCTCGCGGGATCGCTCGGTGGAAGTGGGCCTGCGCATCGACCAACAGCTGTGGCGCCATTACGAGCGCCACTTCCGCCATCGCCTGACGGTCTCGGTGGGCAACTACTGGCAGGAAGGTTTTGGCAGTTCAATCATTCCAACCGTGGCCTATCGCCACGAATGGCAGTTCGATCAAGGGCGGATCCTCGAGTACGGCGTGAGTTGGTCGCGGCCGGTCTACGACGGCCAACGTGAACGACATATCGGCTTCGATGCCGCGCTGCGCTGGGGAGAATGAGATGGAACGGATGCTTCGCAACCTGACGACCGTACTGCTGCTGGCGCTGCTGGCCCTCGCCCTGCCTGCCGCAGCCCAGCGCGCCAGCTCGGCCGCGGAACTGGACGCGGCCGACAACGGCCTGCTGGTCCTCAGCTACCACGACGTGCGCGATGATGTGCTGGAAAAATCCGACGGCGACGCCTACGCGGTCAGCACGCAGAACTTCGCCGCACACCTGGACTGGCTGTCCGCGCATGGCTATCACCCGGTCTCGCTGTCACAGCTGATCAAGGCCTCGCGCGGCGAAGCAACGCTGCCGCCGCGACCGGTGCTGCTGACCTTCGACGACGGCCTGCGCAGCGTGTACAGCCGCGTCTATCCGCTGCTGCGCGCGTACAACTATCCGGCGCTGGTGGCGGTGATCACCGACTACGTGGACATGGCACCGGGCCGCACCATCGACTACGGCTACCGTCCCTTCGGCCATGACGACTTCCTGACCTGGGACCAGCTGCGCGAGATGCAGGCCAGCGGCCTGATCGAACTGGCCAGCCATACCGACAACCTGCACCACGGCGTGCAGTCCAACCCACAGGGCAACCAGACCCCGGCGGTGATCACCCGCATCTACGACCCCAAGGCGCAGCGCTACGAAAGCGCGCAGGAGTACGAGAAGCGCCTGCGCGACGATCTCGGCCGCAGCGTGCAGCGCATCGAGAAGGAACTGGGTGTACGCCCGAAAGCGATCGTCTGGCCGTATGCCGCCTACAACCAGTTGAGCAACGACATCGCCGAGCAGCTGGGCATGCCGGTGTCCTTCGACCTGGAAGGTCGCAGCACGCCGGTGACGGCCGACCTGCATGGCCTGGCACGCCTGCTGGTGACCAGCAATCCGAACATCACCTCGCTGGCCTTCGAGCTGCGCCGCAACGTCAATCTGGACGGCACCCGTGCACTGCAGATCGATATGGACTCGGTCTACGACAGCGACCCTGCACAGCAGGCGCGCAACCTGGATGCGCTGATCGAGCGGGTGAAGCGGATCGGCCCGACCCATGTCTACCTGCAGGCCTTCGCCGATCCGGACGGCAACAACACCGCCGATGCCCTGTACTTCCCGAACCGCCACCTGCCGATGCGCGCGGACCTGTTCAACCGCGTCGCCTGGCAGCTGAAAACCCGTGCCGGGGTGAAGGTGTATGCGTGGTTGCCGGTGCTGGGCTATGAACTGCCCGACGCCGCGCAGCGTGCGGCGCTGGGCATCCAGAGCCCGGAACGCGATGGCATGTACCGCCTGGATTTCACCAAGCCGCAGGCACGACAGATCATCAAGGACATCTACGAAGACCTGGCGATCAATTCGTATTTCGAAGGCCTGCTGTTCCACGATGACGGCTACGTGCGCGATACCGAACTGGCCCAGCTGCCGCAGGAAGGCAGCGACGGCGGCCGCACCCAGGCGCTGATTGATTTCACCCTGGAACTGCGTGACAGCGCACAACGCTGGCGCCCCAAGCTGGGCACCGTGCGCAACCTGTACGCGCAGCCGGTGCTGGAGCCGCAGAGCGCGGCGTGGTTCGCCCAGCGCCTGGACCTGTTCAACAAGGCCTACGACCGCACCGCGCTGATGGCGATGCCATGGATGGAAGGCAGCCGCCGCCCGCAGCGTTGGCTGGACAAGCTGGTGGTGGCCGTGCGTGCGCACGACCCCGAGCTGAAGCACACGATGTTCGAGCTGCAGACCGTGGACTGGCGCACGCAGCGGCCGATCAGCGGCGAACAGCTGCGCGCGCAGATCCGCCGCCTGCAGGCACAGGGCGTGCGCCATTTCGCGTGGTACCCGGACGATTTCATCGCCGACAAGCCGTCGACCCAGGATGCACGCGCGGCGATGTCCGCGCGCAACTTCCCGTACCCGGAGAAGTGACGTGGACATGAATCCGTGGCTCAACGCCATGTTCCAGTTCGCCTTCTTCTACCCCATGGTGATGGCGTTCTTCTGGATGTCCGGGGGCCTGTACTACTTCTTCCGCCGTGAGCGGAAGTCGCGGCCGCGCAACGACCCACCACCGATGGCGGAGTATCCGTTCGCCAGCCTGCTGATCCCGTGCCACAACGAATCGGCGAACCTGGACGACACCCTCGGCGCGGCATTGGCCCAGCGCTATCCGGACTTCGAGGTGATCGCCATCAACGA
This sequence comes from Stenotrophomonas sp. MYb57, assembly GCF_002966815.1. Classification (NCBI taxonomy): domain Bacteria; kingdom Pseudomonadati; phylum Pseudomonadota; class Gammaproteobacteria; order Lysobacterales; family Lysobacteraceae; genus Stenotrophomonas; species Stenotrophomonas sp. MYb57. The sequence continues at coordinate 3,135,964 of NZ_CP023271.1, forward strand.
TGGCAGCACCGACGACACCGGCACCCGCCTGGACGCGCTTGCAGCGCTTCATCCGCGCCTGCGCGTGGTCCACCTGGACCGCAACCTGGGCAAGGCCAACGCGTTGCGCATGGGCGCGCTGGCCGCGAGATCGGAGTACCTGGTGTGCATCGATGGTGATGCCATGCTGGAAGAGTTCGCCATGCACTGGATGGTCTGGCACCTGACCAGCGGCCCACGCGTGGGTGCGGTGACCGGCAACCCGCGCATCCGCAACCGCTCCACCCTGCTCGGCCGCCTGCAGGTGGCGGAGTTCTCCTCGATCATCGGCATGATCAAGCGCGCCCAACGCGTGTACGGCCGCATCTTCACCGTGTCCGGCGTCATTGCCGCGTTCCGTCGCACCGCCCTGCATCGCATCGGCTACTGGGCCGATGACATGGTCACCGAGGACATCGACATCAGCTGGCGGCTGCAGCTGGATCATTGGGATATCCGTTACGAGCCCAATGCGCTGTGCTTCATCCTGATGCCGGAAACGCTGAAGGGCCTGTGGCGGCAGCGACTACGCTGGGCACAGGGCGGCGTGGAAGTCCTGCTGCGCCACGGCTCCTCGTTGTTCAGCTGGCGCAAGCGGCGGATGTGGGGCGTGCTGCTGGAATATATCCTCAGCGTGCTGTGGGCCTACACCATGCTGGTGATCATCCTGCTGTGGGCAGTGGGCAAGTTCATCCCGATGCCGCCGTCGCTGTACATCGACACGTTGCTGCCGCAATGGCATGGCGTGATCCTGGCCCTGGTCTGCCTGTTGCAGTTCGCCAGCAGCCTGATCATCGACAGGCGTTACGAAACGCATATCGGCCGCAACTATTTCTGGGTCATCTGGTACCCGATGGCGTACTGGTTGATCAGCCTGTTCACCACGCTGGTGGCGCTGCCGAAGACCCTTCTCCGGCGGCGTGGCAAGCGAGCCACCTGGGTCAGCCCAGACAGAGGTATCCGATGAACGCACATCGCCAGACGACTGCCAGGACGCCGTCCAACCGCTTCGACTCGCGCCTGATCCAGAAACCGCGCAAGCAGCCCCGCCTGCAACGCACTGCCTGGGGCTTTGTGACCCTGGCATTCTGGGGGTTCTACTTCTACCTGTGGGCACCGCTGGTCACGCTGGTGTCCTGGTTGCTCGGTGGGCAGCTGGCGTGGCTGCAGCTGTACGAGCGCAAGCAGCATCTGGACCCGTTCGTGATCATCGCCCTGCCGGTGATCCTGGCGTGCTGTGCGCTGCTGCTGATCGCCTGGGCCGAGTACAACCGCTACCGCTTCTCCGGCAAGGAACGGCGCGGCCCGCACGAGGACGCAAGTCGTGCGGAGATCGCCCATTCGCTGGGTGCCAGCGATCAGCTTGCCGAACAGATGTTCGGTGCCAAGGCCATCACCCTGCACATGGATGAGCATGCACGGCCACTGGGCATGACCGCGCAGCTGTTGAGGTAACGGGGGTTCGGCCGGGCGGCGCCCGGCACCCGCAGAGGCAGCGGCCAAGGCAACAGCAACAGCTGGCATTCCGTGGGAGGCGGGGCGGTGTCGGATTGCGGGGACGCCGCAAGTACGTCCTTGTAGGCTTGGCAGCCGCATCCATGCGGCTGACACCCCGCAATCCGACACCGCCCCACCTCTGACAGATTTCCGCAATCTGGTAGATCCACGCCATGCGTGGATGAATCTCCATCGAAATCGAATAGTCGACAATTCATCAAAGAGCATCCACGCATGGCGTGGATCTACGTGTCGACCAAGGTCGACACCCACCAAGAGCAAGTCATGCCATCCCGACAGACTGCGGAGATCTGTCGAAGGCGGGGTGGGTCCGGTTGCGGGGGTGTCCGCGGCATGGATGCCGCGGCCAAGCCCCCATGGACGGGTTCACGGCGTCCCCCGCAACCGGACCCACCCCGCTATCCCGCAGGAACCCCGCTGTTGCCGTTGCCGTTGCCGTTGCATTTGCGGTTGCTTCGGCTGTTGCTTCGGCTGTTGCCGTGGCCTCCGCGGGTGCCGGGCGCAGCCCGGCTGTGACCCTACCTTCGGACCTGGCCTTCGCCGCGCACCACGAACCGTTCGACTGTCAGCGCTTCCAGCCCCATCGGGCCATAGGCGTGCAGGCGCGTGGTGGAGATGCCGATCTCGCTGCCGAGGCCAAGCTGGCCACCATCGGAAAAACGCGAAGACGCGTTGACCATCACCACCGCCGAGCGCAATGCGCTGACGAAACTCTCGGCACTGGCTACGTCTTCAGTGGCGATCACTTCAGTGTGGTCGGAGGTATAGGTACGGATGTGCGCGATCGCTGCATCAAGATCGTCGACCACGCGGACCGCCAGTACCAGATCAAGGAATTCGGCGGCATAGTCGTCTTCGCTGGCCGCGGTGCTCCCCGGCAGCAATGGCTGCGCGCGCTCGTCTGCGCGCAGCTGCACGCCACGTTCGGCCAGCGCCTGTGCAGCACGCGGCAGGAACGCTGCGGCAATGTCCCGGTGCACCAGCAGGGTTTCCAGTGAATTGCACGCGGACGGGCGACTGCACTTGCCGTCCACCAGCAGATCGACTGACTTGTCGAGATCGGCACTGGCATCGACGAACAGGTGGCAGACGCCCTTGTAGTGCTTGATCACCGGTACCCGTGCGTGCTCGGCGACGAAGCGGATCAGGCCTTCGCCACCGCGCGGGATGGCCAGGTCGATCAGTTCGTGCAGCTGCAGCAGTTCCAGCATTGCTTCGCGACGCAGGTCGGTCAGCACCGTCACAGCGGCAGGGGGCACGCCGTTGGCCTTCAATGCCCCCGCCAACGCCTGGGCGATGGCGGTATTGGAATGGATCGCCTCCGAGCCGCCACGCAGGATCACGCCGTTGCCCGCCTTCAGGCACAGCGCGGCGGCTTCGGCGGTCACGTTCGGGCGTGCTTCGTAGATCATCGCGATCACCCCCAGCGGCACGCGCACCTTCTGCACGCGGATGCCGTTCGGACGCACGTCGTCGCGGGTCACCTGCCCGACCGGGTCCGGCAGGCCGGCCACCTCGCGCACGGCGTCGGCCATCGCCAGCAGGCGCGCCGGGTCAAGTGCCAGGCGGTCGAGCATCGCGCTGCCCACACCTTTGTCGCGGGCGGCGGCCAGGTCGCGTGCATTGCCTGCGAGAATCTGTCCGGCATTGACCTCCAGCGCCTGCGCCATCGCCTGCAGCAGTGCCCTGCGCGCATCGCTGTCCAGGCCGGCAACCACCTGGGCCGCGGCGCGGCAGGCACGGGCCTGCGATTCGATCTCACTCATCGGCATATCCTGCAGTGGGTTCATGGCAGCACCAGATCGTCGCGATGGACGACGGTACCGCCGTAGTTGTAGCCGAGCACGGTCTGGATGTCGCGGGTGTGGCGGCCGGCAATGCGGCGCACGTCATCTGCGGCGTACTGGCTCACACCACGGGCCACGCAGACCCGGCCGGCGTCGGTGTTCCAGCATACCTGCACCATGTCACCGCGCCGGAACGCGCCGTCGGCACCGGTGATGCCACCGGGCAACAGCGATGCCCCCTTCTCGCGCATCGCCTGGACGGCGCCGGCATCGATCAGGATCGCGCCTTCGGCGAGCGGAGCGTGGCGCAGCCAGTGCTTGCGGGCCGCCTCACGGCTGCGTGCTGCATGGATACGGGTGCCGAACAGGCGATCCTGCGCCAGCGCGCGCACCACCTCGCCACTGCGGCCGTTGAACAGGTAGGTTTCGATGCCGACACGGCCGGCCTTGGCTGCGGCCTCCAGCTTGGTGCGCATGCCGCCGGTACCGGCGACCGAACCGGCGCCGCCAGCCATCGCCAGCACGGCATCGTTCAACTCGGCCACTTCATGCAGTGGCCGGGCATCGGCATGCGTGCGCGGATCGGCACTGTAGAGACCGTCGATGTCGGTGGCGATGAACAGCGCATCGGCATCGACCAGCGCTGCCACCGTCGCGGCCAGGTTGTCGTTGTCACCGAGCTTGAGCTCATCCACCGAAACGGTGTCGTTCTCGTTGACCACCGGCAGCGCGCCCAGCCGCAGCAGCTCGTTGAGGGTTGCCCGCGCATTGAGATAGCGGCGGCGGTTGCGCAGATCGTCATGGGTCAGCAGCACCTGCGCCACCGGGCGCTCGAAGAAGCGCTGCCACAGACCGATCAGCTGCGCCTGGCCCAGGGCCGCCAACGCCTGCCGCGCCGCCATCGCCGCACCGGGTTCATCGGCCCGGGGCAGGATCGCGCGGCCGGCAGCGACCGCGCCGGAGGAGACGATGACGACCTCGCGCCCGGCCAGCACGTTGGCCGAAACGAACTGGGCCAGGCCCAGCGCGTGGCGCGGCGACAGGCCACCACCGTCGGCGGCCAGCAGGCTGCTGCCGACCTTGAGCACGGCGCGCCGCCACGACGGCAGCGCTTGTTCGGGGAACGGCGATGCAACGTGGGCGGCGTGGACAGTCATCAGGGGCGCCTCAGCGGGTATTCCATTCATGGACGCTCAGCGCCGATGCCTGCATCGTCACCAGCGGATCGGTGGCGACGATGGCCTGCGCCTGCGCGAGGCTGTCGAGGTTGCACAGCACATAGGCGCCACCACTGCCGTCGGCAAAGCCGCCGGTCAGCTGCAGCCGGCCCTCGGCCTGCAACGCATCGAGGAAGTCGCGGTGCGGCTGCACCACGGCGTCGGTGAAGCCCGGCAGGCGCATCGCCAGCACCAGGTAGACGGTGCCGGCCATCAGGACAGCGCCTGCCAGCGCGCGCGCAGTTCATCCAGGCGCAGGTCCGACGCCGAACCCGGCGATACGCGCGCCGCCAGGCTGCCTTCCGGCGTGCGCCCCTGCCCTGCACTGTCGGCACCGGCAGCAGCAGCCTTGTAGGCCTCGCGGAACGGTACGCCCGCTACCGCGGCTTCCACCGCGACATCGGTGGCATACATGCCCGAATCGATCGCTGCACGCAGCTTGTCATCGCGCCATTCCAGGTTGGCCAGCAGCGCCGGCAGCAGTTCAAGCGCGGCCAGGCCGCGCCCGAAGCCGTGGAAGATGGCGCCCTTGGACGACTGCAGGTCGCGGTGGTAGCCCGACGGCAGCGACAGCAGCTGCTCGATTTCGGTGCGTGCAGCGGCGACGCTGGCATGGGTCGCCCGCATCAGCTCGATCACGTCCGGATTGCGCTTGTTGGGCATGATCGAACTGCCGGTGGTGTACTGCGCCGGCAACGCGACGAAACCGAATTCGGCGCTGGTGAACAGCGACAGGTCCCAGGCAATGCGGCGCAGGTCCAGGGTCGCGCCGCCCAGCGCTTCCAGCGCAGCCAGTTCGAACTTGCCACGCGACAGCTGCGCGTAGATCGGCGAGATCTGCATGCGCGCAAAGCCGAGCGCGGCAGTGGTGTGCTCGCGATCCAGCGGCAGGTTCACGCCGTAACCGGCGGCGGTGCCAAGCGGATTGGCATCGACCAGTGCATGGGTATCGCGGGCACGCACGGCGTTGTCGATGAAGGCTTCGGCCCAACCGGCCCACCACATGCCGGCCGAGGACACCACGGCACGCTGGATGTGGGTGTAACCGGGAATCGGCAGATGCTGCTCGGCCTGCGCACGGTCAAGTGCAACCTTTGCCACCTCGGCGCTGACCTGCGCCACGCGCTGCAGCTTTTCCTTCAACCACAGCCGGGTGGCGACCAGGATCTGGTCGTTGCGGCTGCGGCCGGTGTGGATCTTGCGGCCGGCATCACCCAAGCGTTCGGTCAACCGTGCCTCGATCGCCGAATGGCCATCCTCATACTGCGTATCCAGCACGAAACGGCCTTCGCGGAAGTCCTGTGCCAGCACCTCAAGTTCACGCAGCAACCCGGCCAGTTCGTCGGCGCTGAGGATGCCGATGTGCTGCAGGCCCTGCGCATGCGCGGCACTGGCAGCAATGTCATGCAGGAAGAACTCGCGATCGAGGATCACGTCGTCGCCGGCGAGGAAGGTCTGGATCTGGGCATCGACAGCGACGCCTGGCTTCTGCCAAAGAAGGTCTGCCATGGGGAGCTCCTGTACGGTTTCAGTGCGGGATCGACGTCAGTTCGTCGATGCCCAGCGCAAGATTGAGGTTCTGCATGGCCTGGGTGGCCGCGCCCTTGAGCAGGTTGTCCAGGGTCGCCACCACCACCACCCGCTTGCCGCCCGGGGCGAGCGTGAAGCCGCCGACCTGGGCACCGTGGCGGCCAGCGATGCGGCTCACCCACGGCGCCTCGTCCACGACCTCGATGAGTGCTTCACCGGCGTAGGCGTGCTGGAAGCGCTCGACGATCTGCTCGCGGGTCTGCACGCGGTTCAACCACAGGTTGGCGGTGAGGGTGATGCCACGGAAATGCGGCGCGACGTGCGGCATGAATTCGACCGCCACGCCCAGCTGCACGGAAACCTCGCGCTCATGCACGTGGTTGGTCAGCGCGTACGGCATCAGGTTGTCGGCCAGCAGTTCAACGTTGTTCTTGTCCGACGGCGAGGTGCCCGCACCCGAGTAGCCGGACACGCCGAAGCACTGCGGCGGACCAGCCAGCAGATCCAGCAGCGGATGGATCGCCAGCTGCATCGCGGTGGCATAGCAGCCGGGGTTGCTGATGTGCTTCTGCCCGCTGTAACGGCTACGGGTAAGCTCGGGCAGGCCGTAGTACCAGGTGTTGTCGAAACGGTAGTCGGCCGACAGGTCGACGATCACCGTGTCCGGCTTCGCCGTTTCCAGCGCCGCCACGAACGGTGCGGCCAGGCCGTTGGGCAGGGCCAGGATCACCGCATCCACGCCCTTGGCGGCAACGGCGTCGGCGTCGAGATTCTCGAACTGCAGTTCACCCTGCCATTGCGGGTAGTGGTCGGACACGCGCTGCCCGGCCAGTTCACGCGAGGACACGAAGCCCAGCTGCAGGTTCGGATGCGCTGCCACCAGGCGGATCAGCTCGGCGCCGGTATGGCCGCGGGCGCCGACGATGCCGACGGTGAACGAGGAGGAAGTGCTCATGCGTGCGTGCTCATGCGTGCGAATCGAGGCGGTGCTGCAGGTGGCGTTTCACGCCCTGCCATTCCGCATCGATGATGGAGAAGATGACGGTGTCGCGCGGCGTGCCGTCGGGATGCCGGCGGTGATTGCGCAGCACGCCATCCTGCTTGGCGCCCAGGCGTGCGATCGCGGTGCGCGAGGTGAAATTGAACCAGCTGGTTTCAAACACCACGCTCAGGCATTCCAGCCGCTCGAAGGCATGGCTGAGCAGCATCAGCTTGGTTTCGGAGTTGACCCCGGTGCGCTGCACCGATTCGCCATACCAGGTGTAGCCGATGCTCAGCCGCGGTACGTCCGGTTGCAGATCGTAGTAACGGGTGGTGCCGACGATCTGGTCGTTGGCATCGAACACCACGAACGGCAGCACCTTGCCTTCGGCCTGTGCCTGCAGCGCGGCCTGCACATAGCCGGTCATGGCCTTCGCATCGGGCACCTGGGTGTACCAGAGCCTGGACAGCGCGCCTTCGCCCAACGCGCCGCGCAGGCCGTCGATGTGGCTCATCTGCAGCGGTTCCAGCCGCGCATGCGTGCCGGTCAACGTGGGTACCCGGGTCCAGTCTGCGTGGTTCATCGCGCTCAGCCCTCCAGGCTCGGCGCACGCACCGCGCAGTGGTCGACATAGGTCCTGATCCGGTCGATGCCATCGGCACCGTACCAGAACACCTTCCAATGACCCTGCTTGTAGCAGCCATCGGACTCGGCGTAGTAGAAGTGGTTGATCGGGTTGCCGTTGCGCGAGCGCCAGAACAGCTGCGGGGTTTCCTCGCGCATCACGTTCCAGACCGCGCGGCCAAGCCCTTCGCCCTGCGCATCATCGAGCACGGCGAACTTGTCCAGGTACACGCCCTCGGCCTCATCGGTGAGGATCACCGCCGTGCGGTAGTTCTCGCTGACATATGCGCGCAGCAGCGTGGTCCTCTCGAAATAGTCCGGCACCAGGGTGCGGCCGAAACTGGATTCGATCAGGCCCTTCAGGCGCGGCAGGTCCAGCTCGCTCCAGGCGGTTGCACGCAGCACCTTCTCGCCCTTGCGCACCAGCGTTCCCGAGCCCTTGTGGGTGAACAGTTCCTTGGCCAGGTCGGCCGGCCGGGTGATCGACACCGACGATTCCAGCGGCAACCGGTCCAGCAGGGACTTGATCTGTTCGATCTTCACCTTCATGCCACCGTGGATCCACGGTTGCGCGATCAGGTGGTCGTACTCGGTGGACAGGTTGATCGAATCAATCACGCTGCCCTGCTCGTCCAGCAGGCCGCCGGTACCGGTCAGGAAGATGATCTTGTACGGCTGCAGCTCCTGCACCAGTTCGTTGGCGGCGAAGTCGGCATTGACGTTGAGGATCTGCCCACCGGCGGTCTCGCCCAGGCTGGTGATGACCGGGATCGAGCCGGCACGCAGGCTGGCCTCGATCGGCGCCAGGTTGACCTTCTTCACCTCGCCGACCAGGCCGTAGGTGTCCAGGCCCAGGTACTCCGCCTCGAACACGCCGCCGGTGATGGAGGTGGCGCGCGCGCCGTTCTGCTGCAGCGCTTCGACCAGGCGCAGGTTGGATTGCTGGAACACCCGGCGCACGATCGCCAGCGCTTCCGGCGAGGTCACCCGCAGGCCGTTGACCGTCTGCTTTTCAATGCCGGCGGCCGACAGTTCCGCATCCAGCTGCGGGCCGGCGCCATGCAGCACGATCGGGGTCAGGCCGACTTCCTGCAGGAACGACAGCGAGGAGGTCAGCGCGTCGAGATCGTCGCGCAGCACCGCGCCGCCGACCTTGACCACGGCGAAGCGCTTGGCGTCCAGCTGCGAAAAGCGCTTGAGGTACTGGCTGATCTCCTTCGCGCTGGCCATGCTCGAGAGCAGGCGCACGATGGTCTGGCGGGTCTGGCGGTGGGGCTGGAGGGCAGGAGACATTTCGGTTTCGTCACAGGCGGCGGTCGCCGCGTTGCAGTTCCGCCGCGCAGAAGCGCAGCGGCGTTGTGGGTCGATCAGGCGCCGGCGGCGATGATCCGGTGTACGGCATCGGTGTAGCGCTGCAGCTGCTCCAGCGTCACGAACTCATCGGCGGTGTGGGCCTGGGCGATGTCGCCCGGACCGAACACCATCGTGGTGTAGCCACCGGCCGAGAACAGCGACGCCTCTGTCCAGAAGTCCACCGCGTTGCCGATCGGCAGGTCCAGCGCATCGGCCACGTCGCGCGCCAGCAGGCGGCGGTGCTCGGCTTCGGCGATATCCCCTGCCGGCAGGCTGGGGCCACGGAAGGTTTCGGTGAACAGCGCCGCTTCCGGTTCGGCGAAGCCGGCGAAGGTCGCCAGCAGCGCATCGATATCCATCGACGGCAGCGGCCGGAAACCAAAACGCACTTCCGCCGCCGGTGCGATCATGTTGGCCTTGATGCCACCTTCCACGCGCCCGATGTTGAAGCGCAGGCCGGTCAATCCACCGAAGCGTGCCGAGGCCAGCGATTGGACATGGTCCAGCGCGCGGTTGCCCCAGCGCATCGCCTGGTGCAGCGCACTGGCGGCTGCATCCTGCTTGCCCGACGCATGGCCGGCACGGCCGGCGAACTGCATCAGTACCGAGCTGATGCCACGATGCGCGAGCACCGCCTCGCTCATGGTCGGTTCGGCCACCAGCACCGCTTCGTACGCAATGCCCCGGGCCAGGAACGCCGCGATGCAGCGCGGATCGTTGGCTTCTTCATCGCTGGAGAACAGGAAGGCCGCGTCGCCATCACTGGCATTGGCGGCCGCCACCAGCGCCGCGGCCGCGCCCTTGATGTCACACACACCGAGGCCGACCACGCGGTCGTCCAGGCGGCGCATCACGTGCGGGTCGGCACTCCAGTGCGGCGAGTCCGGCACGGTGTCCAGATGCACGTTGAACAGGTACTTCGGCGTGCCGCGCACGGCATACAGGCTGACCGCGCCGGCGCCATGGTCGATCACCTCCACATTGAACCCGGGCAGGTTGCCGCGCAGGTAATCGAAGATGCCACCGGTGGTGATCGCACGCGGCGGGTTGCGGGTGTCGAAGGACACCAGTGCCTGCAGGTGATCGAGCGTCTGTTCAAGCATGAATCAACAGTTCCTGTGGAATTCCGCCGGGCATGGCCCGGCGCTACCGGAACGCGTCTGGTGGAGAGCCCCCTTCTTGTTGAAGGGGGCGCGCCAACGGCGCGGGGTTGAGGTGGAATGCGTGGTCAACCGCTCAGCGGTTGACCTGCGCGTAGAGGGTGGAGCTCATGCCGAACAGCTTGATGAAGCCCTCGGCTTCTTCCACGCCCCAGTCGGCCGACTGCGCATAGGTGGCGCCCTTGGTGTTGAGCAGGTGCGGCGACTTCACCGCAACGGCGTCGACGCGGCCGCCACGGGTTTCCAGCACCACTTCGCCGTTGACCTTGGCCTGCGAAGACTTCAGGAAGGCTTCGATGTCGGTCTTCAGCGGGTCGTGGTAGAAGCCTTCGTACACCAGCTCCACCCACTTGCGCGCCACGTCCGGCTTGAAGCGGTTCTGCTGCTTGGTCAGCACCGCATCTTCCAGCGCGCGGTGCGCGGCCAGCAGCGAGACCAGGCCCGGTGCCTCGAACACGATGCGGCCCTTCAGGCCGATCACGGTGTCGCCGGTGTACACGCCACGGCCGACGCCGTAGGGGGCGAACAGCTTGTTGAGCTGGGCCAGGATCTGCTCGCCCGGCAGTGCCTTGCCGTCGAGCTCGACAGCTTCGCCTTCGACGAACTTCAGGGTGACGGTCAGCGCCTGTTCCGGCCACTCGGCGCGCGGTGCGCACCAGCCACGGGCGCCCTCGCCCGGTGCTTCCCAACGATCGATCTCGCCGCCGGACATGGTCAGGCCCAGCAGGTTCTCGTTGATGGTGTAGGCCTGCTGCTTGGCGCGCACGCCGAAGCCACGCTCTTCCAGGTACTTCTGCTCGTAGGCGCGGGTCTGGGTGTGTTCCTTCTGGATCTCGCGGATCGGCGCGATGATCTGGTAGTCGCCCAGCGCCTTCACTGCCAGGTCGAAGCGCACCTGGTCGTTGCCCATGCCGGTGCAGCCGTGGGCGATGATGTTGGTGCCCAGTTCGGCAGCGCGCTTGAGCGCGGCATCGACGATCAGGTAACGGTCCGACACCAGCAGCGGGTACTGGCCCTGGTAGCCCTCGCCGGCCCACACGAACGGCTTGACGAAGCCGGACCAGATGGCCGGACCGCCATCGACGGTCTGGTGGCTGGTCACACCCAGCTCGGCGGCACGCTTCTCGATGAAATCGCGCTCTTCGTCATCCACGCCGCCGGTATCGGCGAACACGGTATGCACGTTGTAGCCGCGCTCCTGCAGGTACGGCACGCAGAAGCTGGTATCAAGGCCGCCGGAGAAGGCGAGAACGACGTCTTTGTTGCTCATGGGGGGTATGTCCTGGTAGCGCCGGGCCATGCCCGGCGGATTGTCTGGAATGCGTGAACGACGTACGAAAATCAGCGGCCGGCAACAGCAGCCATGATCGCCTTCTGCACATGCAGGCGATTCTCGGCTTCGTTGATGGCGATGCACTGCGGCGAATCCATCACGCCGTCGGTCGCCTTGACGTTGCGACGCAGCGGCAGGCAGTGGCTGAACACGCCGTTGTTGGTCAGGGCCATCTTCCGCTCGTCGACGATGAAGTGCTTGAACTGGTCGCGGATCGGCTTCTCCGGCTCCCAGTTGCCGAAGAACGGCAGCGCGCCCCAGCTCTTGGCGTAGACCACGTCGGCACCGGCATAGGCACTGTCGATGTCATGGCTGATCTTCAGCGAACCACCGCTCTCGGCCACGTTCTGCTCGGCCCAGCCCATGTAGCGCTCGTCGAGGATGTAGTCGGCGGTCGGGCACAGCAGCGTCACGTCCATGCCCATGCGGGTGGCGATGGTCAGCGCCGAGTTGGCCACTGCGGTGTTCAGCGGCTTGGGGTGGTAGGTCCAGGTCAGCACGTACTTCTTGCCGCGCAGGTCCTGGGTACCGAAATGCTCCTGCAGGGCCATCACGTGCGCCAGTTCCTGGCACGGATGGGTGATGGTCTCCATGTTGATCACCGGCACCGGCGAGTATCTGGCGAAACTCTCGAGCACGACGTCCTGGCGGTCGTAGGCCCAGTCGACGAACTTCGGGAACGCGCGCACGGCAATGATGTCGCAGTAGCGGCCGAGCACCTTGGCTACTTCAGCGATGTGCTCTTCGGTATCGCCGTCCATCACCGTGCCGAGGTTGAACTCGATCGGCCATGCATCCTTGCCCGGCTGCAGCACCACTGCGTGGGCACCGAGCTGGAACGCGCCCAGCTCGAAACTGGTGCGGGTGCGCATGGACGGATTGAAGAACACCAGCGCGATCGACTTGCCCTTGAGCTGGTCGCCGAGCTTGTTGCGCTTGAACAGCGCAGCCTGGGTCAGCAGCGCGTCAAGTTCGCTGCGGCTCCAGTCCTGGGTGTTCAGGAAGTGCTTGGGGGACATCATCATTCCTTGCATGAGCGGCGCCGAGGGTCGACGCGGTGGAAGGTGGAAGGGAAAACCGGGAACCAGGGTGGTACGAAAAGGTTGCAGATGAAGCTTTCAGAACGCGAAAACGAAAAAACCCAGCCGGCGGGCTGGGTTTTTTTCGGACGAACAGCAGAAAGCTCCGGATTACCCAGCGAGAATGTGGGGTTCCGGTCGACGGGCACGCGACGTCATGCCAGTGGCCTGGCGGGCGGCGCTGCTGTCGTGCTGGAAGTCGGTGAGCTTCATTGGTCGGCAATCTTTACATGCGGCCGGGGCCGGCGCAAGAGGCCGGCGTCGCAGAATCAGGGGGTGCCGGCGGCAGCCTGCTCCGGGCCCACCCAGGGGGTGATCGAAACCCGGATCTTCAGCCGGTTGCCCGGGTCTTCCGGCAGCCGTGAACGGTACTTGGTGCCCTTGTAGACATAGTCCACGTCATAGGCGATGGGGCGGCGGAACTCGCGTCCGACGGGCACGATACGACAGTCCCGCGTCAGCATCGGGCCCGTGTTGGCCGGCGCCGGGGCGGGGGCTTCGGCCGGCAGTTCCTCCAGCACTTCCTCGTCGCTGCGCTTGAACATCGAGCGAACCGAATCCCAGAGGCGGCCGATGCGGCCCTTGTCCTCCACCGGCTCCTCGCCGGTGACATTGACCGGGGCCAGGGTACGGGTCGAGACCGGCTCGCAGTGCTCCTCGGTGCGGGTGGCACGCAGGGTCTGGAACACCGGCTCCACGTTGAGCACCTGGGCGTAGTCGAACTTCACGTTCTCCACGATCACCACCCGGTTGCGGGGCTCGGCCTCCTGGGCCAGGACCACGGCGGGCAGCGCCGACAGGCAGGCCAGGGTCAGCAACGCGGTGGTTTTCATTGGCGAAGGGAGCAGGGACACGGCAATAGTGTAGGCAGTGGTGACCGCAAGGGGCTGAACATTACCCGTCCGCGCCGTTCCTGCCCACCCCACCCCGGCCGCCGGTGACGTCTACCGGTGGCAACGGTTCCCCCAAAGGGCCCCGACACGTTCTAAAATCACAGGCTTGTCCCCCAGTCACAGACCCATGACCCTGCGCCTGCACAACAACCTGACTCGCCAGCTCGAACCGTTCACCCCGCTCGATCCGGCCTGTCCGACCCTGTATGTGTGCGGCCCGACGGTCTACAACTACGTGCACATCGGCAACGCCCGTGGGCCGGTGGTGTTCGGGGTGCTGGCCGACCTGCTGCGTCGGCGCTTCGGTGCCCTGCGCTACGCCCGCAACATCACCGACGTGGACGACAAGATCAACACCGCCGCGCGCGAGCAGGGCGTGCCGATCAGCACCATCACCGACCGTTTCGCTGCTGCCTACCGTGAAGACATGGCCGCGCTGGGCGTGGTGCCGCCGGACATCGAGCCGGAAGTGACCGCGCACATGGCGCAGATCATCACCATGATCGAGCAGCTGGTCAGCAGCGGGCATGCCTACGCCGCCGAGGGCCACGTGCTGTTCGCCGTCGGCAGTTTCGAGGGCTACGGCAAGCTGTCGCGCCGCGATCCGGACGAGATGCTGGCCGGCGCCCGGGTCGAGGTCGCTCCCTATAAGCGCGCGCCCGGCGACTTCGTGCTGTGGAAGCCGTCCAGCGACGACCTGCCGGGCTGGGAATCGCCCTGGGGCCGCGGCCGCCCGGGCTGGCACATCGAATGCTCGGCGATGGCCGCCGCGCACCTGGGCGAGACCATCGACATCCATGCCGGCGGCGTCGACCTGCAGTTCCCGCACCACGAAAACGAGATCGCACAGAGCGAGTGCGCGCACGGCGGCAAGGTGTTCGCGCGCTTCTGGCTGCACAACGGCATGCTCAACTTCGGCGGCACCAAGATGAGCAAGTCGATCGGCAACATCGAGCGCGTCCACGACCTGGTGCGCAGGCATGCCCCCGAGGCGCTGCGCCTGGCGTTGCTGTCGGCCCACTACCGGCAGCCGCTGGACTGGTCCGATGCGCTGATCGAACAGTCCGGCCGCACCCTCGACCGCCTGTACGGCACCCTGCGCGAGCTGGCCGACGTTGCCGCCACCGCGGTGATCCCGGCAGAGATCGAAGCGGCATTGGATGACGATCTCAATACGCCGCAGGCGCTGGCCGAAGTGGCCCGTATCGCCGGTGAAGCGCGCCGCGCCACCGATCCTGGCGAACGCGCACGGTTGAAGAGTGAACTGCTTGGCGCCGGCCTCGCCCTGGGCCTGCTACAGGCCGATCCGGCGCAATGGTTCGGCAACGCCGCCGGCGACAGCGACGACGATGCGCGTATCCAGGGCCTGATCGACGAACGCGCGGCAGCCAAGCAGGCACGTGACTTCGCCCGTTCCGACGCCATCCGCGACCAGCTGGCCGCCGAAGGCATCGTGCTGGAAGACACCCCGCAGGGCGTGCGCTGGTCGCGCAAGCGCGGCTGACCTGCCCTGCCCCGTGGCCGGTCCGCCGGCCACGCTCCCTACTGTAGAGACTGTTGTGATCGACTCCCCGTTCCCGCTTGAACCCACCGCCGCCGAGGCACAGACGGCCATCGCCGAGGAATTCGGTTTCTTCGGCGACTGGTCCGAGCGCTACCAGTACCTGATCGACCTCGGCCGCAAGCTGCCCGCCTTCCCGGACGCGTGGAAGACCGAAGAGCACCGCCTGCTCGGTTGCCAGTCGATGGTCTGGATCGTGCCGGAAGGCAACTCGCAGTCGCTGCGCTTCCACGCCATCAGCGATTCGGCCATCGTCTCCGGCCTGATCTTCCTGGCGCTGCGCGTGTACTCCGGGCGCACCGCGCAGGAGATCCTGGCCACCGAACCCAGCTATATCCAGGATATCGGTCTTGCCCGCCACCTGTCGCCGACCCGCAGCAACGGCGTGGCGGCGATGCTGGCGTTCATCCGCGAGACCGCGCAGGCCCAGCTGCAGCGCGATCCGTCGTGAGCGAGCCCGCCACGGCCGAAGACACCGCGCTGGGCCTGCTGTCCCGGCCCGGTTTCGCCAGGCTGCTGGCGTATCGTATCTTCGCGATGCTGTCCTACCAGGTGGTCGCGGTCACCGTCGGCTGGCACATCTACGAAGTCACCCGCAATCCGTTCTCGCTGGGCCTGATCGGCCTGGCCGAGGTGCTGCCGTTCTTCTGCGTGGCCCCGTTCGCCGGTTATCTGGTGGATCATCTGCCGCGCCGCAAGCTGGGCATGGTCGCCTGTTCCGGCTTGGTCGCCACCGCGCTGGTTCTGACCAGCGTGGCCAAGGGCTGGCTGCCGGTTGAGGGCGTGTGGCCGATCTATGCGGCGATCGCACTGACCGGCATGGTCCGTGCCTTCCTGTCGCCGATCTACAACGCGTTGTTCGCCCGCGTGCTGGCACGCGAGCACTTCGCCCGTGGCGCCGGCCTTGGCGCCGTGGTGTTCCAGGCTGGCATGATCGCCGGCCCGGCACTGGGTGGCGTACTGGTCGGCTTCGGTGGCAAGGGCCTGTCCTATGCGGTGGCCACGGCCTTCGCGCTGGTGGCGATGGGCTGCCTGGCCACGCTGAAGGTGGAAGAGCCGGTGCATGCCGGCCCAGCCGCCCCGATCTTCAAGAGCATTGCCGAAGGCGCGCGCTTCGTGGTCGGCAACCGGATCATGGTCGGCGCCATGGCGCTGGACATGTTCTCGGTACTGCTGGGCGGTGTGGTGGCGATGCTGCCGGCGTTCCTGCACGAGATCCTGCATCACGGCCCGGAGGGCCTGGGCATCCTGCGCGCGGCGCCGGCACTGGGTTCGGTGTGCGTTGGCCTGTGGCTGGCGCGCCACCCCCTGCACCGTAATGCCGGTCGGGTGCTGCTGTTCGCGGTCGCCGGCTTCGGCCTGTGCGTGATCGGCTTCGGCCTGTCCCAGCACTTCTGGCTGTCGGCGTTGATCCTGCTGTTCTACGGCGCATTCGACGGCGTGTCGGTGGTGATCCGCTCCACCATCCTGCAGCTGGCCACGCCGGAAGAGATGCGCGGCCGGGTATCGTCGATCAACGGCATCTTCATCAGTTCGTCCAACGAACTGGGCGCGTTCTATGCCGGCACCATGGCCAAGGTGCTGGGGCTGGTACCGGCGGTGGTACTGGGCGGATTCGCGGTGCTGAGCGTGGCCGGGGTCACTGCATGGAAGAACCCGACGCTGCGGAAATTGAATCTGCGCGATCTGCAATAGAGCGGATTTCCGTGCGCACACGCGCCGGTAGCGCCGGGCCATGCCCGGCGGGCGCTTTCCGCGACCCCGGCGGAAACGCGCCGCCATCCGCGAGCCGGTGCTACGCACCGGTGCCCTGCGCTCCTCGTTGAATCAGGGGACGGCGCGGAAAGCCAGCCGACCAACAGTCGGCTCTACAGAACAGCGGCGCCTCTTCGCCGCTGGTAGAGCCAAGCCATGCTTGATTGCTCTTGCCCTTCCATCCAATCACCGGCTCCGGCCTGAGCCGATCGTGGTTCGGCTCTCCAGCGACCGCGCGCAGGGAAGCGTCGAGAGCCTGCGGGTGGGCCGGGCAGGACCGTCCGCGGCATGGATGCCGCGGCCGAGCTTACAGGGATGTACTTGCAGCGTGTCCTGCCCGGCCCCACCCGCAGGCTCACCCTGATACCCGGAAGGCGCTGCTCTGCGCAGCCAACTCGAACCCAACAAAAAACCCGGCCGAAGCCGGGCTTTCTGCATGACATCACAACGAACCGGAATCAGTCGCCCTGCTGCTTCTGCAGGTGCTCCCAACGCTCCTGGGCGTCGATGGTGCGCTCGGCGGTCAAGCGCGCTTCAAGGCGCTCCAGGCCGATCTCTTCACCGGTGTCCACGCAGTACCCGTAATCACCTGCTTCCAGGCGCTTGAGGGTGCTGTCGATCTTGCCGATCAGCTTGCGGTAACGGTCACGGGTGCGCAGCTCCAGCGAGTTCTCGGTTTCGCGGGTCGCGCGCTCGGCTTCATCGCCGATGTCACGCACTTCCTCACGCAGGTTCTCGATGGTCTGCTTGGACTCTTCCACCAGGTCGGCGCGCCAGTTCTGCAGGCGCTGACGGAAGTACTCCTGCTGCAGCGGGCTCATGTACTCCTCGTCCGAGGCCGGCTTGTAGCCTGCCGGCAGGATCGGGCGGCCAGTGGCCTCGTCGGTCTTGTATTCGACGACCTTGTACTTGCTGCGCGGCGCAGGTGCCGTCGAACGGGCGGCAACGGCCACGGCGACCTTGCCCACGGGGCGGGTCACGGTCTTCGGAGCGGAATCGGATTTCACGGCGGTTTTGGCAGGCGATTTCGAAACGGGCACGGGATTCTTGGATTGCGGGGCGGTCGATGCTGCAGAAGCGGCGGCCGGGGCCGGCTTGGGGGCCGGTTTGGCTGCCGCCACTGCCGCGGTCTTGGCCGGGACAGACTTGGCCGGGGCCGGCTTCGCAGCTGGCTTCGGTGCGGACTTCACTACAGGGGCCGGCGTCGGCTTGGCGGCCGGCGGGGCGACATTCTTAGCAACCTTCTTGGCTGGTGCCGGCTTGGCAGGCGCCACCTTCTTTGCTGCCGGCTTGGCAGCAGGCGCGGCGGCAACCTTCTTCACCACTGCCTTCGGCGCCGGCTTGGCTGCTGCCTTCTTCGGTGCCGGCTTGGCAGCGGCCTTCTTCACCGGCGCAGCCTTGCTGGCAACCTTCTTCACCACCGGCGCCTTCTTGCTGGCAGCGGCAGGTTTGGCCTTGACCGGCGCAGCGGGCTTCTTCGCCACTGCCGGCTTGCCGGATTTCACCGGCGCTTTCTTTGCGGTGGCCTTCCTGGCCGCCGGCTGTGAGGATGCCGCCTTGGTCGCCGGCTTGCTGGCCGGCTTCTTGGCAACGGGCTTGGCCGCCAACTTCTTCACAACAGGCTTGGCGGTTTTCTTGGCGGCCTTGACGGCCTTCTTTGCAGTTTTTTTAGCAGCCACGAAACGCTCTTCCTTGGATTCCCCGGGGCCCGGGAAAGCGGGCCTTTATAGCCTACCCGACCCGCAGCAGCAACCTTGGGGGCCCGCTCCATTCAGTCCAGGAGTCAACGGGTCCAAGGTGCGGTCCGACGAACACGGACCGCCTTGCGCGGTACGGAACCTGTCCGGCACCTGGAGGGGTGCCGCTAGCGGTCGCAGGCCATCTACGACATGCGACCAACGGCCCATCCTGCACAAATGCGGCCTTCATGCCAACTGGCTTAAGATGACTGCGTGATCTCGCGCCTGCTCATCGCCGTGCTGCGCTTCTACAAGCGCTTCATCAGCCCGCTGCTGGGGCCTCGCTGCCGTTTCGTGCCGAGCTGCTCTGAATACGCCATGGATGCCATCTCCCGGCACGGCCCGCTGCGCGGCAGCTGGCTGGCGGCGCGACGGCTGGGCCGCTGCCATCCGTTCCATCCCGGCGGCTTCGATCCAGTGCCCGAATCTCCCAACGCCCCCTCTTGCCGTTGCACAGGAAAACACTGACATGTCCTCCACGCTCATCACCAATGCCCGCCTGGTCAACGAAGGCCGCACCTTCGAAGGCGACCTGCGTATCGAGAACGACCGCATCGCGCAGATCGGCAAGGGTTTGACTCCGCGTGATGGCGAACAGGTGGTGGATGCGGCCGGGCGCTGGCTGCTGCCCGGGATGATCGACGACCAGGTGCATTTCCGCGAACCCGGCCTGACCCACAAGGGTGACATCGCCAGCGAATCGGCCGCGGCCGTGGCCGGTGGCCTGACCAGCTTCATGGACATGCCCAACACCAACCCGCCGACCCTGGATTCGACCATCCTGGAAGCCAAGTACGAGCTGGCGCGCGGCCGTGCCTGGGCCAACTACGGTTTCTACCACGGTGCCAGCAACGACAACCTCGACGCCATTCGTGCGCTCGATCCGAAGAAGGCGCCGGGCGTGAAGGTGTTCATGGGTGCGTCCACCGGCAACATGCTGGTCGACAACCCCGAAACCCTGGACGCGATCTTCCGCGAGTGCCCCACCCCGATCATCACGCATTGCGAAGACACGCCGATGATCGATGCCAACCTGAAAGCGTTCCAGGAAAAGTACGGCGACGCACTGACCCCGGAGATGCACCCGGACATCCGTTCGCGCGAAGCCTGCATCAAGTCGACGCGGCTGGCCATGTCGCTGGCGCGCAAGCACGGCACCCGCCTGCACGTGCTGCACATCTCCACCGCCGACGAACTGGCGCTGTTCGAGAAGGGCCCGCTGATCCGCGCTGATGGCAGCCGCAAGCAGATCACCGCCGAGACCTGCGTGCACTTCCTGCACTTCGCCCGCCCGGATTATGCGACCAAGGGCAATCTGATCAAGTGCAATCCGGCGATCAAGGACGTGGCCGATCGCGAGGCGATCACGGCCGCGTTGGCTGACGACGTGCTGGACGTGCTGGCCACCGACCACGCCCCGCATACCTGGGAAGAGAAGCAGAAGCCCTATGCGCAGGCGCCGTCCGGCCTGCCGCTGGTGCAGTACGCGCTGGTCGCCGCACTGGAACGCGTGCACGAAGGCAAGCTGACCCGCGAGCAGGTCGTGCAGAAATTCGCCCATGCCCCGGCCCAGTTGTTCGATGTGGAAAAGCGTGGCTTCCTGCGCGAAGGCTACTTCGCCGACCTGGTGCTGGTGGAAGATGTGCCGTTCACGGTCAAGCGCGAGGACGTGCTGTCCAAGTGCGGCTGGTCGCCGTTCGAGGGCACCACGTTCCGTTCGCGCGTGGCCTCCACCTGGGTCAACGGCCAGCTGGTGTGGGACGGCAACACGCTGGTGGGCGAGCCCGCCGGCCAGCGCATGACCTACGACCGCTGATGCGTCCGGCACTCATGTTCGCGGCACTGCTGCTGGCAGCGCCCCTGTTCTCCGCACCCGCGGCCCAGGCACAGGACGGCATCGGCGACCTGATCGACAGCCGCGTGGTGTTCCCGGCCAGCGCGTCGCAGGGCGCGCTGGTGATCGGCAAGGTTCCCGCCGGCAGCAGCGTGCGCTATGCAGGCCGCGACCTGCGCGTGAGCAGCTACGGCAGCGTGGTGTTCGGCATCGGTCGCGATGAGAAGGGCCCGCTGCAGGTGCAGATCCGCCGACCGGATGGCAGCAGCGAGACGGCCGCCATCGCCGTGACCGCGCGCGACTGGCCGACCGAGCGGGTGAACGGCGTGCCGCCGAAGACGGTCAATCCGCCGCCGGCCATCGCCGAGCGGATCAAGCGCGAACAGGCGCAGGTCACCGCTGCGCGTGCGCGCGACGACAACCGCACCGATTTCACCCAGACCTTCATCTGGCCGGTGCAGGGCCGCATCAGCGGCCGCTTCGGCAACGCCCGCGTGTACAACGGCCAGCCCGGTGCCGGCCACTCCGGCATGGACATCGCAGTGCCGACCGGCACCCCGGTGAAGGCACCGGCGGCCGGTGTGGTGACGTTCGCTGGGCCGGACCTGTACCTGACCGGTGGCACGCTGCTGCTCGACCACGGCTTCGGCGTCAGTTCGAATTTCCTGCACCTGTCGCGCATCGACGTGAAGGTCGGTGATCGCGTCGAACAGGGCCAGGTGATCGCCGCCGTCGGCGCCACCGGCCGTGCCACCGGGCCGCACCTGCACTGGGGCATGAACTGGTTCGACACCCGCATCGATCCGCTGCTGGTGCTGGAGCGCAAGTAACGGTAGTGCCGGCCGCTGGCCGGCAACCTCATGGTGTTCAGCGACCTATGCGGATTGCCGGCCAGCGGCCGGCACTACCATGTGATGGCTCAGCCGCGCGCGGCCCACCACACGCGCAGCAACGTGCGCACGGGCGTGGCTTCAATCGGTTTGCCGGCGGCCTGCGCCGCCAGACGTGCACGCGCCAGGCTCGACCACACCCGGCGTGCACGTGGACCGGGCACGCGGGTGCCCCACCCTTTCAGCAACTGCTGCGCCCAACGCTGTGCAGCGTTGCCGGCATCTTCGTCCAGCAGGCTGCGCGGAACCCCGGCCACGCCAGCGTCCTGCAGGCGCTGGGCCAGGGTCTGCAGCAGCACGGCATGGCCAGCACCCTTGCGCGGCTTGTCGGCAAACACCACGGCCTCGACCGCAGCCACCGCGTCGGCATAGTTGCCCAGTGCGCGTTCGGCACCGGCAGCGTCCAGCGCTACGGTGCGCGCCTCGACCAGATCCGGCAGCGCCTCGGCCAGCTGCACCCACGGTGCCCGCACCGGCTCCAGCACGCGTCCCAGCGGATGCCGCGAACGCTGCGCGGCCCAGCTGCGCAGTTCCTCGCCCCACCACGCCAGCTTGGCGTCCGCCGGCAGCGGGTCGCCAGCGGTGTTGAGCATGTCGTCGAATTCCTGCAGCAGCGCGAACCACGCCAGCGCCACATGGCGCTGCGGTTCGGCCACGAACGGCTCGGCCACCGACCATTCCGGCCAGCGGCTGCGCCACTTGTCGAGGAAACTATCCAGCGCGGTACTGCTCACTACGTTGTTCCTTACGGCTGGGCCGGGGTCGCCGGCCGGTTCGGCCAGAGACTGGCCAGTTGCAGAAGTCCGGCGTTCTCGACCAGCACATCGGCCTGCCAGGCCAACGGGTCATCGCTGTGCAGGCGGTAGCCCCACAGCGCCGCCACCGACGGCATGCCGGCAGCACGCGCGGCGATGATGTCGCGCTCATCGTCGCCGACGTACACGCAGTCTTCCGCTGCGATGCCGATCAGCTGCGCGGCGTGCAGCAGCGGCAACGGATGCGGCTTGCGTTCGGCCAGGGTGTCACCCCCGACCAGCACGGCGCAGCGCTGCTGCCAGCCGTACTGCGGCACGATCAGCCGCGCCAGGTATTCGGGCTTGTTGGTGACGATGCCCCACACGGTGCCGGCTTCGTCCAGCGCATCGAGCATGCCGGCGACGCCGTCGAACAGCACGGCATGCTGGCCGATCGAGGCTTCGTAGCGCTGCAGGAACTCGGGAATCAGTGCATCGCGCTCGGCTGCTTCCAGCTCTGGAAACGCGGCCGACACCATCGCCCGTGAACCCTTGGACACCACTGGCCGCAACTGCGCCGGATCGATCGGTGCGCGGCCGCGCTCGGCCAGCATCGCATCAAGGGTGGCGACGAAATCCGGGGCGCTGTCCAGCAGCGTACCGTCCAGGTCGAACAGCACAGCACGCGGGAACACGGCGGCGGTCACGGCGCCTTGACCGCGTGGGCCAGGTAGTTGATGTCGGTGCGGCTGCTCAGGCGGGCGCGGTTGCGCCACGGCTCATAGGCCATGCCGCTGACATCGGCCAGCTGCAGGTCGGCCTCGCGCAGCCAACGCGCCAGCTCGGCCGGCTTGATGAATTCCTGGTAGTGGTGGGTGCCCTTGGGTAGCAGCCGTGCCACGTACTCGGCACCGACGATGGCCACGGCGAATGCGGCTGCGGTGCGGTTGATGGTGGACAGGAACAGATGGCCACCCGGCTTCAGCAGACGCTTGCAGGCCTCGATGATCGCGCCCGGATCGGGCACGTGCTCGAGCATTTCCATGCAGGTCACCACATCGAAGCTGCCCGGCTGTTCGGCGGCCAGGTCCTCGGCGGCCTGCACCCGGTAGTCGACGCTGACGCCGCTTTCCAGGGCATGCAGACGCGCAACCTTGACCAGCTCCGGTGCCAGGTCGATGGCGGTCACTTCGGCACCGGCGTGGGCCAGCGCTTCACTCAGCAGCCCGCCACCGCAGCCGATGTCGAGCACACGTGCGCCACGCAGCGACGCGCGGTCGGCAACGTACTGCAGGCGCACCGGATTCAGTGCGTGCAGCGGCTTCTGCGGGCCATCGGCGTCCCACCAGCGGTTGGCCAGCGCGGCGAACTTGTCCAGCTCGGCCTGATCGAAATTGGAAGAAGCGTGGGGGGCAGTCATGACGGTTGTCCTTGCGGCGCCTGCACTCAGGCGCGGATATGACGGATGCGCTCGCGCCACTGGCGCGCGTTGGCGATGATGCCCGGCAGGTCCATGCCGACCAGCTCGCGCTGCACCAGCTTGGGCTTGCCGGCGATCCAGACGTCGCTGACCTGCTGGCGGCCGGTGGCGTACACCAGCTGCGACAGCACGTTGTGCAGCGGCTGGGTCTCCAGCGCGGACAGATCAACGCAGACCAGGTCGGCCTGCTTGCCGACCTCGATCGAACCGATGCGCTCGCCGAAGCCCAGGGCGCGGGCGCCGCCGAGGGTGGAGGCGCGCAACGTGGTCGCCGCGTCCAGCGCGGTGGCATCGTCGGCCACGGCCTTGGCCAGGATCGCCGCCGTGCGGTTCTCGCTGAACATATCCAGGTCGTTGTTGCTGGCGCAGCCGTCGGTGCCGATGGCCAGGTTCACGCCGGCGCGCTGCAGGGCGCAGGCCGGGCAGAAACCAGAGGCCAGCTTCAGGTTCGACTCCGGGCAGTGCACCACGCTGACGCCGCGCTCGGCGCACAGGTGGATCTCGGCCTCGGTCAGCTGGGTCATGTGCACCGCGATCAGGCGGTCGTTGACCAGGCCGAGGCGATCCAGCCGCGCCAGCGGACGCTGGCCGTGCAGCTTGA
This sequence comes from Stenotrophomonas sp. MYb57, assembly GCF_002966815.1. Taxonomy (NCBI): domain Bacteria; kingdom Pseudomonadati; phylum Pseudomonadota; class Gammaproteobacteria; order Lysobacterales; family Lysobacteraceae; genus Stenotrophomonas; species Stenotrophomonas sp. MYb57. The sequence goes on from NZ_CP023271.1 coordinate 3,160,052, forward strand.
TCGAATCGGTGATTTCCTGCGCGGTTTCATGGGTATGCAGATGCACCTGCATGTCCAGCTGGTCGGACAGCATCCGCACCCGCTCGAAATTGGCATCGTTGACCGTGTACGGCGCATGCGGCGCGAATGCGGTGCCGATCAGCGGGTCGGTGCGCCACTGGTCATGCAGTTCACCGGCCTTGGCGAAGTACTCGTCGTCGGTCTTGGCCCAGGCGGTGGGGAAATCGATGATGACCGCGCCGACCAGCGCGCGGAAACCGTGCTTCTTGTAGACGGCAGCCTGCACGTCACCAAAGAAATAGTTCTCGTTGGCGCAGGTGGTGCCGCCACGCAGCATCTCGGCGATGGCAAGGGTGGTGCCGTCGGCCACGAATTCGGGTCCGATCACCGCCGCTTCCACCGGCCAGATGTGCTGCTGCAGCCAGGTCATCAGCGGCAGGTCGTCGGCGACGCCGCGCAGCAGGGTCATCGGGTTGTGCGTATGTGCGTTGACCAGGCCCGGCATCAGCGCCGCCTCTGGGCGGCTGACAACCTGGGTGGCACGGAACCGCGCACGCGCTTCGGCGCGCGGCAGGACGGCCACGATCTCGCTGCCACGGATGGCCACGGCATGGTCTTCCAGCACCACCGCATGCGGCTCGATCGGAACGACATAACCGGCTTCGATGAGCAGGTCGCAGGCTTCGGGGAGGTGCGGGCTATCGCTCATGCGGGCTCACTGGCTGGGGGGCGGCGAGATGCTGCTGGGGGACACGCCCCTGAGTCAGGGGCTGCCGCGAAGCGGCGGGGTCTGGAGACTCGTGAAGCGGCGCCCATGATCTGCCGAAGCAGATCATGGGAGCGCCAGCGCGAATGCGATGGCGCGTACCCGGCCAGCGGCCGGCACTACCGTAATCCGGCTGCGCCGGATTACTTGACGCGCGAGGAGTACTCGCCCGAACGGGTGTCGACCTTGATGATTTCATCCTGGTTGACGAACAGCGGCACGCGCACCACGGCGCCGGTTTCCAGGGTGGCCGGCTTGCCGCCGCCGCCCGAAGTGTCACCGCGGACGCCCGGATCGGTCTCGGTGATCTTCAGTTCAACGAAATTCGGCGGCTGCACGAAGATCGGCGAACCGTTGAACAGGGTCACGATGCAGGACTCCTCGCCCTTCAGCCACTTCTCGGCGCCGCCCATGCCGGCCTTGTCGGCCTGCACCTGCTCGAAGGTCTCCGGGTCCATGAAATGCCAGTACTCGCCGTCGCTGTACATGTAGTCCATGTTGGTATCGACCACATCGGCCACTTCCACGTCGTCGGTCGCCTTCATGGTCATTTCGACCGTGCGGCCCGACTTGATGAAGCGATAGCGCACGCGGGTGAAGGCCTGGCCCTTGCCCGGCTTGATGAACTCGGTCTCGGAGATGACGGCCGGTTCATTGTTGACCAGGATCTTCATCCCGTTCTTGACATCGTTCATGCCCGCAGTGGCCATGCTCAAGCTCCTCAAATGGCGAAACCGCCGCGCGTGCGGCGAGCCGGATAGAATGGAAAGCCCACCGGAACCCCGGCGGGCAACTGTTTATGTGTCCATGATAACCGCAGGCCCCCTCTCCATGCAGCTTTCCGCCTTCCCCCGGACCCAGTCGCCAAGCGCGCCCGCGCGCTGGCAGCAGCTGTGGCGGCAGGCCCTGCGCGACCCGCAGACGCTGCTGGCCCGCCTGGATCTCGATGCCGCGGCGCTGGGCGTATCGGAGGCGGCCATCGCCCAGTTCGCGCTGCGCGTGCCGGAGGGTTTCGTCGCCCGCATGCGCCGTGGCGACGCCCACGATCCGCTGCTGCGGCAGGTACTGCCGATCGACGCGGAGATGCGCCCGGCGCCCGGGTTCAGCTTTGACGCGGTGGGCGACGGCGCGGCCAAAAAGGCCACCGGGGTCATCCAGAAATACCGTGGCCGGGCCCTGCTGGTGGCCACCGGCAGCTGTGCCATCAACTGCCGCTACTGCTTCCGCCGGCATTTCGACTATGGCGCCGAGAACGCCGCCAAGGGGGGCTGGCAGGAGGCCGTGGAGGCCATCGCCGCAGACCCGGACATCGATGAGGTGATCCTGTCCGGCGGCGACCCGCTGTCGCTGGCCACGCACAAGCTGGCCGAGCTGACCGATGCGCTGCGCCAGATCCCGCACATCCGCCGGTTGCGCATCCACACGCGCCTGCCGATCGTGCTGCCCGAGCGCGTGGACGAGGAACTGCTGGCCTGGCTGGGCAGCCTGCCGTGGCCACTGGCGATCGTGGTCCACGCCAACCACGCCAATGAATTCGACGCCAGCGTCGACATGGCGATGGCCCGCCTGCGTGGCATCGGCGCCCAGCTGCTGAACCAGGCGGTGCTGCTGCGCGGAGTCAACGACAGCGTGCAGGCGCTGCAGGACCTGAGCGAACGCAGCTTCGCTGCCGGCGTGCTGCCGTATTACCTGCACCAGTTGGATCGCGTCGAGGGCGTGGCCCACTTCGAAGTGGACGACATCCAGGCCAAGGCCCTGATTGCCGGCCTCACTGCCCGGCTGTCCGGCTACCTGGTCCCCAAGCTGGTCCGCGAACTGCCCGGCGACCCGAGCAAGCGCCCGCTGTAGCGCCTCACGCGCCCGATTCGATCATCCGCACCACTTCGGTGGCGGTGACCGGGTGGCTCAGCCGGTAGCCTTGACCCAGGTCGCAGCCACGCTGGGCCAGCAGCTCGAACTGGGCCTCCTGTTCGATACCCTCGGCCACCACCGTGATGCCCAGCGCGTGGGCCATGGCGATGATCGCCGTGGTCAGGGCCAGGTCGTCCGGGTCGCGCTGCATGTCGGCGACGAAGCTTTTGTCGATCTTGACGCCGTCCACCGGCACCTGCCGCAGGTGGCTGAGACCGGAGAAACCGGTACCGAAGTCGTCCAGCCACACCTTCACCCCGGCCCGGTGCAGGCGGTCCAACAGCTGCGCGGCCAGCATCTCATCGCCGATCACCGCCGTCTCGGTCAGCTCCAGGTGCAGGCGCGAGGCCGGCAGACCCGACTCCTGCAGGCACTGCGCAACCAACGCCGGCAGCTCACCGCCGCGCAGCTGCCGTGGCGACACATTGACCGAGACGAACAACTCGTCACCGGCCACGCCGCGCGGCCACTGCACCGCTTCCATGCAGGCGGCACGCAGCACCTTCGGGCCGATGATCTCGATCAGGCCACTCTGCTCGGCCACCTCGATGAACACCGATGGCGGAATCGTGCCCAGCGTCGGGTGCTGCCAGCGCAGCAGCACTTCGACACCGACCATGCGGCGGTCACGCATGCGGAAGATCGGCTGGTAGGCCAGCCGCAGCTCGCCGCGCTCCCAGGCACCGCGCAGTTCCTGTTCCATGTGCACGCGCCGCTCGACCGCGTGATCCATGGCCCGGCTGTAATAGCGATAGCAGTTCTTGCCGGCCATCTTTGCCTGGTACATCGCGATGTCGCCGTTCTTCAGCAGCGTCGTCGCATCTGCGGCATCGTCGGGGAACAGGGTCACGCCGATCGAGGTGCCCAGGAACAGTTCCCTGCCCTGCACCACCAGCGGTTTGCCCAGCTCGCGCACCAGCACTTCGGCCAGCAACCGCGCATTGGCCGCAACATCGCCATCACCAACGAGGATCACGAATTCGTCGCCGCCGAACCGCGCCAGCACGGCATCGTCGCCGCCGGCCTCGGTCACTGCGCGGCCGATGCGCTGGGCGAACTGCAGCAACGCCTCGTCGCCGGCCTCATGGCCCAGCGTGTCATTGACCCGCTTGAAATCATCGATATCGGCAAACAGCAGACCCAACCGGTGATTGGACGCACGTGCGGCCATCAATCGATGGTCCAGCGCCTCGCGGAACGCCAGGCGGTTGGTGAGCCCGGTCAAGGCGTCGGTGTAGGCCATGCGCCGCACTTCGCGGTCGTGGCGGGCGATCGCATCACGCATGCGGGCAAAGCCGCGCACCAGTTCCCCGACTTCGTCGTCGCGGGTGTTTTCCCGCAGCGGCGCCTGGTAGTCGCCCGCTTCGATGCGCCGGGCGGCCGCGGCCAGCTCGCGGATCGGCGCCACCAGCGTGCGCTGTACGTACAGGATCACCACCACGCCGATCACCACCAGCAGGCCAAGCATCAGCAGCAGCCAGCCCAGATGCCGGCTTCCCATCTGCTGCAGCCGCTCGCCGAGGGTCGCGTTGGCCGCCTGCTCACGCTGCAGCACTTCATCCAGCGCCATGCCGACGCGGACACCACCGATGCGTTGTTTGCCCACCCTGATCGGCATCGCGTTGTCGAGCACCGTGGGCGACTGCTGCACCACCAGCGACTGCGCGGCAACCGCCCCGGCCGCCAACGGATCGGTCATCGGCCGCCCGGATCCGGGCACTCCGGCCGAGCCGTCGTGGACCAGCCGCCCGCGGTCGTCGAACACCAGTACGTAGCGCACCACCGGCTGCCGCGAAATGCTGCGCACCAGCGCCCCGACCTGGTCCAGGTCGTTGTTGTGGAGCGGACCGGCAAGCGCATCGGACAGCTCGCGCACCATGGCCTCGCCACGGCTGCGCACGCTGCGGTCGAACAGTTCGTGGATGACGCCGTTGCTGAGCGACCTCACCTCGCCCTGCATCGCAGCCTGCCGCCCCAGCAGCACGGCCAGGATCGCCACCACCACCAGCATCGCCCCGCCCATCGCAAGCAGGAACCGGGCCTGCATCCCCGAGCCGAGCAACTTCATTCCACTTCCATCCGCACGCGCGTCGACCCTTGTTTCAAATCATCCCGCCACGGCTGCGCATGCGCATCGACGCGGCGGAAACCGGAAGCCCCCAACATCTTCTGCAACGCACGCTGCACCCGCCGAAGACAGACGACACGCGGCAACCCGGCGGACGCCCGGCCTGATACCCCCGGCGCCGGTCCGGCAGCCTGCCGGTCCACACTGCCAAGCGCATGATCCTGCGTCATCGCGAGTTGCCCCTCATCGCTGCCCAACGCCCCCTTCTGTGAACCGGGCGCAGCATGCGCCGTCCCGGCCAGCAGGGCCAAGGTCAGGCGCAGCAGTTCCCCCTGCATTGCCCTACGCAGACCCGACACAAGCATCATCCCCCCGGGGTATCCGGACAGACTACCCGAAAAAATGAGACCGTCGTCAGCTGTCCTTGCCGTTCTTCTGCGCCAGCCGCGCCATGCGCTGGGTATCGGCCAGGATGCCGCGCAGCAGGCGCACTTCCTGCTCGCTGGGCTCGCTGCGCAGGAACAGGCGGCGCAGCTTGCGCATCGCCGACTCGGGCGCGCGTCCCTTGTGGAAATCGATCTCGTCCAGAGTCTCGCCAAGTTGGGCGAAGAAGCTCTCCATCTGATCGTGGCTGGCAACCTGCTCGCGGTTGTCCGGCTCGATCGCAGCCACCGGCTGTGCGCCCAGCAGCTGCATGCGCACTTCATAGGCCAGCACCTGCACTGCGGCGGCCAGGTTGAGCGAGCTGAACTCCGGGTCGGACGGAATGTGCACGGCGGCATGGCACAGCTGCAGCTCCTCGTTGGTCAGGCCGGTACGCTCGCGACCGAACACCAGCGCCACCTCGGCACCCTCGCTGGCCTTGGCCACTGCGCGGGCGGCGGCATCTGCCGGCAGGAACTCCTCCAGCTGGACCCGGCGCGCACGCGCTGTGCACCCCAGCACGAAGCGGCAGTCGGCCACGGCTTCGGCCAAGGTGGCCACCACCGGCGCGTCGCCGAGCACGTCCTCGGCACCGGCCGAGCGCCGGAAGGCCTCTTCATCAAGCGGCTTCTCCGGCGCCACCAGGACCAGGCGGGCCAGGCCCATGGTCTTCAGGGCACGGGCGGCGGCCCCCATGTTGCCGGGGTGTTGGGTGCCGACAAGGACGAATCGGAGACGGGTGGCGACAGGAAACTGGGACATGAACAGGGAAAATGTCGAGCTGGACGAAGACCAATGGTAAACTGTGCGGCCGGCCACTGCGCCGGACCCGCTCTTTTCCCCCGCCAGCCCTTCTCTTCTGCCCTTCCGGGAGCCCATGCCATGCAGAAACCCGCCGTCACCGTCATGGTCAAGGCCGCCCGCCTCGCCGGCAACGTCCTCTTGCGCAACATCAACAAGCTCGAGGCACTGAATGTAGTCCAGAAGGGCCGCATGGACTACGCCAGCGAAGTCGATGCGGACGCGGAAAAGGTGATCGTCAAGGAACTCAAGCGCGCTTACCCCGAGTACGGCATCTTCGGTGAAGAAGGTGGCGTGCAGAGCGAGCGTCGCCACATGTGGGTCATCGACCCGCTGGACGGCACCAGCAACTACCTGCGCGGCGTGCCGCACTACTGCGTGTCGATCGCCCTGGTCGAGAACGGCGAGCCGACCGACGCGGTGATCTTCGACCCGCTGCGCAATGAACTGTTCACCGCCAGCCGTGGTGCCGGCGCCGTGCTCAACGACCGCCGCATCCGCGTGGCCGACCGCAAGGATCTGGAAGGCACCATGATCCACACCGGTTTTGCCCCGCGCGAGCGTGCCCGCGCCAGTGCGCAGCTGAAGTCGCTGGACGCCCTGCTGGTGCACGCCGAGGACATCCGCCGCTCGGGTTCGGCCGCGCTGGACCTGGCCTACGTCGCCTGTGGCCGCGCCGACGCCTACTTTGAGGCCGGCGTGAAGGCCTGGGACATCGCTGCCGGCGTGCTGCTGGTGCGCGAAGCCGGTGGCAAGGTCTGCGACTTCAAGGGCGCGACCCCGGCCCGCATGGACAACCGCGGCCCGGACACCCAGCAGATCGTGGCCGGCAACCTGAAGGTGGCCGAGTCGCTGCAGAAGGTGCTGGTCAACACGGGTTACGCTGCCGAGTTCGACGCGAAGTTCTGAGTTCGCGCGTAAAGCGGTTCATGGAGACGGCACCTGCGAAGGTGCCGTTTTCGTATCCGCAGTGATCGTGCTTGTCACTTTCTTTGCTCGTGCACCGTGCTGCAGGAGCAGCGCGGAACGGCGGAGCCGGCCCGTAGGGTGGCGCACAGGGATGTGCGCCATCAAGAAAGTAACCAAAGAAACACGCCGCCAGTACGCAAGCCGGTGCTACGCACCGGTCCCCTGCGCTTCTCGGCGAACCAGGGGACGGCGCCGAACTCGCTGCGCTCAGACATCGGCGCCTCTGCGCCCCTGATTCCCCTGCGATGCTCGGCTCGCTGCAAGGCGGACCCAAGATCAAACGCCACAGCTGCACCCAGTAGATCCACGCCATGCGTGGATGCTCTTGCCGTTGATCTTGATCTTCCGGCCCGCCTTACAGCGAGCCGAGCACCGCAGGTCCGGCGAGGGCGAAGAGGTGCGGGTGTCTGAGCGCAGCGAGTTCCCGCACCGTCCCTCGGCGGACCGAGAAGCGCAGGGGACCGGCGCGTAGCGACGGCTCGCGGCCGGCGGCGCGTTTCTTTTGGTTACTTTTCTTTTCGCGCGAAAAGAAAAGTGACGCCCCTCCGCGGTCGCGAAAACGATCCGCCGGGCATGGCCCGGCGCTACCGCCGCGTGGGCGCGCAAACAAAAACGCCCGGCGCGAGGCCAGGCGTTCCTGCACTGCTCTACAAGCGGAGGCTTATGCCACCGTCGACGCCCGCAGCGCGGCGATGCGCTCTTCCAGCGGCGGGTGGCTCATGAACAGTTTCTTCGCCGTCGAACCGGCAATACCGAACGCGGCGATCTGCGTCGGCAGGGTGCTCTGGCCGTGGTTGAGCTGCAGCCGCTCCAGCGCCGAGATCATCTTCTGGCGACCGGCCAGCGATGCACCGCCAGCGTCAGCACGGAATTCGCGGTGGCGCGAGAACCACATCGAGATCATCGTGGCGAACAGGCCGAACACCATCTCCAGCACGAACACGATGATGTAGTACGCAAAGCCACGGCCGCCGCCTTCGCGGTTGCCCGACAAAGCACTGTCGATGATGCCGCCGACTACGCGGGCCAGCACGATCACGAAGGTGTTCAGCACGCCCTGCAGCAGTGCCATGGTGATCATGTCTCCGTTGGCGACGTGGGCGATCTCGTGGCCGAGCACGGCTTCGGCTTCGTCCTCGCTCATGTTGTGCAGCAGGCCGGTGGACACCGCCACCAGCGCGTTGTTGCGGTTGGCACCGGTGGCGAACGCGTTGATCTCCGGGCCGTCATACACCGCCACTTCCGGCATGCCGATACCGGCTGCCTTGGCCTGGCGCTCGACGGTGGCCAGCAGCCAGCGCTCGGTCTGGTTGCGCGGCTCGGTGATCACCACCGCACCGGTGGAGCGCTTGGCCATCCACTTGGACAGCAGCAGCGAGATAAGCGAACCACCAAAACCGAAGATGGCAGCCATGACCAGCAGGCCGCTCATCCGGCTGGGGTCGACCCCTATCAGCGACATCACGATGCTGGCGAGGATCAGCACGGCAAAGTTCGTGGCCAGGAACAGCGCAATACGGGTGAACATGGGAATTTCCGGCTCGGAAGAGGTCGATATCCGTCAATCTGCGGTGCAGTCAGCTTGAATTCAAGCGCCAACCTGACCGACGATTCAGCTGCATGACCTCCTCCCTCTCCTGCGGCCGCTTCGCGCCCTCGCCCACCGGCCTGCTGCATCCCGGCTCGCTGCTTGCCGCCTTCGGCAGCTGGCTGCTTGCGCGCCACCATGGCGGCCTGTGGCGGTTGCGCATCGAGGACGTCGACCCACCCCGCACGGTTGCTGGTGCGGCACAGGCGCAGCTGCAGTCCCTGGCCGCGTTCGGACTGGTCCATGACGGGCCGGTGATCTGGCAGAGCGCGCGCGGCGACGCCTATCAGACTGCGCTGGACCGCCTGCTGGCCGATGGCCACGCGTTTGTCTGCCACTGCAGCCGCAGCGATCTTGCCGCCAACGGTGGCCTGCACCATCACTGCGTCGCGCGGCAGGCACGACCGGACCCCGCCGTCCGCTTCCGGGTACCTGAGGGCAGCGTGGTGCATTTCGAGGATGGCCTGCGCGGCCGACAACAACAGGATGTCCATGCCGAGGTGGGCGACTTCGTACTGCGCCGAGCCGACGGCTGCTGGGCCTACCAGTTGGCGGTGGTGGTCGATGACGCCGCGCAGGGGGTCACCGAAGTGGTACGCGGCGCCGACCTGCTCGATTCCACCGCCCGGCAGATCCTGCTGCAGCAGGCGCTGGACCTGCCGACGCCGCGCTACTGGCACCTGCCGCTGCTGCTGGATGCACCGGGCCACAAACTGTCCAAGTCACTGGCCGCGCTGCCGGTGGATGCCGGCGCGCCGGTACCGGTGCTGCGCCGGTTGTGGGTACTGCTGGGCCAGCCGGGCACCGCACTGGACGGCATCGACGACCGCGACGCGCTGTTGGCCGCGGCGCAGCGCAGCTTCAACCCCGGCCTGCTGCCGCGCGCGGACATTCTGCTGCCGGCCGGCGCACTTTCCGCGCCGATGTTGCAGAATCCCCCTTCCTCCACCTGACATCCGGACAGCTTTCCATGACATCTCGCGTCGCACTGGTCACCGGCGGAACCGGCGGCATCGGTACCGCCATCTGCCAACGCCTGGCCGACCAGGGCCACCGGGTCGCCACCAACTACCGCGATGAGACCAAGGCCCGCGCCTGGCAGCAGGCGATGACCGAACGCGGCTACCACGTGGCGATCTTCCCGGGCGATGTCTCCGACTCTGCCAGCGCCGAAGGCCTGATCCGCGCGGTCGAGGCCGAACTGGGCCCGGTCGAGATCCTGGTCAACAACGCCGGCATCACCCGCGACACCACCTTCCACCGCATGCGCGCGGAGCAGTGGCACGATGTGATCAACACCAACCTCAACTCGGTGTTCAACGTCACCCGCCCGGTCATCGAGGGCATGCGTCGACGCGGCTGGGGCCGGGTCATCCAGATCAGCTCGATCAACGGCCTGAAGGGCCAGTACGGACAGGCCAATTACGCCGCTGCCAAGGCCGGCATGCATGGCTTCACCATCTCGCTGGCGCGCGAGAATGCAGGCTTCGGCATCACCGTGAACACGATCTCGCCCGGTTACGTGGCCACCGACATGGTGATGGCGGTGCCCGAGGAAGTGCGCGCCAAGATCATTGCCGACATCCCGACCGGGCGCCTGGGCAAGCCGGAAGAAATCGCCTACGGCGTGTCCTTCCTGGTGGCCGAAGAGGCCTCGTGGATCACCGGCAGCAACCTGGACATCAACGGCGGCCATCACATGGGCTGGTAAACGGCGCCAGGGCCTGAAAGCCCGTGCTGCACCCTGCCGTTGGTCATGCTGCGCAGCACGCAAAGCCTTGCTGCGCAACATTCCGGCACCGGAAAGCCAAGCCTGGCGGGGGCTGGGGCGGTTGCAACCGCTGCTGCACTGCGCCATGCTGCGCGTCTACTGTGACGAGTACCGCTTCATGGCTGCGACCCGCATCATCAAGAAGTATCCGAACCGCCGTCTGTACGACACCGAGATCTCCAGCTACATCACCATCGAGGATGTGCGCCAGCTGATCCTCGACGGCGAGGACTTCGAAGTCCGCGACGCCAAGAGCGGCGACGACCTGACCCGATCGGTCCTGCTGCAGATCATCGCCGACCAGGAACAGGACGGTGAACCGATGCTCTCCACCCAGCTGCTGAGCCAGCTGATCCGCTTCTACGGCGATTCCCTGCAGGGCTTCATGGGCAACTACCTGGAGCGCAGCATGCAGGTCTTCCTCGACCAGCAGCAGCAGTTCCGCCAGCAGATGGGCAACCTGCTGGGGCAGACGCCGTGGGCGATGATGAACCAGCTGACCGAGCGCAACCTGGAGTTGTGGCAGGAGTTCCAGCGCAACATGGGCAGCGGTTTCGGTGGCCCGCGTCCGGGCGGCACCGGAACGGGCACCAGCGCGGGTACGGCCGGCAAGCCGAACGATCCGACCGGCGGCACCGGCACCGGCGGTAAGACCCGCCGCTGAGCCCCCCCCGCCCCGGCGGATACGAAAACGGCGCGCCATGAGCGCGCCGTTCTGTTTTGAACGCCTCTACGCGGAGCGTGGTTCTACTTCCTGCAGCCCTTGCAGACCCGCTCGACCTTGTACCCCTTCGCCCGCAGCTTCTCGACCACGCCGTCGTTGCCCAGCAGGTGCAGGCCGCCCACCACCACCAGCGTGCCGCCCTGCCCGGCCTGCAGGTACGGCAGCAGCTTGGGCACCCACGCATCGTTGCGGTCGGTATTGATGCGCTGGTACAGCTGCGGATACTTCTGGCGCATCTCCACGCCCATCCGGCTCCACAGCAGGCGATCGTCGCCGCGGCGCCAGGCCTCATGCAGCATCTGCGCCTGTGCGTCCCCCTTGCCCGCTTCGTCCAGGGCCTCGGACAGCATCTGCCGCTGCTCCTGCACGCTCATGCCATCAAGCAGGTTGATCTGGCTGGACATGTCTTCCAGGCCTGCGGTCTTCTTGCCGGCCTTCTGCGCCCGCTGCATGAAGTGCCGGTCCAGCCCCAGCTCCGGGTCCAGGCCGAGTTTCTGCATCTGCCCGACGGTGATGGTCAGGCCGACGAACCACGCTTTCATGCCCTGCAACTGCGCCAATGGCAATTTGTTCTGCGTCGCATAGGCCTGCAGCTTCTGCCAGGTCGGCGCATCCAGGTCACGCTTGAGTTCGCTGCCGTCCTTGCGGGTAGCCACCTGCACCATCTGGCTGGCCATCTGCGGCGACTGCAGTTCCTCAGGGGTCACTTCGAACAGCACACGCTGCGAGGCTTCGAATGCCTGCTCGACCTCGGTCGACAGTGGATAGTCCTGCGGCTTCAACAGATGGAAGGAACCCAGCAGGTACAGGCGTGCATCTCCCTGCCCGGTGACCTTCCACAGCAGCGGCACCGGCGGCTTACCGGCCGTGGCTTCGGCCGGCGCATCGCGCGCGATGGCCAACGGGCCGGCCGCGCAGGCAACGAGAAAAACGGCACTGCGCAGCAACAGTTTCATCAACATGTTCAACCCTCTCCTTCAGGCAGGTGATACGTCTTTTCACCCGCTTCCACGCGCAGGTCCAGGCGGTTTTCCGGCGGCGCCAACGGACAGGTCGCATAGGCGGTGAACGCGCACGGTGGGTTGTGGGCGTGGTTGAAGTCGATCGTCACGTGGCCGTCGGCCGTGGGCGCATCGGTATCCAGATAGCGGCCGGCAGGGTAGCTGCCGTGGCCACTGGTACGGTCGGCAAAAATCAGGAACAGCGGCTGCCCCGGTTCGCCGATCGCTTCCAGCCGCCAGCTGCGGCCGTCGCGATCGAATTCCACGGCACCGGCGTTGGGCATCTCGGTGGTCAGGCCGGTGATGTCCACGATCGGCAGGGTCTTGCCTGGCGGATGCGCGATGAAGCGCGCCTGCACCTGCCATTGCGGGCCACCGGGCCAGTACTGCAGGCCGGCGAAATCGCGGCGCGCCGGTGCATCGGCATGCTTGACCCGCAGTGCGTCACGCGGGCCGCGACGGATCAGGCCGAGCTGGCCCTTGCCACCATCGAAGGCCAGCAGGGTCGGCTGCGGATCCTTGTCGGTATCCATGCGCACACGCCCGCGCACGGGCTGTCCATCAAGGGTGACATCCGTGCCGGACTCCGGCGTGAACCACCAATGGTCGCCTTCACGGCGCAGCAGGCCCAGCTTGGCCGGCCCCACCGCCAGGCGGATGCCGCTGGTGTCGCCGCTGCCGACGAAGTGCGATCGGTTCTGCAACCAGTGCAGGCCGACCAGCGCGGTCCAGCCATCGGGCCGGGTCAGGTCCTGGTAGCGCAGCACCCGCCATTGCTGTTGCTGTGCGGCGAAGGCCGGATCCTCAACGGCGGCCGGTGCCGGCGTGGGTGCCGGGCTGCAGGCCACCAACAACAGGGCCGCCAGCAGGCTGCCCATTCGGCAAAATCGCATCGGTGCTCCCCTCAACGTCCGCGCAGGAACCAGCGGTCGATCTCCGCCAGCGAAAAACGGGCCCAGGTCGGTCGGCCGTGGTTGCACTGGCCGGACCGCTCGGTGATTTCCATGTCGCGCAGCAGCGCGTTCATTTCCGGCACGGTCAGGCGCCGGTTCGCACGCACCGCGCCATGGCAGGCCATGGTCGACAGCAGCTCATCGCGCGCAGTGGCGATGCGACGGCTCTGGCCGTGCTCGCGCAGGTCGGTCAGCACATCGCGCAGCAGGCCTTCGGGTTCGGCATGGGCCAGCAGCGCCGGGATGCTGCGCACGTGCAGCGCGCCCGGTCCGGCACGGGTGATCTCGAACCCGAGCGCAGCCAGCGTATCGGCCTCCGCCTCGGCGGTATCGGCCTCGCGCTCGCCCACCGCCAGGGTGATCGGCACCAGCAACGGCTGCGACTGCAGGCCGATGCCATCGTGCGCATTCTTCAACCGCTCGTAGCCGATGCGTTCGTGCGCCGCATGCATGTCGACCACGATCAGGCCTTCGGCGTTCTCGGCCAGGATGTAGATGCCATGCAGCTGGGCAATGGCGTAACCCAGCGGAGGTACGCCGGCGTCGGCACTGGTGACCGGCAATCCGTTCTCCATCGGCATCGGCGGCAGTACTGCACCACGCTCGGCACCCGCTGGCGACGCATACAACGCAGCATAGGCGGCGGGTGCGTCGGCCACCTGCAGGCCCAGCGGCTGCTGCGGGCGCCAGCCAGAGAAGCCGCCACCACCACCGCCGCCCTGCCCGGCACCGGGCGCCGGGCCGCGTACGTAGCCGAAGCTGGACGCCGTCGCGCCCGGCATCGCCGCCGCAGGGTCGGCTTCGGCCGGATGCGCCGCGCCGGCACCGATCTCCTGCGCGGTCATGCCGGCACGGGTGTCGGCCAGTGCATCCTTCAGGGTGCGGTAGACGAAGTCATGCACCAGCCGCGAATCGCGGAAGCGCACCTCGTGCTTGGCCGGATGCACGTTCACATCAACGCGCGTCGGGTCCAGCTCCAGGAACAGCACATACGCTGGCTGGCGGCCGTGGTACAGCACGTCGCCGTAGGCCATCTTCACTGCATGGGCGACACTGCGGTCACGTACGGAACGGCCGTTGACGTACAGGTACTGCTGGTCGGTGCTGGCGCGCGAATAATGCGGCTGCGCGATCCAGCCATGCAGGCGCAGGCCGGCACTGCTGTGGTCCACGCGCACGGCCTGGTTGGCGAAGTCCTCGCCCAGGGTCTCGGCCAGGCGCACGTCCGAATACAGGTCGCCCGGCTTGTAGCGACGCGAGGCCTTGCCGTTGTGCGAGACGCGCAGTTCGACATCGGGACGGGCCAGCGCCAACGAACGCAGCCACTCTTCGATATGCCCCAGTTCGGTGCGCTCGGCGCGCAGGAACTTGCGCCGCGCCGGCACGTTGTAGAACAGCTCGCGCACTTCCACCGTGGTGCCGGGCGCATGCGCGCGCGGGGTCACCTCGCCGATCTTGCCGCCTTCGATCTGCAGTGCCGAACCGTGCTCATCATGGGCACGGCGCGAGGCCAGGGTGAAACGACTGACCGAGGCGATCGACGGCAGCGCTTCGCCACGGAAACCCAGCGTGGCCACTGCTTCCAGCTCATCCAGGTTGGCGATCTTGCTGGTGGCGTGCCGCGAAACCGCCAGCGGCAACTGTTCTGCGGCAATGCCGCTGCCGTTGTCGCGGATGCGGATCAGGCGCACACCGCCTTCTTCCAACTCGATATCGACGCGGCTGGCGCCGGCATCGATCGCGTTCTCAACAAGTTCCTTGACCACCGATGCGGGTCGTTCGACCACTTCACCGGCGGCAATCTGGTTGATCAGGATTTCCGGCAGCGGCCGGATCGGACGCGGATCGGGCGCGTTCATGGGCAGGCAAGGCAGGCAGACGTCATGCCACGATGATAGCGGAGCGGCGCCAGATAGAGTCGAGATGCAGCGTACGCGGCGCCAGCCAGGCGTGGCCTGGCTTCAGCGGAAGCAGGCCATCCAGCGGGTTACTTGCTGCCGCCCGCCACGGTGCTTGCAGCGTCGATCTCGGCCTGCGCGCGCGCGGCGTACAACGTGCCCGGCGGCGGTTGGCGGCTGAAGAAAGTGTGCACGCCATCCAGCACCGCACCGGCGACCTTGCGCTGGTAGGCCGGGTCGATCAGGCGGCGCTCTTCATCCGGGTTGGAGATGAACGCGGTTTCCACCAGCATCGCCGGCATGTCCGAAGTGCGCAGCACGGCGAAGTTGGCGCGCTCGATGTTCGGCTTGTGGTTGTTGCCGATACGCTTCAGGCCGCCCAGCACGTGCCCGGCTGCGTCCTCGGAGGATTTCATGTAACCGCTCTGGGCCAGGTCCAGCAGAACGTTGGCCAGCGTGCCTTCGGTCTGCTGCAGGCGCACGCCACCGACCAGATCGGCGGCGTTTTCCTTGTCCGCCAGCCAGCGTGCACGCTGCGAAGACGCGCCCTTGGTCGACAGCACATACACCGACGAACCGGTGGCCGAGCGGTTTTCGGCGGCGTCGGCATGGATCGAAATGAAGATGTCGGCCTTGTTCGCACGCGCCTTCTGCGCACGCATCGGCAGCGGGATGAACACATCGCTGTCGCGGGTGAGGAAGGCTTTCAGGCCAGGCGTGGCGTTGACCTGGCGAGCCAGTTCACGCGCCACCGCCAGAGTGACATCCTTCTCGCGCTTGCCGGTCGGGCCGATGGCGCCCGGATCCTGGCCGCCATGGCCCGGATCGATCGCCACCACCAGGTAACGCATGCCCGGCTGCATGCGGATGCGCGAGGCATCGCTGGGCATGGTCGGACGCGGCGACTCGGTCGGCGCAACAGGTGTCGGCACCGGCTTCGGCTGGGTGGCCACAACTGCAGTGGTGGCCTGACCAGCCAGGATGGCTGCCGGCGACGACGTCGGGGTGCTGCTGGCGGTGGTACCTGCTGCCGCCATCTGCACCGGGGTGGTGCTGGGTGCCGGCGTCGGCGCGGCGGGTGCCGCTGCGCTGGCACTGGCCTGCTGCTGGACCTGCGCGGTCAACAGCGCAGTGGCTCGCGCGGCATCACCACGGGACTGTGCGGTTTGTGCCGGGGTCGGGCCCGGGACCGCAGCCGGACTCACCGAAGATGCCGCTGGCGGCTGCGTCGGCGCGGGGCGACTGGCGGCCACGGCCGGGCCATCGCCCGGCCACTCGATCACCAGCTTGGACTCATTGCCTTCGCGCTGCATCTGCGGGCGGAAGGGGGCGACCGTCTCGGCCAGGTCGAATACGACACGGAAAGTGCCCGGCACCGGCTGCCCGGTGCGCACCGCAGTCACCACGCCCTGCGGCGACGGCATCTTCAGGTTGCGCACCGCGCTGGAATCAGGGAAATCGACCACCAGCCGGTTCGGACCGGCCAGCGACAGGGTCTTGTAGCCACCACTGCCGACCAGGGCGATTTCCGCGCGGGTTCCGGTCGCACCGGTATTGAGCAGCACCTGGCGGACCTCACCGGCCCACGCACTGACGCTCGCCAGACCAAGTCCGACGGCGGCACAGATGGCAATGAGTCGATTCCCCGGGCGCATGACTCAGGATTCAATCACCGCACTGAACGGAATGCAACACCTTTTTCCTTAATAATCCGTAACCTGCCGGTGTTTGTTCTCGTCAGCCGACAGAAAGGGCCTGCAAGTCGCCACCTTCGGGAAGCCGCTGCAGCCATTCACGTCCCGTGTCGCTGATGCCAGTGAGACGCACGTGACGCCCCTGACCTTCAATCTCCAGTGCGACCACCAGATCGGTTGGCGGCAGCGCACCGGCACCGCGCTCTGGCCATTCGACCAGCCACAGCACGGCACTGCCCTCGTCCAGCCCGAGGAAATCCAGCTCGCCGGCCTGGCCGATGCGATACAGGTCCATGTGCCAGGCCTCGCCGCCACTGGACAACGGATAGCGCTCGACCAGAGTATAGGTGGGGCTGCGGATCGCCCCCTGCACGCCCAGCGCCCGCAACAGCGCGCGCGCCGTGGTCGATTTGCCGGCGCCAAGATCGCCGCGCAGCTCGACCAGCGCCTGCGGCGGACGGGTGGCTGCCAGCCATTGCCCCAGCAGTTCGGTGGCGTTGCTGTCGGCAAGGAAGAATTCGGTCATCGGGAACGTTCCGGGTTGGCCAGCCGCCGCAGGGGCGCCAGCAGATCAGTGGGAAGCAGGCCGCGGGCACCGTCGGCGGCGGCGACATCGCCGGCCAGGGCATGCAGCAGCGTACCGCCTGCCGCCGCATCGAACGCAGGCAGGCCCTGCGCGCGCAGGCTGGCGATGATGCCGGTCAACAGGTCGCCCATGCCACCCACCGCCATTCCCGGGTTGCCGGCCGCAATCAGTCGCGGTGCATGGCCGGGCGCGGCGACGATGCTGCCCGCCCCCTTCAGCACCACCACTGCGTGATAGCGCTCGGCCAGCGCCTGCGCGCTGGCATAGCGATCGGCCTGGACTGCCGCCGTGGTGGTTTCCAGCAGGCGCGCGGCTTCGCCGGGGTGCGGGGTCAGGATCGCATCGGGCAGCGCATGGGCATCCTGCGCCAGCAGGTTCAACGCATCGGCGTCGATCACCAGCGGCAGGCCTGACTGCAGCACACGCGCATACAGCGCGCGCGCCCATTCGTCCTGGCCCAGGCCCGGGCCGATCGCCACCACCCTGGCTTTTGCCAGCAACGCCGGCAGCGCTGAGCCATCTTCCAGCGCGTGCGTCATCGCTTCAGGCAACCTCGCCAGCAGCGGGCCGACATGGTCGCGGCGGGTGCCGATGCTCAGCAGGCCCGCGCCAGCACGCAGCGCAGCTTCGGCGGCCATCGCGATGGCACCGCCGCTGCTATGGTTGCCGCCCACGCACAGCACGTGGCCGGATTCACCCTTGTGGCTGTTGGCACGGCGCGGCGGCAGCAGATCCGGCAGGCGCGACTGCGTCCAGCACTCTGCAGCAGCGACGACACCCTGCCAGGCCGCATCGGCCAGCGCCAGTGGTGCCAGGTGCCTGCGCCCGGTGTATTCCAGTGCATCGCCGGTGTACAGGCCGCGGTGGGCGACGATGAACTGCACTGTCAGGGCCGCGCGTACGGCTGCGCCCGGCACGCAGCCATGGTCGGCGTCGACACCGCTGGGTACGTCCAACGCCAACACCGGCGCCTGCTGCGCGTTCAGCGCCTCGATCAAGGCCAGTGCCGCGCCCTCTGGTGCCCGGGAGAAGCCAAGGCCGAACAGGGCATCGACCCATAGATCGGCCTGGGCCAGTTCGCCGTTGAAATCAGTGACGGTGCCGCCGGCGGACCTGAAATCCGCTGCGGCGCGCTGCGCCAACGCCGTGGAAGGTGGGCTGCCCGGCAGCGCGATCAGCTGCACCTGCCGCCCGGCCTCCAGCGCATGACAGGCCAGCACATAGCCATCGCCGCCATTGTTGCCGCTGCCAACCACCACGCCGATCCGCCTCGCCTGCGGCCAGTGCTGCAGCAGGCTCTGCCAGGCCGCCTGGCCCGCCTGGGCCATCAGGCCCCAGCCACCATCGCCCGCCAGCGCGGAGGCCTGGGCATCGAGTGTGCGTGCGGCACGGGAATCGAACAGATCGGCGAGGTTGGCCATGCGGGGATTTTATACTGGTGCACATGTCCCCCGTCCCTGCCCCCCTCGATCCGGCCCTGGCCGTACAGCGCATCCGCGATCTGGCGCGCGCGCATGGCTTCCAGCGCTGCGGTATCGCCGGCATCGAACTGGGCGAGGACGAGGCGCACCTGGCCGACTGGCTGGGCCAGGGCCTGTACGGCACGATGGACTGGATGGCACGCCACGGCACCCTGCGCGCGCGCCCGGCAGAGCTGCTTCCCGGCACCGTGCGGGTGATCTCGGTGGGCATGGACTACAGCCACAGGGACGACACCGAAGCGTGGGCGACCCTGGCCGATCCGGGGCGCGCCTACGTCGCCCGCTACGCGCTCGGCCGCGATTACCACAAGCTGATGCGCAACCGCCTGCAGAAGCTGGCCACGCAGATCAACGATGAAGTGGCGCCGCTGGGCTACCGCGTCTTCGTCGATTCGGCGCCAGTGCTGGAACGCGCGCTGGCACGCAACGCGGGGCTGGGCTGGATCGGCAAGCACACCTGCCTGATCGACCGCCACGGCGGCTCGTGGTTCTTCATCGGCGAGATCTACATCGACCTGCCGCTGCCGATCGACACGCCGGCCAGCGCGCACTGCGGCACCTGTACGCGCTGCATCGACGTCTGCCCGACCCAGGCCATCACCGCCCCGCAGCGGCTGGATGCGCGCCGCTGCATCTCCTACCTGACCATCGAGCATGACGGTGCGATTCCAGTGGAGATGCGACCGCTGATCGGCAACCGCATCTATGGCTGCGACGACTGCCAGCTGGTCTGCCCCTGGAACAAGTTCGCCAAGCGCACCGACGAAGCTGACTTCCGCGCCCGCAACAACCTGGACACCGCACGCCTGGACCAGTTGTTCGCCTGGGACGAAGCTGAATTCCTGCGCCGTACCGAAGGCAGCCCGATCCGCCGCAGTGGCCATGAGCGCTGGCTGCGCAACATCGCCGTGGCGCTGGGCAATGCGCCAACCACGGCAGAGACGCTGTCGGCGCTGCAGACGCGCGCCGAGGCTGCTTCACCCGTAGTCCGCGAACACGTGCAATGGGCACTGGCCCAGCACGGCCAGCGCTGACGTGCGATCCTGAGCCCCCTGCTCCATCTGCCCCACGCCGTCACCATGCAGCCACGCAACAACGACGTCTTCACCCCCAGCCAGCTCAACACCCTGGCGCGCGACCTGCTGGAAGGCAGCTTCCCGGCAATCTGGGTGGAAGCCGAACTGGGCAGCGTGGCGCGGCCGGCGTCCGGCCATCTGTATTTCACCCTGAAGGACGCGCGTGCACAGTTGCGCGCTGCGATGTTCAGGATGAAGGCGCAGTACCTGAAGTTCGTGCCGCGCGAGGGCATGCGCGTGCTGGTGCGCGGCAAGGTGACCCTGTACGACGCCCGTGGCGAGTACCAGATGGTGCTGGACCACATGGAGGAAGCCGGCGAAGGCGCGCTGCGTCGCGCGTTCGAGGAACTGAAGGCGCGGCTGGAAGCCGAGGGACTGTTCGACCCGGCCCGCAAGCGGCAGATGCCGGCCCACGTGCAGCGCCTGGCGGTGATCACCTCGCCCACCGGTGCCGCCGTGCGCGATGTGCTGAGCGTGCTCGGCCGCCGCTTCCCGTTGCTGGAAGTGGATCTGCTGCCGACCCTGGTACAGGGCGCAACCGCTGCCGCACAGATCACCCGCCTGCTGCAGGCCGCCGATGCCAGCGGTCGCTACGACGTGATCCTGCTGACCCGTGGTGGTGGCTCGCTGGAAGATCTGTGGGCCTTCAACGATGAAGCGCTGGCCCGCGCAATCGCCGCCAGCGGCACGCCGGTGGTCTCGGCGGTGGGTCACGAAACCGACTTCAGTCTCAGCGATTTCGCTGCTGACCTGCGCGCGCCTACGCCATCGGTGGCCGCGGAACTGCTGGTACCCGATCAGCGCGACCTGGCCCTGCGCCTGCGCCGCAACGCGGCTCGCATGGTGCAGCTGCAACGCCACGCCATGCAGCAGGCCATGCAGCGCGCTGATCGCGCCCTGCTGCGCTTGAACGCACAGAGTCCGCAGGCACGACTGGATCTACTGCGCCGTCGTCAGCTGGACCTCGGACGTCGCTTGCATGCGGCGCACAACCAGCAGCAGGAGCGTCGCGCAGCCCGTTTGCGCCACGCTGCCGCAGTGTTGCGGGGCCATCATCCGCAGCGGCAGATGGAGGCGCTGCGACGTCGCCTTGCCGCGTTGGGCGGGCGCCCACAAGCGGCGCTGCAGCGCCTGCTGCAGCGTGATGCGCTGCGCCTGCGTGGCCTTGCACGTTCGCTGGAAGCGGTCAGTCCGCTGGCGACCGTCGCGCGTGGCTACAGCATCGTGACCCGTGCAGACGATGGCGCGCTGGTGCGCCGGATCGAGCAGGTACAACCGGGTGACGCACTGCAGGCCCGGGTCGGCGACGGCGTGATCGACGTACAGGTGACTGCGGTCAAGTAAGGGGTGTTCGGCAGGGCTGCGCCCTGCACCCGCAGAAGCAACGGCAACAGCCGAAGCAACGGCAGAAGCGGGTTTCCTGAGGGATGGCGGGGTGGGCCCGGTTGCGGGGGACGCTGCAAGTACGTCCATGTAAGCTCGGTCGCGCCATCCATGGCGCTTACGCCCCCGCAACCGGACCCACCCCGCCTTCGAGAGTTTCCCGGTGGCGGTTGGTACATCCATGCCATGCGTGAATGAATCTCCATCGAGATCGAATATTTCGACAATTGATCGAAATGCATCCACGCATGGCGTGGATCTACCGTGTCGACCAAGGTCGACACCCACCAAGGGCAGGCCATGCCGTTCCGACAGATCGCGAAATCTGTCGAAGGCGGGGTGGGTCCGGTTGCGGGGTGTCAGCCGCATGGATGCGGCTGCCAAGCCCCCATGGACGGGTTCACGGCGTCCCCCGCAACCGGACCCACCCCGCCATCCCACAGGAAGCCAGCTGTTGCTGTTGAGGTTGCCGGCCAGCGGCCGGCACTACCGCTTCGGCAGGTGCAGGGCGCAGCCCTGCCGAACCACCCTTTACCTGGCCTGCTCGCAGAACTTCTGCCGATACTCCAGTGCCTTCGGCATCAACGCCTGCAGGTTCTGGATACGGGTACCCGGATTGGGGTGGGTCGAGGCGAACTCCGGCGGCGACTGGCCACCACCGGCCTGGCCCATGCGCTGCCACAGCGGCACCGCCTCGCGCGGGTCGAAGCACGCCGCGGCCGCCAGCATCAGGCCCACTTCATCGGCCTGCGTCTCGTGGCTGCGCGCGTACGGCAACAGATAACCATAGCCCATCGCCGACATCATCATCTGCTGCTGCTGCGCATCCATGCCACTGGCGGCGCCGGCTACCTGGCCGATCTGGGTCAGCTTCTGCTGGGCCATGCGCTGTGCACCATGGCGCAGCAATGCATGGGCGATCTCATGGCCCATCACCACCGCCATCGCATCGCGGGTGCGCGCCACCGGAATCAGCCCCGTGTAGACCGCCATCTTGCCACCGGGCAGGCAGAAAGCATTGGCCTGCTCGGACGGAATCACGTTCACTTCCCACTCGAAATCGCGTGCGAAGTGTGCCGGCTGCAACCCGTGTTCCTGCGCCAACGCGGTTTCGACCACATCCACCTTGGCGATCAGTCGCTCGGCAATCGCGCGGACGTCGCGCGAGACCTGTTCATTCGGGCCCAAAGGGCGTTCCTGCGACAGGATCTGCTGGTAGGCCTGCAGGCCCAGCGCCTTCTCCTGGCTGGCGTCCAGGCTGCTGTCGATCAGCACCTTCTCGCCGGTATAGGGATCGACCGCACGGTTGGAGAACCAGTAGAACGCCGCGTAGCCGGCGGCCAGCAGCAGCACCCACCAGCGGATGTTGCCGAACAGGCCACGCCGCTGCTGCGGCGAGCGGGAAAAAGGATCGTTGCGCATCGGCTGGTCTTCCGGCTGACCCCGCCGGCCGGCGGGTACGGCGCAATCTTAGTGCGGCCCTGCCTGCGGCGGGTGAAACCGGCGCCGATCCAGTCGTGCCCGTCAGATCCCTCGCACCAGCCGGAAGCCGATGCGCGCGTTGGTGGTATCCGAATCCTGCGATTGCCGCCACGCCGCCCGGGTCTGCTCCGGCGCGTTGGCCCAGTTGCCACCCCGGATCACCCGTGAACGGCACCCCGGGTTGAACCACGCCACACCATCAGCCGGCGCGCGCCGATAGCTGGCATGCCAGCAATCGGCCACCCACTCGCTCAGATTGCCGCCCATGTCATGCAGCCCGAAGGCGTTGGCCTGGAAACTGGCGACCGGGGCCGGTCCCCACCAACCATCGCCATAGCCGACAAAGGCGTTGTGCCAATGCCTGCCCGAAGGCGAAACATCCTTGCTGCCGGTGTAATTGCCACTGCCTTCCGGTGGCAGCCCGGCATCGCCCCACGGGTAGCGGCCACTGCTGCCGGCACGCATCGCGTACTCGAACTCGGCCTCGCTGGGCAGGCGGTAGCTGCGGCCGGTCTGTTCGGACAGCCAGTTCGCGTAGTTCTCGGCATCACGAACGCTCACGTGCATCACCGGCGAATTGCCCAGTGCCCGCCCGCCGTCATAGTCGGACCGCCAGTCCACGCCGCTGCGACGGATGAAATTGCCGCTGCGCTCGTCATAGACCACCGAATGTCCACGCCGGGTCGCACGTGGGCGGGCATTGGTCGCCTTCACATAGCGCTCGAAGTCACCCACGGTGATCTCGGTGATCGCCATCGCGTACCCACGCTCGAAACGCACATAGTGCGATGGCCGCTCTGCGTCGGTTGCGCCCGGTTCGGTATCACTGGCGCCCATCTGGAATCCACCATGCGGCACCACGATCATCTGCGGTCCACGGCCGCCATCACGCAGCGCATCGCTGAACACCTGCCCCGGCCTGAAGCTGCCGTAATGGGTGGCCAGTTCGATGCGTTCGCGCAGCTGCGCCACCACCGCGTCGCCCGGCAAGGCAATGCGCAACGCTTCGGCCAGCTTCTCGCGCGCAGGCTTCAGCCCCTGCGGGGTGGTCAGATCATGCAGGCCGCCATCGCGCAGCTGGACCAGTGCCGCTGCACGGATCTGCTCGATGCGCTCGAACGCATCGGCGATGGTCGGTGACGAATCCCTTACCTTGCTGGCTTCTGCCAACCACGCGCCGGCACTGGCGAAATCGCGGATACGCGCGGCATCCTCGGCACGCCGGATCAGCCCACTTTCCGCAGCTGCCAGGCCCTGCCGCGCGCGACGATTCGCCGGGTCCAGCGCAAGTGCCTCACGGAAGTTGCCAATCGCACCATCACCCGCTTCGCCGATACGGTCGGCACGCAGATCGTCTTCGCCCGCGCGGTTGTAGGCGACCACGCGCTGCGCGGTCTCGACCCGCCCCTGCAGCGCGCGCACCTTCTCGTCCTTCGGCGCCAGGGTCAGCAGCACCAGCGCCTGGCGCCCGGCTTCGGCCAGCGCCTCACGCTGCTGCAATGGCCGCTGCAACAAGGCATCGGCCTGCTGCTGCAGCTTCTGTTTCGCGCGTTGCAGGCCCAGGCGCGCCTGCCGATCGTCGGGTTCCTCCTCCTGCACTGCCAGCCACAGGGGCACGGCCGCATCGCCATCTTCATACAGATGCCCCCGCGCGAATGCCTGGTCGGCAGCCCGGCGCAGCTGTGCCAGCGTACGTCCCTGGCGATCGACCCGCGGCGGCGTCCACTGCTGGATGTCCTCGGCCGCGTCGTCACCGGCAATGGTCACCGTGCCCCGCCCGGTACCACGCGCTGGACCGGCCTCTGGTGCGGCATCGGCCGGCTGGGCTGCGGCGGCACCGGCGGTCTGCGCAGGGGGCGACGGCGTGCAACCGGCCAGGCTCACGGCCAAGGCGGTAAACAGCGCGGGCGACAGCAGAAAACGCAAGCAGGGCCTCCTTCGGCACGGATGCGGACCGACGTTAGGCTATTCTCCCCTGCCTGAGCAAACCCGAGTAGTAGGCCCTGACACGTGGCAACCTGGATCACCACCCCCGCCGAGCTGGACACATACCGCCAGCAGCGGCCGACCCGCGTCGGCCTGGATACCGAATTCATCCGTGAACGCACCTTCTGGCCACAGCTGGCGCTGGTGCAGATGGCCGTCGGCGAGGACATCCTGCTGATCGACCCGTTGATTCCCGGCATGCCCGAGGCCTTGGCGCCGTGGCTGGCCGATGAATCCATCACCAAGGTGATGCATAGCGCCAGCGAAGACCTGGTGGCGTTCAAGTGGACCTGTGGCGTGCTGCCGCGTCCGTTGTTCGACACCCAGATTGGCGCCGCGCTGGCTGGCATCGGTGCTGGCATGGGCTACCAGAAGCTGGTGCAGGAGATCACCGGCGTGGCACTGGAAAAGGGCGAAACCCGCTCTGACTGGATGCGCAGGCCGTTGTCGGACTCCCAGCTGAAGTACGCCGCCGACGACGTCGAGCATCTGTTCGCGATGCACGACGCCATCTCCGCCAAGCTGGAAACGCTGGGGCGCCAGCAGTGGCTGCACGACGATGGCGAGCGCCTGCTGGCCAGCGTGGCAAATGACGAAGACCGCTGGCCCCACCTGGGCATGCGCTCGGCGCAGTTCCTGGACGCGCCCGCGCAGCGCCGCCTGCTGCGCCTGCTGCGTTGGCGCGACGTGCAGGCGCGCGCCAGCGACCGCCCGCGCAGCTGGATCCTGGACAACGAACTGGCCGCCACCCTGGCACGCACCCCGCCAGCCGATGCCGCTGCAGTGAGCAAGCTGTTCGAACAGTTCCCGAAGGCGCCGCGCAAGCTGGCCGCTGCGGTATGGCAGGCGCTGGACACGCCGCTGGCCGACGAAGCCGATGCGCCGTTGGCGATGCAGGCCAGCGATGCCAGCAAGCAGCTGCTGAAGAAGCTGCAGGATGCGGTGGCCGAACGCAGCCGCGAGCTCGGCCTTGCCGACGGCGTGCTGGCCTCACGCAAGCATCTGGAAAGCTATCTGGAGCATCAGCAGTGGCCGGCTGCACTGGCCGGCTGGCGCCAGCAGGAACTGGAGCCGGTGCTGGCACCGCTGTTGCCAGCTGCTTGAGCCCCCCTGCCGTCGTCGCGCATGCAGCGCGGCGACGGCCGACACCGGTATCGCATTAAGATCTGGTGCGTGCCTGCAACGCGCGGCACTTCGCGCTGCTTCCCCTCGAATCCCATCCGGCGCCTATCGCCGCATGGGGCAGTGCCCGCCGCGATCCTGTACGCACGCCAACGTGATCCCGCCGCGCCGTTTACCTGCATGACTGCAGACACATACGCCCGCATCGGCGGCATGCAAGAGTGAATCGCACGTCACCTCGTTCGCCTGCTCAGGGCACTGGTGGACGACGCATCCCGCAGGGCCGATGCCGTCGGCGCAGGTCCTGCCCACGCTGCTGCGCAAAGGACTCCCATGCACACGATCATCTCCGAATGGACCGCAGCTCCCTCCTCCCGGGCCATGCGCCACCTGCGCCGATGGCTGGGCGTTTCACTCCTGTGCGTCGCTGCCAGTGCCAGCGCCGCCGATGACCTGCAGGCACGCATCGCACAGGCGTTGCAGGGCAACACGACGCCGGCGATGGGAGTGCTGGTGATCCGCGACGGCAGGATCGCCGAGCAGGCCGTCAGCGGCTTACGCCGCAATGATGAAAAAGTGGCCGCCAACAACGGCGATGCCTGGATGATCGGCTCGACCGGTAAACCGATCACCGTGGCGATGATCGCGCGTCTGGTCGAACAGGGCGTGCTGAAATGGGATGCGCCACTGTCGACGATGCTGCCCGACCTGGCGGCACAGATGCAGCCGGCCTACCGCAACGTCACGCTGGTGCAGCTGCTGTCGCACCGCGCCGGCCTGCCGGAGAACCTCACCGATGGTGCCGCGCTGGATGCGTTCTTCACTGACACGCGTGCCCTGCCCGTACAGCGCGAGGCGTACATCAAGGCTGCGTTGTCAGAGGCGCCGGTGCACCCGCCGGGAACCGAATTCGCTTACAGCAACAGCGGCTTCCTGATCGCAGCGGTGATCGCCGAGCGCGCCACCGGCAAGGACGTGGAAACGCTGATCCAGCGTGAGGTGTTCCAACCGCTGCAGATGACCGGCGCCGGCTTCGGGCCGACCACTGCCGGGCAGCCGCTGGGCCACCGCGGCGGAAAACCCGTGACCAGGGCGCCGCAGAAAGCCGATGACGGGGTACCGCCGATCTACACCGCCGCCGGCAACCTGCACATGCGCCTGCAGGACCTGGCACTGTTCGCCATCGACCAGCTCGCCGGCAGTCACGGCAAGGGCACGCTGTTGACGCCGGCGTCCTACACGCTGATGCAGAGCGCGCAACCGGGCAGCCCATCGGGTCTGGACTGGGGCGTGCAGCCGGCGATCGCCGGCCGTCAGGGCCCGGTGCTGGTACACGGCGGCTCTGATGGCAACTGGCTGGCCTGGGTGGTGCTGTTCCCCGCACAGAACAGTGGCGTGATCGCCATTGCCAACGCCGCCGAAGACATGGGGGCCGACACAGCCACCATGGGCGTGCTCGGCGGTCTGTTCGCTGAACTGGCCCCTGCTGTCGCGCCTGCCGCCAGGTAGACTCCTCGCGACGCCCTGTACCTGCGGGGCGTCGTCCTGCCGCACCACTGCAGGCGGTAACAGGCATGCACCGGATTGCCTAGAATGCGCGTCCGATCATCTGCAAGGACGCTGTTACCCATGCCGCATTCCCCCCACGAAGCGATGGCCCTGCGCCGCGAAGCACGCGATGCGCTGCAGCAGGAGCGTTTCGATGATGTCGACCGCCTGCTCGGGGAGGTGGAGCAACAGTGGCTCGACGGTGGCACCCCGCGCTTTGGATATGGCTGGCTGCTCGCCACCCTGCTTGAGCCTGCGCAGGACCTGCCTGCCCGCCTTGAACGGGCCCGGCAGTGGTGCGCACGACAGCCACACAGCCCGCACGCGTGGGCCGTGCTGGGCACGCTGTGGGACCGGGTTGCCGGCCGCATCCGCTCCACCGATACCATCGAGAAGATCCGTCAGGCGCAATGGGACGGTGCTGCGCTGGCACGCGACCACGCTCTGGCCGCATGGCTGCACACCATCGCACGCCATCCACGTCCCGCCTTCGTACTGGGGCGGATGCTGCGGATGGCCTGCTATCTGGGCGAGCCGCGCTGGTTGCAGCAGTTGCAACGCGGTGGACGCGCCGATCTGTACACAGCGCAGCAGCGCCAGGACCCGGAAGCATTCGCCGCCGCGGTCGCATTGCTTGCGCCCTACGGTGCCCCCTTGGATGAACTTCCCGCCCTGCCCGCTGTGCTGGCGCACCGCAGCGAAGAAGCATTCGAGTATGCCGCCGACTACTGGCTGGAGCTGGCGCTGTCGTTCCGTGCCGATGATGTCGACGTGCTCGAGATCTATCTGTATTACCTGTACCCGCGCTGGGGCGGCAGCCACGCGCTGATGCAACACTTCATCGATGGTCCCGAAGCATCACGATTGATGCTTCCGCAGCGTAATCGACTGCGTGTGGTCAAGGAGCGCGACTGGCTGTGGCTCGCCCCGGATGCCGACGATGCCGAGGCCATCGCCGAACAGGAGCAGGCCTATCGCGCCCTGCTCGACCTGCACCTGGATGCATCAACGCGGGCACAGGTGCTGTGCTGGCGGGCGATGCTGGACTACCACCTCGGCCGCGACGAACCGCAGGAAAACCAGGTGAACTGGGACCAGATGCGGATGACGCATGCCCGTGACTGCCTGGCAGAGGCGTTCGCGTTGGATCCCGGCTGTGTGGTCGATGAGGGCATGAACGCACTGGAAGCCTGTGCGCATTTTGCACGCGTCGACGGCGCCGACGCGCTGTTCGCGCAGGTACTCGCCAGTGTCGAAGACTGGACCGACAGCGCGCATGCCCTTGCGTGGTTGGCTGCTGGTCGTCAGTCCGGCCTGTTCGGCTTCAGCGCGGACAGCGCCCTGGCCGCGCAGCACCTGCAGGGAGCGCTGGCGACGGCCGACGAAGATGGCGTGGAGTTGTCCACGGTGGCTGCCAACCTGTTCTGCTCGGTTTCCGCGCCGGCCGGTCTGCAGATGCTGCTGCAGCTCGCGCACGCCGGCGACCCGAGGTCGATGGCATCGCTGGTGGATCTGTACCGCGGGCGTGTGGCCGGCAAGGACTTCCCCGCCTACGTCGACCCCGTGCAGGAGGCGCTGTGGACCGAGCGTGCGATTGCTGCCGGCGACCTGGTGGTGATCTACAACCGCGCCTGGCAGCTGGGCGAGATCTTCAGGGAGACGCCCGACCCCGCGCTGCAGCAGCAGTCGCGCATGTTGTATCGGCGCTGCGTGGACGAGGCCGAGCCGCATGACCGGGTATGGCGCCCTGCACACATGAATCTCGCGGTGCTGCTGTATCAGGGCGAGGATGACAACGACAAGCGCGAAGCGGTGTTCGACCTGCTGGGGCCGCTGTGGTGGCGCGGCGACAGCACGACGCAGGCCTGGGCGGCAGGCTTCCTGGCCGATGTGTTCCACTTCGGCAATGGTGTGCCTGCCAATGCCTTCCTGGCCAAGACCTGGCTTGACCGGGCCGCCGATGCGGAGCCGGACAACGCGGAGGTGCTGCGCATGCGCCCGTTGATCGATGGGCAGGGCAAGTTGTTTGGTGCCAGCCGTGCAGCGCGTCAGCAAGCCCGCGACCGCGACAAAGTGGACCTGCGCAGCTGGCAGCTGACCTTCGGCCTGGATGCAGTACCGGACCGGCACGACGTGCACCCGGTCTGAACCAGCCGCAGGCCAACGACAGACGCCCTGCACAGGCAGGGCGTCTGCAGGAAAGTGCAAGGGTGCCGGTATCGCGTGCGATACCGGCCGATGCGGCTTACCAGTTCATGTTCAGCGAAACACCCACGGTGCGCGGTTCGTTGTAGACCGCGGCCATGTAGTTCTCGATCACACCCTTGAGGTTCTTCTCGTTGGTGATGTTGCGCGCGAACAGCGCCACTTCGTAGGCACCGTAGTTGCCTGAATAGCCGATCTTCAGGCCACCCTCGAAATCACCCTTGGAGTTGAACTCCTTGCTGTCGTACAGCACGAAGCTGGTGTAGCCCTGCTTGTTCCAGTCGGTGGACACGAACATCGTGGCCGCGTCGCTGACCGGGAAGTCGTAGCGCGCTGCCAGGTTGATGTTGTACTTCGGTGCGTTCGGCAGCGGGTTGCCATCGATCTGCGCGAAGGTGTTGGCACCGACCTTGATGGTCGGATCGTTCACCGTGCACACCACCTGGCCGTTCAGGCCGCAGACCTGCGCGTAGACGCGCTTGTCCTTGATCTCGCTGTGCAGCAGGCTCAGGCCGGCGCTCAGGGTCAGGTTCTGGATCGGGCGCAGCTCCATGTCCGCTTCGAAGCCGTAGGCCTTGGCCTTGTCGGCGTTGAACAGCACGCCGTTGCCGTCCGAATCGTTGCCGTTGAGCTGGATGTCGTTGACGGTGTAGGTGAACGCGGTGGCGTTCAGGCGCAGGCGGTTGTCCCACAGGCTGCTCTTCACGCCCGCTTCCCAGGACAGGATCGTTTCCGAATCGGCGGTGGTGAAGTCGGCATTGAACACCGCCGAACGGCCCTGGATGGTCGGGCCACGGAAGCCGCGGGCGACCTTCGCATAGACGCTCACGTCCGGGGTGATCTGATACATCGCGCTCAGATCCCAGCTCGGGGTGGTGTCGGTCATCTTGACGTCGGTGCGGCCCTTGTAGGTGACCAGGCCGGCAGCGGTATCGGCCGTCTTCAGCAGACGGGTGTGCTTCTCATCGCGGGTCTGGCGCAGGCCGGCGGTGACGGTGAACTTGTCGGTGAAGGCGTAGCTCAGCTGGCCGAAACCGGCCCAGGAGGTGTTCTTGTTGCGCAGGCGCACCCAGTTGTTCGGGTTGCGCGCAGCGCCCTTCAGGAACCAGCCGCGCTGGTAGAAGTCGGTGGTGTCGCTGCCGTTGAAGTAGAACGCACCGGCCTGCCACTGCAGGGCGCTGTCGTCATGGCTGGCCAGGCGGAACTCCTGGGTCCACTGGTCCAGGTCACGGATCTGGCCCATCGACTGGCCGTAGCCGTTCGGCACGCCATTGACCGGGAAGTTGACCGCAGCGCCGCCGTCGGTGTCACCGCGGCTGTAGCCGGAAGTGGTCTCGTAAGCGGTGATCGAGGTGAAGTCGATCGCGCCGAAGTCATAACGCGCCTTCACCGAACCGCCGTAGGTCTTGTACGCCTGCGGGTTGTTGTCGGCCTCGTCGTAGGCGACCTGGTCACGCGGCACGTCGGTCTTGTTCGAGCCCTTGGTCAGTGCGTTGCGCAGGAACAGGGTCGAGGTGCCTTCGTAGTCGCGGGCGTGGGCCGAAGCAAGGATCGAGAACTGGTCGCTCGGGGTCAGCAGCAGCTGCGCGCGCACGTTGCGGTCGTCGAAGCCGCCCATGGCGTTCTTCTTCGGGCTGACCGTGCCATCGGCGCTGGGGCCGGTGTAGGTGTTGTCGACGTAGTCGTCGCGGTGCTGGTACAGCGCCGACACGCGGAACGATGCGATGTCGTTGATCGGGCCGCCGAAGCCACCGTCGATCGACACGCTGT
This sequence comes from Stenotrophomonas sp. MYb57, assembly GCF_002966815.1. NCBI lineage: Bacteria > Pseudomonadati > Pseudomonadota > Gammaproteobacteria > Lysobacterales > Lysobacteraceae > Stenotrophomonas > Stenotrophomonas sp. MYb57. Next base: position 3,191,258 of record NZ_CP023271.1, read on the forward strand.
TGTAGGAGGCATAGCTGGCGCTGACGCGACCGCTGTAGTCCTGGGTCGGCTTGAGGGTGTCGAACTTGACGATGCCGGCGGTGGTGTTGCGGCCGAACAGCGAGCCCTGCGGACCGCGCAGCACTTCCACCTGGTCCACGTCATAGACCGGGTTGGACTTCAGCACCACGTGCTCCAGCACGACGTCGTCCTGGATGATCGACACCGGCTGCGAGGCACCGAGGTAGAAATCGATGTTGCCCAGGCCGCGGATGTAGAAGCGCGGGAAGATGCGGCCGGTGGTGGTTTCCGCATACAGGCTCGGCACGCGGCCGGACAGCGCCAGCAGGGTGTCGTCGCCGCCGGCGGTGAAGTCGCGCATGCGCTCGCCCTGCACCACGCCTACCGACACCGGCACTTCCTGCAGGTTCTGCTCGCGGTGCTCGGCGGTCACGGTGATGGTGTCCAGCCCGGTCGGGGTCGGTGCACTGTCCTGCGCGGCAGCACCGAAGCTGGCAGCCAGCGCCAGGCCTGCACAGGCCAGGGCCAGCGGATGGCGACGGAAGGAAACGAAGGAGGACGACATGCCCGACGAACGGCGGGAATCGGAATGGGAAGGCATCGAAAGCTCTGAGGAGGCGTCCGTGCGGCCTGCGCTGACCGGGCGGCAAATAGGAGGAAAACTGCGCAAGCGGCCATTATCCTCCAAATTGTTACAATTTCGTTGCGCCGGCAGACAGCAGGGGTATCAGGCCTTTTTCGGCACAGTCCGGCCTCAGCCGTGCTGCGGTAACGGCGCCAGCGCGACCTCGACCATCGCCAGCAGGCGTTCGCGGCTGATGCCGTCTCGCGCCTGCACCGAGATGCCATGCAGCACCGTGGCGAAATGATCGCCCAGCGCCTGCACGGATAGATCGGCCGCCAGCTCGCCAGCCGCCTGCGCCTGCTGCAGCCGCGCGATGATCGCCGCCGTGCGCTGGCGGCGGTGGCTGGCCAGCCAGTCGCGTACGCCCTCGCCATCCGGTGACACGCTGCTGGCCGAGGACACTACCAGGCAGCCATGCGGACGACCGCGACGGGTGTAGGTCAACACGGCATCCCGCAGCATGCTGCCGATCGCATCGCGCAGTGACGCCTGCTCCAGCGCGCGCGGCGCGAAGCCGCCCTCGCCTTCCTCGTACAGCGCCACCGCTTCGCGGAACAGCTGCTCCTTGCTGCCGAACGCGGCGTAGATGCGCGCCGAGGCAATGCCAAGCGCTTCGACCAGGGCCGACATCGAGGTGCCCTCATAGCCGTGCTGCCAGAACAGCAGCATCGCCTTGCGCAATGCCTGGTCCCTGTCGAATTCGCGCGGTCGCCCTGCCATCTGCCTGCCTGCCGTTCTGAGGCGCGCAGTGTAACGCGGGTGTTGACCATCCCGATGCACGCGCCTATTCTTTGTCGACCGACAAACAATTGGAGCAACACATGCAAACCCTCAAAGGCCCCAGCCTGCATCTGGCGCAGTTCGCTGGCGACCAGGCGCCGTTCGACAGCCTGTCCGGCATCGCCGCCTGGGCGGCCGGTCATGGTTTCAAGGCCCTGCAGATTCCGGCATGGGACGCGCGCCTGTTCGACCTGGCCACCGCCGCCGACAGCCAGGACTACTGCGATGACCTGCGTGGCACCCTGGCCGAGCACGGCCTGCAGGTCAGCGAGCTGACCACCCACATCCTGGGCCAGCTGGTGGCGGTGCATCCGGCCTACGATGAGCTGTGCGATGGTTTCGCACCGGAAGCACTGCGCGGCAATCCGCAGGCACGCAGCGAATGGGCACAGCAGCAGCTGCATCTGGCCGCCCGCGCCTCGCGCCGGCTCGGGCTGCAGGACATGGGCACCTTCTCCGGCTCGTTCGCCTGGCCCTACCTGTTCCCCTTCCCGCAGCGTCCGCCGGGCCTGATCGATGCCGCATTCGATGAGCTGGCACGCCGCTGGCGGCCGATCCTCGATACCTGCGAGGACAACGGCATCAACCTCTGCTACGAAATCCATCCCAGCGAAGACCTGCACGATGGCACCAGCTTCGAACGCTTCTTCGAGCGTGTGGGCCAGCACGAGCGCTGCCGCATCCTGTTCGATCCCAGCCACTTCGTGCTGCAGCAGCTGGATTACCTGCAGTTCCTGGACATCTACCATCCGCTGATCCGCATGTTCCACGTCAAGGATGCGGAGTTCCGTCCCAATGGTCGCCAGGGCATCTACGGTGGCTACGCCGACTGGACCGAACGCGCGGGCCGCTTCCGCTCGCTGGGCGACGGCCAGGTCGATTTCAAGTCGATCTTCTCCAAGTTGGCGCAGTACGACTACGCCGGCTGGGCAACGCTGGAATGGGAGTGCTGCCTGAAGGACCAGGAAGCCGGTGCGCGCGAAGGTGCCGCCTTCATCCGCGACCACATCATCCCGGTCACCGACAAGATCTTCGACGACTTCGCCGGCGCGCCGATCAGCAGCGCCCAGATGCAGCAGATGCTCGGCATCGCCTGAGCCCCCACAGGAACATCCCCATGACGAACATCCCCACCGCTGGTACCCCCGGCGACGACCCCCTGCGCCACCACTACCTGCGCATCGACGGCCAGCGCGTGCATTGCGTCTCCGCCGGCAGCGGTCAACCGGTGCTGTTGATTCCCGGCTGGCCGCAGACCTGGTACGCCTGGCGCCACGTGCTGCATGCGCTGGCCGAGGCCGGCTTCGAAGCGATCGCGGTCGACCCGCCCGGCATCGGCGAATCCGATCGCCCTGCGCACGGCTACGACACCGGCAGCGCCGCCGCAGTACTGCACCAGACCATGCAGGCGCTGGGCCACGAGCGCTATCAGGTGGTCGGCCATGACATCGGCATGTGGATCGCCTATGCATTGGCCAGCGACCAGCCGCAGGCGGTGCAGCGCCTGGCCGTGACCGAGGCGGTGATTCCCGGGTTGGCACCCGAGCCGGGCATCTTCGCCGCGCCGGCCGACAACATCTTCCTGTGGCACTTCATGTTCAACCAGGTGGCCGATCTGCCCGAGGCCCTCATCACCGGTCGCGAACGTGCCTACCTGGACTTCATGTTCGACCGCTGGTCGTACCGGCGCGACGCGGTGGCCAGCGAAACCTACATCGCCGCCTACAGCCGCCCCGGCGCGTTGCGTGCAGGGTTTGCCTGGTACCGTGCGATTCCGGAAACCATCCGCCAGAACCAGCTCCGCGCACAACGCCGGTTGACGATGCCGGTGCTGGCCATCGGCGCCGAGCACGCCACCGGCAATGCCCCCATGCTGACCCTGCAGCCGCACGCCGATGACCTGCGCGGCAGCGTCGTGCCGGGGTGTGGCCACTTCATCATGGAAGAGGCACCGGACGCCTTCCTCGCCCAGCTGCTGCCGTTCCTGCAGGAGGCTGACCATGCCGCTTGAACCTGCATTGCAGTCTTTCGTCGATGCGGTGGCGGCGCAACCGCTGCCAGACGATCTGCTCGAACTGCGCGCACTGAGCGAGCAGGCGCTGCCCACGCTGCAGGGTGCCACCGAGGCGGTATCGCATGTCGTGGAGCACGTCATCAGCGCGCGCGACGGTTATGCGCTGGTCGTGCGCCTGTATACGCCCACAGCCAACGGCACCGAGCTGCGCCCTGCCCTGTTGTTCGCCCACGGCGGTGGTTGGTTCCAGTGCTCGCTGGCGGTCTATGACGGCCCCTGCCGGGCCCTGGCCAATGCCAGCGGCCATGTCGTCGCTGCCGTCGGCTATCGCCTGGCGCCGGAGCATCCGTTCCCGACGCCGCTGCACGACGTCGCCGATGCGTGGCTGTGGCTGCAGGCCCATGCCGCCGCGCTGGGTCTTGATCCGGCACGGCTGGTCATCGGCGGCGACAGCGCCGGCGGCAATCTCGCCGCCGCGTGCTGCCTGCTGCTGCGCGATCAGGGACTGCCGTTGCCATCGCATCAACTGCTGCTGTACCCGGCACTGGATGCCACCATGGCCAGCGGCTCCTACCGCGAGTTCGCCGACGGCTACTACCTCAGCGCTGAACTGATGCAGCGCTGCTGGCAGGCCTACCTCGGCGACAGTGACCGCCGACAGGCGCTGGCTTCGCCCCTGCACGCCCGCGATCTGCGTGGCCTGCCGGCGGCCACGGTGCTGAGCTGTGAGTTCGATCCGCTGCGCGACGAAGCTGAACAGTACGCCGCCAATCTGCGGGAAGCGGGTGTGGACTGCACGCAGGAGCGCCTGCCGGGGATGATCCACGCCTGCATCCACCTGCATGGTGTGTCGGCGGCGACCGACATCGCGATCCAGCGCGCGGCGGCCCTGCTGCCCTGAGCCAGGCCTGCAGCGGCGCAGAGCACCTGCGCCGCTGTGTCCGGCCCGCCCCTTTGCAGCCGGCACCGGCCAGCGCTATGCTAGGGTCGTCACGTGGCGCCAGCTCCGCTGCCCACGGGATGCAACACCCCCATGGGGCCATAGCTCAGCTGGGAGAGCGCGTCGTTCGCAATGACGAGGTCAGGAGTTCGATCCTCCTTGGCTCCACCATATGAAAAACAGAAAGCCCCGGCACTGCCGGGGCTTTCTGTTCTGGCCAGCCGCTCAGGCCGGGTCCTGCCCGCCGTCCTTGCGCACGGGCGCGCGCGAATGTGCATCGCGCACCTTCTGGTCCTGCTGGCCGGGACGCTGCTTGGCCACTTCATCCTGCTGCCGGTCCTGCCGACTCTCCTGCACACCTTCGCGTGCGTGGGAGGGCTTCTTGTCATGTTCGCTCATGCATCGCTCCGACGGCGCCGGCAACAGGCCAGCGTGACGCAGACAACGCTAGCGGCGACTGCGTGATGTGACGGTCAGCTGCCTGCGAACAGCGCGTGCAGCCATCACACCCCGGCAATTACCGCCACCCGTTCAACATCCACCAGATCCAGATACGCGCCGCCAATCAGCTGCGTTTCGCCCAGTAGGCCAACGAAAGGCGTGCGTTAGAAGAAGGCAGGCACCGGAATGTTCCGGTGCCTTCAAGACGCGGTCGCTCAATCCAGCTTCACCACCAGCTTGCCGAAGTTGCGCCCCTGCAGCAGGCCGAAGAAGGCTTCGGGTGCATTTTCCAGGCCCTGCACGACGTCTTCGCGGTACTTGATGCGCCCATCGCGCAGCCACTGCGGCATGTCGCGCTCGAATTCCGGCCACAGATGCTTGAAGTCATGCACGATGAAGCCACGCACGGTCAGGCGCTGGCGCAGGATCTGGCTGAACAGCGCAGGCAGCCGATCCGGTCCGGGCTGCGCGACGCCGCGGGCGTTGTAGGTGGCGATGGTGCCGCACACCGGAATGCGCGCGAAATCATTGAGCAGCGGCAGCACGGCATCGAGCACATGGCCACCCACGTTCTCGAAGTACACGTCGATGCCATCCGGCACGGCAGCGCGCAGCTGTTCGGCAAAACCAGAGGCGCGATGGTCCAGCGCCACGTCCACGCCCAGTGTTTCCAGATAGGCACGCTTGGCCTCACCGCCGGCGATGGCAACCACCCGCGCGCCCTGCAGCTTGGCCAACTGGGCCACGGTGGCGCCAACCGGTCCACTTGCAGCGGCCACCACCAGGGTCTCGCCGGGTTGCAGCTTGCCGATTTCGATCAGGCTGGAGTACGCGGTGAACCCCGGCATGCCGTACACGCCCAACGCTGTGCTCAGCGGCAGCCCGGCCGGATCCAGGTGCCGGCTGATCGCATCACCCGCCACCACGGCATGCGTCTGCCAGCCACCGGGGGCCAGCACCAGCTCGCCCACCGCCAGGCCAGGCGCCTGCGACTGCAGCACCTCGGCCACGGTCTGGCCCTCCATCACCGCATCCACTGCCACCGGCGGTGCGTACGACGGGCCATCGTCCATGCGTCCGCGCATGTACGGATCCAACGACAGGTAGCGGTTGCGCAGCAGCACCTGGCCCGGGGCCAATGCCGGTAGCGGCACCTGTTCGAGGCGGAAATTGGCGGCGACCGGCGCACCTTGGGGGCGCGAGGCAAGCACGATGCGGGTGGTTGAATCGGACATGTCCAATGGCTCTGCTGCGGGCAGCATCGGGAGGGGAACCGCGACAGTACGCCGCGCCCTGCCCTCGTGGGTGCCATGAAAACAGCGTTCCATCGGTGCCTTCCCTGCTCCGTCCCTGCATCGCTTGCCCCGTCAGCTTTGGCGCCAGCGGCGGGCTGCTGTTTTCCGCGTCCGGCGATCCCGGTCGAGCCGGCTCAACGCAGGATCAATCACTTGCAGGGCCTTCCGCCGGCCGCAGACACCAATGTGAAGGTTTTTTTCCAAAACGCTTGCCGAACCTGTCCTACGTCCGTAATATGCGCGTCCTCGGCAGCGACATCGCTGCAACGAAACAAGTGGCCGAGTAGCTCAGTTGGTAGAGCAGGGGATTGAAAATCCCCGTGTCGGCGGTTCGATTCCGTCCTCGGCCACCACTTTCGAAGACCTGCAGAAATGCGGGTCTTTTTTTTCTACATGGCCGAGTAGCTCAGTTGGTAGAGCAGGGGATTGAAAATCCCCGTGTCGGCGGTTCGATTCCGTCCTCGGCCACCATGTTCGAAGACCTGCAGAAATGCAGGTCTTTTTTTGTCCGTGACGTTCCGTCCACGCACGACATGGATCGCGCCGCATCGATCCTGCGCGGATGCGGCACGTGGGTTGACGAAACATTCACACCTCCGCGTGCTGTGCAACCTACGCTCCAGACTCCTGCCCGGAGCCGACCAATGCGCTTGCACCCTGCCCTGCTCGCCTGCCTGCTGCTTTTCGCCGCACCGGCACTCGCTGCCGAGCCCGTGCGCGCGGTCAGCGAACTGGACATCGATCGCTATGCCGGCCAGTGGCACGAGATCGCCCATCTGCCGGTGTCGTTCCAGAAGCAATGCGTGGGCGAGATCACTGCCAACTACGGGCTGCGCCGCGATGGCCGGATCAGCGTCACCAACGCCTGCCGCAAGGCCGATGGCGAGCGGATTGTCGCCGAGGGTGTGGCGCGGCCCGTTGCCGGGCAACCCGGCCAGCTGCAGGTACGCTTCGTTCCCGACTGGCTTAGCTGGGTGCCTCTGGTCTGGGCCGACTACTGGGTGATCGCGCTGGACCCGGACTACCAGTGGGCGATGGTCGGTGAACCCGGCCGCAGGTATCTGTGGATCCTCGCGCGCCTGCCGGAGATGGACCGCGCCCTGTTCGACCAGCTCAAGGCGAAGGCGCAAGCGATGGGTTACGACCTGGCGACGCTGCGTCTGATGGCGCCCGTGCACGACGCGCCCGTACGCGACGCGCCCGCCGACTGAGGCGCCGCCCAACGGCGCACGCAACGTCTGCAATCCAGCATCGCGCACGCCTCGCGTGCATCTTCACGCGCTACCCTCTGTGGCCGGTCGCCGCGGGCGACCTTTTCCACCATACGCCGTAGTATGCTTATCCCACGCACCGCCTTCAGAGGACCTGCGCCCATGTTCCACCGCTTCCGTACCGTCTTGATCGTCCTGTGCACCCTGACCCTGGTCGCTTGCGGCGATGGCATCGTCAAGCGTGTTTCGGAACCGGCCGCGAGCCTGCAGCAGCTGACCGTGCAGGCCAATGGCGACTGGACTGTCGCCCTGCGCCTGCAGAATTACAGTTCGATGCCGATGACTTTCGACGACGTCGCACTGGCCCTGACCATCGGCGACACCGAGGCCGGCCCGCTGTCGGCCAAGCCGGGCATCTCCATCGGCGGCGTCTCTGCCGATGTCATCAACGTGAACTTCAAGCCCAGCCCGGCCGCACGCCTGGTGATCGCCGACGCACTGGCCAGCAACCGCACCCTCGCCTACAGCCTGAAGGGCACGGTGTCGGCCACGCCGCAGGAAAAGAAGCAGCGCACCTTCGATATCAACAGCCGCAGCACGCTCAACCAAGCCCCGGGCCTGCCCGGCGTGCTGCGCTGATCTCCGCTTTCCGCCGCGACGCATCGCGCCGCTCCCCCTGTTACTGATCAAATCGAGACGCACCGATGAGCAGCTACACCGCCCCGCTTTCCGACCTTCGTTTCGGCCTGCACGATGTGCTGAAGGTCGAGCCGCTGTTCGCCCGTCTTGGCTTCACCGACGCCACCGCCGATGTCGTCGATGCCGTGCTGGAAGAAGCCGGCCGCTTCAGCGCCAGCGTGCTGGCCCCGCTTAACAGCGTGGGCGACGAGATCGGCTGCGTGCTCGACCAGGCCAGCGGCGAAGTGACCACGCCACCCGGCTTCAAGCAGGCCTACGACCAGTTCGTCGACGGCGGCTGGACCGGCCTGACCGCATCGCCGGAACTGGGCGGCCAGGGCCTGCCGCACACGCTGGGCGTGCCGCTCAATGAAATGATCAACGCCGCCAACCTGGCCTGGGGCAACTTCCCGCTGCTGTCGCACGGCGCCATCGAAGCGCTGAAGCAGCACGGCGAAGCCTGGCAGCACGAGGCCTTCCTGAAGCCGCTGATCGAAGGCCGCTGGACCGGCACCATGTGCCTGACCGAGCCGCATTGCGGCACCGACCTGGGCCTGCTCAAGACCAAGGCCGAGCCGAACGCCGATGGCAGTTATTCGATCACCGGCACCAAGATCTTCATCACCGCCGGCGAGCACGACCTGACCGGCAACATCGTGCACCTGGTGCTGGCCAAGCTGCCCGATGCCCCCCCGGGCGCCAAGGGCATCTCGCTGTTCGTCACCCCGAAGTTCAAGGTCGACCGCGACGGCAACGTCGGTGAGCGCAACGCGCTGCGCTGCGGCTCGATCGAGCACAAGATGGGCATCAAGGGCTCGGTCACCTGCGTGATGAATTTCGATGGCGCCCAAGGCTACCTGGTCGGCCAGCCGCACAAGGGCCTGCAGGCGATGTTCACCATGATGAACACTGCTCGCCTGGGTGTCGGCCTGCAGGGCATCGGCCTGTCCGAGCGCGCCTACCAGAACGCGCTGAAGTACAGCCGCGAGCGCCTGCAGTCGCGTTCGCTCAGCGGCGCCAAGTTCCCGGACAAGCCGGCCGACCCGATCCTGGTGCATCCGGACGTGCGTCGCATGCTGCTGACCATCAAGTCGCTGGTGGAAGGCAGCCGCCTGCTGGCCCTGCATGCGGCCACCCTGATCGACGTCGCCCACCATGCAGACGATGCCGGTGAACGCGAGCGCGCTGACACCCTGGTGAGCTTCCTGACCCCGATCTCCAAGGCCTGCCAGACCGAATGGGGCATCGAGAACACCTACAACGCCCTGCAGTGCTTCGGCGGCCACGGCTACATCCGCGAGCACGGCATGGAACAGCTGGCCCGCGATGCCCGCATCACCACCTTGTATGAAGGCACCACCGGCATCCAGGCGCTGGACCTGATCGGCCGCAAGACCGCGTCCAGCCAAGGCGCTGGCCTGAAGCTGATGCTGGCCGAGATCGAGGCGTTCGCCAAGGCGAATGAAGGCAACGAGAGCCTGGCCGAGTTCATCGGCCCGCTGCGCGCCAAGGCCGCCGAGTGGGGCAAGCTGACGATGGACGTGCTGCAGCGTTCGGCCGCCAATCCGGACGAACTGGGCGCGGCCAGCTACGACTACCTGTTCTATTCGGGTTATGTGGTGCTGGCCTACTGGTGGGCCCGCAGCGTTGCCGCCGCCGATGCCAGCGCACACGGCGCAGCATTCGCCCAGGGCAAGCGCGAGACCGCGCGCTTCTACTTCGCCCGCGTGCTGCCGCGCACCCTCAGCCACGCCGCCGCCATCCAGGCGGGCGCCGCACCGCTGATGGCAATGGACGACGAACGCTTCGGCGCCTGAGCCGGGCCGCAGTCGGCACCCGGCACCCACGGTAGTGCCGGCCGCTGGCCGGCAACTGCAACAGCTGGAGCAACAGCAACAGCTGGTTTCCTGCGGGATGGCGGGGTGGGTCCAATTGCGGGGGACGGCGCAAGTACGTCCCTGTAGCCTCGATCGCGCCATCCATGGCGCTCACGCCCCCGCAACCGGCCCCACCCCGCCTTCTACATTTTCCCGGTAGATCCACGCCAAGCGTGGATGGAAACCACCCGTAATGCCTCTGGAGAAAAGCCCCCTTTTGTTAAAGGGGGCGCGCCGACAGGCGCGGGGAATAGGAAGAATGCGCGGACCTGAATCATTGCGATTTGGGTTACGCCCTCCGGGCGATACCCAAATCGCAATGATTCAGGTATAAGCTGTTTTCCCGATGGAGACAGACACTACACGCTTGGGTCTGATCGAAGCCGGAGCTCCGTTTTCTGCTCCGGGCGCCGAAGCATCGCCCAACGCCACGACGCTGCATCGCCCCGGCACGGTCCGGCTGCTCTCACTGGATGGTCATGGCCGGGTCCTGGACTGGATCACCTGGCAGGACGCCGCCTGCCTCTACGCCCGCGATGCCGTCGCCTGGACCCTCGGCGATCCCTGCCTGCACATCCACGGTGGGACCAATCGTCGCAGTGGCATGCAGAGCGGAATGGACCTGCACCCGATCATCGCCGCGCGCGGCCATGCCCGCTCGCGTGCACTGGACCCGACACCGAACCTGACCAACCCGGCCCTGTTCGCCCGCGATGCCCATCTCTGTCTTTACTGTGGACAGCAGTTCGGACGCCCGACTCTGACCCGCGACCACGTCATGCCCTTGTCCAAAGGCGGCCTGGACACCTGGGAAAACGTAGTCACCGCCTGCTTCCACTGCAATTCGCGCAAGAGCGACCGCACCCCGCAACAGGCCGGCATGCCGCTGCTGGCGGTGCCGTACCGGCCGAGCTGGATCGAGCACCTGATCCTGTCCAACCGCAACATCCTGGCCGACCAGATGGCGTTCCTGAGGGCCCAGCTGCCCAAGCGCTCCAAGCTCTGCACCTGAACATCCGGGAATGCAACCCTCACCGTCCTGTCACGGGCGGCGGCGTTTGCTTGCCCCACCCCCGTTTGAGGGCGAAAATGGGCGTTCAGAACAAGTGCGAACATGATGATCGACTCTGCCCGCTATCCCCGCCTCGCGCGCATCCAGACACCGGATGACCTGCGCACGTTCGACGAATCCGAACTGACGGCGGTTGCCGATGAACTGCGTGCCTACCTGATCGAATCGGTCGGCAAAAGCGGTGGCCATTTCGCCGCCGGCCTGGGCGTGATCGAGCTCACCGTGGCCCTGCACTACCTGTACCAGACCCCGGTCGACCAGCTGGTCTGGGACGTCGGCCACCAGACCTATCCGCACAAGATCCTCACCGGTCGCCGCGACGAGATCCATACCGTCAAGCAGAAGGATGGCGTCGCGCCGTTCCCCAAGCGCGAGGAAAGCGAGTACGACACCTTCGGTGTCGGCCACTCCTCGACCTCGATCTCGGCGGCACTGGGCATGGCCATCGCGCGCCAGACCGAAGGTGATGATCGCAAGGTCGTGGCCGTGATCGGCGACGGTGCGATGACCGCCGGCATGGCGTTCGAAGCGCTGATGCACGCCGGCGGCATGGAACCGGAACCGAACCTGCTGGTGATCCTCAACGACAACAACATGTCGATCTCCGAGGCAGTGGGCGGGCTGACCAAGATGCTCGGCCGCGCCACCGGCAGCCGCACGCTCAATGCGCTGCGCGAAGGCGGCAAGAAGATCCTCGGCGACAAGAAGAACAATCCCGCGCGTTTCGTGAAGCGCTGGGAAGAACACTGGAAGGGCATGTTCGTGCCGTCCACGATGTTCGAGGAAATGGGCTTCCATTACACCGGCCCGATCGATGGCCATGACCTGCCGGCGCTGCTGTCCGCGCTGAAAACGCTGCGTGCCTCCAAGGGCCCGAAGCTGCTGCATGTGATGACCACCAAGGGCAAGGGTTACGAGCCGGCCGAAGGCGACCAGATCGGTTACCACGCGGTGGGCCCGTTCGATCCGGACAAGGGCCTGGTGGCCAAGACCGGCGCGAAGAAGCCCACCTATACCGATGTGTTTGGCGACTGGTTGTGTGACGCCGCCGCAGCCGAGCCGCGTCTGTATGGCATCACTCCGGCAATGCGCGAAGGCTCGGGCCTGGTGCGCTTCAGCAGGGAATATCCGCAGCGCTACTTCGATGTGGCCATCGCAGAGCAGCACGCGGTGACCCTGGCCGCAGGCATGGCCACCCAGGGCGGCAAGCCGGTAGTGGCGATCTATTCCACCTTCCTGCAGCGCGCGTACGACCAGTTGGTGCATGACGTGGCCATCCAGGACCTGGATGTGCTGTTCGCGATCGATCGCGCCGGCGTCGTCGGCCCGGATGGTGCAACCCACGCCGGCAACCTCGACCTCAGCTTCCTGCGCTGCGTGCCGAACATGGTGGTGATGGCGCCCTCCAACGAGGCCGAGTGCCGGCAGATGCTCAGCACCGGCCTGCAGCACCCCGGCCCGGCTGCGGTGCGCTACCCGCGCGGCAGCGGTACCGGCGTGGATGCCGGCAGCGATCTGTCGACCCTGCCGATCGGCAAGGGCGAGCTGCGCCTGCAAGGCAACCGCGTCGCCCTGCTCGCGTTCGGCAGCACCGTCGCCGCCGCCGAACAGGTGGGTCGCGAACTGGGTTTGAGCGTGGTCAACATGCGTTTCATCAAGCCACTCGATCGCGAACTGGTACTTGCCATGGCCAACCAGCACGACGCCCTGGTGACGATCGAAGACAACGTGGTGGCGGGCGGCGCAGGTTCGGCCGTGGCCGAACTGCTCAATGCCGAGGACGTGCTGCGTCCGATCCTGCACCTGGGCCTGCCCGATGCCTTCCAGCATCACGCCAGCCGCGAGGACCTGCTGGCCGAGGCCGGCATCGATGCGGCCGGCATCCGTGCGGCCCTGCTCAAGCGCTGGCCGCAGCTGGCCGCCGGCAACCCGCCGTTGAGCGCGGCGGGCTGAGAGCGTTGCAGGGGTCTGGTGGGGCCAGGCCATGCGTGGCTCCCCAGGTTCCTCATCCACGCATGCCGTGGATCTACCAGATTGCTGGTGGCGCAAAAGCAGATCCACGCCATGCGTGGATGGCGCGGACCGTGCCGACACGCGGCGTGCTCAGCCGTAGCTGATCGCCTCGACAAACGCACCGCTGGACTCCACCCGCACCGAGGCGCGCTGGCCGGTATCGGTGAAATGCAGGCGGGCCAGGGTTTCGGCGAAATCGAAGGCACGGACGCCATCGCGGAACTCGATCGGCTCCGGCTTGTCCGGGTGCAGCACGCGCCATTGGCGCTGCTCACATTGCAGTCGGATCAACATGCGTTGCTCACTCCTTGAACAGCGTATCGACGACGAGAGAATGACCGCACCAGGCGCGACAGGAATGGCCAGTGCGAACCGGGACGCGCAAGGCGTCCCGGGAGTCGACAATACGAGGAAAGAAGTGTGATCGCTATCAGATTTTTCTGATCTTGAGCCGATTGCGACAGCCGCTCAGTTCACCTGGAACTGGGCCCTGCAGCCATTGCTGACCCAGATGCCACGGCGGTCCCAGCCCCAGGTCTGGCCTTCGATGCAGGCACTGCGCGATTCCTGTCGTACCAGACGCACGCCGCGACGAACCTGCGCATCGCAGTACTGCTGGCGCCGGTCATTGGAATGGCAGGCAATCACCTGGCCACCACCACCCCACTGGCTTCCGCCCCAGCCGTTGCCACCACCGCCACCCCAACCACCGCCGCCACCGCCCGGCCGCCGGTATTCACCGACGAATTCGGCACGGCAGCCCTGGGTAACCCAGACACCGTAACGGGACTGGCCCCAGGTCTCACCTTCCACACAGGGGGAGCCGGACAACTGGCGGATCATGCGCGCACGCCCTTCCAGCCGGCACTCGTTGCTGCGGTTCTTGATCGATTCGCAGCGCACGATGCCATTGCCACCACGATCATCGTAGCGATCGTCGTAGCCAAAGTTCTGCGCCTGCACGCCGCCAGCGGCAGCCATCATCGGCAACACGGCGCACGCCACGGTGCGCCAAGTGAGTCCCTTGCCCATCCCTTGTCTCCAGGTGAATACGGTGGAGGCAAGCATCAGGGATTCCCGGCGTTGCGCACAGAGGGAGCCGCGACGGCGGTTTTTCCCCCATTCAACCAACCCAACCGCAACTGACTGCGGCTGCGGTGGCTCAGCGGCCGAAGTGCAGCGCGTCGACCGCAGTGCCCAGCGCTTCCACGCGCACGGTGCTGTGCTGGCCGGTACGGCAGTGATGCTCGCTGGCCCGCGAGGCAGCGGCATCGAAGGCGGCCGCACCGGTGCTGAACACTTCGGTCGCGCGTGTCTGCGGATCCAGGACGGACCAGCGCTGGGCGGTGCATTGGACAGTGATGACCATGGTGGGCTCCTGCGGTTCTGGGAAATCGGGGACCGGCGCAAGGCCGATCTCCGATGCCCGACCAGCCTAGCCAGCGCCCCGGAGAAGACCTATCGGATTTATCCGAAAACTCCCCACCATCGCCTCAGAAAGCGCCCCCCATCACATCCCTGAGGCCATTTAGGAAACCCGTTCCGTGACCCTTGTCACGAAGTCAGCCGCGCTTCACACTATCGTCATCAACAGGGGCCCCTTCCACATGCGCACCTCGCTTCCACTGCAGCGTTCGACGCTGCTGAAGTTCTATTTCGCCGCCAGCTACGTGGTATTGATCGAGGAACTGGTCCGCGCATCGCTGAGTTGAGGATCGGCCAGCGATGCTTGCCGCTGCTGCCGGGACCGAACAGACTGTCGGTTTACGGCACGGAGCCGCGCCCATGAAAGTCCTGATGCTGATCCCGCTGCTGGCTCTGGCCGCGTGTGCCAGCCCGGAAAAACCAGTCACCCATGACGCCGCCACACCCGTGGTTGGTGGCGATCGCGATGCGCACGGTTGCATCGGTTCGGCCGGCTATCAGTGGTGCGAACGCAGCCAGCGCTGCGAGCGCCCGTGGGAACTGGCACAGGCGCAGGGCCTGGCCAACACCGCCGAAGCCATCGATGCCTACTGCGCCACCCCGGCGTCGCCGGCACGCAGGTAACGGGCCCACCAATGACCGACCTGACCCCGCTGCCCGCGCTGGCACCTGGCCGCTACCGCCACTTCAAAGGTGGCGAGTACGAAGTGATCGACATCGTCCGCAGCAGTGAGACGCTGCAGCCGATGGTTCTCTACCGCGCTCTGTATGGCGAGGGCGGTCTGTGGGTGCGGCCCTATGCGATGTTCATTGAGCAGGTGCCCGGCGAGCACGGCCCGCAGGCGCGTTTCGCCCGCATCAGCGACTGAGCGGTGCGGCTCACGCCGCGCGCACGGTATCGCCGGGCATGCTGAAGACCCCCTGCGAGACGGAACCCGCATGCGCCACACCCTGTTGATCGCCCTGTCGCTGGCCAGTACCCCGGTGCTGGGCGCGGAACCTCCCAGCTTCGATCGTCCCGGCATCGGCTTCGGCACCGACACGGTGCCGCGTGGCGGCCTTGCCGTCGAACTGGGCCTGCCCAGTTATCAACGTGAGCGTGATCGCGACGGCCTGCGCACGACGACGCTGTCCAGCGACCTGCTGCTGCGCACCGGGCTGGCTCCGGGCTGGGAACTGCAGTTGGCGTCCACGCCATGGCAGCGTCAGCGAGAACGTGGCCCCGACATGCCGCGCACGCAGCAGCGCGGCGCCGGCGACAGCACCGTCGGAGTGAAATGGGCAGGTCCCGGCAGTACCGAGCGCACGGCGTGGGCGCTGCTGGCCAGCGGGGTGATCGCGCGTGGCGATGCAGCCTTCAGCGACGGCCGCCAGTACGCGCTGGCCGCCAGCGTCGAGCACAGCTTCAACGACCGCTGGAGCGGCGCGCTGTATGGCAGTCATCAGCGTGGCGCCGGCCAGCGCAGCACCACTTGGTCGCCCAGCCTTTCGTTGAGCGTGACCGAGCGGCTGGGCACCTATCTCGAAGCCGGTTTCACCCACGCCAACCAGCAACCCGACCAGGCCATCGCCGGCGCAGGGCTGACCTGGATGCTGCGGCCGAACGTACAGTTGGACGCCTCGTTCGACCTGGGCCTCAATCGCAACAGCCCCGACCTGCAGCTCGGCACCGGCATCGCGTTCTATATGCAGTGAGCTCAAGACCTGATCGTGCGCGCCGGGCGCACCGCCCTCGCGCTACAATCATACCGTCCAGTCGGTTTCGTTCCCCCCATGACAGAATCCCCTCCCCGCTCGCGCCGCAAGGCGCCCGACAGCGTGCGCCAGGCACTGCTGCACGCGACCGCCCATACCCTCGGCCAGAATGGGCTGGCGGCCCTCACCGTGCAGGACGTCGCCGACGCCGCCGGTGTCAGCAAGGGTGCGCTGTTCCATCACTTCAGCAGCAAGCAGGACCTGGTCGAGGCGACGCTGACCTCGCTCATCGCCGACTTCGAGGACAGAGTGCGTGCGGTGCTGCGACAGTCCCCGCGCCGCCATGGCGGCTTCAGCCGTGCCTATGTGCAGGTGAATTTCGAGCATCTGCTGCAGCAGGAGCAGATCAACGACATCGGGCTCACCATGGGCAACATGCTGGAGCCGGCGCTTCTGGTCTACTGGCGCACGTGGCTGCGCGGCATGCTCGCCGAGTTCCCGGATGAAGCCAGCGATCCGCGCCTGTACGCCGCGCGTTGCGTTGCCGATGGTTACTGGGCCACCGCCTATGGGCGGCCGCTGGACGAAAACGAGCGCCAGAATGCCCAGGCCATGGCCCTTGAGGCACTGAAGCTGTGCGAACCGGCATGAGGAGGATTCGATGAACCCGTATGTCTACCTGGCCGGTGCGATCGTGCTGGAGGTGATCGCCACGTCCCTGCTCAAGGCATCCGAAGGCATGACCCGGCTCGGTCCCACGCTGGGCGCGCTTGCCGGTTACGGCGTGTGCTTCTACCTGCTGTCGCTGACGATGAAGTCGATCCCCACCGGCATTGCCTATGCGATCTGGTCCGGCGTCGGCATCGTGCTGATTTCGCTGATCGGACTGCTGGTGTTCAAGCAGCGCCTGGACGCTCCGGCGCTGATCGGCATCGGCCTGATCTGTGCCGGCGTGCTGGTCATCAACCTGTTCTCGCACAGCAGCGCGCATTGAACGCGCTGCTGCACGAACACCCGGGCTAGGCGACCTTCTTGGCGACGGTCATGCCAAGCACGAACAGCACAACGGCAATGATGATGCCGGCCCAGAACAGGAACTTGGCGATACCCACGGCAGCGCCGGCGATGCCGCCGAAACCCAGCGCACCTGCGATCAGGCCGATGATGGCGAAAATGATGGCCCACTTGATCATGTTGATCCTCTCCCTGGCGGGAATACTGAAGGTGGGATCAGGTTAGGTACGCCGCGATGCCACACGCGTGAACAGGTCGCAGGCGCGGCGTGAAACGAACCCGCTCAGCGCGGCCGGAAGCGCAGCAGCGCCACTGCGAAAGCGAGGAACACGCTGCCGACCAGGCGTTCGAACCAGCGTTGCGCAAATGGCTTTGCCAGCCAACGGCGCAGCCCATGCCCGCCTGCGGCATACATCACGTACCAGAACAGTTCGCAGGTGGCGAAGGTCGCCACCAGCACCGTGTACTGCACGGCCTGGCCACGCGCGGGGTCGACGAACTGCGGCAGGAACGCGGCGGCGAACAGCAGCAGCTTGGGATTGCTCAACCCCACCAGCAGGCCACCACGGAACACTGCCCAGGCACCGTGCACCGGCGCCAGCGCTGCTGCATCGACGTCTGTCGCCACCGGCGCCTGCCGGTAGCTGTCCCGCCACGCCTTGATGCCCAGCCAGGCCAAGTAGGCCACACCCAGGTAGCGCAGCACATCGAACAGCATCGGCGATGATCGCAGCACCGCGCTCAGGCCAGCCGCGGACGCCGCAAGCACCAGCAGCATCGCCAGCAGGCAACCGGCCATGGCCGGCACGCTGCGACGGAAGCCCAGGCCGACGCTGCGACCCAGGATGTGCAGCATGTTCGGGCCCGGCGTGCCACACAGCACGAAGACTGTCGCCAGGAACCACCACCAGGTATGCAGGGCCATCACTTCATCCACCGTAATAATCCCTGCAAGGATAGTGCGCAGCGGCTGTCACCACCATGTACAGTCCGGGGTCGATTCGACGGTTACAGCTGCTGCGGCTCAGCCGCTGGCAATGCGCGATGCGCGCAGCTCGGTCATCGCGATGCGCAGCACCCGCAGCGCCGAGCGCAGGAACACGACCAGCAGCGCGATGGCGACCAGCAGGTCCGGCCAACCGGCAC
This sequence comes from Stenotrophomonas sp. MYb57, assembly GCF_002966815.1. Taxonomy (NCBI): domain Bacteria; kingdom Pseudomonadati; phylum Pseudomonadota; class Gammaproteobacteria; order Lysobacterales; family Lysobacteraceae; genus Stenotrophomonas; species Stenotrophomonas sp. MYb57. The sequence continues at coordinate 3,209,484 of NZ_CP023271.1, forward strand.
CGAACAGCGCCACCAGCCCCGCCGCCAGCACCACCGAAACGCCCTCGAAGATATCGTTGCGTGCGCATTCCCAAGCCGATGCCAGGTTCACGTCATCATTGCGATACGGCGTCAGCAGCCACAGGCAGAAACCGTTGGCAGCCAGGTTCAACAGCGCGGCCAGGCCCATGCTTTCGAACAGGGGAACCTGCGGATGCGCCAGCCGCCATCCGATCTGTACGGCCACTGCCACGGCCGCAGCCAGGATCAGCACGCCCTTGAACAACGCAACCCGCGCCTTGACCGCCACGCCGGCCCCCACCACCAGCAGGCTCAGCAGATAGGTCGCCGCATCGCCCAGGTTGTCCAGCGCACCGGAGAGCAACGAGGACGAATGGCTGTACCAGGACGCGCCGACCATCATCAGGAAGGTCGCCAGGTTGATCAGCAGGACGATCCACAGCACGCGCCGGTGGCGCGCCTGCATGGCTGCCACATCCAGCGTCTTGCCGCAGCCACAGCATTCGCCCATCGCCCTGCCCTCTGCCTGTCGTACCCCATTATCACGCCGATCAGGCCCGTCGGCAGCTGCTGCGACGGGTCCACCCACAATTGCACGTCCTGGCCCATGTTGTGCTGCAATGGCGCTTCCCCGGCACGGAGACACGCATGAAGACGCTTGGCCTGATCGGTGGCATGAGCTGGGAGAGTTCGGCGCAGTACTACCGCCTCATCAACGAAGAGGTACGCGCGCGGTTGGGCGGCGCGCATTCGGCGCAGTTGCTGATGTGGTCGCTGGATTTCGCCCGCATCAAGCAGCTGCAGCACGACGGCGACTGGGATGCCCTGGGCAACGAGATGGTCGATGCCGCACAGCGGCTGCAGGCCGGTGGCGCCAACCTGCTGCTGATCTGCACCAACACCATGCACAAGCTCGTTGCTGAGATCGAGGCGGCCTGCCCGCTGCCCTTGCTGCATATCGCCGACCCGACTGCCACGGCGATCGTGCAGGCCGGTCTGCAGCGTGTCGGCCTGCTCGGCACCGCCTTCACCATGGAGGAAGACTTCTACCGTGGCCGCCTGAGCGAGCGCTTCGGCCTGGACGTACTGGTTCCGGAGGCCGATGACCGCCGCGAGGTACACGCGATCATCTACGAGGAGTTGATCGCCGGGGTGGTCAACGAGCGATCACGGCAGGTGTACGTCGAAGTGATTGAACGCCTCGTTGCCCGCGGTGCCCAGGCGATCATCCTCGGCTGTACCGAGATCATGCTGCTGGTACGCGCCGAAGACAGCCCGGTGCCGCTGTTCGACACCACGACCCTGCATGCGCGCGCGGCAGTGGACGCAGCGTTGGCGTAACCCACGGCGGGGTGCAGTCGAACAGGCTCGACTGCACGGTCAGGCGTCCGGTCACGCAGGCAATTCGGGTTGCACTTCCAGCGAAGTAACCAGCCATTCCACCACCGGTGGCGAATCGCACAGGAAGAACACGGCGTCGCCGCTGCGGGCTTCGGTCAGCATCCGGTAGACACTGATGGCCACGCCCGATTGGCTGGCAATGAAAATCTCGCTGCTGCGCGGCCCGTCGGCCTGGCGGGAAACCCGCCGCAAGGCATCGCGGGCCGCAACCGTATCTTCCGGCTCGGCTTCGCGGGTCAGTTCCAGGCCACGCAGGCCCCACGCAACAAAAACACGCTTGCCCTTGAACGTCGTGTCCAGGACCTGCACGTCGGCCGCGCCTGCGCCGGCCGACCGATGAATGACGATACTGCTGATCAACGCAACCCCCTGTGGTCGTCGTGGTCCGCACATCCTTGTCCGCACCCGCGCCAGCGGCCACGGGCGATGCCCGAAGGCCGCGTCCGAAAGCGCTGGAACGTGTAAAAAACTGTAAACCGATGCAATCGGATGTGCCCGGGATGATACGGGATGTAACGCCCTGCATGCGCCGTCGCACACTTATAAATCCGTCCTGAGCCAGCGCAGCCCGCAGTCGTCGCAGAGCGCTATACGTGCGCCATTCTTGCGTCCCATCCCCAAACCGAGGTTTCAATGAGCCTTCGCCTGCTACTGCCCTTGGGCGGCTCTGCACTTGCCCTGCTGCTGGCCGCAACGACCGTCTCGGCACAGGATTACGACAGCGAATCGTCACCGCGCACGACCTGCGAATCGCACTTCAACAAGACCCAGCAGTGCCCGTTCGAAGGACGCGCGCGACTGGCGCGGCAGCTGTCGGTGACGCGATGCGTTGAAGATGACAACTGGGGACAGCGCCGCGGCATGCTGTGGGTTACCGACGGCTGCCGCGCCGAATTCGTCGCCGAAGAGCGCGGGCGTGGCCGCTGGCCCGGGCGTGGGCGTGACCGTGACCGTGATCGCGATGGCGAGCGCCTGGTCTGCGAATCCTACGAAAACAAGGAGAAACAGTGCCGCATCCGCGTCCGTCATGACGTGCGGCTGGTCAAGCAGAAATCGGTCACCACCTGCACCGAGGACCGCAACTGGGGCTGGGACCGACGCGGTGTATGGGTCAGCGACGGCTGCCGCGCCGAATTCCGCGTCTACTGAGTGCGATGGCTGCGGGCCCATCATCGCTAGAATGAAGCTCCCGCAGCAGGAAACACCGCATGGAACGCTGGTACCTGGCAACGATGATGTCCTTGCTGCTGCATCAGATCGATGCCGCGTTCTGGCAGGAGTGGCGTATGTTCCAGGTGCCCGGCGGCATCCAGGGATTCCTGCTTTTCAATCTGCTTGCCATCGGCGTACTGCTGCACGGTTACCGTCAGGTCGTGCTCGGCCTGGGCTCTGCGCGCCGCTACGCACTGCTGTGCGGCGCGCTGGGTATCGGCACAGCCCTCATCCATGCAGGCTTCGCTGCGGCCGGTCGCGATGAATTCCACCTGCCCCTGTCGCTGCTCACGCTTCTGGCCTGCCTGGTCAGCGGCAGCGGTTTGCTGCTGCGCATCCGTCGGCGATGAACGTGCGGGCTCCAGCAGTTCGGATACGCGCGGCCGTGTGCACGGATCTTCCGGCACTGATCGCCCTGGACAGCGTTGCGGCCGATGACCCAAGGCGTGCCGTGCAGATCGGCCAATGGCTGGCGGACGGCCACATGCACGTCGCCGAACTCGACGACACGCTGGCCGGCTACCGGGTCCAGCACCGGCACTTCTTCGGTGAAGCCTTCATCGAGATGCTGATGGTCGCCGCGCCACTGCGCGGACACGGCGTCGGCAGCGCGCTGCTTCTGCATGCCACGTCGTGCAGCGCAGGTGCCAGGCTTTTCACCTCCACCAACCAATCCAACGCCAACATGCAGCGGCTGCTGGCAGCCGCTGGTTTCCAGCAGTGCGGCATCGTGCACGGCCTCGACGAAGGCGATCCGGAGTTGATCTACCGCTTCGCTGCTGACGATGTGAGGTAAGGCGCGACCTTCGCTTCAAGCAGCGCCATCAGCGCCGGATCCATGCAGCGATAGTCGTCGGGGATATCCAGGCAGTGCAGCGGCGTGTGTTCAAGCAGGCGGGCAAAATTCGCCTGCAGCCGATGCTGGTGCTTGGGCTCCATCACGAAGATGACATCAGCCCAGCGGATATCCGCTGGGCTGATGGGCCGGCGCGCATGCGGGCTGGTGCCTGCCGAGCGCGCACTGATACCTGGCCGGCGCTGCCACATCGCTTCAGCGGTGGGGCTGCGCAGCTGGTTGCGACTGCAGACAAACAACAGGTTCAACATTCCTGGTCCAGCAGTTGCCGCGGGCTGAGGACTGGATAGGTGAAACCCAGCTGGCGCGCCCGCAGCAGCTTGTCGCCGCGCGTGTACATCAGCTTCCAGTTCTTTTCCGGCTTGAAGATCGACGGTGCTGCCGTGTGGACGCCAGCGTGGTGGCGCGACTGCGAGCGCCTCCAGGCGCGGTTCCTTTGCGTTTCCATGATCGTGTTCTCGTGAGTACCGGGTTCAGCAGCCGCGGTAGTACGAGTGCGCGCAGGATACAACGCCGCAACAAAAAAGCCCACGCATCGCTGCGCAGGCTTGTCTGTTACATCACAGTGGTCGGGACGGCCGGATTCGAACCGACGACCCTCTGCCCCCCAGGCAGATGCGCTACCAGGCTGCGCTACGCCCCGACTGATGCTGCGATGTGCCCGCCAGTGCGGCGGGCCGTGAAGTATAGCGGATTACGGCGGAAATGGGTCAGCGACGCAGCAGTTGCAGCACTTCTTCCAGTTCCATCCGCACCTGCTTGATGATCTGGTTGCTCAAGGCCGATTCCTCGCGCGCATCCGGACCATCCAGGCGCAGGCGCGCGCCACCGATGGTGTAGCCCTGTTCGTACAGCAGGCTGCGGATCTGCCGCACCATCAGCACGTCGTGGCGCTGGTAGTAACGACGGTTGCCACGGCGCTTGGCCGGCTCGAGACTGGGAAACTCGGTTTCCCAGTAGCGCAGCACGTGCGGCTTGACGTCGCACAGTTCGCTGACTTCACCAATGGTGAAGTAGCGCTTGGCCGGAATCGGCGGAAGTTCGCGGTTACTGCCCGGATCCAGCATAAGCTTCCACCCTCTCCTTGAGCTTCTGGCCCGGACGGAAGGTAACCACCGTACGGGCGGAAATCGGAATTTCCTCGCCGGTCTTGGGGTTGCGACCTGGGCGCTGGTTCTTGCGCCGCAGGTCGAAATTGCCAAAGCCCGACAGCTTCACCTGACGTCCCTGTTCCAATGCTTCACGCAGCACATCGAAGAACGCGTCGACGAATTCCTTGGCTTCCCGCTTGTTCAGACCGACTTCGTCGAACAGCTTTTCCGCCATCTCCGCCTTGGTCAATGCCATTGCCTGCTACCCCCGAGTGCTGCCCGCTCAGCCGCGGATCCGGGCGTGGTGTTCACGCTCGATGGCAGTGACCGCCTCGGCCACTACCGCTTCCACGTCGCGGTCCGTCAGAGTGCGCGACTTGTCCTGCAAAATCAAGCCCATAGCGAGACTCTTGAATCCCGGCTCGACGCCCTGGCCGACATAGCGATCGAACAGGTTCAGCTCGCGCAGCAGCGGACCGGCAGCCTGACGGATGGTCGCTGCCAGGTCACTCCAGGCCACCTGTTCAGGCACCAGGAAGGCCAGGTCGCGGCGCACTGCCGGGTAGCGCGACAGTTCACCGGCGCGCGGCAGCGCACGGGCCGACAGCGCTTCCAGTTCCAGCTCGAAGGCGTACACGTCCACGTCGATGTCCATCGACTTGGCCAGGCGCGGGTGGATCTGGCCGATCCAGCCGATGGCCAGGCCGTCGCGGAACACCTCGGCCGAACGCACCGGATGGCCGTAGGCACGCGAGGATGGGCGGAACTCCAGGAACGCGCCACTGGCCGCGGCCAGCGATTCCAGGTCGCCCTTCAGGTCATGGAAATCAACCTTGCGGGTCGGCAGGCCCCACTGCACCGCCTGCGCTTCGCCGCAGACCGCAGCGGCCACGCGCGGGGTTTCCAGTGGCGCCGGCTGGCCATCTCCGGCCTGCTGCGCGAATACGCGGCCGAGTTCGAACAGGCGCACTCGGCCGAGCTGGCGGGCGGCGTTGCGGCCCAGCGTGGCGACCAGGCCCGGCAGCAGCGACGGGCGCATCACCGCCAGTTCGGCCGACAGCGGGTTGGCCAGCGGCACCAGATCCTCGCGCAGCTGCCACTGGCCCAGCAGGCCATCGTCGACGAAGGCGAAATTGACGGTTTCCTGCAGATCGCGTGCGATCAGCTGGCGGCGCACGCTCAGCGCATCCAGCTGGGTCTCGGACGGCATCGCGACACGCGATGCGCCACCCGGCAGCGTGGTCGGGATCTGCTCATAACCGTGGATCCGGGCCAGCTCCTCGATCAGGTCTTCTTCGATGGCGATGTCGAAGCGGCGGCTCGGCGCGGTGACCTGCCAGCCTTCGCCAGCGTCCACCACCTGCATGCCCAGCGCGCGCAGGATGCGCTCGACTTCGGCGTCTTCGATGGTGATGCCCAGCACGCGGGTGATGCGCGCGCGGCGCAGCAGGATCGTCGCCGGCTGCGGCAGGTCGGCCTCTCGTACCGCTTCGGTAACCGGTGCGGGGGTACCGCCGGCCAGGTCCAGCACCAGGCGAGTGGCGTATTCGATGGCAGTACGCGGCAGCGCCGGGTCGACGCCACGCTCGAAGCGGTGGCCGGCATCGGTGTGCAGGCCCAGCTTGCGGCCGCGGCCCATGATCGCGGCCGGCGCGAAGTGCGCCGCTTCCAGGAACACGGCGGTGGTGGCATCGGTGACGCGCGTATCGAAACCGCCCATCAGGCCGGCCAGGCCGACCGCGCGATCAGCGTCGGTGACCACCAGGAAGCTGTCGTCCAGCGCAGCATCACGGCCATCCAGCAGCTTCAGGCTTTCGCCTGCGCGCGAACGACGCACACTGATCGTGCCCTGCAGGGTGCCGAGATCGTAGGCGTGCATCGGCTGGCCCAGCTCGAGCATGACGTACTGGGTGATGTCGACCAGCAGCGAAACCGGGCGCACGCCGCTGCGGCGCAGGCGCTCGGCCATCCACAACGGGGTCTTCGCCGCGGCGTTGACACCTTCGATGACACGACCCAGATAGCGCGGCGCTTCGGCACCTGCATCGAGCTGGATTGCCAGCTCGCGGCTGCTCTGGGCAGCGATCGGCGCTGCGATGAAATCCAGTACCTCGCTGCGCGTCGCTGCGGCGACGTCATAGGCGATGCCGCGGATGCTGAAGCAGTCGGCGCGGTTGGGGGTCAGCTTGATCTCGATGCTGGCATCCGGCAGGCCGAGGTACTCCACCAGGGACTGGCCGACCGGCGCGTCGTCCGGCAGTTCCAGCAAACCGGAGGCATCGTTGTCCAGGCCCAGCTCCTTGGCCGAGCACAGCATGCCGTTGGATTCGACACCGCGCAGCTTGGCCGGCTTGATCTTCAACTCACCGATCTGCGCACCGACCATCGCCAGCGGCGCGACCAGGCCCGGTCGTGCATTCGGCGCACCACAGACGATCTGCAGCAGCTCAGCCTGCCCCGCATCAACCTTGCACACCTGCAGGCGGTCGGCTTCGGGATGGCGCTCGGCTTCGACGATACGCGCGACGACCACGTGCTGCAGGCCATCGCCAAGCGCGGTCACGTCTTCCACTTCCAGGCCGATGGCGGTCAGCACCGCGCTGAGCTCATCGCGCGAGGCAGTGGTCGGGACGTGGCTGCGCAGCCAGTTTTCGGAGAATTTCATGGGTTCACCCTGGTGGGCCCGGCGCATGCGCCTGGGCCTGCGTTGTTGAGTCCGCCGGGCATGGCCCGGCGCTACCTTATGCGTTACGCGAACTGCTTGAGGAAGCGCACGTCATTTTCGAAGAACGCGCGCAGGTCGTTGACGCCGTAGCGCAGCATCGCGAAACGCTCCACGCCCATGCCGAAGGCAAAGCCGGTGTAGCGTTCCGGATCGATGCCGACGTTGCGCAGCACGTTCGGGTGCACCATGCCGCAGCCGAGCACTTCCAGCCAGCGGGTGCTGCCATCGGGCTGCTGCCAGGCGATGTCCACTTCCGCGCCGGGTTCAACGAACGGGAAGTAGCTGGGGCGGAAGCGCATCTCGAAATCGCGCTCGAAGAACGCACGCACGAACTCGGACAGCGTGCCCTTCAGGTCGGCGAAGGTCGAATGCTCGTCAACCAGCAGGCCTTCGACCTGGTGGAACATCGGCGAATGGGTCTGGTCGCTGTCGCTGCGGTAGACCTTGCCGGCGGCGATCATGCGCAGCGGCGGCTGGTGTTCGCCCATGTAGCGCACCTGCACACCGGAGGTATGCGTGCGCAGCAGTCGGCCGTCACCGAAGTAGAAGGTGTCATGCATGGCGCGCGCCGGATGGTGCGGCGGGAAGTTCAGCGCCTCGAAGTTGTGCCAGTCGTCCTCGATCTCCGGCCCTTCGGACAACTCGTAGCCCAGCCGGCCGAAGATGCCGGTGATGCGCTCGAGGGTGCGTGTGATCGGGTGCAGGCCGGCGCGTTCGCCACTGCGGCCCGGCAGCGTGATGTCGATCGCCTCGGCAGCCAGCCGCGCATCGAGCGCAGCATCTTCCAGCACCGCCTTGCGCTCGCCCAGCGCGCTGCTCAGCGCGTCGCGGGCCTGGTTGATGGCCTCACCGGCCGCCTTGCGCTCGTCGGCCGGCAGCGCACCGAGCTGCTTGAGCTGCGAGGTGATGCTGCCGCTCTTGCCAAGCAGGGCCACGCGCAGCTGCTCCAGCGCGTCCGGGCTCTGCGCGGCGGCCACATCGGCCAGCGCCTGGGAAGTGAGGGATTGGATGTCGCTCATGGGTAGCCGGAACTCCAGTCGGTCTGCCATCGCGATGCGCGAAGGGCCGCGCCGTCGCAACCGCTTGCCGGTCGCCCGCCATCTACACGGCTGCGCCCGGCACAAAAAAGAATGGGGAAGGACTTGCGCCCTTCCCCATGCATTGCCTCTACCTGACACCGTTCTCCGTGAACGGCAACGGCATCGGGAAGGACTTATGCCGCCAGTGCGCCCTTGGCCTTTTCGGCCAGTGCAGCAAAGCCAGCTGCGTCGTGCACGGCGATGTCAGCCAGAACCTTGCGGTCCAGGGTGATGCCAGCCTTCAGCAGGCCGTTCATGAAACGGCTGTAGCTCAGGCCGTTGATGCGGGCAGCCGCGTTGATGCGGGTGATCCACAGCGAACGGAAGTTGCGCTTCTTCTGCTTACGGCCGATGTAGGCGTACTGCTGTGCCTTGATGACCGCCTGCTTGGCGACGCGGAAGACCTTGCGACGGGCGTTGTAGTAGCCCTTCGCCAGATCAAGGATTTTCTTGTGGCGGCGACGCGCCTGTACGCCACGCTTTACTCGTGCCATGTATCAGTCCTCAGAGGTAGGGAAGCATGCGGTCCAGACGGCCTGCGTCTTCTGCGCGGACGTGATTCGTCTGACGCAGGTTACGCTTACGCTTGGTCGCTTTCTTCGTGAGGATGTGGCTACGGTTGGCGTGGCCGCACTTGTACTTGCCCGAGGCGGTCTTGCGGAAACGCTTGGCCGCTGCCCGGTTGGTCTTGATCTTGGGCATTGCAATGTCCTTGATGGGATATGACCCTGGTTTCTGACTGATCTGGCGGCGGCCTGGGCCGCTCTTTCCGTCCTGCCATGATCGGCGTACGACCCGTCCTGAGTGGGTCGAGCCGGGCATGATACAGGCAAATCCGCCCTGTAACCAGCCCCCACACCGTTTTCACACCGAGACCGGCCCTGCCCGCCCCGGAAAAGCAAAAGGACGCCAGCGGCGTCCCTTCACCTTCATCCATTCAGCCGCCAGGCGCCCCGCGAGGCAGCCCGTCAGGCGTCAGGTCTTCTTCTTCGGCGCGATCATCATCACCATCTGACGCCCTTCCAGGCGCGGACGGGATTCGATGACGATGTCTTCGCCCAGATCGGCTTCGATCCGGCCAGCCATCTCGCGGCCCAGTTCCTGGTGGCTCATTTCACGGCCACGGAAACGGATGTTGACCTTGATCTTGTCGCCTTCTTCAAGGAAACCGCGCATCTTGCGCAGCTTGATCTGGTAGTCGCCCTCGTCCGTGACCGGACGGAACTTCACTTCCTTGATCTCGACCTGCTTGGTCTTCTTCTTGGCCTCGCTGGCCTTCTTCTGGGCTTCGAACTTGAACTTGCCGAAGTCCATGATCTTGCACACCGGCGGGTCGGCCTGCGGCTGGATCTCGACCAGGTCCAGGCCTTCATCTTCGGCCATGGACAACGCTTCGTCTCGCGTCAACACGCCGATCATTTCTCCGTCACTGCCGATCACGCGGACGCGCGGCACACGGATTTCCTGATTCTTGCGGTTCTGTTTGTTGTCAGGGGTACTGATATTGCGATCTCCCAAGGGTGTCGAACCCGGCCCGGGCGCCAATGCGCACGGGCCGGACCTTTGTTTACGCGCCCTCGGCCTGGAGCCGCTCGGTGAAAGCCTGGAGGCTCATGCTGCCGAGATCTTCGCCAGAACGCGTACGCACCGCCACAGCGCCGTTTTCCTTCTCGCGGTCACCAATGACCAGCAGGTACGGCACGCGCTGCAGCGTGTGCTCGCGAATCTTATAGCCGATCTTCTCGTTACGCAAATCGGCGCTGACGCGGAAGCCTTGATCCGCAAGGCTTTTGGTCACCGCAGAGACGTATTCAGCCTGCGCATCGGTGATATTGGCCACCACCACCTGGGTCGGCGCCAGCCAGGCCGGGAACTGGCCGGCGTGGTGCTCGATCAGGATGCCCAGGAAACGCTCCATCGAACCGACGATGGCCCGGTGCAGCATCACCGGATGCTTCTTCTGGCTGTTTTCGTCCACGTATTCAGCGCCCAGACGGCCAGGCATCATGAAATCGACCTGCATGGTGCCCAGCTGCCAGGTGCGGCCGATGGCGTCCTTCAGGTGGTACTCGATCTTCGGGCCGTAGAAGGCGCCCTCGCCCGGCAGCTCCTGCCATTCCACCCCGCAGCTGGACAGCGCCGAGCGCAGCGCGCCCTCTGCCTTGTCCCAGGTGGCGTCATCGCCCAGGCGCGATTCGGGGCGCAGCGCGATCTTGACCTGGATCTCCTCGAAGCCGAAATGCTGGTACACCGCCAGCGCCTGCTGGTGGAACGCGGTCACTTCCGCCTCGACCTGGTCTTCGGTGCAGAACACGTGACCGTCGTCCTGGGTGAAGCCACGCACGCGCAGGATGCCGTGCAGCGCACCGGAGGGCTCGTTGCGGTGGCAGGCGCCAAACTCACCGTAGCGGATCGGCAGATCGCGGTAGCTGTGCAGCCCCTGGTTGAACACCTGCACGTGACCCGGGCAGTTCATCGGCTTGAGCGCGTAGGTACGCTTCTCCGACTCGGTGAAGAACATCGCGTCCTGGTAGTTGTCCCAGTGGCCCGATTTCTGCCACAGCGACACGTCCAGGATCTGCGGGCAGCGCACTTCGCCGTAGCCGGTGCTGCGGTACACCTTGCGCATGTACTGCTCGACCACCTGCCACAGCGCCCAGCCCTTCGGGTGCCAGAACACCAGGCCCGGGGCCTCTTCCTGCAGGTGGAACAGGTCCTGCTGCTTGCCGATGCGACGGTGGTCGCGCATCTCCGCTTCTTCGATGCGCTTGATGTACGCATCGAGCTGCTTCTTGTCGGCCCAGGCGGTGCCGTAGACGCGCTGCAGCTGCTCGTTCTGCGCGTCGCCGCGCCAATAGGCGCCGGAAATGCGGGTCAGCTTGAAGGCCTTCAGGAAGCGCGTGTTCGGCACGTGCGGACCACGGCACATGTCCACGTATTCCTGGTGGTAGTACATGCCCATCGCCTGGATGTCAGGCGACATGTCCTCGATCAGGCGCAGCTTGTAGTCCTCGCCACGGGCCTTGAAGATCTCGATGACTTCCGCGCGCGGCGTCACTTTCTTGATGACGTCGTAGTCCTGCGCGATCAGCTCGCCCATGCGCTTTTCGATCGCCGCCATGTCTTCGGGGGTGAACGGGCGCTCGGAGTAGATGTCGTAGTAGAAGCCCTCGGCGATCACCGGGCCGATCACCATCTTCACGTCCGGATAGAGCTGCTTGACCGCGTGTCCGACCAGGTGGGCGCTGGAGTGGCGGATGATTTCCACGCCCTCCTCGTCCTTGGCGGTGATGATGCGCAGGGACGCATCGTGGTCGATGACGTCACTGGCATCGACCAGCACGCCATCCACCGAACCGGCGATGGTGGCCTTGGCCAGGCCGGCGCCGATCGACTGGGCGACGTCCATGACGCTGACGGGGTTTTCGAATTCGCGGCGGCTGCCGTCGGGAAGGGTAATCGTGATCATTGCAATGGCTTCATGCGGGGCCCGCCGTGGCGGGCTGGAAAGCGCTCCCGGGCTGTCGTCCGGGCAATAAAAAAGCGCCGCGAGGGCGCCTGGAATGCAGGGCCTTCGGGGCAGGTCAACAGTGGGCGGTGGTAGTGCTCATGTCGCACGCTCGGCCGGCGCAGTGCGCGGGCCACCTTGGTTCCAGGATGTGGTTGCCCGTGATCTTAAACCAGCGGCGGACAAAGCCCAAGCGGTGCCTGAATGGCGCTGGCTGGCGGCGTGAAAACGCAATGATTACCATGTCCGCGCAGCCCGCCCCGTGCCGGCCTGCCCGCTTCCCCCCAGGATCCTGCAATGCGCCACCCGCCCCGACCGGCGCCTGCCGGTCCCGCCCGTGCCCCGCGTTCACCGGCCATATGCCGGGCCCGGAGCCCCCGATGATCACCGTTGGCCTGTCGACCCTGGGCTTCTGCAGCCTCGGCATGCTGTCGGCGATGTTCTCCGCGCTGGCCTTCTATGCCGCCTCCCCGCACTGCCGCTGGCCACGCCTGCGCCGTGCCGGGCGCCTGGGCCGGCAGATCGGCCTGGTCGCTGCCGTCGCTGCGCTGTGGCTGTGGATGGCCGAACTGGGCTTTGCCGCCGGCCTGGTGGCGATGCTGTGCACCTGGATGCTGGCCGCCATGCTGCTGCCGGCACTGGCCGCGTGGCACCGCCCCGATGTGGAGCCGCGCTGATGTGGTCGCGCGCACTGGCCGGCATCTTCGCCGGCTTCTTCCTTGCCGCTGCGGCGACCGGCCTGGTCGCATGGCTGCCGCCGGGCCCCTGGCAGAAAGCCCTGGTGCCGAGCCTGATCGCGTTCGTCCCGTTGTGGATGCTGGCTGCGCTGTGGGCCTTCAGTTTCCGCAGCCCGTTGCGCGCCTGGCTGACCCTGGCCGGTTGCGCGGCCCTGGGCTTCGCCGTACTCGGCCTGCTGCGCCTGGCCGGCGCAGTGCAATGAGATCGACCGCATGAAATTCAGTTCACAGACCCTGCGCACGTTCACCACCCTGCACACCTGGGTCGGTCTGGTCGCCGGTTTCGGGCTGTTCGTGGCGTTCTATGCCGGCGCACTGACCCTGTTCCACCATGACCTCCCGCTGTGGCAGACGCCTGGCGCGGCAACCGCATTGCCGGCCGGCCTGGATGACGCCCAGTACCTGCTCGACGACGTGCTGGCCACGCATGCGGAAGCGCGTCGCCACGTCGGCATGACCTTCCCGGGCGCCGATCATCCGCAGCCGCTGGCCTACTGGCAGGCCGAAGATGGCAGCTGGCGCTATGCATGGCCAGGACAGACCGGCGGCAGTCCGACGCCACCGCAGACCGGGCTGGCCGAGCTGGTCAACGAACTGCATTACAGCCTGGGCCTGCCGGTGGCCGGGATCTACGTGATGGGCATCGTCAGCCTGCTGTACGGCATGGCCCTGCTCAGCGGGCTGGTGATCCATCTGCCCAAGCTGCTGGGCGATCTGTTCGCGCTGCGCCCGGGCCGCAATCTCAAGCAGCAGTGGCAGGACGCGCACAACGTGATCGGCGTGCTCAGCCTGCCGTTCCACCTGATGTTCGCGGTGACCGGCGCCCTGCTCTGCCTGGTGTTCATGCAGATGGCGGTACTCGATCCCCTGATCTACGACGGCAAGGCGCTGCAGGCGGTACCGACGGCGATGGATACCGCGCCGCTGCGCGAAGCCAGTGGCATCCCTGCCGCACCGGGCAGCCTGCGCGAACTGCACGCGCGGGCGCTGGAAGTGGCCCGCGCGCAGGGCGTGGCCAACTTCGAACCGGCCTACCTGAAACTGGCCAATGGCGGTGATGCCAACGCGACCATCGAAATCACCGGCGAGGCCAGCGGTACGCTTGGCCCGCTCGGCGCTGTCGCGCTGGATGTCGAAAGCGGCCGCGTGCTGGCCAGCCAGCTGCCTGGCCAGCGCGATGCCAATCACGCCACGCTCAGTGCCGCCTACGCCCTGCATTTCGGCGAGTTCGGCAACGGCGTGGTGGTCTGGCTGTACTTCCTGCTGGGCCTCGGCGGCGCCTTCCTGTTCTATTCGGGCAACCTGCTGTGGATCGAGTCGCGTCGCAAGCGCCGTCAGCCGCAGCAGTCGCGCGCGGCCGTCAACATGGCGCGGGCCACGGTGGGCGTCTGCATCGGCCTGTGCGTGGCGATCTCGGTGACCTTCGTGGCCGCGCTGGTGCTGGAGCGGGCAGCGCCTGCCCAGGTCGATCACGGCATCCGCTGGGCCTGCTTCGTGACCTGGGCGGCTTGTGCGCTGTGGGCAGCCCTGCGCCGCCCGGCACAGGCGGCGCGCGAACTGCTGTGGGCTGCGGCGATCAGCACCGCGCTGGTGCCGCTGGCGCACGGCGCCCTCAACGGTGACTGGCTGTGGTTGGCCGCCGCACGCGGCCACTGGCCGTTGTTCTGGATCGATGCGATGGCACTGGCGATGGCGTTTGGCTTTGCGCGCTTGGCGTATGCGAGCCAGCGGCGGGCCCGCAACGGTGACCCCAACAGCGTGTGGGCGAACTGACCAAGCCCGCTCGCAGCACGCGGGTTTACATGGCTTCCACGTAGCGGGCCACTTCGATCAGGTTCCCATCCGGATCACGGAAGTACACCGACTCGATCGGCCCAAGCGCTCCGGTACGCGGCACCGGTCCTTCTTCAATCGTCACCTGCTGGGCCTGCAGGTGGGCCAGCACCGCCTGTACGCCCAGCGGGGTGATCAGGCACAGATCGGCGCTGCCACGGGTCGGCAGCAGCGCGTGGGGCTGCAGCGGCGCGCTGGCCGGGTGCAGGTTGATCTTCTGCTGGCCGAACTGCAGGGCGACGCGGCCGGCGCCGAAGCGCACGACCTGCATGCCCAGCACGCGCTGGTAGAAGTCGCAGCTGCGCTCGATGTCGGCCACGGTAAGCACCAGATGGTCCAGGCGGTCGATGATGATCATGCACGCAGCTTAGCGCTGCGTACATGGCGCCGATGTGCGGTTTCAGGCCACAGCGTTTGCCCGTCACCGCCGTACCAGCCCCGGTCCGGAGATGTCGAACCGGTCAGTCGCCGACGCGGGCCTTCTGCCACGGAGCGAGCATGGCGTTGAGCAGGCTGGCCTGCTCGTCGTCACCGGTCAGCTCCCACATGAAGACACCGGCCAGGCCCTGCTCGCGCGCGAACTGCGCACGCAGGCCGATGGAGCGCGGATCCTCGTAACTGATGAAGATCTTCTGCGCCGGGTTGTACAGCCACGGACTCTGCGCCTGCGGTTGCCAATGCTTCGTCCAACCCGGCTGGTCGAGATAGCGCGCCTTGATCACCCGCCAGTCACCGGCATCGGCCGGCGCGCTGTAGGCCTGGTACAGGCCGTCCGCCGACTCGCCGGTGACCTTGAAGCCGCGCCCGTAGAACGGCACGCCCAGCACCAGCTTGGCCGCCGGCACGCCATGCTCGCGGTAGTACTGCACGGCACCGGCCACGTTGTTCCAGCGCCGCAGCTCCGGCGCCAGCGGGTCGGCTGGCACTTCATGCAGGGGGGCATTGAAGGTCGACACCGCCGAGAAGCCGGTGCCCATGTCGTAGCTCATCAGGTTGATGAAATCGAACACCTTGGCCAACGCGGGCAGATCGTAGCTGGCGGCGGGGTCGTATGGCCCATCGGTCTGCAGACGGCCAGCGGCCAGCGCGGCGGTCAGCAGCATCGGCTGCCCCGCCTTTCTGCCGCGGGCATCCAGCGCCAGCCGGAAGGACTGCGCAAGCTTGGTCAGGTTGGCACGGTCCTGCGGGCGGTGCGCCAGTTCCTTCGGGCCACCGCTGACGGGGAACTCCCAGTCGATGTCCACGCCATCGAAACTGCCGGCATGGCGCTCGAAGAACAACGCCATGCACGAATCGACCAGGCGCCTGCGGCTGGTCTCGGTCAGCGCCGCATCGGAGAATCCGCCCGCGCCCCAGCCCCCGATCGAAATCAACGTGCGCAGATGCGGATGCCTGCGCTTGAGCTCGGCCAACGCGGCGAAGTTGGCTGGCGCCTCGGCACCGATCGCACAGCGTCCGTCCTCGATGGTGGAAAACGCATAGAACAGATGGGTGAGTCGTTCGGCCGGGATGCTCGATACCGGATAGCGCTCGGCGGAACCGCCGGGATAGTACGCACCGAAGATCGGCGGTTGCGCCGGTTGCGCCTGCGCGGCAATGGGCAGGGTGCCGGCGATCAGCACTGCAAGTACAGCCAAGGTCTGGCGGAACATGGAAACTCCCGGGTCGAAGGCGCCGCCACGTTAGCAAACAGATCGGCCCGTGGTGCGGATGTCCGTGCATGTCGTCCGCTGGACAGTGGCGTGCCGCTGGAAGCTGACACGGTCGTGGCTGCACAACGTCGAAAGCACTTCGCTGCAGGACAACACACGACCTGCCTGAGCTAAGGTGGCGCTGGATCTTCACTGGCACACGGACATGACCGCAGACCACGACGCAGACGGCGAACTGCTGGACGACGAAACCCTCGAAAAGCTGCAGGCGCTGGAGGCCCGCGCCTATGCGGCCTTTGATGCGGGCGACCTGGCTGACGCAGCAATCCTGTTCGGCCAGCTCGTCGAATGGACACCCGACATCCCCCACCTGCACTACATGCGCGGGCTGGCACACAAGTACCTGCGCGAGTGGGCGTTGTCGCTGCAGGACAATCTCCGCTCCGAGCAGCTGCGCGATGAAGTCGATGAGGCGACCGCGTGGAATGCGGGAATTGCCGCCACCGGCGCCGGCGACTGGGCCGAGGCGCGCCGGCAATGGACCCGCTGCGGCATCACCCTCCCCGAGGGCGAAGGCCCGATCAACGGCAATTTCGGCGTTGCCTGTGTTCGCCTGAATCCGTGGTCCAGCGGCGAGACCGTGTACATGCGCCGGCTCGATCCGGTACGCGCGCGGCTGGAAAACGTGCCGCTTGCGGAGAGCGGGTTCCGCTTCGGCGACATCGTGCTGCACGACGGCGCCTCCACCGGGCGCCGGACCTACGGCGAGCGCGAAGTACCGGTGTTCAATGCCATGCAGCGCCTGCAGCAGTCGGACATGGCGACCTACGCCGTGTTCGTGCAATGCGATTCGCAGGACGACATCGCCGCGCTGCGCGCAATGACGTTGCCCGGCATCGGCCTGGTCGAAGACTGGACCCATTCGGTACGTCACCTGTGCCTGCGCTGCAGCTATGGGGCACCTCACCAGCACGATGACGACAGCCACGAGGATGACGGCGGCTGGGTGCGCGAGCGCAATCTCGGTATTGCCGCACAGGGCCGCGCTGCGGTCGAAAAACTGATGTCGGCCTGGGCCGCGGCAGGCACCGGGCGCACGCTCGATGCGATCGAACACCGTGAGCACCCGCAGCAGGGTCCGCAGCCGGGCCAGGTGTGGTGGCTGGGTCACGAACAAGCGGACGAATGACGGCAGGGCGCTGCAGGCCTTGCAGCACAAGGCTTTCAGAATTCTTCAGGCGTCCTTCCAGCACTTCAGCCAGCCCTCTGGCCGAATCGGCACTCCTTTCGATGGAGTCCGATCATGCGTTCGCCCCTGCCTGTGTCCACCCTGCTGCTGTGCCTGTACGCCCTCCCCTGCATCGCAGGCCCTGCCCACCCTGATCCCGGCCGCATGCGCGCGCTGGAGCAGGCCATCGCCAGCGATGAGCTGAAACAGATCCGCAGCGTGCTGCTGCAGGTTGATGGACAGGTCGTGTACGAGGGCTATTTCAACGGTGCCGATGCGCAGACCCTGCACGACGTGCGCTCGGCCAGCAAAAGCGTGACCGCCCTGCTGGTCGGCGCAGCGATCGGCGACGGCCGGCTGCCGGGCGTTCGCGCGAAGGTGTACGACTACTTCCCGGCCTTCGTCGCCCACCACGACGTGGACCCCCGCCTGCGTGGCACCACGGTGGAAGATCTGCTGGCGATGAGCACGCTGTGGGAGTGCGACGACGAGAACCCGTTCTCGGCCGGCCACGAGGAGCGCATGTACGTCGGCGAGCGCTGGCTCGATTTTGCCCTGGCGCTGCCGGTGAAGGGCTTCGCGCCCTGGATGGCGCGCCCGGAGGACAGTCCTCACGGGCGCGCGTTTGCCTACTGCACCGCCAACTCGTTCGTGCTCGGCGCGGTACTGGAACGTGCGACCGGACAACCGCTGGCCGATTACGCAGCCCATGCACTGGAACGACCACTTGGCATCACCCACAGCCAGTGGAACCGTTCCCCCGAGGGCATCGGCATGGGCGGAGGCGGCACACGCTACCGCAGCCGGGACCTGGCCCGCCTCGGCCAGCTCGTGCTTGATGGCGGTCGTTGGCAGGGGCGCCAGCTGGTTCCACGCGACTACGTCGCCGCGATGCTGTCACCGCAGGCAACGGCCGGCGACGGCAGCGATTACGGCTATCAATGGTGGGGCCTGAAACTGACTGTCGGTGGCCAGCCACAGACCGTATGGGCGATGTCCGGCAACGGCGGCAACTACGTGTTCCTGCTGCCGCAACAGCGCGCTGTCGCGGTGGTGACCAGCCAAGCCTACAACCGCAGCATCGCTCACCCGCAGTCGCGCCGCATTCTCACCGAATTCCTGCTGCCGGCGCTGCGCTGAGGTCGGCCAGCCCGGCGGGACGCCAGTCGGCCGCCAGCACCTGCGCACGCTGGCGACCGATATCGGCATCGATGCGCGCCAGCAGCGGCGCCCAGCCGGGCGCTTCGTGCAGGGACGCAAACAGCGGCGTGGAGCGCAACCACGCCGCATCGCGGAAGCCATCAACGACCGCCTGTTGCAGCGCGGTGACGGCAGCCTCCGGGTCGCCTTGCGCCTGCAGCAGCAGGGCCCGCTCAAGCGCGGCATCGGACCACCCGTCGCCGCGCTGCGTCTGCAACATTGCAAGACGCGAAGCCACCCACTCCGGCGATGCCGCGGGCTGCGCGTACAAGGCCGCCAGCGATTGACCGAGCGATTGCTGTGGACGCAGCTGCCGCCCGCGCTCGAAGGCATCGGCAGCACCGGCGTGATCGCCCGCCAGCAGCGCCAGTTCGCCCTGCAGCCGCAGCAACTGCGGATGTGGCGTGCCGCGTGCCAGCGCCTCGGTCAACGCCTGCCTCGCCCGGCCCGGGTCACCTGCCGCGAACAGACTGCGCGGCCAGGCGATGTTGGCGAAGACGTTGTCCGGATACAGCTGGAAATTACGCGCGTGGCGCTGCGCGGCCGCGTGAGTGAAACCGAGCAGCTCCAGTTCGCGCGCCACCTGCACATCACGGAAGCGCAGGCGCTCGGGCGCCGTCAATGCAAGATTGGCACGCAGGGCCAGGGCAAGGTGGCCGCGCTCCTGGTGCAGGTAGGCGAGCGAGGCACGGGTGCGCTCGTCGCCCGGATCCAGCGCGATCGCCCGCTCGTATTCGGAAATGGCCTGCGGCATCTGCCCGAGGCAGTCGTAGGCATAACCTCGAAGCGCGTACACAGCACCCTCCTGCGGCGCGAGTTCACGTTCGATGTTGGCCAGCGCCAGCCCTTCCCGGACCTGCTCGGGCGATCCATTGAACAGACAGCCCTGCGCGGACAACGCTCGTGACAGGCCGCGGCGCGCCGGACTGGAATCAGGGTCCACCTGCAATGCCTGCCGGTACAGGGCGATGGCGCGCTCGTTGTTGCTGGCCTGGCCGATGCTGGCGTAATAGTCGGCGCGCTGCAGCAACGGCAGCGGGCCACTGGCCGCCGGCGTGCGCGGCCAGAACGAGGCGGCAGCGGCAAGAACGACGACACCGGCACCTGCAAGCCATGGCCATTTCTTCCGGTGCGCGGTAATGGGCACCGCCGCTGCCGGCGGTGCGATGGTCGGCAGTGCACACAACTGATAGCCGCGCCCGCGTACCGAACGGATGTAGCGCGGGCGTCGGCTGTCATCACCCAGCGCCTGCCGCAACAGCTTGACCCGCTGGCTGATCGCATCCTCCCCAACCACTGCAGGTGCCCACACCTGTGCAGCCAGCGTGTCGAAGTCGACAACGTCGTTGCCGTGTGCCAGCAGCACGTCGAACAGGCGCCAGCTCAGCCCCTGGATCGGCAGCACGTCGCCGGCGCGGCTGACCCGCTGCGCGGGGCGGTCGATCTGCAGGTCAAGCAGGCGCAGGGTGTCCATGGGTGAAGCATAGCGCCGCGGTACGACGCCGGCAGCGCCGGACGACAGGCAAAGAAAAAGCGGGCCGAAGCCCGCTTTTTCATTCTGGCGTGTCAACCAAGGGTGACTGACACCTACCGTCATCGACCTGCGGTCGATTACTCGGCGGTGGCGCCTTCGCCTTCCTCGACGGCCTTCATCGACAGGCGGATACGGCCCTGCTTGTCGACTTCCAGCACCTTGACCTTGACCACATCGCCTTCCTTCAGCACGTCGCCGACCTTCTCGACGCGGTCGCTGGAGATCTGCGACACGTGGACCAGGCCGTCCTTGCCCGGCAGGATGGTGACGAACGCACCGAAGTCCATGATCTTGGCGACCTTGCCTTCGTAGATGCGGCCCGGCTCGACGTCCGAGGTGATCTGCTCGATGCGGGCCTTGGCGGCCTGGGCAGCGATGGCATTGACCGAAGCAATGACGATGGTGCCGTCATCCTGGATGTCGATCTGGGTGCCGGTTTCCTTGGTGATGGCCTGGATGGTCGAACCACCCTTGCCGATCACTTCGCGGATCTTGTCCGGGTGGATCTTGATGGTCAGCAGGCGCGGCGCGTAGTCCGACAGCTCCTCACGCGGGGCGGTCAGGCCGTGGGCCATTTCGCCCAGGATGTGCAGACGGCCAGCCTTGGCCTGCTGCAGAGCCTGCTTCATGATCTCTTCGGTGATGCCTTCGATCTTGATGTCCATCTGCAGGGCGGAGATGCCCTCAGCGGTACCGGCAACCTTGAAGTCCATGTCGCCCAGGTGATCTTCGTCACCCAGGATGTCGGACAGGACGACGAAGCGATCGCCTTCCTTGACCAGGCCCATGGCGATACCCGCCACCGGAGCCTTCACCGGCACGCCGGCGTCCATCAGGGCCAGCGACGAGCCGCAGACCGACGCCATCGACGAGGAACCGTTCGACTCGGTGATTTCCGAGACGACGCGGATGGTGTACGGGAAGGATTCCAGCGACGGCATCACTGCCAGCACGCCGCGCTTGGCCAGACGGCCGTGGCCGATCTCGCGACGCTTCGGGCCCATCATGCGGCCGGTTTCACCCACCGAGTAGGGGGGGAAGTTGTAATGGAACAGGAAGTTCTCTTTGTACTCACCGGAGACGGCATCGATGACCTGGCCATCACGGGCGGTGCCCAGGGTGATGGTCACGATGGCCTGCGTTTCACCGCGGGTGAACAGCGAGGAACCGTGGGTACGCGGCAGGATGCCGGTCTTCACTGCGATCGGGCGGACGGTGTCCAGCGCACGGCCGTCGATGCGGACCTTGGTGTCCAGCACCGAGTTGCGCATGGTGCTGTATTCCAGCTCGCCGAATTCCTTCGACAGCTCGGCCGGGTTCCAGCCTTCAGCGGCAACGCGGCCGGCCAGCGACTCGACCACGTCCTTCTTGATCGCCGAGATGGCGTCGCGGCGCTGCAGCTTGTCGCGCACCTGGAAGGCCTCGCCCAGACGCGGGCCGATGGCTTCCTGCAGGGCGCTGATCAGCACGTCGTTCTTGGCCGGGGCCACCCAGGTCGACGGCTTGGTGCCGGCTTCCACGGTCAGTTCGTTGATCGCGTTGATGACCTTCTGCATTTCGCGGTGACCGAAGGTCACGGCGCCCAGCATCACGTCTTCGGACAGCAGCGCGGCTTCCGATTCCACCATCAGCACGGCGTTGGCGGTACCGGCAACGACCAGCTCCAGCTCCGAATCCTTCAGTTCGGTCACGGTCGGGTTGAGGATGTACTCACCGTTCTTGTAACCCACCTTGGCGGCGGCGATCGGACCCTTGAACGGGGTGCCGGCCAGCGACAGCGCGGCCGAGGCACCGATCAGGGCCGGGATGTCACCGTCGATGTCCGGGTTCAGCGACATCACGGTGGCGATGATCTGGACTTCGTTCTTGTAGTCTTCCGGGAACAGCGGACGGATCGGACGATCGATCAGACGCGAGATCAGGGTTTCCTTCTCGGTCGCGCGGCCTTCGCGCTTGAAGAAGCCACCCGGGATACGGCCACCGGCGTAGAACTTCTCCTGGTAGTCACAGGTCAGGGGGAAGAAGTCCTGGCCCTCACGCGCGCTCTTGGCGGCAACGGCGGAGACCAGCAGCACGGTGTCGTCGAACTTGACGATGACGGCGCCACCGGCCTGGCGGGCGATTTCGCCGGTCTCAAGCGTGACGGTGTGCTTGCCGTACTGGAAGGTTTTGGTGATTTTTGCCACGGAGGGTGTCCTTGGGGATGCTGTCTGCGAATGGACCGTGGGCGACCCTTGCCGCCAACGGATGACCGGTCGTTCCGATCTGAAAAAGGTATTGCGGTGCTACAAAACAAAACCGCGGCGCATCGCTGCGCCGCGGGGGATTCGTTGCTTAGCGACGCAGGCCAAGCTTCTCGATCAGGGCCTTGTAACGCTCGACGTCCTTCTTCTTCAGGTAGTCGAGCAGGCTGCGGCGGCGGTTGACCATCTGCAGCAGACCACGGCGGCTGTGGTGATCCTTCTTGTGGGTCTTGAAGTGGCCGGTCAGCAGTTCGATGCGGGCGGTCAGCAGTGCAACCTGGACTTCCGGGGAGCCGGTATCAGCCGAGCTGCGCTTGTTGTCTTCAATGACCTTCTGGGTGTCGATCGACATGTCTTTTTTTCTCTGTGATGCGTGGCCGGCAGGAACGCGCTTTCGCGCACCGCCTGGCTCGCCGTGAACCAACAATGGATGAAACCCGCCTTCGGCAGGCTGCCGTAAAACGGCCGCGGAATTGTAACGGCCAGGGGGCTTTGGAACAAGGTCCGGGGCTGAACCGGGCCTCCTCGTTCAGAGGTTGAAGCGGCGCTGCGGGGCCAGCAGACCGCTATCGTCGACCTGGCCCAGGCCCTGCGCCACCGATCCAGGGCCAAACACCGCCACCAGGCCGCGCGGCCAGGAGAGGTCGCGCTGGCGCTGGCCCACGCAGAAGCGCTGGGTCTGCTCGGCGTCCAGGTCAACCCGGGGGTATTCGGACAGGCCCGCCGCCAGCGGCAGCAGCAGCGCGTCCATGGCGGCCTCATCCTGCGCTTCCACCAGAGCCCTCAGCTGCTCCAGGGTGACCATCGCCGGTTCGTGGAACGGTTCCACCCACAGGCGCCGCAGGGCGCTGATGTGCGCGCCACAGCCCAGCGTTTCACCCAGGTCACGGGCCAGACTGCGGATATAGGTGCCCGAGCCGCAGGTGACCCGCAGCCACAGCCGCTCGGGGTGCTGCTCCAGAATCTCGATGGCGTGGACCTTGACCTGGCGCTCGGGCGCCTCGATGGCGTCGCCACGGCGGGCCTTCACATACAGCGGCTCCCCGCCCTGCTTGAGCGCGGAATAGATCGGCGCACGCTGCAGGATGTCGCCAAGCAGCGGCGCGATCGCCGCCTGCAGGGCCTCGGCGCTGATCACGGGCACCGGCCGCTCGAGCAGCACCTGGCCCTCGGCGTCGTCGGTATCGGTGGTCTGGCCCAGCACGATCTCGGCGTCGTAGGCCTTGGCCGAGCCCAGCAGCAGGCCGGCAATCTTGGTCGCCTCGCCGAAGCACAGCGGCAACAGGCCGGTGGCCAGCGGGTCGAGGCTGCCGGTGTGGCCGCCCTTCTCTGCACGGAACAGGCGACGGGCGACCTGCAGCGCGGCGTTGGAGCTCATGCCGGTCGGCTTGTCGAGCAGCAGGATGCCATCCAGGCGGCGGAACTGAATTCGGGTCATGACAGGTATGGGTAGCGCCGGAACATGCCCAGCGAGCGCGCAGCGCGGTCTGCATCAGACATCGCGCAGCCGGAATGCAACAACGCCGGGCATGCCCGGCGTCGCGCGGTTATTCTTCGTCGCCTTCGCGACGCTTTTCGGCGGCCACGGTATCGGGCAGGTCGCGCAACAGGTTGTCGATGCGCTCGCCACGATCGACCGAGTCGTCGTAGTGGAAATGCAGCTCCGGCACATGCCGCAGCTTCATCGCGCGCGCCAGCTCCATGCGCAGGCCCCAGGCCAGTTCCTTCAGGCCCTTCACGGCTTCAACCGAACGTTCCGGCATCAGCGCGGTGACGAACACCTTGGCGTGGGCCATGTCGCGGGTGATTTCCACGTCGGACACGCTCACCGAGGGCAACCCGTGCTCACGCACGGCGTTGTGCACCAGGGTGCCGAGTTCACGGCGCAGCTGGGCGGAGACACGGTCGGTTCGATGGAAAGTCTTGGGCACGCGGCAGGCTCTTGATTCGATTGTGGCCCGACCAAGGTCAGGCCCTACAGTTTACGGGATGAAACGAGACCGGCCCGTGAGGGCCGGTCCGTTGCAGCATTACAGGGTGCGCGGCACTTCGATACGCTCGAAGCACTCGATCTGGTCACCCGGCTTGACGTCGTTGTAGGCCTTCACCGCGATACCGCATTCGGTACCGTTGCGGACTTCCTCGACGTTTTCCTTGAAGCGGCGCAGCGATTCCAGCTCGCCTTCGAAGATCACCACGCTGTCGCGCAGGACGCGGATCGGCTTGTTGCGCTTGACCACGCCCTCGATGACCATGCTGCCGGCGACGGCACCCAGCTTGGAGCTGCGGAAGACGTCGCGGACCTCGGCGATACCGATGATCTCTTCGCGGATCTCCACGCCCAGCAGACCGGAGGCCACCTGCTTCACCTGATCGATCACGTCATAGATGATCGAGAAGTAACGCAGGTCCACGCCGTTGGATTCGATGATGCGCCGGGCCGAAGCATCCGCACGCACGTTGAAGCCGATGACGGTGGCCTTCGAAGCGGCGGCCGAATTGGCATCCGACTCGGTGATGCCGCCCACGCCGGAGTGGATCACGTTGATGCGGATGTCGTCGTTGGACAGCGCCACCAGGGCCTGGCTCAACGCCTGCACCGAACCCTGCACGTCGGCCTTGATGACCAGGTTGAGGACCTGCTGGCCCTCGCCCTTGCCCAGGGTCGCCATGATGTCTTCCATGCGGCTGCCCGCGGTGGCGACCAGGCGCGATTCGCGGCGCTTGGTCTCACGCTGCTGGGCAACGTCCTTGGCCAGACGCTCGTCGTCGACGACGACGAAGTCGTCACCGGCTTCCGGCACGCCGGACAGGCCCAGGACCTGCACCGGGATGGACGGGCCGGCGAACTCCGGCTGCTTGCCGGTTTCGTCGAACAGCGCACGCACGCGGCCGTACTGGATGCCGCACACCAGATAATCGCCCTTCTTCAGGCGGCCCTGCTGCACCAGCACCGTCGCGATCGGGCCACGGCCCTTGTCCAGCGACGATTCGATGACCACGCCGTTGGCACGACCGTCGTCGACCGCCTTCAGTTCCAGCAGTTCAGCCTGGACCGAAACAGCTTCCAGCAGATCGTCGATGCCTAGGCCGGTCTTGGCCGAGATCTCCACCATCTGGGTGTCGCCACCGAAGTCTTCGGCCACGACCTGCTCGGAGAGCAGCTCGTTCTTGACCCGCATCGGGTCGGCACCGGACTTGTCGATCTTGTTGATCGCCACGATCAGCGGCACACCCGCCGAACGGGCGTGCTGGATCGCTTCCTTGGTCTGCGGCATGACCCCGTCATCGGCAGCCACGACCAGCACCACGATATCGGTCAGCTTGGCACCGCGGGCACGCATCGAGGTGAACGCGGCGTGGCCCGGGGTATCCAGGAAGCTGATGACGCCCTTCGGCGTTTCAACGTGGTACGCACCGATGTGCTGGGTGATGCCGCCGGCTTCGCCGGTGGCGACCTTGGTGCGACGGATGTAATCCAGCAGCGAGGTCTTGCCGTGATCGACGTGGCCCATGATGGTGACCACCGGCGGACGCTGCACGGCCTCGCCCTGGTTCTCGCCGGCCGATGCCAACAGCGCGTCTTCAGCGTCGTTGTCGCTGGCGCGGATCGCCTTGTGACCCAGTTCTTCGGTGACCAGTGCCGCAGTGTCGTGGTCGATGGACTGGGTGATGGTGGCCATCACGCCCATCTTGAACAGCGCCTTCACCACCTCGCCGCCCTTCAGCGCGAGCTTCTGCGCCAGGTCGGCCACGGTGATGGTGTCGCCGATCGCCACTTCACGCACGACCGGTGCGGTCGGACGTTCGAAGGCGTGCGGGCCGGAGTTGCCACCGCCGCGCGACATGTCGCGACGGCCGGACGTCGGACGGCTGCCCGGGCGACCACGGTTGTTGCTGTTGTTGCTGTTGCCACGGCGCGCACGATCGGCGGCGGACAAGTGCATCTGACCGGCAAAGCGATCACCCGGGCCACGCTCGTTGCGCGGCGCGTTGCGATTGTTGCGGTCGTCGCTGCGCGGCGGCGCACTACGCGGAGCAGCCGGGGCTGCAGCCGGAGCACGCGGCGGGCGCGGCGCGGTTTCGTCGATCGGCGCGCGCACCTTGGGCTGGCTGGCAGCCAGGGCTTCGGCAGCCTTGGCGGCGACCGCAGCTTCCTCGGCCGCCTTCTTCTCGGCCTCGGCACGCTCCTTGGCAGCGACCTCTTCCTCGCGCTTGCGGACGATTTCCTCGTCACGCAGGCGGTCCTTCTCGGCCAGTGCCTGCTGCTCGGCGAGGTTGCGTGCGCGCGACTCTTCCAGCTTGCGCAGGATGTCGGCACGCTCTTCGTCCGGGGTCATCGCGCGACCACCATCGGCCTTGACGTAGGTGCGCTTCTGGCGCACTTCCACGTTCACGGTTGTCTTGCTGCGACCGGAATTGACCGTCACTTCCTGCTGCTTGCGACGGTTGAGGGTGATCTTCTTGGCAGACTGATCAGTCTCTTCCGGGGCCTGCTCGGGCTTGCCATGCGAACGACGAAGGAAGCCCAGGAGCTTCACTTTCTCGGAGCTGGTCACGACCTGGTCGGGACCGCTGAACTTCATGCCGGCACCAGCCAGCTGTTCCAGCAGTTTTTCGACCGGTGTATTGACCAGTTCAGCAAGCTTGCGGATGGTGGTTTGCTGCGACATTCGGATCCTATGATCTTGTGGGCGCCCCCCCGCATCTGGAGGTGGCGCGGATTCTACGCCCTGATCGGCTCAGGGCCCTGTTCATTGCCGGCTCATTCGCCGCGTTCCAGTCGGGCGATTTCCTCGGCACGCGCGGCCAGGATCAGCGCCGCGGCGCGCTCCTGGTCCAGCCCTTCGATGCCGAAGTCCATGACCTCGTCGGCGGCCAGATCGGACAAGTCCTCGCTGGTACGCACGCCGTGGCCGGCCAACGCATATGCGGTGGCTTCGTCCATGCCCTTCAGGGACAGCAGGTCCTGCGCCGGCTGGCCGTCCTCCAGGCCTTCCTCGACTGCCAGGGCCTCATTGAGCAGCGCATCGCGGGCACGTGCGCGCAGCTCTTCGACGATGTCTTCGTCGAAACCTTCCACGGCCAGCAGTTCGCCGACCGGTACATATGCGATTTCCTCGACCGTGCCGAAGCCTTCGCTGACCAGGATGCCGGCGATTTCCTCGTCCACTTCCAGCTTGTCCATGAACAGCTGGCGAGCCGAAGCCTGCTCGGCTTCCGACTTGGCGGTCACCTGGTCCTGGGTCATCACGTTCAGCTGCCAACCGGTCAGGCGGCTGGCCAGGCGCACGTTCTGGCCGCCCTTGCCGATCGCTTGGGCCAGGCGGTCTTCAGCAACGGCCAGGTCCATCGAATGCTTGTCTTCATCGACGATGATCGACTGCACTTCGGCCGGTGCCATCGCGTTGATGACGAAGTTGGCCGGGTTCTCGTTCCACAGGACGATGTCCACGCGCTCGCCATTGAGCTCGTTGGACACGGCCTGCACGCGCGAACCACGCATGCCGATGCAGGCGCCGATCGGATCGGTGCGGGCATCGTGGGCGAGCACGGCGATCTTGGCGCGGTCGCCCGGATCGCGGGCGCAGGCCTTGATTTCCACCAGGCCCTGGCCGACTTCCGGTACTTCCAGCTTGAACAGCTCGATCATGAATTCCGGCGCTGCGCGGCTGATGAACAGCTGCGGGCCACGCGGCTCCGAACGCACTTCGGCCAGGTAGCCGCGGACGCGGTCGCCGGCACGCAGGACATCACGCGGAATGCCCTTGTCCTTCGGAATGAAGCCTTCGGCGTTGCCGCCCAGGTCGACATAGATGTTGCCGCGCTCGGCGCGCTTGACCACACCGGTGATCAGCTCACCGACGCGATCGGCCCAGGCATCGACCACCTGCTGGCGCTCGGCTTCGCGCACACGCTGCACGATCACCTGCTTGGCGGCCTGGGCGGCGATGCGACCGAAGTCGGGGTTCTCGATCTGCTCTTCGATGTAGTCGCCGACATCCACGCCTTCGGCTTCGTCGATGGCGTCCATCAGGCGGATCTGGCGATCCGGCGATTCCATCACTACGTCGTCGGCCACCACTTCCCAGCGGCGGAAGGTTTCGTAGTTGCCATCCTTGTGGTCGATGACCACGCGGGTCAGCACTTCCTCGTCGGGATAGCGCTTCTTCGCTGCCGAGGCCAGGGCGGCCTCGATGGCATCGAAGATCACTTCACGCGGCACGCCCTTCTCGTTGGCGACCGCGTCCACTACCAGCAACAGTTCCTTGCTCATTGGCTCACTCCGCGCGCGGCTTCTTTGCCGCCGGCTCGTTGGAAGAAGAATTCTTGTTCGGCTTCGGACGCTTCGGTGCCGGACCGGTCGGCTTGCTCGGGGCCAGCCCCAGCGCCACCCAGTCAGGCATGATCCGCGCCTTGTCGATGTTGTCGGCCGACACCACCAGTGCGGCGTTGTCGACGATGAAGGTGATGCTGCCCTGCGCCTCGTCGATCGCTTCGATGCGACCCTGCAGGCGACGACGGTTTTCCTGCGGCAGCTTCAGGGTGACCTTGGCCGATTCGCCGAGGTGACGACCGAACTGCTCCAGGTTGAACAGCGGGCGATCCACGCCCGGCGAAGACACTTCCAGCGTGTAATTGCCGCTGATCGGGTCTTCGACGTCCATCTGTGCGGACACTTCGCGGCTTACCCGCTCACAGTCGTCCACATTGATGATGCGCTCCGGCTGTTCCGCCAGCGGCACGTCGATGTAAAGGCGAAGGGTCGCACCGCCGGGGGCCGGCAGATACTCAACGCCCAGCAGCTCCAGGCCCAGCGACACAACGGTCGGGGCGAGCAGATTCGCGATGTCGGTTGCCTTGTCGCTCACAGCCTGCCTTGATCTCTTGGTTGGGTGCCGGCCTTGGCCAGCATGGAAACATGACGCCCCGAAAACGACGAAGGGCCCGCTGGGCCCCTTTTCCGGAAAGACTCCGGTGACTGGATTCCGGTTGCAACGCGCTGAACAAGCGTGCTGCGGCCCTCCTTCCGGGTGGATCTCCGATGGGGAGCGCCGCCGTCAGGGGTACTTCTAGGCCGCTGATGATAGCCCCTGCACCGCTCTGGTGCAAGGCTGCGGCCGTCCTGAAACCCTCCGCTGCACTCGCCGGGCATGGCCCGGCGCTACCGGGTGACCGCGCGATGGTAGCGCCGGGCCATGCCCGGCGGATCGGCGGAAGCCGCAAAGAAAAACGCCCTCGAAGCAGAGCTTCGAAGGCGCATTCTTTACTTGGTAGCGGGGGCAGGATTTGAACCTGCGACCTTCGGGTTATGAGCCCGACGAGCTGCCAGACTGCTCCACCCCGCATCAGAAGCGGAATTATGAGGGATAACTTCAAAACCTGCAAGCTTTTCCTCATTCATCGAATTGGTTGGCGCCGATTCGATGTGTTGGTAGCGGGGGCAGGATTTGAACCTGCGACCTTCGGGTTATGAGCCCGACGAGCTGCCAGACTGCTCCACCCCGCACCGGAAGTGTTTGAACCGCTGCCCCACTCTGGCGAGGGAGGCGCTCCGCAACGATGTTCTGGCTGAACCGCTGCAGTGACAACTCAAGCTGCGTATATTACACGAATCGCGCAGCTTTGTGTCAACTTTTATGCAAGATGCGCAAATGCCTGCTGGCACCAGACCATGATCGGGTTCCAGGCCAGGCCTAGCGCCAGCAATGCCAGTGCGTTCACGCCCAGCACGACTCCCAGCACGCGATCCTTGCTGCGCGGCATGGCCTCGCCCACCGGCTCATCGAAGTACATGACCTTGATGACACGCAGGTAGTAGAAGCAGCCGACCACGGCACACAGCACGCCCAGGATCGCCAGCCACAGCAGGCCGCCATTGATGGCAGCGCCGAGCACGGCCAGCTTGGTCCAGAAACCGAGGAACGGCGGAATGCCTGCCAGCGACGCCATGATGCACAGCACCAGGCCGGCCATCCACGGGTTGCGGGCGTTCAGGCCCTTGAAGTCCTCGATGTTCTCGGCCTCGAAGCCGGCGCGCGACAGCGCGATGATCGCGCCGAAAGCAGCAGTCGACATGATCGCGTAGGCCAGGGCGTAGAACAGCGCGGCCGCATAGCCCTGCGAACCGCCGCCGGCGATGCCCATCAGCAGGAAGCCGATATGCGAGACCGTGGAGAACGCCAGCATGCGCTTGAGGTTGCTCTGCGCAATGGCCATCAGGTTGCCGATCACCAGCGAGACCGCGGCCAGGCCAGCGATCAGCAGCTGCAGTTCGGTGGACAGCGGGCCCACGCCCATTTCCAGCAGGCGGTAGGCCATGCCGAAAGCGGCCAGCTTCGGCGCCGAGCTGATGAACAGCGCGACCGGCGCCGGGGCACCCTGGTACACGTCGGGCAGCCACATGTGGAACGGTGCGGCACCCAGCTTGAAGGCAACGCCGGCAATCATGAACACCGCGCCGGTGACCAGCAGCACGCGCTCTTCCGAGTGCGGGATGGCGGCCTGGATGGCGTCCAGGTGCAGGCTGCCGGTGGCGCCGTAGATCAGCGACATGCCGTACAGCAGCAGGCCCGAGGCCAGCGAACCAAGCACGATGTACTTCATCGCCGCTTCCGAGGCCAGGCCGTTGTCACGGTTGCTGGCAACCAGTGCGTAGGAGCACAGGGCCAGCAGTTCCAGACCCAGGTACACCATCAGCAGGCTGCCGGCGGACACCAGGATCATCATGCCGGCGGTGCCGAACAGGATCAGCACCGGAATCTCACCCTGGAACAGCTTGCGCTCGCGCAGGTAGCCCCAGCCGTAGATCAGGGTCAGGCCGCTGAGCAGCACGATCCCGGTCTTCATCACGTCCGCGGCGGTATCGCGCACGAACATGCCATGGAAGACCTCCCCCTGCCCGCCCACGCCGGTGGCCAGCATGAACAGCACCACGGCCAGTGCGGCGACCGAGAACAGGTGGGTGACGATCTTGTTCCGTTCGCTGACGAACAGGTCGAGGATCATCAGGGCGAAGGCACTGCCGATCAGCACCAGCTCGGGAGCGAGCGGTGGCAGGTCAGCAGCGGTCAGTGGCAGCAGCGGCGAGGTGGTCATCATCAAATCCTGGAATTACAGCAACTTGCTGGATGCGATCTGCATCGCCAGCTTTGCGATCGAGGGCTCCATCAGGTCGGTCAGCGGCTTGGGGTAGATGCCCAGGGCCAGTACGCCAATGGCGAACACGCCCAGCACCAGCCATTCGCGGCCGTTGATGTCCTTCAGTTCGGCGACGTGGCTGTTGGCCACCTCACCGAAGAAGATGCGCTTGTACAGCCACAGGGTGTAGGCCGCACCGATGATCAGGGTGGTGGCTGCGCCCAGGGCGATCCACGGGTTCCGCTGGAACGCCGACAGGATGACCATGAATTCACCGACGAAACCGCTGGTGCCCGGCAGGCCGGCGTTGGCCATGAAGAACAGCATGGCGAACGTGGCGAACCACGGCATCACGTTGACCACGCCGCCGTAATCGGCGATGCGGCGGCTGTGCATGCGGTCGTACAGCACGCCGACGCAGGAGAACATCGCGCCGGACACGAAGCCGTGCGAGATCATCTGCACCATGGCGCCCTGCAGGCCCAGGCGGGCCGCATCGACGTTGCCGGCTTCACGCACCAGCCACAGGGCGATGAAGGTACCCAGGGTGACAAAGCCCATGTGCGCGATCGACGAATAGGCGATCAGCTTCTTCATGTCGTCCTGCACCAGGGCGACCAGGCCGACGTAGATCACTGCGATCAGCGACAGCGCGATGACCAGCCATGCCCATTCCTGCGAGGCATCGGGAACGATCGGCAGGTTGAAGCGCAGGAAGCCGTAGCCACCGATCTTCAGCGCGATGGCGGCCAGGATCACCGAACCGGCGGTCGGCGCTTCCACGTGCGCGTCCGGCAGCCAGGTATGCACCGGGAACATCGGCACCTTGACCGCGAACGCGATCAGGAAGGCGAAGAAGATCCAGGTCTGTTCCTTGCCCGACAGCTGCAGTGCGTACAGGTCGGCCAGCTGGAAGCTGCCGCCCTTCATGTACAGGTAGATCAGCGCCACCAGCATCAGCACCGAGCCGAGGAAGGTGTACAGGAAGAACTTCAGTGCGGCGTAGATGCGACGCGGGCCACCCCAGACACCGATGATCAGGAACATCGGGATCAGCATCGCCTCGAAGAACACGTAGAACAGCATCGCGTCCGTGGCGGCGAAGATGCCGACGGTGACACCTTCCAGGATCAGGAAAGCGGCCACGTACTGGTTCACGCGCTTGTCGATCGCGCTCCAGGCGCCGATCAGGGCGAGCACGCTGACCAGCGTGGTGAGCAGGATCAGCGCTACGGCGATGCCGTCCACGCCCAGGTTGTAGCCGATGTTGTAGGTCGGGATCCAGGCGTGGGTCTCGACGAACTGCAGCGCGTCGATGCCCGGGTTGTAGCCGCCCAGCAGCGACAGACTCGCCACGAAGGTCAGCACCGCGACGCCCAGCGACGCCCAGCGGGCGGTCTGCGCATCACGGATCGCAAGGATCAGGGCACCGCCGAGGATCGGCAGCCAGATGAGGACACTGAGTAGAGGCCAGTTCGACACGTCTTCTTATTCCGTACAGGTCATCAACGCAGGTAATGCATCAGCACGCCCAGGAGGGCAATCAGGCCGATGATCATCGCGAAGGCGTAGTGATAGAGGAAACCGGATTGGGTACGGCGCAGCACGCTGGCTGCGACGTCCACAACACGTGCCGAGAGATTGACCACACCGTCGACGATGTTGCTGTCGATCCAGCGCGAGACCTTGCCCAGCTTGACGCTGCCACCGGCAAAGCCATCGATCCACAGCTTGTCGAAGCCGTACTTGTTTTCCAGCACGGACACCACCGGGGCGAAGGTCTTGCGTGCCTTGCCCGACAGGTCCGGCTTCCACAGGTAGAACAACGCAGCCAGCAGGAAGCCTGCCAGGGTCAGCCAGAACGGCGGCAGCATCATGCCGTGCAGCGCGAAGGCCACCGGACCATGGAACTCCTCGCCCAGGAAGGCCACGGTGTTCTTGGCCGGATCGTAGAAATCGACGATGCCGGTGAAGAACGTGTTGACCTGGCCCTTGATCGCCACATGGGCGTGGTGACCGGCCCAGTCGGTGCCGTGCAGCATCGGACCGATGCTGAAGAAACCGATGGCGATCGACGGGATGGCCAGCAGGATCAGCGGCAGCGTCACCACCCACGGGGTTTCATGCGGCTCATGCGGACCGTGGCCATGGCCGTGGTCGTCATGCGCGTCGGCATGATGTGCATCGGCAGCATGGTGGTCGTCATGACCATGGCCATGATCGTCGTGCGCATCGCGGAAGCGTTCCTTGCCGTGGAAGGTCAGGAACAGCAGGCGGAAGCTGTAGAAGCTGGTCACCAGCACGCCACCCAGCACCGCCCAGTAGCCATAGGTGGCCACCCAGCTGTCCTGCATGTGGGCGTGGATCTCGGCGGCCTCGATGATGGTGTCCTTCGAGTAGAAGCCGGAGAAGAACGGCGTACCGACCAGGGCCAGGGTACCGATCCACATGGTGATGAAGGTGATCGGCATGTACTTGCGCAGGCCGCCCATCTTGCGCATGTCCTGCTCGTGGTGCATCGCGATGATGACCGAGCCGGCACCCAGGAACAGCAGCGCCTTGAAGAAGGCGTGGGTCATCAGGTGGAACACGGCAGCGGAGTACGCCGACACGCCCAGCGCCACGGTCATGTAACCCAGCTGGGACAGCGTGGAGTACGCGACGACGCGCTTGATGTCGTTCTGCACGATGCCGATCAGGCCGGTGAAGAACGCGGTGGTGGCACCGATGAACAGGATGAAGTTCAACGCGGTCTGCGACAGCTCGAACAGCGGCGACATGCGGGTGACCATGAAGATACCGGCGGTCACCATCGTCGCGGCGTGGATCAGTGCCGAGATCGGGGTCGGGCCTTCCATCGAATCAGGCAGCCAGACGTGCAGCGGAACCTGGGCCGACTTGCCCATCGCACCGATGAACAGGCCGATGCAGATGACGGTGGCGATCGACCAGATCACCGGCTCGTTCAGCAGCTGCATGCCAAACATGGTGCCGTCCCAGATCTGCAGCTGGGCGCGCGGGTCGGCGAGCATGCCGGCCTGCGAGAACACCTGCGAATAGTCCAGGGTACCGAACACCCACAACACGCCAGCGATGCCCAGCAGGAAGCCGAAGTCGCCGACGCGGTTGACCAGGAACGCCTTCATGTTGGCGAAGATCGCGGTCGGGCGCTTGAACCAGAAACCGATCAGCAGGTACGACACCAGGCCCACTGCTTCCCAGCCGAAGAACAGCTGCAGGAAGTTGTTGCTCATCACCAGGGTGAGCATCGAGAAGGTGAACAGCGAGATGTAGCTGAAGAACCGCTGGTAACCCGGATCATCCTGCATGTAGCCGATCGTGTAGATGTGGACCAGCAGCGACACGAAGGTCACCACCACCATCATCATCGCGGTCAGCTTGTCGACCATGAAGCCGACGTGGGCCGAGTACTGGCCGACTTCGAAGAACGTGTACAGGTTCTGGTTGAACGGCTGCGCCCCGCCCCACAGCAGCTGGTAGAGCGTGTGCATCGACAGGCCGCAGGCAACCGCGACACCGAGGATCGTGATGGTCTGCGCGCCGAAGCGCTTGACCTGGCGACCGAACAGGCCGGCGATGATGCTGCCGAACAGCGGTGCAAGCACCACTGCGATCAACAGACTCTTGGAGAGAGTGATTTCCATCTGTGGATCAGCCCTTCAACGAATCGACTTCGCCGACATTGATCGTGCGGCGTGTACGGAACAGGGTCACCAGGATCGCCAGGCCGATGGCGGCCTCGGCAGCAGCCACGGTCAGGATGAAGAACACGAACAGCTGGCCGGCCGTGTCCCCCAGTTCCCGGGAGAACCCGACGAAATTGATGTTGACCGACAGCAGCATCAACTCGATGGACATCAGCAGGACGATGATGTTCTTTCGGTTGAGGAAGATGCCGGCGAGGCTGATGCAGAACAGCACCGCGCCCAGCGCCAGGATGTGGCCCAGAGTGATCATGCCTTGGTCTCCTCGTCGCCCGCGGCCGGCTTGGTGTTGCTGTGGATCTGCGGCTGCTCGGCGTCCATCTTGACCACGCGCAGGCGGTCGTGTGCCTTGACCATGGTCTGCTGCGACGGATTCTGCGTCTTCAGGCCTTCACGACGGCGCAGGGTCAGCATCACCGCGGCGACCACGGCCACGGTCAGGATGACGGCGGCGAACTCGAACGGCAGCAGGTACTCGGTGAACAGGCTGCGTGCCAGCCAGGTGACGTTGGAACTGTCGGCGGCGAGCGCGGCGGCGTTGTCGGCCGGGAACGGGTTGACCGTCCTGCCCTTCACGCCGATCAGGATCAGCATCTGCACCAGCATCGCCACGGCCACGATCAGGCCGACCGGCAGGTAGCGCACCCAGCCTTCACGCAGCTTGTCCGGATCGATGTCGAGCATCATCACCACGAACAGGAACAACACCATCACCGCGCCAACGTAGACCAGCACCAGTGCCACGCCGAGGAACTCGGCGCCGACCAGCAGCCACACGCAGGCGATGGAGAAGAAGGTCAGCACCAGGCACAGGACAGCGTGCACGGGGTTGCGCACGCTGATCACCGCACCGGCCGAAACCGTTGCCGCGATGGCGAAGACCCAGAAAGCGATATTTACCCAATCCATCTCTCGACCTCAGCGGTAAGCGGCATCGGCGGCACGACGCTCGGCGATCTCGGATTCGAGACGGTCGCCCAGGGCCAGCAGCTGCGGCTTGGTAACGATGTTTTCGCCACGATTCTCGAAGTGGTACTCGAGGATGTGGGTCTCGACGATCGAGTCCACCGGGCAGCTTTCCTCACAGAAGCCGCAGAAGATGCACTTGAACAGATCGATGTCGTAGCGCGTGGTACGGCGGGTGCCGTCCTCGCGCTTGGCCGAATCGATGGTGATGGCCAATGCCGGGCACACCGCTTCGCACAGCTTGCAGGCGATGCAGCGCTCTTCACCGTTGGGATAACGGCGCAGGGCATGCAGGCCACGGAAGCGCGGCGACTGCGGGAACTTCTCCATCGGGTACATCATCGTGTACTTCGGCTTGAAGCTGTACTTCAGCGTCAGCCAGAGACCGGCCAGCAGTTCGAGCAGCAGCAGGCTCTTGAAGTAATGGGTAATCCTGTTCATCACTTAGACGCCCTTTTGAATCACGCCGAAGAACACCATGACGGCGGTAACCGCGATCCAGAAAATGGTCAGCGGGATGAAGACCTTCCAGCCCAGGCGCATGATCTGGTCATAGCGGAAGCGCGGGAAGCTTGCTCGGAACCAGATGTAGGCACTGGCGAAGAAGAAGACCTTGACGAACAGCCACGGCCAGCCGCCCTTCCAGATCCAGTCGATGAACGGCGAGATCTCGCCCGGGTTGACCCAGCCCTGGATCGGGCTCAGCCAGCCACCGAGGAAGAAGATCGAGATCAGGAAGCTGATCAGGATCATGTTCGCGTATTCGGCCAGGAAGAACAGGGCGAACGCACCGCCTGAGTACTCGACCATGTGGCCGGCGACGATTTCCGACTCGCCTTCCACCACGTCGAACGGCGCGCGGTTGGTTTCGGCGACGCCGGACACCCAGTACACGACGAACAGCGGGAACAGCGGGATCAGGAACCAGTCGAAGAAGCCGGAGCTGCCGGCCTGGGCCATCACGATGTTGCTGAGATTGAGGCTGCCCGAAGCGATCATCACGCCGACCAGGGCAAAGCCCATCGCGATTTCGTAGCTGATCATCTGCGCCGAGGCGCGCATGGCACCCAGGAACGCGTACTTCGAGTTGGAGGCCCAACCGGCGAGGATGATGCCGTAGATGCCCAGCGAGGTCATCGCCAGCAGGTACAGCAGGCCGGCATTGGCGTTGGACAGCACCAGCTGATGGTCGAACGGCACCACCGACCACGCGGCGAAGGCCGGGGCCAGGGTGATCAGCGGCGCCAGCAGGAAGATCGCCTTGTTGGCGCTGCTGGGCTGCAGGACTTCCTTGAACAGCAGCTTGAAGACGTCGGCGAAGGCCTGGAAGATGCCCATGCCCACGTACATCGGGCCGTGGCGGACGTGCATCCAGCCGATCAGCTTGCGTTCCCAGACCACGTAGAAGGCCACCGAGACGATCACCGGAACGGTGATCACCAGGATCTTCAGGATGATCCAGATCAGCGCGCCGATGTCACCCAGGCCAAGCAGCCACTGGTGCAGCGGATCGACCGCGTTAATCAGCAATTCGTTCATGCAGCCACCACCGAAACACGAGCGGCACCCAGCGGCGCGGTTGCGCCGTGGCCCGATTCAATCCAGACCGAACCCGCAGCGACGCGGGCGTCGACCACCACCGGCAGGGTGGCCTTGCCGGCATCGGTGCCGACCTTGGCCATCTGCCCTTCCTGCAGCTGCAGGCGGGCGGCATCGTCAGCGTTGAGCACGATGCGCGGGGCGTTGTTGAGCGGATGCGACTGCAGCGCCGGGGCGCGACGGACCACCGCATCGGTGCGGTAGATCGCAGCGGTCGAGGCCACTTCCATGCCCTCGCCCGCCAGCACCGGCTGTGCCGAAGCGGACACCTGCACGTTCACCGGTGCCAGGCTGGCGCGCAGGCCGGCCAGGTCGATGAACTCGAAACCGGCCACGGCCAGCTCACCGCCGAGTGCACGCAGCACGCGCCAGCCCTCGCGGGCCTCGCCCGGCAGCTTGCCGCCGGCACGCGCCGACTGCTCGCGACCATCGAGGTTGGTCAGGGTGGCAT
The DNA here is from genome assembly GCF_002966815.1 of Stenotrophomonas sp. MYb57. Classification (NCBI taxonomy): domain Bacteria; kingdom Pseudomonadati; phylum Pseudomonadota; class Gammaproteobacteria; order Lysobacterales; family Lysobacteraceae; genus Stenotrophomonas; species Stenotrophomonas sp. MYb57. The sequence goes on from NZ_CP023271.1 coordinate 3,247,665, forward strand.
CGATTTCCGGCAGCGCACCGATCGGCAGGATCACGTCGGCAACGTCGCGGGTCGAGGCGCAGGCGAACTGGCTGAAGGCCACCACCTGTGCGCCGACCAGCGCCTTGCGCGCGGCCGGAGCATCGGCGAAGTCCAGGCCCGGTTCCAGGCCGTAGACCACGTAGGCCTTGCGCGGATCGGCCAGCATCGCAGCGACGTCCTTGCCGGCCGGCAGTACGCCGGCGCGGGTCAGGCCGATCGCATTGGCGCCCTGCGGGATGCGGCACAGCTTGGCACCGGTGGCGGCGGCGAAATCACGCGCAGCGGCGCGGATCGCGGCAGCCTGCGGATGGTTCTCGGCGATGCCACCGACGATCAGCACCGTATTGGTACCGCCCTGCACCGCCGAACGCAGCTCGGCGTTGGCCAGCGCATCGGCGAACTTCGACGGAGCCACGATCTGCTTGCCGGCAACGCTGAACGCGAAGTCGAAGTCGACCGGGTTGACCACGTGGATCTTCGCGCCGTTCTGGGTCTGCGCCTTGCGCAGGCGGGCGTGCAGCAACGGCAGCTCGTGGCGGATGTTGCTGCCGAGCACGACGATGCGGTCCGCGCCTTCGATCTCGGCCAGCGGCAGGCCGAACACTTCGGCAGTGGCGGCGTCGGAGAAGTCGCGGTTGTTGATGCGGTGGTCGATGTTGGCCGAACCCAGGCCGGTGGCCAGGCGGGCCAGCAGTGCGCCCTCTTCGTTCGACGTCGACGGGTGCACCAGCACGCCCAGGTTGTCGCCCTGGTTGGCCTTGAGGATCTCTGCGGCCGCGGCCAGGCCTTCAGCCCAGCTCACTTCCTTCCACTCGCCGTTGACCTTGCGCAGCGGCTTGACCGCACGGTCTTCGCTGTACAGGCCCTGGTGCGAATAACGGTCACGATCGGACAGCCAGCACTCGTTGACCGCCTCGTTGTCGCGCGGCACGGTACGCAGCACTTCGCCGCGACGCACGTGCAGGAACAGGTTCGAGCCCATCGCGTCGTGGTAGCCCAGCGATTCGCGCGCGGTCAGTTCCCACGGACGGGCGCGGAACTGGAACACCTTGTTGGTCAGCGCGCCGACCGGGCACACGTCGACGACGTTACCCGAAAGCTCGGTGCTCAGCGGCTTGCCGTCGTAGGTGCCGATCTGCAGGTTTTCACCGCGGTACATGCCACCCAGTTCATAGGTACCGGCAACGTCAGCGGTGAAGCGCACGCAGCGGGTGCACTGGATGCAGCGGGTCATCTCGGTGGCGACCAGCGGGCCCATGTCCTCGTCGGCCACCACGCGCTTGCGCTCGTTGAAGCGGCTGACCGAACGGCCGTAGCCCAGCGACACGTCCTGCAGCTCGCACTCGCCGCCCTGATCGCAGATCGGGCAATCCAGCGGGTGGTTGATCAGCAGGAACTCCATCACCGAGCGCTGGAACTTCAGCGCCTTTTCACTGCGGGTGGCGACCTTCATGCCTTCCATCACCGGCGTGGCGCAGGCCGGTGCCGGCTTCGGCGACTTTTCCACATCCACCAGGCACATGCGGCAGTTGGCAGCGATCGGCAGCTTCTCGTGGTAGCAGAAGCGCGGAATCGAAATGCCCGCCTTGTCGGCGGCCTGGATGATCATCGAACCCTTGGGCACGACCAGCGACTTGCCATCGATCTCGATGGTGACGTGGTCCGGTGGCACGCTGGGATTTATGGGTTGCGCGCTCATGCAGCGGCTGCCTCCACCTTCTTGCCGTCAACCATCGAATGACCGTTGACGATGTAGTACTCGAATTCGTCCCAGAACTGGCGCAGGAAGCCCTGGATGGGCCATGCCGCCGCTTCGCCGAACGCACAGATGGTATGGCCTTCGATCTGGCCGGCCACGGTCTTCAACTGGTGCAGGTCTTCCATCGTGGCCTTGCCGGCGACGATGCGCTCCAGCACGCGGTGCATCCAGCCGGTACCTTCGCGGCACGGGGTGCACTGGCCACAGGATTCCTTGTGGAAGAACTGGCTGATGCGGCAGGCGAACTTGACGCAGCAGACGCTGTCATCCAGCACCACGACCGCACCGGAGCCCAGGCCGGAGCCCAGCGCACGGATGGTGTCGTAGTCCATCGGCAGGCCCTTCAGCTCGGCCGCGGTCAGCACCGGCATGGACACGCCGCCCGGGATCGCGCCCTTGAGCTTGCGACCCGGCTTGAGGCCGCCGGCCATTTCCAGCAGGTCGTCGAAGGTGGTGCCCAGCGGCACTTCGAAATTGCCGCCCTTCTGCACGCAGCCGGACACCGAGAAGCACTTCGGGCCGCCATTGGCGGTCAGGCTCAGGCCCTTGAACCACTCCGGACCATTGCGGATGATCGCCGGCACCGAACCGTAGGTTTCGGTGTTGTTGATCGTCGACGGCTTGCCATACAGGCCGAAATTGGCCGGGAACGGCGGCTTGTAGCGCGGCTGGCCCTTCTTGCCTTCCAGCGATTCCATCAGCGCGGTTTCTTCGCCGCAGATGTAGGCGCCGGCACCCAGGGCGCCGTAGATGTCGATATCCACGCCCGAGCCCAGCACGTTCTTGCCCAGCCAGCCGTTTGCATAAGCATCGGCCAGGGCCTGCTCGAAGTGCTCGAACGGCTCGTGGTGGAATTCACCGCGCAGGTAGTTGTAGCCCACGGTCGAACCGGTGGCGTAGCAGGCAATCGCCATGCCTTCGACCACCGAATGCGGGTTGTAGCGCAGGATGTCGCGATCCTTGCAGGTGCCCGGCTCGGATTCATCCGAGTTGCAGAGGATGTACTTCTGCACGTTGCCCTTGGGCATGAAGGACCACTTCAGGCCGGTCGGGAAACCGGCGCCGCCGCGGCCGCGCAGGCCCGAGGCCTTGACCATCTCGATGACCTGCTCCGGCGGGATCTTCTCTTCGAGGATCTTGCGCAGGGCAGCGTAGCCACCGGTCTTCAGATAGCTTTCGTACGACCACGGGGTGTCGTAATGCAGGGTGGTGTAGACCACCTGGTGCGGCAGCGGCGCGGGGCCGACCGGACCCTTGGATTCGTGGTGATGTGCCATGCCCTTACTCCAGCCCGTCCAGAAGCTCGTCGACCTTTTCCAGGGTCAGACGCTCATGGTAGTGACCATTGATGACCATCATCGGCGCACCCGCGCAGCCGGCCAGGCACTCTTCCTCGCGCTTGAGGTAGACGCGGCCGTCAGCGGTCGACTGACCGTTCTTGATGCCCAGCTTCTTCTCGCAATGGCGCACGATGTCTTCGGCGCCATTGAGCCAGCAGCTGATGTTCGTGCAGATGGCCACGTTGTTGCGGCCCACCTTCTCGGTCTCGAACATCGAGTAGAAGCTGGCAACCTCGTAGGCCCACACCGGCGGCAGGTCCAGGTACTTGGCCACGCCGGCGATCAGCTCGTCGGTCAGCCAGCCCTGGTTCTGCTCCTGGGCAGCATGCAGACCCTGCAGCACGGCAGAGCGCTTGCGGTCCGGCGGGAACTTGGACAGCCAGTGATCGATGTGAGCGCGGGTTTTGTCGCTCAACACCACCATCGGGTCGACGTCGCGCGCCGCCTCGAAATTACCTGTCGCCTTCATCGGCCGACCTCAGCGAAATGCATAACGTGAAATTGCAGAAACTGCGGCGCCGGCTTGCGCCGGCTGCCTGCAGCGGGCGTTGGCGTGGCGGACGGCATTACCGGTCAACCTCGCCGAACACCAGATCGTAGGTACCGATCATCGCCACCACGTCGGCCAGCATGTGGCCGCGCACGATCGAATCGATCGAGGACAGGTGGGCAAAGCCCGGCGCACGAAGGTGTACGCGGAACGGCTTGTTGGCGCCGTCGGAAACCAGGTAGCAGCCGAATTCGCCCTTGGGCGCTTCAACCGCGGCGTAGGTCTCGCCGGCCGGCACGCAATAGCCTTCACTGAACAGCTTGAAGTGATGGATCAGCGCTTCCATGTCGTCCTTCATGTCCTCGCGCTTGGGCGGAGCGACCTTGAAGTTCTTGACCATGACCGGGCCGGGGTTGGCCTTCAGCCATGCCACGCACTGCTTGATGATGCGGTTGGACTCGCGCATTTCGGCAACGCGGCACAGGTAGCGATCGTAGCAATCGCCTTCCTTGCCCAGCGGGATGTCGAAATCGACGGCATCGTACTTCGCATAGGGGCGCTTCTTGCGCAGATCCCAGGCGACGCCCGAGCCACGCAGCATCACGCCGGTCATGCCCCACTGGTGGGCCAGCTCCGGGGTGACCACGCCGATGCCGACGGTACGCTGCTTCCAGATACGGTTGTCGGTCAGCAGGGTCTCGTATTCGTCGACACGACCCGGGAACTCATTGGTGAAGTTCTCCAGGAAGTCCAGCAGCGAACCTTCGCGCGAGGCATTGAGGTTCTTCAGGGCCTTGCCCTTGTGCCAGCGCGATTCCTTGTACTTCGGCATGTGGTCCGGCAGGTCGCGGTAGACACCGCCCGGACGGTAGTACGCCGCGTGCATGCGCGCGCCGGAGACCGCTTCGTAGCAGTCCATCAGCTCTTCGCGCTCGCGGAAGGCGTACAGCATCACCGCCATCGCACCCAGGTCGAGCGCGTTGGAACCCAGCCACATCAAGTGGTTCAGGATGCGGGTGATCTCGTCGAACATCGTGCGGATGTACTGCGCGCGCTCCGGCGCCTCGATGCCCATCAGGGTCTCGATCGAGCGCACGTAGGCGTGCTCGTTGCACATCATCGACACGTAATCCAGGCGATCCATGTAGCCGATCGACTGGTTGAAGGGCTTGGATTCGGCCAGCTTCTCGGTGCCCCGGTGCAGCAGACCCACGTGCGGATCGGCACGCATGATGGTCTCGCCGTCCATCTCCAGGATCAGGCGCAGCACACCGTGCGCGGCCGGATGCTGCGGGCCGAAGTTCATGGTGTAGTTGCGGATTTCCTGCCGGCTTTCGGCAGCGTTGCTGGCGAATGCTTCGCCGGCCTGGTGTACGTGACTCACTTCACTGCCTCCTGCGAGCGCTCGCCGGCAGCGGTCTGCAGGCGGGCGTCGTCGCGGATCACGCGCGGCACGCCGACGCGCGGCTCCACCGAGGTGACCGGTTCGTAGATGACACGCTTCTTTTCTTCGTCGTAGCGGACTTCGACGTTGCCGATCAGCGGGAAGTCCTTGCGGAACGGATGGCCGACGAAACCGTAGTCGGTCAGGATCCGGCGCAGGTCCGGGTGACCTTCGAAGATCACGCCATACAGATCGAACGCTTCGCGCTCGAACCAGTTCAGGCCCGGCCAGATGCTGGTCAGCGACGACACCACCGGCAGCGCTTCGTCAGGCGCGAAGCAGCGCAGGTGCATCATCAGGTTGTGCTGGTACGAACGCAGCTGTGCGACCACGGCAAAGCGCTGGGTCGGCATGTGCTGCGGACGGGCACCGTCGGCGCTCTCTTCGCTGGGGAATTCGCCCCAGGCGAAGCGGCCCTGGGCCTTGCCCTCGACACCGCGGCTGAAGCCCTGCGAGGACACGTCGGCGGTGTCCCACTCATCGGAGCCATAACCGAGGTAATCGACGCCGCAGAGGTCCACGGCCTGCTCGAAACCAAACTCGTCACGCAGCGCGAGGGCGGTGGCGTGCCACTCAGCGGCAGGCACTTCCAGCGTCACTTCGCCGCGGGGTTCGACCACGATGACCTTCGCACCTGCGAAACGTGCGGAGAGTCGGTCGATGAAGGATGCTTGCTCTGCCATGGGGGCTTGGCGCGCTCTTGTCAGGTGAAGGGGTCAGCGGGCGATGGTCTGTGTACGCCAGATCTTCTTCTGCAGCTGCAGGATCCCGTACACCAGCGCCTCGGCGGTCGGCGGGCAGCCCGGGACGTAGACGTCCACCGGCACCACGCGATCACAGCCGCGCACCACAGAATAGGAATAGTGGTAGTAACCACCGCCATTGGCGCAGCTGCCCATGGAGATCACCCACTTGGGGTCGGGCATCTGGTCATAGACCTTGCGCAGCGCCGGGGCCATCTTGTTGACCAGGGTGCCGGCGACGATCATCACGTCGGACTGGCGCGGCGACGGGCGGAACACCACACCGTAGCGGTCAAGGTCCAGGCGCGCTGCACCTGCGTGCATCATTTCGACCGCACAGCAGGCCAGACCGAAGGTCATGGGCCACATCGAGCCGGTGCGTGCCCAGTTCAGCAGCGCATCGACGCTGGTGGTGACAAAGCCCTTTTCCAGCAGCGGGTTGTCGCCTTCCGGCCGCAGGATGTCGTCAACCCGCCCTTCCGGGACAGGATTGGTCATCAGGCCATCGAGAGTCTGAATCACTCCCATTCCAGCGCTCCCTTCTTCCAGACATAGATGAAACCGAGGAACAGCATGCCGACGAACAGACCCATGGTGACGAGCGAACGCGCGCCAAGCTCCATGAAGACCTGCGTCCACGGCACGATGAAGATGATTTCCAGGTCGAAGACGATGAACTGGATCGCGATCAGGTAGTAGCGCACGTCGAACTTCATACGCGCGTCTTCGAAGGCTTCGAAGCCGCACTCGTACGGCGACAGCTTTTCCAGATCGGGGCGGCGGGGACCGAGGAATCGACCAACCAGCATCAGCGTAATGCCGATACCGGTGGCAACGATCAGAAACAGCAGAGACGGCAAATATTCGGCCAGCACAGCGATTCTCTCTTGCCTCTGCCGCTGCGCCTGCAGGCGCTTTGGCATGGGGGAGTGGACGGGAAGCTGCCTGGCGCCTTGCGCGCCAGACCAACCCGCTTTACTTACTAAATGGTGCCCAAGAGGGGACTCGAACCCCTACGACCTAAGTCGCTACCACCTCAAGGTAGTGCGTCTACCAATTCCGCCACCTGGGCAAACGATCACATCAGACTATCTTCCCGATGCGCCGCGTATTGTAACCGGCTTCAGTCTTTCTGGGAGCCTTCCGAAGGCTTTTCTTCACCAGAAACCGAAGATTCCGCCTGAGCCGGCACAGTTGCGGCCGGAACCGGGGCGGCCGGGACCGCATCGGCCTTCGGAACGGCCGGCAATTCGCCCGCCGGAGCGGCCGGAGCGCTGGCCGCCGGGGCGGACATCAGACCCAGATCCTGATCGGCGGCCGGGCGGTTGCCATGGCCGGCGTACCAGGCCATGAAGAGGCTGATGCCGAAGAACACCACGGCCAGCCACTTGGTCGACTTGGACAGGAAGTTGGACGCACCACGCGCACCAAACACGGTCCCCGAGGCGCCAGCGCCAAAGCCCGAACCTGCCGCCGCACCCGAGCCACGCTGCATCAGGATCAGCGCGACCATGGCCACGGCAACCAGCACGTAGACGACATTGAGGATCAACATCAGCATTGGAAATCCGCCCTCGGACTAGAGTGCCGGCGGCTAGCCGGCAACCGTAACTAATTGTTTGCCGCCGCCTCTGCGATGGCCAGGAAGTCGGCGGCCACCAGGGAGGCACCACCAACCAGCCCACCATCGACATCCGGCTGCGCGAACAGTTCCCCGGCATTGTCGGGCTTCACGCTACCGCCGTAAACAATGGGCAGTGAATCAGCAATTCTAGCATCGATGCGCGCGACTTCGCCACGAATGAACGCGTGCACCTGCTGCGCCTGCTCCTTGGTTGCGGTGCGGCCGGTTCCGATCGCCCAGACCGGCTCGTAGGCGACCACGGCATTGGCGAAGCCTGCGGCCCCGACAAGCTCGAGCACCGGGGCCAGCTGGCTGGCGATGACCGCCTCGGTCTGCCCGGCCTCGCGCTGCTCAAGGGTTTCACCGACGCAGAGTACCGGCACCAGGCCGGCATGCAGGGCGGCGGCGAACTTGCGCGCAACCAGCTCGCTGCTCTCGTTGTGGTACTGGCGGCGCTCGGAGTGGCCGACCAGACCATAGCGGGCACCCACCTCGTGCAGCATGGCCGCACAGACCTCACCGGTGTAGGCGCCCTTCTCATTGCTGCTGACGTCCTGTGCACCAAAGGCCAGGCCGGTCTCGCCGAAGTCTTCGACCAGCTCACCCAGGTAGGGCATCGGCGGCAGGATGACCACCTCCACCCCGCTCTTGGGCAGCCCGGCAGCGACCTGCCCCAGCAGTTCGGTGGCGAATTGACGGCTGCCGTGCAGCTTCCAGTTTCCAGCGACGATCTTGCGGCGCATGAGCGGGTGGCTCCTGTGTGAACTCAGCCGCCCATGATACCTGCTGCGACAAAAAACCGTTTCCGTGTAAGCGGTTACATGGATTTTCAGCCAACGGCGCAGCCCCTCGTGGCAGGGGTTGGGGCTGGTTGGTCGCGGAGAGCCCGGTGGGGATATGGAGGCTGGCCGGTCGGGTGGGCTGCGCAGGGGACGCTGCAAGTACGTCCTTGTAAGCTCGTAGGCGCCATCCATGGCGCCTGCGCCCCTGCGCAGCCCACCCGGCCGGCCCCTGACACATTCCGGCGTTTCCGCCCGCCACGGAAAGAAAAAAGAAGATCAAAAGCGAAAGCGAAAGCGAAAGCGAAAGCGAAAGCAGAGCTTCAACCCCTCCCTGCTTCGAGACCTGACAGATCTCATCCACGCATGGCGTGGATAAATAGATAGATCGTGTCGACCAAGGTCGACACCTACCAACAGCCGCGGGAAATTGTCGGGGGTGGGGCGGTGTGGGCTGGCAGGACCGTTGGCGCCATGGATGGCGCCATCGAGCCCCCAGGGATGGGTTTACGGCGTGTCCTGCCAGCCCACACCGCCCCGCCCAACCCACAGAAACCCAGAGCCGCTTTGGCTTTGGCTTTGGCCTTGGCTTTGGCCTTGGCCTTGGCCTTGGCTTTGGCCTCTGCGGGTGCAGGGTGCAACCCTGCCGAAACCCCTCCGCTGCGCTCGCCGGGCATGGCCCGGCGCTACCCGTAACAAGAAGGCCGCCTTTCGGCGGCCTTTTTGTTACTTCAGCTTGATCTCGCGCAGGCGCTCTTCGAGGAAGCCGTGCGCGGTGATCGGTTCCGGGTACCGGCTCGGGTTCTCCTCGGTGATGCACGAGGGCAGCACGTCGATCAGGAAATCCGGGTTCGGGTGCAGGAAGAACGGCACCGAATAGCGCGGCTGCCGGGCCAGCTCACCCGGGGGATTGACCACCCGGTGGATGGTCGACGGATACACGTGGTTGGTCAGGCGCTGCAGCATGTCGCCGATGTTGACCACGATGGTGTCCGCGTCCGAGGTGAACGGCACCCAGTCCCCGTCATGCGACTGCACTTCCAGGCCTGCCGCGCTGGCACCGACCAGCAGCGTGATGAAGTTGATGTCGCCATGCGCACCAGCGCGCACGTTGGGAATGTCGTCGGTGGTGATCGGCGGGTAATGGATCGGGCGCAGGATCGAATTGCCGAAATTGGTCTTGTCGGCGAAGAAGTGCTCCGGCAGGCCGATGTGCAGGGCCAGGGCCGAAAGCACGCGCGAACCCAGGTTGTCCAACGCCTGGTACAGGCCGTAACCACGCTCACCGAAGCCCTCGACCTCGGAAGGCCACAGGTTCGGCGCCATCACGTCCCGATACTTGGAGTCGTCGGCGATCTCGCGGCCGATGTGCCAGAACTCCTTCAGGTCGAAGTGCTTGGAGCCCTTGGCGGTCTCCACACCGAACGGGGTATAGCCACGGGCGCCACCGCTGCCAGCCACGTGGTACTTCCGCTTCGTCTCATCCGGCAGTGCGAAGAAGGCCTTGAAGACGTCGTAGGCCGCATCGATGTCGGCCTGCGGGATGCCGTGGTTGCGGATGCCGGCAAACCCCCATTGGCGATATGCCGCCCCCAGCTCGGCCACGAAGGCGTCGCGGTCACTGTCGAAACGGGTGATGTCGAGGGTGGGGATCTGGCTCACAGCGGTTCCTGGCTTGTCGTTGAGTCGGTACGGGCCCGCCATGCAATGGCGACCGATCTGAACATTGTGACAGATAGATCGGAACACGCCACCGACACGCTGAAACAAACCGATACAATGCGCCACCCGCGCGCGGTTTAACGACTTCGTCACGCCGGGAATCGCCCCGTCGCCCACTTGAACCCGCCCCGCCATGGATGCCGCCCTGCCCGACGCCACCGCCGCTGCTATTTCCGGCCCTGCCAGCCGACGCTGGCGCCGGCTGGCCTGGTGGTCCTTGTTCGTGGCCGCCAACGCCGTGCTGGCCGCGCTCATCGCGCTGGGCAACGTGCCGCTACGCGACAACCCCGGCGGCACGCTCGGCCTGGCCTACCTGGCGTTCGCCCTGCCCGGCCACCTGCTCGCGTTCGGTGCCTTGGCTGGCCTGCTGCCGCTGGCCATCGGCCTGTGGCCGCGCAGCGCGCGCGCATTGAGCGTCTCGGCGGTGATCTGCCAAGGCCTGTGGCTGTGCCTGCTGCTGGTGGATGCCAAGGTCTTCGCGCTGTATCGCTTCCACCTCAACGCGATGGTTGCCAATATGGTGTTCGGCGGCGCCCTGCAGGATCAGGTCAGCCTGTCCTGGAAGACCTGGCTGCAGGCGGCAGCTCTGGTATCGGCGATTTTCGCCGCGCAGGGCCTGCTGGCCTGGGCGTGCTGGAAGCTGCTGCCCGCAGCGCCCCGGCGGCGGCGGGTACTGCAGGCCTGGGCGGTGGTTGCCCTGCTGATGGGCGGCGGCCAGGTCGCCACTGCCTACTACGACGCGCTCGGCGAACGCGCAGTGATCAGCCAATGGAACTACCTGCCATGGGCGCAGCCGATCACCGCCAAGAGCGCGATGCGTCGCTTCGGCGTGGTCAGCCAGCACCAGGTCGGCCTGCCCGATCCGCGCCATGCCCAGCTCAACTATCCGTTGCAGCCCCTTCGCTGCCAGAGCCACCAGCGGCCGAACGTGCTGATGGTGGTACTGGAGTCGTTGCGCCATGACGTGCTCACCCCGCAGTTCATGCCCAACGCCTCGGCGCTGGCCCGCTCCTCGCGGGTGTACGAGCATCATTTCAGCACCGGCAACGCCACCCGCTATGGTCTGTTCGGGCTGCTGTACGGTCTGCCGGGTGGCTACTGGCCCAGCATGCTCGACGAGCAGCGCGGCTCGCAGTTGTTCAAGGTGCTGGGACAGCAGGGCTATGACCTGCATCTGTATGGCAGCGCGCCGCTGTACAGCCCGGAGTTCGATCGCACAGCGTTCGCCGATGTCCGCGACCAGTTGCACCAGGGGCCGTCCGAACTGACCTCCGACGGCCGTGATGCCGCCATCGTCGCTGGACTGCAGAAGGACATCCGCGCCAGCCAGGCTGCGCAGCGCCCGTGGTTTGGTTTCGTGTTCCTCGATTCCACCCACGCGCCCTACCACATGCCGGCCGGCTATCCGCCGCTCGCTACGCCGATGGCCGATGCCATCGATTTTCTCAAGTTCGGCCCCGAGCACGATCCAACGCCGGAATTGAACCGTTATCACACCGCGGTGCATTACGCCGACAGCCTGATTGGTTCGCTGCTGGATGACCTGCGTGCGCAGCGACTGGACCAGGACACGATCGTGCTGGTGACCGGTGACCACGCCGAGGAATTCAACGACCTCAAACTCAACTACTGGGGCCACAACGGCAACTTCTCCAACCACCAGCTGCAGGTGCCCTTCGTGCTGCATTGGCCCGGCCAGGGTGGCGGCCGCGACGCGCGGGTCAGTTCGCATGAAGACTGGGTGCCGACGCTGATGCGCCACGGCCTGGGCTGCGAGAACGCATTGACCGACTACAGCACCGGCCACGACCTGCTGGCTGCACCGACCGGCAAGCGTGCGCTGGTGGTGGAAAGCTGGTCGCAGCGTGCGGTGCGCAATGGCGAGGCGATCTACGTGTTCGACAAATTCGGCAACGCCACCGCGCTCGATGCGCGCTACCGCCCCCTGCCGCAACAGACCCCCGACGCCGCCAGCATCCGCGCGGCATGGGAAGCGCTGACGCGCTTCCGCAACCGCTGAATCCAAGGACCGATCCACCATGAACCGTCCGCTGCGCATCCTGCATACCGAAGCCGCCAAAGGCATGGGTGGGCAGGAGATCTACATTTTCCGCCACATGCAGGTGATGCGCGCGCGCGGCCATGACGTCGCCCTGCTGTGCCAGCCGGACGCGCGCCTGGCAAAGCGCGCGCGCGATGATGGCTTCACCGTGCATACGCTGCGCATGGGCGGCTTGGCCCGGCTGCTGCGCGGCATCTGGTCGGTGTCACGGCTGGTCCGCCGCGAGCGCTACGACGTGGTCAACACCACCAGCCGTCGCGATGCATTGATTGCCGCCGCGGGCGCACGCCTGGGCGGCACACCGCTGGTAGTGCGCTCGCGCCACCTGATGAGCCCGGTGAATTCGCTGCTGACCTACACCGGCCTGCCGCACCGGGTCATCACGGTGAGCAATTTCGTCAAGCAACTGCTGGCCGACCGTGGCATTCCCGCCGATCACATCGGCATCGTGCCGCCGATGGCGGTTGCGCCAACCGACGCCACGCATGAGCCCTCCTGGCAGGCGTTGCAGGAGGCGCGCGCACGCGTGCGCGCCGAGCTCGGATTCGACGAACAGGACATCGTAGTGGGCTGCGTGGCCGTGCTGCGCGAACCCAAGGGCCACGCCGAACTGCTGCAGGCCATGGTGCCGCTGTGCAAAGCCAATCCCCGCCTGCATCTGGTGGTGGTCGGCGATGGCCAGGCAGTGATGCAGCGCCTGCAGGCCACGTGCGCCGAGCACGACCTGCAGCACCAGGTCCATCTGCTGGGCTTCCGCAGCGATGCCAGCCAGCTGATGCCCGGCTTTGACATCTTCGCCCTGGCCACACACAAGGAAGCATCGGGCACGGTGTTCCTGGAAGCGGCACAGGCGGGCCTGCCGATCGTGTCGCATCGGGTCGGCGGCGTGCCTGAAATGCTGGTGGAAGGCAGCAATGCCATCCTCACTCGACTGGGTGACGGCGGCGCCCTCACCGGGGCGTTGCGGCTGCTGGTGGACGATCCCGAGCGTCGCCGGCAGATGGGACGTTCCGGCTGGGACTGGATCCGCAGCGCCAAGCGTTTCAGCCCCGAAGGCCACGCTGAAGCCACCGAACACTATTACCACCAATGGATGAAGGAGCTGGGTCATGGCTAATGCCAGAACCGTACCGGTGCTGATGCATCACCACGTCAGCAACTCGCCCGGCATGATCACGGTGTCGCCGGAGAATTTCGAAAGCCAGATCGCCTGGCTGGCGCGCACCGGCTGGACTTCGTTGACGCTGGACCAGTACGCCGGCTTCCTGGCCGGCAAGCCGGTGCCGCGCAAATCGATCGTGATCACCTTCGATGATGGCTACCTGGATAACTGGGTCTACGCCCATCCGATCCTGCAGAAGTACGGCATGCACGCGGTGGTGTTCGTGGTGACCGGCTGGATGCACGAGGGGCCGATGCGCCCGCATGCTGGCATCGACGGCGCCACGCTGCCGGAAACGCCCGAACATCGCGCCTGCGAAGACCTGATCTACAAGCAAGGCCGCAGTGACGAGGTGATGATGCGCTGGAGCGAAGCACGTGCGGCCATCGAGGCGGGCACGTTCGAGATCCATTGCCATACCCACACCCACACCCGCTGGCTGCGCCGCCAGGACCTGGATCGCGCCCAGCGCCGCGCCGGCATCAGTGGCGACCTGTCGATGGCCAGGGAAGTGCTGCTGGAGAAGCTGGGCGAAGTGTCGGACACCCTGTGCTGGCCGTACGGCGATTTCGACCAGGACTATATCGAAGTGGCGCGTGAGCAGGGGTTCCGCTACCTGCATACCACCCATCCGTTCGGCCGCAACGTGGTCGGCGGCGATCCCGAGCGCATCTACCGCTTCGCCATCCGCAACCGGCCGGCAAGCTGGCTGCGCAAGCGCATCGCGTGGAGCTACAACCCGCTGATCGCACCGCTGTTCAACGGCTTCAAGGCGCGGCAGAAGAAGATGGTGCCGGGGCCGTGATGGCGCTGCCAGCACTGGGCTGGCACAGCTTCGGCAAGGAAGCTCCAACAGAGTGGAAGGACTACAGGAAATGAACGTTCTGGTTACCGGCGGCGCTGGATTCATCGGCTCCCACACGTGCGTGGAACTGCAGCAGCAGGGCCATGCGGTGGTCGTCGTCGATTCACTGTGCAACAGCGACGCCGGAGTGATCGGCCGGATCGGCGACATCACCGGCATCGCGCCGCTGTTCGTACAGGCCGACGTGCGTGACCGTGCGCGGATCACCGCGGTGCTGCGCGAGCATTCGATCGATGCGGTACTGCATTTTGCCGCGCTGAAGTCGGTGGGCGAATCGCGGCAGATGCCGCTGGACTACTTCGACAACAACATCAGCGGCACCCTCGCCCTGCTCGGCGCCATGCGCGATGCCGGCGTGGGCACGTTCGTGTTCAGCTCGTCGGCAACCGTGTACGGCGACCAGGACCATTGCCCGGTGGCCGAAACGGCCTCGACCTGCGCGATGACGCCCTATGGCCGTTCGAAGCTGGTGGTGGAGCAGCTGCTGTCCGACCTGGTCGGCGCCGATACGTCGCTGCATGTGGCAACGCTGCGCTACTTCAACCCGGTGGGGGCGCATTCAAGCGCGCTGATCGGCGAGCTGCCGCACGGAACGCCCAGCAACCTGATGCCCTACATCGCCCAGGTGGCCGCCGGCCTGCTGCCCGAAGTGCAGGTATTCGGCGATGACTATCCGACCTGTGACGGCACCGGCGTGCGCGACTACATCCATGTGCAGGACGTGGCGCGGGCCCATGTGCTGGCGCTGCAGTACCTGCGCGACAAGCGCCGCAGCATCACCCTGAACCTGGGCACCGGCCAGGGCCACAGCGTGCTGGAACTGATCAAGGCCTTCGAGCAGACCGTCGGCCGGCCGATTCCGTTCCGGATCACCGGTCGCCGTACTGGCGACATCGCGGTGAGTTTTGCCGACCCGTCCCTGGCCCTGCGCGAGCTGGGCTGGACCGCGCGCCATGGCCTGGCGGACATGTGCCGCGACACCTGGAAATGGCAGACGGAGATGACGCGCAGCGCCTGATGCCTTGCTTGCGGCAGACAGCAACATGGCCGTACAAGCGGCCATGTTGTCGGTTCGATCCAGCGACAGGGTTCAGGCCGCAGCCGCTGTCCTGACCGCCGCCGAAAGCCGGTCCAGGGTGTCCTGCATCAGCGTCGCGTCATCGGCCTCGACCGTGACCCGCACCACCGGTTCGGTGCCGGAGGGACGCAGGAAGGCGCGCCCGCGACCGGATACCGCCTGCTGCGCTTCGAGCAGCGCAGCCTGCACGCTCTCGGCCTGCACGGTGGCCTTGGCCGAGACATCGCCAAGGCGCACGTTGACCGTCTTCTGCGGCACCTTGGACAACGGCTGCAGCGCTTCGCGCAGGTTCTTTCCCTGCTGCTTCAGCGCCACCAGTACCTGCAGGGCACTGACGATGCCGTCGCCGGTGGTGGCCCGGTCCAGGCACAGCAGATGGCCGGACGCTTCGCCGCCGAGCACGCCGCCTCCCTCCACCAGTGCCTGATGCACGTAGCGGTCGCCGACGTTGCTGCGCTGGAACGGAATCTGCAGTTCGGCCAGGGCCTTTTCCAGACCGAAGTTGCTCATCAGGGTACCGACCACCGGACCGCGCAGGCGCCCTTCGGCCTGCCATGCGCGCGCCAGGATGTACACCAGGTCATCGCCATCGACCGGGTTGCCGCGGTCATCGGCCATCAATACCCGGTCACCATCACCGTCGAAGGCGATGCCCAGGTCGGCGCGGGTCTCACGCACCTTGGCAGCGAGGTTGTCGATGTGGGTCGACCCGACGCCGTCGTTGATGTTGACGCCATTGGGTTCGGCACCGATGCCGATGACCTCCGCGCCCAGTTCGCGGAACAGCAGCGGCGCGATCTGGTAGGTGGCGCCATGCGCGCAGTCGAGCACCAGGCGCACACCGCGCAGATCGAACGCGCGCGGCACGCTGGACTTGCAGAACTCGATGTAACGGCCGACGGCCTCGCGTGCACGCGAGGCCTTGCCGAGCTTTTCCGAAACGGCCGTGGTGAACGGCACGTCCAATGCGGCTTCCAGCGCCAGTTCGGTAGCATCGTCGAGCTTCTCGCCCTGGGCGGAGAAGAACTTGATGCCGTTGTCGTAGTGCGGGTTGTGCGACGCACTGATGACGATGCCCGCGTCCACGCCCAGGGTACGGGTCAGGAAGGCAACGGCCGGGGTCGGCATCGGGCCGAGCAGCTGCACGTCAGCGCCCGCGGCGACCAGCCCGGCTTCCAGCGCGGCTTCGAACATGTAGCCGGAGATCCGCGTGTCCTTGCCGATCACCACGATCGGACGGCGCCCCTCCTGGCCGCGCTGGGCGACCAGCACGCGGCCAAGGGCGTTGCCCAGGCGCAGCACGAAATCAGCCGAGATCGCCCCTTGGCCGACTCGACCGCGGATGCCGTCGGTACCGAAGTACTTGCGGCCCCCCATCAAACCTCCTCCGGTGCCGGCTCGCGCCGCAGCATCGCCAGCAGGTCGGCCAGGCGGTCGCGCAGTTCACGACGGTCACAGATCTGGTCGATGGCGCCGTGCTCGAGCAGGAACTCCGAACGCTGGAACCCTTCCGGCAGCTTCTCGCGCACGGTCTGCTCGATCACGCGCGGGCCGGCGAAGCCGATCAGTGCACGCGGTTCGGCGATGTTGATGTCGCCCAGCATCGCGAACGATGCCGACACACCGCCGGTGGTCGGGTGGGTCAGCACCGAAATGTACGGCTGTCCGGCTTCACGCAGTTTGCCCAGCGCGGCCGAGGTCTTGGCCATCTGCATCAGCGAGAACAGGCCCTCCTGCATGCGCGCGCCACCACTGGCGGAGAAGCACACGTACGGTGCGCCGATCTCGGCGGCGGTCTCGGCGGCAAGGGCGAAGCGCTCGCCGACCACCGAGCCCATCGAGCCCCCCATGAAGGCGAAATCGAAGGACGAGGCCACCAGGGGACGGCCCTTGAGCAGGCCGCGCATGGCGATCAGCGCGTCGTACTCACCGGTGTTCTTCTGCGCGATCTTGATGCGCTCGCTGTACTTCTTCTGGTCCTTGAACTTCAGCAGGTCGGTCGGCCCCAGGCGGGCAGCGATCTCGGTGGTGCTGTCGGCGTCGAACAGCGCAGCCAGACGGGCGCGCGCGCGGATGGCCATATGGTGGCCGCACTTCGGGCAGACCTCCAGATTCTCTTCCAGCTCCGGACGGTACAACGCACTGCCGCAGTTGCTGCACTTTTCCCACAGGCCCTCGGGGACGCTGCGCTTCTTGCTGGGGGTGTTGTCGGTGCGGATGCCAGACGGCATCAACTTGCTGAGCCAACTCATGCGGGAGGACACTTCCGTTCAGGGCGGCCCGGGGGCCGCAAAGGCGGACAGTCTAGCTCCGCTTTCCCTGCCCGTGCACCCCCTGCCCGGCCTTGGGCCCGCTGGAAAAAACCATGCTGGGACGTACGTTTAGGTGCTGGGTAGCGCCGGGCCATGCCCGGCGGATATTCTTGCGCGCCCCACCGCCGGGCATGGCCCGGCGCTACCATTACTGATCCAATGCCTGCCGCAGCGGAGCCAGGAACGCTGCGGCGCGCTGCGCCGCATCCTCGGTGGAGGTCGCTTCGGCCAGCACCGCCACCAGTGCGCTGCCGACCACCACGCCGTCGGCCTGGCGCGCCATGGCCGCCGCACTGGCTGCGTCCTTGATGCCGAAGCCGGCCACCACCGGCACGCTGGCCCTGGCCCGCAGCGCCTGCAGGCGTGCGCTGGCCGCGTCGCTGTCCAGTCGTTCCGAGGCGCCGGTGACCCCGGCAAAGCTGACGTAGTACAGATAGCCACGGGCCAGCGCCAGCAGCTTGTCGGCGCGTGCCTCGCTGGTGGTCGGCGATGCCAGCAGAACCAGCGCAAGGCCTGCAGCGTCGAAGGCCTGCTGGGCTTCGCCGGCCTCTTCCGGCGGCAGGTCGACCAGCAGCACGCCGTCCACGCCAGCCGCCACCGCCGCTTCGGCGAACGCCACGTAACCGTGGATCTCCACCGGGTTGAGATAGCCCATCAGCACCACCGGCGTCTGCGTGTCCTGTTGCCGGAACTGCGCCACCGCCTGCAGCACGTAACGGTTGCCGGCACCGCGCGCCAGCGCGCGCTCGGAGCTGCGCTGGATGGTCGGGCCGTCGGCCATCGGATCGGAGAACGGCACGCCCAGTTCGATCACATCGGCACCGGCCTGGACCAGCGCGTGCATGACCGGCACCGTGGCTTCCAGCGAGGGATCACCGGCGGTGATGAAGGGGATCAGGGCCTTGCGCTGCTGCTGGTGCAGGCGCTGGAAACAGTCATCGAGTCGGGAAACAGGCATCTCAGGCACATCCTTCAATCAGTTCAATCGCTTCGCTGGTCCCCCAGTACATCAGGATGACCTTCCCTTCAAACACTTCCAGGCGGATGCCCAGGTCGGAACCCGGATCCTGCCAGGTCAGGTACTCGCCCTGATCGCCGTCGTAGGCATGCGGGCTGGAGACCGGCGCGCCGGGAAACTGCGCCACCGCCTGCGCCCGCGTCATGCCGATGCGCAGTCCGAACGGACCCGGCTGGTCGACCGGCGCCTTGGCGTCCTCGCCCGGACCAAGATCGAAACGGACCACGCGGTCTTCGTCGGTCATCATCGACACGCCGGGCGGCAGCCCCTTCCCGTCGTAGTACTCGCAGCTGCCGCCGATGGCTTCGACCGCGCCCATTGCCTTCCACGGCCCGAAGGCCTTCAGGTCGCTCATGTGCTGGCCGATCAGCACCTCGCCGGCATGATCCAGCGCCACCGACGCCACGGCGGGCGCGTCATCGCTGGAGACCGCGGCCGAGGCCGGTGGATCATCGATGGGCGTGCTCGCAATCGGGTCGACGTCATCGTTGGCCGCCATCGGCTGCGACGGTTGCGCAGCGGCCTTGGCCGCCGGCGCCAGCACCGGCGGTTCCGGCGGTTGGCACGCGGCCAGGCCCAGCACCAGCAGCACGCCCGTACTGCGCATCAGTGCGCTCACAGCACCAGCCCTTCGCGCGCCGCGATGGTATGCACGTCCTTGTCGCCACGTCCTGACAGGTTGCACAGCACGATCTGGTCGCGCGGACGCCCGCGCGCGAGCTTCATCGCCTGCGCAAGCGCGTGGCTGGACTCCAGCGCCGGCAGGATGCCTTCGGTGTGGGCCAACAGATGGAAGGCCTGCAGCGCCTCTTCGTCGGTGATGCCGACGTAGCGCGCACGGCCGCTGTCGGCCAGGAACGCATGCTCGGGGCCTACACCCGGGTAATCCAGGCCGGCCGACACCGAATGGGTCTCGATGATCTGGCCATCGTCGTCGCACAGCACATAGGTGCGGTTGCCGTGCAGCACGCCCGGGCGGCCGGCGGCGATGGAAGCTGCGTGGCGGCCGGTGTGGATGCCATCACCGGCCGCTTCAGCGCCGACGATCTCGACCTGGCGGTCGTTGAGGAAGGCATGGAACAGGCCGATCGCATTGCTGCCGCCGCCGACGCAGGCGGTGATCGCATCAGGCAGGCGACCGTACTCGGCCAGCATCTGCTCGCGTGCCTCGCGGCCGACGATGGCGTTGAAGTCGCGCACCATGCGCGGGTACGGGTCTGGACCCGCTACCGTGCCGATGATGTAGAAGGTGTCCTGCACGTTGGTGACCCAGTCGCGCATCGCTTCGTTGAGGGCGTCCTTCAGGGTGGCCGAGCCGGAGGTCACCGGCACCACCGTCGCCCCGAGCAGTTTCATGCGGTAGACGTTGATCTTCTGCCGCTCGATGTCGGTGGCGCCCATGTACACCACGCACTCCAGGCCCAGCCGCGCCGCGACGGTGGCACTGGCCACGCCATGCTGGCCGGCGCCGGTCTCGGCGATGATGCGCTTCTTGCCCATCCGCGCCGCCAGCAGCGCCTGGCCGATGGTGTTGTTGATCTTGTGCGCGCCGGTGTGGTTCAGGTCCTCGCGCTTGAGCAGGATCTGGGCGCCACCGACGTGGTCACTCAATCGTTCAGCATGGTAGATCGGGCTCGGCCGGCCCACGTAATGGGCCAGGTCGCGGTCATAGGCCAGCTGGAACGCCGGATCCTGGCGGGCCTGGTCATAGGCCTGGGCCAGTTCCTGCAGCGGGCCGACCAGGGTTTCGGCGACGAAGCTGCCACCGTAACGGCCGAAGTGGCCCTGGGCGTCAGGGAAGGCATGGAAATCGGCGATGGGAGAGTCAGGCATGGAGACGACCGGTCGTTCAGGCAGGTGGATACTCTAGCGCACGGATTGCGCCCGGAAAATGGATATTATCTGGCCTATCCCGTCAGGAAATCTCACATGAGCACGTCACCGCTGCCGCCCTTGAATGCCCTGCGGGCGTTCGAGGCCACCGCACGCCTGGGCGGCGTTGGCCGCGCGGCCCAGGCGCTGCATGTGACCCATGGCGCGATCAGCCGGCAACTGAAGCTGCTGGAAGACCATCTGGGCCTGGCCCTGTTCCAGCGCGCCGGCCGCGGACTGCGCCTGACCGCCGCCGGCACCCGCCTTCAACAGGCCTGCAGCGAGGCGTTCGGCGGCATTGAAGACTGCGTGCGCGAACTGCGGCGGCCAAGCGCGGAGCCGGCCCTGGTGCTGGGCTGCAGCGGCAGCGTGCTGGCGCGCTGGATGATTCCGCGGCTGCCGGCACTGCAGGCTGCCCTGCCCGGCGTGCGCCTGCAGTGGTCGGCCCTGGATGGCAGTTTCACCGAGGCGCAGGCCACGCTGGATGCGGTGCTGCTGCTGGCACAGGGACCATGGCCACGCGGCTGGCAGGTGCGCGAGCTGGCACCGGAACGGGTGGGTGTGGTGGTGGCGCCCTCGCACCCGGCGGCGCAGCGGTTGCGCCATGTCCCCCCGTCGGCCTTGCTGCGGGAAACGCTGCTGCACACCAGTTCGCGCCCGCAGGCGTGGCCTGCATGGGCGCAGTCGCACGGGCTGGACCCGGCCCAGCTGCAGCTCGGCACCGGCTTCGAACACCTGTACTACCTGCTGGAAGCAGCGGTAGCGGGGCTGGGCCCGGCGATCGCGCCTGAGCCACTGGTGGCCGAGGATCTGGCAGCCGGGCGGCTGGTGGCACCGTGGGGATTTGCTGCGACCGGCGGGTTCTGGGTGCTGGCGCGGCCGGACGGCCCTGTCGATGCGCGCGTGGACGCGTTGGCCGATTGGGCGGTAGCCCAGCTGAAGTGAAGATCGCCGCCACGAAGTGGCCGCAACGGCGGGCAACCTCGCTTGACGTCGATTACATCCCGTCAGAAAACAGGTCGAGCACGTCAGCACTGACCCAGCCCTGCGCGCAGTTGCCAGCGTAGTGTCCCGGCCCTGCCACGTGGCAGGCTTCGCTTCCCATTTCCTTCATGCCGCTGATGGGCCTGTCACCATAGGTCTCACACAACGCGCTGCCTTTGCACTTGCCGACCGTTGCGGCGGGAATGGCGACCACGTAATAGAAGAGCGGATTCTGTCCGGCACGACCGATGCCCTGTACGCAGACCAGCTGCCCTTTCGACAGCCTTGCGGTCGTCGAAACCCTGCTGCCGGTGCTCGGCACTGCGTCCAGGGTGTCCACGCCCTTGTCCTCGGCAACGCCGGCGAAGAAGCCCTGTTCGCCACAGGCCGGGGAAAGCTCGACGTCGTAGAAGTCACCGCTGTCGACGTCACCCGCCGTGCAGCCAGCGCCCTTGCTGGCGTCGCTGCATTTCACCCCGCTGGCCTGGATCAACGCGGCCAACCCGCTGTCGGCCGATGCTGATGCAGACACGGGTGCGGCCGTCGAATCAGTGGCCGGCGCAGTTGCAATGGTCGGCGACGAAGTGGCCGGGCTCGACGATTCTCCGGCGGCGCACGCAGCCAGAGCGAGCAGCAAACCTGGAACAGCGGCGATGCGGGCCATGCGCGAACGGAGAAGGGGCATATCCATTTGCAACCTCATTGACGGCATGTCGCACCGCAGACGTCGCGCGATGGTGGAACGCGCACGGCTGGCACCCACCCGTGGCAGGTTGGGTGCATTGTGTCCGGCCAGATGCCTGGTGGATGTGGGGTGACCGTTACGACGCCGTCGGCGCCGCCAGGCGCTGCTGCAGGTCCTCGCGCAGGCGCGACAGCTCGACTTCGGCCTGCTGCCGCTGCTGCATGCCTTCGCGATGGATGCTGCGCACTTCCTCGACGGTAGCGATCAGCTGATCGTGAACGTGGCGCAGCGTGGCCACGTCGATCACGCCGCGCTGGTTGCTGCGTGCGGTGTCCACCGACGCCTGGCGCATCAGGTCGGCATTGCGTCGCATCAACTCATTGGTCGCATCGTCGATGGCATTGGCCAGTTCGGCAGCGTTCTTCTGTTCGCCCAGCGACAACTGGATCGCGAACTGGCGCTTCCACGAGGGGATGGTGATGTCGCGGACGGTGTTGAACTTCTCGATCAGCTGCAGCGCATTGGCCTGGATCAGGCGAATCATCGGCAGCGACTGGTCAGCCGCGTGCTGCATCAGCTGCAGGTCGGAGACGCGCTTCTCGATCAGGCGGATCGCATTGTCGATCTCGCTCTGGCGGATGCGCTGCTGCGGGTCATCGCTGCCCTGCCCCAGCAACTGCTCGGACTGCAGCTGGGCCAGGCGCTGCTTGCCGGCGGCGGCATACAGGCCCAGCGCATGACGCTCCTCGCGGACGATGTCATGCATGCGGTCGAAATCGCTTACCCGCTTGCCCATCAGCGCCTGTTGCGCACCCACGTCGCCGAGCAGCTGTTCGATCTGCGAATTGGTATCGCTGAACTTCTGCACCAGCTCGCCCTTGGAAGAACGCAGGCGATCGATGAGGCCACCGATCAACGGCACCTTCGAGCGCTGGGAAAAACCATCCAGCTTGAGCTCGCGCGCGATGCGCACCACTTCGCCGAGCTTCTCGCCATTGGCGTCGAGGTCACGGTTGCGCACCTGGTCCAGCAGCTGGCTGGAGAAGGCCGTTGTGCGTGCGGCGGCTTCACGGCCGAACACCTGCAGGTTGCCCGGACGCAGGTCTTCCAGCTCGCGGCCGATTTCGGCGATGCGCGGCAGGTCGTCGCGGACCAGGCCGAGGGCCTTCAACGTGCTGTCATCAAGTTCAGGGGCGGGCGTGGTGGCGGGCACGAGCGTGCCGGAGTTCTGGCTGTCCTGGGTCATCGGGCAGTGTCCTTGCGGTGGATAAGCGGCAGCGGCGGCCGGCTCAGGGCAGTCTAGCCTGAGCAGCGGCTACTTCGTCGTCGATCTGGGCCTGCAGCGTGGCTGCCTGCTCGGCCTGTGCAGCCTGCGCCAGTGCCTGGCGCGCCAATGCGGCCTGGCGCCAGGCCGGCAGCAGGACATCGTGGATGCGGACGAAGCGCTGCAGCAGGGCTTCGTCCTGCTCCTGCAGCAGCCGCCACTGCCCGCTTTCGATGCGTCGCAGCGTGGCAAGCCGCTGCAGATGGTCCACGCGTGGGGCCAGCGCGACCTGCGCAGCTCCCTGCAGTGTCGCCAGCTGCGCGGCGCCGAACGTGGCCCAGGCCTCCAACGCGGCGGCAGCCGCATCGTTGTCGATGATGGCCCGGGCACGCTGCTGCACACGCTGTGCAAGACCCTGGGCCTGCTCGCGCGCCTGCAGCGCCAGCACGCCCAGCTGCGCCTGCAGCCCCTGCGCCTGTGCCTGGCGTTCAACGTCACGGCCGAGCAGGCGCCCCCACCAGCTCTCCTGCCGGCGCAGGCGCGCCGGATCGCTGGCCTGCAACGCCAATGCGATCCGCGCCAGCGCAGCCACCAGTCCCTCGCCTTCCGCGCCGGCCTGCAACGGTGCAGGCTCGGCCAATACCTGCAGCAAGTGGCTGCCGTACGCTGCCAGCGTGGCCACATCGGCGCGCGCCGGAAGCGTGGGTTCGGGCAGGGAGCGCACGCAGGTCACGGCAGTGGCGGCGGCCGTGGGCCGTCATCAGCCACCGTTTCCGGCGGCAATGATTCACCGTAGAAGTGGCGCATCAGCGCTTCGTCCAGCGCACGTTCTTCCGGAGTCGCTGCACGACGCACCCGCGGGCGACGACGCGTGTCGGTCGTGGCCACATCGGCCGTTACCTGCTGCCGGGCCCACCCGGCAAACGCCGCCAACGTCTGCGACAACTGCACCTGCTGTTCCTGCGAGGCGACCAGCAGCTGCAGCAGCGGTGCCAGACCAGCCTGCAGGTCTTCGGCCAATGGCGTGGCTGCGGCCTGCGGTACGGCGGCAGCCGGCGCGCTGGCCGGACGTGCATCGGCCAGGCGCTGCAGCGCTGCCAGCAGGGCGGGCCATGGCGCAGGCTCCGGTACGACGGCCACCTCTGCCGGCGGCGGCGGCGGCGGCGGTGGCAGCTGCAACGCACTGGCGATGTCGGCCAGCTGCGCGACCACGCGGCCACCGACATCACTGTCACCGGCACCCATTGCCTTGTTGCGCAGGAAATCACGCTTGATCTGCGCCCAGCGTTGCGCGCGTTCTTCATCGAGTACGCCACGCAGCTCGGCCAGCTTCAGCAGATTCTCTTCGGCACCGGTGGTCAGCAGCTGCGCTTCGCCCAGGTAGTGGTCGGAGATCAGCTGCTGCAGCTCGTCGTCATTCATCACCGGCGAAATCTTCTCCGCCAGCTTGTTCATGTTGCGGTAGCTGCCCTGCAGGCGGAAGGGCGGCTCGGTGCGATAGCGGTCATCCTGGGCAGCGCTGGCGATGTACTGCTGGTTGACCTTGTAGACCACATCGCGGACCTGCAGCATGCGCTGCAGGGTGGCGGTGATCTCGTTGATCTCGGCGCCGCTGTAGGCGTGGCTCAGGCCGTTGGTGGACACATCCTTGCCCATCGCGCGGTCGACCAGCAGGTACAGGTCGGCCATCTCGCGCGTGGCCAGCGGCGCCAATACCGGGTTGGAAGTCAGGCTGTTCTCGATGTAGCTGAGCGTGAAGGCTGCTTCCATGCCACCGAGCACATCGCCCAGGTTGTAGATGTCGGCACGGTTGGCCAGCATGTCCGGAATCTTGAACACTTCGCCGGATTCGGTGTACGGGTTGCCGGCCATGACCACGCAGAACTTCTTGCCACGCATGTCGTAGGTGCGCGTACGGCCGCGCCATACGCCTTCGATGCGGCGCGTGCCATCGCACAGCGAGATGAACTTCTGCAGGAACTCGGGGTGCGTGTGCTGGATGTCATCGACATACAGCATGGTGTTGTTGCCCATCTCCAGCGCCAGGTTGAGCTTTTCCAGCTCCTGCCGCGAGGTGGCGTCCGGTGCCTGCTGCGGATCCAGCGACCGCACTTCGTGGCCCAGCGCCGGGCCGTTGATCTTCATGAAGACCAGGCCGAGGCGATGTGCCACGTACTCCATCAACGTGGTTTTGCCGTAACCGGGCGGCGAGATCATCATCAGCAGGCCCATCAGGTCGCTGCGCTTGTTCTCGCCAACGGTACCCATCTGCTTGGCCAGGTTGTCGCCGATCACGCCGAGATATACGTCGTTGATCAGCTTGTTGCGCACGAAGGACGACAACGGCCGGGCCTTGAACTCCGACAGCCGCAGGGTTTCGCGTTCGCGACCGATGATGCCCTGGCGCACCGCCTGATAGGCATGGAAGGCCGGTACGAACGCCTGCAGGTGATGCTGCAGGCGTGCCAGGAAATCGTCCAGCGACACGGTCAGGCTGCCGTTGTGGATGCGGGCGTGTTCACCCAGCAGGCCGCTGACCTCCGCCTGCAGCGGTGCATCGCTGGCACGGGTGCGCAGCTGTCGCTGCACCAGCAGCAATGCCGCTGCTTCTTCGACATAGCCGGCATGCGCCGACTGTGCCGGCAGCCCGGCGAGCGCCCGCAGCCATTGCCCGGCCAATGCCCAACGCATGGCCAGCGGATCCTGCGAGCGCTGCAGCGCACGTTCAAGCGCATCACGCTGGCCCGCCTGCTCCAGTTGCTGCGACAGCGCGTCCAGCAATGCCTGCGCGTGCCGGCTGGTGCTGAACACCGGCTCGCCGGCCACCAGTTCTTCGCCCAGGTATGCCGCTGCTGCATCGGCGGCGGCGGCGTCGAACGGCAGTGCATGCGCGAGTGCAAGGTCATGCAGCGCCTTGGCCATTTCCGCACGCAGGGCCTGGCGCCCCTCATCGGAACCGAACAGACGCGCGATGGCCTCGGCACCAGCCTGCCGGCCGGGCCACTGCGCCACGGCTTCA
Source organism: Stenotrophomonas sp. MYb57 (assembly GCF_002966815.1). Classification (NCBI taxonomy): domain Bacteria; kingdom Pseudomonadati; phylum Pseudomonadota; class Gammaproteobacteria; order Lysobacterales; family Lysobacteraceae; genus Stenotrophomonas; species Stenotrophomonas sp. MYb57. The sequence goes on from NZ_CP023271.1 coordinate 3,273,908, forward strand.
TCGCGTTGCCGCGCGGCCCAGAACAGCAGTGCCAACGCACGCACATGGGGCGAATGCCGCAGCGGTCCGGCGGCCTGCTGCAGCGGCAACAGCGCGCGCAGGATCAGGGCGGCGTCATGGTCATGGATACCGCGCTCGTAGCCCTCGCGGTAACGGGGCGCGGCAAAAGCGCGGACCCGCTGGCCCAGCGCTTCCGGTTCGGCCGCATCGTGCTGCAGCTGGGCCAGGTCCAGGCCATCGCGGCCCTCCTCCGCAGCCAGCAACAGGCACCCGGCCAGGTATTCGCCGCGGTAGATCGCTGCCGATTCCGAATCCAGGGTCACCGGCCAGAACGGCTTGAGCGCATCAAGCTCGGGATCGTGCAGGGTCTCCAGGAAATCGGTGCCGGTGAGGTGGATGGCAAGGGTTTCACCCCGTGGCAGCAGGGTCAGGTCCAGCGCCTGGGTGTTCACGCTGAATCGATGGCGCGGACCAAGGCGGACCACGTTGCCGCCGGCCTCGTACAGGTCGCTGCGGTCGCGCAGCTGGCGCACGGCCTGGTCGCGCACGCCCTTCAGGCGCGCCTCGACATCGTCTGCCTTGACGTTGTCGCGCAGCGCACGCAGGCGCTCGGCCAGTTCACGCAGCTTGAGGATCAGCGGATCGCCGGCGAAGAACGCGTTGAGCTCGTCGGCCGTGCCGAACCGCTCGGTACGCTTTCCGAGGCCATCAAGGATGCGGTTGGCGGCATCGAGCACCGAGCGCGCCTTGCGCTGGCGATCATCCAGCAGGGCCTGCTTGTGCGTATCGAAGGCTTCGACCAGCTCTTCGCGCTTGCTCAGGATGTCGCCGAGGAACTGCTCGTGCTCGCCGAACTGGCTTTCCAGTTCTTCCAGCTGCACCAGCAGGCGCGACAACTGTTCGTCGGCCCGCTCAGGGTCGCTGGCCATCGCCAGCGCGCTGGTGATCGACTGCGAGAACAGGGCGAACTGGGCGGCGAACTGGGCCACGGCTTCGGCCGAACCCAGCGACTTGCGGCGCTGTTCGGCGCGTGCGCGCGCCTGGTTCAGGCGCCCGTACAGCAGCGAGATGGATTCGACGACGCGGGTGCGCGCGGTCGCATCGTCGACCTTCAGTCCGGCCATCAGCTCGGACAGCATGTCCAGATCGCCGGCCATGCCGCGCAAGCCGTCCAGCTGCTCATCCAGCTGGCGTGCACTGGCGGCCTGCTGTGCGGCTTCGTCCAGCGCCTGCATGCGGGCGGTCAAGGGGGCCAGTGCTGCATCGCCGGCAAGGAAGGCACCGGTGGCGGCGCCGACACGGTCGTGCGCCTGCACCAGCTCGGCGGCCATCGCCTCGATGCGCGCGGTATCGATGTAGCGCAGTTCGCGGATGGTCAGCAGTCGACCGCGCAGTGCGGTGATCGCGTTGAGCGCTTCGACGAAGGCCTGCACCTCGTTCCAGTTTTCCGGCTGCAGCCGGCCCAGCAGCGCCTTGTGCGTGGCCTCTGCCTCGGCCATTGCCTGGGCCGACTGCTGGCGGATCGACTGCACCTTTTCGTATTCGTCCAGCACCGATTCGCCGGTGGCGCTGATCTGCCGCAGCAGGGCTTCGGCGCCATCGCAGGCCTCGTCACCCAGCCAATGATGCGCATCGAAAAGCCGCCGGGTGTCGGCGACCAGGCGCTGGTAGCGCTGCACCGATACATCCTGGCCGTCGATCTCGCGCGCCAGGTTGAACAGGTTGGAGATGCCGCGAACCAGCTCGGCGTTGCCGATGCGCCCCATGAAGGTATTGCCGGGCGGACGGCTGGCGGCGAACTCATCGCTGCTGAAGGGCGTCTGCCAGACCTGCATCGGATGGATGCGGGTCGGCTCGGTGCCTTCGGCATGGAACAGCACCATGCGCCCGTCCTGCATGAAGGCATAGCCGTGGCCAAACACGGGGTTCTGCAGCACGCGCTGGATGGTGTTGTAGACGAACAGCGCCGAACGCCCGCCTTCGCGCTCGTAGAAGATGTACAGCACGTCCTCGCCGTTGGGCGAACGGATGCTGCGCTTGAACTGCATGCCATCCATCGAGGCGTCGAACGCCTTGTGCTCGCCACCCTGCAGGTAATAGCCGCCGGGGAAGATGATGCCGTGGTCTTCGGGCAGCTGCACGCAGGCCTGGACGATGGCATCGTTGCGCACGATGTCGCCGGTAAGCGTGTTGTAGATCAGTCCGCGCCATTCGGTTTCGCGGTAGGGCAGCACTTTCAGCAGCACCAGCGAGCCGACCCGGGCGAACTCGAACTGGGCGTCGTCCAGCGACTGCGTGCTGTCCTCCACCGGTTCGCTGTAGATGCCCTGCCCGGTTTCGGTGTTGTTCTCCACCTTGATGGTGAGATCGCCACCGGTGGTTTCCACGAACAGGGTATCGAGGATGTTCAGATGCGAATGGCGGCCGTTGACGGCAAGGTCGCGCGTGGCGCGGGTCCATTCGAAATCGAAGGGTGGCGGCAAGGCGATGTCACGCTCGCCGCGCGCATCGAGATAGGTCAGTTCACCTTCGCGTGACAACGCCCAGCGGAACACGCGCACGTCGCTGCTGCGCTCGCCGATCTGGAACGAGGCCAGCAGCTTGTCGCCCACCACGATCAGCTGCAGCAGGCGCGCATGCTTGTAGTAGGCGTACAGCTCGTTGAAGTCATGCACGAAGCCGGGCTGGTCGAGGAAACTGCCCTTCAGTTCAAGGGCAGCGACGTCGTAGCCATCAGCGCCCTGTACCAGCCGGTACAGACCGAACACATCTTCGATGCGGGTCTGGGTCTTGAGCCCGATGAACACGTTGTAGCCGAACAGCAGGCGATCCGGGCCGACCTGGACGATGTCGCGGCCGACACAGTTGTTCTCGCTGCGGATACGGAAACGGCCGACCACCTCCAGGCGGCTGTCGCCGAACTCGGCCAGGCGCTGGCGGTTCAGCTGCTCGGCAACGGCCTGCAGGCGCTCGCCCTGTTCGCCGAGACGGCGCCGCAGGACTTCATAGGCGCCGCCCTGGGCTACGGCCTGGTCGACGGTATCGCCGGCAGCCTCTGGTGCGACGGACTCGGTGGACGGTTTGGTTTCGGACATCAGCAGGTTTCCGGCTCACGGACGGCCGGCCGTCGATGCGGCCGGCACGGGTGGGCGATGGCGATGGCCATCGCCGGGTGGATCAGCGCGCGCTGTCGACCACGACGGTCGCCGCGACGGGCACGGTCTCTGCGTCCTCGGCGATCTGCCGCGGTGCATTGTCGGCCACGTTGACGCCCAGGTAGCGCTGCATCAGGTCCTGCACGATCGGACTCTTGCCGGCGAAGCCTTCGATCGACTTGCCCAGCGAAACCGCCTTGATCAGGTTCTCGAACATGCCGCCGTCGCCGCCAACCAGGTCGATGTCGGCGTTGCGCAGCGCGCTGGCGATGACGCCGGCGTTCTCGCGCGAAACTTCCTTGCCGGCTTCGATCGAGGCCAGCGCCTGCTTCAGGCTGTTGTCCAGCATCATGCGGAATTCTTCATGGCCGCGCGCCTGGTCGCTCAGCGAGGCGATGGCCTCGAACTTGCGGACCAGGCCCTCGGCCTCGGCCAGCAGCTTCTTCTGCACCACGCCGGCTTCGGCATTGCCCAGCGATTCGGTGGCGGTGGCGCGGGCCAGGCCCATCTTCTCCTCGCCCTGTGCCTGGGCCTGCAGCGTCTCGGCCAGCACGCGCGCCTCGTTGCTGCCCTGCTTCAGGTTCGCTTCGGCCTTGGCTTCGATCACGCGCGCCTCGGCGATGCCGACCTTTTCGATGGCCAGCGCCGACGCTTCGCGTACCTGCGCTTCGGCCAGGCCGGGTGCGGCCTGCTCGGCGCGGAAGGCGTCGGCCAGCAGGCGCTTGGCCTCGGCCTGCTTGCCGGCGGCTTCGTGCTCGGCCTGCGCCAGCGTGGTCAGCTCCACCGCGCGATGCTTGGAGGCGGTCTCGCGGGCCTGGGCTTCCTTCACTTCGCGCACCAGCGATTCCTGCGCCTTCGCCTCGGCTTCCAGGATCAACACCTGCTTCTGGCGGTCGGCCTCGGAGACTTCGCGCACTTCCTTGATGCGCTCTTCTTCCTGCGCCACGGTCTTGTCGATGGAGATGCGTTCGCGGGTGATGTTGGCCACGTCCATCTTGCCCTGCTCGACCACCTTGTCGCGCTCCACGCCCTGCAGCTGCACTTCGCGGTCGGTGGTGACCTGCTCCAGCTGGCGTGCGCGCTCGACGCGCTCGGCTTCGATGGCCACGGCGCGCTGGCGATTCTGCTCGGCCACTTCAACTTCGCGCATGCGGTTCTGCTCGCGGATGTCGATCACCTGCTGCGCTTCGATGCGGGCGTTCTCGGACAGCTGGCGCTGCTCTTCCTGCACCTTGGCGGTCTCGGCTTCCTCGCGCGCACGGATGGTCTCGATCTCGCGCTTCTGCCGTGCCTCGGCCTCGGCCTGCTGCCGTTCAAGGGCCAGCAACGCTTCGCGGGCTTCGACGTTCTTCTTGGTGATGGCCAGCTTCTCGTTCTGCTCCAGCTCGTTGGTCACCACGTTCTGCGCAGCGGTCAGCTCGGTGATCTTGCGGATGCCCTGCGCGTCGAGGATGTTGAACTGGTCCAGCAGCGACTTCGGGGTCTGCTCCAGGTAGTCGATGGCCACGTCTTCCAGCACATACCCATTGAGGTCGTTGCCGATCACCGCGATGATCTCGTCGCGGAATTCCTGGCGCTTCTCGAACAGCTCGGTGAAATCGAACTTCTTGCCGACCGTCTTCAGTGCTTCGGAGAACTTGGCGTTGAACAGCTCATCGACGGCATGCTTGTCCGACGCGCGGTCGGCGCCGATCGCCTTGGCCACGCGCAGTACATCGGCCTGGGTCTCGTTGACGCGCAGGTAGAACGCCACGGCGATGTCGGCGCGCATGTTGTCGCGGCAGATCAGGCCTTCCTTGCCGCGGCGGTCGATCTGCAGGGTGATCAGGCTGATCCGCATCAGCTCGGCGCGGTACAGCACGGGAATGATCAGCGCACCGGTGAAATGCACTTTCGGGGTGGAACTCATGTCGTTGACGATCAGGGCCACGCCCTGGTCGACCTTGCGGTAGAACGCCTTGAACAGGCCCGCCACGCCGAGCAGGAGGGCGAGGACCCCGCCCACGATGATCAGGAAGGGGAGCACGGATGCCAACGTCATTGATGTTTCTCCTTGTTGCCCGGAAGCAGGTTGTCCTGGAAGTCGAGGGCGACCGCGTCGGCGCGGACCACCCGGTAATGGTGTTGTGCAGCCACGTGCTCGACCAGCACGATGCGCTCGCCGCGCTGCAGTTCGATGTCGCTGCGGATCTGCAGGACCAGGCCGGCACCGCCGTCATCGACGGTGGCATGGCCACTGCGTGCGTCGACCTTCGGCGAAGCGACCACGCCGACCCGGCCCAGCAGCGAGGCCTGCGGCACCGGGCGCAGGCGCAGCAGGAAGCGGCGGATGGGACGGAGCAGCAGCGCGGTGACCGGCACGGCCGGCAGGGGTGCAAGCACCGCCACGACGGTGCCCAATGACCAGCGCAGCAGGTCGGGCAACGGCAGCAGCAGGTACAGATGGATGAAGTAGGTGAGGGTCCAGGCGAACAGGCTCAGCAGCGTCACCACCACCATGAGCGGCACGCCGCCCAGGCCCCAGCGCGCCAGCAGCGCTGACAGGCCACTGAGATGGGCATCGCCTTCAAGGGCGCCATCGGCACCGGCCTCGCCGAAACCGTCATCGACCAGGCCAAAGGCGGCAATTCCCCAATACAGAACCGCCACCGCCAGCGCTACGCTGTACGGGAGGGTCGGATAACCGAGTACGACGGTTAGGAATTCCTGCATCGCTTGCCTTCCTGGGCGGGGGCGCCAGGCGCCCGTTCGGAGCACGCCACCAGCGGCTCCGTCGATCCTCGTGCCGGCCCTCATGGCCAGCACGCTTGGGGATCATCCTATGTGAAGAGGGTGTGCAGGCTCAAATGTGAAGACCGGACACCTCGGAAGTGACCGTGTCTCAATCCAGCACGGCGCAATCGGAGCGCCGGACTTCTTCCACGAACGTGCGCATCTTGTAGCCGTCCTTGATGCCCGGCTCCAGTTCGATGCCACTGGAGACATCCACGCCCCACGGCAGGGTCGCCAGCACGGCGTCATGCACGTTCTCCGGCGTCAGGCCTCCGGCCAGCAGGAACGGCCGGTGCAGGCCGGTGGGGATACGCGACCAGTCGAAGGCCACGCCGGTACCGCCGCCGCCGCCCGGCGCATGGCTGTCGAACAGGAAGCCGGCGGCGCTGGGGTAGCGCAGCTGCAGGGTGCGCGCATTGATCTCCTCGCGCCCGCCCATGGCGATCGCCTTCAGGTAAGGCATATTGAAGCTGCGGCAGAAGCTCTCATCTTCCTCGCCATGGAACTGCAGCAGGGTCGGCCGCACGGTACGCAGCACCTCGCGCACTTCTTCCCTGCTGTTGTTGCGGAACAGCGCCACCACGTCGACCATCGGTGCGATCGCCTGGCGCATCGCGCGCGCTTCGGCCGGCGCGACCCGGCGGCTGCTCTCGCGGGCGAAGATGAAGCCCACCGCATCCACGCCCAGCTCGCCGGCCAGGCGCACGTCGCCGGCACGGGTCATGCCACAGAACTTGATGCGGGTACGGTAGTAGGAGCGGCTCATAGCGTTACCTCGGCGGGCAGATGCCAGTTGTCGGGGTACAGCGGCCCCAGGAACACCAGTCCCTGCGGAGGAGCGGTGGGACCGGCCACGGTGCGGTCGCGCCCGGCCAGCAGTTCGGCGATCCACTCCACCGGCTGCTCGCCACTGCCGACCAGTATCAACGAACCGACGATATTGCGGACCATGTGATGAAGGAATGCATTGCCGCGCACCGCCACCTCGATGACGTCGTCGTGGCGGCTGACCTGCAGCGACTGCAGCTCTCGCCGGGCATGCAGGGCCTGGCACTGGACCGAGCGGAAGGCGCTGAAATCGTTCTCGCCCAGCAGGGCCTGCCCGGCCAGGTGCATGCGCTCGGCATCGAGCGGGCGCCGCTCCCAGCTCAGGGTCTGCCGGCCCAGCGCCGGGCGCACTTCGCGATTGAGCAGGCGGTAGCGATAACGTCGTGCGCGGGCGGAGAAACGGGCATGGAAATCGTCGGCCACCGGCACGCACCAGCGCACGGCGATCGAACGCGGCAGGCGGGTAGTGGTGCCGAGCATCCACGCGCGCGGATCACGCACCACGTCGGTGTCGAAGTGCACGACCTGGCACTGGCCGTGCACGCCGGCATCGGTGCGGCCGGCGCAGACCACCTGCAGCGGGGTATCGGCCACCGATGACAGGGCCTGTTCCAGGCTGGCCTGGACGCTGGGTCCGCCCTCGCCCAGGTTCTGCCATCCCCTGAAATCGCTGCCGTCGTACTCGACGCCGAGCGCGTAACGCATGTGCTACCTCGATATTGCGGGTGGGGCGGCGCTCAGGCCGGGTCGCGCTCGGACCAGACCGCCAGTTCGTTGCCACCGGGCTCGACGAACTGGAAACGGCTGCCGCCAGGGAAAGAGAACACGGTCCGCACGATCTGACCACCGGCCGCACGCACCGCCGCTTCCATCGGCGCCAGCTGGTCGGCATACAGCACCAGCAGTGGCGCGCCTTCGCTGGCACGTTGCGGTTGGCCACGGAAGAAGCCTCCCTGCAGGCGGCCATCATCGAAAGCGGTGTAGTCGCTGCCGTAATCGACAAACGACCAGCCGAACACGACCTCGAAGAACGCGCGGCTCGCAGCCGGGTCGCTCGAGGCGAATTCAACGTAGTCGAGACGGCGTTCGCGGGTCATCGCAGGTCCTTGTCGAAGGGATGTCAGGGCAGGCGGGCCAGCAGTTCGCGGGCCTGCGCCTGGCAATGCAGGTCACCCCCTTCGGCAACCTCCTGCAGCAGGGTGCGCGCGGTCTGCGCGTCGCCCAGGTCCAGATAGGCGATGGCCAGTTCCAGCCGCTCCTGGCCGATACGCGGTGCCCAGTCATGGCTATTGTCTGCAGCAGACCCGACGGCGTCCTCGGCGGCAGCACGGTCGTCGTGCAGGTCGACCGGTGCAGCCGTCTCATGCTCATGCGGTTCGGCCGGCAGATCGAACACACCGCGGAACTGCGGCTCCTGTTCGGCCTGCAGCGCGTATTCGGGCACGGCCACCTCGGCTGGCTCGATGGGCGCCACCGCAGCAGCGCCGGCAGGATCGTCCCAACGCGGCAGATCGTTCACCGCAGCAGGCAGTTCAACCCGTTCGTCTTCATCAAGCTCACCCGCCCGCCACTCGGCCGGCGAGGCATCCTCATGGATGTCCGCAGCCGGCATGTCATGGTCGGTGGCAGCCCAGGCCGGCATCGCCGGTTCCTGGCGTCCGCCATCGGCGGCGAAGTTCCCCCCGGCGTCCTGTTCGGTCAGGGTATCCAGCGCGGCACCTGCCGGCAGCGCTGCTGCCAGGCCGGCGGCATCGTGTTCCTCGCGCAGCGGCGGCAGCGGCGAGGGCTTGCGACGACGCAGCAGCCAGGCGCCCAGGGCAACCAGCACGAGCAGCGGCAGGCCCAGCCAGTACCACGGCGTGCCAGCGCCGGGCGCACCGGGCGCCTGGGCCAAACGCTGCTGCGCGGCGGCCAGGTCGTTGTCCTTCATCGCGATCAGTGACTGCTGCTGCTCCTTGAGCTTCTCCAGCTCCGCCACGCGCTGCTTCAGATCGCCGATTTCGGCATCGCGGGTGGCGATGTCCTCCTTGGCCTGGCGCAGTTGTTCGTTGCCCAGCATGTCACCCTCGCTGCCGGCACTGGTGCCGGTGGTTGTGCCCGCGTGCGCGGCGTCGGATGCCAGCGCCGGAGCGATTTCAAGTCGTGCCCCGGTGGCCGCAGCCGGGGAAGAAGCAGCGCCATCGGCCTTGGCCACCGGAATCGCGGCGCCAGCCGGCTGTGGCACGGTGCGTGCCTGCCGCCACTGTGCGGCATGCTCGCGGACCAGCGCGGCGGCCTCGGCCGCATCCACCGCGGCCAGTGCGGTATCGCCCGGCATGCGCAGCACCGCGCCCTGCTTGAGCAGGTTGACGTTGCCACGGATGAAGGCTTCGGGGTTGGCACGCAACAGCGCGATCATCGCCCGGTCGCGACTGATCTGATTGCCACGGGCCAGCGAGCCGGCGATCTGCGAAAGCGTCTGTCCGCGCTGCACGGTCACACTGCCGTCTGCAGCGAGCGCTGGTGCAGGTGCAGGTGCAGGTGCAGGTGCTGGCGCAGGTGACGCGGCCCGGGGACGCGGTGCAGCAGGTGCGGCGGCCGCCGTGACCGGTGCCGGCTCGGGTGCGGTTGCAGCGGCGGCAGGCGCATCACGGACGATGGTGTCCGACAGCACGCCGGCCGGCGCGACGATCTCCGGTTCGGCCACGGCCAGTGCACTGGCCGGTGCATCGACCAGCGCCGAGTACTCACGCACCAGCCGGCCCTGGCCCCAGTCGGCCTCGACCAGGAAGCTCAACGAGGGTGTTTCCACTGGCGTCTGCGAGGTCACCCGCACCACCGCCCTGCCCTGCGCATTGCGGGTCAGCTCGAACTGCAGTTCGCTGACCAGACCCGCCGGGCGCTGCAGGCCAACGCGCTCGAAGGTGACCGGCGAAGCGAGCGCGACGCGCAGGTTCTCAAGTTCGGACGGATCGGCCGAGATCACCGGGATCTCGGCCAGCAACGGCTGTCCCGGCTTGGACAGGACCCGGATGTCGCCCAGGCCCAGGGCCATGGCCGAACTGCTGACCAGGGCCAGCAGCGCGGCGGAAAGACAGGTGAGCGGACGCCGTGCGCCCTTGGCTCGTTTATTCATGGGCGACACTATAAAGCGTGCGGACCACGGTCCGCACCCACCGGGGAGGCGGACTGCGCTAGTGCCGGCCAGCGGCCGGCAGGCACGGGCATGCACCGATAAGGCACTGCCGGCCAGCGGCCGGCACTACCGGTCATGCAACGGCAGGGATCAGCGCTTCTCGGCGGCGACCAGCTCGGCCAGCTGCACCGCGTTGAGGGCTGCGCCCTTGCGCACGTTGTCCGACACGATCCACAGGTTCAGGCCGCGCGGATGCGACAGGTCCTCGCGGATGCGGCCGACGTACACCGCGTCGGTGCCCGAGGCATGGGTGACCGGCGTCGGGTAGCCACCGGCCTCGTGACGATCCACCACCTCGATGCCCGGCGACTGTTCCAGCAACACGCGCGCTTCGGCCACGGTCACCTTGTCACGGGTTTCGATCGCCACCGATTCGGAGTGGCCATAGAACACCGGCACGCGCACCGCGGTCGGGTTCACGAGGATGCTGTCGTCGCCCAGGATCTTGCGCGTCTCCCAGACCAGCTTCATCTCTTCCTTGGTGAAGCCGTTGTCCAGGAAGTCGTCGATGTGCGGGATCAGGTTGAAGGCGATCTGCACCGGGAAACGCTGCGGATCGATTTCCTGGAAGCTCAGCAGCTGGCCGGTCTGCTTGCCCAGTTCTTCCAGTGCCGAACGGCCACCGCCGGATACCGACTGGTAGGTGGACACGTTGATGCGCTCGATGCCGTACTTGCGGTGCAGCGGTGCCAGCGCGACCAGCATCTGCATGGTCGAGCAGTTCGGGTTGGCGATGATGCCGCGCGGACGGTTGGCGACCTGGTCCGGATTGACCTCCGACACCACCAGCGGCACGTCATCGTCGTAACGGAAGGCCGAGGAGTTGTCGATCACCACCGCGCCAGCGGCAGCGAACTTCGGGGCGTATTCCTTGGACACGCTGCCACCGGCCGAGAACAGGGCGATATCCACGCCACTCGGGTCGAAAGTGGCCAGGTCCTGGATCCTGACCTTGTTGCCGTTGTATTCGACTTCGCCGCCGGCCGAGCGCTCGGAAGCGAGCAGGCTCAGGGTGCCGACCGGGAAATCGCGCTCGGCCAGGATGGCCAGCATGGTCTCGCCGACCGCGCCGGTGGCACCGACGATGGCGACGTGGAAGCTGCGTTGTGCATTGCTCATGGGGGAACTCTCACGAAAACGGGAAGGGGGAAAACTCACGCACGACAGCTGGGTTCGGGGAGCCTCCTCGGATGGATGCGCGGAGGTTCCCTATCGTTTCCCGCTTTTTTTGTCCGAGGTCGCGCGCGCGGCAAGGGCCGCGTCGGCGTTGATCGCGCTCGGCATGCGCGACGGGCTGCCATCCAGGCCAAGCCCGGCCAGCAGATTGTCCACGGCCAGCTGCACCATGGCCGTACGCGTGGCCAGCGATGCGCTGCCGATATGCGGGGTCAGCACGATGTTGCGCAGTGCCAGCAGTTCCGGCCGCACGTTCGGTTCGCCTTCGTAGACATCCAGGCCGGCCGCCGCCAGGCGACCGTTGGCCAGTGCATCGGCCAGCGCCAGTTCGTCGACGATGCCGCCGCGGGCGATGTTCACCAGGGTGGCAGACGGCTTCATCTTGGCCAGCGCGGCGGCGTCGATGATGTGGTGCGAGGCGGCGGTGTATGGCAACACGGTCAACAGATGGTCGGACTGCGCCAGCAGCGTGTCCAGATCCACGTAGGTCGCGCCGAGCGCGGCTTCGGTATCGGCCGGCAGCCGCGAACGGTTGTGGTAGAGCACCTTCATGCCGAAGCCGTGCGCGCCGCGATGGGCGATGCCCTGGCCGATGCGGCCCATGCCGAGGATGCCCAGCGTGCTGCCATGGATGTCGGCCCCCAGCATGGTCTGGAACGACCACTGCCCCCACTGGCCCTCGCGCAGCCAGCGCTCGGATTCGGTGATCCGGCGCGCGGTGGCCATCAACAGCGCAAAGCCGAGATCGGCGGTGGTCTCGGTGAGAACGTCCGAGGTGTTGCTGGCGAGAATGCCGGCGGCGCTGAGCGCGTCGACATCCAGATTGTTGTAGCCGACGCCGACATTGGCGATCACCTTCAACTGCGCGGCATCGGCGACCTGGGTCGCACCGATGCGCTCGTTGAGGGTGATGATCGCCCCGTCAACGTCGGCCAGCTGCGCGGCGATCTGCTGTGGCGACCAGGCGGTGACGGTATCGGTGGTGCGCAGCTGCACGCGATCGCGCAGCGGCGCGATGGCCGCGTCGATCAGCGGCTGGCTCACCCATACCGTCGGCCGCGTATCAGCCATCAAGCTGGCCGGGAATGCGCGGAGTGATGGTGCCGACATCGCCACACTGCGCGCGGTGGCGCAGCGCCTGGTCCATCAGCACCAGGGCCATCATCGCCTCGGCGATGGGCGTGGCGCGGATGCCGACGCAGGGATCATGGCGGCCGGTGGTGACCACCTCCACCACATTGCCGGCCGTATCCAGCGATTCACCGGGCAGGCGCAGGCTGGAAGTCGGCTTGAGCACCATCGAGGCGACCACCGGCTGGCCGGTGGAAATGCCACCGAGAATGCCGCCGGCATGGTTGCTGGCAAAACCCTGCGGGGTCAGCAGGTCACGGTGTTCGGTGCCCTTCTGCATGGCGCTGGCGAAACCGTCGCCGATCTCCACGCCCTTCACCGCGTTGATGCTCATCAGTGCGGCCGCGAGCTCGCCATCAAGCTTGCCGTAGATCGGCTCGCCCCAGCCCGGCGGTACATTGTCGGCGACCACGTCCACGCAGGCACCGACCGAATCGCCGGACTTGCGCAGCGCATCCATGTACGCCTCCAGCTCGGGCACCTGTGCGGCGTGCGGCCAGAAGAACGGATTCTCCTCGACTACCGACCAGTCGAAACCGGCCGGAGTGATCTCGCCCAGCTGCGACAGGTAGCCGCGCACGGTGATGCCGAAACGCTCGGCCAGCCATTTCTTGGCGACCACGCCAGCAGCTACGCGCATGGTGGTCTCGCGCGCCGAGGAGCGGCCACCACCGCGCGGGTCGCGGATGCCGTACTTGTGCCAGTAGCTGTAGTCGGCATGCCCCGGACGGAACTGCTGGCCGATGTTGCTGTAGTCCTTGCTGCGCTGGTCGGTGTTGCGGATCAGCAGCGCGATCGGAGTGCCGGTGGTCAGGCCCTCGTACACCCCGGACAGGATCTCGACCTCGTCGGCCTCGCGCCGCGCCGACGTATGCCGGCTCTTGCCGGTGGCGCGACGCTGCAGGTCATGGTTGAATTCGGCCGCGTCCAGCGCCAGCCCCGGCGGGCAGCCATCGATCACGCAGCCGATGGCCGGCCCGTGCGATTCGCCGAACGTGGTGACGGTGAACAGCTTGCCGAACGAATTGGAGCTCACGGGCGCTGCGCCGCCAGTTCGGTGATGCGCGCGCTGTGGGCGATCAGCTCGCGGCACTCGACCGCGAAGATGCCCATCTGGCCGACCTTGAATTCGACCCAGGCGAAATCCACTTCCGGCAGCAGCTTGATCAGGTGCTGTTCGGATTCGCCCACTTCACAGATCAGCAGGCCGTCCTCGCTCAGGTGCAGCGGCGCGTCGCGCAGGATCTTCAGCACCAGGTCCAGGCCGTCGTCGCCGGCACGCAGGCCCATCTCCGGCTCGTAGGAGTATTCCTGCGGCAGGGCGTCGGTCTCGTCGTTGGTGACGTACGGCGGGTTGGTGACGATCAGGTCGTAGTGGCGACCGGTCAGGCCGTTGAACAGGTCCGACTTCAGCAGGGTCACGTTGTGCGCCTGCAGGCGTTCCTTGTTCTCTTCGGCCAGTGACAGCGCCTCATCGCTGAGGTCCACGCCGTCCACTTCCCAGTTCGGATAGTAGTGGCCCATGGCGATGGCGATGCAGCCCGAACCGGTGCACAGGTCCAGCGCGCGGTTGACATCGCGGCCGGCCAGCCACGGCTCGAAGCCGCACTCGATCAGTTCGGCGATCGGCGAACGCGGCACCAAGGCGCGCGTGTCGCTCTTGAAGCTGAGGCCGGCGAACCAGGCTTCGCCGGTCAGGTAGGCAGCCGGGATGCGCTCGTCGATGCGGCGCTGGAACAGCTCCAGCACCGCCAGCTTCTCTTCGCGCAGCAGGCGCGCCTGGCCGTAGGCCGGGCCGAGGTCGTGCGGCAGGTGCAGGCCGTGCAGCACCAGCTGGGTGGCCTCGTCCAGGGCATTGTCGTAGCTGTGCCCGAAGGTCAGGCCCGCAGCATTGAAACGGCTGGTGCCGTAGCGGATCAGATCGATGATCGTGTGGAGTTCGGCGGCCGTTTCAGCGGTCATGGCGGTACTGCGGGCAAAGTGGCCCCCGATTATAGGGGTTGCCGCCTGCGCCGGCATCCGTTGCGGCAGAAACGATCCAGCCGCAGCCGGTATGATGGTGGCCACTTCCTGCGGCGGAATCCCATGTTCAATCGCAACGTCGGCATCATCCTGCTGATCGCCCTGGCGGCGGGCCTTGGCCTGCTCGCCGCCCAGCAGGTGTTCGCGCCGAAGCCGCCGGCCGGGCAGCCGGCCACCGAAGCGATCACCCTGTACCCGCAGCCGCGCACCCTGCCCGACTACAACCTGGCCCAGTCCGACGGCACGCGGCTGATTCCCGGCGAACTGAAGGGCCACTGGACCCTGGTGTTCCTCGGCTTCACGTTCTGTCCCGACGTCTGCCCGACCACCCTGGCCGAGCTGGCCGGGGCGCAGAACCAGTGGGAAGCCCTGCCCGACGGCCTGCGCCCGCGCGTGCTGTTCGTCTCGGTCGACCCGGAGCGCGACACCGCCACGCGCCTGGGCGAGTACGCCCATGGCTTCCACAAGGACACCCTGGCGGCGACTGCCGACATCCCCTCGCTGGAGCGCTTTGCCACCTCGCTGGGCTTCGTGTTCCAGAAGGTGCCGGGCAAGCACTTCGACGAGAATCCCGAGGATTACACCCTCGAGCACTCCGCCAGCCTGGCCGTGCTCGATCCGCAGGGCCGGCTTGCCGGCCTGGTGCGGCCCCCGTTCAATGCGCCGGCGATCGCCCGCGACCTGCAGAAGCTGACCGAGAAATCCGCCCCATGAGTCTGACCACCGCCCTGACGTACGTCCTGCCCCACCGCCTGCTGTCCTCGATGGCGCGTTCGCTGGCGTACTCGGACAACCCGCGCGTATCGCGCTGGCTGATCGACACGGTCACCCGCAAGTTCAACGTCAACCTGGATGAAGCGGCCAATCCGGACCCGCGCAGCTACCCGACCTTCAACCAGTTCTTCACCCGCGCGCTGAAACCCGGCGCGCGCGTGGCCGATGCCGATCCGCGCAGCCTGGTGATGCCGGCGGACGGCCGCATCAGCCAGCTCGGAAAGATCGACGCCGGGCGCATCTTCCAGGCCAAGGGGCAGTCGTTCACCGCCGCCGAGCTGTTGGGCAGCGCCGAGGACGCCAAGCCGTTCAACGAGGGCCTGTATGCCACGGTGTACCTGTCGCCGCGCGACTACCACCGCGTGCACATGCCGTGGACCGGCACCCTGCGCGAAACCGTGCACGTGCCCGGTCGCCTGTTCAGCGTCGGCCCGGCCGCGGTGAACAACGTGCCTGGCCTGTTCGCACGCAACGAACGCCTGGTCTGCCATTTCGATACCAGCTTCGGCCCGATGGTCAGCGTGATGGTCGGTGCGCTGCTGGTGTCGGGCGTGGAAACGGTGTGGAGCGGCGAAGAGATTCCGCACTACGGCGACCGCATCACCCGCAAGGATTACCGGGGCCGCGGCATCACCCTGCAGCGCTTCGAAGAGATGGCGCGCTTCAATTACGGCTCGACCGTGATCGTGCTGCTGCCGCCGGGCGTGGCCGAATTCGCCCCGCACCTGGATGCCGAGCATCCGGTACAGCTGGGCCAGGCACTGGCCAAGCTGCGCTGATTCTGCGGTAGTGCCGGCCGCTGGCCGGCATCTCCATTGATCCAACGCATCGAGCGTTGCCGGCCAGCGGCCGGCACTACCGGATGCGGGCGTTACTGCAGGGTCGGCGCCGGGCCGACGTCCATGCCGTCGTAGTCTTCCACGCCCATCTGCGTGGCCAGCGCGCTCAGTTCCTGGTTGCGCTTGTCCAGCGAGGTTTCGTCGTGCACTTCCACGCGCTCCACATGCAGCACGTGGAATGCAGCCTCACCGTCTTCCGGCTCCTGCTCGAACACTTCCACCAGCACATAACCCTGTGCCTGCAGGTGGGTGGCCAGTGCGTGCAGCGGCTCGGCGGTGGAGTGCACGAAGAAGTACCCCCACAGCAGCGGGGCGTCCAGGTCCCAGTCGGTGTTCTCGCGGAGGTTGGTGAACAGGTTGCGGGTGTCTTCGAGGTCCATGCGATATCCAGATTGCGGAAAGATTATTTGTCGCAGCCCTGCAGCTTCAGCACCTGGCCGTGGCGCAGGCTGTAGCCGGGGGCCTTGAGGCCATTGGCGCGGGCCAGCACCGGCACATCGCACTGGAACTTCGCGGCGATCCGGCCCAGGGTCTCACCCTTGCCGACCTTGTAGCTGCGGGCCGGCTTGGCGCGCGGGGCCGGCGCCGGGCGCGGCGCAGCCACCGGCGCGGCGGGCGTGGTCGGCACGCTGCTGGCGGCATTGGGATCGACCACCGGCACCACCCCGCCCACGGCCACGCTGCCGGTGTAGCTGGCAGCACTCGGGCGCACGATCGCGGCATTGAGGTCGGCGGTGATCAGGGTGCGGGCCAGATCGGCACGCGGGCCGCTGACGCAGTTGCGCGCGTACAGGCCAGCAATGCGGTTGGTGGCGTTGATGAGGGTTCCTGCCGGAATCCAGCCATCGGCCTCATAGCGCGCGTTGAGGTTGCGCAATGCGCGCATGTAGCCATCGCGGGTGCCATGGCTGCCCAGGCAGATGGTCAGTTCGTAGATCGTGGTCGAGCGGGCCAGGCGGATGGTGGCCGGCTGCGCGTTGATCTTCGGGAACTCCACGCCGTACTGCTGGGGGTGCAGGAAGATCCAGGACGCGGCGATCACCATCGGCACGTAGTCCTTGGTTTCGCCCGGGAACTGGTTGTAGACGCTGTCCACCCAGAAGCTCTGGCCCGGGTACTGCTTGTAGACGCGCGCTGCGCGGCCCTCACCGCCGTTGTAGCCGGCCAGCGACAGTTCGACGTTGTTGTTGAGCTCACGCATCCGCTCGTTGAGGTACGTCGCGCTGGCTTCAGCGGCGCTGCGCGCATCGAAGCGGGTATCGAAACCGGTACCGTCCGGGCCGAGGCCGAAGCGGCGGCCGGTAGCCGGCATGAACTGCATCAGGCCCGCGGCGCCCGCACGCGAGGACGCATGTACACGGCCGTTGGATTCCTTGGCCATGATGCCGAACAGCAGCGCCTCGGGCAGGCCGCGCTTCTCCCATTCCGGCCACATCACCGCACGCAGGTTCTGGTAGTTCTCGTAGGTGGTCATCAGCGCCGGGCGCATGTCGGTCAGCCAGCGGCGGATGCCGGCCTGCACGGCGGGGTTGTACTCGACCATGTTGTCGAAGGCATGGCGCTTGTCGTTCAGCAGCGCCGCTGCGCGGGCCGCCTCGGGCACGTCGGCAGCCAGCGGGCCGACATGGTCCGGGTCGGCTTCCAGGCGGTCGCCGGCTTCATCGGCCACGTCATCATCGGCGGCGGCATCGGCATCGTGCTTGAGCAGGCGCTTGTAGGTCGCCAGCATGTTGCTCATCTGGCAGCCCTTCTGCTTCACGCATTCGCTGATGACATCTTCCATGTCCTCCAGCGCGGCATCGGCCTCGTTGCGCCCCTTCGGATCGGCGTTGGCCACCAGCAGAACGGCATCGCTGTAGCGCTTCTCGGCTGCAGTCATGCGCTGCTGCAGGGCATCCACCTTCACCTTGTCCCGGGCCGAAACCCGCTGTGCGTGGGCCTCCGGTGCCAGGGAAACCAGGCCAGCCAGGGCCAGCAGCGGCCAGGTGCGGGAAATCAGGACAGGAACGGGCATTGGTGGCACTGTGTATGAAACAGGCAGGCAGAGTAGCGGCGCTGCCAAGGTCGGGGCAAGCCGACCTTCGGCCCGTCACTGTCGGCGGTTAACATTGGCACATTCATCACAAGGGCTGGACCATGGATCCGATTCTGCTCGGCAAAGGCATCACCGACGATGTGGCTGTCACCCTGCTGCCGAGACTCGGCAACCGCCATGGGCTGGTCGCCGGCGCCACCGGCACCGGCAAGACCGTGACCCTGATGACCCTGGCCGAGGGCTTCTCGCGGATCGGGGTACCGGTGTTCCTGGCCGATGTGAAGGGCGATGTCTCCGGCCTGGCCGTGCCGGGCACCGGCGCCGAGAACCTGCTCAAGCGCGCGGCCGAGATCGGCGTGAGCGACTATGCCCCGGCCGCCAGCCCCACCGTGTTCTGGGACCTGTACGGCAAGCTCGGCCACCCGGTTCGCACCACCGTGAGCGAGATGGGCCCGACCCTGCTGGCCCGCATCCTGGAATTGAACGACACCCAGGCCGGCGTGCTCGACATCGTGTTCAAGCTGGCCGACGACCGCGGCCTGCTGCTGCTGGACATGGACGACCTGCGCGCCTTGCTCGGCCTGGTGGCAGAGGAGCGCAAGGACATCTCCACCGAGTACGGCCTGGTCAGTGCGCAGTCGGTGGCCGCCATCCAGCGCGCCCTGCTGCGGCTGGCGCAGGACGGCGGCGAGCATTTCTTCGGCGAACCGGCGCTGGAACTGGCCGACATCATGCGGGTCAACCATGACGGCCGCGGTGTCATCGGCATCCTTGCCGCCGATCAGCTGGTGCTCAAGCCCAAGCTGTACTCCACGTTCCTGCTGTGGCTGTTGTCGGAGCTGTTCGAGCAGCTGCCCGAAGTGGGCGACCTCGACAAGCCGAAGCTGGTCTTCATTTTCGACGAAGCGCACCTGCTGTTCGACGATGCGCCGCCCGCTCTGGTACAGCGCATCGAACAGGTGGTGCGGCTGATCCGTTCCAAGGGCGTGGGCGTGTACTTCTGCTCGCAGTTCCCGGACGACGTGCCGGCCAACATCCTTGGCCAGCTCGGCAACCGGGTACAGCACGCGCTGCGCGCATTCACCCCGCGCGACCAGAAGGCGGTGAAGACCGCCGCCGAGACCTTCGTGCCGAACCCGAAGCTCGATGTGGTGAAGGTGCTCAGCCAGCTCGGTACCGGCGAAGCGCTGGTCTCCACGCTACAGGACAAGGGCGTGCCGATGCCGGTGCAGCAGACGATGATCGCGCCACCCCGCTGCCGCATGGGACCGGTCACCGACACCGAACGTACGCAGGTGCGTGCCGGCAGCCCGGTCGGCACGCGCTACGACACTGCCGTCAACCGCGAATCGGCAGCCGAACTGCTGGCGCAGCGCGCGCAGAAGGCCGTCGAGAAAACCGATGCCCCGGCCGCGCGCAGCCGTGAGCAGGACGAGGCGCAGGAAGGCGGTTTCGGGCAGTCGATCAAGGACGCCATTTTCGGCACCAAGCGCCGCCAGGGCATGATCGAGACGATGGCCAAGCAGACCACGCGTACGGTCGGCACCAAGCTGGGCAACCAGATCGTGCGCGGCATCCTCGGTGGCATCTTCGGCGGCAAGCGCTGAGAGCCCCGGCAGTTCCTTTGCGGCGCGCCGGCAACGGCGCGCCGTAGTTGTTTCATTCCGCACGAGAAGCCGCATTACATGTCGCGTTGGCGTCCCCCCGCAGAAAAGAGCACCGCG
Source organism: Stenotrophomonas sp. MYb57 (assembly GCF_002966815.1). Lineage (NCBI taxonomy): Bacteria > Pseudomonadati > Pseudomonadota > Gammaproteobacteria > Lysobacterales > Lysobacteraceae > Stenotrophomonas > Stenotrophomonas sp. MYb57. The sequence goes on from NZ_CP023271.1 coordinate 3,293,539, forward strand.
CTGATCACCGCCGCCGGCCATGCACGTTTGAAGGCCGAGCTGGATGAGTTGTGGCGGGTGCGTCGACCCGAGGTGGTCAAGGCGCTGGCAGCAGCCGCGGCCGAAGGCGATCGCTCGGAGAATGCCGAATACACCTACCGCAAGAAGCAGCTGGGCGAGATCGATCGTCGCGTGCGCTACCTGACCAAGCGCCTGGAATCGCTGCGCGTGGTCGACACCACGCCGACTGATCCGCAAGCGGTGTTCTTCGGTGCGTGGGTTGAGCTGGAGAACGTGGACAGCGGGCAGACCAGCCGCTACCGCATCGTCGGGCCGGATGAGACCGATGCGGGGCTGGGCTGGATCAGCATCGATTCGCCCTTGGCGCGGGCCTTGTTGAAGAAGCGCCTCGATGATGAGTTTTCAGTGGAACTACCCAGTGGCAACCACACCTTTGCGGTGATCGGTGTGGAGTACGAGACCGCGGCCAACGGCTGAGCCTGTGGCGGGCAGCGGCGCTCAGCCGGGCATGGGCCCGGTTCTACAGAAGCGGCGGCGGATAGCGGCGCCCTTCGCGCAGCGGACGGAAATAATCGTCGTTCGCGTAAAAGGCTGGCGCCTGGTCGGTGTGCCAGCCGGGAATACCCGCCAATGGCAGCGGACGCAGTTCCAAGGGATCGAGCAGCACCCTGCCCTCCTCGATGGCGCGCGCGACCGTGTCAATGCAGCCCGCATCGTCATCGCCCTGCAGCACCACGCATTTGCCGACCAGCAGCCGGCCCGGCAGCAGCGCCTGTTCCATCAAGGCATGACCGAATACCGCGGCGATGGCGATCCGTCCTGACTGCCAATGGATCGGCTCGAACAGCACGCGCCACTGGTGAGCATCCCAGGCTGCAAGCAACGCCGGATCGCACACGCGCACCACCACGCCGGTTTCATCGAACTGGGTCAGCGCGGCCTGCGCGCGGTTGCGGTGTCCTGCGGCCATGCCCTCGATGTGCCGGCATTGCTGCGCGTTGAGTGCGCACTTGATCGGCAGGTAGCGTGCCCAGACCAGGGCGTTGAACAGGTCGTGCCAGTTGCCCGCACGGGTTGCGATGCGCCCTTCGGCAATGCGCGTTTCGTAATGCAGGCCGTCTGCCAGCAACGCCGCATCCTGTTCAACAAAGCGCTTGCCCGGCAGCGCCAGGCGCGCGTCCAGATCGACCACGCGTGGCCAGTCCGCTGCCGTCAGCAGATCACCGAACCCGGCGATACCGGCAAACAGCGGATGATCGAACGCAGCCCTGTCCACCGCTGCACGCAGCGGCGGCACGAAGCGGCGGGGGCCGCCATCAGCAGCCTCCGCCCCGGTCACAGCACCTTGAGGTCGAATGCCGGGCGCGTGGTCGGCGGCAGTGCGTCGCCGTAGAGATCGTGCTCGTCGCTCTCGGTGATTTCCACGTCGACGAACTCACCCACGCGCAACGCCACCTGGTCTGCGTTCTGGATATGCACCAGGCCGTCGATCTCCGGCGCATCGGCCTTGGAACGGGCCACCGCGATATCGCCTTCGATGGCATCGACCAGGCATTGCTGCACCGTGCCGATCTTGGCTTCCAGACGCGAAGCCGAAATCTGCGCCTGCTTCTCCATGAAGCGCGCCAGTCGTTCCTGCTTCACTTCTTCCGGCACCGGGTCCGGCAGGTTGTTGGCCGTAGCGCCCTCCACCGGCGAGTAGGCGAACGCACCGACGCGGTCCAGCTGCGCTTCGTCCAGGAAGGACAGCAGCTCTTCGAACTCGGCCTCGGTCTCGCCCGGGAAACCGACGATGAAGGTCGAACGCACGGTGATGTCCGGCGCGATGCGGCGCCAGTTCTGCACCCGCTCCAGGGTCTTCTCGACCGCGCCGGGGCGCTTCATCAGGCGCAGGATGCGCGGGCTGGCGTGCTGGAACGGGATGTCCAGGTACGGCAGGATCCGGTTCTCGGCCATCAGCGGCACCACGTCATCGACGTGCGGATACGGATAGACGTAGTGCATGCGCACCCACGCATCCAGTTCGGACAGGCCTTCGCACAGTGCCTTCAGGCGGGTCTGGTAGGCCTTGTCGCGCCACATCTTCTCGGCGTACTTCACATCCACGCCGTAGGCAGAGGTGTCCTGCGAAACCACCAGCAGTTCGCGCACACCGCCGCGCACCAGGCGCTCGGCTTCGCGCAGCACCTCGTCCACGGGACGCGAGACCAGCTTGCCGCGCATCGACGGAATGATGCAGAAGCTGCAGTGGTGGTTGCAGCCTTCGGAAATCTTCAGGTATGCGTAGTGGCGCGGGGTCAGCTTGATGCCGTAGTCCGGCACCAGATCCACGAACGGGTCGTGCTTGGGCGGCAGCGCCGCATGCACCGCTTCCATCACGCTCTGGTAATCCTGCGGCCCGGACACCGCCAGCACGTTCGGGTACGCCTCGCGGATCTGCTCCGGGCGCTTGCCCAGGCAGCCGGTGACGATGACCTTGCCGTTCTGGTTCATCGCCTCGCCGATGGCATCCAGCGATTCGGTCACCGCCGAATCGATGAAGCCACAGGTGTTGACCACCACCACGTCGGCCGAATCGTAGGACGGGACGATGTCGTAGCCTTCCGACCGCAGCTGGGTGAGGATGCGCTCGGAATCGACGAGGGCCTTCGGGCAGCCAAGGCTGACGAAGCCGACTTTGGGGTTCAGCTGGGGCATGGAATCGCGGGACTCTGGGGGCCTGGGCCCCTGCCGGCATGGCAGGGGGACCTGGGGGCCGGGGCCTGAAAGGGCGCCAGTATACCGGGGTTGGCGGATGGTCTTGGTGGGTGGAACTGAATCGCCCCTCCCCCGGCCCGCCCAGCCCTTGAAATGCCTCCGCCAACTCCCGCAGGACACCTTAAATCACGTCCACGGCCCCGACATCTGTCGAACATACCCTCGGAATACATGCTGACATGGAGGTATTGAGCCGTCCTCGCTGAGTGCCAATACAAACCACCTTGAGCTCGTAGCTGCCAACAAATGGGCCGGTATGATGATCGACAGCAGATGCAGTACAACGACCATTGTCAATCGAGACATTGCCATTGGACTCCCCTGCAATGGAACTTTGATAACGGGCAATTCCTACCGAGTGGAAGTTGACCCCCAAAGGCGCGCTGCCGCTGGGCGCCAAAGCATGCACGTAATAGGCCGCTCGCGGGGCATCCGTACTCTCCGTCGATTTCTCTGACTCCGCCTGCTTGTCAGCAACCCCCATGCATGACCACGCGGCCACAGACTCACCTCCAAGAACCGTATCACCGCGCCTGACTTCAGCGCCGGTTTCCTCACACGAAGCCTGATGATAGAGCTTGGTAGCCTCGGTTTGATCGTCATAGCGATAGACAAGCCCGCCCTTGCCATCTTCGAACAACCGCAACTCGACAACAACCTGACCTCCATCGAAGTCGGTCAGAGCAGCAGTCCTTGTTATCCACTTCTTTCCATCACGTGACGCCAGCTCATGATCCGTATAGGACCTGTCACTCGCGTGCGCTGAAGCAGACGCCAGTGCGAGAGCAGCCATCCAAACTCCTCCAATAATCCGTTTAGTATTCATCAAAATCGTTCCCATCCATGATCCGAAGAAAATATAGAACACCGACCTGAAACAGCCCCTGCGCCTCCCGGCGGCGCCACCGCCCCATAAAATCAGCCTTCAAATCATATTCGTTGACCTTTTCCATTCCACCGGACGCTTTAATGAAATCATCGTCAGAGGCAGCCGATTCTGCAGTCAGAAAATCCGGAGCCCACTCAACTGACATGGCGACCATGCGCCCGCCCCTGAACACCCAGCCACCCGATCCCGCACAGCCGCTGACATCGCGCTAACCCGCCCAGCACCGACAATGCAGGCCTGGCCCCTGCAACGAGGTACCCCCGATGTCCGAATGGATCACCCTGGATACGCATTACGGCCCGGTCCGCGCCTGGCAGGCACTGCCCGAGGGCAAACCCCGCGGCGCGCTGGTGGTGGTGCAGGAGATCTTCGGCGCCAACCCGCATATCCGCGGCGTCGCCGAACGGTTCGCGGCCCAGGGCTACGCCGTGTTGGCGCCGTCGTTCTTCGACCTGGTCGACGGCCCCGAGGCCGACCCGGATGCCCTGCCCTACAGCCCCGAGGGCGTGAAGGATGGGCTGGCACGGGTCACCGCGCTGGGCATGGAAAAGGCACTGGAAGTGGTCCGCGCCGCGGCAACCCGGCTGGCCCCGCACGGCAAGGTCGGCACGGTCGGCTACTGCTGGGGTGGCAGCGTCGCCCTGCTGTCCGCGCTACGCCTGGGCCTGCCCTCGGTGAGCTACTACGGCGCGCGCAACGTGCAGTTCCTGGACGAGACGCCGAAGGCCCCGGTGATGTTCCACTTCGGCGCGCAGGACAAGAGCATCCCGCCGGAGGCGATCCAAGCACACCGTGAGAAGCTGCCGCAGATGGCGACCTACGTCTATCCGGCCGACCATGCCTTCAACCGCGAGGTCGGACATGCGTATGATCCAGACAGCGCCGCCCTGGCGCTGCAACGCACCCTGGACTTCTTCTCGGAGCATCTTGGATGAGCGATTTCGAACTCGATTCACGCCTGGCCACCGATAGCGTACTGGTGGCCGAAGGCCCGTTGTCGCAAGTGCGACTGATGAACGACGAACGATTCCCCTGGCTGGTCCTGGTGCCACGTCTGGCCGGGGTGACCGAGTGGATCGAGCTGGACGGCGAGCAGCAGGACAAGCTGCGCACCGAGCTCAACCGCGCCTGCAAGGCCCTGCACGGTTCGGACGGGGTGGAGAAGATCAACATCGGCGCGCTGGGCAACATCGTGCGCCAGCTGCATTTCCACGTGATCGGCCGCCACGACGGCGATCCGGCGTGGCCGGGACCGGTCTGGGGCAGTGGCCCGGCGCACCGCTATGAGCCGGCCGCGCTGGACCAGCATGTCGCCTACTGGAAGGAACGGCTAGGATATCCAGCCCATTCCTGAGCCAGTGCCGACCCGATGCGATTCAATATCGTCGCCGCCATCCTGCTGATCCTGATCGGCCTGTTCATGCTGGCCAGCAACCTGGGCTGGACCAACCTGAACCTGTCGCGCCTGCTGTTGACCTGGTGGCCGCTCGGCCTGGTGGCCGTAGGCATCGCGATCCTGTTCGGTCGCGGCAAATAAGGTAGCGCCGGGCCATGCCCGGCGAACGCAGCGCGCGGACCCACAAAACGGAAACGCCGGGCATGGCCCGGCGCTACCGATACGCGCTGACGCAAGCTGTCAGGTGCGCGGCAGGGTCACGCCGGTCTGGCCCTGGTACTTGCCGCCGCGGTCCTTGTACGAGGTCTCGCACACTTCATCGGACTGGAAGAACAGCATCTGCGCCACGCCTTCATTGGCGTAGATGCGCGCCGGCAGCGGCGTGGTGTTGCTGAATTCCAGGGTCACGTGGCCTTCCCACTCCGGCTCCAGCGGGGTCACGTTGACGATGATGCCGCAGCGCGCATAGGTGCTCTTGCCCAGGCACACCACCAGGGTGTCGCGCGGAATGCGGAAATACTCGACCGTGCGCGCCAGCGCGAAGCTGTTCGGCGGAATGATGCACTCGTCACCGACGATATCGACGAAGCTGCCCGGATCGAAATGCTTGGGGTCCACGATCGTCGAGTTGATGTTGGTGAACACCTTGAACTCGCGCGAGCAGCGCACGTCGTAGCCGTAGCTGGAAGTGCCGTAGCTGACGATGCGCTCGCCGTTGGCCTGCTTGACCTGCCCGGCCTCATACGGCTCGATCATGCCGTGCTGTTCGGACATCCGGCGGATCCAACGGTCACTCTTGATGCTCATGCTCTGTCCTGGGTGCGAGGGGGCGCGAGGATTCTAGCAGGGGGCCGGGCGTCGCCGCCGCAGCCCCCAGCGGGCCCTTACAGCAGCGAGGACAGGATCGGGATCGAAGCGCGCGGGCGCTTGCCCACTTCCTCGACCAGACGCTGGGCGGCACGGTGGTAGGCCTGGGCCGCCGCCGATTCCGGCTGCGCGGCGGTGATCGGGGTACCGGCATCGCCCTGCTCGCGGATGCCGATCTGCAGCGGTAGCGACCCCAGCAGCGGCACGCCGTACTGCGCCGCCATGCGCTCGCCACCACCCTCGCCGAACAGGTGCTCCACATGCCCGCAGTTGCTGCAGGTATGCACGGCCATGTTTTCGACCACGCCCAGCACCGGCACCTCGACCTTCTCGAACATCTTCAGCGCCTTCTTCGCATCCAGCGTAGCGATGTCCTGCGGCGTGGTGACGATCACCGCGCCGGCCAGCGGGATCTTCTGCACCAGGGTCAGCTGGATGTCGCCGGTGCCCGGCGGCAGATCGATCAGCAGATAGTCCAGGTCGTCCCACAGCGTGTCTTCGAACAGCTGGGTCAACGCCGCCGTCGCGCGCGGTGCGCGCATGATCAGCGGCGTTTCGTCCTCGACCAGATAACCGATCGACATGGTGTCCACGCCGAAGGCCCGCATCGGCTCGATGCTCTTGTTGTCCGGGCTTTCCGGGCGACCGGACAGGCCGAGCATCGCCGGCACGCTGGGGCCGTAGATATCGGCATCAAGCACGCCTACGCGCGCCCCCAGCTGCTGCAGTGCGACGGCCAGGTTGACCGCCGTGGTCGACTTGCCCACGCCACCCTTTCCCGAGCCCACCGCGATCACGTTGCGGATGCGCGCATGCGGCGCCAGTCCCTTCTGCACCTGGCTGGCATGCGGACGACGGGAAGAACTGTTCACTGCGGGCTCCGGGTGAATCGACAAGAAGAACCCAACATCATACTAGCTGGACGTACGCTGACTGAAATTCAGGATCGCTACAGATTCGTGCACAGATTGTTAAGTTCATGTTACGTTCGCTAAGCACTGGTTTTGGGCTGCGTTGCTGGATCTACGGCACGCACGATGGCGCATGCGCAGTGCCGTACTCGTATTTGCTCTCTGAACGGAACTACATGAAAGACCTTCGCAATTCTGCACGTCGCGACACCCTCGCTGTCGCCTTGATCTCCGCCCTGGTTGCCGCCTCGCCGGCAATGGCCCAGGACAAGGCCACCAATCTGGACAAGATCACCGTCACCGGCTCGCTGATCCCGCAGACCCAGGTCGAGACCCAGACCCCGGTCATGACCATCAGCGCTGAAGCCATCCAGTCGCGCGGCTTCAACAGCGTCGCCGAGGTGCTGCAGCAGTCCTCGCTGACCACCGGCGGCATCCAGGGAGGCCAGACCTCCGCTTCGTTCACCCAGGGCGCTGAAGCCGCTGGCATGTTCGGCCTGAATCCGGGTTACACCAAGTACCTGATCAACGGCCGCCCGATGATGTCCTACCCGGCGCTGTACAACGGCGGCGACGCGTTCAACAACATCAGCGGCATTCCGATCGACATCGTCGAGCGCATCGAAGTCCTGCCGGGTGGCCAGTCCTCCCTGTACGGTTCGGATGCGATCGCCGGCGTGGTCAACATCATCCTGAAGGACCACATGGAAGGCGGCAGCCTGTCCGTGCGTGGCGGCACTTCCACTGAAGGCGGTGGCAGCAGCTTCCGCGTCAGCGGTGCACACGGCTTCTCGGCACTGGACGACCGCTTCAATGCACTGGTCAACGTGCAGATCGAAAGCAGCAACCCGATCTGGGGCTACCAGCGTGACCTGACCAAGCAGAACAACGCGAACGGCTACACCGCGCAGCTGCCGTCGAACGACTTCGCCGTCATCGACGCCAAGACCAATGCGCTGTACATGATGGACCCGAGCAACTGCGCCAACGTTGCCGGCCAGTTCGACGGCACCACCGTGCTGGCGAACCGCCCGACGGGCCAGTCCTGCGGCTCGGTCTTCGGCGCCGGCTACAAGACCCTGAAGAACGGCAAGGACAGCGGCCAGTTCTACTCGTCGATGACCTTCGACGTGAACGACAACTTCCAGCTGTTCGCCGACGTGCTGTACAGCAAGGAAAAGACCGAATACACCTCGGGCTCGAACTACCTCTGGTGGGGCACCAAGAGCACCATGGGTGGCTTCTATGACCAGGCCTCCGGCAAGCTGGTCAACCTGCAGCGCGCGTTCGCTCCGGAAGACATCGGCGGCGAAGGCTACAAGGGCATCCTGAACAACGACAAGAGCCGTGCCTACCAGGTCACCCTGGGCGGCAAGGGTGCGGTCGGCAACTGGGACTACAGCCTGAGCTTCACCCGTGGCGAATACCGCCTGGATGAGAGCAAGTTCCAGCGCTTCGGCAATGCCATCAACAGCTACTTCGCCGACAAGGTGCTGGGCCCGCAGCTGGGCACCCAGGATGGCTTCGGCATCTACAACACCAACTGGGGCGCGTTCTACTCGCCGATCTCGCCGGAAGATTTCGCTGGCTTCACCGGTTACACCACCAACCACAGCCGCACCTGGCAGAACCTGGCACGCGCGCAGGTCACCAACGGCTCGCTGTTCTCGCTGCCAGGCGGTGATGCCGGCCTGGCCGTGGTCGTCGAAGGTGGCAGCGAAGGTTGGGACTACAGCCCCGACCAGCGCCTGCTGGACGGCGACGTGTGGGGCTCGTCGGCTGTTGCCGGCAACGGTCATCGCAGCAACTACGCGGTGACCAGCGAGCTGCGCATGCCGCTGCTGGAGTCGCTGACGGTGACCGCTTCCGGTCGCTATGACGCCTTCAAGATCGCCGACAACACCGTCGACAAGGCCACCTACAGCGTGGGTGTCGAGTTCCGTCCGATCGAAAGCCTGCTGTTCCGCGGCAAGTACGGCACCGCCTTCCGCGCGCCGACCCTGCCCGACGCATTCCAGGGCCGCAGCGGCTATTACGCTGCCAACTCCACCGATTACTACCGTTGCGGTGAGCTGGGCTACGTGCCGGGCAACACCGACGCCTGCCGCTACGCGGACAGCGTCTCGGTCTACTCCGAGCGTGCCGGCAACCCGGACCTGGAGCCGATCACCGCCGACGTCTGGAACGCGGGCATCGTCTGGGCGCCGATGGCGAACCTGTCGATCTCGGCCGACTACTACAACTGGAAGATCGAGAACGAAGTCGATACGGCCAGCACCGACCAGCTGCTGCTGGCCGAGTACTACTGCCGCAACGGCCTGCCGAACGGCTCCTCGGCCACCTGCCAGAACGTGGCTGACTGGGTCGTGCGCGATTCGGCCGGCAACCTGAGCTCGCTGTACACCCCGAAGATGAACGTGGCCCGCCAGAACCTGCAGGCCGTGACCGTCGGCTTCAAGTACCTGCAGGACATCGGCCGCTTCGGTTCGCTGCAGTTCTCGGGCAACTACACCAACATGCTGAAGCGTGAAGTGCAGGCGCAGCCGGGCGAGGACTTCCAGGACCTGCTGGGCAACCCGAAGTCGATGTGGAACTACGACAGCTACGCCAAGGTCCGTTCCGACGCGTCGGTGGCCTGGTCGCTGGACAAGTGGACCACCACGCTGTACGCGAACTACATCGGCCACACCCCGAACTACCTGGCGGGCCTGAACGGCTACGAGTACACCCATGGTGCGTCGGGTTACAAGGCAGGCAAGTGGGCTTCGTACACCACTTACAACCTGAGCGTGAACTACCGCGTGCAGGATGACCTGACCCTGTCGCTGATGGTCAACAACGTGTTCAACAAGATGCCCGAGCAGCAGGCTCACAGCTACCAGGGCACCTCCGGCACGCCGTTCAACAACTACCTGTACAACGTCTACGGCCGCACCGTGTACGTGCAGGCCAAGTACGACTTCGGCAAGTAATCCCGTCGATTTCCGGGTTTGATTCCGGACCAGGCCCCGCTTCGGCGGGGCCTTTTTTTTGGCGAGGCATGTGCGGCGATCGCCGCGGGAACATCTCGATTGTTAAATATCCGGACATTTACTGGATATTCATTAAGCCAAACTCGGCAAATTCGTACCAATATTGCAATCAATTGTTTTTAAAGAAATTTTTATTAACTCCCAACGAGCCATTGCGAGAGCGCGACAAGCCCGCGAAAAACAAGTTAAGCGTGTGTTACGTTCGAAAAACGCCGCCTTTCTGCGTCCACCGGCTGCTGAACCATCCATGAGTTCCCAGGAAAGGGAAAACGCGTTTCTCACGACCACACGGAGTACCGCATGTCTCGCAATGGCTTCCCGCGTCACCCGCTCACCCGCGCCGTCCTCAGCGGCCTGATCCTGGCCAGCAGCAGCGCGATCGCGCTCGCCCAGGACAACACTCCCACCGATCTTGGACGCGTGACCGTCACCGGCTCACTGATCCCGCAGACGCAGATCGAGAACCACACGCCGGTCCTGACCGTCACCGCTGAGGACATCCAGACCCGTGGCTTCACCAGCGTTGCCGAGGTGCTGCAGCAGAACTCGCTGACCACCGGCGGCCTGCAGGGCGGCCAGACCTCCGCTTCGTTCACCCAGGGCGCCGAAGCCTCGGGCATGTTCGGTCTCAGCCCGAGCTACACCAAGTACCTGATCAACGGACGGCCGATGCTGTCCTACCCTGCCCTCTACAACGGCAGCGATACCTTCAACAACCTCAGCGGCATCCCGATCGACATCGTCGAGCGCATCGAGATCCTGCCCGGCGGCCAGTCGTCGCTGTACGGCTCGGATGCAATCGCCGGCGTGGTCAACATCATCCTCAAGGACCGCATGGACGGCGGCGTGCTGAACGTGCGCGGCGGCGCCTACACCGAGGGTGGCGGCAACGATTTCCGCGTCAGCGGCGCGCATGGCTTCAACGCCTTTGATGACCGCTTCCACGCACTGGTCAACGTGCAGTACGAGAAGAGCAGCCCGATCTGGGGTTACCAGCGTGATCTGACCAAGCAGAACAACACCCGGGGCTATACGCCGCAGGTTCCGACCAACGACTTCCTGGTCTACCTGCCGGACCAGCAGAACGCCTACGTGATGATGGACCCGAGCCGCTGCGCCAACGTGGCCGGCCAGTTCGGCGGCACCACCGTGTTGGGCACCCGTGCCACCGGCGAATCCTGCGGTTCACCCTTCAGTGCCGGCTACAAGACGCTGAAGAACGGCAAGGAAAGCAGCCAGATCTATTCGTCGATGTCCTTTGACGTCAACGACAACTTCCAGCTGTTCGCAGACGCGCTCTACAGCCTGGAAGAAGTGCAGTACAACTCGGGTTCGGGCTACGCCTTCTGGGGCAGCGATGTCGGCTTCGGTGCGTTCGTCGACCAGGCCAGTGGCGAATACATGAACCTGCAGCGCGCGTTCGCGCCGGAGGACATCAGCCCGGCCGGCTACCGCGACACCATGAGCACCGATCGCAACAAGGCCTACCAGATCACTCTGGGCGGGCGCGGCAACGTCGGCAACTGGGATTACAGCGCCAGCTTCAGCCGTGGCGAGTACAAGCTGACCGAGCGCAGCTTCGCGCGCTGGGCCAATGAGATCGACAGCTACTTCGAAGACCGCGTGCTGGGTCCGGTGCTGGGCGTCACCGACGACGGCTACAACATCTACAACCCGAACTGGGGCGCGTTCTATTCGCCGCTGCCGGCCGGCGATTTCCAGACCTTCACCGGCTTCACCTACAACAAGAGCCGCACCTGGCAGAACCTGGGACGCGCGCAGATCACCAATGGTTCGCTGTTCAAGCTGCCCGGTGGCGATGCGGGCCTGGCAGTGGTGGCCGAAGCGGGCAGCGAAGGCTGGTCCTATACCCCCGACCAGCGCCTGCTTGATGGCAGCGTCTGGGGCACCACGTCGGTCGCCGGCGCCGGCCATCGCAGCAACTATGCGCTGACCAGCGAACTGCGCATGCCGCTGCTGGAGTCGTTGACCGTGACCGCCTCGGGTCGCTACGACGCATTCAAGATCGCCGACAAGACCGTCGACAAGTCGACCTACAGCATCGGTGTGGAATTCCGCCCCATTGAAAGCCTGCTGTTCCGCGGCAAGTACGGCACCGCCTTCCGCGCCCCCAGCCTGTCCGATGCCTTCCAGGGCCGCAGCGGGTACTACGCCAACAGTTCGGTCGACTACTACCGCTGTGGCCAGCTCGGCTTCAACCCGAGCGACACGGTTGGCTGCCCGTATGCCAACGAATCAGTGTTCGGCGAACAGTCCGGCAACCCCGAGCTGGAAGCGATCACCGCCGACGTCTGGAACGCCGGCATCGTGTGGGCGCCCATCAACAACCTCTCGCTGTCGGTGGACTACTACAACTGGAAGATCAAGAACGAGGTCAACACCCTCAGCTCCGACCAGTTGCTGCTGGCCGAGTATTACTGCCGCAACGGCCAGACCAACAACACCTCGGCCAGCTGCCAGAACGTCAGCGACTGGATCACCCGTGATGGCGCCGGCAAGCTTGACCAGATCTACACGCCGAAGATGAACATCGCCAGCCAGAACCTGCAGGCGGTCACGGCCAGCTTCAAGTACGTGCAGGACATCGGCCGCTTCGGTGCGCTGCAGTTCTCCAGCAACTACACCAACATGATCAAGCGCGAGCTGCAGCCGCAGCCGGGCGACGAGTACCTGGACCTGCTGCGCGACCCGTACGCGATGTGGAACTACGACCAGTACGCCAAGGTGCGTGCCGACGGTGCGGTGGGCTGGGCGAAGGACAAGTGGACCACCACCGTGTACTTCAACTACATCGGCAAGACGCCCAACCGCATGGCATACCTGGGCAAGGGCTACGACTACGTGCATCCGTCCGGCTACGAGGCCGGCAAGTGGGGCTCGTACACCACCTACAACCTGAGCGTGAATTACCAGGCGATGGACAACCTGACGCTGTCGATGATGGTCAACAACGTGTTCAACAAGATGCCCGACGGCCAGGCCCACAGCTACGCCGGCAACATCGGCGCACCGTACAACAGCAGCATCTACAACCCCTACGGCCGTGCGGTCTACGTGCAGGCCAAGTACGAGTTCGGCGGGAAGTAAGCGCCGCGCCCGCACTGCCCGGGAGGCCCCGCTTAGGCGGGGCCTTTTTCATGCCCGTCAATTGAGACGGAAGATCAAAATCAGTCTCATAAATTAAATAATGAGAAAATCATCCGCGAAGGCGGCAAGCCCTTGATCTACATACGAAACATCGACTTCGATCGATTTTGTTCCGCAACGCAACATTTTGAAACATTCCCAGACAATCGCGTTTACGCACTGATTTCAAAGGACTTTTCTTCCGATTAGCAGCACATCCGTGTGACGGGACCGTTTTGACAACGTGAACGTCGTGTTACGTTCCGGCTGAATGGATTGCAACTGAACACATCATGAAGATGTCAGGGAGGACATCAGCCAGACGACATCGCTCATTACGGGGATCCATCATGTCTCGCCATCGCTCCACGCCTTCGCGTCACCCCCTGACCCTTGCCCTGATCGGCACCCTGCTCGCCTCCGGCGCAGCCCACGCGCAGGACACCGGCCCGACCCAGCTTGACCGCGTCACCGTCACCGGCTCACTGATCCCGCAGACGCAGATCGAGAACCACACGCCGGTCCTGACCGTCACCGCCGAGGACATCCAGACCCGCGGTTTCACCAGCGTCGCCGACGTCCTGCAGCAGTCCTCGTTGTCGACCGGCGGCCTGCAGGGCGGGCAGACCTCCGCTTCGTTCACCCAGGGTGCCGAGGCCGCCGGCATGTTCGGGCTCAGCCCCGGCTACACCAAGTACCTGATCAACGGCCGCCCGATGCTCTCGTATCCGGCGCTGTACAACGGCAGCGACAGTTTCAACAACATCAGCGGCATTCCGATCGACATCGTCGAGCGCATCGAGATCCTGCCCGGCGGCCAGTCTTCGCTGTACGGTTCGGATGCGATCGCCGGCGTGGTCAACATCATCCTCAAGGAGCGCATGGATGGCGGTGTGCTCAACGTCCGTGGCGGTGCCTACTCCGAAGGCGGCGGCAACAGCGTACGCGTCAGTGCGGCGCGCGGCTTCAACGGTGTCGACGATCGATTCCATGCGCTGGTCAACGTGCAGTACGAAAAGACCAGCCCGATCTGGGGCTATCAGCGTGACCTGACCAAGGTCAACAATCCCGACGGCTACAGCCCCCAGTACGTCTCCAACGACTTCCTGGTGCTGCTGCCGGCCAACAGCAACCGCTACGCCATGATGGACCCGAACCTGTGCGCCAACGTGGCGGGCCAGTTCGACGGCACCACCGTGCTCGGCACCCGGCCGACCGGCCAGGCCTGCGGTTCGGTCTATGGCACCGGCTACAAGACCATCAAGAACGGCAAGGAAAGCGGGCAGATCTACAGCTCGATGACCTTCGATGTGAACGACAACTTCCAGTTGTTCGGCGACGCGCTCTACAGCCTGGAAGAAGTGAAGTACGCCACAGGCTCGAACTACACCTGGTGGGGCACCTCCTCCGGCTGGGGCCGCTTCTACGATCAGGACAGCGGCCAGTACATGAACCTGCAGCGCGTGTTCGCGCCGGAGGACATCGGCGCCGGCGGCTATCGCGACATCATGAACACCGATCGCAACAAGGCTTACCAGGTCACGCTCGGCGGCCGCGGCACGGCCGGCAGCTGGGATTACAGTGCCAGCTTCACCCGCGGCGAATACAAGTTGACCGAGCGCAACTTCGTGCGCTGGAACGATCCGATCAACGACTACTTCGAGCAGCGTGTGCTGGGGCCGGTGCTGGGCACCACCAGCACCGGGTACAACATCTACAGCCCGGACTGGGAAGCGTTCTACTCGCCACTGCCGAGCGGTGATTTCCAGAGCTTCACCGGCTACACCTACAGCCAGAGCCGCACCTGGCAGAACCTGCTGCGTGCGCAGGTCACCAATGGCTCGCTGTTCAAGCTGCCCGGCGGCGACGCCGGCTTCGCAGTGGTGGTTGAAGGCGGCAGCGAAGGCTGGGATTACACGCCCGATACCCGCCTGGTGGATGGCAGCGTGTGGGGTACCACTGCGGTTTCCGGCGCCGGCCATCGCAGCAGCTACGCGGTGACCAGCGAACTGCGCATGCCGTTGCTGGAATCACTGACGGTGACCGGCTCCGGCCGCTACGACGCCTTCAAGATCGGTGGCAACACCATCGACAAGGCGACCTACAGCGTCGGCCTGGAATTCCGGCCGATCGACAGCCTGCTGTTCCGTGGCAAGTACGGCACCGCGTTCCGCGCGCCCACCCTGTCCGATGCCTTCCAGGGTGTCAGCGGCTACTACGCCAACGGCTCCACCGACTACTACCGTTGCGGCCAGCTGGGCTACGACCCGGCCAACACCACCGGCTGCCCGTATGACAGCGTGTCGGTGTTCGGCACCCAATCCGGCAACCCGGACCTGGAGCCGATCACCGCCGATGTCTGGAACGCCGGCATCGTGTGGGCGCCCATCAACAACCTGTCGGTGTCGGTGGACTACTACAACTGGAAGATCAAGAACGAGGTCAACACCCTCAGTTCCGACCAGTTGCTGCTGGCCGAGTATTACTGCCGCAACGGCCAGACCAACAACACCTCGGCCAGCTGCCAGAACGTCAGCGACTGGATCACCCGCGACGCCTCCGGCGTACTCGATGAGATCTATACGCCGAAGATGAACGTAGCCAGCCAGAACCTGCAGGCGCTGACGGCCAGCTTCAAGTACGTACAGGACATCGGCCGCTTCGGTTCGCTGCAGTTCTCCGGCAACTACACCGACATGCTCAAGCGCGAACTGCAACCGCAGCCGGGCGATGAGTACCTGGACCTGCTGCGCGACCCGTATGCGATGTGGGTGTACGACTCGTACGCCAAGGTGCGCGCCGACGGTTCGATCGGCTGGGCCAAGGACAAGTGGACCACCACCCTGTATGCCAACTACATCGGCAAGACGCCGAACTACATGGCCTACCTGGGCAATGGCTACGACTACGTCCACAGCTCCGGCTACAAGGCCGGCAAGTGGGGTTCGTACACCACCTACAACCTGAGCGTGAACTATCGGGCGATGGACAACCTGACCCTGTCGCTGATGGTCAACAACGTGTTCAACAAGATGCCTGACAACCAGCGGTACAGCTTCGCCGGCACCAGCGGCCAGCCGTACAACAACTACCTGTACAACGCTTATGGCCGTGCCATCTACGTGCAGGCCAAGTACGAGTTCGGCAACAACTGATCCGTCGACGTCGTTTCCTGCAGCAAAAGACCCCGCTCCGGCGGGGTCTTCTGCTTTGGGTGGCACCGGTGCGGTAAGGGAGGGGGGAGCGGCGGTGGCACTGCCAAGGAAGGTCATCGATCTGCTACCTTTCGACCTTGTTCACAATCCAGTCAGCTTCAGCCGATCAACGCGCAGCAAAAGGACAAGACATGCACGTGATTTCCGCTCGCACCCTATGCGGTGCCCTCTCCATGGCCCTGGCCGGCGCCACGGCACACGCCGCTCCCATCCCGATCGAAGACCTGGCACGCATGCCAGCGTTGCAGTCGGTCTCGATGAGTCCGGACGGCAAGCATCTGGTCGCGTTGATCCCCTCTCCGGGCAACCCGGAAGAAACTGCGCTGGCCAGCTGGGATACCGACGCAATGGGAGGCGCCCCGAAGGTGGTTACGCCCTCGGGCGACCGGATGAAGTTCATTGCCGTGGGCGCTCTCAAGTCCGACCAGATCCTGGCGGTCGGCCGCCAGGAGTGGACCGGGCAGCTTGGCGGGTGCGGCGAGGGCAGCGTATCGGGTGCGACCAAGACATTCGTGGTCAAGACCTACCTGACCGACCAGAGCCAGAAGACCTTCAACGAAGCATTTGCCGACAACACGCGCAAGCTGGGCGTGAGCGAACAGACCCAGCGCTGCCTGGAACTGGGTGGCAGCGCATCGCTGGTCAACATGCTGCCGCTGGATCCGGACCGGGTCATCATCCGCCAGCTCAGCGAGATAACGCTGACCGCCAATTACTACCTGTACAACCTCAAGACCAAGGAAACCGAACTGCTGTTCCGCGGCGGCACCCGCGCCCAGCCTGCGTTGTTCGACCCGCGCAGCGGCAAGGTGCTCGCCAAGAGCCAGATCGAACCGGTCAGCGGCGATTACGACCAGCAGATTCAGATCCTTGATCCGAGCTCCGGGCAGTTCGTACTGCAGAAGCCGCTGCTGACACGCCTGTCCAACCGGCATACGGTCGAGTTGGCTGGTGTGGACGATGCCACCGGCAAGTACTACGTCCTGACCGACCTCTTCTCGGACAAGGTGCAGGCACATCTGTACGACGCCAAGGCGCAGAAGTTCGATCCCGAACCGGTGCTGGCCAATCCGAACTTCTCCATCGCAAGCCTTGTCTTCAGCACCCAGCCGAGCACCTTCAATCAAGTGGTCGGATTCACCATCGATGGCCCTTCGCAACAGACGGTCTACGTCGACCCGACGCTGAAATCGATCCAGGACACGCTGAAGCAAGCTGCGCCGGGAAGGCAGATCGAGATCAGCCGCTACAACGATGATTTCTCGAGGATCCTGTTCCGCGCTACCGGTCCGGATGCACCGCCCTCCCATTTCCTGCTGCTGGATCGGAAAAAGGTGGTGAGCCTGGGCAGCGAGCGTCCGTGGATCAGCAAGGGCACGGTGGGCGAACAACGCTGGGTGAACTACAAGGCACGCGACGGACGGGTCATTCCTGCCATCCTGGATCTCCCTGCGGGCTGGAAGGAAGGCGATGCCGCAGCGCCGGCCATTGTCCATCCACACGGCGGCCCCTGGGCGCGTGACTACGTGCAATGGGATGCCTCCGGCTGGGTCGCGCTGCTGACGTCTCGCGGATATGCCGTGCTTCGCCCGCAGTACCGTGGCTCCTCTGGCCTGGGCCGGGACCTGTGGATTGCCGGCGACCGCGAATGGGGCCAGAAGATGTCCGACGACAATGATGACGGTGCGGCGTGGCTGGTGTCGCAGGGTTTCGCTGCGAAGGACCGCATCGCGATCTTCGGCTACTCCTACGGCGGCTTCGCTGCTGCCGCAGCCACCGTTCGCCCAGGCAGCCCGTATCAGTGCGCGATTGCCGGCGCTCCGGTCACCGATCTCGCACGCTTGGGCACCAGCTGGAGCGACAACCGCCTGCAGCGCATCCTGCAAGGGCAGACGGTCAAGGGCATGGATCCGATGCGCAACACCGCCAGCGCCAACATTCCGGTGATGCTGTTCGTGGGTGACCGCGATGTGCGTACACCCTCCTTCCACGCCCAGGGCTTCTACGAAGCGGTGAAGGACAAGGTGCCTGCGCAGTACCACCTGATTGCCGACCAGCAGCACAGCATGCCGTGGTACCCGCGCCAGCAGCGGGAAACGCTGGGCCTCATCGAAGGCTTCCTGAAGAAGGATTGCGGCCCGGGCGGCCTCTGACCCCTAGATCGTGTCGCTGAGCGCCCCCGCCTGGCATCCGCCAGCGGGGGCGTTTTGCATCCACACGATGAATTTCCCTTAAACATCAAAGCATTACAGGAACGCTTCGTTCATCTTGCATTTACTTTACGGCAAACATACACTCCGTTAACCGAAGCGTAACAAATAGGGAAATTACCGAAATGCGCAACGTCATTCGCCTCTCCAAGCCGAGCCGCGTCCCGCTGACCTTGGCGGTTCTGGCCTGTCTACATGTCGCTCCTGCCTTTGCCCAGGAAACACCACAGCAGGAAGCTGCTTCGTCAAGTACCACCCCCGCATCCAAGCGCGCCACCGAACTTGACACCGTCGTCGTCACCGGTTCGCTGATCAAGCGTCCGGAGTACGAGACCACGTCGCCGGTGCAGGTCATCTCGATCGACAAGGCGATCTCTGCCGGTCAGTTCGATACCGCCGACTTCCTGCAGACGTCTTCGATCGCTGCAGGCTCCACGCAGATGAACAACCAGTTCGGCGGCTTCGTCGTCGAAGGCGGCACCGGTGTGCAGACGGTCTCGCTGCGTGGTCTGGGCGCGAACCGCACGCTGATCCTGCTCGACGGCCAGCGTCCCGGCCCGGCCGGTACCCGTGGCCAGGTCGCCGCGTTCGATCTGAACGTCATTCCGCAGGCCATCCTGCAGCGGCTGGAAATCGTCAAGGACGGCTCCTCCTCCATCTACGGCTCCGATGCGCTTGCCGGCGTGGTCAACCTGATCACCAAGAAGAGCATCGACCGTCCGGAGATGACCTACTCCATGAGCGTGCCGCAGCATGGTGGCGGCGAGCAGTTCTCTGCCTCGATCGCCAACGGCTGGAACTTCGACAAGGGCAGTGTCGTGGCGGCCGCGCAGTGGGACCGTCTGAACGCACTGACCGTGGGTGATCGCGATTACTTCCGCTGCGCCGAAGACATGGTCTGGGGCACTGACGGCAAGCGGATCGACCGTGAGGATCGCTCGATCCTGGCCGGCAGCAACCTGGCAGGCTGCAGCACCGGCAACCTGTACGCCAATACCATCATCAACTACAACAACCCGGCAATCCGCTACGTGCCCTCGCCCGATGGCAGCACGGTGGGCCCGTTCCCGGGCTATCGTCCGCGCCCGCGCCCGACTCCGACCTACGCCAACGGCGGCACCGCGTACTACCAGGATGTCCTGAACTTCCCGTTCTACCACGACCAGGAAGTGATCAATCAGCGTGAGCGTGCCTCGTTGTACGCCGCCACTGACTTCAGCTTCGACAGTTTCAACTGGAAGACGCAGTTCCTGTACAACCGCCGTGAGACCAAGGCGCACAGTTGGCGCCAGTTCTACCCAACGGTCTACAGCGAGGCGGCCGATGACTACTTCCAGGTCATCATGCCGTTCCCGAGTGACCAGAAGATCACGGTCGACTACTTCTACGGCACCACCAAGTTCGATGGCCAGTTCAAGTCGACCGACAGCTGGACCTGGGAAGTCAACGCTGGCTTCAGCCGCTCCACCGGCAAGTACGGCGCGCTGTCGATCGATGTCGACCGCGCCGGCGACCTCGTCTATACCGACGACGACATGCCGGTGAACTACTTCGATCCGGGCTTCCTCAACGGCACCCGCATGAATGAGCTGATTGCCGCCGTGGGCCAGTACCACACCGGCAAGACCACTTACGATCAGACCAGTGCCAACGCGATCTTCAGCGGCAACCTGTTCACCCTGCCCGCCGGCGATGTCGCCTCGGCATTCGGTGTCGAGTTCCGCAGGTACAAGATCGATGACACGCCGTCGGATTTCGCACTCGCGGACCGCTCCTGGAATTCCACCTCTGCCGGCCCGACCCGTGGCACCGACAAGGTCAAGGAAGCGTTCGCCGAAGTCGACGTACCGCTGCTGAAGGGCATCCCGGGCATTGAATCGTTGTCGGTCAACCTGTCCGGCCGCGTGTTCGAATACGACTCGGTGCCGGGCTCGGATCACGTCTGGAAGACCGGCGTGAACTGGCAGATCATCCCGTCACTGCGCGTGCGCGGCACCATGGGTACCTCATTCCGTGCGCCGGGCCTGTACGAGCTGTACCTGGGCGATCAGACCGGCTTCCTGCCGCAGACCCAGATCGACCCCTGCATCCAGTGGGGCGACAGCAACAACACCTTCATCCGTGCCAACTGCGGAGCGGCCGGCATTCCGGACACCTATACCGGCGGCGGCGGCAGTAGCGCCACCATTTATTCCGGTGGCGGCGGCAAGAACAACCTGCAGCCGGAAACGTCCAAGGCCAAGACCCTTGGCCTGGTCTGGAGCCCGACCTTCGCCAACCTCAACGTGGCGCTGGATTACTTCGACTATGACGTGCGCGGTGAAATCACTCAGCTCGACGAGTACGACATCGTGTTCGGCTGCTACGGCTCGGCGGTGTTCCCCAACGCATTCTGTGACCAGATTGTGCGCAACAGCCCGACCAACGCGTCGGCGCCGAACAACATCACCACGATCTACAACAAATACGTGAATATCAACCGCGAGCGCACCCGCGGCTACGACCTCCAGGTCAACTACGACAACGACTTCTCCTTCGGCAAGATTTCCGCTGAAGCGCAGGTCACCTACACCATCGAAGATACGTACCAGCTGTTCGACTCGGCTTCTGACAGTGGTATCACCACCTCCGACCAGGTCGGCTACATCGGCCGGCCGAAGACCGTCGGCCTGGCCAGCGTCAGCCTGGAACGGGGTGACTGGACGTTCAACTGGCAGGGCACGTACGTCAGCAGCACCCAGAACAAGGACCTGGACCGGAACTTCACCTATTCCGGCTACCAGAACGCGACCCGCGACATCAAGGCCGGCTGGCAGTTCCGCCACAGTGTCTCTGTCGGCTACGACATGGATGACTGGAACATCATGGTCGGCGTGCGCAACCTGTTCGACAAGGAGCCGGACCTGATCTCCAACACCGCCGGCACCCGTTATGGCAACACGCCGTTGTACGCATCCCAGTACGACTGGTACGGCCGCACGTTCTTCGCGCGCGTGTCCTACAAGTTCTGATCGCAGCATTGCAGCACATGAAAAGGGCGGCTCCGGCCGCCCTTTTCTTTTGCCTGCGGCAAGCGGGCGGCGCACCGTGACCGCCGATCACCGACAGCGCTGACAGCACGCCCCGCGGCACACAAATGGCTCCTGAATGCGCTCACCGCCCACCACTCCCCCGTCGCCAGGCAGGAGGCAAGCGATGTCCTGGCGAGACGCCTTTTTGCGCAAAGTACGACTTAACAGGCCATTCATATATGGCCCGTGCCGCCAGATTCGGCACATCACAAATGAGACTAAGCATCTGTATTTGTTGCAATTTCATGTGCGCCGTTGACATTCCGAGTGACAAAGTGTGACGAAACCATGCATTTCCCGTTAAGCGCGTGTTAGGTTCGATCAAGGTCAGGACAAACCATGAACATGACCGTAACAACCGCAGGGATGCGGACGATCTTCATCCACTAGGGGGATTCACCACATGACGCACCACCGCACGCCTGGTCGCCACCCGCTGACCAACGCCCTGCTCGCCGGCCTGATGATGGCTGCCGCAGCCCCGGCCCTGGCCCAGGAAGCCAGCTCCGGCAACAACCCGATCGACCTGGACCGCGTCAGCGTGACCGGCTCGCGCATCGCGCGTACCGGCTTCGTGACCCCCTCGCCGGTCACCGCCATCACGGCCGAAGAAATCCGTGCCACCGGCGCCAACAACATCGGCGACCTGATGGCGCGCATGCCGGCGCTGAGCCCGACCTATACGCTGGGCAATTCCACCCGCTTCATCGGCACCGCCGGTGTGGGCCTGATGGACCTGCGCGGCATGGGCACCTCGCGTACGCTGGTGCTGGTCAATGGTCGCCGCCATGTCGGCGCGACCTCCGGCTCCTCGGCAGTCGACGTCAACACGATTCCGGTCGAGTGGATCGAGCGCGTTGAAGTCATCACCGGTGGCGCCTCGGCCGTGTACGGTGCCGATGCCGTGGCCGGTGTCGTCAACTTCATCATGAAGAAGTCGTTCGATGGCGCCGAAGTGCGTGGCCAGACCGGCATGGCCAGTGAAGGCGGCTTCAACCGCTCCTTCATCAGTGCCTCGGCCGGCACCGATTTCGCCAACGGCCGCGGCAACGCCGCGATCGCACTGGAATACAGCAAGCAGGACCGCTTCGTCCGCAGCGACCGCGCGATCGGCAATGAATTCCTGGTGTCGGTGCCGAACCCCAACTACGACCCGACCAAGCCCTCCAGCGAAAGCAATCCGCAGACCGTGCTCAGCGGCCCGGGTGGCAACCACTCGATCTCCTTCGGCGGCACCTTCACGCTGGGTGCGTTCTCGCCCACCAACAAGGCGACCTGGGGCAACCGCTACCAGTTCAATCCGGATGGCACCTACCGCCCGCAGCGCTATGACGGGGTGATGCCGAGCACCACCAGCTGCGTCAACTGCGACTTCGCCGACCTCAATTCGGTCGCCGATCTGCAGCCCGGCTTCGACCGCAAGAGCGTCAATGCGGTCGTCAACTTCGACCTGACTGACAATCATCGCCTGTACTTCGAAGGCAAGTACACCGAGACCGTCTCGGACTTCCTGGCCCAGCCGTCGTTCGACCAGACCCTGCGCATCCAGCGCGACAATGCCTACGTTTCGCCGCAGCTGCGCGCGCTGATGGCCGCCAACGGCGCCAGCCAGTTGACCCTGAGCCGCTTCAACGTCGATGCCGGCCAGCGTGGCGAGCACGTGGAGCGCAACACCCAGCGCTTCGTGCTCGGCGTGGAAGGCAACCTGACCGAGAACTGGACCTACGACGTGTACGGCAACTGGGGCCAGAGCGAAGTCAAGCGCTGGAACCTCAACAACCGCATCAACGAGCGTTGGCAGGCAGGCCTGGACACCGTGGTCGATCCGTCCACCGGCCAGATCGTCTGCCGCACCACGCTGAACCCGAACGCCACCAACCCCAACAACGGCAACCGCGTGTACTCGCAGTTCGCCCGCGAAGGCTGCGTGCCGTTCTCGGTGTTCGGCAATGGCGCGGTGACCCAGGCGGCACGCGACTGGATGAACGTCGATTCGTTCAACTATTCGCGCCTGCAGCAGTCGGTGTTCAGCGCCTCGCTGGCCAACGCCTCGCTGTTCAGCCTGCCGGCAGGTGACGTCGGCGTGGCCGGTGGCGTGGAATACCGCCGCGAGAAGAGCCGCGAAATCACCGATCCGCTGGCAGCGCAGGGCCTGACCTTCCTCAACGCGATCCCCAACCGGATGGGCAAGTACGACGTGCGCGAAGCGTTCGTCGAAGCCACCGTGCCGTTGCTGGCCGACATCCCGGGCATCTACAACCTGACCATGGACGCTGCCGGTCGCTGGTCCGACTACAGCAGCATCGGCAAGACCACCACCTGGAAGGTCGGCCTGGACTGGACCATCATTCCGTCCCTGCGTGCCCGCGGCACCCTGTCGCAGGCGGTGCGTGCGCCGAGCATCGGCGAACTGTACAACCCGCAGAGCGAGAACTTCGCCACCGTCAACGATCCCTGCAACTACCTGGCCACCAATTCCAATCGCCCCAATACGGCAGCTGATCCGGCCCTGCGCCAGGCCAACTGCTCGGCGCTGGGCGTGCCGGTGGGTTGGGTCGATACCTACACCGCAACCCGCCCGGGTGTCAGCGGCGGCAACCCGAACCTGAAGCCGGAGCGCGCGCGCAGCTTCACCTATGGCCTGGTCTGGCAGCCTGATTTCCTGCAGGGCTTCGGCATGTCGGTGGATTACTGGTGGATCAGCCTGAAGGATGCCATCGGCGCAGTGACCGCGCAGACCAATGCCACCCGCTGCGTGGATTCTCCGGGAGGCATCAACAACAGCTTCTGCGGCTTCATCGAGCGCGCACCGGTCGGTGGCAAGACCGATGCGGGCGGCCGCACTTTCCCGGAACATTCGATCAGCCGTTGGGTTGCACTGAACGAAAACCTGGCGCGCTCGCGTCGCGTCGGCGTCGATCTGGAAATGGACTACCGCTTCAAGATCGCCGAGGGCGACACGGTGATCCGCCTGGTCGGTACCCGCCTGCTGCAGTCGCGTGAATGGGCCTTCCAGGACTTCCCGAACGAGTACGACGAGAACGTCACCTGGGTGACCGACCCGCGCTGGCGCGGTTCGCTGCAGACCAAGTACTCGCTGGGTCAGTGGCGCGCGTCGTGGGACCTGAACTACGTGAGCAGCAACCTGCGCGTGCAGCCCAAGAGCTACCAGGCCAACCCGGGCCAGAGCAGCCCGATCCGCAACGGTTCGTACGTCTACCACAACTTCCAGTTCGGCTACCGCTTCCCGGGCGACAAGATCGACGTCTACCTGGGCGTGGACAACGCCTTCGACAAGGATCCGCCGGTGAACTACTTCGGCTCCGACGTCGGTTCGGCGATGTACGACAACATCGGCCGTTACATGTACATGGGCGCTACCTACAAGTTCTGATCCAGCAAAACAGGCAGTACCCCGACAGACCCGGCTTTTGCCGGGTCTGTCTTTTCCGGTGCCGGCAAGGCCCCCTTGCGCCTGGCCATGACCTTCGACACCCTTGCAGTGTGGGCCGGCGGCGTATCGTTCGGCCCACGGCCGTTCCCCCGGCCCTTCCCTGACTCACTCGGCCTGGAGGCCATTCAAGTGACCCGTACTCCCAAGATCGTGCTGCTGACCCTGGCCGTTTCGGCCGCGCTGGTCGGCTGCGGCAAGAACGAAACCCCGGCAAAGGATGCCACCGCCTCCACGCCGGCCGCGGCCGACGCCGCCACCACCTACAAGCTCGACGAGAGCAAGCTGCCGGCCTACAACGCCTTCCAGGCCAGCGATCTGGACAGCAACCTTGACGCCTGCACCGCCTTCGGCGACTACGTCAACGGCAAGTGGCTGGCCGCCAACGAGATTCCGGGCGACCGCACCAGCTGGGGCGCCTTCACCATCCTCGACGAGCGTTCGGTGGCCGTGCAGCACCAGCTGGCCGAGCAGGTCGCGCAGGTCAAGAACCCGGCCGGCATCGAGAAGATCGTCGGCGACCTGTGGGCCACCGGCATGGACGAAGCCAAGGTCAACGCCCAGGGCATCGAGCCGCTGAAGGCCGACCTGGCCGCGATCGACGGCCTGCAGGACAAGGCCGCCATCGCCAACTACCTGCGCACCAGCGCTGCCAAGGGCGAGAACGTGCTGTTCGGCTTCGGCGCCGAAGCCGACTTCAAGAACTCGGCCGTGAACATGGCCTACGCCAGCCAGGGCGGCCTGGGCCTGCCGGACAAGACCTTCTATACCGATGCGTCCAAGGCCGACAAGCTGAAGGCTTACCAGGCCCACGTGGCCAAGGTGCTGGAGCTGTCCGGCGTGGCCGCTGCCGATGCCGCAAAGCAGGCTGAAGAAGTCGTCAAGTTCGAGACCCGCCTGGCCAAGGCGTCCAAGTCCAGCGTTGAGCTGTCGCGCGATGTCTCGCTGTACTACCACCCGGTCAGCCTGGCCGAGGCCGATGCGCTGACCCCGAACTTCAGCTGGACCGAGTTCTTCAAGTCGCAGAACGTGGCCGCGCCGGAGAAGTTCTCGCTGGCCATCCCGGCCTTCCACCAGGAAGTGAGCAAGGCGCTGGGCGATACCGATCCGTCGGTGTGGCGTGCCTACCTGCGCTTCCACACCGTGGACGGCGCCTCGCCGTACCTGGCCGATGCGTTCGTGCAGGAAAACTACGAGTTCTACGGCAAGACCCTCAATGGCCAGAAGGAACAGAAGCCGCGCTGGAAGCGTGTGCTGGGCACCATCGAGAGCGATGCCGGCGAAGCCTTCGGCCAGCTGTACGTGAAGGTCGCCTTCTCGCCGGAAGCCAAGGCGAAGATGGAAGAGCTGGTGAAGAACCTGGCCGCTTCGCTGAAGGAACGCATCCAGGGCCTGTCCTGGATGAGCGAAGAGACCAAGGCCAAGGCCATCGCCAAGTGGGAAACCTTCACTCCGAAGATCGGTTACCCGGACAAGTGGCGTGACTGGTCGGGCCTGCAGACCAACCGTGACAGCTACCTGGGCAACGTGCGCGCGGCCACCGCGTTCAACTACCAGTACAACCTGGCCAAGATCGGCAAGCCGGTGGACAAGACCGAGTGGGGCATGACCCCGCAGACGGTCAACGCCTACTACAACCCGCTGCAGAACGAGATCGTGTTCCCGGCCGCCATCCTGCAGCCGCCGTTCTTCGATGCCAAGGCGGACGACGCGCTGAACTACGGCGGTATCGGTGCGGTCATCGGCCACGAAATGACCCACGGTTACGACGACCAGGGCAGCCGCTTCGGGCCGACCGGCAACTTCGAGAACTGGTGGAGCGAAGCCGACTCGAAGAATTTCGCTGGCCTGACCGGCAAGCTGGTCAAGCAGTTCGACCAGTACAAGGTCGACGGCCAGGCCGTGAACGGCCATCTGACCCTGGGCGAGAACATCGCCGACCTGGGTGGCCTGGCCACCGCCTACGACGCATTGCAGAAGGCATCGGCCGGCAAGGAAGACGCGAAGATCGATGGCTTCACCCGCGATCAGCGCTTCTTCTTCAACTGGGCCACCGTGTGGCGCACCAAGTACACCCCGGAGAACGCCAAGGTCCGCCTGGCAACCGACCCGCACGCGCCGGCGCAGTTCCGCGCCGTCGGTGCGCCGTCGAACCTGCCGACCTTCACCGCGGCCTTCCAGTGCAAGCCGGGTACGCCGATGTCGCGCACCGGCGACTCGCAGGTGGTGATCTGGTAAGCCACGGCTGAGGCCACGGCTTGCCTGCAGAGGCCCGGGATTTCCCGGGCCTTTGTTTTTCCGCGCGGTGGCCGCAGCCACGCATGGCGTGGCCATCCCACCCGCCCGGTAGCGCCGGGCCATGCCCGGCGGATGCACCGTGATGCGTGCATCCCCTGCCCATGCCACCCCCCGGTAGCGCCGGGCCATGCCCGGCGGAACCACCGTGATGCGTGCATCCCGTGCCCATGCGCGGCTTGCTATAGTTCGCCCGCCCTCAATCCATCACGGATTCGTTCTACATGCCCAACTTCCGTCCGCTTGCCATCGCCCTGGGCATCAGCCTGGCGACCCTGGTTCCGACCCACGATGCGTTCGCCGCCAAAAAGAAGGCCGCACGCGCCCCGGCAGTCAGTGCGCAGTGCAGCGATTTCTACGACGCCACCAACGCAGGCTGGCTGAAGGCCAACCCGGTGCCGCAGACCGGCGCCGCCACCGCACTGGGCCAGCTGGTCGACCGCAGCCGGCAGCAACAGCGTGAACTGCTGGACGCCTCGATGAAGGCGCCGCAGGGCAACGTGCAGAAGCTGCTGGGCGACTTCTGGGCCAGCGGCCTGGACGAAGCGGCCGTGGAAGCCGACGGCTCCAACCCGATCGCACCGCTGCTGACCCGCATCAACGCGATCAAGAAGGCCAAGGATGTCCCGGCCTCGATCGCCGCGCTGCACCAGGTCGGCATCCCGGTGGCCTTCAACTTCGGTCCGGACGTGGACCTGAAGGCGCTGGACCGCCACATCGGTTACTTCATGCAGGGCGGCATGGGCCTGCCTGATCCGGCCTTCTATACCCGCACCGACGCCGACACCGTCGCGTTGATGGGCCGCTACCGCAACTACGTCAAGCAGATCCTCGCACTGACCGGCACCCCGGCGGCCAAGCTGGACGCCGAGTCGCAGGCTGTGATCGCGCTGGAAACGGAACTGGCGCGCAATGCGCAGTCGCTGGCGGGCATCAACAACCCGTTCAACAACTACGCGCCGATCTCCACCAAGGACCTCAACAGCCGCTACCGCAACCTGCAGCTGGACGCGTTCCTGAAGGCGCAGGGCGTCAACGATGACCTGGTGTCGCTGGCCGACCCGGCGCTGTTCAAGCAGCTCGACGGCATGGTCACCAAGCTCAAGCCGGACCAGTGGAAGGCCTACCTGCGCTGGCGCGTGGGCGACTCGATGGCGCCGTACCTGTCCAAGGCGTACCGCGATGCGGAGTTCGAGTTCCGTGGCCGCGTGCTGCGTGGTGAAACCCTGCCGCCGCAGCGCTGGGAAAGCGTGCTGGACGCGATCAACGTGGCCGCTGGCCCGATGGTCGGCCGCGAATACGCAGCCCGTTACCTGTCCGCCGAAGACCGCCGCCAGGCGGCCTGGATCGTCGACAAGGTGCGTGAAGTGCAGATCGAAGCGGTCAAGAACAACAGCTGGATGAGCGCCGAGGCCAAGACCGAAGCGCAGGCCAAGCTGGCCGCGCTGAAGATCGAGATCGGCACCCCGCTGCGCGACCTGGACTACAGCGTGCAGCCGATGGGCCGTGGTTCGTTCGGCGGCAACATGCTGATCGCGTCCACCTGGCGCCACCGCGAGGAAATGAAGCGCATCGGCAAGGGCAACGCCGACCGCCGCTGGGACGTGCTGCCGCAGCAGCCGTCGCTGGCCTATGACCTGGCGCAGAACCGGCTGATCGTCACTGCGGCGATCCTGCAGGGCCCGGTGTTCAACGCCAAGGCCGATGCCGCCGACAAGTTCGGCAGCTTCGGCGGCCTGGTCGGCCACGAGCTGACCCGCGCGATCGATGCCAAGGGTGCGCTGGTCGATGCCAAGGGCGAACTGCGCAGCTGGTGGACCCCGGCCGACAAGACCGCCTGGACCCTGCTCGGCACCCGTGTCGCCAGCCAGTACGGCGCCTACGAGTTCCCCGGCGTGAAGGGGGCCAAGGTCAACGGCACGCTGACCCAGGAAGAGAACCTGGCCGACATCGCCGGCCTGGAGCTGGCCTGGGCCGCGTACACCGCGCAGGAGCCGAAGGCCAAGCCGGCACAGCAGCAGGGCTTCTTCCGCGCCTGGGCTTCGCTGTGGCCGCAGCAGCTGTCGCCGAACGAGGCCGCACGCCGCCTGACCGCCGACATCCGTGCACCGGGCCGCTGGCGCACCAACGGCCCGCTGTCGAACCTGCCGGCGTTCGGCGCCAGCTTCAGCTGCAAGCCGGGCCAGCCGATGCAGCGCACCGACGGCGAGCAGATCAAGGTCTGGCGCTGAGGTTCATGCAACAGCGGTAACGGAAAGGGCGCCTTCGTGGCGCCCTTTTTCGTCGGTGGACATCACGCGGGCTTCAACGTTCCCCGGTAATGCACGATGCGCCCCACCACCGGCGCGCCGATCTCCACGTCGAAGACGAAGCGTCCATCCTCATCACCCTCGAAACTGTTCTCCCCGGGCAACAGCCACTGCGGCAACGGCAGGCCCAGGATCGACCAGCGTCGCGGCACCAGTTGCAGCCGCCCGTTGTCGACCAGAAGTGCCAACGCTACCGATACCGCACCGAACCGTTCGACCAGCAGCGCTTCGTTGCGCCCCTGCCCCAGCGTCTGCAACGAAGAGAAACGACGGCCGGCGAAGGTCCGCGTCCAGCGCTCGCCACCCGCCTCTGCGGTGAACTCCACGCTGACCGGCACTGCCTCGCCCGCTGCCGGAAAACCGAACACGTTCCCCAGCAACCGCGACAACAACCCACCACCGCGTTCGACCGATGCCGTGCCGCTCCAGCGCTTGGCGGCAGACGGTGCATGCAACGCCTGCACGCTGGCCGGCAGCTGCGCGTACGCGCTGCCCAGCAGGCGCTGGTACAGGCTGGCACCGGGCATGTCGCGGCGGAAACCGGTATGGATCGTGCGTCCGTCGAACAGCCGGTCGTAGTCGGACAGTTCCAGCGCATGCGTGGCCGGGCGTGCACCCGGTGACGGCCGATCACCGGCCAGCTGCTTGCGGATCACCGCTTCGATCGCCATCGACGGAATGTACGGGCCGTCATCAGCCTCGGCCAGCAGGTGCCAGCTCTGTTCCACACGCGCACCATCGCGGGTGCCCACGGCGCGCACGATCATGCCGCCGCGATGCTCGCCGAACTTCATCAGGTTCAACACGGTATAGAACAACCGCGAGCATGGCTCCAGCGATGGCAGTTTCAGGTGCAGGCGCGCCTTGGCCAGAAGATTGAGCACGCGATGCAGGATCTCCGGCACCGGGCCAGCCCCCATCCAGATGTCGGTCATCGTCGGATGTTCGGGTGGCAGCACCTGCAGATCGGGCACATCCACCAGCGAGAAATGCAGGTTGCGCAGCGGCAGCCGCCCCGGCACCGCGACGGTGAAGCGGCGACTCTCGGCCAGGCCGATGCCGTGCCCATCGCGACCGTTGCGGCGCAGCTTCACCGGCGCACCGGCATAGCCGACCACCGCCCGCATCACGTTCAGGCCGATGCCGGCATACGGCGATGGCGCGATGCCGCCTTCCACGCTGACGATGTCCATGTGCGTGGCCATCTCGCGCAGCACTGCCGCGGTCAATACCGGGAAACTGCTGACGCCTGACAGTGCGTAGATGCCAGCCGCCCTGGCCTGCGCGTCGTACTGCGAAACGCCGAATACGAAGTCTGCCGCGTCGGCGAAGTCCAGATAATCAATGCCGGCGGCGATGCAGGCTTCGATCGCGCCATAGCGGTGTTCGCCATAGTCCTGGAAAGGACCGGAGGCATCCACCACCAGGTCCGGTCGCTCGGCCTGCAGGGCCGTGGCCAGCCGTTGCCGGTCGACCTGCAGTGGACGCAGCGTCGATTGCCCCACATAGCTTGCGCAGAAGGCCTGTGCCGCCGCCAGGTTGCGGCCACCGATCAGCAGTTCCAGCATCGGCAGGTCGGCCAGCAAGCGGACCAGACGCCCCCCGAACACCCCATATCCACCCAGAATCAGGATCTTCACGCATCATCCCTGTCGTGTCGTCCGGCCATGGTAGCGCGGCGCCGGCAGCTCCCGCAGTGCAGCACGATCCGGCATTAACACCGCCCATGCTATCGCTGCGCCTTCGTCCACTGCGGAGCCCCGCCATGGCTCACAAGAACACGATCTGCGTCTGGTATGACAACGGCGCGCTCGAGGCCGCCACGTTCTATGCGAAGACCTTTCCCGACAGCGAAGTAACCGCTGTGCATCACGCGCCCGGCGACTTCCCCGACGGCAAGCAGGGGGACGTGCTCACCGTCGAATTCACGGTCTGCGGCATTCCCTGCGTCGGCCTCAATGGTGGCCCGACCTTCAAGCACAGCGAAGCGTTCTCGTTCCAGATTTCCATCGAGGACCAGGCCGAGACCGATCACCTGTGGAATGCCATCGTCGGCAACGGTGGCCAGGAAAGCCAATGCGGCTGGTGCAAGGACCGCTGGGGCGTGTCCTGGCAGATCAGCCCGCGCATGCTGATCGAAGCGGTGACCAGCAAGGACAAGGCCCTGGCCAAGCGCGCCTTCAACGCGATGATGCCGATGAAGAAGATCGACATCGCCACCATCGAAGCGGCGATCCGCAACGCATGACGACGTTGGACACGATCATCGTTGGTGGCGGCCACAACGGGCTGGTGTGCGCGGCGTATCTGGCGCGCGCGGGGCAACGGGTGCTGGTGCTGGAGCGTCGCGGCATCCTTGGCGGTGCGGCTGTCACCGAGGAGTTCCACCCGGGCTTCCGCAACTCGGTGGCCTCGTACACGGTGTCGCTGCTGCAGCCGAAGGTGATCGAGGAGCTGCAGTTGCATGCGCACGGGCTGCGCATCGTCGCGCGGCCGGCCAACAACTTCCTGCCATTGCCTGATGGCCGCTACCTGCTGTCCGCGCCTGGCCGCACCCAAGCCGAGGTGGCGAAGTTCTCCGAACGCGATGCGCAGGCGCTGCCCGCCTATGAAGCGCGCCTGGAGGTATTTGCCGATGTGCTGCGCGACTGGGCGCTGCGTCCGCCGCCCGACCTCGGGGTGATGGCTGGCTGGCGTGCGTTGCCGGCGTTGTGGCAGATGGGCCGGTTGGGACGGGAGCTGGCCGCACTCGACCCTGCACTGCGCCAGGAACTGCTGGACCTGTTCACGCTGTCGGCCGCCGAGTACCTGGATCGCTGGTTCGAAAGCGAGCCGATCAAGGCCCTGTTTGGTTTCGATGGCATTGTTGGCAACTACGCTAGCCCATACACGCCAGGCAGCGCCTACGTACTGCTGCATCACGTGTTCGGCCAGTGCAACGGGGTCAAAGGTGCCTGGGGCCACGCCATCGGTGGCATGGGCGCGATCAGCCAGGCCATCGCCGCCTCCGCGCGTGCGGCCGGCGCCGAGCTGCGCGTTGATGCCGGCGTGCAGCACCTGCTGGTGGAAGACGGGCGCGTGGTCGGCGTCGCGCTGTCCGGCGGCGAGAGCCTGCGCGCACGTGCCGTGGTGGCCAACGTCAACCCGAAGCTGCTGTACGAACAACTGCTGCAGCCCGCCCAGGTTCCCGTCACCACCCGTGAACGCATGGCGAACTGGCGCTGCGGCTCGGGCACGTTCCGGATGAACGTGGCGCTGTCGCGTCTGCCGGATTTCCGTGCCCTGCCCGGCCCCGGTGATCACCTCAGTGCCGGCATCATCATGGCGCCCAGCCTGGATTACATGGACCGCGCCTGGCTGGACGCACGTCGCGAGGGCTGGTCGCGCGAGCCGATCGTGGAGATGCTGATTCCGAGCACGCTGGATGATTCGCTGGCGCCACCCGGGCAGCATGTGGCCAGCCTGTTCTGCCAGCACGTGGCGCCGGAATTGCCCGATGGCCGACACTGGGATGATCACCGCGACACCGTCGCCGACCTGATGATCGCCACCGTCGATCACTACGCCCCCGGCTTCGCCGGCAGCGTGCTTGGTCGACAGGCACTGTCACCCTTGGATCTGGAGCGGACGTTCGGGCTGATCGGTGGCGACATCTTCCACGGTGCGCTCAGCGCCAACCAGCTGTTCTCGGCGCGGCCGATGGTCGGCCAGGCAGGCTATCGCGGCGCCCTGCCCGGCCTGTACCTGTGCGGTGCGGGTACGCATCCGGGCGGCGGGGTCACCGGCGCGCCCGGGCACAACGCGGCGCAGGTGGTGCTGGCCGATGCATGAAATGCGTGCCAATCAAGATTGGCATCTACCGGCGTCAAGGTGTGCCAACCAAGGTTGGCACCTACCGGCGTCACGGCGTGTCAACCAAGGTCGGCACCCACCTGCGCCTCACTTCACGCTGCGCAGGTGGTTCGGGCGCTTCGGCGGGCCCGGAGGACGACGCTTGTTGAACGGCGGTTGGCCACGCCAGTAGCGGATCAGCAGCCAGCCGAACAGCATGCCGCCCAGGTGCGCGAAATGGGCCACGCCCGGCTGCCAGCCGGTCATGCCCAGCACCAGCTCGCCCACGCCGAACAGGATCACGAACGTACGCGCCTTCATCGGAATCGGCGGGAACAGCAGCATCACCCGCTGGTTGGGGAACAGCATGCCGTAAGCCAGCAGCAGGCCGAACACACCACCGGACGCGCCCAGCACCGTGGCCGGATTGTCGAGCATCGTGCCGACCAGCAACTGGCACAGGCCGGCGCCGACCACGCACACCAGGTAGTAGGTCAGGAAGCGCTTCTCACCCCAGGTCTGTTCCAGCGGCGCGCCGAACATGAAGACGGCCAGCATGTTGAAGAACAGATGGAAAAAACTGCCATGCAGGAAGCCGTAGGTCAGCAGCTGCCAGGGCTGGAAATTGCCGCCCGGTGAGAACGCATCGAACCCCTGCTGCAGCGGCTGCAGCATGAACGGCTCGAAGGTCTGCATGCCGAGCAGGAACGGCTGCTGCAGCAGGAACAGGATCGCGTTGGCGATCAACAGGGCCTTGGTGACGGTTGGCAGTCGCGGGAACATGGGGACACCGGCATGGAACGGCCTCCATCATAGCCGCAGCACCGGCCCTTTTTGACCAGAGCGGACGGCCGCCCGTTCAGTCGCAGGCAGCGATCAGCCCGGCCCCCATACGGCCGCATCCAGCGCCGCCGCCGGGTCGGTCGCGGGCATCCGCACCCGGCCGTTTTCGACGATGACACCCTCGGCACGCAGCCGCTGCGATTGTTCGCGCCAGCCGGCCGAACCTTCAGCCATGGCGATGCGCCCATCCGAGCGCAGCACCCGGTGCCAGGGTAGCGAGGGATCGTCATTCTGACCGAGGATGCGTGCGGTCAGCCGGGCGCGTCCGGGCAGGCCGGCACGCATCGCGACCTGCCCGTAGCCCATCACCTGCCCTGGCGGGATCGCATGGATCACCGCCAGGATGCGGGCACGCGCCTGCTCCGGCGTCAGCGGCGCAGCCGCGTCACCAGCAGCACGCCGATCAGGACCAGCACGGTGCCGGCGATCTGCGCCGGCCCCATCGGTTCGTCGAGCAGCCATAGGCTCATCACGATGGTGGAAACCGGGCCCAGCATACCCACCTGCGCAGCCAGCGACGAGCCGACGCGCTGCACCGCCAGCATGATCGCCAGCACCGGCAGCACGGTGCAGACCGTCGCATTGATCAGCGACAGCCACTGCACGGCAGCGGGGGCCTGCCACAGCAACGGCAGCGGATGGGTAATGGTGAAATGCAGCAGCACCAGCACGCTGGCCACGCAGCTGGCGTAGGCGGTCAGACGCACCGCACCGATACGGGCGACCACCTGGCCGCTGCCGAACAGATACAGCGCATAGCTGAGCGCACTGCCCAGCACCAGCAGGCTGCCGAGGATGATCTGCCCCCCCTCGCGCTGCAGGTCATGGCCGAACGCGATCAGCACGCCGAGATAGCTGAGCACCAGCGCGCCGACCTGCCACCGACCCGGCCGCTGCCGCGCCAGCAGCACGTTGATCAGCAGCACCAGGGTCGGGTTCAAGTACAGGATCAACCGTTCCAGGGTCACGCTGATGTACTGCAGGCCCTGGAAATCCAGCAGGCTGGACAGGTAGTAACCGGTGAAGCCAAGCCACAGCACGCGTGCGCGGTCGGCCCACGACAACGGCGCCGCGCGGTGCGAGGCCCACACCGCCATCAACGCGAACAGCGGCAGCGCCATCAGCATGCGCAGCGCCAGCAGCGTGGTCGCGTCCACGCCATGGCGCAGCCCCAGCTTGACGATGATCGCCTTGCCAGAGGCGGCGATGGCGCCGATCGCAGCCAGGCCGATGCCGCCCAGAGCGATGCGCGGGGACGTGGTGGCGATACGGGGGGAAGAAGTGGACATCAGAAAAAAAACGGGCCGCATGGGCGGCTGGAAGCAGCCGGATTGCTTCCAATTGTCTCATGGCACTTCCGGGCGAACGATCCGATGTCCGTTCATGCTCACTGCAACTCCTGATCCACGCATGGCGTGGATCTACGTGTCGACCAAGGTCGACACCCACCAACAGCAACACAAAACGCAGTTCGGACAGATCGCAGGAGTCTGTCGAAGGCGGGGTGGGTCCGGTTGCGGGGGCGTGAGCCACATGGGCCCGAGGCAAGCCTCGGGCGGGTTGGGCAGGACGCCCAACCCCGGTCGTGCCGTGTACGCAGGACAGCGCACACGAGCAAGCGGCGACCGAGCCCCCAAGGATGGCTTCACGGCGTCCCCCGCAACCGGACCCACCCCGCCATTCCACGGAATGCACGCTGTTGCTGTTGCTGTTGCTTCGGCCGTTGCTGTCGAGGTTGCCGGCCAGCGGCCGGCACTACCGTGAGTGTCGGCTCAGCGCATCAACACCACTTCTTCAGCAGACGTCGGGTGAATCGCCACCGTGTCGTCGAACTGGGCCTTGGTCGCACCCATCTTCACCGCCACCGCGAAACCCTGCAGGATCTCGTCGGCCGCTTCGCCGAGCAGGTGCACACCCACCACACGCTCCTCCGGGCCGGCGCAGACCATCTTGAACAGGCTGCGCTGGGTGCCGTTGGCCAGCGCCTGCAGCATCGGCCGGAACCGGCTGTGGTACACGGTCACCTGCTCGAAGCGCGCACGTGCATCTTCCTCGCTCATGCCTACCGCGCCCAGCGGCGGGTGCGAGAACACCACGCTGGCCACGTTGTCGTAATCCATCTTCGCATCCGGGCGACCACCAAACAGACGATCCATCAGGCGTCGCGCTGCAGCCACGGCGACCGGCGTCAGGCCGACCTTGCCTGCGATGTCACCGACCGCATGCACGCTTGGCACCGCCGTGGTCTGCCACGCGTCCACCTCCACCTGCTGGTGTTCGCCGATGCCGATGCCCAGTGCTTCCAGGCCGAGATCCTTGCTGTTGCCGCGCCGGCCGGTAGCGAAGAACACGGCGTCGAACACACTGTCGATCGGGCCGTCATGGCCGAACGCGCGCACGCGTTCGCCGTCGCGCTTCAACTCACGCAGACGGTAATCGAAGTGGATGCGCACGCCCTGCTGGCGCAGGTTCTCGGCCAACTGCGCGGTCAGCTCGTAGTCGAAGCGCTCCAGCAGGCGGCTGCCACGTACCAGCAGGCTCACCTTGCTGCCCAGCGCCTGCAACAGCCCGGCAAGTTCCACCGCGATGTAGCCGCCGCCGATGATGGCGACCTCGGCCGGTGCCGCGCGCAGGTCGAAGAAATCGTCGGATACCAGGCCCAGTTCGGCGCCGGGAATGTCCGGCCGCTGCGGATGGGCGCCGGTGGCGATGAGGATCTGCGCAGCGCTGTAACGCACGCCATCGCTGCACGCCACGGTGTGCGCGTCCAGCAGATGGCCGCGGGCCGGGATGCGCACCACGCCGGTTTCATCCAGGCGCTTGTGATAGCTGGTGTGGATGTTGCTGATGTAGGCCTGGCGATGGATCACCAGTTCCTTCCACGACAGCGCCGGACGCGGCGCCACGTCGAAGCCCATCGCGCTGGCCAGACCGATGCGCTCGGCCAGATCGGCGGCCAGCCACATCGCCTTCTTCGGCACGCACCCGACATTCACGCAGGTGCCTCCCAGTTCACCCGGCTCCAGCAGGGCAACCCGCTTGCCATGCTGCGCAGCGCGGATGGCACCGGCCAAGCCAGCGGAACCGCCGCCAAGGACGATCAGATCGTAATCATAAGAGGGAGTATTCATCGCAATCGCTCGAGTCGACAGGGAAGATGGCGGGCGAGCGCCCGCAACGAAGATCGGCAGGCAGCGGGTTGGCGCCGTCACCCATGCTGCTGCGAGCATGCCACGGCCCGCTGCAGGCCAGACGTGAGGGCATGCAGCCACGCAGGTCGAAACGCGCGCGGCCGGCATCGATCACGCCTGCCCGGCCCCACGGCGCAGTGCTGGCCACTGCCGGTACGTCATCGCACGCCACAGCCATTCCATCGGACCAAAGCGGAAACAGCGCAGCCACAGATGGCTGAAGATCACCTGCGCTGCAAACAGCAGCAGTGCCAACAGCAGCTGCCAGGCACGCGGC
Source organism: Stenotrophomonas sp. MYb57 (assembly GCF_002966815.1). Lineage (NCBI taxonomy): Bacteria > Pseudomonadati > Pseudomonadota > Gammaproteobacteria > Lysobacterales > Lysobacteraceae > Stenotrophomonas > Stenotrophomonas sp. MYb57. The sequence goes on from NZ_CP023271.1 coordinate 3,331,231, forward strand.
AGCACGTCGAACCATCCCAGCCCGTAGTGATAGAACAGCAGCGTGCAGACCACCGATTGGGCAAGGTAGTGGGTCAACGCCATCCGACCGACCGGCGCCAGCCAGCCCATGCGCGCGCGCCAGTGCACGATCCAGGCCAGGTAGCCCAGGCACATCGGCACACCGCCCACGGCCACCAGTGCCATTGCCGCAGTGGTCGGCAGGTCATAGACACCCGGCGCCAGATACGGCTTCCACAACACACCTGCCAGGGTGGCCAGCAGGCCCAGCGGCAATGCGATCCAGCGCAGGCCGGCGTACAACCGCGGGAAACGCTCCGGCGCTGTCAATGCGCCGCTGCCGGCGAACCAGGCACCCAGCAGGAACATGCCCAGCACTTCGGGCCCGGAAATGAACATGCCACCCAGCGACGCGCCGAACTCATGCAGGCGCTGCACGTTGGCCTGCATCCAGTCACCCTGGCCGTACACCAGGCGTTGCTGGTCGATGCCTTGCTGCGCGTCGACCAGCATCTTCTGCAGGTCCTGCGGGGTGGCCATCGACACCATCGCGCCGACCAGCAGCATCAGCGCAACACCCAGCGCATACACCAGCAACCCCATCCAGGGCAGCCAGCTGCGCGGTGCCTCACGGCAGGCCAGCAATGGCAGCGAGGCCAGCGCATACAGCACCAGGATGTCGCCCGACCAGACCAGCAGTGCATGGCACAGGCCGATCAGCAGCAGCCCGGCGCTGCGGCGCAGGTAGAACGGAGTGAACTGGCGGCCCGCTGCCTCGGCGCGCTGGGCCATCACCGCAAAGCCCGCCCCGAACAGCAGCGAGAACAGGGTGAAGAATTTTCCCTGCACGAACACATAGACGAAGGCATCGGCCCAGTAGTCGATGCCCTGCCAATGCGCGTCGATGCCCGTAAAGGCCAGGTCCAGCGGCCCACTGAGGGCCTCGATGTTCATCAGCAGGATGCCCAGCAGGGCGAAGCCACGCAGTATGTCCAGCACGGCGATGCGTTCGCCGGAAGCCACCGGTTGCAGGGAAGGGGAAGCGGTGTTCACGGGGCATCCGGCGTGCAGGTCCGTCATTATGCCGCCGGCCTGCGGGCCATGGATGGCCCCGCCCTGTTCCAGATACGCAACGGCCCGCCGAAGCGGGCCGTTGCTGCATCACGATCGCGGTGCGATCAGTGCTGGTGACCACCGTCGCCGTGGACGTGGCCGTGTTCGAGCTCTTCCTTGCCGGCTTCGCGCACGTCGACGATCTCGACGTCGAAATGCAGGTCCTTGCCGGCCATCGGATGGTTCAGGTCGACGTCGACCACGCTCATGCCGACCTTCTGCACGGTCACGGCACGCGGGCCGAAGTTGGTCTGCAGCACGACCTGCTGGCCCGGGACCAGCTTGGCGGTACCGAAGTGCTTCTTCGGCACGCGCTGGGACAGGCCATCACGGCGCTCGCCGTAGGCATCGGCCGCCTTGACGTCGACGTCGAAGGTCGCGCCGGCTTCCTTGTCCATCATGGCGTTTTCCAGGCCCGGAATGATGTTGCCGTGGCCGATCAGGATCGCCAGCGGCTCGCCGCGGTCCTTGGACGATTCGATCGGCTCCTGGCCGGCCTCGGAGACGGTGTAGTGGAAGCGGACAACGCGGTCTTTTTCGATCTTCATGCGCAACTCTGTCTGGATCTGCCGGAGGCAGGCGGGTTGGGGCGGGTTGTCGCCCGGCGGGGACGCCGCCATCATGACGGCCAATCCAAGGTCGCGCATTATCCGGAGAACATGCACATCACGCCAGTTTCGTCCGGCACGCGCCGGCTCCTCGCGCCCGCCCTGCTGCTGGCCCTGCCCCTGCTGCTGACCGCCTGCGGCGGCGGCAAGGCCGTCCGTTCCGCACCGCCGCCGCCTGCGGCAAGCTGGCCCAGCACCACGCCGGACAACCCGGAGGCCGCCAATTCAGTGCTGATGCGCGCCATCAGCCTGGTCGGCACGCCCTATCGCTACGGCGGCAACACGCCCGAATCCGGCTTCGACTGCAGCGGCCTGGTCGCTTACGTCTACCGTGAAATGCTGGACCTGAAGCTGCCGCGGACCTCACGCGACCTGGCGGCGGTACAGGGGCCGAAGATCGACCCGAAGCGCCTGGCAACCGGCGATCTGGTCTTTTTTGGCAGTCGCGGCAGTGTCAGCCACGTCGGTATCTACGTGGGCGAAGGTCGATTCGTGCACGCCCCGAGCACCGGCGGAACGGTCCGCCTGGATTCCCTCAGTGGCCCCTATTGGAAGGACCACTACACAGGGGCGAAACGCGTCCTTCGCTAAAATGAACAGGCGATATGTTTAAAACTGTGACAATCATCACGGCGCAACTAACGATTTATTAACGGAATTTTTAACTTATTACTGCTTTTACAGGGCATGATGCCCCATCGTTTTTTTCCTTGTGACCGACGCGTGACGACAAACGACCCGACGTGCCAAGGCCAGACCGCCGCTTCTTCGCGTAGTGTCCGCCCGCTTCTGCTGGGCCTGGCATTGTGTCTGACCAGCCTTCCCGCTTGGTCGCAGTCCGCTCCCACCCGTACCGATGCGACCCCGGCTGCCACCGCCGAGACCGCCCCCCGCGCAGCCGCCAAGGCCGACGCCACCGCTCCGCAGCGCAGCCGCGCCGATGCCGCCGCCAGCGCCACCCTGGCCGCCCTGCTGCCGCACCTGGCCGCCAATGACACCATTCCCCTGATGGACCGCTCGGCCATGGTGGCCGGTGACCTCAGCCGCCTCCTCGCCAATTACGACACCAGCAGCGCCGCCAATGGCAGCGTCGTGGTCGGCAACGCTGCCGACAACGGCAAGGTACAGTCGTTGCTGCGCCGGGCCATGACCCTGCTCGGCACCCCGTACCGTTGGGGCGGCAGCAATCCGGACAGCGGCTTCGACTGCAGTGGCCTGGTCGGTTACGTGTTCCGCTCGGCCCTGGGCATCGAGCTGCCGCGCGTCTCGCGCGAAATGGCGCATGACGCCAATGCCGAACTGATCAACGACCGCGCCGCCCTGGCTGCAGGCGATCTGGTGTTCTTCGGCCGCAAGGGCCGGGTCGACCACGTCGGCATCTATGTGGGCGATGGCCGCTTCCTGCACGCTCCGAGCACCGGCAAGGACGTCCGCGTCGACACCCTGCTCACCGGCTACTGGGGCAACAAGTTCATGCAGGCCCGCCGGGTCGACCTCTGATCCGGGGTCATCTGCGCATTGCCTGAAAAGCCGCTGCCCTGCAGCGGCTTTTTCATTGGGCGGCTGGCCGTAACCGGGGCCGCTGGCCGCTGGCCGCCGCTTGCTGCGTTGGTCCTTGATGTCAAGGTTGCAGTGACCGCGACAGGCCGACCGTGTTCGGCCACAGCATCCCGGCGCGGGGCGGCGCGCCGGGTGCCCGGCTGGGCCGCCCGTGTTGCCTGGGGGAAAGGAATGGCGGCAAGCCTGGAGATTCCATCGCGTTGCGCAATCTGGTTCGGCCAACCGCAGGCAGCCGAGCGTGGTGCGCTGGCGGCGGCCGGTTGGCAACTGCGCTGCGTCAGCCCTGCCCCTGCCATGGCCATCGGCCTGCGCGGCCGCGACCACCTGGTGGCCATCGTCGATCTGCGTCACCTTGATGCCGACGCCGTGCAGCTGCTGCTGCCATGGATCGAGCGGCATCACCACCTGCCCTGGCTCGCCGTGCTGCCCCCTGGACTGGGCAGCGCTCCGCCCGCGTGGGGGCCGCTGCTGCGCGCGTGCCGCGACCAGTTCGCGCTGCCGCTGGAACTGCACGATCTGCTGTCGGCAATGCAGCGGCAATCCGAGGGCGACGACGCGTTGCCGCACATGGTCCGCGAGTCCGGCAACCTGCCGGCGCTGATCGGCGACAGCACCGCCCTGCTGTCGGTGCGCGCCTCCCTGCATAAATTCGCTCCGGTCGACCTGCCGGTGCTGGTCACCGGCGAGACCGGCACCGGCAAGGAGCTGGCCGCACAGGCGCTGCATGCCTTGTCCGGGCGCGCCGGCAAACCGTTCCTGGCGATCAACTGCGGCGCGATCCCTGCCAATCTGGTGCAGTCCGAACTGTTCGGCCACGAGCGTGGGGCCTTCACCGGTGCCGCCCAACGCCGCATCGGTCTGTTTGAAAGTGCCCACGGCGGCACCGTGTTCCTCGATGAAGTCGGCGACCTGCCCGCCGACGCACAGACCAGCCTGCTGCGGGTGCTGCAGGAGGGGACGCTGGAACGGGTCGGCAGCAACCAGCCGCTGCGTGTGGACGTGCGCGTACTGGCAGCCACCCACGTCGAACTCGAACAGGCGGTGGCCCAGGGCCACTTCCGCCGGGACCTTTACTACCGCCTCAATGTTCTGCGCTTGCCGATGCCCGCGCTACGCGAACGTGGCAGCGATGTCCTGCTGTTGGCCGAGCACTTCCTGCGCGGCTTCCGCCAGCGCCACCCCGGCCGCGCACGCGGGTTTGATCCCGGTGCACGCCAGGCCATGCGCGGGTTCGACTGGCCCGGCAACGTACGTGAGTTGTTGAACCGCGTGCAGCGGGCAGCGATCGTGGCCGAAGGCGAGCTGATCAACGCCGCTGACCTGGACCTGGCAGAGCCGGACGCCCCTGCGCGGCGCGCGCTGCTGCAGGATGCGCGTGGCCAGGTGGAGCGCGATGTACTGCTGCAGGCCCTGCGCCAGCATGGCTACAACGTGTCGGCGTGTGCGCGGCACATGCAGATCTCGCGGGTCACGATATACCGGTTGTGCCGCAAGCATCATCTGGAACTGCCGGCGCAGCGCTGACAACGCAGGCCCCTGCGCAGCCGGGCATGCACCGACACCGGCAAAGCGCGGCCATGCAGCGCCGCGCCATGCCGGGCTGCCGCGCTTACAACATGTACGGCACCTTGAATGCCAGCGTGAAGTCCGGCGCATCCGGGGTGAGGCCGATGCCCAGCAGCGTCACCAGCGTGGTGTGCTGGTTCAACGCGTAGGTCACGCCGAGATTGAGCGAGGCCGCATTGGCATCGCTGCCGATCACCTTCACCCATTCACCGCCCTTGAACCGGGTCGAGGCGCGCGTGCTGATCTTGTCGCTGAAGGAAATGCTCAGGCTGGTGCGCTCGTTGAACGCGAATGCCACGCCGGCACCGAAGTACACCGAACCGCCCAGTTTCACATCGCCGGGGTTGACCGTATCCGGGTTGCTGTCGATATCGCTGAAACCGCGCGGGAACGAATGGATGTAGCCGGCGTTGGCGAACAGGATCGCCGGATCGGCGGTCTTCACCATCGAGACGCCCAGGTTGGCCTGCCACACGCCGTTGCCGGTCGGCTGTTCCTGCGGCACCGCGAAGCGGATGTAGTCATCGTCATCGCGCTCGATTACTTTCCAGTCCAACCCATAGGGTGCGCGGCCCGTTGGTGCGGTAACGCCACCGGTCAGCACCGTCTCCGGGCGCCAGCCGCGTTCGGAGAACAGCCGGTAGTTGGCACTCAGGCTGACATCGCCGATGCCGCTGCCGTTGGTTTCTTCCTGCGCGATCGCCGCCGCGGCACCGCCGGCACCGCCCTTCTGGTAGACCGTGCGCCGTGCCAGGTACGGCACGTCCATGTTCAAGGTGAGGTTGGGGCTGACGCCCCAGCGCGCGGCCAGGTTGTAGGTCAACGAATCGGATTCGACGTTCTCGATCGCGATGTTGCCAAGGAAGATCGCATCGAGGGCGAGGAACCCGTTGAGCGTGAGTTGCTTGCGGTCGTAGCGTGCATAGGTGAGGCCGTTTTCGATGGTGAACCGGCGCGAGAACAATGCCGCCTGCTGCTGCTTGACGTCATCCACGCTGCGCCGGGCCTCCTGCTTGGCCTGCTGTGCCTCGGCCGCGCTGCTGGCATAGCCTTCGCTGCTGGGCGGTACCGCGGATGCCGCAGCCGGCGCCAACGGCGCAGCGGGCGTCGCACCGGGGCCTGCGCGACCACTCAGCCGCGCCTGCATCGCCTGCACCTGCATGTCCAGTTCGCGCAGGCGTCGTACCTCCTGTGCGTAATTGACCTTGAGCTGTTCCAGTTGCGCGATCAATGCCTGCATGTCGGCGCCATCACTGGGCGCAGGCTGCTGGGCGAAGGCAGTGGCCGCCAGCGCCGCCAGCGCCAGCGGAGTAAGCCGGTAGAGAGTGTGCATGTCGGTGACCTGCGTTGTACGTCGGTTCCCCCCGACCAGGCCGTGTTACTGGCCTGGGCCCATGCCGCGGTTCATCCCGATCGCCTGGGCCACGTTCTGGCTCAAGGGCAGGTTGTTGGCCGCGGTATTGCGTACCAGCTCCAGCTGCAGCCGGTTGCTGGCGGTCTGTCCATCGCCGGCCAGGGCAATGCCCTGCCCCACGCTGCCATTGCGGATCCACTGCTGTACCAGGCTCTGCCCATCAACCTGCAGCAGCAGGCGCGCCTGGTTGCCATCGAGCATGGCGGTGGCAGTAGCCCCGCCCTGCCGTGCCTGTGCCATGCGGCTGCCGTCATCGCCCAGTGCGGTCGGCACCGCGCCGTCACGCACGGTCAGGGTGGTCACGTTGCGTGCGGTGTTGCCATCGCCGGCCACCTGCACGCTCTGCACCAGTCCGCTGGCATTGGCCAGGCCGGTACTGTCGATGCTGCGCCCTGCCGTTGCCGGCAACGGTGCGTCAGCGGCGGTAACCTGCACGCTTGGCTGGAAGCTCAGCTTGGGGGTGCCGCCATTGCGGAAATCCATGCCCAGGGTCAGCGCGCCCTGCACCACTGCACCGTTGGGTCCCTGCCACTGCGAAATCATCGTCACCCCGAACCAGGCCACGTTGTTGCCGCCAACGGTGTAGCGGCCGCGCATCAGGTTCAGTTCGGGATCGGGTATTTCCTTCAGGCCTCGCCCCGGTGCACCGTCTGCCGCCATCAACGGCGACACCGGCAACATCAGCAGCAGAGCGAGTACTACACGTTGGCATTGCATGATCGTGCCTCCTTCAGAACAGGTCGGCGTGGCTGAAGCCGAAGTCGACCAGTTCGGCATCGGTGATCGGTCCCTGCCGCGCATACAACGCGCGGGCACTGGGCCGTTCGCTGGGTTGCAGCAGCACCGTATTGCGATCGAAGTCGCTGCCGATCACGACGAAAACGGCGCGTGACGGCCAGGCGGCACTGAACTCGGCCAGTGACAGGCTGCGGTTGCCCAGGATCGGATCGGCCACTTCCACCACCCCGTCGCGCACCTGCTTGAGCACGACGAAATGCCGGAAGCCGCGTACATCCATCAGCACCAGTCCAGGAACCCGCAACGTGCGCAGGCGCGATTCATCGATGCGATAACCGCGTCCACGCATGCCCAGCGATTCGACATAGCGTTTGATGTCCAGCAGTGAAAAACCGCGTTCCTTGACCAGCTGTGGATCCGATACCCCCATCATTCCCTCGATCACCGTCGCCTCGGTTGTGTCCAGGTGGTAGGCATAACGCAGGATGGTGGCCAGAGCGGCCGCCCCGCAGCTGTAGTCGGTGTGCTGCCGCACCAGGTTGCGATAACGCCGCTCCTGCATGCTTTCCACCTTCTGCTGCAGCAGCGCGCCATTGGGCAGCACCCCGCTGAACACCACCTCGCCTGCCCAGCCACATGCGCTGGTCAGCAGCAGCAGGCAGGGCAGCAGACGCAACCACCAGCGATGACCGGCCATGCCGTTCTCCACGAAAAGGAAGGAGCCCCTGCCCCAAGGGGGAGGAGGGACAGGGGCCCCCGGGGGAACCCGGCCATTGGCGGATGGCCGGGCTTGTTGCGCTCAACGCAGGTTCGCTGCGAAAGCGGTCACACCGTGGATCACTCGCCGCCGCCGGTCCCACCGCCGGTGCTCGGCTGCGCCACGGCCAATGCCAGGCTGTTGGCCTGCAGGTTGCCGGTACCCGATGCCACGTTCACGCCGATGTTGCCGGATGCGCCGGAGAACGCGCTGCCGGACAGTGCCGAGGTGTTGGTCGCATTGACGTTCACCCAGCGGGTGGTGCTGACCGTGCCGCTGAGGCTGGCATACAGGTCGGCCACGCCCAGCTCGACGAACTGGCTGGTGCCGCTTTCACGCGTATCGAAGCCCAGGCCACCCACTCCCGGCCGGTTCGGGTTCATCGTTGCATTCTGGATCTCGTTGTCCAGATCGATGTGCCCGGTCGCATTGCCACCCGGATGCGGCAGATCGCCACTCCACGAATCGAGGTAGTAGTTGGCCATCTGGTAGGCATTGCCGGTGCCGCGATAGGTACCGGCCCCCACGGCCAGGGTACCGCCTGCCACGCGACCGCTCAGGCCGACCTGCACCGTATCGGTGTAGGACTGCACGAAGCCGGCGTTGGACACGGTGTTGCCGGTGGACACCTGGTTGGAGCTGATGCTCGACTGTGCCATCGCACTGGTTGCCACCGAGGCTGCGAGCGCGTTCTTCTGCTCGTTGTTGTTGCCTGAGGCGATGTTCACGCCGATGTTGCCCGAGGCACCGCCGAAGGCATTGCCACCGAGGCCGGCGGCGTTGGTGACGCCGGAGTTCATGGTGGTGTTGCCGAAGCCGGCCTGGTTGACGAACACCTCGGCGTCGGCCATGCCGAAGCTGAAGGAAGCATCCGCAGCGGACAGCGACGCAGCATTGTCCTGCGCGTTGTTGTCGCCGGCCACCACGTTGAAGCCGAGGTTGCCGGAGGCACCCGCACCGACATCATCGGCGATCGATGCACTGTTGGTGACCAGGCTGTTGCCGGTGAGGTTGTTGCTGATCGACTGGCGGTTGTCGATCACGGCGATGGCTGCCGAATCCAGGTCGATGTCACCGGTGATGGTCGGATCGCCGGAGAAGTTGATGTCCGAGCTCAGCCGCAGATCCTTCTCCAGGTTCACGTCGACGCCGTGGTTGTTCTTTTCCTTGCGCTCGTCGGCCTGGATGTTGCTGTTCTTCTGCACCTGCTCGTTGACGTTCACCGTGCGGGTACGGCTCACGTTCGAGGTGTCGGTGTTGTTGCGTACCGTGGTGTTGGTGCGGGTCCAGTTGCGGACTTCGTTGTCGGTATGGTTGTGCGTGTCGTTGCGGGTTTCGGTCACGACATGGTTGTGGTTGATGTTCGCATTGGCATTCTGGTTGTCCCAGCCATTGGCCGCAGCAGCGGTCGAGGCAGTGGCAATTGCCATGGCGAGTACGGTCTTTTTGACAGTCGCTTTCATGGTGCCCTCTCTCTCATCAGGTGATTGGTTCGGGTGGGTGGTACTCACGGGTTGCCCTGCACGACCAGGCCCAGTACATTGGCCGTATCGTTTCGCGCTCCCGCGATCTGATTGAGTTGCAGGACACCGTCGAAGCCCCGCAGTGCCGTCGACGAAACGCCGACACTGCGGATACCCGCCGCAACACCGTCACCGGTATCGCCCTGCCCCCCTGCTGACGCGATGTCCGAGGCGGCCAACGCCGTGTCATCGGACTCGCGTATTCCTTGCCGGGCCAGCGTCGCGCTGACGACGTTGAGCGTCGTGTTGGCGATGCCGCTGGCCTGGTTGATCGATGCAATGCCGCTGGCGCCTGCCAATGCCTGTCCGGCGATGTGCGCGCTGGCTTCCAGTGGTGCCGAAAGCACGACGTCGTTGCTGTGCTGCTGGCGCGCAGCGATGGCCACGTCGGCGCGGTCGCCGCTGGCCATGCCATGCAGATTGGCCTGGATGTTGAGATCGCCCGCCGCCTGGTTGATGGCGATGGCACCACTGGCACCGGCCAGCGCGCGACCGTCGATGCGGGTTACGTCGAGGTAGGCCAGCATCCCGCTGTAGTCGTCGGCCAGCGCTGTGGCGGGCAATGCCAGCCAGGCCGCCAGCAGCATTGCGCGCTTCACTTGCCACCCGCCTGCGCCGGAGCGCCCAACGGGAACTGCGACAATGCGCCACGCACGGTATCGCCGATGCCGCGCGTGGTATTGCCGACCGCCCCCAGCGGGCCGCTCATCGCACCGCTGAGGCTGCTGCCGCTCATCATCCCCTCGCCCGAGCGTCCAAGGGTTCCGCCCAGGGCCTGCTGCGTCACCCGCTCGACAGTGGTGACGCCGTGCGCGCGCACGCTGCCGGTCTGGCCAGCGCCGAGGCCGGCGTAGTCGTCATCGCTGAGTTCATCCATGCCGCTGGCAGCGCCGCTGCTGCCGAGTGCGGCGGCGATCTCATGCTGCGGTTTCGGATCGGCGATCAACGCCACGCCGGGCGGCGCCATGCGGTAGGCCGGGCGCGTAGACACGTCGCGCAGCAGGACGATCTCACCCGGCTGCGCCTTCACCCCTTGACGGGCACCCGAGGCCGCAGCCACCAGCGGAACGGCCAGCACCAGCAGCAGCGCAAGCCGCCGGCCAGAAACAGTGAAAAGGGTGGTGCTGCCGTCCATGCCGCTCTCCCGGTGCATATGCGCAGGGAGAGAGCAGCTTTCGTGCCAACACCGGAAGTCCGTCGCAGCGGGGGTTTTACGGGTAACACCGCGGCGGCATGACGCCACAGTGTTACAACTTCGTTCGGATTCCGTTCGCCTTAACGCGCAGGAAACACCACTGCGCAAGGCGCCATCGGGGCTGTATCAGTAGTGTTACAGGTACTGATACAGCCCGTTGCAGTGCCGCTTCAGGCGCGCGGCGGACTCGGGTCGGGATCATCGATGCCGACGTTGGTGGACGGGTTGTCGTACACCGTCTGGTCGAGCAGGCCGGTTTCCTTGGCCACCAGCACCGGCACCAGCATCTGTCCGGTCACGTTGGTCATCGTGCGCATCATGTCCAGGATGCGGTCGATCGCATACAGGTAACCGATGGTTTCCAGCGGCAGGTTGGCCGCACTCAGCACCACCGTTGCCATGATCACCGCCGTACCCGGCACGCCGGCGGTACCGAAGCTGCCCAGCACCGAAGCGATCAGCACCACCACGTATTGCTCCGGCGTCAGCGGCACACCGCTGTACTGGGCGATGAACACCGCGCACAGCGCCGGATAGATCGCACCGCAGCCGTCCATCTTGATGCTCGCGCCCAGCGGCACCGCGAACGAACCGTAGTCCTTGTTCACGCCCAGGTTGTGGGTGATCGAGCGCAGCGCGACCGGCATCGCCGCGAAGCTGGAGGAACTGACGAAGGCCACCTGCATGCCCGGCGCCGCGCCACGGAAAAACTTCAGCGGGTTCAGGCCATGCGCCAGTAGCAGCGCGCTGTACACCACCACGATGTGCAGCGCGCAGGCCACGTACAGGGCCAGCACGAAGTGGCCCAGCGGCAGCAGCTTCTCGAAGCCGTAGCTGCCGACCAGGCCGGCAATCAGGCCGAAGGTGCCGATCGGGGTGACTTCCAGCACGAAGCGGGTCACCTGGATCATGATGTCGCTCATCTGCCCGACCAGCTTGCGCGCCTCGGTCACCTTCTCGCCAAGCTTGACGATGGCAAAGCCGACCAGGCCAGCGAAGAAGATCACCGGCAGGATCGAACCACGGCCCGCGGCCAGCACGGTCTCGCCGGCGGCGTTGACCTTGGTGCCGATACCGGACAGCGCGTAGAACACGTTGGATGGCACCACATCCAGCAGCACCTGCACCACGCTGGGTACTTCGCGCGGCACATAGTTGCTGGCCATCGACAACTGCAGGCCACCGGCGCCGGGCTGCAGCACCGTACCCACGCCCAGGCCCACGCATACCGCCAGCGCGGCAGTGATCACAAACCACAGGAACGTGCGCCCGCTGAGCGCGGCGACCGATTTCTGGCCGTGCAGCGAAGAGATCGCGTTGATGACCGCGAAGAACACCAGCGGCACCGCGATCATCTTGATCAGCGTGACGTACAGCTCGCCGAGCGGGCCGAACCAGGTTTCAGCAGCCGGGCCAAGCGCCCAGCCGGCCAGCGCACCGAGCACGAAGCCACCGACCACGCGCTGCCAGAATGGAATCCGCAGCCAGGCAGAGACCAGCTTCATAGGCAATCCAAGGGGGTAGGAAGGGATGCTGGCACGATAGCCCAAGGCGGCCCGCAGAACGACCGCCCGCGTGGCAAATCAGTGTGTCATCGGCGTGCCTTGCGAGGCCGGGCATAATGAACGTCCCGTTACACTTTGTGAGATCCCAGCGTCCATGCGCCGTTCCGTCTCCCTGTTGGCCGCCTGCGCCACGACCCTGCTGCTCGGCGCCTGCGCCAGCACCGCTCCCGCGTCCGCCCCGGCCGGCCTGAAGGTCACCGTTGCCCCCGTCGCCCACCCGGCCGGTGAAACCCCGCAGTGGTGGTACCGCAGCGGCGCTGCGCAGGCAGCGGCGAACGGCGCGATGGCTGGCAAGGCCAAAAACGTCATCCTGTTCCTCGGTGACGGCATGAGCCTGACCACCGTGGCCGCCTCGCGCATCTACGAAGGCCAGCAGAAGGGCAGCTCGGGCGAAGAGAACCTGCTGTCGTGGGAACGCTTCCCCGCCACCGCGTTCAGCAAGACCTACAACACCGACTCGCAGACCCCGGATTCGGCCGGCACCATGACCGCCATCACCACCGGCGTGAAGACCCACATGGGTGCGATCGGCGTCAGTGCCGGCAGCCGCACCGACTGCGCCGACAGCCTGTCCAAGGGCCTGCTGACCTGGCTGCAGCTGGCCGACAGCGCCGGCCTGGCCACTGGCGTTGTCTCCACCGCGCGCCTGACCCACGCCACGCCGGCCGCGACCTATGCGCACTCGCCTGAGCGCAACTGGGAAAACGACACCGACCTGACCGAGGCGGCCAAGGCCGCCGGCTGCAAGGACATCGCGCAGCAGTTGCTGTCGACCTCGCGTTACGGCCGCGGCCCGCTGGTCGCCCTGGGCGGTGGTCGCGGTGAGTTCACCACCGTGGAAGAGCGCGACCCCGAGTACGACGACAAGGTCGGCCAGCGCCTGGACGGCCGCAGCCTGGTGCAGGAATGGCAGCAGGCGCACCCGCAGGGCGCCTACGTCTGGAACAGCAAGCAGCTGCAGGCCGCCGCCAACGCTCCGGCGATCCTCGGCCTGTTCGAGCCCGACCACATGCGCTACGAGTACGAACGCCCGCAGGACCCGGCCGGTGAGCCGAGCCTGGCCGAGCTGACCGCTGCGGCGATCAAGAACCTGTCACGCCATCAGGAAGGCTACGTGCTGATGATCGAAGGCGCGCGCATCGACCACGCCAACCACAGCGGCAACGCCTACCGTGCGCTGACCGAAACCGTGGCCCTGTCCGATGCCGTGCGCGTGGCCAACGAGCTGACCTCGGCCGATGACACCCTGATCATCGTCACTGCCGATCATTCGCACACCCTGAACTTCGTCGGCTACCCGGCCCGCGGCAATCCGATCCTGGGCAAGGTGAAGGACAAGGGTGGCGAAGACGGCGCCGGCAAGCTCGACTATGCGCTGGATGGCAACGGCCAGCCGTACACCACCCTGAGCTACGCCAACGGCCCCGGCCATACCGGCACCAGCAACCAGCAACCGGCCGGTCCGAAGCGTTACCCGCACAACCCCAGCAGCTTCGAGCCGGCCAACGGCCGCCCGAACCTGCACGACGTCGATACCGAGCATCCCGACTACATGCAGGAAGCGCTGGTACCGATGAAGTCCGAATCGCATGGTGGCGAGGACGTCGGCATCTGGGCACGCGGCCCGGGCAGCAAGGCGATCCGCGGCACCCTGGAGCAGAACGCGATCTACCACATGATCGTGCAGGCCACCCCGGCCCTGCGCGATCGCCTGTGCCAGGCCGGCACCTGCGACGACAAGGGCGTACCGGTGGAACTGCCGGCACCGGCCACCTTCGAACGCAAGGCCGAGGCCAAGTGATGGCGCGGCCGGCACGCTCTGCGCTGGGCAGCCTCCGCCGTGCGCGCTGGCTGGCCCTGCTGGGCGTGCTGGCCAGCCCCTGGGCGTCGGCGCAGGGCCCGGCCTGCAAGGTCATGACCGAAGAACACGGGTTGTGGATGCTGCCCGGCTGCGAGGTCGTCGATGACAAGCCGCAGATCAGCGAGGACACCCTGCAGGATCTCCCCTACGACGGCGATGGCCTGGCGCTGGTCCAGACCGCCGATGGCTTCCACTACGTCGACCGTCGCGGCCGCAGCCAGGCGGTGATCGCCTGGGACAACGGCGCAGACCCCCTGCAGGAAGGCCTGTTCCGCGGCCGCATCGGCGATCGCGTGGGTTATTTCAACGCTGCCTTCGAGCAGGTGATTGCGGCCACGTTCGATTTTGCCTGGCCGTTCCAGGATGGCGTGGCCGAGGTCTGCAACGGCTGCCGCCGCGGCACGCCCGATGGCGACGGGCATACGCCGATGGAAGGCGGCGAGTGGTTCCGCATCGATCGTTCCGGTCGTCGAGTGAAGTAAGGGTTTTTCGGCAGGGCTGCGCCCTGCACCTGCCGAAGCAACAGCAACGGCCGAAGCAACAGCAACAGCGGCATTCCGTGGGATGGCGGGGCGGTGTCGGATTGCGGGGACGCCGCAAGTACGTCCTTGTAGGCTTGGCAGCCGCATCCATGCGGCTGACACCCCGCAATCCGACACCGCCCCACCTCTGACAGTTGGCCGGTGGCCAGTAGATCCACGCCATGCGTGGATGAATCTCTTTCAGATATCGAAATCAATCTGGGGTCAGATCCGTTTTCCTACGGAAAACGGATCTGACCCCAAGAGCCATTCCAACAGATCGCGGAGATCTGTCGAAGGCGGGGTGGGTCCGGTTGCGGGGGCGTGAGCGCCATGGGCCCGAGGCATGCCTCGGGCGGGTTGGGCAGGACGCCCAACCCCGGTCTTGCCGTGTGCGCAGGACTGCGCACTCGAGCAAGGCGCGACCGAGCTTACATGGACGTACTTGCAGCGCCCCCCGCAACCGGACCCACCCCGCCATCCCACGGAATGCCGGCTTTTGCTTCGGCTGTTGCTGTTGCTGTTGCTGTTGCTGCTCAGGTTGCCGGCCCGCGGCCGGCACTACCGCTTCGGCGGGTGCAGGGCGCAGCCCTGCCGACTCACCCACCCACCCTATACTTGCCGCCGTGACCGCCTTCCCCGCCCTCGTTCCGCTTGATGCACCGCTGCTGGTCGGCTACAGCGGCGGCCTGGACTCGACCGTGCTGCTGCACTGGCTGTGGCGATCGGCACAGGCCGCCGGCACGCCGCTGCGTGCGACGCACGTACACCATGGCCTGCAACCGGTTGCCGATGACTGGGTGCAGCACTGCCAGCAGCAATGCGCGGTGCTGGGCATCGAACTGGCCGTGCACCACGTGCAGGTCAGCCGTGATGACGGCCATGGCATCGAAGGGGCCGCCCGGCTGGCACGTCGCGCTGCATTCAGCGCCGAGCTGCAGGCCGGGGAAACCCTGGCGCTGGCCCAGCACCAGGACGACCAGGCCGAGACCTTCCTGCTGCGTGCGTTGCGCGGTTCGGGCATCGATGGGCTGGCGGCGATGACCGCTGACAGCCGCCTCGATGGCCATCGGCTGTGGCGGCCACTGCTCGATGTGCCGCGCAGCGCGCTGCAGGCTTACGCGACGACACACGGCCTGCAGTGGATCGAAGACCCCAGCAACGGCGAAGACCACGCCGACCGCAATTTCCTGCGCCTGCGGGTACTGCCACTGCTGCGCCAGCGCTGGCCGCATGCCACTGCCGCATTGGCCGGCAGCGCCGCGCATTGCGCGCAGACCCGTGCATTGCTCGATGAAGAAGACGCCGAACTGCTCGCTCACCTGGAAGTGGCACCCCGGGTGCTGTCGCTGGAGCTGCTGCGCCAGGTTGCACCGGAGCGTGCTGCGCGCGTGCTGCGTGCGTGGGTGCGCCGCCATGGCGCAGCCCCGTTGCCGGCGCATGTGCTGCGGCAAGTACAGAACGAATTGATGGCCGCAGGCGCCGATCGGCAGTCGCAGGTGCGTTGGCAGCAGCACGCCATCCGCCAGTGGCGCCAGCACGCCTACCTGCTGCCGGCAGCGCTGCCGGTCCTGCCGAAGGACTGGCACGCGGCCTGGGACGGCCGTGCACCGCTGCAGCTGCCCGACGGCGGCCAGCTGCGCCTGCTCGGCACGGACCGCTTCGAACATCCGCTGGACCTGCGTGCCCGCCAGGGCGGCGAGCGCATCGTGCTGCCCGGCCGTACGCATTCATCCGCGTTGAAGGATTGCCTGCAGCGCGAGCATCTGGCGCCCTGGCGACGCGCGCAGCTGCCCCTGCTGTTCGACCAGGGGCAGCTGCTGGCGGCCGCCGATGTAGTCATTGCCGCACCGCTGCAGGCCTGGCTGCAGGCACGCAATGCGCAGTTGCAGTGGCATCCGGGCGGCTGGTGAATTGACCCTTGCGCGCGCGCCGTCCACACTTGTCGCATGGCCAAGAAGTCCCCCGAAAACGCCTCCCCGGTCGCCCAGTTCGAGCAGTCGCTCGAATCGCTGGAACAGCTGGTGGAGCAGATGGAAACCGGCGAGTTGAGCCTGGAAGCCTCGCTCAGTGCTTACGAACGTGGTGTTGGTCTGTACCGCCAGTGCCAGCAGGCGCTGGAGCAGGCCGAACTGCGCGTGCGCCTGCTAAGCGATCCGGCCCAGCCCGAAACCGCCGAACCCTTCGATCCGCCCAGCCATGACGGCTGAGGCGTTGTTCGCGCGCTGGCGCGACCGTATCGAAAGCCAGCTCGACGCCGCCCTGCCCTCACCGGCCGAAGCCCCGCAACGCCTGCACCAGGCGATGCGCCATTCCGTGCTCGGTGGCGGCAAGCGCATGCGCCCCTTGCTGGTCTATGCCGCCGGCCAGGTGTTCGGCGCGCCCCTGGACAGGCTTGATGCCGCGGCGATGGCGGTGGAACTGATCCACGCATACTCGCTGGTGCACGACGACCTGCCGGCGATGGACGACGATGCCCTGCGCCGTGGCAAGCCCACCACCCACATCGCCTTCGACGAAGCCACCGCGATCCTCGCCGGCGACGCCCTGCAGACCCGTGCGTTCGGCCTGCTGGCCGATGCACCGCTGCCGGCGGCATTGCGCGTAGCGTGCCTGCAGACCCTGGCCCATGCCTCCGGCGCGGCCGGCATGTGCGGCGGCCAGGCGCTGGACATCGATGCCACCGGCCAGCAGCAGTCGCTGGCAGCCCTCACCCGCATGCATGCGCTGAAGACCGGTGCGCTGATCCGCGCTGCGGTGCGCATGGGCGCGTTGTGCGGTGATGCACCCGAACCCGCGCTGGCCCAGCTCGACGGTTTCGCCGATGCGCTCGGCCTGGCCTTCCAGGTCCGCGATGACATCCTCGATGTCGAAGCCAGTTCCGAACAGCTGGGCAAGACCGCCGGCAAGGACCAGGCCCAGGACAAGAGCACCTTCCCTGCCCTGCTCGGCATGGACGGTGCCAAGGCGCAGCTGCGCGAACTTTCCGCGCGCATGCAGCAGGCACTGGCGGGCTATCACGAAGAAGCCGATGCGCTGCGCGCGCTGGCCACGCTGGCCGTGGAACGCGATCACTGATTGCAGGCATGGATCTGCCGCGCTGCGCGTTTGCCGGGCATGGCCCGGCGCTACCCTACGCGCCATACACGGAAACGCCCGGCATTGCCGGGCGTTTCTTTTTACGTCGTTGATCGTTGCCGCTTACTTGATCAGGCGCAGTGCGAACGGGTAACGGTAGGCTTCACCATTGTTCGCCTTCACCGCAGCGATGATGCTGAAGACCAGGCTGAGCAGGCCGACGATCGGCGCCAGGAATACACCGATGACCACGAAGGTCAGGATGATGCAGACGAACATCGCGATGGCGACGGTGATCTGGAAGTTCAGCGCTTCCTTGGCCTGGTCGGTGACGAAGGCCTTGCTGGCGTCATCCTTGTTGATCAGCCAGATGACCAGGGCACCAATGAAACCGGTGAAGATGCCCAGCAGGTGCGCCACCAGGGCCATGGTGCGCTGGTCAGCGGGTACGCTGCTCGCCGCCGGGACGTTCTCGAATTCGCTCACGACAAAACTCCTTTTTTATTGGGTGGTCTTGACCGACCGGCGGCAAGCCGGTCGCGTCAGGCGGGCCTAGCTTACGCCATCAATGGCATCAATCATTGCCGGCGATCGTCATCCGTCCCACCAGGATCGAGCCGGTGCGGATATGCGAGCGCGGATCGACATCGCTGCCGACCGCCTCGATGGCCATGAACATGTCGCGCAGGTTGCCGGCGATGGTGATGCCATCCACCGGATACTGGATCTGGCCGTTCTCCACGCGGAAGCCGCCGGCGCCGCGCGAGTAGTCACCGGTCACCCCGTTCACCCCCTGCCCCATCAGCTCGGTCACCAGCAGGCCGTTGCCCATCTGCGCGGCGATGTCCTGCAGCGAACCGGCATTGGCCGCCAGCTGCAGGTTGTGCACGCCGCCGGCATTGGCGGTGGTCTGCAGGCCCAGCTTGCGCGCCGAATAGCTGCCCAGCACGTAACGCTGCAGCACACCGTCACGCACCAGGGCCGAGGCACGGGTGGCCACGCCGTCGCCGTCAAAGGCGGCCGAGCGCAGGCCACGGCGCAGGTGCGGCAGCTCTTCGATCTGCATCCAGTCGGGGAACAGCTGCTGGTCGACGCTGTCCAGCAGGAAGCTCGCCTGGCGGTACAGCGCGCCGCCGGAGACCGCCGACAGCAGGTGGCCCACCAGGCTGCGCGCCACTTCCGGCGCGTACAGCACCGGCATGCTGCCGGTCGGCAGCGAACGCGGCTGCAGGCGGGCGATCGTGCGCTCTGCGGCGCGGCGACCGACGCTGGCCGGATCTTCCAGGTCCTCGCGGGCCAGTGCGCCGGTATACCAGCCGTCGCGCTGCATGCCATCGCCGGTGCCGGCGATCAGCGCACAGCCGATCGAATGATGGGTTCCGCGCTCGCGGCCGATGAACCCATGCGAATTGGCGTAGACCGACACGCTCTGCATGCTCGATACCGAGGCGCCATCGGAATTGCGGATCTGCGCATCGGCTTGGCGGCCCGCCGCCTCGCAGGCCAGCGCCAGGTCCACCGCCTCGTCGGCCTGCAGCTCCCAGGGGTGCCAGCCATCCAGTTCGGGGAAGTCGCGGGCCATCAGGTCGGCCTCGGCGAGGCCGGCGGCCGGATCGTCCTCGGTATGGCGGGCGATCGCGCAGGCCTGCTCGACGGTGGCCAGCAGGCTGGCCTCATGCAGGTCGGCGGTGCTGGCACTGCCCTTGCGCTGGCCGAAGTAGACGGTCACGGCAATGCCGCGGTCACGGGTGGACTGCACGGTCTCGACCTCGCCGAGACGGACATTGACCTCCAGCCCACGGTCTTCGCTGCAGCTGACCTCGGCCTGGCTGGCACCCAGCGCGCGGGCACGCTGCAGCAGCTGCTGGGAGATGTCGGCCAGCCGTTCCAGCCGGGCCGGGCTGTCGTCGCCGACGGCGACTTCAGGGGCGATCACGTTCAATGCTTTATCCTGTGCGGGTTGGGCCCGGCATCACGCCGGGCGACTTTTTTTGAAATCAGGTATGGACGATGCGCGGACGCGACGAAGAAACCGGTGAATTCCACGACAAGAGCCGCAGCCAGAACCGGCGCGATGCGCTCGACGTCCTGGCCCTGGGCGAGAAGCTGGTGTCGCTGACCCCGGCCCAGCTGGCGCGCCTGCCGATCCCGGAGGACCTGCTGCCACACATTGCCGAGTGCAAGCGCATCACCGCCCATATCGCGCACAAGCGGCAGCTGGCGTTTCTGGCCAAGCACATGCGCCGCGAGGACGATGCTGCGCTGGACGCGATCCGCGATGCGCTGGATGCCAACAGCGAAACCGGGCGCCGCGAAGTGGCGATGATGCACCGTGTCGAAGACTGGCGCGAACGCCTCATGAATGAAGGCGACAAGGCGCTGGCCGCGCTGCTGGATGACCATCCGCAGGCCGACCGCCAGCAGCTGCGCACGCTGGTGCGCAACGCCCAGGCCGAAAAGGCCAAGAACAAGCCGCCACGCGCCTACCGCGAGATCTTCCAGGTGCTGCGCGCGCTGATGCTGCCGGCCGCGCTCGGCCTGAAGGCGTCCGCTGAGGACGTCGAGGCAGACGAACCGGTCGACGACGCCGACGAGGACTGAGTCCCCGTCGGGCATGGCGGTGGCTGTGGCCATCGCCGTGCTCAGGCCTGGGTACCGCCGACGGTGATGCCCTCGATCAGCAGCGACGGCTGGCCGACACCGACCGGCACACTCTGCCCGTCCTTGCCACAGATGCCCACGCCCTCGTCCAGGGCCAGGTCGTTGCCGACCATGCGCACCTTCTGCATGGTTTCCGGGCCATTGCCGATCAGGGTCGCGCCCTTCACTGGAGCGGTGATCCGGCCGTCCTCGATCAGGTAGGCCTCGGTGGCCGAGAACACGTACTTGCCGCTGGTGATGTCGACCTGGCCGCCGCCGAAATTGACCGCGTACAGGCCCTTCTTCACCGAACGGATCATTTCCTGCGGGTCATGCTGGCCGGCGCGCATGTAGGTGTTGGTCATGCGCGGCATGGTCATGTGCGCGAACGATTCGCGACGGCCGTTGCCGGTCGGCGCCACGCCCATCAGCCGCGCGTTGAGGCTGTCCTGCATGTAGCCGACCAGGATGCCGTCCTCGATCAGCGTGGTGCACTGGGTCGGGTGGCCTTCGTCGTCGATGTTGAGTGAACCACGGCGTCCGTCCAGGGTGCCGTCGTCGACGATGGTCACGCCCGGGGCAGCCACGCGCTCGCCGATTCTGCCGGCGTAGACACTGGTGCCCTTGCGGTTGAAGTCACCTTCCAGGCCATGGCCGACCGCCTCGTGCAGCAGTACGCCCGGCCAGCCCGGGCCCAGCACCACCGGCATCACCCCGGCCGGCGCCGGCACCGCTTCCAGGTTCACCAGGGCCTGCCGCAGCGCCTCGCGCGCAAAGGCTTCCGGGCGGCCATCGGCAAACAGCGCTTCATAGCCATAGCGACCGCCGCCGCCGGCATAACCCGACTCACGGCGGCCGTTCTGCTCGACGATCACCTGCACGTTCAACCGCACCAGCGGGCGCACGTCGGCGCCCAGCACACCATCGGTGCGGGCAACCAGCACGGTATCGACGCCACCGGACAGGCTGACCATCACCTGCTTCACGCGCGGGTCGGCCGCGCGCAGGTAGCCGTCCAGGCGCTTGAGCACCTCGACCTTGGCTTCGTTGCCGATGCCGTCGATCGGGTCCAGCGCCGGATACAGCACGCGCGCATCGCCGCGCAGCAGCGAGCGTCCGGTCTGTGCGCCGCCTTCGCGCGAGATCGCACGTGCCGACTGCGCTGCGGTCAGCAATGCACCGGCATGGATGTCATCGGAATAGGCAAAGCCGGTCTTCTCGCCGGCAATCGCGCGCACGCCCACGCCCTGCTCGATGGAATGGGCGCCGTCCTTGACGATGCCATCTTCCACGCTCCAGCTTTCGCGCCGGGCATGCTGGAAGTACAGGTCGCCGAAGTCGACACCGGGGCCGAGCAGTTGGCCGAAGGTGCGCTCCAGGCCAGCGGTATCCAGGCCACCGGGGCGCAACAGGCGATCTTGGGCAAGCGTCAGGGCGTTGTCAGTCATGGTCTCGATCTGGGGGTGTGAAGGCGGTCAGGCAAGGCCGCCCTGGGGAAACGGGGGCCGCGCTCAGCGCGGTGGCGGTGGTTCGGTGACGGTCGGCGGCACGGCCGGCAACGGCGGCAGGCGCGGCGGCGGTGCGGGTACTGGCGCACGTTCGCGGCTGCGCTCGATCACCTCCACCTTGGGCTCCTTCCAGGGGCCGGTCACCTTGTAGGTGCGGGCACCGATCTCGCCCAATGGCTTGGACAATACCGCATTGGTGGCTGCACCCAGCGCTGCGCCCACCGGGCCGCCGGCCACCGCGCCGACCACGGTCAGCAGATTGCCGGCGCGCGGGTTGACGTCGATGGTCTGGTCGAACTGCTGTTTCCGCAGGTCGGCCTGGCCACGGATGGTGATGTTCGCTGCCGGCCCTTCGATCAACACCTTGTCGGTACGGGCCATGCCCTCTCCGAACTGCACGCTGCCCTCGACCTGGTTGAACGCGAAGCCCTTGGAGAAGAAGTCGCGGAAGTCGAACATCAGCCGCCGCGGCAGCTGGGCGACGCTGAGCAGGCCCAGCACGCGGCCAGCACCCGGCTCCAGCTCCAGCAGCTGACCATTGCGGGCATTCACATCGAGCTGGCCCTGCAGGTTGCCAAGCTGGAAGTCCGACGGACCGCCGGGCCATGAGGCCTGCAGCTGGGCGTGGCCGGAGCCGCCGCGCAGCTGGCCGCCGTAGTCGAGGTTCTGCAGCAACCCGCCCAGGTCTTCACTGCGCACCTGCGCATCAAGCGCGGTTCGCGAACCGCCACCCTTGCCAAGCCAACGGCCACGGATGTCGATCTCCTGGCTGGGGGCGCGGAACTGCAGTTGTTCCACGCTCAGGCCATTGGCGATCGGCCGCGTACGCAGCACGGCCTGGCCCAGCACGACCTTGCCGAACTTCAGGTCGGCGATGTCCAGTGCGAACGGCGGCAGCTTGGCCGGGTCCATGTCGTCGGCACCGGCCTGCACCCGCGCCGGTGCCGCCGTGGCTCCGGGAAGGGTCGGCAGCGATTGCCAGTACACGCGCTCGAGCTGGCCGCTGATGGTGCCGCCATCGGCGTTGGGCACATTCAACTTGCCGGCCAGCGAGGGGCCATCAAGGCGCACGTCCAGCGCCTGCGGGCCAGGATGCAGCTGCAGGCGGGTCTGCTCGAACACGCCGCCGATCAGCATCAGCTGGCCGACCTGCACGTCCACGGCGCGCAGCGGCATCGGGTCGCCATCGCCACCGGCGCCACGGGCCAGGCCGATCCATTCCAGCGCATCCAGGGTCGGGCTGCGGCCATTGATGGTCAGCCCGCTGGGCGGTGGTTCGCGGTCAACGTGGTCGCTGCCCAGGGTGACCTGAACGCCGGTCTGGTTGTTGTGGCTGCGCGCGGCCAGCGCCAGACGCTGGCCGAACGCCACGTCGATGCGGCCGGCGCCCATCGGCAGCTGTGCGGCCACGGTGGTCGGCAGCGGTTCGTTGGCCGGCTTCTGCAGCGGTGCCGGCAGGTCCAGGCGGGTGCCCAGCAGATCCGAGCGCAGGCGCAGCTCGCTGGGCGGCGCTGGTGTACCCGGCGCGACCTTCGGCAGGTTCACCGCGATGGTCCACGGCGAGGTACCGTTGATGTAGGGCTTCAGCCAGGCCATTTCCGGTGCGCGGTCGATCAGCACGCCCGCATCGAGCGTGGCGGCCAGTTCCGATTCGAAGGCCAGCTTGGGGTCACGCACGAATCCACCGGCGCGCAGGCTCAGCCGGCCGTCCTGGCCGAGGTGGCGCACTGCCAGTTCCTCGGCGGCGAAGCCGGCGTTGCTGTAGCGGGCCTGCCCGCGCATGTTGTCGAATTCCAGCTGGAAGCGCTTGTCGACCAGCTTCAGCCCGGCCAGGTCCACCGTGCCCTGCAGGTGGCCGCCGCCCTGGTCATGATGCAGGGGCTGCAACAGGTCGAAATGCACGTTGGCCGGCCCGCTTGCCGCGAGGTTGTCCAGGGTGTCGCCGTATTCCTTGTGCAGCGGGCTCTGCCGCAGCATCGCCAGCAACTTGCCGGCGTCGCCCTGGCTGTCGGCGCGCACGTACAGTGGCTGCTGGCCGAAATCCTGGATGCCGGCTTCGAATGTCTGTACTGCCACGCCGGCCAGATCGCCGCTCCCCTGCATGTGGAAGCCAGGGCCGATGAAGGCGACATCGGCATCGACCTGGCCCATCAACGGCCAATCGTGCTGGAAGCGGATGTCACCGTTGCTGATGTGGCCGGTGGCCTCGAAGCGGCCATCGTTGTTGTCGAACGGCCAGTCGTCCAGGTCACCACTGACCAGGCCGATGCCGTTGCGCACCTGGCCGCCGGCCAAGGCCATGTCCAGCCAGTCGGTGGCGCCCTTGCTCATCCTGGAATGGATCCAGAAACGCTTGGCCGCGGTCATCGGTACGTCGTCCAGCTTGGCCGCCAGCTGCATCCACGGCCGGGTGCCATCGCCCTGGAACCAGAGACCACCGCGCACGTCGGCAGCGTAGTCGGTGCCTTCCACACGCATCGCCGGGGTGCCGATGCGCCAGCCACCGGCCTCGTCGCGCCAACCGACGATCTGCCCGGCAAGATGCAGGTCGTGACGCACGCCGAAACCGGTCGGCCAATCGAACTGCAGCTGGCGCTGGGGTTGCAGCTGCAGGCTGAAGCCGTTGGCATCGCCCTCGAAGCGGCCGCCCAGGCCGCGCAGGCCCGGCGAGTTGCCAACACTGGCAAAGCCCAGCGACTGCAGTTCGCCCTGCACCCACAACGGGCCATCCTGCTGGCCGCGCAACTGCAGCTGCGCCACGTCCAGCTGCGGCTTGGCCAGGTACAGCCAATGCCGCAGGCCCGCGTCCAGGCGGTCGCTGAGCGCCAGCGCGCGCAACGCGGTACCCGCCTGCGCTGCTGCGGCCTGCACCTGCATCTGCTTGCCCACCCGCAGTTGCAGCCCGTCCAGCTGCTGCTGGCTGCCATCGGCCTGCAGGCGCAGGCGCGGCACCTGCAGCGCCCAGCCTTCTGCCGTCCGCTGCCAACGCAGGCGCGCCTGCAGCCGTTGCAATTGAATTTCCGGGCGCGCCACGCCAGGCATCGGCGCGCCTTCGACACGCAGATCACGCAGGTCCGAATCGGTGGTCAGCGCCACCGGGGCGAAATCACGCAGGGTCAGCCACAGGTTGAGCTCGCCCTTGCCCTCGCGCAGGCGCATGCCGCCGGCCGCCAGCAACGGCGCCCAGGAACGGAAATCGATCGGATCGGCGCCTACCCAGGCCTCGCCGTTGCCGCGCTGGCGATCCAGGTCCAGCACCGCCGTCAGCGGCAAGGCGTCGGTCTGTGCCCAGGCACGCACGCCCACCCGCAGGCGGTCGCCATCCACGCGCAGGCGCAGGTCGATACGTGGCAGGGTGGCGTCGACACCCAGTGCTGGCGCATGCACGCCGAGGCGGCCACCAATCACCTGCAGTTCGCCCAGCCGGCGCAACGCATCCAGCGGATCGCCGCCAGCGCGGGACTGCGGCAGGCCGCGCACCGACCAGCGGCCATCGGCGGCCTGCTGCAGGTCCAGCGCCAGGTCGCGCAGGCGCAGTTCGGTCAGCGAGCGGCCCGGCAGCAGGCCGCTGTACATCGACACCAGCACCTCGGCATCGCCGATGGCCAGGCCCTGGCCCGCGCCGATGCGCAGGCCCTTCAACTGCAGCAGTGGACCACGTCGGGTCCAGGCGGTGTCCAGGCGTTCGAAGCGCACCGGTTGCCCGGCGCGCGTGCTCAGCCAGGCCGCGATCCGGTCCGGATGGCGCTCAGCCAGCGGCAACAGCTGGCTGAGGGTGCCGACCAGCAGGGCAAGCCCGACCAGGCCAACCGCGCATGCGGCGATGAAATGACGGCGGATCCTTCGCAGTCGCAGGCGCGGCGGCGCGCTCATCGGCCACCGAAGGCAGACAGTCGGCCTGGATCAGAGCAGAACAACATCGAACTGCTCCTGCAGGTACTGCTCGTCCGCCTGGAAGCGGATGCTCTTGCCGAGGAACTCCTCCAGCTCGGCCACGGCCGTGGATTCCTCATCGGTGATCCGCGCCACCACCTTGCTGGACGCGATGACCAGCAGGCGCGCGGCATCGAACTGGCGCACCGCGCGGGTGATCTCGCGGAAGATCTCGTAGGTCACCGTTTCGGTGGTCTTGATGGTGCCGCGGCCACTGCACTGCGGGCAGGTTTCCGACAGCTGGCGCTCCAGGCTTTCCACCGTGCGCTTGCGGGTCATCTCCACCAGGCCCAGCGGCGAGAAGTCGTACACCGTGGTCTTGGCATGGTCGCGGGCCAGCGCCTTTTCCAGGGTACGCAGTACCTGGCGGCGATGTTCGGCGTCATCCATGTCGATGAAGTCGATGATGATGATGCCGCCCAGGTTGCGCAGGCGCAGCTGCCTGGCCACCGCCTGCGCGGCCTCCAGGTTGGTGCGGAACACCGTCTCTTCCAGGTTGCGCTGGCCGAGGAACGAGCCGGTATTGACGTCGATGGTGGTCATCGCCTCGGTCTGGTCGATCACCAGGTAGCCACCGGATTTCAGCGGTACCTGCTTGTCCAGCGCACGGCCGATCTCGTCCTCGACCCCGAACATGTCGAAGATCGGACGATCGCCGCTGTACAGCTCGATCTTCTCCGCCAGCACCGGCATGTACTTGGCCACGAACGCCTGCAGCTGGGCGAAGGTCTCCTTCGAGTCCACCTTGACCTTGTCCACGTCCTTGCGGATCAGGTCGCGCACCGAACGCAGCGGCAGGCTCAGGTCTTCATAGATGTTGCTGCACGACGCCGCCTCGCGGCCGCGGCGCTCGACCACGTTCCACACCCGTGACAGGTAGGCGATGTCTTCGGCGATGGCCTCGGCCGGCTGGCCCTCGGCATTGGTGCGCACGATGTAGCCGTAGCCGCCGTGCTGGGCCGACAGTTCGGTCACCAGCGCTTTCAGCCGCGCGCGCTCGCCTTCGTCCTCGATGCGCGCCGACACGCCCACCACCTTCGACTGCGGCAGCAGCACCATGTAGCGCGAGGGAATGCTGATCTGGGTGGTCAGGCGTGCGCCCTTGGTCCCGATCGGATCCTTCACCACCTGCACCACGATGTCCTGGCCGTCGCGCAGCAGCTCCACGATCGGCACGCTGGACGGCGGCGGCAGGGTCGTGTTCTCGGTATCGGCGCTGGCCACCGGCGCCGGCCGCACCACGTCGTTGGCGTGCAGGAACGCGGCGCGCTCCAGGCCCACTTCGACAAATGCGGCCTGCATGCCCGGCATGACCCGCTGCACCTTGCCCTTGTAGATGTTGCCGACCACACCCCGGCGCCAACCGCGCTCGATGTGCAGTTCCTGCAGCATGCCGTTCTCGATCACCGCGACCCGGGTTTCGCGCGGGGTCACATTGACCAGGATTTCCTCAGACATCGGCAGCCTCCCTGGCGGCATCAGCAGTTGGGGCCAGCACGCCGCAGCGTGCCAGCAGACGATCGGTATGCAGCAACGGCAGCCCCATGACACCGGAGTAGCTGCCGGAAAGGTGTTCGATCCAGCGCTCGGCACCGCCCTGGATGGCATAGGCACCCGCCTTGTCCAGCGGCTCGCCGGTGGCGACGTAGGCAGCGATGTCGGCGGACTCGATGGCGGCGAAGGTGACCTCGGAAACAACCAGTTCGCTGTCCAGCCCGCGCGCGTCCACCACCACCACGGCGGTCATCACCTGATGGGTGCGCCCGGCCAGCCGTGCCAGCATCGCCCGCGCGTCGGCCGCGTTGGCCGGCTTGCCGAATACTTCGCCATCGAGCACCACTTCGGTATCCGAGCCCAGCACCCGCGCCTGCGGGTCATCGGCCAGCACCCGTGCCAGGCCGGCGCGCGCCTTGTCGGCGGCGACCCGGCAGACATAGTCCTGGGCACTTTCAGAGGCCGCGCGCTGCTCGACGACCTCCAGGTCCAACGCCTGGAAAGGGTGTCCGAGTCGGGCCAGCAGCTGGTTGCGTCGGGGGGAGCGGGAAGCAAGATAGAGCATCGACACAGCATAACCTGACGCCGGTACCTGAATCGTCGGACAATCCTTCCCCGGCGCCTGCAACCCCGAACGGACTCACAACGCGTTCATCGCTACGACACCACCCTCACCGCCACAACAAGGAGATCCCATGCGTCGCACCGCCACCCCGCTGCTGCTTGCCCTGTCCCTCGCTCTTGGAGCTTCGATGACCGCCCATGCCGACCCGTCGTCGCCGTCGATCGCCGCCGCGGCCGAAGGCACCCTGCTGAACATCTCGGCCAACGCCGAAGCCACCCGCGTGCCGGACGTGGCCACGCTGTCGGCCGGCGTGGTCACCCAGGCCGCCGACGGCAACAGCGCCATGCGCCAGAACGCCCAGCAGATGGACAAGGTCCTGGCTGCGATCAAGGCCGCCGGCATCGCCGAGCGCGACGTGCAGACCAGCGGCGTCAGCCTCAACCCGCAGTACCGCTATGCCGACAACGAAGCCCCGAAGATCACCGGCTACCAGGCCAGCAACACCGTCAGCCTGAAGGTCCGCGACATCGCCAAGCTGGGCAAGGTGCTGGACGCGCTGGCCGCGCAGGGCGCCAACCAGATCAACGGCCCGCAGTTCGAGATCGACCAGCCCGAGCCGGTCTATGACGAAGCGCGCCTGGCGGCACTGAAGAAGGCCCAGGCCCGTGCCCAGACCTATGCCAAGTCGCTTGGCCTGCAGGTGCGGCGCATTGTCAGCATTTCCGAGAACGCCGGTGGCGGTTTCCGCCCGATGCCGATGATGCGTGCGCAGGCCGCCGGCATGGCAATGGACAAGGCCACCCCGGTCGCCCCGGGCGAGTCGACCGTCTCGGTGAATCTGGACGTGGTGTTCGAACTGGGCCGCTGAGGCTCCTTCCGTTCAACCGACGGCGCCCTGCGGGGCGCCGTTTTCGTTTCCACCGCCGTCGTGCCGGCAGCGTTACATGAAGGCCAGCTCAACGCTGCCGCCCCTGCCTCTAGGCAGTGGTGGAGGCGGCGCGCTAATGATTGACTGCCAGCCGCGTGCGGCAACCCCGATGGCGGCCCTGGTGCGTTGAGGACTTCGACACTGGCATGGAGGTGGACCATGGTTCGTACGTATCCCGTAGTACCCCTGCACTTCGATCCCGCCCGCGTTGCCGCCTGGAGTGCGGCCATCGCCCTGCATCTGCTCGCGTTCCTGTTGTTGCTGATCCCGGCGACCTACCAGGCCATCACCGCGCTGCCGCGCGATCAGACCACGGTACGGTTCATTCCCAGGGAAGAGCCCAAGCCGATCGAGCCGTTGCCGGTGCCGACCGAGCCTGAAAAGGTGGAGGTGGTGCACAAGCGGCAGGCCACGCCGGTGCCCGCACCGCTGCCGACGCCCACCGCGACCGTCGAGGAGGCCCAGGGCATCATCCTGCCGGCGGCCGAGCCGACCGCGGTGCAGGCTGCGCCGACCATTGCTCCGTCCACGCCGCTGGCCGGCGCCCAGCTGCAGTACCGCAGCAACCCGCCGCCCAGCTACCCGATCCAGGCCCTGCGCAATCACGAACAGGGCACGGTGCTGCTGCGGGTGGAAGTGGACCCCAGTGGCCAGCCGGTGAACGTCAGCATCGAACGCAGCAGCGGCTCGCGCAGCCTGGACCAGGCCGCCCGCCAGCAGGTGCTGCGCCACTGGCGTTTCGAGCCGGCCGAGCGTGATGGCATGGCCGTTCCCGCCATCGGCATGGTGCCCGTGCAGTTCTCCTTGCCCGACTGAGCCACGGACCGGCCCGGCCGCACGCCGGGCCGGTCACAACGGTGAATGGGCCGGAACAGGGCCAATCTGCCCGGTTATTTGAACTTCGTTGGAAAACCGTTACGAATTTAGTAAAACTTCACACCTCCGTCACCTGCCGGAAACCTAGATTGACGCGTCCCGGGACACACCGGAGACAGCCCTCAATGCTCGAGTTTTCCAGTCAGGAGAGAAGCTGTGAAACACCCGATCCAACGGCCCGCCAGCCGCCGCCGCAACCACCTGGCAACGTCCATCACCCATATCCTTACCGGCGGCGCCCTGCTGCTCGCCGGGGCCGTGGCTTCCTCTTCTGCATTCGCGCAGGAACAGGCCACCAACCTTGACCGGATCACCGTCACCGGTTCGAACATCCCGCGCACCAACACCGAAACACCGTCGCCGGTGCAGGTGGTGACCCGCCAGGAAATCGATCGCACCGGCAAGACCACGGTGGCCGAGTACCTGCAGACCCTGACCGCTGACGGTTCCGGTTCGATCCCGAAGACCTTCGGCAACGGCTTCGCCGGTGGTGGCGCAGGCATTTCGCTGCGCGGCCTCGGTGCCGGCTCCACGCTGGTGCTGTTGAACGGCCGCCGCATGGCGACCTATGGCCTGGCCGATGACGGCCAGAAGGTATTCACCGACCTCAGCACCATTCCCCTCGACGCCGTCGAGCGCGTGGAAGTGCTGAAGGATGGCGCCTCGGCGATCTATGGCTCCGATGCCATCGCCGGCGTGGTCAACATCATCCTGCGCAGCGACTTCCAGGGCGGCATCCTGCGTGCCTCCTACGGCACCTCCGGTGATGGCGACGGCAATGCCAAAAAGGCCACCCTGACCGCCGGTACCGGCGATCTGGCCACCGATGGCTGGAATGCGTTCTTCAGTCTGGATGTCGGCAAGACCGACGCGATCAAGATCAGCGACCGCAAGAACCGCAAGTGGATCGGCACCGGCGACATCCGTCCGTGGGGCTATGGCAACAATGCCCAGTTCCTGGGTGGCGCCTACCTCAATAACCGCACCAGCGGCGGTGTCGGTCCGAACGGCTCGGTGTTCGACGACCGCGTTCCGCCGGGCACCTCCGCGCAGCTGGTTCCGCTGCCGGGCTGCCAGGGCCTGACCACCATCGGTGGCCAGACCGACGCTTCAGTGGCTGCCCAGGGCTGCCTGTGGGATCCGAACCAGCAGTACCGCGACCTCACCCCTGAAGAGAAGTACGTCAACGTGTTCGGCCGTGCCAGTTTCGCCTTCGGCGAAGGCGGCGAGGTCTACACCGAGATCGGCTACTCGAAGAAGGAAACCACCTTCAGCAACACCCCGTCCGGCGTGTCCGGCAGCTGGGGCTACCCGGAAGGTCCGCGCAATGCCAGCAGCGGTCCGGGTGCTGTGGTGCTGTCGCCGACCCACCCGGACAACCCGATCCAGGGCCAGGCCTCGCGCCTGCGCTATTCGGCATGGGATGTCGGTCCGCGCGTGACCAACAACACCAACGAGTTCAACCGCTTGCTGGTGGGCGTGAAGGGCAACTGGGGTGACTGGAGCTACGACACCGCCTACCTGCACTCGGGCACCGACCTGACCAACAAGCGCACCGGCTTCCTGCGTTACAGCGCTGTGCAGTGTGCGTTGGGCAACCCGAACTGCGCCGGCGGCGTGTGGCGCATCGGCGACAACGCCAACCTCAACTCTCAGGCGCTGTACGACTACATCTCGCCGCAGATCAGCGCACGCGCCAAGTCCAGCCTGGACATGTTCGACTTCACCATCTCGCGCAGCCTGATGGACCTGAAGGGCGGCCCGCTGGGCCTGGCCTTCGGTACCGAGTGGCGCAAGACCAGCAACAGCCTGACCCCGCAGACCTACACCGACCAGGGTGACATCATCGGCCTGGGCTATTCGGCCTATGACGGCACCCAGAACGTGTATGCCGGCTACGTCGAGCTGTCCGCGCCAGTGCTGGAGCAGTTGGAACTGTCGGCCGCCATGCGCTACGACAAGTACGAAAGCGGTGAAGGCAAGGCCACGCCGAAGCTGGGCGTGAAGTGGACCCCGGCAGACTGGATCGCCCTGCGCGCCAGCTACGCCGAAGGCTTCCGCGCGCCGAACCCGGCCGAGAACGGTGACGGTGGCCTGGCTGCCTTCTCCAACGCCCGTGATCCGGTGCGTTGCGCCGCCAGCCCGGCCGCCGATGTCGGCACCAACTGCAGCTCGCGGCCGGTGGCGATCATCACCCGTCCGAACAAGGACCTGAAGCCGGAAGAGTCCAAGAGCTACTCGGTCGGCATCGTGCTGCAGCCGACCTCCAGCACCTCGCTGACCGTCGATGCGTGGCAGATCAAGCGCACCAACGAAATCGCCCAGGGCGCCACCGCTGATGCCATCGCCGCCGGCAACGTGCTGCGTGACATCGACCTGATCAACGGCATTGCTGGCACCGGCAGCATCCTGGCGGTCAACACCGCGTACATCAACGCGGCCTCCACCCGCGTGCGCGGTATCGACACTGATATCCGCCAGACCTTCGACATCGGTCCGGGCCAGCTGGAGATGGACCTGCAGTGGAGCCACGTGCTCAAGTTCGAGCGCACCGACGCTGACGTCACCGTCGACTACGCCGGTACCCACGGCAACTGCGACGTGACCAACTGCATCGGTACGCCGAAGGACCGCATCAACTTCGGCACCACCTGGAAGCAGGGCAACTGGAGCGTCAGCGGCGTTGCCAACTACATCTCGAAGATGGACAACAAGGACTTCCGTGGTCCGGACGGCTCGTACCAGTTCTCCTATGCCGACGGTACCGACGTCACCAAGATCTCCTCGTTCACCACCTTCGACCTGTCCGGCCGCTGGAACATCACCGAAGCCTTCGAGCTGAACGCCTCGGTGGCCAACGTGTTTGATCGCATCGCTCCGCTCGATCCGACCACCTACGGTGGCGTGAACTACAACCCGCTGCACTTCAGCGGTGCCATTGGTCGCTACTTCACCGTCGGCGCCAAGTACACCTTCAAGTAATCCTGCTGCAGCGTCAGCCGCAAAGGCCCGGGCTCACGCCCGGGCCTTTGCTTTTCTACACACCCGTCAGCGTCCATCATGGGTGCACCTTCTCCTGCGACAGGCGCGATGCCCTCCTCCACTCAACGCCTTGGCCTGGCCGCACTGACCGCGCTGGTGGTTGGTTCGATGGTGGGCGCCGGCATCTTCTCGCTGCCGCAGAACGTGGCGCGCAGCGCCGGCCCGGCCGCCGCGCTGATCGGCTGGGCGGTGAGCGGTGCCGGCATGCTGATGCTTGCCTTCGTGTTCCAGGCCCTGGCCAATCGTCGCCCCGACCTGGACACCGGCATCTATGCGTACGCGCGCGAAGGCTTCGGCAACTACATCGGTTTCTCCGCCGCGTGGGGCTACTGGGTCGCTTCGGTACTCGGCAACGCCAGTTTCTTCGTACTGATCTTCAGCGGTCTCGGCCACTTCGCACCGGTGTTCGGCGAAGGCAATACACCGGCCGCCATCGCCGCATCGTCGCTGCTGCTGTGGACCGTGCACCTGCTGGTACTGCGCGGCCTGCGCACTGCGGCGATCATCAATGGCCTGGTCACCGTGGCCAAGCTGGTGCCGATCGCGCTGTTCCTGATTCTGGCAGCCGGCGCATTCCGCATGGACGTGTTCCGCGCCGACTTCTTCGGCGCTCCCGCGCTGGGCGACATGGGCCAGCAGCTGCGCGGGATGATGCTCGTCACCGTGTGGGTGTTCATCGGTATCGAAGGTGCCAGCATCTATTCGCGGCGCGCGGCACGACGCGCCGATGTCGGCCGCGCCACCGTGATCGGCTTCATCGGCGTGTGGCTGCTGCTGGTGCTGGTCAGCCTGCTGTCGATGGGTGTGCTGTCGCAGGCCGAACTGGCCGGCCTGCCCAATCCCTCGATGGCCTATGTGCTGCGCGCGATCGTTGGCGAATGGGGTGCGACGGTGATCATCATCGGCTCGATCATCTCGGTACTGGGCGCGCTGCTGGCATGGGTGCTGCTGTGCGCCGAAGTGCTGTTTGCCGCCGCTGGCGATGGCACGATGCCGGCCTTTCTCGGCCGCGAGAACGCGCGCGGCGTGCCCGCCAATGCACTGTGGTTGAGCAACGGCCTGATCCAGTTGTTCCTGCTGCTGGTGCTGTTCAATTCGGGCAGCTACACCAGCCTGATGCTGCTGGCGGCGTCGATGAGCCTGGTGCCGTACTTCCTGTCCAGCGCATTCGGCGTGAAGCTGGCCTGGCAGGGCGAGGCCTACGCCAGCGCGGCCGGCGCCCGCTGGCGCGACTTCATCGTCGCGCTGCTGGCCAGCGCCTATGCGCTGTGGCTGGTGTATGCCGGTGGCCTGGACAACCTGCTGCTGTCGGTACTGCTGTATGTGCCGGGCGTAGTGCTGTACGCGTTGACCCGGAGCCAGCGCGGCGAGCGGGTGTTCACGCGCTGGGAATGGGTGCTGTTCGGCGCGATCCTGATGGTGGCGATCGCTACGCTGGTGGCGTTCGCCCGTGGCGCGCTGACCTTGTAAGGCCGAGCCACGCCCGACGCTAGTGCTTCGTCAGCATGCCGATGTCATGCATCCAGCGCTCTGCCAGGCTGGGCCATGCCGACACCGGCGCATCTTTCAGGCGCAGGCCGAAGGCGTGGCCGCCGTGCGCGAACAGATGCATTTCAACCGGCACGCCGGCCTCGATCAGTGCGCGGTGATAGACCAGTGCATGACGGACATCGTCCGTCGGGTCATCGGCGGCCTGCACGATGAACGTCGGCGGCGCCTTTGCATCGACCACGATGTCTTTTTCCAGCGAATCATCCTTGCGTACCCAGAGATGCCCTGGATACAGCAGCATCGCGAAATCCGGCCGGCTGGACTGCACATCGGCCGCATCCAGCGGTGGATAGCTGCGCTGCGCATGCGTGCTCAGCCCGGCCACCACATGACCGCCGGCCGAGAAGCCGATCACGCCCAACCGTTGTGGATCGATCTTCCAGCGCGCGGCCTGCGCACGCAGCAGGCCCATTGCCCGCTGCGCATCCTGCAAGGCCATCGGCACGGCCGGAATGTCGCGGCAGTTGCATTCGCGGTCCCAGTTCGGCCCCGACGCCGGTACGCGATACTTCAGCAGTGCGCAGGTGACGCCCTGCGCGGTCAGCCAATCGCAGATCTCGCTGCCTTCCAGGTCGATCGCCAGCACGTTGTAGCCACCACCCGGTAACACCATCACTGCCGTGCCGTTGGGCGAGCCTTTCGCCGGGAACACGGTGAGCGTGGGCACGGCCACGTTCTGCAGCATCATCCAGCGCTCGCCACTGGCCTTGGACACGGTTTCGCTGACCTGCTCGCGGCCTTTCAGCTTCGGCGGTGCCATCACCTTCCCATCCGGCCACAGAGGGAGTTCGGTGGTACCGGCTGGCGGGTGCCAGGTGGCAGGCGCGGCGGCCGATGCGGTAAATGGCAGCAGGACCATCAGCAGGCGAAATGCAAAGCGAGCGCGCATCGTCAACATCCACGTGATGGACCTGCAGTGTAGAGTCGAGTCCGCTCGAAAGATCGCGCGCCATGCATCCACGCATGGGGTGGATCCACCGCCGCACGTGACTGCACGGCGCGACACAACAAAAAAGGCCTGCATCTTGCGATGCAGGCCTCTTGAATGTGGCGCCCGAAGTTGGACTCGAACCAACGACCCCCTGATTAACAGTCAAGTGCTCTAACCGGCTGAGCTATTCGGGCAGACCGCCAGTATAACGACTCTTCACGCGCGATGGTAGGGGTGATTGGCCAACATCGCAGCAGCGCGATACAACTGCTCGGCCACCACCAGCCGCACCAGCATGTGCGGCAGCGTCAGCGGGCCGATCGACCACTTTTCATCGGCCAGCGCAGACACTTCCGGCGAATGCCCTTCCGGGCCACCGATCAGGAACGCCAGGTCCCTGCCCTGTCCACGCCAGTGCTCCAGGCGCTGCGCCAGCTGTTCGGAACTGAGCTGGCGGCCCGGTACGTCCAGTGCAACGACATAGGCATTCTTCGGCAACGCAGCGATCACCCGCTTGCCCTCGTCCTCGGTGGCGCGACGTGCGTCGCGCCCTTTGCCACGCAGGCCGGGCTCGATCTCCACCAGCTCGAACGGCAGCCAGTGCGAGAGCCGCTTCTGGTACTCGGCAAATCCCTGCGCCACCCAACTGGGCGCGCGTTCGCCGGTGGCGATCAGGCGGGCTTTCATCAACATTCCTCCAAAACGTCGACGGCGCCATCGGCGCCGTCGAAAACTGCATCAACGAATGGCTCAGGCCACTTCG
Organism: Stenotrophomonas sp. MYb57; assembly: GCF_002966815.1. Taxonomy (NCBI): domain Bacteria; kingdom Pseudomonadati; phylum Pseudomonadota; class Gammaproteobacteria; order Lysobacterales; family Lysobacteraceae; genus Stenotrophomonas; species Stenotrophomonas sp. MYb57. Next base: position 3,366,960 of record NZ_CP023271.1, read on the forward strand.
TCGTCATCGTAGGACGGCGGCTGGTCGCCAACGGTCCACAGGCGCTCGAGCGCGTAGAACTCGCGCACGCGCGGCAGCATCACGTGCACGATGACGTCGCCCAGGTCGACCAGCACCCATTCGGCTTCACGCTCGCCTTCAACACCCAGGGGCATGACGTCGATGTTCTTGGCGAAGCGCACGACTTCGTCGGCGATGGACTTCACATGGCGGGTCGAAGTACCCGATACGACCACCATGTAGTCGGCGACGCTGGACTTGCCGCGTACGTCGATCTCGACCGGGTCCTTGGCCTTCAGGTCTTCGGTGGCTTGACGGACGCTGGCCAGCAGTTCCGGCACGGAGGGCGGCGGGCTGGGCAGATCGACCTTGATGGTCTGGGGCTGGGTCTGGTTGCTCAAAGCGGGTCGACTCGATAAACGTGGGGGCGATTATACGGGCACAGCGCGGCAACCGTATTCACGAGGTGGCGGGGCGGTACAGGCCGTGGCCAGAAACGTAGTCGGCCACCGCCGGTGCCAGCATGGCCCGCCAGGGGCCGCCCGCGGCGATCTGGGCGCGCACGGCACTGGCCGATTCCACCCGCAGCGGGTGGTGCAGGCGCAGGATGCGGCCGGCCGGGCTGGTGAACAGGGCCTGTTCGTTGTCGGCCCAGCGCCCCTCGGTGGCCTGACCCAGCGCGCCGTCGACACTGGCCCGCAGCGGGCTGCCGGGCCGCTCGGCAACGATGAAATGGGCCAGACCGAACAGCGCCTGCCACTCGTGCCAGCTGGGCAGGCCCAGCAGGCTGTCGGCCCCCACCAGCCACGCCAGCGGGCGGCTGGGGCCAAGTTCGGCCCGCAGTTCGCGCAGGGTATCGACGGTATAGGAAGGTCGGCCAGGGAAGCGCTCGGCCCGATCCAGCTCATGCCGGTCCAGCAGCAGGCCCGGCTCATCGCCGATGGCCAGGCCGAGCATGGTGCAGCGTTGCTCGGCGGTCGCGCCCGGTACCGCGCGATGCGGCGGGTCGGCGGCAGGCAGCATGCGCACCGCCACCTGCAGTTCATCGCGCGCAGCGCGCGCGATCGCCAGATGGCCCAGATGCACCGGGTCGAAGGTGCCCCCGTAGTAGATCCGCAGGCTCATGGATCAGGCCCGGGCGAGCAGCCGCACCGCACGCGCTTCGGCCACCGCCACCAGCAGGCGCTCAAGTGCAAGCCAGGCATCGCCGTCTGCGCGGCCCTTGGCGATGCGGTCAACCAGCCCTGCTTCGGCCACGAAACGCTCCCAGCGCTTGCCTTCCGGGTGCCGCTGCAGCGCGCGCTTGTAGGGCGCCTGCCGCGATTCCCAGATACCCCGGGATTTCATCTCCGCCGCCAGATTGCCGCCACGTGCCTGTACCCGTGCCAGGCCGGCACCGGCCAACAGCTCGCGGATCACGATCGGCATCAGCGCGGCCACGGCCTCGCCTTCGCCGCGCAACCCGGCCAGCATCCTCAGTACCGCCTGGGGCTGGCCGGAGAAGGTGGCTTCCACCAGCCGGAACACGTCGTAGCGGGCAGCATCGGCCACCAGCGATTCCATCCGTTCCACGTCCAGGGTCTGGCCGTCGGCCAGCAATACGAGCTTGTCGATCTCCTGCGCAGCCGCCAGCAGGTTGCCTTCCACGCGTTCGGCCAAGCGCTGCACGGCCGCCGGTTCGGCGCGCAGGCCCCTGCTGCGCAGGCGCCGTTCGATCCAGTCCGACAGCTCATGCGGCTTGATGGCCCAGGCCACCGACAGCACGCCGACGCGGTTCACCGCCTCGGCCCATTTGCCCTGGTGGGCCTTGCTCCATTCGTTGGCGGTGATCATCAGGATCACGTCCGGCGCCGGGTTGGCGCAGAACCGGCTGATCACCTCACCGCCGTCCTTGCCCGGCTTGCCGCTGGGCAGGCGCACTTCCACCAGGCGGCGGGCACTGAACAGACTGGGGGCATTGAAGCTGGCGTCGAGCTGGTTCCAGTCGAAATCACGGCCATCGGCATCGAACACTTCGCGCTCGTCGATGCCGGCCGCACGTGCACGGGCACGTACGGCATCAGCTGCCTCCAGCACACGCAGCGTTTCCGGACCGGCGATCAGGTAGACCGGCGCCAGCGCCGTGTCAGCGCCCTGTCCGGCCAGCTGTTCCGGTCGCAGTTCCATCGGGCGCCCGGCTCAGTGCTGGACGGCGGGTGCGGGCTCGACCGGATCGTGCTCGACCGGCTTCGGCGCCGACAGGCTGCCGCCCTTTTCCAGTTCGGCGCGGACCACGCTGTCGATGCGGCGGATGATCGAGGCCGACATTTCCCGGCGCAGTTCGTCGGCCAGGATCTCGCGTTCGGTGGTGGTACCGGTGGCGTCGGTCGGCGGCGACACGTAGTCGCGCGACAGTTCGATCACCTGCTGCGGCACCAGCTCGCTGCCGTCTTCGCGGCGGAAGATGAAGATCACCGCATAGCGCAGGCTGTATTCCTGCGCGCGGCCCTGCGAGTCGATCGCGATGGGCAGGTCGCCCCAGCGTTCGGACAGCACCTGCAGCTGGGCATTGGGGCCCTCGCTGTCCTCATCGGCCAAGCGCGCACCGGATGCCAGCAGGCTGCGGTTCAACAGCTTGACCAGCTCGCTGTAGGGCGCGGTGGAGACCACCTTCACCGGCGCCGTGTCGGTCGGCAGCATCAGCTTGTTGCGCAGGTGGAAACCGCAGCCGGCGAGGCCGAGGACGAGAACGAGGGCAAGCAGGATTCGGGTCATGGAGACAGTCTGGCGGAGCCGGGCGATCACGGCAACAGACAGGGTGCCCGAGGCCGCGTGAACGCAGGGCCATCGGCCGGGCGTGCCCGGCGTGGCGACAACGCACCGACCGCCACGATGGCGGCCGGTGCCAGGTACATCAGGCAGCGACGATGTTCACGATCTTGCCGGGGACGATGATGATCTTGCGCACCGTCAGGCCTTCCAGGAACTTGGCCGCGTTCGGCTCGGCCAGCGCCAGCGCTTCAACCTGTTCGCGCGCGGCATCGGCGGCGACCTCGATCGTGCCGCGCAGCTTGCCATTGACCTGCACGGCCAGGGTCAGCGCGTCGCGAACCAGCGCACTGCTGTCGGCCTGCGGGAACGGCTGGTCTTCCAGCAGCGTTTCGCCATGGCCCAGCACCTGCCACAGGGCGTGGCTGGCGTGCGGGGTGATCGGGTTGAGCAGCAGCACGATGGCCTGCAGCGCTTCCTGGCGCACGGCGCGCCCCTGCTCGCTGCCGTCCTCGAACTTGGCCAACGCGTTCATCAGCTCCATCACCGCGGCAATGGCGGTGTTGAAGCTGTGACGACGGCCGTAGTCGTCACCGACCTTGCCGATGGTCTCGTGGGTCTTGCGGCGCAGGGCCTTCTGGCTGGCATCCAGTGCAGCCGCGTCGAGCGCCGGTGCGGCGCCGTCGGCAGCGTGCTTCTGCACCTGTGCCCACAGGCGGCGCAGGAAACGGGCCATGCCGTCCACGCCGGCTTCGTTCCATTCCAGCGACTGTTCCGGCGGTGCCGCGAACATCGAGAACAGGCGCACGGTGTCGGCACCGTACTTGCCGACCATCGCCTGCGGGTCCACGCCGTTGTTCTTCGACTTGGACATCTTCTCGGTACCACCGACCACCACCGGCTGACCGTCGGCGATCAGGGTGGCGCCGGTGATGCGGCCGCGCTCGTCGCGCTGCACTTCCACATCGGCCGGGTTGATCCAGTCCTTCGAGCCGTCCGGGTTCGGGCGGTAGTAGGTCTCGGCGATCACCATGCCCTGGCACAGCAGGTTCCGCGCCGGCTCGTTGCTGTCCACCATCCGCGCGTCGCGCAGCAGCTTGTGGTAGAAGCGGAAATACATCAGGTGCAGGATCGCGTGCTCGATGCCACCGATGTACTGGTCCACCGGCAGCCAGTAGTTGCCACGCTTGTCGACCGCATCGCGGGCGCCCGGCGAGGTGTAGCGGGCGTAGTACCAGCTCGACTCCATGAAGGTGTCGAAGGTGTCGGTCTCACGCTCGGCCGCGCCGCCGCAGTCCGGGCAGGTGGTCTTGCGCCATTCCGGATCGGCCTTGATCGGCGAACCGGTGCCGACGAAGTTGACGTCTTCAGGCAGCACCACCGGCAACTGGTCTTCCGGCACCGGCACCGCGCCACACTTGTCGCAGTAGATCACCGGGATCGGGCAACCCCAGTAGCGCTGGCGGCTCACGCCCCAGTCGCGCAGACGGTAGTTCACCCGGCGCTGGCCCTGGGCCTTGCGCTCGAAACGCTCGGCCAGCGCTTCGAAGGCGCCCTGGAAGTCCAGGCCGTCGAACTCGTCGGAGTTGACCAGTTCGGTCTCGCGGGTCTTGTCGCCGTACCAGTCCTGCCAGCGCGTCGCGTCGTAGGCGCTCTCGTCCTTGCGCAGCGACTTCAGCGCGATGACCTGGCGGATCGGCAGGTTGTACTTGTTGGCGAATTCATTGTCGCGCTGGTCGTGGCCCGGTACGGCCATCACCGCGCCGGTGCCATAGCCCATCAGCACGAAGTTGGCGACCCAAACCGGCACCTGGGCACCAGTAACCGGATGCACGGCGCGCAGGCCGGTATCCATGCCGCGCTTTTCCTGGGTCTCCAGCTCGGCCTCGGACACGCCGCCCTGCTTCATTTCCGACAGCAGCGCAGCCAGTTCCGGATTGTTCTTCGCAGCATGCAGCGCCAGCGGGTGTTCGCCGGCGATCGACACGAAGGTCACGCCCATCACGGTATCCGGGCGGGTGGTGAACACGCGCAGCGGATCCAGTGCGGCGCCATCAACGTCGCGCACATCGAACTGGATTTCCAGGCCTTCGGAACGACCGATCCAGTTGCGCTGCATGGTCTTGACCGAGTCCGGCCAGCCGTCCAGTTCATCCAGGCCGTCCAGCAGTTCCTGGGCGTAGTCGGTGATGCGCAGGAACCACTGCGGGATCTCACGCTTTTCCACCAACGCGCCGGAGCGCCAGCCACGGCCGTCGATGACCTGTTCGTTGGCCAGCACGGTCTGGTCGACCGGGTCCCAGTTCACCACCGCGTTGCGGCGGTAGGCCAGGCCCTTGCGCATCAGGCGGGTGAACATGCGCTGCTCGTGGACGTAATAGTCCGGGCGGCAGGTGGCGAACTCGCGCGACCAGTCGATGGCATAGCCCAGCGACTTCAGCTGGCTGCGCATGTGGTCGATGTTCTTGTAGGTCCAGGCGGCCGGCGCGGTCTTGTTCTTGATCGCGGCGTTTTCTGCTGGCAGGCCGAACGCGTCCCAGCCCATCGGCTGCAGGACGTTGTGGCCGGTCATGCGCTTGTAGCGGCTGATCACGTCGCCGATCGTGTAGTTGCGCACGTGGCCCATGTGCAGCGCACCGGACGGATACGGAAGCATCGACAGGCAGTAGTACTTCGGCTTGTCCGAGGCTTCATCGACCTCGAAGGCACGGGTAGCATCCCAGTACTGCTGGGCGGCGGATTCAACCTGCTGCGGATCGTAAACGTTGGGTTCGACGCTGGTCATGTAACACGCGGTTGCGGCGGCAAAGCGGTACAGCGTACCGCAGTGCGGCAAATGGCTCCAATCCTGCCTGCCGGACCGGCGCGCGGCGTGGCTGCGGGAAGCGTCTCAGCGCCCGCGCGACAGAGGCAGGGCCAGGGCCAGCCAGAGCGCCCAGCAGGCAAAGGCCAACCGCTGCGCCAGCGCCGCCGGCAGTACCCCCGGCAGGCCGAACGCCAGCAGACCGGCACCGATTCCGCAGGCCAGCGTCAGCAGGCCCAGCCTGCGCCCGCCGGAATGCCGCAGCCGCGCCGCGCCCAGCATCACGCTGCCGGCGACAAAGGCCAGTGCCCAGACCATCCACACGCTGGCGTGCAGCTTGCTGGCAGGGCCCTGCATGCCCATCTGGTCTTCGAAATCCAGCGGCAGCAGGCCCATCGCGATGAAGGCGAGACCGGCCAGCAGCAGCATCTGGCTGCCCACGCGTGCCGTCCAGGCGGCGTCCACCGGCAGCTGCCGGCGCAGGCGCTCGGCCACGACCACCGCCAGTGCACCCGGCAGCACCAGGCCCAGCAGGTTGAAGCCCAGCGCATGGGGGATGCCGTGCGCGCCCAGCCAGGTCACCGGATGCATCGCCTGCGAATAGTCCGGCAGGGCCGCACCGAAGCCGGCCACCGACAGCACGAACAGGGCTGCGGCGAGCATGCCTACCCAACGATCCAGCCGAACCACGGACATTGCAGCCACTCTTCAGGAGAACATCAGGCCATTGTCACGGCAGCTGGCACCTGCGCCAAGCCGTCCGCGATTTCATGGGGGGCGTGACCGCAGGGTTGAGACCGGCAAGGTTCGTCACCATAGAATCGGTCTCCAGATGCCGAACGATGCCCCATGACCGAGACGACCTACGTATTCGATGCCACCACTGCCACCTTCGAGGCGGAAGTGCTGCAGAAGTCGCTGCAGACGCCGGTCCTGGTGGATTTCTGGGCGACCTGGTGCGAGCCGTGCAAGACCCTCGGCCCGATGCTGGAGAAGCTGGCCGGCGAATACAACGGCGCGTTCGAGCTGGCCAAGGTCGACGTGGACAAGGAACAGCAGATCGCGGCGGCCTTCCAGATCCGTTCGGTGCCCACCGTGTTCCTGGTCAAGGGTGGACAGCTGGTGGACGGCTTCCCCGGCGCCCTGCCGGAAGGCCAGCTGCGTGAATTCCTGGCCCAGCATGGCGTTGTGCCGGCTGACGTCGGCGACACCATCGCCCAGGACGAAGCGCCGCTGGACCCGCAGGCACAGGTGGACGTGCTGCGCGCGCAGATTGCCGCCGAGCCGGACAAGGATGAGCTGAAGCTCGACCTGGCCCTGGCCCTGCTGCAGGTCGGCGGCGTGGACGAGGCCGGCACCCTGATCGATGCCCTGCCCGCCAACCTGGCCACCGACGACCGCGCCGTGCGTGGCCGCGCCCGGCTCTCCTTCGCCGCCGCGCTGAAGGATGCCCCGCCCGCCGAGGAGCTGGATGCGCGCATCGCCGCCGACGGCAAGGATCTGCAGGCACGCCACCTGCGGGGTGTGCAGCTGCTGCTGGCCGGCGAGGACGAAGCTGCGCTGGAACAGTTCCTGGAGATGCTGCGGATCGACCGCAGTTTCCAGGAAGGACTGCCGCGCAAGGCCCTGATCGATGCGTTCAACGTCATCGCCGATGAAGACCTGGTCGGCCGTTCGCGGCGCCGGATGGCCTCCCTGCTGTTCTGAACGGCACCGGCATCGTTCAGAATCCCTGCACTGAACGCGGGCAATAATGCCCGCGATGGTGGCCCCCAGGGCCGCCACGATCCGTTCGGGGGGATGAGGTCGGGGCCATGGGGTCTTGCTGCTGCGCCCCCGCTTTGCCGGGACAGCTATCCGTGACCGTTGGCCGCTCGTCGTCTTTCATCAAGTATTTCCTGCGCACACTGCTGTGTGCCCTCTGCCTGTGGCCGGCGCTCGCCGGCGCGCAGGACTGGAACTACCGGGTCCGCCCCGGCGATACCCTGTGGGATCTCGGCGCGGCCTACCTCAAGCCCAGCATCGGCTGGCAGCAGCTGCAGCAGCACAACCGCATCGACAACCCGTACCGGCTGCCGCCGGGTGAACTGCTGCGCTTCCCGATCGGCTGGCTGCGCGTTGAGCCCGCCCCGGCGCGGGTACTGGCCGTGCGTGGGCAGGTTGAACTGAGCGCGGCCGATGGCAGCAGCAGCCGCGCCGTGCGCGCAGGCGAACAGCTGCACATCGGCGACGCGATCCAGACCAAGGCCGATTCCAGCATCACCCTTGAGTTCGCCGATGCGTCGCGCTTGCAGCTGCGCGAATACTCACGCCTGCGCCTGGACCAGCTCAGCCGCTATGGCCGCACCGGCATGGTCGATACCCGCCTGCGCCTGCAGCAGGGGCGCGCCAGCAACCGGGTAACCCCTGCACGCGGGCCGGCCTCGCGCTACATCATCGATGCCCCCACGGCCACCAGCAGCGTGCGCGGCACCGTGTTCCGGGTCAGCGCCGGCGATGATGCCCATGCCGGTGCCACCGAAGTACTGGAAGGCAAAGTGCAGGTCGGCAACCCGCATGGCCAGCGTCTGGTGCACCCCGGCCAGGCCAGCCGCAGCGCGGGCAGCGGAACGGCGCCCGAAGCGGTTTCCGGTTTGCTGCCGGCACCGCGCCTGCGTGCCGATGCGACCCGCCTGGGAGCCCTGCCGGCCCAGCTCGCGTGGGAGCCGGTGACCGGCGCCGATCACTACCGGGTCGAAGTGGTGCAGGCCGCCACCCCGGAAATCCTGTTGTTTGCCGCCGACACCGCCGACACCCGGCTGCTGATCGGCGAGCTGCCGCCAGGAACGCTGCGCCTGCTGCTGCGCGCAGTGGATGCACAGGGTGTGGAAGGCCTGGATGCCAGCGAGGATTTCGTCCTCGACGACCAGCCGCCACCGCCGCTGACCATTTCCCCGCTGCAGGGACAGGCGGTCAACAGCAACCGTCCCCGCTTCCACTGGAGCCAGGCGCCCGGTGCCAGCAGCAGCGTGCTGCAGTTGGCCGACGAGCCGCAGTTCCTGCAGCCGCTGCGCGAGCAGAGCACCGGCGGCACCGACCTGCGCCTGGGCCAGCCGCTGCCTCCCGGCCAGTACTACTGGCGGGTCGCTTCGCGTGATGACCAGGGCCACCAGGGTCGCTATGGCCAGGCAGTGACGCTGCAACTGACCGATGAACCGGTGGACCCGGCACTGCAGCCGCCCGAAGCCGTCGATGGCGAGCTGACCCTGCGCTGGCAGGCGGGAAGCGACGGGCAGCGCTACCGCGTGCAGGTCGATCGCCGCGGCGACTTCAGCGCGCCGCTGCTCGATACCACCGTCGACCAACCGCAGGTCAGTTTCAAGCGCCCGTGGCGCGGCACGCTGCACATCCGCGTGCAGTACATTGATGACGACGGCCATGCTGGACCGTTCTCGCCCGCCCAGCAGGTCAAGCTGCCGTGTCGCCTGTGCTACGGCGCCAGCGGTGGTGCCCTGCTGCTGTGGCTGTTGCTGTGAGGCGCTCGCCGCTGCCGTGGTCGCGACGGATCCTGCTGGCCCTGCTGGCGGGTGTAGCGACGGCGGTGGTCAGCCATGGCCAGTGGCTGTGGCGGCAGGACGAAAGCGCGTACGACCTGATGGTCGGCAGCTGGGATTACCGCCCCGACCCCAGCGTGCTGATCGTGGCCATCGACGAAGGCAGCCTGCAGCGGCTGGGCCAGTGGCCGTGGCCGCGCTCGATGCATGCCCGCCTGCTGGACCGCTTGACCGACGCCGGTGCCGAGCGCGTCGCGCTGGACCTCATGCTGTCCGAGCCCGACCGTCGCGATGCGCGCCAGGATGCCGAGCTGGCAGCGGCGATCCGTCGCAACGGCCGTGTGGTACTGCCAGTGCTGGCCGCGCCGGCCGCCGGCGACCGCATGGCCGAGGAGATGCTGCCGATCCCGCTGATTGCCGCCAGCGCTGCCGCCATCGGCCACAGCGACGTTGAAGTCGACGGCGATGGTGTCGCCCGCGGGGCCTACCTGCACGCCGGCATCGGCCAGGCGCACTGGCCGGCACTCGGCCTGGCGTTGACCGGCCTGCCGCCGCAACGCGCACAGGGCCTGCCCGACCCCGACCCGGCGCTGGACTCGCCCTATCAATGGCGCCGCAATGATTACGTACGCGTGCGTTATGCCGGGCCACCGGAACGCTTGCCGCAGGTGTCCTACGCCGATGTGCTGGAAGGGCGCGTGGATGCCTCGATGCTGCGTGGCAGGCGCATCGTGGTGGGCATGACCGCCAGCGGCATCGCCCTCCGCCTGTTGACACCCACCACCCGCGAATACTGGATGAGCGGCAGCGAGTACCAGGCCAACATCGCCTCGATGCTGCTGCAGGACAAGCAGATCAACGTGTTGCCCCGCGCTTGGCAGGACGCCCTGGCCGGCCTGCTGGTGGCCATGTGCGTGCTGCTGCTCGGGCTGCGCCTGCCCTGGGTGGTTGCGCTGTGCTCGCTGCCGGCCGCGCCGCTGCTGAGCTGGCTGCTGCTGCGCACCGGCAGCCTCTGGTGGGCGCCGGCCAGCGCCCTGCTCGGCGTCGTGCTGGTGCTGACGGCGTGGGCGACCTGGCGCATCGCCTCCTGGCACCGCCAGGCCAACCGTGATGCGCTGACCGGACTGGGCAACCGCCTGCGCTTCGAACAGTCGCTGCAACAGGAATGCGATGCGGCACGCCGCAGTGGCAAGCCACTGACCCTGGCCCTGATCGACGTCGACCACTTCAAGCACCACAACGATCGTCATGGCCACCAGGTCGGCGATCGCGTGCTGTGCGAAGTGGCCCGCCTGATCCAGGCGCATGCCCGGCGCCCCCGCGACATGGCTGCCCGCTACGGCGGCGACGAGTTCGCACTGGTGTTGCCCGACACCCCGGTTGAAGGCGCGCGGCAGGTGATCGAAGACCTGATCTCCTGCATCCGCGCCCTGCCGCCGCCCGGCGATGGCAGCGACACAGGCGTCACCCTGACCATCGGCGTCTACACCCGTGTGCCTGACGGCGACCTGCAACCGCATCATTTCGTCGAAGGCGCCGACAACGCGCTGTACCGGGCCAAGGACAATGGCCGCGACGGCTACGTGATCGACGGCGGCACGCCCGGACCCTAACGCCCGGCAGGCCTGTCGGGGCGCTGCGGGCTACAACATACGCATGCGAATGGTTAGACTGGGCGCCCCGTCCCCTGCCCGGTTCCCGCATGAAAGCCAGCACGTTCCGCTTCGGCATCAACCTGTGGCCACCGTTCCTGTTCACCGGCATCCATGTCACCCGGATCACCCCGGACTACCGGCAGATCGACGTGGAACTGCGCCTGCGCCCCTGGAACCGCAACTACGTCGGCACCCACTTCGGTGGCAGCCTGTTTGCGATGACCGATCCGTTCTGGATGCTGGGCCTGATGCACACGCTGGGCCGCGACTATTACGTCTGGGATCGCGCCGGTGCGATCGATTTCCTCAAGCCCGGTCGTGGAACGGTGCGCACGTCTTTCCGCATCGACGATGCACTGCTGGATGAACTGCGCACGGCGGCGGCCGGTGGCGAAAAAGTGCTGCGCTGGTTCAGCAACGACGTGGTCGACGAAGCCGGCGAGGTGGTCGCGCAGGTACGCAAGCAGGTCTATGTGCGCCTGAAGCCACACGCACGGTAAAGCGGGCCGGCTGACGCCCGGCTATCCTCTGCAGCCCTGCCATGGAGGCTGCAATGCGCCTTTTCTTCCTTGCTGCGGCACTGACCGCCCTGCCCTTCGCCGCCACTGCACTGGACGTGCCGCCGGTGCGCTATCCCGCCGTGCCCGCGCACGCCGCCACGGCCGAGGGTTTCGTACCTGCCGGCTGGACGCTGGAATACAGGATCGAAGGCGACCTCGACCAGGACGGGCGCGCAGACCTCGCGCTGGTGCTGCGCCAGCAGGACCCGCGCAACATCATCGAACACGATGGGTTTGGCCCTTCGCCGTATGACAGCAACCCGCGCATCCTCGCCATCGCCTTCGCGCGACCGTCCGGTTACGTGCTGGCCGCGCAGAACCACACGCTCATTCCACGGCCGGACTCGCCCGTGCTCAGCGATGCGCTGGCCGAAGGCACCGGCGTGTCGATCCAGCGCGGCGCACTGCGGGTTGGGTTGTACTCGTTCTCCAGCGCGGGCAGCTGGTCGATGGGCACCACCACGTTCACGTTCCGCTGGCAGGAAGGCAACTTCGCGCTGATCGGCTACGACCGCGACACGATGATGCGCAATTCCGGGCAGACCGAGGGCCTCAGCGTGAACTACTCCACCGGCAAGGTGAAGCTGACCGAAGGCAGCATGCAGGACGACAAGGAACAGGTGCGCTGGCAGACCCTGCGTGACCGCAAGCACTGGACGCTGGACAGCGTCGGTGATGGCTGGGCGTTCAATCCGCTCGGCGACGGCGGCTGAGCGCGGGTCAATCCGCCCGCAACGGCATCGACAGATGCGGGCCTTCGCCTTCGCGCGCAGGTCCGCGCCGCAGCACCTGCAGGTAGCGGCCATCGGCAGACACCTCGGGCGTGCGGGCGTGCGAACGCCATTGCGCCGGCAACCGCGCCAGCGCCTCGTCGGCGGGCCCGGGCTGCTGCCGCAGCCAGCGCTGCGCGCCGAGCAGGCGGATCATCGCCGCCGTGTCCTGGCTGCGCGCCGCGTACGGCGCATAGGACGGCCCGGCGATGGCGCTCAATGTGCATCCCAACGGGTTGGCCATGCAGCGCACATCCCATCCGAGTGGTGGCGACACAGGGAGCGGGACGTCGGCCGCCAGCGCCGTGGCTGCAGCAGGCCGGCATGCCCAGCCGAAATTGCCGGCGATCCGGGCCAGGGTGTGGTCGCGATCCAGCAGCAGACGGCTGCCTGCTGTCTGCGTGGACGCTTCCACCGCCGCCTTGTTCATCGCAAATTCGCCCTGCATTGCCTGGCACAGGCTCTGTTCGTTCGCGTCCAGTGGCTGCAGCGCCGCCTCGCAGGGGACGGGCAGCGCGTAATCCGGCGATTGCTCGACCAGCATCTCGCCAAGCAGTGCGGCATGGGTCCGCACCACGGCGGCGCCCATCATGCTGTCCACCAGCGTGCTGCCGGTCCGCATCATCCGCCGACCAAACCGCACCGCGCTGCAGCTGCCCTCGATGGCACCGGCAACATCGCCCTGCAGATAGGCCAATGCCTGTGCACTAGCCCCATCCAGCAGCGGCGCGTAGGCCGGCAGAGGCAGCAGCTCGCTTCCGCTGGGCCTGAACGGGGAATCGAAGCGATCGTAGTCCGCCATCCGGGCCAGTCGCTCATGCAGGCCGGCATGCCCGGCGTGGGCGTCAGCGAAGCGCTGCGGATCAGCGCGTACCTGTGCCAGGCAGCCGACCGGCCCGACTGCACAACGACCTGAGCGGCCCGGATTCAATGGTGCGTGCCTGGCGGCCAGCACCGACGCTTGCGACGTGTGCGTGGGCGCCGTCTGCCAGCGCTGCAGATCTTCGGCCAATGCCGCCTCACGCTGGGCCAGGTCCAGCCCATCGAAGGGCAGCGTCCACAGCAGGGCGAAGCCGTTCCTGCCCTCGCTGCGATGCGCGGCTTCAAGCAGGCGGACATCCTCCCGCTGGGCGGCCGACAACGGCCAGAACCTCGACAGCAGCCATGCCGCGATGGCGATCACCAGCAGACCCAGCATTGCCCAGCCCAACCACCGCAGCATCCTCAACACAGCATCCCTTCCCTGCATGGCCAGCGCCGCCAACGGGCAGCGTAAACGAGCGGCCGCGACCGCTACAATGCGCGCATGTCGCTCGATGCCCCCGCCCTGGTTCCCCGTCCCTCCCTGCAGCGCCTGTTCCTGACCGGCCTGCTGACCCTGTTGCCGATCTGGCTGACCTGGGTGGTGGTCAAATTCGTGTTCGTGCTGCTGTCGGGCATCTCCAGCCCGCTGGTGGTGCCGCTGTCCGAACAGATCGCGACCAGCTTCCCGCATTACCTCGGCTGGGTCCGCGCCGAATGGATCCAGAACACCATTGCCCTGCTGGCCACCCTGCTGGTGATCCTGGCGGTGGGCGTGGCCAGCCGCCGCGTGGTCGGCCAGCGCCTGCTGCGCTGGGTCGGCGCGGTCATCAAGCGCATTCCGCTGGCCAGCATCATCTATGACAGCGCCAAGAAGCTGCTGGACATGCTGCAGACCGAACCGGGCAGTACCCAGCGCGTGGTGTTGATCGACTTCCCGCACCGCGACATGAAGTCGGTGGGCCTGGTCACCCGGGTCATCAAGGAACAGGGCACCGACCGCGAACTGGCGGCCGTCTATGTGCCGACCACGCCGAACCCGACCTCCGGCTATCTGGAGATCGTGCCTGTCGAACTGCTCACCCCGACCGACTGGACGGTGGACCAGGCGATGAGCTTCATCATTTCCGGCGGTGCAGTGGCACCAGCCAGCGTTCCGTTCACCCGCGCCGGCGATCGTTCCGAATGAGCGAGGCGTCGCACGCGCGCCCGCTGCAGGACCGCGCGGTCCTGCTGTTCATCGTGCTGGCTGCGTTCTTCTGCGGCAACGCGGTGCTGGCCGAACTGATCGGGGTGAAGATCTTCGCCCTGGAAGACACCCTCGGCATCGACCCGCTGAACTGGAACCTGTTCGGCCAGACCGGCTCGTTGAGCTTCACCGCCGGCACGCTGCTGTGGCCGGTGGTGTTCATCATGACCGACACCATCAACGAATTCTTCGGCAAGCGCGGGGTGCGTTTCATCTCGTGGCTGGCGGTGGTGCTGATCGCCTACGGTTTCCTGTTCGCCTTCGCGGCGATCTCGCTGGCACCGGCCAGCTGGTGGGTGACCTCGATGGATGCCCACGGCGTGCCCGATTACCAGGCCGCGTTCGCGGCGGTGTTCGGACAGGGCATGTGGACCATCGCCGGTTCGCTGGTGGCGTTCCTGTTCGGCCAGTTGATCGACGTGGCGGTGTTCCACCGCATCCGCCAGGCAACCGGCGAGCGCCATGTATGGCTGCGTGCCACGGGTTCCACCGCGGTCTCGCAGCTGGTGGACAGCTTCGTGGTGATCTGGATCGCCTTCGTGCTTGGCCCGCAGCACTGGCCGACATCGCTGTTCCTGGCAGTGAGCAGTGTCAACTATGTCTACAAGATGGGCTTTGCGATCGCCCTGATTCCGTTGCTGTACCTGATGCGGCGTGCAATCACCCGCTATCTGGGCGAACACCGCGCCGCCGACCTGCGCGCTGCGGCCGCGGCTGACTGAAGCCCCAGCGACGCACAAGCTGACTGCGCCCCCACGCTGGCCGTACGCGCGCGGATCGTGCAAGCTCCACGGTCTGTGTTCCACGGAAGCTTCTTGATGCCGTATTCCCCCCGCGTCCTGGCCGCCGCCATCGCCGCGTTGTTCCTGTTCAGCGCCGTTCCGCCGGCCGAAGCAGCGAAGAAGAAGGGCAGCCGCCCCGCCGCCGCGCAGACCCGCCAGGCGGCCAAGCCGAAGGCCCGCGCCGGCACACGTGCCACCACGCCCGCCCGCGGCAGTTCGGCGCGCCGCGCCGCGCCGCGCCCGGTCGCCCCTGCCCGTGCGGTGCCCAAGCAGGTGCAGCTGGAGCGGCTGTACGACGAATACTGGGATGCCTCCATGCGGTTGAACCCGCTGCAGGCCACCTTCCAGGGCGAGCCGCGCTACAACGACCAGCTGCCCAACATCCTTTCTGCCGCGTGGCGCCAGCAATCGCACGACTTCACCACCGAATGGCTGGGCAAGGTCGAGAAGATCGGCAGCGACGGCCTGCAGGGGCAGGACCTGCTCAGCTACGAGATCTTCGTGCGTGATGCCCGCGCTTCGCTGGCCGCCGAACGTTATCCGAGCTGGATGATGCCGATCAGCCAGTACTACAACGTCGGCAGCATCATGGCCATCCTCGGCGCCGGTGCTGGCGCACAGCCGTTCAATACGGCCAAGGACTACGACACCTGGTCGCGACGCTCGCTGGGCATCCCCGACCTGTTCGAGCAGGCCATCGACAACATGCGCCAGGGCGTGAAGGCCGGCGTGGTGCAGCCGCGCGACCTGATGGAAAAGGTACTGCCGCAGCTGGACGCGGTGATCAAGCCGACCGCCGAAGAGAGCATCTTCTGGTCGCCGATCCGGACCATGCCCGAGTCCATCTCCGCCGAAGACAAGGCGCGCATCAGCGCCGAGTACAAGCGCATGATCGAACTGCGCATCATGCCGGCCTACCGCGCCCTGCGTGGCTTCATCGCCACCGAATACCTGCCTGCCACGCGCAGCAGCAGCGGCCTTGGCGCACTTCCCGACGGCCAGGCCTGGTACGCCAACCTGATCGTGCAGACCACCGCCAGCCAGCAGACCGCCGCGCAGCTGCATGCGCTGGGCGAGCAGCGTGTGCAGGAGCTGCAGGCGCAGATCACCACGGTGATGCGCGACGGCAAGCTGCGCAGTTCGCAGGCCAAGCTGCTGCGCAGCATGCGCAACGACCGCCAGTTCCAGTACAGCGATGCCAACGCGCTGCTCAACCGTTACCGGCAGGTGCAGCAGCAGGTCGATGCACGCCTGCCGCAGGTACTGGACACCCTGCCGAAGGCGCCGCTGCAGATCCGTGCAGTGGAACCGGAGCGTGCCATGACCGCCGCCGCAGCCTCCTACCAGCCGTCGCCGCCGGGACAACCCGGCGTGCTGTTCGTCAACACCCGCGACCTGCCCAGCCGCAAGCGCTGGAACGTGCCGGTGCAGTACCTGCACGAAGCCATTCCCGGCCACCATGTGCAGCTGGGCCTGCAGCAGGAACTGACCAAGCTGCCGCGCTTCCGCCGCCTCGGTGGTGACCTCGCCTTCGTCGAAGGCTGGGGCCTGTACGCGGAAACCCTGGGCGACGAGCTCGGCGCGTACACCGATCCGTACGACCGCATCGGCTATCTGTATTCGCGCCTGCTGCGCGCCGCGCGCGTGGTCGCCGATACCGGCGTGCATGCGCAGGGCTGGAGCAAGCAGCAGGCCGTCACCTATCTGCAGAAAACCGTGGACATGAGCGCTGACGATGCCAACGCGGAAGTGGAACGCATCATGGCCCAGCCTGGGCAGGCGCTGTCCAACGTCGCCGGCCTGACCACGATCATCGCCCTGCGCGACAAGGCCAAGGCGCGCCAGGGCGCTGCGTTCGACCTGCGCCGCTTCCATGCCGAAGTGCTGAAGGACGGTTCGATGCCGCTGGATGTACTGGACCACAAGATCGAACGCTGGCTGGCGCAGCCGGCCGCTGCAACGCCTGCGCCCGCGCCCTGACCGCCAAGGAGCTGCCATGCGCCCTGCCGCCCTGCTGTGTGCCACGGTTCTCGCTCTGCTGCCGTCGATAGCGTTGGCAGCGGCACCGCAGGCACCGCCGGATGCAGGCATCGATGGACTGATGCAGGCCTACGACGGCCAGGTGCCGGGCGCAGCGGTGCTGGTGCTGCACGACGGGCAGCCGGTGTTCCGTCGCGGCTACGGCCTGGCCGTGGTTGAAGATGGCAGCGCAGTCACGCCGGCCAGCAACTTCCGCCTGGCCTCGGTCAGCAAGCAGTTCACCGCTGCGGCGGTGCTGTTGCTGGTCGAGGACGGTCGCCTGGCGCTGAACCAGCCCGCGCGGCACTGGCTGCCGGAACTGCCGCCCGCTGCTGCCGGCATCACCCTGCGCCAGTTGCTGTCGCACACCAGCGGCCTGCTGGACTACGAAGACCTGATGGACCCTGCCGACACCCGGCAGGTGCACGACACCGATGTGCTGGCGCTGTTGGCCCGCGAAGATCGACTCGCCTTCGCACCCGGCAGCCAGTACCGCTACAGCAACAGCGGCTACGCACTGCTGGCGCTGATCGTCGGCCGCGCCGCCGGCAGCGACTTTGCCAGCTTCCTGCAGCAGCGCATTTTCCAGCCGCTGGGCATGGCGCACACAGTGGCCCACCAGGACGGGGTCGACCAGGTCGCGCAGCGTGCCTATGGCTACAGCGAAGTTGACGGACGTTGGCAACGTACCGACCAGAGCACCACCAGCGCCGTGCTCGGCGATGGTGGCATCTACTCCTCGCTGGACGACCTCGCCCGCTGGGACGCGGCCCTGTACGACGACCGCCTGCTGTCGGCCGCATCACGCAAGGCCATGTTCAGCCCGGCCACCGCCACCACCGAAGCGGACGTACCGCACTACGGCTTCGGCTGGCGGCTGAACGGCCGCATGCACTGGCACAGCGGCGAGAGCATCGGCTTCCGCAACGTGATCCTGCGCTACCCGGACAAGCGCCTGACAGTCATCGTGCTGAGCAACCGCAACGCCCCCGAACCCTATCCGCTGGCGCTGAAGATCGCCCGGCGCTGGCTGGACACCCTGCAATGACCACCACGACCACCGGCCTGCTGGGCATCCACCATGCCGCACTGATCTGCAGCGACTACGCCCGCTCGAAAGACTTCTACGTGCGCGTGCTGGGCCTGCGCATACTGGCCGAGAACCACCGCGCGGCACGCGACTCGTGGAAACTGGACCTGGCCCTGCCCGATGGCGGCCAGCTGGAACTGTTCTCCTTCCCCTCGCCCCCCGCACGGCCCAGCCGCCCCGAAGCCCAGGGCCTGCGCCATCTCGCGTTCCGGGTAGCCGCGCTGGAACCCTTCGTCGAACGCCTGGCCCGCCACGGCGTCGAATGCGAACCGATCCGCGTGGACGAGTACACCGGCCGCCGCTTCACCTTCTTCGCCGACCCCGACGACCTACCGCTGGAGCTGTACGAGATCGGTTGAGCGATTTTCAATCGCGGAAATTCATCCACGCATGGCATGGATCTGCGTGTCGACCAAGGTCGACACCCACCAAGAGCAGGCAACGCCATTCCAACCGATCGCGGAACCTGTCGAAGGCGGGGTGGGTCCGGTTGCGGGGGTGTCCGCGGCATGGATGCCGCGGCCAAGCCCCCAAGGACGGGTTTACGGCGTCCCCCGCAACCGGACCCACCCCGCCATCCCACGGAATGCACGCCGTTGCCGTTGCCGTTGCCGTTGCCGTAGCGGGTGCCGGGCGCAGCCCGGCCAAAGCCCCCCTTCCCCATACCCCGCCGAATGGGTATACAGTCGACCCGTACCGGCATCGTGCCGGAATGAACCCTGGGAGGGGACCATGCGCAAGACCTTCAAGACCCTGCTGCTGGCGCTGCCGCTGTGCCTGGCCGCGCTTTCCGCGCAGGCCGCCGACAGTGCCGCCGGCCGCTGGAAGACCATCGACGACAAGACCGGCAAGGTGAAGTCGATCGTCGAGATCAGCCAGGCCGCCAACGGCACGCTGTCCGGCAAGGTGGTCGAGATCCTGCACTCGGACAAGGGCCCGAACCCGGTCTGCGATGGTTGCGAGGGCGCCAACAAGAACAAGCCGGTGAAGGGCATGACCATTCTCTGGAACCTGAGCCAGGACAAGGGCACCACCAGCAAGTGGTCCGGTGGCACCATCCTCGACCCGGCCAACGGCAAGACCTATCGCTCGAAGATCGAGCTGCAGCCGGGTGGCGGCAAGCTGGACGTGTCCGGCTGCATCGCCTTCATCTGCCGCGCGCAGACCTGGGTCCGCGAGTAAGCGTCACGGCCCCGGCAATGCCCTGGTGACCCGGCTCCGGCCGGGTCACCGCGTTGCGGGCATGCGATAATCCCCGGTTCCCCCTGGCTGCACCCCGTGACCATGACCCGTACCGCGCTCGTCACCACCGCCCTGCCCTACGCCAACGGCCCACTGCACCTGGGCCACCTGGTCGGCTACATCCAGGCTGACATCTGGGTGCGGGCGCGTCGAATGAGTGGCGGCAAGGCCTGGTTCGTGTGCGCCGACGACACCCACGGCACGCCGATCATGCTGGCTGCGGAAAAGGCCGGGGTCACCCCGGAAACCTTCATCGCCAACATCCAGGCCAGCCACGAGCGCGATTTCGCCGCTTTCGGCGTCGCCTTCGACCATTACGACTCGACCAATTCCGCCGCCAACAAGGCGCTGACCGAAGCGTTCTACCTGAAGCTGGAAGCGGCCGGCCACATCAGCCGCCGTTCGGTGGCGCAGTTCTACGACCCGGCCAAGGGCATGTTCCTGCCCGACCGCTACGTCAAGGGCATCTGCCCGAACTGCGGCAGCGCCGACCAGTATGGCGACAACTGCGAGGTCTGCGGCGCCACCTATGCGCCGACCGACCTGAAGGAGCCGCGCTCGGTGATCTCCGGGGCCACCCCGGAAATGCGCGATTCGGAGCACTTCTTCTTCGAGGTCGGCCACTTCGACGGCTTCCTGCGCGACTGGCTGGCCGGCGATGTCGCCCTGCCGGGCGTGAAGGCCAAGCTGGGTGAATGGCTCAACGCCGAAGGCGGCCTGCGTGCGTGGGACATCTCACGCGATGCGCCGTACTTCGGTTTCGAGATTCCCGGCCAGCCGGGCAAGTACTTCTACGTCTGGCTGGACGCGCCGATCGGCTACCTGTCCAGCTTCCAGACCCTGTGCAGCAGGATCGGCGAGGACTTCGAAGCGCACCTGCGCGCGGGCACCAGCACCGAGCTGCATCATTTCCTCGGCAAGGACATCGTCAATTTCCATGGCCTGTTCTGGCCGGCGGTGCTGCACGGCACCGGCCACCGCGCGCCGACCCGCCTGCACGTCAACGGCTACCTGACCGTCGATGGCGCGAAGATGAGCAAGTCGCGCGGCACCTTCGTGATGGCGCGTACGTTCCTCGATGCCGGCCTGGAGCCGGAGGCACTGCGTTACTACTTCGCCGCCAAATCCGGTGGCGGCGTCGACGACCTCGACCTGAACCTGGGCGACTTCATCGCGCGCGTCAACGCCGATCTGGTCGGCAAGTTCGTCAACCTCGCCAGCCGCTGCGCCGGTTTCATCAGCAAGCGCTTCGATGGCCAGTTGGCCGCGCAGCTGCCCGACGCGGCGCAGTACCAGCGCTTCGTCGATGGCCTGGCGCCGATCCGTGAGGCGTACGAGCGCAACGACCCGGCCGCGGCAATCCGCCTGACCATGACCCTGGCCGACGAAGCCAACCGCTACATCGACGACGTCAAGCCGTGGGTGATCGCCAAGCAGGAAGGCGCCGATGCGCAGCTGCAGGCGGTCTGCAGCCAGGGCCTGAACCTGTTCCGCGTACTGGTCACCGCCCTGAAGCCGGTGCTGCCGGCCACCGCGGCGCAGGCCGAGGCCTTCCTGGCCGCGCCGGTGAATGACTGGACCGAGCTGGCGCAGCCGCTGCTGGGCCACCGCATCACCGACTACACCCCGCTGTTCACCCGTATCGACCCGAAGAAGATTGACGCCATGATCGACGCCTCCAAGGACACCCTGACCGCCGCTGCCCCCGCCGCCCCCGCCGCCCCCGCTGCCAAGGTTGAAGCAAGCAAGCCTGCCGCACCGGTGGTGGCCAAGGACGAAGCAAAGAGCGCCGACGCGCCGGCCTACATCGGCATCGACGACTTCGCCAAGCTCGACCTGCGCATCGGCAAGGTGCTGGTGTGCGAGTTCGTGGAAGGCTCGGACAAGCTGCTGCGTTTCGAACTGGATGCCGGCGACCTCGGCAAGCGCCAGATCTTCTCCGGCATCCGCGCCAGCTACGGCGAGCCGGAAGCCCTGGTCGGCCGCAGCGTGGTGTTCATCGCCAACCTGGCACCGCGCAAGATGCGCTTCGGCCTGAGCGAAGGCATGATCCTGTCTGCCGGTTTCGATGGCGGCGCGCTGGCGCTGCTGGACGCCGACAGCGGCGCGCAGCCGGGCATGCCGGTTCGTTGATGCAGTACGGGCGCGGCCCTGGCCGCGCCCGGTCATGAGCACCGCGAAGGGAGGTACCGTGATGGGAGATGCTGCGTTGGAACTGGCGCTGTTCGACTTCGACCACACTGTCACCACCTGCGACACCTATGGCCGCTTCCTGCGCCGGGTCGCCACCGCCGAACAGCTGGCACAGGCCTGGTGGAAAGTCGGCCCGTGGCTGCTGGCCTACAAGCTGAAACTGATCTCCGCCGAGCGCATCCGCGCACGGGTGACCCGGTTGACCTTCAGCGAGCGCCACGCCGATGACATCGAGACGCTGGCTGCGGGCTTCTCCCGCGAGTTCCTGCCCGATGTCGTGCGCCCGGAAATGCTGGAGCAGATCCGCTGGCACAAGGAGCAGCAGCACACCGTGGTGGTGGTATCCGGTTCACTGGACCTGTACCTGCGGCCATGGTGCGAACAACTGGGCCTGCAGCTGATCTGCAATCGGCTGGAAAGCGAAAGCGGACGCCTGACCGGCCGCTACGCCGGTGGCGATTGTGGCCCACGCAAGGTCGAGCACATCCGTCGCCAGTTCGATCTGTCACGCTACACACGCATCCATGCCTACGGTGACAGCGCCGAGGATCGTCCGATGCTGGCCCTGGCGCACGAGCGCTGGTACCGCGGCAAACCCCTGAAGTAACCACACGCGCAGCCTTCGCCACGCATGAGCCTGATTCCACCCCTGACCGAACGCCTGGACCGCTTGCTGCCGCAGACCCAATGCGGGCAATGCGGCTACGACGGCTGTCGCCCGTATGCGCAGGCGATGGCACGTGGCGAGGCTGGCGTGGATCGTTGTCCGCCGGGCGGCGATGCCGGTGCGCGGGCGTTGGCGCAGGTGCTGGGTGTGCCGGCGCTGCCGTTTGATCGATCGCGGGGCGAGCACAAGGCGCCGCAGGTGGCGTTGATCGTGGAGGCTGACTGCATCGGTTGCACCAAGTGCATACAGGCGTGCCCGGTGGATGCGATCGTCGGCGGGGCGAAGTACATGCACACGGTGATTGCGGATCTGTGCACGGGGTGCGAGTTGTGTATTCCACCTTGTCCGGTGGATTGCATCGAGCTGGTGTTGGTGTAGGTTTTTTTTGCGACGCCGCGGCGTCGCGTTGCGCTGAGAGCAACGGCAACAGCTGGGAGCGTCGGCTGCCTGGGTTTGATGATCTGGGCGGGTGGGCGGGGGCAAGCGGGACACGCCGTGAACCCATCCATGGGGGCTCGATGGCGCCTTGCTCGTGTGCGCTATCCTGCGCACACGGCAAGACCTGGGTTGGGCGTCCTGCCCAACCCGCCAGGCGCATGCGCCTGGCCCATGGCGCCAACGGTCCCGCTTGCCCCCGCCCACCAGCCCCTGACAGCTGTTCGCGGCGGACGGGCGAGCAACTGCAATGCTATGGCTGGGGTGTTGGTGGGTGCGGACCTTGGTCCGCACTATCTGTCCGATGTCATGAACCGTCGTCGCAATCGACCTTGCCTGCGCACGCTGGCGACTATCGAATCACGATGCATGTCGCAGATTGCTCGGTCTATCGCGACCGTGGCGCCACCTGCGTTCGAGGCGGCTTAACAGCATGCAAAAATGCCGGAAACCTCCTGACGTTGCGGGCATTGCAACTTGTCTGATTGGCATTCCGCTACGACGGGTTTACAGATGGTGAGCCGCCGAAAAAGGGTGGCCGGGTGTCGAAAACCCGCGACGCAAGATGTTGTTTACGCTTGCCAGCCGGCGTCACCTTGCGTGGCGCCGGCTGGCAATCCGTCTGCCGGTCATGGCGGGCGGGGCGTGGGGGCTTTCGGGTCCACCGGTTTCGTCTTGCGTCCCGGTTTTCGAGCCACGTCTCCGTCCGCCACCTTTGAGTGGCGGCTACCGTCTGTCCTGCACGGAGCCTTGCCATGAACGCATCGGATTTCCCCCATCTGCACGCCTACCTCGGCCCGGCAGACGCCGACGAGGACACGGAACCGTCGCCATCGCTTGATCCCACCACGCTGGTTGCGACCCTGCGGCGCATCGGTACCGGCGCCGCCGCTGACGGTCAGCCGTGGCCGGAGCGGCATCAACTTCCCAGCCGGTGCATGGCGCTGGCCGATGCCGATTGCGCGCTGGCCGGGCTGCGCGTGGTGCAGGAGGTCCTGCTGGCCGCCGAACGCACCCGGCAGAATGGCGCGCCGGAGGAGTACGTCGGCGACCGGGTCATGGAAGGCCTGATGCTGGCCTGCCTGGCCTTGTGCACGCAGGCAAGCACACGACTGCAGCCGCAGCTGTAACGGATGTTGCAGCGTCAGCCATTCGGCAAACGGGGTCAGATCCCTTTTCCGGAGGAAACGGGATCTGACCCCTGTCCGCTCATTACGGCACTGCCGCCGTAACGATGATTTCGACCTTCCATTCGGCGTGCGCAAGCTTGGCTTCAACCGTGGCGCGGGCCGGGGTCGCGCCCTCCACCACCCACTCGTCCCACGCCTTGTTCATGCCCTCGAAATCGGCCATGTCGGCCAGGAAGATCTCCGCACGCAGCACGTGCTGGCGGTCACTGGCCACCAGCGCCAGCAGCTTGTCGATCTCGGCCAGCACCTGCCGGGTCTGGCCGGTTATGTCCTGGCTGGTGTCTTCCGGAATCTGGCCGGAAAGGTAGGCGACCTTGTTGTACACGGTCATCTCGGACATGCGCGGTCCGACGTCGTAACGCTCCATCATGGGCGTGGCTCCTGCGGGTGGTCTGGACTGCATTCTCACCCAGCCGGCGTTGGAAGTGTGTGCCCGGTGCGGCCACTGGATACCGCCACCACCAGCACAGCGGCAGTGCTGGTCAAACGGCGTGGACAGGCGCACGATGCGCCACGCCTGCGTTGACACCGCCCTCGCCCTTTCTGACGCACCCTTGCGCCGATGACCGCACCCACCGATTCCACTGCCTCCCCTTCCACACCGACCTGGAAGCGGGTCGTCACCATCGTCGTCCCGCTGTTGATCCTCGCGCTGGCCCTGCATGGGCTGGCCGGCGAATTCGACGAGCATGGCTACCGCGCCATCCGCCAGGCCTTCCGCGAGCTCAGCGCTGCGCAGATCGCGCTGACCGTGCTGCTCGGCCTGGCCAGCTACGCCTGCCTGATCGGCTTCGATGCGATCGGCCTGCGCCGCAGTGGTATCCGCGTGCACCCGGCACGGATCGGCATCACCGCCTTCCTCGCCCACACCCTGGGCCAGACCGTGGGCTTTGCCGCCCTCACCGGCGGCGCAGTGCGCCTGCGCGGCTACCGCAGTGCCGGCCTGGACCTGGCGCAGATCGGCCAGGTGGTGCTGATGAGCACGCTCGGCTTCATCTTCGGCGCGTGGCTGCTGATCGGCGTTGCGCTGTGCATGGAGCCGGCAGCTGCCGCGCTTGCGCTGCCGCTGGACCCCGGCGCGGTGCGCGTGGTCGGCATCGTCGCGCTGCTCGCCTATGCGGCCACCTTCGTCCTGGTCGGCCGCAACGGTCGCCAGTTCCGCATCTTCGGCCATGGCCTGTGGCTGCCCGACCGGCGCACCATGCTCGGGGTCACCGTGTTGAGCGTGGTCGAACTGGTCCTGGCCAGTGCCGCGTTCTATGTGCTGCTGCCCGATTCCACGCCGACCGGCCTGCCCGGTTTCGTCGGCCTGTATCTGGTCGCCGTGCTGGCCGGCCTGGTGTCGACGGTACCGGCCGGCCTTGGCGTGTTCGAGTGGAGCCTGCTGAAGCTGCTGCCGCAGGTAGCGCCGGCTGCGGTGCTGGCGGCGGCATTGATCTACCGCGTCAGCTACTACGTGCTGCCGCTGCTGCTGGCGACTGTGCTGGCCCTGGCGCCCGCGCTGCGGCAGCCGCTGCAGGCCAGCGCAGGTGCCACCCGCGCCGGCTGGTACGCGCTGCGTCCGTGGTTGCCGCAGATCATCGCGCTGGCCGCCTTCAGTGTCGGTGCCGCGCTGGTCATCGACGGCACCCTGCCCACACCGCGACGGCACCTGATCAATGCCTCGCTGCCGATCCTGGAAACCTCGCACCTGATCGGCAGCCTGGCCGGCGTCGCCCTGCTGCTGATCGGCCAGGGCCTGGCCCGCCGCAGCCACGCGGCCTGGATGCTGGCGATGGCGATCTGCGTGATCGCGCCGCTGCCGATCTGGCTGCGCGGTGGGCAACCGCTGATCGCCTTGTCGGCGTTGCTGGTGGCGATGGCGCTGTGGGCAGCACGTCGCGAGTTCTATCGCCAGGGCGCGCTGCTGGACGAAGCCTGGTCGTGGCCATGGCTGCGCAACCTCGGCCTGGTGCTGGTGGCGGTGACGTGGCTGCTGTTCTTCACTTACAGCCACGTCGAATACCAGAACGAGCTGTGGTGGCAGTTCGCCGTGTCCGGCAATGCGCCGCGCGCGCTGCGTGCACTGCTGCTGGTGGCGATGGCGCTGGTGATGTTCGGCCTGGCGCGGCTGCTGCACAGCACGCGCAGCCCGCTGCCGCCTGCCGACGACGCAACCCTGCAGGCGCTGGCACCGGTGCTGGCCGGCGCCACCGACACCCAGGCCTGCCTGGTGCTGACTGCCGACAAGGCGGTGCTGCGCGATGAGCAGCACAAGGGCTTTGTGATGATGCAGCGCTACGGCGGCTCGCTGATCGCGATGGGCGATCCGGTCGGGCCACCGGAGGTGGCGCGCGCACTGATCTGGCGCTTCCGCGAAGAAGCCGACCGGCTCGGACTGCGCCCGGTGTTCTACCAGGTGGGTGAGGCGTATTGGCAGACCTATCTCGATCTCGGCCTGGGCCTGGTCAAGCTGGGCGAAGAGGCCATGGTGCCGCTGCACGACTTCGGCCTGGAAGGCCGCGAGCGCGCCGACCTGCGGCAAGCCTGGAACCGCGGCAAGCGCGGCGGGCTGTCCTTCCGCGTAGCACCGGCGGAAGAGATCCCTGCCCTGCTGCCACGCCTGCATGCGATTTCCAACGCCTGGCTGGAGGACAAGTCAGGCGACGAGAAGGGCTTCTCGCTGGGCAGCTACGACCCGGACTATCTCGTGCGTTTCCCGATCGCCCTGGTCGAAGCTGAAGGTCGGATCGTGGCCTTTGCCAACCTGTGGCAGGCACCGGCGGGCGCCGAACTGTCGGTGGATCTGATGCGTCATGTCAGCGATGCACCGAAGGGCACGATGGATTTCCTGTTCATCGAGCTGTTCCTGTGGGGCCGCGCGCAGGGCTACGCACGGTTCTCGCTGGGCATGGCGCCGCTGTCCGGCCTGGCCCAGCACCGTCTGGCCGGTCGCTGGAACCGCCTGGCCGGCCTGCTCGCACGGCATGGCGAGCGCTTCTATGGCTTCAGCGGCCTGCGCAGGTTCAAGTCGAAGTTCGATCCGCAGTGGCGACCGCGCTACCTGGCCGCGCCCGGCGGCATGCATCTGCCCGCCGCCCTGCTGGATGCCACGCGGCTGATCTCGCTGGACCCGCGGCGCAGCTGACGCCCCAATCCGCCGGGCATGGCCCGGCGCTACCTGATGGATCGTCCGCACGGGTAGCGCCGGGCCATGCCCGGCGGTGGTCCCATGAGGCCGATTACACGCCGCCCTTGAGGATCACCTCGGCCAGGCGATCGTAGTCACCGCCGAAGTGATGGTCACCCGGCAACTTGACCTTGTGCACGCCGTCGTTGACCGGCAGATCGGGGCACAGCGCATCCTCGTCCTTGTCGCCGTACACGCACAGGGTCCTGGCCGCCGGCAGCTTCGCCACTTCCGGCGCGATCGGCAGGCCGCCGCCACCGCCGCCCAGCCAGTTGCTGACATGGAATTCAAAGTCGGCATTCCTGCCCACCGACAGCAGCACGATGCGTTCGAGGCCGGCGCGGGTGCCTGCATCAAGCTGGTTGATGGTGGCCGGCAGCACGTCGGCGCCCTGCGAGAAACCGACCAGCATCACCTTGTCGCGCTGCCATTGCTTGCGGTAGTGGCCGATGATCTTCTGCAGATCGACAGCGAATCCCTGCGGCGTACGTTCGCTCCAGAAATAACGCAGCGAATCGATGCCAACCACCGCCACGCCATGTTCGGCCAGGGCGCCGGCCACGTCCTTGTCCAGGCCGGCCCAGCCGCCATCGCCGGAAACGAACACCGCCAAGGTGTCACCGCTGCCCTGCGCCGGCACTTCCACTACCGGCAGCCCCTTCAGGGCATCCGGCGGCGGTGCCAGCGCGACCCCGGCCTGTGCGCCGATCACCCGCGCGGCGGCCACCAGCCCCGGTGTCGCATCGCCAGCGGCGGTGCGCTTGAATTCACGCGCCATTGCAACCTGCTGCACGAACGGGCCAGCGCTGTTGGTCGAACACCCCGGCGCGCCGGCCGCGTTCAACCACGGGAAATTCAGTTCGCTGGGCTGCAGGCGGTCGTGCTTCACGCCATCACCGCAGACCATGCGCTCGTGCACATGTGCCGGGCAGAATCCCGAGGTCAGCAGGCCGGCAAAGACCTGGGTGTCGGCCTGCGCTGCCAGCGCATAGGCCAGTTCGGCGCCTTCGCCGCTGCCGCCGACCAACGGCAGGTGATACCCCGGCAGATGCAGGAACGCCTGTACCCAACGCGAGAAATTCTCGACATCGCCCGCGCCGAACGCGCAGCTGCTGTTGCCTTCGCGCTTGAGCACGCCACGCAGGTGGGCCACATCCACCGATGCGACCAGTGCACCATCGGCGCGCAGCGCTTCAATCGGCATGCGGCTGTCATCGGCATCGGCGCCGTCATGGAACCAGATCACCACCCGTTGCGGTGCCCCGGCCGGAACATGCACCGGCACCTGATCGAAACGTCCATGGCTGACCTGCTGCACTGACGCCACCGCTGGCACCGCCGCCAGCGCCAACACCAGTCCCATCGCCCTGCCCAGCCCTGCACGCATCGTTTCGCATCCCGTTGGAATGCGCACACGATACGCCGCCGCTGCGTGCACGGCACGTACCGGTACAGGCGCCCTGCAATCAGGCAGGTGGTTGATTCAGCGGGTGCCGGCGGTACGCCCGCGGCGATACAGCGCCAGCGCCAACCACAGCAGCCAGCCGACGATCACCGCGATCACCAGTTTCTGCCCCAGCCCACGGGGTGGGCCACCGCGCCACAGCACGTGTACCCACAGCAGCACGAAGGCCAGCCATGCCCAGCCCCACAACAGCGCCGCACTGCTCCGCCAGCCTGGCTCGCGGCGCAGGTACCAGGCCTGCAGCAGCATGCCGACGCTGGCGCACAGGAAGGCGGTATTGGCGGCCAGGCCGTGGATCAACGGCGCCAGCAACGGCGTTGCCGCAGGCAGCCAGCTGTCACCGATGGAGACGGTGGCCAGGCCAACGGCGGCCACGCAGAACAACAACGGTGCCGCTGCGCTGCGCCGCGGCCCCACGCTGTGCCGATACAACGCGATGCCGAGCACGGCGATGGCCAGTGCCAGCAGGCAGTAGGCGCTGCGCAGCGCCAGGCCCCACGGCCCATGCAGGTACAGGCTCAAGGTGGCCTTCACCCAATCCAGATCGGCCCGCGCGAACTGCGTCCACAACGCGGTCGCCACGAACAACAGCAGTGCCACCAGCGCCAGCGTCGCGGCCGGACGGGCCCGCGTCATGGGCCAGCGTCCGGATGCCGTGCCAGCCACTCAGCCAGCGCCTTGCGGTAACGCTGCAGCTCCTCGGTGTACAGGTCGAGCACGCACAACGGGCAGCCACTGCCGCAGCACTCGTTGGGACCGGGTTCTTCCGGGGGCAGTGGACGGGGATCGGCAGGAGTATCGGAGACGGTCACGGCTGCAAACAACACCACGCAATGGCAGGTGGGTAGTGTAGCGGCGCGCTCAGGCGCCCAGTTGGCGGCGCAGGTTGGCTCGCGCGGCGGCATCAAGCTGCTGGTCGAAAAAGTCGCTGAGGAAGATCCGCGGCGCGCGCAGCAGCCCCTGCAGGAAGCGGCGGCGTCCGGCGCGGTACAGGAAGCCCGGCACCACGCCTTTGTACTCTTCGGCCACGCCGCGGTCATACGCGGCAAACACCTCCTCGGGTGCCGCCAGGATCGCCATGTCGCAGTCGAGGAACAGCGCCGCTTCGGCATCGACATCGGCCGGGCCCAGCTCGCCATGGCGGGCGGTGAGCAGGATCAACTGCTCGACCCGGCCGGCATCGACCGATGCGAGCTCGGGCCAGTCCGCGATCGCCTGCAGGGCCAGCGCGGCCGACCTGGCCTCATTGTCCTTGCGGCCGGCCTGGTAGATCGCATCGTGGTACAGCACTGCCAGATAAACCTCGGCCGGCTGCTGCCAGCCCGGACCTGCAGCCACCTCCTGGCAATGCTGCAGCACCGCGCGCACATGGCCGAAGTGGTGGTAGGCGCGCGGTGGCGTCGCATAGGCATCCTGCAGTGCCTGCCAATGCGCGGGAGCGAGAGTCAGCGGGGCGAAGTCCATGCAGGGATGATCCCGCCCTTGGCACCGCCGGGCAAGCTGGCTGTTTTTTCACCAGCCACTCACATCCCGTGCCGGGCAAGGGCGCAGGACAGTTGTCCACAGGTTTGTCGCGTGCTGGTCCACACCGGCTGTGGACGAAGCGCAGCGCTGATCGCCGGTGGATGCGGACCGCCACATGCAGGTCTACACTGGCCGCAGGCGGGAGCGCCCGCCGCTGCCGGAAACCGTCATGCGCCGTCTTGCCGCCCGATGCTTTCTCCTGTCACTGGCTGCGCTCGGCGCGCCAGCCCTGTCCGCGCAGGATGCTCCAGCCGCTGCGCCCGCCATCCCGACCATCTCCACCGTAAAGGTCACCGCCGCCAGCGTGCCGACACCCGAACAGGTGCTCGCGATCCCGCCGGCGATGCGCGAGATGCTGCAGAAGCAGGTGATCAGCCGCAGCTACTCGCGCGACCAGCGCCTGCAGGCGCTGGTGGAGATGATCTTCAGCCAGCACGGCCTGGACCTGCAGTACGACGCCGATGCGACCTACACCGTCAGCGAGATCTGGCAGCACCAGCGCGCCAACTGCCTCGCCTTCACCCTGCTGTTCGTCACCCTCGCCCGTGAGGCCGGCATCCAGGCGCGGGTGCAGGAAGTCGGCCAGGTGGTGTCGTGGTACCAGGACCAGGACCAGGGCGTTGTCTACAACGTCGGGCACGTCAACGCCGGCGTGGATGTCGGTGGCCGCTACGGTACGGTCGACCTGGATCGCAACGTGCTGTACGACCGCCATGGGCCGCAACCGATTGGCCGCGAACGGGCGCTGGCGCACTACTACAACAACCGGGGCGCGGAGCAGCTGGCCGATGGCGACCTGAGCGGAGCACGTGCCTTCTTCGATGCCGCGCTGGGGCAGGACCCGGAGTTCGCCTCGACATGGAACAACATCGGCGTGCTCGACAACCGCCTGGGCGATGACCAGGCGGCACGCACGGCGTTGGACACGGCGTTGCGCCTGGACGGACGCCAGAGTGCAGCGCTGAACAACGCCAGTGCGCTTTATCGCAAGCTGGGCATGACGGCGCAGGCGGAAGCCATGCAGAAGAAGCTGCAGTCGGTGCAGCGCGAGGACCCGTTCGCGCAGTACATGCAGGGTGCCCAGGCCGAACGCGCTGGCGACCTGGACAAGGCGATCACGTACTACCGGCGGGCGGTGCGCCTGTACGACACCGCGCACCAGTTCCACTTCGGCCTGGCGCGGGTGTATTTCTTGACGGGCCGGCTGCAGCGTGCGGACCGCGAACTGCTGCGGGCGCAGGAACTGGGCGGATCAATGCAGCAGGCACGCTACCAGGCCAAGCTGGACAGCCTGGCCCGCTGGCGGGCGCAGCAGGCCAAGCGCTGAGGCGCGATCAGGCCTTCTTGAGGAAGCAGGTCTTCAGCACCAGGCCCTTGATCTTGTCCGAGTTGCCCTCGATGTGCTCGGCATCGTCTTCGACCAGGCGGATGTTGCGGATCACGGTGCCCTGCTTGAGCGGGATTGAGGAGCCCTTGACCTTCAGGTCCTTGATCACGGTGACGGTGTCGCCGGTCTGCAGGGTATTGCCGTTGCTGTCACGCACGACCAGGGTCGAACCGGTACCTTCTTCGGCCGTCCACTCGAAGCCGCAGTCGGCGCAGATCCACAGCGCGCCATCGGCATAGGTGTTTTCCAGGGTGCACTGCGGGCAGGCGGGAACAGAAGACATTGCAAGTACCTCAAAATGAATCAACAGCGGCCATTGTAACCGCCCGGCCTTTTCGTTCATTTTCCGACGTCGGTCCGGACCGGACCTCGCCCCACCCCGCCCGAGGCAGGCACCGGAACTTGCAGCGCGCGGCAAACTCCAGCAGAGTGCGCGGCCCCTGATCGTCCCCGGACCTCCCCATGCGCCTCGGCATCGACTTCGGTACCAGCAACTCCGCCGCCGCCATCGTGCGTGATGGGAAGCTGCTGCCGATCCGCTTCGGCGAGGCCGAGCAGTTCCGCACCAGCGTGTACTTCCCCGGCGTGGTGCCCGACCCGGACGATTTCCAGCTCGACGCCGGGCAGGAACGCGAACTGCAGCAGCTGATCGACAGCGCCGCCCGTGCAGCCCGCGCCGCTGGCCAGGAGCGCACGCCGCAGGCCCTGCGCCGCGAGGCACTGCGCGCCCTGCGCCGGGAATGGATGGAGGCTCGCGCCGGAAAGGAACGCAGCGCCAGCGACCTGCTGCAGAACGCCGTCTATGGCGACGACGCGCTGGAAGCGTACTTCGAGGAGCACGAAGGCAACCTCGTGCAGAGCCCGAAGTCCATGCTCGGCTACAACCTGCACCCACGCGCGCGGCAGACCATCACCGGCATTGCCGCGCACATCCTCGAACACATCCGCTTGACCGCCAGCGCCCAGCTCGGCCAGCCGCTGCGCAGCGCCCTGCTCGGCCGCCCGGTGCAGTTCCGCAGTTCGATCGGCGAGGCCGGCAACGACCAGGCCCTGGACATCCTGCGCGAAGCGGCCGGCCAGGCCGGCTTCGACCACATCGATTTCCTTGAAGAGCCTGCCGCCGCAGCGATGCATTACCACGCTGAAAGCCGCGATCGCCATCAGGCGGTGATCGTCGATATCGGCGGCGGCACCACCGATATCGCGCACGCCGAAGTGGGCGGCAGCCAGGCCCCGCGCATCCACCGTGCCTGGGGTATTGCCCGCGGCGGCACCGATATCGACCTGGCCCTGAGCCTGTCCGGCTACATGCCGCTGTTCGGCCGCGGCATCACCCGCGTGCCCACCCACCACTACGTGGAAGCGGCCACCGTGCAGGACATGACCCGCCAGCGCGAGTTCCGCCAGCACAACTACGACAACGTCGACGCGCCGTGGGGCGCGCGCCTGCAGGCGCTGCAGGACACCGGCAACACCGCCCGCCTGTACCGCGATGTCGAGCGCGCCAAGATCGCCCTCAGCGGTGCCAGCGAACACCGCAGCACGCTGGATTACATCGCCCGCGACCTGCACGTGGACAACAGCGCCGACGGCCTGGCCGCCGCCGCCCATGGCTACCTGAGCCAGATCCGCGAACTGCTGGCCCAGGTCCGCAGCGACATCGGCGGCGACCCTGACGCGGTGTTCCTGACCGGCGGCATGTCCCGCGCCGGCTACCTGCGGCAGGCCGCTGCCGAGGCGTTCCCGGGCGCCCGGATGGTGCACGGCGAGCCTTCGCTGGGGGTCGTCCAGGGCCTCGCGCTGGCGGCAGCCAGCCGGGATTAACAAAACGTTACGCGGTCTGAGCTACCCTTGGTCGGCTAGAAAACCGCTGCACCTTCCGCTGGCCTCGCCGGTGTGTGTACCCATGGTGCAGCCTGACCCGCCCAGCGGGTCTGGCGACCATGCCCTCTGGCTCGATCATGGTCCGCGTATTACCCGAGCCGCCATCGAGACCCGCTTTGGGCACCCGCCAGGCCCCTGTGGCCGTACAACCTGACGCTGAACCAGCACCCATCGACTGCCGCCGTTGTGACGCGGTCTGTTGCCGGTTGCCGGTGCTGCTGCAGCCCGGCGACCACGTGCCCGGCCAGTTCCTGTCGCGCGACGCTCACGGCCGTGCCGTGATGGCGCGCAACGAGGAAGGCTGGTGCGCGGCGATCGATCCGTATCACCTGCGCTGCACGATCTATTCGCAGCGCCCGGCGATCTGCCGCCAGTTTTCGATGGGCGGCGACGACTGCCGCCGCGAGCGGCAGGACTACCTGCGCCAGGCTGAATCCTGCGCGCTTTCCTCCCCTTCCACCTGACAGGAGCAACCATGCCCCGCAAGGCAAAGACCCCCGCGAAGGCCAGCAACAGCATCCGCAGCGAACGCAAGGGCGCATCCGCCAGCACCGTGGTCAACAGCGACTCGATCGCCTCCGACCTGGCCGCGTTCCGCAAGAGCGGTGGCAAGATTGAAGTTCTCGGTACCACCTGGGCGCTGAAGAAAGCCAGCTGACCCTCCCCCGACCGCGGCGGCGCTGCCGCCGCGGCCTGCCGGGCCGCGCTCAGCGGTCCAGGCGCACCTGCACACTACCCGAGTGCGACTGCACGCGGATATCGCCGTCGCCGCTGCCCAGCCGCGCATCCAGGCTGCTGCCCGGCCCATAGCGCGGCCGCTCCACCTTGCCGGCGTCGCTGTTGATCGACCCGCTGAAGCTGTTCACTGACAGCTGCGCCGACACCGTGCGCGGCAGGCGCAGGCTGACCGAGGCACTGACCGACTCGACGTTGATGCGCCCGCCTGGTGCCAGTGCCGTCGCCGACAGGTCGATGCCTCCGGATACCGTCTCCACCACCAGGCGCTGGATGCGACCGGCATCGACGCCTACCCGGCCAGACACCGTCTGCGCCCCGATCTCCCCGGAAACGCCCCCGCCAGCCTCGATCCGGCCGCTGACCGTGTTCACGTCCAGCCGCGGGGTCTGCAACCGCGCAGTGACATTGCCGCTGACCGTATTGAGCACGCTGTCGCCACTACGACCGGCGGCGGCAAGGTTGCCGCTGACGGTATCTGCCTGCAGCCGCCGCACGTCCACGCCACTGATGTCCTGGTCGGCACTGACCGTGCTCAGCAGCAGCTCCACCGAGCGCGGCACGTTGAGGGTCAAGGTGGCGCCGCCATTGTTGCCGCGTCGCGGATACTCGATTTCCCAGCGCACCCGGTTGGCACTCTTTTCCTGGCGCAGCTGCAGGCCGTCGCTGAGCGTGCCGGTGAGCTGCACGTCATTGCGGTCCCAGCCGCGTACAGTCACCTTGCCAGCGACGTTGCTCAGTTCGATGCGGCCGCCTGCAGCAACATTGTGACGTTCATCGACGCGTGTATCAGCCAGCGCCATTGCGGGCACCAGCAGCAGGGCCGCGCAGATCGGGAAAAGGGTTCGCATCGGGGGGGCTCCTCAGGTTGTCAGACCGGAGGCGGCCTGGGCCGCCTGCCGGGTCAGTTCGAGCCGCAGCGCATAGGTCCGCTTGAGCTGTCCAAGCAGGTGCGGCGCACGCGGGTCCTGCGCCATCGCGGCGCGGATCTGTTCCGCACTGCGATCCAGTTCATGCAGCGCGGGCTGCCACTCCGGCGCAGTGCCATCAGGCAGCGACGCCACTGCCTGCCGGTACTGTTCGGTCATCGCATCGGCCTGCAGCTGCAGGCCGCTGGGTGCAGGCAGCGACTCGGGCGCGTGCCGCCACGGCGCCACCGCGTAGAGCGCGAGGCTGGCTGCCAACGCCGCGCCAACCGGCAGCCACCAGCGTCGACGGGTGCGCAGTGGCAAGGCCACCACGTTGTCCACCGGCGCCTGCACGGCAACCGGTTCGCGGGGTGGCAACCGCGCCGACAGGCGTTCCCAACCATCAGCCGGGGCACTGCGTTCTGCGGGAAGGGCGCGCAGGCGCGCCAGCAGGTCGTGATCGGGGTCGTGCGTACTCATGTCATGTCTCCCAGGCGCGCACGCAGCAGGCCACGCGCGCGATGCAGCTGTGCTTTGGAACTGCCGACCGCCATCTGCAGCTGGCCGGCGATTTCATGGTGTTTCCAGCCTTCGATATCGTGCAGCACCAAGACCGCACGCGCGCGCGGCGGCAGGGTCGCCAACGCGCGTTCCAGGTCGCGTTCGGTGCCGGCGCAGCCGTCATGCACCGCCATCTCCGGTAGCCCACCGTCCACGTCGTCCAGGCTGTCGTGGTCATGCCCGGCGGCACGACCGCGCAGTTCCATCAGCGCGGCGTTCACTCCCAACCGATGCAGCCAGGTCGACAGGCTGCTCTCGAAACGGAAGCCGGACAGTGCCTTCCATGCCTGCAGGAACGCTTCCTGCAGTGCATCCTCGGCACGCGCCTGCTGCCCGCCACACAGCCGCCACAGGGTGGCAAACACCCGCGGCGCATGCTGCCGATACAGCTGTTCATAGGCAGCGGTATCGCCGGCCGCCGCTGCACGTACCAAGGCGGTTTCGTCGACGACGTCGTTGGCGGCAGGCGGCGCGGGCATGGTGGTGTCGAGCATATCCGTTGGATGCGGCCTGCCGGAAAAAGGTTTAGATCTTCCGGAGCGCTTTTCGGTTGCAACCTTTTCGCGCCTGGCTGCATCCATCACAGGTCCCCCGCAGGCCTGCCCGGCCAGGAGCCTCCCATGTCCAGCCCTTCCTGCGCCGCCCTGCTGGCGATCGCGGCCTGCATGCTGCTGCAGGCGTTCGACGTTTCCCTGCACTGGCGTGCCGAAAGCGGCCGCGCCTGCGTGCAGCAGCACAAACAGGACCTTGTCTGTCTTGCCTGGGCACAGGCGGTCGAAACGTCGACACGCGCCGGGTAACATCAAGCCCCGTTTCCGTCACACGTTGTCGCCCCATGATGTTGTCGCTGAAGGACCACCTGCCCGCCTGGACCCACCCCTGGCTGCATGACATCGGGATCGCCCTGCAGATCCTGATCACCCTGCTCGCCGCTTGGCTGCTGCGGGTGCTGGCGCGGCGCCTGATCCGCCGCTTCGCCGACCACTACACGCTGCCGCAGGAAATGGTGATGGGCGCGCGCCGGATCACCAGCTTCGTGGTCTATTTCAGCGCGGTGCTGTACATCCTCAGCCTGCTCGGCGCATCGCCCTCGGTGCTGTGGACGGCCTTCACCGGTTTCGCTGCGGTGGGCGCGGTGGCGTTCTTCGCGGCCTGGAGCGTGCTGTCCAACATCTTCTGCACGCTGCTGATCTTCACCACGCGACCGTTCCGCCTGCATGACTACATCGAAGTGCTGGAGAACGGCGAAAAGCCCGGGCTGAAGGGCCGGGTAATCGACGTGAACCTGATCTACACCACGCTGCAGGAAACCGGCAACGGCCACGAGGGCACGGTGCTGCAGCTGCCGAACAACCTGTTCTTCCAGCGCACGGTGCGGCGCTGGCGCGACCCGACGCAGGCGCCCGGCGGCATCCAGGGCGACGGCTGAGGGGGTGTTCGGCAGGGCTGCGCCCTGCACCCGCAGAGGCCTTCAAACCAAGGCAACGTCAACGTCAACGTCAAAAGCCGGCATTCCGTGGGATGGCGGGGCACTGTGGGTGTGCGGGGACGCCGTGAATCCATCCCTGGAGGCTTGGTCGCGGCATCCATGCCGCTCACACCCCGCAAACCCACAGCGCCCCGCCTTCGACAATTCCCGGCTGCTGTTGGTAGGTGTCGACCTTGGTCGACACGTAGATCCACGCCATGCGTGGATGCTCTTCGATCCAATATCGAAATATTCGATTTCCATCGGAATTCATCCACGCATGGCGTGGATCCAACAGACCCCTGGAAACTGTCAGAGGCGGGGTGGTGTGGGGCTGCAGGACCGTTGGCGCCATGGATGGCGCCATCGAGCCCCCAAGGGTGAGGGCGCTTTGCTTGCGAAGCACTGCTTCGCAAGCGCCCGAACGCACAGCCGCCAGCGGCTGGGCCGGACCGCGGAGCGGGGTTTACGGCGTGTCCTGCAACCCCACACCGCCCCGCCATCCCACGGAATGCCGCTCTTGCTCTTGCTGTTGCTGTTGCTCTCAAGGTTGCCGGCCAGCGGCCGGCACTACCGCGGGTGCAGGGCCCAGCCCTGCCGAACACCCTTACCGCAGTTGGCTGTCCTTGCTGCCCCGGCGGTTGTAGCCACTCTGCGCCTGTTCCTCTTCGTCGTGCGCCTGCTGACAGTTCACGCACAGCCGTACGCCAGGCACTGCCTGACGCCGCGCCAAGGGAATCGGCGCGTCGCATTCCTCACAGTGTTCCAGACCCGGGCCCTGGCGCAGCTGGCGCCGCGCGCGGGCAATCGCATCGTCGACGGTGGCGTCGATCTGGTCCTGGACCGCGCCATCTCCGGCCCAACCGGTAGCCATGGCCATCCTCCGCAGGTGTGTCGCCTGATATGGGGACAATACACCCACGGAAAAGGCATCTGCGTCCGCAGCGCTTCAGCAACCTGAGCAGAAAAGGGGACGGAGGGGATTACGTCGTTTGTGGCAGAAACGACGTAATCCCCTCCGTCCCCATTTTCTTACCAGACCAGGTCGTCGGGGACCTGGAACTGTGCGTAGTAGGCGTCGTCCTCGGCGTTGCCGGTGGAGATCTCGGCGCTGGAGCCGGGCGTGCCATGGTCGACGATGATGGCTTCCGGGGCGCGTTCACGCACCTTCTCCGCTGCCGCGCGTGGCAGCACCGCGTAGCCATCGCCATGGGCCACAATGACCAGCACGCCCACCGACAACGCCTTGCGCAGCTTGGTATCGATCAACAGGGTGCGGATCACTGCGCCATCGCTGAAGCGGTACTCGTCCTCGCCTTTGTGCGGCACGGCGTGGGCGCTGATGATCTGCTTGGCCTGCGCCTTGCGCTCAGCCTGCCGGGCCTGCGCGTTGCGCTCGGCAGCCAGCGCACGGTCACGCTCGATCTTCTCGGCGCGCGCGCGTTCAGCTTCACGCTGGACCTCCGCCGACGTCGACTCGGCCTTGCCCTGGCGGGCCTTGGCCTGTTCACGCGCGGCGGCACTGGCCTGCGACTTCTTGGCCAGGCCGGCCTTGAGCAATTGTTCCTGCAGCGCGTTGGGCTTTGCCATGGTCGATACGTACCGCGTGTAATCTGGATGCCCCATTCTACCGACGCGCCGACGCCCCTGCATGGCTGTCCTGAAGTACCTCACCGGCTACCCCGAACCCCTGGTCGCCCAGGTCAGCGATCTGCTGGCACAGGGCAAGCTCGGCCCCTGGCTGCAGCAGCGCTACCCCGACCCGCATGAGGTGCGCAGCGACCGCCAGCTGTACGACTACACCCAGGACATGAAGGACCGCTACCTGCGCAAGTCGGTGCCGCTCAACAAGGTCTGCTACGACAACACGCTGGAGGTCATCAAGCATGCCTTGGGCACCCACACCGCCATTTCCCGTGTACACGGCGGCCGGCTCAAGGCCAGCCGCGAGATCCGCATCGCCACCGTGTTCCGGCAGGCGCCAGCCGCCTTCCTGCGCATGATCGTGGTGCACGAGCTGGCCCATCTGAGGGAGGCCGACCACAACAAGGCCTTCTACCAGCTGTGCCAGCACATGGAGCCGGATTACCTGCAGCTGGAGTTCGATACCCGCCTGTACCTGACCGAGCTGGCCAACCGCGGCCAGCGCTGAGCCGGCGTAGCGGCTACACTGCGCGCCCCCTGCCCGACCTTTCGCCATGGAACCGACCCGACTCGACAAACGCCTGTCCGCCCTGCTCGGCATCCCGCGTGGTGAAGCGCGGCGCTATATCGAGGGCGGCTGGGTCAGCGTCGATGGCGAAGTGGTGGAACAGCCGCAGCGCCCGGTGGACGAGAGCGCCAGCATCGTGGTGGCCGAGCAGGCCAGCGACAGCAAGGCCGAGCGCGCCAGCATGCTGCTTCACAAACCGGCGGGCGTGCCAGCCGATGCCCTGTGCGCGCTGATCCGTACCGAGACCCGCAGCGAACTGGATGCCAGTGACATCCGTCCGCTGCAACGGCATTTCCACGGCCTGCAGCTGGCATCCTCGCTGCCGGCCGACGACAACGGGCTGGTGGTGGTCAGCCAGGATCCGGCGGTGCTCGCGCACCTGCAGCGCAACCTGGGCCGCACCGAACAGGAGTACCTGGTCGAAGTGGCTGAAGGCGGCCCGGAACGTGGCCCGTGGCTGATGGCCCGGCTGCAGCATGAAGCAGGCGGCCCGAAGGTCAGCTGGCAGAGCGAGCAGCGCCTGCGTTTTGCAGGCAAGGGACTGACCGCAAAGGGACTGAGGACGGCGGTGACGGCTGCCGGCCTGCAGGTGGTGGCCGTACGCCGCCTGCGCATCGGCCGGGTGGCGCTGGGCCCGCTGGCCGTGGGCCAGTGGCGCTATCTGGGCAGCGACGAGCGGTTCTGAGTCACGGCGCTTCATCCACGCATGGCGTGGATCTACCGGTGGCAGTTCATCCACGCATGGCGTGGATCTACCGGTGGCAGTTCTTCCACGCATGGCGTGGATCTACCGGTGGCAGTTCATCCACGCGTGGCGTGGATCTACCGGTGACAGTTCATCCACGCATGGCGTGGATCTACCGGTGGCAGTTCTTCCACGCATGGCGTGGATCTACAGGTGGCAGTTCATCCACGCATGGCGTGGATCTACCGGTGGCAGTTCATCCACGCATGGCGTGGATCTACCGGTGGCAGTTCATCCACCCGTGGCGTGGATCTACCGGTGACAGTTCATCCACGCGTGGCGTGGGTCTACCTCCATGCGTAGCCAGGATCTACCATCGGCGTCATGAGTCTGCGCAAACCCCTATGGCGACGCCTGCTGCGCGTGGCCGCGATCATCATCGCCGCCCTGCTTCTGCTGGTGCTGTCCGGCCTGCTGCTGGCCGACCACCTGGCCCCGCAGGCGCGCGGCGAAGCGTCGCAGGTACTGCCGCTGCAACCTGCGCAGACGCCCATCGATCGGCAGATGATGCCCCTGCAGGCCGACCATCCCGGGCAGTCGGGCGTGGCCTTCCTCAGCGATGGCATGGATGCGTTCGCTGCCCGCGCGATGATCACCGAGCACGCCGGCCGCAGCCTGGACCTGCAGTACTACATCTGGCACGACGACCTGATCGGCCACTTGATGGCCAAGGCGCTGTACGACGCTGCCGAACGTGGCGTGCGCGTGCGCATCCTGCTTGATGACATGAATGCCAAGGACAAGGATGCGCTGATGATGGCGCTCGATGCGCATCCCAACATCGAGCTTCGCCTGTACAACCCGTTCCGCAACCGCAGTGGCATCGCCCGCACGCTGGAGCTGGTGCAACGCGCCTTCAGCGTGAACCACCGCATGCACAACAAGAGCTGGATCGCCGATGGCCGCATCGCGATCGTGGGTGGCCGCAACATCGGCGAGGAATATTTCAGCGCGCGCAGCGACGTGAATTTCCAGGACCTGGACCTGGTGGTGGCCGGCCCGGCCGTGCAGCAGGCCAACCAGATCTTCGACGACTACTGGAACAGCGACGCGGCGATTCCGATCTCGGCGCTGGCAACCTATACCGATGCACAGCTGCGCCAGCTGGTGCGCCAGTCCGATCTGGACGCGCTGCATGCGCAGGCCCAACCGTACCTGCAGCGCGTGGCCGAGTCGCGCCAGCGCCAGCGTGCCAGCCCGGAGCCGCTGCACTGGAGCAGGCAGGTACGGATCGTGTCCGATCCACCGATGAAGCACCACGACGATGCACACGACGACTGGCTGGTCACCGAGCTGGTCCAACAGCTGCAGTCGACGCGCTACAAGGCACTGTTGATCTCGCCGTACTTCGTCCCCGGCAGCGAAGGGCTGGACGGCCTTTCGGCGATGGCCGGCCGCGGCGCCCAGGTCGGCGTGGTGACCAACTCGCTGGCGGCCAATGATGTTGCTGCCGTGCACGGTGGCTACATGGGCTACCGGGTGCCGCTGCTGAAGGCCGGCGTACAGCTGTACGAACTGAAGGCGAACGGCCAGAGCGGTGAAGGCAGCCTGTTCGGGAGCAGCGGTGCCAGCCTGCACACCAAGGCATTGCTGGTCGACGACCGGCGCGGGTTCGTCGGATCGTTCAACCTCGATCCGCGTTCGGCCTATCTCAACACCGAGATGGGCGTGCTGTTCGACGACCCGGTGCTGGGCGCACAGCTGCGCGCGGAATACCTGCGCCTGGCCAGCCCGGAACACAGCTGGTGGCTTGCGCTCGGCGCTGATGATGAGCTGCGCTGGCTGCAGCGCGAGCCGCCGCCGCACTGGGTCGATGCCGAGCCCGGCAGCAGCCTCGGCAAACGCTGGACGGCACGGGTGATCAGCTGGTTGCCGCTGGAATCCCAGCTGTAACGATCAGGGGGCGTTCCCCTCGCCATCGCCGTGCAGGCTTTCGTCCAGGGTTTCCACATTGCGCCCATGCAGGCGCCGCCAGATCCAGCGCAGCGCGTGTGGCGGCGCTGCCGGCAATTGTTCCAGCAAGGCCAGCATGCGGCCCTGGCTGGCATGCCCGTGCCGGCACAGCAGGCTGGCCGCCGCAGCGGCGCTGGCCAGGCGCAGGCTGTCGGCCAGCGGACCGTCTGCATCAGGCGCCAGGGCCTGATGCACCGGTTCGGGCAGTTCCCACGCTGCTGCCACCCGCTGCGCCAACGGCAGTGACCACTGCTGCAGCAACTGCAGGGCCAGCGCGGGCTCCACTTCTTCGCCACGCACCTGTGCTTCCTGCAGCAGTTGACGCATGACCAGCGCCGCGCCCAGGCCCTGCACCAGGCCCAGCCATTGCGCAGCGAAGGCATCGCCGAAGGTGACCGTGCGGGCGTGGTCGGCGGCCGCGCGCGACGCCAGCAGCGCGTGCTCCCATATGATCGAACTGAACTGCGGGAACACCTCGCACTGCACCTGCATCACCGGCTGCACCAGCACGGCGCTGATGATCTGCCGCACACCTTCGGTGCCGACCAGGGTCACCGCCCGCTGCAGGCTTTCCACGGGCCGCTCGTGCACCTTGTAGGCCGGGCTGTTGGCGATCCGCAGCAGGTTGCCGGTCAGCACCGGATCCTGGCCGATGATCGCCGCCATCACCCGCGCCGATGCAACGTCGTCATTGACCGTCTGGATCAGCTGCGGCAGCAGTTGCGGGCGCCGCGGCAGCTGCCGGGTAGCCCAGTCGCGGTCCTGCAGCGCGCGGTCCACCGCTTCGGCCAGACCCGATGCGCTGACCGCCGCCGGTTCGCCTGCCAAGCGCGGATACAGGGCCAGCGCGTGCAGTCCGCGCTGCAGGTGGGCGGCGACCTCGGCCGCCGGCAAGGCGTCGCCCTGCAGGCTGGCCGCCGCGGCCGCCACGGCCTGGCGGGGGGCTGCGGCCAGGCGTGCCGGGGCCTGCCCGGTCAGCTGCGACAGCCAACGGAGCACAGATCGCCACCACGCTGCGGTCATCGCCGCCCATCCTGTCGTTGTCCTGCTGCCACTGCCTGCCCCTGCGCCTTCATCACATCCGGCGACCTGCCGTCGTCGCAGCATCGGCCGCACTTTCATCTTCTTTAACCCGGGCGCGTCCGGCGTCGACGGCATATCCCGGGCGAATGGACTAGAATGGCGCCGCGCGACCCGTCCCCCTGTACCGACGACGTCGCTTTTTTTGTTTTCGGACCCTACCGTTCATTGGCAGTTCGCCGCAGTTCACCGCAGATCGCGCCATCGGAGACCCCATGCTATTCGAAACCCTCGCAACCACCGGCCACGAACAGGTGGTGTTCTGCCACAACCAGGATGCCGGCCTGCGGGCAATCATCGCCATCCACAACACCACCCTGGGCCCCGCCCTGGGCGGGGTGCGCATGCGCCCCTACGCCAGCACCGACGATGCGCTGGCCGATGTGCTGCGGCTGAGCCGCACGATGACCTACAAGAATGCACTGGCCGGTCTCAATGTCGGTGGCGGCAAGGCGGTGATCATCGGCGACCCCAAGGTCGACAAGACCGAAGTGCTGTTCCGCGCGTTCGGCCGCTATGTCGATTCGCTGGGTGGTCGCTACATCACGGCCGAGGACGTCGGCACCGACGTCAACGACATGGAGAACATCTACCTGGAGAGCCAGTTCGTCACTGGCGTGCACCAGGTCCATGGCGGCTCGGGAGATCCGGCGCCGTT
Source organism: Stenotrophomonas sp. MYb57 (assembly GCF_002966815.1). Classification (NCBI taxonomy): domain Bacteria; kingdom Pseudomonadati; phylum Pseudomonadota; class Gammaproteobacteria; order Lysobacterales; family Lysobacteraceae; genus Stenotrophomonas; species Stenotrophomonas sp. MYb57. Next base: position 3,410,446 of record NZ_CP023271.1, read on the forward strand.
CACCGCCTATGGCGCGCTGCAGGCGTTGATGGCCTCGATGCGCTTCAAGTTCGGCCATGAGGAAGTGGGCAAGACCAGCATCGCGGTGCAGGGCCTGGGCCATATCGGCATGGAACTGGTGAAGCTGCTGCGCGACCGTGGCGCCAAGCTGTACGTGACCGATCTGGACAGCGCGCTGGTGGATCGTGCAGTCAACGATTTCGGCGCCGAGGCAGTCAAGCCGGACGAGATCCACGAAGTGAACGCCGATGTGTTCGCGCCGTGCGCGCTGGAAGGCGCGATCAACGCCGACACGCTGCCGCGGATCAAGGCGAAGATCATCTGTGGCACCGCCAATAACCAGCTGTCCAGCCTGGAGATCGGCGACGAGCTGCATGCGCGCGGCATCCTGTATGCGCCTGACTACGCGGTCAACGCTGGTGGCGTGATGAACGTGTCGCTGGAAATCGACGGTTACAACCGCGAGCGCGCGATGCGGCTGATCCGCAGCATCTACCACAACCTGACGCGCATCTTCGAACTGTCGCAGCGCGAGAACATTGCCCCGCAGCGCGCGGCTGACCGGATCGCAGAAGCGCGCATCCTGTCGATCGGCAAGCTGAAGATGCCGCTGGGCCGCAGCACACCGCGCCTGGGCGACCTGCGCGGCGGCTGAGCGCCGCCCCCGGCAACCGGACGCGTGCCGACCGTGGGTCGGCACCGCCGGATGAACGCGCCGGGCAGCACGCCCGGCGCCATGATCAGAAACCGGTGCTGTAGCGCAGCGCCGCCTGACGTGCATCATCGCCACCCACGCGCTGGTCGATGCCCAGGCTCAGGCGGCCATTGCGGCCCCACCACGATTCCAGCGCCAGGCCGAACAAGGCACTGCCACGCGGTGCGTCAACACCGGCCAACGGCGCCCAGGCATCAACGCCGACGAAACTTGCCTGCCAGGCCTGCTCACCGCCATCCAGCCGTTGCTGCCATTCGGCATGGCCGCGCAGCGTCCAGCGCCCCCACTGCCGCTCACCCCGCAGGCCCGCCAGCATCTGGCTGCGCTGTGCACGCGACGCCTCACCGCGCAGGCCGAAGCCGAAGCCGCCCTGCTCGCTGAAGCCATCGGTATCCAGGCGGGTGCTGCTTGCCCCCAGGTACGGTGTCAACGATGCACCGATGCGCCCGAAACGATAGCCGCCTTCAACGCTGGCACTGCTGAAACGTCCGCCGTAGCGCGCGGACACACCGTAGGCACCGGCACCCAGCAGCAACTGGCGATCCAGTTCCCGGGTGAACTGGCCGGTGCCGAACTGGGCCAGCGCATAGCCACGCCCAAGGCTCCAGCCGGCATACAACTGCGCCTGCGCCTGGCGGTCACGCCCACGGTCACCACTGAAGTTGCTGCCACCATTGCTGCGGGTTTCGCCAAAGGCCATGCCCAGCAGGCCGTTGCTGCCCAGTGCCACGTCCTGGCCGGCCATCCAGCCCTGGCTGTCGGCGGCGTTGCCGGCAAAGCTGCCCTGCCCGGCTTCACCCAGCGCGCTCTGCCAGGCGCCACGCAGCTTCGGCGCAGCCTGCACGCGGTCGAAGCGCTCGGCAACCGCGCGGCGCGACATGTCCACGCTGTCGAAGGTCGACGCTTCAGCGCGCGCATGTGCTTGTCCGGACAGGCTCTCCAGGCTCGCCGACAGGCCATCGGTTCCGCCAGACGTACGCTGCAGCGCGCCTGCGGCCACGCCGAACGCCGAGCCCTGCAGATCCGCATTGCGGTCCAGCGCGGTGAATGCCGACTGCACCCGCAGTGCCGATGCCTGTGCATTGGCGCCCAGGCCCGATGCGGCTGCCGAAACGTTGACCTGGGTCAGGTCCATCCACGCGTCGTTGCTGCCATAGCCGTACTGCGCCTGCAGCAGGGTCAGGCCGTTGGCGCCGGTGTTGGCCACCGGCGTGGTGAACGTGCCGTTGATACCGCCGTTGGCATGGACCAGACCCTGGCGGCTGCCGACCTGCGGCACGTAACCGGACACGATGCCATCGACCACCACGCCACCGGCCAGGCGTGCGGTGCCGGTGACCTGCAGCGCGTTTACCCCCAGCGCGACGATCAGCTGCGCATCCGGCCGCTGGCTGTAATTGCCTTCGATGGTCGCGGTGGTGTTGGCGTTGACCAGCACCACGCTGGCGCCGTTGTCGACGTTGCCGATCACCCGCGGCGTGCCGGGCATGAACTGCAGGCCGGCCATCGAGGCACCACCGGAACCGGAGACGCTCACGTTGGAACGGATCACGCCGCCACCGCGCAGGGCCAGGGTGCCGCGCTCGATGCGGGTCGCACCGCTGTAGCTGTTGTTGCCGCTCAGCTCCAGCCGGCCATCGCCGCGCTTGATCAGGCCGCCAGCGCCGGCGATGTCGTTGCTCCAGATCGAGCCCGAAGAGGCCGCGTCGACATTGACCGTGGCATCGCCCCAGTCGAAGCGGCCGGGACCGTTCACCGCCTTGCCGACGTTGAGCATGCCGTAGCCGTAGATGGGATCGACGCCCGGCGCACCGATGTCGGTGGCGGTGCCGAGCAGGGTCTGCCGCACCAGGTCGTTGTCGAAGTATGGATAGCGCTGCCAGACCAGCGCCGCAGCACCGGAGATCAGTGGCGCGGCGAAGGACGTACCGTAGTTCCACAGGTACTTGCCGGTACCCGGCTCCGGAAACACCGCGCTGCCGGGAGCGGTCAGGCAATAGCGCGCGGCGTCGCCACAGGCATTGGCCCACGGCGCACGTTCACCGGGCTTGTTCGGATCGATCGCAGTAGCTACCAGCCAGCCTTTTTCCAGATCCGCTGCCGGCAGCGATCCACCGAAGCCACGCTGGCTGGGCAGCGCGGCCACGCTGCTGGGCTGGTCGCGCCCTTCGTTGCCTGCGGCGAACACCACCAGGCCACCGTGATTGATGATGAAGGGGCGATATTCGCCCGCGACCTGCGCTGTGGTGCCGAGGTCGGTCCAGTACAGGCCGCCCCAGGAATTGTTCATCACCTTCACGCCGTAGTTGATCAGGTCCTGGTGGACCCCGGCCACGCCCAGCGTGCCGCTGAAGGAGTTGCCCCTGCCACTGCCGTCATCCTTGGGCGTGGTGTCGGAAATGATGCGTGCCGAGACGATCTCCGCACCCTGTGCGATGCCGCCGGGCCAGACCCCCACCGGTACACCGGCCGCCAGGCTGGCGACGGCCGTGCCATGGCCGAGCACGTCATCGACGTTGAGATTGTTGCGGCTCGGGTCGATGTAGTTGAGGTTGGCCACCACCCGTCCGTTCAGCGCCTCGGCACTGCGCAGCACGCCCGAATCGACGATGCCGATGCGCACGCCGCGACCGGTCGCGCCGGTGGCCTGTGCGGCACGCGCGTTGGTCTGTGCCAGATGCGCATCCACGGCCGGCTCTAGCGGTCTGGCAGCGGGAGGCGGGGTGACCGGGGGCGTGACCGGAGGCGTGGTCGGGGGCGGGTCGATGCGCACGTTGCTGCCGCCGCCTCCACCGCCACACGCCGTCAGCGCCACCGCCAGCGCCGATGCCAGGACCGACCTTCCCATCGTCTTACGTTCCATCGTTTCCTTCCCATGAACGTTGGCCTGCCGCCATCCGGGCAGGCATCCAGTACTGCCCAGCGGCAGTCTTCGCCGACCCTCTATACTGGGCCGACCCCCACGCAGTCTGCCGGGAAACGGCGCCGTATCCAACGCCCGTCGTCTCCTTTCCGAACATTGCTCACGCATCAACGAGATTGCCATGTCCAACATCGTCATCGCCGCCGCCAAGCGCACCGCCATCGGCTCCTTCCTCGGCCAGTTCAACGGCGTTCCGACCCCGACCCTCGGCGCGGCCGCCATCGCCGCCGCGCTGGAACAGTCGGGCGTGCCTGCCAGCGACGTCTCCGAAGTCCTGATGGGCTGCGTGCTGCCGGCCAATCTCGGCCAGGCCCCTGCCCGCCAGGCAGCGATCGCCGCCGGTATTCCGCTGTCGGTCGGCGCCACCACCCTCAACAAGGTCTGCGGTTCGGGCATGAAGGCCATCATGCTCGGGCATGACCTGATCAAGGCCGGTTCGGCCAAGGTCGTGGTCGCCGGCGGCATGGAGTCGATGTCCAACGCGCCGCACCTGCTGCCCAATTCGCGCACCGGCAACCGTTTCGGCAACTTCCAGGCGGTGGACCACATGGCCCACGACGGCCTGGTCAATGCCTATGACGGCAAGGCCATGGGCGAGTTCGCCGAATGCGCCGTGGACAAGTACCAGTTCACCCGCGAAGAGCAGGACGCCTACTCCATCGAATCGGTCAAGCGCGCACAGGCAGCCCAGGCCAACGGCGCCTTCGCCGACGAGATCGTTGCGGTGAAGGTCGCCACCCGCAAGGGTGAAGTCGAGGTCGCCAGCGACGAACAGCCTGGTCGTTCGGACATTGCCAAGATCCCGACCCTGCGCCCGGCCTTCAAGAAGGACGGCAGCGTGACCGCCGCCAGTTCCTCCAGCATCTCCGACGGCGCTGCCGCCGTGGTCCTGCTGACCGAAGAAGATGCTGCCGCACGCGGCCTGCAGCCGCTGGCGCGCATCGTCGGCCATGCCACCCATTCGCAGGAGCCGGAGTGGTTCACCACCGCCCCGATCGGTGCCATCCACACCCTGCTGGCGAAGACCGGCTGGTCGCTGGACCAGGTCGATCTGTTCGAAGTCAACGAGGCCTTCGCCGTGGTGGCGATGGCACCGATGCGCGAACTGGGCATCCCGCACGACAAGCTCAACGTGAATGGCGGTGCCTGCGCGCTGGGCCATCCGATCGGCGCCTCCGGCGCACGCCTGGTGGTCACCCTGGTCAACGCATTGCGCACGCGCGGCGGCAAGCGCGGCATTGCCACCCTGTGCATCGGCGGCGGCGAAGCGACGGCTATCGCCATCGAGTTGATCTGAAAGGGTTTAACGTCTATTTCGCAAAAATGAATGCGGGATCGCTTGACACCCAATCTTGGCTTGTCATCATGTTGTCGGCGCGCAGCATGCGCGTTGCCTAATTCTAACGACGAGGATTTACACAATGAGCATCAACAAGCTGCTGGTCGCGATGTCCCTGGCTCTGGCCCTGGCCGCCTGCTCGAAGCAGGAAGCTGCCCAGGACGCCGCTGCTTCGGCCAACCAGGCCGCCACCGAAGCCCAGGCTGCTGCCGACCAGGCCGCCGCTGCTGGCGCCCAGACCGCCGACGCTGCCCAGCAGGCCGCTGACACCGCCGCCACCGCTGCTGACGCTTCGGTCGACGCCGCTGCCCAGGCTGCTGGCGCTGCCACCGACGCCGCTGCTGGCGAAGCCAAGGACGCCGCCAAGGCTGCCGAAGCTACCGCTGAGCAGGCCAAGGACGCTGCTGAAGAAGCCAAGAAGTAATAACTTCTTTCTTCAAGCTGTTCTGAAGAAGCCGCTGGTTCGCCAGCGGCTTTTTCTTTGCGCGCAGTTCCGTGCGCAGGTCACCACCAGGTCTTCACAACGGTATGAATAGGCTGGCGTCCCCATCCATTGCAGTACCGGAGACCGCCATGAAGATCCGTCCGCTGACCACTACCCTGCTGGCCGCCTCCCTGCTGCTCGCACTGGCTGCCTGCAAGGGCCCGGAAGCCGAACAGGCCAAGCAGGATGCCGCGCAGGCCGCCGACAGCGCCGGTGTCGCCGCACGCGATGCCGTTGACAAGGCCGCCGCCGCCACCCGCGACGCTGCCGACAAGACCGCTGCCGCCTCTGAACAGGCTGCCGCCGATACCCAGCAGGCGCTGGACAGCGCCGCAGCCGCGACCGCCACCGCCGCCGACAAGGCCAAGGTCGCAGCCACCGATGCCGCCGCCCACGCCAGCGACGCCACGGCCGATGCCGCGCAGAAGGTTGCCGACAAGGCCCGCGATGTTGCTGACGACGCCAAGGCCACTGCCGCCAAGGAAGAAGCCAAGCACTAAGGCCTTCGCGTTCGTCGGGCATCGCCCGGCGCAACCGGAAAAGCCGCGGCATCGCCGCGGCTTTTCTGCTTTTCGCTTCTTCTGTTGATTCCGTGCTGGGCGCGCACGGAACCCGTCCAAGGCCGCGCGGGTGGGCTGCGCAGGGGCGTAAGCGCCCTGGGCCCGAGGCATGCCTCGGGCGGGTTGGGCAGGACGCCCAACCCCGGTCTTGCCGTGCGCGCAGGACAGCGCACAGGAGCAAGGCGCGCCCGAGCCTACCTGGTCGTATTTACGGCGCCCCCTGCGCAGCCCACCCGCGCGGCCCTGCCCACGCTCCTGCGCCGCCCACCATGAGGGGCTTCGCCGTTGGCCGTCACCTACGGCAGCGCACGCGCCAGCATCGCCGCCACATCCAACCCCGCCGGCAGCGTGCCGAATGCCAACCCATGCTCGCCGTGCAGCCGGCTGCGGATGAACGCTTCGGCCATTGGACTGCGTGCACGCAGCAACAGCGCGGCCTGCAGCAGCAAGGCAGTGCGTTCGCAGAACACCCGTGCCTGTGCCTCCTCCGGCGCCGCCGCATCGCGCCACTGCTGCAGTGCCGACGCATAACGCGCATCACGATCGGCCACCGCCTCCAGTTCACCGTGCAGCGCCGCCAGCACCTCCGGCTCGCGCGCCAGCGCGCGCAGCACATCCAGGCACTGGATGTTGCCGCTGCCTTCCCAGATCGAATTCAACGGTGCCTGCCGGTACAGCCGCGGCAACATCGATTCCTCCACGTAGCCGGCACCGCCCAGGCATTCCTGCGCTTCGTTGACGAACGCAGGTGCGCGCTTGCATATCCAGTACTTGCCCAAGGCCGTACCCAGCCGCGCGAGCGCGGCCTCGGCCGGATCGCTGCCAGCGCGATCGACCGCGCGTGCGATGCGCATCGCCAGCACCGTGGCCGCTTCCGATTCCAGCGCCAGATCGGCCAGCACGTTGCCCATCAGCGGATGGTCCAGCAGTGGCTTGCCGAAGGTGCGCCGATGCCGCGCGTGATGCAGCGCCTGCGCCAGCGCCATGCGCATTTCCGCCGCAGCGCCCAGCATGCAGTCCAGCCGGGTCATCATCACCATGCCGATGATGGTGGCCACCCCGCGTCCCTCCTCGCCCACACGCCAGGCCTGTGCGCCACAGAACTCCACTTCGCTGGATGCGTTGGCCCAGTCGCCCAGCTTGTCCTTCAAGCGCATCAGACGGAATGCATTGCGATCGCCGTCGGCCAGGCGCCGTGGCATCAGCAGGCAGGTCAATCCGGCCGGCGCCTGCGCCAGTACCAGGAAGCCATCGCACATGGGTGCGGAGAAAAACCATTTGTGGCCGATCAGCCGATAGCGCTCGCCGTCGATGGGTTCGGCGCGGGTGGTGTTGGCGCGCACATCCGAACCGCCCTGCTTCTCGGTCATGCCCATGCCAAGGGTGATGCCGGCCTTGTCGGCCACTGGCACATCGCGCGGGTCGTATACCGGTGCGGCGGCCTTGCGCGACCACTCGACCAGATGCGGCTGCCCGCGCAGCACAGCTACCGCGGCGTGGGTCATGGTCAACGGGCAGCTGGTGCCGGCCTCGGCCTGGTGGTGCAGGTAGCTCAGCGCAGCGCGCGCGACATGCGCGCCGGGCTGCGGCTCGTGCCAGGACAACCCTGCCACGCCATGTTCCTTCGCCGTCTGCATCAACTGGTGATACGCCGGATGGAATTCCACGGTATCGATGCGATGGCCCTGTGCATCATGGGTACGCAGGCGTGGGCGATCGCGGTTGGCGTCGAAGCCGATGCGGTACAGCGCGTCGCCGGCCAGCCCTCCGTACACCGCCAACCGCGGTGCGAACGCCGCCGCGCCCTCGCGCTGCACGGCCTCCATCAATGCGATGTCGTCGGTCCACAGCTGCCGGCCGGCGAACGGCGGCGGCTGGTTGAGCACCACATGGGTTTCGTAGGGGGCGCTGCTGTTGAAGCTCGGTCCACTCATCGGTTCCTTCCCCGCCGGCAAGAGGTGTGCGGTCCGATTGTGCCGTATCGCCCGGCAACCCCGCGTTCAGGCCGATTCTCGCCACGTGCACGACCGGACCGCCACAGTGACGGCATGGCAGGCAAAGACGATCTGGTAGTACTGCGGCCGGAAGGGCTGTACTGCGCGGCAGGCGATTTCCATATCGATCCCTGGCGGCCGGTACCGCGCGCGGTCATCACCCATGGCCATGGCGACCATGCGCGTCCGGGCATGGGCGAGTACCACTGCAGCACCGGGAGCGTGCCGATCCTGCGCTGGCGCCTGGGCGATGTGCCGCTGCACGCGCATGCCGAGGGCGTGCCGTTCGCGCTGGGCCGGGTGCAGGTATCGCTGCATCCCGCCGGCCACGTGCTCGGCTCGTCGCAGGTGCGCATCGACGATGGTGAGCAGGTCTGGGTGGCGTCGGGCGACTACAAGCGCCAGCCCGACCCGACCTGCACTGCATTCGAAGTGGTGCCCTGCGATACCTTCATCACCGAGGCGACCTTTGCGCTGCCGATCTACCGCTGGCCCGATACCCGTGCCGTGGCGGCCGAGATCGCCGCCTGGCGCCGCGAGTGCGCGCAGCGGGGCGAAGCGGCGGTGCTGCTCTGCTATGCGCTGGGCAAGGCGCAACGCGTGCTTGCCGAGCTGCGTGCGGTGGATGACCAGCCTGCCTGGCTGCATGGCGCCATCGCCAACGGCGTGGCCGTCTATCGCCAGGCCGGTGTGCCCATGCTCGACACGCTCACCGTTGCCGAACAGGGGCGTCAGCCCGATGCGGCCGGCCAGCTGATCCTGGCCCCGCCCTCGGCCGCCGGTACGCCGTGGCTGCGCCGGTTCGGCCGTCACCAGCTCGGTTTCGCCTCGGGCTGGATGCAGTTGCGCGGCAACCGCCGCCGGCGCAACGTCGACCGTGGCTTTGTGATCTCCGACCATGCCGATTGGCCAGCGCTGCTGCAGACCATCACCCAGACCGGCGCGCAGCGGGTCATTGCCACCCACGGCAACACCGATGCGTTGATTCCGTACCTGCGCGAACGCGGCGTTGCCGCCGAAGCGTTCCGCACCGATTTCGGAGGCGAGGAATGAAGGCCTTCGCCGCGCTGTACCAGCGGCTGGATCGCAGCACGGCGACACTGGACAAGCGCGCGGCGTTGATCGATTACTTCCAGCACGCACGCCCGCATGACGCAGCGTGGGCGCTGTACCTGCTCAGCGGCGGCAAAGTGGGCGGCGCGCGGCGGAAGATTGCCGGCAGCGGCGAATTGCGGGCGTGGATCGCCGACGAATCCGGCCTGCTCCCCTGGCTGGTCGAAGACAGCTACGCGCAGGTCGGCGACCTTGCTGAAACGCTTACCCTGCTGCTGGATGATCCGGCCACCGAAGCCGAGGATCGGCCTCTGGCCGACTGGATCGAACAACACCTGCTTGCCGTTGCCAACCAGCCGGAGCCGGTGCGTCGTGCCGCCGTGGTCGACGGCTGGCGACAGCTGGCATCGGCCGAACGCCTGGTCTTCAACAAGCTGCTGACCGGCGCGCTGCGCGTTGGCGTGTCGCAGCGCGTGGTGCAGCAGGCATTGGCCGAGTGGTCCGGGCTGGATATCGCCCGCATCGCCCAGCGCATGCTCGGCGACTGGGTGCCCTCCCCCGGCCTGCTTACCACCTTGCTGTCTGCCGAAGAACTGTCGACCGATCGTCAGCAGCCCTACCCGTTCTTCCTCGCTTCGCCGCTGGAAGGGGAGCCCACCGAGCGGCTGGGCGACATCAGCCACTGGCTGCTGGAATGGAAGTGGGATGGCATCCGCCTGCAGTTGCTGCGGCGCCAGGGTGAGGTGGCGTTGTGGTCGCGAGGCGAAGAGCGGCTGGACGGTCGCTTCCCGGAGATCGAACAGGCGGCAGCGTCTCTGCCCGATGGCTGCGTGCTCGATGGCGAGCTGCTGGCATGGGACGACGCCGACAATCTGCCGCGTGCATTCACCGCCCTGCAGACCCGCATCCAGCGCCGCAAACCCGGCGCCGCCACCCTGCGCAACACGCCGGTACGCGTGCTCGCCTACGATCTGCTTGAGCGCGACGGCGAGGACCTGCGTGCACTGCCGCTGCAGCAGCGACGCGTGCAGTTGGCCGAGGTGATCGGTGCGCTCGGCGATCCGCGCATCCAGCTCTCGCCCGAGGTAGACGCCGACGATTGGCAGCATGCCGCGCAGCTGCGCGAAGCATCGCGCGAGCGTGGCGTGGAAGGGCTGATGCTCAAGCGTCGTGATTCGGTCTACCAGTCCGGGCGTCGCCGTGGCGACTGGTGGAAGTGGAAGGTCGAACCGCTCACGATCGATGCAGTGTTGCTGTACGCGCAGGCAGGCCATGGTCGGCGCAGCACGCTGTATACCGACTACACCTTCGGCGTCTGGGACGGCGAGACACTGGTTCCAGTGGCCAAGGCCTATTCCGGTCTGGACGACAAGGAAATCCTCGCCCTCGACCGCTGGATCCGCGCGCACACCCGTGAGCGCTTCGGCCCGGTGCGCAGCGTAAGTGCTGAACAGGTGTTCGAACTCGGCTTCGAAGCGGTCAACCGCAGCGCGCGCCACAAGTCCGGCATTGCCGTGCGCTTTCCACGCATCCTGCGCTGGCGCCACGACAAGCCGGCTGCCGAAGCCGACCACCTGGCCCAGTTGCAGGCGCTGGCGCGATGAAGCGCAGCGATGCGCTGCAGCGCCTGCACGAGTGGTTCGGCAGCCGCGGCTGGCGCCCCCTGCCCTTCCAGCGCGCGATGTGGCGTCACTATCTGGCGGGCGAATCGGGCCTGCTGCACACCCCAACCGGCAGCGGCAAAACTCTTGCCATGTTCGGCGGCCCCTTGTTGCAGGCGATGCTCGACCCGCCCCCCGTACCGCGTCGCGCCAGCGCGGTGCGCCCGCTGCAGGTGCTGTGGGTGACACCGCTGCGGGCGCTGGCCAGCGATACCGCACGCGCGCTGCAGGCGCCGATCGACGGCCTGGGCCTGGGCTGGCGCGTGGGGCTGCGCAGCGGCGATGCCAGCAACCGCGACAGGCGCCTGGCCCGCGAAGGTCGCATCGACGTGCTGGTCACCACGCCGGAGTCGCTGGCGCTGCTGCTCAGCTATCCCGATACCCTTGAGCGCATGCGCCAACTGCGCTGCGTGGTGGTGGACGAATGGCACGAACTGCTGGGCAACAAGCGCGGCGTGCTGCTGCAGTTGAATCTGGCGCTGCTGCGTGAGGCAGCCCCGGCGATGCAGCTGTGGGGGCTGTCGGCCACATTGGGCAACCTGCCACAGGCACGCGACGTACTGCTGCCACACCGTCCACAGGCAACGATCGTGGAAGGTGCACGGCAGCGGCCGGTGACGATCCGCAGCCTGCTGCCCGAACCCGGCGAACGCTTTCCATGGGCCGGGCATCTTGGCCTTTCCCAGCTTCCGCGCGTGCTCGACGCGCTGTTCCGTGCACGCAGCAGCCTGCTCTTCACCAATACCCGTGCGCAGGCGGAACTGTGGCACCAGGCCCTCGCAGCCGTGTGGCCGGAAGATGCCGGCACGCTCGCCCTGCACCATGGATCATTGGATCCCACGCTGCGACAGCAGGTCGAGGACGGACTGCGTGCGGGCACGCTGCGCTGCGTGGTGGCAACCTCCAGCCTGGATCTGGGCGTGGACTTTCCGGAAGTGGACCAGGTGCTGCAGCTGGGCAGCCCGAAGGGCGTGGCGCGCCTGCGCCAGCGCGCCGGGCGTGCGCGCCATCGGCCCGGTGCCAGCGGCCAGATACTGTGCATTCCCAGCCATGCGCTGGAACTGGCCGAGTACGCGGCGGCCCGGCACGCGTTGCATGACGGGGTGATCGAAGCGCGACGTCCTCCCACGTTGTCGCTGGACGTATTGGCCCAGCACGCCGTCAGCCGCGCGCTGGCGGGCGGCTTCAACGCCGATGCACTGCTGGAACAGGTCCGTGGCACGCATGCCTTCGCCGCGCTGGAGGACGCACAGTGGAATGCGGTGATCGATTTCATCGTGCAGGGCGGACGTGCATTGTCCCGGTACCCGGAGTTCCATAAGGTGGTACGCGATGCCGACGGCGTGTACCGCATGCCCGATCGCCGCCAGGCGCTGCGCCATCGGCTGTCGATCGGGACCATCAGCAGCGACGGCAGCGTGCGCGTACAGTTCCTGCGTGGCGGCAGCCTGGGCGCGGTGGAAGAGCAGTTCGCCAGCCGCCTGCGCCGCGGCGACCGTTTCCAGTTTGCGGGGCGGCTGCTGGAGCTGGTGCAGCTGCGCGACATGACCGCGTTCGTGCGCGTGGCGCGCGGTGGTGGTGATGGCGTGGTACCGCGCTGGCAGGGCGGTCAACTGCCACTGTCGATGCCCTTGGGCCGCGAACTGGAAAAGGTGCTGTCAGGCGCCGACCAGAGCGCGGAGTCGCGGTGGCTTGCGCCGCTGCTGGCATTGCAGTCGCAGCTGTCTGCGGCGCCATCGCCCGACCACCTGCTGGTGGAAGACGTGCGCCGACCCGAAGGCCAGTTCCTGTTCGTCTATCCCTTTGCGGGCCGCCATGTGCACGAAGCGCTGGCCGCGCTGCTGGCCCTTCGCTGCACCCGTCGGCAACGCAACAGCATCGGCTATGCAGTGAATGACCATGGCCTGGTGCTCGCTCCGGCCACGCCGGTGGATCTGCAGGAACAGGACTGGCGGGCAATGCTGGATGCTGGCGATCTGCTGCAGGACCTGCGCGAAGCAGTGAACCTGGGCGAGCTGGCGCGCCGCCAGTTCCGCGGCATCGCGCGCGTGGCGGGCCTGCTGGTACCCAGCCTGCCGGGTGGCATGCCGCGCTCGCTGCGCCAACTGCAGGCCTCCGCCGGACTGCTGCATGACGTGCTGCGCGAGCACGATCCGGAGCATCTGCTGCTGGCATTGGCCGAGCAGGAAGTACTGCACGACAGCCTCGACCTGCCCGGGTTGCAGCAGGTGCTGGCACGCATCGCCACACGTTCGTTGTCCCTACAGCGGCCCTCATCACTGACCCCGCTGGCATTTCCCTTGTGGGCCGAACGCCTGCGTGGGCAGTTCAGCAATGAAGACTGGCGCACGCGCGTGCAGCGTGCCGCGCAGCAGCTGGAGCGCCGCCATGGCCGCTGATCTTCCGCTGCAGCTGGGAGGTGAGTCGATGCTTCTGCTCGGCGGCCGGGCGCTGCTGTGGCCGGCGCAGCGCGCGCTGTTGATCGCCGACCTGCACCTGGGCAAGGCGGACGTGTTCCGGCGTGCGGGAATCGCCCTGCCGTCGGGCGGCACCGGCAATGACCTGCAGCGCCTGCAGGACCTGGTGACCATGCACCAGTGCCAGCAACTATGGATCCTCGGCGACGTCCTGCACGGCCCGGCGCATCGCGCGGCCTGGTATCAGCAATGGCTTGGCTGGCGCGAACATCACGCCGCGCTGGAGATCCACGTGGTGCGCGGCAATCACGACCGTGATCTGCCGAAGGCGGCGCTGCAGGTGCAGATGCATGACGACGCGCGATGGGGACCGTTCCTGCTGCGGCACGAGCCGCTGGCCGATGCCTCCGCGCACGTGCTGGCGGGCCATGTGCATCCGCAGGTTGCGTTGCCGGCACTGCGACGGCGCTTCCCCGCGTTCTGGCTGCGCCACGGCGTGACCATCCTGCCGGCATTCTCGGCATTCACCGCCGGTGTGGTGCCTGTACTGTCGCCGGGCGAACAGCTGCTCGCCTGTGTGGAAGACAGCGTAGTGCCGCTACCGGTTCGCTGAGGCGTCGAGACCTGCGCGGGATTACGACGGGCGGGCGGCGATTCCGTGCATCAGGCTGAAATCCTGCGGCGCCTCGTCGGCATGGCGCGGCAGTGCCTGTATCGCCATCAGCATTTCCTGTGCGCAGGCGCGGATATGGCCGTGGCTTTCCGGTGATGCGTGGCTGATCAGACTGCCGACATGAAACTCGAACACATCTTCCAGTACGTCCGGCTGGTCCTCGTGCAGCATCCGCAGCAGACCGCGCAGCTTGCAGATTTCCGATTCCAGCTTCTCGACCGCGAACAACATGGCATCCTCCTCGTGCATCGTGCGGCGCATCCGGGCCGCAGCAGGCAACGACGGCGGCGCCACCCGGGCCACGCGATGATCGATCACGAAAAGGAAAGCGGGCGACGCGGCTGCCGCGTGCTCATCTCTTGTCGCACATACGGGGTGAGGCAATCGTTAAATGCCGTAACGAAAGGCTTCACGCGGTGGCCGGCATTTCCACGCCCTGTAGCGGCAGGGGCGCAGCGGCAAGCGCCTGGATGAATGCCGGATCGAGCGGCAACGCGCCCAGCCATCCGTGCTGGGTGCCGCTGAGCACGCGCAGCATGTGCCCACGCCCGCCAGGCAGTCGTCCCATCGGTCCCAACAGCACATCGCGCGCCTTTGCCCACGCATCGCGATCGGACTGGAACAGCGGCGTCAGCCAGCGGCTCCAGCGTTGATAGACCGCCACATGCGCACGTCGTTGCGCCTGGTAGGCCTGCAATGCCGGTTCGCCACCACCGTGGGTGCGTAACGCGTCGCGCAGTGCCAGTGCATCCAGCAGCGCCATGTTCACGCCCTGCCCCAGCTGCGGGCTCATCGCATGTGCTGCATCGCCTGCCAGCACCAGCCGCCCCTGATGCCAACGCTTCATCACGGCATCGCGGTACACCGCACGCGCCAGCTGACCGGTGTCGCGCAGATGGGCGAAGCGCGCGCCCGCCTGTGGCCACAGCGCATGCAGTTCTTCCAGCCACGGCGCCATGCCGTCGCCCTGCCAGCGGTCGAAATCCGCACGCGGCAGGCTCCAGAAGAAGCTCAGGCGAGGCGTGTCGTCACCGGGTCGGGTGCCCACCGGCAGCAGGCCGATCATCTTGCGCGCGGCGACGTAGCGCTGCCGCAGCTGCTGCATGTGCGGCCAGTCTTCGGCCGGCAACAGGCACCACAGCGCGCCCCACGGGTACACCCGGTCCAGCGCCGCGCCACCGTCGACGGCGTTGCGCAGCGTGGAGGCGGCGCCGTCGGCGGCAACCACCAGATCGAACGGTCCGTGCGTGCGACCGTCGCTGTCGCGCAGCCGCCCCTGCTGGTGATCGACCTCGACGATGGTCGTGCCCACGTGCAGCTCGCCGGCGCCTTCACGCGCCTGGTCCAGCACCGAGAACAACGCCCCGCGCTGCATGCCCATGCCGTGCAGTCGCGCATCCAGGCCGTCATAGCCCATGTCCATCACCACGCGCTCGCACGGCGTATCGCCATACAGTCGTCGCACCGGCATGGCGTAGCCACGCACGGCATCGAGCAGCCCCATCTGCCACAGCACCTGCAGTCCGCTGGGCTGCAGCAGGAATCCCGCACCCACCGGCCCGGGGGTCGGCACGCGTTCGAAGATCTCCACCTCGTGGCCATCACGGGTGAGCAGGATGGCCAATGCCTGGCCAGCGGTGCCGTATCCAATCACGGCGATGCGCAGTCGTTCCGTCATGCCTGCATTGTGCCATCGGCGCAGGGGCGGTACATCAGCTACCCCTCTTCCGAGCAGATGTGCCGGGCTCCGCCACCACTGCCGGCTCTCCTGCGAATGTCCCCCGGCAGCCTCTGCGCGGCTGCCTCCTCCTTTACTTCGCAGGAGAGCCGGCAATGGTGGCAGCGCTCAGCTTTCATGGCCTCTGTTGGCGCGCGCGATTCCGCAACGGGAGCGCCTGTCCTTGCGTGCGAAGTAAAGGAGGAGGCGATGGCCGCAGGCCGGCGCCGGGGGACATTCGCACGCAAGGACAGGCGCTCCCGCCGCAAGAGCATCTTCACGGCCAGCAAAAAAAACCCCGCCGAAGCGGGGTTTTCAACGCACTATCGAGTGGATCACTCGGCCGGAACGATGTTCGAGGCCTGGGCGCCCTTCGGGCCCTGGGTCACGTCGTAGGTGACCTTCTGGCCTTCCTGCAGACTGCGGAAGCCCTTGGAGTTGATCGCGGAGAAGTGCGCGAAGACGTCGGCGCTGCCGTCCTCCGGCGAGATGAAGCCAAATCCCTTGGCGTCGTTGAACCACTTGACGGTACCGTTCGGCATGGTGATGCGTGACCTTATGCAATGAATGGGTGGTGTACGCTGAACCCGCGCACAAGCTGAGTATGCAAAGCTTGTTACGCGAAGACAATCACCCCCGCGCCAATTCGCCGACCAGTTCCGGAAGTCCGTTGCTGGCGGCCTGCACATTGGCGAGCACTTCGGCCATGGTGATCTCCTCACCATCACCGCACCCAGCGGCCCAGTTGGCAACGATCGCCAGGCAGGCGTAATCCAGCCCCAGCTCACGCGCCAGCGCCGCTTCGGGCATGCCGGTCATGCCGACCAGATCGCAGCCATCGCGGCGCATGCGCGCGATCTCGGCGATGGTTTCCAGCCGCGGGCCCTGGGTCGCGCCATAGCAGCCGCCATCGTGGACCTTCACACCGGTCACCTTCGCCGCCGCCAGGATCTTGCTGCGCAGCATCGGCGTATACGGATGGCCGAAGTCGACGTGCACCACGTCGGTGCCCTCTTCTTCGCAGATCGTGCTGATGCGGCCCCAGGTGTAATCGATTACCTGATCCGGGCAGGCCAGCACGCGCGGACCGAAATCGTCACCGATGCCACCGACCGTGTTCAGCGCCAGCACCCGCTGCGCGCCAATCTGCTGCAGCGCGGCCAGGTTGGCCCGGTAGTTGATCTTGTGCGGCGGCAGCGAATGGCCTTCACCATGGCGTGCAAGGAAGGCCACGCGATGACCGAGCAATGTCCCGACCCGCACCGGGCCGGACGGCTTGCCGAAGCGGGTGTCGACTTCGTGGGTCTGCACGTCGTCAAGCTTGGCCAGGTTGTAGACACCGGTACCGCCAATCACGGCCAGGGCGATCTGTTGCATGGAAAGCACTCCAGAGAAAAAAGAACGCCGGCACCCGAGGATGCCGGCGGCAGGAAACGCAGGCCGCAGGCGGCCGCGTTGTTATTCCTTCATCGCGTAGATGGCCGGCACGCAGCGCAGGGTTTCGTTGACGTCCATGCCGAAACCGAACACGTAGCGATCCGGCAACTCGATGCCGGCATAGTCGGCGGTGACGTCCGGCAGCGCGCGATCGTGCTTCTTCACGGTCATCGCGGCAATGCGCACGTCGGTCGCGCCCTGCTCCAGGCACCAGGTACGCACGCCCTGCAGGGTGTAACCCTCGTCGAGGATGTCATCGACCAGCAGCACGCGGCGGCCGAACAGCGCCGTGGCCGGCTTGTGCTTCCACACCAGGTCGCCGCCGGTGGTCTCACCGCGGTAACGGGTGGCGTGCAGGTAATCGAACTGCACGTCCTGGCCACGCGCGCCCAGCTCCAGTGCCAGCTGGCCGGCGAACGGCAGCGCACCGTGCATGATCGACAGGAACAGCGGCACCTCGCCCTGGTAGTCGCGCGCGATGGCGTCGGCGATGCCGGCAATGGCCTTGTCGATGGTGGGGCGGTCGACCAGCAGGTCGGCTTGGGCCAGGGCCTGGGAAATGGTGAGGTTCGGCATCAGACGGTTCTTCCAAGGGTTTGCAGCAGACGGGATTGGGTGTCGCCATGGCGGGCATCGGCCAGCAGGCCATCCCAGCCAAGCGCGCCGCGGCCGAGCAGGCCCAGCAGCGCAGCGGTATTGAGGGAGCGTCCCTGCACCGCGTGCAGGGCTTCATCGACCAGCTCCGGGTGGCAGACCAGCACCACATCGCAGCCGGCATCCAGGTGTGCGTGCACGCGTGCCGGCACGCCACCGGCGCTGTGCGAGGCGGCCATGCCGATGTCATCGGAGAACACCACGCCGCGGAAGCCGAGCTCGCCACGCAGGATCTGCTGGATCCAGCGCGGCGAGTAACCAGCGGGTTCCGGTGCGACCTGCGGGTAGATCACGTGCGCCATCATCACCGCATCGGCGCCGGCGGCGATACCGGCCGTGAACGGGACCAGATCCTGTGCGCGCAGTTCATCCAGCGCACGCGGATCGATCGCGGTATCCACGTGGGTGTCTTCCAGCACGGTGCCATGGCCGGGGAAATGCTTGAGGGTGGCGGCCATGCCGACCGCATGCATGCCGCGCACATAGGCAGCGGTGAACGCGGCCACCACCTGCGGGTCTTCACTGAAGGCACGATTGCCGATGGCGCGATTGCCACGGCCGAGGTCGACCACCGGGGCGAAGCTCAGGTCCACGCCGCTGGCACGGACCTCACTGGCCATCAGCCAGGCGTGCTGCTCGGCCAATGCCAGCGCAGCGTCGGGATCCCTGGCGTACTGGACACCGATGTCCTGCAGCGGCGGCAGTTCGCTGAAGCCCTCACGGAAGCGCTGCACGCGACCGCCTTCCTGGTCCACGCAGATCAACTGCGGGCGCGGTGCGGCAGCGCGGATCGCCGCGGACAGTTCGGTCACCTGCTGCCGCGAAGCGAAGTTGCGCTTGAACAGCACCACCCCGGCCACAGCATCGTGCTGCAGCCACTCACGTTCCTGGGCGGTCAGTTCAGTACCGGCAACGCCGATCAGCAGCATGGTCGATCTCCACAACGGGCGCCCGCATGGCGCAGTGCCGCATTGTCGCAGAACCGGCCAACAGGCGCAGTGGTCAAAAAGGGGGACGGAGGGGATCAAGGCGCAATCGACCACTGGTGCCGGATGCGACTCAATCCCCTCCGTCCCCTTCTGCGGGTCGGTCAGACCTTGCAGCCGTCCGCGCCGCAGGCGTCGTCGCCGCCGTCCGGGGCACCCTCCGCGCTCTGCCCTGGCGCCTGCTCGGCGGCGATCTGGCGCAGCGCGTTGGCGAAGGCCTCCGGGGGCTGGGCTCCGGAAACCGCCCAGCGGCCATCGATGACGAAGGTGGGCACCGAGGAGATACCCAGTGCATGGGCCTGCGCCAGGCTCGCTTCCACTTCGGCCAGGCCACGATCGCCGGCCAGCATCTGCTTGATCTCGTCTGCGGCAAGGCCACCGGCCGCGCCGGCCGCGACCAGCACCGCCGGGTCAGCCAGATTCTGTCCATGCTCGAAATGGGCGCGGAACAGCGCCTCACCGACGGCCTCCTGCACGCCGTGCTGGCCAGCCAGCCACAACAGGCGATGCGCCGGCAGCGTGGTTACCCGCACCTGGCCCTGGCTGAAGTCCATCGGCAAGCCCTCGGCCCGCGCAGCGGTCTGGGTCTGGCCCAGAATCTGCTCGGTGCGCTCGGCACCGCCGAACTTGCGCACATAGGCCTCGCGCAGTGGCACCGGGGTGGCGTCCGCATCGGGGTCAAGCTGGAACGGCTGCCAGTGGATCTCGAGTTCGGGCGCATCGGCGCCCAGCAACTGCACACCCTGCTGGAAGCGATGCTTGCCGATCCAGCACCAGGGGCAGACCACGTCGGAGTAGATGTCGATTCTCATCCCCCCGACATGGGGGCCGACACCCTCGAAAAAAGGGGGACGGAGGGTTTCACCACTGTGAATAGGGGCGGCTGGCCAGAGCGACGTTGTAGTAGCGGGCGTCGTCGGTCACTTCGGCGCCGATCCAGTCCGGCAGGTCGATGGCCTGGTCGGCGCTGTCCAGCTCGACTTCAGCGACCACCAGGCCGGCGTTGTCGCCGAGGAACTCATCCACTTCCCAGGTCAGGCCGGCGTACTCGACCAGATGCCGGCGCTTGTCGATCAGGCCGCCGACGCACAGCGCCAGCAGGTCGCGCGCATCCTGCACCGGAATCGGATAGTCGAACTCCTGCCGGGTATGGCCCAGGGTGCGCGACTTCAGGTTCAGCGCGGCCTTGTCGCCTTCGATGCGAACCCGCACCGACGCGTTCTGGGTGCCGCGGTCGAGCGCGCCCAGATCGTTGATGTAGCCCTGCGCCATCGGGATGACCCGGTGCGCGGCAGTGCGCCACCCATCATGGGTGACGAGGAATTTGCGTTCGATTTCGATGCCCATGGGCACAGTATGCGGCTCACGCCAGACGCTGCCTATCGGCGCGGCGACGGGCAGGACTACACTGCGCGGCCCCCCAACCATGGAATGGTCGCTCATGACGCTTTCCCATCGCCTTCGTCGCTGTCTTGCCCTGTCGGCGCTGCTGCCGTGCGCCGTTGCCAGCGCCGGATCGGCGACCGTACCTTCGCTGCAGCAGGCACAGGCTGCGATGGACCGGATGTTCGACCAGGCCGTTGCCGATCGCCCCGCCAGCGACAGCAGTCGCCTGGTTGCCGAGACGTTCCGGCCCCGTCTGCAGACCCTGGACAGCTGTGCCCCCGCCGAGGCCGGCGACGCCGTCGATTGCATCGCCACCGCCAGCGCAGGCATCAACTCGCGACCACAGCTGCTGCGGCTGGCGCTGGTGGATGGCGCGTGGACACTGCCTGACCAGCGCAATGTGCCCGTACCGGCACCGCCCCGCGAAAGAGTGCAGGTGCTGCTGCGGGAACGGATCGCCGGGCAGGCGCAGCAGCAGGCCGACCCAGCCCTGCGCGCACGCTTCGAACAGGCTGCCGGCACCCTGCAGGTGCAGGAAGTGAGGAACTGCGAGGTCGCCAGCGACAGGGCCGCCATCGAATGCACCGTGCGCGCAGGCGACGGCAGCGAGCATGGCGAGCAGTCCATGGCCTTCGTGCGCGTGGACGGCCAGTGGCAGAACGCACCGGCCGACTGACCGCATTGCCTGCCTGCAAGCGGCAAGGCAGGCGCCGGGCAGCCCCCGGCGCTGCAGGCATCAGCGCTTTTCGAACACCGCGATGCTTTCCACGTGCGCGGTATGCGGGAACATGTCCATCGCACCGGCGCTGACCAGGGTGAAGCCCTGTTCGTTGACCAGGTAGCCTGCATCGCGGGCCAGCGAGCCCGGATGGCAGCTGACATAGACGATGCGCTTGAACTGCTTCAACGGCAGCTGCTGCAGCACTTCGATGGCGCCCGAACGCGGCGGATCCAGCAGCAGCTTGTCAAAGCCCTGGCGCATCCACGCCGTGCTGCGCTGGTCCTGGGTGAGGTCGGCGCTGTAGAACTGCGCGTTGGCCAGCCCGTTGCGCTCGGCGTTCTCACGCGCACGCGCCACCAGCCCGGCATCACCTTCCACGCCCACCACTTCGCGCACCTTGCGCGCCAGCGGCAGGGTGAAGTTGCCCAGGCCACAGAACAGGTCCAGCACGCGCTCGTCGGCACCCGGTTCAAGCAGGTCCAGCGCGTGGCCGATCATCTTCTCGTTGAGCTTGGCATTGACCTGGATGAAATCCAGCGGACGGAACGCCAGTTCGACATCCCACGGCGCCAGCCGGAACGAAAGCGCCACGCCCTGCCCGTCCAGCGGCTGCACGGTATCCACGCCGCCCGACTGCAGGTAGATGACAAAGCCGTGCTGTTGGCCGAAGGCCGCCCAGGCGGCGCGATCGGCATCACTCAGCGGCTGCAGGTGGCGCACGGTCAGCACCACGGCCTGGTCACCGGCGATGAACTCGATCTGCGGGATGTCGCGCTTGCCATCCAGGGATTCGATGAAGGTCGACAGCACCTCCACCTTGGTGCCGATTTCCGGGATCACGGTCAGGCACTGCTGCAGATCCGCGACGAAGCGCGGGTCCTGCTCGCGGAAGCCGACCAGGGTCTTGTCCTTCTTCTCGACTCGGCGCACCGAGAACCGGCCCTTGCGGCGGTAGCCCCAGCTGTCACCCACCAGCGGCGGCAGCACGGTGCCCGGCTTCACATGGCCGATGCGCTCCAGGTTGTCCATCAGCACGCGCTGCTTGGCGACGATCTGCTGGTCTTCGTCCAGGTGCTGCAGCACGCAGCCGGCGCAGGTGCCGAAATGCGGGCACTTGGGGGTCACCCGCTGCGGCGAGGCCTGCAGCACTTCCACCGTGCGCGCCTCATCGAAGTGGCGGCTGCGGGCGGTCTGTTCGGCCATCACCACTTCGCCCGGCAGGGCGCCGCTGATGAAGGTGACCTTGCCGCCCTCGCCTTCACGGCGGGCAACACCGCGACCATCATGGCTGAGGTCGAGGATCTCGGTCTGGAAGGGAGTACGGTCGATGCGGGAGCGGGATCGGGCCACGTGGCAACAGGCTGCGGGCAAAAGTGGGGGCGTATTGTCGCAGATCCTGACCAGCAGGGCCGCTGGCCGCTTGCGCCCGCCGCCGCCGTGCTTGATGATTGACCCCAGCTGACATGGAGGCAGCCCTGATGCAGATGACCCCGCGGGCCAGTCGACCCCGCTTCCTGCTTGTCGAGGACGACATCATCAGCCGTGGTTTTTTCAAAGCGGCGTTGGAAACGTTACCAGCGGATGTGGACACCGCCGACTCACTGGCCAGCGCCCTCGCGCGCGCCGAGCCCGGTGCCCACGATCTGTGGCTGATCGACGTCAACCTGCCTGATGG
The DNA here is from genome assembly GCF_002966815.1 of Stenotrophomonas sp. MYb57. NCBI lineage: Bacteria > Pseudomonadati > Pseudomonadota > Gammaproteobacteria > Lysobacterales > Lysobacteraceae > Stenotrophomonas > Stenotrophomonas sp. MYb57. The sequence continues at coordinate 3,432,841 of NZ_CP023271.1, forward strand.
CAATGGTGCCCAGCTGTTGCACCAGCTGCGCCGCTCGCACCCGGACACCCCGGCGCTGGCGCACACCGCCGACGGCGATGCTGCCATTCACGCCCGCCTGCGCGAGGCGGGTTTCAGCGACACCCTGGTCAAGCCGCTGGGCCGTGACCAACTGCTGAAGGCGGTCCGTCGTGCGCTGGTCAACAGCCCCGCCGGTTCCACGGTGCCGCCGGCGGCGGTCGAGCTGGCCCTGGAGGACTGGGACGAAACCGCCGCCCTGGCCGCGCTCAATGGCCAACGCAACCACCTGATCGCCCTGCGCGAGCTGTTCCTGGCCGAACTGCCGGGCGTGCGCGATGCGGTCGAACAGGCCGTGGACCAGCATGACGAGCGCCAGCTGCGCAGCCAGCTGCACCGGTTGCAGGCCAGCTGTGGGTTCGTGGGTGCAGCGCGACTGGCACGTGCGGTACGGCAGCTGCATCACACGCCCGAATCGGGGCAGGCACAGGCGGGGTTCCGCGCGGCGGTGGCTGCCCTGCTGCACTGAGGGTTGGTCGGCAGGGCTGCGCCCTGCACCCGCCGAAGCTGACGTCAAATTCAACGTCAAAAGCGTGCATCCCGTGGGATGGCGGGGCGGTGTCGGAGTGCGGGGACGCCGTGAACCCATCCATGGGGGCTTGGCAGCCGCATCCATGCGGCTGACACCCCGCACTCCGACACCGCCCCACCTCTGACAGATTTCCGCGATCTGGTAGATCCACGCCATGCGTGGATGAATCTCCATCGAAATCGAATATTTCGATATTGGATCGAAGAGCATCCACGCATGGCGTGGATCTACGTGTCGACCAAGGTCGACACCTACCAGAGGCGGAAGCCGTTCCGACAGCTCGCGGACAATTGTCGAAGGCGGGGTGGGTCCGGTTGCGGGGGTGTCCGCGGCATGGATGCCGCGGCCAAGCCCCCAAGGATGGGTTTACGGCGTCCCCCGCAACCGGACCCACCCCGCCTACCCACGGATAGCCAGCTTTTGCCGTTGACGTTGATTCGGCAGGTGCAGGGCTGCAAGCCCTGCCGAACACCCCTCAACGCCGGGGTGTCAGCTGCTCCAGCATCTCCCACGACTTCAACCCGCGCGCGCCCAGGTGATGGGCCAGCACCCGCCGCATCGGCAGGCGCAGGCTGGCCAGATCGGCGGCTTCCGGTTCGTCGTCGGCTGCCAGGGCCAGCAGTGCCGAACCGGTAGCCGCTGCGCGACGCTCGCCGCCACGCTCGCTGAGCAGGCGCTGCGGTCCTTCCTGCGGGTCCAGTTCATAGCGGGCGGCCGGGTCGATCGGCTGGCCATCACTGGCGGTCTCCAGATCGAAACCCACGCCCAGCGCCGCCAGCAGCTCGCGTTCGAAACGGCGCAGGGTCCAGGCCAGTCCGGCCCCCACGGCCAGGCGCGCACGCGCCTCACCAAAGGCCAGGTACAACTCCGGCAGCGGGTCTTGGCGCGGTGCCAGGCGCAGGGTCAACTCGCTGAGATAGAACCCGGCCAGCATGGCCTGGCCGAGCAGGCGCGGCGCCACATCCAGCGCTTCAGCACCGCGCAGCTGGGCCAGTTCGCCACGCTGCAGCGCGCTGAAGCGGATCCACTGCAGGGGCTGCAGGGCCGCTCGCAGCACCTGGCCCTTGGCCGTGGAAACACCGCGCGCGAGCAGGCCGATCCGGCCGTGCTCGGCGCTCAATACCTCGACCAGCAGGCTGGTCTCGCGATAGGCCCGCGCATGCAGCACGAAGCCGGTGTCGTCCTCGATCAGCATCGAAGCGACCGTCGCGGCTTATTCGTAGCCGAAGGCCTTCAGCGCGGCCTCGTCATCGGACCAGCCCTCACGCACGCGCACCCAGGTTTCCAGGAACACCTTGGCACCGAACAGACGCTCCATCTGCAGGCGGGACTTGGCCCCGATCTCCTTCAGGCGGGTGCCGCCCTTGCCGATCACGATCGCCTTCTGGCCTTCGCGCTCGACCCAGATCACCGCACCGATGCGCAGCAGGTTGCCGTCCTCGGTGAAGCGCTCGATCTCCACCGTGGTGGCGTACGGCAGCTCTTCGCCCAACTGGCGCATCAGCTGTTCACGCACCAGTTCGCCGGCCAGGAAGCGCTGACTGCGGTCGGTGATCTCGTCTTCGCCGAACATCGGCGGGGCTTCCGGCAACAGCGCCAGCACGTCACGGACCAGGGCTTCCAGGCCGTTGCGCTTCTGCGCCGAAATCGGATGCACCGACGAGAAATCACGGCCGGCGGTCACTTCCTGCAGGAACGGCAGCAGTGCGCCCTTGTCCTTCATGCGGTCGATCTTGTTGACCACCAGCACCACCGGGATACCGGCGTCGCGCAGCACGTTGAAGGCCAGGCTGTCCTCTTCGTCCCAGCGACCGGCTTCGATCACCAGCAGGCCGGCGTCGACGCCTTCCAGCGAGCCGCGGGCAGCGCGGTTCATGACCCGGTTCATCGCCCGCTTCTGCACCTTGTGCAGGCCGGGCGTGTCGACCAGCACCAGCTGCCCTTCCGGGTAGGTGGCGATGCCCAGCAGGCGGTGACGGGTGGTCTGCGGCCGGTTGGACACGATGCTGACCTTGGCCCCGACCAAGGCATTGGTCAGGGTCGATTTGCCCACGTTGGGGCGGCCGATGACGGCGACGCTGCCGCAATGATGGGGAGTTTGTTCGCTCACTTGGAATCCAGTTGTTCAAGGACGGCCGCAGCCGCTTGTTGTTCGGCAATCCGCCGCGAGGAGCCTTCGCCCTCGGTGCTGGCGGCGGGGTCGGCTACGTTGCAGCGTACCCGGAAGTGTTTGGCGTGGTCGTCACCGGATTCTGACACCAGTTCGTACTGTGGCAACGCCTTCTGTCGGCCCTGCAGCCATTCCTGCAGGCGGGTCTTGGGGTCCTTCTCCGGTCGCCCGGTGGCCGGCAGCGCCTCCATCGAGGCGGCAAACCAGGGCAGGACCATCGCCCGGCAGGCTTCAAAACCCACGTCCAGGTAGATCGCAGCAACCACGGCCTCGAACGCATCGGCCAGGGTCGAGTCGCGGCGATGGCCGCCGGACTTCATTTCGCCGGGGCCCATCGTCAGCCGGTCACCCAGCTGCAGGGTCCGCGCGATCACCGCCAGCGCACCCTCGCGGACCAGCTCGGCGCGGGCGCGGGTCATCGCGCCTTCGTCCGCCTTGGGCCAGCGCAGGTACAACGCCTCGGCAACCATCATGTTGACGATGCTGTCGCCAAGGAACTCCAGCCGCTCGTTATGCGGCGCGCCGGCACTGCGATGGGTCAGCGCCTGCTTGAGCAGGTCTGGGTCGCGGAAGGCGTGACCGATCAGGTCTTCACGTTGGAAAGATTTATTCGGCACCGCTACGGGTCAGGTCCTGGGAAGAATCGAATTTGCCAACCACATCCAGATTGCCGACCAGTTGGCGGCGCACTTCGTAGTTGACCTTGAGGGTCCAGCCATTGTCGCGACGGTCGAACTTGACGTTGGCCGGCTTCACGTTGTCCGAGTAGTTGATGTACAGCCGCTTGAAGAACAGTTCCTGGATGTTGGCCGGCGCCATGCTGCCGATGCCCGGTTCCTTGGCCAGGCTCTTCATCGCCGAGCGCACCGCGTAATACTCCTGGTACATCGGGAACAGCTTCATGCCGATGTAGAGGAAGAAGCCAACCACGATCAGGACCGTCAGGAACGAGGTCAGGGTCATGCCGCGCTGCGTGTTCATCGTCTTCATTGCGTTCTCCCCAGATACGCGAGTGGATGTGAAGTCAGTTGATGCTCGAGCCGATCCGCGACGGTTCGAAGCCGTCCTTGCAGAACCAGCCCTGGCAGTTCAGCCAGATCAGGAATGCCTTGCCGCGCAGGTTCTCTTCCGGCAGCAGGCCCCAGAAACGGCCGTCGTCGCTGTTGTCGCGATTGTCGCCCATCACCAGGTACTTGCCGGCCGGCACGGTCCACTGGCCCTGGCCACGCGGATAATCGGTCTCCAGCACGGTGTGGGTGCGGCCCGGCAGGTGCTCGACCAGCAGGTTGGCGCCCTCGCCCTGACCCTTGTGGCCAGCGTAGATGCCCTTGTTGTCGTACTTCAGCGGTTCGCCGTTGAGGATCACCCCGTCGCCTTCGAACACGACGGTGTCGCCCGGCACGCCGATCACGCGCTTGATGAAGTTCTCGCCCTTGGCGGGGTCGTTGTCGCCATGGCCGGGGAAGTGGAACACCACCACGTCACCACGGGCCGGATCGCCGACCGGCACGAAGCGGGTGTTGGTGATCGGCAGGCGCAGGCCATAGGAGAACTTGTTGACCAGGATGAAATCGCCGATCAGCAGGTTCGGCATCATCGAGCTGGACGGGATCTTGTACGGCTCGGCGATGAAGCTGCGCACGATCAGCACGATCGCCAGCACCGGGAAGAACGCACGCGAGTAGTCCACCAGCACCGGCTCGGTGTCGAGCAGGCCGGCGCGCTGGGCGCGACGCTTGGCCAGGTACAGCTTGTCGGCCAGCAGGATCAGGCCGGAGGCCAGGGTCAGCACGACCAGGAGGATCTCAAACAGTTTCATTCAGGGTCCTTTGCAACGTCACCGGACGATCGGCCCGAAGGCCGGTTTCGGGGCTTATTTGTTGTCCATCTGCAGCACGGCCAGGAAGGCTTCCTGCGGAATTTCCACGCGGCCGACCTGCTTCATGCGCTTCTTGCCTTCCTTCTGCTTTTCCAGAAGCTTCTTCTTGCGCGAAACGTCGCCACCATAGCACTTGGCCAGAACGTTCTTGCGCATGGCCTTGACCGTGGTGCGCGAGATGATCTGCGAGCCGACGGCGGCCTGGATGGCCACGTCGAACTGCTGGCGCGGGATCAGGTCCTTCATCTTTTCGCACAGCTCGCGACCACGACGATCGGCATGGCTGCGATGCACGATCAGCGACAGCGCATCGACCTTGTCGCCGTTGATCAGCACGTCCACGCGCACGAACGGACCGGCATCGAAGCGCACGAAGTGGTAGTCCAGCGAGGCATAGCCACGGCTGACCGACTTCAGCTTGTCGAAGAAGTCCAGCACCACTTCGGCCATCGGCAGCTCGTAGCTGATCTGCACCTGGCTGCCCAGGTAGTTGATGCCGATCTGGCTGCCGCGCTTTTCTTCGCACAGCTTGATGATGTTGCCGATGTACTCCTCGGGAGTGAGCACGTTGGCGCGGATGATCGGCTCGCGGATCTCCTGCACATGGTTCACCGGCGGCAGCTTGGCCGGGTTGTCCATGTTGATGATCGTGCCATCGGTCTTCAGGACTTCATACACCACCGTCGGCGCGGTGCTGATCAGGTCCAGGTTGTATTCGCGCTCCAGGCGCTCCTGCACGATTTCCATGTGCAGCATGCCGAGGAAGCCGCAACGGAAACCGAAGCCCATCGCTTCGGAGCTTTCCGGCTCGAAGCGCAGCGCGGCATCGTTCAGGCGCAGCTTGTCCAGCGCTTCGCGCAGGTCCGGGTAGTCCTCGGCATCGACCGGGAACAGGCCGGCGAACACGCGCGGCTGCATTTCCTGGAAGCCGGGCAGCGGCTTCGGCGCCGGGTCGCCGGCCAGGGTCAGGGTGTCACCGACGGGCGCGCCGTGCACGTCCTTGATGCTGGCGGTGACCCAGCCCACTTCGCCCGCGCGCAGTGCCGGCAGCACCTTGCGCTTCGGGGTGAACACACCAACGTTGTCGACCTGGTGGTTGCGGCCGGTGGACATCACCTGCAGCTTGTCACCGGCCTTGATCTCGCCCTGCATCACGCGCACCAGCGAGACCACGCCCAGGTAGTTGTCGAACCACGAGTCGATGATCAGCGCCTGCAGCTTGTCGGTATCGCGCGGCACCGGCGGCGGAATGCGATGCACGATCGCTTCCAGCACGTCGACCACGTTCAGGCCGGTCTTGGCGCTGACCGGCACGGCGTCGCTGGCATCGATGCCGATCACGGCCTCGATCTCGGCCTTGGCGCGCTCGATATCGGCGGTGGGCAGGTCGATCTTGTTGATCACCGGCACCACTTCCAGCCCCTGCTCCACGGCGGTGTAGCAGTTGGCCACCGACTGCGCTTCCACGCCCTGGGCCGCATCGACCACCAGCAGCGCGCCCTCGCAGGCGGCCAGCGAGCGGCTGACTTCATAGGAGAAGTCGACGTGGCCGGGGGTGTCGATGAAGTTCAGGTGGTAGGTCTGGCCGTCCTTCGCCACGTACGGCAGCGACACCGACTGCGCCTTGATGGTGATGCCACGTTCGCGCTCGATCGGATTGGAGTCGAGCACCTGCGCTTCCATCTCGCGGGCCTGGAGGCCGCCACAGAGCTGGATGATGCGGTCGGCCAGCGTGGACTTGCCGTGGTCGACGTGGGCGATGATGGAGAAGTTGCGGATGTTCCGCATCGAATCAGAGGACATAGAGAGGTGGCGGCGGCGCGCGGCGTCGTCAGGGTAACGGTCGATTATCGCATGCCCGGAGGGCCGCCGCGTGGTTGGCCTGCCGGCACGGCCCCGGAACGGCCGAAGCCCCGCCAGGGCGGGGCTTCGGGGACACCACGAGGGCCGCCGTGAAGGCGGCCATCGGTTGTTACGGGCCGGCCTTGACCGCGACGAAGGCGCTGTTGCCGCTGCCGGTACGGACCAGCAGCATGACCACATCGCCCTTCTTGTAGCCGGACAGCGCGCGGTTCAGGGCTTCAACGCTGCCGACCGGGGTACTGGCCACCTGCAGGATCACCATGCCCCCGGACAGGCCGGCATCACGGGCGCCCTCGCCCTTCACGGCGGTGATGCGGACACCTTCGCCCGCCTCCAGGCCCAGCTGCTTGCGCTGCGGCGCAGTCAGGTCGGCAACGTCCAACCCCAGCAGGGCATTGGCGCCGGCCTGCGGAGCCGCCGTGTCATTGCCTGCGGACGGGCTGCGGGCATTGCCCTGCGCGTCCTCGGCCAGAGCGGTCAGGGTCGCGCTCAGGTCACGCGGCTTGCCATCGCGGATCACGCCCAGGGTGACGCGGCTGCCCGGTGCCATCGCACCGATCAGCGGCGGCAGATCGGACCAGCTGTTGACCGGCGCACCGTTCACCGTGCGGATCACGTCACCGATCTTGACCCCGGCCTTGGCCGCAGCGCTGTCCGGCACGATCTGGTTGACCAGCGCACCGCGGCTGTCGGGCAGGCCCATCGCCTGCGCCTTCAGGCCGTCGATTTCCTGCACCACCGCGCCGAGCTGGCCACGGGTGACCTTGCCGGTCTTCTTGATCTGCTCGACCGCGCTCATCGCCAGATCGATCGGGATCGCGAAGCTGATGCCCATGTAGCCACCCGAGGCCGAGAAGATCTGCGAATTGATGCCGACCACTTCACCACGGGTGTTCAGCAGCGGGCCGCCGGAATTACCCTGGTTGATCGCCACGTCGGTCTGGATGAACGGCACATAGCGCTGGTCCGGCCCACCGGTGTTGCGGCCGAGGGCACTGACCACGCCAGCGGTAACCGAGTGGTCGAGGCCGAACGGTGAGCCGATCGCGACAACCCACTGACCGGGCTTCAGGCTGTTGGAGTCCCCCACGCGCACGGTCGGCAGGTTCTTGCCGTCGATCTTCAGCAGGGCGACGTCGTACTGCTGGTCACTGCCGATCACCTTGGCGGTGAACTCGCGACGATCGCCGAGCTTGACCTTCACTTCGCTGGCGTCGGCGACCACGTGGTAATTGGTCAGCACGTAGCCGTCAGGCGAAATGATGAAGCCCGAGCCCATGCCGCGGCCCTTGATGCTGGGGCCGCCGTCCTGCCCGCCAGGGCCCTGCCCGGGCATCGGGAAATCCGGGCCGAAGAAGCGGCGGAAGAACTCGGGCATCTCGTCATCACCCGGGCCCATGCCGCCCCGCGCCTGGCGGTTGCTGCGGACGATGGTGGTGTCGACGTTGACCACACCGGGGCCGACCTGCTCAACCAGGTTGGTGAAGTCAGGCAGACCGCTGACCAACGGCTGCGCCGGTGCGCGTGGGGCCGCAGCAGCGGCGGCGGCCTGCGGCTGGGCGGCAGGCGCCGCCGGTTGGGCACAGGCCACCAGCGGCAGGGTCAGGGCGAACAGGCCAATGGCATGCGTGCGGAGTCGGGGAGTCATCGGACGGCAACCTCCGGGTCGGATGGAAAGGGAAAGAAGCGCCCCGCCGACGGCGGGGCGTGGAACGGTACCCGGCTCAGTCGCGCGGGCGTTGCGACGCCGGCAGGTCGTCCTGCAGGCGTGGCTCGAACGGATAGAACGCAGCGCCACCGGCATGGGCCGGGAAACTGGCATTGAGGGCGCCACCGGCGGCGGGCGCCAGGCTGGAGCGCGGCCACGGCCGTGCCTGCAGGTTGCCGACCTCACCAAAGGGCAGAGTGCGCGCGCTACCGGCGGGCATGGTCGGGGTCAGCGGCGCCTGGCTGGCAACCGCGCGCAGCGGCGCGTCATCGCGCTGGGCCACGCGTGCGGCCTGCTGGCTGCGGGTGGCGCTGGCGCGGCGCACATCCTGGCGACGGCTGGCGGCGGCCATGGCCACCGCCGGCACGCTGGCCACGGCCATCGCAGCAGTGTCCACCGACGCCTCGGTGACGGCAGCCGGTTGCTCCGATGCCGGCGGCAACTGCGCCTGGCTGGCGATCACCTGCGGTGCGGAGACATCCACTGGCGGCGCCTCCTGCAGTTTTTCGCGGCCGACGAACAGCGCTACGGCAGCAACCGAAGCGGCCAGCGCACCGCCGCCCCATGCACGCCAACCACTACGGCGGGCCTGACGCTTCGGCTCGGCCAGCGGTGCGGGCTCGGCGGCGATGGCGGCAGCCACGGCGGCGCTGAAACCGGCCGGTGCCAGCAGCGACGCCTGGCCGCGCATGACATCACCCAGCAGCTGCCAGCGTTCCTGGCAGCCAGCCAGTTCCGGATCGTGTTCCATGCGGCGCACCAGGAAGCGCGCCTCGTCTGCCCCCAGCTCGCCGTCGACCAGCGCCGACAACTGCTGGCGATGGCGTTCGTCCAGGCGTTGCCCGGCGGGAGACTGGTGGTTGTGCGATTCGTTGTTCGGAATGCGGGTCATATACGGCTCTTCTCGCGGGTGGCACTGCCGATGTCCAGCAGCGGCCGGAGTTCGGTGTCGATCGCCTCGCGCGCCCGGAAGATCCGTGAACGCACGGTGCCGATCGGGCACCCCATCTTCTGCGCGATTTCCTCGTAGCTCAGGCCTTCCACCTCGCGCAGGGTGATCGCCGACCGGAGTTCTTCCGGCAGCGCGTTGACGGCCTTCATCACCGTCTGTTCCAGTTCCTGGCGCATCAACTCGCGCTCGGGCGTATCGGTGTCGCGCAGGCGCGTGCCGCTGTCGAACTGCTCGGCGTCGCCGATGTCGATGTCATCGGTCGGCGGGCGGCGATTGTGCGAAGCCAGATGGTTTTTGGCGGTGTTCACGGCGATCCGATGCAACCAGGTTGAGAACTGGGCGTCGCCGCGGAAGCTTCCAATCGCACGGTATGCACGGATGAAAGTGTCCTGGGCCACGTCCTGACATTCACTCCAGTCGGCGATGTAGCGACCGACCAGGGCCACGACCCGATGCTGGTACTTGCGCACCAGGACATCGAAGGCGGCACTCTCGCCGTGCTGCACGCGCCGGACCAGTTCCAGATCCAGCTCCTGAGGTGTATCAACATCGGCCATGAGGGGCCGCACTCCTGTCAGCCCAACCGACGTCGGGCAATGAGACTGCCAATCCCGGGAAAAGTTCAGTCGCCGATCACCTGGCGCCGCACCAGCTTTTAACCACCGTTCCGTTAACGTTCCGGTCCAAGGCCTGCGATCCGGGGCGCCACACCCCTGCTATTGGGATTTGACGCGGGGGAAACAACCTCTGGATCATAGCCCCCTTCTCCATACACAACCGGATGGAACGTCCATGCTCTCAAGCTTCGATGGTCTCCGCTTCAGCCACTGGCACCCCGAGATCCGCGACGATGGCGTGGTGGTCCTCTCTCTGGATCGTCAGGACAGCAGTGTCAACGCAATGTCGCAGGATGTGCTGCTGGAGCTGGGCGACCTGCTGGAGCGCATCGCCATGGACCCACCGAAGGGCGTGGTGATCCAGTCCCTCAAGAAGGCAGGCTTCATCGCCGGTGCCGACCTGAAGGAGTTCCAGGAGTTCGATCGCCGCGGCACCGTCAACGACGCCATCCGCCGCGGCCAGTCGACCTACCAGAAGCTGGCAGAGCTGCCCTGCCCGACCGTGGCCGCCATCCATGGCCATTGCCTGGGCGGCGGTACCGAGCTGGCCCTGGCCTGCCGTTATCGCGTTGCATCCAATGACAGTTCCACCCGCATCGGCCTGCCGGAAACCCAGCTGGGCATCTTCCCGGGCTGGGGCGGCAGCGCGCGCCTGCCGCAGCTGGTCGGCGCGCCAGCGGCAATGGACATGATGCTGACCGGACGCACGCTGTCGGCCTCGGCCGCACGCGGCATCGGGCTGGTCGACAAGGTGGTGGCACCGGCCGTCGTGCTCGATACCGCCGTGGCGCTGGCACTGTCCGGCACCACCCGCCCGTTCAAGCAGCGTGCGCTGGCCTGGGCGACCAATACCTGGCCGGCACGCCAGCTGCTGGCCCCGCAGATGGTCAAGCAGGTCGCACGCAAGGCGAAGAAGGACCAGTACCCGGCGCCGTATGCGTTGATCAGCACCTGGCAGCGCAGCGGCGGCAAGCCGGTGCAGGCACGCCTGGATGCCGAACGACGCGCCGTAGTGAAGCTGGCCAGCACGCCGACCGCGCGCAACCTGATCCGCATCTTCTTCCTCACCGAACGCCTGAAGGGCCTGGGCGGTGGCGATTCCGGCATCCGCCACGTGCACGTGGTCGGTGCCGGCGTGATGGGCGGTGACATTGCTGCGTGGGCCGCCTACAAGGGTTTTGAAGTGACCCTGCAGGACCGCGAGCAGCGCTTCATCGACCCGGCCATGGAACGTGCACAGGCACTGTTCGCCAAGAAGGTGCGTGACGAGAGCAAGCGCCCGGCCGTCGCCGCGCGCCTGCGTGCGGACCTGGAAGGCAATGGCGTGGCGCAGGCCGATCTGGTCATTGAAGCGATCATCGAGAACCCGGAAGCCAAGCGTGCGCTGTACCAGACGCTGGAGCCGAAGATGAAGCTCGACGCGTTGCTGACCACCAACACCTCGTCGATTCCGCTGGTGGAGCTGCGCGATCACATCCAGCGCCCGGCGCAGTTCGCCGGCCTGCATTACTTCAACCCGGTGGCACAGATGCCGTTGGTGGAGATCATCCATCACGACGGCATGGCGGCCGAAACCGAGCGTCGCCTGGCAGCCTTCTGCAAGGCGCTGGGCAAGTTCCCGGTGCCGGTGGCCGGCACGCCCGGTTTCCTGGTCAACCGCGTGCTGTTCCCGTACATGCTGGAAGCGGCCACCGCATACGCTGAAGGCATTCCGGGCCCGGTGATCGACAAGGCGGCGGTGAAGTTCGGCATGCCGATGGGCCCGATCGAACTGATCGACACCGTAGGCCTGGACGTGGCCGCTGGCGTGGGCAAGGAACTGGCCCCGTTCCTGGGCCTGCAGATTCCGGCGGCGCTGCAGACGGTGGAACCGGACAAGCGCGGCAAGAAGGATGGCCAGGGCATCTACACCTGGGAGAACGGCCGGGCCAAGAAGCCGGACGTGGCGCGCGACTATCAGGCGCCTGCCGATCTGGAAGATCGCCTGATCCTGCCGTTGTTGAACGAGGCGGTGGCCTGCCTGCACGAAGGCGTGGTGGCCGACGCGGACCTGCTGGATGCGGGCGTGATCTTCGGTACCGGTTTCGCACCGTTCCGCGGCGGTCCGATCCAGCACATCCGTGCGGTGGGTGCCGATGCCATCGTGGAGCGCCTGAAGGCGCTGCAGCAGCGTCACGGTGATCGCTTCGCACCGCGCCCGGGCTGGGACAACCCGGTACTGCGCGAACCGGTGGTTTGATGTGATCAGCCGGGCCTGCGGCCCGGCACCCGCGTAGGCAACAGCAACAGCAACAGCCGAAGCCAGAGCCAGAGCCGGAGCAACAGCCGGCTCTGGCTTTTCTGTTTGGTGGGCGGGGCGGTGTGGGTTGGCAGGACACGCCGTAAACCCATCCATGGGGGCTCGATGGCGCCATCCATGGCGCCAACGGTCCTGCCAACCCACACCGCCCCACCCCTGACAGTTTCCCGGTGACGGTCGGTGACCTTCGGGAGCTGGTAGGTGTCGACCTTGGTCGACACGCTTGGTCCACGCCATGCGTGGATGCGAGCGAAGCGACCGGCGTTTGGGTTTGATTTTGATTTTCTTTTTTCTTCTCCGTGGCTGGACAGCACACGGAAACCGTCAGAGGCCGGGCGGGTGGGTGGCGCAGGACCGTTGGCGCCATGGATGGCGCCATCGAGCCCCCATGGACGGGTTTACGGCGTGTCCTGCGCCACCCACCCGCCCGGCCAAGCGCGGCTTCTGCTTTTGCCTTCAGCGACCAACCCACAGCCACGAGGGGCTGCGCCGTTGGCTGGAACAACCTGTTACCCGGACGGGGAATGTCACCGCCACCACCACATGCGATGCTGACCGCCTTGATCCCTGCCAGCGAGAACGCCCGCATGACCACCATCATCGCCCCGCGCGTGCACGACATCGGCGGCCTGGAAGTGCGCCGCGCCGTGCCCACCCTGCAGGCCCGCAGCATCGGTTCGTTCGTGTTCGTCGACCAGATGGGCCCGGCACTCATGCACCCCGGTACCGCCATCGACGTGCGCCCGCACCCGCATATCGGCCTGGCCACCGTCACCTACCTCTGGTCCGGTGCCATCGGCCACCGCGATACGCTGGGCTCGGACCAGGTGATCCGTCCCGGCGACGTCAACTGGATGACCGCCGGCCGCGGCATCGCCCATTCCGAGCGCACGCCGCAACCGGACCGCGACCATGACAACCCGATCCACGGCATGCAGACCTGGGTCGCGCTGCCGAAGTCGCATGAGGAAATCGAACCGGCCTTCTACCACCATGCCGCCGCCACCCTGCCCGAGCAACGCCGCAACGGCGCCTGGCTGCGCGTCATTGCCGGACGCGCCTATGGCGAGGAGTCGCCGGTCAAGGTGTTCGCCGACACGCTCAACGTGGCGATCGACCTGGACCCGGATGCGGAGATCGACATCGATGATGGCCACCGCGAACGTGCGCTGTACATCCTCGAAGGCCAAGCGCAGCTGGATGGTGTGGACATCCCCGCCCAGCACCTGGTGATTCCCGAAGCCGGTGCGCGCGGCCGCCTGCGCGCGAAGACGCCGGTGAAGGCGATGCTGTTCGGCGGCGAACCGCTGGATGGCCCGCGCCATCTGTGGTGGAACTTCGTGTCCAGCTCGAAGGAACGTATCGAGCAGGCCAAGCACGATTGGGAAGCCGGACGTTTCGGCACCATTCCCGGCGACGACAAGGAATTCATTCCCCTGCCCCAGTACTGAGCATCGCGTGTTGCACACATCCGAAGGTGTATCCCTGCACCCGGCGTTGACGCTACAGTCACCCGCTGATCACTGAAATGTGACATAAATCACACTTTAGACCGTCAAAGGAGTGCAACACATGAGCATGGGTAAACGCTTGTCCGCCGAGTTCCTCGGCACGTTCTGGCTGGTCCTGGGTGGCTGTGGCAGTGCGGTGCTGGCCGCCAAGTTCGGTGGCGACGGCAATCCGCTGGGTATCGGTTTCCTCGGCGTGGCCCTGGCCTTCGGCCTGACCGTGGTGACCGGCGCCTACGCGTTCGGCCATATCTCCGGTGCGCACTTCAATCCAGCGGTCAGCGTGGGCCTGTGGGCCGGTGGCCGCTTCCCGACCCGGGATCTGGTGCCCTACATCATCGCGCAGGTGGCCGGCGGCCTGCTGGCCGGCTTCATCCTGCTGCAGATCGCCTCCGGTGCCAGCGGCTTCGCCATTGATGGCAGCCAGGCCGGCGCGTTCGCCAGCAACGGCTATGGTGCGCTGTCACCCGGTGGCTACAGCGTGGCGGCCGCGTTCCTGTGCGAAGTGGTGCTCACGGCGGTGTTCCTGATCGTGATCATGGGCGCGACCCATGGCAAGGCGCCGGCGGGCTTCGCGCCGCTGGCCATCGGCCTGGCCCTGACCCTGATCCACCTGATCAGCATTCCGGTGACCAATACGTCGGTGAACCCGGCCCGCTCCACGGCGGTGGCCTTCTTCGCCGGCAGTGGCGCAACCGGCCAGCTGTGGCTGTTCTGGGTCGCCCCGCTGCTGGGCGGTGCGATCGGCGGCATCATCTACAAGTGGATCGGCAACGACCGCTGAGCCATGACCGTGCCATTGCGGCCGACCCTCGGCCGCAATGGTTACGGATGTAACCGCGATTTGTGCGATCGCTCACGTTCCGTTAAGGTCTGGTCATCCGCCCGTGCTTTCGCCGGGCAGGACGGCATCCGGGGATGGGATGCCTCGACCGCCGGTGTCACCGGCGGTGCCAACGACACGCCACCTTGGGGGATGCATGAAGTTCGCGCCTGTTGTTCTGTCGAGCCTGTTGTTCGTTGCGGCGTCTGCCTGCGCGCAGGCCCCGGTCGACTGTCCTTCGTTGCCCGCCAGCAGCGGCCTGCAATGGCAGCAGCAGGCACAGTCCGGCTTCCTGGTCTGCCGCGCGGCCACCAGTGACGGGCGCGAAGTACTGAGCCTGATGCTCAGCCAGCGCGATCCGGGCATTCCACTGACCCGCTCGCTGCGCCAGGAAAAAGGCAGCTTTGCCGGTGAATCGATGTACTGGTACCAGCCGGACCTGGGCGGCCAGCAGCCGCCGGGCTATGCCGAGCGCCGCATCAGCGTGGTCAAGCTGGACAAGGGCCGCTACGCGCAGATCGCGCTGTATCCCGACAGTTCCCAGGAACTGGGCACGCTGCAGCAGCTTGCGCAGGGCATGAACCTGACGCCCTCTGCCGTGGCCGACGGCCGCTGAGGCGCTGCGGGGATGACTGCCTGGCAGCATTCCCGCACTTCCACCCGATCCATCGGTAGCGCCGGGCCATGCCTGGCGGCTTTCGGCGGTGTCGGCTCTTCTGGACATCCGCCGGGCATGGCCCGGCGCTACCAATGTGCTGTGGGCATGGCCCGGCGCTACCAATGTGCTGTGGGCATGGCCCGGCGCTACCGATGCGCTGTGGGCATGGCCCGCAGCGCGACCTCAGAACCTGCCTTCCTGGAAATCGACGAAGGCCTGCATCAATTCCTCGCGGGTGTTCATCACGAACGGGCCATGACGCACCACCGGCTCGCGCAACGGACGACCCGCCACCAGGATCAACCGCGCGCCGTCGCTGCCTGCCGACAGATGCAGCTGCTCGCCGCCGCCCAGCACCGCCAGTTCCTGCCGCGCCACGTCGCGCGCCGCATCCTGCTCGCCCACCGTCAACCCGCCTTCGAACACATAGACGAACGCGTTGTGGCCTTCGGGCAGGGAGTAGGTCCAGGCACGATCGGCCTCCAGTGCAATGTCCAGATACAGCGGATCGGTGGCTGGCTGCGCGATCGGCCCCACCGTGCCCTCGACCGTGCCGGCGATCACCTTGACCTGCACGCCTTCGGCCGGCTGCACCACCGGGATCTTCCCGGGAGCGAATTCCTGGTACTTCGGCGCGGTCATCTTGTCGCGCGCCGGCAGGTTCACCCACAGCTGGAAGCCGCGCATCTGCCCGCTTTCCTGCTCGGGCATCTCCGAATGCACCAGGCCACGGCCGGCCGTCATCCACTGCACGCTGCCGGGGGTCAGCAGGCCCTCGTTGCCGTGATTGTCGCGATGCCGCATGCGGCCATCGAGCATGTAGGTGACGGTCTCGAAACCACGATGCGGATGCTCGGGGAAACCGGCGATGTAGTCCTCGGCGCGATCGGTACCGAATTCGTCGAGCAGCAGGAACGGATCGAGGTCGGGCAGCGAGGGGCCGCCGATGACCCGGGTCAGGCGAACACCGGCACCGTCGGAGGTGGGCATGCCACGGATGGTACGCAGGACGCGGACCGGCTCGGGAAGGCTCATGGTGACTCCTGTTGGATGGATGCCGGTAAAAATGGACGCTGCAGCGCGCAACGCCAATGGATGCCGTCGCAACCGATTGTTCCATCCCTGGTGTTCGCCGCACGTCATGTCCGCACGTCGGCACCGCCTGCGTTGTCGGCTGCGAAGGAACGTCGCCACCTGCCACACCCATGTACGACCAAAGTACTACCGCCGAATGGTCCCGTGCACATTGACCCTGCCAAGGGCACGCGGGACTCTTTGCCTGTCTTTCCGGGAGAGAGCACCTCATGAAAGGTTTTTCCAAAATAGGCTGGGCGGCCCTCGCCCTGCTCGGCGCGTTCTGCCTGGGCACGGTGGCGCTGCGGCGCGGTGAGCACATCAACGCGTTGTGGATCGTGGTCGCGGCGGTATCGCTGTACCTGGTTGCCTACCGCTTCTACAGCCTGTTCATCGCCGACAAGGTGATGCAGCTCGATCCGACCCGGGCCACCCCGGCGGTGATCAACAACGATGGCCTGGACTACGTCCCGACCAACAAGCACGTGCTGTTCGGCCACCACTTCGCCGCCATTGCCGGTGCCGGCCCACTGGTCGGCCCGGTGCTGGCCGCGCAGATGGGCTACCTGCCCGGCCTGCTGTGGCTGGTGGTCGGCGTGGTGCTGGCCGGTGCGGTGCAGGACTTCATGGTCCTGTTCCTATCCAGCCGCCGCAACGGCCGTTCACTGGGTGACCTGGTGCGCGAGGAAATGGGCCAGGTGCCCGGCACCATCGCGTTGTTCGGTGCCTTCCTGATCATGATCATCATCTTGGCCGTGCTGGCGATGGTGGTGGTCAAGGCACTGGCGGAAAGCCCGTGGGGCATGTTCACGGTGATCGCGACGATGCCCATCGCGATCCTGATGGGCGTCTACATGCGCTACATCCGGCCGGGCAAGATCGGTGAGATCTCGGTGGTGGGCCTGGTGCTGCTGCTCGCCGCGATCTGGTTCGGTGGCAAGGTGGCGGCAGACCCGACCTGGGGCCCGGCGTTCACCTTCACCGGCACCCAGATCACCTGGATGCTGATCGGCTACGGTTTCGTCGCCTCGGTGCTGCCGGTCTGGCTGCTGCTGGCACCGCGCGACTACCTGTCGACCTTCCTGAAGATCGGCACGATCATCGCGCTGGCCATCGGCATCCTGGTGGTGATGCCGGAACTGAAGATGCCGGCGCTGACCCAGTTCGCGGCCAGCGGCGACGGCCCGGTGTGGAAAGGCGGCATGTTCCCGTTCCTGTTCATCACCATCGCCTGCGGCGCGGTGTCGGGTTTCCATGCACTGATCTCCTCGGGCACTACGCCCAAGCTGCTGGCCAATGAAGCGCACATGCGCTACATCGGCTACGGCGGCATGCTGATGGAATCGTTCGTGGCAGTGATGGCGCTGGTGGCGGCCTCGATCATCGATCCAGGCATCTACTTCGCGATGAACAGCCCAGCGGCGGTGATCGGTGCCGATGCCGCATCGGCCGCACACTACATCACCAATACCTGGGGCTTCACCATCACCCCCGAACAGCTGACCGCCACGGCGGCAGCAATCGGTGAGCCGACCATCCTGCATCGTGCCGGTGGTGCCCCCACCCTGGCGGTGGGCATCGCGCAGATCCTGCATGAGGCGATCCCCAGCAGCAGCGATGCGATGATGGCGTTCTGGTACCACTTCGCCATCCTGTTCGAAGCACTGTTCATCCTCACCGCGGTGGATGCGGGCACACGTGCCGGTCGTTTCATGCTGCAGGACCTGCTCGGCAATTTCGTGCCGGCGCTGAAGAAGACCGAGTCGTGGACCGCCAACATCATCGGCACTGCCGGCTGCGTGGCGCTGTGGGGCTACCTGCTGTACACCGGCGTGGTCGATCCGTTCGGCGGCATCCAGACGTTGTGGCCGTTGTTCGGCATCTCCAACCAGATGCTGGCGGGCATCGCGCTGATGCTGGGTACGGTGGTGCTGTTCAAGATGAAGCGTGACCGCTACGCGTGGGTCACCGCGGTGCCGGCGGTGTGGCTGCTGATCTGCACCACCTATGCCGGTTTCATCAAGATCTTCGACAGCAACCCGGCGCAGGGTTTCCTGGCACAGGCGCACAAGTTCCAGGACGCGTTGGCCAGCGGCACGATCACCGCACCGGCCAAGTCGGTCGCGCAGATGCAGCAGATCGTGGTCAATGCCTATGTAAACACCGGCCTGACCGCGCTGTTCCTGCTGGTGGTGGCGTCGGTGCTGGTGTATTCGATCAAGACGATCGTGGCGGCGCGCCGCAATCCGCAGCGCAGCGACCGCGAGACCCCGTACGTGGCGCTGAAGCCGCATGAAATGGTGGACCTGTAATGAGTACACAACTGGTTCCGGTGGGGCAGTACCAGGCGCATCGCCGGATCTGGCGACGCCTGGTGCAGACGGCGCGGCTGTGCTGCGGCATTCCCGACTACGACAACTATGTGCGGCATGTGCGGGAGAAGCATCCGGACCGCGAGCCGATGGACTACAAGACGTTCTTCCGCGAGCGGCAGGAAGCGCGGTATGGCGGGCGCAACGGTGGTCGCTGCTGTTGAGGTTCCCGGTGGGTGCCGGGCTTGCAGCCCGGCGCCCGCAGAGGCAACGGCAACGGCAACATCAACTGCAACTGCAACTGCAACTGCTGGAGCGTCGGCTCTGGGGTTCTGTGGGTTTGGCGGGGCGGTGTCGGATTGCGGGGACGCCGCAAGTACGTCCCTGTAGGCTTGGCAGCCGCATCCATGCGGCTGACACCCCGCAATCCGACACCGCCCCACCTTTGACAGATTTCCGGTGACGGTGCGAAAACATCAGGGGTCGGATCCGTTTTCCTTTGGAAAACGGATCCGACCCCTTTTTGTTCATGGATGCCAATGGAATTGATCCGCGGATGGCGGTTGCGGGCGCCGCCCGGCGGGACTACTCCGTGAGGGTGATCGGGGTCAGGGTGACCTTGGCGTTGTTGGCCGCTCCCATCCGGTCCTGGTAGGCCTGGCCGCGCTGCAACAGGTAGTAGCTGTCGATATAGTCGATGTCGTTGGCAAACCACGACGTGGGCATGGCCTTGAGGATCGCGCCTGCGATGTCGGCGATGACGGCATACTCAGGAGCGAAGGCGCCCAGTGCGGCTTTGACGCCGTTGCTCAGCGCCACCAGCAGCTCCTGGTAATTGGTATCGCCGTCATCTTCGAACAGCTGCACGTTGGCGGCGTTGAAGCGATAGTTGCCCCAGATGATCAGCGGTTGCTGCGGGGTGTAGTCGGTACCGTCGTAGTCCAGGTACGGCATGTCGACGGTGACCATCTCCGGTGCGGTGGCGCCCACCTGCAGACCGGAAACAACAGCGAACACCTCGGCTGCCCCCAGCGCCCAGGGCTCCTGGTCGTCCGCCAGGCGGATGCGGTCCAGGCGGGTGATATCCAGCGACGCCTGCGTACCGTCAGCCGACAGCTGGATGCGTTCGGGCGATTGCAGGCCGCGGGCCTTTAGCCCCGCATTGACCAGGGCCATGCCCTCCTGCACGGCACGCCGCGTGTCGACGTCGACGATCAGCACCGGAAAGTCCGGGGCCCGTTTCGCATCCAGTACATGCGCGCGGCCCTGCGCGTCGTAGGCGGTGATCGTGGTCCAGTCGCGATCATTGCCACGCGGCAGACTGGCCACCCACAGCGGATGCGCATTGATGGCCGCCAGCGAGTGCCCCTCGGGCACGTACGCACGCAGCTGCAGCAGCCCCTGCCCCTGTGCCGGGAGCCCCTTGCGCTGGCGCAGCTGGCGATCGCCAGCAGCCAGCGATGCACTGGCCAGCGTATGCGCCTGCGGATCGAAACGGCCCATCAACGATTGCACCGGCACGCCCTGCTCCGGCGCCGCATGCAGCGAGCTGCGCACTGCATCGGCGAACCCTGGCTGGGCGATCAGTGCCGCCACCTCGCGCGCACCGGCATCGGTCAGCACCTGCACATCGGCGCCGCCGGCCCTCACCGGCCCCTGCGCGAAGGCCCCCGTGCTGGTCAGCAACAGCACCAGTGCGGAAACCCGAAACCTCCATTGCTTCGTCATCGACGGCCCCATCGAACGTCGCCGGCAACGCCGGCAGGAGCTTCCCACGCTACGACGCACGCGCCATACGTTCCGGTATGTGCCGCACAGTTCCGGCAGTGTCCCGCGAAAAGCAGCCGAGCGTGGGCTCGGCTCTACCCGTTCCTGATTTCCGTCGCTGATCGCGACAGGGCTCAGCCGTTGGCCATCCACTTCAGGATCAGCCCGGTCACATACGCCAGGCCGGTACCGGTGGCATAACCGACCGTACCGAGCAGCACGCCCACCGGCGCCAGCGTCGGATGGAATGCTGCCGCCACCACCGGTGCCGAGGCGGCGGCGCCGATGTTGCCCTGCGAACCGATCGCGAAGAAGAACAGCGGCGCACGCACCAGCTTGGCCACGATCCACAGCACAAGCACGTGGGTGACCATCCAGATGGCCCCCAGCAGGAACAGCCACGGACGATCCAGCAGCGACAACAGGTTCATCTGCATGCCGATGCAGGCGATCAGGAAGTACAGGAAGACGGTACCCAGGCGCGAGGCACCTGCCGCTTCCAGCCGGCGTGCACGGGTGAAGCTGAGCGTCAGGCCCATCGCGGTGGACAGCAGGATCACCCATACAAACTGGCTGTCGAGGCTGAACTGGCTGGCCCAGCTGACATTGGCCTTGAACCAGCCCGACAGCGGTGCGGCGATGGCATGGGCCAGGCCGACGCCGCCCAGTGCCACGCCGACGATCACCATCAGATCGGTCATGCTGGGGATGCGCGCGTTCTGTGCCTCGTAGGCGCTGATGCGCGCCTTCATCTCATCGATGGCGCGGGTGTCGGCACCGTTGCGTGCATCGATCTGCTGGGCGCGGTTGGCCATGAACAACAGGATCGCCATCCACAGGCTGGCGCAGGCCACGTCGACCACCGCGAACTGGCCGAAGGTGGTGGCATCGGTGCCGAACACTTCGCGCATGGCGACCATGTTGGCGCCACCGCCGATCCAGCTGCCGGCCAACGCGGCCATCCCGGCCCAAGTGTCGCCAGCCACGGTTTCCGGATGGATCAGCTTCATCACCTGGAAGGAGACGATGGCGCCAAGCATGATGCCGGCGGTGCCGGCGCAGAACACCAGCAGCAGCTTCGGCCCCAGCTTGGCGATGCCCTTCAGGTCGATCGACAGGGTCAGCAGGACCAGCGCCGCCGGCAACAGCACATCGCGGGCGACCGGGTTGTACAGCGAGGTGTTGTGGCCATCGATGACACCGGCGGTGTTGTAGATGGCGGGGATGAAATAGCACAGCAGCAGTGCAGGCACCCAGGCGAAGATCTTCTTCAGCAGGGGCGTCGGGCCACTGGCGGCCCAGAAGATCAGGGCAAGGGTGGCGGCGATCAGACCAAGGCCAACGATGTCGTTGCTGATCAGGGCAGTAGCGGGTTCGGTCGGCATGGGATCCTCTGTCGATCGAAAGAGCGGAAAAGAAAAGCGCCGCATAAGCGGCGCGGGTCGAAATTAACATAGTCTTCACGCAGGGTCATGCTGCGCTGCTTGCGGCAGCGCGTGGGCCTGCCGAGAATCGCTGCATTCCCTACTGGAGCCTGCCCCATGCAACTCGGCGCTTTTTCAGTCAGCCTGGCGGTGAAGGACCTGGCCACCTCACGTGCGTTCTACGAAGCGCTGGGGTTCTCGGTGACCGGTGGTGATGCGGCGCAGAACTGGCTGGTACTGCGCAACAACGGCATCGTGGTCGGCCTGTTCCAGGGCATGTTCGAGGGCAACCTGCTCACCTTCAATCCCGGCTGGGACCAGCACAAGCAGGAACTGGCGTCCTTCCAGGACGTGCGTGAGGTGCAGGCCGAGCTGGACGCCAAGGGCATCGCGCTCACGGCGCGTGCCGATCCCGATGGCGAAGGTCCGGCCTATCTGCAGCTGACCGATCCCGATGGCAACGTGATCCTGATCGACCAGCACGTGGCGCGGCCAACGGGGCGGTGACACGGCCAGCGTGCCAACCAGGGTTGGCACCTACCGGAACGCACGCGGCCATTGCCTGGTAGGCATCGACCTTGGTCGACGGACAGGTCAGCCTGGCCGCGATGTACCAAAGTCGAGCGAGGCCAGGGTCCCGCGCGGCTGGCAGGGCTGCAGCTGCAGGGTCCAGCCCAGGTGCTCGCACAACCGCGCGATCAGTTCCAGGCCGATGCCCCCGCGGTCGCCGCGCTCACCGCGGGCCATCCGCGCGTGGATCGCTGCGATCTCCTCCGGGCTCATGCCATGGCCGGGGTCCTGCAGGGTCAACACCGCTGCCGAGGTCAGGCGCAGCTCGATATGACCGCGGCCGCTGTTCTCGATGGCATTGCGCAGCAGGTTGCCGATCGCTGCCTGCACCACCGCCAGCGGCGCGACGATGTCGACCGGCGCGGCCTGGATGCCGATGCTCAGGTCCTTGTCGCCCAGCAGGTGGCGATGATCGTCGACGATCTCCGGCAGCAGCTGGTCCAGCGCGATGCGCTCGGCACGGGCAGCCAGGCGAGCGGGATCACGCGCCAGCACCAGCAACAGCTCGATCAGCTGCTCAACGCCCTGCGCGGTACGCAGCACGCGCTGCATCTGCTGTCGTGCGCGCTCAGGCAGGCCGGGCTGCTCCAGCGCCAGTTCGGCGGCACCGGTCATCACGGCGATCGGCGTGCGCAGTTCATGGCTTGCAGTACTGATGAACACCCGCTCGCGCTCGACGAACTGCTCGTTGCGATCAAGGTAATCGTTCAGCGCATCGGCGATGGTGTGCAGCTCGGAACTGCCGCGCGGATCGACGTCAATGCGCTGGCCCTGCACGCCGGGCCGCAGTGCACCGATGTGCTGGGCCAGCAGGCTCAAGGGGCGCACCATGCGCTCCATGCCGAAGGAGGCCATCAACACGGTGACGAAGATCATGATGATGCCGGCCAGCATCACCCAGCGCGTTGCGAATTGTTCAAGATCGTGGAAATCGGAGATGTCCAGGGCCAGCGCAACCCGCCCCATCGAGCCGGTATCGCGCACCATCACCGCCGTCTCGCGCTCGCCGATCATCACCCCGTCATGCAACCCCGGATGCAGGGTGCGCAGGCTGGCGGGCATGTTGGCTTCATTGAAGCGGAACAGGCTCAGCGTGTCCGAGTCCTGCCAGCGATAGTGCGGCTCGTGCTCGGTGTGCTCGACGATGCTGTCCAGTTCGGAATTGAGCAGCGCGCGCCACGCCGCGTGCTCGGCGTGTTCGTGCACGTAGTTGCCCACACTGAACACCGCCAGCGAAATCAGCGCCAGGTAGCCCAGCAGCCACCACACCACCCGCCGATACAGCGGCCCGGGTTTACGCGCCATCGTCATCGTTCCGTGCGTCCGCGCCTGCGGTGGACGCCAGCCGGTAGCCCACCCGTGGCAGGGTGTGGATCAGCTTGTCGGCAAAGGGGCCGTCCACGCTGCGGCGCAGTTCGTACACATGCGAGCGCAGCAGGTCACCGTCCGGTGGTTCGTCACCCCACAGGGCGAATTCCAGCTGCTGCCGGGTGACCGCACCCGGGCTGGCGCGCATCAGTACTTCCAGCAGCTTGCGGCAGGCCGGGTACAGGTGCAGCACCTGGCCGGCGCGCTGCGCCTCCAGGCTGGCCAGGTCCAGCACCAGGTCGCCCACCTGCAGGCGCTTGCGCGGATTGCGACCCTGCGCGCGCAGCAGCAGCGCCTCCAGGCGCACTTCCAGTTCCGGCAATGCGAATGGCTTGGTCAGGTAATCATCTGCGCCGGCGCGGAAGCCGGCGATCTTGTCCGGCAGTTCGTCGCGTGCGGTCAGCATGATCACCGGCACTTCCGAGGCGTGCTCGGAGCGCAGCCGCCGCAGCACCTCCGGGCCTTCCATGCGCGGCAGCATCCAGTCCAGGATCACCGCGTCATACGGGTGGCTGCCGGCAAGGTGCAGGCCGGTGATGCCATCCGGGGCCACGTCGAGCACATGCCCGCGCGACTCGAAATAGTCGAACAGGTTGGCCACCAACTGGCGGTTGTCCTCGATCACCAACAGGCGCATGCACGAAACATCCACGGAAGTTCATGCCATGGTAGCGCTGCGGATGTCGGAATGCGGTCGCCATGCCGGCCGCTCCGACGGCTTTCCCACGTGCCCCTTATCAGAATGGCCGTTTTGCTCCCGGAGCCTGCCGTGCCCGTTGCCCTGCCCCGCCGTTGGCACCTGCCGCTGCTGTGGTTGTTGATCGTGATGGCGCTGGCGGCCGGGCTTGGCATGCGCCAGCCGCAGCCACCGGACGAACCACGCTTCGTGCTGGCCGCACGTGCCATGGTGGAGAGCGGCGAGTGGCTGCTGCCGCACCGGGGCAGCGAGCTGTACGCCGAGAAGCCGCCGGTGTTCATGTGGCTGCAGGCCGCTGCCCACCAGGTGGTCGGCAGCTGGCAGTGGTCGTTCCTGCTGCCGTCGCTGCTGGCTGCGCTGCTCAGCCTGTGGCTGGTGTCCGACCTGGCACGCCGGCTATGGTCGCCACGGCATTCGTTGTACGCGCTTGGCGCACTGTTCTGCACCCTGCAGTTCGGCCTGATGGCCAAGCGCGCGCAGATCGACATGGTGCTGGTGGGCATGACCACGCTGGCCCTGTGGGGCCTGCTGCGCCACCTCTGCGAGCGCCGCAACCTGCCGGCCCTGTGGCTGGCCGGCTTTGCTGCCGGCGTCGGCACGGTGACAAAGGGGGTGGGCTTCCTGCCCTTGCTGATGGTGCTGCCCTGGCTGGGCTGGCGGTTGTACCAGCGCCGTCGCGGCCAGCCGGTGGACGGCCCCCACCCCGCCAGCCTGCTGTGGCTGATTCCGGCCTTCCTGCTGGGTGCGGCGGTGTGGCTGGCACCGCTGGGCTGGGCGCTGCTGCATGAACCCAGTGCATCGCTGCAGTCGTACGCCCACGAGCTGTTGTTCAAGCAGACCGGCACCCGCTATGCCAACGCCTGGCACCATCGCCAGCCGGCCTGGTACTACCTGCAGGTGATCGCCACGCTGTGGCTGCCGGGTGCACTGCTGCTGCCGCTGATGGTCAAGCCGTGGTGCCGCCGGCTGCGTCGCGGCGACCAGCGCCAGTGGCTGCTGCTGGGCTGGGCCGCGCTGGTCCTGCTGTTCTTCACTGCAAGCCCAGGCAAGCGCGAGGTGTACGTGCTGCCGATGCTGCCGGCGATGGCACTGGCGGTGGCTCCGCTGTTGCCCGGCCTGCTGCGTCGCCTGTGCGTGCGCCGCTACCTGTTCGGCTACAGCCTGCTGCTGATGCTGGCCACCGGCGCGCTTGGCGTGATGATGCTGACCGACAGCCCCTGGGCGCAGGCGCAGCTGGCCCGGCGGGCGATGCCCGACACCCTGCTGCCCGTGTTCGGCGATGGCCTGCTGACCTTCGCCATCGCCGTGGCGACGCTGGCGGTATGGCTGCGGATACGACGCGCGGCCACGCTGGTACTGCTCACCCACGGCCTGCTGTGGATGCTGTACGGACTGGTGCTGATACCGGCGCTGGACCCCTACGCCTCGGCGTCGGCGGTGATGCGCCGGGTGGGCACACGGATCGGCCCCGATGCGGAGCTGGCGCTGGTGGCCTGGCGCGAACAGAACCTGCTGCAGGCCGACCGGCCGGTGCGCGAGTTCGGCTTCAAGCGGCCGTGGGTAGAGCAGTGGCACGACGCCGGTCCATGGTTGGCCGAGGCGCCGGACAAGCGCTGGTTGCTGGTGCTGGACAAGGCCATGAGCCCCTGTGTCGATCCGGCCCAGGTCATCGAGATCGGTGTTGCCAATCGCAATCGTTGGCAGTTGCTTCCGGGCACCGCCTGGGATGCGGCCTGCCATGCCGAGCGTGCAGGCGCCAACGACGAAGAAGACTGAACGATGATTCGCGCCGGGCACCGATTAACCCGGCGCAAACGCGTGTACGACCCTTCTCCGACATGCCAGTGACGAGCATGGCCGCGGATTCCCGTAACGGCCCCTTCCCTGCATGCCCGCTCGCCCTCTTGTCCCGGCAGTCTCCTTTGCGCCCTCGCTGCTGGCGTCGCGTTTTGCCGTTACCCATCTTTGGCTGCCTTCTGTCATCGGCGTTGCGGTGTTCACCGTGTTGATGGGCCTGGGTGGCGACCAGTGGCTGGCCGACCATCTGTTCCGGCTGGAAGGCGGCCGCTGGGCGCTGCAGGATGCATGGCTGACGCGTTCGGTGGTGCACAAGGCCGGCAAGTGGCTGAGCACCGCTGCGGCGCTGGTGGCGATGCTGCTGTGCTTCCACCACTGGCGCCGCGGCCGCGATCGCACACTGCGCTGGGCGCTGCTGTATGTGGTGGTGGCCGTGGCACTCGGCACCGGGCTGATCTCGCTGCTGAAGTCGCTGGTACCGATGGACTGCCCGTGGGATCTGCTGCGCTATGGCGGACACGATCCGTTCGTCGGTCTTCTCAGCAGCCGCCCGACCGGCATGCCCGCCCGCGCCTGCTTCCCCGCCGGCCACGCAAGCGCGGGATACGCATGGATGTGCCTGTACTTCTTCGCGCTGCTGTGGCGCCCCGCTTGGCGTTGGGCCGGGCTGTGGATCGGCCTCGGCAGCGGCCTGGTGTTCGGCATCGGCCAACAGCTGCGCGGCGCCCACTTCCTTTCGCATGACGTTGCCACCGCCTTGATCTGTTGGCTGCTGTCGCTGGGCCTGTATCTGGTGGTCCGCCGCCAGTTGGATCGCTCGACCCGCCAGGAGGCGGTTGCATGAACGCATCGGTCCAACGTTCCTTGCGGCTGCCGACACTGGCCAGCATCCGCGCATGGCGGCCACAGCTGTCCACCGAAGCACTGATCGTGCTGACCAGCCTGTTCTTCGCTGTGGCCGGCAATGGCCTGTTCTGGCACAGCGCCATGGCCAGCCATCCGGGCAGCCTGCGCTATGCGCTTTCGCTGTTGTTGCTGCTGCTGGGTGCGCACGGTGTACTTCTGGGCATCCTGGTGTGGCGCTGGAATGCCAAGGTGGTGATCAGCGTGCTGCTGCTGGTCACCGCGTTTGCCGCGCACTACATGAGCCGTTACCACATCTATCTGGATGCGGACATGCTGCGCAACGTGCTGGCTACCGACCCCAAGGAAAGCCGCGAACTGATGACGGTGTCGCTGCTGTGGCCGGTCCTGCTG
Source organism: Stenotrophomonas sp. MYb57 (assembly GCF_002966815.1). Lineage (NCBI taxonomy): Bacteria > Pseudomonadati > Pseudomonadota > Gammaproteobacteria > Lysobacterales > Lysobacteraceae > Stenotrophomonas > Stenotrophomonas sp. MYb57. The sequence continues at coordinate 3,460,173 of NZ_CP023271.1, forward strand.
CTGGCTGTGTTGCCGATGGTGGTGCTGTGGCGCGTTGACCTGCGCCGCCGCAGCTGGGGCCGCAGCCTGCTGTGGCGCATCGGCTTCCTGCTGGTCGCTGCGGTCACCGCACTCGGTGGTGCGCTGGTGTCCTTCCAGGATGTGTCGGCGCTGATGCGCAACCAGCGCGAAGTGCGCTACCTGGCCACGCCTGCCAATGTGCTGCTGGGGCTGCCGCGTGCCCTGCGCGGCGACAACCCGGTGCAACGCGCGCCGAAGCTGCCGATCGGTACCGATGCCAAGGCGACCCCGCGCGCAGCGACCAGCAAGCCACGCCTGCTGGTGATCGTGATGGGGGAAACGGTGCGTGCGCAGAACTGGGGCCTGAATGGTGGCCGCAATACCACGCCGGAGCTGGCCCAGGCGGCGGTGGTCAATTTCCCGGACATGCACTCCTGCGGTACCAGCACCGAGGTTTCGCTGCCCTGCCTGTTCTCGCCATGGGGACGCCACGAGTACGACGAGAAGAAGATCCGTGCGCACCAGTCGCTGCTGCATGTACTGAACCGCGCGGGCATCGCGCCGCTGTGGCGCGACAACCAGTCCGGCTGCAAGGGCGTATGCGAGGGCCTGGACTTCCAGTCGCTGTCGGACGCGACCACGCCGGGGCTGTGTGCCGATGGCCGTTGCATGGACGAGATCCTGCTGCAGGACCTGGCGACGCAGGTGCGTGCGCGCCCGGGTGATCGGGTGGTGGTGCTGCACCAGCTGGGCAACCATGGCCCGGCCTATTTCGAACGCTACCCGGCCGCCTTCCGTCGCTTCACCCCGACCTGTGACACCCAGGACATTGGTCGCTGCTCGCGCGAAGAGATCACCAACAGTTACGACAACGCCGTGCTGTACACCGATCACTTCCTGAGCAAGACCATCGGCACGCTGCAGGGCCTGCAGGACTACGACACGGCGATGATCTACCTGTCCGACCACGGTGAATCGCTGGGCGAAAAGGGCCTGTACCTGCACGGTGTGCCGTACGCGATCGCACCGGCCGAGCAGACCCGGGTGCCAATGACGATGTGGTTCTCGCCGGGCTTCGCCAGCAGCCGTGGACTGGACCTGCAGTGCGTGCGCAAGCGCTCGGCCAGCTACACCGACCACGACAACCTGTTCCCGTCGGTGCTGGGGCTGATGCAGGTGAAGACCTCGCTGTACGAACGCGATCGCGACCTGTTCGCCAACTGCGAGAGTTAGGGTTGTTCGGCAGGGCTTGCAGCCCTGCACCTGCTGCAAGCAACAGCAACAGCCGAAGCAAACGCAGAAGCGGGTTTCCTGAGGGATGGCGGGGTGGGTCCGGTGGCGGGAGACGCCGTAAACCCGTCCATGGGGGCTTGGCCGCGGCATCCATGCCGCGGACACTCCCGCCACCGGACCCACCCCGCCTTCGACAGATTTCCGCTGCTGTTGGTGGGTGCCGACCGTTGGTCGGCACGGGGTCGGATCCGAATTTGAGTCTCGATTTCTGACAGATCTCATCCACGCATGGCGTGGATCTACTGCCATCACCGAATTGCGTCCGGGGCAGAGCCCCCTGAGTCAGGGGGCGGCCGCGAAGCGGCGGGGGTCTGGGAGCTGGTAAGTGGGGCCCACGTTGATCGCAGCGAAGCGTGGGAGCGACAGCGCGCATGCGATGTCGCGGTCCCCGGGCGCCGCTCGGCCGACTTCCGCCACTTGCGGAGGCAACGCCTGCCCACTAGCCTTCGGCGGTCGTTCACCACCCAAGGATCGCCCGTGAAACACCGTCATCTCCTGCTGGCCTCGGCAATCGCCGCCGCCACGCTGGCCCTGGCCGCCTGCAAGAAGGAAGCCGCCCCAGGCACCGAGACCGCCAGCAGCAGCGCAGCGGCCGGCGAAACCGCTGACCAGTTCGTGGCCCGCATCAATGCCGAATTCAAGGCGGCCTACCCGGAGATGACCTCGGCGCAGTGGCTGTCCTCCACCTACATCAACAGCGATTCAGAGCGCATCGCGGCCAAGGCCAACGAGCGTTCGCTGACCCAGCTCAACAGCTGGATCGAGCAGGCCGGCAAGTTCGATGGCAAGCCGATGAGCGAAGACAGCAAGCGCGCGATCCACCTGCTGAAGCTGATGTCGTCGATGCCGGCGCCGCGCGACCCGGCCAAGCTGGCCGAACTGACCCAGATCGCCACCCGCATGGAAGGCAGCTACGGCGCAGGCAAGTACTGCACCGACGCCAACGATCCCAACTCCTGCCGCCAGCTGGGCGAACTGGAGCAGGTGCTGGCGCGCAGCCGCGACTATGACCAGCAGCTCGATGCCTGGCAGGGCTGGCACAGCACCACCAAGAGCATGCGCGGTGATTACCAGAAGTTCGTCGGCCTGGTGAATGAAGGTGCCAAGGGCATGGGCTTCACCGATGCCGGGCAGATGTGGCGCAGTGGCTATGACATGCCGCCGGAGCAGATCGGACCGGAAACCGATCGCCTGTGGGAACAGGTCAAGCCGATGTACGAGCAGCTGCACTGCTACGCGCGCGGCAAGCTGGACAAGACCTATGGCAAGGACAAGGCCGAGGTGGGCAACGGCCTGATCGCCGCGCACCTGATGGGCAACATGTGGCAGCAGGACTGGTCCAACCTGTGGGACCAGCTGGAACCGTACCCGGGCGCCGGCAGCCTGGACATCACTGCAGCGCTGGAAAAGCAGTACCAGACCAACCTGAGCGCGGCGCTGGCCAAGGCCGGCAAGGATGCGAACGTAGCCGCGCAGTACAAGGCGCAACGCGAGGCCGAACTGCGCACCGCCAAGCAGATGACCGAGCGTGCACAGGATTTCTACGTATCGCTGGGCATGCCGTCGTTGCCGCAGTCGTACTGGGACAAGACCCAGTTCATCAAGCCCGATGACCGCGACGTGGTCTGCCACGCCAGTGCGTGGGACATGAACATGGAAGGCGATGTGCGCACCAAGATGTGCATCAAGCCCAACGAAGAGAACTTCACCACCATCTACCACGAGCTGGGCCACATCTATTACGACCTGGCCTACAACCCGCTGCCGCCGCTGTTCCAGGGCGGTGCCAACGATGGCTTCCATGAAGCGATCGGCGACACCATCGTGCTGGCGATGACGCCGAAGTACCTCAGCTCGATCGGGCTGGTCGACGCGCCGACCGAGAGCCGCGAAGCGGTCATCAACAACCAGATGCGCATGGCGCTGTCGGGTGTGTCGTTCCTGCCGTTCGGCCTGATGATCGACCGCTGGCGCTGGGGCGTGTTCGATGGTTCGATCACCCCGGACAACTACAACAAGGCATGGTGGGACCTGAAGGCCAAGTACCAGGGCGTGGCCCCGGCCAGCGCCCGTGGCGAGGAATTCTTCGACCCGGGTGCCAAGTACCACGTGCCGGGCAACACCCCGTATACCCGCTACTTCCTGGCGCGCATCCTGCAGTTCCAGTTCTACAAGGGCCTGTGCGATGCCGCCGGCTTCAAGGGCCCGCTGCACGAGTGCACCTTCTACGGCAACAAGGAAGCCGGCCAGAAGTACTGGGCGATGCTGAGCAAGGGTGCCAGCCAGCCGTGGCAGGCCACGCTGAAGGAACTGACCGGCTCGGACAAGCTCGATGCCGGCCCGATGATCGAGTACTTCAGCCCGGTCAATGCCTGGTTGAAGCAGCAGAACGAAGGCCAGATGTGCGGCTGGCAGGCCAACGCGGCACCGGCGGCGAAATGAAAAAAGGGCGGATCCGCGAGGATCCGCCCTTTTCCGTTTCGGTAGCGCCGGGCCATGCCCGGCGAGCGCAGCGGCGTAATGAAAAGCCGCCGGGCATGGCCCGGCGCTACCGCGATGACGATCAGTTGCTCTTCTTCGCCGCCAGCTGCGCGGCCAGCGCGGCCTTGAATTCCTCGAAGGTCTGCCCCTTCTCGTTGGCTTCGGCCTGCGCCGCATCGCGCAGCGCATCCGAATAGATCAGGCGCACCGGCGTGCCCTGCCGTTCGTGCAGTTCACCGGCCTGCATGATCAGCGCCAGTACCTGGGCCGCACTCTCGCTTTGGCCGGCGATGCGGCCATCCATGCCCAGCACCCATTCGCCATCGCGACGGACGATGCCGGCCAGCAGCGTGCGCTGCGTGTCGCGCAGCTCGGCGTGCGGCTCGACGGGCGAGGCGGTGGCGGCGGCCTTGTTGGCAGCCTGCTGTTCCTGGCGACGGCGCTGGTCGCGGCGGGATTTGGAAGAGGTCGACATCAGTGGGGCTTGCATTGCGGGGGCGCAAGGATAACCCACACCCCCTGCATGCCGGTTCACGCCGGTGCGGTAGCGGCTCAGTCCAGCACCCGCCCCTGCCGCCAGTACCCCATGAAGGTGATCGCGCGGCGATCCAGGCCGCAGTCCTTCAGCAGATGCCGGCGGATCGCCATCACCGCGCCGGCCTCGCCCGCTACCCAGGCATACAGCGCGCCGTCCGCGCTGGCGTCAGCCTGCTCCCACAGGATCTGCGCATCAACGTCGATGTCGTCCAGCTCGGCAGCCTCGGCGACGGTCGCGGCCGCCGCCAGCCGCGCCTGTACTGCCTGCAGCAACCGCTGCCCATGAGCCTGCTGCCCGCGTGGCAACCACACCAGTTCGGCCGTGGCCGGTGCCTTCAACGGCACCGCATCACCGGCCTGGGCGATCTCCAGCAGGGCCAGCGTGCGCGGCGGATCGGCCAGCCCGGCCAGTTCCTCGAGGATGCCGGCCACCGCCGGCAATGCGGTCTCATCGGCCACCAGCAGCACCTGGCCTACCCCGGCTGGCGGCTTCCATTCCCAGCCCTCGCTGCTGTCCGCACAGTCGGCATCGGGGGCCAGCAGCACCACGCGGTCGCCCGGCCGTGCATGCGTGGCCCAGCGCGAGGCCGGTCCGGTCTGGCCATGCAGCACGAAGTCGATGTCGACCTCGCACTCGCCGGCACGCAGCTGGCGGAGGGTAAAGGTGCGCATCGGCGGCCGCGCCTCATCGGGCAGTGCCCGGTAGCGGGCATACCAGTCTTCGCCGCTGGGCACGTCCGGCGCGTCCTGGCCGGGCAAGGGGAAAAACACCTTGATTCGCTGGTCCGGGCCTTCGGTCTTCATGTGCGCCACGTCGGCGCCGGTGAACACCATGCGGTCCAGGGAAGGAGAAAGAACGCGGCGCTCCTTCAGCGCCACCTCGAACAGGCGGTAGGTCTGCTGCGCAGCCATGCGGGTACCTCATGCGACGACATCGGAATGGCTGGCTGTCGTGCACCCACGAACCGGCTCGCTGGAAACCCCAGCCTAATCCCTGCCCGCAGCGCCGCAACGGATCCGCGCGTGATGACGCGCCCTACCCCTGCGCGACGCTCAATGCGCCGTGCCGGCTGCCTCTGATGCGCGCTCGCGCTGGTGCTCCCAGTACCAGAACACGAAGCCGGCCGCGAAGAAGCCCGCCTGTCCCAGTGCCAGGTGCAGCGGGTTGTTGTGCAGCAGCGGCGATACCACGCCGGCCACCACGGTGCTGATCATCAGCTGCACGAACGCCTGCAGCGACGACGCCAGGCCGCGCTGCAGCGGATACATGTCCAGCACCGCCAGCGCCAGGATCGGGAAGATCAGCGCCATGCCCATGCCACCAAGGAAGATCGGCATCACCGCCCACGGCAGCGCGAACTGCGGCGCCAGGGTGACGTAGCCGATGTTCAACACGGCAGAGACCGCACACAGGGTGAAACCGAGCGCGACCTGCCGGGTCGGTGTGCTGTGCCCGGCCATGCGCCCGGACAGGAACGAACCGGTGGTCATGCCGCCGATGGTGGGAATGAACAACCACGCAAAGCCACCTTCACCCAGATGCAGGTGCTGCATCACGATGGCCGGCGCCGAGGAGATGTACAGGAAGATGCCGCCGAACCCGATGCTGCCGGCCAGGGCCAGGCGCAGGAACCGCGGATTGAAGCCGATGCGCACGTAATCGCGCAGCAACGTGCGTGGCGACAGGGCGGTCCGCGCCTCCACCGGATGGGTTTCCGGCAGGAAGCGCGCGGTGGCCGCCAGCAGCACCAGCGCGAATACCACCAGGAACCAGAAGATCAGCGGCCAGCCGGCACCGCTGAGCAGGATCCAGCCACCGATGATCGGCGCGATGGCCGGGGCGATACCGAACAACATCGACACCTGGCTCATCAGCCGCTGCGCGTCGTGGCCGTGGTACAGATCGCGGATCACCGCGCGGCCAACGATCATGCCCACGCCGGCGGACAGGCCCTGCAGTGCGCGGAACGCCAGCAGCGTGGTCAGGTCGGTAGACAACGCACAGCCCACCGAGGCGCCGACGAAGATCACCAGGCCGCCGAGGATCACCCGCTTGCGTCCCCACGCATCGGACAGCGGGCCATGGGCCAGGCTCATCAGGCCGTAGAACAGCAGGTAGACGCTGATGGTCTGCTGCACCGCCACCTCGTCCACCGCCAGGCGCTGGGCCAGCTGCGGAAACGCGGGAAAGATGGTGTCGATCGAGAACGGACCGAACATGGCCAGGCCAGCGAGCAACAGGGCCATGCGGCGGGTGGAAGGAGCAACGGCGGCGGTCATCGGGCAAGCGTCCGGCAGGGCCATGCATGACACGCACGGCGGGCGCCGATCCCCTGCAGCAGGGACGGCGCCAGATGAATACGAGAATCCCACCATCATAGGTGGGGAATGCGCGCGATGCCATGCACGGATGCACAGAACGCACGCCCGGGCCATCGGCCATTCAGCCCCGTGAGGCCAGCCCGGGCCACCGTCAGGCGCCGGCAACGAGCTATAATCGGCGGGCAACACGGTGGGAGAAGCAGGTCACCGCTGCCGAAGGCGCAACGCCCGTAATCGCTCAGGCCCGATACCACCCGTAACAGAACTCTGGAGAGACCGGTTCGATCCGGCGCCGAAGGGGCACGAAGCTGCGGTTTTCCGCGCTTTTAAACTCTCAGGCAAAAGGACAGAGGGGCGCCCGCAGACCGCCGACCGGCGGCTTGTGCCCGTGCGTGTGCCCTTTCCTGACGGATCCTTCGCCATGTCCCAGAACACCCCTTCCCTGCGTGAGCTCGAGCACCATTCGGCGTTCGTCGAGCGCCACATCGGCCCCAACGATGCCGAGATCGCGCAGATGCTCGGCGTCATCGGCCACGCATCGCTGGATGCGATGACCGATGCCATCGTGCCGGCCAAGATCAAGTCGCCGGCACCGCTGGCGCTGCCGGAGTCGATCACCGAAGTGCAGGCGCTGGCGAAGATCCGCGCGATCGCCGACAAGAACACCGTGCTGCGCAGCTTCATCGGCCAGGGCTACTACGGTACCCACACGCCGAACGTGATCCTGCGCAACATCCTGGAAAACCCGGCCTGGTACACCGCCTACACCCCGTACCAGGCGGAAATCTCGCAGGGCCGCATGGAAGCGCTGATCAACTTCCAGACCCTGTGCGCCGACCTGACCGGCATGGAAATCGCCAACGCCTCGCTGCTGGACGAAGCCACGGCCGCCGCTGAAGCGATGACCCTGGCCAAGCGCTCGGCCAAGTCGAAGTCGGACACCTTCTTCGTGCACGACGCCGTGCACCCGCAGACGCTGGAACTGCTGCGCACCCGCGCCGAGCCCATGGGCATCGTGCTGCGCGTGGGCACCCCGGCCGAAGCGCTGGAAGCGGAAGCCTTCGGCCTGCTGCTGCAGTACCCGGACACCTTCGGCCAGGTGGGCGACTACAAGGCGCTGGTCGATGCCGTGCACGCGCGCGGCGGCCTGGTGGCCGTGGCCACCGACCTGCTGGCACTGACCCTGCTGGCCGCCCCGGGCGAATGGGGTGCGGACATCGTGGTCGGCAACAGCCAGCGTTTCGGCGTGCCGTTCGGCTTCGGTGGCCCGCATGCTGCGTTCATGGCCTGCCGTGACGCCTACAAGCGTTCGATGCCGGGCCGCCTGATCGGCGTCTCGATCGACGCACAGGGCAACCCGGCCTACCGCCTGACCCTGCAGACCCGCGAACAGCACATCCGCCGCGAGAAGGCCACCTCCAACATCTGCACCGCACAGGTGCTGCTGGCGGTGATGGCCTCGATGTATGCCGTCTACCACGGCCCGGAAGGCCTGACCCGCATCGCCCGCCGCACCCATCGCCTGGCCGCCATCCTGGCCAGCGCGCTGCGCACTGCCGGTGTGCAGGTCGGTGCCGACTTCTTCGACACGCTGCACATCACCGGTGTCGACGCCGACGCGATCCATGCCAAGGCCCGTGCCGCCGGCTACAACCTGCGTGCGATCGACAGCAGTTCGGTCGGCATCAGCCTGGACGAGACCGCCACCCGCGCCGACATCGTCGCCGTAGGCGCGCTGTTCGGTGCCACCGTTGATGTGGACGCGCTCGATGCCAGCACCGCCGATGCGCTGCCGGCCGGCCTGCTGCGCCAGTCCGCGTTCCTGACCCACCCGGTGTTCAACACCCACCACAGCGAGCACGAACTGCTGCGCTACCTGCGTTCGCTGGCCGACAAGGACCTGGCGATGGACCGCACGATGATCCCGCTGGGCTCGTGCACCATGAAGCTCAACGCCACCGCCGAAATGATCCCGGTGACCTGGCCGGAGTTCTCGCAGATCCACCCGCTGGTGCCGGCCGAGCAGGCGCTGGGCTACAAGGAACTGATCGATTCGCTGGAAGCAATGCTGGTCGAGTGCACCGGCTACGACGCCGTCAGCCTGCAGCCGAACTCCGGTGCGCAGGGCGAGTACGCCGGCCTGCTGGCGATCCGCGCCTACCACCGCTCGCGTGGCGAAGATCACCGTGACATCTGCCTGATCCCGGATTCGGCGCATGGCACCAACCCGGCCTCGGCGCAGATGTGCGGCATGAAGGTCGTGGTCACCAAGACCGATGCCAACGGCAACGTCGACGTCGAAGACATCCGCCTCAACGCCGAGAAGTACAGCGACCGCCTGGCCGCGATCATGATGACCTACCCGTCCACGCACGGCGTGTTCGAGGAAGAGGTGGTGGAGATCTGCGAGATCATCCACAAGCATGGCGGCCAGGTGTACACCGACGGTGCCAACATGAACGCCCTGGTCGGCGTGGCCAAGCCGGGCAAGTGGGGTTCGGACGTTTCGCACCTGAACCTGCACAAGACCTTCTGCATCCCGCACGGCGGCGGCGGCCCGGGCGTTGGCCCGTGTGCGGTCAAGTCGCACCTTGCCCCGTTCCTGCCGGGCAAGCTGGGTGACAACGGTCCGGTCGGCATGGTCAGCGCCGCCAGCTTCGGCAGCGCCTCGATCCTGCCGATCAGCTGGATGTACATCGCGATGATGGGCACCGAAGGCCTGCGCAAGGCCACCCAGGTCGCCCAGCTCAACGCCAACTACATCGCCAAGCGCCTGGCCCCGCACTTCAAGACCCTGTACACCGGTCGCAACGGCCTGGTCGCGCACGAGTGCATCCTGGACGTGCGTCCGCTGGAGAAGACCAGCGGCATCGGTGCCGAAGACGTGGCCAAGCGCCTGATCGACTTCGGCTTCCATGCCCCGACCCTGAGCTTCCCGGTGGCCGGCACGCTGATGGTCGAACCGACCGAAAGCGAATCGCTGCACGAGCTGGACCGCTTCATCGACGCGATGATCCAGATCCGCGAAGAGATCACCGCGATCGAAGACGGCCGCCTGGACCGCGAGGACAACCCGCTGAAGAACGCCCCGCACACGGCCACGGCCGTGACCGCCAGCGAGTGGACCCACGCCTACCCGCGCGAGCTGGCCGCCTTCCCGCTGCCGAGCCTGAAGCTGCAGAAGTACTGGCCGCCGGTAGCCCGCGTCGACAACGTGTACGGCGACAAGAACGTGATGTGTGCCTGCATCCCGGTCGATGCCTACAAGGATGATGAAGTCGAGGCGTAAGCCATCGCGGCATTGGAATTGAGAACGGCCCGCGCGAGCGGGCCGTTCTTGTTTTCCGGTAGCGACGGGCCATGCCCGGCGAGCGCAGCGGCAGGACGCATCACGGGTCGGGCATCTGCCCCAGGCTCAACTGCCACGACACGCCGAAGCGGTCCTGCACCCAGCCGTAGCGGCTGCTGAAATCCTGCTCGCCCACCGGCATCAGCCAGTGCCCGCCGTCACCCAGCACGCGCGCGGCACGCTCGAATGATTCGGCGCCGGAACACTCGACGAACAGCGACATCGAGGGCGTGAAGGTGAAGTCATGCACATCCAGGCTGTCAAAGCACAGGTAGTGGGTGCCGCCGAGCAGGAAAATGGCCTGGCGGACCTGCCCAGGCACGCCCGCGCCCGCCCCGTCCTGGTGGCGCTGCAGGGCCAGCAGGCGGAATTCGGCGAAGGCTTCGGCGTACAGGGCCAGCGCCGCTTCGGCCTGGCCGGTGAACATCAGGGAGGGACGGCTGCGCAGCATGCGGTGCTCCCGTTCGTCGGGCCGGTGATGGCCCACCCGATCAGGATGGCACGCGGAATGTGGGCGCGGCGTATCGGTAGCGCCGGGCCATGCCCGGCGGCCCCATCACGCCTCGCGCATGCGCCGGGCGATGGCGCTGCTGGCCGCGATGGTCGCCGTCAGCGCCACCATCGACAGGAACTGCAGGCGCGTATGCGCTTCACTCAGCAGCAGGCCGAAGATCAGCGCCAGGATCGCCAGCGCACAGACGGTCAGCCACGGGAAGCCCGCCATGCGGAACGGCAGGCGCGTGCCCAGGCGGTCGGCGCGACGGCGCAGCACCAGCTGCGAGACCAGCGACAACGTCCACACCAACAGGCAGGTGGAGCCGACGATGTTCAGCAGCACCGGCAACACCTTGTCCGGGAACAGCAATTCCATGATGGTGGCAGCAAAGCCGAACAGGACGCTGGCCAGCACCGCGATCACCGGCACCTGGCGCGGATCGGTCCAGCCCAGCACGGCCGGTGCTTCGCGGCGTTGCGCCAGCGAATACATCATGCGCGAGGCGCCGTAGAGGTTGGCATTGAGCGCTGACAGCAGGGCGATCACCGCGATCAGGGTGATGGCGGTGGCCGCGCCCGGAATATTGGCGACATCGAGAACCGCGGCAAACGGCGACTTCAGCGCTTCGCTGGTCCACGGCACCACAGCGATGATCACGCTCAGCGAACCGATGTAGAACACCAGGATGCGCCAGGCCACGGTGCGGATGGCACGGGCGATGCTGCGCTCGGGGTCTTCGGTCTCCGCCGCAGCGACGGCCACGATTTCGGTGCCACCGAAGGCGAACACCACCACCAGCAGCGCCGCGCCGATGCCGGCCAGGCCCTTCGGTGCGAAGCCACCATGCTCGGTGAAGTTGCTCAGGCCCGGCGAGGCCACCTGCGGCAGCCAGCCCATCAGCAGCGCCACGCCCACGGCGATGAAGGCCAGGATCGCCGCCACCTTGAGGATGGCGAACCAGAATTCGAACTCGCCGAAGTTCTTCACCCCGAGCAGGTTGATCGCGGTGAAGAACAGCATGAAGGCCAATGCCGCCATCGGTACCGGCACCACCGGCCAGACCGTGGCCAGCAACCCGGCCGCACCCACTGCCTCGGCGGCGATCACGATGACCAGCTGCACCCACCACAGCCAGCCCACGGTGGCACCGGCGGTGGCGCCCATGGCATCGGCCGCATACACCGAGAACGCACCGCTGGTCGGCTTGGCCGCGGCCATTTCGCCCAGCGCGTTCATCACGATGATCACCAGCGCACCGGCCACCAGGTAGGACACCAGCACCGCCGGGCCGGCCGCCTGCACGCCCACGCCGGAGCCGAGGAACAGGCCGGCGCCGATGGCGCTGCCCAGCCCCATCATGATCAGCTGGCGTGGCTTGAGCGAATGGCCGAGGCGGGAGGGCGAAGCGGTCGTATCGGGGGTGGCGGGCATCGGCAGGGCTGGCGGCGGCTACAAGGGCGACACCTTACCGTGTCCAGCCGCCGCGGGGATAGGCACAGCGCAGCAGGAAACTCAGGCCGGTACCGGCTCGCCGACATTGCCGCCGATACGGGCGCGGTAGGCGCGCGGGGAGAAACCGGTTTCAGCCTTGAACTTGCGGGTGAACGCGCTCTGGTCGCTGAAACCGCAGGCCTGGCCGATGCAGGCAATGCTCTCGTTGCCATGCAGCAGGTGCATGGCCATCTGGATCCGCAGCCGGGTCAGCACCTGCTGCGGCGTCATCTGGAACACCTTGCGGAAGCTGCGCTCCAGCTTGGACAACGAGAACCCGGTGATGTCCAGCAGCGTCTGCATCCGCACGTTCTCGGCGTAGTGCGTATTGAGGTGGGCCAAGGCCAGACGGAGCTGCTCGTACTGGGTCCCCAGGCTGTCCTTCTGGCCGAGGTCGCGGGAAATGCCGATCAGCCCCTCGACCTGCCCGTCCACCAGCAGCGGGCGTTTGCAGGTCAGGCACCAGCCCGGTTCGCGGTTGGCGAACAGGTGCAGCTCCATGAGGTTCTCGATCACCTCGCCGGACAGCACGCGTGCGTCCTGGTCGACATAGTCCGCACTCAGGCCGGTGGGGTAGATCTCGGCCGCGGTGCGTCCGATCACGTCCTTGCGCGCACGCAGGCCCAGCCGTCGCAGCATGGTCTGGTTGACGTAGGTGTAGCGGCCCTGGCGGTCCTTCATGAAGAACAGCACGTCCGGAATGGCGTCGAACAGGGCTTCGATGTCGGCGGGTTCGACTCGCATGCGGCAAGCATACCCGAGCCGCCGATTTGTCTGCGCGTTCACTCCCACGGGACCGTGCATTAACGCCGGCGGCGCCACTGTCTGGGGTCTGCCCCCTACCCGCTCCAGGAGATCCTCCATGGCCGCCAGCAAGCCGACCGGCAAGCGCGCTCCCGCCACCACCTCCGCCGACCGTGACAGCCGCGGCCAGGGCGATGAACTGCATCAGCTCGCAGGAGGCGCCCATCCGGTACTGACCAGCAACCAGGGCATTCCGGTTGCAGACAACCAGAACTCCCTGCGCCAGGGACCGCGTGGACCCACCCTGCTGGAAGACTTCCTGCTGCGCGAGAAGATCACCCACTTCGACCACGAGCGTATTCCCGAGCGCATCGTCCACGCGCGCGGTTCGGCCGCCCACGGCTTCTTCGAACTGACCCGCTCGCTGGGCAAGGTGACCCGGGCGAAGATCCTCACCGAGGTCGGGGTGAAGACGCCGGTGTTCACCCGCTTCTCCACGGTTGCCGGCGGCGCCGGCTCGGTCGACACCCCGCGCGACGTGCGCGGCTTCGCGGTGAAGTTCTACACCAGGGAAGGCAACTGGGACCTGGTCGGCAACAACATTCCGGTGTTCTTCATCCAGGACGCGATCAAGTTCCCCGACCTGATCCATGCGGTGAAGATGGAACCGGACCGCGCCTTCCCGCAGGCGGCCAGCGCACACGACACGTTCTGGGATTTCGTCTCGCTGATGCCCGAATCGATGCACATGATCATGTGGGCGATGAGCGACCGCACGATTCCGCGCTCGCTGCGCACCATCGAAGGCTTCGGCATCCACAGCTTCCGCCTGCTGGATGAGGAAGGGAACTCCACCTTCGTCAAGTTCCACTGGCGGCCGAAACTGGGGCTGCAGTCCACCGTCTGGGACGAGGCGCTGAAGCTGCAGGCCGCCGACAACGATTTCCACCGCCGCGACCTGTTCGAGGCGATCCAGCGCGGCGACTTCCCCGAGTGGGAGCTGGCCGTGCAGCTGTTCACCGAAGAACAGGCCGATGGCTTCCCGTTCGACCACCTGGACCCGACCAAGATCATCCCCGAGTCGCTGGTGCCGCTGCAGGTGATCGGACGCATGGTGCTGGACCGCTGGCCGGACAATTTCTTCGCCGAGACCGAGCAGGTCGCCTTCTGCCCGGCCAACGTGCCGCCGGGCATCGATTTCAGCAATGACCCGCTGCTGCAGGGGCGGCTGTTCTCCTATCTGGATACCCAGCTGATCCGCCTGGGCGGACCGAACTTCAACCAGATTCCGATCAACGCACCGAAGTGCCCGTTCGCCAACCATCAGCGCGATGGCCACATGCAGATGCAGGTGCCGAAGGGGCGCGTGGCCTACGACCCCAGCTCGCTGCAGGAAGACAGCCCGCGCGAGACGCCCGCCGGTTTCCGCAGCCACGCCAGCGCCGATGATGGGCGCAAGGGCCGCACCCGCGCGGAGAGCTTTGCCGACCACTACAGCCAGGCGCGGATGTTCTTCCGCAGCCTGGAAAAACCGGAACAGGCGCACCTGGCCTCGGCGCTGGTGTTCGAGCTGTCGAAGGTGGAAACGGAGAAGGTGCGCGTGCGCACCGTCAGCCATCTGCGCAACATCGACGAAGGCCTGGCCAAGCGCGTGGCCGACGGGCTGGCACTGGGCACGCTGCCCGCCCCGGCACCGACGGCAACCCCTGCACAGGACCTGCCCGCCGCACCCGAGGTCCGCGTGATCGGCCGCAACAAGCCCCTGCTGCAGGGGCGCTGCATCGGCATCCTGTTCGACGAGGGCTCCGACGCACGGGTGATCGCCAATCTGCGCAAGGCCGCCGAAAAGGCCGGCGCCAGCGTCAAGCTGGTCGCGCCGAAAATTGGCGGTGCCACACTCAGCGACGGCAGAACGCAGGCCGCCGATGGACAGCTGGCCGGCACCCCGTCGGTGGTGTTCGACGCAGTGGCGGTCGTGCTGAGTGCCGACGCCGGCAAGGCCTTGGCCAAGGAAGCGGCAGCCGTGGGCTTTGTCAGCGATGCCTGGGCGCACCTGAAAGCCATCGCCAGTGACGAAGGCGCACAGGCCCTGTTGAAGGCAGCGCGCGTCGGCAACGATGCCGGCACCGTGGAGGCCGAAGACAGCAAGGCCTTCCTCGCCGCTGCCGCCACCCGCCAGTGGGCACGCGAGCCGAAGCTGCGCCTGCTGGCCTGACCATCCGACAGGAGAATCCCCATGCCCCGTGGTGACAAATCCGCCTATACCGACAAGCAGAAGCGCCAGGCCGAGCATATCGAAGAGAGTGAGCGCGAACGCGGTGCCAGTGAAGGCACCGCCGAGCGCATCGCCTGGGCCACCGTGAACAAGCAGGATGGTGGTGGCAAGCGCAGCGGCAGCGCGCGCAAGGCAACGAAGAAGGTGGCCAGAAAGACAACGGCGAAGAAGGCTTCCGCAAGCAAGGCGACTGCAAAGAAGGTGGCTAAGAAGACCGCTGCGAAGAAGACGCCTGCGAAGAAGGCCGCCACCAGGAAGACTGCTGCAAAGAAGGCGGTGAAGAAGGCCCCTGCGAAGGTCCCTGCAAAGAAGGCAGCCGCCGGGAAGGCAACGCAGAAGAGCGCCTCACGCAGCACCGCAGCGAAGAAGGCCGCGAAGACCCGTGCAGCAAAAAAGGCGGTACGCAAGACCGCGGCGAAGAAGGCCGCACGCACCCGCGCCGGCAGTTAGCCGGTAGCGGGCAGCGCCCTCACCCAACCGGCCACCACCGCGGCGGCCGGTTCGGCACAGGCCTGCAGCAGCAGATGCGGCCCGTCCAGGGCCACGTGCCGCGCGTCCGGCAGCAGGGTCTGCAGCTCGGCTACGCTCGGCGGCCACAGCAGGCGGTCATGACCCGCCTGCAGGCACAGCGTCGGCACCCCGATCTGCGGCAGCAATGCGCGTACGTCCACCCGCAGGGTCGCTGCGGCGCGTTGCCGCAACGTGGTCGCCGGAATCTGAGCCAACGCAGCGCGCAGCATCGACATGTGTTCACCGGTGCGCCAGCGCCCCAGCAGCAGGCGCGCCAGCAACGCCACGGGAGGCACCGGCCAGGCCGGTGACAGCAGTGCCGCGCCGGCTGCCGGCAATGGCACGGGCCGGCGCGCAAAGGTCGCGGCCAGCACCAGTCCGCGCAGCGCTGCGGGCTGGCGCGCGGCCAGCTCGACCGCCAACGGCCCCGAGAAGGACTCGGCAAGCAGGATGAAGGGGTGACGGGGCAGCTGCGGCCACAGCCATCTGGCAAGCGTGGCGTAATCCTGCCCGCCCTGCGCAGGCAGCGCGATCGCCTGCGTCGTCAGCCCATGAGCCTGCAGTGCGGACAGCAACGGGGTCGACATGCTGCCGGTTCCATCCAGGCCTGGCAGCATCAGTACGTGCAGCGGCACGGCCGACGCGGCATCACAGCCCTGTTTTTCCTCACGTCCCGTTCCCATGCCAGCTCCTTTGCTGGCAAGCATCGCCCGGATCGGCAGGCGAAGGAACCTCTTCCTGGCTCTCCCTCTGCTGTGCCGGCCAAGGTTGCGCGATACTGCCGGCTCCGCCGCAGGATGCGGCTACCAAGGAGAGCGTTGATGCGAGGGACCTACGCACTGGCCATGATGGCCCTGATGCTGCCACTGACCACCTTTGCCAGCGATGGCTGGATAAATGGCGACGGCAAGGCAGTGCCGCAGACCGATGCCATGAAATCCAGCGATGGCTTTGCGGCATCCCTGCTGGTCACCTCTGACGCCGACTGGCGGGGCAAGTGGGAAACTCCACCGGAGAGCACTCCCAGCTTTACCGAGGCCAGCGAAGTCCACCTGGGCGGAGAATTGTTCCTGCTGACATTCCTGTCCAACCCGCAACTGGATGAGAACCGCGTACCCAAGGTGCACTGCGATCTGCGCATGCTTCGCCCGGACGGCAGTACCAGTGTCGACGAACGCGATGTTCCCTGCTTCACTGCCGCCCTGCCCGGCCCGCCAACCCTGCTGTACATGACCAGTGTGCAGCTGAAGTTCGTCGCCGAGGCAGGTGACCCGAAGGGCACGTGGACCGCACAGGTGGTGGTCAGGGATCTGTTGCGGAATGTAAGCCTGCCCCTGCAGGCCCGCTTCGACGTCCGTTGACAGGAGGCCTGCAGATGAAGATGCGACGACTGCTGAGCTGGACAGGCCTTGCGCTGTGCGTGGTCTACCTGCTGTTGACCGCGTGGCTGGTCCACGGCGCGCAGACAGACGCCGACCCGAAGGGTACCTACATCCTGATGGCACTCCCCATCACCCTGCAGTCCGCCGCGCTTGATGCCATCGGCGCAGGCAGCCTGTTGTACGGCAAGCCCTGGTCGACCGCGTATGCGGTGCTGGTTCCGCCAACCCTGCTGTTGCTGTACGCAGCCGGTTGGTTGATCGAACGCTCGGCACGCGGGCGCTAGCGGCCCTCAACCGTTGCGTGCATCGACGCCCCGCATGCGGGTCATCGCATGCAGGGCGCCATCCAACATCGCGCTGTCGTTGGCTTACGCCGCGCGTGCAGGCAGGCTGGGCATGCGTGCCTCCTGCTCCAGCTGGAACACCGACACCGACGTGGTCAGCGCATGCGCCTGCTCTTCCAGCGCGCGGCTGGCAGCGGTCGCCTCTTCCACCAGCGCAGCGTTCTGCTGGGTCACCTGGTCCATCTGCACCACCACCTGGTTGACCTGCTCGATGCCGGCCGCCTGTTCCTTGCTGGCGGCGGCGATGTCGCTCATCAGCTGGGTGGTACGCGAGCTCGCCTGGGCCACGCGGGCAATGGCGGCTTCCGATTCCACGGTCACGGCCAGACCACTCTGCACCTTGGCAGCGGCGTCCTCGATCAACTCCTTGATCTCCTTGGCAGCGACACCGGCACGCTGTGCCAGCGTACGCACTTCGCTGGCCACCACCGCAAAGCCGCGGCCCTGTTCGCCGGCACGCGCCGCTTCCACTGCAGCGTTCAGCGCCAGGATGTTGGTCTGGAAGGCGATGCCATCGATCACCGTGGAGATTTCCGAAATGCGCGCCGAAGACTGGTCGATCTCGCCCATCACCGTGGCCATCTGCGCCATAGCCTGCTCGGTCTCGCGCACGGCAACGCCGGCCGCATGCGCTTCGCTGTCGGCCTGGCGTGCCAGCTCGGCGTTCTGGCGCACGGTCGAGGTCAGCTCTTCCATCGAGGCGGCAGCCTCTTCCAGATTCGCGGCCTGTTGTTCGGTACGGCGCGACAGATCGTTGTTGCCGGCCGCCAGTTCCTGTGCCGCGTTGTTGATGCTGTCGGCGGCCACCTGGATGCCACGCACGATACCGGTCAGCTGCGTGGTGGTGGCATTGGCATCGTCACGCATGCGCGCGAACACGCCCTCGTACTCGCCCTCCATGCGCGCGGTGAGGTTGCCATGCGAGATGGCGCGCAGCACGTCGGAGACATCGGCGATGCTGGCCTGCGAACTGGCCATCATGCCGTTGAGGTGGTTCACCATCGCCTGGAACTGGTACTGGAATGCCGCGGCGTCGCCACGCACGCTGAAATCGCCAGCGCGCGCGGCACGGGCCAGTTCATCGATCTGCGCGTTGATCGCCATCAGGCTCTGCTTCACCGCCGCCAGGGTACGGGTCAGCGTGCCCTTCTCACCCGGGTACTCGGGCAGATCGCGGCTGAGGTCGCCGATGGCATAGCGCTGCATCACCTCGGCCATCAGCAGCTGCACCTGCACGTGCGATTCGACCAGGTGATTGGTGGCCTGCACCATGCGGCCGAAGTCGCCGGGGAACGCGCTGGCGTCCATCCGGTAACGGATCGCGCCGGCTTCATGCTGCTCGGCCATCTGCAGCTGCGCGCCGATGGCGGCCTGCACGCTCTGGCGCACGCTGGCCATGGCCTCGCCGAGCTGGGTCAGCTCGTCACGGCCACCCAGGCGGAATTCCTGGTCCAGTTCACCCTTGGACAGGCGCTCGGCCAGCTGCACTGCACGCGCCAGCGGGCCGGTCATGCTGCGACCGATCAGCACCGATGCGGCGATGCCTGCCAGCAGCGCCACGCCACCCAGCACCAGCAGCTGCAGCAGGCTGCGCTCGCCCAGGCGGATCGCCTCGGCAGCGGCCTCGCGGCTTTCCTTTTCTTCATAGGCCACGCCATCGGCCAGCGCCTTGTTCCAGCCATTGGCCGCTTCCTGCACCGGGCCCAGGGTCAGCGCCACGGCGCCGGGGAAATCGCCCTGTTCCATCAGTTCGCTGGTCTGCTTGTTGAGCGGACGGGCGAGCGCGCGCTTGGCGGCGATGGTCTCGCCGATCACCTTGCCTTCGGCATCGCCGGGCAGGGCCTGGTAGGCCGTCCAACTGGCCTCGTAGCGCTTGACCAGAGCGGCGATGCGCTGCTCGTCGTTGGCACGGTCTTCGCCCTGGCGGATCAGCATCTCGCGGCGCACGACCATCATCTGGTTGTTGGCATCGAGCATCTCCGACAGCAGCCGCACCTTGGCTACGCCGACCTCGACCACCTGCTCCATCGCGCGCTTCTGCACCATGGTGGCGGTGGCACCGGTAGCGACCACGGCGGCAACCAGCAGCAACAACAGGCCAAAGCCAAGCCCAAGACGCCAGGCGACCCTGACGTTCCTCAAGTAGTTCATGGGGTGAATCCAAAACGGGGGGGATGCGCCCATATCGGCCCGCCAGCCGGGAATCTTGATCGCCTCCCGCTCTACTGCGTCGGAAGCCGTTCACCTTGGTGAGACCCGGCCTCCCGCTTCTGCAGCGGGACGATGGCCCGGCGGCGCGGCCCCACTGCTCATGCTGGCATCAGTTTTCTTTCACGGCGGCTGCGCAGCGTCTACGGGCAGGGTGGAGGCGTGATCTGCCTGGAGATGCCCATGCCCGTATGCCGCCCCGCCCTGCTCGCCCTGTCGCTGCTGATGTCGCCCGCCTTTGCGCAGACGCCCCCGCCCGCCGGCCTGCCAGCCCCCATCGCCGAAAAGGCCGGCGCTGACACGGCGGCGCGCTCGCCCCTGCACGCCCAGGTACTTCTGGACCGCGCCAATTTCTCTCCGGGCGAGATCGATGGCGAAGTGGGCAGCAATCAACGCCGCGCGGTGTCCGGCTTCCAGGCAGCGCACGGGCTGACGGTCACCGGCGAACTGGACGACGCCACCTGGAAGGCCCTGCAGGCCGACTCGGTCGGCCCCCTTGCCAACTACACGCTGACCGCAGAGGACGTGGCCGGTCCGTTCGTTGCGGTTCCCAAAAAGCCCGCCGACCAGGCCAAGCTGAAGGCACTGGGCTTCAGCAGCGTGGAGGAATCGCTGGGCGAGCGCTTCCATGCCGCACCGGAGCTGCTGAAGGCGCTCAATCCCGGTGTGGATCTGAGCAAGGCCGGCAGCCGCATCCAGGTGCCCAACATTGCGCCCGCTGCATTGCCCAAGGCCGCCAAACTGGTGGTCGACAAATCCGACTCCACCCTGCAGCTGCTGGACGCGCAGGGCAAGGTGATCGCGCAGGTACCGGTATCGTCAGGCAGCGAGCACGACCCGCTGCCGATCGGTGAGTGGAAGATCCTCGGCGTCTACCCGGATCCGCCATTCCACTACAACCCGAAGCTGTTCTGGGATGCCAGGAAGGGCGATCGCAAGGCCACGATTCCGCCCGGCCCGAACAATCCGGTCGGCCGGGTCTGGATCGACCTGTCCAAACCCCATTACGGCCTGCACGGCACACCGGTGCCCGGCCATGTCGGCAAGACCGAATCGCACGGCTGCGTGCGCATGACCAACTGGGATGTGCTGCGCGTGGCTGCAGCCGTGGATACGTCGGTACCGGTCGTCATGCAGGAGTGAGCCGATGCGACTAGCGCAACTGATCGTACTGGGGCTGGTGATGGGCGTGGCAGCCGGATGGTGGTTGCAGCGTGATGGCGAGCCGTCCGATGACACGGGTGCCCGCCCCCTTGCAGTGGCGCAGACCTCCGCTGCAGCCGACAGCGCCCGTGCCGTACCCGTGGAGCAGCCGACAACGGCAATCGCTGCGCCCGCCCCAGCAGCAACGGGCGACACACCCTCCGGCCTGCTGCTGCCGGTACAGGGCATCACGCCCTCGCAACTGCAGGACACCTTCACCGACGCACGCAGCGAAGGCCGCGTGCACGATGCGATCGACATCATGGCTGCTGCCGGCACACCGGTGCTGGCGGTGGCCGATGGCCATGTCGAGAAGCTGTTCGACAGCGAGCGCGGCGGCCTGACCGTCTACCAGTTCGAACCCAGCGGCCGCTGGTGCTACTACTACGCGCACCTGCAGCGCTACGCCGACGGCCTGGCCGAGAAGCAGACCATCAAGCGCGGCGATGTGATCGGTTACGTCGGCAGCACCGGCAACGCCAACCCCGAAGCCCCGCACCTGCATTTCGAAGTGCACGTGCTGGGCCCGGAGAAGCAATGGTGGAAGGGCGAGTCGATCAATCCCTATCCATTGCTGAAAAAAGGGGACGGAGGGGATTAAGTCGCAACCCGCACGGTCTGGTCGTGGCGGCTAGGCAGTGCGTGGACGCTGCCTGCGCAGCGCGATGGTGAAGATCACCAGTGCGATGCCTGGAACCAGCAGCAGCAGCGCTGCCAGTTTCCAGAAGAAGAACGGCCACAGCCAGAGGTAATCGAGGTCGGTCAGTTTCAGAAGATCCAACGGCGGCTGCACTTCGATCGTTGCCGGCCTGCCGGCCAGCGCCGGCTCCACTTCCAGCACGGTCACCCGCAGCCAGGAGCGGCCACGGGGCAATGAATCACCGCGGCCATAGCCGAAGTACGCGGCGGTAAAAACAGCCGTTTCAACGGTTTCCAGCCTGCGCACAACATTCGTTCCGGCTGGGCCAGAACGCACGCCCGCACGGAAGTCCGCATGCTCGTTGGGGGTGTCGACACGCATCAGCACGTCGGGGTCGAGGGTTGGGTCGGCGGCGTTGGGCGGGTAACGCAGCCGCAACCGCAGACGATCATCAATGAAGCGGTAGACCGTGATCTCCGCGCTCGCACCGGGGCTCAGCACCAGCGGCAGGGTCTGCGTGCGTGACGCCAGGTGGTTGGCCACGGCGCCCACCGCCAACACCACACAGGCGACTGCCCACAGGCCCCAGAACACCCACAGGGTGATCCGCAGCACCCGCGTCCCTTTCGCGCTGACATCGCCGGTCATCGATCCGCTTCCCTGCTGGCATTGCGTACACACTAACGAAAAAGCCCCGCTTTCGCGGGGCTTCTTCTTTCAGCGACGCCGGGCATGGCCCGGCGCTACCGGTGCGGCAGCGTTGCCAGGCAGCGTCTGGCATCGCCGCATCGCTCAGGCGAACGGATCCTGCAGGACCATGGTGTGGTCGCGGTCCGGGCCGGTGGAGACGATGCTGATCGGGCAGCCGGCCAGCTCTTCCAGCGAACGCAGGTAGGCGCGTGCGGCCGGCGGCAGGTCGTCCCAGTTGGTGATGCCGTGGGTGTTTTCGGTCCAGCCCGGGAACTCCAGGTACACCGGGGTGCACTCTTCCCAGCCCTGCGCGTCCAGCGGCGCGTACTCGGTACGCTTGCCGTTGTATTCGTAGGCGATGCAGACCTTCAGCTTTTCCATGCCGTCCAGCACGTCCAGCTTGGTGATGCACAGGCCGCTGATGCCATTGATGGCCACGGCGCGCTTCAGCGCGACGATGTCCATCCAGCCGCAGCGACGCGGGCGGCCGGTCGAGGCACCGTATTCGGCGCCGCGGTCGCGGATGCCCTGGCCGATTTCATCGTCCAGCTCGGTCGGGAACGGGCCGCCGCCAACGCGGGTCGCGTAGGCCTTGGCAATGCCCAGCACGTAGTCGATCGCATCGGCGCCGACGCCGGCACCGGCCAGCGCACCACCGACGGTGGTGTTGGAGCTGGTGACGTACGGGTAGGTACCGTGGTCGATGTCCAGCAGCGCGCCCTGCGCACCTTCGAACAGCACGCGCTTACCCTGCTTGCGCAGGTCATGCAGGATGCCGGCAACGTCCGACTTCATCGGCTGCACGTACTCGCCGAAGGCCAGCGCCTCGTCGAAGGTCTTCTGGAAATCGACCGCGTCGGTGTTCAGGTACTTGGTCAGCACGAAGTTGTGGTAATCCAGCGCGGTGCGCAGGAGTTCTTCCAGCTGCTTCGGATAATGCAGGTCGGCGATGCGGATGCCGCGACGCGCCACCTTGTCTTCGTAGGCCGGGCCGATGCCACGACCGGTGGTGCCGATCGCCTTGCCGCCGGCAGCGCGTTCGCGCGCCTGGTCCAGGGCGATGTGGTACGGCATGATCAGCGGCGCGGCCGGGGAGATCTTCAGG
Organism: Stenotrophomonas sp. MYb57; assembly: GCF_002966815.1. Classification (NCBI taxonomy): domain Bacteria; kingdom Pseudomonadati; phylum Pseudomonadota; class Gammaproteobacteria; order Lysobacterales; family Lysobacteraceae; genus Stenotrophomonas; species Stenotrophomonas sp. MYb57. The sequence continues at coordinate 3,483,243 of NZ_CP023271.1, forward strand.
CGCGAACGCACTTCCACGCCGGAGGTTTCCAGCTCGGCGATTTCCTTCTGCAGCGCGGCCGGCGAGATCACCACGCCGTTGCCGATCAGGCACAGCGCATCGTCACGCAGGATGCCCGACGGGATCAGGTGCAGGACGGTCTTCTTGCCGTTGATGACCAGGGTGTGGCCGGCATTGTGGCCGCCCTGGAAGCGCACGACGGCGCCGATTTCCTCAGTGAGCAGATCGACGATCTTGCCCTTGCCTTCATCGCCCCACTGGGCACCAAGCACTACGACAGACTGACCCATGACGGGTTCCTCTATTTGTTGCGGCCATCGGGGCCGCGGACGGGTAAACCGCAGCGGGGCTGGCCAGCGCTTGGGTGGCGGCTCCAAACGGGGAGCGGCCGGCGATGGAAGGCCCAGACACGGAAAAAGCCGAACGGGGAGGCCCGTCCGGCTTTTGTGCATTATCCGGGTTTCCGGGGTCCGGTGCCACCTTTCCGACGGGCGGCTTCACCAGCCGGTCAGCCACCCCGCCCCGGTAGTGCCGGCCGCTGGCCGGCAGTCCCAGGTTGCCGGCCAGCGGCCGGCACCACCCTTCTAGTGCCGTACCCACCACAGCAGGCTCAACCCGGCCAGCAGGACCAGGCCACCGAAGCTGCGCAGGGCCGGGCTGGGCAGGTCCAGCAGGCGTTCGGCCATGCGCTTCCAGGCCACGGGGGCCACGAACAGCAACAGGCCTTCCAGCACCGCGACCAGACAGACGGCGGCGAACAGATCTTTCATGGGGGAACTCCGGAAAAGCACGAGGCCCGGCGTATGGCCGGGCCCCGTGAGGTACTGCCGTGCGGACTCAGCGATCGTTCTTGAGGTACTGCAGGAACGGGTCGTTCTTGTCCAGCACGATCACGCCGTTGCCGTCGGTCATCGAGCCGCGGTAGGCCTCGAGGCTGCGGTAGAACGCGTAGAACGACGGGTCAGCCGAACCGGCCTTGCCGTAGATGCGTGCGGCCTCGGCATCGCCTTCACCACGCAGGCGCTGGGCATCGCGTTCGGCTTCTGCGATCAGCACGGTGCTGTCACGGTCGGCCTGGGCGCGGATGGTCAGCGACTGCTCCTCGCCCTCGGCGCGCAGTTTGGCGGCTTCCTGCTTGCGCTGGGCGCGCATGCGCTCGTACACGTCATTGATCACCTGGCTGTCGGTGGGCAGGTCCACCTGCTTGATGCGCAGGTCGATCATCTGCATGCCCAGCCCGGCAACGGCTTCGTTGATGCCCTTCAGCTGCTCGGCGATCAGCTCGCTGCGGTCGCCGGACACCAGCTGCTGCAGGGTGCGCGAGTTGATCTGGTTACGCAGCGAGTCGGTGATGATCGGTGCCAGGCGGGCGTTGGCGATACGCGGATCGCCACCGGTGGCACGGAAGTAATCACCCACGTTGGAGATGTAACCGATGGCGAAGAAGTCGACGCTGACGTCCTTCTGCTCGGCCGTGAAGTAACGGGCCGGCGCGGTGTCCAGCACCTGGAAGCGGCGGTCGAACACCCGCACCGTTTCCACCACCGGCAGCTTGAAGTGCAGGCCCGGCTTGATGTCCGAACGCACCACCTTGCCCAGGTTCAGGACCATGGCGGTCTGGTCCTCACGGACCACGTACACCGAGCCGAGCAGGCCCAGCAGCACCGCTACGACAACGGCGATCCAGATTGAATTTCTCATCGGCTGCCCTCCTCACGGCCGCTCGAACGCCCGGTCGGGCGGCCCACCGGCCGGCCCGGATCACGGGAAGCTTCCACTGCGGTGGTACCCGGCAGCGACGGCATCACCACATCGGGGTTCGGAACCGGCGCCGGTGCCGAGGTGCTGGCACGGGTATCACCGGTCATCGGCACGTAGATCAGCTGGCGGCCATCGCCACCAATGACCTTGCGGTTCTCGCTCAGCACCTGCTGCACCGTTTCCAGCCACAGGCGCTTGCGGGTGACTTCCGGTGCGTCCTTGTACTGGGCCTGCAGCAGGCTGAAGCGCTGACCATCACCCTCGGCCTTGGACACCACGGCCTGCTTGTAGCCCTCGGCGGTGGTACGGGCACGCGAGGCCTGGCCGCGCGCTTCAGGCACGACCTTGGCCGCATAGGCCTGGGCTTCGTTGATCAGGCGCTCCTTGACCTGCTGGGCACCGTTGACCTCGTCGAAGGCCGGCTTGACCTCCTCCGGCGGACGGGCGTCCTGCAGGGTCAGGCCGGTCACGGTCAGACCGGTCTTGAAGGCACGCAGCAATGTCTGCAGGCGCTCTTCGGCGGCCACGGCCAGCGGGCCACGGTTGTTCAATACGGCGTTGAGGTCGGCGCGACCGACTTCCTCGCGCACCGCGCTCTGCGCCGACTGTTCCAGCACCTGGTTGGCATCAACGGTGCCGAACAGATACTGCTGCGGGTCATCGATGCGGTACTGGACGTTCAACGAGACATTGACGATGTTCTCATCGCGGGTCAGCACCGGCACCTGGATCGAGAAGGTCTTGATCTCGGTGGCGTTGACCTTGGTGACCGATTCGATCGGCCAAGGCAACTTGAAGTTCGGGCCTGGGGTCAGGACGCGCGAGAACTGGCCGAAGCGCAGCACCACGCCACGCTGCTGTTCGCCGATCAGCTGGAAGCTGGAGAACAGCACCAGCAGGACCACTGCCGCCACCACCCAACGCAGGATGCCGCCGTCGAACAGGTCCTTCAGCGGTCCGGGCAATCCGCCCCAGCCGCCACCATTGCCACCGCCGCGCGACCCGAACGGCCCGCGTCGATTGTCCTCGGGGCCTTGTCCGCCCTTGTTGCCGCCGGGTGTATTCCAGGCCATGCACGCTCCATCAAGATGTGGGCTGCGACGCGGGCCCTTCCCGCAACGCCAGCCGTTAACCACTACCGATCATACAAGATGGGGCGGACCGGCAGGATTGAAAGGGGCCGGAGCGGGTAAGGTGGCGTTTTCCTCGAAGTCAGGCAACGCCGATGGCCCCCACCACCCCGTTCACCGCCTTCCGCATCGAAAAAGACGACGCCGGCTACCGCAGCGGCCTGGTCCCGCTGCGTCTGGACGACCTCAACCCCGGCCAGGTGCTGATCCGCGCCCACTGGTCCTCGGTCAACTACAAGGATGCCCTGGCCGGCACCGGCAAAGGCCGCATCCTGCGCCGCTTCCCGCTGGTGGGCGGGATCGACGTGGCCGGCACGGTGGTCGCCTCCACCGATCCGGCCTGGCGCGAGGGTGATGCGGTACTGGCCACCGGCTGCGGCCTCAGCGAAACCCGTGATGGCGGCTACAGCCAGTACGTGCGACTGGAATCGAGCGCGGTCATCGCCCAGCCGGCGGGCTTGAGCCCACGCGAGGCGATGGTACTGGGCACCGCCGGCTTCACCGCCGCGCTGGCGCTGCTGCGCCTGCAGGACAACCGGCAGACGCCCGCGCTTGGGCCACTGGCGGTTACCGGCGCCAGCGGTGGGGTCGGGGCTCTGGCCGTGGACATCTTCAGCCGCGCCGGCTATGCCGTGCACGCGATCAGCGGCAAACCGGAACAGAGCGACTTCCTGCGCGGTATCGGTGCTGCCGAGGTGCTGCCGCGTGACGCCCTTGCCGACACCGGTCCGCTGCAGTCGGCACGTTTCGGCGGTGGCCTGGACAACGCCGGCGGGCCGATGCTGGCCAGTCTGCTGGCCCAGACCGTGCCTTACGGCAGCGTGGTCAGTGCGGGACTGGCCGCCAGCCCGACGCTGGACATGACCGTGATGCCCTTCATTCTGCGCGGTGTCTCGCTGCTCGGCGTTTCGTCGGCCAATGCCCCGCGCGCGCTGCGCGAAGAAGTGTGGGCACGCTTGGGTGACGCGTGGAAACCGCAGCACCTGGACCGCATCTGCACCGCCGAAGTCGGTCTGGACGGTCTGCCTGCGGTGTTCGATCGCATGCTGGCGGGCGGCTCGCTTGGCCGCACGGTGGTGCGGATCGACTGAACGTCGCAGGCAGGCGACGGACGGCAGCTGTCGCCCTCCCGCCAACAGGATGCCGGCACTACACTTCCGGCATCACATGGGGAACAACATGGCACGCATTCTGATCGTCGACGACTCACCGTCGCAGCTGTTGGGGATACAGCGCATCGTCGAGAAGCTCGGGCACCAGATCCTGACCGCCACCGATGGTGCGGCCGGAGTGGAGACCGCCAAGGCCGAGCTGCCCGACCTGGTGCTGATGGACGTGGTGATGCCCAACCTCAATGGCTTCCAGGCGACCCGCACGCTCGCCCGCGATGAGGCGACCCGGCATATTCCGGTGATCCTGGTGACCACCAAGGACCAGGACACCGACCGCATGTGGGGCATGCGCCAGGGCGCCAAGGCCTACATCACCAAGCCGTTCTCGGAAGACGAACTGTCCGAAGTGCTGGAGCGGGTGTTCGCCGGTCAAGGCTGACCCACCGCTCCGGTAGATGCCAACCTTGGTTGGCACGCCTTTGCTCTGGTAGGTGCCAACCTTGGTTGGCACACCTCTGCCGGCCAGCGGCCGGCACTACCGCAACAGGTGCCGGTCAAGGCTGACCCACCGCTCCGGTAGATGCCAACCTTGGTTGGCACGCCTCTGCCGGCCAGCGGCCGGCACTACCGCAAGGGGTGGGGACCGAGGTCCGCACCCACCGAAGCGAATTTCAGATCGTTTCGCCAAACGCCTTGGCCAGATTCCGATAGGCCTTCTTCTGCGCGTCGTCCGTCGCCGCCGGGGCGACAATCTCCAGCTCGACGATCTGGTCGCCCTCCGGGCTGCCCGGCAGGCCGCGCCCACGCAGCCGCAGCTTGCGACCGGCGTCGGAATCGGCCGGAATCTTCAGTTCCACCGCGCCGCCCAGGGTCGGCACGCTGATGCTGGTGCCCAACGCGGCCTGCCACGGGGTGACCGGCAGCGTGTACAGGATGTTGCGGCCGTCGACCTCGAACTGCGGATGCGCGGCGTACTCCACTTCCAGCAGCAGGTTGCCGCCGTGATTGCCCTGCCCGGCCAGGCGGATCACCTGCCCGGGACGGATGCCCTTGGGCACGCGCACGTCCAGCTGCTTGCCGTTGACGGTGATGCGCAGGCTGTCGCCGCTGTAGGCCGCCTCCAGTGGTACCGACAGCTTGGCCCGGGTATCGCGGTTGGGCGCATGGCCATGGCTGCTGAAGCCCGGGCCCGGGCCTGCACCCTGGCCGCCGCGCTGGCGCGCGAACAGGCTCTCGAAGAAGTCGCTGAAACCACCGTTGGGGCCACCGCCGCCGAACACTTCCTCGAAATTGAAACCGCCACCGCCGTAGTTCGGCGGCACGTTGAATTCCTCGCCCGGACGATAGCCCTGCGCACGCAACTGGTCATAGGCCGCGCGCTTCTCGGGATCGCGCAACGCCTCGTAGGCCTCGTTGATGGCCTTGAACTTGTCCTCGGCCCCGGCCTCCTTGCTGACGTCCGGGTGGTACTTGCGTGCCAGCCGGCGATAGGCGGTCTTGATTTCCGCCTCGCCCGCGCTCGGTTCCACCCCCAGGGTGGCGTAATAATCCTTGAATTCCATCCAGCTACCTCGATTCGCTTCGGCCGCGCCGGTGGGCGCCGCCCCGGGTTCATTCTACGCGCCGGCGATGCTACGCCGCCGGTCGTGCGGCAACGGTGAGGCCGACTGATCCAGCGCAATGCGCCTGCCATCGCCCGGCCCCATGCTGTGGCTGACAGCCCGCCGCGGACGACGGAGATGGGGTGTATACATGGGTTTTCCAATGTCTTGACGCGTCCGTCCCCTCCTGGCCCCTACCCTCACCCAGCAAGGAGTTCCCATGACCATCCATGTCGGCGACCGTATTCCGGAAGTCACTCTCAAGCGCATCCGCGAAGGCATCGAGACCCTCGATACCCACGCCCTGTTCGACGGGCGCAAGGTGGTGCTGTTCGCCGTGCCCGGTGCGTTCACCCCCACCTGCTCGGCCCGCCACCTGCCCGGGTACGTGGAAAAGTTCGAGGCGTTCCGCCATCGCGGCATCGATGTCTACTGCGTGGCGGTCAACGACCCGTTCGTGATGAAGGCCTGGGCCACCGACCAGCACGTACCCGACGGTCTGCTGATGTTGTCCGACGGCAATGCCGAACTGACCCGTGCACTTGGCCTGGAGCTGGATGCAAGTTCATCCGGCATGGGCACGCGTTCGCGTCGCTTTGCCCTGTACGTGGTGGACGGCACGGTGCGCGCGGCCTGGATCGAGGAGCCCGGCCAGTTCGAGGTGTCGTCAGCCGACTACGTACTGGATCACCTGCCCACCTGAAACCCCGACTGCAGAGGAAACCGGCCAGCCATGTCCAACAAGCCAGCCAAAGCCAGCAACACCTCCCCTTCCGCCAAGGTCGCTGGCATCAGCGATCGCCAGACCCTGCGCGAGCGGGCACGGAAGAACATCGAAGACGGAGCGATCACCGACAGCTACAGCGCCGACCGCAAGGTGGTGATCAAGCTGCTCAACGACGCGCTGGCCACCGAATATGTATGCGTGCTGCGCTACTACCGGCACTACTTCATGGCCAAGGGCATGCTGGCCGATGCGGTCAAGGGCGAGTTCCTCGAGCACGCACAACAGGAGCAGGCGCACGCCGGCAAGCTGGCCGAACGCATCGTCCAGCTCGGCGGCGAGCCTGACCTCAATCCGGACACGCTGACCGCACGCTCGCACGCCGAATACAAGGAAGGCAGCGACCTGCGCGACATGGTCCGCGAGAACCTGGTGGCCGAGCGCATCGCCATCGACAGCTACCGCGAGATGATCAACTTCATCGGAGACAGCGATACCACCACCAAGCGCATCCTCGAGGAGATCCTGGCGCAGGAGGAGGAGCACGCCGACGAGTTCGCCGACCTGCTGGATGGGTGGATCGGGGAGTAGCGCCGGGCCATGCCCGGCTAACGCCCTGGTAGATGCCCACCTTGGTGGGCGGCTTCTGCGCGTGCCCACCAAGGTGGGCACCTACCGGGTCATGGTGGATCGGTAGCGCCGGGCCATGCCAGCGAACGCCCTGGTAGTCGCCCACCTTGGTGGGCGGCTTCTGCGCGTGCCAACCAGGGTGGGCACCTACCGGGTCATGGTGGACCGGTAGCGCCGGGCCATGCCCGGCGGGTTGGTGCCCGATCACGTGACATCCGCCGGGCATGGCCCGGCGCTACCGCAGCACGTTGAACCGTACCTGCGTCCAGGCGCCGTCAGCAGCCAGCGCGGTCAACGTATGCGCCCCCGGATCGGAGAACTCGCGCTGCATCAGCTGCGCACCGCGCGTCTGCGCGATCCATCGACCATCCAGCAGCCAGTCCACGGCCTGTTCGCTGCCCAATGCGCGCAGCTGCAGGCGTACGCCGTGTTCGGCGTTGGGTGCACGCGCCAGCGTCGCGCCTTCGTTGAGGCCATCGATATGCAGGGCCACGCTGGCCTCGCGGCCATCATCGCGACAGTCCGGCGACAGCGCGGGAAGCTGTGAGGCATCGCGGGTGGCCTTGGGCAGCCAGGGTGACAACAGCGCCGGCCATCGCGCGATTTCCCGCGCGACTTCCTCATGCGGCGCGCTGCAGTCAGCCGATACGCGCAGTCCGGTGCGCGCGTCAGCCAGGTAGCGTTGGCGGCCAGGCTGCCATCGCCGTGCCTCGCGTTCGGGGAACGTCGGCGGTGCCGCACCGTCCAGCAGATAGGCCGACAGGCGTCGCTGGCAGAGTGCCGCTGGCAACCCTTCGGCCAGTTCCCCGGTTGGCCAGCAGATGTCTGCCTGGGTCACGCTGGCCGGCATCGGCGCGGCCGCCGCATCGCCGCGTTGGCGCGGCAGGCTGTCGACCACCTCGAACATCAACGGCAAGGCGGTGACCGCGCCGTACTGCCCCGGCAACGGCGTGCCGTCGGGGCGCCCCACCCACACGCCCACGGTGTAGTGGCGGGTACTGCCGATCGCCCACGCATCGCGGTAGCCATAGCTGGTTCCGGTCTTCCAGGCCACGCGCGGCCGCCCGCCAACGTCGAACGTGCCAACGCCGTATCCCGGGCGCGGATTCGATTCCAGCATCTCGCGCACGATCCAGCTGGCACCGGGCGAAGCCAGCCGCCGCTCGATCATCGGTTCGTCATCGGTGTAGCGCACGCGGCCGGCAATGCCGTTGCGGTTGAGCGCAGCGAACGCACCGACCAGGTCTTCCAGCCGCGCGCCGGTGCCGCCGAGGATCAGCGACAGATTGGGCGAACTGCCCGGCGGGAAGCGCAACTGGATGCCGGCGTGCGACAGGCGCGCAGCGAAGCGTGCCGCACCTACCCGTTGCAGCAGATCGACCGACGGCACGTTCAGCGACAGGCGCAGCGCACTGGCAGCACTGACCGGGCCGTTGAAGGCCATGTCGAAGTTGCCCGGCCGATAGCTGCCGAAGCTCTGCGGCGCATCCACCAGCAGGCTCTCGGAATGGATCAGGCCATCATCGAGTGCCATCGCATACAGGAACGGCTTCAGCGTGGAGCCCGGCGAGCGCCAGGCCTGCACCATGTCCACGTGGCCCAGCCGTTGCCGATCACCGAAAGACAGCGTGCCGACATACGCACGCGCCTGCAGGGTCTGGTTGTCGACCACCAGCAGTGCGGCTGACGTGCGCTCGGGCAGCGTGGAGAAATAGCTGGCCACGCGCTCTTCAAGGGTGCGCTGCAGGCCGATGTCGATGCTGCTCTGGATCCGCGCCTGCCCTGGATGCGCCGAGTGCAGGCGCTGGGCCAGCAGCGCCGCGTGCAGTGGTGGACGCAGCGAGCGTGCGACCACGTTCTCGATGCGCGCATCTTCCACTTCCTCCGGCGTCCATGCGCCGAGCTCGGCCATGCGCGCCAGCACCTTGTCGCGAGCCTTCTGCGCAGCTTCGGGATGACGATCCGGGCGCAAACGGCTGGGTGCCTGTGGCAGCACCGCCAGCAACGCGGCTTCGGCATGCGAAAGCTGCGCGGCCGGCTTACCCAGGTAGGCCCAGCTGGCCGCCTCCACGCCTTCGATGGTGCCACCGTAGGGCGCGCGCTCCAGATACAACGCGAGGATCTCGCGCTTGGACAGGTGCACCTCAAGCTGCACCGCACGCAGCATCTGCTTCAGCTTGCCCCAGGGCGTGCGCGTATGCGGATCGAGAATGCGCGCCACCTGCATGGTCAGGGTCGAGCCTCCGGAGACGATGCGGCCACCCCGCAGCAGCTGCCCACCGGCACGCAGGATCGCCAGCGGATTGATGCCCGGGTGCTGCCAGAACCAGCGATCCTCGTAAGTCAGCAGCGCCTGCAGGTACAGCGGCGACACGCTGTCGACCGACGCCGGATAGCGCCACACGCCCTCGGCATCGGCGAACGCCCGCATCGGGCTGCCGTCAGCGGCGACCACCAGCGTGCTGGTGTCGCGTTGCCGGGGCAACGGCGGCGGGAAGGCGAAATCCAGTACCAGCAGCAGCGCCAGCAACGCCGCCGTGCCCCAGCGCAGCCACGGCCACAGCGGTTGCAGCCGCTGCCGCAGGCGCGGCAGCCGCGTTTTCAGCGATCCCACCTTCATCCACGGCATCCAGTGGGACGGGCCGCGCCGTCGCGGCCCGTCCGCACGGTCACGGCTGTGCCACCGTCAACGTGGTCGGGTTGCTACGGCCGACGCCACGCAGCTGCGGCCGGTACATGTCCTCCACCAGCGACGGCGGCACCGTGTAGGTACCCGGAGTGACCGCACGCACCAGGTAGAACACGTTGGCCTTGCTGCCACGCGAGAGCTTCAGCGCCGCCACGTAGCGGTCATCGCGGAACTCTTCGTGCTTGGTATCGGCCGCTTCGCTGCGGTCGCTGATGGTTATGCCATCGACCACCACATCGGCCCACTGCTTGGCATCGCCCAGGTTGAGGTTCTCGATCTCCAGGCCTGCCGGCAGCAGGTCGGTCAGCAGCGCATCGGGCATCTCGCTGTCGGCGGTGATGGTGACCCGCACGATCAGCGCTTCACCTTCCTTCAGCGGACGCGGCGACCACGGCTTGCCATCGGTGCCGAAGTAGCTTCGCTCCACGCCGATCACGCTGTTGTCCGGCGCCGGCGCACTGCGCGGAATGCCGGCCACGTCGATGCTGGCGAACATCGGCGGCTGTCCCTGCGGGGTGAAGCGCACGCCCGCGGCCAGCTGCCCTGCATCGAAGTTGCGACCAAACAGCTTGCGTTCGCCGATGGCCTCGCTGTTGCCACCGATCACCAGCTCACCGGCCACCAGCGCCTTCTGGTTGGCGGCCAGTGCCTTGCCGAGGCGGGCGATGGCCACCTGTTCCTGCGTGCTCAGCCACATCCAGCCACTGTTGCGGCGCGCATCCAGGCCACGGCCAAGATCAACCGCGCGTGCATCCCATGCCGGCTTGGCCAGCTTGTTTTCGTGGGTCAGCGCGATCATCAGCGCATCATCACGAACGGCACTGCCGTAGTCGCCGAAGTACGACGGGCGCTCGCTGCTGGACTTGGCAAAGCCCGCCGCAAGGGCCGCCTGGCCGCGCTTGGCATCGCCCTGCAGCGACAGCGCCACGCCCAGGTGCACCAGCGACAGACCACCCACGGCCTTGCTGCGTTCGTTGTCGTACAGCGTGCGCAGGGTACCCAGCGGCGCGCGGTTGACGCGGGCCAGCACGTAACCCGAGTACGCCTGGTTGGCGAACTTCAGGCTTTCGCGTTTTTCCTGGCCGTAGAACTGGTTGCCACCGGACAGCAGGTCTTCGCTCAGGCGGTTCAGCGCCTTCTGCAGCACGTTGTCCGGCACCGCGAAGCCACCGTCCTTGGCATCGAGCAGGAACTCGGCGATGTACGGGGTCAGCCACGGGTTCACGTAGCCGTCGTCACCCCACATCGAGAAGTTGCCGTTGGCCACCTGCATCGATGCCAGGCGACCGAACGCACCTTCCATGCGCTCGCGACGGGTCTTCGCATCCAGGCCGTCAGCGCCGAGCATGGACGACGTGGCCTGGTCCAGGATCAGCGCGGCGTAGCCCTTGCTGGTGGTCTGTTCGGCACAGCCGTACGGGTAGTTCAGCGCGCCCTGCAGCGCGCTGGCGAACGGGATCGGCGGCAGCGGGCTGACCAGCAGGCGGGCATTGACCGATTCGGACATCAGCCCGTCCATCAGGCTGCCATCCAGGCTCACCGCCGCCAGCGGATCGAGCGTGCGCACCTGCGAGCGCAGTACCTGCGGCCACGCCGCGCGTACCGGCAGATCGTAGCGGCGGTCGGCCTTGAAGCCGTTGCCATCCACACGCACGCGCACCTTGGCCACGCTGTGGCCCTCGCGCGCCGACAACGGGAAGCTCAACGTGGTCTTGGCATCGGCATTGAGCTGCACGCTGCGCGTGCCTTCGCCCAGGCTGAGCGGGCCTTCGCTGTCCACGCGCACGTTGAACTGACCGGGCTTGCCGGTGAAGTTCTGCACGTCCAGCGTCACCGTGCTGCGGTCGCCCGGGGCGAGCACGCGCGGCATGCTGGCCTCGGCCAGGATCGGTGCGCGCACCACGGTTTCCACATCGCGCTTGCCGTACTGGTCATCGCTGTAGACCAGCGCCGACACCCGCAGGGTGCCATTGAAATCCGGCACTTTCAGGCGAATGCGGGCAATGCCCTTGGCATCGAGCTGCACCGGGCCGGAGAACAGGTCCACGGTCTGCACGCGCGCGGTCGGCCGCTTGGCCTGCGGCAACGCCTGCAGCGCCATGTCGCCGCCGAACTTCAGCTTGCCGCTGCCGCCGTCGAAGCTCTCGATCACCCGGCTGTAGATGTCATAGGCATCGATGCCGAGGCGGCGCTGGGCGAAGAAGTGCGCGCCGGCATCGGGCACCGGGAAGCGGGTGATGTTGAGAATGCCCACATCCACGGCCGACACAGTGACGTGCGCGACCTTGCCGGCCAGCTGCGGTGCGCTGACCGTCACTGGCAGGTCCTGCTCCGGTCGCATCTGCTTGGGCGCGGCCAGGCCGACGGCCACGGTGCGGCCCTTGCGGTCCATCGGCACGTGCACCACGCCCACCGCGCGGGCTGGGGTGATCTTGCTCGGCGCACTGCCACCGCGGAACACCAGCGCGGTGATGTAGACGTCGTGGCGCTCCCAGTCTGCGGTGACCGGGATCTTGTAGGTGGCACCGGGCTTGGCGTCGATATCCTGCACGTACAACATGCGGTCGGTCTCGACCATCAGCACGCCCTTGCCGGCGTGCGGCGGGGTCACCGTCACTTCCAGGGTATCGCCGGCCTTGTAGCCGGTCTTGTCCAGGCCCAGCTTGACCTTGTCCGGGCGGGCATCGAGGCCACGGTTGTCATCGCCCCAGCTCCAGCCGGCGCGGAACGGATAACGGCTGGTCAGGCCGGTGGACGGATCGAACACGTCCACCCGGTACTCGCCCCACTCCACCGGGAAGTCGAAGGCCACCGCGCTGCCGCCGGCATCGACGGTACGGGTTTCCTTGTTTTCGAAGCGGCGGGTGAAATCGTAGTCCCAGCGGTTGTCGTTGAAGGTCCAGTGGTAGTCGCGCAGCTCGCGCACCAGGGTGATCTTCAGGCCCTTGGCCGGCTGCGGCTTGCCGGCCGCATCCACGCGCATCAGTTCAAACCGCGCGTTGCCGTTGGAATCAGCGCCGTCGTCCGGATTGAACAACGGGCGCACGCCGACCAGTGCGGCGGCCGGCCATACCACCCGCTTCAGGGTGCGGGTGACCGTGCGGCCACCGGTTTCATACAGGCTGCCGGACAGCACCACCGCGATCGGCGCCTTCGCCTTGGTCGCCTCTTCCGGCAACGACACGTCTTCGCGCAGCTGACCATTGGCCGGCAGCGTGGTGTCGATGACATCCTTGGCTTCGCGCGGCAGCTGCAGGGTCGGGTCGCCGAAGAAGTAGCCCGGCAGGCCCTCCACCGGCTTCTGCTCGGCGGCCACCGCCATGCGCGCGGTGAAGCGGTTGCCGTCGGCCGGGGCACCGTACAGATAGGCGCCGTTGGCCTGCAGGCGCAGGTCTTCACCCGGCTTCAGCGTCTTCTGCGCGCTGTCCAGGTCCAGCTTCATGCGCTCCGGCAGGAACTCCTCGATGCGCAGGGTCATGCCCTGGATCGCTTCCTTGCTGGCCGGGTCGGTGCGGAACTCCACTTGCCAGCGCCCCGTCGGCGCCTCGGCGGGAATGGTCTGCTCGAAGTTGATGTAGCCCTGCTCACCCGGCTGCACGCGGGTTTCGCGGAAGGTCTTGCCATCGGGCTGCTTCAGGCGCAGGAACACCGGCTGTGCCTTGACCGGCTTGCCGTCGTTGTCGCGCAGCAGGGCGGACAGGCGCACGGTCTCGCCCGGACGGTACAGGTCACGGCCGGACCAGGCGTAAACGTCGAACCAGGCATTGTCACGACCGGCCACAGCAAATTCGCTCAGGTCCAGCGCCGGCTGGTTGAAGGGCAGGAAGCTGGTGTCCTTGCCGCTGCTGGCCACCAGCACGTGGGTGGCATCCAGGGTGTAGTTCAGCAGCGCATTGCCATTGCTGTCGGTACTGCCCTTCAGCACCACTTCGCCCTTGGCATCGAGCACGCGCAGGTCGATGCCCTTCAGCGACGCACCGTCCTTCAGCGCGGCGGTATGGACGAACAGTTTGTCCTTGTACGCGCGGGTGTGCAGACCGATGTCGCTGACCGAGAAGAACGCGGTATCGAACTCGCCCTCGTAGTCACCGGTGCGCTTGAGCAGGGCGAAATACAGCCCCGGCTCCTGCAGTTCCTTGATGTCCTGGGTCGGCAGGTAGGTCAGCACCCGCTCGTTCTGCTTGCCACCCAGGATGAAGCGGTTGACGTAGACCGGTTCGGCCAGCTTGTTGATCGGGCTGCGCTCGTAGTCGCTGCTCAGTTCCCAGCTGCCGCGGCGACCACCGCGCTGGTACTGGCTGAAGAAGGTCGGCAGATCCTTTTCGCGCACGCGCAGGAACTCGACATCGACCTCCGGCACATTCACCGACACCACCGGCAGGCCGCGGCTGTCCTTGGCCGGCAGCACGCTGCCCTGCGAGGCGAAACCGGCCACCGGCTTCAGCTCGCCGCTGAAGACCTTCTGCTTCAGTTCCTTGCCGAGGCGGCTGCCATCGGCGGCCAGCAGGTCCGGCGAGACCACCAGGCTGAATTCCTTGCCGGCTTCGACGAAGGGATAGCGCAGGGTCAGGCCGTCATCGGACAGGGTCCAGCTGCTGTCATCGTTGCCGACCTTCTCTTCGAAGCGCACCAGCTTGTCGAAGTCCTGGGTGCCGACCAGCGGGCGCGAGAACTCCAGCGCCAGCGACAGGCCTTCACTCTTCTGGTCCGGGTAGGCACGCAGCAGGGTGAACTCCTTCACCTGCTCGGCCTTGGTGGCGATGGCTTCGCCGCTGGCCTTTGGCAGCTGCCCGCTGTCGTTGCGGCAACCGGCCAGGCCCAGCAACAGCCCTCCTGCCAGCAATGCTGCCGTCCATCCCCACCGCATCCGCCGTGCCGGACCGCTCATGTCGTCACTCCTTGATCGAGGTGGCCATTATAGGCGCGTCGCGTCAAGGCGTTGACGCGGATTCGGCAGGAATGCATCGGAATGGTAGCGCCGGGCCATGCCCGGCGCGGTAGCCGCCAACCCCGGTTGGCGTTGGGTCCGTGCCAACCAGGGTTGGCACCTACCAAAGTGCCCCCTACCCCGGCAGGTACAGGTCCACGTAGTCGGTCACCGGCATCGCCGCCAGGGCCACCGGGTCCAGCGAGGCGGCCAGGACGCGCTGCTGCTGGGCGGTGGGGAAGCGGTGCGCCAGGTGCCGACGGAACTTGTCCATCAGCAGCGGGATACCCTCTGCGCGCCGGCGTGCGTGGCCCAGCGGGTACTCCACCAGCACCTCCGGCAGCGCGCTGCCGTCGTTGAAGCGCACCGTCAGCCCGTTGGCGATGCTGCGCTTGTCCGGGTCCAGGTAGTCGGCGCTGAGCTGCGGGTCTTCATGGCAGGTCATCTTCGCGCGCAGCGTGTCGATGCGCGGATCGACCGCCATGTCGTCCTCGTAATCCTCGGCCACCAGCCGCCCATGCAGCAGCGCGATGGCAACCATGTACTGCACGCAGTGATCGCGGTCGGCCGGGTTGTGCAGCGGCCCCTGCTTGTCGATGATGCGGATGCAGGCTTCCTGGGTACGGATCGCGATGTGCTCGATGTCCTCGGCCGCTCGCCCCTGCGCGCGCAGCTGCTGGTGCAGGATGATCGCCGCCTCCACCGCCGTCTGCCCGTGGAATTCGGCCGGGAAACTGATCTTGAACAGCACGTTCTCCATCACGTAGCTGCCGAAGGGGCGGCCGAGGGTCAGCGCCTGGCCATGCATCGATACCGCTTCGAAGCCCCAGGTCGGTGCACTGAGCACGCTGGGGTAGCCCATCTCGCCGGTGGCGGCCATCAGCGCCAGGCGTACGCCACGGCTGGTTGCATCACCGGCCGCCCAGCTTTTGCGCGAACCGGTATTGGGCGCATGCCGGTAGGTGCGCAGCGCCTGTCCATCCACCCAGGCCAGCGACACCGCATTGAGCATCCGCTCGCGGTCCAGCCCCAGCATCTGCGCGACGACGGCGGTGGTGGCCACCTTGACCAGCAGCACGTGGTCCAGGCCGACCCGGTTGAAAGAGTTGCGTAACGCCAGCACGCCCTGGATCTCGTGCGCCTTGATCATCGCCAGCAGCACGTCGTGCACGGTCGGCGGCGGGCGTCGCAACGCCGCCGCGTTGCGGCCAAGCCAGTCGGCCACGGCGAGGATGCCACCGAGGTTGTCCGAGGGGTGGCCCCACTCTGCGGCCAGCCAGGTGTCGTTGAAATCCAGCCAGCGCACCATCGCGCCGATGTTGAAAGCCGCCTGCACCGGATCGAGCACGAAGTTGGTGCCGGGGACGCGCGCGCCGTTGGCCACGCTGATACCCGGCACCAGCGGGCCCAGCAGCTTGCTGCAGGCGGGGAAGGACAGCGCCTCCAACCCGCAGCCAAGCGTGTCGAGCAGGCAATTATGCGCGGTCTGGAACGCCAGCGGCGAGTCGATGCGCGTGTCACGCACGTAGTCGACGATGTCCACCAGCAGCGCATCCCAGGCTGCACGGGCGTTGGATGGGGTGTGGCTGTCGGACATTGTCTGTTCTCCGGTAGCGCCGGGCCATGCCCGGCGGTTCATCGGCGGGTCCCGTTGCGCCCGCCGGGCATGGCCCGGCGCTACCACAATGAACCTGCCTTACGGCGTATCGGCCGGCACGCGCACCTTGCCTTCCATCAGCACGCGGGCGCTGCGGCTCATGATGGCCTTGGACACCGTCCACTGGCCGTCAACGAGTGCGGCCTGCGCACCCACGCGCAACGTGCCCGACGGATGCCCGAAGGTCACGGCCTCGCGCTCGCCGCCGCCAGCAGCACGGTTGACCAGCGTGCCGGGGATCGCCGCGGCGGTACCGATCGCTACTGCAGCGGTGCCCATCATCGCGTGGTGCAGCTTGCCCATCGACAGCGCGCGGGCATGCAGATCGATGTCCGCGGCCGGGATCGCCTTGCCGCTGGACGACACGTAATCCTGCGCGGGGGCGACGAAGGCTACCTTCGGCGTGTGCTGGCGGGTCGCCGCGTCTTCCAGTTTCTGGATCAAGCCCATGCGCAGCGCGCCGTAGGCACGGATCTTCTCGAAACGCTCCAGCGCCGCTTTGTCTTCATTGATCGCCGGCTGCAGTTCGGTGCCGGTGTAACCGAGGTCGGCGGCGTTGAGGAAGATGGTCGGGATGCCGGCGGTGATCATCGTCACCTCGAAACTACCCACGCCCGGCACGTCCAGCGTATCGATCAAGTTGCCGGTGGGGAACATCGCACCGGCGTCACCGTCGTCGGACGGATCGAGGAATTCCAGCTGGATCTCGGCAGCCGGGAAGGTCACGCCATCCAGCTCGAAATCGCCGATCTCCTGCACCTGCCCATCGCGCATCGGCACATGGGCAATGATGGTCTTGCCGATGTTGGCCTGCCAGATGCGCACGGTGCACAGGCCATCGCGCGGCACGCGGGCCGGATCGATCAGGCCGTTGGCGATCGCGAACGGACCAACGGCGGTGCTGAGGTTGCCGCAGTTTCCGCTCCAGTCCACGAATGCGGTATCGATCGACACCTGGCCATACAGGTAATCCACGTCGTGATCCGGCACCGAGGCGGTGGAGATGATCACGCACTTGCTGGTGCTGGAGGTGGCCCCGCCCATGCCGTCGGTTTGCTTGCCATACGGGTCGGGCGAGCCGATCACGCGCATCAGCAGCGCATCGCGTGCGGCACCCGGCACCTGAGCGGCCTCGGGCAGGTCCTGCAGGCGGAAGAACACGCCCTTGCTGGTACCACCGCGCATGTAGGTAGCGGGAATACGGAGTTGCGGGAGGAACGTCATGGTGGACATCTCGACAGAATAAAAGAAGGGAGCATCAGGACTGCAACGCCAGCCGCCGCCGGCGGCTGTCAGCCTGCGCACTGCGTTGCCAACGGAACAGATACAGGATGGCCAGCTTGGTGCTGCCACTCACCACAGCCAGCAGGAGCAACGGCCAGCCCAGCCGCAGACCCATGGCGGAGGCAAACACAATCGTGGACAGGTCCATCAGCAGGATCAGCTGACTCATCCGCAGCGACACCGCACCGGTATGGCCATTGCGCAGAATCAGCAGAATCTGATGAGCGTAGCCCTGGGCCAACAACGCGGTAATGACCACGATCACCGCACTGGCCACCACCCTGCCTTCATCCACATGACGATCGCCCCAAGCCAGACCAGCCAGTGCGCAGATCAACAGCAGCGCGGCTGTCAGCAGGCTGGTCGTCGCGGAGCGGCTCCGGCGGTCACGCCAGATCTCCACCAGGATGGCCATCACCAGCACCGAGGCGAGCAACCGCGGCCAGACAATGAAATGATTGAATGGTGTGACGCTGTAGCCATAGATGAAGAAGGAGAGGTAAGCCAGGAAGCTGACCGTAAACTGATTCAGCGACAGCACTGCAGTGGCACTGTCAGTCGCATCCGCACGCTCCCGACGGTTGCGCACCAACCGAAACTGCGCGCCCACACCCAACAGGCTCAGCAGGATGAAGGCGGTGTTAACCGTGCCTGCGATGTTGTAGAACGCGGTTCCCATGCAGATGGGGCTACGCCCCTCTCCTCCGTGACCACCGCCATGCGGGCCGAAGCCAGCATGGCGGCAACTTGACACAAGGCAGCCAGCCGCTGCCTTACGCCACCTTGGCGCCTTCCAGGAAGTCCTGGGCGAAGCGCTGCAACACGCCGCCGGCCTCGTAGATCGCCACTTCCTCGTCACTGTCCAGGCGGCAGGTGACCGGCACGATCACGTCCTGGCCGTCGCGGCGGTGGATGACCACGCGCAACTCGGCGCGCGGCGTGCGTTCACCGATGACGTCGAAGGTTTCGGTGCCATCGATGCCCAGGGTCAGACGGGTGGTGCCCGGCTTGAACTCCAGCGGCAGCACGCCCATGCCGATCAGGTTGGTGCGGTGGATGCGCTCGAAGCCTTCGGCAACGATGGCCTCCACGCCGGCCAGGTGCACGCCCTTGGCGGCCCAGTCACGCGAAGAACCCTGCCCGTAGTCGGCACCGGCGATGATGATCAGCGGCTGCTTGCGCTCCATGTAGGTCTCGATGGCTTCCCACATGCGCATGACCTTGCCTTCCGGCTCGACGCGCGCCAGCGAACCCTGTTTCACGCTGCCATCTTCATTGCGCACCATCTCGTTGAACAGCTTCGGGTTGGCGAAGGTGGCACGCTGCGCGGTCAGGTGGTCACCGCGATGGGTGGCGTAGGAATTGAAGTCCTCTTCCGGCAGGCCCATCTTCGCCAGGTATTCGCCAGCCGCACTCGAGGCCAGGATCGCGTTGGACGGCGACAGGTGGTCGGTGGTGATGTTGTCGGGCAACACCGCCAGCGCACGCATGCCGGCCAGCGAGCGCTCACCGGCCAGTGCACCTTCCCAGTACGGCGGACGACGGATGTAGGTGCTCTGCGGGCGCCAGTCGTACAGCGGGCTCACCGCTGCGCCGTGTTCGACGCGTACGTTGAACATCGGGTTGTAGACGCTGCGGAACTGCTCCGGCTTCACCGCCGCCTTCACCACCGCATCGATCTCGGCGTCACTCGGCCAGATGTCCTTCAGGCGCACCTCGTTGCCGTCGGTGTCCACGCCCAGCACATCCTTCTCGATGTCAAAGCGGATGGTGCCGGCAATGGCGTAGGCGATCACCAGTGGCGGCGAAGCCAGGAACGCCTGCTTCGCATATGGATGGATGCGGCCGTCGAAGTTGCGGTTGCCCGACAGTACCGCCGTGGCGTACAGGTCACGGTCGATGATTTCCTGCTGGATCTTCGGATCCAGCGCGCCGCTCATGCCATTGCAGGTGGTGCAGGCGAAGGCGACGATGCCGAAGCCCAGCTTCTCCAAGTCCGGCAGCAGGCCCGCTTCTTCCAGGTACAGCTGCACTGCCTTGGAACCGGGTGCCAGCGACGACTTCACCCAAGGCTTGCGCAGCAGGCCGCGCTCGTTGGCCTTGCGTGCCAGCAGGCCGGCGGCGATCACGTTGCGCGGGTTGGAGGTATTGGTGCAGCTGGTGATGGCAGCGATGATCACCGCGCCATCGGGCATCAGGCCCTGTGCCTGCTCGGCCTTGCCGGCTTCCAGCTTGGCGGCATCGGCGATGCCGCGCTCGACCAGTTCCGATACCGGCAGGCGGCGATGCGGATTGCTCGGGCCGGCCATGTTGCGCACCACCGTCGACAGATCGAAGTGCAGCACGCGCTCGTATTCCGCAGTGGCCAGGTCATCGGCCCACAGGCCGGTGCTGCGCGCGTAGTTTTCAACCAGTGCGACCTGCTTTTCCTCGCGACCAGTCAGGCGCAGGTAGTCGATGGTCTGGCCGTCGATGTAGAACATCGCGGCGGTTGCGCCGTATTCGGGGCACATGTTGGAGATGGTGGCGCGATCACCGATGGTGAGTGCAGCGGCACCTTCGCCGAAGAATTCAAGCCAGGCGCCGACCACGCGCTCCTTGCGCAGGAATTCGGTCAGGGCCAGCACCACGTCGGTGGCGGTGATATCCGGCTGCGGCCGACCGGTCAGCTCGACACCGATGATGTCCGGCAGGCGCATCCACGACGCACGGCCCAGCATCACGTTCTCTGCTTCCAGGCCACCCACGCCGATGGCGATCACGCCCAGCGCATCCACATGCGGGGTGTGGCTGTCGGTGCCCACGCAGGTATCGGGGAAAGCGACGCCATCCTGCACGTAGATCACCGGCGACATCTTCTCCAGATTGATCTGATGCATGATGCCGTTGCCCGGCGGAATCACGTCCACGTTCTCGAAGGCCAGCTTGGTCCAGTCGATGAAGTGGAAGCGGTCCTCGTTGCGACGGTCCTCGATGGCGCGGTTCTTCTCGAACGCCTGCGGATCGAAACCACCGCACTCCACTGCCAGCGAGTGATCGACGATCAGCTGCACCGGCACCACCGGGTTGACCTTGGCCGGATCACCGCCCTTGTCGGCGATCGCATCGCGCAGGCCGGCCAGATCCACCAGCGCGGTCTGGCCGAGGATGTCATGGCACACCACGCGCGCCGGGAACCACGGGAAATCCAGGTCGCGACTGCGCTCGATCAGCTGCTTCAGCGAGTCGGTCAGCGTGGCCGGATCGCAGCGACGCACCAGGTTCTCGGCCAGCACGCGCGATACGTACGGCAGCGTGGCGTAGGCGCCGGGCTGGATCGCGTCGACGGCGGCGCGCGCATCGAAATAGTCCAGCGAGGCGCCGGGGAGGGACTTGCGGTAATCGGTATTCATGGGCTGGCGGAATGCTCGTGGCGGGCCGGGTGCCGGCAATACGGCGGTGACGGCATCCGGCCGGCACGGGGCCGGCCGGATGCATGCAGCAGTGCAACAGTGGCGATGATCAGGAACGCTTGTCGATGGCCACGAAGTCGCGATCTTCCGGGCCGATGTAGTTGGCGCTCGGGCGGATGATCTTGCCGTCGATACGCTGTTCGACGATGTGCGCGCTCCAGCCGGCGGTGCGGGCGATCACAAACAGGGGGGTGAACATCGCGGTCGGCACGCCCATCATGTGGTAGCTGACGGCGCTGAACCAGTCCAGGTTCGGGAACATCTTCTTGATGTCCCACATCACCGTTTCCAGGCGCTCGGCGATGTCGTACATCTTCATGCTCGACTGCTCTTCGGACAGTTCGCGGGCGACGTCCTTGATCACCTTGTTGCGCGGATCGGACACGGTGTAGACCGGGTGGCCGAAACCGATCACCACTTCCTTGCGCTCCACGCGGGCCTTGATGTCTTCCTCGGCTTCGTCCGGATTGTCATAGCGCTTCTGCACTTCGAACGCCACTTCGTTGGCGCCGCCGTGCTTGGGGCCACGCAGCGCGCCGATGCCACCGCAGATCGCGCTGTACATGTCGCTGCCGGTGCCGGCGATGACGCGGCAGGCGAAGGTCGAAGCGTTGAACTCGTGCTCGGCGTACAGGATCAGCGAGGTGTGCATCGCCTTCACCCACGAATCCTGCGGCTTCTCGCCGTGCAGCAGGTGCAGGAAGTGGCCACCGATGGAGTCATCATCGGTTTCCACGTCGATCGCGCGGCCGTTGTGGCTCCAGTGGTACCAGTACAGCAGCATCGAACCGAGGCAGGCCATCAGCTTGTCGGCGATGTCGCGCGCGCCCGGATGGTTGTGGTCATCCTTCTCCGGCGCCACGCAGCCGAGCACGGACACGCCGGTGCGCATCACATCCATCGGGTGCGCCGACGGCGGCAGTTCTTCCAGCGCGGCCTTCACCGCGGCCGGAATGCCACGCAGCGACTTCAGCTTGGCCTTGTAGGAGACCAGCTCGGCGCGGGTCGGCAGCTTGCCATGCACCAGCAGGTAGGCGATTTCCTCGAACTCGCTGGTGTTGGCCAGGTCCAGGATGTCGTAGCCACGGTAGTGCAGGTCGTTGCCACTGCGGCCGACGCTGCACAGCGCGGTGTTGCCGGCAGCGGTGCCGGACAGGGCGACGGACTTCTTCGGCTTGAAGGTCGGGGTTGCGGTCGTATCGTTCATGTTTCCCTCCGAAACTTGATGGTGCAGGGTACTGCTTATTTCTTGGCGGCGAACAGCGCATCGAGCTGCTGCTCGAAGGCGTGGTAGCCGATACGGTCATACAGCTCCTCGCGGGTCTGCATGCTGTCGATCAGGTTGCGCTGGTGGCCCTCACGGCGGATCGTCTGGTAGACGTTCTCGGCGGCCTTGTTGGCGGCGCGGAAAGCGGACAGCGGGAACAGCTGGATGGCCACGCCGGCCGAAGCCAGCTCGTCGCGGCTGAACAGCGGGGTCGCGCCGAATTCAGTGATGTTGGCCAGCACCGGCACCTTCACCGCATCGACGAAGCGGCGGTAGGTATCCAGGTCATAGGCGGCCTCGGCGAAGATGCCGTCGGCACCGGCTTCGACGCAGGCGATGGCACGCTCGATGGCCTTGTCCACGCCGTCCACCTGGATGGCGTCGGTGCGCGCGATCAGGAAGAAGTCCGGATCGGTCTTGGCATCGGCAGCGGCCTTCACGCGGTCGACCATTTCGCCCTGCGAGACGATCTCCTTGCCCGGGCGATGACCGCAGCGCTTGGCGCCGACCTGGTCTTCGATATGGCAGGCGGCCGCGCCGGCCTTGATCAGCGACTTCACCGTGCGCGCGATGTTGAACGCGCTCGGGCCAAAGCCGGTGTCGATGTCGACCATCAGCGGCAGGTCGCAGACATCGGTGATGCGGCGCACGTCCACCAGCACGTCTTCCAGGGTGTTGATGCCGAGGTCCGGCAGGCCCAACGAGCCGGCGGCCACGCCACCGCCGGACAGGTAGATGGCACGGAAACCCGCGCGCTTGGCCAGCAGCGCATGGTTGGCGTTGATCGCGCCGATCACCTGCAGCGGCGATTCGGCAGCCAGCGCCTCGCGGAAGCGGGCACCGGCGGAAGAGAGGGTCGAAACGGTCATGCGGCGATCCAGGTTGAAGGACACAGGGGTAAGCGCAAACACCGTGCCAACCTGCAAGCGGTTGATTTCACGGAGATGACCGGCCCGCAACACTGAAACATATGAAACATATGAAACATTGAAACAGATGTATCATGAAACATCGCCTCCCGGTATCCGTGCATGTACCTGCCCCGCTCGCCCCTGCGCCACACCGATGCCGACCCCGGCCGCCCGGTGATCTGGACGGTCAGCGTCTCGCGCCTGACCGGCCTGCTGGGCGATGTCATTCCCGAATTCGACCGCCGCGCGCGCATCGAGCAGATCAACCTGGGCTTCGAGGAGGCCGTGGAAGTGATCGGCCAGCGCCTGCGCCGCGAGCACTGCGACGTGGTGATTGCCGGCGGCTCCAATGCAGCCTGGTTGCGCGGTCGCCTGGACCTGCCGCTGGTACCGATCCACGCCAATGGCTTCGACCTGATGGAAGCGCTGGCGCGCGCCCGCCGCATCGCCCCACGCATCGGCCTGGTCACCCATGCCAGCGACGTGCCGGTGTTCAGCAGCTTCCAGCAGAGCTTCGGCCTGGACATCGAGCACCGCCGCTTCGTCACCCGCGAAGATGCCCGCGACTGCATCGCCGACCTGCGCGCCAACGGTATCGAAGTGATCGTCGGCACCGGCATGGCCATCGACCATGCCGAACAGGCCGGACTGCCCGGCGTGCTGCTGTACTCGGCTGATTCGGTGCGGCAGGCGTTCGAGCATGCGCTGGAGCTGACCCAGGCCATGGCCCGCTCCGGCGGCAGCCGGCCGGCTCCGCGCCGCCGCACCGCCGCACGCAACGATGCGCATGCCCTGCTCGGCGACAGCAATGCGATGGCCGACGTGCGCGCACAGATCGCGCTGTACGCCCCGCACGACAGCACCGTACTGGTTACCGGCGAGACCGGCACCGGCAAGGAACTGGTTGCACGCCAGCTGCACGCCGCCAGCGGTCGTCGCGGTCGCTTCGTTGCGCTGAACTGCGGTGCGATCAGCGAATCACTGCTGGAAGCGGAGCTGTTCGGCTACAGCGACGGCGCCTTCACCGGTGCGCGCCGCGGGGGGCGCGTCGGCCTGGTCGAGGCAGCCGATGGCGGCACGTTGTTCCTGGACGAGATTGGTGAACTGCCGCTGCCGCTGCAGACCCGTCTGCTGCGGGTTCTGGAAGAACGCGAAGTGCTGCGCGTGGGCGCCACCGAACCGACCCCGGTCGACCTGCGCGTGGTCGCCGCCACCCTGCAATCGCTGGAACAGCGCGCGGCGGCAGGCAGCTTCCGCCGCGACCTGTATTACCGGCTGGCCGCGCTGCGCATCGAACTGCCCACTCTGCGTGCACGGCGAGGCGATATCCCGCTGCTGACCACGCACTTCTTCCGCGAGCTGCGCGGCATCGATGCACCGCTGGATGCAGAAGCGCTGGCCCTGCTCAGCGCTGCCGACTGGCCGGGCAACGTACGTGAACTGCGCAATCTGGTGGATAGGCTGCGCATCCACTGGCAGCCCAGTGAAGGGCTGATCGATGCAGCGCGCCTGCTGCAGCTGGCGCCGGAGCTGGTGAACGAAGGCGCCGCCACACTGCCAGTGGAAAGCAACGGCAAGCGCCCGCCGCGTGCGCAACTGCAAGCGCTGCTGCAGGAACACCGCAATGACCGCGAAGGCATGGCGCAGGCGCTGGGTGTGTCACGCACCACGCTGTGGCGATGGCTGCGCGCGGAGGGGCTGTAACGTCCTGCCGTCTGGGTGGTGCAGAACCGATGCCTGGTGGGTGCGAACCTTGGGTCGCACCGCTTTTTCCCAAGCACCCCATCCACGCATGGCGTGGATCTACTGGAGCGCCGCGCGCGCTTCGATGGCGAACCGTCCACTGCCCACGGCCGCAACCCATAGCAGCAGCACGCCCAGCGGCACTTCGCTCAGGTAGAAGAACCAGCTCAGCCAATCCGGCACGCTCAGCCCCGCAGGGATACGCGCGATGCCATCGGTCAGCGCCGCCACCGCGCAGATCGCCGCCAGCAGCAGTGCCGATGGACGACTGAGCAGGCCCAGTACAAGCAGTCCACCTGCGATCCATTCAATGCCGCCGAGCACCGGCGCACTGACTACTGGAAATGGAATGCCCGCATCGATCAGCGTGTGCACCATCCGCTCGCGCCCGGCGTCGGTGAACACCTTGTTCCAGCCCGATACGCAGAACATCACCCCGGCGACGACACGGGCGAGCAGTAACAGGAGCGCTTCCACGCCCTGGCGCGGCGGTGGCACGGTAAACAGGCAACGCCAGGAGGGCATGGCGACTCCGGATTTCGAGGGCATCGGTCGGAGTGTGCGGTTCGCTGACCTGCTCGCACATGAAGCTGGCCGGTCCGTTCGCGACAAACGGCTCTCGCAGTGGTGCGCGTTGGAACAATGGCAGTCGTACAGGCTCGACCCTACGATGCAGGTGTACCGACCTTTCCATCCACGCATGGCGTGGATCTACCCGGCCAGCAGCAGCTCGATCTCTTCCACCTGCACCACCGGCACCTGCCACGGGTGATGCGGCACGATGCCGTGCTCGAGGATGCGCTGTAGCCGCTGCGGATCGCGCGGCAGGCAGAACTCCAGCCGCACGCTGTCGACCACCTCGGTCTGCCCCGCCTCGCCCTGCGTGGGGATCGCACCCACGCGTGGCCGGAACTGTTCGAACCCCGGCGCGGACCACCACATGCCGTGCTCGTAATCGCCGGCCACCAGCGCATCCACCGAAAGGATGCCCTGCTTCACCGCCTCCAGGGCAGGCACCGGCACGAACACCACCACGCGATACAGCGGCACGCGTTGCATCACGGTGCCTTACGGGTACAACAAGCGCTTGCTCCAGCGCCCTTCGGCACCGGCTTCGTAGCACCAGCGCTCGTGCAGGCGGAACTGCGCGCCGTACCAGAACTCGATGCGGTCAGGCACCACCCGCAGACCACTCCAACCGTCCGGGCGCGGCACGTCCTTGCCCTCGAAGCGCGCCTCGACCTCGGCCACGCGCGCGTCGAACTCCTCGCGCGAGTTCAACGTCTTCGACTGCAGCGACGCCCACGCGCCGATCTGGCTCAT
The DNA here is from genome assembly GCF_002966815.1 of Stenotrophomonas sp. MYb57. Lineage (NCBI taxonomy): Bacteria > Pseudomonadati > Pseudomonadota > Gammaproteobacteria > Lysobacterales > Lysobacteraceae > Stenotrophomonas > Stenotrophomonas sp. MYb57. The sequence continues at coordinate 3,509,454 of NZ_CP023271.1, forward strand.
GCGCGGACGGCTGGCGAAATAGGCGTCGGCCTCGGCATCGGCCACCTGCTCCACGCGTCCCTCGATGCGCACCTGGATGCCGGCCTCGCGCAGGCTGCGCCACAGGAACAGCAGCGCCGCCTGCGGATTGGCCTGCAGCTCGTTACCCTTGTGGCTGTCCAGGTGGGTGTAGAACACGAAGCCGCGCTCATCGAACGCCTTCAACAGCACGGTGCGCGCCGATGGCCGGCCCTGCACATCGGCGGTCGCCACGGTCATCGCATTGGGCTCGACTTCGCGGCTCTGTTTCGCTTCTTCGAAAAGGGCGGCAAAGGTCGACAGGGCTTCGGCGTACAGGTCGCTCATGACAGCATTCTTCTCACACGGTTTGGGCTATTGTGGCGGCATGGTCGCCGCTGCGTACATGCCCCAGGTGAAAGGATTCCCCGAAACAGTGGTCGAGCAGGCGCTGGATGACGCGCTGGGCAGCAGCACAGCCGTTCCAGTATTGGCGATCAGCGGCCTGCAGGGGAGCGGCAAATCGACGCTGGCCTCGCAGGTGGTTGCCCGTGCCCAGGCGCGTGGCCTGAACGCCGCAACGCTGTCCATCGACGATGTCTACCTGACCCGCGCACAACGCCAGCGCCTGGCCCGGCAGGTGCATCCGTTGTTGATCACCCGTGGCCCACCTGGCACCCACGACCTGCCGCTGGCACATGCGGTACTGGACGCAGTGGCCGCACGACAGCCCCTGGCCCTGCCCCGCTTCGACAAGCTGGCCGACGAGCGCCTGCCCGAAGCGCAGTGGCCGCAGCTGCAAACGCCGCTGGACCTGCTGGTGTTCGAGGGCTGGTTCCTGGGCACCCCGGCGCAGGACGATGCCGAACTGGATGTCCCGCTCAACGCCCTGGAGCGCGAGGCGGATGCCGATGGCCGCTGGCGGCGCTGGTGCAACCAGGCGCTGGCCCGCGACTATCCGGCGCTGTGGCAGCGTTGCGACCGCTTGTGGTTCCTGCAACCTCCTGATTTTTCGGTGGTGCCGCGTTGGCGCTGGCAGCAGGAGCAGAACCTGCAGGCGGCCCAGCCGGGGCGCCACGGCATGAACCGACCCCAGCTGGAGCGCTTCGTGCAGTACTACGAGCGGGTAAGCCGGCAGGCGTTGCGTGCGCTGCCGGCCATTGCCGACCGGGTAGTGGCGCTGGATGCCCAGCGCCAGGTGCAAGGGCTGCGCTGAGCAGCCTCACTCCACCAGGAAGGTGACCCGCAGATTCACCCGCCATTCGGTGATCTCACCGTTGCCGTCGGTGACCACCTTGGTCTCGTTGATCCAGGCGCCCTGGATGCCCTTGACCGTCCCGGACACCTTCTTCAATCCGCTGCGCACTGCGTCCTCCACGCTCTTGGGCGAGGACGCATTGATTTCGATGACCTTGGCAACCGACATGGCAGGCACTCCATCAGGCGCGGGATACCCCGCAGGAACCCCCACCCTGACGTGAAGAACGTAAAGGCCAAGGCACGGAGGTGTTAGCATCAGAGGGCATGAATCCCGCTCCGAACCTGATCCTGATCGGCCCGATGGGTGCCGGTAAAACCTGCATCGGCCGCCGCCTCGCCGAGCGCTTCACGCTGGACTTCGTCGACGTCGACCAGGCCATCGTCGATGCGACCGGGGCCAGCATCCCCACGATCTTCGAGCATTCCGGCGAAGCCGGTTTCCGCGCCCATGAGCGCCAGGCGCTGGCGCAGGTGCTGGCCGGCCGTGGCCAGCTGGTGTCCACCGGCGGCGGTGCCGTGCTTGACCCGGACAATCGCGCCCTGATCGCCAAGCGAGGCTTTGTCGTCTACCTGCGGGTCAGCGTCGCAGCCCAGCTGGAGCGTCTGTCACGCGACAAGGCCCGGCCACTGCTGCAGCGGCCGGACCGCGAACAGGTGCTGCATGATCTGGCCGCGCATCGCGACCCGCTGTATCGCGACCTCGCCGATGTCACTCTTGATACCGACCCGTTTACCGCCGCCGATGCCACTGCCCAGCTTGTCGTCAAGCTGGCCACGCACTGGCAGCGACAGGACCCCACTGCATGACCTCCCCTGCCCTGCTGCAGGTCGCCGTTGGCGGCGACCGTCCCTATTCCATCACCATCGGTGCCGGCGCCCAGGCCGACGGCGCCGCATTGGCCAGCCATGTGCGTGGCCGCCATGTCTTGCTGGTCAGCGACAGCGAGGTTGCGCCACGCTATCTGGATGCCACCAAGCAGACCCTGCTGGCCGCACGCCCGGACCTGATCCTGGCTGAGCATGTGCTGGCCGCCGGCGAAGCCTCCAAGACCCTGGCCGAGTTCGGCTCGGTCATCGAAGCGCTGGCCGCGCTCGGCGCGACCCGCGATGCCTGCGTGTTCGCCCTCGGTGGTGGTGTGGTCGGCGATCTCGCCGGCTTTGCCGCGGCCTGCTGGATGCGCGGCATCGACTGCGTGCAGCTGCCGACCACGCTGCTGGCGATGGTCGACTCCTCGGTGGGCGGCAAGACCGCCGTGGATATCCCGGCCGGCAAGAACCTGGTCGGTGCGTTCCACCCGCCCCGTGCGGTGATCGCCGACACCCGCGTGCTGGCCACCCTGCCGCCGCGTGAACTGCGCGCAGGCCTGGCCGAAGTGGTCAAGTACGGCGCGCTGGGCGATGCGGTGTTCTTCGAGTGGCTGCAGCAGCATGCCGACGCACTGGTGGCCGGCGAAGATGCGGTCATCGCCGAGGCCATCGCCCGCAGCTGCCGGCACAAGGCCGCCATCGTCGAGCGCGATCCCTTCGAGAAGGGCGAGCGCGCCCTGCTCAACCTGGGACACACCTTCGGCCACGCGATCGAAACCGAACAGGGCTACTCCGCACCGGGGCGTGATGCGCTGAACCACGGTGAGGCCGTAGCGGTGGGCATGGTGCTGGCGGCACGCCTCTCCACCCACCTGGGCCTGGCCGACGACGCCGACCGGGTGCGCCTGCAGGCGCTGCTTGAACAGCTTGGCCTGCCGGTGGCAATCCCCGCCGGGCTGGACCCGCAGGCCCTGCTCGGCCGCATGCGCCTGGACAAGAAGAACGTGGCCGGCCGCCTGCGCCTGGTGCTGTGGCGTGGCATGGGCCGCGCCGAAGTCGTACCGGACGTGGATGAAGCGGCGGTACTGAAGGTGCTGGGCGCAGGCTGACCGCTTCCGCGTTCGCCGGGTATGCCCCGGCGCTACCTGGGAGGTTTCATGAGGTTGCCGGCCAGCGGCCGGCACTACCGGATCAGCGTTGCGGCAGGGCTCACCTCGCCCCCGCTACAATCGGTGCCATGCACGTCCACCTGCAACAACCCGCCGACGGTGCCCAGGCACCGCGCTTCCTGCGCCTGACCCTGGTCCCGGACCTGTTCGGCGGCTGGGAACTGCTGCGTGAATCCGGCCGCGTCGGCGCCCGCTCGCAGCTGCGGCGCGAGCTATACCTGACGGCCGACGAAGCCCGCCACGCCTACGACAAGGCCCGCGATGCCGAACTGCATCGGGGCTTCCAGATTCTTTCGCACGGCGACTGACTGCGCCGCTGCTCTTTTCGCCCAAGGAATGCCCACTGTGACCAGCCCTCTCCGCAACGATCGCCTGCTGCGCGCCCTGCGCCGCGAACCGGTGGACTGCACCCCTGTCTGGCTGATGCGCCAGGCCGGCCGCTACCTGCCGGAATATCGCGCCACCCGGGCCAAGGCCGGCAGCTTCCTGGCCATGGCCAAGAACCCGGAGATCGCCTGCGAAGTCACCCTGCAGCCGCTGCGTCGCTTCCCGCTGGACGCGGCCATCCTGTTCTCGGACATCCTCACCATTCCCGATGCCATGGGCCTGGAGCTGTACTTCGTCGAAGGCGAAGGCCCGAAGTTCCGCCACCCGGTACGCGATGAAGCGGCCATCGCCAGGCTGGCGGTGCCGGACATGGAGCAGGATCTGGGCTATGTGATGGACGCGGTGCGCCTGATCCGCCGCGAACTGGATGGCCAGGTGCCGCTGATCGGTTTCTCGGGCAGCCCGTGGACGTTGGCCTGCTACATGGTCGAAGGCGGCGGCAGCAAGGATTTCGCGCGCATCAAGGCGATGGCGCTGAACCATCCGCAGGCCCTGCACCGCCTGCTGGAGGTAACCACCGACGCGGTGATTGCCTACCTCGGCGCGCAGCGCGCGGCCGGTGCGCAGGCCCTGCAGGTGTTCGACACATGGGGCGGCGTGCTGTCGCCGGCAATGTACCGCGAGTTCTCGCTGCGCTATCTGCAGCGCATCGCCGAAGGCCTGGAGCGCGGCGAAGGCAGCGAGCGCACGCCGCTGATCCTGTTCGGCAAGGGCACCGGCCTGCACCTGGAAGCGCTGTCGCAGACCGGCGCCGATGCGCTCGGCCTGGACTGGACGCTGGACCTGGACGAAGCGCTGCGCCGCACCGGTGGCCGCGTAGCGCTGCAGGGCAACCTGGATCCGACCACGTTGTATGCCTCGCCTGATGCGATCGCCGCGGCGGCCGCACGCGTGCTCGATACCTATGCCGCCGGCAACGGTGGTTCACGCGAGGGCCATGTGTTCAACCTCGGCCACGGCATGTCGCCGGACATGGACCCGGCCCATGTACAGGTGCTGGTCGACGCAGTGCACGCACACAGCCAACGCTGAGCATCGCGCAGGCAATCACGGCGCGATGTTGATCGCGCCGTGACCCGCAGTGCGCGATCATGGCGCCCCCACGTTGCACCGGCCACGCCCCATGTCCACAGCGCCATCGACCTACACCCGCCAGCGTCCCCTGCTGTGGCTGGTTTCGCTGGCGATCTTCATGCAGATGCTGGACTCGACCATCGTCAACACGGCCTTGCCGGCGATGGCGGCCAGCCTTGGCGAAAGCCCCCTGCAGATGCAGTCGGTGGTCTTCAGCTACGCGCTGGCAGTGGCCACCTTCATTCCCGCCTCCGGCTGGATCGCCGACCGCTACGGCACCCGACGCACCTTCCTGATGGCGATCATCCTGTTCACCCTCGGCTCGCTGGCCTGCGCGATGGCGCAGCAGCTGCACCAGCTGGTGGCCGCGCGCGTACTGCAGGGCATCGGCGGCGCGATGCTGCTGCCGGTCGGGCGCCTGGCGGTGATGCGCTCGGTGCCACGCGAGGACTTCCTGCGTGCGATGAGCTTCATCGCCATTCCCGCACTGGTGGGTCCGCTGATCGGCCCCACGCTGGGTGGTTGGCTGGTCGAGATCGCCTCGTGGCACTGGGTGTTCCTGATCAACCTGCCGATCGGCGTCATCGGCTTCATCGCGGCGATGAAGATCATGCCCGACCACTACGCCAGCCACCGCACCCGGTTCGACCTTCGCGGCTACGCCATGCTGGCCTTTGCGATGGTGGTGCTGTCGCTGGCACTGGATGGGATTTCCGGGCTCGGTACACCACACGCGCTGGTGATGCTGATGACCGTGGCCGGCCTGGCCGCGCTGGTCGGTTACTGGCTGCACGCGGCAAATTCAACGGCACCGCTGTTCTCCCTGGCACTGTTCCGCGTGCCCAGCTACCGCATCGGCATTCTCGGCAACCTGTTCTCGCGCATCGGCAGCAGTGCCATGCCGATGCTGATTCCGCTGCTGCTGCAGGTCGGCCTTGACCTCGGGCCGATGAACGCTGGCCTGATGATGGTGCCGGTGGCCGCCGCAGGCATGGTGTCGAAGAAGCTGGCGGTGAAACTGGTTGAACGCTACGGCTATCGCCGCGTGCTGATGACCAACACCGTGCTGGTCGGCCTGGCGATGGCCAGCTTCATCCTGATGACACCGGGCCAGCACCTGGCCGTGCGTCTGCTGCAGCTGGCGTTCTTCGGTGCGGTCAATTCGCTGCAGTTCACCGTGATGAACACCGTCACCCTGCGCGACCTCGACCGCGAGTTCGCCAGTTCCGGCAACAGCCTGCTGTCGATGGTGATGATGCTCGCCGCCGGCTTCGGTGCAGCCGCCGCAGGCAGCCTGCTGGCCGCATTCGGCACGCAGCTGGAAGGCCACGGCGCCACGGCTGCGCTGCATGCCACGTTCCTGTGCGTGGGCGCGATCACGCTCACGTCGACGCTGATCTTCTGGCAGTTGCCCGACACCAAGCCCGAGCCGCGCCAGGTAGAAGAAGTAGCGGAGTAGAGGGTTCGGCAGGGCTGCGCCCTGCACCTGCAGATGCCGAAGCAAGGGCGACGGCAACAGCAACAGCAACAGCGGGTATTCCGTGGGATGGCGGGGCGGTGTCGGATTGCGGGGACGCCGCAAGTACGTCCTTGTAGGCTTGGCCGCGGCTTGCTCGTGTGCGCTTTCCTGCGCACACGGCAAGACCGGGGTTGGGCGTCCTGCCCAACCCGCCCGAGGCATGCCTCGGGCCCATGCGGCTGACACCCCGCAATCCGACACCGCCCCACCTCTGACAGTTTTCCGGTGGCTGATGGGTCCACGCCATGCGCGGATGCTGTTCTTTCAATTGTCGAAATATTCGATTTCGACGGAGATTCATCCACGCATGGCGTGGATCTACGTGTCGACCAAGGTCGACACCCACCAAGAGCAGGCCATGCCATTCCGAGAGTTCGCGGCAATCTGTCGAAGACGGGGTGGGTCCGGTTGCGGGGGCGTGAGCCGCATGGATGCGGCGACCGAGCTTACATGGACGTACTTGCAGCGTCCCCCGCCACCGGACCCACCCCGCCATCCCACGGAATGCCAGCTTTTGCTTTTGCTTTTGCTTTTGCCGTTGATTCGGCGGGTGCAGGGCGCAGCCCTGCCGAACCCCTACCGCCCCAGCACGCGGGCGATCGCTTCCACCAGCAGCTCACCGGTCACCGGCTTGCGCAGGAAACCACCGATGCCGGCCGCTTCCACCTGCTGCTGCAGGTCCGGGTCGGTGCGTGCGGTCACCGCCAGCAGCGGCAACGTGTAACCTTGGTTGCGCAGATGCTGGGCCAGTTCGAAACCGCTCAGGCCCGGCAGATCCAGATCGAGCAGGCCGACATCGAAATCACCCGCGCTGATTTCACGCAGCGCGGCCAGCGCGTGGGCCGCGTGGACCACCTCATGGCCACGGGTGGTCAGCAGCCCACACATCACATCGGCCACGGTCGCATCGTCCTCCACCAGCAACACCCGCAGCGGCGGCATGTTGACCGCAGCAGCGGCGGCGTCACTGTCGGCACCTCCGTCGCTGGCCGCCCCCTGCTGCAGCGGCAACGGCAGGCTGACACCGAAGCAGGTACCGCTGCCCAGCTGGCTTTCCACCCGGATCCGGCCCTGCATGGCCAGTGCCAGCTCGCGGCAGATCGCCAGGCCCAGGCCGCTGCCGCCGTACTGCGCCGCGGTGCGCGCACCGTCGGCCTGCTCGAAGCGCCGGAACAACCGTTGCTGCTGCTCCTGGCTGATGCCCGGACCGGTATCACGCACCTCGAAATACAGCCCACGCGGCCCTTCCTCGCAACGCGCATGCAGCGTGATGCTGCCGCGGCTGGTGAACTTGACCGCGTTGGACAGCAGGTTGAGCAGGATCTGCCGCACCCGCATCGCATCGCCGGTCGCCTGCAGCCCTGCCGGCAACTGGTTGTCGAGGATGAACCGCAGGCCCTTCTGTGCAGCCAGTGGCCCCATCAGCGCGGCCAGATCCTGCAGCAGGCGATTGAGACCGAACGCGTTGGACTGCAGTTCCAGGCGCCCCGATTCGATCCGCGCCAGGTCCAGCGCATCGTTGACCAGGTGCAGCAGATGCTCGCCCGCATGCCGGATCGACTGGGTATAGCCGCGCTGCTGCGGATCCAGCGGCGAGGCCAGCAGCAGCTCACTCATGCCCAGCACCCCGGTCATCGGCGTGCGGATTTCATGGCCGAGATTGGCAAGGAAGCGCGTCTTGGCCGCCGATGCGTGCTCGGCCAGATCCTGCTTGTGCAGGGCGAGCTGGTAGGCGTGCTGGCGCTGCAGCCGGCGGCGGTACAACCAGGCGAACCAGCTGGTCAGCAGCAACCCGATCGAGGCCAGCACCAGCAGGCCGGACAAGCTGCGCCACCACGGCGGCTGCACATGGAATTCCAGGGTCTGCACCCGCGACCACACGTGGTCGGCCGAGCGCGCCTGCACTTCCAGCCGGTAGGCGCCGGGTGGCAGGCGCGAGAACAGGCGCTCGCCTGCCGGGCCCACCTCGACCCAATCCGGGTCGTAGCCGGCCAACCGGTAGCGGTAGGTGTTGGAAGCCGAATCGGCGAAGGACAACAGGCGCGCGACGATACGCAGGTCGCGGTCACCATCGGCGATCTGCAGCGGCGAGTCATGGGTCAGGTCCAGCAACTGCTCGTTGCGACGCACCTCCACCCGCTCGATCACCAGCGGCGCACGGCGGGTGGAAGGCCGCACCTGCTCGGGATCGAACACCACCACACCGGCGGGTGTACCCGCCACCATGCGCCCCGCCGAGGAGGCGATCAGGGTGTGTTCGCGGAACTCCTGGCTGGGCAGCCCATCGTGCACCCCGTACAGGCGTACGCTCTCGCCATCGGCACTCACCCGCACCAGGCCGCGGGCGCTGGTGGCCCACGCCACGCCCTGCGCGTCGACCACCAGGCCGGTAGCGGAAATCGCCGGATAGCCCTGCTCGGCGCCCACTACCGCCTGCCGTTCCAGCCGGCCCTGGCTCCAGAGATACCGCGACAGGCGACCATCCTCGGACAACCAGACCTGGCCGTCCTTGCCCACGTGCAGGGCGTACACCGCAGTGGCCGGCGCACCGGGCACCGGCTGGAAGCGCTGCGCATCCGGCTGCCATTGCAGCAGGCCGCGGCTGCTGGCCAGCCAGATCCGGTCCTGCGGGCCGCATTCCACGTCCAGATTGAGCTGACCGGCCTGCAGACCGTCCTGGCCGTTTTCCAGCCGCCGGCGCACGTGCCCGTCCAGATCACGCTGCTGCAGCCCCGATGACAGCATCAACCACAGGCTGTCGCCATCGCAGGTCATCATCGCCTCGATGTTGCCTTCCATGGTCGCGTCCGCGCCCGAGTCCCGCCCCCAGCGCCGCAGCTCGCCACGACGCGGGTCGTAGCGCATCAGGGCGTCGGTCGAGCCCACCCACACCTGGCCCTGCCGGTCTTCGCGCACCGAGGTCAGCCAGTGCATGCCGTTGACGAAGGTGCGGTGCTGCTCGATCACGCCCGTGCGCGGATTGAAGCGGTCCAGCGCGCCATGGCTGCCGACCGTCCACACCCCGCCATTGCTGGAGGGGCTGGTACCGAGCACATAGGAATTGCGCAGCGAGGACGGATCATCCTCCAGCCGCGAAAACACCGAGAACTGCCACCAGCGCGGAAGCAGGTGCCACAGGCCGGCATTGGTACTGGCCAGCCAGATGCCGCCTTCGCGGTCCTCATAGGCGCCGGTCCAGTTCGGCCGCACCAAGCCACGGGCGATGGCGCTGTACAGCGGTACGGTCTGGTAGCGTCCATCGATGCCCCGGCCCAGGCCGCTGCGCGTGTCCAGCCAGTGCCCGCCCTGCTCGTCGCGCAGCATCATGCCCAGCACCTGGTCGCCGGCCGGCAATGTCCAGGGAACGGATTCGAAACGGCCATCCGGGCGCCGCACCGTGGCCCCGGCCAGCGTGCTGATCCAGAGGCTGCCGTCGGGTTCTGCGGTCAGTCCATTGATCAGCAGGCTGGGCACCAGGTCGCCGCCGATGCGCTCGAAATCGGTACCGGTCCAGCGCGCCACGCCATGCTTGGTGCCGACCCACAGGCTGCCATCGGCAAGCGTGGCCAGGTAGGGCACCGACGCGGCCGGCAGACTGCGCGGGTTGTTCGCTTCGGGCAGGAACCGCTGCAGACGGTCATTGCTGTCCAGCCGGTACAGGCCGCCCTCGTGGGTGCCGAACCAGATCGCGCCATCCGGTGTCGCAGCCAGGCTCCAGACGGTGTTGCTGCCCATCAGCGGCTGGCTGCTGCGATCGTAGAAGCGCAGCTGGCGGCGATCGGCCGACATCCGCACCAGGCCGGCATTTTCAGTGCCGATCCACAGCTCGTTGCGGGCATCGACCAGCACGCTCCAGATGCGGTTGTCGCGCAGGCCGTCTTCGGAACGCCAGATGCGGTAGTTGCGCCCGTCGTAGCGGGCCAGGCCATCGTTGGTGGCAATCCACAGGTAGCCGTAGCGGTCCTCGGCCATGCGGTTGACGGTGTTGGACGGCAACCCATCGAACACGGTGACCTGGCGCGGCGAAGGTGGCACCGGCTGCGCGGCAGCGGGCGCCAGGCAGCACAGCAGCAGCATCAGCAGCGTCACTGCCCGCAGATACACCACCGATGGCCTCCTCACGCTGCTGTTGATGATGCCCACGCCGTGGGCGTCGGCATGGTAAACCGAAAGTTGCGCGATTCACGCCGCAGGATGCCGTGCTCAGCTGATGATCTGGCGTTTGCTGCGCGCCTGGGCAATCGCCGCCACCAGCAGATCGCCGGTCACCGGCTTGCGCAGGAAACCATCGAATCCGGCCGCAAGCACCTGCGCCTCGGCATAGGCATCCGAGCGCGCGGTAACGGCCACCAACGGCAGTTCGTAGCCCATCGCGCGCAGTTGGCGGGCGATGGCGGTGCCATCGAGTGCCGGCAGGTCGAGGTCGAGCAGGCCGACGTCGAACCCCTCGGTGGATATTTCCGACAGTGCGCCCAGGCCATGCAGCACATGCACCACCTCATGGCCACGGCTGCGCAGCAGACCGGCGATGACCTCGGCAACGGTGGCATCGTCCTCGACCAGCAGGATGCGCAGTGCAGGCAGCATCGGCGACGCTGCCTCGCCAGGGCTGGAGGCCTGCTGCCGGCTCCACGGCAGCGGCAGCCGCACGGCGAAGCGTGCGCCACGCCCCGGCTGGCTGTCGACATCGATGCGGCCGCCCATCGCCACCGCCAGCTCCTGGCAGATCGCCAGGCCCAGCCCGCTGCCACCATAGCGCGAGGCGGTACGCGGGCCATCGGCCTGTTCGAAGCGGTGGAACAGGCGCTGCTGCTGCTCGGCATTGATGCCCGGCCCGCTGTCGCTGACCTCGAACGTCACCGCGCCACCGTCGTCGTCCAGGCGCGCCGCCAGGCCGACATGGCCACGCTCGGTGAACTTGATCGCGTTGCCCAGCAGGTTCAGCAGGATCTGGCGGACGCGCATCTCATCGCCACTGACGCAGATCGGGCCTGGCAATGCCTCCCCGCGCTGGAACGCCAGCCTGCGCTGTTGCGCCATCGGCTGCATCAGCGCCTGCACCTGGTCCAGCAGTCCGCCCAGGTCGAACGGGCGGATGTCCAGTTCAAGCCGGCCGGCCTCGATCCGGGCCAGGTCCAACGCATCGTTGACCAGGCGCAGCAGATGGCTGCCGGCCTGCTGGATCGAACCGGCATAGCTGCGCTGCACCGGGTCCAGTTCGGTGGACAGCAGCAGTTCGCTCATGCCCAGTACACCGGTCATCGGCGTACGTACTTCGTGGCCCAGGGTCGCCAGGAAGCGGCTCTTGGCCTGCGATGCCTGCTCGGCGATCTGCTGCTTGTGCACCGTCAACTGCCACTGCTGGCGTCGCCGCAGCCGCCTGCGGATCGACCACAGCAGTGCCAACAGCAACAGCGAGCCCAGCATTGCATAGCCGAAAATCGCCATGCCGCTGCGCCACCAGGGGGGCAGTACCTTGATGTGCAACTGCTGCGAGGGCGTCCACGGACCACTGGCCGTCGCGGCCTGCACCTCGATGGCGTAGGTGCCGGGCGGCAGCCGCGACAACGTGCGTTGGCCGTCCCCGCCCTGTTCCACCCAGTTCTGGTCGTATCCCTCCACGCGGAACCGATAGCGGTTGCCCTGCGGGTTGGCGTAGGACAGCAGCCGTGCATCGATCTGCAGGTCACGGTCGTCGGGCCCCAGCAACAGCAGGCCGGAGGTCGGCAAGGGCTGCCAGCCGCGCGCATCATCGCGACGGACGCGAACCTGCGCGATCACCAGCTGCGAGGGTGGCAGCTCGGCATCGGCAGCATTCGGATCGAAGCCCACCATGCCGGTCTGGGTAACGGCCAGCACCCGGCCATCGGCATCGATCGCCGGTGGGCGTCCGGTGAACTCGGCATCAAGCAGGCCGTCGCGTTCATTGAAGATTTGCAGGCGACGCTGTTTCGGATCCCAGCGCAGCAGGCCGCGGGGCGTCGTCGCCCACAACTGACCGTTTGCGGCCAGGGCCAGCCCACCCATGCTGACCGGCGGCACGCCGGCACTGGCATCGACGCGCTGGATCAGGCGCAGGCTCAGGCCATCCCACTGGTAGCGCTCAAATGCGCCCTGGCGTGCGATCCACAACTGCCGGGGATCGATCCATACCAGATCGTAGATGGGCCCCCTGGAAACGCCGGACACCGCTTCGAAGCGGTCTCCCTGCTCGCGCCAGATGCCCATTTCCCCGACCACCCAGGCGTGCCCACTGGCATCGAAGCGGATCTGCTCGACCGGCGCGTCGGTGCTGCCTCGCAGCGTAGCGCCGTCGAAACTGCGCAGCAGGCGGCCGTCGGCACTGCGCTGTTGCAGGCCCAGGTTCATCACCGATACCCAGACCGTGCCATCGGGGGCCTGCCGCATCAGATCGATCCGCTGCCGAAGGTCGGCGCCACCGCCAATGCGCCAGTCGCGCAGCACACCGGTGGCGGGGTCGTAGACGCTGATGCGCCCCGCGCGGCCGAGCCACAGCCTGCCGTCGGGACGTGGCAGCACCGACCACACCGCGCCGCTGCCCAGTTCGCGGTCGCTGACCAGCAGGCTCAACGTCCCCTGTGCATCGATCTGGTAGACGCCATGCGCAGAGCCGACGTAGTAGCTGCGACCGTCGCTGGCAGCGCTCAACAGGTACTGGCTGTCCAGCGGTTTGCCATCGAACTGGTACCAGGTTGAAAAGCGTCGCCAGTCGGGCGGCAGGTAAGCCAGGCCCTGGGTCAGCAGTGCGACCCACAGCCCTCCCTCATGGTCCTGCATCAGGTCGAGCACGCCACTGTGGCCGGTCAGGAAACCACTGCCACGGTCGCCTTCCAGCCTACGCAGCACCTGGCCGTCACCACGCAGCAGGCCATCGGAGGTTCCCGCCCAGTAGCCTCCGTGGCTGTCGGCCAGGACCAGTGCCGAGCGCAGGCGGGCACTGTCGGCCCAGGCCGGTCGCGTCACCCGATCCTGCGCATCGATGCGGTACAGGCCGTCGTTCTGCGTACCGACCCAGATTGCGCCATCGGCATCGCGGCTCAGCCGCAGCACGCTCACCGCCGCCAGTTCGCGCGGCGCCACGGCTTCGAAGGCGTGGCCGTTCCAGCGCGCCACACCGGCTTCGGTGCCCACCCACAGCCGTCCCTGCGCATCCACCAGACTGCTGAAGACGGTGTCACTCGGCAGACCGCCGGGCTGCGCCCGATCATGCTGGAAATGGCGCAGCGAGCCATCTTCGCCGACGCGGCAGACCCCATGGCTGCTGCTGCCGACCCATAGCGCATCCTCGGCGTAGGCCAGGGTCCAGAACTGTCCCTGGCACCCTTCAGTGACGGAATCGAAGGTCTTGAAACGTTCGCGGTCGGCATCCAGCCGGGCCAGCCCCTTGCCGTTGATGCCAACCCATACCCGGTCGAGCGGGTCGACCAGCAGGGTTTCGATCTCGTTGCCGGGCAGCGAATCCGGTTGTGCCGGGTCGTGCTGCCAGACCCGCAACTCACCGCCGTCATAGCGGGCCAGGCCGCCGTCGGTGGCGGCCCACACGCGGCCCTGTCGGTCTTCGGCCAGCGCCACCACCATGCGCGAGGGCAGTCCCTCGGCCGCGCCGAAACGGCGCAGGCGCGGTGTTTCACCGGCCATGTCCAAGGTCGCCGCTGCAGCCGAAAGCGCCAACAGCACCAGACCTGCTCCTGCAATGCCTTGGCACCACCGGCGCCAGCCGCTCTTCATCCTGAACCCCCTGTCCTGTGCCGATTGTCACACAGGGCTGCAGCCATCGCTGCAACAGCCTGTTTCCGGCCACATCGGCACCACGAACTGTTGCAGCCGTGCACACAGCGTTGCGCGGGGGCTATGGGTATGATCGAGCGGTCTTTTTCCCGGAGCCCCCCGCCGATGCGCCACTGCCTGGCCCTGCTGCCGATGCTGCTTGCCGTGGCCCCCGCCTGGGCAGGCAACGAGGCCTACCGCATCGATCCGGTGCACACCCGTGTGCTGTTTGCGATCGACCATGCCGGCTACTCGCAGGCGCTGGGTACGATCTCCGGAAGCCAGGGCCAGTTGCAGTTCGATAGCGACAACTGGCGCGATGCGACACTGGACGTCGAGATTCCTGTGTCGCGATTGGACCTTGGTGATTCCAAGTGGAACCAGGCAACCCTGGCGCGCAGCCTGCTCGATGGCGAACGCTTCCCCACCGCCCGCTTCGTCTCCCGCCATGTCGAACCGATCGATGCCCGCCATGCGCGGGTACTGGGCACGCTGACCCTGCGCGGGGTCAGCCAGGAAGTCGCGCTGGAGGTAACATTGAACCAGGTCAAACGCTATCCGCTGCCACCCTTCCGGCGTACGGCCGGCTTCTCCGCCACCACCACGCTGAGCCGGCGTGCCTTCGGCATCACCGCCTGGCCAGGCGTGATCGGTGATGCGGTGCAGGTGCGGATCGAGGCTGAAGCCACGCTCGACCGCAGCGATTCTCCGGGAACTCCCCCGCCCCAACCCCACTCCGACAACCAGACGGCCCCCAAGGACCCTTCATGACCGCCAAGAACACCCCTGCCGCCTGGGGGAGTGTCAGCCAGACCCTGCACTGGCTGATCGCACTGCTGATTCTCGCCCTGGGCATCGTCGGCCTGACCATGGGCGAGCTGCCGAAGACGCCCAAGTATTTCTGGGTCTATACCGCGCACAAGTCGATCGGCATCACCGTGCTGGCACTGGTGGTGCTGCGCCTGGGCTGGCGCCTGTATGCCGGTGCCCCCAAGCCGGTACCCGGCGTGCCGGGCTGGCAGGAGCGCATCGCCAGTGCCACCCATGTGCTGCTGTATGTGCTGATGTTCGCCATCCCGTTGTCGGGCTGGCTGTACGACTCGGCCAGCGGCCTGCGTCCGTTCCGCTGGTTCGGTCTGGTCGATGTGCCCAAGCTGAGCGGACCGGATCCGCAGATCGTGGCGGTATCCCATGCCCTGCACGAATACGGCTTCTGGCTGTTGATCGCGGTGGTGCTGGCCCATGCCGGTGCCGCCTTCTACCACCACCTGTTCCAGCGCGATGCCACCCTGTCCCGGATGTTGCCGCGTGGCTGGCTCGCCTCTCCCCAGAAGGACTGACCGATGAACCTGAAACTGACCACCCCGGCCGCTGTGGCCGCCGCCCTTGCCGGCATGCTGGCCACCGCACCGGCGCTCGCCGCCGATTACGCCCAGGCGCCGGGTGCCGGTTCGTTCCTGGCCTTTGCCACCAAGTACGACGGTGAAGTGTTCACCGGCAGCTTCCCGGGCTTTGCCACCAAGCTCAGCTTCGACCCGGCCAATCCGTCCGCAGGTTCGCTGGACGTGGTGATTCCACTGGCCGGCGCCAAGAGCGGCAACAGCGACCGCGACTCCACCCTGCAGGGCGCGGATTTCTTCAACGTCGGCAAGTTCGCTACCGCACGCTACACCGCCAAGGGCTTCCGCGCGCTCGGCAACGACCAGTTCGCCGCCGACGGCACGCTGGAACTGCGCGGCGTGAGCAAGCCGGTCACCTTCACTTTCACCTGGAAGCCCGGCGCGCAGCCGGTGCTGACCGGCAAGGCCACGGTCAAGCGCCTGGACTTCGGTGTCGGTGGCGGTGACTGGGCTGATACCAAGACCATCCCGGACGAAACCGCGATCAGCACGATCGTGAAGTTCGACGCGAAGTAAGACGCCTTCGTCCTGGTAGCGCCGGGCCATGCCCGGCGACTTCCACCGCTGGCCGCGCTTCGCGCTCGCCAGGCATGGCCCGGCGTTACCTGCCTGCCAACAGCCAGGCCTGCACCGTGGCCGCATCGAACGGCCAGTCCAGCTCCCGCCCACCGCGCTCGTCGCGCAGCACCGGCACCCGCGCCCCATAGCGCGCCTCCAGCGCCGGCTGGTCATCGAGGAACACCGATTCGAACTCGGGCGCCCGCGCCCTGGCCAGTTCGGCCAGGGCCATGTCACACAGATGGCAGTCGTCACGCTGGAACAGGGTCAACACCGGGGTTTGCTCCCTTGGCGGAAATGCTGCGCCGCAGTCATGGAAGTGCGGCGTGAACCGCTAGAATAGCGGTCTCTCCCGGTACCCGCAGTACGGCAACCATGGCTGTCAGCACGTTCGACGTTTTCAAGATCGGCATTGGCCCGAGCTCCTCGCACACCGTCGGGCCGATGAGGGCCGCCGAGCGCTTCATCCATCGGTGGCTGCTCGACCCGGGCAAGCTTGCGCAGGTCGCGCGCATCCGTGCCGACGTGTACGGCTCGCTGGCACTGACCGGTCGCGGCCACGGCACCGACAAGGCGATCCTGCTCGGCCTGGAAGGGCAGCGTCCGAACCTGATCGACCCGGACATCATTCCGTCCACGCTGGAGCGCATCCGCAGCAGCAAGCGGATCATGCTGATGGGCCAGCACGAGATCGCCTTCGACGAAAAGCGCGACCTCGGGCTGAACAAGCGGCAGAAGCTGCCCTACCACACCAACGGCATGCGCTTCACCGCGTACAACGCCGATGACGAAGTGCTGGCCACCCGCGATTACTACTCGGTCGGTGGTGGCTTTGTGGTCAACCAGGACGATGCGGCCGATGACCGTATCGTGCCTGACGAAACGCCGCTGCCCTACCCGTTCAAGAGCGGCGACGAGCTGCTGGCGCAGACCGCGCGCAGTGGCCTCAGCATCGCCCAGTTGATGTTCGAGAACGAGAAATGCTGGCGCAGCGAGGACGAGATCCGCGACAACCTGCGCGAGATCTGGAGCGCAATGCAGGCCTGCGTGGCGCGCGGCATCCGCGAGGAAGGCGTGCTGCCGGGTGGCCTGAAAGTGGGCCGCCGCGCGCCGGCGCTGTACCGCGAGCTGTCGTCGAAGCCGGAAGCGGCGATGCGCGACCCGTTGACCACGCTGGACTGGGTCAACCTGTACGCACTGGCCGTGAACGAAGAGAACGCTGCCGGTGGCCGCGTGGTCACCGCACCCACCAACGGCGCGGCGGGTGTACTGCCGGCGGTGCTGCACTACTTCGACCGCTTCTGCCCGGGCGCGAACGAACAGCGGGTGTTCGACTTCCTGCTGACCTCGGCGGCGATCGGCATCCTGTACAAGGAGAACGCCTCGATCTCCGGCGCCGAAGTGGGCTGCCAGGGCGAGGTCGGCGTAGCCTGTTCGATGGCCGCCGGTGGCCTGGTCGCGGCGCTGGGCGGCAACCCGAGCCAGATCGAGAACGCGGCGGAAATCGGCATGGAGCACAACCTGGGCCTGACCTGCGATCCGATCGGTGGCCTGGTGCAGATCCCGTGCATCGAGCGCAACGCGATGGGTGCGGTGAAGGCGATCAACGCCTCGCGCATGGCCATGCGCGGCGACGGCAAGCACAAGGTGTCGCTGGACAAGGTCATCAAGACCATGCGCGATACCGGCCGCGACATGCAGGACAAGTACAAGGAAACCAGCCGCGGCGGCCTGGCGGTGAACGTCATCGAGTGCTGATGGTCGGCAGGGCCAGGCATGGCCTGGCTCTACTGCAGGGCCGGGCATCGACCCGGCTCTGCAGTGCCGTTCTCGACCGGACAACACCGTCACCGTTTTCCGGTTAGGCTCGGGCATCCCCTGCCCCGGAATGTCCCATGCGCGTGATCGCCACCGCCCTGCTCGCCTGCCTTCCGCTGTCCGCTCTCGCTGCGCCAACCTACGGGCCGCGGCTGGAGGGCTTCGACTACGGCTATCCAGTGAAGACCTTCGCACTGGAATCGCAGCGCCAGGCCTTGGAGATGGCCTATCTGGATGTTGCGCCGAAGAAGAAGCCGATCGGCGTGGTGGTGCTGCTGCATGGCAAGAACTTCTGCGCGGCAACCTGGAAGGAGACGATCAAGCCGCTGGTGGCGGCAGGCTACCGGGTGATCGCGCCGGACCAGGTGGGTTTCTGCAAATCCAGCAAGCCCGAGCGCTACCAGTATTCGTTCGGGCAGCTGGCCGACAATACCCACGCGCTGCTGCAGCAGCTGCAGCTGGGTGATGTACCGGTGCACGTGGTCGGCCATTCGATGGGCGGCATGCTGGCCATCCGTTATGCGCTGATGTATCCGCAGGACATGCGCAGTCTTTCGCTGGTCAATCCGATCGGGCTGGAAGACTGGAAGGCGCTGGGCGTGCCCTGGCGCAGCGTGGATGCGTGGTATGCCGGCGAAATGAACATCAGCTATGACAGCATCCGCCGCTACCAGCTGGATGTGTACTACGACGGCAAGTGGAAGCCGGCGTATGAACCGTGGGCGCGCATGCAGTCGGGCATGTACGAAGGCGTGGGCAAGCAGCAGGTGGCCTGGAGCCAGGCACTGACCTCGGACATGGTGTTCAACCAACCCGTCGTCTACGAACTGAAGAACCTGCAGGTGCCGACCACCTTGTTCATCGGCCAGAAGGACCGCACGGCGATCGGCCGTGACCAGGCATCGCCCGAACTGAAGGCGACGCTGGGCAACTACCCGGCACTGGGCAAAGCGGCAGCGGCGGCGATACCCGGCTCGACCCTGGTCGAGTTCGCGGCACTGGGCCATTCGCCGCAGGTGCAGGACCCGAAGCAGTTCAATGCCGCATTGTTGAAGGCACTCAAGGCGCGTTGAAGTTCCATAACCGCCGGGCATGGCCCGGCGCTACGAGCTACGAGGATCGGTGTGGGTAGCGCCGGGCCACGCCCGGCGAGCGCAGCGGCGGCCGGGCTCACCCCACGATCCGCAGCACGTCATCCAGCAGCGCCGCTGCGGTCACTTCCGCACCCGCGCCCGGCCCCTGGATCAACAGCGGCTGCGCGCGGTAGCGATCGCTGTGGATGGCCACGCGGTTGTCGGTGCCCGCGCCCTGCGCCAGCGGATGGTCGGCAGCCAACTCACGCAGGCCCACCTGCGCACCCTCGCCATCGACGCGCCCGACAAAACGCAGCACCCGGCCGTTGTCGCGCGCCCGCTGCCAACGTGCCTGCAGCGGTGCATCCAGCTGCTCCAGCGCATTCACTGCATCTTCCAGCGGCAGCGCAGCCAGCGCATCCGGCACCAGTGAGTCGACCTGCACCTGCGACGCGTCCAGCGCCAATCCGCTGCTGCGGGCCAGGATCAACAGCTTGCGGCGCACATCCTCGCCGGAAAGATCCAGCCGCGGGTCCGGCTCGGTGTAGCCGGCCGCCAGCGCTTCACGCACCGCCGCCGAGAACGGCGACTGGCCGTCATAACGATTGAACAGCCACGCCAGCGAACCGGAAAGCACGCCCTCGATGGCATGGATGTGGTCGCCACCGGCAACCAGCGCGCGCAGGCTGCTGAGCAACGGCAGGCCGGCGCCGACGGTGGCGCTGTCGCCGTAACGCGCACCACTGTCGGCGCAACGATCGGCGATGGCCTGCGCGCGCGACAGCTGCGCACCGCGGCCAAGCTTGTTGGCGGTCACCACGTGCACACCGCGCGCCAACCACTGCACGTGGCGCGCCGCTACATCTTCGCTGGCGGTGGCATCGACCACCACGTCGCCACGCTCCAGCCCTTCAGCGCTGGCCCACGGCGGCGAACTCTGCCCATCACGCGGCGCACGCCGTGCCAGTTCCAGCGGCAACGCCAGATCGCGGTCAATCGCCAGCGCGGTGCGTGAATTGGCCAGCCACTGCACGCTGGGCAGTTCCAGCCCACGCGCCTGCAACGCCTGGTAGCGCTGCACGAAGGCCGAACCGACGGTGCCGGTTCCGAGCAGCGCCAAGCGGCCAGTACCCAGCAGCGGAATCTCGACAGGCAAAGCGCTCATGCGTCTGCCACCTGTTTGCCGCGCGCCACCGCATCGATCACCGCCTCGGCGCGCGCCAGAGCGCTGGCCAGATCGGCCAGCAGGTCGCGCTCGCCCTCGATACCGACCGACAGACGCAGCAGGCCTTCACTGATGCCCGCAGCCGCGCGTGCTTCGGCAGTCATTGCGGCGTGGGTCATGGTCGCCGGGTGTGCGATCAGGCTTTCCACGCCTCCCAGCGACTCGGCCAGCGTGAAGTAACGCAGGCCATCGACAAACGCACGTACAGCAGCATGCGGATCATCGCCGGCACAGCTGGCCAGTTCGAAGGACAGCATCGCGCCGAAACCACTCTGCTGACGCGCGGCAACGGCGTGGCCCGGATGATCGGCCAGGCCCGGGTAGTAGACCTTGGCCACCGCAGGATGCGCATCAAGCAGCGCCACGATCGCGGCGGTGTTTTCCTGGTGCGCGCGCAGGCGTGCATCCAGCGTACGCAGGCCGCGCAGGGTCAGGAACGCATCGAACGGTGAGCCGGTAAGGCCCAGGGCATTGCCCCACCACACCAGCTGTTCATGCACGGCGGGATCGCGGGCAATCACCGCACCACCGACCACGTCGCTGTGGCCGTTGATGTACTTGGTGGTGGAGTGCAGCACCAGGTCCGCGCCGAACGACAGCGGTTGCTGCAATGCCGGCGACAGGAACGTGTTGTCGACCACCACCAGCGCACCGGCTTTGTGCGCCGCGTCGATCACGAAGCGCAGGTCGGTGATGCGCAGCAGCGGGTTGGACGGGGTTTCCACCAGCACCAGCTTCGGCTGCGTGGCCAGGGCCTGGGCCAGCGCGCGCGGGTCGGTCAGGTCGGCAGTGACCAGTTCGAAATGGCCCTTCTTCGCCAGCGCGTTGAACAGGCGCCAGCTGCCGCCGTACGCATCGTGTGGCACCACCAGGGTGTCGCCGGGCTGCAGCAGTGCGTTCAGCACCAGGTTGATCGCGCCCATGCCGGTGGCGGTCACCACACCGCCGGCGCCGCCTTCCAGTTCGGCCAGCGCCTCACCCAGCAGGTCGCGCGTGGGATTGCCACTGCGGGTGTAGTCGTACTGGCGCTTGTTGCCGAAGCCTTCAAAGCTGAAGTTCGACGACAGCACGATCGGCGGCGTGACCGCGCCGTGGGCGGTGTCCCGATCGATGCCGGCGCGGACGGCGGCGGTGGTGCGACAACAGGACGGTTCAGCGGCGTGCAGGCTCATGCGGACTCTCCAGAAGTGCGGAAGGCGGTGGCGAGGATCGCGTCGATGCGATCGGTTTCTTTCAGGAAGGCGTCGTGACCGTAGGGCGAGCGCAGCACGCGCAGGCTGCCGCGTGGGCCCAGTCCCTCGACCAGGCCGACCAGGTCGGCAAGCGGAACCAGGCGGTCGCCTTCAACGGCAACCACCACGGTCGGCGGCAGGATCGCGCTCGGGTCCACGCGGTGCAGGTCGATCGACTCGGACAGGCGCAGGTAGGCATTGACCGGCGTGCGCGCGACGTACTGCGCACCAGCCGCGTCGAGATAATCTTCGGCCGCGACACGGACGCGGCCATTGACCACCTCCGGTGCTGCGTCGAAGCGTTCGCCGAATTCTTCCGGTGTGCGGTAGCTGAGCATGGCGAACTGGCGGGCCAGCGCCAGGCCGTGGTCTTCGCCACACTGCAGCTGGCCCAGCGCCACGGCACGGCGCTGCAGCGCACGCCACGCGGCGGCATACGGGTGCGGGCGGTGCGCACCGCTGGCCAGCACCAGCTGGCGTACCCGGGCACGGTGGCGGATCGCGAACTGCTGGCCGACCAGCGCGCCGTAGGAATAGCCGACGAATGCCTTCAATGCGCGGATGCCGAGGTGATCCAGCAGCAGCGCCAACGCATCGGCCTGGTCGGCGGTATCGATCGGCACATCCAACGCACCGTCAGCGCCGATGAAATCGAACGCGAGCACACGCAGCTGCTGCGGATCCAGTGCGCGGCCACTGCCGACCAGGCCTTCGGCCCAGCCCTTTTCGCTGAACTGCGCATTCGAGGCCACATGGCGGTGCGCGGAAATGCCGCCGGCCAGCACCACCACCGGTGCGTTGACCGGACCGACCCACTCATAGCGCAGGCGCACCGGGCAGGGGCCGGCATGACGCATCGACAGCACGGCGGCGAACTCGCCGCGCTCGGCGTGCACGCGGTCATCGACCGGCACGCTGACGGGGACAAAGGGTTCGGGGCGAAGCACGGTGCTGGTGGCGAAGCTCATGGCGGGTTCCGGTAGGGAAATCGGCCATCGAGCCTTCGCGGGGCTCGCGTTCGAAGTGCACGTTGGGTGCAGGTTCGAACCATCTTTCGGTGGACGCCACGGTCCCCGCAGGATTTGGCACCTACGCAGGCGCTTTCGCGTCTGCGGGCTGCCCCGGCTTCAAAGGGCCTGTCCCTCTGCCGGTCTCGATGGTGGAGCCACGATGCCAGTCCTTTTCGGGCATGTCAATCCCTTCATGCGGATAAAGAGATGGATGAATGCAAAGCCCCCACCCTTCCCCCGTCCCGACAGCTTGCGTAGAGTCCCGGCGGTCCATGTCGCTGGAGCCTTCGATGCGCCGCCTGCCCCTGCCCTGCCTCCTGCTGCCCCTGTTGGCGAGCGCCCCCGCGAACGCTGCCGACTGGCGCCAGGGCTGGGGACTGGTGCCACAGACGCCGGCCGCGCGCACGGCCGGCGCCACGCCGCACGCGGCGCCGATGGCCCGCCTGCGCCTGCAGTCGCTGGGCGACCAGTGGCAGGCGCGGATCGACAACCCACTGTCCGGCCCGGTGCAGATCGAGCTGCGCGCCGCCCCCGGCACACAGGTGGAGGGCCTGCCGCTGCAGTCACTGGTGCAGGCCACCGGCAGCCTGGTGGTGGGCCATCTTCCCTCTCCTGCCAACGGCAAGGCACTGGATCTTCGTCTGCAGTCGGTGCCGGGCAATCCGGCCGCGCGCGCCGAAGACGTCGCCTATCGCCTGCCGTTCCAGGCTGCCCAGCTGCGCGTGGACCAGGCGCCGCAGGGCCGGTTCAGCCACGATGACGAGGAGAACCGCGACGCCATCGACTTTGCCCTGCCCGAAGCAACGCAGGTCCTGGCCGCCCGCGAGGGCACGGTGATGCAGGTACAGGACGGTTTCCGCGGCAATGGCCTGGACCGTGAACGCGATGCCGGACGCGCCAACTTCGTTCGTATCCTTCACAGCGACGGCAGCATGGCGATGTACGCCCACCTGCAGGCCGGCGGCATGCGCGTGCGTCCCGGCCAGGCCGTGCAGGCCGGGCAGCCGATCGGCCTGTCCGGCAACAGTGGCTACAGCACCGCACCGCACCTGCACTTCGTGGTGCAGCTCAACCGGGGCATGGGGCTGCGTTCGGTGCCGGTGCGCATCCTCGCCCCGCAGGGCGAATTGCACTTCGCCCGTGAGGGCAGCGGGGACGCCAGCGCCGGGCGCTGACCCGCCGACGCCGGCAGGCCGGTATAATCGGGCGCTTATCTCTTTGAAAAGCGCCCCGTGCGGGCGCCACTGCCATGTCCGAAGTCGCCACCGAAGCGTCGCGTCGCCGCACGTTCGCCATCATTTCCCACCCTGACGCCGGCAAGACCACGCTGACCGAAAAGCTGCTGCTGTTCGGAGGCGCGATCCAGATGGCCGGCTCGGTGAAGGGCCGCAAGGCTGCCCGCCACGCCACCTCGGACTGGATGGCGCTGGAAAAGGAGCGCGGCATCTCCGTCACCTCCTCGGTGATGCAGTTCCCGTACGAAGGCAAGATCATCAACCTGCTCGACACCCCGGGCCACGCCGACTTCGGCGAGGACACCTACCGCGTGCTGACTGCGGTGGACTCGGCGCTGATGGTGATCGACGTGGCCAAGGGCGTGGAAGAGCGCACCATCAAGCTGATGGAAGTGTGCCGCCTGCGCGACACCCCGATCATGACCTTCATCAACAAGCTCGATCGCGAGGGCAAGGAGCCGATCGACCTGCTGGACGAGGTTGAAAGCGTGCTCGGCATCCAGTGCGCGCCGGTCACCTGGCCGATCGGCATGGGCCAGCGCCTGAAGGGCGTGGTCCACCTGATCACCGGCGAAGTGCATCTGTACGAGCAGGGCCGCAACTTCACCCGTCAGGATTCGACCATCTTCCCCTCGATCGATTCGCCCGGGCTGGCCGAGAAGATCGGCGAGCGGATGCTGGCCGACCTGCGCGACGAACTGGAACTGGTGCAGGGTGCCAGCCACCCGTTCGACCTGCAGGCCTACCGGGCCGGCAAGCAGACCCCGGTGTTCTTCGGTTCGGGCGTGAACAACTTCGGCGTGCAGCCGCTGCTGGACTTCTTCGTCGAACACGCACCGTCGCCGCAGGCGCGCTCCACCACCGGTCGCGACGTCGCCCCGCAGGAGCCGAAGCTGACCGGCTTCGTGTTCAAGATCCAGGCCAACATGGATCCGCAGCACCGTGACCGCGTGGCGTTCATGCGCGTCTGCTCGGGCCGGTTCACTGCCGGCATGAAGACCCTGCACGTGCGCACCGGCAAGGACATGAAGCTGGCCAATGCGCTGACCTTCATGGCCAGCGACCGTGAAATCGCCGCCGAGGCGTGGCCGGGCGATGTCATCGGCATCCACAACCACGGCACGATTTCCATCGGCGACACCTTCACCGAAGGCGAGGCGATCACCTTCACCGGCATCCCCAACTTCGCCCCGGAACTGTTCCGTCGCGCCCGCCTGCGCGATCCGCTCAAGCTCAAGCAGCTGCAGAAGGGCCTGGCACAGCTGTCCGAGGAAGGCGCGACCCAGTTCTTCCGTCCGCTGACCAGCAACGACCTGATCCTGGGTGCGGTGGGCGTGCTGCAGTTCGATGTGGCTGCCTACCGCCTGAAGGACGAATACGGCGTGGAAGCCACCTTCGAGCAGGTCAGCGTGACCACGGCGCGCTGGGTCCACTGCAGCAACGAGAAGAAGCTGGAGGAGTTCCGCGAGAAGAACGCGCTGAACCTGGCCCTCGACGCGGCCGGCCACCTGGTCTACCTGGCACCGACCCGGGTCAACCTGCAGCTGGCGCAGGAACGTGCGCCGGACGTGCGTTTCTCGGCAACCCGTGAAGCCGCGCATACGGTCACCGGCAACTGATTCCAGCGACCATACGGTGGCGGGGGTGCACGCGCCCGCCATCGCGGCGATGATAGGGGGGTGCAGGTCCCCCTCCCTGCAGACGATGCCCATGCCATGTCCACGACTTCCGTTGATTCGATCCGCGAAGAAATTGCCAGCGCCCTGACCCACGGGCTGGGTGCGGTGCTTGCCCTGGCCGCCAGCGCGGTGTTGATCACCCTGGCCGCGATCTACGGCGATGGCTGGCAGCTGGCCAGTGCGATCGTGTTCGGCATCGCCCTGCTGCTGCTGTACACCGCCTCCACGCTGTACCACGCCATCCAACACCCGCAGGCCAAGGGCCGCCTGAAGGTGTTCGACCATTGCGCGATCTATGTGCTGATCGCCGGTACCTATACCCCGTTCACCCTGATCGGCCTGCGCGGCCCCTGGGGCTGGGGCATGTTCACCGCGATCTGGGCGCTGGCGCTCGGCGGCGTGGTGTTCAAGCTGTTCTACACCGGCCGCTTCAAGCTGCTGTCCACGGTGATCTACATCGCCATGGGCTGGCTGGTGGTGGTGGCGATCAAGCCGATGTGGGCCTCGATCGATGGTGGCACCCTGGCTTGGCTGTTCGGCGGCGGCCTGTCCTATACGCTGGGCACGTACTTCTACCACCGCGAATCCATCCCCTATTCGCATGCGATCTGGCATCTGTTCGTGATCGGTGGCAGCGTCTGCCACTTCGTCGCCGTGACTCGACAGGTGCTGTGACCCCGTATTGAGGGTAACGCCAGGCCCCTGGCCGGCGAGCAGGCACCGGCTCTGCACACGATGCACATGATCGCTTCGCGCCCCGTCCACCCCGACGGGGCAACCATGGCGGTGTGAATGCTGCCTCTGCTCCTGCTGCTCCCAAGGCGTCGCGCTGGCGCCTGCGTCGTCCCGGTCGCCGCGGGCAGCGCTGGCTCGCCGTGCTGGTGTTCCTGCTCGCGGCACTGCTGGTCCTCATCGCCCTTTGGGATTGGAACTGGTTCAAGGGCCCGGTCGAACGTGCGGTACAGGCGCGCACCGGCCGCGCCCTGCACATCGGCAACCTGGATGTCGACCTCGGCCGCACCAGCACCGTGCGCGCCGATACCCTCACCTTTGCCAATGCGCCCTGGGCGAAGCAGCCCACCATGGTCAGCGCCGACCGGGTCGAGATCGACGTACGGGTGTGGCCGCTGCTGCGTGGCAGCGTGCAATTGCCCGAAGTGCGCCTGACCCGCCCGGACGTACTGCTGGAAACCGCCCCGCGCAAAGGTGACCCCGGCAACTGGAACTTCCTCAGCGACAGCAAGGGCGGCACCACGCCGCAGCTCAAGCGCCTGCACATCGACGATGGTCGACTGCAGTTCCTCGACGCACTCGGCCGCACCGACATCCTGGTGAACGTTCGCAGCGGGCAACCGAAACAGGCCGACGCCGCACCACCGTTGCTGGTGGCCGGCAAGGGCCGCTGGCAGGGCAATCCCTTTACCCTGAGCGGCGGCACCGAATCGCCGCTGGAACTGACCGACAGCGCACACCCCTTCCGCATCCATCTGGATGGCCGCGCCGGGGCCACCCATGCCGTTGCCAGCGGCACCTTGACCAACCCGTTCCAGCTGCAGGTATTCGACCTGCAGTTCGCGCTGAGCGGTCAAGACCTGGCCGACCTGTATCCATTGCTGGGCATCGCCATTCCGCCTTCCCCGCCCTACGCACTGGATGGCCGCCTGAAGCGCGATCACCAGGTGTGGCGCTACGAGCGCTTCACCGGCAAAGTCGGCGACAGCGACCTGGGCGGCGATGTGCAGTTCGATGTCTCCAGGGAACGCCCTCGGATGACCGCGAACCTGGTGTCGCGCCGCCTCGATTTCGATGACCTTGCCGGCTTCGTCGGTGCCCCCCCGAAGACCGGTGGCGGCGAGACTGCCAATGCAGAACAGCGGGCCGAGGCTGCGCGCGTGGCCGCCAGCGCCAAAGTGCTGCCGGCCACGCCGTACAACCTGGGCAAGCTGCGCGCGATGGATGCCGACGTGCGCTGGAAGGCCCAGCGCATCAATGCACCCAAGCTGCCGCTGGACGACATGGATGCACACCTGCTGCTGGACGATGGTGTACTGCGGCTGGACCCGCTGAACTTCGGCGTTGCCGGCGGTGACATCCGCAGCACGATCCGCATGGATGCACGTCGCCCGCAGATTGCAACCTCGTTGAAGGCCAGCGTGCGCGGCGTGCAGCTGGGCCAGTTGTTCCCCGACGCCAAGCTGGCCGAACAGGCCAAGGGGGGTATCAGCGGCGCCATTGACCTGACCGGCAACGGCAACTCGATCGCCGCGATGCTCGGCAGCAGCAGCGGCAACGTGGCGCTGGGCATGGGCCGCGGCCACGTCGGCAACCTGCTGATGGAAGTGGCGGGACTGGACATCACCGAGTCGTTGAAATTCCTGTTCACCGGCGACAAACAGATTCCGCTGCGATGCGCCTTCGCCGACTTCGGCGTGCGCGAGGGCCTGATGCATACCCGGTCGATGGCAGTGGACACCACCGATACGATCATCCTCGGCGAGGGCGATGTCAGCCTGCGCGATGAAACGCTGGACCTGCTGCTGAAGCCACGACCGAAGGACAGGAGCATCCTGGTGCTGCGCTCGCCGCTGCGCATCGGCGGCACCTTCAAGGACCCGTCGTTCCGCCCGGACTTCAAGGCGCTGGGTATCCGGGGTGCGGTGGCGTTGACGCTGGGCAGCATCGCGCCGCCGGCGGCACTGCTGGCCACCATCGAACTGGGGCCGGGCAAGGATGCCGACTGCGGTGGGCACTACGCGAAGTAGAGCGGGCGTTCGGCGCCCTACTGCAAATGGGACGAGGGTGACGGGTGGCCCAGGCAGGACACGCCGTGAACCCCGCTCCGCGGTCCGGCCCAGCCGCTGGCGGCTGTGCGTTCGGGCGCTTGCGAAGCAGTGCTTCGCAAGCAAAGCGCCCTCACCCATGGGGGCTCGATGGCGCCATCCATGGCGCCAACGGTCCTGCCTGGGCCACCCGTCACCCTCCCGACAGTTTCCTGCGCGCGCGAAACGAGAGCAGGAATTCAAGATCAAAAGAAGAAAGCAGAATCAAAAGCAGTGCCAACCAAGGTTGGCATCTACCAACGGCAGATAGTCAGGGTGAAGGCCGCCGCGCTCGCAGGAACGTGTCCTGAGGCGGAGGGCATGGCCGTGCAGGACCGTTGGCGCCATGGATGGCGCCATCGAGCCCCCATGGACGGGTTTACGGCGTGTCCTGCACGGCCATGCCCTCCGCCTCCCCGGCATGTCAGGCAGGCGCTGCCTTGGCTTTGGCTTTGGCTTTGGCAGTTGCTTGAAAAAGCGGGCCGGCGGGCCGCAGGCCCGCCAGCGACAGAACTCACCCCGCCACGATGTACTGCTGCAGCTGATCCAGCTCGCGCCGCTGCGCATCGATCACCGACTTCACCAGGTCACCGATGGAAATCACCCCCAGTACCTGCCCGCCCTCGACCACCGGCAGATGGCGGATGCGGTAATCGGTCACCAGCTGCAGGCAGTGTTCCACCTGCTCACCGGGACTCACCGTCACTACTTTCGCGGTCATGATTTCCGACACTGCGGTGTCACGCGACGAACGATCGTGGAGCACGATCTTGCGTGCGTAATCACGCTCGGAGAGGATCCCGACCAGTCGCGGGCCATCCATCACCAGCACCGCGCCGATGCCCTTCTGCGCCATCAACCGGATCG
Organism: Stenotrophomonas sp. MYb57; assembly: GCF_002966815.1. Lineage (NCBI taxonomy): Bacteria > Pseudomonadati > Pseudomonadota > Gammaproteobacteria > Lysobacterales > Lysobacteraceae > Stenotrophomonas > Stenotrophomonas sp. MYb57. The sequence continues at coordinate 3,538,371 of NZ_CP023271.1, forward strand.
CATCGATCACCGCCGCGCCTGGCGCGACCGCATGCACTTCAGGGGACTTGCCGTCCAACAGTTGCCGTACCGACGTCATCTGCCTGCCCTCCCAGGGTGGGTTGCAGCTCCGAGTCTGCCACGGAAGGGGCCAACCATGCGTCAACCAGGTACAACGGCCGTTGCTTGGACTCCTCGTACAGGCGTCCCAGGTACTCGCCGATAAGCCCCAGCGCGATCAACTGCACGCCCCCGAGGAACAGGATCACCGCCATCATGGTCGGCCACCCGGCCACCCGGTCGCCGTACAACGCTGCCTTCGCAATCACCCAGATGGCAAACACGAAGGCCACGCCTGCGGTGGCCAGCCCCATGTAGGTGGCCGCCCGCAGCGGGACCGTCGAGAAGCCGGTGATCCCTTCCAGTGCGAAGTTCCACAGCCGCCACAGGCTGAACTTGCTGCTGCCGGCCAAACGGGCATGCCGGTGATACGGCACCGCCACGCGGCGGAAACCGACCCAGCTGAAGAGCCCCTTCATGAACCGGTGACGTTCGCGCATCTCGCGCAATGCGCTCAGCGCGCGCGGCGACAACAAGCGGAAATCGCCGGTATCGGCCGGAATGGGCGTGCGCGAGAGGCGACCAATCACCCGGTAGAACACCGATGCGGCAGCACGCTTGCTCCAGCTCTCACCGTCACGTACCAGGCGCGTGCCGTAGACGTTGTCGTAGCCCTGCCGCCAACGTTCGACAAAGTGCGGCACCAGTTCCGGCGGGTCCTGGCCATCAGCGTCGAGGATCATCGCCGCGCCTTCGCGCACATGGTCCAGGCCGGCGGTCAGCGCCGCCTCCTTGCCGAAGTTGCGCGACAGCTTCAGCGCCGATACCCGCGGGTCGGCCTGGGCCAGCGAGGCGATCAACGACCAGGTCGTGTCACTGCTGCCGTCATCCACGTACAGGATGTGACCATCGATTCCGGCCAGGCCGTCCAGTACCGCGCACAATCGCGGATGCAGCTGGGGCAGCACCAGCTCTTCGTTGTGTGCGGCGATGACGAAGGTAAGACGCTCACGAGTCATCGCCGGATTGTACGTCGTTGACGGGGATGCAGCCCGTCAGTCCAGCGTTCGAAATACCCGCTTCCCGCATCGGAAGGCACCACGGACATCTGGGGTCGTGGCGCCTCAGTCCTCCGCCAGGTACCCCGCTCCACCCAGCTGCCGTGCCTGCCGCTGGATCCACGCCGCACGACGCTGAACGTAGGGGCCTGGCTTGGCCGCGTTGTAGCGGCGCGGCGCCGGCAGCACTGCCGCCAGACGCGCGCTCTCGGCAGGGCTCAGCCGCGCGGCGTCCTTGCCCCAGAATGTCTGCGCCGCTGCCTGGGCGCCATACACACCGTCGCCGAACTCGGCGATGTTGGCGTACATCTCCAGGATCCGCTGCTTCGGCCAGAAGGCTTCGATCAGCACCGTGTACCAGACCTCCAGGCCCTTGCGGATCCAGCTGCGGCCCTGCCACAGGAACAGGTTCTTGGCCACCTGCTGGCTGATCGTGCTGGCCCCGCGCAGGCGCCCGCCCCGCGCGTTGTGGTCGCGCGCCTTTTCAATGGCCTGCAGGTCGAACCCGCTGTGGTCGGGGAAGCGCTGGTCTTCTGCGGCCACCAGCGAAATCGGCAGGCTCGGCGCCATCTGGTCAAGGTCCCGCCACTGGTAGTGCAGCCGGTAGGACCAGTCGCCTTCACCCAGTGCCTCACCGAAACGCCAGACCATCACCGTGGACAGCGGCGGATCGATGAAACGCAGCACCAGGACCTGCAGGCAGCTGAAGGCCACGAACAGCACCGGCAGCCACAGCAGCCGCTTCCAGCGCCAGCGCCTGCGCGGTGCCGCGTCGGCGGCGGCCACTACCTTGTCCTGCTCTCCCCCTGCCCCCATTACTGGTGCATCCTTCTTATGCTTGGTTGTCGGCGCATTATCCGGCAACCATCCCCGTTTCCGCGCGATGTGAGCCGATGACCGCCCAATCCGATTCCCTTATCCGTTTCCTGCTCCCCGATGCCGGTGTCCGTGGCGTCCACGTGCGCCTGCAGGCCACCTGGCAGGACATCCAGTCCCACGGCGAGTATCCGGACAGCGCCACCGAACTGCTCGGCGAAGCCTGCGTGGCATCGGCCCTGTTCACCGGCCACACCAAGGTGGACGGCCGCCTGTCGATCCAGCTGCGCAGCAATACCGCCCTGCGTACCCTGTTCGCCGAATGCACCGCCGCCGGCACCCTGCGTGGCATCGTCCAGATTGCCGAGGGCGGTGACGCCCCCCGCGACCTGACCGACCTTGGCCAGGACGCCCTGCTGGCCATTACCATCGAGAATCCCGGCCTGGACCCGCGCGAACCGCAGCGCTACCAGAGCCTGGTCGCACTGACCGCGCCGGAATTGGATGAAGCATTCGAAGACTACTTCCGCCAGTCCGAGCAGTTGCCGACGCGGCTGCTGCTGGCCGCCGGCCGCGACGGCACTGCCGGCCTGCTGCTGCAGAAGCTGCCGGGCGACGAAGGCGACGACGATGGTTGGTCCCGCGCCAGCGCGCTGTTCGACACCCTGGGCAAGGCGGAGCTGCTGGCCACCCCGGCCGAGGAACTGCTGCACCGGCTGTTCCACGAGGAGAAGGCGGAGCTGGTGGGTGACAAGGCCCTGTCCTTCGCCTGCTCCTGCTCGCGTGAACGGGTCGCCTCGATGCTGTTCTCGCTGGGCGAGGAAGAGGCCCGTGCGGCTGCCGAAGACACCGGCGCCGTAGACGTACGTTGCGAATTCTGCGGACAGGAGTATCACTTTCCGTTGACGGAGTTCGGCATACTGTTCCACGGTGCCCAGGGGGCTGTACCGGCACCTGAACGACTTCAGTAATACCAAATGAGTCTTGTATCTGGGGAGGAACAAGGCTTGTTAAGAATTCATAAACACCCTAGGATCGAGTTCCCGCCCCAGCGGGAACTTTCACTGCCCGTCCCTGTCTGAACTGGTCCGATGCGTACCTTCCTGCGTCTACCGCTGGCCCTTCTGATCGCCCTTGGCGCGATCACGGGCGTGCACGCGCAGAGCAAGGACACCCGCACCGTCATTCCGGTCTGGAACAAGGGCAGTGGCAAGGTCGAGGCCCTGCTGTACCTGGAACCGACCGGCGAGCAGGCCGTGGGCGCACGCTGGCATTTCGGCCGCAATTCGCTCGATGCTGCGTTCGGCCTGTCTTCGGGCGACTCGCTCGGCCTGCTGTGCAACAGCAGCAGCGGCTCCAGCATCAGCGGACTGGCCAGCCATTGCATGCTGGCCAGCCTGGGCGACGACGATGATGCCATCGGCTCCAACCGGCGCCTGACCGGTACCGCCGCGCTCAACCGTGGCACCGGCCGCCTGGGAATCACTGCCGGCACTGGCCGCGAGACCCTGCCCGCCTGGCTGGCCACGCCCAGCAAGACCCCGTCGCTGCGCGCCGAACAGAATGACCTGACCGTGTTCGCGCAGAAGAACATCGGTCGCGAAGGCTTTGTCTCCATCGCCGGCACCTATGCCAAGGCACGCCTGGTACCCCTGGCCGACGCCTCACCGGCCATCGTTGACCGATGGGACAGCAAGAGCCTGAGCCTGGGCGCCGGCTACGGCAATTTCAGCGGCAGCATCATCGGCCGCGTGGTTGACGTTCCCGGCAAGCCCGGCAAGTGGGAAGGCCTGGGCATCGGCCTGACCTGGCGCACCCCGTGGTCCGGCCAGCTCACCGTCGGCGCGGAAAACGTCATCAGCCGCGGCAAGAACCCGTTCTCCCCGCGCAACGAAAGCAACGATGACGGCACCGTGCCGTACGTGCGCTACGAGCAGGATCTGTAGTCGCTCATCGACCGCGAACAAGCTGTGTTGAACATCGGGCGCCCAGGGGCGCCCGAATTGTTTCTGGACACATCTGTCAAGTGCGAAAAGCACCTATCCGTTACAAACGGATACATCACGACATGCATCAACTGAAACTTTTTTGTGCGTCGAGGGCAGGCAGGCGCGGTTGCGCCCCTTCCCACATCCAGATAACTCATTGAAATAAAAGAAATCAAAGCGAATTCATGTGTAACCACAGCGTGAATTAACGCAGCTTTAATTTTTGGCTGGGGGCCGTTACTATCGATTCAGCCTCGCGATTTTGGAGCCTTCTTTTTTGGCACCGCCGCGCAGGCACTACCCCAGCCAAGATTTCTTGGAGAGAGAGAGCCAATGAATTTCCAGTCCAACAAGCTGCGTGACGCTGTCGTCGTCGCGCTGATCGCCGGTGCGGCGACGTCCGTAACGGCCCAGGCGCAGGAAGCGACCAACCTGGATCGCATCTCGGTGACCGGTTCGCGCATCAAGAGCACCGACATCGAAACCTCGCAGCCGGTCCTGAGCCTGACCCGCGCCGACATCGAAAAGCAGGGTGTGACCTCGGTCGCCGACATCCTGCAGCGCGTTGCCGCCAACGGTGCCGCCCTGAACCGCACCTTCAACAACGGCGGTGACGGCTCGGCCGGTATCAGCCTGCGCAACCTCGGCTCGGACCGTACCCTGGTGCTGGTCAATGGCCGTCGCTGGACCACCGGTCTGGACGGCAGCGTCGACCTGAACACCATCCCGACCGCGATGATCGAGCGCATCGACATCCTGAAGGACGGCGCTTCGACCATCTATGGTTCGGATGCCATCGCCGGCGTGGTGAACATCATCACCAAGCAGAACTTCGACGGCGCCGAAGCGAACTTCTACAAGGGCCAGTACAGCGACGGTGACGGCGAGCGTGAAGCAGCCGATTTCACCATCGGCACCACCACCGATCGCGCATCGCTGATGCTGGGTGTCTCCTACGTCAAGGAAGGCAAGGTCATGGCCGGCGATCGCAAGATCTCCGCCGGTGGCCCGCCGTTCTTCGACGGCCAGAGCAGCACCGGCATGCCGGGCTCCTACATCCGCAACGACGAGCGCTATGTGCTGATCAACGGCGTGGAGACGCCGTTCAACGCCAACGTCCACGGCTACAACACCGCCCCGGACAACTACCTGTTGACCCCGCAGGAACGTACGTCGCTGTTCGCTTCTGGTTCGTACAACGTTACCGACAACATCACCTTCCGTACCGAGGCGATGTACAACGAGCGCAAGTCCGAGCAGCTGCTGGCGGCCATGCCGGTCACCAGCATGCGCCTCAGCGCCAACAGCATGTACAACCCGACGGGTGAAGACCTGACCGGCGTCAACCGTCGTTTCAATGAAAGCGGCGGCCGTTCGTTCAACCAGAACGTCAAGAACTGGCACTTCTACGGTGGCTTCGAAGGCTTCTTCGAGTTCGCGGACCGTAACTTCGACTGGGATGTCGGCTACCGCTACGACAAGACCGACCAGAACGACCTGACCTACGGCCTGTTCAATCTGGCCAACCTGCGCAACGCTTACGGCCCGTCCGAAATGCGCGGCGGCGTGCCGGTCTGCGTCACCGCCCCGGGCGGCGACATCATTCCGGAGTGCGTGCCGGTCAACGCTCTGGGCCCGGAAGGCTCGATCAGCCAGGCCGCGCTCGACTACACTTCGTTCACCGCACACGATTCGGCCAGCCTGGTGTCCAAGGGCTACTACGCCAACATCTCCGGTGAAATCGTGCAGCTGCCGGCCGGTGCTCTGGCCTTCGCTGCCGGTTACGAGTACCGCAAGGAGACCGGTCAGTTCGATCCGGACGCCTTCATCGCTGCAGGCCTGAGCACCGGCAACGGCGCAAAGCCGACCAAGGGCGGCTACGACCTGGATGAAGTCTTCCTGGAACTGTCGATCCCGGTGCTGGCCGACCTGCCGGGCGCCAAGCTGCTCGACTTCAGCGCGGCGACCCGCTACTCGAAGTACAGCAACTTCGGCAATACCACCAACAACAAGTTCGGTTTCCGCTGGAAGCCGATCGACGACCTGATGATCCGCGGCAACTACTCGGAAGGCTTCCGCGCGCCGAGCATCAGCAACCTGTATGGCGGTGACGGCGACTCGTTCGAAACCTACGCCGATCCGTGCGCAGCTGCCAACGGCCCGACCGGTGCGGTGCTGGCCCAGTGTATCGCCCAGGGCGTTCCGGCTGGCTTCGTCCAGCCCAACACCAAGGACGACGATGGCGTTCCGCAGTCGGGCGCGGCCCAGACTGCCGAGCCGTTCACCTGGAAGTCGAACCCGAACCTGAAGCCGGAAACCTCGACCAGCAAGACGCTGGGCCTGGTGTGGAGCCCGAGCTTTGTCAGCGGCCTGAACGTGACCCTGGACTGGTGGCAGATCAAGATCGAAGACGCCATCACCCGTCCGGCGATCCAGGACATCATGAACTACTGCTACGGTGGTTCCCCGGCAGAACAGGCCGCGTACTGCGGTCTGATCACCCGTGATCCAGCCTACGGCACCATCGAAGAACGCTACACCATCACCAACGTCGACATGCCGCTGCAGAATCTGGCGTCGTACAAGGTGGAAGGCTGGGATCTGGGCGTGCTGTACCGCCTGCCGGAAACCTCGTTCGGCCAGTTCACCGTCAGCTGGGACAGCACCTACCTTTCCAAGTGGGAAACCAAGGCCACCGAAGATTCCGAGGTGGAAGGCCGCCAGGGTCGCTATCTCGACCAGGATCCGTACTGGCGCATCCGCTCCAACCTGTACGTCGACTGGTCCTTCGGCGACTTCGGCGTCAATTACGGCCTGCGTTACAAGTCCGGCATGACCGAAGACTGCCTGCTGGGCGGCGCACTGCGCAGCTACTGCTCCGATCCGGATGGCCGCAAGAACCACATGGGCTCGACCACTTACCACGACATCCAGGTGCGCTACAACACCCCGTGGAAGGGCACGATCATGCTGGGTCTGAACAACGCATGGGACAAGCAGCCGCCGGTCTCGTACTCGACCTCGTACAACATGTTCGACCCGCAGTACGACCTGCCGGGCCGCTACATGTACATGCAGTACAAGCAGAAGTTCTGATCGCTCCACTGATCAGCTGATGCAGCAACGGCCCCCCAAGGGGCCGTTGTTTTTTGTACGTTCGCTGCTGGCGTCAACACCAACGAAAAAGGCCGCGGCACTGCCGCGGCCTTTCTGCATCCAGCGATGAAGAACGCCTCAGCCGTTCGGAATCAGCGTGTCGATCAGATGCTCGACATACGCTTCAAAATCCTCGCGCGCCTGCTTGGGCTGCTGCAGCTGCAGCGACAACTGCAGGAAGCCGACATAGGCGGCGTAAGCCAGGCGTGCGCGATGGCGTGCATCGGTCGAGCTCAGGCCCGCCTGGCGGAACGAGGCGATCAGGTAATCGAGCCGTCGCTGCGACACGCGGTCGATCACCGGCCGCACCATCGGATGGTCCAGTGCCTTCAGCAACTCGCTGTAGATGATGTGCGGCTGCACTTCGTGCGCCACCATCTGGAACAGCTGACGCAGGCGCACGCGTGGATCCGGCACATCTTCCAGGCTGCCGAACACCTGTTCCTGCTCGAACAGTTCCCAGCGTTCCAGTGCCGCCTGCAGCAGCGCATCACGCGAGGGGAAGTGCCAGTAGAAGCTGCCCTTGGTCACGCCAAGGCGGCGCGCCAGCGGCTCCACCGCGACGGCGCTCACACCTTGCTCGGCAATCAGATCGAGGGCCGCCTGGGCCCAGTCTTCGGCACTCAGGCGGCTGTTGCGGCCGGCACGCGGTTCGCCGGCGGAAGCGTCAGGTTGATTCATGTGCTGATTTAACCATACGCCGGGGTTCGTTGCAGTACGCGGTTGCGGCCGAAACCGTCGGCAGCCGGGCCGAGAGGCATTCCCGCAGCGCACCATACCGTGCAGTATTGACATCCCGCCGAACCCATCCATACTAGCGAGTATGGTTATGTCCCCTACTCCCGCTGCATTCCATGACCTGCGCCTGGAGGCGGCCCACGGTGCCTCGCTGGCTGCAACCGCCAGCACCTCCGGCCGTCGCGGGCGCGTATTGTTCGCGCATGGATTTGGCCAGACCCGCCATGCCTGGACGACTACGGCCAAGGCATTGTCGGCAGCCGGCCTGCAGACCCTGGCTTACGACGCCCGGGGGCACGGCGACTCCGACTGGAATGCGGCCGATCTGGCGTACCACGGTGAGCAGTTCGCCGATGACCTGATCGTGCTGGCCGGCGAACAACCGCGACCGCCGGTGCTGGTGGCTGCCTCGATGGGCGGCCTGTTCGGCCTGCTGGCCGAATCACGCTGGCCGGGCCTGTTCTCGGCCATGGTGCTGGTGGATATCACTCCGCGCTGGGATACCGCTGGCGTCGAGCGCATCCTCGCCTTCATGACCGCGCATCCGGAAGGATTCGCCTCGCTGTCGCAGGCTGCCGATGTGATTTCGGCCTATGTGCCGCATCGCCCGCGCAAGTCCGAAGACTCGCTGCGCGCCCTGCTGCGCGAAGATGGCCACGGTCGCTGGCGCTGGCACTGGGACCCGCGTCTGGTGGCCGAACTGGCCCGTGACAGCGAGCAGCACCAGGACGCACTGGCCGAAGCCGCGCGCCAGGTGAAGTGCCCCCTGCTGCTGGTCAGCGGTGGCCGCAGCGACCTGGTCACCCCGCAGACGGTGGCCGAATTCCTGGCATTGGCGCCACACGCACGCCACGTACAGTTGCCGCAGGCCACGCACATGGTCGCCGGTGATGACAACGACGCCTTTACCGCTACTGTGTTGGACTATCTGGACGTGTTGCCCGCAGCGGATGCTGCAGCTTCGTCCGCCATAAACGAGCACGTCACCGGAGCACGCTCATGAGCCTCGTCATTCCCTTCCTCGCCCTGCTGCTGGCAGGCGCGTTCGTCGCCTACCACCGCATGCGCCTGCTGACCTGGACGCTGATCAGCGTGGCCCTGCTGGTGGCCTGCTGGTTCATCCCCTACGTCAACCAGACCGCCACGATCGTCGCCGCCGCGATACTGGCCGTGATCGTCGTGCCGCTGCTGCTGCCGTTCATCCGCAAACCGCTGCTGACCGGCCCGATGATGAAGGTGTTCCGCAAGGTGCTGCCGCCGCTGTCGCAGACCGAGCGCATCGCCCTGGAAACCGGCTCGGTAGGCTTCGAAGGCGAACTGTTCACCGGTGATCCGGACTGGAACATCCTGCTGAACTACCCCAAGCCGCAGCTGACCGCTGAAGAACAGGCCTTCCTCGATGGCCCGGTCGAACAGCTGTGCACGATGGTCAACGACTGGGAAATCACCCACGTCCATGCCGACCTGCCGCCGGAACTGTGGGCCTTCATCAAGAAGAACAAGTTCTTCGGCATGATCATTCCGAAGGAATACGGCGGCCTGGGCTTCTCCGCGCTGGCCCACCACAAGGTGATCCAGAAGCTGGCCTCGGTGTCTTCGGTGGTCAGTTCCACCGTCGGCGTGCCCAACTCGCTGGGCCCGGGTGAACTGCTGGTGCATTACGGCACCCTGGAACAGAAGGACCAGTACTTGCCGCGTCTGGCCGATGGCCGCGAAGTGCCCTGCTTCGGCCTGACCGGTCCGTTCGCCGGCTCCGATGCGACCTCCATTCCCGACTACGGCATCGTCTGCAAGGGCGAGTGGAACGGCGAGCAGGTGCTCGGCGTCAAGCTGACCTTCGACAAGCGCTACATCACCCTGGCGCCGGTCGCCTCGCTGATCGGCCTGGCCTTCCGCATGTACGATCCGGATGGCCTGATCGGCCAGACCCGCGATATCGGCATCACCCTGGGCCTGCTGCCGCGCGAGACCGCCGGCGTCGAGATCGGCCGTCGCCACTTCCCGCTGAACTCGACGTTCCAGAACGGCCCGATCCGCGGCAAGGACGTGTTCATTCCGCTGACCCAGCTGATCGGTGGCGCTGCGATGGCCGGCAAGGGCTGGAACATGCTCAACGAGTGCCTGGCCGTGGGTCGCTCGATCACCCTGCCTTCCACCGCCAGCGGCGGTGCCAAGGCGGGTGCCGCGGTCACCGGCGCCTATGCGCGCATCCGCAAGCAGTTCGGCCTGTCGGTCGGCCGCTTCGAAGGCGTGGAAGAAGCGCTGGCCCGCATCGGTGGCAAGGCGTACAAGATCAGCGCGCTGTCGCAGGCCACCGCCGCTGCTGTGGACCGCGGTGACGTGCCGTCGGTGCCGTCGGCGATCGCCAAGTACCACTGCACCAACATGAGCCGCGAAGTGATCTCGGACATGATGGACGTGATCGGCGGCAAGGGCATCATCCTGGGGCCGCGCAACTTCGCCGGCCGCAGCTGGCAGGCCGCGCCGATCGCCATCACGGTGGAAGGCGCCAACATCATGACCCGCAGCCTGCTGATCTTCGGCCAGGGTGCGATCCTCTGCCACCCGTGGGTGCTGAAGGAAATGAAGGCCGCGCAGGACCCCGACACCCGTGCCGGCCTGCAGGACTTCGACCGCAGCCTGTTCGGCCACATCCGCTACGGCATCTCCAACGCCGTTCGTTCGTTCTGGTTCGGCCTGACCGGCGCACGCTTCGGCGCTGCCCCGGGCGACGCCTACACCCGCCGCTACTTCCGCAAGCTGGACCGTTACTCGGCCAACCTGGCGCTGATGGCCGACATCTCGATGATGACGCTCGGCGGCAAGCTGAAGTTCAAGGAATCGCTGTCCGGCCGCCTGGGCGACGTGCTGAGCCATGTGTACATGACCAGCGCCATGCTCAAGCGCTACCACGACGAAGGCGCCCCGCAGGCCGACCAGCCGCTGCTGGCCTGGGCCTTCCATGACAGTGTGCACAAGATCGAGGAATCGCTGTCGGCTGCCCTGCGCAACTTCCCGATCCGTCCGATCGGCTGGCTGATGTGGGCACTGATCTTCCCGCTGGGCCGTCGTGCCGAGGCCCCCGGCGACCGCCTGAGCCGTCGCGTGGCTGCGCTGCTGATGGCCCCGAACGAAGCCCGCGACCGCCTCGCCAGCGGCGTGTTCCTGACCCCGTGCGAGAACAACCCGGGTGGCCGCATCAACAGCTACCTGAGCAAGGCGATCATGGCCGAGCCGGTGGAGCGCAAGTTCCTGAAGGCGCTGAAGAGCAAGGGCATCGAGGCGCTGGACTTCAACAGCCAGCTCGACGAGGCTGTGGCCGAAGGCGTGATCACCCAGGACGAGCGCAGCCTGCTGGAAGAGCTGCGTACGCTGACCCTGGACACCATCACCGTGGACGACTTCGACACCCACGAACTGCGCGCGGCCAGCTACTACGACCGCCAGAACAAGGACCCGCACTCGCAGGCGGCCTGATCGCCCGCGACACGCGTTGCCTCGACGGCGGGCCTGGCCCGCCGTCGCTTTGTCCGCCGACCGGAAACCGCCATGTCCACGCCCCTGCTTTCGCTCTACCACCGCCTGCAGCGCTGGCCTGCCGGTGCCTGGCTGTTCTCGCGCGCGGTGTGCTTCAAGGCGCCCTATTTCGCCAGCATCGCCCCGCGCATCACGCACCTGGAGAACGGCCGCTGCGAGGGCACGCTGGCCGACCGCCGCAAGGTGCGCAACCACATCGGCACGGTGCACGCGATCGCAATGTGCAACCTGGCCGAACTGACCGCCGGGCTGATGGTCGATGCGTCACTGCCCAAGGGCATGCGCTGGATCCCGAAGGGCATGCAGGTGCAGTACCTGGCCAAGGCGCGCGGTACGCTGCAGGCGACGGCATTGCCGGCGCAGCCGATCGTGGTGGCGACCGAAGGCTATGCGTTGCCGGTGACGGTGAGTGTGCGCGACCGCGCGGGGACGGAGGTGTTCAGCGCGGTCATCGACATGTGGGTGTCGCCGGCGAAGTGATGTTGCCGCGAACGGCGCAGCCCCTCGTGGGTGGATGCTGAAAAGCGGTTCATCGGTTGGGCCGGAGGGGTGGGATGCCCAGGGGACGCCGTGAATACGTCCCTGTAGGCTCGGGCGCGCCATCCATGGCGCTTACGCCCCTGCGCATCCCAACCCTCCGGCCTCTTACAGATCGCTGCGGCGTCCACCCACGCAAGAAAAAAAGAAGAGCAAAAGCAAAAAAGCGGCCCGGCGGCCGCTTTTTTCATGCGCGCAGATCCCACGAGCGCAGCGACCCGCTGTTGCTCTTGATCTTCTTTTATTCTCCGTGGGCTGGCCGCGCACGGAACCTGTCAGGGGTCGGGCGGGTTGGGTTCGCGGGGGTGTCCGCGGCATGGATGCCGCGGCCAAGCCTACAGGGACGTACTTGCGGCGTCCCCCGCGAACCCAACCCGCCCGACCAACCCCATGACAGCTCTACGCGACCAACCCACGAGGGGCTGTGCCGTTGGCCGGAAATCACGCCAGTGCGCGAAACACCAACGCCAGGATCGCCGGCACCGCCTGGATCATGAAGATGCGCCGGCTCACGCTGTAGGCGCCATAGCACCCCGCCACCACCACGCAAACCAGCGAGAACGTCACCAGCACCGGCTGCGCCAGCACCAGCCCCACCACGATGCCCGCCGCCAGGAAGCCGTTGTACAGACCCTGGTTGGCCGCCAGCACGCGCGTGGTCTCCGCCTTCTCCGGTGAATTGCGGAACGTCTTCAGGCCCAGCGGCCGGGTCCACAGGAACATTTCCAGCACCAGGAAATAAACGTGCAGCAGGGCGACCAGCAGGGTCAGGGCGAGCGCGATCCAGTACATGGGCAGTTCCTTGGACAGGGATGGAGAATGGGGTCGGATCCCTTACCCTGCGGGAAAGGGATCCGACCCCGGAAAATCAACGGTCGCGCGGCAGCTTCTTCTCTTCGCGCAGCACACCGAACGCCGCCAGGGTCATCAAGCCGGCGACGGCTACACCACCGATGAACACCACGTGCGAACCGAACAGCGACAGCCCCTTGTGCAGCCAGGCGAAGGTCAGGTCGGCGCCGCGGTACACCACCGTGTCGATCGCCGCGCCGGCCTTGTAGCGCCACTGCCGGTCCACGCGGGTGTAGATGGTTTCGCGGGCCGGCTTGGCCAGGGCGAACTCGCTGGCGCGGGTCATCACCTGCACCACCGCCACCATCAGCGGCATCGGCGATGCGGCCAGCACCGAGAAGCCGATCAGGATCGCAAAACCGGGAATCAGCAACGCCGGGGCGATGCCGTGGCGCGACAGCAGCCAGCGGGTCAGCCCAACCTGCATCAGCAATGCCAGCGCGTTCACCGCCAGGTCGATGCGCGAAAAGAAGGCTGTGGCAGCGCCTGCATCGTTGAACGAGGCACGCACGATGGTGGCCTGCTGGTTGTACAGCAACGTGCCGACACCCACGCCGAACAGCACCATGATCGCCAGCCAGCGCAGCAGGGGTTCGCGCGCGATCAGCTTCAGGCCATCAAGCACGCTGCCGCCCATCGGCTGCTCACCCGACACCAAACGCTGCTCACGCTCGCGCAGCACCGCCCAGTACCGCAGCCGCCAGATGCACAACAGGCAGATCATCAGGAAGCCAGTCGATACCAGCATCAGGTTGGCGATGCCCACCCGCTGCACCAGCACACTGGTGATGAACGGGCCGAGGAAGGCCCCAATGGTGCCGGCCGCACCGATGTAGCCGTAGTACGCCCGCGCCTGCGCGTTGGAGAACACGTCGGCCATGAAGCTCCAGAATACGGCTACGGCGAACAGGTTGAAGACGCTGATCCAGAAGAAGAAGGCCATGCCGCGCCCGGGCACATCGCTGTCGAACAGTGCGTAGAAGCCCAGCAGGGTGGCGATGAAGAAGCCGTATACCGCCGGCAGGAACACCCGCCGCGGGAAGCGGCTGACCAGCCAGCCATAGACCGGCTGCAGCACCAGCATGATCACGAACACGCAGGAGAACAGGAACTGCAGGACGAAGTCCTTCAGGGCGATGCCATGGCTGGCGAACCAGGCGATCAACGCCGCCGGGAACACCGTCTCCAGGTCGGCCGAAGCGGCCATCGCCTCGCGTACCGGCCGCAGCACGTAGTAGCCGCTGAGCAGGCAGAAGAAGTACAGGAACGACCACCACAGCGCCGGCGACTCGCGCAGCGCGGCCAGCAGGCCCTTCAGTGCCCCGCTCTCCCGCGCCGCGCTCACGCGGCTCCCCTCGCCCGCAAACGGCGGTTGGACAGCGGCATGGCAGGCTCCGGGGGCAGTGAAGCGCGTACGTTATCCAATGCACTGCAACATCGCCAGCGCAGGCGGCGCCGATGGCTGCAACGCAGTGTCACGGACCGGCCCGGCGGACACCTTGTGATACACGCTTTTCTGGCGTCAAAAATCCAACTTTTTCAACGAGATGCGCATTCATCTTCGCTTTGTTTGTGCACAGGCGAAAAGCGGCGCTAGAATCATGCCCAGCAGTCGCGCACGGGTTCCAACCGATGAAAAAGAACAGCCTGCGTCGTCCGATCCGTTCGGCGGCCACCGGTTTGCTGGGCATGTTGATGCCCCTTGCCTTGTCCACCACCGCGCAGACCCCGCCGGCCTTGCCGCCGATGCCGACCAACATCGAAACCGCTGCCGGTGGCACCGTCGCCCACACCCAGCCTGCGGCCTACCGCACCGGGCTGGTGCCGCAGGTGCAGTTGCCGGCTGCCGGTTTCAACGTCGCCAACATCGAATCGATGGCGCAGCAGCTCACCTATGGCGAGCGCGTGCCGGGCATGGCAGTAGCCATCGTGCAGGGCGGCCGCGTGCTCAGCGCGCGCGGCTACGGCGTCACCGACGTCAACAACCCCTTGCCGGTCGACGCCCACACCGTGTTCCGCCTGGCGTCGCTGTCCAAGGCCTTCGCCGGCACCATGGCCGGCCTGCTGGTCAACGATGGCACCCTGCGCTGGGACAGCAAGGTCACCGATTATGTTCCGGGCTTCCGCCTGAACTCGCCGGAGGCCACCGACCGCCTGACCGTGGCCGATGTACTCAGCCACCGCGTCGGCCTGCCGTACAACGCCTATGACCGCGACATCGAAGGCAATGCCGAGTACTACGCGCTGACCCAGAAGCTGGCCAACACCAGCCTGAAGTGCCTGCCGGGCGACTGCTACGCCTACCAGAACGTGGCCTTCAGCCTGATCGGCGACGTCGTGTATGCCGCCTCCGGCAGCTTCTACGAGCAGTCGGTCGAACGCCGCATCTTCAAGCCGCTCGGCATGAACGATGCCAGCCTCGGCCTGGCCGGCATCCAGGCCAGCTCGCGCTGGGCGCGCCCGCACGTGCGCAGCCGCAATGGCTGGGTATCGCTGACGCCGAAGCCGACCTATTACCGCGTCGCCCCTGCTGCCGGCGTCAACGCCAGCGCCAGTGACATGGCGCAGTGGTTGCTGGCCCATACCGGCCACCGTCCGGACGTGCTGCCGGCGCCGCTGCTGGCCACGCTGCACTCCAGCCTGATCAACACACCGGGCGAGATGCGCTCGGGCTGGCGCCGCGAACGCCTGCACTCGGCCGGCTACGCGCTGGGCTGGCGCACCTTCGACTACGCCGGTCACGATGTCGTGTTCCATGCCGGCGCGGTGCAGGGCTACCGTGGCCTTGTTGCACTGGTGCCCGAGCGCGACCTCGGCATCGCCATCATGTGGAACGGTGAAAGCGGCCTGCCCAGCGGCCTGCTGCCGACCGTGCTCGACGCAGCCCTCGGCCTGCCGTCGCAGCGTTGGCTGGACGTGGACACCGACTTCGGCAGCGACAACCTGATGGCCGAGGGCGCCACCCCGGCACAGCAGGACAAGCGCAAGGGCAAGGGCGCTTCGGGCAACCGCGCGGTGGCCTCACCGCGCTGAGCTGGCGAGCTCGACGTTGAGCAGAAGGGCGGCCCTCGGGTCGCCCTTTTTCGTATGCGCTTGCGCGTCCTCCACGTGACGCCAGGCCCTTGCCGTTCGTGCCGGAGGTTAGTGGGCGAAGTAGTGCATTCCGCCATCCACCGGAATCACCGCCCCGGTGATGTACCCCGCCAACGGCGACGCCAGGAACGCAACCAGGTGCGCCACCTCCTCTGGTTCGCCGAAACGCCCCATCGGGATGTTGCGGGCGATGAACTCACGCCGGCTCTCTTCGGTGGGATGCAGCCGATCCAGGATCTGCGCGCTGTTGATCCGCCCCGGCGCGATCGAGTTGATGGTGATGCCCTCGCCCGCCACGTCGCAGGACAGCCCCTTGCTCCACAGATGCAGCGCCGCCTTCGCCGGGCTCGCGGCATTCACCGCACGCGGCTCCATCGACCCGCTGAGGTTGATCACACGCCCCCAGCCATTGGCCCGCATCGACGGCAGCAACGCCTGCGTCAGCCGTCGTGCCGCCGAGAAGTTCAGTGCCATCGCCTCGTCCCACACCTCGTCTGCTGCGGCCACCCCGGCCAACCGTGCGCCACCGGCCGCGTTGACCAGGATGTCCACGTGCTGCAGCGCCTGCAGCGAAGCGCTGGCGATGCGCTGCACATCGTCGGCGTCGGTCAGATCGCCCACCAACACGACGGGTACCGGTCCACCCGCCGCCTCGATCGCGGCCGCCACCGATTGCAACGGCGCCTGCCGCCGCGCGGTGATCGCCACGCGCACACCCTGCGTCGCCAGTACCCGCGCAACACCTGCGCCGATGCCACTGCCTGCGCCGGTGACCAGCGCGGTACGTCCTTCAAGATCCAGTTTCATGTGTTGCCCTGTCAGGTTCTGCCGGCCCATCTGGCCGTGCGGACATGCTCTTTGAACACCCTCGGTTGATAAACTCCGGCGAGGTTTCAACATTCAGAACCCGGGGTGTCAGATGAACCTGTTGGAGAGCATGCAGGTCTATGTGCTGGCCGTGGAAAAGGGCAGCCTCAGTGCCGCGGCATCGGCACTGGACATCTCCGCGACGATGGCCGGCAAGCACCTGCGCGCCCTGGAAGAACGGCTGGGCATGCAGTTGTTGAACCGCACGACCCGTCGGCAGCATATGACCGCTTTCGGTGAGGCCTACTTCGGCCGCTGCAAAGAGATCCTGCGCCTGGTGGAGGAAACCGATGCGCAGGCCCAGCATCACCACCTGGCACCGGCGGGCACGCTGCGGATCAGTGCACCGGTGATCTTCGGCACACATGCGCTGGTGCCGGCACTGTCGACCTACATGGACCGCTACCCCGAGGTCAGTGTCGAACTGGTCCTGACCGATCGCGTGGTCGAACTGGCCGATGAGGGGTTCGAGGCCGCCATCCGCATCGGCACGCTGGCCGACGCCACGCATCTCGTAGCGCGTCCGCTCAGCGCCTACCGGCTGACCCTGTGTGCATCGCCGGCCTATCTCGCACGGCATGGCACGCCGCACAACGCGCAGGAGCTGCAGCAGCATCAATGCCTGTCGCTGGATCCGGCTGCGCTGTCGCACTGGCTGGGCAACGAAGTGGCATTGCCAGCGCCGCCTTCGGGACGGTTGCAGATCAACAACGGCGAAGCGTTGCGACTGGCCGCGCTGCAGGGCCAGGGCATCATCCTGCAGTCGAGCCTGCTGCTGGCAGCAGACATCGATGCGGGTAGCCTGGTCCCGTTGCTGCCGGAACATGGCCGGCACGGTCGGCCCATGCACGTGGTCTATCCACACGACCGGTATCACTCCACCCGGCTGCGCAGCTTCGTGGATTTCCTGGTCGAGCGGTTTCCCTGTGAAGCAGCTGACCATCGCAGCTGGCCAGGCGCACACAGCCCATAAAAAAACCCCCTCCCCGCTGGGCAGTCGGGGAAGGGGTCTCAGGGTACGGCTATCGGGAAGTACTTAGATCAGCGGTGCCGGAGTTGCCGGAAGGGCCACCGGAGCGGCCTTCTTCTTGCGGGCGGCCGGCTTGCGCTTGGCAACCTTCTTGGCAGCCTTCTTCGGGGCAGCCTTCTTGGTCGCCTTCTTCGCAGTCTTCTTCACTGCCTTCTTGGCGGTCTTCTTTGTCGCCTTCTTCACTGCCTTCTTGGCGACCTTCTTGGCCGGCTTGCGGGCAGTGGTCTTCTTGGCGGCTTTCTTGGCAGTCTTCTTGGTGGCCTTCTTGGCTACCTTCTTGACGGCCTTCTTCGCGGTCTTCTTTACGGCCTTCTTGGCAGTGGACTTCTTGGCTACCTTCTTCGCAGCCTTCTTCACTGTCTTCTTCGCCGTGGCCTTCTTGGCGACCTTCTTGGCAGCCTTCTTCACTGCCTTCTTGGCGGTCGCCTTCTTCGCGACCTTCTTCACTGCCTTCTTGGCAGCGGCCTTCTTGGCGACCTTCTTCACCGCTTTCTTGGCGGCGGGCTTTTTCTTCGCAGCTTTCTTGGTTGCCATGGTGATGGCTCCTCGTCAGTGATAGGGAGTTGAAACGCCCAGGTGGATCAAACCCGCCCATGCTGCGTGCGGGGACCGCCGGCGCGTCGGGCGCGCCGTTACGGATGCGGTGATGCCCGCCACGATCGGCGGAGCAGGCATCGGAACAGGGGTCGCCTTGCATTTCTCCGGGGGAAGCGGAGCCATGTCCACCGTCTTGAGGATCGCGGTGGTCTTCGAGGGGCTGCTTCGCATCGGACGATTGATTCTGCGCACTCGGTTTGGCAGGCAAGGTCTGCTGAGGCGAAACCTAATCACGGTTTTTTTTACTGTCAACAACCCCCGCGAAAAATTTTCACATCCGCCGCGTCCCGGAAGCCCTTCCCGCGCCTGCCGATGTTCCTCCGCGAGCGCCGGCAAACACTGCATCGCGCATCGTCGCTGCCATCAACTGCGCACGAACAGCGAAGAAAAAACACTTGAAATAAGCACTCTGCGTCATGTAGGGGCCTGAAGCGGAACGCCACGCGGCGACGCGGCCATGCATGGCAACGCACGCGCCAACGCCAGCACAACGGTCCTGCAACAAGGCCAAAAACTTTTCACATCCGGGCGCGCCGCCGCGGGGGTGGAAACGCGGATTTGCGCAAAACTGCGCACGCCTTTTGCCCGCGCTCAACACCGACTGATGCCATGGCGATGGCATGCGGCGAACCGGCCGGCATAAGTTCGAAGCCTCCTCCAAAACGAAAACGGCCACCCGAGGGTGGCCGTTTTCGTACCGGGGAAACGACGACTCAGTGCTCTTCGTCTTCCAGGCCTTCGGCGTACGCGTCCGGGTCCAGCAGCTCGTTGAGCTCGTCGCTGTTGGACACTTCGACGACGAACATCCAGCCATCGCCGTAGGCGTCTTCGTTGATGGTTTCCGGCTTGTCGGCCAGTGCCGAGTTGACCTCGACGATGGTGCCGCTGATCGGGCTGTAGACGTCGGAGGCGGCCTTCACCGACTCGACGACCGCGATCTGCTCGTTGGCCTTGGCGGTCGCGCCGACTTCGGGCAGCTCGACGTAGACCAGGTCACCCAGCAGGCCCTGGGCGTGGTCGGAAATACCGACGGTCACGCGGCCATTGCCTTCGACACGGGCCCACTCATGGGACTTGAGGAACTTGAGGTCGCCGGGGATCTCGCTCATGGGACTGCTCCAGAGATATGCAGGGGGTGGAAAAAACGGGGCTAGTGTAACCAACCGGCCGCCACTGCTGGCAGTGACGACCGGCATGTTTGGATCAGGCGTCGCCAAGCACGCCGGGCTGGGCCTGGCCTTCGCGCACGAACGGGAACTTGACCACCCGCACCGGCACCTGACGGCCGCGGATGTCGACGGTGACCTGACCGAGTTCACCGGCCGGCACGCGCGCGAATGCGATGCCCTTGGCCAGGGTCGGCGAGAAGGTGCCGGACAGGATCTCGCCCTGGCCGCCGGCAGTGGTGACCGCCTGGCCATGGCGCAGCACGCCCTTCTCATCCATCACCAGGCCGATCATCTGACGTGCGTTGCCAGCCGCCTTCTGCGCCTCCAGCACGTCGCGGCCGATGAAGTCGCGACCCTCGTCCAGCGACACCGTCCAGGCCAGCGCCGCTTCGTAGGGGCTGATCGCTTCGTCCATGTCCTGGCCGTACAGATTCATGCCGGCTTCCAGGCGCAGGGTATCGCGCGCGCCAAGACCGGCCGGCTTCACGCCGGCAGCAAGCAGGCGGTTCCAGAACGCGACCACGGCATCCTGCGGCAGCAGGATCTCGAAACCGTCTTCGCCGGTGTAGCCGGTGCGGGCGACGAACAGTTCAACGCCGTCGTCGGACTGCACCTGCAGCGCGGCGAAACGGCCGAGCTTGCCAAGCGACTCACGGTCGGCTTCGCGGGCCAGGCCGATGACGATGTCGCGCGCCTGCGGCCCCTGCACGGCGAGGATCGCCAGGTCCGGACGCTGTTCGACCGAGACGTTGAACGGCGCAGCCTGCTCGCGCAGCCACGCCAGATCCTTCTCGCGGGTGGAGGCGTTGACCACCATGCGGAAGAAGTCCTCGCCCAGGTAATAGACGATCAGGTCGTCGATGACGCCGCCCTGCGGATTCAGCATGCACGAGTACAGCGCCTTGCCGGTGGCCTTGAGCTTGTCGACCGAGTTGGCCAGCAGGCGGCGCAGGAACGGCTTGACCTGGTCGCCGCGCAGGTCGACCACGGTCATGTGGCTGACGTCGAACACGCCCGACTCACGACGCACCAGGTGGTGCTCGTCCAGCTGCGAGCCGTAGTGGATGGGCATGTCCCAACCCCCGAAATCGACCATCTTGGCGCCAAGGGCGCGGTGGGTATCGTTGAGCAGCGTCTTCTGGGTCATGACCGGGTCCGGCAGCAGAGGAAACAAGAACGCGCATTATCCCAGATCGGTCGGCCGCAGGTCGCGCCGCAGCGCAGCGGGGGGATGTTGGCCGGCCTGCGGCCGGCGGGCGCTTTCTACAAGCCAGGCAACGGCAACGGCCAAAGCGTATCGGCTCGGCGACGTCTGTGGGCTGGTGGGGCGATGTGGGGTTGCGGGACACGCCGCAAGTACGTCCGTGTAGGCTCGTAGGCGCCATCCATGGCGCCTGCGGTCCCTCCACCCCACACCGCCCCACCCCGACAGGTTCCCGATGACGGGACGGAAGGCAAGAGCGGTTGTGGGTGTCGATACATATATGGAGAGAAGGGTCGAAGCCCTTGCCTGCGGACAGGGATCCGACCCCGGGCACACAGAGCGCAGCGACCGGCGTTTGCTTCCCGCTTTTGATTTCTTTTCCGTGGTCTGGACGCGCACGGAAACTGTCGGGGATCGGGCGGGTGGGCTGGGCAGGGGTGTCCGCGGCATGGACGCCGCGGCCAAGCCTACAAGGACGTACTTGCGGCGCCCCCTGCACAGCCCACCCGCCCGACCCAACCCAGCATCTGCTTTCAGCGACCACCCACGAGGGGCTGCGCCGTTGGCTGGAAACCCTAGGCGACCGCCTCGACCACCAGCGCACTGCCCTGCACCGCCACCACCCGCACCAGCGTGCCGGCCGGCAGCTCCGGCCCACTCACCTGCCACGACGCGTCGTCGATGCTGACCCTGCCCTGCCCGCCAACGATGGCCTGCTGCAAGGGCACCACCCGCCCGACCAGTTGTTCAGCGCGGCGGTTCAGCAGCGGCGCGTCGCTCTGCCGCGCACGCGGCTTGCCCCAGTGCCGGTAGCACTGGATGGACAGCACGCTCAGCACCACGAAAGCGACCACCTGCCACAGCACCGGGATATCGGCGAACACCGCTACCAGCGCGAACACCGCCGCCGCACCGATGCCGATCCACAGCATGAACGCGCCGGGCGCCAGCGCTTCGGCGGCGAACAGCAGCAAGGCCAACGCACCCCAGGCAACGACTTCCCAGCGCATGTCAGCCTCCGATCGGTGGCGGCCGCTTTGCCGGCGGCCGGGTTTCCTGGTTGGACAGGGCCTGCTTGGCCAGCTCGGCCACGCCGGCGATCGAACCAATCACTCCGCTGGCCTCCATCGGCATCAGCACCAGCTTCTGGTTCGGCGACGTGGCCAGTTCCTTGAACGCTTCCACATACTTCTGGGCGATGAAGTAGTTGATGGCCTGGACGTCGCCGTCGGCGATCGCCGCCGACACCACCTGGGTCGCCTTGGCTTCGGCTTCGGCCAGGCGCTCGCGCGCTTCGGCGTCGCGGAATGCGGCCTCGCGCCGCCCCTCCGCCTCCAGCACCGTAGCCTGCTTCTCGCCTTCGGCACGCAGGATCTCAGACTGCCGCGAACCTTCCGCCTCGAGGATCTGCGCGCGCTTCTCGCGCTCGGCCTTCATCTGCCGTGCCATCGCATCGAGCAGGTCGCGCGGCGGCTGGATGTCGCGGATCTCGATGCGGTTGACCTTCACGCCCCACGGGTTGGTCGCATGATCGACCACGCTGAGCAGCTTGGCGTTGATCACCTCGCGCTGGCTGAGCGATTCATCCAGGTCCATCGAGCCGATCACGGTACGGATGTTGGTCTGCACCAGGGCGATCATCGCCACTTCCAGCACCGATACCTCGTAGGCGGCCTTGGCCGCGTCCAGTACCTGGAAGAACACCACGCCATCGACGCGCACGGCGGCGTTGTCCTTGGTGATCACTTCCTGGCCGGGCACGTCCAGCACCTGTTCCATCATGTTCACCTTGCGCCCCACCCCGTAGACGATCGGGATCAGGAAATGCAGGCCGGGCGACATGGTGTGGGTGTAACGGCCGAACCGCTCGACGGTCCACTCATAGCCCTGTGGCACCATCCGCACTGCCTTGAACAGGATGACCACGGCCACGAAGGCCAGCACCGCGCTGAAGAACATGGTCGGGAACATCGCGCTTTCCTTATGGGAGACGTCCGGAGCCCAGCATAGCGCGTGGATGCAGGCGGTGCGGGTACCGCACGTTCCAGCTGAAAGCAGCCGAGCGTGGCCCGGCGCTGCAGGATGAACCCGCTCAGATCCGGGTCGTGGCCAGGAAGCGCTCGCGGTCCTGCTGGGTCTGCCGGCGGATCTCGGCCAGCGCCTGGCTTTCGGTCGCCTCCAGCATCGCCTCGAACAGGCGCTGGAAGTGATGGCGCATCGCATTACGTGCAGCGACGGGATCGCGCGCGCGCAGCCCCTCGAAGATCGCCATGTGCTCGTCGGCGCGGCTGGCACCATCGTCATGGCACACCCGTGCGTAGACCTCGGTCACCCGCGGCAGCTCGCTGCGCATGCGCCAGATCTGCTGCACGAAATACTCGACCACCGGGTTGCCCGAGAGGCGGGCGATGGCCAGGTGGAAGCGGCGGTCGTAGTCGCCGGCCTCTTCATCGGTAAGGTCACGACGGCACAGCGCTTCAGCCAGCACCTGCAGCTCGGCGATGCCGGCCTCATCGATATTGCTTGCCGCCAGCGCTGCGGCTTCCGCCTCGAATACGGCACGCGCCGCGGTCAGGTCGAAGGCGCTGATATCGGGCAGCCCGCCGGCAGCCTGGGCCGGGCGCGGCTTCACATAGACGCCCGAACCGATACGGATCGCGATCCAGCCCTGCGCTTCCAGGGCGATTTCCGCCTCACGGATGGTGACCCGGCTGACGCCGAAGCGTTCGGCAAGTTCACGTTCGCCCGGCAGGCGCGAACCCGACGGATATTCGCCATCCTCGATCAGCTTGCGGAGCTTGGCGGCGATGGTCTGGTAGAGACGGTTGGCGGACATGCGGCTGACCCTTGGCGGTTCCCTCCGGGCCCGTCCCCGGCCACCGGGCACGGTGCGGGTCCGGTTGGAGCGACGGCGCGACCATTGGCCGCGCCGCCCTGTTCAGAACTTGTATCGTACACCGAAATACGCGCGCCGCCCGTAGCTCACCACCTCGCGGAAATTCCCGTAAAGCGGCTGGTACGCCACGCGTGGCTCGTCGGTCAGGTTCATCAGTTCCAGCGACAGCGACAGCTGCTTGTTCACCCGGTAACGCAAGCGCAGGTCGACGCTGGTGTTGTCATCGTAGTAGCGGTTCTGCTGCGCCGTGTTGCCGGTGAAGTCCTGGTAATAGTGCGAACGGAACTTGCCGATGGCCTGGATGTTGAAGCGGCCCACATCCCAGTAGAGGGAACCGGACAGCACATGCCGCGAGAAGCCGCTCAGGCCGGCCGGCGGAACGATGGCCGGAATGATCGATCCATCGGCGGCCAACTGCTCGCCCAACCGCGAATCCTGCGTCTGGTAGTCGGCGTCGGCATAGTTGTAGCTGACCTTGAAGCCGAGGCCATCGAACGGCTTGGGCAGGTACGAGAACCGGTGGGTGGCACTGAGCTCGATACCGGTCAAGGTGCTGTCTTCATCGGTGGTCACCTGCTGGCGCACCGGTACGGTCACCGTCTGTCCGTTGAGGGTGTAGGTCTCCGGCACCAGCGCGGTGGCGGTGCCGCCGTTGAACTGCTTCCAGTACACCGCACCGGCCAGCAGCGTGTCCGGGTTCGCATACCACTCAAGCGAGACATCGCCGTTCCAGGACATAAGCGGCTGCGCAGCCGGATTGCCGCTGGCACTGATGTCGTCCAGCGCGTCGGCCAGGCCGGTATAGGTGGCATCGCTGCTGACATTGATGGTTCGCCCGGCACCGAGTGCGGCGATATCCGGGCGTGACATCGCTCGGTACGCGCCAACCCGCAGCAACAGGTCCGGCTTCAGCTCGAACGCGGCATTCAGGCTTGGCAGCAGCTTGTCGTTGCCCGCCTTGAACACCTGGGTGGTGAAATCACCAGTGGGTTGCAGGCGGATCGTGCCGTCGCCGTTGTCGATGACAGCCAGGTCGGTGCGCACGCCTTCCGAACGCACGTCGGTCTTGACCCAGCGCAGGCCGACATTGCCGGTGACCGGCAGGCCGAACAGCGTGCTGCTGAATTCACCCATCAGGTACAGCGCGCGGGTTTTCTCGGTCACATCGACGTTGTTCGGGTCCTGGAAGTCCGGGTCCAGGCCACTGTCGCTGGTGCCGCGGAAGGACGCGTAGAGGCAGCTCGGATCGAAGTACGCCCACGAGGAGATCGTATTGCCGCTGGCCGCATCCATGAAATCGTCCTGCGGGAACGGTGCACGGCAGGCACGGTTGGCGGCAATGATCTTCGCCTTGTCGGCCGCTACGCGCTGGTCGTAGTCGGTCACCAGGGTGTTGTCGCGCAGGCGGTAGTCGGCCTGGCTGGCGCGCACGCCGCCCTTGATGCGGGTGAAGAAACCGGACTCGGGCATGAAGCTGGCATCGAAGCGGCCGGCCTTGATCTTGTGGTCGTTCTCGGTCGCGCTGGAGGTCACCCGCGCCGCGCCGGTGTAGGCATCCCAGTTGTTCGGGTCGAAGTTCGGCGCCAGCGCGACGCTCGGCACCTCGCCATGCCAGTCCCAGTCGTAGTCGACATAGCCGGTGGCGCCGCTGCTGATGCCCGGCACGATGGCATTGTTGACGTCGCGCTGGTTGGCGCGCAGCCGGGTCATGCGCTCGCTGTCCAGGCGGTTGGTATGCGAATAGGAAAGATCGGTGGACAGCTCCCAGGCCGGGCTGGGGCGCAGGATCAGATTGAGGCCACCACCGGTGTATTCCTCGCCGCGCCAGTAGCGGTTGGAGGTCGAATCGATGGAAGTGCTGCCATGCAGGTGGCGGACGATGCCGTCCTCGTCCACCTCGCGCTGGGTGATGCCGCGTCGTGCATTGGACAGGCTCAGATCGCTGCGGTCCTCGTCCCAGTTGCGCTCGGTATGTTCGAAATCGAGGTTGACCTCGACCACGTCGTTGGGCCGCCATTGGATCGCCGCGAATTCGCTCTGGCGATCATTGCGTTCCTGCTTCAGGCGATAGATGCGGCTGCTTGGCACCAGGTAGTACGGCGCGCCGTTGGCGATGGCCTGGGCGCTGACTTCATTGCAGTTGGCATTGGCCACGTTCTGCCTGCCATCGCAGGCATACCAGGTGGAGCCGCTGGTGATGCTCTCCTCCGGATCGGTGCCCTCCAGCCGCTGGATGCCCAGCGAGATGCCGAGCTTCTGGCCGTTGCCGAATTCGAACTGGTCGATGTAGCTGGCGGTACCGCGATAACCGATGCCATCGTCGTCGCGGTACTTCTTGTCATACTCGGCCCAGCTGCCGCGCAGATCGATCTGCGCCGAGCGCTTGCCGTACTCCAGCGGCTTGACCGTTTCCAGCCCGATGGTGCCGGCGACACCGCCTTCGATGATGTCGGCACGCTGGGTCTTGTAGATCGCCACCGTATTGATCAGCTCGGCCGGGAACATGTTGAAGTTCACCGAGCGGTCGCCGCTGCCGTTGGTGATCTCGCGGCCGTTGAAGTTGGTGCTGCTGAGGAAGGCGCCGAGACCACGGATCGAGATTTCCGATGCGCCGGTCTTGTCGCGGGTCGAGGCGGCACCGGTCAGCGTTTCGATCGCATCGGCCAGAGATGGCGCGGGCAGGTCGCCGATGTCATCGGCCGACAACACATCGGCGATCACCGTGTCGTCGCGCTTCTTGTTGATCGAGCTCTGCATCGATTCGCGGATGCCGGTGACCTGGACCTGGTCCAGGGTGGTGGCGTCCTGCCCGGAACCGCTGCCGGCAGACTGCGCCTGCACGGCCGGTGAAGCCGCCAGCGCAGCGAGCAGTGCCACGATCAGCGGTGTGGGTGACAACGGTGTACGACGTACAACTCCGGCTGGTTGCCGCATGGTTTTCCTCCTCCCAAAGGATCGCCCGGACGGTAGGCGTGGGACGCAGCTTCGACACGCCGACACAGAAATGTCAACCAACTGGACTGGATTTTTCGTAATACCTTTGATTCAGACCGGTTGCCCGGCATTTCATGTGCTTATGCAGCATGACTTTGCGCGCAACGTGGCTTACAACACACCTACCAAGTGGTATGCACACCCACTCCGAAACCGCGGCATCGCCGTCTCTGGAAGGACTTCATGCGCATTCAACCGACTTCGCACCGCCTTTCGAAACCCGCCCTTGGATATTGCCTGGTAATTGGACTGGCATCCTGCCTGACCAGTTTGCCGGCGAACGCTGCGAGCTGGCTGGTCCATGATGCCGCCGAGTTCGCCACCGCCGCTGCCGCACTGCAACCCGGCGATGAAATCGTGCTGGCCGATGGCACCTGGACCGATGCGCGCCTGCTGCTGAAGGGCCAGGGCACCGCCGCCGCACCGATCGTGCTGCGCGCGCAGACGCCGGGCAAGGTGATCCTCAGCGGGGGGTCGGACCTGCGCCTGGCCGGCAGCTACCTGCAGGTCTCCAACCTGGTATTCCGCAACGGCTACACCCCGGGCGACGCCGTGGTGGCGTTCCGCGAGTCGAGCAAGGCAGTGGCCAGCCACAGCCGCGTCACCGGCCTGGTCATCGATGACTACAGCAACCCCGATGGCAGCGACCAGGACTACTGGGTGTCGCTGTACGGCAGCAACAACCGCCTCGACCACAGCCAGCTGCGCGGCAAGACCAACGCTGGCCCGACGGTGGTGGTGGTGCGCGATGCCACCCAGGGCCTGGACAACCAGCACCGCATCGACCACAACTGGTTCGGCCCGCGGCCAGCGCTGGGCGTCAATGGCGGAGAGACGATCCGTGTAGGCACCAGCGACACCTCGCTGAGCGATTCCAACAGCACGGTGGAGAACAACTGGTTCGAGGGCTGCGATGGCGAGACCGAGATCGTCTCCAACAAGTCCGGCGGCAATACCTTCCGCGGCAACGTGTTCTATCGTTCGGCCGGCGCGCTGACTCTGCGCCATGGCAACGGCAACCGGGTGGTCGACAACCTCTTCCTCGGCGACGACAAGGCCGGCACCGGCGGCGTGCGCATCATCAATGCCGACCAGACCGTCAGCAACAACTACTTCGAACGGCTGGCCGGCTCCAGCAACCGCTCGGCACTGGCGGTGATGGATGCACAGGCCAATCCGCCGTTGTCCGGCTACGCGCCGGTGGTCAACGCGACCATCAGCCGCAACACCTTCGTCGACGTGGCGAAGATCAGCTTCGGTGTGGGCCATGACGAAACCAAGGGCATCGTGGTCGCCGCCAGCAACAGCCACTTCAGCGGCAACCTGATCGTCAACCGCACCAGCAAGAATCCACCGAATGCGGCCAGTTCGCTGGCCGGTATCGCCTTCAGCAACAACGTGCAGTCGCCGCAGGCCAGCAGCGTATTCCCGGGCGGGGTGAGCAGCGCCAGCATCACCCTGCAGCAGGCCGCCAGCGGCCTGTGGGTGCCGGCAACGCCCCTGCCCACCATCGGCGCCGATCCGGCGCTGGCAATGACCCCGCGCGAACAGACGGGGGTGGACTGGTATCCCAAGGTGGGCGAGGTTGCCCTGTCACGCACCAGCACCGGAGTTGATCGATGAGGTTGCAGCCGCTGTCCCTTTGTTCCCACCGTCTGGCGCTCGCCCTCGCCCTGGCCGCTCCCTTCACCCTGTTGCCGACGGCACCGCTGCATGCGGCACCTGCCGCAGCCGCGCGACAAGGCGATACCGCGCCGGTACTGGTGACCGCCGCGCAGTGGCAGCAGATGGCCAGCGAAGGCAGCCGCTATCCGTGGTTCGCCAAGGAACAGGCGCGTACGCAGAAATCGCTGCAGAAGATGATGAAGGCCGGCATCGACGTGCCGGTGCCGAAGGACAAGGGCGGCGGTCGCACCCATGAGCAGCACAAGCGCAACTACCAGGCACTGCTGGCCGCCGGCACCCTGTACCGGCTGACCGGCGACAAGGCCTATGTCGCCTATTCGCGCGACATGCTGCTGCAGTACGCCAAGCTCTACCCGACCCTCGGCCCGCATCCGGAAGGACGCGGGCAGATTCCCGGCCGGGTGTTCTGGCAGGTGCTCAACGATTCGGTCTGGCTGGTCAACGCCATCCAGGGCTACGACGCGATCCGCGATGCGCTGTCGCCGCAGGATCGGCAGACCATCGAATCGCAGGTGTTCCGGCCGATGGCCGAGTTCCTGGCCAGCGAGCCGAAGAACTACGACCAGATCCACAACCACGCGACCTGGGCGGTGGCCGCCACCGGCTTGACCGGCTACGTGCTGCGTGATCGCGAACTGGTGGAGAAATCGCTGCGCGGCAGCCGCAAGGATGACCAGTTCGGTTTCCTGCGGCAGATCGACCTGCTGTTCTCGCCCGATGGATATTACGAGGAAGGCCCCTACTACCAGCGCTATGCGCTGGCGCCGTTCCTGCTGTTTGCCAACGCGATCGAACGCAACGAGCCGCAGCGGAAGATCTTCGCGCGCCGCGACGGCGTGCTGCTGAAGGCGGTGGACGTGCTGGTGCAGACCAGCTACGACGGCCTGTTCTTCCCGATCAACGATGCGATCCTGGACAAGGGCATCGATACCGAAGAGCTGGTGGCTGGCATCGGCATCGCCTATGCGCAGGCCGGCGATGACCGTCTGCTGTCGGTCGCCCAGCAGCAGAAACGCCTGCTGCTGTCGCCGGAAGGGCTGCAGGTGGCGCAGGCGTTGGCAGCCAACAAAGCCAAACCGTTCGACTACCGGCCGATGCTGCTGCGCGACGGCCCGGACGGTGAACGCGGCGGCCTGGCGATCCTGCGCATGGGCGGCGAACGCGACCAGGCGCTGGTGCAGAAGGACACCATGCAGGGCATGGGCCACGGCCACTTCGACAAGCTCAACTGGCTGTTCTACGACAATGGCAACGCCGTGGTGACCGACTACGGCGCGGCGCGCTTCCTCAACGTGGAAGCCAAGCGCGGTGGCATCTATCTGGCCGAGAACCGCAGCTGGGCCAAGCAGACCGTGGCCCACAACACGCTGGTGGTGAACGAGCAGAGCCACTTCAAGGGCGACTGGAAGCGCGGTGAGGAACTCGCCCCGCAGGTGCGCTTCTTCCAAGCCGACGCAGATACCCAGATCGCCTCGGCGACGATGCGCGATGCCTATCCGGGCGTGGTGTTCACCCGCACCCAGGCACTGCTGCGCCACCCCGAACTGGGCCTGCCGGTGGTGCTGGACCTGCTGCAGGTGCACGGCGACAAGGCTGCACGCTACGACCTGCCGCTGCACTTCAACGGCCATATCGTCACCACCGGTTTCGAGGCCGAGCATTTCCCCGCCCAGCGCCCGGTGCTCGGCAGCGACAACGGCTACCAGCACCTGTGGCTGGACGCACGCAGCAAGGCCGGCAGTGAGCCGCGCACGCTGGCGTGGCTGCTCGACGGACGCTTCTACACCTACCGCTTCGGCAGCAGCGCGCCGGCGCAGGCGTTGCTGGTGGAGAGCGGTGCCAATGATCCCGAGTTCAACCTGCGCCGCGAACCGGCGCTGCTGCAGCGCGTGGAAGGACAGAAGGATGTGACCTTCTTCAGCGTTCTGGAGCCGCATGGCGAGTACAACGGCACCGCCGAGTACGTGCACGGTGCCGACAGCCGCATCAAGCAGATCATCCGCACCCGCGGCAATGATGCCGAGGTGCTCGAGCTGCGCCTGGCCAGCGGCGCCCGCATCGCACTCGGCGTGGCCGACGACAGCGACGCGAAGGGCGAACACAGCGTGACGGTGGATGGCCATGCCTACCGCTGGAGCGGCAGCCATGCGCGCATGGACCGCAGCAAGGGTGAGGCACGATGAACGGCCCCTCGGCCGTGGCCACGCTGCGCAAGGTGCCGGTGCGCTCGGCCGTGCGCTGGCTGATCGTCGGCCTGATCGCGGTGGCCACGGTGATCAACTACATCGACCGCAATGCACTGGCGGTGATGTGGCCGGAGATCGCCAGGGAAGTCGGCGCGACCAAGGACGATTACGCACTGCTGGTGACCGTGTTCATGCTGTTCTATGCCGCCGGCCAGTTCCTGTTCGGGCGCCTGTTCGACATGATCGGGACGCGGCTGGGGTTCGCGTTGTCGATCAGTGTGTGGTCGATCTCGATCGCGCTGCATTCGGTCACCCACTCCATGCTCTCCTTCAGCGTGGTGCGGGCGATGCTGGGCATCAGCGAAGCCGGTGCCTGGCCCGGCGCGGTGAAAGCCAATGCCGAGTGGTTCCCCGCGCGTGAGCGTGCCCTCGCACAGGGCATCTTCAACGCGGGCGCGTCCATCGGTGCCATCGTTTCGGCGCCGGCCATCGCCGGCCTGTACCTGTGGCTTGGCTGGCGCGGCACCTTCGTGCTGGTCGGTGCACTTGGCTTCCTGTGGCTGCTGCCATGGCTGTTCGTCTATCGCGCCGGCCCGGACAAGCACCCGTGGGTGAGTGACGCCGAGCGGCGCCTGATCATGGAAGACCAGGCTGGCCAGCAACGCGTGGATGCACCGAAGGTCAGCGTGCGTTCGCTGCTGGCCCACCGGCAGAGCTGGGGCATGCTCGCCTGCCGTTTCCTGCTGGATCCGATCTGGTGGCTGTTCGTGTCGTGGCTGCCGATCTATCTGGCCGAGACCTTCGGCTTCGACATCAAGCAGATCGGCCTGTTCGCCTGGGTGCCCTTCGTCGGCGCCATGCTGGGCAGCCTGAGCGGCGGCTGGCTGTCGGGGCGCCTGATCAATGCCGGCCAGAGCGTGGACCGTGCGCGCAAGCTGTCGATTTCGCTGGGCTGCGTGATCATGGCACCGGCCCTGCTGGGCGCGGTACTGGCCAACCAGCCGCTGTTTGCGGTGCTGGCGATTGCAGCAGTGCTGTTCGGTTTCCAGATCGCCATCGGCAACATCCAGACCCTGCCCGGCGATCTGTTCGATGGCCGCTCGGTGGGCACGCTGGCCGGTCTCGGCGGCCTGGCCGCCGTAGCCGGAACGTTGATCACCACCTGGCTGGTACCGGTGCTGACCCGCCATTCCTATGCACCGATCTTCATCCTCGTCGCCGCACTGGTGCCGCTGTCGCTGGCCGCGCTGTGGTGGTGGACCGGACCGATCCACAAGCTCGACCGCACCGACGGTTGAGCCCCCCCCCCATTTCCTCGCATTCCCCCGCAAACCAAGGAGTTTCCCGCATGTCGTTCCAGGACAAGGTGGCCATCGTCACCGGTGGTGGCCGTGATATCGGCCGTGCCGTCTCGATCAAGCTGGCTGCGGCCGGTGCACGCGTCTGCCTCAACTACGCCAACGACGAAGCCAGCGCGCAGGAAACGCTGGCGCTGATCAAGGCGGCCGGTGGCCAGGCCATCGCCCACCGCGCCGACGTCACCGATCCCGCCGCCGTGGCCGGCCTGGTCGCAGCAACGCAGGCTGCATTCGGCCAGCGCATCGACGTGCTGGTGAACGTGGCCGGCGGCATGGTCGAGCGTCGTCCGCTGGCCGACATCGACCCGGCGTTCTTCCACAAGGTCATCGACCTCAACCTGACCTCCACCTACCTGACCACCCACGCCGTGGTACCGCACATGGGCGAAGGCGCGGCGATCGTGAACTTCGCCTCGCAGGCCGGTCGTGATGGCGGAGGCCCTGGTGCGGCGATCTATGCCACTGCCAAGGCGGCTGTGATGACCTTCACCCGGGCCATGGCCAAGGAGCTGGGGCCGAAGGGTATCCGCGTCAACGCACTGTGCTGCGGCATGATCGCCACCCGCTTCCATGACGAATTCACCAAACCGGAAGTGCGTACGGCGGTGGCCGGCGCGACGCCGTTGCGTCGCCAGGGCCTGCCGGACGAAGCCGCCGATGCGGCGGTCTACCTGGCGTCGGCAGCGGCAGCGTTCATCACCGGTGCCAATCTGGACGTCAACGGCGGCACCTACTTCTCCTGACCGGATCGAAGCCCATGCAGCGCTGGATCACCCTGCTTTCCCTGGCCATCGGCACCGCCGTGGCCGCCCCCGTGGCGCTGGCCGCACCGGTCTGGGTCACCGCCTGGACCGCTTCGCCCGCGCCTGACCGCAAGGATGGCAGCGCTGACGCGCCCGTCCAGTTCGCAGCGCAGACCGTGCGCCAGGACATGCGCCTGGGTAGCAGGGGCGATGCGCTGCGGCTGCGCATCAGCAACGAACTGGGCACCACGCCGCTGCATGTGGAAGATGTACGGGTGCGCCTGAAGGATGGCAAGGCGGCAGCGCTGCCGGTCACCGTCGATGGACGCACGTCCATCGACGTACCGGTGGGCGCAGCGCTGCTCAGTGATGCACTGCCCTTGCGGGTTGCCGCCCTGCAGGAGATCAGCGTGACCGCGTACTTCCCGCAGCCCACCCGCCCTGCAGTGCGCCGTACGGTGGTGCGGGTGGCCGACGGAAAGCAGGACGCGGTGGCCGACAGCGTGCGCGTGGGCTACCAGCAGAACGTGTTCTCTGCGGTACTGGTGCAGCGCGCGGACCGGCCGCAGGTGATCGTGGCCCTGGGTGATTCCATCACCGAGGGCGCGACGGCCTCGCGTGGCTCGTTCAACCAATGGCCCGAGCGCTTGGGCCAGCGCCTGCAGCAGGCGTGCCCGGACCGCTTCGTGGTGCTCAACCAGGGCATCAGCGGCAACAAGCTGCTGGACCATGGCCGCAGCCACAGCGCGCTGTCACGGCTGGATCGCGACGTGATCGCAGTGGCCGACGCCGACCAGGTGATCCTGTTCGAAGGCATCAATGACATCCGCCACGGTGGCGGCGCACAGCCGCTGCCGGGACGCAGCGCGGCAGACATGCTGCTGGGCTACCGCCAGGTCGCCGCCCGGCTGCATGCACATGGCATCCGCGCTCATCTCAGCACACTGACGCCCTTCGGCGATTCGGAGCGCTACGAACCGGTATCGGCCACCACCCGCACCGCGATCAACCAGTGGGCGCGTGGCCAGGACACCGGCTTCGATGGCGTGGTGGATTTCGACGCTGCCCTGCGTGATCCGAAACAGCCGGAATCATTGCCGGCGGACATCACCCGCGATCATCTGCACCCGAACGACGAGGGCTACCGGCGCATGGCCGACGCAATCAACCTGGCGGCGCTGGGCTGCAACGCGCGTTGAGTCGTATGGCGAGATCACCACTTCACCCTGCCACGCAGGATGTCGGCGAACATCACCCAGTCTCCGATGAACGAATACAGTGGATGACGAAATGTTGCAGGGCGGTTCTTCTCGAAGAAGAAGTGACCGACCCAGGCAAAGCCGTAGCCGCAGGCCAATGCCGCCAACAGCAGCAGCGGCTGTCCGCGCAGTGCGGCGATGGCGACCAGCAGCAGTACGCCGCAGCTGCCGATGAAGTGCAGGCGTCGTGATGTCGTGTTGCGGTGCTCGCTGAGGTAGAACGGGTAGAACTCGCGGAAGCTGGCGAAGCGGGACATGCGCGTGCTCCGTTCGTTGAAGGTGCCGAGCCATGCCCGGCTGTTGTTGCCACAACAACGGTCGAGCATTGCTTGACTCTACACCTGCCCGGCTTACCCCGGTTGCCGCGGCCCGAACATGATCACCGCCATGCCGGCCAGGCAAAGCGCAGCCCCCAGCATGTCCCAACGGCTGGGACGGATGCCGTCGACCAGCCACAGCCAGAACAGCGCCGTGCCGATGTACACGCCACCGTACGCTGCGTACACGCGTCCGCTGGCGGTCGGGTGCAGGGTCAGCAGCCAGGCGAACAACGCCAGGCTGGCCGCCGCCGGCAACAGCAGCCAGATACTGCCACCCTTGCGCAGCCACAGCCACGGCAGGTAGCAGCCGATGATCTCGGCCAGCGCGGTCAGCAGGAACAGACCGAGCGTTTTCACGCTTTTTCGGTGGCCTTGGCGTGCTGCCAGAGCGCTTCCTGCGCATCCAGATCGAGTGCGGCCAGCGAATCGCCTTGTGCCTCGGCCTGCGCCTCCATCGAACGGAAGCGACGTTCGAACTTGTGGTTGGCCCCACGCAGCGCGGCACCCAGATCGATGTCCGCATGGCGCGCCAGGTTGGCGCACACGAACAGCAGGTCACCCAGTTCCTCCTGCAGGCGCGCCTTGTTGCGCACGATGTCACCGCGTTCGAACTCTTCGCGCAGTTCCTGCAGTTCCTCGGCCGCCTTGTCCAGTACCGGCAGCGGACCGGGCCAGTCGAACCCCACCTTGGCCGCGCGCGACTGCAGCTTCACCGCCCGCTGCCATTCCGGCAGGCCACGGGAGATCCCGGCCAGCGCCGAGGTGTCCTGATCGCCCTTTGCCGCGCGCTCAGCACGCTTGATCGCGTCCCAGTTACGCATCACGCCGTCGGCATCGTCGACGCTGACATCGGCAAACACATGCGGGTGCCGCCGCTGCATCTTATCGCTGATCGCGCGCGCGACCTCGGCGAAGGCAAACGCACCCTGTTCTTCAGCCATGCGCGCATGGAACACGACCTGCAGCAGCAGGTCACCCAGTTCATCGCAGAGGTCGTCGAGGTCGCCCCGATCGATCGCGTCGGCCACTTCGTAGGCTTCTTCGATCGTATAGGGGGCGATGGTGGCGAAGTTCTGTTCCAGATCCCAGGGACAGCCACCCTGCGGGTCGCGCAGGCGCGCCATGATGGCCAGCAGGCGCTCCAGCTCCGCGCTGGCGTTGCCGGTGGCAGGGGTTTCGTGCGTGCTCATGCGTTTCTCCTGGATCAATCGGACAACCAGTCCCGCCACGGCAGGCTGGTATCGCCCAGCGCCATGAAATCGCCGTTCAACAGCGTCGGCCGGCGGTTGTAGCGGAACGGCTTGCCGGTCCCGACCGAGAGCACCGCGCCACCGGCCGCGTGCAGCACGCACTGGCCAGCAGCGGTATCCCATTCGGAGGTCGGGCCCAGCCGCGGATAGACATCCAGTCCGCCTTCGGCGATCCGGCAGAATTTCAGCGAAGAGCCCTGCACCACGGTCTCGATGTCGCCCATGCGGGCCAGCAGGGCATTCGTCTCCGCTGAACGATGCGAGCGGCTGGCGGCAACGCGAAGGGGCGCAGTCGCGGGTGTACGGGTACGCAGCACGGTGTCATGCACACCCTGCCGGCGATACGCCAGCTCGCCTCGCATCGCGTGCCAGACAATGCCGGTGACCGGCGACTGGACCACGCCGAAGGCCGGCGCGCCCTGGTAGATCAGCGCGATGTTGACGCTGAACTCGCCATTGCGCTTGACGAAATCGCGGGTGCCATCAAGCGGGTCGACCAGCCAGTACGCGCCCCAGTGCTGACGCTGCTCCCAGGGCACCAGCGGCGACTCCTCCGACAGGATCGGCAGGTCCGGTGTCAGCTGGCGCAGCCCCTGCTGGATCACCCGGTCGGCGGCAAGGTCGGCAGCGGTGACCGGGCTGTCGTCGTCCTTGAGTGTCACATCGAAACCGTTGCTGTAGACCTGCATGATCGCCTGCCCGGCTTCCTGGGCGATGGCGATCGCGGTTTCGCGCAGTTCCGTGGTCAGCTTGATCATCGTGCTCCCTGCAGCCACTGGCGGGCGATGAACAGCGCCGCCAGCGAACGCCCTTCGGAAAAGTCCTCGCGCAGCATCAACTGGTCCAGATCGGCCAGCTTCCACGGCACCACTTCCAGTTCCTCCGGCTCGTCGCCGGCCAGCTTCTCCGGATACAGGTCGCGCGCGACCACCAGCCAGGACTGATGGCTCATGTAGGTCGGCGCCAGGGTCATCGCGCGCAGCACGTCGACCCGCCGAGCGCCATAGCCGGCCTCTTCCTTCAGCTCACGGTCGGCGGCCTGCTCCGGCGTTTCGCCGGCATCGATCCGGCCCTTCACCAGGCCAAGCTCGTAGCGGTGCATGCCGGCCGCGTATTCACGTACCAGCAGCACGGTTTCTTCATCCAGCATCGGCACCACCACCACCGCGCCATGGCCACGGCTGACCAGGCGTTCGAAGCGGCGGCGTTCGCCGTTGGAGAACTCCAGGTCCAGGTGCTGGCGCTGGAAGGGCCCGTTCTCCTCGTCGGTGATCCGATGGATGATCGGCAGAGGACGCCTTGCGCGGTCATCGTTCACGCGGAATCTCCGGGGCAGACGGCGCGTGCGCCGAGGCCGATAGAATGTGCAGGCAGCAACATGTTCATGAGCCCGAAATGCTAGCAGACCCAACCCCCTCTCCGCTGGTCCAGCACTGGCGGCAACGCGACCTCAAGGTCCTGTGGCACCCGTGCACGCAGATGCGCGAGCATCCGGACACGTTGCCGCTGGTGCCGATCGCCCGCGGCGAAGGCGCCTGGCTGATCGATCACGACGGCAACCGCTACCTGGATGCGGTCAGCAGCTGGTGGACCAACCTGTTCGGCCATGCCGAGCCGCGCATCGGCGCTGCCATCGCTGCCCAGGCCGGGCAGCTGGAACAGGTGATGCTGGCCGGGTTCGGCCACGAGCCCGCGATCACCCTGGCTGAGCGCCTGCTGGCCCTCGCGCCTCGCCAGCCCGGCCGCGCGCCACTGGCCAAGGTGTTCTACGCCGACAACGGTTCGGCCGGCGTCGAAGTGGCGCTGAAGATGGCCTTCCAGTATTTCCAGAACCGCGGTGAGACCCGGCGCACGCGCTTCGTCTCGCTGGAAAACGGCTACCACGGCGAGACGCTGGGCGCCCTCGCACTGGCCGACATTCCGCTGTACCGCCGGGTCTACGCGCCGCTGCTGGCCGAGGGCCTGTTTGCGCCCTCGCCCGACGCCTACCTGGCCGAGCCCGGGCAGAGTGCGGCCGACCGCGCACGCCAGGCCGCCGATGGCCTGGCCACGCTGTTCGACCAGCATCCGGGCGAGATCTGCGCGGTGATCCTGGAGCCACGGCTGCAGTGTGCCGGTGGCATGCGCATGCACGATCCGGCCTATCTGCAGCGCGTGCGTGAACTGTGTGACGCCCATGGTGCGTTCCTGATCGCCGACGAGATCGCCACCGGCTTCGGCCGCACCGGCACGATGTTCGCCTGCGAGCAGGCCGGGGTGATGCCGGACCTGCTGTGCCTGTCCAAGGGCCTGACCGGTGGTTTCCTGCCCTTGGCTGCGGTGCTGGCCACGCAGGCGCTGTACGACGCCTTCCTTGATGATTCGCGCGAACGTGCCTTCCTGCATTCGCACAGCTACACCGGCAATCCGCTGGCCTGCGCGGCGGCGCTGGCCACGCTGGACATCTTCGGCGAGGACGATGTGATCGCGCGCAATCGCGGCATCGCCTCGGTGATGGGCACCTTGGCTGCGCCGTTTGCCGACCATCCGCACGTGGCTGATGTGCGCCAGGCCGGAATGGTGGTGGCCTTCGAACTGACCCGCAACGGTGACAAGCGCACGCCCTTCGATCCGGCCCTGCGGCTGGGGCTGCACGCCTACAAGGCGGCGCTGAAGCGCGGCGTGGTGCTGCGCCCGCTGGGCAACGTGCTGTACTGGATGCCACCGTACTGCGTGGACGATGAACAACTGGAGCTGCTGGCGCATACCACGCTGGCGGCCATCGACGAGGCGATTGCATGCGCGTGACCCGCTGCCCCATCGACCTGGCGCTGCACAGCGGCCAGACCGTGACCCTGCCGGAAGAGACGGCCAACCACCTGGTGCGGGTGATGCGCCTGCGCGAGGGTGA
Source organism: Stenotrophomonas sp. MYb57 (assembly GCF_002966815.1). NCBI lineage: Bacteria > Pseudomonadati > Pseudomonadota > Gammaproteobacteria > Lysobacterales > Lysobacteraceae > Stenotrophomonas > Stenotrophomonas sp. MYb57. The sequence goes on from NZ_CP023271.1 coordinate 3,576,634, forward strand.
TACCTGCGTGCTGTTCAACGGCGATGGCCATGACTACACCGCGACGCTGACCATGGCCGGCAAACGCGAGGTACAGGTACGCATCGACGCGGTGCAGGTGATCGCCAACGAGTCGCCGCTGACCATCACCCTGCTGCAGGGGATTGCACGCGGCGAGAAGATGGACCTGATCCTGCAGAAGGCCACCGAACTGGGGGTGAGCGCCATCGTGCCGGTGAATGCCGAGCGCACCGAAGTGAAGCTGGATGCAGCTCGCGCGGAAAAACGCGTGGCGCACTGGAACAACGTCGTGCAGTCGGCCTGCGGGCAGTCCGGTCGTGCGCGCATTCCGCAGGTAGGACCGCCGCAGTCGCTGGCACAGGCCAGCGCGGCACTGCCTGCCGATACGTTGCGGTTGACCTTGGACCCGCTGGGAGCGCACCGGCTGTCGACACTGCAGGCAGCGCCGGCCGGCGGCGTGGTGATCGCCATCGGCCCGGAAGGTGGCTGGTCGCCGCGTGACCGTGAGCAGCTCGCCGCCGCAGGCTTCCAGGGCCTGCAGTTGGGCCCTCGCATCCTGCGCACGGAAACCGCAGGCCTGGCCGCGATCGCAGCGTTGCAGGCACGGCTGGGCGATCTGGGGTAAGGCTCCGGTCCGGTGGCCGCTGCGCCCGCCGGGCATGGCCCGGCGCTACCGGTCCGGTGGCCGCTGCGCTCGCCGGGCATGGCCCGGCGCTACCGGTCCGATGGCCGCTGCGCTCGCCGGGCATGGCCCGGCGCTACCGGTCCGATGGCCGCTGCGCTCGCCGGGCATGGCCCGGCGCTACCGGTCCGGTGGCCGCTGCGCTCGCCGGGCATGGCCCGGCGCTACCGGTCCGGTGGCCGCTGCGCTCGCCGGGCATGGCCCGGCGGATTCCGGTCAGGCCGTCAGCGAATCCAGCGCAGCTTCCAGCGCGTCGAGATTCGGCAACAGCGCGCTCTGTTCACCCAGCAGCACGCGCATGTGCACGATGTCAGGCAGGTTTTCCTCGGACGCGTCGGCCAGCAGGCCATCGCGCGGTACCGAAATCAGCTGCGGGAAGCTCTGCGTCAACAGCGCGTAGTAGGGGCGCTGCGGGTTGCCGTTGAGGGTCTTGAGCACCACCACCTTGTTGTGGCCGGCCACCGTCTCTTCGCCCAACCCGGAGAGCCGTGCGAACGACACGAGGGGCACCTGCCAGCCGTGCCAGCCGATCTCACCCACCAGCCAGCGCGGCGCGTCGGCGACCGCCTGCACCGGCACCCGCGACATCATCTCGGCCACGGTTGCATTGGGCAGCAGAACCCGTTCGGCACCGGCCGAGATCAGGACGCCACGGATCTCATCATTGCTGGCGTAGCTCATGCGGCATCTCCGTCGTCATCCAGGCCCCAGCGCGCGGCGATCACCTGCGCCAGTTCCTGCGGTTCACCGGCCACCATGCCGGCGGCGACCACCGCCGTCGCCGCAGCCGGGTCGTAGCAGCCTTCGCCCACCTGCCCGGCCACCCAGGCACCGGCGGCGGCGAGGTCCAACGCCGGGCCCACATGGGCCAGATCGGCACCGCTGAGCAGCACCAGCGCGCTGTGCTCGGCCGACAACGCGGCAATCGAGATGCCCTGCGCTTCGCTCTGGAAATATAGGCCATCGGCAGCAGCGTGCACGCCGATGTCATCGGCCAGCACGTGCACTTCGCCAGCGATGGCGCGCTGGCCGGATTCGGCCAGCTGCACCGGCAGCGGCGATACGCGCGCCATCTGCTTGACCAGGTTGCCGTAGCGGCCGCCGTTCAGGCGCATGTGCACCAGCACCGGCACGGCCAGCCCGCTGGGCAGTGCAGCGAGCAGGCGACGCAACGCATCGGGACCGCCGATACCGGCCAGTACCAGCAGTGCGCCGGAGCGACTGCCTGCAGGCGCGGCAGCGTCCAGGTCGACCAGTGAAAGATGTCCGGTATCGAATGCAGGTTCCGCCGATTCGGTCGAGGTGGCAGCCGATGCAACTGCCGGCGCGTCGCTGGCCTCGTCAACCAGCGACCAGGCCGTGTGGTCGGTGAATACCGACGGCGCAGCTGCCGGTACCGGCGGCGGTTCCGGTGCGGCTTGCACAGGCGCTGCCGTTTCCGGCAGCACCGGCTGCAGCGCAGCCAGCGCCTGCTCAAGCGCGACGGGCTCGTGCAGGTGTGCCGGCGGCGAATAGAGACCATCAGCCGGCACGTCGTCGGCCCACGAACGGGCCTGTTCCAGGTGCGGCTGCAGCGCGGTTTCCTTCGGCACCGGCGGCGTCGAGGGCAGGCCCGGCTCCAGCTGCAGTGCCGGTTCGTCCTCGGCGCCGGGCGGCAGCACCTGCTGGTGGCCGTGCAGCTTGGCGGCAAGGTGACGGCCCCAGCGCTGCGCTTCCCAACCATCGCGACGCGCGGCCAGTTCAGCCTCATCGAACACCAGGGTCAAGCCGGGCGCCGACAGCGCCGGTTCCAGGCGCTCCAGCGCGTCTTCAATGGCCGCTTCCAGCGCAATCACCACGAACTGCGGGCGTGCATCATGCAGCGCCTGCGGCTCGAGCGTCATGGGATCGTCTTCCAGCACGATCTGCACGTCGGCATGGGCCAACGCCTCGCGCAGGCGCTCACGCGCCGCACCCGGGCGCGCCAGCAGGGCTACGGCCGGAACCGGATCGAGGTCACTCACGGACACGGGCAATCCCCAGCAAGTCGTACACGTTACGCATCAGGTCCAGTTCCTGGTACGGCTTGCCCAGGTAGCGCTGCACACCGATTTCGAAGGCGCGCTGGCGGTGCTTGTCGCCGCTGCGCGAGGTGATCATCACGATCGGCACGTCCTTGTAGCGCGGGTCGGCACGCATCGCGGTGGCCAGCTCGTAGCCGTCCATCCGCGGCATTTCGATGTCCAGCAGCATCAGGTCCGGCACGCGCTCTTCCAGCTGTTCCAGGGCTTCGACGCCATCGCGGGCGACGCTCACCTCGAAGTTGTGACGCTCCAGGATGCGGCCGGTGACCTTGCGCATGGTCAGCGAATCGTCCACCACCATCACCAACGGCACCTGCCGTTCCTGGCGGGGTGCGTTGACCAGCACCGGCGCGGTCGGGTTGGCCAGGAAACGACGCACCAGCGGGGCCACGTCCAGGATCACCACCACGCGGCCATCGCCGGTGATGGTGGCGCCGTAGATGCCCGGCACCGAGGCGATCTGCAGGCCCACCGGCTTGACCACGACTTCGCGGTTGCCCAGCACCTGATCGATCGCAACGGCGGCGCGCAGGTCGCCGGCGCGGACCAGCAGCAGCGGCACCTGGGCCTGGCCGTCAGCGCGTGCCGGGGCCTGGCCGACCAGACTGCCGAGGTCGTACAGCGGATAGTCTTCGCCACCGTACCGGTAGCTGCTGTCGGCTGCTTCGAAGCGCTCGTGCGACAGGCGGCCAATACCACTGACCGAGGCGACCGGCACCGCGAAGGTGGTTTCGCCGATCTGCACGAACACCGCCTGGGTGACCGCCAGCGTCTGCGGCAGGCGCAGGGTGAAACGCACGCCCTGGCCACGCACCGACTGGATGTCGACCGAGCCGCCGAGCTGGCGCACTTCGTTGCCGACCACGTCCATGCCGACGCCACGGCCCGCCAGCTGGCTGACCTGGTCGGCGGTGGAGAAGCCCGACGCGAAGATCAGGTTGTCCAGTTCCTGTTCGCTCGGCTGTGCATCGGCAGGCAGCAGGCCGCGGTCGATGGCGCGACGGCGGATCGCTTCACGATCCAGGCCAGCGCCATCATCGGCCACGTCCAGTACGATTTCCGAGCCCTCGCGGTGCAGACGGATGGCGATTTCGCCTTCTTCCGGCTTGCCGGCGGCACGACGTTGTTCCGGCGCTTCCAGGCCATGGGCAACCGAGTTGCGCAGCATGTGCTCCAGCGGCGCGACCATGCGATCGAGCACGTTGCGGTCGAGTTCGCCGTGGGTGCCTTCCAGGGTCAGGTGGACCTGCTTGCCGGTATCCATGCCGGCCTGGCGGACCACCCGGCGCAGGCGCGGCACCAGACCGTCGAACGGCACCATGCGCGCGCGCATCAGGCCATCCTGCAGTTCCGAACTGACACGCGACTGCTGCTGCAGGAGCGAATCGTACTGGCGCGACAGGTCATCCAGCACGCCCTGCAGGCCACCCAGATCGGCGGCCGACTCGTTCAGCGCGCGGCTGAGCTGCTGCAGGGTGGAGAAACGGTCCAGTTCCAGTGGATCGAACTTCTGGTCGGCCTGGTCCTGCTCGCGCTGGTAGCGGGCCACGATCTGCGCTTCGGTTTCCAGGTCCAGGCGACGCAGCTGGTCGCGCAGACGCGCATTGGTGCGTTCCAGTTCGCCCATCGCGCCACGGAAGGCGCCGAGCTGCTGTTCCAGGCGCGAACGATAGATCGCCACTTCACCGGCGTGGTTGACCAGGCGGTCGAGCAGGTCGGCGCGCACACGCACCTGTTCCTGCTGCGGACGGGCCAGCGGGTCTTCCTCGCTGGAACCTTCCACCGGCAACGGTGCCGACAACGGGGCATCGACCACGGCCACGGCCGGAGCCGCCTGCGGGGCCTGCTCCGCCACGACGACAGCACTGGCTGCAGCTGCGCTGGCAGCGGCGGTGATGTCGGTGGTGGTGCGTGCTTCAAAGGCGTCGAGCAGATCCTGTGCCGGCTCGACGATGCGATGTTCGCCGGTACGGGTCAGCAGCTGGTGCAGACGGTCGAAACCGCGTTCCAGCAACTGCACATCACGACGTTCGATCTCGGTGCGCCCGCCAGCGACAGCCTCCAGCAGCGATTCGATGCTGTGGCCGAGATCACCGATGGCATTGATGCCCGCCATGCGCGCGCCGCCCTTGAGCGTATGCAGATCGCGCTGCAGGCCGGCCAGGGCTTCGCGATCCTGCGGCGCTTCGCGCAGCTCGCTGATCAGCCCATCGCAATGATCCAGCAGGTCCTTGCCTTCCTCGACGAAGATGTCGACCAGCTCGCGATCATAGATGCTGAAGTCGAGCAGGTCGGCGCTGTCTTCGGATTCGGAGTCGGTCTGGGCTTCTTCGGTCTGGGCTTCGGGCAGGGGCGCATCCGCCGGCACCGCCGCATCGACGCTGTCGAAGGCGACAGGTTCGACCTCGACCGCCGCAGCCTCTGCCGCGACCGGCACCACGATCATGCCGCTGTCTGCCGCGGCAGCCTGGCCCGGAGCATCTTCCAGCTCGAAGAAACGCGAGGGCGAAATGGCGTCCTGCGCCGTCTCCGCGGCCCCGACGTCTTCCACCGTCGCCGGGGACGGCTGGTCGGTGCTCTCTCCTTCACCGACCGCCGCCTCCCCGCCGACGTCCGCATCCTCGGCAAAGGCTTCCGCCTCGCCAGGCGCGAGTTCGCTGGCCTGCAGGCCGAGCACGGGCCATTGCCCGTCTTCGTCCTGGCCCTGCTCCTCGTCGATCACGTGAAGGCCGGCCTCGAGCGCGGCTTCCAGCGTGACCGGGTCTGCGAAGCCCGGCACAGCCATTTCATCCTGCAGGCTGGACAGCTCGCTGTCGAGCGGCAGCGCAGCAGCGTCTTCATCCACCGCCGTTTCAGGTGTGGATGGCAGCGGCGTATTCAGGTCGTTTGCGACATCCAGGACATCCGGATCGCGGTCGTCAACCGGCAGCGCACTGGCATCCAGATACGGCGACAGATCATCCGCCGCAGTCAGCGCGGTGTCTTCCAATGCGGTTTCTTCCGATGTCGCCACCGCCTGTCCAGCTTCAATTTCCGTGGCAACGAGCGTGGAAGCAGCCACTTCCAGCGTCGACTGCGGCGCCGGGCCGTCCGGCATCGACGGCCACCCTGCATCGAAGTAGCGCGACAGATCATCGCTGCCGGTCAATTCGGCGGACTCCAGGCCCGCATCGCTCAACGCGTCCTCGCTGACCTGCAGCGCCTCCAGCACCTCGGCACCGGTGTCGCGTTCGACCTCCGGCTCGCTCTCCACCGCATGCACCGGCGCGACCATGTCGGCGTCGGCGGCATCCGCTTCTGCGACCAGCGGAAGCAGCGGGTCTTCGTCTTCATCCTCGACGTCCAGCCCGGCCATCGGCCAGCGTGCTTCCGGCAGCTCGCCGGCCAGCGCCTGCAGGCGCTGCGCCAGTTCAGCCTGCGGCGCAATCCGCGGCTGCTCGGCCTGCAGCGCGTCCATGGTCGCGTTGATCGCCTGCGCGGTCTCGTCCAGGGCTGCCACGGCGTCATCACCCGGCACCACTTCTGCAGCCAGTGCACGCTTGATGTACGACTCGGCGCCGCCAGTGACGGCGGTGATTTCCGGCACCTCGGTCATCGCGAAGGCACCGTTCATGGTGTGCACCGCGCGCAGCAACGCATCGCTGACCGGCTGTGGCGCCTGCTGCGCCGAGCGCAACCAGCCCTGCAGCGTGGCCTGGTGGAGTTCCACCTCGGCCTCCAGAATCTCACGCAGCACGCTGTCGATGTTGGCCGGGGTACCCGGCGCTTCGACAGCGCTCTGTGCGGGGGCATCGACATCCGGCACGGCGCTGTCCAGCGGCGCGGCAGCATCGGTCGGCGCCTCGGCCGTCGGCGCGGTGGCGCCCGGCAGCGCAACGTAGAACGTTTCTTCGCCTGCACCCACGCGATCGGCGATGGCCTGCATCGCCTGCAGGTCGACGCTGACCCGCTGGCCATCGCGCAGCGCCGCGTTCAACTGCGGCAGTGCCGTGTATGCGTGATCGACCATCGCCAGTACCGCCGGCGTGGGGGCACGGGTGCCATCGAGCACGCGGTTGAGCATGCCCTCGATCTTCCACGCGAACTCACCCAGGGTACGTGCGCCGACCAAGCGGCCACTGCCCTTCAGTGTGTGGAAAATGCGGCGGATCGGCCGCAGCCGGTCCATGTTGTCCGGTTGCATGCGCCATGCCGGCAGCAGCGTGCCGAGATTGCCCAGCTCGTCGTCGAATTCTTCCAGGAACACCTCGCGGATGTCCTGGTCGATGTTCTCGGCATCGTCGTCGAAGCCCGCATCGAACCCGCCCTCGGCCACGGCCGGCGGCACGGTCTCAGTCGGCACGACGGCGGCCGGCATGGCCTGCGGATTGAAGCCGGCGGCGGCGGCATTCAGCTCTGCGAAGAACTGCGCATCGGCCTCGCTGAAGTCGATCGGCGCGATGGTATCCACATCGACCAGCGCCACGGTCGGCACAGCCGCCGATGCCGGCAGGTCTTCGGATGTGGGCAGATCAGCGGCCGGTGCGACGTAGACTGCCGCATCGGTCGCCGCGTCGCCGTCAACGGTGGAGTCGAGCCGTTCGGTGATGGCCAGGCCATCGTCGGCCTGCGCCACCACACCGGCGTCAATGAACTCCAGCGTCGCAGGCGAGGCCTGCTCGTCGTCCAACGACAGCGTTTCCATTGTCTCCAGCGACAACACGTCATCGGCGTTGTGCAGCAGGCTGCTGTCGAAACGGAACACCACATCGTCGCTCAGCGACGTCTGGCCGTCCTGCTCGGCGGCAACCGGATCGAAGGCCGGCGAAATGACCACGTCCAGCGACGCGGCAGACGACGCCTCGTCCAACGACGTCGCCAGGAAGGCGTCATCATTGCCGTCTACGGCGCTTGCCTGCGTGCCGCCCTCTTCCGGCACCGGCGCTTCGGACAACGTCCAGGCAGCAGCGTCGGACTGTTCGGCGGAGACGGCATCGAAACTGACCGGATCGAAGCTGTCGAACGTCGGCGCACGCTCGTCGCTGCGTTCGGCAGTACTACCTGCCGGCGCGTCGAATCCGCCCAGTTCCCACTGCGGCACTTCCGGCGCGGGGGCGCTGGAGGCAGCGAACAACAGGGGCGGCGGGGTGCCGTGCGGTTCGGCCGACAACGCTGGCGTACCCAGCGATCCGAACATCAGGCCGTTGTCGGCGGGCGTAGCCTCCGGCAGCGGGTCGAAGGTGAAATCGGGCAGCGGCGCCGGCACGTCACCCGGTGCCGGCGCGGAGGCCTGCACGTCGATATCCAGCGGTTCGATCTGCAGCGGCTCGGCTGGCAAGACCACAGCTTCGCGCATGACCGGCTGCACGTCTTCGGCAGCGACCACGCCGCGCTCGGGCAGCGGCCAGTAGCGCAGCGCTTCCAGGCTGCTGCGGGTGATGTCGAGGATGTCCTCGCGACCCGGACGGCGGTCACGCAGGGCTTCCAGGTAGTACTCCAGGCTGGCCATGGCGTCGGCCAGGGTGTCCAGCTGGCGACCACTGGGCACCCGCTGACGACCGATCAGTTCGGCTTCGATGTACTGCTGCACGCCGCGCAGATAGTCTGCCGCGGTGCCCAGGTCGAGCATGCGCAATGCGCCGGAGACATCGCCGAGCAGGCGTGGCACGTCCTGCAGTTCGGCGTGGTTCCAGCTGGTTTCGATGAAAGCGACGAAATGCTCGCGGGCGGCGGCGAAATTGGCGATCGCCTCGTGCGCCAGCACTTCCACCGTGCGCCGGTTCTCCACCGCGCTCGGATCATCCTGGCCACTGCCACTGGCACCGAGGTGTGCGACCTGGTCATCCAGCGATGCATCGACATAGAGCAGCGCACCGGCGATATCCAGCAGCATGTCTTCGTCGATCTGCTGGCGGCCCTCGACGACCCCGCGCAGCGCGTCGCGCTGCTGCACGACCACGCCCCTCGCAGCGCCCAGGCCGAGCATGCCCAGCGTATCGGCCACCGAACCCAGCTTGGTCACCTGCTCCTGCAGCTGCTGCGGCGACCCGTCGGTACGCAGGTGCAGGTCCAGCGCGTCCTTGACCTGCAGCAGTTCTTCCTTGACCGCGTTGCCAACGGTATCCAGCAGCTCGCGGTTGCGGCCGCTGAGGCTGCCGCGTGCATGGTCCAGTTCCGCTTCGGTGGCGGTCACCGAATCGGGCGCGAACGCGAACAGCACGCTGTCGTTGATCAGCGCTTCGCCACGGGCGGCGCGGATCTCGTTGAGCAGCGGCTGCAGCACGATCGGGATGTCACGGTGTCCGTTCTGCAGGCGCTCCAGGTAATCGGGCAGCAGCACGCTGCCGCGCATCAGAGTGGCACAGGCCTCGTCGCGCTCGGCGACCTCGCCCTTGCCGACGGCGATGGCGAGCTGTTCCAGCTCCTCGGCCACCATCGCCGGTGCATACAGTTCGACCATGCGCAGCGTGCCCTGCACCTGGTGCAGGTAGCCGGCGCAGATGCGCATGCGGCTGCTGTCGGCCGGATCTTCGGCGAAGTACTCGACCTCGCTGCGCACCAGGCGCAGGGTCTCGTCCAGCTCGGGCTTGACCCAGCCCAGGGCTGCGTGGCTCATCGCATCGCGCAGGCTGCTCATGGATGCGCTCCGGTCGCCGCCGCGCGACGGTCGCGCGGATCCTGGCGTGGGGAATGGAAATGCTTCATCGACTGGTTCCTTGCTCGCCGCCCTGCCCGTGTCACGCCGGCAGCTTGAAGTCGGCGACCGAACGACGCAGGTCGGCCGCCAGCTGCGCCAGGTGGCCGATCGACTCGGCGGTCTGCCCGGCACCCTGCGAGGTCTGGCCGGTGATCTGGCGGATCACGCCCATCGTGCGGGTGATGTCCGACGCCGCCGACGACTGCTGCTGGGCGGCGATGGAGATGTTCTTGATGAGGGTATTGAGTGCGTTGGACACGCGCTCGATCTCGGTCAGCGCGGTGCCGGCGTCCTCGGCCAGGCGTGCACCGGACACCACTTCGGCGGTGGTCTGTTCCATCGAGGTGACCGCTTCGTTGGTGTCGGCCTGGATGGCCTGCACCAGGTTCTCGATACGTCGGGTCGCACCGGAGGTGCGTTCTGCCAGGCGCTGCACTTCGTCGGCCACGACCGCGAAACCACGACCGGCTTCACCGGCCGAAGCCGCCTGCACGGCCGCGTTCAATGCCAGGATGTTGGTCTGCTCGGAAATGTCGTTGATCAGTTCCACGATCGAGCCGATCTCCTGCGAGGATTCGCCCAGTCGCTTGATGCGCTTGGAGGTCTCCTGGATCTGGTCGCGGATCTGGTCCATGCCCTGGATGGTCTCGCGGACCACGCCGGCGCCTTCGGCGGCGATCACCACCGAACGCTGTGCCACGTCGGCCGACTCGGCCGAGTTGCGCGATACCTGTTCGATGCTGGCGGCGATTTCGCCGATCCGGTCCGATGCCGAGGTGATCTGGTTGGCCTGGTGGCCGGCCGCTTCGGCCAGCTGCATCGCGGTGGCCTGCGTTTCCTGGGTCGACAGCGCGACCTTGGCCGAGGTGTCGTTGATGGTGGTCACCAGGTGGCGCAGTTCATCCACCGCGTAGTTGATGGCGTCCGCGATCGCGCCGGTCATGTCCTCGGTCACCGAGGCCTTCACCGTCAGGTCGCCCTCACCGAGCGAGGAGATTTCGTCCAGCAGCCGCATGATCGCCTGCTGGTTGCGGCTGTTGAACTCCACCTGGGTCTGGTAGCGCAGTTCCTGCTCGCGCGAGCGGCTGCGCACGTTGGTGGAGACGAAACCGATGATCGCGATCAGCGACAGCGCACCGGACACCACGCCGATCCAGAAATTCGGGAACAGGCGGGTGTCGGACACCGAACCGAACGAGGAGAAGGCTTCGAACAGCTTGCGGCTGTCGGTCAGCATCTTCGCCGAACCCTGGCCCAGTGCGGAGGCAGCGGACTGCGCCGCGAACAGCTGGCGCGAGCTGGCCAGGATCGCGTCGGCGTCCTGCTTCATCGCCTGCCACTTCTGCTGCGACTGCTCCAGCGCAGCGACGGCGGCAGCGCCGCGCACCGCGGTGATGCCCAGGTCCTCGTTGCCATTGCGCAGCGCGTCGAGCACCTGCGAGAACACGGTGATGTCGCGGGCCAGCGCGTCACCGGCAGCGGCCGCAGCCGTGCCGCCGGCGCGGATTTCAGTCACGCGACGCGCCATCGAACCGGCGACCACCACCTGCTGCAGGGCGCTGTAGACCTGCGACGCCGGGGCGCCGGAGGCGGACATCGCACGCACCAGTTCGTTCAACTGGGCCTGCAGGCCCGGCACCGCACCGGAGAAGTTGTTGGCGTTGCCGGCCAGGGCCAGCACTGCCGGTTCACTGGCCACCAGCTGGCCTGCCTGCTTGCCCAGCGGCGTCCAGGTGTCGGCCAGGGTCGAGATCGCCCGGGAGACGCCCGGCTCGTTGCCGTAGCGGCCCTGCAGGGTCGACACGTTCTGCTCGATCGCGTTGCGGGTGGCCTTGAAGGCGGTGAAGGCCTGCGCGTTGCCGCCGACCGCGTCACGGCCCTGGTTGGCCAGCTGCTGCGACAGCACCTGCAGGTCCGCGGCCTTGGAACCGGCATCGGCCAGGCGGCTGCCCTGCCAGGTGGACACGCCGGTGTTCACACCGAACAGGATCATCGACAGGGCCAGCAGCGCCAGCCAGAGGTTGCTGCCGCCCAGCCGCAGCTTGCCGGACTTGGTGGCATCCGAAGCAGTACTCATCGTTCAACCTCGATTTTCAATGCAGGGGGCGATGCCCGGCCTCAGGCCGCGGCTTGCCGGAATTCAGGGGTACGCGACAGCAGCGAGAGCGAGAACACGCCCCAGTCGTTGCCATCGGCATGGAAAGCGCGATCGACGAAGTGCCCGTAGCGTCCTTCGGCCAGTGAACCGGCCTCGATCTGCTGGGTCAGCTCGAAGCTGCGCTGGCCGAACAGTTCATCGATGGTCAGGGCGACGTCGCCACCGGCCTGGCGCATGATCAGCACGCGCTGGCCTTCCTGCTGGACGGTGCGCGCCCCTTCCAGGAAGTACTTCAGGTCGACCACCGGGAACAGGTTGCCGCGCAGGTTGCCCACGCCCAGCAGCCACGGCTGCGCGCATGGCACCGGGGTCACCGGCGGCATCGGCACGATCTCCACCACTTCGCGGAAATCGGACACCAGCCGACGCTGGCCAACACGGAAACCGACGCCACGCCACAGGTCCTGGGCGAACTGCCGCCCGGGCAGCTGCACCGCGTGGGCCAGGCTGCGCCGTTCGTAGGCTTCAAGAATGTCGAAGGGCGAGCGCATCAGGCCACCAGCTCGTTGATCCGGGCGATGAGTTCTTCCTCGCGCGGCGGCTTGACGATGTAATCGGCGGCGCCTTGGCGCAGCCCCCAGGCCTTGTCGGTTTCCATCGCCTTGGTGCTGACGATGATGACCGGGATGTGCTTGATCGCTGCGTCGCGGGCCATCGCCCGGGTCGCCTGGAAACCGCTCATGCCCGGCAGCACCACGTCCATCAAGACCAGCTGCGGCACCTGGTCGCGGACCAGCTGCAGGCCATCTTCGGCATTGTCCGCTTCCAGCACCTCATGGCCGGCACGGCGCAGCCATTGGGTGAACACCGCGCGGTCGGTCGGTGAATCCTCGATCAGGACGATACGAGCCATTGTGCCTTTCCCCCCTGGTCAGGCGTTGACGTACGTGCGGATGGCACCCAGCAGTTCTTCGCGCGTGAATGGCTTGGTCAGGTATTGCTCCGAGCCGACGATGCGCCCCCGCGCCTTGTCGAACAGACCATCCTTGGACGACAGCATGATCACCGGGGTCGCCTTGAACAGCTGGTTACCCTTGATCAGTGCGCAGGTCTGGTAGCCATCCAGGCGCGGCATCATGATGTCGACGAAGATGATCTGCGGCTGCTGGTCGGCAATCTTGGCCAGGGCCTCGAAACCGTCCGTCGCGGTCACTACTTCGCAGCCTTCGCGCTTCAGCAGTGTTTCCGCAGTCCTGCGGATGGTCTTCGAGTCATCGATGACCATCACCCGGAGTCCTGCGAGCTCCCCGCCCGCAGTCGTGTTTTCAGTCATTGCCATTCCCCAAGCGCACGGCCCAATCTTTGGCGGGAGCCGCTGCGAAAGCGTATCTATATCGCACTTCCCGCGCCCGCTTCAAGGGCGGTCCGTGGCGCGGGGCGTGGCGCCGGGCTGAACGTGACCGGATTGGCAATCACTGCGCAGCCCGGCAAGGGACGCTGCGTTGCACATCGCCGGGGAGGCGCACGGCCGGCGTTGCCGCTACCATCAACGCCTTGCCTGACAGGTGCACCCATGCCGTTGAACGTCATCGTGGTGATGGACCCCATCGCCCACATCAAGATCGCCAAGGACACCACCTTCGCCATGCTGCTGGAAGCCCAGCGCCGCGGCCATGCCCTGCACTACGTGCGCCCGGGCGGGCTGGCGCTGGAAGGCGGGGTGGCGGTGGCCTGGACCGCCCCCCTGCAGGTGCGCGACGACCCGGCCGGCTGGTACGAGCTGGGCGCATTCAGCCGGACCGAATTCGGTCCCGGCCAGATCGTGCTGATGCGCAAGGACCCGCCGGTCGACGCCGAGTATGTCTACGACACCCAGGTGCTGGATGTCGCTGCCGCAGCCGGTGCGTGCGTGGTCAACAACCCGCAGGGCCTGCGCGACTACAACGAGAAGCTGGCCGCGCTGCTGTTCCCGCAGTGCTGTCCGCCGACCCTGGTCAGCCGCGACGCCAAGGCACTGAAGGCCTTCGCGCTGGAACACGGCCAGGCGGTACTGAAGCCGCTGGATGGCATGGGCGGGCGCTCGATCTTCCGCAGCGGACAGGGCGACCCCAACCTGAACGTGATCCTGGAAACGCTGACCGACGGCGGCCGCAAGCTCGCCCTGGCCCAGAAGTTCATTCCCGACATCACTGCCGGCGACAAGCGCATCCTGCTGGTCGATGGCGAGCCGGTCGATTACTGCCTGGCGCGCATTCCGCAGGGCGATGAGTTCCGCGGCAACCTGGCCGCCGGTGGCCGTGGCGAAGGCCGTCCGCTGAGCGAACGCGATCGCTGGATCGCCGCCCAGGTCGGCCCGGAAATGAAGCGTCGTGGCATGCGTTTCGTCGGCCTGGACGTCATCGGCGACTACCTGACCGAGGTCAACGTGACCAGCCCGACCTGCGTGCGCGAGCTGGACGCGCAGTACGGCCTGAACATCGCCGGCACCCTGTTCGACGCGATCGAGGCCGATCTGCGCTGATGGATGCCGCACCTGCCGTCCTCGCCCCGCCGCCGCGTGAAGCGCAGCGGCTGGGCGCCACCATCGCCCTGTCGGTGCTGGTGCACGCCCTGCTGATCCTCGGGGTCGGCTTTGCCGTGAAAGGCGACGCGCCCCTGGTGCCGACCCTGGAAGTGATCTTCAGCCAGACCCGCACCGCGCTGACCCCGAAGCAGGCCGATTTCCTGGCCGCCGCCAGCCAGGAAGGCGGTGGCGAGCACGATCGTGCGCAGCGCCCCCGCGACAACCAGGCCGGCATCGTGCCGCAGGCCCAGGCCGGCATCAGTCCGGTACCCCAGCAGCAGCAGTCGGCAGCACCGGTACCGCCGCCGCAGGCGCGGGTGGTCAGCAGCCGCAATGGCCAGGACACCGTGGCCGTGGCGCAGTCGCGCCCTACCCCGCTGCAACCAACACCGGATGCACCGATGACCGCGCGCGAACAGCGCGATGCTGAAATGGCGCGGCTGGCGGCGGAAGTGCACCTGCGTTCGGCGCAGTACGCCAAGCGGCCGAACCGGAAATTCGTTTCGGCCAGCACGCGTGAATACGCCTACGCCAATTACCTGCGTGCGTGGGTGGACCGCGCCGAGCAGGTCGGCAACCTGAACTACCCCGACGAAGCGCGGCAGCGCCGGCTGGGTGGCCAGGTGGTGATCAGCGTGGGGGTACGCCGCGACGGCAGCGTGGAAAGCAGCCGGGTGTTGAAGTCCAGCGGCACGCCGCTGCTGGACGAGGCCGCGCTGCGGGTGATCCAGCTGGCGCAACCGTTCCCGCCGTTGCCCGACAGCGAAGACCAGATCGACATCCTGCAGGTCACCCGCACGTGGGTGTTCCTGCCCGGTGGCGAACTGCGCGACGACCGGTGAGGTTTTCTGCCCGGGCCTGCGGCCCGGGACCCGCTGCAAGCAACAGCAACGGCAACTGCAACGTCAAGATCAAGAGCGGCGGTTGGGCTGTTCGGTTTGGCGGGGCGGTGTGGGCTTGCAGGACACGCCGTAAACCCATCCATGGGGGCTCGATGGCGCCATCCATGGCGCCAACGGTCCTGCAAGCCCACACCGCCCCACCCCTGACCGATCGCGGCGCATCTTTGCTGTTGGTAGCTGTCGACCTTGGTCGACACGATGCATCCACGCCATGCCTGCACGGCAGATCCACGCCATGCGTGGATGCGAGCGAAGCGACCGGCTTTTGAATTTGATTTTCTTTTGATTTTCCGTGGCGAACGCGCACGGAAACTGTCCGTGGCCGGGCGGGTGGGCTGCGCAGGGGCGTAAGCGCCATGGGTGGCGCGCCCGAGCCTACATGGACGTATTCACGGCGCCCCCTGCGCAGCCCCCCCGCCCGGCCAACCCACGGCTTCTGCTGTCAGCGACCCACCACCCCGCCACGAGGGGCTCAGCCGTTGGCCTTCGCCTTGGCATCCCGCGCCGCCTGCTGCTCGACCAGCGTCAGCGCCACGTTGTCCCGCAGGTACGCCGGCTCGACCTTCTCCGGCGCAATGCCTTCGCCGCGCGCGAACGCCGGTACCGCCAGTGCCAGCACATCCGCTGCACGTGGCAGCGCCGTTGCATCGAAGCGGCGCAGGCCAGCCCCCAGCTGCGCGACCAGCGCGCCCTCGGCCGCGGCAAACCCGGTGCCGACGCCGTAGACGGACGCAGCATCCGGCAACGACACCGCCGCCGGCACGCACACGCGCTCGGCATCCCGCGCCACCGGCAGTCCATCCACGCGCTCGAAGCGTGCCACGTACAACTCGCCCATCCGCGCATCGATCGCCGACAGGATCTGCTTCTCTTCCACCGGCGCGCGCAGCGCCAGCACCTGCAGCGTCGACACCGGCAGCAACGGCCGATCCAGCGCCAGCGCGATGCCCTGCGCCAACGCGATCGCCAGGCGCACACCGGTGAACGCACCGGGACCACGGCTGAGCGCGATGCCGTCCAGCTGGCGGCGGCTGATGCCGGCCTCGGCCAGCAGCTCCTCCGCCCACGGCAGGCTCAGTTCGGCATGCCGGCGGGGGGCGATCTCGAAGCGTTCCCGTACCTGCCCATCCACATGCAGGGCTACGGAACAGGCTTCGGTGGCGGTTTCAAAGGCGAGCAGTTTCATCGGATCGGGTCAGAACAGGGGGAACGTGGCGCCGGGAGCCGGCTCCGGCCCCGCCACGGCGGCGGTCGGGGCAGCGGCATCCGCCACGGGCGCCCATTGTGGCGCAAAGAAGGCCTGCACATCGGCCAGGGCCCGGGTTCGCCGGAACGGCGGCAGCGACTGCAGGAAGACCTTGCCATAACCCCGGTTGAGCAGGCGCGGGTCGCACAGCACCAGCACGCCACGGTCAGTCTCGCTGCGGATCAGGCGGCCAACGCCCTGCTTCAGGGCAATCACCGCCTGCGGCAACTGCTCGTCGCGGAAGGGATTGCCGCCCTGGGTGCGTATGGCATCCAGCCGCGCTTCGTACACCGGATCATCGGGCGTGGCGAAGGGCAGCTTGTCGATCACCACCACGCTCAATGCCTCGCCGACCACATCCACGCCCTCGCGGAAGCTGGCCGAGCCCAGCAGCACGCCATTGCCGGATTCGCGGAAACGCTGCAGCAGGGTCGCGCGCGGCGCTTCGCCCTGCACGAACAGCGGCCAGGGCCCATCACGCAGCGCCTCGGCCGCCTCGCGCAGCGCACGATGCGAAGCAAACAACAGGAACGCCCTGCCCTGCGACGCCTGCAGCACCGGACGCAGGACCTGGATCAGTGCGGTTCCGAAACCGCGCGCAGCCGGATCCGGCAGGCCTTCAGGCAGGTAGCACAGTGCCTGCTCGGGCCAGTTGAACGGACTGGGCTGTACCAGCGTCTGCGGATCATCCAGGCCCAGGCGCGTGGCGATGTGCTCGAAGCCACCGCCAACGGTCAGCGTGGCGGAGGTGAAAATCCATGCGGCATGGCTGCGCTCGCGATGTTCGCGCAGCGGTGCGGACACATCCATCGGCGTGCGCTGGCAGCGGAAACCGCGCGCGGTCAATTCATACCAGAGCACGTCACCAGCGACGGCGGTCGCTTCTGCAGGATCGGCATCGAAGTCGAGCGCGGGTTCTTCATCCCCCAGCCAACGGCCCAGCCGCGAAATCGCCTCACGTGCGCGCGCATGGCAGGCATCGAGGCCAGCAGCGGCTTCGCGCAGCGGTTGCAATGCCAGCTCCAGCACCACCAGGCTGGACATCACCGCATCGAAACCCTCGCGTACCTGCGGCATTGCCAGCGCGCGCCATTGGGTGCCACGCGCGGGCAGCCCCTCCATCGCAGCACGCAGTGCAGACAATGCCTGCTGCAGATGATCGACCGGTTCCTGCAGTGCAGACTGTGCGCCACCCACGCCGCGCGCTTCAACAAGGCAGTCACGGCCCAGTTCCTGCCAGGGGCGCATGCCGAAGCCTTCGCCGAAGAACTGCGCGGCCAGTTCGGGCAGCTGATGGGCCTCGTCGATGACGAAGGCCTGAGCACCGGGCAGCAGTTCACCGAAGCCCTCCTGCTTCAGCGCCAGGTCGGCCAGCAGCAGGTGGTGGTTGACCACGACCAAGTCGGCGGCCTGTGCACGCTGGCGGGCCCGCACGACGAAGCAGTCATCCCAGAACGGACACTCGTTGCCCAGGCAGTTGTCGACGGTGGAAGTGACCATCGGCAGCAGCGGCGAGTCGTCGGCCAGGCCATCGAGTTCGGCGATATCGCCCGATTCCGAGCGGCCGGACCAGGCCAGGATGCGCTGGAACTGTGCCGCCTGTTCCGGGCTGGAGAAGCGCGGCTCGCCGCGTGCCTGCTGCAGGCGGTAGCGGCACAGGTAGTTGCTGCGCCCCTTCAGCAACGCGCTGCGCAGGCCGACGCCCAGCGCCTGGCGCACGCGCGGCAGGTCACGGTGGTAGAGCTGGTCCTGCAGCGCGCGCGTGCCGGTGGAAATGATGGTGCGCATTCCGGACAGCAGCACCGGCACCAGGTAGGCAAAGGTCTTGCCGGTGCCGGTACCGGCTTCGGCGAGCAGCAGGTCGCGCTGCTGCATCGACGCGGCAATGGCCTCGGTAAGGCGCAGCTGCGCAGGACGCGGGACGAACGCATCCAGATGGGAGGCGAGCGCGCCGCCTTCGCTGAGGGCTTCGCGGCTGGCATGGACAAGGTCGGACATCAGGTGGAAAGGATACCCGGCCGGGCGTTGCCCGGCACCCGTTTCAGGCCAGAGCACAAGCAAAAGCAACGGCAACAGCGTTTGTTCATGGCTCTGGGTTGGACTGAGGGCTGGCGGGGGACTGTGGGTTTGCGGGGACGCCGTAAACCCATCCCTGGGGGCTTGTCCGCGGCATCCATGCCGCGGACACCCCGCAAATCCACAGCCCCCCCTTCGACAGTTTCCCGGTGACGGAATGCAAAGGCAGAGCGGAAGCAGTTGGCGGAACGGAGAAAGTAGAAGGGGTCGGATCCGTTTTCCTGCGGAAAACGGATCCGACCCCTGCGAGTGCGCGCAGCGCGCGACCCGCTATTGATTTTTCTTTTTCTTTTCCGTGGCTGACCGCACACGGAAACTGTCAGAGGCCGGGCAGGTTGGGTTCGCGGGGGTGTCCGCGGCATGGATGCCGCGGCCAAGCCCCCAAGGATGGGTTCACGGCGTCCCCCGCGAATCCAACCTGCCCGGCCAGCGCGGCTTTTGCGCGACCAGGCAGCCAGCCACGAGGGGCTGCGCCGTTGGCTGGAAACTCAGTACCGCTTGATCCCCGGCACCGTGCAGCCTTCAATCTGCGCGTGCGCGGACACCGCATTCTCCTTCTCGCCCCGCGCCAGGCGCGCCTGCTCGATCGTCGCCCAGTGCCGGCGGCACAACGGCCCCGTCTTCGAGCCAAGGTCCACAGCCTTGCGTGCGAACGTTTCCGCCTCCGCCCACTGGCCCTGCAGCAGCGCCAGTTCCGCGCGTTCCTGCAATACCGACGGATCACCGGCCACGATCTGCAACGCCTGGTCCAGGCTGCCGGCCGCGCCAGCCAGATCATTGGCCTTGCGCTGGGTCAGCGCCGTCTGCCGCAGATCCTCAACCTGGGAATCGCGCAGTGGCTGCACCGACAGTTCCTTGTCATCCGGCCCGGCTGCGGCTTCCACGGCTGCCAGCCGCTGTGCGGGCGTGGTGGTATCCACCGGCTTGACCACCTGCGGCGCGCTGCTCACGCAGGCCGCCAGGGCCAGGCTGAGGCCACTCAGGACCAAGGGCTGGAACAGCGAACGGATAGTCATCGGCATCATCGGCTTGGAGGAGGAGTCGCTGCAGCGGGTGCTGCGGCAGGTTCAGCGGCGGGTTCGGGCTTACGGTCAAGGCCGAACCAGCTGCGCCAGCCGCCGCCCTCGCCTTCCGCACCGCCCTGCGCATCCGGCAAGGCCGCCGGTGCGCACGGTTCATACGCAGGCGCATAGCCCACCACGAACGGGAAGCGGCGGGCACCCGGGCACCCTTCATCGGTGCTGTTGGTTCCCGTGGCCGCAACCGGCTGCCAGTCGAGGCCCTTGTTGCTGACCTTCAACGGCGCCGTCGGCAGGCGCTGGAAGATGCCCGACCACACCCGCATCGCGCCGGTGGCGCCATACAGGCCGGCCTGTTCGTTCTGGTCATTGCCCATCCAGATCACCGCCAGGTGATCGCCGGTGTAACCGGCATACCAGCTGTCACGGCCATCGTTGGTGGTGCCGGTCTTGCCGGCCGGCTGCAGGCGGCCCAGGCCATCGGCGTTCAAACGCTGCGCGGTACCACTGGCCACCACCTGCTGCAGGCCGATGCTGATCAGGTTGGCGGCAATCGAGTCACCTTCCTGTGCCGGTGCCGGGGTCTTGTCGTAGCGCTTGAGCAGCTTGCCCTGCGGATCAAGGACGCCACGCACCGCGTGCAGCGGCTGGATCTCGCCGCCCGATGCCAGGAACTGGTACAGCTGCGCCATCGCGTACGGGCTCTGGTCGGTCGAGCCGAGGATCACCGCCGGGTTCGCCTCGGCCTTGATGCCGGCCAGCACGTGGATCAGCTGCGTCACCCGTTCCGGTCCGACCTGCATGCCCACCCGTACCGTCGCCTGGTTGTAGGAGTGGGCGAGCGCATCGATCAGGCGCACGGTGCCGTGGCTGCGGTTGTCCGCATTGCCGGGGTTCCAGTTGCGGCCGCGGCTGAGCTGCACGGTCACCGGTGAATCATCGACCCAGCTGGCCAGCGAATAGCGGTCCGGCTGAGCCAGTGCCAGCAGGTACACGAACGGCTTGAGCAGCGAACCGACCGGGCGCTGCGCCTCGATGGCGCGGTTGAAACCGACCTCGGACACTTCGCGGCTGCCGATCACCGCCACCACGTCACCGTTGTGCACGTCGGTCATCACCAGGCCGGCCTGCAGCTCGGGGCGACGCTTGCTTTCCAGCGACTTGATGGTGCGCGTGACCGCACCTTCGGCATAAGCCTGCGCGGACGGCGACATGCCGCTCATCACGCTCAGGCCAGCGCCCTGCAGGGCGGATTCCGGATAGTCATGGGCAAGCTGGCGACGCACCAGGTCGACGTAGGCCGGGAAGCGGTTGGCTGCCACCAGGCCCGGGGTCTTGGGCACGCCCAGCGGCGCCTTCAACGCACGCTGGTACTCGGCATCGTCGATCAGGGTCGCCTCGTGCAGTTTGCCCAGCACGAAGTTGCGACGGTCCAGCGCGCGCTCGGGATTGCGCCGCGGGTCGTAGTAGGACGGTCCCTTGACCAGGCCGATCAGCAGCGCGATCTGCTCGGTTTCCAGCGAGGAGAGATCGCGGCCGAACCAGAACTCGGCACCGGAGGACATGCCGTGGATCGCCTGGCTGCCGCGCTGGCCCAGATACACCTGGTTGAGGTACGCCTCGAAGATGGTGCGCTTGTCATAGCGCGCTTCCATGATCAGCGCGTACAGCACCTCGTTGAACTTGCGGGTGACGGTCTGTTCCTTGCCGATTCCCAGCAGGCCGCTGCGGGCCAGCTGCTGGGTCAGGGTGGAAGCGCCCTGGCGGCTCTGCCCACCGGAGCGGACAGTCACCCAGACCGCGCGCGCGATACCGGACAGATCGATGCCGTGATGGCGGTTGAAGTCCTTGTCCTCGACCGCCTGCAGGCCAGTGACCAACAGGTCCGGGGCCTCGTTCATGCGGATCAGGCGGCGCTCTTCCTGCTTCTGGCCATACAGCGTGGCGATGCGCGCAGGATCCATGCGGGCCGCCTTCAGCGCCTTGCGGCTGTCGGCGTCCCGCAACGATGCGATGCTGCCGCCGGACAGCGAAAGCTCGACCCGGCGCGCAGCAACGTGGCCATCGACATCGTTGTAGCCGCGGCTGGAGATGACGAAGCGGCCGCCCTGCACCGCATAGGTTGCCGGATCCTTGCCCTGGCCATCATCGCGATAGGCCGAGGCGGCCAGTTCGGTCTTCAGGGTTGCCGCATCCATCGCCTTGCCGGGCATCAGCACCAGCGGGCGTGCGTAGACGCGCGTCGGGATCTGCCAGCGCAGTTCACCGAAGCGTTGCGTCACCTGCTGGTTCAGGTACAGCGTATAGGGGATCAGGAAACCCAATCCCAACGCGACCGCAGCCATGGTCCAGGTGATAAGTCGGCGCCGCCAGAGCGGGCTGCCATCGTCCTGCAGGTCGTCGTCGGAATCGTCGATGTCGTCGGAATCGTAGCGTCGGGGCACGGGAATGCGGATTGATAGGGTCCGGCGAGTCTAACGCAGCCGCCGCGAAGGCAGGCAGGCGCCGGCCCCGGGTTTCACTGCAGTTCAAGCTTAGCGCGGCATCCGCCACCCGGCACGGGCACCGGCCGCGGCCGCACGGACACCTATCCAGCCGGCGCCGGCCAGGCACACATTGAGCAGCCGGGCCAGCAGCCGTGGCGCATCGTGGGCAATCCAGCGCGCGCTCACATCCGGCCGCCGGTACAGCTGCACGCGCGACCAGGCCATGCGCCAGGCCAAGGCGGACAGCCCCGGGAAACCCAACGGTGCCAGCGTCACACCGTGCTGCTGCAGCAATACATCCAGACCCAGCAGGCGCTCAGCCGTACGCTGGCGTCGCTGCTGATCGAGCAAGTCGAGCTGGCGCAGCCGCTGCATGAAGCCCCGCCGGCTGGCACCAATCTGGTTGTTGCCGTGCTGCCTGTAATCAATGGTCGGCCGCGCCAGCATATCCAGTCCATCGCGCAGCGAGGCGACCACGGCCAGCCACTCGTCGTGGCTCCAGCACGGAGCGATCGGCAATGCCTCGGCCAGCAGGCTGCGCCGCAGCGCGCAGGTGGCGCCGGTGACGAAATTGCGCAGGAGGATCGAATCGATGGCTCGTCCAGATCGCTCCAGCTCGACTTCGGCCGGATGCACTCCCAGCACTTCAAGCAGGTGTCCACCCAGCGCAACGCCATCGCCATCGACCAGGCGCGCATCGCTGTGCAGCAGCAGCAGGCCCGGATCGGCCTGGAACCGTTCCAGGTAAGTTGCAACCCGATCGACATACCAGACGTCGTCCTGGTCGCACAGGAACAGGATGTCGGACCGACAGCGCTGCAGCGCATCGGCAAAATTCAGGATGTAGCCGAGATTGCGTGCATGCTGCACGACCTCGACGCGTATGCCCATCGCGCCCGCCCGGCTGCTGAACACCTGCAGCAGGGCCATGGTCTGATCCGAAGAGCCATCGTCGCCGATGACCACCTCATCCACCGGCTCGCTCTGCGCCAGGATGCTGTCCAACTGCGCCTGCAGGTAGCGCGCACCGTTGTAGGTACACAACGCAACACCCACGCTGGGACGTACGAAGGTCATGCCACTGCCCCTGGCGGAGAAGCGGCAACGCGTGCGGATGCAAGCTCGGGGGTCATGGGCTGCCAGGTACCAGCATCCGGCCGGAACGGGCGCGGCCGCACACCCAGCAGCGCCGTCAATTCGCTGTTGTCGGCGATCAGGTCCTGCTGCAGGCGCGACACTGGGCCGCGCGCACGGGGCAGAACCGCGGCCAACATGCGCAGCGACAGACCCGGGAGCGGCACGGGCAGGGTCGATTCCACCAGGCTGGCACGCATGCGACGGAACATCTCGTGGTAAGGCAGCCGTTCGCCGCCACCGATTTCCAACACCCGGCCTGCGGCGGCCCCGGTTCGTATGGCCTGCACCATGGCCTGGGCGATATCGTCGGCGTGCACTGGCTGACGCACGCCATGGGTCATCGGAATGGGAAACACTCGAAGACGGCGCCCGCGCGCCACGATCGGGGAGATGCTGCGATCGATGCCGGCACCGTAGATCAGCGTCGGCCGCAGGATCGTCCACTCCATGCCAAGACGCTCGGCCTGCGCAATCAGCCCCCGTTCCCCGCGCTGCAGCATTGCAACCACATCCTGCTCATCGGCTTGGGCCGATTCCTGCTTGGTGAGCACGCTCATCGAACTGGTGACGATGATCCGGGGCGCCGGTGCCACCGTCTGCCGGGAAAGCCATTCCGCCCAGAGCTCCATCGGGCTGGAGCTGGCAATGGCCTGCCAAGCGTGCGAGCCACTCTGGTCAAGTGCATCGTAAAGGTCGCCGTCCAGCCACTGCACTCCTGCCTGCTCCGCCTGTGGACGTCGGCTTACCGCCTGCACGTCCATGCCGGACTGGACCAGCCGTGGCAACAGGTAACGACCGATCTGGCTGGTCGCGCCGGAAACAAGAACGGTCATCTACTATCCAGGGCAAGGCAACAGGGGGCCATTACTATAGCTGCGTCAACGCGATCCATCGGGTCACGGCGGCACGCTACCGATGTCGCGCAGCCGCTCCTGCAACTGCTGGTATTCGGCGGTGGCCGGACCGGCACCCAGCTGGTTCGCCTGTTCCAGTGCACGTTCGGCAAAAGCCACATCACCGCGACCCAGCCGTTCGCTGCCGATCGCCAGCCAGCGTTGTGCCAGGCGGGCACGCGCATCGGGCAACCCTGTGGCGGTCGGCGCCAGGGTCTGCCAGGCCTGCAGGCAGGCGCCCGCAGCCTGCACCCGGTTCTGCCGCAGGTTGTCATCAAAACAGGACCGGCTGGCGGGCAGTAGACGCGCTGCCGCTGCCTTGACCCGGCTGTCGCGCGGCGCCAGTGCCTGCGCTTCGCGCAGCGCATCGAAGGCGCTGTGACCGGGAGGGCTGATCCACTGTCCGGCGCGCTCGGCGCGGTCGATCTGGCGCAACCGATCACGCAGCTGGCGCTCACGCTGGGCCGCGCTGATGCCCGGCTGCTGCAATGACTGCCGTGCCTGCCACGCACGCTGCAGGCGCTGTGCCAGCTGCTGCTGCGCTGCCTGCGAGGCACCCAGCCCCGCGGCCAGCGCAGCGTCCTTGTCGGCCGCCTCGAACTGGAAGTCGTCGGCCCGCTTCTGGCTGCGCGCCAGCAACGCCTGCACGGTCTGCTCACGCCCACGCAGTGCCGTAGGATCATCGGCGGTGACCGCCAGCACGGCCTGGAAGCTATCCGCAGCCGTCTCGAGCTGCTGCCGTTTGAGCGCGCGATGCCCCTGCTGCAGGCGCTGGTCGATTGCACGGGCCAGCGCTTCCTGGCTGGCAGGAAGTTCGGAATGACCTGGATCGAACTGGCGTGCGCGCTGCAGGATCGCTGCCGCCGTGGCCAGTTCACCGCGTGCGGCCTGTGCACGCGCCTGCTGCAGCAGATCGCTCAATGCATCCTCGCGACCTTCCAGTGCAGGCAGGTTGTCCGGCTGCAGTGCCAGCACGCGCTGGAACAACGGCAGCGCGCTGCTGTCGCCGTCGTCCAGCCGCCCCGCTGCAAAGGCATTGCGGGCCTGCGCAAGCAATGCACCGATGCCAGCACCGGCGCGACGACGCGCCTGCAGCTGCTGGGCCACCGCATCTGCCTCGGCGCGCGGCACCTGCAGCTCACGTGCCAACGCCAGCGCCTGCGCGCAGCCGTCCAGGTCGCCCGCCTGCAGTCGCTCACGCGACTTCTGCAACGCTGCCGCGCCGGTGCGGGCCAGGCCCTGTCGCGCCTGCGGGCGGTCGCCATCAAGGGCCAGCACCGCCTGGTAGCGCTCACGCGCGCCGCTGCCGTCGGCCGCGGTCAGGCGTCCTTCGCTCAGTGCGCGATCGCCCTCGGCCAGCAGCTGTTCTATCTGTGGCTCATCCCAGAACCAGTCCGCCAGCGGTTTGCGCACCAGTACCAGCAGCACGAACACGGCTGCGGCAGCCAGCAGTGCCCAACGCCACACCCGTCGTGCGTGGCGCGCCTGCAGCCACCACCAGCGGCTTTCACGGCGAACGCGATCCAGCGCCGGATGTGCGGCGCCGTGTGAACGATGCGGGGGCTCGCGTTCCATGCGTGCAGGGTAGCCGGGGCAGCGTGAAGCTCAGCCCAGACGACGCGCCTCGCTCACGCCCGGCAACGCATCGAGCTTGCCCAGCAGATTCGACAACTGGCCGTAGTCGCTGACCTTCAACCGCAGGCGCAGATGCGCGCGGCCACTATTGCGGACGTTGTCGCTGTGGATGTCCAGCACGTAGGCGTCTTCCTGTGCGATCAGGTTGGTGATGTCCTTCAGCAGCCAGCGGCGGTCGACCGCGTCGACCACCACGTCCACTTCATAGCCACCACCGGCCTGGCCCCATTCCACCGGCAGGATCCGCTGCGGGCTGGTCGCAGCCAGCCGTGCCAATGCCACGCAGTCTGCACGATGTACCGTGACACCACGGCTACGGGTCAGGTAGCCGACGATCGGTTCACCCGCCACCGGCTGGCAGCAACGTGCCAGCTGCACCAGCAGGTTGCCCACGCCCTGTACGGTGAACTTGGACTTGCCCAGGTTCTCGCGACGCGCGGTCGGCCGCGGCAAGGCCGACGTCGGCGCCGGCTGGCTGGCCGCACGCTCGGCCTCCAGCAGCGAACGGCTGACCTGGTTGGGGCCGGTATCGCCCAGGGCAACCTGGATGTACAGGTCGTCGACGCTGTCGGCGTGGAACTTCTTCGCCGCTGCGGACAGGTCCGAATGCTGCAGGCCCAGCCGCTTCAGTTCGCGCTCCAACAGCTCGCGCCCCGCCTGCACGTTGCGCGCACGGTCCAGCTTGTGGAACCAGCTGCGCACCTTCTCGCGCGAGCGGTTGCTGGCCAGGAAGCCGTTGGCCGGCATCAGCCAGTCGCGGCGCGGGTCGGCCTCCTTGCCGGTGAGGATCTCGACGCGATCCCCGCTGCGCAGGCGGTAGGTCAACGGCACGATGCGGCCGTTGACCTTGGCCCCACGGCAGCGGTGCCCGACCATGGTGTGCACCTGGTAGGCAAAATCCAGCGGTGTTGCGCCCTGCGGCAGGTCCAGCACCTCGTCCTTCGGGGTCAACGCGTAGACACGGTCTTCGGTCAGCTCGGCATCAAGCGCCCCGGCCAGTTCATTGCCCTGCCCGTCCTGCGCCTGCTCCAGCAGCTGCCGCATCCAGGTGATCTTGCGATCGAACGACTTCTCCGCGCCCTTGCCGCCTTCCTTGTACTTCCAGTGCGCGGCCACGCCCAGCTCGGCCTGCGCGTGCATGTCGTGGGTGCGGATCTGCACTTCGATGGTGCGCCCTTCCGGGCCAACCACCGCCGTGTGCAGCGAGCGGTAATCGTTGGCCTTGGGCCGGGCGATGTAATCGTCGAACTCGCTCGGCACCGGTGCCCACAGCGCATGCACCACGCCGAGCGCGGCGTAGCAGGCGGCGACGTCGTCGACCATCACCCGTACCGCTCGGATGTCATACAGCTGGTCGAAGGCCAGGCGCTTCTTCTGCATCTTCCGCCAGATGCTGTAGATGTGCTTGGGCCGGCCACTGACCTCGGCGCGGATGCCCTGCACGCCCAGTTCGCGCGACAGCACCTTCTTCACATTCTCGACGTAGCGTTCGCGGGCGATGCGGGTTTCGTCGACCTCACGCGCGATGCGCCGGTAGGTTTCCGGCTCCAGGTGACGGAAGGCCAGGTCTTCCAGTTCCCACTTCAACTGCCAGATGCCGAGCCGGTTGGCCAGCGGCGCATGGATGTCGCGGGTCAACTGGGCCAGCGCGCGGCGCTGCTCCTCATCGAGCTTGTCGGCCGCGCGCATGCGCGCCAGCTGCCGGGCCAGCAGGATCGGTACCACCCGCAGGTCGCGGATGATCGCCAGCAGCAACCGGCGCAGGCCTTCGCTGTTGCGGCCGGCCTCGCGACCGGCATGCAGTGCCCAGACGGGATCGGCCGCATCCTGTCCATCGAGCAGGCCGATCACCGCCGCTTTGTGGCTGCCCAGCGGCAATGCATCAAGGTGGACGCGCAGGCCCGGCAGATCGAACAGCAGGGCCGCCACCACGGCGCCCTCGTCTGCCGAGAGCATCGCCAGCGCGTCCAGGGTATCGCCCAGCACCGACCAGCTGGCACGCATCTGCGGGTCGCAGTCGGGCGCTTCCCAATACCCGCGCAGGGCCTGGCGCAGCGGAGCCGGCAGCACGGCTGCCGAGGGGCGGTTCAACAAGGCATCCAGGCCGGGGACGGAAGCGCGGTTCACAGCATCGAGCAGGCAAGACAGAAGCCCCTACACTAGCGCCGCAGCCGTTCAGGAACAATCGCCGCGGCCAGCATCGCCGGGAATGTGGACATGCCGCTACACTCGCCGACATCCACGGGAGAGTTCCGCCATGCCTTCGATCACCCTGCCTTTCCGCCCTCGCCTGCTGGCCTGTGCCGCCGTGCTGCTGTCCCTGTCGACGCCTGCGCTGGCCCAGCGCGTGGTGCAGGGTGACCTGCAGCAGCAGATGTCACCGGCCGAATTCAAGGCCGCTGGCCTGGACAAGCTCAATGCCGCCGAGCTGGCCACGCTGAACCGCTGGCTGCAGGGCAAGGTTGAAGCCGCCACCACCGAGGCCGTCGCTGCGGTGCGCGAAGAAGCGCGCGAGGAAGGCCGCCAGGAAGTGATCGTGAAGAACCGCGGCTTCTTCGACTTCGGCAGCAACGAGCCGATCAGCGGCGTGCTGCAGGGCGAGTTCCGCGGTTTCGGCAAGGGCCGGGTCTACGTGCTGGACAATGGCCAGCAGTGGGAACAGACCGATGCCACCTCGATTTCCGGCGTACGCAAGCAGTCGCCGAAGGTCAGCATCAGCCCCGGAGTGATGGGCGTGTGGTACCTGAAGGTCGAAGGCGTGAACACCCAGCCCAAGGTGCGCCGCACCAAGTAACGGCCTGGCTTTGCTGTAGAGCCAAGCCAACGTTTGGCGGCAACCGTCTGCGCCACCACCGGCTGTAGATCCACGCCATGCGTGGATGCCGTTCCGCTTGACCCCGCCGGCGAGTGCCCGGCGGGGCCAGCCCAGGGATTACGAGGCCTGGCGCAGTGCGGTCACCCGCTGTGCCAGTTTCTTCGCCGAAACGCCGGTGCGTGCGCCCAGCTCCTGCGCGAACAACGAAACCCTCAGCTCCTCCAGATCCCAGCGCAAGGCCTGCCACTGCGGCCGCTCGCGCAGGCCCTGCTGCTCGCCCACCTGCAATGCCTCCAGGAACGGGTGCAGTTCCAGCATGCGCGCCTGGTCACGCGGGGGATCGCGCTTGGCGCGTTCGGTGCGCAGGATCATCGCTTTCAGGTAGCGCGGGTACTGCGCCAGGGCATCGGCCGGCGTGTCGCGCAGGAAGCCGGGATGGATCAGCCCAACCAGCTGCGCTTCCATGTCATCCAGATTGCCGCGCGCCCAGCCCATCAACGGTGCTTCCAGCATCGGCTTCAACTCGGCCACCAGGGCAAGGATCGACTCGGCCAGCTTCAACCGCTGCATGGCTTCGCCGAACAGCGTTTTTGCGGCGTGTTCGCGACGCTGCTCGAACGCCGCCGCATCGCGGATATCGCCCAGGCCGTCGGCCAGCACGGCATTCAGCGCTGCATCGACCAGATCGCCACGCAGGCGTTCCTGGGTTTCGATCGAGGCGTACAACAGGCCGGTTTTCGCTGCCACCGGCAACTGCTTGCGTGCCTGTTTGATCTTCTCGCCCAGGCCGATCTCCAGCAGTCGACGCACGCCCAGCGGGTGTGCTTCCTCGGCCTGTTGGCGATCAGCAAAGATGCGCAGTGCAACGCTGTCACCCTCATCCTTCAGCGCGGGATAGGCCGGCACGCCGGCCTCGCCCGGTACCTGCAGCGGAATCGGCGAGGCCGGGAACGTGCGCAGGCCATCGGCCGCCATCTCGCGCCCGGCACGTGCGGCGAACGCATCGCCGGCACGGCCACCGAACTTCGCACGCAGCACATCGAGGTCGCGCGAGGTTGCCAGCACCTTGCCCTGCTCATCGCGCAGGCGCAGGTTCATGTGCAGGTGCGGTTCGATTGAACCGGGCTCGAAATCGGTAGCGGCCACGGTTGCCCCGGTTGCACGGGACAGGAAACGCGCCAGCTCGCCGGTGATCGCGTCCGCGCTGGGCTGCGGGAAGGCCTCGTAGAACGCGCGCGCGAAATCCGGTGCCGGCACGTAGTTGCGCCGCATCGCCTTGGGCAGGCTGCGGATCAAGGCCGCCGCCTTGTCGGCAACGAAACCCGGCGCCAGCCATCCCAACTGCACCGCATCCAATGCATTGAGCAGGTGCAGCGGGACGTCCAGGGTCACGCCGTCATCGTCGGCCCCGGGTTCGAAGCGGTAGTGCAGCGGCAACCGCGCCTGGCCCAGCGCCAGGTACTTCGGGTAGCGCTCCTGCTCGCTGCCTTCGCCCGGCAGCAGATCCATCAACGACCAGTGCAGGCCCTTGCGCTGTTCCGGCGGCAGCGCCTTCCACCACGCATCCAGCCCGGACGCGGAGTGGATCTGCGGCGGCACCCGGTCCAGATACCAGCGTGCCTGCCAGTCCTCGTCGGCAACAATGCCGGCACGGCGCAGCTTGGCTTCTTCCTCGCGTGCCTGCTCCAGCACCTTCTGGTTGTCGGCCACGAAGCTGGCGCGGGTGTTGATCTCACCGGTCACCAGTGCCTGGCGCACGAAGATGTCATGCGCCTCGCCGGCGTTGATGCGGCCGTAATGCACCGGCTTCTTCGGCGCCAGCACCAGCCCGAACAGGCTGATCTGCTCGGAGGCCAGCACCTGGCCCTGCGCACGCGACCAGTGCGGGTCGAAGTGCTTGCGCAGCAGCAGGTGCGGTAGTTCGGCGATCACCCAGTCCGGCTCGATCGCCGCCAGGGTCATGCCCCACACCTTCTGCGTATCCAGCAGGTTGGCGGCCAGCAGCCACGGTGGCGGCCGCTTGGACAGCGTCGAACCGGGGAACGGCAGGAAACGGCGTTGGCGCGGCGCCTGGAAATCACCCTTCTCGCTGCGATGGCCGATCTGCGTGGGCAGGCCCGCCACCAACGCCCGATGCAGGGTCTGGTACGCCGTGGCGCGAACGCGTTCGCTGTAACCACCGCCGTCGGGCGCCTGGTCCTTCTGCGCACGGGCCGCGACCGGCGCGGGCGCCGTTTCGGCCTTGCCCTCGCGGGCCAGGCGCGCAGCACGGTGCAGCTGGCCACGGGTCGCCTTCACCGCAGCAGCATCATCGCGCGCCGGAGCCGGCGCACTGCTGCCGGCCAGCAGCGGTGCCATCGATGCCTCGTTGGCCTCTTCCTTCCAGCCCAGTTCCTCGCACAGCAGGCGCAGCTGCCGATGCAGCTCGCGCCATTCACGCATGCGCAGGAAGCCGAGGAAGTGGCGGCCGCACCAGTCGCGCAGCTTGGACTGGGTCAGATCCTCATGGGACTGGCGATAGGCATCCCACAGGCGCAGCACACCGACGAACTCGGAGCGGCCATCGGCGAACTGCGCGTGTGCGTTGTCGGCGGCGCCACGCGCCTCGGGCGGCCGCTCCCGCGGATCCTGGATGCCCAGGAACGAGGCGATCACCAGCATCGGCCGCAGGCAGCCCGCCGCCTGCGCCGCCACCAGCATGCGCGCCAGTTTCACGTCCACCGGCAGGCGCGCCATCTGCTTGCCGATCGCGGTCAGGTGGCGCTCGCTGTCGATCGCCCCCAGCTCGGTCAGATGCTGCCAACCGTCAGCGACGGCCCGCTCATCCGGCGCCTCAAGGAACGGGAAGTCCTCGATGCGGCCCAGGCCAAGCTGCAGCATGCGCAGGATCACCCCGGCCAGGCTGGAACGACGGATTTCCGGATCGGTGAACTCCGCCCGCGCCTGGAAATCGGCCTCGGCATACAGGCGATAGCAGATGCCCTCGGCCACGCGGCCACAGCGGCCCTTGCGCTGGTTGGCACTGGCCTGCGAGATCGGCTCGATGTGCAGCCGGTCCAGCTTGTTGCGCGGGCTGTAACGCTTGACGCGGGCGAAACCGGGGTCGACCACATAACGGATGCGCGGCACCGTCAACGAGGTCTCGGCCACGTTGGTGGCCAGCACGATGCGCCGGTTCGGGCCGGGGTTGAACACCCGGTCCTGGTCCTGGTTGGACAGCCGCGCGTACAGCGGCAGCACTTCGGTATTGCGGTACTTGCGCCGCTCCAGCGACTGGTGCGCATCGCGGATCTCACGCTCGCCCGGCAGGAAGATCAGCACGTCGCCGCGGGAATCCAGCCGGGTGATTTCGTCGATGGCCGCAACGATCGCATCGTTGACCGTGCGTTCGCCCTGGTCTTCGCCCTCGCCTTCCAGCGCGCGATAGCGCACCTCCACCGGATAGGTACGGCCTTCGACGCTGATCACCGGCGCATTGTCGAAATGCTGGGCGAAGCGCTCGGTGTCGATGGTCGCCGAAGTGACGATCAGCTTCAGGTCCGGGCGCTTGCGCAGCAGCTGCTTGAGATAGCCAAGCAGGAAGTCGATGTTGAGGCTGCGTTCGTGCGCTTCGTCGACGATGATCGTGTCGTAGTTCGACAGCCAGCGATCACTGGCGATCTCGGCCAGCAGGATGCCGTCGGTCATGAACTTGATGCGGGTGTCTTCGCCGACCTTGTCGTTGAAGCGCACCTGGTAGCCCACCAGCTGGCCCAGTTCGCTCTGCAGTTCCTGCGCGACACGGCTGGCCACCGCACGTGCGGCGATCCGGCGCGGCTGCGTGCAGCCGATCATGCCGGCCTGGCCACGGCCGGCGGCCAGGCACAGTTTCGGTAGCTGCGTGGTCTTGCCCGAGCCGGTTTCACCGGCGATCACCACCACCTGATGGTCGCGGATCAACTGGGTGATGGTCTCGGCTTCACGCGCAATCGGCAGCTGTGGGTCCAGAGTAATGGCCGGCTGTTGTTGCGCCCGCGCCTGCCGGCGCTGCACCGAAACCTGCAAGGCCTGCTCGAAACTGGCGGCCAACGCCGCATCCTGTGGCTTGGCCTGGCAACGCGAGAGCATTCCCAGCAATCGTCCACGGTCGCGGCTCATGGCGCCGTCGATGGCGGCACGCTGTTGGCGCTGGCGGGACTGCGGCATTTTGTCGATAGCGTTCATCAATCGGTTCGTTTAAAACTTTGAATGCGACCAGTCATCACGACTGATTTATTGTGAAGGCCAACGATTCCACAAGGAGGAACCCCATGGCGAAGACCAAGAGCACGACCAAGCCCAAGACCGGCAAGCAGAAGCTTGCGGCTTCCGCGCCGTCGGCCCCCAACATCGATATCGGGATCACCCAGGGCGACCGCAAGAAGATCGCCGACGGATTGGCGCGGTTCCAGGCCGATGCGTTCACGCTCTATCTGAAGACCCACAACTTCCACTGGAATGTCACCGGGTCGATGTTCAACTCGCTGCACACCATGTTCGAGACGCAGTACACCGAGCAGTGGGCGGCACTGGACGATGTGGCCGAGCGCATCCGCGCACTGGGCTTCAATGCCCCGGGCTCCTACCGGGAATTTGCTGCGCTGACCTCGATCGTCGAGGAGCCGGGCCTGACCGACAGTGCGGACTGGCGTGAAATGGTACGCCAGTTGGTGGTCGCCAACGAAGCGGTATGCCGTACGGCACGTGAAGTGCTGGATGTGGCCGACGACGCTGACGACGCCCCGACCGAGGATCTGATGACCCAGCGCCTGCAGACCCACGAGAAATACGCGTGGATGCTGCGCTCGCTGCTCCAGTAAGGGTTTCGGGTGGTTCGGCAGGGCTGCGCCCTGCACCTGCAGAGGCCTTGAAGCCAAGGCCAGAGCCAGAGCAAAAGCTGGCTTCCTTTGGGTAGGCGGGGTGGGTCCGGTGGCAGGGGACGCCGTAAACCCGTCCATGGGGGCTTGGCCGCGGCATCCATGCCGCGGACACCCCTGCCACCGGACCCACCCCGCCTTCGACAGTCTTCCGCAATCTGTCGGGCCAACTCTTAAAGCTTGGGGTCGGATCCGTTTTCCGCAGGAAAACGGATCCGACCCCATTTTGTTTGTCGATATCTGACAGATTTCATCCACGCATGGCGTGGATGGCCCACCGTGGCCGGGAAACTGTCGAAGGCGGGGCGGTGTCGGATTGCGGGGTGTCCGCGGCATGGGCCCGAGGCATGCCTCGGGCGGGTTGGGCAGGACGCCCAACCCCGGTCTTGCCGTGTGCGCAGGAAAGCGCACACGAGCAAGCCGCGGCCAAGCCTACAGGGACGTACTTGCGGCGTCCCCGCAATCCGACACCGCCCCGCCAAACCACGGATCACCCCAGAACCGGCTGTTGCTGTTGCTGTTGCCAGGGCACCGCAGCAGGTGCCGGGTGCAACCCGGCCGAACCCCCGCCGGGGTAAACTAGCTGGATGGCTTCCCGTCCCGCGCACGACCTGCTCCGCCGCGTCTTTGGTTACGACGATTTCCGTGGTCCGCAGCAGGACATCGTGGAGCATGTGGCTGCCGGTCACGATGCCCTGGTGCTGATGCCCACCGGCGGCGGCAAATCACTGTGCTACCAGGTGCCCGCCCTGCTGCGTGACGGCTGTGGCATCGTCATCTCGCCGCTGATCGCACTGATGCAGGACCAGGTCGAAGCCCTGCGCCAGCTCGGCGTGCGCGCCGAATTCCTGAACTCGACCCTGGACGCCGAAACGGCCGGCCGGGTCGAACGCGAACTGCTCGCCGGTGAGCTCGACATGCTCTATGTCGCTCCCGAGCGCCTGCTGACCGGCCGCTTCCTGTCGCTGCTGTCGCGCAGCCGGATCGCCCTGTTCGCCATCGACGAAGCCCATTGCGTGTCGCAATGGGGCCACGACTTCCGCCCCGAATACCGGCAGCTGACCGTCCTGCACGAGCGCTGGCCGGAGATTCCGCGAATCGCCCTGACCGCTACCGCCGACCCGCCAACCCAGCGCGAGATCGCCGAGCGGCTGGACCTGGCCGAAGCACGTCACTTCGTCAGCTCCTTCGATCGCCCCAACATCCGCTACACCGTGGTGCAGAAGGACAACGCCCGCAAGCAGCTGAGCGATTTCCTGCGCAGCCATCGCAGCGAGGCCGGCATCGTCTACTGCATGTCACGGCGCAAGGTGGAGGAAACCGCCGAGTTCCTGTGCACGCAAGGGTTCAACGCCCTGCCCTACCACGCCGGCCTGCCCGCGGAAGTGCGTGCCAACAACCAGCGCCGTTTCCTGCGCGAGGACGGCATCGTCATGTGCGCGACCATCGCCTTCGGCATGGGCATCGACAAGCCGGACGTACGCTTTGTCGCCCATACCGACCTGCCCAAGTCGATGGAAGGCTACTACCAGGAAACCGGCCGCGCCGGGCGCGATGGCGAAGCCGCCGAGGCCTGGCTCTGCTACGGCCTGGGCGATGTGGTACTGCTCAAGCAGATGATCGAGCAGTCCGAGGCCAGCGAGGAGCGCAAGCAGCTGGAGCGGTCCAAGCTCGACCACCTGCTGGGCTACTGCGAATCGATGCAGTGCCGCCGCCAGGTGCTGCTGGCCGGTTTCGGCGAGACCTATCCCAAGCCCTGCGGCAACTGCGATAACTGCCTCACCCCGCCGGCGGCCTGGGACGCCACCATCCCCGCGCAGAAGGCGTTGAGCTGTGTATACCGCAGTGGCCAGCGCTTCGGCGTCGGCCACCTGATCGACGTCCTGCGCGGCAGCGAGAACGAGAAGGTCAAGCAGCAGGGCCACGACAAGCTGAGCACCTACGCCATCGGCCGCGACCTGGACGCGCGCACCTGGCGCAGCGTGTTCCGCCAGCTGGTGGCCGCCAGCCTGCTGGAAGTGGACAGCGAGGGCCACGGTGGCCTGCGCCTGACCGATGCCAGCCGCGATGTGCTGACCGGTCGCCGCCAGATCAGCATGCGCCGCGATGCAGTCAGTGCCAGCGCCGGGCGCGAACGCAGCGCGCAACGCACCGGCCTGTCGGTGCTGCCGCAGGACCTGGCCCTGTTCAATGCGCTGCGCGGCCTGCGCGCCGAGCTGGCGCGCGAGCAGAACGTGCCGGCCTTCGTGATCTTCCACGACAGCACCCTGCGCAACATCGCCGAACAGCGCCCGACCTCGCTGGACGAGCTGGCCCGGGTCGGTGGCATCGGCGGCACCAAGCTCAGCCGCTATGGCCCGAGGTTGGTCGAGATCGTGCGCGAAGAGGGATGACCCCGGTAGCGCCGGGCCATGCCCGGCGGCCCGCATATCGACCGCGCTTCCCGCTCGCCGGGCATGGCCAGAAGCTACCAGGCTGCGCGATTGCGCACCCTCGCCCGGCTCAAACCTTGAACCACCCGTTCAGCCGGATGTGCATGTCCGCCCACTTGCCGCTAGATTAGCGCCATGTCCCTCGCCTCGACCCTGCTCCGTGTCGTGCTCATGCTCAGCCTGTTGCTCAACGGGCTGAACGCGGCCATGGCCAGCGGGCACGAGGACATGGGACGCATGGCCCATGCGATGGCCTCGGCGATGACCGATGAAGGCGACGCCGACTGCCACCACCACGCCGGCATGACTGCAGACGAGGCGCCGCAGGCCAAGGCCCCCGCCCACGACGCACACTGCCAGATCAAGGACTGCGTGCGCAGCTGTGCCCAGCACCCGCTGCTGGCCGTGCAGGCACTGCCTTTCCTGACCGGTCCCGGTCTTTCCCTGACCCCGCAGCCGATGCCTGCCAATGGCCGCCCGGCACCGCCGCTGCCGCCGATCTCACGCCCTCCCATCGGCTGATCCAACACGCCTCGTGCGCGCTGCGCACTGAAGCCGGCCCTGCGCTGGCGTCTTTCCGTGTTTGGAGTCACCACCATGAGTACCCGTATTCCTCCCGGCCCGGGCGCTGTGCCCATGCCGTCGCGCCGTCTGTTCGTGCAGGGCATCGCTGCTGGCGGCGTGGTCGCCGGCATCGCCGCGGCCGGCATCCCGCAGCGCGCGCTCGCCGCCGCTTCTGCCGCGCCACGCCTGGCCGGCGCACCTTCGGTCATCAGCGATACCCGCGTCGAACTGGCGATCGGCGAGTCGCTGGCCAACTTCACCGGACGCACCCGCCCGGCGATCACCGTCAACGGATCGCTGCCGGCACCGATCCTGCGCTGGCGCGAAGGCCAGACCGTGGACCTGTTCGTGCGCAACACGCTCGGCCAGCACCCTACTTCGATCCACTGGCACGGCATCCTGCTGCCGGCCAACATGGATGGCGTGCCCGGCCTGAGCTTCAACGGCATCGGCCCCGGCGAGACCTACCACTACCACTTCGACCTCAAGCAGTCCGGCACCTACTGGTATCACAGCCATTCGCTGTTCCAGGAACAGGCGGGGCTGTACGGCGCGCTGATCATCGACCCGGCCGAACCGGCGCCGTACCGGCATGACCGCGAGCACGTGATCATGCTGTCCGACTGGACCGACATGGATCCCGGCGCGTTGTTCCGGCGCATGAAGAAGCTCGCCGAGCACGACAACTACTACAAGCGCACCCTGCCCGACTTCCTGCGCGACGCGCGTCGCGATGGCTGGTCGGCCGCGCTGTCCGACCGCGGCATGTGGGGCCGGATGCGGATGACGCCCAGCGACATCTCCGACATCAACGCGCACACCTATACCTACCTGATGAACGGGACCGCGCCGGCCGGCAACTGGACCGGGCTGTTCCGCAGTGGCGAAAAGGTGCTGCTGCGTTTCATCAACGGTGCGTCGATGACCTACTTCGACGTGCGCATTCCCGGCCTGAAGATGACCGTGGTCGCCGCCGACGGCCAGTACATCCATCCGGTCAGCATCGACGAGTTCCGCATCGCCCCGGCCGAAACCTACGACGTACTGGTGGAACCCAGCGGCCAGGATGCCTTCACCATCTTCTGCCAGGACATGGGCCGCACGGGTTATGCCGCCGGCACCCTCGCCGTGCGGCATGGGCTGCAGGCACCGATTCCCGCGCGCGATCCGCGCCCGTTGCTGACGATGGGCGACATGGGTCACGACATGGGCGGCGGTGGCCACGGCGGACACGACATGGCAGCAATGAAGGGCATGGAAGGCGGCTGCGGTGCCAGCATGGGCCACGGCGCACATGGCGGCGGCGAGACCGCCAGCAAAGCGCCAAAGCATCCGGCCAGCGAGCGCAACAATCCGCTGGTGGACATGCAGAGTTCGGCCACCGAGCCCAAGCTGGACGACCCCGGCATCGGCCTGCGCGGCAACGGCCGCCAGGTGCTGACCTATGGTGCGATGCGCAGCCTGTTCGAAGACCCCGATGGCCGCGAGCCCGGCCGCGAGATCGAGCTGCACCTGACCGGCCACATGGAAAAGTTCTCCTGGTCGTTCGACGGCATTCCCTTCGCCGGTGCCGAACCGCTGCGCCTGAACTACGGCGAGCGCATGCGCATCGTGCTGGTCAACGACACCATGATGCAGCATCCGATCCACCTGCATGGCGTGTGGAGCGACCTGGAAAACGCGCAGGGTGAATTCCAGGTGCGCAAGCACACCATCGACATGCCGCCCGGTACACGCCGCACCTATCGCGTACGCGCCGATGCCCTCGGCCGCTGGGCCTACCACTGCCACCTGCTGTACCACATGGAAGCAGGCATGATGCGCGAAGTGAGGATCGAAGAATGAGCCGTTCCCTGCTTGCCCCAAGCCTGTTGACCCTCGGCCTGTTGGCCGCGCTGCCCACCTTCGCGCAGTCCCATGCCGGCCATGACATGACAGCACACGCGCCTCCTGCCGATGCCACGCCAGCGGCCGACGTGGATCATTCGAAGATGGACCATTCGAAGATGGATCACGGTGCGATGGACCATTCAACGATGGACCATGGCGCGATGGATCACTCGACAATGGGCCACGGCACGCCCGCGCCGACGCAGCCGCGCGAACCGATACCTGTCCCCACCGATGCCGATCGTGCGGCCGCGTTTCCACCCATCGCGCATGGTGCGATGGAGCACCCACCGGAAATCCACAGCCTGCTGCTGATCGATCGCCTGGAACACTGGGATGGAAAGAACGGCAACGGCCAGGCCTGGGAGGCCAGTGGCTGGATCGGCGGCAACATCAACCGCCTGTGGCTGCGCACCGATGGCGAACGCAGCGAAGGCCGCACGGAATCATCAGGCGTGGAAGCGCTGTACGGGCGTGCAATTTCGCCGTGGTGGGACGTGCTGGTCGGTGTACGCCAGGACTTCCGCCCCGCCGATTCACGCACCTGGGCGGCGATCGGCATCCAGGGCTTGGCGCCGTACAAGTTCGAAAGCTCGGCCACGCTGTATGCCGGTTCCGGTGGCCAGCTGATGGCCAAGGCCGAGATCGAATACGACGTGCTGTTGACCAACCGGTTGATCCTGCAGCCCCTGCTGGAAGCGACCGTGGCCAGCAAGGACGAACCGGAGTACGGCATCGGCCGCGGCCTCAACAAGGTCGAAGCCGGACTGCGCCTGCGCTACGAGTTCAATCGCCGCTTCGCGCCGTACATCGGCATCAGCCACGAACGGGCTTTCGGTGATACCGCCGACTATGCCGGCGACCATGCACGCGACACACGCTGGGTCGCCGGCATCCGCATGTGGTTCTGAGCAGCGGATCATGAGCAGCAGCCAGCCCCGGCAACCGCCGGGGCCGGCTACACTGCCGCACGTTCCATTGCAGGCTGCACCATGTCGTTGCATATCCGCCGCGCCACCCTGGCCGACGTCGACGCGTTGTCGGCGATCGCCATCGCCACCTATATCGAAACCTGGGGCGATTCCTATCCGCCGCAGGACCTGCACACCTTCCTGCAGGATCACTACGGCGCCGAGCCGCAGCGAGCGGAACTGTCCGACCCGCGCAGCGCGGTGTGGCTGCTGCTGGAGGGTGAGACGGTGGTGGGCTATCTGGCCGCCGGCGCCAACACCCTGCCGCATGCCGAAGCACGCGAAGGCGACATCGAACTGAAACGGCTGTACATCCTAGCCAGCCACCAGAACGGCGGCCACGGCGCGCGCCTGATGGATGCCTTCATGGCCTGGCTCGACCAACCACAGCGCCGCACCCTGTGGGTGGGCGTGTGGGAAGAGAACTTCGGCGCGCAGCGCTTTTACGCGCGCTACGGCTGCAGCAAGGCCGGCGAGTATGACTTCATCGTCGGCGACAGCCGCGACCGCGAGTTCATCCTGCGCCGGCCCTGAGCCGCGTTCTTGTAGCGTCGAGCCAGGCTCGACGCCTGTTCTGGTAGATGCCGACCTTGGTCGGCGCGGCCCCAAAGAGCAAAGCCGAGCAAGGCTCGACGCTGCTACTTAGAAGTCGAACAACTCCGAAAGGAAGCTTTCCTTCTTCTTTTTCTTGTAGCCCTGGCTGTACTGGCCACGGTTGTCATCATGGCGCTGGCCGAGATGACGAGTATCGCGATGCATCACCGGCGGCGGAGCGGCCTGCGGTTGCACCGGCGAGGGCCCTGGCGGCGGCATGGCGGCACCTGCACCGTCAGTGGCGCGCTCGATGATCTTGTCGAGTTCGCCACGATCCAGCCATACGCCACGGCAGCTCGGGCAGTAGTCGATCTCGATGCCATGGCGCTCGGCCATCTGCAGGGTCTGGGTCTTGCACACGGGGCACAGCATTCGCATTGCTCCTGTCGGTCTGGCCTCGACTGTACCTGTGTGCGGATGACTGTGCGGCAACGCATGACCGATGGCACAGGGACTTCCGGCGCGTGCCGCCACGTCCGCCGCCCTGCAGACTGCCTCGCGACCTCGCTGCAAGGAATGCATGTGACTGCCCGTGACTCGACTCCCACCGGCATGCGCCTGTTGCTGGTGCTGCTTGGCGTTGGCCTCGGCCTGAACGTGCGCGACATCAGTTCCACGCTGGGCGCGCCGATTCCCGCCCTGCCCATGCCCTACGGTGGCAGCCTGCTGGACAACGCGCTGGCGGTGCTGGTGGCACTGCTGCTGGCCACGCTGCTGCGCCCCCGCGGTGTGGGCCTGCTGGCCAGCCTCGGCCTGCGCGGAAACGGCATGCGTGGCCCGTTGTGGGTGCTGCTGGCCAGCCTGCCGTGCTGGCTGGGGCTGGCCCTGCTGGGGACGCCCAACACGGCGCTGACGACGCTGGACGCCACGATGCTGGCCGTGCTGTTCCCGCTGGCCGAAGAAGTGCTGTTCCGCGGCCTCGGCTTCGTGCTGCTGGTGAAGATCGTACGCGGCCCCTGGCCGTTGCTCGCACTGCCGCAGGCGCTGCTGTTCGGCATGGTGCACTGGCTGGGCTTCGGCGGCTTCGACGGCGGCGGCATGGCCCTGTTCGTCGGCGTAGTGATCGCCTTCGGCGGCTTCATCTTCGCCTGGCTCGACCACCTCGACGGCAACACCCTGTGGTGCGGTCTGGCCCTGCACGTGTCGATGAACCTGGCCTGGAATGTGTTCAGCCTCGACGACGCCGTTGCGCTGGGCTGGCAGGCCACCAGTTTGCGCATCGGCACTACGCTGCTGGCAGTGGCAGCGCTGGGCTGGCATGTGCGGACCCGGCGCAACCGCGCGCTGTAACGCCGGCTTAGCCGATCCTGCACACGGGGCTCACTGGGGGCTTGCGCATACTTGCGCGCCTTTCATGCCCTGCCGTCCGGAGTTGTTGCGTCATGCTGCTGTCCAAGCGCCACGTTGAACCACGCGTCCTGCTGATCGAAGACGCCGAGGAAACCCGTGAACTGAGCCGGATGGCGCTGGAGAGCCAAGCCTGCCACGTCGCAGGCGTCAGCAGCGCCGAAGCCGCGCTGGGCCTGCTGGCCGCCGGAGAGCGCTTCGACCTGATGTTCACCGACGTCAATCTCGGCCTGGTCAGCGGCATCGAGGCCGCCAACCGCGTGCGCAGCCTGTATCCGCAGCTGCCGATCCTGGTGACCTCTGGCATGGACCAGCATGCCGTGCTGCCGCAACTGCACGACGGCATTCATTTCCTGCCCAAGCCCTACAACATGAGCGAGCTGCTGGATGCGATCCGGCTGTGCTTCCGCCATGCCGCCGATGCCGCGCTGATGCCGGCGCCGCAGGCAAGCGCGGCCTGAGGCTGCCATCCACGCGTTGCGTGGATCTACTGGTGCATCCACGCATGGCGTGGATCTACTGCTCCATCCACGCGTTGCGTGGGTCTACTGGTGCATCCACGCATGGCGTGGATCTACTGGTGCATCCACGCATGGCGTGGCTCTACTGGTGCATCCACGCATGGCGTGGATCTACTGGTGCATCCACGCATGGCGTGGATCTACTGCTCCATCCACGCATGGCGTGGATCTACTGCTCCATCCACGCGTTGCGTGGGTCTACTGGTGCATCCACGCATGGCGTGGATCTACTGCTCCATCCACGCGTTGCGTGGGTCTACTGGTGCATCCACGCATGGCGTGGATCTACTGGTACATCCACGCATGGCGTGGCTCTACGGCGATGCGCACCGTTGCGTGAACGGAAAATGCTGCCAGTAGATCCACGCCATGCGTGGATGGAGCCGGCCGTCAGCCGCCGGTATACGGTCCTTCGCCCGGAAGTACCTCAAGCAGCGCGCGGGTGATCACGCGCGGATACACCGTGAGATGGTCTTCGCCATCAATCACGATGTTCTCCACCTGCAGCTTGCGACCACTGCGCTGCAGCTGACCGGCGAAGTCGGCGGTCTGCCGCAGCATGTCGTTGCCCGTTGAATAACGTGGGCCCGGCTTGACCGTCTCGTAGCCGCCCACCGACAGCAGCACGCGGATGGGCTGTGACGGCATCACGGCGGCATCCTGCATGCGCGGCAGCAGGCCCTGGTCGAACCACAGCGACGGACTGGACAGGATATAGGTGCCGAACATGTCGGGCTGGGTCGTCAGCACGTAAGCACCCAACAGCGCGCCATAGGAATGGCCGGCAAACACACGCCGGGCCGGATCGGTACGGTAGCGCGCATCGATCAGCGGCAGCGCGTGGTCAGCCAGGAAGTCGCGGTAATGGGCCGCGCCGCCATAGGTGACGTCATCGCTGTAGTAGCCGGCAGGGGTGCGCACAGGATCACTGGGGGTGTAGTCGCGCGAGCGGCTCTGTTTGGAGGTCAGGCCTTCCTGCGGCGGCAACCCGACCAGGATGAAATCCTCGATGTTGACGCCCTGCTGCCCCACCAGGTTGCGTACGCTGCGCACCAGCGGAAAGCTGTACAGCGCATCGGTCACGTACACCACCGGATAACGCTTCTGCGGATGCGCCGCGTAGCCGGCAGGCAACGCCACCCATAGGGCATAGTCGCGCCCGATCGGGTCATGCACGCGCAGTGACTCGGTATCGGGCAGCACAACGCCTGGCACGGCCGTCGCGCTTTCCCTGGCTTCCTCCTGCGTTGCCGGCGGCGCCACCGACATCGCGCACCCTGCCAAGGCCAGGCAGGCCAGCACACTCCATACACGCACACGCTGCATCCGCGCTCTCCTGTTGCGGGCGGCGCACCCAGGTGGCGCCGCTGATGCATCCTCACACACCGCGTTGTTGCACGCCAAACCTCTCAAGGCGACGCAGGCGGCGGTACCGGGAACAACGTACGCAGAC
Organism: Stenotrophomonas sp. MYb57; assembly: GCF_002966815.1. Taxonomy (NCBI): domain Bacteria; kingdom Pseudomonadati; phylum Pseudomonadota; class Gammaproteobacteria; order Lysobacterales; family Lysobacteraceae; genus Stenotrophomonas; species Stenotrophomonas sp. MYb57. The sequence goes on from NZ_CP023271.1 coordinate 3,619,592, forward strand.
CCTGCAGGGCGGCCGGGTGGTAGATGGTAGCGTGGGTCTCTTCCGGCAGCGGCTGGTACTTCACCAGCGTTGCCGGCGATGCCTGCTGCAGCAGCGCCGCCAAGCGTGCGCTCGACGCAGCCAGTTCCGGCTGGCCACTGCTGGCCAGGAACAGCCGCGCGCCGCTGCGCGCAACCGACGGCACCGGCTTGCCTGCGCCAGACAGCAAGGCGCCGTGGTTCCACCACAGGCTGGGGTCCAGCGCGATATAGCTGTTGAACAAGGCCGGATCCTGCAGCAGCGTCTCGATCACGAACAACCCGGCCAGCGATTCACCGATCAGCGCCCGCTCGTCGGTGGTCGCATAACGCTGGCGTACCTCCGGCATCAGTTCATCGCGCAGGAAATCACGGTACGCCGCCGAGCCACCGATGCGCGGCGCGATCTTCTGGTCCTCAGGATCACGGCTCGGGCCGGTCATGTCGCGGCGGCGCTCGGTGTTCTCGATTCCAACCAGCAGGAACGGGCGCATGCTGCCGTTGCCGGTCAGCACCTGCACCAACCCGGCCACGTGCAGGAAATCCTCGCCGATGCCGCCGTCGGGCATGTACAGCACCGGCAGTGGCGTCTTCGGGTCCAGGCCCCACGGCTGCGGGCGGTAGACGTTGATGCGGCGGGTCTCGCCCAGCGCCTTGGACTGGAGGGTGAAGGTCTCGCCGATGACCAATGGAGAGGCGACCGTCGGCTGAGGCGCCGGTTCGGCGGCCATCAGCGGCGCGGCGGAGACACAGGACAACAACAGCGACAGCACCATCAAGCGCATGGGCATCCCATCCAGCGAAAGAAGCCGAGCATAGCGCCCGGACGCGCGCATTGGCGCCTGCCAGATGCGTAGATCCACGTCATGCGTGGATGACTTGCCGTGACTCGCGCCCGGATAGGGCCCCATACCGCGCGTGCACCGCCATGTGTCGCATTTGAACCGCCAAGGGCGCCACTACCGTCGCACCTGCACCGAAATGCGGTGGGTACAACTGGAACGCACAGAGGACATTGATAGCGAAAGTGAAGCCAGCTTTACACACGCTGGTTCACGGCAGATGCATCGCAATGTACGGTTTGCGGCATCTTCCAGCGTGATCAACCAGCCGCGGAAACGAATGCGTCGTGTACTGACGCTTGCTGCGCAGGACAGGCCTGCGCCACCATCGTCGCGCGTCTGGATTCCGCATGTCCTTCCGGAAATTCCTGATTGAAATCCAAGCGAAAGCGCAAACACCATGCTGCGCCACCGACAACGGGTGGCACCGGGCCTGCAAGCCCGGAGTGACTAGAAGCAAGTTGTTTACGCTCGCCCGCCGGCACCGTTCTTCAATGGTGCCGGCGGGTGATCCGTCGGCCTCTATGGCGGGCGGTGCGTGGGGGCCTTCGTGCCCGCCGGTTAACTGCTTACTGTCACTCCGGCTTGCAGACACGCACCGTCCGCCACCCGCCTCACGCGGTGGCACTCCCACCCCAGAGCCGAGGAAGCCGAGATGACCGAAGGTCCGCCCTATCCCTCATATGCCGCCAGCGTCAACGACGACGATGACAACCCTGCGCCCGAACTGAGCACGTTCCTGGGCTGCCTCGAGCGCATCCGCGCGGGCGAAGGTGCAGACGGCCAGCCCTGGCCTGATACCAGCCTTCCCGCAGGGCGCAGGCTGGCACTGTCACGCGTGGAGCGGGCGGCCGTCGGCATGCTGACCGTGGCAGAGATGCTGCACGCCGCCGATCGCTGCCGGTCAATCGCAACGCCGGACCGGCATCTGGATGACGGCGTGGTCGAAGGGCTGTTCTTCGCCTTCCGCGGGCTGGCGGAACTGGTATGCCGGGATATCCGGCCTGAGTAGGAACCCTGCACCGTAATCCAGCCCATACTCGGGCCGGGCCCGTCCCGGGTTCCATCGACACTGACACAAGGAGGTTCGCATGTTGAATGCCATGATCATTGCCGCGCTGGCCGCAAGCCCGGCCGCGTCCGTACCGTACGCCGACTGCCTGCTCGGCAACATCCAACCCGGGTTATCCGACCGCGCCGTGCAATTGGTGCAGCAGGCGTGCGCCGCGAAGTACCCCGACAGCTTCACTGCCTCGCTGGAACTGGAGCGCAATTACAGCGCCCAGCGGCAGGCCCGGTTCGACGCAGAGCGCGCCGCAGTGGAGCGTGCTGCGAACGCGGCCGCGGTTGCCGCACAGGCAGCGGCAGACCGCGAGGCAGCCCGTTCCCAGGGCGCAAAGTCCAGGTAGGACCTCAGGTTCTGCAACAAAAAAGGCACCGCTTGGCGGTGCCTTTCTGGATGACCGAGGTCATTGCCTGCAATGGTGGGCCGTGATGGATTCGAACCATCGACCAAAAGATTAAAAGTCTTCTGCTCTACCGACTGAGCTAACGGCCCATGCAAGGCCCCGGCCTTTCGGCGGGGTGGGCATTCTACCGTACTTTTCCGGGCGGGGTGAAGCCGGGGATCTACCAGGTTGCCGGCCAGCGGCCGCCACTACCCCGGCTGCGGGTCTCTAAACCTTTCCGCCACGTGCCGCATCTCACCTGCGACCCTGCCCCGGAGCGATGGATGCGCCTGCCACTGCCGTTGATGCTCGCCCTGCTGCTGCCGTTTGCCGCCTCTGCGGCATCGCCTGCACAGGTGCGGACCGACGACATCGGCCGCTTCTGGGCTACTTACGATGCGGTGCTCACCGAGCCCGATGCCGCGCAGCGTGTGGCCCTGGTGCAGCAGCGCTATATCGAGCCCGGCAGCCCTGGCCTGCATGCGCTGATGAAGGTGCGCAACTACACCGCCGCCGAATACGCACAAGCAATGCTCGCCTGGCCGCACTTCTGGGCCTCGGTGCGGCCGCTGACCGCCAACGCCCGGCAGGCCAGCGCCATGCTGGAGCGGGATCTGGCTGCGTTCCGCAGGCTTTACCCCGCCCTGCGCCCGGCCAGCATCACCTATGCGGTGGGCGTGCTGCGCACAGGCGGCACCACGCTGGGGGACCAGGTACTGATCGGCGCGGAAATGGCGCTCGGCGATGCAAGCGTGGATGTCAGCGAACTGCCGGAGCCGTTGCGCAGTCGCCTGCGGGTCTTCTACGACAGCGCGCCCGGCGCGAACAACGCGCAGAACAACCTGCATGAGTACGTGCACACCCAACAGCGCGAGACTACGGGATCGCTCGCACAGTACGCGGTGCGCGAAGGCGTGGCCGAGTACATCGCCGAGCGGATCAGCGGTCGCCGCCCGGCACTGCCGCTGTACACCTATGGCCCGTTGCACGAATCGGAGATCCGCGCTCGCTTCAGAGGGGAGATGGATGGCGATGCGCTGGACAACTGGCTGTACAACAACGCCCGCAATCCGTTCGGGGTGAGCGATGTGGGGTACTACGCGGGGTACCGCATCGCGCAGGAGTACATGCGGCAGCAGCCGGATGAGCAGGTTGCGATCGCACGGATGATCGAGCTGGATTACAGCGATCCGGTTGCGGTGCGCGGTTTCATTGAAGCATCGGGTTGGTTGCAGCCTCCGCGCACCAATGAGGCTGCCGGCCAGCGGCCGGCACTACCGGAATCCCAACATTGGTAGCGCCGGGGCGCGCCCGGCGGGTCAGGCGGTGCGAACCAACGGTTCGCACCCACCGGGGTAGCCCGGCAGCGGTAGCGCCGGGATAGTGAGTGCGAACCAACGGTTCGCACCCACCGGCCACCGGCCAGCGGCCGACCCTACCAGAGCCGGTCAGGCGTACAGCGTCGGGTCGGCCACGCCGGCATCGGCGAAGCCCTGCGCGCGCAGGCGGCAGGCATCGCAATGCCCGCAGGCCGCGCCGCTGGCATCGGCGTTGTAGCAGGACACGGTCAGGCCGAAGTCCACGCCCAGTCGCACGCCTTCGCTGACGATCTGGCCCTTGCTGAGGAACTGCAGCGGCGCATGCACGGTGATGCCCGCGCCTTCCACGCCCGACTTGGTCGCCAGGTTGGCCAGAGCCTGGAAGGCGGCGATGAACTCGGGGCGGCAATCCGGGTAGCCGGAGTAGTCCACGGCGTTGACGCCGCAGAAGATGTCGTTGGCACCAAGCACTTCGGCCCAGCCCAGCGCCAGCGACAGCATGATGGTGTTGCGCGCCGGCACGTAGGTGACCGGGATGCCCTCGCCGCCCGCCTCGGGCACGTCGATGTCGTCGGTCAGCGCCGAGCCGCCGATGCTGCGCAGGTCCACGTCCACGGTCTTGTGCACGATCACGCCTTGGGCCTTGGCCACGCGCGCGGCGGCATCCAGCTCGGAGGTGTGGCGCTGGCCGTAACGCACGCTCAGGGCATGCACGGCGAAGCCCTGTTCCTGGGCCATGGCGATGACGGCGGCTGAATCCATGCCGCCGGAGAGAAGCACGACTGCCTTCTTCATGGGTAAATCATCCGGTTGGGGGAGAAAGCCAGCACGCTGTCCCGCGCCGGAGCTACATAAGGAAACACTGCGCCGGCTTATCGGCCCGGCTCGTCGTTCCACAGGATTTTATGCAACTGCATCTGGAAGCGCACCGGCAGCCGGTCTTCCACGATCCAGTCGGCCAGCTGGCGGGCAGTGATTTCGCCCTTGCTGGGTGAGAAGAACACCATCGTGCGCTGCACCAGCTGGTGTTCGGCGACCATGGCCTTGGCCCAGTCGTAGTCTTCGCGGTTGCAGATCACGAACTTGATCTGGTCACGCGTGGTCAGCAGCGGCAGGTTTTCCCAGCGGTTGCGCGCGACCTCGGCCGAGCCCGGGGTCTTGATGTCGACCACGCGCGACACGCGCGGATCGACGGCGCTGACGTCCAGCGCACCGGAGGTTTCCAGCGACACATCCAGGCCTGCATCGCACAGCTTCTGCAGCAGCACCAGGCAGCGCTTCTGCGCCAGCGGCTCGCCGCCGGTCACGCAGACGTGGCGCACGCCCTGGGCCTGCACGTGGGCCACGATATCGTCGATGTCCCACCATGTGCCGCCGTGGAAGGCGTAGGCGGTGTCACAGTACTGGCAGCGCAGCGGGCAGCCGGTCAGGCGCACGAACACGGTCGGCCAACCGGCGGTATCGGCTTCGCCCTGCAGGGAGGTGAAGATCTCGGTGATCTTCAGGCGCGGCAGGGGCGACTGCACGATCTCGCTGGGCGTGGCAACGGCGGCGGACGGGGGAACGGCGGTCATGGCGGGGACTTCTTGGTGGGACACGTGGCGGGTGGGCTACCGTGGCCGGTAACGAAAGCAGCCGAGCATGGCTCGGCTCTACAACAGCAGCCGGTCGGGTATGGCCCGGCGGGTAATGCAAGCCGCCGGGCATGGCCCGGCGCTACCGGATCCGGACGGGTTTACCGACCCGGAAACGAAAGCAGCCGAGCAAAGGCTCGGCGCTACGGGGAACACATTGTACGCCCGGTCAGCGGATCAGCGGATCTGATTGCCGAGGCGGATCGACTGCAGGCGGTCCTGCGCGGTACGCGCGGCGTCCGAGCCCGGGTATTGCGCCACGACGGTCTCCAGCGTCTGCTGGGCCTGGTCGACCTTGCCCTCGCCGTACTGCGAGAGGCCGACCTTGAGCAGGCCGCCAGCGGCCTTGTCGTGGGTGGGATAGCGCGAGAGCAGTTCGCGGAACTGGGACTCGGCCATCGGGAAATTGCGGGTGGCGTAATAGCTTTCGCCCAGCCAGTACAAGGCATTGGGGGCGTAGACGCCGTTCGGGTACAGCTCCAGGAAGCTCAGGAACAGCTGCGCCGAATCATCGTACTTGCCCGCCTTCAATGCGTCGAAGGCCACGTTGTAGGACGTACGCTCGTCACCGGTGACGGCCAGGCTGCCCGGATCACCATGGACGGAAGGCGGCCGCTCGGAAGTGGCCGCCGCTGCGGGTTTTGCCGGGGCTGCAGGAGCCTTCGGTGCGCTCGCTGGAATCGCAGGCAGGGCTGGGGCGGCAGAGCCCCCTTCCAACCGGTTCAGGCGGCTGTCCAGATCCAGGTACTGGTCCTGGGCGGTCTGCTTGAGCTGGGCGTTGTCGTGCTGGAGTTGCTCGATCGAGGCCTGCAGGCTGGTGACCTGCTGCCGCAGCTGGTTGATCTGGTTCAACAGGTCCTGGTTGGCACTGTTGTTGTACATCTGCTGCTCGAGCGAACCGACGCGGTCGGCCAGGCTCTGACGTTGTGCATGCGCCGGTGCGGCAGCCACGAGGGCTGCCGCAACGACCAGCATCAGTTTGATGCCAAGGCGCATGGATTACTGCGCGGTGTAGACGATTTCGACGCGACGGTTCTGCGACCAGCAGGACTCGTTCGACTCGGTGCAGACCGGACGCTCTTCACCGTAGGACACGACGGTCAGCTGCGAAGCCGAGCCACCGTTGGCCTGCAGTGCCGAGTTGACGCCGTTGCCACGACGCTCGCCCAGGGCCTGGTTGTACGCGCGCGAACCGCGCTCGTCGGTGTGGCCCTGCAGGGTGATGCGCGAAGACGGACGGTCACGCAGGTACTTGGCGTGGCAAGCCATGATGGCCTGGAATTCCGGCTTCACGTCTTCCTTGTCCAGGTCGAAGTAGACAACGCGCTGACGCAGGCAGGCATCGGTGTCCAGATCGCCCGGGCCGTACAGGCCGGAGGTGGACGGACCGGTCGGGGTGGTGGTCGAGGTGCCGGTATCGACCGGAGCCGGGGCTTCTTCCTTGACCTTCTTCGAGCAACCGGCCAGGACGGCCACGGACAGCAGGGAAACAAGCAGAACGCGGGTGGACTTGTTCATGGCGATACCTTTGTGGCTCCTAAGCCGATGAGGGGTTCAATACAGAGAAAATATTAACACTCTTTTAGCGCTGGGTACGGTATGGGGACCATGCCGGCTCGCGCACATCACCGTCTGCCAGGACCAGGCGCTGGCGCACGCGCGCATCGGCCGAGACGGCGTACAGCACACCACGACCACCCTCACGGGCGGCATACAGCACCATGCTCGCGTTGGGCGCGAAGCTCGGCGATTCGTCCAGCGAACCCGGCGACAGCGTGCTCCAGCGGGGCGAACCCAGCGAGCTGTCCATCATCGCGATCTTGTAGCTGTTGCCCGAACCCTGGGCGACAGCGATCTTCTTGCCGTCGTAGGACACCGAAGGCTTGGCGTTGTAGTTGCCCTGGAAGGTCACGCGCTCGGCGCTGCCACCACCGGCACCGACCTTGTAGACCTGCGGACGGCCGCCGCGGTCGGAGGTGAAGTACACCGCACTGCCATCCGGTGCCCAGGTCGGCTCGGTATCGATGGCGAAGTGGTTGGTCAGCTGGGTCAGCTGCTTGCTGCCCAGATCCATCACGTAGATTTCCGGGTTGCCCGAACGCGACAGGGTCAGGGCCAGCTTGCGGCCGTCCGGCGAGAAGGCCGGGGCGCTGTTGATGCCGCGGAAGCTGGTGACCAGCTCACGGGCGCCGGTGGAGATGTTCTGGATGTAGATGGCCGAGTTGCCACGTTCGAAGCTGACGTAGGCCAGCTTGTTGCCATCCGGGCTCCACGACGGCGACAGCAGCGGCTCGGCCGAACGCACGATGGTCTGCGGGTTGAAGCCGTCCGAATCGGCCACCATCAGCGCGTAGCGCATGGCGTCGCCCTTGCCGCTGGCGGTCACGTAGGCGATGCGGGTCCAGAAGGCACCACGGACACCGGTGATCTTCTCGTAGATGGCGTCGGCCATCTGGTGGGCAACGTCGCGCATGGCATTGCCACGTGCGGTCATCGCCAGGCCCAGCAAGCGCTCGCCCTTGGGCACGTCGAACAGTTCGTACTCGACGCGGTAGGCGCCGGCACCGGCGTCCATGACCCGGCCGACGACGATGTAGTTCTGCTTCAGCGCGCGCCAGGTGGCGAACTGGATGTCACCGCCACGGATCGGCTTTTCGACGATCTGCGCTTCGGGCAGCGTGCGGAACTGGCCCGAACGTTCGAGGTCGGCACGGACCACGCCGGCGACGTCGGTCTGCGGAGCACCGGCTGCACCCTGGTAGGGCATCGGCACGATGGTGATCGGGAGGGCGGAGGCATTGCCGCCGATGATGTCGATATCCAGCCCCTTCTGCTGCGCGACGGCAGCAAAGGGCAGCAACAGGGCCGCAAACACGGCAAGCCAGCGAGGCATCTTCTTCATGGAGCGCTCAAATAGGGGGAACCGGAACGAGGGATAACAAAACGGCAGTGAACCGCTTCGCAATCATGAACCAAGGGTACGTGAATTCCTGGTCAGTGCCAGCCGGGTCTCTCACATGCCGTTAACGTCGCGGCCACCTTTCGTGCGAATGACGCGTCCCAAGCATGGCGTGGACGGGCCCGCACGATCCAGAGCTAAAAGCGTCATTGGATGACGGGACAGCCCCAAAGGGCTGCCCTGCCCCGCGCCTCAGCGATCCTGGGCGGTGAACGTGAAGTTGATCGTGCGTGCGAATACCTGCTCGAAACCGCGGTACGGCAGCGGCTGGGCGTTGAGCACGGCGGCCTCGATCGAGCGCTTGCCGGCTTCATCGAACGGGCAGCCGGCGCTGACCGTGGCGCTGCGGACGGTACCGCCCGGCAACTGGTTGATGGTGATCTGGCAGCGTTGGCCCAGCGGCACGCTGTCCGGACGCACCCACTGCGCCAGCACCTTGGCCTGGATGGCCGCCGCGTACTTGGCAGACAGATCATCACTGCTGCCACCACCACCGGCAGCCGGCTGTGCGGCACCACTGGCACCGGCAGCAGCCGTGCCTGCGGCATTGCGCGCGGCAGCGACCTGGCGCAGCTTCTGCTCGGCCAGCTTGGCTTCCTTCTCGGCCTGCTCGCGGCGGGCGCGGATGTCGGCGATCTTCTTCTGCTTCTCGGCTTCCGCCTTGTCAGCGGCCAGGCGCTCCTGCTCGGCCTGCTTCTTCTTGGCATCCGCTTCCTGCTGCTTGGCCAGGCGCAGCTTCTGCTCGGCCTCTTCCTGGCGCTTGCGCTCGGTCAGGTCGATCTGCTCCTGGCGGCGCTTGGCTTCCTGCTCCTGCTTGGCCTTTTCCTGCGAGATCGCCAACGCGCTGACCACGTCCTGGTCCTTGGTGTCGGGCTGCGCCACGCGCTCCTGCGCCTGTTGCTGCTGCGGCGTCGGTGCGTCCTGCGGGCGCGGCTCTTCAATCGGCTGCGGCGGCGGGATGGTGTCTTCCGGCACCGGGATCGGTTCGGCCACCGGCGGCGGCAGGTCTTCCAGCTTTTCCGACTGGCGCAGGGCCTGACGGGCGGCAGCGGCTTCGGACGCGGACAGTGCCAGGCTGGCCTCGACCGAGGGATCACCTGCGGCGGCATCGGTATTGCGCTGCGGTGACCACAGCCAGGCGCCGATGAAGATCAACGCGACCAGCAGGTGCACCAGCACGGCCAGCACCATCGGCTGGCCCCAGCCGGGTTCCTGCTTGTGCGGTGGCGGCAGGGCGTCAGCGTGCATCGGTGGCCAGGCCTACCTTGTCCACGTTGGCGCGCTTGATCACGTCCATCGCCGCGATGACCTTTTCATAGGCCACGGCACGGTCGGCGGCGACGATCACGCGCACTCCCTTGTCCTGCGCGGCGATGCCGGACAGGTGGCCCTGCAGTTCCTCGGCGGTGACGGCCGTGGGTTCCTTGGCGTCGGGCAGCTTCAGGCTGAGCTGGCCGTCCTGGCGCACCGAGACGATCACCGGGTCCTGCTTGCTTTCCAGCGCCTTGGCGTTGGAATTGGGCAGGTCGACATCGAAGCTCAGGGTGAGCAGTGGCGCGGTGACCATGAAGATGATCAACAGCACCAGCATGACGTCGATATAGGGAACGACGTTGATTTCCGATTTCAGCTTGCGGCGCTTGCGGCGACCGATGGCAGCGGACATGGCTTGGACTCCCGGGTCTGGCGCTTACTCGTCGCCAGCGCTCTGGCGCTGCAGGATCGAGCTGAACTCGTCGGCGAAGGTCTCGAAACGCACCGACATGCGCTCCACGCGGGTGGTGAATCGGTTGTAGGCCCATACCGCCGGGATCGCCACGAACAGGCCGATGGCAGTGGCGAACAGCGCTTCGGAGATGCCCGGGGCGACGGCGGCGATACCGGCCTGGGCGCCGCTGCTGATCATGTCGTGCATGGTCACCATGATGCCGAACACGGTACCGACCAGGCCTACGTACGGGGCGGTCGAGCCGATGTTGGCCAGCAGCTCCAGGTTGCGCTCGAGCTGGTCGACTTCGCGGGTGTAGGTGGTGCGCATGGCGCGCTGGGCACCTTCCAGCTGGGCACGGCCATCCAGCCGGCGCTTGTCGCGCAGGCGGGTGTACTCGCGGAAACCGGCTTCGAAGATGGCTTCCAGGCCGCCGACATTGCGGCTGCGGTCGGTGGCCGAGCTGTACAGCTTGCCCAGGTCGGCACCGGACCAGAAGCGGTTCTCGAACTCGTCGGCTTCGCGGGTGGCCTGCTTGAAGATGCGGGCCTTGCGGAAAATGATCACCCAGCTGACGAACGAGCCGACCAGCAGCGCCAGCACGATGATCTTCACCGGCAAGCTGGCCTTGGCCATCAGTTCGAGGTAGTTGATGCCGCCGCCGGTGGTGGCCTGGGCAAGGGTCTGGGTCGCGGCATTGCTGACGTCAGCCGGCAAAGCCTCGGTGACCGTGGCCTGCAGGGCCAGGAGCGTTGCGATCATCCGTTGTTCCTCAAGAGTTCTGTTCGGATTCGGGGTGGAGGTGGGGTTGCAGCGCGGCAAGGACGGCATCGTCCATGCCACGCGGGCGGAAACTGGCCGCGTCCAGTGCGGCGATGCGGACCTGTGCGGACAGCAGCAGCTGGCCGTCGCGCAGGACCTGCTGGTCGAAGACCATGCTGGCCTTCTTCAGCTGGACCAGGGTGGCGCTTACCTGCAGCTGGTCATCCAGCCGTGCCGGCTTGATGAAATCCATCTGCATGGAGCGCACCGCGAAGACCATGCCGTGCTCGGACCGCATGCGCTCCTGGCCGTAGCCCAGCGCGCGCATCCATTCGGTCCGGGCCCGTTCCATGAAGGCCACGTAGCGGGCGTGGTAGACCACCCCGCCAGCGTCGGTATCTTCCCAGTAAATGCGTGTCGGCCAACTGAATCGCGGTTCAACCGACATCGGGGACCTCGGCAAACAGGTCCTGCGGCGGGTTCTTCGGCTTCAGGCCCATGTGCCGGTAGGCCTTGTGGGTCGCCATGCGGCCACGCGCGGTGCGCACCAGGAAGCCCTGCTGGATCAGGTACGGTTCGACCACGTCTTCCAGCGTGCCACGCTCTTCGGACAGCGCCGCGGCGAGCGACTCGATGCCCACCGGGCCACCGTCGAAGTAATCGACCATGGTCTTCAGCAGCCGGCGGTCAAGCTCGTCGAAGCCTTCCGGGTCGACCTTGAGCATCTGCATTGCGGCCTGGGCCACGGTCTGGTCGATGTGGCCACCGGCCTTGACCTGGGCGTAATCGCGCACGCGGCGCAGCAGGCGGTTGGCGATACGCGGGGTGCCACGCGCGCGGCGCGCGATCTCCCCTGCCCCGTCGGCGGTGCAGTCGATGGCCAGGATCGCGGCCGAGCGGCGCACGATGCGGGTCAGTTCTTCGACGCTGTAGAACTCCAGGCGCTGGACGATGCCGAAGCGGTCGCGCAGCGGCGCGGTCAGCAGGCCGGCGCGGGTGGTGGCGCCGATCAGGGTGAACGGCGGCAGGTCGATCTTGATCGAGCGCGCCGCAGGGCCCTCGCCGATCATGATGTCGATCTGGAAATCTTCCATCGCCGGATACAGCACTTCTTCCACCACCGGCGACAGGCGATGGATCTCGTCGATGAACAGCACATCGTGCGGCTGCAGGTTGGTCAGCAGCGCGGCCAGATCGCCGGCCTTCTCGATCACCGGGCCGGAGGTCACGCGCAGGGCCACGCCCAGTTCGTTGGCGATGACGTGGCTGAGGGTGGTCTTGCCCAGGCCGGGGGGGCCGAAGATCAGGACGTGGTCCAGTGCGTCGCCACGACCCTTGGCGGCCTGGATGTAGATCTCCATCTGCTCGCGCACCGGCACCTGGCCGAGATAGTCGGCAAGTCGCTTGGGTCGGATGCTGGCGTCGGCGGCGTCATCCTCGCGGGTGGCGCCGGCGGCGATGATGCGGTCGTCGGTCATGTGCTGATTATGCGGTAAAAGCGGGGAGATTCGGCCGGGCTGCGCCCGGCACCCGCAGAAGCAACTGCAACTTCAACTGCCGAAGCGACAGCAGAAGCAGGTTTCCTGATGGATGGCGGGGTGGGTCCGGTTGCGGGGGACGCCGTAAACCCATCCATGGGGGCTTGGCCGCGGCATCCATGCCGCGGACACCCCCGCAACCGGACCCACCCCGCCTTCGACAGATCTCCGCGATCTGCCGGAATTGCATGGCCTGCTCCTGGTAGGTGTCGACCTTGGTCGACACGCCATGCCCTGCTATTGGTGGGTGTCGACCTTGATCGACACGGTAGATCCACGCCATGCGTGGATGGAGCTGGATGACACGGACATGGGGTCAGAGCCCTTCTCCTGTGGAAAAGGGATCCGACCCCGCGCGCTCAGATCTCCACCTGCGCGCCCAGCTCGACCAGGCGGTTGCCCGGAATCCGGAAGAAGCCCGTCGCCGGGGCGGCGTTCCTGTGCATCAGCGCGAACAGCTTGTCGCGCCAGATCGGCATGCCACGGTTGGCGGTGGCGACGATGGTCTCGCGGCTGGCGAAGAAGGTGGTGTCCATCGGGTCGAAGTAGATGCCACCGTGGTCGCACGAGCGCATCAGCGCCAGCGGCACGTCGGGGGTCTCCATGAAGCCGAAACGCACGTAGACCCGATAGAACTCATCGCCCACCGATTCGATCTTCAGGCGCTGCCCTTCCGCCGCGTACGGCACCGGCAGGGTCACCACATGCAGGAACACGTTGCGCTCGTGCAGCACCTTGTTGTGCTTGAGGTTGTGCATCAGCGCATGCGGGGCCACGGTCGGGTCGGCGGTGAGGAACACCGCGGTACCGGGTACGCGTACCGGCGGCGCCAGCATCAGGCCCGGCAGGAAGGTGTCGATGCGGATGCCGTCCTTGCGGATCTCGTCGCGCAGCAGTTCGCGGCCACGGCGCCAGGTGCGCATCATGGTGAACAGGAAGATGCCCAGCACCACCGGGAACCAGGCGCCCTGCAGCAGCTTGGCGCCGTTGGCGATGACAAAGCCCAGATCGATGATGAAGAACACCACGCACAAGGGCAGGATCCAGTTGCGTGCCTTGGGCCACAGCGAACGTGCAACCAGGGCCAGCAGCAGGGTATCGATCAGCATGGTGGCCGACACCGAGATGCCGTAGGCCACGGCCAGGTTGGACGAGCTGCGGAAGGCCAGCACCAGCCCGATCACCATCACCGCGATGCCCCAGTTGATGCCGGGGATGTAGATCTGGCCGATGGTGTCGTGCGAGGTGTGCTTGATGCGCATGCGCGGGATGTAGCCCAGCTGCATGGCCTGGCGCGAGACCGAGAACGCACCGGTGATCACCGACTGCGAGGCGATCACCGCAGCCATCGTGGCCAGGATGATCATCGGGTACAGCGCCCACGACGGCACCGCCTCGAAGAACGGGTTCTTCACCGCCTCGGGATGGTTGAGCACCAGCGCGCCCTGCCCCAGGTAGTTCAGCACCAGGCAGGGCAGCACGAAGAAGTACCAGGCGTGGCGGATCGGCTTGGCACCGAAGTGGCCCATGTCGGCGTACAGCGCCTCGCCACCGGTCACCGCCAGCACCACCGCGCCGAGGATGAAGATGCTGTGCCAGCCGTGCTCCATGAAGAAGCGGATCGCCCACCACGGGTTGAACGCCTTCAGCACTTCCGGCGCGTCGACGATGTTGTAGATGCCGATCGCGGCCAGCGAAATGAACCAGATCGAGGTGATCGGGCCGAACAGCTTGCCGATCTTCGCGGTACCGAAACGCTGCACCGCGAACACGGCCAGCAGCACCACCACGGTGATCGGCACGATGAAGGCGTGCAGCCCCGGCGCGGCAACCTCCAGGCCTTCAACCGCACCCAGCACCGATATCGCCGGGGTGATCACGCCATCGCCGAAGAACAGCGAGGCGCCGAAGATGCCGAGGATGCCGACCACGTAGGCCGAGCGCGACCCGTTGCGCAGCGTGCGCTGGGTCAGCGCCATCAGCGCCATGATGCCGCCCTCGCCGTCATTGTCGGCGCGCATGATGATGGTCACGTACTTCAGGGTGACCACGATGTTCAGCGCCCAGAACGCCAGCGACAGCACGCCCAGCACGGTGTCGTGGTCGCTGTTGAGCCCGTAGTGCGGCGAGAACGCCTCCTTCAGGGTGTACAGCGGGCTGGTGCCGATATCGCCGAAGACCACGCCGATCGCACCGATGATCAGCGCCAGGCCCCCGGCGGGGGGAGCGTGACCATGGCCACCATGGGCGGCGGTGTGCGGGGTTTGACTGCTGGACATGGGGCTCCTGGCGAAGCTCAGGGTGTAATGGGGAAGGAAACGGAGCGGCTCAGCGCAGCGCCGATTGCAGGGCCTTGCGGATGACCATGGCCACTTCGTCGCCCTCGTTGAAGGCCTCGCGCGCCATCCGCGCTGCCTCGGCGGGCTTGTAGCCCAGCTGCTGCAGGGCCACGGTGGCATCGGACAGCGGATCGGCCGGGGCCGGGCCACTGCCGGTCGGCAGTGCGCCACCGGCACCGAACTGCGCCGCGCGGTCACGCAGTTCCAGCACCATGCGCTCGGCGGTCTTCTTGCCGATGCCCGGGATGCGGGTCAGCGCGGTGATGTCGCCGGCCTGGACCATGCGGGCGAATTCTTCGACGGTGACCCCGGACAGCACGGCCAGCGCGATCTTCGCGCCGATGCCGCTGACCTTCTGCACGTCGCGGAACAGGCGGCGCTCGCCTTCGCGCAGGAAGCCGTACAGCGAGACGCTGTCTTCCTTCTGCGAATAATGAGTGTAGAGCGTGACCTCACGGCCCAGCTCGGGCAGGTCGTAGAAGGTGCTCATCGGCGCCTCCAGCTCGTAGCCCACCCCGTTGACGTCCACCACCAGCCACGGCGGCGCCTTGTAGGCGACGATTCCGCGCAGTCGACCGATCATTGCGTGCAGCTCCTCATTTGCGGCCCCACGCCTGGCGGGCAGTCAGCCCCAGGCGGTTGGCCGTTGCCCTTACGTGGGCATGGGTGATGGCCACGGCCAACGCGTCGGCCGCGTCGGCCTGCAGCTTGGTTTTCAGGTTGAGCATGAGCCCGACCATGTGTTGAACCTGTTGCTTTTCGGCGCCGCCACGACCGACCACCGCCAGCTTGATCTCGCTGGCAGCGTACTCGTGCACCGGCAGGTCGCGCAGCACCACCGCCGAAATCGCCGCGCCACGGGCCTGGCCCAGCTTCAGCGCCGAATCGGGGTTGCGCGCCATGAACACCTTTTCGATGGCCACTTCCTGCGGCTGGAACTCCAGGCACAGCTCGGCCAGGCCCAGCACCAGCAGCTTCATGCGCTGCGGGAAGTCATCGGCACCGAGCAGCACCAGCGGCTGGTGATGCACGTGGCTGACCCGGCCGCTGGCATCGACATCGATGATGCCGACCCCGGTCCGTTGTGAACCCGGGTCGATGCCGAGAATGCGGGTCATGCGGCACACGCGCGCAGGCCGCTGATCCGGGAAGGACGCATGCGGCGGTGATGGCTGGAAACGTCTGGGATCATCATGGTCCGCATTGTCCGCTCACCGGCCGCCAAAGGCGACCGGCGCAGCGTCCGTTCAGGCGTAGGCGTCCGCGCCGAGATCGGCGTTGGAGTACACGTCCTGCACGTCGTCGAGGTCTTCCAGCATGTCCAACAGCTTCTTGACCTGCAGGACGGTGTCGCCCTCGACCTTGATGTCGTTGTCGGCGCGGAAGGTCAGCTCGGCATGGTCCGGCGTGCGGCCAGCCGCCTGCATCGCATCCTTGACCGCGTGGAAGCTGTCCGCAGCGGTGAGCACGTCGATCGCGCCGTCCTCCGGGTAGACCACGATGTCATCGGCACCGGCCTCGATGGCCGCTTCGGAGATGGCGTCCTCATCGGCGCCGGCGCCGTAGTGCAGCACGCCCACGCGCTTGAACATGAAACTGACCGAGCCTTCGGTGCCCATGTTGCCGCCGCACTTGCTGAACGCATGGCGGACATCGGCCACGGTGCGCACGCGGTTGTCGGTCAGGCAATCGACGATGACGGCCACGCCACCGGGCGCGTAGCCCTCGTAGCGGATCTCTTCGTACTCGACGCCTTCCAGTTCACCGGTGGCCTTCTTGATGGCGCGCTCGATCACGTCCTTGGACATGTTCGCAGTCAGCGCCTTGTCCACGGCTACACGCAGGCGCGGGTTGTTGTTGGGGTCGCCTCCACCGCCGCGGGCGGCCACGCCGATCTCACGGATGATCTTGGTGAAAATCTTGCCGCGCTTCGCGTCAGACGCGTTCTTGCGGTTCTCGATGGAGGGGCCTCTACCCATGGGTCTTTCCGTACGTGCGTTGATGGATAAGGCCGCGGATTCTACCTGATCGGGCCCGCTGACCGTGTCGAGGACGGATGGATGCCGCTGCGCTCGCCGGGCATGGCCCGGCGAGAGCGTGCGAACCAACGGTTCGCACCCACAAAGGCAGGGCGGTAGCGCCGGGCCATGCCCGGCGAACCGCCTTACGCGGCGGCAGCGTCCCGGCCATGGTCGAACTGGCCATGGCGGAGGAAATGCGCGGTCTGCCGCGCGGCATCGGGCGACACCACCAGGCCGCTGTGGCTGGTGCGCACCACGCAGTGGTCGGCCAGGCCTGGCAGGCGGGTCTCGGCCAGCGCCACGGTACCGTCGGAATCGTCATCCAGCGCCCCGAGCAGGCTGCCCAGCCCATGTGGCACCGAGCCGGCGATCAGGCCGACGGCGGCCTTGCCCTGCCAGTCCGGCAGCCCGTCCAGCAGCAGCTCGCTGCTGCGGCCCAGGGCCAGGCCCCAACCATGTTCGGACAACGAGCGCGCAGTACCACTGCCCCGCAGTGGCGATCCCAGGCAGACCACGCGCTGCACGGGCAGCTGCGGCTGCCGGCGCAGGGCTTCCAGCGCCAGCAGGCCACCCAGGCTGTGCCCGACCAGCGACAGCGGGCCTGCATCTGCCAGCCGCTCCAGCAACTGCGGCACGGCCACATCGGGACCGCCAAATACGGACGAGTAGCCAAAGGTATGGACCTGGAAGCCGCGCGCGCGCAGGCGCCAGGCCAGCGGCCCGACCCAGGCACGGGCATTCCAGATGCCATGCAACAACAGAACGGGGGGAGTCATGTGCAACAGCCTGGCGGTCAGCGGGGCGGAACTACGATGATTGAACAGAAGCCAGGGGCAAGCGGCGGTGAACGGTTTCAGGCCGGATGCGGCAAACGGCGCAGGATGAACTCAAGATCGTTGGTATCGCCCACCGGGAACAGGTACTCGCCGGCCTTTTCAAAACCATACCGGGCGTAGAAGCGCTGCGCGCCGAAGTTTTCCGACCACACGCCCAGCCACAGCGTGCGCGGGCCGTCGTGCTCCAGCCAGGCCAGCGCGGTTTCCAGCAGGCGGCTGCCCCAGCCGCAGCTCTGCTGCGTCTTGATCAGGTACAGGCGCTTGAGCTCACCGTCACCGGGCTTCACCTCCGGATGCGGCAACCCACAGGGGCCGGCGGCGGCATGGCCGACCGCCTCCCCGTCCAGCTCCAGCAGCCACACCGCGTAATCGGGGTGGGCCAGGATCGTGCGCTGACGCTCGACCGTGTAGGCCTCGTCGATGAAGTCCTGCAGGTCCTGCGGCGGATACAGATGGCCGAAGGTTTCGGTGAACGTGCGTGCGGCCAGCGCCGACAGGGTCGGCGCGTCGTCCACAGTGGCGCGGCGGATCGAATACATGGGTCGAGTTGACGTCAGGACCACGGTTCGGGTCAAGCCCGTTCCGCCGGCTCCTTGTCGTCTTCTTCCTCTTCCTCTTCTTCGTATTCCTCGTCGTCCTCTTCTTCCTCGCCGTCTTCCTCTTCTTCGCCCTCCTCGTCCTCGTCGTACTCTTCCTCTTCGTCGTCTTCGTAATCCTCGACGCCGAAGTCTTCACCGTCCCAGCGGCCTTCGCCGTCGGCGACGAAGGTCAGGGCCATGGCCGACGGGTTGGTACCGACACGGACCAGCCAACCACCGAAGACACGTGCACGCTCGGTGACCAGGTTGGCCTCGGAGCCTTCATTGCCCAGCTTTTCCCACTCCAGCGAAAACGCAAACTCGGTCATTGCCTGGATCTCCTGATCAGTTTTTCTTGGGGCGAACCTGGATATGCACTTCGGCCAGCTGCTCGTCGACGATCGGCGACGGCGCGTCGGTCATCAGATCCTGCGCACCGGTGGTCTTCGGGAACGGGATGACGTCGCGGATCGACTCGGTGCCGGCCATCAGCGCGGCGATGCGGTCGATGCCGAAGGCGATGCCACCGTGCGGCGGCGCGCCGTAGTTCAGCGCGTCGAGCAGGAAGCCGAACTTGGCGCGGGCTTCTTCGGCACCGATGCCGAGCAGTTCGAACACCGCGCTCTGCATGTCGGGGCGGTGGATACGGATCGAACCGCCGCCGATTTCATTGCCGTTGAGCACCATGTCGTAGCCGCGCGAAACGGCGGTCTTGGCGTGCGCGCGCAGGTCGGCGATGTCGTCCACGGCCGGCGCGGTGAAGGGGTGATGCAGGGCGACGTAGCGCTGCGCTTCCTCGTCCCATTCGAACATCGGGAAGTCGGTGACCCACAGCGGCGCCCAGCTGTCGGCGACCAGACCGAAGTCCTTGCCGGCCTTCAGGCGCAGCGCGCCCATGAAGTCGGACACCTTGTTGTAGCCGCCGGCACCGAAGAACACGATGTCGCCGTTGCCGGCGCCGACATGGGCGACCAGGGCGGCGAAGCCCTCTTCACTGAAGAACTTCTGGATCGGCGAGCTGATTTCACCGTTCTCGCCCACCTTGATGTAGGCCAGGCCCTTCGCACCGTACTTGGCGGCGTGCGCGGCGTACTCGTCGATCTGCTTCCGCGACAGGCTGGCACCACCGGGGATGCGCAGGGCGGCGACGCGGCCATCGGCATCGTTGGCAGCAGCGGTGAACACCGGGAATTCGCTGGTCTTGACCAGCTCGGCCACGTCCACCAGTTCCAGCGCGATGCGCAGGTCCGGCTTGTCCGAACCATAGCGACGCATCGCCTCGGCCCAGGTCATGCGCGGGAAGCTGGCATCCAGTTCGACGTCGACCACTTCCTTGAAGATGGCGCGGATCATGTCTTCGACGAAGTCCTGCACGTCGCGCTCGCGGACGAAGGCGAACTCCATGTCCAGCTGGGTGAATTCCAGCTGGCGGTCGGCACGCAGGGCCTCGTCGCGGAAGCAGCGCGCGATCTGGTAGTAGCGGTCGAAGCCGGCCACCATCAGGATCTGCTTGAACAGCTGCGGGCTCTGCGGCAGGGCATAGAACTCGCCCGGGTGCATGCGCGCCGGCACCAGGAAGTCGCGTGCGCCTTCCGGAGTGGCCTTTGTCAGGATCGGCGTTTCGATGTCCTGGAAGCCCTTCTCGTCCAGGTGGCGGCGCAGGGCCTGCACCAGCTTGATGCGGGTGCGCTGCATGCGCTGCATCTCCGGACGGCGCAGGTCCAGGTAGCGGTACTTCAGGCGGGTTTCTTCGCCCGGGTTCTCGTGGGCGTGGAACGGCAGCGGCGCGGCCTTGTTCAGCACGGTGATGGCGGTGGCGATCACTTCCACCTTGCCCGTGCGCAGCTTGTCGTTGACCGCGTGGCGAGCACGTACCACGCCTTCCACCTGCAGCACGTCCTCATAGCCCAGCGAGGCGGCCACGGCGAACACTTCGGCGTTGTCGAGCTCCACCGTCACCTGCACGATGCCTTCATGATCGCGGAGATCGATGAAGCAGACGCCGCCCTGGTTACGGGCCACGTCGGTCCAGCCGGCGAGGGTGACAGTCTGGCCAATCAGGGTCTCATCGACCAGGCCGCAGAAGTGGGTACGCATGGGGGGAAAGCTCCGCTGGAGAACGCCGGCGCCTGATGGGGACCGGAAAGCCTCTTATTCTGCGGCCGAGGCCCCGGCCGGGGCAAATGCGGACGGTCACGCGGGCTTGATCGCCCCCGTCCTTATAGTCGCGCACCTACTCCCGTATGGGGATGTCGCCATGAAACCGCAGTCCCTAGCCAGCCTGGCCGTGATCCTTGGCACCTTTACCGCGCTCGCCCTGCACTCCGCCCCTGCCGCCGCGCAGGACGGGGTGGTCCGCTGCGAGAGCCAGAACAACCGCGAACGCGTCTGCAACACCGGCTGGCGCGATGCCCGGCTGGTCCGCCAGCTGTCCGGCTCGGCCTGTGTGGAAGGCCGAACCTGGGGCACCCGCAATGGCAGCATCTGGGTCAACAACGGCTGCCGCGCCGAATTCACCCAGGGCCGAGGCGGCTGGGGTGGCGGCAACGGCGGCGGTTGGGGTGGTGGCAACGGCAACGGCAACAGCGGCACCGTGCGCTGCGAAAGCCAGGACAACCGCGAACGCAGCTGCCCGGTGGGCTGGCGCAACGCACGCGTGGTCCGGCAGATCTCCGGCACGCAGTGCGTGGAAGGCCAGAACTGGGGCGTGCGCAACGGCGCGATCTGGGTCAACCGCGGCTGCCGCGCCGAGTTCGCCGAGGCCCGCGGTGGCTGGGGCGGCGGCAATGGTGGGGGCAATGGCGGCGGCTGGGGTGGTGGCAACAGCAACTACACCGTGACCTGCAGCAGCAACAACAACCGCCAGCAGAGCTGCAACTGGGATGAGCGCCAGGGCCGGCCTGTGCTGCAGCAGCAGCTGTCCGGCAGCGCCTGCCAGGAAGGCCGGACCTGGGGCTACTCGCGCGGCAACGTGTGGGTCAGCAACGGCTGTCGGGCGCGCTTCGGCACGCGTTGAGGGGTAGCGCCGGGCTGTCCGCGGCAGCATGCCAGGGGTCAGAGCCCTTGCCGTGGGCATGGATCCGACCCCGCAATCAGGGTGCCGGCGAAGCCTGGTCGCCCCAGGGCGCAGGCGGTAGCGCGACCGGCTTGCTGAGATCGAACTCGACCCGGAAACGGCGCCCTTCCGGGCGCGTCAACTCATAGACGAAACGCTGGTCCGGCTCGATCTCCATCGCCCAGGTGTTGTGCGTTGAAGCCAGCATGTCGGCACGGCGGAACATCGCCACCGATTCGCCATCTGCGGGGAACTGCTGGCGTTCGGCGGTGCCCGGCGGCTTGCTGTCACCGCCGTACAGGGTGATCGCATCGGGACTGCCATCGGCGTGGCGATGGTCGTGCTTCAGGCGCAGCCCGTGCTCGGTGCGGGTCAACACCCAGGTGCGCGAATGGTCATCGCCGACGTGGAACGGGATGCGCAGCTCATGGCCCGGGTCGGCGCAGCCCCGCACGTGCATCACCAGCTTCTGCCCGGCGAAGGGGTCTTTACCGGTAGGGGCCGGCGTGTCTTCCACCACCTTGCCCTCGTACGCCTGGCCACAATGGGCAGCGACCGCGGCCATGAAGGCGTCGGCCGGCGCGGTCGACAGATCGTGGTTGACCGTATGCGATGGCTGCGAGCAGGCGGCGAGGCCGAGCAGGGCGAAGGCGGAAGCAACAGCGGCGATCGGTTTCATGCCCCAACCCTAACGGCCATGGCCGATGCGCGCAAACCGCACTCCCTGGATCCACCTCAGCGCTCGGCTGCAGGGGCGGCGGCAACCACGTCCGTCGCCGCCACCGGCGCATCTTCGCCCTGCCCTGCCGGCTCCTGCTCGACCGGATCGACATCGAACGGCGTGCGGAACACCAGCGAGGGCAGCAGCGTGGTCAAGGCGGCATACAGCAGCAGCGCGCCGAACAGCACCGCCGGAATCTGGAAGCGATCGCGCATGATCGCGGCCAGCACCAGGGTGAAGATCAGCGTCGGTGCCAGCGCCAGCGATACGCGCAGGCTGCTGCGGAAGCTCTCGCCGAACATCACGCGGCGCTGCAGCCAGACCACTGCGATGCGCAGCGGCAGCACCACCAGGGTGATGACGATGCCCAGCCCCAGCGCCTCCCAGCTCAGCGCTTCGCTGGGCACCTTGGTGCCGGCGTTGAAGAAGTAGAACGGCACGAAGAACGAGGCGAACAGACGCAGCGCATGCAGGTTTTCGTGCGAAGCCAGCAGCGGCATGCGCTGGTGCAGCAGGCGCGCGACCAGGCCGGCAATGAAGGCGCCAACCAGGTAGTACACGCCCAGCAGGTAGGTGATGTACGCCGCCACCATGCCCACCATCACCAGCAGCGAGAATTCCGAGCCCGGCGCATGCGGCGCGACCCAGCGACCGAGCGCGATGAACAGCAGCGGCAGGCCGATCATCATCGCCAGCAGGGCCAGGCTGGACAGCGCCATGTGCCCGGGATCGCCAGCCTGCAGCACGATGAACAACGCCGCCAGGGCCAGCAGTTCACCGGCGATGGCCTTGCTGGTGACCCAGAACCGCTCGTCCTCGCTCAGCCCCAGCCGCGACAGCGAATCCATGATGAAACCGGTGGAGGGGGTCAGCAGCGCAAGCGCCAGCAACCCGGCCGCCTGCCATGGCAGGCCGGCGTAACGCCAGGCCAGCCAGCCGACGCCGAACAGGGTCGCACTGCGGATCAGCAGATGCGCCAGCAGCGGCCACATGCCGCGCCGCAGGGCCTGCAGGTCAACTTCCAGGCCGGCGAACAGGAACAGTGAGGAGATGCCCAGCGTGGCCAGCAGTGCGATGACCGCGTCGTGCGCCTGGTCGCCCAGCCAGAGCATGCCGATGATGCCGAACAGCAGGCAGGTCAGCGGCGCCGGCAGGCTGAACCGCTGCAGCGCGCGCGGGATCACCAGCAGCGCGAAGATCAGCAGCAGGTAGACCAGTTCATGGCTCATCGGGGGGACTTCCGTGTGGATCGAACGCGCGCAGGATGCGGGTTCGATCCGGATCGGGCAAGCCGGACACGGCTGAAAGTGCCCTCTCCTTTCGGCAGAGCGCCCTTCAGCGGATCAGCCCATCGGCGATCCGCCCGACCTGCGCAAGTACCGCCGCGCGCTGTTCGAAGCTGATCGTGCCCGCCTGCAGATAGGCGGTCAGGACCCAGGGCGAACCGCCCTGCACCGGCCACAACACGGCGATGTCGTTGCGGGCGTCTTCGCCATTGCTGCCGGTCTTGTCGCCCACCCGCCAGCGCTTGCCCAGGCCCGCACGAAGGCAGGCATCGCCGGTTTCGTTGTCGATCAGCCAGTCGGCCAACTGCTGGCGTGAGGCAGGCCTGAGTGCATTGCCCAGCACCAGACGCTGCAGCGTCGATGCAATGGCCGCCGGCGTAGTGGTGTCGCGGGGATCATCGATGGCGAAGCTGTTCAGTTCCGGCTCCAGGCGATCGCTGCGGGTGATCGTGTCGCCGGTGGCTCGCAGGAACGCGGTGACTGCTGGCGGCCCGCCGATCGCTGCGAACAACAGGTTGGCGGCGGTGTTGTCGCTGGTGATCAACGTGGCCCGGCAGAGGTCACGCACGGTCAGGTCCTTGCCGACGTGGCGGCGGGTGACCGGCGCGTGCTCCAGGAGGTCCTGGGTCCGCACCGGCAGGCGCCGGTCCAGCAGTGCCGGATCGCGCTCGGCCTGCTTGAGCACCGTGGCGGCCAGCACGCTCTTGAAGGTGCTGCACAGCGGGAAGCGTTCGTCCTGGCGATGGCCGAGGCGGCGACCACCAGCGCTGTCGAGCAGGGTTACGCCGAGTCGACCGCTGCACGCCTTTTCCAGCGCGGCGAAGTCGGCGGCGGCGACGATGGCGGCATCGACCGGTGTGGCGGGCACGGTGGCGGGTGCGGTAGCCCGGGCCAGCAACGGCAACGCAAGGGTGGAGGCGACTGCGGCACTACTGAACTGCAGGAATCGACGACGGGCAAGCATGCGGAATCCTCGTGGAAGCTGTCCCGATTATTGAAAGGGTGGGCAAAGGCGACCAGCGCGTTTTTTCAGCGTCAGCCATGAGATTAATTCATGCATGACGCATTAAACCCTTTATTTATCCAACGCCCATGGCAAGGCGCTACCATCAGCCATCATCCTGCCTCACACGTCCCCATGCTGCACCCCACCCTTTCGCTGAATGCGTTGCGCGCCTTCGAAGCGGCTGCCCGGCACCAGAACTTCACCCGGGCCGCGCTGGAACTCTGCGTCAGCCAGGCGGCGTTGAGCCACCAGATACGCGGACTGGAGGACCGGCTGGGTATCCGCCTGTTCCACCGCCTTCCCCGCGGCGTGGCGTTGACCGAGGAAGGAGCAGCCCTGTACCCGGTGCTCAATGAATCCTTCGAGCGCATTTCAGCCAGCATCGCCCGCTACACCGGTGGTCCGGCGCGGGAAGTGCTGACGATCGGCGTGGTCGGCACCTTCGCCACCGGCTGGCTGCTGCCGCGGCTGGCCGCGTTCGATGCGGCCCACCCGGATATCGAACTGCGGCTGCAGACCCACAACAACCGCATCGACCTGGCCGGTGAAGGCCTGGACCTGGCAATCCGTTTCGGCGATGGCGACTGGCAGGGACAGGCCTGCACGGCGATCCTGGACGCGCCGTTCGCGCCGTTGTGCGCGCCGGCACTGGCGCGGCGGCTGAAGCATCCGCGCGACCTGGCGGCCTTGCCGCTGCTGCGTTCGTACCGCAGCGACGAATGGCCACGCTGGCTGCAGATGGCCGGGGCCAACGGCGTGGAAGCACGCGGACCGGTGTTCGATTCGTCCTTGACGCTGGCGGTAGCTGCGGCCGGTGGCGCAGGCGTTGCCCTGCTGCCGCTGCGCATGTTCGAAGCGGACCTGGCCGAGGGCCGGCTGCTGCAGCCGTTTGCCACCACGCTGGAGCTGGGTCGCTACTGGCTGACCCGTCTGCGCTCGCGTGCCGAACGGGAACCGGCCAAGCGGTTCCGCGAATGGCTGCAGGCGCAGGGATGAAACACGCGCGCCGCGGGTAGCGCCGGGCCATGCCCGGCGAGCGCGGCGGTTGGGAGAAGCCGCCGGGCATGGCCCGGCGCTACAGGTGGAATCAGGACTCCAGCAGTTCCATCCAGGCCGCTTCGGCCTTTTCCAGCTGTGCGGCGGCGGCTTCGCGGTCGCGGCCGAGCACGGCCATGCGCGTGGCATCGGCATAGTTGCTCGAGTCGGCAAGCTGCCGGTCCAGTTCGGCCAGCACACCTTCCAGCTCGGCGACCTTGGCTTCGGCGCTGGCCAGCTTGTGCGGGTTGACCGGCTTCTTCTGCACCACCTGCGCGACCGGTGCGGTCGTGACCACCACCGGTTCCTCCACCTGCTCCATGCGTGCCTTGGTGCCCTGCGCCTGCGGGCGCGTGCGCAGCCAGGCGGCGTAGGCATCGAGGTCACCATCGAAGGGTTCGACCACGCCGTCGGCCACACGCCAGAAGGTGTCACAGACCAGGCCGATCAGGTGGCGGTCATGCGAAACCATCACGATTGCGCCGTCGAAATCGGCCAGTGCTTCGGCCAGGGCTTCGCGCATTTCCAGGTCAAGGTGGTTGGTCGGTTCGTCCAGCAACAGCACGTTCGGCTGCTGCCAGGCGATCAATGCCAGCGCCAGGCGTGCACGCTCGCCACCGGAGAAACCATCCACCGGTTCAAAGGCACGGTCGCCCGGGAAATTCCACTTGCCGAGGAAATCGCGGAACGACTGGTTCGGTGCATCCGGGGCCAGGTCGCGGAAGTGCTCCATCGGCGACTGGCCTTCATGCAGCGACTCGACCGTGTGCTGGGCGAAGTAGCCGATGCGCAGGTCCGGGTGCGCGGCGCGCTCGCCGGCAATCGGTGCCAGTTCGCCCACCAGGGTCTTCACCAGGGTGGTCTTGCCGGCGCCGTTGGGGCCCAGCAGGCCGATGCGCTGGCCCGCTTCCAGACCGAAGCCCACGTTGTGCAGGATCACCGAATCGCTGCCGTAGCCGGCCTCGACGTGGTTCAGGCGGATCAGCGAGAACGGCAGCTTGGCCGGCGGTGCGAACTCGATGCGGAATTCGCGCTCGGCGCGCACCGCCTCGGTGCCGGCCAGCTTGGCCAGGCGCTTCATCCGGCTCTGTGCCTGTGCGGCCTTGCTGGCCTGGGCCTTGAAGCGGTCGATGAAGCTCTGCAGGTGGGCGCGCTCGGCCTGTTCCTTCTCATGCGCGATCTGCTGCTGGCGCAGCTGTTCGGCACGCTGGCGCTCGAAGTCGGTGTAACCGCCCGGGTAAAGCTTGGCGCCACCACCGTGCAGGTGCAGGGTGTGGGTGGCCACGTTGTCGAGGAACTCGCGGTCATGCGAGATCAGCAGCAGGGTGCCGGGGTACTTCAGCAGCCACTGTTCCAGCCAGTACACCGCGTCCAGATCCAGGTGGTTGGTCGGTTCGTCGAGCAGCAGCAGGTCGCTGGGCATCATCAGCGCGCGGGCCAGGTTCAGGCGCACGCGCCAGCCGCCGGAGAACGAGGACACCGCGCGGTGGTGCGTTTCGGCCGGGAAGCCCAGGCCATGCAGCAGCTTGCCGGCACGCGCTTCGGCGTCGTAGGCGTTCAGCTCGGCCATGCGCGTATGCGCCTCGGCCACCGCTTCCCAGTCTTCGCGGGCGGTGGCGTCGGCTTCGGCAGCCAGCACCGCAGCCACTTCGATGTCACCGCCCAGCACGAAGCTCAGCGCCGGGTCCGGCAGGGATGGGGTTTCCTGGGCAACGCTGGCGATGCGGATCTTGCCCGGCAGGTCGACGTCACCCTTGTCGGCCTCCAGTTCGCCCTTCACCGCCGCGAACAGGCTGGACTTGCCAGCACCGTTGCGGCCGACCACGCCTACCCGGTAACCGGCATGCAGGGTCAGGTCGACATTGGACAACAGCAGCCGCTCGCCGCGGCGCAAGGCGAAATTACGAAGCGAAATCATGGGGGGAGGCGTCCATATAACCGAATGGAATGTGCTGGTAAGCACTGTTCCTGCGACGCAATTCTAACGTTAACGAATACTTGACGCGCCCCGGGATGCGCGACGGCCGACGTTCCTCTCTCCCACGTCCTGTCCGCGCGCCTCCCGGGCCCCTCCCCCGTCACTGCCTGTCGCAGCTAAATGGTTGCTGCTGCAACGTTTTTTCTGATGACCGGCATTTGACAGGCACTGAATATCCCGTTAATTCCTGTATTGCGCACCGCAACAACCGTCGTCCGCCTCACCCCCGTGATGTCGATTCCGGTGCCATCCCGCCAACCGGAGCCCCCTCCCGATGACCCGCAAGACCAGCCTGATCGCCGCCGCCGTCGCTGTCGCACTCGGTGGTTCTCCGTTCGTTGCCGCCGCCCAGCAGGCCGGCACCGCCGCCAACACCCTGGATACGGTGATCGTCACCGGCACCCGCGTGGCCGACCGCACGGTCGCCGAATCGCAGTCGCCGATCGACATCATCACCCCCGAGATCCTGCAGTCCACCGGTACCGGTGAGCTGGCCACCGCGCTGTCGCGCGCGCTGCCGTCGCTGAACTTCCCGCGCCCCGCGCTGACCGACGGCACCAGCGGTGTGCGCCCGGCACAGCTGCGCGGCCTGTCGCCGGACCAGGTGCTGGTGCTGGTCAATGGCAAGCGCCGCCACACCTCGGCGATGATCAACGTCAACGGCAGCATCGGCCGCGGTTCGTCGGCGGTGGACATCAACGCGATTCCGATCGCCGCCATCGAGCGCGTCGAGGTGCTGCGTGACGGCGCCTCGGCACAGTACGGTTCGGATGCCATCGCCGGCGTCATCAACATCGTGCTGAAGGGCAGCGGCAGCGGTGGCAGCCTGGCCGTCGATTACGGCCAGTACTCGGCTGGCGACGGCAACAAGTACCAGCTGTCCGGCGATACCGGCGTGGAATTCGGCAACGGCCGTGGCCGCGTGCACGTGGCCGGCCAGATCAGCCAGCAGGACGAGAGCGACCGCGCCGGCCCCTATCGCGGCACCACGCCGAACACCGTCAACTACCCGTCCGTGGGCCAGACCACCTTCATCGTCGGCGACCCGCGCGTGGACGCCACTGCGGCGTCGGCCAATGCCAGCTTTGATTTCAGCGACCACGTGACCGGCTATGCGAGCGCGCTGCTCAGCAACCGCGACATCACCTCGTTCGCGTTCTACCGTTCGCGCAACCACAACGGACAGACCGCGCTGCTGGCGCAGACCTACCCCGACGGCTTCGTGCCGGAGATCAACCAGTACTCCAAGGACCGCTCGCTGGTGGCCGGGGTCAAAGGCAACACCGACAACGGCTGGACCTGGGACCTGAGCCTGAACCACGGCGAGAACACCCTGGATTTCCACACCCGCAACAGCATCAACTACAGCCTGGGCGCGACCAGCCCGCGTTCGTTCTACGACGGCACGCTGAAGTACCAGCAGGACATCTTCAACGCCGACCTGACCAAGTCGCTGGACTGGGGCCTGGCCTATCCGGTCACGCTGTCCTTCGGCGGTGAGTACCGCCGCGAGAAGTGGGACCAGAACCCGGGCGAGCTGAATTCCTACACCGGCACCGGTGCGCAGGGCTTCGGCGGCTTCACCCCGACCAACGAAGTGCATACCGACCGCCACAACTACGCAGTCTATGCGGGCCTGGAAGCGGACCTGAGCGAGAAGTTCTCCGCCGGTGTCACTGGTCGTTACGAGGATTATTCGGACTTCGGCGACCGCTTCTCCGGCAAGCTGTCGGCGCGCTATGCCTTCACCGACAAGGTGGCACTGCGTGCCACCGCCTCCAGCGGTTTCCGCGCACCGTCACTGGCCCAGCAGGGCTACCAGGCGGTGACCAGCCAGTTCCTCAACGGCGTGTTCGTTGAACGCGGCACCTTCCCGACCACCAGCCCGGCCGCACAGGCACTGGGCGCGTCGCCGCTGAAGGCCGAGACCTCCACCTCCTACAGCCTGGGCCTGGTGCTGCAGCCGGTGGATCGCCTGTACATCACCGTCGACGCGTACCAGATCGACATTGACGACCGCATCGCGTTGTCGTCCAGCATCAGCACCAATGCCGCCAGCAGCGCGCTGCTGACCACGCTCGGCCTGCCGCAGGTGACTGCGTTCTCGTACTTCACCAACGGCCTGGACACCCGCACCCGCGGCGTCGACTTCGTGTCCAGCTACACCGTGCCGTTCAGCGCCAGCAGCCTGGAACTGACCGCGGCCTACAGCTACAACGACACCGAAGTGCAGCGCGTGGGTGGCACGCCGGCGGTGTTCGGCACGCTGGGCCTGACCCAGTCGCTGATCGGCCGCGATGAAATCGGCCGCATCGAGGACAGTTATCCGCGTGACAAGACGATCCTGAGTGGCACCTGGCGTTCGGATCACTGGGAACTGGGCCTGGCGGCGACCCGCTACGGCGAGTTCACGGTGCGCAACTCGGCCACCGCCGCGCGCGACCAGACCTACGGCGACAAGTGGGTGCTGGATGCCTCGGCCAGCTACAAGCCGAGTGCGAACTGGACGCTGACGGTGGGCGCCGACAACCTGCTGGACGAGTACCCGGATCGCACCGAGGACCTGCAGAACTCGACCTTCGGCATGCTGCCGTACAGCAACTACTCGCCGTTCGGCTTCAATGGCGCGTATGTGTACGGGCGGATCAAGTACAACTGGTAAGCGGTAACGGGCGTGCCGGGCCCTGCCCGGCGGGTTCATCCGGGGTCAGATCCCTTTTCCTGCAGGAAAAGGGATCTGACCCTATTTGCTCTAAAGGTTTGCCGCATTTGGCTCATTAGGTGAAAATCGGGGCATCCCCCTGATTTCTGCGAGAGCCGATGCACCATGACACCGACCTGATCAACATCGTTGCCGTTGGTCTCGGGCTCGCCTTCATCTTCGGCGCGCTGGCCAACAAGCTCCGCTTGTCTCCTCTGGTCGGTTACCTGGTTGCTGGCATCTGCGTCGGGCCGTTCACGCCGGGCTTCGTTGCCGACCAGGCACTGGCCAACCAGCTGGCCGAACTGGGCGTGATGCTGCTGATGTTCGGCGTCGGCCTGCACTTCTCGCTGAAGGACCTGATGGCGGTCAAAGCCATCGCCATTCCCGGTGCCATCGGCCAGATCCTGGTCGCTACCCTGCTCGGCTGGGGCCTGGCGGCATTGATGGGCTGGCCGGTCATCCACGGCGTGGTGTTCGGTTTCGCGCTGGCCACGGCCAGTACCGTGGTGCTGCTGCGCGCGATGGAGGAGCGCCGCCTGCTGGAAACCCAGCGCGGCAAGATCGCGGTCGGCTGGTTGATCGTCGAGGACCTGGCCTGCGTGCTGGCACTGGTGATGATGCCGGTGATGGCCGGTGTGTTCGGGCCCGACGCGGCCAATGAACACCACACCCTCGGCAGCGTGCTGGCCAGCATCGGCTGGACGTTCGTGCAGCTGGGCCTGTTCGTGGCAGTGATGCTGGTGGTCGGCCGCCGGGTCATTCCGTGGATCCTGGAGCGCATTGCCGGTACCGGCTCGCGCGAACTGTTCACCCTGTCGGTGCTGGCGATCGCGCTGGGCGTGGCGTTCGGCTCGGCGATGCTGTTCGGTGTGTCCTTCGCGCTGGGCGCGTTCTTCGCCGGCATGCTGCTCAATGAATCGGAACTCAGCCACAAGGCGGCCAGCGATTCCCTGCCGCTGCGCGACGCGTTCGCGGTGCTGTTCTTCGTCTCGGTGGGCATGCTGTTCAATCCCGGCATCCTGATTGAGCACCCGTGGCAGGTGCTGGCCACCGCCGGCATCATCATGTTCGGCAAATCGGCGGCGGCGTTCTTCATCGTGCGCGCGTTCGGCCACCCCACCGGCACCGCGTTGACGATCTCGGCCAGCCTGGCGCAGATCGGCGAGTTCGCCTTCATCATTGCCGGCCTCGGCGTGACCCTGAAGATCCTGCCGCCGACCGGCCAGGCGCTGGTGCTGGCCGGCGCGCTGATCTCGATCATGCTCAACCCGCTGGTGTTCGGCCTGCTCGACCGCTGGCTGCTGAAGCACCAGGAAACCACGCCCACCGCGGTGGAGACCGAGCTGCCGCCGGGGCCGTCGCTGGACCTGCACGACCATGCCATCGTCATCGGCTATGGCCGCGTCGGCAGCGCGCTGGCGCAGGTGCTGCGCGACCGTGGCGTGCCGGTGATGATCATCGACGACAACAAGGAACACGTGGCCGAGGCGCATGCCGCCGGTCTGCCCGGCATCCGCGGCAGCGCCGCCTCGGACAAGGTGCTGGCCGAAGCCCATCCCGAGCGCGCGAAGATCGCGGTGCTGGCGATCCCGCAGCCGCTGGAAGCCGGTGAGACCTTGGCCAAGCTGCGTGCGATCAACCCCAACCTGACCCTGCTGGCGCGTGCGCACAGCGATGCCGAAGTGAAGCATCTGCTTGAACACGGTGCCGACGGCACGGTGATGGCCGAGCGCGAGCTGGCCTACTCGTTGGCGGAGATGGTGATGGCCACCCCGCCGTACCGCAGTCTTGGGCAGCACAGCATCCCGGTGGTGTGAGGGGGGTGCAGCAGGGCTGCGCCCTGCACCCGCCGAAACAACGGCAACGGCAACGGCAAAAGCTGGCATTCCGTGGGATGGCGGGGTGGGTCCGGTTGCGGGGGACGCTGCAAGTACGTCCATGTAAGCTCGGTCGCCGCATCCATGCGGCTCACGCCCCCGCAACCGGACCCACCCCGCCTTCGACAATTTCCCGCTGCTGTTGGTGGATGAACGATTTGGTAGGTGTCGACCTTGGTCGACACAGTAGATCCACGCCATGCGTGGATGGATCTCCATCGGAATCGAATATTTCGACAGTGCATCAAAATGCGTCCACGCACGGCGTGGATCTACCTGGGTTGGCTGCCCCCAAAAAAATCCCCGGCCGACCCGCATCGGCCGGGGATGATATCGCCACGCCCTTGGAGAGCGTCTCTACCGTAACGCTTTCCTGCAGTGGTGGTGATCGCCTCTGGCGATGACGACCAAGCCAGCAGGCATCAGGCGTCCGCCAATGCCTGTTCCAGGTCCGCGCGCAGATCGCCGATGTGCTCGATGCCGATCGACAGGCGCACGGTGTCCTCGCTGACCCCGGCCCTGGCCAGTTCGGCCGCATCCAGCTGGCGATGGGTGGTCGACGCAGGATGGGTGGCCAGTGACTTGGCATCGCCCAGGTTCACCAGCCGGGTGAACAGTTTCAGGGCATCGAGGAAGCGGGCGCCGGCAATGCGCCCACCCGGCACGCCGAAGGTCAGCACACCGGAGCCATGGCCGCCCAGATAACGCTGCGCCGCCGCGTGTTCGGGGTCGTCGGCCAGCCCGGCATAACGCACCCACGCCACCTTCGGATGCGCGCGCAGGTACTGCGCCACAGCCAGCGCATTGGCGTTGATCCGCTCCATGCGCAGCGCCAGGGTCTCGATGCCCTGCAGGATCAGGAAGGCGTTGAACGGTGACAACGCTGCGCCGGTATTGCGCAACGGCACTACCCGCGCACGGCCGATGTAGGCCGCCGCGCCGAGCGCTTCGGTATAGACCACGCCGTGATAGCTCGGATCGGGCTGGTTCAAGCGGGCGAAGCGTTGCGGCTGTGCCGTCCAGTCGAAGCGGCCGGAATCGACGATCGCCCCACCCAGGCTGGTGCCGTGGCCACCGAGGTACTTGGTGAGCGAGTGCACCACGATGTCGGCGCCATGTTCGAACGGGCGCAGCAGGAATGGCGTGGCCACCGTGTTGTCGACGATCAACGGCACGCCGGCCGCATGCGCGACCTCGGCGATGGCGGCGATGTCGGTGACGTTGCCGCGCGGGTTGCCGATCGATTCGACGAACACCGCCTTGGTGCGTTCATCGATCAGCGCGGCGAACGCGGACGGATCTGCCGGATCTGCGAAACGCGCCTGGATGCCGTACTGCGGCAGCGTGTGCGCCAGCAGGTTGAGGCTGCCGCCATACAGCGCGCTGGCAGCGACGATGTTGTCGCCGGCCTCGGCAATGGTCTGGATCGCATAGGTGATCGCGGCCTGCCCGGAAGCCAGTGCCAACGCGCCGATGCCCCCTTCCAGCGCCGCAACGCGCTGCTCCAGCACGTCGGTGGTGGGGTTCATGATGCGCGTATAGATGTTGCCCGGCACCTTCAGGTCGAACAGGTCCGCCCCGTGCTGGGTGTCATCGAATGCGTAGGCCACGGTCTGGTAGATCGGCACTGCCACCGCGCGGGTGGTCGGGTCGGGGCGGTAGCCGCCGTGCACGGCCAGGGTTTCCAGTTGCCACTGCGGATCGCTCATTGCGCCAGGCTCCATCCGGGGAAACGCCCACCATAGGCCAGCCATCGACCGCCATTGAGAGCCCCTGGCGATGACGCCAGTACCGGCGGTTATCAGGTTGCCCGGGATTCAGGCAGTCGTCATGGGCCATTGCTAGGCTTCGCCGCCGGGCCCTTCGCCCCGGACAAGGACGCCCTACCCATGCAGCCCTCCCCGTGGACTCCCGCCGCCGGCAACCCGACCCAGGTGCTGCTGGTCGAGGACGACCGCCGCCTGGCCGAGCTGGTCAGCGACTACCTGAGCGAACATGGATTTGCCGTGCAGCACGTGCCGCGTGGCGACCTGGCCAGCGCGGCCTGCCGCCAGCACGCGCCGGAACTGGTGGTGCTGGACCTGATGCTGCCTGGCCTCGGTGGCATCGACGTGTGCCGGCAGATCCGCAGCTTTTCCGACGTGCCGATCCTGATGCTGACGGCGTGCGAGGACGATATCGAACAGGTGCTGGGCCTGGAGTCCGGCGCCGATGACTACGTGCACAAGCCGATCGAGCCGCGCCTGCTGCTGGCGCGCCTGCGCGCGCTGCTGCGCCGTCGCCATGGCAGCGGTCCTGCCGGGGTGCCGTGCAGGCTGATGCATGGCGAGTTGCTGATCGATCGCGTGCAGCGCGAGGTCCACCTGCATGGGCAGCCCGTAGAGCTGGGCACCACCGAATTCGAGATCCTCTGGCTGCTGGCCAGCCAGCCCGGGCAGATCCTCTCGCGCGACCAGATCCTGCAGGCGGCGCGCGGCATCGGTTTCGATGGCCTGGACCGCAGCGTGGATGTCTGCATCGGCAAGCTGCGCCGCAAGCTGGGCGATGACGCGCGCGAACCGCGCCGGATCAAGACCGTGTGGGGCCGCGGTTACCAGTTCAACCCCTCGGCCTGGTCGGCGTGAAGCGCCTGTTCCTGTGGTTGTGGTTCGTCACCGGCGGCTGCCTGCTGGTGTCGGTGTTCAGCCTCAACCACCTGTTGGACCGCATCTACACGCCCCTGCAGGAACGAGTCTTCGTCGAACAGGTGCGCGGACAGGTGTATGCGCTGCGTAGCGGACTGGCCGGCTTGGACCGCCAGCAGCAACAGCAGCGCCTGCTGCAGTGGCAGCCGCATTACGGCATTGCGCTGTCACTGCTGGATGCACCGCCCGTGCTCGATGACCAAGAGCGCAGTGCCCTGCGCGGGGACGGCTTCATCGTCCGTGAGCGCTACCAGCAGGTGCTGCTGCCCATCGAGGGGACTGACGGACGCTGGCTGCAGCTGCGCCTTCCCGGCGAGGTGCAGATGACCCTGTACATGACCGCCGCCGCCTACCTGTGCATCCTGCTGCTGGTCGGCGCCTGCCTGTATGCCTGGGTACGCCTGCTGTGGCGCGACCTGGAAGCGCTGCGCGGTCATGCCGATCGCATCGGTGCCGGCGACCTGCAGGCACGTGCGCAGGTATCACCACGCTCGCAGATCCGGGTCATCGTCGAGCATTCCAACCGCATGGCCGCGCGCGTGGCCGAACTGGTGCAACGGCAGCGCGATCTTACCCATGCCATTTCCCACGAGCTGCGCACGCCGATCGCACGCCTGGCCTTCGGCCTGGATCTGATGCAGGACAGCAACGACCCGGCGCGGCGGGCACACCTCGCTGCCGGCCTGCATGGTGATCTGGCCGAGCTCAACCGGTTGGTCAGCGAACTGCTGGCCTATGAGCGTCTGGAGCATCCCAACGACGCCGAGCCCATGCAGCGGATCGAGGCGAATGACTGGCTGCAGGCCTGCATGGAAGACGCACGGCGCGATGCCGAGCGCGCGGGCCTGGTGCTGCAGGTCTGGCCCAGCGCGCTGCCACGCGTGGATGCCGAGCCACGCCTGCTGCAGCTGGCCCTGAGCAACCTGGTCGGCAACGCGATGCGCTATGCACGCACCCGTGTGGAGGTGTCACTGGTCAGCGTGGCCGGCAAGGCCTGCCTGCGCGTGGATGACGATGGCCCCGGCATTGCCGAAGGCGATCGCGAGAAGGTGTTGCGCCCGTTCACCCGTCTGGATGACAGCCGCAGCCGCGACACCGGCGGCTTTGGTCTTGGCCTGGCCATCGCCGGGCGCATCGCGGTTCGTCACCACGGCGAGCTGCGCGTGGGACGCGCGACCCTGGGCGGTGCACGCCTGGAAATGCACTGGCCACTGGCTGCCAGCTGAACGCCACGGGCCGCGCTTACAGTTGCTTACAACTCCCGCACAACTGCGGACGGATTGGTCGGTGGCATCCCGCCACGCTGTCGACCCAGCAGCACGCGCCGGATGCGCGCACTGCATTTCCTCCCACCGTAGAGAGTTGCCATGTCCCACCGTCGCCGTTTCCCCACCCTGCTCGGCCTGGCCCTGCTGCCCTTGTTCGCAACGTCCACAGCGCATGCCAAGGAGGATCGATGGACCTTCGAGCTGGCCGCCGGTGGCGGCGTTGCCCCGCGCTACAGCGGCAGCGAGGAATTCCAGGCCGCACCGACGCTGTCGTTCGACGTGACTTCGCCGGGCGGCTGGTTTCTGGGTACCAGCGGTGCGGGTTGGGGCACGGCGATCGGCGAACACACCCGCGTGCGTGCCTACGTCGGCGGCAGCGGCAGCCGACGGGAGAAGAACTCGATCCTCGGCGGCTCGGACTTCCTGCGAGGCATGGGTGATATCGATACCCGGCCCCTGGTCGGCCTGGCGGCTGGCTATACGCTGGGCGAGGCGGTGTTGAGTGGTTCCTGGCAATACACGATGAAAGACGACGACAAGGGCGACAACGGCCTTGCCACCCAGCAGATCCACCTGAACCTGGAGATGCCGCTGTTCGATCTGGCCGGTGGCGTGGTCAGCGGCAGCGTCTCCACCGACTACGGCAACCGCGGCTATATGCAGACCTGGTACGGCGTCAGCCCCGACCAGGCCGCTCGCACCGGGTTCGCCCAGCACAAGCCCAAGGCCGGCCTGGTCAGCGCCGGGCTGGGCATGAAATGGAGCCATCGCGCTGGTCGCAACGGCAACTGGTACATCGCCGTGGAAGGCACCCGCCTGCTCGCCGACGCCGCCGACAGCCCGATCGTGCAGAAGGCCAACCAGTTCGGGTTGATGACCGGGTATACGCACCGGTTCTGAGCATGGCCGGCGAGCGCCGGACACCGACGTTCGCGCTGGCAAAGAGACGGGGCGCTGCGATCATGCAGCGCCCCGTGGCACGCATCAGGCCTTGGCGAACACCAGATGGCCGCCGTCGTTGCCCACTTCGATGGTATCGCCGTTGACGAACGCACCGGACAGGATCTTCTGCGCCAGCGGGTTTTCCAGCTGTGCCTGGATCGCACGCTTCAGCGGACGCGCACCGTAGACCGGATCGAAGCCGACGTTGCCGAGCAGATCGAACGCTGCATCGGACACCACCAGCTTCAGGCCACGCTCGGCCAGGCGCTTTTCCAGGCCACGCATCTGGATGCGCGCGATCTGCTTGATCTGCTGCTTGTCCAGCGGATGGAACACCACGATGTCATCCAACCGGTTGATGAACTCCGGACGGAAGTGCGCCTGCACCACGCCCATCACCGCCGCCTTCATCTGCGTGTAGGCTTCCGGCGTGTCATCGCCACTCATGTCCTGGATCTGGTGCGAGCCCAGGTTGGAGGTCATCACGATGACGGTATTGCGGAAGTCCACCGTGCGGCCCTGGCCATCGGTTAGGCGACCGTCGTCCAGTACCTGCAGCAGGATGTTGAACACATCCGGATGCGCCTTTTCCACCTCGTCCAGCAGGATCAGCGAATACGGGCGACGGCGCACGGCCTCGGTGAGGTAACCGCCTTCCTCATAGCCTACGTAGCCGGGGGGCGCACCGATCAGGCGGGCGACGCTGTGCTTCTCCATGAACTCGCTCATGTCGATGCGGATCATCGCGTCGGCGCTGTCGAACAGGAACTCGGCCAGCGATTTGCACAGTTCGGTCTTGCCCACGCCGGTCGGGCCCAGGAACAGGAACGATCCCCCCGGTCGATTCGGATCGGACAAGCCAGCGCGCGAACGCCGCACCGCGTCGGACACCACCTTGATCGCCTCTTCCTGTCCGACCACGCGGTTGTGCAGCACCTCTTCCATGCGCAGCAGCTTGTCACGCTCGCCTTCGAGCATCTTGTTGACCGGGATGCCGGTCCAGCGCGAGACGACCTCGGCGATCTCCTCGTCGGTGACACGGTCCTGCACCAGTTTGAAGTCGTGGTTCTCCACTTCCTGGGCGGCAGCCAGCTGCTTTTCCAGCTGCGGCAGCACGCCATACTGGATCTCGCTCATGCGCGCGAAATCCTGCCGGCGCTGGGCCGACTCCAGTTCAACCTTGGCCTGCTCGACCTGTTCCTTGATCTTGGTCGTGCCCTGCAGCGCGGCCTTCTCCGACTTCCAGACTTCGTTGAGATCGGAGAACTCGCGCTCCAGCGCATCGATATCGTTTTCCAGATCGGCCAGGCGCTGCCGCGAAGCGTCGTCCTTTTCCTTCTTCAGCATCTCGCGCTGGATCTTCAGCTGGATCAGGCGACGTTCCAGCCGGTCCAGTTCCTCCGGCTTGGAATCGATCTCCATGCGCAGCCGTGAAGCGGCCTCGTCCATCAGGTCGATGGCCTTGTCCGGCAACTGGCGGTCGGTGATGTAGCGGTTGGACAGGGTGGCCGCAGCGACGATGGCCGGGTCGGTGATCTCCACCCCGTGGTGCACCGCGTACTTTTCCTTCAGGCCGCGCAGGATCGCGATGGTGTCCTCCACCGTCGGCTCGCCCACGAAGACTTTCTGGAAGCGGCGCTCCAGCGCGGCATCCTTCTCGATGTACTTGCGGTACTCGTCCAGCGTTGTCGCACCGACGCAGTGCAGTTCACCGCGCGCGAGTGCCGGCTTGAGCATGTTGCCGGCATCCATCGCACCGTCGGCCTTGCCCGCGCCTACCATGGTGTGCAGCTCGTCGATGAACAGGATGATCTGCCCTTCGCTCTTGGCCAGATCGTTGAGCACGCCCTTCAGGCGTTCTTCGAATTCACCGCGGAACTTCGCGCCGGCGATCAGCGCGCCCATGTCCAGCGACAGCACGCGCTTGCCGCGCAGGCCTTCAGGCACTTCGTCATTGATGATGCGCTGGGCCAGGCCTTCGACGATCGCGGTCTTGCCCACGCCGGGTTCGCCGATCAGCACCGGGTTGTTCTTGGTGCGACGCTGCAGCACCTGGATGGTGCGGCGGATTTCTTCATCGCGACCGATCACCGGGTCGAGCTTGCCGCTCTCGGCGCGTGCGGTCAGGTCGATGGTGTATTTCTCCAGCGCCTGCCGCTGCTCTTCGGCGTTCTCCGACTGCACGTTCTCGCCGCCACGCAGCTTGTCGATGGCGGTCTGCAGGCGCGCCTTGTCGGCACCGGCAGCGCGCATCGCCATGCCCAGCGTGCCGCCGTCTTCCAGCGCGGCCAGCACGAACCACTCGCTGGCGATGAAGGCATCACCGTTCTGTTGGGCCAGCTTGTCGGTGTGGTTGAGCAGGCGGTTGAGGTCGTTGCCGATCGACAGGTTGCCGGCCTGGCCGGACACCTTCGGCAGCGCTTCAAGCGCCTCGTCCAGGCGTTCGCGCAGCACCGGCACGTTGACGCCGGCCTGGGCCAGCAGCGGCCGGGTGCTGCCCCCCTGCTGGTCCAGCAGGGCACTGAACACGTGCACCGGTTCGATGATGCTGTTGTCGCGGCCTACCGCCAGCGACTGCGCGTCTGCCAGCGCCTGCTGGAAACGCGAGGTGAGCTTGTCCATCCGCATTGCGAAACCTCATCGGTCATCTTGGCCGGCCCGCGCCGGCGATGCTGGAAAGATGCGGTTGCCCCACCCCGTTTCAAGGGTGGCTGCGACTGCATTCGAAGGCCAGTCAGCCTGTGGCCAGCATGCCGGAAGCGGTGTTGTCGGCGCGTTGATCCGGATCAGAACCGCACGCTGGAGGCCTCAATGGGTGATCGCGGCCCGGATCGCCCGCAGCTGCTGCTTGACCGCCCGCGCCTGCGCCACGTCCATGCGCAGCAAGGCCTTCTGCCCGATCGAGCGCGACTGCAGGGTGGCATCGGCGAAGCGGTAGCGGCCGCGCTCATCGCGCTGCAGCAGTGGCGCCTGGGCCAGCTCCGGGGTGTCCAGCAGGTGGTCGATCACCGTTACCAGGCGATCATTGAAATACCCGTCAGGACGGCCCAGATCGACATACGCCTGCTGGATCAACGGATAGAAGCGCTTGTACGCGTGGGTCGCCGCCGCCGGGTCGAGCGCAGTGAAGGCCTGCACATAGGGCGCATAGCGCGCTGCATTGGCCGCGGCGATGCGTTCGCCGCCCTCGCCCGGCTCCACCCGCAGGCTGCCCGGTAGCGGCCGGAAGGCCAGCGCGGTAGGGGCACACTGGCCTTGTCCAGGTTGTCCACCTGGGTGACCAGGCGCTGGATCAGGTGATCGCGCAGCAGCGCAGTCAACGCGCCCTCGCCCTTGAACAGTTCGCTCAATGTGCTCCAGGCGGCGGCATCGCTGTCGGCCAGGTTCGGCAACGCAGGGTCGGCGGCGGCCTCGGAATCCAGCGGATGCTTGATCGGAGAGGGCGCGGGTTCCTGCGTAGCAGCAGGCTTCGGTACGGCGACTGCCGAGGTCGGCGCGGATTGCTCCGGCACCGCTACGCCATCTGCCAGGTGCTGCAACTGGTCGCGGAACAACCACGTGCCCGCGCCGCCCACCACCACCACGCCAAGAACCCAGGGCCAGACCACTTTTCCACTCTGCATGATGCAGAACCTCGCTTTTCACCTGCATGGACAAGGTGTGACTGTCCTGATTCGGCGGGGTTCCCCAGCCATTCCGCTGCCGTTGTGGTTCACGCCTGCTTTGCGCGGTACGCGCGACCCTGCTGTTCCTGTTGGGTGGAGAAGCCTTCATGCAGTACGCGCTGTACTACTGGACCGGCATCCAGGGCCGTGGCGAATTCGTGCGGCTGGCGCTGGAAGATGCCGGCGCCGATTACGTGGACATGGCGCGTGTGCACGGCGACGCCGTGATGCAGCCGTTCCTCGATGGCCACAGCGAAGGTGCGCAACCTTTCGCGCCACCGTTCCTGAAGGCGGGGCGACAGGTCATCGCGCAGGTCGCGGCCATTCTCGATTTCCTCGGCCCGACGCTGGATCTGGTTCCGCAGGCCGCCTCGCGGCGCATGCAGGCGCTGCAGTTGCAGCTGACCATCGCCGATCTGGTGGCCGAAGTGCACGACACCCACCATCCGATCGCCGCGTCGAAGTACTACGAAGACCAGAAGACCGAGGCCAGGGCGCGTGCGGCAGCGATGCGCGATGAGCGCCTGCCGAAATTCCTTGGCTACTTCGAGCAGGTGCTGAAGGCCAATGGCGGTCGCCACCCGCTGCGCGAACACTCCTACGTGGACCTGTCGCTGTTCCAGTTGCTGAGCGGGCTGGACTATATGTTCCCACGCCGCATGCAGGCGCTGTGGCCGACGTTGCCACTGCTGCGCGCGCTGAAGGACCGGGTGGAACAACGGCCCGGCATCGCCGCCTATCTCGCTTCGGAGCGGCGGCTGCCCTTCAACACCAACGGTATCTTCCGGCATTACCCGGAACTGGATGGCGAGAAGTAGCGCCGGGCCATGCCCGGCGGCAGCGCAACCCAACGCCGGGCATGGCCCGGCGCTACCGGTCAATGGGCGTTTTCAGCCAGCGGCTTCACCGCCTGCTTCTGCAGCGACAGCAGCCCCAGCAGGATGGCCAGCGCCACATAGGCACCGGCGAACTGCCAGCTGATGACGCGGGCCAGGCCCTGCAGATCCCACGGCAGGTAGATGCCGCCGCGCGGATCCACCGAATGGATCAGGCCGAACAGGGTGAGCACCGCCGCCACCAGCAGGAAGCCGCAGGCGCGGCGCAGACGGCCATCGACCATCGCTGCGACGGTGGCGATCCACAGCATCGAAGTGATGATGAAGCCGTTGCCCAGCGCGAAGATCACCGCCAGCTCCGGCAGGCCGTGGCCATCGACGTGGGTCAGCAGCGCGCCCATCTGCTCGGCCGGAATCCAGCCCGGCGCCTTGATCGCCAGCAGGTAGGCCGCCGACGGCAGGAAGCCCAGCACCATCGCCCCGGCATGCTGGCGCGGGGTGGCCTGGAACGCCTGGGTGGTGATGTCGATCGACACGTACACGATGATCGGCGCCAATACCGCCAGCGGCAGCCACTGCACCAGCCCGGAAATGATGCCGAGCATGCCGCCGATGCCGACGAACAGGCCGGTCAGCAGCGTGTAGCCGCTGCGCGCGCCCATGTGCTTGTAGGCCGGCTGGCCGATGTACGGGGTGGTCTGCGCAACGCCACCGCAGACGCCGGCGACCAGCGTGGCCACCGCCTCCACCAGCAGGATGTCGCGGGTGCGGTAGTCATCGCCGGCCGCGCGCGCGCTTTCGGATACGTTGATGCCACCGACCACCATCAGCAGGCCGAACGGCAACAGCAGCGGCAGGTAGGTCATCGCGGTCGGCAGGCCCTCGATGAAGCCCAGCGTCGGCAGCGGCAGCACCACCTGCGGCGGCACCCAGGCAGGAATCTGGAAGCCGGGCACACCCAGGCCGGCCAGGCCGAGCCCGTAATACAGCACGGTGCCGAACACGAAGGCCAGCAGCACACCGGGGCCGCGCAGCGGCAGCTTGCCCTTGGCGATCAGCACGTACAGCAGCAGGCCCAGCGTGGTGAAGCCCACCAGCGGCGAGCGCAGGGTTTCCAGCAAGGGCAGCAGGCCCATCAGCACCAGTGCGATGCCCGCGATGGAACCCAGCAGCGCAGCGCGCGGCAGCGCGCGGGTTACCGCTTCACCGAAGAAGGACAGGATCAGCTTGAGCACGCCCATGATGACCAGCGACGCCATGCCCAGCTGCCAGGTGGCGATGGCGGCGGCATGCGGGTCCAGGCCCTGCTGCTTGAAGGCCAGGAAGGCCGGGCCCAGCACCAGCAGCGCCATGCCGATGCTGGTCGGCGCATCCAGGCCCAGCGGCATGGCGGTTACGTCGTCGCGCCCGGTACGCGCGGCCAGGCGCCGTGCCATCAGGGTGTACAGCAGGTTGCCGACCAGCACGCCCAGGGCAGTGCCGGGGAACATGCGGCCGAAGACCACGTCGGCGGGGAACTGGAACATCCCGACCAGGGCCATGGCGATGAAACCGAGGATGGAGAGGTTGTCGACGACCAGGCCGAAGAAGCCATTGAAGTCGCCAGCGACGAACCAGCGGCGCGGCGCGGTGGAAGCGGGAGCGGACATGGAAGGGGCGGTGGGGGTGGGGACCGCCGATGGTAGGCCCAGCGGGGCCGGCGCGCCAATTCCCGAGTGGAATGATGGGTTCCAGCCAACGGCGGAGCCCCTAGTGGTTGGTCGCTGAAAGCAGCCTATCGGAGTGGGTCGTGCGGGGTGGGCTGCGCAGGACACGCCGTAAACCCGTCCATGGGGGCTCGATGGCGCCATCCATGGCGCCAACGGTCCTGCGCAGCCCACCCCGCCCGGCCACGGACAGTTTCCTGCGGGCGCCAGCCACGGAAGAGAATCAAAAGATCAAAAGCAGAAGCCGGTCGCTGCGCTCTCAGGCGCCGGATCGCAGGCATCTGCGTGGTTGCCGGCCAGCGGCCGGCACTACCGACAGACATCCACGCATGGCGTGGATCTACTGTGTCGACCAAGGTCCCACTAGCAACAGGCCATGCCATTCCAACAGATCGCGGAAATCTGTCGAAGGCGGGGTGGGTCCGGTTGCGGGGGTGTCCGCGGCATGGATGCCGCGGCCAAGCCCCCAAGGGTGAGGGCGCTTTGCTTGCGAAGCACTGCTTCGCAAGCGCCCGAACGCACAGCCGCAAGCGGCTGGGCCGGTCTGGGGGTTTACGGCGTCCCCCGCAGCCGGACCCACCCCGCCATCCCACGGAATTCCCGCTGTTGCTGTTGCTTCGGCTGTTGCTCTGGCCTCGGCGGGTGCAGGGCGCAGCCCTGCATCAGACCCCAACCCTCACTTTTTCAGGAAGTTGTCCACCAGCAGATGCTTCACGTCGTCGATGCGACCACTCAGTACCGCCTTGGCCGCATACAACGCCGTGCCTGCCACCTGCTTGGCCTCGATCTGCGGCGGCATCACCAGCTCCGCGCGACTGGTGTGTACATCCAGCAGCGCCGGCCCACGCTGGGCCAGGAAATCCTGCACCGCTTCTTCCAGGTCCTCGCTGCGGGTCACCGTGCGGCCATGGAAGCCGATCACCTCGGCCAACCGCCCGAAATCCGGATTCTTCAGGTCGGTGTAGTTGTCCAGCAGCCCTTCCACCTTCTGCTCCAGCTCGACGAAATTCAGCGAGCCGTTGTTGAACACCACCACCTTGATCGGAAGATTCTCCTGCACCGCGGTCAGCAGGTCGCCCAGCAACATCGCCAACCCACCATCGCCGGACAACGAAATCACCTGCCGCCCCGGGAAGGCCTTCTGCAGACCCAGCGCCTGCGGCATCGCGTTGGCCATCGTCCCGTGCAGCAGGCTGGTCAGCGTGCGACGCCGGCCGTTCACCCGGATGTGCCGCAGCACCCACACCATCGGCGAGCCACCATCCGCAGTGAACAGCGCATCGTCGGTAGCGTACTTCGACAGCAGCGCGGTCAGGTGCTGCGGATGGATCAGTTCGCCCTCACCCGGCTGCTCCTCCTGCTCGCGCTTCTTCAGCGCCTTGTCGCGGTGCTCGATGCATTCGTCCAGAAAACTGCTGTCTTCGCGCGGGGGCAGCATCGGCAGCAGCGCGTCCAGCGTCGGTGCGATATCACCGACCACGCCCAGGTTCACCGGATGGCGGCGACCGAGGTGGCTGCCGTCGCGGTCGACCTGGATGATCGTGGCCTTGTCCGGATAGAACTGGCCCCAGGCGAAATCCGCGCCGAGCAGCAGCAACGTGTCGCACTCCATCAAGGTGTGGAACCCGGATTCGATGCCGAAGACTCCGGTCATGCCCATGTTGTACGGGTTGTCCGGTTCGACGAAGTCCTTCGCACGCGATGTATGCGCCACCGGTGCCTGCAGGCGCCGCGCCAGTTCCAGCAGCTGCGCATGTGCCCCCTGGCAACCGGCGCCGGCATAGATGCCGATACGCTTGCCCTGCCCCAGCAGTTCGGCGATGTGCTGCAGCTCGGCCTCGGAGGGGCGCAGCACCGGCTGGGTGTAATGCACCGAGAACGGCACATCGTGCT
Organism: Stenotrophomonas sp. MYb57; assembly: GCF_002966815.1. Classification (NCBI taxonomy): domain Bacteria; kingdom Pseudomonadati; phylum Pseudomonadota; class Gammaproteobacteria; order Lysobacterales; family Lysobacteraceae; genus Stenotrophomonas; species Stenotrophomonas sp. MYb57. The sequence continues at coordinate 3,664,249 of NZ_CP023271.1, forward strand.
TCACTTCCGCTTCGCTGATGTCGGCCGGCAGGATCACCACCGCCACACCGCGGCGGCTGATCGCCGCCTGGCAGGCCAGCGCCACCACGCGCCGTGCCTGGGCCGGGCTGTGCACCTGCTCGCAGAACACGGTGCAGCTGCCGTACACCGCCTTGAAATCCACTTCCTGCGGGAACTCCATGCCCAGTTCGCTGGTGACCACCTGGCTGGCGATCAGCACCATCGGCGCGCGGTTGCGGTTGCTCTCGAAGATGCCGTTGATGAAGTGCAGACCGCCAGGACCGCACGAACCCGCGCAGGCGGTCAGCTGGCCACTGATCAATGAATCGGCACCGGCCGCGAACGCCGCGACCTCTTCATGGCGGACATGCACCCACTCGATCTCACTGCGATGCAGTGCGTCGGTGACATGGTTCAGGGTGTCGCCGACGATGCCATAACAACGGCGGACGCCCGCCTGCTGCAGGGTATCGACGACGATCTCGGCAACGCGCTTGCTCATGGGACTACAGCCTTGCAAGGGGGAACCCCGAGGCTAGTCCCGATGAAGTGATGCTCCCGTGGGCAAGAGGCCGATCGCCTTGTCGTGCAAACTCCGGGCAGGGCTGCCGTCAATCGTTGACGTTGATCCACCCCGTCACCGCGCCGCGCTTCGGGTTGCGATAACGCACCTGCAGCCAACCATCCTGCTCATCCAGCATCTCCACGCGATCACCCTGCACCAGGTAGCGCTGCGTGCTCGATGCACCAGGGCGGTCGAACAGCAACAGGCGCATGGGCACTACACGGGCTGCCAATGGCACCAATGGCCTACCGTTGTCAGGCACGGAAAGACCATCGTTGATGGCCCGCTCAAGAATCTCTGCGGCAGGCGAGTGGCTGCTCCAGACGGCAAGTGGACCACCAAATCGCCTCGGCTCCAAGCTCAGCACTTTCCCATCCAACGTAGGCAACGTGAGCATACGCTCGGACCGGAACAGGTACAGTGCTCCACCGGAAGGCCGGTACACATCGGTACGCCAGATTGAACTCCGGCAACGGCTACGGAGCACCTGCTGATCGGAGTCCAGTTCGATCAATCCGAACTCTCCGCAACTCCGATCAGCCTTACGGATGACGGGCATTTTTACGAACTCGCCAAGCCCCAGGTCGAACCGATAGACCGCCGTTGAATAATTGACCATTCCAACGGGGACCTGCACCACCAGGTCGAGGCGGCCGTCGAAGTCCACATCCAAAGCGCTCAGCTCTATTTCCAGGCCGGGCGACTCGGATCCAGCGCGAGCCAGGTGCTGTTTCGCGCCCGAGGGAAGGTGGACCTGGATGTGCCCATCTTGGTGATGGACAACCTTTACAAGCATTCTTGGTGCAACTTCGAACGAAAGCTGGGTTTGTTCCACGATTGGCTTCGGCCTGGCCTCACCGGGCTGCGATAGGCCAACCTGCAGGAGAATCAGACAGAGTATTGCCGCAATGGACCGCGAATTTCCTTGTTCACGTAACCGCCTCAGGTGTGTCAGCACATCGATGATCAACGTTTTCCTCCACCCACGCAGAACCGGGCTTGTCAGCCGATTCGATCATCGTGTGACGCAGAGTCATGCGATTCCATGCAAGAAATCCGAAATTTGTTGCAGACTCGAGGGAAGGTTCGCATTCGGAGGGGATACATCATCAGCCACTGGAGATCAGGTCATCCAGCCAGGCACTTTACTTCCGTCAATCGTTGACGTTGATCCACCCCGTCACCGCGCCGCGCTTCGGGTTGCGGTAGCGCACCTGCACCCAACCATCCTGCTCATCCAGCATCTCCACGCGATCACCCTGCACCAGGTAGCGCTGCGTGCTGGACGCACCGGGATGATCGAACAGGAACAGGCGCGCAGGCAGCACGCTCGCCATCAGCCCCAGCAGCGGCGCACCGCTTGCTGGTGCGCCGAGCCCGTCGCCGATGGCGCTTTCCAGCACCTTGCCGGAGGGATCGTAGGTACGCCACACCGCTAGTGGCCCCTGGTTCTCGGTCTCTTCCCAGTGCAGCGCCCGGTTCAGCGTATCGCCCAGCATCAACACGCTCTCACCGCGGTACAGATAGAGCTGCGGTCCGTTGAAGCGATACACGTCGGTGTACCACATCGGCCCACTGCGGCAGCTGGCGGTCAGCGTGCGCGTGGCGGCGTCGGCGTCGGCGGTAAGGCCCATCAGGTCACCGCACTGGTCGTGTCCATGGGTCACCGCCTTCAGTGCGCGGAACTCACCGCTGCCCACGTCGAAGCGATAGACCGCAACGGCCTCATTGACCATGCCCACCGCCGCGCGCGCAACCAGCTCGGGACGCCCGTCGAAATCGAGGTCCTCTGCGCCCAGGCGCGAATGTCCCTCGGCGTCCGGCGCGCCAGGCAGGCGCTGCCGCTTCCCTGCCGGCTGCAGGAGCACGGCTAGCATGCCGTCCTCCTGTACCTCCACCGACGCCTGCACGCCCGCTGCCGGCGAAAACCGCAGCAGGCCCCGGTCCTCGTCCTGCGCCTGTGCCACCGGCGCCAACAGACCGGCCAGCATCACCGCCATCAGCACTTCCCTGGGTGTCATCGTCATTCCCTGCAGCGCCACAGTGGCGCGTCCAGGTCAGAACGATACGTCAACCGCCTGCCGCGACCACAGCACCGACTGGTGTTTGGTCTGCTGCTTCCACGCCAGACGGATCGCTTCGATGTCGGCGCGGCGCTGCGGGCTGTCCTCGTGCAGCACCACCAGCACCTTGGTGCGCAGGCGGTTCGGGGAGGCATCGCCACGGAACAGCCACTGGCCGTAGGCATCGAACACGGTCAGGCCGTCCGGGAAGCGCGGCGTCACTTCCTTGTCCAGGAACGCGCGCCACTGCGCGTCGCTGATGGTGTCGGCCTGCGGGCGGTCACCTGCGCCCTGCTCTTCGCCCACGCCGAAATAAAGCTCGCTGCGCACCCAGCCGTGGCCGCTGGACGGACGCGCGGCGTCGCCCTGCAGGTCGGCGGTGGTGGCATAGGCGCTGGGCGCCTTGGAGGACAGGCTGGCGCAGCCACTGGTGGCCAGCAGCACGGCGAAGACAAGGCCAAGGTGTTTCATCGGGAACAGCACTCCGGGAAGGGGAAAAAGCACGACGAAGGGGCACGGAGGGTACACCTGCGCCTCGGTTGCGGCTGCAACCAATGCCCTCATGCCGGCAGGGCATGAAGTGATGCAATGGGAGACGGGACTTGCATCGCACCGCCTCCTCACGCCAAGATAATATATCGCTTCATCCGGATGGATGTAAGTGAAACTATCTCTCCCCCCTTCCCCACGTCGTTGCTGCTGGAGTCCGCATGTCCCCCCGCCTGTCCGCGTCGCCGCTCGGCCTCGCTATCGCGCTCGCCCTGTCCCCCGCCCTTGCTTCGGCCCAGGACGCCGCCACCAACCTGGACACGGTGATCGTCACCGGCACCCGCGCCGCCGACCGCACCGTGCTTGAATCCACGTCACCGGTGGACGTGCTGACCGCCGAGGACATCCGCAAGGCCGGCGTGGTCAATGGCGAGCTGGGCAGCGCCCTGCAGGCCCTGCTGCCCTCGTTCAACTTCCCCCGCCAGTCCAACTCCGGCGGCGCCGACCACGTGCGCGCCGCGCAGCTGCGCGGGCTGTCGCCGGACCAGGTGCTGGTGCTGGTCAACGGCAAGCGCCGCCACCACACCGCGCTGGTCAACACCGACAGCAAGATCGGCAAGGGCACCACCCCGGTCGACTTCAACGCAATCCCGGTCAGCGCCATCAAGCGTATCGAAGTACTGCGCGATGGCGCCGGTGCGCTGTACGGCTCCGATGCCGTGGCCGGCGTGATCAACGTGATCCTCGACAACGGCGGCGACGGCGGCGACGGCGGCGAGATCGAAGCCAGCTACGGCGCCAACCACACCGACCTCAAGCCGATCGGCCGCACCCTCACCGACGGCCAGACGGGCAACCTCAGTGCCAAGGTCGGCACCTCGCTGGGCGAAGACGGCGGCTTCCTGCGCGTCGGCCTGGAATACAAGAAGCGCAACGGCACCAACCGCGCCGGCTTCGACCAGATTCCGCCGTGGGACCAGACCGAGGCAAATCTCGCCCTGCAGGGCAAGCGCAACTACGTGCTCGGCGATGGCGCCAGCAAGGACATCAATCTGTGGCTGAACACCGAGATTCCGGTGGGCAAGACCGCGACGTTCTATGCGTTCGGTACCTTCAACCAGCGTGATACCGAAGGCGCGAACTACTTCCGCTATCCCGATGGCGATGCCAACTGGAAGGAGGTCTACCCCAATGGCTACCGGCCGATCTCCGAAGGCGAGAACCGCGACGTGCAGGCGGTGGCCGGTATCCGTGGGCAGTGGGGTGAATGGAGTTATGACGGCAGCCTGGATTACGGCCAGAACGACTTCACCTATCGTCTGCGCGATTCGCTGAATGCCTCGCTGGGCCCGACCAGCCCGACCCGCTTCAAGACCGCGGACTACGAGTACGCGCAGACCGTGGGCAACGTCGACCTGAGCCGCGTGTTCTCGCAGAGCGACAGCATCAGCCACACCCTGGGCCTGGGCGCCGAAGCCCGCCACGAGCGCTACCAGACCCGTCCAGGCGACCCGGCCAGCTACGCCGCCGGCCCGTACACCGATCGTCCGACCGGCTCGCAGGCAGGCGGTGGCCTGACTCCGCAGGACGCGGCAACCTTGTCGCGCGATGTGGCCAGCGTCTACGCCAGCCTGTCCAGCCAGTTCGGCGAAAAATTCTCCACCGACCTGGCCGCGCGCTACGAGCACAGCGATGACTTCGGCGGCGAACTGACCGGCAAGCTCGGACTGCGCTACGAGTTCACCCCGGCATTCGCCCTGCGCGGCGCGATCTCCAACAATTTCCGCGCACCGTCGCTGGCGCAGATCGGCTACGAATCCACCTCCACCGGTTACAACGCCGGCGGTCAGCTGGTGCAGGGCCGCCTGCTCTCGGTCAACAACCCCATCGCCCGTGGCCTGGGTGCGCAGGACCTGAAGCCGGAGAAGTCGCTGAACACCTCGCTCGGCTTCACCAGCCGCATCGGCGAGCACTTCGACCTGTCGCTGGACTTCTTCCAGATCGACATCGACGACCGCATCGCACTGTCCGAGAGCATCACCGGCGATGCGCTGACCGATTACGTGGCCACCAACTACGGCGTCGGCGGCCTGCAGAGCGCCAGCTTCTTCGTCAACGCCGCCGACACGCGCACCCGCGGCGCCGAGCTGGTGAGCAACTGGCGGCAGTCGCTGGGCGATGGCCAGCTGCTGTTGACCGGCACCTACGCCTACACCAAGACCACGCTGAAGAACGTGCTGGCCACACCGGCGCAGCTGCAGGCGCTGGACCCGGACTACGTGCTGTTCGGCATCGAAGAGACCAATACGCTGACCGACGCCACCCCGCGCACCCGTGGCAGTTTCTCAGCCGCTTGGAGCAACGACCGCTGGTCGCTGAGCAGCCGGGTGAACCGCTACGGCAGCGCGACCCGCGTATTCAACTTCGGTGATGGCTACATTCCGCGCCAGACCTACCAGGCCGAGTGGCAGCTGGATGCGGAAGTGGAATACCGCATCACCCCGCAATGGAGCGTGGCCATCGGTGGGCAGAACCTGACCGACAACTACCCGGATCGCTCCAACGAGGACATCCACTACTTCGGCAACCTGCCCTACGACGTGCTGTCGCCGATCGGCAGCAACGGTGCCTACTACTACGGTCGCGTGCGCTACACGTTCTGATTGCTGCGAACAACGTGCCGACCAACGGTCGGCACCCACCGGGACGCGATGGATCGCTGTGGGTGGGTGCGCCGGCACCGACCGGGTGGGTGCGGACCGTTGGTCCGCACCAGCCGTAGCCTGACCTCGACCCCGCGTACACGCCGTCGCTGGCATGGTGGTCGCCATGGCTGAACCGCTCCCCCTGCGTCCGCCACCTCCATTGCTGGACGACGCGTGCGCGTTGTTCCTCGATGTGGATGGCACCCTGATCGAATTCGCTGCACGTCCCGACGCCGTGCAGCTTCTCCCCGATGTGCGTGAAGCCATCGGCCGCATCAGTGATCGACTGGAAGGTGCCGTGGCACTGGTCAGTGGTCGCCCGCTTGAACAGCTGGACCAGTTGTTCGCGCCGCTCAAGCTTCCCGCTGCGGGCCTGCATGGCCACGAACTGCGTGCGCAGGACGGGCACGTGATACGCGATGAGCATGCTGACGACACCGCCGACTGGCTGCATGCGCTTCATCAACAAGCCATGCGTTTCGCCCATGGCCACCCCGGCGTACTGGTCGAGAACAAGGGCGTAGGCCTGGCCCTGCACTGGCGTGGCGCGCCGCATGCAGCCAACGATGTGCGCGCCTTCGCCGACCGCCATGTTCGCGGCCGTGCCAGCTATCGCCTGCAACCGGGCGACCATGTCGTCGAATTCGTCCCGGTGGCTACCAACAAAGGCCGAGCCGTACGTCGGCTGATGCAGTACCTGCCGTTCCGTGGTCGTCTGCCGGTGTTCCTCGGCGATGACCTGACCGATGAATTCGGCTTCGATGCGGCCAATGGCCTGCATGGCTGGAGCGTGCTGATCGGCGAACGTGAACCCAGCGCGGCGGTGTTCGCGCTGCCCGACATACGCAGCGTGCACGCCTGGCTGCGTGAGAATGCGTATTGACCCCGGCCCCCACGGCCGCAACCGAGATGTACCGCGTGATGACCCAACCCGATCTTGATCTGGGCGTGGTCGGCAACGGCAGCTTCGGCGCCCTTATCGACAAGCACGCCCGTGTTGTCTGGAGTTGCCTGCCGACCTTCGATGGCGACCCGACCTTCTGTGCCCTGCTCAGCCCCAACCAGCAGACCGGCGGCGACTTCGCCATCGAACTGGAAGACTTCGCCGGCAGCGAACAGGAATACCTCACCAATACCGCGATCCTGCGCACCGTGCTGCGCGATGCGCATGGCGGCGCGCTGGAAATCCTCGATTTCGCCCCGCGCTGGCGCCAGAACGACCGTTTCTACCGGCCGGTCAGCCTCATCCGCCAGGTGCGACCGTTGTCCGGCAGCCCGCGCATCGTGATCCGCGCACGACCACTGGCCGACTGGGGCGCGCGCGTGCCCGAGTCCACCTGGGGCAGCAACCACGTGCGCTGGATCCTGCCCGAGCATGTGCTGCGCCTGACCACCGACGTGCCGGTGCGCTTCGTACGTGATGGCCTGCCGTTCGTGCTCAACCATCCCATCCACCTGATCCTGGGCGTGGATGAATCGCTCAACCGCTCCATCAGCGGCTACGTGCAGGAAGCCTTCCAGCGCACCCGCGACTACTGGCGCGAATGGGTGCGGTACCTGTCCATCCCGCTGGAATGGCAGGACGCGGTGATCCGCAGTGCGATCACCCTCAAACTCTGCCAGTACGAGGACAGCGGCGCGATCATCGCGGCGATGACCACCTCGATTCCCGAAGCGCCCGGCAGCGTGCGCAACTGGGACTACCGCTACTGCTGGCTGCGCGATGCCGCCTTCGTGGTGCGCGCGTTGAACCGTCTGGGCGCCACCCGCACGATGGAGCAGTTCCTCGGCTACATCTTCAACCTGGCCACCACCGACGGCACCCTGCAGCCGCTGTACGGCATCGGCTTCGAAGCCAAGCTGGACGAGGACGAAGTGCCCAGCCTGTCCGGCTACCGCGGCATGGGCCCGGTGCGGCGCGGCAACCTGGCCTGGGTACAGCGCCAGCACGATGTATACGGCAGCGTGGTGCTGGCCTCCACCCAGCTGTTCTTCGACCGCCGCCTGCAGGATCCGGGTGACAGCCACACCTTTGCCCGGCTGGAACCGCTGGGTGAACAGGCGTTCGCACTGCACGACGTGCCCGATGCCGGCCTATGGGAATTCCGCGGCCGCACCGAAGTGCATACCTACACCAGCGCGATGTGCTGGGCGGCGTGCGATCGCCTGTGCAAGATCGCCGTGCGCCTGAAGCGTGATGACCGTGCACAGTACTGGCGCGAGCGTGCCGATACCATCCACGCACGCATCATGGAAAAAGCCTGGAGCGAGGAGCTCGGCCACTTCACCGATACCTTCGATGGCCATCGCCTGGATGCCTCGCTGCTGCTGCTGGCCGACATCGGCTTCCTCGACGCCAACGACGCACGCTTCGTCGCCACCGTCGAGGCCATCGGCCGCGACCTCAAGCACGGCAACGCGCTGTACCGTTACATCGCGCCGGATGATTTCGGCGAGCCGGAAACCAGCTTTACCATCTGCACGTTCTGGTACATCGATGCGCTCGCCGCCATCGGCCGCATGGATGAGGCGCGCGACATGTTCGAATCACTGTTGCAGCAACGCAACCATCTTGGCCTGCTGTCGGAAGACCTTGCCTTCGACGGTGGTGAAGCCTGGGGCAACTTCCCGCAGACCTACTCGCATGTTGGCCTGATCACTGCGGCCATGCGCCTGTCGCGTTCCTGGCAGGAGGCCTCATGAGCCGTCTTGTCATCGTATCCAACCGCGTGGCTGTGCCCGGCGAGAACCGTGCCGGCGGCCTCGCCGTGGGCCTGCTGGCGGCGCTGAAGGAACGCGGCGGATTGTGGTTCGGCTGGAGTGGCAAGAGCGTGCGCGAGGCCAGTGGCGCGCTGCACGAGCAGCGCGATGGTGACATCCAGTACGTCACCATGGACCTGGCCAAGCGCGATGTGGACGGTTACTACAACGGCTTCGCCAATCGCACGCTGTGGCCACTGCTGCACTTCCGCCTGGACCTGGTCGACTACGACCGCGGCACCCGCGAGACCTACCACAGGGTCAATGCACTGTTCGCCGACAAGCTGGCGCCGCTGCTGCGCGAAGACGACATCGTCTGGATCCACGACTATCACCTGATTCCGCTCGGCGCGATGCTGCGCGAGCGCGGCATCGGCTGCCGCATCGGCTTCTTCCTGCACATCCCGATGCCCTCGGCCGACCTGCTGCAGGCCATGCCCGACCATCTGCGGCTGTTCTCGGCGCTGTATGCCTATGACCTGGTCGGCTTCCAGACCCAGCGCGATGCCGATCGCTTCCAGACCTACCTGCGCCTGTTCGGCGGTGGCCGGGTACTGGAAAGCGGCAAGCTCGAAGCGCCCGGCGGACGTCACTTCCGAGCCGCGGCGTTCCCCATCGGCATCGACACCGAGCTGATCGCCCGCCAAGCCAGCACCGCAGCCAGCAAGGCGGCCGTGAAGAACCTGCGCAGCAGCCTGCGCGACCGCCAGCTCGCCATCGGCGTGGATCGCCTGGACTATTCCAAGGGCCTGCCCGAACGGTTCCTCGGCTTCGAACGCTACCTGCAGCGCCATCCCGACCAGCGCGGCTCGCTCACCTACCTGCAGATCGCACCGGTCTCGCGCGGCGATGTCACCGAATACCGGCAACTGCGCAGCCAGCTGGAGCAGATCGCCGGCCACATCAATGGTGGCCATGCCGAGCCGGATTGGACACCGCTGCGCTACGTCAACCAGAACTTCACCCACGCCACGCTGACCGGCTTCTACCGTGCCGCCGCTGTCGGCCTGGTGACCCCGCTGCGCGATGGCATGAACCTGGTGGCCAAGGAATACGTTGCCTCGCAGGATCCGGAAGATCCCGGCGTGCTGGTGCTGTCCCTGCTGGCCGGCGCCGCCGATGAAATGAAGCAGGCGCTGCTGGTCAATCCGCATGATCTGGACGGCGTGGCCGATGCCATCGCCACTGCGGCGACGATGTCGCTGCACCGGCGCAAGGAACGCTGGCACGCGATGATGGAACACCTGCGCACCTACGACATCAACCACTGGCGCCGCAGCTACCTCGAAGCCTTGGAAGGTTGACCGCCCACGGGCATGGCCCGGCGCTACATTGATCCGGGCACGGGGTAGCGCCGGGCCACGCCCGGCGGCGCTTAATCGAGGAAGCGCGCGGCCTGTGCCGGCGTCGGCAGGAAGCAGGTGTCATGGCGCCCGAACCAGCGATAGCGGTTGCGTGCCAATACGCGGTAGGCCCCGTCGCGCCAGCGGCGTGGCAGCACGCGCAGTACGGCCGCCGGGCGCCAGCCACCACCCAGTGCTCCCAGAACGCGCAGGATCGCATCGGTATCGGTCCACGAGCCCTGCCCGTCCAATAGCAGGAACGAGGTCGGGTCGTGCGCGTCCAGGCCGTGCGCGCGCAACATCGCGCTGCCCTGCGCGCCCTGCATCGCCGCGAAGCGAAAGCGTTCCTGCCGGTCGAACCGCAGCAGGAAACGCACCCAGCGGCTGCACAACGCGCAGACGCCATCGAAGACGATCACGCCGCCAGGTTCTGCCCCCGCAGCGCGATCCCCGCGCATCAGTCCATCCACACCAGCGTCGCCATCCGGCCGGTGCGGCGGTCGCGACGGTGCGAGTACAGATCCGCATCGGCCATGGTCGAGACCGTGCCGCCGTGGATGTTGCCCAGCGCCATGCCCGCGGCCTGCAGGCGCTGTCGCGCCAGCGCGAACAGATCCACTTTCCAGTGACCGGGGCGGGTCGCCACGAAGGCCGCCGCAGCGGCCGCGTCGTGGCCGACGAAGGCGTGGTACACCTCTTCGCCGATCTCGTAGTCGGCCGGTCCCGCTGCCGGGCCCAGCCACGCGCGCAGCTGCGCCGGTGGCGTCTGCATGGCGGCCACGGTGGCCTCCAGCATGCCGTCGGCCAGGCCACGCCAACCTGCATGGGCGGCGCCCACCTCGCTGCCATCGACAGCGGCGAACACCACCGGCAGGCAGTCCGCGGTGAGGATCGCCAGCACAACGCCGGGCACCGAGGTCACCGCGGCATCGGCCACCGGTTCGCTGGCGCCCTCCACCGGCGGCGCGCCGAAACGCAGCACGGTGCTGCTGTGCACCTGGCGCAGCCAATGCGGCGCCGATGGCAGTGCCAGGCCCTGCTGCAGCAGCTGCCGGTTGTGCTCGACGTTGGCCGGGGTGTCACCGTCGGCCGCATGCCGGTTGCCCAGGTTGAACTGGGCGAACGGCGCTGGCGAGATACCCGCGCCATGCCGGCGCGTGGTCAGTGCATGCACGCCCGGGGGCGCCGGCCAATCAGCCTGCAGCAGCGGCAGCGCGGTAGTCATTACCAGCGGTCCCGCTCGCGCTCGGCGAAGGCCGCGCTGTCTTCGCGCAGCACCTTCATCAGGTGCAGCATGTCGGCCGGCGCCGGCGCGGTGTTGCGCACCGGCTCACCACTGATCGGATGCACGAACTCCAGGGTCTCTGCATGCAGGGCCTGGCGCTTGAAGCCGCGCAGCGCGGCCACCAGCTCGTCGCTGGCCCCCTTGGGCAGCTTCAGCGCACCGCCGTACAGCTGATCGCCCACGATCGGGTGGCGCAGGTGCGCCATGTGCACGCGGATCTGGTGGGTACGCCCGGTTTCCAGGCGGCATTCCAGCGCGGTATGCGCACGGAAGCGCTCGCGCAGGCGGTAATGGGTCACCGCTTCCTTGCCATCCTCGCGCACGCCCATCTTCAGGCGGTCGCGCGGGTGGCGGTCGATCGGCGCATCTGCGGTACCACCGGCCACCAGCGCGCCCATCACCACGGCCAGGTACTGGCGGTGCACGTCACGGGCGGCCAGCTGCTCGACCAGTGCGGTCTGCGCTTCCAGCGTGCGGGCCACGACCATCACGCCGCTGGTGTCCTTGTCCAGGCGATGCACGATGCCCGCGCGCGGCAGCACCGCCACCGACGGGTCGCGGTACAGCAGCGCATTGACCAGGGTACCGCTGTGGTTGCCGGCACCGGGGTGCACGACCAGGCCGACCGGCTTGTTGATCACCAGCAGGTACTCGTCCTCGAACAGCACGTCCAGCGGGATGTCTTCCGGCTCGGCGCTGGTCTGGGTTTCCAGCACCACCTGCAGGGTGACCACCTCGCCGCCGCGCAGTGCGTCGCGCGGCCGTGCCTGCGCGCCGTCCAGCAGGACGTCGCCGGCCTTGATCCACTCGGTCAGGCGGGAGCGGGAGTATTCGGGGAACAGCTCGGCCACGACCGCGTCGAAACGGCGGCCGGCGGAGGTGTCGGGGACAACGGCCTGGCGGGCCGATTCGGAGGGTTGTTCAGACATGGCAGGGGGCATCTTTGAAATTTTGGGGTCCCGGCGAGCCGGTTTCAGTCGCTGGACAGGACACTAGGCTATCATCGACCCTTCGTATTCCAGCCGCGTCCCGCATTGACCCCATGATCCGACGCTCCGTCCTGCTCTCCGCGCCCGTCCGCCTGACCGCCCTCCTGCTGGTGCTGGTCATCGTCGCCACTGGCTGCAACCGCGGCACCAAGGGCGATCGCCCTGATGAAGGCACCCCGGTCGAACAGCTCTACGAAAAGAGCCACAAGCTGATGCAAGGCGGCAACTGGAGCGGCGCTGAAGCCAGCTTCCGTCGCCTGGTGGCACAGTATCCCTACGGCCCGTACACCGAGCAGGCGATGATCGAATCGGCCTATGCCCAGTACAAGGCCGGCAAGCACGATGACGCGGTGTCCAGCATCGACCGCTTCATCCGTACCTACCCGACGCACCGCAACATCGCGTACCTGTACTACCTGCGCGGCCTGGCCAACTCCAACCGCAATACGGTTTTCCTGCGCCGCGTATGGTCGCTGGACGCAAGCCGCCGCGATCTATCCACGCCGCATCAGGCGTATTCAGACTTCAACATCGTGGTCGACCGCTACCCCAACAGCCGCTACGCCGCCGATGCGCGCCAGCGGATGCTGGTGCTGCGTGACGTATTCGCCCAGCATGAGCTCGACAATGCCCTGTACTACGTGCGTCGCGGCGCCTGGGTCTCGGCTGCCGGCCGCGCCAACTACCTGCTGGAAAACTACCCGCAGAGCGCATTCCAGAACGATGCCGTGGCGGTGCTGGCCGAGTCCTACACCCACCTGGGCAACAAGACCCTGGCCGACGACGCCCGCCGCGTCCTGCAGCTGAACCAGCCGGATCACCCGTGGCTGGAAGGCAAGTGGCCGAAGTACCCGTGGATGATCCGCAAGCTGAATCCGTTTGCCGGCGAAAAGTCCGCCGCCACCGGCCAGCGCAACGCGCGACTGGAAAAGAAGTAAGAAAAGAGGCCCCGCACGGGGCCTTTTTTTTGCCTGGCGTCACCGCTAGGAATGCTACGAACCGGCGATCACTGCGACTTCCATCGCAGTCGGCGCGCAGGACAGCTCCCAGAATGCGGCGCAAAGGCCATTCCGGCCTGCATGGAGCGCCACATGCCCTCATCGTCCCTGCGGTTCCGACTCCGCCCGACCCTGCTGGTCACTGCCCTGCTTGCGCTGGCCGCCAGTCCCCTTGTCGCGCTGGCGGCGGAGCCGGGTGACCTGCTCTCGGCCGCGCCCTACCGCGCCAGCTGGGTGCCCTCCAAGGCCGCGCAGGCCTACAAGCTGGCCTACCGCACCCCCGATCATCACGGACGCCTGGCCGAGGCGACCGGGCTGGTCTACCTGCCCGCCGGGCCTGCGCCGGCAGGTGGCTGGCCGGTCGTATCCTGGGCCCACGGCACCCAGGGCATCGCCGACCACTGCGCGCCTTCGGTATCCGGCCCCTATCAGCCCGAGCGCGATGGCCGCTTCCTCGACCAGTTCCTGGCACAGGGCTATGCCGTTCTCGCCGCCGATTACCAAGGCCTGGGCAGCCCGGGTGACCACGCCTACCTGCACGTGCGCACCTCCGCGCGCAACGCCATCGATCTCATCAAGGCCAGCCGCCATTTCCTCGGCAATGCCACGCTGTCACCGCGTTGGGTATCGGTGGGCCATTCGCAGGGTGGCGCTGCCGCACTCACTGCCGGCCATCTGGCACCGTCCTATGGACCCTTGCTGCAGTACCGCGGCAGCTTCACCACCGGCACACCCACGGCCGTCGAACTGACTGCGCTGGTGATGAAGCCGGACAGCCGCACGCCGAATCCGGGCGCGCTCAATGCCTATCACGCCTACCTCCTCGATGGCCTGCTGCAGGTGGAGCCGCGTATCGCACGCGTACTCAGCGATGAAGGCCATGCACGGGTCGCGCTGGCGCGCCAGCAGTGCCTGGGCCAGCTGGCGGCCACCCTGGAAGGTGCGAACACGGGAGAAATGTTCAGCGCACCGTTGACCTCGGTGCCGGGCATCTGGGCGCTGCTGCATGACTATCTGGGCGTGCCACGGCGGGGCTTCAGCCAACCGTTGATGCTGGGCCACGGCAGCCAGGATCGCGATGTGCCCTATCTCACCACCCTGCTGTATGCCGTCGGCCTGGCCCTGCGCGGTGAACCGGTGGCATTCCGCCGATACCCGGTCGACCATCGCGGCACGCTGGACGCAGCGGCGGCCGATGGCTTGGCATTCGTGCGTGCGCGGCTGGGGGACAGCCAATTTGACGAGGCCGCCGAAACCGCCGGCCTGGAGCAGCTGCTCAACGAAGCCCGGTAGATCCACGCCATGCGTGGATGGGCGGTACACCCGGTTGCCGGCCAGCGGCCGGCACTACCGAAGGATCCATCGAACATCGGTAGCGCCGGGCCATGCCCGGCGACCGGTCCTCAGCTCTTGTAGCCGTTGCTGATCGGGTAGCGGCGCTCACGCCCGAACGCGCGGCGCGAGACCTTCGGGCCCGGCGCGGCCTGGTGGCGCTTCCACTCGCTGATCCGCACCAGCCGCAGCACACGATCCACCACCGCCGCGTCATAGCCTGCGGCGACGATCTCCGCGCGCGACTGCTCCTGGTCGATGTAGCGGTACAGGATGCCGTCCAGCACGTCGTAGGCCGGCAGCGAATCCTGGTCGGTCTGGTTTTCACGCAGTTCGGCCGAGGGCGGGCGGCTGATCACCGCCGGCGGGATCACCGGCGCACCGCCAACGGTGTTGCGCCACTTGGACAGGCCGAACACCTCGGTCTTGTACAGGTCCTTCAGCGGCGCGTAACCCCCGCACATGTCGCCATAGATGGTGGCGTAGCCGACCGCGTACTCGCTCTTGTTGCCGGTGGTCAGCAGCAGGCCACCGAACTTGTTGGCCAGTGCCATCAGGATCACGCCACGGCTGCGCGACTGCAGGTTCTCCTCGGTCACATCCGGCGTGGTGCCCTCGAACATCGGTGCCAGCGCCTGCATCAGGCCCTGGAACGCCGGCTCGATGGAAACGGCTTCCAGCTTCACGCCCAGCGCCTGGCACTGCTCGGCGGCCAGGTCGTTGGACATGCCGGCGGTATAGCGCGACGGCAGGCGCACCGCCGTCACGTTCTCCGCGCCCAGTGCATCGACCGCCATGGCCAGCACGATCGCCGAGTCGATGCCACCGGACAGACCCAGCCACACCTTCTTGAAACCGTTCTTGCTGCAGTAGTCCTGGATGCCGCGGGTGACCGCGCGCCAAGCCAGCGCATCCATGCTCTCGTCGCCGTCGTCCATCCATACCTGCGGCAGGAAGCGGCGGGTAGCACCGTCGTAGTCCACCACCAGCCACTGGTCGACGAAGGCCGCTGCGGCCGGGTGCACCGTGCCATCGCCATCGGCCACCACCGATGCACCATCGAACACCAGCGCGTCCTGGCCGCCCACCACGTTGAGGTAGGCGATGGCCGCGCCGCTTTCGCGGGTACGTGCAGCCAGCACGGCGTCACGCTGGGCATGCTTGCCACGCTCGTACGGCGAGGCATTGGGCACCACCACCAGCTGCGCGCCGGCACGCACCGTATCGGCCAGCGGCTCGGCGAACCACAGGTCCTCGCAGATCAGCAGGCCGACCGGGATGCCGTCGACCTCGAACACGCAGCTGCCACCGTCCGGGTCGACATCGAAGTAGCGGCGCTCGTCGAACACCGCGTAATTGGGCAGTTCGCGCTTGCGGTAGGTCTGCTCCACCAGGCCATCGCGCAGCACGCTGGCCGCGTTGTAGACCACCGCACCGGCGGCCTGTGGCCAGCCCACTACAGCGGTGATGCCACGGCACGCAGCAGCAATGCGGGTCATCGCCTGCTCGCACTCGTACAGGAAGCCCGGGCGCAGCAGCAGGTCCTCCGGCGGATAGCCGCTGACTGCCAGCTCGGGGAACATCACCAGCCCGGCGCCGTACTCATCGCGCGCCTGGCCGATCATCTCGATGATGCGCTCGGTGTTGCCGGCGACATCGCCAACCGGGAAGTCGAACTGCGCCATCGCGATGCGGATCGAAGCCATGAGGGTCCAGCCTGTGGTTGCAATGCGCACATTGTAGATCCACGCCATGCGTGGATGGGGTGCGCCCGGGCGTGTGCTGAAGTAGATCCACGCCATGCGTGGATGCGGTTCAGCGGGTCGCCGATGCCCAGACGCAGAAAGGCCGCCCTGAGGCGGCCTTTCTGTTTCAAGCAGCCGACCAACGGCCGGCTCTACAGAATCGTCTGCCGAAGGCAGTCGATCTTATTTCACCAGCTTGGCGATGGCAGCGCCCAGGTCGCCCGGCGAACGCACGGTGACGACGCCAGCAGCTTCCATGGCAGCAAACTTGCCTTCGGCAGTGCCCTTGCCGCCCGATGCGATCGCACCGGCGTGGCCCATGCGCTTGCCGGCCGGAGCCGAAGCACCCGCGATGAAACCGACGACCGGCTTCTTCACGTGGTTCTTGATGTACTCGGCACCGGCTTCTTCAGCGTCGCCGCCGATTTCGCCGACCATGATGATGCCTTCGGTCTGCGGGTCTTCGTTGAACAGCTTCAGGCAGTCGACGAAGTTCAGGCCGTTGATCGGGTCACCACCGATGCCGATGCAGGTGGACTGGCCCAGGCCGACTTCGGTGGTCTGCTTGACCGCTTCATAGGTCAGGGTGCCCGAACGCGACACGATGCCGATCTTGCCCGGCTTGTGGATGTGGCCCGGCATGATGCCGATCTTGCACTCGCCCGGGGTGATGACGCCCGGGCAGTTCGGCCCGATCAGCACGGTGTCCGGATGCGAACGGGTCAGCACGTTCTTGACGCGCAGCATGTCCAGCACCGGGATGCCTTCGGTGATGCAGACGATGACCTTGATGCCGGCAGCAGCGGCTTCCAGGATCGCGTCAGCCGCGTACGGCGGCGGCACGTAGATGACCGAAGCGTTGGCGCCGGTGCTCTGCACGGCGTCGGCAACGGTGTTGAAGACCGGCAGGTCGATATGGGTGGTGCCACCCTTGCCCGGGGTCACGCCGCCAACAACCTGGGTGCCGTACTCGATCATCTGAGTGGCGTGGAAGGTGCCCTGCTGGCCGGTGAAGCCCTGCACGATCACCTTGGTGTTCTTATTGATCAAAACTGACATTGGATTTCCTTCGGTGTCGGATCAGGCGGCGTTCTTGACAGCTTCGACGACCTTCTTGGCACCGTCGTTGATGTTGTCGGCCGGGATGATGGCCATGCCGCTGTCACGCAGCAGCTGCTTGCCTTCTTCCACGTTGGTGCCTTCCAGACGCACCACGACCGGAACCTTGACGCCCACTTCCTTCACGGCGGCAATGATGCCTTCGGCAATCATGTCGCAGCGGACGATGCCGCCGAAGATGTTGACGAAGATGCCTTCGACCTTGTCCGAGGACAGGATCAGCTTGAACGCTTCGATGACGCGCTGCTTGTTGGCGCCGCCGCCCACGTCGAGGAAGTTCGCCGGCTCGCCGCCGTTGAGCTTGATGACGTCCATGGTGGCCATGGCCAGGCCTGCGCCGTTGACCATGCAGCCGATGTTGCCGTCCATGGTGACGTAGTTGATGTCCAGCTCCGAAGCGATCACTTCGGTCGGATCTTCCTGGGTCTTGTCGCGCATGGCGACCAGGGCCTTCTGGCGGAACGCGGCGTTGTCGTCGCTGTCGAACTTGCCGTCCAGCGCGTACAGGTTGCCGTCGTCCAGGATGGCCAGCGGGTTGATTTCAACCAGCGCCAGGTCCTTTTCGTTGAACAGGCGGTACAGGTTCACCATGATGTTGGCGAACTGGCCGGCCTGCTTGGCGGTCAGGCCCAGCTTGAAGCCGAAATCACGACCGTGGTAACCCTGCACGCCTTCGACGAAGTCGACGTTCAGCGAGTGGATCAGCTCCGGGGTTTCAGCGGCGACCTGCTCGATCTCCACGCCGCCTTCCGAAGAAGCGATGTAGGTGATGGTCTTGGTGCCACGGTCAACCAGCACCGACAGGTACAGTTCCTTGACGATCTCGCCAGCGGTGGTCACCAGCACCAGGTTGACCGGCAGTTCAACGCCAGCGGTCTGGTAGGTGGCCATCTTGGTGCCGAGCATCTTGGCCGCAGCGGCCTTCACGTCGTCGGTGGTCTTGCAGAACTTGACGCCGCCAGCCTTGCCGCGGCCGCCAGCGTGGATCTGCGCCTTGACCATCCAGGGGCCCTGGCCCAGGGAGTTGGCAGCGGCAACAGCTTCGTCCGGGGTCGCAGCGACCTTGCCGGCCGGGACCGGGATGCCGTACTCGGCAAGCAGTTGTTTTGACTGGTATTCGTGGAAATTCATGCGTCACCGTGGGAATAGGAACGACCGCACGCAATTCCTCAGGGCCCCGGCGGGGCGCCGGCATGGACCGCGGCGGGCCCACTATTGTGGCCGAGCCGGCGCCGGGGCGCAAAGAAGTATGGACAAAAGGCCCGAACCGGCCAGATTTCCATGGTCATTCAGGCAGTTGCGGCACGGGCTGGATCACGCCGCAAACGCCCGCCCCGGCCGACTGCGCAGCCCAGCCCGGTACAGGCGCCCTATACTGGCCCCGTAAATTCGACCCACGGTGCCGGCAACCGGGCAGCGAGCAGATCCGACGATCAGGGGACGTCGGGCAGGTTCGGCCCACCGCCGTCATGACCCAGTTCCAGGCAGCCAGAAGGGGAGTTCCGGCGTGTCACCCAGTGCTTCATTGATCGACCGCATCGAATCGATACCGCGGCGCGAGCTGTATTTCTTCGCCCTGTACCGGGTGCTGATCGCCTCGGTCATCGCCGCCCTGCTGTACAGCCCACTGTCGGCAATCGGTGGCGAAGCGCATCACCCGCGCCTGGCCTATTCGGTCGGCGCCGCCTATCTGCTGCTGTCCCTGTTGTGGCTGGTGATCGGTCGCAACGAACGCTGGCTGCGGCAGATCGTGGTCGGCGGCGTGCTGCTGGACATCGTCGCCGCCAGCCTGCTGGCGCATGCCCTGCCCGGCGCCAGCGCCGGCATCTCGATGTCGCTGCTGTTCAACATCGCCGCCGCCGCCACCCTGCTGCCGCTCAGCTGGGGCCTGCTGCTGGCGCTGGCCGCCAGCGTCGCCACCGCCGCCGAATACCTGTGGAAAGTGTTGGAAGGCGGCGATCCCACCCGCACCCTGGCCGAACTGGCGATGTTCGCCACCAGCTACCTGGCCCTGGCCTTCATCAGCTACCAGGTCGGCAACCGTGCACGCCGCAACCAGCAGCTGGCCAACCAGCGTGGCGACGAAGTGGCCAACCTGTTCCAGATCAACGAACTGATCATCCGCCGCATGCGCACCGGCGTGGTGGTGGTGGACGCCGACAACCGCATCACCCTGGCCAACGAAGCCGCCTCGATCCTGTTGGGCGACGCCGATGGCAACAGTGATTCCGGCCGCCTCGACCTGGCCAGTGTCGCCCCCGAACTTGCCCGGCGCCTGCAACGCTGGCGCAACGGCTGGGCACAGGATGAAATGCCGCTGCAGCTCAACCCCGACCAGCCGGAAGTGCAGCCACGCTTCGCCCGCCTGCTGGCCGGCAGCGACCTGGTGCTGGTGTTCCTGGACGACTCGAGCGTGGTCTCGCGCCGCGCCGAATCGCTCACCCTGTCGGCGATGGGGCGCTTCTCGGCCAGCCTCGCGCACGAGATCCGCAACCCGCTGGCGGCCATCAACTACGCCGTGCAGCTGCTGGAGGAAGGCACCGGCTTCAACGAAAGCGACCGCCGCCTGCTGCAGATCATCCACCAGCAGTGCCAGCGCACCAACGGCATCGTTGAAAGCGTGCTGGGTCTGGCCCGACGCGAACGCGCCAACCCGGAAAACGTCGACCTGGCCGCCTTCGTGCGCCGCTTCGTGCTGGAGTACAAGCAGGGCCAGACGCTGGAAACCGACAGCATCGAACCGATCATCAACGACACCTCGGTGCCGGCCCAGGTCGACCCGCGCCACCTGTACCAGGTGCTCACCGTGCTGGTGCACAACGCCCTCAAGTACGGCCGCATCGGCGAGCAGCCCGCGCGCGTGCGGCTGCGCGTGGCGCAGCACGAGCGAAGTGCGGTGATCGACGTGATGGACCGTGGCCCCGGCATCCCCGAGACCGTCGCCGCGCAGCTGTTCCGCCCCTTCTTCACCACCTCCGAGCACGGCACCGGCCTGGGCCTGTATATCGCCCGCGAGCTGTGCAGGGCCAACCAGGCGCGGCTGGATTACATCCCCGTCCCCGCCGGCGGCTCCTGCTTCCGCCTGGTACTGCCCGGCCCGCATACCCTGCTTCCGCACTGATTCCGTGCGTCAAACATTTGTCGCCTTCCACACCCTCGGCTATCTTTCCCACCCATGAACGAAACCCGCAGCGCCCTCGTCGTCGACGATGAACGCGATATCCGCGAACTGCTGGTGTTGACCCTCGGCCGCATGGGCCTGCGCATCAGCACCGCCGCCAACCTCGCCGAAGCCCGCGAACTGCTGGCCAGCAATCCCTATGACCTGTGCATCACCGACATGCGCCTGCCCGATGGCAATGGCATCGAACTGGTCAGCGAGATCGCCCAGCACTATCCGCGCACGCCGGTGGCGATGATCACCGCCTTCGGCAGCATGGACCTGGCCGTGGAAGCGCTGAAAGCCGGTGCCTTCGATTTCGTCAGCAAGCCGGTGGACATCACCGTGCTGCGCGGCCTGGTCAAGCATGCGCTGGAACTCAACAACAGCGAACGCCCCGTTGCCGGCCCCGCCGCCGAACAGGCCGCACGCCTGCTCGGCGAATCGCCGGCGATGGACGTGCTGCGCGCCACCATCGGCAAGGTTGCGCGCAGCCAGGCGCCGGTCTACATCCTGGGAGAATCCGGGGTGGGCAAGGAACTGGTTGCACGCACCATCCATGCACAGGGTGCACGCGCCGCTGGGCCGTTCGTGCCGGTCAACTGTGGCGCCATTCCCACCGAGTTGATGGAGAGCGAGTTCTTCGGCCATCGCAAGGGCAGCTTCACCGGCGCCCATGCCGACAAGCCGGGACTGTTCCAGGCCGCACACGGCGGCACCCTGTTCCTGGATGAGGTGGCCGAGCTGCCGCTGCAGATGCAGGTGAAGCTGCTGCGTGCGATCCAGGAAAAATCGGTGCGCGCGGTGGGCGCACCCAGCGAAGAACCGGTGGACGTGCGCATCCTCTCGGCCACCCACAAGGATCTGGCCGAGCTGGTCGAAGACGGGCGCTTCCGCCACGACCTCTACTACCGCATCAACGTCATCGAACTGCGCGTGCCGCCGCTGCGCGAGCGTCGCCAGGACCTGCCCGCACTGGCGGCGTCGATCCTGGCGCGGCTGGCCCGCAGCCACGGCCGCGCCACCCCGCTGCTGGCGCCGTCGGCGCTGGACGCGTTGGCCCAGTACGGCTTCCCCGGCAACGTGCGCGAGCTGGAGAACATCCTGGAACGCGCGCTGGCACTGGCCGAGGAAGATCGTATCGGCGCCGACGACCTGCGCCTGCCGCAGCACGCACCGCGTTCACCGGGCAGTGCCGCCCATGCCGAAGCCGTGGTCGATCTGCACCCGGGCAGTGCCGCCCTGCCCTCGTACATCGAGCAGCTCGAGCGCAGTGCGATCCAGCGCGCGCTGGAAGAAAACCGCTGGAACAAGACCCGCACCGCCGCGCAGCTGGGCATCACCTTCCGTGCGCTGCGCTACAAGCTGAAGAAGCTGGGGATGGAATAGGTAGTGCCGGCCGCTGGCCGGCAACCTCGTGCACCGCGCCATCCACGCATGGCGTGGATCTACTGGTTGCCCATCCACGCACGGCCTGGATCAACCGGCCGTTCTGCGTCGGAATGGTAGTGCCGGCCGCTGGCCGGCAACCCCGTGCATCGCCCATCCACGCATGGCGTGGATCTGCTGGTTGCCCCATCCACGCACGGCGTGGATCAACCGGCCGTTCTGCGTCGAAATGGTAGTGCCGGCCGCTGGCCGGCAACCCCGTGCACCGCCCATCCACGCATGGCGTGGATCTACGGCATCAATCCTTGGTGACGCGATTGATCTCGGCCAGGCTGGTCACACCCGCGGCCGCCTTCTTCAACGCCGACTGCCGCAGGTCATTCACACCGATCGCCTGCGCGGCCTCGGCAATCTGCAGCGCATTGCCGCCCGCCAGCACGATGGTCGCGATCTCGTCGGTCATCGGCATCACCTGGTAGAGGCCGGTACGGCCCTTGTAGCCCTCGGTGCATTCGTCGCAGCCTACCGCCTCATACAGCTCGATGCCTGCATCCAGCTGCGCCTGGGTGAAGCCCTCGGCCAGAAGGGCGTGTGCAGGCAGGTCGGCCGGCCGCTTGCAGTTCGAACACAGGCGGCGCGCCAGGCGCTGGGCGATCACCAGCGTCACCGAGCTGGTGATGTTGTACGGCGCGATGCCCATGTTCATCAGGCGCGCGATGGTCTGCGGCGCATCGTTGGTATGCAGCGTGGACAGCACCATGTGACCGGTCTGCGCAGCCTTGATCGCAATTTCCGCCGTCTCCAGGTCGCGGATTTCGCCGACCATGATGATGTCCGGATCCTGTCGCAGGAACGAGCGCAGCGCTGCGGCAAAGGTCATGCCGCGCTTGTTGTTCTGCTGCACCTGGTTGACGCCGGGTAGGCGGATTTCCACCGGATCCTCGGCGGTGGAGATGTTGCGGGTCTCGTCGTTGAGGATGCCCAGTGCGGTATACAGGGACACCGTCTTGCCTGAACCGGTCGGGCCGGTCACCAGTACCATGCCGTAAGGCTTGTGGATCGCCTCCAGGAACAGCTTCTGCTGGTCCGGCTCGTAACCCAGCTTGTCGATGCCCAGCTTGGCCGCGCTGCCATCGAGGATACGCAGCACCACCTTCTCGCCGAACAGCGTCGGCAGGGTGCTGACACGAAAGTCGATCTGCTTGGTCTTGGAAAGATTGAGCTTGATGCGGCCATCCTGCGGCACGCGCTTTTCAGCGATATCCAGCTGCGCCATCACCTTCAGGCGCGCGGCAATGCGCTGGTTGAGCTTGTTCGGCGCACGCGCGACCATTTTCAACAGGCCATCGATGCGCAGGCGCACGCGGTAATCGTCTTCGTAGGGCTCGAAGTGGATGTCCGAGGCACCCTTTCGGATCGCATCGATCAACACCTTGTTGATGAACTTCACCACCGGAGTATCGTCGCCCTTGGCGTCGATGCCCGAATCGGTGCCGCCGGCCATGTCATCGTCGCCACCGGAGATATCAAGGTTGGCGAGACCATCGTCATCTCCGCCCAGCGAATCGCCCAGCGTGTCATGGCTGGAGTGCCACTGCTCCAGAGTGCGGCGGATCTGGTCCTCGTCAACCAGGATCGGCTCCACCACCAGATTGGTGTGGAACTTGATTTCGTCCAGTGAATGAGTCGGGTTGCTGGTGCCGACGAACAGCTTGCCGCCACGCTTGAACAGCGGCAGCACGTTGTGCTTGCGCAGCAGCTCCTCGCTGACCAGGCTCATCGCGTTCTGGCTGGCATCGAATACCGACACGTCGAACAGCGGCATGCCGAACTCGACCGCATTGGCAGCGGCCAGCTGCGGCGGTGAGACCACCTTGTTCTGCGCGAACCAGGTGGGCAGCGGCTGGCGGGCTGCGGTGGCCTTGGCCATGGCATCGCGGGCACCGGCTTCATCCAGTGCGCCGTCCTGGACCAGACGACGGGCCAGACCGGTGATGCCGACGAGATTGGCGGAGGTGACTGCGTTCATGGCGGCTGACTTTGAAAAAGGTACAAGGCTTTATAGTCGCGCCAAGCGCGTTACACAAATGAAGATGCCCGCGATTTCTCGCGGGCATCCCGGGTCACACCAGCGCAGTGTGCTGAGCGCTGGCCCCAGTTACGGGGTCAGGGTCTCGCACGGGTCATCCTTATAGTTTGCGACGCTCGACTTGGTAACGACGCAAGCCCAAGTGATCGGCGCAACGCCATCAGTCGGGAAGGTGGGGGTCAGCGTGACAGTTGCAGTCGTGTCCTTCGAGGTGCCGGTCAGCACGCCGTTGCCAGTGCAGTTGGCGGCACCCTGGCACAGATTGGCCACTTCCGACGAGTGGTTCTCGCCAACCTTGATCTTTTCGCCGGCAACGCTGCCAATCGCCTGGGTGATCTTGGCGCGAGCGGTGTAGTTCTTGTACTGCGGCAGCGCGATGGCGGCCAGGATCGCGATGATCGCAACGACGATCATCAGTTCGATCAGGGTGAAGCCCTTCTGGTTCTTCATGATTACATCCCCAAGATTAGTGGTGGTTGAGTCAGCGCGCAGGAGCGGTCCGGCCAACGGCCGGTTGAGCGGGTCCTGCACCCTGCGGGTGGATCTACGCAGGTTGCGTGCCAACCCCGGCACGCCTCCCCCTGGATTTCCCCGCGCCCATGATGGCAGCAATTTCTGCGATGTGAACCCCCCAGTCATCATTCTGCGATGGACCCGGCAATGTGACGCAGTGCGTCACCTTTGGCCGGCCGCCGGCACGATTTCGCATTTCCGCCCCTCCCGGATCTGCCAAGACGACGATGAACCCGCTACCATCGGCAGATGCCCGTCTGGGGATGGCGGGCCGGGGAGCCAACATGTCTGTCAGTCGCAGTGCGATCAAGAAGGAACCGGTGGCCCGCGCCACCATGGAGTTGCAGCCGTTTGTCTGGCAGGGGACCGACAAACGCGGCGTGAGGATGAAGGGCGAGCAGCTGGCAAAGAACGCCAACCTGCTGCGCGCCGAGCTGCGCCGGCAGGGGATCAACCCCGACCAGGTCAAGGCCAAGCCCAAACCACTGTTCGGTGCCGCCGGCAAGGCAATCGGCACCAAGGACATCGCCTTCTTCAGCCGGCAGATGGCCACGATGATGAAGTCCGGCGTGCCGATCGTGTCGGCACTGGAGATCATCGGCAGCGGGCACAAGAACCCGCGCATGAAGAAGATGGTCGACGGCGTCCGCACCGACATCGAGGGCGGCTCGTCACTGTACGAATCGGTCAGCAAGTACCCGGTGCAGTTCGACGAGCTGTACCGCAACCTGGTACGCGCCGGCGAAGGCGCCGGCGTGCTGGAAACGGTGCTGGACACCGTGGCCACCTACAAGGAAAACATCGAAGGCCTGAAAGGCAAGATCAAGAAGGCACTGTTCTACCCGGCAATGGTCATCGCGGTAGCGCTGCTGGTCAGCGCCATCCTGCTGATCTTCGTGGTGCCGCAGTTCGAGGATGTGTTCAAGAGCTTCGGCGCCGACCTGCCGGCCTTCACCCAGATCATCGTCAACGCTTCGCGCTTCATGGTGTCCTGGTGGTGGCTGATCGCCATCGTCGTGATCGGCAGCATCGTCGGCCTGGTCATGGCCTACAAGCGCTCACCCGCCATGCAGCACGCGATGGACCGCTACATCCTGAAGGTGCCGGTGATCGGCCAGATCATGCACAACAGTGCCATCGCCCGTTTCGCCCGCACCACGGCGGTGACTTTCAAGGCCGGCGTGCCGCTGGTGGAGGCGCTGGGCATCGTCGCCGGCGCCACCGGCAACAAGGTCTATGAGGAGGCCGTGCTGCGCATGCGCGATGACGTGTCGGTCGGCTATCCGGTCAACATGGCGATGAAGCAGACCAACCTGTTCCCGCACATGGTCATCCAGATGACCGGCATCGGCGAAGAGGCCGGCGCGCTGGATACCATGCTGTTCAAGGTGGCCGAGTATTATGAGCAGGAGGTCAACAATGCCGTTGACGCCTTGAGCAGCCTGCTCGAACCGATGATCATGGTGTTCATCGGTGTGGTCGTGGGCGGCATGGTCGTCGGCATGTACCTGCCGATCTTCAAGCTCGCCTCCGTCGTCGGATAACACATACATGGCTTTTCTTGACCAGCATCCCGGCCTCGGCTATCCCGCCGCGGCCGGCCTGGGACTGCTTCTGGGCAGCTTCCTGAACGTCGTCATCCTGCGCCTGCCCAAGCGGCTGGAATGGCAGTGGAAGCGCGATGCGCGCGAGGTTCTGGAGGAGCCGGACTTCTACGAGCCGCCCCCGCCGGGCATCGTGGTGGAGCCTTCGCACTGCCCCCACTGCAAGCACAAGCTGGCCTGGTACGAGAACATCCCGCTGTTCAGCTGGATGATCCAGGGCGGCAAGTGCCGCCACTGCAAGGCGCCCATCTCCATCCAGTACCCGCTGGTGGAGGCCCTGACCGCGGTGATGGTGCTGGCCTGTGTGTGGCAGTTCGGCTTCGGCTGGCAGGGCTTCGGTGCGATCGTGCTGACCTGCTTCCTGATCGCCCTGTCCGGCATCGACCTGCGCACCCAACTGCTCCCGGACCAATTGACCCTGCCGCTGATGTGGCTGGGGTTGATCGGCAGCATCGACAACCTGTACATGCCGGCCAAACCGGCCCTGCTCGGCGCCCTGCTGGGCTACCTGTCGCTGTGGTCGGTGTGGTGGCTGTTCAAGCAGCTGACCGGCAAGGAAGGCATGGGCCACGGCGACTTCAAGCTGCTGGCCGCGCTGGGCGCCTGGTGCGGGATGAAGGGCATCCTGCCGATCATCCTGATGTCGTCGGTGCTGGGCGCCCTCATCGGCTCGATCTGGCTGTACAGCCGTGGCCGTGACCGGGCGACACCGATTCCGTTCGGCCCCTACCTGGCACTGGCCGGCTGGCTGTTCTTCATGTGGGGCGAGCCGCTGTTGAACCAGTATCTGGTGATGAGCGGGCTGCGCTGAGGGGAGTCCCCATGAGCCAGTATGTGGTGGGCCTGACCGGCGGCATCGCCTCGGGCAAGAGTGAGGTAACCCGGCGCTTCGAGACGCTGGGAATTGTTGTTGCCGACGCCGACCTGGCCGCGCGCGCGGTGGTGGCGGTGGGCAGCCCTGCCCTCGCCCTGGTTGCCGAGCGCTTCGGTGCAGACATGCTGCTCGCCGACGGCGCCCTGGACCGGGCGCGCCTGCGTGCCCACATCTTTGCCGACCCGGCCGAGCGGACTGCGCTGGAAGCGATCACCCACCCGGCCATCCGCCGGCTGATGCAGCAGCAGTGCGAGCAGGCCGCCAGCCCCTATGCGCTGGCGGCGATCCCGCTGCTGACCGAAGTGGGCGGTCGCCAGGCCTATCCGTGGCTGGACCGGGTGCTGCTGGTAGATGCCCCGGAAGCCGTGCAGCACGCCCGGCTGATGCAGCGCGACGGCATCGACGCCGCGCTGGCTGACCAGATGATCGCCGCCCAGGCCACCCGCGCGCAGCGCCTCGCGCTGGCTGATGATGTGGTCGTCAATGATGGCCATCCGGATGACCTGCAGGCGCAGGTCGAGCGGTTGCATGCGCGGTATCTGGCGTTGGCGGCCGGATAACCCTGCAGGTCCATCGGCACCGCGCGAACGGGCATCCACGCATGGCGTGGATCTACTCCAGCTGCTGGCGGGCGTAGCGCGCCAGTTCGCGGGCGGCCAGCAACAGACCTTCCACTACATCCGGCGGCAGTTGCTGGCCCGCGCTGCCCTGCACGCGTGCCGCTTCGGCGGCGTGCAGCATCTGGATCAGCGCATTGAGACCGGCCAGGGTACGGCTGAGGCTGGCCAGGGTTACCGCCTGCGAGGGCGTGAGACCGGTGCCCTTCCGGGTCTGGCCATCGGCGTTATCGCGCCCATCCATGCGCGCCATCAGCGCGGGCAGCAGGTCGCTGGGTTCGGCCAGTACATCTTCGATGCGTTCGGCGATGTCGGCCGGCAACTGATCGGCGGATTCGCCAACCAGGCGGCGCAGGTTCGGATAGGTGGTGCGTGTAGACATGGCAGTGCTCCTCGCAGACGGTAAGGCCACCCGCGGATGCGAGGTGGCGGACGGTGCGGGTTGGCGTACCGGAGACCCAACTACTCAACAGCAAGGAAAAAGACTCCAGCGGATTCTGGTGAATCCCCACGCACCGCCCGCCGAAGCAAGAGCATGCGGTGCATTTTCCATGATGGCCTGGGCGCATCAGGAGCTGTTGAATTGTCGGGTTTATTCGGGACGCCAATCCCGGCCGGGGCGATGACCCCGACCATGCCATCTCGCCAGCTGCATGCAATGCGGTCATGAGGCGAAAACGCCATGTGGGCCAACCGTCTGCGGAATCGTGTGGTGTGACACGCGCAGGGCGCGGAGTGCGTCACGCAGGTGTCGTGCTGGACCAGAAACGCCGAGCCTTCGCGGAAGCTGCATTGGCGTTGCATGCGACATTTCGCGCCGAGTGGGAGATTTTGGCGACGGATGGATTTGTGCCGACCAAGGTCGGCACCCACCAGAGCAACATCGGCGACCGGAGGATTCGTGCCGACCAAGGTCGGCACCCACCAAAGCAGCATCAGCGACGAATGGATTCGTGCCGACCAAGGTCGGCACCCACCAAAACAGCAGCCAGAATGGGTTACAACGGCTTCGGCGAGAACGTCAGCGTGGCGATCACGCCACGGGCGCCGCCCGGGCGCACGCTCACCTGCCAGCCGTACAGATCGCACAGGCGGCTGACGATCGACAGGCCAATGCCACCGCCCTGCGAGTGACCGGCATGAGTACCGCGATAGCCGCGCTGGAACAGCTTGGCGGCATCTTCCTCGCTCAGGCCCGGCCCGCTGTCGGTCACCGACACGGCGTTGGCACCCACATGCACGCGCACCTCGCCATCCTGCGAATACTTCACCGCATTGCCGATCAGGTTGCCCAGCGCCACCGACAGCGCCGCTTCGGGGGCATCGATGACCAGATCACGTTCGCCATCCAGGTGCAGCTCCAGCGGCTTGCCACCCAACTGGGCGCGGTGCGCGTCCAGCAGCTGTTCGGCCACCCGGGCGACATTGCTGCTGCCCTGCCCGCGTTCGTTGCGCGACAGCAGCAGCAGCGCGCCGATCAGATCGCTGCACTGCTGCTCGGCACGCTGGATGCGCTGCAGGCGCTGCAGTACCTTCTCGTCCAGGCCCGGGCGGGTCAGCAGCAGTTCGGTGGCGCCACGGATCACCGCCAACGGCGTGCGCAGCTCGTGGCTGACATCGGCATTGAACTCACGGTCGCGCTGCACCACTTCGGTCAGCCGCGAGGAATAGTCATCCAACGCCTGTGCCAGCTGGCCCACTTCGTCATCCGGGAAGCGCGGCGCCAACGGCTCGGGCTCACTGGTACCGCCACGGTACGCACGCAGGCGCGCGGCCAGATCCGAGACCGGCTTCATCACCTTGGAGGCCGACCACCAGCCCAGCACCAGCGACAGCAGGCTGAATACCAGCACCGACAGGAACAGCGCGCGGTTAAGCTGCTGCCCACCGCGGACGCTGTCGGTCATGTCGTAGGCCAGGAACGCCCAGGCATCGGGAGTCTTGCGCACGGCCAGCTTGTAGGAATAGCGCTCGCCGCGCTCGTCCACACCGCCCATGTTGTACAGGCCGTCCTTGAACTCGTACCAGTCCGGCTCCTCCTCGCGCAGGGCTTCGAACTTGTCAGGCTTTATCAGGCGCGCGCGCATCTGCTGCACCGGCAGGTCGGGGTTGCGGTCCGGGCTTTCGTAATAACGCCGCACGTACTCGCTGATGTTGCGGTTCATCACGTCTTCCACCAGCTGGTTTTCCACCCGCATGCGGGCCCAGTTGGTGGCGAACGCGAACAGTGTCGTCAGGCAGAAGCCCAACAACACGAACGAAACGATGATGCGGCTGCGCAGGCGCCGCCGATAAGGCGTGCGCCGGCGCTCCCCCTTGCTTGCCACAGAATCAGGCTTCCGGCGTAGCGATGCGGTATCCGATGCCATGGCGGGTCTGGATCATCGGCACTTCAAAGGGCTTGTCCACCACGGCGCGCAGGCCGTGGATGTGCACGCGCAGCGAATCGGAGTCCGGCAGCTCTTCGCCCCAGACACGGGTTTCCAGTTCCTGCCGGGTGACCACGGCCGGGGCCGCTTCCATCAGCGCCTGCAGGATCTTCAATGCGGTCGGGTTGAGCTGCAGCAGCTTGCCCTGGCGGCGCACTTCCAGCGTGTCCAGGTTGTATTCCAGATCACCCGTTTCCAGCACACGGGTCTGCACGCCCTTGCCGCGACGCGACAGGGCGTTCAGACGCACTTCCACTTCCTGCAGCGCGAACGGCTTGATCAGGTAGTCGTCAGCACCGGAATCGAAGCCGGCCAGCTTGTTGTCCAGCGAATCGCGCGCGGTCAGCATCAGCACCGGGGTCTGCTTGCGCGCTTCATTGCGAAGCTTGCGGCAGACTTCGATGCCGTCCATGCCGGGCAGGTTGAGGTCCAGGACAATCGCGTCGAACTCGTGCACGACAGCCAGATGCAACCCGGTCACTCCGTCGGCAGCGAAGTCCACGGTGTGGCCCCGGTCCTCCAGGTAGTCGCCCAGATTGGCCGCAATGTCGCTGTTGTCTTCGATTACCAGGATTCTCACTGTCACCTCTAATTGACGAATTTACCGACGCGCTGGGCCTGACCCATGTCGCGCTGTGCCTTGTCCTTCTGCCGAGCACGCTCGGCGACGGTCATGCATTGCGTGGACGACATGTTGGAACCAATGGTCTTCTCACGTCGGCATATTAGACGACTATCTTCACGCGCCTGTGTCAAAACGGTGTTCACGACCTGCTGATCGTTGAAGACCTCAGTTCGTACCGATTCAGGCATCGCGTCCTTGGTCGGGTACTGCTCGGCGGCGGCACGGATGCGAACCAGGGTCTCGCGGACCTTGCCGCGCTCTTCCTGACGGAGCTCGGAATAGGTTTCGCCATCGTTGAGCTCGATCTCGATGCGCTCTACCTGCTGCAGCAGCGGCTTGCCCGGTAGGAATACCTCTTCGGCACTCTTGGCCCCTGCCGAAGCAGCGACCAGGGCCAACGCCGAAACCAGAACCGCTGATATCACTGGATGCTTCATGACAAACGAATCCCTGTCTGAGGTGAACGCCGACTGTATGCGGATGCCCGCTCTGCCAGCAAGTGCTGGCCGGCAGGGTGCAGGCGGCCTTAAAGCTTGGAGTCCGGGTTCAAGTTGCTGTAGGTACGCTGGTCGTTGAGCAGGGCCTTGCCCTTCTCTTCGATGCGGCGCCGTTCGGCCACGGTCATGCAACGGCTCTTGGGCATGTTGCTGCCCGTGGTGCGCTGGTACGAGCAGATCTGGCGGCTGTCGTCGTGGGCGCGCGTCAGGATGCTGTTGACCCGCTCCTGATCGTTGAAGACGTCGTTCTGCACCTGCGGCGGCAGCTCCTGGACGGTCTGCCGGTCGCCCATCCGCTGGGTGATCCGCGCCAATGCCTGCTGGACCTGACTGCGGTCCTCGGCGGAGATTTCGTTGTAGTCGCCCTGCTGCAGGGCTTTTTCGACCTGGCGGACCTGCTCGGCCACCGGGGTCTGGCGGTCCATCTGCACAGCCGCCTTTTCCGGCTTGGCCAGTGCAACGCCAGGCAGGCACAGCAACAGCACGATCATCGTGGTGCGGTACATCGCCAACCTCCCGATCCTTCGGAACGAAGGCCCAACTCTACGAGTGTCCCCACGTGCCCACAAGGGCCCCTTGGCAGGGGGACACAGGGCATAAAAAAGACCCAGGCGGTGCACCCGCCTGGGCCTGAAGTTGTATCCCGATACCGATCCTGCTGAGAGGCAGAGCTGCGGTTCGTTGAAGGCTACGCCCGGGGCGATTAAAGCAGTGTTAAAACCGCCAACCCCGCCTGAATTTAATTTCAAGCCGCTGAAATATCAGGATTTTTTGATCTTCTCGACGTGTTCGATGATGCGTGCGGCCACATCCACCCCGCAGGCGGCCTCGATCCCTTCCAAGCCCGGGGTGGAGTTCACCTCCAGCACCAGCGGGCCGCGCTCGGAGCGGATCAGGTCCACCCCGCAGACGCCCAGCCCCAGCGCCTTGGCCGAACGCACCGCCACCTGCTGCTCGGCCCGGCTGGCCTTGGACGCCACCGCCGTACCGCCGGCATGCAGGTTCGAGCGGAAATCCCCCTCCGGCGCCTGGCGCTGCATCGACGCCACCACCTGGTCGCCGACCACGAAGCAACGCAGGTCGGCGCCCTTGGCCTCGCCGATGAACTCCTGCATCAGGAAGTTGGCATACAGGCCACGCAGGGCTTCGACGATGCCGCGCGAGGCGCTGGCCTTCTCGGTGAGGATCACGCCACGGCCCTGGGTGCCTTCATTGAGCTTCACCACATGCGGCGGTGGGCCGAGCATGGACAACAGGTCGACGGTGTCATCCGGGTTGTCACCGAAGACGGTGACCGGCATGTCGATGCCCTTGGCCGCCAGCAACTGGTGCGCCCGCAGCTTGTCGCGCGAGCGCAGGATCGCGTCGGACGGATTGGGCGTGCGTGCGCCCATCAGTTCGAACTGGCGCAGCACGGCGGTGCCGTAGCGGGTGACCGAAGCGCCGATGCGTGGGATGACCGCGTCCACGCCGGTCATCGGCCTGCCCTTGTAGTGCATGGAAAAGCCGTCCGCGGCGATGCGCATGTAGCAGCGCAGCGGATCCAGGATGCGCACGGTATGGCCGCGCGCGCGCGCGGCCTCGACCAGCCGACGGGTGGAGTACAGCCGGGTGTTGCGGGACAGGATGGCGAGCTTCATCGCAGTGGGATCGGTCGGCAGGCGCGAAGCATAGCGTGGCAGCGTTGCGTCTGGATGATGTTGCCTGGCGGCACCACCGCGTGCCGGGCTTCCCCTTCATTCCGCCGCTGGATAGCCGCGTGCGGCCTCGCCCAGAGCGGCGATGCACGCCATCTGGACAGTCGACCCGCCGAAGGCATCCTTGTAAATCTCCACGATGCGCTGCGCGGCCTCCGGCCCACCTGCCCTGCCCAGGGCGCGCACCGCTTCAACCTGTTTGGCCGAGCCAATTCCCGCGGAAAGGAATATCTGATGCAGTGCGTTGACCAGGTCGTTCCTGCGTTGCATGCCGGCGTGCTCCTTGAAATGAGGGCAACACGCTAGCGGAGGGCAAGTCGGGGGGACATACGGATTGTTGGAATCTGCCTTGCACGCTCGGACGCGAAGTCCGCACTCTCAAGCAGGCACCGGCAAACGCTGCGCCAGATACTTTCAGCCCCCCGACAATCCCTGAGTCCCGCCAAATCGATTCTCTTCCTCGCTACCGGGCAGCAGCATGACCGGAAACAGAACGAACACCCCCAAAGGAACGAAGGCAATGACAACAAACCATCCCGACTCATCAATGTCGTGCAACCTGCGCACGGTCAGTGCGAGCATGGGCGGGAGGAAAGATACCAGCGCGACCGTTGCCAGGCCCTGCCCCACGCTATTGAGACGCAAGCCCAGTTCCCAATTGTAGAACCGTGTGCCGATCAGCCAGTAGCCAGCTTCCATCAAGCTGTAGCTCAGCGCGGCCAAGAAAGCGGCAAGCAGGAAGAACGACCAGAACTCTGTCCGGTTGGATCGTCCCGAAAAATCAAAGCATCGCCTGATGGGCACAAGTGCAGCGATCATTCACGCTCCGGACAACGAACGATTGATACCAATTGTTGACGGATTTCTAGCATGTCCGATCCCAGCAACAACTGAACCTGTCCGTGTGACTGGATCGAGCAGACCGCAAGGTCGCAGAGGAGGCTTTCCAGCGCTAAGTACGGTCGCGCGGCGCTGAGCCAAGGAAAACTCACCTGGCAGAATGCCCGCGATCACTGTGCGGCAAAGCGGATCGAAGTGCCCGAGCCGAGGCGCTGTCGCGCTGGCTGGGTAGCGCGGAGCGGCTGACACGCCGCAAACCGCTGGAAGACATGGAGCGGGCGAAGGGAATCGAACCCTCGTCAGTAGCTTGGGAAGCTACAGCTCTACCATTGAGCTACGCCCGCGTTGCCCGACAAGTCTATGCGGGGCACGTGTTCAAACGCAACGGGCAGGCCCTTGCAGCCTGCCCGTGACGGTGACGGCAGGCCCGCAGGCCTGCCGTCGTGTGCATCAGAAGCTGCCGCTGAAGCTGGCAAACAGCGTCGCGTCCTGCGCACGCTTCTGCAGGGTGGTGGCGCTCAGGCCGATGTTGCTCTGCAGGCCGAACAGCTCCATACGCGCGCCCAGGATGGCGGTTGCATAGTTCTTGTCGAAGTCCATGCCCGGCACGCGGTACATGCCGACGTCCGGCAGGCTCTGCACCCAGGCGCTGGCCTGCTTGGTGTCTTCGAACTCGTGGTCGTAGGTCACCTGCACGTACGGCTTGACGGTGCCGCCGTCGAAGCGGGCCTGCCAACCGATACGGCCGACGGTGGAATCGACATCCTGCTTGCCGTAACCCAACGCGGTGGCCAAGGTGCCGGCATCGGCGCTTTCGGTGTAACCGTCGATCTTGACCTGCTGCCAGATCACCGAGGCGATCGGGCCGTGGCGGAAGCCACCTTCGGTGCCGAACTCGTAACCGGCGTTCAGGGCAGCGGTCAGGTTGCTGCCGTCCGGCGAGCCACCGTGTTCGCGGGTGGCCGGGCCGAGCTGGACCTTGCGGTTCACGTCATAGGACAGCCAGGTGTAGCTGACCTGGCCATTGACCCAGATGCGGTCGCCGTACCAGCCGGCGAACAGACCGGCCGTGGTGTCCTTCTGGGTGAAATCGCCACGGCTGTTGCCGAAGTCGGCATTCAGGCGGCCAAAGCCGGCGAAGCCGCCGAAGACCATGCCGTCACGTGCCCAGTCGACACCGAACAGGCCGGCCGGGGCCAGGCCGTCGTACAGATCGGCGTGGTCGTAGCGCTGCATGTCACCGCGCACGCCGCCCCACCAGGACATCCCGTCGGCCGGACGGCCGGCCTGGTGCAGGCTGACCTGGTCGGCGCGCGAACGGCCGATGGTCTGCGCCGAGTGGCTCAGCACCTGCTGCAGGCGCGGGCCTTCCAGGATCGAGATGGCGTACTG
Source organism: Stenotrophomonas sp. MYb57 (assembly GCF_002966815.1). Classification (NCBI taxonomy): domain Bacteria; kingdom Pseudomonadati; phylum Pseudomonadota; class Gammaproteobacteria; order Lysobacterales; family Lysobacteraceae; genus Stenotrophomonas; species Stenotrophomonas sp. MYb57. The sequence continues at coordinate 3,699,368 of NZ_CP023271.1, forward strand.
GCCCAGCATCTGGTGCGCGGCCGTGGTCGGGTGCACGTCATCGGCGAACAGGTAGGTACTTGCCGCATCCGGACGCACATAGGCCAAGGGGCTGCAGGTCAGCGACGACGGCACGGTGCAGGCCCGGCCGGTGACGTTGCTGAAGCCGTACATGCCCGGGCTGGCGATGATTTCGCGCAGCAGCGTGTAAGTGTCCAGCGGAATGAAATCGATGCCGGCCTGCTTGAGACCGCCATAAAGCGCGCTGTTATAGGCGTTGGACAGCGCCGTCCCCTGCACGCGCGCGGCAGCGCCGCGATCGATGAAGCCCGGAGTGGAGCCGATATCGGGCAGGTTCGGAACCAGCACGTACTCGGCACCGGCCTGCTTCAGGCTGGCCACGATACCGATCTGGTCAGTGACCGCCGAGCCGATGACTGCCGGCGCCTGGGCCGGGTTGGTGATCTGGAACAGGTCGTTTGCGCCACCCCAGACGGTGTACAGCGCGCGCGGATCCGCCTTGCCACCGTTGGCGGCCAGGTAGTTGGCGGTCTGCGTCTTCAACGACGGCACCAGCACGTTGCCCAGCTGCGGGTTGCGGAAGTCGGTGCCGACCCGGGCGCCGCCGACAGCGTAGTTGTCGCCGGTCTGGCCGTTGCCGTTCGGGCTGGCGTTGGTGCCGTAGTAATCGGCCACCCACTGTGCCCACTCCCAACCGGGGTTGGTGGTGGACTGGCCGGTGACCGGACGCACGTCGGCCGGCAGCAGCGGACGGAAGTAGCCGCTGTCGGTCAGGCTGTCACCGATGAACACGGTGCGGGTGAACGGGGATTCGCCTGCCATGGCCGGCAGCGCGGCCAGCGCGATCGCGGCCGCCATGAGGGAGCGGATCGGGCGTTTGCTGAGCAGCATGTAAAAACTCCTGTGGGGATATCGTTTGAGGATCCGACGCACGTACGCCGGCGCACGGTGAATGGTTTCACTGCGCCGCCAATTGCTCACGCTGCGCCGCCGCATGGATTGTCGCTCGAGCCAGGCCCGGCGGGCTTTGCCGGTGCGGGCGTAGCGCACAACTTGCAACGGTTCCGATGCGAACCGGCAATCAGCGACAATGGCCCCATGAACATCCAGCTCAATGGCGAACCCCGCACCCTGCCCGCTTCGGCGACCCTCCGGGACCTGCTCGCGGCCGAGCAGCTGTTGCAACGTCGGGTTGCAGTGGAGGTGAACGGCGAGATCGTCAGCCGCAGCCGTCATGCCGAGCATGTGCTGGCCGAGGGCGATGTGGTGGAGATCGTGCATGCCCTGGGTGGCGGCTGAGGCATCCCGCGCTCTGCGCTCGCCGGGCATGGCCCGGCGCTACCCTGCGCATCCGTTCCGGTAGCGCCGGGCCATGCCCGGCGGCGTCGAAGTGACGACCCCATCTTCGGGCGGATAAGCGATAATCGCGTCATGAACGCTCATGTCTCCCCCGATTCGCTGGTGATCGCCGGCAAGACCTACAGCTCGCGGCTGCTTACCGGCACCGGCAAGTTCAAGGATCTGGAAGAAACCCGCCTGGCCACCGAGGCCGCGGGCGCCCGGATCGTCACCGTGGCCATCCGCCGTACCAACATCGGCCAGAACCCGGGCGAACCGAACCTGCTCGACGTGCTGCCGCCGGACCGTTACACCATCCTGCCCAACACCGCCGGCTGCTACACCGCCGAGGATGCCGTGCGCACCTGCCGCCTGGCCCGCGAACTGCTGGACGGCCACAACCTGACCAAGCTGGAAGTACTGGGCGACCAGAAGTCGCTGTACCCGGACGTGGTGCAGACCCTCAAGGCCGCCGAGCAGCTGGTCAAGGACGGTTTCGAGGTGATGGTCTATACCTCCGACGACCCGATCCTGGCCAAGCGCCTGGAAGAGATCGGCTGCGCTGCGGTGATGCCGCTGGCCGCGCCGATCGGCTCGGGCCTGGGCATCCAGAACAAGTACAACCTGCTGCAGATCATCGAAGACGCCAAGGTGCCGATCATCGTCGACGCCGGCGTGGGCACCGCTTCAGATGCGGCGATCGCGATGGAGCTGGGCTGCGACGGCGTGCTGATGAACACCGCCATCGCCGGCGCGCGCAACCCGGTGCTGATGGCCAGCGCCATGCGCAAGGCCGTGGAAGCCGGCCGCGAGGCGTTCCTGGCTGGCCGCATTCCGCGCAAGCGCTATGCCAGTGCGTCCTCGCCAATCGATGGGTTGATCGGCTGATGACCAATCCATTCGACAGCGCCGGTTCGAAGGCACCGCCCAAGCCGTTCACGGTCAACGAAGGCCGCCGTGAAGTGCGCAGCTTCGTGCTGCGCCAGGGCCGTTTCACCCCGGCCCAGCAGCGCGCGTTCGACGAGCGCTGGCCGCGTTTCGGCCTGGATTTCAGCGGTGAACCGCGTGATCTGGATGCCACCTTCGGCCGCGATGCGCACAAGGTGCTGGAAATCGGCTTCGGCAATGGCGCCGCGCTGCGCTTCGCCGCCCAGCAGGACCCCAGCCGCGACTACATCGGCCTGGAAGTGCACGCGCCCGGCGTGGGCCGCCTGCTGAACGCGCTGGCCGACGACAACGCCGACCACGTGCGCCTGTACCACCACGACGCGGTGGAAGTGCTGGAAAAGGAAATCGCCGATGGCGCGCTGGACGAAGTGCGCATCTACTTCCCCGACCCGTGGCACAAGAAGCGCCACAACAAGCGTCGCCTGATCCAGCCGGGTTTTGCCGAGCTGCTGGTGCGCAAGCTGCGCCCCGGTGGCCGCCTGCACTGTGCCACCGACTGGGAGGATTACGCCGAGCAGATGTGGGACGTGCTCGATGCCACCCCCGGCCTGGTCAACCGTGCCGGTCCGCGTGGCAGCGTGCCGCGCCCGGACTGGCGCCCGCAGACCCACTTCGAGACCCGCGGCCAGAAGCTCGGCCATGGCGTCTGGGACCTGTTGTACGACCGCACCTGATGAACGCCTGAGGACGCCGCGCCCGACATGGATACCGCGCTGACGCTGACCACTGACATGAAGCTCGTGCTCGGGCTGGTCGGCTTCACAATGGCGATGTTCCTGTTCGAGCGCATCCGCGCCGACGTGGTCGCGCTGGTGGTGCTGGTGGTGCTGGGCGTGACCGGCCTGATCGCGCCGGAGGAGATCTTCGGCGGCTTCTCCGGCAACGCGGTGATGAGCATCATCGCCACCACCATTCTCGGCGCGGGCCTGGACCGCACCGGTGCCTTGAACCGGCTCGCGGCCTGGCTGCTGCGACGCGGCCATGGCGTGGAGCAGCGGCTGCTGATGATGACCACGGCCATCGCCGGCCTGAACTCGTCCTTCATGCAGAACCCGTCGGTGATGGCGCTGTACCTGCCGGTTGCCTCGCGTCTGGCCGCGCGCACCGGGCTGACCATGCAGCGCCTGCTGCTGCCGATCTCGGCGGCGATCGTGATGGGTGGCGCGCTGACCATGGTCGGCAACTCGCCGCTGATCCTGCTGAACGATCTGCTGGCTTCGGCCAACAACAACCTGCCCTCCGGCCTGGCCACCATCGAGCCGCTGCGCATGTTCGCGCCGCTGCCGATCGGCATCGCCCTGCTGATCGCCTCGCTGCTGTATTTCCGCTACTACGGCGACCGCAAGCTGGTGGAAGAGGAAAGCCTGGTCAACGACGGCACCACGCCGGCCCGCACCGAGAGCTACTTCGCCAAGACCTACGGCATCGAAGGCGACGTGTTCGAGCTGGTGGTCACCGCCGAGAGCCCGCTGGTCGGCATGACCCTGGGCGAGGCCGAGAACCTGCATGACGCGCCGCTGCTGCTGGCACTGAAGACCGGCAATGACACCCGTCTGGCCCCCCCTGCGGAAATGCGCATCTGGGTGGGCAGCGTGCTCGGCGCGATGGGCCCGCGCCAGCAGATCCACGATTTCGCGCAGAACCAGTTCCTGCGCATGTCCTCGCGCCTGAAACACCTGGGCGACTTGTTCAATCCCAGCCGCGCCGGCATTTCCGAGGCGGTGGTGCCGCCGACCTCCGGCGTCATCGGCAAGACCGCAGGCGAGCTGCGCCTGCGCAAGGAACGCGGCATCAGCCTGCTGGCGATCAACCGCGACAAGCAGGTGATCCGCGAGGATGTGCGCGATGTGCAGCTGCGCGCCGGCGACATGCTGGTCTTCCACAGCATCTGGACCGACCTTGCGCAGGCCGCCAAGAGCCGCGACTTCGTGGTGGTCACCGATTACCCCACCGGCGAGCAGCGCCCGCACAAGTTCAAGATTGCCATGGCGATCTTCGCCCTGACCATCCTGATCGCGCTGACCAGCAAACTGCCGGTGGCGCTGACCCTGATGACCGGCGTGGCCGGGATGCTGTTGACCGGCGTGCTGCGCATGGACGAGGCCTATGCCTCGATCAACTGGAAGACGGTGTTCATGATGGCCGGGCTGATTCCGCTCGGTTGGGCGATGGATTCCAGCGGCGCAGCGGCATGGGTGGCCGGCCATACCATCGACAAGCTGCCCACCGGCATTCCGATCTGGGTGCTGGAACTGGCGCTGGCGCTGCTGACCACGGTGTTCTCGCTGGTGATCAGCCATGTGGGCGCGACCATCGTGATGGTGCCGATCGCGGTGAACCTGGCGCTGGCGGCCGGCGGCAATCCCACGGCGTTCGCGCTGATCGTGGCGCTGTCGGCGTCCAACAACCTGATGACGGCGTCGAACCCGGTGATTTCGATGATCACCGGCCCGGCCAACTACACCCCGCGCGAGATGTGGCGGGTCGGCGGCCCGCTGTCACTGATCTACACCTGTGTGGTGGTGGTGATGATCAACCTGATGTTCTGAAGGTTGGGTTTGTTGGCAGGGCTGCGCCCTGCACCCGCAGAGGCAACGACAACGGCCTGCATTCCTTGGGATGGCGGGGTGGGTCCGGTTGCGGGGGACGCCGTAAACCCCCAGACCGGCCCAGCCGCTGGCGGCTGTGCGTTCGGGCGCTTGCGAAGCAGTGCTTCGCAAGCAAAGCGCCCTCACCCTTGGGGGCTTGGCCGCGGCATCCATGCCGCGGACACCCCCGCAACCGGACCCACCCCGCCTTCGACAGATTTCCGCGCGCTGTCGGAACGGCATTCTGTGCTGCTGTGGGTGGGTGTCGACCTTGGTCGACACGGTAGATCCACGCCATGCGTGGATGGATTCCTGGATGTTTCGCTGATGTGGTGGGTTCTGAACTCGGTGGGTGCGGACCGTTGGTCCGCACACCGATGCCTCAGGCCAGGTAGACCTGTCCATCCCGCACATCCACCGGCACTGCGCGCAGGCGGTCGCCCTTGCAGGGGCCGGCGATGCAGTCGCCACTGTCCAGCGCGAACGAGGCGCCGTGGGCGGCGCAGACCAGATGGCCTTCGCGGCTCTTCAGGAACTGGCCGGGCGCCCAATCCAGGCGGCGGCCCGCGTGCGGGCAGATGTTCAGGAACGCGCGCACCTGTTCACCGTCGCGGTACAGCAGCAGCGACTCGGCATCGCCATCGACCACCGCTTCAACCTCGGCAAACGCACCATCGGCAATGGCATCCAGGGTGATCAGGGCAACAGCGGCAGTCATGGCGAAGGCTCGGACGGAATCGCGCATTGTCGCACGCCTGGTCATGTGACTAGCTGCGACATGAACACAAGTCATTGATCCGTAATAAGCCAAGGCTATATTTAACGAGTTTTTCACTCAATGACAGTGGCACCTGCCGATACTCATGGCTCGCTGATTTCCAGCCTATCGAGCCACCATGTTCAATCGCGATTTCGCCTTCAACCAGTTCCGCACCCTGTTTGCCCCGCGCAAGCCGCGCCATCCGCTGGTGCGCGTTGCCGTGGGCCTGCTCGGCCTGGCGATTCTGGCCGCGATGGTGTTCATCGGCGTATTCGTCGGTGCAGCCATGATCCTGGTGGGCCTGGCGTGGAAGCTGCTGGCTTCGCGCAAGCCCGGCACGAGCCGCCCGGTCGACCCGAACGTGGTCGAGGGCGAGTACCACGTGGTGCGCAAGTCGGCGCTGCCGTCCTCGCGCTGATCGACGCTGCCCGCTGACGGCGGGCCTTGCTGCGTTCTAGACTGCGGGCACTCCCTTCCTGGATGCCCGCATGTCCGATGTCTCCGATGTGATCCCTGCTGCAGCCACGCCGCGTGTACCGGTGGTGGGTGGCGGCAGCTTTCCCGTGCACCGCATCTACTGCGTCGGCCGCAACTTCGCCGACCACGCGCGTGAGATGGGTGCTGCCGTGCCCGCAGCAGATGATCGCGGCCGCCCGATGTTCTTCACCAAGCCGGCCGACGCCATCGTGGTCGGCCACGACGATGTGATCCCCTACCCGCCTGCCACCAGCAACCTGCATCACGAGGTGGAACTGGTGGTGGCGATCGGCCGTGACGCGCCCACCGGCGTGCTGGCCTTGGCCGACGCCGAGGCCCTGGTCTATGGCTATGCCGTAGGCCTGGACCTGACTCGCCGCGACCTGCAGGCGGCCGCCAAGGAGAAGGGCCACCCGTGGGATTCGGCCAAGGGTTTCGATGCCTCTGCACCGATCAGCGAGATCGTGCACGCCGGTGAAGTCGGCGATCTGGCCGCGCTCAATCTGTCGCTGGAGATCAATGGCGAAGTCCGCCAGCAGTCCCTGCTCGACCAGATGATCTGGAACGTGCCGGAGATCCTGCACGAGCTGTCCAAGCTGTGGCAGCTGCGCGCCGGCGATCTGGTGTTCATGGGCACGCCGTCCGGCGTGGCCGCGCTGAAGCCCGGCGACCGTTTCAGTGCACGCCTTGAGAACGTGGCCGAACGCCACGGCGTGATCGCCGGCTGACATCACCTGCGCTACCCTTCGCGCTGCCCCCCTCGCCCTCAGGAGAAAAACAACAATGGGAATGCTCACCGAGTTCAAGGAATTCGCGATGCGCGGCAACGTCATCGACCTCGCCGTCGGCGTGGTGATTGGCGCTGCCTTCGGCAAGATCGTCACCGCGCTGGTGGAGAAGATCATCATGCCGCCGCTGGGCATGCTGATCGGCAAGGTCGATTTCTCCCAGCTTGCGTGGACACTGTCGCCGGCCAGCATCGGGCCTGATGGCAAGGAAATCCCGGCCGTGGTGATCGGCTACGGTGATTTCATCAACACGCTGATCCAGTTCGTGATCGTGGCGTTCGCCATCTTCCTGGTGATCAAGGTGATCAACCGCCTGTCGCGCAAGAAGGAAGCGGCACCGGCAGCGCCGGCCGAGGAAGTGGTGCTGCTGCGCGAGATCCGCGACAGCCTGAAGAAATAAGGTTGGTGGCGCCGGGCCATGCCTGGCGGAACGCCATCTTGCCGCTGCGCTCGCCGGGCATGCCCGGCGCTACCGCAGAGGCATGCGAAAGCCCCGCTCCGGCGGGGCTTTCGCTTTGCTGCATCTGGCGAAAAACAGCATCCGCGCCGGCCATGACCTCCCGCCCATGCGCGGCGCTGAACGACTGTTAAGCTCCAAGGCTTACACCCTTCCCGGAGCTGTCCATGCGTCGCCGCGTCCTTGCCATCGCATCCTCCCTCGCCCTGCTGGCCGCGCCGGCCTTCGCGGCGCCGCGTGCCACCACCCTGCCGCCGGCTTCGCTGGCCACCGCCGCGCAGCTGCGCGACCAGGCGCTGGCCGATGACACCGGCTGGAAGGTGGTCGAATCGTTGACCACCGAGATCGGCCCTCGCATCGCCGGCAGCGAGGCCGACGCCCGTGCCGTGGCCTGGGCCGAAGCCAAGTTCAAGGCACTGGGTTTTGACAAGGTGTGGAAGGAACCGGTGACCTTCCCGAAATGGGAGCGCCGCAGCGAGCACGCCGCCGTGACCGGCAGGAACCCGCAACCGCTGCAGATCACCGCGCTGGGCGGCAGCCCGGGCGGTACGGTCGAAGCCGAGGTAGTGCGGTTTGCCGATCTGGCCGCGCTGCAGGCCGCACCGGCGGGTTCGCTGAAGGGCAAGATCGCCTTCGTCGATTACCAGATGCTGCCGTTCCGCGATGGCCGCGACTATGGCCGTGGCGGCGCGATCCGCAGCAAGGGCCCGTCCGAGGCCATCCGCAAGGGCGCGATCGGTTTCCTGATGCGCTCGGCCGGTACCGATTCGCACCGCGTGCCGCACACCGGCATCACCCGCTTTGATGACGGCCTGACCCCGGTGCCGTCGGCGGCGCTGTCGGTGCCCGACGCCGACCAGCTGGCGCGCCTGCTTGCCCGTGGCGCAACCACGGTGAAGGTCGCACTGGACTGCGGTTGGGATGGCACGGCGACTTCGTACAACGTGATCGGTGAGATCACCGGCCGCACGCTGCCGAAGGAAGTGGTGGTGATCGGTGGACACCTGGACTCGTGGGACCTGGGCACCGGCGCGGTCGATGACGGCGCAGGCGTGGGCATCACCATGGCCGCCGGTCATCTGATCGGCCAGCTGAAGCAGGCGCCGAAGCGCACCATCCGCGTGGTGGCCTTCGCCAACGAAGAACAGGGCCTGTATGGCGGCAAGGCCTACGCCGAGGCGCACGCCAAGGACGTAGCCCTGCACCAGCTGGCCGCCGAGAGCGATTTCGGTGCTGGCCGCATCTACGCCTTCAACACCGGTTCGCCGAACCCGGAAGGCTCGCGCGTGGCAACCAGGCAGATTGCCGAGGTGATGAAGCCGCTGGGCATCGAGTACGCCGCCGACAAGGGCGGCCCGGGGCCGGATGTCGGTCCGCTGGCCGCCAAGGGTGGCGCATGGGCGTGGCTGGCGCAGGATGGCTCGGATTACTTCCACCTGCACCACACCGCCGACGACACACTCGACAAGATCGACCCGAAGGCGCTGGCGCAGAACGTGGCGGCCTATACCGTGTTTGCCTACCTGGCGGCCGAGGCCGATGGCAACTTCGGTAGCGAAGCCAAGGCAACCACGCCGCCCAACGAGTGAGTCCACTTCCACGCTGTGCGTGGAGTGACTCATGAGCCGGTAGCGCCGGGCCATGCCCGGCGCTACCGGCCTGGGCGCTTACTGTGCCCACACGCTGGTATTGCGAACCCCCAGCAGCTTCGGGTTGAACAACGGGTCACGCCCGTGACGCCGGTGATCTTCGTAGTCGCGCAGCGCGGCCAACGCGGGCCTCTGCAGCAGCAGGATGGCGATGATGTTCAGCCAGCTCATCATGCCTACGCCGATATCGCCCAGCGCCCACGCCACTGTCGCACTGTTCATCGCCGAGTAGCCCGTAGCGGCCAGGAACAGCAGCTGGAAGGTGCCCATCACCCATCCTCGGGGACGATCGCGGCAGAGGTAACTGACGTTGGTTTCGGCCATGTAGTACAGGGCCAGGATGGTGGTGAACGCGAATGGCAGGATCGCCAGCGCGACGAACGACTTGCCGAAGCCGGGCAAGGCCGACTCCACCGCGTGCTGTACGAAGCGTGGCCCTGCTTCCACGCCGGGAAGGTTGCCCAGCAGCAGGCGCGCCTCGTCCGGTACACCGTTCACCGCCGGGTCGTAGACGTTGTAGAGCCCGGTGGAGAGAATCAGGAAGGCCGTCGCGCTGCACACGACCATGGTGTCGATGTACACCGAGAACGACTGCACCAGCCCCTGCTTCACCGGGTGCGACACTTCTGCTGCAGCGGCAGGATGCGCGCCACTGCCCATGCCAGCTTCGTTGGACAGCACGCCACGACGCACCCCCCATTGGATCGCGGTCCCGATCATCGCGCCGAATGCGGCGTCAACACCGAAGGCGCTGCGCAGCACCAGGGCGATGACCTCAGGCACGCGCTCGACGTTGAGTACCATCACCACCGCAGTGACCAGCAGATAGGCCACGGCCATCACCGGCACCACCCATTCGGCGACGCGCGCGATGCGACGCACGCCGCCGAGCAGAATCGCCGCCAACACCACCAGCAGCACACCGGTGGTGACCATCACCGGAACGTCCCACGCTTCGTTCACCGCACTGGTGATGGCGTTGGACTGCGTGCCCGCCAGCATCGCCCCCGCCAGCACCGTGACCAGCGCGAACAGCACGGCGTACCAGCGCTGGCCCAGCCCCTTCTCGATGTAGTACGCCGGGCCACCGCGATACTGCCCCTTGGCGTCGCGATCCTTGTAGATCTGCGCCAGGGTGGACTCGATGAACGCGCTGGAGGCACCGAGGAAGGCGACGATCCACATCCAGAAGATCGCGCCCGGACCGCCGAAGGCAATGGCCATGGCGACACCGGCGATGTTGCCCACGCCCACCCGGCTGGACAGCGACAGTGACAACGCCTGGAACGGCGAGACACCGGCATCGGAGCGCTCGTGACGGAACATCAGGCGCAGCATGTCCGGCAGCGCGCGCAACTGCACGAAGCGGGTACGCACGCTGAAGTACAGGCCCGTTGCCAGGCACAGCACCACCAGGTATGGGCTCCAGACAACGGCAAGCACGGCATTGACGATCGATTCGACATTCATCGCAGGGCCCCCATCAGAAGAACATGCCCAGGGCGACCTGGGGACTGATGATGCGGCCGGTATTGCGGCCTGCAACGGTGAATTCGACGCCGGCGATCAGCCCCAGCGACGGGCTGAAGTGGTACTCGACAGCGGGCGCGAAGGTCAGGTTGCGACTGGCCGGGCGGTGTTCGTTGATGGGCCGGACGCCACCTGCAGCGTCGGGCGCGAAACCGGTCAGGCGCTGGCCGGTCTCGCGGCTGGCGGCAACTTCCATCACGCCGACCCAGCGATCGTTGAAGCTGTATTCGGCGCCCACGGAAAGACCCAGTACCGAGCCCCGCGCGATATGGCCCTGGAAGCCGTCCTCGGTGCCGTACACGCTGGTGCCGGAGATGGCCGTTCGCGATGGCGCCGGCCCCGCGCTGAACTGCGCCCGCCAGCGCAGCGGCCGATCGTTGCCCAGCCACAGCACCTGCTGCACGGCCAACGCGGCGACGGTGCGCTGCACGCCATCACCCTGCGCATCCAGCGGATTGCCGGTGATGCGGTCGTGGCTGCCGGTGCTGAAGCGCTGTACCAGGGCAATCGACACCGCCGGCGTGGTGCCATCGGCGCTGGGGGCCTGCAACAGGTATTGCAGGCGCGCGGTGGTATCACCGGCACGGAAGCCTCGGCTGCGTGCGTTGCCGGATTCGGCGCGTGATGCACTCAGGTTGACCTGGCCGGTCACCCGTTCGCTGAAGCCGTATGCGATGGGCACCACCATCGCCCACGCGCCGCTGCGTTCGCTGCTGCGCTGGCGGTCGCCGTTGTGGTCGAAGGACGAGGAACTGTCGACCCGCACCAGATAGGGTTCGACGTACCAGTGACCCGCTGGCATGCCGGCAGGATTGGGCGTGATCAGCGGGCCGGTGAAGTTGACGCCGTCGAGAGTGCGCTCGTTGGCCTGCGCGGAAACGGCGGCAAGCGCACTGAGTGCCAGTACCAGGCAGACACGCACCGCACTGCGAGGAGGATGATGCATGGGAACCGCTCCTGTACGACGTTGGATGGACTTCCACCCTGCGTCGCCGGGAACGGCACACCAATAAGGAAACTTTCAATTCGTCATGCCTGCTTTGCGCATGGCACTGCCAGGAAAACCGCCAGACGTTGCCCGGCTGCCGGGAAGTCCCGTTCGGCCTGGAACTGCGCTGTGCGGGCACCGGTTTCCGGTGCCCGCAGACACGCCCATCAGCCGCGCTGGCTGACCCACTGCGCCAGCAACACGGCCGTGGCGGAAGCGACATTCAGGCTTTCAACCGCGCCACTGCCGGGAATCGACAGCTGCTGGTCACACTGGCTGGCCAGGCCGCGATCCATGCCTTCGCTTTCCGCGCCCATCACGTAGACCAGGCGGGCCGGCAACGACGCGCGGAACACGTCATCGCCACCCTCGACCAGGGTCGCGGCGAGGCCGAAACCGGCCGCGCGCAGCTGCGCCATCGCTTCTGCATCCTCAGGCAACTGCACCAGCGGCACCGACTCTGCGCCGCCCTCGGCCACGCGCGCGGCCGCGCCGGACAACGCCAGCGTACTGCTGGCCGGCAGCAGCAGCGCCTTGGCGCCGAAGTGCGCGGCAGAGCGCAGGATCGCACCGAAGTTGTGCGGATTACCGACGCCATCCAGCCACAGTGCCAGCGCCGGGCCTTCGCCCAGTTCGGCCAGCCACTGCGCCAGCGGCAACACCGGCGCGCGCAGCACGTCGGCCACCAGGCCTTCATGGTGGGTGGTGGCAGCCAGCTTGTTGAGGTCGCCCTCCTCCACCACGCGATAGCCCACGCGGTTGGCCACGCACCACTTCAGCACCGGCTGCATGCGCGGAATCAGCGATTCCACCAGGTACAGCTTGCGCAGCGCCTGCGGACGCTTGGCGAACAGCGCCTGCACCGCGTTCCATCCGTACAGGCGAAGTTCGTCGTTGCCTCGCCCCGGCGGTGGCGGGGTGCCGCCCTCACGCGGTGGCAGCGGGGTGGCCCGCGGCGGTCGCGACGACGGGCGGCGGGCATTCTTCCAGGGATCATTCACTACGGGACAACTCCAGCTTGCGTTGACGCCAGAAATCGGCGTTCTTGATGCCCAGGGCATCGGGGTCGAAGATCGGGTCGAGACCGAGCTTCTTCTGTCGTTCGTAATCGCGCAGGGCCAGCATGGCCGGCTTCTGCACGATGAGGATGGCGATGATGTTCAGCCAGGCCATCAGGCCCACGCCGATATCACCCAGCGCCCAGGCCAGGGTGGCGTTGTGGAAGGCACCGAACACCACCATGCCGATGATGCCCAGGCGCAGCAGCAGCACGGTGAGCGGCCGGCGCTTGTTGTGGTTGACGTAGGTCAGGTTGGTTTCGGCCATGTAGTAATAGGCCATGATCGTGGTGAAGGCGAAGAAGAAGATCGCCACCGACACGAAGGCCGAGCCCCAGCCCGGCAGCACCGCTTCCACACCCGCCTGCGCGTAGCCCGCACCTTCGGGAATCCCGGCCAGGCCCTGGAAGATCGGCGCGGCGCCGGCGACCGGTGAATACACGTTGTAGGTGCCGCTGGCCAGGATCAGGAAGGCGGTGGCGGTGCACACCATCATGGTGTCGAAGTAGATGGCGAACGCCTGCACGTAGCCCTGCTTGGCCGGGTGCGAGACCTCCGAGGCCGCCGCAGCGTGCGGACCCGAGCCCTGGCCGGCCTCGTTGGCGTAGATGCCGCGCTTGATGCCCCACTCCACCGCCAGGCCCATCATCGCGCCGAACGCGGCATGGGTGCCGAACGCGCTCTTGAAGATGATGCCGAACATTTCCGGCACGCGGTCATAGTTGATGATCATGATGACGATGGCCATCAGGATGAAGCCGGCGGCCATGAACGGCACCACCACTTCGGCGAAGTTGGCGATGCGCTTGACGCCACCGAAGATCACCACGCCCAGCAGCAGGGCGACGACGATGCCGATGCCCAGCTTCAGCGCCTGCGCCGATTCCATGCCGAAGGCCTGGCCATCGAGCGGACCGCACAGCGCGGTACCACGGCAGGCGTTGATGACGCTGTCGGCGATCGCATTGGCCTGCACGCCGGGCATCAGGAAGCCGGCGGCGATGATCGTGGCGATGGCGAAGGCCATGGCATACCACTTCAGGCCCATCGCTTTTTCGATGTAGTAGGCCGGGCCACCGCGGTAGCGGCCTTCGGCATCCTTGGTCTTGTAGATCTGCGCCAGGGTGCATTCCACATACGAGGTGGAGGCGCCGAGGAAGCCCATCACCCACATCCAGAAGATCGCGCCGGGGCCGCCGAAGGCGATGGCGGTGGCCACGCCGGCGATGTTGCCGATGCCCATGCGGCCGGCCATCGACATGGCCAGGGCCTGGAACGAGGACACGCCGGCGTCGGACTTCTCGCCGGACACGGTGAGGCGGCACATCTCGACGAAACCACGGATCTGCATGAAGCGGGTGCGCAGGCTGAAGAACAGGCCGGCGGCCAGGCACATGAAGATCAGCGCCTTGCTCCAGATGATGCTGTTGATGAAATGTACGGTAGCTTCCACGCGCGCTCTCTCCAGTCGGCGGGTTGTGAGGACGTCCCGTCGGCTGGAAGGGACCGGTCGATTCTCCCTGATCGAAGGTCGCTGCGATAGCGCCGGATGTGGGGGCGTGTTCTCCGCCGGGCATGGCCCGGCGCTACCGGGTATGCCGGTCGCACCACAGGTAGCGCCGGGCCATGCCCGGCGACCGGCAATGACCGTGCCCCCCACGGTAGCGCCGGGCCGTGCCTGGCGGCCTGTTACGGAAGCTGCCTGCGTACCCGGGCGAAGCGGCGCAGGTCATGCAGGACGCCGCGCTTGTAGACGGCGCAGCGCTCCACGCCCTCCTCCTGGAAACCGTTCTTTTCCAGTACCCGGGCCGAGCCCAGGTTGAAGTCGACCACCGTGGCCTGCAGCCTGAACAGGCCAAGCTCATCCATCACCCAGGGCGCGAACAGGCCGACCACAGCGGTCATCAGGCCCTGTCCCCAGTGGGCCTGGCCGAGCCAGTAGCCCAGTTCCGCGGTATGCCCGCGCTCGGCCACGCCCTGCTGGGCACCAACGCTGCCACAGGCCTGGCCCTCTATCTCGATGGCCAGGTTCAGCGTGCCTGGGGCCAGTACGCGCCCGCCCAGGAAGGCTTCGCCATCCTCGCGGGTGTACGGATACGGGAAGCGGTCACGCAGCCCACGCGAGACATCCGCGTCGTTGGCGTGATGCAGCAGCGACTGCAGGTCATCACTGCGCCAGGGGCGCAGCAGGAAGCCTGCGCCGTGCAGGATCCGCGCCGGCTCAGGCATGACCCCCCACCGACGGCGAGTCGGCCTCCTGCTTCTCCAGCTCGCGCTTCACCGCCTCCGGCGAGCGGGTGTACGGGGCCAGCCGCGCGTAGAACGCCGGCACCACGAACAGCGACAGGAAGGTGGACAGGGTGACGCCGAAGATGATCACGATGCCGATGGTGCCACGGCTGGCCGAGCCCGGGCCACCGGCCACCACCAGCGGGATGGCGCCGACCACGGTGGCGATCGAAGTCATCAGGATCGGACGCAGGCGCACCATCGCCGATTCGATGATCGCTTCGCGCACGCTGCGGCCATCGTCGCGCAGCTGGTTGGCGAATTCGACGATCAGGATGCCGTTCTTGGCCGCCAGGCCGACCAGCATGACGATGCCGATCTGGCTGAACAGGTTCACTGTGCCGCCACTCAGCCACAGGCCAACCAGCGCGCCGAGCACGCCCAGCGGCACGGTCAGCATGATCGTCAGCGGGTGGATGAAGCTCTCGAACTGCGCGGCCAGCACCAGGTACACCACCAGCAGGGCCATGGCGAAGGTCAGCAGCACCGCGCCGCCCGCACTCTGGTACTCACGCGATTCGCCCTTCCAGTTCACCTGCGCGTACTGCGGCAGCTCTTCGCCGGTCACCTGCTGGGCCCAGGCGATGGCCTCGCCCAGCGGATAACCCGGTGCCAGGCCGGCACTGATGGTGATCGAGCGCAGGCGGTTGAAGCGGTTCAGGGTTCCGGCCTCGGCCACTTCGCTCAGCGTGACCAGGTTGGACAACGGCACCAGCTCGCCGGAGGTCGCACGCACGCGGATCGCGGCCAGATCGGCGGGGCTGGCGCGGCCATCACGGCCGGCCTGCACAAGCACGTCGTACTCCTCGCCGTTGTCGACGAAGGTGGTGACGCGGCGCGAGCCCATCATCGTTTCCAGCGCCGAACCGATCGCGGTGACCGGCACGCCGAGGTCGGCCGCACGCTGGCGGTCGATGTTCACCCGCATCTGCGGACGGGTTTCCTTGTAGTCCGAGTCCGGGCCGACCAGGCCGGGGTTGTCGGCCATGCGCAGCAGGATGCGGTCGCGCCACTGCGCGATCTCGGCGTATTCCGGGCCACCCAGCACGATCTGGAACGGCTGCCCGCCACTGCGCACCAGGCCGCCACCGACCTGGGTACGGACGCGCACGCCACGGATGGTGTCCAGTTCCTTCTGCAGTTCGTTGGCGACTTCCGGCGTGCCTTCGCTGCGCTGACGCCACGGCTGCAGGAACACGCTGACGCGGCCAGTGTGCATTTCCTCGCTGGCGCCGAAGCCGCCGGGCACGCGCGGGTTGGCGCGCACGATCGGCTTGTCCGCGCCCACATGCGGTGCCAGCAGCGCTTCGACCTGCTGCACCTGCTGCACGGTGTAGTCGTAGCCGGCGCCTTCCGGGCCGTCGATCATGATCTGGAACGAACCACGGTCTTCGGCCGGGGCCAGTTCCGAAGGCAGCACTTTGATCAGCAGCCAGCTGGCCGCCAACGCAGCGGCCATCACCAGCAGGTAGATCCACGTGCGATCGACATGATGGTCGAGCACGCGGCCGTAGGCGCCGGCCAGGCGTTCCAGATTGCGGTTGATGAAGCCGTGCAGCCCGCGCGGTGCCTGCCCGGTATGCGGCTTGAGCAGCTTGGAGGCCATCATCGGCGTCAGCGTCAGCGCGACGAACGCCGACAGCGCGACAGCGGCGGCCAGGGCTACCGCCAGTTCACGGAACAGGCGCCCGGTATTGCCTTCCAGGAAGCCGACCGGCAGGAATACCGCCACCAGCACGGCGGTGGTGGCGATCACCGCGAACGCCACCTGCGCGGTACCACGCTTGGACGCCACCAGCGGCGGTTCGCCCAGGTCGATGCGACGCTGCACGTTTTCCACCACCACGATCGCGTCATCCACCACCAGGCCGATGCACAGCACCAGCGCGAGCAGGGTCAGCAGGTTGATCGAGAAGTCGAACGCGTACAGCGCGATGAACGCCGCCACCAGGCATACCGGCACGGTGACCGCAGGAATCAACGCCGCGC
The DNA here is from genome assembly GCF_002966815.1 of Stenotrophomonas sp. MYb57. NCBI lineage: Bacteria > Pseudomonadati > Pseudomonadota > Gammaproteobacteria > Lysobacterales > Lysobacteraceae > Stenotrophomonas > Stenotrophomonas sp. MYb57. The sequence goes on from NZ_CP023271.1 coordinate 3,716,227, forward strand.
GGAAGCTGCCGAGGAACAGCCAGATCACCGCCAGCACCAGGATCATCGCCTCCACCAGGGTGGCGTACACGCGGTCGACGGCAGCCTCGATGAAGGTGGTGTTGTCGAAAGCAACGAAGATCTGCGTGCCCTTGGGCAGGGTCAGCGCGACACGTTCGGCCTCGGCGCGCGCGGTGCGCGCCACATCCAGCGAGTTGGCAGTGGAGGTCTTGACGATGCCCAGGCCGATGCCGGGCTCGCCGTTGCTGCGGTAGTAGGCGCGACGCTCGGCCGAGGCCAGCTCGATCCTCGCCACATCGCCCATGCGCACCACATAGCCATCACTGCCCTTGCCCAGCGGGATGGTCGCGAAGTCTTCCGGCTTGATGTAGTTGCGCTCCACGCGCAGGGTGAAATCGCGGTCGGTGGATTCGATGCGGCCGGCCGGCAGTTCCACGTTCTCGTTGCGCAACGCGGTTTCCACATCGCCGGTGGTCAGCCCACGTGCGGCCAGCTGGTCGCGGTCCAGCCAGATGCGCATGGCATAGCGCTGGCGGCCACCGATGCGGACCTGGGCCACGCCATCGAGGCTGGAGAAGCGGTCGACCACGTAGCGGTCGGCGTAGTCGCTCAGTTCCAGCGTATCCATGGTCGAGGAGACCATGTTGAACCAGATGATCGGGTCGGCATCGCTCTCGACCTTGGCGATCTCCGGTGGCCATGCCTCCTCGGGCATGCGGTCGGCCACGCGGCTGACCGCGTCGCGCACGTCGTTGGCCGCCGCTTCGATGTCACGGTTGGAGGTGAATTCGATGCTGACCTGCGAGCGGCCGTTGGTGCTGCGCGCGTTGATCGTATCGATGCCTTCGATGCCGGCCAGCGCGTCTTCCAGCACCTGGGTGATGCGGCTCTCGATGACCGCTGCCGAGGCGCCGGTGTAATCCACCGAGACCGAAACGATCGGTGGGTCGATGGCCGGCAGTTCGCGCAGCGTCAACCGGGTGAAGGACATCACGCCCAGCACCAGCAGCAACAGGCTCATCACCACGGCAAACACCGGCCGCTGGATGGAGATGTCGGACAGCTTCATCCGCCGTGACCCTCGGCGGCTGCAGGTGCTTCAACCGTCGCCGGCTGCGCGCCGCTGGCGGGCGCGGCGTCGGAGGCTGCCACCTTCAGGCCCGCCCGCAGCTTGCCGGTGCCGTCCACCACGATGCGCTGGCCTGCCTGCAGGCCCTGCTTGATCTCGACCACGCCGGCGCGGCGTGCACCGGTGACCACGTCCACGCGTTCGACGGTGTCATCGGCCTTGATGCGGTACATGAAGCTGTCGCGACCGACCTGCACCACCGCGATTTCCGGCACTACCAAGGCCGGTCGATCAGGATGGAACAGGCGCACGTCGAGCAGCATGCCCGGCCGCAGCGCATGGTCGCCATTGGCGAAGTCGGCACGCACGGTCACCGCACGAGTGGCCGGGTCGATGCGTGCATCGATGGTGCTGACCTCGCCCTCGAAGGTGCGGCCCGGCCAGGCCACGCTGGTGGCCTGCACCTTGTCGCCGGTGGTCAGCGACGCCAGTTCCACTTCCGGCACCTGGAAATCGACGTGCATGCGCTCGACGTCGTCGAGGGTGGCGATCACCGTGGTCGGCGTCAGCAGCGTGCCCGGGCTGATCTGGCGGATGCCGAGGACGCCGGCGAACGGCGCGCGCACGCGACGGTCGCCGATGTCCGACTGCATCTGTGCCACCCGCGCTTCGGCTGCGTCGCGGATCGACTTCTGCGTGTCCAGGGTCGCACTGGATACCAACCGCTGCGCCGCCAGTTCGCGCTGGCGCTTGTACAGCTGGTCGGCTTCGCGGAAGGTCGCCTGCGCCTGCACCAATGCGGCCTCCTGGGCCTGCCCGCGCAGTGTCACGAGGGGCGCACCGGCGGCGACCTGCTGGCCACTTTCAAAGTGCACGCGCTCGACGATCTCGCTCACCTTGGCGGTCACGCTGATCGACTCGCGCGCCTTGGCCGTGCCCAGCGCCTGCAGCGTGTCGTTCCACTGCACCACCTGCACGACCTGCGCGGTGACCGGCACGGCTTCGCCCTGCCGACGCGCGGCGGCCTCCTGTTTGCCTGCGCACCCGGCCAGCACGGCCAGGCTGAGGCCAAGGGCCAGGGTCGAAGCGATACGAGCCAACATGAAGCGTCCTGAGTGGTACACGGCCGCCGAGTGTAGGCAAGGCCCCGCAAAAGCGGTATGTGCCAAGCGTTTACCGGCGTGGAACGGGGGCTGCGATAGCGCCGTGTGCCCATTCCATGCAGGGGGCACCGACGCAGTGTCGGCGTATGTCGGGATGTATCAGGCCATCCCGCCAGGGGCGATGCCGTCGTACAGTCGAGGGGCCTGGCCGAGGGCGCCGGGCGGGGTCGGAACCTGGCGGGGATCCGACCCCGTTTTCTTTGGACGCAGGCCTTCTGTGCGCGGCGCACCGGTAGCGCCGGGCCATGCCCGGCGGATCAATACCGGTAGTTCACCTTCATCCACAGGCTGCGGCCGGGCTCGTTGATGCGCACAGGGTCAGCGGGGAAGCCGAAGTCGGCGCTGCCGGCCAGGTTCAGATGCTCGCTGTAGGCACGGTCGAACAGGTTGTCGACACCGGCGCTGAGCTGCAGCTGCGAACTGAAACGATAGGCCGCGTTGAGCGCCAGCGTGGCAAAGCCGCTGCTCGGCCCGAGGTCCTGCGCGACCACGTTGCCCTGCCCGTCCGCGACCCGATGCTGATGGGTGACCGCGCGCACCAGCGCACCGGCACTCCAGCGCTGGCCTTCCCAGTCAGCGCTCAAGCGTGCTTCCAGCGGCGGCATCTGCGGCAACGGTCGATGCTGATCGCGGTTCTCGCCCCAGGCATAGGCCAGGGTGCCCGCCAGCTTCCATTGCTCGTCCAGCCGCAGCTGCAGGCCGGCCTCGGCACCGGCGATGCGCGCCTGCACATTGTCAGCCTGGCTCATGCCCATCATGCCGCTGCCGCGATAGGTGAACAGGATGTAGTCCTGGATCTGCCCCGCATAGGCCGAGACCCAGGCCTGCACGCGCGGGCCCTTGTATTGCAGGCCGACGTCGAGCTGGGTGGTGCGCTCGGGCTGGATGCCAGCGAACGCGTTCACCGCACCTGCCGGCCCCTGATCGGGCGAGAACAGTTCCCAGTAGTCGGGCATGCGCTGGCTGTGGCCCAGCCCGGCATACCAGGTCAGGCCGTCGGCAAGGTCCTGTTCGTAGCGCAGGAAACCACTGCCCAGCCATTCCCTGCGGCGCTGGCCGGCGGTGGGATTGGGCATGGCCGTCATCATGCCGCCGATGTCGGCACGCGCATCGCGCACGCTGGCACGATCGATGCGCAGCCCGCCGATCCAACGCTGCCCGGTGTCCACGCCGAGGGTCAGTTCGGTGAATGCACCGTAGCGGCGGAAAATCGGCGTCGGTGTTCCAGTCCGCCTGCTTGTAGGTATCGCACCCCATGCCCATGCGGCCGCGATGCCGGCTGTCTTCGCCGTCGATGCCGGCCACCAGCTGCACGTCCTGCCAGCGCCATTCGGCGCTGATGCGCCCGCCCTGCGTGCGGCGATCCACGTTCGACGCCATCGGCATCGGCATCATGCTGTGTGGGTTCGGCGTACGCAGCGTGTAGTTGTCCATCACGTGGTCGGCTTCGTTGTAGTACACGTTCGCCTGCAGCGTGTCCCACGCCCCGGGCAGATTGCGCTTCTCGAAGCGTGCGGCGTAACTGGTGCGTTCGAATGCGGCACCATCCATGCCGCGCCCCGCGTAGCGCGCGATCGCATCGCCGGCACCGGCGGAGACCTCCAACAGGGTATCGGCGTCAGGCGTCCAACCCACCGCTACGTCGCCATTCCACTTGCGCCATTTCGACGGAACCACATCGCCGTTGCCGTCCTTGTAGTCATCGGCTTCGGAGCGATTGCCGCTGGCACGCACGTAGCCCGTTGGATTGCCCAGGGTCAGGTCCAGCACCTGGTCGTTGCGGTTGCGTGAGCCGACCAGCGCACTGGCATCGGCACGCAGCCCGGGCGCATCGAAACGCGGGGTATCACGCTCGAAACGCACGGTGCCCGCAGAGGCACCCGCGCCCCAGCGCACGCTCTGCGGGCCCTTGATGATGGTCAGCCGGTCAAAGCTCTCCGGCGATATGTAGGACAGCGGGTTGTCCATGCGCGAGGGACACGCGCCAATCAGATTGCCATCGTTGCTGAGGATGTTCAGGCGCGAACCGAACATGCCACGCAGCACCGGGTCGCCGTTGGTGCCGCCGTTGCGGATGGCGGAGAAGCCGGGAACGGTCTTCAGGTAATCGGCGCCATCGCTGGCTGGCACAGGCTGCCGCGGCAGGCGCGGATCGGTCACCCAATGCAGCGGCGAGGACGGCGCGGCGGCGGTGACCACCAGCGTATCCAGCGTCCGCGCTTCTTCAGCGGGCGCGGCATGGGCGAAGGGGGCAGCCAGGGCAGCGCCAAGCGCAAACGGCAGGCGCGCACGGGCGCCCGCAGCGGGGAAAGTCATTTTCATGGAAACAGCTCCAAGGTACGCACGCGCGCACGACGCCCTTGCAGGCCTCGTGCGGCGGATTCGATAGGAAAATCAGCGGACGGTGGAGATCAGCGGCGGTCCACGCGCGGCATGTGCCGGCCAATGCAGCAGCGGCAGTCGCGGCTGCGACCATGGGAACATCGGCTTCGGCCGCCACAGCAAGGGCAGCAGCAGCACCAGCACGGCCAGCCACGGCAGCAGGCGCATGGCCAGCACGCAGTACTCGCAGGCCTCCCCGTGCATGGCGTGGGGATCGGCGGGCGGGGTCGGATCCCTTTGCCCCGGCAAAGGGCTCTGACCCTCAGCCATGTCGCCGTGATGCATGTGGGCATGGTCCATGCCGCCATGCATTGTGGATGGGGTCAGAGCCCTTCCCTGTGGTGAAGGGATCTGACCCTGCGGCGCCTGCAGCGCACGGCTGACCAGCGGCGCAAGCACCATCAACAGCGTCGCGATGAAGGCGAGCTGGAGCAGGGGTCGACGCAGGCAGCCGGTACGGATCACCGCGCTAGTGTAGAGGTGCCTCCAGAAGGCACCGTGCGACGAACCGTCGCAGGAGGGGGTTTATCGGCAGGGCTGCGCCCTGCACCCGCTACTAGCTGGAGCAACAGCAACAGCAGAAGCGGGCTTTCTGGAGGATGACGGGGTGAGTCCGGTTGCGGGGGACGCCGTGAATCCGTCCATGGAGGCTTGGCCGCGGCATCCATGCCGCGGACACCCCCGCAACCGGACCCACCCCGCCTTCGACAGATTCCTGCGGTCTGTTGAAACGGCTCTTGGGGTCAGATCCGCTTTCCGAAGGAAACGGATCTGACCCCAGATGTATTTCGATATCTGACAGATTTCATCCACGCATCGCGTGGATCTACCGTGTCGACCAAGGTCGACACTTACCAAAAGCCGCCGGAATCTGTCAGAGGCGGGGCGGTGTGGGTAGGCAGGACCGTTGGCGCCATGGATGGCGCCATCGAGCCCCCATGGATGGGTTTACGGCGTGTCCTGCCTACCCACACCGCCCCGCCATCCCACGGAATGCCCGCTGTTGCCGTTGCTGTTGCTTGAATGTCGTAGCAGGTGCAGGGCGCAGCCCTGCTCGACCAACCTCACACCGTGATGGTCTGGGTCAGCGATTCCCAGGTCGGCGGCACCGGCCAGGACGCGGCCTGGTTGCCATCCAGCACCCGCCGCAGGTCGCGCGGATCAATCTGCGGGGCCAGCACATGCACCAGCTCCAGCGCGTAGTCGCGCAGCACCCGGTCGCGCGGCAGCACCGCCCAGGCGACGCACTCGGTGATCGGCGCCGGCGCTGGCCATACCCGCAGATCCTCGTCGTTGGCGCTGATCGCCATCTCGGCCAGCAGACCTACCCCCAGACCCGTACGCACATAAGTCTTGATCAGGTCCGCATCCAGCGCCGTCAGCGCCAGATCGGGTACCAGGCTCTGCGCGGCAAAGGCGCGCTGCAACGAGGAGTTGGGCCGGGTCGAGGATTCGTAGCTGATCAACGGCTGGCGTGACAATGCCGCCAGGTCCGGTGCGCGCCCGGCGCGATCCAGCGGATGGCCCTTGGGCACCACAACCAGCCGCCGCCAGCGGAACAGCGGCACGGCGATGCCATCGCTGGGTTCACTGCCGGCGGTACTGATGATCGCGATATCGGCATCGCCCTGGTTCAGCCGGTCCAGCGCATCGGCCTCACCGGCCTGCTGCAGGTGCACGCTGACCTGGGGATAGGCCTGCTTGATGCGCGCCACCGCCGGCGGCAGCACGAAACGCGCCTGGGTGTGGGTGGTGGTCAGGATCAGCTGGCCCTGGCTCTCGCGACGCTGGTTGGCCGCGTAGGTGCGGATGTTGTTGGCCTCGGACAGCACCGCGCGGGCGCGGCTGATCACTTCGGTGCCGGCCGGGGTGACCGACTCCAGGCTGCGCCCCTTGCGTACGAACAGCAGGAAGCCCAGTTCGTCCTCCAGCTGCTTGAGCTGCTTGGACAGCCCAGGCTGGGTGGCATGCACGCGCGAGGCGGCGAGCGTGATGTTCAGCTCGGCGTCGGCGATGGCAACCAGGTAGCGCAGCTGGGTCAGCGTCATGGCAGGCGGGCGATGTGGGGGCGGAGGTCCACTCTAGGGTCAATTGCCGTCACCAGCTTATAACCAAAGGTTGTTTAAGAAAGGTATCTGGTCATTTCCGGGCGTCATATGCCGGCGCTACGGTCAGCCGGCAGCCGCTGGCCTGAACAGCCAGCCCACTTCCTTTCCGCCCGCCGAGCCCGGCGCGGCCTGTTCCTGGAGCGCTCCCATGGCCCTGTACGACTCCATCCTCGACACCATCGGCAACACCCCCATCGTCAAGCTGCAGCGACTGGCGCCGCAGGGCGTGACCCTGTACGCCAAGGTCGAGTCCTTCAATCCGGGCGGCTCGGTGAAGGATCGCCTGGCGCTGGCGATCATCCTCGATGCCGAACAGCGTGGCCTGCTCAAGCCGGGCGACACCATCGTCGAAGCCACCTCGGGCAACACCGGCGTCGCCTTGGCGATGGTGGCCGCCGCACGCGGTTACAAGTTCGTGGCGACGATGGTCGAGACCTTCTCGGTGGAGCGCCGCAAGCTGATGCGTGCCTACGGCGCGAAGGTCATCCTGACCCCGGCCGCCGAGCGCGGCAGCGGCATGGTGCGCAGGGCGCGCGAGCTGGCCGAGGAACACGGTTGGTTCCTGGCCAGCCAGTTCGCCAACCCGGCCAACCCGGCCTACCACCGCAACACCACCGCCGCGGAGATCCTGCGTGATTTCGCCGGCAAGCGGCTGGACTACTTCGTGAGTGGCTGGGGAACCGGCGGCACCTTGACCGGCGTCGGCGAAGTACTGAAGGTCGCCCGCCCGGACACCCGCATCATCGCCACCGAGCCGGCCGGCGCCGCCTTGTTGAAGGGCGATGACTGGAAGCCGCACAAGATCCAGGGCTGGACCCCGGACTTCGTGCCCGATGTGCTCAACCGCAATGTGGTGGACGAGCTGGTGACGGTGGAAGATGACCGCGCGATCGCCACCGCCCGCCGATTGGCGGCGGAGGAAGGCATCTTCGTCGGCATCTCCGCCGGTGCCACGGTTGCGAGCGCACTGGACGTGGCAGATCGCGCCGAACCGGGCGCGGTGATCCTGGCGATGTTGCCGGACACCGGTGAACGCTACTTCTCCACGCCGCTGTTCGCCGACGTCAATGAAGGTTCGGACGACGACTGGTTGGCCGGTCTGCCCTGATCGCCGCGTTGTCGATGACAGCAGGATGACGCCCACCCTCGCGGTGGGCGTTTGCTATTCGGGTGATCCTGTCTGGGTATTGCCGACGGAAGCGGACAGCTTTCCCCAGAAATCATAAGAGATTCACCCCGAAAACTTTCGTTTTGCCGCGTGCGGCGCTCGCTTCAGCCTGCGTGAAGGCGCCGCCGGCCATCGTGCATGAACAGCGCGGATCGCAGTGCATGAGACGGTCATGACGCAGCATCGATGCCCTGTCCCGCAAGATGCGGGTGCAGCCAGCGTGGGCACGGCGCGCAACAACTACAGGCAGGAGACGGACGCATGAAGATCGAAGTGTGGCAGGGCGACATCACGGCCCTGGCGGTGGATGCGATCGTCAACGCGGCCAATGAATCACTGCTCGGTGGCGGCGGTGTCGACGGCGCCATCCATCGTGCGGCCGGCCCTGGCCTGCTGGCCGAGTGCGAGCGTCTGCCGGAGCTGCGCCCCGGTGTGCGCTGCCCGACCGGTGAGGTGCGCGCAACCGATGCCTATGCGCTTCCGGCACGGCACGTACTGCATACGGTCGGTCCGGTCTGGCACGACGGCCAGCGCGACGAACCGGCATTGCTGGCGAACTGCTACTGGAAGTCGCTGCAGCTGGCCGAATCACTGAACCTGCAGTCGATCGCGTTCCCGGCCATCAGCTGCGGTGTGTATGGCTATCCGCTGTACCAGGCCGCACAGATCGCGGTCACCGAAACACTCGCCTGGCAGCGCAGCCACGCCCAGCCGATGCGGATCGTGCTGGTGGCGTTCAACACGGCGACCGCCAAGGCCTACCAGCAGGCACTGTCGGCCGCAGGCCAGGTCGCCGACAGCGGGCGCGGTTCGCTGCTGTCGCCCTTGGGCGATACCGGCTTCGTGCCGGCGCATTGAAACAACGACGGACGTGGAAAAAAAAGGCCGGGCATTGCCCGGCCTTTTCGTTTGCGTCCTCGTGGCGGCGTCAGTCCGTCGCTTCAGCGGCAGCGTCGGCGGCCGCCGTAGCAGCAGCTGATGCAGCGGCCGAAGCGGCGCCGTCGATCTGCACGCGTACTTCCACCATGCCCGCTTCATCGCTGAGGCTGGACACGTCCACGGTGTAGTGGCCGGCAGGCAGCGATTCTTCCACGCGTGCGTTGGTGCCGTTGCCACCATCGTCATTGACCAGCTCCACGTCGCCGCCGACCACGCGCAGTACCGTATCCACCTGGCTGGAAATGGCGTCCAGGCGCACATCGGCCGCACGCGGCAGGCTCAGCAGGAAGCGGCGGCGGCCTTCGCCATCGAGCATGGCGAAGACACTGCCGTTGTTCGGCAGGGAGGTGCCATCACGCATGACCATGTTGGCCGGCAGCTCGGTGCGCTTGGCCGTCAGTTTGAAAGCGCCGGTACTGTCTTCATCCAGGCTGCGCACGCGCAGGGTGTACTTGCCCGGTTCCAGCGGCATGCCGATGCGCGAATTGGTGTCATCACCGCCATCGTCGTTCTCCGACTGGACGCCGTTGCCATCCAGCTTCAGCACGGTATCGAACGCCTTCGATTCCAGGCGGATTTCGTACATGCCCGCCTTGTCCACCTGCAGGGTGTAATCCTGCGACTTGGAGACCAGCAGGTCGGCGATCTCACCTTCGGCCACCATCGGCTTGCCGTCATACGGCACCAGTTTCTCGGCGCGCAGGCGGTACGGACCGAAGGCGGAGGGGCCGTCGGCATTGATGGCCACCTGGTAGCTGCCAGTGCCGTTGGCGCGGAACGCCAGCGAGACGTCGTTGCCGCGCTCGTAGCCCGAGTTGCTGCTGGCCACCAGCACGCCATTGTTGAACACGGCGATCGAGCCGCGCAGCGCACCAGTCAACGTGATGCCGACCAGTTGCTTGTCTTCCAGCTTCAGCTGGTACAGCTGATGGTGGCTGCCATCGTTGAAATTGACGCCGCTGCGCGAGGTGATTTCGCCGGAGACCGGCTTGTCGAACTCCAGCGAGGGGGCCTTGCCCACGTCCGTGCTGCCGCCCATCCGGTTGCAGCCGCCGACAGCCAGCACCGTGGCAACGGCCAGCGTGATTGCGGTGATACGCATGTTTTTTCTCCTTGGCCTTCCATGTATGCCCCACGCACTGGCCTGGCGTGCGGGAGGCGGCAACGATACCGGCAAAAGCAAACGCCGGCGTGATGCCGGCGCTGCCTTGTTCAGTTCATGCTGCGCAACGGCGGATCAGCCGTTCCACTTGCCCAGCGCGGCCTGGCCGTTTTCCTTGGCACGCTCGTAGACGGTCTTCTGTGCTGCGGCGTAGTTGCCCTTCATGTCCTTGCCCCACAGCTTCAGTGCCGCCTGCTGCATGGCACGGCCATAAGAGAAGCTCAGCGGCCACGGCAGGTTGCCCATCTGGTTCATGGCGTTGAGGTGGGCGGTGGACTGCTCATCGCTCTGGCCACCGGACAGGAACACCACGCCCGGCAGGATCGCCGGCACGGTGCTCTTCAGGCACATCACGGTCGACTCGGCCACTTCCTCGACATCGGCCTGCTCGTCGCAGCCCTTGCCGGAGATGACCATCGAAGCCTTCAGGATGGTGCCTTCCAGCAGCACGTTCTGCTGGTACAGCGCGTCGAACAGCGAACGCAGGGTGGCTTCGGTGACTTCGTAGCAGGTCTCGATGTCGTGCTCGCCGTCCATGATCACTTCCGGCTCGACCATCGGCACCAGGCCGCATTCCTGGCACAGCGCGGCGTAGCGGGCCAGCGCATGCGCGTTGGACTCGATGCAGGTGCCCGACGGAATGCTCTCGCCGATGTTGATGACCGCACGCCACTTGGCGAAGCGCGCGCCCAGCTTGTAGTACTCCTGCAGGCGCTCACGCAGGCCGTCCAGGCCCTCGGTGACCAGCTCGCCCGGGCAGCCGGCCAGCGGGTGCGCACCCTTGTCCACCTTGATGCCCGGGATCATGCCGTGGTCGGACATGTACTTGGCGAACGGCACGCCGTCCTTGGTCGACTGGCGGATGGTCTCGTCGTACAGGATGGCGCCGGAAATGTGCTCGTTGAGCTTCGGCGTGGTCAGCAGCAGTTCGCGGTAGGCGCGACGGTTCTCTTCGGTATTCTCGATGCCGACGCTGGCAAAGCGCTTGGCGATGGTACCGGTGGATTCGTCGATCGCGATGATGCCCTTGCCCGGGGCAACCATGGCCTGGGCGGTTTCAGCCAGCTGTTCGATGCTCATGTACTTCCTGTGGCGGGTGCGGGAAAAACGTAAGTATAGCCCCGCTATCCGTTGCCCCGACGTGGAGGCTCGGATGGAACCGGTTCCACTGTCTGTGCAGGACAGGAAATGTCCTGCCGGATCGGGTCAGAGCCCCTTTCGGGGATCTGACCCCGGGGTCGGATCCGCGCCGCGGCTCCGACCCGAGGTGGCCACCTCTTACAGGTCGCCCAGGCCGCTGGCGCGGCCGTCTTCGCCCACTTCCAGCAGGCGCAGGGTATTGGTCGCGCCGTGGGTTTCCATGTGCTCACCGCTGGTGAACACCACACGGTCGCCGGCCTGCAGCATGCCGCCCTCCACCAGCAGGCGGATGCTGCCGCGTGCGGCTTCGCGCGGGGTGAAGCCCCGGCTGTCGAAGTTGATCGGGAACACATCGCGCATCAGCGCCATCTGCCGGCGGGCGCCGTCGTGGCGGGTGACCGCGAACACCGGTGCCGAGGCACGGAAACGCGACAGGTAGCGCGCGGTGCCACCGGATTCGGTCATCGCCACGATCGCGCGCACGCCCACGTGCTGGGACAGGAACATGGTGGCCATGGCAATGGCCTGGTCGGCACGTTCCAGGTTGCGCGGCGAAGCGCCGAAGTCGGTCTCGGTCTGGAACTGGCGCTCGGCACCCAGGCAGATGCGCGCCATCGCTTCGACCGCCTTGACCGGATACGCACCGGCGGCGGTTTCGGCCGACAGCATCACCGCATCGGTACCGTCGATGACCGAGTTGGCCACGTCCAGCACTTCGGCACGGGTCGGGATCGGGCTTTCGACCATCGACTGCAGCATCTGGGTGGCGGTGATCACCACCTTGTTCTGCGCCAGCGAGGCCTTGATGATCTTCTTCTGCAGGCCCGGCAGTTCGGCATCGCCGATTTCCACGCCCAGGTCGCCACGCGCCACCATCACCACGTCACTGGCGTCGACGATCTCTTCCAGGTTCTCGATGGCCTCGGTGCGCTCGATCTTGGACACCAGCGCGGCGTAGCAGCCGTGCGATTCGGCGATCTCGCGCGCATCGTTCATGTCCTGCGCATTGCGGCAGAACGACACGGCGATGAAGTCCACGCCGATCTTGGCGACGATGCCGATCAGTTCCTTGTCGCGCTCGGTCAGCGCGCCCAGCGACAGGCCACCGCCCTGCTTGTTCAGGCCCTTGCGATCGGACAACGGACCATCGTTGAGCACGGTGTTGATGATGCGCTCGCCCTGCACTTCCACCACCTGCAGCTGCATCAGGCCATCGTCGAGCAGCAGCACGTCACCGGCGGTCACGTCCTGCGGCAGGCCGAGGTAGCTCACGCCCACCTGGGTGGCATCGCCGGGGCCGGCATCGGTGCTGGCGATCAGGTCGAAGCGGTCACCGGCCTTGAGATGCACCTTGCCCTCGGCGAAGCGCTCGATGCGGATCTTCGGGCCCGGCAGGTCTGCCAGGATGCCCACTTCAACACCCACGCGCTGCGCGGCGGCGCGCACATCGGCGGCACGCTTGGCCTGGCCGGACGGGTCACCGTGGCTGAAGTTGAGGCGCACCACGTTGACGCCGGCGCGGAACAGATCCTCCAGCACGCCCGGCGGATCGGTAGCCGGACCGAGGGTGGCAAGGATCTTGGTGCGACGCTGACGCTCGAACATGATGGATGGGCCTCTCCCGTTAAAGGACGGAAATTAGCACATCCTTCACGTCCCATGTATACGGTTACAGCCTTGTGCTGCCTGACTCTGCGGGACATCGCATGGACATGTTCCGGACATACGCTGGTCGATGGCAGCGGAAACGCCGCCGGGCAAGGCCCGGCGCGCGGCATTGTCCAACTCAGGCAAGCAAGGCCAGCAGCTGCGCCGGATCACGGGCCAGCTGCCCGGCACCGGCCTCGGTCAGCTCCTGCTCGCCACCAAAGCCCCACAGCACGCCCACACTGCGCAGCCCGTGGTGACGGGCGCCCTCGATGTCCATGCGGCGGTCGCCGATCATCCAGCAGCGTTCCGGCGCCAGCTGCAGGCGATGCAGCGCCTCGCCCACCAGCTGCGGCTTGCTGCTGCGCGAGCCATCCGGGGTTGAACCGATCACGTCCTCGAACAGGCCACCGAACGGCAGATGCTCGACGATGCGGCGGGCATGCGGCTCGTTCTTGGCGGTGACCACCGCAAGGCGATGGCCGCGTGCGTGCAGCGCGCGTACCACCGCTTCGATGTCCGGGTAGATCGTGTGCTCGCGCCAGCCTTCCACGTCGAAGCGCTCGCGATAGAAGGCCACGGCCTGCTCCACCCGCTCGGGCTCACCGAACAACGGCGCGAACGTGGTGCGCAGCGATGGGCCGATCCAGCCCAGCAGCGTTTCCTGCGGCGGCACCGGGTGATCCATCTTCTGCAGCGCATAGGCGATGCAGGTGGTGATGCCCACTTCCGAATCGATCAGCGTGCCGTCCATGTCGAAGAAGAGCGTTGCACGCTCTTCTCCGTCCACCCGCGGATCGACGCTCATGCGCCGCGCGCGGCCAGGGCAGCCACCGCCGGCAGCGTCTTGCCTTCCAGGAATTCCAGGAACGCGCCGCCACCGGTGGAGATGTAGCTGACCTGCTGGGCGATATCGAACTTGTCGACCGCGGCCAGGGTATCGCCACCACCGGCGATGGAGAACGCCGGCGAGCTGGCGATGGCGCGGGCCAGCGCTTCGGTGCCCTTGCTGAAGGCTTCGAACTCGAACACGCCGACCGGGCCGTTCCAGACCACGGTGCCGGCCTTGGCGATCAGCTGTGCGTACTGCGCGGCCGTCTGCGGGCCGATGTCCAGGATCAGGTCATCCTCGGCCACCGCGTCCACGGCCTTCACTTCGGCAGCCGCGTCGGGCAGGAACTGCTTGGCGGTGACCACGTCCACCGGCAGCGGGATGTCCGCACCACGCGCCTTGGCGTCGGCCACGATCTTCCGGGCGGTATCCAGCAGGTCCGGCTCGTACAGCGACTTGCCGACCTTGTAGCCGGCCGCCGCGATGAAGGTGTTGGCGATGCCGCCACCAACGATCAGCTGATCGACCTTGCCGACCAGGTTGGCCAGCAGCTCCAGCTTGGTGCTGACCTTGCTGCCGGCGACGATGGCCAGCAGCGGCTTGGCCGGCGCATCCAGGGCCTTGGCCAGTGCATCCAGCTCGGCCATCAGCAGCGGGCCACCGGCAGCGACCGGGGCGAAACGGATCACGCCATGGGTGGATGCCTGCGCGCGGTGCGCTGTACCGAACGCATCCATCACGAACACATCGCAGAGGGCGGCGTACTTCTTCGACAGGGCTTCATCGTCCTTGCCCTCGCCAACGTTCATGCGGCAGTTTTCCAGCAGCACCAGCTGGCCCGGCTGCACGTCGACGCCGTCGACCCAGTCACGCACCAGCGGCACTTCGCGACCCAGCAGCACCGACAGGCGCTCGGCCACCGGCGCCAGCGAATCGGCTTCGCTCCACACGCCTTCCTTGGGGCGGCCCAGGTGCGAGGTGACCATCACCGCCGCGCCCTGCTCCAGCGCGCGCTTGAGCGTCGGCAGGGAAGCGGTGATGCGCTGTTCGGAGGTGATGCGGCCATTCTCGATCGGCACGTTCAGATCCTGGCGGATCAGCACGCGCTTGCCGGAGAGGTCGAGGTCGGTCATGCGGACGATGGACATGGGCAACTCTTTGGCTCTGGAGATGGGATGCCGGCGTGCGGCAGACGGTCATTGTATCGGGTGCCGATGCCTGCGGCAGGCAGAGGCCAACGGCTAACGGCAACAGCCACGGCAACAGCAACGGCCAGAGCGCTGGCGCTTCGTGGTGATGTGGGTGGGCCGGGGCGGTGTGGGGTCGCGGGGTACGCCGTGAATCCGTCCGTGGAGGCTCGGGCGCGCCATCCATGGCGCTTACGCCCCCGCGACCCCACACCGCCCCGGCCTCGACAGGTTCATGAGGCGGAGCGGATGGCAAAGGCGAAAGCAAAGGCGGTTTCTGGTGTCGGGTGAAGAAAGAAGAGGTCGGAGGCGTTTTCCTGCGGAAAACGGCTCCGACCCCGATGGCCGTGTAGCGAAGCGACCCGCTTTGGCTCCTGCTCTTCTTTTTTCTTTTCCGTGGGTGGACGCACACGGAAATTGTCAGAGGCCGGGCGGGTGGGCTGGGCAGGGGTGTCAGCCGCATGGATGCGGCTGCCAAGCCTACAAGGACGTACTTGCGGCGTCCCCTGCACAGTCCACCCGCCCGGCCAGACCACGGCTTCTGCTCTCAACGACTGCCCACCCACGAGGGGCTGCGCCGTTCGCTGCAAACTACGCCGAAGGCGACGGCTTCTGCTTCAGCAGGCTCAACGCCAGTCCACCAACAACCAGCACGCCGAGCCCCAGCAACGCCCACAGCAACCACGCCTTCCAATCGTGCTGCGGCTTCAGCGCTGCGTCACCGGCGAGCGTCTCCGGACTGCCCTCCAAGCGTGCCAGCGTCGGCTGCCACGACGGATCATTGCGCTGCCGCAGTTCCTCGATCAGCACCGTGATCGGCGCCTCCGCGCGGCGCGCGGTCGTACTGCCCACGGCCAGCGCGTAGGGCGCTGCGCCCTGGCTGAGGAACACCATCACCTCCGGTTGATAGCCCAGGCGCAGGGTCGGGGCGCTGGTGGTCTCCACCGGGCTCGCGACCAGCTTCCAGTAACGGTCGCGGTACATGCCGCCCAACGGCTGTGCCGCCGATTGCTGGCGCTGGCCCGGTGCCCCCTGCTGCAGCTGATAGGCGATCCAGGGCGCGCTGCGGCGCTGCCATTCGGCGCTTTCGTCGTCGCGGCTGAACAGGGTCCACTGCACCAGGCTGTTGTCGGTGCTGGCTACGTCGGCGCGGGTCACCGGGAATCGACCATCCAGTTCGAAGGTGAATTCCCCCTTGCCCTGCGCGGTTGGTGTCAGCGACAGCCACTCCCAGGGCACCGTTGCCGGTGCCGGCGGCAGTTCGGCCAATACACTGCGCAGCTCCGGCAGGCGCGCCTCGGCCTGCGGCAGGATCCGCAGGTAGCGCACATTGCTGTCGACCTGCAGGCGTCGCTGCAGCAGGCGCTTGCCCGCACGCTGCAGGTCCACCAGGGGGACATCACGGGCGATCGACTGCCAGCGCTGCAGATCATCGCTGGCGTCAAGCTGTACCTGCGCCTGCAGCGGCTGGCCACTTTCGGGCCAGTCCAGCACCAGCGCTGCCAGCGGCTGCTGGCCAAGCACGCTGGCATCGATCAACCAGCCGCCCTGCCCGTTCGCCACCGCACCACCACCAAGCCTGGCCTCGACCCGGCGCACACGGCCGTCGGTATCGCGCTCGGTCAGCAGCTGCAGGTCGTTGCGCTGGGCCTCGGCCAGTGGTGGCAGCGCGAACCACGGCAGTTCGCGCTGCACCGGCGGCTGCGCCAACGGCTGGTCCGGCGCCAGCAGCGCCGATGGCAATGCCTGGCCGGCAGCGTTGAACACCTGCAGATCGCCCAGATCAGCGGCGCCTGCGCGGCGGTAGATCGCCGGCTCCAGCACCACACGATAGGCACCGGACTGCGCGCTGGACAGGCTCAGCGGCCACTGTTCGGCGTACTGCGCGCGGTAGTCCGTGGCCTGCGCGGCAACCGCACCGGCCACGCCGAACAAGACCGGCAGCAACGCTCGGCTCCACTTCCTCATTGGTTTTCCTCCACGGTTGGCGGCGCGCTCGGCGGCGCGGGCGCCAGGTAGCCCACCACGGTGCACAGCAGGCCGTAGGCGATGAACGATGCGATTCCCAGCAGGTTGCCCAGATGCTGGCGGTCGATCAGCACCAGCTTGGCCAGCACCACGGCCATCAACACGGCACCAACCATCCACAGCACACGCTGGCCGCGACGCGAGCCCCACACCCAGGCGATCACGCCGAGTACGCTCCACAACACGGTCAGGCTGGTCTGGGCCAGGCTGAAGCGGGCCATCGTCGGATTCCAGGCGACACCGCCCCAATGATGCACGCCATGCAGCACGGTGCTGGTCAACGCGATGAAACCGGCCACGGCCAGCACCGGCACACGCAACCGCTGCAGCTGCGCTGGTCCCTGCGGGTCATACAGCCAGCGCGCGATCAGCAGCAGGCTGACCCACTGTGCCAGTTCGGCAGGATTGAGCAGCGGCAACCACGGCAACGGCGTGGCGTCGCCCGCCAGGGTCAGGCCGAACAACCAGGCCAGCGCCAGCAGCGCGAAAATCACACACTGCAGCGGCAGGCGCACCGGGTCAAACGCAGCACCCAGCGGCCAGCGCAGCACGTTCCAGCGCCACAGCGACAGCGCCGCCAGCAGCAGCCACGGCAACGTGACCAGCAATGCCGTCCAACCCTGCGCCAGGCGCGCGTCGCCGCCACCCCACAGGGCCAGCAGCGAAAGCAGCGACGGCCACAGCAGCCACCACAGGAACTGCGCGATACGGGCCACGCCGCCGCTGCCCTGGCGCAGGCACAGCAGGCTGCGCACGCCGAGCACGGCGAACACCGCCCACGCCAATGCGCCATAGCCGGCAAACGGCTGCTGGTGGGCATCGCTCTGCAGCAGGGCCAGCGGGAAGCCGGCGGCCAGCATCGCCAACGCGGTCACGCCCAGCGCACGTGCCGGCATGCGGCGTTGCACCTCCGAGGCCAGCCAGGCGGTGACGGCGGCCAGCACCAACACCGCGTCGGCCTGCGCCGAATGCTGGAAGAAGCGGCCGATTTCATGCACCAGACCGCCCAACCACCACAGCAGGCCCCACAGGTAGTACGCCAGGGCGATGTCATGGCGCTGCCTGCGCTGATAGCTCCACGCCGCCGCGAAACCCGCCACGGCCAGCAGCAGTGCGCCGATCGCGGTCGGGTTGAGCAGGAAACGCTGGTCCTGGTGCCAATGGTCGGCGCCCACCACGAATGCGAATGCGGCGGCGAGCTGCAGCAGCGCACCGGTCACCTGCGGCAACCAGCGCTTCTGGCGCAACCCCAGCCACGCCAGGCCGGCACCTTCCAGCGCGAACACCGCACCGGTGGCCCGCGCCGACAATGCCAGCGGCACCGCCAGCGTCGCAAAGCCCACCGCCAGTACTGCATGCGACTGCGCCAGCACCGTGTACGACGCGCGTGCGATCAGGGCCCGTGCCAGCAGCGCATAGATCGCTGCCAGGCCCAGCGCGCACAGGGCCAGCGTCATCGGTTGTTCGTGCAGCATGCCGGCCTGCAACGAGAAGGCGATCAGCGGCGTGCCGAACACCAGGCTGCCGTCGACCAGATCGCGACGCCCGGCCGGCTGCCGGCGCGCATACAACAACGGAATCAGCAGATAGAAGACGAAGAACAGCAGCAGGAACGGTTCGGTACTGGCGAACTTGGCCGCGTCGTACTGCAGCACGCCCCAGAAGGTGCCGATGCCGAAGGTGAACGCGAAACCCAGCAGGTTCAGCACACGCCACGGGCGATACCAGGCAATGGCGAAAATGCCCGCGTTGAGCACTGCGTAGTAGCTGAACAAGCCGACGTGGTTGCCACTGCCGGTGGACAGCCACAGCGGCGCCATGAAGCCGGCCAGGATGCCCAGCACTGCCAACGTCCTCGAGTTCTGCACGACCGCCAGCACGCACAGCCCCGCCACCAGCGCGATCGAGCTGGCAAAAGCGAAGCCGGGCGCGAGCAGATCGAAACGCTTGAAGGCAGCGAAGATGGTCAGCAGCAGTACGCCGATGGCGCCCCCCTGCAGGGCCAGCGCGAACATCCGCCGGCGCTCGCGCTGGTGCCAGCCGAAGGCCAGCAGGCCCAGCGCACCGACGGTGATGCCCGCCAGCCGCAGCTCGACCGGCACCACCAGCCAGCCCTGGTCGCTGACGTACTTGAGCAGCGCAGCAACGCCGGCCAACAGCACCAGCATGCCGATCTTCACCGGCACATTGCCCTGGGTGAACCAGTGCTTGACCGCACCGATCGCGCGCTCGACCAGGTTCGGCAGGGCCGGTTCCGCTGGCAAGGGCGGCAATGTGGGCTCAGGTGGCAACGGCGGTGGCGGCGACGGACGCGCCGGTTGGACCGGTGGCGGCAGGTCCTCGCGGGCGGCAACCGGCGGCGGGGCCGTGGCCGCCGTGGGCCGCAGGAACGAGGGCTCGCTGCTGGGTTCACGTGTTGCCGCAGGCGCGCGCGGCGGCTCGGCCACGGCCGAGGACGCACGGTCTACGGTCCCTGCCGGGTTGGGCGCGACCTGCACGCTCTGTGCGGCTTCCAGCGCGGCGACCCGCCGGCGCAGGCCGGCAATCATCACCAGCGCCACCACCAGCAGCAGCGGTATCGCCAGCAGGACCAGTACTGCCAGGACCAAGAGTGCTTCCATTCCTCGCCTTCCAATGCGATCCCGCGCCACGATGGCGGCGGTCGACGGGCCCATGCTACGTCAGGCCGGGCCCCTTAAACGACGAACCCCGGCCAGGCCGGGGTTCGCGCGACGATCTTCGCAGGCCTTACTTGGCTGCGACGACCTTGGCCATTTCCAGGCACTTGTTGGAATAGCCCCACTCGTTGTCGTACCACGACACGAGCTTGACGAAGGTGCCGTCCAGCGCGATGCCGGCGTCTGCGTCGAACACCGAGGTGTGGGTTTCACCGCGGAAATCGGTGGCCACCACCTTGTCTTCGGTGTAGCCCAGGATGCCCTTCAGCGCGCCTTCGCTCTGTGCCTTCACTTCGGCGCAGATCTCGGCGTAGGTGGCTTCCTTTTCCAGCTCGACGGTCAGGTCGACCACCGACACGTCCGAGGTCGGGACGCGGAAGCTCATGCCGGTCAGCTTCTTGTTCAGTTCCGGGATGACCACGCCGACGGCCTTGGCGGCACCGGTGGAGGACGGAATGATGTTCTCCAGGATGCCGCGGCCGCCGCGCCAGTCCTTGTTGGACGGGCCATCGACGGTCTTCTGCGTGGCGGTGGCCGCATGCACGGTGGTCATCAGGCCGCGCTTGATGCCCCACTTGTCATTGATGACCTTGGCCAGCGGCGCCAGGCAGTTGGTGGTGCACGAGGCGTTGGAGATGATCGCCTGGCCAGCGTAGGTCTTGTCGTTCACGCCGAACACGAACATCGGCGTGTCGTCCTTCGACGGTGCCGACAGGATGACCTTCTTGGCGCCGGCATCGATGTGCTTCTGCGCACTGACCTTGTCCAGGAACAGGCCGGTGGCTTCGAGCACGACGTCAACGCCGACTTCGTCCCACTTCAGGTTGGACGGATCGCGTTCCTGGGTCAGGCGGATCTTCTTGCCGTTGACCAGCAGATCCTTGCCATCGACGGCTACGTCGGCCTTGAAACGGCCGTGCACGGAGTCGTACTTGAGCATGTAGGCCAGGTAATCCGGCTCCAGCAGATCGTTGATGGCCACGATTTCGATGTCGTCGCCGAAGTTCAGCACCGCCGAGCGCAGGACGTTACGCCCGATGCGACCGAAACCGTTGATACCAACCTTGATTGCCATGTTCTCAAGCTCCTGCAGCCGCGACAGGTGCGGCGGGGTGGATAGGGCCCACAAGTCTAGCAGGCCGGCCTTGACCACCGCCGGCCAAGCCCGCCGCCGGGACGGGGGCCGGACAGGATTTGATCCGGATCAAAGCGTTAGCGCGGCGTGAGGCCGAGACTGGCCACATCCACCCAGCAACGAGATCACCCCCATGCGCAAGACCTCCCCCCTGATCGTGGCCAGCCTGGCCGCCGCCCTGTCGTTGGCCGCTGCCCCGGCCATGGCCCAGTCCAAGGGCGACTGGACCCTTTCCGCTGGCGTGCACCAGGTCGCCCCGAAGTCGAACAACGGCTGGCTGGCCGGCGGCACGCTGAAGGTCGACGTCGACAACGACGTCAAGCCGACCATCACCGGTGAGTACTTCATCGCCGACAACCTGGGCATCGAAGTACTGGCGGCGCTGCCGTTCAAGCACGACATCAACATCAACGGCCTGGGCCGCGTGGGCAGCACCAAGCAGCTGCCGCCGGTGGTCACCCTGCAGTACCACTTCAACAGCAAGGGCAAGGTGTCGCCGTTCGTGGGCGCCGGCCTGAACTACACGACCTTCTTCAGCGAAGACACCACCGGTGCGCTGGCAGGCAGCAAGCTGAAGCTGCAGGATTCGTGGGGCCTGGCCGCGCATGCGGGCATCGACTTTGCGATTGGCGAGAAGGGCGCCCTGCGCGTGGACATGCGCTGGATCGACATCGACAGCAAGGTGAAGCTGGATGGCGAGAAGATCGGCACGGTCAACATCGATCCGCTGGTCTACGGCGCGTCCTACGTCTTCAAGTTCTAAGGGGTTGATTAGCGGGGGCTGCGCCCCCGCTCCCCCGCTACAGGCAAAACCCTCGCAGCATGTTGCCCCGGTATGTGTGTGCCGGGGCTTTTTTGTTGGTACAGAGCGTGGATCTGCGTTTGGGCGGGGCAAGTGAGTTGCTCAGGACACGCCGTAAATACGTCCATGTAGGCTCGATCGCCGCATCCATGCGGCGAACGGTCCTGAGCAACCCACTTGCCCCACCCCTTCCATTTTTCCGCGCGCGCAGGCGCAAGCAGAAGCCGGCACCCGCATGACCCAGTTGCCATCGGCCGGATGCGATCCTGCATTTGACTCTGATTCTGCTTCTGACGTTTGCATCCGCCACCGCGACCATGTTGGAGGTGTGCGGTCGGGGCAGGTAGAGCGGGACCGTTGGCGCCATGGATGGCGCCATCGAGCCCCCAAGGATGGGTTTACGGCGTGTCCCGCACTGCCTGCCCCGGCCGCACACACCCCGACGACAATGAACGCGCCGCTTTCCATCAACCACCCTTCTCCCCCGCTGGCTAGAATGAGCGGATGAAAGCATTGCACTCCCTGTTCCTCGCCGCCGCCCTCGCGCCGGCCCTGCTGACCCTGTCCGCACCCGCCCATGCCTGGGGCGCGCAAGGCCACCGCCTGGTCGCCGAAGTCGCCGACAGCCGCCTCAACCCGACCACGCGCGCTGAAGTCGACCGCCTGCTGGCCACCGAACCCGGCGCCACCCTTGCCAGCATCGCGCCCTGGGCCGACCAGCTGCGCGCCAAGGACCCGGGCCTGGGCCGTCGCTCGGCCGGTTGGCACTACGTCAACATCGCCGAAGATGGCTGCCACTACGAGGCGCCGAAGCACTGCAAGAGCGGCAACTGCATCGTCGAAGCGCTGAAGGCGCAGAGCGCGATCCTCGGCGACCGCAGCCTGACCGATGGCGAGCGCCTGCAGGCGCTGAAATTCGTCGTGCATCTGGTCGGTGACATCCACCAGCCGATGCACGCCGGCTACGGCCACGACAAGGGCGGCAACGATTTCCAGCTGCAGTTCGGCAACCGCGGTACCAACCTGCACTCGCTGTGGGACAGCGGCATGCTCAACACCCGCAAGGTCGACGATGCCGGTTACCTGCCGGTGCTGCGCGCACTGCCGGCGCCGAAGCTGGCACGCCAGTCCAACCCGCAGCGCGATCCGGTCAGCTGGGCTGAAGCCAGCTGCCGCATTTCGGTGCAACCTGGCGTTTACCCTGCCTCGCGTAAGATCGGCGACGACTACACCACGCGCTACCGGCCGGTGGCCGAAGCGCAGCTGCGACTGGCCGGTGAAAACCTGGCGCAGTTGCTGAACCGCGTGCTCGCCACACGCTGAGGAGTGCCCGATGTCGGTCCAGGTGCAATCGTTCTTCCACCGTGACAGCAACACCTTCAGCTACCTGGTCAGCGACCCGGCCAGCAGCGAGGCCGCGCTGATCGACCCGGTACTGGATTACGACCCGGATACCGACGCCAGCAGCGAATCGCCGGTGCGCGCGATGCTCGATGCCATCGCGCAACAGCAGCTGCACGTGCGCTGGCTGCTGGAAACCCACGCCCATGCCGACCACGTGTCGGCAGGACGTCGGCTCAAGCAACGGTTCCCGCATGCGACGCTGGCCATCGGCGAAGGCATCCGTGCGGTGCAGGCCACGTTTGCACCGCGCTATGGCCTGCAGCTGCCCGAGGAACATGCCGTCTTCGATCACCTGTTCGCTGATGGCGAGACCTTCGCACTGGGTGAACTGCAGGGGCGCATCATCGCCGTACCCGGCCACACCAGCGACAGCATCGCCTATCTGATCGACGATGCGCTGTTCACCGGCGATTCGTTGTTCATGCCCGATGGCGGCACCGCACGCTGCGATTTCCCCGGCGGCGATGCTGCGCAGCTGTACCGCTCGATCCAGCGCCTGCTGGCCCTGCCCGCTGCCACCCGCGTATTCGTCTGCCACGACTACGGCCCGGGCGGACGCGATTTCGCCAACGAAACCACCATTGGTGAACAGCGCGCGCACAACATCCACGTGCATGAAGGCGTGGCCGAGGCGGAGTTCGTCAGCGTGCGCCAGGCGCGTGATGCGACCCTGGCAGAACCGCAGCTGATGCAGCCAGCGGTGAAGGCCAACATCCAGGGCGGCGCGTAGGGCCCGCACGATCGCCTCATCGCGCCAGCAATGACACCCCGTCATTTGCCCTGCGTGTGCACCACATGCTGGCCCTTCACGATCTCGAAGGTGAAGGCATACAGCAGGCTCACCGGCACCGGTTCGACGCGCTCGGCGCCTTGGCAGTCGCCACGGTCGCTCGGCACCTTGCCGGGGGCGAAGTGGCAGACCGCGGCGGGCGAATACTTCCACATCGCCACCGCCTCCTGCGCAGCCTGCAACAGCGGCGCATTCTCGCTCGCCGCGCCTGCCGCGCATTCGCTGCGGTCGACCAGCGCCAGGCTTCGCTCGACAGCGCCTTCGGCATCGATCACCACCTGCAGGCAGATCGTGGTCGGCGCCAGCTCGGTGCGCGGGTCACGATCACCGATCTGCGGATCCGGCGCCGCATACAGCTGCGGCATCCGATAGCCTTCGGTCGCTCCCAGCGTGTACGCCTGCACCTGGCCGCTGCCGCCTTTCCCTTCCGCATGCAGGCGTTGATGGCCGACACTCTCATTGCGGGTATCGACGGTGGTCAACCGTTCCTGGGTGGCGCAGCCTGCCAGCATCCCCACTGCCAACAGCAGCGCGATGCGCATCACCTGGCGGTCTCCGTCACCTCGTCGCTCTCATCCATGGCGAAGGTGATCGGAATGCGTACAGCGCCCGCCACCGGCTTGCCGTTCTTCAGCGCCGGGCGATAGGTCCAGCTTCGCGCTGCTGCAATCGATACCGCTTCGAACACGCCCGGATTGGTGGCGCTGAGCACCTGCACATCGGCGGGGTGTCCCTTGGCATCCACCTGCACGCGCAGGTTCACCACGCCTACCTGACGCTGCTCGATCGCAGACTTCGGATACGAGGGCGGCGACATCTTGTCGACCTGGATCGGACGGTCGAGCCCCGCTTCGGCCGCGTCTTCTCCAGCATATTCGAACGGTTCTACGTTGATCGACGGCACGCCCGCTGTCCCACTCTGGCTGGCCCACGCCACTGCCCCCACGCCCAGGCACAACCCGACCACCAGCACCTGCCCCGACACCCACGGCAATGCCTTCCGCTTGGACTGCTTCAACATGGCGATACGCTCCTTCAACACAGGCTGGCTGCGCCAGTGGCATACCGCCGGCGCAACCGGATGGACCAGCTGCGCCTTCAGCAGCGTGCTGGCGTAGAGGCCGCGCAGCGCAGGCTGCGGGGCAATGGTGCGGGCGTCGCAGGCCAGTTCCTGGTCACGCAGGAAACGGCGTGCGGCCCATGGCAGCAGCGGATGGAACCAGAACACCGCGCGCATCAGCAGCAGTACGCCGTTGGCCCAGTGATCGCCATTGCGACGATGGCTGTGCTCGTGCTGCAGGATCAGTGCCTGCTCCTGTGCAGTGAACTGCTGGTCGAAATCGGGGCCGACCACGATGCGCGGCCGCCACAGGCCCACCAGCGCCGGCAGCCCGGGATCGCCACTGGCCTGCCAGCTGCCATCGGCGCGTGCCTGCAGGCCGCCCATGCCGCGTTCGAAGCGGCGCTGTGCGCGCAGGTCGCGCAACAGGCAGACGCCCGCGCCCAGCGCCCACACCACCAACAGCAGCAAGGGCCATTGCAGCGACGCCGTTGGCAGGCTGTCCACGGCTTCCGGCACGACCTTCAGCGGCAAGGTCGGCACACGCTGCAACAGCGCGACCTGTGGCAGGGGAATCAACAGCGTGGCCAACAGCAGGGGCAGCAGCCACCAGCTGCGGTAAGCCAGCCCGGCGCCGCCCAATCGCACCAGCAACGGCCGCGTCACCGCCAGCAGGATCACGCCCACCGCCAACCACAAGCTGGCCTGCCACAGTCCGTCGAGCAGCTCATTCATGGTCCAGCTCCTGGATCAGCTTCTTCAGTTCGGCGATGTCCTGCGCGCTGAGCTGGCCGCGTTCGCTGAAATACGCGACCAGCGGTGCCACGCGCCCTTCGAAGACACGGCCGATGAAGTCCTGGCTCTGCGCCTCCACCCAGGCCTGGCGCTGCAGCAGCGGCCGGTACAGGTAGCGCCGTCCATCGCGCTCGGCGGCGATCGCGCTCTTGGTCAGCAGGCGGTTGAGCAGGGTCTTGATGGTCGGCTCAGCCCAGTCGCGGTGCGCCAGTGCGGCCACCACCTCGTCGGCGCTGCGCGGTGCCTGCTGCCACAGCACCTCCATCACAACGGCTTCGGCTTCGCTGATAGGGGTCATGGTTTACATCCGTAATCGACGATTCGATTACGCGCGTAATCGAATCGACTGTCAACCCCTCGACCGGTAATTCATCACGCCTGCGCCAGCATGGGGGGCCTCCACCGCGGGTACCGGCATGAAGCCCTTGCGCAAACGTGACTTCCCGGTCGAGCAGGCCCGGCGCTTCCTCGAACCCGGCCCCATCGTGCTGGTCAGCACCGCCTGGCAAGGCCAGCGCAACCTGATGACGATGGGCTGGCACATGGTGATGGGCTTCTCGCCCTCGCTGGTGGCCACCTACCTGTGGAACGAGAACCATAGCTTCAGCCTGGCCCGCAGCAGCGGCGAATGCGTGATCAACATCCCGGGCGTGGAGCTGCTGGACACGGTGGTCGATATCGGCAACTGCAGCGGCCGTGACGTGGACAAGTTCGAACGGTTCGGCCTGGATGCGATGCCAGCCCGGGAGGTGGGGGCACCGCTGGTGGGCCAGTGCCATTCCAGCTTCGAGTGCCGCCTGCATGACGACAGCCAGGTCGAATCGAGCAACCTGTTCATCTGGGAAATCGTGCGCGCCCATGTTGCGCCTCGCCCAAAGCTGCCACGCACGGTGCATTACCGGGGCGATGGGCAGTTCATGGTGTCCGGTGCCGAAGTCTCGCGTCGACGGCGGTTCAAGCCCGACATGCTGTAATGCCAGCACTCCCCCAAGCAGGACCGCCCCGGATGACCGAACACCTCACCGACCTCGACGCCGCCGTTGACTGGCTGTTTGCGCGCGTGGATGGGCCGCTGCGGATCGGTGCGCCGCTGGCGCTGGGTAAACCACACCGCCTGCTCAACGCCCTGTATGCGCGCGTCGAACAGGACCCGTCGCGGCCGCTGCAGCTGTATACCGCGCTGTCACTGAACCCGCCGCAGGCAACGGGCAACGGCCTGGAAGCGCGTTTCCTGGCGCCGTTCGCGGCCCGCCATTTCGGTGAAGACTTCCCGCGCCTGGCCTACGCCGATGCAATCGCCCGCGACGCGCTGCCGGCACACGTGCAGGTGGAAGAGTTCTACATGCAGTCCGGTGCCCTGCTCGGTTCGCGACTGGCGCAATCCAGCTACACCAGCCTCAACTACACCCACGCTGCCGACGCGGTAGCGCAGCGCGCGCCGCAGGTGGTCGTGCAGAAAGTGGCGATGCGCCCGGACGACCGGCGCCTTTCGCTGTCCTGCAACAACGACATCACCCAGGACACGCTGGACGCGATGACCGCACGCGGCCTGCCACGCCCGCTGCTGGTCGCCGAGATCGATCCGCAGCTGCCCTATCTGGGCGGCACGGCCACGGTGGACGTGTCCTTCTTCGATCTGGTCATCACCCCGCCAGCGCCGTATCCGGCGTTGTTCGGCCTGCCACGGCAACCGGTGGCCGACGCCGACTACGCCATCGGCCTGTATGCCAGCACCCTGGTGCGCGACGGTGGCACCCTGCAGATCGGCATCGGCACCCTGGCCGATGCACTCAGCCACGCATTGGTACTGCGCCACACCGACAACGCACGCTACCGCCGCGTGTTGAACGCGCTGGATCCGCAACTGGCCAGCCATCCGCTGGTACAGGAGATCGGCGGACTGGACCCGTTCGAGATCGGCCTGTACGGCTGCAGCGAAATGCTCAACGAGGGCTTCCGCCGGCTGGTGCAGACCGGTGTGATCAAGCGCAAGGTGCATGACGATCTGGCACTGATGCAGCGCATCGAGAACGGCAGCACGCTGTCCATCGACCATGCCACGCTGGAGGCCGAGGGCGAATACCTGCACGGCGCGTTCTACCTGGGCTCATCCGAATTCTACGAATGGCTGCGCACCCTGCCCGAGGACGAATGCCGGGCGATCGGCATGCGCCGCATCAGCGAGATCAACCAGCTGTACGGTGGCAACGAAACGCTGGAGCGCCTGCAGCGCCGTCACGCCCGCTTCTTCAATTCCTGCATGATGGCCACCGCGCTGGGCGCGGCGGTATCCGACGCGCTGGAGGATGGCCGTGTGGTCTCCGGCGTGGGCGGCCAGTACAACTTCGTGGCGATGGCGCACGCCCTGCCGGAAGCGCGCAGTGTGCTGATGTTCCGCGCTGCCCGTGATGACCGCGGCCAGCGCGAATCCAACGTGCGCTGGAACTACGGGCACACGACCATTCCGCGCCACCTGCGTGACGTCTATCTCAACGAGTACGGCATCGCCGACGTGCGTGGCCTGACCGACGACGACTGTGTGCACGCGATGGCGGCCATCACCGAAGCGCCGTTCCAGGGCGCCCTGCTGCAGCAGGCCTTTTCGGCACGCAAGCTGGCCGCTACGGCGCAACCTGATGCGCAGCGGCAGCAGCGCAACACACCCCAGGCCCTGGCGGCGGCGCTGGCGCCGTTCCGCAACGATGGCACCCTGCCCGATTACCCGTTGGGCAGCGACTTCACCGAGATCGAACAGGTACTGGTGAAGGCACTGGGCTGGCTGAAAGCCAATACACAGACGCGCGGCAGCAAGCTGCGTACCGTGTGGGACGCGCTGTGGCAGCCTGCAGGTGATGGTGACGCGGTGTATCTGCAGCGGATGGAACTGCAGTCGCCCAAGGACTTCGGCGAACGGCTCAATGCACGGTTGTTGAGGCTGGCCCTGGCGCGCACCGCGTGATCGCGCGGAGGGTAGCGCCGGGCCATGCCCGGCGGACAACGATCAGTGCCAACCAAGGTTGGCACCTACCACAGTAGCGCGGCGCGATATCCTGTACCGATGAACGACGATTCCCGTTTCCTGCATGATCTGCAACGCCGCCAAGCCGATGGCGAACACCTGCGTTATCTGTGCTTCTGGGGCCACCAGCCGCCGCGCATAGGCGTGTCGGCTTCGTGTTTCAGCCAGTGGTATGACGCGGGTTTCAGCATCGATGGCGTGCACTACCGCACCGCAGAACACTACATGATGGCCGGCAAAGCGCGCCTGTTCGGCGACACGAAGATGCTCGACCAGATACTGGCCAGTGCGACGCCGGAGGGCGCCAAGGCACTGGGCCGCAGGATCGAAGGCTTCGACGATGCCCAATGGACGCAGGCGCGCTATGCGTTGGTGGTCGAAGGCAATCGGGCCAAGTTCTCGCAGAATGCGGCGCTGGGTGATTTTCTGCGCGCCACGGCAGACCAGGTTCTGGTGGAAGCCAGTCCGGTGGATTTTATCTGGGGAATCGGCCTGGCCAAGGATCACGCCGACGCCCACAACCCGGCGCGGTGGCGCGGATTGAATCTGCTGGGGTTTGCGCTGATGGACGTGCGGGACACGATGTAACGCGCGTCCACGCGTGGCGTGGATCTACGGGCACGGCGGGCGATCCGTTTCGCCCGGAAAAGAAAAGGCCGGCTTTCGCCGGCCTTTTCCCTATTCCATTGCAGCGGGACTTACAGCGCCTTGGCTGCTTCCACCACGTGCGCGGTGGTGATGCCGAAGTGCTGGTACAGCTTGTCGGCCGGGGCCGAGGCACCGAAGGTGTCGATACCGATCACTGCACCGTCCAGGCCGACGAACTGGCGCCAGAAGCCGGTAACGCCAGCTTCGATGGCCACGCGCTTGCGCACGGCGTTCGGCAGCACCGATTCGCGGTAGGCCGCATCCTGGCGCAGGAACACATCGGTGGACGGCATCGAGACCACGCGGGTCTTCAGGCCGGCCGCATCCAGCTGCGCCTTCGCTTCGGTCGCCAGTGAGACTTCCGAACCGGTGGCGATCAGGATCACGTCCGGAGTGCCGGCAGCATCGGCCAGCACGTAACCACCGCGCTCGATCTGTGCGATCTGCTCAGCATCGCGCGGCTGGTGCGGCAGGTTCTGGCGGCTGAACACCAGGCAGCTCGGGCCGTCCTGACGGGTGATCGCAGCCTTCCAGCTCACGGCCGACTCGACGGCATCGCACGGGCGCCACACGTCATTGTTCGGGATGTAGCGCAGCGAGGCCAGATGCTCCACCGGCTGGTGGGTCGGGCCGTCTTCGCCCAGGCCGATCGAGTCGTGGGTGTAGACGTGGATGGCGTGGGCCGGGATCAGCGCGCTCATGCGCACGGCATTGCGGGCGTAATCGCTGAACACCAGGAAGGTGGCGTCGAACGGGATGAAACCACCGTGCAGGGCCAGGCCATTGGCGATCGCGGTCATGCCGAACTCGCGCACACCGTAGTACACGTAGTTGGCATTGGCATCGTCGGTGGCGACGGACTTGCTGCCCTTCCACAGGGTCAGGTTGGAGTGCGCCAGGTCAGCCGAACCGCCCACGATTTCCGGCAGCAGCGGCGCGAACGCCTCGATGGCCAGCTGCGACGCCTTGCGCGACGCAATGGTCTGGCCTTCGGCGGCAACCTGGGCGATGTAGGCGTCGGCCTTGGCGATGAAGTCGGCCGGCAGATCGCCATGCGAGCGGCGGGTCAGTTCAGCAGCTTCGGCCGGGTACTGCGCAGCGTACTTGTCGAACTGCTGCTCCCACTCGGCCTGGCGCAGGGTGCCGGTACCGCCGGCACGCCAGCCGGCGTAGATCTCTTCGGGAATCTCGAACGGGCCGTAGTTCCAGTCCAGCGCCTTGCGGGTGGCTTCCAGTTCGTCCTTGCCCAGCGGTGCGCCGTGGCTGGATTCCTTGCCGGACTTGTTCGGCGAGCCGAAACCAATGGTGGTGCGGCAGCAGATCAGGGTCGGCTTGCCGTCCTGCGACAGGGCCGCTTCGATACCGGCCTTGATGCTCTCCGGATCGTGGCCATCGACGCCACGGACCACGTTCCAGCCATAGGCCTCGAAACGCTCCGGGGTGTTGTCGGTGAACCAGCCTTCGGTGTTGCCGTCGATGGAGATGTGGTTGTCATCCCAGAAGCAGACCAGCTTGTGCAGGCCCCAGGTGCCGGCCAGCGAGGCGGCTTCGTGGGAAATGCCTTCCATCAGGCAGCCATCGCCCATGAACACCCAGGTGCGGTGGTCGACGATTTCCAGCTCCGGGCGGTTGAAGCGCTGTGCCAGCAGCTTCTCGGCCAAGGCAAAACCGACGGCGTTGGCGAAACCCTGGCCCAGCGGACCGGTGGTGGTCTCCACGCCCGGGGTCTCGTGACGCTCCGGATGGCCAGCGGTGTGGCTGCCCAGCTGGCGGAATGCCTTCAGCTGCTCGATCGGCAGGTCATACCCGCTCAGGTGCAACAGCGCGTACTGCAGCATCGAGCCGTGGCCGTTGGACAGCACGAAGCGGTCGCGGTTGAACCACTGCGGATTGTTCGGATTGTGACGGTGGTAGTCGTTCCAGAGGACTTCGGCGATGTCGGCCATGCCCATGGGCATGCCGGGATGGCCGGACTTTGCGGTTTCAACCGCATCGGCGGCGAGGAAGCGGATGGCGTTGGCCAACTGGCGACGGGTAGGCTGCGTCATGGTTCTGTCGGAATCGGGAGGCGGCCGCGGAACTGCGGGCGGCCTATTGTCCCACAGACGCCCGGCAGGGTCAGGTCGGCCAGGGCGGTAGTGCCGGCCGTTGGCCGGCAACGTCGTGATCTGCGCTGGATTCCGCATATGAAGAGGGGTCGGAGCCCCTTCCTGCGGAAAGGGATCCGACCCCGATCAGGTATTGCCTGGGTCAGTTGTCCAGACGGGCCGCGGCGGCAGCGGCCTCGGCCGGAGTGTCCGGCGCTTCGCCCTTGGCCACCAGCGTGGTCAGGGCCAGGTCGCCGGTCACGTTCAGCGCGGTGCGGCACATGTCCAGGAAGTGGTTCACGCCCAGGATCAGGCCGATGCCCAGCGGATTGACGCCGACCATCGCACAGATCATCGCCACCACCGGCAGCGAGCCGGACGGCACACCGGCCGTACCGATACCACCAAGGATGCAGACCGCCATCACCATGACCTGCTGGCCGATGCTCAGGTCGACACCGAAGAACTGGGCCAGGAAGATCACCGTCACGCCCTCGAACAGCGCGGTGCCGTTCTGATTGGCGGTGGCGCCCACGGTCAGCACGAAGCGCGACACGCGCTGCGGCAGGCCCATCTGGTCGGCCACGCGCAGCGCGGTCGGCAGGGTGGCGTTGCTGGAGGCGGTGGAGAAGGCCATCACCGTGGCCTCCTGGGTCTGGCGGAAGAACGCCAGCGGTGAACGGCCCGACAGCCATACCGCGGTGCCGTAGGTCACCACCATGTGCAGGCCCAACGCCAGCACCACCACACCCACGTAGGCGCCGAGGCGGATGATCAGATCGAAACCGAACAGCGCGGCCAGGTTGAACATGAAACAGGCCACTGCATACGGCGCCAGGCGGATGACCAGGTTGATCAGGGTCATCGAGATCTCAAACACGCCTTCAATGGCGCGACGCAGCGGGGCGACCTTGGCCTCGTCGGTCAGCACCATGCCGATGCCGAACATCAGCGCGAAGAACATCAGCGACAGGATCGCGCCATTGTCGGAGGCGGCCTGCAGCACGTTGCTCGGCACGATCGACAGCAGCATGTCCATGCCCTTCGGCGTGCCATGGATGCCAGCAACGATTTCCTTGCTGCGCTCGGCATTCTCCGACAGCATCAGCGCGGCCACCTGCGGGTCGACGCCGGCACCGGGCTTGAGCAGGTTGACCAGCACCAGGCCGATACCCACCGCGATGCCGGACAGCAGCACGGTGTAGGCCAGCGTCTTCCAGCCGATGCGGCCAAGGGCGCGGATGTCGCCCATCTCCGACACGCCCATGATCAGCGCCGAGAAGATCAGCGGCACGATCAGCATGAAGATCAGGTTGAGGAACAGGCCCGACGCCGGGGTGGTGACGTAGTCCATTACCCACTTGGCACCGGTCTGCAGGCCGTCGACGCTGCCGCCCAGGGCATGCACGATCAGTCCCAGGACCAGGCCGATCGCAAAGCCGATGCCCATCTTCCAATGCAGGGGCAACTTCTTCTTGTCGGCAGCAGCTGCTGTCATGCGCGGGATTCCTCGAAAAATGAATCTACTCTAACAAAGCGCGCAAGCCGCGCCGGTTCAGGGTTGCCGCGGTGGATACAGCGGCGGCAGCCCAGTGTCGATGGCGCCGGTGGCCGCCGACCAGTGCGGTCCGTCACGGAAGCTTTCGCGCAGGCGGGCCCGCAGCGCGCTGACATCCCCCATCCCGCCCCAGCGCGCCTGCTGCAACGCCTGCAGGGTCTGCCGCT
The DNA here is from genome assembly GCF_002966815.1 of Stenotrophomonas sp. MYb57. Classification (NCBI taxonomy): domain Bacteria; kingdom Pseudomonadati; phylum Pseudomonadota; class Gammaproteobacteria; order Lysobacterales; family Lysobacteraceae; genus Stenotrophomonas; species Stenotrophomonas sp. MYb57. The sequence continues at coordinate 3,749,195 of NZ_CP023271.1, forward strand.
GGGCCGGATCGGCCAGGCGCTCGATCACCTGTTCCAGGCGTTCCACGCCGGCCATCGAACACAGCAGCGCCTCTACCTGGTCAAAGCCCTCGCCATCGATCGCCCGGCGCAGCTCGGCCACGCTGGCACGCGAGGACGTTGCAGGGGCACTGGCTCCTGGCCGGGGAACCGGACGGGTGTGGGCGACGGCACGGCGGCCACGTCGCCATCCCCATGCCAGGGTCAACAGCCATAGCAGCGCCAGGCCTGCGGCGGCAGCCATCCACGGCCACGGCCGGGGACCTGCTGCGGTGGGTGCAAGAGAGGATGCAGCGGCGGGTGCGGCGTCTTCCGGCAGCGCGGCATCGGTATCGATCGGTTGTGCCACCGGCGCGCCGGCCCGGCCTGCGGCCACGGCCAGTTCCAGATCCGGCAGGCTGGCCTGCTGGGCACTGCCACTGTCCACGTTCCACCAGGCCACGCGCGGCCCCGGCACGCGCAGGGATCCAACCTGCCGCGGCACGATCGAGTAGCGACGGGTGATCTTCAGGCGTGGCGTGCTGCCGTTGAAGGTCTCCTCGTACTGGGCAGGTTCGGCGAACACCTGTGCGGCGTCGCCGAGGTCGGGCACGGGCAGATCGGTGAACTGGGCCCGGGTAGCGCCGTTGGCGATCGCTTCGACCATCACGGTGGCCGCTTCGCCCGTGCGCGCACTGCTGGGTGCAGCGGTGTAGCGCAATTGCAGACTGTGCAGGGGCAGCCACGGCTGCACGGCCTGAGCCGGTTGCGCCTGCACCTGCAGCGTGCGTTCGGCACCGACGGCATTCATGCGGCCATCGCCACCGCTCCCGAAGAAGTCATCGAAGAATCCACCTGCACTGCGGCCGGTGAAGCGCGCGCCCGGCAGGCGCAACGCCCCGCTGCGCTCGGGGATCAGCAGGAAGCGACGTTCGACCACGTTGTAGCGACGGCCGTTGACCTGGCGCACGTCGCTGCGATCCTCCCCCACCCGCTGCAGCGAAGCGCCACTGGGTGTGTCGAGCACCAGTTCGCCCGACGCCAGCTGCGAGGCGAAGTACAGCCTGACCACCACTCCCACGCTCTGCTGCACGTAGGGCGTCGGGTCATCCACCTCGGTTTCGATGAAGGCGGTGGCATTGCTCTGCGGGGTGGCCACCACGGCATCACTTACCTGCAGCACCAAGGGCACCGTGCGTGCTGCGCCTACCTGTAATGAAGGCACCTGCAGCGTACCGGTGCGGCGCGGCGTCAACGCAACCGTATAGAGGTTGCGCTGCTGGACGCCGCCATTGCTCCACTGCACCTGGCGGTTGCTGCTCTGCGCGCTGAGCACGAAATCGGCATTCAACGGTGCATAGTCTGGCGCGCCCTGGTCGGTCTCGATGTGCAGGGTGACGGCGTCACCGGCGGCGATGCTGTCCTGCTCCAGCCAGGCGCGCGTCTGCGCCATGGCCACCATCGGCAGCCACAGCAGCAGCATCGCCAGCACAGGCAGAGGCCACCGGAATTGCCTGCTCGCCATGCCTGTCATCGCCCTTCCCTCTTTCTACGTTCGTTTTCCAACTGGAACTTGGCCCGCAGCAGTGCCCCCGGATCATCCGGCACACGCCGCATCCACGCCTCCACGGCCTGCTGTTCCTCGCGCTGTTGCGGTGTACCGCCATCGCCGCGCACTGCTGCCTTGCCGGCTTCGCCGGCGCGCGCCTGCTGCAGGGCCTGCTGCATGCGCTGGCGCTGCTGGGCATCGGCCTGCGCCTGGGCCTGCGCGTCGGCTGCCTGCGGCGGCTCCTGCTTCGCCCCCTGCTGGCCGGCACCTGCAGACGCCGGGTTCTGCTGGCCCTGCGGTTCCTGCTGGCCTTGTTGGCCTTGCTGGCCCTGCTGCTGATTCTCCTGACCTTGCTGGCCTTGCTGGCCCTGCTGGCCCTGCTGCTGATTCTGCTGACCTTGTTGGCCTTGCTGGCCCTGCTGGTTCTGCTGCTGTCGCTGCTGCGGCTTCTGCTGCCCCTTGCCCTGCCCCTGGCTGTTGTTCGACGACGACTTGCGCTTGCGCGCGGCGTCGACCACCGCACGGTTGGCGACGGCGTCGGCCATCTGCGGGTGGCGCGCCAAGGCCTTGTCGTAGGCGGCGATGGCACCGTCGTAGTCGCCCTGGCGGGCAAGCACGTTGCCGAGGTTGTACCAGCCCGCATCGCTGTCGATGCCTTCGAACTGCTTGCGGGCAGTGGCGAAATCACCTTGACGGTACGCCTGCACACCCTCGGCCAGGCGTGCATGCTCACGCTGGTCGGCACGTTCCCACATCGTGCCCGCTGTCGGCGCAGCCATGGGCGCGCGCGGCTGTGCCTGCAACTGCCCGCTCAAGGGCAGAAGACCCACGGCCAGCACCGCCGCCAGCACCGCGCGGCGACGGAACGCCAGCAGTGCCAGCAGCATCACCGGCGGCAACAACCAATAGCCTTCGTCCTGCCACTGCCGGGCCTGCCCGGGCCGCTGCAACGCACCGCCGTCGCTGGCATCAAGTACGTCCAATGCCTTCAGGTCGCGATCATCGCTGGCGATGCGCTGGTAACGCCCGCCACCTGCGGTGGCGACGGCGCGCAGGCTGGTTTCATCCAGCGCGGCCTGTGCGATCTGGCCTTGACCATCGCGATAAGCGGCGCCGGATGGTGTGCCCAGGCCCAGCACCGACACCTGCAGGCCGAGGCCACGCGCCTGCGTTGCGGCAAGCGCCGCTTCGCTGTCAGCCTGGTCGCTGACCAGGAGGATCTGGCCGCGCAGGGCACCGGTCTGCCGCAGCAACCTGACCGCCCAGTCGATGCCACGGTCGGCGCGCTGTCCATCACGCGGCATCACCTCCGGCGACAGCGCGTCCAGGTACAGCGCCACGTTGGCAGCGTCGTCGGTCAACGGCGCCACGGTATAGGCATCTTCGGCATACACCACCAGACCCACCTGTCCGCCTTGACGGGCCCGCAGCAGAGCACCGATCTTTGCCCGCGCCTGCAGCAGGCGCGAGGGTGGCAGGTCGGTCGCGGTGATGCGGCTGGAGAGATCCAGCACCACCACCAACGGCGCACTGGCCTGATAGATCGGCTGCGCCTGCTGCCTCCAGCTGGGGCCAGCCATCGCCAGTGCCGCCAGGGTCCAGCCCAACAGCAATGCCCATGGCAGGCGCGTGCGTCGCTTGCCCTCGCCCGCCAGGAGCTGCGACAGCAGATGGGCGTCGACCGCCTGCCGCCACGCGTCGCTGCGCCGTTGCCGGTAGATGGCCAGCGCCACGATCAACGGCAGTGCCGCCAGCAACCACAAGCCGTCCGGCCGCAGGAAATGGAATGCACTCCAGTCGAACGCGCTCCAGTCGGGCATCTTCAGGAAAGTGGCGTTCATCGGCGACGTTCCGGCCAGGCCCACGCCAATGCACCCAGCAGCAAGGCGACGGCCAGTGGCCATGCATAGCGCTCGTTGCGCGGACGCAGTGCCGGTCCCTTCGCTGCGATTGGCTCCAGTCTGTCCAGTTCGGCATAGATGCCAGCCAGCTGGTCGGTGTCACGCGCACGGAAGAAGCGGCCTCCGGTCATCTCGGCGATCCTGCGCAGCGTTGCCTCATCCACCGGGTCGCGGTCGGCGGCCACGGGAATGCCGAAGAACCGCGCACTACCGTCGCTGCCAAACGCCACAGTGTGCACGCGCACCCCTTCGGCACGCGCCAGCTCGGCTGCGCGCAGAGGTTCCAGCACACCGGCGTTGCTGACGCCGTCGGTCAGCAGGATCAGTACACGCTGCCCTTCGGGCTGATTGCGCAGGCGTTTGACCGCCAGCGCGATGGCGTCACCAATGGCCGTCTCGCGCCCGGCAAGGCCAACCACGCTGTCGCGCAGTTGATCGCGCACGCTGGACAGATCCGCAGTCAACGGTGTGAGTGTGTAGGCACGATCACCGAACACCAGCAGGCCGACGCGATCGCCGGCACGACGGTCGAGGAAATCGGCCAGCACCGCCTTGGCTGCGGTCAAGCGCTCCACCGCCTGCGCACCGAGCACCATGTCCGGCTCGCTCATGCTGCCGGACACGTCCATTGCCAGCATCATCTGCCGGCCTTCCTGCGGCGGGGTGATCGCCTCACCCAGCTGCTGCGGACGCGCCATCGCCACGCACAGCGCGAGCCAGCCCAGCCACAGCAAGCCGCTGCGCAGCCAGGAAACGCCGACACGACCGCCGCCAGCCAGTGCTTCCAGTTCGGCAGCGGCGTAGGGCACGCGCAAGGCAGCGCCCGGATCGGCCCGCCGCTTCCACGCCAACATCAGGATCGGCAACGGCAGTGCCAGCAGTGCCAGCGGCCAGGCCAGCTGCAGATCCGGCCATGGCCAGTAAGCTGCAAGCGCGCTCATCGGCGGCGCTCCTGCAGCAAAGCCAGGTAGCGCGCCCGCGCCCACGCGCGCACGTCGGCCACGGCAGCGGCATCCACGTGTGGACGATAGGCCCCCTCGGCCAGCAGGTTGCGCTGCGCAGGCGGCAGGGTGTCCTTGGGGTCGATATGCTGCCACCACGCGTCATCGCGTAGTGCCTCGCTACCCGGTCGCGCCTGACGCGCCGCACGCCGCAGCAGGCTGGCGATGGCCGCAAGTTCCGACGGCGCGCCGTTCACTGCCGCAATCTCCTGATCGAACACGCGCATCCACTGCTGGCGGCGGCGATGACGACGCCATGCCACCGCAGCAACGATGGCCAGCAACAGCAGAACCAATGCGATCAGCATCAGCCAGCCAGGTGCGGGGGGCCACCACGCTGGCGAGGGCGGCAACTGCACGTCGCGCAGTGGCAGGGAGGCACTCATGCCGGCACCTCCGTCGGTGCCGGTGCCAGCCAGGCGTCGCTGGCCGCATCGGTGGACAGCACCTGCACATCGACGCGACGCGCGGCAAGCTGGCTGCGCAGCTGCTGCAGCGGTTCAACGAAATGCGCCTGCCAGTGCGCCTGCACATCGCTGCGGCGCAGGTCCAGGCCGATGCGCTGCTGCGCGGCGAGAAACTGCAGGGGCGCCGTTGGCGGCTGCAACTCCAGCGGATCAACCAGCAGCAGCAGACTCAGGTCATGGTGCTGGGCCAACGCGCTCCAGCGCACCGGCGGAATCCGGATCGCCTGCTGCGGATCGGCCAGTACCAGCATCCGGGCGCCGGGGCGCAGCACCCGACCGGCATGGTCCAGCGCGCGTTCCAGGCCAAGGTCGTCGGCAGGTGGCTGCGCGTACCAGCGCGTGAGTGCATCTAGTACACGCAGTACGCCGCGGGCACCGCCGGCCGGCGCGATCGGCGCCTCGCGATCACTACCGCGCAATGCACCGATGCGGTCGCCGCGGCGCTGTGCGGACCATGCCGCAACCGCGCCAGCGCGTGCTGCCTGCACCGACTTGAAGCGCACGCGGGTACCGAAGTACAGCGCAGGTGAAGTATCGGCAACGATCAGGGTGACCCGTTCGCGTTCTGCCTGGAACAATTTGGTGTGCGTGCGCCCGGTGCGCGCGGTGACGCGCCAGTCGATGTGGCGCGCGTCGTCGCCCGCCACGTATTCGCGCGATTCTGCGTATTCCATGCCGCGTCCGCGCAGCGGCGAAGGTGCTTGCCCGGCGCTGCCCGCGCGCCCACGACGAGGCGGCGGCGGACGCTGTGCCAGGCGGCGCAATGCCACCAGCTCGGCCAGTTGCGGTCGCAGGCCATCGCCTTCGCTGGTAACCGGAGCAGGTCCGTTGGTCGTGCCGGTCATGCGCGCGCTCAGGGCGCCGGTACCCGGGCCAGCAGCTCCTGCACCAGGCGCTCACCATCCCAGCCTTCGGCGATGGCTTCATAGCTGGGCAGAACCCGGTGGCGCAGCACATCGGCGGCCACGGCACGCACGTCGTCGGGAGTAACGAAATCACGCCCGGCCAACCACGCACGCGCCCGTGCGCAGCGCTCCAGTGCGATGGAGCCACGCGGGCTGGCGCCCCACGCGATGCGGCGCGCCAACGAGGCGTCGTAGCGCGAGGGGTCGCGCGAGGCCAGCACCAGCTCGATCAGATAGCGCTCAAGCGCAGGGGCCATGTGCAGTTCCAGCACCTCGCGGCGCGCATCGAAGACATCCTGCATCGGCAGTTTTTCCGGCGTCGCTGCGGCCTCGCCAAGCGCGCCGCGGGCGCGCTCGCGGGCCAGCCGCAGGATCTCCGACTCGGCCGCCTGGTCCGGATAACCAATGCGTACGTGCATCAGGAAACGATCCAGCTGCGCTTCCGGCAGCGGGAAGGTGCCTTCCTGCTCGATCGGATTCTGCGTGGCCATCACCAGGAACAGCGACGGCAGCGCATAGGTGTGGCGACCGACGGTGACCTGGCGCTCGCCCATCGCTTCCAGCAGCGCGGACTGCACTTTGGCCGGCGCACGGTTGATTTCATCGGCCAGCAGGATCGGGTGGAAGATCGGCCCCGGCACGAATTCGAAACGGCCTTCCTGCGGGCGCCAGATCTCGGTACCGGTCAGGTCCGAAGGCAGCAGATCCGGGGTGAACTGCACACGTGCGAAGTCTGCTTCCAGCCGCGCCGCCAAGGCCCGGATGGCCGTGGTCTTGGCCAGGCCCGGGGCACCTTCCACCAGCAGGTGGCCATCGGCCAGCAAGGCAATGAGCAGGCGTTCGACCAGCGCCGCCTGGCCGACGATCTCGGCCGACAGTGCATCGCGCAGGTTGCTGAAGGCCGCATGCAGGCGCGAGGTGGTGGGGGCAGGCGGCGGAGAAATGGATTCGGGCATCGGCGGAGGCAGGTTCATGGGGGCCTTTGACCGGCGCGGGATGGCTCGGGTTCCCCACATCATCGCAGGCCGTCCGGCTGCTGGCATCAAGAACGGCTGAACAGCCTCCACGCAGGGCGGATCTATTGGGCATGACGTGATCCACCCATGCCTTATCCACGCATGGCGTGGATCTACTGGAGAGGCATGGCGTGGATCTACTGGGGAGGCGTGGCGTGGATCTACTGGCGAGGCGCGGCGTGGATCTAGCAGGCCTGCGGTGAATCCATCGTCGGGCCTCCCGCGCAAACGACGCGGGGCCGCACTTGGCGGCCCCGGTCGGATACAGCAGATGTGATGCCTCAGTTCTGGCGGGCCACGCGCAGGACCTTCGGGGTCACGAACACCAGCAGTTCGGCCTTGTCCTTGTTGCGACCGCGCTTCTTGAACAGATTGCCCAGGAACGGCACGTCGCCCAGGAACGGCACCTTGCTGACACTGTTGCGGTCGGTGAATTCATACACGCCACCGATCACCACGGTCTGGCCATCTTCCACCAGCACGGCGGTATTGACCTCGCGGCGGTTGATGTTCGGCACCTGGCCATAGCCTTCCAGCACGATATAGCTTTCGACCTCGTCCTTCTTCACCGCCATGTTGAGGAACACGCGGTTGTCGTTGGTGATGGTCGGCGTGACCTTCAATTCGAGCACCACTTCCTTGAACTGCACGTTCGGGGTGGCCACGCCACCCGAACCACTGGCACTGATGGTGACGTAGCCGATTTCCTTGCCCTGCTTGATCAACGCTTCGCGCTGGTTGGTGGTGACCACGCGCGGGTTGGAGATCACTTCGCCACGCGACTCTTCCTGCATGGCCGACAGCTCGACATCCAGCAGGTAGCCAGCGTTGAGGATGGACAGTGCAAGCGAGCCCGGGTTGCTGGTCGCAGCCACCGGCAGGTTCCAGTTCAGGCCGCGGGTGATGGCCGACCCGACCGATACCGGCGGCGGGCCTACGCGACCACCGGCAATCCAATCGCGCTCGGCTTTGGCGTTGGTGTTGTCGGCGTCCACCTGCGACTGGCGGGTCTTGGCGTTGGCGTCCAGGTTGCCACTGAAGTACACGTTGTCGCGGCTGCCGCTGACACCGAACTTGGCGCCCAGTTCACGGGCAAATGTATCGGTGGCAATGACGATGCGGCTTTCGATCAGCACCTGGTCGACCGGGCGATCGATCACGTTGATCAGCTCACGCATCCGCGCGATCTTCTTCGGGATATCGCTGATCATCAGCGTGTTGGTGCGTTCATCTGCCACGATGCGCCCACGCGAGGACAGGAACCCACTGTCTTCCTGCGACATCGAGCCACTGCCACCCTGGCCACCGCCACCGGCGTTGTTGCCGCCGATACCCTTGGCCTCGGTCAGCGCTTTGAAGATCTGCGTGGCACTGTGGTAGTTGATCTGTACGTAGTCGGTGACCAGGTCTTCGCGGTTCTCGATGGCGATGCGCGCGTCTTCCTTCTCCTGCTCGAACTTGGCCAGCTCGGACTGCGGCGCAACCCACACCACGCTGCCGTCACGACGCTTGTCCAGGCCCTTGGCACGCAGCACGATATCCAGCGCCTGGTCCCACGGCACGTTGACCAGACGCAGGGTCACATTGCCCTGCACCGAGTCGGAGGCCACCACGTTCAGATTCGACTCTTCGGCAATCAACTGCAGCACGGTGCGCACCGGCACGTCCTGGAAGTTGAAGGTCACCGGCTTGCCGGCGTAGCCGCGCTGCGGCACGCCCTTGGCGGCCTGGGTCACGCTGCCGGCAGTGACTGCGCCAACGGCGGCCTGGGCCTGCCGCGGGCTGATCTCCACCACATACTCGTTGCCACTCTGGTAGGCCAGCGACTCGACCGGACCGCCCGTGCTCAGCACCAGCTGGGTGCCGGCTCCGGACGGCTTGGCGTCGATGCGCTGCACCGGAGTGGCGAAGTCGGTGACGTTCATCGGCTTCTGCAGGTTGGCCGGCAGGCGTGCGTTGCCGACATCGACAACCACGCTGTTGCCCTGGCTGCGCAGGTCGGGCATGGCGCCCTGGCCGTCGAACTGCAGGATCAGGCGGCCGGCGCCGTCATCGCCACGCTTGAAATCGATGCGTGCGACCGACAGGCCTGCCGGTGCAGCGGCCGGCGTGGCGGCCAGCGCCGTGCCGGTCGGCTTTTCCGACGGTGCGGCGGCCAGCGCCGGAGCGCAGGCCAGCATCAACGCGACTCCCAGCGCGCTGATGCGGTTCAAGGTAGAGCGCCGGATGGGACGCAGCCCCTTGGCTTGGTGAAAGGTCATCGTGCTATCCCCAGTAAACGATCATTGATCTTCCAGCGCGAGCGTTGCTGGACGTTCCAGCCAGCCACCCGCGCCATCCGGCACCAGTTCGATCAGCTCCACGCGGTCTTCGAAGACCGCGGTGACCCGCCCGTCGCTCTGCCCCAGGTAACCGCCGGGACGCACCCGATACGTCACCTTGTCCGGCCCCATCACCAGCGCCACGGTGCCGGCGCCTGTTCCGATGGTGCCGACCATGTCCAGCGCGTCCAGCGGGAAGCCTTCCATCGGCTCCTTGCGCCGGTTCGGATCTGGCCGCAGTCCCCCATTCCCCTGCTGCGGGTTGGTCCAGGCATCGGTAAACGGATCGCGCATGCCCTGCGCGGAGTATTCAAAGGTCTCGAACTGCTGCATCACCGGCAGCGGTTCCAGCGGCTGCGCCGGTCGCGCACGCTCGCTCTCGACCCACTTTTCCAGATTGGGTGCATCACCCGGCGTGCTGCTTACGCCGCGGCCGCAGGCGGCCAGCAGCAGCACCGTCAGCACCATTCCGCCACGCGCAATGAAGGAACCGATCACTTCTTTTCCTCCTTGCCCGCTTCAGCCTTCTGCTGTTCGGCAACCTCGGCCTCATCCAGGTAACGGTAGGTCTTGACCGTGCCCGACAGTTCCAGCGCACCGGCGCGGATGTTGCCGCCGGTCTTGTCCTTCGGCTTGAGGTTGATGTCGTGCATGGTCAGGATCACCACCCGCGGCAACGAGGCCACGCCGCTGACGAAGGCGCCGAACTGGTGATAACTGCCCACCATCCGCAGCTTGATCGGCTTCTCGGCGTAGAACTCCTTGATCTGCTCCTGTTCGGGCTCGAACAGCTCGTTGGCCAAGCCGCTGGACAACGCGGTCTGCGAGATGTCGATGATCAGGTCCGGCATTTCGGTCTTGCTGGGCAGCTGCCGCAGCATCTGCTGCAGCACCTGCTCCATCTGTGCCAGCTGCTGCTTCAACGGCTCAAGGTTGACCGCGCGTTCCTGTTCCTTGGTGAACTCGGCACGCAGCTCGGTTTCCCGCGATTCCAGGCCCGCCAGCTCCTCGCGCTTGCCACTGATCAGCAGCATCCAGAGCACGAACATGATGACCAGGGCGATCAGCGAGCAGAACACGATCTTCGCGTTCCTCGGCCAGTTGCCGATGTCGTTGAAGTCCAGGTTCTTGATGTCGACTTTCTTGCTCATGCGCGATCCCCCTGCAGCGGGGCGTGGAAGGCCTGCGGCGGCTGCGCCAGGCGGCTGCCCTCAGGCTTGGTGGCCGGTGCGGCTGGTGCAGGCTTGGCCGACGCAGGCGTCGCCGCCGGCGCTGGGGCCTGTGCAGGTGCGGTCGCAGGCGTGGCTGCCGGTGCCGGAGTCGATCCCGGCGCCGGTGCGGCAGCAGCCGGTGCGGCGGCGTCCGGCCCGGCGCTGAGCGGTGCGCCCGTCGGTGCCGCCGGCGTGGTGCCGGCCACGCTGCCATCCGGGTTCAGGCCCGGCGTGGCGCCTGCTTCCTCGCTCTGTGCGGGCAGCTTGACCTTGACCTTGAACACGTACGGCAATGCCTTGATGTCAGCCACCGGGCCGGTCGCGCGCCCTTCCTTGTCCTTCTCCGGCTCACGCGCCTCGATGATCGCCAGCTCCGGATTGGTCATCCAGCCGGAAACTTCGAGGTTGCGCATGTACGCCGAGACACGGGCGTTGGACTGGGTGCGGCCCTCCAGGGTCAGCACGTCGCCTTCCTGCTGCAGAGCGGTGAGCACCACACCATCGGGAATGGTGCGGACCAGCGCATCGAACAGGTGGACCATCTGCGAACGCTTGGCCTGCAGCTGCTCGATCACGGCCTTGCGGGCCAGCAGTCGATTCTTCTGCTCGTCGAGGCGGTCGATTTCCTTGTTCTGTTCCTTGACCTTGTCGATCTCGGTCTGCAGATAGGCATTGCGGTCATTCTGCCCGCTCACCTGCATGTCGTAGTAGAACCAGATCAACAGCGACAGCAGCAGGCCACCCAGGGCGGCCATGCCCAGCATGATGCCGAACTCGCGCTGGCGTTGCTTGCGCCGTTCGGCGCGCCAGGGCAATAGATTGAGGCGTGCCATCAGTCAAAGCTCCTCAGCGCCAGACCGGTCGCGATCATCAGCGCGGGGGCGTCCTGGGCCAGCGCGTGCGCCTGCACCTTCGGCCCCAGGGTCATCTGTGCCAGCGGGTTGGCGACCACGGTCGGCACACCCAGCTGTTCCTCGACCATCTCCGGCAGGCCTGCAAGGGCGGCACAGCCGCCGGCCAGCACGATGTGATCGACGCGGTTGAACTCGCTGCCGGCGTAGAAGAACTGCAGCAGGCGGCTGATCTGCTGGACCGTGGCTTCCTTGAACGGCTCCAGCACTTCCATCTCGTAGCTTTCCGGCAACCCGCCCTGGCGCTTGGCCAGACCGGCTTCCTCGTAGCTCAGGCCATAACGGCGCATGATCTCGTCGGTCAGCTGCTTGCCACCGAACACCTGTTCGCGGCTGTACAGGCTACGGCCACCGCGCAGTACGTTGAGGGTGGTCATGGTGGCGCCGATATCGACCAGCGCAACCACGCCCTCGGCCGAAACCGGCAGCTCGCTGGCCACCAGGGCGAAGGCGTTCTCGACCGCGAAGGCCTCCACGTCCATCACCTTGGCCTGCAGGCCACCCAGTTCCAGTGCGGACTGGCGCAGTTCCACATTTTCCGAACGCGAGGCAGCCAGCAGCACCTGGACCATTTCCGGGTTGTTCGGGATCGCCCCGATCACCTCGAAGTCCAGGTTCACTTCCTCGATCGGATACGGAATGTAGTTGACCGCTTCCAGCTCGATCTGGGCTTCCATGTCGTTCTCGTCCAGGTCGGCCGGCATCGGGATCACCTTGGTGATCACCGCCGAACCGGCCACGGCCGCAGCGGCCAGCTTGGCCTTGCTGCCGGAACGGTTCATCGCCCGGCGGATGGCCTCTCCCACGGCCTCCACTTCAACGATGTTCTTCTCCACCACCGCATTCGGCGGCAGCGGTTCCACGGCATAATGTTCCACACGGAAACGGTTGCCGCTGCGGGAAAGCTGCAACAGCTTTACCGCAGTCGAACTGATGTCGACGCCAATGAGCGGCGACTGACTTTTTGGGATGAGCCCCACGGTTTCTCCCCTGCCGACGGGCACTTGAACGCAAGAGCTGCGTCCGCGCATTAATAACGTATTCTTAGCAAATGGCAACCGCCCTGCTGTGACATCCCTCACAGGATGAACACGCAGCCCCTGGCGTCCCCTTGCACTCCCCAGTGCCGGCCCCAGCCGCCACCTTGCGTAATCTATACTCTGCGACCACGAAATTCGCAATCGGAATCTGACACCGATGACCCGTCTCCGCCGCTGGCTGCGCTGGATCTTTCTTGTTGTCCTGGTCCTGGCGCTGGTCGGAGCGGCCGCCGTTGGCGGCCTGTACTACGCCGTTTCTTCCAAGCTTCCCGACGTGCAGACCCTGCGCGACGTGGAAATGCAGGAGCCGATGTACGTCTACGCTGCCGACGGCAAGCTGATGGCGGTATTCGGTGAGACCCGGCGTACCCCCATCACCATGAAGGACGTGCCGGAGAAGCTGAAGCAGGCGTTCCTGGCCACCGAGGATGCCCGTTTCTACGAGCACGGCGGCGTGGACTACAAGGGCATCGGTCGCGCGGTGTGGCTGCTGGCCACCACCAACGACAAGCGCGTGCCCGGTGGCTCCACCATCACCCAGCAGGTGGCCCGCCAGTTCTTCCTCAGCTCCGAGTACAGCTATACCCGCAAGCTGGCCGAGATCCTGCTGGCGCGCAAGATCGAGTCCGAGCTGAGCAAGGACGAGATCTTCGAGCTGTACCTGAACAAGAGTTTCTTCGGCAACCGCGCCTACGGCGTGGCCGCCGCCGCCGAGTTCTACTACGGCAAGAAGCTGGGCGAGCTGGACCTGGACGAGATGGCCTCGCTGGCCGGCATCCCCAAGTTCCCGTCCTCGGGCAACCCGATCTCCAACCCGGAGCGCGCCCGCCAGCGTCGTGACAACTATGTGCTGCAGCGCATGGCCGACCTGAAGTTCGTCAGCCAGGCCGAGGCCGATGCGGCCAAGGCCGTGCCGATGCACGCCACCGCCCACGAGCCGCCGGTGCAGGTCGATGCCCCGTACGTGGCCGAGCTGGTGCGCCAGGAAATGATCGCCCGCTTTGGCGGCGACGTGGTCAACAAGGGCTACCACGTCACCACCACCATCGATTCGACCCTGCAGACCGCCGCCAACCTGTCGGTGCGCGACGGCCTGCTGCTGTACGACCATCGCCACGGCTGGCACGGCGTGGAGAAGCAGGTGCAGCTGGGCGCCGGCGATGACGCCGCGGCCCTGGCCGAGCACCTGCGCGGCATGTTCGGCCAGGCCGGCCTGCTGCCGGCCATCGTCGCCAGCACCGGCGCCGACGGCAGTGCCACCGTGGTGCTGGCCAACCGCAGCGAGATCGTGCTGCCGGCCGGCGCCGCCAAGTGGGCCAACAAGAGCCCGGCCAAGCTGGTGCAGCGCGGCGACATCGTGCGCGTGCGCGCCGGTGCCAAGGAGGGCGAATGGCTGCTCGACCAGCTCCCGCGCGGCCAGTCCGCCCTGGTTTCGCTGGACGCCCACAGCGGCGCCCTGAAGGCGCTGGTCGGCGGCTTCAGCTTCTCCGGCAACAAGTTCAACCGTGCCACCCAGGCCCGTCGCCAGCCCGGTTCGAGCTTCAAGCCGTTCGTCTATGCGGCCGCCTTCGACAAGGGTTACAACCCGGCCTCGATCGTGCTCGACGCCCCGGTCGTGTTCCGCGACCGCCGCGGCAAGACCTGGGCGCCGCAGAACGACGGCGGCGGCTTCCGTGGCCCGATGCGCCTGCGTGAAGCGCTGGTGCAGTCACGTAACCTGGTCTCGGTGCGCCTGCTTGATGGCATGGGCGTGGACTACGCGCGCAAGTACATCAGCCAGTTCGGCTTTGCCGAATCCGAGCTGCCGCCGAACCTGTCGATGTCGCTGGGTACCGCCTCGCTGACCCCGCTGTCGGTGGCCCGCGGCTATGCCGTGTTCGCCAACGGCGGCTCACGCGTGGACACCTGGCTGATCGACCAGGTCAACGACCGCGATGGCAACCTGGTGTTCAAGGAAAACCCGGCGATGGCCTGCCGCGACTGCGCCGGCAGCAGCGACCAGCCGGTGAACCAGGTCGTGGACGGCTTCAACTTCGGCGCCCCGGCACCCAAGGTCGATGCCACCGCCGCCACCAAGCCGGAAGCCAAGACCGAAACGCCGGCCGCACCCGCCAACCCGGACGCGCGTACCGCACCGCGTGCGATCGACGCCCGTACCGCCTACCAGCTGGTGTCGATGATGCGCGACGTGGTCCAGCGCGGCACCGGCGCGCAGGCCAAGGTGCTCGGCCGCGAAGACGTGGGCGGCAAGACCGGCTCCACCAATGATCACCGTGACGCCTGGTTCTCCGGCTTCGGCGGTCCGTACGTGACCACCGTGTGGGTGGGCCGCGACGACTTCCGCTCGCTGGGCTACCGCGAATACGGTGGCAAGGCCGCCCTGCCGATCTGGATCGACTACATGCGCACCGCGCTGAAGGACACCCCGATCGCACAGAACGAACCGCCGAGCGGCATGGTCCAGGCCACCCTCAACGGTGCGGTGGAGTGGGTGAAGGTGGAAGACATGGACCGCCTGACCGACTACGACCTCAACCTGCAGAGCACCCCGCAGGCTGACGCGGCCGCGTTCGATATCTTCTGAAGCCAGGCTGGGTGGGGTGCCAACCGCTGGTTGGCACCATGGCCCGACGTTGCCCTGGTAGTCGCCAACCTTGGTTGGCGCCGATGCATTCGCCGGGCATGGCCCGGCGCTACCCCGCTAGATGCCAACCTTGGTTGGCGCCGATGCATTCGCCGGGCATGGCCCGGCGCTACCATGCCGCACCCGTCGGGCACCCTCTTCCGGTAGCGCCGGGCCATGCCCGGCGAGCGGAGCGGCGCCGTTGCCTTCGCCCACGCAGATGTCACACGCCTGCGCTAGTCTGTGGCCAGGTCGCAACAGGGAGTCATCGCATGCACCGCGCTCACCAGCATGCTGTCAGCCAGACCCGCGAACGGCGTCATCGCCTCGCCCACGAAGCCGCCCGGCTGATGGCCGAAGGCGGAATCCGCGACTTCCACCAGGCCAAACTCAAGGCCGCCAGCCGCCTTGGCATCCACGACGATGCTTCCCTGCCCCGCAACGTCGAGATCGAACAGGCGCTGCGCGAGTACCAACGGCTGTTCTCCGGCCCGCAGCACGGCAGCGAACTACAGCGGCGGCGCGAGTCCGCGTTGCGGGCGCTGGAGTTCCTGCACGGGTTTTCGCCGCGCCTGGCCGGACCGGTGCTGGACGGCACCGCCGATGCCAACAGCCCCGTGCAGTTGCACCTGCACAGTGACGACCCGGAGGCCGTGCATCGCTTTCTGGACGAACATCGCATCCCCGCCGAATCGCGTACGCGGCGCCTGCGGATGGACCGTGAGCGCAACCTGGATGTGCCGGTGTGGGTGTTCAGTGCCGAAGACCTGACCTTCGACCTGGCCGTCCTGCCCTACGATGCGTTGCGCCAGGCCCCGCTGTCGCCGGTGGACGAGAAACCCATGCGGCGGGCGTCGGCCACGCAGTTGCGGCAGCTGCTGGCCGAGATGGAAATCACCGCCTACATCGGCGGTTGATCCTGGCAGAGCCGGGCCTGTGCCCGGCTCTGCGCCAAGAGCAGCCGAGCATGGCCCGGCGCTACTGGAAGATCAGCTGTTCCTGGGCAGGGGTTGCCAATCGTGCCAGCCACGGCACCGCCGCGCGGTACGGATACTCGGCCATCATGCGCGCATGCATCTTCTGCAGGTCATGCAGGTTCCAGGCGTGCGAATACACATCCTGGAAGTCATCGGCCCAGCCACTGCGCACGCGCGTGCGTTCGCCATCGAGGTTCGGCACCAAGTACCACGGCACCTGCAGGATCTCGGCGAGCGCCTTGTTGCGTACCGCACTCTCATGCCCCGACCGCTGCAGCTGTTCGATGCGGAAACTCACGCGGCGGCAAGGAAACGGCATGCAGGCACCGGTAGCGTTGATGTAGTCGGCGATGTCGGCGTACATGTCCGCCTGCAGTTTCATCGCCACCGGGTCCTGCAGCGTCTGCCGGACCCGCAACGTGCGCTGGGTGCTGCCGCGGATCTCCGCAGCACTGTAGAAGGGATCACCCGGAGTGGTGCCGCCGTGGCGCACCAGAACGATGCGGTGGATCGCTTCGTCGGTCAGCACTTCCACCCGCACGGCTGCGGCCTCCGGATGGATGCGCGGCTGCGGCACGTTCACCACGCGCCAGAACCCCCACACCATCAACCCCATGCAGACCATCAGCACCAGGCAGGCCAGCGTCCACGTATCCATGTCGTGGGTGAAGTAGCGGATGCGGGCGCGCCACAGGTAGTAGCGCCGATAGGTCATGAAGCGGCTCATGAAGCGATACATTGCAACCTCCTCTGCAATGGCCCCGGCGCGGCGGGGCTCGTTACGCGCACCACACCGGGGCGCCATGGCTTACCAGCCGATGCCCACACCCACGCCCATGCTGCGTTCACCGCTGTTGGTGAAGGCACCATTGAGGCTGAAGGTGGCTGAGCCCTTGTCGTTGAGTACGCGCTGGTAGCCCACCGCCATGGCCGACTCGCCCTCGGCGTAGCCCACGCCCGCGCCGAGGCGGTTGTAGGTGGCCAGGCCGGCGGTGTTCATGGCCATGGCCGTCTGCGCACTGCTCATCGCCGCCATGCGGTTGAAGCGCTTGTCCATCTTGTCCAGGCGGCGCTCGAAGTTGCTGATCGCACCATCGGTGTACTCGTTGGCGCGGGCCAGCATCTTTTCCAACTCGGCGGTGTCGACCTGCGGCGTGGGCGAGGGTGAATCGTCCTTCTTCGACTTCGGCTGCGGTGCAGGCGAAGCGCCCTCGCCTGCCGAAGCGACCTGCGGCGAACCGCTGGCTTCCGGGCTTGGCATGATCTCTTCGGTCGGCGCCGCCGATGCCGTGGCCATTGCACGCGCCTGCGGCTGGCCGTCCACGCGTTGCTCCAGGCCATCGATGCGACCGTTGAGCTGCTGCTGCGCGGCATGCAACTGGCCACCGTTGACCGCCTCGCGGCTGCCGGCGGCGATCAAGCCGTTGGCGACGTTGGAGATGACCATGCCGTTGGCACCCGCCAGGGTGAGCTGGGCGGTGCCGTCGCTGCGGATGGACGGAGATTCCTGGAACACCGAGCGGAGCTGGGTTTCCACACTGTCGACACGGGAGTGGGCAGTGACTACGGCCGAGTCGAGCGTGGCGAGGGCTTCGTTGATGGTGTTCTGCTGCTGGCCCTGGACGTTGAAGCCGGGGGTGACGACACGACCATTCTCATCGAGACCCGCACCGCCCCCAAGTGCAGCTAGCGACTCGCTCAACTGTGCCACGGTGACTGCATCATGCTCACCAGTGCCACGACCAAGGTTCACCAAACGGCGTTTAACCGAGCCGTTACCGAATGAAGCCGTATTTGATTCGGTCGCGATTGAGTAGGAACCCAGCGCGAGCGCTCCATCAGCGCCTGCTACCACACGACTCGACGCGCCAAAGGCCACACCCTTGTTCGCATAGACATTCGAACCAACGCCCAGGGCAAACCCGCTCTCAGCAGAATCGGCCACGTTAGATCCCCGGCCCAGCGCAACTGAGTTCTCCCCTTCTGCAATCGAGTAACTCCCGATGGCCACACCACCTTCAGAGCCGATGGACGCCTTGGCGGAATCCCCCAATGCGACACCGAGGAAACCAGCCTCCGCATCATTGCTCAGGCCGTCAAATCCCACGCTCAGGAAACGCCCCGTCTGCTCCAGCTCTCGCACGCGCAGGTTTGTGGAGAACAGCTGCCCACCGTTCACAACATCCCTACTCCCAGGTGACAGTTCACCATCTGATACACCCGTCAGCATGGCGCCGCCGTAGTCGATCACGCCGTATGCGTCCCCGGCAATTGAAGGACCAAATCCGCCTGCATCAAGCAGTGCATTCAGTTCGCTTCGGTTCCGATCAATATCCTGCTTGACTGCAAACAGCTGACTCCCAGTCACCGCATCACGACTACCCGCAGCAATGCGACCATCAGCCAGATTCGACAGAACCATGCCCTGCGCACCAGCCAGGTTCACCTGGCCGATTCCTTCTGCGCTGGTTGATGGCGACTGTTGGAATGTCGCACGCAGCTGGCCTTCGACGCCATCTACTCGGCTATCGGATCTGAGCACTGCGCCATCGAGAACAGCTAACGCGTCACCCACATTGCTCTGCGTACCACCCTGCACGTTATAGACGGGAGCTATCACGCCACCTTGGCTGCTCAACCTCGCACCACCTCCTAAGGTGGAGAGGGATTCAGACAACTGGACGATGGCAACAGCTTCGGCTTCGCCAAGTCCTCGAGAAACGCCGGTCAGCCTTCGACGGATGCTGTCGTTGCCAAAAGAAACGGTGTCAGGTTCTGATGCAATCGACCCATAGCCAACTGCGACACTATTATCTGCTCCCACCTGCACCTGACTTTCCGCGCCCAGTGCCACCCCTCGGTTCGCGCTGACAGATGTGCCAACGCCCAATGCAAATCCACCCTCTGCACTTTCAGCAACGTGCGCTGCGCGACCTATGGCGGTGGAGTTCTTTCCCGCCGCGCGAGAAAACGCCCCTAGCGCGACTCCACCTTCACCACCGACGGTCGCTTCGGCCGAGTCACCGATTGCAACTGCTCCCACTCCTGCGGCCGATGCTCGTTGGCTGCCACCTATACCGATTGATACAAACTTTCCAACGCTCTCAAGTGCCGCGATCTTCTCATTAGCCGCAAACAACTGCCCACCATTCACCGCATCGGTACTGGCCGCCGAGCTCACATCTCCCGCCGCGACTCCCGATACTCGCGCACCTTCCATGTCCACAAGCAGGCGATCGGCACTGAACTTCACCACCCCATCCAGATCCGGATCAAAGTTGTCCACGTCCGTACGAAGCTGATCGATGTCGGCGCGGTTGGTCGCGACGCGCTGGTCCTGTGCCGCCAGGGCCTGGGTATGCGTTGCCAGCTGCTGGCCGTGCAGCACCAGTGACTGGCCCTGCGTGGAAACAGACTGGTTGGTGGCATGAAGCTGCTGCCCGGTCACGACATCGGTACTGGTACCGCTCAGCACGCCGTTGGCAACGTTGTTGACGCGCCGCTTCGCGCCGTCCTTGTTGGCCACATCCACCACGGTGCCAGTGTTGTCTGCGCCCAGGCGCACATTGCCCGTGGCCGATACCTGGCTGACCAGACCACTCAACGCCGTGGCCCTGCCCAGCGCGTTGTCCGCGGCGGTCCTGGCGCCGGTTGCGGCCGTCTGCGCGGCATTGGCCGCATTCTGTGCAGTCGTCACATTGGCATTGGTAGCGTTGAGCTGCTTGCCGGTCACGGCCTCGGTGCTGGACGTACTGAGCGTACCGTCGGCCAGATTGACCAGCTTGCGCTTGATGGCGCTGTTGCCAACGGAAATCTGATTGGCAGCGCTAGTCTGCGAACCATTGCCCAACGCCACCGAACCATTGTGCTGAGCCAGGGAGCGATCACCAATGGCCACGGCACTTTCGGCCGAGGCCCTGGCCAAATTGCCCATGGCCGTCGCGTAGAGGCCGCTTGCGTGGGTACCGCGCCCGAGTGCGGTGGAATGCCCGGCGCTGGCCTTGCTCTGATATCCGATCGCGGTGGCGTGAATCACATCCGCCGACGCCTCATGGCCAACGGCAATGGCACGATCACCCACCGCGCTGGCCTGCAACCCTGCCGCAACAGCACCGTTGCCGCTGCGTGACATTGCCCCCACCGACACGCCCCCATTGGCATTGGCAACACGGTTCCCGTCCTTGTCCACGCCAGACCTTGCGTCGTCACCCAGCGCGACGCTCTTGCCGTTGTAGCCCCTGGCGTTGCGTCCCACTGCGGTGCTGATGCCATAAGCATTGGACTCTGCAAGCGCACCGCCCCCCAACGCAAGCGCTTCTGCATTGAGTCGCCGGTCGACTGCATCAACACCGGCCTTTGCCTCAGTCGCCGTTGCCGCCGCGGTCGCCACCGATGCATTGGTCGTATGCAACTGGTTGCCGGTGATCGCGTCGGTACTGCCCGCCGCAATCACGCCATCGGCGAGGTATTGGATCCTGCGCTTGTTGCTGCTGCTGCCCACCGACACCGTATTGGCGCTGGAGGTCACCGAGTTGGCGCCCAGCGCAACCGAATTTCCGTGCGTGACCGTTGCCCCGCGACCAAGCGCGATCGTACCGCTGCTGCTTGTCTTGGCCTGATAGCCGATGGCAACGCCGTCATGCGTGGAACTGGCGCTCCCACCCAGGGCGATGGCACCCGTCCAACCGCTGGTGCCCGCGAAGGCGCCTGCACCGATGGCGATGCGGGAGATGCCCGAGCCGGACGCTGTGCGAGCGCCCCCGCCCAACGCAACGGTATCATCGCCATCAGCCGTTGACCCAATGCCCATCGCAAGCGCACGATTACCCACTGCTTGGGCAGCGTTGGCATTGGTCGCCGCGGTCCCCGTCGCCAGCAACTTCTGACTCTGGCTCACGCTGGCCAGCGCCTGCTGGGTAGCATGCAGCTGCCTGCCGGTCACTGCATCGCTGCTGTTGGCGTCGACCGCACCGTCGGCAAGGTATACGATTTTGCGCCGCATGCTGCCGTTACCGACCGACACCTGATTGTCGCCGTAGTCGTTGGAGTCAGCCCCCAGTACGACGGAATTGCGTCCGGAAGCTAGCGCACCACTTCCCAGTGCGACCGCGTTATGCGCGTATGACTTCGCATCGTTGCCCACCGCGACTCCGCCGAGCTCCCAAGCGACCGACTTGTGCCCAAGCGCGGTCGCGTATTGCCCATTGGCATTGGCCTGGTAACCGAGTGCCGCGCCGTAGCTGTTGGAGAATGCCCATACACCGACCGCGACCGCCCTGTCACGGGCACCGGCGTACGAACCGAGCTGGACGAAATCGCTGTAGGCCAGCGGAAGCGCGTTCGCGCGCGAGAACGCTCGCCCGCTGGGAGCGGTGGCGGCATCTTCGTGCGCAAGCATGGCGCTTGTGTTGAACGGGCCAAAGGCAGCGTAGAGGGCATCTTCCGTCCACTCATCAGCGCTTGTATCGGAATGACCCGCTGTGGCTGCCATGACCGATGCCGGCAGCATGGCCAGCATCAGCGCCAGTCCGGGACCACGCGATGGGTGCCTGCGCGTGCCGCGCGCTGCCGCCAGTTCGCTTGCAACCACCCAACATTGGCGGGCGGCGGACCAGAGTCGTCGATAGATCTTGTTCATGGGATTCTCCTTAACAAACGGAACAGAAGGAACCGCTGTGGCACCAAGCCACAGCGGCGAGATGCACTCAGAGCGCGACGTTGTGCACGTGCTCGCGATAGCCATCGCGGGTCAGCCGATAGCGCAGCTGCAGCGTGTGGCCCGGCTGCAGGGGAAATGGCAGTTCCAGCGCGCTGCCGGGGTACAGGCTGCGCGAGACGTCATGCGCGGTGCAGCGCGCGCCATCGCAGTCAGCGATACTGGTGATGCCCACGCGTACCGTGCCGGTGTTGCGCAGCTGGTTTCCCTCCACCTGCACGTCCATCGTCGATTGCGCGGGTAGTACATTGACCAGCGCGCCCCATACCAGGCTGACGCCGACATTGGCCTGGGCCTTCTCACCCTCGCCTGCCGGGTCTGCACGTTCGGGGCCGCGCACGCCCTCGAAGTACACGCGGTATGCCGTTTCCTTTTCGACTGGCTGCAGCGGAATCACACGGATCAGCCGGTTGCCGCCACCGGCCAGGGCGAACTTTCCCGGCGTGATGGCGATGGCGGCCTCATTCGGCTCCACCTCAACCTCCTGTTCACCTGCCCCCGCCGGGTCGACGATGCGCTTGATCGATGCCTGCACGTACTGCGGTTGGGTGGACTGCGAGTAGATGCGTATCTGTGCGCCTTTCTTCGCGTCTACCGACGTACGCATGGGGTGCACGGTGAGATTGGCATGGGCAGGCAACGCCATCAGCAGTGACAGCGGCAGCAGGCAGCGGACTAGGGGTTTCATCGGGGACTCCATGTGGGGTTCAGGGCGTGACGGTGGGAACACGTAGTTCCACCTTGAGATCGCCGCTGTAGTAGCCGGGGCGCTTGGTGCTGACCGGCACGCGCGGTGTTTCCAGCGTCAATGGCGTAGGCACGCAGAACACCGGCTGCGTCATGCCGGGCAGCAACACCAGCCGCAGCCGAGCGGTATCGATGCCGTGCAGCAACTGCTCCACACCATTGCGCATGGGCAGCGCGCTACCGTTGTGATCCAGGGTGACGGTGTAGTCCACGCGCTGGCTGGCATCACTGCCGCCATCGACGTGCCATACCGAGTAGCCCGAGGGACCGGGAGGTTGCGCGCCGCTGTCACGCACGGTGACGCCCAGGTAGCTGCTCTGCGAGCCAAGCCCGTCGTACAGGCACATGTCGAGCTGGGTACGGCCACCGATGGTCTGCGCGATCGGGTCGTACTGCAGGTTCAGACCGATGTGCGGGGTGACCTGATCGAAAAGCGGGAAGTAGATGGAGACCGCGTTGTGGTCGGTGATGGTGAAGTCGAAGGAGAACGAGTAGTCCGCAAGGTGCTGGTGGGGCGGCATTCGTAGCGTCAGGTCCAATACGGCCGACCAGTGACCCGCTACAAGCTGGCTCAACTGACCGGAAGTCAGCCTCATCTCGACGGATGTGCCCACGCGATCAATACCCGCGCACGAGCCGGTGGTGGAAGACCAGACTGGCCGGAGCGGCCCGGACCAGTAGTCAAAGCTGCAGGCGAACGTAGCGTCGATACGACGGATGGCAGCGGTGACTTCCACATCCACCTCCATACCGCTGCGACTTTCCGTGAACCTCAGTGGGATTGTGCTAACGGCCCCTACGCTATCCTCCAAGGTGTCATTAGTCGGGCACTTTCCGCGTTCCGAGCTGGAGTTCGAGCTGCACGTCATGAACATATGACCGTAGCCCAGCGTGCCCTGCTCCTCGTATCCAAATACGGTTTTGGATGGCCACAACTCGATATCTCCCGGCATCGCAGAGCGATCCCAACTCATCACGATGTCCCGGTGCTCGCTCGACGGATGCGTCTCCGGCGGCTGTTGCGCCATCGCCCGTGGCACCAACAGCACCAGCCCACACAACACCGCCATCACCCACCACAACCGACGGCTCACTTCGCACCTCCCGCTGCTGCGGTCTGTGGCGTGGCGGCGATCAGCGCCTGCTCCTGCAGCAACCGCGTCACCCGTGCCTGGTGGCGGATGTCGGCGGGCAGCTGGGCCACGGCCAGCGGCTCGCACTGCACGGCGCCTACCAGCATCACCACGCTGCGGCGCTCGCGCACCTGCAGCGGGCAGTGCAGCAACCGGTCGTCCTGCAGCAAGTACAGGGTCTTCTCGCGTCGTGGGAAGTCGGCCACGAAACCTCCATTGCTGCCGGTGCCGGGCACCGGCGCGTTGAGAATGCGGGCACCGCGCAGCGGTGCGCCGGCGATGTCCTGGGCGTTGCCGATGAAGGTGTAGGTCACTTCAATCGGCACCGGCATGCGCACCAGCCGGCCCGGTGGCAGGAACAACGGACGCGCGCCGCCCACACCGCTCACGCGCACGGCGGCGATGCTGTCCAGGGCGCTGGCGTCCTGCACTTCAGCGCGGTGCGACTGGTAGGCGGAAATCGGCAGCAGCCGGCGCTCGCCCAGCTTCAGTCGCTGTCGACGCAGCCCGCCCACCTGCAGCTCGGCGGCAACGCCGCTCAGGTCCAGGTCGTCGGTGTCATCCACCTGCACTGCCAGCCCCGCGTCGGCGCCAGCGCCAGCGCCCCAGTACACGCCGCGCTTGCCGATGGCCAGGCCGGAACTGTGCGTGGCGCTGTACGCCACTTCGTTGCCACCCTGGTGCTGGTAGCGCGACACCGTGGCACCGGTCTGGCCGATGCGGTTCTGCAGCTGGGTACTCAGCGTGGCGCTGTAGCGCTCGTTGTTGTTGCCGCGCAGTTCGCCCGATACCTCGCGGTACTGATCCTCGTATTCCTGGCGCAGCGTCTGCCCGGCGCTGTAGTTGATGTCCGGGCGCGCATGCTGTGGTTGCCGCACGTCCACGCCATAGCGTCGCTGCGAACTGCCGCGGTCATCGTGCTGCAGGCGGTTGAGGCTGAAATTGAGATAGATGCCGCGGTCACGTCCATCGCGCAGCCCACCGCCGCTGGTCTGCTGCCACACGCCGATGCGGCTGGAGACGCTGAACTCGCCCCAGCGCTGGCTGCGGCTGTAGCTGGCCTGCCAGGTGCGGCTGAGCTGCGGTATGCGCGTGGGCTGTGGCATCCACGGCGGCAGCAGCGGGTCAAGCCCGGCCAGCGGATCATCATCCAGCCCCGGCCGCACGGTGCCTGCACGCCAGGTCTGGCGGCGCGTATAGGCCACGTAGGCGTTGCCGCCGGCCACCGGCAGCGCCATCGAGGCGCTGAGCGAATCGGCGCAGCCGAGCCGGTCGCGCGCGTCATCCTCGAACTGGCAGGCACGGCCGCGCATGCGCTGGTGGTACACATTCCACGAAGCACGGCGACGGTAGGAAAGCTGATGCTGCTGGCCACGGCTGCCATCGCTGCCGTGCATGCCACTGAAGGTAGCGCGGACTTCCTGGGTGGCAAACACATGGCGCAGGTCCACCCGCAGTTCGCCGTAGCTGAAACCGCCCAGATCGGCGATGCCAGCGGTCATGGCCACGTTGCGCCCCATCGGCACGCGCAGGCCGCCCATGGCCGCCAGTTCGTCGTCGAAGCGGTCGCTGCGCCGCTCGTTACGGCGGCCCCCCTGCAGGAACCACTGCACGCTGCTGTCGGTCCAGTCACCGCCCTTGTCGAACGGCGCGTCCTCGTTGCGTACCAGCACGCCGTCTTCGTAGATGCGCAGGCTGACGGTGTAGTTGCCCAAGGGGAACCGGCGCGTATCGAGCTGGTTGATGCCTGCCTGCAGGTAGAAGGTCTGCAACAGGCGCTCGCCATCGAACGCATCCACACGCGCATCGCGCGCCAGCAGCACGGTGAGGGGCGTGGCCTGCACGGCGGCGGCGGAGTCCACGTAGGCCTGCGTGGTACCCAGCCGCAGGCCCTGGAAGCGATCCATCGGCAGCATGCTGAAACTGAAGGTGCCGCCCTGCGGGCTGCTCAGGTTGCGGCGGTCCATGCGCCCGGCCTGCAGGTAGTGCTGCTGGCCCAGGTCATGGCGGTAGTAGGCGTTGTCTAGCTGGAAACGGCGGCTGGCAAGACCGCCGCGGTAGTGCTGCTGGCTGAAGGTCCAGTCGGCGGACAGGTGCCCGCGCTGGAACACGCCCAGTGCGCCCATGCCCTGCGCGGCCAGCGCCTGGTAGCCCCGGCCACCGCTGACATTGAAGGTGTGCTGGTGCAGGAAGGCGTTCTCGGCATTGGCGCTGACCTGGTGGTAGCGCTCGGCGGCCGGCTCGCCGGGGATCCATTGGCGGGCGACAAACAGGCGCACAGCGCCCTCGCCTTCGTCATACAGCGCGCGCACGGCAGTGGGCTCCTGGGGAGGATCGATGTACCCGCAACCGGCACTGGCACCGCCGTAACGGCATGCCAAGTGGCTGTTGCGCGGCAGGGGCTGCGACAACGCCGGCAGCAGCGCTGCCTGCGCTTCGGCGGACAGCTGCAATGCCTGCAGCGCCTCGGCCGGGGTTTCCAGCTGCACGTGTTCCAGGGTCACGCGCACCGGCACCAGCCCGGTCGAACGACCGAACAGACGGATCTCCAGTTGTTCGGTCTGGCCTTCGACCAGATCCTCGAAACCGGCGGGAACGCCGCGCGCCGCGACCAGAGGTGTGGCCAGCGACAGGGCGAGCGCGACCGCCAGCCGGGTGACGGCGGGTGCGGGAGCATTCATGGGGATTACCGGAAGCAGCCGGCCCGGCAAGCGGGCCGGCGCGGGTGCCTTACGGGCTGGTGGTCTTCTGCTGCATGGCGATGGTGACGATGCCTTCGTAGCTGCCGCCGCGGGCGATCGGCGCCTGGACGGTCTGTGCAATACGCAGCGCCAGCGGGATCGATGCGCCCGGCAGTGCGCCGTCGAACAGGTCGGTTGCGGTGAAATCCTGTGCGGCCACGGTCAGTGCCTTGCCATTGAGGCTGACGGTCAGCGGCACCGGCGTGCCGCCGCCATCGGTGTTGAGCAGCTGCGGGGTGCTGCCAACACGCACTTCGATGTCCTTGCTTTCATCGTTGGAGTAGATGCGCACCTGCTGCGACCAGGGCACCAGGCCGCTGACCGGGTTGTGGACCATGTTGACCACCGAATCCAGCGCAGTGCCATCGGCCTTGAGCAGGGCCAGGGTCGGATCGACGTTGGCCCAGACCTTGATGTCGGCATCGAATGCATTGGCGGACAGCGAAACGGTAGCCAGCGCTGCAGCGAGCGCGGCCTTCTTCAGGATGGAGTTCATGGTGTCTCTCTCGGACGGTGGGATATGAGGCCTCCAGTGCGGAGGCATCACCCGCCTGCGTGGGGGCGGGCGACGGAGAGAATGGTAGGTACGCCTACCCTGCGACGGCCATTCAACCATTCCTAAATAGCTGAACGTTAAGGAAATTCTTTGAAGGCGTTCAATGTTTGAGGGTTATGCAAATTTCCTCATCCGGTCTTTGCAACAAACCTCATTGCGAGACATGCACTTTGCAGAGTCGAGCCATGATCGGCGCACGGGTGCTCGTGCTGAACACTGGTGGCCAATCCTGGCCACCAGCGTGCCCTGCAGCGCCACAGGCTGGTCGTCACGCTGGTCGCGGATGCGATGATCCGAAAAGATGTGGAAACGACCTCCCGTGCCAGAAACCATTCATCCCGGAACCGACGCCTCTTTCAGGAACGATTCCATGGCCGCCACCAGGGCCAGCGGCGTTTCGTTCATCGGGTAATGCCCGGCATCCTCCAGGACCTCCATCGTGGCCTGCCGGTAGCGGCGCAGATAGGTGCGCTCCATCAGTGCGCGGTTGAAGGTGGGATCGTGCGCACCCACCAGCACCTTCAACCGATGCTTGCCGACGATCTCATTGCTGAAATCGGTATCCGCCCATGCTGGAAGATAGGCAGCAAATGCTGCAGGTGAAGCGTGTGCCGCCGAATACGCGGCCTTCCAATCGAGCCATTGCGCTGGCAGCCGCCCGCCGGTACTGCGATCGATGATGGTCCGACGCATGCCTACGTCCTCGGCTGCCGTTTCAAGCAGGCTTCGCGTCGCGGCGTCGTAGGCAATGCCGCCGCAGGGCACCGGCGCAATGGCCACCATGCCGTGTACCCGGTCCGGCGCAAGCAACGCCATACGTTCAATGGCCATGCCGCCCATCGAATGACCCGCCACGCTGAAGCGTTCGTGGCCCAGGGCGGCCATCAGATCCAATGCATCGGATGCAATCTCGCCGATGGTATAGGCCCCCCGTGCATCGCGCATGCCGCCGTAGCCCCGGCAGTCCATGAAGATGTAGCTGAAGTCGTCGCGCGACAGCCATGGCTCGATGGGCTCGAACGCGTGCGCGTCGCCGAACCAGCCGTGCAGCACCAGGACAGCATGGGGTCCGTGTCCCACGCGATGGAAAGTATTGGTCATGTGGTTCCATTACAGCCGAGGGGAGCGTTGATGCTAGACAGCGCGGATCCGGCCCACCGTCGATGACGGGTCAATCGCTATAGAATCCGGGCCATGCGCAATTCGCTGCTTGATCCCTACGAAGACCTGCCACGCGATGTCGTGGTCACCTCGAACGACTACGCCGCCGAATTTGCGTTTCCCCCCCATGCCCACCGGCGCGGGCAGTTCGCATTCGCTGCGCGCGGCACCATCAGTGTGGCTACGCCGCAGGGGCGGTGGCTGGTTCCCCCACGGCGCGCCTGCTGGGTGCCTGCAGGCCTGGCGCATGAGATGACCATGCGCGGGCCAGTGACGATGCTCAACGCCTTTCTCTCCGCCGAGGCGGCCGACGCCGTGGCGCTGCCGGAGCACTGCCGGGTGTACGCGGTCTCTGCGCTGTTGCAGCAGCTGCTGGAGGCGGCGGTGGACCTGCCCCCGCTGTACGACGAGGACGGGCGCGCAGGCAAACTGATGCAGCTGCTGGTGGCGGAAATCGCATCGATGCCGACACTTTCCCTGCATGCACCTCTGCCCACCGATGCACGCCTCGCACGTGTCTGCCGCGCATTGCTCGACAGTCCTTCGCTGGCAGTCCGCCTCGATGACGTTGCCGCCGAAGCAGGCATGAGCCGGCGCACGTTCACGCGCCTGTTCCGCGCCGATACGGGGGTGGGTTTTGCCGAGTGGCGGCAGCAGGTGTGCCTGCTGGTGGCCATCGAGCGGCTGGGACAGGGCCAGGCGGTGACGCGCGTGGCATTGGACCTGGGCTATGCAAGCCCGAGCGCGTTTTCTGCTGCCTTCCGGCGTGTGCTGGGATGTTCGCCGAGCCGGTACGCAGAAGCGTAGTACTCGGCCGATGCTTGGTTGTCATGCGCGCTGCGCGCGTGGGTCGAGCGTCGCTCGACGCTGTAAATGTCCATGTGCAACTGGATGGCATCAGGCCGCCTCGCGGCGGCCTGATGGATCTCACTCAACGACACGATCTCAGAAGAAGATCGCGTACAGGATCAACAGCGGAATCGGCACGCCCAAGAACCAGAGCAGAAGCGTTTTCATGGCAGGTCTCCTTGCATCAGATGCGGGTTACAGGTCGCGGCGACGGCCGCCCCAGGTGGCGCTGAGGCTAGCGAAGAACGCGCCGATCAGCAGGGTGATGAACAGCCACAGTGCGGCATAGGCCGTGGCCTTGCGCGCATCGTCGGCAGCTTGCTTGGCGGTGTTCTTGGCCTTTTCCAGCGCAGCACGCATGCGGGTCTGCACGTCGGTCACACGGGCCTGCGCTTCAGCCTGGCTCATGCCCGTCTCGCGCGCGATCAGCTGCGACAGGTACTGGGTATCGGCCGGGTCCAGGCCGTCCCCCTGCAGACTGTTGACGATGATGCGGTTCACTTCGGCACGGACTTCGCGGCGGTCGCCCATCGGGCCATTGCCCGGCATCGGGCGCGGCGGCGGCGGGGCCGTGCGGGCGTCACGTGGGCCAACGCTGGCGGCGGCCGGGGGCGGCGGCGGTGCGGCAGGGTCCATGGGGCTGGTACCCGGCGCTGCGCCCGCTGCCGGCGCAACCGGAGGTGCACCGGCAGCGTCCGGGCCCGCCGTGGTGGCCCCGCGGAACAGCGAATCCACCCAGTAGTTGAGGTCGCTCTCCGGTGCGCCTGCAGCAGCGCTGCCAGCTCCGGCCACGGCAGCACCGGCAGTGGTGGCAGCGGCGCCTGCGGTCGCGCCGGCAACCTTTGCGCCGGCGCCCAGCACGCCACCGATGGCCGAGGTCAACAGGCCAGCAGTGAGCAGGGTCGCCACAGCCCAGGACAGGAAGCCGTGCGCGGTGTCGCGGAAGTAGGTTTCATCACCGTGCAGCTGCGTCCACTTGGTGCGCAGGCGACCGGCCAGATAGCCGCCCAGACCGGAAGCGGCCAGCGCGGTGAAGGTCAGCCACGCGACGCTGGTCCAGCCGAAGGTTTCCTTGGACACCCCTTCGAACGACCATGGCGAAACCGAGGACAAGCCGAGGCCAACACCCAGGATCAGCAGGATCAGCGACAGTGCGGCGGCCGCAACGGCGCCGGCGAAAATGGCGCCCCAGGACACCGCGCTTTCGCTGGGCGGTGGCACGACGGGAGTGGCCACCACGGTGGCGATGTCAGGACCGAGTGGATCGCGCTCGGGCAGGTCGAAACGGGTACTCATGGGTTGGACGCTCCGTATCAGTGCTGCAGGTGCAGCTGGCGTCCTGAGGCTGCGCGAGCGCTTGTGAAGCTGGTGAGACCCTTGAATCACGCGGTCTTGCCGCGGCGAACATCGTGCCAAGCGCCCGGGCGCAGTAGATCCACGCCATGCGTGGATGATTTTGCGCGGACGCCCAAATCGTGCCAACCAAGGTTGGCCCCCACCGAAGCCGGAGCGCAGTAGATCCACGCCATGCGTGGACGATGTTTCGCGGACGCCCAAAGCGTGCCAACCAAGGTTGGCACCCACCGAAGCCGGAGCGCAGTAGATCCACGCCATGCGTGGATGATGTTTCGCGGGCGCCGAAAGCTTGCTAACCAAGGTTGGCATCTACCAAAAGCGAAGCAAAAAAAACGCCCCGCAATCGCGGGGCGTTTTCAGCACAAGCTACCGCAGGCGATCAGCCCTGGTAGTCGCGCACGTCGTGGCCGGTATAGACCTGGCGCGGACGGCCGATCTTCATTTCCGGGTCGACCTGCTGTTCCAGCCAATGCGAGACCCAGCCGGAGGTACGGCCCAGGGCGAACATGACGGTGAACATCTCGGTCGGGATCTGCAGCGCCTTGTAGATGATGCCGCTGTAGAAATCGACGTTCGGGTACAGCTTGCGCGCGACGAAGTACTCGTCCTGCAGCGCGGCCTGTTCCAGCTTCACGGCCACGTCCAGCAGCGGATCCTGCACGCCCAGCTGCTTGAGCACCTTGCCGGTCATCTCGCCGATGACCTTGGCGCGCGGATCGAAGTTCTTGTACACGCGGTGGCCGAAGCCCATCAGGCGGAAGCCGGAGGTCTTGTCCTTGGCCTTGAGCACAGCCGATTCGACGTTGTCGGCCGAACCGATCTCTTCCAGCATCTTCAGCACGGCTTCGTTGGCACCGCCGTGGGCCGGACCCCACAGCGCGGTGACGCCAGCGGCGACCGACGCATACGGGTTGGCACCGGTCGAACCAACCAGACGCACGGTCGAGGTCGACGCGTTCTGCTCGTGGTCGGCGTGCAGGATGAACAGCAGGTCCAGTGCCTTGACCACGTCCTGGTTCAGCTCGTACTTGCCATCAGCCGACTCGAAGGTCTGCTTCAGGAAGCGGCTGACGTAGTCCAGCGAGGTATCCGGCTTGTTGGCCGGCAGGCCCTTGCCGTGGCGGTAGATCAGCGCCGACAGGGTCGGCACCTTGGCGATCAGGCGCACGGCGGCCTGGCGGCGCTGTTCGGCGTCGGACAGGTCCAGCGAGGCGTGGTAGATGCCCGACAGCTGCGCGATGGCGGCGGTCAGGATGGCCATCGGATGGGCATCCTTGGCGAAGCTGCCGATCAGGGTGTTGATCGACTCATCGACGTTGGCTTCGGCAGCCAGCTCGTCGGTGAAGGCCTTCAGCTGCTCGGCGCTCGGGCGCTCGCCGTTGATCAGCAGGTAGGCCACTTCGACGTAGCTCGACTTCTCCGACAGCTGCTCGATCGGGTAGCCGCGATACAGCAGCACGCCCTTGTCGCCGTCGATGTAGGTGATGGCGGACTTGCAGCTGGCCGTCGCGGTGAAACCGGAATCGTAGGTGAAATACCCCGTTTCCTTGGTCAGCTTCGCGATGTCGACGCAGTCGTTGCCGAGGGTGGGTTTGATGACGGGCAGAACGACCGACTTATCGCCGGCGTTGAGCGTGACCTGATCAAGATCGGACACTGTGTGCGCTCCTTCATGGGAAGGCGCCTGCCCAAGCGCATTGGTCAGGCACGTGAATGACGTCCTCGGCCTGTGCCGGGGATCAGGTCATTATCGCACAGCAGCATTTGCCGGGCGCTAGACAGAAGTCGTAGACGACAGGCAGCCGGCACCCTGCCAGCGAGCGGCCGGGATCGGCAAAAGCGTTGTCACAAGGACGCAGTGTTCCGTCCATCCAAACGCCCGTTGGGTAGGCGCTGGACAAAAACAAACGGCCGCGCAGAGCGCGGCCGTCGGTTCGAACCGGGTACGACGTATCAGCGCGCGTAGCGCTTCTGGAACTTGTCGATACGGCCCGAGGTGTCGATGACCTTGTGCTTGCCCGTGTAGAACGGATGCGAAGCCGAGGAAATTTCAACCTTCACCAGCGGGTAGTCGTTGCCGTCTTCCCACTTGATGGTTTCCTTCGTGCTCATGGTCGAGCGGGTCAGGATCTTGAAATCGGAGGTGACGTCATGGAAGACGACGTCGCGGTAGTTCGGATGGATATCGGCCTTCATGGGCTCACACCGTAAATGGGCTGGTGGTCAAGAGCGGCATTATAAGCACTGGTTGCCGCCCGGGGCAACCAGTGCAGGGGGCTGACCTCAGTCCGCACCCAGGGCCTGGCGTACCAGGGCCTCGAAACGCCCTTGGTCGTAGGCCATCAGCAAGTCGCAGTTGTCCGGCTGGCCGGTCTGGCGGTTCCAGTCGACGATGGTCGCGCCGCGGCTGAACGTGCCGTTCAGTTCCACATTCAGCGGCCGCGATTCAACCTGCAGCTGCCCTTCCGGGTTCAGCGCCCAGGCCATGGCCAGCGCGTCGGCGGTATACCAGCGGCCGCCCTTGCTGTCTTCGGACAGGCCGCGGGTCTTGCGCGAGATCAGCTCGTAGAAGCGCGCGCGATCGGAATCGGCACCCAGCCACTGCTCGGCTTCGGCCAACGGCAGGCCGTGGGCAACGGTGGCTTCCCAGTCCGACACCAGCAAGTGCGGGAACGCGGTGAACACCACATGCGCGGCTTCCGGATCGAAGGCGATGTTGAATTCGGCGGCAGGGGTGATGTTGCCGTGGCAGGTGACTGCGCCGCCCATCACCACGATGCGCTTGATGCGCTGGGGCAGGGTCGGATCGAGTTTCAGCGCCAGCGCCAGGTTGGTCAGCGGGCCGAGCATCACCAGCATCAGTTCGCCGGCATGCTGGTGCGACAGGCGCAGGATGGCCAGCGCGGCGTGCTCGGCGTCGGCCTGGCGGCTCGGCGGCGGCAGGTCCACATCGCCATAGCCATCGCGGCCATGCACGTGGGCGGCGTCGACGGATGGATGCAGCAGCGGATCGGGGCTGCCGGCGAACACCGGCACGTCGGTGCGGCCGACGATGTCGCAGAGCTTGAGGGCGTTGCGGACGGTGTACTGCAGGCCTACGTTGCCGGCGGCGATGGTCAGGGCGACCACGTCATGCCGTTCATCGGCGAAGGCCATCAGCAGGGCCAGTGCGTCGTCGACACCGGGGTCGGTATCGATCAACAGCGGGATCTTCTTGGTCATCGTTGCCGTCTTCAGATCGGCAACGAAGTGTGGACCGGGATGATGACCGTTGCAAGTATGGGGGGTCGGGTTCGGCCGGGCTGCGCCCGGCACCCGCCGAATCAACGGCAACGGCAACGGCAGAAGCTGGCATTCCGTGGGATGGCGGGGTGGGTCCGGTGGCGGGGGACGCTGCAAGTACGTCCATGTAAGCTCGGTCGCCGCATCCATGCGGCTCACGCCCCCGCAACCGGACCCACCCCGCCTTCGACAGTTGTCCACTGCTCTTGGTGGGTGTCGACCTTGGTCGACACGGCATTGCCTGCTCTTGGTGGGTGTCGACCTTGGTCGACACGGTAGATCCACGCCATGCGTGGATGGACGTCGGCGGGATCGGGAAAGATGACGTAATCGGCGTGCCGGGCGGGGCCGCGCTGCAACTGCAGCGTTTTCGATCTCTCCAACTTTTCTCATTGAGGCGCACGGTCCTTCATGGAAAACATGGGAGGCCATCGACAACGGATGGCGCGGGCTTCCAATCCCGTTTGACTGCCTTGTTGTTTACGCTTGCCTGCCGGCGTTGCGCGCGTGTTATTGCGTGGCGTCCGGCAGGCAATCCGTCCGCGCGTTCTATGGCGGGCGGTGCGTGGGGGCTTCGCGCCCGCCGGCGTTCTTGAGGCCGTCACCGGTATTGGAACCACTCACCGTCCGCCACCCTCGCCTTCGCGTGGGTGGCCTCCTGCCTTGCGCACAAGGACCGCCGACATGACCGCGTCCCGTTATCCCTTCGGGTTGCTGCTGGCATGCCGGGGTTTGGCCGAATACATGGGCACGCAGTTGCCGGCAGCGTAGGAAATGCAGGGGTCGGATCCGTTGGTCGCAGGACAAGGGCTCTGACCCCGGCCGGCTGCCCGATCCTTACGCTGAGGCGTAGCGCACGGCCGTACCGATCCAGCGCTGCACCACGCGATCTGCAAGCGCCGGTTGCTGCGCCAGCAGGCGTTCGGCCAGCGCATGCACGCCCGGCAGCAGGCCGGCATCGCGGGCCAGATCGGCAATGCGGAAACCGGCCAGGCCCGTTTGCCGGGTGCCCAGCAGTTCGCCGGGCCCGCGCAGCTCCAGATCCTTCTCGGCAATGACGAAACCGTCGTTGGTTTCGCGCATGGTCTGCAGGCGTTCGCGTGCCATCTGCGAAAGCGGTGCCTGGTACAGCAGCACGCAGCGCGACACCGCCGAACCACGGCCGACGCGGCCACGCAGCTGGTGCAGCTGGGCCAGGCCCAGGCGCTCGGCGTTCTCGATCACCATCAGCGAGGCGTTGGGCACGTCCACGCCGACTTCGATCACGGTGGTGGCCACCAGCAGGTCGATGTCGCCGGCCTTGAACGCGACCATCGTCGCCAGCTTCTCGGCCGCCTTCAGCCGGCCATGCACCAGCCCCACGCGTACGCCCGGCAGCAGTGCTTGCAGCGATTCGTAGGTGGCCTGTGCCGGGGTGGCATCCAGTTCTTCGCTTTCTTCGATGAGCGTGCACACCCAGTACACCTGCCGCCCTTCGCGGCAGGCCAGGGCGATGCGCTCGATCAGCTCGGGACGGCGATCGTTGTTCAGTGCCACGGTCTGCACCGGCGTGCGGCCCGGCGGCAGTTCGTCGATGGCCGATACATCCAGGTCGGCGTATTCGGACATCGCCAGCGTGCGCGGAATCGGCGTGGCGGTCATCACCAGCTGGTGCGGCACGTTGTTGCCGCCCTTGCCTTTGTCGCGCAGCGCCAGGCGCTGGTGCACGCCGAAGCGGTGCTGCTCATCGACGATGGCCAGCGCCAGATCGTGGAATACCACCGCCTCCTGCATCAGTGCGTGGGTACCCACCACCACCTGCGCTTCGCCGTTGGCAACCTGTTCCATCACCTTCGCGCGCGCCTTGCCGGTGACCTTGCCGGCCAGCCAGGCGATCCGCACGCCCAACGGCTCCAGCCAGCCGCGCAGGTTGTTGAGATGCTGTTCGGCCAGCAATTCGGTGGGGGCGGCCAGTGCGACCTGCTTGCCCTGCTCCACCGCCAGCATCGCTGCCAATGCCGCCACCACGGTCTTGCCCGAGCCGACATCGCCCTGCACCAGCCGCAGCATCGGGCTGGGGCGCGCAAGGTCTTCGCGGATCTGCTTGAATACGCGTGCCTGCGCGCCGGTCAAGGCGAACGGCAACTTCTTCAACAACGCCTTGGCCAGCTTGCCGGGACCGGCCAGCGGCGGCGCGTGATGCGCCTGCAACGCAATGCGCTGGCGACGCAGGCTGAGGTGGTGCGCCAGCAGTTCTTCCATTGCCAGCCGGCGCTGCGCTGGATGGGTACCGGCGGCAAGTGCGGCCAGGTCTGCATCCGGCGGTGGTTGATGCACGGTCAGCAGCGCACTGCGCAGCGATGGCAGGCCGAGGCCCTCGAGCCAGCCGGTCGGCAGCAGTTCCAGCGTGCTTTCTTCCGGCAGGCGATCAAGCGCCTGGCCGATCAGCTTGCGCATCGTCATCGGGCCGACGCCTTCGACGGTGGGATACACCGGGTCGAGGCGGTCGCCGAGATCGGGATCGTCGTTGCGGCCCAGTACCTGGTAGCTGGGATGGACAATCTCCAAACCGAGGTGCCCCGGTTTGGGCGTACCAAAGCAGCGCAGACGGTTGCCGACCGCGAACTGGCCGACCTGCTGCTGGCGGAAATGGAAGAAGCGCAGCACCAAGGTGCCCTGCCCTTCATCCTCCACTGCCACTTTCAGCATCGGCCGGTAGCGCATGCCGCGCTCGACGGCCACCACCCGCACTTCCACCTGCGCCGGAATGCCGTTGCGCAGGTCTTCGATGCGGGTCAGCCGGGTACGGTCTTCATAGCGCAGCGGCAGGTGCAGCCAGAGATCCTGCAGGGTGGCCAGGCCACGCGCCTGCAGCTTGGCGGCCACGGCCGGGCCGACGCCGGCGAGCATCGCAAGCGATGCTTCACCGGACGGTGCCAGTGCCGGGGTGACCGCCGCCTTGCGTGCCACGTGGCGGTCAGTCGATGACCATCACCGCGTCGACCTCGAAGTTGGCGCCCTTCGGCAGGCCGGAGACTTCGATGGTGGAACGGGCCGGGAACGGGGCCTGGAAGTAGTCCTGCATCACCGCGTTGACCTTGGCGAATTCGGCCAGGTCGGTCAGGTACAGGCCCAGGCGCACGACCTTGTCCAGCGAACCGCCGGCGGCTTCGGCCACGGCCTTGAGGTTGTCGAAGGCACGACGGGCCTGCGCTTCGACGTCACCGACGCCGACGATGTCGCCGGTGGCCGGGTCGAGCGGAATCTGGCCGGAGAAATACACGGTGTTGCCGGCGCGCACGGCCTGCGAGTACGGGCCGATGGCGGCCGGGGCCTTTTCGGTGTTGATGATCTGGCGGGACATGGGTCGCTCCGGTGCGTTGGGGGAAAACAGAGCGGTGATTGTACCGGGTGGGGGCAATGTCGGCTGGGGCCGGATCCTCTTCCCGTTGGGAAACAGCGCGGATCCGGTAGCGCCGGGCCATGCCCGGCGGCATTTGATTCATGCCGCGCTGCGCGCTCGCCGGGCATGGCCCGGCGCTACCAGGGTCCGCGCAGGATCTACTGCCGGCGAACGGCCTGCACGACCGACAGGCGGCGCAGGCGACGCATCACTTCGGCCAGATGGTTGCGGTCGCGCACCTGGATGTTGAACGCCAGCACTGCGGCGTTGAAATCGCGGTCCAGGTAATCCACGCGCTCGATGTTGGAATGGCTCTGCGCGATCGCCGCGGCCAGCTGTGCAAGCACGCCGGTACCGTTCTCCACTTCCACCACCAGCGAGGTGTCGTAGTCGCCGGATACGGTGGTATCCCAGCCGATCAGCACCCACCGCTCGGGCGACTTGCGCAGTTCGGCCAGGTTCGGGCAATCCATGCGGTGCACCACGATGCCCTTGCCGGCGGTGTGGTAGCCCATGATGTCGTCGCCCGGAATGGGCTGGCAGCAGCCGGCGAAGGTGACCACGCCACGTTCGCTGCCGTTGATCAGGATCTTTTCCTGCGAACTGTGGCGCGAATGCGCGCCGCCGCGCAGTTCGGCGTAGGCCATCAGTGCCTGCGCGGCCTGGGTCGGCATCCAGTTGCCCAGCGCGACTTCCGCCAGCAGGGCCTCCAGGCGCGGGAACCGGTGTTCGGCCAGGAAGGCATCCAGGCGGCCCTTGGGCAGGCGTTCCAGCGAGCTGTCCATCGCTTCCAGCGCGCGGTCGAGCATACGGTGGCCCAGCTGCACGGCGTCTTCGTGCTCCAGCTGCTTGAGCTGGTGGCGGATGGCGGTGCGCGCCTTGCTGGTCACCACGAATTCGAGCCACTGCGGCTTGGGCGTGGCCGAGCGCGCGGTGATGATCTCCACCGACTGCCCCGACACCAGCTTGGTGCGCAGTGGCACCAGTTTCTTGTCCACGCGCGAGGCCACGGCCATGTTGCCGACGTCGGTATGCACGGCGTAGGCGAAGTCGAGCGCGGTGGAATTGCGCGGCAGGGCCAGGATCTTGCCCTTGGGGGTGAACAGGTAGACCTCGTCCGGGAACAGGTCGACCTTGACGTTGTCGAGGAACTCCAGCGACGAACCGGCGGCCCGCTGCGAATCGATCAGTTCGACGATCCAGGCGTGGGCGCGGCTCTGCGCGCTGTTGGGCGAATCACCGCCGAACTTGTAGGTCCAGTGCGCAGCCACGCCGCGCTCGGCGATAAGGTCCATTTCCTCGGTGCGGATCTGCACCTCGATCGGCGAACCATACGGGCCGAACAGCACCGTGTGCAGCGACTGGTAACCGTTGGCCTTGGGAATGGCGATGAAATCGCGGAAGCGCCCATCCAGCGGCTTGAACGCGGCATGCACCGCGCCCAGCGAGTGGTAGCACTGCGGTACGCCGCGCACGACCAGGCGGAAGCCGAACACATCCATCACCTGGTCGAAGGATTTGTTCTCGTCGCGCATCTTGTTGTAGATGCTCCACGGGGTCTTGATGCGGCTGACCAGGCGGTGCTCGATGCCCTCCTTGGCCAAGCGCTGCGACAGCTGCACTTCCACCTGCGCCAGCGCCTCGCGGCGCACGACCGGCTGGCTGCGGATGTGCTTTTCCAGGATCGCGTGGCGCCACGGGTACAGCGCCTTGAAGCCAAGGTTCTGCAGTTCGCTCTTGACCAGGCTCATGCCCAGCCGCTGCGCGATCGGGGCGTAGATCTCCAACGTCTCGCGGGCGATGCGGCCACGCGCTTCGCGGCTCTGCGCGCCCAGCGTGCGCATGTTGTGCAGGCGGTCGGCCAGCTTGATCATGATCACGCGCAGGTCGCGCGACATCGCCAGCAGCATCTTGCGGAAGCTCTCGGCGGCCGCTTCCTGGCGGTCGCGGAACTTCAGCTTGTCCAGCTTGGTGACGCCGTCCACCAGTTCGGCCACGGCTTCGCCGAACTCGGCCGACAGGGCCTCGCGGGTCAGCGGGGTGTCTTCGATGGTGTCGTGCAGGATCGCGGCGATCAGCGCTTCCACGTCCAGGCCGAGCTCGGCCAGCACCTGGGCCACGGCCACCGGATGGGTGATGTAGGGCTCGCCCGACTTGCGCGTCTGCCCAGCGTGCGCGGAGGCGCCGACTTCCCACGCACGGCGCAGCAGCGGCAGCTGCTCGGGCGGCAGGTAGTGGGCGGCGCGTTCGAGCTGGAGGACGTAATCGGGTACGGCGGCAGCGGGGACTGCGGCGACCTTGGCAGTGGGGCCTGGGTTCATGGCCAAAGCCTATGCCAGCGCGACGTTTACGGCAAACCCTGAATGCGAAACAGCCCGCACGGGGCGGGCTGTTCGGCGTATCCAGCAATGACGTTGATCGATGCGATCAATCGTCGTTCTTGGACATGTCTTCGTCGGCGACCACTTCGGCGGCGGCCCACTCCAGCGCTTCGCGCTCGGCGCGCTCACGCTCGGCCTTCTCGACTTCGTCGATCAGCGCGTTGTCGATCTTGCGGGCAGCGATTTCGCGCAGCGCCAGCACGGTCGGCTTGTCCTCGGTCTCGCTGTTGTCCAGCGTGGCCTGCACGCCATTGGCGAGCTGACGGGCGCGCTTGGAGGCCATCATCACCAGCTCGAAACGGTTGTTAACGACTTCCAGGCAATCTTCTACGGTAATGCGGGCCATACGGGCTCCCGGCGACCGGTCGGCCGCTCAGTCGAATGAGGGAAAGGGGACGGAGTGTACTGGCAGGGGCTGGACAAAATCAAGCCAACCCCCACCGGACCCTTTAGGAATCAATCAGTTGAACCCGCATCCGGGGTCAGCAGGGCCTGGATCAGGCCGGCATGGCGGACCTTCTGGGCATCCCGGCGCAGGCGGCTGGCGGTGAAGATCGCGCACAGTTCGTCCACGGCGGTGTCGAACACTTCATTGACGATGACGTAGTCGAACTCGTTGAAGTGCAGCATTTCATCGCGGGCGGCGCCCAGGCGCTGGGCGATGACCGCCTCGCTGTCCTGGCCGCGCTTGCGCATGCGGTCCTGCAGGGCCTGCTTGGACGGCGGCAGGATGAACACCGTCACCGTGCCCGGCACCAGCTGGCGCACCTGCTGCGCACCCTGCCAGTCGATTTCCAGCAGCACGTCCTGGCCAGCCGCAAGCTGCGGCTCCACCGACTGGCGGGCGGTGCCCTTCCAGTCACCATGCACCCAGGCGTGTTCGAAGAAATCGCCGGCGGCGATCATTTCCTCGAACTTCTCGGCGCTGACGAAGTGGTAGTGCTGGCCGTTCACTTCACCCGGGCGCATGGCGCGCGAGGTGAACGAGATCGACAGGGCAATCTGCGGGTCGCGGGCCAGGGTGGCGTTGACGATGCTGCTCTTGCCGGCGCCGGAGGGCGCGGCAACGATGTACAGCGTGCCGCGTGCGATCGCGGCCGGGGGCGTGGAAATGCTCATTCGATGTTCTGCACCTGCTCGCGGATCTGGTCGATCAGCACCTTCAGCTCGACGGCGGCGTTGGACGTGCGGCTGTCCACCGACTTGGAGCCAAGCGTGTTGGCCTCGCGGTTGAACTCCTGCAGCAGGAAGTCCAGGCGGCGGCCGACCGGTTCACGCTGCTTGAGCACGCGGCGGATCTCGACGATATGGCTGGACAGGCGATCCAGCTCCTCGTCCACGTCCAGCTTCTGCAGCCACATCACCAGTTCCTGCTCGGCGCGGCCCGGATCAACCGGATGCGGCAGGTCGGCCAGGCGAGCGGCGAGCTTGGTGCGCTGGCCGTCGCGAATGGCGGGAATCAGCGTACGGACCTCCGCGGCGATGCGCTCGATGGCATCCACGCGCTC
The DNA here is from genome assembly GCF_002966815.1 of Stenotrophomonas sp. MYb57. Lineage (NCBI taxonomy): Bacteria > Pseudomonadati > Pseudomonadota > Gammaproteobacteria > Lysobacterales > Lysobacteraceae > Stenotrophomonas > Stenotrophomonas sp. MYb57. The sequence goes on from NZ_CP023271.1 coordinate 3,789,926, forward strand.
GGCGATGGCGGTGGCCAGCGTATTGCCTTCACGCTCGCGGGCGGCGATGAAGCCCTCCAGCACCTGGTCCAGCAGCGCCAGCGCTTCAATCTGCAGGACTGCCGCATCGGTGGCCTCACCCTGGGTGACGCCCGGCAGCTGCAGCAGGTCGGTGAAGCTGACCTGCAGGTTGGGGAAATCGGAGGTCAGCCGGTGCGCCAGCTGGCCCAGCTGGCCCAGCAGCACCTCGTTGACCTGCAGGCTGGCGGCCGAGTCCGGCGCGCGCAGGCGCATCACCAGATCCAGCTTGCCACGGCTCAGGCGCGCGGAAATGCGTTCGCGCAGCTGCGGTTCCAATGCGCGCAGTTCCTCGGGCAGGCGCGTGCCCACTTCCAGGAAGCGGTGGTTGACCGAGCGCAGCTCGCAGCCCAGCGTTCCCCACGGGGTGGAGCGCTCGCCGCCGGCATAAGCCGTCATGCTTCGAATCATGGATGTATCCGGTGCTTGCAAAGGGGGAATGGTACCCTAGCGGTCTCTTTTGAGCCCCTTTCCCCGCCCCGTGAAGGCCGCGGGGATGGTGGCGTACTCCCTTTCCCTACGGAACCTGCCCCATGTCCGATTTCCGCCCCAGTGGCCGTCAGCCCGATCAGCTGCGCCCGGTCGTCATCCAGCGCGGTTTCACCCGCCACGCCGAAGGTTCGGTGCTGGTCTGCTTCGGTGAAACCCGCGTGCTGTGCACGGCCAGCATCGAGAACCGGGTGCCGGGCTTCCTGCGTGGCAAGGGCGAAGGCTGGGTGACCGCCGAGTACGGCATGCTGCCGCGCGCCACCCACACCCGCAGCGACCGCGAAGCCGCACGCGGCAAGCAGGGCGGCCGCACGCTGGAGATCCAGCGCCTGATCGGTCGCAGCCTGCGCGCCTGCGTGGACCGCAACGCACTGGGCGAACGCACCATCACCCTGGACTGCGACGTGCTGCAGGCCGACGGCGGCACGCGCACTGCGGCCATCACCGGCGCCTACGTGGCCCTGGTCGATGCGGTGAACGTGCTGATGAAGCGCGGCGACATCAAGCGCAACCCGATCCTCGGCGCGGTGGCGGCGGTGTCGGTCGGCGTCTACCGCGGCACCCCGGTGCTGGACCTGGACTACGCCGAAGACAGCGACTGCGACACCGACATGAACGTGGTGATGAACGACGGTGGCGGCTTCATCGAACTGCAGGGCACCGCCGAAGGCCATGCCTTCCGCCGTGACGAGCTCGATGCCCTGCTGGGCCTGGCCGAGAAGGGCGTGACCGAGCTGCTGGCCGCGCAGCAGGCAGCGCTGTCGGCATGAACCGGCGCATTGCCCTGACCACCCTGGTGGTGGCCGACTATGACGAGGCCATCGCCTGGTACACCGGCAAGCTCGGCTTCCAGCTGCTGGACGACATCGACCAGGGCAGCAAGCGCTGGGTGGTGGTCGGCCCGACCGATGGCAGCGCCGCCGCCCTGCTGCTGGCCCGCGCCAGCGACGACGAGCAGCGCAGTCGTATCGGCAACCAGACCGGTGGCCGTGTCGGCTTCTTCCTCAATACCGATGACTTCCGCCGCGACCACGCGGCGATGCTGGCTGCCGGTGTCCAGTTCCTGGAAGAACCGCGCGAAGAACCCTACGCCACGGTCGCGGTGTTCCGCGACCTGTACGGCAACACTTGGGACCTGTTGGAGCCCCGCTGATGAAGAAGCTTGTCCTGGCCAGCCACAACGCTGGCAAGCTGGTGGAAATGCAGGAAATCCTCGCCGACCTGCCGCTGCAGATCACTTCGGCCGCCGAACTGGGGCTGGGCGATGTGGAAGAGACCGGCCTGACCTTCGTCGAGAACGCGCTGCTGAAGGCGCGCGCGGCCTGCGAAGCGACCGGCCTGCCGGCGCTGGCCGATGATTCGGGTCTGATTGTCGATGCCCTCGGCGGTGCACCGGGCCTGTACAGCGCGCGCTATGCCGGTCACCCGACCAATGCGGCAGCCAACAATGCCAAGCTGCTGGAAGCGATGGCCGACATCGTCGATGGCCAGCGCAGCGCCCGCTTCTACGCCGTGATCGTGCTGCTGCGCCATGCCACCGACCCGCAGCCACTGATCTGCGAAGGCCGCTGGGAAGGTCAGATCATCCGCGAACTGCGTGGTACGAATGGGTTCGGCTACAACCCGGTGTTCCTGGACACCACCCACGGCCTGACCGCGGCGGAAATGGAACCGGCGTTGAAGAACGCCATCAGCCATCGCGCCATCGCCCTGCAGCAGCTCAAGCAGCAGCTCGCGGCCTGGCTCTGATACCCCACCCGATCGACACAGGGAAGCCGGCCAGCGGCCGGCACTACCGATGACCACCATGCCGCACGCCCACGACCACGACCACTGCAACCACCTGCCCGGCGAGTCCTGCGACCACGACGCCCCACCGCGTCTGGTGCCACCGCCGCTGGCGCTGTACGTGCATCTGCCATGGTGCGTGCGCAAGTGCCCGTACTGCGACTTCAACTCGCACCAGGCCAAGGGCGAACTGCCCTTCGATGCCTACATCGATGCGCTGGTGCGCGACCTCGACCAGGACCTGCCGCTGGTCTGGGGCCGGGTGGTCAGCAGCGTGTTCTTCGGGGGGGGCACGCCCAGCCTGTTCCCGCCCGAGGCGATCGACCGCTTCCTGCAGCAGGCCAGTGCCCGCCTGCGCTTTGCACCGAATGCCGAGATCACTCTGGAAACCAACCCGGGCACCGCCGAGCACGGTCGCTTCGATCGTTACCGCGCGGCCGGGGTGAACCGCCTCAGCTTCGGCATCCAGAGTTTTGACGATGCCGCGCTGAAACGCCTGGGCCGCATCCACGACAGTGGCGAGGCCGAGCGCGCGGTGAAGATGGCGCAGGACGCGGGCTACGACAACTTCAACATCGACCTGATGTACGCCCTGCCGGAGCAGACCCTGGCCGGTGCCGAGGCCGATCTGGAACGCGCGTTCGCGTTGCAGCCGGCCCACATCTCGCACTACCAGCTGACCCTGGAACCGAACACCGTGTTCTTCGCGCGGCCGCCGCAGGGCATCCCCGATGAAGACCATGCCTGGGACATGCAGGAACACTGCCAGGCGCTGCTGGCGCAGGCCGGCTTCGGCCAGTACGAGGTGAGTGCCTATGCCCGCCCCGGCCGGCAGAGCGCGCACAACCTGAATTACTGGCGTTTTGGTGACTACCTCGGCATTGGTGCCGGCGCACACGGCAAGATCAGTTCCGGTGCCGAGGAACACGTGCTGCGACGCTGGAAACACAAGCACCCGCAGACGTTCATGGATACCGCAGGCACGGCCGCATCGTTCGGAGGTGACGAAGTGATCGCCGCCGAGCGCCTGCCGTTCGAGTACATGCTCAACCTGCTGCGCCTGCACGAAGGGTTCAGCCTGCGCGACTTCGAATCGCGCACCGGCCTGGCCCGCAGCGTGCTGGACGCACCACTGCGCGAAGCAGTGCAGCGTGGCTGGCTGGTGGTGGCAGACGGGCACGTGCAGCCGACCGAACTGGGCCGGCGCTTCACCAACGATGTGGTCAGCCTGTTCCTGGAAGCATGATCTGCTGCGGCGCCGCCATCGCAGGCGGCCCTGAATGGATCCATCGCTAAAGTAGCGCCTTCACCGGCCGACACGGTAGATTCCAAGATCGATCCGCGGGAATCCGGACCCCCTCGCCGATGTCTGCTGTCTTTTCCCTTTCCAGTGCCGACACTGCCCGCCTGGCCGCAGCCGACCTGCCTCCGCGCGTGCGCGAGCTGCTGGGCGCGTTGATCGGCCTGTGCCACCAGGCCCTGACGGCACCGCTGATCCTGACCGTGGAAGCGCTGGAGCAGACCCTGCTGCATGACGCCGACCATGCCCGCAACCCGCAACAGCAGGCCGACCTGCTGGCACAGCGCGGCCAGCTGCATGCGTTCGCCGGCCACTTCAGCGACCGCATGCTCGATGCACTGGCCGATGCGCTTGCGCGGCTGCGTGAACCGATTGCCCCGGTGGTGGCCGCCGCCACCCCACCGCCCTTGCCCGGCATGCTGGGGTTGACCCTGGTCGCCGAGCATGAAGTCGACCGCGACCTGCTGCTGACCGAAATGGTGCGCCGGGAAACCCTGCGTTCGGCCAACGCCTTGAATCTGCTGGGCCAGCGCCTGGGTGTTGTTGCCGGCGCACCAGCCTTTGAAGCTGACACCCTGCCCCTCGCACCGCAGGCCCTGTGCGCGATGGTGCGGAAGCTGGCCGAGCAGGATGCCCTCAGCGCCGAGGTACAGATGGCGCTGTACCGCAGCTTCGAGCGGCAGGTACTGGAGCGGCTGGGCAATGTGCTCGACCGCGCCAATGCGCTGCTGGCACAGCACGGCATCCTGCCGGGCCTGGTCTACACCCCGTACCTGGCACGTTCTTCGAGCACCCGCCGGATCATCACCCAGTCGGTCGGCAGCGGCCGCAGCGGACGCCCGTCTCCGCGCGTGCCCACGCCGATGACCGGCTGGGGCGGCTCGGCACCGCCCGGCTCGTGGTCGACGTTGATGCAGGACGCCTTCGCCGATGCGGACGCGCCCGGCGCGTCGGCCGGCATGACGGTACCGGCCAGCAGCGTGCTGCACGAGATGCTGCAACAGGCGCGGCAGACCCCGCAGCCAGCGGCCGATCCAGCGGCCCTGCCCAGTGCAGCGGTTGATGCCGTGCTGGCGCGCCTGCAGGGGCAGGCCAGCGCCGCCAGCGCCATGACCGATCTGCAGGCCGCCGTGGTCGCCCAGCTGCGCAGCGAACATGGCGCGCAGGCCAGTCTTGGCAGCCACGACCGCGACAACCTCGATCTGCTGCGTCTGCTGCTGCAGCAGGTGCAGCAGCAGCAACGGCCGGACCCGGTGCCAGCCGCCCTGCTCGCGCGCCTGCAGGTACCGCTGGCGCGCGCAGCGATGGCCGACCCGGGCTTCTTCGTGCGCGACGAACATCCGGCACGCGAACTGCTCAACCATGTCGCTGAAGCCGGCGCCAGCTGGCTCGGCGATGACGATGTCGATCCGCAGCTGCTGCAGCGACTGGCGCAGAGCGTGCAGGGCCTGCTCGGCCAGGATGCACGCACGCCCGAGGCCTTTGCCGCCGCCAACGACGAGATACAGCAGCACCAGCGCGCCGCCGCGCACCGCGCCGAGCTGGCCGAGCGCCGTCACGTGGAAGCCGCACGCGGCAAGGAGCGGCTGGAACTTGCGCGACGCCAGGCCAATGCGCAGATCGACCAGTGCTGCGATACGCAGGAGCCGCCGCGCTTCGTACAGACACTGCTGCGCCAGGCGTGGGCAGATGCATTGACGCTGACCCGCCTGCGCCACGGCGATGATTCTCCGCAATGGCAGGAGCGCCTGCAGCAGACCGAACGCATCGCGGCGATCACTGCCGAGGCCGCCAGCGAAAGCAGCGCGACCGACGCTGCGCTGGCTGCCGAGGTTGAATCGGCCCTGCTGCAGGTGGGCTACCACGCAGAGGAGGCGGCTGCCGTCGCGCGCCGCCTGTCCACGCCGGGTGGCGAAGACGAAAGCACCTCGCGCACCGAGCTCAGTGCACGCCTGAAGGCCCGTGCACGGCTGGGCGAACACACCGGCGCACAGGCCCCGGCAAGCGATGCGGCACCACGCAGCGAGGCCGAGGAGGCCAGTTACCAGCAGCTGTGCGCGCTGCCCTTCGGCAGCTGGTTCGATATCGACGATGGCGAAGGCGCGCTGCGCCGCCAGCGCCTGTCCTGGTACAGCCTGCTGACCGGTCATGTGCTGCTGGTCAACGCGCGTGGGCAGAAGATCGGCGAAACCACCCTGGATGCCCTCGCCCGGCAGATGGCCGCCGGACGCGCGCAGCTGGTCACCGAAGACAAGGGCCGTCTGGTCGACCGCGCCTGGAAGGCCAGCCTGAGCGCACTGCGCACGCTGGCCGGACGTCGCCCGCAGGAGCCCAACGCATGAGTACGCAACCGCCCGTTGATACCCGCCGCGCGCCGCGCCGGCAGGTGTCCGATCTGGTACCGGTGACCGACCAGATGCGCGACAGCGTGGTCGGCCGGCTTGGCAACGTGTCCGAGACCGGCATGCTGATGCTGGCCAGCGCCGCGCTGCGCGACGACGCGCTGTATCAGTTGCGCTTCCCGTTGCCATTGGCCGATGGCCGCAGCGAGTGGATCGACGTCGGCGTACACCTGCTGTGGAGCGAACCGGCGCATGCCCCCGGCCAGAGCTGGGCAGGCTTCCGCTTCCTGACCCTGTCACGCGAGCATCGGCAGCTGCTGCGCCGGTGGATCGGCGAAGACAGCGACGAGGCACCGGTTTCGACGGGCTGAGTGCCGGTTCCGGCACAGCGGATTGCGTCGGTATCCGGCAGAATCTAGGGCCGTTTTCCGTGTCGAGCCACCGCAATGATCCAGCAAGACCCCGGCGCCCTGTATCCCGACCACCTGGCCGTGCTGTGCCGACGCGCCGAGCAGGCGCTGGCACGCGGCGGCTTCGACCACCTGGTGGTGCCCAGCGGCACCCTGCACTACCAGGTCTTCGACGATCGTGACTATCCGTACGCGGTCAACCCGCAGTTCAAGGCTTGGCTGCCGCTGACCCGTGTACCCAACAGCTGGATCGTGTTCACCCCGGGCAAGCGTCCGGCGGTGATCTTCCACCAGCCGTTCGACTACTGGCATGTGGTGCCGGATGCACCGAGCGGCTGGTGGGTCGAGCACTTCGACATCCATATCATCCGCACGCCGGACGAAGCGCTGGCACTGCTGCCGCCCGACCCGGCGCGCTGCGCGATCCTGGGTGAGCCGCAGAGCGCGCTGGGCGCGTATGTGCCCAACAATCCGGCGCCGGTGGTGAACTACCTGGAATGGCACCGCGGCAGCAAGACGCCGTACGAAATCGCCCTGATGCGCCAGGCGCAGGTGCTCGGCGTGCGCGGCCATCGCGCCGCCGAAGCGGCGTTCCGCAACGGCGCCGACGAGTTCAGCATCCACATGGCGTACTGCCAGGCCGTGGGCCAGGACGCCACCGAGCTGCCGTACGGCAACATCGTGGCCTTGAACGAGCATGCGGCGGTGCTGCATTACACCGAACTGGGCCGCAAGGCACCGCAGCCGCTGCGCAGCTTCCTGATCGATGCCGGCGCCAGCGCGCACGGCTATGCCAGCGACATCACCCGCACCTACGCCGCCGCCGGCCATGACGAGTTCGCGGCGATGATCGAAGCGGTCGATGCCGCGCAGCAGACGATGTGCGCGGCCGTGCGCCCGGGCTTCGACTACAAGCAGCTGCACGTGGATGCGCACCTGTCGCTGATGGGCGTGCTGAAAGACTTCGGCGTGATCAAGGTGTCGCCGCAGACTGCGCTGGAAACCGGCGTCAGCGCCGCGTTCTTCCCGCATGGCATCGGCCACCTGATCGGCCTGCAGGTGCATGACGTGGCCGGTTTCGCGGCCAGCGATGAAGGCGGCCGCATCGAGCGCCCTGCCGGCCATCCGTACCTGCGCCTGACCCGCGTGCTGGAGCCGGGCATGGTGGTGACGATCGAGCCGGGCCTGTACTTCATCGACATGCTGTTGAACGAAGTGAAGGCCGCCGGTCATGGCGATGCGATCAACTGGGAGCGTGTGGACTTCTTCCGTCCGTACGGCGGCATCCGCATTGAAGACGAAGTGCTTTGCACTGATGGCGAGGCGGACAACCTGACGCGCCCGGTGTTTGCGGCGGCCACGGCTGAGCCCCTCGTGGTTGGATGCTGAAATCAAAAGCCGCGGTTGGCGGGGCGGGTGGGCCATGCAGGGGCGTTGGCGCCATCCATGGCGCCAACGCCCCTGCATGGCCCACCCGCCCCACCTTCGACAGTTCCTTGCGCGCGTCCAACCACGGAAAAGAAAAAAGAAAAGCAGAAGCGGGTCGCTTGCTGCGCTCGCTCCGTGTCGACCAAGGTCGACACCTACCAATAGTCCCGCGTGCCGACAACCGCCGTTACCAACAGCCGCGGGAAACTGTCGAAGGCGGGGTACTGTGGGTTTGCGGGGTGTGAGCCGCATGGATGCGGCGACCAAGCCTACAAGGACGTACTTGCGGCGGCCCCGCAAACCCACAGTACCCCGCCATCCCACCGAATGCCGCTGTTGCCGTTGCTGTGGCTCTGGCTTGTAGCGGATGCAGGGCTGCAAGCCCTGCCGAAACCCCTCTTACCCCACCTTCGACAGTTCCTTGCGCGCGTCCAACCACGGAAAAGAAAAAAGAAAAGCAGGAGCGGGTCGCTTGCTGCGCTCGCTCCGTGTCGACCAAGGTCGACACCTACCAATAGTCCCGCCTGCCGACAACCGCCGTTACCAACAGCCGCGGGAAACTGTCGAAGGCGGGGTACTGTGGGTTTGCGGGGTGTGAGCCGCATGGATGCGGCGACCAAGCCTACAAGGACGTACTTGCGGCGGCCCCGCAAACGCACAGTACCCCGCCATCCCACGGAATGCCGCTGTTGCTGTTGCTGTTGCTGTTGCTCTGGCTTGTAGCGGGTGCAGGGCTGCAAGCCCTGCAGAAACCCCTCTTACCCCGCCATCAACGCTTCGATCTCGTCGGCGCTGCGCTCCAGCCCTTCGGTCAACACCCGATGCCCGTCGTCGGTGATCAGCACGTCATCTTCGGTACGGATGCCGATGCCGCGCCAACGCGGTTCCACCGTCGTGTCGTCCACGCCGATGTACAGCCCCGGCTCGATGGTGAAGGCCATGCCCGGCTCCAGCAGGCGCGAATCGCCGGCCAGGCGGTAGTCGCCTACGTCGTGCACATCCAGCCCGATCCAGTGCCCGGTCTTGTGCCGGTAGAAGCGCTGGTACAAGCCTTCGGTGAGATTCTTTTCCAGCGTGCCCTTCAACAGGCCCAGCTGCAGCAACCCCTCGGTGAGGGTCTGCACCGCCGCCAGATGGCCCATTTCGTACGCCACGCCCGGTTTGGCCTGGGCAAGTGCCGCCGCCTGCGCCGCACCCACCAGATCATGCAGCGCACGCTGCTCGGCGCTGAATCGACCATTGACCGGGAACGTACGGGTGATGTCACTGGCGTAGCCGCGGTACTCGGCGCCGGCATCGATCAACACCAGTTCACCGTCGCGCGAGCGTGCGTTGTTGTCGCGGTAATGCAGGATGCAGGCGTTGCGGCCGGCACCGACGATGCTGCAGTACGCAGGCACCGCGTCGTTGGCACGGAACACCCGCTCCAGTTCGGCCTGCAGTTCGTACTCGTGGATGCCCGCCTTCGCACCCTGCATGGCCGCGCGATGCGCCAGCACACTGATGTCGGCCGCGCGCTGCATCAACGCCACCTCGGCACCGGACTTGAACAACCGCTGCTCGTGCAGCAGATGGCCCAGTTCCAGGAACTCATGCGGCGGCTGCGCACCATGACGCACCTGCGAACGTACGCGGTTCACCCAGCCGATCAGCTTCAGGTCGAAATCCGCATCGCGGCCGAAGTGGTAGTACACCCGCGAACGCCCTTCCAGCAGGCCCGGCAGGATGTCGTCCAGGTCGGTGATCGGGTAGGCATCGTCCATCGCGAACTGCGCCACGGCGCCTTCCTGGCCGGCGCGACCGCCATCCCAGGCTTCGCGCTCGGGATCGCGCTCGCGGCAGAACAGGATCGCTTCGCCGTGGCGCCGGCCGGGAATCAGCACCAGTACCGCTTCCGGCTCCGGGAAGCCGCTCAGGTACTGGAAATCCGAATCCTGCCGGTACGGATAATGGGTATCAAGGCTGCGCACCTTCTCAGATGCCGCCGGCAGCACCAAGATCGCGTCTTCGCCCGCCATGTCCATCAACTGCCGGCGACGACGCTTGTACTCGCCGGCAGCGATGCCGGTGCGCTGCTTGATATCCATCAGTTCAGGCGCTGCCGATGGCGCGCGGCCAGCACCACGTCACCGTGCAGCAGCAGTACCGCCACGCGGATGAACTCCTCGATCTCCGACAGGGCTTCGTCGTCATCATCACCGCCCGCTTCAAAATCCTCGCTCGAGGCACGGGCCAAGCTGGCCAGGTCGTTCAGCGCCTCCTCGCCTTCTTCGGACAGGGCCGGCCGGTGGCCGCCACTGCCCAGGCCGAAGCCGCCCAGGAAGGAACGGGTCCAGCTGAACATGGCGTCCGCCTGCGCGGCCACGTCGCTGCTGTCGGTCAACAGCAGCTCGAAGGCGAAGTCCCGGTCTTCCAGCTGCTTGATGGTGGCCTCCAGCAACTGCGCCAGCGCACTGTCGGCAGCTACCTGCGGCAGATTGTCGTCGGCCAGCACGCGCGCCGGCCAGTCATTGCCGGGGGCACCGCCAGCGGCCAGCCAGCCGCACAGCCCGCCATGCAGCTCGGCAGCAGTGGCGCCCAGGCCCAGTTCCTGGCTGGCGCGGGTAACGTCGTCGACGGAGGGAAGTTCGGTCATCGTGCGGCTCGTTCGGAAGGGAAACTGCGGAGCGCGCACGCGCGCGCCCGTGAGCCCGGTAGTGTAGCAATGTGTCCGCCTGCTCTCCGTAGCCGCCGGGCCCTGCTGCGACAGTGCTTGACCGCCCTGACCCGGCTTGCCTATCGTGCGGGCATGGAACCCGCCGATCCCCTTGCCCAGCTGCAGGCCTTCGCCGCCCGTGTGGAGGCGTTGCTCGACCGCAACCAGCGGCTGGCCGAGGAGAACCGCAGCCTGCGCCACCAGCAGGAACAGCTGGTGGCCGAGCGCTCGACGCTGCTGGCCAAGAACGAGCAGGCGCGTTCGCGGGTGGAAGCGATGATCACCCGGCTCAAATCCCTGGAGCAGCACACATGAGTGCCGAACCGGTCAGCGTCCGTATCCTTGACCGCGAATACACGGTCGGCGTTGGTGGCGATGAACGCGACAGCCTGATGGCGGCCGCCCGCCTGCTGGATGCGCGCATGCGCGAGATCCGCGGCAGCAACCGGATGGCCGCGGTGGACCGCATCGCGGTGCTGGCGGCACTCAACCTGGCACACGAACTGCAGCTGCTGCGTGATGAGAACGCCCGCCAGGCGGTCGCCCTGCAACAGACCCTGGCCGACCTGAACCGGCGCCTGGACCGGGCGATCGACAGCAGCACCTGAGATAGGCGCGGAATGCGCCTTCTCTTTTCTGAATTGGCACGCACTGTTGCCGACGAACGGCCTATCCAGATCACGCGCGGTAGTTATAATGGCCACGCGTTCTCTGCGGTACTCGACGGCATGTGCAAACATTCGCCTTGTCCCTTAAGAACGACACCGGGAGCGCGACAGCGCCGGGAGTGCAGGTCCGCCTTGCAGCGGGAAGCCCGATGGTTCTCCAGCGTTCCCACTTGAGCCCCCGGGTTCAAGGTCGTTTCGCATGCATCGACATTGCGGAGAATGCAATATTCCAGCAAGGGCGGCGTCTTCGGGCGTCGCCCTTGTTCTTTCCGGCACAATGACGGCTGATCCTTGCCGCACGCTGCCATGACCGACCCGCGACAGGCCCTGCGCCACGACCTGCGGCAACGCCGCCGCGACCTTTCCGCCCCCGCCCGTATCGCCGCTGCCGAATCGCTGGCCGATGCGCTGCTGGCGCTGCCGTTCGCCCCGCGCGAAGGCGCCGTGGCCGGCTACTGGGCGCTGGATGGCGAAATCGCCCTGCACCGCTGGCAACTGCAGCTGCCCGATCGCTTGACCTACTGCCTGCCGGTGCTGCACGGCGACGTGCTGCGCTTCGCGCCCTGGCGCCCCGGCCAACCGTTGACCAGCAACCGCTACGGCATTCCCGAACCGGACATCGCCATCGAAGACACGCTGGAACCGGCGCAGATGGCCCTGGTGGTGACGCCGCTGGTGGGCTTCGACGCACGGTGCCGGCGGCTGGGCATGGGAGGTGGCTGGTATGATCGCAGCTTCGCCTTCCGCCATGATCGGCCGGCGCCACCCTGGCTGGTCGGCGCGGCATTCTCGGTGCAGCAGGTCGAGTCCTTGCCGGTGGCGTCCTGGGACGTGCCGGTGGATGCGATCTGCACTGAAGCCGGCACCCTGCTCCCTTCCGCTGCCCCCGTGAACGCATGACCGCCCGCAAGCGCTACTGGCTGATGAAGTCCGAACCGGACGCCTTTTCCATCGACGACCTGGCCAAGGTCAAGGTTGAACCCTGGAACGGCGTGCGCAACTACCAGGCGCGCAATTTCATGCGCGATGGCATGCAGGTCGGTGACGGCATCCTGTTCTACCACTCCAATACCAAGGTGCCCGGCATCGTCGGCCTGGCCACGGTGGCCAGCGCGGCCTACCCGGACGACACCCAGTTCGACCCGAAATCCGACTACCACGATCCCAAGAGCACGCGCGAGAACCCGCGCTGGATGCTGGTGGACGTGGCCTTCGACCGCAAGCTCAAGCAGGTGATCGCGCTGGACGAGATCAAGCTGCATGCCGAGGAACTCGGCGAAGGCTTCCCGCTGGTTGCCAAGGGCAACCGCCTGTCGGTGTTCCCGGTGACCGCTGCGCAGTGGAAGCTGCTGCTGTCGCTGGAAAAGAAATCCTGATTCCCTGCCTGAGAGCTCTCCGCAATGTCTGAAGCCAAGCGCCTGGCCGCCGAAAAGGCCATCGAGTACGTCGAAGACGGCATGATCGTCGGTGTCGGCACCGGTTCCACCGTCGCCTATTTCATCGATGCGCTGGCCCGCATCCAGCATCGCATCAAGGGTGCGGTGTCCAGTTCCGAACAGAGCACCGCGCGCCTGAAGCAGCATGGCATCGAGGTGATCGAGCTGAACCACACCGGCACCCTGTCGCTGTACGTGGATGGCGCCGACGAGTGCGATCCCGGCAAGTGCCTGATCAAGGGCGGCGGCGCTGCGCTGACCCGCGAGAAGATCATCGCCGAGGCCAGCGAGCGCTTCGTCTGCATCGTGGACCCGAGCAAGCAGGTACCGGTGCTGGGCAGGTTCCCGCTGCCGGTGGAAGTGATCCCGATGGCCCGCAGCCTGGTTGCCCGCCAGATCCGCGACATGACCGGCGGCCAGCCGACCTGGCGCGAGGGCGTGGTGACCGACAACGGCAACCAGATCCTGGACATCCACAACCTGCAGATCACCGATCCGGAAAAGCTCGAGCGTGAGCTCAACCAGCTGCCGGGCGTGGTCTGCGTCGGCCTGTTCGCACGGCGCCGTGCCGATGTGGTGATCGTCGGCGGCGAGCCGCCGATCGTGCTCTGACCCTTTCGAAGGACCCTGACGATGTCGTTGCTGCGCTCACTGCTGATGCTCCCGCTGCTGGCCCTGACCGGCTGCGCCACCGATGCTGCCCGCCACTGGGTGGAACTTGATGGTGCGCGCTATGACGTTGAACTGGCCACCAACGATGAAACCCGTGCGCGCGGGTTGATGTTCCGCGACCAGATGGCCGAGGACCACGGCATGCTGTTCGTGCATGACCGCGAGGAAATGCAGGCGTACTGGATGAAGAACACCAAGATCGCGCTGGACATCCTGTACTTCGACAGCGAGCGGCGGCTGGTGAGCCAGCAGCGCGACGTGCCGCCGTGCTCGGCTGGTGACATGTGCCCGCCCTACCCCAGCGGTGGCCCGGCACGCTTCGTGCTGGAACTCAATGCCGGCCAGGCGGAGAAGCTCAAGCTGAAGGATGGCACCGAGCTGATCTTCGGCCCGGGCATCGAGAAGTAGGGGCGGCCGGGCTGCGCCCGGCACCCGCCGAATCAACATCAAAAGCAAGAGCTGGGTTATCGAGGCATGGTGGGGCGGTGTGGGCTTGCAGGACACGCCGTAAACCCATCCCTGGGGGCTCGTAGGCGCCATCCATGGCGCCTGCGGTCCTGCAAGCCCACACCACCCCACCTCTGACAGCTTCCTGCCGCTGTTGGTGGGTGTCGACCTTGGTCGACACGGTAGATCCACGCCATGCGTGGATGGAAGGACGGCGACGTGACGAATTCACGCCACGCTGCTTGAAACCGCCTGCGATTGCCGCCAGTCTGTGGACATGCAGGACCGGATCACACTCCCCGACTGGGATGCACTGGCCGACTTCGACGACGAGGCGCTGCCACTGCTGCCGACCGCGCTGCTGATCGCGCGCGATGAATATCCCGATCTGCAGCCGTCGACCTACGATGCGCTGGTGCAGAGCCACGTCGAGCACCTGCGCGCCGAGGTGGACAGCATCGAGCACAGCCCGCTGAAGATGGCGGCCATCAACCGGCATCTGTTCGATGAGCTGGGCTACAGCGGCGACCACCAGGAGTACTACGACCCGCGCAACAGCTACCTCAACCAGGTCTTCGAGCGCCGCCTGGGCAATCCGATCTCGCTGGCACTGGTGCAGATGGAGGTGGCGCGACGGCTGGGCATTCCGTTGGACGGCGTGTCATTCCCCGGTCATTTCCTGGTGCGCCTGCCGGTTGACGATGGCGTGCTGGTGATGGACCCGTTCAATGGGGGCCGGCCGCTGGACGTGGACGAACTGCGCGAACGCGCCAAATCACACCTGGGCGGGCAGATGCCCGACGACCAGGTGCTGGCGCAGATCCTCGATCCTGCACCGAGCCGCGCGATCCTGATCCGCATGCTGCGCAACCTGCATGGGGTCTATGCCGAGGCCAGCGAGTGGGATCGTGCCGCGCGCAGTGCCGACCGCCTGCTCAAGCTTGCCCCCGAACAGGACGATGCCCTGCGTGATCGCGGCCTGGCCTACCTGCAGCTGGACTACCTGGCCGGCGCGCGCAACGACCTGGGCCTGTACCTCAAGCGCAACCCCGAGGCCAGCGACGCGCAATGGCTGCGCGAGAAGCTGATCGACCTGGGCGGACCGGTACCGCGGCTGCATTGAGGTTGTCCGGTGTGCGGACCAACGGTCCGCACCCACCGCCAACGATCCGCCCCACCGGTAGCGCCGGGCCATGCCCGGCGGCGATTGCGATCAATCGATCTCGACCATCTCGAAATCGTCCTTGGTCACGCCACAATCCGGGCAGGTCCAGGTCTCGGGAATGTCTTCCCAGCGCGTGCCCGGGGCGATGCCCTCTTCTGGCAGCCCATCCGCTTCGCGGTACAGGAATCCGCAGACCACGCACATCCAGGTACGCAGGGTGGTGGGGGTGGCTTCGCTCATCGGATAATCAGGGCTGGATTCACGGGCCGCCATTGTCCCATCGCGGTCCACTCACCGGTAGCCATCGATGACTTCTGCTTCCCCGGCGCCCCGCGGCGTCTACCTGATCACCCCGGATGAACCCGATACCGCCTGCCTGCTGGCGCGCACCGCGCCGCTGCTCGCCGCCGGCGCCACCTGGCTGCAGTACCGCAACAAGAGCGCCAGCGATGCCCTGCGACGGGAACAGGCCACGGCGCTGCAGGCCTTGTGCGCTGCCCACGGCGTGCCGCTGATCGTCAACGACGACCCCAAGCTTGCCCAGGCCATCGGCGCGGCGGGCGTGCACCTGGGCGGCACCGACGGTGACATCGGCGCCGCACGCAGCCTGCTCGGCCCGGACGCCATCATCGGCGCCTCCTGCTACGACCAGCTGGCCAACGCCGAGCGTGCCGTGGCGGCCGGCGCCAGCTACGTGGCCTTCGGCGCGTTCTTCCCCACCACCACCAAGGTCACCAGCAGCCGCGCCCACCCCGACCTGCTGCGGCAAAGCGCCGCACTGGGCGTGCCGCGGGTGGCGATTGGTGGCCTGAGCCCGGACAATGTCGGTCCCATCATCGATGCCGGCGCCGACCTGCTGGCCGTGGTCAGCGGCATCTACGCCGCGCAGGACCCGGTCGCGACCCAGCGCGCTTACCTCGCCCGATTCGATACGCAGCAGTAACCCCGAGGAAACCCCATGAACCACGACCAGTCCCACGCCCTGTTCTCCCGCGCCCAGGAATTGCTGCCTGGCGGCGTCAACTCACCGGTGCGCGCGTTCAAGTCGGTCGGCGGCGAACCCTTCTTCGTCGAGCGCGCTGACGGCGCCTACCTGTACGACGTCGACGGCAACCGCTACATCGACTACGTGGGATCGTGGGGCCCGATGATCGTCGGCCACAACCACACCGCCGTACGCCAGGCGGTGAAGAAGGCGATCGACAACGGCCTGTCCTTCGGTGCGCCGTGCGCAGCGGAAGTGACCATGGCCGAGACCATCACCCGGCTGGTGCCGTCGTGCGAGATGGTGCGCATGGTCAACTCCGGTACCGAAGCCACCCTGTCGGCGATCCGCCTGGCGCGCGGTGCCACCGGCCGCAGCTGCATCGTCAAGTTCGAAGGCTGCTACCACGGCCACGGCGACTCGTTCCTGGTCAAGGCCGGCAGCGGCATGCTGACCCTGGGCGTGCCGACCTCGCCCGGCGTGCCGGCCGGCCTGAGCGAACTGACCCTGACCCTGCCCTACAACGACTTCGAGGCGGCCACCGCCCTGTTCGACGCACGCGGCAGCGAGATCGCCGGCCTGATCATCGAGCCGGTGGTGGGCAACGCCAACTGCATTCCGCCCCGCGAAGGCTACCTGCAGCACCTGCGCGCGCTGTGCACGCAGCATGGCGCGCTGCTGATCTTCGACGAAGTGATGACCGGTTTCCGCGTTGCCCTTGGCGGTGCGCAGGCGCACTACGGTATCAGCCCGGACCTGACCACCTTCGGCAAGATCATCGGCGGCGGCATGCCGGTAGGCGCCTACGGCGGCCGCCGCGAGCTGATGCAGCAGATCGCGCCCGCTGGCCCGATCTACCAGGCCGGCACGCTCAGCGGCAACCCGGTGGCGATGGCCGCCGGCCTGGCCATGCTGGAGCTGATCCAGCAGCCGGGTTTCCACGACGATCTGAGCGCGCGCGCCGCACGCCTGTGCGCGGGGCTGGAAGCTGCCGCCGCCGATGCAGGCGTAGCGGTGACCACCACCCAGGTGGGCGCGATGTTCGGGCTGTTCTTCACCGCTGAGAAGGTGGAGACCTACGCCCAGGCCACGGCCTGCGACATCCCGGCGTTCAACCGCTTCTTCCACGCGATGCTGGACCAGGGTGTGTTCCTGGCACCGTCGGCGTACGAGGCCGGCTTCCTGTCCAGCGCACACGACGATGACGTGATCGAGGCCACGCTGGCAGCGGCACGCGTGGCGTTCAAGGCGGCCAAGGGCTGAACCCCGGCCTGGTAGGTGCCGACCGTGGTCGGCACTGCCTGCCCTCATCCACGCATGGCGTGGATCTACTGGATCGATGTGCTTCATCCACGCATGGCGTGGATCTACTGAGCTGCGTCTCTGGAGTAGAGCCACGCCATGCGTGGCTGCTGCGCACTCAACCGAAGACGAACTTGCCCTTCATCATCGCGAAGTGGCCGGGGAACGAGCAGAAGAAGGTGTAATCGCCGCCCTTCTGCATGCCCTTCGTGGAAAAACGCACGCGGGCGGTCTCGCCACCACCGATCACCTTGGTGTGGGCCAGCACGCGCTTGTCGGCCTTCGGCAGGTAGCTGTCGGCCAGGGTCATGCGCATGCCCGCCATCGCCACCGGCTGGTAGTCGGCGGTGCGGGTCAGCACCCAGTTGTGGCCCATCGCGGTGGCGGCCAGCCTGCCGGTGTGGCGCAGGGTCAGGTCGATTTCGCTGCAATCGGCAGCCACCTTGATCTCCCGGCTGCTGAAGCTCATCTGGTCGGTGCTGTCGATGCTCACCGCACATACGCGCGCCATCGCCGATGGCGCCAGCATCAGCGCACCCAGCCCCACCGCTACCATCCAAGCCTTCATCGTCGCGTCTCCTGCAGGTTCGGTGGTCATTCTAGGCAGACACCTGGCCACCCGGCTGCGACCGTGTGTCGCAGTGGTGGTCCAGGGTTTGCGCGGGGATACGGCAATGGCATGCTCGACCGATGCGGATCGATCTTCTCCTGCTCGATGTTGATGGCGTGCTGCTGCACTACCAGCGCGCACAGCGCGTGCTGCATCTGGCGCAGGCGCTGGGCGTGCCGACCGCGCACGTGCAGGCCGCGCTGTACGACCGCGGGCTCGAAGCGGCACACGACAGCGGTGCGCTGGATGGCGCGCGCTATCTGGCCCAGCTTGGCGAACGGCTCGGCACAACGGTAACGCTGCACACCTGGATCGCCGCACGGCACGCGGCCAGCCACCCGCAGCACGCCGTGCTGCAACGGCTGAACGCCCTGCGGGTGCCGATGGCGGTGCTGACCAACAATGGTGCCTTGATGACGCAGGCGCTGCCGACGCTGCTGCCGGAGCTGTTTCCCAAGCTGCGCGGCCGGGTGTTCTGCAGCGCGGACTTCGGCCTGCGCAAGCCTGCACCGGAGGTATTCCTGCGCACGCTCGCAGCCCTCGAGGTGGCACCGGCGCACACGCTGTTCGTCGATGACCTGTTCGTCAACGTGCGCGGTGCACGCGCAGCGGGCCTGCACGCGGAAACCGTGCAGGACGGACGCGGACTGGGGAAGGTGCTGAAGCGCTACGGGGTGCGGTAGCGCCGGGCCATGCCCGACGAGCGCAGCGGAAAAGCAACGCCGGGCATGGCCCGGCGCTACCTTGGTCAATGATCAGCGCGCGGCGACGAACGCGGCAATCGCCGCGCGCAGGCGCTTCAGGCCTTCCGCCACTTCTTCGTCAGTGATGTTCAGCGACGGCACGAAGCGCAGCACGTCCGGGCCAGCCTGCAGGGTCAACAGGCCCTGCTCCGCAGCGTGGTCGAGGATGGCACCGGCCTGGCCAGCGAACTCCTTGCTCAGCACCGCACCCAGCATCAGGCCGCGACCGCGCACCTCGCTGAACACCTTGAACTCATCGTTGATGCGGGCAAAGCCATCGCGCAGCGCCTTCGACTGGCGGCTGACATTGGCCGCGATCTCGGCCGAGGCCAGCTTGCGCAGCGCCACGCGGGCGACGGCCGCGGCCAGCGGATTGCCGCCGAAGGTGGTGCCGTGGGCACCGAACTGCATGGTCTCGGCCACCTTCGGGCCGGCCAGCATCGCGCCGATCGGGAAACCACCGCCCAGTGCCTTGGCCAGGGTCACCATGTCCGGCACCACGTCATCCTGCCAATGCGCGAACAAGGTACCGGTACGGCCCATGCCAGCCTGGATCTCGTCCAGCACCAGCAGTGCGTTGTGCTGGTCGCACAGCTCGCGCACGCGCTTGAGGAAACCGGACTTGGCCGGCATCACCCCGCCCTCGCCCTGGATCGGCTCCAGCATCACCGCCGCCACGTCGCCAGCGGCCATCGCCGTTTCCAGCTGCACTTCATCGTTGAAGTCGATGTAGCGGAAGCCCCCCGGCAGCGGCTCGTAGCCTTCCTGGTACTTCGGCTGGGCGGTAGCGGTCACCGCGCCCATGGTGCGGCCGTGGAAGCTGCCGCGGAAGGTGATGATGACGCGCTTGTCGGCCGGGCGGCCCTGGCTGGAGGCCCACTTGCGGACCATCTTGATCGCCACTTCGTTGGCTTCGGCGCCGGAGTTGCACAGGAACACGCGCTCGGCGAAGCGGCTGGCCTTCACCAGTTCCTCGGCCAGGTGCAGCGGCGGCGCGCTGTAGAACACGTTGCTGGTGTGCCACAGCTTGCCGGCCTGTTCGACCAGCGCGGCGACCAGGTCCGGGTCGTTGTGGCCCAGGCCGCACACGGCGATGCCCGCGGCCAGATCGATGAACTCACGGCCCTGGCTGTCCCACACGCGGGCGCCCTGGCCTCGCTCCAGCACCACCTGGCGGGGCTTGTACACCGGCAGGTAGTAGTGCGACAGGGAGATCAGCGGATCGGTAGCGGCGGTCATGGCGGTCAGCAGGGTTCAGGAATGCCCATTCTCGCGCTGGAACCCGTGCGGCACAATGCACGCATGCGACCGTTTTCCGCCCCCCAGCTGAACCCCGCCACCGAGACCGGCTGGCGCCGCCGGTGGTTCGACATCATCTACCGCCACGACAGCCGGCCCTCGCGCAATTTCGACCTGCTGCTGGTCTACGCGATCATCGCCAGCGTGCTGGTGGTGATGTTCGACAGCGTGCAGCGCTTCCACATCGCCCATGCCGACTGGCTGTACGTGCTGGAATGGGGCTTCACCATCCTGTTCACCGCCGAATACGTGCTGCGGCTGGTGGTGGTCAAGCGCCCGCTGCGCTACGCGGTGAGCATCTGGGGCATCATCGACCTGGCCTCGATCCTGCCGACCTACCTGTCGCTGTTCATTCCCGGTGCGCAGAGCCTGCTGGTGGTGCGCGCACTGCGCATCCTGCGCGTGTTCCGCATCCTCAAGCTGACCCGCTACATCGAAGAAAGCGGCGTGCTGATGCAGTCGCTGTGGCGCAGTCGGCGCAAGATCCTGCTGTTCCTGTTCACGGTGGTCACCATCACGATCATCGCCGGCACGCTGATGTACGTGATCGAGGGACCGAACCATGGCTTCACCAGCATTCCCAGCAGCATGTACTGGGCGGTGGTGACGATGGCCACGGTCGGCTTCGGCGACATCGTGCCGCAGACCGTGCTCGGCCGCTTCGTCACCTCGGTGCTGATCCTGATCGGTTACAGCATCATCGCCGTGCCCACCGGCATCTACACCGCCGAACTGGCCAGCACCATGCGCGATGCCGAGCTGGCCGCGCGCCGCGATGCACGTGGCTGCCCGCACTGCGGGCTGGAAGGCCATGAGCCGGATGCACGGCACTGCCGCAAGTGTGGCGGACCGTTGCCGGATACGTTCAGCCACTGACGATGAGCCCAGCCGACGGCCGGCCCCACCATAGCCAGCGCAGTAGATCCACGCCATGCGTGGATGAAGCCCCACCGGAGCCAGCACAGTAGATCCACGCCATGCGTGGATGCTCCTGGCTCAATCCAGGAACAGATCCGGCAGCAACGGACGCGACGCATCCACCGCATACCCGGAAAGATCGGTCACGCCAGCTTCGGCCAGCACCTCGTCATCGATCAGGAAACGGCCGTGGAAACCTGCCGCCTCGCGCACCAGCACCGCATGTGCAGCGTCGGCCATGATCTGCGGCGTGCGGCAGCCGCCGACGTCCACGCCGGGAATCATGTTGATCGCGTCGGTCGCAATGACCGTGCGCGGCCACAGCGCATTGACCGCCACGCCCTGCGGACCGAACTCGGCGGCTAGGCCGAGGGTGACAAAGCTCATGCCCATCTTCGCCAGCGTGTAGCCGGTATGCGCGCCCCACCACTTGGGCTCGAGGCTCGGCGGCGGCGCGAGGGTCAGGATATGCGGGTTCGGCGCCTGCAGCAGGTACGGCAGGCAGGCCTGTGCGCACAGGAAGCTGCCGCGCGAATTGACCTGCTGCATCAGGTCGAAGCGCTTCATCGGCGTGTCCAGGGTGCCGCGCAACCAGATGGCGCTGGCGTTGTTGACCAGGATGTCGATGCCACCGAACGTGTCCACGGCGGCAGCAACCGCCGCCTGCACCTGGTCTTCTTCGCGGATGTCGCACTTCAGCGCAAGGCCCTGGCCACCGGCTGCAGTGACGGCCTCGGCGGCACTGTGGATGGTACCCGGCAGCTTCGGATTGGGCACCGACGACTTGGCGGCAATGGCGACGTTGGCGCCGTCACGCGCGGCGCGCAACGCGATCGCCAGGCCGATGCCACGCGAGGCACCGGTGATGAAAAGGGTTTTGCCCTGCAGACTGCCCACGTTCCACACTCCAGCGTATGCAATGAGCCGCTAGTATGCCGCGCCTACGCGGAGTTCACCGCACGTTGACGATACTGGCGCCCCGGTCACTGCACGAGGTCCATGCCATGCGCTGTTCCCGCCTGTTGTTGCCTGCCCTGGGCCTGGCCCTGCTCACCGCCTGCCAGGGCCGCTCGCCCGAACCCGGCAGCGCGCCGGCCAAGGATGACGCCGCCAGCGTCGACAAGGCCACCGGTGATGGCAAGCTGCGCTGGAGCGAGGCCGTTGTCTGGGATGGTGACCTCAACGCCTGCCGCCAGGGCGACAGCGCGGCCACCCGCGATTGCCTGCGCGATGCGATGCGGTCCGGTGGGGCCAGTGCCGATGCGGTCACTGCGGCCGAGCAGCTGTCCACCGGTGGCGAACTGGCCTACGTGACCGCCTGGCATGAACACGACGGCCTGGGCGTGGCCACCGTCGAGTATCCGTTCCGCGCCAATACCAATGAAGGCACGCGCCTGGTCGATGCCGCAGGCAAGCGTATCGACGTGGATGCGGTGCAGCTGGACGACACGCTGCGCGCCGATCCCGGCGTGCAGGAGGTGCTCAAGGCGCATCCGCAGGCCACGCCGTTCGCGCCGGCGCAGGCCGCGGGTACCGCGGCGCTGGATGGGGGCGGCATCCGCCTGCTGTACCGCACGCCGCTGCGCGACTGCCATGCGTGCCCGGACGTGGGCCAGCTGCAGATCGGCTATGACTTCGATGGCAAGCGCAACTTCATCGGCCAGCAGGTGGTGCCGGTGACGCCGTAGGGGTTTGCCGCGCCATGCGGCAACGCGCATCCACGCATGGCGCGGATCTACTGATATCCGCGCACCTGCTTGCTCAGCAGGTGCGGCGCGATCCATCGATGCACCGGTGCCACCGGCAGCATGTACAGGCGGCCGAACGCGTTGTGGGTGTGCACCACCGTCGCCACTTCCAACATATCGCCGTGCCATTGCAGCGCCAGCTGCACGCGCAGATGGCGGTCGTTGTCTTCCAGCACGATGGCATCCTCGTCCAGCGCCTGCAGGGTGAAGATGCCGAGGCGTTGCCCGGGCTGCGGGTCGGCGGTCTGCTGCACTCCGCGCAGCGAGCCCAGATCCTTCATGCCCAGCAGCCGCATGACCCTGTTGCGCAGCGCCATCAGTCCATCGAACCAGCCGGGCACCGTCGCTGCCATATCGCGGTAGGCCCGCAGCGCCGAACGGCCGTTGCGCGGCGCCGCCTCTTGGCAGGCATGGACGAAATCGGCACCCGGCAGTTGCGAACGCAGCACGCTGCCTTCGCTCAGCTGGGCGCTCACGGCTTGGGGCCCTGCCCTTCGTTGTCTTCCCAATGCAGGATGCGGCGGGTGACGAAGCGGTAGACCGGCTTGCCGGTAGCGAACCAGAGATCGCGCACCCACGACGTGCGCTTGAGCACGCGCTTCTCCACCGGCGTCAGCGACTCCCGGCAGTACATGCGCTTGTGCTTGAGCAGGTGGCGCAGGTCCTCGCGCGCCAACAGGCGCATCCAGCGCGAGCGCGGGTCACCGATCACTGCCAGCTGGAAGTCGATCAGGGCCGGTCGACCGTCCTCGGTCACCAGCCAGTTGGCTTCCTTGGCCAGGTCGTTGTGGGCCACACCGCGCCGATGCAGCTGCTGCAGCAGGCGGCGTGCGGCGCGGAACCAGGCAACTTCACCACGCGGCGGGCGCTGGTACATCGCGTCGCCGGCCATGAAGCTGCGGTCGAGGTGGCGGCCATCCCAGTCCAGCAGTTGCGGCACGTCGGCCATGCCATGGATGTGGCGCAATGCACGCGCTTCGCGTCGCGCCAACCACCACGCAGGCAACCGCAACCACAGCGGCGTGGCCCCCAGATCGCGGCGCACGAAGGGGCCTTCAGGCCCCTGCACGAGGAGGATCCGGCCGAAACTGTCGGCCTTCAGTGCATGCGTTGGCGCGTCATTGGATACAGGCATGGCGACATTCTAGGCGATGGCGCCGGTTGCAAACGGTCACCAAGCGGCTGGGAACCAGTCACCTTCACGCCCCTATAATCGGGCAATGGACTCTTCATGGATCGACGCCACCCTCGCGTGGATTGCCGCTCATCCCGTGTTGGCGGGTGCGGTCATCTTTCTGATCGCCTTCTGCGATGCGGTCATCATTCTTGGCGCCATCGTGCCGGCGCTGCCGTTGCTGTTCGCCGTTGGCGTGTTCATCGGCCTGGGCCAGATCTCCGGGCCGTATGCGGTTGCCGCCGCGGCGCTGGGTGCGTTCGCCGGTGATGGCATCAGCTACTGGATAGGCCGGCGCTGGGGCGACCGCCTGCGTGGCGTCTGGCCGTTCAGCCGCTACCCGCAGCTGCTTGACCGGGGCGAGAACCTGTTCCGCCGCAATGCGTTCAAGAGCATCCTGATCGCCCGCTATGTCGGTGCCATCCGGCCGTTCGTGCCCGCCATTGCCGGCATGTTGAAAATGCCCGCCAGCCGTTACGTGCAGGCCAGTGGCATCGCCAGTATTTCCTGGGCTGTGCTGTTCCTGGCACCGGGCTGGATTCTTGGCGAAGCCTATGATGCCGTCGCTGCTGTTGCCGGCCGGCTGGTGGTGGTGGTGGGCTTGTTGGCAGTGATCCTCAGCCTGGTCTGGGCCATCGTGCTGTACGGCTATCGCTGGTCGGCCGCGCGCATGGACAGCTGGCTGGCGCGGCTGCTCGACTGGTCCAACCGGCACCCGACGCTGGGCCGCTACACGGTGGGCGTGCTCGACCCGAAGCGCCGCGAATCGGTGCCGCTGGCGATGCTGGCACTGATGCTGCTGTTGCTGGGCTGGGGCTGGTTCGCGCTGTTGACGGTAGTGGTCGCCCATGGCGAGCCGTTGGCGGTGGACCTGCTGGTGCACCAGGCGATGCTGGCCCTGCGCAATCCGCTGGCCGACTACCCGATGGCCGCGTTGGCCTCGCTTGGCGCATGGCAGGTGCTGCTGCCGGCAACCGCTGCCGCGCTGGGCTATCTGGTCTGGCGCCGGCGCTGGATGGCGGCCGCCCATTGGCTGGCCGCATTGGCCTTCGGCCTGGCCCTGACCAAACTGCTCGGCGCCACCGTCGATGTGGTGCGCCCGATCGATGCCAGCAGCGGCTTCGGCTTCCCGTCGGTGTCGGTGACCATGGCCACCATCACCTTCGGCTTCTTCGCGGTGCTGATCGCCCGCGAAATGCCCGGCCGCACCCGCGTCTGGCCCTACCTGGTGTCGGGCATCGTGGTCAGCCTGATCGGCTTTGCGCGCCTGTACCTGGGTGCGCACTGGCTGAGCGATGTCATCGGCGGCATGCTGTTCGGCACCTTCTGGCTGCTGGTGCTGGGCATCGCCTACCGCCGCCGCTTCAACCGCTCGTTCTGGGTAAAGCCGGTGGCATGGCTGTTCTACGGCGTCTTCGTGGTGGCGGCGATGTGGTACGCGCCGCGCAACATCGCCATCAAGCTGGAACGCTTCGAGCCGACCCTGCCCGCGCCGCTGGCGATGGACGCGCAGGCCTGGTGGCAGCACGACTGGGCGAAGCTGCCGGCGCGTCGCAACGAATTCGACGATGACCAGCGCTGGCCACTGGACGTGCAGGTGGCCGGTGCGTTGGCGCCGCTGCAGGCGCAGCTGGAAGCGCGCGGCTGGCAGGTGCAGGCCCAGGCCGGCTGGCAGGAAGCGCTGCTGATGCTGGACAAGAACACCGGCGCCAATGAACTGCCGGTACTGCCGGCGACACTGGATACGCGCGTTGAAGCGCTGCTGATGGTGCGCCAGGGCGCGCAGGCCGACGAGCGTTACGTACTGCGCTTGTGGCAGGCGCCGGCGCAGCTGCAGCCGGGCGACACCCCGTTGTGGCTGGGCAGCGCACAGACCCTGCGCTACGAGCGCCACTTCCAGTGGATCGGCATGTGGCACCCGGTGCGGGGCATCGACCCGGCGTTGAATGCGGTCAAGGAAGCGGTGCAGTCGTTGCCGCAGCGCGAGGATGTGCAGCCGGAGACCGGGCTGCCGGTACTGCGGTTGAAGACCGCCACGCCGTAACGAAGCCGCCGGGCATGGCCCGGCGCTACCGTCCCGCTCTGGTAGTTGCCAACCTTGGTTGGCGCTTTCGGGAAAGGCTGCCAACCAAGGTTGGCATCTACCGACGACGCCGGGCCATGCCCGGCGAGCACCGCGGCCGGGCTTTTACGGCATCCAGCCCAGCAGCTGCTGCAGGCGCTGGTGCGGGTCGTCCAGCTGCAGCAGTTGCAGGCGCTGCTGTTCGCTCAGCGGCAGCAGCTCGGCCAATCGCCAGCTGACCCAGCTGGCCTGGTCCATCAAGGCCGGCGAGGCCGGTGCGAACGCCGTGCCCGCCTGCTCGATGATGTGGTCCAGTACCGTCGCCAGCAGCGCATGCTGCGGACGCAGTTCGTCATCGGGATCCTCATCGCACCAGCGCACATCGGCAACCACCAGCCCGTTGTCGCGCACGCGCGTGCGCTCGACGTGGAAACGACGGGTGCCGCGCAATCGCAGCTGCAGCACGCCATCGGCGCCGACATCGAAATCCTCGATCTTCACCTGCACGCCGAAGGCGGCCGGCGTTGCCGGCGCTCCCACTTCGTTTCCTTCCAGGATCAGGCAGACACCGAAACCTTCGCCGCTGCGGCCGGTTTCGCGCACCAGATCCAGGTAGCGTGGCTCGAAGACACGCAGGCCGATGGCCGCGCCCGGCAGCAGCGTCGTATGCAGCGGGAACAGCGGCAGCGAACCCTCACTGCTCATCGTGCCTGCAGCCCTGCAAGGAAGCGGCGCGGCGCGCCGTCGAAGCCGCCGTTGGACATGAACACCACATGGTCGCCGCTGCGCACGTCGGCCTGCAGCTGCGCCAACAGCGCATCGGTGTCGGCCACGGCATGCGCCTGTCCGCGCACCGCCGCGATCACCGCTGCCGCATCCCAGGCCAGCTCCGGGCGGTGCAGGAACACCACCTCATCGGCGAGTGCCAAGGACGGTGCCAGTGCTTGTGCGTGAGCGCCCAACCGCATCGAATTGCTGCGCGGCTCCATCGCCACCACGATGCGGGCATCACCGACCTTGGCACGCAGGCCTTCGAGCGTGGTCGCAATAGCGGTCGGGTGATGGGCGAAGTCGTCGTAGACGGTGATGCCATCGTGGTTGCCGATCACTTCCATGCGCCGCTTGACGCTGCGGAAGCGCGCCAACGCCGGGATCACCTCGGCCGGCGCGACACCGACTGCGTGCGCAGCGGCCAGTGCAGCCAGGCCATTGAGCACATTGTGCCGGCCCAGCAGCGACCAGTGCACATCACCCAGCGCCTGCCCGCGATGATGGACGCGGAACGCGCTGCCATCGGCGGCCAACAGCTCGGCATGCCATTCCAGCGTGGGGTCGAAGCCGAAGCGTTCGACCGGGGTCCAGCAGCCCATCGCCAGCACTTCGGCCAGGTGCGCGTCTTCGCCATTGACGATCAGGCGGCCGCGCGCCGGCACGGTACGCACCAGGTGGTGGAACTGGCGCTGGATCGCCGCCACGTCGGGGAAGATGTCGGCGTGGTCGTATTCAAGGTTGTTGAGGATCGCCACCAGCGGCCGGTAGTGCACGAACTTGCTGCGCTTGTCGAAGAACGCGGTGTCGTACTCGTCGGCTTCGACAACGAACTCGCGGCCCTGGCCCAAGCGGGCGGACACGCCGAAGTCCTCGGCTACGCCGCCGATCAGGAAGCCGGGGGAGCGACCAGCATTCTCCAGCAGCCAGGTCAGGATGGTGGTGGTGGTGGTCTTGCCATGGGTACCGGCCACGGCCAGGGTGTCACGGCCCGGCAGGACCTGCTCGGACAGCCACTGGGCGCCGGAAATGTAGCGCTGGCCGGCGTCCAGGACGGCTTCGACGGCAGGATTGCCGCGCGACAGCGCGTTGCCGATCACCACCTGCCCGGTGCCCTCCGGCACGCTGTCGGCGCGGTAGCCCTGGTCCAGGGTGATGCCCAGCTGCTCGAGCTGGGTCGACATCGGCGGATAGATGGCCTGGTCGCTGCCACTGACCGTATGGCCCAGTTCCCGCGCCAGGGCGGCCACGCCACCCATGAAGGTGCCGGCGATTGCAAGGATATGTACGCTGCTCATGACCGGGGATTGTGACCGATCACGGCTGTATAGGGCCATTGTCAGCACCGGGGTAAGAGAACCCCTACAGCTGCTGTGAGAAAACTCCAGCCACATGTCAGGGAATTCCTGATAGCGATGTTCTGTGAACCCGGACACAATTCAGGATGCCAGCCGCAGTACCCGAACCGGTCCTACTCCCCAAGAGGCCATCCCCAAGGGAGCTCATGCTGTGGGGGCCCTGAGCAAGCCCTTTGCTGGCACCTATGAAACGAAACAGGCCTGATCCTCGCGGATCAGGCCTGTTTTTTTGCGCCTGCGGTGGCCGGCATCAACCGGCCACGAGGGTCAGCGCTTGATCGCCGCCAGGATGCGGGCTTCGATCTCGTCCAGTTCGCCGACGCCATCGACGCGGGCCAGGGTGCCCCGGCCGGCGTAGAAGTCCACCACCGGAGCAGTCTGCTCGGTGTAGACCTGCAGGCGCTTGCGCACCGATTCCGGATTGTCGTCAGCGCGGCCCTGCTCCTGCGCACGGCCGGCGATGCGCTCGACCAGCAGTTCGGTGGCCACGTCCAGCTGCACCACGGCATCCAGCGGCTGGCCGATCTCGGCCAGCATGCCGTCCAGCGCGTTGGCCTGGGCCACATTGCGCGGATAGCCGTCAAGGATGAAGCCCTTGGCGACATCGGCCTGGGCCAGGCGCGACTTCAGCATGCCCAGCAGGATCTCATCGGACACCAGGTTGCCGGCATCCATCACCGACTTGGCCTGCTTGCCCAGCTCCGAGCCGGCGGCAATTTCAGCGCGCAGCATGTCGCCGGTGGAAATGTGGGCGATCTCGAGCTTTTCCTTCAGGCGCGTCGCCTGTGTCCCCTTGCCCGAACCGGGCGGTCCCAACAGAACCAATCGCATTGACCTGACTCCAACGTGTTGAAAATAAAGAAGGTTCGCGCCCCGGACGGTCCGGTATCGCTGCACCGCAATAGCGCCACTTTAGCGCATCCGGGTAATGTCCCTGCAATGTCCCCTCCCCGAACAGGTAGAAGCATGCGCAATGGCACCCTCCTTTACGCCCAGTCCGGCGGCGTCACCGCCGTCATCAACGCCACTGCCGCGGCGGTGATCGAACAGGCCCGCGCCAAGGGAATCAAGGTCCTGGCTGCGCGCAACGGCATCCTAGGCGCCCTGCGCGAGGAGCTGATCGACACCAGCAAGGAGAGTGCTGCGGCCATCCGCGCCCTGGCCCACACCCCCGGCGGCGCGTTCGGCTCGTGCCGGGTCAAGCTGAAATCGCTGGAGGCCGACCGTGCCCGTTACGACCGCCTGCTGGAGGTCCTGCGCGCCCATGACGTGCGCTGGTTCCTCTACAACGGCGGCAACGACTCGGCCGACACCGCACTGAAGGTGTCGCAGCTGGCCAAAAGCTCCGGCTACGACCTGACCTGCATCGGCGTGCCCAAGACCATCGACAACGATCTGGCGGTGACCGACACCTGCCCCGGCTTCGGCTCGGCGGCCAAGTACACGGCCGTGTCCGTGCGCGAAGCGGCGTTGGACGTGGCCGCGATGGCCGAGACCTCCACCCGCGTCTTCATCTACGAGGCGATGGGCCGCCACGCCGGCTGGCTGGCCGCGGCCGCCGGCCTGGCCGGCACCGGCGAGGACGACGCCCCGCACATCATCCTGCTGCCCGAGCGCGCCTATGACGAGGCCGCGTTCCTGGCCAAGGTCAAGGCCGTGGTCGCGCGCGTGGGCTACTGCGTGGTGGTGGCGTCGGAAGGCATCGCCACCGCCGATGGCCGCTTCGTCGCCGACGCCGGCGGCGGCAAGGACTCCTTCGGCCATTCGCAGCTGGGCGGCGTGGCCGCGCATCTGGCCGGGCGGGTCAAGGACCAGTTGGGGCTGAAGGTGCACTGGGCCCTGCCCGACTACCTGCAGCGCTCAGCCCGCCACCTGGCCAGCAAAACCGACTGGGAACAGGCCCAGGCGGTCGGCAAGGCCGCGGTGCAGCTGGCGCTGAAGGGCCAGAACGGGGTGATGCCGGTGATCGTGCGCAGCAGCGATGCACCGTATCGCTGGAAGATCGAAGCCGCACCGCTGTCGAAGATTGCCAACCACGAGAAGAAGATGCCGGCCAGCTTCATCCGTCGCGATGGATTCGGCATCACGGCCAAGGCGCGCGCCTACCTGCAGCCGTTGATCAAGGGCGAAGCACCGTTGCCCTACGGTAGCGATGGCCTGCCCAAGTACGTGACGCTGAAGAACGTGGCGGTGAAGCAGAAGCTGCCTGCGTTCGAAGGCTGACCCCCTCCGTCCCCTTTTTGCGAGGAATGCCATGGCGTTGCGTGTTGTTCGACTTGGCTCAGCGCGCGCGCCCGGTGAAGGCCTGCGCATCGGCACCGTGCGGCGCCCGCCGCGCGGTGTGCCGCGCAGCGAATTTGCCCGGCAGGACTGGTACGACGTGTGGTTCCCGACGCTGTCACCCAGCGCGGAGCTGGTGAAACAGGCGCATGAGGCGAAGAGCGCCGCCGACTGGACGGCGTTCTTCCGTCACTACAACGCCGAAATGAAGGCGCCCGATGCAGCGCATGCGCTGGACCTGCTCGCAGCGCTGTCGCAGCACAGCGATATCGCGGTGGGCTGCTATTGCGAGGACGAGGCGCATTGCCACCGGTCGGCACTGCGCGATCTGCTGGTGGCGCGTGGGGCGAGGCTTGCGGATTGATCGCGGGGCTGCCGGCCAGCGGCCGGCACTACCCAGGTCTCCCATCCAGTAGATCCACGCCATGCGTGGATGCTTGGCCTCAATTGCAGGCCTTGCCCAGGCCTCCCTCCCAGTAGATCCACGCCATGCGTGGATGCTCGGCCTCAATTGCAGGCTTTGCCTTCCATCTGCAGCTGCGCGGCGAACATCGTCACCTGCGGGATCTTGCCGGCAGCGGCCTGCTTCTTGGCTTCCTCCAGATAGATGCGCGACTGTCCCTGCCCATCCAGCGCCTGGGCGTTGTTCACCGGCAGACGCCACACGCGCACCACCGCCTGCTGCGCCGGGCAGGCGGCATTCGGAACACGGATCACATCATTGAGTTTCCAGCCCTTGTCAGCGCTCGGCTGCGCCTTGCTGTAGTCGACAAAGCGGGCACGCGGCTGGCACTGCTCGCTGGTGCGCACCGCCGAGAAACGATAGGGCTCCGCCGCCTGGCCGGTGAACGCGCCTTCCAGGCGGGCACAGGCTTCGGGAATCTGCCGCAGCGTGTGCACCGCGCCGATCGCTTGTGGTGCACCCACCGCGCGCTGCAGTTCCGGTGCTTCCGCCGCGAAGGCAGGCAGGGCCGGGGCCAGAACGGCAAGCATCAACAGGGACAGGCGCATGGGGATTCTCCGACGGGACTGCGCGCAGGCTTGCAGAGGTTGGCTTAACAGGGCGCAAAGGTGGCGATGGGGACGACGGATATCGCGTCGTTGCAGCAACCGCTGCGCTCGACGGGCGCGGCCCGGCGCTACCATCCGGGCGCGGGTGCACGCATACTGCGGACACCAGGGAATGCTGAACACCGCCATACGTCGGACGACCACCAAGGTCGGTACGGGTTGGTTCCAGGCTGCAGCCCGTCGTCCCCCTCGTGGTGCCGTTCATCGCCACTGGATGCTTGTCCATCCATTCTGCGGAGGGGTCTAATGCTGGAACGTCACGGGCTGTCATTGGCGCTGGGCTGCGCCATTCTCGCGATCCTGTACGGAATCGTCTCGGCGCGCTGGATCCTGCGCCAACCCACCGGCAATGAACGCATGGTCGCCATCGCCACGGCCATCCAGGAAGGCGCGCGCGCCTACCTCAACCGCCAGTACCTGACCATCGGCATCGCCGGCGTGGTGCTGTTCGTGCTGGTCGGCATCTTCCTGAGCTGGTACACCGCGATCGGCTTCGCGGTCGGTGCGGTGCTGTCCGGTGCAGCGGGCTACATCGGCATGAACGTGTCGGTGCGCGCCAACGTACGCACCGCAGAGGCAGCGCGCCGCGGCATCAGCGCGGCAATGGACGTGGCCTTCCGCGGCGGTGCGATCACCGGCATGCTGGTGGTCGGCCTGGGCCTGCTCGGCGTGGCCGGCTACTACGCGTTGCTGCTGCGCATGGGCCTGCCGATGGAACAGGCACTGCATGCACTGGTCGGCCTGGCCTTCGGCTCATCGCTGATCTCGATCTTCGCGCGCCTGGGCGGCGGCATCTTCACCAAGGGTGCCGATGTCGGCGCCGATCTGGTCGGCAAGGTCGAAGCGGGCATTCCCGAGGACGACCCGCGCAACCCGGCGGTGATCGCCGACAACGTCGGCGACAACGTGGGCGACTGCGCCGGCATGGCCGCCGACCTGTTTGAAACCTATGCGGTCACCGTGATCGCCACCATGCTGCTGGGCAGCCTGATGCTGGCCGAGGCCGGCGCCAATGCGGTGCTGTATCCGCTGGTGCTGGGCGGTGTTTCGATCATCGCTTCGATCATCGGCGCGCTGTTTGTGAAGGTGAAGCCCGGTGGCTCGATCATGGGCGCGCTGTACAAGGGCGTGATTGTCTCTGGTGTGCTGGCAGCGATCGCGTTCTATCCGATCACCACAGGACTGATGGCGGACAACGTGTACGGGCCGATGGCGCTGTATGGCTGTGCGCTGATCGGCCTGGTATTGACCGGCCTGATCGTGTGGATCACCGAGTACTACACCGGTACCCAGTACAAGCCGGTGCAGCATGTGGCACAGGCCTCGACCACCGGCCATGGCACCAACATCATCGCCGGCCTCGGCATCTCGATGAAGTCCACCGCCCTGCCGGTGATTGCCGTCTGCGCGGCGATCTGGGGCGCGCACGCGCTGGCCGGTTTGTACGGCATCGCCATCGCCGCCACCGCAATGCTGTCGATGGCGGGCATGATCGTCGCACTCGATGCCTACGGGCCGATCACCGACAACGCTGGTGGCATCGCCGAGATGGCAGAGCTGCCTTCGGAGATCCGCGACATCACCGATCCGCTGGATGCGGTGGGCAACACCACCAAGGCGGTCACCAAGGGCTATGCCATCGGTTCGGCAGCACTGGCCGCGCTGGTGTTGTTCGCCGACTACACGCACAACCTGCAGGCGGCCAATCCCGGCCAGGAGTTCCGCTTCGACCTCAGCGACCACACGGTGATCATCGGCCTGCTGATCGGTGGCCTGATTCCGTACCTGTTCGGTGCGATGGCGATGGAAGCCGTCGGTCGCGCGGCCGGCGCGGTCGTGGAGGAAGTGCGGCGGCAGTTCCGCGAGATTCCCGGCATCATGCAGGGCACCGCCAAGCCGCAGTACGACAAGGCGGTGGACATGCTGACCCGCTCGGCAATCCGCGAAATGATCGTACCGTCGCTGCTGCCGGTGGCCGTGCCGGTGGTGGTCGGCCTGCTGCTGGGGCCACGCGCGCTGGGTGGGCTGCTGATCGGCACGATCGTCACCGGGCTGTTCGTGGCCATTTCGATGACCACCGGCGGCGGTGCCTGGGACAACGCCAAGAAGTACATCGAGGATGGCCACTTCGGCGGCAAGGGCAGCGAGGCACACAAGGCAGCGGTGACCGGCGACACCGTCGGTGACCCGTACAAGGACACCGCCGGCCCGGCGATCAACCCGCTGATCAAGATCATCAACATCGTGGCGCTGCTGCTGGTGCCGTTGCTGTAGATCCACGCCATGCGTGGATGGCGGCTCCGATGGGGTCGCCTCCGATGGGGTCAGAGCCCTTTCCTGTGGAAAGGGATCCGACCCCGCCGACGATCACCGCCCGCGCAGGAAGAACGCGACGGGCACCATCACCTCCACCGGGTCGCCGGCCACATCGGCCGGCGGCGCCGGCACCGGGCTGGCGCGCTGCACCGTGTCCAGCGTCTCCTGGTCAAGCAGTGCGAAGCCGCTGCTGCGCTCGATACGCGGCGCCGATACGCGGCCGTCGCGGGCAACGGCAAAGCGCACATAGGCCACGCCCTGCTGGCGCAACCGTTCGGACTGGCGTGGATAGCGCCGATGCTGTTGCAGGTGTCCCAGCAGCACCCCCTGCCAGGTGGCGTTGGCACTGCTGCGTTCGCCGGCCGTGGTACGCGGTGCGGCGTAGCTCGCTGCGGCCTGGGCAGGAACGTCCGGCGGCGCCAGCGTGCGATCGATGTTGCTGTCCGCCGCTTCCTCTGCCGGTTCCGCAGGTGGCTCGGCCGGGGCCGCCAGTTCGCCTTGGGGCAGCACCGGCGCCTTGATCCGTTCTTGTTGCCTGGGCACGGTCACGCGCCGCTGCTGCTCCTGCTGCAGCGGTCCGGCCGGCAGCGCGCGAGGCGGTACCGGTGGGGCCTGTGCGGCGGGAGCCAGTTCCAGCATCAAGGCGGCAGGAGGTGCCGCTGCCACGACCGGCGGCGTACGCGATGCCCACCACCACGCCGTAGCGATCAGCACCGCATGGGCCAGCAGCACGATTGCCAGGCTGGTTGCCCAGCGCTGCAGCCCGCTCATCGTGCGCCCTGCTCCAACCCGACCAGGGCGACCTTCAGGTAACCGGCACTGCGCAACGCATCCAGCGTCGCCATCAGGTCTCCATAGGAGACGCGCTGATCGGCACGCAGATAGAGACGCTGCGACGTATCGCCATGCGTTGCCGAGCGCAGCGCAGAGGCGAGGCCATCGCGTGCCACCGGCGCCTCGCCCACCCGCAGCGACAGATCGGCCTGCACGGTCACATACACCGGCGTATTTTCTGCCGGCGCCGCCTGCGCACTGCTGGCAGGAAGCTGCACCGGCACCGACACCGTGGCCAGCGGCGCGGCCACCATGAAGATGATCAGCAGCACCAGCATCACGTCGATGAAGGGCGTGACATTGATCTCGTGAGCTTCTTCCGGGGTGTCATCGCGTGTGGATGCGGTCCTGATCGCCATGGCGTGCCTCAGTTCACTGCACGCAGCGTGCCTGTCGGCGCCCGGCGTGCAGCCCGATCCAGATCACGCGACACCAGCTGCTGCACAGCCGCGGAAAGATCGCCCAGCAGGCCGCGCAGGCCCGCCAACACCCGAGTGAAGTGGTTGTAGACCAGTACCGCCGGGATCGCCGCGACCAGACCGAGCGCTGTGGCCAGCAGCGCCTCGGCAATACCTGGCGCCACCACGGCAAGGTTGGTGGTATTGCTGTGGGCGATGCCGATGAAGCTGTTCATGATGCCCCACACGGTGCCGAACAGGCCTACGAACGGCGCCACCGCGCCAATGCTGGCAAGCACGCCGATGCCACGACGCTGGTTGCGTGCGGTCTCCAGTTCCAGGCGCTCCAGTCGTGATGCCACCCGCTCCTTGATCCCCTCGCGGTGATCAAGTTCCTGCGACAGATGCAGTTCGGTGCGCGCGGCATCCAGCATGGCTGCGGCGATGTTCTGCTGCAGTGCGGGCTCGCCTCCTGCGACCGGCAGGCTGGGTGCCGACAGCAGCACGCTTCGCGCCAGGCGCAACGCGCGTGCCTGCCGGGCCAGTTCCCAGCCCTTGGCCAGCAGCACGGTCCAGGTGGCCAGCGAGGCCACGGCCAAGGCGATCATCACGCCCTTCACCACCACATCGGCGGCCAGGTACATGCCCCAGGGGGTCAGTGCGGGGGCGGCCATGGGAGCCAGATCAGCAGGCAGCATCGTCGGAGGTTCCATTGGAATCGGTAGAAGTAGTGCGACGGCGGGCAGCGCGCGGATCGGTGGCGTCGTCCACGCCCACCAGCGGCGCTGGATCGAAACGGGGCGCCGGTCGACTCAGGACATAACCGGCACTGACCGCAAAGAACAGGCCCACGCCCAGCAGCAGACGCCAGGACGGGTGGGCGCCCCAGCAGAACATCGCGAATCCCACCGCCATGCCGGCGCTGGCAAACGCCTTGCCTTTGCGCGATACCGCACCCTGCTCACGCCACAGGCGCAGCGACGGACCGTAGCGCGGATGGGAAAGCAGCCGCTGTTCGAACCTGGGCGAACTGCGTGCGAAGCAGCCCACCGCCAAGATCAGGAAAATGGTGGTCGGCATGACCGGCAGCAGTGCGCCGATCACCCCCAGCGCGACCATCAACCAGCCGAGTGCGAACCAGAGCCAGCGCATCAATCGCGCGCCAGCGGGCGGTGCAGGTACATCAGGAGAACTCCACTTCAACATGGCCGTGCACGCTGCGGAACGCGGCATCGGCGGCATCGATCACTTCCTGTTCCTGTGCCGGCGACAGCACCACTGCATCGAGAGCAGCAGTGAATTCGCGCCAATGCCGCGCGGCCCCATCGGGGTGTGCCGCCAGGTGACGAGCACCAAAGCTCCGATCCAGGCCGAGTGCAGCGGCCATCTTGTAGAGCACGGTGCCGCCCAGGTTGGAACCTTCGGCAACATACAACCAGCCCAACGCGGTCGGCAGCGGCAGGTCGTCGCGGAGGGCCGCGATGTCCTCGCCCGGCAGCGCCTGCTCCAGGTCCTGCAGGTCGCAGCGCACCTGCTGCAGGCGGCGACGCTCCGCCAGGTCCGGCAGCAATGCGTCCAGCGCAGGGCTTGCGTACAACGCGTCGATGCTGCGGTGGAAGCGGTACTGCACGCGCAGGAAGCGAGCGAAATTGCGGCGGTCGGCGAAGATGTCGCCGGCCATGATGCGCTTGTCGAGGGCGCCATGGCTGTCACGGGTGGCGGCCTTCAGCCGCACGCTGCGGCTGTCTTCGAGGGATGTCTGAACGGTCATCGGGAGTGCCAGGGAAAGCGTCCCCCTGTAGACGATCCTGGCGAGGGTTCCCCCAACCCTGCTTGCGTCGATAATGCAGGTTCCTTTCCATTGCCAGGGCACCACCGATGATCACCACCGAACCGCGCATGACCAACCTGTTCCTGCAGCTGGGCCTGGATGCCAGTGCCGAGGGCATTGCCCGGTTCATCGCCGACCATCAGCTGGCCGCCGGCGTGGAAGTGGCCGATGCCCCGTACTGGAACGAAGCCCAACGCCAGTTCCTGGCCGAATCGCTGCAGGCCGATGCGGCATGGACCACCGTGGTGGACGAACTGAATGAAGCGCTGCACGAAGCGGCGGTGAAGGCCGCGACCGGGCTGTAAGCGCCTGGCGGCAGCGCCGGGCATGGCCCGGCGCCCCCAGTAGATCCACGCCATGCGTGGATGACCGGACCCGATGGGGCCAGATCCCTTTCCCCGGGAAAGGGATCCGCCCCCTCCACCGGTGCAAGCGTGGAGGGTTGATCAATACCGCCAGGTAAAGGCCAGTCGCGCAGTCCGGCCAGGTGCGGGCATCACGCCCAGCGCCAGCGGATCCAGGTAGTAGCGGTCGGTCACGTTGTCCACGTTCGCTTCCACCGACAGCTGGTCGTTGAAGCTCCAGCTCGCAAACAGATCCACCAGCGTGGTCGGCCGGTACAGCTGCTGGATCGCCGACAGGCCGACGTTCCATTCCTTGTCCAGCTTGCTGATCGGGCCAGCGTTGTGGACCACGCGGGTGCCGAAGGTCAGCCGCTCGTCGAACAGGCGCGAGCCCAGGGTCAGGTTGACCATGTAGCGCGGCGGGTTCTGGGTGTTGCTGTAGGAGCCTTCGAAACCACCATCAACGCAGTCCGGCGTGCCGACCAGTTCCTCGATCCTGCGCTGGACACCGTAGGCGCGGCGTTCCGCCGCGATGTCCGGTGCGCAGGTCTTGGCCTTGAAGTAGTAGTGCGCCGACAGATCGGCAAACACCTTGCCGCTGTCATAGCTGGACTGGAACTCCATGCCCGACACCTTGAAGCGGTCGACGTTGCGGATCAGTCCGGCCGACAAGGTGCGGTAGTCGCGGGTGATCAGGTCATCGATGCGGGTATCGAAGTAGGCCAGCTTCAGCGCCAGGCGGTCACCGGCAGTGAACAGGTCGTGCTGGATCGTGCTCGCGCCCAGTTCCCAGCTGTGCGCACGCTCGGGCTTGAGTTCATCCACCGGCTTGGCCGCGGTGAACAGGCCGAGCGTGGTTTCGAACAGGCTCGGCAGCTTGGTGCCTTCTGCGTACTTCAGGTAGACCATGCTGTCTTCGCTGAAACGGAAGGCCACGCTGGCGGTCGGCGAGAACGCGCTGTCACGACGGCGGATCGGCTGGGACCAGGTCCAGCTCACCGGTACCTTCAGGTCCTCCGCGGCGTCAGCGTCATGGAAGTTCCAGCCACCGATGTCACCGACGGTGCCCTTCTTGTACGGGGAGGCCAGCAGCGACTCCTGGGTGAAGTTGCCGTTGGCGTCCGGATACCAGTTCAACAGGGCGATGCGCTTGGCCCGCCACGACGGCAGCTTGGGATTGCCGTTGAGCAGTTCGGTGTAGCGGTATTGACCCTGCACTTCGTATCCGTCCGGCGTGGCCAGGCGATTGCGGTCATTCACGTCCACGCGGTTCCAGCGCCCACCCAGCAGCATCTCCCAGTGCTCGTCCGGTGCCCACTTCAGCGATGCCACCGCACTGTATTCCTTGCGCTCGGCATTGCGCAGGAAGCGGTTGTTGACCAGGTCGTCGTGCATGATCGGCCCGGAGCTGCCCGGGGCGATGTCCTCGTCGCTGTAGGACAGGCCGTAATCGAGGGTGAAGCGGCCGGCACTGCCGTCGAACACCGAGGTGTTGCTGGCGTCCAGGCCGAAGCGCTTCTGCCGCAACGGGTTGCGGTAGGCATCCTTGTAGCCGGGATTGCCACTGAAGCTGGGTGCGTCGTACCACTCGGTGCGGCGATCGAAGTACCAGGGGGTGATGCCGGTCAGGCTGTTGTACATCACGCTGTCGGCGTCGGTGTACCACGCGTTGACGCGCAGGTCGATCAGCTCGCTGTCCGGGTTGAACCGGTAGCGCAGGCTGTAGCTGTCCATGTCCACATGGCCCGGGTCCCACTGCGGCACGCGGTCGCGGTCGACGCGGATGATCTGCGACGCCATGATCTCGCCCGCAGTACCTTCGTAACGACGATAGCCCGCTTCCAGCGTCTGCGCGTCGTCGATGCGCCAGGTGCCCTTGAGCAGGGTCGACTTCGAGCGCGAGGAAGTGTTGAACACCTCGGTGCGCGGCGGATTCAGCGGGGCCAGCGTGCGACGCGTCTGCGGAAAATCGTCATAGCCGTGCTTGCCGGAGAAGTAGTTGCCGTTGTCGCGGTATGCATAGGCGGCCACCAGGTCGAAGCGATCCCAGTGACCGGCAGCGGCCACGTTGAAGAACTGGCTGCCGGTGGCACTACGATCGCTGCGCGGCGCGGCCTCGTAGCCGGGCAGGTTGTTGGCGCTGCCGTTGGCCAGCCCACCGCGCACGCGCACGCCGACATCACGCCCCTCACGCAGCACGTCATCGACATTCAGCGTTTCCATTTCGACCACGCCACCGATGCCGCCGGAGGCATTGGCCTGCAGGCTCGGGCCCTTGGTGATGGTCAGGCGCGAGATCAGGTCCGGGTCGAGATAGGTGCGCTGCGACTGGCCGGCATAGCCACGGTAGGTGTCCATGCTGGACTGGCCACCGTCGATGATGACCGGCACCCGGCTCTGGCCCTGGATGCCGCGGATGTTGACGTCGAAGCCGTTGCCCACGCGCGGATCGCCCGCAGTGACACCGGCCACGCCCTTGACGATGTCGCCGTTGGACGTGCCGCGGAAACGCTCCAGCGCGACGCGGCCGATGGTGGTGGTCGATCCCACGCTGCGGTAGCTGTCGAGCAGGCGCGCTTCATCGCTGACCGCACCGCCCTGCACGCGGTCTCCGGCCACGCTGAGGGTATCGGTGACGATCACGCCGCCCGTCTGTCCCGCCGCAGCGACCTCCAGCGTGACCGCATCGACGCTTACCCGGCGCACGCTCAGGCCGCTGCCGCGCAGCAGGCGGGCGAGGGCCTCGTCGGCTGACAGCGTGCCACTGACCGGTTGCGAGATCACGCCCTTGGCCAGCGTGCTCGGATAGACCACCTGCACACCGGACTGGCGCATGTAGGCGCGCAGTGCATCGTCCAGCGGTTGGTCGGGAATATCAAAGTGCTGTGCCGCTGCCGGAGCAGCGCTGCTGGACTGCGCCATCACGGCGGGGGCGGCGGTTGCCAGGCCGGCGGCCAGCAACGCGATGCACAGACGGGACGGGCGCGGTGCGCGGCCCGGGCGGCGGAATTCGTACATGGGGGAACCTGTCAGAGAAGCGTGGCCGCGGGCGCGGCATCATCCGCGCATGCGCGGACCCAACGACGTACGTGGCGGCGGCGGGTACGTTCGTGGATGAGACGAGTGGCGGCGCGCTTTCCCCAAGACCGATGCGTTGCATCCGCTGCATCCGCGCCTGGCGCGGTACTACCGGTACACGATCGCCACGCCCAGCGGCAGGCGGGCGACCTGCAGGCCGGCGGTGGCCGCCAGTGCATCCAGTGCCTGCTCCGGATGATCGACGCGCAGCGCCGCGCTCACGGCTGGAATCATGGAAAGATCGCCGCGCACGAAGGTCGGCCCTGCGCGATAGCGGCCGACCGCGTGCACGGCGTCGGCCACACTGGCCTGCTCCAGCAGCAGTTCGCCCTGGCGCCAGGCGCCGACGCCATCCGCAGCAACGTCAGCCAGGCGCTGCACGCCTCGGTGCTCGCCATAGCTGGCACGTTGCCCCACCTGCAGATAGGTCCAGCCGCCATCGACAGGACTGGCCACGCGTACCCGGCCCTGCCCGACTTCGGTCTCCACCCCGGCCGCAACGTGGGCGACCGTGAAAGCTGTGGAG
This sequence comes from Stenotrophomonas sp. MYb57, assembly GCF_002966815.1. NCBI lineage: Bacteria > Pseudomonadati > Pseudomonadota > Gammaproteobacteria > Lysobacterales > Lysobacteraceae > Stenotrophomonas > Stenotrophomonas sp. MYb57. The sequence goes on from NZ_CP023271.1 coordinate 3,830,468, forward strand.
ATGTCTTCCACTACACCGTTGCCAGCAGCAACGCTGAATCGCCTCTGCGCATCGGGCGCCACGTCGAACCAGGCGCGGCCACGCAGCAGTTCAACGCGACGGCGCTGGTCATCGAAGTGCACGGCGATCGCGCTGTCGGCATCGAGCACGGCGCGGCTGCCATCGGGCAGATGCACATCCTGCACCCGGTGGCCGCTGCGATGATCCGCCTGCAGGCGCAGCCAGACATCGGGCCAGGCCACCAGCACCGCCAGCGCAGCGGCCGTGGCCATGGCCCAGCGCAGCCGCCGCGGACGGCGCGCTGCCTGCCTGCGTTCGGTGGCGGCCGGGCGCGGGCCCACACTGCGCCATAGCATGCGCTCATGCTCGAACGAACGCCGATTCGCGGGCTCGGCCAGCCACTGCTCGAACGCGTCCATGCGCGCGTCGCTGATATCGCCGGACGCCAGGCACACGATCCAGTCCCTGGCCTGTTCGGCCACGGCATCATCGGCGGTGCTGCGGGGTGTCGGGGGCGGGCTCATCGGCTGGCAGGGGACACGGTCAGAGGTGGGCGGAAGGACTAGAGCGCATGGGGGCCTGCGAATCAAGACGCATGGCGGGTGTGCGCCCCCAAGCCGGATCGTTCATCGGCCACTGCGCGCCCAGGCAAGCCGCTGCAGCGCGGTGCGTACGTGGTTCTCCACCGTGGTCACCGACACACCGAGGCGCCGGGCGATGTCGGCCTGGGTCAGGCCCTGCAGGCGATTGAGATGAAAGATGGTGCGCGTCGGCTCGGGCAGGTGGCCGGCGGCATCAAGCACACGCTGCAGTTCATCCTGCGCCATCACCTGTTCCTCGGTGGAGATCTGCTCGTCCTCCTGCCACAGGTAGTGCTCGGCCAGCAGGCGGTTGCGGCGCGTCGATTCGCGGCCGTGGTCGGTGGCGAGGTTGATGGCCAATCGATAGAGATAGGCGCGCGGATTGTCGATGCCCTGGCTGCTGTCTACCCCACGCGCCTTGAACCAGACCGCCTGGATCACGTCTTCGGCCCCGCTGTCGCCGCCGAGGATGCGCTGCACGCGTCGCAGCAGTGCCGGTCGTTCGCGGATCAGCAGTTCGGTCAGGGTGAGGGCATTGGAGGACATGCGCGGAGCCAAGGGACGGACAGGGCGGCGCGCATGCTACTCCGTTAATGCGAATAAATCACGTTTGCATTCACAATCATCGACGTCAAAGACAGTCTGTCAGCCCGCCATAGACGCTCGTGGTCGTACCGGGCAAGGGCGCGTGGATCGCCTCATCCCCGGAACCCACCTGCCAGACCTGCAGGAGCTGCTCCAACCGGGTTCCAGATGCCAGCGGCAGCACGCATGCATAGCTGCCAAGGTCGACATCGATCCGTCCTTCCTTCCGCACCCAGGTATCGCTGCCGGCGAAGGTCCAGATACAACTGCCGACCACACCTGTCGCTCGCTCCACCGAACAGCGCAGGCGCATGGCCCACAGGTTGTAGTACTGCCCCTCGCAGAACGTGTCGCCGCAGACATCATCGAACCCGCGCACCAGCATCCGTTCGGCGGCCAGGAACCGCTCCCGGCCGGTCGCTGGATCGGGATAGTCACGGGCGTCCACGAACGCCGGCGCGGCCTGCGCAGCGCCAACCACCATCAGACCGCAGAGCAGCCATCGTGCCGGGAAAGTGCGCATCAGGCGTCCCTCCCCTGCGCCCGCAGGCAGTCGGCAAGCCCGTCGAACAGCCCATGATCGAGCCCGGGCAACGGTGCCATCAGCCCATCCGGCGCCTCCAGCGCGGCAAAGAAGGCTTCAACCGGCACCCCGGGCCGCATCTCCACCGGGCAGGTCCAGCGACCGTTGTCCACCTGCACCTGGCCGGTGTCACCCTGCACCACCAGTTCGCTGGCCGCCAGCACCCACACACACCGCTGCACCGTGCCCCGATGGGCCAGCACCGCACAACGGAACTCCATCACCCGGTAGTTGCTGTAATCGCCTTCGCAGAAGGTATCGGCGCACACACGGTCGAACGCCTGTGCAAGCGCTCCCTCAAGCGCGTAGGCCCTGTCCCACCCGGCCTCCCGGGTCGGGTAGTGGATCAGGTCGACATGCGTCCCGCGCGCGAGCGCGGCCAACGGAGCAAGCAACAGCAGGACGCCGCAGCGCCAACGATTCCAGTTCATGGCAGGTCTCCTCGGTTCAGGGTTCCAGCCTGCCCCGGCCGCCCGGCCGGCCCCATCGGGAAACCCCGGCCTGGCCGGTCGTCGGCTACCGCGACGGCCCGTCGGCGCCCCACCCTGCACAGCGACCGGCAAAGGCATAAAATGGAGGGCTATCCGTCTACATCCCCCACCTGGAGCACACCATGGGTCTGGAACTCGTCTCGCCCGGCAAGAACCCGCCGGAAGAAATCAACGTCATCATCGAGATCCCGAAGGATTCCGAGCCGGTGAAGTACGAAGTGGACAAGGAAACCGGCGCGATCTTCGTCGACCGCATCCTCTCCACCCCGATGCGCTACCCCTGCAACTACGGCTACGTGCCGAGCACCCTGTGCGGCGACGGCGATCCGGCCGACGTGCTGGTGGTGCTGCCGCTGCCGCTGGTCCCGGGTTCGGTGGTGCGTTGCCGCCCGGTCGGCGTGCTGAAGATGAGCGATGAGGCAGGCAGCGACGAGAAGATCCTGGCCGTGCCGGTCACCAAGGTGTTCGGCGGCTACGCGCACGTGGAAGACATCGAGCAGGTGTCCAGCCACTGGCTGGAGCGCATCGGCCACTTCTTCGAGCACTACAAGGACCTGGAGAAGGGCAAGTGGGTCAAGCTGGACGGTTGGGGCGGCGCGGCCGAGGCCAAGCAGATCCTGATCGAGGCGCACCAGCGCCACCTCGACAGCAAGGCCTGAGACTGAACAGCATTGCTCCGGCGCACGGCGTCGGAGCGATGCGGGTCACGTTTCATGACGGCGGCACATCACCTTTGCCGCCGTATTAGGTAAATTGCGTCACTTCACACGTCATCGACATCGACCGTCGAGACAGCCAGGGGAATGTGTCGTGCGTATTCTGCTTGTTGGGGATACAGCCAGCCTGCCGGCTGAGCTGACCGAATTCATTGCCGATCTTGGGGAAGACTGGCAGCCGTTGACCGCCACCGATGGCCATGCCGCGATGACCGCGGTCGCCACCCAGGGCGTGGACGCGGTGATCGTCTGCCCGCAGTTGCCCGATCTCAACGCGACCACGTTGCTGGGACAGATCCGCACCTTGCGCCCGGAGACCATCCGCATCGCACTGGTCGATGCACAGCATGGCAACCGGCCGCCGCCGGCACGCCTGATCGGGGTCGCCCATCGCTTCCTGCCATTGCCGCTGGCACCAGAAGTACTGCTGGAAGCATTGACCAGCCTGGAAGAGCTGCGCGAAGTGCTGGACAGCCCGCGCCTGCGCGATGCCATCGGCCGCATCGAGAAGCTGCCTTCGCCGCCGCACCTGTACCTGAGCCTGACCCAGGCACTGGAGCATGACGACGACGCCGACAGCGCCGATGTCGCCAAGCTGGTGGCCGCCGACCCGGCGATCGCGGCCAAGGTGCTGCAGCTTTCCAATTCGGCGTTCTTCAGCCAGGGCCGCACCATCGCCGACCTGCGCACCGCCGTGACCCGGCTGGGCCTGGCCACGCTGCGTGACCTGGTGCTGGCCAGTGAGGTGTTCTCCGCGCCCACCTTGTCCGGGGCCGAACGCAATTCGCTGCAGCAGCGTGCGTTGATGGCCTCGCGGTTGGCCGCACGCCTGCTGCCCGACTCCAGCGCCGAACTCGGTGCCACCGCCGCCCTGCTGGCCGACATCGGCCTGCTGCTGCCAGGCGTACGCAACGAGCGCAGCGAACCGGAGCCGGCCGATGATGATCGCCCCGGGCATGCCGAAGCCGGCGCCTATCTGCTGGGCCTGTGGGGCCTGCCGATGCCGATCATCGAGGCAGTGGCGTTCCATCTGCAGCCGCAGCGCGCCAATACACGCAGCTTCTGGGTGACCGGTGCGGTGCACGTGGCACTGGCGCTGGTCAACGGTGACCCGGTGGATGAAGAGTATCTGCAGCGCGCCGGTGTGCTGAACAAGCTGCCGCAATGGCGCGAGCACGCCAACAGCCTGATGGGGCTGGTGCCGAGCGAGGCCTGAGGCACAGCGTCAGGCGGGTACGAAGGGGACGAAAGGCAGGCCACGTGGCCTGCCTTTTTTCGTTGTGCCGGAAGTTCATCCACGCATGGCGTGGATCTACACGGGCATGGATCAACCGTCGGTGACCGGAGGTTCGGCGCGCGCGGCGTGGACAGCCGCGCTGCTCGACCGCACAAACAAGAAGGGCGGACCTTGCGGCCCGCCCTCCTCTTTCTGCTGTCACGCTTCGATGGATCAGAAGCGCTGGGTGTACTTCATGTAGTAGTAGCGACCGATGTCGAAGCCACCGTAGTAGGAGAAGCTCGAGTTCGGCTGGCTGTACATGACCGGGCCTTCGTGGTTGAACACGTTGTTGGCACCGACCGAGACCGTAGCCTGCCACGGCAGGGTGTAACGCACCTGCACATCGTGGAAGGTGTTCGAACCAACCTTGCGGGTCGGCTGGCCCAGGGTGTAGGCCGAGGTGAAGTCAGGCAGGTTGCACTCGGTGTCGTAGGAGCACGGCTCCTTCATGCTCGAGTAGTAACGCACGGCCCAGTTCACGCCCAGGTTGCCCAGGCTCCAATCGACATTCAGGTTCGAGCGGACGCGGAAGTTCGCACCCCAGTCGCCGGTTGCCCAGCTGGTGTGCTGCTCGACCGGAGTCTCGGCTTCGTTGTCGCGCTTGTACTCGAGGTAATCGACGTAGGTGGTCTTCCAGTCAACCACGATCTTGCCGAAGGAGAACTCCGGCAGGCGGTACTTGATGCCCAGGTCGTAACCTGCGGTTTCCTGGTAACCACCGTTGATCAGGGTACGGGTAACGTCGACCACCTGGTTGACGGTGCGGCCTTCGGTACCGCGGCTGAAGCGGTCACACGCCGACGCCACGCCCAGCACGTAGCACTGGTTGAGGATCGAGGTCACCGACTCGGCGGCGATCACGTTGTTGATGCGGATCTTCCACCAGTCCAGGCTGACGTCCAGGCCCTGCACGAAGTTCGGGCTGTAGACCAGGCCAGCAGTCCAGGTCTTGGAGGTTTCCGGCTGCAGTTCCGGGTTGGAACCCGACTCGAAGGCGCTGTAGGACTGGGTGCCCGGGCCGGTCGACTGTGCGCCACCGGAGGTGATCTGGCGGAAGTTCGCCGGAACGCCACGTGCGCCGCAGGCCGCGGCAACCGACGGATTGCGCGAAGCCGAGCCGAAGCTGCTGTCGCACGGATCGGTGTAGGCGTCGAAGGTCTGCGAGGTGCCGCCGTACATGTTGGCGATATTCGGCGCGCGGAAGCCCGTCGAATAGGTCGCACGCACCAGCAGGTCGTCGATCGGCTTCCACTTCAGGCCGAACTTGCTGTTGATGGTGTCGCCGAAGGTGTTGTAGTCCGAATAGCGACCGGCCATGTCGAGCGACAGTTCCTTGGCGAACGGCATGTCGGCCAGCACCGGCACGTTCAGTTCGACGTAGAACTCGTCGAGCTTGTAGCTGCCCTTGGTCGGTGCGCCGGCCAGGTCGGTGCTCAGGCCCGACTGCAGCAGTGCATCCGGGTTGTACTCACCGCTTTCCTGGCGGTGCTCGTAACCGGCAGCGATGGCCAGGTCACCGGCCGGCAGCGTGAACAGCGAACCGGAGATGTTGGCGCTGTAGGCCTTGGTGGTGTTGGTGTAGGTGTCGTGGCTCGGCAGGAACAGGTAGGCCTGCAGTGCCGGGTCAGCCAGCGAACCGTTGCCGGTGGAGCCGTACGGTGCGAGCGGGTTCCACGGGGTGCAACCGGCGATCACCTTGCCAGGGGTGCCGCAACGGGCAACGTCGCCGTCCATGAAGGACGGGCCGACGGCGTTCTGCACGTTCGGGATGAACAGGTTGCCGGTGCCGGTCTTGACGCCCTTGTTCTGGTTGTAGACGTAGCCCACGTCCCAGTCCCAGAACTTGTCGGCGAACTCGAACGAACCTTCCAGGCCGGCCGAGAAGCGGAAGGTTTCCTGCTCGGATTCGGTCTGGCGCGGGAACTCGGAGGTGCGACGGATGAAGTTCGCGTCCTTGCCCAGCGGGTTGTAGATGCTGTCGGCCGACAACGGGGTGCCGTAGACCTCGGACTGGTACGGGTAGCCGGCAATCTGCGAGGTCGCGGTGCGCTTGGTGTACAGCACGTTCGCGGTGGCGCGGATGTTGTCGGTCAGGTCGTAGTTGCCGTTGGCAAAGACCGAGCGACGGGTCAGCTTGTTCTGCAGCCACATTTCCTGGCTGGCATTGGTGTAGTCGGCGGTGCCGAACTCACGGAAGTCGCCCATGCCGTTGCCGGCACCGGTATTGGCACGGGTGTACCAGATATCGTCGTTGGCGTCCTTCGGGGTACCCATGTCGTCGATCAGCACGCCCTGGTTCGACGCCGGCGACCAGCCATTGGCATCGTCGTCGGTCGGGAACGGGTGGAAGCGGCCGTTCGGGTAGCGGCTGAAGGAACGATCCTTGGCCTGGACCTCGTCTTCCTTGCTGTATTCGGCGCCGAAGGTGATCGAACCGCGCTCACCGGTCTGGCCGTAGACGAAGTTGTAGACCTGCTTCTGGCCGTCGCCCTGGCCGTACTGGCCACCGTAGACGCTGGCTTCCAGGCCGTCGAAGTTCTTGCGGGTGATGATGTTGACCACGCCGGCGATGGCGTCGGAACCATAGATGGCCGATGCACCGTCGGTCAGCACTTCGATGCGTTCCACGACCGAGGTCGGGATCGAGGCCAGGTCGGTGTAGCCGCCGGTGCTGGTGCCCATGCGCTTGCCGTCCAGCAGCACCAGGGTGCGCTCCGGACCGAGGTTGCGCAGGTCGACGTACTGGCCGCCGACTTCTTCGCCGGAGCTCAGGGCATCGGCGCGGCTGATCGCCGGCGAACCGGTCGCCGACAGGTTCTGCACGATGTCGGCAACGCTGGTGAAGCCCTGCTTTTCAATGTCGGCGCGCTGCAGCGCGATCACCGGCTGCGCGGTTTCCATGCTCGCCTGGCGGATGCGCGAACCGGTGACCGAAATGCGGTCCAGGTCGGTCGTGCCGCCGGCAGCTGCGTCCTGCGCCGAAGCGAAGGACGGTGCCAAGGCAAGCGCAATGCCGGCCGGCAACAAGCCGAGCCGCACTGCGGGAATACGAACGTTCATCAATCTCTCCAAGGTACGTGTTAGTAGCGTGTTAAAACGCCGTAGCACGTTACGATTGCGTTGCAGCGCTGTATTTGCGCGACACAACCGGAGACTTTGCGGAGTGTGGCGGAAGCTGTCCGTCATTCTCGCGGAAGCGCGAGGCGGACTGGCCGTAGCGGGCGCGGAAGGCACGCGCGAAGCTGCAGCAGTTGTCGAAACCGCTGGCGGCAGCGACTTCGCCGACCATCATGTCGGTATCGCGCAGCAGATCGGCCGCACGTTCGAGGCGCAACCGTGCCGAAAGCGACTGCGGGCTTTCCTCGTACAGGCTCTGGAACGTCTTGGAGAGATACCAGCTGGAGAAGTTGGTCAGCTCGGCCAGTTCGCCGATGCGCACCACACGGTGGCTGTTGCCTTCCAGATACAGGCGCGCGCGCTGCATGCGGCCAAACACCTGGCGCTTGCGGCTGCGCGAGCGGCCCGGGCAACGCTGTACGTTGTCGGCCAGGCTGCGCTGCAGACCGGCCAGATGCAGCAGCAACGGACGCAGTGCCTGCGCCGGCTGCCCGCTGGCGAGGGCGTCACGCCACAGGCGCAGCGCCACCCGCGCATCAGCACGGTTCATCTGGCCACGACCGGCGTACAGGCCGCAGTCGGCCATTTCGGTCAGCACGCGCAGCGCTTCCACGTTCAGGTTCATGCCCACGCACAAGCCGTTGCGTCCGGCCTGCACCAGTGGCCTGGACTCCTTCTCGAACGCGATCCACTCGCCCTGGCGCAGCCGGAACCGCCCTTCCTTGGCTTCCACCCACGAGGTGCCGCGCACCTGCATCCAGACGCTGAAACTGGTGCCGGCGGTCTGCAGGCTGCCGAGGCGGGCAACCCCCATGCAGGTCGGCGCGACATCGTCGATCGCCTTGTCCAGGGATACGGTTTGGCCACGATCAGCCAGCGAGAGTTGACGCATAGGGGCACCACGGATTTGCCAAGTACAGGCCTCCGTTTTGCCAAATGAGGCGACAGCGCGTCAGGAAAGACTGCCGAGATCGCCACGAATTCGCGGCGAGATCGTCACGAAGAAATTACGAAGGCCCTTTCTCGTTCAAGATCAATAATTTGGAGAATGCCGGGAACAGTGCGGGCGGTTGTTCGGGCAATCGCATCACACCGATGTCGGCACCATCGCTGATGGCCAGGGCCAGGTACAGGCTGTTTCCGTCGGCACTGGCGCTCAGTCCATTGCCCGCGCTCAGCCGCTGGGCGTCCAGGCAACGCTCGGCTTCTTCGCGTCCGGACTGGATACGGACCAGGGTCGTGCCGCAGCTGGCACTGCTGCCCAGGTAGTCGATGCTGCCGTTGCCGGCCACCGTCCAGGTCCGGTAGCGCCAGCGGCTGGGCCGGTCTTCACTGACCTGCTGCACGCTGGCAGGGGTCAACGCCGCGTCCACCGACCACAGCCCACCGGCTGCCAGCCGGGTGAACAGCACCCGCCCGGTACTGCGGTCGAAGCGCGCCTGCGATACGCCTTCCAGGCTGGCCAACCGCCGCCATGGCTGCGCGCTGCGGTCGAACAGGCTCAAGCGGGTGTGCTGGTCGGCATCACGTTCGACCACCAGCAGCTGCTCCGCGTCTGCGCCGTACAACGCCTGCAATGGCTGCTCGGCGGGAACCGGAAGGCGATGCAGTTGTTCATCGCGCGGTGCGATCTCGTAGACAACCGCTTCGCCATGCTCATCGCGGCCCACCACCAGCAGATGCCGGCTGTCGGCCGACCAGTCGGGCGCCTGCCGTGCCTCGGGCTTCAGCCCCTCGATCGGCCGCAGCGACTCCGGCCGCTGCATGTCGGCCCACCACAGGGCGAAGCTGCCGGAACGATCGGAACTGAACACCAGTTGCCGCCCATCCGGTGCCACCATCGGTTGCCCGTCGCGGCCACTGGAGGCGAACAGGCGCTCACCGGCACCGCCCTGCGCGGGCATCCTGAACACCCCGAACTGCGCGCGCCGATGCACGAACGCCAGCATGTCACCGCGGCGGGACACTGCCGGCCACTGCGCATCGTCGAGCCCAGCGTCGCGCAACGTGCGGCGCTCGACGTCGAGGTAGTACAGGCGTGCTTCGCTGTCCACACGGCGACCGAACACGATATGCCGACCGTCGCCCAGCCAAGCCCAACCACGCAGTTCGGCCGATTCGGTGGTCAACTGCTCGGGCGTGCCGCCGCTGGCAGGCATCCGCCACAGGTCGCCCAGCTGAGGGTTGCGGACAAACACCAGCCATCGGCCATCCGGGGAATAGCGCGGGGCGTAGTCGAAATCATCCTCGTCGACAGCGTACTCCAGCGCACGCCATTGGCCGGTGGCCAGATCGAGCACGCGGATGCCGCGATGGGCATAGCGACCGACCATGCTGCCGAAGACCAGGCCACGACCATCGGGCGTCCAGTCGAAACTGAGCAGCTCGGTGCCGTCGCAGCGCGTGGCCTGGCGCACGGCGCCGCCGGTGGCGCTGGCGATCAGCACCTGGCAGCTGGCATCGGCACCAAAGCGGGCGAAGGCGATTTCGCGGCCATCGGGCGACCAGTTCGGGAAGCGGTCGCTGGCACCTGCCGGTGGCGATAGCAGCTGGCGCGCCGGGGCATTGCCAGAGGTCTGCACCTTGATGGCGTTGCCGCCGGTGCCATCGTCGTTGGCGCCTTCGTAGGCGACCTGCGATCCATCAGGAGAAAGTGTGGGATAGGTCTCAAAACCGGCCGTCGCGGTAATCAATCGATACGGCCGCTCCGGACTTCCGATCACCCGCGTGCCGTTCTCCACTGCCGCATCCACCGGAGAATTCACCGGCGCCGGGCGGCGCAGCAGCAGTACGCTCAACACCACCAGCGCAAGCAGCATCACCATGCCCAGTGCCAGCAGCAAGCGACGGCGCAGACGGCGCCAGCGGCGGCTTCCGCGTTCAACCACCGGCACGCCGGCGGCGGCCACGGCATCCGGCGCAGGCGGCTGTGATGCGGTCGAGTCCTCTACAACGGCGATCGCATCGGTCTCGTGGTCCGCCAGCGGTTGCACCGGCACAAGCAGGCGGTAGCCGGTCTTGGCGATGGTTTCGATGTACGCCTGGCCGTTGTCGTCGTCGACGCTGAACGCCTTGCGCAGCTGGGTCACGGCCTGGGTCAGCACATCGTTGGTCGGCAGCGTGTCCGGCCACACTTCGGCGAACAGCTCGTCACGGGTCACCACCCGCCCCGGCTGCCGCATCAACATGCGCAGCACGCCCAGCGACTTGGGCGTCAAACGGCGTGTACGGCGGGCACCGGCGACTTCGACCTCACGCGAGGACAAAGTAACGATGCACTCACCGACGCGGACGCGGTCGGATTCAGGCGACTGGATTTCGCTGTTGATCATTCGTTGCTATGGGGCTGAAACAGGCCGCAAACACTGTTCACCATCGATCCCTTCCCATCCTTGGCACAGCAAGAAGCCAGATTCCGCACAAAGCATCGGCGCATACCGCAAAAAAAACGAAGCCTCCGGATATTAGCCTATGCGAGTTACCTCGCCTATCGCGTGGTCGACATCAGGCTCTCTCTCGCCGACGCATTCACATAATACGCATCATCATTCGCGCCCTTTTGGCGCGATATTTTTATCTGGCGTTCATTTTCAGAAGCGTTTCAGCATGGTCAGGCCAACCAGCCGCGAAACCACCAGCGCTACGTACATGACGCCGGAAAACTGCTCCAGCATTACCAGCGCGCGGGCCTGCGGATGCAGTGGCACGACGTCGCTGAGACCTACCCCCGACAATAAGCTGAAGCTCAGATAAAGCAGCTCCATCCATGTGCGCTGCGCGCCGCCACTGGCGCCCTGGAAACTGCCCGGATACCACTGCTGACATACGGCAAAGGTAAAAGCGAATGCCCATGCCAGCAGAGTGAACGTGGCACCGGCGGCGAACAGCTCGTCGCGCGTCACTTTGTGGTCCTGCAGCATGTAAGCGATCAGCGCACCGGCGGTGTAGAAATACAGCAGGCTTTCCAGCAGCTGCGCGGTGATGCCCAGTGCAGGCCGGTCGAGCAGGGCCGCCGAAAGGGAAAACACCACCGCCGGGATGGCCAGCACCAACGCCAACCATGTCCCCAGCGGGCTGCGCTGCACCACCCACAGTGCCAGGCCGAGCACGGCCATGCCGAATACGCCTACTGCCGCGCGCCCGGCAGCAGTTTCGTCCAGCGCCGGGTACAGCAGTACCGACAACAGCTGTGCGCCGAGCAGCCAGGCAGAGGGATGACGGCGGGCGATGGCCAGCCAGCGGGTGGTGACGGCAATGGGCATGGTTCCGTGTCCCCGGGGAACGATGGGGCGAGGATAGCGGCATGTCGGTGAGTTGGGTGACTGGACGGTGCCGGGCATGACCCGGCACTGCCCATCTGCGATCAGCCCTGCTGGTACACCTCGGCGCCGGCCGCCCGGAACTGCTCGGACTTTTCCTGCATGCCCTTCTCGGCGTACTCGCGCACGTCCTGGGTGATCTTCATCGAACAGAAATGCGGGCCGCACATCGAACAGAAGTGGGCCAGCTTGTGCGCGTCCTTGGGCAGGGTCTCGTCGTGGAATTCCTTGGCCTTCTCCGGGTCCAGGCCGAGGTGGAACTGGTCTTCCCAGCGGAATTCGAAGCGTGCCTTGCTCAGCGCGTTGTCACGCACCTGCGCCCCCGGATGCCCCTTGGCCAGGTCAGCAGCATGGGCGGCGATGCGATAGGCCATGATGCCGTCGCGCACGTCCTGCCGGTTGGGCAGGCCCAGATGCTCCTTCGGCGTGACGTAGCAGAGCATGGCAGTGCCGAACCAACCGATCATCGCCGCACCGATCGCGCTGGTGATGTGGTCGTACCCCGGTGCGATGTCGGTGGTCAGCGGGCCAAGCGTGTAGAACGGCGCCTCGCCGCACTCGCGCAGCTGCTTGTCCATGTTCTCCTTGATCAGCTGCATCGGCACATGGCCGGGGCCTTCGATCATGGTCTGCACGTCGTGCTTCCACGCAATCTTCGTCAACTCGCCCAGCGTCTCCAGCTCGCCGAACTGCGCCGCATCGTTGGCATCGGCGATGCAGCCAGGACGCAGGCCGTCACCCAGCGAGAAGGTCACGTCGTAGGCCTTCATGATTTCGCAGATGTCTTCGAAATGGGTGTAAAGGAAGTTTTCCTTGTGGTGGGCCAGGCACCACTTGGCCATGATCGAACCGCCGCGGCTGACGATGCCGGTAACACGCCTGGCGGTGAGTGGCACATAGCGCAGCAGTACCCCGGCATGGATGGTGAAGTAGTCCACGCCCTGCTCTGCCTGTTCGATCAGGGTGTCGCGGAAAATCTCCCAGGTCAGCGCTTCGGCGCGGCCGTCGACCTTCTCGAGCGCCTGGTAGATCGGCACCGTACCGATCGCCACCGGCGAATTGCGGATGATCCATTCGCGCGTTTCATGGATGTGCTTGCCGGTTGACAGGTCCATCACCGTGTCGCCGCCCCAGCGGATCGCCCACACCAGCTTTTCCACTTCCTCTGCAATGCCCGAGGACACCGCGCTGTTGCCGATGTTGGCGTTGATCTTGGTCAGGAAGTTGCGGCCGATGATCATCGGCTCGCTTTCCGGGTGATTGATGTTGTTGGGCAGCACCGCACGGCCGCGGGCGATTTCCTCGCGCACGAATTCCGGGGTGATGATCTGCTGGATCGACGCACCGAAGGCTTCGCCAGGATGCTGCTGCAGCAGTGCGGCATCGCGGATCGCTTCCAGCCGCTGGGTTTCGCGGATTGCCACGAATTCCATTTCCGGGGTGATGATGCCGCGGCGTGCATAGTGCATCTGGGTGACGTTGGCGCCGGCCCGCGCGCGACGTGGCAGGCTGCGCGCGGGAAAACGCACCGGGTCCAGCTTCGGATCATGTTCGCGCGCGCGGCCGAACGAGGAGCTGAGGCCGTCGAGCTGCTCGGTGTCGTTGCGCTCCTCCACCCAGCCACGCCGCAGTGCCGGCAGGCCCGCGGACAGGTCGATGCGCACGTCCGGATCGGTGTACGGGCCGGAGGTGTCGTAGACGGTGACTGGTGCGTTCTCTTCGCCGCCGAACACGGTCGGCGTGCGGGTCAGCGCGATCTCGCGCATCGGCACCTGCAGGTCCGGGCGCGAGCCAGGCACGTGGATCTTGCGCGAGCCGGGAATGGGCCGGGTCACGGATTCGGAGAGTTGCTGGGCCTGTTGCTGCAGGGCGGAGAGCTGTGCGTTCATCGGGCATCGTCCAGGAAGGTCAGGGACGAAGCGGCGGCGCACTGCCACCGCGCACGGACGGCACCAAGGCGCTCCCTGGGCAGGTTCCGGGTACGGCTGCATTGCAAAGCTTCCCTACGCCGGTATGAGCCGGATCAGGTTCCAAGGGACTATCTCAACCGTGGCCACAAGGCCGCGGTACCCCCGCTTCTTGGTGGGCATTAGAGCATAGAAACCACTCGACCTCCTGGCCGTTCATCCACGCAGGGCGCAGATCTGCCGCACCCGCGTTAACAGAACCGTGACGTCGCATTCAGTAACGTGCACGCGCGCCGCACCGTTGCACGTGGTGCTTTCCCTGCCGCCATCGCGGTGCCTGTCCGGTGCGCGCACACTGTCGCCGGCCTACTCCCTGCAAGCTTTCGCTCGCTCCCCTCAATCCCTTGATCGGAGAAGCTCCTTCATGGTGTTTCGCATTTCCATCGCACTGGTGCTTGCCCTGGTGCTGCTGGCCGGCCTCGCGCCCGGCCCCTTCAATACCGTCGTGCAGGCGGCGCTGGCTGATGTCATCCGCAGCGTCGGTTGGCTGTACCTGCTGGTGGTGTTCCTGGCGCTGGTGTTCCTGATGTACCTGGCCTTCGGCCGCTTCGGCAACCTGCGCATCGGTGGCGAAGACGCCGAACCCGAATTTTCGCGCGCCAGCTGGATGTCGATGCTGTTCGCCGCCGGCATGGGCATCGGCCTGGTGTTCTGGGGCGCGGCCGAGCCGATCTCACACTTCACCAAGCCACCGGAAGGCATTGCGCCACAGAGCATGGATGCCGCGCGTGCATCGATGCGCTATGCGTTCTTCCACTGGGGCCTGCATCCGTGGGCGATCTATGCACTGATCGGCCTGGCGATGGCCTGGTTCCAGTTCAACCGCAATGGACGCGGGCTGGTCAGCGATATGCTGCAGCCGATCATCGGCCGCCACCATCGCGGCTGGATCGGCCGTGTCGTCAACATCGCGGCGGTGGTCGCCACGGCGATCGGCGTGGCGACGACGCTCGGCTTCGGCACCATCCAGATCGCTGCAGGCGTGGAGCGCGTATTTGGCCTGCAGGCGACTGTACCGGTGCAGATGACCATCATCGCCATTGCCTTCGTGCTGTACATGGCCTCGACCGCCAGCGGTGTGGAGCGCGGCGTGAAGTGGCTCTCCAACTTCAACCTGGCACTGGCTGCATTGCTGGCCGCGACCGTACTTGTGCTGGGGCCGACTGGCTTCATCTTCGATACGTTCACCACCACGCTGGGTTCCTACCTCAACCAGCTGGTGACCATGAGCCTGCGCATGTCGCCGTTCTCCGGCAGCACGTGGGTGGCCGACTGGACGATCTTCTACTGGGCCTGGTGGATTTCGTGGGCCCCGTTCGTGGGTTCCTTCATCGCGCGCATCTCGCGCGGCCGCAGCGTGCGCGAGTTCGTGATCGGCGTGGTGCTGGCACCGACCCTGCTCGGGTTCTTCTGGTTCGCCGTGTTCGGGGGAACGGCATTGTGGGCGCAGATCTTCGGCCACGCCGACCTTGTGCAGGCACTGGGCAATGGCTATGAGACGGTGCTGTTCACCCTGTTCGACAGCCTGCCGGCGTCGCTGATGCTGTCGGCGGTGGCGTTGGTGCTGTTGATGATCTTCTTCGTGACCTCGGCCGATTCGGCGGTGCTGGTACTGGCCAGCATGTCCACCGACGAAGCCGGGGATCCGCCGCTGAAGCGCAAGCTGGCGTGGGGCATCGCGGTAGCGTTGATTGCGGCGGCATTGCTGCTGGCGGGCGGGCTGGATGCGTTGCAGGGCATGATCACGATTGCGGCGTTGCCGTTCGCGCTGCTGATGGTGCTGGTGATGGTGTCGCTGTACCGGGTGCTGGACCAGGAGTACACGCGCGAGCGGCGGCAGGCGCAGCGCCAGCGACGCATGATCGATGCGTGGATCGCACGCGAGATGGCGGCGCAGGAAGAGACCCAGGCGGAGGCGGCACGCGCGCAGGATCAGGATTGAGGGTGTTTTGCAGCCTGCGGCTGCGCCGCTTTTTTCAAGCAACTGCAAGTGCAACTTCAAAAGCCGAGGCGGCTCTGGGCTGTTGCTTGCCTGGCAGGGAGGGGGCCGATGGCGGGACACGCCGCAAGTACGTCCCTGTAGGCTCGGCCACGGCATCCATGCCGTGGACGGTCCCGCCATCGGCCCCCTCCCCGCCTCCGACAATTTCCCGGTGACGGTTGGTGGATCCACGCCATGCGTGGATGAAGGTGTATCGGAAAACAAGAAGGGGTCGGATCCGTTTTCCAAAGGGAAACGGATCCGACCCCAACCATCAGCACGCGGCTGTTGTTGTTGCTTTTGCTTTTGATCTTCTTCTTTCTCTTCCTGCGGTGGCCGCCGCAGGAAACTGTCAGGCGCCGGGTGGGTGGGCTGGGCGGGGGTGTCAGCCGCATGGATGCGGCTGCCAAGCCTCCAGGGACGGATTCACGGCGTCCCCCGACCAGCCCACCCGCCCGGCCCAACAAGCGATCCCGCTTCTTAACCCACCGCAGAGGGGGCTCAGCCCGTTGGCCGGGAAACCTCAGTAGCCCGCCGCCTGCCCATCCTTGCGGCTCTCCGACGCGCCGTAGTACACGCCGGTTTCCGGATCACGCAGGATCGCCTGGTAACCGCCATACGGACCATCGGCGAACACCACCCGATGCCCCTTGCGCATCAGCGCCCGCACCGTCTCGTACGGGAACCCGGTTTCCAGATTGACCTCGCCACCATCAGTCATCGCCGTCGCCTGCCCGGTCGGTTCGGTCGATCCCTCATGCTGGATGCGGGGGGCATCACCGGCCTCCTGCAGGTTCATGCCGAAGTCCACCAGGTTCATCACGATCTGTGCGTGCCCCTGCGGCTGCATCGCACCGCCCATCACGCCGAAACTTGCATAAGGCTTGCCGCCCTTGGTGATGAAGGCCGGAATGATGGTCTGGAAGGGACGCTTGCCCGGTGCGTAACCGTTGGGATGGTTCTTCTGCAGCACGAACATCTCGCCGCGATCCTGCAGGATGAAGCCCAGCCCCGGCGGGGCCATGCCGCTGCCCATGCCGCGGTAGTTGGATTGAATCAGTGACACCATCATGCCGTCGGCATCGGCCACGGTCATGTAGATCGTGTCGCCCTCTTCCAGCTGCTTGGGCGTTCCCGGCTGAACTTCCTTCAGCGCCTTGTCCATCGAAATCAGCGCGCGACGCTGCGCTGCGTACTCCTTGGAAATCAGCTTCTGTACCGGCGCGGGCTGGAAGGCCATGTCGGCGTAGAAGCGCGCACGGTCGGCGAAGGCCAGCTTCTTGGCTTCCACGAACAGATGCACGTGCTCGGGTGAGCCGAACGGAATCTTCGAGAAGTCGTAGCCTTCCAGTACGTTGAGGATCTGCAGCGCGGCGATGCCCTGGCTGTTGGGCGGCAGCTCCCACACGTCGTAGCCGCGGTAGTTGCTGCTGACCGGCTCGACCCACTCGCCATGATGGTCGGCCATGTCCTGGTAGCTCAGGTAGCCGCCGTTCTTCTTGAAGTAATCGCCGATGGTGTGGGCGATGTCGCCCTTGTAGAAGGCATCACGGCCGCCGTCGGCAATCTTCTGCAGGGTGTCGGCAAGGTTGGGGTTCTTCCACATCTCGCCCTTGCGCGGCGCGTGGCCATCGATCGTGAACTGTTCCTTGAAACCCGGATACTGCGACAGCTTCGGCACCGAGCGATCCCAGTAATAGGCAATCACTTCGGCAACGGGATGACCGTCGCGCGCGTAGCGGATGGCCGGGGCCAGGTTGTCGGCCATCGGCTTGCGGCCGAAGCGCTCGTGCAGCGCGAACCAGCCATCAACCGCGCCCGGCACCGATACCGGCAGCGTGCCGGTCGCGGGGATCTCCTTCAGGCCACGGCGCTGGAACTCGGCCAGGGTGAGTGACTTCGGCGAACGGCCCGAGCCGTTGTAGCCGTAGAGCTTCTGCGTCTTCGGGTCCCACACGATGGCGAACAGGTCGCCGCCGACGCCATTGCCAGTCGGCTCCATCAACCCCAGCGCTGCGTTGGCCGCAATGGCGGCATCGACGGCTGAGCCACCGGCCTTCATCACGTCCAGCGCGATCTGGGTAGCCAGCGGCTGCGAGGTGGCGGCCATCGCATGCGGGGCGATCACCTCCGAACGGGTGGCGAAGGTGTGGCCGGTAATGCGGTCGGCGGCCTGGGACAGCATGGGCACGGCAGCCAGCACGGCAGCTGCCAGCAGGGAACGGGCAAGACGTCGGGACACGGTCAGGTTCCGAGGGAAGGGGTGGTGACCCGATCTTCGCCGCTACCGCGACCGGGGGCCATCGGGCATAGGTCATGGGGGCGCCTCATGGAGCCACGGGCGCCATTGCCACGAACGCATCGCAATGCGCGCGGAACCTCCCGCGGCACGCGGGGCGCTGCACGACCCGGCGAGCGCAGCTGGTATCGCCGGAATCCGCGCAAAAAACCCGTTGAAAAGAGTGAATTCGGGTTCACCGAAACACTTTCAGCAGCAACCATCCTTGTGCCACAAGCGATTGCACTGCATGCAGCGGAAACTGACGGAAATAGTGCTGCGAGGGTTGACACAGCGGAAATGGCTGTGGTTTTCTCGATCACATGTTGCATCACAACACACCACCGCGAACCCACATCGAAGCCGCCGATACCGGCGCCGCCTCGCTGCGTTCGATTCTTGTGCTCGTACTTATTACCCAACCAACAGGTGCGGGACGAGCCAGCGTGTAAGCAACAAACACACCGGAACTCTTCAAAAACCCGCACCCGCCCAGGTGCGGGTTTTTTCATTTCAGGACCTGGTTTCAGACGCAACCACCATGACCACCGCCCATCGCACAACCCAGACCCGCTGCACCACGAACCCTCGTGGTGGCAGTACCTGTGCGATGCGCGGCGCTGCCCTCCCCGCTTTTCCCTGACCGGCCGGTACGTCGCTTCGACTGCCGGCCGTCTTTTTTCTTCCCACCCGCAAGGAACCTCCCCCATGAGCACCAACGAACTGCCCCAGACCAAGATCGCCGTCATCGGCTACGGCAGCCAGGGCCGCGCGCACGCGCTGAACCTGCGTGAATCCGGCTTCGATGTGGTGGTAGGCCTGCGTCCGGGCGGCCCCACCGAGGTCAAGGCACAGGCCGATGGCTTCACCGTGAAGGCACCGGCCGATGCGGTGAAGGATGCCGACCTGGTCGCGGTACTGACCCCGGACATGGTGCAGAAGAAGCTGTACGAGGACGTGCTGGCGTCGAACATGAAGCAGGGCGCGGTGCTGCTGTTCGCGCATGGTCTGAACGTGCACTTCGACATGATCAAGCCGCGCGAAGACCTGGACGTCGTGCTGGTCGCACCGAAGGGCCCGGGTGCACTGGTCCGTCGCGAATATGAAATCGGCCGCGGTGTGCCATGCATCTGGGCGGTCTACCAGGACAAGAGCGGCAAGGCCGCCGAGTACGCGCTCGCCTATGCGGCCGGCCTGGGTGGTGCGCGCGCCAACCTGATCCAGACCACCTTCAAGGAAGAAACCGAAACCGATCTGTTCGGCGAGCAGGCGGTGCTGTGCGGCGGCGCTTCGGCACTGGTGCAGGCGGGCTTCGAGACGCTGGTGGAAGCCGGTTACCAGCCGGAAATCGCCTACTACGAAGTGCTGCACGAACTGAAGCTGATCGTCGACCTGTTCTACGAAGGCGGCATCTCGCGGATGCTGGAGTTCATCTCCGAGACCGCGCAGTACGGCGACTACGTCAGCGGCCCGCGGGTGATCGACGCCGGTACCAAGGCGCGCATGAAGGAAGTGCTGAAGGACATCCAGGACGGCACCTTCACCAAGAACTGGGTGGCCGAGTACGAAGCGGGCCTGCCGAACTACAACAAGTTCAAGCAGGCCGACCTGGAGCACCCGATCGAGAAGGTAGGCAAGGAACTGCGCGCCAAGATGGTCTGGTTGCAAGGTCAAGCCGCGTAACAACGCGGCACCCCCACCCGCTCTGCAAGGTTCCCCCATGAACTCTCCCACACACCGCAGCGCGCCGCCCAACGGCGCGCGCTGGCTGACCCAGGCGCTGGAGGCCGAGGGTGTCCGTACGCTGTTCGGCTATCCGGGCGGCACCATCATGCCGTTCTACGACGCGCTGGTGGATTCGTCGCTGAAGCACATCCTGGTGCGCCATGAGCAGGGCGCGGCACTGGCCGCCAACGGCTTTGCGCGCGCCAGTGGCCAGGTCGGCGTCTGCGTGGCGACCTCCGGGCCGGGCGCGTCGAACCTGGTCACCGGCATCGCCGATGCGATGCTCGATTCGGTGCCGATGGTCTGCATCACCGGCCAGGTCGCCACGCCGCTGCTGGGCACCGATGCGTTCCAGGAACTGGACGTGTTCGGCCTGACGATGCCGATCGTCAAGCACAGCTGGCTGGTGCGCAGCGTCGATGACCTGCCGCGCGTGGTGGCCGATGCTTTCCGCATCGCCCGCGAAGGCCGTCCCGGCCCGGTGCTGATCGATCTGCCCAAGGACGTGCAGCTGGCCGATGCCAGCCACCTGCCGGCGCATGTGCCGGCCAATGTGGAACCGCCGCCGGCTCCCGCCGACGCGGCCATCGCCGAGGCCATCGCGGCTCTGGCGGCGGCCGAGAAGCCGGTGGTCTACGCCGGTGGTGGCATCGCCCTGGGCGATGCCGTGCAGGACCTGCGCGAATTCGTCGAAGCCAGCGCCATCCCCACCGTGATGACCCTGCGTGGGCTGGGCGCGCTGCCTCCCCAGCACCCGCAGTCGCTGGGCATGCTGGGCATGCACGGCACCCGCGCGGCGAACATGGCCGTGCAGGAAAGCGATCTGCTGCTGGTGCTGGGTGCGCGCTTCGATGATCGGGCGACCGGCAAGCTGGCCGAGTTCGCACCGTTTGCCCGCGTGGTGCACATCGATGCCGATGCGTACGAGATCTCCAAGCTGCGCAGCGCCGATGTTGCCGTGCCCGGCAACGTCGGCCACGCCATCCGCGCCCTGCGTGCGGCCTTTCCCTCCCCCAAGGCCCACCAGGACGCATGGCGCAAGCGCTGCGCCCAGCATCGCGATCGCTTCGCCGCGCGCTACGACGCACCCGGCCAGCACATCTACGCCCCGGCGCTGCTGAAGCGCCTGAGCGAACTGGCGCCGGCCGATACGGTGGTCGCCTGCGACGTCGGCCAGCACCAGATGTGGGTTGCGCAGCACTGCCGCTTCACTCATCCGCGCAACCACCTGACCAGCGGTGCACTGGGCACGATGGGCTTCGGCCTGCCGGCGGCGATGGGCGCGCAGTTCGCCTGCCCCGAGCGCACGGTGGTGCTGGTCTCCGGCGATGGCAGCTTCATGATGAACGTGCAGGAGCTGGCGACCATTGCCCGCTGCCGCCTGCCGGTGAAGATCATCCTGCTGGACAACAGTTCGCTGGGCATGGTGCGGCAGTGGCAGGAACTGTTCTTTGCCGAGCGTTACAGCGAGATCGACCTGTCCGACAACCCGGACTTCGTCGCCCTGGCCAAGGTGTTCGGCATCGCGGCCACGCGCATCGACGCACGTGATGACGTCGAAGGTGGCCTGGCCGCGCTGCTGGCCGAACCCGGCCCGGCCCTGCTGCACGTGGCCATCGATGCACGCGCGAACGTGTGGCCGCTGGTACCGCCCAATACCGCCAACAGCACCATGCTGGAAAGCAACCCTGCACATGCACGCCAGGAGATCCCCAATGCAATACCGGCTTGACCTGGTGCTGCAACCGGCCGAGGGCGCGCTGCTGCGCGTGATCGGCATGGCCGAACGCCGCGGTTTCGCGCCGCGCGCGATCACCGGTGCGCCGGTGGCCGCCGATGATGGCCGTTGGCACCTGCAACTGGTGGTGGACAGCCAGCGCCCGCCGGAAACGCTGTGCCGGCAGATGGAAAAGATCTACGACTGCGTTTCGGTGCAGATGACCGCACTGGAAGGAGCATCCGCATGAACGCCCGTACCGTTTGCAACACGGTGCCGGTACGGAGGCGTCTTCTTCGCCGCCCGTGCCCGCATGCGGTGGTCGGCAACACCCTGCTGGTGGCCCATGCCGGCCGCTGACGCCAGCAAGGAAAGCGATGTCGGCGACGTAACCGTTGCCGACGTACTGGCCGCGCAGGCCCGCCTGCGCCGCTTCCTGCCGCCCACGCCGCTGCATCATGCCGAGCGCTTCGGCACCTGGCTGAAGCTGGAAAACCTGCAGCGCACCGGCTCGTACAAGGTGCGCGGCGCGCTGAATGCCCTGCTGGCCGCCCGCGAACGTGGCGATACCCGGCCGGTGATCTGCGCCTCGGCCGGCAACCACGCCCAGGGCGTGGCCTGGGCCGCCTATCGCCTGGATGTGCCGGCCATCACCGTGATGCCGCATGGCGCACCGGCCACCAAGATCGCTGGCGTCGCCCATTGGGGTGCAACGGTGCGCCAGCACGGCAACAGCTATGACGAGGCCTATGCGTTCGCCGTCGAACTGGCGCAGCGCCACGGCTACCGCTTCCTGTCCGCCTTCGACGATGCCGATGTCATCGCCGGCCAGGGCACCGTGGGCATCGAGCTGGCCGCACACGCGCCGGACGTGGTGATCGTACCGATCGGCGGTGGCGGCCTGGCATCCGGCGTCGCCCTGGCGCTGAAGTCACAGGGCGTGCGCATCGTCGGCGCGCAGGTCGAGGGGGTCGATTCGATGGCCCGCGCGATCCGCGGCGACGTGCGCGAGATCAATCCCGTGCCGTCGCTGGCCGATGGCGTGCGGGTGAAGATCCCCGGTTTCCTGACCCGTCGCCTGTGTACCTCGCTGCTGGACGATGTGGTGATCGTGCGCGAAGCCGAGCTGCGCGAGACCCTGGTGCGGCTGGCACTGGAAGAACACATCATCGCCGAAGGCGCCGGTGCGCTGGCACTGGCCGCCGGCCGTCGCGTCGCCGGGCGCCGCAAGTGCGCGGTCGTCTCCGGCGGCAACATCGACGCCGGCGTGCTCGCCGGCCTGCTCACCGACATCCGCCCACGCCCGCCACGCAAGCCGCGCCGGCGCCGGGCAGAAACCCCGCGCTCGCCCGGCAAGGCGACCGCCACCGCTTTTCCCACGCCTTCCCCTTCCCCCCTGCAAGCCGTCGCACCCGCTGTCGAGGAGATTTCCCTGTGACCACCATCGAACGAATTACCACCCCGCGCATCCGCATCTTCGACACCACCCTGCGTGACGGCGAGCAGTCCCCCGGCTGCAGCATGAGCCCGCCGCAGAAGCTGGTGATGGCGCGTGCGCTGGACGAACTGGGCGTGGACATCATCGAGACCGGCTTCCCGGCCAGCTCGCAGTCCGACCGCGAAGCGATGGCCCTGATCGGCCGCGAACTGCGCCGCCCGAGCCTGAGCCTGGCGGTGCTGTCGCGCTGCCTGCAGGCCGACATCGAAACCTCGGCGCGTGCGCTGGAAGCCGCTGCCAACCCGCGCCTGCATGTGTTCCTGTCGACCAGCCCGCTGCACCGTGAGCACAAGCTGCGGATGACCCGCGAGCAGGTACTGGAATCGGTACGCAGGCACGTAGCGCTGGCCCGCTCCTACATCGATGACGTGGAGTTCTCCGCCGAGGATGCCACCCGCACCGAACTGGACTACCTGATCGAGGTCTCGCGCGTGGCGATCGCTGCCGGCGCCACCACCATCAACCTGCCCGACACCGTCGGCTTCACCACGCCGGAAGAGATCCGCACGATGTTCCAGCAGGTCATCGCTGGCGTCGCCGATGTGCCGAACGCAGCCAACGTGATCTTCAGCGCCCACTGCCACAACGATCTGGGCCTGGCCGTGGCCAACTCGCTGGCCGCCATCGAAGGCGGCGCGCGCCAGGTCGAATGCACCGTCAACGGCATCGGTGAGCGCGCCGGCAACTGCTCGCTGGAAGAGATCGCGATGGTGCTGAAGGTGCGCCAGGCTTTCTACGAGCAGGACACCGCCATCGATACCCCGCGCATCGTCGGCACCTCGCAGCTGCTGCAGCGCCTGGTCGGCATGCCGGTACAGCGCAACAAGGCCATCGTGGGTGCCAATGCCTTCGCCCATGAGTCGGGCATCCATCAGCACGGCATGCTGCGTCACCGCGGCACCTACGAAATCATGCGTCCGGAAGACGTGGGCTGGGAAGATTCGCAGATGGTGCTGGGCCGCCACAGTGGCCGCGCTGCCGTCGAAGCACGCCTGCGCGCACTGGGCTTCTGGCTGGAAGAAGACGAACTGAAGCTGGTGTTCGAGCAGTTCAAGGGACTGTGCGAGCAGCAGCGTGTTGTCACCGATGCCGACCTGCAGACGCTGATGCAGGGCGGCTCCAATGCCCAGGGCTACCGTCTGGCTTCGATGACCATCAGCGATGTCGGCAGCCGCGCCAACGCGCTGGTCGAACTGTCCGACCCGGACGGCAACCGCGTGGCCGAGACCGCGCAGGGCGACGGCCCCGTCGATGCGCTGTTCGGCGCGTTGTCGGCCGCCACCGGCGTGCAGCTGATGCTGGACAGCTACCACGTGCACAGCGTCGGCATCGGTGCCGACGCGCGTGGCGAGGCCAACCTGAGCGTGCGCCACGAGGGCGTGGAGTACGACGGCACCGGCACCAGCAAGGACATCATCGAAGCGTCCGCGCTGGCCTGGCTGGACGTGGCCAACCGCCTGCTGCGCCAGCGCCAGGCCAACGCCGGCATCAGTACTGAATCACCTGCCACCGCCACCGCCTGAGGAATGTGAGATGAGCGCCTTCGACACCGCAACCACCCCCAGCAGCGCTGGCCAGCAGTGGAATGCCCAGGACTATGCGATCGATGCCGGCTTCGTGCCGACCCTCGGTGGCGCCGTTGCGCGCCTGCTCGATGCGCGTGCCGGTGAGCGCATTCTCGACCTGGGTTGTGGCGATGGCGTGCTCACCACCGAACTGGCCCTCAGCGGCGCACACCTGCAGGGCGTCGATGCCTCGCCGGAAATGGTGATCGCCGCGCGTGCGCGGGGCGTCGATGCGCAGGTGATGGACGGCCACGCCCTGGCCTTCGACCGTGCGTTCGATGCGGTGTTCAGCAACGCCGCCCTGCATTGGATGCCCGACCCGGATCGCGTGCTGGAAGGCGTGCGCCGCGCCCTGCGCCCCGGCGGGCGCTTCGTCGCCGAGTTCGGCGGCCATGGCAACGTGGCCACGATCATTGCCGCCGTGCAGGCCGCGCGTGTCGCCCATGGCCATGGTGCCAGCGCATTCCAGTGGTACTTCCCCACTGCCGATGCCTACGCAGACCGCCTGCGCCAGCATGGCTTCCAGGTGCAGCTGATCGAATGCCTGCCGCGACCGACCGCGCTGCCGACCGGCGTTGCCGGCTGGCTGCGGGTATTCGCCGCTCCACTGCTGGACGACCTGCCGGCCGAGGCGCGCGCCACGGTGCGCGATGCCGCCACTGCCCTGCTGGCCGACCTGCCGCGCAATGCCGCCGGCCAGCCGCTGGCCGACTACGTGCGCCTGCGCGTGCTCGCGCGGCGCCGCTGACCTGCTCCTGTTACTTTCTCTTCGATGCCCGTTACTCCGTACTCCTGCCAGGCAAACGCATGACTTCCGCACCCCGCACCCTGTACGACAAACTGTGGGACGCCCACGTGGTGGTTCCAGAAACCGACAGCGCGCCCGCCGTGCTGTATATCGACCTGCACCTGATCCATGAAGTGACCTCGCCGCAGGCTTTCACCGAGCTGCGCGAGCGTGGCCTGAAGCCGCGCCGTCCGGATCGGACCAAGGCCACGATGGACCATTCAACGCCGACCCTGCCGGCCGCTGCCGACGGTACGCTGCCCTACGCCAGTGCCGCCTCCGAAGCACAGGTCGCGATGCTGGCGCGCAACTGCGCCGAGCACGGCATCGAACTGTTCGACATGGCCTCGGACAACCGCGGCATCGTCCACGTGATCGCACCGGAACAGGGCTTCACCCAGCCGGGCATGACCATCGTCTGCGGCGACAGCCACACCTCCACCCACGGCGCATTCGGGTCGCTGGCCTTCGGCATCGGCACCAGCGAAGTCGGCCATGTGCTGGCCACGCAGTGCCTGCTGCAGCGCAAGGCGAAGACACTGGCGATCACCGTCGATGGCAAGGTCGCACCGGGTATCGGCGCCAAGGACGTGGTCCTGCACATCATCGGCGTGATCGGCGTCAATGGCGGCACCGGGCACGTGATCGAGTTCCGCGGCAGCACCATCGAAGCGATGGACATGGAACAGCGCATGACCCTGTGCAACATGTCGATCGAAGCCGGTGCACGCGCCGGCATGGTCGCTCCCGACCAGGTGACATTCGACTTCGTCGCCAATACGCCGCGTGGCCCCAAGGGCGCCGACTTCGACGCTGCCGTTGCCCGCTGGACGCAGCTGCGCAGCGATGAAGGCGCGCGCTTCGACAGCGAGGTACACATCGATGCCGCCGATATCCGCCCGACCCTGACCTGGGGCACCCACCCCGGCACCGCCATCGCGGTGGATGCGCCGATCCCGGCGGCCAACGATGCCGCCGCGCAGAAGGGCCTGGATTACATGCACTTCCAGGCGGGACAGACGCTGGCCGGCACGCCCGTGGACGTGGTGTTCGTCGGCTCCTGCACCAATGGCCGGCTGAGCGACATGCGCGAAGTGGCACAGGTGCTGCGTGGCCGTCGCATCGCCGAGCGCGTGCGCATGCTGGTGGTGCCTGGTTCTGAAATCGTCAAGCGCCAGGCCGAGGCCGAAGGCATCCATGAGATCGTGCGCGCGGCCGGTGCCGAATGGCGCGAGCCGGGCTGTTCGATGTGCATCGCCATGAATGGTGACCTGGTCGCCCCCGGCCAACTGGCGGTCAGCACCAGCAACCGCAACTTCGAAGGCCGCCAGGGCCCGGGCTCGCGCACGCTGCTGGCCTCGCCGATGAGTGCTGCCTGGGCCGCGGTGCAGGGCCACGTCGCCGATGCCCGTGAGCTGTTCGCCCAGGAGGTGGCCTGATGAGCGGCTTCCGCACCCTGAGCTCGGCCAGCGTGGTGCTGCGCCAGACCAACATCGACACCGACCAGATCATTCCGGCGCGGTTCCTGTCCACCACCGAGCGTGCTGGCCTGGGCCGCAATGCGTTCAACGACTGGCGCTGGCAGACCGATGGCTCGCCCGTGGCGGACTTCGCCTTCAACCAACCGCACAACGCCGGCCGCAGCATCCTGCTGGCCGGGCGCAACTTCGGCTGCGGCTCATCGCGCGAACATGCGCCGTGGGCACTGACCGATCTCGGCCTGCGTGCCATCGTCAGCAGCGAGATCGCCGACATCTTCCGCGGCAATTCGCTGAAGAACGGCCTGCTGCCGATCGTACTGGACGAGGCCGACGTGCAGCTGCTGATGCAGCGCCCTGACGATGAGCTGACCATCGACGTTGCGGCGCGCGAGCTGCGCACGCCCGATGGCCGCGTCTACTCCTTCCCGTTGGACGGCTTCTCGCAGACCTGCCTGCTGGAAGGCGTCGATCAACTGGGTTATCTGTTGGGCCGTGTCCCTGAAATCGAACGTTACGAGAGTGAGCATGCACGCTGAAATTGTTGTCCTGCCCGGTGATGGCATCGGCCCGGAAGTGGCCGCCGCCGCGGTCGCCGTTCTGAACGCCGTCGCCAAGCGCTTCAACCACACCTTCACCTTCAGCGAGCACGACATCGGTGGTATCGCCATCGACCGCCACGGCGAACCGCTGCCGGCGTCGACCCTGGCCGCGTGCCAAGCCGCCAACGCTGTGCTGCTGGGCGCCGTGGGCGGGCCGAAGTGGTCCGACCCGAACGCCAAGGTCCGCCCGGAACAGGGCCTGCTGGCGATCCGCAAGGCGCTGGGCCTGTATGCCAACCTGCGTCCGGTGCGCACCCATGAAGCCGCACTGCACGCCTCGCCGATCAAGGCCGAGCTGCTGCAGGGCGTGGACTTCGTCGTGGTGCGCGAACTGACCGGTGGCATCTACTTCGGCGACAAGACCCGCGATGCCGACAGCGCAAGCGATCTGTGCCGCTACACCGTGGCCGAGATCGAGCGTGTGCTGCGCAGTGCCTTCCGGTTGGCGCAGCAGCGTCGCGGCAAGGTCACTTCGGTGGACAAGGCCAACGTGCTGGAAACCTCACGCCTGTGGCGTGACGTGGCCGCGCGCATCGGCCGCGAGGAATTCCCGGACGTGGCGCTGGAACACCAGCTGGTCGATTCCATGGCGATGCATCTGCTGGCCAAGCCGCGCGAGTACGACGTGATCGTGACCGAGAACATGTTCGGCGACATCCTCACCGATGAGGCCTCGATGCTGGCCGGTTCGCTGGGCCTGCTGCCATCGGCATCGCTGGGCGAGCCGGGTGCGGTGGGTATCTACGAGCCGATCCACGGCTCGGCGCCGGACATCGCCGGCAAGGGCATCGCCAACCCGTACGCCACGATCTTCAGCGCGGCGATGCTGCTGCGCCATTCGCTGGGGCTGGAAGACGAAGCAGCAGCGGTGGAAACGGCGGTGCACGCGGTGCTGGACGATGGCGTGTTCACCGCAGACCTGGCCGCCAAGGGCCACGCGGTGAGCACGGCGACGGCCACCGACGCGGTGCTGGCCAAACTGGGATGAGTGATCGGGGTACCGGACGGCGTCCGGTACCCGTTCTCTCTGCGCATCCCGCACTGACTCACTCAGTGCGGGATGTTCGCGCTCTGCGGATCGCTCGCGGCCGCGCGCATCTGCGAGCTGCTGCATCCGGTCAGGACAGTGCCGTCGTCAGCTCTGGCCACCACGCGTTCATGGATTCGGATGCTGCCTGAAGGCAAGCCGCTGCGCGATGCTTCGCGTTGCCAGACCTGCACGCCGGCCTGCTGGTGAGCAGTTGTCAGACCGGCATCGAGCAACACGCTTGCCACGTTGATTCTGCCAAGGTCTGCAGCGAACAGGCCGGCCGGTGCGGCCAGCACCTTGTCGGTGGCGATGCCCTGGATCTGCAGCGGCGTCTGCAGTTCGATCTGGAAGACGGGAAGCACCGTGCCGTTGATCGCATGCGTGGGTGCCGACACTGCGTGCACCTCTGCCGGCCATTCGCCCTGCGGCTGTTCCATCACCTGCTGCAGCAAGCGCCCGACGCGGCGCAGGGCCGCATCGTCGGCACGGCACACGATGGCCGCTGTGAGGTCATTGGCATCTGCACGCTGCTGCCGATCCAGTGGCAACGCTCCCTGCGTGCTGGCAGCTGCGGCAGTACATCCCAACCGATAGCCGTCGCCATCGCTGCTCACCATGATCGACGTGGCCGACGTGTTGCCATCAACCGATCGTGCGGACCACACCCGGAAGGGTTCACGCAGCGTGCTCGACTGCAGCTGCAGGCCGTGGCGGGCAACGATACGATCACGCGCTGCAGCATCGATGGCAATGGACAACCCCTGCGCGTCTGCGAAAACGCGCTGGGTCCGGACGCCCTGCGCGGTCAACGGCACCGGCATATCGATGACCGTCACCGAAGCAGCGTCGGCGTCTCCGGCCTGCTCGAAATGCCAGTCACGCAGATGCAGCGGGCGACCGGCCGGATCGCCGTAACGTGCCGCCCGCAGGGTGCTGGCGACGGTCTGCCGGGTATCTGCACTGGCACGGCATTCGAGCACGGCAAGCAGGTTCTGCTGGAAGCGCAGGGCCTCGGTCTGCGCCGGCTCTGCATCGGCATGACCGCAGCAGGCAACCAGCATCAGCACGCAAGCGCGGATCGTGCGAGGGAACATACAGGCTCTCAGGCCCCGGGACAGCCCGCTATTGTGCCCGTGAACGCCCTGAAGCTGTCCACTTGGGGATCAACAGTAGATCCAAGCCATGCGTGGATGAAGCCAAGAGCATCCACGCATGGCGTGGATCTACTGCGCAAACCCAAGTCTCGCGTGTCTCTACTTGGTGGTGTAACCGCCATTGACCAGGATGGTCTGCCCGGTCATCCACCAACCGTCGGTCACCAGGAAGCGGATCCACGGCACGATGTCGGCGATATCGGTCAGACCGGTGCGGGTGAACGCCGACAGCGCCGCGGCGGTCTTGTGATACGCCTGCGCATCGGCACTCTCGGCCGGATAGAAGAACGGCGTATCCATTGGCCCGGGGCCGATCGCGGTCACCGAGATTCCACGCTCGCCAAACTCCTTCGATGCCGCGCGGGTGAAGTGTTCCACCGGCGCCTTGGTGCCCGCGTAGCTGGAATAGAACGGCGTGAACGCGCCCAGCAGCGACGTGACCAGCGTGCAGATGCGGCCGCCGTCGTTAACATGGCGCCCTGCCTCCTTGAGGAAGAAAAAGGCCGTCTTCGCATTGACCGCGCTCATCTGGTCGTACTCCGCTTCGCTGATGTCCAGCATCGGCTTCTTCAGCACTTTGCCGACGGTGTTGATGGCGATGTCGGGGCGACCGACGGCGGCGACCGCGTCGGCGAACAGGCGCTCCATCGCAGCGGCCGAGGTCAGATCGGCCTGCAACGCCACGGCCTTGGCACCTGCGGCCTGCACCGCCGCAACGGTCGCCTCGGCGTCGGCCTGGGTGGCGGCGCTGTTGTAGTGGATGACGATGGCCTTGGCGCCCTGTTCGGCGAAGTCGCGGGCGATCAGCCCGCCTAGGTTCTTGGCACCGCCGGCGATCAGCGCGGTCTTGCCCTGGATACGGTGGTCGGTCATGGCATCGGTCTCGGGAAGAGGCTGCCGGGCTGGCAACCCTGTGCCGACGACGATATCGTGCAGAAATTGCGGATAAAGACCGCAACATTGACTTAACTTTCCAAAGCGGGCGAACAATGGACCGGATCGAGCGTTTCCGCATCTTTGCCCGGGTGGTGGAGTGCACCAGCTTCACCCGCGCCGCCGACCAGCTCGGCCTGCCCCGCTCCACTGTCTCGGCGGCCGTGGCGGAACTCGAGCAGCGCCTGGGCACGCGCCTGCTGCAGCGGTCCACCCGCAGGGTCTCCACCACCCACGACGGCGACACCTTCTACGTGCGCTGCCTGCGCCTGATCGCCGAGGTGGAAGACGCCGAGTCGCTGTTCCGCCAGGACGACGCACAGCCGAGTGGCCTGTTGAAGATCGATGTACCCAGCCGGATCGGCCGCCGCATCATCGCCCCGGCGCTGCCGGACTTCTTCGCACGGCACCCCCAGGTCGAGCTGGACCTGGGCATGACCGATCGCGCGGTGAATCTGATCGAGGACGGCTGCGATGCGGTGCTGAGGGTGGGCCAGCTGGGTGACTCCAGCCTGGTGGCCCGCACGCTGGGCCAGCTGGACTTCGTCAACGTTGCCGCGCCGGCGTACCTGCACGCGCACGGCGTACCGCAGCACCCCACCGACCTGCAGCAGCACCGCGCGGTGAACTATGCGTCGCCGACCACGGCGCGGGTGGAGCCGTGGGAATGGCAGGACGGCGCGCAGCTGCGCACGCTGCCGATGCCCGGCTGGGTGCGGGTGAACAGCGCCGAGGCGTCGATTGCCTGCTGCGTAGCAGGGCTGGGACTGCTGCAGATTCCACGCTACGACGTGCAGGCCGAACTGCAAACCGGTGCGCTGGTGGAAGTGATGCCCCAGTACGCGGCGCAGCCGCTGCCGGTGACCCTGTTGCTGCCGCACCGGCAGCATCGCGCGCAACGTGTGCAGGTGTTCCTGGATTGGCTGGTGCCGCTGCTGCGTGAGCGGCTGCAGTTGCAGGGGTGATCGGCCGGGCGGCTGCCCGGCGCCCGCAGATGCAACTGCAACTACAAAAGCCAGAGCGGCTCTGGGTTGTTGCCTGGTTGGCGGGGAGGGGGGCAGCTGGCGGGACACGCCGCAAGTACGTCCCTGTAGGCTCGTCCACGGCATCCATGCCGTGGACGGTCCCGCCAGCGGCCCCCTCCCCGCCTCCGACAATTGCCCGATGACGGTTGGTGGATCCACGCCGTGCGTGGATGAGGTGTATCGGAAAGCACAAAGGGGTCGGATCCGTTTTCCAATGGAAAACGGATCCGACCCCAACCATCAGCACGCGGCTGTTGCTGTTGCCGTTGCTTTTCGCACTTCTTTTTTCTCTTCCTGCGGTGCAGGCCACAGGAAACTGTCAGGGGCCGGGTGGGTGGGCTGGGCGGGGGTGTCAGCCGCATGGATGCGGCTGCCAAGCCTACAAGGACGTACTTGCGGCGTCCCCCGAACAGCCCACCCAACCGGCCCAGACCAGCGATCCCGCTTCTGAACCCACCGCAGAGGGGGCGCAGCCCGGTGGCCGGGAAACCCGGGGCATCACGCCCCGGATTCGTCCGGCTTGACCCGGAACCATGCCGCATACAGCGCCGGCAGGAACACCAGCGTCAGCACCGTGCCGACAATCAATCCACCCATGATCGAAATCGCCATCGAGCCATAGAAAGCGCTGCGCGACAGCGGGATCATCGCCAGCACCGCCGCCAGCGCAGTCAGCACAATCGGGCGGAAACGCCGCACCGTCGCATCGATGATCGAATGCCAGCGGTCATGCCCGGCATCGATGTCCTGCTGGATCTGGTCGATCAGGATCACCGAGTTGCGCATGATCATGCCCGCCAGCGCGATGGTGCCCAGCAGCGCCACGAAGCCGAACGGCGCGCGGAACAGCAACAGGAACAGCGTCGCGCCGATGATGCCCAGCGGAGCGGTCACCAGCACCATCGCCGCACGCGAGAAGCTGCGCAGCTGCAGCATCAGCAACGTGGCCACCACGATCAGGAACAGCGGCATGCCGGCCTTGATCGAGTTCTGCCCGCGCGCCGAATCCTCCACCGAGCCGCCGGTCTCCAGCAGGTAGCCGCTGGGCAGGTCGGCACGGATGCCATCCAGGGTCGGCACGATCTGCTGCACCACGTCCAGCGGCTGCATGCCATCGCTGATGTCGGCACGCACGGTCACCGTCGGCAGACGGTTGCGGTGCCAGATGATGCCGTCCTCGAAGGCGTATTCCAGCCGCGCGACCTGCGACAGCGTCACCGCAGTGCCACTGCTGGTCGGAATCGCCAGGCTGCCGAGCAGGTCCAGCTGCGCGCGCTCGTTGTCCGGGCCACGCAGCAGCATCTCGATCTGGCGGTTGCCTTCGCGATAGGTGCTCACGCTCATGCCCGACAACGAGCTGCTGAGGAACTGGCTGACCTGCGCACTGCTGACGCCCAGCGCGCGGGCGCGGTCCTGGTCGATCACCAGCCGCACCACCTTGCTCGGCTCGCTCCAGTCCAGGTTCACGTTCATCACGTGCGGGTTCTCGCGCACCTTGGCCTCGACCTGGCGCGCGATCGCCTGCACCTGTGCGATGTGCTCGCCGGACACGCGCATCTGCACCGGATAACCGACCGGCGGCCCGTTCTCCAGGCGCGTCACCCGCATCTGCACATCCGGGAACTGACTGATCACGTCCTTCAGCATCCAGTCGCGGGTCGATTCGCGGGCCTTGGCGTCTTCGGTGAGCACCACGAACTGGGCGAAGTTGGTGGCCGGCAGCTGCTGGTCCAGCGGCAGGTAGAAGCGCGGCGAACCGGTGCCGACGTAGGCCACGTAGTTGCTGATGCCTTCGCGCCCCTTCAGCAGCTTCTCCAGCTTGTCGGCCTGTGCCTGGGTCGCGGCCAGCGACGCACCTTCGGCCAGCTCGATGTCCACCATAAGTTCCGGGCGGGTCGAGTCGGGGAAGAACTGCTGTGGCACGAAGCGGAACAGCATCAACGAACCGATGAACAGTGCAATGGTCGCAGCGATCACCCACCAGCGATGGCGCAGGCAGGTATCCAGGAACGCCCGGAAGCGCGTGTAGAACGGCCGCTGGTACGGATCATGATCGTGCGCATGCTCCTTCGGTGCGATCCAGCGCGCGAGTGAAGGATGCCGGTCGGCCCACTGCAGGCGCTTGGCGCGCCAGCGGCCGGCCAGGCTGTCCGGCTTCGGCAGCTGCGGGTTGAACAGGTTCGGCAGCATCTTGTCACCCAGGTACGGGATGAACAGCACTGCCGCGATCCACGACACCACCAGCGCGATGGTCACCACCTGGAACAGCGAACGGGTGTACTCACCCGTGCTGGATGCCGCCGTGGCGATGGGCAGGAAGCCAGCGGCAGTGATCAGGGTACCGGTCAACATCGGGAAGGCGGTGGATTCCCAGGCGAAACTGGCCGCGCGCAGGCGGTCGTAGCCCTGCTCCATCTTGGTGGCCATCATCTCCACCGCGATGATCGCATCGTCCACCAGCAGGCCCAGTGCCAGCACCAGTGCACCCAGCGAAATCTTGTGCAGGCCGATATCGAAGTAGTGCATGACGAAGAAGGTCATCGCCAGCACCAACGGGATGGTCACGCCCACCACCAGGCCGGTACGCAGGCCCAGCGAGAAGAAGCTGACCAGCAGCACGATCACCACCGCTTCGGTGAGCACCTGCACGAACTCGCCCACCGACTCTTCCACCGCATGCGGCTGGTCGGACACCTTGCGCAGCTGCATGCCGGCCGGCAGGGTCTTCTGCAGGCGTTCGAACTCGGCATCCAGGGTGGCACCGAGCTTGAGGATGTCTCCGCCGTCCTTCATCGCCACCGCCAGGCCGATCGCATCCTGGCCCATGAAGCGCATCTTCGGCGAGGCCGGATCGGCAAAGCCACGCTTGACCTCGGCGATGTCGCCCAGATGCAACGTGCGTTCACCGGCCTGGATCGGGAATTTGCGGATGTCCTCGATCGAATCGAACTGACCGGTCACGCGCAGCTGCACGCGATCGGTCGGGGTTTCGAAGAAGCTGGTGGCGCTGACCGCGTTCTGGTCGGCCAGCGCCTGCTGCACCTGCTGCAGCGATACGCCCAGCGTGGCCAGCTTGGTGTTGGACAGCTCGATCCACACCTTCTCGTCCTGCAGGCCGACCAGGTCGATCTTGCCGACGTCGGGCACGCGCTGCAGCTCCAGCTGGATGCGGTCGGCATAGTCGCGCATCACCGCGTAGTCGAAGCCTTCGCCGGTCAACGCGTAGATGTTGCCGAAGGTGTCGCCGAACTCATCGTTGTAGAAGGGCCCGACGATCTCCCTCGGCAGCGTCGCGCGGATATCGCCCACGCGCTTGCGCACCTGGTACCACAGGTCCGGGATCTGCTTGGAGCGCAGGCTGTCGCGCGCCATGAAGATCACCTGCGATTCGCCCGGCCGCGAGTACGAACGGATGAATTCGTACTCGCCGGTGTTCATCAGCGCTTTTTCGATCGGCTCGGTCACCTGCCGCGAGACCTGCTCGGCGGTGGCGCCCGGCCACATCGTGCGTACCACCATCGCCTTGAAGGTGAAGGGCGGATCTTCGGACTGGCCCAGGTGCTTGTACGACCAGGCACCGATGACGGCGAACGCCAGCATCGCGAACAACACCAGCGCACGGTTGCCCAGCGCCCATTCGGAGAGATTGAAGCGGCGCACGGGTCAGCGCCCCTTGCCTGCGGCCGGCGCCGGCTTGGCGACCGACGGTGCCAGCACCGGGCGGTTCTGGCGGTCGACCGGCGTCACCACCTGGCCTTCGCGCAGCAGATGGCCGCCGGCAGCGACCACCCAGTCCGTCGCGCCCACGCCGGACACGACCGGCACGGCCTGCGCGCCGTAGGCACCCACCTGCACCGGCGTTGCCTTCAATGCACCGTTGGACGGATTGACCACCCACACGCTGGCCTTGCCATCACTGCCGCGCAGCACGGCCGCCAGCGGCAGCTGCAACGCACCACTGCGCCCGGCGGTGGCAAACACCCGCGCACTCTGGCCCAGTTCCACTTCGCTCAGTGCTTCCGGCGCCAGGCTCACGCGCGTGGCATAGGTGCGCGCCTGTGCATCGGCGGCCGGGGCGATCTCGCGCAGGGTGCCCGGCAGCAGCTGGCCCGGACGGTTCCACAGTTCCACCTGCACCGACTGGCCGACCTTGTAGTCGCGGATGCTGCTTTCCGGCAGCGCGATCAGCACCTCACGGCCACCATCGGCGGCCAGGGTGAACACCGTCTGCCCCGCGCTCACGACCTGCCCGGCTTCGGCCTGGCGGCTGGCGATCACGCCATCGGCGGGTGCGCGCAGCTGCGCGTACTCGGCCTGGTTGCGGGCCACGGCGAGGTTGGCCCGGGCGGCGTTGGCCTGGCCCTGTGCAGCCTTGAATGCCGCCGTCTGCTGGTCCAGTGCCGAGCGGCTCACCAGCTGGTCTTCCGCCAGCTTGGCATAGCGCTTCTGGTCATCGCGCGCGCGCACCAGGTCTGCTTCCGCCGCCGCCAGCTGCGCCTGCGACGCCGCCGCCTGCGAGGCGTAGTCGGCCGCATCCAGCTCGGCCAGCAGCTGGCCCTTCTTCACCCGCTCGCCTGCGTCGACGAGGCGCTTGACCAGGTTGCCGCCAACCCGGAACGACAGTGGGCTTTCCTGGCGGGCACGCACCTCGCCGGGGTAGGCGGCCGCGGCCTGTCCATCCTGCGTGGTGGGATGCACCACCAGCACCGGGATGGCCGCCGCCGGCTCGGCGGCCTGCTTGCCGCACGCTGCCAACACCACGACCAGTACGCCTACGCCCAACCAACGCATGTTTTTCATGAGGTACAGGACCTGAAAAGAAATCCGGGGGGAACGCGCCGGCAACATACTGTTGCAACGCGGACATTAGTGAACCAGCCGGTATAGTATAAATATCGAACCGCTTGGTCTAGTATTAGCGGAATGAGTTCTCCCACTTCCCGAAAGCCGACGGCCAAGCCCGCTGCCAAGGCTGCCGGTCCCGGGCGCCCCAAGGATCTGGGCAAGCGCGCGGCAATACTCGAGGCAGCCAAGACACTGTTCATTGAACAGGGCTACAGCGGCGTGAGCATGGACAGCATTGCTGCCCAGGCCGGCGTCTCGAAGCTGACCGTCTACAGCCATTTCGGCGACAAAGAGACCCTGTTCTCCGAAGCTGTGCAGTCCAAGTGCATCGAGATGCTGCCCGACGCGCTGTTCGTGGCCGACGTCGAAGGCCCCCTGCGTGACCAGTTGCTGGGCATCGGCATGGCGTTCTTCGAGATGATCACCTCCGACGCGGCCCTGTCGATCCAGCGGATGATGATGGCGCCGGAGACCGACGAGCGCCTGCGCGAACTGTTCTGGCAGGCGGGCCCGCAACGCACCTGCGAGGCACTGGCCGACTTCATGCGTTCGCGTGCCGAGCGCGGCGAACTGGATATCCCCGACTGCTACATCGCCGGCCAGCAGTTCCTGACCCTGGTGAAGGGCGAAGTGCACATGCATATGATGTGCGGCATGCCACTGTCCCCCGTCGAGACCGATGCTGCGATCCATGTGGCCGCCAGTGTGGATTTCTTCCTGCGCGCCTACGCGCCGCGGGGGGCTGGGCACGCTGGATAACCAAAACTGAACGAACCGGAGGTCGCGATGACTTCCGGCACTGCGACCCCGGCCACCCCGCAGCTGATGCTCTGGGCGCGCCGCCGGCCTCCGGCACCGGTAAAATGGCCGGCCCACTGCGCTGGATTTGAACCTCATGACGATTGATTACGCCCACGCCCGCGAACTGATGGTGGAACAGCAGATCCGTCCCTGGGACGTGCTGGACATCAAGGTGCTCGACGTCCTGGCCCGCCTGCCGCGCGAGGCCTTCGTCGCCGACGCGCACCGGGCGCTGGCCTATGCCGATGTCGAACTGCCGATCGGCAACGGCCAGAAGATGATGAAGCCGGTCATCGAGGGCCGTACCCTGCAGGCACTGGATCTGCAGCCGGGTGACGAAGTGCTGGAAATCGGCACCGGCAGCGGCTTCCTGTCGGCCTGCATCGGCGCGCTGGCGCGCGACGTGCTGAGCCTGGAAATCGATCCGGAACTGGCCGCCGCTGCGCGCGCCCGCCTGGATGCCACCGGCCTGGGCACCAACGTGCGCGTGGAAGTGGCCGATGGCCTGGCCTGGCAGACCGAACGCCGCTTCGACGTGATCTGTGTCACTGGCGCCGTTGACGTGGTGCCGTCACAGTTTGCTTCGTGGTTGCGTCCGGGTGGTCGCCTGTATGTCATCCAGGGCCGTTCGCCGGCAATGGAAGCACTGCTGGTGAAGGCCGATGGCAGCACCGAGTCGCTGTTCGAGACCGATATCGATTACCTGCGTGGTGCCGCCCCGGCCCCCCAGTTCCACCTCTGAGTCCAAGGAAGCCGCAATGATCCGCCGATCCCTCGCTGTTGCGCTGGCCACTGCCCTGCTGCCGTTGTCCGCCCATGCCGCCGACCTGCTGCAGGTCTATGAAATGGCGCGCAATGGTGACCCGCAGCTGTCCGCCGCCGAATCCACCCGGCTGTACGACAAGGAAGGCGCCGTGCAGGCGCGTGCTGCCCTGCTGCCGCAGATCAATGGCCAGGCCCAGTTGAGCCGCACCCGCACCGAAGCCGACCATGACGCCAACTCCGGCACGGTCACCAGCAAGCGCCGCAACTACACGATCGACGGTTCGCAGACGCTGTTCAACTGGACGCAGATCAACAACCTGCGCTCGCAGCGCGAGCTGAGCAAGGCGGCGGACTTCACCCTCGACTCGGCCAACGACAACCTGATCGTGCGCACCTCGGCGGCCTACTTCAACGTGCTGGTGGCGATCGAATCGCTGAACGCCGCACAGACCAATGAAGCGGCCGCGAAGAAGCAGTTCGACTTCGCCGACAAGCGCCTGGAAGTGGGCCTGGCGCCGATCACCGACGTGCATGAAGCACGCGCCCAGTACGACCAGGCGCGCGCCAACACCATCGTTGCGCAGAACACCCTGGCCGATAACTACCAGGCCCTGACCGAACTGACCGG
Source organism: Stenotrophomonas sp. MYb57 (assembly GCF_002966815.1). Taxonomy (NCBI): domain Bacteria; kingdom Pseudomonadati; phylum Pseudomonadota; class Gammaproteobacteria; order Lysobacterales; family Lysobacteraceae; genus Stenotrophomonas; species Stenotrophomonas sp. MYb57. Next base: position 3,868,918 of record NZ_CP023271.1, read on the forward strand.
CCAGCCGGTGGTCAACCTGAAGGGCCTGCCGGCCGATTTCCGTCCGGAAGTGCCGGCCAACCGCGGCAACCTGGACCAGCTGGTGCAGCAGGCGACCACGCAGAATCCGGCGCTGAAGGCGCAGGAGCTGAAGGTCGGTGCCGCCGAAGCCGGCGTGCAGGCCGCCCGTGGCGGTCACTACCCGACCCTGTCGCTGGGCGGCAGCTGGGGCAAGAGCGCAACCTGGGGCGACAGCGTCGGCGCCGGTTCGCTCTCCCCCGATGCACGCACCAACAGCATTGGCCTGACCCTGAGCGTGCCGATCTTCTCCGGCGGCGCCACCCAGTCCGGCGTGCGCCAGGCGCTGGCCCAGCGTGACATCGCCCAGGATGGTTTCGAGCAGCAGAAGCGCGCGCTGGACCGCAACACCCGCAATGCCTACCAGACCCTGGTGCAGGGCATCAGCGAAGTGGAAGCGCGCCGTTTGGCCGTGGTTTCCGCGCAGAGCGCCTACGATGCCTCGCAGGTTGGCCTGGAAGTGGGTACCCGCACCGTGCTGGACGTGATCCAGAACCAGCGCATCCTGTTCTCCGCACAGCTGGATTACGCGCAGGCCCGCTACAACTTCCTGCAGAACCGCCTGCTGCTGAGCCAGGCCGTGGGTGGCCTGGATGTCGCCGAACTGCAGGACATCAACCGCCTGCTGACCCAGGACGCGGGCAACCCGTCGACGACCACGAACTGAGTCGGCGCGACCGGCCTGGTCACAAAGCCACCCGCGAGGGTGGCTTTTTTATTGATTGCAGATGGCCTGCGGTGTGTGGGGGCGCTAGCGCGAACGCCCGGCGCGCCGACGCAACAGGACGCCTGCCAACACGACCGCCAGCACCACCAGCACCGGTAGAAACAGCCGCGACGTGGCTGCCGGCAACAGGCACAGTGCGGTTGCCACTGGGGAGAGCACCATCGGGATCAGCCGTCGTTCGCCGGCCGCGGCCCGCACCTGCCACTGGCTGCGGGCAACGCCGAGGCACACGGCGGCCAGGACCAGCAGGCCTGCAGGCCCCGGCAGCTGTGGAAGCCACCCCTCCGGCAGCGACAGCGCCAACGCCGCCGACAGCACGGTCAGCGCCAGCGTCAGCGGCAAACGCGCACCGGTACCCACTGCGCCGGACTTCGGCGGCCAGACTTCTCTCCCCAGCCGCGCTGCCAACAGCAGCAGCACCAACTGCAGGGCCGCCAGCCCCGCGCCGCCCGCCAACGGCAAAAGTGGCAGCAACCACTGCAGCTGCGGGATCCCCTGCAACGCCACCGACAGCGGCCGCGTGCTGGCCAACGCGGCAAACTCGACAAGGCCCGACTGCAGCGCAGCCAGTACCATCAGCCACAACATCGCCATCAGCACCGCTGCGCCGGCGGCTCTGGAAACCTGCGAACGAGGGCGCGGCACCCGCCCGGAAAACCCTGCCAGCAGGCCTGCACCCAGCAGGACGCCGAGCAATGCCACGCCCGCTGCCAGCACGCCACCCACCCCGAAGCGATAGGGCGCGGTAGCCGATGGCAGCCACGGAATCCAATGCGCGTAGTGCACATGGCGTGCTGCCAGCAACAACAGCAGCAGGCCCACGCCCAGCTTCACCGTCAACAGTGCACTGGCCAACAACAGCGCGCGCGGCGTCCGCAGCACTGCAGCGGCGGCCCCCAACAGCAGCACCAGGATCGCCGCCGCCAGCGGCAAGGGCAGCCACTGCCCGGGTGCGGCGTCGATGACCTCGGCGGCTGCGTACAGATGACGCGCCATCGATTGCGCCAGCCCTGCGATGGTCGCCGTCAGTTCCAGCAGCAGGGCAATCACCAGTACGTCGGCAGGCAGCCTGCCCCAGGCGGCACGCAGCAGACCATGCAGACCCGAAGCATCCGGCAGGCGCCGCATCGCCATGCGCAGGCAATACAGCATCGGCACTGCGCCCAACGCCGCCAGCAACAGGCTGAGGACAATGGCGGGCCCCGCCTGTGCCGCCGTGTGCTGCCCGACCAGGGCGACAACGCTGCCGCCCAACAGCAGGGTCAGCGCCACCACCAGCAGATGGTCGGTGCCCAGCCTCCCGGGCTTCGCGCTGGCGTGCAGCGCGCCTCCGTTGTCGCCGATCATTCAAAGCTCCCTTGATGTCGCCCAAGCGTGGTCGACAACAAGCTGGCAGCCTGACGCGGTAAGCGGAATCGGAATCTGCGCCATACGAACGATGATGTGACAGCTTGCACGCCGTGGTCGGCGCGAGCGGTCCAGCTACGACAGATTCACCACCATCAAGCGGGCTTGATGCAGGCGTTCACGACAGCGCAAAGGCAGGGCGCCCTTGAAACACCTGAGGGCGACAGGCGGGGTCTCAGGCCAGCGGCGGCGGCAGGTGTGGAGCCACCAGCTGCAGGGTCCGCTGCAGCGCGCCGCGGCCATTGCTGACCAGCGTGCAACCGGCGCGGGCCATGTCTTCGCGCGCCTGCACGTCGTCGAGCAGGTGCAGCAGCAGATCACCCACCGCCTGCACGTCTTCGCCGATCAGCAGTGCACCGGCCTCGCGCATGCGCCGCGAGATCTCGGCGAAGTTGTGCAGATGCGGGCCGGTCACCGCTGCGGTACCCATCGCTGCCGGTTCCAGCAGGTTGTGGCCGCCGATGGCCTGCAGGCTGCCACCGACGAAGGCGACCTGGGCACAGCCGTAGAACGGCATCAGTTCGCCCAGCGTGTCGATGACGAAGACATCGCTACGCGCGTCCGGCCACTGCTGTGCGCGCCGTGTCGACACGTTCCAGCCCTGCTCGCGGGCCAGCGCCTCCACCTTGGGGAAGCGCTCCGGATGCCGCGGCGCCCACAGCAGCAGCAGGTCCGGATGCTGCTGGCGCAGGCGGCGGTGCAGGTCGATCACTGCCTGCTCTTCACCATCATGCGTGCTGGCCGCGATCCACACCGGGCGCGTGGCCGGCACATGGGCATGGAACTGTTCGATGAAGGGCTGCACGTCCGGCGTGGCGATGTCGAACTTCAGGTTGCCCAGTGCCTGCACCTGTTCCGGCGCCGCGCCCAGCTGCACGAACCGCGCAGCGTCATCCTGCGACTGTGCGGCCACGCAGGTGACCGTGCGCAGCGCACGCCGGATCAACGCCGCCAGCACGCGGTAGCCGCGCAGCGATCGGGCCGACAGGCGCGCATTGAGGATGTACACCGGAATGCGACGGTCGCGGCAGCCGAACAGCATGTTCGGCCACAGCTCGGTTTCCAGGATCAGCGCCAGGCTGGGCTGGAAGTGCCCCAGGAAGCGGTTGACGCTGCCCGGCACGTCGTACGGCAGGTACACATGGTCCAGCGCATCGCCCCACAGCGCGCGCACCCGTTCCGAGCCGGTCGGGGTGATGGTGGTGATGACCCAGCGAATGTCCGGCCGCTGCGCGCGCAGCGCATTGACCAGCGGCGCAGCGGCGTTGACCTCGCCCACCGAGACCGCATGCAGCCAGACCCGGGGCTGGCCGCTGGGCTGCGGATAGGACGCATAGCGTTCATCCCAGCGCCGGAAGTATTCACGGACCCGGAAGCCGCGCCAGACCAGGTGGTACACGGTGATCGGCAGCAGGAGGTACAGCACGGCCGAGTACAGGCCACGCAGGATCCATTCGACAGGGTCTTTACGCATACGGCAAGGATACGGGAGCCCCCCGGGAAAGACACGCGGCCGGGTTGGTAGAATGGCGGCATGTCCGATGCCACCACCGCCGTCCGTCCGTCGCTGCGTGATCCACGCAACTGGCCGATGTTTGCCGTCATGTTCACTGCCTTCGGGATCGCCCGGCTGCCGTGGACGCTGCAGCGCGTGCTGGGCCGCGGGGTCGGCTCGATCGCCTGGCGCTTGGCCGGCAGCCGCCGCCATGCCGCCGAGGTCAACCTCAAGCTGTGCTTCCCCGAGAAGGACGAGGCCTGGCGCAAGCGCCTGGTGCGCGACAGCTTCGATGCCTTGGGTGTGGGCATCTTCGAATGCGCGCGTTCCTGGTGGGGCAGCATCGACAGCATCCGCCCGCAGGTGCACATCGAAGGGCTGGAACACCTCAAGCAGATGCAGGCCGAAGGCCGCGGCGTGCTGCTGGTCTCGGGCCACTTCATGACTCTGGAAATGTGCGGCCGCCTGCTGTGCGACCACGTCGACCTGTCCGGCATGTACCGCAAGCACAAGAACCCGGTGTACGAGTGGGCGGTGAAGTTCGGCCGCCTGCGCTATGCCAAGGCGATGTACGCCAACGAGGACATCCGCGCGACGGTGCGCCACCTGAAAAAGGGCGGCTTCCTCTGGTACGCGCCCGACCAGGACATGCGCGGCAAGGACACCGTATTCGTGCCGTTCTTCGGCCACACCGCCTCCACCATCACCGCCACCCACCAGCTGGCGCGGATGACCGGTTGTGCGGTCATCCCCTACTTCCATCGCCGCGAAGGCGGGAAGTACTTCCTGAAGATCGGCGCGCCGCTGGAGAATTTCCCCAGCGAGGACGTCGAAGCCGATACCGCGCGGGTCAACCAGGCCATCGAGCAGATGGTGCGCGAGGCACCGGACCAGTACCTGTGGATCCATCGCCGCTTCAAGCGCCAGCCAGGCGGGCGCAGCGATTTCTACAAGTGACGTGAGATTTGGATGGCTCATCCACGCATGGCGTGGATCTACTGGGAATGCCGATCAGTAGATCCACGCCATGCGTGGATGTTCTCTCTTCCGATGCCGGAATCTACAACGGCCAACGACACCAGGCGTGAGGGTAGTCCCCCAGCCCACCAGCCAATCCGGCCCGCACCGGATTGCCCAGGATGTACATCGCGTTGTCATGAAGGGATTCATCGGTACGCACCGCATGGTCGTGATAGCCGTGCTGCCAGAGCGGCCCTTTTCGTCCCGATATCCGGTTCAGCTGCCGGCTGCTGCGTGATTTCAGCAACGCCATGCACTGGGCCAGCGTTCCCTTCTGCAGTTCCATCAACCAGTGCAGGTGGTCGGGCATCACCACCCAGGCGAGGCTGTGGCTGATGCCGCTGCGTTCGACGAAGCGCAGCGCGTCCACCAGCACAGCGACATTGCCTGCGTCGGAGAAGAATGGCTCCCGGCCGTGTGTTGTCGTGGTCAGGGAATAGACATTTCCCGTGCGGGAGTAGCGACCGTAGCGGAGTCTGGGGCTTGCCATGGGGACAGACTGCGGTTTGCCCGGTCATCCTTGCATTGGCGGACCACCCTGCGGCCAGTCGGGAAAAGCCGCGACACCGGCCAGTGTTCATGGGAAAGCCCATCCACGCATGGCGTGGATCTACTGCTCCCCCGCCCGACACGTCCCCGGAGATCCACGCCATGCGTGGATACGACCAGCCACCCCGCACAATCCAGTAGATCCACGCCATGCGTGGATAGGGCCCCGTCCCGCACACGCAAGTAGATCCACGCCATGCGTGGATACGACCAGCCACCCCGCACAATCCAGTAGATCCACGCCATGCGTGGATAGGCCCCGTACCGCACACGCAAGTAGATCCACGCTGTGCGTGGACGGGACGTTCCCCAACCCCGCACGATTCAGTAGATCCACGCCATGCGTGGATGCGGAGATTACCCGGCGCCCGGCTGATCGTCCGGTTCGCGCGCCAGCAACGTGCCGACGAACAGCGCGGCGAGCAGGACGGTCAAGCCGCCCCAGAACGCGGAATAGAACGCCAGGTGCGTATTGAGCGGGAACACGGTGACCGCCAGTGCCAGCATTGCCGGGCGTGCACGTTCGCGCGCCGGGGCCGGGGCGAAACGCCATGCCCGCCATGCCTGTGCCACCGCCGCCAGCCACAGCAGCAGCCCCAGCACACCTGTCTCGGCCAGGATCTCCAGCACGATCTGATGGGCGTGCAGCGCGGGCATGGTGCCCCACACCGCCGGTCCTTCATGCGCAACGCAGTGGGGATAGGCATCGCGGAAGCCACGTGCACCGACACCATTGATCGGGTGTGCTTCGATCATGCAGGCCGCCGCACTCCAGATGCGGGTACGACCGGACAGTGCCTGCTCGACCCCATCCTCGCCACCGTCCCAGGCCATTGCCGTGCGCGCCACACGCTCACGCAGCTGCGGCACGCTGGCGGCCAGTACGCTCGCCGAGAGAATACCCACCAGCGCGAGCAGGCCCAGCCGCTTCCATCCCAGTTGGCGCACGCCGCTGTAGGCGACCACCAGGCCGAAGGTGATCCATGAGGCACGCGAGCCGGCCAGCAGCAGCACCACGCCCACTGCAGCAGCGGCCAACAGCCAGCCCGCATTGCCGAAACGGCGCGCCACCGGCAACAACAGGAACGGCGAAAGACTGGCCAGCACCTGGCCGAATTTCAGGTTGCACGGCCCAAGCGCGCCGCTGAGACGGTCGGCCAGCGCGGCTTCTTCAGCCGGGCACAATGCGTGGCCGCTGATGGCCAGCTTGATCTGCTGCAGCGACCAGAACCAGGGGCTGGTGCCTGCCAGTGCCTGCACCAGCGCATCGAGCGTCCACAGGCCGGTGATCACCGCCAACCCACCCAGGGTCAGGCGCCGCCGCTGCGGGGTGGCCACGGCGATCGCCACCAGCCACATGAAAGGCAGATAGCGCAGCCCGGCCGCAGCCTTGGTCCACGACGCCGACGGGTCCACGGCATCGAAGGCCGAGAACGCCTGCGGCAACCAGTAGCCGAGGAAAAGAATCGATGTCAGCGCCCACGCTGCCGGGCTCAGCAGATGAGGGCGATGCTGCACCCTGCGGATGACCATGCGTGCGGCGGCGTACAACGCCCCCAGGCCCAGCACTGTTTCGGCGATACCCGGCAGCGGCCACAACGCGACGTAGGCCAGCACCCACCAGGGTGCCCAGCGGCCGGCGCGCTCATCGCGCAGGGGCGGCGTGGCGTCAGCCAGCGAGGTCGGCATAAAGACGGAGGGTATCGCGCTGCATGGCCTGCAGGGTAAACGGGATACGGCCCGGCAGCGACGGCGGCTGTGCCAACAGGGCCAGCGCACGTTCACCCAGCAGCTGCGCATTGCCCAGCGGCACGGCGCCACTGGGCTGCAGCTGCTGCAGCAGTTCGCCGACCCCACCATGGTTCCAACCCAGCACCGGGCGGCCGACCGACAACGCTTCGACCACGGTGCGACCAAAGGCTTCCGGTTTGTCCGACAGTTGCAGCACCAGATCGCTGGCGGCGTACGCCTGGGCGATGCGCGCAGTCGGCGTGCTGATGTGCACCGCCCCGGTCACGCCCAGTGCGGCCGCCTGCCTGCGCAGCTCTGCCACATAGGTTTCCCGGCCAGGCTCGTCGGTGCCCAGCATCCACAACTGTGCCGGCACGCCTGCTGCACGGACATCGGCAAGCAGCTGCAACGCGTGGGCGTGGCCTTTCAGGCGGGTGCCGCGACCGGGCAGCAGCAACAGCGGTCCGTCGACCTGGGCCAGCCACGGGTAGTCGGTCGCCAGCGCCAGCCGGGGACGCCGATCAGCGCGTGCCACGCGCGGGAACTGGCTGACATCCACCCCGCGCGGGATAACCTGCAGCCTGTCGTGCGGCACCGTCGGGTAATGCGTGTGTACGTAGTCGCGCACGCTGTTGGACACACAGATCACGCGTTCGCCGCTGGTCATCACCGCGCTGTAGCGGCTGGGCGAATTCAGCCCATGCACGGTAGTCACCCAATGCGGGCGTTGCGCCGGCTGCATCGCACGGATCGCGTACAGCCCCAGCCACGCCGGCAGGCGCGAACGGGCGTGGACGATGTCGGCGCCCACTTCGGTGAACAGGCGACGCAGGGTAGGCAGATGGCGCAGCGTCAGCAGCGACTTGCGGCCGATATCCAGGGTCAGGTGCTCGGCACCGCTGTCGAGCAGCGGCTGCACCAGGCGACCACCAGCGGACACCACCAGCGCGCGATGGCCGGCAGCGACCAGGGCCGCGGCGATTTCAAGGGTCGAGCGCTCGACACCGCCGGAGTGCAGCGCCGGCAGCAACTGCACCACGGTCAATCGGCGCATCGAGGGGGCAGCCGTTTAGTCGGCCAGCACGAACACGGCGCCGCAGTAAGCACACTGCGCTTGCCCGTTGGGTTCGTCTTCGATCGGCAGGTACACCCGCGGATGCGAGTTCCACAGCGCCATTTCCGGGGTCGGGCAGCTCAGCGGCAGATCGCTGCGGTGCACGGTGTAGCGCTTTTCGGCGTTGGCGGGCGCGGTGGCGGTATGGCTCATGGCGGATGTCGATGAACGGATTGCGAGGCCTGCGATTCTAGCATCTGGGCCCGGTAAACACCGTGCGCTGCGTGGCCGCTGCGCGCGGCGGCCCGCTTGCAGCCTTCGCCGGTGCAGCCACGTGCGACCGCCCTGCCCTCCCGCGCCGCCGTCGCCCCGCCCCCATCGGCGGGAAATCCCAGGCAGGCCAGTCAGTTCCGCGCGGAATCGGTCGTCGTTCGAATTTCCCGCATTTGGATCGAACTAAATGGCACTTGTCAGGGCGCTGCCGGCTGTTGCAGCATCGGCAGCGATCCATTCCTGACCCGATCGCATGGCCCGCCCCCCACCGGACCTGCATCGCCTCCCGACTGCCCTGCGGCGGACGGGGCGATGCTGTCCGTGGTGTTCGCCGATGCGGGTTCTGCCTGCCGCCTGCCCTACCGGGAGACCCTGCATGACCCTGTCCGATCCGCGCCGCGCCCTGCTTCCGCTCGCCCTGGCCCTGGCCTGTGCGACCACTGCGACGCCGGTGCTGGCGCAAGGGCTGCAGACCTCCTTCGAGCCGGGCGAACCGGCACCGGCCAGGTCCGATGGCACCTTGTCCGTCGACGTCGGCAGCGGCCCCGGCGCGCCGTACGCGGCCAAGCGAAACGTCGGGTACAGCGGCCTGCATGCGTTGCACTACAGCACCAGTGGCGGCCAGGCACGCCGCGAACTGTTCAAGACCGATCTGCCCATCGACACCGACACCACGCTGTCCTGGCTGGTATTGCCGGAGATCGTCGGCAAGGACACCGTGGCCTCCACCTATGTCTCGCTGGACCTGCTGCTGGACGATGGCAGCCGCGTCTCCGCCAGCGGCGCGCGCGACCAGCACGGCGTAGCGCTGGGCGCACGGGCGCAGGGCGATTCGAAGACGTTGTACCCGCAGCAGTGGGCGCGCAAGGCGGTCAGGCTGGGCGACATGCCGGCGCTGAAGGGCCGCCGCGTGCTGGCCATCGAGCTCGAGGTGGCCAGCGCCAATGGCGCGCCTGTGTCGGGCTGGATCGACGACGTGCGCCTGGACGTGCAGCCACGGCAGGCGCCGCAGCGGGTCTCCGACTGGGTACTGACCACGCGCGGAACCCAGGCCAACGGCACCTTCTCGCGCGGCAACAACTTCCCGGCCACTGCGGTACCGCACGGTTTCAACTTCTGGACGCCGGTGACCGATGCCGGCGCACTGAACTGGCTGTACCGCTGGAACGAGCAGAACGATGCGAAGAACCGGCCGCAGCTGCAGGCGTTGGCGCTGAGCCACCAGCCCAGCCCGTGGATGGGCGACCGCCAGACCTTCCAGGTGATGCCCTCCGCCACGCGCGGTGTGCCCGAAGCGGACCGCAGCAAGCGGGCGTTGTCCTTCGACCGCACGCAGGAAAACGCGCGCCCGTATCGCTACGACGTGCGCTTCGACAACGGCATCGCCGCGTCCATCGCCCCCACCGACCATGCCGCGCTGTTCCGCTTCGAGTTCCCCGAAGGCGGCGACGCCAACCTGCTGTTCGACAACGTCGATGCCCGCGGCGGACTCACCCTCGATGCCGCCACGCAGACGTTGACCGGCTACACCGATACCCGCAGCGGCCTGTCCAACGGCGCCACCCGCATGTACGTGGTGGCCAGCTTCGACAGGCCGTGGCGCAGCAGCGGCCAGATCGGCACCGGCCGCCCGACCGGCTACATCAAGTTCGACCCAGGCAGCGAGCGCCGGGTGACGATGCGCATCGCCACCTCGTTGATCTCGGTCGAGCAGGCGCGGCACAACCTGGCACTGGAACTGGCCGCCGCCGATACGCTGGAAAGCGTGGCCGGACGCGCACAGGATGCGTGGGATGCGCGCCTGGCCCGTTTCGACATCGGCAATGCCGGTGACGACCAGAAGACCACGCTGTACTCCAGCCTGTACCGGCTGTACCTGTACCCCAATTCCGGCCACGAGAATGTGGGCACCGCCGCCGCGCCCGAGTGGCGCTATGCCAGCCAGGCCAGCGCCGCCGATGACAACACCGACGGCAGCGCGACGCGCAGCTTCGCACCGGTGCGCGACGGCAAGGTCTTCGTCAACAACGGCTTCTGGGACACGTTCCGCACCACCTGGCCGGCGTATGCGCTGTTCACCCCGGATGATGCCGGGCAGCTGGTACAGGGTTTCATCGAGCAGTACCGCGCCGGTGGCTGGGTCGCGCGCTGGTCCTCGCCGGGCTACGCGGACCTGATGGTCGGCACCAGCTCGGACGTCGCCTTCGCCGATGCGTGGCTGAAGGGCATCGGTGGCTTCGATCCGGAAGAGGCCTACGCCGCAGCGCTGAAGAACGCCACCGTGGTGCCACCGGACCGCCACGTCGGCCGCAAGGGCATGGATCGTTCGACGTTCCGCGGCTATGCCAGCGCCGACGTGCATGAAGGCATGTCGTGGACGATGGAAGGTGCACTCAATGATTTCGGCATCGCCAACATGGCCGATGCCCTGGCCAAGCGCGCGACGACACCGTCCGCACGCGAACGCTACGCCACCGAGGCCGACTACTTCCGTCACCGCGCCGGCAGCTACGCGACGTTGTTCGATCCGGCCGCCGGCTTCTTCCAGGGCCGCAGGCCCGATGGCAGCTGGCGCCTGCAGGCCAAGGACTACGACCCGCGCGTGTGGGGCCACGACTACACCGAATCCAATGGCTGGACGTTCGCCTTCACCGCCGCGCACGATGGCGAAGGCCTCGCCGCGCTGTACGGTGGCCGCGACAAGCTGGCCGCCAAGCTCGATACCTTCTTCGCCACCCCGGAAACCGCCGACGCCGCATTCGCCGGCTCCTACGGCGGCACCATCCATGAGATGACCGAAGCGCGCGACGTGCGCATGGGCATGTACGCGCACAGCAACCAGCCGGCACACCACATCCCTTGGATGTACCTGTATGCCGGGCAGCCGTGGAAGACCCAGCAGCATGTGCGCGAGATCCTGTCGCGGCTGTATGTCGGCAGCGAGATCGGCCAGGGCTATCCGGGCGACGAGGACAACGGCGAGACCTCGGCGTGGTACGTGCTGGCCTCGCTGGGCCTGTATCCGCTGCGCATGGGTGCGCCGGAGTACGTGATTGGTTCGCCGGCGTTCCAGCATGCGCGCGTCGAGCTGCAGGGCGGCGCGGTGTTGACCGTCAATGCACCGCAGAATTCGCCGGAGAACGTGTACGTGCAGTCGCTGAAGATCAACGGCAAGCCGTGGAGCAAAACCTGGGTGCCGCACGAAGTGATCGCCAAGGGTGCAACCCTGGACTTCGTGATGGGCCCGCAGCCGTCACGCTGGGGCAGCGGCGTGGATGATGTACCGCGCTCGCTGACCGCCCGTGGCCAGCGCCCGCAGTTGCTGCACGATCTGCTCGGCAACGGCGCGCAGGCGGCACTGGCTGATGGCCGCGCCCTGCCCGCGCTGATCGACGACGATGCCAACACGGCCGTGCCGCTGGGCGGCGGCGTGACCATCGCACTGAGCCACGTGGGCGATGGCGTACCGACGATGTACACGCTGACCAGCGGTGACGGCACGATCCGTGGCGGTGAGTGGACGCTGGAAGCGCGTGCCGGCAACGGGCGCTGGGTAACGCTTGACCAGCGACGCGGCGAAGATTTCACCTCGGCGCGGCAGACCCGCCCGTTCCGTATCGCCTCGCCCTCACGCTACGCCGAGTACCGTCTGCGCCTGGCTGCGCCGGGGCGCCTGCAGCTGGCCGAGATCGAACTGTTGGCGCCCTCCCCCCTACAATGACGTCCATGCGCCTACGTTTGCTCCCCCTCGCTCTTGCCGCCCTTGTATTTCCCAGCCTCAGCCACGCACAACCGCAGACCCAGGCCTTCGATGGCCAGGTCAGCCGTGACGGGGTGACTCTGTACTACCAGGATGCCACCGGCGCGCTGGCCGCGCCGGTGCGCAAGCGCATCATCGATACGTTCTACTTTGCTTACCTGCGCGAGCGTGCGGACTTCCGCCCGGCCGCGCCGAACGAAGTGCGCATCGTGATCGATCCGGCGTACAACGGCGTCGCCTTCGTCGGCGACAAGGACAAGGCCAGCACCATCACCATCAATCCGGGCTGGCTGGTCCAGCACCCGGATGACATCGATCTGGTCACCCACGAAGCGATGCACATCGTGCAGGGCTACCCCAGCTATGGCGACAAGCGCGTGCCGGGCTGGCTGGTGGAGGGCATTGCCGACTACGCCCGCGATCGCTACGGCATGAACAACGCCGCTGCCGGCTGGGCGTTGCCGGACAAGCTGAGCCAGGGCCAGACGGTGGAAAGCGGCTACCGGGTGACCGGTGCCTTCCTGAAGTGGGCCGAAGCGGCGCACCCGGGACTGGTGCTGGCACTGGACAAGGATCTGCGCGACGGGCGCTATGCACCGGCGCTGTGGCAGAAGCACACCGGCAAGACCCTGCCGGCGCTGTGGGCGGAGTATGCCAAGCCGCGCTCACCGACCCCTGCGCCGCCGCCCGCGCGACGCGCGAAGCGGCGGTAAGCTCGATGTTGCCGGGGCGATGCCCCGGCCTTCAACGCGACTGCACGAAACCGGCGTACAGCGCGAACAGCTGCTGGAAATACCGCTTGCTCACTCGACTGCGCATGACACTGCTCCGCCCATGGAAAGTTGGTCGGGCCCAGGGTGGGAAGGCCGGTCCGGTCCCTTCCCACGGCCAGGCCGCGTGGGCGTATTGGGCCGCAGCGAGGTTGCAGGGCGATTCCCGGGCGGCTGCAGTTCTCCGGTAGCGCCGGGCCATGCCCGGCGGAATACGGGAAACACCGCGCGGCGCGGTTGCCGGCCAGCGGCCGGCACTACCGTTTCCGCGTTGCTTCTCCGGTAGCGCCGGGCCGTGCCCGGCGAAATACAAGAAGCACCGCGCGGCGCGCTCGCCGGCCAGCGGCCGGCACTGCCGTTTCCGCGCTGCTTCTCCGGTAGCGCCGGGCCATGCCCGGCGGAACATGCCCGGCGGAATACAAGAAGCACCGCGCGGCGCGCTCGCCGGGCATGGCCCGGCGCTACCCGATCCGGTTTCCGCGTTGCGGAAACAGAAACGCGCCCCGTGGGGCGCGTTTCTGCAGATCGCAGCGGAACGAAGGCTTATGCCTTCTTTTCCGCTTCGATCTGCTTGCGGATCTGCGCATCAACCGCGGCGATCGCGGTCATGTTCAGGATCCGGCGCGAGGTCGCGCTGGTGGTCAGGATGTGCACCGGCTTGTTGACGCCCATCAGGATCGGACCGATCGCCACGCCATCGGTGAACACGCGCACCAGGTTGTAGGCGATGTTGGCCGCTTCCAGGTTCGGCAGCACGAACAGGTTGGCACGGCCCTGCAGGGTCGAGCCCGGCAGCAGCTTCTGGCGCAGGGCTTCATCCCATGCGGTGTCGCCCTGCATTTCGCCGTCCACGTTCAGACGCGGGTTGCGCTTGAGCAGCAGCTCGCGCACCTGGCGCATCTTCAGCGCATCCTTCGAATCGTGGCTGCCGAAGTTGGAGTGCGACAGCAGTGCCACCTTCGGTTCGACGCCGAACAACTTCATGCGGTACGCGGCCTGCAGGGTCGCTTCGCACAGCTGCTCTGCGGTTGGGTCTTCCTGCACGTGGGTATCGACGAAGAAGAACACGCCCTGCTGGTTGATCACGCCGGTCATCGCCGAGGTCGAGGTGACCTTCGATTCCAGCGGCAGCACGCTGCGCACGTAGCCCAGCTTCTTGTGGAAGCGGCCGACGATGCCGGTCAGCATCGCATCGGCTTCGCCACGGGCCACCATCACTGCAGCGATCAGAGTCGGGCGCGAACGCATCAGGTTCTTGGCAGCGGCCACGGTGACGCCACGACGGCCGGTCAGGCCGTGGTAGTACTGCCAGTATTCGTTGAAACGCGGGTCGTCATTGATGTTGGTGACTTCAATGTTCTCGCCGATCTTCAGGCGCAGGCCGAGGCGCTCGATGCGCGATTCGATCACTTCCGGGCGACCGATCAGGATCGGATGTGCCAGGCCGTCGTCGACCACGTTCTGCACCGCCTGCAGCACCACTTCTTCTTCGCCTTCGGCATACACCACGCGCTGCTTGTCGCTGCGCGCGCGATCGTAGACCGGCTTCATCATCAGGCTGGTGCGGTAGACGAACTGCGACAGCTTCTGCCGGTAGGCTTCCATGTCGGCGATCGGACGGGCGGCCACGCCCGAATCCATCGCGGCCTGGGCCACGGCGGCCGACAGCTCCACCAGCAGGCGACGGTCGAACGGACGCGGGATCAGGTATTCGCGGCCGAAGCTGGGGGTCTCACCGCCATAGGCAGAGCCCATGTCGGTGGCGGCGCGGCGGGCCAGCGCGGCGATCGCGCGCACGCAGGCGATCTTCATTTCCTCATTGATCGCGGTCGCACCGACGTCCAGCGCACCGCGGAACAGGTACGGGAAGCACAGCACGTTGTTGACCTGGTTCGGGTAGTCCGAACGGCCGGTACCGATGATCGCGTCCGGACGCGCGGCGCGCACCAGTTCCGGCATGATTTCCGGGGTCGGGTTGGCCAGGGCGAAGATCACCGGGTCCGGCGCCATCGTCTTGACCATCTCGGCGGTCAGGATGCCCGGCGCCGACAGGCCCAGGAAGATGTCCGCGCCATCGACGATCTCGGCCAGGGTGCGCTTGTCGGTGTCGCGCGCATAGCGCAGCTTTTCCGGGTCCAGGTCGGTACGGCCGGTGTGGATCACGCCTTCGCGGTCGAAGGCCAGGATGTTCTCCGGCTTCAGGCCCAGCTGCACCAGCATGTTCACGCAGGAAATGCCGGCCGCGCCCATGCCCGTGGTCGCCAGCTTCACTTCTTCGATCTTCTTGCCGGTGATCGCCATGGCGTTCAGCACCGCAGCACCGACGATGATCGCCGTGCCGTGCTGGTCGTCATGGAACACCGGGATCTTCATGCGCTCGCGCAGCTTGCGCTCGACGATGAAGCACTCCGGTGCCTTGATGTCTTCCAGGTTGATGCCGCCGAAGGTCGGCTCCAGCGAGGCGATGATGTCGACCAGCTTGTCCGGGTCGTTCTCGTCCACTTCGATGTCGAACACATCGATGCCGGCGAACTTCTGGAACAGCACGCCCTTGCCTTCCATCACCGGCTTGCCGGCCAGCGCGCCGATGTTGCCCAGGCCCAGCACCGCGGTGCCGTTGGAGATCACCGCCACCAGGTTGCCGCGGGCGGTCAGCTCGCTGGCCTGCTGCGGATCGGCCTTGATCGCTTCACAGGCGTACGCCACGCCCGGCGAATACGCCAGCGACAGGTCGCGCTGGGTCAGCATGGGCTTGGTAGCGGAAACCTTGATCTTGCCGGGCGGAGACATCCGGTGGTAATCGAGGGCGGCCTGTTTGAAATCTTCGTTGGACATCGATGTGGGTTACATGAATGGGCAGAAGGGACAGGGGATCATACCCCCGTTGGAGCGGTCGGACCTGTCGCTATGCTGTCGCAGTGATGCTGCGACCGCACAATTCCATGGCGTATGCGACGTTACCAGAGCACAGCTTCGGCGCTGGCGATGACAGCCGTGGGACGCCTTGAAACGCTGCGGGGCCGTGCCACTGTCGTGACCGGCCCCGCAGTACCACACACCCGGATCAGCCCTTGGCGGGCAGCGCCTCGGTCATCGCCAGCGGCACGGCATCGACCGGCGGCGGCAGTTCGCTTTCGCGACCATCCAGCGCCAGCTTCAGGCGGTCGCGGTCCAGCGCACCTTCCCAGCGCGAGACCACCACCGTGGCCACCGCGTTGCCGATGAAGTTGGTCAGCGAGCGGCACTCGCTCATGAACCGGTCCACGCCCAGGATCAGCGCCATGCCGGCCACCGGCACTTCCGGCACCACCGCCAGGGTGGCGGCCAGGGTGATGAAGCCGGCACCGGTGACGCCGGCAGCGCCCTTGGAGCTGAGCATCGCCACCAGCAGCAGCGCGATCTGGTGGCCCAGGGTCAGCTCGGTGTTGGTGGCCTGGGCGATGAACAGCGCGGCCAGGGTCATGTAGATGTTGGTGCCGTCCAGGTTGAACGAGTAACCGGTGGGGACCACCAGGCCGACCACCGACTTGCTGCAGCCGGCACGTTCCATCTTCTCCATCAGCGACGGCAGCGCCGACTCCGACGACGAGGTGCCCAGTACCAGCAGCAGCTCGGCCTTCAGGTAACGGGCCAGCTTGAACACCGAGAAGCCACACAGGCGGCAGACCACGCCCAGGATCACCGCAACGAACAGGAACGCGGTGAGGTAGAACGAGCCGACCAGCCAGGCCAGGTTGACCAGCGAGCCGACGCCGTACTTGCCGATGGTGAAGGCGATGGCACCGAAGGCACCGATCGGCGCAGCCTTCATCAGGATGTGCACCAGCTTGAACACCGGCGCGACCAGCGCTTCCAGGAAGTTCTGGATCGGCTTGCCCTTCTCGTCCACCGAGGCCAGCGCGATGCCGAACAGCACCGCCACGAACAGCACCTGCAGGATGTTGCCGTCAACGAAGGCGCTGATCAGCGTCTTCGGGATGATGTCCATCAGGAAGCCGACCAGGGTCAGGTCGTGCGACTTCTCGACATAGCTGTGCACCGCGGTCTGGTCCAGCTCGGCCGGGTTGATGTTCATGCCGGCGCCGGGCTGCACCACGTGCGCCACGATCATGCCGACGATCAGCGCCAGCGTGGAGAAGAACAGGAAATACGCCATCGCCTTGGCGAACACCCGGCCCACCGTGCGCAGGTGGGTCATGCCGGCGATGCCGGTGACGATGGTCAGGAAGATCACCGGGGCGATGATCATCTTCACCAGGTTGATGAAGGCATCGCCGAGCGGCTTCATCTTCTCGCCGATCAGCGGCTCGTAGTGGCCGAGGACAGCACCCAGGACGATCGCCACGATCACCTGGAAATACAGTTGGCGGTAGAGCGGCAACGGCTTGCTGGGCACCGGCGCAGCGGTCGGGATGTGCATGGCGGACTCCGGAAGGGGCGTTTTCAGGCACGTACGGCCCCGGAAATGCACGGGAACCGTTACCGTGGAAACTGACCGCACGCCCCGTGACTGCAGGCGCAGGGGTGCGACCAATGGACGCCTTTGTACGCGCCGGGCACGCCAGCGCAGATAACCTATTGGTACTAGCCCCCCGGTTCAGGTGGCTGCGCTGCCTACACTGGCGCCGCACCCCTGATCGCGGGGACGCCGGTGGCCCGACCTGAACGGCCGGGCGCGTCATTGCGAAAGTTCCGGCCATCGCGGCCGTTGTTGTCCTGTCCACACGCAATCCGAGAGAGCCGCACCACCCATGCGCCCGATTCCCACCTTGCTGGCCCTTTCCCTGGCCGCCCTCCCCGCCTTCGCATCCGCTGCGGATTTCGACAACTGGCCGACCAAGTACGCCTTCGGCGACGGCACCGAGCTGGCCGCTACCGCCAACATCGCCTACGACTACAACGACTTCTCGTCCGCCAGCGGCATCGAGGATGACGATGCGGTGCGTCGCAAGGAGTTCGGCGCGACCCTGAAAAAGAAGGGTGTGTACGACGCGATGGTCTACTACGACTTCCAGGCCGATACCTGGCTGGACGTGTTCGTGCGCTTGGAGAGCAAGGCGTTCTTCGGCCGCGATGTCGGCCGCTTCCGCTTCGGCTACATGAAGACCCCGGTCGGCCTGGATGCCAACACCTCCTCGCGCGCCGGCAGCTTCCTGGAAACCGCGCTGCCCGTGCAGGCGTTCTACGCAGGCCGCCGCACCGGCGTGGAATGGGTGCTGGAACGTCCGCAGTACCTGCTGCAGGCCGGCGCCTATGGCGGCAAGGACCTGCAGGGCGACAACCCCGGCACCACCCAGGCGGTGCGTGCGGTGTGGACGCCGGTGAAGGCACCGGGCGATGTGATCCACCTCGGCCTGGCCTATTCGCAGGAAAATCCGCGCGGTTACCACGATGGCCGCGACGTGCACCACGAAGCCAGCGCGCGCCTGCGGGCCCGTCCGGAAGCCGGCCTGACCGACATCCGCCTGGTCGATTCGGGGGCGCTGGTCACCGCCGACCAGATCCGCCGCACCGGCCTGGAAGGCATCTGGATCCGCGGTCCGTTCTCGCTGCAGGCCGAAGCGCTGCAGGCCACCGTCACCCGCAATGATGGCAAGCCCGACTACACCGGCCACGGCCAGTACGCGATGGCCAGCTGGGTGCTGACCGGCGAATCGCGCCCGTACAACGCCGGCGCCGTTGCCAACATCAAGCCGGCGCATGACTACGGTGCGGTGGAACTGGTGGCCCGCTACAGCCGCCTGGACCTGGACGACGGCAGCATCCTTGGTGGCCGCCAGCACGACCTGACCCTGGGCGCGAACTGGTACCTGACCAGCCACTTCAAGTTCCAGGCCAACTACGTGAAGGTCGACGCCAGCCGTCGCGGTGTGCGCAGCACCCCGGAGATCTTCGAACTTCGCGCGCAGATGCACTTCTGATCCCTTCCACGCGTCAGATCCCGGCGGGCGTGCATGCCACGCCCGCCGGCCCTGCGTAGACTGCCGCCATGTACTGGCTCAGCCGACACCGCCTGCAGTTGCTGACCGTTCTGGTGATGGTGGCCGGCACCGTGCTGTGCGCGGCCGCCGCAGGCCACTATGCCTGGCGTCGCGCACTGGGCACCGAAAGCGCGCAGGTGCAGCGCCAGCTGCAGCTGTATGGCCAAGGCCTGCAACAGCGCATCGACCGGTTCGGCACCCTGCCGCAGGTGATGGCGCTGGACCCGGACCTGCTGCATGCACTGCAGGTGCCGCCTTCCCCCGCCGAGCGGCAGCGCCTGAACCTCAAACTGCAGCGCGCCAACCAGGTTACCCGAACCTCGACACTGACCCTGGTCGGCCGCGATGGCGTGGCCGTGGCCGCCAGCAACTGGGACCAGCCGACCAGCAACGTCGGCGAGGATTACAGCTACCGCCCCTACTACCAGCAGGCGCTGGCCCATGGCCGTGGTCGCTTCTACGGCATCGGCATGACCACCGGCGTGCCCGGCTATTTCATGTCCGAGGCCATCCTCGATGCCGACAGCCAGCGCATCGGCGTGATCGTGATCAAGATCGAGCTGTCGGCACTGGAACAGGAATGGTTGAACAGCCCGGACGTGGTGCTGACCAGCGACAACCACGACGTGGTGTTCCTGGCCAACCGCGATGCCTGGCGCTACCGCCTGCTGCGTCCGCTCGGCACGGAGGAACGCCGCGAGATGCGCGCGGCGCGGCAGTACGCCGACCGCTCGCTGCAGCCGCTGCGCGTGCGCACCGAGGACGTGCTGGCCGATGGCGGCCGCATGGTGCGCCTGCTCGACCCGGCGCTGCCGCAGGCGATGCTGTGGCAGACCCTGGCGCTGCCCGACGAAGACTGGAGCCTGCACCTGCTGCACGACGCCAGCGCGGCCACCAGCGCCGGCCGCGGCGCGGCAGTGGCCGGCGCCGCCGCTTGGCTGGCGCTGGGTTTCCTGGTGCTGTTCGTGCAGCAACGGCGTCGCCTGTCCAAGCACCGCCAGCGCAGCCGGCGTGAGCTGGAAACCCTGCTCAAGCAGCATGCACAGGAACTGCGGACCGCCCAGGACGGCCTGCTGGAAGCCGCGACCGATGCCGACGTTGGCTTGAGCCGCAGCCTCGAACATCTGCCGCAGGGCGTGGTGGTGATCGACAAGGAACAGCGTCTGGTCGCGTGGAATTCGCGCTATCTGGAATTGTTCCGCTTCCCGGCGGGGCTGGTGCGGGTGGGCCGCCCGATCGAGGAACTGTTCCGCTTCAACGCACGTCGCGGCCTGTTGGGGCCCGGCCCGATCGACGAGGCCATCGAACGCCGCCTGACCCACCTGCGCAGTGGCCGGCCGCACATGCGCGAGAGCGAGAAGGACGACGGCACGGTGCTGGAGATCCGCGGCAACCCGCTGCCCGACGGTGGCTTCGTCACCAGCTATGCCGACATCACCAGCTACAAGAACGCCGCGCGCGAATTGCGTTCGCTGGCCGATGCGCTGGAACACCGCGTGGCCGAACGCACCCAGGATCTGGACGAAGCCCGCCGCGAAGCCGAGCAGGCCAACCGTTACAAGACCCGCTTCGTCGCCTCGGCCGTGCACGACCTGCTGCAGCCGCTGAACGCCGCGCGCATGTTCGTGTCGGTGCTGCGCGGCAAGCTCACCGACCCCGAACAGCAACAGACCAGCGACCATATCGACGCCGCACTGGCCGCGCAGGACGCGATCCTCAACAGCCTGCTGGATATTTCACGGCTGGAGTCGGGGTCGTTGCAGGTACGGGTGCGCGCATTCGCGCTGTCTCCCTTGCTGGAAACCCTGGCGCGCGAGTTCGGCATCGCCGCACAGAGCCGCGGCCTGCAACTGGACTGGGTGGACACCCGTGCGGTGATCGTCAGCGACGAAGCACTGCTGCGGCGCATCCTGCAGAACTTCCTGTCCAATGCGCTGCGCTATACGCCACGTGGCCGCGTACTGATCGGCTGCCGGCGTGCAGGCGACCAGCTGCGCATCGAGGTGCATGACCAGGGACCAGGTATTCCGGAAAGCCTGCAGGGCGAGATCTTCGAAGAATTCCGTCGCCTCAACGACGGCGTGGAGCAGGAACGGGGCGCCGGCCTGGGCCTGGCCATCGTCGAGCGTATCGGCCGACTGCTCGGACACCGCATCAGCCTGCGTTCCACGCTGGGCAAGGGCAGCGTATTCACCGTGAGCGTGGCACTCGGGCGCGCCGACGAGGTAATTGCACCGCCGGCGGCGCCGGTCATCGCGACCGAGCCGTCCGATGACAGCCCGCTGCGGCAATGTCGGGTCTGGAGCATCGATGATGACCCGCATGTCTGTGCGGCGACCCGTGCCCTGCTGGAACGCTGGGGCTGCCATGTGGAACTTGCCGATGGCCCCCAGGGGGCACTGGAAATCGCCAGTGCGCTGAACGTGCCGCAGCTGTTGCTGCTGGACGTACGCATGGGGCAATGGCACGGACCGGACCTGTATGAAGCGCTGTGCACGCTGTGGAAGGCGCGGCCACCGGTGATCCTGGTGACCGCTGAGCGCGATGATGCGCTGAAAGTGCATGCTGCCGAGAACGGTTGGGGCTTCCTGCTCAAGCCCGTGCGGCCGCCGGCGCTGCGGGCGTTGATGACGCAGCTGCTGTTGCGGCATCGCGGGTAAGTCAGTCGCATCTGAGCGAGGGCCACAGACTGGCGTCAGACCGATCATCTCCCACACACAGCTACGCCGAAGTATCTGAGAAGCTCGGCGAGGGATACGAGAACAGATTCATGTTCTCTACCGATCCCGAACTGAATTCGATCAGCGGGAACTGATCAGGAAAGCGGAACAGCATCCACAACGACGCAGTAAATGCGCCAACGTCCCGTCTCTGTCAGCCATCCAATCCAACGCGCGCGTCGCCTTCCGGCTCCAGCGCCTTCACCAGCACTGCCGCCTGCGTGCGGCTGTGGCATTCGAGCTTCTTCAGGATGGCGGTCACGTGCACCTTCACCGTGTTTTCGGCCAAGCCCAGTTCATAGGCGATCTGCTTGTTGAGCAGCCCGTCGGCCAGGCACAGCAGCACCCGGAACTGCTGCGGCGTCAGCTGTGCCAGGCGGCTGGCCAGCAACGCGTCGGCCTCGGAACGCTCAGCGGCCATCGCCGGGAACCACAGGCCACCATCGAGCACCGCTGCCACCGCTTCACCGATGGTTTCGGCAGGCGCGGACTTGGGAATGAATCCGGCCGCGCCGAACTGCTGCGCGCGGCGGATCACCCGCGGGTGGTCGTTGGAGGACAGGATCACCACCGGAATGTCCGGGTGCGAACCGCGCACGTGCAGCAGCGCGGAGAATCCATGTGCGCCCGGCATGGTCAGGTCCAGCAGCACCAGATCCACATCGGGCTGTGCGTCCAGCGAGGTGGCCAGTGCTTCGGCGCTGGCAACCTCGCGTACCTGCGCCAGCGGCAGACTCTGCCGCAACGACTGCACCACCGCCGAACGCAGCAGCGGATGGTCATCGGCGATCAGGATGGTGTATTCGCTCATGCGGCAAGTTTGGCACGTCGCCCACTATCGCGTCTTCCGGCGCCAAGTCAGGCCGGCATTGCCGGGGCAACGGCGAGCCAGCAGCGCGGGCCAACTGCTCTATACGGATCACCACAGCGATGTGGAGCAGTGCGAGCATCACCATCACAGCACTCACTCCGACCGGACTGACCAGCACCTTGATCCATCTACCACCTTCCCGAAGCCCCTGGTCCCTCGCCCATGTCATTTCGATCCGCCGCAGCTGATGCCTGTAGTCCAGCACCATCGCCGAGTAGGCGTGCGACACCATCACCTGCTCGCGGCGCTCTGGGAAGATCCCCAACTTCGCGCCCGCGTAGAGACGGTCTGCTACCGGACAATGGATATCCGCATCGCTCGAACCTGACTTGCGGGCGACCATGCACTGCTCGGCCGTTTCGATCCCTTCTTTGAGAGCATCCTCCAACTGCGCACGCTCATAACGGGCCGCAATCTCGCCTCCCTCCTGTCTGGACTGCTCCAACGCTACAAACAGAAGCACGCAATAGACCGATAGCTGCAGTGCCCCGAGCAGCACAAGAACACCCAGCCGCCGCCAGCGATTGGGCGCGCTCCAGCGCAGCAGGATGTCAAATTTTTTGCCCGACTCCATGGCTATCGTTGCCACGCCGCTCGCATCCATCGGATCACCCTCTCAAAGACAGGATCATGGATATCGGCAAACGCCGGCATTCATGAAGCGCGGGTCACCGCCCCGCCGGCTCCACGCTGCTGCGCCATGCATCCAGGAACTGGCGGCGCTTGAGCGCATCCAGGTAGACCAGCAGGCCGGGGCCGAGCTGGATCGGGCGACGGCTGCGGCCAGGGGCATCCCCGCCGCCTGCATCGCTGCGCACGATCGGCATCAACCGCGCTTCCCGCGCGAGCACCTGCTGGCCACGTGGCGACAGCAGGTAGTCGAGGAAGCGCCGCGCCTCCTGCGGGTGCGCGCCGGTACGCGGAATCACCGCCGTACGCAGTACCACCAGCGTGTAGTCTTCCGGCTCGACGATGGCCAGCGGTGCGCCCGCATCGATACGCGCCTGCGCATACGAGCCCAGCACGTTGTAGACCAGCGACAACTGGCCGCTGGCCACCTGGTCCAGCAGCACGCCGGTGCGCTCCTCGCGCACCACCGCGTTGTCCCCCAGCGCACCAAGCAGGGCCCCGGCGATGCTGCCGCGCTGGGCGTCCTGGGTCGCCAGCAGGTAGCCCACGCTGCTGCGTTCGATATCGTAGGTACCGACCTTGCCGCGCAACGGCGCCCCCTCCGAGCGCAGCAGGTCCAGCAACTGTCGACGCGTGTGCGGCGCCTTCGCGGCCGGCAGCCTGCGGGTGTTGTAGACCATCACCACCGGTTCGTAGCTGATGCCGAATGCCTCGCCACGCCATTGCGCCCACGCTGGCAGCGCCTGGGTCTGCAGCGAGCGGTGTGGCAACGCGTGGCCGTCGTTGACCAGCTTGGTCTGCAGGTCCATGCCGCTGGAGATCAGCAGGTCCGGCGACGCAGGCCCGCTGCGGTCGCGCAGGTAACGCGCGTACAGGTCCTGGGTGATGATGTCTTCGTACACCACCTCGCTGCCCGGATGCAGCCGCTGGTAGTCAGCGATGACCTCGGCGAAGACCTCGATATCGGTGGTGCCGTGGATGCGCAGCTGCGCGGTGGCGGCGCCCTGGGCGGGGAAGCGGCGTACATCGCCCGGCGCAGCGAGGGCCGGCACGGCCAGCAACAGGGCAAAGGCTGCGGCGAACAGGCGGATCATGTGCTGCTCCGGGGCAGGCGGATGGTGGCGACCAGGCCACCCTGCGGTCGATTGCTGAGATCGATCTGACCGCCATGGCTGTCGACCACCCGCTTGACGATGGCCAGGCCAAGGCCTGCACCGCCGGAGGGTGCGCCTTCGCCGCGCGCGAAACGCTCGAACACGCGTTCGGCATCGGCGGCGGCGATGCCGGTGCCGTGGTCGGCGATGGTCAGCACGGCCTGCCCGCCTTCAGCGGTCAGCGCGATCTGCAAGGGGCCATCGCCGCCGTACTTCAGCGCGTTGTCGACCAGATTCTTGATGGCTTCGCGCAGCAGCAGCGCGTCGCCATGCACCTGCACCGGCTCGGCCGTCATCGCCAGCTGCACGCGCGGGGCGGGCCCTGCCTGCGGCAGCGCTTCATGCAGGGCCTGGTGCACGGTCTCGGCCAGGTCCACGGTGGCGAAGCGCTGCAGATGTGACCGATGGATCACGCTGGCATCGCTGAGCAGCTGGTTGAGCAGCCGGCTCATGTGGGTGGCGTTGCGCTCGATCGCCTGCAGGCTGCGCCGCATGTCTTCCGGATCGTCGTCGTCCAGCGCCAGCTGTGCCTGCGCACGCAGCGCGGCCAAGGGCGTGCGCATCTGGTGCGCGGCCTCGGCCATGAACGCGCGCAGGGTTTCATTGCTGCTGGACAGGCGCTCCATGAAGCGGTTAAGCGCGGCCACCATCTGGTCCATCTCGCGTGGCACGCGCGCATCGAGCGGTTTCAGGTCGGACGGCTCACGGCGTGACAGCTCGCGCTCGACCCGCACCAGCGGCCGGAACGCGCGGTGCACGCCGAACGCCACCAGTGCCAGCAGCAATCCCGACAGCACGCCGATGGCCAACAGCGCGCGGGTGACCAGCTCCTGCGCCACCGCTTCGCGCGCACGCCGGGTCTGCCCCACCTGCACCTGCACCTCGCCCTGCGCGGAGGCCGCGGCAAAGCTGCGGCCGACCACGACGAAACGCACGATCTCGCCGCTGTAGGGCGCATCGAACAACTGCGGTTGCGTGCCCGGCCGCCGCGGCGACGCAGGCAGGTCACCGTAGCCGGTGATCAGGTTGCCGCGGCTGTCGGCGATCCGGTAGAACACGCGGTCTTCCGGCGCCATCGCCAGAAGGTCCAGCGCGGCATACGGAAGGTCCACCTGCCACTGGCCATCGACCAATGCCACCGAATCGGCGATCGACAGGGCCGAAGACACCAGCAGATGGTCGTAGGAGCGGTTGGCGGCACGCTGGCCGTAGTCGCGTGCAGCGAACAGCAACGCCACCGCGAACACCGCCAGCAACGCGCCCAGGTACAGCAGCAGGGTGCGCCGCAGCGACCCGGGGGCGGCACTTGCGCTGCGCGCGTCAGCCATCGGCATCGGCCGGGCCGTCGCTGGCTTCAAGCAGATAGCCGACACCACGCACCGTGGTGATGCGCAGCGGCGCGCCCGCCAGCTTTCTGCGCAGGCGACCGATGTACAGCTCGATGGCATTCGGCCCGGCTTCGTCATCGAAGCCGAACAGGCCATTGCCGATCTCATCCTTGCCCACCACTTGGCCCAAGCGCCCGACCAGGATCTCCAGCAAGCGATACTCGCGGTTGGGCAGCTCGATCGGCTCGCCATCCAGGGTCACCCGGTGCGCAGCGTTGTCGAACTGGAAGCCGCCGATCTGCACCACTTCGCTGGCTTGCCCGCGTGCACGTCGCAGCAGCACGCGGCAGCGCGCTTCGAATTCACGGAAGTCGAATGGCTTGCCGAGGTAGTCGTCAGCACCGACATCGAGTGCCTGCACGCGATCTTCGATGCCATCGCGTGCGGTCAGCATCAGCACCGGTGTGCTGTCACCACGCTCGCGCATGCCGGCCAGCACCCGCAGCCCATCCAGTTTTGGCAGGCCGATATCCAGCACCACCAGATCGAAACTCTGGTAACGCAGCACGCTGGCGGCGGCCAGGCCGTCAGCCTGCCAGTCCACCGCGTGACCACTGCGGCGCATGCGACGGATGATCGCATCGGCCAGGTCCGGGTTGTCTTCGACCAGCAGCAGGCGCATGGGCACAACAGTGGGAGGGGAAACGAATGCTACCGCATGGCGCCGCTGCGCTCGCCGGGCATGGCCCGGCGCTACCGATGCTGACCTGTTCCGCCGGTCATGGATCGGCGCCCCCGGGTGCATCGTCGCCGGGTAGCGCCGGGCCATGCCCGGCGAGCGCAGCGGAGACCATTTACGCTGCACCGCACAAACCGCTGACAGGACGATGACAGCTTGCGCGACACAGACTGCGGCCGCGCACCGTCCGGTGCCCACGATTGCCGCGCGCCTGGCGCGCACCTGGGAGGGTTTGTGGAATTGAGCATTGCCTGGCGGCGTCCTGCCGCCATGATGGCCCTGGCTGCGCTGGCCGCGCCGGCCTTCGCCGAAGACGAGCGTCCAGTGACCGCCACGGTGGGCGGCCGCCTGCACCTGGACTTCGCCACCTTCGACAACGACAACCGGGGTACGCCGAACAAGGACGACACCGAGATCCGCCGCGCCTGGGTTGACGTGTCCGGCAAGTTCTTCGTGGTCGACTACAAGCTGGAAGCCGATTTCTCCGGCGACCGTGTCGAGGCCAAGGACGTCTACCTGAGCCGCAGCTTCGGCGATGCCGGCCGCCTCACCGTGGGCCAGTTCAAGCAGTATTTCTCGCTGGACGACCGCACCGGTTCCAACTACGGCAGCTTCCTGGAGCGCGGCAACGCCGGCACCACGCTGGCGCCGCTGTACCGGCTGGGCGCCTCGTGGCAGGCCAATCCGGGCGATTTCACCTGGGCGGCCAGCGTGTACAGCCTGGAGAGCATCGACGCCTGGCAGGTCAAGGGCCGCGCTGCGGGTGGACGCGTTACCTGGGCGCCGTCACCCAGCGAGGGCGACGTGCTGCACCTGGGCCTGTCGCTGGCCCGCGAGGCCTATGACAACCCGGGCGGCAACGGCACCCCGGGCCTGAAGATCCGTCCGCGTCCGGCCGGCCATCTGTCCGACGAAAGCCGCCTGACCCTGGTCGACTTCTCCGCTGGCCGCGATACCGACGTCAACAAGTGGTCGCTGGAATATGCGCAGGTGCGCGGCCCGCTGTCATGGCAGGGCGAGTTCAGCGGCGCCACCTTCGATGATGGCGCCCAGCGCGGTGACGTGATGGCCGCCTACGGCATGCTCAGCTGGTTCGTTACCGGCGAAAGCCGCGCCTACGACCGCAAGACCGGCCGCTTCGCCCGGGTCAAGAACATCCGCCACAAGACCGGTGCCTTCGAAGTGGCGCTGCGCTACGACCAGATGTGGGGCGCGCAGCACCTCGATGGTGCGCCGGACCTGCGCCGTGGCAGTACCGAAGGCTGGACGCTGGGCGGCAACTGGTACCTGCGCGACAACCTGCGCTTCATGCTCAACGTGATCGAAAGCCGCAACCGCGACCGCCTCGCCGGCACCACGGTGGATCGCACGCGCGCGGTCACCGGGCGCCTGCAGTTCGACTTCTAACGCGTTTTCCCCGGGCACGCTCGCTCGGGCCCCTTCCACGTCCCACGTCCTGTTTCCTCTAGGAGTCCGCAGATGATGCTGAGCATCCTCGGCTTTGGCATGGTCATTACGTTCATGTACTTGATCATGAGCAAACGACTGTCGCCGCTCGTTGCCCTGATCACCATTCCCATCATCTTCGCCCTGATCGGTGGCTTCGCCGCCGGCATCGACGAGATGATGCTGGAAGGCATCAAGAAGATCGCGCCGACCGGCGTGATGTTGATGTTCGCCATTCTCTACTTCGGCGTGATGATCGATGCAGGCCTGTTCGATCCGCTGGTGCGGATCATCCTGCGCTTCGTCAAGGGCGACCCGATGAAGATCGTGCTTGGCACCGCCGTATTGGCGATGCTGATCTCGCTCGACGGCGATGGCTCGACCACCTACATGATCACCGTCTCGGCGATGCTGCCGCTGTACCAGCGGCTGGGCATGAACGCGCTGAACATGACCTGCGTGACCATTCTCGCCGGTGGCGTGATGAACCTGACCCCGTGGGGCGGCCCGACCGCGCGCGCGGCCACCGCACTGCACGTGGATCCTGCCGATGTGTTCGTGCCACTGATTCCCTCGATGGTGATCGCCTGCGCCGGCGTGCTGCTGCTGGCCTGGTACCTGGGCCTGAAGGAGCGTCGTCGCCTGGGCGTGGTGACCCTGCCCAAGGGCGGCAGCTGGATGGACAACAGCGTGTCAGATGACGGCAACACGCTGCCGACCGTGGAAGACGCCGAAGACACCAAGCGCCCCAAGCTGCTGTGGGTGAACCTGGTGCTGACCTTGGCGCTGATGAGCGCGCTCATCATCGGTGTGCTGCCGATGCCGGTGCTGTTCATGATCGGCTTCGCCATCGCGCTGGTGATCAACTACCCGAACCTGGCCGAACAGCGCCGCCGCGTGGTCAGCCATGCCGGCAGCGTGCTGTCGGTGGTGGCGCTGATCTTCGCCGCAGGCATCTTCACCGGCATCCTCAACAACACCGGCATGGTCGAGGCGATGTCGCACAGCTTCCTGGCGATCATCCCCGACAGCTGGGGCCCGTACCTGGCGGTGATCACCGCCGTGGCTTCGATGCCGTTCACCTTCTTCATGTCCAACGACGCGTTCTACTTCGGCGTGCTGCCGATCCTGTCCGAGGCGGCCGGCAACTACGGCATCACCCCGGTGGAAATGGCCCGCGCGTCGCTGGCCGGGCAGCCGGTGCACCTGCTCAGCCCGCTGGTGCCTTCCACCTATCTGCTGGTGGGGCTGGCCAAGGTTGAATTCGCCGACCACCAGAAATTCACCCTGAAGTGGGCGATCGCCATTTCGCTGCTGCTGATGATCGGCGGCCTGTTGTTCGGGCTCTATCCCTTCACGGCCTGATTTCCTTACCAAGGAGCGTTCTGCAATGACTCTTCGCATCGCCTACGTCACCAGCGGGATGGGCAGTGTCGGCACTGCCATCTGCCAGAGCCTGGCCCGTTCCGGCCATACCGTGGTCGCCGGCTGCGCGCCCAACTCGCCGCGCAAGGCCAACTGGCTGCGCGAGCAGCGCGAACAGGGCTTTGATTTCATCGCCTCCGAAGGCAACGCCACCGATTGGGCGTCGACCACAGCGGCCTTCGCCAAGGTGCGTGCCGAGGTCGGCGAGGTGGACGTGCTGGTCAACAACTCCGGCGGCAGCCGCGACCTGCTGTTCCGGCAGATGACGGTGGAGGACTGGAATGCGGTGATCGCCTCCAATCTCAATTCGCTGTTCAACCTGACCAAGCAGGTGGTCGATGGCATGGCCACGCGTGGCTGGGGCCGCATCATCAACATCGGTTCGGTCAGCGCCCACAAGGGCCAGATCGGCCAGGTGAACTACGCCACGGCAAAAGCCGCGATGCACGGTTTCAGCCGCGCGCTGGCCGCTGAAGTCGCCTCGCGCGGGGTCACCGTCAACACGCTGTCGCCGGGCTACATCGCCAGCCAGGCGATCAGCAGCTTCCCACCGGACGTGCTGGATCGACTGGCCGCGTCGGTACCGGTGCGGCGGCTGGGTCGCCCGGAAGAAGTGGCCGGCCTGTGTGCCTGGCTGGCTTCGGATGAAGCCTCCTACGTGACCGGTGCCGACTATCCGGTCAACGGTGGCCTGTACATGGGCTAGCCCTCTCCGCGCAGGGCGTGGGTCTGCTTCCCTCCCCCGATGGATTCACGCCCTGCGCGGCTTCTCCCACGACGCCGTTCGTTGGTTCTCCGTAAACAAGGTTTCATGTTCCGTTCGCATAGTGGCCGTGCACCACGCCCCCGGGCCGGTGACCATCCCCCATGCAACGGACCATCATGCAGACCCGATACCTGACGATCGCCGTGGCGATCGCGCTTTCCGCCGCCAGCGCCCATGCCGCTGAAGCCACCGACGCCACCGCCGATACCGCGCTGAGCGCGCAGACGCTGGATACCGTCTCGGTCATCGGCCAGGGCGAGACCCGCCAGGTGCAGCGCATCACCACCGTCGACAAGCAGGTGCTGCCGCCGGGTACCAGCGGCCAGAAGATCCTCGACCGCCTGCCCGGCGTGTCGGTGCAGTCCAACGATGCGTTCGGTGCCAATGAGGAATCGCAGACCATCAGCCTGCGTGGCTTCGACAAGAGCCGCCTGGGTTACACGCTGGACGGCATCCCGCTGGGCGACAACAGCTACGGCAACTACAACGGCCTGAGCATCGCCCGTGCACTGATCGCCGAGAACCTGGCCGGCGCCGAGCTGTCGCAGGGCATCGGCTCGCTGGGCGTGGCCTCGACCAGCAACCTTGGCGGCACCATCCAGTACTTCTCGATGGACCCGTCCACCGAATTCGGCGGCCGCGCCAGCATCACCGTCGGCGATGACAACCAGCGCCGCGGCTACCTGCGGGTGGACACCGGCGACATCAACGGCTTCTCGGCCTACGTGTCCGGCGTGCACCAGGACCAGGACATGTGGGCCGCGCCGTACCAGAACCAGACCACCCGCCAGTTCAATGCCAAGGCGGTATGGAACGTGGGCGACAACCGCTTCGGTGCCTTTGTCGCCACCTCGCGCGCCAGCCAGGCCAACTATGCCTACCTGTCCAAGGACATGCTGGCGCGCGGCCTGGGTTATGACTGGAACATCTATGCACCGGACTGGGATCGCGCCGTCGCGGCTGCATACTGCGCACCGGGCACCTACAACAAGGCACGCTGTGCATTCAGCGGCGGCGTCAACAGCATCGACGATGCCTACTACCAGAGCCGTGCGCTGCGCGATGACAACCTGTACTCGATCGACGCCGACATCCGCTTGGGTGAACAGGGCCGCCTGAAACTGCTGGGCTACCACCACGAAAACCGTGGCCAGGGCCACTGGTGGGCACCGGGCCAGCCGTCCTACCCGGGCACCGACAGGATGCTGCCGATCTCGATCCGCAGCACCAACTACACCATCAACCGCGATGGCGTGACCGCTGCGCTGTCGTGGACGCTGGGCATCCACGAACTGGAAGCCGGCGTGTGGTACGAGCAGAACGACCATAACGTCTCGCGCAACTTCTACTACATCAGCGGCCCGTTCCTGGACGACCTGTACCTGCAGAATCCGGACCGTCGCCTGTTCAACCAGGACTTCGACATCCGTACCCGCCAGTTCTATGTGCAGGACCGCATGCGCTTCCTCGACCAGCGCCTGACCGTGGACGTGGGCATCAAGAGCCCCAACACGCGCATGACTGCCAAGGCCCAGCCGGGCGTGGAAACCAGCATCGCCTCGGGTACGCTGACCGCCAAGGAATCGGTGCTGCCGCAGCTGGGCGTGGGCTTCAAGCTCAACGCCAACAATGAAGTGTTCGCCTCGTACGCCGAGAACATCGCAGCCTTCGTCGGCGGCGGCAGCGGTGGCCCGCTGCAGGTGTCGCCGGAATCGTTCGCGGCCAGCGCCGGCCTGGAGCCGGAGAAGTCCAAGAGCCTGGAAGCTGGTTTCCGTACCTTCGGCGAGAAATACCAGGCGTCGATCGCGGCCTACAACGTGAAGTTCGACAACCGTCTGCTGTCGTTGAACCCGTGCTCGAGCATCGAGGTAGGCACGCGTCCGGAGTGCGTGACGCGCTTCATCAACGTCGGTTCGGTGAAGAGCCATGGCGCAGAGCTGACCTTCATCCTCAAGCCGGTCGATGGCCTGCAGTGGTACAACGCGCTGTCCTGGAACAAGACCACCTACGAGGATGACTACACCTCGGGCGGTGCGATCGTACCGGTGGCCGGCAAGATCACCGTGGATACGCCGCAGCGCATGGCGTCCAGCGAGATCAGCTGGAACCGCGATGGCTTCTTCGCCAGCCTGCGCGCCAAGTACACCGGCAAGCGGTACTACACCTACACCAACGACCAGTCGGTGCCGGGCGTGACCACCTTCGATGCCGGCGCCGGCTACGACTTCGGCCCGGGCATGGGCCTGCGCAACGTGCGGGTGTCGTTGAACGCGACCAACCTGACCAACAAGCGCTATGCGGGCCAGCTGAGTTCGTTCGCACCGACCGATCCGAAGGGCACGCGGTATGCAATCCATGCGAGTGCCCCGCGGCAGATCTTCATGACGGTGGCGGCGGAGTTCTAAGTCGAAAGCGGGCGCTGCGGCGCGTTGATTGTTCCTGCATGGCGTGGGTAGGCAGGCCCATGCAGGACACGCCGTAAACCCATCCATGGGGGCTCGATGGCGCCATCCATGGCGCCAACGGTCCTGCATGGGCCTGCCTACCCGCGCTGGACAGTTCCCCGCGCCGGCGCGGAGGCAATGGAAAGCAAGAGCAAAAGCAAAAGCAAAGAGCCGGGCAGTGCCCGGCTCTTTGCTTTTCAAGCGCAATCCCTTCGGCGCGGTGATGTGCTGCCGCCCGCGCGGGAAACTGTCTGGCGGCGGTGGGGCACCCTGGCCAGGACCGTGAGGCGCATGGATGCGCCGATCGAGCCCCCATGGATGGGTTTACGGCGTGTCCTGGCCAGGGTGCCCCACCGCCGCCAACCGATATCAATCGAGGCGCCAGCGCATCATCCCGCCAACGCATTTCATTCCGGCGCCAGCTGGTCCATCCGGATGCGGTTGGCGAACAGCGAGAACGCCAGCATGCCAGCCAGGCCGTTGGCCCGGCTCATCCAGTGCGGCAGCCAGCGCGGTGGCTTCAGCACACCCGATTCGAACAGCGGGGCGAACGCGATCGCATCGGTCAGGCTCATCTTGCCGGCGAACAACCAGCGGCAGACCTGCAGGCGATCCTCGGCCAGCATGTGGCGGAAGAAGGTATGCACCGACACCAGCCCGCGCAGGTACACCGTGTCCTTGGTGAAGGCCAGGCCGCCACTCGGCGGCACACCGCGGAATACCCGCTGCGCCGAGGCGAAGCTCTCTTCCGGGTTCTGCCCCGCATCGCAGAAGTAGCGGAACACCTCGATGAAGTCCGCACCTTCGCGCGCCATCGCGATCGCCTCGGTTCGCAGGCTGATGCGCTTCAGGCGCTCGATGTCGATGCTGCCGGTGATCTGCTCGGCAAACGTCGCCAGTCCTTCCTGGGTGGCCGTCACCCGTGGCGAGGACAGCGCCAGGCTCGGCAGCACCGGCTGCGCGCGACCGTTCAACGCCGTCAACGAATGCACCAGCGCTTCGTGGTGGAACAGCTGCGCGCGGTCGTAAGCGCTGAAACGCGCGCTGGTGCGCAGGCGGATGCGGGTCGGTCCTGCAGCCGCCTTCGAGACCAGCTCCGGGTCCAACTGCACCTGGATGATGCGTGATTCAAAGAACGCATCGAGATCATTCTGCAGCTGCAGCTGCAGGGCGATGGCCGAGACCGGCACCTGCTCTTCCGGTGCCAGCAGTTCGTGATCCAGTTCGGCAGCAATCTGGATGAAGTGGCGCGCCGCATCGCGCGTGCTCGGTCCGTTGCCCGGCAACGGCTGCTCGGGCGAACCGAACAACTGCATCGAACAAGCATCCACGGCCGCGGTACCGAGGCCTTCCAGCAGCTGCGCTGCCAGATCCCAGC
This sequence comes from Stenotrophomonas sp. MYb57, assembly GCF_002966815.1. Classification (NCBI taxonomy): domain Bacteria; kingdom Pseudomonadati; phylum Pseudomonadota; class Gammaproteobacteria; order Lysobacterales; family Lysobacteraceae; genus Stenotrophomonas; species Stenotrophomonas sp. MYb57. Next base: position 3,902,643 of record NZ_CP023271.1, read on the forward strand.
TCTGCGCGGACTGCTGCACGTAATGGCCCAGCGGATGGCTTTCGTCACACTCGGCAGCGAGCGCGGCCAGCGCGCGACGCTCGTCGCTGAAGTCCAGCTTCGGGTAGTCGACCACCGGCAGCGTCGGCTGGCCACGGGCCACGCTGTCCAGGAAGGGTGCCTGCAGTGTCGCCGGCCAGCTGGTCAGGCCCAGCAGGCGGATGCCTCCTACGGCCTCGACCAGGCGCGCATCGAGCGCTGCATGGTGGGCCACGTCACGGTCCAGCGTCGCGGTCGGTTCCATGGGCGGACTATAACGCCCTGCCCGCGCGTTGGTAGGTGCCAACCTTGGTTGGCACAGATATGCATGCGCGGGAAGCATCCACGCATGGCGTGGATCTACTGGGCTGCCCCTGCCGTGACAGTGCCAACCAAGGTTGGCAGCCACCATTCTCCAGCCTTAGCGCCGGCGCGGTTTGCCCGCCGGGCGGAACTGCTGGCTCTTGCCCTTCCTGCCACCGCGTTCCTGCGCGGTCTCGGCCTGGCGCACGGCCAGCTTGGCGGCGGCGGCGGCCACTTCTTCCTTCAACTTGAAGTAGTTCAGCAGCCGGCTCTCTTCGATCTCGCCGGCATCGATCGCCGCACGCACGGCACAGCCGGGTTCCTGCTGGTGCATGCAGTCGCGGAAGCGGCACTGCGCGGCCAGCGCTTCGATGTCGGCGAAACCGCCTTCGGCCAGCGTTTCTTCGCCGGTCGGCTTCAGTTCGCGCATGCCCGGCGTATCGATCAGGCAGGCGCCCATCGGCAGTGGCATCAGTGCGCGGTGGGTGGTGGTATGGCGGCCGCGCGAATCGTTGGCGCGCACCGTATTGGTCTTCATCCGCTGCTCGCCCAACAGCGTGTTGGTCAGCGTCGACTTGCCCGCACCGGAAGAACCCACCAGCACCACCGTGCGGCCGGGGCCCAGCCACGGCTCCAGCACTGCAACACTGTCGGCATCCAGGCCATTGATCGCGTGCAGGGCGATGCCCTGCATCTCCAGTTCTTCCAGTACCGCCAGCGCATCTTCGCTGTACTCGGTCTGGTCGGCCTTGGTCAGCACCACCACCGGTTCGGCACCGCCACCGCCCACCAGCAGCAGGTAGCGCTCAATACGGCGCGGATTGAAGTCCGCATCCAGGCCACAGACGATGAAGACGGTATCGATGTTGGCGGCGATCACCTGCTGGTGGTAATGCTCACCGGCAGCGCCACGCTTGATGGCGGTACGTCGCGGCAACAGGGCAACGATGCGGATGCCATCCAGCAGCACCCAGTCGCCCACCGCCGGCCGTTCGTGGCTGGGGAAGCGCGGGCGCTGCCACTCCGGCAGCGATTCGGCCTTGATCGATGCCTCCGGGCCATCAGCCACCACATAGTGGGTGCGATGCTGCTCGATCACCCGCGCCGGGTGGGCCTGCGGGTGTGCGGCCATCACAGCCTGCCAGTCGGCCTGCTGCGGCGGGCCCGGCCAGGGCCAGCCAATGGTCTGCAGAGCGGTGAAATCGGGGGTCTGGGTCATCGCCGCCATTCTACCTGTGTGGTGCCGCCCAGCCCAATGTTGGCGGGCCCTGCGGCCCTTGCCATGCGCTGCAGCAATTCCGCTACCATGGAAGCCCCATGCCTTTTGCGGCCCACCGCCCATGTCCACTCCCTCGCCCAAACCCCTGGTCATCCGCGAGCGCCTTTCCGAAGTGCGCTACGAAATCCGCGGAGAACTGGCACGGCGAGCCCGGGAGCTGGAAGCGCAGGGCCACAAGCTGATCAAGCTCAACATCGGCAATCCCGGCGCTTTCGGCTTCCGTGCACCGGAACACCTGCAGCGCGCGATCGCCGATGACATGGGTCGCACCGATCCGTATACCCACCAGCAGGGCCTGCCGGTCGCCCGCGAGGCCATCGCCGCCGCCTACGCCCGCCGTGGCGCACCGGATGCCCATCCGGACCGCGTGTTCGTCGGCAACGGTGTCAGCGAGCTGATCGACCTGTCGCTGCGTGCGCTGCTCAACCCGGGCGACGAAGTGCTGGTGCCCTCGCCGGACTACCCGCTGTGGTCGGCCTCGACCATCCTCAACGACGGCCGCCCGGTGTATTACCGCTGCGCCGCCGAGAACGGCTTCCAGCCGGACCCGAGCGAGATCGAGACGCTGGTGTCCTCGCGCACCCGCGCCATCGTGCTGATCAATCCGAACAACCCCAGCGGTGCCAGCTACCCGCGTGAGCTGCTGGAGCAAGTGGTGGAGATCGCGCGCCGCCACAACCTGCTGCTGCTTGTCGATGAGATCTACGACCAGATCCTGTACGACGACGCGGTGTTCCAGCCGGTCGCACCGCTGGCCGGTGACCATCCCTGCCTGACCTTCGGCGGCCTGAGCAAGGTGCACCGCGCCTGCGGCTGGCGGGTGGGCTGGGCGCACCTCAGCGGCGACGACGCGCGGCTGGGCGACTTCCGCGCCGCGCTGGACCTGCTGGGCGCACTGCGCCTGTGCGCCAACGTGCCGGGCCAGTACGCCATCGACGCCGCAGTGAACGGCCCGGACACCATTTCGGAGCTGTGCGCGCCGGGTGGCCGCCTGTATGAAACCCGTCGTGCGGTGATCGAAGCCTGCGAGGCCAGCGAACACCTGTCGCTGGTTGCCCCCGCCGGCGCGCTGTACGCGTTCCCGGCCGTGGTCGGTGCCGCTGCCAAGGGCTTCGACGATCATAATTTCGCGCTGGACCTGATGAACAACGACGGCGTGCTGGTGGTGCCGGGCTCGAGCTTCAACGTGCCTTACCGCCATCACTTCCGCGTGACCCTGCTGCCGGAGGCGTCGGTGATGCGCGACGTGTTCGCCCGTATCGACCGCGCCCTCACCCGCCGTGCCGAAGACGCCACCAAGGTGGTGCCGCTGAAGCCCCGCCGGTCGGTGGCTTGATCGATGGGCTTGTCGTATCTGGCCCTGGGCGATTCCTACACCATCGGTGAAGCGGTCGCGGTCGACGGCCGTTGGCCGCATCAGCTCGCCGCCGCCCTGCGCGCGCAGGGCATCGCGCTGGGCGACCCGCAGACCATCGCCACCACCGGCTGGACCACCGACGAGCTCGATGCCGGCATCAACGACGTTGCGCCGCAAGGGCCGTTCGACTTCGTCAGCCTGCTGATCGGCGTCAACAACCAGTATCGCGGGCGTCCGCTGGACGAGTACCAGGTGCAGTTCCAGGCCCTGCTGCAACGCGCGATTGGTTTTGCCGGCGGCCGTGCGGACCGGGTCCTGGTGCTGTCCTTCCCGGATTGGGGCACCACGCCGTACGGTGCAGGCAGCGGCCGCGACCTGGGCCAGATCGAACTGGAAACCGACGAGTTCAACGCTGCCGCCGAGGTGATCAGCACCCAGCAGGGCGTGGCCTTCGTCGACATCACCGATATCAGCCGCGACACCGGCGCTGACCCGGCGATGATCGCCGAGGATGGCCTGCACCCGTCCGCACGGATGTACGCGCTGTGGAGCGCGCGTGCGCTGCCGGTGGCCGCACACCTGCTGGGCAGGACGGACTGAGACGATGGACGGCACGCCACGGAACGGCACGCCCCTGCCCTGTTCGCCGCTGGATGCCGGGCAGGCGCGCCTGATCGCCGAGTCCTTCCGGCCGATGCAGGCCTGGGGCAGCCGCCGCGATTACTACTACACGCGCGGCAAGCTGGGCAGCGACCCGCTGTATGACGGCGTGCTGCAGCACCTTCCCGATGACGGCCAGCCGGTGCTCGACCTGGGCTGCGGGCTGGGCCTGTTCGCACATGTGCTGCGCCAGCGCGGTCGCCAGCAGGGGTATCTCGGGGTGGACGTGGACAGCGACAAAATCGCCCGTGCGCAGCGCGCCGGCAGCGGCCTGGCCGACGTACGGTTCGACTGTCTGGATGTGCAGGCGCCGTTGCCGGTGCATGGTGGGCATGTGCTGCTGCTGGATGTGCTGCAGTACCTGGACGAAGCGCCGCAACTAGAGCTGCTGCGCGCGGTGAGCGCGCGGGTCGCGCCCGGTGGCCGCCTGCTGCTGCGCACGCCGCTGGCAACCGGCGACCGCCGCGACCGCACCACGCGGGTGGCTGACCGACTGGCCTGGCTGGTCGGCTGGATGGGCACGCGACCTCGCCACTACCCGGATCCGCAGCGGCTGCAGGCCACGCTGGCGGCTGCCGGCATGCAGGTGGCTCCGTTGCGTCCGCTGCATGGGCGCACGCCGTTCAACAGCTGGTTGCTGGTGGCCGAGCGGCCGGGAACTGCGGCCAACGGCTGAGCCCCTCGTGGTGGGCGGCGGTCTACGGGGGCTGCCCGGGCGGGATGGGCTGCGCGGGGACGCCGTGAACCCCTCCTTGGGGGCTTAGCCGCGCTATCCATGGCGCGGATACCCCGCGCAGCCCATCCCACCCGGGCACGGACGGTTTACGGGCGCGTCCACCACGGAAGACAAGAGAAAAGCGAAGGGCAAACGCGGGTCGCTTCGCTCTTGCCGCGCTGCGCGCTCGCCGGGCGTGGCCCGGCGCTACCGGTCACCTGGCCGGCAGTTCGGCTTTCAGGCCGCGCTCGTCCAGCACCTGCAGCACCCGTTCGATGATGGCCAGGTTGTGGCCATGTGCGGCACCTTCATGCAGCAGCACGATCGCGCCCGGGCGCAGGTCCGGGAGCAGACGCGCCAGCACGCCATCCGGGGTGCAGCCGACGCCGTCATAACCGCGGGCGCTCCAGCCCACGCGCACCAGGCCCAGCTTGCGCAGTACCGGCGCCACGAACGGGTTGGTCATGCCCACCACCGAGCGGTACCAGCGCACCGGTCGCCCACTCACCGCCTGCAGCGCCTGCTGGCAGCCCTCGATCTCCGCCGCCATCGTGCCCGGGCCCAGCCGCCAGAAGCGCGCCTGCGGATGGCTGTGGCTGTGGTTGCCGAGGTCGTGTCCGCGACGCAGGATCTCCTCCACCAAGGCCGGATGCGCCAATACGCGCTCGCCGACCAGGAAAAAGGTCGCCTTCGCCTGGTGCCGATCCAGCAGATCCAGCACCGCCGGGGTCTGTTCACTGGGGCCGTCGTCGATGGTCAGCCAGACGCTGTTGCCAGCCTCGGGCAACCGGCTCAGCACCGGCGCGTAGAAGCGGCTGTTGGGCAGGAACACCGGCACCATGAACAACGCGTGGCTTGCCACCATCAGGGCCAGGCCCCAGTGCCAGCCCGCCAGCACCCAGACCAGGATCACGGCCAGCTGCGACAGCACCAGCCAGGGCACCCAGCGCCAGGGCCGGGTAGGGATGCGATGCAATGTTCCTGCGTTGGTCATGCCCCATGATGCCATGGGGGGTAGAATTGATGATTCGAATTTTTCGGACCCATGACTGCCATGTCCCTCGATCCCGCCCTGCGTTCGCGCATCGAAACCATCCTCAACGACAACCGCGTCGTGCTGTTCATGAAGGGCCAGCCGTCGATGCCGCAGTGCGGCTTCTCGGCCAAGGCCGTGGGTGCCCTGCAGGACCTGGGCGTGGAGTTCGCCCACGTCAACGTGCTGGCTGACGCGGAGATCCGTGAAGGCATCAAGGCCTATGGCGACTGGCCGACCATCCCGCAGCTGTACATCGACGGCGAACTGGTCGGCGGCAGCGACATCGTGCTGCAGATGGCCGCCAGCGGCGAGCTGAGCAGCGTGCTGGGCCTGGCTGCACCGGACCGCACCCCGCCGCGCATCACCGTCACCCCCGCCGCGGTGGAAATGCTGAAGGGAGCGCTGGCCGATTCACCGGGTGCGTCGCTGCAGTTGGGCATCGATGCCCGCTTCCAGCCGAACTTCCAGCTGGCCCCGTACGATGAAGGCGCGATCGCCGCCGAGTCCAACGGCCTGCGCGTGCAGTTCGACCTGGCCAGCGCCCGCCGCGCCGATGGCATCACCATCGACTGGGTCGACGACATCCGTGGCAAGGGCCTGGCGATCGACAACCCGAACGCGCCCAAGCCGGTGCAGGAAATCAGCGTGCGTGATGCCGACGACCTGGTGCGTGCCGGCAACGTGATGCTGGTGGACGTGCGCCCGGCCGAAGAACGCGCCATCGCTGCTGTCGGCGTACCGTTCAAGAGCTTCGATGGCAACGGCCGCGCCGAGCTGGAAGCCCTGCCCAAGGACACCGCCCTGGCCTTCCTGTGCCACCACGGTGGCCGCAGCGCGCAGGCAGCAGAGCAGTTCCGTGCGCTGGGCTTCAGCAAGGTATTCAACGTCACCGGCGGCATCGATGCCTGGTCGGACGAAGTGGACAACGGCGTGCCGAAGTACTGATCGGCTGCGCTTGATGCACAGGAAAAACGCCGGCGAAAGCCGGCGTTTTTTGTTGAGCCCATCCACGCGTGGTGTGGATCTACTCCTTCCGTGCCCCAAGCGCGGGGGCTGACGTTCCGGTTACCCGGCAAACCCGCCTTCGGCCAGGTAATCCAGTTCTTCCGGCGACGGAATGCGGCCAAGCACCGCATTGCGGTGCGGGAACCGGCCGAAGCGGCGGATGATGTCGCGGTGCAGTTCGGCGTACTGCAGGTATTCCTTGTCACCCAGCACGTCGAACATCGCGACCGAGCGGTCCTGGTCCAGCGGATCTTCGGAGTGCTCGAACGGCAGGTAGATGAAGGCGCGCAGCTTGGGGACCAGCTGCAGGTCCAGCCCCTCTTCGATCGCGCGCGTGGCGTAGTGCCGTGCCAGGCCATCGGTGGCATAGGAATGGGCCGTGCCGCGGAAGCAGTTGCGCGGGAACTGGTCCAGCAGCAGCATCAGCGCCAGCGCGCCCTCGGCGCTGCCCAGCCAGTGCTCGCGCGCGCGCGATGCGGCAGCGTGGTGTTCGTCCGCGAACAGCGTACGGAACCGCGCGTCGAACGCATCATCGCGGGCGAACCACTTTTCAGGGCCCGCGTCTTTCCAGAAATCCACCACTTGCGCGGCAACGTCCATCACCTACTCCCCAGGGCCGGCGCGCCGCGCCAGGCCATCATCATCATTCGTCGAAGCGCAGGTGGCGGACCGACTTGCCGTTGCGCCGGATAAGCTTAAGCGCCTCGATGCCGATCTGGATATGGTTTTCCACGAACTGCGAGCTGACCTTGGCGTCGGACGCCTCGGTTTTCACCCCGTCCGGGATCATCGGCTGGTCTGAAACCAGCAGCAGGGCCCCGCTGGGAATGTGGTTGGCGAAGCCGGCAGCGAAGATCGTCGCGGTTTCCATGTCGATGGCCATGCAGCGCATCGCCCGCAGCCGCTCCTTGAAGGCCTCGTCGTGCTCCCAGACCCGGCGGTTGGTGGTGTAGACGGTGCCGGTCCAGTAATCATGGCCGAGGTCGCGGATCATGGTCGAAACCGCACGCTGCAGGGCGAAGGCCGGCAAGGCCGGCACTTCCGGCGGCAGGTAGTCGCCCGAGGTCCCCTCGCCGCGGATGGCCGCGATCGGCAGCACCAGGTCGCCCAGCTCGTTCTTGCGTTTCAGCCCGCCGCACTTGCCCAGAAACAGCACGGCCTTGGGCATCACCGCCGACAGCAGATCCATGATGATCGCGGCATTGGGGCTGCCCATGCCGAAGTTGATCATGGTGATGCCGTCGATGGTGGCGCTGGCCATCGGCCGGTCCAGGCCGATCACCGGCGCCCCGGTCAGCGCGGAGAACGTATGCAGGTAGCCCCCGAAGTTGGTCAGCAGGATGTGCTGGCCGAACTGGTCCAGAGGCACGCCGGTATAGCGCGGAAGCCAGTTGTCGACGATGTCCTGCTTGCTCTTCATGGGCGCTCCGGTACGGCGTGGGGAGCACCATTTTCCGGGAGGCGGTCGTTGCCGTCGAGATGGCCGATGGCGACCCGTGAAAAAGGACACTTGGCAAGCACGCCGCTCCCCGGCTAGCGTCGGTGGGTTGAACACGCTGCCAAGGGGATCTGCATGACATCGACGTTGTTGCGCGCCGGGTTGGGTCTGGCGCTGGTATCGCTGAGCACGGCGCCGGCCGTGGGCGCTTCGCGCTTCGTGGCCGATCCCTACCCGAGCACCTACCAGGCGCACCCCGATGGGCCGCTGCTGATCCAGAACGCAACGGTGCTGACCGGCACCGGCCAGCGCCTCGACAACGCCGATGTGCTGCTGCGCGATGGCCGCATCGTCGCCGTCGGCGATGCGCTGCAGGTCGATGCCAGCGTCACCCGCATCAACGCCGACGGCAAGTGGGTGACGCCCGGCCTGATCGACGTGCACTCGCACCTGGGCGTCTATCCCAGCCCCGGTGTCGGCGCGCACAGCGACGGCAACGAGATGACCGCGCCGGTCACCGCCAACGTCTGGGCCGAGCATTCGGTATGGCCGCAGGACCCCGGTTTCCAGGCGGCACTGGCAGGCGGAGTGACCAGCATGCAGGTGCTGCCCGGCTCGGCCAACCTGGTCGGTGGCCGCGGCGTAACGCTGAAGAACGTGCCTGCCACCACCTACCAGGCGATGAAGTTCCCCGGCGCACCGTGGGGCCTGAAAATGGCCTGCGGCGAAAACCCCAAGCGCGTCTACGGTGGCGGCAAGGGCGTGGCACCTGCAACGCGGATGGGCAACGTGGCCGGTTACCGCGCAGCCTTCATCGACGCAGCCGACTACATCGCCAAGAACAAGCCGAAGCCGGCCAAGCGCAAGGGCTGGTTCGGCAGCGACAAGGGCGACAGCGCCGGTGATGCCGGCGGCAAGCGCGACCTCAAGCTGGATACGCTCGCCGGTGCGATCCAGGGCGATATCCGCGTGCACATCCACTGCTATCGCGCCGATGAAATGGCCACCATGCTCGACCTGTCCAAGGAATTCGGCTTCAAGGTGGCCGCCTTCCACCACGGCGTGGAGGCCTACAAACTGGCCGACAGGCTGGCGACCGAAGGCGTGTGCGGGGCACTGTGGGCCGACTGGTGGGGCTTCAAGATGGAAGCCTTCGACGGCATCGCCGAAAACATCGCGCTGGTCGACCGGCCGAAGAACAGCTGCGCCATTGTCCACTCCGACTCGCCCGAGGGCATCCAGCGCCTGAACCAGGAGGCAGCCAAGGTGATGGCCGCCGCGCGCCGCGCGCACATGCCGGAGATCGCGCCGGAACGCGCGATCACCTGGATGACCGCCAACGCCGCCAAGGCGCTGGGCATCGAGGCGCAGACCGGCACGCTGGAGGCCGGAAAGATGGCCGACGTGGTGATCTGGAACGGCAATCCCTTCAGTTCGTATGCACTGGCCGAGCAGGTGTTCGTCGATGGCCGCCGTGTGTACGACCGCAGCACGCCATCGGCAACGCCGCGGTCGGATTTCCAGCTTGGACAGGAGTTGCGCTGATGGGCATGTTGAACAAGCGCCGCCGGGCATGGCCCGGCGCTACCTTGGTTGCGCTGTTGGTGATGACAACCGCAGCCTCGGCGCAGGACCTGCTGGTGCGCGGTGCGACGGTCGCTACCGCCAGCGCACGTGGCAACGTGGAAGATGCCGATGTGCTGGTGCAGGGCGGCATCATCCGTGCGGTGGGCCGGGGCCTGTCCGCACCGGCCGGTGTGCCGGTGGTCGAAGCCAAGGGCCGCATGCTGACCCCTGCCCTGTTCGGTGGCATCACCGAGATCGGCATCGAGGAAGTATCCGGTGAATCAAGCACGGTCGACAGCGCACTGAAGATCGGCGAGCAGCCGCTGCGCCCGGAGTTCGACGTGACACTGGCCTATAACCCGGCATCCGTGCTGATTCCGGTGGCGCGCCTGGACGGCATCGGCTTCACTGCGCTGGGCGCGGCCACCGGCGGTGGCTTCGTTGCCGGCCAGGGCGGCGTGGTGCGTTTCGATGGCAGTGCCGACCCGATCGGCCCGCGCGCGCTGTTCCTGCGCCTGGGTGCTGCAGCATCTGAACTGACCGGTCAATCGCGCGCGGCGCAATGGATGCTGCTGCAGCAGATGGTGGACGAGGCACGCGGCCAGGTGGCCGCCGACTCGCCGCATGCGCTGCTGACCCCGGCCGGCCGCCGCACGCTCGCCCGCTATCTGTCCGGGCAGGGCCGCATCGTGGTGGAAGTGGACCGCGCGGCCGACATCCGCCAGCTGCTGCGCTGGGCGGCCCGCGAGAAGGTGAAGATCGCCATTGCCGGCGGTGCCGAGGCCTGGCAACTGGCGCCGGAACTGGCAGCAGCCAGGGTGCCGGTATTCGTGGACGCGCTGGGCAACCTGCCGACGACCTTCGACCAGATCGGCGCCACCCTGGAAAACGCCGCGCGGCTGCAGCGCGCGGGCGTACCGGTTGCCTTCGCCCAGCGCGATGACGCCTCGCACAATGCACGCAAGATGCGCCAGCTGGCCGGCAACGCGGTGGCCAATGGCCTGCCCTGGGCCGACGGACTGGCCGGGCTGACCCGGGTACCGGCCGAGGTGCTGGGCGTGGCCGACCAGATCGGCAGCATCGAGCCGGGCAAGCGTGCCGACCTGGTGCTGTGGGAAGGCGATCCGCTGGATGTGGCGCACTATGCCGAACAGGTCTGGCTGGGCGGCCGCGCGATGCCGATGCGCTCGCGCCAGACCGAACTGCGCGACCGCTACCTGCAGCGCAACGCGCAGCCCTGACCCTAACCAGGAGCCATCGATGCCCACCCTGCGCTGGTATTTCGACTTCGTCTCGCCCTATTCCTACCTGCACTGGCAGAAGGTGAAGCAGCTGCCGCAGTTCGGGCGCATCCAACCGGTACCCATCGCCTTTGGTGCGGTACTGCACCATCTGGGCAACCTGGGCCCGGCGGAGATACCGGCCAAGCGCCGCTTCATGTACCGCCAGCTGCTGTGGACTGCGCAGGCCGAGGGCACCCCGCTGCGCTTCCCGCCCGGGCACCCGTTCAATCCGCTGGCGGCCCTGCGCCTGTGCCTGGCCGCCGGTGCCAGCACTGCGGCGGTGGATGCGCTGTTCGACTGGATCTGGCGCGACGGCCACGCCGGCGACACGGCCGAGGCCCTGCGCGAACCCGCCGCCCGGCTGGGTATCAGCGACGTAGAGGCGGCCATTGGCGAGCCGGCCATCAAGGAGCAGCTGCGACGCAACACCGAGGCGGCGATCGAGGCCGGGGTGTTCGGCGTGCCGACCCTGGCCATCGACGGCGAACTGTTCTGGGGCAACGATACCCACCCGCTGATGGCGGCGGTGCTGGACGACCCCAGCCTGCTGGACCGGCCGGACTGGCAGCAGGCGGTGGCCCTGCCGGTGGCGGTGCAGCGCAGTCGCTGAACAGGGAGCGGCGCGTTTCCCTCGCGCGCCCGCCCCCGTTTTGAGATAGTTTTCACATTTCCGAACCTACAACCGCCCTGGAGGGGGAGCCGCGGATGCGCATCGGAATCGTCGTCGACTCGGCCTGCGACTTGCCGCAGGACTTCATTGCCGAGCACAACATCGTGCTGCTGCCGATCACCGTGCGGATCGGCGAAGCGGTGCTCGCCGACCACCGCGACGAGCAGGCAACGCTCAGCTTCCTGCACGCGCACGTCGCCGAGCACGGCGCCGAAGCGGAGACCATCCCCTTCAGCGTCAACCAGATCCGCGACCTGTTCCTGCAACGCTTGGTGATCGACTACGACCATGTGTTCTGCATGACCATCACCAAGACCCGCAGCCCGATCCACGACAATGCACTGCAGGCCAGCTTCGCCATCCTCAACGACTACAAGCCGGTGCGGCAGGCGGCCGGCTTCAACTCGCCATTCGCGCTGCGCGTGCTGGATACCCAGAACCTGTTCGCCGCCCAGGCGGTGACGGCGGTGGAAGCGGTGCGGCTGCGCGCCAGTGATGCCAGCGTGCAGCAGATCCGCGAGCGCCTGGAAGAACTGGCCGGCAACGTGCACGGCTACATGGTCACCCGCGACCTGTACTACATGCGTGCCCGCGCCCGGCACAAGGGCGACCGCAGCGTCGGCCTGCTCAGCGCCGCACTGGGCAGTGCGCTGGACATCAAGCCGGTGTTGCATGGCTATCGCGGGCAGACCGGGCCGGTGGCGAAGATCAAGGGTTTCGACAATGCCGTGCTGAAGCTGTTCGGCGTGGTCGGCCAGCGCGTACGCGCCGGCCTGATGACGCCGACCGTGTGCGTCAGCTACGGCGGCGAACTGGACGAGCTGCGTGCCCTGCCCGGCTATGCGCAGATGAAGGAGGTCTGCGCCGACCATGGCGTGACCGTGTACGAATCGGTGATGAGCCTGACCGGCATGGTCAACGTCGGCAAGGGCGCGGTCACCGTGGGTTTTGCCGATGGGCCGCATCGATTTGAATGAAGGCCAACCGCGCTCTGGAATCTGCACATCGATTCCACCGCGCCTATGCCAGCCTAGCCGCACCTCAAGGAGATCAACATGCCTGCGCAGTACCACATCAGCCTGCCCGAACCGTCCAAGGCCCGCGGCAACGACCCCGACCTGTCTTTCCATTCGCAGGGCGCTGCCGGCTTCGCCGAAGAACTGCAGAACGCGCTGCGCAATGGCAGCCTGTTCGAGCGCTGGCGCGACAAGCAGCCGGACCCGGATGCGGTGGAGCCGCAGTGGGGCGCGACCGATCCGGAGGCCACCGTGACCGGTGAGCAGAAGGACCTGCGCATCAACCTGGTGGCCACCACCCGCATCGACAGTGACGTGTTCAAGCAGCGCCTGCGCCTGCTGGCCGGGCACCACTGGGAACTGCGCGACGTGCGTTGAGTTCCGGCTCTGGTAGGCGCCAACCTTGGTTGGCGCTTTCCTGAAGGCTGCCAACCAAGGTTGGCCACTACCGGCTTCACCTTGCCGAGCTGCCGGCCAGCGGCCGGCACTACCCGGCATCTGGGTGTGCTGGTATCGTGCCGCCGCCAAAGGCGACTGCACGGATTGCACATGGACCCCAAGCTGAAAGCGCTCATCGAGCAGACCAACCTGTCGGACCTGCTGCCGTCGGCGACTCAGGACATGGACCTGCAGCAACCGGTAGCGCCGCCGGAACCCGCAAAACCGCAGCCCGCCCGTTCCACCAACGATGCACTGCAGGTGCATTTCGGTGGTACCGACATGGTCGGCAAGCTCGCCAATGCGCCCACCAGCGGACGGATAAAGACCTTCGCCATGATCCTGCTGGGCGGGCCGACCATCGTGTTCGGCCTGCTTCTGCTGGGCATGGTCTGGACCGAGCCGGGCAAGTCAGTGTTCGCCCTGGTCTACGGCACGGTCATCGCAGCGGTGTTGATCGGTATCTGGCCTTATCTGCTGTTCCGCAAACGCGAAAAGCCGGCGGCCTGACGCGGGCTGCCTGCCAGGATAGTGCCGGCCGCTGGCCGGCAACTCATGCATACGGCATCTGCCGGCCAGCGGCCGGCACTACCCAACCTGCGCCTTACCAACCGCCGCCCAGTGCGCGATACAGCTCTAGGCGTGCAATCGCGGCGGTCGCCTGGCTGTTGGCCAGCGCGGCCTGGTTGTCCAGCGCGATGCGCTGGGTGCTCAACACATCCAGCATGTCGACCACGCCGGCCTGGTACTGCCGACGCGCCGCACCCAGCGCCGTCTCGCTCTCATCCACCGCCACGTGCAGCTGCGCGGCACGCTGCTGTTCGGCGGCGTAGCCATCGATGGCGTCGTCCACTTCATGCCAGGCCTGCAGCACGGTACGGCGGAACTGCAGGGCCGCCTGTTGCTGCTGCAGCCTGCTCAGCGCCAGGTTGGCCTTCAGGCGTCCGCCCTGGAAGATCGGCAGGCTGATCGACGGGCCGATACTGAAGCGATGCGCGTTCCAGCCATCCAGATCATCCAGCTGCCTGGCCTGGAAACCGGCATCGCCATTCAAGGTGATGCGCGGCAGGAAGCTGGCCTTGGCCACGCCAATTCCCGCCGTGGCAGCATGCAGCGCAGCCTCGGCACGGCGGACATCCGGGCGACGCTCGGCCAGTTCACTGGGCACGCCCACGGCCATGGTCGGCAACGCGGGCCAATCGCGGCGCGCGCTCTGCAGCTGCGCGTCCAGCGCCTGCGGCGGCTGTGCCAGCAGGAACGCGAGTGCATTGCGCAGCTGCGATTCGCGGTGCCGCAGCGGCGCAATGCGGGCCTGCAGCGAAGCGACCTGCGCCGCCGCACTGGAGACCTGCAACGTGCTGGCCACGCCCTGGCGCTGGCGCGCTTCGGTCAGCCGCTTGGTGTCGTGGGCGATGCTGAGGTTGTCCTCGGTGATGGCCAGCAGCTGGCGCGTCGCGCGCAACTGCAGGTAATCACGCGCGGTCTCGGCCAGCAGCGCGATGCGCACCGCGTGTGCATCTTCCTCAGCTATCTGCACGCGTGCGTCGGCCGCTTCCACCTGACGGCGTACGCGTCCCCACAGATCCAGTTCCCAGCTCATGCCGATGCCGGCCTGGAACAGCCCATAGTCATCGCGACCGCCATTACCGGACGGATCGTTCAGGCCTACCTCGCTGTTGCGCGCGCGTACGCCACTGGCAGTGGCGCCGACGCTGGGCAGCCGGTCGGCCGCGGTGAAGCCACGCGCGGCGCGGCTCTGCTGCACCCGGTTGGCGGCCAGCTGCAGGTCGAGATTGGCCTGTAGTACCTGCGTCGCCAGTTGCCCCAGCAGCGGATCATCGAAACCGGACCACCAGCTGGCGTCGTCATCCAGCGCAGCTGAAGCCACCGCTTCGCCCTGCCACTGCGTGGGCAGGTCGGCCTGCGGGCGCACGAAGTCCGGTCCCAGCGTGCAGGCGGTCAACGCCGTGCACAGTGCCGCTGCAGCCAGTACACGCGGGAATACGCGGATCATGCGCCTTCCCCGCCCGTGCGGTGCCGCTCGCGCTGCGCGCTCTGCACCCGCTGCGGACGCTGCAGATCCACGCTGGCTTCCACCGACATGCCGGCACGCAGTTGGCCCAGCAATGCCTGCTCCGGCTCCAGCACGATCTTCACTGGAATGCGCTGCACCACCTTGGTGAAGTTGCCGGTCGCGTTTTCCGGCGCCACCGCGGCGAACGTCACCCCCGTGGCCGGGGCGATGCTGTCGATATGGCCACGCAGCCGCGTGCCGGGGAACACGTCCACCGTCAGTTCGACCTGCTGCCCCGGCTGCATGCGGGTCATCTGCGTCTCCTGGAAGTTGGCGACAACGAAGGCGCGCTGCAGCGGCACGACTGCGGCCACCGGCGTGCCCGGGGTCAGGTAGGCGCCGACGCGCACTGCGCGGCGTCCCACCACGCCATCGATCGGTGCACGCAGTTCGGTGTGCGAAAGATCCAGTTCGGCGCGCGCCTGTGCGGCTTCGGCACGCTGCACGGCCGCCTGTGCGGCCTGCACCCCGGCAGCGAGGATGTCAGTGCGCTGGCGTGCGGTCGACAACGCGGCCTGTCCCTGTTGCAGATGTGCACTGGCCACGGCCTGCTTCGACTGCGCCTGCTGCGCGTTCTGCACGGTACCGGCACCGTCGCGGGCCAGCTCGCGGTAACGCTGCTGGTCGGCGCTGGCCAGGGTCAGTTCGGCGCGGCTGACATCCACACTCGCCTGGGCGTGTTCGATCAGCGAGCCCTGCTGTGCCAGCGCCGCCTGCGCGTTGGCCAGCTGCGCACGCGCATTGGCCAGGTCGGCGCGGGCGGCCTGCAACGCGACCTGGTAGTCGCGGTCATCGATACGGGCCAGCACGTCACCGGCCTTCACCGCCTGGTTGTCTTCCACGTTCACCGCGCTGACGAAGCCGGCGATCTTCGGTGCGACTACGGTGTAATCAGCAACCACATAGGCGTTGTTGGTGGTCTGGTGGCGGCCGTCGCGCAGCAGCAGCCAGGCAGCACCGGCCAGAAGCAGTACGCCCAGGCCGAGGCCCGCGTTGAGATACGTTCGATTGATCGTCATGAGGGGATTCCTGCGAAGGGGATCAGGCCACGGCACGTGGCGGATGGA
Organism: Stenotrophomonas sp. MYb57; assembly: GCF_002966815.1. Classification (NCBI taxonomy): domain Bacteria; kingdom Pseudomonadati; phylum Pseudomonadota; class Gammaproteobacteria; order Lysobacterales; family Lysobacteraceae; genus Stenotrophomonas; species Stenotrophomonas sp. MYb57. The sequence continues at coordinate 3,918,568 of NZ_CP023271.1, forward strand.
TGCGGGTGGGCATCCAGGCAATGAGGGGAATGAAGGCCAGCGCGACCAACGCGACCAGCAGGTAGAGATCGGCCGAGGTCAACGCCTGCACCTGCGCATGCAGGCGCGCGCCAAGCTGCGGCCCTTCGGCCAGCCACGGCTGTTCGCCAAGCCGCTCGACCAGCACGGTGGAATGGAAATGGCGGCGTCCCTGCGCGACCGCTTCCAGCACGCCGCTGGCCAGCACCGCAGCAAAGCCCTTGACCGTGTTGAACCACGCCGATGCGAAGGGGCCGTCCTGTGGCGCCAGGCCACCGGTGGCCAGCATCAGCAACGGCAGCACCGCCATCGGCTGCGCAAACACCTGCAGCAGCTGTACCCACAGGAAGTTGTCGCGTATCCAGCTGACGTCCAGATGCGCGCCCAGCCAGCAGGCCAGCGCCAGCAGGGCCAGGCCGGTGGCCTGCACCCAACGGCAATCGATCGCACGGATGTTCAGCAGCGCGGCGACCAACGGCAGCGCGATGACCTGCGGCACCGCCACCCACAGCAGTATCGGCGCGGTCTGTTGCGGGCGATAGCCCTGCACGCTGGCGAGGAAGCCGGAAGGAATGGAGATCACCGCCAGCAGCACGAACAGCACGCCACCGAGGGTAATCAGCGAGTAGCTGAGGTTGCGGTTGGCCAGCAGCTGCAGCTTGAAGAACGGCAATGGATGGAACCACTCGTTGATGAAGAACAACACCAGCAGACCCGCACCGCCACCCAGCATCAGCGTGATCAACGAGGAGTCGAACCAGTTCAGGCGCGGGCCCTGCACCAGACCCAGTACCAGCAGCACCAGCGCCGGCAGGCCGAGCATCAGGCCGACGCCGTCGAACTGTGCGAAGCGCTCCAGCCGCAGGGGATCCTGTGGCAGGCCCCAGCCGACCATCGCCATCGCCGCCAGGCAATACGGCACGATCTGCCAGAACGCCCAGTGCCAGCCCACCTGCTCCACCCAGAATGCGGCCAGCGGGGTGCCCATGCTCGGCCCGAAGGTGGCGGTCAGTGCGTAGGCGGCCAGACCGTACAGCTTGATGCCCGGCGGCAGGAAGCGCAGCGCCACGCTCATCAGCAGCGGCGGCAACGCGCCCCCACACAGGCCCTGCAATGCGCGCAGCAGCAGAAAGGTCTGCAGGTTAGGGGCGAGCGGGCACAGCACGCCCAGCACCATGAAGCCGCCGATCATCGCCAGCGCAAAGCGGCGCAGCGAGAAGGTGGCTGCGCACCACGGTGCGAATGCCATCGCGCTGACCGACATGGCGCTGTACAGCGCCACGATCCAGCTGCCGTCATCGACGCTGAAACCCATCGCACCGCGGATGTCGGCCAGCGCGACCTTGGTGACGTTCTCGTTGAAACCCGACACCAGCACTGCCAGCAGCACACCGCACAGCCCAACCAGGATGCGCCGGTCGAAGCCGGGGGCAGCGACGGGCCGGGGCGCTGCCGGCGCCGCGGGCATGGCGGCCGGCGTGCTCACTGCCGGCTGCCGATCCGTGCAGTACACGGCATATATGGAGACATTGGATTGCGCTCAGTGAAACTTTCGGGAGCGCAGTCTAGAAAGGCCGTTGCCTGCGAAAAATGGCGTGCCCGGCATCGCAGGCGTGCGTCCGGCGCACGCCCGCGGGCAATCAGTGGTGGGCCGCCTCGACCGAATCGCACATGCCCTTGATCGCCCGCCGCAGCCACTGGTGGGCCGGGTCGTTGTCCATGCGTGGGTGCCAGGCCTGCACCAGCGCTACGGTCCGCACCGGCACCGGCAGCGGGAACATTCGCAGCGGCAGGCCCATGCGGGTGATGCGGTCCAGCATCACGCTTGGCATCTGCGGCAGCACCAGGTCCGAATCGGCGGCAGCAAAGATCGCGCCGTGGAAGGTAGGGATGACCACCGCCACCCGCCGTTGCAGGCCAAGCGCTGCCAGCTCTTCGTCGATCGGGCCATGCGCAAGCCCGCGCCGGGACACGGCGATGTGGTCGCACGCGGCGAAGCGCTCGACACTGATGTCGCCGTCGAACAACGGATGATCCTCGCGTGCCGCGCCCAGCAGCGAGGTGGTGAACAGGTGCTGCACCTTGGTTTCCGGGCTGTGCTTGCCGGCCGTGCTGATGTACAGGTCGATCCGCCCCTGCACCATCGCATCGTCATCGGTATCGCCTTCGGGCACGAAGCGCAGCATGCAGCGCGGTGCCTGCTGGCGGAAGACATCACGCAGGCGGCCGCCATAGCTGCCGATGAACACATCGTTGGCGCGCACGCTGAACGTTCGTTCCAGCGTGGCCATGTCGACCTCGCGGCCCGCATTGAACACGCGGTGTGCCTGCTCGATCACATCGCGCACCTGCTCACGCAGTTCCAGCGCGCGTGGCGTGGGGGCGAGCCCACGGCCGGCGCGCACCAGCACCGGATCACCCAGGGCTACCCGTACCCGGCCCAGGGTACGGCTCATCGCCGGCGCACTGAGATTCATCCGTCGCGCAGCGGCCGCCACGCTGCATTCGTCGATCAGCACATCCAGCGCCAGCAACAGGTTCAGGTCCGGCAAGGGCATGGCAGTCTCCCGCAAATGGGATGACTCTACTGCAATCCAGATCATCCAGAATTGCGTTGTACGCACGCATTGACTGCGGCGCACGGCATGGGTGCGCGCGACGACATCAGCGACCATCAGCGCCCTGCAAAGGAGCTTTCCATGTTCAACACCCTGCTGGTCGCGCTTGATGGCGGCCCCCAGCACGACCGCGTGCTGGACCTGGCCGCCACCATGGCCGGCCCCCGCAGCCGCCTGCACCTGCTGTGCGTGCTTGACCCCGAATTCGCACTGGCCGCTGGTGCCACCGATGCCGACCGCCGTGAGTATCCCGCCGCCGCCCGGCAGCAGGCGCATGCCGAAGCGGTACTGGCCGACGCCTTGGCCGAGCTGCGCGAGCGCGGCGTGGACGCCATCGCACAGCTGCCTTCCGGCGATCCTGGCGAAGTGATCAGCGCGCAGGCGCGTCGCCTGCAATGCGACCTGATCGTCATCGGCCACCGCCATCTGTCACGCCTGCAGCGCCTGTTTGAGCCCTCGGTGGGGCAATGGACGATCGACCATGCGCCTTGCCCGGTGCTGGTGGAAACACGTGATCCGTAGGTATCGCCAGCATGGCAATGTACTGGCCTGCGGCGGCCTGACGCGGGCTGCCTGCCAGGGTAGTGCCGGCCGCTGGCCGGCAACGCCTGCGCCTGCTGGATCCGACCGGGCGGTCGCGCCAGCCCCGATCAACCACGCACTTTCCTGCCGTGGCAGTCGCGCAGCCATGCTCAACAGTCCAGCGTGTCGTGCGCGCCCCCGTCGTCGTCCAGCACGTGTGCGTGCAGGATCACCTGGTTGCGGCCCGCACGCTTGGCCGCGTACAGGCCGGCATCGGCATCGGCCAGCAACTGTTCGGCGGTGGCCAGCGCCGGCGGATGCAGGTAACCCACGCCCACGCTGATGCTGACCCGGCCTTCCGGCAGCGGCAGCGCTTCCACCGCCTCGCGCAGGCGCTCGGCCAGCGCCAGCACACCCGACAGCGGACTGCCGGGCACGATCACCGCGAACTCCTCACCGCCATAGCGCGCCACGCTGTCGGCCGCGCGCCCTGCGGTGGCTTGCAGCACCGCAGCCACCGCCTGCAGGCAGCGGTCGCCGGCGGGATGACCGTGCTGATCGTTGAATGCCTTGAAATGGTCGATATCCACCAGCAGCAACGCCATTTCGCTGCCGCTGCGGCGCGCACGGTTCCATTCGGCCAGCAACAGCGTATCGAACTGACGGCGATTGGCTACGCCGGTCAGGCCATCCTGCCGCGCCAGCTGATCCAGGCCGGCCTGTCGTTCCAGCAGGTCGAGCTGCAGCAACGTGCTGCGCAGGCTGAAGCCCAGTGTCGCCACCACGAAACCGGTCAGCGCCAAGGGCCGCGCGTGGTCCACCACCAGGGTGCCGACCACCAGCAGCAACAGGGGCAGGATGATCGGTCCACCCGCCTGCACCAATCGCAGCAGGCGGGGATGCAGCACGAAGCCCGGCGCAGGTGCCTGGCGCAGCGCCAGTAGGGCCAGCAGCAGGAACGGCAGATCGATCAACAGATCGTTGTAGGCGCCGAACGACTGCTCGGCGGTGTAGTGATTGATGTAGAACGCCAGCAGCAGATAGGACAGTGCATACAGCGCCAGGGCGCGGTAGAAGCTGCGTCGTTCAGGTGCATCGCCAGCGACCCAGCGCACCACCGCGAAGCCGGCGATGCACAGGTTCTGGATGTCGAACATGCGCTGCATGTGGGCCATCGCCTGGCCATCGATATCGATGCGGTCGGCGAAGGACTGGGTATGCACGAAGAACAGCACGCCCAGCAGGGCGGCCATCACGCCGTCGATCAGACTGATCATCCGGCGTTCGCGACGGGCGCGGGCCAGGATGAACACCAGCGGCACGCCGTACAGCACATACAACAGCAGGCTGGCGCGCGGGGTGATGTCGGCCCGCCCAGCCCCCAGCGCGTCGGCCATGTTGAAGGCCATGCCACCGGCCCAGAGCAGCAGCGCCACTGCAGTGGCCCGCCAGCCCAGTGCAGCGCGGTCGCGCTGGCCACGCCACAGGCAGGCCGCGGCAGCCAGCAGAGGCGCTGCGGTCAGGAACACGAACGATCCCTCTCCGGCCGCACCCGGCCAGAACGCCACGACCAGACCGTGGCAGACCACGAACAGCAGCGCCAGCGCAACCGGCATGCATCCCCCATCGGCAAGGCCGTATGGCCGCACGATAGCGCGCGGCGCCGCCACGGTGGCGTGATCCACTTTGGAAAATCCGCGACGGTGGCAGCCGTCTCGTGGGACGGTTGCCCAGCGACGCTCGCGGGCCAGCCGGGAAGCCGCTGGGCAGCCGCGACCTGTAAAATGCGCAGATTCCTCCCCATTCTGGCCAGCGCGTCCGCGCCGGCCGCCCCAGAGATCCCGTGAAAACCCCGGAAGGACTGCGCGCCCTGATCGACGACGGCGTGATCGATGAAGTTCTACGCCCGCTCAAGAGCGGCAAGGAAGCGGCCGTGTACGTGGTACGCAGCGGCAACGAGGTGCGCTGCGCGAAGGTCTACAAGGACATGGCCCAGCGCAGCTTCCAGCAGCGCGTGCAGTACCAGGAAGGTCGCAAGGTGCGCGGCAGCCGCGAGGCGCGTGCGGTGGGCAAGGCCAGCAAATACGGCCGCAAGCAGCAGGAAACGGCCTGGAAGAACACCGAGGTGGACGCGCTGTACCAGCTGCGCGATGCCGGCGTGCGCGTGCCCGAGCCGTACGGTTACTACCACGGCGTGCTGGTGATGGAGCTGGTCACCGATGCCGACGGTTTCTCCGCCGCGCGCCTGGGCGAGGTGGAGCTGGAGCCCGAGCAGGCCCGCCAGTTCCACCAGACCCTGGTCCGCCAGGTGGTGCGCATGCTGTGCTGCGGCCTGATCCATGGCGATCTCTCGCCGTACAACGTGCTGGTCGGTCCCGATGGCCCGGTGGTGATCGATTTCCCTCAGGTGGTCAGTGCGGGCGGCAACAACGCCGCGCGCAGCATGCTGCTGCGGGATGTCAACAACCTCACCGCCTACCTGGGCCGTTTCGCGCCCGAACTGCTGGACAGCTGGTATGGCGAGGAAATGTGGGCGCTGTTCGAGGCGGGCAGCCTGCTGCCGGACAGTGAGCTCACCGGCACCTTCGTGCACGATGAATCCACCGTCGACCTGGACAGCGTGCGCCACGCCATCAACGATGCGCGCGAACAAGCCTTGATCCGCCAGCAGGGCCGTGAAGCGGCGGAAGAAGAAGACGACGTGTAAGCGCCACGCCATGCGTGGCGGCTGGCCGCCGTAGCGTCGAGCTTGCTCGACTGTTCTCAAGGCAATGCCGGCCAGCGGCCGGCACTACCGTCAGGGTCAGACGTGCAGCGCCCGGGCGTGGTGCGCGATGTGCTCGCCGATGAAGCTGGCGATGAAGTAATAGCTGTGGTCGTAGCCGGGCTGCAGGCGCAGGCTCAGCGGATGACCGGCAGCATCGCAGGCCTGCTGCAGGCGCTGCGGCTGCAGCTGGCTGTGCAGGAACTCATCCCCCTCGCCCTGGTCAACCAGCAGCGGCAAGCGCTCGCCGGCGTGGGCCACCAGTTCGCAGGCATCCCACTGCGCCCAGTCGGCCGGGTTGTCACCAAGGTAGGCGGCGAATGCCTTCTGCCCCCACGGCACGTGGCTGGGTGCCACGATCGGCGAGAACGCCGACACGCTGCGGTAGCGGCCGGAGTTGCGCAGCGCGATCACCAGCGCGCCATGGCCGCCCATCGAATGGCCACTGATGCCTCGTGCGTCGGTGGCCGGGAAACCCGCCTCGATCAACGCCGGCAGCTCGTGAGCGACGTAGTCGTGCATGCGGTAGTGCTTGGCCCACGGCTGCTGTGTGGCGTTGAGATAGAAACCCGCGCCCTTGCCCAGGTCATAGCCCTCGGCATCGGCCACGTCATCGCCGCGTGGGCTGGTGTCCGGGGCGACGATGATCACGCCGTGCTCGGCCGCATAGCGTTGCGCGCCGGCCTTGGTGATGAAGTTCTGCTCGGTGCAGGTCAGTCCGCTCAGCCAGTACAGCACCGGCAGCTTCCGGGTTTCCGCCTGCGGCGGCAGGTACACGGCGAACTGCATGTCGCAGCCCAGCGTGGTCGAATGATGGCGGTAGACATCCTGCCAACCGCCGGCACAGGCGCGGTGTTCGATACGTTCCATGAGGTTTCCTCCCGAGGGACGGCAGGCATGCGCCTCCCGCCCAGCGCGGCTCAGTAGTGGACGACCGAACGGATCGACTTGCCTTCATGCATCAGGTCGAAGGCTTCGTTGATCTTGTCCAGGTCCATGGTGTGGGTGACGAACGGGGCCAGCTCGATATCGCCCTTCATCGCGTCTTCGACCATGCCCGGCAGCTGGCTGCGGCCCTTCACGCCACCAAACGCGGTGCCCATCCACTTGCGGCCGGTGACCAGCTGGAACGGGCGGGTGGAGATTTCCTGACCGGCACCGGCCACGCCGATCACCACGCTCTGGCCCCAGCCACGGTGGGCGCATTCCAGCGCCGCACGCATCACGTTGACGTTGCCGATGCACTCGAAGCTGTGGTCCACGCCCCAGGTGGTCATCTCCACGATCACCTGCTGGATCGGCTTGTCGAAGTCCTTCGGGTTGATGCAGTCGGTGGCGCCGAATTCGCGGGCCAGCTCGAACTTGGACGGGTTGGTGTCCACCGCGATGATGCGCCCGGCCTTGGCCTGGCGCGCACCCTGGATGACCGCAAGGCCGATGCCGCCCAGGCCGAACACGGCCACGCTGTCGCCTTCCTGCACCTTGGCGGTGTTGTGCACCGCGCCGATGCCGGTGGTCACGCCGCAGCCGAGCAGGCAGACATGCTCCGGGTTCGCTTCCGGGTTGATCTTCGCCAGCGACACCTCGGCAACGACGGTGTATTCGCTGAAGGTCGAGCAGCCCATGTAGTGGTAGATCGGCTCGCCGTTGTAGCTGAAGCGGCTGGTGCCATCGGGCATCACACCCTTGCCCTGGGTGGCACGCACCGCCACGCACAGATTGGTCTTGCCGCTCTTGCAGAACAGGCATTCACCACATTCGGCGGTGTACAGCGGAATGACGTGGTCACCCGGCTTGACGCTGGTCACGCCCTCGCCCACCTCCACCACGATGCCGGCGCCTTCATGGCCCAGCACCACCGGGAACAGGCCTTCCGGATCATCGCCGGACAGGGTGAACGCATCGGTGTGGCAGACACCGGTGTGGGTGATCTTGACCAGCACTTCGCCCGCCTTCGGCGGGGCGACGTCGATCTCGACGATCTGCAGCGGCTGGCCGGGACCAAAGGCGACGGCGGCACGGGATTTCATGATGGCACTCTCCAAAAGGGCTTGCGGAAAACAGGATGCGCGGCGCTGTGTCGCGCCGTCGTTCATTTCAGGTACGAGCGGATCAACGCACTCATGTCGCGCACGCGTTCGGCGCGTTGTTCATCGGAGGCGGCGGGCTGGCCGAACTCCTCGCGCAGGTGCGCTTCCATCACTTCGGACATCAGGCCGTTGACCGCGCCGCGGATGGCGGCGATCTGCTGCAGCACCGGCCCGCAGTCGGCGCCGGCTTCCAGCGCGCGGTCCAGCGCATCGCACTGGCCGCGGATGCGGCGCACGCGGGCCAGAACCTTCTTTTTCTCTTCGGGAGAGTGCGGCATCGCTGGCCGGCCTCGGAACTATACTGGGGGATAGTATACAGGAGTCGAGCCGGACCTCAATCGAACGCCCCCTCTGCGGCCAGCCGGGTCAGCTCTTCCACCACGTAACGCACCTTCGGCCGCAGATGCCGCGTCTGTGGCCACAGCGCGTGGATGTCCACATGGTGCTGCGTGCAGTGGTCCAGTACCGACTGCAACGCACCGGATTCCAGGTGATGGCGCACCAGAGACATCGGCATCTGGCAGATCCCCAACCCGGCGATCGCCCCCTCGATCACCGCATCGCCATCGTTGAGCTGGTGCGTGGCACTGGGGATGAAGCTGCCGTTGGTGCCCTCGCTGCCGATCCGCCACGCCACCGACTGGCCATGACGGAAGCCGACCACGCTGCGATGGTCGCGCAGTTCGTCCAGCGTCTGCGGCACACCATAGGCCTGCAGGTAGGCCGGCGACGCGCAGGTCACCAGGCGCTGGCTGGCCAGCTTGCGCGCGACCAGGTGCTCGGCGTGATGCAGGCCGCCAAAGCGGATCAGCAGGTCGATGCCTTCTTCCACCGGGTCAACGAAGTGATCGGTGAAGGTCATCGTCAACTGCAGGTCCGGGTGTTCATTGCACATGCGCAGCAGTACCGGCAGCACCACCAGACGCCCGAACGAGGACGGCATGTCGATGCGCAGGCGGCCGCTTGGCAGATGCGCAGCCGAGCCCAGGCAGGCTTCGGCCGCCGCGATTTCATCCAGGGCCGCGGCGCAGGAGGCGTAGTACGCCTCGCCGTCGGTGGTCAGCGCGATGCGCCGGGTGGTGCGATGGAACAGGCGCACGCCCAGCCGCGTTTCCAGCCGGGCGATGGCCTTGCCGACCGCCGAGCGGGAGATGCCCAGCGCGTCGGCGGCCTCGGTGAAGGTGGCCGAGCGCGCCGTGGTGACGAAGGTCGCCAGGCCATTCAGGGATTCGACGGGAAGCATCGGCAGGCTCGCTTATTGGGGACAGATTGTCCCGCCTGACGGGAAATCTACCGCCTTTATGTGCCCACATGTCAACTCCATCATGGTGCTGTCGCGCCGTTGGCGCCCTCCCCCGCTCCGAGATGACTGACATGACCGCCGCCCTGTTCCGCCCCTTCGACCTCGCTGGACTACCCCTGCACAACCGCATCGCGATGGCGCCGATGACCCGTGCCCGCAACCCCGGCGCCGTCGCCAATGCGCTGACCGCCCAGTATTACCGGCAGCGCGCCAGCGCCGGCCTGATCATCAGCGAAGGCACCCCGGTCTCACCGCAGGGCCAGGGCTACATCGACGTGCCGGGCATCTGGTCGGCCGAGCAGGTGGCCGGTTGGAAGCTCGTCACCGACGCCGTACACGCTGCGCAGGGCGCGATGTTCGCGCAGCTGTGGCACGTCGGCCGCATGTCACACAGCTCGCTGCAGCCCGACGGCGGCCAGCCGGTGAGCGCTGGCACGCGGCCGGTGGCGAGCGATCCGAAGAACACCTCGTTCGTGTACCTGGACGACGGCAGCCGTGGCCATGCCGATCCGACGCCGCCGCGTGCACTCAGCACGGAAGAAGTGCCGGGCATCGTCGCCGACTTCGTGCAGGGTGCCGACAACGCGATCGCCGCCGGCTTCGATGGCATCGAACTGCATGCGGCAAACGGCTATCTGTTCGAGCAGTTCCTCAACCCAGTCACCAATGACCGGCAGGACGTGTACGGCGGTTCGCTGCGCAACCGCGCGCGGCTGATCCTGGACACCGTGGATGCGATGGCTGCGCGCATCGGCGCGCACCGCATCGGCGTGCGCCTTGCGCCGAACAGCCAGGTCTTCGACATGCCCGCCTATGCGGAAAACGAAGCCAGCTATCTGTACCTGGCCGAGGAACTGGGCAAGCGCGCGCTGGCCTATGTGCATCTGAACGACAACTACCTGCACGGCGCACCGGCGATCGGCGAGGCCTTCCTCAAGGCCTTCAAGCAGGCCTATGGCGGTACGGTGATCCTGGCCGGCGGCATGACCCGCGAACGCGCCCTGCGGCTGGTCGAGGAAGGCATCATCGATCTGGCCGCCTTCGGCCAACCGTTCATCGCCAACCCGGATCTGGTCGAGCGCCTGCAGCGCGATGTCCCGCTGGCCGTCCCCGACCGCAGCACTTACTACGGCGGCGGCAGCGAGGGCTACCTCGACTACCCGCCGGCCCCGTAGATCCACGCCACGCGTGGATGCGGCGCGCCATTCGCCACCGAACACATCACGGCGCCTTCTCGACCTTCGTCGAGTCCGAATCAAAGGTCAGCACACGGGTGCTGATCTCGCCCCTGGCCGAGTCCTTGCGGCTCAACTCAAGCCGCCCCTGGTTGCCCTGCGCCACCAGGCTGGCGGCAAAGCTGCCCTCGTTGGACAGTGCCGTGATCACGGCGGTGCCATCGGGCGCGACTCTCATGCCCGCCCGATCACGAACCTTGTATCCCACGCCAACCGGTGCATCCAACGCCATTACCGCGCTGCCGTTGGCCATGGTGCCGATGCCACCGCGCTCATCGCCCTTCGCATCGTAGATGGTCATGCCCGTTGCGCGTGAGTTGCGGGCAATGTCACTGGCATCCTCGGCAATCTGCACGCGCGTGCGCCCTTCACTGTCGAGCACGGTCAGCTTGTAGGTACGGATCTCCGGCACTACGCCGGCATCGGGCGTGGCTACGCTGGTCCCGATCAGGGCCAACGATGCGCCCAGCGCGAACATCGAGGCAGCAAGCAGATTCCTGCGGCGCAGCCTGTGTTCCAGGCGTTCCAAGCGTACGGCTATATCCTGCTCATGCATGTTGCGCTCCCTGTTTGCGCCTGTGGTTGTTCCGTCACCTGCTATCAGCCTCCACGTGGATCACACGGGTGGATGCTCCGCCTTCGGCGGAATCCACGTGGCTCACCTCCAACTGTCCTTCCGCCCCCTGCGCGATCAGCTTGGCGGCAAAGCCCCCGGCGTTGGACAGGACACCGATGAGCGCCGAACCGTCCGCTCCCACTTTCATTCCGGCCCGATCTGACACGCGATAGCCGACACCACGCGGCGCATCCAGGGCAACCGTAGCGCTGCCATCGTCGGCGGTGACCATGCCTCCACGTTCCTGTTCATTGCCATCGAAGATGATCAACCCCGCCACCCGGGCGTTGCGCTTGATGTCCAGATCCGGCGCGTCCTCACCGATCTCCACCCGCTTGCGCCCTTCCTGATCAAGCACGATCAGGCGTTGGGTGCGGATCTCCGGAACAATGCCGACCTCCGACCTGGCAAATCCGCGACCAGCCAGCACAATCGACATCAATAGGACGGGGGTAGCCACCAGCAGCCAGCGCCATCGGCCTGCCCGTCGCTCCAGCCTGCGTACTCGCGCTTCCACTTCCAGATCCCGCATGGAATCCTCCCTGGCAACGAGGCCACCGATCGCAACGACCGGGCACTCCGATCCTGAACTACAGTTCGATCCTAGACAGTACATCCGTGCCCAACAACATGACGAAAGTCCCCATGAACTCCGTCACCACTTCGTTCATCGTCAACCTCGACGTGCCCGATCTTGCTGCCGCTGAAACCTTCTACACCGCAGCCTTCGACCTGCGGGTCGATCGCCGCCTTGGCCCCGGTGCGCTGGAACTGCTCGGTGGCCCCACGCCGCTGTACCTGCTGCAGAACGATGCCGGCAGCGCGGCGACCGAAGACGGCGATGTGCGCGATTACGAGCGCCACTGGACGCCGGTGCATCTGGACTGGGTGGTCGCTGACATCGACGCGGCGCTTGCCCGCGCGGTTGCGGCCGGAGCCGCGCTCGAACGCCCCGTCCGCGAACGCCTCTGGGGAAAGATCGCCGTGCTGTCCGATCCGTTCGGCCATGGCTTCTGCCTGATCCAGTTCAGCGATGCAGGGTATGACGCGCTGGTCGAATGAATTGGTCACTGCGTAGCGTGCGCCAATCCACGCATGGCGTGGATCTACTAGATGTAACGGCATCCATGCAGCGCGTGGATCAAAATGGGCGTGCGGCGATGGTCAGTAGATCCACGCCACGCGTGGATGCGGGTGATCGCGATTCATTCGCGCAGCATGTCCACGAACGCACGCAGCGCACCGGGCATCTGCCGCTGCTTCGGGTAATACAGCGCAAACCCGGCGAAGGGCTCGCTCCAGTCTTCCAGCACCGCCACCAGGCGGCCGTCGTCCAGATACGGCCGCGCGGTGTCTTCCAGCACATAGGCCAGGCCGATGCCATCGAGCACCGCGCCAACCACGGTGCCCTGCTCGCACAGCGTCAGCCGACCCGGTACGTCGATTTCCAGGGTCTGGCCGTCGCGTTCGAACTGCCACTTGTACAGATGGCCGCTGGCGAAACGGAACCGTACGCACTCGTGCGCGGCCAGGTCGCGCGGATGCTGCGGGGCCGGCCGGCGCCGCAGGTACTCGGGTGAACCGACAATCAATCCGCGCAGCGGCGGCCCCATCGGCACCGCCACCATGTCCTCGGGCACGAACTCGTGCAGGCGCACGCCAGCGTCGTAGCCCTCGGCAACGATATCGACCAGGCCATCGTTCTCGGTCAGCTCCACCCGTACGTCCGGATGCGCGTGCAGGAACCGAGCCAGCCGCGGCCCCAACTGGGTCGCCACCGCCGCCCGCGTCGCATTGATCCGCAGCAGGCCGGCCGGCACCGCGCGGAAGTGGTTCATTTCCTCCAGCGCGTCATGCACCTGCCCCAGCGCCGGCTGCAGGCGCTCCAGCAGGCGCTGCCCGGCCTCGGTCAGGGCCACGCTGCGGGTGGTACGGTGGAACAGGCCCACCCCCAGCCGTTCCTCCAGCGCGCGGATCGCATAGCTCACCGCCGAGGTCGACAGGGCCAGTTCGGCACCGGCGCGGCGGAAACTGCGGTGGCGGGCGACCGCAGCGAAGGCGGCCAGGTGGGTCAGGTTGTCAGTGGCCATGATTGTGCAGTCTGCCTTGATGAATCATGCCGATATATACGCTTCTTACCCTGAGGTACGGAGCGTATTGTAAAACGCCTTTCGACAAACCCTGCCAAGGATTCCCCATGTCCCTCGCCCGTGGTTACGCCGCCCACACCCATACCGACCCGCTGGTGCCCTTCGAATTCGAGCGCCGCGCGCTTGGCCCGAACGATGTGCGCATCGAGATCCTGTACAGCGGCATCTGCCATTCCGACCTGCACCAGGCCCGCGACGACTGGGGTGGCTCGATCTACCCGATGGTGCCGGGCCACGAGATCATCGGGCGGGTCACCGAAGTCGGCAGCGAGGTCACCCGCTTCAAGGTCGGCGACCACGCCGGTGTCGGCTGCATGGTCGACTCCTGCCGCCATTGCGATGCCTGCCAGCACGACCTGGAGCAGTACTGCGCCGAAGGTGCGACCTGGACCTACAACGGCCGCGAGCGTGAAAGCGGCGCACCGACCTACGGCGGCTATTCCGACCACGTGGTGGTCGAGCAGCGCTTCGTGGTCAAGGTCTCCGAAACGCTGGACCTGAAGGCAGCCGCGCCGCTGCTGTGCGCCGGCATCACCACCTGGTCGCCGCTGCGCCACTGGAAGGTCGGCCCGGGCCAGAAGGTCGGCGTGATCGGTCTGGGTGGCCTCGGCCACATGGGCGTGAAGTTCGCCAAGGCGCTCGGCGCGCACGTGGTGATGATCACCACCACCCCGGAAAAGGGTGCCGACGCCAAGCGCCTGGGCGCTGACGAAGTGCTGGTTTCGCGCGATGCCGAGCAGATGAAGGCGCATGCCGGCAGCTTCGACTTCCTGCTCAACACCATCCCGGTCAGCCATGACACCAACCCGTACATGGGCCTGCTCAAGCGCGAAGCGACCATGTGCCTGGTCGGTGTGCTGACCGAACTGGACCCGCCGCTGACCGGTGGCAGCGTGATCTTCGGTCGCAGGAACCTGACCGGTTCGGCGATCGGCGGCATGGCCGAAACCCAGGAGATGATGGACTTCTGCGCCGAGCACGGCATCGTCAGCGACGTGGAGATGATCGACATCAAGAACGTCAACGAAGCCTGGGAGCGCATGGCCAAGAACGATGTGCGCTACCGCTTCGTGATCGACATGGCCACCATCAAGGCCTGATCGCTGCGCTGATGGAATGAAGAAACCCCGGCATTGCCGGGGTTTTTTTGCGTACGCCACCCGCCGGGCATGGCCCGGCGCTACCGGATTCGTGGCGGGTAGCGCCGGGCCACGCCCGGCGGGCGCATTTTCAGTACGCGAACTCGCGGAACACCGGATCCACGTCACCGTGCCAGCGGCCATGGAACAGCGCCAGCTTGCGCTCGGCGGGGGTCAGGCCGGACTCGACGATTTCCTGCAGCACGTCCAGGAACTTGCTTTCATCCTGGCCATCGGCATTGCGCGCCGCACGGCGCTTGAGCCCATCCACCGAAATCTTCACCGCCTCGCGGGCGAGGTCACGCACGGTGCCACCGCGGAACGGCAGGCCCATCGCGTGCTTGGGCACGCCATCACGCAGCGCATGGCGCTCGGCCAGGCTGAAGTCACGCACCAGATCCCACGCCGCATCCAGCGCCGTGTCGTCGTACAGCAGGCCCACCCAGAAGGCCGGCAGCGCACACAGCCGGCTCCACGGGCCACCATCGGCACCGCGCATTTCCAGGTACTTCTTCAGCCGCACTTCCGGGAACGCGGTCGTGGTGTGGTCCGACCAGTCGCGCAGGGTCGGCAGCTGGCCCGGCAGCACCGGCAGCTTGCCCTGCATGAAGTCGCGGAAGCTCTGCCCGCTGGCATCGTGGTAGATGCCATCGCGGTAGGAGAAATACATCGGCACATCGAGCAGGTAGTCGACATAGCGCTCGTAACCGAAGCCATCCTCGAACACAAAGTCGAGCATGCCGGTACGGTCGGCATCGGTATCGGTCCAGATGTGCGAGCGGTAGCTGAGGTAGCCGTTCGGCTTGCCTTCGGTGAACGGCGAGTCGGCGAACAGTGCGGTGGCGATCGGCTGCAGCGCCAACGACACACGGAACTTCTTCACCATGTCCGCTTCGCTGGCGTAATCCAGGTTCACCTGCACGGTGCAGGTGCGGGTCATCATGTCCAGGCCGAGCGAACCGACCTTGGGCATGTACGAGCGCATGATCTTGTAGCGGCCCTTGGGCATCCACGGCATTTCATCGCGCGTCCACTTCGGCTGGAAGCCCATGCCGAGGAAACCCAGCTGCAGTTCGCCGGCCACCTGCGCCACTTCATTGAGGTGGGTGCCGGTTTCCACGCAGGTCTGGTGAATGGTTTCCAGCGCCGCACCGGACAGCTCCAGCTGGCCCGCCGGCTCCAGGGTCACCGAGGCGCCATCACGCAGCAGGGCGATGGTGT
The DNA here is from genome assembly GCF_002966815.1 of Stenotrophomonas sp. MYb57. Classification (NCBI taxonomy): domain Bacteria; kingdom Pseudomonadati; phylum Pseudomonadota; class Gammaproteobacteria; order Lysobacterales; family Lysobacteraceae; genus Stenotrophomonas; species Stenotrophomonas sp. MYb57. The sequence goes on from NZ_CP023271.1 coordinate 3,934,244, forward strand.
TGCCGTTCTCCTGCACCGGCGTCCAGCCGAAGCGGACCAGGCCGTTGAGCAGGGCCTCGATGCCGCGCTCGCCATCGAAGGTCGGCGGACGCAGGTCATCCAGGCGGAACCCGAACTTCTCGTGCTCGGTACCGATGCGCCACTGCGAACGGGGCTTCTCGCCGGAGGCGATCTCCGCCACCAGTTGCGAGCGGTCGGTAATGGGCGTATCGGCGACGTGGCTGGGGCTCGACAAGGGGGTGGCTCGCTGGACGGTGGCAGGGGATGTGGGGCTGGGAGCCTTGCATCGCAAGGGCGCACTATAGCGTGGCGGCTCGTTACGTCATGCGACGGTGACGGGTTTCAGCATCCTACCGACACCCTCTTGACCCTCGTACACTCAGGGCCATGAGCCGCCATTCACGACATCCCGAGCTGCACCGTGCCGATCGCGTCGGCTGGCTGCGGGCCGCCGTACTGGGCGCCAACGATGGCATCGTCTCGGTCGCCGGCCTGGTGGTCGGCGTGGCCGCCAGCGGCGCCTCGGCCAGCACGATCCTGGCCACCGGCGTGGCCGGCACCGTGGCCGGCGCGATGTCGATGGCCGCCGGCGAGTATGTGTCGGTACAGACCCAGGCCGATACCGAAAATGCCGATCTGGCAATGGAGAAGCGCGAGCTGCACGAAGACCCGCACAGCGAACTGGACGAGTTGACCGCGATCTACCGCCATCGCGGGCTGGAGCCGGCGTTGGCGCGCCAGGTTGCCGAACAGCTGACCGCCCACGACGCGCTGGGTGCCCACGCGCGCGACGAACTGGGCATCACCGAGGAACTGCGCGCGCGGCCGTTGCAGGCCGCATTGGCGTCGGCTGCCGCCTTCACCTGTGGCGCCGCGCTGCCGGTGCTGACCGCACTGCTGACGCCGGTACAGAACGTCGCCACGGCCACCACGGTCAGCACGCTGGCCGGCCTGTGCCTGACCGGCGCGATGGCGGCACGCGCCGGCGGCGCATCACCCACGCGCGGCGCCCTGCGCGTGATGTTCTGGGGTGCACTGGCGATGGCCGCCGCGGCCGCGGTCGGTCGCCTGCTGGGCGCGCACGTCATATGACCGGCATGCCCCCCACCGCTTTGGCACTACTGGCGGAGATGGCCAGCCTGGCCGGCTGCCAACGCGCTGAAGGTTATGCCTGCATCACCGCCCGCCGCGAGCATGGCGCCAGCTCGGTGGAGATACCGCAGCCGCAGTTCGCGATCCTGCTGGAAGGCCGCAAGCAGGTGCGTACCGCCCACCAGTCGCTGACCTTCGTGCCCGGCGACATCCTGCTGATCACCCAGCGTTGCCGCATCGACGTGGTCAACACTCCGGACCCGCAGACCGGCCGCTACCTCAGCGCGATCGTGCCGCTGTGCACGGAAGTCCTGGCGGCGGCGCGCACGCTGTGGAGCGAGGCCTTGCCAACGGCCGGCGCGGCGCTGGCCCGGCAGGCGCTGGGCGATCACGCCACGGTACTGCGCAGCTGGCGGCAGTCGTTGCAGGACGGCCACTACAGCGAAGCGCGGTTGGCGCTGGCCACGCTGGTGCTGGCGTGGTGCCGGCAGGGCCACGGCAACCTGCTGTTGCCGCACGCACCGACGCTGGGCGAGCAGATCCGCGACCGCATTGCCGCCGAGCCGGCCCGCGACTGGCAGTCGCGCGACGTTGAAGCGCACTTCGCACTGAGTGGCGCGACCCTGCGGCGGCGGTTGGCCGCCGAAGCCACCAGCCTGCGCCAGCTGCTGACCGAAGCGCGACTGGCCCATGGCATGCAGCTGCTGTACACCACCGATCTGCCGTTGAAGACCGTGGCAGCGCGCGCGGGGTATCGTTCCGCAGCGAGTTTCAGCAAGCGCTTCGCCGAGCAGTACGGGCTGGCTCCCACAGATATTTGAGGGTTCTTCAGCAGGGCTGCGCCCTGCACCCGCAGAGGCAACGGCAACAGCCGAAGCAACAGCAACAGCAACAGCAACAGCGTGCATTCCGTGGGGTGGCGGGGCGGTGTGGGTATGCAGGACACGCCGTAAACCCATCCATGGGGGCTCGATGGCGCCATCCATGGCGCCAACGGTCCTGCATACCCACACCGCCCCGCCTTCGACAGTTTCCCGGTGGCCCGTAAATCCACGCCATGCGTGGATGATTTCCTCCACGTTCATTCGATTCATTTCGATGATTCCGAATTGAATTCGAAGAGCATCCACGCATGGCGTGGATCTACGTGTCGACCAAGGTCGACACCCACCAAAAGCAGGTCATGCCATTCCAACAGATCGCGGGAATCTGTCGAAGGCGGGGTGGGTCCGGTTGTGGGGGTGTCCGCGGCATGGATGCCGCGGCCAAGCCCCCATGGATGGGTTCACGGCGTCCCCCGCAACCGGACCCACCCCGCCTCCCCACAGGAAGCCAGCTTCTGCTGTTGCTTCGGCCGTTGCTGTTGCTTCGGCCGTTGCCGTTGCTGTTGCCTCTGCGGGTGCAGGGCGCAGCCCTGCCGATACCCCCCATTGAGCATTCCGCGCAGTGCTTTGAGCGCCGCACGCACGCGCAACACGGCACGCTGTGCGCAACGGGCCTGCCCATCACTCACCGAGAAGAACCGCCATGACCCTGCGTCATCTGCCATTGCACGCCGCCCTGCTGCTGGCCCTGTCCTCCCTGCCGCTGGCCGCGCTGGCCGAGGCCACCTCGCCCGCCCCCACCCAGCAGGTGCCGGGCGTGCAACACCAGCGCATCGGTGCGCTGCAGGTCACGGCCCTGTTCGACGGCGTGGTTGCGCTCGGCCGGCAGGAAGTGGTCGACGTGCCGCCAACGCTGGTCAGCCGCCTGCTCGAAGGCCGCTATGTGCCCGAAGACAAGAAGGGCCTGCAGACCGCGATCAACGCCTTCCTGGTGCGCCAGGGCAAGCACCTGACCCTGGTCGATGCCGGCACCGCGCAGTGCTTCGGCCCTGACCAGGGCCAGGTGCTGGGCAACCTGCGTGCGGCCGGCGTAGACCCGGCCGAGATCGATGAGGTGCTGCTGACCCATGCCCATCCCGATCATCTGTGCGGGATCCTCGATGCACAGGGCAAGCCGGCCTATCCGAATGCGACGGTGTGGCTGTCCAAGGCCGATGCCCGCTACTGGCTCGACCCGGCCAGCGAAGCCACGGCACCGCAGGGCGTGCGCTTTGCCTTCGCGCTGGCACGCAACGCGATCGCGCCGTACCAGGCCGCCGGTCGCCTGCACACCTTCCAGCCCGGCGATGCCCTGCCGGGCCACGCGGTGGCGATGGATACCCACGGCCACACGCCGGGGCATGTGTCCTACCGCTTCGACAGCCAGGGCCAGTCACTGCTGGTGTGGGGCGATGTGCTGCATTTCCATGCGGTGCAGTTCGCACACCCGGAAGCAGCATTCGAGGCCGATTCGGATCGCACGGCGGCTACGGCCAGCCGTCGCAGCCTGTTGCAGGAAGCCACCGCCAAGGGATGGTGGGTTGCCGGCGCGCACCTGCCCTTCCCCGGGCTGGGGCACGTGCGCAGCGAAGGCCAGGCCTATGCGTGGGTACCGGCGGAGTTCTCGCCGTTGCCGAAGGAATGAGTGAGCGAGGTTGCCGGCCAGCGGCCGGCACTACCTGACAACGCCCGGCTGCGAGCCGGGCGGCGGGGCTTATTCCAGCCCCAGCCAGCCGCCGATGATGCCGCGGGCTTCATCCACGCCGGTACGGGCCGAGCCGGAGAACACCTGCACACTCACCGTATCGCCGAACGACGAATGCAGTTCCTTGCGTACCTTCTGCAGGGTCTGCATCTGCTGGCTGCGGCTGAGCTTGTCGGCCTTGGTCAGCAGCGCATGCGCCGGCAGGCCACGCTGCACGGCGTAGGCCAGCATCTGCCGGTCGTAGTCCTTCAGCGGATGACGGATGTCCATCACCACCACCAGCCCCTTCAAGGCCTCGCGGGTGCGGAAGTAGCGGTCGATGAAGGCCTGCCAGTGCGCCTGCAGGTCCAGCGGCACCTTGGCGTAGCCGTAACCGGGCAGATCGACCAGATGGGCGTCCGGGGTAACCTGGAAGAACACCAGCTGCTGGGTCCGGCCAGGCGTCTTGGAGACCCGGGCCAGGCTGTTCTGGCGGGTCAGCGCATTGAGCGCGCTGGACTTGCCGGCGTTGGAGCGACCTGCAAAGGCCACTTCAGAACCTTCATCGGGCGGCAGCTGCCCCATGTTGTGGGCAGAGAGGTGGTATTGGGCGCGTTCGATGAGCAATGACATGCGCATAGGATCGCATGTTGCGGCGCCGCGCGCCCGGCCCGGGGCCTTCCAGCGGGAAAATGCTGCACTGCTGCGTTGACCGTGCAAGGAAACGGCGTTGATAATCCGGGCGATGCCGGCCGCCGCCGCCCGGCCGGTCCATACGGAGCTTCAGCATGCGCCACGCTCGCGTTCTTGCCGTATCCGCCCTTGCTACTGCCGTTGTTGCCGCTGCTGCCTTTGCGCAGACCACGCTGACCCCGCTGCCCGACAACGGCCCGATCAAGACCGCCTCGCTCGAGGTGGATTTCAGCAAGACCACCTGGGGCGATGCCAAGGCCGGCCAGACCAAGGCCACCGCGTGTGCCGCCTGCCATGGTGCCGATGGCAATTCCACGGTGGAGATGTATCCCAGCATCGCCGGCCAGAGCGAGCGCTACGTCGCCCAGCAGATGGCCCTGATCGCCAATGGCCAGCGCAGTTCCGGCGCCGCCGTGGCGATGGTGCCCTTCGTGCAGAACCTCACCCCGCAGGACATGCGCGATATCGGCGCGTTCTTCGCCACGCAGAAGGCCAACGCCGGCATCGCCGACGACACGCCGGTGGCCGAGGGCCCGTACAAGGGCATGAAGTTCTACCAGATCGGCCAGCAGCTTTACCGCGGCGGCGACGCCCAGCGCGGGCTGCCGGCCTGCATGGCCTGTCACGGCCCCAGCGGCGCCGGCAACCCCGGCCCGGCCTACCCGCACATCGGCGGCCAGCACGCCAGCTATGTCGCCCGGCGCCTGCAGGAGTACCAGGCCGGACAGACCAACGAGACCGACAAGGCGCACTTCCAGATCATGGCTACGGTGGCGCAGAAGCTGACCGAGCAGGAGGTGCAGGCCCTTTCCAGCTACCTGCAGGGCCTGCACAACAAGGCCGACGATCTCGCCGCCGAAGGCGCTTCGACGCGACCGGCTGCCGCCCCCTGACCGCCACTGGTCGGCGCCGGTCGCCACGACGGCCCGTCGCTGCGGTATGTTTCCTTCACGCCGGCGGCTGCGCCGGCGTTGTCATTTTCAACGGAGATGCGTGTCGATGAGGTTGATTCCCCGCCTTCTGCTGTCCCTGCTGGTGCTGCTGCCGTTGGCGGCCTGCGCCGCCACCCCTGCCAACGCCCCGCTGGTCGAAGGCAAAGACTACGAGCGCATCGCCCAGCCTGGCCCGTTCCAGCCGCTGGCCGGCAAGATCGAGGTGGTCGAGGTGTTCGGCTACACCTGCCCGCACTGCGCCCATTTCGAACCGCAGCTGGCCGCCTGGGCCGCCAAGCTGCCGGCCGACGTGCGCTTCACCCCGGTCCCGGCCGCCTTCGGCGGTGCCTGGGATGCCTGGGCACTGGCCTACTACGCCGCCGACGAAGTGGGCGTGGCCAAGCGCAGCCACGCCGCTGTGTTCAAGGCCCTGCACGATGACGGCACGCTGCCGATGCAGAACGTCTCGGCCGATGAGCTCGCCAACTTCTACAAGGCCTACGGCGTGACCCCGGAGCGCTACACGCAGGCCCTGCGCGGCGAGGCGGTACAGAAGAAGGTCGATGCCGCCCGTGCCTTCGCCCAGCGCACCCAGGTGCCGGGAACCCCGGCCATCATCATCAACGGCCAGTACCTGGTCCGTGGCAAGAGCTTCGACGACCAGCTGCGCATCGCCTCGGCGCTGATCGCCCAGGCCCGCGCGGCCCGCGGCCGCTGAACCAACACACACCATCGACACGGCGCTGTCGCCGCCGCATGTCATCATTTCCCTCTGGCCGGCGCCTGACGCCGGCCCCACCTTTCCAGATGCTGGAGACGCTTCCATGAAGACCCGTTTCGCCGCCCTCGCCCTCGCAGCGCTGCTGCCGATCCTGGCGGCCTGCAAGGCCGACGATGGCACCACCAACACCTCCGCCCCGGCAGAACCGGCAGCGACCCCGGCCAGCACCGAACCGGCCGCGCCGGCCGCAGGCGGCGAAGCCGCTGCACCGGCTGCCGAAGGTGACAAGACCGCTGCCAGCGCTGCACCTGCCCCGACCACCGCCGCGCTGACCGGCCCGGCCCCGGTGGAAGGCGCCGACTACCAGCTGATCCCGAACGGCCAGCCGTTCCAGCCGGCCGCCGGCAAGGTCGAAGTGGTCGAGATCTTCGGTTACGTCTGCCCGGCCTGCGCTGCGTTCCAGCCGCTGGTCGGCCCGTGGAAGGCTGGCCTGCCGAGCGATGTGAACTTCGTCTACGTGCCGGCCATGTTCGGCGGCACCTGGGACAACTACGCCCGTGCCTTCTACGCCGCACAGACCCTGGGCGTGCAGGAGAAGACCCACGAAGCGCTGTACTCGGCCATCCACTCGCAGAAGGTCCTGAAGGGCGAGCGCGGTGCTGATTCGGTCGATGACATCGCCAAGTTCTACGATGCCTACGGCGTGGACCCGAAGCAGTTCGCCGCCACCATGGGCAGCTTCGCGGTCAATGCCAAGACCAACTCGGCCAAGCAGTTCGCCCAGCGCAGCCAGATCAGCGGCACCCCGTCGATCATCGTCAACGGCAAGTACCTGGTGAAGGGCAAGAGCTTCCCGGACATGCTGCGCATTGCCGACCACCTGATCGCCCGCGAACGCGGTGCGGCCCAGGCTCACTGATCAAAGAGACGTTTTCCCGGCCGTGACTTCCCCCACAACACGGACCCTGCGCTTGCTGACGGCCAACATCCAGGCCGGCTCAAGTACCCGCCGCTACAGCGACTATGTGACCCGCAGCTGGTCACATGCGCTGCCGGCGGGTCGCAAGCGCAGCAGCCTTGACGCGATTGCCACTTTGGCGCGCGGTCATGACATCGTCGGCCTGCAGGAGGCCGACCCGGGCAGCCTGCGCTCGGGCTTCACCAACCAGACCCATTACCTGGCCCAACGCGCCGGCTTCAATTACTGGAGCCACCAGCCGAACCGGCGCATGGGTGGCGTCGCCTCCAGCGCCAACGGCCTGCTGAGCAAGCTGGAACCGGTGGAAGTGCAGGACCACGCCCTGCCCGGCCGTATCGGCGGGCGCGGCGTGCTGCTGGCCAAGTTCGGCGATGGCCGCGATGGCCTGGCCGTTGCGGTAGCGCATCTGTCCTTGGGCGCCGGTTCGCGGATGGCCCAGCTCGGCTTCATTGCCGAGCTGTTGTCCGACCATCCCAATGCGGTGCTGATGGGCGACTTCAACTGCCTGGCCGAACGTCCGGAAATGCAGGTGCTGTACCAGAAGACCCGCCTGCAGCCGCCCGGCTGCATCGTGCCGACCTTCCCCAGCTGGCGCCCCGACCGCGCCATCGACCACATCCTGGTCAGCAGCGGCCTGCAGACCCGCACCGTGGAAGCGGTGCCCGCTGCGTTCTCCGACCATCTTGCCTTGGCGATGGCAATCGACGTCCCGGCCGACGCCCTGCGCTGAGCGCTGCCGCTGCGCTCGCCGGGCATGGCCCGGCGCTACCGACCTTGGTAGGGGCCAACCTTGGTTGGCACGCTGACCTGGTGGGTGCGGACCGTTGGTCCGCACGCTCTCCGCCGGGCATGGCCCGGCGCTACCGACCCTGGTAGGGGCCAACCTTGGTTGGCACGCTGCCCTGGTGGTGCGGACCCCGTTGGCACGCTGCCCTGGTGGGTGCCGACCGTTGGTCCGCACGCTCTCCGCCGGGCATGGCCCGGCGCTACCCCGCCTGCGCCACCGGCACCTTCAACCGCCGTGCGGTCATCGTGCTGCCCACCGAGGCCAGTACCGTGCAGCCGATGGCCAGCCACTGCAGGCCATGCAGGTGCTCATGCAGCAGCAGCATCGCCCACAGCGCGGCCACCGCCGGTTCCATGCTGATCAGGATGCCGAAGGTCTCCTTGGGCAGGCGCTTGAGCGCCATCATTTCCAGTGACATCGGGATCGCGCTGGACACCAGCGCCACCACCAGCCCGGCCAGCAGGATCTTCGGCTCCAGCAACGCCGCACCGGCATGCACCACCCCCACCGGCACCACCACCAGCGACGCGGCCAGCAGCCCCAGCGACACCGAATGCCCGGCGTGCAGGTGGCCGGCGCGCTTGCCGAACACGATGTACAGGCCCCAGCACGCTGCCGCCCCCATGGCGTACAGCACGCCCACCGGGTCCAGTGCCGGGCCGCCACCGATCGGCAGCAGCAACAGCAGCCCGACCGCCGCGCAACCCACCCACAGGAAATCGATCGGCCGCCGCGACGACAGCATCGCCACCGTCAACGGGCCGGTGAATTCGATGGCCACCGCGATGCCGAACGGGATCGTGCGCAAGGCCATGTAGAACAGCAGGTTCATCAGGCCCAGGGTGAGGCCGTAGCGCAGGATGGTGACCGCATCCACGCGGCTGGTCTTCCAGCGCCATGGCCGCCAGAACAGCAGCAGCAACAACGCCGAAAAGCCCACGCGCAGCGCGCTGGTGCCCTGCGCGCCGATCAACGGAAACAGCTGCTTGGCGTAGGAGGTACCAATGGCCAGTGCGGTGACCGAGCCGAGCACCGCCAGCGCCGGCAACATCGGCGCGATTCGAGAAGTCTGCATGCCGCCAGTCTATTGCGTCGGCGGCGAGCACTTGGCTCAATTGACGGCCCGCCCGCGCAACTTCTGCTCACCATGGCCACCGCCCCCGTGCTGGACAGCTTCGACCGCGCCATCCTCGCCCTCCTGCAGCAGGACAACACCCTGCCGCAGCGGCAGATCGCCGAAGCCGTGCACCTGTCCACGCCGGCGGTGCAGCGGCGGATCAAGCGCCTGCAGGACAGCGGCGTGATCGCCGCCAACGTGGCGGTGATCGACGCTGCGAAAATCGGCCGGCCATTGACCATCATCGTCGAGGTGCGCGTGGTCAGCGAACAGCGCGAGAAGGTCGCCCCGTTCCGCCGCCGCGTGCAGGACGATCCTGCCGTGCAGCAGTGTTACTCGATCACCGGCGACGGCGATTTCCTGCTGCTGCTCTCGGCGGCATCGATGGAGGAATACGAGGCGATCACCGAGCGCTTGTTCGGCGGTGATGACAACATCGAGCGCTTCCGCACGTCGGTGGCGCTGGGCACGTTGAAGCGCGGGTTCGACGTGCCGCTGACATGACGCAGATGCCGTCGAGCCTGTCCTGCTCCTACACTGGTGACGCATGAACACCGCTTCCCCCTCCAACGCCAGACGCCTGCGCCGCTGGTTGCTGCGTGGCACCTTCCTGCTGATCCTGGTCATCGCGGCGATGGCCTTCTGGAACAGCCCGTGGGCTGCCGCACCGAAGATGCTGTGGACACTCTCGCGCATGCCACCGGCCACGCAACTGCCGGTGCCGGTGGACGGCGTGCGGCCCCGGCAGATCGCCGATACCTTCGGCGCACCGCGCGGGCGCGACCGCACGCACGCGGGTATCGACATCTTCGGCAAGCGCGGCACGCCGGTGCGCAGCGCTACCCCCGGTGTTGTCGCCGACATCCGCGACAGCGGACTCGGTGGCCGCCAGGTCTGGGTGATCGGGCCGGGACGCGAGCGCTATTACTACGCGCACCTGGAAGACTGGGCCGATGGCCTGGCGCGCGGCCAGGTGGTGCAACCCGGCGACCTGCTCGGCCATGTTGGCGACAGCGGCAACGCCAAGGGCACGCCGCCCCATCTGCATTGGGGCATCTATGGCGCCGACGGCGCGCGGGACCCGCTGCCGCTGCTGCAACCGCAGGGCACCCGCTGACGGCAACCGAGCCGAGCCGCGAGGTCGCACGCGTTTGTTCATGATTTGTAAATAGGAATAGTTCGTATTACCATTTCTTTCGTTTCCGGTGGTGCCAGGACGGCCTGCCCGCCCTTCCCCTACCCGTAGCGCCTCGACTCCTGGATGACGGCCGAACGCGCGTGCCCGTTGCAGGAATCCGCATGATCCGTTCCGCCTTTCGTACCCCGCAGCCGCAGCGGCTGTCCGTTGCCGTACTCGTCGCGCTCTGCGCCGTCGCACCCACCGCTTTCGCCGAAACCGCCACCGACCCGACCACCCTCGACAAGGTCGTAGTGAAGGGCGAGCGCGCCGAAGGCTATTCGGTGCGCCGTACCTCGGCCGGCACCCGTTTCGACCTGGCGCCGCGCGAGATCCCGCAGTCGGTCAGCATCATCAGCCACCAGCGCATCGAAGATCAGCAGCTGGACGACATCATCGACGTGCTGGGCAACACCACCGGCGTCACCAGCACCCAGTCCGACAGCGAGCGCACCGAGTTCTATGCGCGCGGCTTCTACATCGATGCGTACCAGTTCGATGGCCTGCCCACGCAGATGGTGCAGAACTGGAGCTACGGTGACTCCGGCCTGGACCTGGCCCTGTATGACCGCGTGGAAGTGGTGCGTGGCGCCACCGGCCTGCTCAGCGGCGCCGGCAATCCTTCCGCCTCGGTGAACCTGATCCGCAAGCACGCCGACAGCGCCGAACTGACCGGCAGCGTGTCGGTCAACGTCGGCAGCTGGGGCCGCACCCGCACCACCGTGGACGTGGGCAGCGCGCTCAACGCCAGCGGCACCGTGCGCGGCCGGGTGATCGGCAGCTACCTGGACACCGATGGGCAGATGGACCGCTACAACCAGCGCAAGACGCTGGGCTATGCGGTGATCGACGCCGACCTGACCCCGGATACCCAGCTCAGCGTGGGCTACGACTACCAGCAGAAGCGCGCCAACGGCGCGACCTGGGGTGGCTTCCCGATGCTGTACTCCGACGGCAGCGCGACCCCGTACGACGAATCGTTCAACGCCAGCCCGAACTGGACCTACTGGGACACCACCAGCAAGCGCGCGTTCGCCACCCTGCAGCACGCCTTCAGCAACGGCTGGAAGTTCAAGATCGGCGCAACGCATGACCAGACCAAGGCCGACGACAAGCTGTTCTACCCTGCGTACAACGATTGGACCACCGGCGCCTCGAACTTCGACAAGACCACCGGTGCGGGCATTTCGCCGTCCGCAGGCTTCTACAACACCGAGCGCAAGGTCACCGGTGTCGATGGCTACGTTGATGGTCCGTTCCAGTTGTTCGGCCGCGAGCACCAGTTCATGGCCGGGCTGAGCTACAACAAGCGCGACTACGCCAACTACGGCGACTACCAGGTCGGCGGCGCCGGCCAGAGCTGGGACCCGTTCGCCAGTTACCTGAACTGGACGGGCAACATCAGCGAGCCGAACTGGAACCCGCTGGCGCTGGCCAGCGAGGGCACCATCACCCAGAAGGCCGGCTATGCCGCCGCACGCCTGTCGCTGGCCGATCCGTTGAAGCTGATCATCGGCGCGCGCTACACCGACTGGAAGAGCGAGGGCGAAGGCGCGGATCGCGAGCACAAGGTGACCACGCCGTATGCCGGCCTCGTGTTCGACATCAACGACACCTACTCGGCGTACACCAGCTACACCGAGATCTTCCAGCCGCAGACGCTGAAGGACCGCAACGGCAGCTATCTGGACCCGGTGGATGGCAAAAGCTACGAAGTGGGCGTCAAGGGCGCCTGGTTCGACAACCGCTTGAATGCCTCGCTGGCGGTGTTCCGCATCGAACAGGACAACGTCGGCCAGATCACTGGCGAGCCGGTGCCCGGCAGCCAGAACGAATTCGCCTATCGCGCCGCACGCGGCACGGTGAGCCGTGGCTTCGAGTTCGAGCTCAACGGCGAACTGGCACCGGGCTGGAACGCCACGTTCGGTGCCTCCCGTTACGTGGCCAAGGATGCCAACGACGCCGACATCAACACCAACCTGCCGCAGACCGCGCTGAAGCTGTTCACCAGCTACACCCCGCAGTCGCTGCAGGAACTGACTGTCGGCGGCGGTGCCAACTGGCAGAACCGCATCTACTACCCGGTGCCGGCCTATGGCCGCATCGAGCAGAGCGGCTACGCACTGGTCAGCGCCTTCGTGCGCTACCGCATCTCGCCGGAGTTCAGCGTGCAGGCCAACCTCAACAACCTGCTGGACAAGAAGTACCTCTCGCAGATCAATGGCTACGGTGCGTATGGCGATGGTCGCAACGGCTCGCTGACGTTTACCTGGTCGTTCTGAAGGAACCGTCGCCGGGCATGGCCCGGCGCTACCGCGGCAACAGCAGCGCCGGAATCACTCCGGCGCTGCTGTACTCACATCAGAACCGCAGGTCCGCGCGCAGGTACCAGTAACGGCCACGCGGGATGTCGTAGGTCGAGGCGTCATAGCCGTTCAACGAACACGACAGGCAGATCGGCGGGTCCTTGTCGAACACGTTGTTCAGGCCCGCTGTCAGCTGCAGGCCCTTCATCCAGTCGATCTTGTAGCCCACCTGCATGTCATGGAAGGTGGTGGCCGACAGCGTGTTGGTGCCGGCGGCCTGGTTGCTGCACACCGGGAACGCCACGGCGTCACCGCAGTCTTCGGTCAGCTCGGAAATGTGGCGTACCGTCCAGTTGGCGCTCCAGTTGTCCAGCGTCCAGCCGATGCTGGCGTTGCTGGTCCACTCCGGAATCGAACTGTCGGCCACTTCCACGCCGGGCTTCTGCGGCTGCCGCTGGCCGGCCGCACCGGTGGCCTCATAGCGACCGACGAAGGTGTTCTTCCAGCCCAGCTTGAACTGGCCGATCGAGCTCTGCGGCAGGGTCCAGAACAGGTCCACATCCCAGCCGTCGGTCTTGATCGAACCCAGGTTGGTCAGGCGGTTGTTGAAGCTGCTGACCGCACCGGTGCTGGCACGCGTGATGCCGTCGCAGTAGATCGGGTCCAGGGTATCCACGCACAGGTCCAGCTGGGTCTGCGCGTTGATCGCCTGGATCGCGCCATCGATGTTGTGGCGGTAGAACGTCACTTCCACGTCGAAGCGCTCCGACCACGATGCATCGTTGCCGAACCAGGGGCTCCACACGAAACCGGCACTGAAGCTGCGCGAGCGCTCCGGCTCCAGCTCGCGGTTGCCGCCGGTGGTCACCGAGATCTGCGAGTTGGCCTGCTGGAAGCCGGTCGGCACGCCCAGCGATGCGCAGTTGGCCGCACTGCCACGTGGCGGTGTGCCACCCAGGCCCACCGAGCAGGGATCGAACAACTGCAGATCCGCGCGCGCGGCCGAACCGTACAGCTCGCCGATCGACGGTGCGCGGAAGCCTTCGGCGTAGGTGGTACGCAGCACGAAGTCATCGGTCACCTGCCAGCGCAGGCCGTACTTGGGCGTGAACTCGCCACCGAAGGTCGAGTAATCCGAGTAGCGGCCAGCCAGGCTCAGGTCCAGCTTCTTGCCCAGTGCCGAGTCGGCGAAGATCGGCACGCTCAGCTCCAGGTACGCTTCGTTGACGTCGTAGGAGCCTGACGTCGGCTGCGACGGTACGCCGTTGTAGTGGCCGATCACCGTCAGCGGATCAGGCTGGTACGAACCTTTGTACTTGCGGTGTTCGAGGCCGGTGGCGAAGGACACCGGGCCGGCCGGCAGGGTGAACAGATCGCTGGACAGGTTGGCGGTGAACAGGCTCAGCTCGTTCTGGCTGCGGTCGCGCACCACCGGCTGGATCCAGCGCAGCATGTCCGGGGTGATCGAACCGGCGCCGCCGAAGATGTTCAGCGGTACGCAGCCCGGCGTGGCCGCGCACACCGCAGGATCGCCCAGCGCCATGTTGACGTTGTAGATGTTGTAGCTGCCGTAGTTGGTCTGCTCGGCCTTGTTCTTGCTGTACATGCCGTTGACGTCCCAGTACCAGCTGCGGTCAGCGGCCTGGAAGTTGCCGACCAGGCCGGTGGCGAAGTACGTCGTGTCCACCTGCTGTTCGAATACGCGCGCGCCGCCTTCCACCGGACGGCGGCCGATCAGGCTCATGTTGCCCGACGACACCAGGTCGAAGCCGAACGGGTTGTACGGGTTCAGTGCCGAGACCACGATGTTGTCGGCCAGCGGATTGCCGGTGGCACCATCAGGGCCGAAGAACAGCGGTTCCGGGCCGGCCTGGTTGGTCGACTCGCGGCGGTTGCCCAGTGCCTTGACGTACCACTGCACGTTGTCGGTGATGTCGAACCGGAACTGGCCAAACAGGCCCTTACGCTCCGACGGTGTCAGCACCATGTTGTATTCGGCGAAGTTGAAGCGGTCGGCGCTGGTGAAGCAGTGGTAGTCGTCGGTGCGGTTGCAGCCGGCGCTGCCGTCGTAACGCGGGCTGCTCACGCCGGTGTTGGGCACGATGTCCTGTTCGGCACCGGTGTTGGGATCGACGAAGGCGAAGCGCCCCTGCGGGATGCCGCCGCTGCCGAAGGCCAGGCCGGTGCCGGGAATCGGGAAGCGCGACTGCTCGCGGTCCTTCGCATACACCGGGTCCTGCTTGGTCCAGCTTGCCCCCAGGAACAGGCTGTAGCGGTCGCCGCTCTTGCCCCAGGCCAGGTCCACGCCCTTCTGCGTGCCATCGCCCTTGCCATACTGACCGTAGTTCATCGTCATCTGGCCGCCATCGAAATCGCGGCGGGTGATGATGTTGACCACACCGGCGATGGCATCGGAGCCGTACAGCGACGATGCGCCGTCTTCCAGCACTTCGATGCGCTCAACGATCGCCAGCGGGATGGTGTTGAGGTCGGTGGCCGAGCCCACGCCCGAGGCCGAGGATTCATTGACCCAGCGGATGCCATCGACCAGCACCAGTACGCGCTTGGCCCCGAGATGGCGAAGGTCCACCTGCGCCGAACCCGCGCCGACGCCACTACCGTCGGGTGGGAAACCGAAGTTGCCCGACGAATTGAACTTGGCATTGAGCGCCGAGCCCGAGCCGGTGAGCTGTTGCAGCACTTCACCGATCGAGGTCAGGCCGGTGCGTTCGATGTCGGCGCGGTTGAGCGTCTGGACCGGCACCTGGCCTTCCACTTCAGCGCGCTTGATGCGGGTACCTGTGACTTCGACGCGATCCAGGTCGGTGGTGGCCGATTGGGCAGCAGCCCCCAACGGGGCCAGTGCGGTCACGCACAGCGCGACGGCAACCGCCAAGGGGCGGTGATGCAGGTATTTCATTCGCTCTCTCTCCAAAGGAATGTCGGGACATGGACTGCCGCGCTCCCCCCTGCATGGCGGCAGCGTCTCCTTTGTAAACAAGCGGTAAACATCGCGGCGTGATGCCCGACACTCTTTCACGCGAATTTGACGATTCTGAAAGCAGATAACGTCATTTGCCTACGTATTCACCGGAATGCGCGTACGACAACATCGCCGTAGCGCTGGGTCATTCCCGCGGGGTCACGATAGCGCCGGGCCATGCCCGCCCGGGTCACGGTAGCGCCGGGCCATGCCCGGCGAATTGTCGAAGAGGTCTCTGCCAAGCCCGGCGCACATCGCAGGTCTGCCGCCGGGTATGACCCGGCGCTACCGGTACACGTGCGGCCTTCCCTTGGGAAGGCCGCACCGATGAATCGCTCACTGCACGAACGCGATGCGTTGCATGCCGGTGGCTTCGGCGGCGGCCAGGATCTTGGCCATGCCGTCGTACTCGGCCGACGGATCGGTGCTGATGCGCAGCTCCGGCAGGTTGCCGGCATGCTCACTGGCCTGCGCCTGCAGGCGCGACTGCAGATCGCCGATGGCCATCGGCTGCCCGTCCCAGCTCAACTGGCTGGACGCATCCAGGCGCAGTTCGATCGGCGGCGGCGGTTCGGGGCGATCCACCACGCGATCGGTGGCCTGCGGCAACTGCACGTTGATCGGCCGCGACAACATCGGCGCGGTCACGATGAAGATGATCAACAACACCAACATTACATCCACCAGTGGCGTGACGTTGATGTCCGCCAGCGGGCCGCTTCTTCCTGCGCTACTGAATGCCATGTGCCGCTCCCTGCAGCAGGGCCGGTCGCCCCAGCCCAAACCTACGCCGGACAACCGCCCTCGCGGCAGTGCGGATCCCGCCATCATTCAGCTGTCGTTGCCGTCTTCGGCCGTGTACACAATGCGAAACTGAATTCAGCCACTGCCCGCTATGCTGGTCGCCATGACCCGACGATCTTCGACCGCCCTGTCCCTGCTCCCGCTGGCCACCACGCTGCTGATCGGCTGCGCGAGTGCCCAGTCCCTCGATGCCCAGAACGCCCAGCTGAAGGCCGCCATCGCCGCCGCCGAACGTGGCCAGTTCGATCCCGGCCAGGCCGCCGCGCTCAGCCGCCATCCCGCGTATGGCTGGCTGGAGTTCGCCAACCTGCGGCGCAACATCGACACCGTCGATACGGCGCAGGCACAGGCCTTCCTCAAGCGCTACCAGGGCCAGGCCGTGGCCAACAGCTTCCGCAGCGCCTGGCTGCCCTCTGTAGCGCGCCGCCAGGACTGGCCGACGCTGCTGGCCAACTGGGCTCCCACCGACAACCTCGGCCTGCGCTGTGCGCAGCTGACAGCGCGCCAGGCCACCGGCAAGCTGGACCCGCAGTGGATCGGTGAAGCCCAGGATCTGTGGCGCAAGAACGGCAAGTCGTTGCCCGATGCCTGCGACGCCGTGTTCGCCGTGCTGCAGGCGCAGGGTGGCATGAGCGACGCGCTGCGCTGGGAACGCATCGATGCCGCTGCCGATGCACAACAGCCGGCGGTGATGCGTTCGGCTGCCCGCGGCCTGCCGGCCAGTGATCTGGCCTTGGCCAACACCTACGCCGCCTTCGTCGACAAGCCCAATGCCAGTGCCCTGAACTGGCCGCGCAACGAGCGCAGCCGGCGCATCGCCACCGACGGCCTGGCCAAGCTGGCCAAGGCCGACCCGGATGCTACCGAACAGCAGCTGCCGCAGTACGCGCAGGCGCTGGGCCTGAGCGCCGAACAGCAGGGCCAGGTGCGTTACCAGATCGCCCTGTGGACGGTGGCGTCCTACTTGCCCGACTCGGCTCGCCGTTTGAATACCGTGCCCGATGCGGCCTATGACGAACGCCTGCACGAATGGCGCGCGCGCGAAGCGATGTCGCGCGGCGATTGGCCGGCGACGCTGGCGGCGATCCGCAAGATGGGCCCGACCCAGCGCAACGATTCGCGCTGGCGCTATTTCGAAGGCCGCATGCTGGAAAAGACCGGCCAGGCACAGCAGGCGCAGCCGCTGTTCCGCGAAGCCGCGCGCGCACCGACCTTCCATGGTTTCCTCGCTGCGGACAAGCTGCAGCAGCCCTACACGCTGTGCCCGTGGAAGCCCAACGACAGCGCACAGGCGCAGGCCGCGGTGGCTCGCGATCCGGCCATCCAGCGGGCGATGGCGCTGTACCAGATCGACCGCGCCGGCTGGGCGGTGGCCGAATGGAACAATGCGCTGTCGCGCTTCGATGACACCCAGCGTCGCCTCGCCGTGCGCGTAGCGCAGGACAACGGTTGGTTCGACCGCGCGGTGTTCGCGCTCGGCAAGCAGCCGCAGGAGCAACGCCTGTACGACCTGCGCTTCCCGCTGCACCACGACGCCACGATCCGCCGTGAATCGGCACGCAATGCCATCGACCCGGCCTGGGTGGCCGCCGAGATCCGCGCCGAAAGCACTTTCACCCCGCGCGCGCGTTCGCCTGCCAATGCGATGGGCCTGATGCAGGTACTGCCGGCGACCGGCGCCGGCGTGGCCAGGTCCATCGGCCTGACCGGCTACGGCGGCGCTGACAGCCTGTACGACCCGGATACCAACATCGCCATCGGCACCGCGTACCTGCGGCAGTTGATGAACAAGTACGACGGCCTGCCCTACGTGACCATCGCCGCCTACAACGCGGGCCCGACGCCGACCGCACGCTGGCAGACCCAGCGCCCGGGCTTCGATCCGGACCTGTGGATCGAGACCATCAGCTACAAGGAAACGCGCGAGTATGTCGCCCGCGTGCTGGCCTTCAGCGTGATCTACGACTGGCGACTCAATGGCGACGCATTGCCGCTGAGCGACCGCCTGATGGGCCGCCTGGTGGACAAGCGCAAGGCCTTCACCTGCGCCGCCAACGCCGACCAGGGCGGCGATTGATCACGTGGTATCGGTAGCGCCGGGCCATGCCCGGCGAACGCCATGTGTTCGGCCGGGCACGGCCCGGCGCTACCGTGCCATCATCCCCCCATGAAGATCTATCTTGTCGGCGGCGCCGTGCGCGACCGCCTGTTGCAGCGCCCTGCCGGCGACCGTGACTGGGTCGTCGTCGGCGCCACGCCCGCGCAGATGGAAGCGCAGGGCTTCACCGCCGTGGGCCGTGATTTTCCCGTCTTCCTGCACCCGAAGAGCGGCGAGGAATACGCGCTGGCCCGCACCGAACGCAAATCCGGCCGTGGCTACCGCGGCTTCGTGGTCGATGCCGATCCGGCGGTGACGCTGGAAGAAGACCTGCAGCGCCGCGACTTCACCATCAATGCCATCGCCTGCGATGAAGACAGCGGCACGCTGGTCGATCCTTATGGCGGTGCGCGCGACATCGAGCAGCGCGTGCTGCGCCATGTCGGTCCCGCATTCGTTGAAGACCCGCTACGCGTGCTGCGTGCGGCGCGCTTCATGGCCCGCTTCGCCTCGCTCGGTTTCACCGTCGCGCCGGAAACCATGGCGCTGATGCGCGAGGTGGCCGCCAGTGGCGAGCTCGACGCGCTGGTACCGGAACGTGTGTGGCAGGAACTGCGCAAGGCATTGGTGTGCGAGCGCCCATCGGCGTTCCTGCGCACCCTGCACGACGCGCACGCGCTTGGCCCGATACTGCCAGAACTGGAAGCGCTGTACGGCGTACCGCAGCGCGCGGAATTCCATCCGGAAGTCGACACCGGCATCCACCAGGAAATGGTCAGCGACATGGCGGCAAAGCTGGCGCCCGGTGATGACCTGGTCGGCTTCGCCGCACTGACCCACGACCTCGGCAAGGGCCTGACCCCGGCCGAGGAATTGCCGCGCCACATCATGCACGAGCAGCGCGGCATCAAACCGCTGAAAGCACTGTGCGCGCGCCTGAAGATTCCGACCGAGCACCAGCAGTTGGCCGAGGCCGTCTGCCGCGAGCATCTGAACGTGCATCGCATCGACGAACTGCGCGATGCCACCGTGCTGGAACTGCTGGGCCGCTGCGATGCGTTGCGCCGGCCGGAGCGGGTGGCACGCATCGCGCTGTGCTGCGAGGCCGACAAGCGCGGCCGGCTCGGTTTCGAGGACAGCGACTACCCGCAGGGCGAAACACTCAAGCGCCTGCACCGGGCGGCGCTGTCAGTGCAGGCGCGTGACCTGGACACCACACACCTCAAAGGCCCGGCCATTGGTGAGGCGCTGGCCAAGGCGCGTGTACGGGCGATCGCCGCCGCCCGCTGATGCTTATCCGGCACTTTTACCGGTAGTGCCGGCCGCTGGCCGGCAACCACAGCGCTATCAGTGCGCCATCCCGCGGGTGATCGCCGCAGCACGTTCCTTCAGCTGCGCCACCGCATCGGGAATCATCTCCATGCCCACGTCCAGGCCGGGGTTCAGCACCAGGCCGACGCCCTCGCCGATGCCCGACAGCAGTGCATGCACCGCGATGGGCATGGCGTGGGCAAACTGCGGCAGCTGCTCGTGCCAGATCTCCGCGCGCTCGGGCGCGGTGAACACCGCAAACATCGGCTCGCCGCTTTCGCTGGTCAGCACCAGCGGCGAAATGCTCTCGTCCCAGGCGCCGTCTTCACCGATGGCCTTGTCCAGCAGCACGAACACCGGCGCGGTCAGCAGGCCGTCGAGGAACTGCGAGGCCGTAAGGGTTCCATCCTGGGCCTGCAACAGGCGCACTTCCAGGTCGTTGGCGGGTTCGAACGGCGTTTCGTGGTCCATGGTCGGTTCCGGTACGTGGTTGCTGGCTGCAACTTTAGCAGGCCCGGCATCAGCCTACGTACACCTCGTTCCGCAGCGGAATCGACCTCAGCGGCCGATCAGGCTTTCCGCCGGAATGCCCAGGTTGCGGTGCAGATTGCGGATCATCTCCAGAGTCAATCCGCGCTTGCGATTCAATACCTCGTATACGCGGTTGAGCTGACCAATCGAGGGCACCAGATCCTTGACGGTCAGACCGCCCTGCTCCATGCGGAAGCGGATCGCTTCAATCGGGTCCGGCAGCTCGATCGGGTAGTGCTTCGCTTCGTAGGCCTCCACCAAGGTGGCGAGAATCTCGAAACGATCTCCCTCTTCGCTATCCAGCGCAGGTTCGTTCTCGAAATAGGCCTCCAGCTCGCGCAACGCGTTCTGGTAGTCGACTTCTGTGCGAATAGGACGAATGTTCATGGAAACTCCGCAGTACAAGCGCCAACCAGATCATAAGCCGCACGCAGCACTTCAGTTATACGGTCAGCCCCCACCGTGTCCCTGCCGCCACATCCACCCCGCCACCGCCAGCCCGGCCACTATCACCAGCATCACCGGCAGCCCAAAGCGGTGCCGGAATGGGATCGGCACCCCGCCCAGCTGCTGGTCCATGCTTTCGGTGTCCAGCACCCAGCCGTGCTCGCAGCCGGTGCAGGCCAGCTCGTAGCGGCGCTGGTAGACGAAGCCGAACAGCAGGTCGATGCGCGCCATCCTGTAGCGCAGCTGCGGGGCGAATTCGGTTTCGGTCTGGCAGCGCAGGCAGTGGTGCGATTCGGTGGGGCCGACAATCAGCACCCGTTCGTGTTGGCCGATCAGCAGCATGGCTCAGCCCTCTTTACAGGCGGGCTGGGCCAGCAACCAGGCTTCGGCCGCCGCCACCGTGGCGTCATCGCCAGCGGTGGCCTGGTCCGGCACGATCTTCCGCCCGTCGCCATTTCCGTTGCGATCGCGCATGACGCTGGTGGTCAGCACCAACGCGCTGCCGTCCACCAGCCGGCGCACCACGTTGGCCGTCGATACACCCGCCGTAGGCTGTCCGAAACTGCGGGTCTGCGCGCGGCCACGGAACGCCAGTACGGTCGCTTCGCCGGAACTGGCGGTGCGCGGGCCGGTCAACACCGCCACCGGCGCGCCAACCTGGCGGGGCAGATAGCCGGGCTGGCCGAAATCCAGGCGCGTCGCCTCGCCCATGCGCACGCCACTGGCAGTGGTCTGCCAGCGTACCGGACCGTCGGCGGTCTCGAATGAGCCCACGTCCTCGATACCCATCGCCGAAGTGCGCAGCAGCGGCGCAACGCCCAGCAGCATCGGCCACATGTTGCCGCCGGTGTTGTCGCGCAGGTCGACGATCCAGCCACAGCGAGGCGTGCTGTCCTTTTCACGGATGATGTTCTGCCAACGCACCGCACGCTGGATGTTCTGTTGCTGCAGCTGCTGCGGCGGCGCACCGGGGTCTGCCGCATAGCCCTCGATCAGCACTTGGCCGATACGCGGGTCACGTGCGCGAGCGGCGTCGCTTTCGCTGCGGGCAGCGGCGGTGGCGTTTTCGCGGGCGAAACGCTCCACACGTTGCTGCTGTCGTTGCGGGGTCATCCAGCTGCCGTGACCGCCTGAACTGCGACCGATGGCCTCGGCCAGGACGGTCCGGACCTTGGCCGGATCGCCCTGCGCATCCTTCAGCCGCGTGCGCGTGGCAGGCCAATCGACCCTGCCTCGGTACAGCGCCTCGCGTTCAAGCATGTCCAGCAGCTGTGCCTGTGCGGCGGGTGATGGAATCTCGATGGCGTCGGCCGCAGTGGCAGCGGTCGTTGCCAGCAGCGCGGCGATGAGGAGGGCACGCCCCGGCAATCCTTTGCTGTTCCGCATCGACATCTGCCTGTCGTTGAATGAAGGCGAAGCATAACGCCTTGGCCGCCGCGCGGCGTGTCGCATCAGGCACGTCGGGATCGGACTGCGATTTACAACTTTGCCCATGTCGGCACGCTGGCAAACGCGCGAAGGTCGCTGTGCCGGCGCCACCTGCGCTGGCCGGGATTGGCGTCCTGAATCAATGAGCAAAGATGACCGATTGCCTCGATGCAGGCACTCGCGACAATGCACCACCTGCCGGTCCATGGCGGGCGGTGCGTGGGGACCCTTGGGTCCGTCGGCTTCTTCTTTGCTCTTGACCGGCACGCCAACCCGCACCGCCCGCCACCTTGCATTCCGCAGGTGGCCCAGCCCTGTGAGGTTGTTGCCATGACCACGCTCCACCCCACCTATCCGCGCCTGCACACATTGCTGGGCGATGCCCTGCCCGACCTGCAGCTGCCCAACGCCACCGCCGAGGCGCTGGAAGACGCGCTGGCCGAAGCCGATGAAGCTGCTCCCACGCCCGCCTTCTTCAAGCGGCTGCGCGACGTCACGCGCTGCCACGCCGCTGACGGCGAGCCGTGGACGGAACTGCGCATCACGCCGGCACGGGCGCGCGATCTGGCCTGCACCACGCGCTGCCTGCTGGCGTTGTCGGCGCTGGGGGGTGTGCTGCTGGCGACGCAGGCGGCGCGTGAACTGGACGACGCGGATGCGCAGTGCCCGCCGCTGACGGAGGAAGGGCTGCTGCATGCGGTACAGCTGCTGGCCGATCACGCGGGCGCGTTGCTGGGGCGTTCGCCGTTGTAATGCAGCGGTGTTGGGATTGCTTGATTGGTAGCCAGGGCGTGTCGACCGAGGTCGACACCTACCAGAGCAGGTCATGGCGCTGGAGGGATTCGTACCGACCTGGGTCGGCACCCACCAAAGCGGATCATGGCGCTGGAGGGATTCGTGTCGACCGAGGTCGACACCTACCAGAGCGGGTCATGCCGCTGGAGGGATTCGTGTCGACCGAGGTCGACACCTACCAGAGCGGATCATGGCGCCGGGGGGATTCGTGCCGACCTGGGTCGGCACCCACCAGAGCGGGTCATGGCGTCGGTTGGATTCGTGTCGACCAAGGTCGACACCCACCCAAGCGAAGGTCGTCACCAGTCAGCGCGCAGGCCGATGTTGCCTTCGATGATGCGGCGCTTGCCGTTGTCGCTGCCACCAACCTCGCGGGTGTAGTCGGCCACGGCATACGCGCTGATCGTGCGGTTGAAGCGCCCGACCACGCCGACACCGGCCTCCACAGCACGCGAGCGCTGCGAATTGATGATCGCGTCGCTGTCGAACAGGATGCGGTCCTCGCCTGAACGGCCATGCCAGTAGTTCAACTTGAAGTACGGCTGCCAGCCGTTGTCGGCCAACTGGTAATCGCCCGCCAGGCGCAGGCCGACGCGGCCGGTCCAGGCGTTGTCGTTGTCGAAGGAAACGGTGGACACCAGATCACGCTGGTCATCCAGTGAACTGCGCTGCCAGATCACCTGCAGCTGCGGTTCCAGCCACCACGATGACTGCCCGAACTGCAGCAGTGGCTTGCCCGCTTCCAGCGACAGCGTGGTGCCATCGCCCTTGAGGTCGATGCCCAGCCCGCGCGAGGAGCGCGTGCGGCCGTCGTAGCGGCTCTGCATCGCCACCGCGTCGATGTAGCCGCCGCTGCTGTCGGTCAACGTCCAGTACAGGCCCACGTGCTTGTCGTCCAACCGGCTCTGGCCGACCAACACGTTGTCCCAGCCCACCGCCAGGCCGGTGATCCTGCCATCGGCGCGAGTGCGGCCGACGAACACGCCGATCTGGTTGCGGTGGCTGTCACCGCTGGCAGCCCACACATCCAGGCCTGCCTGCACACCCATCACGTCACCATCGAAGCCGGGCCGTGCATCGCCTTTCCAGTGGATCTCGCTGCTCTGCCCGACCAGCCGTCCCCATGCCGTGCGGAAGGCGCCCTGGTTGTACAGCAGGCGCTGTTCGCCCTGGCGCTCATGGAAGGTCCCCAGGCTGGCCAGCGAGGTCTCGCGCAGCAGCGGTGGCACCACGGCGTAGGCCGCGGTCTCCAGGCGGTACAGCGGCACCAGGCCGTTCTCGTTCGGCGCGGCGGGCCTTGCCCCCGCACTGGGCGGCGGCGAACCGGTACCGGGCAGGCTGCCACCGGCCACCGGCACGTCCGGTACGGGTGGATCACTGGGCGGCGCTACGGGCGCAGGTTCCGGCGGCGGTGGCGGCGGTGCGGTCTCGCCTGCGGTCAGGTCCGGATCGGTGGCACCCTCTGGCGGCGGCGGGGGTGCCGGGGGAATCGGCGGTGGTGGCGCCACCGGGGGCGTCGGCGGTGGCGGTGGCAGTACTTCGCCGCCGCCGTTCGGCGCGGGCGTCGGCCCGGCCGCCAATGTCGAACGCAGGTACCAGTTCTCGCCGGTGCCGGCGCTGACGCCGCCCTTGAACAGGAAATACTCGTAGGCACCGGCCGAGACCGGTGCGAACAACGAGAACGCGCCTGGCGCGGTGGTTGCGCCGTTCAGCGCCTGCACCACCAGGATACCGTCGACCAGCGTGGCCGCTCCTCCGCCACCGGTGTTGATGATGCCAAGGCCGGTGCTGCCGGTGGCGGTGCCGCCATCAAAGACCAGGCGGTCGCTGGCTGAGTCGTCCGCACCCAGCACGGTCTGCAGGTACACGCCACCGCCGTCGCCGCGATAGTTGCCACGGATGGTGAAGGCATCGCCGGCGCCGCTGTTGTTGGTCAGATCAATGCGTCCGGCGTTGACCATGTTCACCAGCGCAGCTGTCGCGAACGGACGGATCGCATGGTTGCCGCCACCGCCGAACAGCGTGCTGGTCTCGTCCACGTTCAAGCTGCCGGTGCCGGTGGCACTGTCGCCCAGCACCAGGTCGCCATCGAAGGTGAGCTCGGTGCTGCTGGCCAGGCTGATCGCTTCCCAGTTCTGGAAGCGTCCGACGCCAGCGGTCTTGACGTTGTTGAAGCTGAGGCGATCGCTGCCGGTGCCACCATCGAACAGCGGTACAGCGCCGAGGTTGGCCTGGTTGAGATTGCCCAGGGTCGCGACGTCATCGTCTGGGCCCATGTCGATGGCGCCGTAGACAATGCCGCCGCCATTCCAGTTGAAGGTGTCGTTGCCGGTGCTCAGCAGCACCTGGCCACGCACCGTGCCACCGGTGATGGTGACGCTGTCGGCGCCGCCGCTGACGCTGATGTTGCCGCCGATGTAGGCGTCGTTGGAGATGATGATGGTGTCGGTGTCGAAGCCGGTGACCACGTTGCCGTCGACAGTGCCGCCGGACATGTCCCACAGGTTCTTGTCCAGTTTCATGTTGACGCGGCCGATGCGGCCGCCGGTCATCCACGCCTGGTCGCCATCTTCGAACGCGCCGACGATGCGGCCACCGCTCATGCGGAAGGTGTCGATGTTGTCGCCCTGCTGCAGAGCGCCGATGGTGCCGCCGGTCATGACGAAATCATCGCGGCCACTGCCCTGCGTCACCAGCCCGGTGATGGTGCCGGCGTTGACGGTCAGCTGGTCATCGCCATTGCCCTGGTCGAGGCTGTCGATGGTGCCGCCGCTGAGCAGCAGCACGTCGTTGCCATCGCCCTGCTGCACGCCGCCGCTGATGCTGCCGGCCAGCATCTGCAGACGATCGTTGCCGGCACCGAACTGCACGCCGCTGCTGCCACTGATGGTGCCGCGGTTGACCAGCTCGCTGTCGCCGGCACCGCTGAACTGCAGTGCGATACCGCTGCCGGAACTGATGCTGCCGGTATTGTCGACGCGGCTGCCGCCGCCAAGCTGTACCGCGGTACCGCTCGCCGAGCTGATGGTGCCGAGATTGGTGAGCACGTGCCCGCCCGCGCCGAGCAGGGCGACGGCGCTGCCCGCGCCGGCCTGCTGCAGCTGCGCGCCATTGCCAACATTCACGGTGATACCTGCCGCGCCACTGGCGCTGATGGCTGCTGTCTCGGGATTGGGGGCGGTGCTGCTGCAGGTGACGGTCTGCCCGGCCACGGGAGCCGTCGCGTCGCACCCGGCCCAGGCGGCAGGGGCGGACAGGGCGAGCAGCGAGGGCATCGCCAGGATCTGCAGCAGGGAAACGGTCAAGCGGCGCTGGCGGAACCCGCGCGGGACGACATGGGACATACAGCACTCCTGGGTCGGGGGATCAGGAACTGCGGATGCTCTGTACGACACTGCTGATGCAGTCTGCCCTGCCATGAATGGTTTCGATAGGTGAACTTATCGGCAGTCGGTCACGCTTTCGTTGTGAAACCGGGAAGTAGTCACGCAGCCCGCATGTCGATGAACCGGTTCTTTTCCCATCGCCCGGGATGGAACATACACGCATGGCGTGGATCTACAGCAGGCATGCCACGTGTGGATGGGCCATGGATCCGCGCCAAGCGTGGATGAACCGTGGCCCCACACCACACACGGATGGGCCATGCCCAGTAGATCCACGCCATGCGTGGATGGGCCGTTCTCCACGATCTTCGTCCGCGCTCAGATCTTCAGATAAATGCGACGCCGGTCCAACCACCACGCCACGCCCCACCACAGCGCAACGAACGCCAGCGCCTGCAGCATCGAGGCCAGCTCCAGCGCCTGTGGCATCGCTGCGGCCAACTGTTGCCAGACCCAACCCCAGGCGCCGGTGCCCAGCAGGATCACCGACATCACCGAGGCACCCAGATAGGCGGTGATGGCATTGACGCCGAAGCGCCGGCCCAGTGCCGGCCATCCCTTGCGGTCGATCAGCAGGTGGCCCAGCCACAATGCCAGCGCGGCCAGGCCACCGGTCCACAGCACGTAGCTGGGCGTCCACAGCTGCTTGTTGAGCGGCAGTACGGTTGCCAGCAGCAGGCCAAGCACGGCGGTGACCGCACCCAGCGCGGCCAATGCACCGGCGCGGCCACTGCGCAGCAGGCCCCCGGCCAGCAGGCCCAGCACGGTGCTGGCCAATGCGCCCAGACTGCTCAGCAATCCTTCCGGGTCATGGCCCAGACCGGTATCGGCCTGCCATTGGTAGATCCATGGCGCGAACAAGGTGGTATCCAGGCGACTGGCCGGGTTGGTCCACGGCGCCAGGTCACCCACGCCCAGCAGCAGCGCGGCGTAACCCACCAGCAGCGCTACCAGCGCGGCCGCCTGCACGCGCGGGCGCGCATACACCGCCAGCACGCCCACCACGGCCGCGCACAGCGCAATGCGCTGCAGCACGCCCCAGATGCGGAAATGGTGCGTGTGCAGTGCCCACCACACCAGCAGGTGCAGCAGCACACCGGCAACGGCGATGCGCAACGCGCGTTCCAGCACGCCACGTGCAAGCGCAGGCCGTGCGGCCGCATCCAGCGCGCGCGGTGCGACGCTGAAGGCCATCGACACGCCAACAAGGAACAGGAAGAACGGGAACACCAGATCGGTCGGCGTACAACCGTGCCAGTCGGAATGGCGCAGCGGTGCGAACACCGCGCTCCAGTCGCCTGGGTTGTTGACCAGCAGCATCGCCGCCACGGTCATGCCGCGCAGGGCGTCGATCGAGCCCAACCGGCGTGGCGGCGCGCTGCTCATCGTCAGGCCGCCTCGTACTGGCCGGCGATCCACGTACCACGCACCTGCAGCGCGTCGTCCAGCAGCACCAGGTCGGCCTGGTAGCCCTCGGCGATGTAACCCAGGCGATCATCGACATTGAGGAACTGCGCCGGATAGGTCGAGGCCATGCGCGCGGCTTCAGCCAGCGGCTGGCGCAGCAACTGCACGGTGTTGCGCACGGCAGTGGCCATGTCCAGCGCCGAACCGGCCAGCGAGCCGGCCGCGTTGCGCACCACGCCGTCGATGGCAGTAATGGTTTCGCCATACAGCACGTAGCTCGGATCGTCGGCACCGACCGGCGGCATCGCGTCGGTCACCAGCATCAGGCGGCCACGCGGCTTGGCCGCCAGCGCCACCCGCAGGCTGGCCGGATGCACGTGCACGCCATCGACGATGATGCCGATCCAGCTGTCGCGATCTTCCAGCGCCGCGCCGACTGCGCCGGGTTCGCGGCCCTGCAGCGGCGACATCGCGTTGTACAGATGGGTGAAGCCACGCACGCCGGCATCGAGGCCGGCACGGATCTCTTCATAGGTGCCGGCCGTGTGGCCAGCAGCGACGATCACACCGCGCTCGACCAGCGCGCGGATGGTCTCCAGCGGCACGCGCTCGGGCGCCAGGGTCAGCAGGGTCACGCCGTTGTCCAGCGACGACGCCAGTTCGATTTCCTGCTCGTCCGGCACGCGGAACTTGCTGGCATCGTGCGTGCCCTTGCGCGCCGGTGCGATGTACGGGCCTTCCAGGTGGATGCCGATCACGCCGGGCACGCCCTGTGCGATCGCCTGGCGCATCGCGCCGATCGCCTCGCGCATCACGACCACGTCGTCACTGATCAGGGTCGGCAGCATTGCCGTCGTGCCGAAGCGGCGATGCGCACGGGCAATCGTACGCAGCGACTCGACGTCGGGCGTGTTGTTGAACAGCGCGCCGCCACCGCCATTGACCTGTACATCGATGAAGCCGGGCAGCAGCCAGCCACCGCCAAGATCCACCTGCTCGTCGGCCGTACCCAGCTGCGGCGCCGCGTCGGGCAGCAGCGCGCTGATGTGGCCGTCTTCGATCACCACCGCAAGATCATCGCGGAACTCATCGCCGGCAAGAATGCGGGCATTGCGCAGGACGGTTGTCATCACACCGTCTCCGTCACCTTGTTCAGATGCGGCGGCAGATCCGGGTTGAAGCCACGGCGCAGCGCCAGTGCATTGATCGCGCGATAGAAGCTCTGCACCGTCAGCAGCGGCGCGCACAGCGGATGCGGCGCGGCAGCGACCGGCAGGTTGCCGCCGGCACCGGCCAGCCACACCTTGGCGCCACGTGCGGTGAACTCTTCAGCCACGGCACGGGTACCGGCGCCGGTCTCATCGGGCTGGGCAAAGGCCAGCACCGGGAAGCCGCGATCGACCAGCGCCATCGGACCATGCTTGACCTCGGCCGAGCTGTAGGCCTCGGCATGCAGACTGCAGGTTTCCTTGAACTTCAGCGCCGCTTCCTGCGCCGCGCCCAGGCCGAGGCCACGGCCGAGCACGAACAGGTTGTTGGCCTCCACCAGGCCATCGGTCACAGCGCTCCAGTCGCACTGCCAGGCCTCGCGCATCGCATCGGGCAGCAGGTCCAGTGCATTGCGCAGCGCGCTGTCCTGCTTCCAGTACGCGGCCAGCTGCAGCAGCGCGGACAACGAAGCGAGGTAGCTCTTGGTTGCCGCCACGCTCTTCTCCACGCCGGCATGCAGCGGAATGACCGTGTCGGCCAGTTGTGCCAGCGGAGAATCCTCGACGTTGACCAGCGCCACCACGCGCGCGCCAGCGGCCTTGGCCGCTTCAGCATTGCGCAGCAGGTCCGGGCTCTTGCCGGACTGCGAGATGACAATGAACAACGCACCGCGCAGCTGCAGCGGTGCCGCGTAGACCGAGCCCACCGATGGCGAGGCCGAGGCAACGACCAGGCCCAGCTGGGTTTCCAGCAGGTACTTGCCGTAGGTCGCGGCATGGTCGGAGCTGCCACGTGCGCAGGTCACCACGAACGGCGGCGGCGCAGCGCGCAGGCTGGCTGCCAGCGTCTCCATCACGGCGTGGTTGCGGGCGAACTGGCGGGCAACGACCTCGGCCGCTTCGGCGGCCTCGGCGAACATCAGGGTGGCGGTGGGATCGGACAGCGACATGGCAGGCTCAGGAAGGATCGGAAGGAAGGGGGCGCGCGGCGGCAGGACGCATCGGTGCGGTCGAGCCGCGCACCACCAGTTGCGGCACGAAGCCCTGGTTGTGCAGCGGCGCCGGCGCATCGTCGTAGGCATCGCTGCGCAGCTGTGCGATCAGCAGGCGCGCGGCATGGCGGGCGATGTCTTCGGTGGCCTGCTTGGCGGTGGTCAGCGGAGGCCACGACTGGCGCGAGAACGGACTGTCCTCGAAGCCGGCAATGGACAGGTCGTAGGGCACGTTCATGCCGGCCGACTTCGCTGCGGCCAGCACGCCGGCGGCGATTTCATCGTTGGAACCGAAGATGGCGGTGGGCGGTTCGCGCAGTGCCAGCAGGCGCCGCGCACCGCGGAAACCATCGTCGAAGGTGTAGTCGCCCTGCACCACCAGATGCTTGTCCACGGTCATGCCGTAGTCCTTCAGCGCGGCCTCGTAACCGGCGTAGCGTTCGCCCGAAGAACGGTGCGAGGTGCCACCCCAGAGGAAACCGATGCGCTGGTGGCCCAGCTGGATCAGGTGCTCGGTGATTTCATAGGCGGCTTCGCGGTCATCAACGAAAACGCAGGCGCCATCGGCCGGATCTTCGGTGGCGGCGATGATCCGCACCAGCTTGATGCCACGTGCGGTGAGCGCCTGGACCAGGTCGCGACGTTCGGACATCGGTGCGGTCAGCACCAGCCCGGCAAGGCGCGAGCGCTGCACCCAGTCGGCCAGTTCATCGGCCAGCAGCGGCGAACTGGAATCGCACGGATGGATCTGCAGGCCGAAGCCTGTTTCGCGGCAGGCGGCGAGCACGCCGTTCTGCACGCCGATGATGTGGTACGGGTTGGGGTTGTCGTACACCAGCCCGATCACGAAGGTGGTGCCGCTGCGCAGGTTGCGCGCGGACGGATCGGGTTCGTAGTCGAGCTCGGCAATGGCACGCAGCACCCGCGCACGGGTGGCCTGCATCACCGAGGGCTCGTTGTTGATCACCCGCGACACCGTCTTCAGCGAGACCTTGGCCTTTTCGGCAACGTCCTTGATGGTCGCTCTGCGCATCGGCTTTTCCTGGGGTTGGCTGCCGTCCATCATCGCCGATCAGCCCTTGTCCTGCGGCAGGCCGACGCGATGGCCGACCACCGAGTAGAACAGGATGTACAGGTAGCACGGCACCATCAGCAGCAGGAACACCAGCTGGAAGTCGATGTGCTGCTTGAGCACGGCGAACAGCTGCGGAATGATCGCGCCGCCGGCGATGCCCATGACCAGCAGCGCCGAACCGGTTTCGGTGAAGCGGCCCAGGCCACGGATCGCCAGCGGGAAGATCGCCGGCCACATCATGGCGTTGGCAAAACCCAGCAGCGCCACGAAGGCAACCGACACATAGCCGTGGGTGAAGAAGGCGCCCAGGCAGAACACCACGCCCAGTACCGCCGAGACGGTCAGGTAGCGCGACTGCGAGATCACTCGCGGGATCAACGCCAGGCCGACCACGTAGCCGATCAGCATGGCGAACAGGGTGACCGCGGTGAACATCTTGGTCTGGTCCAGCGGCAGGTCGAAGCCATGACCGTAGGTACCGATGGCGTCACCGGCCATCACTTCCACGCCGACGTAGACGAACAGGCACAGCACGCCCAGCCACAGGTGCGGGAACTGGAAGATGCTGCTGCGCTCGGCCTTGCCCGGTGCGCCGGCCGGGGTGGCATTGGCCTCGGAGGCCTTGATTTCAGGCAGCGGCGAGAACAATACCGCGACCGCCAGCACCACCAGCAAGCCGGCCATGGCCAGGTATGGCGCGTGGATCTTGGCCGCGAACTGGTTGAGCAGCGTGGTCTTGGTGGCCGCATCGGCGGCCTGCACCTGAGCGTCGAGGTCACCGATGCCATGCAGCACCAGAGTGCCGATCAATATCGGCGCAAGGATGCCAGCGATCTTGTTGCAGATGCCCATCATCGCGATGCGCCGTGCGGCGGTTTCGATCGGGCCGAGGATGGAGATGTACGGGTTGATCGCGGTCTGCAGCAGCGCAAGGCCGCTACCGATCACGAACAGGCCGCCCAGTGCACCGGGATACCAGCGCTGGGTGGCGAATTCACCGAACAACGCCGCACCACCGGCCATCACCAGCAGGCTCAGGCTCAGGCCTTTTTTCATGCCGGTGCGGCGCAGGATCCACGACGCCGGCAGGGCCAGGAAGAAGTAGGACAGGTAGAACACCATCAGCACCAGGAAGGCGCCGACCTCGCTCAGCTCGAAGGCGAGTTTGACAAAGGTGATCAACGGGCCGTTGAGCCAGGTGAAGAAGCCGATCAGGAAGAACAGCACGCCGACGATGGCGATGGACGAGGCCACGTTCGGGCGTGCGCTTGCAGCGGGGACGGCTGACATCAGGAAGGCTCCTGCGGCGACGGCCGCAGAACACGGCGTCGGAGAGTGGCTGGGAACAACGTTGTCACATTCTTTCGATGGACAGCGACCGTTTGTCAACTTCCATGCGCGGGTCACCACACCTCATGCTGCACTGCGCAAGCGCGTTGCACGGCCATCCGCTGAATGCGCTTGGCCCTTGAAGCCCCTTGCTGCAACGGTTCCGCCCGGGATGCAGTACTCACGCCATGTAAACGTTTACGGCGATCTGCATTCGTTGCGGCGCAGCAACGAAAGTGTCACGAACTCGTTGACATCGTTGTCAACGCGGTTACAGACTCCGCCCAATCGCCGGCTCCATCGTTGCCCTTTCCGGGGCCGGCCCCACCTGCAGCAGGAGCCCGCGTGACCGCCAGCCATCCCGCCCCGGCCCATGTCCTGTCCCGCGTCGCGCCCTCGTTCCTGGCTGCCGACGTTGGCGGCACCCATGTGCGTGTCGCCCGGGTCCAGGCCAGCGGCGACGATGCCCATCCGGTGCAGGTGCTCGATTACCGCAAGTACCGCAACGCCGACCACGCCGGGCTCAGCGCGATCCTCGCCGACTTCCTGGCCGAAGGCCCACGCCCGTCGCATTGCGTGGTCGCCACCGCCGGCTACGCCCGCGAAGACGGCACGGTGATCACCGCCAACGTGCCGTGGCCGTTGTCGGCGCGGCAGATCGAGGCCGACGTCGGCCTGCAGCGGGTGCACATCGTCAACGACTTCGAAGCGGTGGCCTACGCGGCCGCGCAGGTCGATGCCAGCGGCGTGCTGCACCTGTGCGGCCCGGAAACGGCGCCGCGCGGCCCGACCCTGGTGGTCGGCCCCGGCACGGGCCTGGGCGCAGCGCTGTGGATTCCCACCGCCGACGGCCCGGTGGTGCTCGCCACCGAGGCCGGGCAGCCGACCCTGGCCGCCAGCACCGAACTGGAAATGGCGATCGTCCGCCACATGCAGCGCGACCGCGCGCACGTGTCGATCGAACATGCGATTTCCGGCCCCGGCCTGATGAACCTGTACCGCGCGATCTGCGCGCTGCAGGGGCAGGCACCGGCGCTGGCCAGCCCCGATGCGGTCACCGCTGCGGCGATGACCGGCACCGATCCGCTGGCGCGTCAGGCGCTGGATGTGTTCTGCGGCCTGCTCGGCAGCACCATCGGCGACATGGCCCTGTTCTATGGCGCCCACGGCGGGGTGTACCTGGCCGGCGGGATCCTGCCGCAGATCCGCGAGTACCTGCGTACCAGCACCTTCGTCGAACGCTACCTGCAGAAGGGGCCGATGGGCGAGGCGCTGGCACGCATCCCGGTGAAGGTGGTCGAGCACGGACAGCTGGGCGTGATCGGCGCTGCCAGCTGGTACCTGCTCCACGCCGACGCCTGAACCTGCAATCGGCTTCAACGCAATCGCAGCACGCAGTACGTGGCACGCCAATGCCGGGACATCGCCGCCGCCCCGCGCACGTCATCGCAACCGCAATCCCATATCGCCGCCGGCATCCAATCGAGTGATGAGGAGAGACATCATGAATACCCGCAAGACCTTGCTTTCGGCCGCCATCGTCAGCTGCATCGCCTTCAGTGCGCACGCGCAGCAGGCCGCCCCGACCGCCACCGATCTGGACACCGTCACCGTTACCGGTATCCGCGGTTCGATGGAGAAGTCGCTGGACACCAAGCGCGAAGCCAATGCGCGCGTGGAAGTGGTCACCGCCGAAGACGTGGGCAAGCTGCCGGCGCACAACGTCGCCGACACCCTGCAGCGCCTGCCGGGCGTCAACATCAGCTCGTCCAGCGCCGATGAGGGCGGCTTCGACGAAGCCGACCGTGTCAGCCTGCGCGGCACCAGCCCCAGCCTCACCCAGACCCTGATCAACGGCCGCACCGTCGGTTCGGCCGACTGGTTCGTGCTCAGCCAGGGCAACAACGTCGGCCGCAGCGTCAGCTACTCGCTGCTGCCGTCGGAACTGGTCAGCTCGGTGGAAGTGAACAAGTCCTCGCAGGCCAAGCTGCAGGACGGTGGCACCACCGGTACCGTCAACATCATCACCCGCAAGCCGCTGGAGTTCTCCAAGCAGTTCACCGCTGAAGGCTCGATCGGCATGGTGCGTTCGGACCAGGCCAAGTCGAACGACCCGCAGTACTCGGCATTGTTCAACTACAAGAACGAAGAAAACACCTTCGGCGTGATGGTGCAGGGCTTCAGCCAGAAGCGCGAACTGCGCCGTGAAGCGCAGGAAATTCCGGGTGGCTTCTTCCAGATCGGTCCCAAGGATCCGGTGGCCCTGACCAATCCGGACCTGATCGGCGTCAACGTTCCCGGCCTGCTGGGTTCGACCCTGTTCGAACAGACCCGCGAGCGCAAGGGCGGCCTGGTCTCGCTGCAGTTCAAGCCGACCGACACCCTCACCCTGGGCCTGAATGGTTTCAGCTCCGAGCTGAAGGCGAACAACTACAACCGCAACTTCATGATGTTCGGCAACAGCTTCGCCAAGGTGCAGGCGCCGAACCCGGGCTATGTGGTCAAGGATGGCGTGCTGACCAACGCCACCTATGCAGGCGTGCCGGGCACCAACTACGCGGTGTACGACATGATCTACCGCGAGTCGAAGGCCAAGTCGAGCTACGTCACCTTCGATGCCGACTGGCAGATCAGCGACAGCCTGACCGCCAAGTTCCAGGCCGGCAGCACCAAGGGCACCGGTGAGACCCCGCGCCAGTACATCGCCGAGGTCACTCTGGCCGGCGGCGGTGGCGCCAGCTGGGCCACGCACGGCAGCGGCTCGCCGATCGACTGGAACGTCGGCGGCGACCTCTCGCCCAACGGCGTCACCAGCTTCGGCACCTGGGGCAACCAGCAGGTCACCGCCGAAGACAAGGAGAAGTGGGCCACGCTCGACTTCAACCAGTACTTCAACGACGGCGGCGTGCTGAGCTCGCTCGATTTCGGTGTGCGCTTTGCCGATCACAAGCGCGAAGCGCTGTCGCCGGAAGGCGCGACCCCGGGTGACATCTGGAGTGCACTGAAGAACGGCGCCACCTCCAACTACCCGAACGGTTTTGCCGGCGATATCGGCGGCACCTTCCCGCGCAACATCTGGTACTTCACCCCCGGTGCGCTGAAGGAGGCGGTGACCAACAACTCCACCTGGCTGGCGGGCAACGACGGCCCGACCGGTCGCCACAACTACGGCGCCGAGTGGCGGGTGAAGGAAAAGAACTTCGCCGGCTACGTGCAGGCCAATTTCCGCGGTGACTGGTGGAGCGGCAACCTGGGCCTGCGCTACGTCAACATCAAGCAGGACATCGATACCTACAACGCCGTCAGCAATGCTGCCGATGCGGATGTCAGCAGCCTGTTCGGCATGTGGGAACGCATGGCCTTCCAGAACAAGCGCAACCGCGTGCTGCCCAGCGCCAACATCAAGTTCGACCTGGACGACAACCTCGTGCTGCGCGTGGCCGCGTCGCAGACCCAGACCCTGCCGGACTACTCGGCACTGGGCGCGTCCTCGTACGGTTCCGACCTGAACCGGACCGGCGGCGGCGGCAACCCGAACCTCAAGCCGACCCTGTCCACCAACCTGGATGCCAACCTGGAGTGGTACTTCATGCCGCGCGGCCTGTTGTCGATCGGCGCCTACCACATGGACCTGAAGGACTACATCGCCTTCGACGTCGTCTCGCGCCAGCTGTACAGCGAACTGACCAACCAGCTTGAGACCTACCAGATCTCCACCCCGATCAATGCCGACGGCAAGGTCACCGGCGTGGAAGTGGCCTACGAGCAGCCGATCGGCGAATACTTCGGCGTCAACGCCAACTACACCTACGCCAACGGCACGACCGCGCACACCTGGTCCGATGGTTCACACAACCTGCTGGGCACCTCGAAGAACACCTACAACGTGGGCGCGTACTTCGAGAACGAGCGCTTCGGTGCACGGGTCAGCTATACCCACCGTTCCTCGTTCCTGATCAGCCTGTCGGGCACCAACCCGTACTACCAGGATGACTTCGGCACGCTGTCGGCGTCGCTGAGCTTCAAGGCCACCGACTGGCTGAGCATCAGCCTGGATGGCCTGAACCTCAACAACCCGACCTACAAGTACTACCAGACCGCGGCCATTCCGACCTCGTTCTACAGCAACGGTCGCCAGTACTACCTGAACTTCCGCTTCAAGTACTGATCCAGCGGCAGCCTCATCGCCGAGTCGTGCACGCACGCCGGGCCTGGGTCATTCCGGGCCCGGCGTTTTTCATGTATAGCGAACATCGCACCCGATCCAAGGAGTCCTTCCGATGACGAAGCCCACCCGCGCCAGGATGCGCAGCCTTCTGTTGCTGGGCAGCCTGCTGGCCGCCCTGCCTGTGCTGCCGGCACTGGCCGCCGATGCCCCGGCACTCGATACCGGCCCTGGCCCGCAGCTGCGCGCCGGCAGCCTGATGTTGATTCCCGCACCGGCCAACGTGCAGCGCGGCAACGGCGCGGGCATCACCGTGGGCGCCACTACCGTGCTGCATGCCGATGGCGAAGCCGCACAGCGCGTGGCCGCACAGTTCGCCGACCTGCTGGCGCGCAGTGGGGGGCCGCGACTGGCCGTGGCCAACGGCAAGGCCGCCGCCAAGGGCAACAGCATCCGCTTCCAGATCGTGCCGACCTTCCGCGACAGCGGCGAGGGCTACACGCTGGAAAGCACCGCGCAGGGCGTGCTGGTGCAGGCCGGCAACGAGACCGGCCTGTTCTACGGCGCCACCACCCTGGCCCAGCTCGCCACCGGCGGCAGCAACGGCGTGCTGCCGGCCGTGCAGATCCAGGATGCGCCGCGCTTCAGCTGGCGTGGCTTCATGCTCGACTCGGCACGGCACTTCCAGAGCCTGGACGAGATCAAGCGCGTGCTCGATGCGATGGCCGCGCACAAGCTCAACACCTTCCATTGGCACCTGACCGACGACCAGGGCTGGCGCATGGAGATCAAGCGCTACCCGAAGCTGACCGAAGTCGGCAGCTGCCGCCTTCCGGCCGGTGATGGCGGCATCGATCCGGTCAGTGGCAAGGAGCATCCGTACTGCGGCTTCTACACGCAGGACCAGATCCGCGAAGTGATCGCCTACGCCGCCAAGCTGCATATCCAGGTCATTCCGGAGATCGATGTACCCGGCCACGCCACCGCTGCCATCGCCGCCTATCCGGAACTGGGTACGATCGACACGCCGTTGAAACCGTTGAGCGAATGGGGCGTGTTCCCGAACCTGTTCAACGTCGAGGACGGCACCGTTACCTTCCTGGAAAACGTGCTGGAAGAAGTGATCCAGCTGTTCCCGGCCAGGTATGTGCATGTGGGTGGCGACGAGGCGGTGAAGGACCAGTGGGAGGCGTCAAAACAGGTGCAGCAGCGCATGCGCGCGCTGGGGATCAAGGATGAGATGGCCATGCAGAGCCACATCATCAAGCGCCTGGAAACCTTCCTGGAACAACACGACCGTCGCCTGATCGGCTGGGACGAAATCCTTGAGGGCGGCCTGCCGCCGCAGGCCACGGTAATGTCCTGGCGCGGCACCGAAGGCGGCCTTGCTGCGGCCAGCGCCGGCCACGATGTGGTGATGTCGCCGGTCAGCCACCTGTACCTGGATTACCTGCAGACGGCCTCGCCGAACGAACCGCCGGGCCGGCCGACGCAGGTGAACCTGGCCAAGCTCTACAACTACGAACCGGTGCCGGCCGAACTGGCCGCCGACAAGCGCGGGCACATCCTCGGCCTGCAGGCGAACATGTTCACCGAGCACACGCGCACCTACGCGCGTCTGCAGCACAACCTGTTCCCGCGCCTGGCCGCCGTGGCCGAGACCGGCTGGAGCACGCCGGAGCGTCGCGATTTCCGCGACTTCCTGGCCCGCCTGCCCTCGCAGCTGCAGCGCTATCGGGCCTGGGGCTTGGCCTACGCGCAGACGCCGTTCGAAGTAGGCGTGGCCTACACCGATGACCGCGCGGCGAACACGGTGACCGTGTCGCTGGCCAATCCACTGGGCTATGAAGTGCGCTACAGCAGCGACGGCAAGCCGGTGACCGCGCAATCGCCGCTGTACCGGCAGCCACTGACGTCCACGCTGCCGGCGACGGTGCAGGCTGCCGCCTTCTACCAGGGCCAGCCGCTGGCTGCGAAGCCGACGGTGGCGGCGTACACCGCGCAGTCGCTGCTGTCGCGGCACAGCGAAGCACTGCGCAGCTGCGTCGGCGAGAAGGGCCTTGTCCTGCGCCTGGAAGATGATGGTCCGCGCGAAGGTGCACGTGCGGTGTTCACCGTCGACATCTTCCAGCCGTGCTGGCGTTGGCCGCAGGCACAGCTGGATGGCATCGGCAGCGTGGAAGTGCGCGCGGGCCGCATTCCGTACTACTTCCAGCTGGCCCACGACGAGCCGAAGCGTCGCTTCGAAAAGGCCCGGAGCGCGCACGGCGAAATGCTGATCCGCCGCGGTGACTGCACCGGCAAGGTCCTGGCGCAGGTGCCGCTGCCGGCGCAGACCGATGCCGACGGCTTCGTGACCCTGCGCGCGGCTTTGCCGAAGGGCACCTCGGGCACGGGCGATCTGTGCATCAACTTCACCGGCGACACGCGCCCGGCGATGTGGGTGCTGGATGAGGTCACGCTGGGGAAATAGCGGCGGACACGCATGGCGTGGATCTACTGTAGCGCCAGGCCATGCCTGGCTGCCTTTGGTAGACGCCAACCTTGGTTGGCGCCGCCGAGATCCATCCACGCATGGCGTGGATCTAACGTAGAGCCAGGCCATGCCTGGCTGCCTTTGGTAGACGCCAACTTTGGCTGGCGCCGGCGAGATCCATCCACGCATGGCGTGGATCTACAGTAGAGCCAGACCATGCTTGGCTGCCTTTGGTAGTCGCCAACCTTGGTTGGCGCCGGCGAGATCCATCCACGCATGGCGTGGCTCTACCGTAGAGCCAGGCCATGCCTGGCTGCCTTTGGTAGACGCCAACCTTGGTTGGCGCCGGCGAGATTCATCCACGCATGGCGTGGATCTACTGTAGAGCCAGGCCATGCCTGGCTGCCTTTGGTAGATGCCAACCTTGGTTGGCGCGCCTTACCCCCGCCAGCGCAGCAGCATGTCGCGCAGCGGGGTCAATGCGGTAGCCATCCCCGCCAACACGCCAACGGTGTTGGCCACCGCATCCATCGGATCGGCCATGCGGTTGCTGGTCAACGCGCCCTGCGCGAACTCGATGCCGACGCCCATCAGCACCAGGCCGGCACCCACCCACAGCAGTGGACGGCCACGCCGGAACAACTGCACCGCGCTTCCAGCCAGGATGAAATAAGCCAGGAAATGCTCGCCCTTGTCGCTGTTTTCCGGCAGCGGGATCGGCGGCGGCGGAATCAGGCAGACCACGATCACCGTCAGCACCGCCAACACCCACAACGCGGTCCACAGTCGTGGCCGCCGCAGCGGCTTGATCACCGGCAACGCTGCACTCACAGGCGCCAGCTCAGGTCGCCCAGTTCGAAGGCCGGTTCGAAATCGACGTCGCGCTGCAGGCCAATTGCCTGGAAACGCTCGCCCATCTCCGTTGGCAGGGTCAGCTTCTTCACCTGGTCCCGCAACTGGATGCGGCCCACTTCATCGGTGCGCTCCTCGGCCAGGGTCAGTACCTGGTCCAGGCCGTTGCCGAGCAGGAAACTGGCCTGGCTGCAGTACCCGGCCAATTCAAATCCGCCATGCAGGCCGGCCTCGGCCATGGCAGTGAAATCGACCGATGCGGTGATGTCCTGCAGGCCCGGCCAACGATGGATCTCGTTGTGCACGTGGTGACGGTAGAACGCGCGCACGGTGCCGTCATCGCGTTCTTCCTGGTAGAACTCGCCCCGGTTGTAGCCGTAGTCCACGAACAACATCGCGCCGCGCCGCAGGCCACCGGCCACCGCCTGCAGCCAGTACGGCAGCTGCGGCAGCACTTCGGAACGGTAGCCGTCGGCAAAGGGCTTTTCCAGGTAGCGCTCGAGATGGCGCACCGCGCCGTTGAGCAGCAGGTCGGCCGGCTGCGCGCCACGGATGAAATTGCCCTGCCCGTCCAGTTCGACGGTTTCCTCGTATACCTCGCCGTCCTTGATGAGGAAGCGCGGTGTCGGCAGCGCATCGATCACCTCGTTGGCGAACACCACGCCGTCCCAGTCGTCCTCGAACGGACGATCAAGCCATTCCACCCGGCCGGCCAGTTCGGGCGGCAGGTTCTGCTGCAGGCGCTCCTGCTGGCGCTGGCGCAGGTCCGCACTGGGTTCGAGGATCGCGTAACGGGCCGGCAGCGCCTCCAGCTCGGCCAGGCGCAGCAGCACCGCCTCGGCGAAGGCGCCGGTGCCGCCGCCCAGTTCCAGCATCCGTGCGTGCGCATCGAGCTGGCCGAACACCGGCGCCAGTGCATTGGCCACGCTGCCGGCGAACAGGCTGCCGAGTTCCGGTGCGGTGGTGAAATCGCCGCTGCCGCCGAATTTGCTGGCACCGGCGCTGTAGTAGCCCCAGCCCGGCGTGTACAGGCACAGCTCCATGAAGCGGGAGAACGGCATCGCCCCCCCCTGTGCGAGGATCTCGGCACGCAGGGCGGCGGCCAGTTGATCGCTGTGGGCCAGGGCATCGGCTTCGGGCAGGGGGAAGGTAGGCTGCATGGCGTCTTCGAATGCGGTGACAATGGTGCACAGGATAGCCGAGCCTTGGAGGACCCTCGATGAGTGACACCGCCCCCGTGGCCCTGATCACCGGCAGCGCACGCCGGATCGGCGCGGCCATCGCCCGCCAGTTCCACGCCTGTGGCTGGTCGGTGGTGCTGCACGCCCATACCTCCAGCGCCGAACTGCAGCAGGCCGCCTTCAACCTGGACAACGAGCGCCCCGGCAGCGTGCTGGCGTTGCAGGCCGATCTGCGCGACGCCGATGCCCTGGCCGATCTGGTCGAGCAGGCGGTCACCCACTTCGGCCGCCTGGATGCGCTGGTCAACAACGCCTCCAACTTCTTCCCCACCCCGCTCGGCCAGGTCACCGCCGAGGCGATGGACGAGCTGTACGCGGTCAACGCGCGCGCGCCGCTGCTGTTGGCCCAGGCTGCGGCTCCTTACCTGCGCCGCCAGCATGGCTGCATCGTCAACCTGACCGACCTGCACGGCACTGACCCGATGCGCGACCACATTGCCTACACGATGGCCAAGGCCGCGCTGGAAATGGCCACCCGCTCGCTGGCGCTGGAACTGGCGCCGAAGGTGCGGGTGAACGCGGTGGCACCCGGTGCGATCCTGTGGCCGGAACAGGGCAAGGACGATTTCGCCCGCGAGGCGCTGCTGGCGCGCACGCCGCTGGCGCGGATCGGCACGGTCGAGGAAATCGCCGAAGCGGTTTACTGGCTGGCGGCCGAGGCCAGCTTCGTCACCGGCCACACGTTGCGCGTGGATGGTGGGCGTACGGTCAGCTGAAATGTTGCCGGCCAGCGGCCGGCACTACCGGTAGCGCCGGGCCATGCCCGGCGAGCGCAGCGGCAACAACAACCCGTCATTCCAGGTCCACGACCTCGAACGCTTCACCAAACTGCTTGTGCGCGCGCCACAGCGTGGCCAGGTCCAGGCCGCTGACCGGATCGACGAAGTCCGGGGCGATGTCAGCCAGCGGCTTCAGCACGAAGGCATGCTTCAGTTCCGGGCGCGGAATGCGCAGATGGCCGGGGCCCTCCACCACCAGGTCGCCATAGAACACCACATCGACGTCCAGGGTCCGGTCGGAGAAGCGTGGGCCGCTGCGGTCACGACCATGCGCATCTTCCAGCGCATGCAGCCAGTCATCCAGTTCCTGCAGCGGCAGGTCGGTCTCGAGGGCAACGCCGTTGTTGAGGAAGGCCGGGCCGTCGAAACCGACGGCAGCGGTGCGGTAGGCGGCAGACACCTGCAGCGCGCCAAAGCGCTCGCGCAGGGCCGCCACCGCAGCGTGGAGGTAGCGGCGGGGATGGACGTTGCTGCCCAGGCTCAGGAGCACGGTGGTCATGCGGTTCCGGTGACGGCAATCAGGTGGAGCGCGGGCATGCCATCGTCACAACGGCCTGCCTACAATCCGGGACGCATATGATAGGGCACCGACATGACCTATTGCGTTGGAATCGAGGTGGACGAGGGCCTGGTCTTCGCCGCCGACACCCGCACCAATGCCGCGCTGGACGATGTCCGCGTGCACCGCAAACTGCACGTGTTCGAATATCCCGGCCAGGCCGCCTATGTGGTGATGGCCGCTGGCAACCTGGCCACGACCCAGTTGCTGGTGTCGCGGCTGAAGCGCGATGCCGAGGAGCGGCGCACGCCGAACCTGCGCGACATGGCCCATCTGTTCGAGGCTGCGGCCTACGTCGGCTCCCTGCTGGTGGACAGCCAGGTACAGAGCCAGCACACCGAGCATGGCCACGACGGGGTGAACACCCAGGCGACGCTGATCTTCGGTGGACAGATTGCCGGTGAACAGCCTGGCCTGTACATGGTCTATCCGCTGGGCAACGCCATTGCCGCCTCGCCGGAGACGCCCTATCTGCAGATCGGTGAGTCCAAGTACGGCAAGCCGATCCTGGACCGCATCCTGACCCCGTCCACGCGCCTGGAAGATGCCGCACGCACGGCGATCGTCTCGCTGGATTCGACCATCCGTTCCAACCTGTCGGTGGGCCTGCCGGTCGACCTGGCGCTGCTGCGCGCCGGCGAACTGCGGATCAGCCAGCAGCTGCGGCTGGGCGCCGATTCACCGCTGTATGCCGACATCCACCAGAACTGGTCGCGACGGCTGGAACAGGCGGTGGAAAGCCTGCCGCGGTTCCCGTGGGAACCCCAGGACCGGTAGTGCCGGCCCCTGGCCGGCAACCGCAATGATCCGACCACAGATGCCGGCCAGCGGCCGGCACTACCCCTGTTTCAGCCCAGCGCGTCGGCCACCGCGCGGAACACCTGCTGCATCTGCAGCGGCTTGCGCAGCAGGTGCACCTCGATGCCAGCGGGGAACACATCTTCCGGCATCTCCCCGGCAGCGTCTTCCAGCACCAGTGCCGGGCCGCGGTAGCCGAGCGTGGCCATTTCGCCCAGCAGCTGGCTGGCCGACAACAGCTTGGAGCCGGCATCGGCAATCACCAGCGCCGGCATCGCCTCCTGCTGCATCCAGCGCAGCGCAGCCGGGCCATCGGAGGCCAACTGCAGCTGATAGCCCTGGCTGGACAGTGCATTGCCCAACAGCGACAGGCGGGTGGCTTCACCATCGACCACCAGGATCGACTGGCCACTGCCCAGTGCCACCAGCTGTTCGATCGGTTCGCCGCCCTCGGCGCTGGCATGCATCGGCAAGCGCAGCTCGAAGCAGGTGCCCCGCCCCAGCTGGCTGTCGACGTGGATGCTGCCACCGGCACCTTCAACGATGCGCTTGCAGGAAATCAGGCCCAGCCCGGTGCCATCGGCCTTGGTGGTGAAGAACGGGTTGAACAGGTGCGACAACGTGTCCGCATCCATGCCGGTGCCTTCATCGACAACCGCGATGCGCAGCCAGTCCTCGCCATCGCGCTGGCCACCATGGCTGGCGGTCAGGCTCAGGTTGCCCCCCTGCGGCATCGCCTGGATCGCGTTGAGCGCCAGGTTCAACAACACCTGCTGCAGCTCGGTGTAGTTGGCATCGACCACCAGCCCCTCATCCTCGACCACCAGGTCCAGGCGGACGCCATCGGGCACGTTGCTGCGCAACAGCAGCGCCACGGCCTGGAACAGGTCATCGATGTGGATGCGTTCGCTGGCCTTGCGCGAGCCGCGCACGAACGACAGCATCGATTCGGCCATCTCATGGCCACGGCGACCGCATTCGGCGATCACGTCGGCCAGGTGGTGCAGCTGCGGATCTTCGGTACGCGCCTTCAGCAGGTCCGGCATGATCAGCAGCGGCTGCAGGATGTTGCGCAGATCGTGGCTGAGCCCGGCGGCCAGCAACGACAGGCTTTCCAGCCGTTGCGCGCGCATCAGCTCGGTTTCCACCCGCGAGCGCTCGATGGCGCTGCGTGCCTCACGCACCGCGCGCGCCACGGCCGACGGCAGGCGCGCCGGCTGGTGCTTGATGATGTAGTCGTTGGCTCCCTTCTGCAGGGCCGCCACCGCATTCTCCTCGCCCATGGTGCCGGAGACGAAGATGAAAGGTACCTCCGGCAACGCATCGCGCACGATGCGCAGCGCGTCGTCGCCGGAGAAACCGGGCATGCTCAGGTCGGACAGCACGATGTCCGGCTGGAAGCGCGCCAGCGCATGGCGCAGGTCGTCCGCGCTCTCGACACGCTCGAAGGTGGCCTCAAGGCCTGCATCGAGCATCTGTTCGGACATCAGCTCGGCATCCTCCGGGGAATCTTCCACCAGCAGGATGCGCAATGCGCCGAGCGCGGGACCGGTCAGGGGCATGGGCCTACTCGATCTCCGGAGCCTGGTTGATCAGTGCCCAGAACTTGCCCAGGGTCTGCACTGCGCCGAAGAACTGGTCCACGTCCACCGGCTTGACCACGTACGCGTTCACGCCCATGTCCCAGCTGCGGGCCAGGTCGCTTTCCTCGCGCGAGGAGGACAGGATCACCACCGGCAACCGCTTCAGCTCATCGTGTTCGCGGATCTGCCGCAGCACTTCCAGGCCATCCATGCGCGGCATCTTGATGTCCAGCAGCAGCACCGCCGGCAGGCCCTCTTCGCGGCTGGCGAAGGCGCCGCGGCGCAGCAGGTAATCCATCACTTCCACGCCGTCTTCGACGTGCACGATGGGATTGGCCAGGCGCGCTTCCTGCAGCGCATCGATCGCC
Organism: Stenotrophomonas sp. MYb57; assembly: GCF_002966815.1. Lineage (NCBI taxonomy): Bacteria > Pseudomonadati > Pseudomonadota > Gammaproteobacteria > Lysobacterales > Lysobacteraceae > Stenotrophomonas > Stenotrophomonas sp. MYb57. Next base: position 3,979,210 of record NZ_CP023271.1, read on the forward strand.
ATTTCGGCGTCGGCCGGGCTGTCTTCGGCCAGGAGGATGGTGCGCAGCGTCGTCATGCGATGGGGCCCTGTTTGTCCGTGTCGAGCACGGGGGGAAGATAGAAGTGGAAGGTGGCGCCGGCATCCGGTGCGGCTTCGGCCCAGATGCGGCCGCCATGGCGGGTCAGCACCCTGCGAACGCTGGCCAGGCCGATACCGGTGCCGGGATAGTCGCTGGCCTTGTGCAGGCGCTGGAATACACCGAACAGCTTGCCGGCGTAGGCCATGTCAAAGCCTGCACCATTGTCGCTGACCGTGAACTGATGACCGCCATCGGGCTGCTGCTGGTAGTCCACGCGGACCTTGGCCGGCTCGCGGTTGGCTGAATACTTCACCGCGTTGCCCAGCAGGTTCAGCCAGACCTGGCGCAGCATGTTTTCGTCGCCCACCACGATCGGCAGCGGCGCGATGCTCCACTCCACCTGATGGGCGTGGCCACTGCTCTCGGCTTCGCTCTGCACGTTCGCGTCGAGCATCGCGCGCGTATCGGCCACCAGCGACTGCATGTCCACGGTCTGCTGGCGCATCGCCACGCGGCCCAGGCGCGAATAGACCAGAAGGTCGTCGATCAACGTGGCCATGCGCCGCGCTGAACCGGAGATCACCCCCAGGTAGTGCTGGCTCTTCTCGTCGGCAGCCTCGCCCAGATGGCGCGACAGCTTGTCCGAGAAACCGGCGACATGGCGCAGCGGCGCGCGCAGGTCGTGCGACACCGAGTAGCTGAACGCTTCCAGTTCGCGGTTGACCTCCGAGACCTGGGCAACCTTGCCCTCCAGCTGCCGGTTCAGTTCTTCAACACGTGTCTGCACCGCACGCTGCACGGTCACATCGCTGACGGTCAGCAGCACCACTTCATCGTCGGTGTCAGGCAGCGGCATGCGCCGGGCGTTGAGCAGCATGTAACGGGACATGCCGTCGACGGTGCGTTGTTCGTGTTCGAAATCCCACAGTTCGCGGCCGCGCAGCAACACATCGGCTAGACGCTGGCGCACCACCGGGTCACGCCACGCGCCCTCGCCTACGTCTTCCAGCAGCAGGCCGTCGGCGCGCTCATCCTGCAGCCCGTACAACTCGGAGAACGCGGGATTGTGCAGCTGCACGCGCAGCTCGCGATCCAGCAGCACGATCGGTTCGCGCACGGTCTGCAGCACCGACGCCGCGCGTGCCGCTGCGCGCTGCGACTGCCGCTCTGCCTGCAGGCGGCGGCCGATCTGCCGTTGCAGCAGCCACAGCACCAGGCCGAGCAGTGCCAGCTGCACCAGCAGCGAGCTCCACGACACGAAGTTGGTCTGCCGCTTCTGTCGCTCCGCCTGCGCGGTGCGCTGGGCCAGCAGCGCTTCCTCACTGGCCTGCAGCTCTTCCACCAGGCCGCGGATCGGGTAGCGCGTGCTCAGGTCCTGCACCAGCTCGCGCTGGTCGCTGTTCGGCTCGGACTTCGCCAGTTCACGCGCAACCCCCAGCCGGCCTTCCAGCATCGACTGGATGCGGCCGATGCGGATCAGCTGGTCGGGATTGTCGCGGGTCATCCGGCCCAGTTCGGCCAGACGCTCGGGGATGTCGTTGGCCTTGCCCATGCGCTCGCGCAGGCCCGGCGCGTCCACGCCCTTGGACAGCGTCAACGCAGCAGATTCGATGTCGCGCACGTCGGTCTGCAGCTGCTGCAGGGCCACGGTCACCTGCTGGGTATGGGTCACCCAGCCCATGGCCAGTTCGTTGTCCTGCTGCAGTTTGCGCAGGGTCAACCACGGGACCACGATGATGGCTGCCGCTGCCAGTGCCAAAGCAGGCAGTCGCCAGCGATCCCAGATGTCATCACTGAAAACCAGCGCCATAGTTCCTCGTCAGCTCAGCCGGGGAGTGCGATCCGGGCAGGACCGGCCACGGCGGAACCGGCAATATAGCGCAGCCGGTCACATCTCTGGGGCAATGGGTCATTCGGCGGGGCGCCCACCAGCACGTATCGAGCAGGCGCCACAGCACAAAACAGGGGCGCCCCCGTGGGAGCGCCCCTGCCGATAACCTGCGGCATCGATCAACGCTTGGCGGCGCTGACCTTCAGTGCGGCGGCATCAACGCGGGTCACGCCCTTGATGCCCTTGGCGGTGGCGATGGCCTTGTCATGCTCGGCCTTGGTGGCAACGGTGCCACTCAGGCTGACCACGCCATTGACCGTCTCCACCTTTACTTCGGTACCCGGCACATTGCTGCTGGCGAGCAGATCGGCCTTGACCTTGGTGGTGATCCAGCTGTCGGTGACCGGCTCGTTGGAATCATGGCGGTCTGCATGGGTCATCGCCGAATGATCGGTTTTCGGCGGGCTCTTCGCTGCGGCGTCCTGGGCGAATGCGGCCGAGGAGGACAGCGCCAGGCCCAGGGTGAGGGCGGAAGCCAACAGCGTACGGGTCGTGGTGCTCATCGTTTGGTTCTCCTACTGGTTGGTGCGCCCAGTGTCGCCAAGTGCTTGTAGTGCAGGCGTGGCGCTGCGGTCACGCTCACGTGAATGGGCGCACCCGCAGCGGGAATGGTTCAGCTTCCGGGCGCGTAGTCATCTCGTTTACCCTGAGGTTCCTGTCCTGCACTTCACGATCTGCGCGGAGTCCTCCCATGCGCCCTGAGCTGCAACTGGCCCTGATCGGCTACGGCCTTGCCGGCCGCGTCTTCCACGCCCCGCTGATCCAGCACACGCCGGGGCTGGCCCTGCACAGCGTGGTCAGTTCGCAGCGCGATACGCTGCTGCGCACCTTCAGCGACGTCCACGTACGCGCTACCGCACAGGAGGTCTTCGACGACCCTGCGGTAGATGCGGTGGTCATCGCCACGCCGAACGAACAGCACGCGCCATTGGCCATCGCCGCGCTGGCCGCCGGCAAGCATGTGCTGGTGGACAAGCCGTTCGCCGTGAGCGTGCGCGAAGCCGAACAGGTGCTGGCCGCAGCGCGCGACGCTGGACGCATCGCCACCGTGTTCCAGAACCGGCGGTTCGATGCGGACTTCCTGACCCTGCAGGCGCTGCTTGCCGACGGCACGCTCGGTGACATCGCCGAATGCCACGCACATTTCGACCGCTACCGTCCGCAGGTGCGCGAACGCTGGCGCGAGCAGGACGGACCGGGCAGCGGCCTGTGGTACGACCTGGGGCCGCACCTGCTGGACCAGATGCTGGTGCTGTTCGGCTGTCCGCAGGCGATCGATGCGGACCTTGCGGTGCAGCGCGAAGGCGGCAGCGGCGTCGACTATTTCCACGCCGTACTGCATTACCCGCGCCATCGCGCGATCGTGCATGCCGGTTCACTGGTCGCTGCGCCTGCCCCCCGTTTTTCCGTGCATGGCACGCGGGCCAGTTGGATCAAGCATGGCCTGGACGTGCAGGAGGGGCAGCTACGTCGCGGCATCGCGCCAGGTGCGCCGGGATGGGGTATCGATCCGCGCCACGGCGAGCTGCTGCACTGCGATGCGGAGGACAACGTCCTGCGCAGCACCGTGGACAACCTGCCGGGCGACTACCGGCGCCTGTATGCCGACTTCGCGGCGGCGATGCAGGGTGAGGGCGAGCCGACGGTCAGCGCGCAGCAGGCGCTGCAGGTGATGCGGCTGCTGCAGGCGGGGATGGATAGCGCACGCGAAGGGCGGCGGGTGCAGGTGGGGTGATCGGCAGGGCTGCGCCCTGCACCTGCCGAATCAACGTCAACGTCAACGTCAACGTCAACGTCAAAAGCGGGCATTCCGTGGAATGGCGGGGTGGGTCCGGTTGCGGGGGACGCCGTAAACCCATCCCTGGGGGCTTGGCCGCGGCATCCATGCCGCGGACACCCCCGCAACCGGACCCACCCCGCCTTCGACAGTTGTCCGCTGCTCTTGGGGGTGTCGACCTTGGTCGACACGGCATGGCCTGCTCTTGGTGGGTGTCGACCTTGGTCGACACGGCATGGCCTGCTCTTGGTGGGTGTCGACCTTGGTCGACACAGTAGATCCACGCCATGCGTGGATGACGTAGAAACGATCAAAGAAGGCTTTTTGTAGAGTCGAGCCATGCACGACTGGCTTCGCTCACGCAATTGCGGGGTCAGAGCCCTTTCCTGCGGAAAGGGATCCGACCCCGGCGCCGAACCTCAAACGGTGCTTACGACTTCTTGATGGCGTGGCCGCCGAATTCGTTGCGCATCGCCGACAGCAGGCGGTCGGTGAACGAATTGGATTCGCGCGAACGCAGGCGTTCGAGCAGCGACAGGGTGATCACCGGGGCCGGTACGTCCAGCGCGATCGCTTCGGCGACGGTCCAGCGGCCTTCACCGGAATCTTCCACGTACGGTGCGATGCCATCCAGCGCGGGATTGCGCTTGAGTGCTTCGGTGCTGAGGTCCAACAGCCACGAACGCACCACGCTGCCGTGGCGCCAGACCTCGGCCACCTGGGCCAGGTCCAGTTCCATCTCCTGCTTGCGCTCCATCAACGCGAAGCCTTCGGCGTAGGCCTGCATCATTCCGTACTCGATGCCGTTGTGGACCATCTTGGTGAAGTGGCCTGCGCCGGAAGGGCCGACGCGCGCCCAGCCGCGGTCCTCGGCCGGTGCCAGCGTGCGCAGCAGCGGTGCGATCTGTTCGACCACCGCTGCATCGCCACCCACCATCAGGCTGTAGCCTTCCTGCAGGCCCCACACGCCGCCGCTGGTGCCACAGTCCACGTAGCCCAGGTCATCTTCGGCCAGCGCCTTGGCGCGACGGATCGAGTCCTGGTAGTTGGAGTTGCCACCGTCGATGACGATGTCACCTTCGGCCAGGTGCGGGGTCAACTGGCCCAGCGTCTGGTCCACGGTCTCGCCGGCGGGCACCATCAGCCACACCACGCGCGGCACCGGCAGCGCGGCCACTGCGGCGGCCAGCGAATCAACCACCTCCAGGCCGGCCTCGGCGGCGCGCTGGCGGGCGCCCTCGCCCGGGTCGTAGCCGACAACGCGGTGGCCACCGCGGTGCAGGCGCTGGGCCATGTTGGCGCCCATCCGGCCGAGGCCGATCATTGCAATATCCATTGTTTCACCTTCAGTTGGGGTCTAGGGTCAGGCTGCCTGGCCTGCCGGTGGCTGCGCAGTGGCGCAACTGCGCCTCGCGCCAACGCCGGTAGAGCGTGGTATGCAGATTGTGCAACGCCAGGTCGATGGAAAACGGCGTGCGCGGATTCCGGTCGAGCAGGCGGATGATGTGGTAGCCGACAGGACGTATACCGCGTGGGTGCGCGTAGATCACGAACTGCTGGTAGAACGGATCGTCCAGCAACTGGTCCATCTGCTGCACGACGTCACGATAGCGCGGGGCCAGCTGCGCACGCAGCGCTGGATCGCGTTCGTACAGCAACCGCTCGAAATAGCGTTGGCCGACACGCGGAATGCCCTGCGCCAGCTGCCACAGGGCACGGTTGCGCTGGTCATACCAGGCCAGGCCACCGTGCTCCGCCAGTGCCTGCGCGGCGCCTGCGCCCACCTCCACCACGACGAAGTTCTCCGCCTGGTTGCTCAGATCGTCCAAGGTGCCTTTGTCGAAGACGTGTTCGATGAAGCCCGGCAGCCCGACAAAGGCCTGCCGCCCCATCGCCGACGTGCGCACGGCCTTGCCGTCGGCCATGAACTGGCCGGCCTGCGCGCCCAGCAGGATGCTGTCGGTGTCGTGCAGGCCAAGGAACGTGCCGATGGACAGTTCGGCGGGCGCGAATTCCGCATCGAAGGCCGCATCGCCGTACAGCTCGCGCTGCGTAGCCAGCTGCGCGACCTGGCGGCCGACGCCGCACTCGGCGCGAACGTGGCCCGTATAGAACGCATCCAATGCGCGGCTGTTGCTGGCGGCAGGTACATAGCCGCGGCCGAAGCTGCGCACCCGCTGCCAACCCTGTGCCGGGGCGCCGCGTGCGCCAAAGCCTATCCAGCCCAGCTGCACACCGGTGAAGCGGAAGGATTCATTGTCCTGCAGTGCCTGCGTAGCGCGTTGCACGGCAGCGCCCAGTTCAAAGGCGTAGGCACAGACCGTGGCCGGGTCATCCAGCAACTGCTGCAACAGGGCCTGCCGGTCGGCCGCAGCCAGCGTTCCCGGCCAGCGCACGCGTAGATCACCCGCCGCCTGCGCCTCGGCCAGCGAGGCACGCGTACACACCGGCCCACCCTGTACCTGTGGTGCGCTGATCGCTGCGGTTTCAAAGCGCCATCCCAGCCGCTGCAGCAGGCCTTGGCTGCACTCGGCCGTAGCGGCCAGCGTGCTCAGGGGCCAGCCCAGCAGCAGGGCCCACGCCATCACCCTGCCGCGCACGCTCAGCCCTGGTCCGTTGCTGCCGGCGCTGGTTCGGGCTCAGGCCCGGCAGGAGGCTGCGGCGACGCGGCCGGTTGCGGTTGCGGTTGCGGTTGCGGCTCTGGCTTCGCTGCCGCTGGCAGGTACTGCTGCAGGCGCTGGAAGAAGCGCCGATAGAACTCGGCATCGGTGATCGTGCTGCTGGCCACTTTCACCAGTGAGTCGTCATTGCTGCCGAACGGCAGCGACACCGAGCCCAGCGCGCCCACGCCCACACTGGCCGAGGTCGGGCTCTTCTTCAGTGCATAGCGGTCCTGCACGGCGCTGACGAACACCAACGCCTGGCTGCCACGCGGCGCGCACGAGATACGCAGCACCAGCTGTTCATGGTCGTCCTCGCGCGGCTGGAAGTTCTTGTTGCCTTCCACCTGCGCATCGTCCGAGCGTGCGATGGCATAGCCCTGGCTCAGCAGCGTGCGCCGTGCTGCTTCGCAGGCTTCGGCCGGACGGCCATCGACGGTGCGCGAGAAGGTGTCGCCGGAGTCGAAGGACTCCCGCAACAGGCTGCTGTCGGCGGCACGACCGCCACAGGCGGTCAATGCCAAGGCACTGGTGGCAGCCAGCAGGGAAGCAGAAAGAAGGGAGGCCCGCATGGGTACTCCTGCGAAGACGTTATCCCCGAGGGTAGCCCCCTGCACGTGTGCGCCGGGTCGAAAACACCGGGCCCGTCCGCCACCGTTGTACCCGGTTCATGCAAAAAGGGGACGGAAGGATCAAGTCGTTTGTGCCACTAACGACTTGATCCCTCCGTCCCCTTTTTCAGTCAATCAGTCGGCCCAGCGGCCTGCGGCGGTGGACTGCGGCAGGACCTGCGCCGACAGCGGACGGTCGGCCTCCAGCAGGTTCACCGCGTCGGCCAGGATCGAGGCCGATTCACGCAGCAACGGATCCGGACGCTTCTCGGCGGCCTTCTCGCGGGCGGCGTCCTTGACGATGTCGCGCTCGTTGCCGGTCAGGCCGTCATCGCTGCTGTCATCGGCCAGCGGGTCCAGGGCCAGGCCCAGTTCCTTGCGCACGATCTGGCGCTGCTTGCGCTGGGTGTCCTGGCGCTCGCGCTCGGCACGTCGGGTCGCTTCATTCAGCGAGACGTACTTCTTCGCCGCTTCAGTACGGAACTGCTCCACGTCCTCGTTCCACCACTGGAATTCCTTGTCGGTGGCAATGCGCGCGTCATGGCGCGTTTCCAGCTTCGGCAGCAACGGCGCGAAGTTGCCGTACTGGGTGTGCGGCACCGCGGCGATACGGGTCCACGGCAGGGCATTGTCGTAGGTGCTCTCGCCGAACTCGGTGGCATCGACGCTGGCCGGGAACGCCAGGTCCGGCACCACACCCTTGTGCTGGGTGCTGCTGCCGCTGATGCGGAAGAACTGGGCGATGGTCAGCTTCACCTGGCCAAAGCGCTGGGCTTCGCCACTCGGCCAACGGTCCAGGTCGACGATGTTCTGCACCGTGCCCTTGCCGAAGCTGGTTTCACCGATGACCAGGCCGCGGCCGTAGTCCTGGATGGCACCAGCAAAGATCTCCGACGCCGAGGCCGAACCACGGTTGATCAGCACGGCCAGCGGACCGTCCCATGCCACGCCCTGGTTGCGGTCGCTGTTGACGGTGACCCGGCCACCGGATTCGCGCACCTGCACCACCGGACCCTGCTCGATGAACAGACCGGTCAGCTCGATGGCCTCATCCAGCGAACCGCCACCGTTGTTGCGCAGGTCCAGCACCACGCCGTCCAGCTTGTCGGTCTTGAAACCGGCCAGCAGCTTGGCCACGTCGCGGGTGGCCGACGCGTAATCGGTGGCGTTGCGACGACGGCCTTCGAAGTCCTGGTAGAAGGTCGGCAGCTTGATCACGCCGACCTTGCGTGCCGGCTCGCCATTGACGGCCGGAATGGTCATGGTCTCGCCCTTGGCGGCCTGTTCGGCCAGGCGCACCTTCTGCCGGGTCAGCACCAGGGTGTGGTGCTTGCCGTCGACGCCCGCTTCGGCCGGAATGAACTCCAGCTTCACCTGGGTGTCCTTGGCGCCACGGATCTTGGCCACGACATCATCGATGCGCCAGCCGATCACATCTTCCACCAGCCCGGACTTGCCCTGGCCGACGCCGACGATGCGGTCACCCGGCTTCAGCGTGCCGTCCACGGCCGCCGGACCACCGGCGATGATCTCGCGGATCACCACCACGTCGTCCTGGCGCTGCAGCTGCGCGCCGATGCCTTCCAGCGACAGCGACATCGCCTGATTGAAGTTCTCGGCGGTGCGCGGGGTGAAGTAATCGGTGTGCGGATCAACCGCGCTGGTGTAGGCGTTCATGAAGAACTGGAAGGTGTCTTCGCCCTTCAGCTCGTTGACCGACTTTTCCAGGGTGGCGTAACGCTTGTCCAGCGTCTTGCGGATGTCATCGGACTTCTTGCCGGCCAGCTTCAGGCGCAGCCAGTCATTCTTCACCGACTTGCGCCACAGCTCGTCGAGCTCGGCGTTGGACGCTGCCCACGGCACGTCCTTGCGGTCGTACTCGAAGCGCTCGTCGGTGGTGAAATCCGGTTCCTGCTTCAGCAGCTTGCGCGCATAGGCCACGCGCTCGCCGACGCGCTGCTTGTAGACCGCAAACACCTGGAAGGCCGGCTCCAGCTCGCCGCCGCGGATGGCATTGGCAATGCCGGCCTGGAACGGTGCGAAGCGGGTGATGTCGGCCTGGGTGAAGTACTGCTTGCCGCCGTCCAGTGTCTCCAGGTAGCGCTTGAACACATCCTTGGAGGTGGCTTCATCGAGCGCACGCGGGCGATAGGCGTAGCGGCTGTCGGACAACAGGCCGTAGACCAGCTTGGAGGTGGTCACCTGATCGGCGGTAGCCGCCGCCGGCAACGCCGGCGAGTCGGCCTTGGCCGCCAGCGCCAACGGCGCTACCAGCGCCAGGGCCATCAGGAATGCGGGGGCTTTGAATTTCATTGACGTGCTCGAAGGCGCCTTGCCAAGGGGGAGACTGCAGGGTGTTCAGACACCACGACAGTGCCGAAAGTTGCCGGGTTTGTCACCCGTCCACTTCCAGTGGAAAACCAGCCTAGCGGGGCCGGTGTAGCAAATTGTGAATGCAGGCAAAGGCGTGCGGACCAACGGTCCGCACCCACCATGGTGATGGTGACACCCATCGGTGGTGGTGGCACCCATCGGTAGCGCCGGGCCATGCCCGGCGGGGATGAGGTGTGCGGACCATCGGTCCGCACCCACCGGCGGAGCCTCAGGAAACGCCGGCGCCCTTGGCCTGTACGTCGGCGTGGTACGACGAGCGCACCATCGGGCCGGAGGCCACGTGGCTGAAGCCCAGCTCGTAACCGTAGACTTCCAGCGCCTTGTAGTCGTCCGGGGTCCAGTACTTCAGCACCGGGTGGTGGTGCGCGGTCGGCTGCAGGTACTGGCCGATGGTGATCATGTCCACATTGTGCGCACGCAGGTCGCGCATGGTGGCCTTGATCTGTTCGAAGTCTTCGCCCAGGCCCAGCATGATGCCCGACTTGGTCGGTACGTCAGGGTGCTGCGCCTTGAAGTTCTTCAGCAGGTTCAACGACCACTGGTAATCGGCACCCGGGCGCACGTTGCGGTACAGGTCCGGCACGGTTTCGATGTTGTGGTTGAACACGTCCGGCGGGTTCTGCGCGAGGATCTCCAGCGCGCGCTCCATGCGGCCCTTGCCGCGGAAATCCGGGGTCAGCACTTCGATGCGGGTGCCCGGCGACTTCTGGCGGATGGCGGTGATGCAGTCGACGAAGTGCTGGGCACCGCCGTCGCGCAGGTCATCGCGGTCGACGCTGGTCACCACCACGTACTTCAGGCCCATGTCGGCCACGGTCTGGCCCAGGCTGGCCGGCTCGTTGGCATCGGGCGGCTTCGGCCGGCCGTGTGCCACGTCGCAGAACGAGCAGCGGCGGGTGCAGACCTCGCCCAGGATCATGAAAGTGGCGGTGCCGTGGCCGAAGCATTCGTGGATGTTCGGGCAGCTGGCTTCCTCGCACACGGTCACCAGGCGGTTCTCGCGCAGCTTGGCTTTCAGGTTCTGCACGGCATTGCCCGAAGGAATGCGCACACGGATCCAGGAGGGCTTGCGCAGCACCGGCACGTCGGCGAACTGCACCGGTGAACGGTTGATCTTGTCCCCACCCATCTGCTTGACCCCGGCCTGCAACGGCGCGGTGGACGGAAGCTCGGCCTGCACGATCTGCAGGGGAATGGTGCGGGCAGTGGTTTCAGTCATGGCGTTTCCGGGGGCGGTCAGGCGGCCGCAGAGAGATCAGGCAGTTCAGGCACGGGCTGCAGCAGCAGGCCGAACTGGCGGGCCAGGTGGTCCAGCAGCACCGGCTTGACGGCGTCCATCCCGGACGGACCGCCCAAGTCTAGCACCGTGGTCACCTGCAACCCCTCGTAACCACAGGGGTTGATGCGGTGGAAAGGGTCGAGGTCCATGGCCACGTTGAAGGCCAGGCCGTGGAAGGTGCAGCCGCGCCGCACGCGGATGCCGAGCGCGGCGATCTTGGCGCCGCCGACGTAGACGCCCGGGGCGCCATCGAGCCGTTCGGCACCGATGTTCCATTCCGCCAGGGTATCGATGATGGCCTGCTCGATGCGGCATACGTAGTCGCGCACGCCGATGCCCAGCCGCGGCAGCCGCAGCAGCGGATAGATCACGATCTGGCCGGGGCCGTGGTAGGTCACCTGGCCACCGCGATCGACGTGGACCACCGGGATCTCACCCGGCGCCAGCACGTGTTCGACCTTGCCGGCCTGGCCCAGGGTGAACACCGGATCGTGCTCGACCACCCACAGCTCGTCCAGCGTGTCATCGTCGCGCTGGTCGGTGAAACGCTGCATGGCGTGCCAGACCGGCTCATAGGCCTGGCGCCCCAGGTCACGCACCACCGCCGGACGCGGCGGGCGCGCCTCGGGGGCCGCCGCTTCGGCAGGGCAGCTGACGGCTACACCGTCCACTTCACTTCCGGGTGGTCGCGCAGGGCCTGGTGGGCCACGTCGTACTGTTCACGGTTCTCGGCCCGGAAGACCAGGCGCACCGAGACGTACTTGCCGTTGGACGAATGCTTCCAGCTGATGCGCTCGTTCACCACGTCGACGCCAGCAGCCAGCAGCAGGCGGGGGAGTTCATGCTCCAGGCCGCGGTTGGCCGGGCCCATCGCGCTGAGCTCGAACTGACCGGGGAACTGGAAGCCGTGTTCGGGGTTGTCGGACTTGATTTCCATGCGCCCATTATCGGGCCGCAGGGCAACAAACCCAAGAGTATTCATGTAAGCCGGCGGCACTGCGGGCGGGCCGCTGCGTTGCAGCTGAACATCCATTCAGGCAGGGACCCACCTCCCAGGGCCCCTGCGCCATCGCTGCGGCTTCACCTGCGGTAACCGATTGTATCGATCAGACAATGTTGTTTTCGGAACAGACAAGTGATCCCAGCGCGCTCGTTCCATCACAGCGCCGGGAGTACCGTGTCGTTGCATAAAACGACAGACAAAAGCCCCCTTCCCGATGATCATCCCATCCATGCGCTACCTCGCATCCTTTGGATTGTCCGGCCTGCTGGCCACCGCCCTCCCCCTTTCTGCCTACGCAGCCGAGCAATGCGGCCCGGACGCGATGCGCGAGCATCCGCCGCAGGTCAATTTCCGCGTCGACAACGACCTGTTCGGCGGCCGCCACCAGGATCAGGGCTATACCAACGGCGCCCAGCTGACCCTGGTCTCGCCCAACCTGGTCGATTACACCGACGACCCGTGCCTGCCGCGCCTGGCGCGCTGGGTGAACAGCCACCTGGAGGCACTGCACCCGGGCAGGTTCGAACAGCAGAACATGATCTTCAGCCTGGCCCAGGGCATCTTCACCCCCACCGATTTCACCCGGAAGGACCTGATCGAAGACGACCGCCCGTATGCGGGCGTGCTGGTGGCCAGCTTCGGCTACAACGCACGCAGCGGCGACCACCTGCAGACCACCCAGCTGACCCTGGGCGTGGTGGGCCCGTGGGCGCAGGGCCGGCAGGTGCAGAACGCGGTGCACGACGTGCTGGGTGATGAGAAATTCCAGGGCTGGGACAACCAGCTGCACAACGAACCGGTGTTCATGCTGACCCACGAGCGCATGCGCCGCTGGCCGGGCGACGCCAGCATCAATGCCGACGGCTGGGGCTGGGATGCGATCAGCCATTACGGCGGCTCGATCGGCAACCTGGAAACCAAGGCCAACGTCGGCGGCGAAGTGCGTTTCGGCTGGAAGCTGCCCGACGATTTCGGCAGCACCCCGCTGCGCCCGGCCGGCGAGAACACCGCGCCGACCCGGGGTGGCAAGCCCAGTGGCTGGTCGTGGCACATGTTCGCCACCACCGATGCGGGGTGGGTGATCCGCGATATCACCCTGGACGGCAACACGTTCCGCAACAGCCACAGCGTGGACAAGCGCCACGTGGTCGCCTACGGCGGTTACGGCGTGGCAGTGATGCGCGGCCGCTGGAAATTCGCGGTAGCCCGCTACCACAGCACCCGCGAGTTCAATGGCCAGCGCGAAGCCCCGGTGTTCGGCAGCTTCACCATCAGCCGCTCGCTGTAAGCGAGGGACTGATGGTGAAGCGGGTAGGTGCCGACCGTTGGTCGGCACACCGGATTGAATCGCTCGCTGTAATCCGGGACTGCGTCCGCCGGGCATGGCCCGGCGCTACCCGATCATCGGTAGCGCCGGGCCATGCCCGGCGGGATCCCACGAAAAAGGCCGGCATTCGCCGGCCTTTTTCATTCACCGCAGCAGGCTGCGGATCATTCCGATTCCCACCACATCCAGAAGCTGTCCCACAGGCGCTTGAAGAAGCCGGCCTGCTCGACGGCGGCCACAGCCACCAGCGGCGCTTCGGCCACCAGCTTGCCATCCAGGGTGACCTTGACGGTGCCGATCTGCTGGCCAGCGGTGAACGGCGCTTCCAGGGTCTTGGGCACGTCGATGCTCGGCTTCAGGTCGTTGTAGCGACCGCGCGGCACACTGACCAGCATCGGCTGCGCCACGCCCAGCTGCACCTTGTCGGTGGTGCCCTTCCATACCTTGTGCTCGGCCACGGCCTTGCCCGGCTCGTACAGGCGGTGGGTCTCGAAGAAGCGGAAGCCCCAGTTCAACAGGGCCAGGCTGTCATCGGCGCGCTGCTTTTCCGACGCGCCGCCCAGCACCACCGCGACCAGGCGCTGGTCACCGCGCTGGGCCGAGCTCATCAGGCAGTAGCCGGCCTCGGAGGTGTGGCCGGTCTTGATGCCGTCCACGCTGCCATCGCGCCACAACAGCAGATTGCGGTTGGGCTGCTTGATGGTGCCGACCTGGAATTCCTTGATCTTGTTGTACGCGTAGGTTTCCGGGTAGTCGCGCACCATCGCGCGGCCCAGCAGAGCCAGGTCGTAGGCGCTGCTGTGATGGCCCGGGGCGGTCAGGCCGTGGGCGTTCACGAAGTGCGAGTTCTTCATGCCGATCTTGGCGGCGTAGCTGTTCATCAGCGAAGCGAAGGCTTCTTCGCTGCCGGCCACGTGCTCGGCCAGGGCGATCGCGGCGTCATTGCCGGACTGGATCGCCATGCCCTTTTCCATGTCTTCCAGGCGCGCGGTCTGGTTGACCGGGAAGCCGCTGTAGCTGCCGTCGGTGCCGGCACCACCTTCGCGCCAGGCGCGTTCGCTCATCATCACCTGGTCATCGGGACGGACCTTGCCGTTCTTGACCTCGGCGGCGATCACGTACGACGTCATCACCTTGGTGATGCTGGCCGGGGCCAGCTGTTCGTTGATGTTCTCGCCTGCCAGCACCTGGCCGGTGGCGTAGTCCATCAGCACCCAGGCCTTGGAAACGCTGGGTGCAGGCGCCGGCGGCGTGGCCACGGTGGCGGGGGCAGCAGCGGCGGCAGGCGCCGGGGTGGCCGGGGTCGGCAGCGGCGTCTGGGCGGAGGCCAGGCCCACCACCAGGGTGGCGGCCAGGGCAGTGGCGGCGGAACGGAAATTCATGGGACAGCAGGCTCCAGGGGACGGCCGGAAAATGAAGGATGGGGCGAGGTGGCCATTGTAAGGCCGAGGTGGCAAGGGCCGGCAGCACCGGCCCGGGCGGAATCAGTCCTTGACGATCTGTGGCGAGCCAAAGCCCAGACCCGAGATGCGCCCGGCAAGTTCCGCCGCGCTGGCATGGTCGCTGGCGGGAACCCGCAGGCGCCACAGGGTACGGCCGCCCGCAGCGATGTCGCTGATGGTGGCACCGACGATGCCGGCAGCGTTGAGCTGGCCCATCGCCCGGTTGGCGTTGTCGCGGTTGGAGAAGCTGGCGACCTGCAGCATCACCGCGCCCACCACCTTCTGCGACAGGCTGGGGCTGCTGGCCGGGGCCGGGCTGCGCGGCATGGCGGTGGTCACGACCGGCGCTGCCGGACGCGACGCGGGTGCGCTGGGCGGCAGGCTGCTGACCGCCACTTCCGGCATCGTGCTGACAGCGGCCTGGGTGGTAGCCGGCTGGCCGCGCTCGGGCGCGGCGTCGGCCGGCAGGCGCTTGACCAGTCGATCGATGTCGCTGTCGGCAACCGCACGTGCGGTGGGTGCGGGGCGTGCGCTGGCAACGGCAGCGGTAGCCGCTTCAGCAGCACGGCGTTCGCGGCGCGACGGCTTCTGCGCCATCAGGTTGGTTTCACCCGGCTGCACTGCGCGCACTTCCACGTTGCCGGTACCGCGCTGGGTGATGCCCAGGCGCACAGCGGCGGCGTAACTGAGATCGACCACGCGGCCATCGTGGAACGGGCCACGATCATTGACGCGCACGATCACCGATTCGCCGTTGTCCAGGTTGGTCACGCGGGCGAAGCTGGGCAGCGGCAGGGTCTTGTGCGCAGCGGTGAACTGGTACATGTCGTAGACCTCGCGGTTGGAGGTCAGGCGGCCATGGAACTTGGCGCCGTAGTACGAAGCGGTGCCGCGTTCAACGTAGTTGCGGGTGTCGTCGAGCACCTTGTACTGCTTGCCCAGCACCACGTAGGGCGACTTGTTGCCGATCGCCGAGCGATCCTCATTGGTCACCACCGGCTCGGGAATACAGGCCACGTTGGGCACGTAACTGGGCGTGGTGTCTTTCACGCCGGGCTTGTACAGGCCACCGGCGGTGTAGTTGCCACGGGTGGACAGGTCCTCGGTGGCCGCCGCGTACGGCGAGCCCTCCGGACAATGCGCCGGACGCCCACCCTTGCCCTGCACCACCGTGCCGGACGGCTTGCCACCGTGTCCGGCGGACGCCGGCTTTTTCGGCGCGCTGCTGCAGGCGGCCAGCGCGAGGACGATCAATCCAGGGACCAGCCATCTGATGTTCATGCCGGGGGCAGCTCCTGTCCGGCAATGGCCTGCGACAACTGGAACACGGCCATCGCGTACATCTTCGAGAGGTTGTAGCGGGTGATTGCGTAGTAGTTCTGGAAGCCCAGCCAGTACTGCTTGCCGGTGCTGCCTTCAAGGGTGATCGGGGTAGCAGTGGCACCGGGCTGCACCGGCGCGCTGGGCTGGTAGCCGCGCTGGGCCAGGTCGGCCAGCGACCAGGTGGGCATCCACTCGGTCGGGTTGAACTCCTCGCGGCCGGCGGCGAGCGTGGCCGGCACGGCAACCTGGCCGCCGCGCACCCAGCCGCCCTTCTTCACGAAGTAGTTGGCGATGGACGAGAACACGTCGTCGTAGCTGGTGAACAGGTCACGACGACCATCGCCATTGCCGTCCACGGCGTAATCCAGGTAGCTGGAGGGCATGAACTGGCCCATGCCCATCGCACCGGCATAGCTGCCCTTGAGCGTGGTGATGTCCAGCTTTTCCTCACGGCCCAGCTCGAACAGCTTGGCCAGTTCATCGCGGAAGAACAGCTCGCGGCGCACTTCTCGCTCCAGCTTGGCCGGGTCGCCACTGCGCGGGTAATAGAAGGCCAGGGTGTACAGCGCATCCAGCACGCGATGGCTGCCGGCATTCTTGCCGTAGCTGGTTTCCACGCCGATGATCGCCACGATCACTTCCGCCGGTACGCCGGTGCGCTGCTGCACACGGTCCAGTTCGGCGCGATGCTGGGCAAGAAACGCCTTGCCGCCATCGATGCGTGCCTTGCTGATGAACATCGGCCGGTATTCGTTCCACGGCTTGACCCGTTCGGCCGGCCGCGACATGGCAGCAATGATCGGCTGGCGCACCTGCGCCTGGTCGAGCACGTTGCGGATCTCGTCGGGCTTGAGTCCGTAGCGCTTGGCGGTGTCGGCAATGAATCTGGCGCGCGCGGTTTCGAACGGCACCGGGGTGAGATCGACCGGTGCTGCCGTGGCCGCGGTCGCTTCCGGCGCGGCCTCGGCCGGGCCGTGGGGCTTGGCCGCCGGGTGGCGCGGCGTACTGCTGGCCTGTGGCGAAGTCGGTGGGGACGTCGGCTGGGTCGCGCAGGCGACCAGGCCGAGGGTGAGCATGCAGGCCAGAGAACGTCGAATCATCACCGCAGGTTAGCAGGTCATGGATGAATTAAAACCCCTAACACCATGAATCACAACGATTTGCACGCGTTCAGCGCGAAATGTGAAGACGTTGTGATTGACCTGCCCCATTCAGGCAGAGGTTGCCGGTTGCGTCCCCATCCCCGCAGACGCAACCGGCCGCCGGACCCGGTCGGTACCTGCGCGGCTGCCGCTCCCCAGTGGCAGTGCTCCGCGCTCCCTGTACCCGTTGGATCAGTACTGCTTTCCCATCCGACGCCCCTCGCGCTGCATCAAAGACGGCGCGCCATGCCGAACGGGCCGCCATTGTGCAGGCCGATTGCGACAAGTCCATTGATCAGGATCAACGCGGCGTCAAAATGTGAATTGGCGCCCACTTTTAATGGAACTTCGTCAGCGGCGATGCTGCTGTGCGGCGTTGTGGGAACGATTACAGAAATGCGCTTGCGCAGATTCATGCGCGCATCGGCGGCGAAGGTCGGCGAACGGCGCAGCCCCTCGTGGGTGAGCGCTGAAAGCAACAGCCGTGGTTGGCCGGGCGGGTGGGGTTCGCGGGGGACGCCGTGAATCCGTCCATGGAGGCTTGGCCGCGCCATCCATGGCGCGGACACCCCCGCGAACCCCACCCGCCCGGCCTCTGACGGTTTCCTGCGGCGTCCACCCACGCAAAGAGAAAAAAGAAGAGCGAAGAGCAACAGCGGGTCGCTTCGCTCTGAGCCGAGCGTGGGCTCGGCTCTACAGGAAGCGTGGGCAACCGGCCATGCTGCTTTTGCTTTTGATCTTCTTTTTCTTCTTGCGTGGTGGACGCCGCAGGAACCTGTCAGCGGCCGGGCGGGTGGGTAGTGCGGGGTGTCCGCGGCATGGATGCCGCGGACAAGCCCCCAGGGATGGGTTCACGGCGTCCCCGCACTATCCACCCGCCCGGCCAGCCCTCAGCAATCCAGCTTTCCACGACCCACCCACCCCCACCCACGAGGGGCTGCGCCGTTGGCTGGAAACCTACGCGTGCACCGGCCGATGCCCCCGCACCGCCATCACCAGCCCGATCCCCGCCAGCAACGACACCGCCGAGGTGCCGCCATAACTGATCAACGGCATCGGAATGCCCACCACCGGCAGCAAGCCGGAAATCATTCCGCCGTTGACCAGCACGTACACGAAGAACGCCAGGCCGAGGCTCCCAGCCAACAACCGCGCGTGCGTGTCGCGTGCCTGCACCGCGATCGACAGGCAACGCCCGACCACGAACAGATACAGCGCGAACACCACCACCACGCCAATCCAGCCGAATTCCTCGGCAAGCACCGAGAACGCGAAATCGGTGGTGTACTCGGGCAGGAAATCCAACGTCGCCTGCGTGCCGTGCCCCCAGCCCCTGCCCTGCAGGCCACCCGAGCCGATGGCGATGCGCGACTGCAGGATGTTCCAGCCGGTGCCCAACGGATCGGCAGCCGGATCCAGGAAGGTCAGCACGCGATTCTTCTGGTATTGCCGCAGCAGCCCGAACCAGGCCAACGGCGCAGCCACCGACACCGCGCCCAGTCCGGCCGCCACCCAGCGCCACTGCAGGCCCGCCAGCAGCAGGGCGAACACGCCGCTGGCGGTGACCAGGGTGGCAGTGCCGAGATTGGGCTGCATCAGGATCAGCAGCGCTGGCACCCCGATCAGTACTGCGGCCGTCAGCACCGTGCGCGGCGATGGCGGCAGCGGCTGGCGGTGCAGATACCAGGCCATCATCAACGGCAGGCTGAGCTTGAGCAGTTCCGAAGGCTGCAGGTAGAACACGCCGAGGTTGAGCCAGCGCTGCCCGTATTTGCCGGTGCCGATCACGTACACCGCCATCAACGGCAGCATCGACAGTGCATAGATCGCCGGCGTCCACGCGCGCAGGCGCAGCAGCGAGACCCGCGACAACAGCCACATCGCCACCAGGCCACCGGCAAAGCGCATCGCCTGCCCGTGCACCGGCCCGTTCACGCTGTGCAGCACCGCCAGGCCTGCGCCCATCAGGATCAACAACGCGATCAGCAACGGCAGATCGATCGTGCGCAGCGCCTCACGGCAGCCACCAAGCATTCGTTTCCATTTCACCCGCGGCACGGTAGCAACCGGCGCTTTCGCGAAGCTGTCAGCGCTGTTTGACGCTATCGACTCCTTCGGCGACAACTGCCTTGGGCGCCCGGATTTTCCGGGTTTCAAACAATTCTGATTGGAGCCGCAAGGGCCCCGTGCACATCATGTGCGGCCACCGACAACGGGTGGCACGGGACTCCAATCCCGTTTGATAGATGCGTTGTTTACGCTTGCCAGCCGGCGTCGCTTTTTCCTTGTTGAGCGGCGTCGGCTGGCAATCCGTCCGTGCGTCTTTGGCGGGCGGTGCGTGGAGGGCCTCGTGCCCGCCGGCGTTCCAGCGTCTATCACCGGTATTGGAGCCACGCATCGCCTGCCACCCTCGCCTCCACGCGGGGTGGCCCTTGCCGACCGCACGAGGACCCCGCCATGTCCGCTTCCACCTACCCGTACCTGTTCGCCACGCTGGGCGAGGCTGCTCACCAGCTGCCGCATGACATCGCCCGCGCGCTGGAAACCACGCTCATGCAACGCAGGCCGCCAACGCGCCGGGCGGCCCTACCCTGCTGGACTGCCTGCAGCGCATCCGCCAGGTGGAAGCGGCAGATGGCCAGCCGTGGCCGAGCAAAGGGCGAACGCAGGCGCAGTGCATGGCGATGGCGCGCATCGACCGCGCCAATGCCGGGCTGACCTTCCTGCTGGAACTGCTGCACGCCAGCGAACGCGTGCGCGTGGACGGCGACGACACGCAGCACCTGCCCGACGACGCCCGCGAAGGCCTGCTGCTGGCCTGCCGAGGCCTGTCGGAATACGTGGATGTGCAGTTGCAGGCCGCGTAATGCGCACGTCGCTGTGCCCTCGCCTGCCTCTCGTACAGCGCATGCCGGCCCTGAGCCGAGCATGGCTCGGCACTACAAAGAGCGAAGCGACCCGCTTCTGCTCTGCTTTATTTCTCTTTGCGTGGGTGGCCACCGCAGGAAACTGTCAGAGGCCGGGCGGGGTGGGTTCGCGGGGGTGTCCGCGGCATGGATGCCGCGGCCAAGTCCCCAGGGATGGGTTCACGGCGTCCCCCGCGAATCCACCCCGCCCGGCCAACCACGGCTGCTGCTTTCAGCAACCACCCACGAGGGGCTGCGCCGATGGCTGGAAACTACCCGTAACCGCCATGCACCGGATTGTGACGACGCACCGCCATCACCAACCCGAACCCCGCCAGCAGCGACACCGCCGACGTACCGCCGTAACTGATCAACGGCATCGGCACACCTACCACCGGCAGCAGGCCGGAAATCATCCCGCCGTTTACCAGTACATAGACGAAGAACGCCAGACCCGTGGCACCGGCCAGCAGGCGCGAGTACGAATCGCGCGACTGGCTGGCGATCCACAGGCAGCGCCCGATCACCACCAGGTACAGCGTCAGCACCAGCGCCACGCCGATCCAGCCGAACTCCTCGCTCAGCACCGAGAACGCGAAGTCGGTGGTCTGCTCGGGAATGAAATTCAGGTGCGACTGCGAGCCTTCGCCCCAGCCCTTGCCGTCGAAACCGCCGGAACCAATGGCGATC
This sequence comes from Stenotrophomonas sp. MYb57, assembly GCF_002966815.1. NCBI lineage: Bacteria > Pseudomonadati > Pseudomonadota > Gammaproteobacteria > Lysobacterales > Lysobacteraceae > Stenotrophomonas > Stenotrophomonas sp. MYb57. The sequence continues at coordinate 3,999,715 of NZ_CP023271.1, forward strand.
TTCGACTGGATGATGTTCCAGCCCGCGCCCAGCGCATCCATTTCCGGGTCGAGGAACATCATGATGCGGTCCTTCTGGTACGGCCGCAGCAACCAGAACCAGGCGACCGGCGCCACCGCTGCCACACCGCCCACGCCCAGCCCCACCCACCACCACGGCAGGCCCGCCAGCAGCAGCACGAACACACCACTGGCGGCGATCAGCACGCCGGTGCCGAAGTCCGGCTGCAGCATCACCAGCCCGGTCGGCACACCGATGATCACCATCGCCACCAGCACCGTGTTGAAGCGCGGCGGCAGCGGCATCTTGTGCAGGTACCAGGCCACCATCATCGGCAGGCTGACCTTGAGCAGTTCGGCCGGCTGCAGGTAGAAGAACTTGAGGTCCAGCCACTGCCGGCCGTATTTCCCCGTTCCCAGCGCGAACACCGCCAGCAACGGGATCATCGAGATGGCGTAGATCAGTGGCGTGGCCGAGCGGATGCGCAGGATCGGCGCCCGCGAAATGCCCCACATCGCCGCCAGGCCCACGGCAAAACGCACGCCCTGCGCCATCACCAGGCCATCGCCGCCAGCACTCTTCAACGTCGCCAGGCCGATCACCATCAGCGCGCCCAGGGCCAGGCACAGCAGCCAGTCGAGGCTGCTGAAGAACCGCTGCAGCATTTCCCCGGCCCAGCGCAGGAAGGCGCTCATCGGCTGGCCTCCGCCGCGACGGTCGGGCGAGGACCGACGGGCACCGCCGCAGCAGATGGCGAACCCGGAACCGGTGCCGGCGCCGGTGGCGGTGCGGGCATGCCGATCAGCACCGGGTGCTCGCCCAGCTCGGCGGCGGCGGCGTCGCCGGCCGGACGCGCGTTCACGTCCTCATTGTCGAAGGCGGTGATGCCGATGGCGGTGGTGCCGCGTTCGCTGTCCAGCGGCTGCATGCCTTCAGGCATCTTGCCCAGCAGCCAGGCATCGAAGATCTTGCGCGCGATCGGTGCGGCCGCCGCGCCGCCGTAACCGCCGCCTTCCACGGCGATGGCCAGCGCGATCACCGGCTGCTCGGCCGGCGCGAAGCCGACGAACAGCGCACGGTGGCGCAGGTGCATCGGCAGGCTTCTGGGATTGACCGCGGCCGTGCCCTTGCGGCTGACGACCTGTGCCGTGCCTGTCTTGCCCGCCATCGTGTACGGCGCGCCGGCCGCCATGCGTGCGGCGCTGCCGCCGGGAAGCATGGTGGCCATCATGCCTTCGCGCACGGCCTGAAGATTGTTCGGGTTGGGGCTGACCGGCTTGCTCGGGCCGGGCTCCGCCGCCACCCAGTCGCTGTCGAAACCAGCACGCTGCTGCATCACCAGATGCGGCGTGCGCAGCTGGCCATTGGCCAGGCCGCTGACACCACGGGCCAGCTGCAGGGGGGTGACCTTCCAGTCGCCCTGGCCGATGCTGATGTTCACCGTGTCGCCGGGATACCAGGCTTCCTTGCGGCTCTTCCGCTTGTAGGCCGGCGACGGCAGGATGCCGGAGATCTCGCCGGTCAGATCGATGCCGGTCGGCTGGCCGAAGCCGTAGTACTCCATGTAATGGTCGAACCGCTCGATGCCCAGGTCCAATGCCAGCCGGTAGTAGTACGTATTGACCGACTGCGCGATGGACTTGCGCAGATCGGTCCAGCCGTGACCGCCACGATGCGAATCACCCCAGCCACGCGAGGTGCCCGGCAGGTAGAACATGCCGGTTGACAGCACCTTGTCCTCCGGACGGCGAACGCCCGAATCGAGGCCGGCCAGGCCGATCAGCGGCTTCAGGGTCGAACCGGGGGCAACGCCGCCGAGTACCAGGCGATTGAACTGCGGGCGCGACGGGTTGTCGTTCAGCGCCTTGAAATCGGCATGCGAGATGCCGTTGACGAACAGGTTCGGGTCGTAGGACGGCAGGCTGACCATCGCCAGCACTTCACCGGTACGCGGGTCCATCGCCACGGCCGAGCCTTCCTGATCACCGAAGGCAGCCACCATCGCCCGCTGCAGGTCGGCGTCGATCGACAGCCGCAGGTCGGCGCCGGATTGCGCAGCGACACGGCCGATGGTGCGGATCGCGCGGCCCTGCACGTTGGTCTCGACCTGCTCGTAGCCGACCTTGCCGCGCAGTTCCTGCTCGTAATAGCGCTCCAGGCCGGACTTGCCGATGTGGGTCAATGCGGCATTGCCCTCGCCGAGGATCTCCAGATCCTTGTCGTCGACCCGGCCAACGTAGCCGATGATGTGCGCGAACAGGTCGCCATAGGGATAGCGACGGGTCAGGTACGGTTCCAGCTCGACGCCGGGAAAGCGCCAGCGGTCCACCGCGAAGCGCGCCATTTCCTCATCGCTCATGCGCAGCTTCAGCGTGACCGGCAGGAACTTGCGGCGCGCCTTGCGCGACTTGTTGAACGCTTCCAGCTCTTCCGGACTGATCTGGATGATCTTCGCCAGCCCTTCCAGGGTGGCGTCCATGTCCTTGACCTTGTCCGGGGTCACATCCAGCCGGAACGCCGGCACGTTCTCGGCCAGCAACCGACCATTGCGGTCATAGATCATGCCGCGCCCGGGCACCACCGGCCGCGGCTTGATGCGGTTGGCTTCGGATCGGGTGGCGTAGATGTCGTGGTCCAGCACCTGCAGCTTGAAGTACCAGCCGCCCAGGCCCAGCAGGCAGACCAGCACGCCGAAGAAGCCCAACGCCGCACGGCGCCGGAACTGTTCGGCTTCGGCGTGCGGATTCTTGACCTGGCGGCGCGGCAGCATGGCTCAGCGCCCGCGCTTGCCGAAGCGCACCGCGTCCAGCAGCACGAACACCAGCGGCCACAGGCCCATGCCCAACAACGGCGCCCACCAGTACGACCACGGCAGGGTCGGCTCGCCCACCAGGATATGGACCAGTGCGCTGACGATGCGATCGTTGAACAGCAGGCCGCCGATGGCCAGCATCTGCTGCGACATCGGGAAGAAGCGGATGCGCGCGCGGAAGCGCTGCAGGATGAAGGCCAGCATCACCAAGCGCAGCGCCTGCTCGCCCAGCACCCCGCCATACAGCAGGTCGGCGACGACGCCGCTGGCGAAGGCGATGCCGAGGCCTACGCGCTCGGGCGCTTCGATGACCCAGTAGGCCAGCACCAGTGCGAGCCAATACGGACGCAGCGGCTGCAGCAGCGCGGGCAACGGCAGCAGGCCCAGCAGCAGGGCCACCACCAGGCTGGCCGGCAGCACCCAGCGGTTGTCGCGAAGGCGGCTCATCGCTGCGCCTCCGGCTGCGGTTGGGTGGGCTGCGATTGGGTGGGCTGCGGTTGGGTGGGCTGCGGTTGAGTTTGCTGCGGTTGCCGGCCAGCGGCCGGCACTACCGGGGAGCTGGCTGGGGGAGAGCCCCCCTCTTGTTGAGGGGGGCGCGCCGAAGGCGCGGGGGTAAGGGAGGATGCGCGGGCAGCCGGGTTCGTCGCAGACGAGGACGGCTGCCGGCCAGCGGCCGGCACTACCGGGGTAGCCTGCGTTGCTGCAGGCGCGGGGCCGGTCGGCAGCGCTGTGGCATCGGCCGGGCCACCGGGAGCGGCCTGTTCCATCTGCAGGCGCAGGTTCGGCGGAATGCGGATCGCAGCGCCGGGGCGCAGCAGCAGCACGTCGCGGCCGCGATCAAGCTGCGCGGCCGGTTTCAGTTCGCCCACCAGGAAGGCATGGGTATCGTCCGGGCGCAGCCCGGTGATGGTGCCGACCGGGAATCCGGCAGGGAAGCGGCCACCGAGACCGGACGTGACGATCTCATCGCCCACTTCCACGCCGGCGCTGAGCGGGATGTCGCGCAGTTCCAGCTTGTCGCCGCGGCCGTAGACGATCAGGCGCACGCCATTGCGGGCCACGGTCACCGGCACCGCGTGGTCGGGGTCGGTCAGCAACAGCACGGTGGAGCTGCCCGCGGTCACGCTGATCACCTGGCCCATCAGGCCGCCGGAATCGATCACCGCCTGGCCGACGTGCACGCCTTCGCGGCTGCCGGCGTCCAGCACCAGGCGCTGTTTGACCGGGTCCAGGTCGATGTCCAGGATCGGCGCCAGCTGCACGTCCAGGCCACTGCGCTCGGCCACGTTCAGCAGTTCGCGCAGCTGCGCGTTGTCCAGTGCGGCGGTCTGCAGGCGGGTCAGGCGGGCGTTGGCCAGCAGCAGCTGGTTGCGCAGCTCGCGGTTCTCGGTCACCAGCTGGCCGTGGCTGGCGGCGGTGTCGCGCACCTGGCCGCCGAGCTTGCCGGGCAGGCCGGCCAGGGCCCACACCGGCTGCACCAGGCTGTTGGCCTGCTCGCGCAGACGCGCCAGCCAGCCAGCCTGGTCGTCGAGGACGATCAAGGTGATTGCCAGTGCGAGATAGGCCAGCAGCCGCAGCGGGCTGGCGGCATCACCGGATCGGGAAGCGACGGGAGGTCCGGCGTAGGGCGGCACGGCAGCGATTCAACTGGCAGAAGGCGGAAGGGAGACACGCGGGCGCCCCGCCGGTGCCGACCCGCCGATGTGGCGGGCCGCACCCCGGAGGGGCGCTGCGGGCGCAGGCAGCCGGGACAGCTTATTCCGGCGCAAAGAACTCGTTGCCGTGCATGTCGACCAGTTCCAGCGCACGACCGCCACCGCGGGCCACGCAGGTCAGCGGGTCGTCAGCCACCTGCACGTGCAGACCGGTTTCCTCGGAAATCAGGCGGTCCATGTCGCGCAGCAGGGCGCCACCACCGGTCAGCACGATGCCGCGCTCGGCGACGTCGGCGCACAGTTCCGGCGGGGTCTGTTCCAGTGCCAGCTTGACCGCGCTGACAATGCCAGACAGCGGCTCGTGCAGCGCTTCAAGCACTTCGTTGGAGCTGATCTTGATCATCTTCGGCACGCCCTCGGCGAGGTTGCGGCCGGAGATTTCCATCTCGATCGCTTCCGCCTGCGGGTAGGCACAGCCCAGTTCGACCTTGATGCGCTCGGCGGTGGCTTCACCGATCAGCATGCCGTGGTTGCGGCGGACGTAGTTGGTGATCGATTCGTCGAAGCGGTCGCCGCCGATCCGCACCGAGGCGGAATAGACGATGCCGTTGAGCGAGATCACCGCCACTTCAGTGGTGCCGCCGCCGATATCGATGACCATCGAGCCACGGGCCTCGGTGACCGGCATGCCGGCACCGATCGCAGCCGCCATCGGCTCTTCGATCAGGAACACGTCACGGGCACCGGCCTCCTCGGCCGATTCCTTGATGGCGCGGCGCTCGACCTGGGTCGAGCCAGCCGGCACGCAGACCAGCACGCGCGGGCTCGGGCGCAGGAAGCGCGACTTGTGCACCTTCTTGATGAAGTGCTTGAGCATCGCTTCGGTGTAGGTGAAGTCGGCGATGACACCGTCCTTCATCGGGCGGATGGTGGTGATGTGGCCCGGGGTACGGCCAAGCATCTGCTTGGCCTCGGCGCCAACGGCTGCCACCGACCGGGTACCACCAATGGCGCGATCCTGGCGCACAGCGACCACGGACGGCTCGTTCAGCACGATTCCCTGCCCACGCACATAGATGAGGGTGTTGGCCGTGCCCAGGTCGATGGACAGGTCATTGGAGAACATGCCGCGCAGTTTCTTGAACATCTGGGAGTTGATCCTGAGGGGTGTCGCGCCCAACGCGGGATGGCGAAAAAATGGGCAGAAATCGAGGTCGACAAGCCTAGCAACCTGCCTGCCGCCGAGCAAGGAGAAAACTAGCTGAACCCGCGCCTTCACAGGCTTTCGGCCTGATCGGGCATCACCCGGTTCTGGCCCTGAGCGGCACCAGCGGGTAACCTTTGCGCCGTCGGGCGCCCAAGGGCGCCGTTTGCTTGCCTGCCTAAGTGGGCAGGCCCACCCCAAAATTCACCGCATAGGCTTACATCGATGTCCGCTCTGATCTGTGGTTCTCTTGCCTTCGACACCATCATGGTGTTCCCGGACCAGTTCAAGAATCACATCCTGCCGGACAAGGTGCACATCCTGAACGTGTCCTTCCTGGTGCCGCGCATGCGCCGCGAGTTCGGCGGCTGCGCCGGCAACATCGCCTACAACCTGCACCTGCTCGGTGGCGATCCGATCCCGATGGGCACGGTGGGTTCGGACTTCGGCCCGTACCGCGAGCACTTCGATGCCCTGGGCATCGACCTCACCCGCGTGCGCGTGATCGATGAGCTGTTCACCCCGCAGGCGTTCATCACCACCGACCACGACAACAACCAGATCACCGCCTTCCACCCGGGCGCGATGATGCGTTCCTACGAAAACCACGTGCGCGACGTGCCGGGCGTCAGCCTGGGCCTGGTCGGCCCGGACGGCCGCGAAGGCATGATCCAGAACGCGCTGGAATTCCACGAAGACGGCGTGCCGTTCATCTTCGACCCGGGCCAGGCCATGCCGCTGTTCAACGGCCCGGAACTGCGCGAGTTCATCGAGCAGGCCGATTACGTGGTGGTCAACGACTATGAGTCGAACCTGCTGCAGGAACGCACCGGCTGGAACGAAAAGGAGATCGTCAGCCGGGTCAAGGCCTACATCACCACCCGCGGCCCGAAGGGCGCAGTGATCCACACCCCGGAAAAGAGCTACGACATCCCGCCGGCGCACGAGCGCCGCGTGGTCGATCCGACCGGCTGTGGCGACGCGTTCCGCGCCGGCCTGATCTACGGCATCCAGAAGGGCTTCGACTGGCTGACCATCGGCCGCATGGGCAACCTGATGGGCGCGCTGAAGGTCGAGCACCCGGGCACCCAGAACCAGCGCTTCACCTTCGATGAGTTCAACGAGCAGTTCAAGCAGCAGTTCGGTTACGCGTTGAACGCGTAAACGAACTGCCCGCGCATTTCTCCTTATCCCCGCGCCTTCGGCGCGCGCCCTTGAACAACAAGGGGGCTCTCCACCCGAGGCGCTATCGGGAATGCTTCTGGCGGGAATGCCTCTGGTAGGTGTCGACCTTGGTCGACACTGCCGGCCAACGGCCGGCACCGCATCGCCGCCCGGCCCTTCCGGCTCAGGGCCTGGCCTTCGGCAAGCGGTACAGCTCTTTCTCGTAGGCCAGCGTGCCCCACATCGCGTAGGCATGTGCGCGCCGTGCCAGTTCCGGCCGCAGCGGCTGCGGCTGCAGCTGGTCGCTGGCCGGGTCGTAGCGGAAGCCCTGCGCTGGCTTGTCCGGCTGCAGGATGGCCACATCGTTGCCCTCCATCCACGCCAGATTGCGGTCGTACTGCATCAGCGCGCGTCCGGGCTGCAGCCGCTGCAGGTCGGTCAGGTCCTGGCCAACGGTGGGGGTGGCATCGGCGATGCCCAGCAATGACAACAGCGTCGGCGGCAGATCGATCTGGCTGACGATGCGGGCATCGCGGCGCGCCTCGATGCCGCCGCCGAGGATCAACCCGGGAATATGGAAGTTGCCGATCGGCACCATGTTCTTGCCGAACACCCGCGAATCATGGTCGGCCACCACCAGGAACACGGTGTCCTCCCAGTACGACGAGGCCATCGCCTTGCGGAAGAACTCGCCCAGCGCGTAGTCGGCGTACTTGGCGGCGTTGTCGCGGGTCTGCTTCGGTTGCTCGTACAGGTCGATTCGGCCGTCGGGGAACTCGAAGGGATCGTGGTTGCTGGAGGTGAACACCAGGCCGAAGAATGGCGTGCCCTGCGCTTTCAGCTGCCGGAACTGCTGGTCGGCGCGAGCGAACAGATCCTCGTCCGACGCGCCCCAGGAGCCGACGAAGGCCGGCTTGCGGTAATCCTTGCGGTCCACGATGCGGGTGAAGCCATTGGCGAGGAAGAACTCGCGCATGTTGTCGAAGTGGCTTTCACCGCCGTAGTAGAAGCCGGTGTCGTAGCCATGCCGCCCCAGCACATCGGCCAGGGTGAAAAAGCGCTGGCGGCTGGCAGGCAGCTTCACCACCGATTCGGCCGGGGTCGGCGGGAACCCGGTCAGGACCGCCTCGATGCCGCGCACCGAACGCGTACCGGTGGCATACAGCCGCTCGAACGCCCAACCCTGCCTGCTCAGGCGGTCGTAGTTGGGCGACAACGGTCGTCCGCCGAGACTGCCGATGAACTGCGCGCCCAGGCTTTCTTCCAGCACGATCACCAGATTGCGCGGCTTGCCCTGGTACTGCGGCGGACGCAGCGCCAGGCTCGGCAACGCGTCGGAGACGTACGCCGATGCCGGCAGGCCGCTGCTGGCGCGCAGTTCGCTGACCACCTCGGCAAGCGGCAGGTCACCGTAGACGCGAGAGGTTTCGCTGCGGGTCGCCAGTTGCCGCGCGGCATAGCCGACGGTGTACAGCGAATTCAGCGGCAAGGCGTTGATGGTGGGGTCGGTGGAGAACGCCACCAGCGCCGGATTCAAGGGCCGATGACCCAGGCTGGAACGCACGCCCAGCGCCGCCAGCAGCAGCACCAGCAATGCCAATGGCAGCCGCCACAGCCATCCGGCTTCGACTGCGAGCGCCGGGCTGTTGCCGACCCAGCACCGCGACCCGCGAAGCAATGCCCAGAACAGCACGATCACCGCGGCAACTTCGATCACCACGGCCAGCAGATGGCCGCGCAGCAGCGTCATCCCGACTTCTTCGGGATAGATCAGATACTCCAGGAACACGCGATTGGGGCGCAGGCCGTACTCGGCCATGAAGCTCGGCGTGGCCAGTTCCATGAACACCAGCAGCACGCTCGCCAGGATCAGCCACCACCGCAACAGATGGCGCCACGCGCGGCCCACGCGTCCCTCCAGCGGCAACAGCAGCGCCAGCACCGCAGGGATGCCGTACAGCAGGCACAGGGTCGACACATCCACCCGCAGCCCCTGCAGCAACACCGTGGACCAGCCGTCGGCAGCACTCACCCGCGCGGCATGCCACAGCGACAGCCCCAGCCGGGACAACGACAGGGCGACCAGGCCAAACAGGAAGAAGGCGGCAATTGGACACAGACGCCGGTACAGCGACACCCACGCAGCTCGGAGCATGAAAGGAATCCAGAAATGGAGCAAAGGACACCCATGCCCCATCCTTGGCAGCGGGCCACACCGGACAACGTGTTACCCGACACCACCGCCAGCGCAGCGGAACTTCCCGCCGGCACCTTCAGCATCCACCTCAGCTTCAATCGGGCTGCGGCAGTGAGCGGCGGCGGTTCCGCAACCGCTTCCGCTTCAGCCCCGGCGGGTCATTCGAAGAACGTCCCGCCGACCGCGCACAATACACTGTGATGACAGTCGGCAGTTGACTGCAGGTGCGGCCCCTGGCTACCTGCCAGCGCGCGCACAGAGCGCCGCGCTAGCCTCCCCAGCGCTCCAGCACCGCCCCGCAATCGGCCAGGTGCCAACAGGCCATGCCCGGCCACGGGTTGTCCGGAGCGTTGACCAGCAGCGTGCGGCTGCCCGCCGCGCGGCCGCATTCGAGATCGAAGCGGTAATCGCCCACCATCACCACCTGCGCGGGCTCAACCTGCCAGCGCTGCTGGAAGTACTGCAGGCCGGCCGGTGAGGGTTTCGGCTCGGCCTCGTCGCGGCCGATGATGTCGTCTTCGGCAAAGACGTCGCCCAGCCCGATCGCCTGCAGGGTGACCTGCGCCAGGCTGCGCACGTTGCGGGTCAGAATGCCCAGCCGGCAGCCGGCGCCCTGCAGCGCGCGTACCAGCGGCACCGCTCCCGTTGCCGGCTGGGAAGCAGCGGCCAGCGCACGCTCGTGCGCCAGCAGCCAGGCGTGCTTGGCGCTGGCCTCTGCGGCCGGCAACCCGGCCAGGTGGGTGAGGATGTCATCCTCCTGCGGAATCGCCAGTTCGCGCTTGATCCGCGCGAAATCATGCACCGCCACGGTCAGCGTGCCATCCATGTCGAACACCCAGTGGCGGATCGCCGACAGCGACGACGCAGCCGCCGGTGCCTGCACGGTCAACGCCACCACGCCGGCATGCGGCTGGCATCCACGCCACCGGTCTCGAACACGGCCGTGCGCGTGCCACCGGCCTTGACCGGGAACTCGATGCTGATCGACTTGCCCTTGGCTGCCAGCTTCCACAACGCCTTCTGGTCGGTGATGAACATGGCGATCGCCTCGTCGGTCTTCGGCCGCCAGGCCGCCATGGAGACCGGCTTGCCGCCGTCCACCGTGACCTTCACCGTGCACTGCGGGCAACGGAAATCGCCGGCCTGCAGCACCAGGTAGGCATGACGCTTCCATTCGGGGTGGTCGCGGAACACCAGCTGCACCGGCTTGGCGCCGCTGCCGTCCACATCCACCCGTTCCTTGCTGAAGATCTGCGCCGACACCTGGTTGCCCTTGCTGCCGACCGGAATCTGGTTGTACTGCCACAGCGCCTGCATGCGGCGCAGGTCGCGCGCGGCATCGCCCTTGGCCTTGACCTCGTCGAAGCCGGCGGCGATGCGCTCGGCGGCGGCGGTGTCCTTGTACTGGTCCAGCAGCGAGGCACCGTGCAGGCGCGCGCGCTCCCAGTCCTGCGCAGCCACGGCCATGTCGTACTGCTTGGCCACGTCCTCGGCCTTGGCTTCCTTCTGCGCCTGCACGGCGGCCGCAGCGGCCTCCTGCGCCTTGCGTTCTTCCTCGGGGTTGCTGCAGGCGGCCAGGGCCAGGGTGCAGGCGGTGAGCAGGATCAGTCGTTTCATGGCGGAGTCCTTTACGGGTGCATCCCGATTCTATCGGCAGCGAAAAGCGGATACAGCAACGGCGGGTTTCCCCGCCGTTGCTGGTGAAGCAGCATCAGGTTGCCGGCCGGCGGCCGGCACTACCGTTTACTTGGCTTCAGCCTTGGCCAGCATGTCCTGCACCGAGGCGGTGGTGATCGGGTGGTAGCCCGGCTTGGCCTTCTCGAACGCCTGCTTGGCCAGCTCCAGCCCCTTCGGGGTCTTCACCAGTTCAGCGTAGATCGGCAGGATCAGCTTGCGACGGCCGACACGCTCGATGAACGCAGCGGCCGCTTCATTGGCCTGCTCGTAGCCGCTGCGGATGGTCAGCGGGTACCAGCGCATGGCGATCTCGCCATTCGGGGTGCCAGTGAAGTGGAACGCCTTGTCCAGCGTGGCCAGCTTGTCCAGCGGCTGGGTGGCGCCCAGGCCATCGATGAAGCGGACCCATTCCTGGGTGCTCCACTCGGCAATCACCTGGCTGCTCGGCACGGTGCCGGCGCTGGCGAAGGCAATGCGCGCGGTATCGACGCTGCTGAAGTTGCGCGACTGCGCCTTGGCTGCGAACGCCGGAATGCCCGGCTCGTCCAGCCACGCCTTCAGTTCGGCCTCGGTCACCGCCGACGGATTCTTCGGCAGCAGGTTCTTCTTCAGGTACTCGACGAACTGGTCGGTGTTGGCGCTCTGGAAAGCGTGGTCATCGAACCAGCCGCGCAGGAACGGGTCGAAGGTTTCGCGGCCGAAACGCTGTTCCAGGAATTCCAGGAACCACGAACCCTTGACGTAGGCCACCTGGCTCAGGGCTTCGTCCGGATCACGCTCGTTCAGCGGCGGCAGCGCCAGCGCCTGGTCGGCCGGGCTCATGTCCTTCACTTCGGCCAGCAGATCGGTCTGGTCGATCTGCTTTTCCATCTCGGCCATCTCCTTGCCGTACAGGGCTTCGGTGATGCGGCCCTGGACGTAGGTGGTGAAGCCTTCGTTGAGCCAGATGTCCTTCCAGCTGGCGTTGGTCACCAGGTTGCCCGACCAGCTGTGCGCCAGTTCATGGGCCACCAGCGAGACCAGCGACTTGTCGCCGACGATCACGGTCGGGGTGGCGAAGGTCAGGCGCGGGTTTTCCATGCCGCCAAACGGGAACGACGGCGGCAGCACCAGCATGTCGTAGCGGCCCCAGCGGTATTCGCCGTACAGCTTCTCGGCGGCACCGATCATTTTCTCGGTGTCTTCGAATTCCTTGGCGGCCTTGTTGACCATGGTCGGCTCGGCCCAGACGCCGGAGCGGCCGGAGATCGGCTCGAACACCAGGTCGCCGGCGGCGATGGCCAGCAGGTAGGACGGAATCGGCTGCGGCATCTTGAAGGTGTAGTCACCGTCACGCGCGGCCTTGGGATCGTTGTCGGCGCTCATCAGCACCATCACGTCCGGGCGCGAGACCACGTGCGCGCTGTAGGTGAAGCGCACGCTCGGGGTGTCCTGCAACGGTACCCAGGAACGGGCGTGGATCGCCTGCGACTGGCTGAACATGAAGGGCAGCTTCTTGCCCTCGGTCATCGACGGCGCCAGCCACTGCAGGCCCGAAGCGGTCGGTGCGGTGTGGTAGGTCACTTCGACCTTGACCGGCTGTTGCGGAGTTTCGATGGTCAGCTTGCTGCCGAACACCTTGTCGGCCGGGGCCAGCACGAACTGCAGCGGGCTGCGCGCGCCGTCAGCGGCGATCGCTTCGACCTTGGCGATGCTCAGCTCGCGGGTGTCCAGCACCAGCTGCTTGGCGTCCTTCTGCTTCCATTCCAGGGTGTAGGTGGCGGTGCCGCCGATCTGCTTCTGGTCGAAGTCCAGCTTCAGGTCCAGCGCGATGTCCTTGACGACGACCTTGTCCGGCTCGGCGTACGAGCTTTCATCGTGGCTGCGGTTTTCGGCGTTCACGGGGGCGGCGGGAGCCTTCTGGGCAGTCGGGGTGGCGGCGGGTGCGGCCACCTCCTGGGAGCAGCCGGCGGCCAGGGCCACGGCCAGCGGAAGGAGCATCAGCGGATTGCGCATGAATCGGGACCGTTACGGGGAACAAACCCCAATGGTACCTCTCCCCCGGCCGGGAAGCGTTGCGCGGTGCGGGGTAACGGCCGGCCCCGCGATGGCCCGGTAGGTGCCAACCTTGGTTGGCACGGACCTGTCAGCGCTAGCGGACGGGCGTGTGCCAACCAAGGTTGGCACCTACCAGGACCGTGCCGTGCAGATGCCGGCCAGCGGCCGGCACTACCTGGGAACCCGACTTACAGCTTGTAGCCGGAGTGGATCGAGACGATGCCGCCGGTCAGGTTCTTGTAGTGGCAGCGCTCGAAGCCGGCCTGCCCCATCATCGCCTTCAGCTCTTCCTGCGGCGGATGCTTGCGGATGCTCTCGGCCAGGTACTGGTAGCTGTCCGAATCGTTGGCGAACAGCTTGCCCAGCTTCGGCAGGATCTTGAACGAGTGGAAGTCGTAGATCGGCTTGAACCAGTCGGCGGTGACTTCGGAGAACTCCAGCACACGGGCCTGGCCGCCCACCTTCAGCACGCGGAACATCTCGCGCAGGCCAGCGTCCTTGTCGGTCACGTTGCGCAGACCAAAGGCGATGGTCACCAGGTCGAAGCTGTTGTCCGGGAACGGCAGGGCCTCGGCGTTGCACTGCACGTAGTCCAGGCCCAGCACCAGGCCGCGGTTGGTCAGGCGGTCACGGCCGACCGACAGCATGCCGGCGTTGATGTCGCCCAGCACCACCGAGCCCTCGGCACCGACGCGCTCCTTCAGCAGCGCGGCGATATCGCCGGTGCCACCGGCCAGGTCGAGCACGCGGTCACCCGGCTTCACCTGCGCGGTGGCGACGTAGTAGCGCTTCCATGCCCGGTGCACGCCCATGCTCATCAGGTCGTTCATCAGGTCGTAGTTGCGCGCGACCGACGTGAACACCTGGCCGACCAGCTTCTGCTTGTCCTTGGCGTCAACGTCGCGGAACCCGAAATGGGTGGTACCGGATTTGTAGGGGGATTCGCTCATGCCCCCGATTATCGCACCGCCGGGCCCCTGCGGGGAACGCTGGCCGTATCATGGCGCCCCACGACCTACCGGAGCCCCGCATGATCACCACGCCCGACTACCAGGCCCTGCTGCAGACCGCCATTGCCGAAGCCCGCCAGGGGCTGGCCGAAGGCGGCGTGCCGATCGGCGCGGCGCTGTACCACAACGACGGCCGCCTGCTCGGCTGCGGCCACAACCGCCGCGTGCAGGAAGGTGACCCGTCCGTGCATGGCGAGACCGATGCCTTCCGCAAGGCCGGCCGCCAGCGCCGCTACCAGGACACCATCATGGTCACGACCCTGGCCCCCTGCTGGTACTGCTCGGGCCTGGTGCGGCAGTTCAACATCGGCACGGTGGTGGTCGGCGAATCGCGCACTTTCCAGGGCGGCATCGACTGGCTGCGGGAAAACGGCGTCAACGTGATCGACCTGGACAGCCAGGAATGCGTGGACCTGCTTGGCGGTTTCATTGCGCAACATCCGGAAATCTGGAACGAAGATATCGGCGAATGAGCATCCGCCACGGCTGATGAGCCCGCCTTGATGAACGCTTCAGTGCCGGCACAGCCTTGTGCCGGCAGCGTCTGCACGCTTCAACGTGAACTGCTGCGCAGTCAGCTGGGTGCGGTCAACACGCGCCACTAACATCCTGCTGCGCAGCGACGTCTAGGGTGGAATGCAACCGGGCCCCCGCCCCGGATTGGAGCCGACCATGCAAGCGCATGCCGTACGTCCTCGCAGTGACCCGGCCCTGGCCGCGATCTGGAGCCGACTGCAGCAGCAATACGCACTGCACCAGCGCAGTGCCCCGTTCTGGAGCGCCTACCAGGACATGCAGCAGGATCTGCTGCACGACCATCCCCGCGACCTGGTGCGCCTGTGCAATGCGATGGCCGCCATGGCCGAACGCCTGGGTGCGGTTGAACACGCACAGCTGCTGCGCCATCGCCACGCTGGCTGCACATCACGCTGACGCGGCATGCACCGCCGCCCGGGCCACACTGTAATGGGCCCCCACTCCCTTCACCTCCAACCGATTGGATCGTCATGCACGCTGAAGTTCCCGCCATTCCCCCTGTCATCAATGTCGATGCGGAGCTGGATTACTGGCGCCGCCAGCACGCCGATGGCGCACTCGCGCACACCTCGTTCGGCACCTATGTCCCGTGGATCAAGTTCGCCTGTGATTCGCTGATCACCCAACCACGCGCCAGCAACGCCCAGCGCGATGAGCTATTCCAGACCCAATACGCCCTGCAGATCATGCCGCGCCTGAGTGAAGCGCAGGCCCGCGAATTCGTCGAACGCTGCTGGCAGCACGTCTACCTGGCCAGCCCGGTGCGCAGCCAGGAAGCACCGCGCCTGCGCGCCTGAGTCCACGCCTGCTGCACGGCACCTGCACGGCCATGTGCCGATGATCGTCGCCATTCCCGTGGAACGATGACGATGAGCGCAAGGAACCTGTTCAATACGATCGCCAAGAAGGCCGCGGCCGCCACCGGCTCGCCGTGGACCTTCCTGGCCGCAGTATCGATCGTCGTGCTGTGGGGCATCAGTGGCCCCATATTCAAGTTCAACGACACCTGGCAGCTGGTGATCAACACCGGCACCACCATCATCACCTTCCTGATGGTGTTCCTGATCCAGCACACGCAGAACTCGGACACCGCGGCGATGCAGATCAAGCTGGACGAGCTGATCCGCGCCACCGCCGAGGCCAACAACGAGCTGCTGGACCTGGAAGAGCTGGACGAAGAGCGCCTCGAAGAGATCCGCGCCGAGTACGAAAGAATGGCGCGCGAAGCCGGCGACGCATTGACGCGGGTACGCGCCTGCCGCACCGAGCGGCGCGACGACGAAGCGGTGTAGCCCTGCTCATTGACCGGTAGCGCCGGCCGCTGGCCGGCAACTGCACGATCCCTGTTGATCCCGCGCGCTGCCGGCCAGCGGCCGGCACTACCGGTCTGCGCGCTTACCCGCGCTCGTGCCAGCCGCCGCCCAGCACCTTGTACAGCGTGATGCGGTTGGCCTGCTGCGCCAGCTGTGTCTGCAGCTGGCTCTGCTGCGCGTTGTAGGCGGTACGACGTGCATCCAGCAGGGTGACGAAGCTGTCCAGGCCCGCGTCATAGCGCGCCTGCGACAGGCGGTTGGCCTGCTCGGCCGCTTCCACCAGGCGCTGCTGCGAGGCCGCCTGTTCATCCAGGCTGACATTCAATGCCAGCGCATCGGCGGTTTCGCGGAAACCACTCTGGATCGACTTTTCGTACTGCGCCAGCGCGATATCGCGGTCGGCGTTGGCCACGGCCAGGTTCGCGCGCAGCTTGCCGCCCTGGAAGATCGGCAAGGTGATCTTCGGCAGGAAGCTCCACACCCGCGTACCGCTGTCGAACAGGCCGGACAATTCACCCGAGCCACTGCCGATGCTGCCGGTCAGCGAGATGCTGGGGAAGAAGGCTGCGCGTGCGGCACCGATGTTGGCATTGGCCGCCAGCAGCTGATGTTCCGCCGCCATGATGTCCGGGCGCTGCAGCAGCACGTCGCTGGGCAGGCCAGCCGGCGGTGGTGCCAACGCAAGCACCTGCGGTGAGATGCTGTCCGGCAGCAGCGCCGGATCCAGCTGGCCACCGGCCAGCAGCGCCAGCGCGTTGCGGTCCTGGGCCAGCTGCCCACGCAGGCGTGCGGCATCGGTACGCGCGGTCTCGACCAGGGTGCGGGTCTGGGTCAGTTCCAACCCCGAACTGCCACCGCGCTCATGGCGTGCTTCGGCCAGGCGCAGCGAATCCTCATAGGTCTTCACCGTGGCTTCGGCGATTTTCAACTGTTGCGCGTCGGCACCGTAGGTCAACCACGCGGTGGCGGTCTCGGCCACCAGGCTCAGCTGCGCGTTGCGGCGGTTGGCGGCTACAGCGAAGTACTGCTGCAGCGCGGCTTCGCTCAGGTTGCGCACGCGGCCGAACAGGTCCAGTTCGAACTCGGCCACGCCGACGCCCGCGCTGAACTGCTCGGTGACCGGCACGTCGCCACCGCGGCGGTCCATCTGCCCGGTCACGGCCACGCCCGGCACCCGGTCCGCGCGCTGCACGCGGTACTGGCCACGCGCCTTTTCGACGTTGAGCACGGCCACGCGCAGGTCGCGGTTGTTGTCCAGCGCCTGGCCGATCACCTGCTGCAGGCGCTCGTCGGTGAAGAAGTCACGCCAGCCGACCGCGGCCGCATCGGCCACTTCGCCCTGCGCGGCTTCGGCCGGCCACTGCGACGGAATGGCCGGGGCCACTGCGGTGTTCTTCGGCGCCAGGGTGCCGCAGCCGGCAAGCGCCAGTGCCGCAGCGATGGAGAGGAACAGAGATGCACTTTTCATTGGAATGACTTCCATCGGTACTGCCGGATGGCAGGAGGTAGTGCCGGCCACTGGCCGGCAACCTCATTGGATTCACATCAAGCGAGCAGCAGCTGCCGGCCAGCGGCCGGCACTACCGTTTCAAATCAGCTGGTGGCGTTGCGCTTCTTGAACACGCGCTGCACCACGACGAAGAACAGCGGCACGAAGAACACGCCGAGCACAGTGCCGACCACCATGCCGCCGAGCACGCCGGTGCCGATCGCCTGCTTGGCGCCGGAGCCGGCACCGCTGGAGATCGCCAGCGGCAGCACGCCCATGCCGAAGGCCAGCGAGGTCATGATGATCGGGCGCAGGCGGTCGCGGACCGCGTGCATCGTCGCTTCGATCAGCCCCGCGCCCTTCTCCAGATGCTCCTTGGCGAACTCGACGATCAGGATCGCGTTCTTGCTGGTCAGGCCCACCGTGGTCAGCATCGCCACCTGGAAATAGATGTCGCGCTCCATGCCACGGAAGGTATTGGCCAGCACCGCACCGAGGATGCCCAGCGGTGCCACCAGCAGCACCGAGGTCGGCACGCTCCAGCTTTCATACAACGCGGCAAGGCACAGGAACACGATCATCAGCGACAGGGTGTACAGCAGCGGCGTCTGCGAGCCCGCCTGGCGTTCCTGGTAGGACATCGCCGTCCACTCGACACCGAAGCCCGCCGGCAACTGCTTGGCCAGCTGTTCGATCTCGGCCATGGCATCACCGGACGCCACGCCCGGGGCCGGCTCGCCCTGGATTTCGGTAGCCGACACGCCGTTGTAGCGTTCCAGGCGCGGCGAGCCGTAGTCCCAATGCTTGCTGGCGAAGGCGCTGAACGGAACCATCTCGCCCTTGTCGTTCTTCACCGACCAGAGATCGAAGTCCTCCGGCACCATGCGGAACGGCTGGTCAGCCTGCACGAACACGCGCTTGACGCGGCCGCGATCGATGAAGTCATCGATGTACGAGCTGCCCCACGCGGTGGCCAGAGTGGTGTTGACCTGGTCGATCGACAGGCCCAGCGAGCTGGCCTTGGCCACATCGATATCGATGCGGAACTGCGGCGTGTCTTCCTGGCCGTTCGGTCGCACGTTGGCCAGCTTCTTG
This sequence comes from Stenotrophomonas sp. MYb57, assembly GCF_002966815.1. Classification (NCBI taxonomy): domain Bacteria; kingdom Pseudomonadati; phylum Pseudomonadota; class Gammaproteobacteria; order Lysobacterales; family Lysobacteraceae; genus Stenotrophomonas; species Stenotrophomonas sp. MYb57. The sequence goes on from NZ_CP023271.1 coordinate 4,017,905, forward strand.
CTGCCGGCCGCCAAGCCGAGCAGCTGGTTGCGGGCCGCCAGCAATGCCTCGTGGCCCTGGCCGCTGTTGTCCTTCAGGAAGAAGGTGTAGCCGGAGGCCGTGCCCAGTTCCGGAATGGCCGGCGGCGGGAAGGCAAAGATGAAGGCATCCTTGATCTGCCCCAGCGCGGCCATCGCACGTCCGGTGATCGGCATCACGCCGTTGTCGGCGTCACGATCCTTCCAGTCCTTCAACTTGACGAAGGCCATGCCCGCGTTCTGGCCCATGCCGGCGAAGCTGAAGCCCTGCACCGAGAACACCGATTCGACCGCACCCTTCTCGTTTTCCATGAAGTGCTTTTCGAGCGCGGCGATCGATTCCAGCGTGCGCTCCTGGGTTGCGCCCACCGGCGCCTGCACCAGCGCCATCAGCACGCCCTGGTCTTCGTTGGGCAGGAACGAGCTGGGCAGGCGCACGAACAGCACGCCCATCAGCAGGAACAGCGCGGCCACGATGCCCATGAACCGCCACGGGCGATGCAGAATGCCGCGCACGCCGCGCTGGTAGCTCTCGCTGGTGCGGTCGAAGCCACGGTTGAAACCGTTGAAGAAGCGACCGGCGAAACCGCGGTGGGCGACATGGTGCTCCCCCTTCTTCAGCGGCTTGAGCATGGTCGCGCACAGCGCCGGCGTCAGCACGATCGCGACCAGCACCGACAACGCCATCGCCGAGACGATCGTCGCAGAGAACTGCCGGTAGATCACGCCGGTGGAGCCGCTCATGAAGGCCATCGGCACGAACACCGCCGACAACACCAGGCCGATGCCCACCAGCGCGCCGGTGATCTGGCTCATCGACTTGCGGGTGGCTTCCAGCGGCGACAGGCCCTCTTCGGACATGATGCGCTCGACGTTCTCCACCACCACGATGGCATCATCCACCAGCAGGCCGATGGCCAGCACCATCGCGAACATGGTCAGCATGTTCACCGAGAAGCCCAGCACCGACAGCACGCCGAAGGTACCCAGCAGCACCACCGGCACGGCGATGGTCGGGATCAGGGTGGCGCGGAAGTTCTGCAGGAACAGGTACATCACCACGAACACCAGCACGATCGCTTCGAGCAGGGTCTGCACCACGCCCTTGATCGACACGCGCACGAACGGGGTGGTGTCGTACGGGATCTCGGCCTTCAGGCCGGCCGGGAAGAAGCCTTCCAGTTCCTTCAGCGTTTCATCGACACCGGCAGCGGTATCCAGCGCGTTGGCGCCGGTGGCCAGCGTGACCGCCAGGCCGCTGGCCGGCTGCCCGTTGTAGCGGGTGACGAAGTCGTACGACTCGGCGCCCAGCTCGACGCGGGCTACATCGCCCAGGCGCAGTTCGGCACCGTCCTGCGCACCGCGCACGATGATGTTGCGGAACTGTTCCGGGGTCTGCAGGCGCGACTGCGCGTTGATGGTGGCGTTGAGCTGCTGGCCCTTCACCGACGGCGCACCACCCAGCTGGCCGATGGCCACCTGCGCGTTCTGTGCCTTCACCGCAGCGACCACTTCCGGCACCGACATGCCGTAGGTGTGCAGCTTGTTCGGGTCCAGCCAGATGCGCATGGCGTACTTGCCACCGAACACCTGGATGTTGCCCACGCCCGGAACGCGGCTGAGACGATCCACGACGTTGGAACCGACGTAGTCGGCGATGTCGTTGGCATCCATGCTGCCGTCTTCGGACACGAACGCGATGACGTTCAGGAAGCCCGAGCTGGACTTGGCCACGTTGATGCCCTGCCGCTGCACTTCCTGCGGCAGCAGCGGCATCGCCAGCTGCAGCTTGTTCTGCACCTGCACCTGGGCGATGTCGGGGTTGGTCCCGCTCTCGAAGGTCAGGGTGATGGTGGCCTGGCCGTTGGACGAGCTGTTGGAGGAGAAATAGATCAGGCCATCAAGGCCCTTCATGTTCTGCTCGATGATCTGCGTCACCGAGTCTTCGACCACCTTGGCCGAAGCACCCGGGTAGCTGGCGCTGATTTCCACCGCCGGCGGTGCGACGTTGGGGTACATCGAGATCGGCAGCTTGAACAGGGCCAGGCCGCCGGCGAGCATGATGATGATCGCGATGACCCACGCGAAGATGGGTCGATCGATGAAGAAACGTGCCATGGAGTTCTCCGCTTACTTCGCACCTGCGGCCGCAGCTGCAGGTTGGGCGGCGGCCGGCTTGGCCGGGGCGGCGCCCTGTTCGGTGGCATTCACGGGCATGCCCGGGCCGATCTTCTGCAGGCCTTCGACGATGACCTTGTCGCCGGCCTTCAGGCCGTCCTCGACCAGCCACTTGTCGCCGACGGTGCGGCTGACCTTGACCGGGCGCACTTCGACCTTGTTGTCCTTGCCGACCACCATTGCACTGGTATCGCCCTTCGGATCGCGGGCGATGCCCTGCATCGGCACCAGCACCGCATCGCTGCGCACACCGCCGCCGATCACCGCGCGCACGTACATGCCCGGCATCAGCAGGCCATCGGGGTTGTCGACCCTGACCCGCAGCGCGAAGCTGCCGGTGGCCGGATCGACGCTGACTTCGGAGAACTCCAGCGTGCCCTTGTGTTCGAAGGTGCTGCCGTCTTCCATCAGGATGCTGACCGGCGTCTGCTGGTTGTCCTGCAGGCGGCCGGCGGCCAGTTCGCGGCGCAGCTGCAGCAGCTCGGCCGAGGACTGGGTCAGGTCGACGTAGATCGGGTCCAGCTGCTGCACGGTTGCCAGCGCCGTGGCCTGGCCGGCGCTGACCAGCGCGCCCTGGGTGACGCTGGACTTGCCGATGCGGCCGCTGATCGGCGCGGTGATGCGCGCATAGCCGAGGGTCACGTTGGCGGCATCCAGTGAGGCCTTGGCGGCGCCGACATCGGCCTCTGCCTGCTTCTGCGCGGCCACGGCGTTTTCCAGATCCTGCTGGCTGACCGCGTCGACCTTGGCCAGTTCGGTGATGCGCTTGGCGCTCAGCCGCGCCGCATTGGCGGTGGCTTCGGCGCGGGCCAGCTGTGCACGCGCACTGTTGGCCTGGGCGCGGTAGCTGGCGTCCTCGATCTGGTACAGCGGCTCGCCGGCCTTGACCATCCCACCCTCGGTGAACAGGCGCTTGGCGACGATGCCGTTGACCTGCGGGCGCACTTCGGCCACCAGGAAGGCGTTGGTGCGGCCCGGCAGCTCACGGGTCAGCCCGACGGTCTCGGACTTCAGCGTGACCACGCTGACCTGGCCCGGCCCCTGTTCGGGCGCCTGGGGTTGGCCGCCGCAGGCAGCGACGGTGGCAGCGATCGCCAGCGACAACGCGAAGGGTCGGATTCGGCTCAGCAACATGATGGGAATGGCTCTTGAAGGGAGGGATCTCAGCAGGTGCTGATACGACGGGCCCTCCTTTTGCAGGAGTAAGACCGCGCGAACAGCGCCCACCCGCCTGAAGTGGGAGCCAGGACAGGCCTGCCACGCACACGACGGGAATGATGGGACGGAAATATACATACATGCGTGTTTGTTTGTAAAGCGGTACAATTCAGCCACGTTTCACCCGCACTCGTACCCGCTCATGGCCCGCAAAACCAAAGAGGACACCCAGGCAACCCGCGAAGGCATCCTGGATGCCGCCGAAGCCTGTTTCCACGAACACGGCGTGGCCCGGACCACGCTGGAGATGATCGGTGCCCGCGCCGGCTACACCCGCGGCGCCGTGTACTGGCATTTCAAGAACAAGGGCGAGGTGCTGACCGCGATCGTCGAGCGGGTGCACCTGCCCTTCATGCAGGAGCTGGAGCGCACCTCCACCGACCAGCGCGACACGCCGGTGCATGACCTGCGCGCGGTGATGATCCACTCGTTCATCGAGCTGTCCGAGGACGAGCGCCTGCGCAAGACCATGGAGATCATGCTGCGCAGCGATGCCTCGGCCGACACCAGGGTGCTGACCGAACTGCAGCAGAGCGGTTTCCGCGATGCCCTGGACCGGATGGAACGCGCCCTGCGCCGTGCCCAGGACCTGGGTCAGCTGCGCGACGGCGCCGACCCGAAGATCGCCGCGCGCATGCTGCACGCCACCGTGCTCGGCGTGCTGCACGGGGCGATGGTCGAACCGGACCTGATGGACCTCAAGCGCGACGGCATGCTGGCGCTGGACATGACCCTGGCCGCCTACGTGAAGGAAGGCGTGTTCGTACCGGGTTCGGTGCCCGAGCCGCTGCCGGAGGCGTGACGGCGCCGCCGGGCATGGCCCGGCGCTACCGCAGATTCGGCCACAAAGGTAGCGCCGGGCCATGCCCGGCGAGTACGTAACGGGTCGGAGCCCTCGCCATGGCGAGGGATCCGACCCTGCATAACGAAAAAGGCCGCCTTTCGGCGGCCTTTTCGCATTCCTGGTTACAGGATGTAACGGCTCAGGTCCGGGTCCTGCACCAGTTCACCCAGGTGCGCATCGACATAGGCACTGTCGATGGCCAGGGTTTCACCATCGCGGTCCGGTGCTTCGTAGCTGAGCGAATCCAGCAGGCGCTCCAGCACGGTATGCAGGCGGCGCGCACCGATGTTCTCCTGGCGCTCGTTCACCTGGAAGGCGATCTCGGCCAGGCGGTCGATGGCATCGGTGGTGAAGCTGACCTTGACGCCTTCGGTGGCCAGCAGCGCTTCGTACTGCTTGGTCAGCGCAGCCTTCGGCTCGGTCAGGATGCGCACGAAATCAGCCTTGCTCAGCGCACCCAGCTCCACGCGGATCGGGAAGCGGCCCTGCAGTTCCGGGATCAGGTCGCTGGGCTTGGCCAGGTGGAACGCACCCGATGCGATGAACAGGATGTGGTCGGTCTTGATCGTGCCGTACTTGGTGGATACGTTGGAACCTTCCACCAGCGGCAGCAGGTCGCGCTGCACGCCTTCGCGCGAGACATCACCGCCACCCACGTTGTCACCCCGCTTGGCGACCTTGTCGATCTCGTCGATGAACACGATGCCGTGCTGTTCACAGGCCTCGATCGCGGCGGTGCGGATGTCGTCCTCGTTGACCAGCTTGCCGGCCTCTTCCTCCTGCAGCAGCGGACGCGCGGCCTTGATGGTCAGCGTGCGCTTGTGTGCCTTGGCGCCACCACCGAGGTTGGCGAACATCGACTTCAGCTGCTGGCCCATTTCCTCCATGCCCGGCGGGGTCATGATGTCCATGCTGACGTTGGCGGTCAGGTCGAGCTCGATCTCGCGATCGTCCAGCTCGCCGTTGCGCAGCATCTTGCGGAACTTGATGCGGGTCTCGTTGTCCTGCGCCGACGGTTCGTTGCGCGCAGCCTCCGGGTCGAAGCCGATGCCACCGCTGCGGCGCGGCAGCAGCGCATCGAGGATGCGGTCTTCGGCGCGCTCTTCGGCCTGCGTGCGCACGCGCACCTTGGCCTGCTCGCGGTACAGCTTGACGGCGGTATCGGCCAGGTCACGGATGATCTGCTCGACATCCTTGCCGACATAGCCGACTTCGGTGAAGCGGGTCGCTTCGACCTTGACGAATGGCGCGTTGGCCAGCGTGGCCAGGCGGCGCGCAATCTCGGTCTTGCCGACGCCGGTCGGGCCGATCATCAGGATGTTCTTGGGCATGACCTCGTTGCGCAGCTCGGGCTGCAGCTGCATGCGGCGCCAGCGGTTGCGCAGGGCGATGGCGACCGCGCGCTTGGCGTCGTGCTGGCCGACGATGTGCCGGTCCAGCTCCTGCACGATCTCGCGCGGGGTCATGGTGGCGGAGGAAACTTCGATCTTGTGCGGCATGGGTGTGCTCACGAATGCGTTGTCGGTAGCGCCGGGCCATGCCCGGCGGATCAGGAATGCGTGTGACGGTTCCCCGTCACAACTCCTCGACCACCACGTTGCGGTTGGTGTAGATGCAGATGTCACCGGCGATGTTGATCGCTTCGCTGGCGATGGTGCGTGCATCCAGTTCGGTGTGCGCCATCAGCGCGCGTGCAGCGGACAGCGCATACGAACCACCGGAACCGATGGCGATGATGCCGTCCTCCGGCTCGATCACGTCGCCGGTGCCGCTGATGATCAGCGAGGTTTCCCTGTCGGCCACCGCCAGCAGGGCTTCGAGCTTGCCGAGGCGGCGCTCGGTGCGCCAATCCTTGGCCAGTTCCACCGCGGCACGCTGCAGCTGGCCATGCTTTTCCAGCTTGGCTTCGAACAGCTCGAACAGGGTGAAGGCATCGGCGGCGGCACCGGCAAAGCCGGCCAGTACCTGGCCATCGCGGCCAAGGCGGCGGACCTTGCGTGCGTTGCCCTTCATCACCGTGTGGCCGAGGGTGACCTGGCCGTCGCCGGCAATGGCCACGTGCTCGCCGCGACGAACGCAGACGATGGTGGTGGCGTGGAAAACGGTGGGATTCTGACTGGGGTCCATGCGGCCTCCGATAGCTGTTCACGGGACATGGGGACAGCCGCCGAAGCGATCAAGCCCGCACCGATAGCTGCCGTTCAGCGCTTGGCATGCGATGGCCGGTCCGGATTGGGTTCAATGCCCCACGCCACGTACCAGTCTTCACCCTGGGTTTCGATCGGGTGCTGGGTGCGGCCCGAGCCGTTGCCACAGGCCAGTGCGTCGGCAGCGCAGTAACGGTCGCAGCCCCAGCAGATGCGCTCGGGGTGCTTGGGGCGCAGCGGAATGGGCTTTGCCATGGTCGGCATCTCTTCGTGGCCTGCGGCCACGATGCATCGGCGACCACTGCCCCGCCCTGATCCAGATCAAGCGGCGGCCGTTCCGGTAGCGCCGGGCCATGCCCTGCGAGCGCGCAGTGCGGGCGGCGTCGCGTACACGACACATGGATCGCACAGCCGCCGGGCATGGCCCGGCGCTACCCCCCCGAGTCGGGCGGGTCTTTGCGACGTTTCGCGCGCGGATGCGCCGCATCGTAGACCTTGGCCAGATGCTGGAAATCCAGGTGGGTGTAGATCTGCGTGGTGGCGATGTCGGCATGGCCGAGCAGTTCCTGCACACCGCGCAGGTCACCGGAGGATTCCAGGATGTGGCTGGCGAAACTGTGCCGCAGCATGTGCGGGTGCACGTGCTTGAACAGGCCCTGGCGCTGCCCCAGCTGGCGGATGCGGATCTGCACCGCGCGCTGGCTGATCGGCCCGTTGCGGCCGGGGAAAACCGGTGTGGCGCCACCACCGCCACTTTCGCTGCGCCAGGTCAGCAGCGCTTCGCGTGCCGGCTTTCCGAAGGGGACGCGACGTTGCCGGTTGCCCTTGCCCATCACGTTGACCAGGCCGCTGGCGAAATCCAGATCGCGCCAGGTCAGCGCACAGACTTCGCTCAAGCGCAGGCCGGAGGAATAGAACAGTTCCAGCAATGCGCGGTCACGACGACCCAGCTCGCCTTCCGGCTCCAGTTCAACCAGCTGCACGGCTTCATCGGCGTCGAGTACCTGCGGCAGCCGTCGCGGCGCACGCGGCGCCTTCAGTGTCGCTGCCGGGCTGGCCTCGATGCGGCCATGCTTGAGCAGCCAGGCATAGAAGCTGCGGCAGGCCGACAGCCGGCGTTGCAGGCTTTTGGCCGACAGGCCACGGCGGTGTTCATCGGCAACGAACTGGCGCACCGCGTCTGCATCCAGTGCCTCCACGGCCCCCCCGCGGGGTTCGGCCCACACCGACAACGCGTCCAGGTCGCGGCGATAGGCATCGAGCGTATGCGCCGACATCCGCCGCTCCACCTGCAGGTGCTGCAGGAACGCCTGCACCGCGCTCATCGTCGTCGTTTCCCGCTCAATCCGCGAAGCGCTTGAGCCCGGTCACCAGGGCCTCACCCATCATCCGCAGGAACAGCGTGCCCATGCCGGGATAGAAGCGGTTCGGATCATGGCTGCCCACCGCGATCAGGCCAACACCCGGCAGCGGCAGCAGCGCGGTGGTCTGCACCTCCTCGCTGCGCGCGCCGTACAGCACCGCGTTCTTGTCGCCGTGCAGGCGGCCGCAGATCGGCTCACCATCCTTCAGGCAGTCGCGGAACGGGCCCAGCTGCGCATCATCGGCAGCCAGCACCTGCAGCCACTCGGCCTGCTCCAGCCCCGCCACCGGCGCATGCACGACCAGCCGTACCAGATCGCCGGCGAAATCTTCCTGCAGTGACGCCGCCATCGCGCGCAGCGTGTCGGCGGCGTTGTCCTGCTTCATCAGGGCCAGGGTGAGCTGATGCGTGCGCACCGCCAACCGCTCGTTGACCTGCGCGGTCGCGCCCAGGTCGGCCAACCGTCGCGCCAGCTCGCGGTTCTTCTCGCGCAGCACTTCCAGCTGGTAGCTGGCCAGCGATGCGGTCGGGCCGTCATCGCGTGGCACCACCAGGGTCAGCGCCAGGTCCGGGAACTGCTTGAGGAAACCCGGATGGCGCCGCAACCAGGCGGCGACTTCATGGGCACCGAGCTTGTCGACGGTCTCAGTCATGCGATCCACTCCCCTTCGAAGACGAATGCGGTCGGGCCCGCCATCACCACCGGCTGGCCATCGCCCGGCCACTGGATGCGCAGGTCGCCACCAGGCAGGCTGATGCGCGCATCGCGCTGCAGGCGGCCGCGATGCATCAGGGTCACTGCCGCCGCGCAGGCGCCACTGCCGCAGGCCAGGGTTTCACCGACGCCGCGCTCGAACACGCGCAGGCGCACATGTTCCGGGCCCATTACCTGGGCGAAGCCCACGTTCACCGACTTCGGGAACGAGGCATGCTGCTGCAGCAGTCCGCCCACGCGCTCGACCGGTGCGGCGTCGACCAGGCCCACTTCGATCACCGCGTGCGGATTGCCCATCGACACCGCCGCGAAGCGCACGGTCTCACCCTGCAGTGGCAGCAGGTACTCCTCACGCGGGTGGGCGAAGCCGATCAGCGGCACCTGCGCCGGATCGAACAACGGCACGCCCATCGCCACCGCGTACTGGCCATCGCCGAGGACATCCACGGCGTGGCTGGCCAGCGGGCTGTCGATGACGAAGCGGTCGCCCTGCGCACTACCCTCGCGCACCAGCCAGGCAGCGATGCAGCGCGCGCCGTTGCCGCACTGCTCGGAATTGGAACCATCGGCGTTCCAGATGCGGTAAGAGGCGACGGAGCCTTCGGCGCGCGGCGGCTCGATGGTCAGGATCTGGTCGCAGCCGACGCCGGTATGGCGGTCGGCCAGGCGCGCGGCCAGTTCCGGGGTGGGCGGCGGGGTGCCGTCGCGCAGGTCGATCACTACGAAATCGTTGCCCGCGCCGTGCATCTTGCTGAAGCGCAGACCGTTGGTACCGGCCTTACTCATTCCCGTCGTCCATCTTCTTGGCCGGATCAGGAGTGACGGACGGACTGCCGTCGCGCGGGGCCTGGGTGGCAGCAGGCGTGGCGTCGACATCAGCGGCCGGTTCGACGGTTTCTTCCACCGGCACCGGCTTCTGCGGCAGCACCAGCGGACCCTTGTTGCCGCATGCGGCGAGGAACAGCAGCGAGGCCGCTGCCAGCGGAATCAGGATGACATTGCGATGGGGGATGTTCATGCCCCGAGTATAGCCATTGGCGGCTGAGCGGTTGGTGCAGGGTGCCGCGTCAGGCATCCGCCGGGCATGGCCCGGCGCCACCGCAACCCGGCACCGTGGCAACGCCGGGCCATGCCCGGCGGGAGAGATTAATCGGCCGGCGGCAGCGGCCGGGTCCACAGCCAGATCGCCACCACGGTCATGCTGCCGATGGAGAACCACTTCACCCAGGCCACCGGCACGCACCACAGCATGATGCCGGCGCACACCGCCATGGTGATCGTGGCCATCCATTTGCCGTAGCGGCTCACCGCACCATGTGCCTGCCAGTTGGCGATGGCCGGGCCGAAGCGCGGGTGCTGCAGCAGCCAGCCGTGCAGGCGCTCGGAGCCGCGCGAGGCGGCCCAGGCCGAGATCAGGATGAATACGGTGGTAGGCAGCCCCGGCACGAAGATGCCGACGATGCCGGTGCCCAGGCTGGCATAGGCCAGCAGCCACCACGCCCAACGGAACCGCACCGGCCGGGCGGGCGTTGGCAGGTCCTTGGTGGCGGGCGGTTCGGGCGGGCGCATCGCGCAAGGATACCGAGCGCAGGTGGCGGCGGCGATATCACCGCCGCCACGATGCGTCATTCCGTCGCAGCACCGGCCGCGGGCGTTTCGATGCCCAGCTGCTGCAGCACGAATGCATACGACTCGGACAGTTCGCGGTAACGCTGGAAGCGCCCGGACTTGCCGCCGTGGCCGGCTTCCATGTTGGTGCGGAACAGGATCGGGAAGGTGCTGGTGTTGTCATCACGCAGCTTGGCCACCCACTTGGCCGGTTCCCAGTACTGCACCTGCGAATCCCACAGGCCGGTACCCACGAACAGCGACGGATAGGCCTGCTTTTTCACGTTGTCGTAGGGCGAGTAGGACAGCATGTACTCGTAGTACGGCTTCTGCTCGGGGTTACCCCACTCGTCGTACTCGTTGGTGGTCAGCGGGATGGTCGGGTCGAGCATGGTGGTGACCACGTCCACGAAAGGCACCTGCGCCACCAGCACGCGGTAGTCCTGCGGCGCCTGGTTGGCGATGGCGCCCATCAGCAGGCCACCGGCGCTGCCACCGGACGCGGCGACACGGTCCTTCGCGGCCCAGCCCTGTGCCACCAGGCCACGGGTGACGTCGATGAAGTCGTTGAAGGTGTTCTGCTTGTGCAGCAGCTTGCCGTTCTCGTACCAGTCGCGACCCATTTCCTGGCCACCGCGGATGTGGGCGATGGCGTACACCACGCCACGGTCGAGCAGGCTCACCGCCGTCTGGTTGAAGTAGGGGTCCATCGACATGCCGTAGCTGCCGTAGGCGTACTGGAACAGCGCGCCGGTGCCATCCTTCCTGTAGCCCTTGCGATAGACCAGCGACACCGGCACCTTCACCCCGTCGCGCGCGGTGATCCACACCCGGTCGGTCTCGTACTTCGAGGCGTCATAGCCGATCACCGGCTGCTGCTTCAGCTGGCGACGCTCGCCGGTGGCGGTGTTCAGTTCGTACACCGTGGTCGGCGTGGTCATCGAGGTGTACACGTAGCGCAGCCACGTGGTGTCAGCCTCGGTGTTGTCGCCCAGGCCCATCGAATAGGCCGGTTCGTCGGCCTTTACGTAGTCGTTGCGACCGTCCTTGAACAGCAGGCGGATGCGCTCCAGGCCTTCGGAACGTTCGGCGATGGCGGTGTAGGTATCGAACAGTTCGAAGCCTTCGATGAACACCGCATCGTCATGGGCGATCCAATCCTTCCACTGCGCACGCGAGGTGGCGTCGGTCGGTGCGGTCACCAGCTTGAAGTTCTTCGCACCATCGTTGGTGCGGATCACCCAGCGGCCATCGTAGTGGTCGGCGTCGTACTCCACGTCGCGTTGGCGCGGGGCGAGCACGGTGAACGTGGTCGGGTCGCTGGCCGGCGCGTAGCGCTCTTCGGAGGACACGGTGCTGTGCACGCCGATGGTGATGAAGCGATCGTCGCGGGTGCGGCCGATGCCCATGTAGAAGCTGTCGTCCTTCTCTTCGTAGACGACGGTGTCGGCGCTGGCCGGGGTGCCCAGCACGTGCTTCTTCACTCGCACGGTCAGCAGGGTTTCCGGATCGTTCTCGACATACAGCACGGTGCGGTTGTCGTCGGCCCAGACCAGGTCGCCCGAGGTGCCGGTGATCGTGTCCGGCAGCACCGCGCCGGTGCGCAGGTCCTTGAAGCGGATGACGTACTGGCGGCGGCCCACGTCATCGTCGGCCCAGGCCAGCAGCTGGTTGTCCTGGCTGACCTCCATCGAGCCGACGCTGAAATAGCCCTTGCCGGCAGCCATCGTGTTGACGTTGAGCAGGACCTCTTCCGGCGCGTCCATGCTGGCCTTGCGGCGCGCATGGATGGGATAGTCCTGGCCGGTTTCGTAGCGGCTGTAGTACCAGTAGCCGCGCTCGCGCGCCGGCACACTGGCATCGTCCTGCTTGATGCGGCCGACGATCTCGCCGTACAGCGCATCCTCCAGCGGCTTCAGCGGTGCCAGCAGCTGGTCGGCGTAGGCGTTCTCGGCCTGCAGGTAGGCCAGCATGGCCCTGTCCTCGCGCTTGTCGTCGCGCAGCCAGTAATAGTCATCGTTGCGGGTCGCGCCGAACGGCGCCTTGACCACGTGCGGACGCTTCTCAACATCCGGCGGAACGGGCGGGGTGGCGGCGGTAGCGGTGCTGGTCATCAGGCTCGCAAGCAACAGGCAGAGAGTGGATTTCATGAAATAAGGCTCCTTGATCGGCAATGCAATGGCGTCCTTGCGCCTGAGTCTGGGTGGCAGGGGGGCTGCGGGCAACCCTGCGGATCGTCATGGACGCGCGGAGGTAGTGCCGGCCGCTGGCCGGCAACGGCAGCAGACTGTTCATCCCGAGGTTGCCGGCCAGCGGCCGGCACTACCGGGACACCCGGCGTACCATGTGGGGCATGAGTACCCTGCCCCACACGCCGGGCTACAGCCGGCGCAGCCACGAAATCGCTCCCTTCCATGTGATGTCCCTGCTGGCCCGCGCACAGGCGCTGGAACAGGCCGGTCACGATGTGATCCATCTGGAGATCGGCGAACCGGACTTCACCACCGCCGAGCCGGTCGTGCGTGCCGGCCAGGCGGCGTTGGCCGCCGGGCACACCCGCTACACCGCCGCACGCGGCCTGCCCGCCCTGCGCCAGGCGATCAGCGGTTTCTATCTCAGTCATTACGGCCTGGATATCGACCCCGAACGCATCCTGGTCACGCCGGGCGGCTCCGGCGCGCTGCTGCTGGCCAGCAGCCTGCTGGTCGACCCCGGCCGCCACTGGCTGCTGGCCGATCCCGGTTATCCGTGCAACCGCCACTTCCTGCGGCTGGTGGAAGGCGGCGCGCAGCTCGTTCCGGTCGGCCCCGAAACGGCCTACCAGTTGACCCCTTCACTGGTGCAGCAGCACTGGAACGCCGACAGCGTCGGCGCGTTGGTGGCGTCGCCGGCCAATCCCACCGGCACCGTGCTGTCAGCCGATGAACTGGCGGCCCTCTCGGCTTCGCTGCATGCGCGCGGCGGCCACCTGGTGGTCGACGAGATCTATCACGGCCTGACCTACGGCCTGGATGCAGCGAGCGTGCTGCAGGTGGATGACAGTGCCTTCGTGCTGAACAGTTTCTCCAAGTACTTCGGCATGACCGGCTGGCGACTGGGCTGGCTGGTGGCGCCACCGGCGGCGGTACCCGACCTGGAGAAGCTGGCGCAGAACCTGTACATCAGCGCTTCGAGCATCGCCCAGCACGCGGCCCTTGCCTGTTTCAGCGACGAGGCGATGGCGATCTTCGAGCAGCGCCGCCAGGCCTTCCAGCAGCGCCGCGACTTCCTGCTGCCAGCCCTGCGCGAACTGGGCTTCCGCATCGAAGTGGAGCCGCAGGGGGCGTTCTACCTGTACGCCGACGTCAGCGCGTTCACCGATGACGCGCAGGCGTTCTGCGCGCACTTCCTGGAAACCGAACATGTGGCGTTCACCCCGGGCCTGGATTTCGGCTTCCATCGATCGAACCAGCACGTACGCCTGGCCTATACCCAGGAAGTGCCGCGGCTGCAGGAAGCGGTGGAGCGTATCGCGCGCGGGTTGAAACGATTCTGGTAGTGCCGGGCCGTGCCCGGCGGAATTTTGCCGCGCGACGCGCTCGCCGGGCATGGCCCGGCGCTACCCGGAAAAGAAAAACGCCGCCTTGGGGCGGCGTTTTCCGTTCTGCTTACTTGCCGCCCAACCGCTCCCACAGGAAGCTGTAGGCCAGTGCGGACATGTGCGCGGCCTGCGCGTTGTTGGCTGCACCGCCATGACCGCCTTCGATGTTCTCGTAGTAGGTCACGTCCTTGCCGGCCTCGATCATCTTCGCGGCCATCTTGCGGGCGTGGCCCGGATGCACGCGGTCATCGCGGGTGGAGGTGGTGAACAGCACCGGCGGGTAGCTCTTCTTCGCGTCGAACAGGTGGTACGGCGAGAAGGTCTTGATGAACTCCCAGTCGCTGGTATCCGGGTTGCCGTACTCGGCCATCCACGACGCGCCGGCCAGCAGGTGGCTGTAACGCTTCATGTCCAGCAGCGGAACCTGCACCACCACCGCACCGAACAGCTCCGGGTACTGGGTCAGCATGTTGCCGGTGAGCAGGCCACCGTTGCTGCCGCCCTGCACGCCCAGGTGCTTGGCAGAAGTGATCTTGCGGGTAACAAGGTCCTGGGCAACCGCAGCCATGTCTTCATAGGCCTTGTGACGGTTCTGCTTCAGCGCCGCCTGGTGCCAGCGCGGGCCGTACTCGCCACCACCACGGATGTTGGCAACCACGTACACGCCGCCCTTTTCCAGCCAGGCGCGGCCCATGCCACCCGAGTACGACGGGGTCAGCGAAATCTCGAACCCACCGTAGCCGTACAGCAGGGTCGGATTGGAACCGTCGAGCTTCATCGCCTTGTCGTGCACCACGAAGTACGGCACGCGGGTACCGTCCTTGCTGGTAGCGAAGTGCTGCTCGATCACTTTGCCGTCGGCATCGAAGAACGCCGGCATGGTCTTGAGCACTTCCGGTGCCTTGCCAATGTCGGCAATGGCCAGGGTGGTCGGGGTCAGGTAATCGGTGGCGGTCAGCCACACCGCATCGCTGTCATTGCTGTCGACCGCACTGACGCCCAGGGTGCCGAAGGCCGGCGCGCCGACGAAATCGCTCTTCTGCCAGCCCTTGGCGGTCGGAGTCAGCACCGACAGGCGGTTCTTGACGTCGTCCAGCACGTTCAGCACCAGGTGGTTCTTGGTCCACGAGGCACTGGCCAGCGAGGTGGTCGCGGTCGGGGTGAACAGCACTTCGAAGTCACGCTTGCCGGCCAGGAAATCATCCAGCTTGGTCACCAGCAGTGCGCCGGAGGCGTAGGTCTTGCCACCCACGGTCCACGGATCGCGCAGTTCCAGGGTCAGCCACTGCTTGTGCAGGCCCTTCTCGGCCGAGTTCGGCGCATCGATCCTGGTCAGCTTGCCATCCTCGCCGCGCAGGTAGATCTCGTTGTTGTAGAAGGCCAGCGTACGGCTGACCAGGTTGCGCTCGAAGCCCGGGGTGTCATCGTGCATCGCCGCGATGTACATGTCTTCCGGCTTGCCTTCGTAGACCACGCTGGCGGCGGACATAGGCGTGCCACGCTTCCACAGCTTGGCCACGCGCGGGTAACCGGAGGTGGTCATCGAGCCGCTGCCGAAATCGGTGTAGACGAACACGGTGTCGCGGTCGATCCAGCTCAGGCCGCCCTTCGATTCGGGACGGAAGAAGCCGTCCTTGATCCAGCTCTTGCTGGCCAGGTCGAACTCGCGGGTGACATCGGCGTCGGCACCGCCGCGCGACAGCGCGATCAGGCAGCGGCTGTAATCCGGACGCAGGCAGTCGGCGCCGTGCCAGACCCAGTTTTCGTTCTCGGCCTTGTTCAGCGCATCCAGGTCGAGCACGGTTTCCCAGGTCGGCGAGGCCTTGCGGTACTCGGCCAGGGTGGTGCGACGCCACAGGCCGCGCTCGTGCTGCTTGTCCTTCCAGAAGTTGTAGTAGTAATCGCCGATCTTCTGCACGCCGGGAATCTTGGCGTCCGAGTCGAGCACCTCGCGGATGCTGCTCTCCATCTGCTTGAAGGCCGGGGTCTGCGCCAGGCGCGCCTCGGACTTGGCGTTCTGTTCCTTGACCCAGGACAACGGCTTGTCGCCGGTGACGTCCTCCAGCCAAGCGTAACGGTCGGTGTCTTCAGCGGCCACGGCGGTACCCACCGAGGCAGCGGTCATCATGCCGGCCAGCAGGCAGGCGGAAGCGAATCGTGACATTGCAGCTCCAGGCAGTCATTAGCCGTGGAACGCTAGCATGGATCACCGGGGCCGCCCCCGTGTCGAAGGTCAGGCCGTGGCGGTGTGCGCCTTGCGCGTACGTGTGGGGGAGCGCCGCCGGGCCTGCCCATGGTCGCGTCGCAGCGAGCGGAGCGCGGCCAGCGTTGGCAACGGGCAGCGCAGCAGTGCCCACCAGGCCGCCAACGGCATGCCGACCAGCCACAGCGGCAACCAGCCCAGCCAGGCACTGCTGCCGCGCGCGGCCGGCCACACCAGCACCACGGCCAGGCCAGCAAGGACGAGCTGCGGCACCACCCGCAACAGGCGCGGATCGGCGCGTTCGCTGACGCGTTCAGTTGGCGGGCGGTGGCGGGGACGTGTGCGCATGCGGATTCTCCGGTGGTCGATGCCGGTCAGCTTGGCTGCGGGGCTTCTCACCGGCTGCGACACCATTGACGGATGGCGTGCACACAGTGACCATGCGCGGGCAAGCCCACTGGAGCCCGCTCCCGCATGACCTCGATCCGCCCGCTCTGCGCTGTGTTGCTGGCCCTGTCCCTGGGCGGTCCGGCAGTGGCTGCCAATTCCCCACCGTCGTCCCGCAACAGCGCCGCGGAAGCCTCTGCAGATGGGGTGATCGACCTGCAGCGCTTCATGGGGACCTGGTACGTGATCGGCCGCGTGCCGAACTTCATCGAGCGCGGCCACGTCGCCAGCGTCAACCAGTACGAGCTGCGCGAGGACCACAAGGTCGCCATCACCTATCGCTACCGCGATGGTTTCGGTGAACCGCTGCAGGAAATCCGTGCGCGCGCCAGCGTCGATCCCGACAGTGGCAACCACGGCTGGCGCACCTGGTTCTACCGGGTCGTGCCGACCCATTCGCGGGTACTGGAAGTCGCACCGGACTATTCCTGGGCGCTGATCGGCTACCCGGGCCGCGAGATGGCCTGGATCTTCGCCCGCACGCCTGACATGGACAAGGCCCTGTACAAGGACCTGGCCGAACGCCTGCGCGACGAGTACGGGGTCAACACCGACAAGCTCAAGCGCGTGCCGCAGCACGCCGAGCAGGTGGGCAAGCTGGGCTACGAAGTACCGAACGTGCGTTGACTGCACACGGTGGTAGTGCCGGCCGCTGGCCGGCAACTGCAGGGTGCTTCCCGCGTTCATGAGGTTGCCGGCCAGCGGCCGGCACTACCAGACATGAAGTTGCCGGCCAGCGGCCGGCACTACCCTGAACGATGCCGGGCGCCGCCCGGCATTCTGTTATCTGCGGCTGTAATGCGCGACCAGGCGGTCGCCCAGCATCTGCAGCAGCTGCACCAGCACCAGCAAAAGGACCACCGTGACCAGCGCCACGTCGGTGTGCGAGCGCTGGTAGCCGTCGCGGAAGGCCAGGTCGCCCAGGCCACCGGAACCGATCGCACCGCCCATCGCGGTGAAGCCGATCAGGGCCACGGTGGTCACCGTGGCACCGGCAATCAGGCCCGGCCGTGCTTCGGGCAGCAGCACGCGGGTGACCAGCTGCCAGGTGGTGGCACCCATTGCCTGGGTCGCCTCGATCACCCCGCGGTCCACTTCACGCAGCGCGGTTTCCACCAACCGCGCATAGAACGGCGCAGCGCCGATGACCAGCGGCACGATCGCGCCACGTACGCCCAGCGAGGTGCCCATCATGAACAGGGTCACCGGGATCAGCACGATCATCAGGATGATGAAGGGCACCGAGCGCAGCAGGTTCACCACCAGCGCCAGCACGCCGTAGGCAACCGGCCGGCGTTTCAGCTGTGGCGCACCGAACAGGTACAGCAGCACGCCCAGCGGCAGGCCGATGGCCAGGGTCAGCGGCAGCGAACCGGCCAGCATCAGCAGGGTGTCGATGGTGGCCTGGCCGATGTCGGCCCACTTGCCCGCATCCAGGTGACGGAAGAAGCCGCCGGCGGTGGCGATGATCATCGACGCAGTTCCTCAACATGCACGCCGGCAGCCACGAATGCGGCCTGCGCGGCGGACTGGTCACCGCCCACCAAGGCGACGATCAGCTGGCCATACGGGGTGTCCTTAATCCGGTCGATACGCCCGGACAGGATGTTGTAGTCGACCCCGGTCTGCCGCGCGACGCTGCCGAGCAGGGGTTCGTAGGTGTCGGCGCCAAGGAAGGTCAGGCGCACGACACGGCCACCGACCGCGTCGAAATCGCGGTGCAGGGTACCCTCGTCCACCTGCTCCGATTCGCTGACGAAACGGCGGGTGGTCGGGTGCTGCGGGTGCAGGAACACCTTCGTTACCGGGCCGGTCTCGACCAGCTGGCCGGCATCAAGCACGGCCACGCGGTCGCAGACGCGACGGATCACGTCCATCTCGTGGGTGATCAGCACGATGGTCAGGCCCAGTTCGCGGTTGATCTTCGACAGCAGCGCCAGCACCGACGCGGTGGTCTGCGGATCGAGCGCGCTGGTGGCCTCATCGCACAGCAGGATCTGCGGGCGGGTGGCCAGTGCGCGGGCGATGCCCACACGCTGCTTCTGGCCGCCCGACAACTGCGCCGGGTACTTGTCCGCATGCGCCTGCAGGCCCACGGTCTGCAGCAGCTCGGCGACGCGCGCATCGATCTCGGCCTTCGGCGTACCGGCCAGCTCCAGCGGGAAGGCGACATTGCCGGCCACCGTGCGCGAGGACAGCAGGTTGAAGTGCTGGAAGATCATGCCGATCCGGCGGCGCAGCGCGCGCAGGCCTTCCGGATCCAGCGCGGTGACATCTTCGCCGGCGATCAGCAGGCGGCCACCACTGGGCTCCTCCAGGCGGTTGATCATGCGGATCAGCGTCGATTTGCCCGCACCGGAATGGCCGATGATGCCGAACACCTCGCCGGCCTCGATGGTCAGGTCCAGCGGCTGCAGCGCGCTGACCGCGCGGCCGGCAACGGCATAGGATTTGTGCAGGCGCTGGAACTCGATCACGGGATCAGCTCACCGGGAGGGCGATGGAAGGGGCGTGCAGCCTACCAGCGCTGGCGCTCGCGCGCCCGCGCCATGGGCCAGAATGTTATTCCTTTTGGTTCTAAGACGCCCGCCCCGGCACATCGGCGGCGGTCCCCTGCGGGGATCCGACCCCGGGGTCGGATCCCCGCAGGGGCTCTGACCCCTTCCCCAGCCAGATCGGTTCAGGGATGGTCCAACGGTTTCGGCGGCTCCTGCCGGTTCACCCGTTCGCGGTGCAGCAGGTACAGGCCCGAGGCGACGATGATTGCCGCGCCCGCCCAGGTGTAGCCATCCGGCAGCTGCCCCCAGAAGGCCAGGTCCCAGCCGATCACCCAGACCAGGCCGCTGTATTCGAGCGGTGCGATCATCGAGGCCTCACCCAGCTGGAAGGCCTTGGTCAGCGCGATCTGGCCCAGTGCTCCGGCCAGGCCCATGCCGGCGATCAACGGCGCATGCGCCATCTGCAGCGGCACCCAGCCGGGGATCGCCAGCAGCCCGGCGCCGATGGCCATGATGACCAGGAACCAGACCACCATCGACTGCGAGGTATCGGTGCGGGTCAGCAGGCTGACGGTGATCGCGGCGATGGCATAGGCGGTGGCGGCGGCCAGCACCATCAGGCCCGGCACCGAGATGAAACCGCCCACGCCCGGCCGCAGCACCACCAGCACGCCGACCAGGCCGATGCCGATGGCGACCCAGCGCCGCGGCCCGACCCGCTCGCCCAGCAGCGGCACCGACAGTGCGGCAATCAGCAGCGGCGCGACGAAATAAATGGTGTAGGCGGTGGACAGCGGCAGGTCGCGCAGGGCGAACACGAAGCAGCCGATCATCGCCATGCCCAGCCCGCCGCGCAGCAGGTGCAGCCCCCAGCGGCGCGGGATCAGCGAGCGTGGCCCGGCACTGGCCAGCACCCAGACCAGCACGAAGGGCAGCGACGCCGCGCCACGCAGGAAGGTGACCTGCAGCGAGGGATAGCCGGCCGAGAGCTGCTTCATGCCGGCGTCCATCAGCGAGAAACAGGCGACAGCAGCGACCATCCAGGCCACGGCGCGCGAAGGGGAGCGTTGCACGTTCATGGCCCATTATCGCCGACCACGGGCGTTGCCGCCGCGACCGGCGCGATAGAATGGCCGCCACTGATTTCTGCGGAGTAACGCCCATGCCTTCCTTCGACGTTGTGTCCGAAGTCGACACCCACGAACTGACCAATGCGCTCGACCAGGCCAACCGCGAGCTTGCCACCCGTTTCGACTTCAAGGGCGTGGACGCCAAGTTCGAACGAGACGGCGAAGTGATCACCCAGTCCGCGCCGAGCGAGTTCCAGCTCAAGCAGATGAACGACATCCTGCGCGCTCGCCTGGCCGCCCGCAGCATCGACGTGCTCAGCCTGGAATATGGCGACGTGGAAACCAACCTTGCGCAGGCCCGGCAGAAGATCACCGTCAAGCAGGGCATCGAGCAGAAGATCGCCAAGAAGATCGCTGCGGCGCTGAAGGAAGCCAAGCTGAAGGTGGAAACCCAGATCAACGGCGACAAGCTGCGGGTGATGGGCAAGAAGCGCGACGACCTGCAGGACGCCATCGCCGTGCTGAAGGCCGGCAAGTTCGAACTGCCGCTGCAGTTCAACAACTTCCGCGATTGATCGACACCGCGATGTAGCGCCGGCCTACGTGGCCGGCCTCACTCGCGCAGCAGTTTGTACAGCGTTGTCCGCGAGATGCCGAGCTGGCGTGCGGCGAGGCTGAGGTTGCCTTCGGCGGTATGGGCGGCTCGCCGTGCCGCATCGCGCTGCTGGTCACGCAATGGTGCCGCCTGCACGGGCGCTGCGGCCGTAGCCGGTGAACGCGTCCGTGCGGCGCGCGGTGCCTGCAGATGCTGCAGATGGACCGCACTGCCCTCGCCCAGTCGCACCCGATGCGCAGGGCCGGGCTGCAGCAGTCGACGTCGCTGTGCTGCGCTGGCGCCGGCAAACAGCGTGTCCAGCGAAAGCAGCGGCAGCGGCCCACGCCGCGGCAGGCCGAGCAGGCGCCGGGCGACGCGATTGGCGCAAAGCAACTGGCCGTCTTCCTGCACCGCCAACAGGCCCTGCAGCGGTGATGCCAACCAGCGCGGATCATGCTGCACCGCCAGCAGATGCACATCGCTGAGCGTGTGCATCAAGCGGTTCTCGATGGCCAGCGCTGCCTGCCGGAAATAGCCCTGCAGCAACGCCGGATCGCGTTCCCCCAGCCCAGTGATGTCGATCGCACCGCAGACCTGCCCCTGCAGGTCATGCAGCGGCTCACTCAGGCAGAACACGGGGGCAAACCGCTGCAGATAGTGTTCATTGCCGCGTACCAATGCGGGAAGGTCGTCGGCCAGGCTGACCGCAGGCGCGGTGGTACCGATCTCGGCCTCGCCCAGCCGCCGGCCCACCTGGATCGGCCGCAGCAGCGCTGCATCTTCCAGGCCATGGGCGCGATGCACGATCACCATGCCCTCACGGTTGGCGCAGAACATCGTCCACCCACGCGCACCGAACGCGGCCCACAACTGCTCCAGTTCCGGCTGCACGCAACGGGCCAGGCGGCGGTCATCGCGGGACTCCAAGCGGTGTCCGTTGCCCTGCAACGGCGGGTAATACGGCTCCTGCCCGGGGCGCACACCCGCCGCATGCGAGCGCTGCCAGGACTGCTGCAACGGCAGGGGCAGCATCGCCAGCGACTGCACGTCGCCCTCGGCGAAGGCGGCCCGAGCCGCCACCAGCTGCTGTTGCCCGACTGTCGTGGCCATCATGCATGCAGCGTACACCCACACACGCCATGCCCGCGTTACATGCCAACAACGGAGCGTTTCCAATTTCGTCCGGCATTCATCCACGCATGGCGTGGATCCACGTGTCGACCAAGGTCGACACCCACCAAGAGCAGCCCATGCCGTTACGACAGATCGCGGGAACCCACGATCACCCCAGCACAGCGCCAAGCCGGGAAATGCGTTTCCATTCTCGTCCGGCATTCATCCACGCATGGCGTGGATCTACGTGTCGACCAAGGTCGACACCCACCAACAGCAGCGTGGTCGACACCCACCAACAGCCGCGTGCCGACCAACGGTCCCCACCCACCAACAGCAGCGGGAACCTGTCGAAGGCGGGGTGGGTCCGGTTGCGGGGGCGTGAGCCGCATGGATGCGGCGACCGAGCTTACATGGACGTACTTGCAGCGTCCCCCGCAACCGGACCCACCCCGCCATCCCACGGAATGCCCGCTTTTGCCGTTGCCGTTGCCGTTGCCGTTGCCGTTGCCGTTGATTCGGCAGGTGCAGGGCGCAGCCCTGCAAACCCACCCCACCCTCACCTCACGCCGCGATCCGCAGAATCGGCTTCAACGTAATCCCCCGCGTGCTGTCCTCGGCCGCCTGGTTGATCTGCTCCAGCGGGTAGAACTTCACCAGCCTGTCGAACGGGAAGCGCCCCTGCTGGTACAGCGTCACCAGCCGGGGAATGAACACCTGCGGCACGCTGTCACCCTCGACAATGCCACGGATGCTGCGGCCACCCAGCAGCAGGTTGTTCACATCGAAACTGGCAGTGGTGCCCAGCTTCGGCGCACCGACCACGCCCATCATGCCAAGCCCGCCGAGCGCTTCGATGCCGGCCGATATCACTTCCGGGCGCCCGGTCGATTCCAGCGCGAAATCGGCGCCACCCCCGGTGATCGCGCGCACCGCCTCGATCACATCGGTCTCGCGGCTGTTGACCACATGGGTGGCGCCCAGCTCCATGGCCAGCTGCAACCGCGAGGGCACCACGTCGATGGCGATGATGGTGGTGGCACCGGCGACCTTGGCCGCCATCACCGCACTCAGGCCGACCGCACCGGCGCCGTAGCTGGCGAAGCTACTGCCCGATCGCACCTGCAGCGAGTTGAGCACCGCACCGGCACCGGTCTGGATGCCGCAGCCCAGCGGACCGAGCAGCTCCAGCGGCGCATCGTCAGGCACCTTGATCGCATTGATCTCGCGCGCCAGCGCAAACGTGGCGAACGACGACTGTGCAAAGAAGTGATCGTGCAGCGGTTGGCCCTGTGCATCGGTGATGGCGGTATGGCCGTGGCCATCATCACCACCGAAATTCAGCGCGAAGAAATCGCGGCAGTACGCACCGTGGCCACCACGACAGGGATTGCAGTGGCCGCATTGGCCGTAGGTCAGCACGACATGGTCGCCGGCCTTCAGTTCGCGCACATTGGGGCCGACCGCTTCGACGATGCCCGCACCTTCATGGCCCAGCACTGCCGGCAGCGGTACCGGATAGTACTGGTCACGCACGATCAGGTCGGTATGGCACAGGCCGGTCGCTACGATTTTCACCAGCACTTCGTCGTCCTGCGGGCCGCGCAGGCGCGCCTGCTCGATGACAAAGGGCTGTTCCTTGCCGCGCACCACCGCTGCGGTGATGTCACGCGATCCACTGTTGCTGCTCATCGTTGCGTTCTCCTCGATCAGATGGGATAGGCCGGGGCTTCGCCCTTGACCGTCATCCATTGCCACTGGGTGAATTCCTCCACGTTGGACGGACCGCCGATGCTGGTGCCGTTGCCGGACGCCCCTACCCCACCGAAGGGATTGATGACCTCGTCGTTCACGGTCTGGTCGTTGATGTGCAGCAGACCGGTGCGCAGGCGCTCGCCCAGCTTCAGCGCGCGGCCGACATTGCGGGAGACGATCGCCATCGACAGGCCGTACTCGCTGTCATTGGCCAGGCGCACGGCTTCGTCGTCGTCATCGAACGGCACCACCACCGCTACTGGCGCGAAGATCTCTTCGTTGAACGCCGGATTGTCGACACTGACGTTGCCGAGCACGGTGGGTGCGAAGAACAGGTCCTGGTGGGTGCCGCCGGTTTCGAGCGTGGCACCCGCCTTCAACGCGTCGTCGACCACACGCGCCGCATGGTCGCGTTGCGCGGCATTGATCAGTGGGCCCAGCGCAACATCCTCGCGTGCCGGGTCACCCACCTTCAGCGACTTCGCCTTGGCCACCAGCTTCTGCAGGAAGGCCTGGTGGATGCTGCGCTGTACCAGCACACGGCCGGTTGCCATGCAGATCTGGCCCTGGTGCAGGTACACCCCCCAGGCGGTGTTGGCTACAGCCAGGTCGAGATCCGCATCGTCAAGGATGATCAGCGCGTTCTTGCCGCCCAGCTCCAGTGACACCTTTTTCAGGTGCTTGCCGGCGGCTTCGCCAACCTTGCGTCCGGCCGCCGTCGAGCCGGTGAACTGGATCATCGCCACATGCGGGTCGCTGGTCAGCGCGGCACCGGCGGCGCCGTCGCCGGGCAACATCTGCAGCACACCCTGCGGAAGACCAGCCTGCTCGAACAGGCGTGCGATCACCGCACCACCACACACCGCCGTGCGCGGGTCCGGCTTGAGCACCACGGCATTGCCGAGCGCGATCGCCGGCGCCACCGCGCGCATCGCCAGGTACAGCGGGAAATTGAACGGAGAGATCACCCCCACCACACCCAGCGGACGGCGCCGCGCCAGGTTCAGCCGCCCAGGTTCGGACGGCAGGATCTCACCCACGCTGCGCGAAGGCAGCGCGGCGGCCTCATGCAGCGCCTTGATGGTCACCTTGGCTTCGAAACCGGCCTTCAGGCGGGTGGAGCCACTTTCACGGACCAGCCAGTCGACCAGCGTATCGATGTTTTCTTCGGCCAGGCGTGCAGCCTTGCGCAGCACCTCGGCGCGCTGTTCGTACGGCGCTGCCGCCCATGCCTGTTGCGCCTGCGCCGCAGCGGCCGCCGAACGTGCGACCTGCGCCGCATCGGCCAGGCCGATTTCGCCAAGCGAGTGCCCGGTGGCGGGCTCGATCACCGGCTGGCGCTGTGCAGCGGCGCTCCATTGACCGTCGAAGAAGGCGCCTGACCAGAGTGCGTCCGGCAGCCATGGGGAAGATGCAGTCATGAAAAGTCCTCCTGTGTCGTGCCGCCATTGCACGCCTGGCCCGCAGCGTCGGCAATCGGCCATTGGCGTGATGTCGGCAAGGGATTGAATCGACGGGAATTTCCAGCATCGCCGTTGTCCAGTTCCTGCACAGTGAACGGCGCCCCTGCAGCGGCCCGCCTACAATGGCCACCCCCGCCAGCCGATGCGCCCGCCATGACCGACACCCCCCTGCCCACCGATGACCCGATCGCCGCCACCCGCCTGTGGCTGGAGCGCATCGTCATCGGCCTGAACCTGTGCCCGTTCGCCAAGGCGGTGTACGTGAAGGACCAGGTCCGCATCGTGCTGAGCGACGCGACCACACCCGAAGCCCTGGTGGAAGAACTGGCCGAGGAACTGGTGCTGCTGCGCGACACGCCGGCCGAGCAGATCGATACCACCCTGATCGTGCATCCGCAGGTACTGACCGACTTCCTCGACTACAACGACTTCCTCGACAACGCCGATGCGGCGATCGAGGCGCTGGACCTGCAGGGCATCCTGCAGGTGGCCAGCTTCCATCCGGACTACCAGTTCGATGGCGTCGCCGCCGATGACGCCAGCAACTACACCAACCGCGCGCCCTACCCCACCCTGCACCTGCTGCGCGAAGACAGCGTGGCACGCGCGGTGGATGTCTACCCGGACCCGGACGTGATCGTCGAGCGCAACATCCAGACCCTGGACCGGATCGGTGTCGAGGGCTGGCACCGTCGCCTGCGCGGCGACGACCTGTCATGAGCACGGTGCCGCCGATTGCCACCTGGCCGGCTGCGCCGCTGCACGGCAGGGTGGTGCTGGTCACCGGCGGTGCCAACGGCATCGGCCGCGGCATCGCCCAGGCGGTGCTCGGGGCCGGCGGCCGTGTGCTGATCGGCGATCTGGACGTAGAGGCGGGCCAGGCCTGCCTGGCCGAATGGCAGCGCGGCGATGATGCCGCGTTCCAGCGGCTGGACATCACCGACGAAAGCAGCGTGCGCGACTTCATCGCAGTGGCCCTGCAACGCTTCGGGCGCATCGACGGCCTGGTCAACAATGCCGGCATCGCCGGGCCGCACGGCACCCTGCTGCAGGACATGGACTGGGAAGAATGGCAGCGTCGGCTGTCATCGCTGCATGGCGCGTTCCTGTGCAGCAAGCACGCATTGCCGGCGTTGTCGGCCGACGCAGGCGCGATCATCAACATCGCATCGACGCGCGCCTGGCAGTCCGAGGCGCACAGCGAAGCCTACGCTGCGGCCAAGGGCGGGCTGGTGGCCTTCACCCATGCACTGGCCATCAGTGCGGGACCGGCGGTGCGGGTGAACAGCATCAGCCCCGGCTGGATCAGCACCGATGCCTGGCAGGCACCGTCACGCCGGCACGTGCCGCAGTACTCGGCCACCGACCACGCCCAGCATCCGGTTGGCCGCGTCGGCGAACCCGAGGACATCGGCGCACTGGCGGTGTACCTGCTGTCCTCGTTGTCCGGCTTCAGCACCGGCCAGGACTTCATCGTCGACGGCGGCATGACCCGGAAGATGATCTACGCCGATTGAAAGCGGGACGCCGCGGTAGCGCCGGGCCATGCCCGGCGGCTTTCCTACGCCGCGCTACGTGCTCGCCGGGCATGGCCCGGCGATCACGGAGCGCTGCCTTTTTTGCGTTTACGCCATGCCGGAGCATTCCGGTAGATCCACGCCATGCGTGGATGGCGGCAACCTGCTTACGCCATGCCCGAATGGCGCAGCAGCGCGTCGATCTGCGGCGCACGGCCGCGGAAGGCCTTGAAGTTCTCGGCGGCCGGGCGGCTGCCGCCGCGCGACAGCACCTCGTCGCGGAAACGCGCGCCGGTTGCGGCCAGCGCCTGCGGCGCTTCCTCGAACGCGGCGTAGGCATCGGCGCTCAACACTTCGGCCCACTTGTAGCTGTAGTAACCGGCGGCATAGCCACCGGCGAAGATATGGCTGAACTGGTGCGGGAAGCGATTCCAGCTCGGCGGATGGTTCACCGCCACTTCCGCACGCACCCGCTCAAGCAGTGCCAGCACGCTGTCCTGCGCCGCCTCGAACTGGCTGTGCAGCAGCATGTCGAACAGACCGAATTCCAACTGGCGCACGGTGGCCATGCCGCTGTGGAAGTTGCGTGCGGCCAGCATGCGCTCGTACAGCGCGCGCGGCAGCGGCTCGCCGGTTTCCACATGCGCGGTCATGCCCTGCAGGTGGTCCCATTCCCAGCAGAAGTTCTCCATGAACTGGCTGGGCAGCTCCACCGCATCCCACTCCACGCCGTTGATGCCGGCCACGCCCAGTTCGCCGATGCGGGTCAGCAGCTGATGCAGGCCATGGCCCATTTCATGGAACAGCGTGGTCACTTCATTGTGGCTGAAGGTTGCCGGCTTGCCATCGGCACCACGGCCGAAGTTGCACACCAGGTACACCAGCGGCGTCTGTACGCTGCCATCGGCGCGCTCGCGGCGGTTGCGGCAGTCATCCATCCACGCGCCGCCACGCTTGCCCTCGCGGGCGTACAGGTCCAGGTAGAACTGGCCGACCAGGGTGCCCTGCGCATCCACCAGGCGGAAGAAGCGCACGTCCTCATGCCAGACCGGCGCACTGTCTTCCTGCACGCGCAGGCCGTACAGCTGCTCGATCACCGAGAACAGGCCGCCGAGTACCTTCGGTTCGGTGAAATACTGCTTCACTTCCTGCTCGGAGTAGCTGTAACGCGCCTGCTTCAGGCGATCGGCGGCGAACGCCAGATCCCAGGCCTGCAGGCTGTCGATACCGAGATGCTCGCGGGCGAACTGCTCCAGCTCGGCGCGGTCCTTGGCCGCGAACGGCTTGGCGCGCGCGGCCAGGTCACGCAGGAAGCCCAGCACTTCGGCGGGGGCGCTGGCCATCTTGGTGGCCACCGAGTAGTCGGCGTAGGAATCAAAGCCCAGCAGCGCGGCCAGCTCGGCACGCAGTGCAAGGATGCGATCGATGTTGCCGCCGTTGTCCAGCGCATCGTCGCCGAACTCGGAGGCGCGTTGCGCGCTGGCGCGGTACAGGATCTCGCGCAGGTCGCGGTCCTCGCCCCAGGTCTGCACCGGCAGGTAGCACGGCATCTGCAGGGTCAGCTTCCAGCCTGCCTTGCCGTCTTTTTCCGCAGCGGCGCGTGCAGCAGCCTTCACGTCGTCCGGCACGCCGGCCAGGCGCGCCGGGTCTTCGACGATCAGCGACCACGCATCGGTGGCGTCGAGCACGTTCTGCGAGAACTTCGCCGACAGCGCCGACAGTTCCTCCTTGATGGCGGAAAAACGCTGCTGCGCGTCCGCATCCAGTTCAGCACCGCCGAGGCGGAAATCACGCAGGGTGTTGTCCAGCACCTTGCGGCGCGCCTCATCAAAACCGGCCGCTTCGGTGCTGGCCGCCAGCGCTTGGTACTGGCGGTACAGCGCCAGGTTCTGGCCCAGCGCACTGGCAAAGCGGGTCACCCGCGGCAGGTTGCTGTTGTAGGCCTCACGCAGTTCCGGCGTGTTGACCACGCCCTGCAGGTGGCCCACCAGGCCCCAGGCGCGCCACAGGCGTTCGGTGGCGTCGTCCAGCGGGGTGACGAAGGTCTGCCAGGTTACCGGCTGCACCTGCTCGGCAGCGCTGACCGCCGCTTCGGCCTGCGCCAGCAGCACGTCCAGCGCCGGCGCCACATGCTCGGGGCGGATCGCCTCGAAGCGCGGCAGGCCGGAAAAATCGAGCAGGGGGTTGGCAACGGTCACGGCAGGTCTCCAGAGTACGGGCCCGGCAGCGCGGGCAGCCAGATCGATATGGCGCTGGCCGGGCCGGCAGACAAGGGGCGGCGGGCCATTGTTCACGTCGGCCTTACGGCCGCCGGCTGAAGCTTGCGGCGCGGGGGAGACCGCAGCGGAACGTGTCGAGGAGGCCCCACATGGAAGGTCTGGCTCCAGCTCCATCCGCAGTACGTTCACCAACGCTGGCGCTGTCGGCCAGCCCGACTGAACTGGCCTGGATCGCCGCACTGTGCGATGCGGGCGATGATGCGCCGCGCCACCTGCAGCAGTTGCAGGCACTGCAGCGCCAAGGCGGCAGGTTCAGCGACGAGCAGGAATGGTATCCCTTTGAAGTGATCGAGCGCGGTGCCAGCCAGGTGCGGCTGGGCCACGAGCGCGAATTCGTCATCTGCGTGCTGCTGTGGCTGCAGGCTCTGGCCCAGGGCCGGGCCAGCAGCCTGGACCCACGCCTGCACCTGGACGACCGCGCCGTGGAGATCGAGGCCCTGCCCGACGCGCTGCGCGATGCGGTACTGGATGCCTTCATGGCCGCCGGGTATTGAGCGCGATCCAATGCGCCGCTGCGCTCGCCGGGCATGGACCGGCGCTGCCGACCTGTCCTGGTAGCGCCGGGCCATGCCCGGCGGATGCCTGACGGGCTTACAGCGCTTCCAGACTGCACCACGGCAATCCAGGCAGGCCCTGCCCGGCCACCGCCGCCGCTACCTGCGCGTCGGCAGCGTCCACATCGATTCCCTGCCGCACATACCAGGCCGGGTCGTAATAGCTGTGCGCGTAGCGATCGCCGCTGTCGCAGAGGATGCTGACGATGCTGCCCTGGCGGCCGGCCTCGCGCATCCACTGCGCGGCCTGCAGCACGCCAATGAAGTTGGTGCCGGTGGAGCCACCGACGCGGCGCCCCAGCTGGCGGCTGACGTGGCGCATCGCAGCCAGGCTCAAGGCGTCGGGCACCTTCACCATGGCATCGACACTGGTCGGGATGAAGCTGGACTCCACCCGCGGCCGGCCGATGCCTTCCACCCGCGAGCCGCCGTTGCAGGTCATGCCGCGCCACTCGTTGCCGCCGGCCAGGGCAGCCTGGTATCCATCGTAGAACACCGAGACTTCCGGGTCCGCACACAGGATGCGGGTGTCATGCCGACGATAGCTGACGTAGCGCCCGAGCGTTGCTGCGGTACCGCCGGTGCCGGGGCTGCACACGATCCAGTCCGGAATCGGGCTGGGCTCCTCGGCCATCTGCTTGAAGATCGATTCGGCGATGTTGTTGTTGGCACGCCAGTCGGTGGCGCGCTCGGCATAGGTGAACTGGTCCATGAAGTGGCCGCCGGTTTCGCGGGCCAGCTTTTCCGAATCGCAGTTGAGGTCGCAGGCGCGCTCGACCAGATGGCAGCGGCCACCGTGGAACTCGATCGCGGCAATCTTCTCCGGCGACGTCGTGGCCGGCATCACTGCGATGAACGGCAGGCCGAGCAGGCGCGCGAAGTAGGCCTCGGAAACGGCGGTGGAGCCGCTGGAGGCCTCGATCACCGGCCGCCCTTCACGCAGCCAGCCGTTGGCCAGCGCATACAGGAACAGCGAACGCGCCAGCCGGTGCTTGAGGCTGCCGGTGGGATGGCTCGATTCATCCTTCAGGTACACCTCGATGCCCTCGAACCCGGGCAGCGCCAACGGGATCAGGTGGGTATCGGCGGAACGGTTGAAATCGGCTTCGATCTTGCGGATGGCGGCGGCCACCCATTCACGCTGCGACATGGCGGGCAATGGTCATCAGGACGGAACGGTGCGATCCGGCCATTGTACGTCGCGGTGCCGTCAGCTGCCGGCCCGTAGAATGACACCCATCCGGCCGGCAACGGCCCTGTCTGAAGGACCTCCCCCCATGACCATTCCCGCCCTGCGCGATGTCCCCGGCGTCGCCACCCAGGCCCCGGCCGAGACCACCGGCTTCGTCTTCAACCACACCATGCTGCGGGTCAAGGACGCCACCGCCTCGCTGGACTTCTACACCCGCGTGCTGGGCTACCAGCTGATCGACAAGCGCGACTTTGCCGAAGCCCAGTTCAGCCTGTACTTCCTGGCCTACGTACCGGCCGGCACCATGGTGCCGGAAGATGACAACACCCGCCGCCTGTGGATGGCCGGCCTGCCGGGCGTGCTGGAACTGACCCACAACCATGGCACTGAGAACCAGGAAGGCTCCGTCTACCACGACGGCAACAGCGACCCGCGCGGCTTCGGCCACATCTGCGTGTCGGTGCCGGACATCGAAGCGGCCTGCCAGCGTTTCGAAGACCTGGGCGTGACCTTCCAGAAGCGCCTGACCGACGGCCGCATGAAGAACCTGGCCTTCATCAAGGACCCGGACGGCTACTGGGTCGAGATCATCGCCAACGCCTGACCCAGAAAGGGCCCGTTCCGGTAGCGCCGGGCCATGCCCGGCGGCCTTGCTCCGACATTCATGGCACGATGGGGCCGCGAGCGACTTGATCCCCTCCGTCCCCTTTTTTGTGAGGTTGGCATGGAAACGATGGAACTGCACCGTGGGCGATTGATCGACCACATCCAGCTGGTCGTACGCGATCTGGCCGCCAGCCGCCGCTTCTACCAGGCGGTGTTCGACACGATCGGCATCCCGGTGGCCGGCGAAGGCGATGATTACTTCTGGGCCGACGAACTGTTCATTTCCAGCGCCAGCAGCGAGGCCGCTGCCGGCCAGCTGACCGGTCGCCATCACCTGGCGTTCCAGGCACGCGATACCGCCACCGTCGATGCTTTCCACAGCGCTGCGCTGGCGGCTGGCGGCAAGGACAACGGCGCGCCCGGCGAGCGCCCGTACCATCCCGGCTACTACGGCGCCTTCGTGCTCGATCCGGATGGCAACAACATCGAGGTCGTCTACCACGGCCCGGCGAACTACAGCGCCGATTCGGTGAAGGTCAGCTTCTGATTCCTGCGCTACGCGCTCGCCGGGCATGGCCCGGCGCTACCAACGAATGAAGCCGGGCATGGCCCGGCGCTACCAACGAAGAAGCCGGGCAATGCCCGGCTTCGTTTCATCACACAGCGCAGGCCTCAGTGGGCCGCCATGTAGATGTCCTGCAACACGGCCTTTTCCAGCTCCAGCTCGCCCAGCAGGTTCTTCACGATGTCACCCAGGCTGAGGATGCCGACCAGCTTGCTGCCGTCGGTGACCATCAGGTGGCGACGACGCGAGTAGGTCATCAGGGACATGGCCTGCTTCAACGTGGCGTCCGGCGCAATGCCTTCCAGGCCGGTGGACGGCAGGCTGGAAATCACCCGGCGACCGGCCTGCGGGCCATCATCGGCCAGGCTGCGGACGATGTCCTTTTCGGAAATGATGCCGACCGGCGCATCATCCTTCATCACTACCAGTGCGGCGATTTTATTCGCGCTCATCTTGTGCGCAGCGGCACCGATCGTGTCTTCCGTGTCGATGGTGATGACAGCTTCTTTCTTGGATTGCAGGAGCTCGCGGACATTCATTCTTGTTTCCTGGTGCAGGTCACTCAAGTCAAAAAAGTGTGCTCTGCCGATTCGCCCCCTCCCCGGGAACAGACCTTTCAGTGCACGTCTGGCGCACCCACCTGCCGCTTGGAATGGATCGGCAGACGTCGTGCTGCAACACGAACGAGGGGGTTCAACGGCTCAACCCGGATCTCGGTCAACTCGATTCTACGACTGCGACCATCGGTCACTAGCGGCATCGATGGGACAGTTCGTCGTAGGAACCAACTGACGATCCAGAGAATGGCACCGCGGCTGAAACCGCCGCTGAATACAGGCGATGTCGCGCATTAAAGATTGATTGCCTGCTGCCGACTGCGGACAGAAAACCCGGCAGCTGTCCCACTTGGCAGCGCCAGCGTCGTAAACGAAAGGGGCCACGTGGGCCCCTTTCGCATGCAGCATCCAATGGATCCGAGTGTTACTCCACCGTAACGCTCTTGGCCAGGTTGCGCGGCTTGTCCACGTCGGTGCCGCGCGCCAGCGCGGTGTGGTACGCCAGCAGCTGCACCGGGATGGTGTGCACCACCGGGCTGAGCACGCCGGCATGGCGCGGGGTGCGGATCACGTGCACGCCTTCGGACTCGTTGAAGTTGCTGTCCTGGTCGGCGAACACGAACAGCTCGCCGCCACGCGCGCGCACTTCCTGCATGTTGGATTTGACCTTCTCCAGCAGGCTGTCGTTGGGTGCGATCACCACCACCGGCATGTCCTCGTCCACCAGCGCCAGCGGCCCGTGCTTGAGCTCGCCGGCCGGGTAGGCCTCGGCATGGATGTACGAGATTTCCTTCAACTTGAGCGCGCCTTCCAGGGCGATCGGATAGTGCAGGCCACGGCCGAGGAACAGCGCACTGCTCTTGCGTGCGAAGCGCTCGGCCCATGCGGCGATCTGCGGTTCCATGTTCAACGCATGCTGCACGCTGCCCGGCAGGAAACGCAGCTGCTCCAGGTAGTCCGCTTCCTGTGCGGCATCAACGCGGCCATGCAGCTTGCCCAGCACCACGGTCAGCTGGAACAGCGCGGCCAGCTGGGTGGTAAACGCCTTGGTCGAGGCCACGCCGATCTCGGCGCCGGCACGGGTGTAGCAGACCAGTTCGCTGGCGCGCGGAATCGCGCTTTCCGGCACGTTGCAGATCGACAGCGTGTGCATGTGGCCCAGCGATTTGGCGTACTTCAGCGCTTCCATCGTGTCCAGCGTTTCGCCGGACTGGGAGATGGTCACGATCAGGTGCTTGGGATTGGCATACGCGGCGCGATAGCGGTATTCGCTGGCGATCTCCACGCTGCACGGCAGGCCGGCGATGGCCTCGATCCAGTAGCGCGCGGTCAGGCCCGAGTAGTAACTGGTACCACAGGCCAGGATCTGCACGCCCTCGATTCCCGACAGCACCGCTTCGGCATTCTTGCCGAACAGTTCGGCCGGGAAGCCACCAGCGTCGATCGCCGCTTCGATGGTGTCGCCCAGCGCACGCGGCTGCTCGTGGATCTCCTTCTGCATGAAGTGGCGGTACGGGCCCAGCTCCAGGGAGGCCAGCGAGACATCGGAGAGATGCACATCGCGCTCGATCGGCTGATCGTTGCCATCGAAGATGCTCACGCCATCCCGGCGGATCTCGGCGGTGTCGCCCTCTTCCAGGAAGATCACCTTGCGCGTGGCCGACAGCACGGCCGACACATCGGACGCCACGAAGTTCTCGCCCTCGCCCAGACCGACCAGCAGCGGGCAGCCCATGCGGGCACAGACGAAACGTTCCGGCTCGGCACGGCTGACCACGGCCAGCGCATAGGCACCGGTCAGTTCCTTCACCGTGTGCTGCAGCGCCACCAGCAGGTCATCGCCCTTCTTCAGATGGTGGTGGATCAGGTGGGCGATCACTTCGGTGTCGGTCTGCGACTCGAAGGTATAGCCCAGCGCGCGCAGCTTCTCGCGCTGCTCCTCATGGTTCTCGATGATGCCGTTGTGCACCAGCGCCACGCCATGGCTGATGTGCGGATGCGCGTTCGCCTCGGTGACACCACCATGGGTGGCCCAGCGGGTGTGGCCGATACCGAGGCTGGCGTTGAAGCCTTCAGCCTCGGCAGCAGTGGCCATCTCCGAGACACGACCGGTGCGGCGTACGCGGCGCACCTCGGGCCGTTCGGCCTGATCGATCACGGCGATGCCGGAGGAATCGTAGCCGCGGTATTCCAGTCGCTTCAGTCCTTCGATCAGCAGCGGCACCACGTCGCGCCCGGCGATCGCACCCACGATTCCACACATGTCACGCATTTCCTTGAAGACGGTCGCCGCATTCTAGCCTGCGCGTCCGCCAGCCCCCTCCTGTCCGCTTAATGAAAGTGTCCGGAAAGGTGTCCGCGGACACCCGGACAGTAGCGACACATGTTCAACTCATTGATGGAAAAGGAAATAAAGTTGGCACGCTATGTGCTTTTTCCTTGGTACCACTCTGGCACCACCGACAGGCACGAACCCGATGATCCGCGACACCTCCGCCCAGGACCAGATCGTTTCCTCCGCTTCAGCCAGTGCCCCCAAGGCCGCATGGCACCGTTACCGCTGGCCGGCCCTGGCGGGTATCGCGCTGCTGGCCGGCATCGGCTGGGCCGTGCATGCGTGGTCCAATGCCAGCAGTTCGTTCGACAGCAGCCGGGTGCGCATCGCCGAAGTGCAGCGCGGCGACCTGGTGCGCGACATCGCCGCCGACGGCCGCGTGATCGCCGCCAACAGCCCGGTGCTGTACGCCATCTCCGCCGGCACGGTGGACCTGAAGGTGGTCGCCGGTGACGTGGTCAAGAAGGGCCAGGAGCTGGCGATCATCGACAGCCCCGAGCTGCGCAGCAAGCTCGCCCAGGAGGAGGCCACCCTGGCTGGCCTGGAGGCCGAGGCCAGCCGCGCCAACCTGGATGCCACCCTGGCCCGGGCCAAGTCGCGCAAGGAAACCGACCAGGCCAGCATCGAGCGGCAGGCCGCCGACCGCGACCTGCAGCGCTACCAGCGCGGCTTCGATGGCGGCGCGGTGCCGCAGATCGATCTGGCCAAGGCCCAGGACACCCTGAAGAAGGCCGACATCAGCCTGGTCAATGCCACCACCGATGCACGCCTGCAGAGCCAGGGCGCGGACCTGGACGCACGCAACAAGCGTTTGCTGGCCGACCGCCAGAAGGCCGTAGTGGCCGAAGTGCGGCGCCAAGTGGACGCACTGACCCTGCGTGCACCGTTCGATGGCCAGGTCGGCCAGGTGCAGGCCACCCAGGCCACCAACCTTGCCGCCAACGCGCCGGTGCTGGGCGTGGTCGACCTGTCCAAGTTCGAAGTCGAGATCAAGGTGCCGGAGAGCTTCGCGCGCGATCTGGCGATCGGCATGCCGGCGCAGCTGACCGGTGGCAATGGCCAGCCGTTCCCGGGCGAGATCAGTGCGGTGTCGCCGGAAGTGGTCAATGGTGAAGTCAACGCCCGCGTCCGCTTCGCTGCGGCCCAGCCTGAAGGCCTGCGCCAGAGCCAGCGGATGTCGGTGCGGGTGCTGCTGGATACCCGCAGGAATGTCATGAAGGTCGAGCGCGGCCCGTTCGTGGAACAGGGCAACGGTGTGGCTTACGTAATGGATGGCCGCACCGCGGTGCGTCGTCCGATCGAACTGGGCGTCAGCAGCCTGGGCGAAGTGGAAATCAAGTCGGGTGTGCAGCCGGGGGACCGCATCGTGGTCTCGGGCAGCGACCTGTTCAAGGACGCCGAACGCGTCTCCGTCAACTGACAACTCATACATTCTGGAGAGAGGACACCCCATGTACATGCTCGAAATGCGTTCGGTCGCCAAGGTCTTCCGTACCGAACAGGTGGAAACCCACGCGCTGCGTTCACTGGAACTGCAGGTCAAGGAAGGCGAGTTCGTCGCCGTCACCGGTCCGTCCGGCTCCGGCAAGACCACCTTCCTCAACATCGCCGGCCTGCTGGAAACCTTCACCAGCGGCACCTACATGCTTGATGGCCAGGACGTCAGCAAGCTCGGCGATGATGCCCGCAGCCGCCTGCGCAACCAGAAGATCGGCTTCATCTTCCAGGGCTTCAACCTGATTCCGGACCTCAACCTGTTCGACAACGTGGACGTGCCGCTGCGCTACCGCAAGATGAGCGCCGGCGAGCGCCGCGAGCGCATCGAGAAGGCGCTGAGCCAGGTCGGCCTGGGCTCGCGCATGAAGCACTACCCGAACGAACTCTCCGGCGGCCAGCAGCAGCGCGCGGCGATCGCCCGTGCCCTGGCCGGCAGCCCGCGCCTGCTGCTGGCCGACGAACCGACCGGCAACCTGGACACGCAGATGGCGCGCGGGGTGATGGAACTGCTGGAGGAGATCAACGCCGCCGGCACCACCATCGTGATGGTCACCCACGACCCGGAACTGGCCGCACGCGCGCAGCGCAACGTGCACATCGTCGACGGCCAGGTCACCGACCTGGTGCGCGAGCCGGTGCTGGCCACCCCGCGTCGCATCGTCGCCGTCAACGAGTGAGGGCACGACCATGTTCGCCTACTACGCCCGACTGGCGGTACGCAGCTTCCGCCGCAACAAGGTACTGACCGCGCTGATGGTGGTGGCCATCGCGCTGGGCATCGGTGCTTCGATGACCACCCTGACCGTGTTCCACGTGCTGTCCGGCGACCCGATCCCTGACAAGAGCGACCGCCTGTTCTACGTGCAGGTCGATCCGCGCCCGCGCTCGGGTTACCTGACCGGCGAAGAGCCGGAGACCCAGATGACCCGCTTCGATGCCGAGACGCTGCTGCGCGAGAAGCGTGGCGAGCGCCAGGCGATGATGAGTGCCGGTGACGCGACCATCGAGCCGGAAGGCAGCACGTTGAAGCCGTTCAACATCGACACCCGCTGGACATCGGCTGACTTCTTCCCGATGTTCAATGTGCCGATGCTGTATGGCCGTGCCTGGACGGCCAGCGACGATGACGGTCGCTCCCGCGTGGTGGTGCTGTCCAAGGTGATCAACGACAAGCTGTTCCAGGGAGCGGACAGTGTCGGCCGTGAGATCCGTGCCGATGGCCATTCGCTGCGGGTGATCGGGGTGATGGATACCTGGAATCCGGAACCGCACTTCTTCGACCTGACCGTTGGCAACTACGGCCGCGAAGAGGACCTGATGATGCCGCTGTCCACCGCAATGGACCTCAAGCTCGGCAGCAACGGCAACATGAACTGCTTCCGCGACGGCGCACCCGATGACGACAGCAATTCGATCAACGCGCCGTGCACCTGGATCCAGTACTGGGTGGAGCTTGACCCGTCCAAGGCCGAGGACTACCGCCGCTACCTGGTGAACTACTCGGACCAGCAGCGGGCTGCCGGCCGCTTCGAGCGCCCGGCCAACGTGCGCCTGCGCACCGTGATGGAGTGGCTGACCTTCAACAACGCGGTACCCAGCGACGTGCGCCTGCAGATGTGGCTGGCCCTGGGTTTCCTCGGTGTCTGCCTGGTCAACACGGTCGGCCTGCTGCTGGCCAAGTTCCTGCGCCGCAGCGGTGAGATCGGCGTGCGCCGCGCACTGGGTGCCAGCCGCGGGCAGATCTTCCTGCAGTGCCTGGTCGAGGCGGGCGCGGTGGGCGTGGTCGGCGGCGTGCTCGGCATCGGCCTGGCACTGCTGGGCCTGTATGCAGTGCGCCAGCAGCCGGTGGACTACGCCAAGCTGGCCCACCTCGACGGCAGCATGCTGCTGCTCGCCCTCGGCCTGACCCTGCTGGCCAGCATTGCTGCCGGCTTCCTGCCCGCCTGGCGCGCGATGCAGGTC
Organism: Stenotrophomonas sp. MYb57; assembly: GCF_002966815.1. Taxonomy (NCBI): domain Bacteria; kingdom Pseudomonadati; phylum Pseudomonadota; class Gammaproteobacteria; order Lysobacterales; family Lysobacteraceae; genus Stenotrophomonas; species Stenotrophomonas sp. MYb57. Next base: position 4,055,783 of record NZ_CP023271.1, read on the forward strand.
ACCCCGGCCATCCAGCTCAAGTCGCAGTAAGCACGAGAACGAGGACTTCCCATGGACATCCGCCCCATCCTCAGCACCCTGCGCCGGCACAAGACCGCAGCCGCATTGATCGTGCTGGAAATCGCCCTGACCTGCGCCATCGTCTGCAATGCCCTGTTCCTGGTCACCCAGCGCGTGGAAAAGATCAGCCAGCCCAGCGGCCTGGCCGAGAACGAACTGGTCATGGTCCGGGTCAGCGGCATCGGCAAGCAGGCCAACGCCATGGCCCGCACCAACGAAGACCTGGCATCGCTGCGCGCGATCCCCGGCGTGACCAGCGTGGCCAAGGTCAACCAGCTGCCGTTCCGCCGCAATTCGAGCAACACCAGCATCTCGCGCGAGCGTGATCAGGAACGGCCGACAGCCTTCGTGTCGCAGTACATGGTTGGCGAGAACGCGTTGTCCACGCTCGGCCTGCAGCTGGTCGCCGGCCGCGACTTCCAGCCCAGCGAGTACATCGACCTGGAAGAAGCACAGAAGAATCCGAAGCCCGACCGCGCCGCACCGGTAATCATCAACCAGCAGGTCGCCGCCAAGATGTACCCGGACCAGAGTGCGCTGGGCAAGACCTTCTACATGGGCAACCAGGCCCTGCATGTGGTTGGTGTGGTCGCCCATCTGGCCACCCCCACCGACTACAACGACAACAGCACCCTGTCGATGATCCTGCCGGTACGTACCGACTTCACCCGCGGCCCGTACATGCTGCGCACCTCACCGGAACGCCGCGATGAAGTGCTGAAGGGTGCGCTGGCCGCGCTGGAGCACAACGACCCCAACCGCTTGGTGCGCGAGAAACTGACCTACCAGGAACAGCGTGCCGACTACTTCAAGAACGACCGCTCGATGGTCGGCCTGCTGGTGACGGTCTGCGTGGCGCTGCTGGTTGTCACCGCCCTGGGCATCGTCGGCCTGGCCAGCTTCTGGGTGCAGCAGCGCAGCAAGCAGATCGGCATCCGCCGCGCATTGGGCGCCACCCGCGGGCAGATCCTGCGCTATTTCCAGACCGAGAACTTCCTGCTGGCCACGCTGGGCATCGTGCTGGGCATGCTGGCGGCGTACGCCATCAACCTGGCCCTGATGAACATGTACGAGCTGCCGCGCATGCCGCTGCTGTACCTGCCGCTGGGCGCAGCGCTGCTGTGGCTGCTGGGGCAGATCGCCGTGTTCGGCCCGGCCCGCCGCGCCGCTGCGGTGCCCCCGGCCGTCGCCACGCGGGGGGCGTGAGATGCGCGCCAGCCTGCTGGTGCTGTTGCTGGCCCTGCCGCTGCCGGTACTCGCCGGCAGCAGCAGCGCGCAGACGCTGGAGTGGCGACAGGACGATGCGCGGCTGGCGCTGCGCTCGACCGAAGGCGTGGTGAGGGTGGATGCGGCCAGCCCGGAGGCGCGCTTCGGCGTGCGCCATGGCGACCGCATCCTGCGCGTGGACGACTCGCCGGTGCGGCAGATCGAACAGCTCGCCGACGCAGTACGGGCGGCATCGACGCCCACCGTCTACCTGCTGCTGCGGCGCGATGGCCGGATGCTCACGGTACCGGTGGCGGTGTCGGCGTGGCGGGCGGCGCTGAACCCGCCAGCACCACCGCCACCGCCGCCCCCGCCACGGCGCTGAGTCCGGACGCCCCTGCGCTACCGCTGGTTTCGCTATATTGCAGAGCGGCCCGGTAGCGCCGGGCCATGCCCGGCGGTTCCAGCCGCTGCAACTGCACCCGCCCCGCCGGGCATGGCCCGGCGCTACCCTCTTTGCGACCCATGCCTGCGATCCTGATCATCGACGACAACGCCAGCGTGGGAACCGCGCTGGACGTGCTGTTCTCCCTGCACGACATCGACACCCTGCTGGCGCAGAGCCCGGCCGAAGGGCTGGCGCTGCTGGAATCGCAGCCGGTGGACCTGGTGATCCAGGACATGAATTTCAGCGAGGACACCACCTCCGGTGAGGAAGGCGAGGCGCTGTTCGCACAGATCCGCGAACGCCATCCCGATCTGCCGGTGATCCTGCTGACGGCCTGGACCCACCTGAGCAGCGCGGTGGACCTGGTCAAGGCCGGTGCCGCCGACTACCTGGCCAAGCCCTGGGATGACCGCAAGCTGCTGACCACGGTCAACAACCTGCTGGAATTGTCCGAAGCGCGGCGCGAACTGGACCAGCGACGCCAGCGCGAACAGCGCCAGCGGCATGCGCTGGAAGACAAGTACGCATTGTGTGGTGCGGTGTTCGCCGACCCCGCCAGCGAGCGGGTGATCGCCCTGGCGTGCCAGGTCGCGCGCTCTGAGCTGCCGGTGCTGATCACCGGCCCCAATGGCGCGGGCAAGGAGAAGATCGCGCAGATCATCCAGGCCAACTCGCTGGTGGCCAAGGGCCCGTTCGTGGCGGTGAACTGCGGCGCCCTGCCCTCCGAACTGATCGAGGCCGAACTGTTCGGCGCCGAGGCCGGCGCCTATACCGGCGCCAACAAGGCGCGCGAAGGCAAGTTCGAGGCAGCCGACGGCGGCACGCTGTTCCTGGATGAGATCGGCAACCTGTCGCTGGGTGGGCAGATGAAGCTGCTGCGCGTGCTGGAGACGGGACGTTTCGAACGCCTGGGCTCCAACCGCGAACGCCAGGTCAAGGTGCGCGTGGTCAGCGCGACCAATGCCGACCTGCCGGCGATGATCCGCGAAGGTACGTTCCGCGAAGACCTTTACTACCGGCTCAACACGGTGGAACTGACGCTGCCGCCGCTGGCCGACCGCCCCGGCGACATCGTGCCGTTGGCCGAGCATTTCCTCAGCATCGGCAAGCCGCTGTCCAGCACGGCGGCCACCGCACTGCAGCGCCACCTGTGGCCGGGCAACGTGCGCGAGCTGCGCAACGTGATCCAGCGTGCCGAACTGCTGGCCATCGGCAACCGCATCGAAGTGGCCGATCTCAACCTGCCGCGTGCACCTGCTGCACCGCGCCCGACGCCAAGCGCCGGCAATGATCCCGATCGCGCACGCATCGAAGAAGTGCTGGCGCGCAACCACGGCGTCATCGCACAGGCGGCCAACGAGCTTGGACTGAGCCGGCAGGCGCTGTACCGGCGCATGGACCGTCACGGCATCCCACGCGAATGAAGCGACGCTCCTTCACCTTCCGCCTGTTCCTGCGCCTGCTGCCGGTGCTGGCGCTGGCTGCCGCGCTGCCGTGGCTGCTGGCCTACTGGATGGACCATGGCTGGGTGGTGACCACGGTCTCCACGATCATCCTGCTGTCATTGATGTGGTGGACGCTGCGCCGCGCCACCGCACCGGTGCGCTCGTTGATGCGGGCGCTGTCCGGGACCACCAGCAGCTACCGCGACGGTGAGTACAACTTCGGCATCTACTGGCCCGGCAATGACGAACTGGGTGACCTGGTGCAGGCACACCGCGAGCTGGGGGAAGTGCTGCGCGCACAACGCCAGGGCCTGGTGCAGCGCGAACTGCTGCTGGATACCATGGTGCAGAACACCCCGGTGGCGATGCTGCTGATCGCCGCCGGTGGCGATGGCATTTCCCGCGTGGTGTTCTCCAACCTGGCCGCGCGCAAGCTGCTGCACAGCGGCTGGAAGCTGGAAGGCCAGCGCATGGAAGACGTGCTCGAGCAGCTGCCGGTGGAACTGCGCGATGCCATCGGCCGCGGCGGCGACAGCCTGTTTGCGGTGAAGTCGGAAAGCGAAGACGGCGTGGAAGGCGACGAGGACGACGAACAGGTCTATCACCTGTCGCGGCGCGCGTTCCAGCTCAACGGCCGTCCGCATGACCTGCTGTTGGTACGCCAGCTCACTGCCGAACTGCGCCGGCAGGAAGTACAGACCTGGAAGAAGGTGATCCGGGTGATCAGCCACGAACTCAACAACTCGCTGGCGCCGATCGCATCGCTGGCGCACTCCGGCGGCGAACTGGTCAAGCGCGAACGCTTCGACCGGCTGCCGGAGATCTTCACCACCATCGAAGACCGCGCCCGCCATCTGGAAGGCTTCATCCGCGGCTACGCGCGTTTCGCCAAGCTGCCGCAGCCGCAGCTGCAGACCGTGCACTGGGCGCCGTTCCTGTCCAGCCTGTGCCAGCAGATTCCGTTCACGATGGAGCGTGCACCCGACGAGGAACTGAGCAGCCGGATCGACATCGCCCAGTTCGGCCAGGCCCTGCTCAACCTGCTGAAGAATGCACACGAAGCCTGCGCCGAAGCCGATCCGCCCAACGACGACGTGCAGGTGCAGCTGACCCGGCTGCCGCAGTGGCTGCGGCTGGATGTGCTGGACCGCGGCAAGGGCATGAACGAGCAGGTGCTGCAGAATGCGCTGATGCCGTTCTATTCGACCAAGCGCAACGGCACCGGGCTGGGGCTGGCCCTCACCCGCGAGATCGTCGAGGCGCACGGTGGTCGCGTGTCACTGCAGAACCGCACCGAGGGCGGGCTGTGTGTGTCGATCCTGTTGCCGGTGGGGTAGGTTTGTTCTTCCTTCCTCTGTTGATGGCTGAAGGTTGATCACGGTTCATGGGTGTCACTTTTCTTTGTACGCAAAGAAAAGTAACCAAAAGAAGCGTTCCGCCGGCCGCGAGCCGTCGTGCTGCGCATCGGAGCTCAGCTCGCTTCAAGACGGACTCGAGAAGCAGAGCAAAAGCATCCACGCATGGCGTGGATCTACTGGGTGCAACTGTGGCCTTTGACTTGGGTCCGCCTTGAAGCGAGCCGAGCACCGCAGGGCCGGCGAGGGCGAAGAGGCGCGGGTGTCTGAGCGCAGCGAGTTCCCGCGCCGTCCCTCGACGGACCGAGGAGCGCAGGGTACCGGCGTGCGCAGCACGACGGCTCGCGGACTGGCGGCGCGTTTCTTTTGGTTACTTTTCTTTTCGCGCGAAAAGAAAAGTGACACCCATGAACCGTGATCAACCTTCAGCAATCAACAGGAGAAGCAAAACTAAAGCACCCGCCGCATCGCCACCCGCAGGTGCATCGGGAATCCCAACGCGGCTTCCTCGGCCATCACCCCTCGCAGGCCCGCGCTCCACTCTGGCTCCGGCAGCAGGGTGAATCCTTCGCTGGCATAGAACGCCGCATTCCACGGTACATCGGACAACGTGGTCAGCACCGCCGCCGGATAGCCAAGCACCTTGGCCTCGGCGAGTACGTGCTGCAGCAACGCCCGTCCGTAGCCACGGCGAGCATGATTGGGATCCACATCCATCTGCAGCACATGGAAATCGCCGTCGAGCGTACCGCCCAGCAGGTAGCCGGCGATGCCGCCATCGGCGCCTTCGATGATCCACAACAGGCCACGCCGCAGTCCGGCCTGCAACGTGGGAAGGTCCAGTCCATGGCCGGCGAACACCGGGTACGCCTCGTGCCCGCGCAGCAGTTCACCCGCACGCTGTTCGATGCGGGGCAGCGCACTCAGTTCATCGACGCGCGGTGGCCTCGGCTCAGCTTTTCTTGATGGGGCGCTGCCAGCCATCGATGGTTTCCTGGCGCGCACGGGCTACGGTCAGCTTGCCGTCCGGCGCAGTGCGGGTGATGACCGAACCGGCAGCAATCGTCGCGCCTTCACCGATCAGCACCGGCGCCACCAGCGAACTGTTGGAGCCGATGAAAGCGTTGTCGCCGATGGTGGTGGTCGACTTGTTCACGCCGTCGTAGTTGCAGGTGATGGTGCCCGCGCCGATGTTGACCTTGCTGCCAATCACCGCGTCGCCCAGATAGGTGAGGTGGTTGGCCTTGCTGCCCACTCCCAGGGTGACCTTCTTGGTTTCCACGAAGTTGCCCACGTGCACGCCATCAGCCAGCACGGTGCCCGGGCGCAGGCGCGCGAACGGGCCGATCTGGGCCGCCCCCTCGCTGATCACGCCTTCCACATCGCAGTGCGCACGCACTTCGGTGCCCGCGCCGAGAGTGACGTCCTTCAGCCGGGTGAACGGGCCGATGGTCACGCCATCGCCGAGCACCACCTTGCCTTCAAGGATCACATCGACATCGATCATCACATCGCTGCCGACGACCACCTCACCCCGGATATCCACCCGCGCCGGATCGCGCACGCGCGCGCCCTGGATGCACAGCGCGCGCACCGCGCGCCGTTGCCAGGCCCGTTCCAGCTGCGAGAGCTGCCACGGATCGTTCGCGCCTTCGGCGTCCTGCGCATCGGCCACCAGGGCCATCTCCGCCGGAGTGAACTCGCGGGCGGCAAAGGCGAATACATCGGTCAGGTAGTACTCGCCCTGCGCGTTGCTGTTTGACAGCTGCGACAGCCAGCGGCGCAGCGCCGTCGATTCGGCAGTGATGATGCCGGTGTTGATGATGCGCACCCGGCGCTGTTCGTCATCGGCGTCCTTCTGCTCGACGATCGCCCCGACCTTGCCTTCGGCGTCGCGCAGCACGCGACCATAGCCGGTGGGATCGTCGACATCGGCCACCAGCACCGCCAGCCGGCCCGGCTGGGCCAGCAGGTCGCGCAGGGTCTGCGCACGGATCAACGGCACATCGCCGTACAGCACCAGCACCTGGGCGGCGTCGGGCACCTCCGGCATGGCCTGGGCAACGGCGTGACCGGTACCCAGCTGCTGCGCTTGTTCCGCCCACAACAGGTCCGGCTGGTCAGCGAAGTAGCTCCGCACCTGGTCCCCGCCGTGGCCGTACACCACGTGGATGGCGGCCGGCTGCAGTTCGCGCGCGGTGGCGATCACATGCGCCAGCATCGGCTGGCCGGCAATCGGCTGCAGCACCTTGGGCAGCACCGACTTCATGCGCTTGCCGGCGCCAGCGGCGAGGATGATCACGTGCAGGGGTTGGGTCATGCGGGCGGTCCACGATTCGATGGCGGTGATTCTAGAACGGGGGCCGTTAACATGGAGCCCCCACCATGACCCCGGCACCATGAGCCTGCTCCGCCAAGGCCGTTCTTACCTCATCGTCGGCCTGCTGCAGTTGCTGCTGGACTGGGCGGTGTTCGTGCTGGCGACGGCGGCCGGCATGCCCACAGCGCCCGGCAACGTCTGCGGACGCGTGGCCGGCATGCTGCTGGGTTTCTGGCTCAATGGACGCATCACCTTCGCCGACGCCAACGGGCAGCGCCTGGGCTGGCGCCGCTTCGCACGATTCCTGCCGCTGTGGCTGCTGCTGACCGCGGCCAGCACGCTGCTGGTGGCCGCCGCCGACCATGCGCTGGGCCTGCGGTACGCCTGGCTGGCAAAGCCGCTGGTGGAAGCGGGCCTGGCGGTGGTGTCTTTCCTGCTGCTGCGCCATGTCGTGTACCGGTAACGGCGTTTCCGCTGCGTTGTCGACACATACAAAAACGCCGGCACTGGGCCGGCGTTCCTGCTTGATGGCGCTGGACCTCAGTGCTTGAGGGTCTTGCGCAGGCGCTCAAGCGCCTGCAGCTGGACGACGGCCTCTGCCAGCTTCTGCTGGGCTTCAGCCACTTCCATCGCTTCGCCGCGGTTGGCCAGGATGCGTTCGGCTTCTTCCTTGGCCTTGCGGACCGAGGCTTCGTCGATGTCCTGTGCGCGGATCGCGGTGTCGGCCAGCACGGTCACCACCTGCGGCTGCACTTCCAGGATGCCGCCGGAAATGGCGAAATCCAGCTGCTCGCCGCTCGGCGTGGTCACTACCACCTTGCCCGGCTTCAGGCGGGTGATCAGCGGTGCGTGCTTGGGCGCGATGCCCAGTTCGCCCAGCTCACCGGTGGCCACGACCAGGGTCGCTTCGCCACGGAAGATTTCCTGCTCGGCGCTGACGATGTCGCAACGGATGGTGCTCATGTAACTCTCTTCGCTAGGGGGCGGGTCGAACCCACCGCAGGGATTCCGCAGCGGTGGGCGCAGGCCCACCCCGTGTCACGGTCGGGACGGGCGTGTGCCCGTCCCCGCCGCATCAGGCCTTCTCGGCCATCTTCTTGGCCTTCTCGACCGCTTCTTCGATGCTGCCGACCATGTAGAACGCCTGCTCCGGCAGGTGGTCGTACTCGCCATCGACGATGGCCTTGAAGCCACGGATGGTGTCCTTCAGCGACACGTACTTGCCCGGCGAGCCGGTGAACACCTCGGCCACGTGGAACGGCTGGCTGAAGAAGCGCTCGATCTTGCGGGCGCGCGACACGGCCTGCTTGTCTTCTTCGGACAGTTCGTCCATGCCCAGGATGGCGATGATGTCCTTCAGTTCCTTGTACTTCTGCAGGGTCTGCTGGACGCGCTGGGCGGTGTCGTAGTGCTCGTGGCCGATGACCAGCGGGTCCATCTGGCGGCTGGTGGAGTCCAGCGGATCGACCGCCGGGTAGATACCCAGCGAAGCGATCGAACGCGACAGGGTCACGGTCGAGTCAAGGTGGGCGAAGGTGGTCGCCGGCGACGGATCGGTCAAGTCATCGGCCGGCACGTAGACGGCCTGGATCGAGGTGATCGAACCATTCTTGGTCGAGGTGATGCGCTCCTGCAGGACGCCCATTTCCTCGGCCAGGGTCGGCTGGTAACCCACTGCCGACGGCATACGACCCAGCAGTGCCGACACTTCGGTACCGGCCAGGGTGTAGCGGTAGATGTTGTCGACGAACAGCAGCACGTCCTTGCCCTTGCCGTTCTCGTCCTTCTCGTCGCGGAAGTACTCGGCCATGGTCAAGCCGGTCAGGGCGACGCGCAGACGGTTGCCCGGCGGCTCGTTCATCTGGCCGTACACCATCGCGACCTTGTCCAGGACGTTGGAGTCCTTCATCTCGTGGTAGAAGTCGTTGCCCTCACGGGTACGCTCACCCACGCCGGCGAACACGGACAGACCGCTGTGCGCCTTGGCGATGTTGTTGATCAGTTCCATCATGTTGACGGTCTTGCCGACGCCGGCGCCGCCGAACAGGCCGACCTTGCCGCCCTTGGCGAACGGGCACATCAGGTCGATGACCTTGATGCCGGTTTCCAGCAGCTCGGTGGCCGGGGACTGGTCTTCATACGACGGAGCAGCGCGGTGGATTTCCCAGGTGTCGCTGGAGGCGACCGGACCGGCTTCGTCGATCGGGCGGCCGAGCACGTCCATGATGCGGCCCAGGGTGCCAGCGCCGACCGGCACGGAGATGCCGCGGCCGGTGTTGGTGGCCACCAGGTTGCGCTTCAGGCCATCGGTGGAGCCCAGCGCGATGCAGCGGACCACGCCGTCACCGAGCTGCTGCTGCACTTCCAGGGTGATTTCGGTGTTGTCCACCTTCAGCGCGTGGTACACCTTCGGCACCGACTCGCGGGGGAATTCGACGTCGACGACGGCGCCGATGATCTGAACGATCTTGCCCTGACTCATTGCTGCATCCTCTAAATGTGTGCTTTTAACGAACGCGGTCAGACTGCTGCCGCGCCGCCGACGATTTCGGAAATTTCCTGGGTGATCGCTGCCTGGCGGGCCTTGTTGTAGACCAGCTGCAGGGTTCCGATCAGCTTGTTGGCGTTGTCACTGGCCGACTTCATCGCCACCATGCGCGCGGCATGCTCGGAAGCGACGTTTTCCAGCAGCGCCTGGTACACCAGCGACTCGATGTAACGCGTCATCACGTGCTCGAGCACGGTCGCGGCATCGGGTTCGTACAGGTAGTCCCAGTCGTGGTGCGCAACCTGCTTCTCAGCTGCCGGCAGCGGCAGCAGCTGATCGAAGCTGGCCTTCTGCGTCATCGTGTTGACGAAGCGGTTGTAGACCAGGTACACGCGGTCGACCTTGCCTTCGGTGAAGGCGTCGAGCATGACCTTGATCACACCGATCAGCGATTCCAGCTTCGGCGTGTCGCCGATGTGGGTCACCGTGCCGACCATGTTCACCTTGACCCGGCGGAAGAAGGTCGATGCCTTCTGGCCGATGGTCACCAGGTCCACTTCGGCGCCCTTGTCCTGCCAGGCCTTGGCTTCGCCAAGCATCCTGCGGAACAGGTTGTTGTTGAGGCCGCCGGCCAGACCGCGATCGGAGGAGATCACGATGAAACCGACCCGCTTGACCTGCTCACGCTCGACCAGGAACGGATGCTGGTAGTCGGTGCTGGCCTGCGCCAGGTGGCCGATCACCTGCTTCATCGCCTGCGCGTACGGACGCGAGGTCTTCATCCGATCCTGCGCCTTGCGGATCTTGGAGGCCGAGACCATTTCCAGGGCGCGCGTCACCTTGCGGGTGTTCTGCACGCTCTTGATCTTGGTTTTGATTTCGCGTCCGCTTGCCATCTTTTATTCCCGTGGCGCGGGGCCGGGGCCCCGCGTTGTTCAACCGTTTGATCGTCTGGTCCAGCGGAGCATCGCTCCGCTCTACAGGACCTCGATTACCAGCTGCCGGTGGTCTTGAACTCGACGATGCCCTTCTTGAAGGCACCTTCGATGTCGTTGTCCCAACCGCCGGTGGCGTTGACCTTGCCGATCAGTTCGCCCTGGGTGTTGGCGAAATGCGCGTGCAGGCCTTCTTCGAACGCCAGCAGCTTGCTGACCGGCACGTCGTCGAGGTAACCCTCGTTGACGGCGTAGATCGACAGCGCCTGGTTGGCGATCGACATCGGCGCGTACTGCTTCTGCTTCATCAGCTCGGTGACGCGCTGGCCGCGCTCAAGCTGCTTGCGGGTGGCTTCGTCCAGGTCCGAGGCGAACTGCGCGAACGCAGCCAGCTCGCGGTACTGGGCCAGCGAGATACGGATGCCGCCGGACAGCTTCTTGATGATCTTGGTCTGCGCCGAACCACCGACGCGCGACACCGAGATACCGGCGTTCACGGCCGGGCGGATGCCGGCGTTGAACAGATCGGTTTCCAGGAAGATCTGGCCGTCGGTGATCGAGATCACGTTGGTCGGAACGAACGCGGAAACGTCGCCGGCCTGGGTCTCAATGATCGGCAGCGCGGTCAGCGAACCGGTCTTGCCGGTCACCGCACCGTTGGTGAACTTCTCGACGTACTCTTCGGACACGCGGGCAGCGCGCTCGAGCAGACGGGAGTGCAGGTAGAACACGTCACCCGGGTAGGCTTCACGGCCCGGCGGGCGCTTCAGCAGCAGCGAGATCTGGCGGTAGGCCACGGCCTGCTTGGACAGATCGTCGTACACGATCAGCGCGTCTTCGCCGCGGTCCATGAAGTACTCGCCCATGGTGCAGCCCGAGTAGGCGCTGATGTACTGCATCGCGGCCGATTCGGATGCGGTGGCAGCCACCACGATGGTGTGCGCCAGGGCGCCGTTCTCTTCCAGCTTGCGCACGATGTTGGCAACGGTCGAAGCCTTCTGGCCGATCGCTACGTACACGCACTTGATGCCGGTGCCCTTCTGGTTGATCACCGCATCGATGGCCAGTGCGGTCTTGCCGGTCTGGCGGTCACCGATGACCAGCTCGCGCTGGCCACGGCCGATCGGGATCATCGAGTCGACCGACTTGTAACCGGTCTGCACCGGCTGGTCGACCGACTTGCGCCAGATCACGCCCGGAGCAACGCGCTCCACCGGAGCGGTCAGCTGGGTGGCCAGCGGGCCCTTGCCGTCGATCGGCTCGCCGAGCGCGTTGACGACGCGGCCCAGCAGTTCCGGACCGACCGGCACTTCCAGGATGCGGCCGGTGGTCTTGGCGACGTCACCTTCGCGCACGTTCTCGTAGCCACCCAGGACCACGGCGCCGACCGAGTCGCGCTCCAGGTTCAGGGCCAGGGCAAAGGTGTTGTTCGGCAGTTCGATCATTTCGCCCTGCATCACGTCGGCCAGACCGAAGATGCGCACGATGCCGTCGGACACGCTGGTCACGGTGCCTTCGTTGCGCGATTCCGCGGCCAGCTTGACCTTCTCGATGCGGTTCTTGATCAGTTCGCTGATTTCGGAGGGGTTGAGCGTGGTTGCCATCGTCAAGTCCTAGTGCCGGCAGCGGGGCCGGACGTTAAATGAATTCAGTTAGCGAGCGCGGTCTGCAGACGGGCCAGCTTGCCCTTCAGCGAACCATCGATGACCACGTCGCCGGCGTCGATCACAGCGCCGCCGATCAGCGAGGCGTCGACCGCGGTGGCCACTTCGACCTCGCGGTTGAAGCGCTTGCGCAGCGCGGCCTTGATCGCGTCCAGCTCGGCAACCGACAGCTCGGCCGCGGAGGTCACCGTGGCCTTGACCACGTGCTCGGCCTCGGCGCGCAGGGCGTCGAACATGCCGGCGATCTCCGGCAGCAGCGGCAGACGATGCGACTCGGCAAGCACAGCCAGGAAGCGCGAGTAGGTCTCGCCGCGGGACTCCGGCGCCAGCAGGGCGATGGCGTCATCGCGACCCAGCTCCGGGTTGGCGAGCAGGGCCGCCACGCGCGGGTCGGCGGCGACGTGGGCGGAGAACGCCAAAGCGTCCGACCACGGCGCGAACGCGCCTTCGTCACGCGCGGTCGCGAAGGCGGCGCGGGCGTACGGGCGGGCAAGCGTGAGGGCCTGGCTCATCCTTAAATCTCCGAGGCCAGCTCGTCGAGCAGCGCCTTGTGGGCGTTGGCGTCGATTTCGCGCTTGAGCAGCTTTTCGGCACCGGTCACGGCCAGCGCGGACACCTGCTTGCGCAGATCTTCACGGGCACGGTTGGCGGCGGCGTCGATTTCGGCCTGGGCCAGGTCCTTCTGACGGGTGGCTTCGGCAACAGCTTCGTTGCGGGCCGCGTCGACGATCTGGTTGGCACGCGCGTGGGCCTGGTCGATGATCTCGTTGGCCTTGGTGCGGGCTTCCTTCAGCGCTTCATTGACCTTGTCCTGCGCCTGGGCCAGATCTTTCTGGCTGCGGTCGGCAGCAGCGAGGCCTTCAGCGATCTTCTGCTGGCGCTCTTCGATCGCGTTCATCAGCGGCGGCCAGATCTTGGTCGCGATGAGCCAGATCAGGGCGGCAAAGGCCAGGGCCTGGGCGATGAGGGTAAAACCGATATCCATGGGGTTCGCTCAGTCGGTTGTGACGGGATGGATGCGCCGCCACACGGGCGGCGCCTCCGAACCTTCATCCGCGACCAGGCGCCTGCGGCGCCCGGTCGTTTCACTTTCGCTGGATCAGCCAGCGATTGCCGGCAGGCGCGAGACGAACTCGCCGACCAGCGGGTTGGCGAAGGCGAACAGCAGGCCCACGGCGACCGAGATGATGAAGGCGGCGTCGATCAGGCCGGCGGTGATGAACATGCGGACCTGCAGGACCGGGATCAGTTCCGGCTGGCGCGCGGCCGACTCCAGGAACTTACCGGCCATGATGGCCAGACCCAGACCGGCGCCCAGCGCGGCCAGGCCGATCATGATGCCGACGGCGAGGACGGTGGAGCTCTGAACTTGGGCGAGATTGGTCAGGACGGCGAAGTACATGGTTTTCTCCAGGAACTTGATTGCTAAGGGTTTAGAAACAAACGGATGAAGGGTGAAGCGAAACTCAGTGAGCGTCTTCCGACAGGCTCAGGTACACGATGGACAGCATCATGAAGATGAAGGCCTGCAGCGGGATCACCAGCAGGTGGAACAGCATCCAGCCGAAGCCGGCGAACGCGCCTGCAAACATGCCGGCGATACCTGCACCGCCCAGCACCCAGATCAGCAGGAACACGATTTCACCGCCGAACATGTTGCCGAACAGTCGCATCGCCAGCGAAATCGGCTTGCTCAGCCACTCGACGATGTTCAGGATCAGGTTGAACGGCATCATCCACTTGCCGAACGGTGCGGTCAGGAATTCCTTGGTGAAACCACCAATACCCTTGGCGCGCAACGCGAAGAACAGCATCAGGAAGAACACGCTGATCGACATGCCCAGGGTGGCATTGACGTCGGCGGTGGGGACCGGCTTCCAGTACGGCACGCCCATCAGTTCAAGCGGCTTGGCGATGAAGTCGGCCGGGATCATCTTGATGAGGTTCATCAGGAGGATCCAGAAGAAGATCGTGATCGCGATCGGGGTCACCAGCTTGCTGGTGCCGTGATAGGTGTCCTTGGCCTGGCGGTCAACGAACTCCAGGCAGATCTCGACGAATGCCTGCCACTTGCCCGGCACGCCGGAGGTGGCCTTGCGGGTCGCCATCCAGAAGGCGACGACCATCACCAGGCCCATCAGCAGCGAGGTTACCAGCGTGTCCACGTGGATCGCCCACGGGGTGCCATGACCTGCAGTCAGATTGTGCAGGTGATGCTGGATGTAGGAGGTGGGTGTAAGCGCCTCGCCTGCCATGTGTCCGGAACCTTAAGTTAAATGAATTCGATTAGCGCCTGGCCATGGCCAGGACCTGGAACATCAGCCCGACGGCGATACCGGCCAACAGCGCCAGTGCAGGCAGCTTGAAGACCAGGAACCCCACCATCAGGACACCAAAAACGAGCGCCCACTTGGCCACGATCGCAACGATCAGGCGTGCCATGGCCGAACCGGCCCCCAGCGCACCACCACCCAGCGCCATCCGTGCCGCCACCCAACCACCGGCCGAAACCGCCACACCGGATGCCAGGGCACCAAGGGCATACTTCGGCCCCACCAGCAGGAAGGCCAGAGCCAGGACAGCCACCGCGGCCAGCGGGTAGACCGCGGCGCGCAGCATCAGTCGCCGACCCGTTTCTACGGAGTTCAGCACAGGACGTCCCGCGTGGTTACAAGTGGATGGCTGAGGCGACTACAGCAGGGGGGCCTCATCGAGCCGCCAAATTATAGCAATGGGACAATTTGCGAGACAACCGCTGCCTGTTCATATCGGAACAGCGCAAGTTGCGGTAAGGGCTGCGGTTTTGCAGCCCACCACGGGGACAATGCCATCTGCGCGATGTTGCGGTGCAACGCATTGAACTTTGGTCGCAGGCGGCGGAACTTTCCGCCGACGGCCGTGGTCCCATCTTCCGACCTGCCTGCAGCTACCTCGTCGACGCTTCGCCTGCAGGTCCCCATGATGGCCCCGAAGCGCCGCTCCGGGGCCATCTTTTCGCAGGGCGCTGACAGCGCTGAACCGTCCACATCGCGTGGACCATACCTTCACGAATGGTGGACAGCGACGTCCGGCAAAGTGGCCTTCATTCCGATGAACCACTGCAAGGACTCTTTCGATGCGCTCCGTCCCCACCCTGCTCGCCCTCTCGCTTCTCGCCGCCGGCGCGTCGTTCGCCTCCTCCGCCCATGCCGCCGAAGGCGATGACCGCTTCGCCCTTCGCCTGGGTGCGATGAACATCGACTCGGACAACACCCTGCGCGGCAACACCAATGTCGCCGGCCAGGACATCGGCTTCTCCGAGGACTTCAAGCTGGGCGGCAAGGAATGGGAGCCGCGCATCGACGGCATGTTCCGCATCAGCAACCGCCAGCGCCTGCTGTTCAACTACTTCAAGTACGACAAGGACCGCCGCGAGACGCTTGGCCAGGACATTTCCTTCGGCAACGTCAACGTGCCGGCCGACAGCTTCGTCAAGGCGGAGCTGAAGTACCAGGTGGCCAGCCTGGTGTATGACTACTCGGTGGTGGACACCGAGAAGTTCGACCTCGGCCTGCAGCTGGGTGCCGAATACGCCAAGGTCAGCACCAAGGGCTACGCCGACCTGGGCACGGTGTATGAAGGCCAGTTCCTGGACGAGAAGACCGACGGTGTGGCGCCGGTGGTCGGTGCACGCCTGAGCTTCACCCCGTCCGAAAAGTGGATGATCACCCTGCAGGGCCAGTACCTCAACACGCGCTGGGGCAGCTTCGACGACTACAAGGGTGACCTCAGCCGCGCCAACGCGATCGTCGATTACCGCTTCACCCAGAACTTCGGCGTATTCGCCGGCTACGACTGGTTCAAGCTGGATGCGGACAAGAAGGGCAGCGACGGCACCATCGGCCTGAAGCAGGAATTCAAGGGCCCGGTGGCGGGTATCAGCGTCACCTTCTAAGCCCTGCTCCCCTTCCACAGCACTCTCTCTCCTGGCGCGGCCTCCGGAACATCGGGGGCCGCGTTTTTTTGTGGCTTCCTGGCAGAAGAGCAGAAGCGGGTTGGTCGAGCGCTGGAGGGAGAGGGGGCTGGGTGCGAATGTCCCCCGGCGCCGGCCTGCGGCCGTCACCTCCTCCTTTACTTCGCACCCAGCCCCCTCTCCCTCCGCGTGTCAGGCATCCAGGCAGCCGCTGCGGTGGGAGTGGTTGTGGCTTCCGCCTTCCGCAAGCCGAGCCGCTGCGCGGGCGGCAGGCGTTTCGACAAAGTAAAGGAGGAGGCGACCGCCGAAGGCGGGCGACGGGGGACATTTGTCGAAATGCCTGCCGCCCGCGCAGCGGCCCTACAGCTCGCAAAAATCCGGAACGGAGAAACAAAAAAACCCCGGCAATGCCGGGGCTTTTTGTTCGGGAAGGCGCGGGCGCCTTATTTCTTCTTCGGCATGTACAGATCGGTGATCGTGCCGTCGTAGATTTCCGAGGCCATCGCCACCGATTCGCTCAGTGTCGGGTGCGCATGGATGGTGTGGCCGATATCCTCGGCCTCGGCACCCATCTCGATCGCCAGGCCGATCTCGGCCAGCAGGTCACCGGCGTGCACGCCGACGATCGCACCGCCGATGATGCGGTGGCTGTCCTCGTCGAAGATCAGCTTGGTGAAGCCCTCGGTGCGACCGATGCCGATCGCGCGGCCGCTGGCGGCCCACGGGAACTTGGCCACGCCAACCTTCAGGCCCTTGGCCTTGGCTTCGGTCTCGGTGACGCCAACCCAGGCGATTTCCGGGTTGGTGTAGGCCACCGACGGAATCACCCGCGCGACCCACTCCTTCTTGTGCCCGGCAGCCACTTCGGCCGCCAGCTTGCCCTCGTGCGTGGCCTTGTGGGCCAGCATCGGGTTGCCGACGATGTCGCCGATGGCAAAGATGTGCGGCACGTTGGTGCGCATCTGCCGGTCGACCGGAATGAAGCCACGATCGGTCACCTGCACGCCGGCCTTTTCAGCATCGATCTTCTTGCCGTTCGGCGAACGACCCACGGCCACCAGCACGCGGTCGAAGGTGCCCTGCGCCAATGCCGGCGTCTGGCCTTCCTCGGCGGCTTCGAAGGTCACGGTGATGCCCTTGGCATCGGCGGTCACGCCGGAGGCCTTGGTCTTCAGGTGCACGTCAATGCCCTGCTTCTTCAGGCGGTCGGCCAGCGGCTTGACCAGGTCCTTGTCGGCGCCCGGCATCAGCTGGTCCATGAACTCGACCACGGTGACCTTGCTGCCCAGCGCGCCATACACGGTGGCCATTTCCAGGCCGATGATGCCACCACCGACGACCAGCAGCGAACCCGGCACTTCGGCCAGTTCCAGTGCGTCGGTGGAGTCCATCACGCGCTTGTCGTCCCACGGGAAGTTCGGCAGCTTCACCGCCTGCGAACCGGCGGCGATGATGCACTTCTGGAAGCGCAGCAACTGGGTGCTGCCGTCTTCAGCGGTGATCAGCAGCTCGTTGGCCGACACGAACGTACCAACGCCCTGCACATTGCGGACCTTGCGCTGCTTGGCCATGCCGGCCAGGCCCTTGGTCAGCTGGTTGACGACCTTTTCCTTGTACTGGCGCAGCTTGTCCAGGGTGATGGTCGGCTTGCCGAACTCGACGCCGAAATCACCGGCATGGGCGACTTCGTCGATCACCGCAGCGGCGTGCAGCAGTGCCTTGGACGGAATGCAGCCCACGTTGAGGCAGACGCCGCCGAGGCTGGCGTAGCGTTCGACCAGCACCGTATCCAGGCCGACGTCGGCGGCGCGGAAGGCGGCGGTGTAGCCGCCCGGGCCCGAGCCCAGCACGACCATTTCGCATTCGATGTCGGCGGCCTTGCCACTGGCCAGCGCCGGCTTCGGTGCTGCAGGCTCGGCGGGGGCGCGGTGCGACGGCGTCACCGGCGGCTTGCTGGCCGGGGCGGCGGCCGCTGGGGCCGGCGCAGCGGCCTTGGCCGGCGCTTCAGCAGCGCCTTCGGACTCCAGCAGCACGACAACGGCACCCTCGGACAGGGTGTCGCCCAGCTTGACCTTGATTTCCTTGACCACGCCGGCTGCCGAGGACGGCACTTCCAGGGTCGCCTTGTCCGACTCCAGGGTCACCAGACCCTGGTCTTTCTTCACCGTATCGCCAACGGCGACCAGCACTTCGATCACCGGCACATCGCTGTAATCGCCGATGTCGGGAACCTTGATTTCAATCGTGGCCATGGTGGGTTTTCCTCGTGCCCGACCGGCGTGGCCGGCGGGCTGTCACTGCGTTTCGACAGGCGGCCGCGCCAGGGGCAGCGGCCGCACGGTGGGGGCGAAGCGGTGCCTTACAGCAGCACGCGGCGCATGTCGGCCAGCACCTGCGAGAGGTACGTGGTGAAGCGTGCGGCCAGGGCGCCATCGATGACGCGGTGGTCGTAGCTCAGCGACAGCGGCAGCATCAGCTTCGGTGCGAACTCCTTGCCATTCCAGACCGGCTGGATGGACGACTTGGAGACGCCGAGGATGGCCACTTCCGGCGCATTGACGATCGGGGTGAACGCGGTGCCGCCGATGCCGCCCAGCGAGCTGATCGAGAAGCAACCGCCGCTCATGTCGGCCGGGCCCAGCTTGCCGTCACGCGCCTTCTTGGCCAGCTCGCCGGTTTCCTGCGCGATCTGCACCACGCCCTTCTTGTCGACATCGCGGATGACCGGAACGACCAGGCCGTTCGGGGTATCGGCAGCGAAACCGATGTTGAAGTACTTCTTCAGGGTCAGGTTCTCGCCGCTGGCATCGAGCGAGGCGTTGAACTCCGGGAACTTCTTCAGCGCCGCAGCGCTGGCCTTGATCAGGAAGGCGAGCATGGTCAGCTTGATGCCGGCCTTCTCGTTCTCCTTGTTCAGCGCCACGCGCAGGCCTTCCAGGTCGGTGATGTCGGCCTGCTCGAACTGGGTGACGTGCGGGATCATCGCCCAGTTGCGGGCCAGGTTCGCACCGGAGATCTTCTTGATGCGCGACAGCGGCTGCACTTCAACGTCGCCGAACTTGCTGAAATCAACCTTCGGCCACGGCAGCAGGTTGAGGCCACCGCCGGCAGCCACGGTGCCACCGGCAGCTGCCGGAGCGCCGCCGCTGAGCGCGGCCTTGACGAACTTCTGCACGTCGGCCTTGGTGATGCGGCCGCCCTTCTCGCTGCCACTGACCTGCAGCAGGTCGACACCGAGCTCACGGGCGAACACGCGCACCACCGGCGATGCGTAGGGCACCTTGGCCGGCAGCACGCCATCGGCGTTGAACTGTACCGGCGGGCTGGTCGGCGCGCCGGCCGAGGGGGCGCTGGCGATCTCGCGGGCGGCCAGCTTGTCCGGCTGGGCCGGCACGGCGACCGGCTCGACCTTGGTAGCGGTCTCGGCGGCGGCCGGGGCAGCAGCGGCGGCAGCCTTGCCCGGGGCCGGGGCGGCAGCGCCTTCGGCTTCGATGATGGCGACCACGTTGCCCTGCGACAGGTTGTCGCCGACCTTGACCTTGATCTCCTTGACCACGCCGGCGACCGACGACGGCACTTCCATGGTGGCCTTGTCGCTTTCCAGCGTGACCAGGCCCTGGTCCTTCTTCACCGTATCGCCCACGGCGACCAGCACTTCGATGACCGGAATGCCGCTGTAATCGCCGATATCCGGCACCAGGGCTTCCACCGCGCCGCCGCTGGCAGCGGGGGCGGCAGCAGCGGCCGGAGCGGGAGCGGCCTGGGTGGCAGCGGCCGGAGCAGCGGCCTTGGCCGGTGCGGGTGCAGCGGCGGGTGCAGCGGCAGCGGCCGGCTGGGCAGCCTCGCCGTCGGCCACTTCGATCAGTGCCACGACCTTGCCTTCGGACAGGCTGTCGCCCAGCTTGACCTTGATTTCCTTGACCACGCCGGCCACCGAGGACGGCACCTCCATGGTCGCTTTATCGCTTTCCAGCGTGACCAGGCCCTGGTCCTTCTTCACCGTATCGCCGACGGCAACAAGCACCTCGATTACCGGGATATCGCTGTAGTCACCGATATCGGGGACACGTGCTTCCTTGATTTCGGCCATGGGGAGAACTCCGGCAATCTGGTGTAGGGAAACGTCTATTGTGCGGCCAGCGGGAGCCAGCGCCAACCGTTACAGGTGTTTTCAGTACGCACGCAGCCGGGACACGCTGTTGCTCATGGCCCGCCGGCGCTTCCAGTCGGTAGCGTATTGTCCTGCCGATGTCCGCTTGATGTCGCCAGTGCGACGGCCACCGGCTGCCAGGCCTGGCGCAGGCGCGGCAAGGACCACGCTGCGTTGGCCGGACTGGTGGACGGCAGCGCCAGCACCTTGGCCGACGTGGCCAGCTGCGGCTGCACCCAGCGCTGGAAGGCCTGCATGGCCGCGCCACCGTTGCAGCCGATCAGCTGCAGGTCAGGCAGTGCGGCGATCAGTGCGGGAAGTGCATTGGCCACTTCCGTGCCACGCACGATGTCCGCATCCAGGCTTCCGCGTCGTTCGCAGCGGCCGATCACATCCCAGAGGCCGACACCATTGGCTGCCAGCGCCTGCAGTCGCTGCGCGTACGGCATTGCCGGGTCGAAGCCGCACAGATCGCCGAGCAAGGGCCAGAAACGATTGCGCGGGTGCGCGTAGTAATGCTGTGCCTGCAACGAAGCGATACCGGGCATTGAACCCAGCAGCAACACCCGGCAATCAGCGTTCACCTGCGCAGGCAGGCCGATGCACAACGTTGCAGCGCTCACATCTTCTCCAACTGCATGAATATTCCAGGAAGGCAGAAACCGCATGGAAACAGGGATTTCGCGCTGTTCGCTGAACAGTGCGAACTAATTTTTAACGCGCGTCGGATTCGATTCATGTTGGGGCGACTACGGTGTGCTCGCCCCGCAACCGGGGGCCCAAAACAAGAAACATTAGGAGATTCCCCCATGCGCTCCATCCGTATCCTGAGCCTCGCCCTGCTGACCTCCGCCGCGTTTGCACCGGCTGCCTTCGCGCAGGACAGCAGCACCACCGATACCGCCTCGGGCAAGCATTTTGCCGTGGTTGGCGGCGTCTCGCTGCTGCAGCCGAAGAATGACCCGATCGACGGCATCAAGAAGGTCGATGGCGGCCCGGCACCGACCGTCAGCTTCAGCTACTACATCAACGACAACTGGGCCGTTGAACTGTGGGGCGCTGCAGACAAGTTCGACCACAAGGTGAAGGGCCCGGGCAATGCCCGCCTCGGCAACGTCGAGCAGCAGCCGGTCGCGCTGAGCGGCCAGTACCACTTCGGCCAGGCTGACAACGTGTTCCGTCCGTTCGTGGGCGTGGGCTACTTCCAGTCGGCCTTCAGCAATGAAACCCTGGCCGACGGCAGCGACTCCGACATCCGCCTGAAGGACGCCAAGGGCGTGATCGGCACCGTCGGTGTGGACATGAACATCAACTCGACCTGGTTCGCCCGTGCCGACGCCCGCTACATGCGTTCGCGTCCGGACGTGAAGGTCGGCGGCGAGAAGATCGGCGAAGCGAAGATGGATCCGTGGACCGTCGGTTTCGGCATCGGCGCCCGCTTCTAAGCGCTTCTGCGTCTTTGTTGTACCGCGACGGGCCCTTCGGGGCCCGTCGTCGTTTCCGTCACCCGGGTTCTGTAGAGTCGACTGACAGTCGGATCTACACAGACGGGATGCGGAGGCGCGATGCACGAGGTCGACCTGCTGGTGATCGGCGGTGGCATCAACGGCGCCGGTATCGCCCGTGATGCCAGCGGCCGCGGCCTGAAGGTGCTGCTGTGCGAACAGCACGACCTGGCAGCACACACCTCCAGCGCCAGCAGCAAGCTGATCCATGGCGGCCTGCGCTATCTGGAACAGGGCGAGTTCGGCCTGGTGCGCAAGGCGCTGCGCGAGCGCGAAGTGGTGCGTCGGCAGGCGCCGTTCCTGGTGCGGCCGCTGTGCTTCGTGCTTCCGTGGCAGCCGCACCTGCGCCCGCGCTGGATGCTGCGGCTCGGGCTCTGGCTGTACGACCATCTGGGCCGGCGCAGTCCCGCCTTCCCCGCGTCGCGCGCCGTGGACCTGCACGCCGATCCACTCGGCGCGTTGCTGTCGCCACAGCTGCAGAACGCCTTCAGCTACGCCGATGCGCAGGTGGATGATGCGCGGCTGGTCATCCTCAACGCGCTCGATGCTGCGCAGCGGGGTGCATGCATCCTGACCGGCACGCGCTGCGTGGACCTGCAACGCGGGCACGGACGCTGGCACGCCGTACTGGAGAACGCCGCAGGCCATCAGCAGACCGTGCAGGCACAGGCGGTGGTCAACGCCGCAGGCCCCTGGGCCGGCGGTCTGCTGGAGCGCATGCACGCCCGCAGCGGCGGACCTGCGCTGCGCCTGGTCCAGGGCAGCCACATCGTGCTGCGCCGCGCCTGGCCGAACGACCGCGCCTGCCTGCTGCAGCAGCCCGACGGCCGTGTGGTGTTCCTGCTGCCCTTCCACGACCATCTGCTCATCGGCACCACCGACACCGACTATCGCGGCGACCCCGCACGCTGCAGTGTGCTGCCCGCGGAAGTGGACTACCTGTGCAGCGCTGCCAACGGCTACCTGCGCGATCCGGTCGCACCTGCCGAGGTGGTCTGGCAGTTTGCCGGCGTGCGCCCGTTGCTGGCCGACCCGGACCCGCGCGCGGCCAAACTGAGCCGTGACTATCGCCTGCAACTGGACGCCGACGGTGCGCCTGCGCTGCACGTGCTGGGCGGCAAGCTGACCACGTACCGGGTACTGGCCGAGGAGGCACTGGACCTGCTGCGCCCCTATCTGCCGCACGCCCGCCCCGCCTGGACGGCGGCAGGCGAGCCACTGCCCGGCAGCGACTGGGGCGATGCCGGGCAGGCACGGGAACAGCTTCGGCACCAGGCCCCCTGGCTGCCGGAGGCCACGCTGCGGCGCTGGGCCAGCGCCTATGGCAGTCGCAGCATCGATCTGCTGCACGGCGCACGCAGCCTGTTCGATCTGGGCGAATACTTTGGCGCGGACCTGCACGCACGCGAGGTGGCGTTCCTGTGCGACCACGAGTGGGCCCGCAGCGCCGAGGATGTACTGTGGCGGCGAAGCAAGCTGGGGCTGCAGATGGACGCCGCGCAGGCGGCACGGCTGCAGGCCTGGATGGATTCACGTCGCCGGTAATGCCGCGCGCGGCCCGGCGCCACCGATGCATTACGATCCCAACATCGCCACCGGAGACGCTGCATGACGCCCCGCTACGTGCTGGCCATCGACCAGGGAACCACCAGTTCGCGCGCGATCCTGTTCGATCGCGCCGGCGACATCGTCGGCAGCGCGCAGCGCGAGTTTGCCCAGTTGTTTCCACAGCCGGGGTGGGTCGAGCATGACCCGCGCGAGATCCTGACAAGCGTCTATGCCACGATCACCGAACTGCTCAGCCGCGAACAGATCGATCCCCGCCACATCGCCGCACTGGGCATCACCAACCAGCGCGAAACCACCGTGGTCTGGGACCGTGCCAGCGGCCAGCCGATCCACAACGCCATCGTCTGGCAGTCGCGGCAGAGCCAGGCGATCTGCGAGCGGCTGAAGTCCGGCGGCCACGAAGCGCTGATCCGCGAGCGCACCGGTCTGCTGATCGACGCCTATTTCTCGGCCACCAAGATCCGCTGGATCCTCGACCACGTGGAAGGCGCGCAGCAGCGGGCCGAACGTGGCGAGCTGCTGTTCGGCACCATCGACAGCTGGCTGGTGTGGAATCTCAGCGGCGGCCAGGCGCACGTGACCGACTACAGCAACGCCGCACGTACGCTGCTGTTCAACATCCATACCCTGGACTGGGACGAGGACCTGCTGGCCCTGCTGGACATCCCGCGTGCGATGCTGCCGCAGGTGCGCGATTCCAGTTCGGTATACGCGCACACGCGCCCGCAGTTCTTCTTCGACCATCCGATCCCGATTGCCGGCATCGCCGGCGACCAGCAGGCCGCGCTGTTCGGCCAGGCCTGCTTCCAGCCAGGCATGGTCAAGAACACCTATGGCACCGGCTGCTTCATGCTGATGCACACCGGCACGCAGGCCGTACGCTCGCGCAATGGCCTGCTGACCACCATTGCCTGGGGCCTGGAGGGAAAGGTGGAATACGCGCTGGAGGGGTCGATCTTCATCGCCGGCTCGGTGGTGCAGTGGCTGCGCGATGGGCTGCGCATGATCGATCGCGCTGCTGACAGCCAGGCCTTGGCTGCACAGGTGCCGGACAGCGCGGGGGTGTACCTGGTGCCGGCCTTCGTCGGCCTGGGTGCACCGTATTGGCGCAGCGACGTGCGCGGTGCGATGTTCGGCCTGACCCGTGGCACCGGCAAGGCCCACTTCGTGCGCGCAGCGCTGGAGGCGATGGCCTACCAGACCCGCGACGTTCTGGATGCGATGCAGTCCGATGCGGGCATCTCGCTCAGTGAACTACGCGCCGATGGCGGCGCGATCGGCAACGACTTACTTGCCAGCTTCCAGGCCGACATCCTCGGCGTCCCCCTGCTGCGACCGCGGGTGACCGAGACCACCGCGCTGGGTGCGGCCTACCTGGCCGGGCTGGCGGTCGGCTTCTGGGAGAGCCGCGAACAGATCGCGGCACAGTGGGGGCTGGATCGCCGCTTCGAACCGCAGATGGCGGTGGCCCGGCGCGAGAAACTCTACGCCGGGTGGCAGCAGGCCGTGGCCGCCACCCTCGCCTTCCATGTCGATTGAGGGCGGTAGCGCCGGGCCATGCCCGGCGACACCCATTCCGCCGGGCATGGCCCGGCGCTACCCCAACATCAGAACGCCGGCAGCACCGCGCCCTTGTACTTGGTCTCGATGAAGGCCTTCACCTGCGGGCCGGTCAGCGCCTTGGCCAGCTTCTGCACGCGGGCGTCGTCCTTGTTGTCCGGGCGGGCGACCAGGAAGTTCACGTACGGCGAGTCCTTGCTCTCGATCGCCAGCGCGTCCTTGGTCGGGTTGAGGCCGGCATCCAGCGCATAGTTGGTGTTGATCAGGGCCAGATCGACCTGGTCGAGCACGCGCGGCAGCATGGCCGAATCCAGCTCGCGGAACTTCAGGTTCTTCGGGTTGGAGACGATGTCGCGCTGGGTGGCCAGTGCGTTGGTCGGATCCTTCAGCTCGATCACGCCGGCCTTGTGCAGCAGGATCAGCGCGCGGCTGTTGTTGCTGGGGTCGTTGGGGATCACCACATCGGCCCCTTCACGCAGTTCGGCCAGCGACTTGATCTTGCGCGAGTAGGCACCGAACGGCTCGATGTGCACGCCCACCACCTTGGTCAGGTCGGTCTTGCGATCACGGTTGTAGGCGTCCAGGTACGGTTCGGTCTGGAAGTAGTTGGCATCCACCTGCTTCTGCACCAGCTGGTCGTTGGGCTGCACGTAGTCGTTGAACACGCGCACGTCCAGCTCCACGCCTTCCTGCTTGAGGATCGGCTTGACCACTTCCAGGATCTCGGCGTGCGGCACGGCGGTGGCGGCCACCACCAGCTTCTGCGAAGGCTCACCGGACTTGCCGCAGGCGGTCAGGGCCAGCGCAGCGGCGAACAGGGGCAGCAACAGGGTCTTCTTCATGGGCGCAATCGATCTCGGGGGAGGTGTCAGGATTTTTCGTAGTTGGTCAGGGCCAGTTCCAGCAGTGCCTTGGCCTGCTCGCGCAGCATCATCGGCTCGACGATCTCGGCATCGGACCCGTAATGCAACACGTCCATCAACAGTTCGCGCGACACGCTGTAGGGCACTTTCAATTCGTAGCGGCCATCGGCGAGGAAGCGTCCCTGCTGCTTGGAGTGCCAGTGCTCGTCGGCCACCCAGCGCGCGGCCTTGGCACTGAACAGGATGGTTGCCCAGCCCTTGGGCGCACCGGAGAAGATGCCGTAGCTGGCGCCGAGCTGCTCGTCCAGTTCGCTGTCGGCGACATCGCGGGCGGTGCTGTCGATCACCCGTGCCTTGTAGATGCGGTCCACCGCAAAGCTGCGCAGGGCCTCGCGATCATGGTCCCAGCCGTCCAGGTACCAGTTGTCGCGGTAATGGGTCAGCCGTTGCGGCGATACGGTGCGCTTGGTCGCTTCGTCGGTCGAGCGGGCGCGGTACTCAAAGCCCAGCTGCTTGCGCTCCAGCACCGCCGAGGCCACCGAACGGAAGCTGGCTTCATCGAACTTGCGGCCACGGTGCGGAATCACCCGCACCCGATCCACCGGCCAGCTGGAAACACCGGCCTGGGCGGCCAGCAGGCTCTCGATGCGCTGCTGCAGCGGCGCCAGCACCGAAGACAGCACGCCGCCGCCGGTACGGGCCAGCAGGTGCTGCGAGGCCAGCAGGGCGTGCAGCTCCTCCGAGCTCAGCCACAGGCCGGGCAGCTCGAAGCGGTCGCTCTCGTCGGCCAGGTAGCGGAAGCCGGCCTCGCCATCGCCCTCGATCGGCGCCATCAGCGCATCGCGCAGGAACGCCAGGTCGCGGTAGACGGTGGCCCGGGAGCAACCGAGCTTGTCCTGCAGGGTCGCCACCGTCACCGGATAGCGTGCGGACTTGAGCAGACGATGCAGGGCGGTGATGCGTTCGTATCGGTCCATGCCCCCGATTATGTCCGAGTCTCGGGCGTTGTGGCGGACGATTGGGCTATCGTGGGCGCCCCCTGCCCCGTGGAGCGCCCGATGCGCCGGTTGTCTGTCCTGCCCCTGCTGGCCTGCCTGCTGCTGGCCGCCTGCGACCGCGCACCGGCGCCCACCGACGCTGCGACGCCCGTCCCCGCTGCCGATCCGGCGCAGGCGGTGCTGTCTGCCAGCCAGCGCTTTGCCGCCCTGCGCAGCTTCCATGCCGAGCTGGAGGTGCTGGGCGCGCAGCAGCCGGTGCGTACCGCGATGGACTTCGTCGCCCCGGACCGGTTCCGGGTACAGACCCCTGCCGGACCACAGGTGATCATCGGCGACACCATGTTCCTGCAGGCCGACGATGCGATCCGCCAGGTGCCGACCCCGCCGGGGCTGCTGGAGCAATGGCGCAGCCCGCTGCCTGCCGATATCCCCGCACAGGCCCTGCAGGCCGAAGACCTGGGCGAGCAGACGCTGGACGGCGTCAGCACCCGCCACTACCGCCTGCGTGGCGCCACGGCCGGTGAGCGCCTGGAGTACTGGGTGGATGCGCAGGGCCTGCCGCGGCAGATCGTGCGCAGCGGCCACAACAACGGCAAGCCCTTCCAGCTGCGGCTGCGGTACTCGCGCTTCAACGATCCTGCCCTGCAGATCGACCTGCCCTGAATGGGCCTGGCCGACAACGCCTGCTGAAGCAGGCGGGACGGGCGATTCGGACGGTCATCACGCTTCCAGTATCATCACCGGCTGCCAACCGCTTCGGAGAAGCCTCGATGTCCCTGCGCGTGTCCCTGCTGGTCCCCTTGCTGCTCTGCGCCCCGCTGGCGTATGCGCAGGATGCCTCCGAACTGGCGGCGATGTCCTCGCCGTGGAGCGGCAGTGGTGGCGAACTCGGCTTCGCGTCGGCACGTGGCAACAGCAGCACCGAGAGCTTCAACGGCCGCCTGCGCCTGCGCTACACCGATGGCGACTGGGTGCACAGCATGGACCTGTTCGGCCTGCGCTCCAGCTCCAAGGTGACCGAAACCAGCGACGACGGCACCACCACGCGCCGCAACAACACCACCGCCAACCGCTACACCGGCAGTGCAGGCAGCGCGCTGCAGCTGGGCGAACATCGCCAGCTGACGGCCACGGTACGTACCGAGCGTGATGATTTCGCCACCTACGACCGGCAGAGCTCGTTCGGTCTGGGTTACGGCACCCGGCTGTGGAACACCGAGCGTTTCTCGTTCGATGCGCAGATCGGCCCCGGTGTGCGCCGCACCCACAGCACCGAGGACGACCGCACCCGCACCGGCCTGATCGGTCGCGGCCTGTTCGACCTGAAGTACTCGCTGACCGACAACACCGACCTGATCAACACGCTGCTGGTCGAATCGGGTTCGTACAACACCTTCGGCCAGAACGATTTCGGTGTCTCGGTGAGCATGAACGAGCACCTGGCGCTGAAGGCCGGCTGGCAGGCGCGTTACAACAGCGACGTCGCCGAGGACAAGCGCAAGACCGATACGCTGACCACGATGAACGTGGTCTACAAGTTCAAATAAGCGAAACGGGCGCCTGGCGCCCGTTCTGCTTCTGGTAGTACCGGCCGCCGGCCGGCAACTGCATTCCATCGGGATCATGAGGTTGCCGGCCAGCGGCCGGCACTACCTGCGGTGGCTCAGACGTTCAACAGCTCGCCAGCACCCGCATCCAGCAGCATCTTCGCCACGCGCTGGCCCAGCACTTCCGGGTCGCTGGCCGGGCCCACGGCGTCGGCGCGCACCGCGCGGCCGTCACTGGCGCTGCCGACCAGCCCCTGCAGGTGCAGGTCCTGGCCCTGCCACTGCGCGATCGCCGCCACCGGCACATGGCAGCTGCCATGCAGCGCGCGGTTCATGGCCCGCTCCGCTTCCACACAGGCGCGCGTGGCGGCGTCATCCAGGCCTGCAAACAGCGCCATCAGCGCGGCATTGCCGCCATCGCACTCCACCGCCACCGCGCCCTGCGCCGGCGCCGGCAACCACTGCGGCGGCTGCAGGCGGGCGACGATGCGATTGCCCAGGCCCAGCCGTTCCAGCCCGGCCACGGCCAGCACGATGGCGTCGTAGCCGCCGTTGTCGAGCTTGGCCAGACGGGTGTTGACGTTGCCGCGCAGGTCCAGCAGTTCCAGGTCCGGGCGCAGCGCACGCAGCTGGGCCTGGCGGCGCAGTGACGAGGTACCGACGCGCGCACCGATCGGCAGTGCATCCAGCGAGGCATACAGGTTGGAGACGAAACCATCGGCCGGATCGTGGCGGGTCAGCATTGCCGGCAGCGCGAACGGCGCATCCAGTTCCATCGGCACATCCTTCAACGAGTGCACCGCGCAGTCGGCCTCGCCACGCAGCATGGCCAGCTCCAGTTCCTTGAGGAACAGGCCCTTGCCACCGATGGCCGCCAGCGAGCGGTCAAGCACTTCATCGCCGCGGGTGCTCATCGGCACCAGTTCCACGTGCAGATCGGGATGTGCCTGGCGCAGGCGGTCGGCGACGTGTTCGCTCTGCCAGAGGGCGAGCGGGCTCTTGCGGGTAGCGATGCGGACGGTTTCCATCCCTTCATTATCGCGCCTATCGGCGGGATACGGCCAACGGCGGAGCCCCTCGTGGCTGGTGTGGTCGTGCAAGCAACAGCTGTGCTTGGCCGGGCGGGGTGGGCTGCGCGGGGGACGCCGTAAACCCATCCCTGGGGGCTTGGCCGCGGCATCCATGCCGCGGACACCCCCACGCAGCCCACCCCGTCCGGCCTCTGACAGTTTCCGTGTGCGTCAGCCACGGAAGATCAAAAGAAAAAAGAAAGAGCAGAAGCAGAAGCAACAGCCGGCGGCTTCCGGGGTCAGATCCCTTTTCCGCAGGAAAAGGGATCTGACCCCTCTTTCCCGCCCGATAACAACAAAGCCTTTGCCGTCCGTCACCTGGAAATTCGCGAGGGCGAGGCGGGATGGGCGGGCGGGACCGTTGGCGCCATGGATGGCGCCATCGAGCCCCCATGGATGGGTTTACGGCGTGTCCCGCCCGCCCATCCCGCCTCACCCAACACGCAACAACACAGAGCCGACCAACCCGCTGTTGCTGTTGCTGTTGCTGTTGATGTCGAAGCAGTCGCGGCCGCAGGCCGCGCGGAAAACCTACAGATGCCGCAATTCCTGCTTCAGCGTCGCCACGCAGCGCCGGCTCACTTCGAGCGGCTGCTTGCCATGCCGCAGCACCGCCTGCACCTGGCCTCCGCTGCCACGCCGCAGCTCCACCAGTTCGTGGCGCGCCACCAGGCAGTTGCGATGGATGCGCACGAAGCGGCTGGCGAACTCCTCCTCCAGCGACTTCAACGATTCCTCGATCAGGTCCTCGCCACGCGCGTGATGAACCACCACGTACTTTTCTTCGGCCTGCAGATAGTGGATATCGTCCAGCGGAATCAATCGCAGGCTGCCGCGCAGGCGGGCACACAGCATGCTGCGAGCCTGGCCGCCGGTGTGCTGGGGTTGCCCGTCACGGCCGGCCAGGAAGGTGCGGGCACGCGCGATCGCCGCTGCCAGCCGCTCGGCGCGCACCGGCTTCATCAGGTAATCGATGGCCGCTGCCTCGAACGCCGACAGCGCGTGCGCATCGTAGGCGGTGCAGAACACCACCGCCGGCCTGGGCTCGAAACTGGCCAGGTGGCGGGCCGCTTCCAGGCCGTCCAGGCCGGGCATGGCGATATCCAGCAGCACCAGGTCCGGCTGCAGTTCGGCGCACGCGTGCAGGGCCTGCTCGCCGTTGCCGGCCTCGGCCACTACGTCCACCCCTTCCTGCGCGGCCAACAGGCTGCGCAGGCGCTCGCGCGCCAGCGGTTCGTCATCGGCGATGACTACCCTCACGATCGTCCCCTCACTGGATCGGCACTGTCACCTGGCAGGCATAGTAGCCCTCGCTCCAGCCAGCCGTCATCCGCGCGGCGCGGCCGAAGCGCCAGCTCAGGCGATGGCCGATGCTGTGCTGGGCGTGGCCCGCTCCCTGGGCCAGGGCCAGCCCGGGCACCTGCGGATCCGGTGCAGGATTGCGTACGCGGATCTGCAGCTCGCTGCCCACACAGGCCAGATGCAGCTCGATGGTGCCGCCTTCGGGCAGGCGCGAGATGCCGTGCAGCACCGCGTTTTCCACCAGCGGCTGCAGCACCAGCCGCGGCATCGGCAGGTCCCAGGGCAGGGGTTCATCGCGCTGCCAATGCACCCGCAGGCGGTCGCCCAGGCGCAGTGATTCAATCGACAGATAGCGTTCGGCCAGTTCGCACTCATCGCGCAGGGTCGAATCGCCCTCGCCGGCACCCAGCGCGGCACGGAACAGATCGGACAGGTCGAGCACGGCACGCTCGGCCACCGCCGGGTCGCGATGCAGCAGGCTGGCGATCAGGTTCATGCTGTTGAACAGGAAGTGCGGGCGGATGCGCGCCTGCAGGGCGTCGGCCTGCGCGCGGGCATTGGCCTGTACCTGCGCCGCCCAGCGGTCGCTGACATAGAAGTAGCGCAGCGCCAACGCGGTGATCAGCGCCGTGGTGGCCGCGCTGCCCAGGGTGAAGCGCCAGAAGCCGATGCCGCGCGCGAAGTTGTCGCCCAGCACGCCATACAGGGCATGGATGATGCCCGCGCACAGGATGGCGATCAGCGCGGCCAGGCCAACGGCGGCGACGGCGCCCAGCAGTTCCGGCAGCTTCGACAGCGCCTGCCGCAGCAGGCACAGGCTGGCGGTGACCGCCAGCGCCAGCCACAGCGCGAAACCGCTGGCCGAGGCCAGTTCCCCCATCGTCCAGTGGCGGCTGCCATCGGGCGCCAGCGCCAGCACCACCACCACCAGTTCGGCCAGGCCGAGCATCGCTGCCAACCGCGGCAAACGGCACAGTTCCGGCATCCACGGGGTGGCAGCGCTCGCGGCCATGGGTCAGGCGACGCCCAGGCGTGCCTGCAGCCAGTCGCCCAGCGCGTCGATTTCCTCGGCGCAGACCTGGTGGGCCATCGGGTAGCTATGCCACTGCACGTCCAGCCCAAGCGTGCGCAACGTCTCGGCGCTGTGCGCGGCCACCGCCTGCGGGATCACCGGATCGCTGCTGCCGTGGGCCATGAACACCGGCACATCCACCGCACCATCAACGCGCGACGCGGTTTCGGCCTCCGGCAGGTAGGTCGACAGTGCGATCAGGCCGGCCAAGGGGGCAGTGCGTGCCAGCGCGGCGCTGAGGATCACCGCCCCGCCCTGCGAGAAGCCGGCCAGGAAGATGTGATCAGCAGCGACACCGCGTTCGATCTCACGGGCGATCAGCGCATCCAGCTGCACCACCGACTCCTGCACGCCGGTCATGTCGGCGCGCGAACGGAAGTCCATGCCGACGATGTCGTACCAGCCACGCATCGGCACGCCGTTGTTGATCGTGATCGGCCGCACCGGTGCGTGCGGGAACACGAAGCGCAGCGCCGGCCAGTGCGGGCGCACCAGTTCGGGCACGATCGGCGCGAAATCATGGCCGTCGGCACCGAGGCCATGCAGCCAGATCACCGACCACTGCGGCGAGGCGCCGGTTTCCTGTTCCACCGTTTGCAGCATGTTGCGGCTCCTGTACGTTCGAGCCGCATTATGCCGCTGGCACGGTGCGATCAGTACAGCGGCGGTTGCTCGGCCGCTTCCCGGCGCAGCTGTGCGGCGCGCACCAGCACCGGCGGCGGGATGTTTTCTTCGGGAATGTCGAGCAGGCCCAGGCGATGCAGGAAGGCGCCCGGCCCGCGCAGCGAGGTCAGTGCCACCACCGGCACCGCCAGCACCATGCCGATCACCACCGGCGCCATCCAGGCCGCCAGCGACGGCGACACCGCCCACGCCAGCACGCCCATGAAGGCGCCAAACACGCCCAGGCCGCCGTAGCCGCGCACCAGCGAAATCCACGAGATGCCACCGTCATCGCGCTGCTGTGCATCCCAGCCCGAGTCACGCCCGGACAGCACTTCGGCCACCCCGCGCGACTGCACGTACATCACCACCGGCGCCATCAGCGCGGCCAGCACGGTTTCCACCAGCATCGACAGGAACGCCCGGATCGCACCACCACAGCCACGGCGTTCGACCGGGTCGAGCAGCATCGCAAAGTAACCCAGCACCTTGGGCATCAGCAGCACCGCCATGGTGGCGGCGAACAGGCGCACTACCTGTTCTTCATCCTGCGCCCGCCAGTACACGCTGGGCGACAGGTGCAGCAGGGCGTTGAAATCGATGCCTTCCTGGAACAGCGGGATGGCGATGCCGATCAGCATCAGCATCGCCCACATCGGTGCGGTGAAGTAATGGCCGATGCCGATCAGCATGTGCACGCGGCTGATCCAGTGCAGGCCACGGCTGCCCACCACCTTGCCGTGCTGCAGGTTGCCCTGGCACCAGCGGCGGTCGCGCACCAGCAGGTCGGTCAGCGTTGGCGGGCCTTCCTCGTAGCTGCCGCCCAGGTAGGGCACCATGTGCGCGGCCCAGCCACCACGGCGCATCAGCGCCGCTTCCACGAAATCATGGCTGAGCACGTGGCCGCCGAACGGCTTGCGCCCCGGCAGCTCCGGCAGGCCAGCGTGGTCGGCGAAGGCACGGGTGCGGATGATCGCGTTGTGCCCCCAGTAATTGCTTTCGGCACCGTGCCACCAGGCCACGCCACGGGCGATCACCGGCCCGTACACGCGCCCGCCGAACTGCTGCATGCGCGAGAACAGGGTGCGGCCGCCGATCACCGACGGCAGGGTCTGGATCAGGCCGACGTCGGCGTTGTGCTCCATGCCGGCGACCAGGCGCACGATGCTGTCACCGGTCATCAGGCTGTCGGCATCCAGGATCAGCATCTGCGGGTAGGCACCGCCGAAACGGCGTACCCAGTCGGCGATGTTGCCGGCCTTGCGCGCGCTGTTGTCGCCACGGCGGCGATAGAACAGTCGCGCACGCCCATCGGGCACCAGCTCGCGCAGCTCGGCGAACACCTGCTCTTCGGCCCGCGCGATGTCCTCGCGACGGGTATCGCTGAGCACGAAGAAATCAAACCGCTGCAGCTGGCCGGTGGCCGCCACCGATTCGTAGATCGCGCGCAGGCCGGCCAGCAGCCGGCGCGGGTCTTCGTTGTAGGTG
The DNA here is from genome assembly GCF_002966815.1 of Stenotrophomonas sp. MYb57. Lineage (NCBI taxonomy): Bacteria > Pseudomonadati > Pseudomonadota > Gammaproteobacteria > Lysobacterales > Lysobacteraceae > Stenotrophomonas > Stenotrophomonas sp. MYb57. The sequence goes on from NZ_CP023271.1 coordinate 4,089,443, forward strand.
GGCATCAGCAGCGCGGTGCGGCTGTGCACGGTCGGCAGCGGCTTGTCCGGATCGATGCCCAGGCGGTAGCCCCGGTCGAACACGGCCGTCAGGAAGCCGGCCACCGCACTGGCAAAGGACAGCGCGATCCAGGCGAACAGGCCGACGAACAGCACCAGCAGGCAGGCCTCCAGCACGCTGATGCCGTTGCCGGACAGCACCCGCCACATCATCCGGGTGGCCACGGCGGTCATCGCCACGGTGCCGCCGAGGATGTACAGGCGACGCAGGCCGATCATGCGTGGCGAGGTGCGATGGCGCCGGACCTTCAGCGAGCCTTGCCGCAGCGTCTGTTCGGGCATCACCAGCGGTGCTTCGGCCGGCAGCAGGGCCCAGCCCGCGTCGGGACCGGCCGTGACCGGTTCCGTGTCGATGGTTTCACTCCCCATGGCCGCCTACTCCCTGCAGGCCGCAGGACCAGCCGTCCCGGCCGGGCTGCATGCACCAAGGTTCCTGGCCCGCATTCCCGGCGTCCGCACTTGTCCTGTCTGCCACGGCGTCATGCCGCGCAGTCGCTGTCTGTCACTACCAGAACCCACACGATCTCCAACGGGGCGGAATCGAAAAATGCGGCCCAGTCTATGGCCCCGAATGTAAGCCGGGTGCGAAGGTCTACGCCGGAAAATCTCCCCATTCAGCAATCAGCAGGCGAACCACGCCGTGCGCCCCGCGGGTGTCGATCCATCCCGGAAAGTACTGGATCGTAACAAACGAGAACGGTTATCATTACGTTAACCAGGCAGGTCGCCGTGCTCCGCGCACCGGACCCACCCAGCTGCGCCGGACCCTCCGCGCGCCCGACGACCCAGGGAAGGGGTTGGCTGCCTGCTGTCTGCGTGCGCCTGCTGCTTCCACCGGGTCTCTCCTCTCCCTTGGAAGCCGTCATGTCCCCTCTCCGTTCCGCGCGCCTGTCGCGCACCCGCCTGGCCAGCGCCCTGGCCGCCGCCTGCCTGCTGGCCCTGCCTGCCCTCGCCGCCGCTGAAGCCAGCGCCGATGCCTCGACCAAGGACCTGGATACCGTGGTGGTTACCGCCTCGGGCAACCAGCAGTGGATCAAGGATGCCCCGGCCAGCATCAGCGTGATCAGCCGCGAAGACATCGAACGCCAGCCGGTGCACGACCTGGCTACCCTGCTCAGCCGTATTCCGGGCGTGACCGGTGGGCTCAGCGCCGCCGGTGAGCAGTCCAAGATCAAGCTGCGCGGCATGCCGTCCAACTACACGCTGGTGCTGGTGGACGGCAAGCGCATGGGCAGCTCGGCCTCGACCAACTATCGCCCCGACCTGGGCCGCCAGGACCTGAACTGGATTTCCCCCGACCAGATCGAGCGCATCGAAGTGGTGCGCGGTCCGATGTCCTCGCTGTATGGCTCGGATGCGATGGGCGGGGTGATCAACATCATCACCAAGCGCATCGGTGACAGCTGGAACGGCAGCGCGACCCACAGCTACACCCGGCCGCAGGATGGCGACCGTGGCGACACCCAGCAGATCGGCGCGACCTTCTCCGGCCCGCTGGGCGAGCGCTTCGGCCTGCGCATCGGTGCCAACAGCATGCGCCGCGACTCGGACCGCTCCAACGGCGGCGTGTATGGCAACGCCTACGCCGGCGAGAAGGACCGCAATGTCGACGCGCTGCTGCAGTGGAAGCTGAGCGAGGCACAGGAAGTGTCACTGGAAGCTGGCCACGGTGTGCAGCAGGCCTTCATCGCCCAGGCGCTGGAAAAGCAGGACGAAGGCGCCTGGGGTGCCAGTGAGCTCAAGCGCAGTTCGCTGGCGCTGAACCACGACGGCAAGTGGGATTTCGGTACTTCCAAGCTCAGCGCGTACTGGACCGAGTACAAGAACGACATCGGCGCCACCGGTCGCTCCGAGGCAACCGATACGATCATCGAAGGCAGCCTGAGCACGCCCTTCACCCTGGGCGTGGACCACCAGTTCGCGGTGGGCGGCCAGTGGAAGCGCCAGGAGTTGACCAACACCGACACCATCGGCCAGGCGCCGGTGGACTATGCCGGCAACCCGGTGGTCGGCTCCACCCTGGAAGTGGACACCTGGGCGCTGTTCGTCGAAGACGAGCTGAAGCTGCACCGTACCCTGGCACTGACCCTGGGCGCGCGCCTGGACCACCATGAACAGTTCGGCAGCCATGTCAGTCCGCGTGCCTACCTGGTCTGGCACCCGAGCGAGCAGTGGACGATCCGTGGCGGCGTGTCCAAGGGCTTCCGCGCCCCGAGCCTGACCGAGAATTCGCCCAGCGCGGCGACCCAGTCCGGTGGCCGCGGCTGCACCTCGCTGTACCCGCTGGGCTATACCCGCGGCGGCTGCTACATGGCCGGCAACCCGGACCTGGACCCGGAAACCAGCACCAACCGCGAGATCGGCATCAGCTTCGACAACGACCTGGTCGACGCCGGCCTGACCTACTTCCATACCGACTTCAGGAACAAGATCGAGTATGAAGCGCTGGGCTTCTTCAACGGCTACTGGTGGACGCGCATGAGCAACGTGCAGCGCGCGCGCACCAGCGGCATGGAAGGCAACCTCAACTTCCGCTTCGGCGATCACTGGCGCTGGCGCACGTCGGCGACCTGGATGAAGGAAGCCAAGAACCTGACCACTGGCCGCAACCTGATCGACACCCCGGAGTTCTCAGGCTATTCGTCGCTGGACTGGACCCCGAACACCACGTTCTCCAGCAGCCTGTCGGCGCAGTACACCGGCAAGCAGACCGGCGTGGTCAATACCTTCCTGAAGGCCTATACGCTGTATGACCTGACCGCTGCATGGAACGTCAATGAGGTGCTGACCCTGCGTGGCGGCGTCAGCAACCTGGCCGACAAGAAGCTGTACGCCGACGGCTCTACCGACTACTTCGTCGCCGGCCGCAGCTACTTCCTCAGCATGACCGCGCGCTTCTGATGCGCACTGCGATCGCGCTGGCAGCAGGCCAGCGCGATCGCCGCTGGTTTCCCAGGCTCAGTCGTTTTCCAGCACGGCCGGCGCAGCGTCGCGGCTGGCCGCGATGCGTGCACGGTCCATCGCCACCGCCAGTTGCTGGCGGGCGAGCAGTTGTTGTGCCTGCACCACTTCGGGTGTCGGCAGGAGCACCGGTCCGGGTGCGTTTTCCGGTGTAGCTGGTGTGGTCATGCAACCTCCATGGACATACCGCTGCTACCCGCAAACAGCCGGGGTAGCAGCGGAACTGCGCACCCTATCCTAAAAACAAGGCGGATGGGTGACGGTGCGGCACCCGGACGCAAGCCCTTTGCCGTAGGAACGTCACATTTTTGACGCTCCAAGCTGGTTTGCTGAATGTGACTCACTTATCATGAAAACGTTTTCCTAACAGGGAAGTCCCTATACATGAACACCGTTGACCTGACCCGCTTCAGCCCGAAGTGGCAGTTCCGCTTCAACTTCTTCCAGCAGCACGGCGCTCCCAAGGAGCCCGGCTTCAAGCAGGCCTGGAAGGCGCTGTCCTTCGGCGACCGCCTGAAGATCAACCTGAACTTCTTCGCCTTCTTCTTCGGCGCGATCTATCTGTTCATCCTGGGCATGTGGCGCAAGGCGCTGGTGGTGATCGGCATCAACATCGTGCTGATCGCGGTCAGCCTGGTGCTGCCGGACATCGTGGCCCGCGCACTGTTCATTGCAATGAACTTCCTGGTCGCCTCGAGCACCAACTACAGCTACTACCTGGAACAGGTGAAGGGCAACACCAGCTGGAACCCCTTCGAAGGCATGTTCTAAGCCCAGCGCACCACGTATGCAGTGGCACATCGACGCCCGGCCTTGGCCGGGCGTCGTCGTTCATGCCCCGGCTCAGGCGGCGCGCAACGCGGCAGCCGGTCGGGTGTCGGCCTGCAGGCGGAAGCGGGACACCGCCACCGCCAGCTGCTCGGCCTGTTCTTCCATCGCTCGCGCCGCAGCGGTGGCTTCTTCCACCAGCGCAGCATTCTGCTGGGTGGTCTCGTCCATCTGCACCACCGTCTGGTTGACCTGCTCGATACCGGCCGACTGCTCGCGCGAGGCGGCCGAAATCTCGGCCATGATCTCGTTGACCCGGCCGACCTGGCCGACGATCTCCTGCATCGTGCGGCCCGCACCGTGCACCAGCTGCGCGCCGGCGCCGACATGGCCGACCGAAGCGTCGATCAGCTCCTTGATCTCCTTGGCCGCGCCCGCCGAGCGCTGTGCCAGCGCGCGCACTTCGCTGGCGACCACCGCAAAGCCACGGCCCTGTTCACCGGCGCGCGCCGCTTCCACCGCTGCGTTCAGGGCCAGGATGTTGGTCTGGAAAGCGATGCCGTCGATCACCGAGATGATCTCGGCGATGCGCTGCGAAGAGGTCTCGATCTGTTCCATGGTCTGCACCACCTGGCTGACCACCTGCCCGCCTTCGCTGGCAACGCCTGCGGCCGAGGCCGCCAGCTTGTTGGCCTGCAGGGCATGATCGGCGTTCTGGCGCACGGTGGATGTCAGTTCCTCCATCGACGCGGCGGTCTCTTCCAGGTTGGCCGCCTGCTGCTCGGTACGGCGTGACAGGTCGCTGTTGCCCGACGCGATCTCGCCTGCGGCCAGGCGGATGCTGGCCGCAGACTGCTGGATCTGGCCGACGATCTGGGTCAACTGCTGCACGGTGCTGTTGGCATCGTCGCGCATCACCGCGAACACGCCGTGGAAGTCACCCTCCATCCGTGTACTCAGGTCACCGGCGGCGATGGCGCGCAGCAGCGTCGACAGCGCAGCCAGGTTCTGGTCGCTGACCTGCATCATGGTGTTGAGCGTTTCCACCATGCGGCGGAAGTCATGCTCGAAGCGCTGGGCATCGCCACGCACGGCGAAATCACCTGCCGCCGCCGCAGCGGCCAGCTGCTGGATCTGCTCGTTGATCGCCGCCAGGTTGGTCTTGGTGGTTGCCATGGCAGCGGTGAATATCGCCTTTTCGCCCGGCAGTGCCTCCATGTCCACGCTCAGGTCACCCACCGCGTAGCGCTGCATCACCTCGACCAGGCGTTGGGTGACCGCATTGCTGTCGGCCACCAGCTGGTTGCTGTCGGCCACCATGCGGCCATATTCGCCCGGGAACACCGAGGCATCCATGCGGTAGCTGATTTCACCGGCATCATGGCGGCGCGCCATCTCCGCCTGTGCGGCCATCACTGCCTGCAGCTGGCCACGCATGCCCTGCATGGCGTCCAGCAGGCGGCCCACTTCGTCGTTGCCCAGCGCCGGCATGGCGGTATCCAGCTTGCCCGCAGCCACGTCGCCGGCGATGCGCACGGCCTGCGCCAGCGGTCGCACGGCCAGGCGCTGCAGCAGCAGGTAGACACCACCACTGAGCACCAGCGCAGCCACCACACCCACCAGCAGGATGATCCACAGCAGCTCGCGGGCCTGCGCGATGATCACCGCATGAGGCACCACCACGCCCAGCGCGAAACGCTGCGGCGCGTCACCCACCTGCAGCGGCACGTACAGGCGGACGTTGCCGGCAGCATCGGGCTCGAACGCTTCGTACGTCTTGTCGGCGGCGATCTGCGCCAGCATGCCGAGGGTGGCGGCATCGGTACGCGGCTTGCCGATCTCGGCAGCATCGGCCGAGGCCAGCACCACGCCCTTCGGCGACAGCAGTTCGACTCGGCCGGCGCCCATCGGCGTCAGCGTGGCCAGGTGCTTCTGCAGCGCGTCCAGCGAGAAGTCGACGGTGAAGACACCGAGGAAGGTGCCGTTCTCGACGATCGGCGTGCTCAGCGTGCTCATCAGCACCTGCTTGCCGCCGATGTCGTAGGCATACGGTTCGCTGACCAGCGGCAGCTTGTCGCGGCTGGGCACCATGTACCAGTTGCCCGAGCCGCTGGGCGTCTCGGTGTAGTCGGTCATCGTCGACTGCTGCGGCTTGCCGTCCTGCCAGGCCCAGTAGCTCATGTAGCGGCCGGTGGCGTCGTGCGCCTCGCTGTTGACGAACTCGGCGTCCTTGCCGTCGAAGGCATTGGCCTCCCACATGGTGCTCTTGCCCAGCCATTCCGGGTGCGCGTGCAACTGCTCGCCGATGACATTGGCCAGGCTGGCGCGATCAGGGGCATCACCGCGCGCACGCTGGGCCAGCACGGTTTCCACCATCGCATCGTTGCTGGCAAAGGCCGTGCCCAGGTCGGCAGCCACCTGCCGCGCCTCGGCACGGGCTTCGCTGGCCATGGTCTGCCGCGAGGACGACACCAGCGCCGAACTGGCCTGGTGATAGATCAGGAACGCGGTCGCGCCGAAGCACAGCAACGCGATCACCGCGGTGCCCAGCATCAGCTTGTGGGCGATGCTGCCGGGGCGACGGGCAGCGACGGAACGGGAAGAAGACATGGGAGGATCCGCAGGCAGTTCAGGTCGACCGGTGCCACCAGGGCACCGCGCAGATGCGCGATCCGTCGCGCGGGCCGCCTGCCCGCCGGATCGGAACCCGGCGCGGGAAGGCGCGCACCGGGTTAGCGGCCATGGCCGGGCGAGGTTGAGGCTCGCCGCACGCACAAAACCTGAACCCGCTCAGCTGCGGCCGTCGACGCAGGCCTGTGCTGCTCGCCTGTGCTGCTCGCCTGCGCTATTCGGCGACGCGGTCGCGGATCCACTCCGCACGGGGCAGGACCTCGATGCTGCCCGCGGCGTACTGCTGAAGCACGTCCTCCGGACCGAAACGTGGCTGCCAGCCCAGCGCTGCACGCATCCGGCTGCTGTCATAGACCCGATCGATGCTGAGCGGCAGTGGCCAGCCACGGCGCTCGAACTCGGCCAGCAGCTGCGGTGCGCGGCGCGCCAGCACCTGGCGCGGATCGGCGGCCAGCTGCAGGCAGTCCTCGCGCCGGAAGGGCGTCGGTGCACAAGCGAGGTAACGCTGGAAGGCCGCGCCTTCATCGTGCAGCAGCGCGGCATGCGCGCTGGCCACGTCGCGCGCGTCGATACCACGGTGCAGGCGGAACATCGCCATGCGGTCAGGCGGTTCGGGGAAGCAACGTGCCATCCGCAGCACGCGCACGGTGAATGTTGCACTGGCCGTCGCTTCGGCCAACGCTTCGGCCTGCAGCTTGGTGCGGTGGTAGATCGTGCGCGGCAGCGGCTCGGTGTCCTCGTCGATCCAACGGCAGCCGCCGGACACCACGGCATGGCCGTACAACGCCGTGGTACTGGTCAGCACGAAGCGCTGCACGCCGGCCTCGCGCGCCAGTTGCAGCAGGTTCGCGGTGGCCTCCACGTTGATCTGCTGGAACACCGCGTCAGGCACCAGGCCCACGTGCGGGGCGTGCAGGGCCGCGGTATGGATCACCGCGTCGACCCCCTGCACGGCACGTTCCAGCGCCCGGCGATCGGTGACATCGGCAATGACGCGCGTGGTGGCGAACGGACTGCGATCCAGCCCCACCACCTCATTGGCAGCGGCCAGCGCACCGAAGATCGCCCGCCCTATCCGCCCGGAACTTCCGGTCAACAGAATCTTCATTGAATCCATTCACTCGACAGCGCCCGGGACCTACCGGGATGACTTGATTCTAGGCATGCACGATGGCATCGGCGATAGCAGACGATGACATTCTGCATGCCATCCACATTCGGCCAACCGCTTGGACTCTCCCTTGCCAGGGCGCTACGGGTGGCTGCCGTGACGACCGGTTGCAGAGCCCGGCGCTTCCTGCACGGTAACCGGTCGTCAAACGCGTGCGCAGGCCATGTGAGCCTCGTACAGCCCACTTCGACCTGTCTTTAGCCTGCACTGTGCAACATGGGACCGTCACTGATGGCAGCGACCCATGTTCACACCGGAGACCGGTAATGACCAACTCACGCAATGGCAACAGCAATCGTGGCTTTGCCTCGATGGACGAAGACAAACAGCGCGCGATCGCGGCCAAAGGGGGACGTGCTGCCCACGCATCCGGCAATGCACACCAGTTCAGCCCGGCCGAGGCCCGGGTGGCGGGCCGGAAAGGCGGTGAAGCGATCAGCCAGGACCGCCAACACATGGCCGCGATCGGCCGTGAGGGCGGCCATGCGCGGCACGCCAGCAGCCGCCAGCAACAGCAACAGCAGGACATGGCCGACAAACCTGACAGCGGTCAACAACGTTGACGTGCTGCGGTCACTGCGCCGCGTACCGGCGGTGCGGCCGACGTCGATCAGCACTCAGCACTGCCAGCACAGTGGAAAGCGCCGCTGAGCTGGCGCGCGCCGGCTAGGTGTGGGCGAGGATGTTCAGCAGGCGCCCAAACGGGTCGCGCACGTAGAAGCGACGTACACCCCATGGCTCTTCGGCCGGGCCATATTCAAGCGCAATGTCCGCGTGTCGCAAGCGTTCGAGCACGTCGTCCAGATCATCCACCTCGATCGAAAGATCCGGCACCGGGGTACCCGATCCGCCTTCGCTGGCAACGCTGAGCTGTGCCAGCGCAGTGCCCTGCCCACCGTAGGTGACGATCCAGCCGTGGTCCATCACGATGTCCATGCCGAGGATGTCGCCGTAGAACGCGGCCGCCTGCGCAGGATCGGCACTGGCGATGTTGGCGACGACACGTTTGACGGCCATGTTGCGGCTCCAGACGATCAGGACCGCGGACTTCGTGCCTGCGACCAGGTGAAAAGGGGCCCCTGGATCGGGCCCCCCATTGCGAACGGTATGCAGGCCTCAGACGGCGCCGCACCTGTCCATGACACAGCGATCGTATTCGAACTGGCACTCCATGGCATCGCCGCCGCCGGAAACGCAGGCCTGGTAGGCCTTCCAGCACGGGAAGTCGCACGGCTGGACCGGACCGGCCACCGCCACCGAACCGGTACACGCAAGTGCAAACACTGCAGCAACGATCACTTTCCTGATGGCTCGCATCGATATCACTCCCTGATAGGCCTGGTGATTCCAGGCTGCATCACCGTAGCCGTGCGTGCGGGATAGGAAGTGAAGGCGCCGGTTCAGCCTGCCAGCAATCGCAGATCACGCAGCTGCGCGCGCAACTCCGCGATGTCATGCCACGGCAGTATCGGCGAGTTCCCGCGCTCATCGGGAGGGTTGCCCGGGAGCCCCTCCGACCAGCCACCCGCGCCCACCAGCGGCAGCAAAGGCCGCTTGTGCAGCCAGGCCAGACACACTTCGGAAATCGTGCCCGCGCGCCCGCCGATGACAATGCAGGCATCGCCGGCCAAGGCCATGATCAGGTTGCGGGCATCGCCCATGCCGCATGGCACCACCACCGTTGCCGGCCAGTCTGCTGCGGGCATGTTGCCTTCCGGAATCACGCTCAGCACCGTGCCGCCAGCTGCGACTGCATGCTCGGCTGCCACCCGCGTGGCTGGGCTGCCACAGCCGCTGACCAGGGTGATTCCATTTTCGGCGAGGAACCTGCCCGCCTGTGCAGCGAGGTCGAACGCCGGTGAGCCAGGATCGGCACTCCCCAGGATGGCGATCTGGGGCTTGCGGAAGGACTTGCGGGAGGTTGGTGTCATGAAGCGACCTGGGTGACCGAACGGAAGGACAGCATGGAGACGGAACCGATCCGGGCAGCCACTGTTCAATTGCCCGACGCGGGAACGTATCACGCCAGCAGTTTGTCTTTCTGATGCTGATTGCACAGTTCACCGCCTCAGCATCACCAGGCCACCCAGGCTCAGCGACGGCAGCAGCAGCCCAAAGGCCACCAGCGGCCAGACCGTATCGCCCGGCAGCAGCAGCGTCGCGAGCGTGCCAAGCGTTGCCACGATCAGGCTCTGCACGGCGTAGTACAGCGCCACTGCCGTGCCGGAGGCATCGGCAAAATCGCGCAGCGCACCGTTGGCCGCCACCGCAGCCACCATCACGATGCCGATGGCCACCAGCCACATCGGCAACACGACGCTGGCAAAGGATGGCGGCAGCATCGCCGTCATCGCCATGACCAGCGCGCCGCCGATCATCACCATCAGCCCACGCAGGAAGCTGCCGCCAATGCCCCATCGCCCGATGAATCGAGCAGCGAAGCGCGAGGTGACGATCATCACCAGCGCCACCGTCGCGAAGGCCAGGCTGAAGCCCATCGCCGAATAGCCGGCCCTCCCCATCAGCACCCGCGGGGCGATCGAGAAAAACACGAAGAACGTGCCCATCGCCGCACTGAATCCCGATGCATGAACCCAGAAGCCGGCATTGCCGAGGATGCGCGCGAAGGCTGGCGATGCGTGGACATGCTGCGGTGGCCGTGTCTCCTGCCAGCCGGGGCATGCGCGTGCACCCGCCAGCAGTCCCAGCACACCCAGCGCGATGAAAATGGCCCGCCAGCCCAGCGTATAGGCGATCAATGCGCCGAGGATCGGACCGAGCGCCGGCACGAACGCCAACATCGAGGCGAACTGGCCATAGAGCGTGGCGCCCTCGGCCGTATCGGCATACACGTCGCGCACCGTGGCGAAGGTGGCCACCAGTGCGGCCGACGCCCCAACCGCCTGCACGCCGCGCCACGCAAGGAATGCCGCACCACCGCTACACGCGGCCAGCGCGAACGACGCCAGCGTGAACAACAGCGCGCCCATCAGCAGCACCGGTCGTCGCCCGATCCGGTCCGACAGCGGGCCGAAGATCAGCTGGCCCAGCCCCAGCACGAGCATGTACAGGCTCAGCGTCAACTGGATGAGGGCGGGCGACGTGCCGAGTGCCTGCGGCATGGCCGATACGACCGGCAGGTAGATATCCATGGCCAGCGAGGCCAGGAGGTCGAAGGGGGCCATCAACACGATGGCGCCCGGCAGGGAATGGGCCCAGCGAAGGGCTTTTCGATCAGACATGGGGAAACATCCGCTCAGGAGGGAATCCGGCGGTGATCAACCCAGTGCGTGGAAATCGCAGGACAAGATCACCGCAACAACGTGCGTACCGTTGTTGCGGCTCAGCGGACTGTCTGCGGACCGTTCCCGTTCATCTGATGATCCGGTGGAAGATCGAGTGCGGCCAGTGTAGCAAGGCCATTGCGGGGCAGCCCGGCAACGTCGTCCGGCAGGGCCTCAGGGCAAGGGCAGCATGTCGATGCGCCGGGAGGGGGTACGCCGCACCTGCTCGATGAGCCGGCGGACCGCTGGCGATGTTTCCTGTTCACGGTACAGCGCAGCGATGGTCGAGGCGATGACCGGCCCGGCGATCGGCAGATACACCACGCCTGGCAGCAGCAGCGTCCGCTGTAGCACCGATGGCACGATCGCCACGGCGCCATCGCCCACCGAGACCTGCGCGAGTACCGCGACAAGATGCCCGGGACGGGAGCGGATGTCCGGCACGAATCCGCCACGGCGGGCGACTTCCAGCGTGCCGGCGGGCTGCTCCGGCATGATGAACGCCTCCTTCGCCAGCAGCGCCGGCTGCACCGGCACCCCCGCGTGGGCCAGCGCATGCGATGCCGGCAACGCCACGCAGAACTGATCTTCGATCAGGATGTGCGAAGCGAGCGCATCGGGCACCTCCATCGGAAGCCGGCAGAACACCACATCGATGCGACCGTCCAGCAGGAGGTCCGGCAGGTCGGCCATCGGCCATTCGCCGACCTTCAGCTCCACGTCGGGCGAGGCGCTGCGGAACCGCTGCAACTGCTCCTGCAGCGCGCCGGCATGGACCGCCGAACCTACGTAGCCGATCTCGATCCTGCCGATTTCCCCGCGACCAGCGCGGCGGCCCACGGCCTCTGCCTGCTCGAACTGGCGCAGCACGTTGCGTGCTTCGGCCAGGAAGATCGCACCGGCAGAGGTCAGCGTGACCTCGCGCCTACTGCGATCGAACAAGGAGGTGCCCAGGCGACGCTCGATCTGCTGGATCTGAACGCTCAGCGTCGGCGTGGCGATGCCCAGGCGCAGCGCGGCGCGCCCGAAATGCAGCTCCTCGGCCAGTGCGACGTAGTACTGCAGATGTCGACGGTCCATGCGCACCGGCTCGTTAGCTTTGGCTTAACGTACTTGAAGAACACCGGCAATGAAACAAACAGTCGAAGTTGCTTGAATGAACCTTCTTCCTTCCCCACCCGAGTGCCCGGTGTCCCTTTTCCCCCGCCGCAGACCGCCCAACTGGATCCTGATCATCGCCTCGCTCGGCTGCACGATGACGGTGCTGGAAACCAACGCCGTGGCCGTCGCCCTGCCGACCATCGCGCGGGATCTGCAGGCTGACTTCGCCGACATCGAATGGGTGATCAGCTGCTACATCCTGACCTTCACCTCGCTGCTTCTGCCCGCCGGTGCCATCGCCGATCGTCATGGCCGCAGGCGGGTGCTGCTGATCGGCATCGCACTGTTCGCCCTCTCATCGCTGACCTGCGCGCTGGCCCCCGCGGCCAGTGCGCTGTATGTGGCCCGAGCGTTGCAGGGCGTGGGTGCCGCTTTCCTGCTGGCCCCATCACTGTCGGTGATCGGCCACGAATTCCACGAGGGCAAGCAACGCGACGATGCCTGGGCCTTCTGGGGCACGGCAATGGGCATGATGATGGTGCTCTCGCCGCTTATCGGTGGGCTGTTGTCCTCGCTGTGGGGATGGCGCTCGGTGTTCATCGCGATCCTGCCCTTCCTCGCCTTCCTGGCCTATGGTGCGATCCGCTGGGTTCCCGACACTGCCGACACGGTGGTACGCCCGCTCGATCCGCCCGGCATCATCACCTTCAGCGTGGCGATCTTCGGCATCGTGTTCTTCCTCGTGGAAGGACTCGCGCAGGGATGGACATCAGCGGTGGCGCTGGCCGGCCTGGGCCTGGGCATCGCGATGGCCGCGCTGTTCACCTGCATCGAGCTCACGCGTCGGCATCCGATGGTCGACCTGCGGCTGCTTGCCAGCCCGCGCTTTGTCGGTGCACTGATCGCCATGGTCGGCTACGCGGTCAGCGCGCAGGTGATGGCCTCGATGCTGCCGCAGTACCTGCAGAACGGCGTCGGCCTGAGTGCGCTGGCCACGGGCGCCGGCATGCTGCCGTTCGCTGCGGCGATGCTGCTGTTCCCCAGCGTGGGCAGGCGCCTGGGCAGACGATTGTCGAGTGGGATGGTGCTGGCCATCGGCCTGTCCATCACTGCCGCCGGCAATGCGCTGGCCGGTATCGGTGCATGGCACAACCAGCCGACGGTGGCGCTGCTGGCGATGATCATCATCGGCGCAGGCGGTGGCATCCTCAACGGCGAAACATCCAAGGCGATCATCGGTTCGGCGCCCCGCGACCGCGCAGGCATGGCCTCGGGCATCAGTGCGACGACGCGCTTCGTCGGCATCCTGCTCGGTTTCACGGTCCTCTCCAGCGCCCTGACCGTCGGCATCCGCGCCGGACTCTCAGCACGCGTTCCTGCAGATGAAGTCATGCGTCTGGCCGACACCATCGCCACCGGTGCACTGACCCGAGGAGCCCAGGTTGATCTGGCGCGGGCGATCTACAGCCAGGGCTTTGCCGCGTCCCTGTGGACTGCCGCCGCAGCAGCGACGCTGGCCAGCCTGGCCGTTGCCCTGCTCAGGCCACGCGCCTGATCGCAGATGGCAGACGCAGAAACGACCAGGGCAGCACTGGGCTGCCCTGGTCGCGGCGATGTGGGGGACGATCGCCGGATGCGATCAGGCAGCCTTCATCGCATGCTTGCGGTCGCGCATGACCGAGTGGCATTCCTGCACTTCCGGCAGCCACTGGGTCACTTCCTGGCGCACCGCCGGCGGCAGGTCGTTGTCCTTCAGCACGTCCTTGAACGCGCCCAGCAGGCGATCCTCGGACTCTTCAAGTTCGGCCACGTAACCGTAGTTGGTGTCACCGAAGGCCGCACGCACCTTGCCGTAGAACTGCTGCATGGAACCGACCATGGTGCCGTGCTCGGCCGGCTTGCCGCCGGTAGCGGCCACCGAGCTGCTCAGCGAGGACACGATGCGGCCCTTCACGCCGGCGATGCGGACGAACAATGCCGACAGCTCGGCATCCTTCACCTTGGTTGCGGCTTCCTCGTAGAAGGACTTGCCATCACGTGCGATCTCGATCAGGTCGTTGAGGCGATGCTCGATGGTGGACTGGGTGCTCATGTGTAGTCTCCTCTGGGGGGAAAAAGGGCAACAGTGGAATCCGTTACCTGCGAGCCCAGACTGGCCGACCGGGTGTGGTTCGCGGGTGAGCATCGATTGATGCGGTGATCATGCTGCCCAACGGCGCCCCACCCACTCACGCGGGCGACGCGGTGTCTTCACCGCATCTGAATCCTGGCAATGACCTGCCCGATCATCCGCACCGCATGTCTAGTCCACCGCTACCCGCACCACGTGGCTGATGCCCCGATGGAACATCTTCGCGTACGGACAGACCCGCTCGGTGTTGCGCACCAGTTCGGCTGCACGTATCGGGTCCATGCCAGGCAGGCACACCACGATCTCGGCCGACAGCAGGTACAGGCCGTCCACGGGATCTCGCGCGAACGTCACCGCTACCTCGATGCTCGGCTCGACCAGTTCCATTCCCGCACGCGCAGCCACCAGCACCATCGCACCGTGGAAGCAGCCGGCGTAGCCCGCCGCCAGCAACTGCTCGGGATTGGTACCGCCACCGGGTCCACCCAGCTCAGCAGGCAACCGCAGGTCCACTGACAGCGCGCCATCATCGGACCGCACCACGCCCGATGCCCGGCCATGCTGTGCCACGCCACCACTGACCCGCACCCGTCCGGTGTACAGCGGGCGCACCTCATCACCGTGGTACTTGTCGAGCACCGTGTGCGGAGGTGGTTTCAGCCCGGTCATCGCAGGTTCCCGCTGGGAGCGCCCACCGCCGATCAGGCCGGCTGGCCCTGTGCCAGCCCGGACTGCTGCAACCAGCGCTCGAAGCCGATCGAGCCGAGCCATGCCTGGCCCACCGGCACCAGCGTGTCCTGCTGCAGCTGCGCACCGAAGTAGCGCGCCTGGGCATCGCCAACCACTTCACGCGCGTCACCGGTTGCCTGCAGGAAGCGCTGCGCCAGCCCCGCCATCGATTCGCGTTCCGGGCCGGCGATCTCCACCACGCCATTGGCTGGTGCCTGCTGCGCGATGCGTGCAACCGCATCGGCCACATCCTCGGCGGCGATCGGCTGCACTGCGGCGGTCGGCAGCTGCAGGGTCTGGCCGTCACCGGCTGCCTGGAGGATGCCCGGCAGGAACTCGAAGAACTGTGTCGAGTGGATGATCGTGTACGCCAGGCCCGAATCGCGGATCAGGCGTTCCTGGGCGATCTTGCCGCGGAAATAGCCGCTGGCCGCCAGCTTGTCGGTACCCACCACCGACAGCGCGACATGATGGCGTATGCCTGCCTGTGCCGCGGCCGCCAGGATGTTGTGGCCGGCCGTCACGAAGAACGACAGCACCGCCGCATCTTCGAATGAGGGCGAGTTGGCCAGGTCGACCACTACCTCGGTGCCTGCCATCGCAGCGGCAAGGCCCTCGCCGCTCAGCACATCGATACCGGTGGAGGGTGCAGCGACGACGACCTCATGGCCGGCCGCATGCAGGCGATCGACCACCTTGCTGCCGATGCGGCCGGTGCCACCGATGACGAGGATCTTCATGACAGGTCTCCTGGAACGTGGAAAGTTCGGATGTGGCTGCATGCTAGGAACGCATTGGCCGGCGCAGTAGATCCGCAGCGGGCCACGCACTGTTGCCGCATCGGCACCAATGCGGTCATGCCCATGCCGGGGCCGCATCGCGCTGCGCTGCCGCCTGCTGCCGCGCTTCCCAGTGCGAGAACACGTCCAGATCCAGCGCGCGTATGCGCTGGGTGCTGAAATCGATGAACGCGCGGATCCGCTTGGGCAGCTGGCGTCGGCTGAGATAGCACAGGTAATGGCCACGATCGTGCGGCGCGTAGCGGTCCAGGCAGGTCACTACAGCGCCTGTGCGCAACGCATCACTTACCTGGTAGCTGGGCAGCTGGGCGATCCCCAACCCGTCGATCACTGCCTGCAGGACAAGATCGGCATCATTGAACACCACCTCCGCCGGCGGCTGCAGATTCACATCCTGGCCGTCCACACGGAAGTCCCAGCGCTGCAGGCGCCCACCGGGAAGGCGTCGACCGATGCAGGCATGGCTGGACAACGCTTCGATGGTGTCTGCCAGGCCATGTGCCTGCACATACGCGGGCGATGCACAGACCACCAGCTGCATCGGCACCAGCTGCTTGGCGATCACCTGGCTGTCTTCCAGCACGCCATCGCGGAACGCCACATCGATGCGATCGGCGGCCAGGTCCGGTGCCTGCTCGTCCAGCAGCAGCTCCACAGAGACCTCTGGATACTCCGCGCGGAATGCAGACAGCAGCGGCGCGATCACCCGGCGTCCGAAGCCATGGGTCGCACTGATCCGCAGATGCCCGCGCGGCGGTCCCTCGCGCAGGTCGCGCATTTCGTCCAGCGCCTGCAGGATGCTGGCAACGCCCGGGCTGCAGCCCTCCAGGAACAGCTCGCCTTCGCGGGTGAGTGTTGTCGAGCGCGTGGTGCGCAGGAACAGGCGCACGCCCAGTTGTCCCTCCAGCTTCTGCACGCTGCGGCTGACGGCCGAACGACCGATGCCGAGGCGATCACCGGCGCGGGCGAAGCTGCCCTCGGCGGCTACCGCGATGAATGCCAGGACCCCGGCATAGCTGGCGGAGAAGGACGCCGTGAGGGAATCGCGGCCGTCGCTGGCCAGGCAGGACTGCGGCATGACATTCATGGTGTTCCGGGCTCCTGGAAGTCGCGTCGGGCAAGCAGGTGGGCGCGTGCACGGGCCAGTCGCTGGCGGCATGCGGGCAGCTCCAGCCCCAGCAGCGGCGCGATGTCTTCAAAGCCCGCGCCCAGCACGTCATGCAGCAACAGCACGGCCCGCATGTCCGGTGGCAGTTCGTGCAATGCGGCAAGGAAGGCCTGCCAGACCCGCTCACTGGCGGGGCAGGCTGCTGCGCGGTTCGGGGCGGATGAGGTGTCCATGCCCGGCAGACGGGCGAGCATCCGCTCCTGTGACAGTCCATTGGTGTTTTTCGTGCAACACCGTGCAGCCCTGCCCTCGCCTACCGCCCCACGCGCAGCGGGCCTAGCCTCGCTGCGTCCCTCAACTCCCATCGGAACACCGTCATGAGCCAACGCCTGGACTACGCCGCACAGTCGCCCGAACTCTTCAGGAAGCTCGGCACCTTCTCCCACGCCGTGCACAACAGCTCGATCGAAGCGGCCATCATCGACCTGGTCAACATCCGCGCCTCGCAGCTGAACGGCTGCGGGTTCTGCCTGGACATGCACGTGAAGGAAGCGACGATCCGTGGCGAGCGCGCGCTGCGCCTGCACCATGTCGCGGCGTGGCGCGAATCGAACCTGTTCAGTGCGCGCGAACGGGCCTGCCTGGCGTGGACCGACACACTTACCCACCTCCCTGCGCAGGGGGTTGCGGACGACGTGTATGAGCGCGTGCGTAGTCAGCTGTCCGAACAGGAAATCGTCAATCTGACCTACGCGGTGATGGCGATCAATGCCTGGAACCGCGCCAACGTCGCCTTCCGTACGCAACCCGGCTCGCTGGACCAGGCCTTTGGCCTGGACAAGGCCGGTCTGGCCTGAGCGTCGACTGCACACTTCCCTGCTGGAGACCTGCCATGCGTTCTCTCCGTTCCCTGGCGCTGCTGGCCCTGCTGCCGTTGACCAGCATCGCCGCCACACCGCCGGCCACCGCGCCCGCGCCCGAGCCCATCGTGCGCGAGGTCATGACCCGTCCGTTGCCGGAACAGCCGGGCAAGGAAGCACTGATCCTGAAGGTGCAGTACCCACCCGGCGGCGCCGATCCCGTGCACCGGCACGACGCCCACGGCTTCGTCTATGTGCTGCAGGGCCGCATCGTGATGGGCGTGGCCGGTGGCCGCGAGGTCACCCTCGGCCCGGGGGAGGCCTTCCATGAAGGCCCGGACGATCTGCATACCGTCGGCCGCAATGCCAGCCAGACCGAACCGGCGACATTCGTCGTGTTCCTGATCAAGGACATCGGCAAGCCGGCGGTACTGCCACCACGCTGACCGCCACCGGTCCGGGGCAGTACCCGCCACTCCCACAGGTCCGCCGGTGTCACAATCGGCGGACCTGTCCCGTCTCTGCTGGCATGGACGACCCCACCGCACTGTTCACCCGACTACGCCCGCGCCTGTTCGGCGTGGCCTACCGCATGCTCGGCTCCTCGCACGAGGCCGAGGACGTGGTGCAGGATGTCTGGCTGCGCTGGCATGGCGCCAACCAGCAGGACATCGAGAACGCCGAAGCCTGGCTGGTGGCCACCACCACCCGCCGCGCCATCGATGGCCTGCGCCTGGCCCGGCGCACGCGCGAGCACTACGTCGGCATGTGGCTGCCCGAGCCGCTGCTCACCGAAGACACCGGCACACCCGAGTACATGCTGGAAACGGCCAGTGATCTGTCGGTGGCCTTCCTCAACGTGCTGGAGCGGCTGGCCCCGGACGCGCGTGCCGCGTTCCTGCTGCACGATGTGTTCGACCAGGATTACGACGTGGTGGCACGCACGCTGGACAAGACCGAAGCCGCCTGCCGGCAGATCGTGCACCGCGCACGCCTGCAGCTGCGCCAGGAGCGACCGCGCTACAACGTGCCGCAGGACGTGCACCAGAAACTGATGCGGCGTTTCGCAGAGGCCATCGCCAATGGCGACTTCAGGGCGATGAAAACCCTGATGGCCGAATCGGCCGTGCTGATCGGCGATGGCGGCGGCATCGTCACCAGCTTCCCGAAACCGATGGTCGGCGGCGCACGCATCGCACAGCTGCTGTACGCCCCGCACCTGCGGCGCAAGGACCAGCTGCGCATGGTGCCGAGCATGATCAACGGACGACTGGGGCTGCTGCGTTACTTCGACGACGTGCTGGAATCGGCAATGGCCTTCGATACCAACGGCGAGCAGATCGTGCAGATCCTGGTGCAGCGCAACCCGCGCAAGCTGCAGGGCTTGAACCAGCCAACCTCGATCCAGTAGATCCACGCCATGCGTGGATGCGGTTGCCCTCATGCACGGCAAAGCTACGCATGGCGTGGCTCTACCGGCGGGCTATCCACCCTGCGTCAATCCAGTAGATCCACGCCATGCGTGGATGCGGTTGCCTTCATGCACGGCGAAGCCACGCATGGCGTGGCTCTACCGGTCTCCGTGCTGGCTGACGGCTGCCCTTGTGGCTACTTCTGCTGCAGGAAGGCCAGCAGGTCCTGATTGACCTTGTCCTTGTGGGTCTCGGTCAGACCATGCGGCGCACCCGGGTAGACGATCAGCCTGGCGCCCTTGATCAGCTTGGCCGACATCCGTCCCGCCACGTCGATCGGCACGATCTGATCGTCGTCGCCGTGGATCACCAGGGTCGGCACATCGAACTTCTGCAGGTCAGCGCGGAAGTCGGTCGCCGAGAACGCGGCGATCGAGTCGTAGGTGTTCTTCTGTCCACCCAGCATGCCCTGCGCCCACCATGCATCGACCATCGCCTGGTTGACCTTCGCGCCCGGCCGGTTGAATCCATAGAACGGACCAGACGGAATGTCCTTGTACAGCTGCGAGCGGTTCTCCAGCTGCGCCTTGCGGATGCCGTCGAACACTTCGATCGGAATGCCACCGGGGTTGTCTGCGGTCTTCAGCATGAACGGCGGCACCGAACTGATCAGCACGGCCTTCTTCACCCGTCCCGTGCCATGGCGGCCGATGTACCGCGCCACTTCGCCGCCGCCGGTGGAGAAGCCCACCAGTGTGACGTCCTTCAGGTCCAGCGTATTGATCACCGTGGCCAGATCATCGGCGTAGTGATCCATGTCGTTGCCATCCCAGGGCTGGCTGGAACGACCGTGGCCACGGCGGTCGTGTGCGACCACCCGGTAACCGTGGTCCGCCAGGAACATCATCTGCGATTCCCAGCTGTCCGAATCCAGCGGCCAGCCATGGCTGAAGGTCACCACCGGCCCGTTCTTCGGGCCCCAGTCCTTGTAGTACAGCTGCACACCATCGGCGGTGGTGATGGTGCTGGCGGTGCGCGTGACAGCGCTGGGTGCGGACGGGTGTGCCGGCGCGGCGGCCTGGGCGGACAGGCCCGCCTGCATCGACAGGGCCAGGGCAGTTGCAGCGAGGGTGCGGGTAACGGTGTTCATGGTGGACCTCCAGCGGATGGGTGGGTTTCGACAGGGGCTACTTTGCGCCCCTGTCCGGGACCATTGGTGACATGAAGTCCAGAAAACTTGATCAGAAATCCCAGAACACCGGCACCCAGCGGAACGCCTCGCCCTCGCGGGACACCCGGCCCACCGACGGGAACGGCAGGTGCGTGGCCACCAGCATCTCGCCGGTGCCGGCCAGCGCGTTGAGCAGTTCAATGCGCACCCGCGCCGCTTCCTCCGGGTCGTGCTCGAAGCCGTTATGCCAGTTCGGTTGATCGAAACCGACGGCGAACACGGCATCGCCAGCAAACGTCAGCGCCTGGCCCCCCGAGGCAACGCGCACCACGCAGTGGCCCGGCGTGTGGCCGCCGGTGCGGCGCGCGACTACGCCCGGTGCGATCTCATGCTCATCCTCGAAGGTGTGCACGAAACTGCCGTACTCGGCC
Source organism: Stenotrophomonas sp. MYb57 (assembly GCF_002966815.1). Taxonomy (NCBI): domain Bacteria; kingdom Pseudomonadati; phylum Pseudomonadota; class Gammaproteobacteria; order Lysobacterales; family Lysobacteraceae; genus Stenotrophomonas; species Stenotrophomonas sp. MYb57. The sequence goes on from NZ_CP023271.1 coordinate 4,110,060, forward strand.
CAAAAATGCGTGGCCGTTGCGCGAAGCGCGTCCGGGAACCCCTGTGGCATGTTGGTGCGGGTGAAGTCGGGCGACTTCCAGAACGCCACTTCCGACGCCGCGACATGGATCTTCAGATCCGGCCGCAGCTGTGCTTTCACTCCGTCCACCAGCAGGCCACCGATGTGGTCCATGTGCATGTGGGTGATCACCACATCGGTGATCTCGCGCAGGTCGATACCGGCAGCGCCGAGGCGACGGATCAGCTGCCCGGCGCGCGGCAGCTGCAGGTCCGGGTCCATGCCCAGGCCGGCGTCGATCAGGATGGTGCGCTCACCGCTGTGCACCACCATCACGTTCAACGCCCAGTCGAACGCATCCTGTGGCAGGTACATCTCGTCGAACCATTCGGCGCGCTCGGACGCCTGCACGTTGTGGCCGAGCATCTGCGTCGGCAGCGGCAGCACGCCGTCGCTGACCACCAGCACATCGATATCACCGACTTTCAGGGCGTAACGCGAGGGAACAAGCTCGTCGAGCGCGGGCGCGGCAGGGGCAATGGTGTTTTCCAGGCTGAACATGGGGCGATCTCCACGAAGGTTGGCTGGCAGGCGGTGAAGCAGGGCCGGCGGACAGTTCCGGGGTACGCCTTCGCACGGCGCAGGGCATGGCGTTGCCGGGCAGCAATGCCCTGCAGCACAGCGCCGCTGGTTCGATTGAAGACGGGATCCACGAGCTGTCGTGGCCCCGGAGCACGGCAAGGGCCGTGTGGGATCAGCGTAGGCAACGCAGGCGGTGCGCAGTAGACCCGCAGGCGGGCTCGCGGCGTTGCCTTTTGGGAAGCAGTGGGCGACGTGGTTCCCGCCCTCCGCCTGCCCCCCGGTGGGCTGCGCTCAGCCGCCCTTGCCCATCATCCAGCGGATGGCCTGTGGGAACGAGGTCTTCCAGTCGTCCGGATAGAAATGGCCACCCTCATGGGTACGCGACCGGAGCTCGTTGCCATCGCTGAAAAGGGCGCGGAAATCCGCGCTCATCTTCTGGTTCGCCGGCCCTTCCTGCTCGCCGTTGATGACGAACACCCGCTTGCCGTGCGCGCTGCTCTGCGTGGGCACCGGCTGGCGCCAGCCACCCGGCGACACCAGCAATGCGCCGGCATAGTCATCCGGATGCTGCGCCAGCAGCGCGCCGGCATGCTGCGAGCCCTGCGAGAAACCCATCAGGTACACCTGCTTGCGGTCGATGCACTGGCGCGCGGCCAGTTGCTCCAGCCCCGCCTGCACCACCTTGTGCGTGCCCTCGTACGGGCCGGTCCAGCTGAAGCTGTCGAACGACTCGCGCATCTCCGTACCGTTGATGCCCAGCAACACCACACCAGCATCGGCCAGCGGCTGCTCGCTGCTGTCCAGGTGGCCATTGATGCCGTAGCCGTGCAGCCACACCAGCACCGGCGCACAGGCCGGCATCGCAACCCCCTTCAAGGGGGCCAGCACCGAGATGGCGCCCACCTTGCCGACCGATACCTTCGCGTAGCGTGCCTGCGTGTTGGCCAGCACCTGCTTGAAGAACGGCGTTCCGCGCAGGTGCTCGAAGTCATCGTTGTCGGCCAGCGCGGGCGCGAACCACATGCCACGCTCATCGGCTTGGCGCAGATAGCGCTCGGCCAGCGCATCGTCACCGCGGCGTGCGAACAATGCCGCTGCGTGGTACGGCGCCTGCGCCAACGTGGGGTCTTCGCGGGTTGCGGCCAGATAGAGCGCCAGCGACTGCAGCAGCGTGGCGTCGTCTTCCTCGGCCCGCTCCATCAGGTCCTGCGCATCGTCGGCATTGATCAGGGCATTCAGCACCGGGCTGATCGACTTGAACGCGATGGTCGAGGCGCTGTCCTGTTCCTCGGCGTGTGCGGTTGGCGCGCAGACAGCGAGCGCCAGGAAAACAGCAAGAGCAGACAGCTTCGGCATGGGGAATCTTCCGTGATTGCGGCAACGCGCGGGGCGCGCAGTCTAGCAACCTCCGGGCCGATCAGATCACCCTGCGCTCAACCGTAGGCAGGATGGCTGCCGGTAAGCACGCCCATCGAAAACGCGTAGCCCGCTTCTTCCAGCAACAGCCGCATGCGCAGTTCCGCGCGCCGCGGAACGCACAACCCGCTCGGTGCGTACAGCGCATAGACGAAGCCGGCGCCTTCCACGTGCTCGCGGCGCACCGAACAGTTGTTGGTTTCTGCGGCATCGGACCACACGGCCCGCAGCTTCTCCGGTCCGATGGATTGACCGTTGCGCAGGCGGAACGTCAGCCAGCGCACGCCCAGCGGCGGATGGTAGGTCAGGTTAGCCATTGCGCACCTTCAATACGGCGGCGGAGATGGTTCAGGACGTCCGGTTGCAGATCAGGATGCTCGTTGCGCGCGGACGCCGGCAGATCGATGCGGACAGCGCCGTTGACCAGCGCGGGGGGATCGGTGTGCAGGTCGATCCACCATCCATCGGGAAGGCGAAGCCCGCGTCCGTCCCTGTCATAGAGGTTGATCTGAAAAGACATGACGCTCGCTCCCATTGGAGTTCGAGCATACGCCTGCGCAATGTCACTCCAGACTGCGACCCGCCGACGCGATTTCCTCGACCCGCTTGGCACACACGAAAACGAACGCCTCGTCCTGCTGCACCTTCAGGAACGAATCCAGCCAGCGTGCCGCAGCACCGCGGTTGCCGATCACGCCCCCGAGTTCTTCGGTAAGGCAACGCGCGCACTCCATGCCACCCGGACTGGGGGCCTGGCAGGCGCGGCAGCGCGCCATCGTCGTCGTTCTTGCCGGACGGCACTGGTACATGATCTTCGTCATCAGGCTTACCGCACGGGCATGGGATGGCATCAGCGCTCTTCCCGAAACTTGGACAGAGGAAAGCCGCGCAACGCGCGGCCTCTTCTTCGCTTACTGCTCAGCGACGGGTGTCACGGCCCGGCTCGCTCTTCTGTTCCTGCCCGGACTTCTGCGGGCCGACCGGCTTTGCATCCTGCTGGACCTGCTGCTCCTGCTGGCGCTGCTTGCCGTCCTGCTTCCGGTCGCCGCCCATTGCGTTGCCATCAGCCTGGCCGTGCTGGGCGGCCTGCTTGATTCCGGTCGGTGCGTTGGTGCGGTCGGTCTGGCCTTGCGGCGTATTGTTGTTCATGTCTTGCTCCACCGCAGCGATCTGCTGCAGCGCCACTGTGGGCGCGGGCCGGTTACGCAGCTGCATGAAAGCCGGAGATTAATGAACGGGCACCATGAACAGCGCTGCGCGCACACAGGCTCCTGACATGCACAGGGGTACGTTGGCGTTCCAACAGGAGAAGTCTCATGGAACGCATCACCAACAAGGACTTCGTTGACGTCGAGCGCGAGCTGCAGCATTGGCAGGCCGCGTTCCAGACGGGCGATCTGCCCGCCATCAACTTCCGCCACGAGGTCGCACCGGTCATCCGCCTGGCGTGCGACATCTATGTCCGCAACCCACATGGCACGCGCACGGCGTGGCTCACCGATCTGCAATCACGGCTTGCGCTGCGCACCAGCCTGCGTGGCCACCCGGGGTCGGCGGAAATGGCGATGGGCTGCTGGGCGCGCCTGTCCGGACCGGCATTGGCCCCGCAGGCGGGCTGACACCGGCTGCGCGCAGATCACTCCTCGCCGGCGAGCTGGTTGCCTTCCTGCATCAGCTGATCATTCAACCGGTTCACCAGCGCGATGACCGCATCGGCCAAGGCACGCGCATCGGCGATCGAACCGTGGAAGGCAATGCGGGTGCCCTCCACCCTCACTTCCGCCAATGACAACTGCGACGCCAACGTCGCGCAGTGCTGCAGGAAGCGGCCGGTCCACTGTTCATCGGGTGCCTGATCGAGCAGCGCGGTGATGGCTTCATCGGCAGTCGCATCGACCTGCTGGTGAAGCCGTGGCACGTCGAACCCAACGATGCGCGGCAGTCTGGACGTGCTCACGTACTTCCCCAAGGGTGTGCAGGTCGGCAGTATCGCTGCACCGACCCTCCCGGGCGAATCGTCCGACGTGAACCGTTCATCCGGGCCGGCGACGCCGGGCCCTCGGTCAGCGGAGGCGTGTCGATTCCCGAGCCGTCCGTGCGTCGAGAGAAGAAAGGCCGGCCAACGTGGCAGCCAACGCCGATGGACATCCCGATGACGCCGATCCTGACCGCATTCAAGCATTCCCCGGACCGTGGCCAAGGACTGGCCCGCGACATGCGCGTGCGCTGGGCGCTGGAAGAGCTGGGAGTGGCCTACGACGTCCATCTGCTCTCCTTCGAGGAGATGAAGCAACCCGCACACCTGGAGCGGCATCCGTTCGGTCAGATTCCCACCTATGAGGATGGCAACGTAGTGCTGTTTGAATCAGGCGCGATCCTGCTGCACCTGGCCGAACAGCACCCCGGGTTGCTGCCCGCCGACGCGGGTGCGCGCATGCGTGCGATCACCTGGATGTTCGCCGCGCTGAATACCGTGGAGCCGCCGATCGTCGAACGCTCCATGGCGTGGGTGCTGGAACGCGAACAGCCCTGGTACGCGCAACGGCTGGTGATGCTGGACGAGCGCGTGCGCAGGCGGCTGAGCCAGCTGTCCGCCCGGCTGGGCGATGCACCATGGCTGGACGGAGACTTCAGCGCCGGCGATCTGCTGATGGTGTCGGTGCTGCTGCGGCTGCAGAGCAGCGGCATCGTCGGCGAGTATCCAGACCTTGCTGCCTACGTTGACCGCGCGACCGCGCGGCCGGCCTACCAGCGCGCCTTCGCCGCGCAGCTGGCGGTGTTCCAGAACCTGTAGCTCCACGCCGCTCCCAGTAGCTCCACGCCATGCGTGGAGATCGCCATCCATTGGTATTGCTACGCGTCAATCGGCAGCCATCCGCGTGCCACCCGATCTCCGGAAGCAACAGCCACTGGATCAGTGGATGTCCAGCGCGACGATGCCATCCCCTTGCAGGGTGAACGCGTGTGTCAGCACCACCGGGCTGCCCGGAAACGTGCCACTGACCTCTGCAGCCACGATGTGGCGACCGTCCTGCACATGCAGCTGCAGGGGCACCACGTGATGCTGGTAGGCCGCACGCGTCTGCGCCATCCAGGCGGCAATCGCCGTGTGTCCCTGGTGCTGCTGGCGCTCATCGCGCACCGTCGCGTCTGCGGCAAAGCACTGCTCCACGTGCGTTCCGGGCTCGCCATTGGCCAGCAGGAAATAGCGGGACAACGGCGCGGGAAGATCAATCGACATCGCAGGCACTCCAGGCGGGACTGGCGCTATTCTCGAACCGCACCCTGGCCGCCACAAGAACGCACCTGAAGGTAAGTGATCCACCCCATGAGAAAGGCCTATACCCCTGAGACCGCCGCCGCGGACGTGGCCAGTGCACTCGCACTGCTGGAAGGCCGCTGGAAGCTGTTGATCCTTTTCCAACTGTTCGACGGCAAGGTGCAGCGCTATTCCGACCTGGAGCGGCTCATCCCCGGCATCTCGCAGAAGATGCTGGCGCAGCAGCTGCGTGCACTGGAAGCCGACGGCATCGTGCTGCGCACGGTGTATCCGCAGGTGCCACCGAAAGTGGAGTATCGACTCAGTGCGTGGGGACAGGCACTGTGCCCGGCACTGGACGCGCTGCTGCTGTGGCAGGAGCATAAACCAGCGGCAGGCGAGCCATCGGCATGACCATTTTCCGCGCAGCCACCATGCTGCTGCGAATGGTGAACACCCCGTAAAACGGCCATCGCGTGTGCCGCCACGCGCACTGCACCATCACCTACGCTCAGGTTCCGCCCCCCGCCCGGAACCGGATCATGCCCTTGATTGCCATCGCGCTTGCCTCAGCACTGTCCGCCCTGCCCGACATCGGCTGGGAGCGCGAGCGGGCCGAAGATGCCCACCAGCTCATGCTGTGCCAGATCCACCGCGACCAGTTGGCCGATCGTGGGGAGAAGTCACAGACCTACCAGCAGGCCAAGGCCGTCTGTGATCTGCTCGCCCGCGAGTACAAGCAGAACTGGGATTTCGACGCCCACGATGCGCTGGCGGCGGAGGCAGTGGATTTCTTTGACCTCCTGCAGCGCGGTGAGGCCACGGCAGTGCCACCGCGCAAGTCCGATCACGCTCTGGAGTGATCGCCGCCCTGTTGAAGATCAGAGGATGACGGCAGCAAACAGGCCGACAACCGCGATCGTCGTCAGCAGGAACGAGACCACTACCGAGCCGAGTGCACGCAGCGCTGATCCTCCATTCAAGGCCACGAAGGCCCGCATGCGGGCCCACAGGTACCACGCCACCGCCAGCGCGCCGATGGCTGGCGCGGTGAACGGGCCGGCCTGCGACGGGGAAGCAGCTGCCGCCTGCGCCAGCGCGAGTGCCACCACGAAGGGGCATGCGATGAACGCCTGGATGGAGAAGGGCCCGCGCAGCGTCTCGCGGTTTACGGGCAGCCGCTGGCGCCGAAGCGTGCCCAGTGCCGCGCCGAGCGCGTACACGCAGAACACCGCAGAGCGGGTGAGCAGCAGCCCCTGCTCGCTGCTGAAAAGCAGCTGCCCCACCGGTGTACTGAGCCGGGGCGAGGACATGCGCAGCGCCATCTCCAGCGCATGGGCGATGGCCACCGACAGGATCAGCATCAGCACCGGGCTGATCGCATCGGAAAACCGCTGGTCCGAATCCTTGCCGAGCTCGCGGCGGGTGTAGAGGGCGACCTCGCCGGGGTGAATCAGTACCCGCCAGAACATCCGCGGATAGAACACCAGCCAGCCGACCAGCTCGTAGAGGAATTCTTCCAGCGATCGCAGCAGTCGTATGAGGTCCATGACCGCCGTGGATAGCGTGCGGGGCGTGAAGCCGGGATCACGGGCGGGGGGAGGAGTGGCCGCGCTCTGGTCAAAGCCGATGCCGGCAGGTCCCATCTGCAGGTCCAATCCTGGACAACGTCACTCGCCGCGGTGCTCCATGTCTGTCCTGGCTCGGATGTTCTTCGCCAGCGAGTCGCAGAATGCGGCAATCGCTCGAGCTCATTCGCAGACGGAAGCCGCTGCCTCCAGCAACGGCCCCACGGCAAGTGCTGGCGCCGGGCGCTCGGCCGGGAATGCAGTCGCGATTGCCTTGGCTGCGCGGTCAGCGTGCGGCTGGGCATACCATGACGAATCGCTGGACAGTGCTTTCCCACGCACGTCCCGTTCGAACCGGTACTGGCCCCAGTAGATGGCCAACGGTTCTTCCAGTGCGTTCAGCGGATTGGGCAGGGCCAGCGCACTGGGGCACAGCTGCGCGAACGCCGCCGCCATCGCCTCCCGGTTGGCAGCAGGCTGCCCCGCCGACAGGAAGTGCGCGTACTCGTGCAGCACGATCGGCGCCCAGTCATCCTGCACGTGCTGCTCGGAGAACAGCACAATGGAGCCACCGCGCAGCTTGGCCTGGGTGCGGTTTGAATACGGCCACCACACGAATCGCACCTGGAAGATGGGTGCGGCCTCCGCGCCGTAGAAGGTGCGCAGGCGCGCGGCAAATGCGACGGCCTCCGGCGCCGCCAGTTCCCGGGTCAACGTCTCCTGCTGCTGGCTGAAGCGCGCCGTCCCGGTCAGCAGCGCGCGTGCACGGGGCGCAAAGCGTGCATAGAAACGCCTCAACAATTGCCGGTCGCCAGCCGCCTGTGCGGCGATGGCTGCCTCGGTAGCGGCAGAGAATGATGCCGCGTTCTGGAAGTAGCCCGTGTATGTGTCGCCAATGCGTGTATCGCTGCCGGCAAACAGGCTGTCTGCCAGAGGCCGCTTCCCCTCGTCATTGCGGGCCATCGGGGAAGTGCGTTGACGAAACCGTGCATAAGCCTCGAGCGCAGCACGATCCTTAGCATCCAACCCGAACCTGCGCTCCCAGTCCTGCTGGTAGATCGCGTTGGTATAGCCAGGCAGCCAATCGGGCAGGTTGTCCAGCAGATTGAACAGATCAAAAGCTTCGTCGTAGCCCACCGTAACCAACGGAGGCGCCTGCAGTGTCGAGCTTCCCGACCCGGCACGGGCCCACTGGGGCGCCAGCAGAAGAACGGCGACGCACACGAAATGCAATGCCTGGGATCTGAATGACATCCGACATGCTCCTGGACGACCGGGTGGCCCGATTCGAGCATGCCGCCGAAGGTTCCACAACGTGACCATCGGCAGGGGCTGGGAGGCCCCTCCCCTCTTAACAACCTCGGGCAGATTGCCGACGCGTATTCCATTGAATGAAGCGTGCGAACCGAAGGAGATCCAACTCTTCCATCTCGGCGAGCCCGGGCTCCGACGACACGAGCATCCAAGCAGGAGACGTGCTGATCGAACTGCGCAGTACGAATCAGGATTACGGGTTTCCAAGATGAAGATCCATCGGAAGAAGGCTGCGCTCCCTCAGCTCCGACGTGCAGCAGGGCCACGCGACGAATGGCAGCTCCCGACAGCGGCATGGGCACTGCCGCGAATGCAGGCACCAAGTAGGCACTAAACGAAAAAGGCACCGCAGAGCAGTGCCCTTTTGATGGCCTAAGCCATTGAATGCAATGGTGGCCCACCAGGATTCGAACCTGGAACCAAGGGATTATGAGTCCTCTACAGGGCTTCCACGCGCTTCCATAGGCGTCCCGACTGTAAGCTAAGTCGTTGATTTTCTCAGGCTGTGCGTCCACCTGCGCCCATCATCGTCCACCTCTTTCCACGGACAAACGGTCACCGAGCGGTCACCAATGGGCGCAATGAAAGGAATGCTTACAGCGAAGGGACTTGCCGCATTGCCGGTAGGCGAATGGGCCTCAGATCCGGCCCCGCGCGGCGCGGGCTGCCTGGACGTGCGCAAGCTGGCCGGCGGGCAGCTGCGGTACTACTACAGGTACACCAAGGCCAACGGCCAACGCGATCGACTGCTGATCGGCACGGGCCTGGCTCTGTCTGCGGCGCGCGAGGCTGCGGCGGCGTTGTCCCGCCGATACCAGGCCGGCGACCGGGATCTGCAAGATGCGATAGCAGCCGAGGCAGCTGCAGCGGAAAGCGCGAAGGCCGACGCTCTGGCCGAATCGACGCGCCGATCAGGTGCAACTCTGGGCGCGCTGATGACGGCCTATGCCCAGAGCCTGGAGGATGCTGGCAAAGTGTCTGCTGCGGCCACCCGTGCGTCCATCAAACGCCACATCGAAGAACCGTGGCCTGCCCTGTGGGCCCGCCCCGCATCCGAGCTCGAACTGGACGACCTGCTCCCGATCCTGTCGCGCATGGTTCGCGCCAAGAAACTGCGTGAGGGCGGGAATATCCGGTCGTACTTGCGTGCGGCCTACGCGGCGGCGATCGCGGCGAAGCAGGACGCTGCCGCTCCCGATGCGCTGCGCGCACTCAACGTGTCCAGGAACCCGGCGCGCGACCTGGCTACGCTCGACAGCGGTCAGCCACGCGACCGCGTGCTCTCGGTGTCCGAGCTGCGTGCCTACTGGCGTAGGATCGAGGCCATGCCTGGGCGGCACGGGGCGCTTCTGCGCTTCCACCTGCTGACAGGCGGCCAACGCATTGCGCAGCTGATGCGGCTGAAGTGGTCAGATCACGATCACGATGCGGACACAGGTACCGGGTCCGTCCGTTTGCTCGACATCAAGGGCCGCCGGCGCTTGCCCCGCGTGCACCTAGTACCACTGCTCCCCCGGATGGCTGCGGATCTCGCCACCTTGCGCGGCGATAACGATGACGATGACGATGACGATGGCGACAGCGCCAGGCCGCACCTGTTCTCGCTTACAGCCGGGAAGGCACCGGCCACCTATGACGAGTTCCGGGGGATCATGGATCCGGTGGTGGCCAACATGGTGGCCGCCGGCGAGCTGACATCACCGTTCACGCCGGGCGACCTACGACGCACGGTGGAGACTCGGCTCGCTGCGCTGGGCCTGTCGGAAGAAGTCCGTGGCCACCTGCAATCCCACGGCCTGAGTGGCGTCCAGAAGCGGCACTACAACTTTTTCGAATACGACGCGGAGAAACGTGCCGCGATCTCCACTCTGTATGATCTTCTGACCACGGCACCAGGCACCGTATCTTTTATCGGCCGTCGAGCTGTCGGCTGAGACTCATACAGACGTTGCCTCTATCGAACGATGCGTAGTTGTGGCCGGGCGCGTTCCTGACCAACATCTGCGTAAAGCTCTTCTAGACGCTCCGGCAGATACATGAGAGCAGCGCCCAGCTCCTCAGCGGTGAAACCAAGCTCTTCTCGAAAGTGCTTGATCAGCGATGGAAACAAAGAAGGTTGCTCACGCGCAATGGGCAGTGGCTCAACCTTGCGGATCCCTAGCTTGTTCATCTGGATAATCAGCCACTTCCTCTGATTCTCATCAATCTTCCCGAGCGTTAGGCTCTTCCGCACCAGCATTGCAATGGATACCTGCCAGTACTCTTTCAGAGGCATGTAAGTTGCCAATTTGGAAGCGGATTGGCGAGAGAGATTTGGTGATATTTCGTCACTCGGCACGAGAAATTCTGACGCAAAGTCATCAGCTTCGTCTTCCATCGATGGATGCGGAAGGTCATGCATGACGAGGTGGGCCAGTTCGTGAGCCAGCGTGAAGCGCCAGCGATCTCCTGGCACAGATTTGTCGATGAAAACGATGGGTGGCAAATCGGCAAATTGAATGCATGTAGCGTCCATCGGCACCCCACCGAAGTCGCACTCGATAACCATTACACCGGCTCCCTCGAGCAGCCTCGTCAGGTTTCGAACAGGACCGTTAGGCAAATTCCACGCCACGCGTAGCGCCCTAGCGCACGCGCAAGCGGACCCATAGTCATCGATGCTTAACCTTGGCAAAGGCCGAACCTGCTGCACATCTACGTGATCAAGCATCCGCTTGACATGTATGCGCAAGACGTTAACCAGACCTGAGATCTTTCGACGCTCTCCTGCCTTCAACTGGCGAGTGCGCGTGAACACCGAACTGCTACCGTAAGAAAAGCGTTGTTCTGCCAGGCCGAAGAAGCCCACAGGAAAACCAAGTGCCCCCGCAACGGCTTGCATCTCAGCTTCAGTCAAATCTGCGCCTGTCCCTGCTTCAATTCGCGCGACGCGCGGCTGAGTGATACCTGCCGCGCTGGCGAGATCTGACTGAGTCAGCTCTCTAAATTCACGCGCCAGTATCACCATTTCCGGATTGGGCTTCATTGGACTTGTCCTGCTTTGCCTTCGTCGCGATGACCGCGCCGGCGGGCTCTTCATTAGAGGTGTTGCTGGCCCCGAACAGGCTCACAACCGTAGTTGTAGCGGGAGCCTCGTCATTGAGTTCGGAGACCCACATGTTGGAACGTGGTCCGGAAGGACAGATCAAAAACACGCTCTGCAGGTTGCCGAGCACGTCTTCCTCGTATCCCAAGTCCAGATGAACCGCTTGGGGCAGCCCGTCCAAGGCTTGGTGGGTGCGGAACTTTACGACCTGCTGTGTCAGATGACCAGAGGGCAGGAGATCGCGGTCGACCTTTTTGAACCGGATGATGAAACCCTCTGAGAACTGCAGCATGCAGAGCTTCTTCAACTGCTCAAATCGAACCCCAGGTGTCCGATCAGCGTATGCCCTGGCGTGATGGAAGAAGTGATCGTGGATCAGCGAAGCCTTACTGCGACCCGTGTGCACATTTCTGAGGAACGGGCTGTACATCTCCCTGTAGTCCGCTACAGCTCGACCAACCATCTCCCGCAAGGAAGGTAGATAGCTCTCCAGAACGAGATGAACTCGAGACTGATCGATTTCCATGCCAGGTCCGCCGCTGAGGTTGGACGTAGTAGACACCGAAGAACTACTTTGATCAAGCATTTTATGCAGATCCAATTCACTCAGATAATATTGCTATAAGATTCAATAACTTAAACATACAATCCCGGCTTCAGGGCGATGCATCTGGATGATCAAGCGCGGTTGATCCAATAATGGTTGAGCAACATCCGTCCGACGGGCTTGAGCAACTGACGCTAGAACGGCAGGTCCTCGCCCAGATCCAGGCCTACAAGTCGGCTTGCGGCGCGCTGATGACTGCTGGCCGTGGCACGCAGCCGTTGCGCGCTCTGCCGGCGGCGCGCGCGGCTACGCCAAGTCCCCGAGGTATCTCGTTCAAGGTCTGATGCCTGCTGCAGCTTGGCCGCAGCCTTGGCCTCCAGTGAGGCCGGATCCTTTTGCCAGTTCGCCATCGCTGCAGCATGCCGGCGGAGCGTCGCGGAGACCGCGACTGCCGCGGCGCCAGAGACTCCATGCGAAACGCGTTCAGCAAACGGACTGGGCCATGCGCCGGCCATCCATTAGTAATTGCACTAAGATGCGGGCCGTCTCGACCATTGAGACACGCCGCTCCCAGAGTACGCCCATGCAGTCCCTACCCTTCCCCCATAGCCTGGCGCAGCCCATCGGGCCCGCGCTAATCGACGGCCCCGCGCAGTTCGTGCCTCTGGCGGCAGCGCGCGCCCGACTTGGCTTTCCGTCGCCGGCCGACGACTTCATGGATGAGGCCATCGACCTGCACCGGCTGCTGGTCCGCAACCCGGCCGCCACCTTTCTCTACCGTGCCGATGGCTGGTCCATGAGTGGCGCCGGCGTCAGCGACGGCGACATTCTGGTGGTGGATCGGTCCGTCACGCCGCAGGGCGGCGACCTGGTCATTGCCATCTGGGATGGGAATCAGCCCACGTGCAAGGTGCTGCAGCTGTTCGAAAGCCACATGGAGCTGCACTCGGCCAACCCCGACTTCCCGCCCATCGTGCTCGAGCAGGCCACCGAGGTGGAAGTGTTCGCCGTCGTGGGGGTTGTCCGCCAGATCAAGCGCCGAGGCGGCCATGTTCGGGCTCGTTGACGGCAACAACTTCTACGCCAGCTGCGAGCGCGTGTTCCAGCCAGCCCTGCGCGGCGTTCCGCTGGTGGTGCTGAGCAACAACGATGGCTGCGCCATCGCGCGCTCGGCCGAGGCCAAGGCCCTAGGAATCAAGATGGGCCAGCCTGCCCACGAACTGAAGCACTTGGTGCGGCGGCACGGTCTGCAGATGCGCTCTGCCAACTTCGGGCTCTACGGAGATATGAGCGCTCGCGTTGTGACGATCTTGCGGGAGGCCGCGCCACGGGTGGAGGTTTACAGCATCGATGAGAGCTTCATAGATCTGGACGGCGTACGGGACCGCGAACGATTTGCGCGGGACCTCCGGCAGCGCGTGCACCGGTGGACCGGCATTCCCAACTGCATCGGCATAGGGCCGACAAAGACGCTGGCCAAGCTGGCCAACAAGCTGCAACAAGCTGGCTAAGAGCGCTGACGGAGTGATCGATCTCGGGAGCGCTGGCTACAGGGACACCGTGCTGCGCACCTTCCCCGTTGGGGATCTGTGGGGCGTCGGCCGCAGGCTGGCGCCGCGGTTGGAGGCGATGGGCATTGCCACTGCCGCCGCGCTGCGCGACGCGCCGGCGGACGACATCCTGGCGGCCTTCGGAGTCACGCTGGCACGCACCCAGCGCGAGCTCCAGGGGCATCCATGCATGGAGCTGGAGGAAGTCGAGCCGGATCGGCAGCAGATCATGGTGAGCCGATCCTTCGCCGATCGGGTGGAAGATCACGAGGCAGTTGCGCAAGCGCTGGCGACCTTCGCCGTCAGAGCCTGCGAGAAGCTACGCGCACGCGGCCTGGTCGCCGCCGGCGTATGGGTGTTCGCCCATTCCGACACCTTCCGGCCGGAGCTGCGCCAGCACAACGCTACGCGGACGGTAAGCCTGCCCGCCTCCACGGCTGACACGATGGTGGTGCTGGGTGTCGTGCGCCGGCTGCTTCGCGGCCTGCTGCGGGAGGGCATCGGGTACAAGAAGGCAGGTGTGGCGCTGCTCGACCTAGCCCGGCCGGAAGAGCTGCAGGCGGATCTGTTCGGACCGACGGTGGTCGGCAATGAAAAGCTGATGGCCACCATGGACCGGATCAACCAAAAGTTCGGCCGCGGCACTGCGGGCCTGGGCGCATCGGGTTGGCAGGCACGGCCTGCTTGGGGCATGCGGCAGCACTTGCTTTCACCGAACTACACGACCTCCGTTCACGAGATCCCGCCAGCTCGGTGCTGAAAACGGCATTGCACTGCTCCAAAAAAATGCCTTGCCGACAACTGCGGCCGCCAAATGGCGGCCGCAGACTGGGAAGGTCAGACGCTACTTGCAAGCGCCGCCAGCACCGTCTCCTTCCACTTCAACTGCTGCACGTCCGTGCCAGCCTGCTGCTTCTTGTGAACCTGCAGCAAAACGCCGAAGGCCTTGCCCGCTTCAGTGGCACACCATAGCCCATCGCGCTTCTCTTGCAGCCCGTGTTCGACCAGGAGACGGTTGAACTTCTGAGCAGACACACCCAACCGCCGTCCCAAGTCCGTAGGTGTGAAGTAGCGAACCCCGTCGATGTGCACAGGCGTCGGGCCAGGCAGCAAAATTGGAACGACCAGCACAGGCACCGCCGCGTTGGCCGCCGCCTGCAGCTGCGCTGGAGGGACGCCAAGGGTTTCGCTCAGTCGGAAAGATGACATCGGTTCCAATTTCGCAATTTCGGAAATTGGTGAACTCACAACCGGTTGATTTTGTTGCATTTTCTTGCTCCGTCGAGAGCAAGCATGAACCACCGAGACGTTGACGTAACGTCCTAAAACGTTATTATCGGTTTCACTGAAGCTCACAGCCGAGAAGTCGCCTGGGAACATCAGTGGAAGCTTTGATCGACGCCAATCGATCGGGGCTTCTCTGGGTGGCCATGCTGCCCGTACTACCGTTGATGAAATGCGCAGACCCTGAGGCTACCCGTCGAAAGATGGCCTTGGGGTTTTGCGTTCTTGGACCGCACACGGACCCGGCGACTAGAGGTCGCCACACCCGCGAAAATAAAGATAGTGGGGGTATTGTGGTCCGTCAACGCCAAATGTAGTGAAATTCGGCAATCCCTTGCGCCGCAACGATCGTGCCAACGGCGCCCGGTTTGGACACTTTGGACCTGCTGGAACGGGCTGCGCAGTCAAGCCCAGAACGCGCAGTGGTGGTGGCAATCAGCACGCCACAACTGGAACGATGACAGCTTCACATGACAGAGCAAGCGCCACTTCTGAAAGCGTAATAGCGGGCGCCATTCAGGCTGCGATTTGATGCTCGTAGAACGGGTGCCGCTTGTCGTCAAAGATCCGGTACAGCGCTGCCAGGTCGGCAGGATCAGGGTTCAGCCAGGCGTCGACGTGCTCGGGCTTGATGTTGATGATCGTCCGGTCGTGGCCGGCGGCGGCCACCTCGGGTTACCAAGGCGGTCGTTGTACACGGCAATGCAGAGGACATTGCGCTGTCGTTGGATTCCATCCATAGCGATAGGGCCTGACCGGAATCGAACCGGCGACCTCGCCCGTTGCACGGGTGCAATGCGCTCTACCGCTGAGCTACAGGCCGCATCGCTATAGATGGAGCGGGCCATGGAGCCAGACCCGTATTGCGGTGACACCTACTTGCTGCCAGAAACGACGAACCGCAGGTGACTGGACCTCCCGAGTCCAGGCCTGCGGCCGTTGAGTGCGGGAAGGTTGGAACCTCGCCCACGGTATTGATTGGACAACAATGCTGGTTCCCACTGCAACTGCGGTAAGGTTCCTTACCGCATTCGGGCGAATGCGGTAAGTTTCGCGGCGACTGCGGTAATGTTGCTTAAGATCGAAGGCTAGCTAACCTCGCCATCTTTTTCGTCGCCGCTCCGCGAGCCTCGATTTCTGGCAAAGCCAAGGACCTCGGATTTCTGAATCAACACGTCCAGCGACTCGACAACCTCTTTGGCGAGGTCCAGCGTGCGCCGCATGGCTTCAGGCGTAGCAGACGAGTGTTCAACTTCATTGATCATTTCAACGGCGGCCACAATTCCGCTTGCTTGGCTCGGGGTAATCACTGACTTTTTCATCAATTGAGTCATCATGCTCACCGTAGACAACCCGAGCGCCGGTATCGAGTTGATATGGCATAGGTACCGCAGGCTGCGCATCATGATCTCCCTTATGCCAGACAGCTCAGCCCTACTGCTGCTCTTGGCGGGAAGCAGAGATGTGCGCAGCTCCAACTCTGAGAGATCGTCAGCGGGACGTGCGCCGGTTTTGATGCGACTAACGAATGAGCCGTCTATCTGCCAGCGGTGAGCACTTTGCCGGGATTGCGGGCTTCCGCTGGCTTTGTTGGGCTCCTGTTTCTCCGCTTCTGTATTCACGTCATCACACGCAGCTTGGGTGTCTGGTAGAGCACGCCCCAGTTGTTCAGCCTCTTGAATCCCGTCTGGCAAATTTGGCGCATCATCCTGAGTTGGCAACTCGGAGGCTTCAATTGCCTTAGCTACTTTCTCGACGTCATTAAGCTCAATTTTTCCAACTCCAGCCACCTCAATTGACTTGATCGCAGATCTAATCCATGGAGCCACCCCGACGATCAAAAGGCCAATCGAGACAGCGTCCATCTTGAAAATGTTGGGAAATAGATTTCTCAGTACGATCAGCGCCAGACAGAGCATGCTGATGGTGATCCCCACCCACGGCAGGCTCCTAATCCACGTAATTCCCTTTGCCATATCCCGCCCCCTGTCGTTAAGCAAAGGATGAGTCGACCCGTTCATCCGGTCAACCTACCCCCGTTGGCTGGAGAAAAGCCTGGCACTGAACTCTGCGCGGGCATCTTCCAGCGCCTGCGACAACGCGGAGCTGGCAATACCGTAGACTCGTAGATATGCGCTCTTGCGCATCTTGGCCGCCTTAGCCGCCTCCTGCGCAGCGACCCTTCGTTCAGGCCATACCAAGTCATTCACCGCATCCTGCAGTACCAGGCGCATCCGCCAACGGTCTGCAGGCTCGTCCATTCGAAGCGCGAGCTCGGCCCCATTTCGACGTTCCCACTGGATCTGCCGCATCACACGCTTGGCCAGCGTCCGCCCAAGCGTGGATAAGGACACGCCTTGCCCCCGCAGCGCAACAGCTACAGCAGCCTGCTTGGCCACAGGATCCCGCATCAACCCGACGGCTCCTGCAATGTCGGCGGACGTCAATGGCTGTATGGACGACCGGCCGTTCGATGGCTCGCGGAAACTGCCGCCGACCAGCATGCGGGCGATCAACTCGAGCGGATCTCGCTGCAAGGTGGGTGCCGGCATCGGCATTCTGCCGCGCACCACTCCCACTGCCGGCGGCGCCGTAGGCACATGGGGTTTGTGTACCCATGCCCTGGCCGCCTGAGATTCCGCATCTGCGCCGACGCACAGCTCACCGCGGGCGCTGCAACTCGCGCAGATCACCTGCGCGGTGCAACGGCTGCCGGAACTGCCCCGCATGCGCATACGAACTTCGTCGCTGCCGCAGTTGCCGCAAGACGTCAGAGCCACTGCGGACGCGGCCTCAGCCGACATCAGGCCACCTCGCAGTTGTTGACCCAGCGGGACCGGCCGTCCTGCCACACCTCCCACAGACTGCCGTCTACGTGGCACCTGATGGTGCCCTCTTGCCCTGCCAGGTACAGGTGGTGGGTTGCCTCGTCCAGGCTGTGGAATTGAGGAATCATCGGGAGCTCTCCATGGTAGTCACGTTCTTTGTTTCCAGGGCCGCGCCCTGCTGTTGAAGGAATTGCTGGGCCAGCGCGCGGAGCTGGTTCTCGCCAACGTCCAGACGCTCCACCAGGTGTTCACCGGGGCTGCGCACGCCTTCGATCTGCTCCCGCTTCACCCCGAGCACGTCCGACACAATCGGGTCGCTGCCGCTGTCGGACAGCAGGAAGTACGCCATGACCGGCTCGGTCTGGCCGTCGCGGTGCACGCGGCCGATGCACTGCTCGTGCACACCGGGCGACCAGTCCAGCTCGCCGAACACCGCGGTGCTGCACACGTGCTGCAACCCATCGATGCCGGCCCCAGAGCGGAGGCTGATCAGCATCACCTGGCTGTCGCCGGCGATGAATGCCTCCTTCGCGGCCTGCTTCTGGTTCGGCGACTCGCTGCCGGTGTACATGACAGGGTTGTAGGCAGCCAGTTTCTCCTGCCAGATGCTGTAGACCTCCCGGTGCCACCCGAATAGCAGCACCTTCTGGCCGCTCTCCAGCAGCAGCCTGACGAACTCGGCCACGTAGGGTGCCTTGGCCACGCCGGTCGCCTGCCGCAGCAGCCGGTCGAACTCTCCAGCTGCCTGCATCTTCTCGCCCCGGTACTGCTCGTTTGCCCTGAGGATGATCCGCGCCAGCGCTGCGGCGTCACCGGTGATGGCGCCCAGCGCTTTGGCATCGGCCTCGACCTCGTGCGGGATCTTCGACAGCGCCGGCAGCTCGCGCCCCACTTCCTTTCGAGTGCGGCGCAGCATGATCCCTTGGCGCCGCAGGTACTGGCCGAACTGCTCAGCGTCCTGAAGCTTGGCCTTCTCCCCCGGGGCTGAGATGCACCACTCCCGGAGGAACTCGTCATAGGTGCCGAGGCAGCCCGGCAGCAGCGGGTCGACTACGTGGAAGAACTCGCACCCGTAGTTGTAGATCGGGGTGGCGGTCAGCCCCATACGCAGGCGCGCGCGGCTGGCCAAGTAGCGACAGGCGCGGTGGCTGCTGCTGTCTGGGCTGCGCAGCTGCTGGCATTCTTCGAACACCACGTACTGCGCGATCTCCCCCAACGTCTCAGCCCACCCGCGGAGCTTGTGGTAGCTGACCAGGATTACGTCTGGCAGCGTGTCCCACAGATCCTTGATCCTCTGCTTCGGCTGCAGCACGAGCGGGTACGGCGCCCCCTTCCTGATGTGGTGCACGCGCAGCTGAGGCGCGAACTCAGCCAGCTTCTCCGGCCAGTGGTTCGGCAGCGCCGCCGGGTACACCACCACCGCCGGCAGGTTTCCCGGAGCGGCCATCGGACAGATGCCGGTGACCGTCTTGCCGAGGCCCAGATCATCCGCCAACAGCAGGCCGCCACGGATGGACAGCTGCGCCCCCGCCATGCGTTGGTACTCGCGCGGCGGCTTGGCCAGGGTGAACTCCGGGATCTGCACGCGGCCGGCCAGCAGGTCGCCCAGGCTGCGCTCCATGTCCACATGCTCGTCGGCCAGTTGCTGCAGCGCGCGCTGGGTGTCTGCATCCATCGACAGGGGGTAGCGCTGTGTGAACCACTGCAGCTCCCGGCTGTTCTCTGGCGTGGCCGACAGGTCAATGTGCTCTGCGGCGTGCTGACGCACCCGGGGAAACACACGCTTCATCCGCGCACGCACCTGAGGCTCGCAGATCACCCGCCAAGTGTTGCCGGCGGCGCTGTACTGGAGGGTTCCATAGGTCGTCTGCATCACAGTGCCTGCCTCTTCAGGCGGATGATGTTGAAGGGCTTGCCCTGCCAGACCGGCCGGGCCACGAGCGGGCGTTCGCCCCAGCGTTCGGTGGTGGCCAGCAGCACGCCGCGCACCTGCGGGAGAGTGATGTAGCGGCCGACCTGCCGCAGGGCATCAGCGAGCGAGCCGGCCACCTTGACCTCGATCACGAGACCATCCAGCCAGAAGTCAGCGCGGTTGCTGGCGTCCAGCCGGTATTCGCGCACGTGCGCATGGCCCGCCTGGTCCAGAACGGTGGCCAGTGCCTGACCGGAATGAAGAAGAGCTACATCTACCGCGAGATGGAGAGGGGCACCTTCCCACCAAAGCAGAAGGTCGGTGGCGGCACTCGCTGGTACCAGAGCGACATCCAGCGTTGGATTCGCGCACGCAGGAACGCTCCGCAGTGGACGCCCAAAGATGCAGGGCAACCGCGGCCAACTGCGACAGCAGCGGAGCGTAAACGGTCACCGAGCGGTCACCGGGCGGGGATGGCTTGACGAAGAAGGCACCGGGGATGATCCTAAGTGCCTGATTCGATGGTGGGCCCACCAGGATTCGAACCTGGAACCAAGGGATTATGAGTCCCCTGCTCTAACCGTTGAGCTATAGGCCCGGCGCAGCGTCTTAGTGTAGTGGAGCACGGCCAGAGTCGGCTACTCAGTCGGCAGTAGCGAGTGCCGCAGCAACATGCTGCAACCGCTTCTCGGCTATCCCAGCCAACCGCTCCATCTCCTGCAGATGCGCTTGGAATAGCGCCACCACCCTCATGGCCCCCTCCAGGCCCCTCTGATTGCCATTACCGAAGCCCTCGACCAATCCCGCGCCAGACTGCGTCAGCAGCGCGAACGTCGCGCGCCTAGCGAACCCCAGCCGATCCTCCCGCTCGTCCTGCAGCACTTCAACCCAATCCAGCAGGGGCGGGAAGTCACACGTATCTGCGCTAACCCGGTCGCCAGCACGCTTGCCGGCTATCGCCTTCAGTCTCATTTTGGATCTCCTACGATTCGTCGAACCTCTTCCGCCTCCTGTTGAGAGAGGCGACCGGGTGCTTCAACACGGTCGTAGGGCCGCCCGCAGCTTTCCCCTTTGCAGGGTCTTCTATGGCTGCGCGCCACCCGGCCAGAAACCATGGACCCACCACAATGGCGAGATGTGTGGCTTGGCCTTGGACTGTCTGCCGATGCGGTAGACAGTCCGCCTACGTCGGTGTGTTGAGCACCTGCCGGAGACTGTGTGCAAGCCAAGGTAGTAGGTTCAATTGGTGATTGCGACAACACGCCCGAGAGCCGCATCTGGTCGGCGCGCTCTACGCATTGAGGCGGTTGGGGCCTGGACTTTGATCGCACCTAACAGCCGCGACGGGCTCTTCAACAATGCTCAAGCCGGTCGCGTCATAGGGCGCGGGATTTGGTGAGCGAAGAGAGCGGAATTTGGACAGATGCGCCATCGCCAAATACAGCCGAGCATGACTCGGCTCTATAGAAAAGCGGCCTGAGCGGTGAGTGCCCCGGCGCAGCCCCCAAAGAAAAACCCCGCCGAAGCGGGGTTTCCCTCAACACGTCAGCACTACCTGGATATCAATCGATATCCAGGAAGCTGCGCAGCTGCTCCGAACGGCTCGGGTGACGCAGCTTGCGCAGGGCCTTCGCTTCGATCTGGCGGATGCGCTCGCGGGTCACGTCGAACTGCTTGCCGACTTCCTCGAGGGTGTGGTCGGTATTCATGTCGATGCCGAAGCGCATGCGCAGCACCTTGGCTTCCCTCGGGGTGAGGCCGGCCAGCACGTCGCGCACGGTTTCAGACAGGTTGATGTTGGTGGTGTTCTCGATCGGGGACTCCACGTTGGTGTCCTCGATGAAGTCGCCCAGATGGGAATCCTCGTCGTCGCCGATCGGGGTTTCCATCGAGATCGGCTCCTTGGCGATCTTCATCACCTTGCGGATCTTGTCTTCCGGCATGTCCATTTCCTTGGCCAGCTCCTCCGGCGTAGCCTCGCGGCCGTACTGCTGGAGCATCTGGCGGGAAATGCGGTTCAACTTGTTGATCGTTTCGATCATGTGCACCGGAATACGGATGGTGCGCGCCTGGTCGGCGATCGAACGGGTGATGGCCTGGCGGATCCACCAGGTCGCATACGTGGAGAACTTGTAGCCGCGGCGGTACTCGAACTTGTCCACGGCCTTCATCAGGCCGATGTTGCCTTCCTGGATCAGGTCGAGGAACTGCAGGCCGCGGTTGGTGTACTTCTTGGCGATGGAGATCACCAGGCGCAGGTTGGCCTCGACCATTTCCTTCTTGGCCTTGCGCGCCTTGGCTTCGCCATAGGCCATGGCACGGCTGAGTTCCTTCAGCTCGTCCAGGTCCAGCAGGGTGACCTTCTCGATGTCGATGGTGGCCTGCTGCTCGGACACGATCTGGTCCTTCACTTCACGCAGCGCCGAAGACCACTTCTGCTTGCGCTTCAGTGCGTCTTCCACCCACTCCAGGTTGGTCTGGTTGCCTTCCCAGGAGCGGATGAAGTCCTTGCGCGGCATGCGGGCAGTGACGGTGGCCAGGTTCAGCACGCGGCGCTCGTGGGCCTTGATGCTGCCCATGGTGTCGCGCAGCTGCTTGGTCAGCACGTCGGTCAGCGGCAGCGGCAGCTTCAGGGTGACGAACACCGCCGACATCTCCTCGCGGAGCTTCAGCAGGTTCTTCTTGTCGCCCTTGGCGGCAGCCTTCTTGAAGGCGTTGAGGGCATCGCCCAGCGCCTGCATGCGCGCAGCCACTTCCTCCGGATCCGGACCGGTCGGTGCGGCTTCTTCATCGCCGCCGTCGACGTCGTCTTCTTCCTCGTCGGCGTCGGCATCGGCGTCGTCCGCGTCATCGGCCACCACAGCGGCCGGGGCCGGCACGTCGTCGGTCAGGTCGTTGAAGCCGACGATCACTTCGGCAAGGCGCTTGCGGCCTTCCTTGTGCGCTTCGTAATCGGTCAGCAGCGATTCGACCGACACCGGGAACTGGCCGAGTGCGGCCTGGACCTGGGACAGGCCTTCTTCGATGCGCTTGGCAATGGCGATTTCGCCTTCGCGGGTCAGCAGCTCGACGGTACCCATTTCGCGCATGTACATGCGCACCGGGTCGGTGGTACGGCCACCTTCGGTGTCGAGCGCGCTCAGCGCGGCGGCAGCTTCTTCGGCTGCGGTGTCGTCGACCTCACGGTTGCCCGTGTTGCCGTCGTTGAGAAGCAGGGTTTCCACATCCGGAGCAACTTCATGGACATCAATGCCCATGCCGTTGATCATGCCGATGATGTCTTCGATCTGTTCCGGGTCGACCATGTCGTCGGGCAGATGGTCATTGACTTCGGCATAGGTCAGGTAGCCCTGTTCCAGGCCCTTGCTGATCAGTTGCTTGATTTCGGATTGGGCAGGACGTTCGTTGGCCATGTAGTGCTCGCGCCACCGGCTAGGGGGAAATAGGGAACGTAGCATTATACCAGCCCGGGGCCCGGCCTGCCGGGCGGTGGTCCCGGCGGCCTAGGGCCTGAGGAGGAAGGTCACGGGACCGTCGTTGACCAGGCTGACGACCATATGGGCACCGAAGCGGCCCGTTTCCACCCCCGGCGCGTGATTTTCACGACAGATGTCGACAAATCGATTGAACCCGCGTTCAGCCTCCTGCGGCGGTGCCGCGCTGGTGAAGCTTGGCCGCATGCCGGAACGGGTGTCCGCGGCCAGGGTGAACTGGCTGACCAGCAGCAGGCCGCCGCCGGTATCACGCAGCGAGCGGTTCATTTTTCCGGCCTCATCTGCAAACACACGGTAGCCGAGCAGGCGTTCGGCCATCCGCTGCAACTGGGCCTCGTTATCGCCCGGCTCCATGCCGACCAGGGCCAGCAGGCCGGGACCGATCTGCCCCACCGCCTCACCTTCCACATGCACGGCAGCCTGGCTGACACGTTGAATCAGGACGAGCATCGGCGGGCTTCCAGGCAAGGGGCCGGCCACGATAGCAGCGCCCTTGGCTAAACTGGGCCCGATGAATCCACACCGCAAAGCCCGGCTGGTCTACCGCGCCACCACCCTGTTCGCCCGCCTGCCCTGGCCATTGCTGCGCGGGTTCGCGCGCGCCCTGGCCTGGACGTGGGTGCGCCTCGATGCCCGCGAGAGCCGCGTCACCCGCCGCAACCTGGAGCTGGCCTACCCCGAGCTGGACGCGCCGGCGCGCGACCGCCTGCAGCGCGAACTGCTGCGCTCCACCGCCCTGCAGGCCATCGAGACCCTGCGCCTGTGGAGCCGGAAACCCGCCGACAACCTGCGCCTGCACCTGAAGGAGCGCCACGGCCAGGCGCTGTACGACGCGGCCCTGGCCAGCGGCAGGGGCGTGATCGTGGCGGCCCCGCACTACGGCAACTGGGAGCTGCTGAACCAGTGGCTGGCCTCGCGCGGCCAGATCGCCATCGTCTACAAGCCGCCGGAGGACGAGGCCAGCGATGCCTTCCTGCAGATCGTGCGCGGCGGCGACAACGTGCAGCAGGTGCGCGCCGAAGGCCCGGCCGTGCGCCAGCTGTTCAAGGTGCTCAAGGACGGCGGTGCCACCGGCATCCTGCCCGACCAGCAGCCCAAGGCCGGCGACGGCGTGTTCGTGCCGTTCTTCGGCGTGCAGGCACTGACCATGACCCTGGTCAACCGCCTGGCCGAGCGCACCGGCGCGACCGTGCTGTATGGCTGGTGCGAGCGCATCGGCCCGGACATGGAATTTGCCCTGCACATCGAGCCGACCGACCCGGCCGTGGCCGATCCGGACCCGCACGTGGCGGCCACCGCGCTCAACGCGGGCATCGAACGCATCGCCCGCCGCGACCCGGCGCAGTACCAGTGGACCTACAAGCGCTATACGCTGCGGCCACCGGGCAGCGGCGAGGAAGACCCGTACGCGACCGACGAACATCCGCACTGAGAGCCGCTGCACCGGCCTGCGACACACCGCCGCAGCACGTTGAATACGACGCTGGCGCCCCCATAGAGACACCGATGTCCGCCTCCCCCGGTCCTGCCATGTCTGCTTCCTCCCTGTTCGGTGATCCGGCAGCGATCCGCTGCGAGCGCGCGGTCGCCGAACTGCGCGCCGGTCGCCCGGTCCTGCTCCACGATGGCCAGGGCCAGCGCCTGGCGGTGATCGCGCTGGACAGCGCCACTGCCAGCAGCTTCGCCGCCTTCGCCAGTGCCGCGCGCGAGCGCCATTACCTGTACCTGACCGCCACCCGCGCCCGCGTGCTCGGCGTGGAGGCACCCGAGGGCGCACGCCTGCCGCTGGCCGGCGTTGCCTTCGATGCCCTGCCCTCGCTGGGCTACCTGCGCGAACCCGGACCGATGCCCGCGGCCTGGAGCGCAGGCGATGCGTTCGATGCCGGCGCGGTGGAACTGGCCCGGCTGGGCCTGCTGCTGCCGGCGATGGTGGCCGTGCGCCTGGATGCAGACGACGCCACGTTCGATGGCGCGGCCGAGGTTGCCCTGTGCGATCTGGCCGAAGGCGCCGCGCACGCCGCACATGATTACGAACTGGTGGCGCGTTCTCCGGTGCCGCTGCGCGACGTCGGCATGACCACCTTCGCGGTGTTCCGCGGTGGCGTCGCCCAGCGCGACCAGGTAGCGATCATCGTCGGCGAACCGGACCTGTCCGCAGTGGTGCCGGTGCGCGTGCATTCGTCCTGC
Organism: Stenotrophomonas sp. MYb57; assembly: GCF_002966815.1. NCBI lineage: Bacteria > Pseudomonadati > Pseudomonadota > Gammaproteobacteria > Lysobacterales > Lysobacteraceae > Stenotrophomonas > Stenotrophomonas sp. MYb57. The sequence goes on from NZ_CP023271.1 coordinate 4,135,085, forward strand.
CTCACCGGCGACCTGTTCGGTTCGCTCAAGTGCGATTGCGGCGACCAGCTGCGGCGCGGCCTGCGCAAACTGAAGGAACTGGGCGGCGGCGTGCTGCTGTACCTGGACCAGGAAGGCCGCGGTACCGGCATCGCCGCGAAGATGCGCGCCTACGGCTACCAGCATGACGGCCTGGATACCATCGACGCCGATGCGCAGCTGGGCTTCGGCGCCGACGAGCGCCGCTATGGCAGCGCGGTGGCGATGCTGCGCGGGCTGGGTGTATCCCGTGTTGCCCTGCTCAGCAACAACCCGACCAAGGCACAGCGCCTGCGCAATGCCGGCATCGAAGTGCTGGACTGCATTCCGGTCACCGGCGAGATCACCGCCGAGAACGAGCACTACCTGCGCACCAAGGCCGACCGCGCCGGCCATCTGCTGGATGTCGATGCGCTGATCCAGGCCGCCCAGTAACGCGGGCGACCTGCTAACGTCTGCGCAGTGCGGTCATCACCGCGCCTGCCCGCCCTGCTGCCCGACGGACGCCCGCGTGACCGAACTGCCCTTGCCTGTTGCTGCTGCCGAAATGCCCCTCGACCACTGGCAACCCCTGCCGCGGCGCGCTGCCCGGTTGGCGGCGCTGGAGGGCGCCTTCGGCGGACTGTTCATCCCCGGCGCACCGCTGGCGGCCCTCTGGTGGTTCTTCGATCTTCCCGGTGGCCTGTGGGCAGCGATGCTGGGCCTGCTGGTCGGCCTCGCCTTCGGCGCCTGGATCGGCCATCGGCGCCTGACCCGCACCCGCTGGCGGCTGGACGCGCAGGGCCTGGGCCTGCGCCGCGACCTGATGTGGCAGCTGGAGACCCGCATCCCCATTTCGCGCGTGCAGCACCTGGACCTGCGTCGCGGGCCCCTGGAGCGGCGTGCAGGCCTGGCCACGCTGATCGTGCATACCGCCGGCACCCGCCTGAGTGCGGTCACCGTCAGCGGCCTGGACGAAGCCGATGCCGAGCGCCTGCGTGACACCCTGGCCCATCAGCTCGACCAGGACGCCGACGCCCTGTGAGCCTGCCCCCGCCCCTGCCGCCCTCGCTGCCCAGCGGTGGCGACGAGCATCGCCTGCATCCGTGGTCGTGGCTGTTCGTGCTGCTGATGCAGCTGCGCCACTATTTCCTGCCGCTGGTCGCGTTGCTGGTGTTCGGCCAACGCGGCGACCGCGACCCGATGTGGGCACAGTTGATCCCGTTGACCGCCATCGCCGCGCTGGTGCTGGTGTCGGTGCTGCAGTACCTCAGCTACCGCTATCGCATCGGCAACGATGCGATCACCGTGCGCAGCGGCCTGCTGGCGCGCAACCGGCGCGAGATTCCCTTCGCCCGCATCCACAACGTTGAAGTGCGGCAGAACCCGTTGCACCGGTTGTTCGGGGTTGCCGAACTGCGCCTGGAATCGGCCGGCGGGGTGCGTCCGGAAGCGGAGATGCGCGTGCTGCGGCTGGACCAGGCGTTGGCCCTGGAACAACTGGTGCGCCAGCGTGGACAGGCGCCCCAGCCGACGCTGGGCGACGTGCCGGCTGCCGATGTCGTGCCATCCGACGACGAGCAGGTATTGCTGCGCCTGTCGAGCTGGGACGTGCTGCGCATGGGCCTGCTGTCCAACCGTGGCTGGGCGCTGGCGATCGCCGCCTTCGGCGTCCTGTTCCAGACCGTACCGCGCCCGGTGATGGACGATGCCATCCAGCGTGGCGGGCGCGAGGCCTTCGGCTACGCCAGCCACCTGCATGCCGGGGTGACCGGCGGGCTGGTGCTGTTGGCGGCCGCGTTGCTGCTGGGCTGGCTGCTGCTGCGGGTGTTGTCGGTGGTGTTGACGCTGCTGCGCTACCACGGCTTCACCCTCAGCGAGCGCGAGCGGCGCCTGACCGTCTCCACCGGCCTGCTCAGCCGCACCCGCAGCAGCGTCGCGCGCCGCCGCATCCAGGCATGGACGCTGGGCGAGAGCACCCTGCAACGCTGGTTCGGGCTGCGCCAGCTGCGTATCGACAGCGCTGCCGGTGGCCCCTCGCGCGACGACGACCGCGCGCTGCGCGAACTGGCACCGCTGGCTGGCGCAAGCGCCTGCGATGGGCTGGTGCGCCACCTGCTGCCGCAGCTGCAATGGCCGCCGCAGCAGTGGCAACCGATACCGCAACGCGGATGGTGGCGATTGTCGCTGTCCACCTTGCTGGTGGTGCCGTTGCTGACCGCCGCGCTGTACTGGCGCTGGGGCCTGCCGGCCCTGGCACTGCTGGCCTGGCTGCCGGTCAGCCTGTTGATCGCGCACCGGCAGATGGCGCAGATGGGCTGGCACCTGGATGGCCAGTTCGTGGCGGTGCGCGGCGGCTGGTGGAAGCGCTGGTGGCGCTGGGCCGAGCTGGACAAGGTGCAGGGCCTGCGCCTGCAGCGCTCGCCGCTGGACAAGCTGTTGGGTACGGCCAGCCTGCAGCTGGACACCGCCGGTGCGCATGGCGATGTGGCACTGGCACTGCGCTACCTGCCGCAGGCGCGTGCACATGCCTTGATGGAAGAACTGGCCACGGCGCTGGCACGGCGCAAGCTGCGCTGGTAGCGCGGCCGATCGTTGAATCGCCATCCACGCATGGCGTGGATCTACTGCACCACCCACGCATGGCGTGGATCTACTGCACCACCCACGCATGCCGTGGATCTACTGCACCACCCACGCATGGCGTGGATCTACTGCACCACCCACGCATGGCGTGGATCTACTGCACCATCCACGCATGGCGTGGATCTACTGCACCACCCACGCATGGCGTGGATCTACTGCCCCCCACGCATGGCGTGGATCAACGGTAGTGCCGGCCGCTGGCCGGCAAACGCAGGCACTCCGGTGGTTGCCGGCCAGCGGCCGGCACTACCCACATCACCGCTGCGACGGACCCCAGTAGCCCAGGTCCTTGCGGATCTGCAGGTCCCGGACCCAACTGCCAAACGGCTTGCGACGCAGCACGCCCATTTCGCCGGACAGGAAATCCTCGGTGGCGGCGATCACCCGCTCGCTGGACCGGCCATCGCGATAGGGGTGGATGGCATCGGCGTAAAGCACGATCTCCGCCTGCAACGCCGCGTCGGGATGCAGCGCGCGCGCCAGCATAGCCGGCAGCTGCTGCGGATCATCGAAATCGATCATGTGCGGCTTCGGCACGCGGTTGCGGAAGGTCACCACCGGCTTGTGCTGGACGATGAACTCCGAAACGATCGATGAGGTGTCCGACACCAGCACGTCGGCGGCGCGCTGGGCGGCCATCACCTGCTCCGGCTCGATGAAACGCGCATTGGCGCCGGCCAGCGCGCGGTAGCGTTCGAACAGTTCCGGCGGGCACTTCGGGTGCAGGGTCAGCAGCCAGTAGTGCTGCCCGGCGGCGATGTCGGCCGCGATCTGCGCATGCAGGTGCGGGGCGGCGCTCAAGCGCTCGGTGAAGGTTGAACCGAACAGGATCACCGGGCGGCCGCCGGCTGCACTGCGCAGCGCGGCACTGTCGCCACCGTCGTCGCGGAACAGCGGGTCCAGCTTCGGCCAGCCGGTTTCCGCCACGGCGAAATGGCCCTGCACTGCCGCGATCTCGCGGAACGGCGCGGTGGTGGCAGGGCCCTGCGTGCAGTACAGGTCGAACATGCCGCGCACCCGGAAGTGGCCACGCGCACTGTCGCGCTTTTCCACGTTGAAGCCATGGAACAGCTGCACCTTGGCCCCCGACAGGAAGGTCGGCACCCAGTTGGCCGCGCTGAACACCGCCCGCGGCCGCATCGCCAGGGCCTGCTTCAGGCCGATGTTCGGCACGCCGGGCAGCTGGCTGCCAGCCGCACCATCTTCGAACCAGGCCGCCACTTCCTGGCCGGAAGCGTGCAAGGCCTGCACCAACGGGGCGAGAATAGGCAGCGCATAGCGCTCCGTCGCAAACAACAGGTACCCGGCCATCATGTCCTCCACGACCGCTCCCATCGAACGGCCTCGCATCTCGGCCTGCATTATCGCGTTCAACGAGGCCGGGCGCATCGGCGACTGCCTGGCCTCGCTGGCCTTCTGCGATGAGATCGTGGTGGTGGACTCGCAGTCCACCGACGCCACGGTGGCCATCGCCGAGGCGGCCGGCGCCCGCGTGCTGCAGCGTCCGTTCGATGGCTTCCGCAGCCAGAAGGCATTCTGCGTCGAGCAGGCCACCCACCACTGGGTACTGTGCCTGGACGCCGACGAGCGCATCAGCCCGGAACTGCGCACGGCCATCGAGCAGGCCCGCGACGGCGGCTTTGCAGGTCATGCGGGTTACCGCTTCGCCCGCCTGTCGGAGTACTTCGGCAGGTTCCTGCGCCACGGCAATGCCTATCCGGACCGGGTGCTGCGCCTGTTCGACCGCCGCCACGGCGGCTGGCGCGGCAAGCGCGAGATCCATGAGGCGGCCAGTGTCGATGGCACGGTCGGCACCCTGCGCGGGGACCTCATCCACTTCCCCTACCGCTCGCTGCAGCAGCAGCTGGCCAAGACCGAGAAGTACGCACGGATGATGGCCGAACACGAGTTCGCGCGCGGCAAGCGGGCCACCCTCGGCAAGCTGGTGCTGGCCCCGGCCTGGCGGTTCTGGCGCGGCTTCCTGTTCCGTGGCGGCTTCCGCGACGGCTGGCATGGCCTGGTGTATGCCTACGTGCGCGCCAACTACGTACGTCAGAAGACCATCATGCTGTGGATGCTGGGCAATGGTCAGGCTGTGTCCGATCCGCCCAACCCCTGAGTGCGGAGCCGAGCGTGGCTGAACGCTACCGGGCGTTCTTTGCCCGGTGCCGGGCACCTTCCACGATCGACAGGCCGGTCAGCAGGCCGACGATGGTGACGTAGAAGCTTGCGGTCATCTGGTGCGCGAACATCGACTGGGTCAGCCCGCACAGGATGTAGGACACCACCACCATCACACCGGCGGCGGCAGGGCCGCGGAAGGTGGCGTGCCCGCTGCGCCGGTGCAGGCGCACGAATACCCACAGGGGCACGCCATACACGGCCAGCAGCAGCAACACGCCCGGCAGGCCCTGGGTAGCCCCCCACTCGGCCAGATCGTTGTGCGCATGGCGCAGGTGGCAGCGGATCTCCTGCGGGTTCTCGCGGCAGGCCGGCACCCGCTTCATGGCCGTGTCGAAGTGGCCGATGCCTACCCCGGTCAGCGGATGATCGAGGAAGGTCTCCCACGCCACCTGCAGGCGCTCGACGCGCGCCCCGGCCGAAGAGTCGCTGTCACCCTGCTCCATGCGCTGCACATCGCTGTGCAGTTCGGACAACCGCACCTGGTGGCGCAGCTCGGGCACCGACAGCAGCAGGGTCGCGCCGATGGTCAACATGCCGGCAAGCACCGACAGACGCGCCACGCCAGTACGCCAGCGCAGGCTCAGTGCCAGCGCCACCAGCAGTGCCAGCAGGGCCGCGAACACGCCCCGGCTTCCGGTCAGGATGATGGTCCCGCAACCAGCAGCCATGCCGACGATCACCAGCGACCAGCGCCGCGACGGCCGGCAGAACACCAGCAGCACCATCAGCATCATCACGATGTCGGCGAGCACGATCGCGTTGGTGAACAGTTCGGCGCGTGCCGCACCCTGGAACACCTGCAGCGCCGAAAGCACGAAGGTGCCCACCAGTCCGGCGAACGCACCGCGCCACAGCCAGCGCATGTCCGGGCGCAGCGCACACACCCACAGTGCGATCCACGGAATGACCAGGAAGCGGGATCGATTGTCGACATCGCGCAGGCCCTGTTCGAACAGCGCGACCGACACGATGGCCATCACCAGCACCGCCAGCATCAGCCAGCTGAGGACCTTGATCGGCTGCTTGTCCATACGCCGGGCCTGCCACAGCAGGCCGGGCACCATCGCCGTGCTGACCAGCAGCAGCAGCGCGTAGGGCAACAGGTTGATCGGGATCGTCAGCACCAGTGCCGGCATGCAGAACAGGCCGATCTGCGCCAGCCAGTGCGCCGCGCGCGGGCGCCGGCCTGCGGGGACGCCCAGCGGATCGCCGATCGTGGATTCCAGGTTGTGCTGTGAAGCTGCCACGTCGAAAAAGTTCGCTGCAATCCGGCGGAATGAACGGGATCACCGGCACGGCCAATCCCACGCTGACGTTTTACTGCCTTTGCTGTCGCTTGGGCAGTCTGGACAAGCACGGGCCAGGATGGTTATTCCTCACGTTGCAGCCGTCGTTCACGTTCGCGTTCCTCCGCGCTGGCCACGCACCGGCCCTGCACGGCAGCAGCCGGTACCAGCCACCAGCGGCGGCGGTTGGCGATCCCGGCCAGCTCGGCACGGTCGCGGTCGATGCAGGGCAGCAGCGCGTCTTCGTGGACCAGCAACCAGCGCCGCCGGGGCGCCAGCTGTTGCCATTCCACCGCCGCAGCCAGCTGTGCATCCCAGGGCTCGTTGAAACCGAAGGTGGCTGCCGGGCGGTCGGCCATCAGCAGATTCTGCTCTTTCCAGGCCACCAGTCCCAGCTCGGCATCGGCGCCGATACGCTGGCCGGTGTGCCGCATCAGGCCGCGGGCGGAACTTGAATCATTCAGCAGCGGATAGCCGATCAGGCTGTACAGCACCCAGACGGCAGTCAGGGTCGAGACCAGGGCCAGCTCGCGGCGGCCGCGCCCGAACAGCAGCAGGCTGGCCACACCCCAGCCGCCCATCGCCATCGCCGCCCAGGCCAGGGCGTTCATTTCGCCATTGCCGATGCCCCGCGTCTGCATCAGCCGCACTTCGAAGCCGGGCTTGCCCATCAGGGCAGACAACCCCGCGGCCAACGTCCCCAGCGACAGCAGCAGGGTGAACGCGCCCAGCAGCCACTGCACATCGCGCCGGCGCAGCAGCCCCGGCAGCAACGGCGCCAGTGCCAGGCAGAACATCGGCAACGCCGGCAGGATGTAGACGTCGCGCTTGCCATTGGGGATCGAGAAGAACAGCACGATCAGCGCCCACCAGCCCAGCAGCAACAGATAGCGTGCGTCCCGGCGCTGCAGCCGGCGCCGCCAGGCGAGGATCGCCCACGGCACCGCCAGGAAGGCCGGAATCCACATCGACGGCATGGTGCCCAGGAAGTACCACCATGGCTGGTGGTGGTCCCACGATTGCGCATAGCGCTTGGCGGTCTGCCGGAACAGGATGTCGTCCATGTAGGCCAGGTATTCGCCGGAACGGGTGGCCAGCGCGGTCATCACCATCGGCACCAGCCACAGCGCGACGGCCAGCACGAACGCCAACGGCGCCAACCAGAAGCGCAGGTCGCGTGCATGCAGCCGCACCCGCGGCCAGTGCAGCGCCGAACCGATCACCGCTGGCACGATCATCAGCAGCGCGATCACGCCCACGCCCTTGGTGATCACCCCGATGCCGGCAAAGAACCAGCCCAGCCACCACCAGCGCCAGGCAGGCCCCAGCAGCAGGTGGCGCAGCAGACCATAGTTGGCCAGGGTGATGAACAACACCACCAGCGGGTCGATCTGCGCTTTCTTCGACTGGAAGGTGAACTGCAGGGCGAACAGCAGCGCCCAGCCAGCGTACAGACCGACCTGGCGTGTCCACAGGCGCCGGCCGAGGTCGACCACGCACCACAGCGTACCCAGTGCAGCGATCAGCGAAGGCAGCAGGAACGCCACGCGCCAGTTGCCGATCACGCTGTACAGCGTGGCCTGCCACCACATCAGCATCGGCGGCTTGTCCGAGTACAGCTCCAGCCCACGGTGCGGGAACAGCCAGTCGCCGCTGTCCACCATCTGCTTGGCGACCAGGGCGAAGCGCGGTTCGTCCGAGGGCCAGGGATCGCGTAATCCCAGGCCGGCACCCAACACCAACAGGGCCATCACAACGAACAGCCATGTCTGGCGTGACGCGCGGGTTTTCAGCATGGGGGCTCGGACAGCGGTTGGGTCAGCCCTTTTTTAGCAGACGCGCGTAGAAAAATCCGTCAGCATCGTTTTCACCGGGCAGGCGCTGGCGAGCAATACCGTCACAATCCAGACCAAATGCGTCATCCAGCGCGACCGCTTCCGCATCCGCGTGCCATTTCAGGAAGCCCTTTACCTGATCGACGTTTTCCGCGCGCAGGATCGAGCAGGTGGCATACAGCAACACACCACCGGGGCGCAGCATCGACCAGCAGGCTTCCAGCAGGCGGGCCTGGATGCCGACCAGCGCATCGATGTCTTCCGCACGGCGATGGAACATCACGTCCGGTTGCCGGCGGATGACGCCGGTGGCCGAGCACGGTGCGTCCAGCAGGATCGCGTCGAACGGAACGCCGTCCCACCATGCCCCCGGATCGCTGGCATCGGCCACCAGGACCTGGGCGCCTTCGCCCACACCGGTGCGGGCGAACGTATCCCTGGCGCGCGCCAGACGACGGGCATCGATATCCAGCGCCAGCAATCGCAGGCTGGGGTCACGCTCGAGCAGGTGCGCCGACTTGCCGCCCGGGGCGGCACAGGCGTCGAGCACGCGGCTGCCTGCCGGCGGCGCCAGCGCGTCAGCAGCACACTGCGCCGACAGATCCTGCACCGACAGCAGGCCTTCGCCGAAGCCGGGCAGCTGGTTCACCGGAACCGGCACGGCCAGCCGCAGCGCATCGGCACTCAGCGCGCTGGCCTCGGCGGCAATGCCCGCCTCGGCCAGGGCCGCCATCATCTTGTCGCGCCCGCCCTGCTGGCGGTTGGCACGCAGCCACAGCGGCGCTGGCTGCAGGCTGGCGGCGAAGATCGCCTCGGCCTGTGCCGGCCAGTCGTGCTCGACGGCCTCGGCCAGCCATGCCGGAAATGCGTCGCGCGCCGGTTGTTCGGGGAAGCCTTCGCGCTGGGCCCGTCGCAGGATCGCATTGACCAGGCCAGCCTGGCGTTCGCGGCCAAGTGCGCGTGCAGCATCGACCGTCGCCGACAGGGCCGCATGGGCAGGCAGTTCCAGCACATCCAGCTGGGCGAAGCCCACCATCAGCAACGTGCGCAGGTCGGCATCGCGTGCGGACAGCGGCTTCTGCATCCATCCCTGCAGGGCGGCGTCATAGGTGCTGCGACGGCGCAGCACCGCAAAGCACAACGCTTCAAGCAGCGCGCGGTCGCGGGTGTCGGACAGCTTCGGCAGCGCCCAGGCCAGTTCCGCCTTGAGCGAACGACCGCGGGTGAACACCTGCGCCAGCACGCGCGCAGCCAGCATGCGGGTGGCCGCGCCCGGCGCCGCCTTGGCGATGGAAAAATCGTTTGCCTTGCTCACCCGTCAAACCCCCACGCGCAGATCACGGCGCGCATTGAGGTAGTCGGCAGCGGTGATTGCCTTGCCGCCTTCGCGCTGCAGCACGCGCAGGCGCAACGCGCCCTGCCCGCAGGCGATGTCGATGCCCTCGCGGCCCGCGGCCAGCACCGTGCCCGGCGCCTGGCCATGCGTCACATCCAGCGCAACCGCGCCGTGGATGCGCACGCGCTCACCGGCCAGCAGTGCCTCGGCAATCGGCCACGGATTGAATGCACGCACCGTGCGCGCCAACGCTTCTGCGTCCTGCGCCCAGTCAAGTTTTGCCTCGGCCTTGTCCAGCTTGTGCGCGTATGTCACGCCCTGCTCCGGCTGCGGCCGTGCGATCGGCTTGATGCCGGCGCGCAGCAGGCCCAGCCCATCGGACAGCACCTGCGCGCCGAGCTCGGCCAGCTTGTCGTGCAGCTGGCCACCGGTATCGGTAGCGGCGATCGGCAGCTCCTGGTGCAGAAGCACCGGGCCCGTATCCAGGCCGGCTTCCATCTGCATCAGGCAGATGCCGGTCTTGCTGTCACCGGCCTGGATGGCGCGCTGGATCGGTGCGGCGCCACGCCAGCGCGGCAGCAGCGAACCATGCACGTTCCAGCAACCGTGGGTCGGAATGGTCAGCACCGCCTTGGGCAGGATCAGGCCATAGGCCACCACCACCATCAGGTCCGGCTGCAGGTCACGCAGCTGCTGCTGGGCCGCTTCGTCCTTCAGCGTTTCCGGCTGGTACACGGGGATGCCACGGGCGACCGCTTCCAGCTTGACCGGCGAAGGTGCCAGCCCACGGCCGCGACCGGCTGGGCGATCGGGTTGGGTATAGACAGCCACCACCTCGTGATGACGCGCGGCCGCGCGCAGCGACGACACCGCGAATTCCGGCGTACCGGCAAAGACAATCCTCATGGCAACCCCACTTGCAGGATGAAATCGTGCAGGAAAAAAAACGGCGCCGTCGGCCGGCGCCATGCAGCCCGCGCGTCACGCGCAGGCGCGGGCCACCCCGAAGGGCGGCCCGGAGCAGCGATCACGCCACGTGCTTGCGCTGCTTGGCCAGCTTCTTGCGGACCATCTCGCGCTTCAGCGGCGACAGGTAATCGATGAACAGCTTGCCGTCCAGATGGTCCATCTCGTGCTGCACGCAGACCGCCAGCAGGCCGTCGGTGGTCAACTCCTGCGGCTGCCCCTGGCGATCCAGGAACTTGACGGTGATGGTGTCGGCACGGGTCACGTCGGCGAAGATGCCGGGCACCGACAGGCAGCCTTCCTGGTACACCTGGCCCCCGTCCTTGGCGACGATTTCCGGGTTGATGAAGACGCGCGGCTCGTTCTTTTCTTCGCTCACGTCGATGACCATGAAGCGCTGGTGCACGTCCACCTGGCTGGCAGCCAGGCCGATGCCCGGGGCGTCGTACATGGTCTCGAACATGTTGTCGAGCAGCTCCTGGAACGCCGGCGTGGTCACTTCGGCGGCATCGATCAACGCAGCCTTGGTACGCAGGCGCGGATCGGGGAACTCAAGGATGGGGAGTAAAGCCATGGCAGTTTCCGGGGTTGGGGCCGGGGTACGCCGGCATACGTCGCAGATTCTAGCTCCAACGCTTGCCTTGCGCCCCGGTTTCTGGACTATAGTGCGCGAACCTGTTGGGGAATCAGGGCTTCACACCTATGTTGCTTCGTTTTCGTACGGTCGTCGCCGCGGCGATGCTGACCGTGGCTGCCTATGCTACCGCCGTGGAAGTGAATGGCGGGCACCCGGACACCTATGTGGTCCGCAAAGGGGACACCCTGTGGGACATCGCAGGACGATTCCTGCAGAAACCATGGCTGTGGCCGGAGATATGGCAGGCCAATCCGCAGGTCGCCAATCCACACCTGATCTATCCCGGTGACGTCCTCAGCCTGGCCTACCTGGACCGCGTGACGGCCCAGCCCGGCCCGCGCCAGGAAGCCCCGGTAACCGGCGTGCCGCTGGCCCAGGTCGAGCCGTTCCTGAAGCAGCTCAGCGTGGTCGACAGCATCGAACAGCTGCCCTATGTGGTCGGCCTGGAAGACAACCGCCTGCGCGCCACCGGTGGGCAGACCGCCTATGTGCGCCTGGCCGACGCCCAGGTCGGGCAGCGCTGGGCCGTGGTCCGCCCGACCGTGCGCTACGCCCAGCCCAAGCCCACCGAGGACCTGACCGCCAACGGCGACGTCACCCCGGGCAGCGGCAATCTCTGGAAGGCGTTCAGCGCACCCAACCACCGCCGCGGCGTGCTGGGTTACGAGCTGGCACAGGTCGGCACCGGCACCATCACCCAGGTGGCTGGCGGCAAGACCGAAGCGTCAACCCTGGTCCTGGACAACGCCAGTGGCGGCCGTGAAGTGCGTGCCGGCGACCGTCTGGTGCCGGTCGAGGCCACGCCGTACGACCTGCAGTTCTTCCCGCATGTCCCCGCCGCCGGCGTGGAAGGCGTGGATGTACGCGTGCTGGCAGTCACCGACATGTTCAGCACCGGCGGTCCGCGCGATGTGATCGCGATTTCGGCTGGCCGCGCCCAGGGCGTGGACAACGGCACCGTGTTCTCGCTGTGGCGCCAGGGCAGCCACGTGGCGCACCGGATGAAGTTCCCGGGGTCCTCGCGCATGGACGACTCGGTCAGCACGGGCGCCGGCCGGGTCAGCCTGCCCGATGAGTACGCCGCGCATGCCATGGTCTTCCGCACCTTCGACAACGTCAGCTACGCGTTGGTGATGCAGGGTGTGAAGCCGGTGCGTGTGGGCTACAGCGCGCTGCATCCGGACACGAAATGATCCGGCGCCGGGCCCCGACCGGCCTCGGCAGGGAGTGCCGGCCGCATCGGCCGGCAACCTCCGGGATACCCTGACAGCAATACGCGAAGGCGCCCTAGGGCGCCTTTGTTGCGTGAGGCCGATAGTCGGGGGATGACTGAGCATGGACATGAGGCGCTGCTGCGCCTGTTGATCGCAGCTGGTTCCCTGGCACCCAGGCGCGCGCTGCTGCAGACCACCGGCAATGCGGATGCAGCGTTGGCGCTCGGTGTTGCCGGCTGGCGGGCCCACGGCTGCACGGCGGAACAATGCGCTGCGCTGGAGCGTCCCGACACCCGCGCCCTCGCGCTTGCGCAGCGCTGGCTGCAGCAGCCTGATCATCATCTGCTGGCCTGCAACGATGCGGCTTTCCCGCCCCTCCTGCTCGATGCACCCAACCCGCCCCTGGCGCTGTTCGTTGCCGGGGATCCAGCCATCGCCTGGCGTCCTGCGGTGGCCCTGGTCGGCAGCCGTTCACCCACCCCCGCCGGCCGTGCCCTGGCCGCCCGGTTTGCCACCTGCTTCGTCGAGGCCGGGCTGGCGGTGACCAGTGGATTGGCGGCAGGCATCGATGCAGCCGCCCACCAGGCGGCACTGGACGCGGGCGGCTGCACCCTCGCGGTGATAGGCACTGGCCCGGACCGCGCCTATCCCACCAGCCATGCCCGCCTGCAGGCAAGAATCGCCACCGACGGCGCGGTGCTCAGCGAGTACCTGCCAGGTACGCCCGCACGGCCGGGTCACTTCCCCGCGCGCAACCGGCTGGTGGCCGGGTTGGCCCTGGCCACGGTGGTGGTCGAGGCCGCACAACGCTCGGGCGCCCTGATCACCGCCCGGCTGGCAGCCGAAGCCGGCCGCGAGGTCTGCGCGATACCCGGGTCGGTGCTCAATCCGCGCGCCGCCGGCTGCCACCGGCTCATCCGTGAAGGGGTTGCCCTGGTCGAACGGCCCGAAGAAGTGCTGGAACTGCTGGCCCCGGCACTGCGTCACCAGCTTCCGGACTTGCAAACCCGGCTTGCCACCCCCACTGAACAGGCAGCGCCGGCGGACCTGCCGGCATGCTGGGCGAACGACGCTGACTACCAGCGCTTGTGGCGGGTGCTGGAGCACGACCCAATCAGTATGGATTCACTGATCACGCAGTGTGGATTGACGGCGTCGGAGGTGTCCTCCATGCTGCTGGCCATGGAACTTGCGGGGATCGTGGTGTGCGTACACGGCCGCTACTGTCGACGTCCCTAGTTTCTTCACCTCCACAGCGTCGCGCGACGCAGGCCGAGGGGCAATGAAAGAGAGCATCCTGGATGTACTGTTGTACCTGTTTGAACACTATTTCAGCGAAGATGCGGACCTGATCCGTGACCGCGACTCACTGCAGAATGGCCTGATCCAGGCCGGTTTCAGCCCCACTGAGATCAACAAGGCATTCGAATGGCTCGATGCCCTGGCAGCGCAGCGCCCAAGCGCGGCCCAGGCCCGGGTCGATGGCCCGGTGCGCATCTATCACGGCCCGGAGCTGGACAAGCTTGACGTGGAGTGCCGTGGTTTCCTGCTGTACCTGGAACAGCACGGCATCCTCGATGCCGGCCAGCGCGAGCTGGTGCTGGACCGGGCGATGGCCCTGGACCAGGACGAACTGGACCTGGACGACCTGAAATGGGTCGTGCTGATGGTGCTGTTCAACCAGCCCGGCGCCGAGGCGGCCTACGCCTGGATGGAAACGCAGATGTTCGTGGACGAGCCAGAACCCCTGCACTGACCGTACACTTGGGGACCGTGCGCATTCAGGAGCGTCCCCGTGAGTGAGTGGTTCCATGCCGAAGGCAACCGCCAGCAAGGCCCGTTGCCCTCGGAACAGTTGATCGAGCTGTTCCGCAGCAACCAGATCACCCTGGACACCCTCGTATGGCGCGACGGCTTGCCGCAATGGCAGCCGTTGCGCAACGCGGTCGACGAACTGGGCCTGATCGTGCCCGCCGTTGATGCAGCCGCCACGGCACCACCGCCGCCGCCTGCCGCCCCTCTGCCGCCCACCCTTCCCCCCGCCTCTCCGTACGCGACCACGCCGATGGACGCTGCCCCGGTCGCGAAGAAGGGCCTGTCCGGCTGCGCGTTGACCGCCATCATCGGCGGCGTCGCACTGCTGGTGGTGGTGCCGATCCTGGCCATCCTGGCCGCGATCGCCCTGCCGGCCTACAACGACTACACCATCAAGGCCAAGGTCGCCGGCGCGGTCACCGTGCTGCAGCCGCTGAAGGACAAGGTCCAGCACTTCGCCGATGACCAGGGCCGCTGCCCGGGCGCCAACGACGCCGGCTTCCCGGCGGCGGACGAATTCGCAGGCCAGGGCCTGTCGGCCGTGCATATCGGCCGCTTCAACAATGGCCACTGCGGCATCGAAGCGACGCTGGCGGTTCCCGGCAAGAGCCAGGATGGCGACCTGCTCTGGCTCGAATACGACCGCGACAGCGGGCGCTGGGAATGCAGCGGCGAAAGCGACGACAAGTATCTGCCCACGCAATGCCGCGGCTGAGCCGCGCACCGGGCAACCCACCAAGGACGACCCAACAGGGGACATGCAATGACTGAGTGGTACTACGCCGAAGGACAGCAACGCCAGGGACCGCTGGAGGTCACCGAGATCCGCCAGCGCTTTCAGCGTGGCCAGTTGAACCTGGACACCCTGGTCTGGCGCGAAGGCATGGGGCAGTGGGCGCCGCTGCGGCAGATGGTGGAAGAGCTGGGCCTGCAGACCCTGGCCGATGCCAGCACATCCACCGCCACCGGTGGCTTCGACCTGCGCAACGACTACGCCGCGATCGACAACGGCACCGCGCCCCTGCCGGGCACCGGCGCCCTCAGCAGCTCGCCGTACACCGCGCCCGGTGCAGGTGGCAGTGACTACTCGCAGCCGGTGCAGGGCGGCGAGGTGGTCTATGCCGGCTTCTGGAAGCGCTTTGCCGCCTACCTGATCGATTACTTCGTCCTGCTGATTCCCAGCGGCGTGGTCGGTGGCGTACTGGGCTTCGTGCTCGGCGCGGGCATGGGCGCTGCCGGCAGCGGCGAAACAGCGGTGGAAGTGGTCACCCAGCTGATCAGTGGCCTGGCAGGCCTGTTCATCGCCGCCGCCTACTACGGCTGGTTCCATGCCTCCCGCGGCGGTGCCACCCTCGGCAAGATGGCCATCGGCATCAAGGTCGTGCGCGGCAATGGCGATCGCCTGACCCTGGGCCGCAGCATCGGCCGCTATTTCGCCACCATCCTCAGTGGCCTGACACTGTGCATCGGCTACTTGATGGCCGCCTTCACCGAGCGCAAGCAGGGCCTGCATGACCTGATCTGCGACACGGTGGTGGTCGACCGCTGGGCCTATACCGACCAGCCGCAGCTGCAGCGCCGCGAGATGGGCACGGTGACCATCGTGATCCTGGTGCTGGGCGGCCTGCTGATGCTGGCCGGTTTCGCCGCGATCATCTTCGCCGTCGGCGTCATCGCCAACATGGCGTCGTGATCGCGGATCGAGGGCCAATGCGCCGTCGCGGACGGCCATCCTCACGCCCCCCTGCTTGACAATGGCAGGCCGGGCGTGATTCCTCTAATAAGGTGAAACCTGAACGCCCGGCACAGTCCCGGGCGTTCAGTTTATTGATTTGCCCGTGGCCGCTTCACTAATGCGGCCGTTTGCTCCACCCTAGCGGCCCTTCCCCGCGGCTTACCCACAGACCCTGCTGCCATGCCCAAGCACCTGCTCATCGTTGAATCGCCGGCCAAAGCCAAGACGATCAACAAATACCTCGGCAAGGACTACACGGTCCTGGCCTCGTATGGGCACGTGCGTGACCTGATCCCGAAGGAAGGCGCGGTTGACCCGGACAACGGGTTCGCCATGCATTACGACGTGATCGAGAAGAACGAAAAGCATGTCGATGCGATCGCCAAGGCCGCAAAGGGCGCCGACGACATCCTGCTGGCGACCGACCCGGATCGCGAGGGTGAAGCGATCAGCTGGCATATCGCCGAGATCCTGAAGGAGCGTGGGCTGGTCAAGGACAAGCCGATGCAGCGCGTGGTGTTCACCGAGATCACCCCGCGCGCGATCAAGGAAGCCATCAGCCAGCCGCGCGAGATCGCCAGCGACCTGGTCGACGCCCAGCAGGCGCGCCGCGCGCTGGACTACTTGGTCGGTTTCAACCTGTCGCCGGTGCTGTGGCGCAAGGTCCAGCGCGGCCTGTCCGCAGGCCGCGTGCAGAGCCCGGCGCTGCGCATGATCGTCGAGCGCGAGGAAGAGATCGAAGCCTTCATCGCCCGCGAGTACTGGTCGATCGCCGCCGAGTGCGCGCACCCCTCGCAGCATTTCAACGCCAAGCTGGTCAAGCTGGACGGGCAGAAGTTCGAGCAGTTCACCGTCACCGACGGCGACACCGCCGAGGCCGCCCGCCTGCGCATCCAGCAGGCCGCACAGGGCGCCCTGCATGTCACCGACGTGGCCAGCAAGGAGCGCAAGCGCCGCCCCGCGCCGCCGTTCACCACCTCCACGCTGCAGCAGGAAGCCTCGCGCAAGCTCGGTTTCACCACGCGCAAGACCATGCAGGTCGCGCAGAAGCTGTACGAAGGCGTGGACATCGGCGGCGACGAAGGCACGGTCGGCCTGATCTCGTACATGCGTACCGACTCGGTGAACCTGTCACAGGACGCGCTGGCCGAAATCCGCGACGTGATTGCCCGTGATTACGGCATCGCCTCGCTGCCCGACCAGCCCAACACCTACCAGACCAAGTCCAAGAACGCCCAGGAAGCGCACGAAGCGGTGCGCCCGACCTCGGCACTGCGCACCCCGTCCCAGGTCGCGCGGTTCCTGACCGACGACGAGCGCAAGCTGTACGAGCTGATCTGGAAGCGTGCAGTGGCCTGCCAGATGATCCCGGCAACGCTCAACACCGTCAGCGTGGACCTGTCGGCCGGCAGCGAACATGTGTTCCGCGCCAGCGGCACCACGGTGGTCGTACCCGGCTTCCTGGCCGTGTACGAGGAAGGCAAGGACAGCAAGAGCGCCGAGGATGACGATGAAGGCCGCAAGCTGCCGGCGATGAAGCCGGGCGACCGCGTGCCGCTGGAGCGCATCGTGGCCGACCAGCACTTCACCCAGCCGCCGCCGCGCTTCACCGAAGCGGCGCTGGTGAAGGCGCTGGAAGAGTACGGCATCGGTCGTCCTTCGACCTACGCCTCGATCATCCAGACCCTGCTGTTCCGCAAGTACGTGGAAATGGAAGGCCGCAGCTTCCGCCCGTCCGATGTCGGCCGTGCGGTGTCCAAGTTCCTGTCCAGCCACTTCACCCAGTACGTCGACTACGACTTCACCGCCAAGCTGGAGGACGAGCTCGATGCCGTCTCGCGTGGCGAGGAAGAGTGGATTCCGCTGATGTCGCGCTTCTGGGGACCGTTCAAGGAACTGGTCGAAGACAAGAAGGAATCGGTCGACCGTGCCGAGGCCAGTGGTGCGCGCGAACTGGGTACCGACCCGAAGACCGGCAAGCCGGTCAGCGTGCGCCTGGGCCGGTTCGGGCCGTACGCGGCCATCGGCAGCACCGCCGAGGATGCCGAGGACAAGCCCAAGTTCGCTTCGCTGCGGCCGGGCCAGTCGATGCACACCATTTCCCTGGAAGACGCGCTGGAGCTGTTCCTGATGCCGCGCGCGCTGGGTGAGGACAAGGGCGAGGACGTCAGCGTCGGCATCGGCCGCTTCGGCCCGTTCGCCAAGCGCGGCAGCACCTACGCCTCGCTGAAGAAGGAAGACGACCCGTACACCATCGACCTGGCCCGCGCCGTGTTCCTGATCGAAGAGAAGGAAGAAATCGCGCGCAACCGGATCATCAAGGAGTTCGAGGGCAGCGACATCCAGGTGCTGAACGGTCGTTTCGGCCCGTACATCAGCGACGGCAAGATGAACGGCAAGATCCCCAAGGATCGTGAACCGGTATCGCTGACCCTGGCCGAGGTGCAGCAGTTGATGGAAGAAACCGGCAAGCCGGTGCGCAAGGGCTTCGGCGCCAAGAAGGCCGCCGCCAAGAAGGCACCGGCAAAGAAGGCGGCAGTGAAGAAGGAAGCCGCGCCGAAGAAGGCTGCTGCCAAGAAGGCGCCGGCCAAGAAGGCGGCTGCGAAGAAGGCCGTGGCCAAGAAGGCACCGGCAAAGAAGGCCGTAAAGAAGGCGGTCAAGAAGGCTGCCAAGTAGATCCACGCCATGCGTGGATGATCTGCCAAGGTGAGCGGACCCACGCGGTCCGCCCCCACCGCTCCACCCGCTCTGCACGCAGCGGGGGGATAATGAAGGCCCACGCCGGGCCCGGTCGCCGCCATGAAAGAACTCACACTGGACACCGCAGTCGCCACGCTCCGCAGTGGCGGGGTGATTGCCTACCCGACCGAAGCGGTCTGGGGCCTGGGTTGCGATCCTGCGCACGAGGCAGCGGTGCACACGCTGCTGCGACTGAAGCAGCGCCCGATCGAGAAAGGCATGATCCTGGTGGCCGCTGACCTGTCGCAGCTGCAGGGCTGGGTGGCCCTGCAGGCGCTGCCCGATGCACGCCAGCGCGCAGTGCTCGCCAGCTGGCCCGGCGCCAACACCTGGATCCTGCCCGCCGGTACCCGCGCGCCCGGCTGGATCACCGGCGAACACAGCGGCATCGCGGTACGCATCAGCGCCCACCCGCTGGTCGCAGCGCTGTGCCAGGCCTGGGGTGGCCCCCTGGTATCAACCAGCGCCAACCTTGCCGGCGAGCCCCCCGCGCGCAGCCGCGAAGAACTGGACCCACGCCTGCTGCGCCTGCTCGACGGCATCCTCGATGGGCAGACCGGCGGCCTGGCCCAACCCACGCCGATCCGCGACGCGCTCAGTGGCAACGTACTGCGCTCCTGACAGGTCGATTGCGTCGGCGTTGCCGATCGCGCACGCTGCGCCCATGACCCTGCTGCGCCCTGTCCTGTCTCTGGCCCTGCTGCTGTCGTTGCCGGCCCTTGCCGCCGACGACGTGCGGGTCTACCGCTGCGTCGCCAGCAATGGTGCCGTCGCGCTGCAGGACAAGCCCTGCACGGCCGGCCGCCAGCAAGTGCGCGACCTGCAACGGCCGCGCGACCCGCCGCCACGGGTGGTCAGCACCGAGGCCGCGCCGCCCGCACCGGTGCAGACGCCAGCGATGCGCGAGCGCGAGGTGCGCCATGTCTACATCCAGCCGCCACAGCCGATGTACGAATGCGTGAGTGAAGACGGCGACCGCTACACCAGCGACAACAACGAAGGGAATCCGCGCTGGGTGCCGCTGTGGACCACGGTCTGGTACCCGCATGGTCATCCTGGCGGTGCGTACCCCGGACCGCATCCGGGGCCGCGTCCGGCCGGCAGCGGCAACACCATCGGTACCCCCATCGGCGGCGGGCCTGCGGTGTATCGCCCGCCGTCAGTGGGCGTCGGTGTCAACGTGCCTGCCGGCAACATCCTGGTGCGCGATACCTGCCACGCCCTGCCCCCGCAGGAAGTGTGCGCACGCCTGCGTGATCGTCGCTGGGAACTGGACCGGCGTTACAACAGCGCGCTGCAGAGCGAGCGCACCGCGATCAGCAAGGAGCAGCGTGGCATCGACGCGCGGCTGGCGCAGGACTGCGGCGGCTGAGCCCTGCGCTGGGGGCCATGCCCCCGCTTTGGTAGACGCCCACCTTGGTGGGCACTGGCAAACAGCGGTGCCAACCAAGGTTGGCAATTACCGGGGCATCTGAGCCCTGCGCTGGGGACGGTACCCCCTCTTTGGTAGATGCCCACCTTGGTGGGCACTGGCAAACAACGGTGCCAACCAAGGTTGGCAACTACCGGGGCATGGACCACCGCTGTAGGCTGCTCGCATGAGAAGACTGATCTGGCTGGCCATGGCCCTGTTGCCCGGCAACGCGTTGGCCGATGACATGGTGATCTACCGCTGCATGGGCAGCAGCGATGTTCCTACGTTGCAGCGCACCCCCTGCCCCGCCGGCACCCGCCAGCAGATCCAGCGCGTCCCTGCGCCAGCCGCCGCAGCACCCGCTGCGCCGGTGCAGAACAGCCCCACTCCGCCGCCTGCAGCGATGCCGTCCGTGGACGTCGCCGCCGAGCCTGCCGCGACGCAGCCACGTGAGGGCCGAACGATCATGGAAGCACGCATGGTCGAGCACGAAGGCGGCGACGCCATACTCGACAGCGCGGTGCTGCCACGTTCGAGCGACGCCACGTCGGGGGATGGCAACACACCGTCAAAGCCACCGCTGCCGGCGATCTATCAATGCCTCGGCAGCGAGGGAAGCTCGTACCTGCATGAGTACGAGGCTGCACCAGGCCGCTGCGAACTGCTGAACGTGCAGGGCCTGGGCGGAGCGACACCGGTGAACGCCGCCAGCTGCGAGGTGGTCCGGGACCGCTGCACTGAAGTGGCCGAAGCGCAGCGCTGCGGCAGCTGGCAGCAGCGCTTCCGCGATGCACGCGGTCGCGAGCGCTTTGCTGCGCCCGAAAACCAACCGGCAGCGCGCGGCGAACGCGAACGCCTGCAGGCCGTGCTGGAAGCCAGCGACTGCCCCGTACCGAAGTAGAGCATCCACGCCCGCCGTGGATGCCTCCATCCGCAGCGGGCGGTCCCGTCAGAACCCGTATCGCAGGAAGCCGCCATCCACCGCGATGCATTCGCCGGTGACATAGCTCGATGCCGGCAGGCACAGGAAGCCCACGGCCGAGGCCACTTCCTCCGGTTCACCGATGCGCCGCATCGGCGTGCGTCCGATCACTTCCTCGTAGTAGTCGGTATCGGACAGCGGGCCCGAAGTGCGACGGGTCCGGATGTACCACGGCGCTACTGCATTGACCCGGATGCCGTCCTCGGCCCACTCCACCGCGAGGTTGCGGGTCATCTGGTGCATCGCCGCCTTGGTCATGCCATAGACCACGCCGCTGCGCACATGGGTCAGGCCGGACACGCTGCCGACGTTGACGATGGCCGATGAAGCGTGGCGCGCGAGCAACGGATGCGCATAGCGCGACAGCTCGAACGCCGAGAACAGATTGGTCTCGAAAATGCCGCGCCACTCGTCTTCGGAATATTCCGTGGCGGGCTTGGTGATGTTGCCACCGGCATTGTTGACCAGGATGTGGAGGCCGTCGGCGTGGTCCTCAACCCAGTCCAGGATCTGCCGGCGATCTTCGTCATCGGACACATCGGCGGCCAAGGCATGCACCTGGTGCTGCGGATACACATCCAGCAGTTCGTCGCGGGCACTCTCCAGCATGTCCAGGTCGCGGCCGACGATCATCAGATCGGCGCCGAGACCCGCCAGTTCATGCGCGATCGCCAGGCCGATACCGGCGCTGGCACCGGTGATCAGGGCCGTCTGCCCATCCAGGCGCCACCGTTGCTGGGTCATATGTCCTCCGGGGCCGCGCCCACTGTGTTTCGATGCGGCAAGGATACGCGCTCACGACCGTCCGCCGCCCGGGATGCGACACTGGCTGCACGTCCCTCGTGGAGAGCTGCCATGCGCGTCCTGATTCCCGTCCTGCTGTCGGCCGTCGCGCTGGCCGGGTGCCAGCGCCCTGCACCGCCCAATCCCGAACGACCACCGCAACCGCAGGCGATGGCCAAGGCGATCAATCAACCGCTGGACCGCGCAAAGGCCGTGCAGAAGACCCTGGACGAGACGGCCGAACGCGAGCGCAAGGCAGAGGCCGACGCGCAGTAGAACCCCGCATGCAACAACGCCCGGCCAAGGCCGGGCGTTGTGCGTTCAGTAGATCCACGCCATGCGTGGATGGGCCATCAGAACCCGCAGAAGCAATACGCCAGCGACTTCACCGGTGCACCGTTGCCCTTCTCGCGGGCCGCGTTCTCAACGAAGCGCAGCTGCGTATCGATTTCCGGCATCGTGCGCGCCAGCATCATCCGGCCCACGCCGGAATCGGCCAGCATCCAGGCGCCGGCGTGGCTGCCAGCGAAGCCGCTGACGAACTGCGCGAACGGCGTCGCCGCCTTCTCGATGTAACGCACGCGGTACTTGTCGGTCGCGCCCAGCTTGGCCCGGCCAGCAGCGTCAGCCACGGCGTCCTTCAGGCCACCGAAGGCATCGACCAGACCGCGCTCCTTGGCCTGCGCACCGCTCCAGACGCGCCCACGGGCCACTTCGTCAATCGCCTCGACCGGCTTCTTGCGGGCCTCGGCAACACGGCCGGTGAAATCGGCATAGCCCTTGTTGATCACCGACTGGATGACCTGGCCCACCGCCGGGTCCATCGGCCGGGTGACGTCGAAGGCACCGGCGAAACGGGTAGTGCCGACGCCATCGGTGTGCACGCCGAACTTGTCCAGCGCACGGCTGAAGTTGGGGATCATGCCGAAGATGCCGATCGAACCGGTGATGGTCGACGGATCGGCATAGATGCGATCGGCGTTCATGCTGATCCAGTAACCACCCGATGCAGCGAGGTCACCCATGGACACCACCACCGGCTTGCCCGCAGCCTGCAGGGCCACCACTTCGCGACGGATCTGCTCGGAGGCGTAGACCTCGCCACCCGGCGAATCCACACGCAGCACCACAGCCTTGACGTCGTCATCGTCGCGCGCCGCGCGCAGCAGCGCCGAGGTCGATTCACCACCGATACGGCCGGCCGGCAGATCGCCGCCGCTGATTTCACCGGAGGCCACCACCACGGCGACCTGCGGACGGGAATCAACCGGGTTGCGACGCGCATCGAGCTGGGCCATGTAGGTGCCGAAATCGATGTTGCGGAAGCCGCCGTCGGCGTCTTCGTCAGCCACGCCGCGCTCGATCATCAGATCCTCGAATTCCTCGCGGGTCTTCAGCGCGGTCACCAGCTTCTGCTGCAGGGCGAACTTGGCCAGGTCGCCGCCGGCGGCAGCGACGCCTTCAGGCAGGGTGTCGATACCGGCCGCCAGCTGTGCCGGATCCAGGCGGCGGGCCTTGGCGATATCGCCGAGGTAGCGCTGCCACACATCGTTCATCCAGAACAGATCGGCTTCCTTGGATGCCGGCGATGCCGCGTCGAGCACGTACGGCTCGGCGGCCGACTTGTACTCGCCCACCTTGAACAGGTGCACGTCCACGCCCAGCTTGTCCTGCAGGCCGGTGCGGAAATACTGGCGGTAGCGACCCAGGCCTTCCAGCACCACCGAACCCATGGGGTCCAGGTAGACCTCGTCGGCCTGTGCGGCAAGCAGATACTGCGACTGCCCCATGCTCTCGCTGAAGGCCACCAACTGCTTGCCCGAAGCGCGCAGTTCCTGCAGCGCGGCGGACACTTCGCGCAGCGAGGCGAAACCGGACGGCTGCAGCTTGTCCAGTTCCAGCACCACCCGCTCGATCTTCTTGTCATCGCGCGCGCTCTCGATCACCCGGATCAGATCGCGCAGCTGCACTTCCTCGGCACCGTTGTCACCGACGGCCTTGGCCAGCGCGCGGCTGACCGGATCGGCACTGTACTGCTCGACCAGGCGGCCTTCCGGCGCGATCACCAGGGTGGTGCGGTCCTGCAGCGCCTTGCTGGCACCAGCGCCCATGCCCGCAGCGACGATGAACATCACCAGCACCAGCAGCAACAGGCCGAAGAACACCAGGTTGAGGATCAACCGGCGGGTGAAATTCATCACGTCCCACAGCCCGATGAAGAAGCTGGCGACAGGATTGCGGTTCGCCGGGGGCAGCGGCGGCACGGGTTGGTTCATGGAGCACTCCGGATGGCTTCTTGCCGTGGTAACAGCATAGCCGGTGCCGCGTGAGGCAGCATCGGACACAAGTCAGGGGATCGCCAGTCACGGTTGCCCGGGACCGGCGTGATGTCAGGCCAGCGTGGACTGGCCAATGCGTTTGCTGCTGCGGCTCAGGCGCCAGCCCATCAGGATGGCGGCGGCGGTCAGGCCGACGATCAGGCCGATCCACATGCCCTGCGGCCCCATGCCCAGGCCCAGGCCGAGCCCGGCGCCCAGCGGCATGCCCAGGCCCCAGTAGGCGAACATGGCGATGAACATCGGCACGCGGGTGTCCTTCAGGCCGCGCAGCGCGCCGGCCGACAGCACCTGGATGCCATCGGGGAACTGGAAGGTGGCCGCGTACAGCAGCAGGGTCGAGGCCAGCCCAGCCACGGCCAGGTCGTTGGTGTAGACGCCGACGATGGCGTCGTGGCCGAACAGCAGTGCCGCCGCCGACAGCGTCTGCGTACCCATGATGATCGCGTAGCCGGCCCACGCCGCACGGCGCACGCCGAAGCCATCGCCACGGCCAACCGCATGGCCGACCCGCACGGTGGTCGCCTCGGCCACGCCCATCGGGATCATGAAGCACAACTGCGCCACGTTGATCGCGATCTGGTGCGCGGCCGCTTCATTGGCGCCCAGGCGACCAATCAGCAATGCGGTGACGATGAACAGGCCACCTTCCATCAGCACGGTGATGCCGATCGGCAGGCCGGTGCGCAGCAGGTCCCAGATCGCTGACCAGCGCGGCCCCTCGAAGTGCGAGAACAGCTGCAGGTGGGCAAAGCGCTTGGTGAACCACAGGTAGGTACCAAAGGCGATCGCCTGCAGCCACATCATCACCGCCGAGGCGATGCCCAGGCCTTCAGCGCCCATTTCCGGGAAGCCCAGCTTGCCGTTGGCCAGCACGTATCCCATCGGCGCCAGCACCAGCAGGCCACCAAAACCGAGCAGCATGGTCGGCAGCGTCCAATGCATGCCTTCACTGAGGTAGCGCATGCAGAAGTACAGCGTCAGCGCCGGGCCACCCCAGCGCACCGCATGCAGGAAGGCCGTTGCGCCGGGCACGATGTCCGGGGCGATGCCGAATGCCGGCAGCAGCGGCGGCACCACGGTGAGGAAGGTGAACATGATCAGGCCCAGGCCCAGCGCCAGCCACAGCGCCTGCCGGAACAGCGGGCCGATCTCGCGCTCACGGCCGGCGCCATGCAGCTGCGACACCGAGGCGGTGAGGGAGATCAGCGTGCCGATCGGGATCAGCATCGGCAGCCACAGCAGCGCAGTGCCGATGGTCACTGCGGCCAGGGTGGATGTCGCATGGTGGCCGGCAATCACGTTGTCGACGAAGGAGATCAGACCGGTGGAGACGTGCCCGAGCACAAGCGGCAGGGCAAGCAGACCGGTAGCGCCGACTTCCTTGCTGAAGCGCGGCGTGGAGGTTGCAGTAGACATAAGGTGCTTGACGCGAACTACGGTTGCGCGCGAAGGGCACAGGCACCGGGTTGCGGCCGGCCATCTTACGCGCGCCGGGCGGTCATTCCCATGACTGCCCCATAAAGGGGACGGAGGGAATTAAGTCGTATCCGGCACAGTCGAGCCAAAAACGACTTAATTCCCTCCGTCTCCTTTTCGCTTATTGGCCGGCCTGGCGCTTGAGCCAGGTGTCGCGTTCGGCGGCGGGGACCGTCAGGAATGCGCTGCGTACGCTGTCGCGTTCCTGCGGCGGCGTGCGCTGGGCGACCAGGGCCAGCTGCCCCAACTGCGACGGACTCAGCTGGCGCAGCACAGCAAGCATGGCGTCGCGCTGTTGCGGCGGTACGAAGCCGAACAGGCCGTGCAGCTTGGGGAATTCGGCGCCCAGTTGCGGGCCCAGCCGCCAGCCTTCGCGGAAGGCCTGGTCCTGTGCCTGGAACTGCGCGCGCAGGCGTTGCTGCTGGTCGGCCGGCAACGCGGCGAAGCGGGCGGCGGCCTGGCGGATGCGTTCGCGCTCGCCCTCGGGCAGGGCGCGCCACGCGGCGTAGTCGCTGCGGCGCTGCCGTTGCTGGGCGGGATCGAGTTGCGCGAATGCCGCCGCGGCAGTGGGCACCGCAGTGGGCGCGGCCGATGGTGTTGCCGACGGTGCGGGCAGCGGCACGTTCACTGATTGCGGAGCGGCCGCCAGCGACAGCGGCAGGGCCAGCAGCAGGCCGGCGAAGAGGAGCTTATTCATCGGCAGCAGAGGTTTCCAGCGCTGCGCCGACCGGTTCCGGACGGGTCGGCTTGGGTTGTGACTCGTCCACCGGCAACGGGCCACCGGCGGCACTCCAGGCATGCATGTCGGCCTCGGCCAGCAGCGGGTAATCGCGGTCGGCCAGCATCGCGGCATCTTCGCTGGCCTGCGCATCGCTGCCCGCAGCGGGGCGGACATCGCTGGCTGGCAGCGCCTCGACGGTGACCGGCCCGGCCTCACCCACCACGCCTTCGGGCAGGGGGCCATCGGCAGTCAGCGCACGGCCCTGCCAATGGCGCCAGCCCAACGCAGCCAGCAGCAGCACTGCCACGGTGATCAACAGGATCACCGGGCCACGCCAGCGCGGCTTGGCATTGGGGCGGCGACGCTTGCCGCTTGCAGATGCGCGTTCGTCGCGCGGCGGTGCACGCCAGCTGGACGCAGGCGCCTGGTTGTTGGCCGCTGGCGCGGACGGTTGCTGCAGTTGCTGCAGGCGCTTGGCCGGCAGGTCGCGGACACGCAGCTGCACCTGTTCGGCCAGAGCGCGCCATGCAGCGGCGTCGGGCTGGCCATCGGCATCGCGTGGGCAGGCCGTGGCCAACAGGCGCTGATAGCCTTCTTCGTCGACATCCAGAACGCGGGTGGCGATGCCCTCGTCCAGACTGCCCCCCACCCGCAGCAGCAGGGCCAGCCGCGGCAAGGGGGCCATCTCGCCCAGCGCGGCCAGCGACGGTGGCCACTGCCCGGTGGCCGGCTCGCGCAGCGCCTGGCGCTGGCCCAGCAGGGTCCAGAAGCGGCTGGGCCACTGTGCCATCGGCAGGTCGCTGGCGACCGCGGCGAAGGCGCGCATCACCGCCACCAGCGTCTGTTCGGCACGGGCGGGGTCACCGCACTGCAGTTCGGCCACGACCAAGGCACGGCGTTCGACGCCACGCAGAAATGCCGACAGCGCGCCGGCCGCGGTCGAGGAAACAGGGGCGGGCACAGCCGTCATCGGTCACTCCAAAGGTCTGCCGGCATGATAGCGGCAGCCCATCACTGCCCGGCAGGACTTGCGATTGCAGACGCTTTCTGCTGCAGGTTGTGCACAGCACCACGCGGGAACCGGGCGATTCCTGCGTGAATGGCTGAATTCACCCTGTTTCAGCAATGTTTCACACTTAAGTTGTTGATTTCAATTGAATTTAAAGTGTGGCTATTTTTTGACCAACCGAAGCGTGAGGCCGTCGCCATCGGCCTCATACGGCGCCATGAGCCGCTAACGCACAGACTTATCCACAGAAGATGTGGATAAGACTGAATCTCCAATAGACACCGATATTTAGGTGACATTTATGATTCGCCGGAGGGCATGCCAGTCGCATCTGCCACTGCCATGCGCCCTCGCATGGGCCGTTACACTGACCCGATGCTCGCCCCTGAATCCGGCCCTGTCCCGACCCTGCAGGTCGCCCTGCCCGTGCCCCTGCCGCGCCTGTTCGACTACCTGCCACCGCAGGGCGAAGGCCCGACGGTAGCGGTCGGCTGCCGGCTGAAGGTGCCGTTCGGCAACCGCGAACTGATCGGCGTGGTGGCCGGCCACGGGCAAACCGAGGACAGCCAGGGCCTGCGCCAGGCACTGGCCTGGTGTGACACGACACCACTGCTGCAGGGCGAGTTGTGGCAGAGCCTGCAGTGGCTGGCCCGCTATACCCACGCCCCCTGGGGCGAAGTACTGAGCACCGCCCTGCCTGGCCCGCTGCGGCATGGCGAACCGCTGCCCGACACCCATCACTGGGGCTGGCAGCTGACAGCCGAAGGCCATGCCCAGCGCGAGAAGCTGCGCGCCGGCAGCCGTCCACGGCAATTGGCCGAGCTGCTGGCCGAAGCCGTGGTGGACGAAGATGTCCTGTCCGCACGCATGCAGGACTGGCGGGTGGCCGCACGCAGCCTGGGCAAGCGCGACCTGGCCGAGCGCATCGCCCTGAGCGTGGCGCCGCAGCACGCCCAGCCCCTGCCCGGCCCCACCCTCAATGCGGAGCAGGCCGAAGCGGTGGCCGCGATCACCGCCGCCGAAAGCTTCCAGGCATTCCTGCTGGACGGGGTGACCGGCAGCGGCAAGACCGAGGTCTACCTGCAGGCCATCATCCATTGCCTGGCGCAGGGCAGGCAGGCCCTGGTGCTGGTGCCCGAGATCGGCCTGACCCCGCAGACCCTGGCGCGCTTCCGCGGCCGTCTCGGCATCGCCGTGCACGCGTTGCACTCGGGGCTGACCGACAACGAACGCGCGCGGGTCTGGGCTGCGGCCTCGCGCGGCGAAGCACGGGTGATCGTGGGCACGCGTTCGGCGGTGTTCATTCCGCTGCCGCAGCCCGGCCTGCTGATCGTGGACGAAGAGCACGACGGCAGCTACAAGCAGCAGGACGGCATCCGCTACCACGCACGTGATTTCGCTCTGGTGCGGGCCAAGGCGCAGGGCATTCCTGTGCTGCTGGGCAGCGCCACGCCGTCATTGGAGACCCTGCACAACGCCTATGCCGGCCGCTATGCGCACCTGCGCCTGAAACAGCGCGCCGGTGATGCCCGACCGCCGCGCGTGCGCATCCTCGACGTCCGCAAGCGTCCGCTGCGCGATGGCCTTTCCGCCGACGTACTGGCCGGCATCGGCGAACACCTGCAGCGTGGCCAGCAGGTGCTGGTGTTCAAGAACCGCCGTGGCTATGCGCCGGTGCTGCTGTGCCACGACTGCGGCTGGACCGCACCCTGCAACCGCTGCGATGCACCGATGACCGTGCATGGCGGTGGCCGTCGCCTGCAATGCCATCACTGCGGTGCGCGGCAGCCGGCACCACTGGCCTGCCCCGCCTGCGGCAGCCTGGCCCTGCAGCCACAGGGCATCGGCACCGAGCGGCTGGAAGAACACCTGGTCAGTGCCTTCGCCGATTTCCCGGTGGTGCGCATCGACCGTGGCACCACCGCCCGCCGCGATGCGCTGGAGCAGCAGCTGGCCAAGCTCGGCAACGCGCCCGGCATCCTGGTCGGCACGCAGATCCTGGCCAAGGGCCACGACCTGCCCAAGCTGACGCTGGTGGTGGTGGTGGGCATCGACGAAGGCCTGTTCTCGGCCGATTTCCGCGCCAGCGAAAAACTGGCGCAGCAGCTGATCCAGGTAGCCGGCCGCGCCGGTCGCGCGCGCGATCCGGGTGAAGTGTGGCTGCAGACCCATCATCCGGGCCATCCGCTGCTGGAGACACTGGTGAACGGTGGCTACCACCCGTTCGCGCAGGCCGAACTCAACCAGCGCCAGGCAGCCGGGTTCCCGCCCTTCGCGCACCTGGCATTGATGCGTGCCGAAGCGCAGCAGGTCGAGCATGCCAACGCGTTCCTGCTCGCTGCGCGGAAACTCCTAGGTGAAAAGGACATGGTGGAGGCCTACGGGCCGATGCCGGCGCCGATGCCACGCCGTGCCGGTTATCAGCGCACGCAGCTGCTGCTGTCGGCGGCACAGCGGCCGCCGCTGCATGGGGTACTGGCACAGCTGGTGCCGCAGTTGTACGCGCTGCCGGAGGCACGCAAGGTGCGCTGGTCGCTGGATGTGGATCCGACGGATCTGTACTGAGGGCAATGCGCTGGGGTCAGAGCCCACCCGCTGGGTGGGATCCGACCCCGATGGCTTGAGGTCGGATCCCTTTCCGCAGAAAAGGGCTCTGACCCCGAACGTCGCGCCTTCGCTTACGTCA
Source organism: Stenotrophomonas sp. MYb57 (assembly GCF_002966815.1). Taxonomy (NCBI): domain Bacteria; kingdom Pseudomonadati; phylum Pseudomonadota; class Gammaproteobacteria; order Lysobacterales; family Lysobacteraceae; genus Stenotrophomonas; species Stenotrophomonas sp. MYb57. The sequence continues at coordinate 4,164,885 of NZ_CP023271.1, forward strand.
TCGGTGACATCACGCCGCGCTGGTACGCCGGGCGTTCGCGCAGGCGTGCATACCACTCGGCCAGGTGCGGCAGGTCCGGGCGCTGGATCGGCAGTTCGAACCAGGCGTAGATCAACGAGCCCAACGCGATGTCACCCATGGCGAACGTGTCGCCCGACAGCCACGGCTGCTTGGCCAGGGTTGCGTTGGGCAGCGCCAGGAAATCACCGGCGCGCACGATCGCTGCATTGATGCGCGCCTCATCGCGGTCGGCCGGTGCGGTGCGCATGATGCCCCAGATCAGTTCGGAGTACAGCGGCGCCATCCGCGAGGTGCTCCAGTCCATCCACTTTTCGGCCTGGGCGCGCTCCATCGGATCTTCGGCATACAGCGTGCCCAGCGAATAGCGCGCACAGAGGTAGCGCACGATGGTGTTCGACTCCCACAGCGGCAGGCCGTGGTCTTCGATCACCGGCACCAGGCCGTTCGGGTTCATCGCCACGTACTCCGGCGACTGCGTGCCACCGTGGCTGCCACCCACTTCGATGGACTCGTACGGCAGGCCGATTTCCTCGGCGCACCACAGCACCTTGCGGACGTTGCTGGAATTGCGGCGGCCCCAGATCTTCAACATGCGGGTTTCCTTGCGTGCAGCAGTGCGCCGCGATGGCGCGGAGCCGCTACGATACGCCCATCCGCAGGGAGAGACGACATGACCGCATGGGATGCAGTGAACTACACGCTTCTGGCAGCAGGACTGGTGATGCTGGTGCTCGGGTACCGGCGCTCGAACCGCAACATGCTGCTGTGCGCCGGCGTGCTGCTGCTGGCCTTCAATGGCGTTGAAGACTTCGCCAACGGATTTGCGGAAGGCTATGCCGGCTCCAGCGCACGTACGCTGTAGCCACACCATGTCTTCTGCAGTGCTGCGCGACCGGCACACGCTGGGCAACGCCCGGCGCTACCGGTTCTTCTTCGGCAGCGCGCGTACGTAGGAGGACTTACCGTCCTTCTTCAGTTCGAACAAACCGATCGCCGCAAGCAGGTCACTGAGTTTGCCGTAACCGTAGTTGCGCGGATCGAACGAGGCCTGGTTGCCGATCTGGCTGCCGACCGGACCCAGGTGCGACCAGCCATCCTCGCCTTCTGCCGAGGACACCGCACGGCGCAGCATCTTCACCAGACGCGTGTCGCTGCGCATTTCCGCCCCGCTCTTGCGTGGGCGCGCATCATCGCTGGTGGCCTGCTCGCTGGGCGCCTGTCCGTTCGATGATTGTTCGTTCGCTGCCTGCTCCACATCCTGCACGCTGGCGTGGGTCTGGCCCAACGCTTCGAGGTAGGTGAACTTCGAGCACGCGTTGACGAAGGGTTCCGGGGTTTTCTTTTCGCCGAAGCCATACACCTTCACGCCATCGGTCAGCAGGCGCATCACCATCGGGGTGAAGTCGGCATCGCTGGACACGATTGCGAAGCCATCGAGGTTCCGCGCGTACAGCAGATCCATCGCGTCGATCACCATCGCCATGTCCGACGCGTTCTTGCCCTTGCTGTAGGCGAACTGCTGGATCGGGCGGATCGCGTACTCGTGCAGCACCGCCTCCCAGCCTTTCAGCCGAGGGCTCTTCCAGTTGCCGTAGGCACGGCGGACGTTGGCCACACCGTAGCGCGCGACCTCGGCCAGGACTTCGTCGATCTTCGAGGCCGGTGCATTGTCGGCGTCGATCAACAGGGCGATGCGCTTTTCCGGTTCGCTCATGGACTCCTCACGGGCAGTTGCCTGAACCCGAGTATCGCCGATCCCGATGCACGCTGACGTGACAAGGAGCGGCCGTGCGAAGATGCCAGGCACTTCCCCCATGCCCCCCTGGAGTGAGTCGATGAGTCGTGATCGCGTCCCCCACCTGGTCGTTGTCGGCGGCGGTTTCGCCGGCCTGTGGGCCACCCGTGCGCTGGCCCGCGAACGCATACGCATCACCCTGGTCGACCGTCGCAACCACCACCTGTTCCAGCCGCTGCTTTACCAGGTGGCCACCGCTGGGCTGTCCGCTCCGGATATCGCCGCACCGCTGCGCCACATCCTCGGCCACCAGCGCAACGTGGAGGTGCGGCTGGGCGAAGTGGTGGCCATCGACAAGCAGGCCCGCCAGGTACGCATGGCCGATGGCAGCACGCTGGACTACGACAGCCTGCTGCTGGCCACAGGCGCCACCCACGCCTACTTCGGCCACGACGAATGGGCGGACGATGCGCCCGGCCTGAAGACCCTGGACGATGCCATCGCCCTGCGCCGCAAACTGCTGCTGGCGTTCGAACGCGCCGAAGCCGAACCGGACCCGGAAAAGAAGGCGGCATGGCTGAGCTTTGCCGTGGTGGGGGGGGGGCCGACCGGGGTCGAGCTGGCCGGCACCCTCGCGGAAATCGCCCGACATACACTGCGCAATGAATTCCGCCACATCGATCCGGCCAGCGCCAAGGTGCGGCTGGTCGAGGCCGGTCCGCGCGTGTTGTCCACCTTCCCCGAAGTGCTTTCGCTGAAGGCACGCCGGCAGCTGGAAAAGCTGGGCGTGGAAGTGATGACCGGCACGCCGGTGAGCCACATCGATGGACAGGGCTTCAAGCTGGGCGACCAGTTCGTGCCCGCGCGCACCGTGGTCTGGGCCGCCGGCGTGGCCGCCTCACCGCTGGCGCGCACGCTGGACGTGCCGCTGGACCGCGCCGGTCGCGTGCAGGTGCAGCCCGACCTGACCCTGCCTGGTCATCCGGAACTGTTCGTGGCCGGCGATCTGGCCGCACTGAACCAGGCCAACGGCAAGCCGGTACCGGGCGTTGCGCCTGCCGCCAAGCAGATGGGCAAGTACGTGGCGGACGTGATTCGCGCGCGCCTGCATGGCAAGGCAGCACCCGGGCCGTTCAAGTACGCCGACTTCGGCAACCTGGCCACCATCGGCCGCATGGCCGCGATCGTGCACCTGGGCAAGCTGCAGTTGTCCGGCGTGCTGGCCTGGTGGTTCTGGCTGGCCGCGCACGTGTTCTTCCTGATCGGGTTCCGCAACCGCGTCGTGGTGCTGTTGAACTGGGCGGTGGCGTACTGGAGCTACCAGCGCAGCGCGCGGATCATCTTCGGCGATGACCGCGAAGACCGGCGACCGAAGCGGTAGGTACTGCCGTGGGTGACCTCTCGACCGACAGAGTAGAGCCACGCCATGCGTGGATGAATTTCTGTGCAGGCCGCAGGGAGCGTAGCCACGCATGCAGTGGATTCACCGTTTCATCGGGCCGCCGGGCACACGCCGTTTCGACCATGCCCGGCAGAAATCCTCCTTCCTCGCGGTGTCGGCAATCTGCGCCGCACTCCAATGCCGGGTGATCCAGATCGTCAGTGCGCTGCTGCTCAGGTGCCAGCGCAGCATGTCGTGCTGCGGCTGCCGCATCAGGTGGCGGCGTGCAACCCAGAACGCTTCGCGCTCGATATCAGTCGCTTTCTTCAGCGCTCCAGGATCGAAGAACCGCGTCGTGAAGCTCCATGGATTCATCGGCTGGAATCCCATGCGCGGCTCACCGCTGCATGCGGCCACACCACTGGGCGCGCGATCAGCCGGCTGCGGCCAGCCTTCCACCATCGCCAGCCCCAGCAGGTACAGTAGGCCGGGCAGCAGCGCGATACCGGCTGCCAGCAGGACGACCGAGAGCCACGCTTTACCGGCGGCGCGCATTGCTCACTCCGCCTTCGGCTTCGGGTACCACAGCGCGTTGACGATGACCCAGCGCTGCTCGAAGCGGCCCATGTGGAAGTAGTCGACGAACCACGGGGTTTCCAGCCGCACCGATGCGGCGTTGCCGGTCACGTCCAGCACCGTGCAGCGGCGATCCCATTGATCTTTCGGGGTCTTCAACGCGCCCTGCTTCGTCAGCGCAACCAGCTCTTCCTTCGACATCCGGCGCAGGCCCAGGCGCTCGTCCGGTGTATCACCGAGCACCGCGCGCTTGGCCAGGTCCGGATGCAGGGAGCGGGCGACGCGCTGCGGGTCGGCTTCCAGTTGACCGTCGACGTAGTCGTGGCAGGTGGCTTCGATGGCTGCGATCGTGGCGGCGTCGGCGGCGGGGCTTGCTGCTGCGGAAAGTGCGAACAACAGGGCAACGGTGGACATCCGGGTCTCCAGCGCTGAGGGCTGGGCGATCATGGCATGGCCGGACGCGCCCCATCCAGGCATGGTGTGGATCTACTGCAACAGCCACGCCAGTTTGCGTTCGCGCGGCTGCCGCTTGAGCTCCCATTCGGCGCGCGAGGCCGCTGCCCGGTCCGGGTACTCACGCACCGCCAGGACCCGCAGTGGCGGCCGCGACCGGGTGTAGCGGGCCCCCTTGCCGGCCTGGTGGGCAGCAAAGCGGGCCTGCACGTCGGTGCTGATGCCGGCGTAATAGCTGCCGTCGCGGCATTCGAGCAGGTACAGGAACCACGGGCGGGAGGGCGAAACCATGGCCGGATTATGCCGTGCTGCACTGCAGCGGATATACTGGCGACCGAATGCAGGAGAGAGGCGCCGCGCTGGCGCCCGCCGAAGGCGCAGGCTCCCATGATCGCTCAGGCCGGTGGGCTGGAATCCCACCAACCATGCATTCGACTCGCCGAGCTGGAGAGAGGTCACCGGGCACGCCCGGGACGATCCGCCGAAGGGGCACGCGGCTCACGCCGCTGAACTCTCAGGCAAAAGGACAGCGGGAGCGGCACCGGTCATCGTCATCCCGTCATTGCGCAGGCAGTGGCGGTATGTGCGCATGGCCGGCCCCACCGCGCCCGGAGCTTGTCCCATGCTGCTGTCCATCATCTACCTGATCGCCATTTCCGCCGAAGCCATGACCGGTGCCCTGTCTGCCGGCCGCCGCCGCATGGACCTGTTCGGCGTGGTCATGATCGCCTGTGTTACCGCCCTCGGTGGCGGCTCACTGCGCGACATCCTGCTCGGCCATTACCCGCTGGGCTGGGTGAAACACCCGGAGTACCTGGGCTTCACCGTGTGCGCGGCACTGATCGCCACCTGGGTGGCGCGCTGGATGCATCACTTCCGCCGCACCTTCCTGGTGCTCGATGGCCTGGGCCTGATCGCCTTCACGTTGATCGGCTGCTCGATCGCGCGCGAGGCCGGCCATGCACTGCCGATCGTGCTGATCGCCGGCATGCTCACCGGCGCCTTCGGCGGCGTGCTGCGCGACATCCTCTGCAACGAGGTGCCGTTGATCTTCCAGAAAGAGCTGTACGCCATCATCTCGCTGCTGACCGGTGCGGTGTATCTGCTGTTGCTGCACTGGGGCGTGGCCGATGCTACGGCGATCCTGTGCTGCTTGGGCGGTGGTTTCGCCGTGCGTCTGCTGGCCATCCACTACCGCTGGGAAATGCCCAAGTTCGTGTACCACGACGAAGTGCATTGAGCGGCGCGGGCCGGCACTACCGGCGGGGTGGCATGACCAAGGTCACGCGGCGACCGCCCGCGTAAACCGCTACCATTGGCGCCCCGTCGCACGCGCGACGGCATCCAGCCACGCCGCGCCTGCGGCCCCGCCAGACAATCCCCCTCCCCCGCTGCCCGTGGCCCTTCGTGGTGCCGACGGGCCCGCATGACCCTGCGTGCACGCAGGGCGCAGGATGCCCATGTCTGTCGCCGAAAATTTCCGCTCACCTCGTGCCCGCCTGCTGCTGGTCGTTGCCGGTCTTGCCCTTGTCGCTGGCCTGGCGTGGTGGCTGTGGCCGCGGGTCGAGGCGGGCAGTGGCGAAGCCGGCAGCGGCAAGACGGTGCCTGTACGCATCGCCCTTGCCAGCGCCGAGCCGCTGGTGCTGCGGATGAAGGCGGTCGGTACGGTCACTCCGCTGCACAGCGTGGTGGTGCGCAGCCGCGTGGACGGCGAACTGATGCGCCTGCATTTCCAGGAAGGTCAGCAGGTCAACGCCGGCGACCTGCTGGCACAGATCGATCCCCGCCCCTATCAAGTGAAGCTTGCGCACGCACAGGGTACGCAGCAGCAGAACCTGGCCGAGCTGGAGAATGCCGAGCGCCAGCTGCAGCGCTACCGCGAACTGCAGCGACAGAACTACGTGTCGGCACAGGAACTGAGCGACCAGCAGAGCAAGGTACGGCAGCTGCAGGGGCGCCGCCTCAGCGACCAGGCATCGGTGGACGAAGCACGCCTGCAGTTGCAGTACACGCGCATCATCGCCCCGGTCAGCGGCCGTGTCGGCCTGCGCCGGCTGGACGTAGGCAACCTGGTGCACGCCAGCGATACCGAAGGCCTGGTCACGCTGGCGCAGACGGCGCCGATCAGCGTGCTGTTCACCGTGCCCGAGCCGGAGCTTCCCGCCCTGCTCGATGCCGTGCAGGCGCAGCCGGCGCTGGCGGTGGAAAGCTGGGACCGCGAAGAACGACGGCAGCTCGCCAGCGGCACCCTGTCCAGCGTCGACAACCGCATCGATACCGCCACCGGCACGCTGAAGCTGCGCGCGCAGTTCGACAACGCCGACCAGGCGCTGTTCCCCAACCAGTTCGTCAATGTGCGCCTGCAGCTGGGTGAGCATCCCGCGCTGCTGATTCCCGATGCCGCCGTGCAGTTCGGCAGCCAGGGCAACTACGTGCACATCGTCGACAAGGACAACAAGGCACAACGTCGCTCGGTGGTGCTCGGTCCGGCCGACGACGGACGCGTGGCGGTGCGTTCCGGCCTGGTGGCTGGTGACAAGGTGGTGATCGAAGGCATCGACGGGCTGGAAGACGGCACCGCGGTGGAGATCATCACCGAGGAGGCATCGACCAGGGCCGGCGCATGAACCTCTCGCGCGCCTTCATCCTGCGCCCGGTCGCCACCACCCTGCTGATGGTGGCGCTGCTGCTGTCCGGGGTACTGGCCTATCGCCTGCTGCCGGTGGCGGCGCTGCCGCAGGTCGACTATCCGATCATCCAGATCACCACGCTGTACCCCGGTGCCAGCCCCGAGCTGACCACGCGCACCATCACAGCGCCGCTGGAGCGCCAGCTCGGGCAGATTCCCGGCCTGAAACAGCTGTCGTCCACCAGTTCCGGTGGCGCCTCGGTGATCACCCTGCAGTTCGGCCTGGAGGTGTCGCTGGGCGTGGCCGAACAGGACGTGCAGGCGGCGATCAACGCCGCCGGCAGCTTCCTGCCCGGCGACCTGCCGGTGCCGCCGGTGTATCGCAAGGTCAATCCGGCCGACACGCCGATCCTGACCCTGGCAGTGACCTCGCAGGGCCTGTCACTGCCCCAGGTGCATGACTTGGTCGATACCCGCATCGCCCAGCGCTTGGCGCAGTTGCCGGGTGTGGGCCTGGTCAGCCTGGCCGGTGGCCAGCGCCCCGCCGTGCGCATCCAGGTCAATCCGGCCGCGCTGGCCGCCAACAACCTGGGCATGGACCACATCCGCACAGCGATTGCCGCAGCCAACGTCAACCTGCCCAAGGGCAGCTTCGATGGCCCGATCCGTGCGGTGATGCTCGATGCAAACGACCAGATGCGCAGCGTTGCCGAATACCGCGCACTGGTGCTGGCCTGGCGTGAGGGCGCACCGCTGCGGCTGGGCGATGTCGCCACCATCACCGACGGCGCCGAGAACCGCCAGCTGGCGGCATGGAGCGGCACCACACCGGCGGTGCTGGTGAACATCCAGCGCCAACCCGGCGCGAACGTCATCGCCGTGGTCGGACAGGTGCGTGCGTTGCTGCCGCAGCTGCAGGCCACGCTGCCGGCCGGCGTGCAGATGACCGTGCTCAGCGACCGCACCGAATCGATCCGCGCGTCCGTGCGCGGCGTACAGAAGGAACTGGTGCTGGCCATCGCGCTGGTGGTGCTGGTCACCTGGGTATTCCTGCGCAACCTGCCGGCTACGCTGATTCCCAGCGTGGCGGTGCCGCTGTCGCTGATCGGCACATTTGCGGTGATGCTGCTGGCCGGCTATTCGCTCAACAACCTCACGCTGATGGCGTTGACCATTGCCACCGGCTTCGTGGTGGACGATGCGATCGTGATGCTGGAGAACATCGCCCGCCACTTGGAAGACGGTGAAAGCCCGCGCGAAGCGGCGCTGAAGGGCGCCAGCGAGATTGGTTTCACCCTGGTATCGCTGACGGTCTCGTTGATCGCCGTGCTGATCCCGTTGCTGTTCATGGCCGACCTGGTGGGCGCGCTGTTCCATGAGTTCGCAGTGACGCTGGCGGTGGCCATCGGCATTTCGCTGCTGGTGTCGCTGACCTTGACGCCGATGCTGTGTGCGCGCTTCCTGAAACCACATGCCAAGGGGTCAGCGCCCCACGGGGATCTGACCCCGCCCGGGTCGGATCCGGTCAGGGCTCCGACCCCGAAGCGCGACGTGTTCGATCGCATCATCGCCCTCTACGACCGCCAGCTGCGCTGGGTACTGCAGCGCCAGCCACTGATGCTGTTGGCAACCGTGGCCACGCTTGCGCTGACGGTGGCGCTGTATTTCGCCGTGCCGAAGGGCTTCTTCCCGGTGCAGGATGCCGGCCTGATACAGGGCATCAGCGAAGCCCCGCAGGCGATCTCGTTCCAGGCCATGCGCGAGCGCCAGCTTGCCCTGGCCACGGCCATTGAACAGGACCCGGCCGTGGCCAGCCTGTCTTCCTACATCGGCGTGGACGGCAACAATGCCGCCCTCAACACCGGCCGCCTGCTGATCGAACTGAAGCCACACGGCGAGCGCGAGGGCGCCGACGTGGTGATGGCGCGGCTGCAGCAGCGCGTGGCGAGGATTCCCGGTATCACCCTGTACCTGCAACCGGTGCAGGAGCTGGGCATCGAAGACCGCATCAGCCGCAACCAGTACCAGTTCACCTTGACCACGCCGGACCTGCAGACGCTGGAAACCTGGACGCCGAAACTGTTGCAAGCGCTTCGCCAATCGCCGGCGCTGCGTGATGTGGCCAGTGACCTGCAGATGCAGGGCCGGCAGGCCAGGGTGAGCATCGACCGCGATGCCGCCGCACGCCTTGGCGTGAGTGTGGAAGCGGTGGCCGACGCACTGTACGACGCCTACGGGCAACGGCAGATCTCGACCATATTCACCCAGGCCAGCCAGTACCGGGTGGTGCTTGAGGCCGATCCCGCGCGGCAACCGGGGCCGGAGGCGATCAGCGGCCTGCGCGTGCGCAGCAGCAACGGCCAGACCGTGCCGCTGGGCGCGGTGGCGCGCGTCGAGCAGGGGCCAACGGCGCTGCTACGCAACCATGTCGGTCAGTTCCCGGCGGCCACGCTGTCGTTCAACCTTGCGCCCGGCGCATCGCTGGGCGAAGCGGTGGATGCCGTGCATGCCGCGCAGGCACAGGTGGCATTGCCGCAGAGCATCGAGCTGCGCCTGCAGGGCGCGGCGGCGGCCTTCAGCAGTTCGCTGTCGAGCACGCTGTGGCTGATCCTGGCGGCGGTGGTGGTGATGTACATCGTGCTGGGCGTGCTCTACGAGAGCTTCATCCACCCCATCACCATTCTTTCCACCCTGCCCTCGGCGACCGTGGGCGCCCTGGCCGCGTTGTGGGTGAGCGGACGCAGCCTGGACCTGATCGCAGTGATCGGCATCGTGCTGCTGATCGGCCTGGTGAAGAAGAACGCGATCATGATGATCGACTTCGCGCTGGACGCGCAGCGCACGCGCGGCATGAGCCCGCGTGAGGCGATCCACCAGGCGGCGCTGCTGCGCTTCCGGCCGATCCTGATGACCACCCTGGCCGCGCTGTTCGGCGCGGTACCGCTGATGCTGGCCAGTGGCTCGGGCGCCGAGCTGCGGCAGCCGCTGGGGTGGGTGATGGTGGGTGGCCTGCTGGTCAGCCAGGTGTTGACCCTGTTCACCACGCCGGTGATCTACCTGGCCTTCGACCGGCTGCAGCGTGGCCGCGCGACAGCACCGGCAACCGCTGGCGAGGCCGGCGCATGACCCCTGTGGCACGCCTGGCACAGGCCTGCGTGCAGCGTCCGGTGGCGACCCTCCTGCTGGCGGTGGCGCTGGTACTGGCCGGCCTGCTGGCGCTGCGCCTGCTGCCGGTGGCACCGCTGCCGCAGGTCGACTATCCCGCCATTGAAGTCAGTGCCAGCCTGCCCGGCGCCTCGCCCGAATCGATGGCGGCCACCGTGGCCACGCCGCTGGAGCGTGCGCTGGGCAGCCTGCCCGGCATCTCGCGCATCGACTCGGCCAGCACCCAGGGGCAGACCGAGATCGAGCTGAAGTTCGTGCTCGGCCGCGATATCGACGAGGCCGCGCGCGAAGTGCAGGCCGCGATCAACCTCGCCCGCGGCCAGCTGCCCAGCGGCATGCCGGGCATGCCGCAGTACCGCAAGGTCAATCCGTCGCAGGCGCCGATCCTGGCGCTGGCGCTGACCTCCGATACGCTCTCGCCGGGCCAGCTGTACGACCTGGGTTCGACTGTGCTGGCACAGAAGCTGTCGCAGGTGCCGGGCGTGGGCGAAGTGCAGGTGGGCGGCAGCGCGCTGCCGGCGGTTCGCGTGTCGCTGGACCCCAATGCTCTCAATCACGCAGGCCTGGCACTGGAAGACGTGGCACAGGCGATCAGCCGCGCCAATGCAGTACGCCCACTGGGTGCGGTCGCAGGCGCGCAGCAGCACTGGCAACTGGAGGCGCCGCTGCAGCTGCGCCAGGCCGCGCAGTATCGCCAGCTGGCGCTGAAGTCCAGCGATGACCGCCTGCTGCGGCTGGGCGATGTCGCTGCCGTCGTCGATGGCGTGGAGGACCGCTATGCCAGTGGCTTCCACAACGAACGCCCCGCCGTGCTGCTGATCGTCAGCCGCCAGCCCGGCGCCAACATCATCGCCACCGTCGATGCCATCCAGGCGCAGTTGCCGCAGCTGCACGCCCTGCTGCCCAGCACGGTGGACATGCGCCTGGTGATGGACCGCTCGCCGGTGATCCGCGCCACCCTGCACGAAGCAGAAGTGACCCTGCTGCTGGCGATCGCGCTGGTGGTACTGGTGGTGCTCGGCTTCCTCGGCCACTGGCGCGCAGCACTGGTGCCAAGCGTGGCGATTCCGGTGGTGCTGTTCGGCACGCTGGCGTTGATCGCGCTGATGGGCTTCTCGCTCAATACGCTCTCGCTGATGGCCCTGATCGTGGCGGCGGTACTGGTGGTGGACGACGCCATCGTGGTGCTGGAGAACATCGCGCGCCATCGCGAACTGGGCGCCGACCGCTGGCAGGCGGCGGTGCGCGGTGCATCGGAAGTGGGCGCTACGTTGCTATCGATGAACCTGGCGCTGGCAGTGGTGTTCGTCTCGATCCTGTTCCTGGACGATTTCGTCGAGCGCCTGTTCCGTGAATTCTCGCTGACCCTGGTGGCGGCGATGACGGTGTCGGTGCTGGTGGCACTCAGCCTGGTGCCGATGCTGTGCGCGCGCCTGTTCGTCGATGACGCACAACAGCCCACGCGCTGGCAGCGCGGCAGCAATGCGCTGTTCGAGCGCGTGCGTGGCGCCTATCTGCGCACCCTGCAGGCCAGCCTGCGGCAACTGCGCTGGCCATTGCTGGCCTTCGTGGCAGTGATCGCACTCAATGCCTGGCTGTTCCAGCAGGTACCCAAGGGCATCGTTCCGCAGCAGGACACCGCACAGCTGCGCGGCTTCGCGCGTGGCGATGACGGCCTGTCCTTCCAGGCGATGCAGCCGAAGATCGATGCCTACCGCAGACTGCTGCTGTCCGACCCGGCCATCGAGGACATCATCGGGTATATCGGTGGCAGCAACGGGGTCAACAACGCCTTCATCATGATCAAGATGAAGCCGCTGGCCGAGCGCGGTGTCTCCAGCCAGCAGGTGATCGATCGACTGCGTGCGCGCCTGCCCAAGTTGCCTGGGGGCAACCTCTATCTGTGGGTGGACCAGGACATCCGCCTGGAAGGCGCCGGCAGCAGCGGCAAGTACGAATTCCAGTTGCTCTCGGCCGATACCGCGCCACTGCGCCAATGGGCACCGAAGGTCGCTGCTGCGCTGCGTGGCCTGCCGGAACTGGTGGACGTGGAAGCGCAGGGCGAGGCCGGCATGCGCCAGGTGATGCTGGACATCGACCGCGAGGCAGCGGCGCGCCACGGCGTGGACCTGCGCACCGTAGCCAACATGCTCAACAACGCCTTCAGCCAGCGCCAGGTCGCGACGTTGTACGACAGCCTCAACCAGTACCGGGTGGTGATGGAGCTGGACCCGAAGCACACCCAGGACCCGGGCACGCTGGCACGGCTGCAGGTGATCGATGGCAGCGGCCAGCGCATTCCCCTGTCGAGCATCGCCAGCTGGCGCTATGGCATGGCGCCGGACCGCGTGTACCACAGCGAGCAGTTCGCCTCGATCTGGATCGAGTTCGCGCTGGCACCCGGCGTGGGCCTGGAACAGGCCACTCGGGCGATTGATGCGGCGATGGCCAAACTGATGCTGCCGCGCTCGGTGCAGGCCAAGCTGTCCGGCGAGGCCGGCGGCCTGGAGCAGCTGCGTTCGCGCCAGTTGTGGCTGGTACTGGGTGCGACGCTGGCGGTGTACCTGGTGCTGGGCATCCTCTACGAGAGTTTCCTGCAGCCCTTGGTGATCCTGTCCACGCTGCCGTCGGCCGGCATCGGGGCGCTGTTGGCGCTGTGGCTGTTCGGCAACGAACTGAACCTGATCGCCCTGCTCGGCCTGTTCCTGCTGGTGGGCGTGGTGATGAAGAACACGATCCTGCTGGTCGACTTCGCCCTGGCCGGCGAACGCCGCGGGCTGAGCGCGCAGGATGCGGTGATGGAAGCGGCACGACTGCGCCTGCGGCCGATCCTGATGACCTCGCTGGCGGCACTGCTGGGTACGTTGCCGCTGATGCTGGCCAACGGTGAAGGTTGGGAGCTGCGGCAGCCGCTGGGCATCGCCATCGTCGGCGGGTTGCTGGTCAGCCAGTGGTTGACGCTGTACACCACGCCGGCGATGTATCTGGCGTTGGCGCGAGTACGGGCGGGGCGGTGAGCCGGTCGGCTTCATCCACGCATGGCGCGGATCTACTGCGGCCATCGCCGGAGCGGGTTTCACACCACCCCGGCGATGTACCTGGCGCTGTCGCACATACGCAGCGCCAGGCGCATCGCCGGTGCAGACGGGCCGGTCTCCAACTCCGACCGGCCCTGATCGCGGCCGCACCCCCGCAGGCGCTGGCCGCCATCCACACACGTGCCGCACTCAAGCGGCTTCGGACACCTTCACTTCACGGCGGGCGCGCACGGCAGCGGCGAGCCGCTCCAGCACCTGCACGGTGGTGTCCCAATCAATGCAGCCATCGGTGATGCTCTGGCCGTAGACCAGCGGCTGGCCTTCGACCAGCTCCTGGCGGCCACCCACCAGATGGCTTTCAATCATCACGCCGACGATGCGCTGCTCGCCGTCTTCCAGCTGGATGGCGATGTCTTCGATCACCTTCGGCTGGTTTTCGTGGTTCTTCAGGCTGTTGGCGTGGCTGGCATCGATCATCAGGCGCGTCGGCAGCTTGGCTTTGGCCAGTGCCTGACAGGCATCGGCCACGCTGGCCGCGTCGTAGTTCGGCTGCTTGCCACCACGCAGGATCACATGGCAGTCCGGGTTGCCGGTGGTGGAGACGATGGCCGTGCCACCCTGCTTGGTGACCGACAGGAAGTGATGCGGATTCGAGGCTGCGCCCACGGCATCAGCGGCGATCTTGACGTTGCCGTCCGTGCCGTTCTTGAAGCCAACCGGGCACGAGAGCCCCGACGCAAGTTCACGATGCACCTGGCTTTCGGTGGTGCGTGCGCCGATCGCGCCCCATGCCACCAGGTCGGCGATGTACTGCGGCGAGATCACGTCGAGGAACTCGACGCCGGCAGGCAGGCCCAGCTTGTTGATGTCGCGCAGCAGGCCGCGGGCGATGCGCAGGCCCTTGTCGATCTTGAAGCTGCCGTCCAGGTCCGGATCGTTGATCAGGCCCTTCCAGCCCACCGTGGTGCGCGGCTTCTCGAAGTACACGCGCATGACGATTTCCAGCTCGCCGGCCAGCGCATCGCGCAGCGGCTTCAGGCGCTGTGCGTACTCGATGGCGGCTTTCGGATCGTGGATCGAGCACGGCCCGACCACCACCGCCAGGCGGTCGTCGCGGCCATGCAGGATCTGGTGCAGGGCGGCGCGCGAAGCGCTGACGGTGTCGGAGGCTTCTTCATCGCAGGGCAGCATCGCCAGCAGCTGGGCAGGCGGTGTCAGCGGTTCGATGGTGCGGATACGCAGGTCGTCGGTGTGCGGGGGCATGGTGAGGGGTCTCTACGGAACGTTGGGGGTCCGCAGCGTGGCGACATGAAAAAAGCCGCCAGGTTCGCTGGCGGCTTTCGGGAATGCGTCTGAAGCTTTCTTCAGGGTGAGCGCAATCCTTCCTCCGCCGGGGGCTTCGGAAAGTAATACCAATAAAAGCTGGCGTGGGCTGCGTTCATGGGATCTATTGATAACACAGGGTTTTGGCGGGTGCCAACTGTTTCATCCGCAACTGCGGGCGCGGTTCAGCGGACTATCGGCCGCCATGCACTTCCACATCCAGCAGCAGCGTCTCGTGGATGTCGACCCAACGCTCCACCACGCGGTCCAGTTCCTGCCTGGCCTCATCAAGCTGTTCGGGGTTGAGCATGGACCTGGCCGTATACAGATCGGACACCAGCTGCCGCAGGGTGGCTTCCTGGATGGCCACCACCGGCCCTTCCAGGCCGGGCACCTGCAGCGCTGGACTGCTGCCCAGCGCTCCGTACAACGTCACCTGGATCTTGCTCTGCATGCTCGACTTCCCTGCGGGTGGACACGGCCGAGCGCCATCTTTACCCGGAATGGATGACACGCGCATGTGCCACGAGGGTGCTGGAATGCCGTCCGATGAGGCGATGGCGCATGGGGTTGCCGGCCAGCGGCCGGCACTACCGGGAAACGCGGGTGAACGGTACGGTGCTACAGCGAGCGCAGCGCGCGCTTGCGGATGTATGTATTGGCTGCGCTGTCGTGCGTTGACTGCCACCGTGCGCATACATCGCGCACCCATCCGGGCTGGCTCTTGCCGGCGTCGTTCAGCCAGTTGCCGACCGAGTCCTGCACATAGCGCTCGGGATCGTCAGCAAGGGCCTCCAGCAAGGGCAACGCGTGCTCGGGTTGCTGCTTGAACAGCGCAATGTGCGTGGCCCACACACCGCGGGGGCGAAGCGCCTCACAGGCGAAGCGGCGCTGATTCGGCGAACGCTGCAGCGTCCAGGGTTGCAGCAGGGCAAGCGCTTCCAGCGGCTCGGCGACGATATCGCTGCGCAAGGCCAACCATGCCCATTCGCGCACACCGAAGTGCGGATCATCTGCCAGTGGACGCATCGCCTGCAGCTTGCCGGCCAATGTCGCCTGCGCGTCGGCACCGATCAGATAGCAGGCCCATCCGCGCACGGTGTCCGAGGGATGCGCCTGCCAGCAGTGCACGTCACCCTGCCCTGCCTCGCGCAGCACCGCTGCGGCCAATGCCATGCGCTGGGTGATTCCCTTGCCTGCAGCGGCGCGCATGCGCTGCATGGATGCCTCGGGCAAGGTTGGTGCCACCGCCTGCAGCAATGCGGCGAAATCCACTGCGAGGCACTCGGCCAGGTGCGTGCTGGATACGCTGCCCGCATTGAGTGCCTGCAGGCGTGCCGTGCCGATGGTGCCGCTCATGTGCCTGTTTCCTGGCCTGCGTCGGTGTGTCGCCAGACTTTTTCCAGCAGCAGCGACAACTGCGCCTGCTCGCCGGAATCAAGGCCGTTGAACAGTCCGCCGATCCATTGTGTGTGCTGGTCGAACAGATCGCCGGCCAAGTGCTTGCCGCGGGCAGTCAGCACGATCTGCAGGCGGCGGCCATCCTCGGCATCGCTGCGCCGCTGCAGCAGGCCGTCCCGCTGCAGGCCATCAAGCAGCCCGCTGATGGTGGCGCGGGTGACGCCAGCGCGCTCGGCCAACTCGTGCGGAGGCAACGTGCCACCAGCACCGTGCAGCAGGAACAGCACAATGAAACGGCCCTCGCTGAGGCCGTGCGGCGCCAGGCGTGAAGCGCAGTCACGGTCGATCGCGCTGGACAGCGAAAGCAGCTGGAAGCACAGGCGCAGCTGGGCCAGGTGGGGATCGCCGCGACGGCCAGCCTCCTGGATGAGAGCCGTGTGTTTTGCTTCAAGCATCCATCAAATCCATGATGATTAGGCGCCTTATTATATTTTCTAACCCGCAGGGCGCAAGTCCGGACCGGGCCGCCGCAGGGCATGACGCGGCGCCGCCCCGGGGCCTGGATGGGGTCGACAGGCGCCAACAGCCAAAGCTGCGGTAGCATCGCGCCACGTCCCGCCAGGAGCTCCACGCATGTGCCGTGTCGTCCTGTTGTTGCTGACGCTGTTGCCGATGGCCGTAGTCGCTGCGCCACCACCGCTGCCATCGCCAGCCCGCATTGATGCCCAGGCGCAACGGCTGATGCAGGCCGCACACGCACGTGGCATGGCGCTGGCGGTGATCGACGCTGGCAAGGTGGTGCACGTGGCCGCCTATGGCGAGCGCAACGCCGCCGGCGAACCGCTGCGTACCGACACCGTGATGTACGCCGCTTCGCTGACCAAGATGGCCTTTGGCCACCTGGTCGCGCAGCTGGCGCAGGACCAGGTGATCGCGCTGGACGCCGGCATTGCCACGTATCTGGACAAGCCATTGCCGGACTACCCCGTCGATACGAAGCACTACGCCGATTACAGCGTATTGGCTGGCGACGAACGCTGGCGCCGGCTCACCCCGCGCCTGCTGCTCAATCATGGCAGCGGCTTTGCCAACTTCGCGTTTCTGGAACCGGATGGCAGGCTGCAATTCCATTTCGATCCGGGCAGCCGCTACGGCTATTCCGGCGAAGGCTTGATCCTGCTGCAGTTCGTGCTCGAACGGGGGCGCCTTGGCCAGGACATCGGCGCGCTGATGCAGCGTCGCGTGTTCGACCGCTTCGGCATGCCCCGCACCAGCATGATGTGGCGCGAGGATTTCGCCACCAACCTGGCCGACGGCTGGACCGCCGATGGCACGCCCGAGCCGCATGACGAGCGCAGCCGGGTGCGGGCCGCCGGCTCGATGGATACCACCATCGCCGACATGGCCAACTTCGCAGCGGGCTATGTGCGCGGCGAAGGCCTTTCAGCGGCGATGCGGCAGGAGCTGGTACGTCCGCAGCTGCCGATCACCACGGCCAGCCAGTTTCCAACCCTGCAGGCGGAACTGCCGGTAGCGGAGCGGCGCAGGGACCTGGCAGCCGGCCTGGGCGTGGTCACCTTCCGCGGACCGCAGGGGCCCGGCTTCTACAAGGGCGGCCACGATGACGCGGTGGGCAACACCCTGGTGTGCATCGAGCAGGGCCAGCGCTGCGTGGTGATGCTGGGCAACGATGTCCGCGCCGAGGCGGCGTTTCCGGCGCTGGTGGCGTTCGTGCTTGGCGATACCGGAGTGCCGTGGGACTGGGAGTACGGCGCGGAGAAGGTGTTCGTGCGCTGACGCCATCCACGCATGGCGTGGATCTACTGGCGTGGACCCATGGGCATGGATTCATTGGCATGGACACATGGGTATGGACCCATTGGCGTGTGCCCATTGGCGGCAACACGCCACCCACAAAAAAACCCCGCCTTGCGGCGGGGTTTTTTCATTGCAGCAGTGCAGCGGGACTTAGAAGTCCATGCCGCCCATGCCACCCATGCCGCCCATGCCACCAGCGCCACCCATGGCCGGCTCGTCCTTCTTCGGAGCGTCGGCAACCATGGCTTCGGTGGTGATCATCAGGCCAGCGATCGAGGCTGCGTTCTGCAGCGCCGAACGGGTCACCTTGGTCGGGTCCAGGATGCCGAACTGCAGCATGTCGCCGAACTCGCCGGTAGCGGCGTTGTAGCCGAAGCTGCCGGTGCCTTCCTTGACCTTGTTGACGATGACCGACGGCTCTTCACCGGCGTTGGCAACGATTTCGCGCAGCGGGGCTTCCATCGCGCGCAGGGCGATCTGGATGCCGTGGTTCTGGTCTTCGTTGGCACCCTTCAGGCCAGCCAGTGCGGAGACCGCACGGACCAGGGCAACGCCGCCGCCCGGGACCACGCCTTCTTCAACGGCTGCACGGGTCGCGTGCAGGGCGTCGTCGACGCGATCCTTCTTTTCCTTCATTTCGATTTCGGTCGACGCGCCGACCTTGATCACTGCAACGCCACCGGCCAGCTTGGCCACGCGCTCCTGCAGCTTCTCGCGGTCGTAGTCCGAGGAGGTGTCTTCGATCTGGGTCTTGATCTGCGCAACGCGCGAATCGACCGCAGCCTTGTCACCCACGCCATCGATGATGGTGGTGTTTTCCTTGGAGACCTGCACCTTCTTGGCGCGGCCCAGGTCCTTGATGGTGGCCTTTTCCAGCGACAGGCCGACTTCCTCGGAGATCACGGTGCCGCCGGTCAGCACGGCCATGTCTTCCAGCATCGCCTTGCGACGGTCGCCGAAGCCCGGAGCCTTGACGGCCACGACCTTGACGATGCCGCGGATGGTGTTGACCACCAGGGTCGCCAGCGCTTCGCCTTCGACTTCCTCGGCAACGATCAGCAGCGGCTTGCCAGCCTTGGCGACGCCTTCCAGCACCGGCAGCAGGTCACGGACGTTGGAGATCTTCTTGTCGTGCAGCAGGATGTACGGGTCATCCAGGTCAGCGGTCTGCGACTGCTGGTTGTTGATGAAGTACGGGGACAGGTAGCCGCGGTCGAACTGCATGCCCTTGACCACGTCCAGCTCGTTGTCCAGGCCCGAGCCTTCTTCGACGGTGATCACGCCTTCCTTGCCGACTTCCTTCATCGCGTTGGCGATGATCTGGCCGATCGACTCGTCCGAGTTGGCCGAGATCGTGCCGACCTGGGCAATGGCCTTGTCGTCAGCGGTCGGCTTGGAGATGTTCTTCAGCTCGGCGACGGCAGCCACGACGGCCTTGTCGATACCGCGCTTGAGGTCCATCGGGTTCATGCCGGCAGCAACGGCCTTGGCGCCTTCGCGGATCAGGGCCTGGGCCAGCACGGTGGCGGTGGTGGTGCCGTCGCCGGCGTCGTCGTTGGTACGCGAGGCGACTTCCTTCACCATCTGCGCGCCCATGTTCTCGAACTTGTCAGCCAGTTCGATTTCCTTGGCGACGGACACGCCGTCCTTGGTGATGGTCGGGGCGCCGAAGCTCTTCTCGAGCACGACGTTGCGGCCCTTCGGGCCCAGGGTGGCCTTGACGGCATTGGCGAGAACGTTGACGCCGCGCACCATGCGCGAACGGGCGTCTTCACCGAAACGAATATCCTTGGCAGCCATTGCGTTTACCTCATTGGTAGCGCCGGGCCATGCCCGGCGGCTGGGTGTTGGAATCAGGGGATGAAGCAGGTCGCGCCGACGCTCAGCCGATGACGGCGAGCACGTCGTCTTCGCGCAGGACCTTGTACTCGACGCCTTCGCTCTTGTACGAGCTGCCGGCGTACTGGCCGTAGATGACCTTGTCACCGACCTTCAGCGACGGAGCGCGCACGTTGCCGTTGTCCAGCGGCTTGCCCGGGCCCACGGCCACGACTTCACCCTTGGTGGACTTTTCCTTGGCGGAGTCCGGGATCAGGATGCCACCGGCGGAAACTTCGTCGGCTTCGATCGGCTTGACCACAACGCGGTCGTGCAGCGGCTTGATGCTCATGTGGGACCTCTTAAGTTATTGATTGGTCTGAAAAAGTCCGGCGATGTTAGCACTCGCACCAAGCGACTGCCAGCAACGCGCGTGAAAAAGCCCGACAGGTCGGGAGCACGACAGAGATGGAGACCTCCGGAGGCCTTTCAAGGCCCGCCCCCGAAATTTTTACCGGCGGCCCGGCGGCACTCCATCCCCGCGCGGACGCCTTTATAGGGATGCGTCGCGGCAAGCCAAGGGGGAATTGGCCACCATTTGGTGACCGCCGTCGCACTGTCAGATATCTGGCGTTCATTTACGACAAAGTGTCACCGGATCGGCTTTAGGGTGGCCCGGCATTCCCAATCACAAGGAGTAGTCGATGCGATTGCTGTCCCCGCTCGCCGCCGCCTGCCTGCTGGCCCTGGCTGCCGCGCCGGCCCAGGCCGAGGTCTTCATCAACGAACTGCACTACGACGACAGCACCGCTGCCGGTGACGTCGGCGAAGCCATCGAAGTGGTCGCCACCGCCGGCGAAGACCTGTCCGGCTACCGCCTGTACCTCTACAACGGCAGCAACCCGTCGGCCGCCACGGTCTACGCCAACAACGCGGTGCCGGCCGGAACCGCGGCGAGCTGCGGCAGCGCCACCCTGGCGGTGGTCACCTACCCCAGCAACGGCCTGCAGAACGGTGCCAACGACGGCATCGCCCTGGTCGACGCCAGCGGCAAGGTGGTCCAGTTCCTCAGCTACGAGGGCGCGATCACCGCTTCCGGTGGCCCCGCCGCCGGCATGACCAGCCAGAACATTCCGGTTGCCGAAACCAACAGCACCGCGGCGGGCACCTCGCTGCAGCTGACCGGCAGCGGCAGCCAGTACGCGCACTTCACCTGGGCCGAATCGGCCAGGCAGACCTTCGGCAGCTGCAACAACAACCAGACCTTCAGTGGCGGCGGTACCCCGGGCCCGAACACGCCGCCGTCGGTGTCCACCACCACGCCGGCACAGGGCAGCAGCACCTTCCCTGCCGCCGCCGACCTGGAAGTGGTATTCAGCGAGACGGTCAACCTCGCCAGCGGCGCCTTCGCACTGACCTGCGGCACTTCGGGCAGCGTGCCGCTGACCTGGCCGGCCAGCGGCAAGAGCGTGAAGCTGTCGACCAACACCGCGCTGGTCGCCGGTGAAGCCTGCCGCTTCGACATCCGTGCCGCACGCATCACCGATGCGCAGGGTGCCCGCCCGGCGACCGACAGCCGCATCGCCTTCACCGTGGCCACCACCACCGGCAATCCGGACCCGGGCAATCCCGGCGGCCCGGCCGGTTACTACTCGAAGGTCAACACCAGCAGCCCCAGCCAGCTGCGCTGCTCGCTGCACGCCACCATCAAGGGCCACACCGCGTATCCGTACAGTGGCTCGGGCACCAGCACCTGGACCATCCTGGAAATCGCCGACGAAGATCCGAACAACAGCGGCCGGATCCTCGATGCCTACCGCAACCACAGCTTCGCCAAGGTGACCGACCGTGCAGGCAGTGGCAGCGGCCTGAAGTACAACCGCGAGCACACCTGGCCGAACTCGCTGGGCTTTGCCAGCACCACCGGCGACAAGGGCCTGCCGTACGCGCCCTACACCGATACCCACATGCTGTACCTGACCGACGCACAGTGGAATGCCGACCGCGGCAACAAGCCGTTCGGCAAGTGCGATGCCAACTGCGGCGAGCGTGCCACCGAAGCCAACAACGGCCACGGCGGTGGCAGCGGTGGTTACCCGGGCAATTCGAACTGGGTACGTACACCGGACGGCAATGCCGGTACCTTCGAGGTGTGGGGCCATCGCAAGGGCGACATGGCACGCGCGGTGATGTACATGGCCATCCGCTATGAAGGTGGCAAGGATGCGGCCACCGGCCAGTCCGAACCGGACCTGGAACTGACCGACGACCGCAGCAAGATCGTCAAGACCAGCAGCTCGCCGGCCTACATGGGCCTGCTGTCGACCCTGATCGACTGGCACCTGTCCGATCCGCCGGATGCCGCCGAGCAGGCGCGTAATGACGTGATCTACTCGTTCCAGGGCAACCGCAACCCCTTCATCGACCACCCCGAGTGGGCCACCCCGGGCCTGTTCACCTCGGCCAAGCCGGCCACCTGCCAGCTGGCCAACTGACCGCGCAACGCTGCGGTCCACTGCCGTCGCCGGGCCCTGCCCCGGCGACGGCCCTATACTCGACGGTCATGTCGACCGTCGATCCCGTCCTGCTGCTGTTGACCACCTGCCCGGACCGGGCCAGTGCCGAGCGCATCGCGCATGCGCTGGTCGCCGAGCATCTGGCTGCCTGCGTGACCCGCCTGGACGGCGCTCAGTCGACCTACCGCTGGCAGGGTGAGGTCACCACCGACACCGAGCTGCAGCTGCTGGTGAAGACCACCGCAAGCCGTGTCGATGAAGCCATCGCCCGGATCGTCGAACTGCATCCGTATGAACTCCCGGAGTGCATCGCGGTCGAAACCCGGGCCGGCCTGCCGGCGTATCTGGACTGGATCCGGGCACAGACCCGGGAGGACACTGATTGAAGACTCTGTTTGCGCGTGGCGCCGCCTTGTGCGCTCTGTTGTGGCTTTCATTGCCGGCCTTCGCGCTGGATGAGAAGGATCTGCTGCCGGTGGACCAGGCGTTCGCGCTGACCGCCAGCGCGCCCGAGCGTGGCCAGATCCAACTGCAGTTCAAGATCGCCCCGGGCTACTACCTGTATCGCCACCGCACCACGGTGAAGGCCGATCCGGCGTTCAACGCCGCTGCGCTGCAGATGCCCGCAGGCAAGAAGCACCACGACGATTTCTTCGGTGAGGTGGAGACCTACCGCGAGCGCCTGCAGGCCACCCTGCCTGGCGCGCCCACCGATGCCGCCGGCACCATCAGCCTGGAAGTGCGTTACCAGGGCTGCGCCGATGCTGGTGTGTGCTACCCGCCGCAGAAGCGCGTGGTGCAGGTGACCCTGCCCGGTGCAGGCGTTGCGGCGGCCACGCTGCCGACCGCACGCGCCACCGGCGCCAGTGCATTCAACAACCCGCTGGCCGGGGCCGGCAGTGGCGGTGGCCTGCGACTGCCGGGCACCAGCAACAGCCAGGCACTGCCGCTGCCGTCGGATCAGGCATTCGGCTTCGATGCCATCGCCAGCGATGGCAACACCCTGCTGCTGCGCTTCAGCCCGACACCGGGCTATTACCTGTATCGCGACCGCACCTCGCTGAAGCTGGAAGGCAGCGCCGGGGTACTGGCCGACAAGCCGCGTTGGCCGGCGGCGCAGTCGCACCGCGACGAGCACTTCGGTGATGTGGCGGTCTATTTCAACCAGGTGGAAGTGCCGGTGCCGCTGCGCCGCAGCCGCGCCGAGGCGGTCGACAGCACGCTGGTGGTGACCTTCCAGGGTTGCCAGACCGATGGCATCTGCTACCCGCCGATGACCCGCCGGGTGAAATTGTCGATCCCCGCCGGCAAGGCCAACGCCACCAGTGATGCACCTGCCGCACGCGACGAAGTGATTCGTTCGCTGCCGGCTTCGGCCACTGCCGGCACCCGCGAGGGCGCCAACGGCACACCGCTGCGCCTGCTTCCGACCGTGCCCAACGACGCGCCGGCCGCCACGGGTGGTGCCGACGCCAGCAGCGGCTCGCGCGATGCCTTCGCCGCCGACGCGCAGCAGGACAATGCGCTGCGTACCAAGGCTCCGAGCCGCGTACCGAAAACCGACAGCTCGCTGCTGTGGGTACTGCTGCTGGCACTGGGCGGTGGCCTGGTGCTGAATCTGATGCCCTGCGTGCTGCCGATCCTGTCGCTGAAAGTGCTGAGCCTGGCGCAGAGCGGTGAAAGCGCCGAGCGCGCCCGCAGCCATGCCATGTGGTACACGCTGGGCGTGCTGGTCGCCTTTGCGGTGATCGGCGCGCTGATGGTCGGCCTGCGCATGCTCGGCAATGCGGTCGGCATCGGCTTCCAGCTGCAGCATCCCGGCGTGGTCGCGGCGTTGGCCTACATCATGTTCGCGGTGGGCCTGAGCCTGTCCGGCGTGTTCACCATGGGCGGCGGCATCGGCAACTTCGGCCAGTCGCTGGCGCGACGCAGTGGCCCGGCCGGCGATTTCTTCACCGGCGTGCTGGCCTGCGTGGTCGGCAGTGCCTGCGTGGGACCGTTCTTCGGCCCGGCGGTGGCCTATGCCTTCGTTGCACCGCCGGTAGCGGCGATGCTGGTGTTCCTGTTCCTCGGCCTGGGCCTGGCCCTGCCGTTCCTGCTGATCGGCTTCGTGCCGGCGCTGGCCCGTCGCCTGCCCAAGCCGGGCCAGTGGATGGAAACCCTCAAGCACGTGCTGGCCTTCCCGATGTACGCCGCCGCGTTGTGGCTGCTGTGGGTGCTGGGCAAGCAGCGCGGCGTGGATGGCATGGCGCTGGCGCTGGGTGGCCTGCTGCTGCTCACCGGCGGCCTGTGGCTGTTCGAGCGCAGCCGCTGGCGCAGCCAGCGCGCGGCCGGGCTGCTGGGCGTGCTGCTGGTGATCGCCGCGCTGGTGCCGGTGTGGGCGGTGACCCAGCTGGCACCGCCGGCACGTGCCGCGCAGGCGAGCAGCGAGAACGTGGTGGATTACTCGCCGCAGATGCTGGACCGCCTGCGCGCCGACAACCGCGTCGTGTTCGTCAACATGACCGCCGACTGGTGCGTGAGCTGCAAGGCCAACGAGCGCGCGGTGCTGTCGCGCCCGGAGTTCAAGGAACTGCTCAAGCGCACCAACGCGGTGTACATGCGTGGCGACTACACCAATGTCGACCCGCAGATCACCGCGTTCCTGGATGAGCACAAGGCCGTGGGCGTGCCGCTGTACGTGGTGTACGGCCCCGGCGCCCCGCCGACGGTGCTGCCGACCCTGCTGACGCAGGCGCTGGTGGAAGAAGCGCTGCTGCGCACCGCGCGATGAAGTGGCAACGGCCAGCGCTGCTGTGGACAGCAGTGCTGGCTGCCGGTCTTGGCCTGTGGGCCGGCAACCGGCTGGCGCCGGAGCCGGCGACGGAAGCTGCAGCGCCTGTTGCGGTATCGCCGCCGGCGCTGCCGATGCTGCGGCCCGGTGATCCGCTGCCGGCGCTGGTGCTTGCCGATGCTGAAGGTCACGCGCTGGATATCCGCGAACGCTTCAAGGGCCACCCATTGCTGGTCAATGTGTGGGCCAGCTGGTGCGGCCCCTGCGTGGAAGAGATGCCCGAACTGGCCCGCTTTGCCGAGGGCCAAGGCGCGCACGGCGTGCAGGTGTTGGGCCTGGCACTGGATACGCCGGACGGCGTGCATGATTTCCTGCAGCGGGTGCCGGTGGACTATCCCATCGTGCTCGATACCCCCGGCCCACGCGATGCCAGCGTGCAGTTGGGCAACGGGCAGGGTCTGCTGCCCTACAGCGTGTTGTTCGACGCACAGGGACGGATGGTGAAGGCCAAGCTCGGACCGTTCGCGCACGGCGAAATCGAAGGCTGGGCGAAGTAGGTCGGCAGGGCTGCGCCCTGCACCTGCAGATGCTCTCAGGCAACAGCAACAGCAACAGCCGAAGCAACGGCCAAAGCGGCATTGCGTGGGATGGCGGGGCGGTGTCGGAGTGCGGGGGACGCCGCAAGTACGTCCTTGTAGGCTTGGCAGCCGCTTGCTCGTGTGCGCTGTCCTGCGCACACGGCAAGACCGGGGTTGGGCGTCCTGCCCAGCCCGCCCGAGGCATGCCTCGGGCCCATACGGCTGACACCCCGCACTCCGACACCGCCCCGCCTCTGACAGATTTCCGGTGTCTGATGGATCCACCCCGTGCGTGGATGAATCTTCATCGGAATCGAATATCTCGACAATTGAACGAAGAGCATCCACGCGTGGCGTGGATCTACGTGTCGACCAAGGTCGACACCTACCAACAGCGGCGGGGAATTGTCGAAGGCGGGGCGATGAATCTTCATAGGAATCGAATATCTCGACAATTGAGCGAAGAGCATCCACGCGTGGCGTGGATCTACGTGTCGACCAAGGTCGACACCTACCAAGAGCATCGCAGAACGCCATTCCGGCAGATCGCGGAAAACTGTCGAAGGCGGGGTGGGTCCGGTTGCGGGGGTGTCCGCGGCATGGGCCCGAGGCATGCCTCGGGCGGGTTGGGCAGGACGCCCAACCCCGGCCTTGCCGTGTGCGCAGGACTGCGCACACGAGCAAGCCGCGGCCAAGCCCCCATGGATGGGTTTACGGCGTCCCCCGCAACCGGACCCACCCCGCCTACCCTCAGGAAACCAGCTTCGGCTGTTGCCGTTGCTGTTGCTGTTGAGGTTTCCGGCCAACGGCCGGCACTGCGGCGGGTGCAGGGCGCAGCCCTGCCGGCAAACCCTCCTTGACCGCAGCGGCCCGCGCCCCGGAGAATTACGAGATTAATTCTCATTTGCTGTTGCGCAGGATGCGGGCGGCAGCCTCGACGGCCCTCGATCCCGATGTTCAAGAACGTCCTCTTCCAACTGCACTGGCTGCTGGGCATCAGCGCGGGTGCCATCCTGGCCGTGATGGGCCTGAGCGGTGCAGTCCTGTCGTTCGAGGATGAACTGCTGCGCGCGGCCAATCCCGGCTTCGCCGAGATCGCCGAGCACCATGCCGACAACCAGCAGCCGCTCGCCCTGAGCGAGCTGGTGCCGTTGCTGCAGGCAGGCAGCGAGCGGCCGCTGCAGCGCCTGCGGGTGGATGCCAGCGGCCAGCGGCCGTCGGTGGCACGCTTTGCCGGCGGCAAGGACCACTGGGTCTATTTCGACCCCTACAGCGGCGAGCGCTTCAGCGCGCTGCGTGGACAGGCCTTCTTCGATTTCGTCGAAGACCTGCACCGCCACATGGTCGCCGGTGAACGCGGCTCGTGGATCACCGGCAGCTGTGCGATCGCGCTGTTGTTCTTCACCCTGTCCGGGCTGTACCTGCGCTGGCCACGCCGCTGGTGGCACTGGCGCAGCTGGCTGGCGGTGGAATGGGCGCGCAAGGGCCGGGGCTTCCTGTGGAGCCTGCATTCGGTGATCGGCACCTGGGTGCTGCTGATCTACCTGATGAGCGCACTGACCGGGTTGTGGTGGTCGTTCGACTGGTATCGCAACGGACTGACCCAGCTGCTGGGTGTTGCGCCTCCCGCCAAGCACAAGGTCGCCACGGATCAGCCCCTGGATCTGCACAGGGTCGAGGCCACGCTGTATGCACTGCCCGGCGTGCGCCAGGGCTTCATCGACCTGCGCCTGCCGGAGAAGCCCGGTCAAGCGCTCAACGTACGGGTGATGTCGGCGGATCCCGCACAACGGGGCGGCCATCACGACCGCGCACATGACCTGCTGCAGCTCGACCCGGCCACCGGGGCGGTCCTCGACGCGCGCCCCTACGCGCGCCAGGGTGCCGGCGGCCAGCTCACCACCAGCATGTTCGCCCTGCACTCGGGCAGCTTCTTCGGCATGCCCGGGCGCATCGTGGTGATGCTCAGCAGCCTGGGCATGTGCCTGTTCTTCGTTACCGGCTGGCTGTTGTACCTGGACCGCCGCCGCGGCCAGCGTGCCGCCCGCGCGCTGCGGCAGACCGTGCCGGCAGCAGCACCCCATGCCGCGGGCACGCCGTGGCTGGTGGTGCATGCCAGCCAGAGCGGCCTGGCCGAACAACTGGCCTGGCGTGCGGCGGCGCAGCTGCAGGCGGCCGGCCACGCGGTGCAGGTACTGCCGCTTGCGCGCGTAGCTGCCACGCAGCTGCAGGCCTCCACGCAAGCGCTGTTCGTGCTCAGCACCTTCGGTGATGGCGAACCACCGGACAACGCACGGCGCAGCGCGCGCCAGTTGCTGGCACAGCTTCCGGATCTTTCCGGGCTGCGTCACGGCATGCTCGCGCTGGGTGATCACCAGTACGCGCAGTTCTGCGGATTCGGCGTGCAGATCGACGACTGGTTGACGCGCTCGGGCGCGCAACCCTTGTTCGCCCGCATCGACGTCGATGCTGCTTCGGTGGTGGCGCTCCGCCAGTGGCAGCTGCAGCTGACCGCACTGACTGGCATCGGCACCGACGACAGCGTGTTGCCGGCCGCCACAGTGATGCACGGCTGGCGCCTGCTCGGCCGCACCCTGCTCAACGCTGGCAGCGTCGGCGGCCAGATCTGGAAGATCCGCCTGGCACCGCCGGCCGATGTCGATTGGCAGGCCGGCGACATCCTGCACATCGCGCCCCGCCACGACGCGATGCATGCCAGCGCGGTACTGCGCGCGCATGGCCTGGATCCCCAGCAGCCACAGCTGATCGACGGCGTTGCGAAGACCCTGCTGGAACTGGCCAGCGAACGCGTGCTGCCCGAACCCGGCCGTGCGTTGCAGGTGCAGGATGCAGGCCTGTGGTTGTCGGGCCTGCCGTCACTGCCTGGGCGTGAGTACTCGATCGCCTCATGCGCCGCCGATGGCGAAGTGGAGCTGGTGGTGCGGTTGGTCCACGACGCAGCAGGCCGCGCAGGACTGGGCTCGGGCTGGCTGGCCCTGCATGCGCCGCTGGACGGTGCGATAGCGGCCCGCGTGCATCGCAACTCGGGCTTCCATCGGCAGCCGGGCGCGCCGATGCTGCTGATCGGCAACGGCACGGGCATCGCCGGCCTGCGCAGCCTGCTGCGCGAAGCCGCGCACCAGGGCGAGCACGGTCACTGGCTGCTGTTCGGCGAGCGTCAGCGCGCGCACGATTTCCTGTTCGCCGACGAGATCATCCAGTGGCAGGCTGACGGGCATCTGCTGCGCTTGGATCAGGCCTATTCGCGTGATGTGGACGATGGCAGCTACGTACAGCATCGATTGCGCGCTGCGACAGATCAACTGCAGGCGTGGTTGGCACGGGGTGCAGTGATCCATGTGTGTGGATCGCTGCACGGCATGGCCGAAGGCGTGGACCAGGTGCTGCGCGAGGCACTGGGCGATGAAAGGGTGGAACTGCTGCTGGAGAACGGGCGCTACCGGCGCGACGTGTATTGAATCCGTTCGCCGGGCATTGCCCGGCGCTACCCGTCATGGGTTTCAACGGTAGCGCCGGGCCATGCCCGGCGAAGGCGATCAGGCCATCACGCTGCAGCCCGTGCCCGGCGCTCGGGCTGCAGCCGGAACGCGGCCACCGCTTCGGCCAGCGCGCGCACTTGGGTCTGCATCTGCGCAGTCGACGCGCCGGCCTCTTCCACCAGGCTCGCATTGCGCTGCGTGCTGGCCTCCATCTGTACGACGGTCTGGTTTACCTGGGCAATGCCCGCATGCTGTTCGTGCGAGGCACTGCGGATACCGGCCAGCAGGCCGGCCAACTGCTGCACGCTGCTGACGATCTCGTCCATCGTCGTACCCGCCTGCTCGGCCTGCGTACTGCCCTGGTCGACCCGCGTCACCGAATCCTCGATCAGCCCCTTGATCTGCTTGGCCGCATCGGCACTGCGCTGGGCCAGCAAGCGCACTTCGGCCGCCACCACCGCGAAGCTTCGGCCCTGCTCGCCTGCACGCGCGGCCTCCACTGCC
Source organism: Stenotrophomonas sp. MYb57 (assembly GCF_002966815.1). Lineage (NCBI taxonomy): Bacteria > Pseudomonadati > Pseudomonadota > Gammaproteobacteria > Lysobacterales > Lysobacteraceae > Stenotrophomonas > Stenotrophomonas sp. MYb57. The sequence goes on from NZ_CP023271.1 coordinate 4,194,114, forward strand.
GCGTTGAGGGCCAGGATATTGGTCTGGAAAGCGATGCCATCGATCAGCTGGATGATGTCGCCGATGCGCCGCGATGCGTTGCTGATGCCCTGCATGGTGGCCACCACCTGGCCGACCGCGGCGCCGCCGCGCTCGGCAACCCGGGCGGCCTCACGTACCAGTCCATCGGCGCGCTCCGTCGCATCGGCGTTGCGGCCTACGGTATCGGTCAGTTCATGCATCGATGCAGCGGTTTCTTCCAGGTTGGCGGCCTGCTGTTCCGTGCGCTGGGAAAGATCGTGATGGCCGGCGACGATTTCGCCCACCCCCACATCCAGGCGGACGGTGGCCTGCTGGATGCGGGTGACGATGTGGCCCAGCTGCGCGACAGTGGCGTTGGCATCGTCACGCATGCGGGCGAACACGCCCTGCAGGTCGCCCTCCAGGCGCACGCTCAGGTCGCCGCGTGCCAGTGCGGCCAGCAGTGCCTGCAGATCGCCGAGGTTGGTCTCGAAGGTGGACAGCAGGCGATTGATGCTGGTCGACAGCGTGCGCACGAAGCCTTGCTTGCCCTCCAGTACGATGCGCCCCTGCAGCTCGCCATGCGCCGCCGCGTCGACCAGTGCCGCCACTTCGGTTTCCAGCAGTGTCTCCAGCGCGCGGCTGCGCCATTCCACTGCCACGCCGAGGAAGTGGTCGTCCTCGACGATGGCGTTGGCGATCAGCTGGTAGCGGGTACCGGCGTGGCCGATCTCGCGCTCTTCGCGCTGACGGACACCAATCAGCCCCGCCAGTACCGGGTGCAGGCGGACCGCGTCGCTGCCAAGCAACGTCTCTGCAGGAAGATCCAGCAGCTGCAGCAGCGCTGGATTGGCGTAGGCCACCTGCCCTTCCGCGTCGACCACCATCAAGCCGGTCTGCGCGCTGTCCAGCGCTTGCCGCACGCGCGTATTGCCGCGCGCAACCGCGCGCTCGGTTTCGATCCGCGCACGCAGGCGTTGCTGCATGTCGACCAGGCACTGCGCAAGCTGGCCGATCTCATCGTTGGCGTTGTGCACGCGCAGCGTGGTGTCGAGCCGATCATCGGCGATATCGCCAGCGAAACGCAGGGTGTCCTGGATCGGTCGACGCACCGCGCGGACGACCAGCACCAGGCTGGTGATCAGCACACCGGCCACCAGTAGCAGAGTGGCCACAAACAGCACGCTGGCCATCCGTGCGCCCGACTGTTGACGAAGCTGCGCCTGGGCCAGTGCCGCAGTCTGTGCCTGCTGGAATGCGGCCAGTGCCGGGCCCACGGCTGCCGCCGTCTCGAGCAGCGACTGTGCTTCCACGTCCAGGCCGACACGCGCGGCGGTATAGCCCAGCAGCGCGGCCTGGTAGGCCTCCATGCCCGTGCGCACGTGCTCCTGCACCTCGGCTGGCAGGCCCGCCAATGCCAGATCGAAGGGCAGCTTTTCTTCGCTGGCACGATCGGCGTGGGTGGAATCGCCATCGAGCAGCAGCAGCGCTTCCTGGCGCCGCATCCGCTGCACATGCAGGGAAAGCGCAGGGCGCTCCAGCGCGTCCACCTGTGCCTGCAGTGCGTCGGCGGACTGCTGCAGCTGCGCGGCCAGGCCTGCGTCGCCGCGCCCCATCTCATCCACCCGCTCGAACAACGCGGCGATGCCCTGTGAGAATGCGTCGACGGCTTCAGTCATCGCCTGCAGCACCTTGCGCCGACCCGCATCCATCGGCATTGCACGCAACGCCTGCAGATCCTGCTTCAACATCCGTTGCGTGGCCAGCAACTGGCTGCGGTCGGCATCGTCGAAACTTCGCGCATACTGGGTCTGCAGGCGCCGGGCCTCGGCCACCCGCGCTGCCAGCGAAGCGACGCGGTCACTGCCCTGCTGGTAGCTGGCCTGATCGCGCGCCGCCTGCTTGCTCGCATGGCTGGTCCAGGCATGGACGGCGGCAATGGCCACCAGGCCCAGGCTGCAGACCAGCAGGGTCGCCTTGAGCTTGTCGGCGACGCTCAGCCGATGGGGCTGCAACCAGCGCAGCAGGCCAGGGAAACGCGAACGCAACCCGGCAACGCGGCTACGCAGGGACCGAAGGTGGGGAACGACGGCCGACATGACAGACTCCAGGCGGAAGGACGCACCTTTATCGACTGGTTGCAGCAGAACTTTAGCCCCGGATTGATTCCTGCCACGAGCGGCGGGCAGTTGTCGCTGTTGTACCGGCCGCAGACGACCGGGGGATGACACCGGCGGGATGCGCTTGACCTCAACCCCGGTTGCGGTATCACAGTGGAGCCCCCCGCCCGTGATGCCTGCCATGCCCATCGACGTCCCCCGCTACCTGCAGCGCCTGCAGCTGGATGCCCCGCCCCCGCTCACCCTGGCCGGGCTGACCCTGCTGCAGCAGCGCCACAACGCCCTGCTGCCGTTCGAGACCCTGACCAGCCTGCTGCGCGACGCGGTGGCAATCGACCTGGACAGCGTCCAGCACAAGCTGCTGCACGCGCAGCGCGGCGGTTACTGCTTCGAACTCAATGGCGCGTTCCTGGCGCTGCTGCAGGCCTTGGGCTTCGATGCGCAGCCACTGAGTGCGCGGGTGCTGCTGTCGGCCACCGAGGGCGAGCTGACTGCGCGTACGCATCTGCTCCTGCGGGTGCGTCTGCAGGAAGAGGATTGGCTGGTCGATACCGGCTTCGGCAGCCTGACCCCGACCGTACCGCTGCGCCTGCACGAAACCGCAGTGCAGGACACACCGCACGAGCGTTACCGCGTGCGGACGCTGGATGATGGCGACTTCATGCTCGCCGCCGAGGCGGGGGATGACTGGCGGGCGCTGTACCGCTTCGACCTGCAGCCACCGGCGCCGATCGACAACGAGGTAGGCAACTGGTACGTGTGCACGCATCCGCAGTCGAGCTTTCCCGGCCAGCTGCGTGCATCACTGACCGGGCCGGATTGGCGACGCACCATCGGCAGCGGCAACTACACCGAATACCGCCCGGGCCAGGCGCCGGCCAAGCGCCCGCTGCGTGATGTGCAGGACGTGCGCGAGGTGCTGCAGCAGGGCTTCGGCATGCGCCTCCCCGACGATCCGCGGTTGGATCCGGCCATCGCCGACTGGCTGCAGCGATCACGGGCCACGTCCGTGTAGCGCCGCGCCATGTTCGGCTGCCGTCCTTGCCGCTATGGGTTGACGGGTGCCTGCAAGGCAATCCGGTTGCCCTCGCTGTCGCGGATCTCGGCCACCCGCCATCCACCGGCGACGGCCGGGCCAAAGCACAGCACCGCGCCGGCCTGCAGGGCACGCTGCAGGCTCCGGTCCACATCGTCCACGCCCAGGTAGATGCGCGGGCCGTGCTCCGACGGCACGTAGTCGGTGCCGTGCACCAGCGCCATGCTGGCACCTGCGGCGTCGTCGTTGAACGACAGGTAGGCCATCCGGCAGTCATGCAGGTCGATCGGCGATTCAATGCTCACTTGCAGCCAGTGCTCGTAGAACGCCACGGCGCGTTCGAGATCGGCGACCGGAACTTCAACATGCAGGATGGGATTCATGGTGATCGTGCTCGGCGTGCAGGTGGATGAAAGGCAGCATCGCAGCCCTGTGCACTGCACGATACGGCCCCGACTGGCATGCTGGACAGCCTGCCACCGTACTGGAAGCGCCCATGTCCCTGGCCGATCACCGTCATGCCCTGGCCCCGATGGGCCACCTGCGCGTTGCCATCAACCTGGGCAACCCGGTACTGGCCCAGGGCGACGCCAATTCACCACGTGGGCCGTCGGTGGAACTGGCCACTGCGCTGGCACAGCGGCTGGGTGTGCAGGCACGCTTCAGTTGCCACGACGCGGCCGCATCGGTGGTTGCAGCGGCGAGCGACGATGCATGGGATCTGGCCTTCCTGGCGGTGGACCCGGCACGTGCCGACCGCATTGCCTTCAGCGCGCCGTATGTGGAGATCGAAGGCACCTATCTGGTGCGCGATGACAGTCCAGCGCAACGGGTTGCAGACCTTGATCGCAACGGGCTGCGCATCGCGGTGGGACGCGGCGCCGCCTACGATCTGTTCCTCAGCCGTGAGCTGCGGCACGCGGCGATTGAACGTGCCGACACCTCGGCCGCGGCCATCACCCTGTTCGACCAGCAGCGGCTGGATGCAGCGGCCGGCGTACGCCAGCCCCTGCTGGCCTGGGCGCAGGCACATCCCGGCCATCGCGTGCTGGCCGATCGCTTCACCGTCATCCAGCAAGCGGTTGCCGCGCCCATCGCACGACCCGCAGCGGCGTTGCAGGCGCTGTTTGCGGAAGTGCAGGCGATCAAGGCCGGGCCGCTGCTGGGCGAGGCCTTCGCGCGTGCCGGGCAGGCAGTCACGCTGTTGCGGTGACGCGCACTCCATGGCGTCGCGCCTGCCCGCGTGGCGCTACCCCGCGTCTGCGGCCTGCATGTGCCGCACATGCTCGGCCGCCTGGGCGTGCAACCATTCGCGGAAGGCCAGGAAACCACGGTGCCGCACCGAGCGCTGGGGATACACCAGCCAATGCGGCCATGCGGTTTTCAGGCGCCGGTCCGACAATGCAACCAACTGGCCGGAATCCAGCAGCAGCCGCGCCCGCGTCACCCGTCCCAGCGCAACACCGACGCCATCCAGTGCGGCGCGATGGTGGGCTTCGGAATCATCCAGCACCGCCACGTACCGCGCCGGCGGGCGCTGCCCGGTCAGCGCGAACCATGCACCCCACGCGCCGTCGGGGTCTCCCAGCAGCGGCCACTGTGCCAACGGCAGGTGGCCGATGCCGCCCATGCGCTCGATCAGTGCCGGGCTGGCCATGGGCAGCAGCCATTCGTCGAACAACGGTTCCACCACCAGCCCCGGCCATTGTCCGCTGCCCAGCCGCAGTGCTGCGTCGAACTGCAGTTGCCGGTCGAAGTCGATCAGTCGCTCGCTCGACTGCAGATTGATTTCGATCTGCGGATGCGCCGCCACGAAGTTGCCCAGGCGTGGCACCAGCCAGGCGCTGGCCATCGACGGCACGGCGCTGAGGGTGAGCACATGCTCCGGTCGCGCGGCGTAGGGCTGGAAGGCTTCGTTGATCGCATCCAGATGAGGGCCGATCTGATCCAGCAGGCGCTGCCCTTCCAGGGTCAAGGCCACACCGCGTGCCTGCCGTATCAGCAGCGGCTGGCCCAGGCGTTCCTCGAGCTGGCGCATCTGATGGCTGAGCGCACTGACCGTCAGGTTCATCGACGCGGCGGCGCGGGACAGGTTGCCCAGGCGTGCGGCAGCGACGAAGCCCTGCAGGGCATGCAGCGGTGGGCGGGACATAAGGCTTGAATTCCTCTCAAGTCGACCTTGCGGAAATGTCGCTTTTTGCACCGCCATGCTGCCCGTATCGTGCATTCCACTCAAGTGGAGGCACGATCATGAACATCTTCAGCGGTCTGTTGTTCCTGCAGGGTCATGTGACCAACGTTGCCCTGGCCCAGCGCCTGGCCAGCCCCGTTGCCGCAGCGCCCGATGCACGCCGGGCACCCCGTCCGGGCAACACCCCGGCCGCCCCGGGCAGTGTCACCACCCGCGCTGCAGGTGCTCGGGCAACCACGGCTGCGGATCGATAGCGAGCGCGCGATACGCATTGATGGCGTCGCGCAGTGCGGCCACGCCGACGGGCGAACGCAGGCTTTCCTCTTCCGGCACCTGCACTGCGGCCCAGTCATGCAGCCGGTCCAGGCGCTGGACCATTGCAGCCCGCAGCCACAGCCGCAGCGGATAGGTGTGATAGCCCTGCTGCGCCAGCGCTTGCACAGCCTCGGCCAATGCAGCGTTGGCCCCGCGCACCCACTCGGTGTGCCCACCGGCCTTGTCCTGCACCGTCATCGGTGCCGGCGCACGATGCAGCTTGAAGGGCCGGCGCAACTGCAGTTCCAGGTCACGCGCATCCCGCTCTGATTCCGCCTCGACCAGCGCGCCTGCTTCCAGATCGAAGAACTCGAACCAGCGCCGATGCAGCGCACTGATCCGGCCCAGCGGATCGCGCGAGAAGCCGATCTTCGCGTAGTCCTCCCAGGCACAGGGAAAGACATAGGCGAACACGCGGCCATCGATGCGGATGTCGGAATCCATTTCCACAGGATCGCGTGGCGGGTATTCGCAGGATGTGCAGGCAATGCCCACGGCATGCGTACTTCCGGCTACGCTTGCGCGACCATGTCTTCATTGCACGCCCCTCGCTCGCCCGTGTCATCGATCACGATCGGTGCCGTCTCGCTCGACATCCTGCAGCAGCAGCACGCGGATCTGCGACGACCACCGGCCTCGCTGACCAAGCTGATGACCGCCTACACCGCCTACGACCTGCTCGCGCGGTCGGGCGGTTCGTGGTCGGACATGATCACCATCGACCCGCGCGACGTGCACGAGGTGGCCGACGATGAAACGCGGATGGGCCTGGTGCCCGGCGAAAGCATCGCCCTCGGTAGACTGCTGGAGGGCCTGATGGTGGTTTCCGGCAACGACGCAGCGCTCGCCCTGGCACGTCATCTGACTGGATCACAGGCGGCGTTCGCGCGGCACATGAACGATCACGCGCGAGCGCTGGGCCTGCACGATACGCACTTCATTTCCGTGTCCGGCATCACTACCCCGGGGCATCTGTCGACCGCACGCGACATGGCGATATTGGCCGCGCAGGTGCTTGGCCGCTACCCCGATCTGCTGGCGATCACCGCACAGCGCAGCTTCGTGCACCGCACCCTGCACAAGGCCAACCAGAACGCGCTGCTGGGCGAAGACGGCGTGGATGGTTTGAAGACCGGTTACACACAGGCTGCAGGCTTCTGCCTGGCAGCCACCGCCCGTCGCAGGTGCGCTGGGCACGCGCTGCCACTGCGCCTGATCACCGTGGTGCTGGGCGCTGATTCCCGTGCGTCGCGCGATGAGCAGGTGCGTGCGCAGCTTGATGCAGGCTTCGCCAGCGCCGGAATGGCCGACGCCCAACGCGCGTGACCGGCAGGCTGGGCAGACACCACGGGCAATGCGCTCTATAGTCCAGCGCCCGAAGGAGTACCCCCACCGATGGATCGACGACTGCTGTGCTGGATGCTTGCGCTGTCCTGCATGTTCGCCGCTGCAATCACCCATGCCGGCGAACTCAGCCCTGCCGAGACCGACGCGCTGCAGCAGGATGTGCGTTCTCTGCTCTCCACCTTCGCGCGTGGCGATACCGATGCCATGATCGAGCGCACGCATCCGAGCGTGAAGCGTTTTGCCGGCGGCGACGCGGCGTATGCGAAAGCCGCGCGCGATGCGATGAAGGCACTCGGCGACATGGGCCTGAAGGTCATCAGCGATGATGTCGGCGAACCGACCCGCACCTACGCTGCCGGCGACGAAGAAGTCTGCTTCGTGCCGCGGACCACGGTATTCACCACCGACGCACAGACTGTGAAAAGCCTCACCTTCATGGTCGCCATCCGGCAGGTCGGTGGTACGCAGTGGCGCTACATCGATGGTGCCGCCATGCAGGCAATGCCGGAGCTGCTGCGACAGCTGTTGCCGGACCTGCCGCGTGACGTGCCACTGCCATCAGTCAGCGTCGAGCAACTCTAGGCCGCTTCGCCCACACGATTCAGCTGCCACGCTTGACGATGGCGACGATCACGCGCTCCAGCTCGGCCTCGGCGGCCGTGTGTTCGACCGCACCGGCCGCAACCGCTTCAGACAGGGTTTCGGCGGCACCGAGAATGGCCCACAGCCCGGTAGCCGGCACGGCCTCACCCGCTGCGAACGGGCCGAGCCACTGCGCGCACTTGTCGATGAAATCCTGCTGATAGCAACGGCGTACCGCACGCAGTTCCGGTGATCCGGCCAGCGCGGCGAGAATGTCCTGGATCTCGCTGCCCTGCGACAGCACACAATCGATGTAGCCCGAGGCGATGGCATGCGCGCGATCCTTCAGCCGGGCCTTCGCACTGCCGATGCGCTCATCGAAGACCACGGTCTGCTTGTGGTCATAATCGGCATACAGCGCGGCCAGCAGACCGTTGCGTGTTTCGAAGTGGTCGTAGGCCAGCGGCTTGGTGACACCGGCCGCCTCGGCCAGGCGGGCCAGGGTCAGCGCATCGGTGCCCTCTTCGCCAACCAGCGCCCACGCCGCGTCCAGCAGCTGCCGGGCGCGCTGTTCACGGGTCAGGCGGCGACGGGGCTCGGGCGCGGCAGGTCTGGAAGGCAAGGGAGATCGTCAGGGCGCGGGGGTTCCGATCTTACGTCCGATGTCCACTGCCGTCTGCAGATGCGCTTCGGCCATGCCGCTGTCGGCGTCCAGCAGCAGCGTGGAGGACAGCACCGGCGCCCCGCAGTAGTCGAAGATGCCCTGGTCGATCTGGGTCTTCATCGCCGCGCCATAGCCACGCCGGTCGATCATCTGCTGGCCCGCGCCGCCCAGCCCGACCAGATGCACCTGCAGCCGCTGCAGCTTTTTTTCCACCTTGCCGTCGGCACCTTCGTCATAGGCCCAGCCCTGGGTGAAGACGCGGTCGATCCATCCCTTCAGCAGCGCCGGGAACGACCACCAGTAGAGCGGGTAGACCAGCACCAGCGCATCGGCCGCATCCAGCCGGGCGTGCTCGGCGGCGACATCGGCCGGCAGCGTCGTGGTCCTGCGGAAGAACGCGTGGTCCTGGGCGTTGAAACGTGGATCGAAGCCTTCGGCCATCAGATCCACCGAGGTGACCGTATTGCCGGCATCGGCGTTGGCGATGGCCTCACCGATCCGCGCGGCGACCGCGTGGGTGAGCGAGGCCGGGTCAGGATGTGCCACGACAATATGGGTATGCATGATGGGGCTCTGCTGTTCACTAATTACCAATGGTAACTACGATTGCAGCCAGCACCAGCACCATCGGTGGAATGCTGTTGCGCGCTGCTGTCGCTGTTGTGCACATCACAGCCACACCGGGCTGCCACGGCCTTGATGCCGGTAAGCGGATGCTTGCCGGACCAACGCAGCATTCGCACGACAACACACCATGCAGAGCAACAACGAACGACCCGCACCGCTACCCCGCCTGCTCCTTGTGGAAGACCAGCTCGATCTGGCTGATCTGATGGAACAGGCCCTGACCGACGAAGGCAACGAAATCGCCCACGCCAACAGCGTCTTCGAGGCATTGGGCATGCTCGACAGTGGCCACTTCGATGGCGCCGTGCTGGACGTGGAACTTCGTGATGGCGTGGTATTCCCTGTGGCCGATCGGCTGCTCGAACTGGGCATCCCCTACCTTTTCGCTTCAGCGGTATACGACCAGCTGGTGCCGGTCAGGCATCGGCGCGCGCCCTTCCTGGCCAAACCGTTCCATGTGCAGGGCCTGCAGCGCGCGGTGCGCGAAGCGCTCGGCAGGACGGCCGCCCCGCCGACGCCGCCGCACTAGCCTGCACGCACCTACGGCTTGAACAACCCGTTGAGCTCGGCACCGGACGGGGTGGCCGGCAGCGCATCGAATGATCCACTGGCAAGCAACTGCCGGGAGGCGTCGAGAAAGCCGGACCACGCGCTGCGGGCCAGCGCACCGCCGACACTGACCCGGCGCACGCCCAGACTGGCGGCCTGCTGCAGCGTCATCACGCCGGGCGCACCGATCAGCAGGTTGACCGGCTTGCCACCGGCGGCCTCCACCACGGCGCGGATCTGCTCTGCGGTCCGGATGCCGGGCGCATACAGACAGTCGGCACCCGCCTGCGCATAGGCGCGGATGCGAGCCAATGTATCGTCCAGATCGGGTCGCCCGACGAAGAAGTTTTCCGCGCGCCCCACCAGCATCACGTCGTGCCCGCTTTCATCGATGGCACGGCGCGCGGCCTGCAGCCGGGCCACGCTGTCCTCGATGCTGCGCAGCGGATGGTCCGCATCGCCGGTGGAATCCTCGATCGACAGGCCGGCCACACCGGTAGCGATCGCCATCGACACGCTCTCGTGCACCGCCTCCGGGCTGCGGCCAAAACCATCTTCGAAGTCGGCGTTCACCGGTAGATCGGTCGCCGCCACCATCGCCTGCAGATGAGCGAGGATCTCGCTGCGACCCATCGCCCCGTCAGGCTGCCCGTGGGCCCAGGCATGGCCGGAACTGGTGGTAGCCAGTGCCTGGGCACCCAGCCGCGCCAGCGCCACCGCACTGCCCACGTCCCATGGATTGGGCAGCAGGAAGCAACCGGAGGCATGAAGCGCCCTGAAGGCAGCGCGGCGGTTTCGGATGGCGTCGGCACTCATCACAGACTCCTGGTGGATACGTCTTCCCCGGCTGCTGCCCGCGCAGTGGTCACCTGGCAGCGGGCTTCACGGCGGCGCGGCCCGGCTGCGTTGTCGTCTGCAACTGCAGCCCCTGCAACAGTGCCTTGTCCAGCTTCGCCGCCACGCCCACACTGCGCCCGGCCAGATTGGCCACCTGGTACTGCACCGCCACGCCCAGCACCTGGGTCGCCTCGGACAGTGTCAACCCATAGGCCTGGCGCAGCCACTGCAGCATGCCCGAGGTGGCGGTGCGCAGCGCATCATCGCTGGAGCCGTCCTGGCCCAGGGTCATGATCTGCGTTGCCGATTCCACCCGCGGCGTTGCGATCGCATGCTGCTTCAGCAGCTCGACCTTCACCACCACATCCAGCGATGTCTCCAGCGCCCACTGCGTGGTTTCGCCATCGCCCTGGAGCGCATGGCCATCACCCAGGTACATCAGGGCACCAGGCTGCTGCACGGGCAGGTAGACCGTATTGCCTTCGACCACGGCGTTGAAGTCCATGTTGCCGCCGAAGTCACTGGTATCGCCGGTTGAAAACGGCGGGTAGCCGAAGCCCGGCGCCAGCGCCAGGCCGCCGAGCATCGGCTTCACCGGCACTTCGAAATGCCGCAGGCCACCACCTGCGCCCTGCGGACGGGCGACGCCCCTGCTGCGGTCCAGCTGCCAGCGCACCGGCTTGCCCAGCCCAGTGGCTTCGGCCGCCACCCGCGGCGTCTTCAAGCGTCCCACCAGGCCATCCAGGCTGTCGGCGTAGTCACGGTTGAGCTTCAACGAGGTGAGCGTGATCGCCAGCGTGTCGCCGGGTTCGGCGCCGACCACGAAAAACGGCCCGACCTGTGGATTGCCGAACAGCGCGCGGGTGACGCCCTTCTCGTCCACGCCGCCGGAGTCCAGCGTACGGGTCTGCACCGAGTCCCCCGGCCAGATCACCAGCACCGGCGCACGGTCGGCGCTGAACGTATTGGAGTAGTCCGTCGGCGTGAACACATGGTGCTGAGGTGCGGTCGAAACCCGCGCCGGTACTTTCCAGGCGCTGAAGGCGTGGACGGCACGCGCCTCGCGGTTGTTGGTGTCCGGCTGATCGCTCTGTCCCTGCATCCGCGCCCCGTCAATGCGCCCGTCGAACTGGTAGCGCTGACCCTGGCCGTCGGTTGCGGTGAATACCATCTGCCCGGCACCCAGGGTGCCGGTGACCGGGTCGGCGTCCAGACGGCCGGCGATACGCCCGTCCTGCACGTCCACCTGCAGGGTCTGGTAGTTCCTGTTGCCCCACAGGTCGGTGGCAACGATCCATTGTTCGGCAGCCAGCGCATTCAAGGGCAGCAGCGCCAGCAGCACTGCAGGCAATCGCATGGGGGTGGGCACGGCGCGAGCATCCAGGAGCGCCGACATGGCGGGTTGACCCAGTGTAGGAACACCCTGGCAACCTCCGCAGTGTCGAACGTAATGCGGTCCGGCTGCGGTCTCCGGGGCTGAGGGATGGTCGGCACGCGCAGTTTCCACTGTCTATAGTGAGCAGACATGCGGCGCACGGCCTTTTCAAACAATCGCTTTAAACACCACTAATTTCGCCGAACTGGACAGCATCCTCAGCTTCCGCCAGACTGCCGCCCTTTCCCGTCAATCGGATCCCATGGCGAAGCTGCTGGTCCTGCATGGCCCCAACCTCAACCTGCTCGGCAGCCGCGAGCCGGAGGTCTACGGCCACACCACGCTGGCCGACATCGACCAGGCGCTGGCCGCCCAGGCCGCTGCCGCAGGTCATGCGCTGGAGAGCCTGCAGTCCAACGCCGAGCACGTCCTGGTGGATCGTGTACAGGCCGCACGCACCGACGGAACCGCCTTCATCCTGATCAACCCGGCCGCCTTCACCCATACCTCGGTTGCCCTGCGCGATGCGCTGGCGGCGGTGGCGGTGCCGTTCATCGAGATCCACCTGTCCAACCCGCATACCCGCGAGCCCTTCCGCCAGCACAGCTATTTCAGCGACAAGGCGGTGGGCGTGGTGTGTGGCTTCGGTGCCGACAGCTACCGCTATGCGATGGACGCGGCATTGGCGCGCGTGCAGGCTGCCGCCGCATCATGAGCCTGTCGCGCGTCCTCGCCAGCGTTGTGCTGTGGGCCGGCCTGTGCGGCGCTGCCAGCGCGTTCGACCGCAAGGACGAGGGCATCGACTGCGCGCATCCGACCACCACGATGGAGAGCGACCTGTGCGCCTCGGACGTGGCAGCGGCCGCCGACGTCGAACTCAACACCGTCTACGCCCAGGCACGCAGGCAGCTGCGCACGCCGGCCAACGGCGGCACCTGCAGCTACTGCGGCAACGCCGAACAGGAACTGGTGCTGGCCCAGCGCGCATGGATGCAGCTGCGCGACCACGACTGCCAAGCGGTGTACGCCCTCAACTCCGACGGCACCGCGCGCAATGGCGCACAGATGCGCTGCCTGATCACCCTCGCGCGCGACCGTACCCGGCAGCTGCGCGACTTCTACGAACTGCTTTGACCCGAGCGCAACGCGCTTCCCACCACACTGACATCAAAGAGCAAAGAGGCCACCATGGATCTCCGCAAAATCAAGAAGCTGATCGACCTGCTGGAAGAGTCGAACCTGGCTGAAATCGAAATCAAGGAAGGCGAAGAGTCGGTGCGCCTGTCGCGCGCTCCGGTGTCCGGCTACGGCATGATGCAGGCCCCGCCGCAGATGATGATGGCCGCTCCGGCCGCCGCCCAGCCGGCCACCCCGGCCATGCCGATGCAATCGCCGACCGAAGCCTCCACCGGCGGCACCGCCAAGCCGGGCAACGCGCTGCCGGAAGGCCACGTGCTGCGCTCGCCGATGGTCGGCACCTTCTATGCCTCGTCCGCACCGGACAAGCCGGCGTTCGTCAGCATCGGCCAGCAGGTCAAGGCCGGCGAGACCCTGGCCATCATCGAAGCGATGAAGATGTTCAACCCGATCGAAGCCGATGCGTCGGGCACCATCGTCGCCATCCTCGGCGAGAACGGCCAGCCGGTGGAATTCGACCAGCCGCTGTTCGTGATCGGCTAAGGGGCGGCTGCCATGCTCGACAAAGTCGTCATCGCCAACCGAGGGGAAATCGCGCTGCGCATCCTGCGCGCGTGCAACACCCTGGGCATCCGCACGGTGGCCGTGCACTCCACGGTCGACCGCAATCTCAAGCACGTGGCCATGGCCGATGAATCGGTCTGCATCGGTCCGGCGCCGTCGGCGGAAAGCTACCTCAACATCCCGGCGTTGATCGCCGCGGCCGAGGTCACTGACGCCCAGGCCATCCACCCCGGTTATGGCTTCCTGTCCGAGAACGCCAACTTCGCCGAGCGCGTGGAAGAGTCCGGCTTCATCTTCATCGGCCCGAAGGCAGACACCATCCGCCTGATGGGCGACAAGGTCGAAGCGATCCGTGCCATGAAGTCGGCCGGTGTGCCGTGCGTGCCCGGTTCGGGCGGCCCGCTGGGCGACGACATCGTCGCCAACACCAAGATCGCCCGTGAGATCGGCTACCCGGTCATCATCAAGGCGGCCGGCGGCGGCGGTGGCCGCGGCATGCGCGTGGTGCACGCCGAAGCTTCCCTGAAAACCTCCATCGAAACCACCAAGAGCGAGGCCAAGGCCGCGTTCGGTAATGGCGAGGTCTACATGGAGAAGTTCCTGGAGAACCCGCGCCACGTGGAGATCCAGGTGCTGGCCGACGGCCAGGGCAACGCCATCCATCTCGGCGAGCGCGACTGCTCGATGCAGCGTCGTCACCAGAAGGTGGTCGAGGAAGCGCCGGCACCGGGCATCACCGCCGAGCAGCGCGAGCAGATCGGCAAGGTGTGCGTGGAAGCCTGCATCCGCATCGGCTACCGCGGCGCCGGCACCTTCGAGTTCCTTTACGAAGACGGCCGCTTCTACTTCATCGAAATGAACACCCGCATCCAGGTGGAACATCCGGTCACCGAGATGGTCACCGGTATCGACCTGGTCGCCGAGCAGCTGAAGATCGCTGCCGGCCAGAAGCTGTCGATCAAGCAGAGCGATGTGGTGCTGACCGGTCACGCGATCGAGTGCCGCATCAACGCCGAAGACGCCGAAACCTTCGTGCCGAGCCCGGGCACCATCACCGGCTTCCACGCACCGGGTGGCCCCGGCGTGCGCGTCGATACCCACATCTACAGTGGCTACCGCGTGCCGTCGAACTACGACTCGATGATCGGCAAGCTGATCGTGCACGGTCCGGACCGCGAGACCGCCATTGCCCGCATGCGGGTGGCGCTGAGCGAGATGGTGGTCGATGGCATCAAGACCAACATCGCCCTGCAGCAGCGGATCATGCGTGACAAGGGCTTTCAGGCCGGTGGCCAGAACATCCATTACCTGGAAAAGCGCCTTGCCGAGCGCAAGAGCAAGCCAATCGCGTTGACCTGATCGGCAACTGCAGTCGCTGCACATGAAAAGGGCGGGGTTTTCCCCGCCCTTTTTGCGTTTTTACGGTAGCGCCGGGCCATGCCCGGCGGCCTTCCATCGCCACCGCCCACCCGCCGGGCATGGCCCGGCGCTACCGGCGTGGCGTCAGCGCGCGTCGGCCGCGGTCGCCGGAATCTGCGAGTTCGCCAGAGGACGCACGCCGTTCGGCGAGGTCGGATCGACGATCACCATGGTCTCGCTGGACCCATCGGGCCACACCACCTGGAAGGTGCTGCCGGCCGGCAACGACGAGAACGGCACGCCGCTCTGCGCACGGTAAACGGCGGCAACCTGGCTGGCGCCGGCACGGCGTACGTCCTCCTGTGCCTTCACCGAGGTCAGCTCCACCTTCGACAGATGCCGGTAGCGGTCCTCGTAGGTGTCGATCATCAGCAGGCCTACCGCACCGGCCGAATAGGCCACGAACAACACCACCCAGAACCAGAACTTGGCCCCATGCAGGAATCGACGGTAGTTCATCGCCCGTCCCTCGTTCCAATCAATCGCTTGATCCATTCCTTCATTTTCCCCGCACCTTGCCGCGAAACCGCGGCGTCATACACAAATTCACGGAAGTCCTGCGTTCCATCCGGCGAACAGATCCCTCCATTCGCGCAAAAACTGTTGACCAGCACGCTGTCGGCTCCACAGGGAAGACCGAGTTCGCAGGCCGCAACCCGCCATGCCAGTTCACTCAGCTGTTCACCGGCCACCATGCCGGTCAATGCCTTGTCGCCCGCCGCACGCAATCCCATGCCCGGCGCGATCGCCATGTACGCCTCCGGATCGCGCGAGGTACGTACGCGTTCAACCAGGTCGCGGCGGTACTGCTCGCTGTCCTGCAGTGGCTCACCTTCGGCAAACAACGCCGCTTCGGCCGCCAGGTTGCCCTGCTGGGCCGCACGACGACGCTCGCCGATCACCAGTGCCGGGCCCAGCTTGTCGCCGGGCACGAAGCCACCGCAACGCTGCGCCACCCGTTCGCGCGCCTCCACCATCTCCGGCGCCGCACTCAGGCCGAGGCCGGACAGCACGCTGTTGTCCAGCCGGTAGCCGCCCGGGTCAACGGCGTACTGCGCGCAGTAGTCGTAGACCCGGCTGAGCATCCAGCGCGCCTCGTGGTTGCCCTGGTCGGCCTGCACGCGCAGGCGCTGCGCGTAGGCGTACAGATCGGTGGCACTTTCGATGTCGGCGCGGATATCCAGCGGCAGGCCCGACGGCAGCGCGGTGCCACGTTCGAAAGCCGCGAGGCGGCGTGCCAGCGCTTCGGGCATCACCGGTGCCAGCGCGCCCTGTGCATCGCTGGCCTGGGCGGCCAGCGGCACGTCGACATGCGCGTCCATGGCCCGGCTGTGGCCGTTGGCCCGATAACCGGCCACACCCAGCACGGCCACGGCCGGCAGGACGAGCAACCAGGTTTTCAGGGTCGGGGCGAAAGCCATCGGCAACGTTCGTGGTACGGCGCACAGGAAAGCGCCGAGTTTAGCAAGGCCCGTGAGGCCTGTCTGAATCGGCTTCGTTCATCTCAAGGCATACGGAGACGCCCTGATGGTCTAGCATGGCCCCCTTTCCCGCGATTGCCCTCACCGCCATGCCGTTCCTGGAACTGACCCTGCGTTGCACCGAAGCCACCCAGCCCCGCTATGAGAATGCGCTGGAGGATGTGGGCGCGCTGGCGGTGACCCTGCTTGATGCCGAAGCCGACACCAGCAACGAACAGGCCATCCTCGAACCCGGCGTGGGCGAGACCCCGCTGTGGGACACCCTGGTGCTCAGCGCGCTGTTCCCGGCCGACAGCAATGCCTTGCTGCTGCTGGCCGCGCTGGAAGCCTTCGATCCGGAGCTGGACTGGAGCAACGGCAGCTTCCGCGCCGTGGAAGACGAAGACTGGGAGCGCGCGTGGCTGGACCAGTTCCAGCCGATGGACTTCGGCAGCCGTACCTGGATCGTGCCGTGGAACCACGAGCTGCCGGAAGCCGCGCAGGCCACCGACGCCGCCATCGTGCGCCTCGACCCGGGCCTGGCCTTCGGCTCGGGCACCCACCCGACCACCGCGCTGTGCCTGCGCTGGCTGGACCAGTTGGCCGTTGATGGCCAGCTGCAGGGCCAGCGCGTGCTCGACTTCGGCTGTGGTTCGGGCATTCTCGCCCTGGCCGCGCTCAAGCTCGGTGCCGCCCAGGCCATCGGCGTGGACAACGACCCGCAGGCGTTGATCGCCACCGCCGACAATGCCGAACGCAACGGCGAACAGGCGCGCATGCAGGTGTACCTGCCGCAGGACGAACCGGTCGCCACCTACCCGATCGTGGTCGCCAACATCCTGGCCTCCGCGCTGGATGCACTGGCCGAACTGCTGGCCGCCCGTGTCGCCAGCGGTGGTCGCATCGCCCTGTCGGGCATCCTGCATGGCCAGGAAGACGAACTGCTGCAGCGCTATGCGGCGTGGTTCGACGACCTGCAGGCCACCCAGGATGGCGACTGGATGCGCATCACCGGCGTACGCCGCGCCTGATCGTGGTTGAATGACCGCTGGATCCGAGCCCGCGCCCTGAGCATGTCCGAGCCGAACCCACCGCGCCGCCCCCTGGCCACGTTCCTGCGCACCGCGCCGGGACGCGATGCCACGCCTGAAGCCACCGAACCGCGCGAACCGGCGCCGACCGATGCAGCGCCGGTGATCGAGGACGTCGACCCGGCAACGGACATCGTGGCGGCAACCGAAACAGAACCGCTGGCCGCCGCTGATCCAATCATCGAGCCGGACTTCACCGCCACACCCGGCATCGCTGCCGTTGCCGCCGATGCGCCCAGCTTCCTTGGCGTGCGCCCGCGGGCGCTGCCCACCCCTCGCTGGCATTGGCTGCTGGTGGCCGCGCTGGCGCTGCTGCTGTTGCTGCAGAGCGTGCTTGCCGATCGTGCACGGCTGGCCGCCGATGCCAGTACCCGGCCGTGGATCGGTGCGCTGTGCAGCGTGCTGCGCTGCGAGCTGCCCGCCTGGCGCGAGCCCACTGCATTGACCATGACCAGCCGTGAAATCCGCCCGTTGCCGGCCCAGCCCGGCGTGCTGCAGATCCAGGCCAGCATCCGCAACGATGCGCGCTGGCCGCAGGCATGGCCGGACCTGCGCCTGTCGCTGTCCGATGCCGATGGTCGTGTGATCGGCACCGGCGTGTTCGCACCAGCGCAGTACCTCGGCGAAAACCCGGGTGCGGCCCCTCTGGAACCGGGCCAGAGCGCACGCATCGCCTTCCGCGTGCAGGAGCCTGCCGCATCCACGGTCGCATTCACCTTCGAGTTCCTTTGACCTGGGCCTGACCGTCCGGCCGTGGCAGGTCGGGCACGCTCGCGCTAGACTGACCGCCATCACCTCATCCGGTCCGGCGCCCCGCGTGCATGGACCAACCAGATCGGGAACCCCCTTGAACGCTGTCCTTTCTCGTCCTGACAACAGTCGTGGCGCTGCCCGGCCACCGCTGCGCGAACATGTGGCCCAGTCCGTGCGCCGTTACCTGCGCGACCTCGATGGTTGCGATGCGGACGATGTCTACGAGATCGTACTGCGCGAGATGGAGATTCCACTGTTCGTGGAAGTGCTCAACCACTGCGAAGGCAACCAGAGCCGCGCGGCGGCGATGCTGGGCATCCACCGCGCCACCCTTCGCAAGAAGCTGAAGGAATACGGCATCAGCGCGTAAGCGCAGCATGGGTAGTGCCGGCCGCTGGCCGGCAACCGCAACACACTGTCATCATTCATGGGGTTGCCGGCCAGCGGCCGGCACTACCGGCTCCGGTAGATCCACGCCATGCGTGGATGAATCTCCCCCGCAGCTCAACCGCCACCACCCGCCTTCCAGTAGTAACGCACCACGTGGAAGAACACCGGGGCGGCGAAGCACACTGAATCCAGCCGATCGAGCATGCCGCCATGGCCCTCGATCATGTTGCCCCAGTCCTTGATGCCGCGGTCGCGCTTGATCGCCGACATCACCAGGCCGCCCCAGAACCCCATCAGGTTGATCAGCAGCGACAGGCCGAACGCCTGCAGCGGCGTGAACGGGGTGATCCACCAGAGCGCGGCGCCCAACGCGCTGGCACAGAGCACGCCGCCGACGAAGCCTTCCACCGTCTTCGACGGCGACAGCTTCGGCGCGATCAGGTGCTTGCCCAGCAGCTTGCCCCAGATGTACTGCAGCACGTCCGACGACTGCACCACGATCACCAGGAAGGCGAACAGCAGCACGTTGCGCGCCGGATCGTAGCCCGGCACGCGCAGGTTCAGCAGCAGCGGCACGTGCGAGATGCAGAACACGCAGATCATCAAGCCCCACTGCACCTTCGACGTGCGCTCCAGGTAGTGGGTGGTGTCACCACCGATGGTGGCCAGGATCGGCAGGAACAGGAACGCGTACACCGGGATCAACAGCGTGTACATGCCATACCAGTCGATCCACACCAGGTAGTACTGCCACGGCAGCACGATGTAGAACGCGGCCAGCAACGCGTAGTAGTCACCTGATCGTGTTGGCGCCAGGGTGATGAATTCGCGCAGTGCGAACAGCGAGATGATGGCGAACAGCACGATCACTCCGGCGCGCCCGAAGAACAGCGCCAGCCCGACCACGATGGCCATCACCCACCACGCGCGGATGCGCGAGACCAGGTTGGCGATCACCGCGCTGGGCTGTCCACGCTGGCGCCAGCGCAGGGTTTCGGACACCAGCGTGGCCAGCACCAGCACCGCGCCTACGCCCGCGAACAGCAGCCCTGTCTGCTGGCCCACACTGCGTGCGGCAAGATCACCGGACACATCGATCATGAAGCTCATGCATGGCCTCCGTTCGGGGCAAGGGCCAGCAGCGCCTGCCGGCTGCGTGCCAGGAACGCCGTCTTGTCCTCATCGGCCTGCAGCCGCAGCGGCGTACCGAAGGTTGCCGTGCACAGCAGCGGCAGCGGCAGGAAACGCCCTTTCGGCATCACCCGCTTGAGGTTGTCGATCCACACCGGCACGAACTCCAGCTCCGGGCGTTGCCGGGCCAGGTGGTAGATGCCGCTCTTGAACGGCAGCAGTGGCTCATCACCGATGTTGCGCGTGCCTTCCGGAAACAGGATCAACGAACAGCCCTCGTCCACCGCGTCACGCAGCACCTGCAGCGGATCCTGATGGCGGTTGCCGGCCTCGCGCTCCACCAGTACGCCATTGAATACCGCGTCGATCAGATAACGACGCAGACCGTCGCGCTGCCAGTACTCGGCGGCGGCGACCGGCCGCACCTGGCGCCGCAGCGCCGGCGGCATCGACGACCAGATCAGCACGAAATCACCATGACTGGCATGGTTGCCGTAGTAGACGCGGTGCTCGCTGGACGGCGCGCAGCCAACCCACAGCGCGCGTGCGCCGGTCACTACATGGATGGCCGCGCTGCAGGCGCGGGCGATCAGTTCAGCAAACATCGGCACCTCCGGTCAGGTCTGCGGCCACAGCACGGCCAGCAGCAGGGCAGCGAACTGCAGCAGCGTGGCGGCGTACTGGCGCATCAGCAGACGCCGCATGCCGGTCCAGCGCGCATCCCAGCCACGCGTCGGCGCCTCTGCGTCCAGCCTGCGCAGGCCAGCGGTGTGCAGCGCCTGGTCCACGCGTTGTGCTGCGTCTTCACCCTGCAGGCCCTCCTGCTGCAGCAGGCGCAGCAGGCTGGCGTCCAACTGCACCCGCACCGCGTAGTACGCCTGCACAACACCTGCAACCAGGCTCAGCAGCAGCAGGCCAGCGGCGAACATCGCCAGCCCAGGCTCGATGCCCAGCAGCAACAGGGCCACCAGCAGCAGGCCCAGCGACAACGTGGCAGGCACTCGCCCCTGCCGCAGCAGCAGATGCATCATCGGCAGATCGGGCACGGCGCTCATGCAATGGTCTCCTGCGCGGCAGCGGCCGCGATCACCTGTAGATGAACGTCATGCAGCACGATCGACGGCCGCGCGCCACGCACGATCGACACCGCGTCAGCCACATCGCGCGCACGGCCGGTGCGCAGCAACCAGGTCGCCACGCTGGCCGCGCTACGTGAGTACCCCAGCGCACAGCAGACCAGGACGGGGCCATGGCCGCGCAGGCGTTCAATGGCATCTGCCGCGGCACGCAGCTGCGCCGCCGAAGGCACCACCAGGTCCAGCATCGGCACGCTGGCGTACGCTGCTCCCGGCGCGCGGCAGGACAGCTCCGCACAGGTGTCGACCACGCCCACCAGCGGTGCCGGCAGTGCGGTACCTGGCAGGCGACCCAGCCAGACAGCGTCGACGACCGGCACCGGCTGCGGCGCGCGGCGCGTCCACAACCGCGAGTTGATCCACGCCGCACCCAGGTACGGTGCCAGCAGCCAGCGCGCGGCCATCGTCAACCGGCCATCGGCGCGCTTCTGGAACACCGCTGTGCCCAGCCCGGCATAGGCCAGCGACACCAGCAGCAACGACACCACGGGCCACAGCAGCCACAATGCGGTGCCGCGCAGCATCACCACCGGCACCAGCAGCAGGCCGGCACCCAACACATACAACGCGGCCAGCCGCCAACGCTTCGGGTCACCTGCAGCCTGCCAGGCACGCAACGGCGGCGTGCCCTGCTCTGGCCACAGCCACACGCACAACCAGCCGGCCAGCAGCCCGGTGGGAATGTCGATGAAGTGATGCTGGAACGTGGTCAGCACCGAAATGCCGATCAGCAGCGCCCACACATGCAGCACCAGCCGCCAGACCCCGTGCAGGTACTGCGCGAACTTCACCCACAGCACGATCAGCAGCACGATATGCAGCGACGGCGCCTGGTTGAATGGCTTGTCGAAGCCCAGCAGCACGTCGAACAACCAGCCGAACACACCGCCGATTTCCGGCCGTTCGAAGCTGAAGCGCAACGGCCACAACAGGAAGCACGCCACCGCGATCACCTGCGCGCTGAGCAGGCGCAGCGCGTGCCGGTCCAACTCCAGCCGGCGCCGGCACAGGAAGAACGAGATCGCATAGAACAGGTCGATCGACCAGTACGGCACGATCGTCCACGGCACGAACGGAATCCGCGCCTCCCAGGCAAATGCCATCACCGGCAGCTGGGCATGACGGCCGGCCATCCAGTTGGCGAAGCCATAGCTGGCGAAGAAGAACGGACCGAGCAGGGCCAGCCACAGCAGGGCGCGCCGCCAGGGGCGCGCCTCGCTGGATGATGCGGTTGCCGCCAGCGTCGCCATCACGCGATCCGTCGTGCCAGCGATACGGTGAAGATGCCGAAGTCATCGATGCGCTGGGCCACCTTCTGGAAGCCGGCCAGGCGCACCAGTTCGTCCATCTCGTGCTGGGTACGGCGGCGCATCACCCACGCCGCGCCACCACGATGGCTGGTCAACGCACGCGCGATGAACTCCAGCTGCGGATGCCACGGCTGCCCGGTATAGGCCAGGTAACCGCCCACCGGCACCGTCGCAGCGATGCCCTGCAGTGAACGCAGCACCGCATCGTTGTCGGGGAACAGTTCGTAGAGGCCGGACACCACCGCCAGCGTCGGCGCCGGTTCCACTGCTGCCAGCTGCGCCGGATCGAACGCATCGCCCTGTTCGAAGCGGGCGATGTCGGCCGCGCCGAGGCGCTCGATCAAGGCCTTGCCCTGCGTTACGTTCAGATCGCTGAAATCGCGCAGCACGATGCGGTCGGCACGCTGTTCGCCCTGGCCGAGTGCTTCCAGCACGTAACGGCCATGGCCGGCCGCCACGTCCAGCACGCGCACCGGCGCGCCCTGCCCGCGCAGTCGCTGGGCGGCATCGCGCAGCAGTTCCTGCAGGTGCTTGCCGCGCACGCGGATGCCGCGCCAACCGATCGCATCCAGATAGTCGCGGTCGACCATCCGGCCCAGCGGGCCCTTGCCCCGCGCCTCATCACGGTAGATGTAGTCCAGCGTGCTGCCCGAGTCGAAACCGGTCTGCAGGCCCAGCGCGATGCCCTCCGACAGCGTGCCGCCGAAACGCAGGCCACCGCGCACCACGCGCCAACGCAGGTCGGCCAGGCTGTTGCGCTCCGGTGGCCACGACAGGATCTCCGATTCCTCGAAGGTCGGGCCATGCCGATGCGCATCGCGCCGCGACAGCTCCTGCAGCGGTTCGGCAAAGCGTGCCTGGATGAAGCTGCGGATACGCGCCAGCGCCGGTGCACGGTCACGCTCGCCGAGGGTGTCGTGGAAGAAGCCCGGCAGGTGCACGCGCTCCTTGATCGGGCTGGACAGGCGTTCGTAGAAGCGGTCCTGCGGGCCGCGATGCACCACGAAGTCCGAGCCCGATACCAGCAACTGCACCGGCACGCTGATCGCCTGCGCGTCGGCCACGATGCGGTCGGCCGCTTCGTACAGGCCCAGCAGCACGCGCACCGAGATCGGCCGGGTGATCAGCGGATCGGTGCGGTAGCTTTCCACCCGTGCCGGGTCGTGGGTCAGCCACTGCGGCTTGACGTAGCTGTTGACGAAGAAGTTGCCGCGCAGTTTCTGCATCAGCGCCAGTCCAGCGCGTGCGAACGGCACGTACAGCTTCACCTTGAATGCCGGCGAAGCCATCACCAGCGCGCGCAGCCGCGGCGCATAGTCATGCACCCAGGTGGCGGCAACCACCGCGCCCACGCTCTGCGCGATCACCACGATGTCCTCCACCGCGATGCCATGCTCGGCACTGATGTGGGCGATGAAGCTGTCCAGGTCGCGCACCAGCGCCGGGAAGCCCGGTGCGTCGCCGCGCGTGCCGGGCGAGCGACCATTGCCGCGCGCATCCCACGCGAAGAACGCGGTGTCGGGCAGGTCCAGCTCGTCGACCAGATGGGTGACCCGGCCGGAGTGTTCATGGCCGCGATGCAGCAGCACGATGGCCTTGGCCGGCGTGGTTGCCGTGGTGCTCGGCCAGTACCGGTAGAACAGCGGTACCTGGTCGAAGCTGTGGAATTCCCGTTCCTGCGCCTGACGCATGCAATCTCCGTATGGATAGGGCGTGTAATCGTGTTGTGCTTACCGCTGCGATATCGCCGCGGCTTCCTTCAATCCCTGGCGTACGCGACGGACCACCGTCACCCCACACAGCAGTGCGGCCAGTGCGGCGACCGCGCTGACCACGGTTGCGCCTGCCCAGCCAAACGCCAGCAGCAGGCCCAGCACGCCGATCACGAACGCACGGTCGCTCTTGCCCATCGGGCCGTCATAGCGGCGGCTGGCGCCGACCATCAGGCCCAGCACGCCGGCGTACTCGCTCAGCGCGGCGGCCCAGGCCAGCAGCCACAGTGCCTCGGGGCGCACGCCCGGTACGCTGAGCAGGCTCAGGTACAGCGCCGCGTCGGCGATCACATCGCACAACTCGTTCAGATAGGCGCCCAGCCGCGATTGCTGGCCGAATTCGCGGGCCAGCATGCCGTCGACGGCGTTGAGGGCCATGCGCAGCAGCATCCACAGCGGCAGGGCCAGATACAGCAGCGGCTGGGTGGGAGCGCAGCACCACACCGCAGCGGCCACCAGCAGCGAGACCACGGCCGCAGCCACGGTCACCGTGTTGGCGGTGATCCCCACGCGGTACAGGCCGTGTACGGCCGGACGCAGCAGGTCCTGGAAACGTCCTTTCAATGCATAGATCGACACGATCTGAACCCGCTAATCCTTGGCAGTGCGGGCACAGCCTACCTGATTGCGACAGCGCCACGTATCGAATTGCGCCCAATGCCGGCCCATGCAGGTGCTGCCGGGCGGACCAGGACGGGAGTCTGCACCGGCCAATTTCCCCCACCAGCGCCCGCCACCGGCCCCCACCGCCTACAATATCGGCCCCGCTCCGCTGCCGATTGCCCTGTCCCCATGACTGCTGATCTGTTGCCCGTCCGCCGGGCCCTCCTCTCCGTTTCCGACAAGACCGGCCTGGTCGAGCTGGCCACCGCGCTGGCTGCACGCGGCGTGGAGCTGCTGTCCACCGGCGGTACCGCCAAGGCGATCCGCGATGCGGGCCTGCCCGTGAAGGATGTCGCCGAGGTCACCGGCTTCCCGGAAATGATGGATGGCCGGGTCAAGACCCTGCATCCGATGGTGCATGGCGGCCTGCTGGGCCGCTCCGGCCTGGACGACGCGGTGATGGCCGAGCACGGCATCGGTGCCATCGACCTGCTGGTGCTGAACCTGTACCCGTTCGAATCGGTCACTGCCAAGGCCGACTGCACCCTGGCCGACGCGGTGGAGAACATCGACATCGGCGGCCCGGCGATGCTGCGCTCGGCGGCCAAGAACTTCGCCCGCGTGGCGGTGGCCACCGACCCGTCGCAGTACGCCGAACTGCTGGCCTCGCTGGATGCCAACGACGGCCAGCTGTCGGCCGGCACCCGTTTCGCCTTCTCGGTGGCCGCATTCAACCGCGTTGCCCAGTACGACGCGGCGATCAGCAACTACCTGTCGGCCGTCACCGCCACCGACGCCGCCGTGCCGGTGCGCGCCGAATACCCGGCGCAGATGAATTCCACCTTCGTGAAGGTGATGGACCTGCGCTACGGCGAAAACCCGCACCAGAGCGGCGCGTTCTATCGCGACCTGCATCCGGTGCCGGGCACGCTGGCCACCTTCCAGCAGCTGCAGGGCAAGGAGCTGAGCTACAACAACCTGGCCGATGCCGATGCAGCCTGGGAATGCGTGCGCCAGTTCGACGCGCCGGCCTGTGTCATCGTCAAGCATGCCAACCCGTGCGGCGTGGCCGTTGGCGCCGGCAACGGCGATGCCTACGAGCTGGCCTACGCCACCGACACGACCAGCGCCTTCGGCGGCATCATCGCCTTCAACAAGCCGCTCGATGCAGCCACCGCGCAGGTGATCCTGGACCGCCAGTTCGTTGAAGTCCTGATTGCGCCGGACTACGAACCGGCCGCGCTGGAATACGCGCAGAAGAAGGCCAACGTGCGCGTGCTGCGCATCCCGCACGGCGATGGCCTGAACAACTTCGACAACAAGCGCGTGGGCTCCGGCCTGCTGCTGCAGTCGTCGGACAACCGCGGCATGACCCGCGACGAACTGAAGGTGGTCAGCAAGCTGGCACCGACCGACAAGCAGTTCACCGACCTGCTGTTCGCCTGGAAGGTCGCCAAGTTCGTGAAGTCCAACGCAATCGTCTACGCCAAGGACAACCGCACCATCGGCGTGGGTGCCGGCCAGATGAGCCGCGTCTACTCGGCACGCATCGCCGGCATCAAGGCGGCCGATGCGAACCTGGTGGTCGAAGGTTCGGTGATGGCCTCCGATGCGTTCTTCCCGTTCCGCGACGGCATCGATGCCGCTGCCGCCGCCGGCATCAAGGCAGTGATCCAGCCGGGCGGTTCGATGCGCGATGCTGAAGTCATCGCCGCCGCCGACGAACATGGCCTGGCCATGGTGTTCACCGGCGTCCGGCACTTCCGCCACTGATTACTGGAGCGACACGGATGTCTGCAGTCTCTTTGAAACCGCTTGCCGTGCTCGCCTTCGCTGGCACGACCCTGCTGGCCGGCTGCAAGCCGGCCGCCGAGCCCGCATCTGCCCCGCAGGCAGATGCGGCAAAGCCCGCCGCCAGCGAACCGGCAGCGCATGCCAGTCGCACCGCGCGGCTGCAGGCGTTCCTGACCGAGCGTTACGGCAAGGACGCCAAGCTCTCCGGTCAATGGCGCGGCAGCTGGACCCAGGACAGCGATGTGCGCGCGACCGACTGGCAGGTCTGCGCCGAGCAGCCGGTGGTGACCGGCGACAGCTGGCAGCAGCTGCTGGCGGTGTGTGGTTCGCCGCTCGACGGCGCCCACCCGGATCCGGGCGCCATCGACTTCTTCGTGCTGCGACCCAGCGGCGATGGTTTCAGCATCGCCGCCGAGCTCACCGGGCAGAACTTCGGCAGCCAGGGCCAGCCCGGCACGGTCAGCATCATCCGCGCCGGCAGCGACTTCTACGGTTTCCGCATCGAGCACGGCTGGTTCGGCCAGGGCTATTCGCTGATCTCGCAGAATCTCGTGCTGCCGGGCCCGAACGGACTGATCGACGCTGGCGGCCTGCGCAGCCATATCGACAATGCCGCCGCCTATGACTGCGACGATGCAGAATTCGCCGAAGAGTGCCGGACCGGCGTGTTCAACCTCGACTTCGCCCTGCGCTTCGACAGCAGCGACCCCAGCGCGCGCATCTGGCCGCTGACGGTCGAAGAGGTCGGCAGCAGCTGCGGTGGCAAAACGGTAAGGCAGGAACATCGCTTCACCCTGGACCCGAAGTCCTGGATCTACTCCTTCCCCGAATCGCTGCAACGCGAAGGCTGCGAATGACGCACACGCGCCGCCGGGGACCTGGAACTTCCCTTCCCACGCAATCTGGAATCTCGTGATGAACGTACTTGTCATCGGCTCTGGCGGCCGCGAACACGCCCTGGCATGGAAGCTGGCCCAGTCCTCCCGTGTCACTGAAGTGCTCGTGGCGCCCGGCAATGCCGGCACCGCCAACGAAGACAAGTGCCGCAACGTGGCGGTGAAGGTCACCGACATCGATGGCCTGCTCGCCCTGGCCCAGGCCGAAGGCGTGGCGCTGACCGTGGTCGGCCCGGAAGTGCCGCTGGTGGCCGGCGTGGTCGACCGCTTCCGCGCCGCCGGCCTGCGCATCTTCGGGCCGACGGCGGCAGCCGCGCAGCTGGAAGGCAGCAAGGCCTACGCCAAGGACTTCCTGGCACGCCACAACATCCCCACCGCGTTCTATTCGGTGCACACCGAGGTGGACGCGGCACTGGCCTACCTGCGCGAGAAGGGCGCGCCGATCGTGATCAAGGCCGACGGCCTGGCCGCCGGCAAGGGCGTGATCGTGGCGATGACCCTCGCCGAAGCCGAAGACGCGGTGCGCGACATGCTTTCGGGCAACGCCTTCGGCGATGCCGGCGCGCGCGTGGTGATCGAGGAATTCCTCGACGGCGAGGAGGCCAGCTTCATTTCGATGGTCGATGGCGTGCATGCACTGCCGATGGCCACCTCGCAGGATCACAAGCGCGTCGGCGACGGCGACACCGGTCCGAACACCGGCGGCATGGGTGCGTACTCGCCGGCTCCGGTGGTGACACCTGAAGTGCATGCACGGGTGATGCGCGAGGTGGTGAACCCGACCGTGCAGGGCATGATTGCCGACGGCATCCCATTCACCGGCTTCCTCTACGCGGGCCTGATGATCGATGCCAGCGGCGCGCCGAAGGTGATCGAGTTCAACGTGCGTTTCGGCGACCCGGAAACCCAGCCGGTGATGCTGCGCCTGCAGTCGGACCTGGTGGACCTGGTGGACGCGGCGATCGATGGCTGCCTGGACCAGGTGGATGCGCAGTGGGATCCGCGCCCGTCGCTCGGCGTGGTGCTGGCAGCCAAGCCGTACCCGGAAACGCCGATCACCGGCGAGGTGATCTCCGGCCTGGATGATGTGCCGGCAACGGCCAAGGTGTTCCATGCAGGAACGACGCTGGATGCGCAGGGCCAGGTGCTCAGCGCAGGTGGCCGCGTGCTGTGCGTGGCAGCACTGGGTGACAGCGTGCGCGAGGCGCAGGCGAACGCGTACGCGGGCGTGGCGAAGGTGACCTGGGCCAACGAGTTCCACCGCACCGACATCGGCTGGCGCGCGATCGCGCGGGAAATCTGAGACCGCGCTGATCCACGCGTGGCGTGGATCTACTGGATCGCGACGTAGATCCACGCCAGGCGTGGATCCAGCAGGAAAAAAAAGGCCCGGCAATGCCGGGCCTTTCCATTACTCAAACGCTTCGCCGCCTTATGCGGTGAACAGCGCCTTCATCTTCTTCAGCGCGTTCGCTTCAACCTGGCGGATACGCTCGGCCGATACGCCGTACTCGTCCGCCAACTCCTGCAGCGTCACCTTGCTGTCCGCATCCAGCCAACGGCGGCGGATGATGTCGCGCGAACGCGCATCCAGTTCCGCCAGGCCTTCGCGCAGCAGCTGCATCTGGTTGTCTTCGCTGTCCTCGCGCTCGTAGGCCATCGACGGATCTTCGTCATTGGCCACCAGATACGCAGCCGGCGACGGCGGCGCGTGGTCGTTGTCTTCATCGGTGGGGGCATCGAAACCGATATCGCGGCCGGACAGGCGCGATTCCATTTCCAGCACCTCGCGCTCGGACACGTTCAGGTCCTTGGCCACCGCACTGACTTCGGCCGCGTTCATCCAGCCCAGGCGCTTCTTCGACTTGCGCAGGTTGAAGAACAGCTTGCGCTGCGCCTTGGTCGTGGCGACCTTCACGATGCGCCAGTTTTTCAGGATGAACTCGTGCATCTCGGCACGGATCCAATGCACGGCGAAGGACACCAGGCGCACGCCCATGTCGGGGTCGAAGCGCTTGACCGCCTTCATCAGGCCGATGTTGCCTTCCTGGATCAGGTCGCCCAGCGCAAGGCCGTAGCCGTTGTAACCGCGGGCCACGTGCACCACGAAGCGCAGGTGCGAATGCACCAGCTCACGGGCAGCGTCCAGATCGTTGCCGTCGCGGAAGCGACGGGCCAGGTCCTGTTCGTTATCGACCGACAGCACCGGGATCTGGTGCACGGCACCGATGTAGGCGTCCAGCGAACCGAGCGCACTGGGAATCGGCAGATTGTTTGCCACAAGGGCAGTAGAGGTGTTCTGGCTCATAGGCACCCATCTTAGCAGTCTGGGATTTGGACTGCTAAAGGAGGAAAAAGTTCCAGCATTCCACTGATGAAACACTGGTCCCAAACAGAACCCTACCGTAACGCGATTTGATGACAGTGGCGAGCGCGCTTTTCGGGATACACAATCCCTTGGAATTCAACCCACTAGCCCGGAAAGCGCGGCTATTCCGGGTCAAAGGCAGCTGAACGGGTGGCGGTTTCGCCCAGTCAACAGGGGGCAGCGTTGTTCGCCGTTCAGCCCGATGGCGCCAGGATCGCCCGCGGCGGCAGCGACCAGTCGATCGGCGCCTGCCCGCGGCGTTGCAGGTACTCGTTGGCCATCGAGAAATGACGGCAGCCGAGGAAGCCGCGGTGGGCCGACAGCGGCGAGGGATGCGGGGCTTTCAGCACGCGGTGGCGGCCGGTATCGATCACCTTGCCCTTCTG
This sequence comes from Stenotrophomonas sp. MYb57, assembly GCF_002966815.1. Taxonomy (NCBI): domain Bacteria; kingdom Pseudomonadati; phylum Pseudomonadota; class Gammaproteobacteria; order Lysobacterales; family Lysobacteraceae; genus Stenotrophomonas; species Stenotrophomonas sp. MYb57. Next base: position 4,223,967 of record NZ_CP023271.1, read on the forward strand.
CTGCGCGTAGGCACCCCAGAGCATGAACACCAGGCCCTCGCGCTCACGGTTCAACACGTCCACCACGTGGTCGGTGAAGCCTTCCCATCCGCGCCCCTGGTGCGCACCGGCCTTGCCCTCTTCCACCGTCAGCACCGCGTTGAGCAGCAGCACGCCGCGCTGCGCCCACGGGATCAGGCAGCCGTGGTCCGGGCGGGCAATACCGAGGTCACCCTCGATTTCCTTGTAGATGTTCAACAACGACGGCGGCACCGGCACGCCCGGCTGCACCGAGAAACTCAGGCCATGGGCCTGTCCACGGCCGTGGTACGGGTCCTGGCCGAGGATGACCACTTTCACCTGATCGAACGGGGTCGCATCAAAGGCGGCGAAGATCTGCGGTCCAGGCGGGAACACCGCCGCACCGCTGGCCTTGCGCTGCCGCAGGAAGCTGGACAGCTCGCGCATCTGCGGCTGCAGCAGGTAATCGCCCACACGCTGTTTCCAGCTCGGTTCCAGCTGGATCGCCGGGGTGTCCACTACTTCATCGATCATCGCAACACGTCATCGCAACAGGGGTCCATCATTCAACCGGGCCAGCCGCAGCTGGAACAGCACCTTGGTGATCAGCAGGCGCTCTTCGATCGGCTTCAGCACCAGATCGTTGGCGCCGGCCTGCAGCAGGCCGGTCTGGTTGTGCGGATTGCCATCGCCGGTCATCACCAGCACCGGCAGGCGGCGCTTGCCGTAGCCGAAGTCCACGCGCACGCGCTGCACCACGTCGCGGCCGCTCAGCTCTCCCTTCAGGGTCACATCGGTCAGCACCAGATCGATGCGATGGCGGCTGCGCCCGAGCGATTCGGCGGTGAGCAGGGTAAACGCTTCTTCGGCGCTGACCACATGCATCACATTGAGCTGCTGGCGCTCGAGCATGCGCTTGGTCGCCTCGGCCACCACCCGGCTGTCCTCGATGTAGAGGATGGTCGCGCCGGGGATGGTCTGCGGCTGCACGTAGCCGCGCACGAAGGTCGCCAGGGCCTCGTGGCCCAGCGATTTGTCGAAGTAGTCGGTGACGTACTCGGTGAAGCGGCGCTGCTCCAGGTGCTGCTGGGCGTCGCCGGAGACCACGATCACCGGCACATAGGCCTGCCCTGCCGCTTCGCGCACCATCCGCGCCAACGCCAGGCCGTCGCCATCGCGCAGGGTCAACGAGGTGGTGACCAGATCGACCGGCCCCTGCGCCAGCGCATGCTGTGCGTCTTCGATGCTGTCGCAGCCGATCACCTCCACGCCCGGCAGATCGCGCTGCAGGACGTCGGCGATCAGCTTGCGCACCAGCTTGGAGCCGTCAACCACCATCACCCGCGTCGCGGGCCCTTCAAGGTGCTTCAGCGCTTGCGGTTGCATGCCGGTCTCAGGTGTCGGTCGGGCGGGTCTGGCGGAGGAAGTGGCCGGTCACCAGCCATGCACCCAGCCAGCCCAGCAACAAGGTGCCAAGCAGCACCAGGCTGCCATGCAGCAGGTCCAGGCCATGCAGCACGAACGGGCTGCCGTAGCTGCGCGACAGCTCGGCCAGCGGCGCGCGCAGGGCGGCACCGGCAATGCCGATCAGGCCCAGCGCGACCGCACCGGCGCCCAGGCCATACCAGGCACCCAGGTACAGGAACGGGCGGCGGATGAAACCATCGCTGGCGCCGAGCAGCTGCAGCACGCCGATTTCCTCGCGGCGGGCCTGGATGTCCAGGCGCACGGTGTTGCCGACCACCAGCGCGGCACCGGCGCCGAGCAGCACCGACAGCACCTGCACCAGCCGCGCACCAAACGCGAGCCAGGCATCCAGGCGCTGCCGCCACAGGGCGTCGTGCTGCACCAGGTCGGCACCGGGCAGGCTTTCCAGCGCGCGTGCCAGCCGTGCATCGTCCTGGCCCTGGCCGGGGGTGACCACCAGCAACGAGGGCAGCGGGTTGTCGTTGAGTGCGTCGATGGCTTCGCCGAGGCCGGCCTGGCGCAGTTCCTCCAGGCCCTGTTCCGGCGTGCGCACGGTGACACTGGCCACGTCCGGGCGATCGCGCAGCTCCCCGGCCAGGCGCAGCGCACCCGGGCCGTCGACGTCCGCCTTCAGGAAGACATTGATGTCGCGCGACTGCTGCACGCTGCCGGCAAACTGCTTGAGGTTGTCCAGCGCGATCGACAGGCCCAGCGGCAGCGCCAGGGCCAGCGCCATGACCATCACGGTCAGCAGCGTCGCCCACGGTTTGCGGCAGGCACGGCCGAGGCTGAACACCACGCTGTGCACGTGGTGCTGGAACCACACGCCCAGGCGCGACGGCGCAGCGGCTTCGGTGTTTTCGTTCTTGGCCATGGTTACTCCGCCAGATCCTGCGGCGAGATGTCGTCCACCAGCCGGCCGTGGTCGAGGATCAGCACGCGCTTGCGCATGTGGCGCAGCAGCGGCAGGTCATGGCTGACCACCAGCACGCTGGTGCCGCGTGCGGGCAGCTCGGCGAACAGGGACATGATCTCGGCCGCCAGGGTGGGATCGAGGTTGCCGGTCGGCTCGTCGGCCACCAGCAGCTTGGGCTCGCCGACGATCGCACGGGCGATGCCGACGCGCTGCTGCTCACCGGCCGACAGCTGCGAGGGCAGCGCCTTCTCGCGGTGGCCAAGGCCCATGCGCTCGAGCACCGAACGCACGCGCTTGTTGATGTCGCCACGGCGGGTACCGCGCAGGATCAGCGGCAGGGCCACGTTCTCGGCGATGGAGCGGTCCATCAGCAGGCGGTGGTCCTGGTAGACCGCGCCGACCGCGCGTCGATGCCGCGGCACATCACCGCCGCGCACCTTCAGCAGGTTGCGCTCGTCGAACATCACCGCGCCGCGGCTGGGCCGCTCGTCGAGGTGGATCAACTTGAGCAGGGTGCTCTTGCCCGCCCCGGAGTGACCGGTGACGAACAGCATTTCGCCCGGCGCGACCTCGAAGCTGACATCGGTCAGGGCTTCGTGGCCACCGGCGTACTGTTTGCTGACATTGTCGAAGCGCAGGACACTCATGCGCCGATTATGCAGGACCGGCGCGACAGATCGGTAGCGCCGGGCCATGCCCGGCGAAAACCTTCCGGCATCGCGGCCCCGGACGGAGGCCGCTGCGCTCGCCGGGCGTGGCCCGGCGCTACCGGCTTAATTGCCGGACAGCATCCGGCGGATCTTGCGGCCGATACGGGTCAGGAACGAGTCGCCGGCATCGGCGCTGGTACGCACCGGCTTGGCCACCACCTGCACCGGGGTGACCGGGCTGGCGCCGTTGCCGGCGTTGCTTGCCACACCTTCGGCGCCCTCGACCGGACGGCCGTGGCGACGACGACGACGCTTGCGCGGCTTGCGCTCGCCGTCCACCGCACCTTCCGGCGCAGCTTCAGCGCGCGGCGGACGCGGGGCCTGCACGGCAGCAGCTTCAGCCGTCACTGCACCCTCGACTGCGGCGGCAGCAACCTGCTCACCTTCCACACGCGGCTTGCGCGGGCCACGCGGACGGCGTTCGCCGCTGCGCTCGCCATCGCGGCCACCACGCCCAGCGCCAGCACCACTGCCGGAACGACCGCCACTACGGCCGCCGCCACGACGCTCTTCCTCGGCGGCGCGCGCTTCGCGTGCTTCGCGGAAGATCTGGCCGACGCTTTCATTCTCGTCACCTTCCTCGCCCGGTGCCGGGGCGGCACGCTCAGGGCGCGGCAGCGAAGTCAGGATCTCGCTGGTGACCGCTTCGACCGGGATCTTCTGTTCGATGTAGGCCTCGATGTCCGGCAGGCCCATCGCATAGCGCTCGCAGGCGAAGCTGATGGCATCGCCTTCCTCGCCCAGGCGGGCGGTACGGCCGATGCGGTGCACGTAGTCTTCGGCGTCGAACGGCAGGTCGTAGTTGTAGACGTACTTGATGCCGTCGATATGCAGGCCGCGGGCGGCCACATCGGTGGCCACCAGGATTTCCAGCTGGCCCTTCTGGAAGCGGTTGAGCAGGCTCTCGCGCTTCTTCTGCGGCACGTCGCCGGACAGCACGCCGACGCGGTAGCCGGAACGCTCCAGCGAACGGGCCACGCGCTCGACGAACACCTTGGTGTTGACGAAGACCATGGTGCGCGCGCCTTCGCTGCGCGACAGCAGGCCCAGCAGCAACGGGATCTTCTCTTCGTCGGCCGGGAAGTAGATGCGCTGGCGCACGCGCGCGGCGGTGATGGTCTCGGCTTCGACCACCAGCTTCTGCGGCTCGTTCATGTGCTCATAGGCCAGCTCGAGCACGCGGTGGCTCAGGGTGGCGCTGAACAGCAGGGTCTGCCGGGTGGAGCGCTCGGGCATGCGGCGCAGCAGGAAGCGGATGTCCTTGATGAAGCCCAGGTCGAACATGCGGTCGGCTTCGTCCAGCACGCAGATTTCGCAGGCGTGCAGCGACACCACCTTGTGCTGCTTGACGTAGTCGATCAGGCGGCCGGGGGTGGCGATGATCACGTCCACGCCCTGCTGCAGGATCTCGCGCTGCTTGTCGTAATCAACGCCGCCGTAGACCAGCGCGAAACGCAGACCCAGGTCCGAACCGAACTTGACCGCATCCTTGTGGATCTGGATGGCCAGTTCGCGGGTGGGGGCCAGGATCAGCGCGCGCGGGTCTTCCGGCTTGCGATCGGCCAGTGCCGGGCGGGTCAGCAGGCGGTTCACGACAGCGACCAAGAAGGCCAGCGTCTTGCCGGTGCCCGTCTGGGCCTGGCCGGCGACGTCGCCACCAGGCAGCGCGACCGGCAGGGTCAGCGCCTGGATGGGCGTGCAGCGGGTGAATCCGGCTCCTTCAAGACCGGCCTGCAGGGCCGGATGCAGATCAAAGGAGGAAAAAGTCAAATCGGTCAGCGGTTTGTCGCTCATGTGTCCGTCTTGGTATGGCCACGCGCCTGCGGGCGGCGGCACTGAAATCTGTCTGGGGCTCCGTCGCAAACTGCGGCCCCTGCGGCGGGTCGGGCTGGCCGGGACCCCTCGGGTCCGCGCGCCGCACAATGCCCCAGTTTACCGCACTCGGGCCAGCAAACCGGAATCGGGCGTCTCATGACCAACGGAGACGCACTTCTTCACCCCGCAGTACCGCGCTTGAACAGCGGCGCGGGCTCCCATGGCCTACCGCGCCAGCACCCCCATTTCAGCCATGGACAGTGACATCGGACACATACCGGGCTCAGCATCGATCACGATACGCTGGGTTCCAGCCAGCATCTGTCCCTGCCCTGCGATAGGGGTACACTGCCGGCCGTGAGCGTCCAGGCATCCCGCCGAACGCACCGTGGCAGTCCGCCGCGAGGCAACGACGAGGGTCACGCCACCGGGCATGGCCCAGTTCACCCACCTCCGGCCTGGCCGGGTGCAATCCAAGACGAGAAACCAAGATGAGCGACAAGGTTGTACACGTCGGCGATGCCGACTTTGATAGCGCCGTACTGAATTCCAAGGAACCGGTGCTGGTCGATTTCTGGGCCGAGTGGTGTGGCCCGTGCAAGATGATCGCCCCGGCGCTGGATGAACTGGCCGATGCCTACCAGGGCCGCGCCAAGATCGCCAAGGTCAACGTGGACAACAACCGCGCCCTGGCCGCCAAGTACCACGTGCGTTCGATTCCCTACCTGGTCGTCTTCAAGGACGGCGAGAAGGTGGGCGAGCAGATCGGTGCCGTTGGCAAGGCCCAGCTGGCCGGCCTGCTGGACAAGGCCCTGGCCTGATCCCGCGCTTTCCGGCAGCCGTTTTCGACGGCTGCCGGGCAGGCGCCCCGGCGCCTGACTGAATACCGTATCCGGCGACCCTTGCGTGGCGCCGCGGGCCGATGATAGTGTCGGCACATCCGGCCGCGTTCGCGTGCCGCATCTTCTGGACGCAGTTTCTTCCAGACCCATTCCCAATGTTCGCCGCCCCAGCCGGGCGCTCGCACCTTCAAGCGAGGAATAACGCTCTTGTCCGATAACACTCCCGAAACCGGTAGCGCTGATGCGCCCGCCGAAAAGCGCGTGCGCAAAGCCCGCGTAACCAAGGCTGCCGCTCCGGCCGCCGCCGAAACCAGCGCCGCCCCTGCGCAGCCTGCCCTGCCGCTGGCAGCCGCGCCCGAGGCGCCGGCACCGGCCGCAGCGCCTTCCGCGCCGAGCGCACCCGCCGCCGAGGCCCCTGCCAGCAGTGGCGGCGGCGAAGGTGGCGAGGGCCGCGAATCCGGCCAGCCGCGGCAGTCGCAGCAGAACAACCAGGGCGGTGGCCAGAACCAGAACCCCTACAACCAGGGCGGTCAGCAGGGCCAGCAAGGCCAAGGCAACCGCCGTGACCGTTTCCGCAACCGCCGCGACCGTGATCGCAATGGCGGCGGTGGTGGTGGCGGTGGTGGCAACGGCGGTCGCTTCCGCGACGACGGCATGCCCAACGACAACGGCGAACAGCAGCCGTTCGTACCGCGTCCGCACGCCAACGTCCCCGAAGGCTTCCCGGTCTATTCGCTGAGCGACCTCAAGCGCATGCCGGCCCAGAAGCTGCTGGAGATCGCCGAGCAGCTGCAGATTTCCGAAGGCGTGGCCCGTGCCCGCAAGCAGGACGTGATCTTCGCGCTGCTGAAGGTGCTGACCCGCCACGGCGACGGCGTTGCCGCCGACGGCGTGCTGGAAATCCTGCCGGACGGCTTCGGCTTCCTGCGCGCGGCCGAGGCCAGCTACCTGGCCGGCCCGGACGACACCTACATTTCGCCCAGCCAGATCCGCCGCTTCAACCTGCGTACCGGCGACCACCTGTCCGGCCGCATCCGCTTCCCGAAGGACGGCGAACGCTACTTCGCGCTGTCGATCGTGGACACCATCAACGGTGAGCCGCTGGAAGCGTCGAAGAACAAGGTGCTGTTCGAGAACCTGACCCCCCTGTTCCCGCGTCGCCGCTTCACCCTGGAGCGCGGCAACGGTTCGTCGGAAGACATCACCGGCCGCATCCTCGACCTGATGGCACCGCAGGGCAAGGGCCAGCGCTCGCTCATCGTGTCCCAGCCGAAGGCCGGCAAGACGATGATGATGCAGCAGGTGGCCACGGCCATCACCACCAACCATCCGGACGTGCACCTGATCGTGCTGCTGATCGACGAGCGCCCGGAAGAAGTGACCGAAATGCAGCGCACCGTGCGCGGCGAGGTCATCAGCTCGACCTTCGACGAACCGGCCGCGCGCCACGTGCAGGTGGCCGAAATGGTCATCGAGCGTGCCAAGCGCCTGGTCGAGCACAAGAAGGACGTGGTGATCCTGCTCGACTCGATCACCCGCCTGGCGCGTGCCTACAACAACGTCGTGCCGAGCTCGGGCAAGGTGCTGACCGGTGGTGTGGACGCCAACGCCCTGCATCGCCCCAAGCGCTTCTTCGGTGCCGCGCGCAACGTGGAAGAAGGCGGCAGCCTGACCATCATCGCCACCGCGCTGGTCGATACCGGCTCGAAGATGGACGAGGTGATCTACGAAGAGTTCAAGGGCACCGGCAACAGCGAAGTGCACCTGAGCCGTCGCATCGCTGAAAAGCGCGTGTTCCCGGCCATCGACATCAACCGTTCGGGCACCCGTCGCGAAGACCTGCTGATCGAGCCGGAGCTGCTGCAGAAGATCTGGATCCTGCGCAAGCTGCTGCATCCGATGGATGAAATGACGGCGATGGAATTCCTGCTCGACAAGATGAAGAACACCAAGTCCAACGACGAGTTCTTCGGTTCGATGAAGCGCTGATCGCGCGGCATTGATGGAATACGGAAAGGCCCCGCAGTGCGGGGCTTTTTCTTTCAGACCGACGACGATCCACCGCGCGGAAGGGTTCTATTGGCAGACCTGCCGGGGATCCAGCCCCAGGTCGCGGCAGACCTGATCGTGGACCCTGCACACCCCCCGCGATCCCGAATGGATCATGTGCATCCAGATCGGCAGCGGTGGAATGTAATACTCCCAGAATTCCGCCTGGAGCCGACCGCGCAGTGCTGTGAACAGCAGGCGCGCCTCATTCGTGGCTCCGCAGAAATAGGCGGCGAGTGCGAATGATTCGAGGCAGACCACATGGTAGTCATCACCATGGGTGGCGATGATCGAGCCAATGCGGCGCTGCAACGTCTCGGGCGTGGCGCCAGCCCACTTCAGGATGGCCTGCCGGAGCCAAGCGGCAGCATCCTCATCACGGAGATGCTGGGCGATCTGTCTGATGTCATCGATCTCTTCGGATGCGCTCAGCGCATCATCCAAAACCGCCTGCGCCGCAATCACCAGCGAGCAACTGCCGGCAGGCGCGTTCTCCACTACCCAGGCGGCAAACTGGTAGTGTTCGTCCACCTCTCCACCCCATCGTGCATATGTACCTCGCGCGTACTGCACGATGACCGGACAGTGAAACGGCTGGGCCAGCATCGCCGCATGCATCCATTGGTCCCGATGACCGTCACCAGCGCCGATCACCACATTGCAATGGATCAGGCCGGCCAGCGCCATCGGATTGCCGGGATCGGTCTCGATGATGCCGAGGAACTTCTCGTAAGCCTGATTCATGATCTTCGGAAACCTGCGCCGGCGCAGGAACGGAATGTCCCTTGCGTAGGTTTCACCGCGAACTTTCCATGCGTTGGAGATGTCGACATAGGCCGAAAGCAGCGCTGGATGAGGCGACTGCGGCATTGCCCGTGACCACGTCTTGAGCCATCCAGGTGTCTGACGATCATCTGCCAGACGCCAGACGAAGTGCTCATAGGATTCGGCAGGCAACTGCGCAAGCTGCGACTCAAGCAGCGCGAAATCCCCCGTTTTGAGATGAATGCGCGCCTGTGCAAGAAAAGGTTCGATGAAGCGAGGGACAACGCGCGCACAGGGGGTTAGTCGGAGAGTCTGCAGAAGACGTCGCATGGAATTGGGACCAGCCAAAGAATCAATGTTCCCAGCCTCATGGTCCCCGTTCCATTCAACAAATTGCAGATTGTCCGTCGATGACCAGCGGCTTCACTTCGCGACTCGTTGATTTGGCGATAATCTGCGGGACAAATGCCTGACTCTCCGCCCCGGCCGCGCTGGCCGGGCCGCCGATTCCCGCTGTTGCCCCATCCGGAGGATCCGGCGGGTCCAGCCCTGCCCGATCCTTCAACCGCATGCGCACACTGTCTCCCCGGCTCAACCTGGGCAAGCTGATCCTTGCCCTGGCCCTGCTCAGCGCCGTCATTGCCCTGGCCAATACGCTGCTTGCCAGCTATCGCGTGCAGCGCGACCAGCTGGTGGGCAACACCCTGGAAGCCAACCGCGTGTACGCCACCAAGCTGGCCGAGACCACGCAGAACTTCCTGCTGGCCGCGCAGCAGCAGCTGGCCTATGCCGCCACCCGGCTTGGCGACAGCGACATGGATCCGGCCCAGGCGCAGGATGAGGCCCGTCGTCTGCAGCTGCAGTCCAGCAGCTTCAACTCCTCGCTGGTGGTGGCCAACGACGGGCGGGTGATCGCGACCTCGCCGCAGAGCCTGCAGCTGCAGGGCGAGATCCTGCGCAGCGCTGGCAACAAGGCAGCGTTGGAACGGCGCCAGCCGATGATCAGCGATCCCTACCAGTCAGCCACCGGCAAGCTGCTGATCTCGATCTCGCACCCGGTATTCGACCGCAGCGGCCAGTACCGGGGCTATGTGAGCGGCACCCTGTACCTGCGCCAGCGCAGTGCACTCAACACCCTGCTGGGTACGCACTACTACCGCGATGGTTCCTACCTGTACGTGGTGGATCGCCATGGCCGCCTGATCTATCACAACAACCCCAAGGAAGTGGGCACCTACGCGTTGAACAACCCGGCGGTGAAAGAAGTGATGCGCGGCCAGCGCGGTGCGCAGCAGGTGCGCAACAACCACCAGGTGGCGATGCTGGCCGGTTACGCGCCCGTGGCGGCAACCGGCTGGGGCATCGTCGCGCAGCGCCCGACCGAGGCGACGCTGCAGCCGCTGTCACGCCTGATGTCGGCGGTGATCTGGAATGCCATTCCGCTGGGCGTGCTGTCGCTGCTGATCACCTGGTGGTTCGCCCGCCGCATTTCGCTGCCGCTGTGGCAGCTGGCACGCAACGTGCAGGACGGCGAAGACACCGGCAATGCGATCAGCCACGTCAATGGCATCCGTGCCTGGTACTTCGAAGTGGCGCAGCTGAAACAGGCCGTGCTGTACAGCTTCAATGCGCTGCAGGACCGGATCGGCACGCTCAACCGCGCCAGCCGTACCGATCCGCTGACCGGCCTGCTCAACCGTCGCGGGCTGCAGCAGGCGCTCGACGCGCTGCAGGCGCAGGGCCTGCCGTTTGCGATCCTGACGCTGGATATCGACCGCTTCAAGTCGATCAACGACAGCCACGGTCACGACGTCGGTGATGCGGCCATCGTCCATATCGCCGAACAGATGCGCCGCCATTCGCGCGAGACCGACGTGCTGTGCCGCGCCGGTGGCGAGGAGTTCCTGGTGCTGCTGCCGGGCGTTGGCATCGAAGCGGCCCGGCAGACCGGCGAGCGCCTGCGCCAGGCCATCGCCGACGAACCGTTTGCTCCGGTGGGCACCATCACCGTGTCACTGGGAGTGGCCCACTTCCCCAGTTTCCATACCGATCCGGAACAGGCACTGCGCTTGGCCGACAAGGCCCTGTACCTGGCCAAGGAACAGGGCCGCAACCGGGTGGTGGTGTACCCGCACGCCGATTGAGCACATCGATTCAAGCGGGATGCACCGGGGCAGGCCCGGCGCATCCCGAAATGACGCATCAGCCCAGCGGGGTGAGCAGGCGCGGGCCTTCCTGCGCACGACCCACCATGTACACACCGCCTTCGGGCAGCAGATCGCTTCCGGCGGCCAGGGTTTCCTCACCGGTCTTCCACGGCGCCTGCTGGCGCGGGCCGGGAATGTACGCGGTCCAGCGGCCGTAACGCTCACGCGAATCCTGGAAGGCGAAGCGCACCGGTACGCGCACGGTCCAGAACTCGCGATCCTTGTCCTCGCCGGTTGTGGGCGGGTTGAACGTCCAACGCTTGGCGCTATTGACGCTGGCCTTGGCCAGGATATCGCGCAGCTGGTTCATCGCGCGCGCCGTACCAATCACGGTCAGATTGGTCTGCTCGGCAATCACATCAGCTACCCTGCCATCGCGGCCGACCTTGACCATCAGCATGACCGTGCCCTCCCCCTGCATGGTCACCGCCTGCGGTGGGTAATCCGGTCCCCGCAGTGCATTGCTGGTCACCCTGTCGGTGCCGACCTCACGCTCGCCATCCACCTTGCTGAAATTGGCATCGACCAGGCGGACCCGCATGGTGCCCTCGGCAGCATTGTCGGCCATCAGCCGCAGGCGCACCGCAGTGCGTGCCTGCACGGGCGCACCATTGACCAGCACCGGGTCGAAACGCCAGCCCTGCACGGCCTTGTCCACGAAATCGGCAATACCCGCGTCGATCTTCTCGCGACGATCGAGCTGGAACCCTTCAACCTGGCCTTCGCGGCCGATGTCGATGACGCCACCAAGGGTCATGCTGGCCTCGGCCTGCCTGCGTACCTCGCGCGCGGTCTGCGCATCGGCGGTATCGATCAGGGCGGCACCGCCCGACACCGCAAGGGCCAGTGCCAGGAAAAGAGAAGAACGCATCACAGCCACTCCTTGTGCATGAAGATGATGAAGTCTGACCCCCGGGCAGGGGCCGATGAAACGTGGGGGCGGTTGACCGGCATCATTGCTCGGCAAGCGGAGTCAACAGACGCAGCCCGCGGGTAGCGCTATCGACCATGTAGACGCCACCGGCCGGCAACAGATCGGTACCGACCTGCGCGGCATCGTCGGTGGTGCGCCACGGGGCCTGCTGGCGGGGGCCGGGAATGTAGGCCTGCCAGCGGCCGTAAGGAGTGGGGGGTTGCTTGCTGCCCTTGTCGTTCAGCGCGAAGGTGACCGGCACGCGCACGGTCCAGAACGCCAGGCCTTTGTCCCCGCCGGAGGTCGGCGGAGTGAACGTCCACTTGCGGGCCTCGCTGATGCTGGCCTTGGCCAGCATGTCGCGCATCTTCTGCATCGCGTGCTCGGGTGCCACCACGCCCATGTTCACCTGTTCGGCGATGACGTCGGCAACCGCACCATCACGCTCGACCTTGACCAGCAGCATCACCTCGCCCTGTGCGCCGACGCGGAATGCCGCCTCCGGATAGCGCGGAGGCCTCATCCGGTTTCCGGTCACTGCGTCGGTGGCCTTGTCGTCATACTCGCTGAAATCCACGCTGGTCATGCGCACTTCCGTGCTGCCATCGGCGCCGGGCCTGCCCAGCAGACGTACGCGCAACGGTGCATGTTTCGCCACCGGCTTTCCGTCCACCACGGTAGGTTCAAACTGCCACCTGCGGATCGTGCCATCCACGAACGCGGCGATGGCCGGTGCGATGGACGCCTGCTGGTCCAGCACAAGGCCACTGACCGCGCCATCTGCAGCGACATCGATGTTGCCGGTCAAGACCATGCTGGCTTCGGCGGTGGCACGCACCGCGCGTGTGCTCTGCGCTGCCGCATCTGTGCTGAGCAGGGCGCCAGCCGAGCCGATCGCAAGCGCGAAGGCGAGAAACAGGGGAGAACGCATCATTGCCGATCCTTGGTGATGAAAGTGCCGAGATTACCCGAGTTCCTCGCAGTCGGCGCGGCCAATCACGCCAACCGCTGCGCAGCCGAATACGGTGGCGTGTCCGGATAATCGCCCGCCGCAAAGCGCGCCTGCAGCCCCTGCCACCAGGCGGGATCGAACAGATGGCGATAGTGCTCGCGCACCGCTGCCAGTTCCTGCGCCGGCAGGCCCATGAACGGCCCGAACCGCTCGGGGAAAACATCGCGCGGACCGACATGGAACCAGGGCTCATCGGCCATCGCTTCTTCCGGAGAGCTTGGCTTGGGCCAGGCCCGGAATACGCAGTCGCTGACCAGGCACAACTCGTCGTAGTCGTAGAACACGGCACGGCCGTGGCGCGACACGCCGAAGTTCTTCGGCAGCATGTCACCGGGGAAGATGTTGTTGCGCGCCATGTCGGTGATCGCCTGCGCGTAGTCGAGTACCGCTGCGCGCACGGCCTCGCCAGCCTGTTCGCGCAGATAGAGATTCAATGGCCGGAAGCGACGCTGCACGTAGCACAACGCAATCTCCACCTCGTCGCCATCCACGCGCACACTCTGCGCGCACTGCTGCAGCAGCTCGTCCAGCAGCACCGGGGCGAAGCGTTCGCGCGGGAAACGCAGATGCCGGTAGGGCTGTGCGTCAAGCAGGCGACCGACACGGTCGAGGTTGAACACCAGGGCGTACTTCTCCTCCACCTGCTGCCGCGACATCGTCTTGGGCCAAGCGAAACGATCGCGGATCAGCTTGAACACCAGCGGGTAACTGGGCAGGGTGAACACCGCCATGACCATGCCCGGCGTGCCTTCGGCATGCGCCAGACGCTCGTTCGGATGTTCATTGAAGTGGCGGAAGAACGTCCGGTAGCGCTCGGTCTTGCCCTGTTTGGCGCGTCCGAGCACGGTATAGATCTCGTCGATCGGCTTGCCCGGCAGCAGGCTGCGCAGGAACACCACCGCATCGCCAACCGTACCCAGGTCAGCCTGGAAATAGCTGCGCGACACGCCGAACAGATGGGCCACATCGCGACGCCGGGTCAGCACGGCATCGGCGCGCAGGCCATGGTCGTCATTGACCAGCGCGATCACGCACGGCGAGAAACGGTGTTCACCGAACACGCGCCCGACCAGATAGGCGCGGCGCTCGCGGTAGAACACGGTATCTAGCAGTTCAATGCTGCGTACCGGCGTGTCGCCCCAGTGCGCCAGATCGTCCTGCAGGCGCACGGCGATGGCGGCGGCACAGCGCAACTGGTGCGCATACGGAACATCGAAGCGGTAGTCGGCCAGCACCCGTTGCAGCGCCTCTACCGGCCGCGTCGGCGAGACCGCGTAGGTGTGGCGCGCCACCGGATGGGTGATCGCATCGGAGGGCTCGACATCGAAGGCGATGAACTCCACTTCCGGATCCACACCGCGGATGGCGAACAGCCGCCGCGACAGCGTGTTGTAGAAGGTCTTGTAGAGCTCGGCGTCGATCAGGCCCTGCAGCAGGGCACTGAAGTGCGCGTGCACCTGCAGCCACAGCGCGCGTTCGCTGATGGCGTCACCAGCCAGCCGACGCAGCGCATCCATCTGCTCGGCGATGCACTGGTCGTACAGGGCGATGCGCTCCACCGCATCGTGGCGCGCCGCCGCCCAGTCGCGCTGCTGGAAACGCAGCCGGGCACGCGCCGTGATCGCGGCAAAGCGGGCGTGATACTGCTCGAAACCATCGCGGATGGCCTCGGCGATGCGCGGTGCCAGTTCGGTTGCAGTGACAGGATCGGACATGCACGACGTATCCGGGGAAACCGATCTCACCATACGCTGGCGTGGGGTAGCTTGTGTAGAGCCGAGCCACGCTCGGCTGCTGCTGCCTCAGAGAACCAGACAAACGCAACCATTCCTACAGACCCCGGGCGACTGCATTGCCTACTCTTTCAGGCCCATAACGGCATGAGGTGACGCATGCAGCAAATGACCCTGATCCCACGCATGGAGGAAGGCAACGTAATCCCGCAACGGGTACGCGACGGCTACATCAGCGCGACGGCGCTCTGCCAGTCAGTGGGCAAGCGCTGGTCGGACTATCGGTCGCTGAAATCCACCGGTGAGTTCATCGAGGAGCTGACCCTGCAGACCGGCCTCCCGGAGGACCAGCTCATCCATGTGGTGTCCGGGGGCAATGCGGCGATGCAGGGCACCTGGATCCACCCTTACCTGGCCATCAATCTCGGCCAATGGTTGTCACGCAAATTCGCGGTGAAGGTGTCGCAATGGGTGGTGGAATGGCAGCAGGGCCGGGCGAACGCCGTCATGCCCGCCCACATCGAGCGCTACATGCAGAACCGCTCGAAAGTGCCCTACACGCATTTCTCGATGTTGAACGAGCTGACCCTGAACCTGATCGCGCCACTGGAGCAGGCGGGCTATACGCTGCCGCAGGAGCTGGTGCCGGACATCTCCGAGGGCCGGCTGTTCTGCAAGTGGCTGCGCGATCACAAGGGCATCGATCCCAACACCTTCGACACCTATGAGCACAGCTATCCAGACGGCCGCAACGTGCAGGCAAAGCTCTATCCGAACGAGCTCTACGAAGACTTTCGCCGGCACTTCAACGAAACCTGGCTCCCACTGCATGCGCCCAGATACTTTGCTACGCGCGACAGGCAGGCGCTGACCTTCGTACGCACGCTTCTGCTGCCTTCGACATGACATCACAGCGGACCGATCCCTGGGCTGCCGTGCAGCACCAGGGATCGGTCCCACCGAGCCGGCTCAGATCGCCAGTTCGGCCTCCACGTCCTGCACCTTGCGCCGCGCCAGGGCGAGGTTGGACTTGGTCCGGTCCAGCACGATGTAGAAGAACAGGCCCTTCTTCTTCGCCACCGGGCGCATGATGTGATACGCCTTGCCGAGCGAGATCAGGATGTCCTCGATGCCATCGTTGAGGTTGAGCGAGGCGGCGGTTTTCATCTTCGCGCGGATCACTTCGGTGTTGCCGGCCGCCGCCACTTCCATGTCCATGCCCGAACCGGCCTCGCCCAGCAGCATGCCGCTTTCGTAGTCGACCAGCGCCACGGCCTGCGCGCCATCGATACCCATCAGTGCAGTCAACGAATCATTCAATCCAGCCACGTTGCACCCCTCTCAATGTTGGTTCGAGCCCCTCGTTCCCCTGCGGCCGGGCTCACGATCCGCTGAGTTCGGCCAGGATCGCCTGGCCACATTCCCTGCTCTGCCACAGCACCTGGCCGATCACGCTGCGCTGGTCGCAGGCCGCCATCAGCAGCAACGGCGCTCGCCCCTCGGCCTGGATGGCCAGCATCAGCACCTTGCCACCGGCGGCCTCCAGCATCAGCGTCTGCAGATCGCCCAGTGCCAGTTCGCGCCCCACTGCTGCAGCCAGGGCCAGCATCGCGCTGGTCATCGCCGCCAGGCGTTCGCCACGCCCCTCCGCACCAGCACTGACCAGGGCAAAGCCATCGACGCTGGCCAGCACCACGGTCCGCACCCC
The DNA here is from genome assembly GCF_002966815.1 of Stenotrophomonas sp. MYb57. NCBI lineage: Bacteria > Pseudomonadati > Pseudomonadota > Gammaproteobacteria > Lysobacterales > Lysobacteraceae > Stenotrophomonas > Stenotrophomonas sp. MYb57. The sequence continues at coordinate 4,240,104 of NZ_CP023271.1, forward strand.
TTCCACCCGCTGCTGCAGGTCCTGCAGCAACGGCCGCAGGCGCTCGCGCTGCTGCGCGTCCGGCAACGGCGCGCCTTGTCCATCAGCCATGTGCGGCCACCAGTGCATGCGCTTCCATTTCGCTCATCAGTACGTCCATCAGCAGCAGTCCTTGTTCACGATCACGGGCATCCACCGCCAGCAACGGCAGCGGCTGGCCATCGAGCCGGGCGCGCTCGGCCCAGTCATCCAGTGCCGCTGCCGGCACCTGGTCAAGATGGGTCACCGCCACCACCAGGGCCAATGCCGGACCGAACGGGCGCAGCACCTGCAGGTAGGCGTCCAGCTCGGCGGCCACCCCGGCACGGCGCGCGTCCAGCAGCAACACCGCACCGCGCGCACCCTGCAACAGGATCGGCCACAGGAAATCAAAGCGCTGCTGGCCAGGCGTGCCATACAGGCGCAGCCTCTCGCCGTTGGGCAGGTCGATATCGGCGTAGTCCAGCGCCACCGTGGTAGAAGCCTTGTCGGCACCCGCGCGGTCACTGTTGGCTACGTCGGTGTCGACCACCGCACCGGCGGCGATGCTGCGTACCAATGTCGACTTGCCGCTGCCCATGCCACCGAGCACCACCACCTTGTGCTCACGCATCGCGATCACTCCCGCGCAGCGTGCGCCACAGGCGTGCGAGCAGGCCGTTGTCGGCATTGCTGGCACGCGCACCCGCCAGCGGTACTGCAGGTGCGACCTGCAGCTGCGCATAGCCGCACAGGTAGGCGGCGTGGATGAAATCGCGCACCGCGGCGGCGGGAAGATCCAGCAGCATCGCGCATTCGTCCACCGTGCAGGCACGCTTGAGCAGCAGCGAACAGAGACGGAAGCCATCGTGATCGTGGCCGAGCACGCGGAAGTCCGGCCAGCGCAGCAGCTTCACCGACGCCCCGCGCAGGCGCTCATCCAACGCCTGCCAGTGACGGCTGCGCTGCGCCCATTGCCACAGCAACGGACGCAACGGCAGTCGCGCGCGGTCACCCGCCAGTGCCTGCAGCTGCGCCGGCAGCAGCGCATCCAGATACAGGTGCTCGAAGCCCTGCGCCAGCCGTTCCACCAGCACCGTAGCCGGCTCGTGCAGCAGCACCGCCTGGTCCTGTTCCAGATCCAGCAGCAGCAGCGGTTCTCCACCCTCGCCCAGCAGCGCCTGGCCCTGCCGCGATGGCAGCCGCTCGCGCAGCAGGCGGGTGATCGCATGCGCGCCGTCAGCCAAGCGGATCGGTGTCGCATCGGTGCCGGTCTGCATGCCGCGCAGCGCCCGTCCTATCGCGCCATCATCCAGTACGTCCTGGCCGCCATCGCCTTCGCGCAACTGGCCGCCGAGGTCCTCGATCCAGCAGTGCAGGCGCGGGCGCTGCTGGCGCATGCGCAGTGCCGCGTTGCGCAGCGCCGGCGTATCGCGGATCACCAGCAGATCGCAGTCGTCCAGGTCCTGGCTGCGGCGGATCTGCCCGTCCGGCAGCGCCGAGGCCAGCCGCAGCCTCTGCAGCAGGGCCTGTTCGCCCTGGATGTCGGTTCCCACTACGAGCACGCGTGCCATCCGTGTTCCCCGTGCGACCACCTCCCCGGCGGTCTCGCATCGCCAAGGCTAGGCCATGGCTTGCCGCCATCGTCGTGATCGACTGCTCATATTGGGGGCGGTGGTGAACATGCATGCGTCCGTTCTGCGACGGCCATCGCGGGCAAGTTTCATGCCGTGTTGACGGCGTTCCGACAGATGACGGATTTCACGGTTCCGGGCCCGAGTACATCCACGCCATGGGTGGGGTCAGATCCCTCTGCGGTACAGAGGGATCTGATCCCAGGCCCGCAAAAAAGAAACCCGCGCCGAGGCGCGGGTTTCTTTCCAGGTCTCAACCGGGCGGCGATGAATCAGCCGCGCAGCTGCTCCAGCGCGGCATTGAAAGTCGCGCTCGGACGCATTGCGGCAGCGGCCTTGGCCACATCCGGACGGTAGTAGCCGCCGATGTCCACGGCCTTGCCCTGCACCGCGATCAGCTCGTCAACGATCTTCTGCTCGTTGTCGGCCAGCGCCTTGGCCAGCGGAGCGAAGCGTGCCTGCAGTGCGGCATCTTCGTTCTGCGCTGCCAGGGCCTGCGCCCAGTACAGGGCGATGTAGAAGTGGCTGCCACGGTTGTCGATGCCACCGAGCTTGCGCGACGGCGACTTGTCGTTGTCCAGGAACTGGCCGTTGGCCTCGTCCAGTGCCTTGGCCAGCACGCGGGCGGCAGCGTTGTCGTAGCGGTTGCCCAGATGCTCCAGCGACGCGGCCAGGGCCAGGAACTCACCCAGCGAATCCCAGCGCAGGTAGTCCTCTTCGACGAACTGCTGCACGTGCTTCGGTGCCGAACCGCCAGCACCGGTCTCGAACAGGCCGCCACCGGCCATCAGCGGCACGATCGACAGCATCTTGGCGCTGGTGCCCAGCTCCATGATCGGGAACAGATCGGTGAGGTAATCGCGCAGCACGTTGCCGGTCACCGAAATGGTGTCCTCGCCCTTGCGGATGCGGGCCAGCGAGAAGGTGGTCGCTTCCACCGGCGGCAGGATGCGGATATCCAGGCCGGTGGTGTCGTGGTCCTTCAGGTACGTCTCGACCTTGGCGATGACCTGCGCGTCGTGGGCGCGGGCGGCGTCCAGCCAGAACACGGCCGGGGTGCTGCTCAGGCGCGCGCGTTCGACGGCCAGCTTGACCCAGTCCTGGATCGGCGCGTCCTTGGTCTGGCACATGCGCCAGATGTCACCGGCTTCCACGGCGTGTTCGAACACCACGTTGCCGGCCTCGTCGGTGACCTTGACCAAGCCGTCGGCAGCGATCTGGAAGGTCTTGTCGTGCGAGCCGTACTCTTCAGCCTTCTGCGCCATCAGGCCGACGTTGGGCACCGAGCCCATGGTTGCCGGGTTGAAGGCACCGTTGCTGCGGCAGTCGTCGATGACAGCCTGGTACACGCCGGCATAGCAGCGGTCCGGAATGACCGCCTTGGTGTCCTGCAGCTTGCCTTCGGCATTCCACATCTTGCCGGAGTCGCGGATCATCGCCGGCATCGAGGCGTCGACGATCACGTCGCTCGGCACGTGCAGGTTGGTGATGCCCTTGTCCGAGTTGACCATGGCCAGGCCCGGACGCTGCGCGTACTCGGCCTGCAGGTCGGCTTCGATGGCGGCACGGGTGGCTTCGGGCAGCGACGGCAGGCGCGCGACCAGATCACCGATGCCGTTGTTGGCATCGAAACCGGCCTGCTTGAGCGTGTCGGCGTGCTTGGCGAGCACGTCCTTGTAGAACTCGTTGACGACCACGCCGAACATGATCGGGTCGGAGACCTTCATCATGGTCGCCTTCAGGTGCAGCGAGAACAGCACGCCCTGCGACTTGGCGTCGGCGATCTGCGCATCGATGAAGGCGGCCAGCGCCTTGCGGCTCATCACTGCCGCGTCGACGATCTCACCGGCCTTGACCGCGGTCTTTTCCTTCAGCACGACGGTGCTGCCGTCCTTGCCGTGCAGGGTGATCTTCAGCGCGCCGGCGTTGGACAGGGTGGCCGACTTCTCGCTGCCGTAGAAATCACCCGCGTCCATGTGCGCAACGTGCGACTTCGAATCGGACGCCCAGGCGCCCATGCGGTGCGGGTGCTTGCGGGCGTAGTTCTTCACCGACAGCGGCGCGCGCCGGTCGGAATTGCCTTCGCGCAGCACCGGATTGACTGCGCTGCCCTTGACCTTGTCGTAGCGCGCCTTGTAGTCGCGCTGCTGGTCGTCGGCCGGGGTTTCCGGGTAATCCGGCAGCGGATAGCCCTGGTCCTGCAGTTCCTTGATGGCGGCCTTCAGCTGCGGCACCGAGGCGGAGATGTTCGGCAGCTTGATGATGTTGGCGTCGGGGGTGGTCGCCAGCTGGCCCAGCTCGGCCAGGTCATCGTTGACCTTCTGCGCATCGCTCAGCAGTTCCGGGAACAGCGACAGGATGCGGCCGGACAACGAGATGTCACGGGTTTCCACTGCGATGCCCGCGGTGGAGGTATAGGCGTCGACGATCGGCAGCAGCGACTGGGTGGCCAGGAACGGTGCTTCGTCGGTCAGCGTGTAGAGGATCTTGGACATGGGGGACTTGGACTCTGTAGCAGTGCTCAGGGGAAGGCCGGCGCCAGCGCCGGGCCACGTGCAACCGTGTCACTTTCCCCGCCGCCGTCAGGGTGGGCGCGCGCCGGGGAAACCCCTGCATTGTCGCGTTTTCAGCCGCGCGGGGCAAAGCCGTGCCATACGCGGCGGTACTGCACGCCGGCAACGCTGTGATCCATCCACGCATGGCGTGGGTCTGCGGAAACATCGCCGCGCGAGGAACGGCCAGGTGCCTGCACCCGTACCCGTAGATCCACGCCATGCGTGGATGAGGCCTTCCCGCAAAGCCGCCAACAAAAAAGGACGCAGCCTCGCGGCTGCGTCCATCGTGAGTCCAACCGGGAGAGAGTCGGCGGGACTTACTTGACCTCGAACTCCTGCGGCGTTCCGGCCGCCTTACCATCAACCATGACTTCGGCGCGGTACTTGCCGGCCGGCCAGCCATTGGCATTCTTGAAGGTGATGTTGGTGGTCTCTGCACCGCTGGTGTTCAGGGTTGCGTTCTGCTCACCGGCCACCTGGCCGTCCTGGAAGGTCAGCTTGGCGCCGACGGTGACATTGTTGGCCGCGCCATCGGTCTTCACCGAGACGATGACATCGTCCTTCGGCGCGAACAGGGCGGCCGTGGCAACCGACTTGTCAGCTGCGGCGGTCTTGCCGACAGTGACCGCCGATACCGCTACGGCCGATGCAGCCATCGGCGGCGGCGCGCCGGTCATCGGCGCGGGCGCCTCGGCCGGCGTGGTTGCCGCCGGAGCTGCGTTGTTGTCTGCGGTTTCTTCCTTCTTCTTGCAGCCCACCAGGGCGACGCTGCCCAGCAGCGCGGCCAGCAGGGCATTCTGAAGCGGGGTCGTCTTGATCATTCGGGGTTCCTCCAAGGATTGTTCGGACGGCGATTGGATCGCCGGTATTACTTCGGCGGCAGTTTCAGGGTCTGGCCCGGGAAGATCTTGTCCGGGTCGTCGAGCACATCGCGGTTGGCTTCGAAGATCTTCTTCCAGGCGTTGGCATCGCCCAGGTGCTGCTTGGCGATCTTCGACAGCGAATCACCCTTCTGCACGGTGTAGGTGCCACCGCTGACCACCTCGGCGGTACTGTCCACCGAAGCACTGACGCCGGAAAAGTCCGCCTTGGGGACCTGCTGGGCGGTACTGTCGACGCTGCCACTGACGCCGGAGAAATCGGCTTTCTTCTCGGTACTCATCCACACACTCCCGTCTGTATGACTACATGGCTGGCACGGTGTCATAGAGGTTGTTAAATGGGGATGGTGCCGATGTGAAGCCGCCCCCCGGGACGGCTGAACAATCGGGGCCCAACCGGTTTGCCGGGCCATGCCGGGCGGCTCCGTATGGGGCCGCTGCGCTCGCCGGGCATGGCCCGGCGCTACCTGTAAGGGCCGCTGCGCTCGCCGGGCATGGCCCGGCGCTACCTGTAACCGCCTGCGGCGGTTACTGCCGCAGTTCGCGGTAGGTCGCGGCCGGGGCGGCAATGCCAGGGCTGGCGCGCCACGGGTTGATGTCCAGGCCACCGCGACGGGTATAGCGGGCTTCGACTTCCAGCCACTGCGGCCGGCAGCGCGCGGACACTTCACTGAAGATGCGCTCGACGCACTGCTCATGGAACTCGGCGTGCTCGCGGTAGCTGACCAGGTAGCGCAGCAGGCCGGCACGATCGATCTGCGGGCCGCGGTAGCGCAGGCTGACAGTGGCCCAGTCCGGCTGCCCGGTGACCGGGCAGTTGGACTTCAGCAGGGCCGAGACCAGGGTCTCCTCCACCAGCGCATCGGCGTTGGCCGACAGGTAGTCCGCCTGCGGCGGGCCATAGCAGTCGATGTCCACCTCAAGGCCGTCGATCGACTCGCCCAGCGGTGATTCGCGCAACGCCGGCAGGCCGAACGTGACCTGGACCGGGGCGCCGGCGCAGGCCGACAGGTCGGCGACGAGGCGCTCGCGCAGGGCTTCGGCACTGTCGATGCGGGTGCTGTTGAGGGAGTTCAGGTACAGCTTGAACGACTTCGATTCGATCAACCGCGGCGAGGTGCACGGCACCTGCACGGTGGCGACGGCGACCTGCGGTTTGCCACGCGGGTCAAGCCAGCTCAGCTCGAAGGCGTGCCAGCGGTCATGGCCGACGAAGGGCAGCGCGGCCTCGTCCAGACCGATCTCGGCGCGGGCGCCGACGCGCGGGATGGGAAACAGCAGGCCGGGATCGTACTGCGACGGGTAACTGACCTCGCGACCGAGGCTGGAATCCTGTGGGGTGTTCATGGTGCTTATTGTATCGCGCGCAGAGCGGGCCTTCGGCCGGGTCGGCCAACGGCGGAGCCCCTCCGTGGTGGGGTTGGTTGGTCGGCAGAGCGGTCTATCGGGTTGGCCGGGAGGGTGGGTGGGCTGGGGGACGCCGTGAATACGTCCTTGTAGGCTCGGGCGCGCCATCCATGGCGCTTACGCCCCCAGCCCACCCACCCTCCCGGCCACGGTCAATTTCCCGCGCCACCACGGGAAAGATCAGGAAAGAATCAAAATCAAAAACAGGATCAAAAACCGATCCTTCAGACATTCATGGCATCTGCCATCCACGCATGGCGTGGATCTACCGTGTCGACCAAGGTCGACACCTACCAAAGCAGGATGTCGTTCCGACAGCCGCGGGAAGCTGTCGAAGGCGGGGTGGGTCCGGTTGCGGGGGTGTCCGCGGCATGGATGCCGCGGCCAAGCCCCCATGGACGGGTTTACGGCGTCCCCCGCAACCGGACCCACCCCGCCATCCCACGGATAGCCCGCTTCTGCTGTTGCTGTTGCTGTTGCTGTTGCCGGCCAGCGGCCGGCACTACCGCTTCGGCGGGTGCAGGGCGCAGCCCTGCCGGAAACCCTCAACCCGCCGGGGTGCCCGCACCATGCAGGTAATCCAGGCTCACCTGCAGCAGCGCACGGAATCCAACATCCAGCGCCTTCTCATCCAGCAGGAACTTCGGCGAATGGTTGGCCGGCGCCGTCGCCGGGTCGATGCCCACGCTGGTGGAACCGACGAAGAAGAACATGCCCGGCACTTCCTTGGCGTACAGCGAGAAATCCTCCGCGCCCATCTGCAGCGGCGGCTCGTACACGTTGTCCTTGCCCACCACCGCCTGCAGGCTCGGCAGCATCTTCGCGGTCAGCGCCGGGTCGTTCACCGTGGCCGGGTTGCCTTCCGATTCGTAGATGTCGGTCACCGCCTTGGCCCCATGCGCGGCAGCGGTGTGGTCGGCCACGTTGCGCAGGTCGGCGAAGATCTGCTGGCGCATGCCTTCGTCGAAGGTGCGGATGGTGCCGACCATCTCCACTTCATCGGGAATGATGTTGTAGCGGATGCCGCCGTTGATCGCGCCGAAGGTCAGCACCGCCGGCTGCTTGGACAGGTTGGCGCGGCGGCTGACGATGGTCTGTGCGGTGCCGATCAGATCAGCAGTGGCCACGATCGGATCCACGCCGTTCCACGGTGCCGAGCCATGGGTCTGGCGGCCGATCACCTTGATGCCGAAACGATCGGACGCGGCCATCAGCGGGCCACCGCGCACCGCGATCTGCCCTGCCTGCACGCTGGAGAACACATGCAGGCCGAACACCGCCTCGGGCTTGAAGTCGGCAAACAGGCCTTCCTTCAGCATCAGCGCCGCACCGCCCTCTTCCGGCGGCGGCGCACCTTCTTCGGACGGCTGGAAGATCAGCATCACCTGGCCCGGCAGATCCTTCTTCATCGCCACCAGCGCTTCGGCCACGCCCAGCAGGGTGGCAGTGTGCGCGTCATGGCCACAGGCATGCATCACGCCTACGGTCTGCCCGCGGTACTGCGCGGTGGCCTTGGAAGCGAACGGCAGGCCGGTCTGCTCGGTCACCGGCAGTGCGTCCATGTCCGCGCGCAGGGCGATCTTCGGGCCCGGCTTGCCGCCTTCGATGATCGCCACCACGCCGTGATGGGCAATGCCGGTCTTCGGCTTCAGGCCCATCGCTCGCAGGCGCTTGGCGACCTCGGCGGAGGTGCGTTCCTCGCGATTGGACAGTTCCGGGTGCTGGTGGAAATCGCGCCGCCATTCCACCACCTTGGCCTGCAGGCGCTGTGCGGCAGCGGTCACTTCCGGGCGCTGCGCGTCCTCGGCGTGGGCAAGGGCCGGCAGGGCCAGCAGCAGGGCGGACAGCAGCAACGAACGGCGCATCTCGATCTCCACGGAAGGGGTCTGCACCTGAATGTAGGGCAACCTTGCCGTTACGGGAACCTCCAGCGTCGTCCATCTGTCTGAGCGCCCGTCCCATCCGTCATGCAGGAAACCCGGTGGGCCACAGGTATGCTTTGCGCATTGCCACCCGGGGTGCCACCCCGTCCAGCCCTCTTGGAGTCTTGAATGTCACGTGTTTGGAAGATCGTGCTGCTGGTCGTGGCGGTGCTGGTGCTGGCCGTGGTCGGCCTGCGCGTACTCGGTGGCGGCAAGGACAAGGCTGCCGGGCAGCAGGCAGGCGCCGGCCAGGGGGGCGAAGATCCCGATGCCGGCCCGGTGCCGGTGACCGTGGTCGATGCCGCGCGCCAGGACGTGCCGGTGTATGCCAGCGCACTGGGCACGGTGACCGCGATGAACACCGTGACGGTCAGCCCGCAGGTGGGCGGCCAGCTGATGAGCCTCAATTTCCGCGAAGGCCAGGAAGTGAAGAAGGGCGACGTGCTGGCGGTGATCGACCCGCGCACCGCCCAGGCCAGCTATGACCAGGCCGTTGCATCCAAGCGCCAGAACGAAGCCCTGCTGGCCACCGCACGCTCGAACTACCAGCGCTCGAACGCGCCGGAGTACCGCCAGTTCGTGGCCAAGACCGATCTGGATACACAACGAAACCAGGTGGCACAGTACGAAAGCGCAGTGGCGGCCAATGAAGCCAGCATGCGTTCGGCGCAGGTGCAGCTGCAGTACACCCGGGTCACCGCGCCGATCACCGGTATCGCCGGCATCCGCGCAGTCGACGCCGGCAACGTGGTCAACGCCGGTACCGCACTGGTCACCCTGACCCAGATCCATCCGATCCACGTGCTGTTCAACCTGCCCGAACGCCAGCTCGGCGACGTGCGCCAGGCGCAGGCCGCCGGCAGCGTGCCGGTCGCAGCGCTGGACCGCGCCGATTCGCACGTGCTCAGCGGCGACGGCAAGCTGGACGTGGTCGACAACCTGATCAGCGCCGACAGCGGCACCTTCAAGGCACGCGCGGTGTTCGACAACACCGACAACGGCCTGTGGCCGGGCCAGTTCGTCAATGTGCGAATGCAGCTGCGCACCATCGGCGGCGGCGTGGTGATCCCGACCCAGGCAGTGCTGCGTGGCCCGGACGGCGAGTACGTCTACGTCGTGCAGGGCGACAACACGGTGAAGATGCAGACCGTGCGCAGTGGCGTGGAAGTGGGCGACAGCCAGGTGCAGATCGCCGAAGGCCTGAAGGGCGGCGAGCGCGTGGTCAGCGAAGGCCAGTTCCGCCTGAAGCCGGGCAGCAAGGTGACCGCGCTGAAGCCGGGTGAGACCCCGGCCGCACCGACCGAGGCCGAACTGAAGGCCGCCGAACAGAAGAGTAGCGGCGGCCGCCGCGGTGGTGGCCCGCGCTGAGCGCAGGCCCCTGCTCTTCCCCGCGCCGGCGATCCCGCCGGCGCTGCCATTGAAGTGCCAGCAAGGATCAGTCCGTGGGCTTTTCGACGATCTTCATCCGCCGCCCGATTGCCACCTCGCTGTTGATGGCGGGCTTGTTGCTGCTGGGCATCCTCGGTTACCGCAAGCTGCCGGTGTCGGCGCTGCCGGAAATCGATGCGCCCAGCCTGGTGGTGACCACGCAGTACCCCGGTGCCAACGCCACCACCATGGCCTCGCTGGTGACCACGCCGCTGGAGCGCCAGTTCGGGCAGATCTCCGGGCTGGAACTGATGACCTCCGATTCCTCGGCGGGGTTGTCGACGATCATCCTGCAGTTCTCGATGGACCGCGACATCGACATCGCCGCACAGGACGTGCAGGCGGCGATCCGCCAGGCCACCCTGCCCTCGTCGCTGCCGTACCAGCCGGTCTACAACCGGGTGAACCCGGCCGACGCGGCCATCGTCACCCTCAAGCTGACCTCCGATACGCGGCCGCTGCGCGACGTCAACAACTACGCTGACTCGATCCTCGCCCAACGCCTGTCGCAGGTGCAGGGCGTGGGCCTGGTGTCGATCGCCGGCAACGTGCGTCCGGCCGTGCGCATCCAGGTCAATCCGGCGCAGCTGTCCAACATGGGCTTGACCCTGGAAGAGCTGCGCAGCGCGCTCACCCAGGCCAACGTCAATGCGCCGAAGGGCTCGCTGAACGGCAAGACCCAGTCCTACAGCATCGGCACCAACGACCAGCTGGCCAGCGCCGCCGAGTACCGCGACACCATCATCAGCTACAAGAACGGCCGCCCGGTGCGGCTGTCCGACGTGGCCGAAGTGATCGATGGCGTGGAGAACGACCAGCTGGCGGCATGGGCCGACGGCAAGCCGGCCGTGCTGCTGGAAGTGCGCCGGCAGCCGGGCGCCAACATCGTGCAGACCGTCGAGCGCATCCGCGCGCTGCTGCCGCAGCTGCAGGGCGTACTGCCGGCCGACGTGCACCTGGAGGTGTTCTCCGACCGTACCGAAACCATCCGCGCCTCGGTGCATGAAGTGCAGTTCACCCTGATCCTGACGATCGGCCTGGTGGTGGCGGTGATCTTCGTGTTCCTGCGCCGGTTCTGGGCCACCATCATTCCCTCGGTGGCGGTGCCGTTGTCGCTGGCCGGCACCTTCGCGGTGATGGCCTTCACCGGCATGTCGCTGGACAACCTCTCGCTGATGGCGCTGGTGGTGGCCACCGGCTTCGTTGTCGACGATGCGATCGTGATGATCGAGAACATCGTGCGCTACATCGAACAAGGCAAGAGCGGCAAGGAGGCGGCCGAGATCGGTGCGCGCCAGATCGGCTTCACCGTGCTGTCGCTGACGGTTTCACTGGTGGCGGTGTTCCTGCCGCTGCTGCTGATGCCCGGCGTCACCGGCCGCCTGTTCCACGAGTTCGCCTGGGTGCTGAGCATCGCCGTGGTGCTGTCGATGCTGATCTCGCTGACGCTCACCCCGATGATGTGCGCCTACCTGCTCAAGCCCGATGCGCTGCCCGAGGGCGAAGACGCGCACGAACGTGCGGCCGCGGCCGGCAAGCAGAACCTTTGGACGCGCACCGTCGGCCTGTATGAGCGCAGCCTGGACTGGGTGCTGGAACACCAGCCGCTCACCCTGGCCGTGGCCGCGGCCGCGCTGGTACTGACCGTGCTGCTGTACGTGCTGATTCCCAAGGGCCTGCTGCCCGAGCAGGACACCGGCCTGATCACCGCCGTGGTCCAGGCCGACCAGAACATCGCCTTCCCGCAGATGGAGCAACGCACCCAGCAGGTGGCCGAAGCGCTGCGCAGGGATCCGGACGTGACCGGCGTATCGGCCTTCATCGGTGCCGGCAGCATGAACCCCACGCTCAACCAGGGCCAGCTGTCGATCGTGCTGAAAGAGCGCGGCGAACGTGATGGGCTGGAAGACATCCTGCCGCGCCTGCAGAAATCCGTCGCCGGTATTCCCGGCGTGGCGCTGTACCTGAAGCCGGTACAGGACGTGACCCTGGACACCCGCGTGGCCGCCACCGAGTACCAGTACTCGCTGTCGGACGTGGACAGCGCGGAAGTCGCGCTGCAGGCCAACCGCCTGACCCAGGCGCTGCGCCAGCGCCCGGAACTGGCCGACGTCGACAACAACCTGTCCAACCAGGGCCGCGCACTGGAACTGAACATCGACCGCGACAAGGCCAGCGTGCTGGGCGTGCCGATGCAGACCATCGACGACACCCTCTACGATGCGTTCGGCCAGCGCCAGATCTCGACCATCTTCACCGAGCTCAACCAGTACCGGGTGGTGCTGGAAGTGGCGCCGCAGTTCCGCACCAGCACCGCGCTGATGGAACAGCTGGCGGTCGCCTCCAACGGCGCCGGCGCCCTCACCGGCACCAACGCGACCAGCTTCGGCCAGGTCACCTCGTCCAACTCGTCGACCGCCACCGGTATCGGTGCGCAGAACACCGGCATCACCGTCGGTGCGGGCGGCATCATCCCGTTGTCGGCGCTGGCCGAGGCGAAGGTTTCCAGCGCGCCGCTGCTGGTCAGCCACCAGCAGCAGCTGCCTGCGGTGACGGTTTCCTTCAACGTCGCGGCTGGCTATTCGCTGTCCGATGCGGTCAAGGCCATCGAAGAGACCAAGGCCAGCCTGGACATGCCGGCGCACGTGCATGCGCAGTTCATCGGCAAGGCCGCCGAATTCACCGGCAGCCAGACCGACGTGGTGTGGCTGCTGCTGGCCTCGCTGGTGGTGATCTACATCGTGCTGGGCGTGCTGTACGAGAGCTACATCCACCCGATCACGATCATCTCGACCCTGCCGCCGGCCGGCGTCGGTGCGCTGCTGGCATTGATGGTCTGTGGCCTGAGCCTGTCGGTGGACGGCATCGTCGGCATCGTGCTGCTGATCGGCATCGTCAAGAAGAACGGCATCATGATGGTCGACTTCGCCATCGAGGCGCGGCGCACCGGCGCCAACGCGCGCGAAGCCATCCGCCGCGCCTGCCTGCTGCGCTTCCGCCCGATCATGATGACCACCGCTGCAGCCATGCTTGGCGCGTTGCCGCTGGCGCTGGGCACCGGCATCGGCTCGGAACTGCGTCGGCCGCTGGGCATCGCCATCGTCGGCGGCCTGCTGCTGTCGCAGCTGGTAACCCTGTACACCACGCCGGTGATCTACCTGTACATGGAACGCTTCTCGGAATGGCTCGCCCGTCGCCGTGAACAGCGTGCGCTGCGCGATGGCACGGTGCAGGAGCCGCAGGCATGACCCTGGCCCCGCACCTTCGGGGGGCTGCACGATGAACCTGTCCGGCCCCTTCATCCGTCGCCCGATCGGCACCGCCCTGCTGGCCATCGGCTTGTTCATGGTCGGCGTGATCTGTTACCTGCGGCTCGGCGTGTCGGCGTTGCCGAACATCGAGATCCCGGTGATCTTCGTGCACGCCAGCCAGTCCGGTGCGGATGCGGCGACCATGGCCTCCACGGTGACCGCGCCGCTGGAGCGCCACCTCGGCCAGCTGCCGGGCATCGACCGCATGCGCTCGTCGAGTTCGGAAGGCAGCTCGCTGGTGTTCATGATCTTCCAGAGCGACCGCGACATCGATTCTGCCGCGCTGGACGTACAGACCGCGATCAATTCGGCGCAGGCCGACCTGCCCTCGGGCATGGGCTCGCCGATGTACCAGAAGGCGAACCCGAACGACGATCCGGTGATCGCCATCGCGCTGACCTCGCAGACGCAGTCCGCCGATGAGCTGTACAACGTCGCCGATTCGCTGCTGGCCCAGCGCATCCGCCAGATCGGCGGTGTCGCCTCGGTGGATATCGCCGGTGCCTCGACGCCGGCGGTGCGTGTGGACGTCAACCTGCGCCTGATGAACGCGCTGGGACTGACCGCCGACGACCTGCGCAATGCCGTGCGCGCGGCCAACGTGACCTCGCCCACCGGCTTCCTCAGCGATGGCAACACCACCACGGCGATCATCGCCAACGATTCGGTCGCACGCGCCGCCGACTTCGCCGATCTGGTGGTCAAGACCCAGGGCGATGGCCGGGTGATCCGCCTGAAGGACATCGCCAACGTCTACGACGGCCAGCAGGATGCCTACCAGGCCGCGTGGTTCGACCACAAACCGGCCGTGGTGATGTATGTGTTCACCCGCGCCGGCGCCAACATCGTCGAGACCGTGGACCGGGTGAAAGCGCAGATTCCCGCGTTGCGCGACTACCTGCAGCCGGGCACCACGATGACGCCCTACTTCGACCGCACCCCGACCATCCGGTCGTCGCTGCATGAAGTGCAGATCACCCTGCTGATCAGCCTGGCGATGGTGGTGCTGACCATGGCGCTGTTCCTGCGCCGGTTGGCGCCGACGCTGATCGCGGCGGTCACCGTGCCGCTGTCGCTGGCCGGTGCCGCGCTGGTGATGTACGTGATGGGCTTCACCCTGAACAACCTGAGCCTGCTGGCGCTGGTGATCGCGATCGGCTTCGTGGTCGACGATGCGATCGTGGTGATCGAGAACATCATGCGCCACCTCGACGAGGGCATGCCGCGGATGCAGGCGGCCTTCGCCGGTGCGCGCGAAATCGGCTTCACCATCGTCTCGATCACCGCTTCGCTGGTGGCGGTGTTCATCCCGCTGCTGTTCGCCAGCGGCATGATGGGCGCGTTCTTCCGCGAATTCACCGTGACCCTGGTGGCGGCGATCGTGGTGTCGATGATCGTTTCGCTGACGCTGACCCCGGCGCTGTGCAGCCGCTTCCTCAGCGCGCACGACCACACGGCGGCACCGTCGCGCTTCGGCCGCTGGCTCGATGCCGGTCACGAGCGGATGCTGCGCGTCTACACCGTGTTCCTTGATTTTTCGCTGCGCCATGCACTGCTGCTGTCGTTGACGCCGTTGATCCTGATCGGCGTCACCATCTTCCTGTTCGGTGCGGTGAAGAAGGGCGCGTTCCCGCCGCAGGACACCGGCCTGATCTGGGGCCGCGCCAATTCCAGTGCGACGGTGTCCTTCGAGGACATGGTCAGCCGCCAGCGCCGCATCACCGACATGCTGATGGCCGACCCGGCGGTGAAGACCGTGGGCGTACGCCTGGGCAGCGGCCGCCAGGGCTCCAGCGCGCAGTTCAACGTGGAACTGAAGTCGCGCAAGGAAGGCCGCCGCGAAACCACCGCACACGCACTGGCACGGCTGAGTGCGAAGGCCGACCGCTACCCGGACCTGCAGCTGCGCCTGCGCGCGATCCAGGACCTGCCCAGCAACGATGGCGGTGGCAACAGCCAGGGCGCGCAGTACCGCGTCTCGCTGCAGGGCAACGACCTGGCCGCACTGCAGGAATGGCTGCCCAAACTGCAGGCGGCATTGAAGAAGAACCCGAAGCTGCGTGATGTCGGCACCGACGTCGACAACGCTGGCCTGCGCCAGAACATCGAGATCGACCGGGCCAAGGCCGCGCGCCTGGGCATCTCGGTCGGCGCCATCGACGGTGCGTTGTACGGCGCCTTCGGCCAGCGCCAGATCTCCACCATCTACTCGGACATCAACCAGTACAGTGTGGTGGTCAACGCGCTGCCGTCGCAGACCGCTACGCCTTCGGCGCTGGACGAAGTGCATGTGCGTGCACGCAACGGCGAGATGGTGCCGATCACGGCGGTGGCCCGCCAGGCGCCGGGCCTGGCGCCCTCGCAGATCACCCATGAAAACCAGTACACGACGATGGACCTGAGCTACAACCTCGCCCCCGGCGTCAGCATGGGCGAGGCCAAGGCCATCATCGACAGCACCGTGGCCGGCATGCGCATGCCCGGCGACATCCGCTTGGCCGACGACGCCGGCTTCGGCTTCAACTCCGACCCCAGCGACATGCTGATCCTGGTGCTGGCAGCCATCCTCACCGTCTACCTGGTGCTGGGCATCCTGTACGAAAGCCTGATCCACCCGGTGACGATCCTGTCCACCCTGCCGGCCGCCGGCGTCGGTGCGTTGCTGGCGCTGTTCGGCACCAACACCGAACTGTCGGTGATCTCGATGATCGCGCTGGTGCTGCTGATCGGCATCGTCAAGAAGAACGCGATCATGATGATCGACTTCGCCCTGGTGGCGCAGCGCGAACATGGGCTGACTCCGCGCGATGCTGCCCGTGAAGCCAGCATCGTGCGTTTCCGCCCGATCATGATGACCACGATGGTGGCGATCCTGGCGGCGGTGCCGCTGGCGATCGGCCTGGGCGAAGGTTCAGAGCTGCGTCGCCCGCTGGGCATCGCGATGATCGGCGGCCTGCTGTTCTCGCAGAGCCTGACCCTGCTCAGCACGCCGGCGCTGTACGTGATCTTCTCGTGCCTGGCCGAGCGCTGGAAGGCGCGGCGCGCGCGCAGGCGTGAAGCGAAGCTGCTCAGGCGCGCACAGCGGGCCTGACTTCGGTAGCGCCGGGCCATGCCCGGCGGCCTTTCAGCAATCCGCGCTGCGCGCTCGCCGAGCATGGCCCGGCGCTACCGGCCTCTGGTGGGTGCGGACCGTTGGTCCGCACGCCGATGGCATTTGACGCGCTGTAACGAAAAGAGAACAATTCTCATCCAGCCATGGTCCTGCGCCCCCTTGTGGCGCCCCGCTGCCGTCCCCGGCACGCCTGCGTGATCCCAGCCACCGACCTTTCCCCCCTGCATGGGCGGATGGCCCGTGGCCGCCCGCCGAGGATCTCCATCGATGTTGCCGATTCGCTCCCCCCGCCTGGCCGTACTGGCCGTCGCGCTGTCCGCCGCCTGCACTGCACACGCCGAAGCCCCGGCCGGATCCCGCAGCGCCACCGATCTGGACGCGGTCAAGGTCATCGCCGAGCGTACCCACACCGAGGCTGGCGCCCTCGGCGATCGCGCCCTGCGTGATACCCCGTTCGCGATCACCGCCGTCGGCCGTGAGCAGATCGAACAGCGCCAGGTCGTGTCGCTGGGCGAAGCCTTCCTGCTCGACCCCTCGGTCACCACCCAGGTCAGCGCCTATGCCAGTGGCTGGAGCTCGCCGATCCGCAACCGTGGCATCGACCTGAATTTCGACAGCTACCGGGTCAACGGTCTGCAGGTCTCGTCCTGGGGCACCGAATGGCCGCTGGAAGTGATGGAACAGGTCGACCTGCTGAAGGGTCCGGGAGGTTTCCTGTACGGCTTCGGCGCGCCGGGCGGCATCGTCAACTACATCACCAAGAAGCCAACCGACGTACCGACCTTCTCCGCCCAGCTCGGCTGGCGCGAGCAGGGCATCGTCAGCGGCGGCATCGACGTCGGCGGCCGCTTCGGCAACGAGCAGATGTTCGGCTACCGCTTCAACGCATACCAGGAAAAGGGCGAAACCTTCAACGGTGGCCATGTCGATCGCAAGGTCGGTGCACTGTCGCTGGACGCGCGCCTGAGCGATGCGCTCACCTGGACCTTCGACGGCGTGTTCCAGTCCCGCGACCTGCGCGAGGAATCACCGCAGTACTACTTCCGTGGCCTGACCTCACTGCCGCGGCCGATCGCCGGCGATGTCGACAACAGCGTGCCCGGCACCTACTACGACACCCGCTCCAGCCTGCTGTCCACCGCGCTGAACTGGCAGATCAACAGCGACTGGAAGGCCAGCCTGAGCTATGGCGTCACCACCGCGTGGAACGACGTCAACAAGATCTTCGCCTACATCGACGATACCAACGGCGACTACGCCGTCAACGTCTATGAGCTCGGCGGCAAGAGCGAGTGGAAGCTGGCACAGGCACTGGTGCAGGGCCGCTTCGGCACCGGCCCACTGCAGCACCAGCTGGTGGCCGGTGTCAGCCACCAGACCGGGCTGGGCTGGGACCGTCCCTACGAGTTCAGCCTGATCGGCCGCGCCAACCTCTACCAGCGCCATGGCATCCGTCACGACGCGGTGGGTTCCCGGGTGATGACCCGCGGTGACGAGACCGTGCAGCAGGCGGTGTTCGTCAGCGATACCGTCGATCTCGGCCATGGCTGGTCGGTGCTGGCCGGTTGGCGCTACAACGACTTCGAGACCAAGGGCGCCTACCACACCTATCCGGTCACCCCGACCTATGCGGTCATGTTCAAGCCCAGCGAGGCCGTCACCCTGTATGCCAGCTACATCGAGTCGCTGGAAGCAGGCAGCCGCGTAGGCAACAGCTACATCAATGCCGGCGATGTGCTCGACCCCACCATCAGCAAGCAGTACGAGATCGGCGCCAAGGTGGAAGCGAATCGCTGGAACGCGAACGTCGCTGCGTTCCGCCTGGAACGTGGCGCCAACATCGATCAGCTGACCGATGCAGGCAAGCGCCTGGTGCAGGATGGCATCACCCTGTACGAAGGCGTCGAAGCCAGCGCCGACCTGCACCTGACCGATGCGCTGACCGTGGGCGGTGGCGTGACCTGGCTGGACCCGACCTACGACAAGCTGTCACCGGGCAGCGCGGCGCAGGAAGGCAACCGTACCGTCGGTGCTGCGCGCTGGAGCGGCGTGCTGCACGCCACTTACCAGCTGCCGTGGGTGGAAGGGCTGGAGACCTATGCCGCCGTGCGCTACTACGGCGATGTCTGGTACGACGCCGACAACACCCTGAAGCTGCCCGACTACACCCTCGTCAACGCCGGCATCGGTTACCGCCTGCTGGCCTCCGGCCATCCGGTGACCCTGCGGGCCAGCGTGGAGAACCTGGCCAACCGCAGGTACTGGTCCAATGCCGGCGTCGGCCTGCCGCGCACCTTCGCGCTCAGCGTGCGGTTCGACATGTAACGGGCCTCGGTAGCGCCGGGCCATGCCCGGCGGCTGCATGCCACGCCGCGCCGCGCGCTCGCCGCGCATGGCGCGGTGCTACCGGATTTCACGCGTGGCCCGTAATAATGGTGGCCGATCCTTTCGCCGAGCCTGCATGTCCGCACGCGAATCCCGCCTCAGCCGCCTGTGGGCCCACGAGAAGGCCAGCTATGGCCTGCGGGTGTTCATTGCCCTGACCGCGGCCATGGCCGTGTGCTGGCATCTGGATGCGCTGACCGCGCTGCCCGGCGTGTTCCTCGGCATCATCGCCAGTGCGATTGCCGAGACCGATGACAACTGGTGGGGCCGGACCAAGGCCGTGCTGCTGTCGCTGTTGTGCTTCTGCCTGGCAGCGGCCTCGGTGATCTGGCTGTTCCCCTGGCCGTGGATATTCATCGCGGCACTGGCGCTGTCCACGTTCGGCCTGACACTGCTCGGTGCACTGGGCGAGCGCTACGCGTCCATCGCCCAGGCGACCGTCACGCTGGCCATCTACACCATGATCGGCCTGGAACAGCATGGCGCCCATGACCTGCACAGTGCGCTGGATGCGGTCAGCCACCTGCTTGCGGGTGCGGTCTGGTACGGGCTGCTGTCGATCCTGTGGACCACGTTGTTCGCCAACCGGCCGGTGCGCGAGCGCGTGGCCCGCCTGTACGTGGAACTGGGCCGTTACCTGCAGCTCAAGGCCGCGCTGTTCGAACCCGTACGCGAGGCGGACCTGCAGCGCCGCCAGCTCGACCTGGCCGAACAGAACCGCCGCGTGGTCGGCGCGCTGAACGAGGCGAAGACGGCGATCCTGGCGCGCTTTGGCCGCTCCGGACGGCCCGGCGTCAACTCCGGCCTGTACCTGCGCCTGTACTACATGGCACAGGATTTCCATGAGCGCGCCAGTTCCTCGCATTACCCGTACGGCGCGCTGGTCGACGCGTTCTTCCACAGCGACGTGCTGTACCGCTGCCAGCGCCTGCTCGACCTGCAGGGCCAGGCCTGCGCACGGCTGGGCGAAGCGATCCGGCTGCGTCGTCCGTTCGTCTACGGCGAGAGCAACCAGCAGGCCGGGCGCGATCTGGCCGATGCTCTGGCCTACCTGCGCGACCAGCAACGCCCGCAGTGGCAGCGCCTGCTCGGCTCGCTGGACCTGCTGGTGCACAACCTGCGCAGCATCGAGCGCCGCCTGCTCGATGCCGAACGATCCGAAGCCAGCCTGGACAACGTCGACACCCGCCTGCGCGACAGCAACCCGCACACGCTGCGCGAAATGGGCGTGCGCGTGCGCCAGCAGCTCACCCCCGGCTCGGTATTGTTCCGCCATGGCCTGCGCATGGCGCTGGCACTGATCGCCGGTTTCGTTGCCATCCGTCTGTTCAATGCACAGAACGGCTCGTGGGTCCTGCTGACCATCGTGTTCGTGTGCCGGCCCAGCTTCGGTGCCACCCGCCAGCGCCTGGCCCAGCGTATCGTCGGTACGCTCGCCGGCCTGGTGCTGACCTGGGCGCTGCTGCAGCTGTTCCCAACGCTGGAGATCCAGCTGCTGATCGCACTGCTGTCGGCACTGCTGTTCTTCTTCACCCGTACCGACCGCTATCTGGTCGCCTCGGCCGCCATCACGGTGATGGCGCTGACCTGCTTCAACCTGATCGGCGACGGCTTCGTGCTGATCGTGCCGCGCATGGTCGATACGATCCTGGGGTGCGCGATCGCCGCAGCGGCCGCGTTCCTGATCCTGCCGGACTGGCAGGGTCGACAGCTGCACCGCGTGCTGGCGCGGGTGCTGGATACCGCCGCCCGTTATCTGGAATCGGTGCTGGGCCAGTACCGCAGCGGCATGCGCGACGACCTGGCCTACCGCATCGCCCGCCGCGACATGCACAACGCCGATGCCGCACTGTCCACCGCATTGTCGAACATGCTGCGCGAACCGGGCCACGTGCGCCGCAACCTCGATTCGGGTTTCCACTTCCTGGCGTTGTCCAACACCCTGCTCGGGCATCTGTCAGCGCTGGGTGCGCACCGCGACCAGGTCGACAGCTACGCGGGCGATCCACTCGCGCTGGCCGCCGGCGAGCGGGTGCGTAAAGCGCTGCAGCAGCTGGCATCGGCATTGACGGCGCAGCAGCCGGTGTCGGAGGAGGACAACGACGCCGATCGTGCGGTGGCCGCGGAACTGGAGCAGCTCGATGAGACGATGCCGCCGAAACTGCAGTTGATCCGCACGCAGATGGCGCTGGTGCTGCGGATGTTGCCGAAGGTGAGGGCAGCGGCCAATGGCGCGGTGCGCGGTCTGGCCTGAGCGGACGGCATCCACGCATGGCGTGGATCTACTGGAACGGCATCCACGCGTGGCGTGGATCTACTGGAGTGGCATCCACGCATGGCGTGGATCTACTGGAGCGGCATCCACGCGTGGCTTGATCTACTGGAGCGGCATCCACGCGTGGCGTGGATCTACTGGAGCGGTATTCGGGCGTGACCCTGTCGGCCGTGCAACATCGTGTTGCGTGCACGGGGGCATTCCGATCACGCCGCGGCGCCGATACTGCCGTGTCGCCCACGCAGGATCTCCCCATGAAGATCGAACTCAACGACCGCACCGCGCTGGTCACCGCCTCCACCGCTGGCATTGGCCACGCCATCGCACAGGGGCTCGCCGCTGCCGGTGCGCAGGTCATCCTCAATGGCCGCAGTGCCGACAGCGTGGAACGCGCGCGCCAGCGCCTGCTGGCTGCCATTCCCGACGCCAACGTGCTGGGCGTGGCCGCCGACCTGTCCGACGCCCGCGGGGTCGACGCGCTGCTGGCCGGCCTGCCGGGCAACGTCGACATCCTGGTCAACAATGCCGGCATCTTCGGCCCGCAGGACTTCTTCGAGACCGACGATGCCACCTGGGAACAGTACTGGCAGACCAATGTCATGTCCGGCGTGCGCCTGTCGCGCGCCCTGCTTCCGGCGATGGTCGACGCCGGTTGGGGCCGCGTGCTGTTCATCTCCTCCGAATCGGCACGCAACATTCCTGCCGACATGATCCATTACGGCGTCAGCAAGACCGCGCAGCTGTCGTTGTCGCGCGGCTTGGCCAAGCGCGTAGCCGGCAGCGGCGTCACCGTCAATGCGGTGCTGCCCGGCCCAACGTTGTCCGACGGCTTCGCAACAATGTTCGAAGAAGAACGCGCACGTACCGGCAAGCCGCTGGAACAGATCGGCCGTGAGTTCGTGATGGCCCATCGTCCTGCATCGGTGATCCAGCGCGCGGCCACGGTCGAGGAAGTGGCCAACATGGTGGTCTACCTCGCCTCGCCGCAGGCGTCGGCCACCTCCGGCGCAGCGCTGCGGGTCGATGGCGGCGTGGTCGACGATATCGTGTGAGCGTTGGTGGGGTGTGTGGACCAACGGTCCGCACCTACCGCATCCCTGCCTGACAGGCAGGGATGCTAGGCTGCGCCGGTCCAAGGAGGTTCCATGTCCGGTCACAACCAGTTCGCCCTGCTGCGCCAGCGCCGTTTCCTGCCATTCTTCATCGTGCAGGGGTTGGGTGCCTTCAACGACAACGTGTACCGGCAGGCGATCATCGGCCTGCTGTTCTACCTGGGCGTAGCCGAGAGCGAGCGCACGCTCTACACCAACCTGGCGCCGGCGCTGTTCATCCTGCCCTACTTCCTGTTCTCCGCCCTGGCCGGGCAGATCGCGGAAAAGCTGGAGAAGTCGCGGCTGATCGTGATCACCACCACCATGGAGATCGTGATCATGACGCTGGCTGCGGTGGGCTTTCTCACCGAGAGCCTGCCGGTGCTGCTGGTGGCCCTGTTCTGCACGGGCCTGCAGTCCACCTTGTTCGGCCCGGTGAAGTACTCGGTGCTGCCCTCGGTACTGCGTCCGGAAGAACTGACCGGTGGCAATGGCCTGGTCGAGATGGGCACGTCGATGTCGATCTTGACCGGCATGATCGTCGGCGGCCTGGTGTTCACCCTGGCAGGCACCCATGGCCCGATCGTGGCCGCCACCGCGGTCATCGCGCTGGCGATCTGCGGCAACCTGGCCGCGCGCATGATCCCCAAGGTGGATGCCGGCGCCCCGGACCTGAAGATCAACTGGAACCCGATCCCCGAATCGCTGGCCGTGCTGCGCATGGCCAGGAAACAGAAGGCGGTACGCAACGCCATCCTCGGCGTGTCCTGGTTCTGGTTCGTCGGCACCATCCTTACCGCGCAGCTGCCGTCCTATGCGGTCACCAACCTCGGTGGCGAGCCCACCCTGTACATCTTCGCCCTGGCACTGTTCTCGGTCGGCACCGGTGTCGGTTCGCTGCTGTGCGAAAAGCTGTCGGCGCGCACGGTGGAGATCGGCCTGGTGCCGCTGGGTGCGTTCGGCATGACCGCCTTCCTGCTGGACCTGTACTTCGCACGCGCCGGTGAGGCCACCGCGCAGGGCCTGTCGGTCACCCAGTTCGTGCACCAGGCCGGCAGCATCCGCATCATCATCGACCTGCTCGGCATCGGCCTGTTCACCGGCTTCTTCGTGGTGCCGCTGTTTGCGTTGATCCAGAGCCGCACGCCGAAATCGGAGATGTCGCGCGTATTCGCCGCGCTGAACATCCAGAACTCCGGCTTCATCGTCGCTGCGGCCGTACTCGGCCTGCTCACCCAGCGCCTGCTCGGCTGGACCATCCCGCAGCTGTTCCTGGCACTGGCCATCGCCAATGCCGTGGTGGCGATCTACATCTTCACCATCGTCCCCGAATTCCTGATGCGCTTCCTCAGCTGGGTGATGGTGCGCACGCTGTACCGGCTGCGCCCGCACGGCATCGAAGCGAACGTGCCCGATGAGGGCGCCGCGCTGCTGGTCTGCAACCACGTCAGCTACATGGACGCGCTGATCCTGTCGGCGACGATCCCGCGCCCGGTGCGCTTCGTCATGTACTACAAGATCTTCAACATCCCGGTCATGCGCTGGATCTTCCGCACCGCCAAGGCGATTCCGATCGCTGGTGCGCGCGAAGACCCCGCCCTGATGCAGCGCGCGTTCGATGAAGTCGACGCCGCACTCGCCGAGGGCGAGCTGGTATGCATCTTCCCGGAAGGCGCACTGACCCGCGACGGCACGATGGCAGCGTTCAAATCCGGCGTGGAGAAGATCCTCGAACGCCGTCCGGTACCGGTGGTGCCGATGGCCCTGCGCGGCATGTGGTCGAGCATGTGGAGCCGCCGCGATACCCGTCTGGGCCGCATGCGCGTGCCGCGCCGGTTCCGGGCGACAGTGGAGGTGGTCGCCGCCCCGGCGGTGGATGGCCATTCAACCGATGCCGCCGCCCTGGAAGCGCAGGTCCGCACCCTGCGCGGCGACCTCGCCTGACGCAATCGCCCCCATCCGGGGGCGATGACGGTACGCTGCATACGCCACCGTCCAAGGGCGATGCGAGGCCTGACGGGGCTGAAAACGCATACATGCGTCGTTGGTTGCGGTAGATTACGCACCCACAGGGGGGAGGTTCGGCCCGTTCACACGGCCGACCACCAAGGAATGGAGTCTTGCTTTGAATCAACCGCCACCGCTCAGCCGTCCGGTCTACATCCCCAACCATCTGGTCTGGGCGATCCTGACGACGCTGTTCTGCTGCCTGCCGTTGGGCGTGGTGTCGATCGTGTATGCCGCCCAGGTCGATGGTCGCAATGCGGCCGGTGACCTGCCGGGGGCCTATAGCGCGTCGCGCAAGGCGGGCTGGTGGGCGGTGGCTTCGGCCGCAGCCCTGCCGGTCCTGTTGCTGTTGTGGTTCGGGCTGTTCGGCGGCTTGGCCGCGCTGGGCGCTCTATCCGACCTTTGATTCACCACCACCACCCATCGAGGAGCTTGAACCATGAACACCACCACTGCGCAGGTCCCCAACAATCTGGTCTGGGCCATCCTGTCCACCCTGTTCTGCTGCCTGCCGGCCGGCATCGTGTCGATCGTCTACGCCGCGCAGGTCAACGGCAAGCTGGCTGCCGGCGACGTCGCCGGTGCCCGTGATTCGGCCGACAAGGCCAAGAAGTGGGCCATCTGGTCGGCCATCGCTGCCGTTGTGGTTGGCGTCCTGTACTTCATCATCATCATGGCCGTTGGCGGCCTGGGCGCCCTGAGCGGCGGCAACGGCAGCTACTGATGCCCGCGACGGGGTCCGGCCATGCGCCGGATCCCGCCCCCGCATGTCCGCACTTCCTGCTCGTTCCCGACTCACCCGCTGGGCTCCGCTGCTGGCCGCGTCCGGCCTGGCTGCGGGTGCCGCCGTGGTCCTGCGCCACGTCAATCCGTATGTCTCCGGCAATCCGCTGCCGGGCTGTCCGCTGTACGCACTGACCGGCTTCTACTGCCCCGGCTGCGGCAGCACGCGCTGCCTGTACTCACTGGTCCACTTCGACCTGCCCGGCGCGATGGCGATGAACCCGTTGCTGGTCATCAGCCTGCCCTTCCTGTTCCTGATGCTGCTCAACACCGCCGGCGTACGCCCGCGCGTGCTTGATCCACTGATGCGGGTACTGGCCAGCCCCACGTTCTGGCTGTGGCTGCTGCCCGGCTATGCCGTGCTGCGCAACCTGCCGTGGGCTCCGTTCACCGCACTGGCTCCGGTGTAGGTTTCCAGCCAACGGCGCAGCCCCTCGTGGTGGAAGGCAGAAGCTGGGGTTGGCCGGGCGGGTGGGTTGCGCAGGGGCCGCTGCAAGTACGTCCATGTAAGCTCGGTCGCGCCATCCATGGCGCTTACGCCCCTGCGCAACCCACCCGCCCGGCCACGGACAATTTCCGTGCGCGTCCACCACGGAAAAGAAAGAGAAGATCAAAAGCCGAAGCGGGTCGCTCCGCTCGGCATCCACGCATGGCGTGGATCTACTGGCCGTCATCGGAAACTGTCGTGGGTGGGGCGGTGTGGGGCTGCAGGACCGTTGGCGCCATGGATGGCGCCATCGAGCCCCCATGGATGGGTTAACGGCGTGTCCTGCAGCCCCACACCGCCCCACCAAACCCACAGAAATCCAGAGCCGCTGTTGCAGTTGCAGTTGCTTCCAGCGGGTGCAGGGCGGCAAGCCCTGCAGAAAAGCACAACTAGGTCACCCAGCCCGCGATCACCAGCAGGGCCAGCACCGCCAGCCACAGCAGCAGCATCCGCCACACCAGGCTCATCGCATCCCGCAGGTCCGGCAACCGCTGCCACACCGGCAGCAGACCGGCTTCGGTGTAATCGTGCGCATCTTCGCGCAGCTCGGCGTTGACGCTGGCGCGCGCCACCGCACCCAGGAAACCAATGCCACCGGCCAAGCGCTCACCATGCGCCTGGCGCCATGCCTTCCAGGCCGTGTCGAAGTTGCCGACCAGGGCCATCGAGAACGCCATCAACTGTGCCACCGGCCACTCGATCCAGCCCAGCAGCCGCTGTGCCAGCGCCAGCGGCTCCACCGGCACGCGCGCACGCATCGGGCTTTCCGCCATCAGTGCCAGCAGGCGATAACCGAGAGCCCCCACCGGGCCCAGCAGCAGGAACCAGAACAGCACCGCGAACCAGCGCCGCAGGGCGTTGAGCACGGTCGCCTCGACCAGTGAAGGAACATCCTCGCGCAGGCTGCCACCGGCCGACTGCAGGTTGCGTACCGCCGCCTGCCGGGTCGGCGCATCGTCGGCATCGATGATCGCCTCGATGTCGCGGTCCAGATCGCGCGGGCCCCAGCACCAGGCCAGCACGGCCACGCCCAGCAGCAGCGCCGGAAGGCCGAACAGCACCCCGCGCAGCAGCCAGGCGACCAGCGCCATCAGCAGCAGTGGCGGTACGATCGCCAGCGCCACGCCGGCGGCCCCCTGCCAGGTCCGACCACCGCGCGCGTCCAGCCAGCCCAGCCAACGCCGGAAGCCGTCGAAACGGCGCAGCGACGCGGCAGCGGCCGGGGCGACATGGCCAAGGGCCAGTGCCACCAACACGGCGACCAGGGTGGTGAACATGGCAGGTCTCCCTACGAGCGAGCGTTCGGCGTCGCTACCTTACCTGTCGCAGCGTCGCCGTCAGCGGTGAACCGTACTGTAACCGGCAGCGTGTTCAGGTGGCGGCAATGCTGGCACCGCCGGATGCCGGTTGCTGGCGGTACCAATGCTCGATCAGGCCCCGCGAAATGGAAATCGGCGGTGACAGACGGATGCCTTCTCCATCGTCCTCGACGTCACGCGCGAGGGCCGCGCCAACTTCCTCGGCGCTGAACCAGCGCGCGTCTTCCAGTTCGCCATCCACGGTCGGCACGTCGTCGTGTGCCTGCGCACGGAATCCGACCATCAATGCGCCGGGGAACGGCCAGGGCTGCGAGCCCAGGTACTGGCAGGCGGTCACCCGCACCTTGCTCTCTTCGTGCACTTCGCGCGCTACGGTCTGCTCGAAGGTCTCGCCCGGCTCGACAAAGCCGGCCAGCACCGAATAGCGGCGCGGCGCCCAGTTCGACTGGCGGCCCAGCAACAGCCGGCCCTGGTTTTCCACCGCGACGATCACCGCCGGGTCGACGCGCGGATAGTGCTCGGTCGCGCACTGCGGGCAGCGGCCGACGAAGCCACCCCGGGCGAACGTCACGGCACTGCCGCAGACACCGCAGAAGCGGGTACGCGATTGCCAGTAGGACATGCCACGGGCGTAGCTGAAGGCGGTCGCATCGGCCACGGTCCACAGCAGCGCGGCCTGGCGCAGATCGAGCCGGCGTGGCGCGGTGACCGTCACGCTGGCCGCTTCCACCGAGAACCACGCCTGCTCGCCACGCAGGCCGAGGAAAATCGCGACACCCGGCCCGCCACCGACATCGGCGCCGGTCAACGCCAGCGGCTGGTCGTCATCACCGGTGAAGGCGGTGCCGTCCTGGTCCAGGACAAGAATGCGCGCATCGGGCCACAGGCGCGCCAGAGCATCGGCATCTTCGCGCATGGCATCGGCGCGCTCCAACGGTTCACCCACGAAGGCAAAACCGGAAAGCGGCGAAGGAGAATTGAGCATCCAGCTAGCCTGCCGCCAATCACGGCAAGTGGCAAGCCGCAGACTGTGCAGAAACCCGCCTGTGGTTGCAGAAACGGTCATCCACGCATGGCGTGGATCCAGCGAAGGCAGCGCGCGGGGTGCATGCCCCACGCCCTGCAATTACATGCTGAAACTGCTGCCGCAGCCGCAGGTGGTCTTGGCGTTCGGATTGCGGATCACGAACTGCGCACCGGTCAGGCTCTCGGTGTAATCCACTTCGGCACCCATCAGATACTGCAGGCTGAGCGGATCGACCAGCAGGGTGACCCCGCTGGTCTGCACCGCCAGGTCATCGCCGGCACGGTTCTCGTCGAACTCGAACCCGTACTGGAAGCCCGAACAGCCGCCACCCTCGATGTACACACGCAATGACAGGTCGGGGTTGCCCTCGTCCTGGATCAGTTCCTTGACCTTGGCCGCAGCGGCCTCGGTGAAGTTCAGCGGCCGATCCAGCGACTGGTAGTCGGGCGCAGCGGCCGGCGTGGCGCCGGGGAGGGAGACGAGCGTGTTCATGGGCTCAGCATGGGGGCGCCGGCGCTGGCTTTCAAGCCATCGCCTCGGCCAGCTTGCGGCGGGCGGCGGTGTCGCCCTTGCCGTCAGCGGACGTTTCGCCTTCCGGCGCCGGCAGGGCCTGCATCGGGGCGCTGGCATGGATCAGCCGGCCGTTCAGCTGGGCACCCGCATTCATTTCCACCACCTGGTAGTGAACGTTGCCGTTGACCCGCGCACTCGGGGTCAGTTCGACCTTCTCGGTGGCATGGACATCGCCGTCCAGGCGGCCACTGATGACCACCACCTGGGCGCGGATCTCGCCTTCGATCACGCCATGCTCGGCGAGGGTCAGGGTCGCCGCGCTGGCGCCCTCCTGGGCAATCACCTTGCCGTGGATGCGACCTTCCACGTACAGGCCACCACTGAATTCCACATCGCCACGGATCACCACCTGGTTGCCGATCAGGGCATCCACCACCAGTTGGCCATCACGGCTGGATTTGCTGCTTCCGAACATCTGCCTACTCCCCTTTGCTGGCCGGTGCGCCGGCCTGTTTCCAGTCGAATACCTGCGTGGTGCCCCCCGCACCACTCCCCAATGTCACCTTCACCCGTTGCGGGGTGAAGTCAGCCGGCAGCATCACGCTGCCGGTGAGCTGCTGGAAGTACCGGAACGAGTAATCCTGTCCCGGCACCTTGCTGCGCTGGTGCAGCTCGTCCCAGCTGATGGTGGCCAGCTTGCCGTTCTTCACGCCTTCCACCGTGAAACGCATCTGCCCTTGGCTGATCGCTCCGCGGTTGAGGTTCTGCGTCAGCACCACGCTGTACTGCCAGGTGCCGGCCGATTCCGGGCTGAATTCAATCGAATGGGTGTTCAGGCCCTTGCGCTGGCTGGTCGAGCCCACCAGGCGTTCGTAGAAGGCGACGTCAGCGCGCAGGCCGGCGATCTCTTCATCGCGCTCGGCCAGCGAAGACTGCACTTCGTTGTTGGCGGCGCGGCTGATGCGGTCCGACGCTTCCAGCGTGGCCTGCTTCTGGCGCAGTTCGGTCAACTGCGTCTGCAGCGTATCGGCGCGCTTCTCGGCAGCCTGCACGCGCTGGCCCTGTTCACCGCGCGGCGTGCCCAGCCAGCAGCCACCCAGCACCGCAAGCACCAGGCTCAGCAGCCAGATGCCGGCGATCACCAGCAGGCGACGGCGGTCGGCGGGTGGTTGCGCGGCACCGGGAAGGCGGACCTGCACGCGCATGGGAGGGCGGTTGTTCATGGGTAGTCTCCGTGGCATCGCAGTGGCGACGCCAGTACGGCCCCTGGGGCAAACGACGGGCTAGTGTATGACAGGAACGGCAGGTTTCCCCGGTGCCGGCCGGTACCGGGCGGTGGCATTCAGCCACTCCATGGTCGATAGTGTGGCACCCCGCACAGTTCCGCCGCCGGAGCCCGCCATGACCGAAGCCCACCTGTTCGTGATCGGCATCCTGCTGGCCTGGCTGGCCGGCATCCGTGTCTACCTCACCGTGTTCGGCGTCGGCATCGCCGGCCTGCTCGGCTGGGTCGACCTGCCACCGGCGCTGCAGGCCACCGAGTCGTGGTGGGTGCTCGGCACGTCGGCGGCGCTGGCCATTGCCGAATTCTTCGCCGACAAGATTCCCGGCGTGGATTCAGCCTGGGACCTGGTGCAGACCCTGGCGCGCGTGCCCGCCGGCGCCTTCCTCGCGGCAGCGACACTGTCGCCCGATGGCGACCTGGGTACCGGTGCACTGGTCGCCGGCGCGGGCGTTGCGCTGGCCAGCCATGGCCTGAAGGCCGGCACCCGCGCCCTGCTCAATACCTCACCGGAACCGGCCAGCAACTGGGTCGCCTCTGCGGCCGAAGATACCGTGGTGATCGGCGGCTTGGCGCTCGCGCTGGCGCATCCATGGATCGCGCTGGTGGTGGTGCTGGCCTGCAGCCTGGCCGGCGCATTGCTGGTCTGGCTGGTCTGGCGCACCCTGTGGAAAAGCGTGCGCTGGTTGGCACGTGGCGGCAGCGACGACGGACAACGGCAACCGCGTACCGGCTGATCGGCAGGCTTGTCGCATAATGGCCGCGAACACCAGGAGCATCGATGGCCGCAAACGAATCCGCCGCGGGCCCCCGCCCGGGACGCGCTGAAACCCCTCCGGCCGATCATTGGCAACGTTGGGCCGCCCCCTTGGCCGCGGCAACGCCTGCCGAAGCAGTACCGGCGGTGTCAGAGACACCCGCCCTGTCGGTGCCCGGCGACGGCGCCCGACTGGCGGCTCCGCCGCCCCTGCCCTCCACCGCCGCACTGCCCGAGGCGGGCAACAGTGACATCCCGCCTGTCGATGCCGACTCGCCCTACCGCGTGCTGATCGTCGAAGACGATCGTGCCCAGGCGCTGTTCGCACAGAGCGTGCTGCATGGCGCCGGCATGCAGGCGATCGTGCTCGGCGATGCCGATGGCGTGCAGCAGGCCATCCGCGAGCAACGCCCTGACCTGATCCTGATGGATCTGCACCTGCCCGGGCTGGATGGCATGCGGCTGACCGCGATGATCCGCCAGCAGCCCGGCATGCAGCTGCTGCCGATCGTCTTCCTCAGCGGCGACCCGGATCCGGAGCGCCAGTTCGAAGTGCTCGACTGTGGTGCCGACGATTACCTGAGCAAGCCGATCCGGCCGCGCCACCTGATTGCCGCGGTGGCCAACCGTATCCGCCGCGCACGCGCGCAGGCAGCGACCCTGCCCGGTGCCAACGGTGCACCGGCCACCAGCAACCCGGAAACCGGGCTGCCCACGCGCCACCACGTGCTGCAGCAACTCAACGCGACGCTGGCGCAGCACGACCGCGGTGGCGTGTTCTTCGTGGAAATCTCCAGCGCGCTGGGCCTGCGCGAGCGCTATGGCTATGCGGCCTTCGAGCGGCTGATGGTGCAGGCCGGGCAACGCCTTGCCGAGGCTGGCCATCCGCACCTGCTGGCGCGCCTGAACGACAACAGCTTCCTGCTGCTGGCGCGCAACGCCGATGAGGACAGCCTGGAAGCGATCGCCGGCACCCTGCGTGAGCAGCTGTCCGCGCGCGCCTTCGTGATCCGCGACGACGAATCGGTACACCTGCGTGGCGTGGTCGGCTACGCGCCGCTGTCGCCGGGTTTCGACGATGCCAGCAGCGCCCTGGAAGCGGTCGAACGTACCACCCTGCAGGCACGCCTGCTCAGCGCCGGCGTTGCCGGCCATGTGCATCGCCAGGTCACGACCGAGCAGGAGCACCTGGCGTTGCTGGAAGGCCAGCTCGAGCTCGCTTACCAGCCGATCGTCGCCGTCGCCGGCGGCAGCAGCGCGCAGTACCAGTTGCTGCTGCGCCTGCGCAGGTCCGATGGCAGCGTACTGACCGCCGGCCAGGTGATTCCGGCAGCCGAGGCGGCCGGCCGCATCGCCGACCTCGACCAGCAGGTGCTGGAGCATGCGATGGGTCTGCTCGACCTGTATCGCCACGCCACCCAGCCGCTGAACCTGTTCGTCTCGCAGTCGCTGCGTACCCTGCAGCGCGATGCCTTCGCCGACTGGCTGCTGGAATCGCTGCAGCAACGCCGCCTGCCCGGCAGCGCGCTGGTGATCGACGTGCGCCTGCCCGACGCGCTGATCCACACCGTGCCGTTGCAGCAGTTCTGCCAGCGCATGGCCAGCGTCAGCGTGCGCTTCTGCCTGAGCCAGTTCGAACCGGGCAGCGAAGCCCTGGCCCTGCTCACCCAGCTGCCACTGTCGTTCGTGCGCATGGCCGCACGCTTTTCCAGCAGCCACTCCAACCCCGATACGCGCGAAGAACTGCGCCGATCGATCGAGCAGGCGCATGCAGCCGGCCTGCAGATCATCGGCCAGCAGATCGAGGACCCGCAGGCAGCGGCCGCGATGTGGGTCGGCGGTGTCGATTACATCCAGGGCAATATGGTGCAGTCGGCCGGCAGCGACCTGAACTTCGACTTCCACAACGCGGTGCTCTGAGTGTCACCGACGGTCGCGCTGTTGGCGGTACTGGCGCTGGCCATCGTCGCCCTGCTGGTACTGGGCCTGCGATTGCGTTCGCGCAATCGCGCGCTGGCGACACTGCAGCGCGAACGCATCACCCTGACCAGTGAACGCGACCAGCTGCGGCGCACCACCGAGCGCCAGGGCCAGCTGGAACATCAGCTGCTGCAGGCCAAGCAGGCTGCAGAAGCAGCCGTGCTGGCCAAGGGCGAATTCCTGGCCACCATGAGCCATGAAATCCGCACGCCGCTCAACGGCATCCTGCCGATGCTGGAGCTGATTGCCCGCGGCCCGCTCGGCGAAGACCAGCGGCAGATGCTGGCCACCGCCTCGGCCAGCTCGCAGCAGCTGCTGCGCATCGTCGATGACATCCTCGATTACTCGCGCCTGGAAGCCCAGGCGCTGGAGCTGGAGATCACCAGCTTCAACCTGCGCGAACTGCTCGACGGCGTGGTGCAGCTGCTGCAGCGCGCCGCCGAAGCCAAGGGCCTGACGTTGAGCCTGCAACTGGATCCGGCCGTGCGCCTGCCGGTACGCGGCGACCCCGTGCGCCTGCGCCAGATCCTGGGCAACCTGCTGGCCAATGCCATCAAGTTCACCGCACGCGGCCAGGTGCAGTTGCGCGTGCAGCGGCTGGGCGAAGGCCCCGCCCAGCACCAGCTGCGTTTCGAAGTGGTCGACACCGGCATCGGCATCGATGAGGCCCTGCAGGCGCGGCTGTTCCAGTCCTTCAGCCAGGCCGACGCGTCCACCACCCGCATCTACGGTGGCACCGGCCTGGGCCTGGCCATCTGCAAGCGCATCACCGACCTGATGCATGGCGACATCGGCGTGCATTCCACCCCAGGCCAGGGCGCAACCTTCTGGTTTGAAATACCGCTGCTGAAGGTTCCCGGCGACCTGCCGGCGCTGGCCCGCTCGCCGGCAGCGCTGCTGCTGTACACCGCCGATGCACAGCTGCAGCCACGCGTCGAACGCATCGCCGCGCACCACGGCCTGCAGGTGCAGCCGCTGGCCAGCATTGATGAGGCAATGGAACGCCTGCGCGCAGCACCACGCCCGGGCCAGAGCACACCGGCATGGTTGCTGGTCGACGCGCGCCACCGCCGCAATGGCGAGGTGGCCCTGCAGCGCGCCTTGGCCGAGCGCGGTGCCGACGACGCACTGCAGGTGCTGTGGCTGCAGGATGATCCGGTTGCAGCACGGCCGCGCCAGCAGCAGTTGCACAGCACATTCAACGATGCCGACCTGCACGCGCTCCTGGCCCAGCCAACAGCCACTGCACGCCCGGCAGCCCTGCTGGCCAACGCCGAAGACGCCAGGCCGGCCGCCGCGCTGCCACCGCTGGATCTGCATGTGCTGCTGGTCGAAGACAACACGGTCAACCGGATGGTGGCCGAGCACCTGCTGCGGGTCTTCCAGTGCCGGGTGCGCAATGCCGCCGACGGCGAGCAGGCCCTCGCACTGCTGCGCGAAGGTGGAATCGACGTGGTGCTGATGGATTGCCAGATGCCGGTGCTCGACGGCTACAGCGCGACACAGCGCTGGCGCAGGGAGGAAGCCGAAGCCGGGCGCACGCGGTTGCCGATCATCGCGATGACCGCCAACGCCATGGCCGGTGATCGCGAACGCTGCCTGCAGGCGGGCATGGACGACTATCTTTCCAAGCCGATCACGCGTGAAGCGCTGCATGCGCTGCTGCAGCGCTGGGGCCGGATTTCCGTGGATCGCGGACATGCACCGCTGCCGGAACCCGTGCAACCTGCCGCAACCCCGAGCGTGCCCGACGGCGAAAGCCTGGACGATGAACGAACGCGCGCGATCCCGATTCCACAGCCGGTGCTTGATCGCAGTGTGCTGGATGAACTGCAGGCGGTGATCGGCGATGCCGCCGCGCAGATCGTAACGGTGTTCCTGGAAGACGCACCGCAGCTGGTGCAGCAGCTGCAGCAGGCGGCGCAGGGCAACGACATCGAACGCCTGCAGGCGCTGTCGCACAGCCTGAAATCCTCCAGCGCCAACGTCGGCGCGCTGTCGCTGTCAGCGGTGGCGCGGCGGATCGAACTCGAAGCCCGCAGTGGCAGCCTGCAGCGCCCTGCCGTGGCAGTGGCGCTGCTGGTGGCGGAGTTCGCCCGCGCGCGCGTGGCGCTGACCGGCTACCTCGCCGACCAGGCCCGTTGAATCACTCTTCGAGCTTGCTCAGCAGGTACTTCGGCTCACCGATGCGCTCGATCAGCTCCAGCTGGGTTTCCAGCCAATCGATGTGCTCTTCCTCGGAGTCGAGGATCTTCACGAACAGCTGGCGGCTGACATAGTCACCGACCGAATCGGCATAGGCCACGGCCTCGCGCAGGGTGACCACGCCATCGCGTTCCAGCGACAGATCGCACTGCAGGATCTCGGTCGGGTTCTCACCGATGCGCAGCTTGCCCAGCGCCTGGAAGTTCGGCAGGCCTTCAAGGAACAGGATGCGATCGGCAAGCATGTCGGCATGCTTCATTTCCTCGATCGATTCCTTGTACTCGTGTTCGGCCAGTTCCTTGATGCCCCAGTTCTTGAGCATCTTGGCGTGCAGGAAGTACTGGTTGATCGCGGTCAGCTCGTTGTAGAGGACCTTGTTGAGGAATTCGATGACCTTGGTGTCGCCCTTCATGGGGATGCTCCTGCACGCTGAAATCGCGGGCACTGTAGCGCCTTGCGCGCGCGCGTGAAGGAACGCGAATCGTGCGCATTGGCCACTGCAGCCAACAATGAAGACCAGGAGAGCGCGGCGTCAACGCGCCGCGAAACGACTCAGGCGACCTGCGCCAAGCCCAACACCGGCAACGGCAGATCGTGGGTGGCACGCGCCTTGGCCAGCAGTTCGCCGGCCATGTCCAGGCAGGAACCGCAGGTCGCGCCGCATCCGGTGCGCATGGTCAGCTCGGCCACCGACGTGACGCCATGGCTGGCGGCTTCGCGGATCTGGTGGTCGGTAACACCGTTGCAGATGCAGACGTACACGGGCGGGAACCAGGGCAGCAGGCCAGTAGCGGCCTGGTCGCTATTCCAATGGAAACGAGAATGGTTGTCAATCAGAGACCTGAACCATTCTCGATACGGTTCAGAGTGCCGTCGAATCCAGCCGGTACGAGGCGGCTACAGGCACAACAGCCCAAGCGCCAGCACCGGTGTACTGAAGAAGACGATCAGCCACTGCACACCACCACCTGCCGCTCTCAGCCGCAGCAGGTAGTCCGCCAGGAACAGCGCACCCGCACAGGTCGCGAAGGCGAGGCAAACGCCCAGCGCAAGCGGCATCCATGCGATGCCGCCGAGGACCACCACGCTCAACAACAGCCAGGGGAGGCTTGCCAGACGGACAGCCAGTTGCTGCCGGAAATACCCGGTAGACGTGCGTTGCGACCGTTCGGCCCGCTCTTTGCGCAACCTGCCCGTCAAACGGCTCCCGGTTCACCCTTTGCTTTCCGCGGCCAGTACCCGCCGCGCATGGGCGTGCGCTTCCTGGGCCTGTCGTGGCCGGCCGCGTGGCCTGGCATCCAGGCCTCGGCAGCGCTCTTGGGCATGGCACTGATGCCCTGCCCCGCTACCCCCTGGGCCAACGGCGCCAGATGTCGCAGGGCGCGCGCGTAGACGCCACGCTTGAACACCACCACATGCTCCACCGGATACCAGAAGTCGACCCAGCGCCAATGATCGAACTCAGGCGAGTCGGTATGGTCCAGGCTGACGTGGGCCTCATCACCGGTCAGGCGCAGCAGGAACCAGACCTGCTTCTGGCCGATGCAGACCTGGCGTTCATTGCGGCGGATGGCACGCGCCGGCAGCTTGTAACGCAGCCAGCCCGGTGTCGCCCCAAGCACTTCAACGTGCTCCGGCAACAGCCCGGTCTCTTCCTGCAGTTCACGATACATGGCCTCGACAGGCGTCTCGTCGGTGTTCATGCCACCCTGCGGGAACTGCCAGCCATCCCGGCGCACACGTCGTGCCCAGAACACCTGCCCGTCCTGCCGCATCAGCACGATGCCGACGTTCGGTCGATAGCCGTCCGGATCGATCACGATGCGGACTCCTAAGAAAATCTACTGGTTGGGACTATCCCATGCCGTCTGTCGGGCCACAAGCACGATACAAAGGTGTTGACAGTCCTTGTACACATCAGCAGAATAGCGGGCTCACCAAGGCTATGTAGCTCAGCCGGTTAGAGCACAGCACTCATAATGCTGGGGTCGGTGGTTCGAGTCCACCCATAGCCACCACGTTGAAGTTGTTTTTCAACGTGAAAAGTGAGAAAATAGTTACACGTTACATTGCCCCTTAGCCAAGCGGTAAGGCACCTGACTCTGACTCAGGCATCGGTGGTTCGAATCCATCAGGGGCAGCCAAATTAAAAAGAAAAAGGCCTGATCGAAAGATCAGGCCTTTTTCTTTTTAATTTGGTCACGCATCCCACCTTATCCCCGCGCCTGTCGGCGCACCCCCTTGAACAACAAGGGGGCTCTCCTCCAGAGAGGGATCCGGGGTCGGATCCTTTTCCAAAGGAAAAGGCCCTGACCCCACCCCATCGCCAGCCGCTAGCCGGCAACCTTGAAATGCGCAGCCCCAGAACGACAAAAGCCCGGCCGAAGCCGGGCTTTTGCTTTTCCATCCAGCGGGCTCCCGAAGGAGCCCAACCAGGCGCGGTAAATCAGCGCTTGGAGAACTGGGTGGCGCGGCGGGCCTTGTGCAGACCGACCTTCTTACGTTCGACTTCGCGGGCGTCGCGGGTCATGAAGCCAGCCTTGCGCAGCTCGGACTTCAGGGTCTCGTCGTACTCGACCAGAGCACGGGCGATGCCCAGACGGATCGCACCGGCCTGGCCGGTGGTGCCGCCGCCAGCGGCGGTGACCAGGATGTCGAAGCTCTCGGTGTTCTTGGTCAGCTCGAGCGGCTGGCGCACGATCATGCGAGCGGTCTCACGGCCGAAGAACTCGTCCAGCGGACGGCCATTGACGGTGATGTTGCCCGAACCCTTGCGCAGGAACACGCGAGCGGTGGAGGACTTGCGGCGGCCAGTGCCGTAGTTTTGAGTGATAGCCATGATTAGATATCCAGAACCTGCGGCTGCTGTGCGGCGTGCGGATGCTCAGTGCCGGCGTAGACCTTGAGCTTGCGGTACATCTGGCGACCCAGCGTGCCCTTCGGCAGCATGCCCTTGACGGCGGTCTCGATCACGCGCTCCGGGTGGCGCTCAAGCGCCTGGGCGAGGGATTCGGTCTTCAGGTTGCCGATGTAACCGGTGAAACGGTGATACATCTTGTCCTGCAGCTTCTTGCCGGTGACGACAATCTTTTCTGCATTGATGACGACCAGGTAGTCGCCGGTATCAACGTGCGGGGTGTAGACCGGCTTGTGCTTGCCACGCAGACGGCGGGCCAGCTCGGTGCAGAGACGGCCCAGGGTCTTGCCCTCGGCGTCGACGAGGTACCAGTCGCGCTGGACGGTCTCGTTCTTGGCAGTGAAAGTGCTCATGAAGAACTCTTGGTTAGGTCGGGCTCATTGCGGCGAAGGACTCGCCGGAACTCTGCCACGCGTTGTGAAAGGTGGAGCGTAAGGGGCGGCATTCTACGCAGCTTGGCTGGCGGGTGCAAGCCGCCGCCCGCCCCGGGTTGGCAGGGGACCGGGGCCGGGCGAGAATCGGGCTTCCCCCGCTCCACGCCGTGCCGACATGACCGTGCTTCGCCAGACCACCCCGCTGGACCATCTGCTGACCGAGGCGCAGCGCGCCCTGGACACGGTGTTCGGCAACCCGCCGGCCAGCCGCCCCTATCCGGCCACGGACACCGGCGAGCCCGGCATGGACAGCGCCCAGCGTCGCCACGCGGCCGGGCTGATGCGCATCAACCATGTCGGTGAGGTCTGCGCCCAGGGCCTGTACTTCGGCCAGGCCGCGGTGGCACGCGACCCGGCGACCCGCGAACATCTGCTGGAAGCGGCCCAGGAAGAGACCGACCACCTGGCCTGGTGCGCCACCCGCCTGGGCGAGCTGGACAGCCGCCCCAGCCTGTTCAATCCGCTCTGGTACGCCGGCAGCTACACCATCGGCACCCTGGCCGGGCTGCGCGGCGACGGCTGGAACCTGGGCTTCGTGGTCGAGACCGAGCGCCAGGTGGAAGCCCATCTGGACGAACATCTGGTCGACCTGCCGGCCGGCGACCTGCGCAGCCGCGCGGTCATCCGGGTGATGAAGGAAGACGAGGCCCGGCATGCCGAGCATGCCGAACAGGCCGGCGCACGCCGCCTGCCGTTCCCGATTCCGGGCGCGATGGCGCTGGCCTCCAGGGTGATGAAGACCATTGCTTACCGCATTTGAAAGGGCAACCCCCACCAACGGTGGGGGCCTACCAAACCACACGGTGGGGCCCGACCGTTGGTCGGGTCGCCCTTCAATTCGGTGACACCAGCTTCAGGCCGATCACGCCGGCCACGATCAGGCCCACACAGGCCAGGCGTGCCGGCGAGGCGCTGTCGTTGAACAAGTAGATGCCCAGTACGGTCACGCCCATGGCGCCGATGCCGGTCCAGATCGCATAGGCCGTGCCGACCGGAATGTTCTTCATCGCCTGGCTCATCAGATACAGGCTGATCAGGGCCGACACCACCGTCAGGGCGGTCGGCACGGGTTTGCTGAAACCTTCGGAGTACTTCATTCCAAGGGCGAATCCGATCTCGAACAGACCGGCCAGCAGCAGATAGATCCAGGGCATGGGTGGGGGCTCCTTACCTTTTTGGGAAAAACGAAACGGCCCGGTGTTTTCACACCGGGCCGTAAGTCGGTACATCGCCGTGGAACTGAAGATTGCGCCAAGCGCAGGTTCCACGGGGCGGGGCGTCCCGCCTGGGTGGCGATGCCTGACGGCATCGCGCATGGGTCACTCAGCCAGGTTGCGGCCGTGGAACAGCTCTTCGATCTCACGACGCAGCAGCGCTTCGATCTTCATGCGTTCCTTGAACGAGATGTTCTTGGCCTTCTCCTCGAACAGGTACTGGTCCAGGTCGAAGTCCTTCAGGTGCATCTTCGTGTGGAAGATGTTTTCCTGGTAGACGTTGACGTCGAACATCTCGTAACGCGACTTGATGTTCTTGGCCAGGAAGTTCTGGATCGAGTTGATCTTGTGATCGATGTAGTGCTTCTTGCCCTTCACATCACGCGTGAAGCCACGGACACGGTAGTCCATGATCACGATGTCCGATTCCAGGCTCTCGATCAGGTAGTTCAGTGCCTTCAACGGCGAAATGACGCCGCAGGTAGCCACGTCGATATCGGCGCGGAAGGTGGCAATGCCTTCCTGCGGGTGCGTTTCCGGATAGGTGTGCACGGTGATGTGCGACTTGTCCATGTGCGCGACCACGGCATCGGAAATCAACTCCTTGCCGGCCTGCTTCTTGTCGATCACCGGCTCTTCGGAGATCAGGATCGTCACCGAGGCACCCTGCGGATCGTAATCCTGGCGCGCCACGTTGAGGATGTTGGCGCCGATGATCTCAGCGACATCGGTCAAGATTTGAGTAAGCCTGTCGGCGTTGTACTCTTCATCGATGTATTCAATGTAACGCTGACGCTCCTCTTCGGTGCGCGCGTAACACACGTCATAGATGTTGAAGCTCAGCGCCTTGGTGAGGTTGTTGAAACCCTGCAACCTCAGGCGAGGCAACGGCTTGACCACGGCGGTCGATTCCTGTGTAAGAAGGGAAAGGGGGAATTATGCGGCATAAGTGTCTCCAGGGGGAACGTGAAGACGCTCAGGTTCTGGCACACTGTTTGCCCTTAACAATTGCGCTGGTTAAGCTCCGCTATCGACCCCGTGAATCCGTTCATGCGCAGAGGGAGCGCCCCTATCGTGTCAACCGTGCGCCTAGCTAGCAGCCCATTGGCCTTGGACATCGCAACAATCGACCGCTTCCTGGCACACAGCCACAGGCGGCGCTATCCCACCCGTACCGACGTCTTCCGACCCGGTGATCCGGCAGGCACCCTGTATTACGTCATCAGCGGCTCGGTTTCGATCATGGCCGAGGAGGAAGAGGACCGTGAGCTGGTGCTGGGCTATTTCGGCGCCGGTGAGTTCGTCGGCGAGATGGGCCTGTTCGTGGAGTCGGACCGCCGCGAGGTGATCCTGCGCACCCGCACCGCCTGCGAGCTGGCCGAAATCAGCTACGAGCGCCTGCATCAGCTGTTCCTCGGCCCGCTGTCGGCCGATGCCCCGCGCCTGCTGTACGCGCTGGGCCAGCAGATCTCCAAGCGCCTGCTGGACACCAGCCGCAAGGCCAGCCGCCTGGCGTTCCTGGATGTCACCGACCGCATCGTGCGCACCCTGCACGATCTGGCGCAGGAGCCGGAGTCGATGAGTCATCCGCAGGGCAGCCAGCTGCGCGTCTCACGCCAGGAACTGGCCCGCCTGGTCGGCTGCTCGCGCGAAATGGCCGGCCGGGTGCTGAAGAAGCTGCAGACCGACGGCCTGCTGCACGCCCGCGGCAAGACCGTGGTGCTGTACGGCACCCGTTGACCACCCGGTGTCCGCCGGGCATGGCCCGGCGCTACCACAAGACCTGCGCCGGTAGCGCCGGGCCATGTCCGGCGGGTCGCCATACGTGCGACGTACCATCGCATGTCCCGCACACCCGCTTCCGCTAGGCTCGATCCATGGAACTGAGCAGCGAATTCTGGTGGTTCATCCTCATCGGCCTTGGCGCACAGCTGGTCGATGGTGCGCTGGGCATGGCATTCGGGCTGGTTTCTTCATCGGTGCTGCTCAGCATGGGGCTGCCTCCCGCACAGGTCAGCGCCAGCGTCCATACCGCTGAGGTGTTCACCACCGGCGCATCCGGTGTGTCGCATCTGGTTGCAGGAAATGTCGACAAACGCCTGTTCTTCCGCCTCGCGCTGCCCGGCGCACTGGGTGGTGCACTCGGCGCGTACGTCCTGACACAGGTCCCTGGCGACCTGATCCGCCCGCTGATCTACCTGTACCTGCTGGTGCTGGCCATCATCATCCTGGCCCGCGCGGCCGGCCGCTGGATGCCCAAGGGCGAGATCCGCCGGGTGCCGGTGCTGGGCTTCTTCGCCGGCCTGCTCGATGCCAGCGGCGGCGGTGGCTGGGGCCCGGTGGCCACCTCCACCCTGCTCGCCCGCGGCGGTCAGGCGCGGACCACGATCGGCACCGTCAACGCGGCCGAGTTCGTGGTCACCTTGACCATCTCGGCCACGTTCCTGCTGTCGATGGGGGTGCAGCACCTGCAGATCGTCGCCGGCCTGCTGATCGGCGGCATGATGGCCGCGCCGGTGGCGGCGGTGCTGGTGAAACGGGTGAAGGAACGCTGGGTGCTGGTCGCAGTGGGCGTGCTGGTGCTGGGCATCAGCCTGTTCCAGGTGGGCCATGCGCTGTTCGGGTACCTGGGCCGCTGACCGCCCGCCGGGCGTGGCCCGGCGCTACCCGCGCGGGCTTCGGTAGTGCCGGCCGCTGGCCGGCAACCTGGCACGCGTTTCCGCAGTTCATGAGGTTGCCGGCCAGCGGCCGGCACTACCGGGTCCCTGCCCGGCGGGCAGGCGGGATCGATTACGCCTTGTCGCCACCGCGGTCCACGCAGCCCCAGTTGAGGATGCGGGTACCGGCTGGCAGCACGCGGCGGAAGAATTCCACCTTGGCCGGCTTCGGGTTGACCACCACCGGCGCTTTCGCCGCCAGCAGCAGCGGGAGATCGGCGGTGCTGTCGGAATAGGCGATGTCGATGTCACCGTAGCCGCGCTCGCGCAGCATGCGCATCTTCTCTTCGTTGTGGCAGTGACGGGTCGGCCCTACCCCGCCCAGCCGCGGCCCCACTTCGGTGCCGATCACCGGCACGTCCTGGTGAGCGACGAAGGCCAGGATCGCGCGGGCAAGCTCCGGCGGTGCGCCGGTGGCCACCACCACGCGATCGCCCTTGGCACGGTGCGCGGCGAACACCTCCAGCGCCTGCGGCAACAGCTTGGCGCGCATCTGCGCCTCGTTGCGCAGCACGTAGGCGTCGATCACCTTGTTGAACTCACGCGCGCGGTGCAGGCCGAAGCTGCCGATCCAGACATA
The DNA here is from genome assembly GCF_002966815.1 of Stenotrophomonas sp. MYb57. NCBI lineage: Bacteria > Pseudomonadati > Pseudomonadota > Gammaproteobacteria > Lysobacterales > Lysobacteraceae > Stenotrophomonas > Stenotrophomonas sp. MYb57. The sequence goes on from NZ_CP023271.1 coordinate 4,282,324, forward strand.
GACCGAGATACCGGCACGGCGGGTCGGCAGCATCGCCACCATTGGCCCGGCAATCGGGGTGACCAGCAGCGCCGCCAGCATCCGCAGCGGGTTGCGCTTGATCAGCGACGCGAACAGGTGGGTACCCGAATCGCCGTCATACAGGGTGTGGTCGAAGTCGAAGACCACCAGCGGCGCATCCTCGCGCGGCGTTGGATAGTGCGTTTTCATGCTGCGAAGAATAGCTGACGCAGACCCTCGCCCGGCTCTTCCACGCGCATGAAGGCCTCGCCGACCAGGAACGAGTGGATGCCGGCATCGCGCATCAACGCCACGTCCTGCGGGCCGAGAATGCCACTCTCGGTAACCAGCAGGCGGTCGCGCGGCACGGCCAGGCGCATGTCCAACGTGGTCTGCAGCGACACCTCGAAGGTGCGCAGGTTGCGGTTGTTGATGCCGATCATCGGCGCCGGCACCTGCAGCGCACGCTCCAGTTCGTCGATGTCATGCACTTCCACCAGCACGTCCATGCCCAGCGACATCGCCAGTTCGGACAGCGTGGCCAGCTGCGTATCGTCCAGCGCGGCGACGATCAGCAGGATGCAGTCGGCGCCGAGCACGCGCGCCTCGACCACTTGGTAGGGGTCGATCACGAAGTCCTTGCGCAGCACCGGCAGCGTGCACGCTTCGCGCGCCTGCTGCAGGTAGGCGTCGGCCCCCTGGAAGAAGTCCACGTCGGTCAGCACCGACAGGCAGCTGGCGCCGCCAAACTCGTAACTGACCGCGATGTCGGCCGGGCGGAAGTCGGGGCGGATCACACCCTTGGACGGGCTGGCCTTCTTCACTTCGGCAATCACCGCTGGATCGCCATTGGCCACTGCAGCCTGCAGCGCGCGCACGAAGCCGCGCACCGGTGGCGCATCGGCCAGCGCGGCCTGCAGCTCCTCAAGCGGCCGCTGGGCGCGGCGCTGGGCTACTTCTTCGGCCTTGCGGGCCAGGATCGTCTGCAGGATATCGCTCATCGTCGTCGGGTCGGTGCTGGGGCGGTGAGGACGACCATTATCGGCCATCGGGTGGGTCAGGCTGAACCGCGCGCTCAGGCAACCAGCGCGCGGGTGGTATCGACATACTGCTGCAGGCGGGCACGGGCGCTGCCATCGGCGATGACCGCGCGGGCGCGGGCCAGGCCGTCGCCGATATCGCTGGCCACCCCGGCCACATACAACGCTGCGCCCGCATTCAGGGCGACGATATCCAGCGCTGGGCCCGGCTCGTTGTCGAGCACGGCGCGCAGCATGGCAATGGATTGCTCCGGGCCGTCCACGCGCAGGTTGCGGCTGGCCGACATGGCGATGCCGAAGTCTTCCGGATGGATCTCGTACTCGCGCACCTTGCCGTCGCGCAGCTCACCCACCAGGGTGCCGGCGCCCAGCGAGATCTCGTCCATGTTGTCGCGGCCCCAGACCACCATCGCACGCTCGGTACCCAGCTCGCGCAGCACGCGCGCCTGGATGCCCACCAGGTCGGGATGGAACACGCCCATCAGCACCGACGGTGCGCTGGCCGGGTTGGTCAGCGGCCCGAGGATGTTGAAGATGGTGCGCACGCCCATCTCGCGACGCACCGGCGCCACCACCTTCATCGACGGATGGTGGATCGGCGCGAACATGAAACCGATGCCGGTCTGTTCGATGGCCGCCGCCACCTGCGCCGGCTGCAGCTCGATCGCTGCGCCCAATGCCTCGACCGCATCAGCGCTGCCGGACTTGGACGACACGCTGCGGTTGCCATGCTTGGCCACGCGCGCGCCGGCGGCAGCAGCAACGAACATCGCGCAGGTTGAGATGTTGAAGGTATGCGAGCCATCGCCACCGGTGCCGACGATGTCGACCAGGTGGGTGGTATCGGCGACCGGCACGGCCAGCGCGAATTCGCGCATCACTGTCGCCGCGGCGGCGATCTCGTCGATGGTTTCCTTCTTCACGCGCAGGCCGGTGAGGATGGCGGCGGTCATCATCGGCGAGACATCGCCGCGCATGATCTGCCGCATCAGGTCGACCATTTCGTCGAAGAAGATTTCGCGGTGTTCGATGGTGCGTTGCAGGGCTTCCTGGGGGGAGAAGCTCATCGGAATACTCCTTGGATCAGGCAGCCGGGCGCTGCAGGAAATTGCGCAGCAGCGCGTGACCATGCTCGGTGAGGATCGATTCGGGATGGAACTGCACGCCCTCCACCGGGAACTGGCGGTGGCGCAGGCCCATGATCTCTTCGATCGAGCCATCCTCGTTCTCGGTCCACGCGGTCACTTCCAGCGCATCGGGCAGGCTGTTCTTGTCCACCACCAGCGAGTGGTAGCGGGTGGCCTGGTAACCGTCCGGCAGGCCGGCGAATACGCCCTTGCCCTCATGGCGGATCGGCGAGGTCTTGCCGTGCATGATGTTGCCAGCACGGATGACCGTGCCGCCGTAGACCTGGCCGATACCCTGGTGGCCCAGGCACACGCCGAGGATCGGCGTGGTCGGCCCCAGGCGCCGGATCAGCTCCAGCGACACGCCCGCTTCGTTGGGCGTGCACGGGCCGGGCGAGATGACGATGCGCTCGGGTTTCTGCGCGGCGATCTCGTCCACGCTCATCGCATCGTTGCGCACCACCTTCACTTCGGCACCCAGCGTCTGCAGGTACTGCACGAGGTTGTAGGTGAAGCTGTCGTAGTTGTCGATCATCCACAACATGGTCAGGTTCCGTCGCTTATCAGGAAAATGGCGTACACGTTTTCGGTGTAGGTGATGGGGCCCGCTTCGATGGATTCGGGCAGGCGCGAGCCCGTGGTCTCGATGCTGTTCATCGGCGCCTCGGGCGAGGGCGGCGAAGGCGGCGTCACCAGATCGCCGCTGCTGGGCCAGCTGCCTGCCTGGATGCCGTAGGCGAAGTTCGGCGCCACATCGGAAATGCTGTACAGACCGCGCAGATGGGTGCCGTAGGCCTTGGCCAGGCCCTGCGCGGACTCGCGGGTCTTGGCTGCGGCCTCGCCCTTGAGTTCACGGCGCAGCGCCACCTCGCCCGAGTACGTCGGGGCCAGGCTGCTGACCTGTACGTTCTCGTTGGCCTTCAGCGCACCCAGCACATCCTGCATCGCCTTCACACTGGCAAAGCTGGCGCGCAGCTGGCGTGACACGCGCGTACCGATGAAGACCTGCCGGTTCTGCTCATAGCGCGTCGCTGGGCCGATGCGCAGGTTGTCCGCGCGCACGCTGCCGTCCACCGCTTTGTGCTGCTTGAACAGCGCCAGCACGCGGGCGACGTTGTCCTGCACGCGGCGACGCGCGGCATCGGTATCCATATCGGTCTCTTCGATGTTCAATTGCAGGCCGAACCGGTCAGGCATCACCAGACGGCGCGCCTCGCCCTTCACCAGCAGGTGCGGCTGCGAGGGAATGGTGTTGGCCTGCGCCCAGGCAGACGGGGCCATCGTGGCCAGCAGCGACGACCACAGCAATGCGCTCAGCAGCTTCATGCGGTACTCCTTGTCTTGAATGGAAACAGCGAGGGGTGCTGCGGCGCAGGCCACAGCACGGGGAAACTCACAGGCCCTTGGCGGCCTGGGCGACGGCACGGAACAGCGCGCGGCCCTTGTTCATCGTCTCGTCCCATTCCTTGTCCGGGTCCGAGTCGTAGACGATGCCGGCGCCGGCCTGCACGTACAGGCGGCCGTCCTTGATCACGGCGGTGCGGATCGCGATCGCGGTATCGGCATCGCCGTGCCAGCCGATGTAGCCGATGCTGCCGGCGTAGACATTGCGCTTGATCGGTTCCAGTTCGCGGATCACTTCCAGCGCGCGGATCTTCGGCGCGCCGCTGACCGTACCGGCCGGGAAGGTGGCGCGCAGCACATCGGCGTAGCTCAGGCCCGGCTGCAGCTGCCCGGTCACTTCGCTGACGATGTGCATGACGTGGCTGTAGCGTTCGATCACGAACTGCTCGCCCACTTCCACGGTACCGGCTTTGGACACGCGGCCGGCGTCGTTGCGGCCCAGGTCGATCAGCATCAAGTGCTCGGCGCGTTCCTTCGGATCGGCCAGCAGCTCGACTTCCAGCGCCTGGTCCAGTTCCGGCGTGGCGCCGCGCGGGCGGGTGCCGGCGATCGGGCGCACGGTCACTTCACCGTCCTGCAGACGCACCAGGATTTCCGGCGAGGAGCCGACCACCTGCAGGTCGCCGACATCGAGGAAGTACATATAGGGCGAGGGATTCAGTGCCCGCAGCGCGCGGTACACATCCACCGGGCGTGCCTTGAACGGCACGCTCAGGCGCTGGCTGAGCACCACCTGGAAGATGTCGCCGGCACGGATGTACTCCTTGCTGCGCTGGACCGCATCGACGAAGCCTTCGCGGGTGAAACCGGAAACGAAATCGGACTCGTCCAGCACGTCGCTGGTGAGTGGTGCCGGATAGCCGGCACCCGGCGCGCGCAGCCTGGCCGCCAATGCGTCCAGGCGCGCCTGCGCCTGCTCGAATGCGCCCGCTTGGCGCGGGTCGGCGTGCACGATCAGGTACAGCCGGCCCTTCAGGTTGTCGAACACCGCCAGCTCATCGGAGTGCAGCAGCAGGATGTCCGGAGTGCCCAGTTCGTCGCGGCCGGCCGGCGATGCCAGGCGCGGCTCGATGTAGCCGATGCACTCGAACCCGAACCAGCCGACCAGGCCACCGGTGAAGCCCGGCAGGCCTTCCAGCTTCGGCACCGAGTGAGCACTGCGCAGCGCCTCGACCTCGGCAAACGGATCGGCCACCTCGCGGGTTTCCACCACCTGGCCGTCCTCGCGCACCGTCAGGGTGTGGCCGTGGAAGGCGTACACGCGACGTGCCGGCAGGCCGATGATCGAGTAACGACCAAAGCGCTCGCCGCCTTCGACGGATTCAAACAGGTAGGTATTGGGGCCGTCGGCGAGCTTCAGATAGACCGAAAGCGGCGTGTCCAGGTCGGACAGCACTTCGCGGACAACGGGAATATGGGTGTGGCCTTCAGCGGCCTGCTGCTGAAACTGAGCGTGCGAGATCAAGACGACTTTCCTTCCGGGACACAGCGTTATGGGGACGGACGACGGCAACAGGCCACCATCGCCACCAACGGCGTGCGGAAGAAAGGGTATGCGGGGTCGTCAGGCTGGACACCCAATGACTGTATCGCAGCTTTGGCCGCAGGGAAACCCTTTGGCGACGGGCGGTTTACGCCGCCCTAGCCCATCCGCCGTGCCTGTTCCTGGGTCTCGTGCACCTGCTGCTGGGCCAGCGACACCCCCTGCGCCTGCTCGCGAGTGGCATTGATCGCGTCCATCTGGGCGGTGCTCGCGCTCAACGGCTGGGCCATGCCCGCCGCCACTTCGACGTGGGCATGGCGACGGTGCGCGGCGTTCAGGTCGGGCGTATCCACCGCGAAGGCGCGGCTATGGTCGTCGCTGAGCACCACGTGGGAAATGGACTCCAGCCCCTCGCGCCTGGCCTGCACGGCCAGTGCGCCGGCGAGCTGGTCGCTCTGCAGGTCAGGCACCCGGTTGTGGGCGCGGTCCAGCGCGTGGACCCCGGTCTGGGCACCCACAAACAGGGGGTTGCCGGCATGGGAGGGATGATCGATGCCGATCGCCTGCGCCGAGGGTTCGGCGGCAGGCTGGACGTGCGGGGGCCGCTCGACCAGTTTCCGGGCGGCGGCCTCCTGCTTGATCAGTTCCGAGTCCAGACTGGGGATGACCGTCGGATCCATGCCATGGCGGGCGGTCGCCTCACTGAAGGCCGGCATCATTCCGCGGATGACGCGTTCGGACTTGTCGAGGTTGTGCAGCTTCGCTGCGTCCAACGCCAGGTTGCCGGTCGGCAAGTGGGTCGCAGCAGCAGCCCCGATGCCCACCGCAGCACCACCTACCGCGGACAGGGTGATCGGCGCCTTGTCGGTAATGCCCTTCACATGGGAGGCCACCAGGTCATAGCCGCGGTCAACATGGGCGCCAGCGGTCGCGAAACCGTTCTGCAGCTTGCCAGCGACCCATTGGCCGTCGTGGTTGATGGCGGCGGCCACGCGCTCGCCCGCCGCGCGCGTGCCTGCGGCATCGGCAAGGGCCTGCTTCGTCGCATGCTGCGCATGTTGCTCGCCGTGGTCACGGACGTCTTCGGCCTGCTTGGCAAGCCTGCCGGCGACGTTGTCCGCGCCCACCCGGTCAGCGACCCACGATAGTGCGGACAGGCCATGGGAGCGGGTCTGCGATTCGACGCGGTGCAGGGTGGATTCGATGCTTCCGGTCAGTTCGCGCCCCGAAGCAACCACCGTGCTCGTCGCCCGGGTACCCAACTGCAGGCTGGCCGAGCCCATGTTCACTACCTGGCCGATGACCATGCCCTCGGTCTTCAGCACGCGCTCGACGCCATCGCCCGTTCTGTCCAGCACCTGGGCAGTGGCAGCGCCCGCCCGCTCGACCTGCTCGCCGGCCAGGCGACCGCTACGCATGCCGTAGGCCGTGGCGTGCAGCACAGTGGACAACGGCCCCGCCAGTTCCGCCACCTGGCTGGGCGGCGCCACGTGCGGGCGATCGACGAGCGCCCCTTGCGCATCGCGGGTCTTGGGCTCAAGCAACAATTCCAGGCGCCCTGCCGCGAGCGGAATATCGCGCAGCGCCTGCTGGCCCGGCTGGCTCGCCAGTTGTTCGATGAACTGTGCGGCGGAGGTCTGCGCCCCCGGGGGCAGCATCTCGCGCAGCTTTTCACCGACGACCTTCTGCATGGCCGGATCCTTCAGCACCATGCCCAGCTCGTTGGCAAGCACGCCGTAGCCACGACGCTGCTGCTCGCTCAGGCGGTGCATGCCGTTCTGCACATCGTTCAGCACTTCACCGGTGGTCTGGTAGGTATGCACGGTCTGCTGCGTGTCGAAGGTCGGCAGGCCGTTGTCCTTGGCGAAACGCGCCGGGGTAGCCGGATGCAGGCCGGCGGCGTTGAACGTGGTGGCACGTGCGCCGGTCACTGCGGACGCGGCGGACGCCATGCCGCCACCGAGGGAGTGACCGGCCATTTCGAAGCCACCGGGGCGCTCCTGATTGATGATGGAGGCAAGACGCATGGCGCGATCGTAGTAATCGCTGCGCATGCCGATGCCCTGCTGACCGTTGTTGAGGAAATCCTCGCCACCGGATTCGCGTTTTCCATCGGGCGCCAGAGGATCAACAATCTCACCCGTAGATCCCTTGTAGACCACGACAGGTTTCGCATCCTCGCCGAAGACGCGCTTGTCAGGGATGTAGATTTCGGCACGGAATCCCGATTCAGGTGGCTGTAACAGGTCACGGACGGTTGCGTCCGACAGTTCGAAGCCCGCCGCACGCAAAGCTGCAGGATCCGTGCTTGCGCGAGTCCAGCCCGCCGGCGGTTCGCCAGCATGCTTGGCTGACTGATACACATCGGAGGCAAGTCCAGACATCTCACGTGCGTGGTATGTCTCCTGCAAACGATCTGCATCTTCATTGTGGCCGCTTGCGCGCAACTGCTCCACAAGCTCGCGCTGTTCCTGGACTGCGCGTGCCCGCGCGTCAATGTCGTGATCCTTCATGGCAAGCTCCATCCACCTTGAGGGGACATGCCCCCGCGACACATATCGATTATCAGATCCGTTTGCTAATGTCACGTCTCGAGCACCGTTGCGGAATCAACATGCCCATTCATGTTTTTGAAAGTTTGAAAAGGACGTTCCCGATAATGCTCTACGCCATCTTTCTGATGGTGAGCGGATGCGCCCTTTCATCGAGCCATGGCGCCGAACAGTACTTCGACGGAAAAAACCTCGAGCTTGCGATAGCAACCGAGCATGGCGATTCGGACACCGTTCGGCGCCTGATAAAGAACGAAGGAGTTAATCCCGACAGAGTCTTCGCTCGTGACACTGGAATCCCCCTGATGGCGTGGCCCATTCGGGCGAGGAATCTTGATGGGTTGCGCGCTCTCCTGGACAACGGCGCAGATCCGAATGCACGCGTATACAAGACGGTGGACGGGCGCAGGCTTGGTTACAACAATGCGATGGTCTACGCGGCAAAGATGGACGACCCTCGCTTCCTGGAGCTGCTCCTGAAGCATGGCGGAGACCCCAACACCCGCAACTCAGCCAACGAGACTCTACTGCTGCAGGCATTCCTCAGCGGAAATCAGTGGAAGAACATCCAGGTACTGATTGAGAACGGGGCCAACATCAATGAATCAAGCCTGGACCTGGGCGATGACACGGTCCTGAGCTGGTACACAGCGCGAGGCGGCTTCGACTACGCTTACTGGCTACTGGAACATGGTGCTGATCCAGCGATTGCAAAGCCGGAAGGGTCCAGCCAGCCTGGCCGGCAGAAGATGGTCGAGGACATCTACTGGGAAATCACCACGCCGGACAACCTGCCGTGGCAGAAGAAATGCCAGCAATGGCTGGCTGAGCGCAACATCCCCCGCCCGCCGATGCCCGAACACATCCGCAGGAAGCGCGAGGCCTTCAAATTCCCGAGCAAGGAAGAAGACATTCCGCTGCTCTGATTCCTGTCTCAGCTGCCGGAAAGCAGCACGCAGTCATCCGGCAGATGCATCCGCACCCTGCCCGCCACGCAGTCGATGCGGAAGCGGCGTGCCTGCACCGGTTCGCCGTCCAGGTTCAACGTCAACGGCTGCGGTGCGTCGATCTGCAGCCACGGCAGCTGCGCGCGCGTGGCGACACGTTCAAGCGCCGCCTCCTTGCCGCCGGTCAGCATCTGTCCAAGGGTGGCTGCGACTTCACCCTCCAGTTCCGGCACCACGGTGACGTCCAGCAGGCCGTCATCGATCAGTGCCTGGGGGCACAGCTGCTGGCCGCCACCGGCCTGACGGCCGTTGCCGATACCCAGCGCGATGAACCCACCTTCCCACTGGAAGTCCGGCCCGCTCAGGCGTGCGGTGATGGGTTCGATGCGGCCGAGCTTGGCGATACCGGTGATGACATAGGCCAGTCCGCCAAGCATCTTCTTCAAGCCGGCATCGGTTTCCACCGTGACCTGAGTACCGAAGCCACCGCTGGCGAGGTTTGCGCACCACCATGGCTTGCCGTCGGCATCGACGCGCAGCAGGTCCATGGGGCGTGGGTGGCCGCCGGCAATCAGCGCGAAGGCCTCCTGCGGCTCCACCGGAATGCCCGCAGCGGTGGCGAAATCGTTGGCGGTGCCCATCGGCACCAGCGCCAGCGAAGGCAGCGCCTCAGCCGGCTCGTCGCGATGGGCCAGCGTCTCGGCCACCGCGCTGAGCGTGCCGTCGCCGCCGGCCGCCACGATCACGTCCACGCCGTGGTCGATGGCTTCGGCGACGTAGCGCTCGGCATCACCGTCTTCCCAGGTCACCCGCACTTCCAGCTGCACGCCGCGTTCGCGCCAGTGGCCCACGGCCTCGCGCAGGTCATCGTTGCCTGCGGACTTGCCGTTGAGGATCAGGCGCCAGCGGGGGGTGCTCATGCGGTGCTTCCAGGGAAGGGCGGCACAGGCTAGCAACCGCGCGTTCGGGGCCAGTGAAAGGCGGCGGCCACCGTTCAGGTCAGGGCGCTGGGCTCGCCCGCGCGGCATGTCATGCAGGTGTCATCGGCCACCGGGAGAATGGAAGGCCATAGCAGGGACGACGGATGGAGGCAGGATCAGCCTCCCACGCATGCAGCAAGGCCACGCCAGCGTTTGGCGTGGCTTTTTTTTGCTGCGCGGCGCTGCATATCGGCTTACAGGTAAGCCTCGATGGGACCGTGCAGGAGGCAGCTGTCGAAGGCATCGATGCTGCACAACATCGCTTCATCAATTGCGTACTCCTGCAACAGAAGGTCGAGCGCCGGAATTCCGGTCACGAACCTGCGTTCCACCCTGGTCTGCGCGTCCTGCATGGCGTAGTCGTAGTCGAAGCCATAGGCGGTCTCGGTGAAGCGTGCGGCATGGGTGATCATGCGCAGCTCGTAGGTGTCTTGTTCGCCAGGAATGACATGGGCGAAGCAGCGCAACCCGGCGCCCACCGAAGCCAGCTCCGCTGCCAGCGCCCATCCCTTTTCAAGCGCCGCGAATGGCCGCGGCGGCGGCGATGGGTGGCGGCGACGCCAAAGCACCATGGCGTGTTCCACGTCATGGCCAGCGGCCTGCAGCTCGATGGCCGCCTCGGCGGCACCCAACCCTGTGCGGTGCCCGTAATCGGCCACGAGCTGATCAACCACCAAGGCGTGCGCCTGTGACAGGTCACCGCCGGCAGCCTCCAGCGCCTGCCTGCAGACGGCAATCGGGGCCGGCAGCCGCTGGCGGAGTGCGGCAATGGCGTATTTCATCGGCACACCAGTCACCAGGAAACGGCCTACCCGGCGAATGCCTTCAGCGCCTCACCTTCCAACCGGTACACCGTCCACTCGTCCTGCGGTCTGGCGCCGGCTGCGGTGTAGAACTCGATGGCCGGCGTGTTCCAGTCCAGCACCGACCATTCGAAGCGACCACAACCTTCAGCTACCGCCTGGCGGGCGATGTACTTCAGCAGCGCTTTGCCCGCGCCGGAGCCGCGTTTTTCCGGGCTCACGTACAAGTCTTCCAGGTAGATGCCCTTGCGCCCCAGCCAAGTGGAATAGTTGTAGAAATACACCGCGTAGCCGATGGCTTCACCGTTGGCCTCGCAGACCAGCGCGCGGGCGGTGGCGTCGGCGCCGAACAGGCTTTCGGCGATGCCGATCTCATCGGTCTGCACCGACTGCTCGGCCTTCTCGTAGATCGCCAGTTCGCGGATGAACCGAAGGATCAGGCCGGCGTCGGCGACGGTGGCCGGGCGGATGTTCAACAGTGCCATGGGCGAAGAGGGAACGGAGGGAATTGAACGAGCTTAATCCCCTCCGTCCCCTTTTTGTCAGCGCGCTGCAGCGACGTTGGCGCGCATCTGCGCGATCACGTCCTGGTAGCTGGTCTTGGCGTTGAAGATGGCCGAGCCGGCGACGAACGTGTCGGCGCCAGCGGCGGCGATCTCGCCGATGTTGTCGGCCTTCACGCCACCATCGATCTCCAGGCGGATGTCACGGCCGCTGGCATCGATCTTCTGGCGCACCACGCGCAGCTTGTCCAAGGCCGACGGAATGAAGGCCTGGCCGCCGAAGCCCGGGTTGACCGACATCAGCAGCACCAGGTCGAGGTCGTCCAGCACCCAGTCGAGGATGTCCACCGGGGTGGCCGGGTTGAGCACGATGCCCGGCTTGCAGCCCAGCGAGCGGATCAGCTGGATGGTGCGGTGCACGTGGCGGCTGGCCTCCGGGTGGAAGCTGATGTAGGTGGCACCGGCCTCGGCGAAGTCCGGGATGATGCGGTCGACCGGCTCGACCATCAGGTGCACGTCGATCGGCGCGGTGACGCCGTGCTTGCGCAGCGCCTGGCAGACCATCGGGCCGATGGTCAGGTTGGGCACGTAGTGGTTGTCCATCACATCGAAATGGACCCAGTCCGCACCTGCGGCCAGGACGTTGTCGACTTCCTCGCCCAGGCGGGCGAAGTTGGCCGAGAGGATGGAAGGAGCGATGAGGCAGTTGGACATGGCCGGGGCCTTCGGAACGGGGAAAGGGGTCTCCCGCCCGCAGGCGGGGCAATGGGGTCAGCGCTTGCGCAGGGTCTTGATGCGGTCGTAGGCGGCGTTGATGCGCCGCGACTTCTGCTCGGCCTGCTGCTGCAGCTCAGGGGCGGCGCCGCCCAGCTTGTCGGGGTGGTACTGGGAGATCAGCTTGCGGTAGGCGCGCTCGACCTCGGCATCGGTGGCCTCGGAGGTCAGCCCCAGCTCGCGGTACGGGTTCTCCTTGTTCAGGCGGAACCAGTCGCTGTCGAAGGCATGCCCCAGCAACAGGCCGACCACCGCGCCGAACAGCGGATTGGGCCGGAACAGCAGGGCGCCGGCGATGAATCCGAGCAGTTTTCCGTACCAGCGCATGGCGCTCCGGGGTCGGCCGACGAAATGGACGCTCATTTTACGTCACAGCGGGCCCGGACCGCTTTACACTAGGCCGCCCGCTGACCAGTTGCGGGCCCGCCGGGTCCCCTGGGCAGCCGTCTCGACGAAGCCCCAGGAGTGCCCGTGCCAACCACGCTGTTGCAATCCGATCTCCCCGGCCTGCCCTTGCGCCACCGCGGCAAGGTGCGTGATGTGTTCGATATCCCGCGCGAGCGACTGCCGGCCGGTACCCCACCGGGGGACTACCTCTTGATGGTCGCCACCGATCGCCTGTCGGCGTTCGATGTGGTCCTGCCCGACCCGATCCCGGGCAAGGGCGAGATGCTCTGCCAGGTGTCCAACTTCTGGTTCGCCAAGACCGCGCACCTGATGCCCAACCACCTGACCGGCATCGATGTGGCCAGCGTGCTGCCCGAGGGCGTGGACGCGGCCCTGTACGCCAAGCGCGCGGTGGTCACCCGCAAGCTGAAGCCGGTACCGGTGGAAGCCATCGCCCGTGGCTACCTGATCGGCAGCGGCTGGAAGGACTACCAGCGCACCGGCAAGGTCAGCGGCATCGAGCTGCCCGACGGCCTGCGCCAGGCCGAGCAGCTGCCCGAGCCGATCTTCACCCCCTCGACCAAGGCCGCCGTTGGCGACCATGACGAGAACATCGACTTCGACGCGATGGTGAAGACGGTCGGTGCGGAGATGGCCGAGCGGGTGCGCGACGCGACGCTGCGCATCTACAAGTTCGCGGCCGATTACGCACGCGAGCACGGCATCATCCTGGCCGACACCAAGTTCGAGTTCGGTACCGACGCCGACGGTCGCCTGTACATCATGGACGAGATGCTGACGCCGGATTCCTCGCGCTATTGGCCTGCCGACGAGTACGAAGTGGGCACCAGCCCGCCGAGCTACGACAAGCAGTTCGTGCGTGACTACCTGGAGACGCTGGACTGGGGCAAGACCGCCCCGGGCCCGAGCATCCCGGCGGAGATCATCGAGCGCACCCGCGCCAAGTACGCCGAGGCGCTGCAGCGCCTGGCCGGGATCAGCGTCGACTGATTCCCCTGCGCCCCCGGCCCGCGTGGCGGGGGCGTTCTGAGTGCGGTAGTGCCGGCCGCTGGCCGGCAACCCGGCGAAACTGCAGCCAGGCATGGCCTGGCTCTACTGGCGGTTGGTAGTGCCGGCCGCTGGCCGGCAACCTCGGCGAACCTGCCGCCAGGCATGGCCTGGCTCTACTGGCGGTTGGTAATGCAGGCCGCTGGCCGGCAACCCCGGCGAACCTGCAGCCAGGCATGGCCTGGCTCTACTGGCGGTTGGTAGTGCCGGCCGCTGGCCGGCAACCTCGGCGAACCTGCAGCCAGGCATGGCCTGGCTCTACTGACGGTTGGCAGTGCCGGTCGCTGGCTGGCAACCCCGCGAACCTGCAGCCAGACATGGCCTGGCTCTACTGGCGGTTGGTAGTGCCGGCCGCTGGCCGGCAACCCCGGCGAAACTGCAGCCAGGCATGGCCTGGCTCTACTGGCGGCCCCGCCCGGGGTATGCTGGCCACATGCAGACCAGCACCCAGCTTGCGCGTCCGATCGACCGCTATTTCGCCAGCTACTCCGACGACCACCGCAATGTGGTCAACCAGCGCATCCACGTGGTGGCGGTGCCGGCGATCCTGTGGTCGGTGGTGGCCCTGCTGTGGTGCGTGCCGCCGCTGATCACCTGGTTCCAGTACGGCATCTGGTCGGCGTTCGCGATGTTCAGCGCGTGGTGCTTCTACAACAAGCTGTCGCGTCCGCTGGGCATCGGCATGCTCATCCAGTTCTTCGTGTTCGGCTGCCTGTGCCGGCTGCTGGAAGCGGAAATCGGCCTGCACAACCTGCGCTCGCTGGCCATCGGCGTATTCGTCGTCGCCTGGATCGCGCAGTTCATCGGCCACAAGTTCGAAGGCCGCAAGCCCAGCTTCCTGACCGACCTGACCTACCTGCTGATCGGCCCGGCGTGGGTGATGGCCAAGGCCTATCGCAAGCTCGACTGGCGTTACTGACCAGCGTCGCCGCGTCGACGCCTTCGTTTCCTGAACGGGCAGATCCCGTCACCGACACTGCACGGCGCGCCTGCCAGCCTGCCGCGGTGACCTCCTCACCTTGCCCCGCCCAGCGGCGGCGGTCCCTGTGCGACAGGGGCTGCGCTGTCCCTGCGTGTGCGTAGGGTGGACCTGCCCACCGGGTCCTGATGGGTCATCCGCGCGGCATGCTGCATCGCAGAAAAAATGAATCAGCGCACGTTACATGCAATTGATCGCTGTTCAATGGGTTTCGGCGACATTTGGCAGCCTGTTATGCTCCCTGACCTGCTCGTGAATCATGGATTCCCTGCATGCTCCCCAGCCTGCCCCTGCTGCTGGCCCTGCCGTTCCTCATGGCAGTGGCTGTCGCAGCCTTCCCCCGTAGTTCGCGCTCGACTGCTGCCTGGCTGGCGGCGCTGGCGCCGTTGGGCGGGCTGGCGATTCTCGCCTGGCTGACCCCATCGGTGCTTGATGGCCAGGTGGTGCGCACGATGGTTCCGTGGCTGCCGCAGATCGGCCTGGACTTCACCCTGCGCCTGGATGGCTTGGCCTGGATGTTCGCCGGGCTGGTGCTGGGCATCGGCGCGCTGGTGGTGCTGTATGCGCGCTATTACCTCAGCAGCCAGGACAACGCGCACCGCTTCTATACCTACCTGTTGCTGTTCATGGGCGCCATGCTGGGCATGGTGCTGTCGGGCAACCTGTTGCTGCTGATGGTCTTCTGGGAAATGACCAGCATCAGCTCGTTCCTGCTGATCGGTTTCTGGTCGCACCGCCAGGACGCGCGCGAGGGCGCGCGGATGGCGCTGGTGATCACCGGTGGCGGCGGCCTGGCGCTGCTGGCCGGCGTGCTGCTGATCGGCCGCATCGTCGGCAGCTTCGACCTGGACGTGGTGCTGGCCGCCGGCGAGCAGATCCGCGCCAGCGCGCTGTACCCCTATGCCCTGTTCCTGGTGCTGGCGGGCATCTTCACCAAGAGCGCGCAGTTCCCGTTCCACTTCTGGCTGCCGCATGCGATGGCCGCGCCCACCCCGGTGTCGGCCTACCTGCACTCGGCCACCATGGTGAAGGC
This sequence comes from Stenotrophomonas sp. MYb57, assembly GCF_002966815.1. Lineage (NCBI taxonomy): Bacteria > Pseudomonadati > Pseudomonadota > Gammaproteobacteria > Lysobacterales > Lysobacteraceae > Stenotrophomonas > Stenotrophomonas sp. MYb57. The sequence continues at coordinate 4,297,404 of NZ_CP023271.1, forward strand.
GGGGGTGTTCCTGCTGGCGCGCCTGCATCCGGCATTGGCCGGCAGCGATCTGTTCTTCTATACGGTCAGCGGCATCGGTGCGATCACCCTGCTGATCGGTGCCTGGAACGCGATCTTCCAGCATGACCTGAAGGGCCTGCTGGCCTATTCGACGATCTCGCACCTGGGCCTGATCACCCTGCTGTTCGGCCTGTCCACGCCGATGGCGGTGGTCGCCGGCGTGTTCCACATCATCAACCACGCCACCTTCAAGGCCTCGCTGTTCATGGCCGCCGGCATCATCGACCACGAGACCGGCACCCGTGACATGCGCAAGCTGGGTGGCCTGCGCAGGCTGATGCCGTTCACCAGCGCGCTGGCGATCATCGCCTCGCTGGCGATGGCCGGCATCCCGCTGCTCAACGGCTTCCTGTCCAAGGAAATGCTGTTCGCCGAAGCGCTGTCGGCCGGTGGCACCGACACCATGCGCACGGCGGTGTCGATCGCCGCGCTGCTGGCTGGTGTGTTCGGCGTGGCCTACAGCCTGCGCTTCGTGCACGACACGTTCTTCGGCAAGGGCCCGCATGGCCTGGACCGCGTGCCGCATGAGCCGCCGCGCTGGATGAAGGTGCCGGTGGAGATCCTGGTGGTGATCTGCGTGGCGGTGGGTATCGCCCCGGCCGTGACCGTGGCCCCGGTATTGCACGCGGCAGCCGCCTCGATCCTCGGCAGCGCGATGCCCGAGTACAACCTGTCGATCTGGCATGGCTTCAACCTGCCGCTGGCGATGAGCGCCGCTGGCGTGGTCGGTGGCGTGGCCCTCTACTTCGGCCTGCGCAAGCTGATCGATCTGCACGCGGTAACCAACACCACGCCCGGACGCAACGTCTTCCACCACCAGCTGGACCTGCTGTCGGCCGGTGCGCAGCGGTTGACCGCCGGCATCGCCAACGGCAGCCTGCAGCGCATGCTGCTGGGCCTGGTGCTGGTGGCGATCGTGGTCGCCGCCGCGCCCTACATTGCCAACCCGGCCTCGCCGGAATGGACCAGACCGCAGCCGATACCGCTGCTGGGCTGGGCGTTGTGGCTGGTGATGATGTCCTGCGCGGTGGCGACCCTGCGCATGTACAAGCAGCGCCTGCTGGCCGTGCTGCTGGTCGGCGGCGTCGGCCTGATGGTGGCGCTGACCTTCGTGTTCCTGTCCGCACCGGACCTGGCGCTGACCCAGCTGCTGGTGGAGATGGTGACCCTGGTGCTGATGCTGCTGGGCATGAACTACCTGCCGGCACAGTCCGGCCCGGAGCGGCCGCGCTGGCGCAAGCGCCGTGATGCGCTGATCGCGATCGTGGCCGGTGCCGGCCTGGGCGCGCTGGCCTACAGCGCGATGACCCTGCCGCCGAACACCATGGCCGGCGAGCTGCTTGCCCGCGCCCTGCCCGAGGCGTACGGCCAGAACGTGGTCAACGTGATCCTGGTCGACTTCCGCGGCTTCGATACCTTCGGCGAGATCACCGTGTTCGGCATTGCCGCACTGGTCGTGCATGCGCTGCTGCGTCGCACGCGGATGGCGCCGGAGCAGATCATGCCCGGTCCGCCGATCAAGCTGCCGGTGCCGGCCGATCTGGCCCAGATCATGTTCCCGCTGACCCTGACGGTCTCCATCTTCCTGTTCCTGCGCGGCCACAACGCGCCGGGCGGCGGCTTCATCGCCGGCCTGGTGCTGGCGGTGCCGCTGCTGATCCAGTACGTGATCCAGGGCACCGCCTCGGTGGAGTCACGCTTCGGCTTCGACTACATCCGCTGCATCGGTACCGGCCTGCTGATCGCCATCCTCAGTGGCGCCGCGTCGATGCTGTTCGGCGTGCCGTTCCTGACCAGCGGCCACCTGGACCTGCACCTGCCGTTGATCGGCGATGTACCGCTGGCCAGCGCGATTGGTTTTGATATCGGCGTGTACCTGGTGGTGTTCGGTGGCGCGATGCTGATGCTGTCGATGATGGCCACCGTCAAACCCTCGCGGACGCGCACCGCGCGCAAGGGCGAGATCGACCTGCAACGCCGCTCGGCACGAACGGGGGAGATGCACTGATGGAACTGGCCCTGGCCTCTGCGATCGGCGTGCTGACCGCCATCGGCATCTACCTGCTGCTGCGCGCGCGCAGCTTCGATGTGATCCTCGGCATGACCTTCCTGTCCTACGCCACCAACCTGCTGATCTTCGCCGGCGGCCGCGTGGTGCAGGGCAAGGCGCCGGTGCTGCAGGAAGGCGTGGAGAGCCACCTGGGCAACTACACCGATCCGCTGCCACAGGCGCTGGTGCTGACCGCCATCGTCATTGCCTTTGCGATGACCGCCGTCAGCATCGTGCTGGCCATGCGCAGCCGCAGCGACAACCACAGTGACCACGTGGACGCGCACGAGCCGGACGACGATGCACCGCCGCGCCGGGGCGAGGACCGCGCATGAATCATCTGGTGATCCTGCCGATCCTGGTACCGCTGCTTGGCGCTGCGCTGTCGCTGTTCGTCGAACACCGCCGCTATGGGCCGAAGGTGCAGCGCGCCGTGGCGTGGACCGCACTGGGCGCGCTGGCGGTGGTGGTCGGCCTGTTGTTCGCCGACACCGCTGGCGGCGACATCCGCGTGTACCTGCTGGGTGACTGGCCGTCGCGCCTGGGCATCGCACTGGTGGCCGACCGGCTGTCGGCGTGGATGCTGCTGACCACCCTGCTGCTGGCCATCCCCTGCCTGCTGCATGCGTGTTCGGGTTGGGACCGGCGCGCACCGCACTTCCATGCGCTGTTCCAGTTCCAGCTGGTCGGCCTCAACGGCGCCTTCCTGACCGGCGACATCTTCAACCTGTTTGTATTCTTCGAGGTGATGCTGATCGCCTCCTACGGCCTGCTGCTCAGTGGCGGCCGTGGCCTGCGCATGCGCATCGGCCTGCACTACGTGGTGTTCAACGTCACCGCCTCGACCCTGTTCCTGATCGCACTGGGCCTGCTGTACGCCTCGCTGGGTTCATTGAACATGGCCGAGCTCTCGCAGCGCATCGCCGAAGTGCCGCCTGCGCAGCTGACCCTGGTGAAGGCGACCATGGGCCTGTTGCTGCTGGTGTTCTGTGCCAAGGCCGCGCTGATGCCGCTGTACCTGTGGTTGCCCGAATCGTATGCGCGTGCGCCGGCGGCGGTGGCGGCGCTGTTCGCGATCATGACCAAAGTGGGCCTGTATGCCGTGCTGCGCATCCAGATGCTGTGGTTCGGCGAGGATGCGGGGGCGATGGCCGGCTACGGCCGCGACTGGCTGCTGTGGGCCGGCGTAGCGACGCTGGTGCTGGGTGGCCTGGGCGCGTTGGCCGCCGCGCGCCTGCGCGTGCTGATTTCGTATCTGGTGATCGTCTCGGCGGCCACGTTGTTCATCGCCTTCTCGGTGGGCACGCCTGAGGTGCTGTCGGCCGGCCTGTACTACCTGCCGCACAGCAGCTTCGTCGCCGCCGCACTGTTCCTGGTCGCCGACCTGATCCGACGCCGCCGTGGCGGCGCCAGCGACCGCAAGGAAGTGATCGCACCGATGCCCGGCAAGGAGACCCCGGCCGTGCTGTTCCTGATCGCAGCGGTGTCGGTGGCCGGCCTGCCGCCGCTGTCCGGCTTCCTGGCCAAGGCCGCGCTGTTGGCCGGCATGCCGGCGCAGTACACCGGCGCGGTGTGGACCGCAGTGCTGGTCAGCAGCCTGCTGGTCATCATGGGCCTGACCCGCGGCGGCATCCGCCTGTTCTGGCGCGTGCCGCTGCCCGATCCCGATGCACCGCCACCGCGCAAGGCACCACTGCGCCGTGTGGAGCTGTTTGCGGCCTGCATCCTGCTGGCGTACGGCATCGGCATGACCTTGTTCGCTGCCCCGCTGATGCAGCACACCGACGCCATCGCCACCCAGCTGCTGCAGCCGGGCGACTACGTGCAGCAGTTGCGCGCGACCACGCCGGAGATCCGCCAGCCATGACCGCCAAGCGTTCCCCGATCCGCCGCCTGCTGCCCTCGCCCGCGCTGAGCGTGATGGTGGTGGTGTTCTGGCTGTTGATGTCCGACAGCTTCACGCTCGGCCAGTTCCTGCTGGGCCTGCTGCTGGGCGTGATCATTCCGCTGTTCGCCGCGCGCCTGGACCGCGAGTTCGCCCGCATCGGCACACTGCGGCCGCTGCCGAAGCTGCTGTTCGTGACCCTGTGGGACATCCTGATGTCCAACATCCGCGTGGCCATCCAGGTGCTGGGCCCGGAAAAGAACATCCACCCCGGTTTCATCTGGCTGCCGCTGGACATCGCCAACATCCACGGCATCGCCGCGCTGACCAGCATGATCACTCTGACCCCCGGCACGGTGTCGGCCGCCCTCAGCGATGACCGCAAATTCCTGCTGGTGCACGTGCTGCACCTGGAAGACCCGCAGGAGCTGATCGACACGATCAAGCGCCGTTATGAAGCCCCGTTGATGGAGATCTTCCCATGACTGGATTCCAGATCATCCAGACCACCCTGGTGGTGTGCATGCACGTGGTCGGCCTGGCCATGCTGCTGGCCACCTGGCGCCTGCTGCGCGGGCCGACCGTGCCCGACCGCATCCTTGCACTGGATACGCTGTCGGTGACCGCCATCGCCGAGCTGATGCTGTTCGGCATGTACCTCAATTCGGCGATCTACTTCGAGGCGGCACTGATCATCGCCATGCTCGGCTTCGGCAGCACCGTGGTGCTGAGCAAGTTCGTGCTGCGCCGGGACATCGTCGAATGATCACCTTCATCCAGATCGCGCTGTCGATCCTGCTGCTGTTCGGCTGCTTCTTCATCCTGGTCGGCGCACTGGGCCTGGTGAAGCTGTCCACCTTCTTCAAGCGCCTGCACGCACCGACCAAGGCCAGCACGCTGGGCGTGGGCTGCGTGCTGGTGTGCTCGGTGTGCTACCACATCTTCCTGGGCCAGGACCCGCAGCCGCGCGAGCTGCTGATCACCGTGTTCCTGTTCATCACCGCACCGATCAGCGCGCACCTGATGGCCAAGGCCGCACTGTCGCTGCTGATGGAAACGCGCCCCAGCCTGCCGGGCAACGAGCGTGCCGAAGACGAGCAGCTGCCCCCGCCGGAACCGGAGCGGGAAGAGGAAACCACCGCGCGTTGACGGTGGGTGCCGACCGTTGGTCGGCACGACCCCGGATAACCGCCAGTAGAGCCAGGCCATGCCTGGCTGCGAGTTCGCCGAGGTTGCCGGCCAGCGGCCGGCACTATCTCAGACCGGTGTGACCAGCGCGATTTCCAGCCCCAGCCAGGCCACGAACGCGCCCAGCAGTACCGCACCTTCGATGCGGCTGATGCGAAGGTCGCCGCGCAGCATCGGGTACAGCACCAGTGCGAAGGCCAGCACCGCCGGCAGTTCCAGGCGCACGAACGAGGCTGGCAACGCCAGCGGCTGCAGCAGCCCCATCGCACCGATCACCAGCATCAGGTTGACCACGCTGGAGCCGAGCACGTGGCCCAGCACCATGTCGCCGTGACCACGGCGTGCTGCCGCGACCGCGGCCGCCACCTCCGGCAACGCAGTGCCGATCGCCACCGGCAGCAGACCCACCAGCAGCGGCGTCCAGCCCAGCGCGGCGCCGAAATCAGCGGCGGCACCGACCACCAGGCGCGCGCCCCAATACAACGCCAGTGCCGCAACCAGCAGGCGCAGTACGTTCAACGGCAGGCTGGTGCGGCTCAGGGCTGACTCGGCAATGATCGCCTGTACCTCGGCGCTCTCATGGCGTCCGCGACGCAGCAGCAGGAACTGCACCACCACGAACCCGGCCACCAGCACGCCGGCCTCCCAGCGCAGCAGGCGGCCATCGAGCCCGAACACGATCAGCAGCAGGCCCGCGGCCAGCAGCCCCCACCACAGCACGGCCTGCAGGCGCGCGCGCAGCAGCAACGGCGCGACCATCGCGGCCACCGCCAGGGTCAGGCCGAGGTTGACCACGCTGCTGCCGACGGCATTGCCCAAGGCCAGCTCCGGCTGGCCCACCACCAGCGCGCGGGCGTTGACCGCCAGCTCCGGCAGCGAGGTGGTGATACCCAGCAACAGCAGGCCTGCGGTGAATGCACTGGCGCCGAAACGCTGCGCCAGGCCGGACACGGCTTTGACGATGGAGTCCCCACCCAGGGCCAGCAACAGCAGGCCGAGCAGGAACCAGGCAATAGCAATAGCGATCATCGGGCGCTCCCCAGCGGTCGTGGCGCGATTCTACGCTCGGCCCACCCGCGGCGGGTGAGCCGAGGATGGCCGATCAGCCGCAGCCTTCGGCGTAGTCCACCTGCGGGGTCCTGCCGACCCGCCAGGCGCCGACCTTGCCGTCAGCGCCGAGGGCGAAATCGATGATCGCCGCTCCGTCCTGCGCCGGGCGCACGCGCAGGTGCTGGGCCTTGTCGTCGTACTTGTCAGGACCGACGTCGGCGCGCTCGGGATAGAGCACCTGCAGCTCGCCCAGGGTCATGCCGACCCGGCCGCCACCGGGAGCGACGATGGACGGGCTGCGTACGTCGTAGCGGACCAGCTTGCGCGCTTCGAACATCAGGCGCGGGTCTTCGGCCCCCTGCGGGCGCAGGAAGTAGCAGCCTTCATTGGCATCGTCGGCAGGCAGCGGCTTGCCAGTGGCGTCGGTACCCAGACCCTGCAAGGGGGTGCCGAAGCCACTGCGGACCTCGGCGATGCCTGCGCCCAGCGTGGCGCCGCCGAAGCCATCCAGGCGTGCCGGGCTGTCGCTGCGCGGATCCACCGGCGAAGCGGTGGCCAGGTCGGCGTCGGCGGGAACGGAGGCATCCTTCGCCGGTGCGGTGGCCGCGGGCGGCGCTGCCGGTGCGGCGGTGTCGGGACTACGGTTGCAGGCGGCCAACGACAACAGCAGCAGGCCGGCCATCGGGAGATGCTTCATCGGTGCGGATCCTTGGCACAGGGTGGGTGCACGCTACCGCAGCCGGCGTGCAGGCGCTGCATTGTCATCGCGGTTTCATCGCCCTCATTCAGGCTGGGCGAGCACCGACTTGGCTGTCCTCCCCATGCAACCGCGCAAGACCGACCTCGCCCGAACCGCGCTGCAGGCCCACCGCGCACCGCTGGACATGCGCCAGCGACGCCTGCTGATCCTGTGTGATGGCCAGCGCAGCATCGCCGAGCTGACCGCACTGCTTGGGCAGGACGCGGCAGCGATGGTGATCCAGCTGATCCAGGGCGGCTACCTGGTGACCGCTGCGGACGCACCCGCCTCCACGCCACCTGCGCCGGTTGCGATGCCGGCTCCACTGGCGCCGTCAGTCACTGCCGCTTCTGCGGCGGTCGAGCGCCGCCGCTCGCTGGTCGCCGCGCGCATCTATGTGCTGGGAATCCTGGAGATGCAGCGGCATCCCAACGCAGCGGCGCTGTTCCGCGACCTGCAGCAGGCGCGTGCCGAAGGCGAGGTGCTGCGGGTGATGCAATCGGCGCTGCAGGTGCTGCCGGCGCTGACCTCGGAAGGGTACTGCCAGCGCGTGCGGCAGCGGCTGATGGAGGCGCTGCCGGTGGAGCATTGCAGTGCGTTCGCGGCCATTGCCTGAACCGGTGAACAGCATCCACGCATGGCGTGGATCTACTGCATCACGTGCCCGGATGGATCCACGTCACGCGTGCACGCGATATCGCGATTCCCGGTAGATCCACGTCATGTGTGGATGCGATATCGCGCTTCCCGGTAGATCCACGCCATGCGTGGATACGGCATCGCGCTTCCCGGTAGATCCACGCCATGCGTGGATACGGCATCGCGCTTCCCGGTAGATCCACGCCATGCGTGGATGCGATATCGCGCTTTCCGGTAGATCCACGCCATGCGTGGATACGGTATCGTGATTCCCGATAGATCCACGCCATGCGTGGATGCAGACGATCAACGGAAATTGTTGCGCAGGCCGTTCCAGCACTGCTGGTAATCGCCCTGCCGGTGGCTTGCTGCCAGCGCCTGCGCGGTCGGGCGGATCACCCCGCGGGTCTCGAACATGAAGGCCATGGTGTCCTTGATCACATCCGGCTTGGACAGGTCCGCATTGGAGGCTTTGTCGAAGGTCGGGGCATCCGGACCGTGGCCGCTCATGCAGTTGTGCAGCGACGCACCGCCCGGCACGAAGCCTTCGGCCTTGGCGTCGTAGGCACCATGCACCAGGCCCATGAACTCGCTGGCGATATTGCGGTGGAACCACGGCGGGCGGAACGTGTTCTGCGCCACCAGCCAGCGCGGCGGGAAGATCGCAAAGTCCATGTTGCTGGTGCCCGGGGTGTCGCTGGGCGAGTGCAGCACCAGGAAGATCGACGGATCCGGGTGGTCGTGGCTGATCGAGCCGATGGTGTTGAAGCGGCGCAGATCATAGCGGTACGGCGCGTAGTTGCCGTGCCAGGCGACCACGTCCAGCGGCGAATGATTGATCGGCGCACGCCACAGGCGGCCGTCGAACTTGGCAATCAGTTCGAAATCGCCGTCGACGTCTTCGAACGCGGCATGCGGAGTCTCGAAATCGCGCGGATTGGCCAGGCCGTTGGAACCGATCGGGCCCAGGTCGGGCAGCTTCAGCAGTGCGCCGAAGTTCTCGCAGATGTAGCCGCGGCTCGGGCCATCCGGCAGCTCGACGCGGAAGCGCACGCCGCGCGGAATCACCGCGATCTGCTGCGGTTCGATTTCGATCACGCCCAGCTCGGTCAGCAGGCGCAGGCTGCCCAGCTGCGGCACGATCAGCAGTTCGCCGTCGGCGTCGTAGAAGTAGCGGCCGACCATGTCACGGTTGGCCGCGTACAGATGGATGCCGACACCGGCATGCGCGTCGGGCGAGCCGTTGCCGCCCATGGTGTACAGGCCTTCGACGAAATCGGTGGGCAGTTCCGGCAGCGGCAGCGGGCTCCAGCGCAGCTGGTTCGGCGAAGCCGGCTGTGCACTGAAATCGCACTGCAGCTGCGATTGCGCGAAGGGAGTGAACTCACCGTGGGTAACCGCCGGACGGATCCGGTACAGCCAGCTGCGGCGATTGCTGCCGCGCGGTGCGGTGAATGCGGTACCGGTCAGCTGCTCGGCATACAGGCCATGGGCCACCTTCTGCGGCGAGTTCTGGCCGACGGGCAGCGCACCGGGCACGGCCTCGCTGGCGAACTCGTTGCCGAAACCGGACTGGTAGCCGCGGGCGGTGATGGAGGAAGACATGGGGGTTCCTGGAAGCCTGGGGAAAGCCGCCGGGCATGGCCCGGCGCTACCGGTGGAGAAGGTGCCGTTGTGGAAACCTTACAGCACGCCGCGGCGGATCTGGTCGCGTTCGATGCTCTCGAACAGCGCGGTGAAGTTGCCTTCGCCGAAGCCTTCGTTGCCCTTGCGCTGGATGATCTCGAAGAAGATCGGGCCGATGCAGTTCTGGGTGAAGATCTGCAGCAGCTTGCGCTGGTGGGTTTCCGGGTCGGCGTCGATCAGGATCTTGTTCTTCGCCAGGCGGGCGACGTCCTCACCGTGGTTCGGCACGCGCTGGTCGATCACATCGAAGTAGGTCTCCGGCGTGTCGAGGAAATCCACGCCCTGCGCGCGCATGGCTTCGACCGTTTCGTAGATGTTCTCGGTGAAGCAGGCGATGTGCTGGATGCCCTCGCCCTTGTACGCATCCAGGTACTCGTTGATCTGGCTCTTCGGGTCGGACGATTCGTTCAGCGGAATGCGCACGATGCCATCCGGCGCGGTCATCGCCTTGGACACCAGGCCGGTCTTCAGGCCCTTGATGTCGAAGTAGCGGATCTCGCGGAAGTTGAACAGGCGCTCGTAATAGTCCGACCACTGCTGCATGTTGCCGAAGTACAGGTTGTGGGTCAGGTGGTCGATGAAGGTCAGGCCGAAGCCCTTCGGGCGCAGCTCGGCGCCGGCGATCAGCTCGTAGTCGCCATCGAAGATGCTGCCGGCTTCGCCGTAGCGGTCCACCAGGTACAGCATGCAGTCACCGATGCCCTTGATGACCGGGGCGCTCACCGCCTTGCTCTCCGGCTTGAAGGCGATGGCTTCGGCGCCATTGCCCAGCGCGGTCTGGTAGACCTCCGCGCCCGGCTTCTTGAAGCGGATGGCGAAGCCGCAGGCGCACGGGCCGTGCTTTTCAGCGAAGTCGGCGGCGAACGAATCGGGGTCTTCATTGACCAGGAAGTTGACGTCGCCCTGGCGATAGACGGTAATCGGACGCTGCTTGTGCTTGAGCACCGCGCTGAAGCCCATCTTGCGGAAGTACTCGTGCAGCTCGGCACCACGGCCGGCCGGTGCGGCGAATTCGACGAACTCGAAGCCGTCGATGCCCATCGGGTTTTCGAAGGTGGTGACCTGCATGCCGGGGTTGGGATGCGAGGCGGACGGGACTGCGGTATTCATGGCGTGGCTCCGAATCGGTGCCGCATCGGCACAAACCAGGTGCGGGCGGGGTTGGACCCGGCGAGAATGCAGGGTACGGACCCAACACTTATAGTTACACTTGAAACCACCAGCAAGGTGCACCGCAACATGAGCCCCGCCGATCCCGTTTCCACCCGCCTGCGTGCCTCCCACGTCCTGCTCGACCTGGAACAGTTCCTGCCGTACCGGCTGAGCGTGCTGTCCAACCGGGTCAGCGGCAACATCGCCAAGCTGTACGGCGACCGCTATGGCCTGGCCATTCCGGAGTGGCGGGTGATCACCATCCTGGCGCTGTACCCCGGGTCGTCCGCCAGCGAGGTCTCCGACCGCACGGCAATGGACAAGGTCGCGGTCAGCCGCGCGGTGGCCCGCCTGCTGGAGCGCGGTTTCATCAAGCGTGAGACGCATGGCGATGACCGCCGCCGTTCGGTGTTGGCGCTGTCGGCGGCGGGGTTCGAGGTATACGAAACGATCGCGCCGATGGTGATCGAGATCACCCGCAAGTTGATGTCGGTGCTGAGCGAGGAAGAGGAGCAGGTGCTGGAGAAGCTGATCCTGCGCCTGGCCGGCGATGGCCTGGAGCGGATGGGCGAAGGGGTCTGACCCCTTCGGGGCGGCGCCCTCGCCGCCCTTGGTAGGTGTCGACCTTGGTCGACACATGGATCCACGCCACGCGTGGATGATGTCGCGGGCTGCGCTGTGAGGGATCCGGCGCAGGCCATTGATGACGTGCAACGCGCGGCGTTCATGGCCCGCCGACGAACGGTCTTTCGGCCGGGTTCGACTCAACATGTCGCGTTTACCGCCTGATGTCTCGGAATGGGGCCGGTAGAGTCCTGATCCACAGAGCGGCTGTATCGACATTCGCGCATCGAGTGGCATGGCCTATTGGACGGCGGGCTGCACAGGCCTGAGGGTGGGAACGCAGCGGCGCTCCGCTGCCGGGGTTGAAAGCCCGATGATCCGAAGGAAACCACGCCGCACCCGTCGCCGCCCATCGCGGGCGGCAACGACTCGCGCTGCCCTGCTCTGGCGGGCGGTGCGTGGGGCCGCATGGCCGCCGTTCTCCTTCGGATCACGGTCTTTCAACCACGCACCGCCTGCCGCCTTCCCGGCGGCCCGCTACGGAGCTTCGCCATGACACGCCCCCATCACCCCACCACCGGGCCCATCGACCGCGATGCCGACCTGCAGCGCATCGATGAGGCCTTGGCCACATTGGAAACCGTCACCGAGGCCTGGCTTGAGCATCATCGCCTGAAGGCCTGCCAGCCAGGCTTGCTGCTGTCGTTGAACCGGCTGCTTGACCTGACCAGTCTCGCCAAGGGCTATGCCAGTGCGTTGCGGGTGATTGCCGAACCCTGAGAGGCGGATGGAGGAGCATCCACGCATGGCGTGGATCTACCGCATCACGCACACGGATGGATCCGCACCATATGTGGGTGCGCTATGGCGCTTCCCAGTAGATCCACGCCATGCGTGGATGACCCACTCGATCAGCTCAGATGCTTGCGCCGCGCATGGATCCACGGCACCGCAAGCGCGCCGATGGCGCCACCGGCAAAGCCCAGCGAGGCGGCAACAGTGGCCGCTTCGACCGCCCCAGGCAACGCCAGTGCGGCAGTGACCAGCAGCAGCGACGGCAGGCCGACGAAGGTGCCCAGGAAGAACGGCCAGCGCGGCGACCAGGTGTTGAGCTGCAGCAGGCTGACCGGCTGCCACGCTTCGGACGAGGCATCTTCGGCGATCTTCGCTACCACTTTGCCCAGATCCACTTCCGGCAACAGCTTGCCCGGACGCGCGGCGGCAATCGCCTCGGCCACGGCCTCGACGGGCGGGAAGCTGCCCGGCCACGCCACCGGTGCCGGCACGCCATAGGCGGTCAGCAGCGGCACGCTCAGCCATGGCGCCACCAGCGGACGCAGCCTGCGCCGCCCATGCACACACCAGATCTGCGGCTGGCCGTGTGCGGTCACGCTGTACAACGCCAGCTCGCTCGGCGGCGGGTAGCCCAGCATGGTCACCCGGGCCGCCAGGCTGTCCTGGTCCATCGCACGCAGGAAGCCGGGACGGCTGCGCCCTTCCTGCATCCAGGCCAGGCCAAGCGCGCCGACCAGATAGGCCTCGGCGACATCCTTGCTGCCCGCGTTGGCGCGGTCATCGCTGGCCAGGTACCAGGCCAGTGACTTCGGTTCGGGCACGTCGGCCAGGCCCCAGCGGCTGTCGTCGCCCAGCACATGGCGCACCGGCAGGCGGGCTGGTGCGGTTTCACCACGCTCAGCGGGCTGCAGGAACGGCAGCACGCCCTGCACGAAACTGGACAGGTCGATGGCACGCACGCCGTTGCCGTGCCATTCCGGCGGCAGCAGGCCGGCCAGCTGTCCTTCGGCGGCGAGTCGATCCAGCCGCGCCTTCTGTTCCACCAGCTTCTGCACCGCGCCTTTCAGCACCACGTTGTCGGGCAGGGCGATCTGCGGCAGCCGATGCCGCGGCGGTGCCAACTCCAGCGTGTCGTCGCCGGTGCCGGCGTCATCCAGCAGGGCTTCCTGCGCAGGCAGGCTCACGCCATCGGGTGCCTCTCCTTCGGCCAACGGGCTGGCAGGTTCGGGCAGGCGTTCGGCGTGGTCGCTGTGCATGGGCGCTCCGGTCGCGCCGGGTGGCGCAGTGAGGTCCTTGCCATTAACGGCCGAAGGGTAATGATCTGTAGATCCACGCCACGCGTGGATGGCCGGGCAGCGGGCGGGAAACGCCGGGCGCTACCGATCAGGTACCCACTGCTTGAGGAACGCCATCACGCGTGCGGTCTGCACGGCATTGCCCTTGCGCATTGCTTCGCTGGGCTGCGGCGCCAGCAGGGTGCCGTCGGCATCGATCACCAGCAGGTGCGGGTGCTCGCCTTCGAGCGGCGGGAACTGGCCGAGGAACGCCGCGTTCGGGTTCTCGGCGCTGTCGTTGACCTTCACCCACACGTAGTGGGCATCACGGAAGCGGCGCAGATCGCCATTGCCTTCCACGGCTTCATCCAGCGCATGGCAGGGCTCGCACGCGGCGTTGCCCACTTCCAGAATGATGCGTTTGTTGCCGCGCTGGGCCTCGACCTTGGCCGTTTCCAGGTCGGCAACGGGATTGCGGGCCGGGTCGAACTGCGCGCCAAGCCCGGCAATGGCGGCGATGTCGGCCGCCGCCGGGGTGTTCCCCGAGGCCACCGGTTCGCTGGGGTCAGCGACCGGTGGCTCGGTGGGGCGGGTGTCGAGGGGCCGCGTGGGCTCGGGGGCCGCGGGAGGTTGAGGCTGCGAACAGGCGCCGATCAGCGCCGCACACACCACTGCCACCACTGCACCACCGAACGTTGTACGCATGCCCACTACCCTCTCATTACTTCACGCCATGCATCAGCTTGTTGATCAGCGGCGCGACCAGGAACAGGACCACACCCGAACCGATCAAGGCCCAGAACCCGAAGGTATACCCCTTCAGGGCCGATTCGACCGTCATGCCGCCTTCACCGCTGACCGCACCGGCAAAGATGCCCGACAGGTTGTTGCCGATGCCGGTGGACAGGAACCAGCCACCCATGCCGAAACCGACCAGGCGCACCGGGGCCAGCTTGGTCACCATCGACAGGCCGATCGGCGACAGGCACAGCTCACCGACGGACTGGATGACGTAGACCATGAACAGGGTCCAGAACGGGATCTTGCCGTCCACGACCATGGTCGACAGGGCGAACATCAGCAGGGCGAAGGCTGCGCCGTTGAACAGCAGGCCGAGGCCGAACTTGCGCGGGATGGATGGATTGGCGCGGCCCAGGGCCACCCAGATCCAGGCGATGATCGGCGCCAGGGTGATGATCGCCACCGAGTTGACCGACTGGAACCACGCGGTCGGGAAGGTCCAATCACCCAGCTGGCGGTTGACGATGTTCTCGGCCAGGAAGGTGAAGGAGCTGCCGGCCTGTTCGAAGAACATCCAGAACATGACGTTGAAGGCGAAGATGATCAGCATGGCGATCACGCGGTCGCGCTGCACCTTGCCCTCGCGGATGCCTTCCACCAGCAGCAGCACGGCCAGCGCGGCAAACATCACGCCGAGGATCCAGGCCAACGCGGTGGCGCCGGTGGCGAGCAGGAAGTAGGCCACCGGAATGGCGAACAGCGAACCGACCAGCACCATGACGATGCGGCCGAAGCCTTCGGCACCGGCCGGCGGTGCGCCGATGCCCTTCAGGCCGGCACGACCGATGTAGAACCACACCAGCGAGATCAGCATGCCCACGCCGGAAGCGATGAACACGACCTTGTAGGACGGCATTTCCGAGGTGCCGAAGACCTTGCGGGCCAGGTACTCGGTCAGCACCGGGGCGATCATCGCGCCGATGTTGATGCCCATGTAGAAGATGGTGAAGCCCGAGTCGCGGCGTTCGTCCTTCAGGCCGTACAGCTTGCCGACCATGGTCGAGATGTTGGGCTTGAACAGACCGTTGCCGACGATGATCGTGGCCAGGCCGAGCTTGAAGATGTGCTCCTGCGGCAGCGAGATCATGAACAGGCCGACGGCCATGATGATCGCGCCGGTCAGGATCGATCGCTGGTACCCCAGCACGCGGTCGGCCACGTAACCGCCGAAGATCGCTGCGGCGTACACCAGCGCCAGGTAGGCGCCGTAGATGCGGCTGGCGTCGCCTTCACCGGCGGCATTGCCGTTGTAGAACTGGGCAACGATGTACAGCACCAACGCCCAGCGGATGCCGTAGAACGCAAAGCGCTCCCAGAACTCGGTCATGAACAGCATCCACAACGGGCGCGGATGGCCCATCGTGGTGTTGAAGTCCGGCAGCGCCGGCTCTGGGGTGTTCGCAGTGGCGTTTACGCTCATGCGGAATTCCTGGTTCGGTGGATGGAGGCACGTCCGATGTGCGGTGAAGCAACGCGCGAGGATCACCGACTTCTGGCGTTCACGTCAAATACACGCCGTTTGAGGCAGGTCGCAGCCTGCTCGCTGAACTTGCATCTGAAACGATCCAGCCAGCCGCGGGCGGCCAAGCTGAATGGGGATCAGGCCAGATCCGGCGGGGGCGCGGCCTGCAGGGTGGTGCGTACCTGGAACAATTCAGGGAAGAAGGTCAGTTCCAGCGCCTTGGCCAGGAAGCCCACGCCGGACGAGCCGCCGGTGCCGCGCTTGAAGCCGATCACCCGCATCACCGTGCGCATGTGGCGGAACCGCCACAGCTGGAAGGCCGTTTCCAGGTCCACCAGGTCCTCGCACAGCGCGTACTCGCGCCAGTAGCGGTCGGTGTCCTGGTAGATGCGTTCGAAGACCGGCTGCAGGCTGTCGTCGGCCACGTGTGGCTGGGTCCAGTCGTGCGCCTCGTACACCGCCGGCACGGCGTGGCCGAAGCGGGCCAGGTACTTCAGGAATTCCTCGTACAGGCTCGGCGCCTCCAGCACGGTGCGCAGCTGCGCCTGCCCGGCCGTGTCGTGCTCGAACACCTGCAGCATCTGCGCGTTCTTGTTGCCCAGCAGGAACTCGATGTAGCGGTACTGCAGCGACTGGAAGCCCGAGGACGGACCCAGCACGTCGCGGAAGCCCATGTACTCGGACGGGGTGAGCGTTTCCAGCACCGACCACTGCTCGGTCAGCTGGCGCAGCACCTGCTTGCTGCGCGCCAGCACCTTGCGGCACTGCCAGACCTCATCGCGCTGCAGGAAGCCGATCGCCGCACCCAGCTCGTGGCCCAGCAGCTTCAACCACAGCTCGGAGGTCTGGTGCTGGATGATGAAGAGCATCTCGTCGTGATGCGGCGGGTTGGACAGCGGCTGCTGCGCGCTGAGCAGCTGGTCCAGCCGCAGGTAGCCGCCGTAGGTCAGCCGCCCCTGCAGATCGGTGTGGATACCGGCTTCGAGATCGCGTTGGTTGTTGTCGACGGACATGGGCGGGACCAGATCGGGGGCGGCAAGGGTAGCGCGTTGCCGCCGCGCTGGCAGCCGCGATGACCGTACCGGGGCGTGCGGTAGGCCTGTGGAACGGTGGTTGCGCGTGGAACCGTTTGCGCCGTTCTACTGGCGCTCAGCCCAGCGTCGCTTGTGATGCTTTGCAGCAATGGCTGAATACGTTGAAGTTATTGGCATCATGCGCCCGGAAGGGGGTACAAAGGCCGGTGGGCCGTGCTGCGCCGCAGGACGGCTTTTTCGTACGCATTCCTTAACATGGCGATTCATATCATTTGTAACTTCTCTGTCGAAGGTGCAGTACGCAATGACGGTTGCCGCTGAGTTCAAGATCGAATACCTGCAGTATCTGGACACGGACGGCACGCTCGTCCGCGATGACCTGCCCGAAGCCCTGCGCGACCCACGCGCGTTGCTGCCGATGTTCAAGCAGATGCTGTTCGTGCGCGTGTTCGACGGCAAGTCGATCGCGCTGCAGCGCACCGGCAAGCTGGGCACATACGCCGCATGCCTCGGCCACGAAGCCGCGCATGTGGGCATCGGCGCCTCGATGCAGAAGGACGACGTGTTCGCACCGTCCTACCGCGAGTACGGCGCGATGTTCATGCGTGGCGTGCGCCCGCACGACGTGCTGATGTACTGGGGCGGCGACGAGCGCGGCAACGACTACGGTGGCAATGCCGCCAAGGACTTCCCGTTCTGCGTGCCGATTTCCACCCAGTGCCTGCACGCCGCAGGCGCTGCGCTGAAGTTCAAGCTCAACAAGGAACCGCAGATCGCGGTGGCCGTATGCGGCGACGGTGGCAGTTCCAAGACCGACTTCTACGCGGCCCTGAATTCGGCCGGTGCCTACAAGCTGCCGCTGATCCTGTGCATCGTCAACAACGGCTGGGCCATCTCGGTCCCGCGTTCGGCGCAGACCGGTGCCGAGACGCTGGCACAGAAGGGCCTGGCCGGCGGCCTGCACTGCCTGCAGGTGGACGGCAACGACCTGATCGCGGTGATGGCCGCCATGCTGCAGGCGCGCGAGCGTGCGCTGGCCGGCGACGGCGGCACCGTGCTGGAACTGATGACCTACCGCCTGTCCGACCACACCACCGCCGATGACGCGCGCCGCTACCGCGACGACGCCGAAGTGAAGGATGCCTGGCAGCGCGAGCCGATGCTGCGCCTGCGCAAGTACCTGACCAACGCCGGTGTCTGGAGCGAGGAAGAAGAAGCTGCCTGGACCGCCGAATGCGGCAAGCGCGTGGACGAGGAAGTGAACCTGTACCTCAACACGCCGGTGCAGCCGGTCGAGGCGATGTTCGATTTCCTCTATGCCGACCCGCCGCAGGACCTGCTGGCCCAGCGTGCCCAGGCGATCGCCCTGGAGCAGCGCCATGGATGAGATCAAGAACGGCGCGTCCAGCGCGCATACCAACGCCGCCGACAGCGCTGCCGTCGCGCGCGGAGAACAGAACATGACCGACACCCCGATCACCCTCATCGAAGCCATCACCCAGGCGCTGGCCTGGGAGCTGGAGCACGACAAGTCGGTGCTGGTGCTGGGCGAAGACGTGGGCGTCAACGGCGGCGTGTTCCGCGCCACCGCCGGCCTGCAGCAGCGCTTCGGCGCCGACCGCATCCTCGACACCCCGCTGGATGAAACCACCATCGCCGGCCTCACCATCGGCCTGGCCGCACAGGGCATGAAGCCGGTGGCCGAAGCGCAGTTCGATGGCTTCATGTACCCGATGGTCGACCACATCATCTGCCACGCCGCGCGCCTGCGTTACCGCACCCGTGGCCGCCTGCACTGCCCGATGGTGCTGCGCGTGCCGTGGGGTGGCGGCATCCGTGCGCCGGAGCACCACAGCGAGGCCAACGAAGCGATCTTCACCAACGTGCCGGGACTGCGCGTGGTGCTGCCGTCCTCGCCGCAGCGCGCCTATGGCCTGCTGCTGGCCGCGATCCGCGAGCCGGATCCGGTGATCTACATGGAACCCAAGCGCATCTACCGCCAGTACAAGGAAGTGGTCGTCAACGACGGCGAAGCCCTGCCGCTGGACGTGTGCTTCGTGCTGCGCGATGGCACCGACGTGACCCTGGTGACCTGGGGTGCGCAGGTGAAGGAAGCGCTGGAAGCGGCCGACAAGCTGGCCGGCGAAGGCATCAGTGCCGAAGTCATCGACGTGGCTACGCTGCGTCCGCTGGACTTTGCCACCATCGCCGAGTCGGTGGCCAAAACCGGCCGCTGCGTGATCGTGCAGGAGGCCCCGAAGACCGCGGGCTTCGGCGCGGAAATCGCCGCACGCCTGGCCGAGGAATCGATCTACGACCTGCTGGCTCCGGTCGAGCGCGTCACCGGTTACGACACCCACATTCCGCTGTTCCGCCTGGAGATGAAGTATCTGCCGAGCGTGGAGCGGATCGTGGCGGCGGCCAAGCGCGCGGTGGCGGCAGGCTGACATGCGGGCCCGCCTTCTCGGGGCTTACCGCAGCCAGTATCCCAACCCGCTCCGGTTCCGCACCGGCCAGATCGTCGAAGTAGGTGTACGTGACGAGGAATGGCCGGCGTTTGCCTGGGTGCGCACCAGCGATGGGCGCGCCGGATGGGCACCGGTAGCGTGGTTGCAGCTGTTGGACGATGGTCGCGCGGAAGCCCTGCGCGACTACGACGCCCGCGAGCTGGATGTGGAGAACGGCGAGATGGTCAAGCTTCATCACGAACACGGCGGGTGGTGGTGGTCCGAGCGCGCCAATGGCGCGACGGGCTGGTTGCCTGCCCGCGAACTGGAACTGCTGGAAGAGAACTGCAAATGAGCCAGACCAAGAACTTCAACCTGCCCGACCTGGGCGAAGGCCTGCCGGACGCGACCATCGTCGAGTGGTTCGTCAAGGAAGGCGATGTGATCAAGCTGGACGAGCCGCTGGTCTCGATGGAGACCGCCAAGGCCGTCGTCGAAGTGCCCTCGCCGTTCTCCGGCACGGTGCTGAAGCTGTCCGGCGCTGCCGGCGACATCATCCCGACCGGCGCGGTGCTGGCCAGCTTCGCGCTGGACCCGAACCTGCCGCAGCGTGCTGACGGCCAGGACACCGGCCACAGCCACGGCCATGCCGCTCCGGCTGCCGCCGCAGCTCCGACGCCGCCGCCGCTTCCCACCGCAGCCGCCCCGGTAGCTGCAGAAGAAGCCAAGCCTGCTGCCGCCGAGCGTGATGACGCCGGCACCGTGGTCGGCGCGATGCAGAGCTCCAACGCTGTGCATGCCGAACAGGCGCTGGCCGTGGGCGGCGTCAAGGCCGTGCCGGCGGTGCGGGCCACCGCGCGCAAGCTGGGCGTGGACCTGAGCCGCGTACGTGCCACCGGCGCCGATGGCGCGGTGACCATGGCCGACGTCAAGCAGGCCGCAGCCGACGGCAGCGCGAAGATCGGCGCGGCTCCGGCAGCGGTTGCTGCACCGGCTGCCGCCGCACCGGCGCCGGCCCAGGTGGCCGCACCGGTACAGTCCGACGCACGCACCCCGCTGTCTGCTGCCGGCAAGCCGATGCGCACCCAGCCGCCGGGCGTGGTCGCCAAGGGCCAGCCGGAACCGCTGAAGGGCGTGCGCCGCAACATGGCCCGCGTCATGGCCGATGCGCACAGCAAGGTCGTGCCGACCACGCTGAACGACGACGCCGACATCCACGCCTGGTTGCCGGGCAACGACGTCACCGCGCGCCTGGTGCGCTCGATCGTGGTCGCCGCGCAGAAGGTGCCGGCGATGAACGCCTGGTTCGACGGTGAAGCGCTGACCCGCACCCTGCACGCGCAGGTGGACATCGGCATCGCCGTGGATACCGACGACGGCCTGTTCGTGCCGGCCCTGCGCAACGCCGACATGCTCGACGCGCGTGGCATCCGTGAAGGCGTGAACCGTCTGCGCGAGCAGGTGGAAGCGCGTTCAATCGCGGCCTCGGAATTGAGCGGCTACACCATCTCGCTGTCCAACTTCGGCATGTTCGCCGGCCGCTACGCGACCCCGGTCGTGGTGCCGCCGTGCGTGGCCATCGTCGGTGCCGGCCGTGCCCGCCACCAGATGACCCCGGTGATGGGCGGCGTGGAAGCGCACAAGGTCATTCCGCTGTCGGTGACCTTCGACCACCGCGCCGCCACCGGCGGTGAAGCGGCCCGCTTCCTGCGCGCGATGATGGACGATCTGGCGCTGGCCAGCTGATCGGTAGGTGCCAACCTTGGTTGGCACATGAGTTGAAAAGACGCCGGGCATTGCCCGGCGTTTTTTTGTGCCTGCTCCACTATGTCGCCCAGCCATGCTCGGCTGCTTTTCAGTAGATCCACGCCATGCGTGGATGAAGGCATGAAACAAGCCGAGCTTGGGCTCTGCTATACGAAATTCCTGGATCAATCGCGCGCGACCATGCCCTCGGCGCGGCTGTAGACACGCAGGCGGTGCCCATCAGGATCGGCGCCGACGAAGGTGTGGCCGAATTCCAGCGTTACCGGTGCCTGCAGGATCTGCACACTGAGTGCGACCCACGCATCATGCGTCTGCTGCACAGCGTTGGGGTTGGCCACCACCATCGCCAGTTCAGCGGCGCCGGCCTGCGCATCCACCGGCGGCTGCACGTCATCGCGCTGCCACAGGCCGAGTGCGGCGCCATCGCCGAGCAGGAACAGGGCAAAGCCGGGTGACTGTTCGACCGGTGCCGTGCCGAGGATGCCGCTGTAGAAGGTGGCACTGGTGGCAACGTCGCGCACGTACTGCAGCAGGGTGCTTGGCTTGAACATGGGAAAGCTCCGTGGTTGGGAGCGGTCATGGTGGCCCTGCCCTGCTGACAGATCCTGTCAGCAGCGTCGAGCAGGCTCGACTGCCTTTGCTCTGGCTTTGGTAGATGTCGAGCTTGCTCGACTGCTCTCCGCGAAGAGCGAGAGCGTCGAGCAAGCTCGACATCTACCAAAGCCAGAGCAACGACCAGAAGCGGTCGAGCAAGCTCGACCTCGTCACGAACGGTCCAGCCAATCCGGAGCGATGCCCTGCGCCTTCTGCCAGCGCCGCAACAAGGTCGCGCGTGGCACCAGGTAGTGCTCTTCCAACGCACGAGCATGGCGAATGCGATCCAGGCGGAAATGACGGAAGTCCTCGCGGCCCTCGCACCACGCCGCCAGCATCGGCACTTCATCGAAGTACCCCAGTGCGAACGGCCAGACCACGCGCTCGGTACGCCGGCCCTGCGCATCTTCATAGGCGAACTGCAGCCGCTGCTGCGTGCCCACCGCTTCGCGTACGGCCTGCAGCCGCGCCGGGGGTACCTTGGCCGTCGTTCGCGATGGCCCCACCCGCAGGCCGCTGTCACGCAGCGCATCGCGTCGCGCCGCCGGCAGCACGTGCGCGATCCGCGCCAGGGCATCACGTGCAGCCTCGGCCAAGGCCGGCTCGGTGCGTGCCGCCACCCAGCGCAGGCCCAGCACCAGCGCGTCGATCTCGGCCGGTGGCAAGGTCAGCGGCGGCAGCACATCGCCCGGTTCCAGCTGGTAGCCGACACCGGCTTCCCCGCGCAGATCGGCGCCCTGCTCGCGCAGCGTTTCAATATCGCGGTACAGCGTACGCAGGCTGATGCCCAGTTCTTCGGCCAGCGCCTGCCCGGCCACCGGCCGGCGGTGGCGGCGCAGCACCTGCAGCAGCTGGTTCAGGCGCAGCGCGCGGGACATCAGCCGACCAGATCGCGCGACGGCACCACGCGCTCGCCCGGCTTTGCCGCCAGCGCCGCATCCACCAGCGCGTGGGCAATCTCCGGTGCCGGATTGATCCGCCACGCACGTGGCAATACCGGCCCCAGCACACCCAGCACCTGCAGCGCGAAGTGTTCGCCACGGCGGACCTCCTGCCGCTCACCGCCGATCAGCCCCGGCCGCACCAGCGTCAGCGACGGGAAACCCAGCGCGCGCAGGTCGCGCTCCAGCTCGCCTTTGACCCGGCTGTAGAAGATCGACGAACGCGGGTTGGCGCCTGCGGCCGAGTTCAGCGCGAAGGCCTGGGCCCCCTGCGCAAGGGCCAGGCGGGCGAAGGCCAGCGGGTAATCGTGGTCGATGCGATGGAACGCCTCGCGGCTGCCGGCCTGGGCGATGGTGCTGCCCAGGGCGCAGATCACCGCGTCCACCCGGGCCCAGTCCGGCGCATCGGGCAGCCGGGCGAAGTCGAGCACCGGGTTGTGCAGTTTCCCGTGCGGCGCAGCCAGCGGGCGACGGCTGGGCGCGACCACGGCGCTGCAGCGGGGGTCGGCCAGCAGCTGCGACAGGGCGTGGCCTCCGACCAGTCCCGTCGCCCCCAGCAACATCACACGCATACCCACCTCCACTGCGGCATCCTGTCGACCATCCTATCGGTTCAAGCCACCGCCGGTTGCGCCGATATGCTGTGACCAGCCCCCCTGCCATCCCAGGATGCGTTCCATGACGGACCAGCCCGACCCCCGCCCTGCCCCCGGCACCGCCATCGGGCCGCCTGCGCGCGTACGCGCGGTGGTCGATGACGGGCGCGGCGATCGGGTGGTACTGCAGGGCGGTAGCAGCGTGGCGTTGCAGCAGCTGTTTGCCGGGGCCGATGCCCCCGAGCCGCTGCTGGCCGCCTTCGCCAATGGCATGGCCACCCTGCCGGGCGAGCTGGGCGACATGGGTGATCGCCTGCAATCGGCGCAGGCCAGTGCCGATTGGCCGCGCTATGGCCGGGCGATGCGGCAGCTGATCGATAAATACATCCGCACCATCGACCAGCACTCGCCCGATGGGCAGCCCGACAGCCTGCGCCTGTCCGAGCAGCTGCGGTTGCTGCTGGGCGGCGCGGTGGTTGCGCTGCTGCAGCACGATCCCGACCTGCGCGAGCAGGCGCAGGCCTTGGCCGTACGCCTGCGCCAATGGCAACCGGGCGCGGCACTGGAACCGATCGAACAGGGCGCGCGCGAGCTGGGCCACCAGATCGGTGTGCGCGCCGAAAGCTGGCAGGAGCAGCAGGCGTTGTTGCTTGAGTTGTTCGCCCTGCTGCTGGAGAACGTCAGCGAGCTGCTGGATGACCGCAGTTGGCTGCAGGGCCAGATCGCGGCCGTGCGCCAGTTGCTGGCCGGGCCGCTGGAAGCCGAATCGGTCGAGCGCACCCGCGCCGAGCTGCGCGAGGTGATCTACAAGCAGGGCCTGCTGCGGCAGGGAATCGACGATTCGAAAGCGGCCATGCGTAGCTTGATGGGCGAGTTCATCGAGCGCATGGATGGCATGGCTGCCAGCACCGGTGAATACCACGACCGCATCGGCAGCTACGCGCTGCAGTTGCGCGAGGCGCGCAGCATCGCCGACCTCAACCACCTGCTGCAGGAAGTGATGCAGGACACCGGCAAAGTGCAGCAGCAGGCGGCGCAGGCGCGCGATCACCTGGCCAGCGCGCGGCAGGAAGTGGAACGCGCCGAACAGCGCATCAACCAGCTGGAACAGGATCTGCGCGCGGCCGGCGATCTGGCGCGTATCGATCCGTTGACCCAGGCCCTGAACCGGCGTGGCCTGGATGAACTGCTGCAGCGCGAGCTGGCCCGCGCCGCACGCAACCACTCGCCGCTCGGACTGGCGGTGTTCGACCTGGATGATTTCCACCAGACCAACGACGAACACGGCCATGCCGGTGGCGACGCGCTGCTGCAGCACCTGGTGGCGGTGTGCCGCCTGCTGCTGCGTGCCACTGATGGCATCGCCCGGCTGGGCGGCGACGAGTTCGTGCTGGTGCTTCCCGAAACCCCCGGCGCGGACAGCATGGCCACGGTGCAGCGGCTGCAGCGCTCACTGGCGCATCGCGTGCTGACCCTGCAGGAGCGGCGCATCCCCGTGCATTTCAGCGCGGGCCTGGCGCAATGGCAGCCGGGAGACGATGCCGATACGCTGCTGCGGCGCGCCGATGACGCGCTGTACGCGGCCAAGCGCCAAGGCAAGAACCGGGTACACGCGGGCTAGCTCGCGGGTAGGTGCCAACCTTGGTTGGTGCTTGCGGGAACAAAACCGCCGACCAAGGTCGGCCTCTACCGGGCAAGGCACCGGAAACCGCTGGGTAGGTGCCAACCTTGGTTGGCACGCGCGGACAACAAACCGCCGACCAAGGTCGGCCTCTACCGGGCAAGGCGCCGGAAACCGCTGGGTAGGCGCCAACCTTGGTTGGCACGCGCGGGCAACAAACCGCCGACCAAGGTCGGCCTCTACCGGGCAAGGCGCCGGAAACCGCTGGGTAGGTGCCAACCTTGGTTGGCACGCGCGGGCAACAAACCGCCGACCAAGGTCGGCCTCCACAGGGCAAGGCGCCGGAAACCGCTGGGTAGGTGCCAACCTTGGTTGGCACGCGCGGACAACAAACCGCCGACCAAGGTCGGCCTCTTCCGGGCAGCGGGCCGGCGCTTACTTGCCGCGCAGCTTCTGGAACCCGGTCACCGCCGCCAGCACGATGGCACCGGCGATGATGCCGACCACCATGTTGCCCAGCGCGTTGACCAGCCAGCCCCACTGGCCTTCACCGCCCAGCGCCTGCACCGCGTGGTGCAGCGCCGGCACGTTGTGCACCAGGATGCCGCCACCAACCAGGAACATCGCTGCGGTACCGGCCACCGACAGGAACTTCATCAGCCACGGTGCCGACACCAGCAGGCCACGGCCGACTGCCGCCAGCGCCGCGCCCTTGCGCGACAGGTACAGGCCCAGGTCGTCCAGCTTGACGATGCCGGCGACCAGCCCGTAGACGAACACGGTCATCGCCAGCGCGATCACCACCAGGGTGCTGACCTGGTTGATGAACGACGCCGTGGCAACCACGCCCAGCGACAGCACGATGATTTCGGCCGAGAGGATGAAGTCGGTGCGGATCGCGCCCTTCACCTTGTCCTTTTCCCACGCGACCATGTCCACCTGCGCATCGGCCAGCGCCTTGCGCCGCTCGGCCTGGTGCTCGGCGTCCTCATCGGCGGAATGCAGGAACCGGTGCGCCAGCTTCTCCACGCCCTCGAAGCACAGGAAGGCGCCGCCGATCATCATCAGCGGCACGATCAGCGGCACGTTCCAGCCGCGGCTGTGCAGCCAGGCTTCCAGCGCGCTGATCGCCAGCGCCGCCGGCACCAGGATCACCTTGTTCACCAGCGAGCCCTTGGCCACCGCCCACACCACCGGCAATTCACGGTTGGCGTTGACGCCGGTTACCTGCTGCGCGTTCAGCGCCAGGTCGTCGCCCAGCACGCCGGCGGTCTTCTTGGCAGCGACCTTGGTCAGCACCGAGACGTCGTCGAGCAGGGAGGCGATATCGTCAAGCAGGGCAAACAGGCTGGCACCGGCCATGGGGGATCCAGTAAAGGGAATGAGCGGATTCTGACCGATCAGGCGCCACCTGCGGTAGCGGGTTCACCGCGCGCCCACCGGGCGGCAGGGACACTGGAAGCGTAATCCGGTCCCGCCGGCGGCGGGATCACGGACACCGGGTCGTCGTCTTCGAGGAGTGTCGTTTGAGCAATCCGTCCACCGCCACGGGCAATCCCCCGCTGATCCGGGGCATGAACCGGCGCAGCCAGATCCTGCGCCTGCTGATGCGCTACCGCCATTCCGGCGTGTTCTCCGGCATGAACCTGGACGCTGCCGGCAGCCACACCGACGTGCCACCGGACGGCAATCCGGAGCAGTTCGTCAGCGACCTGGAAGCGCTGGGGCCCACCTTCGTCAAGCTCGGGCAGATGCTGTCGACCCGCCCGGACATGGTGCCGGTGGAGTTCGCCACCGCGCTGGAGCGCATGCAGGAGAAGGTGGCGCCGATTCCGGTCGAACGCATCCACGCCATCGTCGAGCAGGAGCTGGGGGCGCCGGTGAACAAGCTGTTCGCCGCATTCGACCCACAACCGCTGGGCTGCGCATCGATCGCCCAGGTGCACCGCGCGGTGCTGCACGACGGTCGCGAGGTGGCGGTGAAAGTGCAGAAGCCCGAAGTGGCCGCGCAGCTGCGTTCGGATCTGGAAGTGCTGCGCAGCTTCGCCCTGGCCGCCGACCATCTGACCCAGATCGGTCGCCGCGTGCGCCTGCGCGACTGGCTCAACGAATTCGCCAAGACGCTGATGCAGGAGCTGGACTACCACGCCGAGGCCGAGAACCTGTCGCGCTTCGGCCGGCATTTGAAACCGTTCCGGCGCCTGTGGATTCCGCAGCCGCTGTGGGACTACAGCAGCCATCGCGTGCTGACCATGGAACTGGCGACCGGCGTGCGCGTGGATGCCATTCCCGATGTGCGCCGCACCGAACAGGCGATGGACCCGCTGGCGGCGGCGCTGATCCGCGGCTATCTGGACCAGATCTTCGTGCACGGCGAAATCCATGCCGACCCGCATCCCGGCAACCTGCGGGTGATGCCTGATGGGCGCTTGGCCATCTTCGACCTGGGCATGGTCGCGCACATGCCGCCGCGGCTGCGCGAGCGCCTGCTGAAGATCCTGTTTGCCGCCGTCGATGGCCGCGGCGAGGAAGTGGCCGACGACCTGATCAGCATCAGCACGCGGCTGGAGGCATTCGATGAGGAGCGCTACCTGCGCGAGACCGGCCAGCTGATCGCACGCTATGCCGCCAGCGCGAACTTCTCCGAAGGGCGCGTGGTGCTGGACATGGTGCGCATCGCCACCTCGTCCGGATTGCGTACGCCGCCGGAGCTGAGCCTGCTGGGCAAGGCGCTGCTCAACCTGGAAACCGTATGCCGCCTGCTGGCACCGGATCTGGACACGCGCCGCATCGTCGAACGCCAGCTGCAGCACGTGATGCGCGCGCGCCTGAAAAAATCGCTGTCGGCCGCCAACCTGGCCAGCGAGGCGATGGAGCTGCAGCAACTGCTGCGCGACGGGCCGCGCAAGCTGTCGGACATCATGGCGCTGCTGGCCGAGAACCGCCTGCAGATGAAGGTGACCGGGCTGGAAGAATCGCGGCTGATGGAGAACCTGCAGAAGATCGCCAACCGCGTAGCCGCCGGCATCATCAGCGCCGCGTTGATCATGGCGGCGGCAATGATGATGAAGATCGACACCGGCTGGCATGTGCTGGGCTATCCCGCCATCGCACTGGTGCTGTTGCTGATCGGCGTGGTGCTTGGGCTGGGCATCGTGACCAGCGCATTGTTGTTCGATCGCCGTGCGCGTTCGCGCGAGGAACGCGGGCATCGATAGTGTCGCATCCACGCTCGACGTGGATCAGCGAAAACAGTGCATTCATGCAGTTTTTTAATGCAATCGAGAGTGAGTTTTCACGCTCGATTTACGTTCGCAGCGTGATATCGCGCGCACGATTTCAACAAACATTTCAGTCAGGTTCGTGCATGCACTATCGGGTCATCGGCCTGTCATGCAGATGTGCTTGCAGCAGCGCCGGTCGGATGGACACGCGTCGGTACGACGTCCATCGCCACCCCGTCACTGCCGAAGCTGCCTATGCTCTGGATTCTGCTGCTGTCGCTGTTGCTGCTGTCCTGGTTGTTCCTCGCGTCCGCAAAGTGGGTGTGGTGGAAAGCAGGCTTGTTCTCGCTGTTGCTGCTGGCGCTCAGTGCCTGGTGGCTGATCGACAAGCTGTCCGGCGACGGACTCAACGCCGCCACCCTGTACCACCTGGGTGCGGACATGGAAGGCGCCGGTGTCGCCGACTTCAAGGGCTATATCGCCGGCTTCATCGTGCTGGCCGCCGTGTCGCTGCTGCCGCTGTTCGCTACGCGGGTGAAGCGTTGGCGCCGCCCCACGGCCGGTGGTGCATGGTTTGCCGGTTTCGCCGCGCTGTGGGTGGCCACGATCATGATCAGCCCACTGGCCCGCGATGGCCAACGCCTGTACCAGCAGCTGCGCCCGGTGGATTTCGCCCGTATCGCCCCCGAATACCAGGTGCCCACGCAGGCCCTGCAGCGCCCACGCAACATCGTCTGGATCTACGGCGAGAGCCTGGAGCGCACCTATCTGGATGAGGCCGTGTTTCCCGGCCTGATGCCCAATCTCAACCGCCTGGCGGCCAGGTCGCTGGATGTGCGCGGGCTGGCCTCGGCCGAAGGCGGTGGCTGGACCATCGCCGGCCTGGTGTCGTCGATGTGCGGCGTGCCGCTGACCACCTCGCAGGGTGATGAGAACAGCATGGACCGCATGGGCAGCTTCCTGCCCAAGGCCGTGTGCCTGGGCGATTACCTCAAGCAGCAGGGCTACACCAACCATTACCTGGGTGGTGCCAACGGCCAGTTCGCCGGCAAGGGCCAGTTCCTGGCCAGCCACGGCTTCGATGAAGTGCATGACCTGGCGTGGTTCAAGCAGCAGAAGAAGATCGGCCGCATCCACTACTCGGCGTGGGGCGTGCATGACGACGTGCTGCTGGACACCGCCTACCAGCGCTTCGAGCAGCTGTCGCGACAGGATGCGCCGTTCATGCTGACCACGCTGACCATGGACACGCACCACCCGGCCGGGCACCTGCCGGTGGCCTGCAAGGGCGAGCGCTACCAGAGCCAGTACGGCAACATCGGCATGCTCAATGCGCTCAAGTGCACCGACCGCCTGATCTCGCAGCTGGTCGAACGCATCCAGGCCAGCCCGTACGGCAAGGACACGTTGATCGTGATCGCCTCCGATCACCTGGCCATGCCCAATGACCTCAGCCATATCCTGACCAAGCAGAAGCGCGAGAACCTGCTGTTGTTCCTCGGTGATGGCGTCGCCCCGCGCCAGCTGGCCGCTGAAGACGGCTCGACCCTGGATTCCGGGGCCACCCTGCTCAGCCTGCTCGATCCGAACCTGCAGACGATGGGCTTTGGCCGGTCGCTGCTGGACGACAAGCGCGCGCCAAGTGCCAGCGCCGCGGCACGCCGCGATGGCGGCCGCGACTATCCGCAGTACCTGGCCTTCGCCCGCTCGCTGTGGCTGGGTGAGCCGACGCGGCAGCTGAAGATCGACGGCGACGACCAGGTGGTGGTGGGCCTGCAGCACGTGCAGCCGCCGGTGCTGCTGGAATACGACAAGGACTGGGACCTGAAATCGGTGTACCTGGAAAACACCTCGCGCCAGTTCGACGATGCCGACCCGGACAACACGCTCGCCTACGTCGATCGCTGCACCGCGTTCGAGGATGGCTCGGCCGACGGCGACTGGTGCGCGCTGCTGGTGAACCGCGATAACGGCATCAAGCTGTACCGCGATGGCCAGCTGCGCAACGGCATCGACGTGGATGCACCACTGGATGCCTTCCAGGGCCCCCGCCCCAGCGTGCGCCAGGCACACATGATCACGCAGAAGGGCCGCCGTACCCGCGCCGGCCAGTACATGCTGCAACTGGTGGCGAGCACGCGCCCGGATCGCGGTTTCTGGATCGAAGCGGTGTCCTCGCAGCGCAAGGTGGTGCTGGCCCAGCAGTGGGTGCAGCCCGATGCGGACGGCAAGATCAACGTAGCGTTCGGGCTCGACCACGAAGTGGATGATCTGGAAATCCGCGCGTGGTTGAACCATGCCGAGAAGCTGGCGGTGGATACCTTCGCATTGGTGCCCTCGCGCGGCCGACCGCGGGGGTAAAGGGGGTTCGGCAGGGCTGCGCCCTGCACCTGCCGAAGCAGTAGTGCCGGCCGCTGGCCGGCAACCTCAACGGCAACAGCCGAAGCAACAGCAACAGCTGGGGTTCCGTGGGGTGGCGGAGCGGTGTGGGTTGGCAGAACACGCCGTAAACCCGTCCTTGGGGGCTCGATGGCGCCATCCATGGCGCCAACGGTCCTGCCAACCCACACCGCCCCGCCTCTGACAGATTCCTGCAGCTGTCGGTAGGTGTCGACCTTGGTCGACACTTCTGTCAGATATGGAAATCAATCCGGGGTCAGATCCGTTTTCTTGCGGAAAACGGATCTGACCCCATCTGCATGAAATCGAATATTTCGATAGTTCATCGAAGAGCATCCACGCATGGCGTGGATCTACGTGTCGACCAAGGTCGACACCCACCAAAAGCAGGCCATGCCATCCCGCCAGATCGCAGAAATCTGTCGAAGGCGGGGTGGGTGCGGTTGCAGGGGTGTCCGCGGCATGGATGCCGCGGCCAAGCCCCCAAGGACGGGTTTACGGCGTCCCCCGCAACCGGACCCACCCCGCCATCCCACAGGAAACCCGCTGTTGCTGTTGCTGTTGCTGTTGCTGTTGCTCCTGAGGTTGCCGGCCAGCGGCCGGCACTACCGCTTCGGCGGGTGCAGGGCGCAGCCCTGCCGCCCCACCCTCTTACTGCGGCGGATCGCGGGTGATGTGGATGTCGGTCGGCGTGGACAGCGGGATGTTCCGCTCGGCCAGGATCTGCAGCAGGCTGAAATACAGATCGCTGCGCGTGCCATACACCTGCCGCGGGCTGGCCACGTAGGCGAAGCTGTTGATGGTGATCTGGCCGCCAGCGATGCTGTCGATGTACACCGACGGCGCCGGCTGCTGCAGCACCGTGTTGTGGGCACCGTAGGCATCCAGCAACGCCTGCCGCAGGCCCGCGACATCGGTGCTGGCCGGCACCGCGAACTGGATCTGGATGCGCCCCTGGTTGTTGCCCATCGTCATGTTGCGGATGGTCTTGGTGATCAGTTCCGAGTTGGGCACGATCAGCGTGGACTTGTCGCTCACCTGGATCTCGGTGGAGCGCACGTTGATGCGGCGGATGTCGCCTTCCTGATCGCCCAGCTTCACCCAGTCACCGATCTTCACCGGCCGCTCGGTCAGCAGGATCAGGCCGGAGACGAAGTTCTGGATGATCGCCTGCAGGCCGAAGCCGATACCTACCGAGAGCGCACTGACCAGCAACGCCAGGTTCTTCAGGTTCAGGCCCATGGCGGTCAGCGCCCACAGCGCCACCAGGATGATGCCCACGTAGCGGGTGATCGTGCTGATTGAATTGCGCGCGCCCAGGTCCAGTTCGGTCTTGGGCAGGTAGGTGTCGGTCAACCAGCGCTGCAGCAGCTGCGTCAGCCCCAACCCGACCAGCATCACCAGCAGGGCGATGGCGATACGCGCAGGCTTGAGCGTGATGTCGCCGATGGAAATGCCGTTGGCCAGCGAAGCGACGCGCTCGACCACCGAGCCGATGTTGCCGAACGGCGCCGCCAGTGCCAGCAGCGCGATCAGCACCACGAACGTGCGCAGCACGGCAGACAGCAGCACACCGGCCTGCTCCAGCCGCGACACGCTCAGGCCGGTGCTGAGCAGGATGGTCTGGCCGACCTTGCTGTCGGCGTTGAGCAGCCAGGTGGAGAAATCATCGACGAACTTGAACAGCAGCGTCGCCGCCAGCACCACGATGCTGCCGCCGATCAGCTGCTGGTTGACGAACTTGGCGAAGTTCACATAGCCCATCAGGGTGGCGATGATCGCGGCCACCACGGCGATGTTGCCGGCCACCCGTGCCAGCACCAGCCAGCTGCTGCGCCGCACCGGAACGGCCGCGCCCTGGCCGTCGGCCTGCGCTTCCAGCTTCGCCTCGGCCTCGGCGGTCTGGCGCCGATGCAGGCGCGCCAGGGTGACCAGCATGGCCATGATCAGGCCCAGATAGGTCAGCGCGATCACGCCGTCCAGCGCCACCGTGGTGACGTCGCTGGTGCGGGTGGCTTGGTCGACAGCCACCAGCACCGTGCTCAACCAGGCCAGGGCCGCCGCACCCCAAGCGTATTTGCGCAGCTTCAGCGCGGCGGTGTCATCGAGATTCAACAGGCGCCATGACGGGCGCTGGGGCACCAACATGCAGGCGCTGAGCGCGGCAATGAAGGCCGCGCGGAAGGTGGCAGTCTCAATCCCCTCGGCCACCACCTGCAGGCGCGGTGCGATCGCATTGATCGCATCCAGTGCCGCCATCAGCACCACCACGGCGTAGCCGGGCAGCAGCGTACCGACCAGCAGCAGCCACATGGCGAGCCCGGAACGGCGCAGTCGGCCGTCAGGCGCACGTTCGGATGCAGCAAACCGCCGTCCCAGCGCGCGCAGCCACAGGCGCAGCGGGAACATCATCACCAGTGCAGCTGCCACGCCCAGCAGCAGGGTGCCCCAACCATGGGTACGGATGCCGGCGACCAGCGCATCCCGGCCCATCTGCGCCAGCGGGGCGACGCGTGCGATATCGATCGGCAAGCGCTCGGCCACCTTGGTCCACAGCGCAGGAGACAGCGGCGAGGCCACCTTCTGCCCCAGTTCCTCCGTGCGCTGTGCCGTGCGTTGCTGGTCGATGTCGGCCGCCATCTGCTGGGCGCGCACCGCGCTGGCCTTTGCCTGCGCCATTGAGGCCATCAGGCCATCGCGCTGGCGGGTAATGGTCCGCCGTTGCGTCACCAGCTCCGGCGGCTCGGTGGTTCCCTCGGCGGGCGTACCCAACTGCGCCAGCTGTTCGTCGAGCCGATCCAGCTGCGGCTGCAGCGCTTTCTCCAGGGCTTCAGCATCGCGTCGCGCCTGCGAAGCCTCCTCGGACAGCATCGACAGGGTTTCCACCGCTGCAGCATCAACGCGCTTGCGCTCAACATCCTTCAGCGTGCTGTCGATCTGCGCCAGCTGCTGCTTGGGCGTGGGGTCGTCATCCTGGGCCAGCGCCGGCACAGCCAGCAGCAGCGTGCAGCACAACAGCAGGGCCAACCAGGGGCCACGCACCAGGATCGTTCGGAAGAAGGAAGACAAGCCAGCCATACCGTTTTGCGCGGACCACCGCGCCTGCGCGCGACTATACGGCAGGTACTGTAAACGGCGGATGCGCAGGCGCTGGCCGCTGGCTGCGGCTCAGTACTTCAGGCGCAGCTCTTCCACCTGCGGCTGCTGCAGCGCGTACCAGTCCTGGAATTCTTCCTCGGTGATCTCATCCGGCGCATACACCGCGATCGGGTGCCAGGCGTGGTCGGTCGGCAACGGCTGGCGCGGCCCGGCGCGCAGGCTGTAGGCCACGCCTTCGTAGTCCACCAGATCGTCCACCTGCGGCCACTGCTCGCGGGCGAACTGGGTTTCACTCTTCAACAGGATCACCTGGTACATCGGCACCTCCACTTCGGTTGGATCGGAAAAACGCGGCGCTGGCGGAAGCATACCGCTGCGCCGATGACGGCACGCGCTCCGCCCGGGCGATGGAATGTTCTGGACATGGCCCTCGCCCCGGCTTCACCCGCCCGTGGCAGTGTCCTCGGCATCGTGGAGGTCCTCTCCTGCCACGCCTGACAATGACCGACCTGCCTCCCCTGAAGACCGTCACCGACCTCAAGCTGCCCCGCTACCTGGGCACCTGGTACGAGATCGCCCGCCTGCCGATGCGCCACGAGCCGGAGGGCTGCACCGATGTGTCGGCCCATTACCAGCTGCTCGACAACGGCAACGTGGGCGTCACCAACCGCTGCCGCATGGACGGCGAGATCGAGGAAGCCACCGGAGAGGCCTGCGCGATCGACAACGACAGCGCGCGGCTGGAAGTCAGCTTCCTGCCCAAGGGCCTGCGCTGGCTGCCCTTCGCCAAGGGTGACTACTGGGTGATACAGGTGGCGCCGGACTACAGCGTTGCCCTGGTCGGCAGCCCGGATCGCAAGTACCTGTGGCTGCTGGCACGTGAGCCCCGGCTCGATGCCACCGTGCAGGAACATTATCTGGCCAGCGCGCGCCTGCAGGGCTTCGATCTGTCCGAACTGATCCTGACCCCGCATACCGGCCACCCCACCGCCTGAGCACGAACCCGCATGGACCTGAAGAGTGGCTACCCGTGGTGGGCGGTGCGCAACGGCCTGATCCAGGCCTTTCCGCCGCTGGAACAGGATCTGCAGTGCGATGTGCTGGTGGTCGGTGGTGGCATCACCGGCGCGCTGATCGCCGATGAGCTGTCGGCCCATGGCCACGACGTTGCGCTGATCGAGCAGCGTGACATCGGCTGGGGCAGCACCGCAGCCAGCACCGCGCTGCTGCAGTACGAGATCGATACCCACCTGCTGGAGCTGGCCTCGCAGTATGGCCAGGATGCTGCGGCGCTGGCCTACCAGGCCTGTGCGGACGCGATCCCTGCATTGGGCGAGGTCGCGCGCGGCCTGAAGGACGTCGACTTCAAGCAGATGGACAGCCTGTACTTGGCCAGCCGTCGCCGTGACGTACCGCGGCTGATGGCCGAAGGCGAGGCGCGCCGTGGCATCGGCCTGGATGCGCGCTGGCTGGACCGGGATGCGCTGCAGGAACGTTTCAGCGTCGATGCCGGAGGCGCCCTGCTGACCCGCCAGGCCGCACGGGTTGATCCCTACTGCTTCACTTACGGGCTGCTGCGGCGGTTGCAGCGGCGCGGCGGCACTGTGCATGACCGCACCGTGCTGCATGCCCTCACCCCCACCGCGCGCGGCGTAACCGCCCGCACCGAATCCGGCATGCAGATCCGCGCCCGCCACGTGGTGCTGGCGATGGGCTATGCCAACCAGCAGTGGCTGGACCCGCGCGTGGCCCGCAACCGCAGCAGCTATGCGTTCATCACCGACCCGATCAACGCCGATGAACTGGGCTGGCTGCAGCGCACGATGGTCTGGGAGAGCGCGCGCCCCTACCTGTACCTGCGTGCCACTGGCGACCGCAGGCTGTTGGTGGGCGGGCTGGACGATGCCATCGATATTCCCGCCCGCCGCGATGGCCGGGTGGACAGCAAGGCCCGCAAACTGATGAAGCAGCTGCTGCAATGGTTCCCGCACCTGCAGCCGACCCCGGCGTTTTCATGGGCGGGCACCTTTGCCGAGACCGCTGACGGCCTGCCGTTCTTCGGGCCGCATGCGCAATGGGGGCCACGGGTACAGTTCGCCATGGCCTATGGTGGCAACGGCATCACCTATTCGATGATCGGCGCCGGGCTGCTGCGGGCGCGGATCGAGCGGCGACGGCACCCGCTGCAGGACCTGTTCGGGTTCGGGCGGTTGTAGCGTGAAGCCAGGCATGGCCTGGCTCTACCGCAAACGGGCGCCGACAGGCATCATTCAAGCAACGCCTGCTAGCGTCGGCCTGTACCGCCGCGTGCTGCGCGGCCCCTCTGCGCTGGAGTGCCGTCATGATCCGCCCCCTGACCCTGCTGCTGTGCCTGGCCGCCCTGCCCGGGACCGCGTTGGCGCAGTCCGCTGCCGGCGCCACCGCGCCGCAGGCGTCCGGCCTGGACCTGTCCGTGCCGCAGACACCGATGCGCTATCTCAACGATCCGACGCTGCAACAGGATCCGCCCGGCACGTTCTACGGCGACAAGACCGGCCCGCGCGTGCACGGCGACGGCAGGATCGCCGACGTGCAGGACGACAAGGTCAAGGTCTCCGGCAGCTTCACCACCGGCATCGGCTATGCCAAGAATTACGGCAACACCCACTACAACGCCGCCACGCTGAATCTCAGCAAGAACTACACCAACGATGAAGGCAAGACCCGTGGGGTCAACGTCAACATCCACGTGAGCGAAGGCAAGGGCCCGGGCTTCTTCGGGCCGTACGGCGGTGGTGGGTATTACGGTGGTGGCCCGGGCTATTGGGATTACCCGCCGCCTTACGGCTGGTAAGCCCCGCGTCGGGCCTGGGCCGACCAAGGTCGGCCTCTACTGGTAACAGCGGAAGGTAGCGCCGGGCCATGCCCGGCGGCCTGATGCGTCCGCTGCGCTCGCCGGGCATGGCCCGGCGCTACCAGCGACACGCCCCATCCCGAAGCAGGCGTCAATCCAGCCAGCCATCGCGCTCGCTGTGCAGGATGCGGCCGTCATGACCGCTCAGGCGCACTTCCACCTTCTGGTTGCGGGCATTGCGCGCTTCCAGCGACCACGTCGCACCATCGCGTTCCAGCGAATGGATCTCGCGCAGGCCCTGCGACTGCGCCTTGGCCAGCACCTGCTCGGTGCTCAGCTGCGCACGCCCATCGTGCTCGTCGAAGATCTCGCCGGTCTTCGGGTCCACATACACCTCGCTGAAACGACCGTCGGCACGGCTGACATCGGCTTCCCACAGGCCATCATCCCGCTCGATCTCATGGATCTGGGTGTAGCCGGCCTTGCGCAGGGTCTGTTCGACCTGGGCCATGCCCAGCGGCGCGGCCTGTACGGCGGGGGCCACGGCCAGGGCGACAACGGTGGCGAGGGTGAGCGATTTCAACATGGGGGTTCTCCTGTTCGTTGCCGGACCATCCCGGCAACGCCACGATGCACGGCGTGGTTAACAGCGGCCTAGCCGGCGCTGTTAGCCAACCGTTAGTCGGCCGCGGCACACTCGCGCCTGTCACTTGTTCCCCCATGCTTCCAGCCACTCACGTGCCGATCCTGCCCTCCCTGTCCCTGCTGCTGGCCCTGGCCAGCGCCCCGACCGCCGCCGGCCCTGCCCAGGACCCGGCGCAGCAGGTCGCACGTCGCGCGGTGCAGCAGGGCCGCTACGTGCCGCTGGAAGGCGTGGTGCGCGATGCGCTCAAGCGCCACCCCGGCCAGCTGCTGGAAGTGGAACTGGACGATGGCGTGTACGAAGTGGAGATCCTGCGCGCCGACGGCGTGGTGGTGGAGCTGGACTATGATGCGCGCAACGGCAGGCTGTTGAAGA
The DNA here is from genome assembly GCF_002966815.1 of Stenotrophomonas sp. MYb57. Taxonomy (NCBI): domain Bacteria; kingdom Pseudomonadati; phylum Pseudomonadota; class Gammaproteobacteria; order Lysobacterales; family Lysobacteraceae; genus Stenotrophomonas; species Stenotrophomonas sp. MYb57. Next base: position 4,334,323 of record NZ_CP023271.1, read on the forward strand.
CGGAGCTGGACGACTGATGCGCATCCTGTTGGCCGAAGACGATGCCGCATTGGCAGAGCGCCTGCAGCCGCTGCTGGAGCAGGCCGGTTACGTGGTCGAGGTGGTGGCCGATGGTCGCCAGGCCGAGGAGATCGGCCAGGTGGAAGACCTGCAGGCCGCCATCGTCGATCTGGGCCTGCCCGGGCTGGACGGCCTGAGCGTGATCGAACGCTGGCGCGGCAACGGCCGCGACTTTCCCGTGCTGGTGCTGACCGCGCGCGGGCGCTGGCATGACAAGCTGGCCGGCTTCGACGCCGGCGCCGACGACTACCTGACCAAACCCTTCCAGGCCGACGAACTGGTGCTGCGCCTGCGCGCGTTGATCCGCCGCAGCCACGGCCATGCCAGTCCACGGTTGCAGTGCGGTCCGCTGCAGCTGGACGTCAATGCCGGGCGCTTCGACCTGGATGGGCAGGCGTTGGCGCTGAGCCCGCAGGAATTCCGCCTGCTGAGCTACTTCATCCACCACAGCGGCCAGGTGATCGGCCGCGACCGCCTGGGCGAACATGTGTTCGATGGCGGTCATGACCCGGATTCAAATGCGCTGGACGTATTGCTGGGGCGGGTGCGCCGCAAGCTCGGCACCGACCTGATCCAGACCGTACGCGGCCAAGGCTGGCGGTTGGCCGCGCCGTGAGCCGGCAGCCGTCATTGCGACGCCGGCTGCTGCTGGCCGGTGGCATCGGCCTGCTGCTGGTCTCGGCACTGGCCAGTGCGCTGCTGGGGGAACTATTCAAGCGCAGCGCGCGCGACCGCCTAGACAACGAACTGCAGCAGGACATGCTGACCCTGCTGGCGCAGGCCGAGATCGATGCCGATGGCCAGCTGCAGCTGCGCCAGGAACCCAACGATGCGCGCTTCCAGCGCGTGTTCTCCGGCGCGTACTGGCAGATCGCCGATGGCAGCGGCAAGGTGCTGCTGCAGTCACGTTCGTTGTGGGACGAAACGCTGCCAGTGGCCGCCACTGGCACGGCCGAACGCAATCTGCCGGGCCCGCTGCAGCAATCGCTGCGCGCGCGCGTGCAGCCGGTGCGCCTGCCCCGCGCCAACCAACCCTATGTCGCCGTGGTCGCCACCGACCGCAGTGCACTGGATGCGGACGTCGCCGCATTCCGCCAGCGCAGCGCAATGGCGTTGGCCGTGCTGGTGGCGGCGTGGCTGGCGGTACTGGCCAGCCAGGTGCATTTCGGCCTGCGGCCCCTGCAGCGTCTCGGTGCGCAGCTGGAACGCGTGCGCCGCGGCGATGCACAGCGCGTCGATACGGCCGGATTGGGCGCTGAAATCGCACCGCTCGGCGAAGAGCTCAATACCCTGCTCGACCACCAGCAACGGATGGTGGGCCGCGCCCGCACCAGCGCACAGGATCTGGCGCATGCGCTGAAGACACCGCTGAGCGTGCTCGCCGCCGAAGCCGATGGCGAGGGCCGCGCGTGGCGCGCGACGCTGCGCGAACAGGGCGCACGCATGCAGGCCAGCGTCGATCGCTACCTTGCCGCCGGGCTGACCGCCGACCATCGCGAACGCACGCCGGTGGCCACGGTGGCACAGGCGCTGTGCGGGCTGATGGCACGCGTGCATGGCGACCGTGCGCTGCAGTTCCAGGCCGAAGGCATTGCCGACGACCTGCAGTTCGCCGGTGCCAGCGCCGACCTGGAAGAGATGCTTGGCAACCTGCTCGACAACGCCGGCAAGTGGGCACAGCGGGAGGTGACAGTCACTGCGCGCGTGGACGACGAACAGTTGCGCATTGATGTGCGCGACGACGGTCCCGGGCTGGCAGCCGAAGCGCTGGCGCAGGTGACCCAGCGTGGCGTGCGGCTGGATGAGCGCGAAAACAGCAGCGGCCTGGGCCTGGCCATCGTCGGTGATATCGCCGCCAGTTATGGTGGACGGCTGGCGCTGGAGAATGCACAACCGGGATTGCGCGCCACGTTGTGGTTGCCGATGGGGTGACGCGCCGCTGCGCTCGCCGGGCATGGCCCGGCGCTACCGGATCACGCGCGCGCCGGCAGGTGTCGACCGTGGTCGACGCGCATCAAGAGCGCCGACCAAGGTCGGCATCTACCAAGCCTCAGCGGTGATGCATCCACCAGCAGTCGATGGCATCGAGCACGATGTGGATCATCAAACCGATGCCCACCAGCCGCGTTTTCTTCGGCACGCACAGCCCGGCATACACGGCAATCGCCGGTGCGGTATGCAGCGGGTGGAAGCCGATGCTGCAGCGGTTCGGGGCGTAGATCGGATCGGCCAGCAGGTGGTCCAGATCGATGATCCAGCCCAGCAGCAGCAACACCCACGCCGAGGCGAAGCGCTTGCGCCAGAACAGCCATGCCAGCAGAGCTGGCACGGCGGCATGCAGGAACAGATGAAAGATCGCGCGGGCGCCCATCAGCACCGGTAGCGCCGGGCCATGCCCGGCGTTACCGTCACCCTTAGATCAACGGTTCGTCGGACAGGTAGGTGTAACCGGTCAGGCCCGCTTCCAGCGCTTCGGACAGCTCCTGCGCGCGTTCCGGCGACAGGTCTGCCGATGCCACGCGCTCGGCGTAGGCCGCACGCAGGTCATCCAGCTTGTAGCCCACGTAGTCCAGCATCACGTCGGTGGTATCGCCGCGGCGCTGCTGGGTGATGGCATAGCCATCGGCATCGGCCAGCACTTCCACCGCGTCGGTATCGCCGAACAGGTTGTGGATGTCGCCGAGGATTTCCTGGTAGGCACCGACCATGAAGAAACCGATGCGGTAGCTCTCGCCGTGCTTGATCGCGTGCAGCGGCAGCGAGCTGTCCAGGCTTTCGTTCTCGACGTAGGTCTTGACCATGCCATCGGAATCGCAGGTCATGTCGGCGATGATGCCGCGGCGATCCGGCGCCTCGTTCAAGCGCTCGATCGGCACGATCGGGAACACCTGGTCGATCGCCCACGCATCAGGAATCGATTCGAACACGCTGAAGTTGACGAAGTACTTGTCGACCAGGCGCTCGTTCAGTTCATCCAGCGCCGGGCGATGGCTCTTCTCGTCGTAGCTCAGGCGCGCACGCACGCCATGGGCGATGGCATAGAACAGATCGTCGATGCGTGCACGCTGCGGCAGGTCGATCTGGCCCAGCGCATAGCTGGACAGGCCTTCGGCGTGGAAGTGCTGTGCTTCCTGGAACAGCTCCACCGCCGGGCGCACGTCCAGTTCTTCGTGGATCTCGCGCAGGTGGCGGATCGAAGCCGGCTCGTCATCGTGCTGGTCCGGCACGCGGCCTTCCTGCGCCTGTTCCACTTCAGACACGTTGGCGATCAGCACCGCGTGGTGCGCGGTCATCGCACGGCCACACTCGGTGACGATGCGCGGTGGGGTCAAGCCGTGTTCTTCGCAGGCATTGGCCAGCGGCTGAACGATGTTGCTGGCGTACGAATTGAGGCCGTAGTTGATCGAGCAGAAGCTGCGCGAACGGGTGCCTTCGTAGTCCACGCCCAGGCCACCGCCCACGTCGACGTGGGTGATCTTCGCACCCAGCTGTGACAGCTCGACGAAGTAGCGGGTGGCTTCGCGCATGCCGTTGGCGATGTCGCGCACGTTGGAGATCTGCGAGCCCATGTGGAAGTGCAGCAGGCTCAGGCAGTCGGCGTATTCGGTATCGCGCAGCGACTTCCACAGGTCCAGCAGCTGGCGCGGGGACAGGCCGAACTTGGCCTTGTCGCCACCGCTGTTCTGCCACTTGCCGGCGCCCAGCGAGGCCAGGCGCATGCGCACGCCCAGGCCCGGCTTCACGTCCAGTGCCTTGGACTCTTCCAGCACCAGCTTCAGCTCGGACGGCTTCTCGATGACGATGAAGGTCTGCAGGCCCAGCTTGCGGCCGATCAGGGCCAGGCGGATGTACTCGCGGTCCTTGTAGCCGTTGCAGACGATCAGGCCACCCGGGCGCGACAGCGCCAGCACTGCCATCAGTTCCGGCTTGCTGCCCGCTTCCAGGCCGAAGCCTTCACCGTGGTGGCTGGCCAGAGTGCCGGCCACGCCGCGGTGCTGGTTCACCTTGATCGGGTACACGGCGGTGTAGCCGCCCGGGTAGTCCCAATCCTGCTGGGCCTGGGCGAACGCCGCCTGCAGCTTGCCTAGGCGCTGGCCGAGGATGTCCGGGAAGCGCACCAGCAGCGGCAGCTTGGCACCGGCCGCGCGCGCGGCATCGACCACCTTGGGCAGCGACACCACCGGGCCATCCGCCCCGGTCGGTCTCACCACCATGTGCCCGGCCTGATCCACGTCGAAATAACCATCCGCCCAGTGCGGGATCGAGTAGGTCTTGCGGGCTTGGTCGAGGGACCAATCGGTCATTGCAGTCGGCCTTGTGGCAAATAAAAGGGGGGGCATGATAACGCCTATATGCCCACAGGTTCGTTATCATGCGCGCCCGCGCCCGTGGCAGGTCTGAACCTGAACGGGCCGATCCGTCCGGATGCGTGGCACCCCGCCTTCAGCCCGGCTCCATCCCCTCCGAACAGGAATGCTTTCCCATGACTGACAACAGCAACTGGTACATCGAACACTTCGAGCGCACCGGCTCGGCCATCGGCTACCGCATCACCGGCAAGCTGGACGAAGTGCAGTCGCCCTTCCAGAAGATCGAGATCTTCCAGACCACCGACTGGGGCAACCTGATGACCATCGATGGGGCCATCATGCTGACCAGCAAGGACAACTTCTTCTACCACGAGATGATCAGCCACCCGGTGCTGTTCACCCACGCCGCGCCCAAGCGCGTGGTGATCATCGGCGGCGGCGACTGCGGCACCCTGCGCGAAGTGCTCAAGCACAAGGGCGTGGAGAGCGTGACCCAGTGCGACATCGACGAGCAGGTGACGGTGATGGCGCGCAAGCACTTCCCGGAACTGTGCGATTCCAACGACGACCCGCGCGCCGAGCTGATGTTCGACGACGGCGTGGCCTACATGGCCAACTGCCCGGCCGGCAGCGTGGACGTGGTGATCGTCGATTCGACCGATCCGGTCGGCCCGGGTGAAGGCCTGTTCAACAAGGCGTTCTACGAGAGCTGCTTCAAGGCCCTGAAGGACGACGGCATCCTGGTGCAGCAGTCCGAGTCGCCGCTGATGCAGCTGGAACTGATCAACGAAATGCGCACCGAGATGGGCAAGGCCGGCTTCGGCTCGTTCAAGACCCTGCCGTTCCCGCAGCCGTGCTACCCCACCGGCTGGTGGAGCGTGACCCTGGCGCGCAAGGGCGACAGCAGCTTCGACTTCCGCCAGGCCGATTCGGCCGCCAAGACCTTCGATACCCTGTACTACACCGCCGCGCTGCACACCGGCGTGCTGGTGACCCCGCCGTTCGTGAAGGCGGCGCTGAAGTAAGGCGTGCCGACCAACGGTCGGCACCCACCCAAAGAAGAACCCGCGCTGGCGACAGCGCGGGTTTTTTCGTTTTCCGGTAGCGCCGGGCCATGCCCGGCGGCCGTTCGCTTACAGCGCCCAGATACCGGCGATCACCGCCACCACCAGGCCCCACTTGATCACCTGATAGGCCACCACGCTGCGCTCGCGCAGCGCCTTGGCCTTCAGCCGCACCTTGTACACGCTGCCGAAGGCCTTGTTGACGCCACCGGTCGGGTCGCCCGGCAGGTTCGGCGAGGCGCCACCGGCCAGCAGCGTGGACGCCACCAGGCGGTTGAACAGGCCCGGCAGGCCGAAGCGCAGCGGGCGGGCGATATCGCAGAACAGGATCACCCGGTCATCGGGCGTCTCGTTGTGCGCATGGTGGATGTAGGTCTCGTCGAACATCATCCACTCACCGTCGCGCCAGCTCTTCTTGATGCCGTCCACTTCGATGTAGCAGGCATCGTTGTTGGGCGTGGCCAGGCCCAGGTGCAGGCGCAGCGAACCGGCGAACGGGTCGCGGTGCGGGCGCAGCTCGCTGCCCGAGGGCAGCTGCGCGAACATCGCCGCGCGCACGTCCGGCAGCGATTCCAGCAGCGCGGTGGTCTTGGGGCACATCGCCTTGGCCGACGGGTGCGAGGGGCCGTACCACTTCAGGTAGAAGCGCTTCCAGCCGCGGCGGAAGAACGAATTGAAGCCTGCATCATTGAACGTGCTGGAGGCAGCGATCGCCTGCGCATCGCGCAGCGCCAGTGCCTCGTCGCGGATCATCTGCCAGTTCTGCCGCAGCGGCTCCAGCTGCGGGAATTCCTTGCCCGGGTCCAGGAACGGCGTGGTCGGCACCTTGGAGAACATGTACATGACCACGTTGATCGGGGCCATGAAGCTGGAATGGTCCAGCAGCTGGCGCGACCAGCGCGCACGGACCTTGCCACGGAAGTGGATGTATAGCACGCAGGACACGAACAGCGCCGCAAGTACGATTTTGATGATCAAAGCACTTTCCTCCAGCACGCGCCGGACAGGGAAACAGGGCGATGCGGCCGCAGGGCCGGCATCAGTGGGGGAACGCGGCAGGAGACGGGGACGTGCCGGGTGGGTGCGGCCGTCGATGTCGCGTGTAACAGCTTATGGTCGGCAGGCCGTGCGCCGGGGTCAAGCCAAGCGTGCGTGGGCCGCAGCGCCGCGCCGCGAGCGCTGCCGGACGCATCTGCAAGCTATTGAAATCAAATTGCTTTTCGAAAAGTGAGACAGAATTGTCCGAAAAAGCGCGACGAACTGTTCCAGCCACGACGCCGACATTTCTCCGACAAATCGTGGAATAGCGAACTTGCCGGTACTAAAATTGACTTAACGAAAGTTTAGCCAGTTCCCCCGTCGTACCGGTTCGCTTGACGCTTCAGCGCCGCCCACCGGGTCGCCCGAGACCCCCACATGATCCCTTCCATCACTCCCTCCCCGTCCTGCGGCGATGACGCCGTGGCGCCGCTGCTGCTCAAGCGCGGCGAGCGCTTCCTCGCCCCCGATGTCTACCGCACCTGCCTGGACGGCCGTCCGGCGGTGGTGAAGGACTACTCCCGCTACCGTGGCACCCCGGTGTCGCCGATCGCCCGGCTGATGGTGCGCCGCGAGGCACGCATGCTGGAGCGGCTGGGCGGCTGGAAGCACGCCCCGGCCCTGCTCGGCACACTCGGTGGCCTGGCCCTGGGTATGGAATTCATCCCCGGCCAGACCCTCAGCACCGCGCAGGCCGTGGGCAATGAAGTGTTCGAACAGCTGCAGCACGCGCTGAGCCGCCTGCATGCCGCCGGCATCACCCACAACGACCTGCATGGCACCAACGTGGTGGTCAGCGCCGGCGTGCCGGTACTGCTGGATTTCACCTCGGCCTGGCGCGTACCGCGCTGGCTGCGCCGCAACCCGCTGAGCCGGCAGCTGAGCCGCAGCGACATGAAGAACCTGCTGAAGATGCGCCAGCGCGTGACCGGGCAGGCGCCGAGCCCTGCGCAGGCGGCCATGGTGGCCGACCCCGGTTGGGTGGCGGCTGTGCGCCAAGGCTGGAAGCGGTTCTACAAGTGGGCCAAGCGCCGGTAGGCGCTTCGCTCTGGTAGGGGTCGAGCTTGCTCGACCGCTCTTCGTTCCGGCGACGCAAAACCTCGCCGGTCACGTCCCTCTCGGCGGCTTACAACGCGTCCGCGTCCAGCTCACCAGTACGAATACGCACCACGCTGCCCAGGTCGTACACGAACACCTTGCCATCGCCGATCTTGCCGGTGCCCGCCGCTTTCACGATGGCTTCCACCACCACCTCCACCTGATCGTCGGTGACCGCCACTTCCAGCTTCACCTTCGGCAGGAAGTCGACCACGTACTCGGCGCCACGGTACAGCTCGGTATGGCCCTTCTGGCGACCGAAGCCCTTCACTTCCGTCACCGTGATCCCGGTAACCCCGCGCTCGGCCAGCGCTTCGCGCACGTCGTCGAGCTTGAACGGCTTGATCACCGCCATGACCATCTTCATCGTCTATCTCCTGTATTCCGGCGTGGAGGATAGCGCCTGAACGCGGCCGGTGCGAAACCCGCAGCGCCTGTCCGGCGGGCCGGGGCCAGCAGTATCCTTAGCGCCGAACAGCCGTGGCCGCGCCGGATGCGCAGGCCCACCACCCCACGGAGCACCCCATGATCGACCTGAACCAAATCGATGACCTCGCCCGTCGCCTCAGCGACCTGGTGCCGCCGGGCCTGCGCGAATCGCGCGAAGAACTGCAGGCCACCTTCAAGAGCGCGCTGCAGGCCGGCCTGGCCAAGCTGGACCTGGTGACGCGCGAGGAGTTTGAAGTGCAGCGCGCAGTGCTGCTGAAGACCCGCGAGAAGCTGGATGCACTGGAAACGGCGGTGCGCGAGCTGGAAGGCCGCTCGAAATCACATTGAGGTGACGCCGCTCCCATCACAGAGCGAGGCGAAAAGCGGACCATCGCTCATTCGTCAAATGTGAAGTACCTCACCTCCTCCAGATCGAATACAGCGCGATCCTGCGTCAGCCGAATCCGCCCCGACACCTGCACGTTGGCAGCGGTGTTGCATAGGCCGGGAGTGTTGCGCTTCAGGCAAATGCGCTTCTGTTCAGTGTAGAAACGTGCAACCGAACTGGAAGCCCCATGCCTGCCGATATCGAGGATTTGTGCACCGTCGCTGCAGCGGGAGTTGCGCAGAACCTCTTCGTGGCGGTTGTCCGTTACGTAACGGGCTGACAACACGACCTCATCTCGATCATATGCGCTGGGATTCTTGGCAATGGCACACAGCACCTCGTCATTGGCATCGTCTTTTACAGCTGTTGCGCCTCTATTGGCACATGCAGACAGGAGTAGGCCCAGCATGAACATCAGTGATGTTGATTTCATGTTCATTTGTCCTTCTCGGTCTTGGGCTGACGCGCCTCCCAGTTTGTAACAGAACCTTCCACCCCCTTGGCCTGTTCATCCTTGCTAATGTTGATCCCAAGGCCCTTTGCAACAATCGCCTCAGTGCCATAGGCACTCACCTCAGTGGCTCGAACCTCATCACTGGTGGCTGCGGGACGTCCGCGCTCCGCCGTCTCAATATCGTGCTGGTCTTCATGTGCTATCACCTGCGCGCCCGTTTTCGGGCTGTCGACCTTACTTAGATCGACGGTGACTGTTCCTTTCTGGTTGGTATTGGCAATCGTCTTGCCCTCCAGCTCGCCGGACACATAATGCGGCCCTGGAGAGCCCTCGGTTCCTATACTACGCAGTATCTTGTCTACGACGCGCTGCTCCCGTCGGTCTCTAAGGTTAGCGCGCGACTCCCTAAGTTGCCCGACATAGGCCTTGATCGGCGCGCACATCGCGGCATCACAGCTGTAGCGACCATCGGGATCGATGAATCGATAAGGATTATTGCTCGCGTACCAATATCGATTGAATGCGTTCATGGGGCTGGCATGGGCCGTAACTGGATCAACGGAGAGGAAGCGACCAACCACCGGATCGTAATAGCGCTGCTGCATGTAAGAGATACCATTCTGGCTATCACTAACATGGCCTGAAAATCCGACTTCGTCTCTCAGCCCACGATTCAACAGTTCGCCGTAGGGATCATAAAAACTTCGTTCAATCACACTTCCGGAGGCATCGGTGGTAGCAATGGGTGAGCCAAGTACATCTGCGTGTGCGTACTTCGGGTGGACCACCCCGTCGGCCCCTGTCTCCAATGTTGCAACTAGCGTTGACCCGATGTAAAGGTATTCCCGAATCTTTCCATCCCGTTCACTCTGTTGTCTACGCAGCTTCCCCTCACTGTCGTACATGGAGAGAATCGAGCCACTGCCCTGCAACCACGCCAGAACGCGACGCCCATGGCCGTCATAGCGATAGTTCTCTGGACCTGGCGCCGAGCGCAGTCGATTTCCGAAGTCGAACGCGAATGCCTGGCCATTCCGCATCGACAGGTTCCCCTGCACGTCGTACGCCAAGCCCGTCGTCGTCGCACCGTCACTTGACATCACATTGGTGAGCCGATTACGGGCATCGTAGGCATAAGTGTGATCTTTGCGTCCGGACAACTTGGCGCTCACCATATTGCCAAGAACATCATATGCGTAGCGAATCACTCCATCGCCACCGAAGGCAACCGACGTGGCTTGCGTCAGGCGTCCGATGCCGTCGTAGATCATCTGCCGGTTACGACCCGCATCCATTGAATCAAGGATAGCGCTGACATTTCCGCTCGCGTCATATGCGTAGCTCAGACCGAGCACGTTTGGTGACGCAGTGATCCGAGAAGGCAGGTGCCGTGCATTCAATTCCTGCACGAACTGGACTCCGTTACCGTAAGTAAATCGCCATGGGCTTCCGTTGGAATGGTATTCAGCGCCATTCACGTAAATGCCGACGCGGCTTGGCTGGCCCAGAGCATTCGGATCCAATGCAATGAACATACCACTCGGGTACTGGATGCCGGAACGCGATGCGTTGGCGTCGTAAGAATAGCCGAGCCCCCAAGTGAACCAGCCGGGCTGTGATGTGGATTCGCCCGTCATCAGCCTCCGCTTGTTGTAGCTGTACGCATTGGTAGTCTGGGTCGCTCCACCGTCGTTGAGCGTGACTATCTGTGTTGGAAGCCCATCTGCGGCGTAACTCCAAGCCTGGTTTCCGTTCCCATCGGGGAACGTCAGCGTCGAAATCCTGTTACGCGCATCGTACGCCCGATCAATACGTCGCCCGGATCCCTGGGCCGCCGCCAGATCACAGTTGGCGGCATCCGGAAGGTTCAAACCACTGGCGGTCCAGAGAGTGTTGCCAGCGCCATCCTGGGCGATGACAGTAGCCCCAGACTCAGGCTCTATGGCCTTGCACAATTCCCCGCCAGCGCCGTACACAAGCGTGCGTTGCAAGCGCACGCTGCCGTCTGCATTGCGACGTACGATCGCCGCCGGCCGCCCATAGCGATCCCGGGGAATATCGGTAAATTCCCCTTCGGGCGCGCCGATGGCAATTGCATCAGACTGCGCCGGTGTACCGAACGCAAGGTACTGCACGCGGGTGGTATAGCCTCGCGGATCCACCGTGGTGCGTCGATTGCCCGCCTCGTAGGTGATGACGCTCGTTGCCACTCCGGACTCGGTATCCTGGGAAACCGATGTGGGGCGTCCCAGTGCATCGTACTCGGTCCAAGTACCCTTCAGAGGCGGAAGCGTTACGCGGGTATTGGTATTGGCCGTTGCATCGCCAAATCGACCTACCCCATCCTGGTTCATCCGCCACTGCAGCGGGTATTGCCCGGCGACCGAAGGTGCAGTGATCGTGAATAGAAATTCGACGATGCCGTTCGGCGGCACATCATACGGCAGGGGAATGCGTGCGGCACTCCAGACGGTATTGTCGGCGGGATTTTCGGTTGCCAGTGCATAACCCGCTCCATTGCTCCACGTCGTCTCACCCGTGTTGCGAAAGCGAAGGCGCATCTGCATCGTGCTACCGGTCTGCATTTCGATCGGGAAGCCACCTCCCTCTTCAGTCCGCGCATTGTTCACCGGCGCTGTCACGTTGATCGCCACGTTCGGCGTGGCAGGCCCGAACCAGCCTTTCCCATCTGCCCACATCTGTCGCTGAAAGTTGTAGACACCTGGACTTGTCGGCGCCTGCATCGGCACAGGTATGTCCACAGATTCGCCCGGCGCTACCGCGCGAGGTAGTGCAATGCGCGCGCTGCCCCAAAGTGTTGAATCGGTAGGGTTCTGGGCCCCCAACCAGTGGCTACCCGGATACCACGTGGTGTCGCCGGTGTTCTTCATGCTTACTACGGCGGATTGGCTTCCCGCAGTCTTCATTTCACTGGCTACGGATTGACTGTGGTACTCAGCGCCGTTGACCGGTTGCCAAATAAAGAAGCCGATCTGGCCTGAAGCGAGCCCAAACCAGTTCCCATTCCTGTGCATCTGGAATGACACGCCATACCAACCTCCATTGGCCGCGCCCGTGCTGGGAACCAGAGTGACGTTGAAGGTCGCTGTTGCTCCCGGCGGCACTGGCCCTGGGACGGGCAGGCTAGATGACTGCCAGTACGCCGGATTGTCGTTGGGCATGCTGAGTGCATATCCGCCTTCCGGGGTCCATGTGGTTTCCCCGGTATTCCTCATCGTGACCGTCGCCACGAACGGCTGGCCGGCCACAACGCGATTGGTTGACAGCGAGGCAGACACCATCTCGGCTGAGTTGACGGGTTCCGGAGGGGCATTGACGGTGATGACCACAGGCCCACTCTGCAGCGACCTGACAATCTCCTCTCCGTTGAGGTTGCGGATACCCTGCGCCGTCAGCATGTACTGATAGGTTCCTGGCGGCAGACCATGCACCGTGTACGCGCCATAAGCGAAATTGGTAACAAGCACGCCGTTCTGCGTCAGCCGGACATTGTCGATGTACTCGGACTTTGGGCCCGCATTGGTACTTCCGAACTCAACCGTCATGGTCACAGTTGCTGGAGCTGTGTAGACGGTCTGCGCCGGGCCGGTCAGCCTGACCCAGGCTTGGGCGTGTACGCCGGGACTGATCGCTAGCGCCATGATCATCAGCAGCAGTGCGCCCAGCCAGCGCGACAGAACGTCCCCTTCCATCATTGTCGGCACTCGCATCAGGGCCCCTCCACGCGATAGCGACCGGGATAGGACTGGAATATCGTCCTGCCGGCGTGGTCATAGGATGTGATGACCTGCCGCAGCGTTGAACTGCGATTGGTCGCGTCGTAGTCCTCGGTGAGTACAGGGCGCATCAACGCGTCATGCCAAGTGATACGCCGGGCATTTCCGGTTGATTCCGTGCGACGCCAGTGCCCCGCTGGCAACCCTCGTTCAGACCCGGTCGTCCGCTGATAGCTGATGATCGAATCATTCCACGCCACGCTATCGCCGCCGGGATACTGGATGAGAGCCAAGCGGCCGGCCGCGTCGTAGCCGTAGGAAGTGGTCGCCGCGGTTTCGTCGGTTCTGCTCAACAGCCAGCCGTTGTCGTCCACCGTGGCGGAGATGCTGGTGCCATCGGCGTACAGGATGCGCCGAGGCGTGCCCCGCTTGTAATCCTGCAGTTGTGTTGTGTTGCCGTTGCCATCAACCACCTGCGTGAGGTTCCCCAGTGAGTCATAGGCCAGCGTTTGCTTCAGCTTGCCGAACACCCATATGGAATGCGGAAGGGACTGTGCATTGAACTCGGTGCGATGTTGCTCGACACCAGTGTCGACATCTTCCACGCGTTCTTTCTGGCCCAAGGTCCAGCTAGCGAGATGGTCATGGAATACAACCCTGTCCTTGGCCGCGGCCAGGTCGCTTCCACTGTAGGTCTGGACCGGCCTCGCAAAGAGGTCGAATAGATCCACCCGCTCGGTATATGCCGTGGCCTCACGCGTGGTGACGACCTGCTTCTGCGGCTCGATGAGTCCTTCGGTTGGGGTCATGATGCTCAGCGATTGCCCCACAAGAGGAATGAACTGCCCAGCAGCCTCTTCCTTGCTCAGATACTGGTATTTCACGCCTTGAAGCGTCACACCCGCAGCATTGGCGGTTCGGGTCTCCAGCACCTTGCCTTCATCGACGCGCGGCCGAACGCCGAACAGATAGCTGGTGACGCTTCCGTCAGGCTCGGTCACCGTCGTCCAGCGACCCTCGGCTGAAAAGCCATCCTGGAAGCCGTAGGTGGTTGTCATTGATGGCAGGCCCGGCCCACTGATGGTCCGCTGCTGCAGGTTCCAGACACCGATATAGGGCGTCTGCTCAGGCGACGAGCACGGGCTGATGTCGGTAGCGCGGTAGAAGTAGCGATAGGCCAGTGAGTAGGTAGACACCGCACCCGCCGGATGACCAACCGCGTAGCTGTAGGGGCCGTAGACGGTTCCCATACGGGGATCGCACTCGGAGCCCTCCGGCGTATGTCCAAAATTGGGTGGGCGCAGCGTGCCGCTCACGGTGTAGGTCCACCGCGTGCCGTCGGGAAGCACTACGGCAGCCAGTCCACCATCAATACGTGAACCCAGTACGCCGGGTTCGCGGTATTGGTAGGTCCATGTTCGGCCGTTAGCCGAGGCGCTGACAACGCGGTCACCGGCGTATACAAGGTTGATGGCACGCCCGTCACTGCTGGTGATCGACGTCAGCTTGTCGCCGTTGTATCCGTAATTGACCCAGTTGCCGAAACGATCCTCCACGCGCGTCGCCATGAAAAAGACATGGGTTCGCGACAGCGACCGGGTTGGCGCCAGCGGATTATCCTTGTAATTCATCCGGGTCATTTCGCGCGTCACGACCCAGTTGAGGTAGTACTTCGTCCCATCCGACGTGACCGCCAGGAACGCCTCGCCAGGCACTCCGTTCTGGGTCTGCGGCAAGCACCGCACGCGTACGTTGCCGGTTGTCACCCAAGGGTAGCTCTGCCCATCGGCGGGCATAGGGACGTTGGCTGACGCCACCAGCATCTGCGCGCTCGCCTGCCCCGGAAGGTTCAGACCGTAGCCGTTCCAGAACACGGTTTCCGGGTAATAGGAAATGCCGCCATCGCCGATGTAGGGCCGCTTCTGTTGTGAGCAGCGCTGGAAGCGGTTCGCATCGTTGTCAGGCCCGACCACCCATCCGCGGGCACTGAAAACGCCCTCAAGATGGGGCACATCAATATCCCAATCGTAGAAGCCTGCAAGGTCGCCAGGCTTACTGTCCTGATACAGGTAGCGCTCACTGATGCTGCGCTTTCGACTCAGCACCACAGGCGGCCCTGCGTTACCCGGGATGGCGATGTCTGTGACCGAAAAGCTCAACTGCCCATTGAACAGTGAAATGCTCTCGCCGAAGGCGCCTGCATCAAGCTTCCCTAGTTGCTGGGCCTTGCCGACGCGATTGGCATATTCGGATTCGGCTTCCACGAACTCCTGCGCCGAAACCGACGCCGCAGCGAAGCACAGCAACACTGGAGCGAGCCTCCATCCATTGCATCCCATGATGTCCCCCTGGCGAGAATGAACAATCTGTTCATACAGCGTTGCCGATTCTGCACGGTCATCCGATGGCTCACTCGTCAGACAACCCCGCATTGTCTTGTAGGTTTTTTCCTAACCAGGTCCCGCCAGCCACTGCGGATGTACCCGAAAAGCAGCGGAGGAATAATCCGAGGATGCCGTCGCATGGTTTTGCAGACGGTTTAACTAGGCAGCCTGAAATCGAGTAAGTCACTGGTCGCCCTGCACGCACTGGGCAGGCACTCAACGGCCGCCGCGCGGGCTGTGTCGCATTTGCCGCGTTCAGAATTGTTCAACGGAAACGTCTGGCGACCACATCCCAGAATCACTTCGAGCCATGCGCCCTAGGCATCTCCCAGCGTTCCACGCTATGCGACAATGCCAAAAACGTCTCGGGCTTTGGCGGCTTTGGCCCCAACCCCTTGGCATTCCAAACAACATCAGGCAACTCTGGTAGAGCCACCGACAACGGGTGGCCGGGCGTCGAAAACCCGAGCTATTAGGAAGTTGTTTACGCTTGTCAGCCGGCACCACCACGCGTGGTGCCGGCTGGCAATCCGTCTGCCGGCTATGGCGGGCGGTGCGTGGGGGCCTTGCGCCCGCCGGTTGTCCTAATAGCCCGGTTTTCGAGCCACGCATCGTCCGCCACCTTTATCGGTGGCGGCTTCTGCCTGCTTGCACGGAGCCTGCCATGACCACGCCGCACTCCCCTCCCCCGCGCCCCATCCAGGAAGCGCCCTCGCCTGCACTTGCTCTGGACCCCAACAGCCTCATCGCCATCCTGCGAAGCATCGGCGCAGGCGCCGCAGCCGACGGCCAGCCGTGGCCCGAACGCCATCACCTGCGCAGTCGGCAGATGCAGTTGTCCGACGCCGACTGCGCGCTGACGGGCCAGCGCATCGTGCAGGAGATCCTGCTGGCGGCCGAACGCACGCGCCAGAACGGCGAGCCCGACCAGTACGTGGGCGACCGGGTGATGGAAGGGCTGGTGATGGCCGACATCGCACTCACGGCCTTCATCCACGAACGCGTGCGGCCACAGGACTGAGGGCGCGCTTGTGGGCGTGACGTTCTGTCTTTGTGCGGGGTGATGAATGAAGAAGCGTGGGCTTGCCGCGACGGCGGTGTGCATCGCGGTGATCGGCGCGGTATGGGCGGAGTGGCCCGAGCCAGCGGGCGATCAGGTGTGGGCCTACCAGAAGCTGCAGCCAGTCGACTACCGGCTGCTGCACAGTGATGCACTCGGCTTCGTGACCGCCAAAGCAGATGAGGGCTTTGAACTGCACACGCGCTATGCCGGGGTGACGTCCTTCGAGATCCGCTGCAAGGGCGTTCTGGTGATGGACGTGGAGAACGCCCCCTCACGCGTGCTGATCCGGGTGCCCGCCGATGCGCTTACGCGGGCACCGGATATCGAACGCCTGCGCCTCAGCTTCGAGCGATGGTTGGACTACCACCAGAGCCAGGGCGCGTTGCTGGTGGAGAGTGCAGGAACATCGTGGATCGAAGCGCTGTTTGGGCGCTTCAATGGGGCGGTCCCTGATGGGCAGCGTTGCTTGTTGGGGACCGCGGGCCGCCCTTGGTCGCAATCCCTCTAGCCGCTTCGCCAGCGACTCCCGACGGCAGCCCGCAGGGTGTCCGTCGCGCCATCGAGCGCTCTCTGGCCAAACCCACAAAGGAGCCTGGCGTTCGTGGACAGCCATGACCGCCCCGCGACGCCCTGAGCAATCCTGGCGCGTGTGTGGAAACCCAGTAGCAGACGGCATACACTAGCTGCGGCGCCCGCCGTGCTTGCACACGAGCAAAAACAGGACGTATCCCCTGATCGATTCTTCTTCTGGCCAGCTGCCGGGGACTTAAACGTGTGCGCCTTACCCGGATCGGCTTGGCCATCGAGGACGAGTCATGCCCATCAAGCAATATGTGTTTCACGTCCATGCGCACCTTCGGGCGCAGGGCTTCGCGTCGCTTACCCGCAGCCAGGTCCATGAGCTGCTGGCGGCGGCCGCCGGGTTTGCCACCCACGCCGCATTCCATCACCAGGCCGCGTGGTGCGACGTAGCCTGGCGTGATACTGACCTCACGACGGATGAAGACCGGGTCATCCAGCGGTGCCTGCACTTTGGCATGTCACCCGAGGAAGCCGAGCGCGCAGCCCAAGGCCTGGTCGGTTTCCTCGGCGAATCCGGCTATGCGCCGGTTCGCTTTGAGGAGCTGATTGCTGCGCTCACGAGCGATGAAGACGAGTGGGCCGAAGCCGTTGAGTCTGGCGAGGCAGATTCGGCTGAGGTTGCCGAGTGGGTGTCGATCAACCTGATCAGCCGCATGCAGCAAGGGGTTGATGCGCTGCTCGACGAGCTCCCCTTGCTGCTGGAAGGGTTGGAGGCGGCAGCAGCGCGCGGCGTAGCGGTTGCGCACCTGGCGACCGCGTACATTCTCGAACCATACGGGGGCCTGCCAGAGGAGGATGACCACCGCTTCGGTCGCGAGCTGCGCCGGCATGGCCAGTCGTCGTCCGAGCCAGTGAGCTTCGCGGAGATTGCCACGGGCGGAGACAGTTCGTTCGTTCAAGTGGTGGCCAAACATCGATACCACCTCCTTGCTGCTGCACGGGGCGGGAATAGGCGCGCGTTGCTGCTCACCGCGGAGCGCTACGGTGATCCTGGTGCGCTTGAGCTTGAGCCGTCGGATGAAATGGATCCGTACGATATGGTTGATCTGGCCGACGCACACGGTCACCCCGAGCTGGCCCACCAGTGGCTGACCATGCTCGCACGCGAGGGCGAAGTATCCGCCATGCGTGAGCTCATCGAATACCGAGGCGAGACGCCGTTCCGCGCTTGGGTTTGGATGCATCTCTCGCGCATGCTGGGTCGGGACCTGAGCCAGGATCGACATGAAGCGATCAACGAGGACGGCACATCGTATGACGACGATTTCGGCGGACCCGCGTATGTCGGGGGCGTCGACGGAATCAAACTGATGCCACTCGCGGCCGAGGAGGACACGCGTGCCGAAGAAGAGGCTGATCAGCTGTTCGCGGCAATCCGAGAGCGCTACAACCTGACCTGATCCAGTTCGTTCACGGGCGGGTTCCTGCCAAGGGGGCCCGCCCGCATTTTCGCTTGGACGTACACCCTCCACAGACCATCAGATTGGGCTCCGTCGCATTAAACGAATTGCGACGCCGTCATTGATCAGATTCGCGTCCGGCCAGAGGCTGACCTCTCCGGGTACTGGACGAACCCAGCGCCCCACGTAGCAATCCTACCGCCCAGTGACGCTGGCCCGATGCTCGAGCATCAGGGGCAGCGCCGACATCATGGGCGGTCCGTACTGACGGAAACGGAGCCGTCTTCCCTCAGCCGGACGCTTACATACACATCTGGCGGAGGTATCCGATTGATCGACGCCCCCACAGGAAGGATCCCCCAGCTGGTGATCGAACCGCAGACTGTTTTATGAATCAACCTGCGACTATCCAACCCCCGTCTGGAAAGCTCGGCAACAGCCCCTTCAGGGGGTGGCGATCAAAGCCCTTGTAGGCAGTGCAGGTCTTTCCGCTCTGACCCATGGGATACGTTGAACTCTCCACCTCGTCCCTGCACCCCAGCAGGCCCAGGACGAGCGAGAGGAGGGTTGGTATCCGAATGCATCGCATTGCCGGTTACCCCTTTCTTCCACTGCCGTGTTACACGCCTTGTCCATCGCAGCGCCTCCGAGTCGCCATCGCGTAGCCGTAAGGAACGGTGCTTTGGCGCGAGCACTGGCCGGATGACAGACCCGTCCGGGTCAGGCGCTACGCAGGATCGCCACCGGGGCCTCTTTGGCTGCTCGTCGGGCCGGAACAAATGCTGCGGCCTGGCCCAACAGAAGCACGGTCAGTACGCCAATGGCGAGAAATGGCGTCTCGATCCTGGCCACCTCGTAGTACCGCGCCACGGCCATGTTCAGGCCGATGGCCAGTACGGTGCCGACAACAGACCCGGTGGCAGTGAGAATCAGGTTCTCCACCAGGAAGTACCGGAGGATGTCGGATTTCCGGGCGCCCAATGCGCGCCGGATACCGATCTGACGATACCGCTTGCGAACCCAGAAGCTGGCCAGTCCGTACACGCCCGTAGCCGTTACCACCAACAGCGCCAACCCGGAGCTCAGGAACATGATCGCCATGGTCTGATCGTGGCGGAAGTAGTCGGCGCGCAGTTCCCGGAACGAGGTGCTGCGGGCGATGGTGCGGTTTGCGTCGCGCTGCGACAAGGTCGCCTCACTGGACGCAATCACATCCGCCACTCGCCCATCCGCGGCACGGATGGCGAACATCACGCGAGGCCCGTCCGGAATCAGCGGCAGGATGAGAGACATGTCATTGTCTGCATCGGTCTTCAGAACAGGCCGGGAAAGCGTCTTGACGATGCCGACCACCTGGATGGGGTGCTGCGCATCGGCATACAGGAACTTGCCGACTGCGCCGCCCTCCGGAAACAGCTTGTCTGCCAGTGCCTGCGAGACAACGGCCTCGCTTGCCTTGTAGAGCCCGGCATAGTCGGCGCTGGCCTCCATCGGCACGAACGCTCCCGCAGACAGGTCACGGCCGGCAACAAGGGTCAGGCCCAACACCTGGACTGCTGGCGAAGATGCCGTGTAGACAGTCGGCTCTGCCTCGACGATGCCGGAGATATCATTTCCTTCAAGCACCTTGTTGGTGAATCCCACCGACCAGCTGCGCTGGGAGAGGGGAAGCGACTCTGCTGCGACTACCTGTTCGACGCCTGGCTGTTGCCGGATGGCCTCCAGGTCGGTCCTGATCGAGGCTGCAGGGTTGGCTGCTGCAGGCCCCAGGTACTCTGTCTCGATGACGCCCAGGTTCGCCTCTTCCAGGCCCGTCTTGTAGGTGAGGGTTCCCAGCCGCTCGGACAGCAGAAACGCAAGGTTCGTCACGCACGCCGTGGCAACCAGCACCTGCACCAGGAGAATGGACGCGATGACGCGGTTGCGGGTGAGCGCGCGGACGATAAAGGGGACTTCTGCAATGCTCATTCTGACGCCTTGATCTGCATGGCCAGACGGCCCGAGGTAGCGCGCAGCGCAGGGAAGAACGCAGCGATCACGCTGGAGACACACGCCAGGCCCATGGTGAGAGCGGCCATGCTGAGATCCATGTTGGCCAGCGAGGCGTAGTCTTCCGGCTGCATCCGCACAAGGTAGAGGCCGGCCTCTGCAACGATCAACCCTACCGCCCCGCCCAAGCCGCCGATGATCAGTGCTTCAGTGCAGAGCTGATAGATGACGTCCTGCCGACGCGCACCCAGCGCCCGACGGACCGATATCTCATGGGAACGGCGGGTGAAGCGGGCGAAGATCAAGGCACTCATGTTCAGCAGGCAAACGATCAGGAACCCCAGGCACAGCGCCAACTGCAGCTTCACCTCGTTGGGGATGATGCGATGCTCGACCAGGAAGTCCTTCAGGGACACCATCCGCGGTGCAGTTGTCCTGTCAAACCTTCCCGCTTGGTGCTGTGCACGTGCGTAGTTGCCCAGGAAGCGCTCGTACTGCTCGACACTGGCCGCGTCAGGCAACTCGGCCCAGAACTGGATCCACGACGTCCGAGCGTCCTGCAGGCGATTGGGTGATTTGTCACCACTCCATGAAAAGACGCTGTTGGACACCGTCATCTGCATCTCTGCCGCGGCACCTATCGGTATGAAGAAGTCTTCGCGCCCCTTGAACACGTCCTGCTGAAGGTCCGTATAGAACCTGGGGCGTGGGCTCCACGGACCGGCAACACCCACCACCGTGAATGCTTGGCCACCCACCCGAACGGTTGTACCCACCAGGCCTTCACCGCCCAAACGAGCAGCCAGATCCTGACCCAGCACGACAACCCGGGCGTGGGCAGCATCATCTTCACGCGTCCAGGCCCTGCCCTGCACCACTGGGATGCCGAACATGGCAAACGCATCTGCAGTGACATACTGCCCTTGCGTGAAGAATGGAATCTGCACGCTGCGCTGCGCATCCACCAATAGACGAGCAGATGCCAGCGCGGTCTGATGGGATGCCGGGGCCTGCCGCAGCAGGTTCTGCGCATCTACCCAGGTGAGGGCCACCCGCGGGTCCATGCCAGGCCTGACGTCGTAGGAGGTGGGGAGCGCGTCGATGAAGGGGTGATAGAGATGCTCGCTTCGCCCCGGCAGTGGATCCCACGTCATTGTCCGCACGACGGTCAACATCGTCATGCTCGCGCCAATGCCCAACCCCAGCGCCAGGATCAGCGCGGCGCTCATTCCCTTGGTTTCCAGAAGCCTTGTGCGGGCCAGCGCAAAGTAATAGCCGAACATACACGTCTCTCTAATGCAGGAAGGTGGCCGCAGTCGGAATCACGTCCACCGGTTCAATCGAGATCCACGCTGTGCTGTTCTGCGCCCTGTCGCGGGCTTCCAGCAGATGCATCAGGCGGAAGCGCGAGCGCTGGACGATCCGAAGGATCGCTTCGATGTCCTTCTCGCTGCGATCCTTGATGAACGCCGTGGGTATCTTGTTCTGATTCAGGGCGTCCACAACGGCTTCCAGGGTCAGGTAACCAAGCCGCTGGGTGGAGGCACTGTCGATGAAGATCGAGGCGCTTTCCGCCATGCGCGGCAGAAACGCCGCCAGCAAGGCCTGGATGCTGTCCTGGGAGTGATTGAAGTCGGAGAAGACCATGTCTATTCCGCCGTCAAAGGCGGGGGCCCGGGCAATCTCGGCAAAGCCGATCTCCTGCCAATTGGCGACAACGTGATTCTCGACCCCGGCCCACTGGAATACGTGCTGCAGGAAAGCGGGATAGTCCTGCCCCATCTCCCGCAGTGAATCGGCAAGCGGCCCCTGCAGGCCCTCGACAAACCTGATGCCTGGCTCACTGGAGAAGTGCGAGCCATTATCGTAGGTGTGAATGACACCGCTGCCGTTCTCCCGCAATGCACCGGCCATCCAGGCCGCAGTGACGCCAAAGCCGGTGCCCAGTTCGACCACGATGCGCGGGCGGGTCCGCTTGACCAGGCTGTACAACAGTACGCACAGGTCCTCGCTTCCGTAGACCCAGCCCATGGACTCGCGCAGCGAGCTCAGCTTCTCAAGCAGCATTCACACCTCCGGCGCCGCCGGTAAGCAACCACGCGTCCAACGCATCCTGCACTGCCGCGTCGGCGGCGACGGAACGAAGGTAAGGCGAGAATGCATGGAAGGTGACCGCCTCCTCCGTCACATACAGGAGCATCTCTCCCGCTTCGGATCGGAAGGCGTGTGCGGCCGCTCGCGTCAGCTGTTCGCACACACCACCATCGACCTCAACGCTTTCACGGGGAAAGTGGATTCCGTTGTAGTCCCGCCCAAGGAACCACGCAACCACAGGGACGCCCTTCGGCCTGGAAACGTGGAACTGGTGTCTGCGGCGCTCTTCATCATCAAGCTGCCGTTCCTGCCGCCAGTCAAAAAGTGACCATACCGACTTCTGCATGGGGTCTTCGATGCGGGACAGGTCTGGTTCTTCGTAGCCAAAACTGTAGGCGAAGTCAGGCGTGTTCGCCTCTGGAAGAGCGCGTTCGAGTTCAAACCACTGCACGTTCAACGGGGCCAGGCACCGGGACACACCGCGTGTACCCGTGTCGTGACAGAGACTCACCCCCAGCGCCAGAAGCGGCTGCAGGCGGATGTGGAACCAGCGGGCGTCCACTCCGCGCTCGGCCAGAAACTGCTCGATCTGCGTTCCTTCCAGTGAGAAGACCCGGTTCACCACATTGGCTCCGCGGAACAGACGCTCGAGATGCGCACCTGGGCTCAAGCGGAGTACTTCGGGCCAGGGTTGGCGTTCCATTACCGGGATCAGTTCATCAATGTGCATGGCAGGGACACCCTTAGCCATGGCCCGCAGGGCGACCGGGTCAAGGTGATCCGCATGGATGACGACCGTTCTGCTCATTGCTGCCACTCCCCATAACGATACTGCCGCTTCATTTCGGCCTGCATTCGATCGATCATCTGCCCAACCTCACTATTGATGGCGTCCTTGGTCATCAACCGACCACTGAGATCCTGCTCGATCAGGAAGCCGGCGGCGCAGACGGCCAACCTGCGCTGGACGTGGCGCTTGGCGGTTTCCCCCAGGTCCGGCGAGACTTCAAGATGACGTTTCAGCAAGCGGTGGCACACGTAGTAGACGAAGACAGCGTGGATGTAGGAGGAGTTGGGAATGGGATTGCCGGACCATGGAGACACGACACGGTGCCGGTAGTCATTGGCAACGAAGAACCCGTTGGCAAGCTCCCACGCGGCCAGATAGTTGTGCGTGCTTTCATGCATGATGCTCTCCATGCACGCCTCAACCAGAAGCTCAGGGTTATGCGCGTTCAGCAGCCGAATGGAACCCGGCTGCCTCGGCACATGCTCGGAGCCGTAGCGGCCGGCTTCATCGGACGTGACTTCTGCCGACTTGCGCACGGTGATCCGCCGGACGAAGTTGCGGATGAGAAGGCCGTACATGGGTTCTGACCGATCAATCGCCGCCAGCGCCTCTGCCAGCTTTCGCGAGACATGCTCGCACTCCACATCGGTCAGCGGCAGGCACGGTTGGCTCAGCACTCCAGAGCGTGGCTCATGGTGCCGCGCCGGTGGGCTCTCAAGATCCAACGCGATACAGTCACCCAGCTTCGGCAACTGCCGAAGGGTCCACACGCCCGTGGCATCCTTTTCCGCAACGCAGTCTCCAACCGGACTGTAGAGCTGCCACTGCCGCGCCTCCCTCAGGTACCTGCCGGTCCGCCCCTGCGCCAGCTCGGCGATCGACTTCTCCCGAGCGATGATGTCGTGCAGCGCGCCAAGCGCGCGGGCCTGTTCCTCTGCCCTCTCCTGCTCGTCGGCTCCCGCCTCCAGCCTACCCTTCCGTGCGGACTCCAGGCACAGATACTGCTCGCAGAACTCGGAACTGAGCAGTACGCGAGCTTGGCGATCGGCACTGATTGACTGGTACATCTGGTGCATGGCACGAGCCATGACCCCGTACTGCTGGTCGGCAAGCACTTCCTGAAGTCGCGCTCTCATCCTGCGGAGTCTTGACCAGAGGATGCCCTCGACGACCGGCTCCATGCTTTCTGTTGCATCTGCGATTTCCATCAGGCAGATCGGGTTCTTTACATCTGGCGGTTGCGCCTGGGCCATCGAACTCATTCTCCTACTCCATGTGGTGATCGCCGTCCTCGCCACTTGCTCCTGGCCGCTCTTATCCACCCTTCAAATCCACTTTGAGGCCCAAGATAAAGAACCACCTCCGGCCTCCATAGGCTCTGCATGACAGTGATTCACGTGCAAGGGGCGGAGAGATCCCCGCCCCTCTCTCTTCAGACGTCGAATCGGGAATCCGCGGCGATGCGCGAAGCAAATGCCATCTGCTTGCTCGCCGTGTCATGATGGTGATGGGATCCGAAAGAATCGGAGTGATGGTGCCCATCTGCGAGAAGCGCAGATTTTTCGTCTCTGAACTCACTGATGCTCAGAGACTGCATATCCGCCTGGATGGACGTCGACGCCGCAATGTCATTGGCGAAAGTTCCGTTCGATGCAGCAGCAGAAGCCGAACCTGCGGCCGCGACACCCGCAATGATCAGCGTGAGGGACGAGAGAGTCTTCACAGCAGTGCGTTGGGTCATTTTTCTTTACTCCATGTAATGGTGGGCATTTGATCTTCTGAGCTGCGAACGTGATCAGCGTTGTGGCTCAACTTGATTCAACGGCCCGCCGGCATCCAGCTGCAACCTCGCTGCTGTGCCGCGCACAGCTTCCCCGCGCTTGGGCGGTTGCGCCCCAGCTTTCACTGCGTGCAGAGGGCAACCATCACGGGTCGAGCGCTTGCATTTGCGCTTGCGTGCTGGCCCTGAAAGGACGTCACTGTCGCTAACGTCTTGGCCAAGGATAGGGAGGACGCGGCGTTCATCCCGCATCGCCACGTGTCAGAAGCAGCGTCCTCAGCGCATTCAAGAAGAGATTCGTGCGAGAACCGACATATGTAGGCCTGCTACAGAATTGACGATCTGTATTGGCGCTCACACACTTCCCCGCACGCCCTGTGCAAGGCAGCATAGGAAGGGGAGTATTCATGGAGTTCCGCACTGATTCACTGTCCGCCCGGATCCGCGTTGCGCGTATCAGCAACGGGCTATCTCAAACCGATCTCGCCAAAGCCCTGAACGTAAACCGGGCGACGGTGGGCCACTGGGAACGCGAACTAGGCTTCGTGCCGTCTATCGACCATCTGCATGCGCTGAGCAGGGTCACGTGCGTGAGCGTATCTTGGCTGATTACGGGGGACACCATCGCCGACGGTGCGAAGCCAGAAGGTATGCGCCTGCAGATGGAAGCCCACATGTTGACGGCATCGCGCAACCTTCCGATCTCCCTCCTCGACAACATTGTTGAGTTGATGAGGTCTGCCGAACGCCATATCTGACGTCGTCCCGACGACTGAACCACACGTAGTGGCTGCCGGACAAATCCTATATACCCCGCCGGAGTCCTCCGATGGTGATCGGCGCACCGCCGCCTCACCATCAAGCGCCCCTCCGCAGGAAACCACACATGAGCCTGGCGCTGGTCCACAGCCGTGCCCGCGCCGGCGTCGATGCCCCGCTGGTGCGCATCGAGGTGCATCTCTCCGGCGGTCTACCGGTCACCCAGATTGTCGGCCTGGCCGAGACCAGCGTGCGCGAATCACGCGAGCGCGTGCGGGCGGCCCTGCTCTGCGCGCGCTTCGACTTCCCGCAGCGGCGCATCACCCTCAACCTCGCACCGGCCGATCTGCCCAAGGAAGGTGGTCGCTACGATCTGGCCATCGCGCTGGGCATCCTCGCCGCCAGTGGCCAGGTCGACCCGCAGTCGCTGCTGCAGTACGAGTTCCTCGGCGAACTTGGCCTGACCGGTGAGCTGCGTCCGGTATCCGGCGCGCTGCCGGCCGCCATCGCCGCCGCCGAAGCGGGACGAATCCTGATCGTGCCGCCAGGCAACGCTGCCGAAGCCGCCCTCGCCCAGCACGCCGATGTGCGCGTTGCACGTACCCTGCTGGAATGCTGCGCCGGGCTGGGCAATCCACGCCTGCTGCCACAGGTGGAACGCGTGGACACCACACCGCTGCCATTGCCGGATCTGGCCGACGTACGCGGGCAGGCGCTCGCACGCCGGGCACTGGAAGTGGCGGCGGCCGGTGGTCATCATCTATTGCTGATCGGCAGCCCCGGCTGCGGCAAGACCCTGCTGGCCTCGCGCCTGCCCAGCCTGCTGCCGGATAGCGAAGAGATCGATGCCCTGCAGTTGGCAGCCATCACTTCGGTCAGCGGCGAAGGGCTGGACCCGAAGCGTTGGCGGCAGCGGCCGTTCCGGGCGCCGCACCACAGTGCGAGCGCTGCGGCTTTGGTGGGGGGCGGTAATCCACCCTGCCCCGGCGAAATCTCGCTGGCGCACCACGGCGTGCTGTTCCTGGATGAACTGCCGGAGTGGAACCGCAGTGCGCTGGAAACCCTGCGCGAGCCACTGGAGTCCGGCCACATCCGCATCTCTCGCGCGTCGCGCAGCGTGGTCTACCCGGCACGTTTTCAACTGGTGGCGGCGATGAACCCGTGCCCCTGTGGCTGGGCCGGCGACCGCAGCAACCGTTGCCTGTGCAGCGACGAGCGCATCACCCGCTACCGCGCGCGGGTATCGGGCCCGTTGCTGGACCGCATCGACCTGCACATCAACGTGAGCCGCATGGATGCAGTTGAACTGCGTGAGAGCACGCCGCTGGGTGAGCCCAGCGCCAGCGTGCGTTCGCGGGTGGAAGCGGCACATGCGCGGCAGCAGTCGCGTGGTGGCCTCAACGCGCACCTGCCGCCTGCTGCCCTGCGTGCGTGCACGCGCTTGAGCGAAGCAGACCAGGATCTGCTGGAACAAGCCATCGAGCGCCTGCAGCTGTCGGCGCGGGCGATGCATCGCATCCTGCGCGTGGCACGCACCATTGCCGATCTGGCCGAAAGCGAGACCATCCGGACCGCGCACTTGGCCGAGGCCATCGGCTACCGGCAGCTGGACCGGGGCAAACCAGGTGCATAGCACTCTGTTGCATGCACGAAGGAATCAGATTCATCTGATATCTGCCATGCCACCTGCGCCCTGACCATTTCCGCGAGCCCATACACAAGGAGACGCGGTTTGCTCAGGATGCTCATCATGGGCGGGCAGGAGGCCGCCCGTCAGCGGATATCACGGACGATAGGACGGCGCGGCCTGATCCGCATGGAATCGATCTACAGCGTGGACAGCGGCCTGTCGGTGCTGGAGTGGCGCAACTACGACCTGGTGGGAACGTTCCTGGCGGCCGGCCTCGGTACGCGCCTGCAGGAGTCGTTCGTGCTGCGCGATGCGAAGGTGCAGCTGGTGCTGTTCGGCATGGGGCTGAGCGAGGAAGTCGCCAGTATCCGCCTGCGCCTGCGCGCGCAGGGTCTGCCGTCGCCGATTCTGGTCCGGACCGACTTTGACAGCTACGACGAGTCGCTGTTCTGGCGATCGCTGACGTCGCACATGATCCTGCCGTCGGTACTGGAGGGCACTGGCCCCCTCCCCGCCGTGGGCGACGCGTGCGACCATGCAGGGCCCAGTCCCTAGCGGTGCCTGCCCTGCCAGGTGCCCGCCCTGCCATACATGAGCACTCCCCAGCCGCCGCACCTGCCGACCTCCGATGCGTCCACCCCGCTGACACCTGCGGCAACCGGCGGCGGTGGGCCTCTGGGTGAAACGAAGATGCGCGAAATCGCGGTGCGGATCTCGCAGTACTTCCGCGATTTCCTTGAATCGGATTTCAAGCGCGCGCAGGCACCGCGGCGCCGCGTCGTGCTTACCAGCGATTCCGGCTTCCGCGCGGGCATGCGCACCGCGCCGTATCCGGCGTTGGACAAGGAGTTGTGGAAGCTGCTCAGCCGGCCCTCCGGCGAGGAGCTTTCGTTCACCATCGGCCCGCGCAGCTATACCCGGCCGATAAGCGCGACGCTGCGCCGCATCGTCGAAGAACAAGTGAACGCCATCACCGAGACCGCCATCGCCACGGTGCGCGTGGCCGTGCTGGACAAGGCGCGCGCCAGCATGGCCGGTGCACTGGAAGACCCGGAAGCCTGGGTGGAATCGGTGCAGGGCGCCCTGGTCGATGCGATGTGCGTGCAGGTGGTGCGGCCGCTGATCGCGCATCTGGCCGGCCCACTGCAGGGCCAGGCGTACTGGGTGATGGATTCGCTGCACGCGGCTGAATCGGACCTGGTCACCCGTGCCGTTGTCGATCTGTACCAGACCCTGCCGGAGGTGCTGGCGCGCTTGCTGGCCACCGGTGACGAGCTGCCGCTGCAGCAGGCCTGCGAGCATCAGCTGACCCGCGACGGCACGATCAGCGCGCTGATGGCCTTCTTCGAGAACTTCGTGGCGGCCGACGCCTTCCATGAGTTCCGCGACCTGGAAACCTATGTCGCCACCGGCGATGGCCTGCAGCTGTATCTCTACGTGGGCACGCTCAAGTACGCGGGCGTGCAGTACCCGGTGTTCTACCTGCCGCTGGACGTGGTGCGGGCCAAAGATGGGTCGGGCTACACCCTGACCCTCAGCAACCGGCTGTTCGCCAACCGCCGCGCGATCGACTTCGTGCTGCAGGAACTGGCCGTAGGCATGGCCCGCGAGTGGGTGTCGCCGATCCAGGAGCGCATCCAGTACCTCGACCCGGCGCAGAGCCTGTTCGAAGTGGCGGCGTCGCTGTTCCGGCAGGTGGCCAACGCGGTGGATCTGGGCGGCGAAGTCTCGCTTTCCTCGTCTGCCAGCGAGGCATCCACCGCCACCGTTGCGCTGTCGCCTGCCCTGCACCTGGCTGCGTTCGAGCGCGCCGACGAGGCGCTGTTGAATGATTTCGAGGAGATCATCGACCAGGCCCGCAATGGGGGGTCGAAGCTGGTGGATCTGTTCCACGGCATGGTGGAAGGCGTGCTGATGCGCAACCCCGAGCCGATCGGGGAACGGGTGGAATCGGCCTGGGATGCGCTGCCGCTGGTGGAGCGCATGGTGTTCGATTCGCCCATTCCGTTGAACGAGGAACAGCGCAAGATCCTGCTGGCGGTGCGCGAACCACAGGGCCGCATCGTGGTGGTCGAAGGCCCGCCCGGCACCGGCAAGTCGCACACCATCACCGCCATCGCTGCGGACTGCGCGTTCAACAAGAAGAGCTGCCTGGTGCTGTCGGACAAGACCGAAGCGCTGGACGTGGTGTACGACAAGCTGTCCGATGCGATGAGCCGGGTTCGCCATGATCGCGATTTCCCCAACCCGATCCTGCGGCTGGGCCAGCAGGCGGCCAACTTCAAGCGCCTGACCTCCACCGGCACGATCAGCCAGATCTCGGCCTTCGCCAAGGCCATGAAGGCCAACCAGCCCGCCCTTGAGAGCGAGCGCCAGGACACGGCGCAGACACTGCGGCAGGCCATCTCCACTACCGTGCAGACGCTGGGGCGTGTATCGCTTGCTGCAGTGAAGACCATGCACGAGCAGGAAGCGGCGCTGGGCGAGCGCGCCCCCGCGGTGCTGCAGCAGGTACACGCGGTGATGGATGCCAACGTGCTGTCCGAGCTGGAAGCGGTGACCGCGCAGGCGGACGCACTGGAAGCCTATCTTGCCGACCTGTTCGGCAGCACCGACTACACGCCGGCCTCACTGGACGAACGTATCCGCCGCGATGCGGTGACCACCGCCTTCCTCGCCGACCGACCGGTTGACGGCTGGGCGCTGTTCGAGTCGTTGGATGCCGAGCAGATACGGCTGCTGGGCACGCTGTTGCTGCAGTACCAGCAGCTGAAGATGCCGCTGCTGGGCTATCTGCTGCGTGGCAATGCGGTGCGCGGGCTGGAGCTTCAGCTCAACCAGCTCGGCACCACCCGCCCGCTGCTGCTCAAGCAGGATGCAGCCGCCCTGCAGGACATCGTGCAGGGCGCAAACGCGCTGCGCATGAAGCTGGAGGCCGAAGGCCTGGGCACGCAGCTGCCGGCCAGTTACCGGCAGATTGCCCACGGCGCCGCGCCGGGCCCGGGTGCGGCGGTTGCACGGCAGGCGATGACCCTGCTGGCGCGGCTCAATCCGGCCATCGTCGAGGCCCTGCTGGCCGAGCCGAAGGACGATCCCGCACTGTGGGCGCTGACCCTGCGCTTCCTGCAGGGCTGGATGGCCACGCGCAAGGCCTTCGTCGACGCGCCACAGTACGACTATGTGGGCACCAAGACCAAGCTGGAGCGCCTGAACACTTCGGTGATGAATGCCCATGTGGATGGGCGCCTGATCAGCTTCATGGATCATCACCGCGCCGATGCACGGGCATTGGCGGGCGTGATCGCCAACCGGCAGAAGTTCCCGGTGGACAAGTTCGAGAGCGTGCGCGAGTCGTTTCCGGTGATGATCGCCAGCATCCGCGAGTTCGGCGAATACATGCCGCTGGCACCGGACCTGTTCGACGTGCTGGTGATCGACGAAGGCTCGCAGGTCTCGGTGGCGCAGGCGCTGCCGGCGCTGCTGCGCGCGCGCAAGGTGGTGGTGCTGGGCGACTCCAAGCAGTTCTCCAACGTCAAGGCCGCCAACGCCAGCATCGCGCTGAACGACAAGTACCGCTCGGACCTGGTCAACTATTTCCGCACCAACGTCAGCCAGCAGGCCGACGTGCTGGAACGGTTGGCCATGTTCGATGTGAAGCGCTCGGTGCTGGAGTTCTGCTCGCTCTCAGCCTCGTACTCGGTGATGCTGCGCAAGCATTTCCGCAGCTATGCGGAACTGATCGGGTTCTCGTCCTCCACCTTCTACAACCATCAGCTGCAGGCGCTGAAGATCCGCAGCCGGCCGCTGCAGGAAGTGATCCGCTTCAGCCAGGTCGATGCCAGCGGGCACCGCACCAGCCGCAGCACCAACGACGCCGAAGCGGCGTTCATCGCCGAGCGCCTGGTGGAACTGCTGGATACGGATGTGCCGCCCACGGTCGGCATCATCACCCCGTTCCGCGAGCAGCAGACGCTGTTGTCCAAGACGCTGTTCAACCATCCGCGCGGCCGCGAGTTCGAAGAGCGGCTTCGCCTGAAGGTGATGACGGTCGACTCCTGCCAGGGTGAGGAACGCGGGCTGATCTTCTATTCGATGGTGGCGACTGCCGGCCAGGATGCGCTGAACTACATCTTCCCGGTCAGCCTGAGCGGCGCGGTGGATGCGGTGGAAGACAAGCTGAAAGTGCAGCGCCTGAATGTCGGCTTCTCCCGTGCGCAGGAGGCGATCTGGTTCGTCCATTCGATGCCGGTGGATGCGTTCCGCGGCGCAATCGGCAATGCGCTGCGTTACTACGCCAGCCAGCTGGACCGCCCCGCGCCCGACGCCGCGCAGACCGATGCGCGCAGCCCGATGGAATCGAAGGTGCTGCAGTGGCTGCAGCAGACGCCGTTCGTGCTTGCCCATGGCGATGCGGTCGAGATCATTCCGCAGT
Source organism: Stenotrophomonas sp. MYb57 (assembly GCF_002966815.1). Lineage (NCBI taxonomy): Bacteria > Pseudomonadati > Pseudomonadota > Gammaproteobacteria > Lysobacterales > Lysobacteraceae > Stenotrophomonas > Stenotrophomonas sp. MYb57. The sequence continues at coordinate 4,365,804 of NZ_CP023271.1, forward strand.
TCCCGGTGGGTGACTACCTGCGCCAGCTCGACCCGACCTACCAGCATCCGGCATGGCGGGTGGACTTCCTGGTGACCGTGCAGACCGTGCGCGGCGCGCTGCAGATCGTGATCGAGTACGACGGCTTCGAATTCCATTTCCGCCGCGACAAGCCGGTGCATGTGGGCAATCACGAGCGCTATCTGGTGGAGGCCGACGTCGAGCGCCAGCTGACCCTGGAAAGCTACGGCTACCGCTTCCTGCGCATCAACCGGTTCAACCTCGGCAGCGACCCGGTGCAGACACTGTCAGACCGGCTCTATCGCCTGATTGAAGTGGCCGGCACGGAGATCCGCTCGGCAGCGGTCGACCAGGTGATCGAGCAGGTGCAGGGGCTGGAATCGAAAGAGAAGAAAGTCTGCAGCCGCTGTGGGCAGATCCGCAGCCAGGAAGAGTTCTTCGACCCTGACCTGCGCGCCGGTGCCGGCGGGGTGGGACGGATCTGCATGCCCTGCAAGGCGGGCTAGGCGGTGCTGCCGGGTGCCAGCGTGCGCACAGCCACCGCCGCCAGCCTGCGGCTGACCAGCCCGTAGAGTTCTTCCAGTTCGGCCGCGCGCGCGTCGGTCATGTTGGTACCGAACAGTACCCGCGACAGCGCCGCCTTGTGGGTGTCGGCGGGATAGCGCGCCCGCGCCCGGTACACGGCCTGCAGCACCAGCCAGGCCAAGCGGAACCCGCCCCCGGGCAGGGGGCGGACTACGCGGTCATAGACCTGCCAGAACTGGTATTCGGCCTCCAGGTCGACCGCCGGTGCTGCGAACGGCACCGGACGCGCACGTCCATGGGCGCGCCTGCGAACCGGAGGGAAACGGGGGTTGTGCTGTGCCATGCGTACAGGATGGCCCAGCAACATTGTGGGAACCTTGCGTTGGTGCCGGAATATCAGTGCTGATTGTGCAAAGTGCGGCGGATGGCCCGCTTGGGTGGAGCGATTCCGCCGGGCATGGCCCGGCGCTACCGGATTGCGTGCGGCGAGGGCCCCGCTTGGGTAGATGCCAACCTTGGTTGGCAAGGCGCGTCGGCGCCGGAGCGATTCCGCCGGGCATGGCCCGGCGCTACCGGATTGCGTGCGGCGAAGGGCCCCGCTTGGGTAGATGCCAACCTTGGTTGGCAAGGCGCGTCGGCGCCGGAGCGATTCCGCCGGGCATGGCCCGGCGCTACCGGATTGCGTGCGGCGAAGGGCCCCGCTTGGGTAGATGCCAACCTTGGTTGGCAAGGCGCGTCGGCGCCGGAGCGATTCCGCCGGGCATGGCCCGGCGCTACCGGATTGCGTGCGGCGAAGGGCCCCGCTTGGGTAGATGCCAACCTTGGTTGGCAAGGCGCGTCGGCGCCGGAGGGATTTCGCCGGGCATGGCCCGGCGCTACCCAGCCTGCCGCGAAGTGCATCCACGCATGGCGTGGATCTACTTAGAAGGTTATCGAGGTGCTGAACATCACCTGCCGGGGGGCGCTGCGCTGCAGGGTCTGGTAGTCGCCCGAGAACGACGAGCCGGCGATGGTGGCGGTGCCGATGTTGTTGCGGTTGAACAGGTTGCTCACGTCCAGCCGCAGCTCCAGCCCCGGCAGCAGGCTGTCCGGGCCCAGGGTGTAGGCCGTGTACGCGTTGACCTGCCAGAACGTCGGCACGCGGATGTCGTTTTCATAGGTGAAGGGCTGGCGCAGGTATGAGGTGCTGGTGGCACCGAAACGCCAGTCGCCGAAGTGCGCGGACAGGTCGCTGACCAGCGACAGCTGCGGGTAGCCCGGCTGCGCGTTGCCCTTGATCGGGTACACGGTATCGCCCACCACGAAATCGCTGTCGTAGTACGAGCGCGCCAGCGCGATGCCCTGGTAGAACTGCAGGTGGTCGGTCAGGTCGGCGGTGATGCCGAGATCGGCGCCGATCACGTGCATCTTCGGCATCAAGCGCACCGTGTTGATCTGCGCGAATTGTGTGCCGATGGCCGCCGACAGCAGGCGGTTGCGGATGTCGTTGTAGAACACATCACCGGTCACGGTCAGGCGGTCGAAGCGGTGGCTGGCGCCCACGGTCAGGTTCCAGTTCTTTTCCGGGCGCAGGGTGCCGGCCACGCGGTCGAACTCTTTCTGGTCACTGATGGTCCAGGCCGACGCGGTATAGCCGATGTTGCCGCGCTGGGCCACGCGATAGCCGTTCATGGTGTTGACCAGGTCGATGAAGGCATCGGTCCGCTCGGTCGGGCTCCAGTACAGCGACACGTGTGGCAGGAAGTTGCTCTTGGCCCGCAGCGTGCCGGACACCGGGCGCTCCGCTGAGTCGCCGATGCCACCACCGGTGGTAGTGAAGTCCACGGCCTTGAAGCCCAGCCCCAGCACCAGCGTGTCGGTGACGGCGTAATTGTCATGCAGGTAGAACTGCCGTGAACGGGTCACCCAGCTGGATGCGTTGTCGGTCTGGAACGCCGGCCCGTACACATCGAACGGCCCGGTCGCCTTCAGTGGTTTGCCCTGCCCCAGGAGCGGCTGCTGGTACCACTCGGTCTTCGCGGCCGCCTTGCTCTTCTCCTGCCAGAAACCGGTGGTGAGGGTGTGCGCACCGGTCTCGAACTGCAGGTTGAACATGCCACCGAGGCGATTGAGGTGCGGCGTCTGTACCTGTTCGGAGAAAGGCGCGCCGTTGGGCGAGGGCACGGTCGGGTCGGTCAAGGTGGCCTGGGTGTGGCTGTTGGCGTTGTACAGCTGCACGTTGCCGCTGAGCGCGGGCGTGATCTGGAAGCGATGGTTGATCGACGCGACACGGTCGCGGGTCACCTGGCCGGTGTCGTAGGGAATCAGCTCGGACAGCTCGCCGCAGGTGTAGGCGCCGCAGGACGTGTCGGCGTTCTCCGGCGAGGCCACGTAGTACGCCCACGCATAGTCCGGATAGAAGCTGTCGGCCTTCCAGCCCAGCTTGCGGATCATGTCAAAGGAGATGTTGTTGTAGCCCCACACTGCGGCCTTGCTGTCGGAAAGGAACACGGTGAAGTCACCCCACGCGACATCCTGTTGGGCCTTCAGGTCACCGCGCAGGAACTTCTGGGTGCCGGCGCCCTGGTACTTGTCGGCCGACACACGCTGCAGGTCGACCAGCAGCTTCGGGCCGTGCTCGCCCAGCTGGCCGCTTTGGCCCGAGACCGTGGTGACCCGCGTGTTGTTGCTGCCCACGCCCTGCTTGATGCGCAGGCTGGGGGTGTCCTGCAGGTCGCGCAGGCGGTACTCGAGGCTGCCGCCATTGACGCTGCTGGAGAACACACTCACTGGTGCACCACCCGGGCTGACCGTGATCGAACCGATGCCGTCGGGTACACCAACGTTGACCACGCTGGTGCCGGTAAGCGAGAGGAAGCCGTTGTCGTTCAGCGGCACGCCTTCGAAGGTGATGCCCATTTCATTCATGCGGAAACCGCGCACGAACAGGCTGGTGGCGGAAATATCCAGCCCCAGCCCGTCGGTGGCGGTGTAGCTGGCACCCGGCACGTTCTTCAGCATCGACAGGCCGTTGTTGCCGGACACCATCGAATCCAGGTCGGTGGCATTGATGACGTAGCGGTTCGGGCCCACCACCTGGGTGGGGGCGACAGCAGCACCGCGTGGGGTGGCGATGACCTGCAGCGCGTTCAAGGTGGTGGGGGTGTCGTGCGCGGCGTCGGTGGACTCGGCAGCATGCAGCGGTGCAACGAGGGCGGTAGCGATTGCCAGGGCAAGAAGCGTAGGTGGAGCGTTCATGGCCAGATTCCAAGGTGCAGGGAGAAGAGGACGCAGGCGCACGCCCAGCGCGATGCAGCGCCGGATGGCGATGCAGTGGCTGGTGACGCGATTGCGTTGAAGGCGGGAACGGCGCTGCGCGCGCGCCGGTCAGCGGCAGACGAAGACGATCAGCTGCCGAACGATTCGATGGCGTGATTTCGACGTGCGGAAGTGTTGCATCGGACCGCCACATCCGCCATTGCACCGTGGGAAAGCGCGGCTATACGCAGGTATCGCTTTCGATGCCGCGCTATCACCTGCACGTTGCAGCGTGATGTCTGTGCGCTCGGTCAGCCTTTCGACTATTCGTTCCTGGCTCGACTTGCGCCACCCTGGATGCTGAATGATCATGTCGACGGCGGCCGCGCGGATATCTGCGATGCCTTCCGCACGCGCTGCCATGCAAGGCTCCGACGCGTTAACTCGACACTTCAAAGGACGAACGTCATGTTGAATGGATTGAAACCGCTCGCCGCAACTGCACTTTGCCTGCTCGGCCTGTCCGCCTTCGCCGAGAATGCCGCCGCCGCGCAATGGGTCGACAGCGGCCGCACTGCGTACTTCAAGCAAAGCCCCTTCTCCAGCGCATGGGAACACACCTGCACGACCGGCGGCACGCCGATCCAGGACTTCCCGGGCACCTGCGCCAACGATCCGTTCAGCGGCTGGACGACCAACTACAACGCCGCCAGCGCATCAGCCAACAACCAGCTCAATGCCTGCCACTTCGACTCGCAGAAGCTCGGCTCGGCCTGCTACGGCCTGGCGTATGCGATCAATGGGCAGGTCTACGCTGGCGGCCTGCCTGCCGGCTGCAACGTCGGTGCCCGTGCGGTGGTTGTTTCGACCCGCATGGAAACGATCGAGATCCAGAACCATGAGCTCGATGTAGAGAGCGTCCAGTCGGGCAACGAGTACGTCTGCCAGTAAAACCGTTGGTGGGACGCCGCCACCGTGCGTGGCGGCGTCCTTCTTCGTATTGCCGGCTTCTTACTGCAGCACGAAGCGCTCGATCGCCCTGGCCACGCCTTCATCGGCGTTGGTGGCGGTCTCGAAGCGCGCCACGGCCTTCACCGCATCGATGGCATTGCCCATCGCCACGCTGGTGCCGGCGTACTGCAGCATGGTGAGGTCGTTCTCCTGGTCGCCGATGGCCATCACGTTGGCGCGGTCGATGCCCAGGTGCTCGGCCAGCTTCTGCAGGCTTGGCCCCTTGCCGGCGCGGTGGTCGAATACTTCCAGGAAGAACGGCGCGCTCTTCAGTACCGCGAAACGCTCGGTCAGCGCGGCTGGCAAGCGCGCGATGGCAGCATCCAGCACGTCCGGCTCGTCGATCATCATCAGCTTGATGAAGGACATGCCAGGGTCCATGTCGGCCACGCGGCGGTACGACAGTGGCATGCGCGAAAGATGCGAATCGGCCACGGTGTAGATGCTGATGTCCTGGTTGGGCGTGTACATGCGCTGCGCGTCCAGTGCCTGGAAGTGCACGCCGATCTCGCGGGCGACCTGTTCGCAGTACACGAAATCGTCGAAGCTGAGCGGATACTCGACAACGGTTTCGCGCGGGCCGATGCGCTGCACCAGGCCGCCGTTGCAGGCGATGCAGTAGTCATCGTCGCCCTCGATGCCAAGCTCATGCAGGAACGGCGCCAGCCCTGGAACCGGGCGGCCGCTGGTCAACACGATGTGCACGCCCAGCGCGCGCGCCTGGGCGATGGCCTGCTTCACGCGCGCGGTGAGCTTGTGGGCGGGGTCCAGCAGGGTGCCATCCATATCGATGGCGACCAGTTCGATGGTCGATTGCCTGCGACCCATGTCCATCATCTTCAACCAGTGCGGGGGACGCCCATTTTAGGCCAGGCCGCCTGGCAACGCCGGCCTCATGCATCGTTCACCTCTGCGGGGCGCTGGCCGGGGATACTCGTGGGGCCTGTGCGTCCCCCACCGCAGGACGGCCCTATCGACCGCCCTTCCCTGGACACTCTTTCGACGCATGACCTACCAAGCGCCCGACGCCACTGACACCGCCCCTCTCGCCCAGCAGATTGAAGACCTGATCGACGGCCTGCCCGGCGACCATATCCGCGTCGGCACGCTGCTGCATGCGCTGGGCGACGAAGGCCTGATGCTGGTGGTGATCCTGCTGTCGGCGATCTTCCTGATTCCGGTATCGATTCCCGGGCTGAGCACGGTGTTCGGTGCGTCCATCCTGCTGATCGGCCTGAGCCGCGTACGCGACCGTCCGTTGTGGGTGCCGCAGCGATTGGCCGACAAGCAGATCGCCACCGACAAGCTGAAAGCCAACCTGGGCCGTGCCCTGAAATGGGTGCATCGGATGGAGCGGTTGTCCCGGCCGATGCGGCTGGCAGCGATGGTGCGCTCGAAGAAGATGATGCGGTTGAACAACCTGGCGCTGGTGTTCGCCACGATCCTGCTGATGCTGCCGGCCGGACCGATTCCCTTCAGCAACACGCTGCCGGCGCTGGCGCTGATGTCCTTCGCCATCGGTTTCATCCAGCGCGATGGCGCGGCGGTGGCAGCCGGCTACGGCTTCGTGGTGGCGTCGGTGGTGTACTTCGGTGTGCTGCTGGGCGGCGTAGGCTTTGCGGCCGAATCAGTGTTCAGTGGCTTCCGCAGCGGGTCATCGGCGTTGTAGAGCCGAGCATCGGCTCGGCTCTACAACACGGGTGATGCGCGGGCAGCCGGCTACTTCGCCGACACCCGCCACACCACGTCGCCCACATCATCGGCGACCAGCAGCGCGCCCTCCGCATCGATGGCCATGCCCACCGGCGCGCCCATCAGCGTCTTCTCGTCCTTGGACGCAAACCCGCTCACCACCGCTTCCGGGCGGCCGGCCGGCTTGCCGTCCTTGAACGGCACGTACACCACTTCGTAGCCGCTCAGGGGCGAGCGGTCCCAGCTGCCGTGCTCGCCGATGAAGGCACCGCCGTGGTACTTCGCCGGCAACGCCTGGCCGGTGTAGAACAGCAGGCCCAGCGGTGCCACGTGCGAGCCGATGGCGAAGTCCGGACGGATTGCCTTGGCCACCAGATCCGGCCGCTGCGGCTGCACGCGCTCGTCCACATGCTGGCCGTAGTAGCTGTAGGGCCAGCCGTAGAAGCCGTGCTCCTGCACCGAGGTGAGGTAATCGGGCACCAGGTCGGCACCGATCTCGTCGCGTTCGTTCACCACCGCCCACAGCTTGCCGGTGCTCGGCTCCCAGTCCAGGCCGGTGGGGTTGCGCAGGCCCGAGGCGTAGATGCGGCTGCCGCTGGTGGCCACGTCCACTTCCAGCACCACCGCACGGCGGTACTCGACGGCCAGGCCGTTCTCGGTGATGTTGCTGTTGGAGCCCACGCCCACGTACAGCTTGCTGCCATCGCGGCTGGCCAGCAGTTCCTTGGTCCAATGGTGGTTGATGGTGCTGGGCAGGTCGGTGAACTCGCTGCCCTTGTCGGACATGCGGGTTTCGCCCGGCACGTAGTGGTATTTCATGATGTTGCCGGTGTTGGCCACATACAGCGTGTCACCGATCAGCTGGATGCCGAACGGCGAGTGCAGGTTTTCGATGTACACGTGCTGGGTCCAGGTGCCGGTGCCCGGCGCGCGCCGCAGCAACGTGACCCGGTTGCCGCCCTTGCCGGCCTTGCCCGAGCGCGCCTTCACCTTGCCGGCGATCCACTGCTTGGGCGTGGTGACCGGCTCTTCGCCGGGACCGTTGCCTTCCACTACCAGCACATCACCATTGGGCAGCGACAGCAGCCGGCGCGGGTGCTGCAGGTTGGCAGCGATGCGTTCGATCTTCAGGCCGTCGGCCACCGACGGTGCCTGGCCCTCGGCCCAGCCCACGCCCTTGGGCACCTGCATCGGCGGCAACAGGTAGTTCTGCGGCGCGGGCAGCGGTGGCTGTGCACCGGACTGGTCGGCCGGGTGGTATTCGGCCTTGCCGGCACAGGCGACCAACGCCAGGGACAACGAGAGCACGCCCACGGCAGGCAGGATGCGCTTAGCCATGACGGGCTCCTTGCAGCACCGGCTGCTGCAGTGAAAGCACGATGAAGCCGAGCGCGATCAGTGCCACCGTCAGCGCGGAGAGGATGGTGCCCGGCACCGCCGCCGCATAGGCGTCGCGGCTGTGCACGAAGGCGTTCCAGACGGCCAGCACGATGGCGACCAGGTTGAGCAGGAAATCGAGGCGGTCGGTGCCGGTGGCGGTGCCGTTGCGGCGCCAGACCGCGAACAGGTTGATCAGCCGCGGCAGGATGGCGATCAGCAGGCCGAAGGTGATCAGCCACGCCGCCGACTTGCCCCACATCACTTCAGCGGTGTTGAGGTAGAGGATGTCGAAAATGAGGCCGGCCACGAAGAAGCCGAACGGTATCGGATTCAACAGGCTGAAGAGTGTTGTGCCGAGGCCGCGATGGGCCTGGGCGACGGGATTGACCATGGTCGTGCTCCGTTCGGGGAAGGGGTGCACGGGCTGTAGTAGCACAGGGGGGCGGGAGGGGGTGCGATGATCTGGGCATCGGATGGCCTCGACGCTATGGCGATGCCCAATGCGAAGTCCGCACGACGTGGCCAGTGCCATCCAGCTCCACGGACCACGCCTCGATATGGGGCAGGAATTGATTTTCGTACCACAGCCGTTCCACGCAGGTGCCACTGCATGGGGTGCTGGCATAGCGGGAAAACCGTTGTCCACGCGGCTCTGTGACATCGGGTGCGCCCAGCGCATCGATGACCGCCTCTCGACGGTCCCCGGGCTGCAGGGAAGCGATGCCGCGCTCGGCCAGGATGGAAGTAGCCGAGCATCCCCCCACGTAAAACACGGCTGCCATCGCCAACAGCCACGCCAGGTTCTTCACGTCTGCGCCTCCGCATCCAGCTCCATGGCAGCGTCCCGTATCTCATGGAATGGCAGCATAGTCTCGAAGCCGAATTCGTGTTCCATGCTGATGCGGACCAGGCCGCCAATGGCGAACCAGCTGGTATTGGCGTGCACATCGATGCCATGCCAACCGCCCCCTGCCAGCAGATCCAGCGTCTGTGCCCGGGGCATCTTTGTGCTTTCCTCCCGCAGCAGCGCGCGGCGGTGCCGTTTCATCAGCAGGCGCAGCTGCTTCACCGTGGTGATGTTGAATGCGGTGAGCTCCGGCAGCAGCTCGGCGATGTCGGCGTCGGTCCAGTAATCGTGGCCACGGTGATACATCGACAGCACCACCTTGCGGATGGTAGCCACGGTGAGTGGCTTCTGGTCTGCATGTGCGCGGGCGGGTCGCGTTGCGTTGCCGGCCATCGATCACCCGTTCAACCAGCTGTAGTTCCATCCCGTTTCCCGATCCTGCAGGATCCAACGATCGTTGAGACGTCCAGGACATTTCTTGAATGGGCCGGTACTACTGGCAGCCAAATCGCGTGCCTTGCGCGCGAAGCCGGGATACTTCCGCATGGCGGCACGTTCGGGAATGACAGGTGTGGTTGTCTCAACGCAATCAGCCGGCAGGTTCAACCGGCCGCTGGTCGTTCGGAACACCAACCAGGATTCGTTGCTGTCCAGATCATGCGTTTCCTGGATATCGATCGCATCGATGGGTAGCCACTCAGGCAACCAGCCACGCTCGATGGCCTCGTCCGCAGCGGCTTCCTGGAGCGTGGCGTAGCGGGCGCTGAGAACTTCGCATCCGGAGAGCGCCAGCACCATGAGTGCCAGCAGGCTACTGCCCATCATTGTGTTCATCCCGAACCATCAGCTATGGGGTCGCGGCCCCGGCAGAGAAAGAATACTGCGGGCACATGCAGGACGCGATGCTGGCATCTGCACGGGGTCGCCATCCCAGCAGCGCCCATCCGCTTCGTACACTCCCTTAGACCAGGATCAGCAGCGCATCGGCTCGGTTCTGCTGGCCATGCAGCCATAGGAATGCGCATGTGGCGGCGGTGCGGTGTCCATCCCGTTCCAAGCAACGATCCCTGATGGTGTGCTGCTGGTGTGTCGCAGGTTGGCCGAACATGCGCAGGATGGTGTGCGGATGGAATAGACGAAGGCGGCGTGAAGATGCTTGCGCGCAGTCGTCATTACAAGGCGGCATAAGTGTTTGTGACGTATTTGGCACATCCGCACATCGGCTGCGTGAAGAGGTAGGGGGTTGTTCGTTGTGTCGCGTTTGGCTCGTTGCGATGGGGCAGATCCGCCCCGCCGTCCTGCCATGCCGATTCACAACAGAAGGATTCGTGTATGAAGCGACACACGCAACGCTCCGCGCCACCGCGCTCTGCGCGCCTGGCCCTGGCCACTGCCCTGGTACTGGGCAGCCTGGCCGTTACCGCCCAGGCGCAACAGGCCGACCCACTGGCGGGTATCCAGTGGCATCTGCTCAATACCGGGCAGACGGTGCCGGCCGATACGCTGCCGGTGGCCGGCAACGATCTCAACGTCGATGGCCTGTTCCGCAATGGCATCCGTGGCCAGGGCGTGGTGATCGGCATCGTCGATGACGGCCTGCAGATCGCCCACCCGGACCTGGCCGCGAACGTGGCGGCGGTAGCGGGCAAGAACTTCGCCAACGGCTCCAACAATCCCACGCCGTCCAATCCCGATGCGGACAACCACGGCACGATGGTGGGCGGCATTGCCGGTGCGGTGGGCGCCAACAACCTGGGCGTGCGTGGCGTGGCCCCGGCGGCAACGCTGAAGGGCTTCAACGTGCTGGCCTCCAATGCGCAGGGCAACCAGCAGAGCAACATCGAATACGCCTGGTGGGATGGCGCCGAGTCGGCCGATGTGCAGGTGTTCAACAACAGCTGGGGCGCTGGCCCGGGCAACCCCAACCTGCCCGTGGCCTACAGCCAGAACACGGTGAGTTCGTACGAGCAGGCACTGTCGGGCACGCGCGGTGGCCGCGGCGGCATCTACGTGAAGTCAGCCGGCAACAACTTCAACAACGCCTCGATCAGCCAGACCCAGGACGTCTGCACCACCGATACCAAGAACCGCAACACCGGCTGTGTGCCGGCTGGTCGCGATCCACGCAACAACCTGTTCAACGTGATCACCGTGGGTGCGGTGCGCGCCGATGGCGTGCGTTCGTCGTACTCGTCCACCGGTTCGGCACTGTGGGTGTCGGCCTTTGGTGGCGAGTACGGCCTGCAGGCGCAGTACGCACCGAACCTGGTGGCACGTGCGTACGATCCGGCCATCGTCACCACCGACGTGACCGGCTGCACGCAGGGCAGCAACAAGAACACCAACCGCCAGAACACGCTGGACAGCAACCTGTCGGCGATCGACAGCACGTGCAACTACACCGCGAAGATGAACGGTACGTCGGCGTCGGCGCCGATGGTGTCGGGCGTGGCGGCGCTGGTGCTGGAGGCCAACCCGAACCTGTCCTACCGCGATGTGAAGTACATCCTGGCCACCACGGCCACCCGCAACCATCCGAACCAGCCGGCGGTGACGCTGGCCGACGGCCGCACGCTGGTGCCGGGCTGGACGGTGAATGCAGCCAACCGCGCTTACAGCAACTGGTACGGGTTCGGTGTGGTCAACGCGGCGCGCGCCGTGCAGGTCGCCGAGAACTTCCAGTCGTTGGGCCCGCTGCTGGATACGGGCTGGCGCACCACCACGCGCACGGTGGCCATCGGCAACACCTCCGCCGCCGCCGCGCGGTTGACCTTCCAGCTGGCCAATGGCGCACGCAACATCGAGTCGGTGCAGCTGGGCTTCCGGGTGAACCACAGCAATACCCGCCAGCTGCAGTTCGTGCTTGTTTCGCCCAGTGGTACGCGCAGCGTGGTGCAGCCGGCCTTCACCGCCATCGGTTCGGGTACCAACGGCGTGCAGCGCAACTTCACCAACTGGGATCTGCTGTCCAGCAATGCCTTCCTGGATGAAAGTGCCACCGGCACCTGGACGCTGGAAGTGACCGACATGGGGCAGGCCGCGAATGCTGCATCGCGCGGCAACCTCGAATTCTTCAAGATCCGCGTTCTGGGGCACTGATGATGAAAACGACCATTCTGTTGAGCACGCTCGCCTTCGCGGCGATGACCTCCCCTGCCTGGGCACAGAGCTCGGGGCAGACCCCTCCGGCACGGAGCCTGTCCACCGTGGATGCGCAGGAGCTGAAAGCTTCGGCCACCGGCCGTTCGTTCGACGTGGGCGGCACGCGTTTCCAGCTGTCCCCGTCGACCACGGTGCAGCAGGCTGCGGGCGGCCAGTTCCGGATCACGCCGCAGGCAGCGGCCACCACCAGCTCGCGCAGCAAGCGTTCGCTGGATGGCGCGGCAGCAGCTGGCGCTGATGCCGGCGCCGGCAAGTTCGCCGCTGCGGTGTCCAACGATGGTGCGCCGGTGGTGGCGACCTCGCGGGTGAAGGTGTTCTTTACCGATGCGGCATCTGCACAGCGCGCGGCGAAGGCCACGGGCGGCACCGTGGTGAAGGTGTCCAAAGCTGCCGGTCTGGCCATCGTGGAATACCCGTCGGTGAACGCGGCGCTGGATGCGAGCACCCGGCTGCTGTCGACTGCGGGCGTGCGCGCGGCCGAGCCGGACGTGGTGCAGTGGGAAGAGAAGAAGTGATCTAGGGCGTTGCGTGGTGCCCCCGGCCGGTTGGCTCTCCTGGCCGGTCGGGGGATTGGCGAGCGGGAGGGCGTGCCGACCAACGGTCGGCACCCACCACAATCCAATGGCATCCACCACAATCCAATGGCATCCACCAGATTCCAATGGCATCCACCAGAATCCCAACGGTCGGCATGCACCAGATTCCCAATGTCGGCACCCGCCAGAATCCCGATGTCGGCACCCACCAGATTCATTCATCGCGTGTCGACCAAGGTCGACACCTACCAGGGCGATGCGTCGTTCAGCGTGCGGCGACGCTCGCGCTGTGCGGCAGCTTGCACGCCGCCAACGCTTCACTGCCTGCGGCCGGATGTTCCGGCTCCAGCAGCAACCGCTGCACGTCCGAGAACAGCTGCTCCACCGGCATGCCGTAGGGCGCGAACAGGCGCAGGCGACCTTGGCGGTCGAACACGTAGCCGCCAGCGATGTGGCTCATCGTGTAGGTGTCCGGCAGCTGCCCGGGCTCCTTCTCGTAGAACGCCTTGAAGTCACTGGCCATCGCCGAGAGCTGAGCCTCGTCACCGACCAGTGCCATCGCCTTCGGGTCGAACGCATGCACATAGGTATGCGCGACTTCGGGGGTATCGCGCGCCGGATCGACGCTGACGAACACCACCTGCAGCTGGTCGGCATCCTTGCCCATCAGGTGCTTGACCTGGCTCAGTTCGACCATGGTGGTCGGGCACACGTCCGGGCAGCTGGTGAAGCCGAAGAACAGGTAGGTCACCTGCCCCTGCAGGTCCTTCGGGCCACGCAGGGTGCCGGCGCTGTCAGGCATGGTCCAGTGCTGGCCCAGCTCTTCGCAGGCGATGTCCTTGGAATAGAAATCCATGCGCGACTGCGCGCTGCAGCCGGCCAGCAGGCCGAGTGCGAGGCCTGCGGCAAGCAGCGGCAGGCGCAGGGAACGAACAACGGAAGCAACACGCATCACGGGTACCACCAACACGAGGTGGGCGCGGTCTCGGTCAGGCCTGCCCTGGGGGAAGAGAGGGCTGAGGTGCCAGGGCGATCGCGCACTCCTTGCCGATCGCCCCGGCCACGGTCAGTTGATCATCATGTGGTAGTGCATGCTCCAGATGATCCAGATCGACAACGCGACCACGATGAACAGGATCACCAGGGTGAACACGAAGCTGGCGAGGTTCCAGCCACCTTCGGACTTGCGGTCCATGTGCAGGAAGTACACCAGCTGCACCAGGATCTGCGCGACCGCGAAGCCGACCAGCAGGAACAGGGTGACCGGCCGCGACAGCACCGGGTTCATCACCAGCGCGAACGGCACCACCGTCAGCAGCGCGCACAGCACGAAGCCGATCAGGTAGGACTTGGTGGAACCGTGCGCATTGCCGGCGCGCGAGGTTTCGACGTGGGCCATGTCAGAAGGCTCCGATCAGGTAGACGAAGGTGAAGACGCAGATCCACACCAGGTCCAGGAAGTGCCAGAACAGGCTCAGGCAGGACACGCGGGTGATGTTGGTCGGGGTGAGGCCGCGGCGATACACCTGGTGCATCACCACCGCCATCCAGATCAGGCCGCTGGCCACGTGCAGGCCGTGGGTGGCAACCAGGGCGAAGAACGCCGACAGGTAGGCACTGGTGCTGGGACCGGCACCTTCATGGATGAGGTGCGAGAACTCGTACAGCTCCATGCCGATGAACGAGGCACCGAGCACGAAGGTCACGCCCAGCCAGCGCAGCACCGCCGCCTTGTCCAGGCGGTGCATGGCCAGCACGGCCTGGCCATAGGTGATGCTGGACACCAGCAGGATGAAGGTCTCGGCCATCACGAACGGCAGCGAGAACAGTTCCTTGCCGGTCGGGCCGCCGGCGTAGGCGGTGCTGAGCACCGCGTACGAGGCAAACAGCGAGCCGAACAGCACCAGGTCGGACATGAGGTACACCCACATGCCGAACACCTTCATGCCGCCCTGTTCGTGGGCGTGATCGTGCTCATGATGGTCGTCGTGGACCAGCACATCGCTGTCCAGTTGCGGACGGGTCAACAGGTTCATGCGCCTGCCTCCTGCAGCTTGGCGTGGTTGGCCGCTTCGGTACGCGCCACCTCTTCGGAGCTGACGTAGTAATCCACGTCCTCGTTGTAGGAGCGCGCGATCAGGGTGACGATCATCGCGATGAAGCTGGCACCGGCCATCCACCAGATGTGCCACACCAGGGCGAAGCACAGCACCAGGATCCAGACGTTTAGGATCAGCGGCACACCGGTGTTCTTCGGCATGTGGATCGGTGCGTACTTCTTCGGCGGCGGCGGCAGGCCACGCTTCTTCGCTTCGTGGAAGGCGTCCAGCTCATCGGCCTTGGGCACCACGGCGAAGTTGTAGAACGGCGGCGGCGACGGCGTGGCCCATTCCAGCGTGCGTGCATTCCACGGGTCGCCGGTGAGGTCGAGGTTGCGCTTGCGGTCGCGCACGCTGACGTAGATCTGCACCAGCATCAGGATGATGCCCGCGAACACGAACAGCGCACCGATGAAGGCGGCGATCAGGTACGGCGTCCACGCCGGGTTGTCGTACTGGTTCATGCGCCGGGTCATGCCCATGAAGCCCAGCATGTACAGGGGCATGAAGGCCAGGTAGAAGCCGATCACCCAGCAGGCGAAGGACCACTTGCCCAGGCGCTCGTTGAGGGTGAAGCCGAACACCTTCGGGAACCAGTAGACGAAGCCGGCCAGATAGCCGAACAGCGCACCGCCGATGATGGTGTTGTGGAAGTGCGCGACCAGGAACAGGCTGTTGTGCAGCAGGAAGTCCGCGCCCGGAATGGCCAGCAGCACGCCGGTCATGCCACCGATGGTGAAGGTGACCAGGAAGGCGATGGTCCACAGCATCGGCACGCTGAACTCCACGCGGCCGCCGTACATGGTGAACAACCAGGTGAAGATCTTCACGCCGGTGGGGATGGCGATGATCATCGTCATGATGCCGAAGAAGGCATTGACGCTGGCACCGGAGCCCATGGTGAAGAAGTGGTGCAGCCAGACGATGAAGGACAGGATGCCGATCGCGAGGGTGGCGCCGACCATCGACTTGTAGCCGAACAGCTTCTTGCGCGAGAACGTGGCGGTCACTTCAGAGAAGATGCCGAACGCCGGCAGCACCAGGATGTACACCTCCGGGTGGCCCCAGGCCCACACCAGGTTCACGTACATCATCGGGTTGCCACCCAACGTGTTGGTGTAGAAGTTGAAGTCCAGGTAGCGGTCCAGGGTGAGCGCACCCAGGGCTACGGTCAGGATCGGGAAGGCGGCGATGATGATCACGCTGGTGACCAGCACGGTCCAGGTGAACACCGGCATCTTCATCAGCGTCATGCCCGGCGCACGCATGCGCAGGATGGTGATGAACAGGTTGACGCCGGTCAGCAGGGTACCGATGCCGGAGGCCTGCAACGCCCAGATGTAGTAATCGACACCGACCCCGGGACTGAACTCGATGCCCGACAGCGGCGGATAGGCGACCCAGCCGGTCATCGCGAATTCGCCAACACCCAGCGAGATCATCATCAGCGCAGCGCCGACCACGAAGATCCAGAAGCTGAAGGCGTTGAGGAACGGGAACGCCATGTCGCGCGCGCCGATCTGCAGCGGCACGATGATGTTCATCAGGCCGACCACAAACGGAGTGGCCACGAAGAAGATCATGATCACGCCGTGCGCGGTGAAGATCTGGTCGTAGTGTTCCGGTGGCAGGAAGCCATCGCTGCCCGGCCCGGCCGCCGCCAGCTGTGCGCGCATCATCAGTGCATCGGCGAAGCCGCGCACCAGCATGACCAGCGCGACGACCACGTACATGATGCCGATCTTCTTGTGGTCCACCGTGGTGAACCAGTCGCGCCAGAGCACGCCCCACAGCTTGAAATAGCTCACCGCGCCGAGCAGCGCGAGGCCGCCCAGCACCATGGCCGCCAACGTGACCACGACGATCGGCTCGTGCAGCGGCACGGCCTCCCACGTCAATTTACCCAACATGTTCATTACTCCTGGGAAACCTGGGCACCGCCGGCAGCGCCCGCCGGGGTTGCAGCAGCGGTGTTCTCACCAACGCCGATGAACTGGTCGATGACCTTCTTGAACAGCAGCGGTTCGACGCTGGAGAAGTGCTGCACCGGCGCGTTCTTCGACGGCGCGGCCAGCGCCTTGAACTGCTCGAAGCTGAGCGCATCCGGCGCGCTGCGCACCTCGGCCACCCAGCGATCGAAGTCTTCGGTGCTGCTGGCGGTGGCGATGAACTTCATGTTCGAGAAGCCATGGCCGCTGTAGTTGCCGGACATGCCACGGAACTGGCCGGGCTCGTTGGCGATCAGGTGCAGCTGCGTGCGCATGCCGGCCATCGCGTAGATCTGTCCACCCAGCTGCGGGATGAAGAAGGTGTTCATCGTCGAGTTGGAGGTGATGTTGAACGCCAGCGCGCGGTTGGCCGGGAAGTTGAGCTGGTTGACGGTGGCGATGCCCAGGTCCGGGTACACGAACACCCACTTCCAGTCGGTGGCGATCACGTCCACGTGCAGCGGTTCGCCGGCCACGTCCAGCGGCTTGTACGGATCGAGCTCGTGGGTGGACTTCCACACGATCACCGCCAGCACCGCGATGATCAGCAACGGCACGCCCCAGACCACCACTTCCACCTTGGTGGAGTGCGACCAGTCCGGCGTGTACTTCGCCTTGGTATTGCCGGCGCGGAAGCGCCAGGCGAACACGAAGGTCAGCACGATGGCCGGCACGACGACGATCAGCATCAGGCCGATGCAGATCAGGATCAGGTCGCGCTGTGCGATCCCGACCATGCCCTTCGAATCCAGCAGCACCCAATCGCAGCCCGTCAGGGCGATGCAGGCCAGGGCGACCAGCGCCAGGCGGATGCGGTTCCAGCAGATATTCATTGGTGGTCAACCCTGTTGAAGATGCGCGCTTGACCGGCTCGCCTGCGCGCAGCGCCCGGGCGTGGAGCGGCTACACTGTGGGTACGAGGTCGCCTACAAGCAGGCGAGCCACTCCAATCAAGCCCATACAAGATACAGCATTGTATGGACTTGTGCATCTGCACGTATGGAAAAATCCGACCGATGACGCCTCCTGCTGCCGGCCGCCGCCTGAAACACCCCAACCGGACCTGGGTCCGCCCGTTCCGTGAGGGCGCAGGACCGCTGTACCTGCAGATCGCCCAGCAGGTGCGTGAGGCGGTGGACGATGGCGTGCTGCGGCCGGGCGATCGCCTGCCGCCGCAGCGCGACCTGGCCCAGCAGGTGGGGGTGGACCTGACCACGGTCACCCGCGCCTTCGCCGAACTGCGCCAGGCCGGCCTGCTGGACGCGCAGGGCGCGGGCGGCACCTTCATTGCGATGTCCGCCGGCAACCGCAGCACCTCGGTCGACCTGAGCATGAACATCCCGCCGCTGCTGGGCAGCGCGCCGTTCGCACAGGGCATGGAGGCCGGGTTCCAGCACCTGGGCCAGCAGCTGGGCCAGGGCGAGCTGATGAGCTACCACGTCGGTGCCGGCAGCCGCGACGACCGCGCTGCGGCCGTGCAATGGCTGGCGCCGGTGCTCGGCCCGGTGGGCGCCGAGCGGGTGGTGATCTGCCCCGGCGCGCAGACTGCGCTGTGCGCACTGATCCTGGCCCGCACCCAGCCGGGCGAACTGATCGCCGCCGAGCAGTTGACCTACCCGGGCCTGCTGGCCGCTGCGCGCGTGCTGCAGCGGGGCGTGGTGCCGGTGGCGATGGACGCCGAGGGCATGCTGCCCGATGCCCTGGACGAAGCCTGCCAGCAGCGCCGGCCGCGCCTGCTGTACCTGGTGCCGACCATCCAGAACCCGACCACGGCGACGATGTCGGCGCAGCGCCGGCAGGCCCTGCTGGCGGTGGCAAGGCGGCACGAACTGACCGTGGTCGAGGACGATCCCTACTGGCTGCTGGCCGGCGATGCCGCCCCGCCGCTGGCCGCGCTGGCCGACGGTGGCTGCCCGGTCTACTACATCTCCACCCTGTCCAAGTGTCTGGCCCCCGGCCTGCGCACGGCCTACCTGGTGGTGCCGGGCGGCGAGCCGATGGAGCCGGTGCTGGACGCCCTGCGTGCGATCGCGCTGATGCCCACCCAGTCGATGGTGGCCGTGGCCTCGCACTGGATCCGCACCGGCCAGGCGCAGGCGATGGTGCAGCGCTTCCAGCAGGAACTGCGCGAGCGCCAGGCCATTGCTGCCCGCTACCTGCCCGCCCGCCGCCAGGCCCACCCGGCCGGCCTGCATGTGTGGCTGCCGTTGCCGCCGCGGCTGGACCAGTACCGGCTGATCCAGGCGGCACAGGAACAGGGCCTGGGCATTGCCAGCTCCGACGCCTTCAGCGTGGAGGAACCGCCACCGGGCAACGCCATCCGCCTGTCGCTGGGCGGTGCGGTGGACCAGGAGGCACTGGCCGGCGCGCTGGCCAAGCTGAACGAGATCCTGTCCGAGGCGCCCGACGCGCGGCATTCGGCGATCGTCTGAGCCATCCCGTGGGTCATACCCATACAAGATGATATCTTGTATGCAATGTATGGACGGAGGATGTGCCGCAGATGGCCGCCGACAAACTGAAGTTCCACCTGGTGATGGCCGGCTGCGGCGGGTTCGTCGTGCTGATGCTGGCCGCCCTGGCCTGGGTCTGCCTGCAACCGCAGACCGTGGATGTGCAGGCCGCCGAGCGCCACGCCATTGAACAGTGCCTGCAACGCAGCGAGGACGCGGCGCGCAGCGAGATCCAGCGCCGCGCCCAGGCCGACTCCTGCCGCGAGATGCGCAAGCAGTACGTGCACAAGTTCGGCGCGGACGGCTCCTGATGGGCGCAGCCGCGCCGCGCCCACGCCGTTCGATGCTGCCGGTGATGATCGCCCTCGCCTGCCTGTTCATGGCCGGCGTGGCGGCGGCACTGTGGCAGTACTTCGGCTATGGCGAGCAGTCCACGTTCGCCGAACAGGCCATCGTCTTCGATGACTCGCAGCTGCGGTTGCCGGCGGAACTGGCCGGCGACACCGGCCGCATCCGCGTGGTGCATTTCTGGGACCCGGCCTGCGGCGTGTGCAACCGCGAAACCGGTGCCCACCTCAGCTACCTGATCAGCATGTATCGCCGCGCCGGCATCGACTTCTATGCCATCCGCCGACCCGGCACCCAGGGTGAACTGCCTGAGCCGCTGCGCAGCAAGGTGATCACCCTGCCGACCATTGACGGCATCGGGAACATTCCGGCCAGCCCGGCGGTGGCGATCTGGGACCGCCAGGGCCACCTGGCCTATGCCGGCCCGTACAGCATCGGCATGGTCTGCAATTCGGCCAACAGCTTCGTCGAACCGTTGCTGGACAAACTGGTGCGCGGGGAAACCGTGCGCCCGAAAGGACTGCTTGCCGTGGGCTGCTACTGCCCCTGGCAGGCCCAGCGCTGAGGACGCGCGATGACATCACCGACGCTGGCCGGCGCAGCCGCCACAAACAACAACGGCGGTCACCTGTCCGAACCGACCGATGGTTATGGACAGGCTCCCGCCGTTGGAAGCAACGATACGCCCCGACATCCTCCGTACATGCCGCGACACGATGTCGCAGGGCCTGGCATTGCAGGGCTGGGCTGGGTGCAGGACGTGCACGTGCACAGCGGCCCGATCTACCTGCGCATCGTCAACACGCTGGAACGCACCATCAATCGCGGTGGCCTTGCGCCCGGACAACGGCTGCCCTCGCAGCGCGCGTTGGCGCAGCAGCTCGGCGTGGATCTGACCACGGTGACCCGCGCCTTCGATGAAGCACGCAAGCGTGGGCTGATCGAAGCACGCGGGCCACAGGGCAGCTTCATCGCGCCGCCCAAGGCGGGCTTTGACCAGGCCGTCGATCTCAGCATGAACGTGCCACCGGTACCCGACGCCGATGCACTGGCGGAAATGCTGCGTCGAGGCGCAGCGGCGGTGCTTGCGCGCAGCAATGCGCCGAACCTGATGACCTATCACCTGGGCGGTGGCAACCCGACCGACCGCCACGCGGCGGCGCGCTGGCTGCAGCCGATGCTGGGCACGGTGGACGATGCTCGCCTGCTGCTGACCGAAGGCGCGCAGGTGGCGCTGGCGGCGATCCTGCTCAGCCAGGGGCGCGAGGGCGATGCGATCCTCTGCGATCGGCTGGTGTATCCGGGTCTGCTGCAGGCCGCCGCCGCACTGGGACGGCGGCTGGTCACGGTGGAGGGCGACGAACACGGCATGTGCCCGGAGGCGCTGGCCCGCCGGGCGCGGGAATGCGGCGCGCGACTGGTCTACCTCAACCCCACCTGCCAGAACCCAACGGCACTGACCGTGCCCACCACGCGGCGCGAAGCGCTGGCGCGGGTGCTGGAGCGCGAAGGCCTGCTGGCGATCGAGGACGATCCGTACTGGCATCTGGCCGTCACCGCGCCCATTCCGCTGGCGACGCTGGCACCGCGACACGTGTTCCATGTGGCCACGCTTTCAAAGGTGATCAGCCCCGGCCTGCGTACCGCGTTCGTGCAATGCCCGGGCGCCGCCCATGCCGAGGCGATGGCCACCGCACTGCGTGCCACGCGGTTGATGGGTCACCCGCTGGTATCCGCACTGGCCAGCCAGCTGCTGCTGGATGGCTCGGCGCAGGCGCTGCTGGCGCAGGTGCGCGAGGAAGCGCGCGAGCGCACGCGGATGGCGCGGTATCTGCTGGCGCCCTCATTGCTGGAGCGCGCCGATGGGCTGCATGCGTGGTGCCGGGTGCCAGCGCCGTGGACCGACGCCACGCTGGTGCGTACGGCGCAGCTGCAGGGCCTGGCGATCGCGCCTTCATCGGCGTTCTGTCCGCCGGGCGCGCCGTTCGCGTGCGGCGTGCGACTGTCGTTGGGATTGGCTGCGGACCGGCGGCAACTGGAAAACGCGCTGCGGCGGATCGATCGGTTGTTGTTGTCCGATGCGCTGCCGGCCATTGACCGGTAGTGGAAAGGCATCCACGCATGGCGTGGATCTACTGGGCCTGTTCCGGTAGATGCCAACCTTGGTTGGCAATGCCCGTTCACGCCATGCGTGGATGGGTGTTGCGCCTGGTCGTGCCGGCCGCTGGCCGGCAACGGCATGCACACTACGGTCATGAGGTTGCCGGCCAGCGGCCGGCACTACCCCAGCGCGGCCAACGCCTGCACCAGCGCATCCATCTGCGCGGGGCGGGTGAACACCGATGGTGTCACCCGCACGCAGGCGCCGGAGTCCAGGCCATCGCGATGGGTGGTGAATATCCGATGTTCATCCAGCAGCCGTTTCTGCAGCGCCAGGTTGTCTTCCACCGAGTCATGGCCACGCAGGCGGAAGCTGGCCAATGCACTGGCCAACGCCGGATCCGGCGACGACAGCACCTCGATATGCGCCATCTGCCGCGCCGCCACCGTCCAGCGCTCACGCAGGTAGCGCAGCCGCGCCTGCTTGTTCGCTGCGCCGATGCGCTGATGCAGCGCGATGGCCTCCGGCAGCGCCAGATAGGCGGCGAAGTTGACCGTGCCGGTGTGCACGCGACTGCCCACGCGGCCGTCGTCGGTCTCGCCCATGTACGGATCCAGGTCGGCCACGCGTCCTTTGCGCACGTACATCGCGCCCACGCCCACCGGTGCGCCGATCCACTTGTGCAGGTTGATGCCAACGAAATCGGCCTTGAGGTCCGGCACCGCGTAGTCGATCTGGCCAAAGCCATGTGCGGCGTCAACAATCACATCGATGCCGCGCGCCCGCGCACGCTCGGCGAGCTCGGCCACCGGCAGCACCAGCCCATGGCGGTGGCTGACCTGGGTCAGCAGTACCAGTTTCAGGCGCGGCAGGCGCGCGAACGCCTCATCGTAGGCCTGCAGGATCTGCTCATGGGTGGGCACCACCGGTAGTGCGATGCGCTCGACCTGCACGCCACGACGCTGCTGCAACCAGCGCATCGCGTTGATCATGCTGTCGTAGTCGATGTCGGCGTACAGCACCTGGTCGCCCGCGGCCAACCGGTTGTAGCCGCCGATCAGCGCGAGCATCGCTTCGGTGGCGCCACGGGTCAGCGCGATCTCGTCGGCGCCGACGCCAAGCATGTCGGCCACCTGCCGATGCACGGCCACGTACTGCGCCGGGAACGCGTGGCGACCGTACCAGGCATTGCCCCGGTTCACTTCGGCGGTATGCCGCTGGTAGCTGGCCAGGGTCTGCTTGCCCATCGCGCCCCAGTAGCCGTTCTCCAGGTGGTTCACTTCATCGGTGATGTCGAAGTGGCTGGCGACGGCGGCCCAGTACGACTCGTCACGGGCCAGCACATCCGGCGTCGTGGAAGGTGCAGGAATGTCCATCGGCACAGCGTAGCGCGCGGCCGTCGGAGCAGCCAGCGCGGCAAGCGCCGCACTGGCCGGCAGCAGCGCGCCGGCACGCAGCAGGGAACGGCGGCGGCTGTCCATCAGAAGGTCAGCCGGTACTGCGCGTACACGTTGGCGCCGTCGGTGTCGTACGGCGCGTTGCGCGAATAGATCAGGCCACGGCTGGCCTGGAAGGTGGCCTCATCCGGGTAGCGGTCGAACAGGTTGTCGGCGCCCACGCGCAGGCTGTGGTGTTCGTTGATGCGATAGCCCACGGCCAGGTCGAGGAAGGTCATCGCACCGAACTGCTGGTAGATATCGCCGGTGGCATTGCCGGTGGAGTCGGTCCACTTGCCGTAATAGCGCACGCGTGCCATCAACGACCAGGCGCCGACGTCCCAGCTGCCGGTGAAGCTGCCCTTGTGCTCGGGCAGGCGGTCTTCGAACAGCACGCGCTGGGTTTCGTTGGTGGCCACCGAGGTGCTGCCGTTGTCGACGCGGGTCTGGTTGTAGTTGTAAGCCAGGGTCAGCGTCATCCGCCCTGCGCCGAGGTCGCGCAGGTAGTTGCCGACCACATCCACGCCGGTGGTGGTGGTGTCGAAATCGTTGGTGAAGTAGTTCACCGAGGTATAGCCCAGCGGGTTCGGCGTGCCGGCCGGAATGGCGAAGCTGGCCGACTGGCTGAAGCGGTCGCTGAGCGTGATCCGGTAGACATCGACCGACCCGGACAGGCCCAGCTCGGTGCGCCAGGTCAGGCCCAGCGAGGCCGTGCGCGATTCTTCCGGGGTCAGCGGCTTGGCACCCAGCAGCTGCGCCAACGGATCGCTGGGCGACAGGCGGCCGCTGGTGAAGATCTGTAACGTGCGCGTGTCCAGGCCCTGGGTGGTGCTGGTGGTGTTGAGCTGGGCCGGCGTGGGCGCGCGGAAGCCGGTGGAGAGCGTGCCGCGCAGCGCCACGTCCGGGGTGATCGCAAAACGTGCCGACAGCTTGCCATCCACCGTGCTGCCGAAGCTGGAGAAGTCTTCATAGCGACCGGCCGCGCCGATGCTCCAGCGCTCGCCCAGCGGCACTTCCATGTCCACGTAGGCGGCCTTGCTGCGCTGGCTCCACTGCCCGGCCTGGCTGGCCGAGAAGCCCGGCGCGCCGTTGGAATTGGCTTCCAGGCCCGCCGCAGCGCCACGGCCCACCGCATACGAGGCCGGGTCGCCGGCGCGCACCTGGTAGGTCTCCTGGCGGAATTCGGCGCCGAAGGCGACGTTGACCGGCTTCGACAGCGCAGCCACGTCCCATTCGTAGTTGAAGTCCGCATTGGCATTCTTCTCGGTCTGGGTCAGCCGGCCGAGGTCGAAGGAGGTCGGGCTGTCCGGGCCCAGCGAGGCGTTGATGGAGTTGTCCAGGCTGTAGTCGATGGCATTGCGGCCATACGAGGCGCTCAGGTCCCAGCGCAGCTTGGGCGTGATCTCACCCCGCAGGCCCGCAACCAGCTGCAGGTCGTTCTGGGTGTTGCCGTACTGCGGGCTGAAGCCCACTGGATACAGCGAGCGCAGGTTCCAGCCCGGGAAGATGCTGGTCGTACGGTACGCGCCGGTGGTGGTATCGGGGTTGCGCCAGTTGAAATCGCTGACGCCGTCGCTGTGGCTGTACAGGCCGAAGGCATACAACTCCAGGGTGTCGCTGGCATTGGCCTTCAGGTTGAAGCCCACGCGGCGGCTTTCCAGCTCCGGCTGGCCCCAGCGCTGCACCGGGTTGGGCACGTCCAGTTCGGGATGCGCGGCCTGGAAGGCGATGGCGTCGGGACGCTGGCGCGTGCGTGAGGTCGCATCGGAGTTGGACGATTCGGCGAACAGGGCGAGGCTGCCGTAGTCACCCAGCGCCCAGCCGGTGCGCGCACTGAAGTCGCGCGAGCCGCCATCGCCCTGCGCGTACTGCGAATAGCCCGCAGTGATCTCGGTGCCCGGGCTGTCCTCCAGGATGATGTTGATGACACCGGCGATGGCATCCGAGCCGTACTGCGCCGACGCGCCATCGCGCAGCACTTCGATGCGCTTGATGGCGCTGGTTGGAATCTGCGCCAGGTCGGCGGCCTGTGCGCCGCGGTTGCCAAGCAACGCACTGCGATGGAAGCGGCGGCCGTTGACCAGCACCAGCGTCTGGTCCGGCGACAGGCCACGCAGCGTGGCCGGGCGCACGAACACCTGGCCATCGGCCATCGGCAGGCGCTGCACCACGAACGAAGGCACCAGCTGCGCCAGCACGTCCTTCAGGTCGGTGGAGTCGACCGACTGGATGTCCTGCTTGGTGAACACGTCCACCGGCGCCAGGGTTTCAAACTGGGTGCGGTTGGAGGCACGGGTACCGGTGACCAGCATCGCATCGAGCTGGGTGGGCGCAGCGGCGTTGCCACCGCTGCTGGTGCCTGCCGTTCCGGCATCTGCAGCGATCGCGCCTCCTGCGCTGACCAGACCAAGGGCGAGGAGGATGGAACGCGACAGCTTCGAACGATGCACGGCAGGACTCCGGGAAGGCACGACAGGGCCAGGTGGGACCTGGACAAGGCGCGCAGTCTCGGGGCGGGATGTGAAGCAGCGATGACGTGGAGACGACAGTTGCGACCGCTGGAGGTGCAGCCGCCACCCATGCCGGGCTCTGCGCTATGCAGCGTCGTCGTCGAAGCCGAAGACGGCGGGCCGCGCCGTGCGCAGCGGGATGAACAGCGCGATCGCGAAAACGAACAGGAAAGGCGCGGAGAGGATGGCAGTGTCCTCGGTTCCGAAGGCAATCAGGTTCACCTGCAGTTGGCCGATCCACTCAAGGTCCATGAGCACCAGCACAAGGCCACCGATGGTCGGGCACGGCAGGCCGCCATGGCCTGCCATCAACAACGTGGGCGCCAGCAGTGCTGCCAGCAATGAGAACATCACCCGGTACAGCCAGGGGTCCCCGCGCCAGCGCGGTGCCCGCCGCCACATGAGCACCAGCAGCGCCAGTGGCAGCAGCGCCGGCAGCAGGGCAATCGCAATGATCATCACCATGCGGCGATCTGCGCGGTCTGGCTGATAGCGGTGACTTCCGGCATGTCCCTGGCCTCGATCGTGTCCATGAAGACCGCATTGTTGCCGGTGCAACGGCAAACGCAAAGCCCTGCCGGCGCAAGAACTGCTAAGCGCCCCACCCCGTCGATCCGGTACGCTGCCCGGCATTCGAACGAGGGAAAGCGCGATGAGCGCAGCCGGCAAAGCGTTGTGGTACATCGAAAGCCATGCCGACAAGCCGCTGGCGCTGGCCGACATCGCGGCAGCCGCCGGACTGTCGCCCTTCCACCTGTCACGCCTGTTCCAGGTCCGCACCGGCACGTCGGTGGTGCGCTACCTGCGTGGACGTCGCCTGACCGCCGCCGCGCAACAGCTGGCCAACGGTGCCGGCGACATCCTGCAGGTGGCGTTGGCAGCCGGTTACAGCACGCATGCCGCGTTCACCCGTGCCTTCTGCGAGCAGTTCGGGCAGACCCCGGAGCGCGTGCGCGAGCGGGGCCTGCAGGAACTGGCACTGGTGCACGCGATCCGCCTCGACGACGCGCCACAGGCCTGCACCGAGGCGCCCAGGCTGATCGACTGCACGACCTTCCAGGTGGCCGGCATCGGCATGCGCCACAGCCGCGACAGCGGCGGTGCGATTCCCGGGCAGTGGGCACAGCTCAACCGCGAATGGCCAACACCGGCGCCGGTCAGTTTCGGTGTGTGCTGCAACAGCGACGACGAGGGTGGCTTCGACTACATCGCAGCCTTGCCGGTGAACGCACTGCCATCGGTGCCTGCACACTGGCAGCGGGTGGATGTGCCTGCGCGCCGTTACCTGGTGGCCTGGCATGGCGCCCATATCTCCACCATCCGCTCGACCTGGTTCTGGCTGCTGGACCAGTACCTGCCGGCAAGCAGCCTCCACCTGGCCAACGCGCCGGATCTTGAACGCTACGACACCCGCTTCGACGAGCATACCGGCCATGGCGGCGTGGAGATCTGGCTGCCGGTCGATCACCGTCCTGACTGACCCGGAGAAACCGATGATGCGCGCGACACGATGGATGTTGACCTTGCTGCTGGCTGCTCTGGCGCCGATGGCGATGGCGGCCGCTCCCACCATTGCCGGTGAACGTCATGGCGTGACAACGCTGAACAGCGCGGCGATCCGCGACGGTGCTCAGCGCGAGGTGCTGCGCTTCACCGTGTGGTACCCGGCAATGCCAGGCAGCGAAGAAACGCCGCTGACCATCGGGCCACCGGATGCGCCGCTGTTCGAGGTGGGGCGCGCGGCGAAGGATGCCCCCATTGCCGGCGGGCGCCTGCCAACCCTGTTGCTGTCGCATGGCAATGGCGGCACCGCGCGCATGATGGGGTGGCTGGGCACCGCGCTGGCACGGGCTGGCTACCTGGTGATCGCCGTGGACCACCCCGGCAACAACGGCGCCGATGAGATGACGCTGGCCGGCAGCGTGCTGACCTGGCTGCGCGCCGACGACCTGAAGGCGGCGCTGGCGGCCGTGCAGGCCGACCCGCAGCTGGGGCCACATGTTGATGCGTCGCGGCTGGGCGTGGTGGGTTATTCCGCTGGCGGCTTCACCGCACTGCTCAGCGCCGGCGCACGGCCGGACATGACGCGGCTGCTGGCGTTCTGCCAGGCGCACCCGGACGACGGCGTGTGCAGGCCGCAGCAGGAAGCGGCCGCGCATACGATGGCGGCGCGTCTTGCTGCGGCGGCGTCACCACAACTGCAACCGTACGTGCAGCATGCACAGGATGATCGTTCGATTGCCGGCGTGCGCGCGGTGTTCGTGCTGGCGCCCGCCATCGTGCAGGCGTTTGCACCGGAGCAGCTGAAGGCGTTGCGGCAGCCGGTGATGATCGTGCTGGGTTCAGCGGATGAAGTGGCGCCGCCAGCGACCAACGGTGATGTGGCGGCGGCACTGATTCCGAAAGCAACGCTGCACGCGCTGCCCGGTGTCGGCCACTACGATTTCCTGTCTGCCTGCACGCCGCTGGCAGATGAGCGGCTGCAGGCGCTGTGCATGACTGCGGTACCGAAGGAGCAGACGCATGCCGTGGCGGTGGAAGACGCGGTACGCTTTTTCGGGGAAGCCTTGCGCTGAAGACAGTCGAGCACGGCTCGATGCCAGGGCTGGCAACAACGATTCGTTGCACAGGTGATGACGCGGCGCAAAGGTGCGCGGGACTACACTGCCCCCAGCGCTCCACGGAGGATCGATCATGCGCCTGTTGCATCTTTCTCTGCCGGTATCCGATGTTGCCAACGTCGCCGCGTACTTCCGCGACGTGCTGCAGCTGGAGGTGGCCGGCGACCAGGTCCGCATTGGCTGGAGCACGATCCAGCTGCAACCGGCGAATGGCGGTCCGGTAGGCGGCGTGCACCTTGCCTTCAATGTGCCGGACAACCGCTTCGCCGACGCCATGAGCTGGCTGCGTGCACGCACGCCGTTGCAATGCAATCCGGAAGGGCTGGACTACTTCGCACTGGAAAGCAGCTGGCAGTCGCAGTCGGTGTATTTCACCGGACCCGATGGCCTGATCCTGGAACTGATCGGCCGCAGGCGCTTGCCGGCCAGCGACCGCACTGGCGCCTTCCATGGCAGCGAACTGACCTGCCTGAGCGAGGTCGGCCTGCCCAGCCATGATGTCGATGCGGTGCGCGAACAATCCAACCAACGCTTCGGCCTGCGGCCGATCAGCCCGCCGTCGCCCCAGTTCGCGCCGATGGGCGATGACGAGGGCCTGCTGATCGTGGTCGCTGCCGATCGCCGTTGGTTCCCCGAGCAGAAGGACCTGCCCAACGCGCAGGGCCTGCAGCTGCAGGTG
This sequence comes from Stenotrophomonas sp. MYb57, assembly GCF_002966815.1. NCBI lineage: Bacteria > Pseudomonadati > Pseudomonadota > Gammaproteobacteria > Lysobacterales > Lysobacteraceae > Stenotrophomonas > Stenotrophomonas sp. MYb57. Next base: position 4,394,429 of record NZ_CP023271.1, read on the forward strand.
GCCGATGTGAGCGGCAGCGGCGAGCTGCACGATGCCGCGCTGGGCTGGCGGGTGCAGGCGGCCTGAGTTACCAGCTGCCCGAGGCGCCACCGCCTCCGCTGCGGCCGCCACCACCGGACCAGTCGCTGGAACTGCTCGAGGAGGAACTGGACGACGAGGTGCTGGACGAGGAGCGGTAGCCTCTGGACGCCCCCCGGCCGCCGCGGGCTTTTTCGCCGGGCAGCAGAGTGAACACCCAGATGAAGTACAGGAACAGCGTGCCCATGCTGGACACGATCGTCGCCAGCACGCGGGCGTTCTCGTCGCCGGCACGGTCGATGGCCAGCAGCGCGCCCAGCGCATAGCCACCGCTCAGCAGCACCAGCACCACCAAGCGGATGGCGAAGCTGTTGCGGTTCTTCCGCCAACGCGCGCGACCGGCCTGCACCAGGAAGAACACCAGCATGGCGGCGATGCCGACTGCCAGGTTCAGCAGCGTGTGCAGCGCAAGGCTGGGCGGCAACTGGCCGCGCACCAGCATCACCGCGAAGAAGCCGGTGCTGACGGCCAGCATGCCGTACAGCACGATGCGTACGCCGCCGCTGCGACGCCAGCACCAGCCCAGCAGGGTTGCCACCGGTACGGCGGGCAGCAGCACGAAGACCAACGCCGGCAGCACATGGCGCGGCAGCAGCAGCGACGCAGAAAGCCCTCCCGCGGCGATCACCGCCGTCACCAGCAGCGGCCTGCCCCAGGCAGGCAATGTCGACCACGTTGACCTGGGCACCGCCGCATTGGCTGCCAGTGCCTTGCGCCGCCGCTCGCGGCGGTTACCGGTGAAATCGGCTTCGGTCCTGGTCGCCAGCAGACGCGGTGGCGATCGCCACAGACCGGCCAGGAAGCCCGCCAACAACGTCAGCGCGACGACCGAATCCCCCGTGCGCCAGTCCGCGGGCAACACGTTGCGTGCCGACGGATCTTCCCAGGGCGGCAGTTGCTCACCATCGACCAGCGCCACCAGCACCGCGGTGCCGTCCAGCACGCCCTGGTCCAGGTCTCCCTCGCGCAGCCGCGGCACGATCGCCTTGTCGATGATGCGCGCGGCATAGGCATCGGGAATGGTGCCTTCCAGGCCATAGCCGGTCTGGATGCGTACACGCCGATCCTGCACCGCCACCAGCAGCAGCACGCCATCATCGACGCCGGCGCGGCCCAGCTGCCATTGGTCGAAGACCCGCTGCGCATAGGCTTCGATGCCTTCCTCGCCAACGCTGGGCACCACCAGCACCTGCAGCTGCGCGCCCTTGCGTGCCTGCAGCTGCAATGCCTGCTCGCGCAGCGCGGCGCGGGTGCTGGCGGACAGCGCATTGGCGGTGTCCACCACCGGGTCATTCAACGCTGGGACCGGGGCTGCCGCCAGCGCCAGCAGCGGCAGCAGGCAGAGCAGCAGCACAAGCCACGCCCACGGCTTGGCAACGCGCGCCTGCGGCACCCGGCTCATGTGCCCTGCCCTGCCTCGATCCGCGCATACAACGCCTGCAGCCGGGCAGCGTTCTGCGCGAACACCTGCAGGTCCGCGTCTACCAGTGCCGGCCAGTCCGGTGCATGTCCCAGCAACTGCGCCACCTGTTCCTGCGGTGCGCGGTCAAAGCCCTCGCCCAGCACGGTCAGATAGCGCTGGCGGAAACCCTCCGGGTCCTGCTGGTCCTGCACATACAGCTGCACCGCCAGCAGGCCGGCGTAGAGATAGTTGACCAGGTACTGCGGGTCCTCGTACATCAGGCGCTTGCTGATCCAGTTACTGCGCAGCTGCGGGTAGCGTTGCGGCTGCTGGCCATAGCGCGCCAGCACCTGGCCGGTGAGCGCATCCAGATCGTCGGCGGTGCCCAGGGTGTTGCCAGCCACGCCCTGGTAGATCGACTGCTCCAGCTGCGCTTCCTCGGAGGAGGTGAACAGCTGCATCACCATGTCATCCAGCAGCGATTTCAGGTAGTACGCCTTGGCGCGAGGATCCTGTGCCTGCTGGTACAGCTGGTCACGGAAACGCAGTTCGTTGTAGATGGCAAAGGCTTCGGTCAGCCACGCACTGCCATTGCGCTGCAACGGCGAGGCATGGCCGCGTTGCATCCATTGCCCGTGCACGGCATGCCCGGCTTCATGGGCGATCTCCACGTCGCTCTCCAGATCCCCGCTGCGCAGCCCCACGAACAACAGCGACGGCATGTCCGGAGCAACTACCTGGAACGCGTCGTGGCTGCGGCTGCCCAGCACGGTGGCCAGGTCCATGCGCTTGTGCGCAGGGTCCAGCAGCGCGCGCAGCTCGGCGACATACTCAGGCCCCAGGTGCTGCATGGCATCGGCGGCGGTATCGCGCAGCTGCTCAAGCGTCAGCACCGGTGGCGTATAGCCGGCATCCGGCACGGTGGTATCCCAGACCTGCGGCGACGTGATGCCGCTGCGCCCAGCATGCTGCAGCAGCATGTCCTGGTAGGCACGACGGTCTGCCGCGTGGCGCTCGATCGCTGCCAGCGTCGCGTCGACGGTCGCCGTATCCATGCCCATGCGGCGGTAGCCACGTGCGGTGGCCGAGCCGTCTCCCTGCAGGCGCGCGGCGGCGTCATTCACCTGCGCCAGGCCCAGCAGCACCGAAGCCATCGGCTCGCGGCGCGACTGCAGGCCCTGCCAGTATCCCTTCCAGCCGGCCTCACGCAGCGTACGGTCGGAGTGCTGGGCCAGCGCCTGCTTGTCGGCGCCGGTATCCCAGCTGCGGCCAGCCCCCTCGACGCGCGGAAATGCGGCGCTGTGGAAGATCTGCCGATGCAGGCGCGCGAAGGTATCCAGCGCCGGGTCGGCCAGCGTATCCACGGCATCATCCAGCTGCGCATTGGCCGGCGCCGCACCTTCCTGCAGCGCACGGTCGCGCAGGAACCGGTAGGACGCCAACCAGGGTGCATCCGCCGGTGCCTCACGCAGGGCGGCCCTGCCCGCGCGGGCGATACGGCTGCACAGCCCCATCACCTGGTCCAGCGCCTGCGCCGGGCGACGATCACGTGCGTTGCGAGCGGCCTGCAGATGCAGATACGCATGGTGGCGCAGGCACTGCGCCTGCAGCGCTTCGGCCTGGCGGAAGCGCGTGGACGGCTCGCTCGCCGTGGCGCCCTGCAACGCATCAACGCGCTCGCCCAGGGCAATGCGTGCCGTCTGTTCGGCGGCGGCGCTGGGAAAGTAGGCGCGATCGTCAGCGTGCAGCGATTGCGCGTGGGCGCCGAGGGACGTGGTCATCGCCCACAGCGTGGCGATGACCAGGGTAACGGTGGTGGTGCGCATCCTGCGGGCCTGCATCGGCGTCTCCGTGCCTTGAACGAGCTTGGAGCCTAGCAGCCGCCGACGGTGCGCGCCTGTCCCGATCGGGCCTCAGATCGACTCGTCTTCGCGCTTGACCAGCGTCCAGCACGGCCTCTGCGCGAAGGTATAGGTCTGCTGGTCGCTGCTGTCCGGTGTGCGGATCTGCACCTGCATCTGCCCGTCAGCCACGGCCGTCACCTGCATCTGCCGGCCCTGCCCGGCCAACCCGGCCGGATCAGGCATCACCGGCCATTCGACATCGGCCAATGCCAGCGGGCGTTGCACTGTGCGCGGCTCAGGCTCGGCGCCGGCGTCGACGTAGCTGTCCAGCAGCGGATCGGCGGTGGCCTTTTCCTGCAGGGTGATCTCGTTGCCGAAGTGCTTCAGGAAGGTGTCGAACGCGGGATGGGAACACGCTGCGGTCGCCAGTGCGGGCGCGGGTGCGGGCGCCGGCTCCACCGCCGTCGCTGTGCTGGCAGGTGCCGCTGCAGGAGCCGGGGCTTCAGCCGGCGCGGGCTGCGGCGCAGGCGTGCAGGCGGACAGCACAAGGCCAAGGGCGGGTGCCAGCAGCACAAGGGAACGGCGGGGTTTCATGGGATCGTCCTGATTCCGGTTTGGTCGCGTCATCCTACCCTGCCGCCTACAATCGCGGTTTCCGCCTGTCCGAGATGCCCATGCGCCGCCTCCTGCTCCTGATCGGCCTGCTGCTGCCTGCCCTGTGGCCAGCCATGGCGATGGGCGTCGACGTCCGCGACGGCGACCTGCTGTTCGTCACCGCCGGCCATGGCGGCCTGAGTGCGGCCATCGACGATGCGACCGGAAAACAAGGCGCGCCCAGCTTCGACCATGTCGCGCTGGTGGCTTCCGCACCGCAGGGCTGGGAAGTGCTGCACGCCGATGAGAAGGGCTCGCGCCGGCAGACGCTGGAACAGTTCCGCGAGGACGCGAAAGGCAAGCAGCGGCAGATCGTGGTCTATCGCCTGCGTGCGCCGCCGGACAATGCCATCGCCGATGCCTTGGCCACCGCGCGCACGATGCTGGGCAAACCGTACAACACTGCCTACGTGTTGAACGACGACAGTTACTACTGCTCGGATTTCATCGAGCGCGCGTTCCGTGCGCACCATGTGTTCGCACTGCAGCCGATGAACTTCCGCAACCCGCAGACCGGTGGGATCTCCCGGCACTGGGTTGATCTGTATCGCGGCATGGGCATGGAGGTGCCGCAGGGCCTGCCCGGTACCAACCCCAACGACATGGCTGCAACACCGGTGCTGCAGCGGATCGGCGTGCTGGAATAAGCGAAGCCCCGCGCGGGGCGGGGCTTCGTCGGTGATGGATGGCGGCTGCCAGGATCACTCTTCCTCGTCCTGCCCGCCCTGCTGCTGGTTCTGGTTGCGCTTCTGCTGTTCCTGCTGCTGTTGCTGCTGCTGGTCGCGGCCGCGCCCCTGCTGCTGATCCTGCTGGTTCTGCTGGCCCTGCTGCTTCTGGTTCGGGTTCTGGTTCTGCTGTGCCATGTCCGATCTCCAAATGCCACGCGCGGAATGCGGTGGACGGGGCCATCGTCGGCAGCGATGGGTTAACCATGCGTTGTGAGCGGGCTACACCCATGTGTACGTGCGTGAATGAACCGGCGCCAGCCCTTGCGGCACAAGCGACTGAAGGATTCATGCGGGTTTGGCATGTCGTCATGCTGCAGCCGGAAACGAACGCATTCAGCGTTCTTGCCCGCCGCGGCGCGCGCAGCGGCGGCCTACGCCCATGGTCCCATTTGCAGCATGCAGGGCCGCCGCCTATCGTCGGAATGACGTCACCCCGGAGATGCGCATGGCCCGCGACACTGCAGCACGCCCCACCTACGAACAGGCACTGGCCGATTTCAGCATCGAGCGCGGACAGCGACAGTTGCACGGTGACCTGCAGACCGGCATCAACGCCTGCGTGGAGTGCTGCGACCGCCACTGCGGCCGCAATGCGCTGGCGCTGCGCTGGGTGGACGCCCACGGTGCCCTGCATCGGTACACCTTCGAGGACCTGCGCGATGCCTCTGCGCGTGTTGCCCAGGTGCTGGCCGCGCAGGGCATCGGCAAGGGCGATGTGGTGGCCGGCCTGCTGCCGCGTACACCGGACCTGCTGGCGACCATCCTCGGCACCTGGCGGGTGGGTGCGATCTACCAGCCGCTGTTCACTGCGTTCGGCCCCAAGGCCATCGAAACACGGTTGAAAACCGGGCGCACCGCATTGGTGGTGACCGACAGCGCAAACCGCAGCAAGCTGGACGAGGTCGATGGCTGCCCGCCGGTCGCCACCCTCCTGGCACCGGAGCAGACACTACGTGCCGGCGACATCGACTGGACTGCACGCACCGCCGATGCCACACCTGATTTCGCGCCGGTGATGCTGCGCGGCGATGCGCTGATGGCACTGCTGTCCACCTCCGGCACCACCGGCAGCCCCAAGGGCGTGCCGGTGCCGCTGCGCGCATTGCTGGCCTTTGCCAGTTACATGCAGTTGGCCGTGGACCTGCGCCCAGAGGACGTGTTCTGGAACATCGCCGATCCCGGCTGGGCCTATGGGCTGTATTACGCCGTGATCGGCCCGCTGCTGCTGGGCCAGGCCACCACCTTCAGCGAAGCCGGTTTCAGCGTGCAGGGGCTGAACGACATCGTCGCGCGGCTGGGTGTCACCAATCTTGCCGGCTCGCCCACAGCGTACCGGCAGATCATCGCCGCCGGGCCCGAGGCCAGTGCGGCCATCAACGGCAAGCTGCGGGTGGTGAGCAGCGCCGGCGAACCGCTGAACCCGGAGATCGCCCGTTGGTTCGCCGCCCATCTGGGCACCACGGTGCTCGACCACTACGGCCAGACCGAGACCGGCATGGTGGTCAACAACCACCACGCACTGGACCACGCCGTGCGATCGGGATCATCGGGCTTTGCGATGCCCGGTTACCGCGTGGCGGTACTGGATGATGCCGGCAACGAACTGCCGCCGCGCACGCCCGGCATCCTCGCCGTAGACCTGCAGCAGTCGCCGATCATGTGGTTCACCGGCTACTACGGTGCCGACACACCGGCGCTGGGCGATCGCTACTACCTCACCGGTGATTCGGTGGAATGCGAGGACGACGGCTCGATCAGTTTCATCGGTCGCTCGGACGACCTGATCACCTCCTCGGGCTATCGCATCGGTCCATTCGATGTGGAGAGCGTGCTGATGGAACACCCTGCGGTGGCGGAAACGGCGGTGATCGGCGTACCCGATCCAGAGCGCACCGAGATCGTCAAGGCGTTCGTGATCCTGCGCGCTGGGTTCAGCGGCAGCGACACGCTGGCGCAGGAACTGCAGCAGCATGTGCGACGCCGGCTGTCCGCCCATGCGTACCCTCGCCAGGTGGCGTTCGTGGCGGAACTACCGAAGACGCCCAGCGGCAAGCTGCAGCGCTTCCTGCTGCGCAAGGCCGAGATCGAGAAGCAGGCGGCGGCTGGCTGAGGGTCTCCGGGGTCAGAGCCCTTCCTTCGAAAGGGATCTGACCCCGGGGTCGGATCTTCTCCAGCGGAGAGGCTCTGACCCACATGACCCCGTGCTTGCGCTACGGCATCACCGGCGGCACGTAGGCCAGGGTCATGCCCAGCAGCCACAGCAACCCCAGCACCAGCGGGATGTGCACCAGCAGCTGGATGAACGTGAAGCCGACGATGTCGCGGGCCTTCAGGCCGAGCACGCCCAGCAGTGGCAGCATCCAGAACGGATTGATCAGGTTCGGCAGCGCTTCGGCCGCGTTGTAGACCTGCACCGCCCAGCCCAGGTGCGCCTTCAGCTCGTTCGCGGCCTGCATCACGTAGGGCGCTTCGATGATCCACTTACCGCCACCGGACGGTACGAAGAAGCCCAGCACCGCCGAGTACACACCCATCACCAGCGCGAACGTATCGGTGCTGGCCACGTGCACGAACAGGCTCGACAGCCGGTGCGCCAGCGTCTCACCGTCGCCACCGGCAGCGTGGGTGAGGATCATCGCGATGCCGCCGTACAGCGGGAACTGGATCAGCACACCGGTGGTGCTCGGTACCGCCTTGGCCACCGCGTTGAGGAAGCTGCGCGGGCGCCAGTGCAGCAGCAGGCCCAGCGAGATGAACATGAAGTTGTAGGTGTTGAGGTTGGCGATCGCGCTGACCAATGGCTTGTTGGCGAACTCGTTGAACAGCCAGCCGAAGGCCAGCAGCGAAAGCAGCACGGTCAACAACGGGCTGTACTCCAGCCACTCGCCCGGACGGGTGCGGCGCTGCAGCGGCTCCGGTTCGGCCTGCGCCGCGCCGGGGAAATCTTCGGCGGTACGCGCACTGCCGGCAGCCGGCGCGGTCAGCCAGGCGATCAGCAGCGAGACCACGATCAACACCGAGGTCAGCGCGATCGACTGCCACAGGAAGATGGTTTCGGTGAACGGCAGCACGCCGGTGATCTCCACCAGCCCCGGCGGCATGCTGGCCGGGTTGGCCTGCAGCTGTGCCGCCGACGAACTCAGGCCCATCGCCCACACCGCGCCCAGGCCCAGGTAGGCCGAGGCACCGGCAGCCCGATAGTCCATGCGCAGCGCGGTGCGGCGGGCCAGCGCGCGCACCAGCAGGCCGCCGAACACCAGCGAGAAGCCCCAGCTGAGCAGCGAGGCCAGCATGCTGACCAGGCCGACGTACACCACGGCACCACGACCGGTGCGTGGCACCCGGGCCAGGTAGTCGATGAAGCGCGCGACCACCGGTGCAGTGGCTACCGCATAACCACCGATGACCACGAAGGCCATCTGCATGGTGAAGGGAATCAGGCTCCAGAAGCCGTCGCCGAAGGCGCTGGCGGTGGCCTGCGGAGTGGCGCCGAAGCCCATCGCCGCCAGCGCGACGATGACCACGCCGAGCACCGCGAATACGTACGCATCGGGGAACCACTTTTCCGCCCAGGCGGCCGAGCGCAGCGCGGCGCGCGCCATCCAGCCGTCCTGTACTGCTGCCGTCGAGGCCATCACCTACCCTCCCAGGTTCGATGGCCTGATTCTGGGCGGTGGGGTGCGGGCTGTCAGCCACCTATTGGTCGTAGGTGGCCGCCCGCCGGGCATGGCCCGGCGCTACCAGTTCGGCCGAGGATTCCGACCCGTGCACATGGCGCGGGGTAGCGCCGGGCCATGCCCGGCGGTCTTCTCAACGCAGCGCCAGATCCACGGCGATACCGGCAAACAGCGCGGCACCCACCCAGTTGTTGTGCAGGAAGGCCTTGAAGCACGGCCCACGCTCGCGGTTGCGGCAGATCCAGAACTCGTACACCACCAGCAGCGTGGCCACCGCTACGCCGGCCAGGTAGTACCCACCCAGCCCGCCGCGCACGCCCACCAGCGCCATCGTGGCCAGGAACAGCGCGTACAGCACGCCCTGGATGACCAGGTCCAGATCGCCGAACAGGATCGCAGTGGAGTGCGAACCCATCTTCAGGTCGTCTTCGCGGTCGACCATGGCGTACCACGTGTCGTAGGCGGTGGACCACAGGATGTTGCCGGCATACAGCAGCCAGCCCAGCATCGGCACCTCGCCCTGCACGGCGGCGAAGGCCATCGGGATGCCCCAGCCAAAGGACATGCCCAGGTAGACCTGCGGCAGATGGGTGTAGCGCTTCAGGTAGGGATAGCTGGCCGCCAGGAACACGCCGATGAAGCTCAGGGCGATGGTCAGGCCGTTCAGGGTCAGCACCAGGCCGAAGGCCACCAGCATCAGCACCGCGAACAGCACCAGCGCCGCCCGGCCGCTGATTGCGCCGGTCGCCAGCGGTCGCGCCTTGGTGCGCTCTACGTGCGGGTCGAGCCAGCGGTCGGCGTAGTCGTTGATGACGCAACCGGCCGAGCGGGTCAGCCAGACGCCTGCGGTGAACACGAACAGGGTCCACAGCGGCGGCAGGCCGCCAGCGGCCAGCCACAACGCCCACCAGGTGGGCCACAGCAGCAGCAGCGTGCCGATCGGGCGATCGGCGCGCATCAGGGACCAGTAATGCCGCCAACGCGGCGTCGGCGCCGGATGCGGCGCGGAAAGGGGGGTATCAGCCATGACACTAGGATACTCCTGTGCCTTCGGACCGACTTTGCCGGCGGGGGGAGATTTGTGCGGCGAAACTGGATAGAATGCCCATCCCGCACCGCCTCATTGCGTTGCGATGCCCGCCCCGGCCCTGGCCGACGGCGCGGCGGTTCCACCACGCGCTCGTAGCTCAGCCGGATAGAGTAGTGGCTTCCGAAGCCATTGGTCGGGGGTTCGAATCCCTCCGGGCGCGCCATCTTCCCTCAGTCTTCCGTCCCCGCCTGCCACCACGGCATGGCGCGCTGGTCGTGGGTTCATTCGGCTTCCCGATCCCCCGCTGCGGCTCCGTTGCGCTGAGCTGGAAGGGAACCGAGCGATAGGCGCAGCCCTGCGCGTCGCGGACGATGATCGAGAATTCCTCCCCAGCGCTGGTCGCGCCGGGCAGAAACGCGCCGTTGCCGTCGAACAGCACCGTCACCGGTTCGCCGGGCACGATGCACGTCCTGCTTGGTCATGCTGCAGATCCTCCATTGATGTTCCGCGTGCCGATTACTGGATGACCCGGCAGCGGCGGCGAGGCACCTGCACACTGCCGCTGCTCAACTCTTCAGCGCACTACAGCGCCGCCGAGCATCGACCGAACACGTTGGCGGGCTTCTCCCGCAGGCTCACGGCAACCACCCGGTGTTTCTGCTCGCCGCAGCCCCCCATGACCCCATACATGATGAGAAGTCCCTTGTCGTTGACGTAGCCGATGAACCTGCCATTACCTTCATCCGAAGCGGTCCTGACGAGATAGACGCTCTCCCCGGGGGCTGGCTCCAGGCCACTCAACGGCATTGAACCAATCTTCCCTTCAACCTCTGATGCCGATACTGCGACCAGTGAGTTCTTCAACATCCACTCCGCAATGGCAGCTTCACTATCCGGATCAAGCGTGGAAATGCGGTCAAGCGGCAGATTCGTTGAATTGCCAGGCAAGATCGCATCGGATGAAACATCCACCCAGTCCGATCTCCACTCCGCATGTTGAAACTGGTTGATGCTGCAGCCTCCAACCATTGGCAAGAGCAGCAACGTTGCGCGCAATATGCCAGCCATCGGCATTGTGATGCCGTTCCTTGCTGGGGTACCCCGGATCTTCCTGCGCTTGCCGCGCCACAGACCGATCAGATACCCGCTGGTGGGTAGGCCCACCCCATCGGGATTACTGGCTGATGCCCGGGCACCGGATGCCTCACTCATACTGTTCCACTCCCAACCTTCTACATCGGCCGTCACTGCGGATCGACTCGCCAGCCCATGGCAAGGATGTCGAGTGAACTGCCAGTGGTGCAGGTTTCGATACGGAAGCACTGAAGTTCTGGCAGCAACACGCCCGAGGCCGCCCAGCGCCACCTGCAGTCGGCCAGTACCTCGCTTCCATCATCGACATACGCACGCTCGATCGTGTCCTCACCCAGGAATCCAAAGTTGAGTGCCAGTCGTGCCCCGCGGCATTCAACGAAGGTCACCTGCTCGTTACGTCCGTCGAGCCAGCGCACGTGGACCACTACTTCATCGTGGTTGCCCGGATTGCTGCGATCAACGGACACTGCAACCAGGGTGGCGTCCGACCAGGGCAGTGCGTTGAACTCAAGGATCATGCGTGGTGCCTCCATCCAGGCTCTGGCAGTCCGTTGGCATGGATCCATCTCCCGTCCAGAGCCAGCGCTCGCCTCATGCTCGAACGTTTCGACTTGTTTGATGGAGCACCAGTTGCCAATGCTGTGACATGAGGCATGCAATTTCGGCACCGATCGTCGCTTCGATGAGGACAATGCACCCCGTCCCATCGAGTTCATGCGGGTCCGCAGGGTCCACTCCAAGCAGGGCACACGCACGATCAAACTCGAATGATGCTTCGCGCTCAATGAAGACACTCAGGTCGAGAATGATGTTCTGCATCGAGAAGCCATCGATACTGAGGCGGACAATGTCATCGAAGATGACCTCATGCACATATCTTCCGCATTCCGTGGACAGAGAGAGTGCAAGACGGCGGCGATCTTCAATGCGGAGTCCATCAATGTGCAGATCATGCAGACAGCTCATGCTCCGTCCATCTGGATTTTCGATGTTCAACAGACAGACCTCCTCAACTGAAAAGGAAGAACATGCTGTGACGCTGCTTTGAGCGCGCGCGCCAAACACACTGCGGTACCAATAGGCGTCACTGCGCCTGAACCAGGTCGAGAAGGCTTCAGAATCGAAAACATTGAGCTGTTCCATGGCAATACGGTAGCGCTGGAAGAAAGCCAATATGTCACGTAGCACCTCGGCATCCACCCGTCGCTTGTCGATCTGGATGTAGATGATCCGGCCCCGGCCAACCACTTCCATGACGCACTCCATCTGATCCAGCCAGCCGAAGAATTGCGCTTCGTCCCGTGGGGAGTAGAACACCACACTATCGGCCTGCAGTTCCACCTTTTCCATTTTCATTGCGCGACCCTCTCCAATCGAACGACTGCACTTATCATGCCTCTTGTCGGCTCGGCAACATGTGGGTGCCAGCTCGCCGAGGGGCCATACTCATTGCGATGCTTCCAGCACGTGTGCGCTCATCGATGGGTGTCGTCAGCGTCGTCCACACTCGGGAACTTCCCCCGGCGTGCTGGGAATCAGCCTGACCGGGCGGCACGCTGTACTCGCCGCCAGACCTCGTCCGACATGAAGTTCTTCCACGTTCGGCCAAGCAGCTCACGAACAGAAGGGTGCTGCTTTGCCAGGCTCTCCAGCTTCTCGATCTCTGCCTCGCCATGGGCCACCAAGTAGTCCTCCAATGGTCCGGCAGCGAGACTGGATAGCAGAGGTGCATCCACATCCATTTGCCTGACGGCCTCAATGAATTCCCATCCTCCGTCGGCATCCCGCTGAATGATGTCATCGACAACATCCAGCACCTGCATGTGCGATTGCCGCTCACTGGCGCCCATGGGAAGTCGATTGAACTGAACCCATGCTTCGGCGATCGTCTGCGGTCCACCATGCGGCCTTCCGGCTGATTCAATACCTTTATTTCGATGCATCCCAGATTTTCCCGGTTGAGAGGCCAAGCGAACAGCTTCACCCCACTACAGGAGGATAGATTTCAACTGAGACACCAAGGCTCAGTTCAAAAATTCTTTTGAGCAAGCTGTGATCAAGCTCAAAACCTCCCAACGCTTCCGTAAAGAGACTTACATAGAACTCCGCCTTCCCACCGCCACCGACAATCTCATCCAAGAACCGAGCCTTGGCGGACAGCACATCGCACCACTACGCAGCTCCTCGTCCAACTCAACACTCGCCTTGCGCACAAGCTGCATTGAAACGTACGTTTCCTCGCACAGGCCCCCATCCGAAGATGGCGGGCGTGGATCGCCCACTGTCCTTGAGAATCTGGGCGTCAGACCGAACTCCAACGCGATATCAGACGCCCGCATGGAGGGGTTCCAGATCCGCAGCGAAATATTCGTTACCTGAATAGACATGAGAGGCGTGGAAGGGTCGCGCTAAATGCTGAGTACCATCTGCAACCCGTTCTGCAAAACGATCTTTGCGCGATTGAGGTCACATTGATCATCGCCACCGGGTAGCCGCCAGTCAGATTGATGAAACCGTTGTAGACGTAGGTGAGGGGCAGACGCTTAAGATCGGCCACCTTCAGGACCTGATCCTACGCTCAACTGGATAGCGCGAAACAGAGTGTGGAGCACGCTACTTCTTTGAGGCCTCAATCGGCGTGCCCGTCGCACCGTCTTGGGTCTGGGTCAGTCGGCCGAGCGCGTCATAGGCGTACTTGGCTAGCACTTCCGAGCCCGCACCGCTCTTCAATTCGGTGATCGAACCGACGGAATCATGGCCATCCCATCAGAAATGACGAAAATTCTTTTGGATCAATTATTTCTTCCCGACTTTGTTATCCATACCAGGGGCCCGCCCAAAACGTAAAGGACAGCTTTCAGCACCTCGAAGATCTTCTGGCGCCCGCTCAAGGCAACGCTCGCTGAATACTTCTCCCGAATCGCGCGCCTCCTGCGTGCGACGCCAACTTTAGCGTCGCTTCGCGAAGTCGAAATCGTTCGTTTTGATTTACTTACCATCAGCCTCATCCATTCCCCGAGCAACGGCCAAGCTCAGAATTTTTCCGGGAACGATCAGCAGCAGCATATATCCACTCAGAAGGAATGGTATGGATTGCCTCTCAATGCTGCCCTGGAATCCAGCCGCAAGAATAGCCAGTGTTCCAGCCATCCCGACAGCAGACACCCATCTCCTTGATAATGTGACATTTATCTCGTGCTCGCCCCCATTCATCAGTGGAGCCACACTTTTCAAGACTAGGAACACCACAACCAAGTTCAGCATCAGCCCAGCGATAACAAGAATGAACATTTTCCAACCTGTCAATGGTGGAAACAGCAGGCTCATGAAATCAAGCGACGCCAGAACGAAGCATGTCATCAATCTGCTCTTTGTACTTTTCATCATTTGACCTTGCACCAGCACTCCTCAGCCGCTTCGGCGAATTTCATCGCTTCGACGCCCAAGCTTAGCAAGCCCAAATTGCGTCCAATGACTCGAAAAAGCTGATTTTAGGCTCTTGTTAGCTTGGATGCCCGTTCTAATTTGAGATTGTTCTCTACGATTCCTTCCCCATCGATCAAGTTCCTGAAGCCTTGCGTTGGCAGCGGCATCTGCCCTCCGCGTGTGCACCTCAGTCGCCGCTGCAGCCGTGCTCATCACCGCGGAGGCTGAATCCAGAGAATTGGCACCCTCAGTGAACGCTTTGATTATTCCAACTCCGGGCGTCAGATTTAGAGCAGAATCGAGGATTGCCGCCTCCACGCACGCGTCAGAGGCCCGAGGCTCACCCCCGATGTACGCCCCATGGGTCCAACGCTCTGCAAACCCTCTGGATCAGCGTAGCTCACCGGATTGCCATGTACATAGACATAGGTGCTTACGCCCCCTTCCAACCCAATCGGATCACTCTGCGAGTACCGACCCACCGCCGGGTCATACTCCCGTTGGTAGTTGTAGAACAGCTGACTCGCATCGGTCGCCTGCTGACCCGGAAAGCGCAGTGCCAGATCAAACACCGCGCCATCCCCATCGGGGTCATTGGCCGGTGCCTGATCGCCAAACACCTCGCTCTTGTTACTCCACTCCCAGATCGCGACATCGCGTATGGGGTCGATCACCACACGCGGTGTACCCAGGTGATCGGGCTGAATGTACGCCAGCTCCGGCACGCCCGCGGATGGTGTCTGGATCAACGCCACCGGGTAGTTGTCCAGCCAGATCGCCTGCTGCTGTGCTTGCCTGGTCGCCGAGTAGTTGCCGATCCACTGGCCCCCTTCGTCATAGACCGTGATCTGTGCATCGTCACTGGCTGGCGCACGCAACACGCGCTCACCGCGGTGGTTGTAACCGTAACTCTCCACCACAGCATCGCCCTGCTTCACCGCACTCATGCGGTTGGCATCGTTGTAGGCGAACGTCTTGATGCCGATGCTGGTGGTATTGCCTGCAGCATCCTGGTTGCGCGCCTGACCATCCACGGCAATCAGTCGATGGCTGTCAGCCGGATAGGTGTAGCTTGCCGTCCCGGCCGAGGTGGTCAGCGAGGTGCGGTTGCCGGTGGCGTCGTAGCCATAGGTCTCAATCGGCGTGCCCGTCGCACCGTCCTGAGTCTGGGTCAGTCGGCCGAGCGTGTCGTAGGCATACTTGGCCAGCACTTCCGAGCCTGCGCCGCTCTTCAGCTCGGTGATCGAACCAACGGGATCGTAGCCGTAGCCCAGTGACAGACCGCCTGTCGCGGGGTCATGCACCGCCTGCGGTCGGTAGTCCAGATCCAGCGGCCGCTGCAGCTGGCGTCCATTGCCATAGGTCCAGCCGGTCGGCGGCGTAGGTCACGTTGTTGACCCAGACCTCCGGGCCTCTACGCCAGGTCAGGCCGGCCTTGCCCACACAACGCCAACGCAGCGACGAGAATCAGCAAAACGGAAAGACGAGACAGTCCGACTTATTCAAACTCACGTGGATCTTCTCTCGTTTGAACGCTCCACCTCCGCAGTTATTTTCGCAATACACGCGAATAACCATCGCGATCCAATGCCCTAAGCTGCGCCAGTGGAATACGATACCTCCTAAAGACTGCAGCAATTTCCCACACCTCATCCTCCAGAACCTCATTTGGCTCCAGATCAAGATAAATTGTATCCCCTCTACCAACTACATTTTTTATGCAGCCTATTCGACCAATCCACTCAAAGAAAAAACCCTCATCCTGCTGGGAAAATAAATATACCTTCTTGGCTTCAAGTTCCATATGCGCTCATGTCACCTAACCAGTCCACCTGGATACACATTCCTGTATCGCCCTGGATACCGCTTGCTCTGAACATCCCAATGCGGTCCGCCGTGTGGTTTCCCGGCTGAGTCAGTCGTTGGGCCGGTGGGTGGTATTGCCCGCGGCATCCTGGTTGCGCGGCTGACCATCTACGGCAATCAGGCGATGGCTGTCAGCCGGATAGGTGTAGATTGCCGTCCCCTCCGAAGTGGTCAGCGAGGTGTGGTTGCCGGTGGCACAGCCCGCACCGCCCTTCAATCAAGAGGCCGTTGCGGCCGATCCAGCCTATCTCAAGGCCAACTCCGCGCAGTTTGGCCTCAAACTGGCACTACCCATTCCGTACAGGTCGGCAGAGGACAGCCTCTAGCTCCTCATCATTGCGACGATTCCACAGGTATTGCCGCTGACCATCCGACCCCATCATTATTATTTCATGAGAATTTTTACGAACATCCTGCAGAGGAGCTGAAGGGGCATTGCATTTGTAGTAAAGAGCGATGTTGGGCGGCAGATTAGCTGCAAAGCCAAGCGAATCACGAATCAGAGGCGCGAGGCCTTTGCCAATCTTTAACATCCCATTTTCATTGATGTAGCGCATCGAATAGTTTGTATCATATGAAATATAGTAGAGGCCTGCCTCAGCATTCGACCGAATATGAATAGAGGAGGCATCCTCTGGAATAGCTACAACCTTTGCAACAGATAGGTCGCCTTCGTTAACTATTTTTGAGAGCGAATCATAGCTGCGCCCCGCGTCGCTGCAGCCAGAAATAGCGATTGCAAAAATCGATAAAGAAAATAATAACCTCTTTGATTTAGTCTTCACCATCCCACTCCGGAATGTAATTCTTCAGAAAAACACGAGACGACACCGGAACATAGCTGGCACAACGCTCTGCGCAATTTTCACCCAACTTACATGCGGCTCCGTGACGATTTGCGGCCATATCTCCAGAGTTATCTCTTTGCATCTCTGAGTGACTCCTTCTGCGGCCGTCTCCGTCGAGACCGACTCGGCCCGCATAGTAGTCCTTCACTTCTTTCAGTGCCATTAGCTCCAACACCACTCGGGGATTGCTTGTTACTTGAGTTGCTCGACAAGCCGCTAAACAATGATAGAACTGATCTGAACCGGTTATGCTCCTCGACTTCATCTCGGAGTTATAGTTTGAAAGTATCCTGCCCGCGACGAGCGCATCACCGATGTCTGTTGCTGGTAGTGCCTCAGGCTGTTTCATTCGATATTTTCCAAACTGAAACTGCCCAGACTCCAAACCCAACATGTCTAGATTTGAATTTGGATTCGACTCGACATATGAGTATGTCGATATGCCTGCGTCCAATCCAATCGGATCACTCTGCGAGTACCGCCCCACCGCCGGGTCATATTCCCGCTGGTAGTTGTAGAACAACCCACTCGCGTTCGTCGCCTGCTGTCCCGGGAAGCGCAGTGCCAGCTCAAACAGCACGCCATCCCCGTCGGGGTCATTGGCCGGTGCCTGGTCGCCAAACACTTCACTCTTGTTGCTCCATTCCCAGATCACGACATCGCGTATGGGGTCGATCACCACACGCGGCGTACCCAGGTGATCGGGCTGGATGTAGGCCAGCTCCGGCACGCCTGCAGTTGGTGTCTGGATCAACGCCACCGGGTAGTTGTCCAGCCAGATCGCCTGTTGCTGCGCCTGCCCGGTCGCCGAGTAGTTGCCGACCCACTGCCCGGGGCTTCGTCATAGACAGTGACCTACGCATCGCCACTGGCTGGCACACATTGCCTGCGGCATCTTGGTTGCGCGCCTGAACGTGCACGGCATCAGGCGATGGCCGTCAGCCGGATAGGTGTAGCTCGCCGTCCCCGCCGACGTGGCCAGCGAGGTGCGGTCACCGGTGGCGTCGTAGCCATAAGCGTGCCCGTCGCACCGTCCTGGGTTTGGGTCAGTTGGCCGAGCGCGGCGCGCTATGGATACCCCAGCACACCCCGCAATGGAAGCGCTTAGACGCACATCTATTCCGCCTTCGCTCGCCGAAGCCGAAGCAAGCCGACAGACCCAACTTTCCACATAACAAAAGCTATGGCGAGGGAGATCACAACGAATGCCAGACCTGCAAATCCATACCGACCGCCCTGATTCGAAAGGTCAATTACAACAAAAATAAGCATTACTAGATTAGCAGTAGCTATAAGGCAAGCCACCACCCTCATCGCCCAGAAAAACATGGTGTAGTAAGCCTGAAGAAACTTCTTCCATCCAGTCATATCAAGGACACCCGCACCCTTTGCCAGTTGGCGTAGCCATCTGCCCTGAGATCGTATACCCGGATCCAGTCATTGCACCAAATCCAACACCAGGAAGCGGTGGGATGGAGATGGATCCACCACTCATCTTATCTCTTTCCATATCTTCCAACGAGAAGAGGCGACGCAGCCAAGCCCAGTTGTCGCCCTCCTTATTTCCTTCCAACAGGTTGGTGGATCCTTGAACGGAGCCGCCAATGGACGGCCCCCAGCCGCCGGCCACTTCAGAGTATCGATAAACGCCCCAAGATCTGTCTGGCAACGGGCCAGAACTCTCCGAGGCACTTATTGATGTACCTGCACCTAGATACGCCCCCCCGCCAAGCATTCCGCTTATCTGCAATGAACCATAGATTTGGTAGCAGGAAACATTGCCCAAATTTTTTGGAATCGATACCCCGACGTTTATCGATCCAGTCACTGCCACACCTGGGCCAGCCCCCCCCGCCGAACCCCCAACCCCGACTTGCTTATTCAATCCCAAGGGGTCCGTGAATTCGACGGAGTTGCCTGTAGCGTAAATAAAGGTCGACACTCCCCCCTCCAACCCAATCGGATCACTCTGCGAGTACCGCCCCACCGCCGGGTCATATTCCCGCTGGTAGTTGTAGAACAACCCACTCGCATCCGTCGCCTGCTGTCCCGGGAAGCGCAGCGCCAGGTCAAACACCACGCCATCACCATCGGGGTCATTGGCCGGTGCCTGGTCGCCAAACACTTCACTCTTGTTGCTCCATTCCCAGATCACGACATCGCGTATGGGGTCGATCACCACACGCGGCGTACCCAGGTGATCGGGCTGGATGTAGGCCAGCTCCGGCACGCCCGTGCCTGGTGTCTGGATCAACGCCACCGGGTAGTTGTCCAGCCAGATCGCCTGTTGCTGCGCCTGCCCGGTCGCCGAGTAGTTGCCGACCCACTGCCCGGCTTCGTCATAGACAGTGACCTGCGCATCGTCACTGGCTGGCGCACGCAACACGCGCTCACCGCGGTGGTTGTAGCCGTAACTCTCCACGACAGCAGCACCCTGCTTCACCGCACTCATGCGATTGGCATCGTTGTAGGCGAACGTCTTGCTGCCAATGCTGGTGGTGTTGCCTGCGGCATCCTGGTTGCGCGCCTGACCATCCACGGCAATCAGTCGATGGCTGTCAGCCGGATAGGTGTAGCTGGCGGTCCCGGCCGAGGTGGTCAGCGAGGTGCGGTTGCCGGTGGCGTCGTAGCCATAGGTCTCAATCGCCGTGCCCGTCGCACCGTCCTGGGTCTGGGTCAGTCGGCCGAGCGTGTCGTAGGCATACTTGGCCAGCACTTCCGAGCCTGCGCCATTCTTCAGCTCGGTGATCGAGCCGACGGGATCGTAGCCATAGCCCAGTGACAGACCGCCCGCCGCGGGGTCATGCACCGCCTGCGGACGGTAGTCCAGATCAAGCGGGCGCTGCAGCTGGCGGCCGTTGCCGTAGGTCCAGCCGGTCGCCGGCCCGAAGGCTGCATAGGTCACGTTGTTGACCACCGCCTGCCGGGCCTGTCCCGGGCGGGTCAGGCCAATCTGGCTGATCCGCCCCTGGGCGTCGCGCACATAGTCGGCAACGCTGCCGTCCGGGTAGGTCAACGCGGTCAGGCGACCGGACTTGCTGTAGGCGTAGCGCAGCGTGCTGGCTACACCATTGATCGTCTGCACCTTGCGGGTGACCTGGCCGAAGCGGTCATGGCAGTACACGGTGCTGCCATTGGCGTGCAGCACCTGGCCCAGGCGACCCTTGGCGAAGCGCTCGTCGCTGGCACATACCGCGGGTGCGGTGTCGTAGTGATAGCCCACGTCCAGGTTGGGATCCGGATAGGCAATGCCGACCAGTCGATTGAGCGCGTCGTAGCTGTAGGTGGCGGTCACGCCGCGCGCATCAGTGCGGGTCTTGCGGTTGCCGGCGGCGTCAACCGTGAAAGTAGTGTTCCCGCTATCCGGGCTGACCTGTCCGGTCAGATCACCAAAGCCGTTGTAGGCGTAGGTGGTGTGCAGGCCCTTGGGATCGATTACCTGGGTGACCTGATCCAGCGCGTTGTACTGGCTGCGGATTTCCGCAGCAACACCGCCCACGTCCTGCAGGGACTGCGCCAGCCGGTTCAACGGATCGTACTGCTGGTTCGTCACCCGCTGCAGGACATCGGTGACCGACTGCGGATTGCCATTGGCGTCGTAGGCAAAGCCGGTGGCGTTGTTGCCGGCATCCTTCAGCGCGGTCAGCTGCCCGAGGGTGTTGTAGACACGGGCCAGCGTGCGGCGCAGCGCACCCCCTGCATCGACCGTGTTTTCCTGCAGACGGTTGCCGGCGTTGTCCAAGGTGTAGTGAATGGTGTTGCCCGCACTGTCGGCAATGTCGGTGAGCCGCTGGGCGGCGTCGTAGACATAGGTGACGCTGCTGCCGTCGGGCTCGGTGACCTGCTGCACCTGGCCGGTGGGCCAGTAGCTCAGCTGGGTGCTGCGATCTTCGGCAGTGGTGGCGCCACGCACGGTGACCGACGTCGGCCAGCCACGTGGGTGATAGGTGTAGTCGGTCACCACGCCATTGGCATCACGCACCGACAACGGGCGCCCGAAGGCATCGTAAGCGAGGGACTCAACGGTATGGCCCAACGCACTGGTGACGCTGCGCAGATCGCCCTTGCGGAACGCACAGGTGCCGTTGGTCGCACACCCTGCATCGTCGGCGGTGTACCAGGCATAGGTCACGGTATCTGCCACGTCCGTACGCGGACCGTCGATGCTTCGCAGCAGGCCCACCTGCGGGCAGTCCTGACCTTCGGCTTCACAATAGTTCTGCGTGGTCACGCGGGTATGGTTGGTCGCTGCATCGCGCACGGTGACGCTGGTCGGCTGCAGGCGCGCGTTGCGGGCAATGCGGGTTTCCTGGTTGCCGACCGTCTGCTGCACGAGGCGATTACTATCGAGCGCGACACGCGTCTCGCTGATGCGTTGCTCGGGGGTACCCGCCGCTTCCGTCGTCGTTGTCACGGCTACTGCACCGGCGGTCGGGTCGCTGGCCTCGGTGTAGGCGTACTGGGTGACCACGCCGCGTCGGTCGGTCGACGACTGCAGGCGGCGGCGGAAGTCCGTGCCCTCTGGGAGGTAGGTACGACCGGCGGTGCCGCTGCTGTCAGTGATGCCATTGACCTTGCGTGGCAGGCCGCTGGTGCCGCTTGCGGTAAGCGCGTACGTGCTCTGCTTGCCGAGTGCATCGGTGACGATGACCGGGCCGGCGGTCGTGTAATCCAGCCGCACCCCATCAATGCCTACATCCGCCTGTGTGCAGTCGCCCGAATGACGGCTGCAGGTCACACGCCCCTTGGCGTCGTAGGCAAACCAGCTATAGCGCCGGCTATCCTCGGCGGTGACGCCTGTCAGGTATCCAGGGAAGCGGGCATCTTCGTAGTGATAGGTCCTTACTCCGCCGTCGGCATAGGTTGCGGTACTCAGTTCAGCCATGGCTGTATAGCCGTAGGTCACCACATTCCGCCCCGCCACCGACAGCGCCGAGATCAATGAGTCATCACCCGCAACCGCGTACTGCACGTCCAGACGGCGGCCCGTGGAGTGCGTGATGCTGAGCAATCGACCCCGCACGTCGTGCGAGTAGCTGAGCGAAGTACCATCCTCGAAATCGCGTCGCAGCATGCGACCTGACGCATCGAACGTGATCTGCTCCTGAGTGCGCGACAGCAGCCAGTTGCTGCCCCGCTGCACTACGCGGTCCCCGCTGCCATCGTTGGCCTCGTAGTACGCTCCTCTCTTGGGGAACGCCGTCTGCGCACCGTCTTCGCCGAGCAGTCCTACATTTACTTCCGTGCTGGGTGGGAAAACAGTGTTATCCACACCCAGCGTCAGTCGAAGGTTGTGCGAATGCGTCCAACCCGTGCCCAGCGCGCTGCCGGGCGTGCTGGTCAGGGAGTGATAGTGACGACGGAAGCTTATCCAGCCCAGATCGAAGTCCGGCTCGGGCTGGGATTTGTCACCGGTTGTAGGGTCACAAGGATTCCCGGTTGCATCGCACTGTTTCGCGATGGGAGTGCTGCTATACATCCGGACAGCGGACGTTGTGCCAGTATCCAGAGACGGTGGCATGCCACACATCTGAAGATCTTCACGCCACTTCATGACCGTAGTGCTGATGTTCGGGCACTTCACCTCACGCTTTCGCTGAAGATAGGTCCGGCCTTCCATCAGCGAGCATGCAGACGTCGCCTCGCTGAAAGTGTAATGGGCAACAGTGGCCTCTCCGTCCTCGCCGACATTGCTGCCGTCTGCGCCGGCGCCCTCTCCACCGCCGGGAATGCCCTTCCATGGCGTTGTCATTGATACCTGGGTGCGGGGACAGGACGGATGCTGAGGCCTGGCATCCTTCATCGCTTGAAAGAGACTTTCCTCCGAGTCATACGTTTTGCCACCGTGGTCGTACTTCCAATCGGTCTTGATCAGCTTCGCGGGCTTGATCGCGTAGTCATAGACAACCTTGTTGGGCAGGACCGTCGCTCTCCGGACTTCCCAACTGAATGCCCCATACTGCTGATGCGCCGCGTAGCGGGTTTCGATGTCTTTCTGCACGAGCTTTTCGGTTGCCCGCTTCTGATAGCCACTGGCAAACGCCGTCCACTCCTTCTGCACCTCCTGCGCCTGCACCGCAGTGGTACCCACGCACCCCAGCGCGGCCATCGCCAGCACTGCGCACGACAGATCCTTCAATCGCTTCAACATCCCTGTTCTCCTTCCTGGGCGGTTACCGCACCGGGAGGAACGAAGGCGCTCGGGCAGCCATTGCCCTTTCCCGCCCTGCTTCGGATCGTCCCTGTTCCGGATTGCGGCGTGGCCGCATGGGGACGTTATCTCCGATGTGGGTTACGCATTCAAGTCAGAAAGTGTGGAGCGGGTCGAATTTCAGAGTTTTCTGATAACCGCCAACCATCGATAGTGGCCCGAAGATACAAAAACGCCGGGCAATACCCGGCGTCTCCGTCACAGCGTGGAAGGGTGTAGACCTCAGTACTTTCCGTCAAACGCAAAAATCGGCTTGCGCTTCTGCCACAGGCCCGCGGTGAAATCCGGGAACTCCAGCGTCTGGAAACTGTTGGCGATCGACTGCTCGCTCAACGGGGTAATCGCGCTCCACGTCACTGCGTCGTAGATGTCGATCGGCATCGGCGCCTTGGCCTTCAGCGCTTCCACGAACGCATGGATCACGAACCAGTCCATGCCGCCATGGCCGGCGCTGGCAGCGGTGTCGGCATTCTGCTTCCACAGCGGATGTTCGTACTGGTCCTGGTACTTCTTGAACTCTTCCCACTGGTGCGGCGGGCTGCGGCCTTCGATGTGGATCGAATGGTTCACGTCCATCCACAGGCCCTTGGTGCCCTGCACGCGGAAGCCCATCGAATACGGTCGCGGCAGCGAGGTGTCGTGCTGCAGCAGGATGGTCTCGCCGTTCTCGCAGGCCAGCGTGGTGGTGACGATGTCGCCGAGCTTGAACTTCACCTTGGTGCTCGGATGGGTGGTACCACCACTCTTGGCTACGGTGTATTCGTGCAGGCCACGCGCCTTGGTGGCGAATGCGTTGATGTGGGTGAAACGGTTGCCGCGGTTGATGCCGGTATACATCGCGCACGGGCCGATGCCGTGACTGGGGTAGAGCTCACCATTGCGCTCCACCGAATGTTCGGTGCGCCAGCGTGCTTCGCTCCAGCCCTTGGGGCCGAATTCCACGCCGCTGTCGTAGGGCTGGTTCGGGTCGCCGGAGTTGAACTTCACCCCGCGCAGGTCGTGCTGGTAACCGGCCTGCAGGTGCACCAGTTCGCCGAACAGACCCTGCCGCACCATCTGCAGGGCCGCCATCACGTCACGGCGGTAACAGACGTTTTCCAGCAGCATGTACGGGGTGCCGGTGCTCAGCTGGGTCTTCAGCACGTCCCAGTGATCCTGCAGGGTGATGCCGGCCACCACTTCGCAGCCCACGGCCACGCCGGCCTGCATCGCGGCAATCGCCATCGGTGCGTGGTACTCCCACGGCGTGGCGATGATCACGCCATCGATGCCCTTCTGCTCCAGCAGGCGCTTCCACGCGTTGATGTCGCGGTCCTGGCCGTAGGTCTTCGGCGCGGGCTTGCCCGCCTTGCTGACCATCTCCACGGCGCGGCCGAGCATGATCGGCTCGATATCACACAGGGCAACGACCTCCACGTCGTCGCGGCGCACCAGTTCCTTCAGCAGCACCAGGCCACGCATGCCGGTACCGATCACGGCCAGGCGTACCTTGCGGCCACGTGCCCATGCCGGGGTCTGCGGCAGCAGGCTGCTGGCGGCGACAGCGGCGCTGGCCGCGATGAATTCCCTACGCTTCATGGCAAACACTCTCCTCTTGAAGGCGCGCCAGCCTGGGCCGGCGCGCCTGGTCACGCAAACGGAATTACTTGAACCGGTAGCCGATGGTCACACTGTAACCACGACCGAAGATGGTGGCGTAGTCACTGGAGTCACCCAGGAAGCTGTTGGGATCGTAGAACGGCAGGCGGTTGAACAGGTTCTTGACGGTGAAGCTCAGGTTCCACGCGTCATCCGGGCGCCAGGTGACGCTCATGTTGGCGGTCCACCACGACGGTGCACCATCGCACTTGCTCTTTTCCAGGGCCAGGTAACCGCCGGTGCAGGTTTCCTTGTTGTTGCTTTCTTCGTCGATCTGGTCGGTGGCCCACTTGGTGCCGCCCACGTAGTTGACGAACATGCTGGTGGTGACCTGCTTGTAGGTCCAGTCGGCATTGAGCGTCGCACGCAGGCGCGGGTTGTTGTAGTAGCCCACCACGTCGCCGTAGTACCAGCCGTTCTGTTCATCCATGTAGAAGCGGTTGCGGTTGGCGATGGTGGCGGCCAGGCCGATGTTCAGCCCGCCCCACTCACCCAGCGAGAAACGGCTGCGCGCATCGATGTCGAAGCCATCGATCAGGGTCTTGCCGCGGTTCTTGTACTGGCCCACCACGCTGGCCACGTTGCCGGCCGAGTAGCCCGGCAGCGTTCCCGGGCAGCTCACACCGCTTGCCGGGTCGGCGCACATCGCCGCCAGCTGTGCCAGATTGGCGCGGTCGCTGTCGGTGATCGGCGAGCGCGACGAGGAGATGATGTCTTCAGCGCGGCGGTAGTCCGGGGCAACGATTTCGTTGTCGCGGTAGATGAACCAGTAATCGGCCGACACCGACAGCCAGCTGGCCGGCTCGTAGACGAAGCCCAGCGTGGCGATCTTCGCCTTCTCCGGCTTCAGGTTCTGGTTCGGCTGGGTCATGCGAGCCACGGTACGGCTGCAGTCCACGTTGAGCAGGCTCTTGCCCAGGTCGACATCGCCGCCGCGCTGCGATTTCAGCAGCAGGTTGGCGATGGCGTTGGTCTCGGCGCAGCGCAGTTCATCACGGTAGCCGCCCAGCTGCGCGTACACGCCGCCGTTGCCGGACTCAGCCAGGCTGGGGGCGCGGAAGCCGGTGGAATAGGTACCGCGCAGCATCAGCTGGTCGAACGCCTGGTACTTGAAGCCGATCTTCGGCGCGACGTTGGCGCTGAAGTTCGGGTACTTGTCCACGCGCACGGCCGCGTCCAGCTCCAGCTTCTCGGTAATCGGCGCCACCGTTTCAGCAAACAGCGCATAGGTGTTGCGCGCGCCGTCGAACCACGAGCCACCCTGCTGGGTGATCAGGCCGGCGGCCGCGTCGGCGTTGCCGGGGGTGTAGAAGGTCTCGCGGCTGGCGTTGAAACCGAACGCAGCGCGCATGTCACCGGCCGGCAGCTGGAACAGCGGGCCTTCGATCTTGCCGTCCAGGGTATGCAGGCGCGTCCACGACTGGATGTCGAAGGTCGGGAAGGCGCCGCGGATCAGTGCGGCGTTGGCCTCGCTGATCTCGCCGAACTTGTACGCCGGATGATCGGAGATGATCACACGACCCGTGCCCGGGTCGATGCTGTAAGGACCGAAGGCCTTCTCGAAGCCCTTCACGTTGACGTTGATCGTCTGGTAAGTGGTCGAGTGCGTGCCGGCGGTGGCGAACGCGGTTTCCCAGTTCCAGTCACCGACGTTGCCACGCGCGCCGGTCAGCACGCGGTAGCTCTTGTCGGTGTTGCGCTGGCCGAAGTAGTTGGCGCCGGCATCCTGCAGCAGGTACTGCAGGCCGACCACGCCACCCATCATGGCCTTCAGCTCGGGGCTGGCGTGGTTGTACTCGTTGTTCGGGCCCAGGAACGGATACAGGAACTGGTTGACGTTGTTTCCGGTATCGCGCGAGAACCAGCTGGTCGGGTTGCCGGTGGTGGTGCCGTAGCTGCGCGGGGTACCGCCATTGGCACGCAGGTCGATATCGGTATAGGTGGCCTCGGCGAAGATCTCGGTGCTGTCGCCCACCAGGAAGGTGCCGTTGAGGTAGGCGGTGTTGCGCTCGGATTTGGCGCCCGCGTCGATCTCGTTGTTCATCCAGGTTTCCCAGACGCAACGCGGGCCGGCCGCTTCACTGGTCAGCACGTTCTTGCAGCCCGGCGCGGCTTCCTGCACGCGGCGGCCGGTCACCGGATCGAACGCGAAATAGCTGCCCGGGTTGAACTCGCCCGGCTTGCTGCCCACGCCCAGGCGCAGGTTGTTCAGGTAGTTGGGGTTGTTGACGTAGTACTGGTCCGGGCGCTTGTCATAGAAGTCGGCCAGCGGAATCGCGTCGCGGCGGTACATGTTCACCGCGCCGTAGATGTTGAAGCGGTTCTCGGTGAGGTCACCGAAGCCGGCGGTGATGCTGGCCTGGCGCTCGCCGTAGGAATCGATGCGCGAGGAGGTGTCGTTGGTGAAGCTGATCTCCGCGCCCTGGAAGTTGCGCTTGGTGATCACGTTGATCACGCCGGCCACCGCGTCGGTGCCGTACACGGCCGAGGCGCCGTCGGTCAGCACTTCCATGCGTTCGATGGCGGCGGCGGGAATCGCATCGATGTTGACGAACTGGGTCTGGAAACCCGCCGGCGCGCCGTAGTACGACAGGCGACGGCCATTCAGCAGCACCAGCGTGCCCTGTGCGCCGAGGCCGCGCAGGTTGGCCTGCGAAGCGCCGTCGGAGCCGGTGAACAGCGAGCGCGAATCCTGCTGCGCTGGCCGGGCGGCCGGCAGGTTGTCGAGCACCTGCAGCAGCGTGCGCGCACCCATGTTCTGGATGTCCTGCTTGCTGATCACCTGCACCGGCGAGGCGGTTTCAACGTCGGTGCGGCGGATGTTGGAACCGGTGACCTCGATGCGGGCCAGGTCGGTGGCCTTGTCCTTGCTCTCCTGGGCGAAGGCAGGAACGGCGACCGACAACAGCACGCCGGCGATGGCCAGCGACAACGGTGCGATCGAACGACAGGGGGGGCGGTGGTGGCGGGCGGGCAACATCGGGGTTCTCTCCTGGCAGGGGTGCGGCGCGAATGGTGGATCGGCGGGCAAAACGCTCCCGGGCCACGGCTCCCACCGTCGTGGTGAAGCCGTAGTCGGAATGGGCGGGGGAGGAGCGGTGTTACGTGGCGGTCATGGGGCGACGATGCTGGCGGAGTCGCCCTCCTGGCCGATCAGCACGGCGTTGGCCCAGTTGGCACAGACCTGGGCGGGTTGGCTGCCCTGCGCACCCAGCGTGCGCAGGCTCAGGGTGGAAAGGCCACGGATGTCCAGCTCCGGCTTGACCACGCCGGGCGCCTTCACCAGGCCGCTGTCATACAGCAGGCGGTTGTCGCCCCAGACCTGGAACTGCAGGCCACCGGCCGTGCGGCAGGCGTCGTCAATGCCGAGGTCGGCACGCAGCAGGCGCCATCCCCCCTGCAGGCGCAGGTCGATGCGGCTGTTCGCGGACACGCCCAGGCCGCGGCGGAACTGCAGGCCGTTCATGCGCATGCCGGCGTCGCCGGTGAACGCCTTGTCGGCGCGCACCTGGCTGGCCAGCGCGGCCGGCACCGGCAGCTCGGAGAGATAGCGCTGCCGGGCCGGTCGCTCCGGTTCCTGGTGTTCGAGGATGTGGAAGGTGGACAGCGCAATCGGGCCGACGTCGCGCGGTTGCAGCGCGTCGAAGGCACGCGCACTGCCCTGTGCGGCTGTCACCATCGGATCGGTGCTGGAGGCACCGTCACCTTCGGGGTTCTGCACGCTCAACACGCGGAAGCGCAGCAGGCGGCCGGCGTGAGCCGGGAAGTCGATGCGCTGCGTGCCTTCCTTCAGCTGCAGGTGGCCGCGGGCAACCGGTTCACCCCACTCGCCGTTGCTGTCGCCCAGGTACACCTCGTAGCCGCGCACCTGGCCGTGCTTCCAGTTCTTGTCGTTGCGCGGCGCGATGTCGATGCCATCGATCATCTTCCGTTCGCCGAAACCAATCACCCACTCATGGGCACCCGTGCGCACGGCCTGGTTGCGCACGCTGCGGAACCAGGTGGCCGGATCATCATCGAAGGCATTTTCCAGCGCATGGCCGGGTTCTTCGGCCGGGCGGTTGACCACCAGCAGGCTGTCGGCCGGCAGTTCGCGGCCCAGCACCGGTGCAGCCGGATAGGCATCGTCGGCGGCCGCTGCGGCGACGGCGAAGTCCAGCTGCAGCTGCAGCGGCTGGCGGATGTCCTGCGCCGCGGTGCGTACATGCAGGGTGCCGCGACGCTCCTTGGCATCGAAGTACCAACCCTCGCTGGCGCTGTTGAATGCGGTCGCGTCGGCCAGCGCCGGCAGCGCGCGGCCAGCGGCCTGCACCGCACGCGGCGCCTGCCGGCTGAGCACGCGCAGGCCATAGCGGCGCTGTGCCAGCTGGCCGTTGTACTGGCCCTGTACCGCATCGATCTGCACCTGCACCGGGCCACTGCCCTGTGCCGGCGCCTGCACACTGATCCGCTGCGTGCTCGATTCGCCCTGCTGGTAGCGGCGGGTGTTGCCGTCATCTTCGTACAGCGTGTACTGCGAATCACCCTGCGGGTACAGGTCGAAGGTCACTTCATCGAGCGGTTTCTCGCCGTCGAACAGCATCGACGGGTACATGGGCAGGATCGCACCGGCACGCACGAACACCGGCAGGGTGGCCAGGTCCACCTGGCGGTCCAGCTGGCGGCCATCGGCGGCGGCCTGCACGCGGCGGCCATCCCAGTAGTCGATCCAGCCGCCGGCGGGCAGGTGGATGTCGCGGCGCCAACCACGGCTGGCAGCCTGGCTGCGGTACACCGGTGCAACCAGCAGGTCGCGGCCGAGCAGGAACTGGTACTTGTAGGTTTCATCCTGCGCGTGCGGATCGCGCGGGTTGTCCCACATCAGGCCACGCACCGGCGGTGCACCGGTCTGCGCGGCCTCATGCACCAGCCCATACATGTACGGGGTCAGGCGCATCTTCAACTTCAGGTAATCGCGGTTGATGCTGCGGTAGGGCTCGTCGTACCACCACGGGTGCTTGCGCGCATTCGACGACCAGCCGCTCATGCCCATCAGCACCGGGGTGAACGCCTTCCACTGCAGGTCGCGGGTGAAGGTCTCGGCGCTGCCGCCGAAGATCGCGTCCACATCGCCGCTGGCGTAGGCCATGCCGGACAGGCCCGAACCCACCAGGGTCGGCACATGCCAGCGGATGTAGTCCCAGCTGCTGCTCTGGTCGCCGGTCCACGCCACGGCATAGCGCTGGATGCCGGCCCAGCCCATTACCGTCCACAGGAACGGGCGCGAATCGGAATTGTCGAGGATGCCGTTGAATGCCTGGCGGTTGGCATCCATCGCGAACTGGTAGCCCTTGCCGGTCCAGGCCACGTCCAGTTTCTGCACGCGGCTGCCGGCCTTGCCCACTTCCCAGGCGATCTTGTCGACGCCGTTCTCGGTCCACAGGCCGGTGCGGAAGCCGTACCCGGCCAAGCCCTTCACCGTCTCCGGCAACTGCTTGTAGCCGCAGCCATAGCCATCGTTGGGCAGGATCCAGCCGCCGGGCATGTCATTGGCGCGGTACTGCTTGGCTACGCTGTTGATCACATCCGGCGTGGTGCCGGTCGGGCCGTCGCTCCAGCCCTCGGGCACGGTGCCGGGCTTCTTGCTGTTGTCGCCGTCGTTGTAGCAATCGGCATCGCCGTAGGACAGCGCCCAGCGCGCGACCATGTTCGGGCGGCCGGTCAGCTGGGTGTAGCGCTCGATCAGCTTCGGCAGGTCGGCGCCAACGAAGTAGTACGCATCGAAGCGGTCTTCGCGATGCAGCAGGGTGGCCTGGTCGCTCTGCCGCAGGTCGTAGCTGCCATCGCTCCACGTATTGCGCAGCATGCCCCAGCCACGGCTGCTCAGCAGCATCGGTGCCGGGCTCGGGCGATCCCCCTCTTCCCAGCCACCGGAGTACGAGACGTCCAGTTCGCGGCCCTTGAACTGGTAGCGGCCGTTCTGCTGGCCACCGCCGTAATAGCCTTCATCGGCCTGCGAGGACAGCACCTGCACGCTCTGCGCGGCATCCAGGTCCAGCGGCTGCAGTTCCTGCCACAGCGCGGTGGGCTGGCCGTTGTCCAGGCGCTCCAGGCGCAGGCGCAATGGCTGCCGCTGCACATGCAGCACGAGTGCAGCGGTACGCACGCGGATCTCCTGCGCGTCTTCTTCCAGCTGTGCCTGCACGTTGGCCTTGGGCTGCGGCAGCACGATCGGCGCGGCCTTGTCACCGGCACCGGTCAGCTTGCCGTTGCGGCCGGCCTGTACGCGGATGATGTCGGTGGCCGGCAGTTCAATGCGGATGCGCGTGCCGTTGTCGGTCTGCAGGTCCCAGCCATTTACACCGTCGGTGCTGGCACTGGCGCTGACCGAGCGCAGGTTGCCGACCGGTGCGGCCTGGGCCGACAGGGACGCCGACAGCAGTGCCGGCAACAGGGCCAGCAGCAGTGGCGAACGACGAACGCAGATTTCCACACGGACTCCCAACCCGTTCACCGGGCGTTTCGAAAGCGGTTGGGCCGACTCTAGGGCAGCGATTCGAAAGATGTCAACAAATTGAAAGGAAAAAGGAAGATATATTTACATGAAACGAAAGTTGTTGCGGCGCAATACTTTGTGTAACCGCTTGCAGGCGCCTGTTAAGCATTGTGCGATACGGCATCCGGCGGTTTCTTTCGTTTCCAGAGTGATGCCGCGCGAGGAAAGCCATCACCGCGATATCTTTCTTTTTACTTTCGGTATTTGACATTTCGAAAGAAAACGCAGATGGTGCGCTGGCCCAACTGGAACCTCCGAATGGACGTCACCCTGCTTTCCGATGTGTCCGCCTGGCAGCGCCGCGGCGGAGCCGATACCGCTACCGAAATCGCCCAGCAGCCGGCGCTGTGGGAAGCCCTTGCACAGGATCTATCGCGTGCCCGCGACCGCCTGCAGGCCTTCCTCGGCGACAGCCTCAACGACCCGAACCAGCGCGTGCTGTTCACCGGCGCCGGCAGTTCCGGCTTCATCGCTGAAATGGTGGCCGATGCCATCAACGCGCAGTGGCCGGCCGAGGTGCGCGTGGTGCATACCACCAGCCTGCTCACCCATCCTGCGCTGTACCTGCAGCGCGATCGCCCGACCCTGCTGGTGTCGTTCGGCCGCAGCGGCTCCAGCCCCGAAAGCGTTGCCGCCGTCGACCGCGTGCGCAGTGACGTGGACGATGCGCGCTTCCTGGACATCACCTGCAATGCCGAGGGCGAGCTGGCCCGCCGTGGCGCCGGCCGTGCCGACACCTGCACCCTGCTGATGCCGTCGGCCAGCTGCGACCGCGCCTTCGCCATGACCAGCAGCCTGACCTGCATGCTGCTGGCGGCATTGACCGTGTTCGACCGTTCGCCGTGGGATGCGCGCATCGCACGCCTGCAGCAGATTGCCGGTCTGGCCCGCGAAGGCCTGGCGCAGTGGGATGCAGCTGTGGCCGCGCTGGCGCAGCGCCCGTTCAACCGGGTCATCTACCTTGGCAGCGGCCCGCTGGAAGCACTGGCGCGCGAGGCTGCGCTGAAGGTGCTGGAGCTCACCGCCGGCCGCGTGCTGGCGCTGGCCAACACCCCGCTCGGCTTCCGCCATGGACCGAAGTCCACGCTGGACGGCAGCACCCTGGTGGTCGTGCTGCGCAGCGTGCAGCCGCTGGCGCGCCGTTATGAGCAGGACCTGCTGGAAGAACTGCGCCGCGACGGCGTCGCCGGCCAGGTGCTGTCGATCGGCCCGCATTCGGATATCGGCGCCGACGATGACTACACCCTCACCGTGCCTGCCCTGGATGACCCGTGGCTGGCGCCGGTGTGGCTGGGCTTTGCGCAGCTGTACGCGCTGCAGCGTTCGGCCGCACTCGGCCTGACCCCCGACAATCCGTTCCCGGACGGCACCGTCAACCGCGTGGTCAAGGGTGTCACCATCCACCATGGCTGAGCTGATCGCCAACGCCTGCTACGGCATCGACATCGGCGGCACCAAGATCGAGCTGGTGGTGTGCGATGCGGCGATGCAGGTCACCTGGCGCCGCCGCGTGGCTACCCCGCAGGGCGACTACGACGGCTTCCTGCAGGCGGTGGTGACATTGGTTGCTGAAGCCGATGCTGCGCTGGGTCGCAGCGATGCAGCCATCGGCATCGCCCTGCCCGGCGTGCGTGATCGTCGCAACGGCCGCCAGCTCAGCGCCAATGTGCCTGCGCTGACCGGTCAATGCGTGGCGACTGATCTGCAGGCACGCCTGCAGCGCCCGCTGCATTTCGGCAACGACCTGCAGTGTTTTGCGCTCTCTGAAGCGCACGGTGGCGCCGCCGATGGCTACCCCAGCATGTTCGGCGCCATCCTCGGCACCGGTGCCGGTGGCGGCTTCTGCCTGCAGGGGCGCCTGCTGTCCGGCTTCAACGGCCTGGCCGGCGAATGGGGCCACTGGAGCGTGCCGGGTCACCTGCTGCAGCGTCATGGCCTGCCGCTCATCGATTGCGCCTGTGGCCTGCAAGGCTGCGTGGAGCGCTACGTGTCCGGGAGTGGCCTGGCGATGATCGAGCGTCACCTCGGTGGCAGCGCTGCCGATGCCAGCGTGGTGGTCACCTTGGCCGAGGCCGGCGATGCGCGGGCACGGCAGGCGCTGGACATCCATCGCGACCTGCTCGGCCACAGCCTGGCCGCCCTGGTGCTGGCGCTGGACCCGCACGTGATCGTGCTCGGTGGCGGCCTGTCCCAGTACGCACCGCTGTACCAGCTGTTGCCTGCGGCCATCGCCGCGCATCTGTTCAACGGCGTGCAGGTGCCGCCCATCGTGCCGCCGCGCTTCGGCGATGCCGGTGGTGCACGCGGTGCCGCCCTGCTGGCCTGCCAACCCTCGTTTTCCTGATGTCCGGAGCTTGACCATGTCCCCGTTGCAGACCCTGCTTGCCTCCCACCGCGCCGGCCACAACGTCGGCCTGTACAGCGTCTGCTGCAGCAACGAACAGGTGCTGCGCGCGGCCATGCACGTGGCGTTGGCGCACGATACCGTGCTGCTGATCGAAGCCACCTCCAACCAGGTCGATCAGTTCGGCGGCTACACCGGCATGACCCCGCCGCAGTACCGCGACTACGTCGGCACCCTGGCCGATGAGGAAGGCTTCCCGCGCGAGCGCTTGATCCTCGGCGGTGACCACCTTGGCCCGAACGCGTGGCAGAAGCGCCCGGCCGCCGAAGCGATGACCCATGCGCGCGTGCTGATCGAGGCCTACGTCGCCGCTGGTTTCCACAAGATCCACCTGGACTGCAGCATGTCCTGCGCCGATGACCCGGTGCCGCTGCCCGATGCCATCGTTGCTGCACGTTCGGCCGAGCTGGCCGAGATCGCCGAGCGCACCGCCGCCGAGCACGGCCTGCCGCCGCCGGTCTATGTCATCGGTACCGAAGTGCCGATTCCCGGTGGCGAAGCCTCGCTGGCCGGTGGCCTGCAGGTGACCACCCCGGCCGCCGCTGCGCAGACCCTGGCCATCCACCGGCAGGCCTTCGACACCCCGCTGCTGCGCGATGCATGGCAGCGTGTGCTGGCCATGGTGGTGCAGCCGGGCGTGGACTTCGACCACAGCAGCGTGCACGAGTACGACGCGGCCGCCGCCAGCGAGCTGGCCGACTTCCTCGAACAGCAGCCGCGCATCGTGTTCGAAGCGCATTCGACCGACTACCAGCGCGAAAGCGGCCTGCATGCCCTGGTGCGCGACCACTTCGCGATCCTCAAGGTCGGCCCCGCGGCCACCTTCGCCTACCGCGAAGCGCTGTTCGCACTCGCTGCCATCGAAGCCGAGCTGCTGCCGGCCGCGCAGTGCTCGCGCCTGCCGCAGGTGCTGGACGAGGTGATGGTGGCGCAGCCGAAGTCCTGGCAGTCCTATTACCAGGGCGACGAAGCGACCCTGCGCCTGCTGCGCAGCTATTCCTTCAGTGACCGCTGCCGCTACTACTGGGGCGAGCCGGCGCTGGTGCAGGCCGTGCACACCCTGTTCGCCAACCTGGAACAGCACGCGCCGCCGCTGGTGCTGCTCAGCCAGTACCTGCCGGAGCAGTACCGCGCCGTGCGCGAGGGCACCCTGGCCAATACGCCTACCGCCCTGGTGCAGCATCGCATCGGCCTGTGCCTGGGCGAATACGCCCGCGCCTGCAGCGCCAACCAGGCTGGAACCCGCAAGCACAACGCAAGTCCGGCTGCCGCCGATCTTGCGAACGGCTAATCTCTACCTTTCCCTGCGAAACCGAGAATGGCCATGCGCAACACCCGCTCCCGCCGGCAACAGATCCTGCAGCTGCTGATCGAGCACGGCTCGGTGCAGGTGGCCGATCTGGTCGAGCGCTTCGGCGTGTCGGCGGTGACCATCCGTGCCGACCTGACCCACTTCGAATCGCAGGGGCTGGCCACGCGAACCCACGGTGGCGCCACCCTGGTGCGAACGCCGCCGCAGGAGCAGGACATCCATGAAAAGGATGCGCTGAACCTGCCGCTGAAGGACTCCATCGGCACGGCGGCCGCGCGCCTGGTGCAGGCCGGTGACAACATCATCATCGACTCCGGCTCCACCACGATGACCCTGGCCCGCCACCTGCGCGAACACCGCGATGTGACGGTGATGACCAACGGCCTGAACATCGCCTGGGAACTGGCCAACGCCGCCGGCATCACCGTGCTGCTGACCGGCGGACTGCTGCGCCAGCAATCGCTGTCGCTGCAGGGCAGCCAGGCCGAAGCCAGCCTCAACTCCTACAGTTTCGACACGCTGTTCCTGGGCGTGGATGGCCTGGACCTGCAGTTCGGCCTGACCACCCACGACGAAGCCGAAGCCCGCCTCAACCACCGCATGGTCGAACGCGCGCGGCGCATCGTGGTGCTCACCGACGCCTCCAAATTCGGACGCGTCAGCCTGCACCGCATCGCCCGCCTCGATCAGATCCACGCCATCATCACCGACGCCGGCATCGACGACGCGACCCGCGAGGGGCTGCAGCGGCTGGGCATCGAAGTGATCATCGCCGAGCCCCCCGCATGACCGACACCCGCTCCCTGCACGGCCGCATCCTCACCCCGTTGGGCTGGCGTCGCGGCCAGGTCCAGTTCGATTCGCACGTACGCCAGCTGCAGGTAGACGACCACAGCGGCGGCGATGACCCGCAGCTGCCGGTGATCCTGCCCGGCTTCATCGACCTGCACGTGCATGGCGCAGCCGGCGTCGACCTGATGCAGGGCGGCGATGTGGCCCGCACCATCGCCCGCACCCATGCGCGCTTTGGTACCACCACGCTGCTGGCGACCACCATGACCGCCGGCCTGGACGAGATCGAATACGCGCTGCAGGGCGTTGCGGCAACGATGGCGGCGCCCGACGCCGACGCTGCCTGCATCGCCGGTGTGCACCTGGAAGGCCCCTTCATCAGCCCGCAGCGGCTGGGCGCACAACCCAACCGTACGATCGAGGCGACGATGGCGCTGGTGCGGCAGCTGCACGCGCTGGCACCGATCCGGGTTATGACGCTGGCGCCGGAGATCGGCGAGCACACCGCGCTGATCCCCGCGCTGTCCGCACTCGGCATCCGCGTGCAGCTCGGCCACAGTGCCGGCACCTACGAGGAAGGCGTGGCCGCATTGCAGGCCGGCGCTTCCGGTTTCACCCATCTGTTCAATGGCATGACCGGCGTCGACCACTACCGGCCGGGCATCGCCGCCGCTGCCCTGGCGCATGCGCAGTACGCCGAGATCATTCCCGACCTGCAGCACATCCATCCCGGCGTGATCCGTCTGGCCGCACGCGCTATTCCGCGCCTGTATGCGGTAACCGACGCGACGGCCGCCACCGGCATGCCCGATGGCGAGTACGCACTGGGCGAGCAGCGCGTACACAAGTGCGGCGGCTGCGTGCGCTTGGCCACCGGCTCGCTGGCCGGCAGCGCGCTGACCATGGACCAGGCGCTGCGCAACCTGGTGCAGGTGGGTCTGGATCTGGCTGACGCATCGCAGCGCGTGTCCACCTTCCCGGCCGATTACCTGGGCTTGAGCGATCGCGGCCGCATTGCGCCCGACGCCCGCGCCGACCTGGTGGTGCTGGATGCGGAACTGCGCCTGCAGAAAGTGGTGGTAGGCGGTCGATTGATCGATCTGGACTGACACACGCCATGCGGCCCGGATGCCGCACACAAGGCGCGCAAGCGCATTGCATCAGCCACGCACCATCCCGTTAGTCCAGGAACGAGCCGATGACCGCAGCCACTGCACCTGCCGTACCCGCTTCCACCGCCCCGCGCTGGCCCGTACGTTACCTGCTCTTCATCGGCGGCCTCGGTGGCCTGCTGTACGGCATCGACATCGGCATCATCGCTGGCGCCCTGCCCTATCTTGAAGCCACCGCCAGCCACGCCTGGCAGCTCAGCAGCCAGCAGCTCGGTTTTGTCGTCGCTGCGGTGCTGCTGGGCAGCGTGCTGTCCTCGCTGTTCGCCGGCATGATCGCCGACCTCATCGGCCGCCGTGGCGCGATGCTGCTGGCCGGCGTGCTGTTCACCGCCAGCATCCCGATCATGGCGCTGGCGTCGGGTTACACCCCGCTGCTGCTGGGGCGCCTGCTGCAGGGTGTCAGCGGCGGCCTGATCGGCGTGGTCATTCCCCTGTACCTGGCCGAAGTGCTCAGCCCGGAACGACGCGGCCGCGGCGCGGCGATGTTCCAGCTGCTGCTGACCGTCGGCCTGGTGCTGGCCGCGTTGATCGGCCTGTACCACGCCCATGCCGTGGACGCTGCCGCAGAGTCGGTGCGCTCGCTGCCGGTCGCGCAGCAGGCGCAGGAGCTGTTCACGGTGAAGGACCACGCCTGGCGCACCATCTTCTGGACTTGCCTGGCACCGGGCCTGCTGTTCTGCGCCGGCATCTTCTGGCTGTCCGAATCACCGCGCTGGCTGGTGCGTCGTGGCCGCATCGATGATGCGCGCCGCAGCCTGCAGCGCGTGCTGCCCGCTGCCGACGTCGAGCCCACCCTGGCGCAGATCCAGGCTCCGGAATCGAGCAGCAGCAGCGGCAAGCGTGACCCGCTGCTCAGCCGCCGCTACGTGGTGCCGTTCGTGTTGGCCTGCGTGGTGCTGGCCTGCACCCAGGCCACCGGCATCAACTCGGTGCTGGCCTATGCGGTCAACATCCTCAACCAGGCAGGCCTGTCCGGCTCGGTGGCCAACGGCGCCGACGTGGCGATCAAACTGCTCAACGCGGTGATGACCGTCGCCGCGCTGCTGCTGGTCGACCGCAAGGGTCGCAAGTTCCTGCTGATGCTGGGCAGCGGTGGCATCTGCGTGGCCCTGCTGGGCGCAGCAACGCTGTTCTTCCAGGCCGAACGGGGCCGCGCCGACGTGCAGCCGCACCTGCAGGCCGCAGTGAGTGGCGATGGCCTGCAACTGGTACTGGATGACGCGCAGTGGCAGCGGCTTGCCGGTGGCATCGACCGCGAAGGCCGGCCACTGCAGCTGACCGTGTCCTACGCCTATGGCGACTTCACCAACGTGCGCGCGCTGCGCAGCGACAACCTGACCGACCGCGAGCTGCGCATCGAGCGCGCCGGCACCGTGCAGCCGGACAGCGTCATCGGCGCGTTCTTCCGCACGTTGCACCTCAATCCGTTCGCCGACCCGGCCAGTGCCGCGCAGGCACCGCTGCGCATCGAGCAAGCCCGTATCGGCCCGATTCCGCCGCCCGCGCATGGCTGGGCCGTCGCTGCCTGCATCCTGGTATTCGTGGCGTTCTTCGCAGTTGGCCCAGGCGTGTGCGTGTGGCTGGCGCTGTCCGAGTTGATGCCCAACCGCATCCGCTCCAACGGCATGAGCATCGCGCTGCTGATCAACCAGTTCGTGTCCACCACCATTGCCGCCATCTTCCTGCCGACGGTGGGGCACTACGGCTACGCCAGCATGTTCCTGTTCTGGGCGGGCTGCACGTTCGTGTTCTTCCTGGTGGCCGCATTCTGGCTGCCGGAAACCAAGGGGCGCTCGCTGGAAGAGATCGAAGCCGGGTTTGCAGGAAAGCAGCGCTGATTCAGCGCTGCTGTGGCGGCGCAGGGCCGCCGTGCACGATGTAGCGCGCCATGTCGTGCACTTCGGCCACGCTCATGTTGGTACCGGCCACCTGCATGGACTCGCCAAAAGGGCCCGCTATGGTGGCCACGGACAGCACGTGGTCATCGACGGTAAGCGCCACCTGCTTGCCCACCAGGGCCTCGGTCGCGTGCAGCAACCGGCCGGCGGACTCCTTGCGGAACGTCAGTTCCAGTACGGGCTGGTGCGCGGCGTCCAACGCCGCTCGCACGTCGACGATATCGGCACTGGTGAGCATCGGCGGCGCTTTCACGGCGATGCTGCGCCCTTGCCACTGCAGGGTAGCGCGACCATCGGGATCGACCTCACGCATCTGCACCTGCACCCCCTCCCGCGGCGGATGCCGGGTCTCCGCCGGAAGCACCCGGTTGCAGCCCGCCAGCAGCAACACCGCGAGGCCGCCGCCGAGCAGCGCCCATCTGTTCCAGGCCCGCATCAGCGCAGCTTCCTCAGCTTGAACGCCACCAGCACCTGCAGCACGCCGTACAGCAGGCTGCCGATGCCGATCCACAACGTGGTTACCGCTACGCCGGCATACGGATTGGCCGCGAACAGCAGGCCCAGCACGATGGCCAGCACACCGCTGAGAATCAGCAACCACTCACCCTGGATCTGCCTGCGCACGCGGATGGCGAAGACGATGCGATAGATGCCTGCCACCAGCAGCCATGCCGCCAGGAACAGCACCAGCACGCTGGCGGTGGCCAGCGGATTGATCACCGCCAGGATACCGAAGCCCAGCGAGGCGACCACATACAGCAGCAGCCAGCCACGCGAGGCGCCACTACCACCGGTAATCAGCGCCAGCAGGCTGATGACGCCTTCCACGATCGCCATCACGCCCAGCGTCCACGCCAGCGCGATAGCCGCTGACATCGGCCAGCCGATCGCGATGATGCCGAAGCCCAGCGCGACCAGACCGTACAGCAGCAGGATCCACCAGCTGCGTCCAACGGCCGACAACAAGGGAGACAGAGGGGAATTCATGACCACTCCTTCGATCCGGGTTCGTGGACATCCTAGACCTACGGAATGAAAGGTGCGATCACGGCACCCGCGCACAGACCCATGCCCGCACATCTTCAGCCCCCACCAGCCGCAGCGTCTCGGCGACTTCCAGCACGGTGCTGCCGGTGGTCATCACGTCGTCGACGATGGTCAGCCGCGCAGGGACGGCACCGCGCACATCAAAGGCGTCGAACAGGTTGTCGCGGCGCTGCTCGGCGCTGCGTTCGGACTGCGGCGCGGTATGGCGGCGACGGTACAGCCCGCGCCACCTCGGCGTCCGCAGCAGCCGGCACAGCTCGGCTGCCTGATCATAGCCGCGCTGGCGCAGGCGTTTGGGATGCAGCGGCACTGGTACCAGGGGTGGGCACGACCATGGCGGCGGGTTGCGCAGCATCAACTGCGCAAGCAGGCGTCCGGCAGCCAGGTCCTGGTGGAATTTGTAGCGGACCAGCAGTTGATCGATCGGCGGCAGGTACAGCAGGCTGGCGTGGGTGGCGGTCTGCGGCGGAGGCTCGTCACGGCAGGTGCCGCAGATGGGCAGGGCTTCGTCCGGTAGCGGCAGCGCGCAGCGAAGGCAGGCGCGACCCGCCCACGGTAGATCGGCGAGACAGGCGACGCAGAGGTCGAGGGTGTCGTGGCCGGGCTCGCTGCAGACCAGGCAGCGCAGGGGCAGCAACAGGCGAAAGGCCGCCTGTAATGGTTCACCAAGGGCAGAAGGCAGTGGGAGGCGCATGCCGCAGCATCGCCCTGCAAGCGCAGGCTGCCCATCGGTGAAGGGGCTGCCTGCATGTCAGTACAGGGAGCGTTGGCCGATGGGGGCTGCACCTTGCCAGGCCGTAGACCTGCATCGCACCTGCTACCGCGCGCTTCCATCCACATACGGCCGGAACTGCAGAACCACTACTGGCCGATCCTGCGCCAGCTATCATCAGGATGGGCGCGGTTGCCCTGGATGGACCTCTACTGCATGGACGGACTGACGCTGGTCAAGGCAACTGCGCAGGACGCAGATGTGGTCTTCAGATTGATGCAGCTGTACTACTTCGAAGCCTCTGCCTGGAGTGGTGAGGAGATCCTTGCCGATGGTCTCTACGACTGCGCACTTGCCGATGTCCGGGCCCGCCTGCAGGAAGAGCCGGAGTGGACCCGTCTGCTCTGGCTCGATGGCCAGCTGTGTGGATTCGTCCAGGTGGATGAAGTCGACTTCCAGGGGCGGCGCCTGCCAGAGTTGGCCGATCTGTTCATCCTTCCAAGGCATCGGGGCAAAGGCATCGCGTCCGCAGTGGTCGCAGAGCTTGTGCGGCCAACGGCGGGAGAATGGCTGCTGGCCACCTTCCGCAAGGATCATGTGGCGCACGCATTCTGGGAACGGAATCTTGCGAGGATGGGCATGGCGTGCAGCATCCCAGCCGGGTCAGAAGGAACAGACTTCCGCTTGTTCCTGATCAGGGCGATATGACGATGGGGAGCCCCCCAGCTCCCCGGTCAGCACTCGCCCACGCCAGGATGGCCAATACCTTCAGGACGGTGCAACCACCCATGGGCTCGCCCTGCTCCTGGCGGCGGCGGCCCAAGGCTGGACGTGGCTGGCTTGGGCTCACCGGGGGTCAGCCGCACGCCGCGGATCGACCACCGTGAATTCCCCTCAAAACTCGATCCCGTTGGCTGCACGCTGGCAGGCAGGCAGTCCCAGCGCGATACGCGTTCGCCCGACCGTGGCCGCGATCTCCTGTTCAAAGCCAGCCCCTGACTCCAGGCAATGCAGCAGCCCGACAACCCTCTGCTTCAGCTCAACGGCCCATGGCACGTCATTTGGATCGGCGATCACTTCTGTAAACAGCAACCCACTGCGTTCGACCTCACCCGCCAACCCCGCCAACCCCGCCGAGTGGTACGTGTTCCATAGCGTGGGCGATGCATTGGCAGTAGTCCACGCCAGCGCGTGGGCGATCGAGGGGAAGCGATCGCGCAGCGCAAGGACTTCCTGCGCTGCACGCCTGGCCAGCAGCGTGGCCTCCGCCGAGAACTGCTCCTCGTCGATGAATTCGTGGAAGGTTCCCACTCTGTGCCCGGCGTCGAATGAAAGGAAGTCCTTCTCATGCCAGAGCCAGCACGCTCCAACATTCAGATAGCTTCCCTTCCGTCCCGAAGAGGGCTGGAATTCAACCACGCCGATCCACCATACCTGGTCGTCAATCCAGATTCTGGAGCGTCCCTTCTGCACGCAGCCCAGAGGGCGCAGCACCGTTCTGGCTGCAGCATTGATCATTCGAGAGTGCTGAGCGGTCGACATCGAAGGCATCCTTGCGCTTGCGAACGTTCGCGGAATCGTACTGGAAGGAACGTCGGCCAGCACCATTGAATCGGCGAAGAACCCGCCCACTCGTCCCTTCAACATTGCTGGTCGTCCGCTTCATACGAAAGCGCAGAGACGTTGGTGAAACCAGAAAGGGGGCCGGCTGCGGGCACCGCGCACAGGAGTGCGGTGGTGTGCGCAGCGTGACACTTCCGCAAACGACACTGGAAGCGGGTGAATCAATGATCCTGCCGATTCACTCCATCATGCGCTCTCGCCAACGGCGCTTCTCCACGGTCCGGATGTTGGGCTGCGCGCGCAGTACATCCAGATATCGAGAAAGATGAAGCAATTCATCGTCGCAACCATCACCAGTGAACTCCCGCACCTGTATCAGATTTCCGTAGTTCTTGGCGTACTTGCTGGGAGTGTCGTCAATGCCGATCATCTGCTCCAGCGCAAAGCCTAGACGTTTCAGTTTGGCCAGGCGCTTCTGGCTGGTGTAGCCACCGGTCTCCCAATCACGCGCAGTACTGCAACGCTGGGACGACCACAGGAACTCCAGCGTGCGCCCTGGCATCAACCATGCCACCAGTGGCTCGGCATACAGACTGCCGGAAGATGTCCACACCCCTACGTTGAAGTGCGCGAATGCGAAATCCAGGAAGTCGTCAACGTAGGGACGCTTGTAGACGTGATAGCCCACCACTTGAGTGTCAGCAGGACGGTGCAACTGACGCGCACTGGCATGAACCAGCGTTTCATCGAGATCGAGCACCAGGAGCTTTCGGTCAGTTGTGGGCATGTTTACGGTCTGGTCTCGTTCCACGCTCAGCGGCATCGATAAAGTAAAAGTACTCGACAAGGTAGCGGCTGGGTCCGCCGCCTTTCAACAACATACCCCACAGCGTCAGCAGCATGCTGGACGCCCTGGGCCTACCCACACTGGTGGCGAGATGCCTGGTGGCAGCCCGGCTGGGGGACTGGTTGCCTAGGCTGAGATACCCGTCCGCTGCTTGACAGGCTGCCGGGATGTCCGGACCCTTCGCGGCATGACAATCGACGTCGAACACCTGAGCCTGCGCGAACTGAACGCCCTTGTGACTGCTGCCGAGCAGCGGAGGGCGCTGGTTGCCAGCCGCCGCCCCGTGGCCGTTGTCCGTCGCAAGCTGATCGCCTTCGCCGCGCAGTGCGGCTACACGATTGAAGAGCTGCTCGGGGCTGCGCCCGCCGAGGCCGCTGCACCGGTCCGCAAACCTGCCACACGGCGCAAGGCAGGCAAGGTGGCGGCCAAGTACCGCGACCCGGACAA
The DNA here is from genome assembly GCF_002966815.1 of Stenotrophomonas sp. MYb57. Lineage (NCBI taxonomy): Bacteria > Pseudomonadati > Pseudomonadota > Gammaproteobacteria > Lysobacterales > Lysobacteraceae > Stenotrophomonas > Stenotrophomonas sp. MYb57. The sequence goes on from NZ_CP023271.1 coordinate 4,437,655, forward strand.
CAAGCGCAATACGTGGTCGGGCCGCGGCCGGATGCCGCGCTGGCTTGCCGAGAAGACCAAGCATGGCCGCAGCCCTGCCGATTTCCTGATTCCCGGGCTGGGCCGGTCCGACGTTCGAAAGTCCAGCGCGATCGGGCAGAGAACCGTCTTCAAGCAGAGCTGAGCCGGCGCACTTCGCTGTAGCGCATGCGCGACAGGTCGCCGGCAGCCTGCAGCGCGCCACGCTCGACCAGCTTGCGCACACGCCCTGCGTAGAACACATCTGGAATTCCCGGCGGACGTTCGGGATCCAACGACATCGCCGTGCCCACGATATAGGCGACTTTGCGGAACTGACCGTCACAGTGGGAAAGCAGCTGCTGATCGATCCGCGCGACGTCCTCCTCGGTCAGCGCTGCGATGCGGTGCCGCTGTTCGTTGGTGAGGTGCGCATCGCAGTCCGGCGCGTCGTCAGTGTCAGCCAGCCGGCCATTTACAGCCAGCAGGCGGACCAGCACGAAGAAGCCAAAGTCTGCCAACTCCGCTTCGGACAGGCCTACCGGGTCGGCAAGCATGCCTGGTGGATAGTCCTTGAACGTAACGAACGTGCGGTGCTGCCACATACCGGCGGTGTCCGATTTCCGCAGGTCATCCATTACCACGCGCAAGCCTCCATCGGGCAGATCAGCCAGGCTGCACAGCACAGCGTTGCGAAGGGTTGCGGCGTTCTTGTGCGTGTCCATGCCGATTCTCACGTTCCATGCGTAGCGGCGAACTTAGCACCGCTGCAACTGACCCGGGCGACGACTTCCTGTAAACCACTATTTTATATTCATAGTTGACAGCGTTCCCAACCCCACCCAGACTGCGCCCTCGCTCCAGCCCTTCCAAGGTCCCGCCATGGCAACCGCCTTCCGCCACGACTGGCACCACGACGAACTGCAGGCGCTGTTCGACCTGCCCTTCCCGGAACTGCTGTTCCGCGCCGCCGCCGTCCACCGCGAGCACTTCGATCCGGCCCAGGTGCAGGTTTCCACGCTGTTGTCGGTGAAGACCGGTGGCTGCCCGGAAGACTGCGCGTACTGCCCGCAGGCGCAGCGCTACAGCACCGGGGTCAACGCACAGAAACTGATGGACACCGATGCGGTGCTGGCCAAGGCCCGCCAAGCCAAAGCGGCCGGTGCCTCACGCTTCTGCATGGGTGCAGCGTGGCGTTCGCCGAAGGACCGCGACATCCCCAAGGTGGCGGCAATGATCGCCGGGGTGAAAGCGCTGGGCCTGGAAACCTGCGCCACGCTGGGCATGCTCAGTGGCGAGCAGGCGCGCGCGTTGAAGGACGCCGGCCTGGACTACTACAACCACAACCTCGATACCGCGCCGGACTACTACGAGTCGATCATCCACACCCGGCAGTACCAGGATCGCCTGGATACGCTGGGCCATGTGCGCGATGCGGGGTTGAAGACCTGCTGCGGCGGCATCGTTGGCATGGGTGAAACACGCGCGCAGCGGGTCGGCCTGCTGCTGGCGCTGGCCACCTTGCCGGCGCATCCCGATTCGGTGCCGATCAACAAGCTGGTGCAGGTGGCCGGCACGCCGCTGCATGGCAGTGCCGAGCTGGACCCGTTCGAGTTCGTGCGCATGATCGCCGTGGCCCGCATCGCCATGCCGCGTTCGATGGTGCGGCTGTCGGCCGGCCGCGAGGCGATGAGTGATGAGCTGCAGGCGCTGTGCTTCCTGGCCGGCGCCAACTCCATCTTCTATGGCGACAAGCTGCTGACCACCGGCAACCCGGAGAGCGAGCGCGACATGGCCCTGTTCGCACGCCTGGGCCTGCAGCCGATGGCGGTGCAGGTGGACGCCGACGGTCATGACCATGGCGGCACCGTGCATGCCGATATCAGCGCCGATGGCCCCGGCTGCGGCTGCGCCCACGCGGCCTGAGGGCCGGGCCAAGCAGGCGTCGCGGCAACGCGCTACCCTAGCCGCCCCGTCGCCGCATCCAGCCGCCATGGCACGCCCCGACCTGACCGCCCGCCTCCAAGCCCAGCGCGCGTTGCGCGATGCACAAGGCCGTCGCCGCCCGCGGCGCACGGTCACCCGTCGCGATGGTGTGCGCCTGGAAGTCGATGGGCGCTGGCTGACCGGCTTCTGCAGCAACGATTACCTGGGCCTGGCCCAGCAGTTCAGCGTGGTCAACGCACTGCAGGATGCCGCTGCGCGCGAAGGTGCCGGTGCCGGTGCCTCGCATCTGGTCTGCGGCCACCACGCGCTGCACGACGCATTGGAACGCGAAGTGGCCGAGTGGCTCGGTTACCCGCGTGCCTTGCTGTTCGGCAGTGGCTTCACCGCCAACCTGGCCGTGCAGCAGGCGCTGCTGGGCGAAGAGAACGATGTCTGCGTGCAGGACAAGCTCAACCACGCCAGTCTGCTCGATGCCACCCGGCTGGCCGGCGCGCGCCTGCGCCGCTACCCGCACCTGGACGCGGAAGGTGCGATGCGCCAACTCAAGCATGCGCCCGATGGCGCGGCGATGCTGGCTACCGACGGTGTCTTCAGCATGGATGGCGATGTCGCGCCGCTGCGTGCGCTGTCGCTGGTCGCGCGCCTGCAGCAGGCGCTGTTCTACGTGGACGACGCGCATGGCGTGGGCGTGCTCGGCGATGGTCGTGGCGCGGTCGCCACCGCCGGCCTGGGCGTGGACGATGTGCCGCTGCAGCTGGTCACCCTGGGCAAGGCGCTCGGCGGTTCCGGTGCGCTGGTGCTCGGCCGCGAAGACCTGATCGAGCACCTGGCCGAAACCGCACGCCCCTACATCTACACCACCGCCATGGCGCCGGCGCTGGCGGCATCCGCACTGGAAGCGGTGCGCCTGGCCCGCCGCGATCATTGGCGGCGGGCGAAGCTGGCCGATCTGATTGCCCTGTTCCGCAGCGAAGCGCGACGTCATGGGCTGGATCTGATGGCATCGGAAACGCCGATCCAGCCGCTGTTGTGTGGCGACGACCACACTGCCATGGCGATGTCGCAGGCGCTGGAGCAGGCCGGCTGGCTGGTCGGCGCGATCCGCCCACCGACCGTGCCGGAAGGCAAGGCGCGCCTGCGCGTCACCTTGTCCGCGCTGCACACCACCGAGCAGGTACGCGGCCTGGTCGAAGCCGTCGCCGTTGCACGCGACCGCGTGGCCTTTGCCGCGCGCGAAGTGCTGCCGCCGTCGTTGCCGGCGCTGGCCTGAGTGATCGTGTAGTTCCCCATGCATATTGAAGTGACCGGCCATGGGCCGGACCTGGTACTGATCCACGGCTGGGCCCTGCAGGGCGGCGTGTTTGCGCCGCTGGTGCAGCGCCTGGCCGATCGATTCACGCTGCATCTGGTCGACCTGCCCGGCCATGGCCACAGCCGCGATGACAGCACCCCGCTGCGCCTGCCGTTCGTGGTCAACGCCATTGCCGCGGCCACGCCGCCGGCGGTGTGGTGCGGCTGGTCACTGGGTGGCCTGTTCGCGCTGCACGCGGCGGCCACGCTGCCGAAGGTGCGCGGTCTGGCGATGATCGCCGCCACGCCGCGCTTCGTGCGCGGTGATGACTGGCCGCATGCGGTGGAGCCATCGGTATTCGAGCAGTTCGGTCGTGACCTCGCGCAGGACTTCAGTGGCACCCTGGAACGTTTCCTGGCACTGGACGTGATGGGTTCGGCGCATGCCCGCGAGGAACTGCGCACCCTGCGGCAGCGCCTGGTCGAACGCGGAGCGCCCACCGAACGCGCACTGCACGAGGGCCTGCAGCTGCTGGAGAACACCGACCTGCGCGGTGCCCTGCCCGCACTGGGCAAGCCCAGCCTGTGGATTGCCGGCCAGCGTGACCGTCTGGTCTCGCCGGCGGCGATGCAGGCCGCTGCCGCGCTGGCGCCCGGGGGGCAGTCGTTGACCGTGGGTCATGGCGGCCACGCCCCCTTCCTCGGCCACGCCGATGACGTTGCAGCCGCCCTGCAACACTTCGTTGCCGGCCTGTCACCGGCCGATGGCGGACAATGAGCCTTCCTAAGCTTGTGCAGGACTGACGCATGGATCTGGGTATTTCCGGCCGCTGGGCACTGGTCTGCGGCGCCAGCAAGGGGCTTGGCCTTGGCTGCGCGCGCGCATTGGTGCGCGAAGGCGTGAACGTGGTCATCGTCGCCCGCGGTGACGCTGCGCTGCAGGCCACGGCTGAAGAACTGCGTACGCTGCCCGGTGCCGCTGAAGTGCATGCGATCGCCGCCGACGTCACCACCGAGGCGGGCCGCGCCCAGGCGCTGGCCGCCTGCCCGCAGGTCGACATCCTGGTGACCAACGCCGGCGGTCCGCCGCCGGGCGACTTCCGCACGTTCGAGCGCGACGACTGGATCGCCGCGCTGGACGCCAACATGCTGGCGCCGATCGCGCTGATCCGCGCCACCGTGGACGCGATGATCGAGCGCGGCTTCGGCCGCATCGTCAACATCACCTCGTCATCGGTGAAGGCACCCATCGACGCGCTGGCGCTGTCCAACGGCGCGCGCAGCGGCCTGACCGGCTTCGTCGCCGGGCTGGCGCGGCGCACCGTCGTCCACAACGTCACGATCAACAATCTGCTGCCCGGCCAGTTCGATACCGACCGCCTGCGCGCCAACTTCGCCCACGCCGCCGGCCAGGACGGGGACGTGCAGGCGGTGGCCGAACGCCGCCGCCAGCAGATCCCCGCCGGCCGCTTCGGCACGCCGGACGAATTCGGCGCCGCCTGCGCCTTCCTGTGCAGTGCACAGGCCGGTTACCTCACCGGGCAGAACCTGCTGATCGACGGCGGCGCCTACCCCGGTACGTTCTAAGAGACTTCTGCAATGCCGTCCCACTTCGATGCCCGCCATGTCCGCCGCGCCTTCGCCCGCGCCGCCACCAGCTACGACGCTGCCGCCGCCCTGCAGCGCGAGGTGCAGTCGCGGCTGCTGGAATCGCTGGACTACCTGGAGGCACGCAAGCCGGAGGTGGTGCTGGATATCGGTGCCGGCACCGGCCATGCCAGTGCGCTGATGAAGAAGCGCTGGCCGAAGGCGCAGGTGATCGCGCTGGACGTGGCACTGCCGATGCTCGACCAAGCCAAGCGCCAGGCCGGCTGGTGGAAGCCGTTCCAGCGCCTGGCCGCCGATGCCACGGCGCTGCCGTTGGCCGACAACAGCGTCGATGTGATCTTCAGCAACCTGTGCCTGCAGTGGGTGGACGACCTGCCGGCGGTGTTCGCCGGTTTCCGCCGCGTGCTCAAGCCCGGTGGGTTGCTGGTGTGTTCGACGTTCGGGCCGGAAACGCTGGTCGAGCTCAACGAGGCCTTCGCCGCCGCCGACGACCGCCCGCACGTGAGCCGCTTCGCGCAGATCGCCCAGTTCGGCGATGCGCTGATGATGGCCGGCTTCCGTGATCCGGTTCTGGACCGCGACCTGTTCACCCTGACCTACGACGACCTGCCCTCGTTGATGCGCGAGCTGCGCGCGATGGGCGCGACCAACGCACGGGTCGATCGCCGCCATACGTTGACCGGCCGGGGGCGGTTCGCGGCGGCAGCGGCGGCGTACGAACCGATGCGCCGTGCCGATGGCAAGCTGCCCAGCAGCTGGGAAGTGATCTACGCCCATGCCTGGGCGCCGGATCCGGGCGCGCCGATCCGCGAAGGTGGGCATGACATTGCTTCCGTGCCGGTGTCGGCGATCCCGATCCGGCGCAAGCAGACCTGATTCGAAGGCGCCGCCGGGCATGGCCCGGCGCTACCAGCCGACCTTGGTCGGCGCTGTGCTTCCCGTGCCGACCAAGGTCGGCAACTACCAAAAGCAGGTCCCGGCCAGGCGCACGTTATGGGTATCGCCGGGCCATGCCCGGCGAGCGCAGCGGCAGCCGCTCAGGTATTGGCCGGTGAACTCAACGGCGGCCGTACCAGGTCACGGTGGAAGAAGTAGATCTCCTGCACCAGGAAGCGCCAGCTGGTATGGAAGCTGCGGAAGCGCGTGCTGGGCGTGGACGAGGCCAACGCCTGGATGCCCAGCGCCTTGCTCAGGCGCAGCGCGCGCGCCATGTGCAGCGGGTCGCTGACGATGATCACCGAATGCAGCTTGCGCTGGTCCATCAGCCGCTTGGCCTCGACCAGGTTCTGCACGGTATTGCGCGAGGCGGTCTCGATGAGGATCGCCTCATCGGGAATGCCGTGCTTGAGCGCATAGCGCCGGGCCACCTGCGATTCCGAGAAGCGCGCACCGGTGCCGCCGTAGCCTCCGGTAAAGATCAGCAGTGGCGCGTAGCCGGCGTCGTACAGATCCAGGCCGTGGCGGATGCGCTCTTCAAACACCGGCGAGGGCTTGGCATCGTAGGCCGCCGCACCCAGCACGATGATCGCGTCCGCCTTGGCCGCCTGGTCGCGTTCGCCGACCCAGACGATCCAGGCGGTCACGCCCAGCAGCCAGATCACCAGCAGTACGAACAACCGCCACACCCAACCGAGCAGGCCGGTACGTTCGCGATGGCGGCCGCGGCTCATGGCGCTTCCCAACGCAGGGCAGGCAGATCGACATTGCCGCCGGACAGCACCAGTCCAACGCGCAGGCCGGCGAAGCGCGCAGGCTGCGCAAGCACCGCCGCCAGCACGATCGCCGAGGACGGCTCGACCACCTGCTTGAGCACGTCCCACAGCAGGCGCATCGCCGCCACGGTGGCGGCATCGTCAACCACGATGACCTCGGCGCCCGCGGCCTGCAGCAGCGCGAAGTTGGGTGCGCCGATCAGCGTGCGCAGTCCGTCGCAGATCGTGTCCGGGGTAAATGCCTCCTGGCGCTTGCCGGTCGCCAGCGAACGGGCGGTGTCATCGGCACCGGCCGGCTCGGCCAGCACCAGCCGCGTGCCCGGGCTGGCGTGCTGCAGGGCCAACGCGGTGCCACTGGCCAGGCCCCCACCGCCCACCGGCACCACCAGCACGTCGAACGGCCCCTCGCTGTGCAGCAGCTCCAGCGCGGCCGTGCCCTGCCCGGCGATCACCGCGGGGTTGGTGTACGGATGGACCAGAGTGGCGCCGGTATCGGCCTGCACCTTGGCGCAGGTGGCCTCGCGGTCGGCAATGGTGGCCGGGCAGCGCCAGAGGGTGGCGCCATGCCGGGCGATATTGGCCAGCTTGGCGGCCACGGCCCCTTCCGGCACCACCACATGGCAGGGAATGCCCCGTGTGCGGGCAGCCAGCGCCAAAGCGGCACCGTGATTGCCGGAGGAATGGGTCACCACACCGGCACCGGCGTGATCGGCATCCAGCGACCACACCGCATTGCACGCACCGCGGAACTTGAACGCGCCGCCGCGCTGCAGGTGCTCGGCCTTGAACGCCAGTTGCGCACCGGCCAACGCATCCAGCGTGCGCGAGCGCAGCACCGGGGTCACGCTGGCATGGGGCGCGATCCGCGCGGCGGCGGCGAGGACGTCATCAGCGCGGGGCAACAGTGAATCGCTCATGACGCAAGATTAACGTATGGCCCCGCGCTGGCGAGGGCGCCATCGGTCATGCCAGCATGCATGCCTACACCGCCATTCATCCTGGCCGGCGGAATTAAGGGCTGATTCAACGCCGGCGGCTGAAGCTGCCTGCATACCCGTCCTCTGGGGGGACCCATCATGAAAACGCGCCTGATGCTTGCCGGTGGCCTGCTGCTGGCCCTGACCGGTTGCACCACCTATGACTATGTCGGTGGCCGCGGCGGTGGCTACTACCACGGTGCGCCGTCGGTGGAGTACCGCTACCCCTATGGCTACCCGGCCGACTACGGCTATCCGTATTACGGCGGCGGTGGCTATTACGGCTATGGTGGCCCGTACTACCAGCGGCCGATCTACCGCCCGCCGCACCACAACCACCGCCCGCCACCGCGTCCCGGCAACGGCGGCGAAAACCGCCCGCCACCGCCGCCGCGCCAGAACAATGGCGGCTCGCCCTGGCGCAACATGGATTCGATGCGTCGACCGCCGCAGCCTGCACAGCGGGTCGAGCGCCCCTCGCCGCCGCCGCAGGCGCGTCCGGCTCCGGCTCCGCGTGCGCCGAGGATGAACAGTTCCCCCTGGCGTGCCATGGATCGTGAGAGATAGCGCACAGTTGACGCTTGTTCCATCTTGCATTTCACACGGTCCAAGCCTCAATCTACGCAGGTGGTGACGGCCAGCGTCACAAAGTGACAAAAGCGTTAAGGGCCCGTCCCAAACAGCTCTACGTCGATATCCGACAGGAACATCTGGATCCCCCCTGTTCCGGCCCTGTCGGATGTCGGCACCTTTAAAGACGAACGGCCCCGCACTGCGGGGCCGTTTGTTGTTTGGGACACCGGGGCGCGCGGGCAGTAGATCCACGCCATGCGTGGATGCCGCGTTCCCAGCCGCCCCAAAAAACAGGGCCGGACAGTCCCCCGACTGCCGGCCCCTCTGCTTCCCCACCGTGCGCCTGTACCGGCCCCTGTTCCAATTCCGGTCACCAGCGCCTGCGGCGCCAGCCACGGTGGGTGCTATTGGGTTATCTGCAAAAATCCTGCCAACTTTAGGGTTGATTTCGACGCCGGCCGGCCGGCGCCAACGTCCCTGCCCCGATTGGCGCTAAAATCGCCACCCCCGGCGCCGTCTCCGGCTGCGCCTGCCCCTTGCTGAACAGCCCCCATGATCGATTCCTTCCATCGTTACGACGTCATCGTCATCGGCGGTGGCCACGCCGGCACCGAGGCCGCGCTGGCTGCGGCCCGTACCGGCGTGCGCACCCTGTTGCTGACCCACAACATCGAAACGGTGGGAGCGATGAGCTGCAACCCGGCCATCGGTGGTATCGGCAAGGGCCATCTGGTCAAGGAAATCGACGCCCTCGGCGGTGCGATGGCGCATGCCGCCGACCGCGCCGGCATCCAGTGGCGCACCCTCAACGCCTCCAAGGGCCCGGCCGTGCGCGCCACCCGCTGCCAGGCCGACCGCAACCTGTACCGCATGGCGATCCGCGCCATCGTCGAGGGACAGGCCAACCTGACCGTGTTCCAGGCGGCGGTGGATGACCTGGTCATCGAGGGCGACCACGTGCGCGGGGTCATCACCCAGACCGGCCTGCGTTTCGATGCCGAGGCCGTGGTGCTGACCGCCGGCACCTTCCTGGCCGGCAAGATCCACGTCGGCCCGACCCAGTACGCAGCCGGTCGAATGGGCGATCCGCCCGCCACCACGCTGGCTGCACGCCTGCGCGAGCGGCCGTTCCAGGTGGACCGCCTGAAGACCGGCACGCCACCGCGCATCGACGGCCGTTCGCTGGACTACAGCGTGATGGACGAGCAGCCCGGCGACACGCCGCGCCCGGTGATGTCCTTCCTCGGCTCGGTGGATGAGCATCCGCAGCAGGTCAGCTGCTGGATCACCCACACCAGCGAGCAGACCCACCAGATCATCCGCGACGCCCTGCACCGCTCGCCGCTGTACAGCGGCCAGATCGAAGGCATCGGCCCGCGCTACTGCCCCTCCATCGAGGACAAGGTGGTGCGCTTCGCCGAGAAGGCCAGCCACCAGATCTTCGTCGAGCCCGAAGGCCTGGGCATCGTCGAGATCTATCCCAACGGCATTTCCACCTCGCTGCCGTTCGACGTGCAGCTGGAGATGGTGCGCAGCATCCGTGGTTTCCAGAACGCGCACATCACCCGCCCCGGCTATGCCATCGAGTACGACTTCTTCGATCCACGCGGGCTGAAGGCCTCGCTGGAAACCAAGCTGGTCAACGGCCTGTTCTTCGCCGGCCAGATCAACGGCACCACCGGTTATGAGGAGGCTGCCGCACAGGGCCTGCTGGCCGGCCTCAACGCCGCTCGCCAGGTGCGTGGCCTCGAGGGCTGGTGCCCGCGTCGCGACGAAGCCTACCTCGGCGTGCTGGTGGATGACCTGATCACCCACGGCACCAACGAGCCGTACCGCATGTTCACCAGCCGCGCCGAGTACCGCCTGCAGCTGCGCGAAGACAACGCCGATCAGCGCCTGACCCCGACCGGCCGCGACATGGGCCTGGTCGATGATCGTCGCTGGCGGGCCTTCGAAACCAAGCAGGCTGCCGTAGCCGCCGAGCGCACGCGCCTGGGCGCGCTGTGGGCCACGCCGGCCAATGCGCTGGGCCGCGAAGTGCAGGAAACGCTGGGCGTGGCGGTCAGCCGCGAAACCAACGTGCTGGACCTGATCAAGCGCCCGGAACTGGATTACGCGCAACTGATGCGGGTGCCCTCGCTCGGCCCGGCCGTGGCCGATGGCAAGGTGGCCGAACAGGTGGAGATCGGGGTGAAGTACGCCGGTTACCTGGATCGCCAGCGCGAGGAGATCGAGCGCCAGCAGCGCCATGAAGCAACGCCGATTGCCGGCGATTTCGACTACGCCATCGTGCGCGGGCTGTCGGCCGAAGCGCTGCAGAAGCTCGAGCGCGTGCGTCCGCAGACCATCGGCCAGGCCCAGCGCATTCCGGGCATGACCCCGGCGGCGATCTCGCTGCTGCTGGTGCACCTGGAGCGCGCACGGCGCGGACGCGTGGCATAGCCCCGATGATCGCGTGCGCCGGGCATGGCCTGGCGCTACACGTATCCGCCTGCTGCCTGTAGAGTCGATCGGCTCGACGCAACAACAGCAGGAGCTTCCTTGCATGGACGGCATCCATCCGATCGCGGCGGACAAGCGCGCCGCCATCCTGGCCACCCTGGCCGACATCGAACGCACGCACGACGTGCGCGTGCTGCTGGCCTGCGAATCGGGCAGCCGCGGCTGGGGTTTCTCGTCGCCGGACAGCGACTACGATGCACGCTTCATCTATGTGCACCGCCAGCCCTGGTACCTGAGTGTCAACGAGAGCACCGGCCCGGGCGAGGCGCAGCGCGATGTGATCGAACTGCCGATCGACGACGAGCTGGACGTCAGCGGCTGGGATTTGCGCAAGGCACTGCGGCTGGTATCCAAGTCGAACCCGACGCTGATCGAATGGCTGCGTTCGCCGATCATCTACCAGCAGAACGATGCTGCCGTGGCGCAGCTCTGGGAGGCTGCCCAGCGCTTCTACTCGCCGCTGGGCAGCTGGTGGCACTACATGAGCATGGCGCGCACCACGTACAGCCGACATCTCGGCGGCGGGGCCATCAGCACCAAGAAGTATCTGTACGTGCTGCGCGCGCTGCTGGCCTGCCAGTGGATCGAAAGCGAGTCCAGCCCACCGCCCATGGCATTCGAGCATCTGCTGGAGCGTTTGCTGCCGGATGGCCCGGTACGCGGGGCGATCGAAGCGCTGCTGGTGGTTAAGCGTGCCAGCGCCGAAGTGACAGCCGGTCCCCGCATCATCGCCATCAGCGACTACATCGACCAGGAAATGGCCACGCGCGCCGAGGGTCCGCAGTTGCCCGCCGGGCATGGCGATGGTCCATGGCTGGATGCCCTGTTCCGGCAGATGCTGGCCGAACACGCGCAGCACTAAGGGGTAGTGCCGGCCGCTGGCCGGCAACCCGATGCACCTTCGGCAGAACCTCTGCAGTTGCCGGCCAGCGGCCGGCACTACCGGCAGGGCTGAGTGCTGCACGCGGTATCATCATCGCGATTGCCCTGCTCTTCCGGAGATGCCGATGACCCCGCTGCGCCCCTTCCGCGACAAGATGCCGGTGCTCGGCCAGCGCGTGTATGTCGATCCGGCCTGCACGATCATCGGTGATGTCGAACTGGCCGATGACGTATCGATCTGGCCGGGCACGGTCATCCGTGGCGACGTCAATTTCGTGCGCATCGGTGCACGCACCAATGTGCAGGACGGCACCATCATCCACGTCAGCCACCACAGCCCGTACAACAAGGCCGGCTACCCGACCCTGATCGGCGAAGGCGTCACCGTCGGCCATGGCTGCATCATCCACGCCTGCAGCATCGGCGATTACAGCCTGATCGGCATGGGCGCGTGCATCCTCGACGGTGCCCGGGTCGAGCGCCATGGCTTCGTCGGTGCCGGTGCGGTGGTCGGCCCCGGCAAGGTGGTGGGCGAGGGCGAGCTGTGGGTGGGCAACCCTGCCCGTCCGGCGCGCACGCTCAGCGACAAGGAGATCGAGTCGCTGCACTATTCGGCCGACCACTACGTGCGGCTGAAGGACGAATACCTGGGCTGAGGCCGCCTCGCCGATGGCCGGGCTCTGCTAAAGTCTGGGCCCGACCAGGAACCGTCGAGACCCCCATGCCCGTGGCTGCACGCCGGAGAGGACTCCAGCGCCCACTTCGGCGGCCATCGTGCTGATGGCCGCGCCGATGCTCGATACCTACCGCGAGGTGGTAACGCCGGAAGGCGTGCCGCTGCAGTTGCCTGCGGCGGGCCCGATGCCGCGTGCGCTGGCCTGGCTGATCGACCTGGCCGTCCGCTTCGGCGCGCTCACCGCGCTGTCCATTCCGCTGGCCCTGCTCGATGAGTTCGGCCGCGGCCTGTACATGGCGCTGATGTTCCTGCTGATGTGGGCCTACCCCATCGTCTGCGAAGCGCTGTGGGGCCGTACCCTCGGCAAGCGCGTGCTGGGCCTGCGGGTGCTCGCGCAGGATGGCGCGCCGGTGGGCTGGATGGCCTCGATCACCCGCAACCTGCTGCGCACCGTGGACATGCTGCCTTTCGGCTACGCACTGGGCCTGATCAGCAGCCTGTTCGATCCGCATGGCCGCCGCCTGGGCGATCTGGTTGCCGGCACGATGGTGGTACATGCACCGCCGCATTACCTGCCGCCGCCGGCCACCATCGACAGCGCGCTGGCGCCGCCGCAACCGCTGCGGCCGGAGGAGCAGGCGGCGGTGATGGCCTTCGCCGAGCGGGCGCCACGCCTGTCACCCGCACGCCAGCAGGAACTGGCCGGCATCGCCGAGCCGTTGACCAGCGCGTCCGGCCAGGTCGGCGTGCTGCGCCTGTATGCAATGGCCAACTGGTTGCTGGGACGACGATGAAGCAGGAGCAGTTCGTCGCCCGCCATCAACAGGAATGGCATGACCTGGAGCAGTGGCTGCAGCATCGCGCCGGTGCCTCGCGTCGGCGCCGGCGCAGGCCGGGCGCGGAAGAAGCCGGCGATGTCAGCTTCCCGCAGCGTTACCGACGGCTGTGCCAGCAGCTGGCGCTGGCCCGCGAACGCGGCTACAGCCCGCAGCTGGTGCAACGCCTGCAGCAGTTGATGCAGCACGGCCATGGCGTGCTGTACCGCACGCCGCCGACCCGCTGGCGGCGCGCGCTGGAATTCCTGGTTGCTGATTTTCCGCTGCTGGTGCGCAGCCAGGCGCGCAGCATGTGGGCAGCGCTGGCGATGTTCGCAGTGCCGGCGCTGGCCTGCTTCGTGCTGGTGCAGGTGTACCCGGACAGCATCCACCTGCTGATGGACAACGGCCAGATCGCCGAGATGGAGCGCATGTACGATCCATCCGCCGAGCGCCTGGGCCGCGACAGCGGCACCGACTGGATGATGTTCGGCTACTACATCATGAACAACATCAGCATCGCCCTGCGCACCTTCGCCAGCGGCCTGCTGGCGGGGTTGGGCACGCTGCTGGTGCTGCTCTTCAATGGCATCACCATCGGCGCGGTCGCCGGCCACCTGCAGCACATCGGCCATGGCGGCCCGTTCTGGCGCTTTGTGGCCGGCCACGGTGCATTCGAGCTGACCGCGATCGTGATTGCCGGCGGCGCCGGCCTGCAGCTGGGCATGAAACTGCTGGCTCCCGGGCGGCGGCGCCGCCTGGATGCGCTGGTCGAAGGCGGGCGCATCGGCGCGCGGCTGTGCCTGGGCGTGGCCTTCATGCTGCTGCTGGCCGCGTTCGTGGAAGCGTTCTGGTCCTCCATCGCCGACATTCCGGCTGCAGTGAAGTTCAGCGTGGCCGGGGTGCTGTGGGCCGGCGTGCTGCTGTGGCTGTGGCGCGGTGGACGCGGAGGTGGCCATGCGGATTGACCACCTGGACGTGGTGCTGCGCGCGCGCAGCAGCTGGGAAGCGATGGAGCTGGGCAGCGCGCTGGCCCGCCGCCACGCACGCGGTGTGTGGGGCAGCTGGCTGCTGGCCAGTGCACCGTTGTTCGTGCTGTTCAATGCACTGGCCTGGTGGCTGGATGCCTTCGGCTGGGCGTGGCTGGCGATGTGGTGGTGCAAACCGTTGTTCGAACGCGCCCCGCTGTACGTGCTCTCGCGCGGCATCTTCGGCGAACGGGTCGGCCCGCGCGATGCGCTGCGCGCACAGCGGCAGTGGGGCGGCAGCGGCTTCTGGGGCTATCTGGGCTGGCGCCGGTTCAGCGGCCTGCGCAGCCTGTGCCTACCGGTCAATCTGCTGGAGGGCAATGCGCCCGCCCAGCGTGGCCCGCGCCGGCGTGCAGTCGCCGCCGGCGCTGCGGGCCCTGCGCTGGTGCTGGCGGTGATCTGCCTGGCATTCGAACTGGTGCTGGTGGTGGGCGCGATCGCCACTATCTTCATCTTCATCCCGCTGGAACTGCTGCCCGAATCCTGGCGCGCAGCGTGGGCGATGGTCAGCGTGGAGGCGCCTGCGTGGGCCAAGCTTGGCCTCAACCTGTTGTGCTGGCTGGCGGCGGCGCTGATCGGGCCGTTCTACGTGGGCGCCGGCTTCGGCCTGTACTTGAACCGACGCACGCAGATGGAAGCCTGGGACGTGGAAATCGCCCTGCGCCGCCTGCGCGAACGCCTGCTGCCGGTCGCCTCTTCGTTGGTGCTGCTGTTGTGCCTGGCGCTGCCGTTGGCGCCCGTGCACGCACAGGACGCCGACACGCCGGACGCCGCGCAGACCACCACGGCCAACGCCGATGAAGACGCAGAAGCGGAAGACGCTGAAGAAGCCGAGGAAGCCGAAGAAGCGGCCACTGCGGAAAACGATCCGCCCAATACACCGGCGGTGATCTTCGGCGACACGCCGGTGGATACCGCTGGCTTCCGCCAGGCCGTGAACCGCGCCTACGAAGATCCGTTGCAGCGGCCGACGCGGCAGGTCAGCCGATGGAAGCCGATCGAAGACGCCGCCGAGAAGCAGAAAGACAAGAAAGAGCTGCAGAAGGACAGCAGCAGCAACGCGGACCGTACGTCGCGCAAGAGCGGCCAGTTGTGGCTGGCCCGGCTCGCCGAATGGGGCCTGTGGGGGCTGCTGGGGGTCCTGCTGCTGGTGCTGCTGTTGACCGCGCGGCTGTGGCTGCCGTGGTTGCGCGGTTCCGGCCGCCGCAAGGAAAAGCAGGCACCGCAGATCACCGAAGAGCAGGTGGAAATGCCGGTGGTGCTGCCGCCGGATGTGGCGACCCAGGCCGGGTTGCTGTGGGACCAGGGACGGCCACGGCAGGCGCTGGCGCTGCTCTATCGCGCCAGCGTGCGCACGCTGGTGGAGCGCACCGGCATCGCGTTGCCGCCCGGTGCCACCGAAGCACAGTGCCTGCGTGCCTCGCGGCGCATGTCCGACAGCACCGACCGTGAACTGTTCGCGCGCATCGTGCGCATGTGGCAGTACGCCGCCTACGGCGGGCGCCTGCCTACCCGCAGCGATTTCGACGCGTTGGCCAGCACGCTGCGCCAGCAGTACGGGTGGCAGGCATGAGCCCGCGCCTGTTCTGGTCGTTGCTGCTCGGCGCGCTGGTCCTGCTCGGGGTGCCGCTGACCATCCTGTTCCTGCGCACGCATGAAAAGGTGACCGAGACCGTCGTGCTGCCGCCACAGGGCGAAGCCAGCTACAACCCGCTGTATGTGCTGGGCCAGGCGCTGCGCGCCGACGGCATCGAGGTGCAGTCCCGGCAGCGACTGGACCTGGCACAGATGCCACTGGCCGCCACCGATACGGTGGTGCTGCTGCAGGATACCGCCGACATGCCGCCGCGCACTGCGCAGGCCCTGCTGGACTGGGTCGGCACGGGTGGCCATCTGCTGCTGCGCACGCAGCCACCGGCCGAGGACGATGCCAGCAGCACGCAGGGCCCCCTGCTGGACAGGATCGGCGTGGACAGCCTGTTCCATGGCAGCGACTGCCAACCCTTCCACGTGGTGGATGATCCCAGCCACGTCGAGTTCTGCGGCGGCCGGCGTTTCAGCCTGGGCTTCCAGGCCAACGCCACGGCCGAGCGCCGCTGGGGTGGCCAGGAAGGACTGGTGTTCGCGCGCCTGCCGCACGGCAAGGGCCGCATCGACGTGCTGGCGGACATGGACGTCATGCGCGGTGAAGGCCCGTCCGCATCAACACGCCGCCGCACGGTCGACGCCGATGCCGTTGCCCGCGATGGCCTGCATGACCTCTCGCACCGCGACCTGACGCGCTACCTGCTCGATCCCAACTATGGGCGCGGCACGATGTGGCTGGTGTACGGCAGCCGCCCGCCATCGCTGGGCGCGCGCATCTTCTACCAGGGCTGGCCGCTGTGGGTGCCGCTGCTGCTGGCGATCCTCGGCTGGCTGTGGTCACGCGCGCAACGCTTCGGCAGTGCCCTGCCCGCGCCGGTGGTCGAACGCCGTTCGTTGCTGGAACACGTCCGCGCCAGTGGCGAACTGCTGCTGCGCTTCGGCCATGGCACGCGCCTGTACCTGGCCGTGCAGGCGCTGTTCCTGCACCGCTTGCGCCTGCGCGCGCCCGTCGCTGCGGCACTCGACGGTGCTGCGCGCGACCAGGCCATCGCCGCAGTGTTGCAATGGCCCGTCAGTCGAGTCGCCAGTGCCCTCACTCCGCCTTCGCCGCATGATTCCTCCGCCCTGCGCGAGCGCATCCGCTTGCTGCTCCAGATGAGATCCCTGCTATGACCGATGCCCCTGAACTTCCGGCGGCCGCCACCGCCCGCCTGATCGAACGCGTCGACGCCATCCGCCAGGCCGTCGGCCACGCCTTCATCGGCCAGGCCGATGTGCTCGACCAGATCCTGGTCGCCCTGCTGGCCGGTGGCCACGTGCTGATCGAAGGCGTGCCCGGCCTCGGCAAGACCCTGCTGGTGCGCGCGCTGGCGCAGGCACTGGAACTGGACTATGGCCGCGTGCAGTTCACCCCCGACCTGATGCCCAGCGACGTCAGCGGCCATGCGGTGTACGACCCGAAGAGCGAGAGCTTCAAGATCCGTCGCGGCCCGGTATTCACCAACCTGCTGCTGGCCGACGAGATCAACCGGGCCCCGGCCAAGACCCAGTCCGCGCTGCTGGAAGTCATGCAGGAAGGCCAGGTCACCATCGAAGGCAAGGCCTTCACCCTGGCACCGCCGTTCATGGCGCTGGCCACGCAGAACCCGCTGGAACAGGAAGGCACCTATCCGCTGCCGGAAGCGCAGCTGGACCGTTTCCTGCTGAAGGTGCTGATCGACTATCCGCAGCTGGAGGACGAGAAGCGCATGGTCGCGGCGATCACCAGCGGCCGTGCCGCCAGTGATTTCGACCTGAGCCAGGTGCCGCGCGTGCTCGGTGCCGGCGAACTGTTGGCGTTGCAGCAGGCCACCGCGGCAATCACCGTGGATGACGAAGTGATCGACTACGCGGTGCGCATCGTCGCCGCCACCCGGCAGTGGCCGGGCATCGCCGTCGGCGCCGGCCCGCGCGGCAGCATCGCCCTGGTGCGTGCCTCGCGCGCGCAGGCGGTGCTGGCCGGTCGTGACTTCGTCACCCCCGATGATGTGCGCGACATCGCCCGCCCTGCCCTGCGCCACCGCATTGCATTGGCACCGGAGCTGCAGATCGAAGGCCAGGGTGCCGACGACGTGCTGGGTGCGCTGCTGGCCAAGGTGGAAGCGCCGCGCCGATGAGGCCTGCGCCGCTGCTGCTGGCGTTGTTGTTGGCCTGGGCTGCGCTGGGCGGCGTGGTGCTGGCCGGGCTGCTGCCACGCTGGAGCTGGGCGCTGGCCGGCGCACTGGTTGCGGTGGTGGCACTGGTTGATCTGTGGCGGCAGCGGCGACGACCATCGCCCAGCGTCGAGCGCGACGTGCCCGAGGCCCTGGCACTGGGCGTGCGCCGCGAGATCGGCCTGCGCCTGCAGTCCGGGCAGGCCATGCAGGTACAGGTATTCGATCTGGTGCCAGGCGGTTGGCCACTGGAATCACTGCCGCAACGCGTGCAGTTGCGGGCGGGCCATGCCAGTTCGCTGCATTACCACGTGCAGCCGCAGCAGCGCGGTCGCTTTGCCTTCGAAGGCGTGCAGCTGCGCATCCGCTCGCCATGGCGGTTGTGGTGGCAGCAACGCACGCTGCCACCGGCGCTGGAGGTGCGGGTCTATCCCAACTTCGTGCCACTCACCCGATTTGCGCTGTTCAGTGCCGACCAGGCCTCGCGACTGGTCGGTGCACATGTGAAGCGCCGCCGTGGCGAAGGCACCGACTTCCACCAGATGCGCGAGTACCGCATCGGCGACAGCCTGCGCCAGCTCGACTGGAAGGCCACCGCCCGCGCCCGCAAGCTGATCTCGCGCGAGTACCAGGACGAGAAGAACCAGCAGCTGCTGCTGATGCTCGACAGCGGCCGGCGCATGCTGGCAAGCGAAGGCGGGCTCTCGCATTTCGACCATGCCTTGAACGCCTCGCTGGTGGTGGCCTACCTGGCATTGCGCCAGGGCGATGCTGCCGGCCTGTTCGCGGTAGGCGGCGAGCGTCGCTGGGTGGCGCCGCAGCGCGGCATGGACACGGTGCAGCACCTACTGCGCGCCAGCTACGACCTGCAGCCGCAGGCCGTGGCCACCGATTACCTGGCTGCCGCCACCGAAGTCTCACTGCGCCAGCCCCGGCGCGCGCTGGTGATGCTGGTCAGCAACGTGCGCGACGAGGACATCGAAGACCTGCTTGCGGCGGTGCGCCTGCTGCAGCGCCGTCATCTGGTGTGCGTAGCCAGCCTGCGCGAGCGCGAGCTGGATGCTGCGCTGGAAGGTGAGGTGCACACGGTGGAAGATGCCGCGCAGGCCGGTGCCGCCGCGCTGTACCTGCAACAGCGCGCGCAGGCGCATGACGCGCTGCGTGCCGAACGGGTGATGGTGCTGGACGTCACGGCCGATGCCCTGCCCGCCGCGCTGGTGGAGCGCTATCTGGCGGTGAAGCGCGAAGGGCTGCTCTGACCTGTCGGACCGCTGCGCTCGCCGGGCGTGGCCCGGCGCTACCGACGCTCCGCCTTGGTAGATGCCAACCTTGGTTGGCACACCATCAACGGCGCCGACCAAGGTCGGCCTCTACCCACAACGGTTGCCGGCCAGCGGCCGGCACTACCCCTGCAGCAAGCGCTTCTGCAACCGCTCCACCGCGCGCTGCAGCAGCACGCGATGCCGCGCCAATTTCATCCACTGCGGCAGCCGCGAGATCATCGAGCGATGATGCCCTTTGGTTTCACGCAGTGTCGCGACGGCGTACTCATGAAGCGCCTGCAGATGCTCCGCGTTGTAGGCCCACAGCAAGCCCGCACGGGTGGGTTCAACAAGATGCAGCGGCAGGCCGAAGTGCGGATCAGCCGGCTCGGCATCGCGCAGCGGGGTGGCCGACACGTCGACATCGCTGCTGCGCCCACATTGCCCACATCGTGCGGGAAAGGTGGCCGGCGAACGAACGCCCGACGCGATCCGGCGATGCACGTACAGCCATTGGTGCCCGCAGTACCCGCACGGCCGACGCCCCTGCATGCACACCGCGCCCACCCAGTCGCCACTGTCCAGCGCAACGCTGCAGCCGGTGCAGCGGAAACGCACCGTCCAACGGTAGGGCTGCCAGCTCGCCAGCACCCAGCCCGGCGTATCGCAGCGGTGGCAGCGCACCGCGATGCGATCGGCGAACGCATTCAGGCCGCGACCATCGTCGAAATGACGGCCCGGCACGGGAGCAGGACGCCCGCGCCGACCGGGCGGGCGTTGCACCGCCATCAGACGTAGATCCGCGTCGGCGCTTCGTCGATGATCGCGTGCGGCACGAAGCGCGCACTGTCGCGGGTGATCGCGCTGTCGTCCTCGCGGATGCCGATGCCGCAGGCGTGGTCGCCGATCACCCAGCTGCCGATCAGCGGGTAACCGCCTTCGAAGCGGGTGAGCGGATGCGCACGCTGGAGGATCGCCGGACCGTCGTACGGACCGTCGCTGCGCTGCGTGCTGCCGTCGGCCAGGTGCATCTCGATGTTGGCACCTTCGCGCGAGAACAGCGGCTTGCGCACCCAGCCCGAGGCCAGCGCGCTGCCGTCATCGAAGTGTGCTTCCAGCAGGTTCGGATGGCCGACATTGCGCTGCCACAGCAGCGGCAGGATGCCCTTGTTGCTCAGCACCGCCTTCCATGCCGGTTCCAGCAGCTGCACGCCCGAGCCCGGCAGCGCGCGACCGAATTCCTCGGCCATCAGGTCTTCCAGCGGGTACAGCTTGAACAGCGTGCCGATGACCGTATCGTCCAGCGCGGTGAAGCGCCCGTCTTCGGACAGGCCGATGTCCTCGATGGCGATCGCCTGCCCGTGCAGGCCCGTCTGCGAAGCGCAGTCGCGCAGATACTCGACCGTACCGCGGTCTTCGTCCGAGCCGCCCACCGCACTGAAATACAGCGGCGGCGGCAGCTGCGTGGCCAGTTCGCCGAAGCGTTCGACCAGGGCTTCATGGATCGCGTTGAACTGGTCGGCGTGCTGCGGCAGGCGGCCGGCGTTGCGCTGGTCCTCCAGCCACTGCCACTGGAAGAAGCTGGCTTCGAACAGCGAGGTCGGCGTGTCGTAGTTCAGTTCGTACAGCTTGGCCGGGCCGGTGCCGTCGTAGGCCAGGTCCAGGCGCCCGTACAGGTGCGGCTGGCGCTGGCGCCAGCTGTCGGCGATCCAGTCGCGGTAATGCGCGGGGATCGCCAGCTGGTCCATCAGGCGCTCGCTGGCGATGACATCGCCGACCAGGTCCATCGCCATCTGGTGCAGTTCGGCGCTGGGGTCTTCGATGTCCTGCTCGATCTGGCGCAGGGTGAACGCGTAATACGCGCTTTCATCCCAGTACGGCTGGCCGTCGATGGTGTGGAAGCGGAAACCGGCTTCCTCCGCGCGCGCCCGCCACTGGGCGCGCTCGGCAATACGGATACGTTGCATGGGTCGATCAGCCGCCGACGCTGCTGCCGCTGCGGCGCGCACTGGTGCTGCCGAAGCCGCTGCGGCTGGCGGTCACCGCACGGTTCGGTTCGCTGCTGACCGGGGCCAGCCCGGCCTTGCCCGCGCCGATGCCGCTGGCGGTGTTCAGGCCGCCGCTGCCGCCCGGGGCAGGACGCGCCCAACCGGCGCTCTTGTCCTGGTAGGCCGGTGCCGAAGCCGGCGCCTGCGGGGCCAGGCCACCGCGGTTGCTCAGCATCTGCGACATGAAGAAGCCCATCATCATCGGACCGATGAACGAGGTGCCGGCCGAGGTGTGCTGCTGCACGCACTGCTCAGGCTTGTAATCCTGTTCGCAGGCTTCCTTGGTCGCGTACTTCGGCGCTGCGTCGGCAGACTTCTTCTGCGCCTCGGCAAACGCATTGCGGCACGCCGAAGGATCAGCGGTAGCCGTGGTGCAGGCCTCCACCGAGGTATACAGGCCTTCCTGCACCTGCACCTGCTCTTCCTTCTGGCAGGCAGTGAACAGCAGCGGCGCAGCGCTCATCAGCAGCAGCGCGGTGGTGCGGGAACGTTTCATGGCCTCATGCCTTCAAGTCGGAACAATGCCCCATCATGCCAAATCCGGGCCAACAACCGGAATCGGCAAAGTGGGAAAGATGAACGGAATTTCATTTTCGTTGTCATCCCGAGCTTGATCCACGCATGGCGTGGATCTACTGGCCCACGGCCACCTGTCGGAGGCGGGGTGGGTCCGGTGGCGGGGGCGTGAGCGCCATGGGCCCGAGGCATGCCTCGGGCGGGTTGGGCAGGACGCCCAACCCCGGTCTTGCCGTGTGCGCAGGACAGCGCACACGAGCAAGGCGCGACCGAGCCTACATGGACGTATTTACGGCGTCCCCCGCCACCGGACCCACCCCGCCATCCCGCGGATAGCCCGCTTTTGATTTTGACGTTGACGTTGATTCGGCAGGTGCAGGGCGCAGCCCGGCCGGACCGCCTCCGGTGGTTGCAGCAGCAACCGAAAAAATTGGCCATGATCAACCGACCCCCACGTCGTACGGCCCGCCCGTTCCGCCAGCCATGCCCGAATACCGCTCCCGCACCTCCACCGCCGGCCGCAACATGGCCGGTGCCCGCGCCCTGTGGCGTGCCACCGGCATGAAGGATGGCGACTTCCACAAGCCGATCATCGCCATCGCCAACTCCTTCACCCAGTTCGTGCCCGGCCACGTGCACCTGAAGGACCTCGGCCAGCTGGTCGCGCGCGAGATCGAACAGGTCGGCGGCGTCGCCAAGGAATTCAACACCATCGCCGTGGACGACGGCATCGCCATGGGCCACGACGGCATGCTGTACTCGCTGCCCAGCCGCGAGATCATCGCCGACGCCGTCGAATACATGGTCAACGCCCACTGCGCCGATGCGCTGGTGTGCATCAGCAACTGCGACAAGATCACCCCCGGCATGCTGATGGCGGCGCTGCGCCTGGACATCCCGGTGGTGTTCGTCTCCGGCGGACCGATGGAAGCCGGCAAGACCAAGCTGTCCGAGCACAAGCTGGACCTGGTCGACGCGATGGTCGTCGCTGCCGATGACAGCGCTTCGGACGAGAAGGTCGCCGACTACGAGCGCAGCGCCTGCCCGACGTGTGGCTCGTGCTCGGGCATGTTCACCGCCAACTCGATGAACTGCCTGACCGAAGCACTGGGCCTGTCGCTGCCGGGCAACGGCACCACCCTGGCCACGCATGCCGACCGCGAAGCGTTGTTCCGTCGCGCCGGCCGCCTGATCGTCGAACTCTGCCACCGCTGGTATGGCGGCGAAGACCCGCGTGCGCTGCCGCGCGGCATCGCCACCCAGGCCGCGTTCGCCAACGCCATGACCCTGGACATCGCCATGGGCGGCTCGACCAATACCATCCTGCACCTGCTGGCCGCCGCGCAGGAAGGCGAGGTCGACTTCGACCTGACCCACATCGATGCACTGTCGCGGCGCGTGCCGCAGCTGTGCAAGGTGGCACCGAACACGCCGAAATATCACATCGAGGACGTGCACCGCGCCGGTGGTGTGTTCGGCATCCTCGGTGAACTGGATCGCGCCGGTCTGCTGGATACCTCGGTGCCGACCGTGCACAGCGCCACGCTCGGTGAAGCACTGGATCGCTGGGACGTGATGCGCAGCGACAACGACACCCTGCACACCTTCTTCAAGGCGGGTCCCGCCGGCATTCCCACCCAGGAGGCCTTCAGCCAGGCCACGCGCTGGCCGTCGCTGGACCAGGATCGCGCCGAAGGCTGCATCCGTGCGCTGGAACATGCCTATTCGCAGGAAGGCGGGCTGGCCGTGCTGCGCGGCAACCTTGCCGTCGACGGCTGCGTGGTGAAGACGGCAGGCGTAGACGAATCGATCCACGTGTTCGAAGGCAATGCGCGCGTGTTCGAAAGCCAGGACGCCGCCGTGGCCGGCATTCTTGCCGATGAAGTGAAGCCCGGCGACGTGGTGGTGATCCGCTACGAAGGCCCGAAGGGCGGCCCGGGCATGCAGGAGATGCTGTACCCGACCAGCTACCTGAAATCGAAAGGCCTGGGCAAGCAGTGCGCATTGCTGACCGACGGCCGATTCTCCGGTGGCACCTCGGGCCTGTCGATCGGCCACGTTTCGCCGGAAGCGGCCAGCGGCGGTGTGATCGGACTGGTGGAGGATGGTGACCGCATCCGCATCGACATCCCGGCGCGGCGCATCGACCTGCTGGTGGAGGAGGCGACGCTGGTCCAGCGCCGCGCCGACGCCGATGCACGGGGCTGGAAGCCGCGCGCACCGCGACCACGCAAGGTCACCAGCGCGCTGAAGGCCTATGCCCTGCTGGCCACCAGCGCCGACAAGGGCGCCGTACGCAACACCGCCCTGCTGGGCGACTGAAGACCGGTAGTGCCGGCCGCTGGCCGGCAGCTGCAGCGCACGTTGCCTGTCGTGCCGGCCAGTGGCCGGCACTGTCCATCCCAGGGGTGCATCATGTGCGGCCCCACACATGGACGTCCTGATGCGCCGTTTCCTCAGCCTGATATCGCTGGCACTGGCCACTGCGTCCACGCCGGCGTTCGCCGACGAATGCCGCTTCGACAATCGTGCCCAACTGCTGGCGATGTCTCCGGCAGCATTCGACCACGGCCCCGGCGAGGGTTGGGACGCGCTGGTCCGGCGCGCCGGCTGCCAGTTGGAACTGGCTGACCTGTTCGCCGCATACCGGCGCCAGGCCAAGGCAAGCGGCCACCCAGCGTTGGCCTGGCACGAGGCGCAACTGCGCGCCTACGCGGGGCAACGCGATCCGGCCAGCGCGCTGATGCGCTTGACGTACAAGCCGGCGGGCGCCGATCCGGAAGGATGGAACCTTTATGTGGATGCGACCATCGCCTTTCTCGACGACGACCTGCCGGCACTGCGACGTGCCCGCGCGCGGTTGGCGGCGCTGCCGCTGCCGCCGGGCGCCACGCTCAGCGACGGCATGGCCGGAATGCAGGCCAGGCAAGGCCCGCAGCGCGTCGCATGGCCGCCGCGGCTGCAGATCGTGGATGACCTGATCCGCTGCATGTACCAGCCCTACGCACTGGCATCCGAGTCGTGCCCGCAGTCGCAGGACTGAAAGGCGAAACGCCCTGCTCGCGCGGCCGGGTCAGAGCCCTTCCTGCGGAGGGGATCTGACCCCGCAGCTCAGCCGATGGTGCGCTTGAACGGCGGCAGCGCGTCGATGATGCGCTTGCCGTAACGGCGGGTCAGCAGGCGCGAGTCGAGGATGATCACCCGCCCGGTGTCGGTGGAGGTGCGGATCAGGCGGCCGGCGAACTGGGTCAGCGTGCGCAGCGCATGCGGGATCGCGATCAGGTTGAACGCATTGAGCCCACGCGCTTCCACCCATTCGCTCAGGGTGGCGGTCTGCGGATCGGTCGGCACCGCGAACGGCACCTGGGTGATCACCACCGTGGTGCAGGCCTCACCGGGAAGATCCAGACCTTCGCCGAACGAGTTCAGCCCGAACAGCACCGACCCCTCGCCGGCGTCGACACGGCGCAGGTGTTCGTCGATCATGCGCGTCTTCGACATCTCGCCCTGCACCAGCACCTGCTTGCGCTTGGCGGCCGGCATCAGGCCCGCCACCTTCTCCATCTTCCAGCGCGAGGTGAACAACACCATCGAGCCCTTCGTCCAGTCCAGTTCCTTGCCGATGTAGCGCGCCACTTCGCGCGGATGGCCTTCGCGGTCATCGGGCGTGACCGGGAACGGCGGCACGATCAGCTCGGCCTGGTTGGGCAGGTCGAACGGCGAGGACAGCGAGACCATCTCGGCGGTTTCGGGGATGCCGTTGTCGATCGCCAGCGCCTGGAAGTCGCCGCCACCGGTCAGCGTCGCCGAGGTCATCACCACCGAATCCACTTCATCCCACAACAGCTTGCGCAGCACGTGCGCGGCCGACACCGGCGAGCCATGCAGCACCAGGTCGCCATCGCGGGTGGCGGTCACCCAGCGTGCCATCGGTGGCGCGCCTTCCTTGTCTTCGCGGCGCCAGACCTGCCACAGGTTGTACTGCTGCTCGATCATCTCCAGGGCCATGCCGAGGTTGCGCTGCAGGCGCTCGCGCGCCGGATCGTCCGGCTTGCCCTTGGCGACCTGCGCGGTGGCCGCGTGCGCCCAGTTGTAAAGGCTGCGGGTATCGTCGGCCAGCGCCTCGATCGGCTCGCGCCAGGCCTCGGGCAGGCGTCCGTTGGCCGCGCGCCACATCGGCTCCTCGTCGGCCGGCGCCGGCATCCATACCGCCTCGACGTGGTCGCGGAACGCACGCAGGCCCTTGGCCACGTTGCTGGCCGCGTCGATGGCTTCGTTCAGCAGCAGGTTGCCGAGGCGATCCTTGTCGACCGCGCGGTAGGCACCGGCGATCAGGATCTGCAGGCGGCCGGTGCGCTTGGCCATTTCATCCAATGCCAGGCTGGCCGCGCCCTGGTCGATGGCCACGTTGCCCACGTGATGGCCTTCGTCGAGTACCAGCAGCATGTCCGACGGCGCGGCGATCATCGGCTGGCCGTTGTCGCTGTCACCAATGGACAGCGCCGACAGCAGCAGCGCGTGGTTGGTGACCACGATCTGCGCATCGCGCACGGTGTTGCGCGAGCGCAGTACCGCGCACTGCGCCGAGTACGCGCAGCGTCGCCCCGCGCAGCCTGAGGCCGGGGTGGTGATGCGGCTACGCAGGCCAGGGCTGATGGTTTCCGGTGCGTTGTCGATGTCGCCGTCCCAGCTGCCGCTGGTGAAGGCCACGGTGAGGCGCTTGGCGATGTCCATCTCGATCGGCGCCAGCGGGCGGTCGAACAGCGGCTGCTCGTCCTCGAACATGCCGTTCTGCGCGCCCTCGCCGTGCGCCTCGGCGGCGTTGCGCGTGCACAGGTAGCGGGTACGGCCCTTGGCCAGGGCAACGGTCGCCTCCAGGCCGGTGGCCTTGAGGAAGTTCGGAATATCGCGCTCGACCAGCTGCGACTGCAGCGCCACGGTACCGGTGCTGATCACCAGCTTCTTCTTGCTGGCCAGGGCAATCGGCACCCCGGCGGTCAGGTAGCCCAGGCTCTTGCCAACGCCGGTCGGTGCCTCGACCACGCCCACGCCACCGCTGGTGGACAGCGCACGCGACACCACGCCGATCATCTGGCTCTGCGAGCGGCGGGTGGAGAAGCCGGGGGTGTTGGCCTGCAGCGTCGTGTACGCCTTGCGGATCGCGTCCTTCAAGGTGTCATCGAGCTTGCGTGGAGCGGCGACGGTTTCGGTCACGCCAGAACTACCGTAGCGGGGTCAGGCCGGCCATTGTCGCATGGCCGGCCACGGGCTCCGAGGCGCGGGCGCTGAACAGGGTCAGCCGCGTCGCACGATGGCTGGATGCACGCCCCGCAACGCTACCGACGCGGCCAAGGCCGCCATCGGAGTCAGGGTGTAGCGGCGCGCAGCCGCAGCAACCGTACCAGCGCCCAGACCAGCAGGACCGTGCCGACGGCATCCAGCATCGCCAGGCCGAAGTGCACCACGCCCAGCACGGTGCTCAGCTGCGAGATCGCGCCGAAGTCACCGTTGCTGACCATCCACATCGGCACCAGGTTGGCCAGCAGGCTGCCCATGCTGGACGCCAGCAACAGCAGCAGGCCGGTCAGCGCGCCGGTGCGTGCCGGATCGCGCGGCGCGCCCATCACCCAGACCAGGCCGACGCACAGGGCAATCAGCACCGGCAGGCGTACGCCGACCATGGTCAGCAGGGAGACCATCAGAGCCTGGGTATCCATCGATCAGTCCTGCCCGGCGAAGGCGCCGGCACCGGCGCGCAGCTGCTGGTAGACCTCGTCGGTCTGCGGGCGTACGGCATGCCACTGCAGGAAGCTCTCCGCCGCCTGCTCGACCAGCATGCCCAGGCCATCGACCGTGTTGCGGCACTGCGCGGCGCGCGCCCAGGCCAGGAAGGCGATGGCGGCCTCGCCGTAGTTCAGGTCGACGGCCGTGGTCATCGAATTGACCAGCGACAGCGGCAGCTTGAACTCGGCGTCGCGATCGCGGCCGGCCGAGGTGGCGTTGAGGATCAGTTCGAAATCACCGAGGTCGCGCAGATCATCCCAGTAGCGGCTGAGCGCGCGGCCCGGCTCGCCCATGGCATCGATCAGTTCATCGGCACGTTCCGGCGTGCGGTTGACCACCACCAGTTCGGTGATGCCGGCATCCAGCAGCGCCGGAGCGACGCTGCGCGCCGAACCACCGGCGCCCAGCAGCAGCACGCGGCGGCCGCGCAGGTCCAGGCTGTGGCGGTCGGTGAGGTCGCGCACCAGGCCGATGCCATCGGTGGTGTCACCGTGCCAGCGGTCGCCCTTGCGCAGCAGGGTATTGACCGAGCCGGCGCGACGCGCGCGTGCGGTCAGCGTAGTGCACACCGAGAACGCCGCTTCCTTGTGCGGTGAGGTGACGTTGGCACCGACACCGCCTTCGGAGGCGAACGCCTCCAGCCCGGCCAGGAATGCATCCGGGGCGAGATCGATGCTGCGGTAGTCGAGGGAGATGCCTTCCTGGCGACCGAACGCCGCATGGATCTGCGGCGACTTCGAGTGGGCGACGGGGTGTCCGAAGACGGCGTAACGATCGGTCATGGAATCCTCAAGCTGGCTAGACTGGTGCTCTTTCGTGCATGGACCTGGATGATGCGTATCGCCCCGACCCTGCTGGTGCTCGCCGCCAGTCTACTCTCTGCCCCGGTGGCGATGGCGTTGAACGAGTACGGCATCGAAGGCATGGGCGTGGTCTCCACCCGTGCCGATGAAGGCCGGGCCACGATCAGCGCCGATGGCCAGCGCATCGTCTTCGCCCGCCGTGGCGAGGCCGGCTGGGGGCTGTGGCAGGCGAGCGTGGTCGACGGCCGCTGGCAGCAGGCGCAGGCGTTGCCGCTGGCGGTGTCCGGCGAGGTGCGCGATCCGTATTTCAGCCGCGATGGCCGCTGGCTGCTGTTCGCCGCAGGCCGCGAGGGCCGGTCGGGGCTGTACCGGGCGGCGATCGCCGCCGATGGCAGCGTGGGGGCGCCGCAAGCGCTGGCAGGCGATGGTGGCCGCCATGAAGAGCGCGGGCCGGCATTGAGCGCGGACGGGCGACAGCTGCTGTTTGCCCGCCAGCAGGGCCGTGGTGCCGGCTGGGACCTGTTCGTGGCCTCGTTGGACGCGCAGGGCGTGCGAGGCCCGGCGACGGCATTGCAGGCATTGAACAGCCCCGCCGATGAAGCCGATGGCGACTGGCTGGGCAGCGCTGGCGCGGTGGCCTTCAGCCGTGGCAGCGGTGACACCGCGCAGGTCTGGACCAGCGGTTGTGCATGGACGGGCGCTGCGCTGCAGCCGATCGGACTGTCGTTCAACCAGGCCAGCGGCTGGACCGGCGCGCCGGTGGTCGACAACGCCAAGCCGGGCGAAATGATGGTGGCCAGCAGCGCGGCGAAGTCGCCCCGCGCCGGTGGCGTGGATGTATACCGGCTGGCCGTGCCGAAGGTGGCGGCAGTGCCCGGGTGCATGCAGTAGATCCACGCCATGCGTGGATGAGCGTTTGGTGGATACCGACCGCCCCCCCGCTCCGGTAGGTGCCGACCTTGGTCGGCACAGAAACAAAACCGCCAACCAAGGTTGGCGGCTACCAGTAGATCCACGCCATGCGTGGATGACGCCTTCTGGCCGGTGCCAACATCGGCCGGCGCACGGAGCGCCAACCAAGGTTGGCGACTACCAGTAGATCCACGCCATGCGTGGATGACGCCTTCTAGCCGGTGCCGACATCGGTCGGCACACGGAGCGCCAACCAAGGTTGGCGACTACCAGTAGATCCACGCCATGCGTGGATGACGCCTTCTGGCCGGTGCCAACATCGGCCGGCGCACGG
This sequence comes from Stenotrophomonas sp. MYb57, assembly GCF_002966815.1. NCBI lineage: Bacteria > Pseudomonadati > Pseudomonadota > Gammaproteobacteria > Lysobacterales > Lysobacteraceae > Stenotrophomonas > Stenotrophomonas sp. MYb57. Next base: position 4,467,100 of record NZ_CP023271.1, read on the forward strand.
AGCGCCAACCAAGGTTGGCGACTACCAGTAGATCCACGCCATGCGTGGATGGCCCGGGTCCCGGGCCACGGCGCTCAGCGCGACAGCACCTTCGCGCGCTGCTGTTCGTACTCCGCTTCGCTGAGCTGGCCGTTGTCCTTGCGCCGGTTCAGTGCGGCCAGTTCGGCCTGCACGCTTTCCGGCACGGCCTGCTCGCGGGCAACCCGGGCCGCAGCGGAGAGCTGCTCCGGCGGGCGCCGCGCGGCGCGCCAGGCAGCAACGAACACGCCGACGATGATGGCCCCGAACACCAGCGTACCGGTGCCCCAGATCAACCATTGCATCCAACCCATTTCAGGTCCCATCGCGTGTTCCTCCGTCCGTCGTGGGCGCTATTGTCAGCGCTCGCGCAGCCAACGCGCCACCTGCGGCGCGAAATAGGTCAGCACGCCATCGGCGCCGGCACGCTTGAAGCCCAGCAGCGATTCCAGCACGCAGGCGCGCTCGTCCAGCCAGCCGTTGGCGAACGCCGCCTTCATCATCGCGTACTCGCCACTGACCTGGTAAGCGAAGGTCGGAACCCCGAAGGTTTCCTTCACCCGCCGCACCAGGTCCAGGTACGGCATGCCCGGCTTGACCATCACCATGTCCGCGCCCTCCTCCAGGTCCAGGGCGATCTCGCGCATCGCCTCGTCACCATTGGCCGGGTCCATCTGGTAGGTCTTCTTGTCGGCCTTGCCGAGGCTGGCCGCACTGCCCACCGCATCGCGGAACGGACCGTAGAACGCCGACGCGTACTTGGCCGAGTAGGCCATGATGCGCACGTTGAGGTGGTGGTCGGCGTCCAGCGCACGACGGATCGCACCGATGCGGCCATCCATCATGTCCGACGGCGAAATGATGTCCGCGCCTGCCTCGGCATGCGACAGCGACTGCTTGACCAGCGCTTCGACGGTGATGTCGTTGAGCACGTAGCCCTTGTCATCGATGATGCCGTCCTGGCCGTGCGTGGTGTACGGATCCAGGGCCACGTCGGTCATCACCCCCAGCTCCGGGAAGCGCGACTTCAGCGCGCGGATCGCACGCTGCGCCAGGCCGTCCTCGGCCCACGCCGCCGAGGCATCCAGCGACTTCTGCGAGGCATCCAGCACCGGGAACAGGTCGATCACCGGGATGCCCAGTTCCAGCGCTTCCTCGGCCACCTTCAGCAGCTCTTCGATCGACAGCCGCTCCACACCCGGCATCGACGGCACCGCCACGCGACCGGCCGGTTCGTGCACGAACACCGGATAGATCAGGTCGTCGGTGGTCAGCGTGTTCTCGCGCATCAGGCGGCGCGAGAATTCGTCATGGCGCATGCGCCGCGGGCGGTAATGGGGATGAGGCATGGCAGGCTCCGGGGAGTGGCTATTGCAACAGGTAGCCCTGCGGCAGCAGGGGTGCGGGCAACGGGCGTTCGCCGAGGGCGTCGAGCTGGTCGATCTCGATGGTGCGCACCAGCGCGTCCAGCGGCAGGTCGTTCGGCTCCAGGCCGAACGGGTCTTCCATTTCTTCACCCAGCTGGTCCAGTCCGAAGAAGGCGTAGGCCAGCACCGCCGACAGCACCGGCGTGGCCCAGCCCAGCGAGCTGGCCAGGCCGAACGGCAGCAGCACGCAGAACATCCACGCGCAGCGGTGCAGCAGCAGGGTGTAGGCGAACGGCAGCGGGGTGGTCAGGATGCGTTCGCAGCCAGCCTGGATCGAGGACATCGCGTGCAGGCGCTCTTCCAGCTGGACGTAAAGAATGGAATCGAGCGTGCCGGCGCGACGGGCCTGGGCCAGTTCGGCGGCGATCATCGCCAGCAACGCATCGGGCACGTTCTCGCGCTGGGCGAGCTGCCCGCGCTGTTCCTCGTCCAGCCATGGCACCGCCGCCAGCGCGACGTCGCGGGCGCGCAGGCGCGCGGCCAGTGCATGGGCGAAGGCGGTGGTCAGGTAGCCGATGCGCTGGCGGCGCGGTGCGTCATCGGCCAGCAGCACCTGTACCTGCCGCGCCAGCGAGCGCGATTCGAAGACCAGTTGGCCCCACAGCTTGCGGCCCTCCCACCAGCGGTCGTAGCAGGCGCTGTTGCGGAAGCTGAGGAAGATCGACAGGACCAGGCCGAGCAGGGTGAACGGGGTGACCGAGACGCGCTCGATGCCGATCGGCGGCGCCATTTCCACCACCGCGGCGACCGCGATGGACAGGACGAGGATGGCCAGCACCTTCGGCGCGATGGCCGGAACGATCGAGCCACGCAGGATGTACAGCAGTTGCCAGCCGTGGGGACGGGAACGAATGATCATGGGAGCAGCCGCGCAGGGCGCGGTTCGACAGGCACGCGGGGGGCTCGCGCAGCCGCCCATTCTACTCCCTGCCCGGCCGGCGGCCGTGTCCCTGCGACGCCCGGTCGCACCGGCCCGGCCGGCTCAGATCACGCCGCCGCCCAGCCCCAGGCGCAGGATGCCGACCACCACCACGATGCCGTTCAGGATCAGCCCGGTCCACGCCCGGCCGCGCTTGCTGGGGTGGGTGAACAGGATGCCGAGCGCGGCGATGATCGCGCCGACCGCGGCGAACGGGATCAGGAACCAGTTGCCCCAGCCCAGCAGCGGTATCAACGCCAGGATCATCCACAGCAGCGCCAGCACGCCCCACAACAGACTGATCACACCCATAGCGCCCTCCCGTGGTTGTTCATGCGCCAACCATAGCCGTTCCCGGCAGCGCCGCCTACCGCCGTTGCCGTCAGCCTCACCGGCCCCGTGCTAGCGTGCGGCCATGGGTCGAGCCCCGATGTTGGCGCCGATTCAGAGTGCCCGGCTGATGATCCGAACCAGTCCTACAGGGGTATACGCCATGAACATCCGTTGGGTCGCCTTGGCGGCCATGCTGCTGACCGTTGCCGGTTGCGCCAGTACCTCCAAGGTCATGCTGGGCCGCGCCCGCGCGCCGATCGATCCGTCCCAGGTGCAGATCTATTCGACGCCGCCCGCCGGTTCGCAGGAAATCGCCCAGCTGGAATCGTCTTCGGCGGTGGGCTTCGGCACGCAGGGCCAGACCGATGCCGCCGTGGCTCGCCTCAAGCGCGAAGCGGCTGCACTGGGTGCCAACGGCGTGATCCTGATGGGCGTGGGCAGCAGCGGCTCACCGGTCGGCATGTCGGTGGGTGCCGGCAGTTACGGTTCGCACGTGGGCGGCGGCGTGGGCATCGGCATACCGACGACGCAGAAGCGCGCCGCCGGCGTGGCGATCTGGGTACCGGATCCGGCGCCGCCGGCACGCCTGCCGACGCAGACGATCACCCCGCAGCGCTGACGTGGCGGTAGTGCCGGCCGCTGGCCGGCAACCGCAGGCAAAGGCAATGCCGGCCAGCGGCCGGCACTACCGGTCAGTTCTTCCTGTATTTCGGGACGAACTGCTGCTGCACGGCTTCGGCCAGCTGGTCCGGCGGCAACAGGCCCTGGTCGAGCAGGAAGTTGTTGAACGCCAGGCGGTCGAACTTCGCGCCCAGTGCCAGCTCGGTCTGCATGCGCAGTTCGAGGATGCGGGTGTAGCCGTAGAAGTAGCTGCCCGCCTGGCCCGGCATGCGCACCATGTAACGGTCCAGTTCCTGGGTGGCCATCGCCTTGGACAGACCCACCTGCTCGATCAGCACGCGCTCGCCGTTGGCACGGTCGGTCAGGCCGAGATTGAGCATCGGGTCCAGCATCGCGCGGGCGGCACGCAACAGGCGGAACTGCAGCGCGATCATCTGTCCGTCCAGCGGCTCGTACGGCACCATCTCCGCCTCGGCATACAGCGCCCAGCCTTCCACGTTCACCGAATTGAACGCGAACATGGTGCGCGCCAGCGACACGCCACGCTCGACCATCGCGGTGAACTGCAGCTCGTGGCCCGGGCGGCCTTCATGCGCGCTCAGCGTCCAGGCCGCCGAACCGAAGTTGAAGTCGTCGTACTGCGCACCCGCACCGGCGGCCGGGTTGCCCAGCGGCAGCACGAAGGTGCCCTGCTGCCCGGTGTTGTTGACCAGCGGCGCAGGCAGGAAGTGCGGTGCCGGGCTGGCAGCGCTTTCGGCGGCCGAGCCCAGGCGCATCTGCATCGCGCGCTGCGGCACGTCGACGATGCGGTGTTCGCGGATCAACGGATCGATGGCATCGATCACCTTGCGGTAGTGGCCTTCAAGCTGGTCATCGGCAATCTTCTCGCCCTTCAGCGCGCGGATCACCGCCACCGGGTCGCTCGGATCACTGACCTTCAGGCCCTTCTCTTTCACCACCAGCGGCGCCAGCTGGCGCATCGCCGAGCGGGTTTCCATGAACTCCAGCTGCGCGCGTTGCATCAGCAGCTTCGGGTCGATATCAATGCCGACCTGCTTGAGCTGGTAGGCGTACAGCGGAGCCGGCAGGCGCGCATCGGCACGTGCCTTCGGCAGCACCTCCTTGCGGGTCCATGCGGCGTAGTCCTTCATCTGTGCGGCAAGCGCCTTCATCGCCTCGTCGGCACCAGCGACCTGGTACTTCTTCAGCAGCGACTCGATGCCGGTGATGTAGGTCTCGACGTTGTCCAGCGACTGCTGCACTTCGATCTTCGTCGGCTGCAGCAGCGTGCTGTCCTTCAACCGCTCTTCGTAACGCTGGCGGGCCAGCGTGGTGAACGCGGTGCCGCCCGGCTGCAGGCCCGCATACGCCTTGAGGCGATCGACCGCCTTGGCCCGGCGCTCGGCCGGCACCTGGTCGGACAGCAGCAGGTTGAGGCCGCTGAACACGCTCTGCGGCGCATCACGCCACGGCAGCAGGTACTTCTGGTTGAGCCCGCTGCCTTCGATGCTCTGGTTGGCGGCGGCGATCATGATCTCCAGGTCCTGGCGGACGTTGGGATCCTTCTCGCTGGCCAGCTTGGCCTTCAGTTCGTCGCGGGCCTTGGCCATCGCGGCGCGGTAGCGCTGGTCGTTGTCCGGGCCGAGGTCGGCGACCTTGTCGTCATAGCCGGGCACGCCGAAGAAGCCGGTCTCCTCGGGCTGGAACGGCCCCTGCGCATCCAGCAGGATCTGCGCCAGCGCGTTGCTGCGCGCGACCCAGGCCGGGCTGGCCGGCGTGGAGGCCTTGGCGGCCGGTGCGGCCAGGGCCGGTGGGGCCGACAGCAGCGGGGCGGCGGTCAGGGCCAGGGCGATGGCAAGCGCGATCGGCTTCATGGAGCACTCCAGGACAGGGTTGCCCGCACCCTACGCGCTCACGGCGGTGGCGACAATCGGCCGGAGGTCACGCCATCTACAACGCTGCCGTCAGCGCGCATTCGCCACGATCGCGACAGGCCTGCAGTTCGCATTCGCCGGCCGCCTCGGCATCATCCAGCGCGCTCAGGTCGAAGGTCTGCTTGTCTTCGGCCAGCACGTACATCACCGGGTAATCCCACACGTCGTCGCTGCGGGTGCCCTTCACGAACAGGCGGCCGTGCGCATGCGGTCCTTCCAGCGCCACGGTCAGGCCAACGTCGCGCTCGCCGTTGATGGCGGTCTGCATGCTGCCCAGCGGCAGCGTGCCGGCCTGCAGCGGTTCCCCGAACACCTGCACCAGTTCGACGCTGCAGCCGGCGCGGCGCATGGCCTCGCGCATCGGCGCACTGTCGTGCGCGGCCTCGGTCCAGCGCAGCAGGCTCCAGGCGATGGCGCCGCCCAGTGCGGCCAGGAACAGCAGCACCGCCAACGGCATCGCCCAACGCCAATGCCGGCACCACCAGCCGGAAGCCAGGGTGGAGGGAGCAGGAATCGGCGGCGGCAGGGTCATGGGCGGGCTCCTTCCCGGATGATGATCAAGGTTTCAGGCAACGCCCCAGGAAAGCTTCGGCAACGCGGTAGCGATGCAGTGCGTCGGCACCGGACAGGCCGTGCTTGGCACCGGGGTAGGTCATCAGTTCAAACGGCTGGCCGCGCTTCTGCAGCGCGCTCATCAGGCTGGTCGAATTGGTGAACAGCACGTTGTCGTCGGCCATGCCGTGGATCAGCAGCAGCGGCGAGCGCAGGCCCTCGATGTGGGTCAGCACGCGTGCTTCGCGGTAACCGGCGTCGTTGCGCGACGGCAGGTCCATGTAGCGCTCGGTGTAGTGGCTGTCGTACAGGCCCCAATCGGTGACCGGTGCGCCGGCCACGCCACAGGCGTAGCTGTCCGACGCCTTGGCCAGCAGCATCAGGGTCATGTAGCCGCCGTTGGACCAGCCCTGCACGCCGATGCGCGCCGGGTCCACCCACGGCTGCTGCTTCAGCCAGGCCACGCCGCGCAGCTGGTCGGCCACTTCCACCGTGCCCTGCTTGCCATACAGCGCGCCACCGAAGTCACGGCCGCGGCGCGGGGTACCGCGGTTGTCCAGCGAAAACACCACATAGCCCTGCTGGGCCAGGTACTGGTTGAACAGATGGTCGCCACGGCCAGGCCAGCTGTCGGTGACGGTCTGGCTGGCCGGGCCGCCATACACGTACACAGCCACCGGATAGCGCTTGGCCGGGTCAAAGCCTGCCGGCTTGATCACGCTGTAGTTCAGCGGCGTCCTGCCGTCGGCCGCGGTGAGCGTGCCGAATTCGACCGGGCGCTGCGCGTCGCGGTAGCGTGCATACGGATGCTTGGGATCGGCCAGATCGTTCTCGACCAGGGTGGCGATCTTCTCGCCATTGGCGCGGAACAGTTCGATCTGCGGCGGCGTGCTGCTGTTGGACCAGCTGTCCACGTACACGCTGGCGTTGCGCGCGAAACTGGCGCTGTGCATGCCCGGTGCCTTCGACAGGCGCTGCGGCTGGCCGCCCTGCAGCGGCACGGCGTAGATCTGGCTTTCGCGCGCCGATTCGATGCCGGCACGGAAGTACGCCAGGCCGGCCTTTTCATCGACCGCCAGCAGTTCATCCACCGACCAGTTGCCGTGGGTCAGCGCGGTGGCCTTGCCCTTGCTGTCGATGCGGTACAGATGCTGGAAGCCAGTGCGCTCGGACGACCACAGCACGATGCCGTCGTCGAGGAAACGCAGGCTGTTGTGCAGCGGCACCCAGGTCGGGCTGGTCTCGTGGGCCAGCACGCGCTGCTGGTTCGAGGCCAGGGTGACTTCCACCAGGTCGAGCTTCTTCTGGTCGCGCGACTGGCGCTGGAAGCTCAGGTGCTGCGGATCGCGCCAATCGACGCGGGCCAGGTAGATGTCCTGTTCCTTGCCAAGGTCGATCCACTGCGTCTGCGCATGTTCGGCCGGCGAGATCACGCCCAGCTTCACCTGCACGTTGGCATCGCCGGCGGCCGGGTAGCGCTGTTCGATCACATCGGTGCGGTCGGCATAGACCTCGTAACGCTTCTGCACCGGCACCGGGCTTTCATCGATGCGGGCGTAGGCGATGGCCGAATCGTCGGGTGCCCACCAGTAACCGGTATGGCGATCCATCTCCTCGTCGGCGACGAATTCGGCGATACCGTTGCCGATGGTCGTGCTGCCATCCCCGGTCAGCTGCATCTGCTTTCCGCTGGCCAGGTCGATCACCCACAGGTTGCGGCCGCGGATGAAGCTGACGAAGCCGCCCTTGGGCGACAGCTTGGCGTCGGTGGCAAAGCCTTCGCCGTGGGTCAGCTGGCGCACCGCGGCCTTGCCTTCCTGCTTGAGGTCGTACAGGTACAGCTCGCCGCCCAGCGGGAACAGCAGGCGCTGCGCGTCCGGCGACCACTGGTAGTCGACGATGCCGGTCATGGCGGCGATGCGCTGGCGCTCGCGGCGGGCCTTTTCCTCGTCGCTGAGGGTTTCGGTGCCGGGCAGCACCACCTTCGAATCCACCAGCAGGCGGGTCTGGCCGCTGCCGATGTCATAGCTCCACAGGTCCAGCTGGTTGCGGTCGCTGTCCTTGCCGCGCAGGAAGGTCACGCGCGAACCATCCGGCGCCACCTTCGGCTTCATCAGGGTCGGGCCGGACAACGGCAGCGGGCCGGTGATGGCTTCCAGGGTGAGTTTTTCAGCGTGGGCGACGGTACTGGTGGCAAGCATGAGGGCGAGCGAGGCGAACAGATGGCGCATGGAGGATCCCGGCAAACGGCAGGTCCGCCACCGCGACAGGCGCGGGACGGTCAGCGTCCATCCTAACCAAGGCGGTGCAGGAAGACAGCATGACCTTCTGCCCATGAGGTCTTCCCATAATGAGTGCCGACCAACGGTCGGCACCCACCTTCCCGGGTCAGCGCTTGCCGAACAGGTGCCTGCGCTCTTCGTCGCTGAGCGGCTTGCCCGCGTCCGGGTTTACCTGCTGGCGCAGCGCATAGGCGCGCTGGGTCGCCGGGCGGGCGGCGATGGCCTGGTGCCAGCGCTTGAGGTTCGGGAACGCGTCGAAGTCCGCCGGCAGCTTGTCGTAGGCGCCAACCCACGGGTAGCTGGCCATGTCGGCGATGGTGTACTCCTCGCCGGCCAGGAAGGCGTGCTCGGCCAGGCGCTTGTCCATCACCCCGTGCAGGCGGCGCACTTCATTGTCGTAGCGCTCGATCGCGTACGGGATCTTCTCCGGCGCGTACACATTGAAGTGGCCCATCTGCCCGCTCATCGGGCCCAGCCCGGCCATCTGCCAGAACAGCCATTCCAGGGTGGTGACGCGGCCACGCAGGTCGGCTGGCAGGAAGCGGCCGGTCTTCTCGGCCAGGTACAGCAGGATCGCACCGGACTCGAACACGCTCTGCGGGGCACCGCCGTCGGCCGGGGCGTGGTCGACGATGGCCGGCATCTTGTTGTTGGGGGAAATGGCCAGGAATTCCGGCTTGAACTGGTCGCCCGAACCGATGTTGACCGGATGGATGCGGTACTCCAGGCCGGCTTCTTCCAGCAGCAGGGTCACTTTGTGGCCGTTCGGGGTAGGCCAGTAATACAGGTCGATCATGGCGGCGGCTCTGGGGTACGGAAAGGAACCTGAAGTCTAGTGCGTGCGTTGGCTTGGCACCGTCATGGCGGGCCGGTAACCTCGCCTCTCCCCCGAAACGCAGCATCCTCCGCATGAGTGCAAACCGACCGCTACTGTCCCCGCTGTCCAGCCTGATCTTCGCTACCCGCTGGCTGCAGCTGCCGCTGTACCTGGGTTTGATCGTTGCCCAGTGCGTTTACGTGTTCCTGTTCGGCAAGGAACTGTGGCACCTGATCTCGCACTCGGTGTCGATGGGCGAGCAGCAGATCATGCTGATCGTGCTGGGCCTGATCGACGTGGTGATGATCTCCAACCTGCTGGTGATGGTGATCGTCGGCGGCTATGAAACCTTCGTCTCGCGCCTGCGCCTGGAAGGCCACCCGGACCAGCCGGAATGGCTGAGCCACGTCAACGCCAGCGTGCTGAAGGTGAAGCTGGCGATGGCGATCATCGGCATCTCCTCGATCCATCTGTTGAAGACGTTCATCGCAGCCAGCCCGCTGAACGGCCTGCCGCTGTGCAAGCCGGAGCAATGGGCTGCGGCGGCTTCGTCGGCATCGGCAAGCTTCTACAACGCCGGCGCCGATACCTGCACCACCCTGACCCCCGATGGCGTGCTGTGGCAGACCATCATCCACTGCGTGTTCATCCTCTCGGCCATCGGCATCGCCTGGACCGACAAGCTGATGTCCAACAGCCACAGCAAGGCTGTCGCGCACTGACATCAACGCCGGCGGCGGCACGACTGCCGTTGCCGGCTCCGCTCCCGGCCCTTGTGCGCAAGGGTGGCCGGGATGCTAGATTGCACCCTCGCTACAGGCGACGGTGACGCTGGGAAACGTCCCCCGCCACGCCCGGACCTTGCGTCCCGGCCATGCGTATCTACGTTTTTCGTAACGTCGTCTTCTTAGAGGGGAGCAGGATGTCGCACGTCGCAATGATCGCTGCCGCGCGCCGGTGGTTGCCGGTCGCTCTGGCTTTGGCCCTGGCTGCCTGCTCGGGCAAGGATGAAACACCGGCTCCGGCCGCGCAGGGCGCCGCCGCTCCCGCCGCTGCAGCACCAGCCGCACCGGCAGTGGCCGCCAAGGTGCAGTCGATGGGTACCGAGCAGCTGCGCGAATCGGCCAGCCAGGCACTGCGCGAGAACCGCATGTACGCCCCGGCCGGCGACAACGCGATCGAGTACTACCTGGCACTGCGCGACAAGACGCCGGACGATGCCTCGGTGAAGAGCGCGCTGACCGATCTTCTGCCGTACACCCTGATCGCCGCCGAGCAGCATCTGGGTCGCGAGGATTTCACTGAAGCGCAGCGGCTGGTCGCCCTGATCGAAAAGGTCGATGCCTCGGCCCCGGCCCTGCCGCGCCTGAAGGAAGGCCTGACCAAGGGCGTGCAGGTTGCCGCCAAGCGCACCGAAGACGAGACCGAGAAGGTCAAGAAGGACGCTGAAGACCGCACCAAGCAGCTGGCCGAGCAGCAGCGCCTGACCGAACAGCGTGCCAAGGAAGCCGAAGCGGCCAAGCAGATTGCTGCGCAGCAGGACGTTGCCCGCCGTGACAGCGAGCGCCAGGAAGCCGAGCGCCAGGCTGCCGCGCGTCGCGATGCCGAGCAGAAGCAGCAGCAGGCCGCTGCGCAGCAGGCCAACGCCGCCCGCCAGGTCGCGACCGCCGCTGCACCAAGCCTGCGCCCGGTCAGCACGCCAGCCCCGCGTTACCCGGCCGAAGCACTGCGTTCGGGTACCTCCGGCGAAGTCCTGGTGGAGATCACCGTCGGCACCGACGGCTCGGTGACCAATGCGCGCGTACTGCGCGCCACGCCATCGCGTGTCTTCGATCGCGAAGCCCTCAACGCGGTCAAGCGCTGGCGCTTCGAGCCGGTCACGGCCCCGGTCACCACCCGCCGCACGCTGGTGTTCGCACCGGGCGGCTGATGCCCAAGGCGGTAGCGCCGGGCCGCGCCCGGCGGTTCTGGAGCAAGGCCCGGCATGTCCGGGCCTTGTGCGTTTCAGGCTGCGCTGTCGATCAACCGTTGCAGCGCAGGATCACGCGCGGTCAGCACCTGGAACAGGCCCAGCGCGTGCAGCCCGGGCAGCAGGCCGCGCAGATCAGCTTCGGCGGCGGCTCGGAGGTCGGCATCACGGGCCGGGTCCTGCCACTCCCGCACGGTGGCGAGAAAGGCGCCGACGCTGCCCTTGCGTACGGTGAGGCCGTTCACCTGCACCTCGTTCTGGTGGTCGGGAAGGATGTCGTGCGGCTGCATGGCTTGCTCCTGGGGGGTGGGCGCCCAGTGTCAACGCTCGTCACCTACCGTTCTGCCGTATAACTGCCAATGGATATGGCAGAACAGACATTCCAGACACCACTGATCGACCCTGCGTTGGCTGAGGCCAGCGGCGGGCCGGCCCTGCTCGGCACGCAGCTGGCGATGCCGGGTTCACGGCGCACCGCCCGCCACCAGCACGCGCGCGGGCAACTGCTGGGTGCCCACACGGGTCTGCTGCGGATCGAGGTGGGCAACACCCACTGGCTGCTTCCGGCCGGGCACGTGGCATGGCTTCCGCCGCAGCACCCGCATGCGCTTTCCAGCATCGGCAGCTTCGATGGCTGGAGCCTGTACTTCAACAAGGAGTCCTGCGCGGGACTGCCCACCGCACCCCGCATCTTCCAGCCCAGCGACCTGCTGCAGGTGGCGGTGCCGCGGGCACTGCACTGGTGCGGGCAGGCGTTGGATGCGGGGCAACAGCGCTTGGCTGGGGTGATCATTGATGAGATCGCCGCCGGCACGCCATTGCCGCTGGCACTCCAGCAACCCAGCGACCGCCGCCTGCGCCGCATCGCCGCCGCCCTGGCACGTGCGCCACATGACACCCGCACCGTCGAGGACTGGGCAGTCGCCAGCGGCCTGTCCAGTCGCAGCCTCGCCCGCCGCTGGCAGGCCGAAACGAACATGACCCTGACCCGCTGGCGGCAGCGCCTGCGCGTGCTGCTGGCCCTGCCGCGATTGCTGGCCGGTGAATCCGTCACCACCGTGGCGCTGTCATTGGGCTACGACACGCCCAGCGCTTTCATCGCGGTATTCAAGCGCGAGATGGGAGTGACGCCGGCGCGGTATGCAGACGGAAACGCTTCACAGCGCTGAAATGCACGAGGCCCGGCATGACCGGGCCTCGTGCCACATCCGCCGGGCATGGCCCGGCGCTACCGGTTCCACTCAGCCGGAAATCGCCAGCCGCTCGTTGTGGTAGCGGCGCACGGCGGCGAACCACAGCACGGCGGCCAGCGCCAGGCTGGCGCCGAGGTAAATCGCCCAGATGGTCGGGCTGATGTCCTCGTGGCGGATCACCTTCAGCAGCATCTGGTTCTGCGACAGGAACGGCACCGCGTACTGCCACAGCTCGCTCTTCACCGGGTAAGCCATCAGCGCGTAGCCGGGCAGCATCGGCAGCAGCACCAGCCAGGTCATGTGGCTCTGCGCTTCCTTCATGCTCTTGGCCGCAGCCGAGAGGAAGGTCAGCAACGAGGTGCCGATCAGCAGCATCGGCACCATCACCAGCAGCATCTGCAGCATCGAGCCGATGTTCATGTTGAGCTGCCGGCCGACGTTGCCGGGCGCGATCTGTGCGCTGGCCTTGAACGCGATCAAGGTCAGCAGCAACGAGGCGAAGCCGACCACGCAGGCGGCGGCGATCTTGCCGCTGACGATGGCACTGCGCGATCCCGGGGTCGCCAGCAACGGCTCCAGCGATTGCCGTTCGCGCTCGCCGGCGGTGGCATCCATCACCAGGTACGCGCCGCCGATGAACGAGGTCAGCGTCAGCAGCACCGGCAGCAGCATCGACAGCATCATGCCGCGCTTGGCCTCGGCGCTGGCCATGTCCTGGGTGGCCACATCCAGCGGTCGTGCAACCTGTGCGTCGACGCCACGCGCCATCAGCCGCAGCGCACCAACCTGGCCGTTGTAGGTTGCCAGGGCCGCCTGCAGCCGCGCACTGGGCACTTCGGCGGCACGACGGGTGCTGTCACGGATCACTTCCACCAGCGCGGGCTTGCCATCGGCCCAGTCCTTGCCGAACTCAGGGCTGATGCGCAGGGCGACGTCGATCTCCTGCGAGCGGATCGCTTCGGCCAGATCCTTCGGTGCCGGCGCGGCGTTCAATCCCTGCGCCGCCAGGAAGCGCACCAGGTTCGGCGCATTCTCCGCACCGATGGTCGGGATCTGCAGCGGCTGTTCGATCTGGATCCGCACGCGGCTTTCCGCCAGCTTGCCCATGCCCAGGATCAGCAGCGGGTACAGCACGGGGCCGAACAGCAGGGTCAGCAGCAGTGTGCGGCGGTCACGCGAGAGGTCGCGCAGTTCCTTGCGCATCACCGTCATCAGGGTCGACATCATGCTCATACGTGCAGGCCCTCTTCGCTGCCGATCAGTTTCACGAACGCATCTTCCAGGTTGGGCTCGCCGGACTGCGCGCGCAGTTCATCGGCACTGCCGGCGGCCATCACCGTACCCTTGGCGATGATCACGATGTGGTCACACAGCGCGCCGACCTCCTGCATGATGTGGCTGGACAGGATCACGCAGCGCCCTTCCTCGCGCAGGCCCAGCAGGAAGCGGCGCAGCGCGCGGGTGGTCATCACGTCCAGGCCATTGGTGGGTTCATCAAGGATCACGTTGCGCGGGTCGTGCACCAGCGCGCGGGCAATGGCGGTCTTGGTGCGCTGGCCCTGCGAGAAGCCATCGGTCTGCCGATCGAGGATGTCGGCCATGTCCAGCGCATGGGACAGCACTTCGATGCGTTCGCGGATGCGCGACGCCGACAGGCCATGCAGCTCGCCGAAGTAGGCGATGTTCTCGCGTGCGGTCAGCCGCTTGTAGACGCCACGTGCATCCGGCAGCACGCCGAGGTGGCGACGCACTTCCACCGGATCGCGGGCTGCGTCGATGCCATCGACGGTGATGCTGCCTTCATCGGGCGTCATCAGCGTGTACAGCATGCGCATGGTGGTGGTCTTGCCGGCGCCGTTCGGCCCGAGCAGGCCGGTGATGCGGCCATCCTCGGCGCGGAAGCCGACATCGGCCACCGCCTGGATGCGACCGGTGCGGGTATTGAAGGCCTTGTGCAGGTTGTCGGCGACGATCATGGGGCCCATCCGTTGAACGAGGTGAACGCCGGCACGTAGCTCAGCGTGTCCAGGCAGCTGGCATCCAGCGCCTTGGCATCGGTGGTGTCGATGAACTGGCCGATCAGGCGTGGCATGCAGCCGGCGGTGAGGGTGCCGTGGCCTTGGCCGCGGGCAACCAGCGCGCGTCCCTTCGGCAGGCCCTTGAGCACCTGCTCGGCGTAACGCGGCGGCGTCACCGGGTCCAGTTCGCCGGACAGCAGCAGCACTGGCAGGTCGCTGTGCAGCGGCACTGCCGCAGCCGCCGCAGCCGGTTGGTGCGGCCACACCGGACAGGCGGCGAAGAACGCGCGCGCCACTTCCGGGCCGACCAGGCTGTCGCTGCTTTCGACCGGCGCCTGGTAGCGCGGAGCGTCTTCGCTGCAGATCACCGACCACTGCATGCCGCGGTTGATCTGGAAATCCATGCTGCGGGTCGCACCGCGCGCCAGCGACGCCAGTGGTGCATAGCGACCCTGTGCCGCTTCATCCAGCACCAGCGGCAACAGCGAGGAGTACTGCGGTACGTAGGAGAAGGCGAACGCCAGGCCGACCACGCTGTCCGGGGTCAGCACGTCCTGCCGCGGTGCGTTGGTGCCGGGGTCGCGGTAGTCGACCGTGACCGGCGCGCGGCGCAGGGTTTCCACCACGCTGCGCAGCTGCGCACGGGTGTCGACCGGGAAGCGCTTGCTGCAGACAGCATCCTTGCGGCACTGCTCGGACTGCAGGGTGATCGCGTTGTCGAAGGTCGTGGCGAAATCGCCTCCGACCACCAGCTCGTTCGGTACCACGCCATCGATCACGATGCTGCGGGTGTGCTGCGGGTACGCGGCCGCGTAGCGCTGGGCAACGCGGGTGCCGTACGAGCCACCGACCAGGTTCAGCGTGTTGGCGCCCAGCGCCTGGCGTACCGCGTCCAGATCGGCGATGGCTTCGGCGGTGGTATAGAAGCGCGGATCGGCACGGCCCTTCAGCGACGCAGCGCAGCGCTCGGCGTACTCGCGCAGCAGCGCCTCGCTGGGCGCAGCGTCTTCATCCATCGGCAGCTCCTTGCCGTCCGCGCCCAGGCAGCTGAGCGGATTGGAGCCGCCGGTGCCGCGCTGGTCGATCAGGAAAATGTCGCGCTGCTTGCGCACCTGGCGCAGTGCCGTATCGACGATGACGGCCACCTCGCTGGCCGCCTGGCCAGGTCCGCCGGCCAGGAAGAACACCGGGTCCGGCAGGCCCGAACCGCTGTTGCCCGACTCCAGCCAGGCCACGCGCAGATCGATCCTGCGGCCATCCGGCCTGCTCCGGTCTTCGGGCACCTGGAACGTCGCGCACTGCGCCTCGACGTTGGCATTGGCGCCTTCGGTGGCCAGCGTGCAGGGGCGGAAATCGATCTGGCCGTAGCGGCGGCTGGGTGTATCGCCCGCGCCGTCGGACCCTGCCTGCGGCGGTGCACTGCAGCCGGCAATCAGCATGCTGGCCAGCAACCCGGCCCGCGCGAAATGGTGTCTTTGCATCGTGCGTGATTCCCCTGGGGATGTTCCTGTCCACCACGACGGTGTGCCGCGGCAGATGTGACCAATCGAATGTGACCCAACTTACACGCGCCGGACGCTGGCGGCGACAGGCGGATGTCCTGGGCCGGCGTCGGCACGGCCACCAGGCGGTTGCGACCCTCGGCCTTTGCCCGGTACAGGGCGGTATCGGCCAGCGCGATCAGGTGGCGGAAAATGGCGAGCAGGCGGCCCGTGGCGCCGGCAGAATGCGCGCAGAACCGGGAGACACTCCATGCATCCGTGGCAACTCAGTGGCATCGACCACCAGCCGTTCGAGGCGCTTTTCGAATCCAGCGACGATGCGCTGGCCGCGCGGGGAATCGTGCGCCGGCGCGCCGGCGACAGCGGCGGCTACCCCTGCAGGGTCAGCCTGACCGACGCGCCTGCCGGTGCAGAACTGCTTCTGCTGCCCTACACACACCTGGCCACGCATTCGCCATACCGCGCCTCGGGCCCGATCTTCGTGCAGCGCGGTGCAACCCGCTGCATGCTGCCAGCGGGCGTGGTACCTGCCTACGTGCAGCGGCGGCTGATCTCGGTGCGCGCCTATAACAGCGCGGACTTCATGCTGAGCGGCCTGGTCTGCCAGGGCACCGAGGTTGCCACGCACCTGGACCGGCTGTTCGCCGATACAACGGTGGCCTTCGTGCAGCTGCACAACGCAGGACATGGATGCTTTTCGTGCCAGGTGAATCGGGTCGGCCCCCCGCGGCAATGACGTTGCACGGGAACGTGATCGTCGCCGCGCCGCAGGCGTGACCGCCAGCGTGTTCGTTCAGTGTGGCGTGAAGCCTGCGGGAAGGGCTTCACACACGTAGTCACGGATCGGCATTGACGTGGTTTCCCACTGCGTGTTGCAGCTCGATACTCGCGGCGGTACCGCTCATCGTCCGTCGCGCGATACGGCGTGGGTGCTGCGGTCACCGCTCCCTTCGACGACCACAAGGATGCGCCATGTCTCTGCGATACACCCCATTGCTGTTGGCCACCGTCTTCGTTGGCGCCGGTGTTGGCGTTGCCGGCAACGCCGCTGCACACGGCACGATGATCACCCCGGTCAGCCGCGTCTATGCCTGCTTCCAGGGCAACCCGGAGAACCCCACCAACCCGGCCTGCGCGGCCGCCAAGGCAGTGGCCGGCTCGCAGGCGTTCTACGACTGGAACGGCATCAACCAGGCCAATGCCAACGGCAACCATCAGGCCGTGGTGCCCGACGGCAAGCTGTGCAGCGGCAACAACCCGACCTTCCGCGGCCTGGACCTGGAGCGCAGCGACTGGCAGACCACACCGATCCAGCCCGATGCGAACGGCAGGTTCACCTTCGTGTTCAAGGCGACCGCCCCGCACGCTACGCGCGACTGGAAGTTCTACGTCACCCGCGCCGGCTGGCAACCGGGCAGCCCGCTGCGCTGGGCCGACCTGCAGGAATTCTGCTCGCTGGGCAACACGCCGCTGTCGGCCGATGGCACCTACAAGCTGCAGTGCACGCTGCCGCAGCGCAGCGGCCAGCATGTGATCTACAACACCTGGCAGCGCGCCGATTCCACCGAAGCGTTCTATACCTGCATGGACGTGCGCTTTGAAGGCGGCGGCGGTACCACGCCGGTGCCGCAGTGGCAGGATGCCGGGCCGGTGACTGCACGTACCGAGCTGCCGGTGGGCACCACCCTGGCGCTGCGTGTGTTCAATGCCAACGGCAACGACGTGGAACGCGTGGAAGCCACCTTGGCCGCAGGCCAGACCACGCCGGCGCAGTGGCCGTTGGCGCTTGCGCGCAAGGTCAACGCCAGTGCCCAGCATGCGCGCGTCGGCGTACTCAGCAACGGCGCGATCACGCCCACCGCCTCGGCCACCGACAACCGCGTGTACCTGAAGGATGGCAATCGCTTCCAGCTGGACACCAAGGTGCCAGATCCGGGTACGCCGTCACCCGGCGGTGATTTCGACCATGTGTATCCGGCCGGTATCGGCAGCTACGTGCCCGGGCAGACCGTGGTGAAGAGCAGCGACGGCAAGCTGTACGCCTGCCGCCCGTTCCCGGAAGGCGCGTGGTGCAACGTCAATGCCGAGGCGTACCGGCCGGGTGTGGGTTCGGCCTGGCGCGATGCCTGGGTGCCGTACTGAGTGACTGAGTGACTGAGCGGGGGCGGCGCGCGCGTGCCGCCCCGCTTCTGCAATGGGGCAGAGGCAGGCCTGCGGGTCCGGCTTGAAGTGTTAACCCGTTCGCGCAGGCACTGCACATCCCGTCGCAGCCTGCAGCTTTTCGGAATCGTTGAATGGTTAGCGCTGTGCATCGTGTGGAGACTCGCTGGACCTTCCACCGTCCACAGGACCCCATCATGCAACCGCTCAATCGACTTGCTCTCGCGGTGGCTGCCATCGCCAGCCTGGGCGCCTCTGCCAGCGCGCTGGCACACGGCACCATGTCCAAACCCACCAGCCGGGTGTACGCCTGCTACCAGGGCAATCCAGAGCAGCCGACCAACCCCGCCTGTGCTGCGGCCAAGGACATCGGCGGCGCACAGCCCTTCTACGACTGGGCCGGCATCAACCAGGCCAATGCCAATGGCAACCACCAGGCAGTCGTTCCCGACGGCGAGCTGTGCAGCGGTGGCAACAGCAAGTACCGCGGCCTGGATGTGGACCGGTCCGATTGGTCGACCACGCCGATCCGCGCCGATGGCAACGGCCGTTACACCTTTGAATTTCTTGCCTCCGCCCCGCATGCCACCCGCGAATGGAAGTTCTACGTCACCCGCGATGGCTGGCAGCCGGGCAGCCCGCTGCGCTGGGCCGACCTGCAGGAGTTCTGCACGCTGGGCGACGTCCCGTTGTCCGCGGGCGGTGTCTACAAGCTGGACTGCCCACTGCCCCAGCGCAGCGGCCAGCACCTGATCTACAACACCTGGCAGCGCTCGGATTCGGCCGAGGCCTTCTATACCTGCATGGACGTGCGTTTCGAGGGAGGCGGTGGCGTCGAGCCGCCACCGCAATGGCAGGATGCCGGTCCGGTCACCGCCCGCGGCGCGCTGGAAGTGGGCACCACCCTGACCCTGCGCGTGTTCAACGCCCAAGGCAACGATCTGGAGCGCCCGGAGATCACCCTGGCCGCCGGCCAGACTGCGGCGAACCAGTGGCCGCTGGCTCTGGCCCATGCGGTCAACGCCAGTGCACAGCAGGCGCGCGTTGGTGTGATGAACAATGGTGTGATCAGGCCGATCGCCTCGGCCACCGAGAACCGCGTCTATCTGAAGCCGGGTCATCGGTTCCAGCTCGACACGCGCGTTCCGGATCCGGTCGATCCTGTGGATCCACCGCCGGGTGGCGACTACGACTTCGTGTACCCGGCCAGACTTGGCAGCTACAAGCCCGGCGAGACCGTGGTGAAGGGCACCGACGGCAAGCTGTACGCCTGCCGCCCGTTCCCGGAAGGCGCGTGGTGCAACGTCAACGCCGAGGCCTACCGGCCGGGCGTGGGTTCGGCCTGGCGCGATGCGTGGGTGCCGTACTGAGGCATGGTCCCGGGGGCGGCGTGATGCCGCCTCCGGTGTGCGGGGTTGCCGGCCAGCGGCCGGCACTACTTGCTGCTGACGTACTTCTCGCGGCGGATCTGCGGATTACCCAGGCCCGCCGCCTTCAGCGCTTCGGCGCAGGCGTCGACCATGTCCGGGTTGCCGCACAGGTAGGCGATGTCGGTGGCCGGGTCCGGCGTGAACGCCGCCAGCGCCTGCTGCACATAGCCATGGTGTACGTCCGGGTGCGGCTCGGCCGGCAGTTCCCGCGACAGGCAAGGCACATAACGGAAGTTCGGGTACTTTTCGGCGAAGCTGTGGAAGTCTTCGCTGTACAGCAGTTCCCCCGGGCTGCGTGCGCCCTGCAGCAGGACCACCTGCACGCCACGCTCGGCCATCGCCGTTGCCAGCAACGGCAGCATCGAGCGGTACGGGGTGACGCCGGTACCGGTGGCGATCAGCAGGTAGCGGCCGTTGTGGTCGCCCGGGTTCAGGCAGAACCGACCGTAGGGACCGGACGCGCTGACCTGGCCGCCGATGTCCAGCGCCTCGAACAGCGCCGTGGCGGCGCCACCGGGTACGAAGCTGACCGCGATATCCACCGCCTCGCCTGGCCCCAGCGCGTGGTCATGGATGGTCGCCAGCGAATAGCTGCGCTTGGTTTCGGTGCCATCGGCGTAGCTGAAATGGACCTGGATGAACTGGCCGGGCTGGAAATCCAGCGGCTGGCCGTCGTCACGCACGAACTGGTAATGGCCGATGGAGGGCGCCAGCATGCGGCGGTCGACCAGTTTGATGGGGAATTGGACAGGCACGACTTTTCGGGACAGTGTGTAGCCGGGGCAAGCCCTCGGGGTCTTCTATAATAGACCTTCCCCGCCCCTCTCCAGCGCCAGCCCATGGGCGCGAAGGCTTCGAGCTTGGCTTCCCTGAACGATACGGCGCCCGCCCTGCGCGTGCGCGACCTGCGTAAAACCTATGACAACGGCACCCAGGCCCTGAAAGGGGTCTCGCTGGAAGTGGCCCCGGGCGACTTCTTCGCCCTGCTGGGCCCGAACGGTGCTGGCAAGTCCACCCTGATCGGCATCATCAGTTCCCTGGTCAACCTCAGCGAGGGCCAGGTGGAAGTGTTCGGCAGCGACCTGGTGCGCAACCGCAGCGCCACCATGCGCCTGATCGGGCTGGTGCCGCAGGAGATCAACTTCAACCTGTTTGAAAAGCCCTTCGACATCCTGGTGAACTACGCCGGCTTCTACGGCGTGCCGCGCGCCGAAGCCGAGCAGATGGCCGAAGTCGAGCTCAAGCGCGCCCACCTGTGGGAGAAGGCGCAGGTGATGAGCCGCACCCTGTCCGGTGGCATGAAGCGCCGGCTGATGATCGCCCGCGCGATGATGACCCGGCCGCGCCTGCTGATCCTGGACGAACCGACCGCTGGCGTGGACATCGAGATCCGCCGCGACATGTGGCGGGTGCTGAAGGAGATCAACGCCGCCGGCACCACGATCATCCTCACCACCCACTACCTGGAAGAGGCCGAGCACCTTTGCCGCAACCTGGCCATCATCGACCACGGCCAGATCGTCACCCAGGGCCCGATGCGCGAACTGCTGGCCAAGCTTGACGTGGAAGGCTTCCTGCTGGACATCGACGGCACCCTGCCCGCCCAGTTGCCGGTGATCGAGGGGGCAACCCTGACCGCCACCGACGGCCATACGCTGGACATCGACATGCCACGTGCGATGGACCTCAACCGCGTGTTCGAGGCACTGAACGCGGCGGGCATCCGCGTGCGCTCGATGCGTACCAAGAGCAACCGCCTGGAGGAACTGTTCGTGCGCCTCACCGGCAACCAGGAGACGTCCGCATGAGCAGCACCCCGACCCCGGTCCTGACCGACGGCCAGCGCAACCGCATCGCACTGATGACCATCGTGCGCCGCGAAGTCGCCCGCATCATGCGCATCTGGGGCCAGACCCTGGTACCGCCGGCGATCACCATGACCCTGTACTTCCTGATCTTCGGCGGCCTGATCGGTTCGCGCGTGGGCGACATGGGCGGCTACACCTACATGCAGTTCATCGTGCCGGGCCTGGTGATGATGAGCGTGATCCAGAACAGCTACGGCAACATCAGCTCCTCGTTCTTCGGCGCCAAGTTCGGCCGCCACGTGGAAGAGCTGCTGGTCAGCCCGATGCCGAACTGGGTGATCCTGTGGGGCTACGTGGCCGGTGCGGTGCTGCGCGGCCTGATGGTGGGCGTGATCGTGCTGATCATCGCGATGTTCTTCACTCCGGTGCGCATCCCGCATCCGCTGGTGACGCTGACCACGGTGATCCTGGGCGCGACGATCTTCTCGCTGGCCGGCTTCATCAACGCGGTGTATGCGAAGAAGTTCGATGACGTGGCGATCGTGCCGACCTTCATCCTGACTCCGCTGACCTACCTGGGCGGCGTGTTCTATTCGGTGAAACTGCTGCCGCCATGGGCGGAGGCGGCCACGCACGCGAACCCGATCTTCTACATGGTCAACGCGTTCCGCTATGGCCTGCTGGGCAGCAGCGACGTGCCGGTGGTGGTGGCGTATGCGCTGATGATCGGTTTCGTGGTGGTGCTGACGGCGCTGGCGCTGTGGTTGTTGCGCCGTGGCGTGGGCATGCGCAGCTGAGGATGTTCTGCAGGGCCTGCGGCCCTGCACCCGCAGTGGTAGTGCCGGCCGCTGGCCGGCAACAGCAACAGCAACGTCAACAGCAACGTCAACGTCAAAAGCGAGATATCCGTGGGATGGCGGGATGGTGTCGGGTTGCGGGGACGCCGCAAGTACGTCCTTGTAGGCTTGGCCGCGCCATCCATGGCGCGGACACCCCGCAACCCGACACCACCCCACCTTCGACAGTTTTCCGCTGCTGTCGGAACGGCGTCTGTGCTGCTGTTGGTGGGTGTCGACCCTGGTCGACACAGTAGATCCACGCCATGCGTGGATGAAGCATTCGCGATGGAGCCGAGCATCTGCTCGGCTCTTTTCGTTTGTGAACTGATGGATGGGGATCCATCGGAAAGATGATCGCGTGGAACGAGCGAAGCGACCCGCTGTTGCTTTTCTTCTTTGTTTTCCGTGGTGGACGCACACGGAAACCGTCAGGGGTCGGGCGGGGTGGGCTCGCGGGGGTGTCCGCGCCATGGATGGCGCGGCCAAGCCTACACGGACGTACTTGCGGCGTCCCCCGTGAGCCCACCCCGCCCGACCCAAACACAGCTTGCGCTTCAAACCACCACGAGGGGCTCAGCCGTTGGCCGCAAACTCCGGCACAATCGCTGCAGTGAATCCCCCAACTGCAGTGAGCGTGCAATGCGTATCCTGATCCTCGGCGCCGGCGGTACCGGCGGTTACTTCGGTGGTCGCCTGGCCCAGGCTGGCGTGGACGTGACCTTCCTCGTGCGCCCCGCGCGCGCCGCGCAGCTGGATCGTGATGGCCTGGTGCTGCGCAGCCCGGTGGGCGATGCCACGTTCCCGGTGCAGCACGTCACCGCAGATGCCCTGCCTGCGCTGGCTGCGGACAAGCCGTTCGATCTGGTGATCCTCAGCTGCAAGGCCTACGATCTGGACAGCTCGATCGATGCCATCGCCCCGGCGGTGGGCGCGGGTACCACCGTGTTGCCGATCCTCAACGGCCTGCATCACTACAACGCGCTCGACGCGCGCTTCGGTCGCGACGCCGTGCTCGGCGGTCTGTGCTTCATCAGTGCGACCAAGGCGCCTGATGGGGCCGTGCTGCACCTGGGCAAGCCGGCCAAGCTGACCTTCGGCGAACGCGATGGCGGTGCGATCTCCGCGCGCGTGCAGGCGTTCGCAGCAGCGTGTGCGCAGGCCAATCTCGATCATCTGGCCAGTGAGCACATCGGCCAGGAACAGTGGATCAAGTACACCTTCCTGACCGCGTTGGCGGCGGCCACCTGCCTGCTGCGTGCGGACATCGGCACGATCGTGGCCACCGACGACGGCGACGCCATCGTGCGTGGGCTCTATGACGAATGCCTGGCGGTGGCCGAAGCAGCGGGTGAGCCGGTGCCGCAGGCGGCGCAGGACACCGCGCGTGGCACCCTGACCCAGGCCGGTTCGGCGTTGAAGGCGTCGATGCTGCGCGACCTGGAGGCAGGCCAGCAGGTGGAAGCGGCCCAGATCGTCGGCGACATGCTGGCGCGTGCGCGCGCCGCGGGCCAGGAAGCGTTGCTGCTGCAGGTCGCCTACAGCAGCCTGCAGGCCTACCAGGCCCAGCGCTCGGTGTGATCCGATGAACATGCCTGGCCCGTTGCCGAAGCGCGTACTGATCCTCGGCATGGGCTGGAGTGGCCGCGTGTTGGCCGCGCGCCTTCAGGCCCAGGGCGTACACGTGGAAGGCACGGTGCGCGATCCGGCGTCGGCACCTGACGATGGCCTGCTGCGTCATCAGCTACGTGCTGACGCCGCGCTTGCCCCGAGCCTGCTCGCTGCGATTGCCCATGCCGACGCGGTGCTGTGCAGCGTCCCTCCCGATGCCGAGGGCGACCCGGCGCTGCGCCTGCTGCATGCCGCGTTGCGCGACAGCAGTTCACTGCGTTGGCTCGGTTACCTGTCGTCGACCTCGGTCTACGGCGACCGCGACGGTGGCTGGATCAATGAGCACAGCGTGGCCGATGCCACCGGGCCGGCAGGCATGCAGCGTCGCCTCGCCGAAACGCAATGGCGTGCGCTGGCGGATGCGCGCGGTATCGCCTCGGCGATGTTCCGCCTGCCGGGCCTCTACGGACCCGGGCGCAACGCGCTGCTGCAGCTGGCGCAGGGCCGCGCGCGGCACGTGGTGCGGCCAGGGCTGGTGTTCAATCGCCTGCACGTGGACGACCTGGCTGCGGTGGTGATCGCCGCGATGCAACGCCCCATGGCCAACGCACTGTATCTGCCGAGCGATGACCAACCGGCGCCACCGCAGGATGTACTGGCCTTCGCCGCGCAGCTGGGGGGATTTACCCTGCCGCCCGCGGTGGCCTGGGACGATCCATCAGTCAGCGCGACATTGCGGCGCTTCTACCAGAGCAGCAAGCGCATCGACAGCCGCAGCACGCGCGACGCGCTGGGCTGGACGCCGCGGTTTCCAACGTATCGGGAAGGGCTGACGGATCTTGCCGCTTCGCTCGCCGGGCATGGCCCGGCGCTACCGGATCCGGGCGTTCCCGGCTGACGGGTGGTGCCGGCCGCTGGCCGGCAGCAGGGTTCGATTGCCGGCCAGCGGCCGGCACTACCGTTTGCCGATCAGGCGGCGTCCGGCAACCGGAAGAACGCACGCGTGGCAGCCGTGGCGTTTGCGGCCGTGGTCTGCACATCCTCGCCACGGTCCCGCGCCAGCTCTTCCACGATGTGCGACAGGAACACCGGTTCGTTGCGGCGGTCCTTCGGCATCGGCTTCAAGGTGCGCGGCAGCAGGTACGGTGCGTCGGTCTCGATCATCAACCGGTTGGCCGGAATGTTCTTCACCAGCTCGCGCAGGTGACCGCCACGGCGCTCGTCGCACAGCCAGCCGGTGATGCCGATGTACCAGTCCTGGTCGAGATAATCGAACAGCTCCTGGCGCTCGCCGGTGAAGCAGTGCACCACGGCCGGACCGATGCGGCCTTCGAAATTCTTCATCTGCGCCATGAAATCGGCATGCGCGTCGCGCTGGTGCAGGAACAGCGGCTTGCCGTTGTCTGCAGCCAGCTGCAGCTGGCGCTCGAACGCGCGATGCTGCGCCGGGCGCGGAGAGAAATCGCGGAAATAGTCCAGCCCGCACTCTCCCACCGCCACCACTTCGGCATGGGCGTGCAGTGCGCGCATCTCCGCATCGCACTCGTCGGTGTACTCCACCGCGTGGTGCGGGTGCACGCCGGCAGTGGCGTACAGGAAGCCCGGGTGCTGCTGCGCCAGCTGCAGGGCCAGCGGCGAATGCTCGCGGCTGGCACCGGTGATGATCATCTGCACCACACCGGCCTGGCGTGCGCGGTCCAGCACGGCGTCGCGGTCGCGGTCGAAGGAGTCGTGGGTCAGGTTGGCGCCGATATCGATCAGATGCATGGGGGCAGCAGAGGCAGGAAAACCCGCGCATTGTACCCGTGCCCGCCATGGCCCCTTATCCTTTGCAGATGAACGCCCCGCAATTCCCCATCTCTCCGCTGCTGCCGCAGATCCAGCAGCACCTGGCCGTGCACCCGCGGCTGGTGCTGGAAGCCCCGTCTGGCGCGGGCAAGACCACCCAGGTGCCGTTGGCGCTGCTCGATGCGCCGTGGCTGGAGGGTCGCAGGATCATCCTGCTGGAACCACGCCGGGTGGCCGCGCGCAGTGCCGCGATGTTCATGGCACGCCAGCTCGGTGAGGAGGTCGGCGGCATCGTCGGCTACCGCATCCGCTTCGAGAACAAGGTATCGGCGCGCACGCGCATCGAGGTCGTCACCGAGGGCATCCTGACCCGGATGCTGCAGGACGATCCAATGCTGGAGACCGTGGGCGCGATCCTGTTCGACGAATTTCACGAGCGCCACCTCAGTGGCGACCTGGGCCTGGCGCTGGCGCTGGACGTGCAGTCGCAGCTGCGCGATGACCTGCGGTTGCTGGTGATGTCGGCGACGCTCGATGGCGAACGCCTGGCGCGCTTCCTCGATGCACCACGACTGAGCAGCGAAGGCCGCAGCTATCCGGTGGCGATCAGCCACTTCCCTGCCCGGCGTGACGAGGCGCTGGAACTGCAGGTGCGGCGCGCGGTGCAGCAGGCGCTGGCCGAGCACCCCGGTGACCTGCTGGTGTTCCTGCCCGGCCAACGTGAGATCGCACGCGTGCAGGCAGGCCTGCAGGACAGCCTTGCTGGCGCTGCGGTGGACGTACTGGCCCTGCACGGTGAACTGCCGGTGGAACAGCAGGCGCGCGTGCTGCAGGCCGCGAGCGACGGCCGCCGCCGCGTGGTGCTGGCCACCAACGTCGCCGAATCCTCGGTGACCCTGCCCGGCGTGCGCGTGGTGATCGACAGCGGCCAGGCGCGCGAGCCCCGCTACGACCCCAACAGTGGATTCACCCGCTTGGACGTGGTCGCCATTGCGCAGGCCTCGGCCGACCAGCGTGCCGGCCGTGCCGGGCGCGTGGCCGAGGGCGTGGCCTGGCGGCTGTGGCCGCAGTCGCAGCGGCTGGAACCGCAGCGTCGCGCCGAGATCGACCAGGTTGAACTGGCCGGCCTTGCGCTGGAACTGGCCGCCTGGGGCAGCAGCGACCTGCGCTTCCTCGACCCGCCACCGACCGGGCCGATGGCCGCCGCACGCGAACTGCTGCAGCGCCTGGGCGCGTTGTCGAGCAGCGGCGCGATCACTGCACTCGGCTGTCGCGTGCTGGCGCTGGGCACCCACCCGCGGATGGCCGCGATGCTGCTGGCCGCAGCTGATGCCCGCGCGCAGGCGTTGGCCGCCGATCTAGCGGCATTGCTGGAAGCTCGTGACCCATTACGCCAGGGCGGTGATGCACTGGCCGCACGCTGGCGCGCACTGGCGGCCTTCCGCAACGGCCGTGCGCCGGCCGATGCCAATCGCAGTGGCCTGGCCGCCATCGATGCCGCTGCCAAACAGTGGCGCCGTCGCCTGCGTTGTGACGCTACACCGCCCGCCAGCATCGAGGCCCACGAACTGGCCGACCTGCTGGCCCATGCCTTCCCCGACCGCATTGCCTTCCAGCATCCGAACGACCCGCTGCGTTACCTGCTGGCCAACGGCCGCAGCGCCCGCCTGCATGAACTGAGCGACCTGCGGGGCGAACCGTGGCTGGTGGCCAGCGAACTGCGCTTCGAGGCGCGCGACGCGCTGCTGCTGCGCGCCGCACCGGTGGATGAAGGCTATCTGCGCAGGCACTGGCCCGAGCGCTTCGTGACCGAAGACGCGGTGCGCTGGGATGACACCCGCCGCGCCTTGGTCGCGCTGCGCGAAACACGCTTCGACCGCATCGTGATGGACAGCCGTTCGGCTGGCCGGGTTGATCCGCAGCTGGCGGCGCAGGCACTGACCGACGCCGTTGCGGAGCTCGGCCTGCAGGCATTGCCATGGACCGACGGTCTGCGCCAGTGGCAGGCACGGGTGGAATCGCTGCGGTGCTGGATGCCCGAGCTGGGCTTGCCCGACTGCAGTGATGCCGCATTGCTGGCCAACCTTGCGCAGTGGCTGCAGCCGGCGTTCGCGGGCAGGACACGGCTGGATGCACTGGACGAGGCCAGTTTCGGCGAAGCCCTGAAGTCACCACTGGAATGGTCGCAACGGCAGCTGGTCGAGCGCCACGCGCCCACCCGGATCACCGTGCCGTCGGGGCTGGAGCGGCCGATCAGCTACGCGCTGGACGGCGAAAGCGGCGAGCCGCTGCCGCCGGTGCTGGCGGTGAAGCTGCAGGAGTTGTTCGGCCTGGCCGATACGCCACGCATCGCCGATGGCCGGGTGCCGCTGACCCTGCACCTGCTGTCGCCGGGTGGCCGGCCGTTGCAGGTCACCCAGGATCTGCGCAATTTCTGGGAGAACACCTACGCCGAGGTGAAGAAGGAGATGAAGGGCCGCTACCCGCGCCACCCGTGGCCGGACGACCCTTGGACGGCTACGGCGACCCACCGGGCCAAGCCGCGCGGGACGTAATGCGCGCCGACACCCCGCCCGTTCCTGAATGGCTGCGGTAGAGTCACACCACGCGCCCGCCTGACTGACATACCGTTTACGGGCAACAGGCGACACTGGACTTCGACCCGAGGCAAGGACACCCCCGCATGAGCAAGCTGACCGTAATCACCGACCGCGCCCTGGAGCGCGCCCTCGACCTGGCCCATACCGCAGGCGATGGCCTTAAGAGCGCGGGCGGCAGCCTGCGTCACCTCGGCCCGCAGGCCAGCGACTGGATCAAGACCGGTGCCGCCCTTGGCGCGGTGAAGACCGGCGGCAAGGTCGCCACCAAGTTCGCCCGCCGCAATCCGGCGGTGACCATCGCGGCAGCTGCCGTGGGCGTAGGCCTGCTGGGCTATGCGCTGTACCGCAAGCAGCAGAAGAAGAAGGCCGCCAATGGCCATGTGGTCAACGGCCAGGCCCAGCGCATCAACGCGCGCGATCGCCGCAACGACACCGTGGTCGACGAGCACAGCGATATCGGCAGCGACGCCTGATTGACCGGGGTCGGATCCCTTCCGCAGGAAGGGCTCTGACCCCATGACGCTGCACGAGGGTCGGACGCCGCAAGGCCTCCGGCCTTTTTTTCAGCCGATCTGCCGCCACTGCCCGGGCTGCAGGTCATCCAGCCGGTATGGCCCCATTGCAGCGCGTACCAGCCGCAGCGTCGGCAGGTTCACCGCAGCGGTCATCCGCCGCACCTGGCGGTTACGCCCCTCGCGGATCGTGATCGCCAGCCAGCTGTCGGGCACCGTCTTGCGGAAGCGCACCGGCGGATCGCGCGGCCACAGTTCAGGCGCAGGATCGAGGCGCTCGATTTTCGCCGGCAGCGTCGGCCCGTCATTGAGCACCACGCCATCGCGCAGCTGCTGCAGCTGCCCATCGCTGGGCGTGCCTTCCACCTGCACCCAGTAGAGCTTGTCCGCCTTGTGCTTCGGGTCGGTCAACTTATGCGCCAGCGTACCGTTGTCGGTCAGCAGCAGCAGGCCTTCACTGTCATGGTCGAGGCGGCCGGCAGCGTAGACGCGCGGCGGCAAACCGAAGCCGGCCAATGTCGGCCGCGGCGGCACGCTGCGGTCGGTGAACTGGCAGAGCACGTTGAACGGCTTGTTGAAGGCAATCAGCATCGCGGGGACGGCAGGCGGCGGGCAGGGCATTGTCCCATGCCACGCCGCGTGCTCGCCGGGCATGGCCCGGCGCTACCGGGTCACGGCTTCACGAAACGCAGGGTCATGCGATCGCTTTCACCGATGGCCTGGTACTTGGCGTCATCCGCCTTGTCATGCTGGTTGGTCGGCGGCAGGGTCCACACGCCATTCGGATGGTCCTTGGTATCGCGCGGGTTGGCATTGACCTCGGTGCGCGCGTCGAGCTTGAAACCGGCGGCCTCGGCCATCGCGATCACCTGCTGCTGGCCCACATAACCGGTGTCGTCAGCGTCGGCCACGTCGGCCTTGGCGCGGTGCTCGACCACGCCGAGCACGCCGCCCGGCTTGAGCACGTTGAAGAAGCCCTGGAACATGCCCTGCGCCTGGCCGGCCTTGCGCCAGTTGTGCACGTTGCGGAAGGTCAGCACCACGTCCGCCGAGTTGGCTGCACCGAACACCGGCTTGGCCGGGTCGTAGGCAACCACGGTGGTTTTGTCGAACTGTGCCGGTGCGGCGGCGTACTTCTTTTCCAGGCTGTCGCGGCTGCGCTGCTGGTAGTCGCGGCCACGACCTTCAGCCACGGCCTGCGGATCGACCACCGCGGCAATGTAATGACCCTTGTCGCGCAGCAGCGGCGCCAGGATCTCCGAGTACCAGCCATTGCCCGGGGTGATCTCGATGACGGTCTTTTCCGGCGCGACGCCAAAGAAGCCCAAGGTCTGCGCAGGATGACGGAAACCGTCGCGCTTGACGTTGGCGGGGTCGCGGGTCGAGGCCTTCACCGCGGCATCGATCGCGGGCGACACCTGGATCTTTGCCGGTGCGACCGTGGCCGGCGCGGCGAATGCGGGAACGGCAACCAGCAGGGCCGAAGCAAGCAGCAGGCGGCAACCACGCAGGGATGAGGCAGCAATCATCGGGGCGACTCCAGCGGAAGATGCGGCGAGACTAGCAGCCGCCGCGCCGCAGGTGTTCACAAAACGTTAGCCGCGTGCGCGGTGCGGAACACAGTTTTGTGGTCAGCGCCGCAGCGCGGTCACACATCGCGTTCTATCCTGAAGGACTTCCCCCAAGGAGTCCGTGCCCATGACGGCAAACCGCGAACTGGGCCGTTCAGGCCTGCATGTAGCTCCGCTCGCCTTCGGTGGCAACGTGTTCGGCTGGAGCGCCGATGAGAAGGCCAGCTTCGCCCTGCTGGATGCCTTCGTCGATGCCGGCTTCAACCTGGTCGACACCGCCGACGTGTACTCGGCGTGGGTGCCGGGCAACCAGGGTGGCGAGTCGGAGACACTGCTGGGCAAGTGGTTCGCGCGCAGCGGCAAGCGCGACAAGGTGGTGCTGGCGACCAAGGTGGCCAAATGGGCCGAGCGCCCCGGCCTCACCCCGGACAACATCAATGCGGCGGTGGAGGATTCGCTGCGTCGCCTGCAGACCGAGGTGATCGATCTGTACCAGGCTCACGAGGACGATGAATCCACGCCGCTGGAAGCGACCCTGGCCGCGTTCGGTCGCCTGATCGAGGCGGGCAAGGTGCGCGCGATCGGCGCGTCCAACTACAGCGCCACGCGTCTGGCCGATGCCTTGAAGGTCTCCACCGACTACGGGCTGCCGCGCTATGAAACCCTGCAGCCGGAGTACAACCTGTACGACCGCGCCGGCTACGAGAAGGAACTGGAACCGCTGGTGCAGCGCGAGCAGATCGGCGTGATCAACTACTACGCACTGGCCAGCGGCTTCCTCAGTGGCAAGTACCGCACGCCGGACGATGCCGGCAAGAGTTCCGCGCGCGGCGCCACCGTGGTCAAGCGTTACCTGAACCCGCGCGGCCTGCGCATTCTGCAGGCACTGGATGACGTGGCCAGCAAGCACAACGCCACTGCCGCGCAGATCGCGCTGGCATGGCAGATCGCACGGCCGTCGATCACCGCACCGATCGTCAGTGCCACCAGCGTGGAGCAGCTGCACGACCTGCTGGCGGCGGCGAACGTGGCGTTGAGCGTGCATGACGTGGCACAGCTGGATGCGGCCAGCGTGGAAGGTTGAAGGCGGAGGGTGCCGGCCAACGTCGGCACCCTTCAACGGATCCGCGCCATGCGTGGATGCATTGCCTCAGCGCGGCAGGCTGTCCTCGGCCACCAGCGCATGGTGCATGCCGATGCCCGCGCGCACGCCTTCTGCCATGGCCAGGGTGATGTTGCCGACCGTGGTCGCATCACCGGCGGCGTACACGTTCGGCACCGAGGTCTGTTTCATCATGTCCACCTCGGCCAGCACGCCCAGCGGACTCTCCACCAGCGCGCAACCCAGCTGCTGCACCAGCGGCGTGGCCATCTGCTGCATGGCCGGCACGAACAGCGCACGCTGGGCGACACGGCGACCGTCGGCAAGTTCCACTTCCAGCCACGTCGGCTGCTCGCCGTGCACACCTACCACCGGCGTGGTTTCCACCTGCACGCCGCGTTGCTGCATGGCGGCCAGCTCCTCGTCGCTGATCGGCAGGCCCTGGCTGAAGAAGGTGACGTTGCCCCAGTCGGCGAACAGCGGCGCCTTGCCGGCCGACATCGGATGGCCGCCGAGCAGGCCGATCGAACCGCCACCCACTTCATAACCATGGCAGTACGGGCAGTGCAGCACGGTGCTGCCCCAGCGCTCGGCCAGGCCGGGCAGATCGGGCAGCTGGTCGGCGATACCGGTGGCCAGCAGCAGCTTGCGTGCGGTCAGTACCTGGCCGTCGGCGGTACGCACCTCCACACCTTCGGTGCGGAGCGTGGCCTGCACCGCTTCGGCATTCAGCCAACGCACGGTCGGGTAGTCCAGCAGTTGCTGGCGCGCGTTCTTCAACAACTCGGCGCCACTGACGCCGTCCAGGCCCAGCACCCCGTGCGAATGGCTGGCGAAACGGTTTCGCGGCGAACCCGCATCGATGATTGTGACCGGCCGGCGCGCACGCGCCAGGATCAGTGCGGCGGCGATGCCGGCGTAGCTGCCGCCGACGATGAGGACATCAGGATTCATGGTGACCTTCCAGGGAACGGTGATGGGCAAGATGGCGGGCGAAGTCGGCGCCAAGCTGGTCGAGGGTGGTTGCCTGCAGCCGCTGCTCGAGCAGGCGCTGCGCTTCGCGGGCACTCTCCAGCAGGGCCTGGTTGACCAGCTGCTGGATCGGGCAGCCGCCCCTGCCTTCGCGGGTACCGACCTGGACCATCGGCGGCGCGCCGATGGCCTGGTAGACGTCGTGCAGGGAGATCGTCGCCGCATCGCGGGCGAGCTGGCTGCCGCCACCGTGGCCGCGCGTGCTGCGTACCAGGCCGGCCTTGTGCATCTGCGCCAGCAGGCGGCGGATCACCACTGGATGGGTCGGCAGGCAGGTCGCCAGCTGTTCGGAGGTTCGCGGCCCGTGCTGGCCGACCAGATGGGCCATCACGTGCAGGGCGTCGGAAAGCGGGTCTGCGGATTTCATGTAACAACAATAGTTACATTTAAACCACCTGTCGAGGGTCTTCTTTCGTTCCATATGGACACATTTGTCCAATGAAACACATTCTTCACATCACTAAACAGAACGGGAATGTGACACGCATCGCACTTCAGAGCGCTAAAGGACGGTCGATACCGCATCGCACCCCTTCCGAGATCTCGTCCCATGAAAGCCTCTTCCCATGCGCCGCGGCTGCAGTCGAAGCTGCTCGGTGCCGTTTCTGTTGGTCTGGCTGTTGTCCTGGTATGCGCCCTGGCGGGCCTGGCGTCGGCCTGGTTGAAGCTGTCCACCGACGTACCGCCGGAGGTTGCCCACAGCCGTGACGCCGAGCGCCTGCAACGCGAATTCCGCGGACAGGTACAGGAGTGGAAGAACGTGCTGCTGCGCGGCCACGATGACGCGCTGCGCCAGCATCACCTGCAGGCCTTCGACAACGAAGGCCGCGTCGTTGCCGAACTGGCCACGGGCCTGGCCGCCAGCCCCGATGCGCGCACGCGCGAACTCGCGCAGGCGTTTTCCGGCCTGCACGCACAGTTGCAGCAGGACTACCACGCCGCACTGCAGGCCTTCGCTGACGCCAACTACGACCCGGCGGTTGGCGATTCCCTGGTGCGCGGCAAGGACCGTCCGGTGGCCAGTGCGCTGGATGCCCTGAGCGTGCGTGCCACCGAGGTAGCCGAGGCTGCAGTGACCGCGCTTTCGCAGGATTCCCGACAGGTGCTGGTGGTGTGCGCCGCGCTGACCATCGGCGCCGCCGTGCTGCTGCTGATCGCCCTTGGCTGGTGGCTGCGGCGCGCCGTGGTGCAGCCGGTGCTGGCGGTGGAAGCGGCCGCGCGTGCGGTTGCCGCCGGTGACCTCGACCACGTGGTGCAGGTGCGCAGCCGCGACGAGATCGGTCGCCTGGCACAGGCGATGCAGGCCGTGCAGAGCACCCTGCGTGGCGTGCTTGATGCGCAGACCGCGATGGCCAGGGCACACGACGCCGGCACGATCAGCCACCGCATGGACAGCAGCGCCTTCCCCGGCGCCTACGGCACGATGGTGGCCGACACCAACACCCTGGTCGATGCGCACATCCAGGTGAAGATGCGTGCGATCACGATCATGGGCCGCTATGCAGTGGGCGATCTCAGCCTGGACATGGAGCGCCTGCCCGGCGAGAAGGCCGTGATCACCCAGGCGCTGGATGCGGTCAAATCCAACCTGGGCGCGATCAACGGCGAGATCCGCCGCCTGGCCGAAGCTGCGGCGGCGGGCGACTTCAGCCAGCGCGGCGACAGTGCGCGCTTCGAGCATGATTTCCGCGCGATGGTCGATGGCCTGAACCGCTTGATGCAGACCACCGAACAGAACCTGGGGGAGGTCTCGGCCATGCTGCGTGCCATTGCCGAGGGTCGCCTGGGTGCGCGTATGGACGGCGACTTCCAGGGCGTGTTCGCCCGCATTGCGGGGGATGCCAACGCCACCGCTGCACAGCTGGCGACCATCGTCAGCGACATCAAGCACGCCTCCGGCAGCATCCACACCGCCGCTGCGGAAATTTCCGCCGGCAACAACGACCTGTCGCGCCGCACCGAACAGCAGGCGGCGAACCTGGAAGAAACCGCCGCGTCGATGGAGGAACTGACCTCCACCGTGCGCCAGAACGCCGAGCATGCGCGGCAGGCCAACCAGCTGGCGATCGGTGCGCACAGCGTGGCCTCGCACGGCGGTGAAGTGGTCGGCCAGGTCGTGGCGACGATGGATGCGATCGAAGGCTCGTCGCGGCAGATCGCCGACATCATCAGCGTCATCGACGGCATCGCGTTCCAGACCAACATCCTGGCGCTGAATGCCGCGGTGGAAGCGGCGCGTGCCGGCGAGCAGGGCCGCGGGTTCGCAGTGGTCGCCAGTGAAGTGCGTACGCTGGCACAGCGGTCGGCGGCGGCGGCCAAGGAAATCAAATCGCTGATCGAGGCGTCGGTGGAACAGGTTGGCCACGGTGCGCAGCGCGTGCGACAGGCCGGCGACACCATGGCCGAGATCGTCGCGTCGGTGCAGCGCGTGACCGACATCATGGCCGAGATCTCCGCTGCGTCGCAGGAGCAGTCGGCCGGCATCGAGCAGGTCAGCCAGACCATCATCCAGATGGATGGCACCACCCAGCAGAATGCCGCGCTGGTGGAAGAAGCCAGCGCCGCGGCACGCAGCCTGGAACAGCAGGCGGATCGCCTGATCGAAGCGGTGGATGTGTTTGATCTGGGAACCGCGACGGCGAGCAAGGGTGCGCTGGCGCGCGCGGCCTGACGGATCCACCGGGCAGTGTGGGGGTTGCCGGCCAGCGGCCGGCACTACCATGCGTGCGATTCCCGGTAGTGCCGGCCGCTGGCCGGCAACCCGGACACTCCATCAGCGCAGGTAATCCGATGCGGCCATCGCCTCGCCCAGGTAATCCAGGAACGAGCTGATCCGTGCCGATACGGCCGTGTTGCGGTAGTACACCGCATGGATCGGCTGGTACACATCCAGCGTCTGCGCAGCCAGCACCGGCACCAGGGTGCCGGCCGCGCGGTCGCGTTCGGTCACGAAGTCGGACAGGCAGGTGATGCCCACGCCCTCCACCGCCAGCGTGCGCAGGGTCTCGCCGCTGGACACCGCGATGTCCGGGCGCACCAGCAGCTGCCCCTCGGCATCGCCCGGCAGCGGCCAACGGTTCAATGACTCCGGCTCGTTGAACCCCAGCAGCGTGTGCTGACCCAATGCCACCACGCTGGCCGGCTCGCCGTGCGTGGCCAGATAGGCCGGGCTGGCCAGCACCTGCAGCCGGCAGCGCCCCAGCGGCCGCGCATGCAGGGTGGAATCGGCCAGCGGGCCGATACGGATCGCCAGATCGGTGCGCCGTTCCAGCAGGTCGATGTAGCGCTCGGAACTGTTCAACTCCAGCTGCACGTCCGGATAGCGCGCGCGGTAACCAGCGACCAGCGGCGCGATCACGTGCAGCACGAACGGCATCGCTGCATCCACCCGCAGCCGGCCAGCCGGACGCTCGCGCCGCGCCGCCATCTGTTCCTCGGCCGATTCCACCGCATCGATGATCGCCCGCGCATGGCGCAGGTAGGCCTCGCCCTCGGCGGTCAGGTGCAGGCGGCGGGTGGTGCGGGTCAGCAGGGTCGTGCCCAGCTTGTCCTCCAGACGGCCCAGCGCGCGGCTCACGCCCGAAGGTGTCTGCCCCAGCTGCTCGGCAGCCGCGCTGATCGAACCGCTGTCGATCACCGCCAGGAAGGCCTGCATTTCGTCGAGGGTGGTTTTCATGGCGCCATTATTGACCACGCGGCAAGAGTGATTGGCGTGAAGACCGGTTTTTCGGCAAAGGTCGGCCGCGCACACTGCGCGCCTTCCTTCCCTCTGGACACTGTCATGATCCGTGGCATTCCGCTCGCCCTGCTGGCGCTGACCCTCGGTGCCTTTGCCATCGGCACCACCGAATTCGTCATCGTCGGCCTGATCCCGACCATCGCCGCCGACCTGCAGGTCAGCCTGCCCTCGGCCGGCCTGCTGGTCTCCCTGTATGCCCTGGGCGTGGCCGTCGGCGCGCCGGTGTTGACCGCGCTCACCGGCCGCGTGCCGCGCAAGACCCTGCTGGTGGCGCTGATGGTGCTGTTCACCCTCGGCAACGTCATCGCATGGATGGCACCGGGCTACACCTCGCTGATCGTCGCCCGCATCCTCACCGGCCTGGCCCACGGCGTGTTCTTCTCCATCGGCTCGATCATCGCCACCGCCGTGGTGCCGAAAGAGAAGGCCGCCAGCGCGATCGCCATCATGTTCACCGGCCTGACCGTGGCGCTGGTGACCGGCGTGCCGCTGGGCACCTTCGTCGGCCAGCACCTGGGCTGGCGCGCCACGTTCCTGGCCGTGGCCGGCCTGGGCGTGATCGCGCTGCTGGGCAGCCTGCTGTTCGTGCCGCGCGGCCTGGCACAGAGCGCGCCGGCCACCTTCCGCCAGCAGCTGGGCGTGCTTGCGCAGCCGCGCCTGCTGATGGTGTATGCCATCACCGCGCTTGGCTACGGCGGCACCTTCCTGTCCTTCACCTACCTGGCGCCGATCCTGCAGGACGTCACCGGCTTCTCGGCCAACGCGGTCAGCCTGGTGCTGCTGGTGTATGGCGTGTCGGTGGCGATCGGCAACCTGTGGGGCGGCCGCATGGCCGACCGCATGGGCCCGATTCCCGCGCTGAAGCGCATCTTCGCGCTGCTGGCCATCGTGCTGCTGGTCATGACCTTCACCGCCCACAACACCTGGCTGATGCTGCTGACCGTGCTGGCACTGGGCGCGGTGGCGTTCGGCAACGTGCCCGGCCTGCAGGTATATGTGGTCAAGCAAGCCCAGCGCTACGCACCGCAGGCGACCGATGTGGCCTCGGGCCTGAACATCGCCGCCTTCAACATCGGCATCGCGCTGGGTGCGTCGCTGGGCGGCCTGGTGGTCGAGCACATCGGCCTGATGCATACGCCGTGGCTGGGTGCGCTGGTGGTGGTCGGTGCGTTCGCACTGACGGCACTCAGCGGCCGCCTGGACCGTCGCGACGGTATCGACGATCGCGCCGAAGGCATTGCGGTGAGCGCGCACTGATGCATGCAATGCACCGTTGCCGGCATGCACACGGCCCCTGCCCTACCCTTTGCGATCACCTCCTTCCCCCGCTTTGGAGTTCCCCATGACTGTCCCCGCTTTCGGCCTCGGCACGTTCCGCCTGAAAGACCAGACCGTGATCGACTCGGTGCGCAACGCGCTGGACGTCGGCTACCGCGCCATCGACACCGCGCAGATCTACGGCAACGAAGCCGAGGTCGGCCAGGCCATCGCCGAGTCCGGCGTACCGCGTGACGAGATCTACCTGACCACCAAGGTGTGGATCACCGAGTTCAAGCGCGATGCGCTGCTGGCCAGTCTGCGCACCAGCCTGGAAAAGCTGCGCACCGACCACGTCGACCTGGCATTGATCCACTGGCCGTCACCGAACGACAAGGTCGATACGCCGATGGAGGAATACCTGCCTGCCCTGGCCGACGCCAAGGCACAGGGGCTGACCCGGGAGATCGGTATCTCCAACTTCACCATCGCCCAGACCCGCAAGGCGATCGAGATCCTCGGCGCCGATGCCATCGCCACCAACCAGATCGAGATCCACCCCTACCTGCAGAACCGCCTGCTGGTGAAGTTCCTGCAGGACAACGGGATCCGCGTCACTGCCTACATGAGCCTGGCCTACGGCGAGGTGATCAAGGACCCAGTGATCCAGGCCATCGCCGGCCGTCATCAGGCCAGCCCGGCACAGATCGCGCTGGCATGGGCGCTGCAGCAGGACTACGCGGTCATTCCGTCGTCGACCAAGCGCGAGAACCTGGCCAGCAACCTGGAAGCGGCAGCGATTCGCCTGACCGAGGACGACATGGCGCAGATCGCCAAGCTGGACCGTGGCCACCGCCTGGCCAATCCGGAAGGCATCGCACCGGCCTGGGATTGATCCCCCCCGGGGACGGACGCCTGCTGTGGTAGACGCCGACCTTGGTCGGCGCTGACCTCTGGTCGACCGATGAAACAACGTGCCGACCAAGGTCGGCACCTGCCAGAGCCACCGCACCGGGGTCGGAACGGGTAGGGCCTTGCGCACGCGTGGCCCTACACCGTTGCACCGGAACCACCGCGTCCCGCAACATCGCGCAACCTATCCAGGACCTCCTGGATGTCCAGTGGCTTGCACAGAAAGCCGGCCGCACCCAGCGCACGCGCCCTCTCGATCACCTGTACCCGGGTATCTGCGCTCATCACCAGAACGGGGGGCGACTCAGGGTCCCTGACCAGTACCTCCAGTACATCCCATCCGCTGCAGCCAGGCATATGCAGATCAAGCAGAACGACGTCGGGCGCCAGTGCCTTGATGATGGCCTGCGCATCGTGACCATCATGGCGGCAGCTGAGGCGATGGCCGGCACACTGCAGCAGGTGCCGCACCACGTCGCGGTTGGTCTCCACGTCCTCGAACAGCAGGCAGTGCAGCGGACGAACCAACGCCGCGTGCGACTGGAAGAGCTGTTCCAGGGAAGGAAGCGGATCAGCCTCATCGGCCGCGGCCACAGTGAAGGACCACACGAATGAGGCGCCCCCGGCGTCGCTGCGGCCTACGTTGATCGTTCCGCCCATGGCATCAGAGATCAGCCGAACGATGTACAGCCCGAGCCCGACCCCCTGCTCGCAGCGCGCTTCGCCCTGGCTGACCTGCACGAAGGGCGAGAAAATCATCTCTCTCTGCGCATCATCGATGCCCGTCCCGGAGTCGCAGACCGAGATCCGCACCAGCCAGTCCTCTGCCGATCGAACGGCGCCAACCGAGACCTTCGCCTCTCCCGCCATGGGGCTGAACTTGATGGCATTGCAGAGAAGATTGGTCACCACCTGTTCGATGCGACCGCCATCTGCCAGCATCCATACGTCCGGCCTCCCTGCGTCCACCTGCAGAACCACGCCTTTGTCGGCAGCCGCAGGCATACAGCTGGCCTGCGCCGCCTCGATGATGGAAAACAGCGAACAAGGATGTGGCCGCAGCTGCAGCTTGCCACCATCAATGCTGGCAACGTCGAGGACATCATCGATGCGATGCCTGAGCGCCTGTGCCTGCCTGGCAACCGTGGCCAGTGCATGTCGCTGGGCAGCACTTGCCGTATCGACTTCCAGAAGCTGGATACCGCTGATGATCGCATTGAGCGGTGTGCGAAGCTCATGGCTCATTGTGCCGACGAATCGCCCCTGCGCCTCGCGCGATGCAATGGCACGCAACGCGATTTCGCGCATTGCAGCCACCAGTGACGCCACGACCAGCGGCAACAGGATGGTCAGTGCCAGCGCATAGGCCAGATAGGCGGGCCGCGAAAACCAGTAGCCTTCGGGTGCTGCCCACAGCAAAGCCAACGCCGTTACCGCGATTGCCGGCGCCATGGCCTTGCGTCCGTAAGCCACCGTCGCAGCAATGACGAGGAACGGCAGGATTGCATTGAGCGCCATCAACAGGATGAAGGCCGAGTGCACCTGGATGGCCACCATGACCAGACTGAGCAGAAGACCCGCCGCGTCGTACCACGTACGGCGACGCTGCGAGCAGAGATTTATAAAGAGAGCCCAAGCCACAGACACTGCCAGAAGTACGATGGCGACCGGCAACACGCGCGCGGCCTCATCGGCCAGAACCCGCTGCGGGCCATCCAGCCAGAGCCAGCACCACAGCACCGCAAGCGCCTGCAACAGCACCCGGAACCCGCTGGCGCGCGGCTCCTGCAGGCACGACAGCAACATAGCCAGGCGGTGCATCTCCAACGCACGCGCGGCATGCAGCAGCGCTGCTGGGGACGAGGTGTGCAAAGACGTGTGCGGACCATGCATGTCAGCGTCCCCTGGTCAGTGATTGACCCGTCGTGCGCCGCAGCAGGCGCTGTGCCGAGATCGCCAGTGCGCAGCCGCGCAGACGCACGGTGCCGATGACTTCACCGGAGCGGAGAGCGTCAGCCAGGCCTTCGCAGGCATCGGCGATCCTGCGGCTGCCCAGCGCCGAAGTTACGCTTTTCAATGCATGCACGCGCGAGAGTTCCTGTTCCAGACAACCAGAGGATTCATTCTCCGCAGCGTTCACCCAACGCGAGATCGCCTCGTCCAGGGCGGCGGTGAATGATGAGAGCTGGTCTGGCGCAGCCACTGCAATCAGGCTGAGCATAGATCGCTCGCCGAGCTCAGGACCGTCTGCAGGGTACTGCCGCGACTGTGCCCCTTGCGTTGTGTTCAAGCGCCGCATTGCGTTCCTCCGCCTGTCGCATTCAACACCTGGAGAGATGCTTATCCGCGTTCCGCAACGCTCGACCAGAGGCCTGAAGCGACAGCGTGCGAGACATACGAACTACTGCATCCGTTGATGGATCTGCAGGAACAGCTGCGGAAACGTGCTACCGAGAAGAAGCCCGACAGCAACCGCGAGCAGGATGGCGCCCACGATGGCAGCACATCTGACCGGGAGTGACATTCGCTTCAGATCCATGGCATCCAGCATGGAAGCGCCCATCGCGCAACGCCATCGGAATCCATTCAAATTGTCCTGAGGTTCGTCATGCTGGCCTTGACACTTTTCCTGCTGCTTTTGTGCGCTGTTCTTGTCCGAAAGCAACACGTACGCAGCGCCGCCGCGCTGGCCTTGGCGCCGCTGGCGATCCTGGCCAGCGCGAGCCCGCCCATCACGCAATGGCTGCTGGACCTGGCACAGGACGCACCTTCAAGCATTGCACCGGCGCCGCATCCACGCACGGCCATTGTCGTGCTGGGCGCTGGCATCGATCAGGATGCTCACAGCTCTAGGCCAAGCCTGGCTGGCAATAGCCGGTTGATGGCCGCAGCGCAACGCTACCTCGCCTGCGAGCGCAACGGCGAAACCTGCGCGGTGCTGGTCAGTGGAGGTGCCACGACGCCGGACAACGCCACGGAAGCCGACGTCTACGCGCGTGAACTGATTGCGCTGGGCGTGCCTGCGGGCCACATTGTCCGCGAGCAGGCCAGCGTGAACACCTGGCAGAACGCCAGGAACAGCAGCCGAATCATCCAGCACGACAGTCTCCGGGTGGTGCTGGTGACTTCAGGCCTGCATCTCAAGCGCAGCCTGATCTACTTCCGGCACTTCGGTGTCGTGGCCGAGGGCCTGCCCAGTGATCGCCTCCGCGCCGCAGCAGGATGGCTTCCCTCCGCATACAACCTGCTGCTGATCGAAGTGATGGTGCACGAATACATCGGCGTGCTGCGCTACCGCGTTTACAACGGCATGGGGTGGAACGAGGAATCCATCAGGCAGGACAGTGTCACACCTGCAACAACCATCCGCGCATTGCCGCACTCACCTCGTCCGGTTTCTCCATCGGCGCCAGGTGCCCACAATCGGGCACCACCACCAGCTGCGAATGCGGCACCAGCGCGTGCATCTCCTCGCTCACCGCCAACGGCGTGATGCGGTCGTTCGCACCACAGACGATCAGCAGCGGATCGCGGTAGCCGGCCAGCACATCGTGGCCATCACTGCGCTCCAGCGCGCTCTGGCGCAGGA
This sequence comes from Stenotrophomonas sp. MYb57, assembly GCF_002966815.1. NCBI lineage: Bacteria > Pseudomonadati > Pseudomonadota > Gammaproteobacteria > Lysobacterales > Lysobacteraceae > Stenotrophomonas > Stenotrophomonas sp. MYb57. The sequence goes on from NZ_CP023271.1 coordinate 4,508,632, forward strand.
ACACCTCCGCACCCAGCCGTGCGGTCATGTCACGCACGCGCTGCACCAGCACGTAGTCGTCCAGCCGCGAGGCGTCGATATAGCTGCGCATCAGCGCGTCACCAAAGCCGTGGAATTTACCGGGCAGGCGCACGCTGGCGCGCTGGCTGCGGCGCTGTTCGGCACGTTCCGGGGAGTCGGCATGAATCGAGGTGTCGATCAGGGCCAGCTGCAGCACACGCTCCGGCGCGGTGCGCAGGATCTGCTGGGCGACGAAGCCGCCCAGTGAGAAACCGGCCAGCGCAAACCGTTCCGGCGCCTGCGCCAGTACCTCCTCGGCAACGGCCTGCAGGGTCTCGCCGCGGGTCTGGTCGCCCACGGTGCAGTCGGCGATATCGGCCAGGTCGGCCAGCTGGGCGCGCCAGAGTTCGGCGTCGTTGAGCAGGCCCGGGAGCAGCAGCAGGGGAATGCGGTCGGTCATGCGGGTATTGTGGCGTCTTCAAACCCACAACACGACCAGACACCCATGGCCGACCCCTACAACAGCGCTACCCCGACCATCTCCGCAGCGCGCTTCGAGGATTCGATGGTGACCACCGCCTTCGAGCTGCCCGGCTACCGCATCGCGCGCAACCTGGGCGTGGTACGCGGCATCACCGTGCGCTCGCGCTCGATCGTGGGCAACTTCCTTGGCGGCATCCAGACGATCTTCGGCGGCAACATCACCATCTACACCGAGCTGTGCGAGCAGGCGCGCGAGGAAACCTATCGTGACATGGTCAAGCATGCGCGGCAGCTGGGTGCCAACGCGGTCATCGGCATGCGCTACGACGCCACCGATGTGATGACCGGCCTGACCGAAGTGCTGTGCTATGGCACGGCGGTGGTGGTCGAGCCGCTGCGTTGAATCCGATGTTCCGCCGGGCATGGCCCGGCGCTACCGTCACGGTCACGCCGCTGGCGGGACGTCGGGGACTTCCACCTGCTGCACCGGCAACGTCACCATCATCACCGTCGGGTCGTCCGGGTCCAGCCGGGTCTTGAAGCCCAGGCTCTGGCACATCGCCAGCATGGTGCTGTTCTCGCGCAGCACCTGGCCTTCCACCACGTCCAGGCCCAGCCACTTGGCGTACTCGATCATGATCGCCATCAGGCGCCAGCCGATGCCGTGGCCCTTCAGATCCGAACGGATCAGGATGCCGTACTCGCCACGGTGGTAATCCGCATCGGCATGCAATCGCACCGCGCCGAGCATCTCGCCGCTGCGCGGTTCGAGCGCCACCAATGCGATCGAGCGGGCGTAGTCCAGCTGGGTCAGGCGGGCGATGAACTCGTGGCTGAAATGCTTCACCGACTGGAAGAAACGCAGACGCAGATCCTCGTCGCTGACACGCGCGAAGAACGCACGGAACAGCGCGTCATCTTCCGGCCGCACCGGGCGCACGAACGCGCGACCGCCATCGGACAGCTCGATGGTGCGCTCCCATTCCTTCGGATACGGGAACACGGCGAAGCGTGGATGGCCACGGCCCTTGTGCAGGATGCGCGACGGCGCAACCGCAACGCGCGCGTCCAGCGCGAGGATGCCCTTGCTGTCCACCAGCAGGGGATTGATGTCCAGCGTGCGCACTTCGGGAATGTCCGCCGCCAGCTGCGCCAGTTTGACCAGCGCCAGTGCCAGTGCGCGCTCGTCGGCGGCGGGCACGTCGCCATAGGCTTTGAGAATGCGCGAAGCCCGGGTCTGGCCGATCAGCTCGTGGGCCAGGCGCAGGTCCAGCGGCGGCAGCGCCAGTGCCTTGTCGTTGATCACTTCCACCGCCGTGCCACCGCGCCCGACCACGATCACGGGTCCGAACGTGGCGTCGTCGGCGATGCCGACGATGATCTCGCGCGCCTTCGGGCGGACGATGGTCGGTTGCACCAGCAGGCCGTCGATGCGCGCGTCCGGCCGCAGCTGGCGTGCACGGGCAAGGATCGCCTTGGCCGCACTCTGCACCGCCGGCAGCGTCGCCAGATTCAGGCGCACGCCATCCACTTCGGATTTGTGCGGAATATCGGGCGACAGGATCTTCAGCGCGACCGTCGCACCACGCTCCAGCAAGGGTTGCGCCAGGTCCATCGCCTCGTGCGCATCGCGCGCGTGCATCACCGGCGCAGAGGGGATGCCGTAGGCCTTCAGCAGTTCATGGGTGGCCAACGGGTCCAGCCAGCCCTGGCCATTGGCCAGCGCGGCTTCGACCAGCGCGCGCGCACGCGCGGTATCCACGCTGAAATCCTGCGGCAGGCTCGGCGGCGTTTCCATCAACGCACTCTGTGCTTCGCGATAACGCACCAGATGCTGGAAGCCGCGCACGGCCTCCGCTTCGGTGGGATAGGTCGGCACGCGTGCGGCATTGAGGGTGGCGGTGGCCTGGTCGTCGTTGCCCAGCCACACCGCGAATACCGGCTTGTCGCGGTGGTGGCGCGGGCGCAGGCCGAGCGTACGGGTCAGTGCCTGCGCCGCATCGGCCGACGAGGTGAACGCGGTCGGCACGTTGACCACCAGCACCGCATCGTTCTCGCTGTCGGCCAGCAACGCTTCGATGGCAGTGGCATAGCGATCACCATCGGCGTCGACCACGATGTCGACCGGGTTGCTGCGCGTCCAGCCCTGCGGCAGTACAGCATCCAGCTTCTGCACGGTGCTGTCGGACAGTTGCGCCAGCGTGCCCTGCAGGGCGATCAGCTGGTCCACCGCCAGGTGGCCGACGCCACCGCCGTTGCTGAGGATGGCCAGGCGACGACCGGGGAAGGTGCCAAGCCGGCCCAGCGACTCGGCCGCGGTGAACAGTTCGTCCAGCGCGCTCACCCGCAGCAGGCCGGCACGGTTGAATGCCGCGCCGTACACATCATCGGCGCGCGCCAGTGCCTGCACGTGGGTATCGGCGCTGCCCGGCTGTACCCGTTCGGCGCGCCCGGACTTCACCACCACCACGGGTTTGGCACGCGCAGCGGCGCGCGCGGCCGACATGAACTTGCGCGCGTCCTTGATCTGCTCGACATAGAGCAGGATGGCGCGGGTACGGTAGTCGGTGGCGAAATAATCCAGCAGATCGCCGAAGTCCACGTCCATGGTGTCGCCCAGCGAAACCACGGCGGAGAACCCTACCGAGCGCGCCACGCCCCATTCCACCAGGGCGGCGGCGATCGCCGAGGATTCGGAGATCAGCGCGAGGTCGCCGGCCTGTGGGAAATGCGCGGCGATGCTGGCATTGAGCCGTGCATGTGGTGCGATCACGCCCAGGCAGTGCGGGCCGAGGATGCGCAGGCCATGCGCGCGCGCGGCGGCCTCCACCTGTGCCCATGGCGAACTCGGGCCTTCTCCCAGGTGCGCGGTGAGGATGATCGCGGCCTGCACGCCACGTTCGGCAGCGGTGCGTACCACCTGCGGCACGATGGCGGCCGGTGCGGTGATCACCACCAGTTCCGGCACCCAGTCCAGGTCCTTCAGCCGCTTCACCGTGCGGATGCCATCGATCTCCGCATGGCGCGGGTTGATCCATGCCACTTTGCCGGGGAAGCCGGTGCCGCGCAGGTTGCGCATCACTGCGCGGCCCGCCGAGCGCTCACGCGGGCTGCCGCCGATCACCGCGACCGACTGCGGACGGAACACGGACTGCAGGTGGTAGGTACTCATGTGCCTACGTTACACGGACCGGCGCTGCGGCGGCATGATCGGCGCAGGATCCTGGCATCGCATCCACGCAGGGCGTGGATCTGCTACGCCGGCCAGAACCAGTAGATCCACGCCATGCGTGGATGACGCCCCCCTTACAGTAGATCCACGCCATGCGTGGATGACGCCCCCCGTTACAGCAGCGTCCCGTGCAGGATCATCGCGGCGATGCTGAAGTAGATGACCAGGCCGGTCACATCCACCAGGGTGGCCACGAACGGGGCCGAGGCGCTGGCCGGGTCGAAGCCCAGCCGCTTGAGGATGAAGGGCAGCATCGACCCGGACAGCGAGCCGAACGTGACGATACCCACCAGCGCGGCGCCGATGGTGATCGCCAGCAGGATCCAGTGCTCGCCGTAGTCATGGAAGCCACCGAGCTGCCAGATCACGATGCGTACGATGGCCAGGCAACCGAGGATGGCGCCGAGCACCATGCCGGTGGGCACTTCGCGCAGGGCCACCTTCCACCAGTCGCGCAGGCGCAGTTCGCGCAGCGCCAGGCTGCGGATCAGCAGCGAGGTCGCCTGCGAACCGGAGTTGCCACCCGAGCTCATGATCAACGGAATGAACAGGGTCAGCACCACCGCGCGCGCCAGTTCGTCCTCGTAGTGCTGCATCGCGCTGGCGGTCAGCATCTCGCCGACGAACAGCACGCTCAGCCAGCCGGCGCGCTTGCGCAGCATCTCGAAGAAGCCGATCTGCATGTACGGCTTGTCCAGCGCTTCCATGCCGCCGAACTTGTGCGCGTCTTCGGTGGACTCTTCGATCAGCGCATCGAGGATGTCATCGACGGTGACGATGCCGAGCATGTGCTGCTGCGCGTCCACCACCGGAATGGCCAGCAGATCATGGCGGCGGATCAGCCGCGCCACGTCTTCCTGGTCCATCTGCGCATCCACCATCACCGGCGGATTGACCTGGGCCACATCCAGGATCGATTCCTCCGGCAGCCCGGTGATCAGCCGGCGCATGGTCACCACCTGCTGCAGCTGCTGGTTGGCCGGGTCGAGCACGTAGATCGCATACACGGTCTCGCGCGTGCGTTCGACCTGGCGGATGTGCTGCAGGGTCTGGGCCACGGTCCAGGTGGCGGGCACGGCGACGAACTCGGTGGTCATCAGCGCACCGGCGGTGTTCGGCGGGTAGCTCAGCAGCTTCTGGATGGTCTGCCGGGCTTCGTTGCCCAGCAGCGGAATCAGCCGCGCGCGTTCTTCTTCATCCAGCTCGTGGACGATATCGGTGGCACGGTCGTCGGCCATCAACCCCAGCAGCGCGGCGGCGCGTGCCGGCGGCAGTGCGGCAACCAGTTCGCCACTGCGGTGCAGCTCCGGCGCCTCGAGCATCTTCACTGCACGCGGCAGCGACAGCGCGGCCAGCGTCTCGGCGGCGCGCTGCAGTTCGAGCGTGTTGAGGAATTCGACCGCGTCGGCGGTGTTGTAGTTCGCCAGCGGTGCCGACAATGCTGCGGCATCGGCCACCGGACGCAGCAATTGCTTCTGGTTCATGGTGATTCGCCTTCATGGGGTGCGACCTCGCGCAACGCCAACGCAGGCAAACCGTCCCGGTGTCAGGCGGTGGCCATCGCTGGCGTCGACCGAGGTCGACTTCTACTGTCGCTGGACATGGGTTGGGGACTCCGGAGGGGTGTACTGCCGGACACGCCGGCAGCGGCGGGCAGTCTGGACCTGCGGTCGGTGCAGGTCAACCCGCCACGCTGACCGGACAATGGGCCCGCTGCCGTTCTCGTGCGTACACAGCGGCGCGCGCATAATGACCAGGTGGCATCCGCCGCGCTTCCCCTCCCCGCCGAACGGACGCACAGCCGGCCTCCCGATGACCAGGTATTCCCATGCATAGCGGTGGTCTGGAACTGGCACTGGTGCTGCTGCTGGCCGCGGTGATCGCGGTGCCGGTGTTCAAGAAGTTCGGCTTCGGCGCGGTGCTGGGCTACCTGGCGGCCGGCGTGGTGTTGGGTCCGGACGGTCTGGGCTTCGTACAGGACGCCGACCGCATCCTCGGCGCGGCCGAGATCGGCGTGGTCATGCTGCTGTTCGTGATCGGGCTGGAGCTGTCCCCGGCCCGGCTGAAGGTGATGCGGCGCTCGGTGTTCGGTGCGGGCGCGGCGCAGGTGGCGCTGTCCGGGCTGGTGCTGGGCGGCCTGCTGCTGCTCGATCACTTCCAGTGGAAGAGCGCGCTGGTGGTGGGCGTGGCGCTGGCGCTGTCGTCGACTGCGGTCGGCCTGCAGCTGCTGTCCGAACACAAGGCGATCAACAGCGACCATGGCCGGCTGGGGTTTGCCATCCTGCTGTTCCAGGACCTGATCGCCATTCCGCTGCTGGCCGCGATTCCGCTGCTGGGCGGGGTCAAGAACGAGACGCTGCGCTGGGAAGATGCGGCCGTCGCGCTGGGCGCGCTGGCGGTGGTGATCCTGTGCGGGCGGCCGGTGCTGCGCCGGGTGTTCGGCATCATCGCCCGCACCCGCAGCCCGGAGGTGTTCACCGCCACCGCACTGCTGGTGGTGCTGGGCACCGCCTGGTTCATGCAGGAAGCCGGCCTGAGCCCCAGCCTGGGGGCATTCCTGGCCGGCGTGCTGCTGTCCGATTCGGAATTCCGGCATGAGCTGGAATCGCAGATCGAGCCGTTCAAGGGCCTGCTGCTGGGCCTGTTCTTCATTGCCGTGGGCATGGGCATCGACCTGGACCGCATCGCCGCCGAACCGTGGATGATCGCTGCGGGCGTGGCGATCCTGCTGGTGGTGAAGTTCAGCCTGCTGTACGCCATCGGCCGCATCGCCAGACTCAGCTCGCGGCAGTCGTTGCTGCTGGGCAGCGTGTTGTGGCTGGGCGGCGAGTTCGCCTTCGTGGTGTTCAACGAAGCACAGCGTGCGCATCTGCTGGGCAATGCCAACCATGACCGGCTGGTGGCGATCGTCGGCCTGTCGATGGCGATCACCCCGTTGCTGATGATTGCCCTGATGCGCCTGCTCGGCGAGGAGAAGGTCGCGCCCCGCCAGGCGGCGGAGGCCGACAAGGTGGCGCCGGACAATCGCCCGAAGGTGCTGATTGCCGGCATGGGCCGCTTCGGCCAGGTGATCGCGCGCCTGCTCACCGCGCAGAAGGTGCCGTTCGTGGCACTGGAGGCGAACCCGGACACGGTGGCCGACCTGCGCCGCTTCGGCAACCAGCTGTACTACGGCGATCCGACCCGGCCGGAGATGCTGCGCGCCGCCGGTGGCGAGCACATCGACGTGTTCGTGATCACCGTGGACGACCCGGAAACCAACCTGCGGGCGGTGCGCATGGTGCGCCGCCTGTACCCGGACGCGACGGTGCTGGCGCGTGCGCGCAACCGCCAGCATGCCTGGCGGTTGATGGACATGTCGGCCGAACCGTTCCGCGAAGTGTTCGGTACCAGCCTGGAAATGAGCGGGCGCGTGCTGACCGCGCTGGGCGTGGCACCGAACGTGGCCGAGCGCCATGTGCAGCAGTTCCGCGAACACGACGAGAAGCTGCTGCGCGACCAGTACCTGGTCTACGACGACGAGGCCGCCGTGATCCAGACCTCGCGCGATGCCCGCAACGACCTGATGCACCTGTTCGAAGCGGACGCGGAAAGCGACGGCGACAAGGAGCGCTGATCGCGGGCCGGTGTGCCGACCAACGGTCGGCACCCACCCAATGGAAGGCGACCTTCAGCCGTTGTCGCGCAGGAACCTGGCCATCGAAGAGACACCCGGCACGCGCGGCTCGAACGCGGAAAGCGACGGCGAAAAGGAGCGCTGACAGCGGGCCGGTGTGCCGACCAACGGTCGGCACCCACCCAATGGAAGGCGACCTTCAGCCGTTGTCGCGCAGGAACCTGGCCATCGAAGAGACGCCCGGCACGCGCGGCTCGAACTCGGCGGCGACGTCGATGAAGCCGCGCATCACCGCGATCTCGCGCGGGCTGCGGTTCAAGCCATCGCGCGCTTCCGGGTCGGCACCGGCGCGCAGCAGGCGCTGCACCAGCAGCGGCAACCCGTGCAGGGCGGCCAGGTGCAGCGGGCCGAAGCCGCGCGGATCGCGCACGTCCAGGCTGACGTCTTCATCCAGCAGGCGCTCGACGGCGGCCATCACCACCTGCTCGTCGCAGGCGGTTCCCGGTTCGGCGCGCGCGCCCAGCAGCAGCAGCAACGGCGTGACCGCACCGGCGGCGGCCTGGTCCGGCTCTGCACCAGCCAGCAGCAGGGTATCGAGCAGCGCCAGCAGGCGCGAACGGTCGCGCGCACTGAAGCCATACAGGGCTGCGCAGTGCAGCGGCGCCAGCTGCTGGGCATCGCCGGCATGCACGTCGGCACCGGCGGTGAGCAGGCGCGCCACGATGTCCGGCAGGCCCAGCGCCGAGGCCAGCATCAGCACGGTGACCCCGCCTGGCAGGCGGTGTTCGAGCTGCGCACCGGCGTCGAGCAGGGCCGAGACGATCTCGACCTGGCGCATGCTGACCGCCGCTGACAACGGCGTGGCACCACTGGCAGCGGCATGCTGCGGATCAGCGCCGCGCGCCAGCAGCAGGTCGACCACGGCAAGGTGGCCACCGCCGGCAGCACGCAGCAGTGCGGTGCAGCCCTGCGCATCGACGGCGTCGACGGCAAAGCCCAGATCATTCAAACGACGCACGGCGTCGACATCCCCGGCCATCGCGGCGGCCGGCAGATCGCCTTCGCGCAGGGTCCGGCGCGGCAGCGGCCAGACGCGCCAGTCCAGCCAATCAGCCAGATCACGACGACCGATCGACAACGCCACGCCCAGCGGTGTCTGCCCATCGGCAGCACGCGCTTCCGGCGAGGCGCCGTGCTGCACCAGCAGCTTCAAGGCGCTTTCGCGCGCCAGTGCGGTGGCCAGATGCAGCGCGGTCATGCCATGGCTGTCGCGTGCTTCGCGGTCCACGCCGGTGGTGAGCAGCGCCTGCTGCAGGCGCAGCCAGCCCAGGCGCACCGCCAGCGACAACGGCGGATCACCGGCCGGCGAGGCGGCAAACGGATCGGCGCCCCGCTCCAGCAGTTCCAGCGCCAGCTGCTCAAGCCCACGCGCCGCCTGGTCGTGCTGCGCACAGGCAGCCAGGAAACGCGCCAGGCCACCGCGCCCGGCCGGCGACAGGCCGTGCTGCAGCATCACCTGCAGGGCTGGCACGGCATCGATGCCACGCGAAAGCAGCGCGAACATCGGCGTATCTGCGCAGGCGTCGCGCACGTACGGATCGGCACCATGGGCGAGCAGCCAGTCGACCGCACGCGGCTCCAGCGCCAGCTCCGGATCGAGCAGCAGGCCACCCAGTTCTTCGGGCTGGCACAGCCTGGCCAGTGCGGCCATGCCATCGGTATTGCCGAACCCCAGCGCCTCGCGCAGCAGGGTCAACGGCGGGCGGTCGGGCAACAGGCCGCTGGCGCTGGCCGTCTCACCGCGCTCGGCCAGGCCATCGCTGACGGCGGCGGGCAGCGGGTAGGACGGGTCCAGCAGGGCCACGATCGCCCAGCGACCGGCTTCGGCGGCATAGTCCACCGCGCGCCGGCCGGCCGGATCGCTGCCGTCGGCGGCGATGCCCAGTTCCAGCAGGCGCTTGATCAACAACGGCGAAACGTCCTCGGCCATCGTGGCCAGCAGCACCGCGTTGCGGCCATCGGTGTCGACCGCAACCAGGTCGGGTTTGTGCGGCAGCAGGTGCTCGACCACGGCAGCGCGGCCGGCGCGTGCGGCTTCCAGCCACGGGGTGCGGCCCAGCGCATCGCGCGCTTCCAGGTTGGCACCGGCGGCCAGCAGCACGCCGATGATGTCCACGTGGCCGGCCAGTGCGGCTTCATGCAGCGCGCTGCGGCGCTGGCGGTCGCGCGCGTCGGCACGTGCCTTGTACTTGAGCAGCAGCTGCACGCCGGCCGGATCGTCGTCCTCGGTGGCGGCCGCGGCCAGCAGCACCGGGGTGCCGTCAGCCGGCTCGCTGCGCGCGCCACGCTCCAGCAGGAAGCGCGCCAGGCGCCAGTTGCCGACCTGGCAGGCCACCGCCAGCGGCGACCAGCCATCACGGTTCAGTGCGTCCACTTCAGCCGCCGCATCACGCAGCAGTGCGGCCACGCCCGGGTCGGAACTGCGCGCGGCGTGGTGCAGGGGCGTGTTGCCCTCGCTGTCGGTGGCGCGCGAATCGGCACCGTTGGCCAGCAGGGTCATCACCGCTTCCGGACGCCCATGCCAGCTGTCGCGGGTCGCGGCCAGCAGCGGGGTCATGCCACGGTGCGGCGCGTTCACATCGACGCCGCGGCCGATCAGCTCGCGCAGCAGGCGCAGGTCCGGCAATACCGCGGCCAGTACAGCCAGGCTGCGCTGGTCGCGCCAGTTGGGGTCAGGCAATGAATGCGGATCGGCGCCGGCCTGCAGCAACTGCAGCGCGCGGTCGATGCGGCCGTGGCGTGCGGCTTCGTACAGGGCCGGGGTCAGCTCCTGCGGCGCCAATGCTTCCAGCGGTGTGGTGTCCACCGCAGCGCTGAACAGCGTTTCGCGATCAACCGGCAGTTCAGCGCCAACCGGGCCGCGCAGCGAGACCAGCGGCGCCGGTGCGATGCGCTGCAGCAGCAGGTGGAGCAGCGGCGACAGCAGCAGCACCGCCAGTGCCGACGGCCAACGCGCGCTTTCCGGCAGCAGGCCCGGCCAGGTCGGCAGTACCACCAGTGCGGCCAGGGCCATCACCAGTGCGGCCACGCCAAGGCCACGCCAGGCGCTGAGGTCGCGGCCGGCCAGCGCCTGCCAATGCTGGGCCAGGCCACCGTCGAGACGCTCGACATCATTCCACAGCGGCCAGGTGCGCCAGGCCGCCAGCAGGCCAGCGCTGACCAGCACGCTCAGACCCAGCACCGCAGCCAGGCTACCGCTGTCGCGCAGCGCGGCCAGCGGCCAGGCCAGCAACAGGGCCAGCAGCAACGGCGCGGCGATCCACAGTGCCAGCAGCGCCGGCAGGTCCTGGCGGACGATCACCTTCGGCGGCAGCAGCGCACGGCTGCGCCGCCACCACGAGATTCCCAATGCGAACGCCGGTTGTGCCAGTGCCGCCAGCACCGCACCGGGCAGGCCGCCCAGCGCCGAACCCAGTGCCAGCAAGGCACCCAGGGTGAAGGCCAGCGACAGGGCGCGGGATCGGGAAAGCTCAGTCATAGTGGCGCAGCATCATGCTGCTCACCGACGGCGGCACCTGCAGGTAGAACCCGCGCTCGGTCAGTTCGCTGCGCACCTTGGCCGGGTCGGCCTGGGCCAGCCGGCGCTCCGCGTCCAGGGTCACGTCCAGCACGAAGACGAGCGAACCCAACGACGCCGACAGCGGCGCAGGCAAAGCGCTGAAGTCATCGCGTCGGGCGAGATAGACGTAGGTGTCCGGCTTGAGTTGGCTTTTATAGACGTAGGCGTGCATGTCCACGGGACGATAACCCGGGAAGAGCCGTGATTGTGTCGGAAAGCCGACACCGGGGAAAGCCGTCACGCGACGATGGCGGCGCGATCGACGGCGTTTCCCCGTTGAGGTTCAGCAATGTGGCGGCGCCGTTCAGGCTGCGCCACCGGTCGGCAGCGCTTACTTGACCTTGGCGTAGGTGCCCTTCAGGGCCACGCCGGCGACGAAGGTGCCGGCCCAGCACTCGTAGTTGGTCGCGCTCTTGAACTCGTTCTTCTTGTAGTAGCTGACGATGTCGACCACGGCGTTGGCGCCGCGCGACTTGGCACCGTCCTGCAGGGCCAGCAGTGCCGACAGCGCGACCCAGTTGCAGGCCTCGACGTCGCTCTTGTTGGCGGCGTTGGTCTTCTTGTTGGTCACGTCTTCGCCCAGGCGCTGCTGCACGCTGACCGGCTGGCCGGCCAGGTAGAAGCGCACGCTGCCGTCGATGCCGGCATCTTTGGCGGCCTGCGAACTGATCAGCTCGCGCAGGGACTGTTCGACGCGGGTATCGCGCGCCGAAGCGGTGGAAGTCAGGGCCAGCAGCGCGGTGGCAGTGGCGATCAGCAGGGTGCGGCGCATCGGAACGTCTCCTTGTTGGGGTGCGGGTACGGCGGGGTCACGCGCTCCAGCGGCGGAACACCAGCGAGGTGTTGATGCCGCCGAAGGCGAAGTTGTTGCTCATCACGTACTCGGCCTGCAGCTCGCGGCCTTGCCCGGTGATGAAGTCGAGCTGGCCGCAACGCGGGTCCACCTCGACCAAGTTCAGGGTGGGCGCGAACCAGCCGGCGCGCATCATCTCGATGCTCATCCAGGCTTCGAACGCGCCGCAACCGCCCAGCATGTGGCCGACGTAGCTCTTCAACGAGCTGATCGGCACGCGGCTGCCGAACACCTGGGCGGTGGCCTGGGTCTCGGCGATGTCCCCGTGGTCGGTGGCGGTGCCATGGGCGTTCACGTAGTCGATCTGCGCCGGCTGCAGACCGGCGTCTTCCAGCGCCAGGCGCATGGCCTGGGCCATGGTATCGGCGCTGGGCTGGGTGACGTGCTGGCCGTCGCTGTTGGTGCCGTAACCGACGATCTCGGCGAGGATGGTCGCGCCGCGTGCCTGCGCGTGTTCCAGATCCTCCAGGATCAGCGTGCAGGCGCCCTCGCCCAGCACCAGGCCATCGCGGCCGGCATCGAACGGGCGCGGGGTGGTGTGCGGTGCGTCATTGCGCGTGCTGGTGGCAAACAGGGTGTCGAACACCGCCGCAGCCGTGGCGTCGAGCTGTTCGGCCCCACCGGCCACCATCACCGTCTGCTTGCCGCTGCGGATCGCTTCATAGCCGGCGCCCACGCCCTGGCTGCCCGACGTACAGGCGCTGGAAGTGGTGTAGACACGCCCGGACAAGCCGAAAAACACACCGATGTTGACCGGTGCGGTGTGGCTCATCATCTTCAGGTAGGTGGTGGCGCTGATGCCGTCGGTGGTGAACTCATGCAGCATGCGGCCGAATTCGCCGGTGGCTTCGTGGCTGCCCGACGACGAGCCATAGGCCACGCCGGTACGGCCACTGCGCAGCACCGGGTGCTCGAACAGGCCCGCCTCACGCAGGGCGACCTCGGTGGCGCGCACCGACATGATCGCCACCTTGCCCATCGAGCGGGTGGTCTTGCGGTTGTAGTTCGGCGGCAGCTCGTAGTCCTGCGCCGGCGCGGCAAGCTTGGTGTTCAGGCCCGCATACACATCCCATTCCGGCATCGAACGCACCGCATTGCGGCAGCTGCGCAGATGGGCGTGGATGGTCGGCCAGTCGTGGCCGAGCGGACTGATGGCGGCAGCACCGGTGACCACCACGCGACGATCGGCGGCCATCAGATCATCCCTCCGTTGACCGAGATCACCTGGCGGGTGATGTAGCCGGCCGGCTCGGACAGCAGGAACGCGACCGTGGCCGCCACTTCCTCGGGGCGGCCGACGCGGCCGGCCGGGATCAGCTTCAATGCGTGTTCGACCACTTCTTCGTTGAGCATGTCGGTCTCGATCAGGCCCGGGGCCACGCAGTTGACGGTGATCTGGCGGCTGGCCAGTTCCAGCGCCAATGCCTTGCTGGCACCGATGATGCCGGCCTTGGCCGCACTGTAATTGACCTGGCCACGGTTGCCGGCCACGCCCGACACCGAGGACAGGGTGACGATGCGGCCCGGCTTGCGCCGCCGCACCATCGGCATGATCAGCGGATGCAGCACGTTGTAGAAACCGTCCAGGTTGGTGTGGATCACCTGGTCCCAGTCGTCCTCGGACAATGCCGGGAACGCGCCGTCACGGGCGATGCCGGCATTGCACACCACGCCGTAATAGGCGCCATGTGCCTCCACGTCAGCCTCCAGCGCAGCACGCGCGGCAGCACGGTCGGCCACGTCGAAGGCCAGCACGCGCGCCTGCCGGCCCAGCGCCTGGATCTCGTCGGCCACCGCCTGTGCTTCTTCCACACGGCTGCGGCAATGCACCACCACGTCGAAGCCATCGCGCGCGATACGCAGCGCAATGGCCCGGCCGATGCCCCGGCTCGCGCCGGTCACCAGCACGCTTGGATTCCCTGTCATGCCTGTCCACTCTCCAGATAGGCCATCGAGTCGGCCGGTTCGAACACCGACACGTTGGCAACCGCCCATTCTTCTTCGCCTGCCAGGATGCGGCAGGCGAACATCCCTAATCCATTGTCGCCCAACAGCTCGCAACGCGCCTGTACCTGCAGGCGGGTGCCACTGGGGAAACTGCTGCGCGTGCTGGTATAGCGCCGGCTGCCAAGCAGGAAGCCCAGCTGCGGCGGGTTGCCGGCCGTGCGTGCGCGGCAGCCGGCCCAGGCAGCGATGGCCTGGGCCATGTATTCGATGCCGACCCATGCCGGGACCGCACCGTCTTCGATGAACAGGCCGGCCTCGGGCACCACCAGTTCCGCCTCGATGCCGTCCTGGTCCCAGCGCAGGATGCGGTCCAGCAGGCACATGTCCTGGCGGTGCGGCACCACCTCTTCGATGGCATACAGCGGCATGTTCATCGGCGCTCCAGTGCCAGCACGGCATTGCTGCCGCCGAAGGCGAACGAATTGCTCAGCACCCGCCGCGGCAGCTGCTGCAGGAAGGTCGCCGGGGCTACCAGCGGCAACGCCGGCAGCGCCGGATCGGCCACGCCGTCCCACCAGTGCGGCGGCAGCTGCTGCTGCGGATTCTCGGCCAGCAGGATCCAGCACAGCGCCGCTTCGATCGCACCGGACGCACCCAGCGTGTGGCCGGTCAGTGGCTTGGTCGAACTGGCCGGCACGGCGGTGCCCAGCACCTGCGCCACGGCGTGGCTTTCCATGGCGTCGTTGTGGCCTGTCGCGGTGCCATGCAGGTTCACGTAATCCACTTCCGAAGGTGCCCAGCCAGCACGCTGCAACGCCTGCTGCAGGGCATCGATGGCACCCAGACCCTGCGGGTCCGGTGCCGACATATGGTGCGCGTCGGCCGACTCACCCCACCCCGCCAGGCTGACCGGGCCTGCATCGCGGGTCAGCAGGAACAGCGCGGCGCCCTCGCCGATGTTGATCCCGCAGCGATGCTGCGAGAACGGATTGCAGCGCACTGCGGAGACCGATTCCAGCGCGCTGAACCCGGCGACGGTGAACCGGCACAGGGAATCGGCACCACCGGCGATGACCGCATCGACGATGCCCGAGCGCAGCATGCGCGCGGCCGACATCAACGCCTTGGCGCTGGACGAACAGGCCGTGGACAGCGTCCAGGCCGGGCCCAGCGCACCGCTGCGCTCACGCACGAACTGCGCGGCGGTGCCCATTTCCTGCTGTGCGTAGTCGAAGCCTTCCGGCCAATGGCCGTGCTCGGCGCGGGTACGCAGCGCCTGTTCGGATTCACCGATGCCCGAGGTGCTGGTGCCCAGCACCACCGCCACACGCTCGGCGCCGTAACGGTTGATGGCATCGGCAACGGCCGGCGCGATCTGCGCCAGTGCCACGTCCAGCAGAGCATTGTTGCGGCCACGCAGGGACACCGGCAGTTCTTCCAGCGTCGGCAGCGGGCTGTGCACTTCGCCCAGCGCGAGGGTGCGACCCGGCAGCAGGTTGGCGTTGTCGCTCAAGCCGCCGGGCGCATCGGCAAACAGCGCAGCAGCCACCGCGGTGCGGCCCTCGCCCAACGCGCAGACCACGCCGAGGTCGTTCAGGAAAATGGGAGCGCTCTTCATTCCTGGCCGGCCATGTCGATCGATTCGATGCGCAGGGTGTAGCCCTCGGCGCGGTTGTCCAGCTGCACGCTGCCATCGCCCAGGCGCTGCAGCTGCAGCCACACGGTGCCGTCGCGGGACAGGCTGCGCTGGCGGCCGTCGTCGCTCACCTGCCAGCCGGCCGGCAGCGCGGCGGCAATGGCGTCCGTCGGCCACAGCGCGAACTGCAGGTCATCCAGTACGCGTTCGGCACGTACCTGTGGCGGCAGCCACGGTGCACGCTGCTGGGTCAGCTGCTGGCCGTCCCACTGCAGGCGCACGCCGGTCTGGCCCATCGCCTGCACGGCCAGCCGCACCTGCTGCGCGTCGGCTTCCAGCAGCGCATCCAGATCACGCTCGTGGCTGCCGAAGCGGAAGTGCAGTTGCTGCTGCAGGGCCAACGGCGCCGGCAGGCTGGACGGTGCCAGCCGCAGCGGCGGCAGGTCGACCAGCGGCCGCGGCATGCGGCTGGCACAGGCGGCCAGCAGCAGGCACAGCAGGACCGCGGAGAGGCGGACGATCAGGCGCTGCACAGTTCCTCCAGCACGCGCATGCGGCGGCCACTGTCGTCGGCCACATACGGATTGTTGGTGTCCCAGGCGTAGCCGGCCAGGATGGAGCTGATCATGTCGCGTACCTGCGGCTGCTGGTCGGGGTGGTAGATGATCTTCTGGAAGCCGCCCTGGTACCAGCTTTCGACGAAGCGGCGGAAGGTTTTCACACCGGCGCGCAGCGGAATCGAGAATTCGCTTTCCCAGTCCACGGTCTCGCCCGCGTAACGGCGCTTCAGGCATTCGCTGGCCAGCTGCGCCGACTTGAACGCGATGGTGACGCCGGAGGAGAACACCGGGTCGAGGAACTCACCGGCGTTGCCCAGCAGCGCATAACCCGGGCCCCACAGCGAGCTGACATTGGCCGAATAGCCAGTGATGCGGCGCACCGGCAGCACCGCCCATTCGGCATTGGCCAGCAGCGAGGTCAGGTTCGGATCCTCGCCGACGATGGCCTGCAGCTTCTGCAGGTCGTCGCCTTCGTAGCGCTCGAAGAACGATGGCTCGGCGACCACGCCCAGCGAGCAGCAGCCGTTGGAGAACGGAATCGTCCAGTACCAGACGTCGATGTGCTCGGGATGGGTGGTGATCAGGATCTTGTTGCGGTCGAATTCCGCTTCGGCCGGGATGTTGTCGCGCACGTGGCAGAAGATCGCGCCGCGCACCGGGAAGTTGGACGGTGATTCCAGGTCCAGCAGGCGTGGCAGCAGGCGCGCGAAACCAGAGGCGTCGAGGATGAAATCGGCTTCGATGCGGTACTCGCTGCCATCGGGGCGGCGCACGCTCACCAGCGGCTGCTCGCCCGGCTCGACGGACAGAACTTCGTCACCGAAGCGCAGGGTCGCGCCCATGCGCTCGGCGCCGCGCGCCAGCACGTTGTCGAAGTCGGCGCGCTGCACCTGGTAGGTAGTGCCCCAGCCCGGTGAGAACTTCTTCCTGAAGTCGAACGCGGTGCGCGCTTCCCCGTGCACGAAGGCCGCGCCGTTCTTGTACTGGAAGCCTGCCTCGACCACGTCCTGCAGCAGGCCCGCCGCTTCGATGTATTCCATGCTCTGCGGCAGCAGGCTCTCGCCGATGGAGAAGCGCGGGAACTGCTGGCGCTCCAGCATCAGCACCCTGCGGCCCTGCTGGCGCAGCATCGCCGCGGCCACCGAGCCGGCCGGGCCGGCGCCGATGATCAGGATCTCGGTACGTTCCACATCTTCGTGGCGGGAAGAATCAGCAGCATCCACAGCAGTAGTCATCGGTGCGTCCTTGTTGCTCGATCAGGTGGAAAAGCGGAGGAATCGGAATGAAGCGTGCCCGGTCAGGCCGGCGGAGCGTCATGCGGTGGCGGCCGGAACAGCGGCGAGATCAGCCACACCAGGCCGATGCCGAACAGCAGGGTGAGCCCGAACGCGCGCAGCGCCGGCGTCTGAGAAAGACCCAGCAGGCCGAACGACAGCCAGGTGCTGGCCGCACCCACGCATACCGCCAACCAGGCGCTGGCATCGCCGCGGTGCTCGATCAGGAAGATGCCGTAGTCGATGCCCATGCCCAGCAGCAGCATCAGTGCCAGCACGTTGAACAGCTGCAGCGGCTGGCCGAACAGGCCGAGCAATCCAAGGGTGAGCGCACCGGCCACCAGGGTCGGTGCGAATACGCGCCAGGCCTGGCGCCGGTAGCGCAGCCACAGGGCGCCGAACACCAGCACGATGCCGACCAGCAGCAGGCCGCCCATCAGCTTGCGGTAGTGGCCCAGCAGCTGCGAGAAATCGGCCGTACGGTCGACCCAGCGCACGCCGTCCAGGCCTTCGGCAGCACCGCGCAGGGTGGCCAGTGCATCGGCGCGCGACAGGTCATCGACCATCACCACGCTGATCATCTGCCCGCCCACATTGCCGACCCACAGGTGGCGGAACGGCTGCGACGCCGGCGAGGCGAGGAAGGCCTCGGCGCTCAGCGGCGCCGCTGCGAATGCGGGGCGCTGCAGGGGCTCGCCCACCGCTTCGCCCACGGCGGCCAGCACGCCGGGTTCCACCCTGGCGGTCAACGCCGCATCGGCCTGCTGCCGCGCGGGCGATGGCAACCAGTCACTGATTGCGCGGTAACCGCCGATGCGCTTGTCGTGGGTCAGTTCACGCAGGCGCGTGGTCAGCGCTTCTTCGCGCTGCAGCAGTTGTGCGGCATCGCTCCCCTGCACCAGGTAGAACTGCGCCGGGCTGGGCATGCCCAGCAACTGGCTGAGACGGATCTGCTGGGCCATCAGCGCCGGCGGCGACGACTGCAGGCTGCGCAGGTCGTCGTTGCTCTGCAGGCGGGCGATGCCGATGGCCGACACCAGCGCGGCCACGCCGAGGAAGATCGCCACCGGGCGACGCCCGTGCAGGCGCGGGAAACGCTCCAGCGTGTTGCCCAGCCACTGCGCGAAGCGGGTGGTACGGATCTCGCCACCGTCCAGCCACGGGAACCAGAAGATCACCGTGAGGAAGGCAGCGGCCAGCCCCACCACCGAGAACAGCGCCATCTGCCGCAGGCCGGGGAACGGCGCCAGACCCAGCGCCAGGTACGCCAGCGCACTGGTCAGCAGCGCCAGCCACAGGCCCGGCAGCAGATGCCGCAGCAGCTTCCAGCGACGGTCGGCCGGCTCGGCCTGGCGCGAAGCGAACCAGTGGATGCCGTAGTCCTCGGCCACGCCAACCAGCGAGGCACCGAACACCAGGGTCAGCACATGCACCTTGTCGAACACCAGCACGGTCACCGCCAGCGCCACGCCACAACCGATCAGCAACGAAGCGGCAACCAGCAGGATCGGCCGCAGCGAGCGGAACGCCAGCCACACCAGCAGCAGCACCGCCGCCAGCGAGCCCCAGCCGATGGTGTTGATCTCCTGGTTGGCCTGCACGGCAGCCGCTTCGGCATGCAACGGCACGCCGGCATGCAGGATCTCCAGATCCGGCGCAGCGGCCTTGGCCGCCTGTCCGGCGCGTTCGAGCAGGCCATCGAGATGACGCTCGCCATCGAGCCTGAAGGCCGAGCCCGGCGTATCGAACTGCAGCGCCGCCCAGTGCTTGCCTTCGGCCTCGAGCAGGCCGTCATCGCCCAGGCGCAGGCCGGAGCCCTGGGCCTGCTGCTGCCACCACTGCGGCCACAGCGACAGCGGATCCTGCCGCCACTCGGTCAACCGCGGCGCGCCCATCGGGCCGTACAGCGCGCCGAGTGCCTGTTCGGCCAACGCACCGGGTTCGGCCTGCTGCAACTGCTCGCGCTGGGCCGGGGTCAGCAGGCGATCGCGGTACGGTGCGTAGAACGCACGCGCCTCATCGAACCAGCCTTCGATCGAACCACTGGGCACCAGCAGCGCGCTGTCGGCATCACTGGCCATCGCCGCGGCGAACGCGGCCTGCGCGCGCTTGGCAGCGGCACCGTCGGTACTGCCGAGCAGCACCACCACCTGCCGCGAGCTGCCATCGGCAATGCGCCGGGTGACGTCGCTGAGCAGGCGGTCGTGCGCGTCCTGCGGCAGCAGGGCGAGGATGTCGGTGTCGATCCGCGACTCCTGGCTCCACAGGCGCCACTGCTGCGCACCCAGCACCAGCAACAGCAGCAGCCAGGCGATGCCCAGCCAGTGCCACCAGCGGCGCAGGCGATCCGGTGCGGCGCTGTCACTCAAAGCGGCGCGCCTCGTCGGCGTTCAACGCGGCCGGCGCTTCGCTCAGCGCAGTGAACTGGATGCGGGTGCGATCCTGGTTGGCTTCGATGATCTCGACCTGGCGCACGTAACGGTCGCCCTGCAACGTCAGCGACTGGAAGGCCTTGGCCAGCATCGCCGACTTCGGCGTCAGCTTGAGGTGCCAGCCCTGCCCTTCACGGGTGGCCTCGACGTTGAACTGGCTGGACAGTGCCTGCACGTCACCGCTCATCAACGCGAACATGATCGCGTTGACCGAGCGCATCGCCGGCTGCTGGCGCGCGTCCAGTTCGACGCGGGTGCTGCCATCGCGCTGGCGGCTGAGGATGCGGTCGGCAGTGACCACCACCTCCGACGGGAACGGCTTGAGCGTGGACCAGATCACGCCGTGCTTGCGCGCGACCACGAACTGGCCCTGCGAACGCAGCGGGTTCTTGAAACCGCTGACCTGCTTTTCCTGGGTGAACTGCCCGCGCAGCACGTCCGGCCGGGCGACGGCCTGGGTGATGGCATCGACGGCGGCATCAGCCGCCTGCACCAGCGGTGCGGCCACCAGCAGCAGCGCGCACAGCAGCACGCGCGGAAGACGAAGGGATCGGTTCACGGGGCAGGCACTCCAAGACGCTGCCACAGCACCGGCGGGCACTGGTACAGCATTTCCTTGCTGGCCGCGTCGACCGCGACCTGGATGGTCATTGCGCGGGTCAGCACCTGGCCGCTTTCCGCATCGACGATCTCGTATTCGATCTTCAGCCGGTTCTCCCACTCGACGATGCGCGAGCGCACGCGCAGCGCCTGGCCGAACAGCAGCGGCCGCACGTACTTCACCCGGGCGTCGACCACCGGCCACAGGTAGCCCGATTCGAGCATCTGCGGATAGTCGTAGTCGTAGCGCTTCAGCAACGCGCAGCGCGCGATCTCGAAGTACTTGAAGTAGTTGCCATGCCAGACCACGTTCATCGGATCGCAGTCATGGAAAGCAGGGGCCAGCTCGATCTCGCCGACCAGTTCGTTACCTTCATTCACCGACATACAGCTCCCAGCGTTGCGCGCGGATCTCCACCAGCAGTTCCCGCAGTTCGCGATCCAGCGCGCGGTCTTCTTCGACCAGGGCGATGCGCTGCCCCAGGTCGGCGTACATGTCGGCCAGACTGCCATGCAGCTGCGCGTTCATGCCAACCCGTTCGCGCAGCGCCAGGCCCTGGCGGGCAGCGATCAGCATGGCCGCCACCACCTGCTCAGTCAGCTCGATCACGCGCAGGCAGTCGCGCGCGGCGATGGTGCCCATGCTGACCTTGTCCTGGTTGTGGCATTCGGTTGACCGCGAGAACACCGAGGCCGGCATGGTCTGCTTCAGGGCCTCGGCCGTCCACGCCGAAACGCTGATCTGCAGCGCCTTCAGGCCATGGTTGATCGCCGCGCGCGGGCCGGTGGCCGCCGACAGGTTGGCCGGCAGGCCGTGGTTGTAGCGGGCGTCGACCACCAGCGCCAGCTGCCGGTCGAGCAGGTCGGCGATGTTGGCAACCGTATTCTTCAGCGTGTCCATCGCCAGCGCGATGTGCCCGCCGTAGAAGTGGCCACCGTGCAGGATGCGCTCGCCGTCGGCGTCGATCAGCGGGTTGTCGTTGGCGCTGTTCAGTTCGGTTTCGATCAGCTGGCGCAGGAACGGCAGGGTGTCTTCCAGCACGCCGATCACGTGCGGCGCGCAGCGCAGCGAGTAGCGGTCCTGCAGGCGCTGCTCGTTGCGCGGCGGGCGCTCGCTGTGCAGGTCGCTGCGCAGGCGTGCGGCAATGCGCGACTGCCCCGGGTGCGGCTTGGCGGCGAACAGGGTTTCATCGAAGTGATGCGCGTTGCCGTCGCTGGACAGCACGTTGAACGCGGTCAGACGCGTGGCCATGCGCGCCAGGTAATCGGCGCGCTGCCAGGCCAGGCAGGCCAGGCCGGTCATCACAGCCGTGCCGTTCATGATCGCCAGGCCTTCCTTCGGCCGCAGCTTCAGCGGGGTCATGCCGATCTTCGCCAGCACGTCGGCAGCCGGCTGTACGCGGCCGTCGTGCAGCACCTCGCGTTCGCCGCACAGCACGGCCGCCACGTACGACAGCGGGGTCAGGTCGCCACTGGCGCCCACCGAGCCTTCGGCCGGAATCAACGGCAGCACGTCGTGCTGCAGCAGCGTGGCCAGGCCTTCCAGCAACGGCACGCTGACGCCGGACATGCCGCGCACCAGCGAGGCCAGGCGCGCGGCCAGCACGGCGCGGGTCTCGGCCGGGTCCAGGTAACGGCCCAGGCCGCAGCCATGGTAGGTGTACAGGTGGTGCGGCAGCTCGGCGACCAGTGCCGGCGGAATGTTCACCGTGCACGAATCGCCGTAGCCGGTGGTCACGCCATAGATGACGCCATCCTCGCGCAGCAGGCGGTCGAGGAAGTCGGCACCACGCTGGATATGTGCGCGGAACGCCGGCACATCGCTCAGCGCGGCCTCGCACTTGCGCTGGGCCAGGGCGACCACGTCTTCGATGGTCAGCGGTGCATCGCCGAAACGGCACACGGGTACGGCGTCAATCGTCATGAGGAGCCTGATCCCAGAAGGGGAAGAAATTGAACCAGTCCAGCGGGGACTGGATGACCTGGAGTTCCAGCCAGCGCGCGAAGCGCTGCGCCTGTTCGGCCAGTGCGGCATCGCGTGAACCGCGCGGCAGCACCACGCGGTCGGCGAACTGTTCGAATGCCACCCGATAGCCGTCGCCCTGGTGCAGGCACGACATCGTGTAGACCGGGCAGCCGAGCGCGGCCGCCAGCACATAGGCGCCGATCGGGAACGGCGCGCGGTGGCCGAGGAAATCAGCCATCACGCTGCGCCCGCCCTGCACCGGCACGCGGTCGCCAACGATGGCGACGAAGCCACCCGAGGCGACCTTGTCGGCCAGCATCATCGCCGTGGCCGGGCCCATCTCGGTGACCTGCACCAGCTCCACCGCGGCCAGCGGGTCCAGCCGTTGCAGCAGCCGGTTGAAGCGCTGCGCGTGCGCGGTATGCACCAGCACGGTGATGCGGAAGCCCGGCACCTGCTCGGCCAGCACCTGGCACAGTTCCAGGCAGCCGATGTGTGCGGTCAGGATCAGGCCGCCTTCGCGGCGCGCGATCCTGCCCAGCACCAGGTCACGCTGCAGGCGGATGCGCTCGGGCGGATAGCGGCCGCCGAGGCCGAGAATCTTGTCCAGCATCGTGTCGGCGAAGCTGAAGAAGTGGCGCAGGCTGTCGCGCCGGGTGGGCGCATGGCCCAGCGCACCGGCATGGGCCTGCAGCCGCTGCAGGTACTGCATCGAGGCCTGGCGACCAACGCGGTTGCCCAGCCAGTGGCAGGCCACGACCGGCCACACGCAGAGGTGGAACGGCCAGCGCCCGAACCAGCGGTGCACCCAGCACAGGAACAGCACGCCGGCCACCGACGTGGACTCGCCGATGTCGGCCCAGTGCGGGGCGTCGTGCGCGTGGCTCATCTCAGCCCTGCCCCTGCAGGCGGCGCCACAGCAGGCGCGGCGCGCGCCAGAGCATGCCGAAGAACAGCCGGGTATGCATGCGGCTGATGCGCACGTTGTCGCGCCACACATCGAAATGCGAAACGCCGTCGGCGGGATAGGTCACCCGCGTAGCCAGGTGGTCGACCGGTACCTGCCGCCAGTACAGGCGCACCATCACTTCGGTGTCGAAATCCATGCGCCGGCCGATGGTTTCCTCGCCGACCAGGCGCAGCACCGGCGGCAGCGGATACACCCGGAATCCACACATGGTGTCGCGCAGGTGCAGCGACAGCGTGTTGATCCACACCCAGATGTGGGTGGCGTAGCGACCATACAGGCGCGCCTTCGGCACACTGGCATCGTAGGCGGGAATGCCGCAGATCACGGCGTCCGGCCGCGCGCGGGCGGCGTCGATGAAGCGCGGCAGGTCGCCGGTGTCGTGCTGGCCGTCGGCATCGATCTGCAGCACATGGGTATACCCACGACGCTGCGCTTCGGCGAAACCAGCCAGCATCGCACCACCCTTGCCCTGGTTCACGTCCAGCCGCAGCAGGTCGACACCCGCTCGCTGTGCCAGTTCCCGCAGCACCAGCGCGCAGGACGGCTGCGAGCCATCGTCGACCAGCAGGCAGGGCAGGCCCGCAGCCTGCACGCCATCGACGACCGCGCCGATGGCGTGTTCGTGGTCGTACACGGGAATGACCACCAGCGGCGCGAACGCGCCGCCAGCGGTGGCCGGCTCAATGCGCATCGGCGAACACCACCCTGCCGCTGGCGTGCACGCCATGCACCGAGGTGTAGCGGAACGTCAGCACGCCGCGCCCGGTGTCCCAGTCCAGGTGCAGGGTCAGCTCGTCGCCGGGGCGGGCCACGCGCTGGAACTTCACTGCATCCATGCGCTGGAAAACAACCGGCAACACGAAGGCCTGGCGGCCGAAGCGCACCGCCCAGTCCAGCTGGGCGACGCCGGGCAGGATCGCCGCCTGCGGGAAGTGGCCCTGGAACGCGCGCAGCGCGGGGTCCAGCGTCATCCGCAGGGTGGCCGCCGCCTCGTCGCGACAGTCCCAGACCGGCACCGGCATCATCGGCTGGAACAACGCCACCAGTGCGGCCTGGGTGACCTTGCCCTGGGCATTGATCGGCAGCGATTCGACCAGGCGCCAGCGCCGCGGCCGGGTGACCGCATCGTGGCCCTGCGCCAACCGCGCACCGAGCCGCTGTCCCAGCGCACGCCGTGCGCCGTCACCGGCACGTGCCAACGCCGGATCGGCCGGCACCACCACGGCCGCCAGCTGCTCGCGCTGGCCCTGCAGCACCAGCACGCGCACGTCCTCGACTTCTGCATCCTCGCGCAGCGCGCGCTCCAGTGCATCCAGCGAAACGCGGCGTTCTTCGATCTTGACGATGCGGTCGGCACGGCCCAGCAGGCGGAAACGGCCATCGGCCAATGCTTCCACGCGATCCTGGGTGCGCCACCAGTCCAACGTCTCCAGGTGCGGCGAGGCCACCGCCAGGCAGTCCTCCTCGATCCGCCACTGCACGCCCGGCAACGGCTGCCACGGCGGTGCATCGGTGTCCCAGCGGCGCCAGGCGATGCCACCGGTTTCACTGCTGCCGTAAACCTCGGTGGGCGCCACGCCCAACCACTGGCGGACCTGGCGCGCGGCGTCCTCGGGCAGCGGGCCGCCGGAGGAGAACACCGCACGCAGGCGGCCGTGCAGGCTGGCCCAGTCGAGCTGCTCGGGCAGGCGCTTGAGATGGGCCGGGGTCGCCACCAGCACCGTGTCGGTACCGGCCAGCGCGCCCACCAGGTCTTCGTGGAAGAAGCGCCGGGGCTGGATCGCACGGCCGGCAGCCAGCGGCCACAGCACGCGGAACAGCAGGCCGTAGATATGCTGGTGGGACACGGTGCCATGCACCTGGGCCCCGTCGAGCTGGGCGCCGAAGGCGGCCTGCAGCGCGTCGACTTCGCGTGCCAGCTGGTCCAGCCGCTTGCTGATCGCGCTGGGTTGGCCGGTGCTGCCGGAGGTGAACACGCACAGTTCGCAGGCACGCTCGTCCAACGGCAGCAGCGCCACGTCGGCGGCGGCGCTGTCGGTGGCCTGCAACGGCTGGTAATCCGCCGACAGGTCACCTGCGAAGCCACTCACCTGCGGCTGCAGCGCCTGCAATGTCGCGGGCAGGTTGTCGGCGGCCAGGAACACCCGCTTGCCGGCATGCCAGGCACCGAACAACGCCGCAGCGAAGGCCACGGTGTCATCGAAGTAGAGCGCCCAGTCACGACCTTCGGCAGCGCTGAAAGCGTCATGCCAGGCCAGTACGCGCAGGCGGAAGGCGACATGGTCGAGGGCAGTGCCATCGCAGATACCGATGTCACGACCGGGCTGCGCCGCGATCAGCAGCCGGTCCAGGGCAATCCAGTCAGCCATGCGCGTGCGCTGCCTTGACCCGACGCCGTACCAGCCATTCGCCCCCGAACAACAATCCCATCATCACGTACGCCAACAATCCGTTGTAGAGCATCCAGACCCGGTCCGACGCATACAGCGCGGTGAGCAGGGCGAGACCACCATTGAGAACGAAAAAGCCGCACCACACCTGGGTGACGCGGCGGGTATAGACCACCGCGAACGGTGGCAGGTCCGGCTCCTGCAGGCGCGCCAGGCGCTCCACCAGCGGCGGACCGAAGCGCAGGCTGGTGGCGAACACCGTCAACATCACCACGTTCACCAGCGCCGGGTACAGCTTCAGCGGCAGGGCCTGGTTGAGCACGGTGGCCAGCCCGGCCAGCAGGCCCGCGCCGGCGGCGGCGGCCCACCACAAGGGCTGGCGGGTGCTCAGCGCGCGCAGCAGGGCCAGCGCGAACAGCAGCAGCGACAGCCAGCGTGGCTCGAAGCGGCCCATCGCCAGGTAGACCAGCACCGGATAGGCAAGCGAAATCGCTGCCACCACGACCATGCGTGCCCGTGCCATGGTCGCGGCGTCCGTGCTGCTGTCAGGCAGCGGCCTGACCGGGCAGCAGGCCATGCACGACATCAACGATGTCCTGCACGGTGCGCACGGCCTTGAACGCTTCAGGCTGCAGGTTGCGGCCGAGCAGCGGCTTGAGCTGCACGATCAGGTCCACGGCATCGATGCTGTCGATGTCCAGGTCGTCGTACAGGCGCGATTCCGGGCTGATCCGCGCCGGCTCGATCTCGAAGCTGTCGGTCAGGATGCGGACGATGCGCTCGAACAGTTCATTCTTGGTCATGGCAGTTCCTGGCGCCTTACGACTGGCGGGCGGCGACGAACTCGCCGAGCGCGCGCACGCTGGAGAAATGGCGACGGGTTTCTTCCGAGTCGGCCGAGAGGCTGACACCGTACTTCTTCTGCAGCGCCAGGCCCAGTTCCAGTGCATCGATCGAGTCCAGGCCGAGGCCTTCCACGAACAGAGGCGCGGTCGGATCGATGTCCTCCGGGGTGATGTCCTCCAGTGAAAGCGAGGAAATGATCAATTCCTTGATCTCGTGCTCAAGTGCTTGCACGGGTCGGATCTCCAGACAGGTCGAAATAACGAGTGAGGTGGTCGGTGACGCGACGGGCCGCCAGGGCATCCCCCCTTGGCGAGTCATCTTCGGCCAGGAACGGCGCGATCGGGATATCTTCGCCGATCTGCAGCTGAACGTGAAAACGACGTGAGGGTACACGATACCACTTCTGGCCCTTGGTCAACGTCGGCGGGGTGCAGGTGATGCGCACCGGGGTGATGTCCAGGCGCCCGCGCACGGCGATGTTGGCCGCGCCACGCTGCAGCCGCAACGGCTGCCCCGGCACGCTGCGGGTGCCTTCCGGGAAGATCACCAGGGTGCCGCCGGCGTGCACGGCCGCCGCGCAGTCATCGACCAGCCCAGCGCCGTCGTCATTGGAGATGTAACCGGCGGCACGCACCGGGCCGCGCATGAACGGGTTGCAGGCCACCGCCCGCTTGACCACGCAGTCGGCGTTGGGCAGCAGGGCGATCAGGCAGACCACGTCGATCAGGGTCGGGTGGTTGGCCAGCACCAGCAGGCCATCGCGCTGCAGGCGTTCGCGCCCGTCGACCTGCAGGGTCATCACCCCCAGCCGGCACATCAGCCACACATGGCTGGCGAAGGCGCGCTGGACCAGCCGGCGGGCCCCGCGGCGACGCGCCACCGGGTCGCGCATCAGCAGCAGCACCGGCATCACCAGCACGCCCAGCAACAGACCGCCGACGCCAAACGCGGCGAAGCTGAGGCCGGTGCCGAACACCCGCCAGGCATGATCAAGGCGGCGCAGCGCCTCAGCCACGGCGGCGCCAGGACCAGCGTTGGCCCTGGGTCACGTGCTGCAGCTGCGGATCCCCGGCCAGCAGGAAGCGGTGCAGGTCCAGCGCATGCGGCAACACGCCCGGCGCGGTCGGCCCGGCGTCGCCGGCGACCTGCCAGGACAGCGAAAGATCGCTGCCGCCGGCAGTACCGGCGGGTGCCAGGCGCCAGCACCAGGCGAAGAACGGGTCGGGTTCGTCGGCGAATTCGGCGTAAACGTCGGGCAACGGCGACTCATAGACCACGATCCGCACTTCACTGGCACCATCACCAAGCAGGCCGACGGCCTCCAGGCACGCCGCTTCCACCGTCGACTGGCCAGCGGACAACGCCAGGTAGTTGCCCCGGTGGCCGCGGGCGATCGAATACAGCGCGGCGATCGCGTTGTGCACCGACAGGCCGAAGCCGGTGGGCGACAGCGGCTGATCGGCCACCAGCGAGCCCAGCAGGTCCATCGATCGGGCGACATCGCCATGGCGGCTGGCGAACACCAGCGGCACCTGGCTGTCAGCGCCCTGCCCGTCCTCGCACCAGCACGCGGCCTGGATCGCCATGCGGCCCAGGCGCTCGATCCGGCGGCGCTGCATGGCCGGAATCTCGGCCAGCGCCGGCGTGTCCTCACCCTGCGGCAGGAACGGTGCTCCGGCCCAGCCCATCCATTGGCTACGCTCGGTCAGGCCAGGCGCCCAGGCGGCCCAGTCGACAACGGAAAATTCGATCATTACCGGTGATGTTTCGATGGGCGAACGAGAGTCTCGAGCCATTACGGCGACACGCGGCTGCCCCCCATTCCTGCAGCCATGCATCCGTCCAGGACGTCGCCGGCTGCCCCCCTGGCTGCCGGAAAGGAGCGCACGCTAGCACGTCCGACACAGGGATGACATGTTTCACAAAGCACAACGGGGAGCGGTCAGCGACCGCCCCCCGCATGGACCGATCCAGCGAGCCGGTTCAGTGGTAGCTGGCGTCGGCGCGTACCTTGCCGCGGAACACCCGGTAGGACCATGCCGTGTAGCCCAGGATCACCGGCAGCAGCACCACCAGCCCCACCAGGGTGAAGCCCAGCGACGAGGCCGGCGCGGCGGCCTGCCACAGCGTCATCGACGGCGGCAGCAGGTACGGCCACATGCCCAGCACCAGGCCAGCGAAGCCGAGCACGAACAAGGCCAGGCTGAGCAGGAACGGCGGCAGGTCGCGACGCGGATGGGTGGCGCTGCGCCACAGCGCGATGGCCACCGCCAAGGTCAGCAGCGGCACCGGCGACAGCCACCAGAAGTTGCCGTCGCTGAACCAGCGGTCCATCAGCCGCGACTGCAGGAACGGCAGCCAGCTGCTGACCAGGCCCATTGCCGCGATCACCGCCACCACCAGCGGGCGGGTCATCTGCCGGGCCAGCGCCTGCACGCGGCCTTCGGTCTTCAGGATCAGCCAGGTGCTGCCCAGCAGTGCGTAGCCGGCTACCAGCGCGGCACCGGTCAGCATCGCGAACGGGCTGAACCAGCCGAACGCGCCGCCCTGGTACACGCCATCGACCAGCGGCAGGCCCTGCACCAGCGTGCCGAGGATCACGCCCTGGGCAAAGGTGGCCAGCAGCGAACCGAGGCCGAACGCCACGCTCCACAGCCGCCGTGAACGGTGCGCCTTGAAGCGGAACTCGAAGGCCACGCCACGGAACACCAGCGCCACCACCAGCAGCAGCACCGGCAGGTACAGCGCCGACAGCAGTACGGCATACGCCTTCGGGAAGGCGGCCATCAGGCCGGCGCCGCCGAGCACCAGCCAGGTCTCGTTGCCGTCCCAGATCGGCGCGGCGGTGTTCATCATCAGGTCCAGCTGTTCCTCGTCCTCGGCGAACGGAGCGAGGATGCCGATGCCGAGCACGAAGCCGTCCAGCACCACGTACATCAGCACGCCGAAGCCGATCACCGCGAACCATGCCACCGGCAGCCAGGTCATCAGGTCCATGTCAGCGCTCCTCCAGCGGCTCGTCGGCGGCCGACAGCGGCCGCGCCGGGGTGTGGCTGCCATGGTCCAGCGACGGGCCTTCGTCGTACGGCTGCGGGCCGTGGCGCAGGATCTTCACCAGGTACCAGATGCCCCAGCCGAACACGAAGGCATAGCCGATCACATAGACACCCAGCGACAGCGCGGTCATCCATGCACTCTGCGGGCCAACGGCATCGGCGGTACGCAGCACGCCATAGACCACCCACGGCTGCCGCCCCATTTCGGTGACGAACCAGCCCGACAGCAGCGCGATGAAGCCGCTGGGCAGCATCCAGTTCCAGCCACGCAGCAGCCACGGCGAGGCCAGCAGCTTCTTCCGCCACAGCTGGAAGGCCGAGACCCAGGCCAGCACCAGCATCAGCGTGCCCAGCCCGACCATGATGCGGAAGGCGAAGAACACCGGCGTCACCGGCGGCCGTTCGCTGGCCGGCACCGACGTCAGCGGATCGAACGTACCGTCCAGGCTGTGGGTGAGGATCACGCTGCCGAGCTTGGGAATGGCCACCTCGAAATCGTTGCGCTCCTCCTTCTCGTTGGGCAGCGCGAACACCACCAGCGGCACGCCCTCGCCCTCCTTGGTCTCATGCCAGTGCGCTTCCATCGCCGCGATCTTCATCGGCTGGTGCTTGAGCGTGTTCAGGCCATGCATGTCGCCGACGAAGATCTGCACCGGCACGGTCAGCGCCGCGAACGCCACCGCCGCGATCAGCATCCGCCGCCCCGCTTCCACGTGCGTTCCCCTGCGCAGATACCACGCGCCCACACCACCGATCACGAAACAGGTGGTGATGAACGAACCCAGCGCCATGTGCGCCAGCCGGTACGGGAAGGACGGATTGAACACCACCTGCCACCAGTCGACGGGGTGCACGATGCCGTTGACCATCTCGTAGCCGGCCGGCGTATGCAGCCAGCTGTTGGACGAGAGGATCCAGAAGGTAGAGAACAGCGTGCCCAGCGCCACCATGCAGGTGGACAGGAAATGCAGGCGCGGCGACACCCGGCCCCAGCCGAACATCATCACGCCGAGGAAGCTGGCTTCGAGGAAGAACGCGGTCAGCACTTCGTAGGTCAGCAGCGGTCCGATCACCGTACCGGCCACTTCGCTCAGCCGCGGCCAGTTGGTGCCGAACTGGAAGGCCATGACGATGCCGCTGACCACGCCCATGCCGAAGGACACCGCGAAGATCTTCTGCCAGAAGAAATACAGCTCGCGCCAGACGGGCAATTTCGTGCGCAGCCAGCGCCATTCGATGAAGGCCAGCCAGCTGGCCGTGCCGATGGTGAAGGCCGGGAACAGTACGTGGAAACTGATGACGAATCCGAACTGGATCCGCGACAACAACAACGCGTCCAAGGGACGCCTCCTGCCAGGTGCCGGTGGGATACCAGACCACTTTAGGGGGATATCGTTAAGCCGGGATGCGACCGGGTGACGCGCTGCTTCACTTTGTCGCAGGGTGCGTGGAAGCCGCCGGGCATGGCCCGGCGCTACACGTCATTTCATCATTGGTGGCTCCGAGCCATGCCCGGCGGGGCGCTGATTCACGCGGTAGCGCCGGGCCATGCCCGGCGGGGCGTTCACCGCCAGAAATACCAGACGCCCATCGCCAGCAACGCGCCCAGCAACACGATCTGCACCACCGCATAGCCCACGCTGCTGTCGCGCGACTCGGACGCAATCCGCTTCTGCAGCGCTTCGCTCACATCCGGCACGTCGTCCTGCCTTACCTGTTCATGCAAGGCCTGCGAGAGCGCACGCTCGTCGGGTTCGCGGGAATCGGTTGGTCGGCTCACAACAGTTCTCCGGCGGTGGCGTGCTTCACCAGCTCCTGTTTCAGGACCTGGCGCGCACGGTGCAGGTGGCTCTTGATGGTACCCCGGGCCAGCCCGGTCACCTGCTCGATCTCGGCCAGATCGAAATCCTCCAGGTAGTGCAGGCCGACGATCAGGCGCTGCGGCGCACTCAACCGCTCCAGCGCCACGCCCAGTTGCCGGCCGGCCTGCAGCGCCTCACTGAGTTCGGCCGGGCCCGGCCCTTCATCGCCGATACCCAGCTCTTCAGGTACCTCCACCGCCACCATCCACTGCGCTTCCAGTCGCCGCCGCCGCAGGTGCTGCAGCGCGGTGGTGTAGGCCACGCGCGAAATCCAGGTCCGCAACGAAGATTCAAAACGGAACCGGTGCAGCTGGCGGAACACGGCCAGGAAGGTTTCCTGCAGCAGGTCGGCCACCTGGTCGCGGTCGCCGACCATGCGCCCGATCACATGCGCGCAGGTGCGCTGATGTGTTTCCACCAACTGCGCGAAGGCCGCTTGCGAGCCGTCGATGATCGCGCCCACCAGGGCGCGGTCGTCCGACCACGCAGAGGGCTCCTCCACGGGGACATTGCGCCGCCGCCCCCGCAGTGCAGCCAGTGCTCCCCCCAGAAGGCTCATGCGGGGGGCGCCCCTTGTGCCCGCAGCATGCGCCGGCTCAGCCCTTGCGCGTGGCGGGGCGGGTGAAGTGCCAAGCCAGCAGCTGGCCCAGCCCTGCGCTGCCGACCAGCGCGGCAGCTGCGCCGAACGTCAGGTCGCGTGCACCGATGGCCTCCAGCAGCGCCATGGCCAACGCCAGGCAGACCAGGCTGATGCCCCAGCGCAGCGCGCCCTGGCGGCGGCGTTCCTCTTCCAGCACCGCCAGCGAGCGGATCACCTCTTCCGGTACGTGCGGTGCCACCAGCTTGCTGCGCGCACGCGCATCGGCGATGGCATGGATCGCATAGGCGATGCAGATGAAGAGGGTGATCGGGATGAGTTCCTGCATGTCGTGCTCCTGTCCGGTAGATGATGCGGGTTCAGGAGATTGGATGCGCGGCCCTGCCGACCGGTTGCACCGCTTTGCCGATTCCGCTGCCATGACCTGTGGCCCCTGCCCGGGGCCGGGACGGCTGCTACGCTTGCCCGGTTTCCTCTTCTGGTGCCGTCCGCCCATGTCCCGAGTGCTGCCCCTGTCCCTCCTGCTGTCTGCCGTGCTGGCCGCTCCGGCCGCGCAGGCTGCGCCGACACCGATCACCATCGAACAGGCCATGGCCGACCCGGACTGGATCGGTCCGCCGGTGGAGAAGGCCTGGTGGTCGTGGAACAGCCAGCAGGTGGAGTACCAGCTCAAGCGCAACGGCAGCCCGGTGCGCGACACCTTCCGCCAGCCGATCGCCGGTGGCGTGGCCGCGCAGGTGGCCGATGACCAGCGCGGCAGCCTGGACGTGGCCGATCCGGTGTACGACCGCAGCCGCACGCGCAGCGCGTTCGTGCGCAACGGCGACGTGTTCGTGCGCGACCTGCGCAGCGGCGCACTGACCCAGCTGACCCGCAGCAACGAGCGCGCCAGCGGCGTGAACTTCGCCGCCGACAATGGCGTGATCTGGCGCGTCGGCCAGAACTGGTTCCACTGGACCGCCGCCAGCGGCGTGCAGCAGGTGGCCAGCCTGAAAGCCGAAAAGGATCCCAGCACGCCGCCGAAGGCCGACGTGCTGCGCGACCAGCAGCTGCGCACGCTGGAAACCCTGCGCCGCGACCGCGAACAGCGCGAGGCGCTGAAGGACCAGGACCAGCGCTGGCGCCAGGCCGACCCGACCCGCGCACCGGGTCCGGTGTTCCTGGGTGCCGACGTGGAGATCGTCGACAGCGTGCTGTCGCCGGACCTGGGCCACCTGATCGTGACCACCAAGCCGAAGGACTTCGATGACGGCCGCGGCGGCAAGATGCCGCTGTACGTGACCGAGTCGGGCTATGAAGAAACCGAGGACACCCGTCAGCGCGTCGGCCGCAACGGCTTCGAGCCGCACACCCTGTGGTTCGTGGATGTACGCAGCGGCAAGGCCGAGAAGCTGTCGCTGTCCAGCCTGCCGGGCATCGGCACCGATCCGCTGGCCGAGCTGCGCCGCAAGGCCGGCAAGGACGCGCTGAAGGGCGACCGCAGCGTGCAGGTGATGAGCGACTTCATGGGCGGTGGCATCCGCTGGAGCGCTGACGGCCAGCAGGCCGCGGTGATGCTGCGCGCCAACGACAACAAGGACCGCTGGATCGTCAGCGTTGCTGCCGCCGACGGCCGCGTGCAGAACCGCCACCGGCTGACCGACAACGCCTGGATCAACTGGGGCTTCAACGATTTCGG
Source organism: Stenotrophomonas sp. MYb57 (assembly GCF_002966815.1). Classification (NCBI taxonomy): domain Bacteria; kingdom Pseudomonadati; phylum Pseudomonadota; class Gammaproteobacteria; order Lysobacterales; family Lysobacteraceae; genus Stenotrophomonas; species Stenotrophomonas sp. MYb57. Next base: position 4,542,250 of record NZ_CP023271.1, read on the forward strand.
CTGGATGGCCGATGGCCGCACGCTGTGGCTGCTGTCCGAGGAATCCGGCTTCTCGCACCTGTACACCCAGGCCGGTGGCGGCAAGCCGCAGGCGCTGACCAGCGGCAAGTGGGAAACCTCGGCGCCGGTGCTGTCGGCCGACGGCAAGGGCTTCTACTTCCTGTGCAACCAGCAGGCCCCGCATGACTACGAAGTCTGCGCGGTCGATACCGCTGCCCGCCAGGTGCGCGAGCTGACCAGCCTCAATGGCGTGGAAGATTTCTCGCTGTCGCCGGACGGCCAGCAGCTGCTGGTGCGCTATTCCGGCGCCTACCTGCCGGCGCAGCTGGCGGTGGTGCCGAGTACCGGCACTGGCCAGGCGCGCGTGCTGACCGATACCCGTACCGCCGAGTACAAGGCGCGCCAGTGGATCCAGCCGAAGCTGGTGGCGGTGCCGTCCAAGCATGGCGCCGGCGTGGTCTGGGCCAAGTACTACGAGCCGGAAAACAAGGAACCCGGCAAGAAGTACCCGATCGTGATGTTCGTGCACGGTGCCGGCTACCTGCAGAACGTGCACCAGCGCTACCCGGCCTACTTCCGCGAGCAGATGTTCCACAACCTGCTGGTGCAGAAGGGCTACATCGTGCTGGACATGGACTACCGCGGCAGCGAAGGCTATGGCCGCGACTGGCGCACGGCGATCTACCGCAACATGGGCCACCCGGAGCTGGAAGACTACAAGGACGGCCTGGACTGGCTGGTCGACACCCAGCAGGGTGACCGTGACCACGCCGGCATCTACGGCGGCTCCTACGGCGGCTTCATGACCTTCATGGCCCTGTTCCGCTCGCCGGGCACGTTCAAGGCCGGCGCCGCGCTGCGCCCGGTGGTCGACTGGCACCAGTACAACCACGGCTACACCAGCAACATCCTCAACACCCCGGACATCGATCCGGAGGCGTACCGCGTGTCCTCGCCGATCGAGTACGCACAGAACCTGCAGGACAACCTGCTGATCGCCCACGGCATGATGGACGACAACGTGTTCTTCCAGGATTCGGTGAACCTGACCCAGCGCCTGATCGAGCTGCACAAGGACAACTGGTCGATCGCGCCGTACCCGCTGGAGCGCCATGGCTACGTGCGTGCCGATTCCTGGCTGGACCAGTACAAGCGCATCCTCAAGCTGTTCGAGCAGAACCTGAAGTGAGTGCTGCCGCGGCCACGATCCACATCGTGGCCGCGGTCATCCTCGATGACCGTGGCCGGGCACTGGTGGTGCGCAAGCACGGTGCCAGCCGCTTCATCCAGCCAGGCGGCAAGCCCGACCCGGGCGAGGCACCCCTGCAGGCACTGGCTCGCGAACTGGACGAGGAACTGGGCGTACGGCTGCACACCGCTTCGGCCATCGCACTCGGGAGTTTCGAGGACTGGGCGGTGAACGAGCCCGGCCATCGCGTGCAGGCGCAGGCCTGGCGGGTGTGGATCGAAGGTGAGCCGTGCGCGCGTGCTGAGATCGCCGAACTGGCCTGGGTGCCGCTGCAGCCGCCGCACGGCCAGCCCTTGGCACCCTTGAGTGAACACCATATCCTGCCGGCGGTCGCTGCCCTGGCGACGGCCCGCTGACCCGGCGGGCATCGCTCACCCGGACAACGGATGTCAGCTTCGATTCCCTCGATTCCAGCACCTGCCCCACCGCCACCCAGCAACTGGGTCGGCGCAGTGGCGCAGGGCTCGTTCTGGCTGAGCCTGCTGGTCACCCTCTATTTCCTCGCGCAGGCGCTGATGGCCGCGGTACTGGCCCGTACCGGGTTCTGGACCACGCTGGTGACACTGGCATGGGAACAGCAGCTCGACGGCAGCCTGTGGTGGATGCTCAAACACCCGGCGGCCACCTCGCTGCTGGTTGCCCTGCTCTGCCTGATCTCGACCCTGGCCAGCTGGGGCCTGTGGCGCGAGCGACGCTGGGGCCTGTGGGCCTATGTGTGGATGCTGGGCCTGAGCGCGCTGGCCAACTTCGTGATCGCCTGGTGGATGGATCGCCTGCTGCTGGTGTTGATCGCGCTGCTTGCCAGCGACCCCACGGCGCAGCATGAGCTGCAGGTGCAGCGTGTGCTGTTCACCCTGACACTGGTCGGCACCTCGGTGCTGTTCGCGGGGCTGCAGGGCTGGCTGGGTTGGCGCCTGCTGCGACCGGACATCCGCTGCCGCTTCCGCTGACTCCCCTCCCGCGTTCCGCCTTCGACAAGGATGTCGCATGCCTGCCCTGCTCCGAATGTTTCTGGTCGTCACTGCGCTGCTGCTGGCCACCCCGCCGGCGCCGGCCGCAGCCTCCGCTTCCACGCCCGCGCCGCTGCGATGTGGCCGGTACGTCAATGCGCAGAATGATGCCGCGCTGGTGATCGACTCACACAACCGGGGCCGTCGCCTGGCGACGGGCTTTGATCTCGAATCGCTGCAGATCGAACGCGATGGCAACGGCCTGGTGCTGGTCAACCTGGATGACGGCGTGGCAACAGCGCTCACTGCCAGTGCTGATGGCAGACGCATCAACGACACGCTGCAGGACTATCAGCTGCGTGCACCGGCGGTCTGCCAGCCGGTGGCCGTGAACGCCGCCGGCAGCTGCCTGGCCGATGCGAACCGCTGCATGGCTCGCCTGCACGCGGCGACGCCGCCGCAGCTGCTGACCGCCTGCCAACAGGGCGTGGGCGCGGCCTGCAGCGGCCTGTTGCTGGGCTACGTGGACGATGCGCTCCTCGCCGCCGCGTCTGCCAAGGGCGTAGCGCTGGCTACCGCCGCACCGGCGCCCTGCACCACCGATGCGGAGCGCGAGGAGGTGCTGACCTGCCGTGATGCCCGTCGTGACGCGTTGGCTGCCGCGGTGGCACAGGCCAGTGGCCAGGCGTTCGCCCGTGGCATCGATCCAGCGTGGGTGGAACTGCCGGCGGCGCAGCGCGACCAGTTGCAGCAGCTGTGCCTGCAGCAGCGCGCTGGCCGCTTCTGCACCGAAGTGGCCGAGCAGCAGTTGAATGCGCGCGATCCGCAGGCGGCCGTGCAGGCGTTGCAGGTGGTCTGCGACAGCGGTCGCTACAGCGCATGCGAGCGGGTCGAGCCCCTGCAGGCACTCGGTGCCGCGCTGCGCCTGGTCAATGCGACCGAGCCGCCCTGTGGCCTGTACCGGGCCGACGGCGGCACGATCGATGCGGTTGCGTTCGGCGACGATGGCCACGCGACGATCGGTAGCCAGCGCTCGCAGGTGCGACTGCTGGACGGTGCCATCCATCTGCGCAATGACCACGGCAGCGATCATGTGCTGCGCCTGCTGGCCAATGGCGACCTGCTGGGCATGGATGCCTGGACCGGCTACCAGCGTTACCAGCGGCAGCCGGGTGCTGTGCGCTGCAAGGCTGCGCCCACCCGTGATACCGCACCGTCTGCCCGCCGATGATGACCATCGTTCCACGTACCGTTTCTGCAAGGAGTTCCTGCATGCCCCCCTCCACTGCCCACCGCGGCCACCTGTCACGCGGGTGGATCGCCGCGCTGCTGTTGTCGCTCGGCCCGGCAGCATCCGCGCAACCACTGCTGTGCGGCACCTTCAAGGACGCCGACAGCGGCGCCCGGCTGACGGTGGAAAGCCCATTGCAGGGCTCCCGCCTCATCCCCGGCGCGGCCCCGGAGCCCTACAACCTGGAGCAGCTGGAGGACGTGCTGATGCTGGCCAACCTGGCCACCGGCGACATCGAGGCCCTGCAGATCATCGACGAGGGCCACGCGCTGGCCGGCGAAGAGCGTTACTACACGCTGGAAAGCACGGCGGTCTGCCAGGCGTCGCCGGTGTTCGCAGCGGGCAGCTGCCGCGCCGATATCGCCAGCTGCATGGATGACATGGCAGTGGCCGGACCCGAGCGCTGGCGGCAGTGGTGCCGTGAAGGCGTGCCGGCCGGCTGCAATCGCTTGATCGAGGATTATCGCAGCGACGCCCGCAATGCCCTGGTGCTCGACATCGCCCTGGCCAGCAATCGCGAGGAGCCTGCTGAACCTGCGGCATGCCAGCGTGGCAGCACGGACGTCGACGCAGAAGCATGCAGACAGGCCGAAGCGGTGGGCCGGGTCCGTGATGCGGCCTGGGCGTTCTCGGTGGCGCGAAGCATCCCGCGCGACGTGCCGCTACCGGCAGCGCAGCTGGACGAGGTGAGCACGCTGTGCCGCGAGCATCCCAGTGCCAGTTCCTGCCATGCCGCGGCCGTGGCGCTGTGGGCATCGGCGCGCCTGCTGCCGGCCCGCGATGCCCTGCAGCTGGCCTGCAGCATCGGTCGGGACCCGCAGGCCTGCAGCAGCGTCGCCCCCTTGGCCGCACTGAGCAGCGCAGACCTGGTCATCGTGGACGTGGCCAAGCTGCCCTGCGGCCGCTATGCGGCGCAGGGCCACGCCCTGGTGTTCGGCGACGACGCCCAGGTCCAAGTCGATGCGTCCGGCAGGCAGCCGGCGGTGATGCGCGCGGGCGCCATCCGGGTGCGGAACGAGGAAGGCGAGGACCACGTGTTCTGGCAGCTGGCCAATGGCGATCTTGTCGGCAACGACCGTTGGGCCCGCTTCGCCCGCTACCAGCGTGATGGTTCGTCGCCGACCTGCGGGGCGCGCGCCAGCGCAGGCACGGCGCTGCGGTAAAGTACGCGCCATGAACGAATTCGAGCGCGTTCGCGCCTACCTCACCGACCTGCAGGACCGCATCTGTGCAGCGATCGAATCCGCCGATGGCCGGGCACGCTTCCAGGAAGATCTGTGGCAGCGCGCCGAAGGTGGCGGTGGCCGCACCCGCGTGCTGCGCGATGGCGCGGTGTTCGAGCAGGCCGGTATCGGCTTTTCCGATGTGGCGGGCAGCCGCCTGCCGCCGTCGGCCTCGGCCAACCGGCCGGAACTGGCCGGTGCCTCGTGGCGCGCCACCGGTGTGTCGCTGGTGTTCCACCCACTCAACCCCTACGTGCCGACCACCCACGCCAACGTGCGCTTCTTCCAGGCCCAGCGCGACGGCGAGGTGGTGGCCAGCTGGTTCGGCGGTGGCTTCGACCTGACCCCGTTCTACCCGTTCGACGAGGACATGCAGCACTGGCATCGGGTGGCGCGCGATCTGTGTGCACCGTTCGGCGACGAACGCTACGCCGCGCACAAGCGCTGGTGCGATGAGTATTTCTTCCTGCGCCACCGCAATGAGACGCGTGGTGTGGGTGGTTTGTTCTTCGATGATCTGCACGGCGATTTCGAACGCGATTTCGCCTACCTGCGCGCGGTCGGCGATGGCTTCCTCGATGCCTACCTGCCGATCGTGCAGCAGCGCAAGGACATGCCCTACGGCGAACGCGAGCGCGAGTTCCAGCTGTACCGCCGCGGCCGCTACGTCGAGTTCAACCTGGTCTACGACCGTGGCACGCTGTTCGGCCTGCAGAGTGGCGGGCGCAGCGAGAGCATCCTGATGAGCCTGCCGCCGCGGGTGCGTTGGGAGTACGGCTTCAGCCCCGACGAAGGCAGCGCCGAGGCGCGCCTGGCCGATTACCTGGTGCCGCGCGACTGGGTGTGATGCGTGGCGCCCACAGTGGTCGAGCAAGCTCGACCACTACCGGGACCGGGCCGAGGCGACAGGCGGTCGGGCCAGCTCGATATCGACCGCATCCGCTCAATCGTCCTTGCGCTTGGGAATGATGGTGATGTGGCCGTTGGTTTCCAGCAGTGCCAGTTCCACTTCTTCCACGCCGATGCAGCTCTGCTGGCGCATGGCGACATCGAAATCGGCGCGGCTGACCAGCTCGCGCCGCAGCACACTGTCGAAGAGCTTGCCGTTGCGCGCGATCACCACCGGTTCGCCCTCGATCAGCCGTTCCATGCGGCGGCTGCGGGCGGTGATCCAGCCTACGCCATAGTTCAGCAGGATCAGCGTGGCGGCCAGCAGCAGGCCGCCGGCCAGCGAGGTGTCGGTGCCCAGCAATGCGTTCTGCACCGCATTGCCCAGCAGCACGATCAGCAGCACGTCGAACGGGGTGACCTGTCCCAGCGCGCGCTTGCCGCTGAGCCGGACCATGCCCAGCACGACTGCGTAGACCACCACCGCGCGCAGGATGAATTCCCACCACGGCATCGCCAAGTCGAACAGATCGGGCATTGCGGGTTTCCCTGCTGGGCGGTGGCCCAGCGTGGCGCAGCAGCGCACAAATAAAAAGCCCCGCTGACCAGGGGGAGGTCAACGGGGCCGGGGAACGGGCGCTTGGGGAGGAGCCCCCGTTCCGAGATCTGCTCCAGGGGATGGGAGAGATCCACGACAGGCATTGCGCCTGTCGGGAGTTATAGAAGCACTCCGAACACTAACGGTTCGTGAAGGGGCCCAATTTAATAAGCACCCATCAGGGAAACATTCATGTTTGAGTCAGAAATATCATGCAAATGAACGAATTCACGGCGTTTTCGGCCTGAATGCGACTCAGTGCGCCTCATCCCAATTGCTGCCAGTACCGGTATCGACCACCAACGGCACCCGCAATTGTGCCGCTTGCGACATGCGCTGCACGACATTGCTACGCAGTTCTTCGATGAAACCGGCCTCGGCTTCGAACACCAGTTCATCGTGCACCTGCAGGATCATCCGCGCCGGTGCGCCGCTGTCACGCAGCCATTTGTCCACATCGACCATGGCGCGCTTGATGATGTCGGCGGCGGTGCCCTGCATCGGTGCATTGATCGCCGCACGTTCAGCGCCAGCACGCAGGCCCTGGTTACGTGCATGAATGTCGTTCAGGTACAGCCGGCGACCGAACAGGGTCTCCACGTAGCCCTGCTCGCGGGCCTGCTCGCGCATGCGCTCCATGAAGTCACGCACGCCCGGATAGCGGCTGAAGTACAGCGCCACGTAATCCTGCGCTTGGCCGCGGTCGATGCCGAGGTTGCGGGCCAGTCCGAACGCACTCATGCCGTACATCAGGCCGAAGTTGATCGCCTTGGCAGCGCGACGCTCGTTGCTGGTCACTTCTTCCAGGGTGCGGCCGAACACCTCGGCGGCGGTGGCGCGATGCACGTCGGCGCCCTGCTCGAAGGCCCGCACCAGGCCCGGGTCTCCGGACAGGTGGGCCATGATCCGCAGCTCGATCTGCGAATAGTCGGCCGCCAGCAGCTGGAAGCCTTCCGGGGCGATGAACGCACGGCGGATGCGGCGGCCATCCTCGGTGCGGATCGGGATGTTCTGCAGGTTCGGATCGGACGAGGACAGGCGGCCGGTGGCGGCGCCGGACTGGTGGTAGCTGGTGTGCACCCGGCCGGTTTCGGAGTTGACCATCTCCGGCAGCTTGTCGGTATAGGTGCTGCGCAGTTTGGCCAGGCCACGGTACTCGAGGATCACCCGGGGCAGCTCGTGCTGCTCGGCAATCGCCTCCAGCGCCTCTTCATTGGTGCTGGGCTGGCCCTTGGGGGTCTTCACCACCGCCGGCAGCTTCAGCTCGTCGAACAGCACCGCCTGCAGCTGCTTGGGCGAATCCAGGTTGAAGCTGCGCCCGGCCAGTTCGGTGGCCTTCTGCTGCGCGGCCAGCATGCGCGAGGACAGGTCCTGGCTCTGCCGGCGCAGTTCGTCGGTGTCGATCCGCACGCCATTGGCTTCGATGCTGGCCAGCACCGGCACCAGCGGCATCTCGATGCTGCGGTACACGCTGTCCAGGGTCGGTTCGGCCAGCAGCTGCGGCTGCAGCGCGTGGTGCAGGCGCAGGGTGATGTCGGCGTCTTCGGCGGCGTAGCGGCCGGCCTCGTCGATGCCCACCTGCGAGAACGAAATCTGCTTGGCGCCCTTGCCTGCCACGTCCTCGAACTTGATGGTGCTGTAGCCCAGGTAACGCAGGGCCAGCGAATCCATGTCGTGGCGGGTGGCGGTGGAATTGAGCACGAAGCTCTCAAGCATGGTGTCGTCGTGGTAGCCCTGCACGTCCACGCCATGGCGGCGCAGCACGTGCAGGTCGTACTTGCCATGCTGGCCCAGCTTCTTCTTCGCCGGGTCCTGCAGCACCGGCCGCAGCGCATCGAGCACCTGTGCCAGCGGCAACTGTGCCGGCGCGCCGGGATAATCGTGGCCGACCGGGATGTAGGCGGCCTTGCCCGGCTCCACCGCCAGGCTGATGCCGATCAGGCGCGCACGCATCGCATCCAGTGCGTCGGTCTCGGTGTCGAAGCTGATCAGGTCAGCCTGCTGCACGCGCGCGACCCAGGCCTGCAGCTGCTCGGTGGTCAGCACGGTCTCGTACTCGCCGGGCGCCGACAGCGCCGGATCGAGCTCGCCAACGGGCGGCGCTTCGGCGCTGCCACGGGCAAAGCCGGCCGCGGTGCCACGCAGGCTCGGCGTCGCGTCGTTGGCCACTGCAGGCGCCGGTACCGGCCCGCCCAGCTCCTTCAACGCCTGGGTGAAGCCGTAACGCAGGTACAGCTCGCCCAGGGTGGGCACATCCGGATCGCGCAGGGCCAGCGTGGTCGGGCTGGCGTCCAGCGCGACGTCGGTGCGGATGGTCACCAGCTCCTTGTTCAGCGGCAGGCGCTCCAGCGCGGCGCGCAGGTTTTCGCCGATCTTGCCCTTCATGGTCGGCGCCGCTGCCATCACCCCGTCCAGATGCTGGTATTCGGCCAGCCACTTGGCGGCCGTCTTCGGCCCGCACTTCTCCACGCCGGGCACGTTGTCCACGGTATCGCCCATCAGCGCCAGCAGGTCGACGATCTGGTCGGCGCGCACGCCGAACTTGTCCATCACCGCCGCGTCCGAATCCATGCGGCTGCCGGTCATGGTGTTGACCAGTTCGATGCCCGGCCGGACCAGCTGCGCGAAATCCTTGTCGCCGGTCGAGATGGTGACCTTCAGGTCCTGTGCCACGCCCTGCAGGGCCAGGGTGCCGATCACATCATCGGCCTCCACGCCGTCGATGCGCAGGATGCTGATGCCCAGCGCTTCGACGATGCGGCACATCGGTTCGACCTGGCTGCGCAGTTCATCGGGCATCGGCGGGCGGTTGGCCTTGTACTGGTCGTACAGGTCATCGCGGAAGGTCTTGCCGGGGGCATCGACGACGAAGGCGACGTAGGCCGGGCGCTCCTTCAGCGTCGAGCGCAGCATGTTGACCACGCCGAACAGCGCGCCGGTGGGCTCACCCTGTGCATTGGACAGGGGCGGCAGCGCGTGGAACGCGCGGTACAGGTAACTGGACCCGTCGATCAGGACTAATCTGCTCATGTGTCGATTCTACGCGCCTGTTCCTGCATCGCGGCGACACGGCAGCGACGCGGCGTTGGGGCATAATCAAGGCTCTTTCCAGGCAAAGGCCCCGCCGATGAAGACCCTGATGCTGGCTTCCCTGCTCCTGCTTGCTGGCTGCGCCAGCATGGGCGGCGCGGGCGCTCCCCCGGTGGACGTCAAGGGCGCCGATGTTTCCAAGCGCACGATGGACAACGGCGACACCATCGAGGAATACCGGGTGTCCGGCCAGTTGCGCATGGTCAAGGTGACGCCGGCACGCGGCGCCCCGTTCTACATGTATGACAAGAACGGCGATGGCCGCTTCGACAATGACAAGGATGGCGTGTCGCCGGTGTACTGGAAGCTGTACAGCTGGTGATGTGGCCGGGGTCGGATCCCTTTCCACAGGAAAGGGCTCTGACCCCATCAAGGCGATCGGCACGGCCCTATCCACGCATGGCGTGGATCTACTGGGCATTGCGGTGGCCCTATCCACGCATGGCGTGGATCTACTGGGCGTTGCGGTGGCCCTATCAACGCATGGCGTGGATCTACTGGCATTGCGGTGGCCCTATCCACGCATGGCGTGGATCTACTGGGCATTGCGGTGGCCCTATCCACGCATGGCGTGGATCTACTGGGCATTGCGGTGGCCCTATCCACGCATGGCGTGGATCTACTGGGCATTGCGGTGGCCCTATCCACGCATGGCGTGGATCTACTGGGCATTGCGGTGGCCCTATCCACGCATGGCGTGGATCTACTGGCATTGCGGTGGCCCCATCCACGCATGGCGTGGACCTTTGACGGTGAACTGGAGTAGATCCACGCCATGCGTGGATGCTCTTCGGGCCGCCGATAAAAAACAACGCCGGCGCGCATCCTGCGGCCGGCGTCGGGTCCCCTCCCCGGGAACGCTTCCGTATCAGCGGATGACCAGCACCGGCAGCGTGCTGCGCGCCAGCACCTCGGCGGTCTGGCTGCCCAGCAGCACACGGGTGACGCCGCGGCGGCCGTGCGAGGTCATTACGATCAGATCGCTGTTGCGCTGGCCCGCCGTCTCGATGATGCCGTCGGCCGCGTAGCGGTCCAGCACATGCACCGGATTGGCGGTGATGCCCTGCTCGGCCGCCTTGGCCAGGGCCGGCTGCAGCACCTTCTGCGCGCCTTCCTCGCGGTCGGCCTTGTACTCCGGGCTGTTCATGTAGCCCACGCTCCAGCCCATGGCGTCGTACATGCCGACGGCCCAAGGCTCGGAGACGGTGACGATGTCGACCTCGGCGTTGAGGTCCTTGGCCAGCTCCAGGCCCTTGGCCAGGCCCTTGTCGGCCAGCTCCGAGCCATCGGTGGCGATCAGGATGCGCTTGTACATGGTGGGGCTCCGCGGTGATCCAGCCAGTGGGAACGACACCATTACACAGCCTGTGTGGAGATCGTGCCTTGCGCAGGATCAATCCGGCAGCGCGCAGCGATGCCTGCGCAGCGCGGCATGATCGGCCGACGCGCCCAGGATCGACAGACGGCTGGGATGCTCCGGTAGCGCCGGGCCACGCCCGGCGGGCACTCAGGCCTGCACCGTCACCCGCCAGCCACCGTCGTGCGGCTGCCAGTCGAATTCCACCGGCAGGAACTTCTCGATCAACCGCGCATTGCTGACCAGGTGATCGCTCAGCACGTGGGTGGTGAACGCACCGCCGCCTGCCAGCGCCATCGGCAGCAGCAACTGGTCGGACAGGTACTCGCCAACAGCACCGGTCCCGTCCAGGTACTGCTTGACCTGTCCGGCCAGGCGCGCCCCGACCTGCTCGGCGGAGACACTGCGCTCGCCGTGGCCGCTGAACACCTCCACGTGATCACCATGACGCACGCGCACCAGGGCGACGTTGCCCGGTCCCAGCGCCGGCCGTATCGACTGCACGTTGCGCGGGTGCGGGTCCACGCCCAGCGTCTCGGCCAGTACCTGCAGTTCGCGCAGGCCGATGCCGCTGGACAGGCCGGACATCAGCACCTGTGCCTCGATCGCCTGCAACGGTGCACGCACCTCCAACGACGGCGGCTGCAACGCCGCGCACGGCTGCACCTGCACCTCCATCACGCCGCCACCGGCTGGATGGAAACCGTGCTGCAGCAGCTGCATCGACGCCTGCACGCCCATCCGGCCCAGCGCCGGCAGATAGCTTTGCGCGATGAAATCCGCGCTGGGTGCCAGCGGATTGTGGGTACCGCCTTCCAGGCGCAGCTGCGACGGCCCCTGCGCGCGCCACAGCGCGGGCAGCACGGTCTGTAGCACCAGCGTTGCCGAGCCGGCGCTGCCGGTCGCGAAGTGGTAGGTGCCGGCGCTCACCCGCCCCGGCTCGAAGCGCAACGAGGTAGCGCCCAGTTCTGCACCGTGCACACAGGCGTTGCCGACCCGCGCCGCAGCGTTCACCGCGGTCAGGTGCTGGCGCATCAACCCCGGCTTGCGCCGGATCGCGCGGATGTTGTGCAGCGTGAAGCCGGTGCCGGTGCACAGGCTCAGGGTCAGTGCCGAGCGCAGCAGCTGTCCGCCTCCGTGCCCGCCATCCAGTTCAATCATGTCCATCTGTCTGTTCCTCCGTGCCCGTTGTTCGATGCCGGGCCTTGCTGCCGTGCGCGGCGCAGTGTACGCCGCGCACGGGTTGCCTCATCCCTTCACGCACACCACCTGGCGCAGCGTGTGCACGATCTCGACCAGATCGCGCTGGGCCTCCATCACTGCCTCGATCGGCTTGTAGGCCGCCGGCGATTCATCCACCACCTCCGCATCCTTGCGGCACTCCACGTGCGCGGTGGCCTTGGCGTGGTCATCCACCGTGATCAGCTTGCGTGCCTGGGTACGGCTCATCACGCGGCCGGCACCGTGGCTGCAGCTGTGGAAGCTGTCCTCGTTGCCGAGGCCACGCACGATGAAGCTCTTGGCCCCCATGCTGCCCGGAATGATGCCCAGTTCGCCCTTGCGCGCACTCACCGCGCCCTTGCGGGTCAGCATCACTTCCTTGCCGAAGTGGGTCTCGCGGTTCACGTAGTTGTGGTGGCAGTTCACCGCCTCGGCCTCGGCCTCGAACGGCTTGCTGATCACCGTGCGCACCGCGGCCACCACGTTGCGCATCATCACCTCGCGGTTCATGCGTGCGAAACGCTGCGCCCAGTCCACCGCGAACACATAGTCGCCGTAGTGCTGGCTGCCCTCGGGCAGGTAGGCCAGGTCCTGGTCGGGCAGGTTGATCATCCAGCGGCGCATTTCCTGCTTGGCCAGCTCGATGAAGTAGGTGCCGATGGCATTGCCTACGCCACGCGAACCGGAGTGCAGCATGAACCACACGCGCTGCTCCTGGTCCAGGCAGACCTCGACGAAGTGGTTGCCGGTACCCAGCGTTCCCAGGTGCTTGAGGTTGTTGGTGTTCTTCAGGCGCGGGTGACGCTCGCAGATCAGTGCGAAGTCATCCACCAGCTGCGCCCAGCCTTCCACCGCCAGTTCGGGCGGCGTGTCCCAGCTGCCCTTGTCACGGCCCCCGCGGGTGACGCTGCGGCCGTGCGGCACCGCCCGCTCGATCGCGCTGCGCACCGCCGACAGGTTGTCCGGCAGGTCGCTGGCAACCAGCGTGGTGCGCACCGCGATCATGCCGCAGCCGATGTCCACGCCCACTGCTGCAGGAATGATCGCGCCGATGGTCGGCACCACCGAACCCACGGTCGCGCCCTTGCCCAGGTGCACGTCGGGCATCACCGAGATCCACTTGTGGATGAAGGGCAGCTTGGCGATGTTCTGCAGCTGCTGGCGCGCCTGGTCTTCCAGCGGCACGCCGCGGGTCCACAGCTTGATCGGTGCAGCGCCCGGCTGCTGGATCACGTCGTAATTGAGGGTGGTCATGGTGATGTTTCCTTTCATCCAAAGCAAAAACAAAGAAGGTGCGGTGACAAAGGGGGTGGAACATTCCGTCACCCGCGTTGCCGCGGAGGACGGCCGGGACTTGAACCCGACCCCGAAGGGCTTCCGATGTAGTTCCACCTGCATTCCCCGCGCAACGAAAGCGAAGGTGCCGGCAGCACGACAAGAATCTGGAGGAACATCCTGCTCTACCACTGAGCTACTGCCGCGTTGCCGTGGCAGGCGGGAGTCGAACCCGCGACCTGGAGCTTAAGGGGCTGTAGTTCCTCCGGCATTCGCGCTGCCGGCATTGAAGCGGTGGCACCGTTGCCGGTGCCGTTTGAAAAAGTGCGGTGACAAGGGAGGTGGAACGTCTGCTTCCTCACGACAGGCAGGAAACGCGGGACTCGAACCCGACCCCGAAGGGACAACCAATGTAGTTCCACCAGCATTCACCGCGAAAACGAATTCCTGGCCCTGCCCGGCTGGCCCCATTGCCAGCCGGGCGGTCCGTGCGGCCTCCCTGCCGCCTTACAACGCCATGTCCTGGATGCGCTCGACCCAGCTGCTGCCGTCCTCGGCCGCAGCGGCGTACTGCGCCATCAGGTCGAACACCGCATCGCTGAAGCCACCGATGTGCAGCACGTCACCGCGCTGTACGGTCTGGCTGCTGGCCACCGGCTGCAGGTCGATGCACACCAGCCGCGCCTGTGGGCAGCGACGCTTCAATGCATCCCACTGCAGCATCGTGGCCGTCTGGCCGCCCTGGCGGGTGTCACGCCAACTCTCGTTGTCCGACACCAGCACCACCAGGTCCACCGGCTCGCGCCGCAGGTTGAGGTAGTGCAGCGGCGCGCTGACCGACGTACCACCGCCGTTGATGGCCAGCTGGCGGGCCAACGTCATCACGCTGTCGCGCGGGTTCAGGCGCACGTGGCGCACCTCGGTATCGAACGGCAACACCTTGGCCTGCGGCTGGCCGCGCAGCACGCAGGCTGCAACCAGCGCCGCCACGTCCACGCAGCGCGCCGCCGTGCTGGAGCCCTTGCGGTAGCCGGTTACCGGCGACTGCATGGAACCGGACACGTCCACCGCCACCACCACCCGCCCAGGCAATGCCGGGGCCGACGCCGTGGCGATCTCCATCGCGTCCTGCAACGCTTCCAGGATCGGCGCCGGCAAGCCACCGCCGGCGTGGAAGGCCATCAGCAGCTGGTAGGGCAATACGCGGGCACGACGCACCTGCTGCGGATCACGCAGGCGCTCTGCGATCACCTGCACCATCGCCGGATCGTCGAACACGCCATTGCGGGCGAACGTGTTGAGGTTCATCCGCATCGACTGCCACGATGCATTGCGGGCCAGTGCCGACCACTGCGCCGCGTCCAGCGGCAGCGTGCTGTAGTACTGGAACGGCAGGTCCGGCGGCAGTCCGCGCGGGTCACGCTTGAACGCCTCGTACGCCTGCACCACTGCCGGCAGCTGCGCCTCGTCGTAGGGACGACCGATGATCCATGCATACAGCGCCTTGCGCTCGGCGTTGGCCGGCTTCGGGTGCACCATGCGGATCACATCGGCCAGCGACGGCTGCTGGCCGATCGCCGCACGCACCAGCGTTTCCGCCGACGCCTGCTGGATCCACTCACGCACCCTGCGCTTGGGCAGCGAGCCCAGCGAGCGGCGCCCCACCTGGCCGCTGCGCATGATCTGCACGAAGGTGCGCAGCTGGCGGCCGTTGTCGATCACCCGCGGGAAAACCAGGGCGAACGCCTCCGGGTCGCGCAGGCTCAGCACCGCCAGCAGCAACGCCGGCATGTCCTTCATGTGTGCGACCTGGCGGGCGTACAGGGCGGTACGGGCGATGAAGCGCGGCTCGACCTGCGCGGTCAGCGCCAGCACCTGCTGCAGCTGTGCCTCGGCGTCGCTGTAGAAGGTGTTGTTCAGGCACCCGGTGGCCGCATACAGCGCCAGCGCGGCACGCGGGTCGCGGCGGTAGGCCAGGCCACCGGCTTCATTGACGGTGTCTGCCTGCGGCGGCTGGGGCGTGCGCATCCAGGAGAAGAGCGAAAGGTTGGCCATGCTGATGTCCTCGGCGGGAACAGCCCGCGTCGTGTCTTGCCGGATATAGAGCAATGGCCGTGCCAACTTTTGCGAAACCATCGCATGCTATTGATTTTGAAGTTATTTCAATAGAAGAAGGCCATCCTGCCCAGCGGACACCGGCGAAAAGATATATATTTCCTGCGCCTCTTTTATAGGAATGGATATGGCGCGTCGGCAGGTGGTATTCGGCATGCTGGGCACCCAGCTCGACGCAGGCGAGGGTCCGGGCCGCTGGCAGAAGTGGCGCCCGACCGTTTCGCTGGGCATGCATGAGGATTTCCTGCCCGACCGCATCGAGCTGCTGCTGGATGAGCGCCGCTACAGCAAGCTGGCGCGCGTGGTCTGCGAGGACCTGGCGCAGGCCGCGCCGGGCATCAGCGTGCAG
Organism: Stenotrophomonas sp. MYb57; assembly: GCF_002966815.1. Classification (NCBI taxonomy): domain Bacteria; kingdom Pseudomonadati; phylum Pseudomonadota; class Gammaproteobacteria; order Lysobacterales; family Lysobacteraceae; genus Stenotrophomonas; species Stenotrophomonas sp. MYb57. The sequence goes on from NZ_CP023271.1 coordinate 4,557,856, forward strand.
CGTCACGACACCTACCTGGCCGATCCATGGGAATTCGAGGGCGTCTACGCCTCCCTGCACGACTTTCTCGCGCGCTACCCGTTCCAGCCGGAGGAGGAGGACTACTACGTCCACATCACCACCGGCACGCACGTCGCGCAGATCTGCTGGTTCCTGTTGACCGAGAGCCGTCATTTCCCCGGACGGCTGCTGCAGACCTCGCCACCGCGCAAGCAGGACGGTGCCGCCGGCACGTACGCGATCATCGACCTGGACCTGTCGCGCTACGACCACATCGCCCAGCGCTTCGCCCAGCAGCAGCTGCTGGATCGCGACCTGCTGAAGGGCGGCATCGCCACCCGCAACGCCGCCTTCAACCGCATGATCGAGCAGATCGAAACGGTGGCCACCCGCTCACGTGCGCCGATGCTGCTGATGGGACCGACCGGCGCCGGCAAGAGCCAGCTGGCCAAGCGCGTGTTCGAGCTGAAGAAGCTCAAGCACCAGCTGCCCGGTCGCTTCGTCGAAGTGAACTGCGCCACGCTGCGCGGCGACGGTGCGATGAGCACCCTGTTCGGTCACACCAAAGGCGCCTACACCGGCGCTTCCAGCGACCGTGCCGGCCTGCTGCGCTCAGCGCACCAGGGGCTGCTGTTCCTGGACGAGATCGGCGAACTCGGCCAGGACGAACAGGCGATGCTGCTGCGGGCGCTGGAAGAGAAGCGCTTCCTGCCGGTCGGCAGTGACCGCGAAGTGGAGAGCGATTTCCAGCTGATCGCCGGCACCAACCGCGATCTGCAGCAGTCGGTGCTGGAAGGCCGCTTCCGCGAAGACCTGCTGGCGCGCCTCAACCTGTGGACGTACCACCTGCCCGGGCTGGCGCAGCGCATGGAAGACATCGAGCCGAACATCGAGTTCGAGCTGGAGCGCTGGTCGCTGGACCAGCACGCGCGGGTGCGCTTCAACACCGAGGCGCGCACGCGCTATCTCGCATTCGCCACCAGCCCGGAAGCGGCGTGGCGTGGCAACTTCCGCGACCTGGGCGCGTCGATCATGCGCCTGGCCACGTTGGCCAGCGCCGGGCGCATCCAGATCGAGGGCGTGGAGGACGAGATCGCGCGCCTGCGGGCACAGTGGCGCGGCGGCGATGCGCCGTCTCCACTGGATGCCCTGCTGGGCGAGGCCGTGGACGCGCTGGACCGTTTCGACCGCGTGCAGCTGGAAGAAGTGGTGCGGGTCTGTGCACGCTCGAAGTCGCTGTCCGCCGCCGGGCGCGAGCTGTTTGCGGTCTCGCGCACCCAGCGCGCCAGCACCAACGACGCCGACCGCCTGCGCAAGTACCTGGCGAAGTTCGGGCTGGACTGGGAGCAGGTGCGGGGGCCGACCAGGTAGCGCGACGGCCCGGCTTGCGCGTGCACCGGTCACGGCGCATGCTCCGGCTGCGACCCCATACCTGAACGGAGATTTCCCATGCAGGACCGCCCCCGCTCGACTTCCAAAACCGGCCTGATCATCGTGCTGGCCTGTGTCGCTGCCTTCGTCCTGCTCGTGGGTGGCTACCAGTTCGGCAAATCACTGGCCAAGGCCGACAACGCTCAGCAGGCTGCGGCCGCCCAGCCAGCACGCTGACCGCGCTCCGGTAGTGCCGGCCGCTGGCCGGCAGCCGCGGCTATCCCGGCACTTGGAGCAGCCGGCCTGCTCCACCCGAAACCGCAGCTTCAGGCGATCTGCACCACGCGTGCGTTCTGGCACAGCGGGTAGCTGCCGACGAATTCAGCGATCGCATCACGCATCGCCTCGAACGACTGGCCGTACATGTACAGCGCGGTCTCGCTCGGGCCCTGCCACCAGCTGCAGATCTCGCCCAGGCCATCGATGCGCTCGGACAGCTGTTCGAACACGTGGTTCGAATCGCACTGCTCGTACACCTCGTCCGGCAGGGTCAGGCCATCCAGATAGATGCCCAGGCCTTCGGTCACGCCGAAGCTGCGGTCGGCCTCGCCTGCGCCCTGCACCTGCGACCCCTTCGGTGCCCCCAGCTGCTCCAGCAGGTCGACCAGCTTCGGCACGCCCGCGGCATCGACCAGTGCCACTTCGATATCGCCGTACTCGACTTCGCCCTCGTCGGACATCGCAGTACCGCCTCCGGTGATCCCGCCCAGCTCGGCCGCCTGCAGCAGCGCGTCCAGCGGATCCTCGAACAGCTCATGGCGATGCTCGGGCTGCAGCCTGGCGTTCAACTTCACGGTGACATGCAGCGTGGGTTCGGTCATGAGGGCGTTCCTGGGAGATGTGGCCGCCATTGTAGAGCCGAAGGTAGCGGCAGGAACCGCTGCCAACGTCGCTTGCGACGGCCCGAAGGGTGACGGTCAGCACGAGCGGCATAGCCCATGCTCGGCTGCCTTTTGTAGAGTCGAGCCGTGCTCGGCTGCCTTTCCCCGTAGAATCAGCCGAGCGCGGGCTCGGCCCCGCAATCACTCCGGTCAGCGCAGGAACGGGATCACTTTGCGCCTGAGCAGTTCCACCAGCACCGGGCCCATGTACTCGTAGTCATCGGGAATATCCAGGCAGATCACCCGCTTGCCGTTCAACCATGCCTTGTAGCGGCTGGAAAGCCGGTTGCGGTGCACCCGCTCCATCACGAACACCAGATCGGCCCACTGCAGCAGCTCGGGGCTGAGCACTTCCTCGGCGTCGGCGAGCAGCCCGGCCGAGGCGGTTTCGACGCCCGGCCAATCGGCGAACACCTGCTCGGCCGTCGGGCTGCGCAGACGATTCTGGCTGCAGAGGAAGAGCACGTTGCGGGTCATCAGCACTCGCCTTTGTAGAGCCGAGCCCGTGCTCGGCTGCTTTCCATCGCGTCGGGGTCAGAGCCCTCCTACGGGAGGGATCCGACCCCGGCGGTGATCAGATCACCGTCAGGTTGGCATACGCCATCACCAGCCACTTGCTGCCGGCGTCGGCGAACTCGATCTGCACGCGTGCGTGGGCACCGTTGCCTTCGTAGTCGGTCACCATGCCTTCGCCGAACTTGGGATGGTTGACCAGCGCACCCAGCTTGATCGGCGGCGTTTCGATGGCGGCGTGTCCCATCACCCGGCTTGCGCCCATCGACGCCGGCCGCGACACCTGCACCTTCGGCCGCACTTCGTGCAGCAGCTCGCGCGGGATCTCGCGCAGGAAACGCGAAGGCAGGCTGTAGTTGTCCTGGCCGTGGATGCGCCGCGATTCGGCGTAGCTGAGCACCAGCTTCTGCCGCGCGCGGGTGATGCCGACGTAGGCCAGCCGACGCTCTTCTTCCAGCCGCCCGCTTTCCTCCAGCGACCGTGCACTGGGGAACAGCCCCTCTTCCACGCCGGCCAGGAACACCAGCGGGAATTCCAGGCCCTTGGCCGAGTGCAGCGTCATCAGCTGCACGCCTTCCTCGCCGGCCTGCGCCTGGCCCTCACCGGCCTCCAGCGCCGCGTAGGCCAGGAACGCGACCAGCTCGTCCATGTCCTCGCCCACTTCCTCGATGTCGTCGGCACGGCGCACGAAGCGCGAGGCCACCGACACCAGTTCGTCGAGGTTGTCGGTGCGCGATTCCGAATCCAGCGCGTTGCGGCTTTCCTTGCTCCAGTGCTCGCGCAGCTGCGAGCGCACCAGCACATGGTCCACGCGCTCGGCCAGGGTCATCTGCAGGGTCTGCGCCTGCAGTTCGTTGACCAGCACCAGGAAGCCGGCCAGCGCATTGCGGGCTCGTGCCGCCAGTGCGCTGCCCTGGGTCACCAGCATGGTGGCTTCCCACAGCGAGATGCCCTGGGCGCGCGCTTCGCGGCGCACTTCGTCCAGCGTGCGGTCACCGATGCCACGCGTGGGCGTATTCACCGCGCGCTCGAATGCAGCGTCGTCGTTGCGGTTGGAGAGCAGGCGCAGGTAGGCCAGCGCATCCTTCACTTCGGCGCGCTCGAAGAAGCGCATGCCGCCATACACGCGGTACGGCACCTGTTCGCTCAGCAGCGCTTCTTCCAGCGCGCGCGACTGCGCGTTGCTGCGGTAGAGCACGGCCACTTCGGTGTAGCTGCCGCCGTCGCGCACCCACTGCCGTGCGCGCTCGACGATGTAGCGCGCCTCGTCCATCTCGTTGTACGCCGCGTACAGGTCGATCGGCTCGCCGTCACCACTGTCGGTCCACAGCTGCTTGCCGATGCGGTCCGGATTGTGCGCGATCACCGCGTTGGCGGCGCTGAGGATGTTGGCGGTGGAACGGTAGTTCTGCTCCAGGCGGATGGTCTGCGCGCCCGGGAAATCGCGCAGGAAGCCCTGCACGTTCTCGACCTTGGCACCGCGCCAGCCGTAGATGGCCTGGTCGTCATCACCGACCACGAACACGTGGCCCTCGTGCCCGGCCAGCACGCGCACGAAGGCGTACTGGATGGCGTTGGTATCCTGGAATTCGTCTACCAGGATCTCGCGGAACCGCGCACGGTAGTGCGACAGCAACGGCGGATTGTCGCGCAGCAGTTCGTGCGCGCGCAGCAGCAGCTCGGCGAAATCGACCAGGCCGGCACGGTCACACCGCGCCTGGTACTCGGCGTAGGCCTGGCGCATGGTTTCCAGCCACGCATCGTTCGGCTCGGGCTGGATGTGCTGCGGGCGGCGGCCCTCATCCTTCTGCGCGTTGATCCACCAGGCAATCTGCTTGGGCGGGTACTTGCCGTCATCCAGCTCCAGCGCCTGTACCACGCGCTTGACCAGCCGCAGCTGGTCGTCCGAATCCATCACCTGGAAGCCTTCGGGCAGCTTGGCGTCCTGCCAGTGCAGGCGCAGCAGGCGGTTGGCCAGGCCGTGGAAGGTGCCGATCCACATGCCGCGACTGCCATGCGGCAGCTGCGCGTCGATGCGATGGCGCATCTCGCCGGCGGCCTTGTTGGTGAAGGTCACCGCGAAAATGCCGTGGGTCGGCACGCCTTCGACTTCATGCAGCCAGGCAATGCGGTGGGTGAGTACGCGCGTCTTGCCCGACCCGGCACCGGCCAGCACCAGGTGGTGACCGAGGGGAGCGGAGACGGCTTCGCGCTGGGCCGGGTTCAGGCCATCAAGCAAGTGGGAGACATCCATGCCTCCATTTTACGGCATCGACGTCGCAGCTCCTGCGACCACCTGCGTGGCAAGTGCCTGCGCCTGCTGACGCAGTTCAGGCACCGCCAGGCTTTCCCACAGGCTGCCGATGCGCAGGCTGCCGAGTACCCCCAGGCGCGCCTGTGGCTGGCCATCCGCTGCACACAGCCGGTCGCCCGGCACACTGCTGTCCAGGCCCAGCCCATGCGGCCCGGAGCGGGCCAGGCCATCGGCCTGCAGTTGCTGCAGCAAGGGATTGCGCAGTGCCGAGGCGCGGGTCTCCACACCGGTGGCATTGACCACCGCAGCGATCGTCCACTGCACGTTGCCGCCGCCCGCCTCGCGGCCCGACAGCCGCAGGGCATCACCGTCGCGCCACACGCGCTGCAGGCGGGCGCGGTGAACGCGCAGCTGGCCGCTGGCCTGCAGCGCCTGCAACTGCTCAGCCACCGGTTCAGCAATGCGATGGCGGTGCACGTCCCAGTAGCGCACCACGTGGCGCAGGAAGCGGCGCTGGTCGGCGGCGTCCATGCTCTGCCACAGCGCTTGGCCGTGCGGGCGGATGCGATCCATCACGCCCTGCCAGGGCATGCCGTCGACCTGTGCCTTGCGCGCGTGCTGGCGCAGCGCGTGCAGGCGCTGGCGCAGGCTCATCGTCAGCAGCTCCTGCGGGTCGAACGCCGGCAGACCGCCGTGGGCGTGCGGCAATGGCAGCAGCCCGTGGCGCGAGATCACGTGCAGCGGTCCGCTATGGCCGCCGGCCACCAACGCCAGCACGGTGTCGGCCATGCTCAGCCCGGAGCCGACGATGGCCAGGGCATGGTCACTGGCCAGCGTGCGTACGCCGTCGTAATCCCAGGCCTCGACCACGTCATCGGCGGGCAACGCATCGGCGCCGTCCACCGGCAACGGCCGCATGCTGTTGCCGGTGGCGATCGCCACCTGCGCTGCATGCAATGTTTGGCCATCGCCCAGCTGCAGCTGGTAACCGTGGTCATCCGGATGCAACGCCAACACCGGCTGGGCCACGATCTGCAATCGCGCCGCACCGGCCGCTTCGGCCTCGCGCAGGCGCTGCTGCAGGTAGGCAGCGAAGTAGTGGCGACACACATAGCGTTCGCCCAGCACTTCGCGCGCCTCGCCCGGGTACGCGTTGGCGGCCTGCAGGAAATCGAGGAAGTCGCCGGGCTGGTCGGCAAAGGCGCTCATCTTCGCCGCCGGCACGTTCAGCAGGTGCTCCGGCCACGGCGTGGCATAGGCAATGCCCTGTGCCAGCTGCGAGGCGGGTTCGAAGATGGCCAGCGCCAACGGCGCCTGGGCCTGGCGCAACACCTGGATCGCCACCAGCACCCCGGCCGCACCACCACCGATGATCGCCAGGTCCAGTTCGCCACTACGCGGTGAATCAGTCATGCGCCGATTGTAGGCCATCGGCCCTGCCCGGCTGGCGCTGGCCTACATCAAGGCATCGGCCAGGCGCGCGATGCCCTCGCGGCTGCGCAGCCACGCGGGACGCTTGCGCCACTGCTCCAGGTCCAGCAGGCGCGACTGGCGCAGGTAGTCGTCCTCGATGGCACACAACTGCGTGACCAGTTGTCGGTCGTAGCAGATCAGGCCGATTTCGGCATTCAGCGCGAACGAGCGGATATCCATGTTGATCGACCCGAGCACGGCGATGTCCTCATCCACGCTCATGTGCTTGGCATGCAGGAACTGCGGCTCGTACAGCGCGATCTGCACACCGCAGCGCAGCAGCTCATCGTAGTAGGCCTCCTGCGCCCACGAGGTCAGCCGCTGGTTGTTGCTGGCCGACAGGATCAGCTGCACCTGCACGCCGGACAGCGCGGCGATGCGCAGTGCACTCAGCGTTGCTTCGTCGGGCACGAAGTAGGGCGTGACCATCACCAGCCGGCGCCGGGCAAGATGGATCAGCGCGGCCACCGCATCGCGCGCGTTGCTGTACGGGTAGGCCGGGCCGCTGGGCAGCAGCTGGGTGGCGATGTCCTCGCTGCACACCGGCACGTCGGCGATGACCTTCAGGCGCTGCCCGGTTTCGATGTACCAGTCGCTGGCGAACACCGCTTCAAGGTGCGCCACCGCAGGCCCGCGCACGCGCGCCACCAGCTCGCGGTTGGGGTGGCCCGCAACGAATTCAGGGCGCGCCAGGTTCTGCGAACCGACATAGCCCACTTCGTTGTCGATCACTGCGATCTTGCGATGGTTGCGCAGGTCCATGCGTCCGCTGCGGCGCCAGCGCAGGCCGCCGGGCAGCATCGCGCGCACTTCGATGTCACGTGACCGCAGCCGCTTGCTGTATGCGCGCAGGCCCCGCTTGGCGCCGACCGCATCCAGCAGCACGCGGCACTGCACCCCGCGCGCTGCGGCACGCTGCAGGGCTTCGACGATGGCCTCGCCCACCGTGTCATCGAACATCAGGTAGTACAGCAGGTGCACCCGGTCCTGGGCCTGGTCGATGTCGGCGATCAGGGTGTGCAGTGATTCGTCATAGTCGGTCAGCAGGTCGATCGCGTTGCCGTGCACCGGCATGAAATCGCCCTGGCGCTGCACCAGCGGCACCACTTCGGCGCTGGCCGAATCGGGCTGCGGCGTCCAGCGCAGGCGGCGCTGCAGCGCCTGTTCTTCACGGATGACCTGCGAGGCCTCGGCCTGCCGGCGGATGCGCTCGCGCGACAGCCACGGATGCCCGAACAGCAGATAGAGCGGCAGGCCCAGCAGCGGCACGAAGCCGACCAGCAGCAGCCAGCTGCGCGCCGCGCCCGGCGTAGTGCGGGTGGGGATCCAGCACAGCGCCACCAGCCGGATCAGCCAGTCGATCAACAGCAGGTACGAGCCCAGCAGCCACTCGAACAGCATCGCGTCGCCCGTTGGGAGGTGTGGGGCCATTCTGCCCAGCGGGGTGTGCAGAGTCGAGCAGCGCTGGGGACAGCGTGCCGACCAACGGTCGGCACCCACGGGGTCGGAACGTGTCGACCAAGGTCGACACCTACCTGGGGCGGGGGCACAAAAAAACCCGCCACGAGGGCGGGTTTTTTCGGAAGCGACCCGCAATCCTTGCGGATTACTTGATCTTGCCTTCCTTGTACGGGACGTGCTTGCGCACGACCGGATCGTACTTGGAGAATTCCATCTTCCCCGGGGTGTTCTTCTTGTTCTTGTCGGTCGTGTAGAAGTGACCGGTACCAGCGGTCGAAATCATACGGACCTTATCGCGCTTGCCTGCCATGATCGTCTACTCCTCAGACCTTTTCGCCGCGCGCACGCAGCTCAGCCAGAACGGAATCGATACCGTTCTTGTCGATGGTGCGCAGTGCATGCGCGGAAACACGAAGCTTCACCCAGCGGTTCTCGCTGGCAACCCAGAAGCGGCGCTCGTGCAGATTCGGCAGGAAACGACGACGGGTCTTGTTGTTGGCGTGCGAGACGTTGTTACCCGTCTGCACTCGCTTGCCGGAAACCTGGCATACGCGGGACATGGCGCACCTCGATAGTAAGTTGTGTCTCCCCGTAGCCCGGGGGACGGCGGCCTCGGTGGTTGCCCACCACACGTCAAGAGAATCAAAGGGTTACGCTGGCGTTGGGCGACCGGGGACGTGCTCCCGGGGGCGCCGCCCGATAGAAAACCGGACACAGCGAGCCGCGCATTATGCACGCAATCAAGACCTTGCGCAACTTACCCACAGGCCACGCCTGAACACGCTGACGGCGCCCTGCTCTCAGCGCAGGTGCGGTACCACCTGGGCCAGCAGGTGGGCATCCTTCAGTGCGCCATGCAGGCCGCGGGTGCCGGGAATACGCAGGCGCTGCAGCACATCGTCGAGCTTGTTGGGCATGCCCGGCCAACGGCTGCGGGCCAGCTTCAGGCTGCAGGTCACGCGGCAGTGCTGGGCCAGCCCACCGGCCAGCCCCGCCAGGCGCAGCTCGTTGTCGAGGAAACCGACGTCGAAGGTGGCGTTGTGCGCGACCATCTCGCTGCCACGCAGGAACTCCAGCAGTTCGGCGGCCTTGCTCGCAAACAGCGGCTTGCCCACCAGCATGGCATCGCTGATGCCGTGCACGCGCTGCGCGCCCCAGTCCACCTTCCGCTGCGGCTGCAGGTAGGTGTGGAACTGGCGGCCGCTGAGTTGTCCATCGACCAGTTCCACCGCCCCGATTTCAATCACCCGATGGCCCAGGCGATGCGAGATACCGGTGGTTTCGGTGTCCAGTGCGACGACGCGGCTCACGGCGCACGCCGGTATGCAGCGGCCGGCATGCGGCAGACAAGGGACGGTAGGGATGGCAGTGCGGTCATGCGGTGCTGGATCCTGTTGCGCGCGCCCCGTGCGGCGGGGGCAGATGAGGCGGGATTGTCCCACGCAGTGCGTCGGCAGGAGCGCGGATGAACACAGCGATGTCGGCATACTGCTGATTCACTGCGGAGGCTCCAATGCGACTGCTGGCCCTCACCTACGGCACCGAAGGCGATACGCGCCCGCTGGTCATGCTCTGCCATGGGCTGATCGCGGCCGGTCACGAGGTCATGCTGCTGGCCGACGGCGGCACCCTCGACAGCGCGAAGGCCTTGGGCGTCCCGCACGCCGCGCTGGAAGGCGACATCCACGACGAAGTGGTGGCGCTGGTCTCACGCGGCAATGGCGTGGCCGCCGCCAGCACCGGGCTGGCACGGATGGCGCTGCAACACGTCGCCGGTTGGATGCGCCAGGCCGATGCTGCAGCCGACGGCTGCGATGCGATCCTGACCGGTGGCCTGGCTGCGTTCGTCGGCATGAGCGTCGGCGAGCGTCGCGATCTTCCGGTGATCGGCGCCGGCATGATTCCGCTGACGCCGACGCGCGCGTTCCGCTCGCCCTTCCTGCCGCCCGGACGCTCGCCGGGCTGGTTGAACCGGGCCAGTTATGGCCTGGTCAACGGCCTGATCTGGCGACAGTTCCGCGGCCCGATCAACACGGCCCGCCAGCACGCCGGGCAGCCGCCACGACGCTCGCTCTGGGCTGGCCTGCCGATGCTGTATGGCATCTCGCCGCAGCTGCTGCCACCACCTTCGGACTGGCCGGCCGAGCACCTCGTGTGCGGCCAATGGTCGGCCCCTGCTGCGCCGTGGCATCCGTCGTGCGAACTGCAGGCTTTCCTCGATGCAGGACCGCCGCCGGTCTATCTGGGCTTCGGCAGCATGACCGGCTTCGAGCGCGAACGTGTGCTGCCGGCGCTGTTGTCGGCGCTGGCGCCACGCCGCGTGCTGCTGTTTCCCGGTTGGGTCGGCGTGCCCGACATGACGCTGCCCGACTCGGTACGGGTGATCGGCCCGACCCCGCATGAAGCGTTGTTGCCGCGCTGCGCACTGGCGATCCACCACGGCGGCAGCGGCACCACGCATTCGGCCTGCCGCGCCGGCATACCGTCGATGGTGATGCCGTTCGCCGCCGACCAGTTCTTCTGGGCCGATCGACTGCAGCACCTGAGCGTGGCACCGGCGCCACTGTCACCCAAGCGGTTGCAGCCGAAGGTGTTGGCCGATGCGCTGGCGTTCGCCGAGCATGCCGATACACGCGCACGTGCGGTCGCGCTGGGCGCTGCAATGGCGAACGAGGATGGAGTGGCATGCGGCGTGGCCGCACTCGAGCGCTGGCTCAGCCCAACGTCTCCACCACCCAATCAATGAACACCCGCAGCCGCTGGCTCATGTGCCGGTTCGGCGGGAACATCACGTGCATCGGCATCGGCGGCAGCTGCCAATCGTGCAGCACGGGCAGCAGCTCGCCGCGCGCCACATGCGGTTCGGCCATGTAGCTGGGCAGCGCGACCACGCCGAGGCCGGCCAGGCCAGCGGCCAGATAGGCGTTGCCATCATCGAAGCCGATTGAATAGCGCCCCTGCACCTCGACGCGCTCGGCGCCACGCTGCGCGGTGAACACGCGGGCGCGGCCACTGCGTGGGCTGAGAAAACCGACCGTGTGGTGGTCCGGCCCTTCCAGCGCGCGCGGATGCTCCGGCACACCGAACCGCTGCACATAGCCCGGGCTGGCATGGAAGCCGATCGGCAGGCGCGCCAGCGGTCGTGCCACCAGCGCGGGATCGGCAGGCGCGCCACCACGGATCACGCAATCGATGTTGTCGGCGATGACATCCACCTCGCGGTCGCTGACGCCGATGTCCAGCTGGATCTCCGGATAGCGCGCCTGGAAATCCGGCAATGCCGGCACCAGCCGCAGGCACGCATACGGCCCCGGCACGTCGACACGCAGGCGCCCGCGCGGTTGTGCGGCGGCCTCGCCCAGCCCCCCTTCAACCTCTTCCAGCTCGGCCAGCAGGCGAACGATGCGCGGGTAATACGCCGCGCCATCGGCAGTGACGCTGACCCGGCGCGTGGTGCGGTTGAGCAGCCGCAACCGCAGATGCCCTTCCAGCTGCTGCACCAGCTGGGTGACCGTGGTGCGGCTGAGCTGCAGGGTGTGCGCGGCGCGGGTGAAGCTGCCGGTCTCCACCACCCGGGCGAACGCGCGCATCGCTTCGAAACGGTCCATGGCCGCGGCTGTGATTGTTTGGAATTTGCAATCAATCTAGACCGATCATCACGGTTTATCCAGACAGCGACAGTGGGGAGGATGGTCCGCTCCCGTCTGGAATCCGTCCCATGTCCCACCGTGATGTTGTCTTTCCCGCCGGCCGGCAGGCGCTGTACGAGCGAAACCGCTATTCGCCGGCGATCCGATCCAATGGCTTCCTGTTCGTTTCCGGCCAGGTCGGCAGCCGCGAGGATGGCTCGCCCGAACCGGACTTCGAGACCCAGGTCCGCCGCGCCTTCGACAATCTCAACGCGGTGCTGGCCGCGGCCGGCTGCACGTTCGATGACGTGATCGACGTGACCGTGTTCCTGGTCGACCCGGAAACCAACTTCGAAAAGGCCTGGGCGATCGTGCCCGAGTACTGGGGCCAAGCGCCGCACCCGACCCTGACCGGCATCGGCGTGACCTGGCTGTATGGGTTCCAGTTCGAGATCAAGGTGATCGCCAAGCTGCCCGCAGACCGGTAGTGCCGGCCGCTGGCCGGCAACGGCGGGCGATTGCCTGCGCTCATGAGGTTGCCGGCCAGCGGCCGGCACTACCTGGGATCGCAGGCTGGGCGTCGAAAGGCGTGCCGACCAAGCTCGGCACCTACCAGAGCCGAAGGCGGCATCCAGTGGCGTACCCCGCACCTGAACGGGAGGTTCCGACAAATTCCCGAGGTGGCCATTGATATTGTATCCACCGAAAACCGCTTGCTAGCCTCCCCTCCATGCGCCGGATCGCCCGCCACCTTCGTTCGACCCTGCTGATGCTGCTGATGGCGGCATTCGTGGTCGTGCCGGTGGCTGATGTGCTGGCGTGTGCGGTGGAACCGCACGACAGCACCGTGGTGCATGTGGAAGCCGGTGCCGAAGATGCCGACGGTGACACTGACAACGACGGCAAGCACGCCGCTGCCTGCAGCCACAACCACTGCCACCACTCCAACCTGAGCCTGCCGGCGAGCACCTTCGCCGCCTTTGGCACGCCGCAACCGGCGCGCTGGACGAATGCAGGCGATGCGGCGACCTATGCGGTCGCCCAGGACGAACTGGCACGTCCTCCCCGGGCGTGAGTTGAGCGCGTCCCGCAATCGCGGGCTCCCGTTTCACTCACAACCGGAATCCCCCTATGTCGATCCTGACACGTCGGTCGCCGCGCGCGGCCGGGCTGGTCGTCGCCGTGCTGCTGGGCCTGATCCCCGCCGCACAGGTCGCCGCACAAGCCGCACCTTCGTACGACACCCTGCTTGAACGCCTGGACCAGCTGCCCGGCGCCCGCGTCGGCGCGGCATTGGCCGAGGCGGCCGACGCCCGCGCCGACCAGGCCCGGGCGCTGCCCAATCCATCCCTTTCCTGGTCCGCCGAAAACGCTTGGGGCACAGGCTCCTACGGCGGCATGGGCCGGGCCGACACCGTGCTTACCCTGTCCCAGCCTCTGGAGGTCTGGGGCCAGCGCGGCGCGCGCGTCCGCGCCGCCCGCGCCGAGGCACAGGCCGCTGCCCTGCGGGGTTCGCAGAGCCGCAGCGATGTCGCCAGCCAGTTGGCGGCGATCTACGCACAGGCGGAAAGCGCCCTGCGTCGCTACACGCTGGCCGAAGAAGCGCTGAGCCTCACCCGCGACGATGCGGCGGCGGTCACCGCCATGGTCAAGCATGGCCGCGAGCCGCAGTTGCGTGCCGTGCAGGCACAGAGTGAAGTGGCCAATGCCAGCGCCGCGCTGGATGAGGCGCAGGCCTTCCGCGACGCCGCGCTGGCCCGCCTGGCCGGTGCGGCCCTGCTGGATGCACCGGTGCAGACCATCGACAACAGTCTGCTCGATCGCGCACCGCCAGCACCGCGTGGCGCCACCGATGTGGCTCTGGCCGTGCGTGTGGCCGAAGCCGAAGTTGATGCGGCCGGTCGTCTGGTCGACGTCGAGCGCAAGCGCGCCCTGCCCGACCTCAGCGTTACCGCCGCGCAGACGCGTTTCCGCGAGGACCGCGAACAGGCCTACACGCTCGGCGTCAGTCTCTCGATCCCGTTGTTCGACCGCAATCGTGGTGGCATCCGCGCCGCCAGTGCCGAACAGCGCGCGGCCGAAGCGCGCTTGGACCAGCAGCGGCGCGACAGCGAAGCCGAACGCTTGTCGGCGGTAGCGGGCCTGAAGGCCGCCGGCAGCCGCACCCGCGCCGCCGACGAAAGTGTGGTCGCCGCCGAGGAAGCCTATCGGCTGGCGCGCATCGGCTTCGACGCCGGGCGCATCTCGCAGCTGGAACTGCGCAGCACCCGCAGTGCCCTCATCGCCGCCCGCGGCACCGCTGTGGACGCGCGCCTGTCGCGCGTTGGCGCGGAAATCGATCTCGCCCGCCTCGAAGGGCGCGCACCCTTTGTGGAGGCCCGATGAACCTGTTCCGTTCTTTCCCGCTGGTTGGCGGCTTGTTGCTGACTGCATTGCTGGCCGGTTGTTCTGGTAACACACAGGCCCCGGCAGTCTCGGAGCCCGCCGGCAAGGCAACGGCCGACGATGGCCATGGCCACGCCGCCGACAGCACCGATGCCAAGGCCGAAACCGGCAGCGCGGCAGATGCCGACGAAGGCGTGGTGCAGCTGACGCCAGAGCAGATCAAGGCATCCGGCATCGACGTGGTGGCCGTCGGCCGCGGCGGCGGTGGTTCGACGCGGCTGTCCGGCCGGGTGGAACCGTCGATCGGTGCACGTGCCTCGGTCGCTTCCACCGTGACCGGTCGCGTGGAGCGCGTGCTGGTCGCACCGGGCACGGCAGTGAAGCAGAACCAGACGCTGGCGATCGTGGTCAGTGGCGAGGCGGCGGTGTTCCGCGCCAATGCGGTTGCCGCCGCCGCGGAGGCCGAGGCGGCGCGCCTGGCCCACGGCCGCGACAAGGCACTGGTCGAACAGGGCGTGGTCGCTCGCCAGGAACTGGAAACGTCACGCGCGCGATCGCTGGCGGCGCAGGCGCAGGCCGCTGCCGCGCAGGCACAGGCCGCCGCCAACGGTTCACCCGACAGCAGCGGCCGCGTGCGCATCACCAGCCCGGTGGCCGGCATCGTCGGCAACGTGCAGGTCACGCCCGGCGGCGTGGTGGCGGCCGGCAGCCCGGTGGCCGACGTCGCCGATCCGTCGATGAACGAGCTGGTGTTCACCGCGCCACCGGCGCTGGCCGCGCAGGTCACGCCGGGCATGACGCTGGAAGTGACCGTGCCGGGCGGCAGCTTCAGTGCCGCCGTCACCGGTTCGGCCGCCGATGTGCGCCAGCAGGGTGGCGTGGCGGTGATCCGTGCCATGCCGGTGGATGCCGCATTGCCGCCGGCCGGTTCGCCGGTGTCGGCGGTGGTGGTCACCGACGGCAAGGACGGCGCGTTGAGCGTGCCGGCTGATGCGGTACAGAACGTCGGCGGCAGCAGCGCGGTATTCGTCGCCGTCCAGGGCGGTTTCAAGGTGCAGCCGGTACTGGCCGGCCGACGTGCCGGTGACCGCATCGAGATTCTCGGCGGCTTGAACGGCGACGAACGCATCGTCGGCGCCAACGCGTTCCTGCTCAAGGCCGAACTGGCCAAGGGCGAAGCCGAGCACGGGCACTGAGGACCTTCCATGTTCAAGCTCATCATTGAAACCGCGGTACGCCACCGCTGGCTGGTCGTGGCCCTGGCTGCACTCGTTGCCGCCGTGGGCCTGTTCCAGCTCGGCAAGCTGCCGATCGATGCGGTACCGGACATCACCAACCGCCAGGTGCAGATCAACACCGTGGCACCGGCACTGACGCCCGAGCAGATCGAGCGACAGGTGACCTATCCGCTGGAAACCGCGCTGGCCGGCATCCCCGGCCTGACCACCACCCGTTCGCTGTCGCGCAATGGTTTCTCGCAGGTCACCGCGATCTTCACCGATGCCACCGACATCTACTTCGCCCGCCAGCAGGTGGCCGAGCGCATGCGCGAGGCCGCCGAAGCGCTGCCCGAGGGTGCCTCGCCGATGCTGTCGCCGGTCACCACCGGCCTCGGCGAGGTGTTGATGTGGACGGTGGACTTCACCGCGTTCGACCCTGCGAAGCTGGCCAAGCCCGGTGAAGCCGGCTGGCAGGCCGGCGAGGTCTACCGCACGCCGGAAGGCAACCTGCTGCGCACGCCGGAAGAACGTGCCACCTACCTGCGCACCGTGCAGGACTGGATCATCGCGCCGCAGATGCGCTCCAGCCCCGGGCTGGCGGGCGTGGACACCGTCGGTGGCTACGTGAAGGAATACGGCGTGCATCCGGACAGCGCGCGGTTGGCCGCGCATGGCCTGGGCCTGGCTGATCTGGTGACGGCCCTGCAGCGCTCCAACGTACAGGCCGGTGCCGGCTTCGTGCAGCGCGCCGGCGAAGGCCTGGTGGTGCGTGCCGACGGTCTGGCACTGACCACCGACGATCTGGCACAGGCGCCGGTAGCCACTCGCAACGGCGTGGTGGTGCGGGTGGCCGATGTGGCCGATGTCGGCCTCAGCCGCGCACCGCGCCTGGGTGCGGCCAGCCGCAACGGCCATGAAGCCGTGCTCGGTACCGCGCTGATGATCGCCGGCGGCAACAGCCGCACCGTGGCCCAGGCGGCCGCCACACGGCTGAAGCAGGTGAATGCCTCGCTGCCGGCGGACATCGTGGCCGCGCCGGTGCTGGACCGCAGCGTGCTGGTCAATTCCACCATCAAGACCGTGGCCAGGAACCTCACCGAGGGCGCGCTGCTGGTGGTGGTGGTGCTGTTCCTGCTGCTCGGCAACCTGCGCGCGGCGACGATCACCGCACTGGTGATCCCGCTGTCGTTCCTGTTCGCGGTGATCGGCATGAACCGCTTCGGCATCAGTGGCAACCTGATGAGCCTGGGTGCGCTGGACTTCGGCATCCTGGTGGACGGCGCGGTGATCGTGATCGAGTCGACGCTGCTGATGCTGGGCCAGCGTCGTGCCGAACTGGGCCGCGCGTTGACCGCGATGGAACGCCTGCGCGTAGCCGCCGATTCGGCGCGAAAGATGGCACGCCCGGCAGCGTTCGGCCAGCTGATCATCCTGCTGGTGTTCGCACCGATCCTCACCCTGAAAGGTGTGGAGGGCAAGACGTTCCACCCGATGGCCGCTACGTTCATGCTGGCCTTGGTGGGTGCCTTCATCTTCTCCTTCACCTTCGTGCCGGCGATGGCCGCGCTGATGGTGCGCGAGCCGAAGCCGAAGGAAGGCGAGGCACACAGTGATGATGGCCAGCACGAAACGAAGCTGATCCGCGTGCTGCGTGGACGCATCGAGCCGATCATCCGCCAGGCCGTCGCGCGGCCGCGCGCAGTGATCGCCGGTGCAGCGTTGATGCTGCTGGTGGGCATTGGTTCGTTCGGCCTGCTCGGCCGCGAATTCATGCCTACCCTGGATGAAGGCAACGTGGCGATGCAGGCACTGCGCGTCCCGTCTACTTCGCTGGAGCAGTCGCTGGCGATGCAGCTGGCACTGGAGAAGGCCATCGCCCAGCAACCGGAAGTGGAAACGGTGTTCTCGCGTACCGGCACCGCCGAAGCGGCAATCGACCCGATGCCGACCAACATCTCCGACAGCGTGATCGTGCTCAAGCCACGTGCGGACTGGCCCGATCCGACGCTGGGCAAGGAGGCGCTGGTGGCCCGCTTCGAAGAACTGGCCGGCCAGCAGCTGGGCAACAGCTTCGAGTTCAGCCAGCCGATCGAGCTGCGTTTCAACGAGTTGATTTCCGGCGTGCGCACCGATCTGGCGGTGATGATCTTCGGCGATGACTTCAGCCAGCTGCAGAAGGTGGCCGACCAGGTGGCGCTGAAGCTGCGCGCGGTGGAGGGCGCGGCCGATGTGCGGGTGGAGCAGATTTCCGGCCTGCCCACGCTCAACGTCAAGATCGACCATGTAGCGGCAGCGCAGTACGGGCTGACCGCCGCCGACGTCAGCGATGCGCTGTCCACCGGCATCGGCGGCACGGCAGCCGGCAAGATCTTCGAGGGCGACCGTCGCTTCGATGTGGTGGTGCGGTTGGATGACAGCGCCCGCAACGACCCGGATCAGCTGGCCTCGCTGCCGATCGCCACGCCGGCCGGCGTGGTGATTCCGCTGTCCTCGGTGGCACGCATCAGCGTCAGCGAAGGGCCGAACCAGATCAGCCGCAACAACGGCAGCCGCCGGGTGGTGGTGCAGGCCAATGTGCGCGGCCGCGACCTCGGTGGATTCGTTGGCCAAGCACAGGCCGCCGTGGCCGACGTGGCACTGCCGCCCGGTGCGTACCTGACCTGGGGTGGCCAGTTCGAGAACCTGCAGCGCGCGGAAAAGCGCTTGGCCACGGTGGTGCCAGTGGTATTCCTGCTGATCGGCAGCCTGCTGTTCATGGCCCTGCGCAGCGGCAAGGAAGCGGTGCTGGTGTTCAGCTGCGTACCGCTGGCGCTGGTCGGCGGCATCCTCGCCCTGCTGCTGCGCGGCATGCCGTTCTCGGTGTCGGCCGCGGTGGGCTTCATCGCCGTGTCCGGCGTGGCCACGCTCAACGGCCTGGTGCTGATGCAGGCGATCCGCGAGCGTCTGGACGCCGGTGACGTGCCGATGATGGCCGCGATCAACGGTGCATCCAGCCGTATCCGCGCGGTGCTGACCACCGCACTGGTGGCCATCGTCGGCTTCATTCCGATGGCGATCGCCAGTGGTTCCGGTGCGGAAGTGCAGAAGCCGCTGGCGACGGTGGTGATCGGTGGCCTGATCACCGCCACGGTGCTGACCCTGCTGGTGCTGCCGACCTTCGCCGCGCGCGTGGCGAAGGTGCGGACGGCGGGCTGAAAGATCACGGGGTCGGATCCTGTGATCCGACCCCGTCTACCGCGCTTCGCGCTCGCCGGGCATGGCCCGGCGCTACCACCGCACGTTCCGGTAGCGCCGGGCCATGCCCGGCGGCGCGGCGATCAGGCCTTCTTGCGCTCGGCAATGTACGCCTGGATCTGCTGCTCCAGCACCGGCAACGGCACCGAACCCTGCTTCAGCAGGGTGTCGTGGAAGCCCTTGACGTCGAACTTGTCGCCCAGCTCCTTCTCGGCCTGCGCACGCAGGCGCACGATGGCGATCTCGCCGAGCTTGTAGCTCAACGCCTGCCCCGGCCAGGAAATGTAGCGATCCACTTCGGTGGTCACTTCGTGCTCACTCAGCGCCGTGTGGTCACGCAGGTAAGCCAGCGCCTGCTCGCGGCTCCAGCCCTTGCTGTGCACGCCAGTGTCGATCACCAGGCGCGTGGCGCGCCACATCTCGTAGGTCAGGCGACCGAAATCCTCGTACGGGGTTTCGTAGATTCCCATTTCCACGCCCAGCTTCTCGCAGTACAGCGCCCAACCTTCGCCATAGGCGGAGATGTAGGCATTGCGGCGGAACTCCGGCAGGTTCTTCTGCTCGGCAGCGATGGCACCCTGCAGTGCATGGCCCGGATCGGATTCGTGCAGGGTCAACGCCGGCAGGTTGTACAGCGGGCGCGACGGCAGGTTGTAGGTATTGAGCCAGTAGGTGCCCATGCCACCACGGCCGGCGGTCCAGAACGGCGCGATGTCCGGCGGCACCGGCACGATGGTGAAGCGCGCGCGCGGCAATGTCATGTACTTGCCGAGCTGGCCATCGGCGCGCTTGGAGATCCATGCGGCGCGCGACAGCAGTTCTTCCGGCGTCTTGGCATAGAACTGCGGGTCGGTACGCAGGAAGGTCAGGAACTCGGCAAAGCTGCCCTTGAACTTCACCTGCTTGATGATGTCGTTCATTTCCTTCTGGATGCGTGCCACTTCATCCAGCCCGATGCGGTGGATCTCGTCCGGCGACAGGTCCAGCGTGGTGTATTCGTGGATCTGCTGCTTGTAGTACGCCTTGCCGTCAGGCATCGCTTCGGCGGCCAGGGTGGTACGCGCCTGTGGCACGTATTCGTTGACGAAGAAAGTGCGCAGTTGCTGGAACGCCGGCACCACCTTGCCGCTGATCGCCGCGCGGGCCTGTGCCTGCAGCTTGGCCTGCTCCGCAGCCGGGACGGTGTTGGGCAGCTTCTTGAACGGCGCGTACAACGGCGATTCGGTCGGGTCCTTCAGTTCGGCGACAGTGGCGATGGACACCTCGCGGCCATCAAGCACCGCACGCGGCACGCTGAAGCCGCGCTTCAGGCCGGCACGCATGTTCCCGGTCTGCTGGTCGAAGTAGCGCGGCACATCATTCAGGCGCGCGATGTAGTTCTGGTAGTCCTGCACGGTCTTCATCTCGCGCCGGGCCATGAAGGACAGGTTGGACCAGAACGAGGAATCGGCGTTGAACGGCATCTCGTAGCCGCGCAGGCGCACTTCTTCGGCCAGGTTGAACACCTGGTCGCGGTAGATCGCGTAGTTGACCTGGTTGTCGGGCGAAAGGGTCTTCGGGTCGATCTTCTTCAGCGCGGCCAGGGTCTGGTCCCATACCTCCAGGCGTGCCTGCTGCGCGGCCGGGCCGACGTCGGGCATGCGGGTGGCATTGGCCGGCGCGTCTTCGTCCTCGCTGGCCTCGCCGCCGCCTTGCTGGCGCCACTTCCATTCCTTCTCGTACAGCGCGCGGAAGGCGGCATCGGCGGGCGACTCGGTAGCCACGCTGGCCGGCGCGACGGCGGTGGGTGGTGCGGCCAGGGCCACGGCAGGGGCAGACAGGGCGATCAGCAGGGCTACGGCAAGACGGGTTTTCACAAGCACAGGTTCCCGGGAAGGCAGACCCCGATCATGGCACCCCGCACCGCGCATGGCATGGGACGAAGGTCCTGCCTCAGTAGATCCACGCCATGCGTGGATGCTCCTGCCGCGGACGCATCGGGCCAACCAAGGTCGGCATCACCCGGGCACGGCGGTGCCTGCGTGGCCGCTCGGGTAGCTGCCAACCTTGGTTGGCACCCGGAGAAAACCAGCGCCGACCAAGGTCGGCGTCTACCGGGGCGTCAGTGACTGGCCTTGTCCCGCTTCCAGCCGCGATGCTTGATGTCCAGCTGCAGGCTGTACAACGCGGTGAACGCCGGGAACAGGTTCTGCAGCACGCCCACCGAGTCCTGCTTGGCCGAGAACAGGAAGTAGCTCAGCGTCATCAGGCTGCCGACCACGCTCATGTACCAGAACAGCCGCGGGATCACCGGCTTGCCGGCGCGCTTGGAGGCGACGAACTGGACCAGCCAACGGCCACCGAACATCAACGCGCCGGTGTAGCCGATCAGCTTCCAACCGGTCACATGCAGGCCGGTCCAGTACAACCAGGTCAGCGGCTGGTCCAGCCAGTGCAGCTCCAGATCCATCAACGCTCCTCCACCGCGGTGCGCTTGCTGCGGGTGATCAGCCAGGCCACGCCGCGCAGGTCGCGGATGCCGACCAGCGCGCGGCCCAGGTTGTTGTACTTGGACACGCCGGCCGTACGGTGGCGATGGTTGACCGGCACGCTGGTGGTCTTCCAGCCGGCACGCTGCATCAGCGCCGGCAGGTAGCGATGCATGTGGTCGAAGTACGGTAGATCGAGGAAGGCGTTGCGCTCGAACAGCTTGATGCCGCAGCCGGTATCGGGGGTGTCATCGCGCAGCATGCGCGCGCGGATGGCATTGGCCCACTTGCTGGCCCAGCGCTTGCTGCCGCTGTCCTGGCGGTTGACGCGCCAGCCGGCGAACAGCTTCACCTGGGCATCGGCCGCATCACGGGCGTCCAGCAGCCTGGGGATGTCGGCCGGATCGTTCTGGCCATCACCGTCGAGGGTGGCGATCCACGGCGCACGCGCGTGCTTGACGCCGGTACGTACCGCGGTGCTCTGCCCGCTCTGCGAGACGTGGTGCAGCACGCGCAGCTCCGGCGTGGTGGCCTTCAGGCCCTGCAGCACGGCCAAGGTGTCATCGCGCGAATGATCGTCGATGTAGACGATCTCGAACGGCAGCCGTCCGCGCAGTGCAGCGGTGATTTCGGCCACCAGGGGCGCGACGTTGTCGCGCTCGTTGAATACGGGGACAACGACGGACAGCTCGGGTTGGCTCATGGGGGGACTCGGCCAAGGAGGGACAAAGACCGCGCATTTTCCGAAGCCGAGGTTATCCGAAGATGAATCCGGCGGCGTGAGGATCGGTTTTCAGGCGCGATCAGCAAAATACTCGCGACACCACTGCACCACCGGCGGCAGGCCCTGTTCGATCGGCATGACCGGTTCGTAGCCAAATGCGTCATGTGCGCGCCGGGTATCGGCCATCGTGCGCACCATGTCACCCGGCTGCATCGGCTTGTAGACCTTCTGCGCGGGGCGACCGGCGGCCTGCTCGATCACGCCGATGAAGCGCTCCAGCTCGACCGGCGTGTGGTTGCCGAGGTTGAACACCCGGTGCGGCACCGGACCATCCGCCGGATGCGCGAGGGCGCCGAGAATACCGGCCACGATGTCGGAGACATGTGTGAAATCGCGCTGCATGCGGCCTTCGTTGAACACATCGATCGAACGACCGGCCAGCACCGCGCGCGAGAACAGCAGCGGCGCCATGTCCGGCCGGCCCCACGGGCCATACACGGTGAAGAAGCGCAGGCCGGTGGCACGCAGGCCATACAGCTGTGCGTAGGTATAGGCCATCAGTTCATTGGCGGCCTTGGTGGCGGCGTACAGCGAGCGCGGCTGGTCCACGCGCTGGTCTTCGGAAAACGGCGGCGTGGCCGAATCGCCGTACACCGAACTGCTGGACGCATACACCAGATGCTGCACGCCACGGTGGCGGCACAGCTCGAGCATGTTGACGAAGCCGACCAGGTTGCTGTCGACGTAGGCGTGCGGGTTCTCCAGCGAATAGCGCACGCCGGCCTGCGCAGCCAGGTGGATCACCGCAGTCGGCTGCACTTCCTCGAACAGCGCGGCCAGGCCGTCGCGGTCGGTCAGGTCCAGCGTGCGCAGATCCAGCGTCGGGCACAGCGCGGCCACGCGGTCGCGCTTGATCTGTGGGTCGTAGTAATCGTTGAAGTTGTCCAGGCCGACCACCGACTGGCCCGCATCAAGCAGGGCACGGGCGGTGTAGGCACCGATGAAGCCGGCTGCGCCGGTGAGCAGGATGGTCATTGCGGTGAGCCTGGAATTCAACGGTCAATTCAGTAGTGATGGCGTCTGATGGTACGCGCAGGGCCTAGAACAGGCCGAAACGCTTCTTGGCCACATTGGTGCGCCCCGGCTGGATGACATCCTGGATGTTCTTCGCATCGAAGCGATCCAGCAGGGTTTCCGAGTCCTTTTTCAGCTTCAGGTCCATCTCTTCCGGGTACAGCGGCACGATCGCCATGAACTCGATGGTGGTGCCGTCTTCCAGCGCCAGCGTGCCGAAGTCCTCTGGGGTCGTGACCGGCGGCAGCACGATGGCCCCATCGAACCCCACGCCCGGTGCATAGGGCTCGGACGGATGGCCGTTGGGAATGGTGTGGCCGAAGCCCAGCCAGGTGTCGTACTCGTGCGGCAGCCGCGCCAGGGTCTTCAGCAGGCGCACCGGCCAATAGTTGCGCTCATCCTCGAAGGCATCCTGGGTGATCGGCCAATCCGCCGGCAGGGTCACCATCAGTTCCATGTGCCGGGGGGCGTCCACCTCGTCGGGCACGGCCATCGGCAGATCGCTCATGCCCGAGGTCACCAGCCGCAGGTACGGGCACTCGTCGGTGGCGGGCACCACATGCACGTCGATGTGCACGATATCGGAGATGATTTCATGGAAGACGCCGGAGATCGGACCAAGATGGCGCTCGATGTGCGCGCTGATCTCCTCGATGTGCGACTCGCCCTGGGCCGGGGTGAAGTCCTTCTCGCGGCTGTGCACGAGGATCGGGCTGCCGCCCTGGCTGACGTCGTCTACTTCAATGGTCATGTCCTGCTCCCTGGATGAGCCACGGGGCGGAGCGGCCCACCTGCGGTGGACGATACGACCTCCGGCACGCGCGGCGGTGCGTTCCCTGCAATCGACGGCACACGGCAGGAACAGGCCGTGCGCCCATGAAGATGCGCCGGGGTCAGCCCTGGCGCGTGCGCAGCCGCTCCAGCACGCCATCGAGCGTGTCCAGGTTGGCGTAATGGATGATCAGCTTGCCCTTGCCGCCGCGGCCATGGTTGATCGCAACGGAAGTCCCCAGCACTTCGGACAGCTCGGTTTCCAGCGAGGCGATATCGGCCTGCTGCACCTTGGCCACCGGCTGCGGACGGTTGCTCGGCACCTTGCCGGCGGCAAACGCCTGCGCGCGGCGCTCGACCTCGCGCACCGACCAGCCTTCATCGGCCGCTTCCTGGGCCAGCTTGCTGGCCAGTTCTGGGGCCAGCGTCAGCAGCGCGCGGGCGTGCCCCATCTCCAGCCGGCGCGTTTCCAGCAGCAGGCGGATGGCGATCGGCAGCTCCAGCAGGCGCAGCAGGTTGGACACCGCCGCGCGCGAGCGACCGACGGCCTCGGCGGCCTCGGCATGGGTCAGGGTGAATTCGCTGATGAGGCGCTGCAGCGCTTCGGCTTCTTCCAGCGGGTTGAGGTCTTCGCGCTGGATGTTCTCGATCAGCGCCATCGCGATGACGGTGCGGTCTTCCAGCTCGCGCACCACCACCGGCACTTCGTCCAGGCCGGCCAGCTGCGAGGCGCGCCAGCGACGTTCACCGGCGACGATCTCGAAGTTGCCTGCCGGCAGCTGGCGCACCAGGATCGGCTGGATCACGCCCTGCGACTTGATCGAGTCGGCCAGTTCGGACAGCTTGCCCTGGTCCATCTCGCGACGCGGCTGGTACTTGCCCGGCTGCAGCTGGCCTACCGGCAGCTTGCGCAGCACTTCACCGGGCAGCGGCTCGATCACCGCCGTACTGGCCTGCACCTGGCTGACCGCGCCCTTCGGACCGAGCAGTGCGTCCAGGCCGCGGCCGAGGCCTCGCTTCTTGGCTGCAGGCTTGCTGCTGGTCATCAGACGGTCTCCACGGCCTTGGTGGCCTTGTTGCGTTCGTTGTTGCGACGGATGATCTCGCCGGCCAGGCCGAGGTAGGCCACGCCGCCGCGCGAAGCACGATCGTAGCCGACGATGCTCTGGCCATGGCTGGGCGCCTCGGCCAAGCGCACGTTGCGCGGCACGATGGTGCGGAACACCCGGTCGCCGAAGTGCTCGGTGAGCTCGGCCGACACGGCATTGGCCAGGTTGTTGCGCACGTCGAACATGGTGCGCAGCACGCCTTCGATCTCCAGCGCCGGGTTGAGGTTGGCACGCAGCGCTTCGATGGTTTCCACCAGCGCGCTCAGGCCTTCCAGTGCGTAGTACTCGCACTGCATCGGCACGATCACCGAATCGGCGGCGGCCAGTGCGTTGAGAGTCAGCAGCGAGAGCGCCGGCGGGCAGTCGATCAGGATGTAGTCGTACTCATCGCGGATCGGTGCCAGCGCGCGCTTCAGGCGCTGCTCGCGCTCGCTCTGCGCCATCAGCTGGATCTCGGCCGCGGTCAGGTCGATGTTGCCCGGCAGCAGGTCGTAGCCTTCGGCGGTCTGCACGCGCACGTCGGCGGCGCTGGACTCGCCCAGCAGCAGGTCGTAGGTGGAGGAGACCAGCTCGCGCTTGTCCACGCCACTGCCCATGGTCGCGTTGCCCTGGGAATCCAGGTCGACCAACAGCACGCGCTTGGGTGCGTTGGCCAGGGAAGCGGCCAGGTTGACGGCGGTCGTGGTCTTGCCGACGCCACCCTTCTGGTTGGCGATGGCGATGATGCGGGCCATGCGGGTGTGCCTCGTCGACGTGTGCTGGGACCGGTCATTATGCGTACAACCGGGCCCGTGCGGAAATCGTGGATCGCCAACCGCTTGTTCCACAAGGGGCGGGCGGCGGGGTTCAGGGACCTGTGACGGTGACCAGATGGCGTTCACCGGCCAGGCCGGGCACGCTCAGCGGGACCACCTCGCGCACCTGCCAACCGGCCGGCAGCGCTGCGATCTCCTCATGCGGGTAGACGCCTTTCATGGCCAGCAACACGCCACCGGGGCGCAGCAGGTGGCCACCGACGCGGACGATGCCGGCCAGGGTGTCCATCGCGCGCGCGGTCAGCTGGTCGTAGCTGCCTGGCTCGGCCAGCGCTTCGGCGCGCGATTCGGCCACGCGGGCATTGCCCAGGCCCAGCTGGCGCACGGCCTCGCGCATGAAGCGGGCCTTCTTGCCGTTGCTTTCCACCAGGGTGACCTGCAGGCCCGGGCAGGCGATCGCCAGCGGGATGCCCGGCAACCCGGGGCCGGTACCGAGGTCGGCCAGGCTGCCATCGGCCACGAACGGCTGCATCGCCAGCGAATCGAGCAGATGGCGGGTGACCATTTCCTGCGGATCGCGGATGGCGGTGAGGTTGTAGGTGCCGTTCCAGCGGTGCAGCAGCGCCAGGTAGCGCAGCAGCGGCGGGGCCAGCTCGGCGGCCAGGCCCATGCTGGCCAGGCCCTGCTGCAGCGTGTTCGCTACGCCGGCGGGAAGATCGTGTTCGCTCATGCCGGCATTATCGCCGGTTTTCGCCGTTGATTCGCCGATTCACTGCGGATACCAGGCCAATGCGGCGCGGAATTGTCCGCTGGCCTGCCATTCGTGCAGGTGCCAGCGCGCGGCCTCGCCCAACTCCGGGTCGCACCAGCGCAGGTGCAGGGCGCCATCGTCGGCCGGGGCCAGCTGCAGGCGGTGCAGGCCGAAGGAAATGCCCTGCCCGTGCGCCTTCAGCATTGCTTCCTTGGCACACCAGACGCGGAAGAACCAGTGTTCGCGGTCGGCCTCGTCCAGGCCCTGCAGCCAGGCCACTTCGTCGGGATGGAAGAAGCGCTGGATGATTTCCAGCATGCGCGGGCGCGGGCGCAGCAGTTCCAGGTCCACGCCCAGCCGCACGCCCTCGCCCAGCGCTACCAGCAGCACCTCGCCGCTGTGGCTCCAGCCGGTGCCGTAGTGGGCGAGCGCGCCGCTCAGTTCCGGCCGGCCCTTGTCGTCGCGCACCAGCGGCAGCGCATCCGGATCGCCCCCCAGGGCCTGTGCCAGCACCTGCCGGGCCTGCGGCTCACCGCGCTGGCCAGGGACGTGCGGGCAGCGCCAGACGGTAACCGGACCAAACCGCCAGGGGCCCTCAAGGGTGGCTGGCAGGCTCATCCGCACGCGCCCGTCACAGGATTGCACAGCGGGTTCACGGCATTGCGCGTCAACTGGACGCGGTTATCCACCGGAGAGTCGATCATGGGCATCATCATCTGGCTGATCGTCGGCGGCATCGTCGGCTGGCTGGCAAGCATCATCATGAAGCGCGATGGCCAGCAGGGCATCATCCTCAACATCGTGGTGGGCATCGTCGGCGCACTGATTTCCGGCTGGCTGTTCGGCGGCGGCATCAATGAAGCGATCACCCTGCGCACGTTCCTGTTCTCGCTGATCGGCGCGGTGATCCTGCTGGCGATCGTCAACCTGTTCACCCGCAAGAGCATACGGTGAACTGACAGGTAGCGCCGGGCCATGCCCGGCGTCTCCCTGCCGCCGCTGCGCTCGCCGGGCATGGCCCGGCGCTACCGCTTCAACCCAATTCCACCCACGCCGGCGCATGATCGCTGGGACGTTCCCAGGTGCGCGGCTCGCGGTCGATGCCCGAGGCCACCGCAGTGCCCTTCAGCGCATCGGAGACCAGGGTGAGGTCGATGCGCAGACCGAGGTTGCGGCGGAAACCCGCTGCGCGGTAGTCCCACCAGCTGAAGGTGCCGGCCTCATCGTTGTGCAGGCGGAAGCCATCGTGCAGGCCCAGCTGCAGCAGCTTGTTCAGCGCGCCGCGCTCGGCAGTGGACGTCAGGATGTGGTTGTCGTTCCACACCTCCGGGTCATGCACATCGCGCGCATCGGGGGCGATGTTGAAGTCGCCCATCACGATCAGCTTCGGATGCCGCTGCAGTTCTTCGGCGATCCACGCGTGCACCGCCTCCAGCCAGCGCAGCTTGTACTCGTACTTGTCGGTGCCCACGTCCTGGCCGTTGACCACGTACAGGTTGATCACCCGCAGGTCGCCGAAGGTGCCGGCGATGACCCGCTTCTGCTCGTCCTCGAAGCCGGGAATGCCGATCTGCACGTCCTGCGCCGGCTCGCGCGACACCAGCGCCACGCCGTTGTAGGTCTTCTGCCCGGCGAACACGCTGCGGTAACCGGCGGCGACCAGCGCCGAGTCGGGGAACTTGTGGTCCTCCAGCTTGGTTTCCTGGATGCCGACGATGTCCGGGCCGAAGTCCTTGAGCCACTGCTCCAGGTGCGGCAGGCGGACATTGAGCGAATTGACGTTCCACGAGGCGATTTTCATGCGGGCATTCTACCCGGGTGGGCTTTGGTAGAGGCCGACCTTGGTCGGCGCTTTGCTTCCCGCTGTTGCCTTCGTAGAGGCCGACCTTGGTCGGCGCTTGGGGTTCACGCGTGCCAACCAAGGTTGGCCCCTACCGGAACGGGCCGCGCGGGTTGGCCCCTACCGGTAGTGCCGGCCGCTGGCCGGCAGGTGCAGGTCCCCGCCGAAGGGTCATGAGGTTGCCGGCCAGCGGCCGGCACTACCACTGGTGCACGCCCTGCCTGGATTCACCGCAGCAGCAGTTTCAACAACCTCGCAATCTTCGAATACGGCGGCCGCAGCCGATCACTGGCCGCCCAGCGCGACTGCCACAGCACCGGCAACAGCTTGCTCATCGCATCAAACCCGGCCCGCCCGTGGTACGCCCCCATGCCACTGGCGCCCACCCCACCGAACGGCAAACCGTCGGCGGCGAAGTGCAGCAGGGTGTCGTTGACCGTGACCCCGCCGGCCAGCACCTGGCCAAGAATGCGCTCCACCGTGGCCGTGTCGTGGCTGAAAGGATACAGCGCCAGCGGCCGGTCGCGGGCCACGATGTCGGCCAACGCCGCATCCAGGTCCGGATAGGCACGCACCGGCAGGATCGGGCCGAAGATCTCATCGCGCATCAGGTCCAGGTCTTCCGGCGGGTCCAGCACTACCGTCGGCACCAGCAGGCGCTCACGATCGGCGCGCGCGTCATCCACCTGCGCCAGCGGAATCACCGGCACCCCGCGTTCGCGGGCTTGCGCCAGATAGCCCTGCAGGCGCCGGTACTGGCCCTCGTTGATGATTCGCGTGTAATCGTCGGCATCGCTGAAATCACCATAGCGCTCGCGCACCTGCTGCTGCAGCGCCTGCACGAACTCACGCTGGCGCACGCTGTCGATCAGCACGTAATCCGGCGCAATGCAGGTCTGGCCGGCGTTGAACCACTTGCCGGTGGCCAACCGCGCGGCGGCTTTGTCCAACGGGAAATCGCGGCAGACGATCGCCGGCGACTTGCCGCCCAGTTCCAGCGTCAGCGGCACCAGATGCTCCGCCGCCGCCGCCATTACCTTGCGGCCGACCGCGGTGGAACCGGTGAACACGAGGTGGTCCAGCGGTAGCGAAGACACCGCCGCAGCCACGTCCGCCCCACCCTGCACCACCGCCACGCGATTGGGCGGGAACACGCTGGCCAGCAGATCGGCCAGGAAGGCGCTGGTGCGCGGGGTGTGCTCCGAAGGCTTCAACAGCACATGGTTGCCGGCGGCGATGGCTGTAGCCAGCGGCACCAACGCCAGCGTGACCGGATAATTCCACGGCGAGATCACCCCGACCACACCCAGCGGCATCGGCCGCAGCTGCGCGCGCGCCGGCCATAGTCGCCAGCCGGCGCCCACCCGCTGCGGCTTCGACCAGCGCCGCAGGTGGCGACGCAGGTGGTCGATGGCCGACAGCACGCTCATGCCATCGGCCAGCTTCGATTCCACGTGGGCGCGGTGGCCGAAGTCCTCGGCGATGGCTTGGGCCATTTCGTCCAGGCGTAGCTTCAGCGCCTCGCGCAGGCGGCGCAGGTCGGCTTCGCGCTGGTCGAGCGTGGGGCGCTGGGCCTGCCAGGCAGTACGCAGGGTATGCAGAACGGCGGGGAGGTCGGCTGGGGCGGTGGTGGTCATGGGCCGACTATACGGCGTGCTGTGCAATGTAATGGTAGTGCCGGCCGCTGGCCGGCAGCCTCATGGATCTCCGGCAGACATCGTGCAGTTGCCGGCCAGCGGCCGGCACTACCAGGGTGCGGGCCGGATAAGCGCCCCCACAAACAGAAAGGCCGTGGTCTGCACCACGGCCTCTCCTTCATTCGATGAACATCATTCTTACTTGGTGATGTCCACGTTCTTCGTCTCGCGCAGGAACAGGCCGCCAATCACCACCGACATCAGCGCGATGATGATCGGGTACCACAACCCGTAGTACAGGTTGCCGGTACCGGCCACCAGCGCGAACGAGATCGCCGGCAGGAAGCCACCGAACCAGCCGTTGCCGATGTGGTACGGCAGCGACATCGAGGTGTAGCGGATGCGGGTCGGGAACAGTTCGACCAGGTAGGCGGCGATCGGGCCGTAGACCATGGTCACGTACAGCACCAGCAGCCACAGCATCAGGATCGTGCCGGCGTAGTTGATGCGCGAACCATCAGCCTTGGCGGGATAACCAGCGCCGGTCAATGCTGTCTTCAGCTCGGCACCGAACGCGTCGGCCTTGGCCTTGCCTTCTTCCTTGGTCAGGCCAGCGGCCTCGTACGAAGTGACGCTGGCACTGCCCACGTTGACCATCGCCAGCGAACCAGCAGCGGCCGGCTGCACGTCATACGGCACACCGGCCTTGGTCAGCGCGGCGGTGGCTACGTCGCAGGAGCTGGTGAACTTGCGCAGGCCCACCGGATCGAACTGGAAGGAGCAGGTGGTCGGGTCGGCCACGACCAGCGCCGGCGAACTGCTGCGGGCCTCTTCGATGGCCGGGTTGGCGAAGTGGGTCAGGCCCTTGAAGATCGGGATGTAGGTGATTGCGGCCAACAGGCAGCCGGCCAGGATGATCTTCTTGCGGCCGATACGGTCGGACAGCCAGCCGAAGAAGATGAAGAACGGCACGCCCAGCGCCAGCGCGGCGGCGATCAGCAGGTAGGAGGTGGTGGCGTCGACCTTCAGCATGCTGCTGAGGAAGAACAGCGCGTAGAACTGGCCGCCATACCAGACCACCGCCTGGCCCGCTGCGGCGCCGAGCAGCACCAGCAGCATCAGCTTCAGGTTGCCGCCCTTCAGGCTGTCACGGAACGGCGTCTTGGAACCCTTGCCCTCCGACTTCATCTGCTGGAACAGCGGCGACTCGCTCAGCTGCAGGCGGATCCACACCGACACGCCCAGCAGCACGATCGAGACCAGGAACGGAATGCGCCAGCCCCAGGCTTCAAACGCTTCGTTGCCGAGGAAGTAGCGGCAGGCCAGGATGATCAGCAGCGACATGAACAGGCCGAGCGTGGCCGTGCACTGGATGAAGCTGGTGTACAGGCCGCGCTTGTCGTCCGGCGCGTGTTCGGCCACGTAGGTCGCCGCACCACCGTACTCGCCGCCCATGGCCAGGCCCTGGGCCAGGCGCAGGATGATCAGGATCACCGGCGCGGCGAAGCCGATCGAGGCGTAGTTGGGCAGCACACCGACCAGGAAGGTCGAGATGCCCATGATCAGGATGGTGACCAGGAAGGTGTACTTGCGGCCGATGCGATCGCCGAGGCTGCCGAAGAAGGCCGCACCGAACGGGCGCACGAAGAAGCCGGCCGCGAAGGCCAGCAGGGCGAAGATCATGCCCGTGGTTTCATTGACGCCACTGAAGAACTGCTTGGCGATGATCGCCGCAAGCGAGCCATACAGGAAGAAGTCGTACCACTCGAAAACGGTGCCCAGGCTGGACGCGAAGATGACCTTCTTGTGTCCCTGGGTTAGTTGGGCTTTCGCCGGTGCAGGTGTTGTGGACATGGGAAGCTTTCCCTCTGTAGGTGCCGACCTCGGTCGGCACGCAGTCTAGGTAGGTGCCGACACCATTGGTCGGCACTCATTCTTGGTAGGTGCCGACCTTGGTCGGCACTCCTTTAGAAGCTGTACTTCGTAGTGAACTGCAGACGGGTGATATCGCCCTTGTTGCCGTTCTCTATCTCGCGCTTGCCGTACATCAGCTCGGCACCGACATCGACCTTGGGCAGCGGCGAGTAGAAGATGTTGCCGCGGATGCTCTGCACGCTCTTGGTCACCAGCGGGCCGAGGATGCTGTCGTTGTCGTAGTCGCTGCGCGCGTAGATCAGGTTGGTGCGCAGCTTCGGCGAGAACGCATGGCGCCAACCGACATAGCCGGCGATCACACCGGTCGGGTTGAGCTCGTCACGAGCCACGTCATAGGCCGAATCCGCAGTAATGCCCAGGCCGATGTAACGGGCGATGCCCTCGCCACCGGTGAACTGGTAGTGCAGCGAATCGCTGTCACCCATCACCCACTTGCCGCCCAGGGTCAGGCCACCGGCCACCTTGTCGGCCTTTGCGCCGGTGGCCTGGTTGTCGACCTTCAGCTGACGGACGATACCGCCAACACCGAACGTGCCCCAGTCACCCTTCCAGCCATAACGCAGGGTCAGGTCCGGCAGGCTGCCGCGATCGGAGTTGGCGCTGGCATTGGTCCAGGCGCCGGTGACCGGATTGCGCGTACCGGTGAGGGTGGTCGTTTCCGGATTCTCCAGCGCGACGCTGAAGCCGCCCTGGGTGTAGCGGACCTGCGCCTGGCGCACGAAGATCACGCCATCGGTGGGACCGACGAAGTCGACCGCTTCCGGCAACGACGCCGCATCCATGAAGTTCGACCAGGTCTGGCCGGCCATCCAGTTGTTCCAGTACATGTACGCATGGCGCAGGGTCACGCCATAGGTGTTGGTGGCGGTCTGGTTGCCCAGCGAGTTGCCGAAGAAATCCATCTCGAAGAACGCGCCGGCCTTGTTGCCCGACTCGCTGACGTTGTCGATGCCCAGGTTGAAGCGCGAGAACTTGGCGTGGGCGTTGTAGTCCACGTCCGAGCGCTTGCCGCTGCCGCCGGCGCCTTCCACCGGGGTCTGCCCGGGCAGGTACAGCGAGCGGCCGGTGGCGTCGTCGGCCAGCTGGCCATCGCTGGTCTGGGTGGCCAGGAAATCGGCCTTGATGAAACCGCCGATCTTGACCGTGGTGCCCGGCGCCGCGCCGGGGGTGATGGTGGTGACCTGGATCGGCTGCTTGCCCGCAGGCACCGCCGGCTTCTGTTCGGCCTGCAGCGTGCGGACGTCGGTGACCGCCTGCTGGGTCTGCACGATCTGGGTCTGTTGCTGCTGCTGCGACGCCAGCAGCGCCTGCACCTGCCGCTCCAGCTCGGCGACGCGTGACTCCAGTGCCTTCTCTTTGGCGGTCTCGGCGAACGCCATGCCCGGTGCGACCAGGGCGACCAACAGGCAGGCCGCCAAAGGTGTGCGCACGGCTTTCAACGTACGGTGGCTCATGTTGCCCTCTCTCCCAAGTGGCAAGGTGATGCCGCGCGTGGGGCACGGTCGAGCCGAGACTGCGGGGCGTTTGCACGCACCGGCTATTGGCCATTGGTCGAACCCGGGCCTGCAGGGGCCCGACTTTCGACCAAGGTCTAACCGAAGTGGTGACGCGACCGGGGGTGGATGGGGCAAACTGAGGGGGAACGGCTGCTGCAATGCTGCGGCTGCACACACAAAGTCAACGTGCAAGTGAGGGTGCCATGGCTGATCTCTACCCTGTCGATCCGCAGTTCGCCGCCAAGGCGCGTATCGACAAGAACACCTATGAACAGCAGTACCAGGCCTCGGTGTCCGATCCGGATGCGTTCTGGGGCAAGGCCGCCGAGCGGCTGGACTGGTCGCGCAAGCCGACGACGATCAAGAACGTCAGCTACGACCTGTCCGACTTCCACATCAAGTGGTTCGAAGATGGCGAGCTCAACGCCAGCGTGAACTGCCTGGACCGCCAGCTGGAAAAGCGCGGCGACAAGACTGCCCTGCTGTTCGAGCCGGACAGCCCGGACGCGCCGGCCCAGCACGTGACCTATCGCGAGCTGTACGAGCGCACCTGCCGTCTCGGCAACGCGCTGCGCAACCTGGGCGTCAAGAAGGGCGACCGGGTCACCATCTATCTGCCGATGATCGTCGACGCTGCCGTGGCCATGCTGGCCTGCGCGCGCATCGGTGCGATCCACTCGGTGGTGTTCGGTGGCTTCGCCCCGAATTCGATCGCCGACCGTGTCAGCGACTGCCAGAGCAAGCTGATCATCACCGCCGACGAAGGCCTGCGCGGTGGCCGGAAGATTCCGCTGAAGGCCAACGTCGATGCGGCGCTGAAGCTGCCCGGCACCAATACCGTGGAAACCGTGCTGGTGGTGCGCCACACCGGCGGTGCGGTGGACATGCAGGCCCCGCGCGACCGCTGGTTCCATGATGTGGTCGACAGCCAGCCGGCCAGCTGCGAGCCGGAGCCCATGAACGCCGAGGATCCGCTGTTCATCCTCTACACCTCCGGCTCCACCGGCAAGCCGAAGGGCGTGCTGCACACCACCGCCGGCTACCTGCTGTACGCGGCGTACACCCATGAAGCGGTGTTCGACCTGCGCGAGGACGACATCTACTGGTGTACCGCCGACGTCGGCTGGGTCACCGGCCACAGCTACATCGTGTACGGCCCGCTGGCCAACGGCGCGACCTCGCTGATGTTCGAGGGCGTGCCGAACTACCCGGACACCTCGCGCTTCTGGAACGTGATCGACAAGCACAAGGTGTCGATCTTCTACACCGCCCCCACCGCCATCCGTGCGCTGATGCGCGAGGGCGAGGAGCCGGTGAAGAAGACCTCGCGCGCCTCGCTGCGCCTGCTTGGCAGCGTCGGCGAACCGATCAATCCGGAAGCCTGGCGCTGGTACTACGAAGTGGTCGGCGACAGCCGTTGCCCGATCGTCGATACCTGGTGGCAGACCGAGACCGGCGGCATCCTGATCTCGCCGCTGGCCGGTGCGATGGATCTGAAACCAGGTTCGGCCACCCTGCCCTTCTTCGGCGTGCAGCCGGCCCTGGTCAATGCCGATGGCGAGATCAAGGACGGCCCGACCGAAGGCAACCTGATCATCCGTGACTCCTGGCCGGGCCAGATGCGCACGGTGTACGGCGACCACCAGCGCTTCATCGACACCTACTTCCGCACCTACCCGGGCAGCTACTTCACCGGTGACGGCTGCCGCCGCGACGAAGACGGCTACTACTGGATCACTGGCCGCGTGGACGATGTGATCAACGTGTCCGGCCACCGCATCGGCACCGCCGAAGTGGAAAGCGCGCTGGTCTCGCACCCGAAGGTGGCCGAAGCCGCCGTGGTCGGCTTCCCGCACGACGTGAAGGGCCAGGGTATCTATGCCTACGTCACCCTGGTGGCCGAAGAAGCGCCCAGCGACGAGCTGCAGAAGGAGCTGGTCGCCTGGGTGCGCAAGGAGATCGGGCCGATCGCCACGCCCGACCACCTGCAGTGGGCGCCGGGCCTGCCGAAGACCCGTTCGGGCAAGATCATGCGCCGCATCCTGCGCAAGATCGCCGAGAACGCACCGGACCAGCTCGGCGACACCTCGACCCTGGCCGATCCATCGGTCGTGGCGTCGCTGGTGGACGAGCGCAAGGTGCGTTGATGTGCTACCCGGGGTCGGATCCCTTTCCACAAGGAAAGGGCTCTGACCCCATCTGCTTTCCCCCCACGGTTCCCCCCGACCATGACCACCCTCCTGATTGCCGATGACCATCCGTTGTTCCGCGAAGCCCTGCGGGGTGCCGTGCAGCGGGTCATTCCGGGCGTTCAACTGTTCGAGGCCGACAGCGTGGAGGCGCTGTATGCGCTGGCCGACCAGCACAACGACGCCGACCTGGTCCTGATGGATCTCAACATGCCCGGCGCACAGGGCTTCAACGCACTGGTACACATGCGTTCGCTGCATCCGCACCTGCCGGTGGTGGTGGTGTCCGCACGCGAAGAAGCCACGGTGATGCGCCGTGCACTCGACCATGGCGCGCTGGGCTTCATTCCGAAATCCGCTGATTCGGACACCATCGGCCATGCACTCGGCACCATCCTCGATGGCGAGACCTGGGCGCCGCCGGAAGCACACAACGTGCCGCCGACCGGCAGCGAAGAACGCGAAGTCGGCCAGCGCCTGCGCGAGCTGACCCCGCAGCAGTTCCGCGTGCTGCAGATGTTGGGTGCGGGCCGCTTGAACAAGCAGATCGCCTACGACCTCAACGTCTCCGAAGCGACGATCAAGGCGCACGTGACCGCGATCCTGCGCAAGCTGGGCGTGACCAACCGCACCCAAGCGGTGCTGATGGCCGGCAAGCTGGCGATCGACGACGACGCCATCGTCCTGCCGCCGGAAGAAGACTGAGGTTTCGTGCCGGCCGCTGGCCGGCATTCACCTGTACCTGTATCACCGCTGCGCTCGCCGGGCATGGCCCGGCGCTACCGGAAACTGCTTTGGTGGGTGCCACGCTTGCTTGGCACGCTCTCGCCGTTGCGTGTGCCGGCCAGCGGCCGGCACTACCCGCTACGCTCGCCGGGCATGGCCCGGCGCTACCGTATCGCCCGTGATATAGCCATCGCTATACAAACCAGCCGTGCCTGCGCGTTTCGCGGGAAATGCGCCACGCGCGGATCGCGGTGCTAAGCTTCGCGTCCCCTTGGGGAGTAGCCGGATTCCTACGCAGGAATCGTCCACGTCAACATACTCGGCCAGTGCGCCGTGGCGTGGACAACCATGATGGTTGGCGAGACCAGCGGCCCGCGCGCGCAACGTCAGGTTGGGCGCGAGCGCGAGCCGTGCGTCCGTCCTTGCCCGACCTTCTGCTGCCGCCCATGTCTCCTGTTTCGATCCTGCTGATCGGCTTTGCCATGTCCACCGATGCCTTCGCTGCCGCGATCGGCAAGGGTGCCGCCATGCGCAGGCCGGTGTTCCGTGATGCGCTGCGCGCCGGCATCATCTTCGGCGTCATCGAGGCGATCACGCCCATCATCGGCTGGCTGCTCGGTCGTGCCGCCCTGCAGTACGTCGAAGCCTTCGACCACTGGATTGCCTTCGCCCTGCTCGGCGCACTGGGCATCCACATGATCTACAACGGCCTGCGCCCTGACAGCGGCGAGGACGATGAAGATCCGTCGCAGCACCACGGCTTCTGGAAGCTGGCACTGACCGGTTTCGCCACCAGCATCGACGCGATGGCAGTGGGCATCGGCCTGGCCTTCATGGACGTGCATATCGGCGTGATGGCGGCGGTCATCGGCCTGTGCACGCTGACCATGGTCACCGCCGGCATCATGCTCGGCCGCGCACTCGGCAGCATGGTCGGCAAGCGCGCCGAAATCATCGGTGGCGTGATCCTGGTGATCATCGGTGCGACGATCCTGTACGAACACCTGCACGGCGTGGCGTAACCTGCCGGCGATTGCGAGGTTGCCGGCCAGCGGCCGGCACTACCGGGCGTCGCGCAACGCGCCCAGAAATGCCCGCAGCGAGGCTGGCTTGATCGGCTTGGTCAACAGGCGATAGCCGCGCTCGCGTGCCATCCGCTTCAGTTCATCGCGGCCATCGGCGGTAAGCAGCGCGCCGGGCAATGGATAGCCCGCCGCTTC
Organism: Stenotrophomonas sp. MYb57; assembly: GCF_002966815.1. Classification (NCBI taxonomy): domain Bacteria; kingdom Pseudomonadati; phylum Pseudomonadota; class Gammaproteobacteria; order Lysobacterales; family Lysobacteraceae; genus Stenotrophomonas; species Stenotrophomonas sp. MYb57. The sequence goes on from NZ_CP023271.1 coordinate 4,595,032, forward strand.
GCGCAGTGCCACCAGTGCATCCAGGCCATCCATGCGATCGTGCAGGTGGTAGTCCACCAGCATCACCTGCGGACGCTCGGCGATCTTCTGCAACGCCTGGTCCACCGTCGATGCGGTGATCACCTGCACCTGCCAGCGCCCCAGCAGCGCGCGCATGCCATCGAGGATCTCCTCGTCGTTGTCCACGCACAACACGCGCAGGCCGGCCAGCGAATCGCTGCGCATCGGCGGTGCGGCCTGCGCCACGGTGAGCGCTTCGGTATATCCCGGCAACGGCGCTACCCGCGGCAGGATGATCGAGAACATCGATCCACTGCCAACCCGGCTGCGGGCATTCAAGCGATGGTCAAGCAGGCGCGAGATGCGCTGGCAGATCGACAGGCCCAGCCCCAGGCCCTGCTCGCCCCAGTCGAACGGCTGCTGGTAGCGGTGGAACTCATCGAAGATCTGTCGCATGTGGTGTTCGGGAATGCCGGGGCCGGTATCCCACACCTGCAGCTCCACTTCGTCGCCGCGCTGGCGTACGGCCAGCACGATGCGCCCCTGCCGCGTGTAGCGCAGCGCATTGGCCAGGAAGTTCTGCAGCACGCGGCGCAGCAGGCGGCGATCACTGCGCACCCAGGTGGTACGCGCGAACAGATCCAGCCGCAGCCCACGCCCGGCCGCAACCGGCGTGTACTGCGCGGCCAGCTCGCGCATCAACGCACTGACATCGAATTCGCCGATCACCGGATGCAGGCCACCAGCATCCAGCCGCGACACGTCCAGCAGCCCATCCAGCAGCTCTTCGGCCGCACGCAGCGACGCATCCACGCGTTCGGCCAGGTGCCGCTGCTCATCACTGACATGGTCGCTGTCGCGCAGCGCCGAAGCGAACAGCCGCGCCGCATTCAACGGCTGCAGCACGTCATGGCTGATCGCCGCCAGGAAGCGGGTCTTCGATTGCTGTGCGACTTCCGCAACATGCGAGCGCTCGGCCACGCGCTGTTCCAGTGTTTCGTTGGCTTCCAGCAGCGCCCGTTCGGCGTGCTTGTAGTCGGTGATGTCGTTGTAGCTGGTGACGTAGCCGCCGCCGGGCAGTGCCTGGCCACGCATTTCGATCACCTTGCCATCGCTGCGGGTGCGCTCGAACACGTGCGGCGAACCGGCGCGCATATAGCCGATGCGGCGGTTGATCTGCACTTCGATGTCGCCCTCGCCCAGCTCGCCACGCTCGGCGTTGTAGCGGATCAGATCCGCCACCGGGCGGCCCACGTAGAGCATGCCGTCGGGGTAGCCGAACATGTCCTGGTAGCGCCGGTTCCACGCGGTCAGGCGCATGTCCGGGTCGACCACGCTGACGCCGGCGCTGATGTTTTCCAGGGTGGTCGACAGGATCTCGCGGTTGAAGCGCAGTTCCTGCCCGGCTTCGTCCAGCACCGCCACCACTTCGCCCAGGTCCATGCCGGAGCCACGCAGGAGGCTGGTCAGCAGCAGGCGCGCGGACGCCGCCCCGATCGATGCGGCCAGCAGGCGCTCGGTGAACTGCACCCACGGCCGGTCTGCCGGTGCCGAGGACTGCAGCTCGCGCCCCAGCGACTGCGCCTGTTCGAAGAACGAGCGCCGCGCATGGCGCTCGCCGACCACGCGCGAGGCCAGTGCCAGCAGGTCGCCCACGTGCACGTGGCCCGGCCAACCACCGGCCACTGAAGGCCGCTCGGCATAGGGATCGAGGAAGGGCGCAGCGCGCAGGCGCTCATCCACGCCCGGACGCCAACGCGCCGATACCAGCATCATCGTTGCCGCGTTGACCAGCAGCGACCAGAACGTGCCATGGGTCAGCGGGTCCCAGCCGGTCATGCCGAACAGCTGTTGTGGCCGCAACCAATCGATGCCGAACGGACCATGCTGCACCCAGCCTGCATCCATCCAGCCGGCCATGGTCATCGCCGGCAGCAGCAGGGTGTACAGCCAGGTGGCGAAGCCGAGCAGCATGCCGGTCTCGACGCCACGACGGCTGGCGCCGCGCCAGTACAGTCCACCGATCAGGCCCGGCGCGAACTGCGCCACCGCGGCGAACGCCATCAGTCCGTACGAGGCCAGCGTGCTGTCGTTGCTGCTGCTGCGGTAGTAGCTGTAGGCCATCAGTGCCAGCAGCAGGATCGCCAGCCGGCGGATCCACAGCACCCGCGAAGCGACATCGGCCGCTTCCTGGTGGTCGCCACTGCGACGCAGCAGCACCGGCATCACCAGATCGTTGCTGACCATCGTCGCCAACGCGATCGAGGACACGATGACCATGCCGGTGGCGGCAGAGAACCCGCCGATATAGGCGATCAGTGCCAGCGCGTTGCGGCCCTCGGCCAGCGGCAACGCCAGCACCATCGAGTCGTCGGCCACGCCGCTTCCGGTACCGAACAGGCTGATGCCGGCCGTGGCGATCGGCAGCACCATCGCCGAGATCAGCACCAGGTAGCCGCCGAACATCCAGCGCGCGCGGCGCACGTCGCGCACGTCGCCGCACTCCACCACCGCCACATGGAACTGGCGCGGCAGGCAGATGATGGCCAGGAAACTGAGCAGCGTCTGCGAGATGAACCCCACCGGCGGAAGCCCGGTGAACAGCGTATGTACCGACTCCACCACCGCCTCGTTGCGGTCGCTGAGCCAGACATAGGCGAACACGCCCACCGCCACCATCGCCACCAGCTTGATCACCGACTCCAGCGCGATGGCCAGCATCATGCCGTGGTGGTGTTCGGTGGCGTCCACCTGGCGGGTACCGAACAGGGTGGCGAACAGCGCCATCAGCAACGCCACGTACAGGGCCGGATCGCTGAAGAACCCGGTCGGGCCGGTGTTGCCGGTCAGTACCTGCAGGCTCATCGCCACCGCTTTGTACTGCAGGGCCAGGTAGGGAATGATGCCGATCAGGGCGATGATCGCCACCAGCGCCGCCAGCCGCCGCGAGCGGCCGAAGCGCGAGGAAATGAAATCAGCGATGGAGACCACGTTCTGGCTGCGCGCGATCAGCGCCAGGCGCTCGATGATGCGCCAGCCGAACAGCAGCAGCAGCAACGGACCGATGTAGATCGGCAGGTAGCCCACGCCGTTGCGCACGGCGGTACCGACTGCGCCGTAGAAGGTCCACGACGAGCAGTACACCGCCAGCGCCAGGCTGTAGACGACCGGCCGCAGCCACGGCCGGTCCGGGTACATCGGCCGACGGTCGCCCCACCACGCCACGCCGAACAGCAGCGCAGCGTAGGCAACCGAGACCAGCAGCAGGATCCAGCTGGAGACCAAGCGCGTGTTTCCGTCGGAGGAGGGGCCAGTAGATCACGACCGTTGATCGTGATGGTAGGTCACGACGGGGGGTCGCAAAGGTGGGTCACGACCGTTGGTCGTGGCAGGGGCGTCCGTGCCCACCAACGGTGGGCACCCACCAGAGGGAAAGGTGGGCACCCACCAGAGGGAAAGGTGGGCACCCACCAGGAAACGGTGGGGACCTACCGGAAGACGGTGGGCACCTGCCGGGAGATCGTGGGCGCCTACCGGGAACCGGCGTTATTCCGCCGGAACGCCCATTTCCTTCAGCAGTTCAGGTGCCGGGTAGACCTTGGCCAGCAGCCAGCGCAGGTAGCGCATGTCCACGTGCACGGCGCGCTTGTAGCGGGGGTCGAACCACCAGCTGGCACTGACCGACTCCCAGTTGCTGTCGAAGTTCAGGCCGATCAGTTCGCCCTTGGCGTTGAGCACCGGCGAGCCGGAGTTGCCGCCGGTGGTGTCCAGGTTGGTCAGGAAGTTGACCGTCTGGGTCTTCAGCGAGGGATCGGCGGTGCTGCCGAAGTCGCCCTTGGCAATCGCGGCCAGCAGCGGCTTGGGGGCATCGAACGGATAGGCGTTGGTGTTCTTTTCGACGATGCCGGCCACGGTGGTCACCGGCGAATAGGTCACGCCATCACGCGGGTGCAGCGCTTCCACCTTGCCGTAGCTGATGCGCAGGGTGCGGTTGGCATCCGGGTACACCGCACGGCCCTGCTTGGCACGCCAGGCGAACAAGGCCTGCATGTAGGCCGGGCGCAGGCGCAGCTGTTCGCCTTCGCGGGTCTTGCTCTCGTTTTCGATGCGCAGCTGCGCGGCCACCAGCGGGCCGGCCACGGCAATCAGCGGATCGGCGGCCAGCGCCTTGCCTTCGCGGGCAGCGGCGAAGCGGGACAGGCGCTGCGCTTCGTCACCCAGCTGGGTGCCGGCATACAGCGTGTCCAGCGCCTGCGCCAGCTGTGCCGGGGTACGGCCGAAGGCCGTGTCGAACTCGGCCACGCGCTGCGCATCCGGCAGCTGCTGGTAGCGCGTCAACAGGGTGGTCAGCAGCGCCTTCTCGACCTCGGGTGCATAGCGGCGCTGCACTTGCTTCAGCACGCCCTCGATCATCGCCTGGTCGCGCTGCTGGTAGCCGGTCTCGCGCTGCGCATCCGGCTTGGCCGATTCAATGCGCAGGCGTTCCAGCAGCAACGCCGAGCGCAGCAGCTGGCTCTGGCTGGCCATCTGTTCCAGCAGCAGGTCGCGCTCGCCCACCGCCGCGCCCTGCGACAGGTTGGCCAGCAGCGCCTTGATGTCGCCCTGGTACTTGCGGTCGGTGGCGGCCAGCATCGCCTGCTCGTCGGCCGCACGCTGGGCCTTGGCATCGCTGCGCAGCAGCCCTTCCAGCTCACCGGCGGCGCGCTTGCGGTTGTTCTTCAGCGACTGCAGCTGCGAGGCATAACGGGTACGTGCCTGCGCATCCTTGGCACTGGCCGCTTCGATGGTGTCGATCATCTGCTGGAACACCGACACCCGGCGCGGCAGCACGGTATCGATCTGGCCAGCGAACTCGGCGGCGGTGCGATGGCGGTAGGTGATGCCCGGGTAACCGGCCAGCATCGCGTAGTCGCCCTCCTTCGGGCCTTCCACCGACATCTGCAGGTGCGCCGGTGCCTGGTAGGGCACGTTGTCCTTGCTGTAGGCGGCCGGCTTGCCGTCCTTGCCCACGTAGGCACGCAGCAGGGTGAAGTCGCCGGTGTGGCGCGGCCACATGAAGTTGTCGATCTCATCGCCGTAGTTGCCGATCGCGCGCGGCGGCGCATAGACCAGGCGCACATCGCTCAGCTCAAGCTGGGCGATGCGGTAGAAGTCGGTGCCGTAATACATGTTGGCCACCGAGCAGCGCACGCTGCCGTCCTTCTCGCACTCGGCCACGATCTGCTTGCTGGCTGCATCCACCGCGTCGAAGTACGCGCGGCCGGTCTTGCCCTTGGCCTGTGCCAGCACCTGGTCGGTCACCTTGTCGAAGCCGACGGTCACCAGCACGCGGAAGTCCGGATTGGCCGGACGCTCGTCGGCGCGACCCTTGGCGATGAAGCCATCGTTGATGAAGTTGTGCTCGGGCGAGCTGTTGTACTGGATCACGCCCATTGCCACGTGGTGGTTGGTCAGCAGCAGGCCATCGGCCGACACGAACGAGCCGGTGCCACCGCCGGCACGCACGACCGCACTCAGCGGCGGCGCGGTCACGTTGGCCAGATCGGCCGGGTTGCCCTTGAAGCCGGCCGCCTGCAGCGGCTTGGCCAGCTCCGGCAGCTGGGTCGGCATCCACATGCCTTCATCGGCGTGGGCGCCAGCGGCGAGGGTCAGGCCCAGGGCCAGGGCGGTGGGGAGGGCTTTGCGTGGCGACATGAGGCAATCCGGTACGACAGAACAGCCCGGGACCATAGCTGCTGGGGCCGGATGGGGCAACGGCCGATGGTTGGGTATGCGTGCACGGTAGTGCCGGCCGCTGGCCGGCAACCCACCGAATTCGGGATACGGTGCAGTTGCCGGCCAGCGGCCGGCACTACCACACCGTTATTTTTCCCGCCGCCAGTTCAACGAGCCACGGTTTTCCACCGTGCTCGATTCCACTTCCACGTCGAAGCCGCGGCGCAGCAGGTACTTCAGGGTGATCACCGAACCGGCGCCCACCAGCGACACGCCGTAGCCCACGTAGAGCTTGGGCGAGATGTACTTGCCCACACCAATCACCGAGCCGCCCAGCGCGCGCGACTGGCTGACGCCGGCATCGTCCAGGCCCAGCTTGGCACCCAGCTGCGAAGCAAGCAGGCCACTGCCCGCCGACAGCGCGGCCGATGCGGCGTTCACCTGCTGGGTCTGGTCGCTGCTGGCACCGGTCAGGCTGCGCCCCAGCACCAGGTAACCCAGTGCTTCGGACTGCGACATCGCCGGATCGGACCAGACATCGGCGCGCGGTTGCTGCGCGCGCCCGGTCACGTCGATGCCGGCGGTGACATCACCGATCCGGCGTTCGGCGCGGATGTTGATGCGCGGGTCGGACACCGCGTTGTAGTTCCAGTTGAGGTTGCCGCGCGTGATGGTCAGGTCCTGGCCATAGGCCTTGTAGCGGCCACTGACTTCCAGGCCGCCGTTGGCGGTCATCTCGCGGCCGGGCTTGGCCCAGACCTGCATCTTGCCGGTCAGCGCGCCCTTCAGGCCGAAGCCGCTCATCTTGACCTTGTCACCCAGGCTGACGGCCAGCTCCATGTCCAGCGGCGAGGTGCGTGACTCTTCCGGATCGGCCGGGTCCAGCACCACCACGTCCTCGGACACCGAGGTGCCACGGTCCAGGCGCTCCAGATCGATGTCGGCCTCGGGCACGTGCACCGTTCCGCGCAGCTCCATCGCGGCCTTGGCCAGGGTGAAGTCCAGGTTGGGATTGGCGATGATGCGCAGCTCGCTGGTGTTGGACAGCAGCACATTCTCGCCGTGGATCTTCAGCTGCAGCGGCTGTGCATCGCCGAACCAGGACAGGCCGCCGTCGACATACAGCGTGCCCTTGCCCGAATTGGCCTGTGCGGTGATCTTGGCCGACCCGTCGGGCTGGGCGACGAAGCTGCCCTTGCCCTGGTCGAAGGTCAGGCCCAGCGCCGGGAACTCGCCCTTGAAGTTGCTCAGCTGCGCATCACCGCCCAGCGACGGTTGGCCGCGCGTGCCACGCAGGCTCACGTGGCCTTCGATCAGGCCGGTCGGGCGCACCACATCCGGCGAGAACAGTTCCAGCCAGTACAGGCGCGACATGTTGAGGTAGAGCTCGCCGTTGAGCGGCGCACTCGGCTCCCAACCGGTCTGCATCTTCGCATCGACGAAGCCGTTGCCCTGGAAGCCCATGCCCAGGTAGCCCTTGATGCTGGCCGGGGTCATGTCCAGCTTCAGCGAGAACTGGTCATAACGCACCAGCTCGCCACGGTTGGCATCGCCCACGCCGGTGTTGCGGTTCTCGCCCAGGCGTACGCCACCTTCGGCCGAGCGCACTTCCACATGCCCTTCCCATGCGTTGCCACGCGGACGGATCTGCGCGTCCAGGTTGAGTTCGCCACGCAGGTAGATGCGCCGGCCGGACTGTGGCGGCAACCACGGCTGCACCAGCGCCAGCGGCAACGCATCGCCGCGCACCACCAGGCCTTCGCGCGGCCAGTTGGCACGTGCGCACAGGGCGCCACCGGTCGCAGCGCCCAGGCAGGTTTCGCCCAGCGTGTAGTTGCTGCCGTTGATGGCGAATGCCGCGGGCGCACGCAGTGCCCACGCATCGCCCTTCACCGGTGCGATGCGCAGCGTGGCCAGTTCGCCACGCCATTGTTCGCCCTGCTGGCGAACGCTGCCCTGCAGCTCGATCGCGCCCAGTTCGTTGCGTGTCTGTGCGGCCAGGCGCAGGTTGGAGACACTGCCCTGCGCATCGATGTTCAAGCGTTCCAGCAGCATGCCGGCATTGACCTGCTGGCCCTGTATCGCCAGCGTGCCACTGTCGCCACGCCACGGCAGGCGGCCCTTGATGCTCAGGCTTTCAGCGCCATAGCCGTCCCAGTTGAGATTGTTGCCGACCAGATCTGCAGTGATGTCCGGTGCATCGCGCGGGCCTTTCACCTGCACCTGACCACGCAGGCCACCATCGGCGCCGGGCAGCAGATCGCTCAGCTGCAGCGGCTCGAAGCGCGCATCGATGTCCAGGCGGTCGCCGACCTTGCCCGAGGCGGTCACCCGGCTGCTGCCGACGGCCAGTTTCAATTCACCCTGGCCCTGTTCACCCTGCAGGGCGAACTTGCCTTGGGCATCCACATTGCGCTGGCGCAGAATGCCCTTCAGCGACGGCAGGTCCACCGTGGCCTCCAGCGTGCCCGCAGTGCCCGGCGGCGCATTGGCCGGCGGCGGCAGCTGGCGTCCCTTGGACGCGAGATTGCCGGACAGACGGCCATCCCAGCCCGGTGCGAAGTAGCCCGGGTCGAAATCCTTCAGCGTGGCCTTGGCATCCCAGTCCAGCTGCGGTGCCCAGGCCACCTTGCCTTCCACCTGCAGCTGGCCACCCGGGGTCTGCGCCTGCAGTTCGCGGATCTCCGCAGCCTGATCGTTGCCACGCACATCGAAGCGCAGCTGCGCCTTCTGCTTTTCGCGCTCGACATCGGCACGGCCGATCGCCGCCCACGCCTTCAAGGTACCGGCCAGTCCAAAGCGCGCTTCCTTCAGCGTCACCGGCACCGGCGAACTGCCGGCGGTGTTCGGGTCCGGTGCCGGCACCCAGGTCAGGTCCTGCGCGATCACCGAGAAGTTCAGCTTCTGCTGGTCTTCCTGGCTGAAATCGGCGGTACCTTCCAGGCGTGCTTCGCCGCCCAGGCCCTTGACCACCAGCGGCGAGACCTTCAGCACCTGGTCCTGCAGCGAAACCACCGAGGGCGCCAGCTCCAGTTCCTGCTCACCCTGCTTCACCCGGCCATGCAGGTTGGCGTTGCCTCCCTTGCCGGAGGCGGTGAAGTCCAATGCCAGCGGCGCGATGGCCGAGCTGGCCAATGCCGGCGACAACAGCGCCACGTCCAGCTCGTCGCTGCGTACAGTCGCGTTCCAGGTCGGATCGGTGCGGCCATCGAACACCAGCATCGCGTGCAGCGGCTTCGGTGCGCGGCCGGCCAGCGCCACTTCCATATGCGCCAAGTCACCGCGCGCGACCAGGCCGACCGTGGCCGCGGTACGCCCGCGCGGTGCCGGCAGCACCGCGGTGACGGTGACGTCGGTGTCGTAGTCCTTGGCCGGGATGTAGCGGCCCTGGGCAGTGAAATTGCCCATGTCGCTGTCCACCACCAGCTTGCGCGCCTGGAACTCGCCATTGGCGATCTCGATGCCACCGCGCACGCGGCTGATGTCGATCACCGGCTCGTTGGCCTGGCTGATGCGGAAACTGTCGATGGCGATCACATCGGCCTGGATCGCCAGCGGCATTTCGATCTGCGGCAGCGAATCGGGCCACGACGGCAGCTTGAACGGCTCATCGCTCTTGGCCAGGTTGAGCGTGGCGTTGGTCAGCTCCAGCTTGTCCAGCAGAAGCTTGCGGCCCAGCAGCGGGCGCAGGTCCGGCTCCAGGTGCGCGCGCTCGGCGTGGAAATGGATGTCGTCGTAGCGGAAGTCGACGTTGTAGAGGGTCAGTGGTCCGGCCACCGGGCCATCGACCTTGTCCCAGGTGAAGCTGGCACCCACCGGCAGGCGCGCCACCACCTGCGCCAGCAGCACGTCGCGGCCGGCCACCGTCTGCAGCAGCCAGTACACGGCCAGCAGGGCGACCAGCACCAGGCCGACCACGCCCGCGCCGGACCATGCCCAGAAGCGGCGACGACGGTAGAAGCGCACGCGCCGCGGCGGCGTGTTCGGCGACGGAGTCGGTGCGGGCGTGCTCACAGGTCCGCTCCGATGTTGAGGTACAGCTGGAACTGCGAATCAGGGTTGTTCAGACCGTGAGCGATATCGACCCGCACCGGGCCCACCGGCGATTTCCAGCGCACGCCGAAGCCGACGCCGGTGTGCAGGTCGATGTCGGTATCGAAGGCGCTGCCGGTGTCGACGAACACCGCTGCACCCCACGGACCGCCATTGAAGTAATGCTCGTACTCGGCCGAGCCGACCACCAGGTGCTTGGCACCAAGCGCGTACTTGTCCGGCTTCGGCGTGCGCGGGCCGACCTCACGGTAGGCATAGCCGCGGATGCTGCGGTCGCCACCGGCGAAGTAGCGCAGGCTGGGCGGCATCGCCACCAGGTCGCTGGTCCATGTGGTGCCGCCTTCGCCGCGCAGGATCAGGCGATTGGTCGGCCCCACCGGGATGTACCAGCGCAGCACGGCATTGGCCTGCACGAAGCTGGTGTCCGATCCGACGCCTTCGACGCCGGCACGCACCGTCGCGGTGCCACTGATGCCGCTGCGCGGGAACAGCTCGTCATCCACCTTCACGTAGTCGGCCACGATCTGCGGGTAGACCAGCGTGGACGTGTTGTAGACCGCATCGGTGAATTCGGTGCCCGAGGCATAGCGCCAGCGCTCGCGCAGCGCGTTGATCGAGGCGATGGCGGTCCAGTTCTCGTTGATCTCGCCGCTGCGGCTGGCGATCAGCTTGAAGTTGCGCAGATCGATGTAGTCGGTCTGTTCGTCATAGGCACTGGCGGCGAAGGTGTACCAGCCATCCAGCCAGTTGAACGCCGGAATGCGGTAGCTGGTGATCAGGCTCTTGCGCTTCTGCGCATAGTCCAGCTGGGTGTTCATCTTGTGGCCGCGGCTGTTCAGGTAGCGCCGTTCAAGGCCACCACGCACACCGGCGCCACTTTCGCTGCCGTAACTCAGGCCGTAGGAATAAATGCTGCGCTTGGCCCGCGTCAGCTTCACATCGACTGGCACCTCGCCGTTTTCATCGGCCTGGTCCGGGCGCGGCTGGATGTCGATCACGCTGAAGTAATCGAGCTTGGTCAGCGACTCGCGCAGGCGGTCCAGCTTGCCTTCGTGGAAGTAGCTGCCCTGGTCCCAGTACACCAGCGGGTCGAACAGCTTGTCGTCGAAATAGTTCTGCTCGAAGGTCACCGGGCCCATGTTGTAGCGGCGGCCGCTGTCCCAGGTCAGGTCGATGTCGGCAGCGTTGTCCGCGCGGGTGATCTGCACCTGGCGCTGGGTGTAGTCGGCGTCGAAGTAGCCGCGCTCGGCCAGGCGCCGGGTCACGGTGATCTTGCTGGCTTCGTACTGGGTGTGTTCGAAGCGCTGGCCCTTGCGCGGCTTGAACGCGGCCAGGTCGTCCTGCAGGTACTGGTCGTACATCGCAGGACCGGTGATATCGATATGCTCGCGGCGCACCAGCACCGGCTGGCCCTTGTCGACATGGATCAGCACGGTGACGTGCTCATCCTGGCGTGGCGCCTCGACCTTGATCACCGGGTTGTAGTACCCGAAAGGTTCCAGCGCCTGGCGGGTCTGCCGCTCGGCCTGTGACAGCAGGTATTCCAGGCGCGACTCGCCCTGCTCCTTGCCGATCGTGTCGAACAACGACAGCGATTCCTGGATGTTCTCGATGATCGCGGCGTCGTCGCCCTTGTCCAATCCCTTGATGTCCACCTTGTCGATGGTGCCGCGCGCATGGGCCACGGAGGTGGCGCAAAGCGAGAGGACCATCAGCGGCAGGGCGTATTTCGTTGGCTGCATGCGGCACAGCATACCGACCGGAGGTGACGATGCGAAATGCATCACGTCAATCCGGATCGGTTGTTAAGTGGCGGTCAAAATACGCGCCTTTGTGGCGATCATCGCGGCCGCATGCGGAAATATCGGCATCGCGTCGCTGCCGGCCAGCGGCCGGCTACCCAGTAGATCCACGCCATGCGTGGATACGGTCTGATTCATGGCGAGCGCGCAGCGCGGCCTGCAGAAAAACCGCCGGGCATGGCCCGGCGCTACCCATCGTGGGCGATCAGCTGGACAGGTGCTCGATCGCCGCGACCTTGCCCAGGCGCTCGCCCAGCATCGTCAGCAGCGCCAGGCGGTTGCCGCGCAGTGCCGGATCCTCGGCATTGACCATCACCCCGTCGAAGAACGCATCGACCTGCGGACGCAGGCGGGCCAGGCGCGCCAACACGGCCACATAGTCCTTCTGGTGCAGGCTGGCGCCGGTATCGTCGATGGCGGCAGTCACGGCTTCGGCCAGCGCGCGCTCGGCATCTTCCTGCAGCAGGGCCGCATCGATCTGGCCCGGAATATCGCCTTCGGCCTTGCGCAGGATGTTGCGGATGCGCTTGTTGGCCGCGGCCAGCGCCTCGGCTTCCGGCAGCGCCGCGAAGATCCCGATCGCGTCCAGGCGGCGGTCGAAGTCGTACAGCGAGGCCGGCTTCAGCTCGGCCACCGCGTTGAAGTGGCTGGCCGGCACGCCCTTGTCGCTGTAATAGCCCTTCAGGCGGTCGAGGATGAAGTCGTACAGCTCGGCCACGTCGGCCTGCACGTTGCGCGCGGCCAGCCCGGCGTTGGCGCTGGCCAGCAGCGCGCGCAGGTCCAGCTCGAAGCCGCTTTCGATGATCGTGCGGGCCAGGCCCAGCGCGTTGCGGCGCAGGGCGAACGGGTCCTTGTTGCCGGTCGGCTTCAGGCCCGCGGCGAAACCGCCGGCCAGGGTATCCACGCGCTCGGCGATCGCCAGCACCTTGCCCAGCGGCGACAGCGCGATGTCATCACCACCGAAGCGCGGCTGGTAGGCCTCGTCGATGGCCAGCGCCACCTCCGGCGACTCGCCACCGGCCACCGCGTAGTGGCGGCCGGCGATGCCCTGCAGTTCCGGGAACTCATTGACCATGCGCGACTGCAGGTCGTTCTTGGCCAGCTGCGCGGCACGCTTGGCCAGCAGCGGATCGGCGCCGACCTGCGGCGCAATCACTTCGGCCAGCGCCACCACGCGCGCGACCTTGTCGGCCACGCTGCCCAGCTTGGCCTGGTAGGTCACCGTCTTCAGGCCCTCGCCCATCGCCTGCAGGCCCTGCTTCAGGTCTTCGTCGAAGAAGAACTTGGCATCGGCGAAGCGCGGGCGGATCACCCGCTCGTAGCCCTTGGCCACTTCGGCCACGTCCTTGGACTCGATGTTGGCGATGCCGATGAACTTCTCGGTCAGCTTGCCGCCGTCATCCAGCACCGGGAAGAACTTCTGGTTGATCTCCATCGTCTCGATCAGCGCTTCCTGCGGCACCGCCAGGAACGCGCGCTCGAAGCTGCACAGCACCGCCGACGGCCACTCGACCAGGTTCACCACCTGCTCCAGGTTGTCCTCGGTGATGCGTGCGCTGCCACCGGCGGTGGCTGCAGCGGCTTCCACCTCGGCGACGATGCGCTGGCGGCGCTCTGCCGGGTCAACCAGCACGAAGGCGGCGCGCAGCGATTCCACATAGTCCTGCGGCTGGGTCAGCCACACGGTCTTGTCGTGCAGGAAGCGGTGGCCGCGGCTCATGCGGTCGGCCTTCAGGCCGAACAGTTCGGCCTCGACCACCTCACCGCCGTGCAGCAGCACCAGCCAGTGCACCGGGCGCGCGAAGCCCCAGCTGTGGTCGCCCCAGCGCATCGGCTTGGGAATGGGCATGCCGGCGATGGCCTCGCGCAGGACCTCCGGCAGCAGCGCAGCGGTGCGCGCGCCCGGGGTCACCGCACGGTGCACGAAGCGCTCACCCTTGTTGTCGGTGGTCTTTTCCAGCGCGCTCCAGTCGATCCCGGCCTTGGCCGCGAACCCCTGCAGCGCCTTGGTCGGCTGGCCTTCGGCGTCCAGCGCGATGTTCAGGTACGGGCCCAGCACTTCGCTGTGCTGTTCCGGCTGCTCCAGGCCAACGCCCGGCAGCAGCACGGCCAGGCGGCGCGGGGTCGACAGCGGGCGTGCATCGCCCAGCTCCAGTTCCACGCCGCGCTTGCGCAGGCCGTCGACAACACCGTCGAAGAAGGCCTGGGCCAGGCCCGGCAGTGCCTTGACCGGCAGCTCTTCGGTGCCCAGTTCAATCAGCAGGGGAGACAAGTGGCTCATCGGTTCGATCCTGTGGTGGGGGCGCAGCGCGCGACGCGGCCGGCGCCCCTGGGGTAGTAGGTGAAACGCGTGATGGGAGAACGGGCCGTCAGGCCTTCTTCGCGCCCGGGAAGCCCAGCTTCTCGCGCTGCTCGTAGTAGGCCTTGGCCACCGCCTGGGCCAGCGCGCGCACGCGCAGGATGTAGCGCTGGCGTTCGGTCACGCTGATCGCACGGCGCGCATCGAGCAGGTTGAAGGTGTGGCTGGCCTTCATCACCTGTTCGTAGGCCGGCAGCGGCAGGTTCACTTCCACCAGCTTCTGCGCTTCGCGCTCGCAGGCATCGAAGCGGTGGAACATTTCTTCCACGTCGGCATATTCGAAGTTGTAGGTGCTCTGCTCCACCTCGTTCTGGTGGTAGACGTCGCCGTAGGTCACCGGCTGCCCATCCGGGCCGTAGGTCCAGACCAGGTCGTAGACGTTGTCGCAGTTCTGCAGGTACATGCACAGGCGCTCGAGACCGTAGGTGATCTCGCCCAGCACCGGCCGGCACTCCAGGCCACCGGCCTGCTGGAAGTAGGTGAACTGGGTCACCTCCATGCCGTTGAGCCAGACTTCCCAGCCCAGGCCCCAGGCGCCCAGGGTCGGCGATTCCCAGTTGTCCTCGACAAAACGCAGGTCGTGCACCAGCGGATCGATGCCCACCGCTTTCAGCGAATCCAGGTAGAGCTGCTGGATGTTGTCCGGTGCCGGCTTCATCGCCACCTGGTACTGGTAGTAGCGCTGCAGGCGGTTCGGGTTCTCGCCGTAGCGGCCATCGGTCGGGCGCCGCGACGGCTGCACGTAGGCCGCGTTCCAGGTTTCCGGACCAATCGCACGCAGGAAGGTGGCCGGGTGGAACGTACCGGCGCCCACCTCCAGGTCGAGCGGCTGGATGAGCACGCAGCCCTGCTGGGCCCAGAACTGGTTCAGGGTCTGGATCAGGCACTGGAAGGTGATCGGAACGGTCGGGGTCGCGGACATGCGGACGAGTCTTGGCCGGCAAAGGGGTGCGCTAGTATAACGGCCGACCTGCGGGGCATTCCGTACCCGGAAGGAGCAGGTGGATGGAACATCGGCTGCCCACGGGCACGCCCGGCGAGCCTGGAGCGGCACCGTTGCCGCCCGGTCGCCTGCAGTTCGAACAGGTTGCGGCGGCCCTGCTGGCCGACGGCGTGGTGGCTGCGCACGAGCGCGAGCGCATCCGTTTTTCCGCACAGGGCGCCCGCAATGCCAGTGAAGTGCATCCACTGGTGCTGCTGTCCAACCTCAAGCTGGCCGCCAGCGACGGCGGCGACCTCAATCTGGAACGCCTCACCGAGTGGCTGGCCCAGCGTACCGGCAGCCGCTACCTGCGCATCGATCCGACCCGGGTCGACGTCGCCTCGGTCACGGCCGTGGCCTCGCACGCCTACGCGCGCCGCCATCGCTTCCTGCCGCTGGCGGTGGATGGCGAACGCGTGCTGGTGGCCACCAGCGAGCCGCTGGCACAGGAATGGCTGCGCGACCTGCAGCACCTGACCCGCCTGCGCATCGAACTGGCGGTGGTCAATCCGCTGGACCTGCACCGCTACACCATGGAGTTCTTCGGCGTCACCCGCTCGGTGCGCGGTGCCCGTGGCGACGTACGAGGTGAGGCCAACACCACCCTGCCCAGCTTCGAGCAGCTGGTGGAACTGGGCCGCACCGGCGACGTCAATGCCGACGACCAGCACATCGTGCACATCGTCGACTGGCTGCTGCAGTACGCCTACGAGCAGCGCGCCTCGGACATCCACCTGGAGCCCCGCCGCGAAATGGGCCGCATGCGCTTCCGCATCGACGGCGTGCTGCACAAGGTGTTCGAAGTGCCGCCGGCGGTGATGACCGCCGTGGTCAGCCGTATCAAGGTGCTCGGACGCATGGACCTGGCCGAGCGCCGGCGCCCGCAGGATGGTCGCATCAAGACCCGCTCGCCCGGCGGCCGTGAAGTGGAAATGCGCCTGTCGACCATGCCGACCGCCTTCGGCGAGAAATGCGTGATGCGCATCTTCGACCCGGAAGCGGCCTTCAAGAGCATCGACCAGCTCGGCTTCAGCCCGCAGGAAGCGGCCGGCTGGACCGCCCTGGTCGAGCGCCCGCACGGCATCGTGCTGGTCACCGGCCCGACCGGTTCGGGCAAGACCACCACCCTGTATTCCACTCTGAAGCGGCTGGCCACGCCGGACGTCAACGTATGCACGGTGGAAGACCCGATCGAGATGATCGCGCCGGAATTCAACCAGATGCAGGTGCAGACCAACATCGACCTGGATTTCGCCAGCGGTGTGCGCACCCTGCTGCGGCAGGACCCGGACATCATCATGATCGGCGAGATCCGCGACCTGGAAACCGCGCAGATGGCGGTGCAGGCCTCGCTGACCGGCCACCTGGTGCTGTCCACCCTGCACACCAACGACGCGCCCTCGGCCATCACCCGCCTGCTCGACCTGGGCGTACCGCATTACCTGCTGTCATCCACCGTCAACGGCATCCTCGCCCAGCGCCTGGTGCGCACCCTGTGCCCGCACTGCAAGCAGCCGCACACCCTCGGCCGGGCCGATTGGGCAGTGCTGGCTGATAGCGAAGCTGCATATCCAGATGCCGCCACGCCCTGTCGGCCGGTCGGTTGCCTGGAGTGCCGGCGCACCGGATTCCTCGGCCGCATCGGCCTGTATGAGTTGCTGCCATTGGGCTCGCGCCTGCGCGGGCTGATCCGTGCGGACATGGATCTGGCCGGTTTCAACCGTGCCGCGCGTGCTGAAGGAGTGCGAACCCTGCGCCAGGCCGGGCTTGAAAAGGTGGCACAGGGGCTGACTACAATCGAGGAAGTCCTGTCCGTACTACCTCCCCCGGATGAATCCAGCGCCCTTCCTGATCCTTGAAACCGGCCGCCCCGTGCCGTCGTTGCGCCGCTACGGGCGCTTTCCGCACTGGATCCGGGTCGCCGCCGGCCTGGAAGAACACGAGACCGTCGTGGTCGACGTCGAGCACGGCGCCGACCTGCCCGATCCACGCCAGTTCGCCGGCGTGCTGGTAACCGGCTCGGCCGCCTTCGTCACCGACCACGCCGAATGGAGCGAACGCAGTGCCGCCTGGCTGCGGCAGACCGCGCACGACGACGTGCCGGTGTTCGGCATCTGCTACGGCCACCAGCTGCTGGCCCACGCGCTGGGCGGCGAAGTGGCCTACAACCCCGCCGGGCGCGAATCGGGAACGATTGAGCTGGCACTGGACCCGCAGGCCGCTCAGGACCCGTTGTTCCAGGGCCTGCCGAGCCACTTCGCGGCCCACGCCACCCATCTGCAGACCGTGCTGCGCGTACCCGAAGGTGCCGCCGTGCTGGCGCGCTCGCCGCTGGATGGCTGCCATGCCTTCCGCTGGGGCCGCCAGGCCTGGGGCGTGCAGTTCCATCCGGAATTCGCCACCCACCACATGCGTGGCTACGTGCGCGCACGCGCCGACTGCATCGGCCGTCATGGCGGTTGCGCGCGCAGCATCGAGCGCGCGGTCAGCGCCGCGCCGCTGGCGCGCCAGCTGTTGCGGCGCTTTGTCCGCCAGGCCCGGCTGTCTTCAGCCCAGCCGGTGGCAAAACAGGGATAATCGGCGGCACGGGCATACCGCCCGGCCCCTCCTGTCCCTCCCCGGATGTCCATGAAAGAGATTCGCAAGCTGCCAGCCTCGGCGGGCGCCCAGTGGTTGCTGGATACGTTCTCGCTGTATCGGCGTGCGCCGCTGCAGCTGGCCCGGATCGGCCTGACCTGGCTGCTGGTGAACTGGGTGGTCACCCTGCTGGGAACGATGCTGCCCGGTACCGCCGGCCTGGCCCTGCAGATGATGACGCTGGTGATTTCACCGGTGATGTTCGGCGGCATGCTGTACGCCATGGGTGAGATCGACCAGGGCCGTCCCGGCCTGGCCACCCATCTGCTGCAGCCGATCCGCGACCGTCGTGTCAGCCACCTGCTGGTGCCGCTGGCGATCCAGGTGTTGGCCGTGCTGCTGCTGGGCGCGCTGCTGTACCTGATGATCGGCCGCGAGGGCTTCACCGCCTTCAGCGACACCATGACCAAGATGCAGGAACTCGGCCGCAGCGGGCAGCAGATCAGTCCTGAAACCGCCGCCGAACTGGTCGCCAACCTGCCCGCGCAGCGCATCGCGCTGTGGATGCTGCTGGTGTTCTGCACCGCCGTGGCGCTGACCCTGGCGATGTTCACCCAGCCGGCACTGGTGGTGTTCGACCGCCAGAGCGGCATGCACGCGCTGCGCCTGAGCCTGCAGGGCTGCATCGAGAACATCGGCGCCACCGCCGTGTTCACCGTGCTCGGCCTGATCGCCGCGTTCTGCGTCTATGTGCTGTTCGTGATCGTGGTCCAGCTCGGCATGCTGCTGGGCGGCCCGCTGGCGGCGGCCTTCATCGCGCAGCTGGTGTTCACCACGGTGCTGATGCCGCTGTATGTCGGCGCCGTCTATGCGGCCTGGAAGCAGATGTTCGTGCATCGCGGCAGCCGCGGCGCACCGTCGGTGCCGCAGTCGCCGCCGGCCAACGACGTCTTCCACGCTTGAGCGGGGCTCAACGGTAGCGCCGGGCCATGCCCGGCGGATGGATGTCACCTCGCCCCACGAACGCCGGGCATGGCCCGGCGCTACCGGGGATCAGGCCGCAGGCTTCTTGACCACCGAAGACGGCACCAGCCAGCGCGCGGCGTGGATGCCCAGCTCGTACAGCAGGCACATCGGGATCGCCAGCATCAGCTGCGACACCACGTCCGGCGGTGTCAGGATCGCAGCGAGCACGAAGATGCCGACGATCGCGTAGCCGCGTCCTTCCTTGAACTGCTGCGGCGTGATCCAGCCCAGCAGCACCAGGATCACCATCGCCACCGGCAGCTCGAAGCTGCCGCCGAAGGCGAAGAAGATCGCCAGCACGAAGTCCAGGTAGGCATTCGCATCCGGCGTGATCGCGATCACTTCCGGGCTGAAGGTTGTGAGGAAGTGGAAGACGGCCGGCAGCACCAGGAAATAGGCAAAGGCGCAGCCGGTGTAGAACAGCAGCACCGAGGAGACCAGCAACGGCATCGCCAGGCGCTTCTCGCGTGCATACAGGCCCGGCGCGACGAAGGCCCACAGCTGGTACAGCAGCCATGGCACGGCCACGAACAGGGCCACGAAGAACGTCAGCTTCAACGGCGCGAAGAAGGCGCCGGCCGGGTTGGTGGCGATCATCGTCTGCCCATTGGGCAACTGCGAGATCAGCGGCTCGGCCAGTGCGTTGTAAAGCTTCTGGGTAAACGGCAGCAGGCCCAGCAGCACAACGCCCAGCCCCAGCAGCGCACGCACCAGGCGCGAGCGCAGTTCAACCAGGTGTTCCACCAGCGAACTTTCGCCGAAGTCGTGTTCGCTCATGACGGGCGCTCCGTGCGCGCGGGCGTTTCGGTCGCGGTATCAGCAACGGCATTGCCCGCAGCTTCAGCGGTGGCGGGCGTAATGGCTGCACCTTCAGTCGACGCCACCTCCGGCTCGGGCGCATCCGCCAGATGTGGGGGCTGTTCGGCCGGGGCCGGTGCACGCACCTGCTGCGCCAGTGTGTCGCTGTGCTGTTGCATCTGCTCGGCTTCGCGGCGCATGGCTTCGCCGCTGGCACGCAGCTGGTTCTCGGTGTCCTGCATGCCCTGACGCACGTCCTGCATCTGCCGCTTGATGTCTTCGGCCTGCAGTTCGCGTTCCAGTTCCTGCTTGACCGAATCCCATTGATTGCGCGCGCGGCGTACCCACAGCCCGGCGAAGCGGGCCGCCTTGGGCAGGCGCTCAGGTCCGAGCACCACCAAGGCGACAACCGCGATCACCAGCAGTTCGCTGAAGCCGATATCAAACACCGCAACCGCTCCGGATCAACGCGGCTTGCGGTCGTGCTCGTCCTGCGCGGTGCGCGAGGCGTCCTGGCTGCGCGACTCGTCGCCCAACTGCGCGTTCGGCTTGTCGTCGTCGTGCATGCCCTTCTTGAATTCCTTGACCGCCGAGCCGAGGTCCTTGGCACCACTGGTCAGGCGCTTGGTGCCGAACACCAGCAGGACGATGGCGAGCACGACCAACCAATGCCAGATGCTGAAACTGCCCATAAGTCGCTCGTTACGTTAGTGATCAGATTGCCGAGCATAGCGCACCGGCTGTTAGCCGGCGCGCGTGACGAAAGTCAGTTGTTGCCCAGTGTTTCAGTGCGGATTTCACCGTCGTTGACCGGCTGGAAACCCTGCTGGGCCGGCGGCGGGGTCTGCGGCACGGCCTGCAGCGGCGCCGTGGTGGCTTCAGCAGGTGCCGCCGGCGCTGCCTGAACAGGCTGCGGGGCAGGCGCTGCAGCGGCCGCCGGACGCGGTGCGTCATTGCCACCATTGCGGTTGTTGCGCGCCGCGTAGGTGGCCTCTTCCAAGCGATCACGGAAAGCGACCACATCCATTGAAGGCGAGCCAGCCGCGCGGCCCTCGAAGATCATCCGCGGGGTGGTGTTGCTGCCGTAGGCGTCAAGGTTGGCAGCATCGTCGATCTGCAGGATCGCACCATCCAGGGCCACGCCAGCGAACAGGCCGCGGGCGCGCGACCACGACCAGATCTCGGCCTTCAGCTGGCCATCGGTGGCGGCGGCGGCATTGCGGCCGACCGGACCGGCGGCCACACCGGCATCTGCGCCGAGGGTGAACTTGCCGTTGACGAGGTTGTCCAGGCTGCGGTCGTTGCGGAACACCAGCACAACGTCGGAGGACTGCACACCGGCCTGGAAGCCGATGCTGCCGCCGGTGAGCTTGATGAATACCGGGTTGGACCACGCACCATTGGGCATGCGCACCGACATCAGGCCGTGGCCACGACGGCCGCCGATCACCAGACCGGCCTTGATCGTGTCGGGAATGACGATGACCGCGCGGCCTTCGTCGAGCAATTTGTCCGGAATGCCCTGTTCAGGGATTCCCTGGATTTCAGCCAGTACACGCACCGCGTTGCGGGCGCGCTGGTCTTCCTGCGGTCCGGCCATGGCCTGGCTGGACAGCAGGCTGGCGGCGATCAGCAGGGCTTGGATCGGGCGACGCATGGCAGGCTCCAGAAGTCAGTCCATAGGAAGATATAGCAAGTGACTGAAATTAGTAGTGTTGTGATGAATCCCCAATGAGCGTTGCCTGCTCATATTGGCCTTATCGATGACATCCATCCGAACCCTGCATGCCGACGTGACGATGGAATCGGCGACAATACCGCCCATGCTCGACGCACCCGATACCGCCGTACTGGCGGTCAACCTAGGCACGCCCGAGACGCCGACGGCTCCCGCCGTTCGCCGTTATCTGGCCGAATTTCTGTCCGACCGGCGCGTGGTCTCGCTGCCGGCACTGCTGTGGCAGCCCTTGCTGCGCGGTCTGATACTGCCGCTGCGCAGCAGCCGTTCAGCCGCCAAGTACGCCCAGGTGTGGCTGCCGGACGGCTCGCCGCTGATGGTCCACACCCGCCAGTTGGCGCAGGCGATGCAAGCATTGCTGCCGACGCTGCGCGTACGCCACGCGATGCGCTACGGCGAACCCGCGCTCACCACCGAACTGGATCGGCTGGCCACCGAGGGCGTGCGCCGCATCGTGGTATTGCCGCTGTATCCGCAGTATTCGACCACCACCACGGCCTCGGTCGAGGATCGTGTGGATGCCTGGCAGCGCAGGAACCCACAGGTCACCGTCAGCCTGGTGCAGGACTATTCGATCGATCCGGACTGGGTCGCCGCCGTTGCCGGCTCGATCCAGCGCTACTGGCAGCAGCAGGGTCGCGGCCAGAAGCTGATGTTCTCCTTCCATGGCATTCCGCAGCGCCTTGCCGATGCCGGCGATCCCTATCCGCAGCGCTGCGAGGCCAGTGCGCGCGCGATCGCCGCAGCACTGGGCCTGGGCGCGGACGACTGGCAGATGGGTTACCAGTCGCGCTTCGGCCGCGAACGCTGGCTGCAGCCCTACGCCGAGCCCAGCCTGTGGGAGCTGGCCGAAGCGGGGGTGAAGCAGATCGACGTCGTCTGCCCCGGGTTTGCCACCGACTGCCTGGAAACACTGGAAGAAGTCGCCATGGGCTTCACCGAAACACTGGCCGAGCGCGGCGCACAGATGCGCTACATCCCCTGCCTCAACGCCGCACCGGAACACGCCCGCGCACTGGCTCGGCTGGCCGTGGCCTCGCTGGCATGAGCCTGCAGCCGTTTGAGCTGCAGGTCGCGGGCGTCCGCGTCGCCGGCCTGCGCCGGCCGGCTGAGGGTCCGCGGGTGCTGGCCCTGCACGGCTGGCTCGACAATGCGGCCAGTTTCGTTCCGCTGGCGCCGCATCTGCCGCACCTGGACCTGGTGGCGATCGATCTGCCCGGGCACGGCCACAGCGCGCATCTGCCGATCGGGGCGGTGTACACCACGCCAGCAGCGATCACCCATGTCCTCGATGTCGCCGATGCACTGGGCTGGGACCGGTTCACCCTGGTCGGCCATTCGATGGGTGCCGGCATCGCCAGCCTCGCCGCAGCGGTCAGTGATCGCATCGAACGGCTGGTCGCCATCGAGGCACTGGGCGGCCTGCGCGGGCCGGAGGAAGAAACTGCCAGCCGCCTGCGCGAGCACGTCGACGCCACCCGAGCACTCGCACGCAAGCAGCTGCGCGTGTTCCCGGATCTGGCTGCACCGATCCGGGCGCGGATGATGACCAACCAGCTCAGCGAAGGCTGCGCACGCCTGCTGGTCGAACGCGGTGTCGAGCCGGTCGAAGGCGGCTATCGCTGGTGCAGCGATCCGCGCCTGATGCTGCCCACCGCGATCCGCCTCAGCGAAGGCCAGATCGACAACCTGCTGCAGGCCATCACCTGTCCTACCCAGGTGATCTATGCCACGCCTGCACAGTCGTATTATCCCGAGCCGATGCGCAGCGAGCGCCTGCAGCATCTGCGTGATGGCCGCCTGGCGGTATTCCCCGGCAACCATCACCTGCACATGGAACACCCGGCGCGTATTGCCGCCGTCATCGATGCGTTCCTGAGCGAAAACGCCAACGCACGCTGACCATCGTCGGCCGCGCGCACTTCACTCTGCGCCAGCGCGGCCGATAGAACGGTAGTGGGCCCCTGCGTCCACAGCACGCAGGCCCTTTGTGCCTGCGGCTCGTTCCTGGTTCTGCAAGGAAGACCGCATGTCCCGTCTGCTGCACCGTCATCCACAGGATGTGGTCACGGTGTCCGTCCTCCGCGTCGCTGCCTGCGCCGCATTCCCCGCATTCCCCGCCCGTGCCGTCGTTGCGCTCATCCGCGCAGGGCGTTGCAGGGTCGCTGCCGTCCGTTGATCCAGGAGTTGCCGATGTCCATTGCGTCCTCCCGCCCGCCCGACCAGGGCCGTCTCCCTTATCTGCAACAGCTGGCCCAGCGAGGCGATCGTCGCCTGCTGCTGGGCAGCGTCGTATTGGCAGCGATCGGCCTTGTACTGGCCGTGCGCGGCACGTCGGTGCCCGCTGCGAGCGCCGTTGTCGCCGCAGTGCTGCCAGCCGCCTGGCTGGGCTGGCGCCAGGCCGGCCATTCGCTCGCGCGCAACGGCCTGGCCGTAGTGCTTTCACTGCAGTTGAGCCTGCTCTGCCATATCAGCGGATTGAATGCCGCATTGCCCATCGCGCTGCTGCTGGGCGTGCTGCTCATCCAGCGTGACCGCATGCCGTTGTGGCTGGCCGGCGCCGTGGGTGTCGGTGCGTTGCTGGCGCCGTTGCTTGATGGGGCGGCCGTCCTGCCGCCGCTGTTGAATGCCATGGCCCTGGCGGTGCTGACGCTGGTGCTGGGCCAGACCGCCGCGCGCCTGCGCCAACAGAGCGAAGCGCTGGGTCACGGACCGCACCGCCTGGCGGCATTGGCACGCGACATTGCCACGGGCGCCGACCTCGGCGCACACAGCGATGCACGCAACTACGCACCCGGTTCCCTGGCCCACGCGCTGGCCGATACCGCACGCCATGTGCAGGCGCAGCGCGGCCGCGAGGCCGAAGCACATGCCGAGAACGCGCAGATCCGCCAGGCACTGGATGCCTCGCGCACGGCGATGATGATCGCCGACAACGATCACGTCATCCGCTACGTCAACCGCTCGGTGGTGGCGCTGCTGCGCAACCAGCAGGCCACGCTGCGCCAGGCCTTCCCCGATTTCGACGCCGAGCGGCTGGTCGGCAGCAGCATCCATCGCTTCCATGCCAACCCTGACCGCATCCGCGGCATCCTCAATGAGCTGCAGGCGACACACAACGGCAAGGTGCGGATCGGGCCGGTGCACTTCGCCCAGGTCGTCACCCCGGTGTTCGACGCACAGGGCGCGCGCCTGGGTTTTGCGGTGGAATGGCATGACCGTACCCATGAACTGACGCTGGAGAATGCCGTCGCCGGGATTGTCGATGCCGCCGCGCAGGGTGATCTGGAACAGCGCCTGCAGGCCAGCGAAGGCGCCAGCTTCCTCGACGGCCTGACCGGGGGCATCAACCAGCTGCTGGACACACTGGGCAGCACGGTCGACGAAGTGCGGCAGATGCTTTCAGCTATGGCCAACGGCGATCTCGACCGTCGCATGCAGGGCGAGTACCACGGCGCGTTCGCCGCCATCCAGCGCGATGCCAACGCCACCGCCGGCCAGCTGGCGCGCATGGTCGGCCACATCCAGCACTGCGCCACCACCATCAGCACGGCCGCCAGCGAAATCGCCGCCGGCAACGGCGCGCTGTCCGAGCGCAGCGAGCGACAGGCCGCTCATCTACAGGAAACGGCCGCCTCGATGGAGGAGCTGACCGCCACCGTGCGCCAGAACGCAGCGCATGCGCGCCAGGCCAGCGAGCTGGCCGCCTCCACCCAGGGCGCAGCAAGTGATGGCAACCACGCCATGCAGCGGGTGGTCGACACCATGCAGGCCATCGAAGGCGCGTCGAAGCGGATCGGCGACATTACCGGCGTGATCGACGGCATTGCCTTCCAGACCAACATCCTCGCGCTCAACGCAGCGGTTGAAGCGGCACGCGCCGGCGAACAGGGGCGCGGGTTCGCGGTCGTCGCCAGCGAGGTCCGTGTGCTCGCGCAGCGATCGGCGGCGGCGGCCCAGGAGATCAAGGTCCTCATCGACGAGGCAGGTCGTCAGGTCGGCGAGGGCGCCCAGTTGGTGGCCGATGCCGGACAGCGCATGCAGGGCATCGTCGGCGGCGTTGAGAACGTAAGCCACCTGATGCGCGAGATCTCAGCGGCGTCACAGGAGCAGTCCTCCGGTATCGAGCAGATCAACCAGACGATGGTGCAGATGGACCAGGCCATGCAGCAGAACGCGGCGCTGGTGGAAGAAGCCACTGCGGCGGCACGTGAACTGCAGTCGCAGGCCGGTGCACTGAACCAGGCGGTATCGGTGTTCCGGCAGCGCGAGGCCGCGTTGATCGACTGATCCGGGCCTGCGCCTGCTGCATGGAAGGCGGCGCCCGCAGGGCGCCGCCTTTTTGTTGGGCGTGGTTCCCGGCGGGGTTGTTTGACTCAACGGGTACGAAGGCGGTCCGTTTGAGGCTGCATGCGACACGATGATAAGTAAGAAGGCCAGAGCACCTGCCGCTGCGGCGGAGTATGTCCGCCAGCTGCTGTGCTCCAAAGATTGCGGCACCGCCTGGGCGCCGCATCTACGCGTGGGTATTGAGTTCCGGTAGTGCCGGCCGCTGGCCGGCAACCTCATGAACATCACGCGGCTGCACGTGGTTGCCGGCCAGCGGCCGGCATTACCCTTGGTTTCTCGCGCACAAAGAAAAACCCCGCTGCGTGAGCAGCGGGGTTTTTGGGTATAAACCCTGGCGATGACCTACTCTCGCATGGCTTAGGCCACACTACCATCGGCGCAGCTACGTTTCACTTCCGAGTTCGGGATGGGATCGGGTGGTTCCATAGCGCTAATTTCACCAGGGAGGCGGTTGGAGTGTCGCCTGGGCGTCGTGTCTCTGCAGGGGGCGGGCATGATGATGCCTGCGATGCAAAGAGACGCGCCTGAGCGCCTGCCTCTCGTTTGGTCTTGTGACGTAGCGTGCACTTGGATCTATCGACATGTCATGTCGGCCAAGGCAACTTGAGGTTATATGGTCAAGCCTCTCGGATCATTAGTATCAGTTAGCTCAATACATTGCTGTACTTACACACCTGACCTATCAACCACGTAGTCTACATGGTTCCTTCAGGGGGCTTGTGCCCCGGGAGATCTCATCTTGAGGCGCGCTTCCCGCTTAGATGCTTTCAGCGGTTATCGCTTCCGAACATAGCTACCCGGCAATGCCACTGGCGTGACAACCGGAACACCAGAGGTTCGTCCACTCCGGTCCTCTCGTACTAGGAGCAGCCCCTCTCAAATCTCCAACGCCCATGGCAGATAGGGACCGAACTGTCTCACGACGTTCTGAACCCAGCTCGCGTACCACTTTAAATGGCGAACAGCCATACCCTTGGGACCGACTACAGCCCCAGGATGTGATGAGCCGACATCGAGGTGCCAAACACCGCCGTCGATATGAACTCTTGGGCGGTATCAGCCTGTTATCCCCGGAGTACCTTTTATCCGTTGAGCGATGGCCCTTCCATACAGAACCACCGGATCACTAAGTCCTAGTTTCCTACCTGCTTGATCCGTCGATCTTGCAGTCAAGCACGCTTATGCCTTTGCACACAGTGCGCGATGTCCGACCGCGCTGAGCGTACCTTCGAGCTCCTCCGTTACTCTTTAGGAGGAGACCGCCCCAGTCAAACTACCCACCATACACGGTCCCCGACCCAGATAATGGGCCCAGGTTAGAACGTCAAGCACGACAGGGTGGTATTTCAAGGATGGCTCCGCCACAGCTAGCGCCATGGTTTCATAGCCTCCCACCTATCCTACACAGACGAACTCAACGTTCAGTGTAAAGCTATAGTAAAGGTTCACGGGGTCTTTCCGTCTTGCCACGGGAACGCTGCATCTTCACAGCGATTTCAATTTCACTGAGTCTCGGGTGGAGACAGCGCCGCTGTCGTTACGCCATTCGTGCAGGTCGGAACTTACCCGACAAGGAATTTCGCTACCTTAGGACCGTTATAGTTACGGCCGCCGTTTACTGGGGCTTCGATCAAGAGCTTCGCCTTGCGGCTGACCCCATCAATTAACCTTCCAGCACCGGGCAGGCGTCACACCCTATACGTCCACTTTCGTGTTTGCAGAGTGCTGTGTTTTTGATAAACAGTCGCAGCGGCCTGGTTACTGCGACCCTCTTCAGCTATAGCTCGCACGAGCCACCAAAAAGGGTGCACCTTCTCCCGAAGTTACGGTGCCATGTTGCCTAGTTCCTTCACCCGAGTTCTCTCAAGCGCCTGAGAATTCTCATCCTACCCACCTGTGTCGGTTTACGGTACGGTCTGCGTAAGCTGAAGCTTAGGAGCTTTTCCTGGAAGCGTGGTATCAGCAACTTCGCCATAAAGGCTCGTCTCGGTGCTCGGTCTTAAAGGATCCCGGATTTGCCAAAGATCCAAACCTACCGCCTTTCCCCGGGACAACCAACGCCCGGTATG
>NZ_CP023271.1:4627500-4630000 GCF_002966815.1 Stenotrophomonas sp. MYb57
GCCACAGCTAGCGCCATGGTTTCATAGCCTCCCACCTATCCTACACAGACGAACTCAACGTTCAGTGTAAAGCTATAGTAAAGGTTCACGGGGTCTTTCCGTCTTGCCACGGGAACGCTGCATCTTCACAGCGATTTCAATTTCACTGAGTCTCGGGTGGAGACAGCGCCGCTGTCGTTACGCCATTCGTGCAGGTCGGAACTTACCCGACAAGGAATTTCGCTACCTTAGGACCGTTATAGTTACGGCCGCCGTTTACTGGGGCTTCGATCAAGAGCTTCGCCTTGCGGCTGACCCCATCAATTAACCTTCCAGCACCGGGCAGGCGTCACACCCTATACGTCCACTTTCGTGTTTGCAGAGTGCTGTGTTTTTGATAAACAGTCGCAGCGGCCTGGTTACTGCGACCCTCTTCAGCTATAGCTCGCACGAGCCACCAAAAAGGGTGCACCTTCTCCCGAAGTTACGGTGCCATGTTGCCTAGTTCCTTCACCCGAGTTCTCTCAAGCGCCTGAGAATTCTCATCCTACCCACCTGTGTCGGTTTACGGTACGGTCTGCGTAAGCTGAAGCTTAGGAGCTTTTCCTGGAAGCGTGGTATCAGCAACTTCGCCATAAAGGCTCGTCTCGGTGCTCGGTCTTAAAGGATCCCGGATTTGCCAAAGATCCAAACCTACCGCCTTTCCCCGGGACAACCAACGCCCGGTATGCCTAACCTTCTCCGTCCCTCCATCGCACTTACGCGAGGTGCAGGAATATTAACCTGCTTCCCATCGACTACGACTTTCGTCCTCGCCTTAGGGGCCGACTCACCCTGCGCCGATTAACGTTGCGCAAGGAAACCTTGGGCTTTCGGCGTGCGGGTTTTTCACCCGCATTATCGTTACTCATGTCAGCATTCGCACTTCCGATACCTCCAGCAGACTTCTCAATCCACCTTCAACGGCTTACGGAACGCTCCTCTACCGCGTACATATAAATATGCACACCCCAAGCTTCGGTTCTGTGCTTAGCCCCGTTAAATCTTCCCCGCAGACCGACTCGACCAGTGAGCTATTACGCTTTCTTTAAAGGGTGGCTGCTTCTAAGCCAACCTCCTGGCTGTCTGTGCCTTTCCACATGGTTTTCCACTTAGCACAAAATTTGGGACCTTAGCTGTGGGTCTGGGTTGTTTCCCTTTTCACGACGGACGTTAGCACCCGCCGTGTGTCTCCCATACAGTCCGTCTCGGTATTCGGAGTTTGCAATGGTTTGGTAAGTCGCGATGACCCCCTAGCCATAACAGTGCTCTACCCCCGAGAGGATACATATGAGGCGCTACCTAAATAGCTTTCGAGGAGAACCAGCTATCTCCGGGTTCGATTAGCTTTTCACTCCTAATCACAGCTCATCCCCGTCTTTTGCAACAGACGTGGGTTCGGGCCTCCAGTACCTGTTACGGCACCTTCACCCTGGCCATGACTAGATCACCCGGTTTCGGGTCTACTGCCCGCGACTATGCGCCCTTATCAGACTCGGTTTCCCTTCGCCTCCCCTATACGGTTAAGCTTGCCACGAACAGTAAGTCGCTGACCCATTATACAAAAGGTACGCAGTCACCCCTTGCGAGGCTCCTACTGCTTGTACGCACACGGTTTCAGGATCTATTTCACTCCCCTCTCCGGGGTTCTTTTCGCCTTTCCCTCACGGTACTGGTTCACTATCGGTCGGTCAGTAGTATTTAGCCTTGGAGGATGGTCCCCCCATGTTCAGACAGGGTTTCACGTGCCCCGCCCTACTCGTCTTCACTGAAATGGCCCTTTCAGATACAGGGCTATCACCTTCTATGGCCGCTCTTTCCAGAGCGTTTTCCTAGAACCAAATCAGCTTAAGGGCTAGTCCGCGTTCGCTCGTCGCTACTTACGGAATCTCGGTTGATTTCTTTTCCTCTGGTTACTTAGATATTTCAGTTCACCAGGTTCGCTTCCAGCAGCTATGTATTCACTGCAGGATACCCGCAAGCGGGTGGGTTTCCCCATTCGGACATTACCGGATCAAAGCTTGTTGCCAGCTCCCCGATACTTTTCGCAGGCTGCCACGTCCTTCATCGCCTCTGACCGCCAAGGCATCCACCGTGTGCGCTTATTCGCTTGACCATATAACCGCAAGTTGCCTTGGGTTACATATTTGACCTGGGGGTACAAAGCCCAGATACGAATATAACGACTCAATTAATAAGGAATCTTCCGATTCCCGCCTTAGCCTCACGACACGTCTGATAGATGTATCTCAAACGCTCGCTACGTCACAAGTTTTAAAAGAACACGTACCGGCCACAGTGCCGATGCGTATAAAGATCGATTGTATGCGTCATTCAGAGAATGGTGGGTCTGGGTAGACTCGAACTACCGACCTCACCCTTATCAGGGGTGCGCTCTAACCACCTGAGCTACAGACCCGGAAGACTCTTCCGGAACAGCTTAGATGGTGGAGCCTGTCGGGATCGAACCGACGACCCCCTG
>NZ_CP023271.1:4632500-4694453 GCF_002966815.1 Stenotrophomonas sp. MYb57
TGGGCGTGACCTGCATCGGCCTGTCACTGCGCTACCGGGTGCCGGTGGTCACCGCATGGTCGACGCCTGGGGCGGCGATGCTGGTCGTCGGTGCGGGTGGCGCCTCTCTGTCCGAGGCCACCGGTGCGTTCCTGCTTGCGGCAGTGCTGGGCATGCTCGCCGGCTTCTCGGGAGTGTTCGCCCGGCTGATGAAACGCGTGCCCATGGCCCTGGCCGCCGGCATGCTGGCCGGTGTACTGCTGCGCTTCGGGCTGGACGTGTTCGTGGCGATGAACACCCAGCGCGTGCTGGCATTGGCCATGTTCGCTACGTGGCTGCTGGGCCGCCGCCTGTTCCCCCGCTATGCGGTGATCGCCACCCTGCTGGTCGGCATCGCCATCGCTGCGAGCCAGGGTCTGCTGCATGCACAACAGGTGCACCTGCAACTGGCGGTACCGCAATGGGTCACTCCCTCGCTGTCGTGGACGGCGATGGTCGGCATCGCCCTGCCCCTGTTCGTGGTCACCATGGCGTCGCAGAACATTCCCGGTGTGGCGGTGATGCGCGCCTCCGGCTACGACGCGCCGGTGTCACCGGTGATCGGCTGGATCGGCGTGGTCAACACGCTGCTGGCGCCCTTCGGTGCCTACGCATTGAACCTGGCCGCCATCACCGCGGCGATCTGCATGGGCCGTGATGCCCACGAAGACCCGGCACGGCGCTACACGGCGGCGATGGCGGCCGGCGCCTTCTATATCGTCATCGGCCTGTTCGGGGCCACCGTAGCGGCCCTGTTCGCTGCCTTTCCCAAGGAACTGGTGGCCTGTGTGGCCGGCATCGCCCTGTTCGGCACCATCGGCAACAGCCTGGCCAGCGCATTGGCGGTGGAGCGCGACCGCGAGGCCGCGCTGGTCACTTTCCTGGTGACCGCCTCGGGCATGACGCTGGCCGGTGTCGGTTCTGCGTTCTGGGGCCTGGTCGCCGGAACGCTCTGCCTGTGGGTGCTGCGGCCGCGTTCGCCGGCTCAGTGATAGGTCTGCAGGAGGCCCTGGGTGATGTAACGCAGCGCGTAGATCAGGCCCAGGCAGACCACCACGGCCGAGGCGCGGGTGCCACCACGGCGAAGCAGCTCGGCGCGGATGCGGTTCGGCTGGCCGGCGTGGGTCGCCTGCACCCTCGCCAGCAGACGGCTGCAATGGCGCAGGTACAGGGCGTTGGCGAAGATGGCCAAGGCGATACGCGGGAGCAGCATGCCAAAGGCGATCTGCGGTATGCCCGCGTCGGCCAGCAGCATCAGGATCGGCAGCAGCGTGGTGACCAGGTAGAAGCCGATGGCGGCCAGGTACATCCGGCGATGCACCATCCACAGGGTGCCGAACAGGAAGGCGGGCCAGTTCCAGCGGCGCGGAGGCTTCGGCAGTGCACTGTCCACATGCCAGAAACGTCGGTAGGCGGCGGCATTGGGCCCGACCACCAGCGTCAGGTAGTCGGCATCTTCCAGTGCAGTGCCTACATCGGCGTCAGCGCCGGGCGCCAGATAGGGGTTCTCGCTACCGGGCGAGGTCTGCGGATCGAGGGTGCTCATGCTGGCCATCCGTGCCAAGGGGGAAGCCCGCTATAGCGGCGCGCTGGACAGGATCTGAAGCAGAACATGACGCCCACCCGGTGCCACGGTGACCACATCGGGCCCGGCGTTGGCCGCTTCCAGGCAGACATAGTCGCGCCAGCCGTCACCGACATCGGCCATCCTGGCGGCACCTTCGGCGCCAGGGTTCCATGCCACCAGCGAGCGGCTGCCTTCGGTACGGAGGTCGATGCGGCGCTTGAGCACCGGGTCGCGCAGCACATAGTGCCCGCCGGCCTGGGTGTAGATGCGGTCGCTGCGGCCCGGGTCACGCGGATCGCGCAGCGACCAGGGGCCCTGCTGGCGGCGCGGCTGGGCGTAGTTCTCGAACTTGTCGAGGTAGTCCAGGCCGTCGACGCCGTCGACATCGACCTTGCTGGCATCACCGACACGGAAGTAGTTGTGCAGCGCCTGGGTGATGGTGGCCGGAGCCTTGCCGGTGTTCTCAGTGACCAGCTGCTGGCGCAGTTCACGGCCGACACGGACGGTCATGGTCAGGCGTAGGCCGAGGTTGTCCAACGCCGGCGGGGCCAGGGTCAGCTCGATGCTGCCATCGTCGAGCCGGCGCGCCTGCTGCAGTTCCCAGGGCAAGGTGCGCACGAAACCGTGGGCGGGCACGTCGTCGCCCTGCCCCTGGCGGCCGAAGTAGGGCCAGCACACCGGGCTGCCGCCACGGATCGGCGTGGGCAGCGCAGCACGCTTGGGCGAGAGCCACATCACATCGGGCTGGCCCTTGGGCACGAACGACAGGAGTTGGCCGCCGAACACGCTGATCGCGGCGGTGGCCTGGGGAGTTTCCACCAGCCAGGCGTCGAGTCCCTGGAACTGGCCACTGCTGACACCCTGGATCTGTTGCACGCTGGATCGACTCCGGATGGCCGGCGACTGCACGGCACTGTAGTTGTTGGGAAGGCTGAAGCGGGTCGGCGCGGCTGGCGCCTGTGCCTGCGGTTGTGCCTGCAGCGCGCGCAGGATGCGCTGGCCGGCGCGACCGTCTGCGTCGGCCCATCCGAGCCGACGCTGCTCGACCTGGATGGCACGACGACTGGCGGTACCGATCATGCCATCGGCGGCGCCGATGTCATGGCCGCGCGCGAGCAGCAGGGTCTGCAGCTGGCGGCGCTCGTCGCGGCCAAGGCCAGGATCATCGGTTGGCCAGGCGGTGACCAGGCCGTTGCTGCCACGCAGGCGGTCGGCCAGGGTGGCGATGGCCAGCGCATAGCTCTCGGCCGCGTTGTAACTGTAGATCGCGTCGTAATTGCGGAACACCAGCAGCGCCGGGCCTTTTGTCCCGGACGGCAGCAGCAGCGCGGCGCGGGCATCGGCGGGCAGGCCGGACGGTGCCAGCGCGCTGCCGTCCAGGCCGGTCACGCCCAGTGCGCGCCAGTCGGCCAGTGACCGGCGCTGGGTGCGTCCCGCCTGGCTGGCGTTGAAACCGGCGGGGACACGGACTTCCATGCCCCACGGTTCGCCGGTTCGCCAGCCGGCACGCTTCAGATAGTTCGCGGTGGAAGCCAATGCATCGGGAATGCTGCCGACCAGATCGCGGCGGCCATCGCCATCACCATCGACGGCAATGCGTGCGTAGGTGCTGGGCATGAACTGGGTGTGGCCGAAGGCACCGGCCCAGGAACCGGTCAGGCCCTGCGCCTGCAGGTCGCCCTGGTCGATGAGCTTGACCAGCGCCAGCAGCTCGCCGCGGAAGAAGGGCTGCCGGCGGCCGGCACAGGACAGCGTGGCCAGCGACTGCAGCAGTGGGCGTTTGCCGAACACGCGGCCGTAGTCGCTCTCCACACCCCATACGGCGACGATGGTGACTGGATCGACGCCGTACTGCGCCGATACGCGCTGAAGCAGGTCACGGTGCTGCTGCAGCATGGCGCGACCGTCGTCCACGCGCTGGCGATCGACCAGTGCGGCCAGGTAGTCCCAGATCGGCGTGGTGAACTCCGGCTGCGCGTCGAGCAGCGGCAGCACGGTAGGGTCGGGCTGCAGTCCGGCGGTGATCGCATTGAAGCGGTCAGCGGCAATGCCCTGGCTGGCGGCCGTCGCCTGCAGGCCCGCCATGCAGCGGGCAAACGCGGGATCAGCGGTTGCCGCTGCTGCCGGCGGCGCGGCCGCTGGCATGGCAAGCGCGGCGGCCAGGCCGAGCGTGGTCAGAATGGGCATGGCGTCCTCCGTGTTGCCGGTGCTGCAGCCATGGTAACGCGGAGGGAGAGCAAGGTTGGGCGAGATTGCCGGCCAGCGACCGGTACTACCTGTGCCTAGGGTGAGGGGCGCAGGAGGCGCAGGCCATAGGCGGGATCGTCCGCGTTCCAGGATGCCGCCACCTCCAGCCCTGCCTGCTGCAGTAGGTGGCCGAAGCTGGCATCGGTGTACTTGTGGCTGTACTCCACGCGGATCGGTTCGCCAGCGCTGAAGTGGAAGGTACGGCCGTCGAGATGCACGTCCTGCTCGCGCTGGCTGACCAGATCGGTTTCGATGCGCAGGCGCGCGGTGCTGTAACGGGCCTGGTGACGGAAGCCGTCGAGATCGAAATCGCTGCCGACCTCGCGGTTGAGACGCGCCAGCAGGTTCAGGGTGAAGGCGGCGGTGATGCCATCGGCGTCGTTGTAGGCGGCTTCGATCAGTGTCGGGTCCTTGTGCAGATCGATGCCGACCAGGGCCAGGCCGTGCTTGCCCATGGTCTGGCGCATCGCGCGCAGCAGCGTGATCGCGTCCTCATCGGCGAAGTTGCCCAGCGTGGAGCCCGGGAAGAACAGCAGCCGGCGCGCGGCAGGCCGCTCTGGCGCGGGGACCTGCACAGGGCGGGTGAAGTCGGCACACACCGGCAGCATTTCCACGTCCGGCAGCGCCGGGGCCAGGTGGTCGATGCTGGACAGCAACGCCGCGCGCGAGATCTCGATGGGCGTATAGGCCACCGGGTCCTGCAGGGCAGCCAGCAGGCGCGCGGTCTTGCGGCCGCTGCCGCTGCCCAGTTCGACCACATGCACGCGCGGCCCCACCGCCTGCGCGATCTCCGGCAACACCCGGTCCAGCAGGGCCAGCTCGGTGCGTGTGGGGTAGTACTCGCGGGTGTGGGTGATCTGCTCGAACAAGCGCGAGCCGCGTGCGTCGTAGAAGTACTTGGAAGGCAGCTGCCGTGAGGCGTGCGACAACCCCGCCACGGCGTCGGCAAGGATCTGCTGGCGGCCGGGGGTAAGGTCGGTCAGCGCCTGCAGCGCATCCTGGACGGTACTCATGAAAGATCCCTTGCCAGGCGCAGGCCTGAGAACTGCCAACGCGCCGGTGGCATGAAGAAGTTGCGGTAGCTGGCCCGTACATGGCCGCGCGGCGTGGCGCAGCTGCCACCGCGCAGGACCCACTGGCCACACATGAATTTGCCGTTGTATTCGCCGAGGTTGCCGGCGAAGGGACGGAAGCCGGGATAGGCGCCATAGGCGCTGCTGGTCCATTCCCACACGTCGCCGAACAACTGGCGCAGTCCATCGCCCTGCCCTGCCATCGGGTGCAGATGGTCGTCGTCGGCGAAGTGGCCTTCGACAGGCTGCGAGGCGGCGGCCGCTTCCCATTCGAATTCGGTGGGCAGGCGGGCGCCGGCCCAGCGGGCGCAGGCATCGGCTTCGTAGTAGCTGAGGTGACAGACCGGCGCATGCGGATCGAGCTCGCGCCAGCCACCCAGGGTGAACTCGCGCAGCAGGTCGTCATCCCAGTACAGCGGATGCTGCCACTGCTCGGCCTCGCGCAGCGCCCAGCCTTCGCTCAGCCACCAGCGCGGATCGCGGTAGCCGCCGGCGTCGATGAAGGCGCGGTACTCGGCGTTGCTGAGCGGGCGTTCGGCGATGGCATGCGCAGGAAGCAGCACGCGATGCACAGGCGATTCATTGTCATAGGCGAAGGCTGCGTGCTGCGGCCAGGCGGACGCACCGATGCTGACGATGCGCTCGCCCTGTTCGACCCAACCCTGCGTGCCGAGGGCGCTGACGGCGATGGGCACGTCTTCGCGGTACGGCGGCTGCAGCGGATTGCACCAGAAGGCGTGCTTGATGTCGGTGAGCAGCAGTTCCTGGTGTTGCTGTTCGTGCTGCAACCCCAGCTGCAGGTGCTGCAGGGCGTCGCTGCCGAGATCGCCATCGCGCAGTCCTGCCAGCACCTGCTCATCCACATGCTGGCGGTAGGCGTGGACCTGCTGCAGCGAGGGCCGCGACAGCAACCCGCGCTGAGGCCGTGCGTGGGCGGGGCCGAGACTCTTGTAGTAACTGTTGAACAGATAGTCCCAGGCCGGATCCCAGGGTGTGTAGCCGGGCTGGCTGGCCAGCACGAAGCGTTCGAAGAACCAGGTGGTGTGGGCCAGGTGCCACTTGGCCGGGCTGGCATCGGCCATGCTCTGCAGCAGGGCGTCTTCCGGGCTGAGGGGTGCGGCCAGCTGCACGCTGCGCCCCCGCACATGGGTGAAGTGGCGGGCGAGGTCACGCTGCGGGGCAGCGACGGCGGCGGGTACGCTGTCCATGCGACCAGCTTCGACCGCTGCCGGTGAGCGCAATGTCATGGCCCGGTGCCGTGGTGTTCACATCAGGGCGCGCGCATTCAAGAAGGGCACCGTTGCGCCGCTAACGGCAGTGCTGCGGCCGCGTCGTGACCGCGCTGGAATTCCGTGTGTCCCATCATCCGCTTCGACAGCCTGTGCACTATCTGTTCGTGCTGCCCGCCGTGCTGGTCGCGCTGGTGCTGTGGGCGAGCCTGGAAAGCGATGATGTCGGCCGCGCCGGGCAGCGCATCCTGCCGTGGTTGCTGGCCTGCCTGGGTGCAGGGCTGGCGCTGCTGTACAACCAGGTGCGCACGCTGTGCCTGTTGCTGCTGGTGGCGCTGGCCTTCGCGGTGCTGCACCAGGACCTTGGGCACTACCTGCGCGAGGGCCGGGTGACGGCGTTGACGCCACTGCGCTTCCACGCGATCTCGACCTGGCTGCCGTTGCTGTTCGCCGTCCATGCGTTGTGGCCCGAACGTGGCCGCCGCCGCCAGGACCTGCTGCTGAGGGCCACGACCAGTGGTGTTGCGGTGGCGATCTTCATCCTGCTTGCCGCACAACAGCCACAGGGCATGCACGACCTGCTGTCGAACCGGCACTTCCCCTGGATACCGAGTGACTGGAACGCGCTGGCGCAGCTGCCTGCCGTGCTGTTCCTGCTGGCCACCGCTGCGCTGGCATGGCAGGCGTGGCGCCAGCCGCGGCCGCTGCATACGGCGATGCTGCTGGCCCTGCTGTGCCTGTGGTGGATGCTGCCGCGGATCTTCCTGCAGCCGGCACTGCTGCCGGCGCTGAGCGTAGCGGCACTGCTGCTGATGCTGGGCGCGACCCTGCAGGAGTCCTTCCACATGGCCTTCGGCGACGAGCTGACCGGCCTGCCCGGTCGCCGTGCGTTCAACGAGACCCTCAAGCGCGCCACCGGCACTTACAGCATCGCGATGATCGACGTGGATCATTTCAAGAAATTCAACGACACCCACGGCCACGACACCGGCGATGACGTGCTGAAACTGGTGGCCTCACGGTTGTCGCGGGTGGGCGACGGCGGCCGTGCGTTCCGTTATGGCGGCGAGGAATTCGCCGTGGTTTTCCTCGACCGCCCGGCATCGGCCTGCGTGGATGCGGTGGAGGCGCTGCGACAGGGCATCGAGCAGAGCCGCATGCAACTGCGCGACCGCAGCACGCGCACCCGCGACGATACGCTCGGCCAGCAGCAGCGCGGGCGCGGCGGTGGCGGTGCGGTGGTGCAGGTAACCGTCAGCATCGGCCTGGCCGACAGCCGGGTCGATCGGCGCCCTGCCGGGGTGGTCAAAGCGGCCGACCAGGCGCTGTATGCGGCCAAGGAGGAAGGCCGCAACCGCGTGTGCGCGCATGGCGGCCAGCGCGTGCTGGCCGTGCGCGGCAGCCAGGCTCAGACGGCGTCGAGGTAGTACCAGCGACCCTCGACGCGCAGGAAGCGGCTGTGCTCGGTCATTTTCACCGCGCTGCCGCCACCGACGCGGTAACGGGCGGTGAAGCGGACCTCGGCGCTGTCGCTGCCGGTCACCTGATGGTCCTGCACGGTCAGGCCCAGCCATTGGGTACGCTGGCCGGGGGCATCATCGAGCGACAGTTCTGCCGGACGGGTGTCCGGGTGCCAGGTCGCACGCAGGTAGTCCGGCAGGTGGCGCACATAGGCGCTGTAACGCGAGCGCATCAGGCGCTCGGCATCCGGCGCGGCGTCGCCGGCATGGAAGCGCCCGCAGCAGGCGGCGTAGTCGGCGGCCAGGCCACAGGGACAGGGATCGGGGGCGGTTCGGCTCATGCGGGTATTGTCGCGTGGGCGGCGGCAATGTGACAGGCGTATGCTGTCGCGCCCCCACTTCGATCGATCGCCGTGCTGGAACTGATTCCTCCTGAGTTGTGGTGGCTGGTGGTGATCGCCTTCATTGCCGGCCTGGTCGATGCGGCCGTGGGCGGCGGCGGACTGGTGCAGCTGCCCGGCCTGTTCACGGTACTGCCGCAGCAGACCCCGGCGATGCTGTTTGGCACCAACAAGTTCAGCTCGATGTTCGGCACCGGCGCAGCGGCATGGCGCTATGCGCGCAACGTGCGCTTCCCGTGGAAGCCGGTGCTGTTCGCCGCCGGTACGGCCTTCGTGTTCTCCTTCCTGGGCGCTACGGCGGTCAGCCTGTTGCCCAAGGACGCAGTGCGGCCGCTGGTGCTGGTGCTGCTGGTGGCGATGCTGGCCTACACGCTGTGGAAGAAGGACTTCGGTGCGCTGCACCGGCCGCAGGACATCGGCCGCCGCGAGCTGGTGATCGCGCTGGCGATCGGTGCGGCGATCGGCTTCTACGATGGCTTCTTCGGGCCCGGCACCGGCAGCTTCCTGATCTTCCTGTTCGTGCGCTTCTTCGGGCTGGACTTCCTGCGTGCGTCGGCCGCGTCGAAGGTGGTGAACCTGGCGACGAACGTGGCGGCGATCTCGTTCTTCGTACCGACCGGCAACATCCTGTGGCTGTTCGCGCTGCCGATGGCGGCGGCCAACATCATCGGTTCGGTGGTGGGCACGCGGTTGGCGCTGAAGGGCGGCACGCCGTTCATCCGCAAACTGTTCGTGGGCCTGGTGGTGGTGCTGATTGCGCGGATGGCGTGGGATACGTTCCGCAGTGCGTAAACGCGGTTGCCGGCCAGCGGCCGGCACTACCACTATCGGGGTTCATGACCCGGTAGGTGCCAACCTTGGTTGGCACGGCGTTTCCAGAGCGGTCAGGCTTCGGCTTCTTCCGGTTCGTCGGCCTGCTGGCGGCTGCGCTCCGGCAGCTTCAGGCGCTTGCCTTCTTCGTCGTACTCGATGAGCAGCACGCCCGAATCGTGGCGGCCACTGATCTCGACGAAGCAGGCGCCACCGATGAACGGTTCCAGCGTCATCACCGATTTCAGCGGGGTGGCCACCACCATCTGGAAACCGAAGTTGTCGAAGATGTTCATCGCCAGCGCGGTGAACTCGTTGTCGGCCTTGTCGAAGGCTTCGTCGAGCACGACTGCGGCGTAGCTGGGCAGCTGGCTGTCAGCGCCGCCGAGCTGGTAGCGCAGCGCCGCCGCCAGGCAGGTGGTGGCCAGCTTCTGCCGCTGGCCACCGGATTTGCCGGCGCCGCTGCGGTAGATCTCGACCTGCTGGCGCGTTTCCACATCCAGCTCCACGCCGATGAACTCCACGTGCAGGCGCACGTCCAGCACCACTTCGCGCCAGCGCTTGTCTTCGCCTTCCTGCGAGCCGAGGCGGTTGACCAGCTGGCGCAGGACGGTGAACTGCGTTTCGGCCAGGTCGCGCTGCTCGGTCTGCTGCTGCGACAACACCTCGCGCAGCTGCTGGTGGAACTCCTGCACTTCCGGCAGGCGCCGGTCGTTCAGTTCGATGGTCAGCAGGGTGCCACGGTTGAAGGGCACCTGCTCCAGGCTGGCGTTGACTTCGTCCAGGCGCTGGCCGATCGACTTGCGGGCCTCGGCGCTGTGACGCTGCAGCGCGAGCAGGTTGTTCTTGCTCTGGTTCTGCAGCAGGTCGAAGAAGCGTTCTTCGTGCTGCGGCAGGCCATCGCGTTCAAGGCGTTCGAGGCGAGCGAGGAAATCCTCGGCCGAGGCCACCGACACGGTGAAGTCGCCCGATTCTTCCGGCCACTGCTGGATGAAGCGGCGGAAGCAGCCCAGCAGCAGGTTCTCGATGCGGTTGACGTCCTGCTGCGAAGACGAGAGCTGTTCGTTCAGCGCGTTGCTGACCTGGCGCATGTGCGCTTCCAGCGTTTCCAGGCTGAGCGGGCCCTGCTCCTGCAGGCGCTCGGCCAGGCCGGCTTCCTGGTCTTCGGCCAGCGCTGGCAGGACCAGTGCCCGGCTCTGCTGGCGGGCACGGTCCAGGCGGTCGCGTTCGCGCACCAGCTGGCCGCGCTCGACGCGGGTGTCTTCGTAAGTGCGGCGGGCCTGCTCGATATCGGCGCGGGTGGCGTCGATCTGCTGGGCGATCCTGGCCAGGTCGGCATTGCCTTCGCGCAGGGCGTGCAGGCTGGCCTCGATGTCGGCCAGGCGCTGCTGCGGCGCGGCGACGTCGATTTCGTTCCAGCTGATGCCGACCAGCTGATGGCAGGCCAGGCGACGTTCGTTGTCGCGGTCACGCTGGCTGCGCAGGCGCGCGATGTCGGTATCGCAGCTGGCGATACGGGCGGCCAGCTCCTGGGCTTCCTTCTCGAAGACGGCCAGCTTGTCGCGGTTGCTGAAGCCCAGCAGCCAGCGGCGGCGATCATTGACCGCACTGCGGTCGTCCTTCTCGAAGCGATCGCCCGGATGCTTGACCTGGCCTTCGCGGGTGATGCCGCGGTCGACGTTGCGCAGCTGCTTGGCGTCCACGCATTCGTAGTCGAAGCGCTTGCCCAGCTCGCGGCGCAGCCAGCTTTCGAACACGTGATCGCGCAGTTCCAGCTTGTGCAGCAGCGACTTGGCGGACGGTTCGCGGGCGAACGCATCATCGTTGCGACGCACGCGGTAGTAGGTGAAGCGCATCCCCAGGTGGGTGCGGTTCACCCACTCGGCGACGTCGTTGTAGTGCTTGTCATCGACCAGCAGCGATTGCGCGAAGCCGCCGAGCACGCGCTCGATCGCGCCCTGCCAGCTCTGCTCTTCCGAGCGGACCTGGATCAGCTCGCCGACGAACGGCAGGGCCGCTTCGGAGATGCCGGTTTCTTCGGCCAGGCGTGCGCGCAGCTTCTGCATCGGCGCAGGAATGCTGGAGGGTGTGCGCTGCATCGCCTCCAGTTCGCCACGCACTTCGGAGAAGCGCCGCTCGTCGTCGCGCTTGCCGCCCAACCGTTCGCTGATGGCGTCGTCCAGGGCGCTCGACGCACGCTGACGGTCTTCCAGTTCGGACTGCGCCTGCTCGACCAGCTCGGCGAAGCCATGTGCATCCTCGGGCAGCGCGGCCTGCAGCTTCTGTGCGGCGTCACGCGCCTGCG
Source organism: Stenotrophomonas sp. MYb57 (assembly GCF_002966815.1). Taxonomy (NCBI): domain Bacteria; kingdom Pseudomonadati; phylum Pseudomonadota; class Gammaproteobacteria; order Lysobacterales; family Lysobacteraceae; genus Stenotrophomonas; species Stenotrophomonas sp. MYb57. Next base: position 4,643,611 of record NZ_CP023271.1, read on the forward strand.
CCTGCTTGGCCAGGCGGCGATCACGTTCGGCTTCGGCGCGGCCCTGCTCGCGTTCCAGTTCCTCGATGCGCTCACCACCCTGCTGGCGGCGCTGCAGTTCCAGCTCGGCCAGTCGTTCGGTGTGGTTGTCCAGCGCCGCTCGACGCTGCGCTTCTTCGCCCAGCAGGCCACGATCGCGCGTGTCCATCTCGCGCAGGCGTGCTTCGATCAGCAACTGGCGGCGGCTTTCGCGGAAGCTGTCGATGCCGAGCTTGAGCGCTTCGTCGTCGCCGCGACGGCGACTCATCGCCTGCAGGTCACTGTAATGTTCGCGCGCGGGCTGCAGGGTTTCGACCTGGCGCCGCGCGGTGACCACGGCCTGGTGCGCGCCATCGAGTTCGGCGAAATCGCTGACCAGTCGTTCGGCAGCGTCGAAGGTCTTCGGCGTGTCGAGCATGAAGTCGCGCAGGAAGACGTTCAGGTCACCCAGGTTCTTCGCCGACTGCGTCTTGTGCAGCAGCCGCAGCGCCATCTCGTTGTCGATGCCGAGCAGGTGGCGGAAGCGTTCGGCATAGCCGGAGAACGTGTCGAAGTGATGGACGTCGGCCAACTTCTGCTTGAGCTTGCGCAGGTCCAGATCGAAGCCGCCCAGATCCTTGGCGATGTCGAACGGACGCTCGGCGATCATGTAGTGCTTGCGCACGTCACCGGCGGAGGTGCTGCTGCCGGCGATCCAGAGCAGGCGTACCAGGCTGACCACGCGGCCATCGCCGGCGCGGTACTCCAGCACCAGCGCGGTCCAGGTCGCGCCCTTGCGCAGGTACTGGGTGGCGATTTCACCGGTGCCACTGTCCTGCTGGTCGGCCCACGCGCCGCGCACGTAGGACACCAGGTTGCGGTCGCGGCCGCTGCGTTCGGCTTCACGCGCTGCGGCGTTGAAGTCGACGATGGCCGGCGGCGTCAGCAGGGCGGACATGGCATCGAGCAGGGTCGACTTGCCCGAACCGGAGCGGCCGACGAACAGGAAGCCGCGCTCGGCGATCGGCACTTCGGTCAGGCCGTTGAAGGTGCCCCAGTTGTGCACCTGCAGGCGGCGCATGCGGAACTGCTGCAGGCGCGGGTCCGGCAGGCCTTCGTTGAACAGGGCGGGAGTGTGCTTGGAAATGGCCATGCGGTGCTCGGGTCTCTCAGGCTTCAGCGGCCGGGGTTTCGCGCAGCTGGCGGTAAACCGCCGACAGCTGGGATACGTCTTCGGCGGAGAACAGCAGCTTCAACGCCGGCGAGACTTCGTGGCGGTCTTCCTGGCCGCCGAGGCGGGTCAGGATGTGGTTGTCCTTCATCTTCTGCACCGCCGAGGCGACACGGCGGTTGAAGCCGGCGCGGTCGGTGGACAGGTTCTTTTCGTAGATGGCCAGTGCTTCGGCCATTTCAGCATCGGCGACCACGGCGCGGTTGCCACGCGCATCGGCTTCGCCCAGCTGCTGGCGCAGGTACAGCAGCAGCACCGAATCGATGAAGGTCAGCGGCGAGGTGCGCAGCAGTACCGGTGCATCGACATCTTCGGTGTCGGCCTGGCGGGTGAACGCCACACCACTGTCACGGTCGAGCACCAGTTCCAGGAACAGGTCCGACAGCGCCGAGCGGATACCGGCTTCGCTGCGGATCAGTGCCGGCCACAGCTTGGCGTGACGCAGCTGGTCGATGCTGGGACCGATCAGCAGCTGGCACAGCGCGCGGCGCGCATCCAGCGGCAGGCGGCCGGTATCGCCCATGTAGTAGACGTCGTTGCCGCGCCGGGGCTGGGCCACGGTCGCCACCGGTTCGGCCTGGTACGCGTCTTCGGCCAGGTCGGCATGCGGTGCATCGATGGGGTCTTCATGCCAGCTCATGGCGTCTCTCCTGGGTAAACCAAACCAGCGGGATGCGGGCACGACGGATCTGTCCGTCGCCACCTCGCCATTCGGCAAGCTCCTGTTCGCCGGCGATCACGCTGCCAAAGCGCGTGCCCAGCGAGAGGTAACCGATGACACTGCCCAGCCCCTGCGGCGCTTCGCGCTGCGACAGGGCCTGGGCAATGCTGAGTTTCGGCTGCCTGTCGAGCAGGTCGTGCAGGTCGCGGCGCAGGGTGCGGAAATCGATTTCCGACGACGCCACCAGATCGCCCACGCTTTCCAGGCTGATGCTGGCTGCATCGTTGTATTCGACGTTGCCATCGACCTGCGCGCTGCGCGGGTCGTGCAGCTTCCACTGCGACCACGAACGCAGGCGGCTGGTGGTCAGCTGCAGGTCGCGGCCAATGGCGCGCTGCGCCGGGAAGTCATCGCGCAGTGCCAGTGCTTCGGACTGCGCCTGCTTCAACAGCTGGTTGAGGCGGCGCTGTTCCAGGTAGCCACGGCTCTGCACGAAACCACGCAGGCTGCGCGCGAAGTTCTGCAGCACGTCATGCACCTGGCCACCACGTTCGAGCATGGTGCTGGTGAAGCCGCGCAGGAAGTTGCGCTCGTTGCGATCCAGCCGCCGGGCGAAGCCACGGGCCAGCAGCGTTTCCAGCGCGGCATCGAGCTGGGCGCTCTGTTCGGCGTCGTTGAGCAGGCGCCAGAACGCCTGGAAACTACGCCCCGCGTCGCTCTCGCCGATCACGTCCACGCCTTCGAACAGCTTGGACAACACGTCGCCGCGCTCGCCTTCGTCATCGATGATGCGTTCACGGAACTCACGGTTGAGCTGTTCAAAGTCGTCGCGCACGCGGCGGAAGTCTTCGGTCAACTCGTCGGCCAGGCCGATGATCTGCCGCGTACGTTCCAGCGCGCGCTTGCCGTCCAGGGCCGTCACGCGACCAGCGCTGACACGGGCGATCTCGGCATCGATGCGATCGCGCTCGTCGCGTAGTGCGGACAGGCGTGCGTCCGGGTCGGCCTCGGTCTGCGCGGCCAGCTGCGACAGCTGTTCGATCACCAGTGCCAGACGGCTCTCGGTGGCGGCCACTCGGGCCTGCTCCATGCTGTCGGCGAAACGGATCGCCTGCAGCGCCTGGGTCGAGAGCTCGTATTGCTCCTGGTCGGCGCCTTCAGGCAGCCGGCGTTCCAGCCAGCCCTGCGCGAGCCAATGGGCAACGTAGGCCTGCGCGGTCCGCGGCAGCTCACGCGACAACTCGTCGCCGTTGAGCTGGTCCAGCGCACGCTGCAGGCGCTCGTTGAGGACCGATGCCGGCAACGTGCGATCGCCGTCCATCAGCAGGCCCTGCAGCAGGCCGATGATTTCCGGTGCGTGGTCGGCGGCGAGCAGCTTCCATTGCGGCTGTTCGCGCAGGTGGCGATAACGGGTGATGCGTTCGCGGTGCTTCATGCAGCGAGATCGGTCGGAAGGGCGCGGCGGCCAGCGCGCGCGCAAAGACGCGGCGCAGGCACGGCGAAAGCGGCGGCCACGCGCGGCCGCCACCGGGAGGCGACGGCGCTCAGCGCTTGCCGCCCACTTCGATGAAGCGCAGGAACTCGGCGCGGGTGCGGGCATCCTCGCGGAAGCTGCCCAGCATCTTCGAGGTGACCATGCTGACGCCGCGCTTGTGGATGCCGCGGGTGGTCATGCACTCATGGGCGCCTTCGACAACGACGCCGACACCGACCGGCTGCAGCACATCCTGGATGCACTGGGCGATCTGCGCGGTCATCTTTTCCTGGACCTGGAAGCGGCGGGCGTAGGCTTCGACCACGCGTGCCAGCTTGCTGATGCCCACCACCTTGCCGGCCGGCAGGTAGCCGACGTGCACGCGGCCGATGATCGGCGCCATGTGGTGCTCGCAGTGGCTTTCGTATTCGATGTCGCGCAGGACGATCAGCTCGTCGTAGCCGGCCACTTCCTCGAAGGTGCGTTCCATGTAGGCGCGCGGGTCGTCGCGGTAGCCGCTGAACCAGTCGCCATAGGCTTCGGCCACGCGGCGCGGGGTATCCAGCAGGCCTTCGCGGGTCGGGTCCTCACCGGCCCAACGCAGCAGGGTGCGCACGGCATCCTCGGCCTGGACCTGGGTCACTTCGCCCTGCGGGGCGGCCTTTTCGTTGTTCTTGCTCATTGCATACAGCGCCCGAACGGGGGGCGAGCATCGTACCCGACCGGGGGGTGGGTCGTCCTCTGGGGACGGTTCATCGGGGGGCCGCCCGGCGCCTCATGGCTGCTGAGCGAGAGGTGGAGGGGCAGGCAGGGCAGGACACGCCGCAAGTACGTCCTTGTAGGCTCGTCCACGTCATCCATGCCGTGGACGGTCCTGCCCTGCCTGCCCCTCCGCCTCTCCGACGGTTGCCTGCGGGCGCGGCCGGTCCGCCCGAAAGCGGGGGTCAAAAGCTGGGGTTCATGGCTTCGGAGAGTGCTCTGGTAGCGCCGGGCCATGCCCGGCGAGCGGAGCGGTGCCACCAGAAGCCGCCGGGCATGGCCCGGCGCTACCGCTCTTGTTCTTGAAGCGCCAACCCTCCGCGCCTGCGGGATGTGGGGTGGGTGGCGGAGGGCCGGGCGGGGTAGGACCGTGAGGCGCATGGATGCGCCGATCGAGCTTACAGGGACGTACTTGCAGCGTGTCCTACCCCGCCCGGCCCTCCGCCACCCCAACCGATAGCCAGCAGGCGCAACGCCTTCCTCAATACACCCCACCCATTCAGCAAAACCTATTGATAGGAATGAAATTAGTAGTATCCTATCTATTACTTATGGACCGACCCCTCGACGAGCGCACCGTGCTGCAGATGCAGCTCAGCTCCGGCCTGCTGTACGCAGGGCGGCAGTGGCAGCGCCTGGCCGACAGCCGGTTGGGCAGCTACGGCATCTCCACCGCCTGCACCATGCCCCTGCTGATGATCGGCCGCTCCGGCGGTGGCATCCGCCAGGTCGCGCTGGCGCAGCAGCTGGGCATGGAAGGCCCTTCCCTGGTGCGCCTGCTGGACAAGCTCTGCGCCAGTGGGCTGGTCCGCCGCGAATGCGATGCCAGCGACCGCCGCGCCAACCTGCTGTGGCTGACCGAGGAAGGCCAGGCATTGGTGCGCGAACTGGAAGACCAGTTGATCGGCCTGCGCCAGGACGTGTTCGGCGAGCTTTCCATGGATGAACTGCATGCCGTGCTGAAGGCATGGCGCCTGCTGGCCGAGGCTGCCGACCGCATCACGTAAGCCCGTTGTCGGTGAATACCGCCGCTGCCGTGCATGCGCCAGCGGCTTTTGCCCGTTGCCGTTGTCCTGTTCCACCTCCCCTTCCCCTACCGTCCCCGCCCCTACCGATGCCCGGTGAATTCAGTCTCCACGGAGTGTTCGTCCCGACCCTGCTCGGGTTGATGGTGTTGGCCTACCTGGTCAACAGCGGCCTGCACGCGCTGCTGCAGCGTGCCGGTGCCTATCGCCACGTATGGCACCCGGCGCTGTTCAACCTGGCCTTGTACGGGATCGTGCTGGGCCTGCTGTTCCACCTCCTGCGTTGGATGCAATCGTGAACAAGATCGTGAAGAAGACTCTGCCGGTGCTGCTTACCTGCGCAGCCGTGATCGTCGCCCTGCTGGTGCTGCGCCAGCTGTGGGTCTACTACATGGATGAGCCGTGGACCCGCGACGCCCACGTCGGCGCCGACGTGGTGCAGGTGGCGCCGGATGTGTCCGGCCTGGTCGAAACGGTGCAGGTAGCCGACAACCAGGCGGTGAAAAAGGGCGACCTGCTGTTCGTGATCGATCGCGCGCGCTACCGCATCGCGCTGGAGCAGAGCCGCGCCAGCCTGGCCGAACGCCAGGCATCGGTCGCGCAGCTGCGCCGTGAGATCGGACGCGACCGCAGCCTGCAGGATCTGGTCGCCGCCGAGGACGCCGAAGTGCGCCGTGCCAAGCTGCAGGCCGCACAGGCCGCATTGGCCACCGCACAGGCTGCGGTCGACCTGGCCGAACTCAACCTGGCCCGCACCGAAGTACGTGCACCGGCCAATGGCCGGGTCAACGACCGCACCATGCGCGTGGGCGACTACGTGGTGGCCGGCAAGCCGGTGCTTGCGCTGCTGGATACCGGTTCGTTCCGCATCGATGGCTACTTCGAGGAAACCCGCCTGCGCGGCGTGGCCCCGGGGCAGCGCGTGGACATCCGCCTGATGGGCGAGGACACCCCTCTGCACGGCCATGTCGAGAGCATCGCCGCCGGCATCGAGGATCGCTACCGCAGCAATGGCAGCACCCTGCTGCCGAACGTGACCCCGGCCTTCGACTGGGTGCGGCTGGCGCAGCGCATCCCGGTGCGCATCGCCATCGACGAGGTGCCTGCCGGCGTGGAGCTGATCGCCGGGCGCACCGCCACGGTGACCGTGGATACCGGCCGCCACGTGCAGAACAAGAAGGCCGGCGCTGCGCCGACACAGGCGGGCCTGTGAACGCCGCCCTGCCCCGCCTTGGCCTGATCGTCGCGCTGGCCAGCCTGGCCGCGTGCAGAACCGTCGGCCCGGATTACGCATTGCCCGAGGGCTCGGCGTTCAAGCGGCCGCAAGCGAATGCCGCGTTCATCGATACCCACAACCCCGAAGTGGCTGCCAACCAGGCACTGCCGGCACGCTGGTGGTCGCTGTACAACGACCCGATGCTGGATGGGCTGATCACCCAGGCGCTGCGCGACAATGTCGAACTGAAGGCTGCCGACGCGCATCTGCGCCGCGCTGCTGCGGTGTACGAGCAGGCGATGGACGCCGGTGGCTTCGAGTACGAGGCCGAAGCCGGCGTCAGCCGCGCACAGTTGTCGGCCGAGTCGTTCCTGCAGGAGCACGAGCTGCCGGTGATCAACCTGGCCGACGGCAAGTTCGCGGTGAGCTACCAGTTCGACCTGTTCGGCAAGCTCAAGCGCGGTGCCGAAGCAGCCCGCGCCGACGAACAGTCGGTGGCCGCTGCACGTGACCTGGCCCAGGTGAGCGTGGTGGCCGAGGTGGCCGACAGCTACCTGGAGATCTGCCATGCCAACCACGAACTGCACGTAGCCGAGCATTCCCTGCAGCTGCAGCAGCGCAGCCGTTCGGTCACCCAGCGGTTGATCAGCGCAGGCCGCGGCACGCCGCCGGAACTGGCGCGCGCCAATGCCCAGGTCGCGCTGCTGGAAGCCGCATTGCCCCCGCTGCAGGCGCAGCGTTCGGCCGCCGCCTATTCGCTGGCGGCACTGCTTGGGCAGACCCCGGGCCAGCTGCCGGCCGGAGTGATCGACTGCGCGCACGCACCCACCCTTGCCCAGCCGCTGCCGGTCGGTGATGGCCGCGCGCTGCTGCAGCGCCGTCCCGACATCCGCCAGGCCGAACGCAAGCTGGCCTCGGCCACCGCGCGGATTGGTGTCGCCACTGCCGAGCTGTACCCGGACATCCGCCTGGGCGCTTCGGTCGGCGCCGCCGGCCTGCTGGAAGACTTCGGCCAGCCGATGACCCAGCAGTGGTCGTTCGGCCCGCTGATCTCATGGACGCTGCCGTCCTCGGGCACGCATGCACGCATCCACGCCGCCGAGGCTGGCGCCGATGCCGCGCTGGCCGAGTTCGACCATGCCGTGCTGCAGGCACTGCGCGAAACACAGACCGCACTGGACCGCTATGCGCAGGATCTGCGCCGCCTGCAGTCGTTGCGCGTGGCGCAGGAGCAGGCTGCGATGGCCGCAGAGCAGAACCGCCGGCTGTACCAGGGTGGCCGCACGCCGTACCTGTCCAGCCTGGATGCCGACCGCAGCCTGGCCAGCAGCGATGCCACCCTGGCCGCGGCCGAAGCCCAGGTCTCGCGCGACCAGATCCACCTGTTCCTGGTACTGGGCGGTGGCTGGCAGGACAGTGCCGCGTCTGCGTCTGCGCCGACGACGGCGAGGTAAGCGATGAACGGGCTGACCGACCGCCAGGCCTGGCTGTTCTCGATCAAGACCTACCTGGCAGCGATCGTCGCGCTGTATATCGCCATGGCCGGCAACCTGTCGCGCCCGTACTGGGCGATGGGCACGGTGTACATCGTCAGCCAGCCGCTGCTGGGCCCGACCCGGGCCAAGGGCGTGTACCGCATCCTCGGCACCCTGGCCGCCGGCCTGGCCACCCTGCTGATGTTGCCCGCCCTGGTGGAAACACCGCTGGTGCTGAGCGCGGCGATGTCGATCTGGCTGGCCGGCTGCCTGTTCCTGGCCCTGCTCAACCGTGGCCCACGTGGCTACGCGTTCCTGCTGGCCGGCTACACCACTGCATTCATCGGTTTCCCGGCGGTGACCTCGCCGGAGACCATCTTCGACACCGTGGTGGCGCGCAGCGAGGAGATCATCCTCGGTACGGTGGTAGCGGTGCTGTTCGCCTCGCTGCTGTTCCCGGCCTCGGTGCGGCCGATGCTCGGCGCGCGCATCGGCAACTGGATGGAGGACGCGGCGCAGTGGTGCCGGCAGATCCTCGAGCGCGGCCGCGCGCATGCCCCACGCAACCGGCTGGCCGCCGACCTGGTGCAGTTCGAGGCGCTGATCGAGTTCCTGCGCCGCGATGACCCACGCCATGCCGGCGCGGCGGTGTCGATGGAGCGCCTGCGCGAACGCATGCTGTTGCTGCTGCCGGTGCTGTCATCGATCGCCGACCGCCTCAGTGCGCTGCGCAGCGATGGACAGACCCTGCCCGAGGGCCTGCCGACGCTGGTCGATGACATCCACGACTGGATCGATACGCCATCCAGTGCCAGCGACTACGCGCGCCTGCGCGCACGCATCAGTGCGCTGAAGCCACAGGTGGACCGCGATCTGCAGCACCTGCAGCTGGCCAGCCTGCTGCTGCGCCTGGAGGAGCTGGTGGACCTGTGGCAGGACTGCCGCACCCTGCAGCACGCGATCGACCAGGGCACCGCGCCGCTGGACCGCGCGCACTACCGCATCCGCACCGAACGCGCCGCCACCGACAAGCACGTCGACTACGGCATGGCACTGTTCTCCGCGCTCAGCGCCGGCGTGGCGCTGATGAGCTACTGCGTGCTGTGGATCGGCCTGGGCTGGGAGGGCGGTGGCAACGGCGCGATGATGGCCGCGGTGACCGCCGCGTTCTTCGCGGCACAGGACGACCCGGCGCCGAGCATGGTCTCGTTCCTGGTGTGGGCGATGGTGGCTTCGCTGGTCGCCGGCGTGTACCTGTTCGGCGTGTTCCCCGCCGTGCACGACTTCGGCCTGCTGGCGCTGGTGCTGGCAGTGGTGTTCCTGCCGTTGGGCCTGCTGCTGCACCACCCGAAGAGCGCGCTGTTCGCGCTGCCGCTGACGGTCAACCTGGCCGCGCTGCTCAGCCTGCAGAACACCTACAGTGCCAACGTGCAGACCTTCGCCAACTCGTCGATCGCGATGTTCATCGGCATTGGCTTTGCGGTGGTGATGACCCGGCTGTTCCGCTCGGTGGGTGCCGAATGGACCGCGCGCCGGCTGGTACGGCAGGGCTGGACCACGCTGGCCGAGGCGGCCGAAGGCCGTGGCCAACAGGACCGCCAGCGCTTCGCCGCGCGCATGCTGGATCTGCTCGGCCTGCTGGCACCGCGCCTGGCGGCGACCCCGGAAGGCAGCGACATCGCCTCGGTGGACATGCTCAACGAGGCGCGCATCGGCCTGAACATCCTGCAGCTGCGCCGCGCCCGCCTGGAGCTGCCGGAGCGCAGCCGCGAAGCGGTCGAGCACATCCTGGAGGAAGTGGCCGTGCACTATCGCCGGCAGATCGCCGCACGCAAGCCGATTGTGGCGGCCGAGGCGCTGCGCGAGCGGCTGGACACCTCATTGGGCCGGGTAGGCAGCGTGGCCGCCTGCAAGGCACGCGACGAGGCGCTGATGGGCCTGGTCGGCCTGCGGTTTGCGCTGTTCCCGGACGCGAAGGCGTTGGCGCCGGGATTGGCGGACGCCGCAGCGCCGTCCGTCTGATGCGATCCGCCGGGCATGGCCCGGCGCTACCATCGTCATCCGCTAGCGCCGGGCCATGCCCGGCGTCCTTACGCCACGGCAACAGGATGGTTCAATGAGTTACGACATGATGGTGTTCGAGGCCAGCGTCGCCCCGCGTGAAGCGGCGGCGTTCATCGCCTGGTTCGAGAAGCAGGCGCAGTGGGGCGAGAGCCACGAGTACGACGACCCGGCGGTCAGCAGCCCGGCGCTGCAGGCATGGTTCGCGGAGATGGCGCAGGAGTTTCCGCCGATGAACGGCCCGCTGAGCAATGACGATGATGATCGCGCCGAGGTGACCGAGTACAGCATCGGCCGCCATGTGATCTATGGCGCGTTCGCGTACTCGGTGGCCGAGCGCGCGCATGGGCGGGTGCAGGACCTGGCCGAGAAGCACGGCGTGGGGTTCTTCGATGTCAGTGCGGATGAAGCGGCGATCGTGTATCCGGATGGGTTGGTGTTGATGCCGGAATAGGTTTGGCGGCAGGGCTGCGCCCTGCACCTGCCGAATCAACGGCAACGGCAAAAGCGGGCGATCCGTGGGATGGCGGGGTGGGTCCGGTTGCGGGGGACGCTGCAAGTACGTCCCTGTAAGCTCGGTCGCCGCATCCATGCGGCTCACGCCCCCGCAACCGGCCCCACCCCGCCTTCGACAGATTTCCGCGATCTGTCGGAATGGCATGGCCTGCTTCTGGTGGGTGTCGACCTTGGTCGACACGGTAGATCCACGCCGTGCGTGGATGAAGGTGACCGACGTGATGGTAAGGCTGGCGTTTAGAACAACGTGCCTTGCACGGTGGGTTCTTCACCGCGCGCCGGTTCCTCGGTCACCTCTTCCGCACCCAGTCGCCACGCCAACCCACCAAGGCGGCTGGCATGTCGTTTCAATGCCGCCTCCAGCACCTCGGCGCTGCCGGCCACCTGCAGGCGCTGGCGGGCGCGGGTCAGGCCGGTGTAGACCAGTTCGCGCGACAACACGCGGCTGTCCTGCCTTGGCAGCTGCAACCACACTTCATCGAACTCCGAACCCTGCGCCTTGTGCACGGTCATCGCGAACGCGCTCTCGTGTGCGGGCAAGGCTGCCGGGTGGAAGGCGCGCGGCTGGTCGGCGGTCTCGCCGGGGAACCAGGCCACCATCGCACCGCTGCCATCGCGCAGGCAGATGCCGATATCGCCGTTGAACAGGCGGTGGCGGTAGCTGTTTTCGGTGATCAGCAGCAGCCGGCCCTGGAAGTAGCCCGGGGTGTTGCCAGCCAGCAGCTGTTCAATACGGCTGTTGAGGCCACGCGCGCCCTGCGGGCCTTCGCGCAGTGCGGTCAACACGCGCAGGCGGCCGGCCTGCTGCAGTGCCTGCGCCGGGTCCACTGCGTCGGCCAGTGCGCGCCAGTGGTCGAGCAGATGCTCGCGCTGGCCACGCAACGGGTCCGCCTCGCCTTCATGGAAGCGGACACCAGCCAGCCCGCCACTGCGCAGCAGGCGCAGGGCGGTACCACTGTCACCGCCACGCACGGCCTGCGCCAGCGGCGCCAGGTCCAGCGCATCACTCTGCCGGTAGCCACGCTGCAACTGCACGCGGCGACCTGCGAACGCGCGCGGCGGTGCCTGCGGCTGCAGCGTGGCCGCTGCCAGCAGTCCATGCAGCGCCTGCGCATCGTCGGCACGGGTGCCGATGCCATCGCCGCTGGCGCGCAGGATGGCGCTGAGCACATCACCGGCTTCCACTGACGGCAACTGGTCGGGATCGCCGAGCAGGATCAGGCGGGTACCGCTGGCGATCGCGTCGACCAGCTTGGCCATCAGCGGCAGGTCGATCATCGAAGCTTCGTCGACCACCACCACGTCCACCGGCAACGGGTTGTCGGCGTGATGGCGGAAGCGCGGTGAATCGGGAATCACCCCGAGCAGGCGATGCAGGGTGGTGCCTGTGCTGGGCAGCGCGGTGCACAGCGCCGGGTCCAGCCCCTGCTCCTGCAGCCGCTGTACGGCCAGGCGCAGGCTTTCGGCCATGCGCTCGGCAGCGCGGCCGGTGGGTGCGGCCAACGCCACCTTCGGCACGGGCAGGCCCTGGTGCTGCGCCTGTGCCGCCAACAGCAGCAGCAGGCGCGCGATGGTGGTGGTCTTGCCGGTACCGGGCCCACCGGTGACCAGGGCCAGCGGGTGGCGCAGGGTTACGCCAGCCGCACGGGCCTGGTGGTCCTCACCCGTTGCGGCGTGCGGGAACAGACGCGCGAACAGGGGCGCCACGGCGGCCATGTCCGGTGCAGGCAGCGGATGGCGGCCGATGCGTTGCAGGCCGACAGCCAACTGCCGCTCGTATTCGCGGTAGCGGCGCAGGTACAGCAGACCGTTCTCGAGCACCAGCGGCGCTTCCGCGGCGGCGGCGTTGGCATCCTGCGGGGTCGCCACCCAGGGTGAGGCCTGCAGCTGCGCCAGCCACTGCGCAGGTTCGGGCCATGCCGGAATGCCATCGATCACGCGCTGGGGCTGGCGCGGATCGAAGCCAGCGTGCCCCTGCGCCACGGCCAGCGAGGCCAGTGCGGCGGCCAGTGCCACGTCGTCCGGCGTGTCTTCGCGCAGGCGCTTGAGGCTGATGGCCAGGGCGTGGTCCAGGGTGCGCAGCTGGCCACTGCGATGCAGATCGCGCAGCAGGTTCATGCGGTTTCTCCGCGCGCGCGCGCCGCCATCTCGGCCTGGGCTGCTTGGCCGCCCGCAAACAAGGCATCCAGCGCATCCACCAGCTCAGGCGCGAAGCGCTGCACGTGCACGCCATTGCCGGCAATATCCAGGCCCCGGCAGAACAGGTAGCGGATACCGCCCATGTCGCGCGCGTAGTCGTATGCCGCGCCCAGGCGGAAGCGCAGCCAGCGATGCAGGGCCACGGTATAGATCAGCGCCTGCAGGTCGTACTCGCTGTGACGCATCGCGATCTCCAGCAGGTCCGGGCTGTAACCCGGCAGCCGGTTGGATTTGTAGTCCAGCACATACCAGCGGCCATCGCGCACGTAGGTCAGATCGATCTTGCCGGTCATCAGGCCTTCCAGCCTTCTGCGCAGGCCGAAACCGCGCCGCGCGCTGGAGATGCCGTGCTCGTGCAGCAGCTGCAGCAGCACCGGTACTGCGGTCGGCTCGATGGCGAAGTGGAACTCGATTTCGGCCCGGCGCTCATGCTCGGGCACGCTGCACAGCGCACCGCCTTCGGGCAGCGGTACGGTGAGGGTGTGGCCGACCAGCGGCACCAGCACCGCCACGCCATCGTCCAGATCCTCGTCGGCATAGCCTTCGTCGTGCAGCGAGCGGCGCAGCACGTCGGCCTGTCCCTCCGGTGCCGGTTGCTGCGGCTGCCAGTGCGACCACAGTGCGAAGTCGACGTTCTCCAGTGCATCGTGCAGCACATTGCCGAAGCGGCTGCCCATGAAGCGCGGATCCGGCGGCGCAGTGTCTTCTGCGGCAGCGTCCGGCAGCGCCGGTTCCAGCGGCAGCTCGGCACCGGCGGGTTCGTCGGCAGCCGGTGCCGGCAGTTCGGTGGCCGCCGCTTCGATATCGTCGCCGTTGCCAGCGTCGGCATGCGCCAGCTGGGTGAAGCTGTAGACCCACCAGTCATGTGGCACACGGCGGGTCAAGGCACGCACCGCAGGCAGCTCACCTTCGGTTTCGGCCAGCAGCTGCGGCAGGCGACCCGGCGGCGCACTGTCATCCAGGTCCACGTCCGCGTGCGCTCGCAGCGCCTGCAGGTCGCCCAGCAACGGCGCCAGGCGGGTCTTCGCATGGCCTGCCAGATCGCCGGTGGCGATCCACAAGGCATGCTCGGCGCGGGTCAGGCCCACGTACAGCAGGCGCGCGTCTTCTGCACGCTGTTCGCGCTCGCGCTGGCTGCTGGCCGCGTCCCAGGCATCGTCCCTGTCCAGCTTCCAATGCAGCTGGCGCTCACCCTGCAGGTGCACGGTGCAGTGCGTGGCGGTGTTCGGCGCGCCGCCATCGATGCCCACGAACGGCAGGAACACCAGCGGGTATTCCAGGCCTTTGCTCTTGTGCAGGGTGATGATCTGCACCCGTCGGGCGTCGGACTCCAGCCGCAGCAGCTGCTGCTCGTCATCCTGGTCGGCGTTGGCCATCTGCCCCTGCAGCCAGTCCAGCAGGCCGTGCATGCCCAGTGCCTGCGCGGAGGCTTCCTGCAGCAGTTCGCCCAGCTGCAGGTAATTGGTCAGGCGCCGCTCGCCGTCGATCAGTGCCAGCAGGCGCTCGCCCTGCGCGGCGCAGACATCAGCCACCACCGCGAACGGGCCGCCACGCTGCCAGCGCTCGCGCCAGTGCAGAAGCTGTGCCTGGAACCCGCGCTGCAGGTCCCCCTCACGCTCCATGCTGGCAATCGCGCTTGCGCGCTGCCCCAGCAGCACCGTTGCCAATGCAGTACGCAGTCGCCCTTCGTCGGCCGGTTGCAGCAACGCCAGCAGCAACGCACGCAGGTCACGGGCCTCGCTGGTGGCAAACAGGCTCTGCTTGCCGGCCGCCACCGCGGGAATGCCGACTGCGGCCAGCGCACGCTGCACCAGCGTGGCTTCGCGATGCGAGCGCACCAGCACGGCGATATCGCCGGGTTGCACCGGGCGCCCACGCAGCAGCGCGGTGCCGGCACGCGCCTCCAGCAGGATCTGGTGGATCGCGGCCACACAGGCCTGGGTCGCCGCGTCGCGCGACGCATCGGCGCCAAGGGCCTTTTCACCGTCGCTGCGCAGCAGGCGCAGGGTCAGCGCCGGTGCGGCCCGGCCATCGCGCAGGTAGTCCTCATCGACACGCACGCCACCGGGCCGCACCGGCTCGAACCGGATGTCGCGTTCGAGGAAGGCATCTTCGCCAGCGTTGTCGTACAGCGCCTGCAGCGCGCGCAGCACGGCCGGGCGCGAGCGGAAGTTCTGGTCCAGCGCCGGTGCCTGCTCGGCCACCTGCTTGGCTTTCAGGTAGGTATGGATGTCGCCGCCACGGAAGCCATAGATGGCCTGTTTGGGGTCACCGATCAGGAACAGCGCCGGCTGCAGCCCCAGTTCGTCCACCTCCGGCGAGGCGCCGAACACGGTATGGAAGATGCCCCACTGGCGGTCATCGGTATCCTGGAATTCATCGACCAGGGCGATGCGGTACTGCGCCCGCAGCTGCTTGACCAGGGCCAGCCGCTGCGGGCCTTCCAGCGCGCGGGCGACGCCGTCGATCAGATCGTCGTAGGTCTGCACGCGGCGCACGCGCTTCAGCACCGACAGGCGCTGGGTGGCTTCCTCGCGCAGGGCGTGCAGGAAGTTCAGTGCCGTGGCACGCAGCCATTGTTCGCGCTGGGCCAGCAGTGCCACGTAGCGCTCAAGCGGTGCCTGCAGCGGCGAGGACGGTGTGCGGTCGGCGAACTTCTTGTTGGTCTTGGCCACCAGCGCATCGGGCAGCAGCACCGGCAAGCGGTCGCTGGACAGCAGTTCGGCTGCGTCGCCGCGCTCGGCCCAGCCCAACAGCTGCCGGCCCAGCGGGTGCAGCCAGCCCAGCTTGTAGGAAACGCCGTTGATCCACTTGTTGTCGACCGCTTCGCACAGGTCCAGGAAGAAGCGCTCACCGTGCTCGCGCACGGCCATCGACAGTTCCGCCGCCGTGCCCTGCAGCGCCGGGCGCGGATCGTCCACGGCCGGCGGCTGCAGTGGCGGGTGCAGCGGTGGCGATGCCAGCAGCGCGCGCAGGTCAGCCGCCAGCGCATCCGGGTGGGACCACAACCAGGTCAGCGGTTCCAGCGTTGCCGGGTCGTTGGCATGCACACGCCAGAGATCGGCCGCCAGCTCTTCCAGCAGCTCGCGATCGCTGGCCAGCAGCTCGGGCGGGTCGAAGGTATGCCCGCTTTCGAGCGCATGTTCGCGCAGCACGCGGGTGCAGAAGCCGTGGATGGTGAAGATCGCAGCCAGGTCGATCTCGTCGGCGGCTACCTGCAGGCGCCGCTTCAACGCTTTTGCGGTTTCCGTGCCGTCCTGCAGATGACGTTGCAGCACCTGCCGGGTCAGCAGCGCATCGGGTGTTTCATCGTCGCCCGGCGGCAGATCGACCAAGCGCGCAGCCAGGGCCAGGCGCTCGCGGATGCGCTTGCGCAGTTCCTGGGTGGCGGCGTCAGTGAAGGTCACCGCCAGGATCTGGCCGATACGCAGGCCCTGCTCGACCACCAGACGGGTGAACAGCGTCGCCAGGGTAAAGGTCTTGCCGGTGCCGGCACTGGCTTCGATCAGTCGCGTGCCGTGCAGCGGCAACGCCAGGTAAGGGTCGGGGCAATGCGTGTTGATGGAAGCGCCCTCGGCACCGCTGCTCATGCGTGGCCCGCCTGTGGATCATTGCCGAAGCTGCGCCCTTCGCGCACGGCGCTGAAGACCACCTGGCTGTTGCGCAGCAGGTCGGCGTAACTGGCGTCGTCGGCGAACGGGTCGGCGCCACGCAGCAGCAGCTGCCAGGCATCACTGTTGGCTTCACCCCAGCTGCGGTCGCTGCCATGCCATTGTTTCCAGCCTTCGCTGCGCTGCTTTTCCACCGGCGCGTTGAACAGCACCCAGCCGGTATAGGGCGCAAAGCGCAGTGGTTCGCGCAGCCCACGCTGGCGCAGCTGCAGCAGCGCGCGCAATGCCGCGCGTGCTGCGGGCACGGTCAAGGCAGGCAATGCATGCGGACCGGGGCCGGCATCACCGCCGTCGTAGAACTGCACGAGCGGCAAGGCATCGCCGGCGGCGTTGGCCAGCAGCCAGTCCAGCCCCTGGCGGATCACCGCGTTGCCGTTCAGGGCGCCGGCGCGCAGGCGCACCAGGCCTTCGGGATGGCGATCACCGACCCGGCCATGCAGGCGAACGCCGTCGATCTCCACTTCATAGCGGCGGCTCTCCAGCGGCGTGTCCTGCAACCAGCCCAGCATGGCCGTGGCATACGGGCGGGTCTTGAGCCGCTCCACTTCAAACTGGCGCTCGCCGAGGATGCCCGACGGCAGCAGCCCGCGTGCGCGCAGCCGCGGGTACAGCGGCTCGCTGTCGCCGGCCAGGGTGGCCTGCACCACGGCCAGCTGCACACTGCGCTTCTCCGGCCCACGCGAGGACAGCACCAGCGGCTCCAGGTCGTCGACGTCCTCGACGTCGTCGGCCAGGCGCAGGCCCAGCGACTGTGCGAGGAACTGCCCGGCCGGATCACACAGGAAACGACGCAGGCTCTCCAGCGAGACCTCTTCTTCCACCGCGTCGTCCACCGGCGGCAGTGCGGCGTCGAACCACGGCAGCAGGCCGCCGCGCTGCCCGCCCAGCCGCCCGGCGGCCGGGTGCCACTGCCGGCGGTAGCTGAAGCGGCGTGGATCGCCGTCACCGAAGGCGGCCGGCGAGAACGGCTGCAGCGCGTGGCGCACGGTGAAGTCCCGCGTGGCGGTCGACGGATCGAGGTGATAGGCCGCGGCGGCATCGATCAGTTCGCTGACCAGCACCGAGGGTTCGCGCACGCTGCCATCGCGCGGGTCCGCGCCGAGGTAGCTGAGGTAGAACACGTCCTGCGCAGCAGCAAACAACTGCAGGAACAGGAAACGATCGTCTTCGCGGGTGGAGCGGTCACCGGGACGGCGGCGCGGCGTATCCAGTTCGGCGGTGAGCTGGTTGAGGCCAGCGGCCGGGTCGCGACGCGGGAAATCACCATCGTTGAGGCCGAGCACGCAGATCACCCGGAACGGCAGCAGGCGCATCGGCACCATGCGGCCGAAGCTGATGCCACCGGTCAGCAACGGCGCGCGCGTATCGGCCTCGGCAAGCGCACCGGCGAAGTGCGCAC
The DNA here is from genome assembly GCF_002966815.1 of Stenotrophomonas sp. MYb57. Taxonomy (NCBI): domain Bacteria; kingdom Pseudomonadati; phylum Pseudomonadota; class Gammaproteobacteria; order Lysobacterales; family Lysobacteraceae; genus Stenotrophomonas; species Stenotrophomonas sp. MYb57. The sequence continues at coordinate 4,661,295 of NZ_CP023271.1, forward strand.
GCACCACCTCTGGTGGCACGCCATCGGCGAACCCGGCCTTGTACGCATCTTCGGCGAACTGGTTGAGCAGCTTGCGCAGGCGCTCCAGCGCGCGCTGGCTGTTGGGCGAGCTGGGTGGTGTCGGCAGCAGGGCATCGAGCAGCGACAGCAGGCGCTGCCGCCACTGTGCCGGGGTCAACAGTTCGCCCAGCCGGCGCTGGTAGACGGCCAGCACGCGCAGCAGGCGCAGCAGCCGGTCCAGCGCATCCAGCGCCCCGCCTTCCAGTTCGATCCACGGCGCCACCCCGACCAGATCCACCTCGCTGCCGGTGGCGTGGCCCAGCAGCAGGCGATCCAGCGCGAACTGCCAGGTGTAGGCGTCATCGCTGGGGGCCTGCAGCTGGTCGCGATGCTGGGCATCCAGGCCCCAGCGTGCGCCTGCCTGCTGCAACCAGCCATGCAGTCGGTCGAAGTCCACCGCTTCCAGGCCGGCGGCCTCGGCCAGGGGTGCACTGGCCAGCAGATCCAGCACCTCGTTCAGGCCGAAGCGCGAAATCGGCAGGCCAAGCAGGTGCACGAACACGTCGGCCAGCGGCTCGCCAGCCAACGGACTGCTGTCGGCCAGCGCGTAGGGAATGTGTTCGTCCTCGCCCCCCCGTCCGCCGAACACCGCTTCCAGATAGGGCACATACGGATCGATGTCCGGCGCCAGCACGGCGATCTCGCGCGCCTGCAACGGCGGGTCGAAGCGCGGGTCCTGCAGCAGGCTGCGCAGCTGGTCGTGCAGCACCTGCAGCTCGCGCAGGCGGGTGTGGCAGGCGTGCACCTGCAGGCTCGGGTCGTCGCTGCGCAGGCCATCGCGCAGTTCACCGGAAGGCAAGGCACGACGGTGGAACAGGTCGCGCTGCAGGCGATGCAGCAGGCTGTCGGACAGCCCGCCCTGGTCCATCGTCGGCCGCGTGTCTTGCTCGGGGTCGGAATAAGCCGCGATCTCGCCGGCCGGATGCACCACTTCATAGCTGCCCAGCACCGCCATGAAATCGCGGCCGGCCGCACCCCACGCTTCCAGCAGGCGGTTCTCGCCGGCGGCCTCGCCGAACGGGTCCGGCGCACCGCTGCGCAGGCGCTCTGCCAGGGTCTGCAGGTCGCCCCAGTAGGACTGCACCGGCGTGGGCAGATAGAAATGCAGTTCGCCCACCCGCGACTGGGTGGCCATCACCCGCAGTACGTCGGGCGAGATGTTGAGGGTGGCGAACGCCGACATCCGCGGCGGCAGGCCCTGCGGCAGCGGTTGGCCGGCGCCCTCGAAGCGGTCCAGGTACGCCTGGATGCGGCGCGCGCGGTAACCATGGCCGGCGGCGATGCTGCGCCACAGGATGGCCTGCGGATCGGCCGCATCGGCGCCGGCTTCCCAGCGCAGCAGCCAGTCGCGGCGCCAGGCCTGGTACTTCTCGAACACCGAGGCCAGTTCGCCGGCTAGGGCCCAGGGTTTGAGCGCGTCGCCCCCGGCAAGATAGGACTGCAGCGCGCGCATCGGTGGCTGTGCCAGCAGCTGCGGATCGCGCAGGGCCTGGTACAGGCGCCAGTGCAGGGCGGCCGCGTCCAGGTCGTCGGCTTCGCCCTCGACATTGGCGTTCAAGGCACGGGCGACGAACTCACCGGGGGTCAGGAATTCCAGGTTGGCGGCCACGCCATACTCGGCAGCCAGTGTCGCCTGCAGCCAGCGCCGCATCGCCACCTGCGGGATCAGCACCACCTCCGGCGCCAGCAGCGGCTGTCCCGGCACCGGCACACGCACGTTGCGCGCCAGCAGGGCAGCCAGCACGTCCAGCGAATTGGAATGGTAGAGGCGGAAGTCGCTGCCCGGGTCACTCATCGTGCACAGTGTGCAGCACACCCGCCCGTATTCAATCCCGGGGTACGGTGATCGCGACGGATTGTTCCGGTCGTTTTCGGAATTGTCCCGGTCTGGCGACGGTCCGACCGTGCAACAATACTGCACCGTCCAGTCTGCTTATGTTCAGCAGTCTGACCCGATGCTTCAATGTCGAAAAAACGTTAAGGGTGCCCATGTCGGCTTCCACTCCCAGTCTGGTGCAGTTGTCCAACGTCCGCATCGACCGGAGCGGGCGCACGATCCTGCGCGACGTTTCGCTGCAGGTGCCCAAGGGCAGCATCACCGCGGTGCTCGGTCCGTCCGGCAGCGGCAAGTCGACCCTGCTGGCGGCGCTGACCGGCGAACTGCGTCCGGTTGCAGGCGACGTCACCCTGTTCGGCAAACCCATCCCGCAGCGTACCGCCGAGCTTCTGGAGATGCGCAAGAGCGTTGGCGTACTGCTGCAGGGCAATGGCCTGCTGACCGACCTGACCGTGGCCGAGAACGTCGCCCTGCCGTTGCGCACCCACACCCGCCTGCCGGCACCGGTGCTGCGCCGGCTGGTGCAGATGAAGCTGCATTCGGTCGGCCTGCTGGCCGCCGCCGATGCCTGGCCGCGTGAGCTGTCCGGTGGCATGGCCCGGCGCGTGGCACTGGCCCGCGCGTTGGCCCTGGACCCGCCGCTGATGATCTACGACGAGCCGCTGACCGGGCTGGACCCGATCGCCTCGGGGGTGATCATGAGCCTGATCCAGCGCCTCAACCACAGCCTGGGCCTGACCAGCATCATCGTCAGCCACCACGTGCACGAGACCCTGCCGATCTGCGACCAGGTAATCGCGATCGCCAATGGCGGCATCGTGTTCCAGGGCACGCCGGAGGCGCTGCAGACCAGCCAGGACCCGCTGCTGCAGCAGTTCCTGCATGGCCAGCCCGATGGTCCCATCCCGTTTGATGCCGCACCGCGCGCGAGGGTTGCCTGATGCCGTTCGTGCAAGCCACCCGCTCGCTGGGTCGTGCCGGCCTGTTCTCGCTGACCGTGCTGCGCGGTTCGCTGCCGACCCGTGATTTCCTGGCCGAGCTGACCCGCGAGATTTACAAGATCGGTGCGCGCTCGCTGCCGATCATTGCCGTCGGCGGCGCCTTCGTCGGCCTGGTGCTGACCCTGCAGGGCTACCGCACGCTGACCACCTTCGGTGCGGCCGACGCGCTGTCCACCCTGCTCGGCCTGTCGCTGTACCGCGAACTGGCACCGGTGCTGACCGCGTTGTTGTTCATCGGCCGCGCCGGCAGTTCGATCGCCGCCGAGCTGGGCCTGATGCGCGCCACCGACCAGATCAAGGCGCTGGAACTGATGGCCATCGACCCGGTGGCCAAGGCCGTGGCACCGCGCTTCTGGGCGGCGGTACTGACCGTGCCGCTGCTGACCGGCATCTTCTGTTCGCTGGCGATCAGTGCCAGCTACTTCGAAGCCGTGCACGTGCTGGGCCTGGACAACGGCGTGTTCTGGTCGGCGCTGCGTGGCAGCGTGGACTTCTGGGACGACTTCGGCGTGGCGATGCTGAAGTCGGCGATCTTCGGTGGTACCGCGGCCCTGGTGGCCGCCTATGTCGGTTTCCACGCCGAACCGACCATCGAAGGCACGTCCGTCGCCACCACCCGTGCGGTGGTCAACGCCTCGCTGCTGGTGCTGATGTTCAACTTCGTACTGTCGGCAATGTTGTTCACCTAACCCCTCCATCGGCGGTGCGCATCGGCGCGCGGCCACCACGACTGATCAGGTAATCCACATGGCCATCCGCGGTCCCAGACTCGAATTCTCCGTCGGCGCCTTCCTGCTGCTGGCCCTGGCCTCGCTGATGGTGCTGGCCGTAGCCTCGACCAACCAGCGCTGGAGCTGGGGTGGCGAAGGCTATGAACTCAAGGCACGCTTCTCCCAGGTCGGCCAGCTGCGCAAGCAGGCGCCGGTGAAGATCGGTGGTGTCACCGTCGGCCAGGTCGCAGCGATCGACCTGGACCCGGTGAAGTTCGAATCGATCGTGACCCTGCGCATGGACAGCAAGGTCAAGGATCTGCCGGCCGATACCTCGGCGGGCATCTTCACCAGTGGTTTGCTCGGCGAGAGCTATATCGGTCTGCAGCCCGGCGGCGATCCCGACGTGCTCAAGCCCGGCGAAGAGATCGTCTTCACCCAGCCGGCCGTGGACCTGATCCAGCTGGTCGGCAAATACATGTTCAGTGGCGGCGCCGGTGGCGGCGCTGCTCCGAAGCCCAACGATGGCGCGCAGGCGCCTGCAACGGAACCGCAACCATGAAGATGAAACTGATCCCGGCCCTGCTCGCCTCGTCGCTGCTGCTGGCTACCCCGTTCCTGGCCCAGGCGCAGGCCGCCGCCCCCGCTGCTGCCGCCCCCCAGGGCCAGGCCGGCAAGGTGGTGATCGACGCCAGCACGCGCATCCTCACCACCCTGCAGCAGCGCCGTGCCGAATTCAGCGGCAACCCGGCCAGCCTGCGCAGCTATATCGACAGCGAGCTCAACCGCACCTTCGACCGCGACTATGCCGCGCGCCTGGTGCTGGGCACGCACGCCCGCGGCGCTGCGGACGCTGACATCAAGCTGTTCGCCAATGCGATGGCCGACAACCTGATGCAGCGCTATGGCTCGACCCTGCTCAACATCCAGGGCAAGCCGAGCTTCCGCCTGAAGGGCGAAAGCCCGCTGCCGGGCAACCGCGGCGTGCGCGTGAGCACCGAGCTGGTGCGTGCCGGCAGCGAGCCGACGCCGGTGGAGTACTGGATGCGCAACGAAGGCGGCCAGTGGAAGATCTTCGACGTGAACATCGAAGGCATCTCCTACGTGCAGACCTTCCGCAACCAGTTCGATGCCCCGCTGCGACAGAAGGGCATCAAGCAGGTGGCCACCGAACTGCGCAGCGGCAGCATGCAGGCTGGGCCGGCCGGCAATGGCAAATAAGGCGCTGGCGCTGCTGGAAGGTGACACCCTGCGCCTGCGCGGGGTGCTCGACCGTGCAGCGGTGATCGCGCTGTGGCCGCAACTGCAGGCCTTGCCTGCGCAGCTGTCGCGGCTGGAACTGGCGGAGGTCGAGCGCGTGGACAGCGCCGGCCTGGCGTTGTTGGCCGAGTTGGCCGCACGCGCGCGCCAGGGCGGCCATCCGCTGACAATCTCCGGCGCCCCCGCCGGCTACAACGAGCTGAGCGCGGCCTACCGGCTGTCGCCCGACCTGGACTTCAACGCTACTTCTGCTGCGAGCTGACATGAACGTCGTGCGCGTTTTCCCTCTGATCCTCCTGGCCGCCGCGCTCAGCGCCTGTGCCGGCAAGCCGGCGCGCAGCGACGCGCCGACCGCCGACACCGTGGTGCCGGCGACGAACACCACCACGGTCGACAACGCTGCTGGTGCGGATGCGCCTGCTGCGAGCATCGCAGCCGACGCCCCCGTACCTGCTGCAGCCGCGCCGGCACCGGCTACCGCCTCGCAGGGTGCAACCGGCAGTGATGCCACCGCCGCCGCACCGGGCGGCGATGACGACTTCGACGCGCTGTACGGCGCCAATGGCAGCACCACCAGCACTACCGCGTACGACCCGTGGGAACCCTTCAACCGCAAGGTGCACGGGTTCAACAACGCCGTCGACCGCGGTATCGCTCGCCCGCTGGCAACCGCCTATACCCACGTGGTGCCGCGCTTTGCCCGTACCGGCGTGAGCAACTTCTTCAGCAACCTGCGTGCGCCGCTGACCATCACCAACCAGCTGCTGCAGGGCCGCCCCGGCGACGCCTGGGACAGCCTGGGCCGGTTCCTGATGAACAGCACGCTGGGCATCGGTGGCCTGTTCGACCCGGCCAGCAAGGCGATGGTGCCGCGACGCAACGAGGACTTCGGGCAGACCCTGGGCGCCTGGGGCTGGCGTCGTTCGCGCTACGTGGAACTGCCGTTCTTCGGCCCGCGTACCGTGCGTGATGTGTTCGGCCTGGCCGGTGACATCCCGCTGTCGCCGATCCGCCGCATCGAAAGCGACAAGTACCGCATCGGTCTGCAGGGCCTGCAGCTGGTCGATACCCGCGCGCAGCTGCTGGCGATCGACGACCTGCGCGATACCGCGGTGGACGAATACGCCCTGGTCCGCGATGCCTGGATGCAGCGCCGCAACTACCAGATCGAGAACGACCTGCGTGGCAAGCGCGAGCGTGGCAGCGACGATGCGAACTCGCCGATCCCGGTCGATGCGATGCCGATGCCGCAGTGGACCAATTGACCGCTGCCGGCAACGCATGAAAAAACCCCGCCTCGGCGGGGTTTTTTGTTTTACCGACGTCCACCCACCTTCCGGCAGGTGCCAACCTTGGTTGGCACGTCGTCTTCAGGCCGCCAGTGCCGCCTCGACCGCTTCGCGCAGGCGCGCGTCATCGGCGGCAACGTCCGGGGCAAAGCGGGCGATGACCTTGCCATCGCGGCCAACCAGGAACTTCTCGAAGTTCCACAGCACCGCCGGTGCCGGGTGGATCGGAATCTCCTTGCTGGCCAGGCGCTCGCGCAGCGGGCCTTCGCCGATCGCCTGCGGCTGCGCGGCAGTCAGCTGCTGGTACAGCGGGTGGGTGTCTTCACCGGCCACGCTGATCTTGGCGAACATCGGGAAGCTCACATCGTAGGTCAGCTGGCAGAACTGCTGGATCTCCGCCTCGCTGCCCGGCTCCTGGCCGAGGAAGTTGTTGGCCGGGAAGCCCAGTACTTCCAGCCCCTGCGCGTGCTTTTCCGCATACAGCGCCTGCAGGCCTTCGTACTGCGGGGTCAGGCCGCACTTGGACGCCACGTTGACCAGCAGCAGCACCTTGCCCTGGTAGTCGGCAAGAGAGGACGGCTGGCCGTCGATGGTGGTGAGGGAAATATCCTGGATCAAGGTGCTCACGCGGGGCTCCGGCTGCAGCGGGGAAAGGCCCACCAGCATACCGCCGCACGCGACCGGTAGTGCCGGCCGCTGGCCGGCAGCCTCATGAATCTTCGGGAACGGTCGTGCAGCTGCCGGTCAGCGGCCGGCACTACCGTCAGTCGACGCAGAGGGTGCCTTGTGCCTTGCCACCGTCGATGCGTTGCCGGCAACCGAAGTTCTGGCTGACATCACGCTGGCAGGTGCCGGTTGCCACCGCGCCTGCGGTCACCTCGGCGGACGCCAGGCACTGGCCGCTGCAGTCGCTCTTGCTGCTGCAGGACTTGCCCGCGTCAGCATAGGGAATCACGCACTGCACCCGTTGCAGGCGGCCCAACGGCTGCAGGGTACCGCCCGCCGCGCGGCAGTCCACATCGCGTGCTTCTTCATAGGCTGCAGCGGCTTCAGGGCTGTCGGCCACCGTGGCTGCCGCGCCTGCATCGTCACTGGCCGGGGGTGCACTGCTGCAGGCGGCAAGCAGCACGCCCAGGGCAGCGCTGGCAAGGAATCGGAGGCGCATGGCGGTACCTGGTCAGTGAGGACGGCGCCAGCATACGCACCCGGCGATGCAGGTGGCGTGTCAGCCGGCGTTGCCGTCTTCCTCTCCGTCGGCAGAGGTCAACTGCTGCAACGGATCGGGGGTCAGCTCAGGGGGCAACGTGCGCTTTGATTTGCTGCCCAGTTCGGCAAGTCGGCGGGCACGGCTGATGGCTGACTGCGGCGAATCGATCAGGCGGTTGCGCGCGTCGGCGTAAGCCTTGCCTGCATCGTCGAGCTTCCTGCCCATGGCATTGAAGTCCTGCAGGAATCCGGTCAGGGCGTCCAGCACCAGTCCACCGGCTTCACTGATCTTCAATGCCTGCTTCTGCACCTTGTCACGTGTCCACAGACGCTCGGCCACCCTCAACAGGGCCATCAGCGTATTGGGCGAGGCGAACACCACGCGGTTGTCGAAGGCATAAGCCTGCAATGCCCCATCTGCGCCCAGTGCCGCCGACAGTGCGCCTTCGATGGGAACGAAAGCGATGGTGATATCCAAGGTCTCGCTGCCAAGAGCCTTCGGATAGTTCTTTTCGCCCAGATCCTTGACGTGCTGGCGCAGCGCCACCGCATGGCGGCGCAGTGCATCTTCGGACTGTTCCGGCGTGGCGGCGTTCATCGCTTCCTGCCAGGCGATCAGGTTGACCTTGCTGTCGATCACCACGCTGCGCTCATCGGGGAACTGCACCACCACGTCCGGCCGCAGGCGCGCGCCCTCATCATCCACCGCGTGCTTCTGCCGCTGGTAGTGGACGCCTTCCTCCAGGCCTGAGCCACGCAGCACGTTGTCGAGCATCAGCTCACCCCAGTCGCCGCGTACCTTGGCACTGCCTTTCAGTGCATTGGTCAGCGCCGAGGCCTGTGCGGCCATGTCCTGGTTGAGGGTCTTCAGTTCGCCCACCGCGCCAAGCAGGCTGGCACGCTGCCGCGCCTCTTCCCCGTACAGCGTGTCGACCCGGTTGCGGAAATCCCCCAGCCTGTCGGCAAAGGGTTTGAGCAGCCCTTCGATGTCCGCGCGTGACTGCACCGTGGCCTGGCGCACGTTCTTTTCGAACTGTTGCCCGCGTTCGTCGAAAACCTTGCCCGCCAGTTCCGCGAAGGCACCGGACAGTTTTTCCTTGGCGGTATCCAGATAGCTGCGCAGCTCGGTGCTAGCGCGTTCGGAATGCTGCAGGTTGGCCAGGGCGCGCGCGTGTTCGCCATGAAGTTGCTGGTAACGCTGCTGCGCCTGCTGCAGCTCCGTGCTGGACTGGGCCAGATCGGCCCGTACCTGCGCCAAGGCAGCTTCGCGCTCGGCCAACATCGCTTCACGACTGGACGCCAACGCGGCCTCCCGCTCCACGCGTGCGGTCAGGGTAGTGACAAGCTGGGCGTGCTGCTGGCTTCGGCCGCGCTCGCTTTCCAGCTCCGCCAGCAAGGTTTCCAGCCGCCCTCTCAGTTGGCCGGCGTCAACCAGTGCGAGGCGATGCTGTTCGCGTTCGGTAACCAGCTGTTGCTGTACTTCGGCAGCGGGTGCGCTGGGGGATGCGCGACGCCACAACAGCACCAGCACCAGCAGCGTCGCCAGCAGCAGCACCACGGCGACAATCATGAGGACTTCGATGTTCATGCGGCCAGTGTAGCCCCGCTGCGCTAGCCTTGGTTGGACCACGACGGACCCGCCCATGCTTGCTCTCTACGGAAAGCCCACCTCGATCAACGTGCGCAAAGTGCTGTGGCTGTGCGCCGAACTCGATCTGTCGTTCTCCCATGATCCGGCACCTGCGCTGGACGTGCTGTCCACGCTGAATCCGAACCGGCAGGTACCGGTGCTGCGCGATGGCGACTTCGTGCTGTGGGAGTCCAACAGCATCTGCCGCTACCTGGCCGCTCGGCAGGCACGAGACGATCTGCTGCCGGCCGCTGCACAAGCCCGTGCCCAAGTCGAGCAGTGGATGGACTGGCAGGCCACCGACCTCAACAGCGCTTGGCGCCACGTGTTCATGGCCCGCGTGCGCCAGCACCCCGACTTCGCGGACGACGCACGCGCCGAGGCAAGCCTGGAACAATGGAACCGCCTGATGACCGTGCTCGACCACCAGCTTGCCGCCAGCAATGCCTACGTGGCGGGCACCGACTTCAGCCTGGCCGACATCGTCCTCGGCCTGTCGACACAGCGCTGGCGCAGCACCCCCGGCAACAAACCTGTGCTGCGCCACGTAGACGCCTGGTTCGAACGCCTGCGCCCCCGGCCGGGCTTCAACGAGCATGTAGACAACGGCGTGGCGTAGCACGCTTGCTTGGCTTCATCCACGCATGGCGTGGAGCTACTGTGTCGACCAAGGTCGACACCTACCAACAGCGGCGGGAAACCGTCGAAGGCGGGGCGGTGTGGGTTGGCAGGACCGTTGGCGCCATGGATGGCGCCATCGAGCCCCCATGGACGGGTTTACGGCGTGTCCTGCCAACCCACACCGTCCCGCCAACCCGCAGGAGCCCCGCTTTGGCTTTGGCTGTTGCTGTCGCCTCTGCGGGTGCCGGGCGCAGCCCGGCGTTACCAGCCTTCCAGCACGATCTTGCCCTTGGCCCGGTGGCTCTCCAGCAGCGCATGCGCGCGCCGCAGGTTGGCCGCGTCGATGCGCCCGAAGTGCTCGCCCAGCGTGGTCTGCAGCACGCCGGCATCGACCAGATCGGCCACCCGGTTCAGCAGTTCGTGCTGGCGCTGCATGTCCGCGGTCCTGTACAGCGGCCGGGTGAACATGGATTCCCAGTGCAGCGACAGCGCCTTGCGCTTGAGCGCCATCACATCGATCTGGCCCGGATCATCGATCAACCCCAGCTGCCCCTGCGGCGCCAGCAGCTCGACGAGCTGCGCGTAGTGCTGGTCGGTGTGGGTCAGGCTGGCCACATGGTCCACCTGGGTGATGCCCAGCCGGGCCAGGCCCTCGGCCAGCGGCCGGGTGTGGTCGATCACATGGTGCGCGCCCATCGCCTGCACCCAGTCCTGGGTCTCCGGGCGCGAGGCGGTACCGATCACCGTCAGCTTCGTCAGCCGGCGCGCCAACTGCACCAGGATCGAACCCACGCCACCCGCTGCACCGATCACCAGCAGGGTCTGGCCCTCGCCGCCGCCTTCGGCAATACGCAGGCGGTCGAACAGCAGTTCCCATGCGGTGATCGCGGTCAACGGCAGCGCCGCAGCGGCGGCATCGTCCAGGCTGGCCGGCTTGCGGCCAACGCTGCGCTCGTCCACCAGCTGGTACTCGGCATTGCTGCCCGGGCGATCGATCACACCGGCGTAGTACACCGCATCGCCGGGCTGGAACAGGGTCACCTCGCTGCCGACCGCATCGACCACACCGACCGCATCCCACCCCAGCACGCGCGGGCCGTCGGTGGCGGCGCCGCGCCGCACCTTGGTGTCGACCGGATTCACCGCCACCGCGCGCACCGCCACCCGCAGGTCGCGCGGGCCCGGCTGGGGCAGGGGCAGGTCGAGATCGATCAGGGCCTGCGGGTCGTCGATCGGCAGGCCGGCTTGGGTGTAGGCAATGGCACGCATGGGGGATATCCAGGGAGGAGAGACCACAGCGTGCGCCGTGCGCAGGGGGGCGGAAAGGCGCAGAATCGGTCAACACTTTCACTGCAGCAATGAAAATGGTCCGCTTCGACGATCTGCAGCTGTTTGTCCGTACCGCCGCGCTGGGCAGCTTCTCCCAGGCCGCGCGCGAGGCCGACCTGCTGCCGGGCCAGGTTGCCGCAGCGGTGGCGCGACTGGAACGCGAACTGGACCTGCGCCTGTTCGTACGCACCACCCGCAGCCTGCGGCTGACCGCCGAAGGCGCGCTGTATCTGCCCTACGCACAGGAGGTTCTGAGCACCCTGCGCGAAGGCCAGGCGCGGGTGCAGGGCGAGGACGCCGAACTGCACGGCACCCTGCAGTTGTCGGCGCCGTCGGACTTCGGCCGCAACCTGCTGCTGCCGTGGCTGACCGCGTTCCGCGCGGCGCATCCACGGCTGCGCCTGCACCTGCGCTTGTCCGACGAAGTGGCCGACGTGTTCCGCGACCCGGTCGACGTGGCCATCCGCATCGGCCACTTCGACGACGCCAGCTACGTCGCCCTGCCCTTGCTGGAACAGAACCGGCGAGTGCTGGCTGCGTCGCCCGGGTACCTGCGGCGGCGTGGCACGCCCAGCCGCCTGGAAGATCTGCGCGAGCATGATTGCCTTGTCTACCAGCTCGGCGGCCGCGCCTACGATCGCTGGTCGTTCGAGATTGAGGGGCGCCGCGTGGTGATCCCGGTGCGCGGGCCGCTGGTCTGCGACGACGCCGACGTGGTGCGGCGCTGGGCGGTTGCCGGCGAAGGCGTCACCTACAAGTCCTGGCTGGACGTCCGCGACGACGTGCTGGAAGGGCGCCTGCAGGTGCTGCTGGATGGCATCGGCAGCCACATTCCCCTGCAGCTCGTCTGCCCCCATCGCAAGCAGTTCTCACCGGCGGTGCGGCAACTGCACGCGCAGCTGCGCCAGCATCTGCAACCGCTGCTGTCCGCCATGCCCGGCAATGGCGACACGCCCCTGTCGCCTGCGCCAGCACTGGCCGACAATGGCGCTCCCCCGTTGTAAGAGAGTCGCGCCATGCCGTGGATGGGCATCCAGGACCTGTGGACCTTCCTGCTCGCTGTGCTGGTGTTTCTGGCGCTGCCCGGGCCGGGCACCTTCACCCTGCTGACCGCTACCGGTCGCGGCGGTGTGCGCGGCGGCTACACGGCGCTGGCCGGCCTGCTGGTCGGCGACCAGATCCTGATGTGGCTGGCACTGGCCGGCGTGGCCGCGCTGCTGAAGGCCAATCCGACGGTGTTCCATGCCGTGCAGTATCTGGGCGCGGCGTATCTGGTGTGGGTAGGCATCAGCCTGCTGCGCACGCCCAAGGGTGACGGTGCCGACGTTGGCCCGGTGCGCATGCAGCCCGGACGCTACTTCCACCAGGCGATCCTGGTCAGCCTGCTCAATCCGAAGGCGATCCTGTTCTACATGGCCTTCCTGCCGTTGTTCATCGACCCGAAGGCCCACCAGGGCATCGCTACGTTCGCCGCGCTGGCCGGGATCATCTTCGTGGTCAGCATCGCCTACTGCTCGCTGCTGATCTGGGTCGGCAACCTGGCCCGCCGCCGGTTGATCCAGCACCCGCGGGTCAGCGATGCGCTACGGCGCGTGGCCGGCCTGTTCCTGGTCGGCTTCGGCATCCGCCTAGGCCTGAACGGCTGAGATCCCGTCGGCTTGGCAGGCCGCGCGCAGGTGGTCGATGAACACCCGCAGCTTGGGCGCCATATGCTCGCGCGCCGGGTGGTACAGATGAAAGCCGGGGAACGGCGGCTGCCAGTCCTCCAGCACGCTGCGCAGGCGGCCGGCAGCCAGGTCGTCGGCGACCAGTGAGGCGAACCCCTGCGCCATGCCCAGCCCAGCCAGCACCGCCGCATAGGCCAGTTCGGCGTCGTTGAACACCAGCCGGCCCTCGACGGCTACGTCCAGGTCACGCCCCTCACGGCTGAATTCCCAAGGCATCAGCCGGCCATTGGCGCGGCGATGGACGATACAGTCGTGGCCCTGCAGCTCCTGCGGGCTCTGCGGCACACCGTGGCGCGCGAAGTAGCCCGGCGTGGCCACCACCACCTGGCGCTCGGGCGGCCCGATCGGCACCGCGATCATGCCCTGCGCCAACGATTCCCCCAGGCGGATGCCTGCGTCGAAACCCTCGGCGACCAGATCGGTCAACGCCGGTTCCACGCACAGTTCCACCTCCACCTGCGGATACCGGGCCAGGAAGGACGGCAGCGCCGGCAGGACCCGGCGCTCGGCAACGATGCGTGGCAGGGTGATGCGCAGCCGACCGGCCGGCACGGTCCGCGCGCTGTCCAGGTCTTCGAAGGCCGATTCGATCTGTGCCAGCCCGCCACGTACGCGCTGCAGGAAGCGCGCACCGTGCTCGGTCAGGCCCACCCGGCGCGTGGTCCGTTGCAACAGGCGCACGCCCATCCGCGCTTCCAGCGCGCGCACGCTCTGTGACAGTGCCGAGGTCGAGACACCAAGCGCATCTGCGGCGCGGGTAAAGCTGGCGTGGTCGGCCACATGGACAAACGCGACCACCGCCGACAGCGGTGCGGAGGGATCCATTGTGAAGCCTTTCTTCATTGTCAGTTCGGATGTGTCCAGTTTATCCACAGGATCATCGGGCGGATGCTTTCCCTCCCGGCGGCACACCGCCTCCTCCGATGGAATGCCACATGTCACTTGATCACTACCGCCTGCTCGGTCGCTCCGGCCTGCGTGTCAGCCCGATGGCGCTGGGCACGATGACCTTCGGTGCCGATTGGGGGTGGGGCGCGGACGAAGCCGAGGCCCGCCGCATCTTCGATGCCTACGTCGAACGCGGTGGCAACTTCGTTGATACCGCAAACAACTACACCAATGGCAGCGCCGAGACGCTGCTCGGGCGATTCGCCCAGGGCCGCCGTGAACGGCTGGTGATCGCCAGCAAGTACACCCTGGCGACCGTGCCCGGCGATCCGAACAACGCCGGCAACCACCGCAAGAGCATGATGCGCTCGGTGGAGGACAGCCTGCGCCGACTCGGCACCGACTACCTGGATCTGCTGTACCTGCACGCCTGGGACAACACCACCGGGGTGGACGAGGTGATGCGCGGTTTCGACGATCTCGTGCGCAGCGGCAAGGTGCTGTATGCCGGCATCTCGGACACGCCGGCCTGGCAGATCGCCCGCATGCAGACCCTGGCCGACCTGCGCGGTTGGGCGCCGCTGGTGGCCCTGCAGATCGAATACAGCCTGATCCAGCGCAGCGTCGAACAGGAGCTGCTGCCGATGGCCGAGGCGCTCGGGTTGGGCGTGGTGGCGTGGTCGCCGCTGGGCAGCGGGGTGCTGACCGGCAAGTACAGCGCGGCTGATCTCACCACGGCCGAGCCGCCGGAGGCTACGCCGGGCGGTTCCCGGCGCAACGTGGCCCTCATCAATGGCGCGTTGACGCCACGTTCGTTGAACATCGCCGGGGAAGTCGCTGCCGTCGCGGCGGAACTGTCGCACTCGGCTGCGCAGGTCGCTCTGGCCTGGCTGCTGCAACGACCCGCGGCCGGGGCCATGCCGATCGTCGGTGCACGCACCCTGGACCAGTTCGAACACAACCTGGCGGCGCTGGATCTGGCGCTGCCGGCTGAGGCGCTGGCACGGCTGGATGCGATCAGCGCGGTCGCGCCTGCCTTCCCGCACGACTTCCTGCAGATGCCGCTGCCACGCATGCTGATGAGCGGTGGTACGCGTCTGCAGCCACGCGCGCTGGGCAGGTAACAGCGGGGGCGCGCTATGCTGGCGCCCCTCGTTGGACAAAAGCGCCATGGCCGCAACACCAACGCTCGCGGTCGCAGCAGCCCTGGTGCTGCTGCTTGCCAGTGGACCGGCCACGGCCGCACCGGACCACCGCTGCCTCAGCGGTGGCCGCGACAACACGATCCACCTGGAATGGCGCTGGCTGGACGATGGCCGCGCCGATGTGCGCTATGCCGGGCACAGCGAGCGCCTGCCGCTGCGGCGGGTCTCCGAACAGACCACGGTGCTGGACGAAGACCGCCCCTACCAGTTCGACACCGTCTGGGAAGAGCGCGTGGACGGTCGCATCAACGGTCACTACACACTGAGCACGCAGGGCGCACGGATCTACAGCTTCAGCTACGTGCGTGCCCGGGACGGTCGCCGCACGGACTTCGACGAAGACGTCAACGCCTTCCAGGACGACGGCTGTCACTGGTAGGCGCCTGCGCTGAGGCTGTTTGTGCCGTTTCCGGCAGAGTGCCCAGCGTCCAGCGCGCGCTGTGTCGGCCATGACCCCCGTCAGTGGCAATGCTGCGCTGCGTTCGGTCACACTCGGGGACTTGTCGTTCTCAGTCACCCCTTCCGAGGCCTGCATGTCCCTGCTCCGGCGCAAGTCCCTAGATTCCGTCACCGTCCATGAAGCCGGCCGGCGTCTGGTCCCGACCCTCAGCTGGCCGCACCTGATCGCGCTGGGCATCGGCGCCATCGTCGGCACCGGCATCTATACCCTGATCGGCGTGGGTGCCGACCGCGCTGGCCCGGCCGTGCTGATCTCCTTCGCCATCGCCGGCGCGGTGTGTGCCTGCGCGGCATTGGCCTACGCAGAGCTGTCCACGATGATGCCTGCCGCCGGCAGCGCCTATACCTACAGCTACAGTGCCCTGGGCGAAGTGTTTGCCTGGGTGGTGGGCTGGAGCCTGATCCTGGAGTACTCGCTGGTGGTGAGTACCGTGGCGGTCGGCTGGTCCGGCTATTTCGTCGGCTTCCTGGAATGGGTACATACCCAGTTCGGCTGGGACCTGCGCCTGCCGGCGATGCTCGCGGCAGGCCCGCACGTCGATGGCGGCATGATCAACCTGCCCGCCATCGTCATCACCTGGCTGGTGGCCCTGATGCTGATGGCCGGTACCAAGGAAAGCGCCACCCTCAACGCGATCCTGGTCGTGTTCAAGCTGATCGCGCTGGCGATCTTCGTGGCGGTGGCCCTGCCGGCGTTCGACGCCAACAACCTGCAGCCGTTCATGCCTTACGGATTCGCCAAGACGCTGGGCCCGGATGGCGTCGAGCGCGGCGTGATGGCGGCGGCGGCGATCATCTTCTTCGCGTTCTACGGCTTCGACGCGATCTCCACCGCCGCCGAAGAAACCAAGAACCCCGGGCGCGACCTGTCCATCGGCATCATCGGCTCGATGGTCGGCTGCACCATCGTGTACGTGCTGGTGGCGCTGGCTGCGATTGGTGCGATGAGCTACACCGTGTTCGGCCAGAGTGCCGAGCCGCTGGCATTGATCATGCGCCAGCTGGGCCAGCCCACCGCCGCGATGCTGATCGGCGTGATCGCCATCATCGCCCTGCCGACCGTGCTGCTGGCCTTCCTGTACGGCCAGAGCCGCATCTTCTTCGTCATGAGCCGCGATGGACTGCTGCCGCGTGGCCTGTCCAAGGTCAACGCACGTACCGGCACGCCGGTGGCGACCACGCTGTTCACCGCCCTGGTGGTGTCGGCACTGGCCGGCGTTGCACGCCTGGACGAGATCGCCGCACTGGCCAATGCCGGTACCCTGGCCGCGTTCACCGCCGTTGGCATCTGCCTGGTGGTGCTGCGCGTGCGTGAGCCGAACCGCGAGCGCACCTTCCGCACGCCGTTGGCCTTCATTGTCGGCCCGCTGGCGGCACTGGGCTGCATCTACCTGTTCATCAGCCTGCCGCACACCACCCAGCTGTACTTCCTGGCGTGGAACGTGGTCGGCCTGGTGCTGTACTTCGCCTACAGCCGTCGCAACGCGCTGATCGGCCGGTAAAGGCAGCGCCGGGCCATGCCCGGCGGTCTTTGGGTCGTGCCGGCACTACCGCAGGGCGGCTAAACGCCCTGCTTTGCCGCGTAGTCCTGCGCCTGGCGCATCACCCGCAGCAGGTTGCCGCCCCAGATGGCGGCGATCTGTTGTTCGCTGTACCCCTTGCGCAGCAGCCACGCGGTGATCTTCGGCAGCTGGCTGACATCGGGCAGGTCGCTCAGGCCACCACCGCCATCCCAGTCCAGACCGATGCCGACGTGCTCGGGGCCGACCACCTTCAGGATGTGCTCGAAATGGGCGAAGAAGTCGTCCAGGCTGGCGTGGCGCACCGGGTGTTCGTGGTCCAGTGCCTGCTCGGCCTTCTGCAGCGCCACGCCCTGTTCGATGGTCATGCCTTCCCAGCCACCCAGCTGCTTGCTCAGGGCTTCTTCGGCCTGCTTGCGCTCGGGCGACTTGGCGGTGTCGATCAGGTAGCCGCCATACGCGTTCACCTGGATCACCCCACCAGCCTTGGCCAGCTTGCGCAGGCGCGCGTCATCAAGATTGCGTGGGTGGTCGTAGACCGCCTTGGCCGAGCTGTGCGACAGCACGAACGGCACCGGCATCATCGCCAGCAGATCGTCGAACACGGCATCGGAGGCGTGCGACTGGTCGATCACGATGCCCAGCTTCACCGCCTCGCGCACCAGGTCCTTGCCAGCCGGGCTCAGGCCCTTCCATTCAGCCCCCTTGGGATCGGTGGCCGAATCGGCGAACTCGTTGTTGGCGAAGTGCACGGTGCTGAGCAGGCGCAGGCCCGCACGGTGATAGAACGACAGCAGGCTGGGATCGGCCACCAGCGGACTGGCGTTCTCCATGCTGATGTAGACCACGCGCTTGCCGGCGGCCTTGATCCGCGCCGCGTCATCGGCGGTCAGCGCCAATGCGAAGCGCTCGGGATTGGCGGCCAGCATCTGCCGGATCTCCAGCAACCGCTGCAGGCCGTGGTCGCGCTCGGCCAGATGCGCGGCGGCCGTGCGGTCGCCCTGGTCGGTATAGATCGCCCAGAAGCCGCCATCAAGCGCACCTTCGACCATGCGCGGGTAGTCCACCTGCGAGAGTGCATTGCGGTCGTGCCGCTGCTCGATGTCGAAGCCGGTGCGGCCGAAATTGGCCGGCGTATCCAGATGACTGTCCAGGGTCAGCAAGCGCTGCTGCAGTGCCTTGGCACGGGCCAGCTCCTGCGCGCTGAAGTCGATGGCATGGGCGGACAGCGGCGCACTCAGCGCCAGGGCGAGCAGCAGGGACAGACGACGCAACGACGGCATGGGCATCCACCGGCAATGGGAAGGACACGACCATAGCGCCGCGACGGCCAACGCCGGTAGTGCCGTATTGACCCGCCAGCTCCATTACACTCGCCGGCAGCCGATAAGTCAGCGTGCAGCACCGCGTGCTGCGTCGACCATGGAATGGAAGCATCGATGTCGAACTCCCAGCCTCCGGCGCTGCCCGTGCATGGCCAGGCGCCTGTCCCCGCCAACACGGTCACCGTCGAACAGCTCAAGCGTGATGTGCTGCCAACGTTGTTTGCCGGGCGTACCGACATCGGCCGCTATGGCCCGGCCGACCTGGCCAGCGCCAGCGCCGAGCCGGCCTGGCAGGATGGCAGCGCCAGCGCACTGGCCCAGGCGCTTGCCGAACTGGTCAGCCGGCTGTCCGAACACGATCCCAATGCGCTGCTGCAGCGCGCGGGATGGTGGGAGCGGTTCACCGGTGCCGATATCGAAGAACGCCTGCGCCGTCGCATTGCCATGGGCAGCAACGGCGATGTCCTGGCCAGGATCGAGCGCGAAGCCATCGCCGTGCGGGCCAGCGTCGATCGACTGGATGCGCAGCTGCTCGAGCATGACGTGCAGGGGGTGCGACTGCAGGTGTACATCGATGCAGGCGTGCAGTTCCTGCAGGAGCTGCCAGCGGCCGTCGACAGCGACGATGGCGCGCCGGTGCTCGACCGTCCGGTCGAGCGGCTGCAACGCCGCGTAGCCAACCTGACCGCGCTGCTGGCCAGCCATTCGATGAGCCGGATGCAGGTGCAGCTGGCACGCAGCCATGCCATCGACCTGCTGGACCGTTACAGCGAGACGGTGCAGATCCTGCTGCCGATCTGGCGCCAGACCATCCAGGCGCTGCACAACAGCGACAACGCCAGCCCGCAGATGATCGCCAGCGCGGCCCAGGCACAGGACCAGCTGAAACAGGCCCTGCAGCAGTTGCTGCGCACATCGGCGGTGCCGGCATGAGCGCGCCGGTACGCGATCCGCTGCAGATCCCGCCGGATCTGCAGGCGCGGGTGGAAGCTGTTCCGGGCCTGCGCGCGTTCTACCGGCGGGCCTCGCTGCTGCGGGTCTTCGGCCTGGCCTGCCTTCCGCTGGCGGCAACGGCGCTGTCCTGCATGGCGCTGGCATTTACCGGCACCGAGCTGGGCCCCCCGTCGTGGGCACAGGTGCCGGCCGGCTATGGGTCGAAGGACACGGGCAGGCAGTTGCTCATCCTGCTGGTCATGACCCCCTTGCTGCTGGTGTGGATGTTCTTCGGCGTGCGCGACCTGCTCAGCCGCCATCGCCTTCGCCGCTTCGCCTGGTCATTCGCGCTGGGTTCGATGCTGCTGTGCGGTGCCTGGGGAAGCATGGGCATCACCGCACCCGCCATCGGCCAGGGCGATCGCCTCGACTATCGCCAGCTGGACGCGCTGATCGCCAGTCCAGACTTCAGCGGCTTCAGCCCCCAGTGGCAGGCCTATCTGCGTGCACAGCAGGAGCTTCCCTACGGCGTCGCCTCGTCGGCCGTGGTCGCCACTGCCCGTGCGTTGGCCAATGGCGAAGACATCGGTGTTCCGGTATCGCCGGCAATGCAGTCCCGCTTCGAGAAGGCAGCAGGGCTGCCCCGCTCTGAACGGTCGCAGCGATGGCATCAGCAGCGTCTGCTGGGCTGGCTTCTGTTCGACGTCGGCTGGGTGCTCGCGCTGCTCGCGGTTCCGGCGCTGCTGGCGCTGGGCGCGGTGGCGATCGTGCTCGGCCACCATCTGCGGCGCAGGTCCGAGGTGATCAACGGGTTGCTGCAGCAGCTGCAGCCGGTTCCTGCGCCGCCACGCGCGCAGCCCTGAGGCTGGCGCGGGGGCAGTCTTCGGCGCTGTGTGGGGGAGCCGGGCATCGCCCGGCTCCACACCCCGTAGGTCAGTCCACCACGCGGCAGAACACGGCCTTCAGGTAACGCGATTCCTGCACGTGGGCCATGAACGGATGGTCCGGGCCGGCGCCGGCCACCTTCAGGATCTGGATGGTGCGGCCGGAGAAGTACGCCGCACGACGCAGCATGTCCAGGAACTGGTCCTCGGCCACCAGGCCGGTGCAGGAGAACGTGGCGAACAGGCCACCGGGCTTGACCACGCCCAGCGCCAGCTTGTTCATGTCCAGGTACTTCTTCAGCGCGGTGATCACCTGGTCGCGGTCGCGGGTCATCTTCGCCGGGTCCAGGATCACCACGTCGTACTGCTCACCGCGGTTGGCCGCATCGCGCAGCCACGGGAAGATGTCGGACTGGACGAACTTCGGGCGCACGTTGTTCAGACGTGAATTGCCCTTGGCGATCTGGATGACGTCCTCATCGATGTCGATGCCGACCACTTCCGATGCACCGCGCGCGGCCGCGTACACGGCGAAACCGCCGGTGTTGCAGCACAGGTCGAGCACGCTCTTGCCTTCCACCTGCTGGCTCAGCCACTCACGGTTCTCGCGCTGGTCGGCGAAGAAGCCGGTCTTGTGCGCACCGGCCGGGTCGGCGCGGAACTTGATGCCGTACTCGGTGATCACCGACGCTTCGGTGGTGGTGTTGCCGTGGAAATCGAAGCTTTCCTGCTTCTGCACGTGTTCGTCGGCGAAGCTGTGGAAGCGGCAACCCGGGAACTGTTCACGCAGGGCGTCGTAGATCCATTCGCGGTGGCGGAACATGCCGGCGGCGAAGAACTCCACCACCACCAGGTCGCCGTAGCGGTCGACCACCAGGCCGGACAGGCCATCGCCCTCGCTGTGCACCACGCGCCAGGCGTCGGACACCGCATCGAGCTTGAGCACCTCACGACGCAGCGACACCGCCTGGGCGATCTTGCGCGAGAACCAGCCGGCATCCAGCGGGATCTGCGGGTCGGTTTCGAGGATGCGTACAGCAATACGCGAATGCCCGTTGTAGAAGCCACGGCCGATGAACTCGCCATCCACGCCGACGACATCGACGAGGGAGCCGGGCTTGGGCCGGACGGTCGGCTTCTCGACCAGTTTCTGGAAGATCCACGGGTGGCTGGAACGCCACGCGTTCTTGAGGCGGACAACGGGAAGGGGGGTATTCATCCACCTATTGTAAACCGGGCGCCGGGGTCAGATCCCCACAGGGGCTCTGACCCCTTGGTCGTTGTGGGAATGGGGTCGGAGCCCCCTGCGGGGATCCGACCCCGGCCAGCATTTGACGCCGGCCCGGCCAGGCCGCAGAATCGGCGGCAGAAGGGGAGTAGCTCCCAGACGTTGTCGCCGTCAATTCGAGCCCGCAGGCTCCGGTGCAACGGCAGTTCCGGCCCATCGGAACTGCGAGCGAGACCTTCGCCGTACTGGCGAAGCTCTGTCCCTGGATCCCCTCCCGATCCTCCGTTGCAGATCCTCGCCGTCCGGCTTGAGGCATTTTTCATTTCCCAACGGACAAACCCATGCAGACGATCGGTAATTTGTGGTTGTGGGGCGGCTTCGCAGCGGTGGTGGTCATCGCCCTGCTGGTCGACCTCGTATTGATGCGCCACGGTGGCCCGCACAAGGTCACTTTCAAGGAAGCCCTGTGGTGGTCCATCGGCTGGGTCGCGCTGGCGCTGGCCTTCAACGGCGGCCTCTGGTTCTACCTGAACGAGACCGCCGGCCAGGTCGTGGCCAACAAGGTCGGCCTGGAGTTCCTGACCGGCTATCTGGTCGAGAAGGCGCTGGCGGTGGACAACATCTTTGTCTTCCTGATGATCATGAGCTACTTCGCGGTGCCGGAGGAACAGCGCCAGAAGGTGCTGATCATCGGCATCCTGGGTGCGATCGTGCTGCGTACGATCATGATCTTCGCCGGTAGCGTGCTGATCACCCAGTTCCACTGGCTGCTCTATGTATTCGGCGCCTTCCTGCTCTTCACCGGCTGGAAGATGTGGTTCGCCGCGGGCCAGGAGCCTGACCTGGAAGCCAACCCGGCCCTGCGCTGGATGCGCAAGCACCTGCGCCTGCTGCCGGACTACGAAGGCAACGCGATGAGCGTCAAGCGCGACGGCGTGCGCTGGTTCACCCCGCTGTTCGCGGTGCTGATCCTGATCGCAGTGACCGACGTGATCTTCGCGGTGGACAGCATCCCGGCGATCTTCGCGATCACCACCGACCCGTTCATCGTGCTGACCTCCAACGTGTTCGCGGTGCTCGGCCTGCGTGCGATGTTCTTCCTGCTGGCCGGCATGGCCGACCGCTTCCACCTGCTGCCGTACGGCCTGGCCCTGGTGCTGGCCTTCATCGGCATCAAGATGATGATCATCGACCTGTTCAAGATCCCGACCCCGATCTCGCTGGGCGTGGTCGCGGTGATCATCGCCGCCACGGTGGTGCTGAGCCTGAAGAACCCGCCGAAGGAAGGCGGCGCCTGATCCTGGCCGATTGAACGCTGCGGCCGGTGGATTGTCCCGCCGGTCGCAGCCACTCTCCCGCGGCGGTGGCCTTGGTTTCGCGCCGGCCACCGCCATTGCTGAGGGTATGAACACGAACGCGCCCCTGCCCGCCGGCGACGCGCCGGCCGCACGCAACGACCGCACGCGCATCCTGCGCGCCTTCAATGCCAGCCTGGCCGCCGTGCTGGTGCTGGTGGCCGTGTTCGCCCTGCAGGACCATTTCGACTGGCGGCCCTGGGCGGTTGCACCGCTGGAAGCCAAGGGCCTGCTCGGCCTGATCGGCGGACCGCTGCTGCATGGCTCGGTCGAACACATTGCCGCCAACAGCTTCGCCATCCTGATCCTCGGCACCCTGGCCGGCAGCGTCTATCCCAAAGCCACGCTGCGTGCCCTGCCCCTGCTGTGGCTGGGCTCGGGCATCGGTGCGTGGATGCTCGGCAACCCCGGCAGCTTCCATCTCGGCGCAAGTGGCGTCACCCACGGCCTGATGTTCCTGCTGGCCAGCCTTGGCCTGCTGCGCCGCGACCGCGCGGCGATCGCCACCGGGCTGATCGGCATGCTGTTCTACGGCGGCATGCTGATGACCGTGCTGCCGCATGCCGACGGTGTGTCCTGGCAGTCGCACATGGGTGGAGCCTTCGCCGGCATCATCGCCGCGCTGCTGTTCCGCAACTCCGACCCGCTGCCGCCGCGCCCGCGTTACAGCTGGGAGGACGAGGAAGACGAGGTCGAGCCGCTGGCCGATGACGAACTCGAGCCGCCGTCGCCGCAGCGCGTGCCGGTGCTGTGGCAGCCGCGCGAAGGGCAGGACTATGTGGTGATCCCGTTCCGCCGGCCGGAAGACCCGCGCGGTTGATCGGGTGGATACGCCGGGCATGGCCCGGCGCTACCGCTTCTGGATGCCTCTGGTAGCGCCGGGCCATGCCCGGCGGCATTGACGCCGGTCAGTCCGCCGCGTTCGCCGCCGCGCCCATTCCATCCACCGCCTGCCGGCCCAATGCCGGGTCATCGGTGAAGAAGGCATCGATGCCGGTCGCCAGGTAGGCACGCATCTCCGCGATCGACCCCTCCGCGTTGCGCGCATTGTCCGCGCCCTTGCGCAGGTTGCTGGCCTGGAAGTGGTTCTCCGGGCGGAAGGTGTACGGAATCACCATCAGGCCCACCGCGTGCGCATCGCGCACCAGCGACGTCGGCGTGCCCAGCGCACCGTTGGCATCCAGCGGGATGATCGAGCGCAGCTCCGGGCCTATGCCGTCGGCATAGGCCGCGATGTCCTTCAGCCCCGCCGGGGTCATCATCTGCGTATAGGTCAGCGCGCCGCCGGCCTTGGCGATGTCGGCCGGCTGGGTATCGCCCTTCCACAGCAGCTGCAGCAGGCGGATGTTGCTGCCACGCGGGATCTTGCCGCGCAGGTAGCGCAGGTTGGCTGTTTCGAACGACTGGATGGTGACCGGGCCGACGTTGGTATAGGCGTTGCCGCGCAGCGCGGCCAGCAGCGTGTCTTCCATCGGCAGGCCGATCGACTGGAAGTAGGTCGGGTGCTTGATCTCCGGCACCAGGCCGATGCCACGGTTGGCACGACCGGCCTGCTGGACCAGGAACGCCAGGATCTCGTCCAGGCTGGCAATGCGGAACTGGCCGTCGTAGGCAGTGCTGCGGAACTCCGGCAGGCGCTCGCGGGCGTACAGGGTCTTCAGCTCGGCCAGGGTGAAGTCTTCGGTGAACCAGCCTTCGACCGTCTGCCCGTCGATGACCTTGCGGGTCTTCCGCTTGGCGAATTCCTTGTGCTCGGCCACATCGGTGGTGCCACCGATTTCGTTCTCATGGCGGGCCACCATCACCCCGTCCTTGGTCATCACCAGGTCCGGTTCGATGTAATCGGCACCGTCGGCGATGGCCTGCGCATAGGCCGCCAACGTATGCTCGGGCAGCAGCGCGCTTGCACCGCGGTGGCCGTAGACCGACACCTTGTGTGCGGCCGGAGGGGAGGATTCAGCACTCATGGCCACCGATGGTGCCACGGCCAGCGACAACAGCAACGCACGACCCCACGACTTCACTGCGACTCCCCCAAGCGGTTTGTGATGGGCGTCAGTATGCGGCGGGAATGTGACAGGTTGGGGGAGCTGGGGTCGGCTGCCTGCGGTTGGCCAATGATCGCGGTGACCGCCATTCGGATTGGATTCTGCAATTTTTCCGATTGAACCGCGGAAACGATGGGTCATAGCCTCGACTGACCAACACCGATGTTGGCGGAGGATCGGACCATGGAGAAAACAATGTACGTGCCTATCCTGAAATGGCGACAAGGTGAGTACCTCGCGGTAGGTCGTACACGCGAGACCATAAAGGACTGGATGTATCCCTTGTTCGAGATCCCGGTCGAACAGTGGGACTTCGAGAACGAGACACCCGCCAAGTCGCTTGATGATCACCTGAAGAATGTCGGCAAGCGACTGAGCACCAATTGGAAGAAACGCCGTTGCCTGTTCGATTCACCGCATCTTGCCGGCGACGACACGATGGCCAATGGAGACCATCACCTCGCGCGCGTCTTCGATCTCGCACGGGCGTCGGGCTGCCAGGCCATTCCGGTAACCGGTATCGGCCGGCATCTGGCGTATCAGCAGGCAGTCGCCAGCATCATCGCCCAGGATGATCGTGGGTGCGGACTGCGCCTGGTTCCCGATGATCTGGAAGGCAGTCCTCTGGCGAAGATCGACGGCTTGTTGCATCTCCTGGGTGTAGCCCCGGAGCAAGTGGACATCGTTCTGGACAGTACGGCAGATGTCGCAGATTCTCCGACCCTGCAGGCATCGGTCTGGCAGGCATGGATCGCTGGATTGCCCTACATCAGCCGATGGAGATCGCTCACCGTGGCCGGTGGCAGCTTCCCTGCAAGCCTGAGCCCGTCAGCAGGCTATCGCCCTCATGGTGACGTTCACCGTCGCGAATGGCGGGGGTACACCCGACTGACAGCCGGTGCCCTGCAGCGTCAGCCATGGTTCGGTGACTACGGATGCGCGTCACCACAGACGGAGATGATGGACCCACGCCTGTTCGACCCGAATGCAAAGATCAAGTACACGATCGATGACCAGTGGCGGATCATCGTCGGCACCCAGGTCAAGCGCAATGGCCGAGACCAGTATCGCGACCTGTGCAGGCACCTGATTTCTGATCGCCCGGTGGTATTCATGGGGCGAACTTACAGTGCTGGCGACGAGTACATCGAAGATTGCGCCAACAACGTCGCCAGTACAGGCGGAAGTTCGACCTGGCCAACGGTGGCGACCAATCACCACCTGACTAAGGTTGTTCGCGACCTCGCCAATCTGTCCGGCGCTTCAACTGTTCCCTGACCAGCGTGCGGATCTCGGCGAGGCTGTATACCTCTCCAAGCCGCTCACACAGCGCTGTGCGATTGCCGCGCAGCGCTGCCTTGTCCGGGTTCCGTGCACAGATCAGTGTCGTGATCTCATCACGCCAGAGAAGGGCGGCAACGTCCATCCCATTGACCGACGGATTGAGCCTGGCGGGTCGCAAAAGCTCCATTCGCACCGCTTTACGCGCGCCGCGCGATACAGTGCGAACGCCCCACCACTCCGGCAGGACCTCCATCGCGTGGTCAAGATGCCGCTGCCCCACGACAATCGTCGCTTTGTCGAGAACGTTTGAATAGAACTGCTGCTGCATGGGAAGCCTGCGCAGCGTGTCCACGTCGCTCTTGATCTCGTAGCCGTGCAGGTGACCGTTGATGACGCAGACATCAACCCGACAGGCACCGCGAGCAAGCCCCATCTCCTCCACGACCAGCGTATTGGGATTGGCAACGTGCTCAGCGATCACCTTCCGAAGGAGCGCGGATCTGACGTCGCTGTCGGTTATCGGGTCCATTGTCGAATCGTACCAAGAGGGAGTCGCTGTACTGCATGAAATCCAGGCATGTCGCAGTTCATCGCGGCACTACTTGCCGATGCAGAAGCTGGAGAAAATCCGACCCAGCAGGTCATCGGCACTCATCTGCCCGGTGATTTCGCCCAGCGCGTCGTGCGCCAGACGCAGCTCCTCGGCCGCCAGCTCCAGGTGCTCGTGCACCAGCTCGCCATCCGCCCGCTGCGCGTGCTCCTGTGCGCGTTCGATCGCATCGACGTGGCGGGTGCGTGCGGAGAATTCGCCCTCCACCTGCTCCCCTGCCCCGGCCGAAGCGATCGAACGCAGGCGCGCATGCAGCTCGTCCAGTCCCGCGCCGGTGGCAGCGGAGACGAACACGCGGTCCGGGTCGTCCCGCACCGGCATCGCATCCAGCAGATCCGACTTGTTGTGGATGTAGACCTTGTGCGGCACCGCCAGTACCGCTTCGCCGATCGCGGCTTCGCCGGCTGCCGGATCGCGTGCATCCAGCACGATCAACGCCAGGTCGGTGCGCTCGATCTCCGCGCGCGCGCGACGCATGCCTTCGCGTTCAATGGCATCGCCGCCATCGCGCAGACCGGCGGTATCGACCAGGGTCAATTCCAGCCCATCCAGACGGATGGTCTCGCGCAGCGTGTCACGGGTCGTGCCGGCGATGTCGGTGACGATGGCACGCTCGCTACCGGCCAGCGCGTTCAACAGCGAACTCTTGCCAGCGTTCGGTGGGCCGATCAGCACCGCATGCAGGCCATCGCGCAGACGACGGCCACGCTCTGCGTCGCGACGCAGCAGGGCCAGATCGCTGCGCGCCTGTTCCAGGCCACGCCGCACCTGTGCACCGCCGAGTGTGTCCAGCGGCTCATCGGCGAAATCGATGGCCGCTTCCACGTGGATGCGCAGCAGCACCAGCTGTTCGACCACCGCATCGATGCGGCGCGAGAACACACCGTCCAGCGAGCGTCGTGCTGCGCGCGCTGCTCGGTTGTCACCGGCCGCGATCAGATCGGCGATGGCTTCGGCCTGTGCCAGGTCGAGCTTGCCGTTGAGAAACGCGCGCTCACTGAACTCGCCGGGCCGCGCCTGCCGCGCCCCCAGTGCAATGCAGCGTGCGACCAGCTGCTGCAGCAGTACCGGGCTGCCATGGCCCTGCAGCTCCACCACTTCTTCGCCGGTGAAGCTGTTCGGCGCCGGGAACCACAACACGATGCCATCGTCGATCACCTCACCGTCTGCATCGCGCAGGCGCGCGTAGTGCGCGTGGCGCGGGCGCAACGTCGGTGCGCCGAGTGCGTTGGCAATGGCTGCGGCACGCGGGCCTGACAGGCGCAGCAGGCCGACGCCGCCCGCACCGGGTGCGCTGGCAATGGCCACGATGGTTTCGGTGCGCTTCATATCGTTCATCGCTCAGAGCTTCTCCAGCTGCGCGCGGGCCTGCGCCGCACCACTGCCCTGCGGCTGCAGTGCCAGGTAGGTGGTGTAGGCCTGCTTCGCCTTGGCCTTGTCGCCTGCGTGGAAGTACGCGTCACCCAGATTCAGATGGGCCACCGCGCGCGACGGATCGATCTTCAGTGTGTTCTCCAGCCAACGCGCCGCTTCGGCGTAGCGTTGCTGCCGGTAGTAGACGAAGCCGAGATTGTTGGCCGCCTGGGCAAAATCCGGGCGCAGCTTCAGTGCCTCGGCGAACTGCGCGGCGGCTTCGTCGTAGCGCTTCTCGCGGTACAGCTGCAGGCCACGGTCGTTGGCCTGCTGCGAGCGCTGGCGGTCCGAGGCCGGTCCGGCCGTCGGCACCACCAGCTTGGCCTTGCCGCCCTGCAGGTCGGCCACGGTCACTGGCGCTTCGCTGTTCTTGGCGTCCTGGGCAGCGTCGACCTTGTTGTTCAGGGCGATCGCATCGGCAGTCAGCTGGCGCGTATCGGCGTTGAGGTATTCCTGGCTGTCCGGCACCTGGAACACGAACTCGCCCCCCTGCGAGCCAGGCAGGCTGCCGAAGGCCGGCGTCTGCTGCGAGACCGCCGACACCGCCGGCGCCACATAGGCGGCCAGCTCGGTACCGGTAATCAGGCCATCGCCATTGAGATCGCCCTTGCCAGCCAATGCCTGCAGCAGCACCCAGGTAAACACCGAGTGGCCGTTCGGGCCGGCATCGGCCACCTGCTGGTCGGCACCGCCGGCGGTCAGCATCTGCCGCGCGCTGCGGCGTGCGTTCTCGCGCAGGAACGACGATGACGACGGGCCGCCGCGGGTCAGGCCCAGACCGCTGTAGCAGGCATCCATCACGAACATCACATGCTTGGCCTGCATGCTCTCGGCGATGTTCTGGATGTCGGTCATCGCGATGGCATCGGTGGCGAATTCCTTCGGGTCCGAATCAACCGGAATGATGTAGCCGAGGTCGCGCCCGGATGCCAGCTGACGGGTAGCACCGTGGCCGGCGAAGAACACGAACACGCGATCATTCCTGCCGGTGCGGTCGTCGGACAGCCGGTCGTGGAAGGCGGCCAGGATGTTGTTGCGGGTGGCCTGCTCGTTCTTCAGCACGATCACCTGCGAGGAGGGGAAGCCGAACTGCCCGGTCAGCGTATCGGCCACGGCCTGGGCATCGTGGCTGGCGTATTCCAGCTTCGGCCACTTGGCGTAGTTGTCGATGCCGACCACGATCGCCCACGATTTTTCATAGCCGGTGGTGACGGTGGCATCGCGGTCGCTGCCCTTGCGCGGTCGGGCGACGCTGAAGTCGCGGCCATTCCAGCCGGCGAACTGGTAGCCGTCGGCGATCAGCCGGTCCAGGATCTGCGGCAGTGCCTTCACCGCGCGGTCGTGGATATCGTGGAACAGGATGATGCCGCGCTGTTCCTTGTTCACCTGGTCGAGCACGCGCTGCACGATCGATTCGGGCACCGGGTCGGCCCAGTCCATCGAATCGATGTTCCACATGATCGACTTCAGGCCCGCCTCGTTGAGCAGCTGCAGACCTTCGGCGTTGCGTGCGCCATACGGGAAGCGGAACAGCGGCGCGCGCTTGCTGTCCACGTCCTTCAGCAGGGTGTCGGTGTCCAGCACCTGCTGGCGCAGCGCATCGCCGGTGGTGCGCGACAGCTGCGCATGGGTCAGGCTGTGGTTGCCGACGGCGTAGCCCTCTTCCATCAGGTTGCGGCTGATCTTGGCCATCGGCCCAAGGCTGACCTTGCCGTCGGTGTCGACCTTGCCCAGGTTGCGGCCGACCTCGAAGAACACGCCCGGTACGTCGTAGCGCTTGAGGATGGCCACCACTTCATCGGTATAGGCCTTGTGCGGGCCATCGTCGAAGGTCAGCACCACCGTCTTCGGCGGCAGATCGCGGCCGAAGATCTCGCGGTCGCTGTCCTTCATCGACATCGGGTACGGCTCGATCACGCCGTAGTCGCGCAGGATCGCTTCGCGGCTGTAGTCCTTGTGCAGGTGCGCGATGTAGTCGTCCCACTTCTCGCGCTTCAGTTCGATGGCACGGGTGCGCTCGAAGCGGCTGAAGATGCGGGTCAGTTCCTGGTTGTAGTTGCGCTCGATCTCGTCCAGCGCCTCCAGGTCTTCACCGATGCGCTGGTGCAGCTTCACCGCCGGTAACGAGGAATCGGCGCCGATGCGTTCGTGCAGGTCACGCAGCACCTCGCGGAACGCCAGGCGATCGGCATCGAACAGTTCGGGCGCCGACTCGATGTAATCCAGCACCGTGCCCAGGGTAGCGAAGCGCTGCGGGCTGGTGCCGCGCAGCAGGGTGTCGAACTGCGTGGCAATGGCGCCGCGCTGTTCCAGGCCATCGTGGAACAGCTGCTGGCCGATGCGGGTGGAGGTGGTGCGATCGGCCGCGGACTGCTGTTCCTCATCGGCCAGCAGCACGATGATCCGTCGATAGCCGTCGAGCTGCTTCTGCAATGCGCCCAGCAACGGCGCGGCGGCCGGGTCGGCGGCAGCGGCAGCCTGTGCGCTCGGCTGGGTAACCGCCGCCGGTGCCTGCGCGTCCTTGTCGCCACAGCCAGCCACGAGCAGGGTCAACAGCAGGCTGGGCAGAAACAGGCGGAACGACGGCGCACGCGGCATGGCGGACTCGAACAAAGGGGAATGGTGTGCCGGCGATTCTAACGCCGCATGCGAAAAGCCCGCCTTGCGGCGGGCCTTTGCTGGGTCAGCCGGCCAGCGGCCGGCTCTACCCGTCGGCGCAGACGCGCCTTACTTTTTCTTGGCCGGAGCGGTGGCTGCCGTGGCCGGCACCGGATCGCTGCCGTGGCGCTTGGTCATCCACCACTGCTGCAGCAGGCCCAGTCCACCATTGACCACCCAGTACAGGACCAGGCCGGACGGCATGAAGGCCATCATGACGCCGAACACCAGCGGCATGAACTGCATCATCTTCTGCTGCATCGGGTCCATGCCCGGTGCCGGCGTCAGCTTCTGGGTGAACCACATCACCGCTACGTTGATCACCGGCAGGATGAAGTACGGGTCACGGGCGGTCAGGTCCTGGATCCAGCCGAACCAGGGCGCCTGGCGCAGTTCGACCGATTCCACCAGCACCCAGTACAGGGCGAAGAAGATCGGCATCTGGATGAGGATCGGCAGGCAGCCGCCCATCGGATTGATCTTTTCCTTCTTGTACAGCTCCATCATCGCGGTCTGGAACTTCTGGCGGTCATCGCCATAGCGTTCCTTCAGCTGTGCGATGCGCGGCTGGAAGCGACGCATCTTGGCGCCACTCTTGTACTGCGTCGCCGACAGCGGGTACAGCACGATCTTCAGCAGCACCACCAGGCCGACGATGGCCCAGCCCCAGTTGCCCACCAGCTTGTGCACCTGGTTGAGTACCCAGAACAGGCCCTGGCCGATCACCGCCATCATCGAGAAGCGGCTGTAGTCGACCACACGGTCCAGACCCGGCACGTCTTCCTTGGCGATCAGGTTGACCAGCTTCGGGCCGACCCACAGGCGGGCCTCGGTGCTGGTGGACTGGCCCGGGGCCACGGTGAAGGCCGGGCCACGCGCTTCGATCAGGTCACGACCGGCCACCTGCGACAGCACGTAGTGTGCGGTCTGGTCCTTCTGCGGGATCCAGGCGGTGAAGAAGTGGTGCTGCAGCATCGCCAGCCAGCCGCCGGTGATGTCCTGGTTCAGCGCGCCATCGTCCAGGTAATCCTTGAACGCACGACGCTGGTACTTCTTGTCGTTGTCGTACCAAGTGGCACCGTTGAAGCTGAACGAGTCCGGGTTGGTCATGCTCCGCGACAGGATCGTCGGGCTGCGGTCCAGGGTGCGGTAGACGTAGCCGTTCCACGGCGCGGCGCCGGCATTGCTGACTTCATCCTTGAAGCGGATCGCATACTCGTTGCGGCCCACGATCAGGGTGCGCTTGATGGTCACGCCGTTGTCGGCGGTCCATACGAACGGAACCTGCAGTTCGTTCTGGCCCTTGGCCAGCACGAAGTCGCGGGTGTCACCGACCAGCTTGAAGCCGTCGGCACCCGGCACCGGGGTGTTCTTGTCTTCGCTGGCCCAGCCGCTGATCGCGCTGTAGGGATGCGCGGGATCTTCGGTCAGCAGGCGCACCGGCGGGCTGCCTTCGTCCTTGCTCTGCGGGAACTGCAGCAGTTCGGCGTCGAGCACGCGGCCGCCATCGAGCTTCAGGCGCAGCACGTCGGTGGTGATGGTCACGGTCTGTGCGGACGGGGTGGCGCTGGCCTGGGCCTGTGCAGCGGCCTGACCCGGGGCACCGGGAACCTGCGCGCTGGGGATGCTGCCCGGGGACGCGCCGGGGACGCTCTGGGCGGCGGCCGGGGCCGAGCTGGTCGTCGGCGCCGGGGTCGGGGCGGACTTCTCACGGCTCCACTCCATCCACAGCAGCACGGCCACCATCAGCCAGGCAAAGATCAGGAAAACACGGGTCTGGTTCATCAGCAGGCAGGCTCAGCGGGGCCGGGACGCGGTGCCGGCTCGGTGACGGAGGAAATGGCAATGCCATCAGGCGGCGGCATTGTGCCGTCCACGCCCGGCGCGGGCAATGCGCGCAGGCGCCGCAGCAGGCGCAGGAAGGCCTGGCGGATATCTTCGTTGCTGGCATGACGCGCAGCAGTACGAGCCACGACGACGAAGTCGCCTGGCTGTATGTCGGTTCGTGTCTGACGCAAGGCGTCGCGCAGGACGCGCTTGATCCGGTTACGCCCAACGGCGTGAGGATCGACCTTGCGGGAAACCGCCAGACCCAGCCTGGCCGGCCGGTCAGCCGGTAGCCAGTGCAGGGTCATCAGCGGATCGGACACACGGCGGGCGCCGTTGAAGACCGTTGAATATTCGGCACGCGTGCGAACCCGCGCAGAGCGAGGGAATCGCTTGCGCGGGTCTGCAGTATTCACTGTCGAATGGATTGCGTCTGCCGCTGGATGCGGCATGGCAATCAGGCGCTCAGGACTTTGCGGCCCTTGGCGCGGCGACGCGACAGGATCTTGCGGCCGTCAGCGGTCTTCATACGGGCACGGAAGCCGTGGTCGCGCTTACGCTTGAGGTTGCTGGGCTGGAAGGTGCGCTTGGTGGCCATGTGGGCCTCTCGTATGAATGGGACGGAAAGAACCGGAAATTTTAGAGAGGTGTCCCCCCTCCCGTCAACCCCTGTCTGCTACGCCAATTCACCGGGCTGTGCAATAGCTGTGGATCTTTTTGTGAATAAGTAGGGGACAAGCATTCCGAAGGCGGGCGCTCGGTGGTAGGCTGAGCCATCCATTTCCCCCCTTTCAGGCCTGTGTTTGGGCGCCTTTTCGCGCCTATGCATCGGCCACCGGACAATTATTGCTG